>OZ252218.1:0-4330878 GCA_965249085.1 Phototrophicaceae bacterium | reverse complement strand
TTGCACCCGGTCACCGAACAATTCGCCCCGCGCGCGCATAGCGGCGAAAGTCTTACTATCATTGAGATCGTTGCCGGCAAAGAACGCGAGCACCAAGGTTTCCGGCTGCCGAGGCAAAGCGAATGCTTCAAAAAGGCGCTGCTGTTCGACAGTCCCGCTGCCCGGCAGACCGAAGGCCAGCAGCGAATCTGAAATGCCCTGCCAGAATGGCTCCACGATCGCCTCGGCAGCGGTGAAGGAATCGCCAATGACCACCAGGTCAACCTTATCCGGCCAAGGCTCGGCGTTGCGATATCCATGACTGTCCGTCGTGTAGGTCACGCGGTACGGTTCTAGCGGAAGGGCATCTTCACGAGATAGACAGCTGAGGCTAAACAAATCGCCGAATCGTGCCGTCACTTCATAGTCCACAAGCTTCCAGGCGGGGAATTCACGCGCGCCATGTTCGGTTCTAGTGCGGAAACCGGCGCGGTCATAGAATTGCGGCATCGTCTTGATCACTTTGCGCGGTAGATGTGGGAAGACAAGTTGCAAGACGGCCTCCAGCATCACTAGCGTAATCAACACGATGAGAGCAGGCTTGCGGAATTTCATCAACACGCGCTGATTGGGCTGGTCGCCGGTCATCGAATTCAGCTTGGGCATTTAAGGTGGACAAGAATGAGCATCGTGTACATTGTACACGTTGGCGCGCAATGAGGATTAGTTCAATTGCTGGAAAAAAGTCCGATGTCGAATTCATCTTCTGGCGGCTCGAGCCGGACCGCGAGCAGCATCGTTTCCAGCTGATAGATTTCCACCAGTGTGACCAGGAGATTCGACAAGCTATCCATCGCCAAAAGCTCTTGCTTTTGCTGGTTGTCAGTTTGCAGCAGTATGGAGGCGATCTGCGCCACTGCTCGCGGCTGATCGGGCAGCTGCGCGGGATCGAAACGCGAGTCGGATGACGACGACAAGATTTCCAGACACTGGATTAGCAGCGGACGCAGCAGCCTGCTGTGGCGCCTGATGACCTCGGGATGATCCTCCGCCGGCATAAAGAAATCGACTTCACCAAGCAAATAGGGCTTGCTGCGATCGATCGCTTTGATGCGAAAGCGCCGCCGGCCTGTGGCGACGATATTCATGCGTGCGAGAGGAAGACGCTGCACGTCGCCGATCGACGCGGTGCAACCGACAGCATAAGGCGTCGCCGTCGGTCCGAGCGCCTCGCGACCCTGCCTGATCAATACGACACCGAACGGCTCCTCGGCTTCGATACAATGATTGATCATCACTTTGTATCGCTCCTCGAAGATATGTAGCTTGAGCTGCATGCCGGGGAAGAGCACAGTATTGAGCGGGAAGAGTGGCAGAGACGCCATCGGAAAAACTCTCAGGCTCGCGGGCAACCTAGATTGTCGGCCTGTTGATTATAGCGCACCTGGGATTGGCGTCATCAAGGCGATGCCGGGGACCTTGCATGTTACTGCCACCGGAGAAACAGCAGGTTGGGTTGTCGTAATTTTCAAACTAGCTTTCGCGGTGCTCTTCAAACAAGACGCGGCGCAATACTTTGCCTATGAAGGATCGAGGAAGCGCCTGCCGAAATTCGATCTCCCAGGGTACGGCGTATTCGTCCAGACGCCGTTTGCATAGCTCTAAAAGCTCATCTTTGGACAAGGTGGTGTTCGGCCGCGGGACCACAAATGCTTTGATCTTCTGCTGGCCCGCTTCATGCCCAACGCCGACGACGGCAACTTCCAGCACCTTGTTATTCTCATAGAGCACTTCCTCGACATCGCGCGGGTACACGCTGAACTCGCCGGTGAAGATGGTATCGCGCTTGCGGCTAATGATCTTGAAGTAGCCCTCGGCATCCATCACCCCGACATCGCCGGTATAGAGCCACCCGTCGCGCAAGACGGACTCGTCACTCTCTACGGCATTCCAGTAGCCGCCCATCACCTGCGGACCCTTGACAGCCATCTCACCAACTTGACCGGTCGGCAGATCTTCGCCCGAAACCAGGTCGACAATCTTCGCTTCGGTGTTGGGCAAGGGTATGCCAATTGAGCCGACCTTGCGCAGACCATACAGTGGATTCGAGTGTGTGACCGGCGCCGCCTCCGTCAGACCGTAGCCCTCGACCAGACGTCCTCGGGTCAATTTCTCGAAGGCTTCCTGTACCTCTACCGGCAGGGGCGCCGCGCCGCTGATGCAGGCTTTGATGGAAGACAAGCTATAACTACGCACGTTCTTCGCCTGATTGATCAGCGTAAACATTGACGGCACGCCAGGGAAGAGCGTCGGCTTGTAGCGGCGAATCTGGTCGAGCACTTGCTGCAATTCAAATACAGATATGATGACGATCTTCGCCGCAATCAATATCGGCAGATTCATGGCCGCCGTCATACCATAGCTATGCTCAAAGGGCACAACGGCCATGACCACTTCCTTGCCATAAACGATCTCGGGCATCCAGTGTCTGGTTTGGAGGGCATTCGCGACCAAATTTCGATGCGTCAAGCAGACACCGCGCGGCTTGCCGGTAGTGCCGCTGGTATAGGATATAACGGCAAGATCTGAGGCGTTGACTTCGACGCGAGGCGAATTGACATCCTGGCTCTCCATGATTTCTGACATGAAGCGCCCGATCTTCCTGGCCAGCGCTTCGTCTTCATCGGAGGCGTGTTTGTGTCTTCCGAACGCCGATTCTCTGGTGGTCTCCACATGTTTGCCGACACCAGTGAATACCACTGTTTTCGTGCCGGTCGTCTCTTGCAGCAAACGCGCCAGTTCGCTAAATGCGCTTAGCGTGATGAGTACCTTCGCTTCGGTCTCGCGGGCGTGGCTGACAATCAGCTCGGCATTCGCGTCAGGATTCGAAAGTACGACGACCGCGCCCAGCTTCATAATGGCGTAATAGGCGATGATGAACTGAGGTGTATTCGGCAGGACGATCTGTACGCGATCGCCCTTTTCCACACCCAAATCGCGCAGGCCGCGAGCAAACTGATTGACCTTGCCTTCCAGTTGGCGATAGGTCAATGTTTTGCCATAGAAGACTGTGGCAAGACGCCTTGGCGCCCAGTCTGCGGCACTCTCCAGAAAACGGAAGAGCGGCTGATTCGGAATGGGAATGGTGGGTGGAATATCCTTGTCGTAATGACCGAGCCAGGGACGGCCGCGCGCCAGTTGATCCACAGCGGAGAAGGACCGCCAGGTCGTGCGTTTGGACATTTCAATGAAACGATCTATCGCCCGATTGACCGCATCGTGACGCTCCAACTGCACTTTGTGTTTGGCGGAACCGATGTCGTAAACTTCGGCGTCGGGGATGAGCTTGGCGACATCATCATAGACCCATCTCGGGAAATAATTGTCGCGCTCGCCGGTGATGACCAGGGTTTCATTTTTGATGTTGCGCAGCTGGGCCCAGGCCTGCCAGCCATGCAGATTGTTAAGAAACATGTTCTTAAGCACATGATATTCGGCGTCCCATTTGCGGCGATAGCGCCAGAAAGGCACGGCGAAATGCACGGGTATGCGGAAAAGCACGGAAGCGATGCGGGGCAGGGGATATTCACCGGCGGTAGCGACCAGAATCAGTTTGGCGATGCGTTCGGGAAAGGCGTTGGCGAATTCGATACAAATGGCGCCGCCGAATGAATGACCAACCAAGACGAACTTCTCAGGCAAGTCAAGCGTATCAATCACGGCGGACATATCCTGGATCAACTCTGCCATGGAATAGTCGCTGCGGGGCGCGTCGCTCTGTCCATGCCCGCGCAAATCCGGCGCGATAACCCGATACTGATTGGCGAAATGAGCCAACTGATATTCCCAGGATTCCGCCACGCCGGCGAATCCATGCTGGAAAACGATGGTCGTCTCCACATCTTGTGGATACAAGTCAATGACGCTCAAGTGGCTGCCGGGGTGATCGCGAATTGGAACATTGACCCGATACAAGTCAAAGTCCAATGTCGTGACAGCTCGCTTTAGTCCGCGGATTCGTCTCTTCATGGGTCACCGGATAAGAGATTATGCACCATTATATCGAATTCAATTCGTCAAGGGAAAGGCGAACCATCTCGCAGACTGCCGCGAACAGGGGTAGAATCTGCGTATAAGCGACCGCTTAAACATGAGGAGAACGCGATGGATTCGCCCTTGGTGACCACCGCCTGGCTCGAAGATCGTCTGCATGATTCGACGATTCGAATCATCGACATGCGCGGTGGCGTGCTGCCGCCGACCCAGCCGCCGCCACATTACTTCACGGATCGCGCGGCCTATGAAGAAGCGCATATACCAAACGCCGGATTCGTCGACTGGCAGGTCGACATTGTCGAACCCGGTTCGCCCTCAAACGATATCGCGCCGCCTGAGCAATTCGCTGAATTGATGGGACGTCTAGGCATCAACGAAGACAAGACCGTTGTCATCTACGACAGCGCGGCCAGCATGCTCGCCTGCCGATTGCGTTGGGCCCTGCGTTACTACGGACACGACAAGGTTCATGTACTTGATGGCGGCTGGCAGAAGTGGCTCGCAGAGGGCCGCCCGGTGAGTTCGGCGATTCCGGCGACGGCGCCCGCGACTTTCATCCCACGGGCGAATCGGCAACTGAAAGCGACAGCCGACGAAATACTGGCCGGCCTCGACCGCGGGAAAATGCAAATTCTGGATACGCGCTCGCCCGCCGAATTCGCGGGAGACGCCTCGCGCGCGCAACATGGCGGGCATATCCCCAGCGCGATCAACTTGCCGCGCAGCGCCTTGGTCGCCGACGATCTGACACTAAAGCCCTCCGCTGAACTGCTGAAAGGATTCGCCGAATTGGGCGTTGACCTTCAAGCATCGGACACCGTGCTCTATTGCAATTCAGGCGTTTCCGCTACATATGGCATGCTGGCCCTGGAGATCGCCGGCGCCGAAAACCTGCGCATTTATGATGGGTCTTGGAAAGAATGGGGCAGCGATGCCTCGACTCCCAAAGCCACCGGTCCTTGACGACATCATCTGCTTTGGCGGGCGGTGACCGCGTAAGAATCGCCGCAGCTGAAATGTCACTGGAAGGGCGAGAAAAGAAAGAACGGGTAAGAAGTGGAAGTTATTGCTTATACAGACGACGCGGCATTTGATGAATTGGAATCCGACTGGAATGCGCTGCTGGCGCGCGCTGCCACGGACCGGATTTTCTACACCTGGGAGTGGCAAAAGACCTGGTGGCATGCCTATCGACCCGGCGAACTTCTGGTTTTGGTCTGCCGAGATGACGATGTCCTGACCGGCATCGCGCCCTTGTTCATTACAGAGTCAGACAGTCGCCGATCGGTACAGATCATCGGCTGCGTCGATGTCACCGATTATCTTGATTTCATCGTCGACGAATCCCATCTCGCCGCCGTATACACCGCCTTCGCCGATTATTTAGCCGCCCACCGCGACAGCTTTGACATCCTCGACTTCTGCAATATTCCCGACGATTCCCCCACTAGAGCGATCCTCCCAGATCTACTGGCAAGTCGGGGATTTGACACAGCGGTTGAGCAACAGGAGGTTTGCCCCGTCATCAAATTGCCCAGCGATTGGGGCGGTTATCTTGGCCTGCTTGACAAGAAACAGCGCCACGAGGTACGCCGAAAGATCCGACGCGTTCAAGGCAGCGACAAAGCGGTCAACTGGTACATCGTGAATGGACAGCACGATTTGGAGGAAGAAGTTTCACAGTTCGTCCGCTTGATGGCGGCGAGCGATCCGGAGAAAGAGCGATTCTTGCAGGACGACTGCAACCTGCGCTTTTTCCAGACGGTTGTGCCGCTGTTGCAGGAACGCGGCTGGCTGCAATTGAATTTCCTCACAGTCGACGAAAGGCGCGCCGCCGCTTATATTAACTTCGTCTATGGCAACCGCGTGATGGTATACAACTCGGGGCTCGATCATCAAGATTACGGCGACTTGAGCCCGGGTATCGTGCTGCTGGCCTACAATATCCGTTACGCGATCGAGCAGGGTTTCCACTTCTACGACTTCTTGCGCGGCGACGAGCCCTACAAATACCGTATGGGCGGCCGCGATACGGCAGTGATGAACATCAGAGCGCTATAAGCCCGCCCGCTTTGTCAGTGGAGTAAACGTGGCCATCAAGAGGATCGCGTTGATCAGCGTTCATACTAGCCCGCTTGCGCCGATGGGCGGCGCCAAGACCGGTGGCATGAACGTTTACATCCGTGAGTTGTCTCGTGAGTTGGGTTCGCAAGGCTACTTCGTCGATATCTTCACGCGCCGATCTACAGATCTGGTACCCGACATCGATCCCGCGGTCGGTGACAAGGTCCGCGTGATCTATTTGAAAGCGGGCCCGCTGCAGCCGCTTGGCCCGGATGAGCAATACGCGCACCTCTCCGAATTCACCGCCAATTTGATGGCTTTCGCGACGCTGCAGAATTTGCACTACGACATCGTCTACAGCCATTATTGGCTGAGCGGTTGGGTGGCGGCGAAGCTCAAGGCAGCCTGGGGCATCCACTTTGTACACATGTTCCACACGCTCGGCCATATGAAAAAACGCATCGCCGTGAACTCCCACTATCAGCCCGACCAGCGCATTTCGACCGAGATGCACGTCTTGCAATGGGCTGACCGCATCATCGCCGCTACGCCCGCCGAGCAGGCGCAACTGCGCTGGCTGTATCGAGCGGCGCGCAAACAGATCACCGTAATCCCGCCCGGCGTAAATACGGAACAATTTCAAAACAACATCTCTCCAAATGCAGCTCGCGAATCACTCGGCATCAATCCGGAGAGCCACATGCTCTTGTTTGTGGGACGAATTGAAGCGCTCAAAGCTGTTGACACCATCCTGGAAGCGCTGCATGTATTGCGTGACAAAGCGCCGGCACTGCTACGCCGGCTGCATTTCATGATTGTTGGCGGTGATCCGGAAAACTCCGGCGATCGCGAAATGAATCGACTGCAGGAACTCAGCCAAAAGCTGGGAATCGATCAACTCGTCAGTTTTGTTGGCGCGAAAGAGCAGGCGGAATTGCCGCACTATTATGCGGCAGCGACCGCTGTAATTATGCCGTCTGATTATGAGTCATTTGGCATGGTGGCGCTGGAAGCGATGTCATCCGGCACACCCGTTATCGCCTCGCAGGTCGGCGGTCTGCAATTCTTGGTTCGCGATCAGGAAACGGGTTTCCACATGCCGGCGCGGGAGCCCATCTCGCTGGCGGAATGCATTATTGAACTGCTCGCCGATCCCTCCAAGACAGCGTCTATGGGGGACAGCGCCTCACGGATTGCTCAAGATTATGCCTGGTCGCGGATCGCCGAAAGACTGCTGCGAGTATTCGAAGAAGTCGCCGGTCAGAAGCTGAAGAATTCTTAGCCGCCGTAGGAATTGGGAATGTCATTGACCTGAGCGGCGATGTAAGGGCTTTCCAGCATGTAATCGAGCGCGTCATCTTCGGACATCTGGGTTTGGCCCTTGTGGTAGAGCGTGTCGTTAAAAGCGTCGTAGTGATAGCGGCGATTCACCCAACCGTGCAGATTATGCTGGAACAGGACATGAAACTGGATCGCCTCGTCTTCGGCGATAATGTCTTCCTCAAGAATCCATACCGGCGCATATTGCTCCAAGTGAGGGCGCGCCTTGACATCGCGCAATTCAATCAACTGATCTACAGTGGTCATCGTCCGTCCCGTCAGTCGTTCTTGTAGCGGTTCACGTCGTAATTTTAGCGCCGCAGCCAGCGTTCAACAACCGGCGAATGAATCATAACGCCGCGTGTTGCCCGCCAGGACCTGAGAGCGTCCACTTCCAAAAGGTGAAAGTTCTATTAAACTAGGCGCGAGTTTCAGAGCGATTGAGCGGAGCGTGGCGATGGCGACATCTGAAGTAAAGAAAGTCGTATTGGCGTACAGTGGCGGGCTGGATACGTCCGTGATTGTGCCCTGGCTGAAGAACAACTATGGCTGCGAAGTCGTATGCTTTTGCGCCGATTTGGGGCAGGAGGAGGAGCTCGATGGCTTGGAAGCCAAAGCGCTGGCCTCCGGCGCGTCCAAACTGTATATCCGTGACCTGCGCGAGGAGTTTCTGACGGACTTCGTCTTTCCCACCTTGCGCGCCGGCGCGGTATATGAGCGGGAGTATCTGCTGGGCACCTCATTCGCCCGACCGCTGATCGCCAAGCACATGGTTGAGATCGCCGAGATGGAAAGAGCAGACGCGGTCGCGCATGGCTGCACCGGCAAGGGCAATGACCAGGTCCGTTTCGAAGTATCGACGATGGCGCTTAATCCTAAACTGAAGACGATCGCGCCCTGGCGTGAATGGGATATCCGCAGCCGCGAAGACGCCCTGGCCTATGCCGAGGAGTTCCACGTCCCGGTTTCACACACTGAGAAAGACATTTATAGTCGCGATCGCAACATCTTCCACCTGTCGCACGAAGGCGGCTTGCTAGAGAACCCATGGAACGAGCCGGAAAGCCCAATGTTCCATTTGACGAATGACCCGGAGACCGCGCCGGACGAAGCGGAATACATCGAGCTCGGTTTCGAACGGGGCAATCCGGTCAGTCTAAACGGCGAAGAAATGAAGGCCGTGGAACTCTTTGAAACGCTTAATGCGCTCGGCGGAAGGCACGCCATCGGACGTACGGACATCGTCGAGAATCGGCTGGTCGGCATGAAGAGTCGGGGCGTCTACGAGACGCCGGCCGGCACGATCGTACATCGCGCGCATCAACTGCTGGAGAGCATCTGCCTCGACAAGCACACGATGCAATACAAGGATATGGTGGCGCCGAAATACGCCGAGCTTGTTTACAATGGCATGTGGTACAGCAAGCTGCGCGAAGCCCTTGATGGCTTCGTATACGTCACGCAGGAGACCGTCACCGGCACCGTTCGGCTCAAACTGTACAAAGGCAATGTGATTGTCGCCGGGCGCAAAAGCCCCTATAGCCTATACCGGGAAGATTACGCCTCTTTCGGTGAGGAGGACGTGTACAACCAGCGGGATGCCCACGGCTTCATTCAGCTCTTCGGCTTGCCGGTCAAGGTCGAGGCGATGCTGGAGGTTGAAGGGGGCGCTCTGACCGACTATCGGCGTCCCGATTACAGCCGATTCAAACGCGACTAGGTGAAGCCGCGAGCGAGAGTGAGATAATGAGTCTCTGGGGCGGGCGCTTCAGCGCAACAAGCGACGACGATTTGCGGCTGCTGAATGACAGCATCGAATTCGATCATTTGCTGTACGCGGAAGATATCGAGGGCAGCATCGTCTACGCGCGCGCCTTGGCCGACGCCGGTGTAATCACGCAGGACGAGGCAGAATCCATCGTCAATGGCTTGCAGCAGGTCATGGACGAATTCGACAGCGACGCCTTCGCATTCGCCGACGGCGATGAAGATATCCACACCGCGGTCGAGCGACGCCTGATCGAACTCATCGGCGAGGTGGGTGGCAAGCTGCATACAGGCCGCAGCCGTAACGACCAGGTCGCGACCGATTTCCGCCTGTGGTCGATGCGCGCGGCTGACTTGCTCGCGACAGAACTGCAACGGTTGCAGTCGACGCTTGTGGACGTCGCCGAAGCACATGCGGAAACGGTGATGCCCGGCTACACCCATCTACAGCCGGCCCAGCCGATTACGGCCGGTCACTGGCTGATGAGTTTTAATTCGATGCTCGAGCGCGATCTGGAGCGAGTCGCTGCCGCACGATCGCGAATGGCGGTCTGTCCGCTTGGCTCCGGCGCTCTGGCCGGCAATCCCTTCCCAGTTGACCGGGACCGGATCGCCGCTGATCTCGGCTTTGATCGACCAAGCGAGAACAGCCTGGACGCGGTCAGTGATCGCGATTTCGTGGCTGATTTACTCTACGTTATCTCGCTCTGCGCCATCCATCTGAGTCGCCTGGCGGAAGATATTTTGATTTACTCCAATCCCGCCTTCGGCTTCATCATTCTCGACGACCGCTACAGTACGGGTTCGAGCCTGATGCCGCAGAAGCGCAATGCCGACCCAATGGAATTAATGCGCGGCAAGACCGGGCGACTAATTGGCAATCTGACGGGATTCCTGACGACGTTGAAAGGGCTGCCCAGCGGATACAATAAAGATCTGCAAGAAGACAAAGAGGCGCTATTCGACTCGCTGGAGACGATGCATCGACTGCTGCCGGTTGTGACAGCGACCGTGAGCAGCCTGCAGATTAACGGGGACGCCATGGCGAGCGCTCTTGGTGAAGAACTGCTTGCAACTGACCTGGCGGATTATCTGGTGCGTAAGGGTTTGCCCTTCCGGCAAGCGCACCATGTCGTTGGCGAGATTGTGCGCTTGGCAGCCGAGCGCGAGATCAAACTTTCGCAAGTACCGCTGACGACGCTGCTTACGGTGAGCGAACACTTTGACGAGGATGTAACAGGCGTCTTTGATTTCTCGCGGTCCGTCGCTCAGCGCCGGGTACTCGGTGGAACGGCGCCAACCGCGCTTCGCCTGCAGATCGAGCGGGCCAGGACGAGACTCCAGCAGTAATTGTGCATTTTATACGAAGACTTGAGTGTAATCTGTATGAAACTCGACCACGTATTGCGCTGAATCGCGGCAATTCCTTGACAGCGACCGTCAAATTGGGTACGCTCTGTCCTTAATTCGCGTTGTTTTGAGGCGAAGTATGCGCGGCAGAGCGGTATTGATGTCATCCCTCATAATCGTCCTTGTCATCGTCCTCGTGATTATAAGTGGACTTTAACGGCTTGGGCGGATGAAGCGCAAAAGGCAAAGCAAAGAACAGCCTCCCAAGCCACGGGAGGCTTTTTGTTTGGGATATCGTAACGAAATTGACAAACCGACAAGAGAACAAGAGATGAATTCAAGGCAAGCTGACAGGCGCAAGACAAGCTCAAATGAATACCAACGAACTTGTCGCTATTATTGCGACTGGCCTTTGCATACGAAGACGACGCTTGTTCCGTTCGCGATCTGTGGATGAACAAGCGTTTTTTGTTTTACCGGCCGTTGACGCAGAGGAACAATAAATGACCGCGGAATGGATTTGGCAAAATGGCGAGTTTTTCAAATGGGATGACGCGACCGTTCACGTCAGCGCCCATGCCTTGCATTATGGCTCCAGCGTATTTGAAGGCATCCGCGCCTATGATACGCCGCGGGGAGCAGCGGTCTTCCGACTGCGCGAGCATAGTGAGCGGCTGATGCACGGCGCGCGCGTGATGCGGATTGATCACGAGAATGACGCCGATACTCTGGACGCGGCGATTACCGAAACTGTCCGCAAGAACGGCCACGCCTCCTGCTACATCCGGCCGATCATTTTCCGCGGCGCCGGCGCCTTGGGTCTGGAAGGCCGCGGACGAACTCAAACCGAGACGGTCATCTTCACGATGGAGTGGGGTCGGTATCTGGGCGCCGAAGCGATTGAGCAGGGCGTCGATGTACAGGTCAGCTCTTTTCGCCGGATGGCGCCCGATACGCACATGGCGCTGGTAAAGGCGGGCGGCAACTACGTGAACAGCCAGTTCGTCAGCATGGAAGCGCACGACAACGGATTCCAGGAAGGCATCGCGCTTGATGTGAACGGCTACGTCAGTGAAGGCGCCGGCGAAAATATCTTTGTCATCATGAACGGCGTCGTCTATACGCCGGGTGCTTGGTCATCGATTTTGATGGGCATCACCCGTGACAGCGCGCTGACTATCCTGGCAGATCAAGGTGTGGAAGTGCGCTATCAACCCGTGGCGCGGGAGATGCTCTACATGGCGGATGAAATCTTCTTCACCGGCACCGCAGCCGAAGTCACGCCTGTCAAGTCTGTCGATCGGATTTCGATCGGCTGTGGTGGACGCGGACCGATTACGGAAGCGGTACAGCGCGAATTCTTCGCCATTACGGCGGGAGAAGCGCCTGACAAATACAATTGGCTGACGCACGTGAACGGTGCTTGATTGGCTTAAGTCGCAAGCGATTGGATGAGCCGGGAGGCGATGATGAGACTAAAAGGTTCAGACATCATCATAGAATGCCTGTTGAAAGAAGGCGTGCACGTCATGTTTGGCTACCCAGGGGGCGCGATTCTGCCCACCTATGACGCGATAGCCAGATATGAAGGCCGTATTCATCACGTCCTTGTGCGTCACGAGCAGGGCGCTTCACACATGGCTGACGGCTACGCGCGGGCCACGGGCGAAGTCGGCGTTTGCATCGCGACCAGCGGGCCAGGGGCGACGAATCTGGTGACCGGTTTGGCAACGGCGATGATGGATTCCTCACCGATTGTGGCGATCACGGGGCAGGTGCCCATCCCGGCCATCGGGTCGGACGCCTTTCAGGAGACGGATGTCACCGGCGTCACGCTGCCCATCACAAAGCACAACTACCTGGTGACCGATGTCCGCGACCTCGCGTATACGATGAAGGAAGCTTTCCACATCGCGAGAACCGGGCGCCCCGGCCCCGTGCTCGTTGACGTGCCAAAGGATGTTCAAATCGCCGAGACGGAGTTCGTCTATCCGGAAGACGAAATTGTCCTGCCCGGATATGACCCGCCCTGGGCGGCGCAAAGTCAAGAGATCGATGATGCGATTCGTCTGATCGAAGAAGCGGAGCGTCCCATCATCCTGGCCGGGCACGGTATCTTGATGTCCGGCGCGATGCAGGAAGTGCGGGAGCTGGCGGAACGGGCGCAGATACCGGTAACGCTCACCTTGCTGGGTAAAGGCGCCATGCCTGAAGATCACCCGCTGGTCATCGGCATGATGGGCATGCACGGCGAGGCATCTTCGAATTTGGCGATTCAAGAGGCGGACCTCTTGCTTGCTCTTGGCATGCGCTTTGATGACCGAGTTACGGGCAATCTAAAGACTTATGCCCAGAATGCGCGCAAGATCCACGTTGACATTGACCGCTCCGAAATTAACAAGAACGTCCATGCCGATGTCGGTATCGCCGGGGACTTGAAGACGGTCTTGACGCAGTTGTTGCCGAAGCTGCCGCGGAAGTCGCATCCTGACTGGATTCGGCAAATACGCGACTGGCTGGAAGATTCCAGTGAGCGCGATATCTTGAATTACGAGACGCCGGACATTCTGCTGACGGCACAGGTGATCAATGACATCTGGAAATTGACGGGCGGCAACGCCATTACGGTCACTGATGTCGGACAGCATCAAATGCTGGAAGCGCAATATTACCCGCATCAGCGCCCGGCGACCTTGCTCACAAGCGGCGGCCTGGGCACGATGGGCTTCGGCTTTCCCGCTGCTATCGGCGCCAAGTTCGGCAAACCCGAGGAGGAAATATGGGCCATCGTCGGCGATGGTGGCTTCCAGATGACTCTGTGCGAAATGGCCACGGCGGTTCAGGAAAACGCCAACGTCAATATCGCCATCATCAACAACCACTTCCTGGGCATGGTGCGGCAATGGCAGGAGCTTTTCTTCGAAAAACGCTATGCGGCGACACCGATGGTCAATCCCGACTTCTGCAAGCTGGCCGATGCCTATGGCATTCCCAACCGGCTTGTCACCAAACGCGATGACATAGAGGAGGCCGTGAACTTTGCGCGCAGCATTGACGGTCCGGTATTGATAGAGTTTGTGGTCGAAAAAGAAGAGATGGTTTATCCAATGGTGCCCGCCGGCGCGGATTTGCATGACATGAAACGCAGACCGAAACCAGGAGAAGCATGATGGCACAGCACACGACTAACTCGAAAATCACCGTGGTCGCCCTGGTGGAAAACGAGCCGGGCGTCTTGAATCGGATTGCGAGCATGTTCCGCCGGCGTGCTTTTAACATCGACAGCCTCACCGTCGGACGCACGCACAAACCGCATATTTCGCGCATGACGATTCGAGTGGACGCCGGACCCGAATACGCCCGGAAGATCGCCAACAATCTGAATAAACTTGTGAACGTGATCGACGTGCGCATACTCGACAACGAACCCCATGTCGAGCGCGACCTGGCGCTGATCAAGGTACGCAACGACGATGCGGATTCCCGCAATACGATTACCGAGATCTGCGATCGCTATCCGGCGCGCATCATCGATGTCGGTCCCGAAGTTGCGATCATCGAAATGGTGGGTACGGAGGAGTTCGTCGAAAAATTCATCGAAGAGGTGCAGCCGACCGGCATCGTTGAGATGATCCGCACGGGAGTCGTGTCGATGGGCCGCGGCACGCGCATTCACGATTCGGATTTCCGGCGGCCTGACGTATCGCGGACTGGCGCCGACGGGACGAACGGCAACGGCCGTATTGTCTGATCGAACCTGCGGTCGCAGTGGCGAACACTGACTACCGCGGCTGAATTTGTTTACATTCGACTTGGGAGAGAAATCATCAATGGCAACGCTCTATTACGATCAGGATGCAGACCTTTCATTGCTGGACGGCAAGACGATCGCCGTGATCGGCTACGGCAGCCAGGGCCATGCTCACGCTCTGAACGCGAAGGACAACGGGCAGAACGTCATCATCGGTCTGCATGAAGGCAGCCGCAGCAAAGCCAAAGCGGAAGCCGATGGCTTGCAAGTTTTCACGGTCGCGGAAGCGACCAAACAAGCGGATATCGTCATGGTCCTCATTCCAGATACGCGGCAAGGGGATGTCTACAACGAGCATATCGCGCCGAATCTGAAGCAGGGCGCCATGCTGATGTTCGCCCACGGCTTCAATATTCACTTCAAAGAGATCGTGCCGGCGGCGTCTGTCGATGTGGGGATGGTCGCGCCAAAAGCGCCCGGACATCGCGTCCGTGAGGTCTTCACTGAGGGCGCGGGTACACCCGGCTTGATCGCAATCGAGCAGGACGCCAGCGGCAATGCGCTTGCTCTCGGACTGGCTTACGCCAAGGCGATTGGCTGCACGCGCGCCGGCGTCATTGAAACGACCTTCAAGGAAGAGACGGAGACCGATCTTTTCGGCGAGCAGGTGGTGCTTTGCGGCGGCGTGACCGCGCTGATTCGCGCGAGCTTCGAAATCCTGGTTAAAGCCGGCTACCAGCCGGAAGTCGCTTACTTTGAATGCCTGCACGAGTTGAAGCTGATCGTTGACCTGCTTTATGAAGGCGGCTTAAGTTATATGTGGTACAGCGTCAGCAATACGGCGGAGCACGGCGGTTATGAGATCGGCGATCAATTCGAAGAATCGATCAAAGAAGAGATGGCCGGTGTCTTGCAGAACGTCCAGAATGGTGAATTCGCGCGAAAGTGGATCGAAGAGAACAAGCAAGGGCGTCCCAATTTCAACGCGCGGCGTCAACAAGAGCATGACTTGCTCATCGAGAAAGTCGGCGCCGACCTGCGCCAGATGATGCCCTTCCTGGATGCCAAGGACATCAAGCAAAGTGATTAAGCGCGCGTACGACGCTGTTGATCGGCGTGTAGTCGTTAGGAAAGGAGGTGTCTGAATGTCGGAAGATGGTCTTGCTGGCCTTAGCCAGCAGTCAAATTCTTGTGACCTGATTCAAGTGACGAAAGGAACACCTCCAAATGGTAGAACGAACATACGACGATAATACCGTCATCATCTTCGATACGACCCTGCGTGATGGCGAGCAGAGCCCGGGCGCGACCCTGTCTAGCGCGGAAAAGCTGGAGATCGCCCGTCAACTTTCCCGCCTCGGCGTCGATGTGATCGAAGCGGGTTTCCCGGCGGCTTCACCCGATGATCTCAAAGCGGCGCAGCGCATCGCCCGCGAGGTTGGCACGCCCGATGGACCGTCGATCGCCGGCTTGTCCCGCGCCCTCGAAGGTGATATCAGAACAGCTTGGGAGGGCGTGAAAGAGGCCGCCAAGCCGCGGATTCATACCTTCCTTGGCACATCGCCCAGCCACTTGGCGATGCTGCGGATAGACAAGGAAGAAGGCTTGGAGCGGATACGCAGCGCCGTCACCTTGGCGAAGAGCCTCTGCGATGATGTGGAATTCAGCCCGATGGACGCGGGCAGGACCGATACCGAGTATCTGATTCAGGCTTGCGCGGTCGCCGTCGAATGTGGCGCCACAACGCTGAACATTCCCGATACGGTCGGTTATGTCATGCCGGCGGAATGGGCGGATACGCTGGAAATGCTGATCAACGAGACGCCGGGCGCCGGACCGGGCAGTGGCGTGATCTGGTCAGTGCATTGTCATAACGACTTGGGTTTGGCGACCGCCAATACGCTGGCCGGTTTGACACGGGGCGTGCGCCAGGTCGAAGTGACGATCAACGGGATCGGCGAACGCGCCGGCAACACCAGCCTGGAAGAAGTGGTCATGGCGATCCATACGCGTAAAGGTTTCTACAATCTGCGCACGAACATCGATTCGACGCAGATCATGAAGACCAGCCGCATGGTGCGCAACTACATGGGCATGCCGGTGCAGCCAAACAAAGCCATCGTCGGCGCCAACGCCTTCGCGCATGAGTCCGGCATTCACCAGGACGGCGTACTCAAGAACGCGGAAACCTTTGAGATCATGCTGCCGGAAGATGTCGGCTTGACGCAGAGCAAATTGGTTCTCGGCAAGCTCAGTGGACGTCATGCGCTGCGCGTGCGCCTGCGCGAATTGGGTTATGAAGTTGATGGCGAAGAGTTGATGGACGTCTTTCGTCGCTTCAAAGTGCTGGCGGATATGAAGAAGACGGTGACCGACGCCGATCTGGAAGCCCTGGTAGCCGATGAACTGGCGCAGAAACCGGAGGACTATTTCCGCCTGCTTGACATTCAGGTCGTCTGCGGCACCATGGGTATGCCTACCGCGACCGTCAAGATGGCGAATCAGGACGGCGAGGAATTGATCGTATCATCGGTCGGTACGGGACCTGTCGATGCGTCATACCGGGCTGTCGATCTGATCATCAATGCGCCAAATGTCCTGATTGAGTTCAATGTGCATAGTGTTACCGAGGGCATAGACGCGCTTGGCGAAGTAACGGTTCGGATAGCGCCGGCGGACAGCAATCGCACATTCGGCGGATATGGCGCCGACAGCGACATCATTGTCTCGAGCGTGAAGGCATACGTTGCGGCGCTGAATCGAATGATCGCGAGCATAGGCTTGGGCGATGTGGCGCCGGAAGGCGATGTTGCGACGGTCGGATTGACCTCTGCTTAGAATTTGTGACGAAAGCGTGTGGCCCTTGAACGTCCCGCCACGCGTACTGCCGATGGCATAGGAGATATCAATGTCCAATAACGGAAAACCGCGCACCCTCTTTGAGAAAGTATGGAACGCCCATACAGTGCGCGAGCAAAGCGATGATACGCCGGCGGTGATGTACATTGACTTGCACCTGGTGCATGAGGTGACTTCCCCGCAAGCCTTTTCGATGCTGCGCGAACGTGGTTTGAAGGTGCGGCGCCCCGATCTGACGATTGGCACGATGGACCACAGCACGCCGACCACGCCACGGAATGAGCTGGGCATCATTCCAATTGCGGATGCGATGGCGGCGAAACAGCTCGATACCTTCACCCGGAATTGCGAAGACTTCGGTATTCCCATGTATGCCCTGGGTGATGAACATCAGGGCATCGTGCATGTGATCGGTCCGGAAAAGGGACTGACGCAGCCGGGCATGACGATCGTCTGCGGCGACAGCCATACGAGTACGCATGGCGCATTCGGCGCTTTGGCTTTCGGCATCGGCACGAGTGAGCTGGGCCACGTTTTGGCGACACAGACGCTCTTGCAAAATAAGCCAAAGACAATGGCAGTCAATGTCGACGGTCGGCTGGGCGAAGGCGTCACCGCCAAAGACATCATCCTCGCGATAATTGCCAAGATCGGCATCGGCGGCGGCACCGGGTATGTCTTTGAGTATCGCGGAGACGCGATCCGAAGCCTGGGCATGGAAGGGCGGATGACCGTCTGTAATATGTCGATAGAGGGCGGCGCGCGCGCTGGCATGGTGGCGCCGGACGATACGACATACGATTACATCCACGGGCGCAAACATGCGCCTGGCGGAGCTGACTGGGATGCTGCCGTCGCCCGCTGGCATCAGTTGCCCTCGGATAACGGCGCCGTTTTCGACAAGGAAATTACGATCCGCGCCGATGAACTGATTCCCATGATCACCTACGGCACGAATCCGGGCATGGGCATCCCCATCACCGCGGCTGTGCCCGCGCCGCAAGAAGAGAGTGATTACAACAAGAAGATCGCTCTGGATAAGGCACTGACCTATATGGACCTGGCGCCCGGTCAGCGGCTGCTGGGCAAGTCGATCGATGTCGTATTCATCGGCAGCTGCACCAACTCGCGGATTACCGATTTACGACAAGCGGCTGACTTCATCAAAGGACGAAAGGTCGCTGACAGCGTGCGCATGATGGTTGTACCCGGCTCGCAGCAAGTGAAGGTGCAGGCCGAGAGTGAGGGGCTCGATAGCGTTTTCCGCGAAGCGGGCGCTGAATGGCGCGAAGCCGGCTGCTCCATGTGCATCGCCATGAACGGGGATCAATTGCAACCGGGTCAATACGCGGTATCCACCAGCAATCGTAATTTTGAAGGGCGGCAGGGCAAGGGTGGCCGAACCTTCCTCGCCAGTCCGCTGACCGCCGTGGCTTCGGCCGTGGCCGGCGTCGTGGCTGATCCGCGTACAATGATGGCGTCTGCGAATTAGGGAGACCACAATGGATAAAGTAAGTCACGTTCAAGGCAGTATCGTCTCCATTCCAGTCAACGATATCGACACGGACCAGATCATTCCCGCGCGCTTTCTCAAAGTCACGGACAAAGAAGGCTTGGGCAAGGCCGCATTCTGCGATTGGCGTTATCTGGAAGATGGTGAGACGCCCAATCCCAATTTCATCCTCAACCAGGCGGAATATCAAGGCGCTGCGGTATTGATCGCCGGCAACAATTTTGGCTGTGGCAGCTCGCGGGAGCACGCGCCCTGGGCGCTGTTGGGCGCTGGCTTCAAAGCCGTGATCAGCACAGAATTCGCCGATATCTTCCGCAACAACTCGCTGAAAAACGGCTTGCTGCCGATCGTTGTCGATGCGGACACACAGCAGCAGTTGTTCAGCCTGGCGGATGAAGATCCAAGCACGACAGTCAGCGTCGATGTGGCTTCGCAAACGCTGAATCTGCCGGACGGGCGCGAAGTGAGATTCCCGCTTGATGGCTTTTCAAAGTATTGTTTGCTCAATGGCGTGGACCAGTTGGGCTATTTGATGGCGCTTGATGATGTCGTGCACCGGTTTGAATCGAAGAACCCACAGCGTGTGGTCACTACCGCATAGATTTGTGGCGCCAGCGTCATTCGTCACACAGGAGGTCGGATTTGAAGAATGGGGTCGCAATCTACGACACGACGTTGCGAGATGGCAGCCAGCGAGAAGGCATTTCCTTCTCGCTCGCGGACAAAATTCGGATTACCCGGCTGCTGGATGAATTAGGAGTCGATTATATCGAGGGTGGTTGGCCCGGCTCGAACCCCAAGGATGCGACTTATTTCGAGCAAGTTCACCAGCTCGACTTGCAACACTCCAAGATTGCCGCCTTTGGCTCTACCCGGCGCAAAGGCATCAGGCCTGAGGCTGACGCCAATATTCGCGCTCTGGTCGATGCCAATACGCCGGTCGTCACGGTCGTGGGCAAGACTTCCATGCTGCACGTGACAGATGTATTGCAGACCACAGCAGCCGAAAACCTGAAGATGATTGAAGACAGCCTGGCTTATCTCAAGTCCCAGGGCAAAGAAGTCATCTACGATGCCGAACACTTCTTTGATGGCGCCAAGCTGGATGTGGAATACGGATTCGATACGCTGGCAGCGGCGGCGGCAGGTGGCGCCGATGTCATCGTGCTCTGCGATACCAACGGTGGTTCAATGCCTTGGGAGGTCGCGGAATTCGTCCTCAGGGCGCATGACCTGTTTCCTGATACGCAATTCGGCATCCATACACATAACGACGGCGAAGTCGCCGTCGCCAATTCGCTGGCGGCTGTCCGCGCCGGCGCGGTTCACGTCCAAGGCACGATCAACGGATATGGCGAGCGTTGCGGCAACGCCAATCTTTGCAGCATCATTCCCGATTTGATTATCAAAATGGGCGTCCCGTGCCTGGCGCAAGACGGCAATCTGGCGGCTCTGACGCACCTGTCGCGCGCCGTCGCGGAGATTGCCAATCTGGCGCCGGATACGCATTTGCCCTACGTCGGCAAGAGCGCTTTCGCCCACAAAGGCGGCATTCATGTCGCGGCGATGCGGCGTAACGTCGATAGTTATCAGCACATCGAACCGATGCAGGTAGGTAATGAAACGCGCGTCCTGGTCTCGGATTTATCCGGGCGGGGCAATCTGCTGAGCAAGGCTGAGGAACTGGGCTTGGACGTGTCGAAAGATCAAGCTGTTCAGGTCCTCAATGACATCAAGGAGCTGGAGAACGACGGCTTCGTCTTTGAAGGGGCGGAGGCATCTGTCGCTGTGCGTCTCCGACGAGCCGCGCTGGACTACGAGCCGCTTTTCAACTTGATCGACTTTACCGTCATTGTTGAGGACCGGCGCGGTCGCGGGCAGTTGGCCGAGGCAATGGTCAAGCTGGATGTGGACGGCGATGTCGTGCATACGGCCGCTGAGGGAAACGGCCCGGTAAACGCGCTTGATCTAGCGCTGCGAAAGGCGCTGCTGCCGAAGTATCCGCCATTGCGGGATATACAGCTGGTGGATTACAAAGTTCGCATCCTCGACAGTGAGCATGCCACCGGCGCGATGACACGCGTACTGATCGACTCGTACAATGGCGTCGAGCGCTGGAGCACTGTGGGAGCCGGCACCGACATCATCTGCGCCAGTTGGCTGGCCTTAGTCGATAGCCTGGAATATGGCTTGTCAGTCGCCGAACTGGATACTGAACGGCACGCTCTGGCCGTCAGCGAATAAACGCATTTCAGTATTGATGACAGGTGTCGTGTCAGCGGCAGGCCACCTTGTGAACCTTGGAGAATCAAAACTATGAAAGCAACGATTGCGGTATTGCCCGGCGATGGCATCGGCCCTGAAGTGGTTGGTCATGCGACCAACTTGCTGTCAGTCATTGCCGACAAATTCGGGCATGAGTTCAATTTCGTTGAGGGCGTGATCGGCGGAATCGCCATCGACGAGACTGGAGATCCGTTACCGCCGGAGACGATCGCGATTTGTGAGTCGGCCGACGCCATCCTGCTTGGCGCCGTCGGCGGACCGAAATGGTCAGATCCAACAGCCAACGTCCAGCCGGAACGCGGCTTGCTGGGACTCCGCCAACACTTCGGGCTTTTTGCCAACCTGCGCCCGGTCAAGACCTATCCGGCATTGGTCGAGCATGCGCCCCTGCGCCCGGACCTGCTGCAGGATGTCGATATCCTGTTCGTGCGCGAACTCATCAGCGGCATCTATTTCGGCGATCGGCAGGAGCAAGGCGACGGCGACCTCTCCTACGACACAATGAGCTATAGCCGGGGCGAGGTCGAACAGGTGGCGAACGTCGCCTTTCGCGCGGCGCAGGGCAGGCGCAAGAAACTCTGCTCGGTGGACAAAGCCAACGTGCTCGCCACCATGCGTTTGTGGCGTCGAACCGTGGTAGATGTCCACGAAGAATACGAAGATGTCGAGTTGGAGCACTTGTTGGTTGACGCGGCGACCATGCACCTGCTTACGCGACCGGGCAGCTTTGATGTCATTGTCGCCGGGAATATGTTCGGCGACATCTTGAGCGATGAAGCATCCGTACTGGCGGGCAGCCTGGGCATGTTGCCCTCGGCGTCGCTGCGTTCCGATCAGTTTGGACTGTACGAACCGGTCCACGGATCGGCGCCGGACATCGCCGGTCAAGGCAAGGCGAACCCGATCGGCATGTTCCTCAGCGCCGCTATGCTGCTGCGATACAGTTTGCAACTGGATACGGAAGCCGCCGCGATTGAATCAGCGATTGATGCAGTGCTGGTAGATGGGCTGCGGACGGCGGACATCGCGAGCTCCGGCGAGACTGCGTTCTCGACAGACGACTTCGCTGCCGCGGTCATCAGCAGGTTGTAGCGTACTGTCAAACGGCGCGCGAAGGGGAATTCCCCGGGTTACCACACGGGTTGCGGCGTCAACTCTGTTTCTATGCGAGTGACATCGGCGCCAAGCTGAACGAGCAAGTCGTCGATGAATTCGTAACCTCGATCGATCTGATACACATTGTCGATGATCGTTTCGCCGTCGGTCGCCAATGCCGCGAGCAGGACGGTTGCGCCGGAGCGAATATTGTCGGCGGCGATGCGCGCGGGCCGCAGCTTCTCGACGCCTTTGATGACGCAAACGCCGCTGTGACTGATCAGGATATCGGCGCCCATTTGCAAGAGCGCGTCGACATAGTCGTAGCGGTTGTCAAATATTCGCTCGCGTATGTAACTCGTGCCCTCGGCGAGCGCCGACAGAGCGGCGATACAAGGCTGCAGGTCGGTCGGGAATCCGGGATAGGGGTGCGTCTGAATATTGATGGGGTTCATTCTGCCATAGGCGGACCGGCGCACGCGAATCGATTTGCCGGCGGTCGTGATTTCGGCGCCCATCTGTTCCAGTTTCGCGCTGACGATGCGCAATTGTGAGGGCTCGACATCTTGCAGCGTCACATCGCCGCCGGTGATGGCCGCCGCCATCATGATCGTACCCGTCACCAGGCGATCCGGCATCGGCGTGTATTCTATTGCGCGCAGATTCTTAACGCCGTTAATGAATAATGTGTTGCTGCCCAAGCCGCGAATTTTCGCGCCCATCGCATTGAGGAAATTGCCGAAATCGATCACCTCGGGCTCAACCGATGCGTTTTCCAGAATGGTCTGACCGTCCGCCATCGCCGCTGCCAGCATCAGGTTTTCCGTGCCGGTATGACTGGGCAAATCCAGATAAAGCAGCGTGCCCTGGAATCGACGATTCTCAAGATCAATGACCGTGCGGCCGTCATCGAAATACTGGACATTAGCGCCGAGCCTGGCAAAACCGCGGTGGTGGAAGTCAATTTTGCGAGTGCCGATATCGCAGCCGCCGCTGCTCGGCAACTCCACATAGCCGAGACGAATCTGCAATGGCGCCAGGAACAAGACGGAGCCACGAAACTGTGATGCGATGTCCTCGGCCAATATGCCGCTGCGAATATCCGAGGCGTCAATTCGGACGGTCTTGCTCAAGCGATCGTGTTCAACTCTCGCGCCGACGGAACGAAGCAGTTCAAAGGCGCGTTTCACATCTTCAATTTCCGGCACCTCATGCAAGACGGTCTCGCCATCGTCAACGACGATCGACGCGGCAATCATCGCCAATATAGAGTTCTTGGCGCGCTGCACCTGAATTTTTCCCTGGAGCGGCGTGCCACCCAATACGCGCAAGGCTGTCCCGCTCATGATAGGTGTCGTCTCCAGAAAGACCGTCGAACAAGCATAAGAATATCACAGATTGGAGAACTTGGATAAGCGATTTGTATAAATTTGCAAAACCCCGCGGACCATGCTATAGTTTGTGTCAATTAACAATTGAAGAGTAAGTTTACGCTTATCCAGAGGTGGCGGAGAGACCGACTCGACGAAGCCACAGCAACCCCCAGATGGCAATGGGAAGGTGCTAAGTTCGGCAGATGATTCTGGAAGATGAGGGTAAACACCTGGTGCGTCCCCATATAGACGCTGAACAGTTTTGCAGGGGAAACACAGGTTATTCCGTTGACTGCGCCTCAGTCATTTTCATTTGAGAGAAACGGAAGCCCAAACTGGCGTAGTCGCTGCGGTTTGGGCTTTTTCTATTGGTAAGGAGCGCGAAAGATGAAATCAGCTCACAAACAGTCGAATGGACACTTCGAAGGCGCAAGCACAAAGTCGGTGCATGGCGGCGTGCCGCGTGACAGAGGCTTTCACTCTATGACGACGCCGATCGTGCAGACGGCGACTTATACCTTCGACAATACAGAAAAAGTGATCGAGTTCCTGGAAAAGAAAGTGTACGGCGGCGAGCTTGATCGCGAAGAATACGCGCGCTACGGCAATCCCTCGGTCTGGGCGGTCGAGCGGCGCATCGCCAATCTCGAAGGCGCGGAGGACGCCGTCGTCTACCCGTCCGGCATGTCGGCGGTCACCTCGCTGTTTCTGACGGTGCTGCGCCCGGACACGCACATCATCATGACGGACGATTGCTACCGCCGGACGCGCCAATTCTGTCAAACGACGCTTAAGAAATTCGGCATCGAAACCAGCATCGTGCCGATGGGCGACCGAGATGCGATGGAAGCTGCCATCGTGCCCAAGAAGACCCGCTTCATTTTCACCGAAACGCCGACCAATCCCTATCTCCGCGTCGCCGACTTGAAGCACGTTGCTGCTTTGGGGAAGCGATACCGGGCGATGACGCTGCTTGATACTACATTTGCGACGCCGGTCAACCTGCGTCCGCTGGAGTACGGCATTGATTTTGTTATGCACAGCGCCACCAAATACTTCGGCGGCCACAATGATGTCCTTGGCGGTGTCATCGCCGCGGACGCCGGCCGAATCAAGGCGCTGAAGGATGCCCGAGGCATCTTCGGCAATGTCATCGATCCGCATCAGGCATTTCTGATCGAGCGCGGCATCAAGACCCTGGCCTTGCGCGTCCGCCATCAAAACGCAGCCGCGCTGCAAGTCGCGCGTTATCTTGAGAGCCATCCCATGATTGAGAATGTGTACTACCCGGGATTGGAATCGCATCCCGACTACGAAATCGCATCGGCCCAGATGAGCGGCTTTGGCGGGGTCATCAGCTTCGAGGTGGCGGGGGATATCAAAACGACCAGCGACTTTATCGATCGCTTGCGGATTCCTTACATCGCGCCAAGTCTCGGCGGCACGGAAACCCTAATCGAGCAGCCGGCCTACTTCAGCTACTACGACCTAAGCTCCGAGGAGCGGCTTGCCGTTGGCATAAAGGACAATCTCGTGCGTTTCGCCCTGGGCATTGAGGATGCCGCCGATATCATCGCCGACCTGGAAGCTTCACTGCAGAAGGTGCCAGCCGCGAGTCCCGTCCGTCAGACGAAGTGATCCGCTTTCAGTTGAGCAGGCGAATAATCTCATCCACATCGTCTTCCGTCTGCTGAATCCTGTTGCGATAGAGGGGCTCGATGTCGGCTAGCTCGTCGGCATGATAACCAATGGTCGCTTCCGGGTCTTTCAGGATATGCCCGGTCAGCACACCCAAAACGGTATCGCCTCGCTTAATGATGCCCCTCTCAACCAGCTTCCTGGTTCCGGCGACTGAGCAGGCGGAAGCCGGTTCGCAGCCGATGCCGACGCCGTCGATGACCGCTTTGGCATCCATGATCTGCTGATCACTGACTTCTTCAACAACGCCGCCCGTCCATTCCAGCGTGCGGATCGCCTTTTGCAGGTTGACCGGATTGCCGATCTTGATGGCGGTGGCGATAGTTTGCGCCTGGACCGGCTCAAAGCTCTTGAAGCCGCCGCTGAAGTGCCGGTAAAGAGGATTCGCGCCCTCGGCTTGCACGATCGCCATCCGTGGCAACCGGTCGATGAGTCCGACCTCGTACATTTCGCGCAATCCCTTGCCGAAGGCGGAACTGTTGCCGAGATTGCCACCGGGCACGACAATCCAATCCGGCACTTGCCAGCGCAACTGCTGAAGCGCTTCAAACATGATTGACTTCTGCCCTTCGAGCCGGAAGGGATTCACCGAGTTGAGCAGATAGATCCCGACCCGCTCCGATACAATCTGCACAAGCTCCATATTACGGTCGAAGTCGGCGTTAACTTGCAAACAGGTGGCGCCAAAGGCGACGCCTTGCGCTAGCTTGCCCAGGGCAATCTGCTGATTCTGCAGAAAGATGATGCCTTGCATGCCGGCGCGCGCCGCATACGATGCCATCGACGCCGACGTATTGCCAGTTGAAGCACAGGCGACCCGCTCCATGCCCAAGACCTTCGCCTGGGTCACGCCGGTTGTCATGCCACGATCTTTGAATGACCCGGTTGGATTCTCGCCCTCGTGCTTCAGGAAGAGCGTATCGACCCCGGCGAAGTTAGCCACCCGCGGCAGTTCATAGAGATTGGTGTTGCCTTCCATCCGGCTGACGATGGCCGAATCAGCAATTTCGGGGTAGATCAGCTCTTTGTAGCGCCAAACACCGCTGTTGTATGGCGTCGCAAACGTACCGAGACGTCCATCGAAGAGATTCCTGGTTATGACTTTGCCGGCAGCGCTAAAGTCATGCACGACGTCAAGCAAGCCCCCGCAAGCCTCGCAGGTATAGATGATACGGTCAATTGGGTATTGTTGAGCGCAATCGATACATTGTAGTATGCTTGGCATTTGCATCACCTCACGGGGCGGAATTCGCGGCAAGGATAACGATCTTCGATGGCATTTTCCAGAGCAGAAGCCTTCGCCCCGGCGACGGTCGCCAACTTGGGCGTTGGGTTCGACATCCTGGGCATGGCGCTTGAGGGCATGGGAGATCGAGCCACCGTCGAATTCCACGACTCACCTGAAATCGTCATCGCCGATATCAGCGGAGACGCGGGCAAACTGCCGCGTGATCCGACGCAGAATGTCGCCTCGGTATCCGCCCGCGCATTCCTAAAGCATATTGGCGAGAAGCGCGGTCTCAAGATTAGTTTGGTCAAGGGGTTGCCGCTGTCCAGCGGCTTGGGCAGCAGCGCCGCCAGCGCCGTTGTGACGGTCGTTGCCCTCAACAAGCTGGTCGGCGATCCATTTAGCCGCGAACAATTGCTGCCGTTCTGCCTGGAAGGTGAGGCGCTGGTCAGCGGTTTCCATGCCGACAATCTGGCACCCTGTCTGCTTGGGGGCATCGTCTTGGTTGCCGGCATCACCGTCGACGCGATTCAGCCACTACCCATACCCGACAACCTTCACCTTGCTCTGGTGACACCGGATGTCGCGGTCCCGACCAACAGCGCGCGCGCCATCCTGCCGGAGCAGGTCTCCTTGAAGACACTGATACACCAGACGGGCAACGTGGCAAAGTTAATCGACGCCTTGCACCGCGGAGACTTGGAAGCGCTGGGCGCGGCGATGGAGAGCGATCAGGTTGTGGAGCCAGCGCGCGCCAGCTTGATTCCCATGCTCGACCGGGCGCGATCGGTCGCCAAGCGTGCCGGCGCGATCGCAGTCTTCATTGGTGGCGCGGGACCGACGCTTTGCGCCATATGTGACGATCCAAAGGCAGCCGAGCGTGTGGCAGCAGAGCTGGAGTCGATGTATAGCAACGATGACATGAATAGCATCGCCCAAGCCACGCGAGTCGAAAGGCGCGGCGCGCGCGTGCTGACAGCCGAATAATTCAGCCCATAAGTGGATTGTGAAATTCTTGACAATCTACTTGCGCAATTCTATACTTAGCATTGCTTTGCAGACGACGCGCGACAAATTCGGGAATATGATGTCCGGGAACGGTCTTTATTGGGATTCGTCATACGAGATCGTCCTGGCTTTGAAGGAGTGTTATCCTGACGCGGAGTTGGAATCGATCGGTCTTAACGAACTGAATCGGCGGATCATTAGCCTGCCGGACTTCGACGACGATCCTGCCATGGTTAACGATGCTATACTGAATGCGATCCTTCGCGACTGGTATGAGGAGATCGGCGAATAGATGGAATTGAACCTGGAAGAACTCAATGCGACCGAGTTTCCCGTGCCGGCAGAACTGGAAAACAACATCGCGATCACTAGCTTGAGCCAGCTCTACAACTGGGGTCGGCGCAATTCTATGTGGCCGATGCTCTTCGGACTGGCTTGCTGCGCGATTGAAATGATCGCGACAGCTTCGTCACGTTTCGATTTCTCTCGTTTTGGTTTCGAAGTGATGCGGGCGACGCCGCGTCAAGCTGACTTGATGATCGTTTCGGGCACGGTGACCAAGAAAATGGTCGTGCCGATTGTACGCCTCTATAACCAGATGCCCGAGCCGAAATACGTGCTGGCGATGGGCGCCT
Organism: Phototrophicaceae bacterium; assembly: GCA_965249085.1. Taxonomy (GTDB): domain Bacteria; phylum Chloroflexota; class Anaerolineae; order Aggregatilineales; family Phototrophicaceae; genus UBA6055. The sequence continues at coordinate 4,302,896 of OZ252218.1, read as the reverse complement.
GCGCCAGCGGCGGCGGACCTTTCAAAGAGGGATATAACGTCGTTTCCGGCATGGACAAGTACTTGCCGGTGGATGTATACGTACCCGGCTGTCCGCCGACGCCACAGGCGCTGCTTTATGGCATGATCGCCTTGCAGCGCAAGATTGACGGACAGAGCATCGCCAACGGCGACGATGTGCCTTGGTATGGTGAAGGTCCGGCTGAACCGACGCCGGTGCCCGTGCTGGGTCCCGACATAATTGACCCGCGCCAGATGGACATGATTCGGCGGCAAGCTGAATCGGCCGCCCGCGACCTGGACCAGTTGGGCAGCCGTGATTTGCCGGCGATCACTCAGTTGGTTGCCGCCAAGGTCGAGACCGGAGAAGCCGTGGCGGAAGCTGAACCCGTAGACGGCGACGCGCTGAATTTCGTATTGCCGACCGGCGCTGCGCCTTGGGCGGAAGCTGAAGACATCCGCGAAAAGCGTCGTTTGCGCGCCCTGGCACGCAAGGCGGTACGCGCCACTCGCCGTTCCGCGACAGAAGAGGAATAGCCAAATATGGTAGCTCCGGCTTTAGCTCCTGAAGAAGAATTGAATGCCACGACCATCGACGGCGCGATCGACTACCTGAAGACGACGCATCCTGAAGCGATCAAGCTGGACGATCGCGAAGGCTATGAAGGCATCATCGTCGATGCGGATCGGCTGGTGGACATCGGACAGATAATTCGCGACGATTTGGGCTTCGATTATCTGTCGAGCGCCACAGCGGTCGACTACTTGGGCGCCGGCGACCACATGGAAATGGTTTATCACGCCTACCGCACGAGCGGCGGTGGCGCGCTGGTTTTCAAGGCGCAAACGGATCGAGAAAACGCCGTGATTCCATCCTTGGCTTCGGTCTGGCGCGGCGCCGATTTTCAGGAACGCGAAGCTTGGGATCTCTACGGCATTCGCTTTCCCGGTCATCCCAATCTCAAGCGCATCTTGATGTGGGAAGGCTTTCACGGCCATCCCATGCGCAAGGACTGGCGCGAAGCCTATTACGAAGAAGGTCAGAAGCCATTCGACAGCCGTTGGCCCGGCGGTCACGTGCACCGCTCGGAAGAGAAAAACGTCTTTGGCAAGAATGTGAACTATCCGCCCGATATCGATCTCAACCGCCTGATGGACACTTCCGAGGCGGCGGTGTATCAGTCGCTGGGCTTGGGCGTTGATGTCGAGCGCATCATGGATAAAGACGGTTTCGAGACCAATGAGCTGGTCGTCAACATGGGTCCGCATCATCCCAGCACGCACGGTGTCTTCCGCATGGTCCTGACGGTCGATGGCGAAACTGTCACGTCGCTTGAACCGGTAATGGGCTACCTGCACCGCAATCACGAAAAGATCGGTGAGCGCAATACGTACCTGCACAATATCCCCTTCACCGACCGGCTGGATTACATTTCCAGCATGGGCAACAACCACGGCTATGTACTGGCGGTGGAGCAACTATTGAGTCTCGGCCGAAAATACAACCCGCCGACATACCGCTGTGAGGCGCTGCGCGTGATGATGGTTGAGATGAGCCGCATCGTCAATCACCTTTGGGCGATCGGCTTCTGGCTCAACGACATTGGCGCGTTTTTCACGCCAGTGCTCTATTTCATTCAGGAACGCGAACGCATTCTCGATTTCTTTGAGGCGGTCGCCGGTAGCCGCATGATGTGCAATTACATGCGTTTTGGCGGCTTGTTCGGGGACTTGCCCGAGCGCATTAAAAGCGTAACCAACCTGACCAACGACCGCGTGCGCGATTACAATACAATGCAATTCCTCACCGAAATGATCAACGAGCGCATCCCGCGCACGATTGACGAATTGGAATTGTTGCTAACGCAGAACGAAATCCTGATCGAGCGTTCGATGGATGTTGGCGTACTCAGCGCGGAAGATGCGATCAACTTTAGCGCAGCCGGTCCGCTGCTGCGTGGCAGTGGCGTCGCCTATGACATTCGCCGAGCCGATCCATACAGCATCTATCCCGAACTGGACTTCGATGTCGCGGTGGAAAAAGAGGGCGATATGTATGCCCGATATCGCGTCCGCGTGACCGAACTGCGGGAGAGCGTGCGCATCTTGAGGCAGATCCTGCCGCGCCTTGAAGCAACCGATGGCGAGTCGATCTGGGCGGATGGCAAGCCGGGCGCCTACGCGCCGCGCGTTCCCCTGGGAGAAGCCTACGGACGCGTGGAAAACGGCAAAGGCGAGCTGGGATTTTATATTGTATCCGCCGGCGGCAGAAACGGTTCGACGAATCCCTGGCGTTACCACGTCCGCGCCCCCAGCTTCATCAACTTAACGCCGATGGGCGCGATGAGTAAGGGATACAAAGTGGCGGATATCGTTGGCATCCTGGGCAGCATTGACATCGTTTTGGGCGAAACGGACCGCTAGTAGTGCGCGCGGCGTCGACGAAGACGCCGACGACCTGAGGAGCAGGCATGTACGGAACAGGTTTGGCAAAGGGTCTGTTGCTGACAATGCGACATTTCGTCGAGTCTTACATCGACGATATTCGCTATGGATTCCGCAAATACCATCACTCGACCGATAATTTTGGCATCCGACAAGGCACGAAGACCAAAGGCGTGATCACGGTGCAATATCCTGACGAGAAAATCGCCGTGCCGGAGCGTTTTCGCTTTGTTCCATTCCTGATCATTGAAGACGAAGAGCATCCAACGCGCGCCGGCAAAGATTGGTGCACCAGTTGCGGGATCTGCGCCAAAGTCTGTCCGCCGCAATGCATTTGGATCGTGCGCGGCAATGACCCGGATACTGGACGTCCTGTTCCGGAACCGGAAGCCTTTTTCATCGACATTGACATTTGCATGAACTGCGGCTTCTGCGCCGAGTACTGCCCCTTCGACGCGATCAAAATGGATCACGACTACGAGCTGGCAAGCTACGATCGAACGACTCACCACATTCATGACAAAGAGCGCTTGTCCAAGCCCAATTCCTACTGGCGCAGTATCGCGCCAACCCGCGCGTATGAAGAAATGCTGGTGCGCGGTACCTGGGAGCACATAGACGTGGCGAAAGAAGCGCGGCGCGGCGCTGCCAGTGCACGCACGACTGCGGCGCGACCGGCAGCACAAGCGGCAGCCGCCGAGGCTCCCGCCCCCGCGAGCGAGGCGACTCCGGCGCCGGTAGCCGCCAGCGCAGCGCCGGCCGCGACCGCTGAAGGCGCCACGCCCTGGTCGGAAGACGAGGCCAAGCGTGAAGAGCGTAAACGTAAAGCGCTTGAACGCAAGGCCAAACGGGCTGCCAAACGCGGATAACTACAGACTTCCATATCAATCTGATAGAGCCCGGGCGCGCGCCTCGGGCTCTTTTGTTGTCAGGCAAAGGCCGTATTTGCGGAGACTTTGTCGTGGGCTTCTGTCGTCCTTTATGAAGCGTTTGATGGTATATTGGTAGCAACTTCCGTAAATCGAGCCGAGGCAAATCATGTCGAACATCAATGAACGGGTGATGCAGGCACTCGGTACGGTGATTGAACCGGAGCTCCATCGCGATATCGTGTCGCTCGACATGGTGCGAGATTTGAGCGTTAAGGGCGGCCGGGCCGAGTTTACCATCGTGTTGACCACACCGGCCTGCCCCTTGAAAGATGTATTCATCGAACGCTGCAATGCCGCGCTCGTCGGTCAGGTTGAGGGGATTGATCAGGTCCGGATCAAGTGGGACGCGCAAGTCCCAATCGACAGGCGTATTCACGGCCGGCTTGATGTACCCATGAACAGCATCGTCGCGATTGCCAGCGGCAAGGGTGGCGTTGGCAAAAGCACCGTGGCGACGAACCTGGCCGTGTGCCTGGCGGATGCCGGCGCAAGTGTTGGCTTGATTGACGCCGATATTCTAAACCCCAATATTCCGCAGATGTTCGGTTTGGGCAGCGGACGTCCCAAGGTCGTGAATGACAAGATGCAACCGCTTGAGGTTTACGGCGTCAAGCTGATCAGTACCGGCTTTCTCACCACGCCGGACAAACCCATGATCATGCGCGGACCGATGCTTCACAGCGCCATTCGGCAGTTTTTCACCGATGTAGCGTGGGACAGGTTGGATTATATGATTGTCGATTTGCCCCCGGGAACGGGCGACGCGCCGCTTTCGCTTGCGCAGTCGTTTCCTTTAACTGGCAGCTTCATCGTCACGCAACCACAGGAGGTCGCTGTCGCCGATGCGATACGCGCGGCCGCGATGTTCGATCAGCTAAAGGTGCCAGTCCTGGGTGTAATCGAAAATATGTCAGGCGAATTTTTCGGCAGCGGCGGTGGCGAAGCGTTTGCCGAAAGCCGGGGCATCCCGTTCCTCGGACGCATCCCAATGGCGGCGAGTGTGCGGGAAGGCGGCGACAACGGGCGGCCGGTCTCAATCTACAGCCCCGATACAACAGTGGGTCGCGCCTTTCGCAAGCTGTCTGAAGATGCCGCGGCACGGATCAGCGTCGCCATGCTGCAAGGCGCCGATGTCATTCCGATCAATATCGTTGGCTGATTGTCACGAATGGTTCAATCGTCCATGCCGATGACCTGGATGCCATCGGCGGCGTCGACCGGGTTGTAGCGGCCGATTAGCAGCCAGAACAAGCCGCTGAGAGCGAGCCCAATAACAAGGGCAAGCAGCGTCTCTTCGTGCAGATGGCCCTTGATGAAAGCGTTGTGTCGGATGATAAGGAAACATAGCGCCACAAATGCCACAGCCAGGCGCCGGCGTTTCGGATCCGTTCGCTGGATCAGCACCAGCAGCAAGGCTGCAGTGACAGCGATGAGCGCTACGTAATTCCAATCCATATCCACACCCCCGCGATTGGGGTATTGACTATACTTGATGTCGGCATTTTATCATGTCTGCGCAAGATGGAGAAATCTGCAATGAGAATCGAGCGCTCCAGCCACGGCAATATCCTGGTCATCGAAGCGGGCGGCCGCGTGGACAGCGTCAGCGCCGAACAGCTGGGGTCCTTCCTGAAATACGAAATTGATAGCGGCAGTCGCTTCCTGGTGCTGGATCTGCAGCGCGTCGACAGTATGGGCCAGGATGGCCTCTGGGAGATGGTATCCGCCTTGAAACGAGCCAGGCGGGCACAGGGCGATTTGCGACTGGCGCAGCCATCCGATCGTGTGCGCGATGCCCTGGAGACGACCGGACTCGATGAGATTTTCCGCGTTTATGAATCCCAGGCGGATGCCGTTGATAGCTTCTAGCGCAATGGAGCGGCATACCTACCCAACCGCTGTGGGATCAGTTGGAGACGTCTTCAGTTTCTTCGCCAGATGTTGATGTCATCCAGGTTGACGTATTCCGGGCTTGGCGGCAGGTAGTTGCCTTCGCATTCCAAGGCCGTGGGGGGCAAGTCGTTCCGCGGCACCAACAGTGGACTTTCCGGATTGAAGAAATTCCAAGCTGCCCGCGATATCTCTTCGACGAGGGGCCAGAGCTTCTCGTAATCCTGAAACTCAGCGCGCTCCCAAAGAAAAACAGAAATCACGTAATGTCGGCCGTTTGGCGAATAGACGACGCCGGCATCCCCGACAGTGTCGAATATCCAGCCGTTCTTATGTGAAATGCGGATATCCGGCGGGATGCCTCCCTGCAGCAGCCGTTCCAGATCATTGGCGCTCGTCACTTCCAGCATCTGGCGGCACTCTTGCTGAGTGACCGTGATTCCCGGCAGCGCCAGTGCCAAGCCGGAGTCGTACTCGGCGCAGTCGTAGATCAAGCTAAACAAGGTGCCCATGTCTTCGGCAGTGGTTTGATTGAAGGGATCGGGTGTGGTGTCGAAGGTGCTGTTCGGCGCGGTCGGCGGCGCTTGAATCGAGCCAAGCTGTTGGCCTTCCACACCGAGGTAGAAGGGGGCTGTGATAAAGGTGTTCGTGACACCGAGAGTTTGCACGGTATCGGTAACGCGGCGGATGCCGGCGAAAATATCGCCGAATCCAATGATTTCCATGATCAGGTTGGAGGAGGCGTTATTGCTGCAAAGCAGTGAATTAACGATCAACCAGGCTTCCTCAGCGGTCGGCGGCGCGGGTAGATGGCGATAATACTCGATCATGATCGGCACCTTGACCGTGCTCGCGGCGGAATAAGCCACATCGCCTAGAATGTTGATTTCGTCCCCGGTCAGCAGATCCAGGATGTAGATCGAAGCGACCGTACCAAGCCCGTCATAAATGAAACCGCGGCTGTCCAGGAAATTGATGACGAGATCTTGCAGCGCCTCCAGGCCGGCGTCTTCGCTGCCGATGGTCCGTACGGGCAAGTCAAGCGTGCGCGCGCTGGCAGAGCGCAATGCGGCATCCACCTTCGGCATTGCAGCCGCGACATCCAGCGCGTGACCACTTTCCCCGGCGTAGACCGTCAAGGTCTGCAGGTCGTAGGTCGCCTTGCCCGGCGGATCGTCATAGCGGATTGCGATGTCGCGCAGATAAGCTTCCAACGCACTTTCCTGGTAATCGGCGACCAGCGGGATATCGCGCGCGACGGTCTGTTCTATGCCCATCAGAAAGTCCAGGAAACGACGCCAAAATCCCCCGCCTTCCGCGCCGGACGCCAGCGCGTCCGCCAGTATGGACTCGCTGCTGATACGCCAGCCCACCTGATCGGGATGCAGTTGGATCGGATGCGCGCCGTTTCTGTCACGGTAAACCATTACGATTGGCTCGGCGTAAGCCCGCTCCCAACGCGCCACCGCATCGTGCTCGCTTAGCGCGCCAACGTTTATGCCCGCAACCGTGACACCAACAGGCAGCTGTTCTTCGCGCCGGCTAAAGGCAGCCAATTCGTAGATAAGCAGCGTCCCCGCCGCCAGGACCAACAGGGTGGAAAGACTAAGCAGAAAGGGAAAGCCCGATCGGCGGCGCGAGCCTATTGTCGCTCCCACGGTTCACCCCCATGACCCAGCTCGCAGGCGACCTCGATGGCGCGGCGATGAAATTGCTTTAGCGCCGGCAAGGCTGAGGTTTCCACCCATCGATAATCAAGCAGTTCGTGACTCAGCCTACCGATCGGTCCATGCGCCTCACAAAGAAAGGCGAGGTCGATGTGATGGGGCACAGTCTTGGCGATATGCAGCGCGCGGACCGCGGTGGCTTCCAATTGCAATTCTTCGGACAATTCGCGAACGATTGCCAAGGCAGGTTCTTCGTCTTCGTCGATCCAGCCGCCCGGCAGCCCCCAGGGTAAACGCGGATGATAAGCATGTTCAACAACCAGCACACGCCCGTTGCCGTCAAAAATTACCGCGGCCACGCCTATCGTATATCGAGACTGTGCCCGGCGATAAAACAAGTAGGGGAGTCGCATAATGGAGGGAAACCGGCGCAGCAAAACGGCGATCTGTCTGGACACTGTATTCGCCTGGACTAGTGATGAGCCAAGCTGAGTTTAGAATGTCCACCGACAATCGTCAACGGCAAACCAGGCATCGGTGGCTGCCGCGTTGTCGGCAAAGAATGACGGCTCGATTTCGACAGTGCGCTTATGTCCCTTATGCTATACTGCTTGCTTGAGCTTGCTGCCAGGCGAGGTCGGTTGTGCGTTCCCTGGGAACCAGTTTTCTCGCCTGTTGTATATCTTGGCAGTAGCTTAAAACGCGAGGCTGCCATTAAACGCTCGCGACCTAAACGGATGGTGGGAATTGACAAGAACACCACTCGATCTCCTCAATCTTTTCGTGGCATTTCCGGGCGATTTGCTTTTCTTCATACTGGTGATCGCATTCAGCCAAGGTTCGCTTTTCCTGGCCTTTGGTCATCGCTCACGCTTTCCCTTTGAACATGCGACAAGACGATATGTCTTCGCTACGGCGGGTTTGGTCGTCGTGTGGCTGATCATGTTGGGGGCGGCTTTGCTCGCGCAGTATGCGGTTCTTAGCGCTAATTCGTTTATGCCGCCGCTGGAGCGGCTAGCCTATGCGGTCACGCTGCTGTTAGTGGCTTGGGCATTTCTCAGCGCCGATTTCGCGCGCTGGCGCAATCGATCAAATTTGATCGTCTTCGGGGTGACCTTCGTTGTGGTCCTGCTCTATCTCAGTACTGCGCGCGGATGGCTTGCGCTGAATGAAGCAGGGCTTGCCTTTAATGCGACCGATTATGCGTCGATCTGGTCGGCCGTCCCGGTGTTAATCGCGGGAGCCGGCGTATGTCTCGCGCTACTGAATGTGAAACATATTCTGGATGCGCCGCTCAAGTCATTGTTTTTCCTCCTCATCATCTTCGGCAACGGCTGGGATTTCTATCAACTGTCGCAAGCTAGTGTGGCGGGAAACTACCTCGGTGGCGCGAGGCTGGCTTATGTCGGCGGCTTGCTGCTGCTGCCCCTAATCATTTATCGTTTGGCGGTCGCATTGCTCGAAAACAGCCTGGTCGAGGTCGTGATGGCGGCATCACAGCCATCTTCAGCTATCCTGCCATCGCAGACGCCGCCCGATGCGCCGGCCGCTGATCCGCTATTGGCTGCGCCAGCTTCCTGGAATTTCGCCGCCTCGTCCGTATCTACGGATACGAGACATCTTCTCAATGCCATCGGTGTTATGATGGAAACCCGTGACAATACAAAAATGCCCGAGCAAATCGTGAAAGCGACGCTGGATTCCGTGCATGCGGACGTCTGCGTACTCATGCACGTGCAAGACAACAATTATGCCGATGTCATTGCCGGATATGATCAGGTCGCTGACGAAGCCTTGGCCGGCATTTCCCTGAATCTCTCGGAACAGCCAACCCTGCTTGACGCGGTTAAGCGAGGCGAGCAGACGATACTTTTTCCGGACTACCACGCCGAGGAATTAGCGGATCTGTTCCGACGGCTGAATATCAGCTCGCCCAGCAGCGCATATGTACAGCCGCTCACGGTTGAGGGAGAGCTCGTTGCCGCTCTTCTGGTAAGCATGCCCTACCGCCAATCAGAACTGTCGCCGGAAGAGATGGAATCCCTGCGGGATATCGGTTTCGTTGCGGGAAACATCTTGGCCTGGAGCCGTGCCACAGCCGAGTCCTCGCTGCTTGCCAAAGAGCGGACGATCGAAGAAATCGCCGATAGACCAAGCGATTTCGCATTTGATCTTGACACGATTGGCGCAAACAGGCGTGAAATGGAGACGAGCCTGGAAAGCGTCACAGAACGCATCGCTCGACTCCAGTTGCAGATCGTGGACTTGCAGCAGCAGCTGCAGCAGCAGCATATCCGACTGCTCGACGCGCTGGCGCAAGGCGACAACAGCGCGAGCGCGATGCAAAGGCTGACCGCCAGCTTCGATGAACAGGCGCAATTACGCGATGCGTGTCAGGTTGGCGCCCGCGAACTCCTGGACGCCGAGACAATTTTGCGGATGAGCAACGAAAGCAGCGGAGAGACCTTGGCGCAAATCATCAGAGAGTATCTGCACAAGGAATACAACCAGCTCCTGACCACACGGGACCGGCTGCGGCGGCAAATCAATGGATTGCTCGTGTCTGGACGAGCGGCGGAAGCCGGCAATCTCGACGCGGTCTTGCAAACCGTGTCCGACGAGTCTGCACAATTGGAGTTGGAGCGGGAGCAGCAGCAGCGTCGTCTAGCTTCAATTGTCTCAAAACTCGAGTCGCTCGGTATCGAGACCGGTTTCTCCAATATGACTAAGGTATTGCTTCAACTATATGCCGAAAGAAAGACATCCACTCAGCGTTTTTCAGCTGCCAATCAGGAACGAACCACACTCATTAACGAACGGCAGAGGCTGCTGGCTGAAGGCGGGGGAGACAGCGCCGAGCTGGAACGCCAGTTGAAGCACCTGACGGCCGATCACGAACAACTGCTCAACGCGAGAGAAGAGATGCGGCGCGAACAGCAAGCTCTACTGGCGAAAATCGAGTCCGGAGACGTGGAAAAGGCAGATCTGCAGGGTCTGTATGAGGAACTGCAGGCGGAGCTTTCGGAGCAGATAGAAGGACAAGAAGCGATTCGGTTGCAGATTGATGGCTTGGTCGAGGAGCGGGATAACTTGTTGAAAATCCGCAACCAACTGGCGGCTAAAGTCACGGCGTCATTTGCCGAAGGTTCGGACGAGACATCAGCCGCGGACGTCAAGAGCGAGATGGCCACTCTACAAACTACCGTGCAACGTCTGACCGAACAGCGCGAACACCTGGCGCTTGAATTGAGCGATGCGCGCGCCGCACTTTCCACAGCGAGCGAAACTGATCGGGCGATTGAAAGCAGCCCCATTGAAACGCCAACAGAAGACCGGACCAGCCGCGCCGATCTGCTGTCAGCTATGCTGCAAGAAATGCGCACACCCATCAAATCCATGTCGGATTATACGAATGTCCTGTTGGACGAATCGATCGGTATCCTGGGCGCGGCGCAGCTGCAGGTGCTGGGTATGATCTCGGCGGATATCAGGCAATTGTCCGATATGATTGCCGACTTGCAGAACGCGGCTGCACTGAATGCCACGCCGTCTTCCGGGGGAGATCACGATGCCGATCTGACCGCTATCATTGAAGACGTAATCCAGGAACGGTCTCAACAGTTGACCGACAAGGGTCTTCTGATCGAATTGTCGCTTAGCGACCATATGCCTCCACTTAGCGCTGATGGTGCGAGCGTGAAACATATCCTGACACAACTTATTCTCAACGCCAGCAAGGTTTCAGCGCCCGGCGCCCAAATTGCCGTCAGCGCCGATGCCGGTCTCGTCCACTTGCCCGGAGGTTCCGAAGCGATAGACGCGGTGGAAATCAGCGTGCGCGACCAAGGCGGCGGAATAGCGTCGGCTGATGTACCCCGTGTTTTTGCCCGAAAGTATCGCACGGAAAATCCGGAGATTCCGGGTTTCGGCGATACCGGTGTTGGGATGACAATCGCCAGAGCCTTTGCGCGCGCCCACGATGGCGACCTGTGGATCACCAGCGAACCGGGTGCTGGATCCGTATTCCACCTAGCCTTACCCTTGCAATTGGCTGTGTCGATCGAGGACTAGCCAATGCGGCGAAACATCGGCAGCGAGCTGATCGTAGCTCTGCTTGCGGCAGTGTCGCTTGTATTTGCTGCCATCTTTGCGATCTTGCTCTCTTCATCGACGCAGGATGCGCCCGAACCGACCGCCCTAGTTGTGACCGCAATCACGGCTACCATTCCGCCCATCACGGAAATTACACCGACTGAAGATGCGGTGACGATAACAGCGACCGCGACCAGCATAGTTGCGACCGCAACGGAAATGCCAGTGACGCAAACGGAATCGGTGCCGGTGATCGCTTCTCCGTCTGCAACGGCAATTGGTCCTGAAACGGAAACGCCGACGGCGACAGAGAGCCCAACAGCCACGCTGGAGGCCTCGCCGACTGACACTGAAACGGCTCTGCCAGCGACAACCGCATCCGCGACAACGACACGTCCCGTAGGCGTATCGGCGACCGCGACCGAGGCGGCGACAGAAACGCGCGTGTCTCGAGTAACGCGTACGCCCCCGGTTTCAATCCCAACAACGGCGACAAGCGCGCCGGTTACGGTCACAGCATCAGCGACGGTCCGCGCCGTAGCCACGCTGGATGCCTTGCCGACCGACACTGAAACGGCTCTGCTGGATGCGACACCCACGTCGAGACGTGCAATTGTCGTAGCGGCGACGGCGACCGAGGCAGTGACAAAAACGCCCGTGGCACGAGTGACGCCCACGCCTCCGGTTTCAGATCTGTCAACAGCAACGAGCGCGCCGGCTACGGTAACAGCATCAGCGACGGTCCGCGCTGTAGCCACGCTGGAGGCCTCGCCAACTGACACTGAAACTGCTGTGCCGGCGGCGACTGCATCCGCGACCACGACACGTCCGATAATCTCAACGGCGAAGGCGACCGAGACGGCGACAAAAACGCCCGTGTCACGAGTGACGCCTACGCCTCCGGTTGCAGTTCCGGAAACGGTAACGATCACAACTGCTGCAGTTGAGACCATACCAACCGACACTGAAACTGCTATGCCGGCGGCGACTGCTTCCGCGACATTGAAGCCTGCGATAAGTGCACAGGTGACAGGAGTTTCGACCGCGACTGATGAGTCCGTGACGCGAGCGACAGTCACATCTGCGGTCGGTACGCCGCCAGCAGAATCCCCAACAGCAACCGAGCGTGGAACGGCGGTAGCCACTGCTCTGGACACGGTTACGCCGACTAGCGCCACGTCAACGTCACTGGCGACTGAGGCGATAACAACGATTTCGACAGTGCCGATTCCTGTAGCAACTGCCAAGCCGTCGGAAACCGTGACCGCTCTAGCCACACCAACGGCAACGCCGACAATCCAGATCGGGCTGACAGATACGAGCGCCACCGCAGTTCCAACCAGTCGATTGCCTGAGGCAACCGCAACGGTCGAGTCGGAAGCGGCGCCACCGATAGCAGTTTCGCGGATTCGCATCGGACGATTCGTCGCGGATTTGGTTGAGCGCACGATTCGTCACCAGCTGGCTACGGCTTCGATTGCAATTGCGACTCCGGTATTTGAAGCAACCGCGAGCGCGACGGTTCTGATAGAAACTGCAACGGCCGAACCTCAAGCAACTGATACCCCGACGGCGATTCCCAGCGCATCAGCCACTGACACGGTACCTACAGCAACATCTAGTCTGCCGGCGCCAACGGCAAGCGCGACCCACTTCCTGCTGCCCACTAGAACGCTCACAGCGATAGCGAGCGCCTCAGCCACTTACGCGGTACCGACAGTAACATCAAGTCTGCCAGCGCCGACGGCAAGCGCAACCGACATTACGCTGCCACCGGAAACGCTGACGGCGGCGCCAAGCGCATCAGCCACTGACGAGGTGCCCACAACAGAATCACGTCTGCCAGCCCCGACGGCAAGCGCGACAACGGTAACGAGCACAACTGCTGCAGTTGAGACCATAGCAACTGACACTGAAACTGCTATGCCGGCGGCGACTGCTTCCGCGACATTGAAGCCAGCGATAAGTACACAGGTGACAGGAGTTTCGACCGCGACTGATGAGTCCGTGACGCGAGCGACAGTCACATCTGCGGTCGGTACGCCGCCAGCAGAATCCCCAACAGCAACCGAGCGTGGAACGGCGGTAGCCACTGCTCTGGACACGGTTACGCCGACTAGCGCCACGTCAACGTCACTGGCGACTGAGGCGATAACAACGATTTCGACAGTGCCGATTCCTTTAGCAACTGCCTCGCCGTCGGAAACCGTGACCGCTCTGGCCACACCAACGGCAACGCCGACAATCCAGATCGGGCTGACAGAAACGAGCGCCACCGCAGTTCCAACCAGTCGATTGCCTGAGGCAACCGCAACGGTCGAGTCGGAAGCGGCGCCACCGATAGCAGTTTCGCGGATTCGCATCGGACGATTCGTGGCGGATTTGGTTGAGCGCACGATTCGTCACCAGCTGGCTACGGCTTCGATTGCAATTGCGACTCCGGTATTTGAAGCAACCGCGAGCGCGGCCGTTCTGACAGAAACTGCAACGGCCGAACCTCAAGCAACTGATACCCCGACGGCGATTCCCAGCGCATCAGCCACTGACACGGTACCTACAGCAACATCTAGTCTGCCGGCGCCAACGGCAAGCGCGATCGACATTTCGCTGCCACCGGAAACGCTGACGGCGATTCCCAGCGCATCAGCCACTGACAAGGTGCCCACAGCAGAATCACGTCTGCCAGCGCCAACGGCAAGCGCGACACACATCCCGCTGCCAACTAAAACGCTGACGGCGCTTCCCAGCGCATCAGCCACTGACGCGGTACCGACAGTAACATCAAGTCTGCCAGCGCCAACGGCAAGCGCGACACACATCCCGCTGACCACTAGAACGCTCACAGCGATTCCCAGCGCATCAGCCACTGACGCGGCACCGACAGCAACATCAAGTCTGCCAGCGCCAACGGCAAGCGCGACACATATCCCGCTGACCACTAGAACGCTCACAGCGATTCCCGGCGCATCAGCCACTGACGCGGTACCTACAGCAACATCAAGTCTGCCAGCACCGACGGCAAGCGCGACACACATCCCGCTGACCACTAGAACGCTCACAGCGATACCGAGCGCATCAGCCACTGACGCGGTCCCGACAGCAACTACGAGCCCGCCCACGCAGCCAGAGGGCGCGACCGCCACGACGCAGCCTGCTGCAACATCGATTTCTGCTGCCGAGGCAACTGCTACTTTTGAAACTAGGGCGTTGCCGGCAGCGCAAACCGCAACATCAATCCCGCCAAGTCTCGTGCCATCCGATACGCCGACAGCCACTGATACGATAAGGCCGCCGGAGGTGGGCAGGGCCACGGCCACGCCGACCGAAGCCGATCTGATTTCGGTACACGCAACCGAGCATTCGGCAGTCCGATTGACTGAAACGGCGACACATTTCTCGGTGTCCACGGAAGAAACATCCACGGCTGCACCTCAGACGCTGACGGCGACGCCCAGCCCCACGGCTGAGGACACTAAGACGCGGGAAATTGCCGACGTTCGAGAGGTCACTGCTACCTTACCCGGCAGGCGTGACCAGGCGGCAACTGAAACGCCAAGCGATGTGCTCACAGCGACTGTCAGTCGCACAGTCGAGTTGACGAAAACAGTTGCACTCTCACAAGAAGCCGATCGCACAGCGACACCGACGCGCTCCGTCCGCTTGACAGTCGCGGTCAGTCCGACGCATATGGTCACGATGGATTCGAGAGCCACGCAAACGCTTCAAGTCCCTGCGGAGCAATACACGGTCACTGCCACACGTGCCCCGGCGACGGCGACTCCGATCCACCTGGCATCACCAACGATTCTCCAGACGGAAGAACAACTTGTTTTAGCGACCCACACGGCAAGCGCGGCTGCTTCGCCGGCCGCAACGCCGGTATCTTCTGCAACAGCAACAGCCGAAAAGCTGGAAACGGAAACCGTCGTTCCAATGCCTCAACCGCCGCAGCCGACCGTTATCGTCCTGCCGAGCGGATTGGGCGGTGACTTCATCGTCCAGACGGACGAAAGAACGCTGCGCCGCATACCACGACCAACAGCAATGATTGACCAAGCGGTGGGTCCTTCGCCGGCGGTGGCAACCAACACAACTACGCCGACCCCCACAGAAATAGCGGAAGTCAGCGCAACAGCGGCGGCAACCGAAGCAAGTACGCGCTCGGATATTGCAGTCCCCGGCGAAACGACAACATTGGCAGCGACGCCACAGGAGATCGAAACCGCTAGGCGCACGGCGACAAGCCCGCCGTCATCGTCCGAAACGGCAACCTTGCCCGCTACTTCTCTCCCGACGTCAACCGCTACCGATACGCATACGCGGAGCTTGACGCCTACAATCAAGCCAACCAAGCTCGCCACATTGACGTCAACAGGCGTTTCGCCTATCAAAAGCGCAACGCCTGCTAAAAGCACGCCAACAAAGGTCGCTGTGGATCATTTGACGCAACCCGCAACATCGACGCCTGTCAAAGTAGTGCTGCCGCCGCCAACAAGTCTTGTAACGCAGCCAACGGTCCCATCACCAGTCCAACCGACTATCGCTACCTCGATCGCCACGAGCACGCCGATCAAACGCCTGACGCGGACTGCAGTACCGACTGTATCGACGCCTGCAGAATCGGCAGTCACGGCCACGTCGAAGGCGGAATTTGCGCCCGAAGTAACCGATATTGCAACTGCGACCGAGACTGAATCCATAGCGATTAAACCCAGCGTCATAGTCAGGCCGACAGAGACAATCGGCGCTGCAGCGACTAGAACGGCGGAACCTACGGTGACGCTGGACGCGCCAGCAACAGTCACCGCAACTGCAACCTCCCGGCCGACTCTGACGGCGGTCCCGCCCTCGGCCAACGCAACCTTGCCGTCCACTCCCTCGGTCGAGGCGGTGGTCGCCGCGACGGACCCGGCAACCGATGTGCCGACCCCTACGCAAATGCCAACACTAGCAACGGAAGTGCATGAAACCGAGACGTCTCCCGCCATAGAGACAGCAACTGAGGCCATCGTTGCAACGGCCACAGGTTTGCCAACCGACGCGCCGACACAAGTGACATTGATCGCAGGCACGGAAACGAAGGCGCCTGTCGTCACGCCAACGCGCGGGACAACGCCTACACCATCCGCGACAGCGACGCCATCGGAGACGCCTACAGCCAGCGACACACCTACGCGTACGCCAACAAGGACACCCTTGCCACGATTATTCGCCTACTTGATCGCAACCCCGACCGCCTTTGGCTATGTAGACGATGGGCTGCAGGTCGACTGCGAAGTGCGAGCCGACTGGATCTTGTACCTTGTCGAGGAAGGGGACACCTTGCTGTCAGTGGCGCTGGCGGCGGACATCGACCTCATCGAATTGCGGGCAGGAAACTGCTACAACCCGATTCGAGGCATATTTGCCGGCGAAGAGCTGCTAGTGCCGCAACTCCCGACTACGCTTGCAGTGGGCACGCCGCTGTTCCCAGCGGAGACCGACCGGTATTCGACCGTCGGCTGCGAAAGCGATCAGGCAAGTATTCAATCGCCGCCGGCAATGACGGAATTGAAAGGCATATTCGCTCTTATCGGACGTGCGATCGTGCCCGAAGGCGGCGGTTACCGGCTGTCCCTGCGGCCCGCATGGCTGGACAGTTACATAGACTACGGGGAATTTGCAAGTCCGGTTGACGACGATGTGCTAGGCTTGATAAATACTGAAATACTTGGTCTCGGTATGCACTGGCTGCGATTGACGCTGCTTGACGATGGGGGCGAAGTCATTGATGGAAGCATCTGCGAGGTGCCGCTCGTCTTTACAGCACCGCAGCCAGCGCAAGCGCCGCAATCGCAATCCTAAGACGCTTCTGCTTGACCGCGAGGCTGAAACGTTTGGAGCTTAGATGAATCTAGTCTTTGTCTGGCTGGGCCGCATCCTTAAGCTTGTCCTGTTCCTTGCACTGATCATCCTACTCTTGGCATTGGCCTGGACCTTGATCCAGATTGCCTCGCTCGCCGACATTGAGACAGCCGCCGGTACGACTACGTCGCGGCGTGATGCGTACATCGCCACCGCGACGGCAATGGATGCCGAAGACGAAACGGCAAGCCTGCGCGTCGATTCGCGCATTGTGCTGATGCAGCAGAATGCCGGCAGTCCTATACCGGAAGCCACCCAACCGGCAGACACCCCGCCTGCGCCAGTCGCGACAGCTACTCCGGAACCGGAGGACTTCAGCCTGCCGAAACTGCTGGTTCCGCTGGATCCGGATGAAGGGAAATGGCTTTCGGGCATGCTCGTGCCAAGGCGTGTGCCGCAGATCCGCCGCGAAAATCGGCTCATCAATTTCATCCTGCTGGGCAGCGACGAGGAACTGACAAGCGACAACTTCATCCGCACAGATACGATGATAATTGTGTCGCTAAATACAGAGACAAGCACGGTATCGATGCTAAGTTTGCCGCGTGATCTTTTCGTCTACATTCCACACGGCAGGATGGGCCGGCTGAATACCGCTTTTGGCATAGGCGAATACCTCCAATGGGATCCGGGTCGCGGCTTCGGCCTGTTGCGACAGACCATCTTTTACAACTTCGGCATCAACGTACACTATTACGCGCGCGTGAATTTCTCCGGTTTTGAAGCGATTATTGATCGCCTCGGCGGTGTCGACATTGCGGTGGATTGCGCCTATCGCGACCTCTATCCGGTAAGCAGGAAACCGTCAGGTGAGGGCTCAAAGCTCACCTATCGTTGGCGTACGCTCGATGTCGGCTACTATACGTTTAGCGGATTTGACGCCCTCTGGTACGCGAGGACGCGAAAGTACACCGATGACTTAGACCGCGGACGCCGTCAGCAGCTGCTGCTGCGCGCGATGTGGCGAAAAGCGCGCAGTCAGGGTCTGGTCACGACGCTTCCCGGTCTTTGGGGCGAGTTGATCGAGATCGTCGATACAGATGTTCCCTTTGACCTGATGCTGCGCCTCTTGCCTCATCTGGTCAATCTCGATCTAGGCAGCGTCGAGAATTTCACCTTCCATAAGAGGTACCATACGACGAGTTGGACGACGGCCGATGGTTCTTCGGTTCTGCTGCCAGTTGCCGAAACCGTTGCCGATTTGATGCAAGATTTCTATACACCGCCTTCGCGACACCAGGCGGCGTTGACCGGTCCGTCCATCGCTGTTTACAATGGTTCCGGATTGGAAAACTGGGACATCGTCGCCAGCGAACGGCTGCGCTGGAATGGCTATAGCGCCGTGGCGCTCGGTCCGCTTGACGATGGCAAGTACTATTCGTCTAACGCGCTGATTGACAACGTAGCAACCGAAAAAGGCAGCTTGGCGCCGCGCATACTGCGGGCGCTGAATATGACCGAAGAACAAGCGACCCGTGATGCAAAAGCGGACCGAGAGTTCGACTATCAGGTCATCATCGGTCGCGACTACAAATCATGCACCTTTGGCGTACTGCCTCTTGATGGTTAGGCGTGTGCCAGGGCAAGGGCTGCAACTGCGCGCATCGCGGATACTGGCATTCTCGGAATACTATGTTATGATATGGACAATATCGGGGTATGGCGCAGTCCGGCTAGCGCGCTTGCATGGGGTGTAAGAGGTCCCCGGTTCGAATCCGGGTACCCCGACGGTAACATTCAAGCTCACTTTCCGGTGGGCTTTTTTATTGGAAAGGATAGACCTATGCAGGCCGTGGAAATCAAGCTGACATCGCTGGCAAGCTGCGCGGGTTGAGCGTCCAAGCTCAGTCCGAGCGAATTGACGCAAGTCTTGCGTCCTCTCAGCGCACTTTATTCGCAAGCGGAATATCCGCAGATATTGGTTGGACTATCCGAACCAGACGATGCGGCCGTTTATCAATTGGATGCTGACCGCGCCCTTATCTCCACCACAGACTTCTTCCCGCCGGTCGTTGACGATCCCTATGATTTTGGCGCTATAGCGGCGGCCAACGCCTTAAGTGATGTGTATGCGATGGGCGGGCGTCCGCTCATGGCGATCAATCTCGTGGCGTATCCAGATGACCTGGATATGGGCATACTGGCCGAAATCCTACGCGGCGGCGCCGAAAAGGTCAAAGAAGCGGGTGCCGTCATCGCGGGCGGCCACTCGATCACCGATGCGGAACCGAAGTATGGTCTGTCTGTGACCGGTGAAATCGCGACATCGAAGATCATTCGCAAGTCGGGAGCGCGCGTGGGGGATCGACTAATCCTCAGCAAGCCCATCGGTACCGGCGTCATTACGACCGCGCTCAAGCGGGGCCTTGCCGGTGATGACGAAGTAGCGAGCGCCGTTGAGACGATGTCCCGCCTCAATCGAACAGCCGCAGAATTGGCGCAGCGGCATGGGGTCCATGCCATGACCGATGTCACTGGTTTCGGTTTGGCCGGTCACGGCATCGAGATGGCAAAACTCAGTGGAGTCGATTTCCAAATCGACGTCAGTCGGATTGAGCTGCTTCCGGGAACTGAAGCCTTCGCCCGGCATGGCGTATTCCCGGGCGGCATGGAACGGAATCAGGAATACTTCGCGCAGTGGGTCGATGCCGACAGTTTGCTGGAGTCATATTCCATTGCGCTGCTATACGATCCGCAGACTTCCGGCGGGTTACTGATGGCGGTCGCCGCCGATCGCGCTGAGGCGCTTTTGGCTGACTTGCTTTCCGCCGGTGAGAGCGCCTTTATGTTGGGCAGTGTCCTTGAAGGAACCGGACGGATCCATTTGAAGTAGGCCGAGCTTGCGTTGCCGTTGGTCGCGCGGATTACGCGGAAGCCGGCGCGGGAATCAGATCCAGATTGCGGCCGACCGTCTCGAAAGCCACCAACGCGCGATCGAGATGATGTTGGCGATGCGTGGCGATATAGCTCGTACGCAGCAGCGATTGGTTGGGTGGCGTCGCCGGCGGGACGACCGGGTTGGTATAAACACCCTCTTCAATAAGCGCCGCCCAGGTCAAGCCGGTACGGAACTGTTCGCCGATCTTCACCGGGATGATCGGCGTCTGACTGTTGAATGTGTCGTAACCCAGCCGCTTCAGCCCCTTGCGCATGTATTCGGCGTTTTTCCAGACCTGTTGCACGTGTTCCGGCTCACTCTCGATGATGTCGAGCGCGGCGAGCACAGCCGCCAGATTTGGCGCAGGCAGCGCCGCCGAAAAGATCAACGAACGCGCATGATGCTGTACGTAGTGAATGACATCGGCGGAACCGGCGATGAAGCCGCCAATTGACGCGAAGCTCTTGCTGAACGTGCCCATGATTAAATCGACTTGATCGGACACTCCAAAATGCGCCGATGTGCCGCGTCCACCGCCGGCCATGCCGACCCCATGTGCATCATCCACCAGCAGCCGCGCCTTGTATTTCTGGCAGACATCGACAATCTGCGGCAAGAGTGCGAAATCGCCACCCATGCTGTATACGCCATCAACAATAACCAGCTTGCCCATCGAATCGGGCACGCCGCTCAATATGCGATCCAGGTCTTCAACGTCATTATGACGGAAGCGCTTCATCGTCCCGCGCGACATGGCAACGCCGTCCACCAGGCAAGCGTGGGCATCCTTGTCCAGAATTGCGACATCGTTCTTGCCTAAGAGCGCCGAGACCGTTCCCAGGTTCGTCTGATATCCAGTCGCAAACACCAGCGCCTCTTCCTTGCCGACAAACTCGGCCAGGCGGCGGTCGGCTTGCAAGTGCAACTCAAGCGTACCATTGAGGAAGCGCGAGCCGGTGACGCTTGTGCCATAGCGGCGCGTCGCTTCGATGGCGGCATTCTGCACCCGCTCATCTGTGGTTAAGCCGAGATAATTGTTGGAGCCGAGCATAACGACTTCTTTGTCTTCAAAGATTGCCGTCGTGCCTTCAGATTCGCTCAGCGCGCGGAAAAATGGATAGATACCCATCTCCATCGCCTCTTTTGCGACAGTGTAACCAGCAATCTTGTCGAATAGATCTGCCACGATCCTCTCCTGAAAAGCCCTTTGGTAGCAAAGATAAGGGCTCAAGTAGTCAACTTAAGTCGAGAAGTTTCTTAAATGGAAGAAGCTCCTCCAGATGCCCAGTTGACCTATGCTTTTCGCGACTGTTATAAGGTCTTTCGCGCAGGTCTTCACCCACGCAGCTTCATGCCGAGTCTATCAGCAGGCGGGGGCTTTCACAATGTACACTTAACTTCTTGCAACGGCTTTCGTGAACAATCTCACTTGCGCATAACCGTTCTCGCGGTGTAAAATGTGGGTCAACAGTTGCTGATTGCTATGGAGAGACGCATGTCCAGCTTGACGATTCGCAGACTGATTGTCTGGGTGGTTTCGATGGTATTGGGGCTCGTCGTCGGCTACGGTGTAATCACGGTAGGCTTTGATATGCTGCCGCTCTTCACCGCCGTTCAGACGCCTCAGGGTGTCTCCATCAATGAGTACGGCATGCAATATTTCCTCTTCACCTCGATTCCGATCGGGCTGGTCTTCGTGATCTGGCTCGATGCCTTCATGGACACGCGCATACTGCCGGACTAGACCGGGCCAATCCTTCAATAATTCAGAATCCACCGGTCGGTGTATTTCTGCGTTTTTCAGTAGCTCCCGGTTGAAATCACGGGCAGCGAGGTAATGAGAGGATTGTCAAGCTCGCTGATAGATTTTGCGAGCTTGCCGCTGCTAGCTTGGAGATATGAGCGACTCAAGAACTTCGACAATTCCAAAATACTATGCCAAGACGATTGAGGAACGGCTAGCCATCGCGGAAGAGTGGGGCGAGTTGGACGACGAGGATCTGCTGGCGCTGCGAGATTCTGGACTTGCGATCGCCCAAGCCGACCTCATGATCGAAAACGTGATAGGCCGCTACAGCTTACCCTTGGCCTTGGCCACCAACTTCTTGATCAACGATCGTGATTACCTGATACCGATGGTCATTGAAGAGCCGTCGGTCGTTGCCGCTTGCAGTTATGCGGCGAAGCTCTTTCGCATGACCGGCGGGTTCATCGCCGACAGTGACGAGCCTGTCATGATCGGTCAGTTGCAGTTGCTGGACCTGGAAGACATCGAATTGGCAATGGCAACGATTGAAGAACGCAAAACTGACATATTGGCTACTGCGAACGAGAGGGCCGGCACCATTGTCAGGCGAGGCGGTGGAGCAATCGATCTGGAGCTCCGTCCGCTCAGAGAAACCTCGGCCGGTGACATGCTCGTCATCCATTTGCTGTATGACACGCGCGACGCAATGGGCGCCAATGCCATCAACAGCGCGCTCGAACATATCGCGCCCTTCATCGAAAGCATCAGCGACGGGCGCGTAAATCTGCGCATTCTGAGCAATTTGAGCGATCGGCGAAAAGCGCGCGCCGAAGGCACTATACCGGCCGATTTGCTCGCAACTCCCAGCGCGCCCGCTACAGCCGTGGTCGACGCGATCATTGAGGCGGCCGCCTTTGCCGATTGTGATCCCTACCGCGCTGCGACCCACAACAAGGGCATCATGAACGGCATCGACGCGCTGCTAATGGCCACTGGCAACGATTGGCGGGCGGTCGAAGCCGGCGCCCATGCGTATGCCGCCAGAGACGGACGCTACCGAAGTTTGACGCGGTGGTGGAAAGACGACGGCGGCAACTTGCACGGGCGGATTGAACTTCCCTTGGCATTGGGCATCGTCGGTGGCGCAACCCGCGTCCACCGCGGCGCGCAGACCGCGCTGAAACTGCTGGGCGTACGATCCGCGCGGGAACTGGCGGAGATTGCGGCGGCGGTTGGCCTGGCGCAGAATTTCGCGGCGATCCGGGCGCTGGCGACTGACGGCATTCAAAGCGGGCACATGCGCCTGCACGCGCGGCAACTGGCGCTGGCGGCCGGCGCCCCGCATGACGAAGCGCGCGGAATAGCGCAGCAATTGATTGACGAAGGCAATATCCGGCTCGAGCGCGCCGAAGCGATCGTCGTAGGTAGAAAGCGGTAAGCATGAAAAATGACTCGAATTGGTTGATGAAGTCCGATCGCGGCGTTGGCATCGTCGGCTACGGATCGTACATCCCGCGGTATCGTTTGCCGGGTGACGAGATCTCCCGCATTTGGACCAACGGTCTCAGCGGCGCGCCTGTCAAGGAAAAGGCAGTCGCCGGTCTCGATGAAGATGTCGTCACCATGTCGATCGAAGCGGCGCGCAACGCGATCGCCTGCGCCGATATTGATCCGCGCCAGATTCGAGCGGTCTGGGTCGGTAGCGAGAGCCATCCCTACGCGGTCAAACCCACAAGCACGATCGTCGCGGAAAGTATCGGCACCTCAGCGAACATCCAGGCAGCCGACTGGGAATTCGCCTGCAAAGCGGGCACCGAAGCGGTGCAAGCGTCTATCGGATTGGTCGGCAGCGGCATGGCGCAATACATATTGAGTATCGGCATGGATACGGCGCAGGGGCGGCCGGGCGACGCGCTGGAATATACAGCCGGCTCCGGCGGGGCGGCATTCATTCTGGGTCCGGCGGACGAAAGCTACGCCGTTTATCAGGGCAGCTACAGCTACGTGACCGACACGCCTGACTTCTGGCGCCGCGCGGGCGAAGCCTACCCGAGCCACGGCGATCGCTTCACCGGTGAGCCAGCCTATTTCGCCCATACCATTGCGGCGGCATCAACGCTGATGGAGATGATGAATACAGTGGCGGACGACTATGACTATGCCGTCTTCCATCAACCGAATGTCAAATTTCCGGCGCGCGCCGCCAAATTGCTCGGCTTTGCGCACGATCAAATCAGTGTCGGTTTGTTGGCGAATGAGATCGGCAACGTATATTCCGGCTCCTGTATGATCGGCTTGACCGCGATATTGGACAATGCCGAACCGGATCAGCGCATTCTCATGGTCAGCTATGGCAGCGGCGCCGGTTCGGATGCATTCGACTTGCAGGTGACGGAGCGAATTCGGGAACGTCCGCGCAACTTGCCCGGGACAGCCGATTATGTCGCGCGCCGCAGCCAGATCGACTACGCCACCTACGTTCGTTATCGTGACAAGCTCAAGGATTAGAGAATCATGAGTGTTTCTATCATTGGCGCGGGCATGATTCCCGTCCGCGAATATTGGTCCAGGGGAATCGCGGAATTGGCGGCGGAAGCGGCGGGCCTTGCCTTGGAGGATGCCGGTTTCTCGCAAGTGGATGCGCTATATGTCGGCAATGCTTACGGCGCAAGCTACAACCAGCAGACGCAGCTCGGCAGTTTGATCGCCGGTCAGATCGGACTAGGCGCGGTCGAGTCATACACCTGTGAAGCGGGCGATGCCGCAGGCGGTGCTGCGCTGCGCACCGGTTATCTCGCCGTGGCCTCGGGCGCGGTCAAGTCCGTCTTGGTGATCGGCGTAGAAAAGGCGACCGATATCGTCGGCGCCGCGCGCGTGGCCGCCCGCAATGTGAGCCTTGACGCTGACTTTGAATCGGTCAACGGCGCCACACTGACCGCGCTGGCGGGTTTGTTGATGCGCCGCTACCTGCACGAATATCAGCTTGAACTGTCGCAGTTTGAGGGCTTCAGCCTGAATGCCCATCGAAATGGCGCCCGCAATCCACTGGCCATGTACCGCAATCAACTGCGGTCCGGCGCATTCGCCAAGGCGCCCATGCTTGCGGATCCGGTAAGTCTTTTTGATAGCGCGCCCGATGCCGATGGCGCGGCCGCGGTTGTATTGGTCGGCGCGGAACTTGCCGCCGACCTGGTGCCGAATCCTGTGAACATCAGCGGGAGCGCCGTGAGGACAGACAAACTCATGCTGCAGGATCGGCGAGAAATCTTGCGCCTTTCCGCAGTCGGCGCATCGGCCGCAGCAGCTCTCGAACAAGCGGGACTGTCGCTGAATGACATTGACCTAATGGAATTACACGATGCCTTTACCGTCCAGACTGCGCTGTCGCTGGAGGCATTGGGCCTGAGCGAACGCGGCCGCGGCTGGACTTGGGCGCAAGACGACGGCGCGCGTATTGCACTGGCCGGGGACATGCCGATCAGCACCTTTGGCGGGTTGAAGAGTCGGGGGAATCCAAGCGGCGCCACCGGACTGTATCAGGCAGTCGAGGCGGTCATGCAACTGAGAGGCGAGGCGGGCGGCAATCAAGTCGAATCCGCAAGACATGCGCTGGTTCAGAACATCGGTGGACTCGGCGCTACGGTAGCCACCCATATCCTAAGCGCTGCGCTGGATTGAACTGATAGGCTCTGACGGTGGCAAATGCTATCAAGATAGATTTTGATAGATGGCTGTCCCTAGACTGAAAGGCAGTGCGGACGAGCGAACCTTTGGGGTGAGGAGCAATCCGATGCAGGTAGCGAAATACTGGCGCAACAATAAACTGCGCTATCGTCTCATCAAGATGACGCGGAACGACCTTGGCAACCGAGTCGCTGCGCAAGTTGAGCAGGCCGAGAGAGCGGTGTACAGCAACGCACTCAAAAGCAAGCAGATTGAATTCGTCAAATGACGTCGGGCACACCACAGTCGGAATCGACCATCCGCCGCCTGCCTGGAAACAGTACAAACTTGGGCGGCTCTGTCTACAGCTATACCATCGTGCAGGAGCCGCCGGCAGGGTTTGAGGGTCAAGCGCCGTATTATCTTGCGCTGGTGCAATTGGCAGACGGCGACCTGATCACGGCACAACTCACCGACATCGACGGTGAAATCGCAATTGGCGACGCAGTTGAAATGGTGACACGAAAGTTGACGACCGACGGCGCGCGAGGCATGATCGTCTATGGCTACAAATTTCGACCGCTGATCTTCTAGGCTGGCGCGCATCTACCGGAAATGAAAAGAGCCACATTAAAGTGGCTCTTTTTGATTCTGGTCAGCAGTATGCCGGCGACCGATTACATCGCTGCTTTGGCCTTCATTTCGTAAGCCAGCGACAATTCCGTGTTGGTATCGAAAACGTGCATGTTATCCAGGTTGAAGGTCACACCCAGTTCTTGGCCGACGGTGGCGTCCGTCCGCGGGTCGGTACGCGCGATGAAGTTCTTGCCGTTGCTCTCCAGATAGATGATCACTTCATTGCCCATCTGCTCGACAACTTCGACGCTGGTGGTCAGGTTGGCCGGGATGATGCCCTGCGGCAGGAAATTCGTGTCGTGAATATCTTCCGGACGGATTCCGCAAATGATGTCCATACCGACATGGCTGCGGAAGCCCTCGGCCTTGGCCGCGGGAACCTGAAAATCGAATGCGCCCGTATCGACCACCATATTTCCACCGTCTTCCTTCAGAACCGCGTCAAAGAAATTCATGGAAGGGCTGCCGATGAAGCCGGCCACAAAGACATTGTGCGGATTGTGGTAGAGATTGAACGGCGAATCGATCTGCTGCAGCTCGCCTTCGTCTAGGACGCAAATGCGCGTACCCATCGTCATCGCCTCGACCTGATCGTGTGTTACGTAGATAAAGGTCGTTTCCAGGCGCTGATGCAGGCGACTGATAAATGAGCGCGCTTCCACCCGGAGCTTCGCATCAAGGTTGGAAAGCGGCTCGTCCATCAGGAATACGGCCGGTTCGCGTACGATGGCGCGGCCGACCGCCACACGCTGACGCTGACCACCAGAAAGTTGACGGGGACGGCGATCCAGCAAGTGACCGATTCCCAACTCATTGGCGGCTTCATTGACGCGTTCGTCAATGATCTTTTTCGGCGTCTTGCGCAGCTTGAGACCAAATGCCATATTGTCATAAACGGTCATGTGCGGGTACAGAGCGTAACTCTGGAATACCATGGCGACATCGCGATCTTTCGGCGCGACATTGTTGACGACGCGATCTCCAATAAGGATCTCGCCTTCGGTAATCTCTTCGAGGCCGGCAAGCATGCGCAAGCTAGTCGACTTGCCACAGCCGGACGGACCGACGAAGACCAAAAACTCCTTGTCGAGAACCTCGATGTTCAAGTCAGAAACAACGCGTAGTTCACCGAAATCCTTTGATACATGATTGAAAATTACTCCAGCCACAGGAACCTCCATGCGAAAGTGTAATTGGACGACAATACTGGTAAAAGTGCACAAATACCTTACTTGACAGCAAGATAGATTTATAGTGGCAATTATAACGACAATTTTGAATTTTGCAAATAACTCGTCCAAATGATGTAGAATTGCGTCAATAGCAGTCGGCGGACGAGGTGTACATGCCCGACAACCCTAATACGGAAATACTGGCCATCGGGACCGAACTCCTGCTCGGTGAGATTACAGATACTAACTCGGTTTTTCTGGCGCGGCAACTTCGCGATATTGGCGTTAATGTCTTCTTCATGACGACCGTTGGCGATAACTTCAATCGAATCGTCGATGCCATCTCGGCCGCGCTGGATCGCGCCGAAATTGTGATTACTACCGGTGGCTTGGGACCAACTGTAGATGACATGACCAGGTCGGCCGTTGCCGAGGCAGTCGGTCGGCCGCTGGAGTTTCATCAGACGCTATACGATGAAATCGCGGAACGATTTCGCGGCTTTGGCTCGACAATGACCAAGAACAACAAGCAACAGGCCTTTCTTCCGCAAGGCGCCATACTGATCGAGAATCCGGTCGGCACAGCGCCGGCCTTCGTTGTTGAATCGGAGCGGGGTGTGGTCATCAGCCTGCCGGGTGTCCCGAGAGAAATGAAATACCTGATGACGAAGTCGGTCGCGCCTTATCTGTTGCAGAAATACGAATTGGGAATCATCCTCGCGCGCATCCTGCGCACGGCTGGCATCGGCGAGAGTTCGCTGGACGACCGGATCGGCATAGACATTCTTAGTGAGCGTAATCCCAGTGTCGGCCTGGCCGCGCATCATGGCTGCGTCGATGTCAGAGTTACCGCAAAGGCGGACAGCCAGGCAAACGCTGCCAAGCTGCTGGACGGCATGCAAGCGCGATTGCAGGCGCGTATCGGCGAACATATCTTCGGCATTGATGACGCAACGCTGGAAGATGTCGTGTGGAGACAATTGGAGCGCCATCAACTGAAGGTCCACGTTGTCGAGGCGGGTTTGCCGGGCGTGATCAGCGGAGGCTGGTCCTCCGATTCAGAGCGCCTGACGGCGACAAGGTATGCGGATCCGGCGCAGGTATACGAGGAATTCGCTGTTGATGAGGGCCGGGTGTCCCTGCGCGAATTTGCGGTAGATATCGCAGAGCGTATTCGGGAACGAGACCAGGTGGATGCCAGTATTGTGGTGTTTAGCTATCCAGATCTCGACGAAAACGCCGATGTCGAGCAGGGCAGCGCGATCGCCATTTCTACGTCCCGCGACACGCGTTATCGTGTCTACGGATTCGGCACCGGCTCCAACCTGGCGCGCGATTGGCTTTCCCGCTGGGGGCTGGCGAGCATGTGGCGAATGTTGAAAGAAGAATACGGGGACTGAATGCTCTAGCCGGAGATCTCCCGCTATTCGTCCAAACTGAGAAGCGCCATAAAGGCTTCTTGCGGAACTTCCACCGAACCGATCATCTTCATCCGTTTCTTGCCCTTCTTCTGCTTCTCAAGCAGCTTTTTCTTGCGCGTGACATCACCGCCGTAACATTTCGCCAGCACATCTTTGCGCAGCGCCTTGACGTTCGCGCGTGAGATGACCCGCTTGCCGACGGCCGCCTGAACGGGCACGGTAAACATTTGCCGCGGAATCAGTTTCTTGAGCCGGCTGACAAGCCGCTGCCCCCGGTGGTAGGCATCATCCCGATGGCAGATCATCGCCAGGGCATCGACAGGATCCTCGTTGACCAGCACTTCCACTTTGACCAGGTCGCCCGCGCGATACTCGTGGAATTGGTAATCGAGGCTGGCGTAACCTTGCGTCACGCTCTTGAGCTTATCGTAGAAGTCGATGATGATCTCGGAAAGTGGGATCTCAAAATGCAAGATGACGCGACTCGCATCCAGGTATTCAGTCGTCTCGTAGATGCCGCGTTTATGGATGACCAGATCCATCACCGGGCCAATATAAGTTTGCGGCACATAGATCTGGATTTTCATCCAGGGTTCGTGGATCTCCCCAATAATGTTCTCGTCCGGCAAGAGGGACGGGCTGTCAATCAATGCTATTTCGCCGTCTTTCTGGAGAACTCGGTACTCGACACTCGGCGCAGTTGCAAGAATGTCGAGGTCATATTCCCGTTCGAGGCGCTCCTGAATGATTTCCATGTGGAACAAGCCTAGGAAGCCGGTGCGAAAGCCGAAGTTTAACGCCTGCGATGTTTCAGGCTGGTATACCAGAGACGCGTCATTGAGCTGCAGCTTTTCCAGCGCGTCCCGCAGGTCGGCATAATCTTCATTCTGCGTCGGATAAATGCCGGCGAAGACCATCGGCTTCACTTGCTTATAGCCGGGCAGAGGATTCTGCGTGCCATGTTTCTCCAAAGTGATGGTATCGCCAACGCGGCATTCTTGTACCGTCTTAAGGCCGGTGGCGATATAGCCGACTTCGCCGGCGCCCAGCGAATCTACGACGCGCATGACGGGATCGAATACGCCGATTTCCACCGGTTCAAAGCGGGCCCCGGTTGCAAATAGCCTGAGCATGTCGCGTCTGCTGACGGTGCCGTCAATCATGCGGACGTAAGCGATGACACCCTTGTACAAATCGTAATGCGAATCAAATACCAGCGCCCGCAATGCCTCGTCCCTATCCGTAACGGGCGCGGGTACATCGCTGATGACTTTCTCCAAGACATCGAGCACGCCCATACCGTTCTTGGCGGAGATGCGCGGCATCTCGGCCACCGGCGTACCCAGCAGCTCTTGAACATCGCGAGCCACCTCATCGGGCTGCGCCGCCGGCAAGTCAATCTTGTTGATCACGGGGATAATCTCCAGGTCCTGTTCCAACGCCAGATAGACATTGGACAGTGTCTGCGCTTCAATGCCTTGGCTGGCATCCACGACCAGGATAGCGCCTTCACAGGCTTGCAAGGCGCGGCTGACTTCGTATGTGAAATCGACATGACCCGGTGTATCAATCAGATTCACGGTATAGTGCGCGCCATCCAAAGCGTCATAGAGCATGCGCACGGCCGACGCTTTGATTGTCACGCCGCGTTCGCGCTCCAGCGCCATGCTATCGAGCAACTGCTCCTGCATATCTCGCTCGCTGACCGTGTGTGTCAATTCCAGCAGGCGATCCGCCAGCGTACTCTTGCCGTGATCCACATGCGCGATGATACAGAAGTTACGGATATTCTCGATTTTCATGAACAGCCATTCGTCATCGAGCAACACTACAATTATGGATGATTAGCGGGTGTCGGAGTAGGGGAATCTATTCATCAAGCCCGAAGAGCGCCTCAATTCGGTCGCGAATGTCAGATGTGGATTCAGCGCGACCCACCCGCAGCCACAAAAGGAATTCCACGTTGCCTTTAGCGCCCGTGATCGGCGAGCGCAGAATATCTTTGGCCGAGAGTCCGATAGATTCGGCGAAATTTGCCACTTCGCGCAGCACCCGCTGATGCACCGAGCGCTTGCGAACGATGCCGCCTTTACCGACATCGGCTTTGCCCGCTTCGAATTGAGGCTTCACCAAGGCAATGATGTCAGCCGAGGTTCCGGTCCAGCGCAAGACCGCCGGCAGAATCAAGCGCAAGGAGATAAAGGAAACATCAATTACCACTATATCCGGTTGTTCTTCCAGCGATTCAAGATAACGGGCATTTGTGTCTTCGAGAAGGACGACGCGCTCGTCGATGCGCAGGCGGTAATCGAGTATGCCGCGGCCAACATCGATGGCATAAACCCGGGCCGCGCCATGTTGCAGCAGGCAGTCAGTGAAACCGCCAGTGCTCGAACCAACATCGGCGCAAACTTTGTCGGCTGGTTCAAGGGCAAACGCACGCAAGGCAGCTTCCAGTTTAAGGCCGCCTCGTCCGACGTAGCGCGGTCGCGCTCGCAATTGTATGTCCACGTCGCTCACAACCCGGGTCCCGGGCTTGTCGACCAAGCGGCCGTTCACGGAGACTTCGGCCGCCATGATCATAGCGGCGGCTTTGCTGCGACTGGGCGCAAGCTGCCTGTCCACAAGCAGAACGTCAAGTCGACGCCTCTCCGCCACCGCTAGCCTCGCACCATCTCGATAGTAATGTCCACGTATGGCTGATCGGCGGAAAACTGGAACTCGTCGGCCGCGTGCGGGATATAGCCATCGGCTTCGATGACGACGCTGTACGGTGTATCGAAGGCCAAAGGTCGCGCGAACTGAAAAGCGCCGTTGCGGTCGGTGGTGGCCAAGGCGACGACCTGTTCCTGTGTCCATTCAAATTCACTCGCGGCATAGTCTTCGCTGATCAAAACGATCGTCACACTGGGTATGCCGCTGCGAGTGGCGGCGTCTATCACACGGCCAGACAGGATCGTGCCTTCAAGTTCGGCGAAGCGATCGATCGGCAGCTGCCCGATACCGACCGTTGCCTCCTCCTCAACGAGCAGCAGGTTGTTCACCAGCAGCTGCAGTCTGTAATTGCCGCCCAGCGGGTTCAACAGCGAGACCGTGAAGTCGTTCCCGGCATTCACGCTCATCCAAGGCATTGTCGTTTGGAAGAATGCCTGGTCATCGACCAGCCAGCGAAGCGTCCACGGTGTGCCGGCCGCGATTTGCTGCCAATCGAACAGGGCAAAGAGGAAAGCGGTCGACGCGGGAAAACTGGAAGCGGCTGGCGCCGTTCGCGCGGCAACTGGATTGTCAGCAGACGTGTAGCGTACGTTGCCGAAGATTTCCGGCAGCGGCGAGCCTTGCTGCCCGGCAACAACAAAGTCTGAAGTGGCGGATAGGGCGCCCGCAATATACAGTTCCAGTCGATAGCGACCCGGCAACAGCCCGTTGGCCGGCGCCAGGCTGATTACCGTCGCTCCATGGCTATCTTCTCTCCAGGCGTCGGCTGTGCGGGCGACTTCGCCGCCGGCGTAATACCAGATGGCGGACCAAGGCGTTCCCGCTGCCATATTGGCGTAAAGAAAACGCGCGTATGCGATGCTGCCCAATGGCAGAATCGAGCCATTGCCAACGAGGGTGCCGTCTCGATCCAGCGTGCCAAACACAATATCGCTGAAGTGACCCGTATTCGCCGCGCCACCGCCCACGAGGATTTGCTGGCTGCCGGCATTGGCGCCATTGAGCAATAGCGTGAACTCGTAGGCGCCGTTTGCCCATGCTTGTTCACGGCCTCCGATGTACCAAAGTCCACGGCGCCCGCCACTCCAGCGCACCGGCGGCAAGCTGAACACCGTATTTGGAATGCCATCCAGAGTGACGCGCATCTCATAGACTGTCTCCGCGGTCATGTTGTCGTAATCAAAGAAGAGATAGAGACTGCGCGTATTTGCCGGCATCGAACCAACGACTGTCGACGGCATCCTGCCTTGAAGTGATGGTGCAAATAACAGACGCGATACCCGCGGCGGGTTTATCGGTGGCGCTTCCGGCTCGGCGGATTCTATCTCGATATCGAGACCAAGCCTGGCGCCGCGGATAAGACTCTGCGCCAGACTGATCGGCCTGATGGTGCTGATGAAGTCACCCGTCGGGACACAGCTGTCGCTGCTGTTGATCAAGCCATCCCGATTGGTATCATCGATGAAGCGGCAATTCGCCGCTGTCACGGGCCGTCGCAGCGGCGCGTTGGTCGGAATTCCAATGAGCTGTCCCTCGGTATTGTACGCGCCGCCGCCAGACATTGTGCCGGGGATTTCCGCCCGGGTCTTGAACCAGGTACGACTGCCACCCGTAGGCTCAGCAATGAATGCCGTCACAGTACCCCGGGTGATTGCAACTGGCCGGTTGCCCAAATCCGGATAACCCGCCACGATCAAGTTGTCGTCAATCGAGACCGCTTCGGAATCCCCGACATTGACAAAGGGCAGAATGGGCAGCTCGCCTTTCGCGATCAATCTGCCATCAAGCTCACGCGCGATTCTCAGCAGCGCGATATCCAGGCCTTCGTCCGCACGCGCAATCTCCGCGCGATATTTCGGAATAGGCGGCTCGGACAGATCCACATTGAGCGAGACGATCAGATTGTCTCCGTCACATTGGTCGCCGGCCACGACGCCGTGGGCATTGGTGATGATCAGTCCGTCGGCGCTGATAAGCGTTCCGGTACTCACGCATTTGATAACAAGGTCGTCGTCGAGGCTCTTGGTCTGATAGATGAAGACGGTAGCTCGCTTGATCCGATCAAGTTCCAGATCGAATCGTGTTTGAGCCAATGCTCGACCTATTAGCAGCAGCGACAGCAATACAAGTAGACCAAGACTGACCCTACGCATAGCGACCGCGCCGATCAATTAAAATTCGAGATTCTGGATGAACCATTGCAAGGTCTCTAGTTCGCGCCGGTAAATGCGCGAATCGGCACGAAAAGTGATAATCAGAGCTTGCCCGCGCCGCAACGTTAAGATGTCCAAGCCATTGACGATTGAAGACACGCCCTCAAGGAATGGGCTGGTATCGCGAGCGACAAAGGAGTATGACATGCTTATCGCCCAGGTCTCATCCGGCAGGCGGTAGGTATCGTACCCGAGTACAGTATAGTCAATCAGGACCTGGGAGCGCTGCAAGCTAAGATGATCGAGGAAATTGCGCTCCGTGCTATCAGGCCCAACGGGCAAGGTCTGAATTTGGATCAGCGTATGATAGCCGCGATGCGACATGTCGCGCACGCGAAAAACATAGGCATCCGACTCCTCAAGCAGCCAGCGCGCCGGATAACTCGCCGTGATGCCGGCCTCTACATTGCTGTAGATGCTAGACATATTGAGCGTCGTATCGCGCTGATTCACCCCGAGCGCGAAGCCGATCACGATCAAGAAATAGCTCAGCGCGATCGACCAGCGCTGTCTCGGCGTGATCTGAATCGCCGGGGAGCGCCCGGTTTCAAATTCCATCGTTGACCCCGGGGCTTCCGTAAGCTTCGCGTTCGCGCCGCTCTGAATTGCTATAGAGGAAATATACGATTCCAAGCGTCGCGATCAGAGAAGCAATTAACATCAGCAACCCGAACAGCGGCCGGTCGGCATTGCCCTCCACACCCAGCGGTCCGCTCATTAACCCGGAGACTGTGGGCGTTATCAGACCGGTGGTCACGGCAGCGACTAACAGATTGATCGGCATGACCAGGGGAATCGCATCAGAAAAGTATGACTCCACGATGCCCAACGCGATAAACAAGCTGGAGGCAAGCTGTATGGCGACATTCGACAAAACGAATATTGCCGCCACGTCCCAAGCCGGATCGACGCGCCACACTAGCGCCAGGTTAAGGTAGAAGCTGTATCCCACGGCAGTGGCGAAGGCGTACGCGATAGCATCGCTGCGAACGCGCAGCGCCTGCGGATAGATGACATGACGCAAGACCAGGAACTTGAGACCAACGTCAACGATCCCTGCGGTAAGCGTGTAGCCGATGATGCGCTGGGTTACAGACTCGAGTGGCAGCCAAAGCTCAATGCTGAAGAATTCTTCAGTCAGGGGCAAGCCGACGGCGGCGGCCGTCAAGCCGGACAATACCGCCACGCCGATGAGACGGCGGCGGGGGCGGGCAAAGCGGAATTCCGGCAGCACTGAGACGAGCAGCCAAAGCAGCAGAGGAAGCGGCACCAAAGCCAGTGACAGAACGCGGTCGACAACAGCTACAAATCTCGGCTGCAATATCTCGCTGGCCACCACAATCGCCCCAAGGGCGGCCGATAAAATGAGCACTTGGAAAGTGATGCGGCGCCATACCGGCAAGACGGCATAGGGGTCGTCACTTTCAATTGTGGCTGGTCTCAGTAGGTCCCGCGCCATCGTAAGGCTGGCTCTTCTATTCGATTGCAAATCAACTGTATATAATGTAAAGCTACGAAATCAGCGCCCAATTGTAAAGTGGCAAGGCGAGTCCGTACACGACGCGTTCGCCGCGGAGACAGCGCCGGCGTTGCATTGTCCGCCTGCGTGCGCCCCGGCGAGAGTCACGTCTATTATGCCTGATGAAAAGGTGAACAAGCTTTGAAACGCAAGGGAAGGCTCACGATCTGGCTGCTGGTTGCGCTCTGCCTTTTCGGTTGCCGCGCCAGACAAGCTGCCGTCTCCTGCGAAAGTGATCCCCTTTGCCTCAGATATGGGATATTCGCCGATATTCCGGTTCTCGATCCACACAATGCCGACACGCCGGAAGCGGGCATGATTCTGCGGCAAATCTACGATACGCTCGTGTATCGTGATTCTCTTAGTCATGCCTTCGTACCCGGCTTGGCGGCCAGGTGGGACATTTCCGCCGACGGCTTAAGTTATACCTTCCAGCTGCGCCGGGATGTGACATTTCACGATGGCAGCCGATTTGACGCAGCAGCAGTCGCGCGCAATATAGAGCGTATTTATGATCCGGCAAGGCCAGCTTCAGCGGCGCAAGCTTTGCTCGGTCCGCTGCACCGCTACGAGATTCTCGATGAGTTCGTGATTAGGCTGGTTCTTTCCACGCCATACGCACCGCTTTTGGACGGT
Source organism: Phototrophicaceae bacterium (assembly GCA_965249085.1). Lineage (GTDB taxonomy): Bacteria > Chloroflexota > Anaerolineae > Aggregatilineales > Phototrophicaceae > UBA6055. Next base: position 4,267,367 of record OZ252218.1, on the reverse strand, counting down.
CTTTCACAGCCGTATTTGGGCATGGCGAGCCCATCCGTTTTCAACAGTTACAGCGGCTTGCGCTATCAATTTCACCAATCCGGGACCGGACCATTCGCCCTGGAAGAGTACTTACCGGGTGAGCGAATTGTGCTGCGTCGCTCGACCGATTACAGTGTCAATCCGCCAATCTATGCGCCGCTGCGTGGTGACGAAATCGAACGCATCGAATTCCTTATCTTGCCAGCGGAAGACCTTGAACCCCTGTCTCTACTGGACGAGGCAGTGGATGTTATCGACGATATCTCGCCTATCGAGGCGCAGAACTTGACGGGCAACAGCCGTGTTCGGATACTGCCCACGGCTATACCGGGAAGCTCCGTATATTTTCTTTTCAACACAAATCGTCCGCATTTGAATGATCCGAATGTTCGGCGCGCGTTGTTACTCGCGACCAACAGAATCGCCATCAGCGATCGTATCTTTTTCAACTTTTCGCCGGAGGCCTGGGCGCCGCTATCCACAAGCACCGGTTATGCCCATACCGGCTATGTCAATCTATTTGGCTTTGACCAGGACGGCGCGCAAGATTTGCTGGCGGCGTCCGGATACCAGGATAATAACAGCGATGGGATTCTTGATCGGGCGGGCGAACCGCTTGAATTGCGCGTTGTCGTGCCGCCCTGGCACGAGTTTCCAGCGGTCGCGAGCTATCTGCGAGAACAATGGCGAGCCATTGGAATCGAGCTTGTCATCGAACCTGTGCCCGGCAGATCCAGACTCTCAAGCGTTATCCAATCGGGTGATTACGACCTTCTGCCAGTCGAAGTCTTCGGGTTAGATCCCGCCGGGATCAACGATGTATTTCTCGTGGATTCCAGGTTCCGCGCTTCACATGCGCCGCATCAACAGTTGACTGACATGCTTGAACGCGCGGCGCAGGAACAGGACATGCAGGCACGACGCAGTCAATACTATGATATCCAGGCGCTGCTGATGAATGAAACCTTGATTCTGCCAGTGCGCGAAGTGGTTCGCTTAACGGCGACGCGCGCTTACATTCGGGATCTGAAATTCGATGCTTACGGCTTCTATCCGCTGCTATTCAACGCGGCCAAAACTGGCGGATAGCGTGTTACTCCGCGCTTATTCTGGTGCCGATTGGACATCGGTTGATGAGCAAGTCAATCAGAATATTTTGGCGATTGCCATTGGCGATGGTCACAGTAAGCGCCGGATGAGCCGCAACGAGAGCGATCATCTCGCTGACTTTTTGCAGCATGCCCCCGGTAACATCAACGCCACGGGCGCCGCCAAGCGCGCTCTGGATTTGAGGCATTGTTGCCGGCGTGACTGACGACACTAGATCACTATTTTCATCCAGAACGCCGTCCACGTCGCCTAGCAATATAATACGGTCCACCGGGATTGACCTGACCAACCGGGCGAATATTGCCTCCGTCGATACGATCGTGCCGCCAATCTCCCGGTCAACAGCGATGTCACCATGAATCAGTGGCAACAGCTTCTGCTCAAGCGCCATTACAAGCGGCTCGGTCTCCATTTCATGAACCCGCCCCGTTCTGGACACCAACATGGACGACGGCTGAAATCGTATGGCGGGTAAGTCGGCGCCCAGCAATTCACGCAAGATCAGTTGACTCAATTCGGTGGCGACTGCGCCCACGCGGGCGAATCCCAGGCGTTCTTCATCGGTCCGTACGCCGCCGATTGTGTGGTGCTTCTGCGCTTCTTGGTGGCCAAAGGAGCCGCTGCCGTGGCCGATGATCAGGCGCATATCCGGTTGCCACAAGCGCAGTTGACGCAGTTGATCGGCAATGTCACGCACAATGTCGCGGCGGAAGGATTTGGCCTTGCGCTTGTCTGTGACCAGCGATCCCCCGAGTTTGATCAGCGTAGTCATCTCAAGCCATTTCTCCGCCAAGCGCAGTCGTGTATACCTGTTTGGCGCCGGCCGCCAATAAACTGCCTTGCACCGCCGGCGCCGCTCCTTCCTCCACCAAGGCAATGATGAAACCGCCGCGTCCGCCGCCGGAAAGTTTAGCGCCGCAAGCGCCGGCTTTTAGAGCCGCCGCCACCAGCCCGTCCAGCGCAGTGGATGATACATTGAGCGACTGCAGCAGCTTATGGTTCTCCGTCATGAGTTCACCCAAGCCAGCCGGATTGCCACTCTCGATCAAGTCCCTGGCGCTTTCAGCGATTGAGCCAATCGCATCAAATACACCCTCTGTCCGCTTTCGATGTTGACTGTGTAGATGCCGCACATCCGCAACTGTCTCGCGGGTTAGCGCCGGGATACCCGTATCCGCCAAAACAAGATGCATAGGCTGATGGATGTGGACGAATTCGATGCGCCGGTCCTTTACAAAGTAAACCGGCTTCTCGTATACGACAACCGTATTGTCGATGCCGCTTGGCGTACCATGATGCAGCTTCTCCACTTCATATACGAGGCTATTTGTGTAGTCTTGCGACAATTCGCAGCCGACCAAGGCAGCAAGCGCGCGAGCGAGAACGGCCGAAACGGCTGCTCCGCTGCCCAAACCGCGCGCTATCGGGATATGCGAATGGAGACAAATCTCGCCCTCTATTTTGGAAGCGCGCAGCAACTCGCACACATTTGCCGTCATTCTTTCGATCGGATCGCTCGAAGCCAAATCGATATCACGCCAGCGCAGCGGCGGACGGTCGATATCTTTGGCGATGACGCTTAGCGGTTGATCGGTCTTCTTCACATCGGCATAAGCGCGGATCTGAGACAGTGGTACAGCGATCGCCGGGCGGCCATAAACGACGGCGTGTTCGCCAAAGAGAATGGCTTTGCCGGGCGCGCTGATCGAATGTTTCATCGCCGGTTTAGATGAGATAGAGGATGACAAAGTATGTCAGCGCAGCCACCAGGATCGTCACCTGTATGGGGCGGTCGGACAGCAAGATCTCTTCGGGAGCGCTGCCTTCCTTCTCGACGTGGATCAAATATAGATAGCGGAAGACACCGTAAACCACTATGGGGATGGTAAGGAGTCCCAGGTTTTCGCCGTTCTTGACCATTGTTCCAGATTCCACGGTATACAGGACATAAGTGATTAAGGCCGCGGTCGTCGCGATGCGCAGCATGTCATCCAGCAATTGAAGATTGTACTTCTCGAAAATCGGGCGCGATTCCCGTGCCTTTTCGCCCAGAAGCGCCAGCTCCTGCCTCCGCTTGCCAATAACCAGGAATAGCGCCAGCATCCCGGCCGACGTATATAGCCAGGGGGAAACACCTACGCCGATCACCAGACCTCCGGCAACCACCCGCAAGACGAAACCCACCGACACTACGAGTATGTCGAGCAGCACAACATGCTTGAGATAAAGCGAATAGGCGACTTGAAGCAGGATGTAGACGAGCAAGAGCAGCATCAAGGGTTGGTCGAATACGTATGCGGCGGACAGCACTGCCAGAATCAGTATTGCCGCCGTGAATTTGGCCACAGAGGCCGACACAATGCCGGCCGCGATGGGTCGCGTACTTTTGGTCGGATGCAATCGATCATTTTCAGCATCCACCAGGTCATTAATGATGTACACGCTGCCGGAAGTGAAGATGAGCAGAATGCAGCAGATTATGACACGGCCCAGCGATTCCAACTCAAACAGATTCTCGCTGAACACAAGTGCGGGAAAGACAAAGAGCACATTCTTCGCCCACTGACTGGGCCGCATTGTTTTAATCAGGCCAAGCGCTACACTCAAAACGGTCTCCGTGCAGTTTCCGATGGACAAGTTCCACGGCCCGGTGATAATGTCATGCAGATGCTGTCGAACGTTCCGTCCGTGATACGAGCCGTGTCAAAAGATGTCAACTTCTAAGTATATAGCAAGTGCGCGATCTCATTCCAATATCGCCTTCATCAAGTATTGGGGCAACCGCGATCACAGGTTGCGGCTGCCCGCAAACTCGTCGCTGAGCATGAACCTGGCTGCTCTGCATACGACTACGACAGTGGAATGGACGGACGCTCTCGCTGCTACCACGCTCACGATCAACGATGCGGAGGCCGATACGCTGGCACTCGAACGCGTACAGACGCATTTGAATGAATTGCGAGAGCGGCTTGGCACTCGAATGCACGCCCGCGTCGCGTCAAAGAACAATTTTCCGATGGGAACCGGCATTGCCTCGTCGGCTTCCGCTTTTGCCGCGTTGACGAAGGCGGCGACTGCGGCCCTCGGCGCGAAACTTTCAGAGCGTGAGCTGTCGGCGCTTGCCCGGTTGGGTTCCGGCTCAGCGGCGCGCTCGATTCCCGGCGGCTTTGTCGAATGGCATGCGGGGGAATCCCATGAGTCGTCATACGCAGAGACGTTTGCGGCGCGCGATCATTGGGATCTGATCGATGTGATCGCAATTGTGAGCCGTAAGCACAAGCGGGTCGGATCGAGCGCGGGGCACGGAACTGCCTGGTCCAGCGTTCTGCAAAAGACACGAGTAAACACAGCCAGCGGACGGCTCAATAGAATCAAGCGCGCGATCCTGAATCGCGACTTCGCCGCCTTCGCACAGATTGTCGAAGAGGACAGCAATCTGATGCACGCTGTCATGATGACAAGCGATCCGCCCCTGTTTTATTGGCAGCCGCTTTCCTTGACCGTCATGCAGGCGGTGCGTCGTTGGCGCGCCGAAGACGGCTTGCGGGTCTGCTATACGCTGGATGCCGGGCCCAACGTTCACTGCATCTCCGTCGCCGCCGATTCTGCCGCGGTCAACCAAAGACTCGCAGCGCTGTCGCCTGATATCGAGATTCTGCAGTCGCCGGCTGGGCCCGGAGCGTACGTCTTGCCGACGCCGTAGGCGCCGCCTCAGACATGCTTGCGCCGAGCCATCGGTCGGACGTATAATGTCAACATATGGAAATCTAACTTGAGGTGATTGCTGATGGTGTTTCCCGCCGCCGCCAATGACATCCTTCTCGCTGTGATCGCATTTGGGATCGTCTTGATCCCCGCAGTAATCATCCACGAGCTAGGACATTTCTTCGCTGCCAAACTGGTCGGCATCAACGTGCTGGAATTCGGCATCGGCTTCCCGCCGCGCCTTGGCGTGCTCTTCAGGTGGGGCGAAACCGAGTTCACTCTCAATGCGCTGCCGATCGGCGGATTTGTGCGCCCGCTCGGCGAGGACATGATTGGACCGGCGACCGAAGACAAGGTCAAGCGGGATCGCGTTGTATTGGAACAGCGCCGCTCCGAGTTGGTGCGGATCGTTTCGGAACGCGAGATGCTGCGTATGCGCGGAGTTGACGAGCGAAAGATGATGTCGGTCAACGAAGCGCCCGCGCCCGGTCGCATCTTTTTCATGGCTGCCGGCGCCTTGGCCAACTTCGCTACCGCCGTCCTGCTGTTCATCGTCGCGGCATTGATCGGCCTGTCGCTGCCAGTCGGCGGTCTCAGCCAAATTGTGGCGATACCGGATGGCTCTATCTTTCGCGATACTGCCGTCGAGGTAGGGGACGCCATCGAAAGGATAAATGGCGTTCGCTTCGACGATTTTGCCGGCTTCCATGATGCCATCGCGTTTTACGCCGGCGATGAGATCGAATTCTCGCTGATTCGGAACGAAACCAACGAAAGCTACCAAGTAGAGATCAAGCCCGACTTCGCCAGACGCGCCGGCTACGTACAAGTATTGGCCGTGCTCGAGGATTCACCGGCTGCTGGAGCGGGAATAGAAGCGGGCGATCTGATTATCGCCATCGCCGGCGTTCCGATTCCCGCGTCGGGTGATACAGCGGGAACGCTAAACGAAGCGTCCCGAAACGCCGAGGGCAGGCCACTGCCGCTGACGATCCTGCGCAAAAACGAAGACGGCAGCATAGAACGGTTCAGCGTGACGGTTGTTCCACGTGTCGACCCGCCGGAAGGCGAGGGCAGGCTGGGCATCGGCATTCGCTCACAGTTCGGCTTGGGTGAGGGAACACGCTTCGCCAACGCCGGATTCAAGAAGGAGAATATCCCTCAGAGCTTGCCCGATGCGATCGCGTATGGTTTGAGTACCACTGGCGATACCTTCCGCCTGATTGCATCGATACCGGGCCGGCTGCTGGACGGATCGCTGAGCGGCAAAGACGCGCGTCCCATCAGCATCATAGGAATCAGCAAGATCGGCGGCGAGTTTCTCCAGCGCAGCATGACCGAAGGACCGGGTCTGATGCTTCACTTCGTCGCCCTCATCAGTATTTTCCTGGGGATTAGCAATTTGCTGCCGATACCAGCGCTGGACGGCGGACGAATCGTTTTCGTCATTATCGAAGTCTTGCGCGGTAAGCCGGTCGATCCCAGAATTGAAGCGCGGGTGCACCAGATCGGCATCCTCCTATTGTTGGCATTGGGTGTCGTAGTCATGGCTTATGATTTGATTAACCCACCCAGTCTCACCTGATTAAACAAGGCGGCGTAATGACCGATTTTGATTTGGAAGCGGAGGAACTTGCGTTCAGCAAGCCTCCGCTAGCTGACGCTATCGAGGCGCTGCGTCAAGCGGCGGAATCGCTAGAGAGCGTCATATCATCGACCCTGCTTTATGGACTGAGCGACCTGAGCCATGATGAACGGCAGGCGATTGAGCCTGTATGGCGAGTTCTGCCGTCTACGTTCAAGCATCAGGTCTTGCGCGCGCTAAATGAGGCGAGCGAAGCGATGTTCGAGTTGAGTTTTCGCGAGATCGCTGGACTCGGATTGCAAGATGACAGCAGCATCGTACGGTCGATGTCGATCGAATTGCTCTGGACCGACGAATCGGCGGGGACGATGCGGCAGCTGATACATTGCGCGAAAAACGACCCGGAGCACTACGTTCGGGCAAGCGCCTTGAAAGGGCTGGGTCCCTTCATTCTCTTGGGTGAATACGGCACCATGCCCGGCGAGCTCTCACGCCAAGCCCAGCGTCTGACCCATGCAATTCATACTGATGCCAGCGAGCCGCTTGAAGTTCGCCGGCGCGCACTGGAAGCGCTCGCGAATTCCAGCCACCCAAGCGTCGAGACGCTAATTCGCGCCGCTTACGAAAACGGCAATCATCAACTCAAGACCAGCGCCATTTTTGCCATGGGGCGAACCTGCAATAAGATGTGGCAAGACATTCTACAAGATGAATTGGAGAACGACGACAACGAATGCGTTTACGAGGCGATCACCGCTTGCGGCCAGATACAGCTGGAGGATAGCGTACAGCGAATTGGCGAACTTACGCTCAGCGACGACCGCGAGATTCAGCTTGTTGCGATCTGGGCCTTGGGTGAGATAGGCGGTAGACGTGCCTTTGAGATCTTGTCCAGTCTGTCAGAGACGGTTGAAGACGATGAGGGGGCGGCTGCCATTGAAACGGCGCTGGATTCGGCGAGTTTCAGCCTCAGCTTGGCTTCACTGGATTTTGACTTTGATGACGCCTAGCGCATTTTGCCGGCGCCTTATTGCGCGAACATCGTTTGCATTTTCATCGCCAAGCCCATATCGCCCAGGATCTTGAGCTTGCCGCTCATGAATGCCTGCATCGGATTCAGTTGCCCGGTGGCTACCGCAAACCAGTCGTCGGCGCTGGACTTGACGGTCATAGAGGCGTTCGCAAGTTCACCTTCACCGGCCTGGGCCGTTCCGTCGGCTACCTTGATCCAAAAGAATCCGCCATTTTCGCCAGTCAGATCAAACATAATAGTGGCGTCGACGTCAATTGCCTTCTCCGGCTGAAACCGCTCGACCATCGCTGGAAATACTTGCTGAACTTCTTCCGCTGTTGCCATATATCACACCTCAAGATGATGTCGCGTGCCAAAATACTGGACTAGTATACAGTTGAATGATGGAAGACCCAAGTGATGCTTGCCGCACTTAAGCAGGTTCTAAGGCAGGGATTTGCGAACTACCTTACTCCGGTAGCGCTTGTGTGCGTCATGCTGATAGCGGGCTGCTCCATGCTACGTGGCGCGGAGAGAAGCGCTGCCGAGCCCGAGCCCCTCATCATCACGGCCGTTGCCAAAGTTGGGCAGCTTGGCGCTTCGCTGACGGACACTGCCCACGACGCCTCGTCATCCCAAATGGACGCGTCGGACAGCGCGGACCGTGAATCGCCGCTTGTACCACTTACGTCGACTCCCTTGCCAACTTTATCGCCTCAGATCGCGACGCAGATGGCCGAAGGCGCGGCGCTCTCCAATGTGCTGCTGCTGTCAGCGCAGGCGACAGCCTTGCCAATCTCTAGCCATACGGTTGCTGCCGGCGATACGTTGACCAGAATTGCTGAACGTTTTGACGTTTCTATCGCGTCATTGTTGGCGGCGAATAATCTTACCAATCCGGACTATCTTGAAGTTGGGCAAGTCATTCAGTTGCCGCAGCCGCCCGTCGACTATACGTCAGCATTTCGCATCTTGCCTGACTCGCGGCTTGTGCGGTCGATCGGCGCTTCCAGCTTCGACAGCGCGCGTTTCATCGAATCACAACGCGGCGTGCTGCCGAGGATGACCGTCGCCGTGCAAAAGCGAGGATCGGACGGCGCCAACCAATCTCACGACTATCCGGCAAGCCAGATCATCGAACGCGTTTCACTTGAATACAGTGTAGACGCGCGGATCTTGCTGGCATTTCTGGAATACAGCACCCGGCTCTTGTCGGACGGCTCAGTCGATCCCGAGCGGCAGCTCTATCCCTTTCTGGAAAAGGAGGAGCCGCCTGGATTAGACCGTGCCGGTCTATACAAACAGTTGAGCTGGCTGGCTGATACGCTCAATCGCGGCTTCTACGACTGGAAATACCGCGGTGTGGGCATTCTGGAGTTTCCCGATGGAAGCCGACTGTATTATGAACCAGCTCTTAACGCCGCTTCCATCGCTATCCAATACGCTTTAGCCAACATGCGCAGCGTGGCGGATTGGAAGCAGGATATCGAAGAAGCTGGCTTGTACCGGACGTATCGCGACCTGTTCGGCGACCCCTTCACAGGCGCGCAGCCGACGGCGCCGACGCGCCTGAGGCAACCAGAGTTGACCTTGCCGTTTCCCAAGGGCGATGTCTGGCGATTTACCGGCGGCTTCCATGGCGGCTGGGGCAACGGAAGCGCCTGGGCGGCGGTTGACTTCTCGCCACCAGACGAAGAAGGGCAGGGCGCCCGGTGTTACGTATCCTCTTATCCGATAACGGCGGTTGCCCGCGGGACGATCGCGCGCTTGGACGAAGGCTTGGTTGTGCAAGACCTGGACCAGGATGGCGATGAAGGCAGTGGCTGGACCATCCTCTACTTGCACCTCGACCGACATGACTCACTGCGGGAGGGACAAACGGTAGAGGCGGGAAACATCCTTGGTTACGCGTCCTGTTCAGGCGGCTTTAGCACCGCGACCCATCTGCATATAGCTCGCCGGTACAATGGCGAATGGATTCCGGCCGACTGCATTCTCTGCCCGCCTGAAATGACCATTCCACCCTTCGTGATGAGCGGATGGAAAGTTGTGGGTCTGGGCAGTCAGCTCTATCAGGGGTTCATGGTGAACCTGCTAGACAATCGCAGCGCCGTTGCGGAGCAGGGTAGATTCACCGACATCAATGAAATATCATGGTGATAAGAGCGTCTTTGGCTCGCTAAGAGGTCGGATGTTCCGCCACCTTCAATTTGCATCACTGAGTGTTTTTCTACTATTGGTGACAGCTGGACCGATATCGGCGCAGACAAGACCAAGCGCGACACCGGTATCAGCTATCCTCCGGTCCCCGACGCCGGAGAGTTTCCAAGCAGCCACGCCGTCGATAACACTAATTCCAAGTCCGACTTCCGTCCCTTCAGTCAGGTTGCAAGCGCTGGAATCAGCAGGCAGCGTCAATGTTCGCGCCCTCCCGGATATCGAGAGCGATATCCAGGGCACGATAGCGCACGGCACAGAATATCCCGTCGTTCGGAACTACTTTCGCTGGTATGAGCTACTCTATGATCTGTCGCCCAACGGTCGGGCGTGGGTCTATGGCGATTTGGTCACAATCACGGGAGAAAGATCGCGCATTGAGATCATCGACAATCTGAATGCGATTGCGCTGGTTGGCGAGGGAATCGGTGCGCAGAGTGGGGCGGATGAACGTACGATTGAGCTTTCGACGTTCAGGGCGGATTCGGCGCGATCGGTCGAACTGGTCAACGCTACAGCGCTGCCGACCTTCACTTATGCGCCGACGCAAGCGCCGTTCACACAACCGATCATAACAAACGTGGCGGGCGACCAAGCGAGCAGCGAACTGCCCCCGATCGTCCCGATTTTGGCATTAGGTGGTTTTGGTCTTTTTGGACTGCTTATCAGCCTGATCCGCAGCTGAGTCTTGCCGAGCTAGTAGCTCCCGCAAGTGCCGCAGCCCTGCGCCTCATCAGCGCCCTGCTGATCCGACGACTTGAACGAATGGCCGCAGCCGCAACTCGAGTCGGCATTGGGATTATCGATGCGGAAGCCACCGCCGATCAAACTGTCGACATAATCAATCGTGGCGCCACGCAAATACATGATGCTTGTCGGATCGATTAACAGTCGTACGCCATCGCTTGAGACGACAGTATCGCCTGCCTCCGGCTCTTCCTGGAATGCCATCCCATATTGAAGCCCGGAGCAGCCGCCGCCGGTCACAAATACGCGCAAAGCATGATTGGGGATCTCACGCTGCTCTAGCAAGTCTCTGACAATTGACACGGCAGAGGGCGTAACCGTCAACACCGCGTTATCAGTCATCACACCGATTGACTGCTGGTCCACTAATGCCATGTTGCTTCCCTTCACCTTTAACGATTTACGGCAATCTTAGCACAGCAGGTTTGGCCTGTCAAATTTCCGAGCAATTCGCTTTCGGTTTGCCAACTATCGAGTTGACTCCGTCCAGGCACGATCGTGTCCAGTCGCTACTCAATCGTTATCAGTTAACACAGACTGCTTGCAAATCAAGCCCATAATCGTTTGCCCGCTATTTTCGCGACCACTATACTGACTACGGAATAGCAAGGTCAACTGTGGGCTGTGAAGGTTTTCCGGAGGGAACTATGGTCGGGTTCGCCAGATTAAGAATCTTACTCATGGTAGTGACGGCAATGTTGCTATTGCCGGTATTTCAGTCGATTACGGTAGCGCAGGTTGCTTCACCGCATCTGGTGGTCAACACTGCTAGACTCAATGTCAGAAGTGGACCCGGGGTAGGTCACGGCATTATCACATCCGTGCCGGGCGGGACGGAACTGCCGGTAACGATGATAGGAAGTGGTGGCCGCTGGTATCAAGTCACAAGCCCAGTGGGCAGCGGCTGGGTGCATTCGGGATATACCGTCGGACGCGGTGACTTCTCCGGAGTGCCCCGTCAAGGCGCAGCGCCAAGCCCGGGTGGGGGCGTTTCCATCCCTGCAGGCGCGCCACACTTGGTCGTCAACGTCAGTTACCTGAACGTCAGGACGGGTCCCGGCGTCGGCCACAATGTGCTGACTACGGTACGCGGCGGCGCGACCCTGGCTGTCACCGCAATCGACAGCGGCGGCGTTTGGTATCAGGTAACGACGTCTGCCGGCAGCGGCTGGGTCAACGTACATCATACTGTTCAGCGCGGCAATTTCGCCGGCGTTTCAAGGATCGGCGCGCCAACGACCAGCCCAACGGTCACGCAGCCAACTGTTCCGGCCGGCACGCCGCATCTGGTTGTCAATACGGCATACCTCAATGTCCGCACCGGCCCGGGAGCCGGCTATGATATCCTGACCACTGTGCGAGGCGGTACGACCTTGGCTGTCGTTAGTGTTAACAGGGCAGGCAGGTGGTACCAGGTCAGCACGTCGTCTGGTAACGGCTGGGTCCATTCCGGGTATACCGTTGCGCGTGGCGACTTCACATCGACGCAGCGAACGACGGCTGGACTGCCGGCAGGGACTACAGCGTGGGCGGTGGTCAATACGCCGTACCTGAACATTCGCTCCGGTCCCGGGATTGGGCATGACGCCATCACCAACGTACCTGGCGGCACGACGCTTCCAGTCCTGGGCAAATCTGTCGACCGCAAGTGGTATCTCGTGGAAGGCAGCTTCGGCCGCGGCTGGCTGCGCAACCTGTACGTTGTATTCCGCGGCGACTTCAGTACGGTTCAGGTTGTGAGCTAGTCGGCGCTTCTGTTCAAAGCAAATTCGCAGATATACAATGCACCCTGTCATTTTGACGGGGTGTTTTGATTGGAGCGGAGGATGATCAACGCAGCGGAACGGATGAAGGCGCAAGGCCGGCAGCCGCAAGAGTCGGGCGCGCCCACGTCCATATTCGGCAGTGCTATGGGCTTGGCGCAGTCGATCGAATCGGAGGAGCGCTATCGTGTGAGCCTGTATCCGATCATCTGCGTTGAGATGCCGGAGATCGCCATGGGCCTGGCTTCCTGTCTTGGCTACCTGTTGGAACAGTATCCCTCGACCCGTATCTATCGCTGTTTCGCCAAAATCGATCCGGACGATGAAGGCGCCGAAATAGACGCCTCGGATTTTCAATTCCAGGCTGCCGACTGGGAATTGGCAGGCCTCGCCGATAATGTGCTTTTGAGCGGCTCGCTTGAAGCCACGACAGACGGCTTGGTCCTGCGTTTTTCCCTTGACGCCAGTCTGCTTGGCGCTGGCGAAGTTGAAGAAATTGATTTTCGCTTTGTTTCGCTCGCAGAAGCTGTGGGGTCCTTGCCCCATATTGCCGCTGAAATCATGCAGCTGCTGGCGGAAGAGGAGAGCGAACACGCGATCATCAGCTACGCGCAATCGACAGGCGATGCCGATACGCTCAATGAGCTGCTGGAATTAGTCTTCGACTGGAATCTGGACGTCTATCTCTATTTCTGGGATGTCGCTTGGGACGAAGCCGATGTGCGCGCGCAGTTCATGGCAGCTGCCGAATTGTGTCAGGGCGGAGGCAATGAATTTGCTTGCTGGTGCTTGGGTATGCTGGCGAAACAGGTTATGCAGCCGGGCCTCGAGGAAATGGGAGACATCCTGCTGCCGATTGTGACGCAGGAACCGTCCGTGCAAGACATCTCTTCGTCCGGCGAGGCGGCGATAGCAATTGGCTTGTCGACCCTTGGATACAAGAAAGCAGCCGTGGATTTGCTCCAACCACATCTTGGTCCCGACGCCGATGCGAGCATCTGGCGCACTTTGATTGATATCCATCTCAATGCCGGACAATTCGACGAGGCATTTGACGCAAATCAGGTCGCGCTCGAGAGTGGACTGCAGCATCCCGCGCTTTACTGGCAGTATGCAGAGCTGCTAATGACGGCCGAAGCCAACGAGTGGGCGGTGGAAGAAGTATTGCTGATTGATCCAGATGAGTTCGAGGAAGAGGATCACATCGGCCTAGAGATTGCCAACGCGCTCAAGCTTCATCTTGCCGGCGCGCCGGGCAACCTCGCCGCGTTGCAGTTGGCGCTCGCCTACATGATCGATGTCGATGACGAGGAACTCTGGGTTTATTTTGAACAGTTGGTTCGGCAGGACCGCGCAGGCGCCTATATTGGCGATGTGATCGATCGCTTGCTCGATTTGGAAGACTACGATCCCGCCTACGACATCCTGGAAAGACAGCTCGACAACAATACCTACGCCTACGTTTTTCTCAGCCAGCTGGCATTAGCAGATGACAATCCGCAGTTGGCCCGGGAGACCATTGCCGCCTGCCGGGGTGAGATTGCGCGCCTTGATGACGACCTGGAGTTGGAACTTCAGCGCCTTGAGCTTGCAGCCAAATTGCCGGGATTCAACGAAGAGTTTGCCGACCTCAAAATCATGCTGAGCGAGAATCGTCCAATAACAGAAGATATGGTCGAACGACTCGAAAGCGCGATTGAGGCTGCGCCCAAGCTGATTGATCTATACATCATATTGTCGCGCTGCTATCTCAAGTGGAATGACAGCAGCAGCGCTTTCGAAGTACTGCAGGACGCAGCGAGAGAGGCTGGCGGCCATCCGCAGATAGAGCTCGGCATGGCGCAAATCTTGTGGACCACTGATAAGAAAGAAGAGGCCATTGCGAAACTAAACACCGGGCTTGAAGAATATCCCGGCAGCGTTCTATTGCTGGCACAAATGGCGAACTATTTGATCACGAATAATCAATTTGACGATGCGCGCCAGTATATCGCGCGCGCCGAAGCGATCGCGCCCTCTCATCGCGCACTTTCGCAGCTGCGCCGACTGGTGGCGCAGAAGATGGCGGAGTAAGGTCAGGACAGGATGACGGGAGAGACCTTGCCGGCCGTGCGTTCTCGAAGTTCGGTGGAAAAGCGCTGCAGATCAGGCACAATAAAACGGGCGATCACCAGCACCTGCACCTCAAACGTCTCGTCTTCGATCGTGCCGTTGTGTCGCTCAATCATCAGTTTGACGATGTCGTAGAACGAGTAGGGCAGTTCGATGCCGACGAGTTGCCTTTCCACTTTGAGTTCGGTGCGTAATTCCCGAAGCGCCTCTTGTGCCGATTCAGCATAGGCGCGCACCAGGCCTCCGGTTCCGAGCTTGGTGCCGCCGAAATAGCGCGCCGTGACTAGCAGGATGTCGCCAACGTCAGAGCCGCGGACGACTGCAAGGGTCGGAGGACCGGCGGTGCCTTTCGGTTCGCCATCATCGCTCATGCCCTCGGTCACCGACTTGCCAAAACCAACGCGAAAGGCATAGACGTGGTGGTTGGCATCCGGCATCGCGGCGCGCAGTGCAGCGATGGATTCACGCGCCGCAGACACAGCGGTCGCACGCTGTATCGTGGTCAAAAAGCGTGACTTCTTGATGATGAGTTCCGTGCGGACGGTCTCCGCCGGAACCAAATACCCGTCGGTCATTCTGCGTCCGCGTCACATAGCCGTACTAAGACTACAGTGTGGGGGATAGTGACAGGCGCAACAAGGGCAGTATCAGCCAGCATATATTTAACTCTATATACATCTGTTTCTATAGGGTTATTTTATCCGCCCACATGTCAGCGTGGCTTTCCACTACTTGCGCTGATGACTCTATTACGCACAGAGCGGGTCTTCATTGTCCCAGCGATGCGTCGTAACGCCGTCCACTTGCGCCATACGTGCGCGCGCTTCGTACCAGAGCCGCGCCCATGCCAGCGGATCATCGACCACTGATTCCGGGTTGAGAAGGCTCTGCGCGACGAAACCCGGGAAATGCGGGCGGCCCGTCGCCTGACCGATCGGGTTATAGCGCAGATCGAAGCTCCAGCGAAAGGCATCGCTTTTATTATCCAATGAGCCATGCTTGCACAAGGGATGGAAGAAGAGCACCCCACCGGGATTGAGCAGCACAGGCCGGGCCTGCTCTTGCTTGACCAAGACACCGGGGATGCCCGTCTGGCCACTGATCGCGCAATGCAGCGTGATGCCTTCACGGTGACTCTTCGGCACCACCTGAAGACAGCCGTTCTCAGGCGTCGCTTCGGAGACCGCGACCCAGCAGGTTACCATCTGCGTCTCATCCGCCTCCGGCAGCCCGACTCCGCTGTCCTGATGCCAGTGAGTCGCGCCAACGAGTGCGTTATTGACGTCCTTTTCGGCGACAATGCTGACGGGCGGTTTGATGCGGACGTGCTGAATGGGGTTGCTATAGATCTCGCTCCCGATCAGCGACTCGACCGCGGAGAGTATGCGAGGACTCCGCAGCAGATTGAACACGGCCGGTCCTAAATGGATCGGGGTATCGGCGTGCACCTTGCTATTTGGCAGCGCGATGTCAAACGATTGATAATAGTTGCAACCGGCACGGTAGACCTCGACCAGTCGTTTCTCAAATGGCAGATCGCTATAGCTGTGCGGCAATCGCCCTTCCGCCACCCACCCTTCGCAGAGATCGTCCAGCAGCCGCTGATACTCTTCAATGACCGGCTCGATATCAAGTTCATAGTCCAGCAGGCGGTCGACCGCCAGGAAACCATTTTCGTGAAACTCGTCAATTTGACATTGGGACAACATTCTAATCACCCTGCTTCTGAATTTAAGCCGATTCTATTACCGTACAAGTAAGCGTGCGCCTTCTAGGACCATCCAGTTCCAGTAACATTATACTCTGCCAAGTTCCCAAAAACAGACTGCCCTCGACGATCGGCACGGTTAGCGATGCACCCGCGAGCGCGCTGAGAATATGGGCTTCGGCGTTGGGGTTGCCGTATCGGCCATGCTTGAAAGGACGCATCTCGCTAAGCCAATTCTCGGCGACCGTCACTAGATCAGCCAGCAAGTCTGTGTCATTCTCACAGATGATCAAGGCGGCTGTCGTATGCGCTAAATTGTATACGGCAATTCCGTTTTTCGCCGCTCCGATCATCGATTGGCAAAGGTCTGTGATGTCAACAGCCTGGGTTTTGCCGGTTGTCGCTACTGCCTGCTGAATGGTCATACGAATTCGGCCTGCTCGTCCGCCCTACTGCCTGAATAGAAAAACCTCAGACCACGAGGTACTGAGGTGATTGTGCCCCATAGGAGACTCGAACTCCTGTTTTGGCCTTGAGAGGGCCACGTCCTGGGCCGCTAGACGAATGGGGCTAGGTCGTCATTCTAGTCAAACTTGCGCCTGTGGTCAAGACGGCGGTAGAAATCCTATCCGGTCTTGCGCCAGCTTGAGTGTCGGTTCAGCGATATCGGCCGCCTTCTCCCGCCCGATCTTCAGTACCGAATCCAGATATCCATCTTCGTTCATCAACTCATGGTAGCGCGCTTGCAGCGGCTCAAGCGTGGAAACGACACAATCAGCGACCGCGCGTTTCAGATCACCGTAGCCCTTGTCCGAAAAGTAGGTCTCGATCTCATCGCGCGTCTCGTTGGTGATAGCCTGATAGATCGTCAACAGATTATTGACGCCGGCGCGTTCGGCATCACTGCTGAAGCGGATTTCTCGATGCGAATCGGTGACCGCCCGCATGATCTTTTTGCGCGCGCGCGGCAGCTCGTCAAGCAGATATACCGCATGATTCTCCGAATCGTCGCTCTTGGACATCTTGGCCGTTGGCCTATCCAGACCCATGACGCGGGCGCCCGCCTTAGGGGTCATCACCGATGGCAAGGTGAACGTCTCGCCATAGAGATGGTTAAAGCGCTGTGCCAGGTCGCGCGTAAATTCCAAGTGCTGCCGCTGATCATCACCAACCGGCACCAGTTCGGCGTGATACAGCAAGATATCGGCGGCCATCAAGCTGGGATAATTGAGCAAACCGGCGCCGATCGATTCTTCCGCTTGTCTCGCGGCTTTGTCCTTGAATTGTGTCATGCGGTTGAGCCAGCCCAAAGGCGCCATGCAGGTCAACATCCAGGCCAATTCGGAATGCGCCGGGATATGTGACTGGACAAATATTGTCGAGATTTCCGGATCGATGCCCGCTGCAATATACATGGCAGCGCTCTCGCGCGTTTTCTGCCGCAGCTCGACGGGGTCTTGCGCCACCGTGATCGCATGCAGGTCAACCACACAATAGAAGCAGTCGTAGTCGCGCTGCACCTCGACCCACTGCTTAAGGGCGCCGAGATAGTTGCCGATTGTCAAATTGCCCGAAGGCTGGATGCCGGAAAGAACACGCGGTTTGCCGTTGAATACTTCAGCCATAGCACCTTCTGCACGTTAAGATTTTCAGGAGTGACGCGAAGATTTTAGCACCGGCATGCCGCCGCTTCAACCACAGACTAAAAGGGATTAACGCTCTTTCAAAGCCCGTTCGATCTGACGATTGGCATCGCGTTTCGCCAGATCGGCACGCTTATCGTACTGCTTCTTGCCGCGCGCGACGCCGATTTCGACTTTGGCGCGGCCACGTTCAAGGTAAATCTGCAAGGGGATAGCGGTCATGCCACCATCGCGCAGTTTGCTGATAATGCGGTTGATTTCGCGCCGATGCAGCAAGAGTTTTCGCGGCCGGCGCGGGTCGGTATGGCCGAAGTTGTGCGCCTCTTTATAGGGTGCGATGTGCATGTTCATCAGCCACAACTCGTTGTCTCTTTCGCGGACGTAGCCGTCGCCGATATTGATGTTGTGGTTGCGGATCGACTTGATCTCGGAACCCATCAACACCAAGCCGGCATCGTACCTGTCTTTGACCAGATAATCCCGGTGCGCCTTGCGGTTTTTGGTGATGACTTTTCGGCTGATACTCATGACGGCAGTGCCCAATAGGACGCTCGCTGCTGCGCGACGTCAACGTGTCTGCAGTGCAGGATACAGGTGTGGCGCTATGGGGTCAAGACAGTGGCTGCCAGGCGCGCTGGAAATCTTTGGCGTCAATGACCTCATTTGCGAATTCCAGGATCTGACTCACCTGAACGCCAATGATGCGCAGGCTGGCGTCATCATCGTCGCAATTCAAGAGACCGACCCCAACCGCCTCAACAGTCTGCGGGATGTCGTCCGCTTCACCGACAACGGCGTTCAACACGATGTTGAGTCGCTCATTGAACTCGGGACCGGGAACGGCACATACCTGAATGACCAGCGTATTGCCCAAGCCCGAGGTGTGCATGCCACTCGCTGCCGGATCAATCGCGAAATCGCTGACACCTTCCGCTACCTGGTTGACAAAGGCGAGCACTACTGAGCGGTCTGCATCAGGTGTTGGACTGGGTCCTGCTCCAATGGTCGGTTCCGCCGTCGGTTCGGCTGTCGGCTCTTCCGACCCCTCTTCGACTGTCTCGTCCGTGGCTGCTGCGGTCGGCTCCGTTTCGTCCGCTTCAGGAGAAGCCATGACGGTGGGTCCCGCGTCCGATTCGTCCAACGCTGGCATGGCTGTTTCTTCGGGCTCCACCGCGGAAGGCGTCGATTCGTCCGTCGGCGCTGAGACCACAATCACAGCGGGTTCAGGCGTCGGGAAGAGACCTGAAAGCCATGCCGGCAGCTCAATCGCGCCGGAGGCCACCAGTCCGGCGCCCGCGACGACAATTACCAGGGCTACAACTAATATGACGAAGCCACGGCGAAAAGCCGAAGAGCCTGTTTCCGCGTTGGCGGCGGTCTGCAAATCTTCCCAATCATCGATGTCCAATGGAGCGGCCGACAATCCGTTGCCGTTATCGCGCTGCTCCAAGGCGACAAAGTCATCTTCGGCCGACTCGAGTTGGAGCACATCAGCCTTAAGTTCGCCGGCGCCCGGGAAAGCCGGATCCAGTTCGAGAACGCGGGAAAGCGCCGCCTGACCCATCGCCGTATCTCGCTGCGCGTGAGTATATACCCACCAAAGCGACGCGTTCTCAGCATCCGTTTCCAGCAGCGGCGCAAGGATTTCTTGCGCTTGCTCAAGTTCGTCGTTTTCGATGAGTTCGTACGCGCGCTGCAAAATCGCGTGGTTTGATTCACTCATAGGAGTCCTTCAGGATAGCTGCTGAACTGCCGTCGACATCGATTCAGCAAACAGAAACGGCCCCGGCAAGCTTGCTACCGGCGCGCTTCGCGTGGGCTGCCCATTTCCACTTCCCTAAGGCAGTCTACAGCCGCTCCATTTTTCACGCAACAAAAAAGTTCACCAACCGCGGCGAGCTTATGCTCATTGCCCTGAAGAGGACTCGAACCTCCACCCCGTTAAGGACACGGCCCTCAACCGTGCGCGTCTGCCAGTTCCGCCATCAGGGCTATAGCTGCTCAAGTATATGAGAATCCGTATGGTTGTCAATGCTTCCACTCTGAGCCCGACCCGCAGCTAATTCATCTTGAGCGAGCGGCTATCCTGCCGTATGATTATGCGCTATTCAGCAAAATGAAGTACTTCAAAGGATCTTACCTAGATGCACATTGCGCTCGATGCGATGGGAACCGACAGCCGTCCCCTGAGCGATATCGCCGGCGGTGTGTTGGCCGCCAACGAATTCGGTGACACCATCGTCTTGGTTGGCGACCAACAGTTGATCGAAGCTGAACTCAAGAACCACGACATCCATGCCGGGAAGATCGAGATTCTGCATGCGCCGGTCGATATCGCAATGGACGCCAGGCCCACAGACGTGCTCAAGGCGAAAGAGGCGTCGTCCATTCACGTCGCGCTTGATGCGGTAAAACAGGGCGAAGTCGATGCCTTTGTGACGATGGGCAATACCGGCGCCGTCCACGCAATCGCCACGCTGAAGACCTTGCGCCGCATCCCCGGTGTCAAGCGCCCGGTATTGTCCGCGCTTTTCCCGGTCAATAATCATCGCATGATTTTTCTCGATGTCGGCGCCAATACCGATGTCAAGCCGGAATGGGTGACGCAATTTGCCGTCATGGGCAGCATTTATGCGCAGAAAGTGCTGCGCTGTCCCGAGCCGCGCGTCGCCCTGCTCTCGAACGGCGTCGAAGACACCAAGGGCAATCTGCTGATTCGCGAGGCATCCGACTTGCTGCATGGCAGCCAATTGAATTTCGTCGGCAATGTGGAGCCGGTACAGCTCATGAATTCGGTTGCCGACGTCATCGTGATGGACGGCTTCGTCGGCAATATAGTGCTGAAGATGTTTGAAGCGACCACTCACTATGTAGCGACACTGATTCGGCAAGAATTCCGCAACGATGCGATTTCTATGCTGGGTGGCGCTCTGGCGCGGCCGGCATTCAACCGTATCAGGCGCCGGGTCGATACATCGGAGATTGGTGGCGCGCCACTGCTCGGCGTCAATGGGGTTGTCATAATTGGGCACGGGCAGAATTCCGCCATCGGCATCAAGAACGCGATACAGCAGGCGCGGACGGCCGTGCAGGAAAACGTGATCGGCGCCATCCGCGGCGGTATCGCGCAGGTGACCAAATGATCGGGAGCGCGGCAGCATGGAATTGACCCGAAACGATCGCAAACGCGTGGTCATCACCGGGCTGGGCGTCGTCTCGCCATTGGGTGCCAAATGGGAGTTTTGGGACGCGATTCAGCAAGGTAAATCGGGGATTCGCAAGCTGCAGAATATCGAGGCGGACCATCTCGATGTGAGAATCGGTGCGGAAGTTCTCGATTTCGATTCATCAGAATACATTCCCCGCAAACAAGCCCGCCGCATGGGCCGGGCGACGCAATTCGCGATCGTGTCGGCGGTAGAAGCCGTGCAAGATGCCGACCTGTCGCTGGGCGCCGTACGGGACATGGGCCACCGCGTCGCTACAATCATCGGGACGACCCTGGGCAGTTATGAGGTTGGGGTGTCCGGCATTGATGCCTGGCGAAAATCGGGCCATAGACATGCCAATCCGATGAGCATCGTCAACGCATTACCCAATATGCCCGCTCACTACGTCAGCAAGATGATGGGCGCCGTGGGTCCATTGATCACACCGTCGGTCGCTTGCGCAACAGGCATTCAGGCGGTTGGCGAGGCGACCGATTTGATTCAGTTGGGCAAATGCGACCTGGCAATCGCCGGCGCTGTCGATGCCGTTATTTTTGACTATATCCTGGCGGGATTCAGCGCCACCCGCGCCTTGACGCGAGAATATAATGATGCGCCGGAACAAGCGAGCCGTCCCTTTGACGCCGACCGTTCCGGCTTCGTACTCGGCGAAGGCGGCGCTGTATTCATCGTCGAGAGCCTGGAACATGCGCTGAAACGCGATGCGCCGATTTATGCCGAAATACTCGGATACGCCGCTTCCTCCGATGCCTATCATGTGGCCGCGCCCGATCCCGAAGGCGGCGGCGCCAAACGCGCCATGCAGTGGACATTGGAAGACGCCCGGGTCAATCCCGAAGAGGTCGAATACATCAACGCGCACGGCTCATCGACCCAGGCAAACGACACCATTGAGACAGCGGCAATTAAGCAGGTCTTCGGCGAGGCAGCTTACGGCATCCCGGTGACATCAACCAAGAGCATGATCGGCCATGCCATGGCGGGCTGTGGTTCGCTCGAACTGTCCGCCTGCATGATGACCTTGTCGTGGGAAGTGCTGCATCCGACCGTCAATTATGAAACCCCTGATCCCAATTGCGATCTCGATTATGTACCGAATACTGCGCGTCAATTTCCCGGCATCAATACGATCATGTCCAACAGCTTCGGCCTGGGCGGGCAAAATGCCTCGATCATTCTGCGTAAAGTCTAAATGGCGGGACATTATATGCCAAAGGTCGTGACAGTCATCGGCGGAGGACTGGCGGGCAGCGAGGCCGTCTGGCAGCTGGCGGAACGCGGTCATCCGGTTCGGCTCTATGAGATGCGGCCGGCAAAGACCACCGGCGCGCACGTCAGCGGTCGCCTGGCGGAACTGGTCTGCAGCAATTCGCTAGGCTCCAAGCTGGCGGACCGCGCAACCGGCATTCTGCAAAACGAAATGAAGCTGCTGGGTTCGCTGCTGCTGCGTTGCGCCGAGGAAGCGGCGGTGCCGGCTGGCGGTGCGCTCGCCGTCGATCGGGAACAATTCGCTGAAAGTGTTACAGGGCATTTGAGCGAACAACCCAACATTGAGATTGTGCGCGAGGAAGTCAAATCGCTGCCACTGGATGAGCCGACGATCGTCGCGACGGGACCGCTAACATCCCCTGCCCTGGCTCAGGAAATTGGCATGCTGACCGGCGAGGATTATCTGTACTTTTACGATGCCATTTCGCCAATTGTCCGCGCAAGCAGCATTGATATGAGCCGTGCCTTTCAAGCGAATCGCTACGGACGGGGCGAGGATGCGGCGGGCGACTATATTAATTGTCCGATGGAGAAGGACGACTATTACCGCTTCGTTCGCGCGTTGCAGACAGCTGAGACGATTGAGCTGCGCGAATTCGAAAAAGAGGACCCCAACTTCTTTGAGGGCTGCGTCCCGATTGAAGCGCTGGCGAAACGAGGCGAAGATACACTGGCTTTCGGTCCGATGCGGCCGGTCGGCTTGATCAACCCGCATACCGATCGTCGCCCCTACGCGGTTGTGCAACTGCGGCAGGATGATCTCGCCGGCAGCTTGTACAACATTGTCGGCTTCCAGACCAATATCCGCTGGAAGCAGCAAGCAATGATCCTTCGTATGATTCCCGGCCTGGAGGATGCAGAGTTTATCCGCATGGGGCAGATGCATCGAAACACATTCTTGAATGCGCCCGCCCTGCTCCATCCAACGATGCGCTTTCGGACTCAGGAACAACTTTATTTCGCTGGACAGATCACAGGCGTTGAGGGTTATGTCGGCAATATCGCCACCGGCTACCTGGCTGCGCTGAATCTGTCGCGGCAGTTACATGGACTGACCGAGTGGATTCCGCCAGCCGAAACCATGTTGGGCGCCCTGTGTTATTATGTAACGCATACTGAACCGAATCATTTCCAGCCAATGAAAGCCAATCTTGGTATATTGCCGCCGCTCAGCGAGAAGGTCAAAAACAAGGCGCTGCGCCGTCAAGCATATGCCAAGCGAGCGGAAACGTCGATGATGGAATCGCTGCAAAGTCTGGCCGACAGCTTGATCAATCAGCAATCTGCCGCGATGCAGCCGCAATCGTAATGGCAAACTCGCATTATAGTCAGCCGGTCGAGGCTGAACGCGGATACCTGGTCGGCGTTAAGCTGCAGCGTTCACGCGCTTTGCTGTCTGTGGACGACTCGCTACGGGAATTGACCCTTCTGGCCGAGACGGCCGGCATCAACGTTGTTGGACAGACCTATCAGCAACTGCAGAAGATCAAGTCAAAGACCTTGATTGGCTCGGGCAAGCTGGCGGAAGTCCTGGACGAGGTCGCCCAACTGGATGTCACGGTGCTGATATTCGACGATGAGTTGTCGCCGCGTCATCAGCGTGAACTGGAAAAGCAGCTAGGGGAATCGGTCAGGCTGCTCGATCGCTCAGCCCTGATCCTCGACATTTTCGCTCAACATGCGCGTACCAGCGAAGGCGCGCTGCAAGTCGAACTTGCGCAGTATGAATATCTCTTGCCCCGGCTAACGCGCCAATGGACGCACTTGGCGCGGCAAGCTGGCGGTGGCGGCGCGCGGGGCGGCTCGGGTGGCGTCGGCTTGCGCGGACCCGGTGAAACGCAACTGGAAGTCGACCGGCGAGAAATCACGCGCAAGATCACCAAATTGAAGACGGACCTCGAACAAGTGCGCGCGCACCGCAGCCTGCATCGAGAACGGCGGCGGAGATCAGGTATGCCCCTGGTTGCGC
This sequence comes from Phototrophicaceae bacterium, assembly GCA_965249085.1. Taxonomy (GTDB): domain Bacteria; phylum Chloroflexota; class Anaerolineae; order Aggregatilineales; family Phototrophicaceae; genus UBA6055. The sequence goes on along the minus strand of OZ252218.1, from coordinate 4,243,276 downwards.
TGGTCGGATACACCAATGCCGGCAAGTCGACCTTGATCAACGCCTTGTCCGACTCAAATATATATACCGCCGATCAACTGTTTGCCACGCTTGATCCAACGACCCGCCGCGTTCAATTGCCCGATCGCGGTGAGATTCTGCTCAGCGACACGGTTGGTTTCATTCAGAAACTGCCGACCACGCTAATCGCAGCATTTCGCGCTACCCTGGAAGAAGTTGTCGAAGCCGACTTACTGCTGCATGTGGTTGACATTAGCCATCAAAATGCGGCGCAGCATATCGAGGCGGTGGAAGACACGCTGGCGGAGATTGATGCCGCGCACATGCCGCGCATACTCGTGCTGAACAAGGTCGATCGACTGGCCGGCGCGCTGCCGGAGGTCGCCCTCATTGATGACTATGACGGGATTGTAGCGGTATCGGCGCAAGAAAAAACGGGGCTCGATGACTTACTGAGGACGATCTCCGTCGCGTTGGAGCAGCAGAAAACCGCGCTGGATGTATTCATTCCCTACCAATCGGGCAAAGTCTATTCAGAACTTTACGACAAGGGTTATATCGAGTCCGAGCAAGCCATCGACTCTGGCTGGGCGCTGACGCTGCGTCTACCGGCTGCGGACTGTGAATACTACGAGCGGTTCAGTTTGCAGCAAGCGGAATAGAACCTTGAGCGAGCAATTGTCATATTGATTACGCTGGCAGTTGCACCCAGTAAATCTCGGGGCGGTAACGGCTGTGCAGGAAGAGCCGCAGATCATCCGACAGCGTGATCGCCAGGGGCGCCGGTATATCGGAAAAGACCACCATTTCTACATCGTCATTGCTGCAGCCGCTATCGTGGCAAAGCCCGGGATTCACGCGCCCGATCACTCCGCGCGTGCCTAGCGCATAGGCAAAATAGAGATAACCATCTTCGCCCAGCACAATGTTGCTGGTGTTTTGCAGGCCGGATACGAGCGGCTTAACGGCGGAATAGGTCGCATCGTCACTCACTTCAAAGTACTCAATGCCACGCCGCGCGCTGCCACCGTTGGCAAAGTATACGTAGTCGCCATGCCGGACAATGCCGGTCGGGGAGCGCAGTTGGCTCTGGATCTCCGTGGCCGCGCCGCTTTCCGTCACCTCCAGAATCGTGTTCAGGCGAGAATCGCTTACCAGGAATCGCTGATCATCCAGGCGCGTAATGCCCCAGGGCGCTTCCAGGTCAGTGATGATACTCGTCGGCGCCTCACGCTTTTGATCGACCCGCCACAGCGTTCCGTTGTCCGGATCGGGCACCCACAGGTTGAATCCAGCTTCGGTGCCTTCGGCGAGCAGGCTGTTGCCGTTCCGCGTGCCGAAGACAAAGGTGATGGTGTCGCCTGTCAGGTCGTCAATCTTGTAGATGGTCCAGTCGCCGTTGCAAACGGTAAACAGGGTGCCCTCGAACCAGACGATGCCGTTGGGTCGCTGCACATTGCCAACCAGCAATTCCAGGTCATCTTGCAGGAATGGGCTTTCAAGCGGCGCGCCCAAGACTGTGGACCCGGCAAGGCCGTCTTCTACAGTTGGCGGCTCCTCAGGCGTGACCGTGACCGGCGCCTCTTGAGCCAGCGCTGGCATCACCAAGAAAAGCACGAAGAGCAGGACGGATACTCTCATTTTATTTCCCGATAGACGGTCAATGATTGCCAAATTCAGTCAGGCGTGATTAGCGCGGAAATGTCCTCGACGAACTGGCATTCTAGCTTACTTGAGAATTGCTCTCCAGCGCCAAAACGAAGGCGAATCGCAAATTGACGATCAAGCAGGCTGCGCCAAGGCATGGAGTATAATTCAGCCACCTTGTTTGATATCTGAGGCTCCGGATGAATCGTTCTGCATTGCTATGCAAGATGCCGCATGTCGCGGCGGCATATCGAGCCGATGAACTATGGACGGCTTGAGGGAATACGAAGCCGAGGTTATAGCAGGAATCGAACCCTTTGCAAAGGAAGAGCTTCGCGCGAAACTCGGCGCGGCTGTCAGCGACATCCGTCTCTCTCGAGCGGGTTTCTTACGGTTCCATTTTCACGATTGCCCTCAGCAGTTTTCAGCCTTGCGCGCCGTGACCGCAGTCTATTGCGTTTACGACTTTTATATCCCGCGCCCAAAAGCGTTTCTAGGGCATCAGCATTTTACGCGGCTGGTCCACGTTCTACGAGAATCGGCAGCGACGTTTCCCGCGCCGCCGCGCACACTTGGCATAGGCGCGGCCGGAGCCGATTCCTCCGTTATGCGGCGTCTGCGTCGTGAACTGAGTGAAGCCCTGAATCTACAGCCCGCCGAAGATGGCAAGGGCGAATTATTCTTGCGATTGCTGCGCCAGCGCCGCGGCGATGGCTGGCAAGTGCTTGTCCGCACGACGCCCCAGCCCTTATCGAAACGCGCCTATCGCCGGGTCGACATTCCAGGCGCGCTCAATGCGGCGGTCGCCTACGTCATGACACAGGCATGTCCCGCCCCGGATTCAGCCACCGTTCTTAATCTCTGTAGTGGCACATCGACAATTCTGATCGAATTTGGGCTGACGCAAGACTTCAACCGTCTCATCGCCGTCGACAACAGCCGAAATATGATCGAGGCGGGGAGGACAAATGCCGAATCCGCCGGGCTTGGACATCGGATTCAACACGTTTTGGCAGACGCGACGCGAGCCCCGCTGCCTGCGAAGTCGGTGGACATTGTCTTCGCCGACTTGCCCTTTGGCCATCATATCGGCTCGCACGATACCAATGTCGAGCTATATCCCAGCATACTGGACGAGGCATCAAGACTAGCGCGCGCTGAAGCCAGCTTCGTCGTTCTGACGCACGAGGTCGACCTTATGCGCCGCTGCCTGGACCACTCAAGGTGGAAGGTTGTCAGCGAAACCCGCATCAACCTTAACGGACTGCATCCCAGATTATTTGTGCTCAAACAAAACTCGAATAGGATATAAGGTGAAATGCGGACGAGTTACCTTAGGTCGTGTATGCTTTCGCGCATGTTAGCTTCGCTTGTGCTGGCGCTGGTTCTTGCCGGCTGCCGCGCGGACTCGGAGGACATATCACTTGACGTAACCATCATCGCTGACGGGCATGAAGAGATCTACGGCGTTTCGCGCGCAATCACGATTGACGCGCTGCTCGCGAGCGCGAACATAGAACTCGGGCCACTCGACCGTATCAGCCATCCTTTGGTGTCAATAATCGCCGACGACATGCGGATAACCATACGGCGCGTGCGTGAAGAGCTTACCTGCCAGCGACAGGAGGTCGCATTTCAACGGCGGCTGGTGCCCAGGGAGGGTGTTCATCCCGGCGCGCAGCAACTGGGGAAGAAGGGCCATGCCGGCATCAAGGAAGCTTGTTATCAGGTGGTTTTTGAAGATGATGTGGAGACGGAGCGAAACCTGGTTGACAACCCGACCGTCGTTCAAGAACCGATTGACGAGATCGTCTATATCGGGCCCACCAACGAGCTCAAGCCACTCAAGATCGCTGGTCGGTTGAGCTATATCAACCACAATAATGCCTGGACAATTCAGGGAAACACAACCAGCAAGCGATCTTTGACCACCGACCACAATCTGGATTCGCTGGTCTTTCACCAAAGCGAAGACGGCGGTCGGCTCATATTTTCCAGCGAGACGGATCGAGCGGACAGCTTCTTCAACGAGCTATGGATGCTTGATACCGGCAATGGCGCCGAAGCCCTGCGCTTGACGCCAACAGATGTCTTATTTGCCGCCTGGCGGCCGCGAAGCGGCAACGCCCTCGCCTACTCCACCGGAGAGCGCAGTGAAGGCACATCCGGTTGGAAGGCGCTAAACAATCTTTGGCTGATGCGCATCGACCATGAAACCGGTCGAACACTTAGCATTGAAGAGGTGTTGCCGGAGTCAAGCGGCGGCTTATCCGGCTGGTGGGGGACGGATTTCACCTGGTCGCCAGTCGGCGATCAATTGGCCTGGGTGCGCGCGGATGGATACGGCTTGGTCGACTTTGAGCAGAAAGAGATGACAACGCTTGGACAATACGCCGTCTTTCATAGCGCGACCGCCTGGGTTTGGCTGTCGCCGATCTCCTGGTCGCATGACAGCCAATTGATAGTCTCTATTGTTCATGGATCGCCGCTGGGAGACGAACCACCGGAGACCAGTCCCCTATTTGATATTTCCGTATCCAGCGTGGATGGACGTTTTTCCGCGCCAATCAAACTGGCGGCGGGTATGTGGGCGGCGCCGTCGTTCTCGCCGAATACTGCACCGTTGGGCGCCGAATACGGCGACGGCTATCTCGCCTGGTTGCAAGCGCGTGAACCATATAATACGATGGATGGCGAATATGATCTGATGCTCGCCGACCGCGATGGCAGCAATCAGCGACTGCTCTTCCCGCCCGCTGGCAGGCCAGGCATTCGAAAGAGCGACTTTGGTCTGAGCGCGCGGGATTTCACCTGGAGCCCGGACGCCCGTCATATCGCTCTGATCTACCAAGGCGATCTGTGGCTGGTCGAGGTCGAAAACGGAGCAGCGTTTCAATTGACCTTCGACGGCGGATCCTCGAACCCAATTTGGACCGGATGATGCGCCAACTCCTGCTGCTGATCGTTAGCTTGATACTCGTCACCGGAAGTGTGGTCGCTACCCTGGGGACAGTGGAGCTGCGCGACTTTGAATTGCGTGGCTACGTCAACCCGACCAAGCAGAAAGAAATCCCTTTCACTGTGTCGCGCCCCGGCGTCAATGTCGAATTGCTGCGATACAGTGATGACGAGCTCCGAACGAATCTGGAGCAGATGCAGGACGCCCATTTTCGCTGGGTCAGGCAGATTGCAAACTGGCACGAAATCGAGCCGAATCAGGGCGAATTCGACTGGTCGGGCTGGGATCGGCTCGCCGCCGCCCTAGCGGAGTATCCGCAATTGGAGCCGGTTGTCGTCTTGATGAATACACCGGCCTGGGCGCGAGTCCGGCGTGATGGCGAGCCTCTGACTGAAACTGCCCCGCCACGGCACCTGCCAGACTTTGCAGCATTTGCCGCTGCGTTCGCCGCCCGCTACGGGGATCTGGTCGACTACTATCAGATTTGGGACGAACCGAATTTGGCAGACGCCTGGGGCACGCTCGATCCACGACCGGCAGAATACGTCGCCATGCTCTCCGCTGCTCGCGACGCAATCAAGGGCGCGGATGCAACGGCGACGATCATCGCCGCCGGGTTGGCGCCAACGACCGAGACGGCCGGGCCTAACATCAGCGATATCCGTTACCTTCGCGCGATGTACGCCCAAGGCGCCGGCGCGCTAATGGACGTGGTGGCGGGCAAGCCTTACGGCTTTTTCACATCGCCCGTCGACCGTCGCGTCGATGAAACGATTCTCAACTTTTCTCGCATTATCGCTTTGCGCGAAGTGATGGTCGAGAATAACGACGCCCTGAAGCCTCTGTGGGCGAGCAACTATGGCTGGAACGCGCTGCCGGACAATTGGTCGGGCGAGGCTTCGATCTGGGGATCGGTCAGCGAGGCCGAGCAAATCCAGTTCAGCTTGCAGGCGCTTGACCGCGCGCATCGGGAATGGCCCTGGCTGGGCGCCATGTTCCTGTATCACTGGCAGCCGGATGTGGCAGAGAACAGCGCGAAATGGGGATTCTCGCTCATAGGCCAGGATGGAACAGCGTCGGCCGTCCTAAATGCGCTGCGCGGGCACCAATATCCTGAGCGCGCGCAGAACGGCTTGTATCACGCCCTCAATAGGCATGCGCGTTATAGCGGTGTCTGGCAATTTAGCGAACGGGGCGCCGATATCGGCTGGCTGCCAACGAGCGACAGCCAGTTGGAGTTGGACTTCTACGGCCAAGATCTCGCTATGCTGCTGCGCGAAGACGACTACATCGCCTTTCTGTATCCGACCGTGGATGGACAAGCGGCCAACGCCACGCAAATCGATGCGGGCGGCATTGCCTATATCTTGCTGCGCAGCAACTCGCTTGGACCCGAGCTTAATCTGGAGCCGGTAGCAGCCGATCTGCGGCTCGGCCCGCATACCCTTCACGCAGTCGCTGATCACGGCTGGGACCGCTGGGCAATTGCCGGCTATGCAGTGAGTTCAGGCGATCTTTCCGCGCCCTACAACCGTCAAATCGCACTGGGCATCGTCGCCAGCGGACTATCGCTTGTCGTATTCCTCATATCGGTCGCGACTGCGCCTTGGAGGGAATGGCTGCCTCCGCTGGCGTTGTTGGTGACCGGCGTTAGCGCGACAACGCATCTCATACTCACCGGCATCACGTCAATCTTCATGATGCTGGCCATGTTGTGGACATGGGACTCTCCCAAAGCCATCATCTTCCTGCGTGATGAAGTAAATATCGTATTGGCGCTCATTACTGGTGGCCTGCTCTACCTGTCGCCGACTTTCCTGCTTTCGCTTGTATTCGCACTTGTGTTGTTCGTACTGGTTTACCACCGGCTGGAAAGCGGCCTAATTCTGATACTGCTGTTTTCACCCTATTTCTTGTTTCCTGTCTCGCTGCATACCTATGCTTTTCCGATGGTCGAAGTGATGCTGCTGATTACTGCCGCTGCGGGTTTCGTCAGATTGCTGGTAGCGCTGGGCACGCGACTGCAAATGGACAACAGCGCATACCCGGTTTTGACACGCAAGCTGCTGGAAAACGTCAAGTCGATGGATTGGGCGGTATTATGCATGCTGGTTATCGCCCTCATGTCGCTGCTCTGGACGGAGCAAGCGCAGACGGCTCAGACAGAATTACGCACGCTTATCATTGAACCGGTCATCTTCTATCTGCTAATCCGCGGCGCGCGCATCGAGAAGAAGACTTTGTTTCGTCTGTTCGCGGCGTTGGTGCTTGCCGCTGTCGTCGTATCGGTCATCGGATTGTTCAAATATATCCGAGGCGACATCATAACTTCAGAGGCCGATACCATTCGCTTGCTCAGCGTGTACGGCTCGCCGAATAACGTCGGTTTGCTTTTGGGCCGAGCAATGCCGATCGCGCTCGCTCTGCTGTTCTCGGCGATAGACACGCGAATACGACGGCTGGCGGCTGGCAGCCTGCTGATCCTCCTTCCAACCCTCTTGCTGACGCAAAGTGTGGGTGGCATTCTCTTGGGTGTCCCTGTCGGCCTCGCCGTCGTCTTGGTCGGACACTTTCGTCGTCGAGCTTTTGCGCCACTCGCGGTTATCGCCGTGATCGGCGCCGCGGGCTTCGCCCTGCTGACACGGCTTTCGGCTCGCTTTGCCAATATCCTTGATTTCAGCGGCGGCACTAACTTCGTCAGACTTCGCCTGTGGGAGAGCGCACTGGCGATGATCCGCGATAATCCCATAACCGGGATCGGTCTGGATCAGTTCCTCTATCAATTTGGAGGGAAATATCTGCGGCCGGATGCAATTTGGGATCGCGAATTGTCGCATCCACATAATTTCATTCTCGATATCTGGACACGGCTGAGCCTGTTTGGTCTGGTCGTATTTTTCCTGATTCAGTTTCTATTCTGGCGGGGTACCAGCGCTGTTCTGAGTCACGTACGGCAACACGATCCGCTCCTGTATGCCATGACACTTGGATTGATGGGCAGCATGGCCGCATTGCTGGCGCACGGTTTAATCGATAACAGCATATTTGTCATCGACCTTGCCTTCATCTTCATGTTTCAGTTGGCTGCCGCCGTAAGGCTGACCGAACTGACGCAGCAATTAACGGAAGCCACTGACTGATCGCGGACGCATTCTCCGCATACACCGCATTGCCCTGCTGTGGTAAACTGTCCGCGCTAAAACTTGGTGAAGGCGAAACAGTTTGCGCGTCTTAATCACGGGTGGCGCGGGTTTCATCGGCTCGCATTTGTGCGATCGCTTCTTGCACGACGGGCACCGCGTTGTGGCGATGGACAACCTCATCACTGGATCGCAGGACAACGTTGTACATCTGGCCGGCAACCGCGTCTTTGAATTCATTTATCACGATGTCAGCAATTTCATCCATGTACCCGGTACGATTGACGCCGTTCTGCACTTTGCCTCGCCGGCGAGCCCAATGGACTATCTGAAGTATCCCATTCAGACTTTGAAGGTCGGCGCCTTAGGCACACATAACGCGCTGGGGCTTGCACGGGCGAAGAATGCCCGTTTCTTGCTGGCCTCAACGTCTGAAGTCTACGGCGATCCGCTGGTTCATCCACAGAGCGAGTCCTACGCCGGCAATGTCAATCCGGTCGGTCCGCGGGGTGTCTACGACGAGGCGAAACGCTATGCGGAAGCGCTGGTAATGGCCTACCACCAGCAGCACGGTATGGAAACGAGAATCGTGCGAATTTTCAATACCTATGGTCCGCGTATGCGCCTTGACGACGGGCGCGTCGTGCCAAACTTTATTGGGCAGGCGATTCGCGGAGAACCCTTGACTGTATACGGCGATGGCTCGCAAACGCGCTGTTTCCAATATATTGACGACCTCGTTGAAGGCGTCGTGAGGCTGCTTCGGAGCGACTTTGTCGATCCAGTCAACATCGGCACAACCCGGGAAATCAGCGTGATTGAGTTCGCCAATATCGTAAACGGCGTGGCCAATAACGCGGCTGGCATCGTGTTTTCGGAGGGCTCACGGACCGATGGCGACCCACAGACGCGCAAGCCAGATACATCACGCGCAAACGCAGTGCTAAACTGGCAGCCAACGGTCGAACTGGAGCACGGTCTCCAGCGAACAATCCGTTACTTCCGCGGCGTGCTCACCGAACCCGCCTAGCATGTTCGGCGCATCAAACCGCATCGTTACATCGCTGATCTTGTTTGTAATCGCCGCATTTGCGGCTCTTGTCAGCTTCGTCCTGCCGCTTCCAATTCTCTTTCTGGGAGCGCTGATCTCCGCCTGTTTCCTGCTCATTCCGCGCACGCCGCTTGCTATGCTGGTGATCCTGCTGACCCTGTCTCCGTTGCGGGCGCTGATGGCAACGGAGCTAAGTATTTCGTTACCCCTGGATATCGGGCAGTTTCTTCTACTGCTTTACCTTGGCGTTTGGCTAACGCACAGGATACGCCTGCGCAAACCGATCCTTGTCTTGCAGCCCAATCCAGTCATGTTCGCAATTGCTGGCTTAACGGCCATCTTTGCCATCGGCGCCTGGACAGGCGAGTCGCTTGGAAACTGGTTGAACGAATGGCTCAAATGGATGCTAATGGCGTTGATCGTCTGGCAATTGTCGCTCTCAGACGGCGCAAACTGGCGCTGGCTGATCTTCGCCGTTCTAATCAGCGCCGTCGCCAATGCGCTGGTCGGTCTTTACATATTCTTCGGCGGAAGCGGCGCCGACCACCTGGTCATACTGGGACGCTTCTTTCGCGCCTTTGGCACATTCGGCCAGCCCAATCCATTTGGCGGATTTATGGGTATCGTCCTGCCCGTCGGCATCATGGGCGCATTCAGTCACTGTATTGCAATTGCGCGCGGCTACCTAACCGGCAAACCGCTCGCCAGGTGGCACTTATTAGCCTTGGCCTGTTACGGCCTGGCATGTATTGTCATCGCTGCCGCGCTGATCGCGTCATGGAGCCGTGGCGCGTGGCTGGGAACCGCCGTCGCGCTGCTTGTTATGCTGGTCGCCCTACCCAGACGGCTCATCAATGGAATCATCATCACCATTGGGATCGCATTGCTTTTCGTCGGACTTTGGTTCGCCGGTCTTCTGCCGGGCGCGATCGTCAGCCGTTTGACCACCGCCGCCACCGATCTAATCAAAATTTCTGATGTGAGAGGCGTAAATATCAGTCCGGTGAATTATGCAGTGGTTGAGCGGCTGGCGCACTGGCAGGCCGCCATTGATATGGCGCATGACCGTCCAATCTTTGGTGTTGGATTGGGCAGCTACGAAGCAGTCTACGATGACTATCGATTGGTCAATTGGGAGGCCCCGCTGGGCCACGCGCATAATCTGTATCTGAACATGCTGGCGGAGACCGGCATCATTGGACTTGCCGCCTTTCTCGCGTTCTGGCTACTCATATTCACGCTGACCTGGCGATGTCGTCGACACCCTGACCTTTTCTCCCGCTCCATCGCCATCGGTCTGCTGGGATGCTGGACCTACATCGCTGTGCATAGCCTCTTTGATAATCTTTATGTGAACAACCTCTTTTTTCATATCGGTGTATTATTGAGTGTGTTGGCGATACTTTACCGGCAGACTAATCACTCACTCAAGCTGGAGTAAGCATGTCTCAAGCTGTGACATCGGATGCCAGCAAGACTGGCAGAAGCCATCACAAACTGACCACACCATTTGACAGCCCGATTGCCCGCTTGTCGCGCCGAATTGGTGGCCCGCGGGCGAAAGAAGTCGAGCGATTCATTAAGTTTGGTTTTGTCGGCGTTTTGGGCTTCCTGATTGACTCCGGCACAGTGCTTGCGCTCCAGAATACGCTATTGCCGCCGGTCAACGAAGCTTACGAAACGCTCGCCGTGAATGTCGCCGCGGCCCAAAGCGTGGCTTTTGTTCTGGCAGTTTGCAGCAACTTTGTCTGGAATAGGCTTTGGACCTATCCTGATTCCCGATCGCGCTCGCGCCAACGCCAATTGACGCAGTTCGCCGTCGTCAGTTTCACCGGCTGGGCAATCCGCACATTCTTGATCGACAGGATGTATGTGCCGCTAGGGGACCTTTCGACCTCTATCATCAAGTCTTTCAACCTCGACTACGCGCCAGAGCTTTTGGACCAATATAAGCTCGGCACGATGATCGCCCTGCTAATTGGCGTCATAGTCGTCATGATCTGGAATTTCCTGGCCAACCGCTACTGGACCTATAACGACGTCGAATAACGTGCATCGAATCGCCATCGACTATACCCCCGCTTACGAACAGACCGGTGGAATCGGGCGTTATGTTCGAGAACTTACCGCCGCTCTGGCAGCGCTTGATCAGGAAAACGAATACCGGCTCTTCGTTTCTGGCGCGAATCGCAGGGACCTCCAGCCGTCGCCGTCCGGTAATTTCCACTGGAAAGCCACGTCTTTGACGCCACGCTGGCTCGCAAGAATCTGGCAGCGCGCGCGCATCCCGCTGCCTGCCGAGGTCTTCACCGGCCGCGTCGATTTGTATCACGCGACGGACTTTGTGCTTCCCCCGACGCTGCCGGGCACGCGAACACTGCTCACCGTGCACGACTTGTCGTTCGTGCGAGTGCCGGAGGCCGCCAGCCCGCCACTCAAGGCTTATCTGGATGTGGTCGTCCCGCGTTCCGTTGCTTCGGCGGACCAGATCTTGGCGGATTCAGCCGCGACGAAAGCCGACTTGGTCGAATTTTATGAGACGCCGGCGGAGAAAATCACCGTCCTTTACAGCGGCGTTGGCAAGTATTTCCGGCCAATCAACAGTCGGGACACCCTTGAGGAAGCGCTCAAACGGCACGGTTTGAATGGCATCAACTACATGCTGTCAGTGGGCACGGTTCAGCCGCGCAAGAATTACAGCCGCGTCATTGAAGCGCTCGCCGAGGCGCGTGGCCGCGGGCAGGACTTGCACCTTGCGATTGCAGGCGGCCGGGGCTGGCTCGAAGAAGAAATGACCCGCACCATCGAGCGAACGGGCCTGGCCGATCATGTACACCTCCTGGGATTCGTCGACGACCAGGACCTACCGGCCCTCTATAACGGCGCGGGCATGTTGATGATGCCGTCGCTCTACGAAGGCTTTGGCCTGCCGCTTCTGGAGGCCATGGCCTGTGGCACTCCGGTCATCACCAGCAATCTTTCTTCACTGCCGGAAGTCGCCGGTGACGCCGCGCTGCTTGTCGATCCCTACGATGTGTCCGCCATAAGCGACGCCATAGTGGCGATCGCAAGCAATGCTGAGACGCGCGCTCGCCTTATCGCAGGCGGTTTCCATCAGGTCACCAAGTTCACTTGGACGCGAGCAGCGACTCAGCTCATGTCAATCTATCATGACATGTTGGTCGGCTGATCGCCGATCAATGATATAATTCGTCGCGATTCGCGTTTCAATGTACCGAAGCTGATTCGATTCGAACTGCGCACCGATGACTAAGATTTACACGCTGATTCTCTATTTGCTTGTGACCGTCGGGCTAGCAGGATATGTGCTGCCCTGGATCGTGGCGCCATCAGCGGCGCTGACGCTCAATGCCTATGACCTGGCTGAGTGGACGAGCCTGCATCCCCTTCAGCGGCAGACATCGCCGCCTCTACTGGCGCCGCTTGAATTACGCCTGCAACTGGTCATTTTTACCGTCACTCTCGGTATGTTGGCTTCCGGGCGATCGCTACGAGCGATTTCAGGGATCCTCATTGTTTTGCTGGCGTTTGCACAACTGCCGCCATTTGAGTTTCTGAACGACATTCGCAATTTGAATTACGGTCAGCAGTTCGCCCTCGCCCTGGCGAGCCTAATTTTGAGTCTGGCCGCTCTGCCCTTCAATCCGCCTCGAATTTTGCCAATCGTATTGGCTGTGTTATCGGCTTTGGGCATCGCAAGCGCGCTGCATGGGCTGTCGCAAGCCCAAGAGTTGTTTGCGCACTTGCAGCAAAATGCTAGCACCGCTGCCGGCTTCTGGATTACCGTTGCAAGTTATGGCGGGATAATCGTCGTTTCCGTGGCCTCGTCGATTTCGGCCCAGCAATCACAGTTATGAAATGACGTATTTCGCGCTTCTGCCCAGGAGTTCGGCGATCATTGTCATCTGCCCAACGTGATACGTCTCATGAAAATGAAAGTACAGCAAGCTTTCGCAAACAGAATTGTTTTCGAAACCGCCCGCCGCGCTCAGCGCCGCGTCGCTCATCGCGCGCAGTCCCAGATGCAGACGGCTGTGCGACAAGTCATGAAGCTCCAGCAACACAGCCCTGTGAACAGAAAGAGGCAGCAGCAGCTGCCTCTGAATTATTGCCTAAAGAATATGTGTAACAAATCATTCCATATTGGACTGGATGTACGTAACGGCTTGCCCAACAGTTTCGATTCTTTGCGCGTCCTCATCGCTGATTTCGCCGCCGAATTCTTCCTCAAAGGCCATAATCAATTCAACGAGGTCGAGTGAGTCCGCCTCCAGATCTTCACGGAAGCTAGCGCCGGCAACAACGCGCTCTTCTTCAACGCCAAGCAACTCGACCACGATTCCTTTCACGCGTTCCTCAATTGATGCCATGTCTGCCATACCTCCACAGTGAAATCTGTTTTCTCACTTTACGCCACGCCATTATACTGATATTCGGATACCATGCTAGCCTGATTGCGGTGACCGCAATGATTGACACGCTTTGACAAGGTCTGTACGATACCATAGCCAACGAACTCTGACATAAGGAACACCAGTCGATGGCAAAAGTGACGGAAACCCCCACAACTGAGCGCCGCAAGGTGGATCATATTCGGATCAATCTGGAACGGGATGTGCAGTTTCCGCGCCTGACAACCGGGCTGGAGAAGTACCGATTTACCCACCAAGCGCTGCCGGAAATGAGCTTGACTGAAATCGATACATCGGTTGAAGTTTTTGGCAAGCAGCTCACAGCTCCCATCCTGATTTCATCCATGACTGGTGGAACAGATATTGCGCGAGAGATAAACCGTAATCTTGCGCGCGCCGCGCAGACGCACAGCATCGCCATGGGATTAGGATCGCAACGCGCCGCCATAGAAGACAGTCGGCTGGCCGACAGCTACGCCATCCGCGATGTCGCGCCCGATATTCTGCTCTTCGCCAATGTGGGCGCGGTGCAGCTGAACTACGGCTACGGGCTGGCGCAATGTCAGAAGGCCGTCGATATGGTCGGCGCCGACGCTCTGATTCTGCATTTCAATGTCTTGCAAGAGGCGGTGCAGGCGGAAGGTGACATCGATTTTTCCGGATTGTTGAAGAAAGTTGAAGCCGTCTGCGCGCAATTGCCCGTGCCTGTCATTGCGAAAGAAGTCGGCTGGGGTTTCGCGGAGTCGACCGTGCGTGATCTCGTGAATGCCGGTGTGGCGGCGGTTGACGTGGCGGGCTCAGGCGGAACTTCCTGGAGCGAAGTCGAGTATCATCGCGCGCCGACCGCATTCCATGCGCGTGTCGCGCGCAGTTTTGCCGATTGGGGAATACCGACTGCCGACGCCATCCAATTTGCGCGCGGCGCGGCGTCACAGCTGCCGATATTCGCCAGTGGCGGATTGCGTGATGGCATCGACATCGCCAAGTGTCTTGCTCTGGGTGCGGATTTGGCCGGATTGGCCAGCCCCTTTTTGCGCGCGGCCAGTGACTCTCCTGACGCGGTTGACGAATTGATCCGGGAGTTGAACGCACAACTGCGCATCGCCATGCTTTGCACCGCTTCGCGTGACCTGGATGCCTTGCGGCGCGCTGAACTCAATCGTCTATCGTGATGGCTTCGACGAATTCTCGTATCACCGCGTTGCTCAGCAACCTGCCGGCTCGGCTAAGGCGTACACGGTCATTTGTCACCGCGATCAAACCAAGCGATTCCAGCCTGGAAACTGACTGAGCGAACATCTCGACGAAATCCCGCCGGAAGCGCGCCCGAAAGCGCGAACGGTCAATGCCTTCGCGTGTTAGACGCATGCTCATCATGATAGTCTCGTAAATGTCGTCGGCGGTATCTACAATTGTGTGCTTGGCAACGGCCGGCGTCAGCGGAAACACGAATGCTCTACCCTCATCATCAGCCAGGGAATCGATGTATCGTGTCGGCGCCGCGATCGTCGAATAGCGATGACCAGCGGCGAAACCGTGCGCGCCGGCGCCGATGCCAATGTACGGGAGATTGCGCCAGTACTGCAGGTTGTGGCGGCATTCCAAGCTGTCACGGCGCCAATTGCTGATCTCGTACTGCGCGTAGCCAGCCGCCTCCAAACAATCCGAGGCATATTCATACATATCGGCGAAGAGATCATCATCCGGCCGCGGCAACTCACCGGCATCTACCTGCTGCCGCAGGACCGTGCCACCTTTCAGTTCGAGGCCATACATTGAGATGTGCTCGGGCGCGAACTGCAAGACCGTCTCTACCGTCTGCTTCCAATTCGCGAGTGTCTCCTTCGGTGAGCCAAATATTACATCCAGGTTAACGTTGTCAAATCCTGCACTGCGCGCAGCATGCACCGCAGCAGCGACCGCAGGCAGATCGTGCTGCCGATCGAACATCTGCAAGACTTCCGCGTTCGCGGATTGCATGCCAATGCTCAGGCGGTTGAAGCCGATACGCCGCAGGTCGTTGAGATACGCGCCAGTCAAATTATCCGGATTGGCTTCGAGCGAAATCTCACAATCTGCGCTCAAATGAAAATCGCGCTGCAGTTGATTGAGCAGCCGTTCAAAATGTCTCGCGTCCAGCAGAGATGGCGTACCACCGCCGAAATATACGCTATGAACTGAATCGTGCGGATTGCGCCCGGCAACAAATTCGAGTTCTGTAGACAAGGCATCGACGTAGCTAGGGATGAGATGGTCGAGATCGGTATAAGTATTGAATGCGCAATAGGTGCAGCGAACGCCGCAAAACGGGATGTGAACATAAATCGAGAGTGGCGTGTCGGCGTATCGCATAACGCTGCGGCTCGCACAAGCTTATAATTGCGCCATTGTGATTGCTAAAATATAATTGTGCAAGCCAATTTCACTCTACGCATGACGGAAGACGCCGTCGAAATGCGGAATCGATTGCAACGGTTTGGATGGAAATAACTGCGGGTCCGACGAGACCGCTTATAGGCACACTGGATGAATTTCATACGCAGGCTGCTTGGACGGTCATCGCACGACGCAGGGAGCGGCAGCGCATCCCGCCGTGCGTCGCATGTCACGCCCAGCCGCACTCAAGCTGTCGCAGCGCCAATCCGCGAATCAGCGCCAGCGAAACAGCCGGACCCTGAGCCTGAATCTGACCCGACACCCAGCTCCGCTCCGCTAGAGAAGGCGGAGCCAGCGCCGCCAATTGAAATCGAAGAACGGGAACTTTCGGAGCCAGCGCCAGCAGCGGACCTGAGCGAACCCGAACCAGACCCGGAACCAGCACTGCCGCAGCCGCCGGAACGAGAGCAACATCGGGCGGAAACAAGGGTCAAACGTCAACTGCCGCCTGCGCCAAAACCGATTCTCACCCGGCAGCGACATGCGCTGACCTATGGCATTGCCAGCGATATCGGCATGATTCGCGACAACAACGAAGATGCCTGCTTTGGCATGCAGTGGCATTCAATTACGGTGGATAACCGGCCTGACTTTGGTTTCTTCGTTATTGCCGATGGAATGGGCGGACACCTGGACGGCGAGAAGGCGTCGGGCATCGCCGTGCAGACGCTGGCATCGGAAATGCTGGACAAAATCTATGTGCCCTTGCTGCGTAATTTCAGCGCCGGCGATAGCCCCACCATATTGGAGGCGCTGGTCAACGCCTCGGACAAAGCGAACCGGGCGGTCATCAAAGACGTGCCGGGCGGCGGAACAACGCTATCGGCAATTGCGATCGTTGGCAATCTGGCCTACCTGGTGCACGTCGGTGACAGCCGCGCTTATCTCGTGCACGATGATACGATCGAGCAGTTGACCACCGATCATACGCTGGTTCAGCGACTGTTGGAAATGAATGAACTGACGCCGGAAGAAGCTGCGAATTATCCCCAGAAGAACGTACTCTATCGAGCGATTGGCCAGAATGAACAGCTGAAGATGGAGCGGCTCGTGCGTACACTGCCGCCGGCGGCGCATATCTTGATCTGTAGCGATGGCCTATGGGATGCGGTCGCTGATGACACATTGATGCAGGTCACGTTAGAGGCGTCATCACCTCAGGAAGCCTGTGACAGTTTGGTCAAGCTCGCCAACGATCGGGGCGGCGCGGACAACATTTCGGTCATCGTACTCAAGGTGCCCAGCGACGCTGACTAAACACGGTGGTGAAGTGGAACAGATCTTGACTTGACAGGGACTACGCGGCTGATAGCCCGATTCGGAGCCTGCAATGATGCAAAACCATAAGATCAATCCGCAGCGAATGGGGAAAAGGATTCTTGTCGTCGATGATGAGCCGCGCATGATCGGCTTCATTCGTATGAACCTGGAGCTGGAAAACCATCTCGTCATCGAAGCGCACAATGGTCTGCAGGCCTTGGACGAGATCCGCAAGCAGCTGCCTGACCTGGTACTGCTGGATGTGATGATGCCTGAACTGGATGGCTTCGAGACGCTGCGCATGCTGCGCGAATTCAGCGATATACCGGTCATCATGTTGACGGCAAAAGGCGAAGAAAATGACAAGGTCCACGGACTGGAGCTTGGGGCGGACGACTATATCACCAAGCCCTTTGGACCGCGCGAGCTTTCCAGTCGCATCAAAGCGATCTTCCGCCGCCTGGAAAAGCCAACCACGGACGACGCGATTCTGCGCATCGATGATCGGTTGAGCGTCGATTTCAATCAGCGGGAAGTCATCGTCGATGGGAGTGCCGTTAAGCTACGGCCGACAGAATATCGTTTGCTCTATCACCTAATTCGAAATGCCGGCTGGACCGTGCCTCACGATCAATTGCTGCAGAAGGTCTGGGGCTACGAATATCGCGACGAAGCGCATTATGTGCGGCTCTACGTCAATTACTTGCGCGACAAGATCGAAGAGGATCCATCCGATCCGAAATACATTATCACGGAGCGCGGCGTCGGCTACCGCTTCGCCAAATTCAACGCGTGAGCGCGGACGCTCTCAGTCTAATAAGAATCCGAAATCCAGATACAGACAAGGTTCCGCTGATTGGCCAGTGCCGCAGTCGGTTTTGCCCTGTTCGCGAAAGACGAATATCGACCGATTGCGCCGTTTGATCTTCTTTTTCAGCGTATTCCATTGAGATTTGCTCGGTTCCGGCTGCCCTTCCCTCAACTGGAAATATTCGGCAGCGAAAACGGCGCGAAAATGATGATCATCGTATTCGATGAGTTGCTGCAGCGTCGCGCCGCGCGGGCTGGAAAGGACGCCATGAATCAGAGACGACGCATAACTGCGCTTAACCTTGCGGAACAATGGCAACTCATCGCGCATCGACTTGAAGCCTGAATCAGATCAGAAGAACGACGCACATTATAGCGCAACATTGCCTCATTGACGTCGCGTCCGCGGCAGGTTTGGCGGGTGATATTCACGTCAATACGCTTTAGAATGATGCGCACGGAGAGGAAGGTGCTATGAGCCTTATTGACGGTCAAAGCTTCAAGAATATTCTCGCTTGCTGGACAGCGGGCATCACCATCGTAAGCGTATCCTCAAAGGATGACTGGCAGGCAATCACTGTCAATTCTTTCGCCAGCGTCAGCATGGTCCCGCCCTTGGTCTGCCTGAACATCGCGAATCGCCTGGACACGCGCGGCTACATGGCGCGGGAAGGGCATTTCGCCATCAGCATTCTCTCTGATCAACAGTTGGATTTGGGCAAGCGCTTCGCCGGTTACTTTGACCAGGAATACGAAAACCGCTTCGACGGTCTCGACTGCGCTACGAGCGCGCTCGGCGACCCCATCATTCCCGATGCAATGGCGTGGCTTTCATGCACGGTCGAGCATCTAATTGACTTCGGCGAAAACTCCATGTTTGTTGGTAAGGTCGTCGAGGGCGGCTGGACTGACGACAAGCTGCCCCTGCTCTATCACAATCGCCAATGGGGTGTCTTTCAGGCGACCGAAGAGAAGTAAGGGGGTCGCCGCCTCGATTACCCTAGCTTTTCCGCGGCGACGGCAGCGCCGACGATCCCGGCGCGATTCCGTAATTGCGCCGGCACGATTTCAGTCTTGCATGTAATGAAGGGAAAGAACTTGTCATATTTCTTGCTGACGCCGCCGCCGATGATGAATAGATCCGGCCAGATCAGCGACTCCAGGTATTCCAGGTATTCGGATACGCGCTTGCCCCATTGCTTCCAGCTGTAGCCCTTTTCCTGCCGGGCACGGTCCGTTGCTCGCTCTTCCGCGTCCTTCCCGCGAATGATCAAATGACCCAATTCCGTGTTCGGCACCAGGTGACCATCAGTGAAAAGTGAACTGCCGATGCCGGTTCCCAATGTCAAGATCGCGACCAAGCCGTCGCGACCGCGACCGGCGCCAAACTCCATCTCGGCGATACCGGCGGCATCGGCGTCGTTGAGAACAATCACAGGATTCCCTGTTTCCGTTTGCAGCAGGCTCACCGCATCCGTCCCGATCCAGCTTTGGTGCACATTGGCGGCGGTCTTGGTTACGCCGCGCTGAACGACCGCGGGAAACGTGCAGCCTATTGGCGCATCCCATTTGAAGTGAACTGAGATTTCCCCGACGACCGCGGCGACCGCCTGTGGGGTAGCCGGCTGCGGTGTTTCGCTCCGCAGGCGTTCTGTGACAAAGTCTCCCGACTCGGTATCGACAATCGCTCCTTTGATACCGGACCCGCCGATATCGATGCCCAGGATTTCCATTTACCTCATCCGATACCCGTTCCCAATCGAGCACATTCTACCATATGGAATCGGGTCGCTATGGCATCATTCAATTCATCAATATGCGTGACAGCGCTTTGGAGTCAGGTCGCGGAATGAGTATGCCCTACGCAATCCTACGTTACTCGGACGCTATACCGTCTTCACAGGCTTTCAACTTGAACGCGCCGCCGTTTTGGGCTTTAATGGATATTGAATCCTGAAGGGCGAGAAACGGCTATGCGTCTCACAGCACTTTTGCTCCTGGTCACGAACCTGCTCATGATGAGCCCGTTGGCATCGGCCCAGACGACCTGTCAGCCCGGCAGCTGCGGAGCGCCGACCAGTACCATCGAGGCCAATCGCTGGCCCAATGTGCGTTCTCTGCAGATTGACGACGATGTCCTTTTCGATCGCGATTATCGCCAGATTGAAGGTCCCTTCACCATACACACGGCGCCGGACAGCGCCGGTACCCAGGTTCTCGGCGACGGCTATACCTTTGTGACTGTTCGTGAGATCAGTGGCGAGTGGGCAAGAATCGGTGATTATCAATGGGTGAGATCCGAGATTCTGAGCGAAACGGTGGCGCCATCGCGATTCACCGGCGCTCTGTTGCCAATGCCGGAAGGTTTGCCTTATACGGTCGCCTGGACGCTGACGCATCTGCGTGGCTCGCGGACGCCCGGTGGACCAGCGGCGGGCGATAATCCCTTCCTATATCGCTACACGCGGGTCTACATTTACGCAACCGTTGATGTCGCTGGCTTCAGCTGGTACCAGATCGGGCAGAATCAGTGGGTGCATCAATTCAAAGTTGCCAAGATTCTGCCGGTCGAAAAACCGGAAGAAATTGATACCCACAAGTGGGTTAGCGTGGATCTCTATGAGCAGGTGGCGATCGCCTACGAAGGCGACACGCCTGTCTTTGCCACGTTGGTCTCATCGGGCCTGGAGGATTGGCCCACAAATACAGGCATCTTCCATGTTTATGTGCGCTTCACGCGCACGCTAATGAGCGGAAGCTATGGTCAGCCCGATTTCTACTATCTCCAGGAAGTGCCCTGGACGATGTATTTTGATGATCAGATTGGCTTGCACGGCGCGTACTGGCACGACGGATTCGGCTACCGTCGCAGTCACGGCTGCGTTAACCTGGCCGTGACGGACGCGCACTGGTTGTTCCAATGGTCTGAAAGTGAGTACGACTATAGGAACGAAGACTATGTCGGACCCGCGGTTTACGTCTACTCAAGCGGCGAATACGACTAAAACTTGCCAGCGAGCTCAGGTCACCAAGGCAGCTTCCGCGGCGCGGAATCCCTCGATGTAACCCTTCACCGCCAGAAGCTCGGCATTCAGGATGCTGCAGCCGGCGGCGCCACGAATGGTATTATGTGTAAGTGATGCAAATTTGTACCCCAAGATAGGGCATTCACGCAGTCGACCGATGCTGGTCATCATTCCCTTGCCGGCCTCGCGATCGCGGCGCGGCTGAGGGCGATCGATTTGATCCAGATACTGCAGCGGTCGGGCGGGCGCGCTCGGCAAACTCGGGATCGGATCTTCCGCCGTATATCGTTCCCAGTCTTCAATGATCGCGGCAATATCCGGCTGTTCCGCCAGGTCAAGCGAAATGTTGACCAGATGGCCATCAAGAACGGGCACACGCGTACAAGTGGCGCTGACAACCATGTCCAGTTCGTCAATGCCCTCGCCGTTGAAATCGCCCAGCATCTTGCGCGACTCGGTTTCCATTTTGCCTTCATCACCCGGGACGAAGGGCACGATGTTGTCGATAATGTCCATCGATGAGACACCCGGATAACCCGCGCCGCTCAACGCCTGTTCGCTCACTAGATGCAGCCGTCGGATGCCATACTTCTGCAAGGGCTTCAGAGCCATCACCACCGGCATGACGGTGCAGTTGGAATTGGCGACCAGGGCGCCACTGCCCCAGCCTCGATTGCGCCGCTGCACATCAATGAGATCAATATGGTCGCCATTTACTTCGGGCAGCAGGAGCGGCACATCCGGCAGCATTCGATTGGCCGAGGCGTTGGTGCAGACGACATGACCGGCTGCCGCCAACTCGAGTTCTTGCGTGAGCGCCGCTTCTTTGGGCAGCGCCGAAAAGACCAGCGGTGAATCGAAGGAATCATCAAGCGACCTAACAATTAAGTCCGCCACGCCAGACGGCGGGTTGCCATCCAATACCCAGTGCGCCGCTTCAGCGTAGGTTCTGCCGGCGCTTCGGCTCGAACCGATGACTTCAGCCACACGAAACCAGGGATGGCCTTCAAGCAGTTGAATAAATCGCTGTCCAACTGCGCCGGTCGCGCCCAAGACTGCCACATCAAGTCTACGCATCTTGTTCACCTGACCTACATGCCGACCGTGCCGGATTGAACGGCCGGATACGAACCTAACATTTTTACAAAAGAGGTCAATTGCAGCAATTGCGTCAGAAGTTCCTGACAGCGGGGTTCCTGCCAATGCCCTTCAAAATCAAGATAAAAGAGCGGCTCCCAGGGTCGATTCCGCCGCGGCCGCGATTCCAGTTTGGTCAAGTTCAAGTCGCGCTTGGCGAATTCGCCCAGGCATTCATAGAGCGCGGCCGGTCGATTCCGCGTGGCGAAAACGATCGATGTCTTGTTGTAATCCGACGGGTCGGGATCGCCATGGCCCATCAGCAGAAAGCGTGTGTAGTTGAAAGGCTCATCTTCGATTTCACTACCCAGCATGTCCAGGTCATAAAGTTCACCGGCCAATGTTGTCGCGATCACAGCCACACCGGGCGCCGGTTCTTTCGCCAGATCCTGCGCCGCGCCGGCCGTGTCATACCAGCCGATCGGTTCTATGCCGTGCCGCTTCAAAAAACGTTGGCACTGCAACAGAGCCTGTGGATGAGAGCGCGCTTTCTCAATTTGTTCGAGCGACGTGCCGCGATTCGCCAGCAGCGCGTGATGCACGTGCAGAATTACTTCCGCCTGTATCCGCACGTCATGATCAAGCAGCAGTTCGTAAGCGCCACTGATTGAGCCCGCTACGGCGTTTTCCACGGGCAGCAAGCTGTAATCCACATCTTTCGACTGTAGCTTGTCAAACAGATGATGAAAGTCCTGGCAAGGAAGAGTCTCGACATCGTCGCCAAAATGCTGTCGGACGGCAATTTCCGAATTGGCGCCCGGTATCCCCTGGTATGCGACTTTAGGCATTACGACTACGCCCACTAGATTCACGGTCGGCGAATCATAATCAACAAGTAAGGATTATTAAAGACTATAGTTCGGCGCGTATGAATGGCAATTAGCACCTAGGAGCCTTCCATTTAGGTGGACTTGAGCCGGCGCATTTTTGCTTGCGACAAATCTCGCTGAACTTCGTATACTATGGTGTAAGTCCCTTACCATAAGGAGTTCCAATGACACACGAACCGCGCTTCGACCCGCTGAAAGAATTCCAGAACCTGGGCGAGCAGATTACCAAGCAATTTGAAAAGGGAATCCGCGCCGTGACCAGCAGCGCGGAACAGCTCTTGGTGGATATGTACGAGGCAGATGGCAACCTCTGCATCAGTACGGAAGCCATCGACGGCTTAATCAAGGATAGTATCGAAATCAGCCTGGAATCCAATATCCTGACTATCGCCGTACAAACCGAACCCGAGGCGACGCCGACCTCCGCCCGCTACCTGCTGCAGGAACGGCGCTTTGGTCCGGTGACACGCTCGGTTGAACTGACGATCCCGGTGAGAGGCCAAGAGGCTCGCGCCAAGGTAGACGGCGGCGGGCGGCTCTTGATAACCTTGCCGATCGACGACAGCATCTATGGCAATATCGAGGTGACGCCGGTGGAATAGGAGACAACTTCTATTGCTGCGGCCGATTGCCGGGCACGTCCGCTTTGCCCTCAATCACGACCGAGGTAGGTAGCGCGCGCCGTCTTCACATCGAAATCGAAGCGCTTCAGCAGTTTGTCTTTGCGTTCCGCGTCCAGAAACGAGAGCTCGATAGAGCGCCGCGCCAATTGGATTAGGTCATCGATACTGAGCCCGCAATCCTCATGCGACATCACATATTCATCAGTCAGCGTCGTCCCGTATAGTGACGGCATGCCGGACGAAAGTACGACCTGCACCCCGCCGTCAAACAGCGCTTTGAGAGGATAGTCGCCCACCTTCTCGATCATTCCCAACCTGTGCGCGCGCGACATCGATACAACAAGCGGCGTGCCGCTTTCCACCAACCTTTTCAGCAGCGCTCTATCTTCCGCGATTCCCCACGATTCGGTCAAGCGATGTGGCTCCAGTTCATTCAAGACCTCATCAATGCCACTAGCGCCAAGGGCGCTGCCAGCATTGGCGACGGTGAAAATTTCCTTCTTTTGCGCTGTGGCAAAAGCGCGGCGGAACTGTCCGATCGGTTGCGCGTCTTCCTGCCCCATCAGGCCCAGGGCTGCCACGTTACCAAGTCGGGCGGCGTTGCTGGTTGCCCAGCGCGCGACATCGTCGCCGGCGCGCGGATTGTCTCGCGGGATACATAGAATCCAGGACATATCGACATTCCAGCCGCGCAGAGCACGGTCACGACCATCGTTCAGCGCATCGATGAAGCTGTCGATGTTCATGTGGGCAGCGCCGATAAAATCCGAGGGCGCCACCGTGATTTCCGCATAGGCCACGTTCTGTTTGGAAAGAGCGACCCCGATATCGTAGATGACGAGCGCGATATCTTCCGGATACATCACCCAGCTGCCCGCCATCCGCGCAATTTCTTCAAGCTGCTCATAGTCGGGGTTGTCGAGCAATGCCAGCCAGTGTTCATAGTTTTCTTGTGTTGAGGGCACGCCATTTTGATTGGCGATCATCAGCAGGCTTTCTTTGCCAATGGCGCCGGTGAGATGCAGATTGAGCTCAACTTTGGGAATGGCAGCGACAAATTCGCGCACAGACATGACTGATTCCTTCTAAACTAGCGCTTTGGCGGTCCGGCCTGTCAGCGGCAATCCGGTCCGAGGTAGTAAGCTCTTGCTATGGCAGGCGGGTCTCCCTCAAGCCTGGTCGATGCCCCAGGCGGACCCCGCCGAGATCCTGCCGATTTCGTCACGGTATTCAGCCGACGCCCCAATGAACGCCGAAAACAGAGGATGTGGCCTGTTCGGCCGACTCAGAAACTCGGGATGAAACTGACAGCCAAGCATGAAGGGATGATCTTGCAGCTCGGCGATTTCTACAAGTACGCCGTCAGGACTCAGACCCGTAAAGCTGACGCCGCTGGTAGCAAACGCCTCACGATATTGGTTGTTGAATTCAAAGCGATGGCGGTGACGCTCCTGTACCTCTCCCGCATGGTAGGCTTGCGCCGCCAGCGAATTCGGCTGCAGGACGCAGGGATATTCTCCCAGACGCATCGTCCCGCCCATATCGGTAATCGCCCGCTGCTCCAGCATCAAATCAATGACCGGATGTGGAGTGCTGACGTCAAACTCGGAGCTGTTCGCATCGTCCAATTGCATGACATTTCGCGCGTACTCAATACACATGACCTGCATACCCAGGCACAAGCCAAGATAGGGCACGTTATTCTCGCGCGCATACTTGGCGGTGGCGATTTTGCCCTCGATCCCGCGATACCCAAAGCCGCCGGGCACGATGATCCCGTCAAGTTCATGCAATTCGTCGAGGCGCTTGCCCTTTTCTAATTCACCGGAGTGAATCCAGCGAATTTCTACATCCTGGTTGTGCTGGACGGCGGCGTGCGCCACGGATTCTTTCACCGACATGTAAGCGTCGCGCAACTCAACATACTTGCCGACGATCCCGATGCGCAGCTTGCGGTTAACGTCGCGGCACTTGCCAATGATCTCATGCCATTCCGATAGATCGGGCGGATCAGCCTCGAGACGGAAGCGCTTGAGGATGAAATCACCCAATCCCGTTTCTTCGATCATGAGCGGCACGGCATAAATGTTTTTCGCAGTCAGCAAGGGAATGACCGCGTCCTCATCGACATCACAGAAGAGTGCTATTTTGCGCACAATCTCATCGTTCACCGGGTGATCGGTACGGGCAATGATGACGTTCGGCTGGATACCGATGCCGCGCAGTTCTCGTACGCTGTGCTGTGTCGGTTTGGTCTTTAGCTCGTCGGTCGCGCCAATATGTGGCAGGAATGTGACGTGTACATAAAGCGTGTCGCGCCGTCTAAATTCGGTACGCAATTGGCGCAGCGCCTCCAGAAAAGGCAGGCTCTCGATATCGCCTGCCGTGCCGCCAACTTCGACAATGACCACATCGGCATCCGTCTGCTTGCCGACCAGCTTGATGCGGCGCTTGATTTCGTTGGTGATGTGCGGGACGACCTGGATCGTGCCCCCAAGATAGTCACCCTTGCGTTCCTTCTCGATGACCGTGAGATAGACCTGGCCCGCCGTCACGTTGGAGAGCCGACTGACGTTTTCGTCGACGAAACGTTCGTAGTGCCCCAGATCGAGATCGGTTTCGGCGCCGTCGGCTGTTACAAAGACCTCGCCATGCTGGTATGGGCTCATGGTGCCGGGGTCGACATTCAGATAGGGATCCAGCTTCTGAATCGCGACCTTGAGTCCGCGCGCTTTCAGTATGCGGCCGATCGCCGCCACCGTCAGCCCTTTGCCGACTGAACTAACGACACCGCCTGTGCAGAAGATGTATTTCGGTTTCAAAGTCATGCGTCCAATCGTCTTGCTACTTATGCCATCCGACAGGTTAACAGGTCGTGTCCAAGCGCGTGAAGCGCTACCACAGCGATCGAAGTTCCGCCACGACGCGGCGCATATCGAGGAAGACCAGTCCCAGTTTCGCCTCATCGTTCGCCAACGCCGTCAGTACCGCTCGCTCATCTACGGACATCATCAGGACGTAGCCCTTCTCTCCTTTGATATACACCTGATCGAGCTCGCCACGACCAAGTTCAGCCGCTATTCGTTCGCCCAACGCCAGCATTGCGGTCGACATCGCCGCCATATGTTCTTCTTCCAGGTCTTCCGACAGTGAAGAGGCGATCATCAGACCTTCGACGCTGATCACAGCTGCCGCCTCGAGCTCGGTCGAGATTGCTCTCAATGCATCCAAGCGCTCTGCAATATGGTCAGTCCTTGACCCTATCACGATTCCGCTCCTCTTTTGCGGCGCACTAGTCCATACACAATATCAAACACGGACGGCCTCAGACGCGCGAAATCTTATCTGATGGCTACATGTCGGTTGCTAAACTTCTGTTCGTAGGATTCGGAAACGCAAAATAGCCATATAGCATCTTGCTGCTGTTCATTATACTTGACGACCGCGTTAGGGCAAGCTGCGGGCACAGCGAATCCTAAACGAAGGTAAGGCGTTGGAGACCCGTAATCTGTATTCAGATATACTATAGTGATTATGTTCGCGCAATTGGAATCGACTACATGAGTGAACAATACAGAACGACCCAACGGACTGCGGAAGTCTCGCAGTCAACGGTCACCGTTCAGGAAATCGCAGAACGAATTACCTCCAGCGTTGGACAAGTCATCTTGGGCAAGAACAACGAAATCCGCCTCACCGCTCTCGGTCTGCTCAGTCGCGGCCATATTCTGCTGGAAGATATACCCGGCGTAGGCAAAACCATGATGGCGAAGTCGCTGGCACGGGCGGTCGGCTGCACCTTCAAACGCATTCAATTCACACCGGACATGCTGCCCTCAGACATCACCGGCGTTTCGATCTTCAACCCGAAAACGAGAGAGTTTGAGTTTCGTCCCGGTCCGATCATGGCGCAGATCGTCCTTGCCGATGAGATCAATCGGGCGACGCCCAAGACGCAATCAGCGATGTTGGAGGCGATGGAAGAGAGTCAGATGACGGTCGATGGCGTCACCTACCGTTTGAGCAATCCCTTCCTGATCATGGCGACGCAGAATCCGATCGAGTATGAAGGCACATTTCCCCTGCCCGAGGCACAGCTCGACCGCTTCATGATCCGCATACAGATGGGATATCCGCAGCCGCAAGACGAACTCAAGATTCTCGCCTCGCAACAATACCAGCATCCGATTCATAACCTGCAACAGGTGGTAACGCTCGAGGAGTTACTGACCGCCCAACAGTTGATCAAAGATGTCTACGTCGCCAAGGAAGTGCAGCAGTATATCATCAACTTGGTCACGGCCTCGCGGCGCCACGCCGATGTGTATCTGGGCAGCAGTCCACGCGGTTCGCTCGCGCTCTTCCGCACCTCACAGGCGCGCGCCGCCTTGACCGGGCGCGACTTCGTGATTCCCGACGATGTAAAAGCCTTGGCCGAAGTGACACTCGCCCACCGCATCATTGTCGGCCCGGCGGCGCGTATCAAGAACATTACCTCTCGTACGATCGTGCAGGACATCCTGCAAACTACGCCGGTACCGGGTGCTTCGGTGCGCTAAGGTCTCATGCCCGGACGCCGCAACGCGCTATACATCCTGACGATAATCAGCCTGCTCACCGGGCTTTTCACCGGCCGCGCAGACCTCTTCAATATCGCCTACATGATCGCAGCGGTCATGTTTTTGTCCCTAATCTGGACCTTGATATCTCTACGCGGGATCGCATTGCGCCGCACAACTCGCACACGCCGTTCACAGGTCGGTCGTGTATTCACTGAGTCTTTTGGCGTGCGAAAGAGCGGCATTCTGCCAAGGCTCTGGCTCGAGGTCCGTGACCATTCCAATTTGCCGGGGCACCAAGCCAGCCATGTCGTCCCTACGCTTTTCGGGAACCGCGAACATACCTGGGAAGTCGAAACAATTTGTGCCCTTCGCGGCGAGTTTCAACTGGGACCGATGACGGTTGTCAGCGGCGACCCCTTTGGATTGTTTCGGTCGCCGCGCTGGGTTGGCGCGACGGAAAAGCTGATTGTGTATCCGATGACGGTCGAACTGAAAAGAGTAATATTGCCGGTCGGCTTCCTTTCCGGCGGCGATGCGCAGCGACAGCTAACGCATCAAATCACCACCAACGCCAGCAGCATTCGCGATTATGTACCCGGCGACAGCATGAATCGCATTCATTGGCGCTCAACGGCACGCACCGGCAGCATCATGGTCAAGGAATTCGAGCTGGATCCCCTGGTGGACATCTGGCTCTTCAGCGATTTCTCAGCCAATTCGCTTGCCGAGCACACGAGCCTGCAGCGCGTTGGCAGAATTAACAGCATCGCACCGCGGGCCCAGCGCATCCCGCCTTCCACCGAAGAATACGGCGCTGTCATCGCGGCGTCGCTGGCGAAGCACTTTATTGACGATGAACGTGTGGTCGGTTACGCGGCTTACACGCCCTACCGTCAGGTGTTCCAGCCCGACCGCGGCAACCGGCAGTTGACGCGCATTTTCCAGGCGCTTGCGGTGGCGCGCAGCACATCGAACTATGCGCTGCGAGAGATGCTTTCGCTGGAAACGCATCAGTTTACGCGCGGCACGACTCTCCTGATCATCACTGCGTCGCTGGAACAGGAATGGATTAACGAGGCGCAAGTGCTGCAGCGGCGCGGCATCCGACCGGTCTGCATCTTCATTGATCCCCAAACCTTCGATTCGCAGCTTGATTCCGCTCCACTTCGCGGCATGCTACAATTGGCCAAGATCCCGACCATGGTGGTCAGCAAGGACGATGACATCGTGGCGGCGCTTGAGCAGCGACCGCTATAAATCGAATCAATACGGAACGTGAATCAATGAACAGAGTCTTTGACGCAATCGTTATTGGCGCCGGCGCCATGGGCAGCGCGGCCGCCTATTACCTCAGTAGGCGAGATCAGCGAGTATTGCTCCTCGAGCAGTTCGAACTCGATCATCGCATGGGCAGTTCTTACGGGCACTCGCGCATCATTCGCTATTCCTACGACTTCCCCGAATATGTTGAATTGGCGAAGGATACTTATCCGCTCTGGTTTGCCTTGCAGGAAGAGTTGGGGGAAACTTTATACGTCCAGACCGGCGGCATCGACTTTGGGCCGGCAGATGATGAGACCTTCCAGGCGACCATCGAATCCCTGAAGACGGGCGGTCTCGCTTATGAATTGCTGACGCCTGACGAAGCTCATCTGAGATTCCCACAGTTTAGATTTGGCGATGATTTCAAGGTTCTGTATCAACCGAACACCGGCTTCGTCACGCCGTCAAGGGCCGTTCTGGGCCATATCAAGCTGGCGCGCAAATGCGGGGCGGCTGTCATGGACGAGACCGCAGTATCCGAGATTCGCCTTAAGACCGATAGCGTCGAGGTCGAGACCGATCGCGGATCATTCAGCGCCGGGAAGCTGGTCGTCACCGCCGGATCCTGGGCGCGGACACTGCTTCAACAAACTGGGCTGGACCTTCCGCTAGTGCCGCTGCGATGTCAATTGAACTTCATGGCGCCGGCAAACATGGAAATCCACGAGGCGGAGAATTGTCCCGTTTGGATCGCGCATGTGAGTTCTCTTTTCCCGGAAACCGCTTACGGCATACCTTCGCATAACGGCTCCGGCTTCAAAATAGCCTTTCATGGGGGTCCGGCGGTTGCCCATCCGTCGGCGATAGATTACACGCCCGATGAGCGCAACGTCGAGGCGCTGAGGCCATTCATGCGCGCGCACATCCCCGGCATTGCCGATGCGCCGGTGCGGGAGAGCCGCATCTGTCTTTATACGCAGTCACCGGATGAGCACTTCATCGTGGATACTCATCCCGAACACAAGCACGTCGTGATCGGCGCTGGCTTTAGCGGACATGGATTCAAATTCAGCACGATGATAGGCAAGATGTTGACCGATCTGGCGCTGGACGGCACCACGCCGCATAACGATCGATTGTTCAAGATCAGCCGATTTACAAGCTGATCGTCCACCAGTGGAATTCTCCTACCAATACGAATTGATTGGCGCGCAGCAGCGCCGCGGTCTGCGAGTCGTCCGTCGGTATCACAGCCCCTATGCGCGACATGTCGACCCGGGTAGCGCGCGCATGGCCAGCTTCGATTGCAGCTTGCGAGAGCGAGCCTTCCAGCCAAATACCGCTGTAAGTCAGTGTATTGACGGGAACCAGATGAGCGCGATGAACCGGCGAATTCCCCTCGAAATCCGCACTTGGTTCGGCAACGAACAAACTGTAGCTCCCCGACGAGCGTGCGAATCCGTGCCCTTTACATATTCGCTGCATCGCCCGGTTGTGGGTAGCGACCAGGCTGCGGATCATGTCTGCGCCGGACTGACTGGCTCGGGCAATACTGTAGCCGACGAGTTGATCCCCGATGCCACCGCCGCGCGCTTCTGAAGCAACCGCCAGCAAGTCCAACTCAAAACGCCGCCAGCCCTCGGCCGATCGCGTGAGGAAGTTGCTGACGAATCCGACGACATCTTCGCCAATGATCGCAACGAAAGTCCCGTTTGCCCTCAAGACGTTCCGTACTCGTGGTGACCCAGGCTCGATGCACTCGTCGAAGGTTTGTCGAACAATCTGCGCGACCGCAGGCCCGTCACTGGATGTGGCGCAGCGTATTTGCACACGCATTGATTTTTCTTTCGTCGCGGCCGATAATCAGATGTTGAAAACCGCCCGCGCCATCTGTTTCTTCAGGTCGTGATTTGGACAGCACCAGCCAGCCGCCGGCATCAAAACAACGCTACCTGTACATTATCGCGTTTTTCGCCGGCATGACCACGCTCGCGATAGAGCTTTCCGCGTCGAGGCTGCTCGGCAGCGTCTTCGGCAACAGCAATCTGGTATGGGCGAACGTCATCGGCCTGATGCTCCTCTACTTGACCGTCGGCTATTTTCTTGGCGGTCGTCTGGCCGATCGTTATCCACGCTCGACGGTTCTGCTGAAGATCATTTTGTGGGCGGCCTTCCTCAGCGCCTTGATTCCGCTGCTAGGGCGCCCCATCATTTCGCGGGCGGCGCAGGCCGTCTTTGGCGCGAAAGCGGCTTTGGCGCTCGGCTCATTCATTGTGATCTTGATTCTGTTCTCGCTTCCTGTGACCTTGCTAGGTACGGTCTCGCCATTCGTTATTAAACTGGCGATGGCGGATCTGGAGAGCAGCGGTAAAGTCGCCGGCCAGGTCTATGCAGTCAGCACACTCGGCAGCTTGTTTGGCACATTCCTGCCGGTACTGTGGACCATCCCGCAAATCGGCACGACGCGCACATTCTTGCTCTTCGCCGGTATCCTGTTCGCGGTTGCTTTTGTTGCCCTGCTTGCTTTGCAGCGGCGCCGCGCTCTGATCTATCTCCTCATGCCCGCGATCATTGCGCTGCTGGCGACCGCCCTGCTCGCCGGTCCATTGCGCCCGCCCGCCGCAAATGCCAGCCTGCGCTACGAAGGCGAAAGCGCCTATAACTACATTCAGGTTCAAGAAGACGCAGCCGGCTATCGTTACTTGTATCTGAATGAGGGGCAGGGCGTTCACAGTCAATGGCACGAGACTGAAGTCTTTTACGGCGGTACCTGGGATTATTTTTTGGCCGCGCCATATTTCAATGAACCGCCCTATCGGGCGGAGCAGGTCACATCGCTGCTTTTGATCGGCTTGGCAGCCGGAACGATTCCCCGCCAGTACGCCGCCGTATACGGCGACATTCCCATTTACGGCATCGAACTTGACCCGGAGATCATCGCTGTCGGCGCTAAATATTTTGATATGAATCCGACAGAAATGCCGACACTCCAGGCAGAGGCCGGCGATGGACGCTATCTGTTGAATCAGACGGCAGACCGCTTCACGGTGATCGCCATTGATGCCTATCGCCCGCCTTACATTCCCTGGCACCTGACAACGGTTGAGTTCTTTACTGAAGTAAAGGCGCACCTCGAGGCGGACGGCGCGGTCACCATCAATGTCGGCCGCACGGATACGGACCGGCGCCTGGTTGACGCGCTATCCGCGACACTGTCCCAAGTATTTCCCAGTGTGCACGCGATGGATGTACCGCATTCGTTTAATTCAATACTGGTGGCCACCGTCCAGCCCACCGAGCCGGATAATCTGCGGGCGAACATTCGCCATCGCAGTACCGATGTCGATCCCGTACTGTACGATCTACTCGCCGACGCCGCGGACGCGATTGTTCCGCTTGGCTCAAGTGACCTCGTCTTCACCGATGATCTTGCGCCGGTCGAGACTCTGGTGGATTCAATTGTGCTTGATTTTCTGCTGGCGGGGCGGGCGGAGGAATTCCGCTTGAAAGATGAATAGATTGCGTTTATTTCGATTCGCTACCCGCCAGTTCTTCGCACTAATGGTCCCGTTCCTGTTGGCGACAGGCGGCGTCCGCCTGCTTTTAAGCGAGACATTCTTGCGCTGGGAATATCAGCGTCCGGGCTTTCCGCTGGATGCCTACGGATTCACATCGGCGGACCGTCTCGCATACGGACCCATCGCGCTTAACTATCTCTTCAACGGCGAGGCCATTGACTTTCTGGCGGAACAGCGACTGCCACTGGACAAGTGCTGGCTGCCGGTTGCCGGCGTCGACGACTGCGCCATCTTCAACGCCATCGAACTGCGGCACATGACAGATGTCAAGTCCCTTGTTACATTTGTATTCTCGCTCGCCCTGCTCTGCCTGCTCATCGCCCTGGCGCATGCGATCGTGTCAAGAGGCAGAACTGCACATCAGCGAGATATTCGGGCGGGCTTACGGCGCGGCGCACAGCTGACGCTGGCGCTTATCCTGATGTCAGCGGTGCTCTCGCTCACATCCTGGGATTTCGCCTTCGACCGATTCCACGAACTCCTCTTTACGGCAGGCACTTGGCGCTTTCCCTTCTCCGACACTCTGATTCGTCTCTATCCCGAACAGCTCTTCATGGACGCGGCACTGGTGATCGCCGGGCTTTGCATGCTGGGCGCCAGCCTCATCCTGGTATTCGTGTCACGCTTGACTGAGCCTAGTCCCTGAATTCCCCGCCTCCCCAATTTCAGTAGGGCGGAATCTTACTATTTAGCAGACAACAGCTACATATTGGCGCGTACCGCTAACGGTCATCCGCGTGAGGTTGACCACCGACCTTCTGTGCGTTATAGAATTTGCGACACCAGAAGCGGAAAGATACAATTTGGAGTCTGTTATCTGCTGTCCGACAAGGTAGCCTTCATGTCCGATTCCGACTCAAATTTGAACACTGGCATTTCGCGCCGACAGCTATTGAGCTTGGGCGCGGGACTGGCAGCGGGCCAGTTCTTTTCCAGCGGACTGACCTCGAGCGCGGATTCGGGCGATAGGGATCATTCATCGACAACTGTCTCAGCAAGGGTTATCCGCCATGTTAATACGAGCGCGCGGAAGGTTTGCCTGACCTTCGACGATCTCTGGAGTGAATTCTACACGCTGAAGATCGGACGCGAGTATCATCGGCGCGGAATCGGCTTGACTCTATTCCCGGCCGGGTACGCCGTTCGGAATAATCTGGAGCGACCAAACGCCGGCTACAAAGATCTGTATCCGCGCTTGCGTGATATGGGCCATGAATTCGGCTGCCACCTTTATACACACCGGGACATTACGGGTTTCAGTCTGCAGCAACTCATCGACGAAGAAATGGAGCCCGCATTATATATGATGCGGCGAGCCTTGGGACCCGGTTTCAGGCCGGTGGGCATCCGCCCGCCCTACGGAATTGTCACCAATGAGTTGCGGGAACTCTCAAATAAGTACTATATGCCGTTGATACTCTGGGGCCTGGACTCAGAAGATGCGATCTGCGCAAAAGCTTGCGCCGACAGATGCGAGGGCAAGGATATGACGACGCCGGAGATCTACTCCCATATCTATGGACCGGAATCGCTCGACACGATGTGTTCAAGCGCGAATTGCGCCAAACACTGCGCGGATCGAATAATGACAAATTATGAGACTTACCTGCGCACTGGCACGATTACCCTGCATCACACGCTCAACGCTTCCTTCCAGGCAATTCCGCGCATGATTGGTCTGCTACGCGATTGGAATATGCAGCCGATCAGGCTTAGCGAGTTGCTCACGTATGGATCGGCATAGCATGTTGCCGCCTTGCACGTATCCTGCAATCGATTGTTTCGCAACGCGTTAGAAACTGCGCAGCTTTCACATGGCAATGCCGGTCCCTGCGAAAACGTGGGCGCAAGCACATGCTGCGGCGCTCCAACCCTATTTCAGCATTCTAATATTTCTGTCGCTGTACTAAGCTCTAGCCACAAGTCAACAGACAGCTAGCAAGACGGTTAAGGAGAATCACTATGACAATTCGCGTTGGCATCAACGGTTTTGGCCGCATCGGCCGGCAGGTGCTGAAAGCGATGCTCGAATACTATCCCGATGATCTTGAAGTGGTCGCCTTCAATGATTTGGGCGATCTGAATACGATGGCGCATCTCTTCCGTTATGATTCGAATTACGGGATCTACCCCGGTACTGTCGACGTGACGGATGGCGCGCTGATCGTGGATGGGCAGGAGATCAAGGCGCTCTCGGAACGGGATCCGGCGCAGTTGCCCTGGGGTGATATGGGAGTTGAAGTCGTCGTCGAAAGCACGGGCATCTTCACCGACAAAGCGAGCGCGTCCAAGCATATCGCCGCCGGTGCCAAGAAAGTCATCATTTCGGCGCCGGCCAAAGGCGAAGACATCACCATTGTGCTCGGCGTCAATCAGGACAAATACGACCCGGCCAGCCATCATGTGCTGTCCAACGCGTCTTGCACAACGAACTGCCTGGCTCCCGCCGCCAAAGTGGTCAACGATTCCTTCGGCATACAGCAAGGGTTCATGACCACCATTCACAGCTATACCAATGACCAGCAGATTTTGGACTTGCCGCACAGCGACTTGCGTCGAGCCCGCGCCGCCGCCGTCAATATGATCCCGACAAGCACCGGCGCCGCCAAAGCGGTCGCGCTGGTTGTGCCCGAATTGCAGGGCAAATTCGATGGCATGGCGGTCCGCGTCCCAACGCCGACCGGCTCCCTGGTTGACTTTGTCGCATCCGTCGACCGTACGCCGATTAAAGAGGAACTGATCGATGCCTTTGAAGAAGCGGCCGCCGGACCGATGCGCGGATACCTGGACGTGTCTCACGAGCCGCTGGTTTCCACCGACTATGTGGGCAACCCACACTCCAGCATCATTGACGCGCTGGCGACCGATGTGGCTGGCGGTCTGGTCAAGGTCATCACCTGGTACGACAATGAATGGGGTTATTCCTGCCGTACGGCTGACCTGACCAAGTTCGTCGGCGAACGCCTGTAAGTTTGTACGTCACAACTAAAATAAAGGCGAGGCTCAATCCCTCGCCTTTTTGCGTTATCGGAGGATTCCCGAAATGAACAAGATGACCGTGCGCGATGTCGATCTCGCTGGCAAACGCGTGCTCGTTCGCGTCGACTTCAATGTGCCGCTGGCCGGCACGACAATCACGGATGTCACGCGCCTTCGCGCCGCCTTGCCCACGATCCATTACATCCTCGGATGTAATCCCAAGGCGATCGTTTTGCTGTCTCATCTTGGCCGCCCCAAAGGCGAACGCAACGCGGAAATGTCGCTGGCGCCGGTCGCGCCTGCCCTCGCCGCCTTACTCGGGAAAGAGGTCAGCTTCGCGGCCGATTGTATCGGAAGTGAAGTTGAGGCCGCGATTGCAGCGCAAAGCCCCGGCGGCGTCATCCTGTTGGAAAACACGCGCTTTCACAGCGGCGAGACGAAGAACGATCACGACTTCGCCAGGCAACTGGCGGGTCAGGGCGATATCTTCGTCAACGACGCCTTTGGCACGGCCCATCGCGCGCACGCGTCCAATGTCGGTGTGGCTGCGTATTTGAAGGCGATCGCTGGACTCTTGCTGGAGAAGGAAATCGATTATCTCGCCACCGCGCTGGAACAGCCACGCCGTCCCTTTATCGCCATCCTGGGTGGCGCCAAGGTATCGGGCAAAATCGATGTGATCGAGGCGCTGCTCGGCAAAGTTGACAAGCTGCTCATCGGCGGCGGGATGGCGAATACATTCTTTGCCGCGCAGGGCAGGCAAATGGCCGATTCACTGGTGGAAACCGAAGCCTTGCACATCGCCCGCAAGGTCTTGGGTTCAGCTGGCGACATACTAAAACTACCGGTCGACCAGCGCATCGCCGATGCTTTCGACAACGAGGCCGGTCACCGCGTCATCGGCGCGTCTGAAGATGTACCGGTCGGCTGGCAATCACTGGATGTTGGTCCCGCCACCGTCGCCGCTTTCTGCGAGGAATTGAAGGGGGCCCAGACCATCGTCTGGAACGGGCCCATGGGTGTGTTTGAGCTGCCGAACTTCGCCCAAGGCACAATAGGCGTGGCGCAGGCGCTGGCGGCCGAAACGGCGAGCGGCGCCACGACGATCATCGGTGGTGGTGATTCGGCGGCCGCGGTGGAACAAGCCGGCTTGGCCGACCGCATGTCGCATATCTCCACCGGCGGCGGCGCCAGCCTCGAGCTGCTTGAAGGCAAGGTCCTCCCCGGCATTGCCGCCTTGGCAGATCGGTAACGCGCGCCGACCAGCCTGCATCGATTAGGATCGTATTTGGCTGGCACGCCTCGCGACCCCATTGATAGAATATAATTTGAGACTTGGCTCAATTGAGGAGCGACACATGGCGAGAACGCCGATCATTGCTGGCAACTGGAAGATGAACAAGACGCCCGCCGAAGCGGTCGCTTTCGTCGGGGAGCTCGCGCCGAAAGTCGCGCAATACCACAACGTTGAGCGAGTGGTTGCGCCGCCCTTTCTGGCGCTGACGGCCGTCTCCGCCGCAGTACAAGCTTCGGCGCTGCAAGTGGCGGCGCAGGACGCCCATTGGGAGGCGACCGGCGCCTACACGTCGGAAGTATCGGCTGAAATGCTGCGCCCCTATGTCGAATACATTATCATCGGCCACTCGGAATGCCGCGCCTATCTCAATGAGACAGACGAGAAGGTCAACCGGAAAGCAATAGCGATTCTGGCGAACGGGCTTAAACCGATTATCGCAGTCGGCGAAAGTTTGGCGCAGAATGAAGCCGGGGAAACGGTCGACATTGTAAGCTCGCAGGTTAGCGCGGCGCTGGACGGGATCGCCGCGAGTGACATGGCGAGCGTGGTCATCGCCTACGAACCAATCTGGGCGATCGGCACCGGACGAAGCGCGAGCGGCGATGTCGCCGATGAAATTATCAATACCGCTGTGCGAGACACCGTGCGGGATTTGTATGGCGCTGCCATCGCTGATGCCATCCGTATTCAATATGGTGGCAGCGTGAAGCCGGGCAATATGGAGGAGTACATGTCCCAGCCAAATATTGATGGCGCGCTTGTTGGCGGCGCCGCGCTGCAAGTCGATGATTTCAGCTCGCTGATTGAAATCGCTTCAAGAGTGAAGGGCTGATGAGCTGAAAGAACTGAATTTTCTAGCTCTCGTGGCCCTGCTCGGGCTACTGCTGTATACGTTTCGCCGGATTGAACGCTGGCTACATGAGCATATCTTCAAAGTCGGTTGGTTACTGACCAACGACTTCCAGACTACAACGGTTCTCTACTATATCATTTTCTTGCCCGGTATCCTGCTGCACGAGATCTCCTTGTGGCTGGCTGCCGGCGTGCTCAATGTACGGGCGGAGCGAGCGATCAAGTTCCCGGAGCGGCAAGAAATCGGCGAGTTGAGACTCAACTTTATTCGGTTGTCAACGCAAACGGGAGCATTGAGGCTCTTCCTCATCACCTTGACGCCTTTGGCGGCGGGACTGGCCGCGCTTTGGGCGATCGCCGCCCATATATTCGACTGGCAAGCGACCCTGGGCATCGCAGCGCCGGGCGCCGTGGACGATCTGGCGCGGGCGATGGCGGCGTTCACCAGAACAGCGGACTTCTGGCTTTGGTTTTATCTGGCCTTCACGATCGCCAATACGATGTTCCCATCACTGCCAAAGAAACTGAGCGCAGGTCAGAGATCCGGTCTAGCCATCGCGCTGCCTGCGCTGGCGTTGCTCCTGTGGCGGGTCGGCGGCACGGCAAACCCATCCATAGCCGCAGGCATCGAAGGGTTGGTCCACAATCTTGGCTTGGTCACGCTGCAAATCACCCTGATCAATATCGCTGTGGTGATCGCGCTTGGCTGTCTAGAGGCCATGATTGAACGCCTCACTGGCAAGAGCGCCACTTTCCGCGATGGCAAAATGATCACCTTGACGCGGCAGGAAGCGCAGCAACTCAAGCAGCGCGAAAAGAGCGAACGTCAATCAGCGCGCGCGGCGCAGGAAACGTCACAGGATGCGCCTGAACCCACCAGCATCTATGAGCTGAAGCTGCCGATACCGGGTCCGCCGGGCCGAGAGCCGATCAGCCGCAGCATCGCCGCGGTCGTCAGCCCTCAGCAGGTTGCTCGGGATTCTGTGGACAAACCGCCGCCCACAGAAGATAGTGAACGCGGGGCGGCGCCCGTGTCGGAAAGCAAGAACCGCAGAGTGGCAGCGCCTCCAGTGAAGCCGCCGCTGGCGGAACTTGCACGCTCAGAAGGCCCGGAGAACGGGACGATTGTTCACGGACCACCGGCGGCGGTGCGTAAGACGGACGAGAGCGGATCAGGGACGGTATCAAAGCGCGAACTCAAAGATGCCGGCCTGGCTAACGCCGACAATGCGCCTTTCAGCCGACCCTTTGTCAGTCAAGAATCGCCGGATGAATTGGCGGACTCGGCGCTGGATGATCCGGCGTTGACGCAAGACGAACCATTCGCACGTCCTTTTGTGATGACCGCTCAAGCAAGTTCGCGTTCAGCCGACGAGACTGACGCGCCGCCCTCTGCGAGCCCACAACATGTGATCGATTCGTCGGCTTCGGAAGGGACACACGATTACGCCGTCGAGACTGATCGCCGACCAACCGCGGGCCGCCAGACGCGCCCTGCGCCCAAGCCATCTCAACGGGAAAAGGCAAACAGCGAGGAAGCGACGGACCTTGACGACGGCGAACTCAAATACGAGGCGCTGGAAGACGGTGACGATTAAACCGATGGCGAAGATCTTGATGCGGAGGAACTGTAGTCTTCACTCAAGGCGGAGATTCGGCCAATGACGGCAAAACCGACGGCGATACAGCTTAGCATGACAGCAAATGCGATGAACTTGAATATCTGACTGGTCGTCACCAGCGTCAGAAAACCAAAGAGCGCGCAAACGGCATAATAGCCCAGGGCAATCTGACGCGGCGTGAACATGCCGGAATCGAGGAGTCTGAAATGCAGATGTCCGCGGTCGCCTCGGAATGGATTGTTGCCGTGTCGCAGGCGGTTGACCAGTTGCCATCCCAAGTCCATCAGAGGCAGACCCATAACCAGCAGAATGGTCGCCATCTTGGCGCCACCGATGATGCTGAGCGTACCCAGCGCATAACCCAGAAACCAGGCGCTGCCGCCCATGTAGACACGGGCTGGATGAAAATTGTAAATCAAAAAGCCGAAGAGCGCGCCGGTCAATGCCAGCGGCAGCAAGCTGATACTCGTTTGCGCCGGTACCTGGCGGAATGCGCTGTTGAGAAACAAGACAATACAAGCGATCAAGGCGATGCCGCCTGCCAGGCCGTCCGATCCGTCCAGCAAATTCACCGTATTCATCATGAGCACCAGCCAGAACATCGTCAGTGCTACCGTGACGACCGGTGACCAGGGATCGGTTTGCGAAGCGGTAAACGGATTGTTGAAGAATTCAATGAATATTTGAAAGATGATGGCGATTGCCGACGCGAAAATTTGCCCGAGAAATACCTGATAATAGTTCAGGTCATAGATATCATCGATGACGCCGAGACAGAATATGACCAAACCCCCGAGGATTAAACCGGTAAGGCGAAATATCTCGAACTGATCCCGCCGCTCTATGGGAATGAACTGCGCCACAATAATGCCCGCGGTGAAACCAATGAAGATCGCCAGCCCTCCCAGCTTTGGCATGGGAATCCGTTCTTGCCTGCGCCCGCCGGGTACGGAGATAACGCCAAAGCGAAAGCTGAGAAACTGCGCGATCGGTATCACCGCCAGCGCAGCAGCCAGCGCCGTATTGAAGACAATGACGAAGGCAAACAATCTGAGCATCAGGTGCCAAACATTCGGTCGCCGGCGTCGCCCAGACCCGGCACGATAAAACCGATATCATTAAGCCGCTCATCCAATTCGGCCACGTGAATCGGCACATCGGGATGCGCCTCCGAAAGCGCTTCCACCCCCTCGGGCGCCGCCAAAATTCCGAGAAACTTGATGCGCCGCGCACCCCAGCGCTTTAGTATTTCGACGGTCGCGATGGCTGAACCGCCGGTCGCCAGCATTGGATCGAGCACCAGGCAGACATGCACGGTCGGTTCGTCGGGCAATTTGTTGTAATACTCGACCGGGCGCAGCGTTTCCTCGTCCCGATAAAGCCCGATATGCCAGACTTGCACTGTCGGCAGCAATTCCTGAATGCCATCGACCAAACCCAAGCCGGCGCGCAGAATCGGCACGAGACCGATGACCGCGCTCGCCTCCCAGCCAGACGCCACGCCCATTGGCGTATTCACGGTCGCCGGCATCAAACTCAGATCCTGTGTCGCCTCGTAACACAGGAGCAGCGCCAGTTCGCGCACCAACTCGCGAAACTTCCGATGATCGGTCGCCGTGTCACGCAAGACGGTCAGTTTGTGTTTAACCAGCGGATGGGACGAGACGTACAAATTCGCGGACATAGGGGCAGCGTCCTTTCTGTGCAATTTCAATACTAAGTTTACGGGCTGAGCTACCGTCTGTAAAGCAAGCATTGAAACCCCTAACCGCTCGTCTATACTCAGTGACATTGTGCGGGAAGCGATTGCGGTCGAAAATGGCAGGGGAACAGCGCATTGTCAGTGGTAAGCCAAGGGGACCCGAGCGCGATAACATCGCCTTGCGGCCGCTGCGCTTGGCGGACATCGTCGGTCAGGATCGCGTGCGCGAAAACCTGAGCATCATCATTGACGCCGCCGGCGCCCGCCAGGAACCGATTGACCACATCCTGTTTTATGGACCGCCGGGTTTGGGCAAAACATCCCTCGCCTATGTTATTGCGAATGAAGTCGGTACCAATATCCGCATTACGGCTGGACCGGCGATCGAGCGCGCGGGTGACCTGGCTGCCATTCTGACACACCTCAAAAAGGGCGATATCCTCTTCATTGATGAAGTGCATCGACTGGGCAAAGCGGTGGAGGAAATCCTCTACCCGGCGATGGAGGACTTTGTCCTCGATATCGTCATCGGCAAAGGACCGGCCGCCAAGACGCTGCGGCTAAATCTGCCACGATTCACCGTCATCGGGGCGACCACTCGGCTCGCCTTGCTGGCCGCGCCCTTGCGTGACCGCTTCGGCGCCCGTTTCCGGCTCGACTTTTATGATGAGGCGGCGATGGAGCAAATCGTTCTGCGCGCCGCCAAACTCCTGGATGTCGAAATCAGCGCGGAAGGCGCTATTGAAATCGCCCGTCGCGCTCGTGGAACGCCACGCGTTGGCCTTCGGCTTCTGCGCCGCGTCCGTGACTATGCCGAGGCGCGCGCAGATGGCGTGATCACCTTGACGGTGACGCAGAACGCGCTTGAACTGATGGAGATTGATGAACTCGGCCTGGACGAAGTTGATCGGCGGATCCTTCACATAATCATTGAAAAGTTCAGCGGGGGACCAGTCGGGCTGGACACGATAGCGGCAGCCATCAGCGAAGACAGCGCCACCATCATGGATGTCTGCGAGCCCTATTTGATTCAGCTTGGCTTTATTGATCGAACCCCCCGCGGACGAACCTGCACCGTTCACGCCTATCGCCACCTCGATATCGATTACCCTGAGGACTCGGACGCGGCTCAGCAGCGTCTCCTATGAACGTCGCCGACTTCGATTATGATCTGCCCGCGCATTACATCGCGCAGACACCCGCGGCGCCGCGCGACTCGTCCAAACTGCTGCGGCTTGATCGCGCGGCCGGCTCCCTGACCCATCACACCTTCTCCGACATCGCGCACATGCTGGCGCCGAACGACGTGTTGGTGCTGAACAATACACGCGTGATCCCGGCGCGGCTGCATGCCCGCAAGGCGGAGACCGGCGGGGCTGTTGAGATACTGCTCTTGAAGCGGCAAAGCGACCTGCGCTGGGAGGCGCTGGTAGGCGGCCGAAATGTCGGCGCGGGCCTGCGACTGCGGCTCGAGAATACCGACGTATCATGCGTGGTAACCAAGCAATTGGACCTGTCGCAACGCGTCGTCGAGTTCGACCGACCGGTTGATGCGCTGCTTCGGGATATTGGCGAGATGCCCCTTCCGCCCTACATCAGCTCGCCGCTGGACAATGGCGAACGCTATCAGACAGTCTACAGCGAAGTGGACGGTTCGGCGGCGGCCCCCACCGCCGGCCTGCACTTCACGCCTGACCTGCTCGCCATGTTAAGGCATAAGGGTGTCCAGCTGGCAACTTGCACCTTGCACATCGGCTTGCACACCTTCCAACCCGTGACAGCGGAGCGCGTGCAAGATCATCAAATCCACAGCGAGCACGCTAGTCTCGACGAGGGCAACGCGAATATCATCAACTCATCTGTACGCGCGGGCGGTCGAGTCATCGCGGTCGGGACGACCTCGGCGCGCACCCTTGAAACCGCCGCGATACTAAGCGCTGGCGGCGACCCAAGTCAGCTTGTGCCGGACGCCGATATTTCACAGCAGCAACATGTCTCAGCTTTTGCGGCTAACACGCGCCTGTTCATTTATCCCGGTTATCGTTGGCGTGTGGTCGACGCCATGATTACAAACTTTCATCTGCCCAGGTCGACGCTGCTGATGATGTTGAGCGCCTTTGCCGGACGCCAGACAATTCTTGACGCCTACGAGACGGCGAAAACAATGAACTACCGCTTTTATTCGTTTGGCGATGCCATGTTTATCACCTAAGTATGGCTTGACCTTTCAAGAAACTAACGCTTGACTGAATCACGTACCCTCGACTAGAATATCCGATGCCCTGCCGGAAACAGTAGGGCTTTTGCTATAAGCCAATTTTCCCCGTGATTGGAGTCGGCAGCGGCATCTGACACGGAGAACCAAAGCGAAGGTTGGAGAAATCTCTCATGTATGTGATTATCCGAAGTGGCGGCAAACAATATCGCGCGAAAGTCGGCGCCACGATTGATGTGGACCGCCTGCCCAACGAAGTCGGCGATGCGATTGATATCTCCGACGTGCTGTTGGTCGTCAACGGTGATGACACCGTGGTCGGTCAGCCGCAAGTTGAGGGCGCATCGGTTACGGCCACAGTTGTCGACCAGTTCCGCGGCAAGAAGATAATCGTCTATAAGTATCGTCAGCGCACCAAC
Source organism: Phototrophicaceae bacterium (assembly GCA_965249085.1). Lineage (GTDB taxonomy): Bacteria > Chloroflexota > Anaerolineae > Aggregatilineales > Phototrophicaceae > UBA6055. The sequence goes on along the minus strand of OZ252218.1, from coordinate 4,199,435 downwards.
TATCGGCGCAAGCAGGGGCACAGGCAGTATTATACGCGGCTCCGCATCGACGAAATCAAAGTGTAGGCGCGTTTAGAGGAGGCAAGCAGCAATGGCTCACAAAAAAGGCGGCGGCTCAACAAGCAACGGTCGCGACAGCAATTCCAAGCGACTTGGCGTCAAAAACTACGGCGGTCAATTCGTCATACCGGGCAACATCATCGTGCGCCAACGCGGCAGCAGATTCCACCCGGGCGAAGGTGTCGGCATGGGCAAGGATTATACGATTTTTGCCACGCGCGCCGGCGTCGTGACCTTCGAGAAGATGCGCGGTCGCAAAGGGCAGAAACGCATTTCAGTTTACGCAAAACATGAAGAGACGGTGCAATCCGTCAGCTAGATTTGCCATAGAAGTCATTTGCGCCACTTGACAGAGCCGCAAATGCGCGGAGGAAAAGATGAAACAGGGAATCCACCCAGCCTGGCATGAAACGCCGGTGCGCTGCATGACCTGCGGCACCACCTGGACGACCGGCTCTACCGTCGAATCGCTGACGGTTGAAATCTGTTCGAATTGCCACCCCTTCTACACCGGTGAGCAGCGCATTGTTGACACGGAGGGCCGCGTCGACAAGTTCATCAAGCGCCTGCAGCAGCGTGACGAAATTCGCACGCAACTGGACCAGATCGTCGCCGACCGCACGCCGCCCGACCTGCCGATTACGGAACTTGATATTGGCGCGCGCTATACCAACATCCTGGAAGCGAACGGCATCATAATCGTCGCCGATGTGCTTGACAGGCTTGGGGACGACGACGATGACAACAGCATTCTGGCGATCCAGGGTATCGGACGCAAAGTCGTCAGCGATTTGAGGAAAAGCCTGCGTTCCAAGGGCTACCAACTCAATAACTAAGTGTGACAAGCTGTTTTGCAGGACGGTCGATCTTACGCATTGGCCGTCCTGTTTTGCGTTGCTTCCGCCGCTCGATACCTTGTATTCTGCGGCGCCATGCTGACATTGAAGGTGAGGTAACGAAGGAATGAAGCACGAAGCGGGACGCATCGAAGTCATCTGCGGCAGCATGTTCTGTGGCAAAACCGAAGAGTTAATCCGCCGCGTTCGCCGCGCCATAATCGCCAGGCAAAAGGTCAAGGTCTTCAAACCCAAGATAGATGATCGCTACGGCATCCAGCGTATTTTCAGCCATACGGGACAGTCCGTTGACGCCGTGGCGGTTAACTCGTCAAACGAAGTTCTGGAGTTGGCAAATGGCGAGACCACGGTAGTCGCCATCGATGAAGCGCAGTTTTTCGACGCCGGCATCGTGGAAGTCGTGCAGCGGTTAGTGGAAGAGCTGAATATTCGTGTGATCATCGCCGGACTCGATACCGATTTCCGCGGCGAGCCATTCGGCGCGATGCCACACCTGCTGAGCATCGCTGAAGAAGTTATCAAGCTGCACGCGATCTGTGTGGTTTGTGGTGAGGAAGCCAGCCGGACACAGCGGCTTGTCGATGGGCGGCCTGCTGCTGTTGACGATCCCATTATCATGGTCGGCGCGCAAGAATCATACGAAGCGCGCTGCCGCCTGCATCATGAGGTTCTGCTTGCTAAATCCTGATGGGATCGATTTGATATTCGTCTTGTACAAGCCGGCAGTCACGCCCGCTCAGGCAATGACAAAGGCTTAAGCCAAGAGCCCCGGTATCTCGTCCGGATTGGCGGCGACACGAGCGCCGGCCGCTTCCAAAGCTTGTATTTTTTCTTCCGCCGAGCCTTCCCCGCCATCGACAATCGCGCCGGCATGACCCATACGCTTGCCGGGTGGAGCGCTGCGACCGGCGACGAAGGCAGCAACGGGCTTGGTCATGGCATTTTTGATGAAATCCGCCGCGACAATCTCCGCGCTTCCGCCGATCTCGCCCAGCAGCGCGACCTTCTCCGTCTCCGGATCATTCTCAAACATCTCGAGTACTTCGACAAAAGTCGTGCCGATAACCGGATCGCCGCCGATGCCTACTATCGTCGAGATGCCGATTCCCTGGTTCTTCATGGCGAAGCCGACCTCGTAGGTCAAGGTACCGCTCTTGGAGACGACGCCGACGTTGCCCGGTTCCGCCACCATCGCCGGGATGATGCCAACTTTGGCTTGCCCGGGCGTCATCACGCCGGGACAATTCGGACCGATCAGACGGGTGCCCCGCCGGCGGCAGAAGACCACCACCTTCATCATGTCGGCAACGGGGATATGTTCGGTCAGGCAGATGACCAGCCGTATACCCGCATCGGCCGCTTCCATGATGGCATCGGCTGCGAAACGGGCGGGCACGGTGACCAGGCTGACATCGGCGTTCGTCGTCTCCACCGCGGCGCGCATCGTATCGAAGACCGGCTTGCCCTCGAACCATTCGCCACCTTTGCCCGGCGTAACGCCGCCAACGACATCCGTGCCGTATTCCATCATCAGTTTCGCATGAAAGCCGCCTTGACGGCCGGTGACGCCTTGCACCAAGACCATTGCGCTGCTGTCGATAAGAATGGACATCTCAAGCCCCCCGCTTAACCGCTGCCACCGCCCGCTGAGCGGCTTCCGTCAATGTCTCGGCGCTGATGATATTAGGAATTTGCGCATCGCTGATGATCTGACTGCCTTCGGCGGCATTAGTGCCCTGCAGGCGAATGATCATCGGTACACTCGGCTTGACCTCGTTGTAGGCGGTCAGGATGCCGTCCGCCACCTCATCGCAGCGTGTGATGCCACCAAAGATGTTGAAGAGGACGCATTTGACATTCTCATCAGACAGAATGATGCGCAGCGCGGCTGCCACCTGCTCCGGCGTCGCGCCGCCGCCGATATCGAGGAAGTTCGCCGGTCCGATGCCATCGGCCTGGCCGTAGAGCTTGGTCATATCCATCGTGGTCATTGCCAGCCCGGCGCCATTCACCATACAGCCGATCTGACCGTCAAGTTTGATATAGGTGATGCCGGCTTCACGCGCCAGCCGTTCGGATTCCGGCTCGTCGCTCGTGTCACGTTCTTCGGTCAAGGCCGGCTGACGGAAGAGGGCGTTGTCGTCAATAATGACCTTGCCGTCGACTGCCAGGAGCTCGCCATCGCCCGTGATAACAAGCGGATTGATCTCGGCCAGCTCGGCATCACTCTTGATGTAACATTGATAGAGTCCGTCTAATATCTGGCCGAAACTCCGCCAGTGCGCGCGCGGCATTCCCATCGCGCTGGCGATGTGGGTCATTTGGTATTTCTGCAAACCCAGGATCGGGTCGATATGCTCGCGGATGATGTCGTCGCGACGTTCGCGGTTAAGCTCCTCGATGTCCATGCCGCCTTCCATCGATGTCATGATCAACGGCATTCCTGCGCCCCGGTCATTGGTGATCGCCAGGTAAATCTCCTGCTTGATATCGGCGCCGGGATCGACCAGCACCTTGTCCACGCGCAATCCTTTGATGTCCATGCCGAGGATCTGCTCGGCGTAACGCCGGGCTTCCTCCGCGTTCTTCGCCACCTTGACGCCGCCGGCTTTTCCCCGTCCACCAACATGCACCTGGGCTTTCACCACGACGACTCCGCCAAGCTCGCCTGCGATCGCGTAAACTTCTTCCGCGGTAGTCGCCACTTGCCCTTGCGGAATAGGAATACCGTAATCACGGAACAAAAACTTGGACTGATATTCATGCAGCTTCAAATAACTAACCCTCCGTGATCCTGAATACGTCTCTCGCTGCAAGCGCTTTGCGACAATCGGATAAAACTGAATTATGGCAGCGAATGCGAGAGCTGGATCCTTCGCGACTGTTTACTCACCGCTATTCAACAAAAAGCTGATACCTTGTGGATCAGCTCTGAGATTTCGACCGCGGCCGAAAGGTTCACCGTCCGGAGTATCGGCTGCTTATGGCGCCTCGCCCCAAGCGTAAGATCGATGAAGTTTCGCTACGGCCTGCCAAGCAAGATTACGCCATTCAAGGCATAATCTCAAGTGACAATCGCGCTGATGAGGATATGCCTTCTATTGCTTTGTGCGCTTGTCCGTTTCTGAGTAGACTAGAGACTGATGCCTTCGTGTTTTAACCACGCGAATTTCAGCGGGAGCTTATGATGAGAGACCGATTGGCGGTTATTGGCGTCATATCATTATTGCTGTTGCTCTACGTCAGCTTCAGCCAGGATGAAGCCGTAACAAATCTGCTATCAAACGGCGATTTTGAGGGTGATTTTGTTGAATTGGATGGCGCCGATCCTCGCAATGTTGCCGAAAGCTGGACGCCCTGGCATGTGGCGGCTACGGATACCAGTCCCTCTTTCGCCAATCACGACCCGAACTACGACGAAGAGACGGACAGAATTCGGCTCGATGAAGCAGGCAAAGCGCAACAATACTTCACGCTGTTTGCCACGCACCGAGGCGGCATTTATCAGGAAGTTGACAGCCTGACCAGCGGCACGACCTATCGTTTCAGCATCTATGCGCACGTTTGGTCATCCAGCTTTGAAGATGCGGACCTCAGCGAAGATCCGGGTGATGTCGTATTTAGAGTCGGCATCGATCCGGACGGCGGCACCGATGGCACCAGCGACGACATCATCTGGTCGACCGCCGCGACCTTCTTTTACGATGCCTACCGTCAGTACGCGGTGATTGCGACCGCGGAAAGCTCGACGATCACGGTGTTCGTCGAGTCCACCGTCGGCGAGCCGCGGGCCAACAACTACATCTATCTGGACGATGCCGTTTTAGAAGTCGCCAGCGAGACGGTTGTCGTGGTCGATAGTACGCCTACGTCGGAAACCAATGACAATTTGGTGGACGAGACGACGCCAACGGCGACCATGACCGCGACGCAAACCGCTACGGCTACCGCGACCGCGACCGCTACAGTGACCGCCACCGCCACCCAAACTGCCACAGCTACTGACGATAAATCAGCTGGAAGCGCAGGAAAAGATGACACGGAGACGCGCGGTGAAGAGCAGCAGCCGCCGCCGGATGCAACTGATACTCCAACCGTTACGGCAACGTCAACGCCAACGGCTACCGCCACGGCCACAATGACCGGTACGGCCGAACCGACGGATACGGCGGAACCCACTGCAACTGCAACCGTCGCAGACGATGAAGACGACGAAGATGACCCTGTGCCAATATCGGACGAATTTTCAGATACCGAGGTGCATGTGGTTGTCGACGGTGATACGGTCAGCGCGCTGGCAGTTCAATATGAAAGCACAGTGGACGCCATCAATCGTGCCAATGGCTTGAATGCCGCCAATCTGATTTTTGTCGGCCAGCGCCTCATCATACCGGTCAATTTGCCGGAGCCCCCCGAAGACGACGCGCCATCGAACACGCCGACCGCCACGCCAACCGCCACGCCAACCACCACGGCGACCTCAACGCTGACCCCAACACTGACCCCGACGATTACGCCATCACCTACAGCGACGCCAGTCATCTATCAGATTCAGCCCGGTGACACCCTGGAGACGATCGCCAACAGACATGGCACCACGGTGGAACTGCTGGCGCAGCAGAATAATATCGCCAATATGCATCAGATCGATGTCGGTGTGATTCTGGTGATTCCAACGCCAATTCCGGCGCCGACTGCAATTCCAACGCCGACTCCAGTGCCAACGGCGACGCCCGTCCCGTCGACCTCCGGCTCCTACGTTATCTACGTTGTTCAAGCAGGCGACACACTGGGCGAAATCGCCAGTGAATACAATACGACGGTCGCCGCAATCGCGCAGCTGAATGGCATTACGAATCCGAGCCGCATTTTCCCGGGACAAGAACTCAAGATTCCCAGCGCGGATGGTTCAGCTTCGATCGTGCCGGAAAGTACCAGCACGGCTGTGCCAACGCCAACGCCATTGCCGACAAATGTGCCGATTACCTATACCGTTCAGCCCGGCGACACACTGTACGGGATCGCCGGCCGGTTTGGCGTCAGCGCTGTGGAACTGGCGCAATTGAACAACATCAGCAACTACAATCAGTTGAGTGTGGGACAAGTACTGACCATTCCGGGATGAGTGCCCAGCGGGTGATCAGCAACGCGCACACGGGACAGACTATTTTGGCTCGCGCAGACATTTGCGCGAGCTTCTTTTCGCGCCTGATTGGCCTTCAGCTTAGGCGTGGCCTGGCCGAGAATGAAGGCCTCATCTTTGTGCGTCGGTCGCCCAGCCGGGTCAAGTCCGCTCTTCACACTTTGGGCATGCGCTTTGACATCGGCGTTGTTTGGCTCGATGAAGAATTCAGAGTCGTTGATTCCAAACTGGCAAAGCCATGGAGACTCGCCCATGTGCCGAAGGCGCCCGCCATGTATTATCTAGAGGCGGATCCATTGATCCTGGAGCGTGTCCAGGTTGGAGACCAACTGCGAATCGACGAGGTCATGACTTGAAACTTTATATCAGCTTTTACCTGGGAATGCTCGTAGCCGGCATTCTCGCCTATAGCAGCCCGGTGCTAGCGCAAGAGCAGAGCGATTCATCATTCACAGTACATGTTGTTCAGCGCGGCGAGAACCTGTTCAGGATCGCCTTGCAATACGACCTTTTTGCCGAAGATCTTGTCGCGGCGAATGGCATCGCCGATGCCAATTCCATCGCAATCGGGCAGCGGCTAATCATTCCGCTCGCCGCCCAAAGCGCCGAACCACAGCAGACACATGTCGTATCGGCCGGTGAGACCTTGGCCAGTATTGCCACGGCCTATGACATCACCCTGGACGCCCTGCTGCGGCTCAACAGTCTGGCTTTGTCAGACGTCATCGTTGTCGGGCAAGAATTGGTGATCGCAACGGAAACGCCGCCGGCCGACGAGCAGCCTGCAGTGGTCCCGACGACAGTCGCAGCGGATTCTGACGCTGGTGAAGCGCCGATTTCAGAGCCCACAAACTTGTCTCAGTATCCTCATTCCTTCGCGCGAGTTGGCGACCCGGTCGCCGCCTTCGTCCATACGGTCAAGTCGGGCGAAACACTCTCTCAGATCGCCCTGCGCTACAACCAGACGGTCGACGCGCTCGCCAGCGCCAACAACCTGCTGGATCCGAGCTTACTGCGCATTGGTCAGCGGCTGACGATTCCCGGCATTGAGCTGCCGCGCCTGACGCAAGAAATACCCGAAATCGTCGCCGCCTTCACGATAGACCCGCTTGTACTCGAAGAAGGACGTACCGGCCGCATCGAACTGCAGACCAGTGAGGCCGTTGCGGTGAGCGGGCAGTTTCTCGATCAAGAACTGCAAGTGATCACACGTGAAGACGGCACACGCCACAATATTCTCGTCGGCATCCCGATGTTCACCGAGATGGCTGTCTATCCCCTGTCGCTTGACCTGCGCGATGAATCTGACGCGATTCTGTCCGTCGCCGCCACCGTGCAAGTGGTCTCGGGCGGCTACTGGCGCCAGACCATCACCATCGGCGACGACGAACTGGTCGCGCCGGCAGTGGAAGAATCGGAAATCGCCCTGCTCGTCGGCTTGACCGACAGCTTTAACCCGACCCGGTACTGGACCAACTCGCTCAGTCTACCGGCAGCCGCGCCGATGAATGCTGAATTCGGCACGCTCCGTTCATATAATGGCAGTCCCTTCGATCGCTATCATCGTGGAGCCGACTTCGCCGGCGCGCCTGGCACTCCGGTCCTGGCGGCGGCGGATGGCGACGTCATCTTAGTCGACCGGCTGCACATTCGTGGCAACACCGTCATGATTGATCACGGCTGGGGCGTCTTTACCCTTTACGCACATCAGCATGAGACCTCGGTCCAGCCAGGCGAATCGGTGACCGTCGGCCAAGTCATCGGCACTGTCGGTTCGACAGGTCGCAGCACAGGCCCGCATCTACATTGGGAAGTCTGGCTGAATGGCGTCAATGTCGACCCCATGCAGTGGGTACGGGAGGTTTTCCCCTAACTTGCGGCCATTATCCGGATTGCCAACTATGAGGCAAAGGCGTCGTCGAGGGCTTCAAAGTCGGTAAAGAGGAAATGATCGTGGTAGTAATGAATCCACAGGAATGACAAGATCGCGGTGTAATAGGCGATATCGAAATGGCTATTGCCATCAATGCCCGGTCGAACGATCCCGGCAAGTACATAGACCAGCCCGAATATGACCGCCGAGCCCACCAGAAGCATCGCGCTGAAGCCGTAAAGGGCGCGCGCGTCCGTTGTCTTGCGACTGAAACGCGCGACCAGCGGCGCGTTGTCATCCAGATCGCCAACCATTTGCCGGACTTTTATAATGTAAAACGTGATCGCCAGATACTGGAAGGAATGCCAGGTATTCAGCCCTTGAAACGCGGTGTCCAGGTTAGGCAGAAGCGGCGTGAAGAAAGCCACCAGCACGGTTAGCGTGACAAAGGCGAATTTCGGCATGTTCAGGACGCCATGGTAGTACTCGTACACGCTCTTCGCGACGTAAGAAAGTAAGGCGATGCCGAAGATAATCGCGGCCAGGAAGAATAACCAGGGATTATCCGGCTGCTGAAACAAATCGGGAATTGCCTCGCCCAGGTCATTTTGCCCGATTTCAAAAGAGCCTTGACTGATCTTCCACATCGCGATGGGAAACAGACTGGTCAGTACGATGGCGTAGTCGATCAGACGCGACACGGGATTCAGGGCGCTCCTGCGGACGAATTTGGCCTCTTTGTGGTTATAGAGTTCCACAATGTAGGTAACTTGATGCAAAACGTGCAAGGACGCCCAGAAAAAGAAGAAGGTCAGCATCAAGCTCAGATTCAGGAATGCGAGCGAAATCACGATAATGGGGATGATGATGGACGACCGGATCAGGGTCGGATACCGCTCTTTGAAGCGCTCGTCCAAGCCGGTACGCAGAAACGTGGACATCATGTGCGGTCCGCCGATCGCCACCGCCACAAAGGCATTCACCAGATTGCGGCTAATGTCGTCCTCAATCCCAAGACGCACGCCGAGCAAGTACATGAGGTACGGCAAGGGAACAACAACGACGCTAAGCGTGATGAAGAATAGATCCCATCGTCTGTTGCGTAGCCATAGACTTCCCTGGTCAATTGCGGCCACGTTTATGTCAGTACGGGAGAGTGGAACGGCGCTTGTTGCCATGAAGTATCTCCTGCGAATCAAGCTGTCTCTATTGTACAAGAATTTACTTAGCAAGGCAAAGTAAATTTCTTGACGAAGGCTGATTCTAAGGTCGAAGTTAAGGCAGAAAACCGAGCCAGCGGCAGAAGTTTGTGGGCTGGGTGGCGCAGCTCTCAGGCGCGTTAAGCAGCAGGAATGTGACGCCGGCGCAAGCGACCAGACTGAGGATCAAAAGCCCGCAGCCACACCAGGCCATCGGACCACCCTGCAGGATATCAGTTACCACTTCGAACAGACCGAACACGACTTCAAAGATACTGCTGACAGCCTGTAGAACAAAGCCGATGATGATGACGGACACGCAGAGCAAAACGCAAGCGACGGCAATATAGGGCAGATGAGCCGGGTCGATGTTGCGCAGTATTTCCATCGTCTAGTCCAGGCTGTCGAACGCCACCACTCAGCCGGCGGACGAGCAAGCGCGACTGTAAGTGTCCGATAACTCCCAGGATGCCGCGCTGTCCGCTCGCTGATAACAGTCACAGTATCGCACGTCCTGGCTTCCCTCGCTTGAGTGCCAAAGGAAAAACGAAACAGTGGTCTCGACACAGACCTGCATTTCATCGACATGACCGCTAACGATTGACGCGCTTTCGATGCGCAGCCCGCGGGCATCCGTCTCGCTGATCAGCGAAATGAGTAAACGCGGATGTGCATGGGGCTGTGGAATGTCAGCATGATCCAGGCGGATTTCGCCGTTTGCCGCCAGATAAAACAGACCACAGGGCGTCATCAGAAGCGCAAACCAGACGATCAGCAGCAGCCCGCAGCCCAACCTCTTGGCGGGACTGCGCTTCGGCTGTACGACATTCGCGGCGGATTCCGCCATTGATTCGCCAGCCGATTCGGATGCTGCAACAGGTGGCTCAGACATTCAGCGCCCAATCGTATTTCTGATAGATAACGCGCAGTTGATCGGCTCGGACCAGCAAGAATTGGCGATCATCGGACTGATCAAGAAAGGGCGCAACAGTCCTCAGCAAAGGCGCGCGCTTTCCCGTGCCCATCCACTTCCCGCCGAAGTCCTGACTGTACCATCGGAAGATCCGCGACAATGAGACTGTCATCTTATCTGTGTTCAAGTCTACGCCGCCGCCGTTGATAAAGTTGCGGGCCGCCAGGTCCAGCTGGGCATCCAGTTGGCTCGGTTGATAGATGCCGATCGGCGGGCACGAACTCGCGCCGCAGACCAGCGCAAAATGTATGCGCGGATCCACCTGCCGCAGAGCGAAATTGCGCCGCGGATCAGCGTGGGAAAAGCGCCGGCCGGGTATCAAGAAGTGCGCCTTGTTGCCACGCAGGATACCGTGCTCAATGTCGTCCAGGCTGTAGCGGTAGCGGCCGATATTGTAGGCGATTCGTTCAAAGGCGCCGCGGATATTCCACAGGCTCGTACGCGCGCCATAGGCGACGACGCCGTGAATGAGCATTGAATTATAGACATTAATCCAGAAGGCTTTGCGCTCATCATCGGTGGTCAGGGAAGCCGGATCAAAGTCGCGTAATGCCGTCGCCAGCGGCTGATACTCTTCCAAGACCGCGCTGCGCGCCAGACGCTCATAGTCGACCTTTCCGGTTTCGACATTCAAGCCATCAGCTTTCCAGCGGTTCATGGTCGCTTTCAGCGCTTCGGCAATGTCACTTTCAACTGGACCTGCGTGGTTACCGCAGTTAAGCGCTTCGTTTGCCGTTACGCCGCCGACCTTCATATAGAGGCGCATCGGCAGGCGAATCGGTACTGGCTTCATGGCGCTATCAGAACACGGCTGAACCTGTCTCATATCACTTACCTTCTTTGAAGCGCAGCATGATCTTGTCGTCATCATCGTAACTGACGTGCACATTCAGCGGCGGCTGATCGTCAGACATAGAAAGTATGCGGAGCAGCAACTGCGGCAGATCTTCGACCAAATCGAGATCCCATAGCTGATCTCTTGGTATCCATTCCAACTCGCCTTCAGGACCAGCCGGATTGACGGATCGGCTATCGCTTATCGCAGTATAGACGAAGAGCAGTATGCCAGTACGCTCGCCGGCATCAATGTTGTGGATGCTGCGCAGTCGCAGTGAATGCACCTGCAGTCCGCTCTCCTCCAGGATTTCACGGCGCGCCCCGCTCGCCGGGTCTTCGTCGCGCTCGATATGGCCGCCCAGCCCATTGTATTGATTGGGAAAGACGCGCTTATGAGCGGCGCGTTTCATCATCAACACGGCATCGCCGTGCATGACAAAGGACAGCGTACGCGGCATCGTCAGCCATCGATCGCGCGTTGCGTCCGCGCCTTGCTGTTTCGCCCCCATCCGTTGCCTCCCCGAAGTCAGCGGCTGCCGCAGTACAATTGCCCAGCGCACCACTTCATGATACGCTATGCCCTTAACTGGAAACATTTTAATCGGGAACGCAATGAATTCGAATCCGCTAAGCGCCCCGCCGCCGGATCTGCGCATCGTCAATGTTGACGATGTCATGCCGCACGAAAAAAGTGATGCCCAGCGGTCGCAGCCCCTGATCGAGCGCCTGAAGCGAGCCAAGTGCTTCACGAATCCGCCAATGGTAGCCGAGGTCGCCGGCGGGAAATATGTGCTGATGGATGGATCGAATCGCCATATCTCAATGATCTCGCTCGGTTTCCGGCATATCCTGGTGCAAGTGGCGGATTATGAGAGCGATTTTGTCGATTTGGGCGTTTGGCAGCATATCGTATCGGATTGGGATTGGCGAAACCTCCTGAATGAGCTGACGCAGATCAACCACATCGAGACGCGCGACGGCTGGGATTCGAACGCCGTGGCGCAAGTCTTGCTTCGGGATGGTCCCGTTTACAGTCTTCACGCCGCGGTGGACACACTGCAGGAGCGCAACGGGACCTTGCGACAAGTGGTGTCGTCATACCATCAGAATGCGACGCTGTATCGCACGCCCTTGGTCGATCCTGCACAGATCTGGTCGCTGTTCCCTACGGGCTTCGCATTGGTAATGTTTCCGGTGTATCAACCACAAGATATCATTGATGCCGCTTTAGAATGCGCTTATTTGCCGCCTGGTGTAAGCCGCCATATTATTCATGGACGCGCCCTGAATCTCAATTTTCCGATGGAATACCTGCGTGTGGACGCCCCGCTCCCGGCGAAGAACGAACAATTGCAAGTCTGGCTGCGGCAGCAATATGCCGAGCGCAGCGTGCGATTCTACGCCGAAGCAACCTACCAATTTGATGAGTAGATGCAAATGACCCAAGCGGCAGACCAGATATTGGGCAATGTAGAACTCTACAGCGATGGCATGGCATACCGGATTCTGCAGCTGCCGGCGAATGCGATCACCTTGGCGGCCGGCATTGTGGCCGAAGCGAGTTTGCCCTTCAGCGCGCTAATCGCTGACAAAGACGAGGTGACGCTAATGCTGCCCGACGAAGCCTGTCATGAGTTCAGCAAGCGTCTGCGACCGGCACAGTTCAGTGAGCGAGCTTATCGCTTGATTACGTTTGATTCGGAGCTTGAGCCGACGCTGGTTGGTTTCATCGCCCGTATCAGCGCCGCGCTGGCCGACGCGGATATACCCATTCTGACCTTCGCCGCTTACTCTCGCGACCACATTTTCGTAGCGGCGGAAGAATTTGAGCGCGCGACAGATACATTGCGCGCATTGCAAAAGCCGATGGCATAAGGGTGCTGCACGGTGGAAATCAATCTCTTTAACGACGCCAATCTCGTGCCCCAGCCGCGGCACAAAATCAGAATCGAGTCGTTTTCCGCCAGCCCGTATCCCGACAGGTTCCGGGTGAAGGTCAATCTTAAGCTGACGCCATTTCAGGAACGACCCAATCTGGTGATCACCGCTCGCCGAACGGATGGCGTTCAGGTCAGCGACTTGGACGTCATCGCGACGATGCATTTCGATAACGAATTCACCATGCATATCCGCGGCTTGAATGAGCCGAGCGGCGACTATACCTTGACCGCGGAACTATATTACGAGACGCGTGACCCGCCACAAGACAAGTGCGAAATCTCCTTTATTGTTCCGGCGGAAGCCAGCTAAGAATGCCCGTACGCATTGCCTATTCGGTCGCGCGAGAGATTGCCGATCACGCCGCGTCTGAAGCGCCGCGCGAGGCTTGCGGCTTGCTCGCCGGCGAAACGGGCTGGATTACGCAGTCCCTGCCGCTAATAAACATTGCGCCAAGGCCGGAAGCGCAGTTTCAGCTGGACCCGCAGCAACAGCTCCGCGCCCTAAAAGCTATCGACGAAAGCCGCTTCAAACTGCTCGGCATCTATCACTCCCATCCGGGTACGCCGCCGATTCCGTCAGATGAAGATATCAATGGCGCCGTCGATGAAGGCCTCCTGCATTTGATCGTATCGCTTAGGCAAGAAAAGCCGCGTCTGAAGCTCTGGCGGATCGCTAGCGGCAGGGTGACCCCTCTGGAGCTCGCTTTCGAGGACGAGGTGATACCGCTCGACGACAGCGCCCTGTCGGCAAGTCAGCGGATGGCGATCGTCCTCGTCGGCGTCGTGAGCCTGCTCATTCTGCTGGTCATTGCGTTTTCATTGCTTCCCGCCGCGCCCGAACTTGCATCGATTCCCTAGCAGCAGCAACGTTGATCGCCGTGGACATCCTGCTAATCGCAATTGTCGGAGTGGTTCTCGGCGGCGTCGTCAACGTATTGGCCGATGATTTACCAGATGGGCGCATACCTGGCGCACCAAAATATCGTGATGGCAGCCCGCGACCCTTGCTCGCCTGGCTCGGCATTTCCGCGTTCGTCTTCCGACGGCGCCGACCCAGTACTTCTGAATCTGATGAGCACGATGGCACAAGACAATGGACTGTGTACGGTAGCGGCGACTGTCGGCTTTCCTGGCGTTACCCGTTGACCGAACTGGCGCTCGCCGCCTTAATGACGCTGACGCACGTCGTTGCCCGTGAAACCCCTGCCGTCGGCAGCAGCCAGATTCTGCTCTGGCAGTGTTATGCCGTCTGCTTTCTCTTGATTGCCGTTGCAGATTTAGAGCGCAAGATTATTCTGCCGGTTCCGCTGGCCGTCGTCGCCATCGCTGCGCTGATCGAAGCGGCTGCTTTCCCGCAGCCCGCGCTTGCAGTCGCGTCTGCGATTCTCGGCGCGCTGACCGGCGGTTTCGTATTCACGCTGATCTATCTGGGCGGACGCTTCTTTTTGCGCCTCGCAAGCCAGCAGCTGAACCTTGACCCCGGGGTCATCGCTTTTGGCTCGGGCGATGTCTACTTGATGGCAATCTGCGGTCTGGTCGTCGGTTTTCCCCGCGTGATTCCGGCTATGCTATTGGCGCTTCTGCTTGGAGGCGCCGCCGCCCTGCTCTACGCCACGATCAGGCGCCTGACGAATAACGGTTATCGGCGCTTTTCCGTGATTCCCTATGGACCGTCAATCCTGGCCGCCACGTATATCGTACTCCTCTTTGGCGCCGAGATCGTCCTGCTTCGATTCTAATTGGCGGATTGTGGAGTGTAGGCTGCTGCTCGGCTTCGGCAGTATCAGGTCACAGCAATGGTCTCATGCTCGAACTTGGCGATGACGCCGCCACCGAGGCAAACGTCATCTTGATAAAGGACCGCTGCCTGACCCGGTGTGATATCACGTTGGGGTTCGTCGAAGGCGCAACGAATGCGACCGTCTTCAAGCGGATCAATCGACGCCATCTGCGGCGTCGCCTGATAGCGAATCTTGACTGCGGCCCTGAAGGGATTCAGCGGCGGGACGCCACTCACCCAGTTCACATGCTCGGCGATTAGCTCGTCTCGTCCCAGCTGGTCGCCCGTGCCGACAATGAGGGCATTCTTGATCGGGTTCATCGCCAGCACATACAGCGGCGCCGCATAAGAGATGCCAAGTCCCTTGCGCTGGCCGATTGTGTAATTCGCCAGACCTTGGTGTTCGCCCAAAACCGCGCCATCGCTGGTGACAATGGGGCCCGGCAACATGACGTCGGGCGCATGCAGGCTCAAGAAATCACGATAATCGCTATCACCAAGGAAACAGAGATCCTGGCTGTCTCGCTTGCCGGCGACATTGAGACCGAGTTCTTCAGCCAGCCGGCGCACCTCGCTCTTGGGGTATTCCCCTATTGGAAACATCGTACGAGCTAGTTGCTCTTGACCCATGACGCTCAGAACATAGCTCTGGTCTTTGCCCGCGTCGACTCCGCAGCGCAGGAGACAGTCTCCGTCCGCATCCCGGCTGATGCGGGCATAATGACCGGTCGCCAGGTAGTCGGCATCGAGCGCCAGCGCGTTGCGCAGCAGCCAGTCGAAACGAATATGCCGATTGCATTCGAGGCAAGGGTTTGGCGTATAGCCGTTGCGATGTCCCTCAATAAAATACTCGACAACCGTATTCCGGAAGACATCCTTGGTATCCAGGACATAAAAGGGAATACCAAGTTTATCAGCGATGCGCCGCGCGTCACTCATCTGATCCGGCGTGCAGCAGCGGTTATGTTCCGCGCCGCCCATGGCGTCATCAGACCAGAGCCGCATCATCATGCCGACGACATCGTAGCCTTCGCGGACGAGCAATGCGGCCGCGACGGAACTATCGACGCCGCCGCTCATCGCCACCACGACGCGCGTATTCTTCACGCTCATGTCGCCCACGCGCGCTTTAGCTGTCCCAGCTTCTGGACAGCTTCAGCCAGCACAGCGATGGCGTAGTCAAGGTCGGCAACCGTGGTATGCAGGCCGACTGACAGGCGTAAACCGCTCTTCGCATCTTCCTCCGAGTATCCGGCCGCCAGCAGAATATCCGATGGCTCGGGATTACCGGTCTTGCAAGCGGATCCACTGCTGGCCGCGACGCCCTTCATATCCAGATGGATCAAGAGCGCGTTGGCATCAATGCCATGCAAGACGAAGCTCGCATGTGATGGCAGGCGATCCTGCGGATGTCCGCTCAATTCAGCGCATGTGATGCGTTCAAGAATTCCGCCAATCAAGTGGTCTCGCAAACTGCGAAAATGTGTCAGCCGTTCTTCTTTTTCTTGATACGCCAACTCTAGCGCCTTCGCCAGGCCAACGATGAAGGGCGTATTATGCGTCCCGGCGCGGCGTCCCCCTTCATGGCTGCCGCCCGTCAACGCGCTCGCCAGGTCGATCCCGTCTTTGACGTAGAGGATCCCGACACCCTTGGGACCGTAAAACTTGTGTGCCGACAAGCTGAGCATATCGACGCCGAGCTCATCGACATCAAGCGACAACTGGCCGCCCGCTTGGACCGCATCGGTATGAAATAAGATGTCAGAATCGTGGGCTATCGACGACAGCTTTGGCAGATCGTTGATGCTACCCAGTTCGTTATTGGCGTAAATGATGCTCGCAATTGCGCCACCGCCTGCGCAAACGGAACGGAATGCCCGAGCATCGACCAAGCCATATTTGTCCACTGGCACGATCGCGGTTTCGAAGGCCATCAGCGCGTCCATCTGTTCGACCGTGCTGATCACGGCGCTGTGTTCCATCGGTGTCGTGATGAGGCGCGACGGCAAAGCCTCGGCGCGCGCCCGCCAGGCAGCGCCGCGCAGCGCCAAATTATCACTCTCCGAGCCACCGCCGGTGAAGACGATCTCAGACGGCCGGCATTTCAGGACGCCTGCGACAGTAGCGCGCGCATCTTCAATGGCTCGCTCGGCTGCCCGCCCGTAGCGATGCGCCGACGATGGATTCGCATAGACTTCGCTAAAGTAAGGTGTGATCACCTCCAAAACGCGCGGATCCACGGGCGTTGAGGCGGAATAATCGAGGTAAACGTCTCGCCGTTGCTTCATGGTCTGTATTCGTCCGACCCAAGATTTATCAAAGCTGCTACTGTTAAAGGTTGCCCTCTGTTATTCTAAACCAACTGAGCGTCGTCCTTCAATGTGTAAGGTCTGGCAAAGTCCGTGCCGCTTTGCGAGCAGTACATTGCAGGTGTAATTGCCATTTATCGTGTACTATCATATTCGGGCGAAAACCTTCAGCTGCAGCCGAGATACGAGTTAACTTTTCACGAATGGAGAAGTTGCGGATGCCCACGATCAGCAAGATTCACGGGCGCGAAGTTCTGGACTCGCGCGGCAACCCAACCGTTGAGGTCGAGGTTCACTTGACGGACGACTCAATGGGACGCGCCATCGTGCCGAGCGGGGCATCAACAGGCGAACATGAAGCGCTGGAAATGCGTGACGGAGACAAGTCGCGCTATCTCGGCAAAGGCGTGCTCAAGGCGGTCGACGCCGTCAACAATGTCATCGCGCCAGAGCTGCTAGGTCTGCAGCCCTATGACCAAAAGGGGCTTGACGAACTGATGCTCGAGCTGGACGGCACACCGACCAAGAGCAAGCTGGGCGCAAACGCTATCCTGGGTGTCTCGATGGCCCTGGCGCATGTCGCGGCCAACAGCCTCGGCCTGCCGCTATATGCCTACTTGGGCGGCATCCATGCTCATGTTCTGCCGACACCGATGATGAATATCATGAACGGCGGTAAACATGCTCTCGGCAGCACTGATTTCCAGGAGTTCATGGTCATGCCTGTCGGCGCGCCCACGTTTCGCGAAGCCTTGCGCTGGGGCACGGAGATCTATCATCAATTGAAGAACGTCCTGCACGACAAAGGATATCAGACGACCGTCGGCGATGAAGGCGGTTTCGCGCCGAGCCTGGGCAGCAATCGTGCCGCCCTCGATGTCATCATGGAAGCGATCGATAAAGCCGGCTATCGCGCCGGTGAAGATATTTTCATCGCGCTAGATCCGGCGGCATCCGAGATCTACGAAGACGGCATGTACAATCTGGACATAGAGGGTCGACGCTTGAGCGGCGAAGAGATGGTCGAATTCTGGAGCGACTGGTGCGACCGCTATCCGATAATTTCCATCGAGGACGGGCTGGATGAGAACGACTGGGAAAGCTGGGCGCGATTAGTGGCGAAGATCGGTGACCGTGTGCAAGTCGTGGGCGATGACCTGCTCGTCACCAACGTAGACAAGGTCAAGAGGGCGATCAACGAGAAGGCCGCGAACGCATTGCTGTTCAAAGTGAACCAGATCGGATCGCTGACAGAAGCCTTCGCCGCCGGGCAGATGGCGCAGCGCCACAATATGACCGTGGTCACAAGTCACCGCAGTGGTGAGACGGAAGACAATACTATTTCCGATATCGCCGTTGCCATGAACAGCGGGCAGATCAAAACGGGCGCGCCCGCCAGAACAGACCGCATCGCCAAGTACAATCAACTGCTGCGGATCGAAGAAAAGCTCGGCGTTGCCGCTCGTTACGCCGGCCGGACAGCATTTGCCAACCTGAACGCAGATCTTGAATGAGAGCGCGCAGCTAAGTAGCGCCTCTTCCGACGGCGGCATACGGGCGCGAGACGGACGGGAAAGGGGACAGGCGTGCGACTAAGCCTGGACAGTAAACATACCAAGATAGTTGCCACCATTGGTCCCGCCTCCAATGATCCAGAGACTTTGCGCGCCATGATACGCGCCGGCATGAATGTCGCGCGCATCAATTTCTCGCATGGGGATCATCAAACGCACGGCCAGACCATCGACCATATCCGCCGCATCGCCGACGAAGAAGACACGGTTGTCGCCGTGCTCTGTGACATTCAAGGTCCCAAGATTCGCATCGGCGATTTGCGCCCCGATCCGATGCTGCTTGATATTGGCGACGCAATCACGTTGACGCTGGACGAATTGATCGGTTCGAACGGGCTGGTTTCGCTTCCTCATCCCGAATTCGTGCAGGATATCCAGGCTGGCGCCACGCTACTGCTTGATGATGGCAATTTGCAGTTCAGCGTGACAGAAGCTAGTGGCAGGACTCTGGTCTGCGATGTTGTTGTCGGCGGGGCGCTGAAATCGCGCAAGGGCGTCTCCGCGCCGAATGCGCAGCTAACCCTGTCCGCCATCACCGACAAGGATCGCGAGGATATCGAATACGCGCTGAGCAAAAACTGCGATTATATGGCCATGTCATTCGTCCGCTCAGCCAATGATATCCACGAATTGCAGCGGCTGATGGCGCGCCTGGGCAAGGATACCGCCATCATCGCCAAGATCGAAATGGGCGAAGCGCTGGATAATATCGAGGAAATCATCAGCGTCTGCGACGGCATTATGGTTGCGCGCGGGGACCTCGGCATAGAGACGCCGGCAGAGGAAGTTCCCTTCCACCAGAAGCGAATAATCAAACTGTGCAATGCGGCGGCAAAACCTGTCATCACCGCGACGCAAATGCTGGAATCCATGACGGAGAATCCGCGTCCGACGCGTGCCGAGGCCAGCGACGTATACAATGCGATCCTGGATGGCACGGATGCCATTATGTTGAGCGCGGAGAGCGCCAGTGGCAGCTATCCGGTGCGGTCCGTCCAGGTGATGAGCGAGATAGCCTCCATCGCCGAACGTGATCTTCAGTCATTTCAAGATCCGGGCGGCGGCGTCATGACCAGTGAAATGCACCGGCAAGAATCCCGGGAAGACATTTCGGATGCGATCAGCAAGGCGACTTCCGATATTTCGCAAGTGATCAACCCGAGAGCGATCGTCACGACGAGCATGTCAGGTTATACCACCCGTCGCGTCGCCAAGGAACGACCGAGCACGCCAATTCTCTGTATGACACCTAACACAACAACGCAAAGGCGAATGGCTCTGGTTTGGGGTGTCACTCCCCTGCAGGTAGAAGAGTTTACCACCATCGATGAGATGATCAGCATCATCATACGCGCTGCCCACGACAAAGGCCTGGTCGGGCGCGGCGATCGCCTGGTTATCATCGCCGGCGTGCCCTTCGGCATCGACGGACAGACCAATCTCATCAAGATCCACTCCGTCGGTGAAGAGGGCGAAATCTGATCCGCTACGGTCTATGCAGCACTCGAATTAGTCGACTCAGCATCATCATTCACGCGCCAAACCGACACCATAATATGTCAATAATATGGGTTATTCCAATTGCTGCGAGGCGACCCACTTCGCGTCGATTGGCGCAGGTTCGGAAGGCTGGACGTGGCGGGAACTTGTCGCGATGGTGCCATCCGAAGTGTAGTTGACCTGGCTGGTTGTGCAACGCGGGCAGATATTCCAGGGCAACTCCAGCAGACAACCGCAGTCCACGCAAGCTTTCTTGAGCCGATGATGACAGTGCGGGCAGGCTTGCCAATCATGCTGCACTCGTTGGCCGCAGCCTGGACAGCTGGGACGCTCCTCGATTTCTTGCAGCAGGGCTTCCTCTTCCAGCGATCGCTCGTACGCCTCGGACAGCGTCTCCCGCGGTCGGAGCAGAATGTAGATGAACACGCCCGGGACGTTGAGCAAGAAAACAAGAATCGCCACCAGCATCTGCGCCAGTGGATCGCGCGATCGAGAACGCATATCCCGATATGCCCACATGACGATCGCCAACCAGAACGAAGCGATAATAACCGCGATAAAGATGGTGGCGAAAAGTAAAATGTCATTGAGACTTTCGGGCATTCATCAATCTCCTGCGGCGAAGTGCATATCCGACAATTTTCGGACCACGACGCCTTTAGGCCCCGTTGTTGCCAGATGAGCGACCCAGAAGCAATGCCACCTCACTGACCACCGTATCAAATTGATGGCCCGATGCATAGAACTCGATGGACCGGATCCGAACGGGCCTGTCGTCCGCGGCAACCAGGTTGAGCAAGTTGTCTGAATCAAAGGTATACCATACGGCTTGATTGGTGTTGACATGATCCTGGATGCAGCTGTCGCAGCGCTTGCGGGCTTCCCGAGAGTTCAGATCCTCGTAGTAGAATCCACGGAGCCAATGGCCTCGCATGTTGTAGTCGATCCGTAGCATCAAGGGGCATTCGCTGGCAGCTTTCCCGCACAAACTAAGCGACTGATAATTTGCGCTGAAGGTAGCCATGACGCGCAACGAGTCGTATTCTGTCACATCGAGACCTGCGCCTTCAAACTCCTGAATACACCTGACGACCCCGTGCGCCGCGGCGTTGTTGAGTCGGCGCAATCGAAGGCCCAGGCGGCCGTCATGCTCCGCCAAGGTGAAGGTGCCTTCCGGCAGTTGCTCTTGGCTTACGCTGCAATTCCATTCCGGCATTGCGCTTGCCAGATTCGGCCGTCCCGGTGTCATATCAAGCAAACTAAAGGTCGCGCTCTTCAAGGCATTCGTTGTGCTCGGGCGGATTAAGCTGCTGCGAGCGCCGACCCGCAGTACGAGTTCCTGACCGCTCCGCACTACATCGGGCCGACCAGGATCGTCTCTAAAGAATGACCGGGCAAGGCCAGCCAGATTCAAGAGGCGAATTTCATCCTCGGACACGCTAAGCCGATATCTGCCATTGTTGAGGAATTGAACATGCACGCCCTTATCAGTGTTCAGGTCCTCCGTGTAGATGTCCATCAGGAATGGATGGTCGCTGACGCCGGTGACCAGAATGTCTAGCTCGCCTTTCAAACGAGAAAACTGCAAACTTAAGGGGTTCTGGCTCCACTCAAATCGCGGCCGATTCGCGGAATTGAAGGTGACGAATGTATTGCCCTGCAAGGTGACAGCCGCCAGAAGTGGTCCCATTTCGACACTGCTGTCGGTCACGTCGCGGAACTGAATTGTTGCCTGGGACAACGAATCGGTGCTGATGCTCGTCAAAGTATTGGTTAGCTCTTCGTGTTCACGTTCAACCGTCTCGATAAAATCGCTGCCGGTGATGCCGACTGTACCCTTTGCAACTTGCAGCATGGCCGGCATGGCGACGGTTGATTGGAAGAGAAAATGGTATACGCCAAGGACTGTGGTCAGAGTCACCGTGCAAAACAGCGCAAATGCGCCCAGAAGCACCATCCATGCGATGCGCTCAGGCGAGACCGCTCCACTGTATTCATTTTCCGGGTCACTGTTTGACGCTTCAGCAATGACCTGCTCAGCTTGCTCCGTTATATCCACTGAGCACATCCCTCAGACAAACCTCCATAAGAGAAAGGCAACACTAGTATAGCATTCGCGACCTGTTTTGTCGCCGCGATAATGCGGTATAATTCGTACAATCGAAACCATCAATATTGCTACGGAAGGGGCGCGAAAATGTCCGGTCACAGCAAGTGGTCGACCATCAAGCGCAAGAAAGGCGCGGAGGATGCCAAGCGCGGCAAGGTGTTCACGCGCTTGGGTCGAGATATCATGGTCGCCGCGCGCGAAGGTGGAAGCGACGAAAGCGCCAATCCCAAGTTGAAACTGGCGATCACCAAAGCGCGCGCCGCCAATATGCCGAAAGAGAATATCGAACGCGCGACCAAGAAAGGCACGGGCGAAATCGCCGGTGGCGAGGTTATTGAGATTCTATACGAAGGTTATGGTCCCGAGGGGGTCGCCTACATCGTCGAGATTTTGACCGACAACAAGAATCGCGCGCTGGCAGATGTCAAACACGCCTTCAGCAAATATGCCGGCACTTTAGCGACCAACGGCGCTGTCGTCTGGCAATTTGACCAGAAGGGCTACATCACCATCAAGGGAGAAAGCGACTTCGACGAGGTATTCATGGAAGCGGCTGAGGCCGGTGCGGAAGATGTCGTTGACGAAGAAGGCAACATCACGGTTTACACGCCGCGCGACGAATTCGCAGTGGTTGAAAGCGCGCTCGCCCAAGCCGGCTACGAAATTGACGACAGTGAATTACGCTGGTTTCCGCAGAACGAACTTGATATTCCCAAAGGCAAAGCCCTGCAGAACATGCGTCTGATGGAACAGTTGGAAGAGTCCGATGACGTGCAGACAGTGGCTTCCAATCTAAACATCACAGACGCAGTCCTGGCCGCTTACGAGTCATAGGATGATATCCCTCGGCATAGACCCCGGCACGGCTTCCCTGGGTTATGGCTTGGTCAGAGAGCATCGCGACGGCTCACTGGAAGCATTGCGCTACGGCGTCATTCGCACCAAGCCTGAAACGGCAATGCCCGAACGATTGCAGCAGATTCACGACCAACTGGCCGCCCTGATTGAGCAATTCAATCCGGACCGCGCCGGCGTCGAGGAATTGTTCTTCTCCCGTAATGTCACCACCGCTCTCACGGTGGCGCAGGCGCGTGGCGTAGTCCTGCTGGCTCTGCAGCAGGCGGACGTGACTATCGCCGAGTACAAACCCAATGCCATCAAAGTGTCTATCTGCGGTTATGGCGGGGCCGGCAAGGCGCAGATGAAGGAGATGGTGCGTTTGCTGCTGAGTCTTGACAAGGCGCCACGCCCGGATGACGCCGCCGACGCCCTGGCGGTGGCCATTACCGATCTGCACAGTTATCGCCTGCGCAGCCTGGACCTGGCGTAAGGTGAACCGCCGCGGATGATTGCCACGCTCGAAGGGTATCTGGCTCACAAGGCAACCGATCACCTGATCGTCTCCGTCGGCGGCATCGGGATCGAGGTGTTCGCGCCTTTCAGCACGATTGAAAAGATTAATTCTGAGCGAGTGTTTCTATATACGCGATTGATTGTACGGGAAGAGTCGTTGACCCTTTACGGCTTCGCCACGACTGGCGAACGCGAACTCTTTGACGCCGTGCTCAAGATCAGCGGGATCGGGCCGAAGTTGGCGGTTGGCATGTTAAGCACGCTGAGCGTCGACAACATCCGTAGCGCCATCCATAACGATCGACCCGAGATTCTCAGCCGCGTACCAGGAATCGGCAAGAAAACCGCGCAAAAGATCGTCCTCGAATTGCAGGACAAGATGCCGGCCGACTTGGCCACCATACCGATCGCAGCCGACGACAGCAGCGCAGACGTGATGGATGCCTTGACCACGCTTGGCTACAGCGTTGTCGAAGCGCAAGCCGCTATCCAGGCGATTCCGCTTGATGCCCCGGAGGGTGTGGAAGAGCGCGTGCTCATCGCCCTGCAAAGCCTCGGCGGCTAGCTCAACATCGCCTGCCGGGCTGGATCTTGGCGATTCGGATTCGGACACGGGAGTCTAACATGGCAGAACAGTTAATTGGCAAACGAGTCGCTGTCCTCGACAAGGGCTGGATTGAGCTGGTCGATCTGATGCCACATCCAGAATCGGAAATCGACGGCGATCTCGCCATCGTCAACGCGGCGCGTGTCAGTTTTCTCGGCGAAAGCAAGGGACCTCAGCAGGACAAACGGCTGCTCTTTTATTTGCTGCGTCACCGTCACACGTCCCCATTTGAGATGGTCGAATTCAAGTTTCGCGTGCGCGCGCCACTGGTCACCTGGTGGCAGTGGGTACGGCACCGCACCTGGAATATGAATGCGCAATCCGGTCGTTATACACCCTTTCAAGAAAGCGACTTTTACGTGCCGGATATCTGGCGCAAGCAGAGCCGTGACAATAAACAGGCCAGCGAAGGCGCGCTGGCGGCGCCGGAAAGCGAAGAACTTACGCGCAAGCTGATCGAGCATTATGATGAAGGCTTTCGCGCCTATTCAGAAGCGCTGGATAAAGGCGTGTCGAAAGAAATGGCGCGCCTGTTTTTGCCCGGTTTCAGCGTATATTACACTTGGGTAACCAAGGTCGATGCTCACAACCTGATGCACTTCCTGCGACTCCGAATGGCCAGTGACGCGCAACACGAAATCAGGGTGTACGCCGCCGCCATTCACGAGCACTTCTTCAAACCGGCACTACCCTGGACGGCCGAAGCTTTCGACAAATACATACTTGGCGCCGGATCATGAAGTTGGTAGCTAGTTGCCGAGGCTGGTCTGGTCCGGTCGATTGATAAGAAAGGCGGACGAACGCTCAAAGTACTCCCGCATGCGCGAGCGCGCCGGTTCGCCGATGCCTGCCTCGTCAATCGATTCGAGCATATGTTGCAGCCAGTGGTCGCGCGCTTGTTGATCGATCGGAAAAGGAAAGTGGCGCATGCGCAGCCGGGGATGGCCACGCTCATCACTATATCTAGTAGGTCCACCGAAGAACTGAACTAGAAAGAGGAATAGCCGCCGGTTGGACTCCGCAAGGTCAGCCGGATACATCGGACGCAGCACCGGGTCATGTTCGACCTTGGTGTAAAAGGCATCAACCGTGGCGCGCAGCGGACCCTCGCCACCGATTAGATCGAAGACGCTTTGCGGTGTGTAACTCATGCGCTTCCTCCACGACGCGGCCATGTTAGCGATAAAATACGACTTTACAATCGTTGCCCTCTCTGTACAATCCATAGGTTAGATCACGCTCAGGCAAGGATACCTCTTTTTATGGAGAACATCAGAAGATGCGCGGGCGTTTTGGCGCTGCTGCTCGTCATGCTAAATACCGGTTTTGGCGGCGCTCAGGACACGGATGAAATCACGGCCGTCGGCTCACGTATCGTCAATTCACTAATCGACGAGCTCACCGCAGGCGGCGATAACGCCGACATCGACTTTGATACGACCGGGACGACAGCTGGCATCGATCGATTCTGCAACGGTGACATCGATATGGTGACCGCCACGCGCCCGATGACCAGCGCCGAAGCAGCCATCTGTGGCGCAAACGATGTCGTGCACAGCGAGTTCTTGATCGCGCACCGAATCGTCGCCTTCATCGCCCATCCCGATGCGCCGCTCGTATGCCTCGACGGGCAAACCCTGGAATTAGCGCTCAAACCGACCTCAAGCAACAATGTGACCGACTGGTCATTTTATGCTGAGGAGCAAAGTGATCTGGCATTCTCGCTGATCATCCCGTCCGACGATCAGATCGAATATGTCCTTGTCGACGGCTTGGTGGCGGGTGATGGCTTGCGGCGCGATGTGCAGACCTATGCCGATGCCGCCGAAGCGGTCGCGCTGGTTAGCGAGACGGCTGGCGCCCTTGCCTTCCTTCCTTGGGACGAAGCCTTGGCGGACGAAGATTCGATAGCTCTGCTCGAATTCGGCGGAGAAGCAGTCGGCGTCTGTGTCTTGCCATCCGCAGAAAATGTGGAGGGAGGCGCATATGGCGCCGCGCAGTCACTTTACGTCACCGTCAACCGCAATCGATTTGACACCAACCCCAGCCTGCAGCAACTGATGCGATTCCTTACGGACGAAACGAATCTTGGCGCGATCAGAGCCGCTGGCTTCTCACCTGCTACAAGTGCGGCTTACAACTTGAACACCGACGTTCTGACCAACGCCGACGCTGTTCTAGCTGCAAGTGACGGCGCGAGCGCCTTTGCAGTGCCGGCCGATCTAAGCGGCCCGGTCAATATCGTCGGCGCCGCCAGTGCTCACCGGGTACTCGCACGGACCGGAGACCGGCTCACGCAGCAAAATGCGCGTCTGGAACTGAGTTATTTGTACGGGGGTGCCGCCGCCGGCATCAACAGCCTGTGCAGTGGCGAAGCGGATATCGCTGTCCTGGACGCTGCGCTCATGTCAGCCGACCTCGATGCCTGCGCTGCGAATGAAATGGTCACGCTGTCGCTGGATATCGGTTCGCAAGCGACAGTCCTCGTTGCGCACACTGCCGAGGCACATACGGCTTGTCTGACGACCGACCAAATCAACAGCGTGTGGCAGGGAGATTCAGCCGAAGTTATCGAGAATTGGTCGGATGTTGCGCCGGGTTTCCCCGAACAGCCGATCACGCTTTTCGGCTTGACCATATTGGACCAACACACCGATATTCTCCTGCAAACCGCGGGCCAAGTCATCCCGCCGATCCGCCGGGATACCGAGCAAGATTTTAGTCCGCTGTATCGCGCTGCGGCCGTGGGTAATGTCGCCGGCGCCCTGACCTATATGAGCTGGCGCGACTATCAGCGCGTCCTTGAAAACGAACAGGCGAATATTCAGCTTGTCGCCGTCGATGGTGGCGCGGGCTGCCTCGAAGCGTCGCCGGCGTCAATTGAGGATGGCTCATATCCGCTCTCGCGCTCGGCCAGCCTGTTAATCCGCGAGGCGGCGATGGCGGATATCAACGTGAAGTCCTACTTATGGACCCTGTTGGACGAGACCAATTGGTCGACGGTCGAAAGCGACGGATTCATCGGCGTTTCTGCAGTCGAACTCCCGACAATCCGCCGTGATGTCCTGCGGGCATTCGCCGAAGCCGAAGCCAAGTTCCCGCCTGCTGTCGAGCCGGCCGAGTCCCCCGCGGAAGACGATTCCGGCGAGGCCGACTCCGGGTGATCGACAGCTGCACGCATCTATAACATTTAACACGAATGGTCGCAGTTTACGACGATGCTCCCGGCGCGCTCGCGTGCCTGCGTTCGTCAGTATGCTATACTGCGCGTGACCCGCGCCCACCGGACGGAGTAGCCTATGCGTGGCGAACTGCTCGCCTTTGATCTCGAGACCACCGGTCTCAACCCCGCCACAGATCAAATCATCGAGATCGGCATCGCGCGATTCCGCGACGGCAGGGTAATCGATGAGTATCAGAAGCTGGTTAAGCCTACGATCCCGATACCAGCCGATATCACGCACCTGACCGGCATCCACCCGGAGGACGTCGAAGATGCGCCGTCAATCGAGTTGCTGCTAGATGACCTTGAAGGCTACTTCGGCGAGGCGCCCATCGTCGCGCACAATGCCCAGTTTGATGTGACCTTTATGAACAAACATGGGCTGCTCGGCACAAATCCTGCCATTGACACCTACGAACTGGCGGCGATCCTGCTGCCCTCGGCTCCCCGTTACAATCTCGGCAGCTTGACGACTTTAATGGGCATCGACTTGGCGAGGTCGCACCGCGCCTTTGACGATGCGGTCGCAACAGGCCATTTGTATTGGAAACTCTGGGAAGCGCTCTGCCAGCTGCCGTCGTCAATATTGTCCGAGATCATCACGGCCAGCAGTGGAAAAAACTGGGCATCGCGTGATGTCTTCCAAGCGGCGCTGAAGGAGAGCCTGCAGGCCGGTAGCGCCAAGCGCGCAAGCAATCCATTCGTGGCTGAACGCCTTTCCGCCGAGCCGCTGGATATCGGCGACGCCCGGCGCGAGCAACTTGCCGTGGAAGTGGTGGATCAAGTCTTCTGCAACGGAGGCACGCTGGCTGAGGACCTCGGCAGCTACGAGAAGCGCGATCAACAGCTGAGCATGGCACAAGAAGTGACAACAGCGCTGAACAAAGGCGAGCAAGTCATGATTGAGGCGGGTACCGGCACGGGCAAATCGCTCGCCTATTTGGTACCGGCCGCGCTTTGGGCGACACAGAACGGCCAGCGCGTAACAGTGGCGACGCACACCATCAATCTTCAGGAGCAATTGCTCAAACAGGACATCCCACTGGTTCGGCATATTGTCGGCGACAGGCTGCAAGCAGCATTGATGAAGGGTCGCGGCAACTATCTCTGTCCACGCCGGCTCGAGACGCTGCGCCGCCGGAAACCGGCCAACCTCGACGAATTGAGGACCTTGGCGAAAATCCTGGTCTGGCTGCAGAACAGCTCGTCCGGTGACCGGGGCGAAATCACGCTGCGCGCGGGCGAATGGGCCGCCTGGTCCCGCTTGAGCGCGCAAGATGAATGCTGTACGACATTCCGCTGCGCCAGTGAAATGGATGGCGCTTGCCCTTACTATCGCGCGCGCAAACGAGCGGAAACAGCCCATATCCTGATAACCAACCACGCACTGCTCATCGCGGACGCCAGAATCGAAAATCGTGCCCTGCCCGAATATTACAACCTCATCGTTGACGAGGCGCATCATCTTGAAGATGCCATCACCGACGGCATGAGCCGGCGCATCGATCAAGCATTGATTCTCAATCGCCTGCGTGATCTGGGCAATGCAAGAGGCGGCACGCTTGGGGAGTTTCTGGCGGCGGCACGCCTGCATATGCCCGGAGACTCCGCCAGCAAACTCGAGACCTTCATCAACAACATCAGCGATACCGTCGACGTGATGAAGGTCCATATCCGCCTGTATTTCCGCGCTTTGCATGATTTCGCTGCCAGCCAGAATGGCAACAGACGTTATGCCAGGCGGCTCTTAAACGCGCAAAGAGACTCGGGCAGCTTCGTCACCGTCCAGTCGGCCTGGAAGCAACTCGCCTCCTTTTTCCTGGCAGTAACCGATGCGATGGCGCACCTGCACGACGCCTTGCCCCGCTACGAACAGTTTCAGATGCCGGACTTCAACGACTACAGCAGCGAAATCAGGGCGCATTGGCGCTTTCTGTCGGATGTGCATGAGCTAATCGAGCAATTCACGCAGGAACCTAACAGCAACTCGGTTTATGCGGTGACGGCGGGAGAGAGCGCCGAACGCCTTCAGCTGCATATCTCGCCACTGCATGTCGGCCCGCTGATGGATGAGTATCTCAATCAGCGCATGGAGAGTATTGTGTTGACCAGCGCCACCCTGCGCACCCAGGGAAATTTTGAGCACATCAAAGAGCGACTTTATACGGACAACTTTAATGCGATCGCGCTAGGTTCGCCCTTCAATTATCGAAAGTCGACTCTGCTCTTTGTGCCAAGTGATCTGCCCGAACCGGGCCAGCGCAGCGGATATCAGAAGATGCTCGAACGCGGCATCATCGAATTGGCAGCGGCGCTCGGTGGACGAGTGATGGTGCTTTTCACGAGTTACGCGCAACTGCGTGAAACATCTAAGGCGATTACCCCGCGACTGACGCTCGGCGATATCATGGTCTACGATCAGAGCTTCGGCACCAGCCGGGACGTCCTGCTCAAAAGTTTCAAGTCGGCTGATAAGGCCGTGCTGATGGGTACGCGCAGCTTTTGGGAAGGCGTGGACATTCCGGGTGACGATCTCAGCGCTCTGGTCATCGCCAAGCTGCCCTTTGCCGTGCCTTCCGATCCGGTATTCTCCGCACGCGCGGAAATGTATAACAACTCATTCCAGGAATTCGCAGTACCCGACGCGATTCTCCGCTTTCGCCAAGGCTTCGGCCGCTTGATCCGCAGCCGCACTGACCGCGGCGTGGTCGCGCTTTTTGACAGTCGGGTCATCAGCAAGAGCTATGGCTCCAGTTTCCTTGAATCCTTGCCCGATTGCACAGTAGAATATGGCTTGCTCGAAAATCTGCCGCGTATCGCGTCGGACTGGATAGATGGAGTGGAGCCGGGAAAATGATGACGCCTGCCGGGCGCGAGTGCCCGCATTATTACGCCGACTACAACCGCCATACGCGGGACATCGAAGAATGTCGCTTGGCCAAGAGCAATCCCGCTTCCGAAGCATGGCATCCGAAAGATTGCGCCAAATGCCCGGTGCCGGATATCCTCCTGGCAAACGCCAGCAGCGATACTCAGCTCTTACTCACGATCAAGGTGAGTTTTCTCGGTTTGTTCCGCCACGTCAAGGTTGAGGCGATCTGCCTGAAAAACGGCGAGAAAGTCGATCCTTACGTCGGCTGCCCGGATGATCATCCCGGCCTGGACATCTTCCGACAAGCATTGGAAGGCAGCGATGATTAAAGCGGTCCTGTTCGATCTGGACAATACCCTCTTAAACAATCCGGACCGACAATTTTCCCAAGCTTTTCGCCGGCGCTTTGAGCGGCACCTGTCTGACGGCTTCGACATTGAGCGCGGCCTGGATGGGCTTCGTACTGTTATGCGCGCCATCAATAATGAGCGCGACGGCTGCCTTACCAATGCCGACGTCATGCTCAGCGGCCTCTCCAACGTGCTGTCGCTGCCGGAACAGGCAGCCTCTGCCGTCCTTGCATCGTTCTATGAAGACAGCTACGGGCAACTCGCGTCTTTGACGGCGCCAGTCGCTATGGCGGAAGGGCTCGTGGCCTGCCTGCTGCAGCAGGACATACTGGTCGCTATCGCTACCAACCCGCTCTACCCCGAATCAGCCATCCGGCGGCGGCTCGCCTGGGCTGGCCTGGACCCTTTCATCGATTCTTTCGCTTTCATCACGCATAGCGAAAACATGCACTTTGCCAAACCTGACCCCGCCTACTACGCCGAGACTGTCGCGCGGATTGGCGTGGAACCGGACGAAGCGCTGATGGTCGGCGATCACGTCACAAATGACATATTGCCCGCTCGTTCGCTCGGCATGCATACCTGGCAGGTCAATGGCGAGAACCGACTCGCAGGCATCTACCAACATGTCCACCAGTCGAATTGGCGGAATGTCCATTTGCCGCGTCAGTTGACGCCGGATATGATCCTGCCGCAGTTTTTGGGTAATGTCGGCGCGCTGCACGGCATGCTAGCCGAGGTTAAGGATCATCAGTGGCTCCAGCGCCCGGACCCGGACGAATGGTCAATTCTCCAGATCCTTTGCCATTTATGGCACGCGGAGACGGACGTGCACCAGCCACGCCTGCGAATGATCCTGCAACAGGACGACCCCTTCGTTGCGGCGTTGCCCGCGCCGGGACCGGATATTCCGCCCTGTCACGATGACGGTCATGAGATTATGGCCTGGTTCTGGAAAGAACGGCAGAAGACTATCGCGCTACTCTCGGATTTAGCGGCGGGGGACTGGGCGCGCCCAGCTCGACACAGCATATTCGGCTTGACCAATCTGCTCGAAATGGCGCATTTTACCGCGCAGCACGACCGTTTGCACATCACGCAGCTCTGTCAGACGCTGGGAAAATGCGCGGACTAGAAAAACCGTGATTTACTCTCAACGATAGAATCAAAGTAAGTTGACCGGCTGGCTGAGCTATGGCCGGCGACACTCGGAATAATACGCTAGAGTCGGCCTTGATTCCGTTGACGAAAATCGTATTTCTTGTACAATACGTTTAGATAGTTCTGAACTTAACAACCGTTGATTCGGAGTCGGAAATGACAGGCGGGTTGGCAAGTCAATTGGAACTGACTCACATCGTCGACAGTGGCCTCGCCGCCATTGAGCGGGCGATGAACGATGTGACAGACAGCCAGGTCGATGTCCTGCGCGACGCAAGCCGCCATATTCTGAGCGCCGGCGGCAAGCGTATTCGGCCGCGCCTGCTGCTCTTGAGTTATCTGGCGCACGGCGGCACGGATATTGAATACATCGCCCGGCCGGCAGCGGCCGTCGAATTGATGCATACGGCCAGCGTCGTACACGACGACATTAACGACCACGGGATCCTGCGCCGTGGACGCCCCTCGGTCAACGCCATTTGGGGCCGCACTTTCGCCCTCTTGTCCGGCGATTTCCTTTTCACGGCAGTGTATGAATTGATGGCGCCTTATGGCGAGCTGAACGTCGACCTGGCGAAGGCGGCGACCGCGCTGGTCGAAGGTGAAACGCTGCAGGCAAGCGCGGTAAAGAACAACACTTTCACGCGCGAAGCCTATATGCAGATCATCGCCTTGAAGACGGCAGCTCTGTTCCGTGCCGCAAGTACCATCGGCGCCAAACTGGCAGGGGCGGATCAATCGAGAATCAGAGCGCTGTCAGATTTCGGCTTCAACGTCGGCATGGCGTTTCAGATCGTCGATGACATTTTGGATCTGGTGGCGGACGAAGAGAAGCTGGGCAAGACAAGTGGCGTGGACCTTGTGCAAGGTCGGGGCGTGGCTGTGGCGATGCGTGATGGGAACGGCAGCAGCCGCAGTATCGATCCCTTGGACGCCATTAAGCGCAAAATGATGGAAGGCGATACGCTCGATAAAGCGCAGCAGCAAGCCGACTTCCTGGTGGAGAGCGCCATCGCCAGTTTGGCGGTGCTTGAGCCGTCCCCGCCACATGCGGCTCTGGAAGACATGGCGCGGATGGTCGTGAGACGCGAGCACTAGGTCTAATTCTCGATTTGACATGGCGAGGCGTGTATCATAGCGGTACGCGTCTTTTTCTTTTTGGGGCGGGGACGGAACAAGGGCGATGACCGTCAAAGTAGCCAGCATCCAGGAAATGCGACAGATCGAAGCGGCAGCCGATCGATCAGTCATGAGCTACGAGCAGATGATGCTTAATGCCGGACAGGCAGCAAGCGACTACCTGCAAGCGCGCTATCCGATCAGCGCCGGCGCCAAGATAACCTTCCTCATTGGCAAGGGAAACAATGGCGGCGATGGGCTGGTCATGGCCCATGCACTGTCACGCGCGACCGACGCGGACATCAGTCTATACTTGCTGGAACAGCGCGGCGTCGCAGACCTGAACTACCGGGCCGCGCTCGCTGACGGGATATCTGTCAGCTTGGCCGCCGATGACGCTGATGGTCGAAGCCTGACCGAGTTGGTCAAGAGCGCTGACATCATCGTGGATGCGGTCTTTGGTACCGGCTTGCGCCTGCCCTTGCGCGACGACGCGGCGAAAATCCTGGCAACAGTGAATTCCAGCCTCGTGCAACGCAGTCTCGCATGTGCCGCGAAAAACACGCTATATCTGACAGACGCGGCGCCGCAAGTTGCTGCAAAAGCGCCCTTTATTCTCGCCATCGATTGCCCGAGCGGCATCGACTGCGACAGCGGACAAGCGGATTCAAACGCGATCAGCGCGGACGCGACGATCAGCTTCATCGCGGCCAAACCCGGCCTCTTCACCTTTCCCGCCGCCGGCTACGTCGGAGAGCTAGGCGTATCCACAATTGGCTTGCCAGACGGTCTACACGAGCTGTCACAGCTGTCGACAACGGTGTTTGACCAGGGTCAGGCGTCGGCACTGCTGCCCCATCGACCGCTCGATGGGCACAAAGGCACATTTGGCAAAGTCATGCTGATCGCGGGTTCGCCGAATTACATCGGCGCCATCGCCCTCGCTGGCGAAGCCGCTTGCCGGTCCGGTGTCGGCTTGGTCACCCTGGCAACAACGCGCCAACTGATCGATATCGTCGCGAGCCGTTTGCGCGAGCCGACCTGGTTGCCCCTGCCCAATGCAGACGGCGCCATTGTCGAAGGCGCTTATGAAACCATCCACGAAGCTGTCGATGGCTACCATGCATTGCTTGTGGGCTGCGGGCTGGGATTACACGAGAGTACGCGCGCTTTCGTCGGGCGACTGCTCGAATACGATGCGCTGCCGCCGCTCATCATCGACGCCGACGGGCTCAATATCCTGAGTCGGCAAGCCGGCTGGTGGCGGTCCTTACCCGCCGACGCGATCATCACGCCTCATAGTGGAGAGATGGCGCGCCTGACCAGACTCTCAACGGCGCAAATAAACGCAGGTCGCTGGCGATTGGCTAAAGAATATGCCGCCCTATGGAATCTGGTCGTCGTCCTCAAAGGCGCCCATACGATTATCGCGGCGCCAGACGGCCGGGCCTGCGTCATTCCCTTCAAAACTGATGCCCTCGGCACCGCCGGCACCGGCGATATATTAGCCGGGCTTATCGCCGGTTTGCGCGCACAAAGCGTAGATGCCTTCAACAGCGCCTGCCTGGGCGCTTACATCCACGCCTTGGCCGGCACGATTGCGGAGGAAACGATTGGCAGCAGCCGCGCTGTGATTGCCGGCGATGTGCTGACGGCGCTGGGGAGCGCTTTCCGGCGGATCGAGGGTCTTTAGCTGCTGTCTTCGAGCCGTGCCCTCGCCATTTGTTTCGCCTCGCTGATACTGGCTTCGATCTCAAGCTCGCTTGTTCCAGCGCCGAACTGCATCAGATCTTTGCGCCGCACCGCACCGCGCTGCTTGATACGCAAAAGAGTGTAGACAGCGCCGACGAGAATGCCCAAGAGAATGCCGATGAAGGTCGTATTCTCGTCCAGCTCAGGACGTTTGCGGCTCATCCGGTTTTTCCGCGCTTGTGTCTTCCGGCGTGACGAGACCGCGAATGCGGATCAATTCTCGCAAGAACGCCAACAGACCTGAGAGGAAGCTCTTGATTTGAATCAGCGGGTCAACCGCATTGGTATTGATAAACTGGGCGGTGGCTTTGCTGATGCGTGTGGTCTCACGCGCGTTATCGAGGATCGGCTTGATCTCGGTTTTCAGCATGATTAGGAATCCGGCCCCCTGCAGCATCAGTATCGCCAGCGCAGCGATTACGAGCGCGGTTTCCAGCAGGAGGATTAACAGAAAGACATCGCGGAAGATTTGCACAAAGGGCGCCCAGGTTTCAGCCGCGGTCAGGGCGGCGGCAAGCGCCCCCACCAGCAAGAGGATGATCAATAAGATGCCGATGACGGCGGTGATTTTGATTAAGCGCCTGATATTGCCGCCAGTTGAGGACGGCGACTCATCCGGCGCGACACCGTTGTCATTCACCCCTTCGGTGGACATGACCTAACGCCGTGATACCGGTGTGGTTGACTCAGACGTCAGCACGTGGGCGAAAACCAGAAGCCCGACGGCTGCTACGGACGCCGGCAGAAGATGGACAACGCCGATTCTGAACAAGTCGATTTCGAGGTAGCCCCCGACATATTGCCCCAAGAGAAAGCCAAGCCAACTCGTGACGACGAAAAGCACCATGCGGCGCGCATTCCCGCCCATAATGACGTGGAAACCCAAGCCATACATCGTCGCTATGACAAAGGCAAACAGGAAGACCGGGTTCGGCATGCTGGTTGCGATTCAGTTATCCAGTGGTAAAATCTTATGCAAGTGTAGCATAAAGCACTTTTGCAGTCACGCGATTGCGCCTCAAACCATGAACGTCATTGATCTTGAAATTCTTATTCCCGCCTCGCCGGATTTCATCTGGCGATTCTTGGGCGACCTCTCGACCATTCCGCAATGGCAGGAAGATGTTGTCTCCGTTTCGTTCTTATCCACGCAACACGAAGGCCGTGGCACGCGCTGGCGACATTCGACCCAAAAAGGCAGCGATGTCGTGGCGCAAATCGGCGCTTGGTACGATACCCTGGGTTTCGAGTATCAGATTGTTGACGGGGCGCCTTTTGGCGAAAATCAGGGGCGAATCAAATTGCATGAAGTGCCGGAAGGGACTCTGGTTAATTGGACATTCCAGTACGAACTTGACGGCCTGCTCGGCGGTATCCGCAATGCAATGCGTCTCAAGCGCAACACGACCAACCAGATCCAGGACAGTTTGAGAAACCTCCACCATCTGATCACGCAAGAATCGGGTGGCATTTCCACACACGAAGCGAAAGCCAGTATGCAGGATGCGCCAGATGTGGACGAGCGCGTGGGCTATCAGCCGCGGCATCCGTCGGCGTTTCATGATCCCGCGCTGGAAGATCTTGAAGCGGCAGCGGTCGACGACGCCTCGGCGACCGACAAACAGCCGATCGCTTACGAGTTTGTAAATGAAGCGGTGCCACTTTCAGCAGTCGCCGACACGGACACGAAGCCCAATCCTGTCGTATTGTCGACGGTCGCGGAGATATCAATAGAAGACGACGAAGAGCCTGCACTCGAAGATACCAAGCCGATCGAATTGGCGGCCCTGCTGGCGGA
Source organism: Phototrophicaceae bacterium (assembly GCA_965249085.1). Lineage (GTDB taxonomy): Bacteria > Chloroflexota > Anaerolineae > Aggregatilineales > Phototrophicaceae > UBA6055. Next base: position 4,163,045 of record OZ252218.1, on the reverse strand, counting down.
ACCACCACCCGAACCAGCCGATTTGCCTGAGCCGGCGCCTGTGCTCGCGCCAATTTCGCCTGAAGAACCGGATGAAGTCCCGGCGCCGCCGGTCGAGCTACCCTCACGTCGAGAAGCCATCGATTCTTCTCATGTCAGCGTGTTTGAAATCTTCGGCCTGCAAAAGCCAAGCGAGACCGGTCCGCAAATGGAACCATCACGAGCAATTCCTGGGGACCGACTGACAATCGAACCCGCGCCGCCCGACCGAAGCAACGAATATGGGCGGAGTCCTATGGAGGTAGCGGCGCGCGAAGAGCCTCATACTGTCACTGAATCGCGGTCAGAGGCGCTTGCTACGCCCTACAGCGGGATTGCCGGACTGCGGCGCAAGTCACGCCGGCGCAGGACCTTGCTGCGGTCGCACAACTGATCTTGCATGACCAAGCATTGACGCCAACACAAAAGATATCGCCCGCTATTGACGGGCGATATCGGTTTCTTGTCTTGATGAGGTGGGTGGACGAAGGGGCTCGAACCCTCAACCGCCTGAACCACAATCAGGTGCTCTGCCATTGAGCTACGCCCACCACATTCGCGCGGCACTGTATCACGGCTCACGATCATTTTCCAGCCTGAGGTCGGTCGCGGCGCCCGACTCCCCGGTCGTCTTGGTCAGGATCGCGAGTTGAACCGCGCTGCCGTCCAGTGAGACGACTCGCATCTCGATCGTGAACGCCGCATGCTGGAAGAGTTGGCGGAGGGCACTGTTTTCCGCGACGCCGTCACGTTGACCGGTCAAACGATACAGCAGTCGATTCAATCGCCTCATTGCGCCTTTGCCATGAAGCTGCCCTGCAAGCACGGTGACGACTTGCCCGCCGGGCAGAAGTATCCGATGCAATTCGCGTAAAGTGTCCGGCTGAAAGATGAAAGCTGTGGGGAAGGTACAAACGACCGATGTGAACGAGCCCGTTCCGAAAGGCAGCGCCTGCGCGTCTCCCCGTACCAGGCCAGTGCGAAGCCCGTAACCAGCTAGTTTCCGCCGAGCCAATCGGCCCATATTTCGCGAGAGATCAAGCGCGACGGTTTCGTATCCAGCCTGCAATAGATCAAGTTGCAGGTCGCCAGTGCCGTGGGCCAATTCAAGTACCGGCCCGGCATCAGGTGACGGCAAGCGCGTCAGGACGCTGCGCTGCCAGCTTCGCCAATGCCCTAGCCCGACGCAATGACTGACAACATCGTAGGTGAAGGCAAATTCGTTGTAGAGCAGTCGAAAACAGACGCGCCGGATGCGGCTTAACATTATTTGAGCGCAGCGATAATGCCCGCCGGATCGTCCGTCATGATGGCGTTGACGCCGAGGCGCTTTAGTTCAATGGCGCGCGCCGGATCATTGACAGTCCAGGTATTGACGTAGTGGCCGTCCCGACGCGCCGAATCCTGGTACTCTTCGTCGACCATATCATGCCAGGGATGAAGCGCCTCGTAAGGTATTTCGTTATTGGGCGGGTCGCCATACATCGGCAGGTAAAGATAGCCGATCATCAATTGCGGGCAGATCGCACGTACTTGGCGCAGGGCATGAGCATTAAATGAAGAAACGATGACACGTTCGGCACAGTCATGACCAAGGATACATTCCGCCACCGCTTGCTCGAGGCCGGTTGATTCATCTGACGCCGATTTGATTTCCACGTTGATCAAGAGCGCAACACCGAATGCGGCAAATACCTCGTCAAGGGTCGGGATGGTTTCTCCAGCGAAGGCCTCAGCAAACCAGCCGCCGGCATCCAGGGCTTTCAAGGCCGTCAAAGACAAATCGGCGACGCGCCCCTGACCATCCGTCGTCGCGTCGATTGCAAAGTCATGCACGACGACGAGATGTCCGTCTCGCGATAACTGCACATCGAGTTCTACGCCCTGGGCGCCTTGATCGTATGCCACCTGAAATGAAGCGAGCGTATTCATCGGGGCATGCGCCATAGCGCCACGGTGTCCGAATACCAAAGTTTCGCCCGAATTCATCGCGTCGCGTATCGTAGAGAAAGTCATGGTCAAGCCAACCTTCGCGTTCTTTACACCAGGATCTGGACACTGCCGTCTTCAATGCGCGCTTCGAAAAAGGGAACATCCACTTCGGCCGGTCGGCGAGTCACCTTGCCATCACGTATATCAAAGCGAGCGCCGTGACGCGGACATTCGATTTCATAGCCGATCAGCTTGCTTGGCCGGTCATTGAGATCAAAGGCGAGTACGTTGCCATCGTGCGTGCAAAGGTCTTCGATAGCGTAAATGACGCCGTCGACATTGAAGACAGCGATCCAGCGCCCATTGACGCCAAAGACCTCGCGCTCGCCGGGCGGCAACTCGGTACTCGGGCAAAGCTTAACCCACTCAGCCATCAAGCCTCCTCGACCAAAGCCCATTGCTCCACGCCGCCACGACCGTAAGCGCCAATGACCAACACCTTTAGCGGCAAGGTAGCGCACTTGACACGATTGATGCTCAGCTGCAGACCGATATTTTCCAGCAGTTGCTGCTTGTCGAATTGACGCGCCGCCTCCAGTTTTGTGCCGAGCAGTTCCTCGCCGAACATGGACGCCGATGCCTGGCTGATGGCGCAGCCTTCGCCATCCCAGCCGACACCTGCAATGACACCATCTTCGTCAAGCTTCAGTGTCAGACGCAGTCTATCGCCGCATAGTGGGTTCGACTCTTCATGGTCGAAGTCATTTGGCTCGAGCAATCCCCAGTGGCGCAGGTTCCGCGCGTGATCGAGGATAAGCTCGCGGTACATCTCTTCCATGTCGGTTCCCGGACAGCAAACCACTATAACAAAAGGACGCATCACAGTGATGCGCCCTGCATTCTAGCATTGACCCAGCGTGGGCTGCAAACTCCTCGCGATACAACGCCTTAGCCGATGATCTTGGCTTCGATCTCGTCCATTAGGCGCTGCCGTACACGCTCGAAGGGAACGCGCTGCAGCAATTCATCGAAGAAGCCCTCGATGATCATCAGCTGCGCCTGCGGCCGCGTTATGCCGCGACTCATCAGATAGTAGATTGGCTCTTCCTCAAGCGTGCCGAATGTCGCCGCGTGTGAACAAGCCACGTCATCCGCCTCAATCTCCAAGCCCGGGACGCTGTCCATGCGCGCTTGATCGCTCAGCATCAGATTTCGACAGACCTGATAGCCGTCGATCTGCTGCATTTGCGGCAGAGACTTAATCATGCCTTGCCACAAGGTGCGGGCATTATCGCGGGCGGCGCCTTTGAACAGCAGATTGGTATTGGTCAGCGGGGCATTGTGATTCTGCTGCGTATCCAGATCAAAGAACTGATTGTGATCGGCGAAAAAGAAACCGCTGACGCGCGCGTTGGCGCCCGTGCCAACCGTATCCACTTCAATGAAAGCTTTTGTCAGCCGGCTGCCCATCACGCCATTGACCCAATCCAGCTGCGCATCGCGGCCGACAATGCCGCGCTGGTGGCTGAATTCGAATGTTTCGCGATTCCAGTCTTGCAGCGATACATAACGCAGATTGGCCGCAGCGCCTACGATCAACTCGGTCGCGCCGATATACGCCGATTGCTCCTGTTCATTGCTTGAGGCGTACTCGACCTGCATCGTCGCCTGCGCATTGTCTTCGAGGACGACCAGAACATGTCCCAGCGCCGCGCCGGCCACCGTGTTATAGCAGACAACATGTAGTGGCAACTCGGCGACGGTGTTGCGTGGCACATGGACGAAGACTCCATATTGCCAGAGCGCGCCGTGCAAGGCGGCGAATTTGCCGTCTTCAGGCTTCACCGCCCGCGTCATCAGATGCGCTTTGACCAGATCTTCGTGATCACGCACTGCCGTTCGCAGGTCGGTGAATATCACGCCTTGTCGCGCAAGTTCATCCGCCAACTCGTACTGCACGACCTTGCCATCGACAAATACCAGCAGACCGCCCTCTTCATCGCCGGCCAAAGGTTCCAGGTTTTTCGCCGGCACTGCCGCGGTTGCCGCGCCGTTCGCTCGTATCAAGCGCTCGGCTTCGTCCCAGCGAATATGCCGGTAATCCGTGCGGCGCCATTCTTCTTCCATGTGCGGCATCGGCGTCGCTTGATAGACGTCCCATGCCCCCAGCCGCCGTGCGCGCAGCCAGTCCGGCTCACCGTTTTCACGGCTCAACTGTTCGACCTGCGCCAGCGTATAACTCGGCGCTTGCGGCAGCGCCGATCGTCTTCGTACAACTACCACGTTGTTCTCTCCTGAAAGTGCAATGGTGTAGGGGCGGCCGTTTACCGCGCCCGGTGAATTAAAGCAAGATTAGCCGATCGAACCTTCCAACTGGATTTGAATCAGCCGATTCAATTCCAGCGCGTATTCCATGGGCAATTCCTTGACCAACGGCTCCAGGAAGCCATTGACAATCATGGCGTTGGCTTCGTCTTCATTGATGCCTCGGCTCATCAGATAGAAGAGCTGGTCTTCCCCGACTTTGCTGACCGAAGCTTCGTGACCCATCGTGACATCTTTGGCATCGATCTCAATCGTCGGGTATGTATCCGAACGGCTTTCGTTATCCAGCAGAAGAGCGTCACAAACCACGTTGCTCTTGCTTTTATGCGCCGCTTCGTCAATCTTGAGCAGGCCGCGATAGCTGGCCCGACCACCGTCTTTGCTGATTGACTTGCTGATGATTTGGCTGGTCGTATTCGGCGCCAAGTGCGTAATTTTCGCCCCGGCGTCTTGGTGCTGGCCATTGCCGGCGAATGCAATCGACAGCACTTCGCCATGCGCTCCCTCGCCGCTCAATATCACGGCGGGGTATTTCATCGTCAGGCGGCTGCCAAGATTGCCATCGACCCACTCCATGGTGGCGTTCTCTTCGGCAACGGCGCGTTTGGTCACCAGGTTGTAGACGTTATTCGACCAATTCTGGATAGTGGTGTATCGGCAGCGCCCGCCCTTTCTGACGATGATCTCGACCACGGCGCTGTGCAGACTGTCCGAGCTGTAGATCGGCGCGGTGCATCCTTCCACGTAGTGAACGTAAGCGCCTTCATCGACGATGATCAGGGTGCGCTCGAACTGGCCCATATTCTGTGTGTTGATGCGAAAGTAGGCTTGCAGCGGCATTTCGATCTGAACACCGGGCGGCACATAGATAAAGCTCCCGCCCGACCAGGCCGCCGTGTTCAAGGCGGCGAATTTATTGTCGTTGGAGGGGATTATCGTGCCGAAGTATTCCTGCACGATCTCGGGATATTCGCGCAAGCCGGAATCCATATCGAGGAAGATCACGCCCTGTTCTTCAAGGTGCTCCTGGATATTGTGGTAGACCGATTCGCTGTCGTATTGCGCCGAGACGCCGTGCAGAAACTTCTGCTCGGCTTCGGGAATGCCGAGTTTGTCGAAGGTTTCTTTGATTTCCTGCGGCACCTCGTCCCAGTCATCCTCGGTTTTGTCAGTCGCGCGCACATAGTAGTAGATGTCGTCGTAATCGATCTTGTTCAGGTCGCCGCCCCACTGGGGAGTCGGCTTGTCCATGAAGATATGATAGGCCTCGACGCGTCGATCCGTCATCCACTGCGGCTCATCTTTCATCGCGCTGATCTGACGGACGATATCCTCGTTGATGCCCTTTTGGCTCTTGAAGGTGTAATCCACATCATCATCGTGGAAACCATATTTCTCGGCGTAACTGAGGCCGACTCCCTTCAAGGCTTCTTCTTCGTGCGTGAGTTGCTTTTCGCTCTGTATCATTTCAGCCATTGGTTTGTCCTCCACGACTTAGACTTGGGGCAGCGGCACAAACTTTTCACGAATCCACTCGTATCCCTTTTCTTCAAGCTCGAGCGCCAATTCGGGTCCGCTACTTTCGACGATGCGCCCGTCGTACATGACGTGCACATAATCCGGCTTAATATAGTTCAGCATCCGCTGATAGTGGGTGATGACAAGCGCGCCCATATTTGGTCCCGTCAGCGAATTTACGCCGTCGGCGACGATACGAAGCGCGTCAATGTCCAGGCCGGAATCGGTCTCGTCCAGCACAGCTATCTGCGGCTCCAGCACCGCCATCTGCAAGACTTCGGCTCGTTTCTTCTCCCCGCCACTGAAACCTTCGTTCAGGTAACGCCCGGCGAAGGCGTGATCGATATGCAACTGCGTCATCTTCTCCCTCATCAGGCGGGCAAACTTGGGAATTGGAATACCTTTGCTGTCCGGATCTTCGGCTTTCATTCGCGCATTGATGGCATGGCGCAAAAAATTCGCCAGCGTCACGCCGGGAATCGCGACCGGGTACTGAAAGGCCAGGAACAAACCGGCCCGACTGCGCTCATCCGGATCCATGTCCAGCACATTTTCGTCGTTCAGCAGCACCTCGCCGTCATGCACTTCATAAGCGGGATTTCCCATCAAGACGTTGGCGAGCGTACTCTTGCCCGAAGCGTTCGGTCCCATTAGCGCATGGATCTCACCTTGTTTCACCGTCAAATCAACACCGCGTAATATCAGGCTTTCGTCGCCCTCCACACTGGCGTGAAGGTTGCGTATCTCCAATGTTGCGGTCATTTGCGGCAGTTCTCCCTTCGTTGCGATTTAATGTCGGTTAAATTTACTCTATAACCGACTCGAATTTAACTGCAGTATATCAGTGGGCTTTGACACTGTCAATGTTGCCTTAGGGCAACGGTCTCTATCCATCTATTGGACGAAGCAGCCGCGCAGCATCTTATCTTTCCAATCATAAAACAGTATTAGAAACGCCGGCAATGTCGCAAATTGACAGAGCTGTCGCCCTGTACTATGCTTGATTCAATTCGATCGAAAGACGCCGGGGTCTCTGTCCCGCGTATTCAGTTGTGGACGCCAATCGAGCAACGTTGAGGACAATTATATGATTGAGAAAGAAGCCGGCCTGTACGATGCGCTGCGCGCGGTAGTCGATCCGGAAATAGGCATGAACATCATTGAGTTGGGTTTGGTGCGCGGCGTGGAGATTGAGGACGATAAGGCGCATGTCAACATGATTATGACGACGCCATTTTGCCCCTACGCGCCGCAGCTGCTCGAGCAGACACGCCGGACCGCGCAAGACTTTCTCGGGGTGCCCGCCACGATTGAAATGGGTATGGAAATGTGGGATCCCAGCATGATGGAAGAAGGCGCTGCCAGCGACTGGGGACTCTTCTAGCCCCATAACACACCGCTATGGCCGGTGATGCCGGATCCACTCCAGCGGATCAATGTAATTCCTGATCAGCAGATTGTAATCCAGCTTGGGCCAATTGCCTGGCCGTGTCTCCAGCATAGTCGTCGCACTCAGGTCAAAGTGCAGATGCGGCACGAAGCGCCCGAAAGCATCGCCCACTTCGCAGATTCTTTGACCGCGCGCCACCCGCTCCCCAACAGCAACGCGGGTATTCTGCACGTGCGCATAGCGACTGTATATGACACGGCCGGTCGGCTGATACAGCGGGTCATGCCTAATGACCACCAGATTACCCCAGACGCCCATCCGCGCCGCAAAGGTCACAATGCCACTGGCACAGGCGTAGCATGCCATTCCTCTGTCTTCGTAAGGACGGCCGAAATTCAGGTCGGCGCCGGTATGATAGGCTTCACTCGGCGTACCGATGAAATAGAGTTTGGCGAAGGGCGTGGCATCGCGCCAGCCGGACGGCCAGACGGTTTCGCCACTGCGCTGCTCGCTGGTACCCAGCGGCGAATCATAGCCATCGGCGACGTAAACGCCATCGACAATGGTCGGCCGAGGTTCAGGCGTCGGTTCGGGCGCCGGCGTGTAACCGGCTGGCGTGGAGACGATGCGGCGAAAACGAGCGGCGTCAAAAGCAATCTCCTTGTCCGATTCGCCGGTGACGTCATTGAGAAAAACGCGCCCGGCGTTTTCCATGTGACGATCGAGGTCAAAGACGCCGAGCGCTACCCAGGTATTGCGGTTGCGATGTTGATTGATGTCAATCACGACTTCGGTAGTCGTGCCGACAATGCCGTGAACTTTGTAGCGCGCGCGCGTTGTCGTCGCGCTGCGATTGGGAATGAAAACCGAAATCTCATATAAGCCGTTTTGCGGCAGTTCATCACGCCATTCCGCCCAGACCTTGCTGGTTCGTTCTTCAGTCTTCACATACAGATAATCCCAACCCCAGGTGTTTTGCCGCGCGCTGAATTCCGGCTGGCCTGTGTAAGTGCCGCTGCGGAAGCCTTGCTTGGTCGGAAACACCGTCACTTCGTCGGCGAAATTCTGCTGGATGTCCGGGCCCAGATCGTCCGGCAGCAACGACAGATCGATCGACGTGTTGACGCCGGTCCATTGCGAGATGACGCCGTGGCGCCACCAACTGATCCCCTTGGCGCCATGGACTTGGGTAGCCAATGTATGCGCTTCAGTCTGTTCGGTCGCGACCGCCGTTCCTTCCAGCGCAGGAATGATCGGCTTGTTGTAGCCGCCCCAGACCGACCACACGGAAGATAGCGCTTCCTCGGCCGTTGTCCGGAATATGTTCCAGTATGTCTGCGGGTGGATGCTATCCACGAAAGGACTCCACTCTCCGGGATGAATCGTAGGATAATGCTGTCGGCGCGGATCGACGCTCATACCGATGTGGAAGCGCGTACCCAAGCCCCGCCTCAATGCCAGCATGAATGGCCGCACCGCCGCCGCACCGCCCTGCCAATAATCGTCATAGGGTTCGATGTCGAGTATCAGCGAATGCACACCCGGTCGCTTGCAGGCTTCGACGATGATAGCCGCCTCCGCCTCGACATTAAGGCCCTTCGGTACGCACCAAGCATGAAACTCGATTTCAGCTGCCTGGCAGGCGCTCACCCACTGATCAACGCTGGTGGCGCCGCTTATCGCCATATCGCTCGTGTCATATTCACTCATCCAGTTGGTGCCATTGGTGATCTTGACCCAAACCTGGTCGACGTTGGGCGCATTCGTCTTGATGACGCTTAATACCTCAGTCGCCGTGTTTTGCGCAACCGCCGAGCCCTTCCAATGCCAGACCGCTACCTTGCCATCGTAGGGCGTTGGCTGCTGCTGAGTTGGCGTCGCGCCGATTGCGTGGATGAATTCGATGTAGCCGGCGTATACCCAGCCTTTCAGCCCGCCCTTCTCGACCCAGATCCAATTGGTGTCGGTTTTCGAATCGGGAAAATAGACGACGAGAGTGTTATCGAGCAGATCGCCGATGTCATCGTAATTGACACCCGGTCCGCTGCGAATATTGCTTAGCGCAGCCCGCGTATTTGCCACAGCGACCACGCCGCTGCCGGCATCAGAAGGCTTCGGAACTGTAGATGAACTGGTCATGCACGTCACCTCATCAGGTTTTGCTTGGGCTGCACAACTGGCATGGTAGTACAGTTGCTGGTTTTAGGCAAAGTCAGCTGCGTCTTGGCACATCCTGACACAAAAAAATCGCCCGCAGGCGACTCTTTTTTCACACTATTCAATTGCAAAAGACCGCTTTCGCTTGGTCAGTCCACCGGTCATAGATGGCAGAGCGGTTTAGACCGTGAAGGATCCATTTCGGTAGAAGAGCTCGCCATCCACATGAATCTCGCTGCCTTCGCGCATGTCGCAGATCATGTCCCAGTGGACGGCGCTCTTGTTGAGACTGCCGCTTTCCGGGTAACCCATGCCCACCGCCATGTGCACCGTTCCGCCGATTTTCTCGTCGTACAGAATGCTGCCGGTGAAGCGATTGATGCCGAAGTTGGTGCCGATGGCGAATTCGCCAAGGTACCGCGCGCCGTCATCGGTGTTTAGCTGGGCATGCAGCAGATCTTCGTTCATCTCGGCTGAGGCGTCCGTCACCTTGCCATCGACGAATCTCAATTCGATGCCACTGACCGCGCGCCCACCCACGATCGCCGGATAGCTGAAACGCACCCAGCCATTGACGCTGTCCTCGACCGGACCGGTGAAAATCTCACCGCTTGGCATATTGCGCTTGCCATCGCTGTTGATGAAGGTTCTTCCCGCGATGTTCAATTCAAGGTCGATGTGCGGTCCCTGCAGCTTGATCTCACGCTTGTCCGCCAGGTAGTCGACCTTGTGCTGCTGCATTTCGCTGAGCTTGCGCCATTCACCTGCCGGATCGTCCGCATCGCAGAAACAGGCGCCATAAACAAAGTCTTCGTACTCCTCGAAGCTCATATTGGCTTCTTGCGCGCCGGCATGGGTCGGATAAAGCGTGCCCACCCAGCGGAATTCGCCACGGGCTGAGCGCTCAAGCCGGGTCCGAAGAATCTCGCTCTGCGCTTTACGCAATTTCTGCATGCGCTGGGCATCAATGCCGGTCATCGCGCGCGTGTTTTCCGGCGCCCGCACCCGAATATAGACATCAGCCTTTTCGGTGTACAACTTTAAGCTGGGGTCGATCCAGGTCATCTGTTCGTCGTTGGCTTGGCGCAGGAAATGGCGCTGCATCTGCTCATCTTCAATGATGAGCGTTGGATGCCCGCCGGCGTCGATCACCGCTTCATACACATCGCGCAGGATTGGAAGCCCGTTGAAGTCTCCGAGTATGCCCACCCAGTCACCGGGCTGCACCCTCGTCGAATAATTCACCAGCAAACGCGCCAGCTTTTGGCGTCTCAGGTCACTCATTTGTTTACCTCATGTGAACGGCTTACTTTAAGACAATTCCCGTGCTTTGGCCAATGCGGCGTCGAAATCCACCTCGTTACCGATGACGCCGACATATTCGGCATGCTGTACCACATTGTCACGGTCCAAGACGAAGACCGCCCGCTGGCAGATGCGCCAGTCCGTATCATGCACGCCGTAATCGTCAGCAAATTGCATATCGCGATGCGTCGAGAGCGTCTCCGTATTTTCGATGCCTTCGCTGCCGCAGAATCTGCCCAAGGCAAAGGGCAGGTCCACGCTGACGGTCAGCACCACCGTGTCGTTGAGACCGGCTGCTTCCGTATTGAAACGGCGCGTCTGGTCCGAGCAGACGCCGGTATCAATTGACGGAACAACGCTAATCACTTTCACTTGTCCGGCATAGTCCGTCAGTGACTTGCTGCTCAAGTCGTTTGCGATCAAGTTGAAGTCGGGCGCCGGCGCCCCAACCTCTAGCATATCGTCCTGAATCTTGTGTTCGCTGTCGCCAACCATCATTCCTTTGCGCGCCATTTAGCTGTCTCCTTGGCAAATCTAATAGGATACTGAGATTGAATAGGCTATCATGGAATTATAGGCGCATCACGTTGTCTATCAAGATGATAAAAGTGAGAGACGCCTCACGACCGTGAAGAGGGAGATAATGAGCATGCTGCGTAAAGCTATACTCATCGCGATATTGGTCGCAATAGTGGTTGTCGGTTTGGCAGTTACCAAACCGTGGCTTTACTTCGTCAATCGAGAAGTCAATGAAGCCTTTCCCGGTTTATCCGACTCCCAACGTGAAGCCGTCGGCGAGATGGCGGACGAAGAAAAGCAAGCGTTGATCGCCATGGCGAAGGAAAATCGCGAAATGGGGGAGCAGACCGCAATGGCGCAGATCGGCGACGACAGTGTCGTGCCAGTAGCCGAACAAGCCATGCCACCGGAGATGCCGGCTGAACCGGAGGTGCTGGTGATGGGATCCTTCATCGATATCGATCCCGTCCATGGCGCGGTAGGAAGCGCGACGATATATGCGCTGCCCGATGGCAGCCGCCTCTTGCGCTTTCAAGACTTCCGCTCGAAGAATGGACCCGACCTGCACGTCTTCTTGTCCATGGAAGCGCCGACAAGCACCTTCGGCGGTCTAGGCGAAAACGCAGTCGATCTGGGCGAGTTGAAAGGCAATGTCGGCAATCAGAATTATGAGATACCCGCGGACGTAGACCTGAGCCAGTACCGCAGCGTCGTCATATACTGCGTGCCCTTCCACGTGGTCTTTAGCACGGCCGAATTCAGCTAGAGCTGCCGAAAACGGGCGCTGCCGCTAGTCAAAGTCGCGGTAGCGCCATTCGCCGTCGACCATCGTACCCAAGACCTTGAGCTGGGGAATCTCGTCCGGTTCGGCAGCGTAAATGTCGCGGTCGAGTACGATCATATCCGCGAGATAGCCTTCACTGAGCTTGCCCAGGCGGTCTTCCATACCGGCAGCGTAAGCCGCTCCTTGTGTGAAGCCGAGCAGCGCTTCGTGTAGACTGATCCGCGCATCCGGATACCAGCCCCCGACCGGCTGGCCATGCCGCTGACGCGTTAAGGCCGCATGGATGCCGAGGAATGGATCAAGCGGCTCTACCGGCGCATCCGAGCCAAAGGCGACCCGCGCCCCTCGATCGATTTGCAAGCGCGGATTATAGGCATATGCGCAGCGCGCGCCCCAATAGCGGTCGGCGGTCACCATGTCGGACGTGGCGTGGATCGGCTGCATCGAAGCGATGACGTCCAGTTGCGCCAGGCGACCGGCATCACTCGGATGAATAATCTGTACATGCTCGATGCGGTGACGGCGGCTGCCGCGGGGCTCGCCCCGTTCCGCTTCCTCGCGCCAAACACTCTCAAAGACGTCCAACACATCATGCACAGCTTTGTCGCCGATGGCATGAACGCTGGAGGGCAAACCAAAGGCGCTCGCCCGGCTGACATATTCAACCATCTCTTCTTTGTCGACGAGCGCCATGCCGTAGTTATTCGCTTCGCCTTCATAGGGCTCGAACATCAGCGCCGTCTTCGGCCCCAAAGCGCCGTCAGCAAAGAGCTTCAGCGCGCCAATTCGGATCCAGTCATCGCCGAAGCCCCTGCGGATGCCGGAGGCGAGCGCGGCCTCTAACCATTGCTGGTTGATCTGCTTCAAAACACGCAACGATAATGCGCCACGTTCGCGCAAGATCTGCAACGCGGCCAGGCAGGAAGGCTCATCGAAGTCATGGATCATCGTGATCCCGCAGCGAAGGGCGCGTTCCTGCGCCTCGGCCATCATCTCCGCCAGCTGCTCGCCAGTCGGGTTCGGCAATTTGTCGCTGACTAATTCCATCGCGGTTTCCAGCAATATGCCGCTAGCCGCGCCGTCCGCATCGCGCATTACTTGTCCGCCGTCGGGATCAGATGTCGCATCCGTGATTCCGGCGACTTCGAGCGCTTTCGAGTTGACCCAACCGGCATGCCCGCTCTTGGCGCTCAGGAAGACGGGATTGTGCGGCGCAACGGCATCGAGATCATCTTTGCTTGGGAAGGCGCGATCCGCCCACATATCCTGCGCCCAGCCTTGCCCTGAGATCCAGTCGCCCGCAGCTGATTGTGCGGCGCGTTCCCTCACCCGTTCGACCGCTTGCGCTTTGTTCGGCAGTTCAAATACATCAACGTTCCTCAACGCGCGCGATTGGGCTTCCCAATGCAGATGCGCATCAGTCAGTCCCGGCAGTACGGTTCTGCCATCGAGGTTGATCAAGTCCGTTTCAGCATGCGCCAGTCTTCGAATCTCCGCATCGCTGCCCAAGGCGACTACGCGGCCATAGCTGATCGCCAAGGCGCCGGCGCGCGGTCTGGCGGCATCCAATGTGATGATGTTGCCGTTGAATAGAATCGTCTGAATCATGTCTTATTCCTTGAAGACTTTCGCAATCTCACGCTCGATTTCAGCAGGTGTCGGCGCGCTGTCCAAACCGCTCCGGGTCACCGAGTACGCCGCCAGTCGGCCCGCGACCTGCACCGCCTTGGCCACATTACCTCTCAGCTGCGCAAGCGCGCCCAAAAGCGACGCCGCGAATACATCGCCGGCGCCGGTCAAATCATGCGGCTCGACCGCTTTGCTGTCATAGTGCAGGACGCCACCGTCATGGTAATAGGAGCCGCCATTGCGGCCGTTGGTGACAACGAGGTGCTCACATACGCGCCTGACTTGATCGGTCAGCTGCGGATATTGATGGATGTCCTCTTCGCTGTAAACGACGATGTCGATGCACGTCAAAGCTTGCTCGTCGAACCAGCGGCGAAATTTCACCAGTCCGTCGTCGCTCCAGCGCCGCATCAGACCCTGCAGGGTCAGCATCTTGGTAGCATCCGGAAAGTGCTGCGCCATCTCCCTCGGATCGATTTCACCCGCCAGAGGACCCAGATGCAGGTACGGCGCATCCGTCCAGCTGACCGGCACATCGACGAAACGCAGTGGCTGCGCCGTCGCCCGCACATATTGCTGACGCCCGCATTCGCTGTACACATTTTCGTAGGTCAGGGATGTCGCCGCCGGCAGTACGCTCAGCTTGGCAAAGGGCATAAGGTGTTGGAGCAGCGGCTCATCTCGGGCGGCGCTTGTCAAGATACCGACATTGTGCCCGAATGCGGCGTAGGCGGGCGCCGCGTAAGACACTGTCCCGCCCAGCATTCGCCCGCCCGGCACGAGGTCGACAGTCATGTGGCCGATCACCAGCACATCGATTTCGGCAGTCATTGACGACCTCTGCCCTGCAATACAAATTCGACCGATGCGGCGTCAGCTGCCGTCGACTTAGCAATCTTGTGCAACACAATTTGGACTATCTGGGAACGATGGTGACTTTGCGCGCCCGGCCCTCGCCGATACTAAGTGTGGTGACATCTTCCCGGCCCCGCAGCGTCAAATGGATGATGCGCCGTTCGTTCGGATGCATAGGTTCGAGCGTGATCGTGCGGCCCTGCTGCACCGCTTGCTGCGCCATGCGTTTTGCCAAGCCGCGCAGCCGGTTGGAGCGACCGGTCTTGTAACCGCCGGCGTCGATAATGATATTGGCGCGGCGCTCCAGGCGTCGGCTGCAGATCAAGCGCACGATATGCTGCAGCGAGGACAGGGTTTCGCCCCGTCGCCCGATCAGACGGTTGATGCTCTGGCCCTCGATATTGAGCATCCAATGCGGATCTTCGTCCTCGGCGTCATCTTCGGCGCGTTGAACATTGATGTGGGCGTCAATGCGCATTTTCGCCAACATCTCTCCCAGAACTTCACGTCCTACGATCGCGTCTTCATCCAAGTCTTCGTCCGCTACCGATGGGATTTGCGGGCTAGACTCCAGGTCCGGATCAACTTCATCATCGTCGTAGGTCGCCATCTCTTTCGACTTGCGCCGGCCGATCAACACCAGCCTGACCCGCGCCTCACGCGCGCCAAATCCGAAAAGACCGGTGTTCGGCTCTTCGAGTACTTCAATCACCACTTCGCCGGGAGATGCATTGAGTTCCGTCAAACCTTTACTAATCGCCGCATCGACTGAATTGGCGGTGACTTCAATCATTTCCATTGTTCAATCCCTGTCTTTCGAGTAGCAGTGGCAACTGGTCATTTCTTGCGTGGTTTCTTTTTTCTGCTTTTCCGCGGTTTCTTGGTCGACACAGCATCATCATCCAGCACGATTTCCACCGGCGCATCGTCGGTCGATTTGCTGCGGAATACCTTGCCCAGTATGCGCTTTCCTTGCGGGCTGTACTGCACCATGCCGATAATGTTGGACGTGACAAAGTAAATCGACAGTCCGACCGAAAATGACAGCGAAAAGAAGCCGAACATGATGGGCATGATCGTGGTCATGCTCTTCATCATCTGCGCCTGACCGCCACCGCCGCCGCCGCCCTCATCGTCATCGTCATCCTTTTTGGCTGCGCTCTGTCCCGTCGAGGCCATCGTCATTTTTTGCTGTGCCCAAGTGGTGATCAAAACCAGAAGCGGCAATACCAGGGAATAATGCGGATTCTCCGTTGGCGCCAATGTCAGATCCAGTTCGGGCAGAAGGCCCGCCAGTTGCGGGATCGGCGTCCAGAACCGCTGAAGCGGAATCAGCGAGTCCAGCCCCGGGATCAACAGACGTTCCGACAAGTCCACCAGTTGGAAGGGAGTTGCCGCCAAGGCAAAAAAGATCGCCTGATAAAGCCCGATCAAGATCGGAAACTGGATCACCATAGGAAAACAGCCGCCAACAGGGTTGACCTTGTTTTCCTTATACAGCTTCATCTGTGCCTGGGAGAGCTTTTCCTTGTCGTTCTTATACTTCTCCTGCAGCTTCTTTAGCTGCGGCTGAATCTGCTGCATCTTGCGCGAGGACTCTTGTTGCTTGGCAAAGAGCGGGAATGTCAATACACGGATGATCACTGTCAATATAACAATTGCCAAGACGATATCCTGGTTTAGCACAGAGTACAGCCACGCCAGAATCGTCACAAACGGGTTAAGAATCAAATCCCACATTCGGCTATGCTCCCGTAGTCCGACTAACGCGGATATACCCAGGTTTGGCGTCCATCGACCCCAAACGCAATGAGCAGTCTGCCATCATGTACTGAGGTAACCAGCAAGAGCGGCTCGTCGATATCCAGCGACTCGCTCGGCTCAAGCAACATCATGTCACCAAGCAGTTCAGGCCGGTCATCGATTTCCCGCGCGTTAATGAGTTCGCCGTCGCGTTTGTCCAGCCAGTAAACTTTGCCATCGCGCGACGCCACGATGACTCGATCGCCGTATAAGAGCGGACCAGTACGTATGCCGCGCTCGGCAATCTCTTTTGACCAGCGTTCTCTTAGATTGTTCTCACTGTCCAGGGCATGCACGAAGCCGCTCAGATCGGCTACGTAAATGATGCCATTCTCGTCAATCGCCGGCGTGCCCCAAACCCAATTCTGCGTCGCGTATTCGCTGAGAATCTGACCTTCCAGCGAGATTTTGAAGAAGCTCTTGTTGAAGCTGCCGACATAAAGGCGATTGTTCGCCAAGAGCGGGGTCGAGGCGATGCTGCCACCCAAATTCAGCGACCATTGCAGCTGTCCGGTCTCGCGATCGACTGCATACATGAAGTGATCAACCGATGTAAAGACGATCATATCATTGACCAATAGCGGCTGCGCCCAGATGCCGGCTTCAGTCGGGAAACGCCAGAGTTCATGGAAGTCTTCCATCGATAACGCGCTGAGCCCGCCATTTTGGTACGGCACGTAGAGCACGCCATCGACTTCCAGCAAATTGGCGACGACTTTATCGGGGAGCGGAATCGTGCGAACCACTTCCACCAGCACCGAATCCACTTTCAGCAAACGTTTATTGTTGGCGGCGACCAGCACTGACTCATCGTCGATTTTGATCGGCACGGCGTAGAACTGCGCGCCTTCGTTTTCTGAGCCGCGCAAAATCCAGGTGCGTGGATTGTTGTCATTATCTCTAAATGCTTGTCCGTTGATCGGGTTAATCAAGCGCGCCGGCGCGCCGTTCGATGGCGAGAGAATGACAACGTCATTGTTGTAAGCCAACGTTAGATGCTGCTCACCATAGAGGTCTATCAGTCCAATCGACGGCCAGCTTACGCCCATGCGCGCGCCGACGCAAGCCGATGAAATGAAGGCGCAAAGCAGCAGCAGTGGGATGAGCCCTATTTGCTTGCGTTTAAAAGTCTTCAAGTATCACTCCTTGGGAGGAACCGGGTCATAACCCCCCGGGTGCAACGGATGACAGCGCATGATCCGCCGCATTCCCATCCAGGTCCCCTTGACCGGACCGTAGGCTTCAATCGCCTCGAACGTGTAGGTTGAGCAAGTCGGCGAAAAGCGACAGGCTGACGGTAATATGGGAGAGAGAAAACGCTTGTACATTCTAATCAATCCTAGCAGCGCCCACTTCAGCATCTTAAGCGGTCTCGATTAACTGCGCCTGAACAAACAGCCTCTTCAATATACGCTGCAACTCGGCGAAAGGTTGCCTGGTCATGCCACGCCGCGCAACCACGATAATATCGAAGCCTTGCCGCAGACAATCATGCAATTGACGGATCACCGCGCGCAGACGCCGTTTGCAGCGATTGCGAATCACCGCGATGCCTAGTGGTTTGCCGACGACAATCCCATATCGATTGTGCGACAACTCATTAGCGCAAACATTAATCAGCATGCTCGGATGACGGTACACCCTGCCGGCTCGCCGTACATGTTCAAATTCGGCCGGGCGGCGTAACCGCAATTTAGATTTCATCAACTAGCTGGCGTTCCAGTTCACTTTCTTGACATGGTTAGGGGTCACTGCCAGTTGATGACGCCCGCGCAGGCGCCGCGCTTTGAGGACCTTGCGCCCACCGCGCGTGCTCATCCGCTTGCGGAAACCATGTACACGCTTCCGCCGACGGACCTTCGGCTGCCAGGTGCGTTTGGTTGACATGAATTCAGCCTTTATCTACCAACGTCAACAATCACAACGGCGCAGTATATAACAGCAATCTATACCGGTCAACAGCGGCTTGGCCGCATACAAGCGCCGATGGCATGGACCATTTCTCTGTCAATCGCCGCCGATCGACACCGAAGCAGGTGAACGCGGCCGAATTCAGGGAAAATCCCAAGAAAAACACGAAGTTTGCCCAAGTTCCGCTTGACGGCGCGAACCAGGTTACAGTAGGATTGGTGCGGCGTACACGCGCCAAACTCACATCTATCAATACTCGCGCCTGCACAACATCATCATTGAGCAATTCCGGGGGAAGTTTCACTTTGCTGCCAGCACAACATTGGGCAAACAGTTTTTCTATCGGCGCCGAAGACATTGATAGTATTACCAACCTCTTGCTGGACCAAGAAACGCCTCTATCTTCTGTACAGCTTGCCACTGAGATCATCGAAACGCGCGAACGCAAAGGGCGGGCGCAGCGCGAACGGCAATACCAAGGCGCTAAAGTTTATCGGCCGGCGGAGACTTACCAGGTCGGCGAACGCCTGACTTTCTCCCATTTCGATTATGACACGGCGCGCGTCGTTAGCCTGCGCGACGGCACAAGAACTGACTTGAGTCCGATTAAGGTAGCCGCCGTCCAATTTGAAAACGAGCATTTGCAGCCCGGCGCTGTGATCCGCGAATTTGTTGTTGCATACGAGGCGGATCACCCGCTCAATGATGTCGATCTGAACCGCCATCCGAGCCAGCTGGAGTCCGAGATCACAGTCGACGACATTTTGAACGATCCGGATACCAGTATTGTTGAACAGGTAAACGACTCGCTCGAGCGTAATCCGGATCTGGTGAGAATCGCCGGTACCTGGTTCGTGCGCGAATTGATGGTCGAGGTCGATATAGGCCATCTGCATTTGGCCGAAGCAGTGCTGGATATGTACGAGGGCGGTCCCCTCGAACCGCAACAGATCCTGAGCGAGATTGGCGGATTGGGCGAAGCCCCGCTGCCCCTACAGATATTCTCACTCAACTACTATATGAATCAGGATGAACGCTTCGACGAAGTTGGGCCGGCGGGCCAGGTTCTCTGGCACTTGAGGCGATTGCTACCGCGTATGGTGCGACAGGTACCTGCCATATTACAGTATGATCCATTTGATTATGATCGCCGCCTGCTCACGCGGGAAATGAGGCAGTTGGAATACGATCTGGACGATGAACATTCGCCGATCACATCGCCCCGCCCCGATGACGAAGTCAGCCTAATCTTGATTTATCCCCACCGCCGGGTTGGCACCCTGCCGATCAATTCGGAGACCAGGTACATTTTCCCCGACGCCAAGACGCCTCGCATCGCCATCACAATGATCGACGCGCTGGACAAGGAAGAATATCCCTGCTGGGTCGTGCATGAATTCAGATACGTATTTGGGCTGGCGCCTCTTTATCAGAAGCACCACCTGCCTGTCGGCGCCTACGTATACCTGAACCGCACCGACGACCGCAGTCGTATCGAAATAGAGTTTGACAACTATCGTCCGCGAACGGAGTGGATCCCGCTTGTTCAGAGGACTGAACGACAGCAGCTGAAATTCCAGTCCGCCAAACGCGCGATTGGCGCTGATTACGATGAAATGATCATTGTTGGCGTCAACAACCTTCAGGAAGTGGACAAGTTGGGCAAAGACGTGCAGACCGGTCGCGCCACACTGTCATCCTTGCTGCGCGGTCTCGTGGGCGAACTTTGCCAGCAGAACCCCCAAGGCACGGTGCACACCAAAGTTCTGTACAGCGCGCTCAATATCATGCGCCGCTGCCCGCCCGGCCCCATGCTTGCGACATTGTTGACGAATCCCGAATTCGATTATGTTGGCGGAAACTACTGGCAACCCAGTGCCTAACCCAAAGGAAAGGCGGATGTCTCTCAACTATTTGATCAAGCCGAGCGTCGACACGAAATTCTTTATCGACTATGATTGGTGGAAACACAGCCGCGATGACCTGCACATTTATCTGCTCACCCATTTGACGGGAGAGCAGCAGCAGGCGCTTGAACACCGAGATTTGAGCGAAGTCTTTGACTACGTGCATCCGGAAAGCGGAGAAGTATTTCAATTGGATACGCTGGGGTTGGCAATCCAGGAATCTTCCCGGCGCGACGATTTTATTACAGTACATATAGGCTTGATTGACAGCGTATTTCGCGCCCTGCTCGTCCACGGCAATCAACCTCTCAGTGTGGTCGAGTTGGCGGAAATCACCGGACGCGATGCCTCAACCATCCTCAAAACAATCGGCGGCATACGGATTTACCGCGGCATCCGACCGCACCATCCGGCAGACGAGGTTGCAGACTGATCAATGGCGCGCGTGATCAATACCAACAGCCCGGGCAAGCGCCGCAACGCCTATATGCGCACAATTGCCGAGATCCTGCGCCGGCTCAGCCAGCAGCGTGATGTCAACCAGGAAACAAAAGACATGGTCGCCACGCTGGTCTATTGTCTACGCGGCATTGATGGCACGGTCGAAGAATCGCTAGTCGCCTGGGAAAAACGCGGATACTGGAAAAAAGCGGACGATTTTCAGCAGAAGTGGTGGTGGTCGTCTTTAATGTCCACGGCGATCGAAGACCTGATTAAGACCGACAACTGGGACAAACTGCCTGACACGATGGTGCGGCTCTTTCCACACTGCTCCGACATTAAAGTCAACAAAATGACTCGGGATCCTCAAGACTGGCGCGGCGCCTACGACAAGCTCGTCGGCGAACTCCAAACCTGACGCGACGTCTATTTCCATAGCTTGTCTGTATCGACCCGCGCATGCCCAGTGCGGCCGCGTATGCCTCATGCCGCCCGCCTAGCCTGGCGCCCGTCTAGGCAATATGTATAAGACTTTGTATAATCTGTCCAATGTACGCGGGACAGTACGTCAATCAAGCCATGAGCAAAGATCTGCAAACTCAGGCGATGGAAAGCAACAAAGAAATCGCGGCGGACGATCCGGCCGAGCCCAAAACAGCCGAGGAATTCCGCGTGGAACGGCTAACCTGGTTTGGCTTGGTGGGCGTGCTGGTCATCACCGGCGTATTGCCCGATTGGCTGAATTTGCACCGGGGCATAACCCCGCTTGTCGCCGGACTCATTCTGATCATTTCGGGCATCTTGCAGTATCGGCGGGGCTGGCGCGTTAGTTTTTCCACCTGGGTTGCCGGCACGCTGCTGCTGGTGATGTCAGGTTTTGGTTTCGTCATGCGCCCTGACCTTGACCTGTCATTGGCCGTCATTGTAATCGCCGTGTTGGTAATCGCGACTGGCGTCTTCACCCGTGAAAGCTAGCGGCGACCCGTCATTCTAAATCGTACGGAATCCAATATGAGCGTCGCTCGGTCCCAGGAACTCAAAGTCGAAGAGATTCGCAAACTGGCGCTGCCCTTGAGCACGCATATTCTCTCTGGTGAAGGATTGCTGGACCGCCCAATCTCCTGGACGACCGTCATTCATCCCGAGGACGATATCGCGTCAAAATCGGTGCAAAAGCGCGAACTGATCCTAATTGCTCCGTTGAACAATCCGCCGAAAGCGCATAGCGACACGGAACTGATCCATTGGGCGGCAAAGGTCGGCGCTTCCGCAGTTGTGTTTTGCAGCCCCGTCAGCACGACAGCGCTCGCCGAGGCGAAAGCGCGCAATTTGCCCGTATTCTCACTTCCGGAAGATATTCGCATCCGCGAAGTGGAAAAGATGATCATCAGCTTGCTGGTCAATCGCAAGGGACAGGTCGAGCGGCGGGGTACGCAGATTTACCGCCAGCTCACGCAGATTTCGTCCCGTAACGAAGGTATGGACGGGTTGATCGGGGCTATGGCGCGATTGACCAAGAAGACCGTTATCGTGCAGGACAAGCGGCTGCAACCGCTCTCACACAAATTACAGCCTGAGTTTGTGGGCATTTGGGACGATATAGAATACTTCCTTAAGAAACAAGACAACCTGCCCGTCGAATTACACGATCGGCATCGTGTCGTCGAAGTCGACCCGCCCGTTCTGATGCAGGCGCTGCCGGTTTCCGGCGTGGCGCGGCTGGTGGCGCCAATCATCACCAATAACGTTGGGCGCGGCTGTCTCTCGATCATCGGACGGGAAAGCGACCTCGACGAGATAGACCAACTTGTCTGCGAACACGGCGCCGCCGCTTGCGCCCTGGAGATGGCGAAACAGAAGGCCGTCAACGAGACAGAAAAGCGCTTGCGCGGAACCTTTCTCGATCGAGTGCTGCTGGGCGATGTCAGCCAACAGGAAGCGGTTCGGCAAGGCGAGCGCTTCAACCACGATATGACGCAAACGCATGTGGCCTTCGTGCTGGCCTGGCGCGGCGGCAATCAGCCATCACTGCGCCGCCTGGAAACAATGGTCAATGCCACCATCGCCAATCAAGAGGCATCAGCCCTGGTTTGGACTCGTGAGAAAGAAGGCGAAGTTGTTGTCTTCCACGCGACGGACTTTGATGATCCGATTGACCATAGTTTAGCGCTCTCGAATATTTGCAGCAGTGAGATCAATCGGCGTTATCCCTTCAATCGCGTCGCCATAGGATTGGGACAGGCGGCACGCGATGTAAACGCCTGGCGCTCGAGCTATCGTGATGCGGTACAGGCGATGGAATTGGCCGAGCGATTGCAAACGGACTTCCCGCTCTTCATTGGTGACCTGGGTGTGTATCAGCTTATTCTGAGTCTTTCCGACCGCGACAAGCTGAGCGATTTCTGCGAACACACCCTCGGCGCCCTGACCGAGTATGACATGCGCCAAAACGCCGATCTCATCAAGACGCTTGAGGCCTATTTTAACTGCCACGGCAATCTGTCCCAAACGGCCGAGTCACTGATCGTCCATCGGAATACGCTTCTCTACCGCATGAATCGCATCAACGAGATCGCTGGCATTGACCTCAATAGACCAGAAACACGCCTGGCGCTGCATATGGCTTTGACGATCCGCCGTCTTTTAGCCCTCGCCTAGCCTACGGCGCTGCAGCATTGGGCAGAATCGGAAGCAGAAGAGCGCGCCGCCGTGAGGCGCATGGTGAGTAATGCCAAGCCAGTGAGCTGTTCTTTGTGCATACTGTCTAAGTCATCGGATACAATATCCATGACATATAGCAATGGCGGACGGTTTTGACCTTGGTAGAATATTCGTTGACTTTGATGTAATATCGATAAAGTTGAGTTTATCGTTCAGGATTTGTCATACGATTGTCCTGCGATAGCAACCTTTTAATGGGACCGGCCTTGTTAGCAGAAGGATGAGAAATGACTGCACTGAATAATTCATCCGTCAACGATCCCTTCTCCGATCTTCATCCGATTGATCGCGATCATCGCGATGCCTGCGCGCTGATCTGCTCGGTGCGCAAAGGCGGGCAAGCCACCCACGGCAATGTCAAACGTACAATCGAGGCGCTGACTCGCATGGGCCACCGCACCGGCTATGTCAATGGCGAAGGTGACGGCGTCGGCGTGTTGACCGATATTCCGCGGCAGCTTTGGACGAAATGGCTGGCTGAAGCCGGGCTGCGTTCATCGCTGGCGACCGACCGCAATTTTTGGGTCGCCCATCTAATGATCCCGGCACATGATCGGGGTCGAGCGCAATACATCGTCGACCAGATCTGCCGCCAAATCAGCGAAGCCGGGCTTCATATCCTGATAGACCGCCCCGGACGGGTTAACCCGCAGATACTGGGACCCAATGCGGAGGCAAACGAGCCGGTATTCTGGCAGATCGCCGGTATCAACGGGCAGGTTCCGTCCGACAAGTTGGACAGTACGCTCTTTGAACTGCAGGCGCAATTGGAGACTGAGCTGGAAGTCCACTTTCCCTCCTTCTCGGCACACAGTGTTGTTTACAAGGTACAAGGCACGATCGAGATTTTGCGCCGTTACTATCCCGAATTGCGCGATCCGGACTATGCCTCGGCCATCACCATGGGCCACGCGCGCTACAGCACGAATACCAATCCGATTTTCGAAAGGGCACAGCCCTTCAATTTGATCCAACACAATGGAGAGTTCAATACGATTTCGCGTTTTCGCATTGAATCGGAAATGCTGGACATTCCGATGGTCGACAACGGCTCTGATTCGCAAGATGTCGACCGCACGATCTATGCGCTTTGCATGCGCCATGGATTGGATCTCATCGAGGCGATGGAGCATATCTTCCCGCCCTTCGAACATGATCTAATCCAAAACGCGCCGGAAATCCACGAGATGTACGACGAAATGCGGCAGTCCTATGGGCCCTTCGCCCAGGGTCCGGCCGCAGTGGTTGCGCGCCTGGGCAATCAAGCTGTCTTTAGCGTCGATGCGCTTGGTCTGCGGCCGCTGTGGTACGGCGAAACGGAGAAGGAATACTTCGTCACCTCGGAGCGCGGAGTCTATGCCCTGGATTCGATGTCCGTCAGCCCGAAGCCGATGGCGCCCGGCGAGAAGATCGCGATGACGGTCAATACCGGTCAACCGATCGATGTCCTGGACTATCCCAGTATTCAGCAGTACGTGTATAGCAGATATCGCGACCGCAAGCCTTACAGCCCCACGTCCGGTGGCATATGGCACTCGGCCGCAAACGGCGCTGCTAACCCGTCTACGAACAATTATCCGATCCAGCCGACTTCAAACGGCGGCGGGCAGTTGCAGGCGCAGGCCGCGCCAGTCGCCGTACTCGAGCGGACGGTCGAGCCGGCCAAAACGGCGACCAAACTGCCTTGGGCGGATTCGCCTGTCAAGGTCAACGCTGCCGTCATGTCCGGCTTCGGTTGGGAACGCTATCATGTCGAAATCGTAAAGTCCCTTTCTGAAAACGCCAAAGAGCAGATCGGTTCGCTGGGTTGGGATGGACCGCTGGCGGCCCTGAGCAATACCCGGGCGAATCTGGCCGATTTCTTCAAAGAGACGATCGCCGTCGTCACCAACCCGTCGATTGACCGCGAGCGTGAACAGGCGCAATTTTCCTCTCAAGTGCTGATAGGCTGCCGGCCCGAAATTGCCCAGGGCCGCGAAGATAGTGCGACACTCATCCGCTTGCAAATTCCGATTCTCCTGGAAGCCATTCCCGATTTCAATGATATCGAGACCGTACGCGGCATCGCCACAAATCACGGGACGATGTTGCTCGAAGACCTGGCGACCATCTTTGATGGCCAAGTGGCCTTCCTTTCGACCGGCTGTCCGATGGATACGACCGTGGATCTCGCCGTTGAAGCGCTGCAGAAGCGTGCGATTGATGCGGTGCTGGACGGTGTGCAATGCATTATCCTCGATGACAGTAGCATCGCCTCAGGCGAAGAACTCTATATTGATCCTCTCTTGGCAGTTGCCGCGGTCGACAGAGCCCTGCGGCTGGCGGATGAGACGCCGAACCTGCGCCGCCGCACCGGAATCATCGTACGATCCGGCGCCTTGCGCGATCTGCACGATCTTTCGATCTGCCTCAGCCTGGGCGCCAATGCGGTTCTGCCTTATGCGCTGTACGCTGTTGGCTTGGGTACCGCGCCGCGCGGAAGCAAAAAACCGCTAATCCTTGAGCAGGTTGAAACGGCTCTCGGCAATACGCTGAGTGCGATTCATGCGGGCTTGCAGAAGATTACATCCACAGTTGGCTGCCATGAGTTGCGCGGTTACGGCCACAGCTTCAGCTCCATCGGCTTGGCGAAGAATATCGCCAGCCTGCTCGGAACACCGAATTACTTCGGCTCGACCGGCCGTGGACTGACCTGGACATCGCTTTACGATGATGCGCAAGAGCGCGCGCAAGAGTTTCGCGGTGAAGTGCGCGCCCGCCTTAAGAATCCGGATCGCTTCTACCCGAAGATGTGGAAGAAAGCCGAAGCGGTTGCGCATGGCGAGATGATCTTCGACGAATACACTGAGACGCTGCTCAAACTGGAAGACACGATGCCGGTTTCGCTGCGGCATATCCTGTCGCTGAAAGAGAGTCAGTCGCCGATCCAGCCGGAAGAAGTGGACATTAGCGTCAAGGGCTACGACATGCCCGTGCTAATCAGCGCGATGTCATTCGGTTCACAGGGCGAGCTGGCTTATCGCTCCTACGCGGAAGCAGCGCACCTGCTCAATATCATCTGCATGAACGGCGAAGGCGGCGAGATTCAGGAGCTGCTGGGCAGACATCCGCGCAACCGCGGACAGCAGGTGGCATCCGGTCGCTTCGGCGTCAACATCGCCTTCCTCAACGCGGCCGATTATATCGAAATCAAGATCGGCCAAGGCGCGAAACCGGGTGAGGGCGGCCACCTGCCAGGCTACAAAGTGACCGAGCAGATTGCGGCCGTTCGCAGCACCACCCCCGGAATCGGCTTGATATCACCCAGCAACAATCACGATCTGTATTCGATTGAAGACCTCGCGCAATTGATTGACGAGCTCAAGACGGCCAATCCCCACGCGAAAGTGTCGGTCAAATTGCCGGTCGTACCGGGCATTGGCATCATCGCCGTTGGCGTAGCCAAAGCCGGCGCCGATATCATCACCATCACCGGTTATACCGGCGGCACGGGCGCCGCCCGCGCGCACGCGCTGCGTCATGTCGGCTTGCCCGCAGAGATTGGCGTCTGGTTGGCGCATCGTCACCTGATCGAAAGCGGCTTGCGCGACGGTGTCGAGATCTGGGCTGATGGCGGGATGAAGAGCGGGCGCGATGTAATTAAGATGGTTTGCCTCGGCGCCAATCGTGTGGGATTTGCCACGTTGGCAATGGTTGCGCTCGGCTGCACGATTTGCCGCGGCTGTCAGGACGGCGACTGCCACGTCGGCATCACGACGCACGTGAAAACCAAGGAAGAGGCGGAGAAACGCAGTTTCAAAGCCTTCCGTCCCTTTGAAGAGCGCGGATCGCCACATAGCATCGTGCACATGTTTGATGCTCTGGCGGACGATATTCGCCTTTGGTGCGCGAAGATGGGCATCAGCAATTTGCAAGATGTCGTCGGCCGCGCCGACCTGCTTTCTCAGCGTTCACACCACGATCGGATTGATCTGACCCATCTTCTTAAGCCGGTTCCGCGCGCGCAAAAGACACAGGCGCAGCCCGGCGGTCGGCGTATCACGCGGCCACGTAATACCGTCAGCAAGCAGATCACCGATATCGTCACCGAATATGTCAGCAGAGGTGAGTACGAGCTTACCTATGACGATGAGCAGGTCATGGCGATGGACCGCGCTCTGGGCACGCATCTGGCCGGCGCCATCAAGCGCAATGAGGTGCCGCAGGGCGATCGAATCCAGGCCATCAATTTGAGCTTCAGCAATTCCGCTATACCGGGCAATGGTTTGGCCGCCTTCATTGATGATCCCGTTAATGTACTGGTCGAAGGCGGCGCGCAGGACGGCGTCGGAAAATGCGCGGCCGGCAGCAAGGTCTCCATCCTAAAGGGACTAAATCACAATGGACGCCGACTCGATGGCTCGGTGGGCAAAAGCTTCGCCTATGGCGCGCAAGGCGGCCTATTCATCGTGCAGGGCGATGCCGATACCCGCGCTTGCATCCGCATGAGCGGCGCCGATGTGGTCTTCGGTGGCGAAATCCTCGAGCCATTGAATGACATCCTCGGTGGCATGGGCGCGCGCGCCAACCTCAAAGGTTACGCCTTCGAATACATGACATCCGGTCGGGCGGTGGTGCTCGGCGATCCCGGTCCCTGGATGTGCGCCGGCATGAACGGTGGCGTCGTCTACCAACGCGTGCAGCCGGAGATGGGTCTGACGATTGAAGCCATTCGCTACCGCATCGCAGCCGGTTCGGTGGTGGAAATCCAGCCGCTTGATGACGAGGGGCAGGACGATGTGCGCGAACTGCTGAACGCCTACATCCGCACACTGGAGGAAAACAACCAGTCGGAGGCGGCCGAACCGCTCTACGCCCTGTCGAGACGTCCGAGCGACCACTTCATAAAGATCGCGCCACCGCTGGCGCACAAAATCGTCAACGAAGGTTGAACTGAAAAAGCGAGCTGCTGATCGATACATCAGCAGCTTTTCATTTTGAAGGGCAATCGGTTCGCGCTCTAGACCGGCGCTGTCTCGCCAGGGATGGTCGCGAGTACGCGCTGCGTTTTCAAGGCGAGGTGCAGGATGAGCCGGTTGTCCGAATCGTCCAGGTCGAGATTGGTCAGATCGGCGATGCGCTCGAGGCGATAGACCAATGTGTTTCGATGCACGTCGAGTTCCTGTGCCGCTTTGGCCAAATTGCCGTTGGCGGTGAAGAAGCCATTTAGTGTGCGGATCAAGTCACTCTGCTTGCGCCGATCATATTCGACCAGCGGACTCAGTGAGTCCTGGTAGAAGTTCTGCAGATGCTCAAGATTGCGTTCTTTAAGCGCCAGCAGCAGCTGATACAACTTGAGGTCACCGTAATAGGTCGTCGTGTCATGGTCGCTCAGCTCATACGCGATGCCAACTGCGTCTTTCGCTTCCCGGTAGGCATGGCGCAAGTTGGAAAGCCCGGTCGCCGGCCGACTGATGCCCGCTGCGACCAGTTCCTTGGGCGTTCGCAGGGCAAGTTGCGCGCGCACTTCTTCGATCGATTTGCGCGCGCGCGCCAGCGCATTGCTCTCATCTTCATCCAGCGGATACAAGGCAACAATGACATCCACGTATTGGCCGACCGCGCCATTGATGGATCGGCGCGACATATCATCGCGAACCAGCGAAATCAGAGACTCAAGCGGAACGGACTGGCCCGAATCTCCTATCGCGCGGTAGACCGCCACGGCATAAAGAGACGTCGACTGAAATCCGGCTTGCTGCGCGCGCGTGCGCAGCAGATCATCATCGGCGGGCGTCCCGCTCAGCCACATCTGTATCCAGTCACCACGTGTCTGCTCGACTGCCGATGCGATGGCGCGATTTTTCGCCATCTCGATGGCGCAGACATCGGCGCCATACGTCAAAACCAGCCGATCAAATTCATTTAAGTCTTCCCCGCGGTCAATCAGAGAAAGATATCCTGCCGCGCGCTTTTCCACTTTTAGCATCGTTGTGTAGCCCAGCGGGCTCACACTGATCATGCCCAAGGTGGACGGCGCCTCGCTTTTCAACCACTTCTGGAATTCGTCGAAACGCGCCGTACTCACCTGAAGACGACCATTTACGCCACGACGTCCGGTATAAGGATAGATCTGCGTGATCAGCACGCCGGCATCGTCATGTATCGCGATCGGCTTGCCGGTTGATCGAGACATCACTTGCAGCAGACTGTTTAGATCACGGTTTTCCGCCGCCAACCGAGTCAATTGTCGCTGAATCTCGATGGCGCGCTCGGTTAAGCGAGCGGACTGATTCAAAAGCAGCGAATTCACCGCGCGTTCGACCGTGGTCAGACTCGTGTCATCCGGCACGGAGAGCAACGCAACACCACATTTGTTAGCCGTATCCACAGCGTCTTGCTCGACTGCGCCAGTCGCCAATACCGCGCTTACCCCGAAGTCCGCCAGCTGACCCACAACGCCCGCCAGGGACAGGCGACTATCGAAGCTGCGCAACACATCCATCGATACCAGCGCCAGCTCGCCACCATAAATGTCGGGGAAGACCGGCGGCTGCGCCCGAATGGTTACCGACCAGTTCACCATCGTCTCCGCATCGCCGGCCACTATAATCGCGCCAATTGGCAAAGAGTAACGCAGGAGCGATTGAATCGAGGCAGTATTTTTATCTGACATGACTAGATTCCAGTCTTTTTGCTTCCGACATCAATTGCCAAGACTCCACAGCATTACAAGAAATGAACAATATTCAACACATTGTTTGTAAGTATTGACCAATTGTAGCAGAAATTCGGCGCAAAAAATCAGGGCAAATATACGACAAGAATTCGCCCTGTAGATTTCGTTGGTGATGTTTACCAAGTTAGCGGCTGCGCTTCACGCCGATTGTCACCGATTCTCCTTTGACTTCAAAGGCTTCAGTAACATATTTGCTTGAAACGTCGCCCGGCCGCAAGGTGTCCGCCAAAGTTTCCGCCGTGATATAACCGCTGAAAAGCAGCATCACCGCGTCAATCGTATCCGACGCCCCGCAGTAGACGATTTCGATGCGGTCATCGAGGGCGAAGTCCGCCTTCTTACGCAGATTCTGTATCCGCCGGATCAGTTCGCGCGCCAGCCCTTCTTCAAGCAGTTCGGATGTCAGCTGAGTATTCAGCACAACGACGTAGCCGCTGTCTTCGACCGCCCCTTCCGGCATCTCAACCGTCACCTTGACCTCGCATTCTTCATTCGAAATCAAGAAGCTCGAACCGTTCAGTTCCAGGGTGATGTCTTCCCCGGCCAGCAACAGTTCGGCAAATGGGCGAATATACGCCTGTTCGCCATTTTTCAAGGCAGACTGAATCGCCTTGAAGTTGGCCCCGTATTTGCGACCGAGGTAGCGCGGCAGCGGGTTCAGACTGAATACCCTGGTGCTTTCATAGGCACTCGCCTCTTCCGCGCCCATCACCCTGACCGACTTCAGATTCAATTCACTTTTGATCAGCTCGCCATAGCGCTCGACGATCGGCGCTTCGGAAACATCGCGGAGGGCGAATTGAGCGCTTGCCAAAGGCTGACGCACGCCGATTTGAGCCGCGTTGCGCGCTGCCAGCCCCAGGCTCACCAGCCGCTGCACCAGCGCCATGTCGGCCGTCAGATTTTCATCGAGCAGCGACGCGTCGACATCGGGCCAGCGCGACAGGTGCACGCTATCTGCTTGCGAGTCATACTGTTCGGCCACCAGATTGCGGTAGATCTCCTCGCTGAGGAAAGGCATGGTCGGCGCCAGCAATTGCGCCACGGTCGTCAACGCTTCATAGAGGGTCGCATAGGCAGACAGCTTGCTGCTGTCGATCTCGCTCTTCCAGAAGCGGTCGCGGCTCAAGCGTACATACCAGTTGCTCAAGCGCTCGACGAAGTCTTCGATCGGTCGGGTTGCGTTGACGGCGTCGTAATCCTCAAAGGCATCCGTAACCGTGCGCGCCAGTTGATGCAGTTCCGCCAAGAGCCACTGATCGAGCAATTCCCGATCCTTGGGCGCAGTTACGGATTGCGCCGGTGTCCAGCCGTCAATGTTGGCGTAGGTGACGAAGAAGCTGTAGGTATTCCAAAGCGTCGACCAGAACTTCTTGATGACATCGTTAACGAGGTTGATGGAAAAGCGCCGCGATTCACCGGGCGGTCCCGACGTATACATGTACCAGCGGAACGCATCGGCGCCGGTCTGCTCCAGCACTGTCCAGGGATCGACGGTATTGCCCTTGCTCTTGGACATCTTTTGTCCCTTCTCGTCAAGCATGTGGCCAAGGCAGATCACGTTCTCGAAGGCGACTGTCTGAAAGAGCATCGCTGCGATCGCATGCAGGCTGTAAAACCAGCCGCGGGTCTGATCGACGGCTTCACAGATATAGTCGGCCGGGTGCTGCTCCTCGAGAATGTCGCTGTTAAAGCGTGGGTATGCCCATTGCGCCACCTGCATCGCGCCGCTGTCGAACCAGACATCGATAACCTCTGGCACGCGGCGCATGGCGCCGCCTTCACCGCTGGGGTTTTCGAAAGTGACCTCGTCGACATAAGGCCGGTGCAAATCCAGCTCGCTAAGATCGCGGCCGGCAAGCTCGCTGAGTTCTTCGACGCTGCCAACGCAAATCATCTCTCCCGTTTTGTCGTCGACCCATACAGGCAAGGGCGTGCCCCAATAGCGCTCTCTTCCCAGGGACCATTCCTTAAGATCGTCCAGCCAGTTGCCAAATCGTCCGTCGCGAATATGGCCCGGCACCCATTTGATCGTCTGATTTAGATCAATCATCTCCTGCTTATACTTCAGCGTGTCGATGAACCAGGTTTCACGCGCGAAGTACATGAGTGGCGTACCATCGCGCCAATTGTGCGGATAAGTATGCTCAAAGGTTTCGTGACGATACATCAAACCGCGCGCCAGCAAGTCGCTGATGATGTGGCGGTCGGCATCTTTGAACCACATGCCCCGGAAACTCGACACCGCATCGACAAATCGGCCAGTCTCGTCAACTGTGATCAAGACAGGCAAGTCGTGCTTTCGGCCGGTCGCCAGATCGTCAACACCGTAGGCGGGCGCCGTATGGACGATGCCTGTGCCATCCTTCGTACTGACATAATCGGCCGCCACAACATAGGCATAATCCTGCTCAACCGGCAGGAAGGTATAAAGTGGTTGGTAGCGCCAACCCACAAGGTCTTGGCCCTTCAGGCGGTTGACCACTTTGTATTGATCGGCGTCGGTCAATACCTCTGCCATCAAGGCTTCCGCCAGGATCAGTTGCTCAGCGCCCTCGGACTCGCCGCTGCGTCCTTCGACCTGTACATAGTCGACATCGGCGCCGACTGCGAGCGCTGCGTTGGCCGGCAGCGTCCAAGGCGTCGTCGTCCAGGCCAGAAAATAGACGCCGGGTTTGTCTGCAACCGGGAAGCGCACATATGTGCTCGGATCGACGATCGTCTCGTATCCCTGCGCCACTTCGTGCGTGCTCAATGGCGTGCCCGAGGAAGGACTGTAGGGCACAACTTTGTAATCGCGGTAGATCAATTCCTTGTTCCAGAATTGCTTCAGGATCCACCAGACACTCTCGATATAATCGTTGGAAAACGTGACGTAGGCATCATCGAGATTGACCCAGAAGGCCGTGCGCTCCGTCAGTTTTTCCCATTCGTTAATATGGCGAAAGACGTTGGCGCGGCACAGTTCATTAAATGCCGCCACGCCGTATTCTTCGATCTGCCCCTTGTTGTCGAAGCCGAGTTCCTTTTCCACTTCGATTTCGACCGGCAATCCGTGCGTATCCCAACCGCCGCGGCGCAAGCAATAGTAGCCCTGCATGACCTTATAGCGCGGAAACATATCCTTGAATGCGCGCGATAAAACATGGTGGCTGCCAGGCTTGCCATTCGCAGTCGGCGGCCCCTCATAAAAGACATAGCGCGGCGCATCTTCACGCCCTTCAGTCGTGCGCTCGAAGACGCGACCGAATCGCCAGAAGTCGAGTTGCTGCTGTTCAAGTCTGTTGATGACTTCGCTGTTGACCTGCGAGTTTACTGCTCTAAACATGAGTTGCTTATTCTCCATGCCATTGATACGAATGCTCTGATTTCAATACCTGCGCATGTAGCGCTTTCTCCGTATCAATCAAGCAATGACTCGCGGCGTGTGCATATCCCTATGCGACACCACGTGTGCACCTCCTTGCCATGACGTAT
Source organism: Phototrophicaceae bacterium (assembly GCA_965249085.1). Taxonomy (GTDB): domain Bacteria; phylum Chloroflexota; class Anaerolineae; order Aggregatilineales; family Phototrophicaceae; genus UBA6055. The sequence continues at coordinate 4,129,635 of OZ252218.1, read as the reverse complement.
CCCCTGCGGGACTCATTTCAGCAGGGATTATGACGTAATTCAGGGCTTCGCGAAAGGGTAAAATCAATGGTCGCGCGGCGGGTCAGGCCCTCGGCTACAGATCCCTCAGGCGTCCGACAGCCGCTTGGCAAGCTGCTCAAGATCGGCGTTCAGCTGCGCGCAGTATGGCGTTCCTTCATATCTCTTGGCCTCGTCCTGCCAGTGTCCGATCGTAGCGTCTACCAGTTCTCGCGTAGGAAATTCGCCTTGACCGAGGCGGAAGAGATAGTATTGCAGCATCAACAGCTGAGGCGCATCATCAGCCAGACTCGCGCGGGCTTCGCTTAAGTGTCGCATCGCCCGCTCATGTTCGCCTTGGATATAACAAGCCTGGCCTAGTTCGAACTTCACGATCTCAGGCGCGCCGGCCTCGATTGCGCGCAAAAAGTAGTCGCCGGCGAGTGCGTATTTGCCGCATATAAGGTGAAGTTTGCCGATGCTGAAGAGCGCGAGGTGATGTTGCGACTTCAATTCCAGAGCCCGGGTAAGCGCCCGCTGGCACTTCTCGAATGACCGCAGGTGACGATAAGTATTTCCAAGCAGCACTAGCGCGTCGACGGAAACGCGGGAATCTTCCGGGATCCCTTCCAGGATCGTCCGCGCCTGATTGTATTCGCCGGCGATGAAATGCTGTTGCGCCTGATGATACGGCGAAACATCGCGGCGATTGGCCCACAAGAAAAGCAGTTGAATGCTAACCAGCAGTCCGAAGGCGCCGATTCGCGCAGGCAACTGTATCTCCGGCGGGCCAGCAAATCCCAGCGCGAGCAGAAAGATGAGCAAGACAACGGCAATCGTAAAGGCGAGCCGGCTTGATGCATCCCACTCCGGCAGACGGCGAGCTAGATCGCGCGAGAGATGCCGCAGCATCATTCGCTGTTTTTCCTCTTGCCCCGCGTCTCAGCGATTGCCTCTTCTATTTTTTCGATCTCGTAGTGGAGCAAGCTGCCGTAGGCGGTGCCTTCCAGCGCACGCAAAGTGGATTTCCACGCTTGCAAACCGTGCTGCGTATCGACCATTCTCTCCGTCGCGCTCGTTGCGTTTTCACGCTCGCCGACTTTCTGGTAGTGTCGTGACAGGTAGTAGTTGACGCGAACGGCATACATCGAAGGCATCGAATAGAGCGCCGCATGTTTGAATGACTCGATCGCCGAGTGGTGCTCGCCGGCCAACTGCTGCACAAAGCCCAGTTCCGCCCAAATGATGGGTTGCGCCGGCGAAAGTTGCGCCGCGGTCTGCAACGCGATGGCAGCTTCGCCATAACTCGCCTGCATACGATAGCCATTAGCCAGGGTCATGTAGGCGCCGGCATCGCGCGGGAACATCTGCACGGCGCGGTCAGCCGTTTCCTGCGCTTTCGCAAGCTGACCGTTATAGGCATAGGCGCTGGTGAGCAGCATCAGCAAATCCGGCGTGATTTTGCCACCGGCCAGCACACGCTCGAGCAGTTGAATCGCCTGCGGAAACTGCATCTTCTGCATCAGACGATAGGCTTCGCCATATCCGGCGCCGTATTGCCGAGATTGCCGCGCCAGCAAGATGCCGACCAGTAGAAAACCCAGCAGGATCATACTTGCGGACAGGCAGAGCCCCGCCAGCGACATCTGGGCCACCGGGGAAATATAGGGATCAAGCGGCTGCGTGATGCCGTCGGCCAGTTCGATCAGCACGCCCAGGACAAAAACGATGAAGCCCAAGGCCGCCAACGCGACCGAGACAAAGACGGCGATCCAGGCGATAAGTCGGCGGAGAGACAACGTTTCCTCCAATTACCTCAGCACTTCGACCTGCGCATCAGCGATGAGCCGGCGCGCCTGCTCGATGTCGTCACTCAGAACAGCCCGCAGCGCCTGCGCTTCGTCCGCGCTCATGATGACCTGCCACTCTTCCAGACCAGCCTTCTCTTTCCTGAGCGCTTCAAGCGCCGAAGCAGCCCCACCATCATCGCGCAAGCGAAAGCAGGCACGCCATAAGTATAGTTGTACCAGCAGTCTGTGTCGAGAATCGGGTATTTTCAAGCCAATCGCGCTGTTGAGCTGATTGATGGCAGCACTGCTGTTTTCGAGACGATCCTCGATCATGCCCAGGTTGTAAGCCGCCACCCACTCGTCCGGCGCCAATTCTTGCGCCTTGGCCGCGGCTTGCCGCGCCTGCGGAAAGCGACCGCTCTGCAGCTCGACCTCAGCCAAACCGTTGAACGCGACCGCCGACGTGCTGTCGATTTCGATCATTCGCCGGTAATCTTCGCGCGCCAGTTCGAGATCGCCGGCCAAGCGATGCAGTTCCGCGCGAAACCGATAATGCTCGGGCAGTTTCGGCTCTTGGCGGATCTGCGCCGTCATGGCGGCAATGGCGGATTCATAGTCGCCTTTTCGCATCGCCTTGACCGCGGTCTTGTAGTTTTGCGGCCCACCGATTCTCTGAAACACGAAGATACCAGCGACGATCCAGCCGATGCCGGCCCCGATGAAAAGTCCAGTCCACTGCGGCGCGACAAACCCGCCGATGATGATTGCCAGAATTGACGGCGTAATCAACGCCAACCAGCGCTTCCGTTCTTCTTCCGGCAAGCGCCCAAGAATCAGGTAAGCCGAGCCAACGATGAAAACCAGCAGCAGCAGCGTCTGCAGCGCCGTGATTAACCTGTCATAGCCGCTTACAGCACTGAGTACAAGGCTCATCAGACCGGTGACAGACAGCAGCGCGATCAAGGCGCGAAAGCGCTGCGGTCCAAGGAAGATTTGAATTCGCTGGATCATAAAAGCCTGCGATGCGCTACCACTCAGCCCGTAGGGCTACTTACATTTGCTGAGGGCGCGGCATAATTGCTGATCTGAACAACGATCTCCTGCTGCTTGAATGCGTTTACTCGCTTGACGACGACGCCATGCCGGTCGATCCAATAGGCGGCCGCCTTGTCGCGATAGCGATAACGCCGCGTTGCAATCTCGTGCCCGCCCATCTGCACGACTTCTTCACCTGCGTTCACAACGGGCGACTGAATTGTCTGAAGCGCGCCCGGGAAAAGCTGGGCATGTTCAAACATCGGCACAAAGAGTGGCAACCCACTCCGGCCGGCTTCTGCTATGGTTTCGATTGCGCGGCCGCGGAAGACAAGCAGCGGGATGTCGATCAGCGTGCCTTCCGGCAGCTCGACTTCGATGTATTGCCGCTCCGCGCCGTTCATTGAGAAGCCCACTTGCAACTGCCTGCCCATCAACTGATAGGTCGCCCGCAGAGTCTTGATTCCGCCGGCGAATTCATCATTTTCGTAGCGAATGTCGAAGCGCGCCAGTTCACCGGCTGCGCTTTGAAGCGCTTCGAGCAGAATCGATTTGCCCTCTTCCGCCCGGGCATCCATGTCAACGCGAACGAACCTTTCACCATCAGCATGGGCGTGCCAAGCCCATGACTCAGTTTTTCCCAGCGCCTGACCGTCCTTTATAAATCTGTAGCAGCCGCTAGCCAGGAAGCGTTCGTGAGCCTGAACCGGGTGCAGATAGCGCATTAAGCCTCGAGCTCCACGTAGAGTCGCTTGTTGATACCGCCTTTGCTCTTGTATTTGCTGATTTTGATCGTGCCGACTTCGCGGGTGTTTGCCACGTGTGTGCCACCATCCGCCTGCAGGTCGAGACCGACGATCTCAACGGTACGCACTTCCTTGATGCTTGCCGGCAGGAGATTGATCTTCGTTCGAATCAAGTCGGGAATCTGAAATGCCGTCTCGCGAGGCAAGATCGCTGTTCTCACTGCGCGCGCCGATTCCACTTCCAGATTGATCTTGACTTCGATATCGGCAATGACCTCAGGCGCCAGGCGCTCGAATTCGAAATCCATCCGCCCGGACAGGATGTCCATATTGCCGCCGGTGACGCTCGCCTGATAATCGCGCCAGATAACGCCGCAGAGTATATGCATCGCGGAATGTGTCCGCATGATCTTGTAGCGCCGTTCCCAGTCAAGTTCGCCACGCACCAGCGATCGCAGAGCTGGCAAGTCGCCGTCGATGACGTGAACGTTGCCACGCCGGACTTTGCTGACGATATACCTGGCATCGCCGTTCGACAGCGCGCCTTGATCCGGCAGCTGGCCGCCACCGCCGGGATAAAAGGCTGTCCGATCCAGCAGAACGCCATTCTGATCGGCGTCGTGCCCGACGACCTCAGCCTCGAATTCTTTGGCATAACTGTCGATAAGAAAAATCTGTTCCGTCATTCACCGTCTCCCTGGACTTTGGCCCTCATGCGCAGAATGGTGACCTCACCGCCGATCGACTCCCAAAACGCGCGCGCGCTGGCATTCTTCGCGCTGACATGCCATTCAAAATGTTCAACATCTTGCGCGCGAAACCAAAGTATCAGCCGTTCGACTAATTGCCGACCTATGCCACTTCCGCGATGCTCGGTGCTGACGAAAATGTCCGCCAACAGCCCGCAGCGCAGTGGCTGAAAGATTTCCGTCGTGATATCAGCGATCATGCCGCTGACATAGCCGACGATTTCGTCGTCTAATACGGCAACCAGCACGCGGGTCTGTGGATCGCCCAGCCTGTCGACTAAATTGCGCGCATAGACCGCCGCGCCATTTGCGGCCGGTCGAAAGGTTAGCGCGTCGAATTGCGCGTGATAGGCCACCATCTCCGCCCACAGTTCGCCGATTTTCTCGGCGTCGTCCTCTACGGCCAATCGAATCATATTTGCAGCCAATACGCTTTTGAATGCAGCTTTGCCCCTCGCGCCCGCCAGAATTCCTCTTCCAGCGGATAACGTGCCGGGGCGTCGACCGCCAGGTATTCAATGTCCATCGATCGGAGCCACTCTTTCGCGTGCTCCAGCAGTCGTCCGCTCAAACCGTGGCGCGCTTGATGCAGATCGATCGCCATGTCCACTACCATCCCAAGACGCGCAGGCTCCAGCCCGGCCGGGCCGTCTCGCGCCGCTACAACGATGAATCCTAGAACCGTCTCCTGGTCACTTGCCAGGATGAAGGCGTGCTCTTCACTGATGATCCACGTCTTCGCAATCGAGCGCCAGCGGTCGACGGCATTAGGCAAAGGCCTGATGAATGAACCAGTTTGCTGCAAGAGCGCGAGTCGATCAAACCAAAGCTGGGCTGCAGACTCCAGGTCAGATTCCCGCGCCAATCTGATCTGCATGACTTGAACTCTGCTCATTGGCGTGGTGGATAAGATTATCACTGCCAATGCCGACCTTCAAGACGCGATGGGCCTCATGAGACCAAACCTGCGCGTGACCCACGAAAAAGGCGGGTCTGTAGCAGGTTCGCGACTTTTCGGTAGAATAGAGGGCACACTACGAGGGGAGACCGTGCTTGATCGCCCCTCAAATTCAAGTGGATTCGTCCAGGGAAAAGGAGCTCTTATGTCCACCATGGCCTCAGCAGAGAGAATCGGCGCTGCCTGGCGCCTGCACCGTGACGGTGACAACAGCGGCGCGGTTCGCATGTTCCAAGACATAATCGCCAGTACCCCGGATAGCGTAGATGCTCGCTATGGCCTGGGGCTAGCCCAAAAGGCCCTTGGCGACAATGACGCCGCAGCGGATTCGTTTCGACAGGCGCTCAGCATTACCGAGCAAGCGCTTTCCGCGGTCCAGTTGGCTTCACAGGCCGAAGGCCATCATGGCGACAATGACTTGGACACCAACTTTGACGACCGATACATGATGCTGACGCGAATGCTGAATCAGCGCGTTAACGAAGTAAGCGCCTAAGAATTCGAAGCGGCATCGTGCAGAAACGCGAACGCCTGGAGCGTGCGATCGCCGGCGAACCCGTTGATCGCGTGCCGGTCGCGCTTTGGCGGCATTGGCCCGGCGATGATCAGCGTTATGCCGATCTCGCGCGTTCCACCGTCGATTTCCAGCACGACTACGATTGGGATTTTGTCCGGGTTATGCCGTCGCGCCACTTCCAGGTGATTGGCTACGGTGTACAGGATGACTGGAAAGGCGACTCGCGCGGAATCCGCGACATCAGTAAACGGGTCGTGCGTCGGTCGCTCGACTGGACAGAGATACGGCCGCTGTCGCCGACGCGCGGCGCACTCGCTCAGCAGATCGAATGCTTGCGTCTGGTCGATCGCACTATGAACGCCGATCAAGTGCCCGTCTTACAGACGATATACAGCCCGCTCGTGCAGGCGGCGCAAATGGCCGGTCGCAACAAGGTGCTGCGCGATATGCGCGTCCGCCCTGACAGGCTGCGCACCGGCTTGGCGCTGCTGACCGAAAGTACGATCCGCTTTATCGAAGCGATGAGAAAGCTGCCGAGTCTCGCCGGGATCTTCCTTGTTACGGAATTCGCCAGCCACGACGCCATGTCAGAAGCCGAATACGCGTCCTTTGCGCTCCCGCAGATTCAAAATATCTGCGCCGCCTTGCCGGATCATTGGTGGCTGAACTTAGTGCATGTTGGCGGTCTCTCGCCGATGCTCAAATTATTCGGTCAGCTACCGATGCAAGCGCTCCATTGGGATACATGCAATGGGTCAACTACGCTTGCCGACGCCAAGAGCCTTTTCGCGGGCGCGGCTTGCGGCGGGTTGGGCGATCGCCATGATTTGCTCTGCGGCACGCCTGGCCTGCTGCACTCGGTAATTCGCGACGCGCTCAGCCAAACCGAGTCGCGCCGTTTTATCTTGTCCGGCGGCAGCGAAGGCTTCGTAACGACACCGATGTCCAACATCCGCGCCGTCCGTAGCATTGTAGAAACTCCGGCATAGCCTTGTCCTTGCGCATCATCGCCGGAAAGGCACGCGGCATGAAACTGAAAGCCGTGCCCGGGGATCGCACGCGGCCGATCATGGATCGCGTTAAAGAGGCGCTCTTCAGCATTATCGGCAGCGATATTCAGGGCGCGAACTTCCTCGACCTTTTCGCCGGCACCGGCAGCGTCGGCATCGAAGCCTTGAGCCGCGGCGCAGAATATGCCCTCTTTGTCGAGTTGAGGCGCGAGGCAGTCAAAACGGTGCGCCGCAACCTTGACCATACGCGTCTGGCGTCGGGCGCGCAGGTCGTCAGGCGGGACGCCTTCGCGATTCTGTCCGTGTCACCGGAGCGCCACTTTCATTTCATCTATATCGCGCCGCCGCAATACAAGAATATGTGGCTTCGGACGCTAAAGGCGCTAGACAACAATGGGTCCTGGCGGCGGCCCAATAGCCAGGTGATCGTGCAGATTGATCCGTCGGAATACGATGCCACTTTGCAATTTGAACACTTGAGAGCAGTCGATACACGCAAGTACGGCCGCACCATGTTGATTTTCTATGAGTTTGTGGCGAGCGCGGTCGATGCCGATGTTGACTAGTTTTCGAGCGAATCCGCCCGGCACAGGATGAAGTCGCGCGCCTCACTGACATTTTCGATCTCGCCGGTCGCTTGCGCCTCGCGCAATGCAGCCAATAGGTCACCGACCAAGGGACCGGACCGAATGCCCAACAGATGCATCACATCGTTGCCATTTAAGAGAAGTTCCGGATTCACCACATCGTCATAGCGATTGAAATATGTATCAAGCAGTATCGTAATGTCCTCTATCAGCAACAGCCAATCCCGCTGCTTGAGCGCCCTGCCGCGGGTTCCGAGTACTTGCGCCGCGCCTAACAAAATCGCGTCAATGCCGCTTGCGCCAAGCTGATGCCAGAAGCGGTGCTGTTCAAGCATACTCCAGGATTTGCCCTCAATGATGCGCTCGTAATTGCCAATCGCGGTCGTCAGTTTACGCCCTTCCTCGGCCGTCAGCCTGAGCGAGCGCGCCACGGATTCGGCCACGTCATCGGCGTCAGCAACACTTTCATCCGAGTTGACTCGACGTCCGACATCCTGCAGCAGCGCCGCCAGAATCAGCAGCTCGCCCTGCGACCGCCCGTTGCCGAATGCCTGTCCGATATGCTGTTGCAGCGCCGCGCGATAGCGATCAAACTGAATGACCAGCACGCCCAGATCGAAGGCGGCCGCCGTGTTGTCGGTGCGCCGGCTGCTGATCGCCATAATTATGGCCGTCATTCGCTGTACAACCGCAAGCGTCTGTGCCCAAGCATCGACAGCATGTGGCGCCTGCTTCACACCGACGAGGCCGTCGACAGGCGCTACGATATGCCGCAATACATCGAGATGCTGCAGTACGCGCAGCCCACGTCCCGCTCGATCCAGTCCCAGCAATTTGAAAAACTCGTCGCGGATGCGCTCGCGCGATGCCGCCGTCAATCCGCTCGCGTGGCGCCGGATGTCGGCAGCGGTGTCGGGATGAATCTTCAAGTCGAATTGAGCGCTCAAACGAACCGCCCGCAGCGCGCGAATCGGATCGTCCGCAATCGCAGTCGCGGAACAGCGGCGTAAAACCTTGAGTCGCAAGTCCGCGGCGCCGCCGAGCGGATCGACGAGGTCTTCCGGCTCGCCCAGCAAATCAGCCGCCATCGCATTCATCGTGAAATCGCGGTCGCCCAAGTCGTCGTCCAGGCTTGCGCCGCGAAAGCGGGCGAAGTCAACGCAGATGGTATCGTTATCTGAGCCAACAAATACACGCGCGACGCCACGCTCCCGATCCATGACGTAAATATCCCCATCCAGCCAGTCCGTCACACGCCGCGCCAAACCGATCGCATCGCCATCGACGGCAATATCGATGTCTTTGATCTGCCGGCGAAGGTAGGCATCGCGAACGGCGCCTCCGACCAGATATAGGGGCGTTTCGACCTCGTGCGCCTTCAACAAATCAGCCAGATTGAGGACGAATTCGGACCAGGCCAGGCGAACCGCGGGGTTACTCATCGGCCGCGACATCGGTACGCGCCACGCCGACAAAGGGCAAATTGCGGAACCGCTCATCAAGGTCAAGCCCATAGCCGAAAACATACTTGTTTTCGATGTCGAAACCGATGTAATCGACCTCGATATCCACTTCCCGGCGTGATTTCTTGTTGAGCAGGGCGCATAGTTTCAAGCTGGCCGGTTCGCGGTTTTGCAGGGTCTTCAAGACAAAGGAAAGCGTCAGCCCGCTATCGATGATGTCCTCCACCACCAGCACATGCTTGTTTTGTACGTCCATGCGCAAATCCATGTCAATCCGCACCGAGCCGGACGATTGACGGTCCCCGACGCCGTAGCTGCTGGCCGCCATGAAGTCGATCATGTGTGGCACGTGGACATGGCGCGACAGATCGGTCAAGAACATGACGCCACCTTTTAAAATGCACAGCAGCAAAAGATTGTCGCAGTCGGCGTAGTCCCGGTTGATTTCCGCGCCCAGTTGCGCAATTCGCTCCTGCAGCGTGGCTTCGTCGATCAAGATATCTTCGAGGTACTTCTCGTATGCCAAGGCCATGGATTCTCCCCAAAATTATATTGATCAATTTAGGGCTGCGTAATGCGACTGCAGGCTACGGACGCTGAGCGGTTTTTCACGCATTCGTTTCATTCCCTGCACCGTTGCCGCTGCCGCGCTCATGGTCGTCACGATGGGTATTCCCCGCGCATATGCCTGACTGCGGATGGCGATGCCGTCCTCGTGCGCTTGGCTGCCGCGTGGCGTATTGATAATCAGGTTGATCTCGCCGCTTTGCATCAAGTCTATTATATGAGGACCGCCTTGCGAAAGCTTGTTGACGCGGCAAGTATCTATGCCCATGCGGTTTAGCCAGCGCGAGGTACCGTCAGTCGCGATCAACTGGAAATCCATCTTCGCTAGGTCGCGCGCGATCTTCGCCACGACAGGCTTGTCAAAGTCATTGACGCTGACGAAGACTTTACCGCACTCGGGCAAGGGCAAGCCAGCCGATGACTGCGACTTGACAAAGGCATGGCCAAAGCTTGAGGCATGCCCCATGACTTCGCCCGTTGAGCGCATCTCCGGACCCAGGCGGGTATCTACGCCCGGGAACTTCTGGAAGGGGAAAACCGCTTCCTTGATGAAGAAGCCGGCCACCGGCGGTTCCTCGAGGAAGCCAAGATCATCGAGTCTGGCGCCGCCCGCAATTTGAGCCGCATAGCGCGCCAGAGGATGCCCGGTCGCCTTGCTGATGAAGGGAACGGTGCGGCTCGCGCGCGGGTTGACTTCCAGCACATAGACTTCATCATCTTTTACGGCAAACTGGATATTGAACAAGCCTTTGACACCGAGCGCTACACCGATGCGGCGGGTGTGATCTCGGATGATATCCAGATGAAAATAGCTGATCTTATACGGTGGCACGACGCAGGCAGAGTCGCCACTGTGCACGCCGGCTTCCTCGATATGCTGCATAATGCCGCCAATGGTCACGCGCTCGCCGTCGCACAAGGCATCGACATCCACTTCATAGGCATCGTCAAGAAACTGGTCGATCAAGATGGGGCGCCCACCCCATTCAACATTCTCGTCAAGCCAGGCGAGAAGTTGAGGCTCGTCAAAGACAATTGCCATACCGCGCCCGCCCAAAACATAGCTCGGACGTATCAACACGGGATAGCCGATTTCGGCCGCAGCTGCCGCTGCATCTGCCCGAGTCTTGATCGTCGCGCCGTCCGGCTGCGCGATGCTTAGTTGCGCCATGAGCGCGTTGAAGCGCTCGCGGTCTTCGGCGAGGTCAATCGTATCCACCGATGTGCCCCAGATCGGCGCGCCCATTTCTTCCAACTCGCGGGCGATGTTGAGTGGTGTTTGACCACCGAACTGCACCAGTACGCCATCGGGTCGCTCGCGATCGACGATGTTCATCACGTCTTCGGCGGTCAGCGGCTCAAAATATAAGCGATCCGCCGTGTCGTAGTCTGTGCTAACGGTCTCAGGATTGCAGTTGACCATGATGGTCTCGTAACCCATGTCTTTCAGCGCAAAACAGGCATGAACGCAGCAATAGTCAAACTCGATACCCTGCCCGATGCGGTTTGGTCCGCCACCCAGAATCATGACCTTCCGCTGAGCCGTCGGCGCGGCTTCGTCTTCCCCTTCATAGGTCGAATAGAGATAGGGTGTCAGCGCTTCGAATTCGGCGGCGCAGGTATCGACGCGGTAGAAGTTCGCTGTTACACCGACTGACTTGCGATAGTTCCGCACCGCATGCGCGCTTTCGCCCACCAACTGAGCGATATAGGCGTCACTGAATCCGAACTGTTTGAGCTTGCGCAAATCAGCGGCATTGAGATCGCCGAGCCGCAGCCCCTTGTCCACAACGGTGCTGTGTATCGCGATCAAGTCGCTCATCTGCTGCACAAACCAGGGATCGAAATGCGTCTGCGCAACAATGTCATCGAAGCTGACCCCGTCGGCGATCGCGGCAGCAACCTGGAATAGGCGCTGGGCAGTGGGCACGCTCAGCACTTCTGGCATCAAGCTGTCATCCATCTTGCTGCCAAAGCCGTCCATCCCGATATCGAGGGACCGGACCCCCTTTTGCAGCGCTTCGGGAAAAGTACGGCCTATCGCCATCACTTCGCCGACCGCTTTCATTTGCGGTCCCAAGACTGGATCCGCGCCGGCGAATTTCTTGAAGTCCCAGCGTGGAATCTTGACGACAATGTAGTCCAGAGACGGTTCGAAGCTGGCTGGCGTTTTCAAGGTTATGTCGTTGGGAATCTCGTCCAAGGTGAATCCAATCGCCAATAGCGCGGCGATCTTCGCGATGGGGAAGCCAGTCGCTTTACTTGCCAAGGCCGATGAACGGGAAACGCGTGGATTCATCTCGATCACATAGACTTCGCCATCGGCAGGATTGATGGCGAATTGCACGTTAGCGCCGCCGGTGGTGATGCCGACGCGGTCAAAAATCAGGCGCGACATATTGCGCAGGCGCTGAATCTCCTTGTCGGTCAGGGTCTGTGCCGGTGCAATGGTGATGCTGTCACCCGTGTGCACGCCCATCGGGTCGAGATTCTCAATCGAGCAGACGACGACGAAATTGCCCTTGGCATCGCGCATCAGTTCGAGTTCGTATTCTTTCCAACCCAGCAGACTCTTGTCCACCAGTACTTCGCCGACCGGGCTCTGATGAATGCCGTTCGCCGCGACACGACGCAGTTCTTCCTCACTGTAGGCAACACCGCCGCCCGCCCCGCCCATTGTGAATGAGGGTCGGATCAGCACTGGGTATCCGATCTCAACGGCGAAATCGAGCGCAGCATCGACGTCGCTCACGACCATGCTGTCGGGCACCCGAAGCCCGATCTCCGCCATCGTATCATTGAACAATTGGCGGTCTTCCGCCAGCTGGATGCTGGTCAAGGTCGCGCCGATCAATTCAACGCCGTAGCGCTCAAGCACGCCGCACTCTTGCAGCTGCACCGCCAGGTTCAGGGCGGTTTGGCCGCCGACTGTCGGCAGCATGGCATCGGGCTTTTCCTGCGCGATGATCTTCTCGCAGATCTCCACCGTCAGCGGCTCAATATAGGTGGCGTCCGAGAATTGCGGATCGGTCATGATGGTCGCCGGATTCGAATTGACCAATACGACGCGGAAGCCTTGCGCCTTCAGCGCCTTGCATGCCTGCACGCCGCTATAGTCAAACTCGCAGGCTTGGCCAATGACAATCGGACCCGAGCCGATGATCATGATGCTTTCGATATCAGTTCGCTTGGGCATGTAACGCTTTCTCTATGCCGTGCTGAATCTTTCGTGCTGCTATGGCGTGCCCCCGACCGCCGCGACAAACTCGTCAAATAGGTACAACGAGTCATGCGGACCGGGAGATGCTTCTGGATGATATTGTACGCTGAAGGCGCGCAGTTGGCGGTGACGCAAGCCGGCAACGGTATTGTCATTCAAATTGAGGTGCGTGATCTCACCGCCGTTCAATTTGCTCTGGCCCGCGACCGCGAAGCCGTGGTTGTGAGCGGCGATCTCGACCGCGCCATTCGCCAGGTTCTTCACCGGCTGATTGCCACCGCGGTGTCCGAAGCGCATCTTTTCGGTTTCGCCACCGAGCGCAAGCGCTAGAATCTGATGGCCCAGGCAGATGCCGAAGATCGGGGTTCTTCCCAAGAGCCCGCGCACATTATCGATCGCATAGTCTACCGCCGCCGGATCACCCGGCCCATTGCTCAGGAAGACGCCGGACGGATTCATGCCGACGACTTCCGCCGGCGGCGTCCAGGCGGGCACAACTGTGACGCGCAAGCCGCGGTCAGCGAGCATACGCAGGATATTGCGCTTGATGCCGAAGTCGTAGGCTACGATCAGCGGCCGATCGGCTGCTTCCGCGCGCGCGCCGTACCATTGCGCATCGCTCTCTTCCATCCAGTCATAAGGTTCGGCGACCGTCACATTATCGACAAGATTGGCGCCGGACATGTCGATTGAAAGGCGCGCGGTCTCCGTCAGGCCTGCGGTATCGGCGGCCTCGGCGCCATGGGCAAGGGCCGCGCGCATCACGCCCTTCTCACGGATATGCCGCACCAGGGATCGCGTCGCCACGCCCGAGATGCCGATGATATTGTGCTGCCGCAGGTAAGTTGCGAGGTCACCGCGATTACGCCAGTTGCTGACGATCGGGCTGAGCGAGCGTACGACGAAGCCCGCCACCCAAACTTTGCCCGATTCAGGATCTTCCAGATTCACGCCGGTATTGCCGACATGGGGAACGGTCATCGTCACAATCTGGCGGTAATACGAGGGGTCGGTGAGAATCTCCTGATATCCCGTCATCGAAGTGTTGAAGACGATCTCCCCGGTGGAGACGCCTTCCGAGCCGAAGCCTTCGCCGGGGAAGACCCGACCATCCTCCAGAACAAGCGCCGCTTGCATGTCAGGCCCCTCAGTTACGAGCGGTAATCACCGTTGATTGAGATGTAATCGTGGCTGATGTCGCAAGTCCAGATCGTGGCGCAACCGTCGCCGAGGCCACAATCCAGGGTGAAGTAAATCGATGGCTCATTCATGATGGCCGCCGCGTCCGCTTCCAGGTAATTCGTCGGCATGCCGCCGCTGAAAATCTGCAAGCCGCGCTCCCCATTAACGAGGGACTCGCCTGAAGCCACCCAAAGCGACGTATTGTCTGGGTCAAATGATGTGCCTGCTCGTCCAGCCGCGGCGACGATCCGCCCCCAGTTGGCATCGCTGCCGTAAAACGCCGATTTCGTCAGCACGGAGGCGCCGATCGTCTGCCCGATCTGTTCCGCCGCCGATTCTGATCCGGCATTAACGATATCCAGCGTGATGAATTTGGTAACGCCTTCGCCGTCGCGCACCACTTCCTGCGCCAGGAACTGCGTTAAGGCATTCAAGGCATCCTGAAAGCCGCTCAATGACACGGCATCGGAAACAGAAACGCCGCTCTTGCCATTGGCCAGGAGAAGAACCGTGTCGTTTGTACTGGTATCGCCATCCACCACGATGCGATTGTAGCTTTGCTGCGCGGCGCTGCGCAGCGAGTCTTGAGCGTCCGACAACTCCAGCTGCGCATCAGTGACGATCACGCTCAACATGGTTGCCATATTGGGCGCGATCATGCCCGCGCCTTTGACGATGCCGGCAATCGAATAGCTGCCGGCCGCCGAATCAACGCGCGCCGAAGCCAGTTTCGGGCGTGTATCAGTCGTCATGATGCCGGCGGCAGCGGACTGCCAATCCGAGCCAAGACTCGCGCTCGACAACTCTACGCCACGCGCGATCTTATCCATCGGCAAGTGCGATCCGATGACGCCGGTCGACATCACCAGCACTTGCCCGGCTTCTATAGCAAGCGCGTCCGCCACCATATCAGCCGTCGCCCGCGCATTCTTCAATCCTACACTGCCGGTACAGGCATTCGCGCTGATCGTGTTTGTCGCCACCGCGCGAATAGACTCGGCGTTTTCCGCCAGCCGTTCCATATCCAGTATGACCGGCGCCGCCTTCACTTTGTTCCGCGTGAATACACCAGCGCTGATACAATCTGTCTCGCTGACAATCAGCGTGAAATCCAGCGCGCCGTCCTTTTTGAGTCCGGCGTGGACACCGGCGACTTGAAAGCCCTTGACGCCAGCAACTGATGGACTAACCTTCGACATCAATGCCCTCCAGGATTACCGTCAACTTGTCGATCAATTCGTCCACATGCTGCTTCTGCACAATCAGCGGTGGCACGAAACGAACGACATTGGTGCCGGAACTGACGAGGAGCAGACCGTGTTCGTAGCCGGCCGACACCACACCGGCGGGCGCGATATCCAGTTCGATACCCGCCATCAAGCCGCGTCCACGGACGTCAGTAATGTGTGGGCTGTTTATTTCCGCCAGCCGCTCTAGCAGATAGTCGCCGACTACTTGGACATGCTCCAAGAAGCCCGCGCTCATCACTCGGTTTACAACCACTTCCGCCGCGCGAGTCACGACAGCGCCGCCGGAGAATGTCGAACCGTGATCGCCCGGATTCATTGCGCCGGCGACTTCGTCCGTCACCAGGATCGCGCCGATGGGCAATCCGCCGGCCAACGGTTTCGCCAGGGTCATGATGTCAGGCGACACGCCGCTGAACGTATGCGCCCAAAGGTCGCCCGTACGTCCCAATCCGCATTGAATCTCGTCGAAAATCAGAACCGCTCCCTGCTCATCGCAGAGTCGGCGAAGCGCCTGCAGAAATTCAGCGGTCGCCAAATTGATGCCGCCTTCGCCCTGAATCGGCTCGACGATGACCGCCACAGTATCGGCATCGATGAGCTCTCGGGCGCTGTCAATATTGTTGAATTCTCCCACCAGCGCGCCGGGCACCATCGGCTTGTAGGGGGCCTGGTACTTCTCGGTTGGCGTCATCGCCAGAGCGCCCATCGTCCGGCCGTGAAAGGCATTCGTGAAGCTCACGAATTTCGTCTTGTTGGTCTTTTCATTGACATAGGCGAGTTTGCGCGCGAATTTGAGGGCGCCTTCGTTCGCTTCTGCGCCACTGTTGCAGAAGTACGCCTTGTCGGCAAAAGAAATCGAGCAGAGCAGCTCGGCCAGCTCGACCAGCGCCTGGGTATGGTATAAACCGCTGACATGTATCAGACCGGTGCCCATCTGCTGGCCCACCACTTCCATCAATTCTTTGTCACCGTAACCGAGCGCATTGACGGCGATGCCGGCGACCCAATCGGTGTAAGCCTTGCCGTCCGCATCGTAGAGCGTGACGCCTTCGCCGCGTGCCAGGACGAAGTCCGGCCGTGCCGCCACCGGCACGCTGAATTGCTGATCCTTCTGAATCACTTCCGCTGTTATTGACATTGTTCCTCTCTGACTCTCTGCTGGAAACTCTCCGCTACAAATGTCGTGCCACCTTCGCCCGCCCAGCCATCCAAATCGGTGATGACGGCTTGTGGCACGCCCGATGATAGCACATCCAATGCTGTCTTAACTTTTGGTATCATGCCGCCGTAGATGACACCGCTATTAATATATGACTTGGCCCGATCGCGCGTCAGCCGGGCGACCTGTTCGCCATCAACCAAGACACCTGCGACATTCGAAATGAAGATTACTTTGTCGGCGCCGATGGCAGCGGCGATCGCTCCGGCCACCGGATCGGCATTGAGATTGTGATTCGTCCCGTCGCCGACGCTAACCGGCGAAATCACAGGCGTAACGCCAAGTGCAAACAGGTCGTGAATGACTTCAGACCGTACGGAAGCCACTGTGCCGGTATAACCCATATCGTATGCTTCGTGCCGCATCTGCCGCGCGCGCACCAAGCCACGATCAACGCCCGACAAGCCTTGCGCATCGACGCCGGCCGCCAGCAAATGCCGCACCAGCCGCTTGTTGACGGTGCCGCACAAGACCATCTCCACCAGCGCTAAAGAGTCCGCATCGGTGATCCGTAGGCCATCGACATAACGCGGCGTAATATTGAGCTTCTCTTGCAGCCGTGTGATCTCTTTGCCGCCTCCGTGGACGATGACAAGCCGCGCCGTCGATTGCGCCACAATTGCCGCGAATTGGCGCAGAAGCGCTTCACTATCGAGATAGTGACCGGAGATCTTGACGACTGTGACCGAATCGCTCATTAGATCAAACCCAGCGTTTCGTCGATGCCAAACATCAAGTTCATATTCTGCACCGCCTGCCCGGCAGCGCCTTTGCGTAAATTGTCCGTGACGCTCGTGATGTGAACGTAACGGTCCGGGACGGGCGTGATGCTGATGACGCATTTGTTGGTCTTCACCGCATGTTTCAGCGTTGCCTGTTCACCGAGCGGCAATACATCGACCAGCGCCTCGCCGCCATACACCTCGGTGTAGACATCGTGGACTTGATCGCTGCATAGCGAATCGTTTAGCGTCACGTAGATGCTGGACATCAAACCGCGATCGACCGGCAGCAGATGCGGACAGAAAATCACCGGACCGATCTGGCCGCTGACCTTATGCGCTTCCTGTTCCATTTCGCCGATATGGCGATGCGAGCGGCCAGTCTTGTAGGGAATCAAATTGCTGTAGACCTCGGCGAAGTGAGTCATCAGCGACGGTTTGCGGCCGGCGCCCGTTACGCCGGATTTGGCATCTACGATGACTGGCGTATCGTCACGCAGCCCGTCGCAGCGCAGCAATGGATAGAGCCCCAGCAAGGTCGTAGTAGGATAGCAACCCGGCGTCGCCACCACATTGGCGCCTCTAATGTTGGCCCGGTTGATCTCCGGCAAGCCATAGGGTGTCGGTAGCAGCTCCGGATGTGGATGCGGCGTATGATAACTGCGCTCGTAAGCCTCTGGCGTATCAATTCGCAGATCGGCGGACAAATCCACCACTTTCACTTTGGCTTTGATGCCTTTCTTCGCCATGCCGGCAGATGCTCTGTGCGGCAGAGCCAGGAAAATCACGTCAACTTGCTCCAGCGCGACATCGTCCGAGGGAACAAATTGCAGGTCCGTTCCAGGTACTGATTGGCCTGCATAAGTGTTGGATGTGGCAAAGATCAATTCCACATTCGGGTGTGCCGACAGGATTTCGACCAGATCGAGCCCGGCGTAACCCGACCCGCCAAAGACACCTGCACCTATTTTCCCGATCATTGCGACCTCCAGAAACAAAAAACCCTGACCACTTTTGCGAGATCAGGGCGAAATTGTGCGTTTGAGTCAATCTTCATCTCAGCAACACAAACCATCCACACTGAACTCGATCCGTGCGTCACGGCGGCGCCTCGTCCTCACTGTTGTATCGGATTGCAACGACAAAATTAGATTGTTCCTTCCGTCAACTGCCGGCATTCTAGTTTGTCCGCGCAGATTCGTCAATTAAACCGGCAAATATTATGCACTTTTGCGTTTTCTTTGTGCAACTTGAACGAGGATTCGTCGTCTGTCCTGGCAACTATTAACGCGAAACTATGAGCAAGCATTGCTTGGCCGGCGATCACGACAACCGATGACTCGCCCGCCGGTCAGTTCTGTCGGTCGCCAGTTCGTCAACAACTTCAGAAGCGTCAGGCTGGATGAGTTGCTCGCGAATGTAAGGGCTTGGTCTCGCGCAGAGTCTTTCGCTCGGCTTCTCGCTGGAGTACGCGCGGTACCGCCGTTTGACCTTCCGCTTGCGCTTTGCCCTATGGCGCGTCAGCCATTCGAGCGTTAAGCCAGCAAAGCTCAGTGTCCAACCTAAAGGCACACTCGTTATCAGTATGAGAAGCGCTAGTGCGTTAAGAACGGCCGTGATCGATGCCAACTGAGGGATTCCGAATAGCGAGCCGTAAAGAGACAAGAGTGGCGACAGCAGCAATATGATCAGCGCGCCGATACAGGCGACGCCAACTCCAATCATCACTCTGAGCGCTGCAGGAAATGTTAATGTATCAGGCACGATCCTTGTCCCGGACCAGAGCTTTGCCGTTGCCCTTCCATTAAAGTTTAACACATACGCCGCGGTCATCGAAATGTCGCGAAGAAGATTTTCGGCGGGACGGATTTCCCTTGCAAATGCCAACGACAAACGAGAGACGGCTGACAATTAGATTGAACTAACAAGCCTGTGAAACGAAGTTTGTGAAAAACTTGACAAGTAATCGAATACACGTTAAATTGTGTATCTGGAATGCGAACGGCCGCGGTTTGTTTGCCCGGCAGGCGAATGATAAAATGCGGCTACAAGCAAGACCATTGCTGCCGGCTGCTGTATAACTTTCTGCATGGTAGCGCATGGAAATCCAATGAGTTGACGCTTGATCCCAATTGCCTCCAAATGGGGTCGTGTTGGGATTGCGTGTGGAGTTGGCTGAAAGTTTACTAGAAGCAGAAAGGCTTGTCTGTGGTCGCGGTGTTGGAAAACGTAACTAACTTAACTCAGCGTGAAAAGATTCAAAAGCAGCTTGCCGACAGGGCGCGCAAGCGTGGATTCGTCACCTATAGTGACATCCTCGAGTTGCTGCCGGATGTCGAAGGCGATGTGGCGCTGCTTGATGATCTCATGGACAGCCTGCTGGAAGCCGGCATCGAAGTTATACCGGGACCGGCCAAGGCTGAAGAGGAAGAAGCGGAAGAAGACGTAAGCAAAGTCGAAAAGTCCCATGCCGAGACGCTGAGCGCCGAAGACGAGGACGAAGAAGACGAACGCGATGCGCTGCTCAAGGTCCTGAAGAAGGACTTGACGGCCGACGCCGGCTATCAGGCGGCTTTGGATACGGACGATGTTGTCGGTTTGTATCTGAAAGAAGCGGGCCGTGTGCCGCTCCTGACGGCGGCGGAAGAAGTAATGCTGGCTAAGCGCATGGAAGCTGCGGAATTCGCCCGTGTGCGGCTCGAAGACACCGAGTCTGAGCAAGACTTCGTGTTGGGTTGGAGCGAAGAACAAGGTCTGCGGGCGACCATGCTGGACGGCGAAAAAGCGCAAGAGCACTTGATTCGCGCTAACGCGCGCCTGGTCATCAGCGTGGCCAAGAAATACATCGGGCGCGGCGTTCCATTTCTTGACTTGATTCAGGAAGGCAACATCGGCCTGATCCGCGCCACCAACAAGTTTGAGTACCAGCGCGGTCACAAGTTCAGCACTTATGCGACCTGGTGGATTCGCCAAGCCGTCAGCCGAGCGGTAGCCGATCAGGGACGCACGATTCGCGTACCCGTCCACATGGGCGATCAGTTGAATCGCATGCGCCGTGTTCAGCTGCAGCTCTTGCAGGAATTGGGCCGCGAACCCAAGATCGACGAACTGGCGATTGGAATGGATACCACGCCGGACAAGGTCGAGAACTTGCTGGAGATTTCTCGTCGGCCGGTCAGCCTGGAAACGCCAATTGACGACGAAGGCGATTCCACCTTCGGCGATTTTGTCGAAGACAGCAGCAGTCCCGCTCCGTCTGAAGAGGTTGCCACCCACCTGCTGCACGTTCAGTTGCAGCAAGCGCTGGACAAACTGCCGCCGCGCGAGGCACAGATTTTGCGCCTGCGTTACGGTCTTGCGGACGGTCGCGTTTATACGCTGGAAGAAGTCGGCCAAACGATCGGCGTCACCCGCGAACGCGTACGGCAACTGGAAGCGCAAGCGCTCAATCGCCTGCGTCAGTCTTCCGCGCATGTGATTCTCAAGGATTATCTCTACGAAGTTTAGCGGTCGCTGCCGTCAAACTTGACTATACTGGACGACATGTCCTGCCTGATGACCCCACCCGCGCAGCGATTGGGGTCATTGTGTTTGCAAGGGGCCTGGCGAATGCGTATAGTGCAACGGCTGCTAGCCGTGGAGATATCCCAAGATGCAAAACACGGCCTTTGACCATTCTCAACTGGTTTTTCGCGACGGCGTCGCCGAGGATATCCCTTATTGTCTGGCGCTGGACGGTGAGTTCCAGACTGAACACGTCTGGCAGATGACCGTGCAAGAAGGGTCAGAAGAGATTCAAGTTAATTGCCGGCGGCAGCGTTTGCCGCGCCCTATGGAATCGCGGCATGAAACGAACCCCGGGCACCTGCAATCCGCACTGCTGCGCCAATACTGCTTTGTTGTGATTCAGGATAAGATCACCAACCACATTCTGGGTTATGTCTCGATGCGTGTTGACGAAATGAGTCAGGTCGCTTATCTGCAGGATCTCGTTATAGACCGTCCCTATCGTCGCCGCAGTTTGGGTTCGCGATTGGTGCATGTCGCCCGTGTTTGGTCGACCGAATATGACCTGCGCCAGATCATCTTCGAGGTACCCACCACCAATTATCCCTGCATCCTTTTTGCGCAAGCGCTCGGCTTCTCGTTCTGCGGCTTTAATGACCATCATTTCGCCAATCGCGAGATTGCCGTCTTCTTCAGCCTGTCCATCTGAGCATCATTGTTCTCACGTTTTTTGCTACACTAGTGGGTGGATAAAGGCACTGCTTTGCGCTTGGAATTGCGTTGAATTTACTCACAACATTACTCCTGACCGTCAACGAGACTTTGACCGCGGGCAACGCCATCATCGCGGTGTCGCTCCTCTTATTCAACCTCACGCGCAATCTGAACAACCGCGTGGCCAAGACATCGGCGCTTGTACTGGCCTGCGTCACTGTCGCTTATGTGGCCGACGCCTTCATTTCGTTGGGACCGGACAGCATCGCCCATGAAATCGCCTCACGGCTGCAATGGATCGGCATTGCTTTCATCCCGGCGGCCATGTATCACCTTTCCGATGCCTTGCTGGCGACTACCGGCTTGCCCTCACGCGGGCGCCGCCGCCGGGTAATCCGTCTCCTCTACCTCATCGGCGCCGCCTTTTTGCTCTCCGTTGCCTTCAGCGACTCGCTTGTACAGTTTGTTGAAGCGAGCGGACAAGTGAGCATTCAGGCGGGTTCGACATTTCTGATCTATCTCGTCTACTTCGTCCTCGCGAACGGATTCGCCTTCTACAACGTTCAGCGCGCGCGGAAACGGTGCCTGACGCAAGCTACCGCCCGCAGAATGGGCTACCTGCAAATCTCAATCCTGACACCGGCACTCGGCATCTTTCCCTATTCTGTGCTTTTGAACCCGGGCGACGAGTTCTCGGTTTTTGGCCTGCTTGTGATCAACACCGCCAACATCATCATCATCTTGATGCTATTTTTTCTTTCGTACCCGCTTTACTTCTTCGGCTCCGATATCCCGGATCGTTTAGTCAAACGACAGCTGCTCGATTTCTTGCTGCGCGGACCGGCGACCGGCTTGATCGCGTTGGCTGTTGTCAACTTCACTGCCCAGGCGACGCGAATCTTGAGCTTGCCCGGCGATGCTTTGACCCCGCCGGCCTTGGTCGCCGCCGTACTGCTCTGGCAATGGTTCGTTTCGCTCGCCCTGCCATATTTTGAGAAGTTCTTCATTTACCGCGACGAGGATGACGAGCAGATTACCAAGCTTCAAACCCTGGGTGATCGCGTCCTGACGCACAACGACTTGACCCAGCTAATTTTGGCGACAACAGAGTCCATCTGCGACCATCTGCGCATTGACCGAGCATTCGTCATCAGCTTTGAACGAGAGCAGCCAGAGTTTGTTAGCACGGTGGGCAGCCTCGAATTTGAGCGGGACGAAATCCTGGAAGATGCCGATCTTGTCGCGCGGATCCATCAAATGAAAGGCGTGCCACCGGAATTGGAAATGGTGGAATGGCGCGGATACGCTCTTATCCCCCTTTTCAGCAGTCGCGTCAGAAGTAACGGTGCGCAAGCGCTATCGATTGGCGTCCTGGGATTGCTGAATGCAGACGATCGACTAACCCAAGATATCGCGGCGTCCGCCGGCCATTTAGCCGCCTTCGTCAACCGTGTCGAAACGAGCCTTGATGATATGCGCCTTCAATCGGAAATGTACAATCTACTGGAGGGCTTGCTGCCGCAATTCCAGATGACGCGGTCGCGCGCCGGGCAAGTGGAATACCGGGGGGCATTCGCGCTCGCGTCGGGCATCAATGCGCTGCCCGACCGCAATGAGCTATTCGAGCAGGTTCGCGCCGCGCTGCGTCAATATTGGGGTGGTTCGGGCATTACCCAAAGCAACATGATCAAGCTGCGCGTCGTGCAGAGCAGGATTGAACACGAAGGGGAAACTCCCGTCAATGCATTGCGCAAGCTCCTTGAGGATGCGATCGGCGCGTTGAAGCCGCAAGGCGAACGCAAATTGCTCAGCCCGGAATGGACGCTCTATAACATCTTGCGATTGCGCTTCCTCGAAAACAGGAAAGTCCGCGAGGTCGCGCGGCGCCTAAGCATGAGTGAAGCGGATCTTTATCGCAAGCAACGGATCGCGATCTTGGCCGTCACCGATGTGATTTTAGAACGAGAACAGAGCCTGCGGAAATAAGCTCAGTTCATTCTTAATTGCGAGACTACGGCGTTCCAACAACGTCAGTCGCTGCGGTGTTCTTGAATGACCCTGTTTTGCTTTCAGATTCACCATTGCCTTTCTTAATTCTGACTATACTGGTGGTAGCTAATTCAGTTCATGTGTTTCGGAACCGCTAGTGAAAGAGCAGACCTTCCAGCCAGAGCAGCAATTCCTAGCCGAAGACGCTATCGATAGGCCAATGACGACCGTTGAGGACGTCATCAAGCCGCTGGACGATAACGTCAACGAATTCGACTTTTGGGAAGATCTCAAGGATAGTATGCCGCCTTGGATTAACGAGGTCGTCGGCTTTGCCCTGACTGTTTTTGGCATCCTCTCGTTTATTTCGCTCTATATCGCGTCCGATGCGCTAGTCGCCGTGTCTTGGGCCGACATGTTGGCGGCGATTTTCGGCGATGGCGCGGTATTCGTGGCGGCGATCTTGTTCGCATTCGGCATCATACTTTGGCTGCCTAAAGTTGGCATGCGCATCCGCTTGAGTCCAGCACGGATGTTAGCGCTCGAATTCATATTTCTCTCGGCGCTCGCCATTCTGCATTTGGGAAACAGCGACAGTGAACTGCGGGCGCTGGCACGGGCGGGTCAAGGCGGTGGCCTGATAGGCTGGGGAATAAGTTATCCCTTGTACTGGATCATGGGGCGTCGCGCCGCTCTGGCGTTATTCGCGGCGCTCATCGCCGTTTGCGCAGTCATCGCAGTCGGACTGCGGCGCCGGCATATCGTGGCGGTTTTCGCCAAGTTTGGCGTGCGACTGCAAACGCTCAGTGAGCGAGCGCGACAAGCGCCCAAGAACACTGCGGAAGATCAAGCGCATAACCTCTATAAGCAGTTGGCGGAATCGCCTGATTACCGCACCAAAATCATGAGAATTCGACCGCATCTGGAGAGCCTGCCAACAGAGGTGCGACAAAGTCGTCAGTCTTCCGGTGAAGCGGGAAACTCAGTCGCTCGAATACGCCAGCCGGCATCCGCCAATGGTGAGAATGGTTCCGCTGCCTCCGCCGGCGCCGCCGAGGAAGCTCCCCAGCTTGAGGACGCGGAAACTGCTGAAGACAGTGGCCAGGACGAGTCCGTCAACGAAGCAGCCAGCGAGCAAGTCAGCGACGGCACGGCGGCCGAGCCTTCGACGTCATTTCCAAGCCCTGATATATGGCTGGAATCACTGCCGAGTATCGACTGTTTGACGGCGGCGGACATGGTCATGCCGGACGTAGACGAGATTAATCACAATGCGATGTTGATCCGCAATACGCTGCTGGAGTTCGATCTGGAAACGACCGTGGTTGAAGTACAGGTCGGCCCGACGGTGACGCGTTACGCCCTGCAACCGCATAAAGAGGACGGCAGCGAACGCATCCGCATGAGCAAAATCGCGTCTTACGCGCGTGATTTATCGCTGGCGCTGGCGGCAAAACGCTTGCGGATGGAAACCCCGGTTCCGGGCACTAACTATATGGGCATCGAAGTGCCCAACAAGGAACCGGCCCTGGTCGCGTTGCGCAATCTCCTGGAAAGCAAGACCTACCTGGAGGAAAAGCGCCGCCAGCGCGCGCCGCTGCTAATCCCGTTGGGTCGCGATGTCAGAGGCGAGCCGGTTGCGCTGGATCTGTCGCAGATGCCCCATCTTCTCATTGCCGGCACAACCGGTTCGGGCAAGTCCGTCTGCATGGCGGCGATTGCTACTTCTCTGCTCATGCAGTATGCGCCGGATCAACTTCAACTGGTGATGCTGGATCCAAAGATGGTGGAGTTGACACGCTTTGATGGTATCCCTCATCTTGTCGGCCCGGTTGAAATCGAGCATGACCGCATCATCGGCATATTGCGTTGGTGTACACAGGAAATGGATCGGCGCTACAAGCTGCTGGAAGCACAGTCCGCGCGCAACATTATGATGTACAACGAAAAGCAGCTGTCGCGCGGCGCCGACGGCCAGCCGCTGCCCTACATGGTCATTCTGATTGATGAGATCGGCGACCTGATGCTCAGCAATCCTGACGACACCGAGCGGGCAATCACGCGATTGGCGCAAATGGCGCGCGCGGTTGGCATGCACATGGTGATCGCCACTCAGCGCCCGAGCGTCGATGTGATTACCGGGTTGATCAAGGCGAACTTCCCGGCGCGCATTGCATTTTCCGTCGCATCCGGCTCAGACTCGCGCGTGATCATTGACCGGACGGGCGCCGAGGATCTTCTAGGCAGCGGCGATATGCTCTTCTTGTCAGCAGACGCTGCCGGACCACAGCGCATTCAGGGCTGCTTCGTCTCAGAAGACGATGTCCGCGTCGTGGTGCAGCACTGGAAGCGTGAAAAAGCGGAGCAAGAAGATGAAGGCATAGCAGCGGCGGACCAGACGAATCCCTGGGAAGCTAGCCTGCATCGTCGACAGTTTCTGAAAGAAACGGACCCAATGCTCGAAGATGTGCTCAGGCTGGTTGTTGAAAGCGGCGAGGCTTCTGCGTCGCTGATACAGCGCCGTCTCGGATTAGGGTATCCGCGCGCCGCTCGCATCATGGATCTGCTGGAAGACCTGGGCGTTGTGGGCGAAGAGCTCGGTGGCGGGCGGAGCCGCAAGGTCATTATTCCACCAGGTGAAGATCCGCTAGAATATGCTATGCTAAGGCATCGGTAAGAAATTCTGCGTAGCAAACTGTATGCCAGCCCTCCTAGAGGATAACCGTCGCAGCATTTCCCAAGTCTCTCGCATGATCCGCAGCCTTGTTGAAGCGGAGACGCTTGAGCAATGTTTCTGGGTTGGCGGCAAAGTTGAAAGATATTATAAGTCGGAACGCGGTCATACTTACTTTGATCTGGTCGATGATCGTGTCCGAATTCGGTGTATGTTGCGGGAAGAACGGGTGGGCAATATCAGTTTTGACCTGCGCAATCACCTCGAAGTGGAAGTCTATGGCGATGTGCATTTCTTTGAACAACGCGCGGCAGCCGAGATCAACGTGCTGGACATGCGCGCTATGGATACCGCGACCGCAGGCCCGCCCGTTGTAGAGCAGCTGCGGTCGGAAGGTCTGTATCCGCCGACGAAAAAGTCGGCGCCAGCTAGTATTGAACGAATTGGCCTCGTGACAAGCCAGAGCAGTCGGGCTGTCGACGATTTTCAGACGGCCTATCAGAGCGCCGGCGAAAGGGGCGTGCTTGCGCCATTAATTTGGCAGTACGTCATACTCGAGGGGGATCGCGCGGCGCGATCGATTGCGGACGGGATTGTTTCGCTCGATAGTAATCCGGAAATCGACGTAATCGCTGTGGTCAGAGGCGGAGGGCGGTATGAAAACCTAGCTGTTTTCGATGACATCGAAGTCGCGCGCGCCATCATCGAATGCGATACCTATGTCGTGACTGGCATCGGTCACCATAGAGATCATACTTTAGCGGACGATGTGGCGGATTACGTGGTATCAACACCAACGGCGGCTGCTACCTACCTGGCTGGCGTTTGCCTGAAAGCTCAATCTGAAAGTGGAACGGCTGGCCGGTCGCGGACGATATGGCTAGTCGTTTTCGCGCTGCTCGTGCTGGTGTTAGCAGTCTTCGCCCTAATGATTTTGGCGTCGGTTGCCGTTCAGCCGTCTTGAAAGCTCAGAGAATTTGGTTCTGCTCACCTGAAGCTAAAGGTTCAATGAGAGTGGGATTGTCGTTGGCAGGACTGTTGACCTGCGTCGACACCTCGTGAAAGCGCAGTTGATCGGAGCCTGGGCCCGCCATCAGCGGCAACCAGTCGTCGGGAGCAAGCTCCCGCGGCGCAAGCCACAATTCGTAATCTTCCGGCTCGAGGATCACCGTCATGCGATGGTGAACAGGACGGATGCGTTCGTTCGCCTCAGTCGTCAAAATCGTGCAGGTATTGAGCCAGGATCCGTCGGGTGACTTCCAACTCTCCCACAATCCGGCGAAAGCGAAAATCTCTTGTTCCCTGTGCCGGATGTACATCGGAACCTTTTTCTTGCCCTGCTTGTACCATTCGTAATAACCGTCTGCCGGAATGAGACAGCGCCGGCGTTTGAATGCGGTGCGGAAGGACGGTTTTTCGGCGGCAGTCTCGGAGCGCGCGTTGATCGTGCGGTTACCGATCTTGGGATCTTTTGCCCAGGACGGCACTAACCCCCACTTCATAAGCGACAGTACCTTTGGATCGCGGTTGCTGATTACCGCAACCTGTTGTGTCGGCGCGATATTGAAACGCGGTTCCAGCCAGCCATCGACCGTATCCAGGTTGAAGGCGAGTTGAATCGATTCGGCATCAGCCGTCAGTGTGTATCGTCCGCACATGGTCCTACTTCTTTGCCGTCTTTTCCGACTCTTTGCTTTTGCCCAGCTCGGCGATCTGCCGCGCGAGACCGAGTACAGCTAACAGAACTGCCAATAGCTGTCCGGTGGAGACAGAATTAGCCGTGCCCGCCTCCGCATTGTCGTTCTCTTCCGCCGCGCGGGCATACAAGTAGCTCGTAAGCAAGCCGAAAAGGGCGCCGAGCCCAGCACCCATGAGAATGATCCGCGCCTTGCGATCTTGCAAGCTCTGGCCAGAACTTTCGTTTTGCGTGCTGTTCATTCATCCCCCTCTTCCTGCGTTTCAATCGCGGGCGGATCGAACATACGCAGCATCTGTCGAACGGGCGCCAGCCTCACCGCCCAATTCAGGACACGTCCATCGACATGCCCGAGCCAAGCCTCGACGTTTTGTTCCATTGCCGCCGTCCACATTTCCAGCCGTCTCAACGGCGATCGCGATCGCGCATGCCAGCGACTCGCCAAAGCGACCAAGGCCAGACTCAATATCACGATGGGAAACAGGCAAATGGCCATCGGCAAGAGAACGAGCACGGTCAGCACTGAGTCAGAAACGAGCGCCACCTGAACGGGTGTGCGAAGCGATAGCGCGACACCAAAAACCGCGATGCAGATGATCAAGACAACGAGAAATGGCAGCATGACACTGAGCCACAGGCACCGGCGCTGAACCCGCTCCAGCTCAAGGTGTTGCCGCTCGACAAGTTTATCGTTCCTTGCAGAATCCTGGCTCATTCACCTTCCATCGTTCCAGCCCATCGCCTAAAATATTCTAACGTAAGATGAGCGAATCATCCAGACGGGCATTGGAACATATGAGCCACGTATCGCCGGTTGTCCAGCGTTTGCGCGTTACTTTTGGTAAAATCGGCCCGCTCCGGTATACAAGCAGCCTGGACGTCGCCAAGATTTGGGAGCGGGTGTTGCGGCGCGCCGACCTGCCCCTGCTTTATACGCAGGGATTCAATACACGGCCGCGCATCCAGCTCGCCATGCCATTGCCGCTCGGTATCTCAAGCGAATGCGAAATACTCGACATTTCACTGCGAGAACGGATCGACTTTGTCGAGCATGACTTGAGGGAGCAATTGCTGGCTGTTTCACCACAAGGCTTGACCATCCATTCGATTGACGAGGTCGACACACGAGCATCGACCTTGCATTCATTGATCGAAAGCGCGGAATATCGCATACGCTTTGTGGATGGAATTGACACCGACATGCTGCGTCGGAAGATTGACACCCTCCTGGAACAAGACTCGATCATCATTGAACGGGTCAGGAAACGCAGACGCAGTGTCATGGATGTCCGCCCGCTGATACTTGCGCTTTTCCTGGATGAAAGCGATAACTTGATTGCACACCTGTCGGTCGGCGATCGCGGCAACATGAGACCCGATCATCTGATCGAGCTTCTAGAACTGCAAGACAGGCACCACAATATTCATCGCTACAAGCTGCACATGCTGCCGACATAAGGCATGGCAAGAAAACAATGGCCAGATTGATCTGAAAGCGAGAAAAATGACGCTGCCACTCAAAGTCAACAGTGAAGTGAAAGCGGCGCTACAAGACAAAGGTCCGGTGGTCGCCCTCGAATCGACCTTGATCACGCACGGACTGCCCTATCCACTCAACGTGGAAACTGCGCTGTCGATGGAAGATGCCGTGCGAGCAGCGGCCGCCGTCCCGGCTACATTTGCCATATTGCAAGGAGTAATTTCGGTTGGAATCTCGGTGGCGGAGATAGTCGCTCTGGCGCAATCACCCGCTGGCACGACACGCAAATGCAGTCGACGCGATTTACCCATCGCCGTCGCGCTGCGACAGAATGGCGCCACGACAGTCGCCGGCACCATGATTATCGCTGATATGGTTGGCATCAAGGTATTCGCGACGGGTGGGATCGGCGGCGTTCACCGGGGCCAACCTAACGATGTATCAGCAGATCTCAGCGAATTTGGGCGGACGCCGGTCGCGGTGGTCTCGTCGGGCGCCAAGTCGATCCTGGATTTGCCGCTGACGCTTGAGGTGCTGGAAACTCATGGCGTGCCCGTCCTCGGCTACAAGACGGATGTATTGCCGGCCTTCTATAGCGCGCGTACCGACTTGCCAATTGATCAGCGCATTGATTCGCCTGCGCAAGCGGCAAAGATCATTCGCGCTGCTGAAACGCTTGGCGCCCGACATGGCATCCTGATTGCAGTGCCCGTTCCAGACGGAAAAGAACTGCCCGCGGACATCGCCGAAGCAGCCATTGTACAGGCAACTGAAGAGGCGGAGAAATCCGACATTGGCGGCAAAGATATCACCCCATTCGTGCTTGCGCGCGTCAGCGAGTTAACGGATGGCGCATCAATGCGCGCCAACATCGAGCTCCTCATCAATAACGCGCGGGTTGCGGGTGAAATCGCCGCCGAGCTAAGTCGTCTCTGATTCAACGTTCCACAAATATAAGACAAGGTCTTGCTCCGTCGTTGGCGCGCCCAACTCGTGCAGCCGTGCCAGAATTTGCGCCCGATGATCCGTCCCGTGGTTGACCATGTGCAGCAGGATTTGCCAGCGAGCGAATCTCCGCAGCGCAGGGAAACGATCGGGCAGCCCAACGTCCAATGATGCTTGAATGTCGCCTTCAGTCAGTCCAGCCAAGTAAGCGAAGACCCGGTCGCGCACGCCATCCCACTCGTAGCGCGCGACACGTTGATCGGGATGGTCCGCTGCCACCAATCGTTGCGGAGGAATGCGCCCCTGTAACCGCGCCAGCCAGCGATCATCGACATTTACACAGTGCACAAGATGATTGCGCACCGACCGCAATGAGTAGTCGTTTTCCGCAGCGAATTGCTCGGCGGTCAACGTCATCACGTAGTCCCAGACTTGATCGAACAGTCCATAGTGGTAGCTGAAGAGCATCCGAATCGCTGCAACGTCCATGATCAATCCTCCTGCTTTGCTCCGATTCGCCAGATATCCAGTCCCGTGTCGCAGCCGATAATCAACGCCGTGCCGTCCGCGCTGAGAGCCACTTTGTCAGGAATACGGCTGCACCGGCGATAGGGTCCCAAGTCATAACGGCGACCGGATTCCGACTCCCAGGCAAAGACCTCAGGCGTAAAGTTAAGATTGACGATTATGACCGCGCTCGCGTCAAGCGTCAGCAAATGGAATTGCGCGTAGGCGCCTTCAAGTTCCGCAACGACGCGATTATCACCGGTGGCTAGATTCAACAGGTTCAGATGCATAGAATGGGGATCGCTCCAGGCGAAATGACTGCCGACTGTACCATTCACTGCGCCGACAACGGCAGGCCCGTTTGCCAAGCGAATTTCCCTTTCTCGACCCTCAGCATAGGCATCAGGAAAGCGATAAACCAGCAGTCGATTGTCCGAGAATACAGAGACGAGTACCAGTGGAAACCCGATCCGTCCGATCCGAACAGCTGGCGCATCGCTGTCAAACGACGGGTAGTCGAATGTTTCGACGAACGCGAACTGGCTGCCGCTATTCCTGACTTCATAGTGCTGAAACTCCAGGACGCCGTCGTTATCTATGGTCTCCACAACCAGTGACTGACTATACGGCAAAGACCACAAGCCAACTGGCGTCTGCTGCAAAAGCAGCGCCCCCTCGTTTATATAGTCGCAGCATCCAATTGGTAAAGTATGTAGAGATCGCCGTCCAGTAAAACCGCGGCAATCAGCGAGAAGACCTGCTCACTGGCATCTTTGACGTTGGACCAACTGCGGCTCAAGCCCTCAGACGTGATTGTGTAAATTGTGCCGCGCTGATCGCTCGTAACAATCTCGGACGCGTCATCATTTGCAGCGAACCAGCCAAAATCCAGCTCTCCGGCTAGATCCTCAAAGTCAATCTGTACGTCAGATTGCAGGCGACCGAGATTGTCCGCGCTTATGACAGTGCTGTCCTGTGCCGACGCGACGGACACCCACAGAAGGCAGATTAAGAGAACAACAATTCGGCTGGCAAAATAGGTCATCGCTATGCAGGTCAATTCACCTTAGCTATAATCGAGGTGTCACGCTTCACGGTTAAGGTTCGGAGCATACGACATGGTGGCGCAGTCGATCGAGCGTAGATTGGATCGCTTCCTCTTGCAAGTGGAAAAACCCGGGCGATACGTCGGCGGGGAATACAACAGCGTCGTCAAAGATTGGAATAGTACCGAGATCAAAGTGGCGCTCGCCTTCCCTGACATTTACGACCTGGGCATGTCCAACCTGGGCATCATGAATCTATACCACCAGGTCAATCTGCAGCCGAACATGCTCGCCGAACGGGTTTTCTCGCCCTGGCTGGACATGGAAGCGGTGATGCGAGAGCGTGACATTCCGCTCTACTCGCTTGAGACGAAACAAGCGGTGCGGGACTTCGATTTACTCGGCATCAGCCTGCCCTACGAGCAACTTTATACCAACGCCCTGAACCTGCTGGACTTGGCGGGAATGCCAGTCTTGAGCCGCGACCGCGATGAGCGTTATCCGCTGGTCATTGCCGGTGGTCACGCCTGTTATAATCCGGAACCCATGGCGGATTTCATCGATGCATTTGTCATCGGCGAGGGCGAAGAAATCATCGTTGAAGTTGCTCAGATGATCGGGAGAATGCGCGGCGAGTCGCGATACGAGCAGCTTCGTGAGATCGCCAAAATCCAGGGAATGTATGTGCCGCGCTTCTACGATGTCGAGTACCACGACGATGGCACGGTGCGCGCTGTCATGCCCAACGAACCCAATATCCCGGCGCGCGTACTCAAGCGTATTGTCGTCACCTTGCCCAAGCCCTTCACCAAATTCATCGTGCCCAACATCGATACGGTGCACAATCGCGCGCCGATCGAGATCATGCGCGGTTGCACGCGAGGTTGCCGCTTCTGCCATGCCGGCATGGTGACCCGGCCGGTTCGTGAACGGCCCGTGGATGAGATCATGGCTGCCATCGGCGAAATCGTACAGTACACCGGTTTCGAAGAGATCAGTTTGCTCAGCCTGTCATCGTCCGATTATGTCTGGGTCGAGGAGTTGGCTGAGGAAGTCAACCGCGTGTACAAGGACGCGGGCTTGAGCCTCAGCTTGCCGAGCCTGCGCATCGAGAGCGCCAGCGCCGACCTGCTGGAAAAGATCGGCGGGACGCGCCGCAGCGGCTTCACCTTCGCGCCGGAAGCGGCCACCGAAAAGATGCGCGATCTGATCAACAAGTACGTGCCTGATGACCAGGTCCTTCAGACGGCCCGCGACGTTTATTCGCGTGGCTGGCGCACGATCAAATTTTATTTCATGATCGGACATCCGGAGGAGACGCTGGAAGATGTCCAGGCGATCATCGACTTATGCGTCCGCACTTTGCAGGAAGGCACCAAGATTCTGGGCAAGAAAGCCACGCTGAATGTTGGCGTTAGCACCTTTATCCCCAAGCCGCACACCCCTTTCCAATGGGTGCAGCAGGACACTAGAGAGGGCGTCGACGCCAAACTGGCGCTGCTCAAACAGCAACTGCGCCGCGGCGGCATGCATTTGCGCTGGAACAACTATGACGACAGCGAATTCGAGGGTTGGGTGAGCCGTGGGGATCGGCGGCTGGGACGGGTGATTCGGCGCGCCTGGGAACTCGGCTGCAAGTTTGACGCCTGGCAAGATCAGCATTGGCATCGCAAGTGGCTGCAGGCATTCGATGAATGTCACCTGGATCCGGAATTCTACAATCATCGCGAACGCGGTCTGGATGAGGTTTTCCCCTGGGATCACATCGATGCCGCCTTGCACAAGAAATTCCTCAAAGAAGATTACCTGATGAGCATTCGGCGGGAAACACGGGTCGATTGCCGCGACAAATGCTTCGCCTGCGGCATCTTGCCAAAATTCGCCAAGGAACGCTCGACCACTGAGGAGATGGCCTGGGAGTGCCCGCCGGTCAAACCAATCAGCGAACGGCGTCGTGCCAGACCAGCCACGATCCCACTGAATACAATCGGCTAGCTTCCTGTGGCATCCGAAGGCCGAATCCACATCAAGGACATTAAAATCCGAGAAGAAGTCATGGGCGAAGGCGCGCCTTTGCTGCTGGTCCACGGTTGGGGCGCAAGCATCGAACTGCTGCAGCCCCTCGCGCTGCGGCTCAGCCGCTTGAGTTACCGCTGCCATATGCTCGATCTACCCGGATTTGGTGACAGCGACGAACCAACCGAGCCCTTTACCGTATCTGACTATGCGGCGTTCTGCCTCGCCTATCTGGACCATCACTCGCTAAGCGACGTACATTATTTCGGGCATTCACTCGGCGGTCGGATTGGCTTGGTGTTGGCCTCCGACTTCAGCGAGCGTATCAAGAGCATGGTGCTATCCAACAGTGCCGGCGTAAGAGTTAAGCCCGCGCTCCACAGCAGAGTCTGCCTCAATCTTTACAAGTCACTGCGCGACACGCTGGACGCCCTCGGCGCCAAAGCGACAGCGCAGCAACTGCGCAAGATCTACGCTGAGCGTTACGGCTCCACCGACTTTCAGAAGGCCACGCCGGTCATGCGTCAAACCCTGATCAATGTGGTCAATCAGGATTTACTTGCGCACGCCGCCCGCGTCTCAGCGCCGACCATCTTGATTTGGGGCGACCAGGATCAAGAGACGCCGCTTTGGATGGGTCAAAAGCTGGAAAAGACGATTCCGGATGCCGCTCTAATTGTTCACGAAGGCGCCGGTCACTACGCCTATCTCGATTTGCCTGACAAAACGACCAACATTATGCACGCGCTATACAGCGGCGATTGAGCCTGGGCTGGTTTACGCGTCCCGTTTCCCATCGCCGTCAATACAACTTATAATGCTCATGTAATAATGCGACGGGACGCGCGATGCACGACGCTCTGCAGATTCTTCTTGCTTTGATCTGGCTCATCGGCGTCTGGCTGCGGATCTATCGGCAGGCGCGCTTCTATCAGATCGAAGAGTACATGAGCCGGCGCTACCTGAGCTGGGCCTGGTCTTATCCACGCCGCCTGCCGCCCGCGCGGCCCTTCAGCGCCTGGCTGCTTGGGCTCGCGTTTGGCGTCATTTTTGGAGAAGCGCCTGACAGTAACCTGCCGGCTGTCATCGCGATCATCGCCGCGCTGATCGCGGTCGTTCCGATTCGGGAGGCCGAGGTCAAGAAGCCACTCGTCGTTACACCACGAGTAAAGCGAATCCTCTTCGGCGCCTGTTTGCTGAGCGCGGCTGTCTACTCGGCAGTCATTCCGGCCGCTACCGCGACAGCGGCGCTGGATAGCCGATTTGTCAGTCTCGGTCTCACAAGCACCATCGGCTTTGTATTCTTCTTGTACGCGCCGATTTGGTTGGTCGGCGGCAGCCTGTTTATGCAGCCCGTGGAAGCCTATATGAGGCGGCGATATCTGCAGCAGGCGGCCAATACACTACGGAACATCTCGCCCAAGATAATCGGCATCACAGGCAGTTACGGCAAGACGACGACCAAGTATTTTCTGCGTGATATCTTGAGTGTCCGCTATCAGACCTATGCCACGCCCAAGAGCTACAATACGCTCATGGGCATCTCGCTGGCGATCAATCGCGATCTGACGGATGACTATCGCACGGAGTATTTTGTCATTGAAATGGGCGCTTACGTCGAGGGCGAGATCGCGCGCATCTGCCAATTGACGCCGCCGGACATCGCCATCGTGACGGAGGTTGGTCCCCAACATCTTGAACGCTTTGGCTCACTGGAGAAGCTGAAGAAGGCGAAGTACGAGATTGTCAGCAACCTGCCACCCGATGGCGTAGCTGTCTTCAACTGGGACAACCCTTATATTCAAGAAATGATCGCGCAGGGCTATCCCGAAACGCGGCTGACTGTCAGCCGTGAACTGACGATTGACGAAGCGCGCGAACACGACGTCGCCTGGATCGCGAGCGATATCGTTGAAGACCTCAGCGGCCTGTCCTTTTCTGTTTTCAATGTGGCGACGGGTGAACAGGCGTCGATCACAACCCAGGTGGTCGGCGAGCATAATGTGACGAATTTGCTGCTTTGCATTGCCGTGGCGCACCACGAAGGCATTCAGTTGCGCGACATAGTGTTGCGCATCCGCAGCTTGCAGCCCGCCGAGAGCCGTCTGGTACGCAAGACGACGGCCGCGGGAATCACCATCATCAACGATGCCTACAGCGCCAATCCCAAAGGCGTAGTCAGCGCCTTGAAAGTGTTGGGCATGCACAGCGCCGGCGCGCGACTCTTGATCACGCCTGGCATGATTGAACTGGGGGAATTGCAGGAAGAAGAAAACCGTAAGCTGGGACTGTTAGCGGCGGAACACGCCACTGATATCATTTTGGTTGGCGCGGAACAGACCAAGCCGATTCTCGAGGCGATTCAAACTACGTCGTTTGATCGGTCGAGAGTCCAAGTTGTTTCCAGTCTGCAGGATTCCGTCGCTTGGTACCAGCAGAATCTAAAAGCCGGCGATACGATACTTTTCTTGAACGACTTGCCGGATACGTACTGACCGCGTGACCGTCTGGGCGAGACCTTGGACATCGGGATTATAGACATGCAGACGTTTTGCCAGCATCGTATCACCTCCATCAATACCCCTGTGAGGTTCGCCTTATGAGCAGTCGCCGCCGCACAACTGTCGCCGTAATTTTCGGCGGGCGCAGCGTTGAACATGATGTCTCGATCGTCACAGGCCATCAGATCATGGACGCCTTCTCCACTGAGCATTACGCAGTCGTCCCGGTCTATATTGCGCGCGACGGGCGCTGGTTCACTGGTGAAGCTCTGGCAAGACTGGACAGTTTCCAGGACGAGAAAATCACAAGCCGCGATGGAGTTGAGCCGTGCCTGCTGTCGCCAGATACGCGCCACCATGGTCTCATCATTAATCCACTGGCGGGCCGCTTCAGCAAGAGCGACGTGAAACGCGTAGACGTATGCTTTCCCGCGCTACATGGTACGCATGGCGAAGATGGCAGTCTGCAGGGATTGCTTGAGCTGGCGGATATCCCCTATGTCGGCTGCGCCACCTTGGGGTCGGCCCTAACCAACGACAAGATCATGACCAAAATGGTGCTGCGGCAAACGGGCGTATCCGTGCTGGATGACCATTGGTTCTCGCGCGAACAATGGTTGAAAGCGCCGGATACCATCATTGCTGAGATCCTCGACAAGTTTGAGTTTCCGCTCTTCATCAAACCGGCGACGCTTGGCTCCAGCATCGGCATCGGGCGCGCCGATTCGGAAGCGCTGCTGCGAGCCAGTATTGACATTGCCGCCAGCTTCGACCGCCGCATCCTGGTTGAGCCGGCCGTAACCGGCGGCGTTGAGATCAACTGCTCAGTCATGGGATTCGGCGAAGCCTTTGATGCCTCTACGCTTGAGCAGCCGGTATCCTGGGATGAGTTCTTGTCTTATGAAGACAAATATCTGCGGGGCAGTGAAGGCATGAAAAGCGCCGAACGCCTGATTCCCGCGCCGATTGACTCCGAATTGACGCGGCAGATTCAAGAGACGAGCATCCGCGCCTTCAAAGCGGTAGACGGGCGCGGCATCGCGCGTCTGGACTTCCTTGTGCGTCCGGAGGCGCAGGAATTCTATCTCAACGAGATTAACAGCCTGCCCGGCTCGCTTGCCTTTTACCTCTGGCGGGAGAGCGGCTGCAGCGCGGAAGAATTGGTGGGAAAACTGGTGCAGCTTGCGCGTGACGCGCACGCCGTTAAGCGGCGCAATGTCTACGACTATCAAACGAACCTGGTCGAAGTGGCAAGCCAGCGCGGGCATAAAGGCAGCAAGGGCAAGCGTTAGCGCCACATTAAGCAGCGCGCCGGTAGAGGCGCCCCCACAACTTTCAACTTGCGACAGTCATCGCCTATGTTATGATTACGGCGAATGGATAAGCAAATGTGCCGGCTTGCCCGCTCGGTGGCTGCTTCCCGCTTGCAGGGCAATGGGTTTGTCCCGCGCTCTCGGAGACTTGTGCAGGCGCAGCCCGGGCCGGGCGTCGTCTCCACCTGCTGAGTTTACCGTGCCCGATACCTCCAGCAATCCAAGACCTCCCCGCCCTTCCGATGTCGGCCGCTCCATCTGGGGTGGCGCGCCGCTTCCGCCCATACCGGAGCGCGTACTTGACGGCATCCCGGGCTTCATCGCCTGGCTCGCCCTGCTGCTGTCGATCGCCAGCGCAGTGGCCTTCCCGCTCACTTTGATGCTGACTGCTGCGTTGGTGGCATCGTATTCGGCGTTTCGCTTTTTTCTCGCCGGCATCGCCAATGCCATGGGCATCCGACGCATCAAAGAATGGGATCGCGTTGACTGGCATCAGAAATATCTGAAGGACAAGACGGCGAAGTCGCTCGACTGGGACCGCGTGCATCACCTTGTCGTTATCCCGAACTACAACGAATCAATGAAGGTCCTGGGCAGAACGCTCGATCAGCTCAGCCTGCAGCACAACGCAAAGACACAGATTTCGGTCCTGCTGGCGATGGAAGCGGCCGAGCCGGACAGTTACCAAAAGGCTCAAAGCTTGCACCGAGAGTACGAGGACCAGTTCGCCAACGTCTATTTCACGGTGCATCCACGTGGACTAATGGGCGAAATGCAATGCAAGTCGGCCAATCTGTCCTGGGCCGTCAACCGCTTTCTGGAAAATGTCGTCGATGAATCCTTCCTGGATCCTGACTCTGTAATCTTGACAACGATGGACGCCGATACGCGCTGGCATGAAAATCACTTTGCCGCCTTGACGTATCATTTTGCAGTTAACGAAGACCGCCACCGCACCTTCTGGCAGGCGCCGATTCGATATCACGGCAACATCTGGCAAGTCAATCCACTGATGCGCATCATCAATACCTATGCGACCGCCTTTGAACTGGCGTACCTGGCGGCGCCCTGGTGGATGGCCATGCCGATGTCGTCTTATTCACTCAGTTTGAAGCTGCTCGAACAATGCGGCAATTGGGATACCGATGTCATCGCTGATGAGTGGCATATGCTGATCAAAGCCTATTTCGCCACCGGTGGCCATGTCAACCTGCAGCACATCTACTTGCCCTTCCTGGCTGATTCAACGACGGGCTCCAATATTTTCGAGTCGATAAAGAATCGATATAGCCAGACCTTGCGTCACGCCTGGGGCAGCAAAGAAGTTGGATACATGCTTGCCAAGCTGATCGAAAACCCGCAGGCGGTATCCCTGAATTCGCTCAAGCTGCTTCTCAGGATCGCGCACGATATCCTGCTGGCCGGCGCCGGCTGGATCATATTGACGGTCGGGTCACAGTTGCCCGTTTTCTTTCATCCGGATATTGCACCGGTCAAGATGGACCGTCTATTCGCCGCCGGCGACAAACTCATCTATGTCGTGGAGGGCTTTGCCGCCAGCCATCCCGCCTGGATCATGCTGGCGATCTCCGGCATGGTTATGCTTATCCTGGTCGTGGTATACCAGGTGCAAGATTATCGTATCCGCCCACCGCGAATCGCGCCCTATACGCTGACGGAATCCATCCTCGAACTGTTGAGCATTCCTTTCATGCTGGTTTTGACCCTGCTGGTAGTGGCGCTGCCCACCCTGGTCGCCCAGACGCGGCTGCTCTTGGGCATCCCGCTGCAGTTCATCGTCACCGACAAGACAGCGGATTCATGAGAGCCAGAGCGCCGACAGCATGCTAATCCATTTCGACGACATACAAGCGGCAGCCAGACGCATCAGGACGCTTTCACCCCCGACTCCGCTGGTGCGCTCCGACTATTTCAGCCGAGCCCTCGGCGCCAACATTTACCTCAAGCTCGAGCTCCTGAATCCGACGCATTCATTCAAGACGCGGGGCGCCTCCAATGCGATCCTGTCACTCAGTGACGCGCAGCGCGCCAAAGGCGTCGTCACCGCTTCGGGCGGCAATCACGGTTTGGGTGTGGCCTACGTGGCGCAATGTCTTGGCATTCGCGCCAGGATATACCTTCCCGAAAACACGCCCTCGTCTAAAGTTGCTGTCTTCAATGATTTTCAGGCGGAGACAGTCATGGTTGGCAAAAGCTGGGCCGAGTGCAATCCGAGCGCGCTCGCCGACGCCGAACGGGAAGGCTTGGCCTATATTCATCCCTTTGATGAGTACGCTGTGATGGCGGGACAAGCCACAATCGGGCTGGAGATTCTGCATGATCTGCCGGAAACGGACGCGGTGGTCGCCTCGATCGGCGGCGGCGGATTGATCGCGGGGATCGCCTCCGCATTCGCCAGTCGATCGCCAAGGACTCGCGTTTACGGCGTTGAAACCCTTGGCGCTGATTCGATGACACAGAGTTGCCAGCAAGGTCGACTCGTCACCTTGCCCGCCATCACTTCGATTGCCAACACGCTGGGCGCTCGTACGCCGGGCGAACGTCAATACGCAATCGTACGCGAGCATGTTGCGGATGTCGTAGCGGTCACCGACGCCAAGGCCGTTGCCGCCATGATCGAATGCCTTGAACGGGAAAAGCTGCTGGTCGAGCCGGCGATGTCTTGCAGTTTCGCCGCGCTCAAGAGTGAAGCGATTCCGGTCCAGCCGGACGAGCATATCGTCGTGGTCGTATGCGGGGGAAACGCGACTCTGGCGGACCTAAAAAATTGGCGTCAGCAATTCCGCCTGTAGTGTCAGTCTCCGACTGCTGCAGCCGTTAGCCCTAGCGCAGCTCATGCATATTTCGTAAACTAGTCGGTTCAGCGCGTCGAGATGACGCTGCGGAAAGGAAGCCCCGTGCCACAGCAGCGCGTGCAAAAGATCATGGCGCAAGCCGATATCGGCTCCCGCAGAAAATGCGAAGAGATAATCCGCCAGGGACGCGTCCGGGTTAACGGCGAAGTGATCGGCTTGGGCACCAAAGCCGACCCGGATCAGGATGTCATTCTGGTCGATGGAACGCGCATCAGCGTCTCGACCAAGTCACTCTACATCGTCGTCAACAAACCCAAAGGCGTTCTCAGCACCAATACGGCGGAAACAAATGATTCGCGCCCGACCATACGCGAACTTGTGGAAGTGCCCGGTCACCTGTTTACCATCGGCCGTTTGGACGCCGACAGCGAAGGGTTGATGGTGTTAACCAATGACGGGGAATTGGCCAATCGAGTCGCCCATCCGCGCTACGAACACACCAAAACATACAAGGCCACGGTCAAGGGCAAAGTAACACGAGGGACAATCGAAACCTGGGAAAGCGGCATCTGGCTGGACGACAGCCGCACCGCCGCCTGTTCGGTGACGGTCCTGCAGTCGAACAAGCGTTCGACCGTGCTGCGCATCGTCATGATCGAGGGGCGTAAGCGACAGATCAGACGCATCGCCACCGCTCTGGGCCATCCGTCGATTCGGTTGGTGCGCACGCATATCGGTCGGCTCGGCTTGGGCACGCTGCGCAAAGGCGCCTGGTATCAATTGGATGATGAAGAAGTTCAATCGATGCTGATACAGGCGCCGGAGATTGCCGAGATCCGCCGTGTACGCCGCGAACGCAAACGCAAGACTGGGAAACCCGCCGGCACGCGACAACGATGACTCACGAATTGAGCATTGAGGAATACATCGCGCGTCAGCCGGAGTACGACAAGCGCCGCCGCATTTTGCATCCGCTGCTGCGTGCGGCTATTCCCAGCTTTTGCAAAGTCGAGGTGGAGGGCCTGGCAAACGTCCCGCGGCGCGGGAAAACTTGTCTGATGATCAACCACGTGTCCTACCTGGATCCGATCGTCGTTACGGTGAGCATCCCTTTTCGTCACACCATTTCTCTATCCAAAATCGAAAATTTTCACATCCCCGGCGTTGGCTGGTTCTTGCGGGAATGGGGTCACTACCCCATTCATCGCGGTCAATACGACCGTAAAGCGCTGATGCAAACGATAGAATTGCTGAAGAGCGGGCAGCTCGTGCTGATGGCGCCGGAAGGCACGCGTCATCCCGAAGGACTTCAGCAGGCGAAGGATGGCATGGCGTATGTCGCCACCAAAGCCGATGCGGTAATCGTGCCGGCGGCTATATGTGGCGCGGAAGACTGGCGCCGCCGTCTAAAGAGTCTGCGCCGCGCCTACGCCAAAGTAGTCTTCGGCAAGCCCTTTCGTCTTCGCCGCGATGGGCAAGGTCGCATCCCGCGAGACCAACTGAGCGGAATGATCACCGAAGCGATGCATCAGTTAGCATTGACGATTCCAGACGACTACGCCTATCTGCGCGGCTATTACAGCGATATCGAGAATGCGAGCTGCGATCACCTCGAGTTCGTTTAGCGCGCAACTGGCTTATTCCTGGCCACCTTCCGCGACTTCGATCCCCCACTGCGCCAGAGCCGCTACCAATGAGCCCATATTGGCGAAACGCTGGTCCTGGGTGAATCCGCGCACAAAGCGGAAATAGATCTGCTGCAAGATCACCATCAGTCTGAAGATCCCCAGCACGTGATAAAAGCGGATATCCGTCAGGTCGCGTCCGCTCCTGGCAGCATAGCGTTCTACGATCTGGCTGCGGCTGTAGAAGCCGAAATCGCCCGCCGGCATCGTGCCGATTCGTTTCACATGTTCCGGATCATCAGGCTGGGTCCAATAAGTCAGCAGCGCCCCTAAATCGGACAGCGGATCCCCCAAAGTACACATGTCCCAATCGAAGATGGCCACCAATCGCGATGGGTCTTCACGGTCGAACATGCTGTTGTCCAGCTTGTAGTCATTGTGGACAAGCGAGTGATGATGCGTCTGCGGCAAGCGATCGCTCAGCCAACGGTAGATCTGATCCACCTGCGGACTATCGTCAAGTTTCGCCGCCAGCCAGCGCCGCTGCCATCCCTCAACCTGACGCTGCACAAAGCCAATAGGCCGACCCAGATCGGAAAGGCCGAGCGCAGCATAATCAATTGCGTGAAAGTCAGCTAGAGCATCTACCAGCGCTTCGCTCACTTGGCGCGGCGCATCAGGGTCGGCGGCAAACTGCTCGGGCATCTTGTCGCGGATGACGATGCCATGGCAGCGTTCCATGATGAAGAAGGGCGCGCCCAGTATACTTTCATCGTCACAGTATAGATGGGCGCGCGGGGCAAAGGGAAAGGCTTGGCGCAGCACCGACAGCACGCGATATTCTCGGCCCATGTCATGCGCCGACGGGGCGTATGGTCCCAGCGGCGGGCGACGCAGAACGTATTCTTGCGCCTTGCCGAATGTTAGCAAGTAGGTCAAGTTTGCTTTGCCGCCGCTAAACTGCCTGACTGCGAGCGCTTCTTCAGCAGCCGGCAGCTTGCCACGCAAATATGCTTGAAGACGCGCCTCATCAAATCGTTCATCAGGGCGCACATTTATGAGGTCAGAAACGCTTTCGGGCGGCATGATTCTGTCCGATTTTCGTACGCTAAATTTGCCGCGAAGTGGATGCAAGTCTACCACATCGCGCCTTGTCACAACCCGCCCTTTCATTGCCGCGACAAGCTCGCCGTATCAGTCGGCAAACCTGACGGCACTATTGCGCCAACAAGGAGACAAGGTATGATATACGCCGTCATCCCAGAGCAGCCGGGCGGCAGCGAATCCGGGCTACCGCGCTCAGGCATAAACGTAGGGTCACAGTGTTGTTGCGCACAGTCGATCATCAACTAATGAGAATCGAGCCGAGTTGAAATCTTCAAAGACCTTTCCCATAATTGTGGCATACCTGGTCTTCATCGTGATCGGCGTGGCAAGCGGCTTGCTCAATATTGCCTGGACTTATATGCAAGTCACCTTCGGCGTATCGCACGATTCGCTGGCGGCGCTCGCCCCGGCTGCTATGCTTGGCGGTCTGATTGCCGCTTTTTTCAGCGGCTCGATTATCGGCAGGTTTTCCATTGGACCGGTTCTTGTCGGCGCTATGGTATTCGCCGGACTTGGTATGCTGGGTTACGCCATTGCGCCGGCCTGGATCTTCTTGCTGGGCGTCGCCTTTATCGCCAGTATCGGCAAAGGCGCGACGGACGCCGGCTTGAACAACCTGGTCTCGGCGAATTACGGCTCCAGCGTGATGAATTGGCTGCACGCCTGCTGGGGCATCGGTTTGACAATCGCGCCGGCCGTCGTTACTTATTTTGTGCTGGACCAGGATGGCCGCTGGCAATCGAGTTATATCCTGGTCGGCGTCATCATACTGCTGCTCGGCTTGGTCATATTGCTTACACTGCCGCAATGGCAGATCCATTCAAAACGCGACGCCAAGGCAAAGACTCGATGGCGT
Source organism: Phototrophicaceae bacterium (assembly GCA_965249085.1). Taxonomy (GTDB): domain Bacteria; phylum Chloroflexota; class Anaerolineae; order Aggregatilineales; family Phototrophicaceae; genus UBA6055. The sequence continues at coordinate 4,085,831 of OZ252218.1, read as the reverse complement.
CCGCCTATGTCAGAAAGTCTCCGTCGTCCAATCGTCTTGATCGGTTTGCTCTTTTTCTTTCTCTATGGCGGCATCGAGATTGGCACGGGACAATTGGCCAATACGCTGCTCATAGAAGCGCGCGGCATCCCGCAAGAAGTGGCGAGCAGCTGGATCAGCGCCTATTGGGGCAGCTTCACCATGGGCAGAATCTTGATGGGCCTGCTGGCGCTGCGCATGGGAGACAAGTCCCTGCTCAATATTTGTTTCGGATTTACGGTCGTCGGGGCCTTGCTGCTTTTCCTCAACCTGCATGACGCGCTCAGCTTAATCGGTCTGCTGGGCATGGGTTTTGGTTTGGCCGCGATCTTCCCTATTTTGATTATACAGACGAACGAGCGAGTCGGGCGGGATCACGCCGTCAATGCCATCGGTTTCCAGGTTGGCTGCGCCGGATTGGGTGGCGCCGTCCTATCTGGGCTCGGCGGCGTTTCCGCCGAATTTATCGGAGCGGAATCCATCAGCCTTTTCATATTCATCGGCGCGCTGCTCTCCTTCACCATCTATCAGTTTATGATCCGCTGGGAAGTGGCGCGGCTCGCCACAAGTCCGCAGTAGGCAATCCAATGCTTTCGCTCGAACAAAAAGTCGGGCAAATGATGATGGTCGGCTTTGATGGCACAGGCCCGCCGCGGCATATCTTGCGCTGGCTGTCTGAGGGTCGCATCGGGGGCGTCTATCTCTTCGCGCGCAATATCGAGTCACCGGCGCAAGTCAAGCAACTGATCAATGACTGCCGCCGCGCGGCGAAACAGCCGATACTGGTTGGCATTGACCAGGAAGGCGGGATCGTCGCCAGACTGCGCGACGGTTTCAGCGAAAGCCCGGGCGCGATGGCGCTGGGCGCTGCGGGCGACAGTCGGCTCGCGGAGGACGTCGCATTGATTATGGGACGCGAACTGGCCGCGCTCGGCATCAATTGGAATTTTGCGCCGGTCGCCGATATCGCGCACAAAGCCGATAATCCTTCAGTCAGTACACGGTCGGTTGGGCGAGACAAGGCACTCGTCAGCGAGATGGTGGCCGCCCAAATCCGCGGCATTCAGCGAGCCGGCGTCGCGGCAACGGTCAAGCACTTTCCCGGTCTTGGCAATACCGTGGTCGATACACATGAAGCGCTGGCGCGGGTAACTGGCTCTCTCGACTACCTATACGATGAAGACCTCCTGCCCTTTCGCACTGCCATCGCCGCCGACGTCGCTTGTGTCATGCTCACGCATGTCATGTTTGAGGCGCTCGACAGTCAGTATCCCGCCACGATGTCGCGGCGGATCGTCAGCGGCCTTTTGCGCGAAGAACTACGTTATGATGGCGCGGTTTGCACCGATTGTATGGAAATGAAAGCGATCACTGATGGATTCGGCGCCGGTGAATCGGCCGTGCTGGCAATACTGGCCGGCATCGATATGCCGCTCTTCTCGCATACGCGCAAGTGGCAGGAGGAAGCCTACGAGGCAGTCGCGGCGGCTGTGAAGTCGGGCCGTATTGCGACTTCAGGCATCGACGAGTCAGTCAAGCGCATCCAGGATCTCAAGCGCCGTTTCGAGCAAACTAATCGTCCGCCAGTCGACATCGTCGGCTGTGATGAACATGAAGCTATCGCCGCCGACGCCGCGCGCTCCGGTACGGTATTGGTCAAGCGTGGCACGCCGATTCCACTGGATTCTGACGCGGTGAATATTGCAGTAGTCGAGATGAGGGCGCAGAGAGTTTCCGACGCGGTCGATGCCCGTTCACGTAGTACGTTTAGCCGGCATATCTCATTGCGCCTGCCACATGCAAGCTGTCATGTCATAAATCCGCGATTGCCGGAGACAGTAGCAAATATAAAGATAAAAGCCATTGCTCGAAGTGCCGATGTCGTCATTCTGCTGACGCGCAACGCCCATATGCAGCCCCGGCAGTTGCGACTCGCGCAGGTCATCATTGATCGGTCGAAACAGGTCATTCTGGTCTGCGCGAGGAATCCTTATGACGCCGGCCTGCTTTCGGGTGCAGACACGGTGATCTGTACCAACGGCGACAGCAAGCCGTCGCTCAAGGCGGCGGTTGACGCCATTTGCGGCGATTTCGTCCCGAGCGGAAAACTGACGGTTACCCTGCCATGAGCGGCGGAATCGATCGCTCCGCCCTGGAGCTGCTGATTGCGCGCCATCTGCCGGCAACCTTTCCCGCCTTGAGCATCTGCGTCGTACATCGAGGGGAGACGGTCCTGCGTGATGCCTGGGGCTGGATTGATCCAGAACTTCGAGAACTGCTCGTCAGCACCGAGTCCCTCTTTGACCTCGCCTCGGTCAGCAAGCTCATCGTCGAGACGAGTTTTCTCGTCTTGGTCGAATCGGGGGCGGTCTCGCTCGACAAATCGCTCGTCGATATTCTTCCCGAATTTGGTCGTGTAAATCCGCGCGGTATCGGTGGCGGACAGGATCCACATACTCGCACCTTCCTGCCGGTTGATGAGCGCTTCCGTAGACTGACTTTGGATCCCGCCTCGGTCAGTTTCAGGCACCTGCTCACACATACATCAGGCTTGCCTCCTTGGCGCTCCGTCTATCTTCTGGCCGCCGACCGTCCGCCGCCTCAGCCTTCAGCTGGCATTCCCTTCGCAGCCGAGCGCTGGCAGCGGGGTCTGGCCGAAATGGTGGATTTCCCATTCGCAGGCACGGTCGGCGACACCATCCGTTACACAGACATCGGCATCATGCTCCTGGGAGAAGCGGTCGCGCGTATACATGACGCGCCCCTGGACGAGGCGGTCAGCGACTTGGTCTTAAGCCCCTTGGAGTTGAAATCGTTCACCTATAATCCTGTGATGAACGGCGTACCGCGAGAGCAAATCGTGCCCACCGAAATGGACAACCATTGGCGCCATCGCCGTGCCTGGGGCGAAGTTCATGATGAAAATGCTTGCGGCGTCGGCGGCATCGCCGGTCATGCCGGTCTCTTTGCCACAGCCAAAGATGTCGCTCGCTTTGGACAAGCCTGGCTCAGCAGAGACAAACGCCTCGCGATTGGTCCCGAGCTGCATGAACTCGCACTCAGGGAACAGGCGAGCGGTCAATTCCGGCTGGGGCTGGGCTGGATGCTCAAGGCGGCGCGGAATTCATCGGCGGGCGAACTCTACAGCGCCGCTTCCTACGGTCACACCGGGTTCACGGGCACTTCTCTTTGGATCGATCCGGAACGCGACTTGGTTAGCGCTGTGCTGACTAATCGCGTCTATCACGGCCGGCAAGAAGAAGGCATCCTCGCATTTCGCCGGGCGCTTCATGATCTCATCGTGCAAGGCGTCGACCAGTCATGAGCGGACCTGAGTTCATGGGGATCGATGGCGGCGGCAGCACCTTGCGAATTGCCGTCGTCGATGCCGATTTAACTCCGCTGGCGTCGCTTACCGAGTCTTCCGCCAACCCCAACATCATTGGTCACGAGGCTGCGCAGAAGCACATTCGCAGCGGCATCGCCCAGGCGCTGGCGCTCGCCGAATTGAAGCCAAGCCGCGTTACAGCGGTCGGCGTTGGCATCGCCGGCGCTTCTAATCTGCATAGCCGCCAATGGCTGCTGGACACCGTCAAGCATGTATTGCCAGCAAGCCATATCGTGCCCAGTTCCGACCTGGAGATTGCATTGGTTGGCGCCTTGGCGCGACGCCACGGCATCCTGCTGCTAGCCGGCACTGGCAGCGCAGCCTTCGGCATTGCGCCGACAGGGCGTCAGTTGCAAATCGGTGGCTGGGGATATTTGCTTGGCGATGAAGGCAGCAGCTACTGGATCGGCATGCAGTTGCTCAGGAACATCATTCAACTCCACGACAAGAGCGGTGGCGACCTTGCCAATAGCTTGCATCATCGTTGTCTGGCTGAACTTGGCTTATCCGAGCCGCGTGACTTAATCGCCTGGCTATACCGCGCCGACGAAGCACCCGCCGTTCGGGTGGCGAGCCTGGCACGGTTCGTGTTGCAGCAGCCGGAATGCGGTAACGGCGAGGCGATCGCTATTTTACAATCGGCGGCAAGTCATCTGGTTGGCCAAGCAAAGATGTTGCAGCAGCAACTGGAATTCGCCGATGCGCCAGTAGCCTTCGCCGGTGGCCTGCTCGACAATGACAATTTCTTGTCTGACGAGGTTGCGCGTGCATTGCAGCTTCAAGAGCGCCCGGTCGCCAAGCATGCGCCCGTGATCGGCGCGGCTCTGCTGGCCAAGTTGGAATGGCGCGGGAAGACATCGCAATGACCTTGACTACCGAGCAAGACAATCCCAACAGTCACGAAATCGACAAGCTGCCCACTAGCGAAATCGTCCGCCTGATTAACGCCGAGGATGCGAAAGTTGCGGCCGCGGTGCAGTTGACATTGCCACAGATCGCGCGCGCCATCGACGCCATTGTGCAGACGATTGCCGCGGGAGGACGCCTGTTTTATGTTGGCGCCGGTACGAGCGGTAGACTGGGCGTCCTGGACGCCGTCGAATGCGTACCGACTTTCAGCACGGCGCCGGATCTGGTGCAAGGCATTATTGCCGGCGGCGACAAGGCGCTAACACAATCGATCGAGGGCGCCGAAGACAAACCGGAAGATGCCAAGCGCGACCTTAGCGAGCGAGGCGTTACCGAGGCTGATATCATATGCGGGATTGCCGCCAGCGGCCGCACGCCTTATGTTATCGGCGCTCTGCAGCACGGTCGAGCCCTTGGCGCGCGGACGATTGCCATTGCTTGCAATCCGGAGTCAGCCATCGGCGCTCTCGCCGACATCAGCATCGGCGTCGATGTCGGTCCCGAGGTCATCTCCGGCTCGACCCGCATGAAAGCCGGCAGCGCCCAAAAGATGATTTTGAACATGCTGAGCACGGGAACGATGATCCGCCTGGGCAAGGTCTATGGCAACCTGATGGTCGATGTCAAGGTCACTAATCAGAAGTTGGCCGGGCGCGCCCGCCGCCTTGTGCAGCGGCTGACCGGCGTTGATGAAGCGAGGGCAACGGAACTGCTTGGGCAGGCGAACAATGAAGTCAAAGCGGCAGTGGTGATGCAGCGACGGAGCGTCGACTACGCAACAGCGCGCCGCCTGCTTGACGACGCCGATGGCCAGCTGCGACCGGTCAACGACGACCCGTCAGCATGAGGGCGCGACACTACTTGCCTTCCCAGTCTATTGGATAGGATTTGTCGATCATCGCCCGCACGGCGTTGCGAAAGTCGTCAGTGCGAAATAACTGCGCTTGTGCCCAGGCCTCGATCTGAAGCCCGCGCGCATTGTCGCTGATGTCATTGATTACACGCTTGCCGTAGCTGACCGCCAGCGGCGCCGCGGCGGAAAGCGCTTCGACAAAATCAGCGACGCCACCCTCCAACTCGGCTTTGGGATAGACCGCGTTGACCAGACCCCAGGCAAGGGCTTCTGCCGGTTCGATGTTCCGGCCAGTCAGAACCAGCTCCTTGGCGCGTGATGGTCCGACGAGCTTGACCAGGCGCACCGTACCACCGACATCGGGAATGATGCCCAGGCGCGCTTCGGGCAAGCCCATTTTCGTCCTTTCAGCCACGATACGAAAATCACAGGCAAGCGCCAATTCCAGCGCCATACCCAAACAATAGCCCTGCATGACGCAGATCACCGGCAGCGAACAGCGCTCAATCTTGTTCAGAATCGCTTGATAGCGCGCGGTGAAGGGAAACAGGTTCTCGCGCAAGCTCGCATCGGGCTCTACAAATTGATTGAGATCGATACCGGAAGAGAAAACCCGCCCGGCGGAACGCACGACTACAACGCGCGCGCCCTCGTGGAACGCGGTCTCGGCGCGATCGAAAGCATCCGCAATGGCGTCCATCATCTCGTCGTTGATGGCATTGCGCTCGCGTGGCCGATTGAGCATGACCTCAAAGACTGGCCCGTCGCGCCGCGTATTGATCAAGTCCGTGTTATTCGTTGTCTCCAATTGCGTACCTCAGTCAGCCTGCGCTTCCAGGAATCTCTCGAACGACTCGTGCGTGTTGATATTGATACGCGCCGTGGAGCGGTCAATGCGGCGCATCAAGCCCGTTAGCACATTGCCGGCGCCGACCTCGACGAAGGTTTGCGCGCCTTCGTCGATGATGGCGCGCATCGAATCCGTCCAGCGGACTGACTTGGTCAACTGCTGATTCAACTCGACTCGTATGTCCGCCACCGTGCCCAAAGGCCGCGCCCCGACATTGCCGAAAACTGGAATGGCCGGTGGCGAAAAGTCTGTCCCGTCCAGAGCCTCCTGGAAACCTCGCTGCGCTGTCGCCATGAGCGGAGAATGCGCCGCCACGCTGACCGACAACTTGACCGCTCGGCGCGCGCCCGCCTCGGTCGCTCGCAGGATCAGTTGATCAACCGCCTCGATGTCGCCGGAAACCACCGCTTGTCCCGGGCAGTTGTCGTTTGCCAGCACAACCGTCCTCCCGCTATCGTGTGATACCGCCGCACACAATTCTTCAACCTGCGCGCAATCCAGCGCGAGTACGGCCGCCATAGCCCCCGGGTTCTCCTCCCCCGCCCGCTGCATCAAGCTGCCGCGAGCATAGACTAGACGAAGGCCATCTTCGAAGCTCAAGGCGCCTGCCGCCGTCAAAGCGGAGAATTCACCCAGGCTATGGCCCGCTACCCATGAGGGCTGCGACTCCGGAAGCAGGTCCTGCAGAAGGCGCCAGATCGCCATGCTGCAGACGTAGAGCGCCGGCTGGGTATTGATCGTCTGGTTGAGTTGATCCGCCGGACCTTCCCAGCAAAGCGAGGACAAGGAATAGCCAAGTATTTCGTCCGCCTGAGCGAACGTATCGCGCGCGATGCTGTAGGCGCTGGCGAAGTCCGCGCCCATGCCAACAACTTGCGAACCCTGACCGGGGAATACGGCAGCGGATGTATTCCAGTCCATCGTCTGACTTCCGTATCGTTCTTCTAAAAGCTATAACGTAAAAACTAAGCGCCAATTCGGCAAAAGGCAGCAACCGTTAGACACAAAAAACCGCGCAGCAGAGGCACGGTCTTTCAGAGTAGGTTAACTTCGGCGAATGGAGAATCATTCGTTCTCGATTTCAACAACCTGTTCTCCACGATATGATCCACACTTAGGGCAGACCCGATGCGCGATATGATATTCTCCGCAGGTTTCGCATTCCACTAAGTGTTTGAGTGTCAAGGCGTCATGAGCGCGACGGCGGTCTCGCCGAGACTTCGAGATTTTTCGTTTTGGAAGGGGACCCATCCATTTACTCCTGAACAAAATCGGGCATAATCAGCGGATTATACAGGTCAGGCTCAATCGCTGTCAACCCGCGCATCGTCTCCTGTGGCCACAGCCTGATTATGTCCTGCTCGGAATGGAAGCCCGCATGAAGAGAGCGCTTACACAGAAAATCGAGACTCTTACCCAGCAAAGCCTAAGCCAGGTTCAGCCGCTGCCCGGCGGCATGATCAGCCAAGTGCTTCTGCTAGAATTCACAGACGGAGAAACGTTGGTGGCGAAGGTCGGCGATGGCAGCCATGACCTGACGATCGAAGCTTATATGCTGCGCTACCTGCGCGCGCGCACCGACCTGCCGCTGCCCGCCGTTGTACATGACGAGCCGAACCTGCTGCTCATGGAGTCTATCGCCGGAAAGACTGAGTGGGACGGCGCGAGTCTTAGCCATTTGGGGCAATTGCTGGCACACTGCCATCAAGTAAAAGGGACGGCGTTTGGGCTGGAGCGCGATACCTTGATCGGACCGCTGCATCAACCGAATCCGCAGTCAGAGTCATGGGTCACCTTCTTCCGCGAGCAGCGGCTGCTCTACATGATCGGCGTTGCGAGAGAGTCCGGCAATTTGCCGCCGATGCTTGAGCAGCGACTCCGGCGAATTGCCGATTCGCTGGACGAGTTTCTGATCGAACCGCCATATCCGGCGCTGATCCACGGCGACATGTGGCGGACCAACGTCATCGTGAGCCGCGGGCGCGTCGTCGGCATCATTGATCCGGCCCTGTATTATGCGCACAACGAAATGGAACTCGCCTACATGACCCTGTTTGATGGCATCGGCGAAGAATTCTTCCATGCCTATTGCAAGCTGGTCGCCGTCGACGAAGCCTTCTTCGAGGTGAGACGCCACATCTATAACTTGTATCCTCTGCTGGTCCATCTGATCATCTTCGGCGAGAAATATATTCGTCCCCTGCAAGAATCGCTGACCCGCTTCGGCTATTGATTTCAATTATGTATGTTTGGTTAATCATTTCGTACAAATTGAATATAGTGAAATCAATCAGCAGAGGATAAAGTGGGTAGTCGAATAAAGGGAGTCTGTAGCGACGAACAGTTGTGAACGTGATCGACAGCGCAAATAGGAAGGCTAAGAAGACCCGCACCCGCTAAGCATGGGCTTTTTGTGTTGTACGAGAATCTTTAACGCATACCCGCCCATACGGCGGGTTTTTTGATTGTGACGCCTGGACCGGAGGAGACAGGAAAATGACAAGTGAAACGCCGCTTTGCCCGGAATGTGACGCCGAAGTCGAGATTCCGGCAGATGCTATGGAAAATGAGCTCTTGTCATGCGCAGAATGCGGCACGGAGCTCGAGATCATGAATCTGGACCCGATTGCGCTTGAACTGGCGCCGGAAGTCGAAGAGGACTGGGGAGAATAAACGCATGCGCGTCGCATTGCTGGTCACGCATATACGCGCGGAAGAAAAGTTGATCCTGGCGGCATTCAACAGTCGCGACATCAGCCCGGACATCATCCTCGACCGCGAACTGAATTTCGATGTCTCTCAAGGACCTGCCCAGCTGGCGCCGTCCGGCATCGCCTGGCGCGAATATGACTTTGTTTTTGAACGATGCGTCAGCACCTCGCGCGGCATGTATGCCCTGGCAATTCTAAACAGTTGGGGGGTCCGCAGCTTTAACACCTACGAGACAGCCGCCATTTGCGGCGACAAGCTGCGCACGAGCATCGCCCTGACGCAGCACGGCATCCCACAGCCGCATACGCGCGTCGCCTTCACGCCGGAGAGCGCGATGCAAGCGATCGAAGATGTCAAATACCCGGCCGTGCTCAAACCGGTGACCGGGTCCTGGGGCCGCCTTTTGGCGCGCGTCCACAACCGCGACGGCGCTGAGGCGATCCTGGAACATCGTCAGACTCTGGGTGACTACAATCATCACATCTATTACGTGCAGGAATATGTAGAAAAGCCGGGACGCGATATCCGCGCCTTTGTCGTGGGAGACCGCACCATCGCCGCCATCTACCGCGAATCCAACCACTGGATCACGAACACAGCCCGTGGCGGGCTCGCCACCAATTGTCCCGTGACAGATGCCCTGGACGATATCTGTACCCGCGCGGCCCGCGCTGTCGGTGGCGGGATTCTGGCGATCGACCTGTTGGAAGACGCCGCTGGCAACTTTGTCGTCAATGAAATCAACCATACGATGGAATTCCGCAACAGCAGCAAACCGACCGGTGTCAACATCGCGCAAGAGGTGATCGATTTTGTCATCGGCCAAATTGGAGTGGTCGCATGATTCAAGCGGGTATCGTTGGCGGCAGCGGATACACCGGCGGCGAACTGCTGCGTCTGCTGCATTTGCATCCCGCTGTCGAGGCAGCGCAGATTACGAGCCGCGAACACGCCGGCCGCTACGCGCATACTGTGCATCCCAATATGCGTGGCGTCTCCAAATTGAAATTCATCCATCCCGATGCTTTGGAAGAATGTGACCTGCTCTTCCTGGCGTTGCCACATAAGACCGTCGCGCGCAGCATTGACCGTTATGCGGGGCTGGCGCCAAAGTTGATCGACCTATCGGCCGACTTCCGCCTGGATTCAACATGGGCTTACGAGCAGTGGTACGGCGAGGCGCATCCGGCGCCGCAATGGTTAGGGCGATTCGTCTATGGCTTGCCCGAGTTCAATCGCAAACAGCTAGTCGACGCCGACTTCGTCAGTGGCGTCGGCTGTAATGCGACGGCGGTGAATCTGGCGCTGATGCCCCTGGTCAAATCGGGCATGCTCGAGCGCGCAACGATTGAGATCAAGGTCGGCTCTTCAGAAGGCGGCAACAAAGGCAACGCCGGCTCGCATCACCCGATCCGCAGCGGCGCCGTCCGCACCTACAAAGCGACCGGGCATCGTCACCTGGCGGAAGTGCAAATGGTCCTGGGCTGTGAGATACCGATCCATTTTGCGGTCACCGCCATCGAGATGGTGCGCGGCGTTCACCTGCTGGCGCACTGCTATCTGAGCGAACCCATGGTCGAGAGGGATATCTGGCGTCTGTATCGCGGTCAGTACCGCGATGAGCCCTTTGTACGACTTGTGAGTGGCAAGATTGGCCTTCATCGACTGCCCGAACCGCGCATCGTCGCCGGCACCAACTTCTGCGATATCGGCTTTGAGCTGGACAATGACGGCTTGCACCTGGTCGTGATTGCCGCGCTGGATAATCTGGGCAAAGGCGCGGCCGGTAGCGCCCTCCAGTCGATGAATTTCATGTTTGGACTTGAAGAAACCGCCGGGCTTGAATTCCCCGGCATTTATCCTTAGAGGTCTAACTCGCAATGTCCCGTGAAGATTTGCTGGTCGTGAAACTAGGTGGCGGAGAAGGACTGGATCTTGACGCCGCCTGCGCTGACTTGGCGCGCATGGCAGCCGAGCGCCCACTTATTATCGTACATGGTGTCAGCGCCACGATGAATCAACTCTGCGTCGAATCGGGCGTCGAAGTTCAGACATTGACCTCGCCCTCCGGGCACAGCTCGCGCTACACCCCGCCCGAGGTCCGTGACATCTACATCCGTGCGGCGGAAATGGCGAATGACCGGCTAGTCGCCGTCTTGGGAAAACTTGGCGTCAATGCGACGGGGTTCATCGGCGACGCTGTCGTCCTGCAGGGAGAGCGCAAGCGGGCGATTCGGGCGGTCGTCAACGGGCGGGTTCGCATGGTCCGTGATGACCACAGTGGTTCAATACGCGGCGTTTGCGCGGAAAGGCTCTGCGGCGCGCTTGATAGCGGGCAGGCGCCGATACTGCCGCCGATGGCCAACAGCGTGGACGGACTGCTGAATGTCGATGGCGACCGCGCCGGGGCGGCTGTGGCCGGCGCGCTGAATGCCCCGACCTTGATCATATTGAGCAATGTACGCGGCCTTTATCGCCACTTTCCGGACGAGCATTCCTTCGTGGAACAGGTCCGACTTTCGCAGATCGACAGCGCGCTGAATTGGGCGCAGGGGCGGATGAAACGCAAAGTACTCGCCGCTCAAGAAGCGCTGACGGGTGGCGTCGAGACTGTCGTCATCGGCGACGGGCGCGTGGAGAATCCAGTTTCACGGGCGCTTTCGGGCGCAGGCACGAGGTTTACCGCATGATAGAAACAACGACTCTCTTTGAATTGGAAGATCGCCATGGCTCGGGCGCTTATGGCAAGCGACCGACGGCACTCGTCCGCGGCGACGGCGTGTACGTGTACGACATCGCCGGCAATCGTTATCTGGATGCCACCAGCGGTCAAGGCGTCGCCGCCCTGGGGCACTGTCATCCCGCGGTGGTCAACGCAATCGCGGCGCAGGCTGCAACGCTTGTGACCTGCCACGAATCATTCTATAACGACCGCCGAGCCGAGCTTTATGCGCTGCTGGAAACGGTCACGCCGGCGGATCTCAAACGTTTCTTCTTGTGCAACAGCGGCGCGGAAGCGATCGAAGGCGCGCTGAAGGTCGCCAAACTGCTGACAGGGCGTAAAGGCATCGTCGCGGCGAAACGGTCCTTCCACGGGCGGACCACCGGCGCGCTCTCCTTGACCTGGACCCAGAAATACCGCAAACCCTTTCAAGAGTGGCTGCCGGAGGTTGAGCACGTTCCTTACAACGACATCGAAGTGGCCGGGGAAGCGGTCACCGAGTCGACAGCGGCGGTGGTGCTGGAGCCGGTGCAAGGCGAAGGCGGCGTGCACCCGGCCGATGACATCTACTTGCAGTTTTTGCGCCAACGCTGCGACGCGACCGGCACCATGCTGATTATCGATGAGATTCAGACCGGCTTTGGCAGAACCGGCCGCTGGTTCGGCTTCGAACATAGCGGCATCGTGCCCGATATCGTCGCGCTGGGCAAAGCAATCGGCGGCGGTATCCCGATGGGCGCCGTAAGCTGGCGCGCCGCTCACGGCCCAATTGCTCGGGCGACGCACGGCAGCACCTTCGGCGGCAATCCGCTGGCATGCGCCGCAGCCATCACCGCCATCACGACCATTCGCGATGAAAATCTTGTGGAGCGCGCGCGCGATAATGGCGCTTGGTTCATGGGAGAGCTCGATTCGCTTAACTTGACCGGTGTGCGCGCCATCCGCGGACGTGGCCTGATGGTCGGTTTGGAGTTGCGCGGGCGCGTGACGCCGGTGCTGAAGGGGCTGCAAGAGTGCGGAGTGCTCGCCCTGCCAGCCGGCTTAAACACCTTGCGGCTTCTGCCACCTCTCATCATTACACGTGATCAACTAGCGGTCGTGATCGCCGCGATCCAAGAGGTATTGGGCTAGTCATGACTGCGGTATCCGACAGAAGCGCGGAAACGCTGCTTCACGATCTGGTGGCCATTCCCAGCCCCTCTTGCCAAGAAGGCGAGGCGGCGGCACTCCTGGTCGCCTGGATGGCCGCCAATGGCTACGACAATGCATTCGTCGACGGCGCCGGCAACGCTGTCGGTGTGATCGGCCGCGGTTCACGCGATATCGTGCTGCTTGGCCACATCGATACTTTCGCTGGTTTCCCAGCGGTGACAAGCGACAGACGCGACCTGTATGGACGTGGCACGGTCGATGCCAAGGGTCCACTTTGCACATTCGCTGTCGCCGCAATACGCGCCACTCTGGATGACGATATCAGAGTCATCGTGATAGGCGCGGTGGAAGAGGAGGCCGCCACCAGCCGCGGCGCGCATTATGCCGTCCAGCGGTATCAGCCGGCCTTTTGTGTGATCGGCGAGCCTTCACATTGGGATCGTTTCACCTTGGGTTATAAGGGCCGACTGTTGATCGACTGGCGCTGGGAAGGCGGTCTGGCACACAGCGCCGGTGATGCGCCCAGCCCAGCCGAGCGCGCGCTGCACTTCTGGCAAGATATACGGGCGCTTAGCGATACTCACAATCAAGATATTGATTCGATTTTCGGCAGCCTGGACGCCTCGCTGCGGGACCTCAATACGTGGCAAGAAGGGGTCAACGGCGTCGCTGAAATGACGATCGGCTTGCGACTTCCGCCGGGCCTGGCGCCGGACGGCATTCAGTCGCAGCTGCCGGCCAGCAATGGCGCGACGATTCGTCTGCGAGGCGCCGAACAGGCCTTCACCGCTGACAGGAACAGCGAGCTCAGCCGCCAATTTCGCCGCGCGATTCGCAGCTGTGGTGGCGTTCCACGCTTTGTGTACAAGACGGGCACATCCGATATGAATATCGTCGGACCGCGCTGGAATTGCCCGATCGTGGCGTATGGACCGGGCGATTCCTCGCTCGATCACACGCCGCATGAACATCTTAATCTGGACGAATACTTACGAGCAATCGACGTTCTCTCGAATGTCCTCGAAGCCATCTGAGTGAGGTTACGTGACCTGATGCACAACCGAAACATACCCGTACAAGCGTTCAAATTCATCGATTCCACCCTGCGAGAGGGCGAGCAATTTCGCGGTACTCACTTCACCATTGACGATAAGCGGGAGATCGCTAAACTGCTTGACCGCTTCGGCGTCGAATACATGGAACTGTCGACGCCGGTGGCCAGTCCAGATAGCGCCAATGCCATCCGCGCCCTGGCTGACATGAACCGCAAGTTCAAGCTGCTCACGCATATTCGCGCCAATATGGACGATGCCAAACTGGCGGTGGATTGTGGAGTCGATGGCGCTGATGTTTACATCGGGACCTCAACTTACATGCGCGAATACAGCCATGGCAGGAGCCTCGAGCAAGTCATTGAGATCGGGCAGGAAATCATCGCTTTCCTCAAGAGCCAGGGTGTCGAAACCCGCTTCAGCACCGAGGACACCTTCCGCAGTAATTTTGCGGATGTGATGACGGTGTATCGCGCCATCGATTTGGCGGGTGTAGACCGCGTTGGCGTGGCCGATACAGTGGGCATCGCCGATCCCTTGAGCACCTACAATCTCATCTCCAACTTGCGCGATGTTGTCAGCTGCGATATCGAGTTTCACGGTCACAATGACAGCAGTTGCGCCGTCGCCAACGCCTTCTGCGCGCTGCAAGCCGGCGCGACTCACATAGACACCACGGTCCTCGGCATCGGTGAACGCAACGGCATCACCCCGATGGGCGCCTTGATCGGACGTCTCTATACCTGTGACCGGTCGCTTGTGGACAAATACGATCTTCCCCTGCTCGCCGAGATCGAACGCGTGGTCGCCGCCAAGTTGGGACTCGACGTCCCCTTTAACACGCCGATCACCGGCCAAGTCGCCTTCCACCATAAAGCCGGCGTCCACACCAAGGCGGTGCTGCAGAACCCCACGACTTACGAAGCGATCGACCCGCAAGACTTCGGCATGACTCGCACAATCGATGTTGCCCATCGGCTGGTGGGCCGCAACGCGATACGTGACCGCGCCATCGGCCTTGGGATTGATCTGCCGGACGAGGCCTTGCGACTGGTAACGGCGCAAGTCAAATCACTGGCGGACGATCAGCCTATCACAGTCGCGGATGTAGACAGAATGATCAACGAAATGCTGCTTCCGGTCGACGACTAGTCGGCAGCCGCGAGGCGTTCAGGTGTCGGCATCTTGGCAACTCCATGCGGATCTTCCATGCCGATGACGTAAACCAGGATCCCGAGAATCCCCGCCAGCGCAAAAATGCCGAAGCTGAATTCGAAGCTGACGGCATCGACCAGCCATCCGCCGATGATCGGTGCGAAGATCGTCACCGGCGCGATCAAGGTATTCGCCATGCCGATGTAAAAGGGGCGTTCCGCGACCGAGCTGAATTGTACGGTGATGGTCATGATGGTGGACCACTGTGACGAATTGACGAAGCCGGTGAGGGCGAAGACCAGGTAAAACCAGCTGACATCGGGCGCCGACAGCGCAACGGCGATGGCCGATACCGTCAGCACATTCGCGAAGATCAGCACCCGCCGATGCCCCCAGCGATCACCGATCCAGCCAATGACCGAACTGCTTACCGTATTCGACACGAGCAGGACGCTTGTCAAGGCGCCGGCCATCTCCGGTGACATGTCAAATCGGCGAATGCCAAAGATGGTATAAAAAGAAATCGCCGTGAGGCTTAGCGATGTCAAGCCACGGGCGATCAGGAACCAGCGAAAGTTATGATTAACTCGCAGTATCTCGCGCAGGCGCCCCCCATATTTGCGCCAATTCACCCGCTCCACAACATCTGAAGGCGCGCTCTTCGGCTCATATGTCCAGGCCAGGAAGAAGAAGGAAATGAGCAAACTAATCCCGGCGATCAAGAATAGCAGCGAGAACCCCTCTGGGAAATCGAGCCGGTCCAGGATAAAACTAGCCAGCAGCGCGCCGCCCGCGCCAAATAGATTGACGCCAGCCGACTGAATGCCGAAAAATGTGCCGAGCCGGTGAGGCGGCATGATCTTGCTGATCATGCTCTGCCAGGCGGTGCCGGTGAAACCGCCGCCCAAAGACTGAACCAGCAGTAATGGCAAAGTCAAGACAAGCGCCAGGTCTGTTCCTATGGTGGGAATCAGGAAGGCGACCAGCGCCAAACCGAAATAGGGCAAGCGCTCGAGCAGGGTCATCATCAAGGTCATAGGCTTGTAGCGCTGCAATCCGGCTACATAGTTAGCGGTCAGCAACTGCGGCGCTTGCCAGCCCATGTGAAAGAGCGCCGCGACGAATCCAATGAGCGCGGTCGACTCGGTCAAGAACGACAAATAGAGCGGGATTATGGTAACATATGATGCTAGACCCATGATGCCGAAGCCGAACAGGCTGCCATCCATCATGTTGACAAAATAATTGTGGCGCAGTTTGTCGCGCAGGTCGTGTGCTAACATGAAGCCCTTCTGATGATGGTGGCCGTTGCTGCGTGGCAATTCTAGCAGACAATTCGCCGGGCCAAACTAACAAAGACTGAGAGATGCCGACACTGACGGAAAAGCTGCTTGCACGGGCGAGCAATCGCCAACGTGCCAGGCCGGGCGAAATCATCATCATCGAACCGGATGTTGTACTGAGCCATGACAATACCGCCGCCATCGCCGAGATATTTGAGCAGCTGCCGCATGCGCGCGTAAAGTACCCGGATCGTCTTGCGATCACACTCGATCATGCTGTGCCGCCGCCGACCGCGAAACATGCGCAGAACCACGCGCGCATCCGCGATTTCGTTCGCGAGCAAGGCATAGCGGACTTTTTTGAAATTGGACGCGGCATTTGTCATCAGGTCCTCTGCGAGGAAGGCATAGTCGGACCGGGCATGACCTTGCTCGGCGCCGACAGTCACAGCCCACATTTCGGCTGGCTCGGCGCGTTCGGCGCTGGTATCGGACGCAGCGAAGTCGCGGCGCTCTGGGCGACGGGTCAACTGTGGCTGCGCGTTCCGGAAACCATGCGCGTCACGCTCACTGGCCGGCTCAATCCCGGCGTCACGACCAAAGACCTCACGATCAACCTGATCGGCGATTTGTCGTCTGAAGGCGCCACGTATATGGCGGTGGAGTTTGACGGTGACGGCATCGCCGGGCTGTCACCGGATTCGCGCGCCGTTCTCACCAATATGATGGCCGAGATGGGCGCCAAGAATGCCTGCATCGCGCCGGATGCGGTCACCTGGGCTTGGCTGGACGATATGCTGCGCCGTACACGACCGCATGACCATCAGGAGCGCTACGACTACTTTCAGGAAAACGCACTGTTCCCCGATGCGGGGGCAACCTACGCCATACAGCATGACATCAACTTGAGCGATATCGAGCCGATGGTCTCGTGTCCACATACGGTCGATCATGTTCTGCCGCTCTCTGCAGTCGCCGAGACAGCGGTTGATGTCGGCTTCATCGGCACTTGCACCAACGGCCGGCTGGAAGACATTGCCGCGGCGGCCGGCGTCGTGCGCGGCAAACGGCTCATGTCGCGACTGATCGTCATACCGGCTTCGTCGCTGGTGCTGCGCGATGCCGCCGAAGCGGGCCATGTCGCGACGCTGCTGGAAGCCGGTGCGACGATCGGCACGCCGGGTTGCGGGCCTTGCATGGGCAATCACATGGGTGTGCTGGCGCCGGGCGAAGTCTGCATCAGCAGCGCCAATCGCAACTTCCGTGGTCGTATGGGCGAACCCGCGGCGGAAATCTATCTGGCGAATCCGGCGGTGGTGGCCGCAAGCTGCGTTGCCGGTCAACTCATCCACCCGGCCCAGCTTATCGGTGAGCGCTAGAGTCTGAATCGGACCAGGAATTCTGTCAATGGCGAGAACAGCTCATCGCGTCTGGAAGTACGGCGACAAGGTCAATACCGATGTCATCTTCCCTGGCAAGTATACCTATATCATCAGCCATGACCCGGCGGAGTTAGCGCGCCACGCGCTGGAAGACTTGGATCCGGGATTCGCGGAAGCGGTACGACCCGGCGATGTGATCGTGGCCGGGCGCAATTGGGGCAACGGCAGTAGCCGCGAGCAAGCGGTGACCTGCCTGGTCCAAGCTGGTGTCCACGCCGTCATCGCGAGCAGCTTCGCCCGAATTTACTATCGCAACGCGATCAACAACGGGCTGCTGGTCATCCCCTGCCCGGCGCTAGTCGATGCCGTGAAGACGGGTGACGTCGTAGAGATCGACATGGATGCCACGAAGCTCCACTTTGACGACCAATCCTTTTGTTTTCCGCCTCTACCCGCGCAGGTGATGGCGATTCTCAGCGCCGGCGGTATTATCTCCCACTTGCAGTCGCAAACCTAATCGCAACATCAGCCAAATTAAGGCGTGAATTTCTTTCCGTTTGCATGTAGTCTTACCGGGCAGTTAATTCTGTTTCTGGAGTTCTCATGCTTGCCATCGTCAATACCTGCGCGGTCATCGGCTTGGACGGTCATGTCGTCGAGGTGCAAACGGACTTTAATCCCCGCGCCCATTTGCCCAGCTTCAACCTCGTTGGCCTGCCGGGCATCGCAGTGCGCGAAAGCAAAGACCGCGCTCGGTCCGCCATCCGCAATAGTGGTTTGCGTTTCCCCAACAAAGCCTATGTGGTCAACCTCTCGCCGGCTGATATCCACAAGCACGGTCCCTCCTACGATTTAGCGATCGCCATCGGCGTCTTGGCGGCCACAGACCAGATTCCGCTCCATACGCTGGACAGCGCCATGTTCATTGGCGAGCTTTCACTCGACGGGAGCATCCGCCACGTGAAGGGCGTGCTGCCTATGGTCTACACCGCCCTGCAGCAAGACATCAATACCGTCTACGTGCCCGCCGAAGACGCCGGCGAGGCAGCACTGATACAAGACATTAGCATCATCCCGGTCCAGTCGATTGGACAACTGGTCGAACATCTCTATCAGCTCAATCCGATTGCGCCATATCGGACGGATCTCGAGGCGGAACAAGAGGCGCAGCAACTGGCTGATGGCCTGGTAGACTTCGGCGACATCCGCGGGCAGGAACATGTCAAACGGGCTCTGGAAGTCGCGGCTGCCGGCAATCACAATATTCTGATGTCGGGTCCGCCGGGTGCTGGCAAGAGTTTGCAGGCACGCGCCCTGGCTGGCATCTTGCCGCCGCTGACCCTGCCCGAAGCCCTGGAAGTGACGAGAATTTATTCAATCGTCGATCTGCTCTCGCGGGACGAACCGCTGGTGCGCCAGCGACCGTTTCGCGCGCCGCATCATACGATCTCGCAGGTCGGGCTGGTTGGCGGCGGCTCGATACCGAAGCCGGGCGAAATCAGCCTGGCGCATCGTGGCGTCCTTTTTCTGGACGAGATCAACGAACAACCGAGCAAAGTACTCGAGGTGCTGCGGCAGCCGATCGAAGACAAAGTCGTCACCATCAGCCGCGCCAAAGGCAGTATCACCTTCCCGGCAAACTTTCTGCTGGTTGGCGCGCGCAACCCCTGCCCCTGCGGCTACTATGGGGATCCACAACGCCCTTGCAGCTGCACGCCCAATCAAATCCAGCGTTATCAATCGCGGATATCCGGTCCAATTCTGGATCGTATCGACATCCATGTCGATGTGCCGCGGGTCGATTTCGATAAGCTGATGGGTGAAACGCGCGCGGAGTCCTCACTTGATATTCGCGCGCGCGTCAAGAAAGCGCGGAAGCTGCAAATCGAGCGATTCACGGATCATGCGGGCATGTTCGCCAACGCCGATATGACGGTCAGCGAGATCGACGATTTCTGCCCGCTGAATGCGGAAGCGCGCCAGATTCTGTCCTTATCTGTCCGAAAACTGCAGCTCAGCGCGCGCAGCTATCATCGCGTGATCAAGCTGAGCCGCACAATCGCCGATCTCGATGCCGCCGACGATATTCAAGTCCAGCATATTGCCGAGGCGCTGCAATATCGCCCGCCTGCGGAGTGACTTTCAAGTGGTTCACTACTCATTGGGCAGCACGTAACCGTTGCGCAGATCGTATGCGATCAAGGCGGGATCGCGTTCCTTCGGATCGCCCCAACCGCCGCCGCCCGCCGAGCGTTGACTGACTATATCTCCCTTGTTGAAGGGACCGTAAAGATAGACGCGCTGTGTGATTAACTCTTCCTTGTCGCTGCCGGCCCAGGCAACCAGCTTGCTGACACCGGCGTCGCCGCCGCCATATAGTCCCCAAGGCGTGTTGATCGTGTTTTCGTTCATCGTTTGAATTAGTATATGATCTTCGAGCATCTCATACTCACGGATCACTCCCAGGCCGCCACGATACTTGCCCGCTCCCGCTCCCTCAACATTGAAGGTGTGCCGCAGAACGCGCAGAGGATAATGGCCTTCGATGACCTCGGTCGGCGTGTTGGGGGCGTTGCCGTCGCCGACGAAGACGAGCGCGTTTGGCCCATCGGCGTGCGGGAAAGCGCCACCCCCACCGTCAAGTGGTTCGATGAAGATAAAGGGCTTGCCGTGGCGAGGATCCATGCGGTAGAGAACACAGCCGAACATCTGATAAGTCGCGGCCGGGCAACGCTCCGGTATCGCCTGGGATAAGGCCTTGACCATTAGGTGGATAATCATCTCGCCGACATATCCGTATGAATCGGTCGGCGCCGGATATAGCGGGCTGACAGCGGTGTTGTCGGGCGCTGTCACCGCTAGCGGTCGCAAATGACCATGATTCATGGGATCGAGAGGCATTGTCAGCGACTTGAGTACAGTTTGCGCCAAGGCGACAGTACCGATGAAGGGATGATTTGTGGGACCCGAAACGGTAGCGGCAGTGCCGGTCCAATCGACCTTCATCTCGTCGCCATCTACGGTGACCTTCACCGCCAACTTATAGGGCTTGTCGAGTTCGATGCCGTCGTGATCCATCATAATGCTGGCGGAATATGAACCGTCGGGAATCTCGCTAATTTTGTCGCGCATCATTTGCTCAGACTGGTCGAATACCTGGTCCATCGCAGCCTGTATCGTGTCCCCGCCGTAGCGCTCACAGAGGGCGATGTAACGCTTGGCGCCGGTGCGGCAGGCGGCGATCATCGCGTTCAAATCGCCGTTCACGAGGTCTGGAAAGCGCACATTCTTTAAGATGAATCTCAAAAACGTCTTGTTCAACTGCCCGGCTTCAACCAATTTGTCATGATCGAAGATAAGGCCTTCCTGATGTATGTCGGTGGTATCCGGGCACCAGCCGCCCGGCGTCTTGCCGCCGATGTCCGCCCAATGCGCCATCAATGCGGAAAACGCGACCAGCTTGCCACCGTAAAAGATCGGCATGTAAACGGCGGCGTCGCTGATATGCGTGCCGGTGTCGTAGGGGACGTTGGCCAAGAGAATGTCCCCCTCGCTATATCCGTCAGCGCCCAGGGTGCGGATGCCACTCTGCACGGTTGGCCCAAGGCAGCCCATGAATCCGGGCAGTCCGGAACCCTCCGCCAGCATCTCTCCGCGGTGGTTGGTGATCGCCAAGCCGAAATCCTGCACTTCGTAGATCAGCGGATTGTGGGCTGTCTTGATGAGGCTGATCATCATTTCATCCGCCGCCGCCTTCAGCGCGCTGCGGATCACCTGCATGGTAATCGGATCGACTTTGCTCATAACCTCACTCGCTTAATTGCCAAGTTGCCATATTCATCGACTGTCGCGCATTGATCGGGCAGGACCAAGGTCGTGGACGTCCATTCCTCGATGATGGCCGCGCCCTTGATTTCCGCCCCCGCCGATAGTTTCGACCGGTCGAATACTGCTACGTCGAGATCAGCGCCGTAGCCCCGAATCGTGATCTTTCTCCTGCCCTTTACCACATCCCGGACCGGCTGCGCCGTCAAGCGCTTCAAAACCGGCTTGCTCGTAATGCCGAGTATGGACACTTGTAGATTGACGATCTCCGCCGCCGACTCGGGCAAGGCCAGAGCGTAGGCTTTCTCGTGCAGCGTATCGAGTCGCTGCCGCAACGAGACCAGGTCATCTTCGAAGTCCGCCGACAAAATTGGCACTTTGACCGTGTGTTCCTGTCCGTGGTAGCGCATGGCCGTCTGAAACTGTACCGCGGTCTGCGATGCGGCAATGCCGTAATTTGTGAAGCGGTCGCGAACCTCAGACTCCAGGTCAGCCAATTCCCGCTTCAGTTGCTCGGCGGAAATGTCGGCAAGAGGCGTCAGGTAGGTGCGGACATAATCTTCACGATAGTCAGCGTTCAGTAATCCCCAAGCGGAGAATGCCGCCGGATACAGCGGAATGATGGCAGATGCCGCCTCTAACTCATTGAGCAGAAAGCCGGCGAAGAGTCCGCCGCCACCACCGTAACATACGAGCGAAAACTCGCGCGGATCGTGGCCTCGCTCAATGGTGATGTTGCGGATTGCGTAAGCCATATTCATATGCGCCAAATGCACGATGCCGGCTGTCGCATCAAGCAAGCTCATGTCGAGCGGTCTAGCCACTTGCTCCTGGATGACGTATTCCGCCTTGTCACGATTCAGACGCATTCGCTCGCCCAAATAGTAGTCCGGATCGAGATAGCCGAGCAGAAGCTGGGCATCGGTCACTGTTGCCTGCGCTCCGCCAAGACCAAAACAAGCCGGTCCGGGATCTGCCTCGACGCTCTGCGGACCGATATGCAAGCCTTGGGCGTCATCAAGCCAGGCGACGCTGCCACCGCCGGCGCCGATGGAGACAATATCGATGGTGGGCTGCAAAACCGGGCGCCGATTGATGCGATGCTCGGTCTGTTCGAGTGGTTGCCCGTCGCTGATCAGCGCTACATCAAAGGTCGTGCCGCCCACATCGGCAGCAACCAGATTCCGCTCGCCCAGTTCACTTCCCAAAGCCGCCACCCCAATGACACCACCGGCCGGTCCCGATACGGTCGACCGAATCGGACCCTCTTGCGCTGCCCGAAGGGAGGTGATGCCGCCGGACGACTGCATGATATTCAGCTTGCCACCGTACTCTCTCCGCGTCAGCTCGCGTTGAATGGCGGAAAGATAACTCGCCAGCTTTGGCTTAGTGTACACATTCAATACGGTCGTCGATGTGCGCTCGAACTCCCGCCATTCACGGCTAATTTCGGACGAGATCGTCAGTTCGGCTGCGGGAAACTCTTCTTTGACCAGGTCGCGCATGCGTTCCTCGTGAACGGAATTGACGTAGGCGTGAAGAAAGACGACAGCAATCCCGATGACGCCCTCCGCCTTGAGCTGCCGAATCGCCGCACGCGCCTCTGCTTCGTCGAGCGGCGTGACTATCTCACCCCTTGCATCAAGCCGTTCGCTCACCTCAAGTCGCAGATAGCGCTCTACCAGCGGCTTCGGCGGCGCATAGAATAGATTGTAGATTTCTTCTCGATTGCCACGACCCAGCTCAAGCACGTCGCGGAAGCCCTTTGTGGTAATCAAGCCGATATGCGCGCCCTTCTCCTGCACGATCGTGTTGATCACCAGGGTCGAGCCATGGATGATAGTCTGCAGGTCTGCCAAGTCCAGCGCGAGATTGTCGATGCCTTCGAAAAAACGCTCTTCCAGCGCGCCGGAAGAAGGCGATTTCTCGATGCGGACTTCGCCCGTCTCCTCGTCGAGTGAAACAAAGTCGACAAAAGTGCCGCCTACGTCAATCGCCAGCCGTTGCCGCCTCATCTATGCCAGCCCTTGTGCATTTTCGCTCCAGTCTTCCGCTTAGTTGATCAGTTCGTTTCAGGCGCCGTTCTCATAAAGATGACAACTCACCAAATGCCCCGCCCCAGTCTGTCGCGCAGCTGGATACTGCGACCGGCAATGATTCATGACATGGGCGCAGCGCGGATGGAAGGTGCAGCCGGCCGGCGGATTCGCCGCGCTCGGCACCGTCCCGGGCAAGATGATGCGCTGCCTGCTGCGGCTGGGATCGGGGACCGGCGTCGAAGACAGCAGCGCCTGTGTATAAGGGTGCTGCGGGTTCGCGAAAATCTGCTCGCTGCTCGTCTCTTCAACGATCTTGCCCAGGTACATCACGGCGACGCGGTCGCTGATATGCTGGATCACACTCAAATCATGCGTGATGAACAGATAGGTCAAGGCGCGCTGATTCTGCAATCGTATCAGCAGGTTGATGATCTGCGCCTGCACCGAGACATCCAAGGCCGAAGTCGGCTCATCCAGAATGACAAAAGCCGGGTTAAGCGCCAATGCGCGCGCCAGCGCAATGCGCTGAGCTTGTCCGCCACTCAGCTGATGCGGATGACGGCTCATGAATTCGCTCGTTAAGCCGACCTCCGCCAGCAGCGAAACGACTTTATCCATCATCTCCTTGCGCGACATTGTCGTATGTGTGCGCAGCGGCTCGGCGATCAGTTCAAAGCCGTTGAGCCTTGGACTGAGCGACGAGAACGGATTCTGCAATACGATTTGCATGCGCTGCCGTATCCGTCTCATCTCTTCAGCCCGCAGCGCGAGCAGATCCTGTCCGTCGAAGAGGATTCGCCCGGCGGTCGGCGCCAGCAGGCGCAGCAGGCAGCGCGCCAGCGTACTCTTGCCGCAGCCGGATTCGCCGACTATGCCGAGTGTCTCCCCGGCATTGATATCAAAGCTAACGTCGTTAAGCGCGCGGATCTTCTGCGCCCTGCGGCTGAATAACCCCGATTGGCGCACGAAGGTCATCGAGAGGCCCCCGACGCGCAGCAGTGGTTCAGCCATTGGTCATGGGCTCATGCAAGAAACATGCCGATTGGTGCGCCGGCCCGAAGCTGCTGAATGCCGGCTGCTGCTCATGACAATGTGCCATCGCGTGATGGCAACGCGGCGCGAAGGCACAGCCGTTGACGCGCTCCAGCCCGCTCGGCACCGTGCCGCTGATGACGTTCAGTTCGCTTCCGCGGCTACCTGGGCGAGGCAATGCCTGCAGAAGACCACGCGTGTACGGATGCTGCGGATCGGCAAATATCGCCTCAACCGACCCCTTTTCCACCACACGCCCGGCGTATAAGACCACAACCTGCTGGCAGGTCTCGGCGACGATGCCCAGGTCATGCGTGATGAGAATGACGCTGATTTCACGTTCACGCTGCAGCACGCGCAAGAGATCGAGTATCTGTGCCTGGATTGTCACATCCAGGGCAGTGGTGGGTTCATCGGCGATAATCACATCTGGATTGGCTGCAAGACTCAAGGCGATCATGGCTCGCTGCTGCTGCCCGCCAGAGATTTGATGCGGATAAACATCGACAATCTGGGCGGGATCAGGCAAGCCGACATCGTTGATCAAGTTGAGGGCACGCTCGCGCTGCTCGGCATGCGATCCGGATCCGTGCGCCCGCAGCACGTCCCTAATCTGCTGTCCGATCGTGAAGAGTGGATTGAGCGCCACGGCCGGATCTTGAAATATCATGGCGATGCGATTCCCGCGAATGTCACGCAGATCCGCTTCGTCCATTTGCAGCAAATCGACATTCTCAAAGAGAATCCGGCCCTGCGTAGCCCTGGCGTTTTCGTCCAGCAATCCGATGATGCTGCGTCCGGTGACCGATTTACCGCAACCCGTCTCCCCCACCAAGCCGAGAACCTCGCCCTTTCGCAGCTCGAAATCGATTCCGCGCAGGGCGTAGACCGCGCCGAAAGGCGTGCTGAATTGCACATGTAAGTTCTCCACGGCAAGCAGGCTCATCACCGCATCCTGCGCAAGCGAGGATCGGCCGCCACGCGTGCGCCGTCACCGAGAAAGTTGAATGCCATCGCCGTGAAGAAAATCGCCAACCCCGGAAAGGTCGAAAGCCACCAGCGCCCGGACAAGAAAAACAGACGCCCATCACTGATCATCACGCCCCAATCGGCGTAAGGCGCCTGCGTACCCAGACCGATAAAGCTCAGACCGGCGGCGACCAGGATCGCCGTGCCCACATCAAGAGTCCCCTGCACGACAATCGGCGTCATGATATTGGGAAAAATATGCCGCGCGATGATGACGCGATCACGCACGCCAATGCTGCGAGCCGCCTCAATATACGCTCGCTCACGCACGCTCAAGGTCTGGGCCCGCGCCAGGCGGGCGTACCAGGGCCACCAGGTAGCCGCGATCGCCGCCAATGCATTGATATAGCTGGCGCCCAGGGCGGCGGCAATCGCGATCGCAAGCAGCAAAGGCGGAAATGCCAAAAAGACATCTGTGATGCGCATAAGGATTTCGTCGACCCAGCCACCCAAATAGCCGGCGACTATGCCCAGCGGCGTCCCGATTGCGATGGCCGCCACCACGACGAAAACGCCCATCGAAAGCGATCGCCGCGCCCCGAACATCAAACGCGCGACCTGATCTCGGCCGAGACCATCCGTGCCAAGGGGATGCTCGATGCCGGGCGCTGTAAACTTGGCAGGCAAGTCAGGATTGCCCATGCCCTGCGCGGCATAAGGTGTCAGGAGCGGTGCAAATATCGCCGCCAGCGCAACTGCGATAAGAAAGACTAAACTTACCAGAGCAGCCCGGTCTCGTATTAGGAACCAAAGCGTCGAGCCGACTTCAATTTGCACGAGCGCTCATCTCCTCAAGCAAGCCGCACACGCGGATCCAACAGCGACTGGATCAGGTCCACGACCAGATTCACGAAAATGTAAACGACGGTCACGACCAGCGTGACCGCGATAATCACGGGGAAGTCCACATTGAGAACCGCTTCAGTGACATATTTGCCCACACCGGGCCAAGAGAATATCGTCTCCACCAGGAAGGCGCCGGTGATTGAATAAGCGAACGACAAGCCGACGACGGTCAGTGCCGGCATGATCGCGTTCTTCAGCGCCAGCTTAAACAGGATCAAGCGGCGAGACAAACCGGCGGCGCGCGCCGAAGTGATATAAGTCTCCGACAGCACTTCCAGCATTGACGCCTGTATCATCCGGATAGTGATGCCCAGGGGATAGGCGGACAGCACGAGCGCCGGCAAGATCAGATGATGCAGGGCATCAAACCAGGCCTCCCAGTTTCCGCTGATAGCGGCGTCAATAAAATAGAATCCCGTATGCGTTGCAATGGGATAAAAGAGCGTCGCATCGCGACTGATGCGACTGCCCAGAGGCAACCAGCCGAGCTGGCTGAAAAAAATAGACTGAGCGATCAGCGCCAGCCAAAACGACGGCACCGAGACGCCGGCGACGGCGACCAGGCGCGTCGCGTAATCAAAACGGCTGCGCGGCCAAGCGCCAGCGAGCACGCCGATCGGGATGCCGATGATGAGCGCGAAAGCTACAGCGGCGATAACCAGCTCCAAGGTCGCCGGCAAGAAGATTCTCAAGTCCGTGTTGATTGACCGGCGCGAATGATAAGATTCGCCGAGATTGCCGTCCAGCAATTCACCGACATAGACTTGAAACTGCTGGTGCAGCGGTTTGTCCAGACCGAGTTTCTTCTCAATCTCGGCGACCTGCTCCGGTCGTGGCCGCGCGCCGGCATAGAGGGCGGCTGGATTACTTGGTATGACACGCGAGACGAAGAACGTCAACACCAGCACACCGACAAAAACAAGGAGCGAGAAGCCCAATCGGCGCAGAAGAAAGTTCAATGCAGACATGCAAGGCGCTCAGCAGAGAGAAGGCACGATGCAGCCCGGGCCGCACCGTGCCCTGCTTCAGGTTCTACCGTCTCAGATCGTGGAAGAAGACGATATGCGGATAAGCGGGATTGTTGGCGTATCCGCTGATATCATCACGGATCACGTGAATATCCGGTATGTCCACCACAAAAATGGCCGCGGCGGCGTCAAGGAGCATTTGCTGCGCCTGAATAAACATGTCCTCGGCGCTTGCGCGATCGGTGCCGCTGATCTCGGCGGCGGTGTCAATTAAGGCGTCGAACTCAGAATTGGCGTAGTAGCCCAGATTGAAGAAGGGTTCCTCTTCGCTGCGAAACATGCCATAGAGCCAGGAATTCGGCGTGATGTAGTCGGGCCACCAGTAAAATCCAAAGGCTTCTTGAGCAGTTAATGGATCATTGATCGCCAGATCCCACTGCGCCTCCCAAGCCAAACCGCGAATCTCCAGATCGACACCGATTTCGGCCAGGCTGGCGCGCCAGAGTTCACCGACCTGCTGCTCATCGAGATCGCTGGCCACGTGGGTGTAGACCACGCTGATGCCGCCATCCGGATAACCGGCCTCGGCTAGCAGCTCGCGCGCTTTGTCCAAATCGTGGCTGTATTGGTGGAGGCCTTCACCATGCCCCCACATATTGGCGGGAATCGGTCCCCTTCCCTGCGTTCCCAGACCCGCATACAGACTCCCAACGACATCATCGTAGGGAAAGGCGTAAGACAGCGCCTGGCGCACGAGCGGATCATTCGTCGGTTCTTTGACGTTGTTGAGCAGGATCAGCAGATTCTGGAAGGATGGCGTCACATCAACATCTACGCCCGACGCTTCCGACAAGGGACCATAGTTGTCAAAGGGTAAGCTGTAGGTGAAATCGGCATCGCCGGAACGGATCATCTGCTCCATCACCGTCACATCTTCGGTGATTTCCAGCACGATGGTGTCGAACTGGCCATCTTCCCAGCCGCCCCAATAGTCGGCGTACGCTTGCAAGACCATGCGCTGGCTCGGTTCGTATGTAGCGATCGAATAGGGACCCGTGCCGGCGCCATTGCCATCGTTGAACCAGGCGCTGTCTTGATCGGCGGCATTCGGGCTCATGATCCAGGCCGCATAACCGGCGGACAGAATCAGATCGAGTGGCGCGGAGTAACTCAAGTTGAACTGCACGACCAATTCATCGACAACTTCAATCGATTCAATGGGACCGAATATCCACGAACTGCCCTCGCCCATGCCTATCGTGCGGTCGAGCGACTTCTTGACCGCCTCGGCGTTTAGTGCGGCGCCATCGTGGAAGGTCACGCCATCACGCAAATTAAAGGTCCAGGTCAGCGAGTCAGCCGACGGCTCCCAAGACACGGCCAGCTTGGGGCTCAGTACCTCATCGCTTCCCGGCGCGTTGTAAAACGTCAGTGTTTCATAGACGTTTCCGTTGACGACATTTTCGTTGGAATTGCCCGAGCTCGGATCGAGATTGGGGAATGACACCGGATGGGCGTAGACAAAGACATTACGGTCTTGCGCCACAGCCACAAGCAGTGGCGTCAGCAGAAGCGACAGGAGCAAACAGAAAAGCAGAGCGCGTTTCATTACGGTTATCCTTCGGTATTTTAAATATGAAGCGCCACGGTTCGGCGCAAGTGATTGGCGCTGAGATTATACCCCAGCTCAAGTCCCGCAACAATCGTTGCGCCATTGGGGCGCAGTCAGAGCAGTTGCAGCAGGCGGAGCTCCAGTAGACGTTCCTGACTGTAGTTTTTGACCCGAAAGTCGGCGACATCGGCTTCGGACAAGGCGTCGCGCGGGATCAAGCCGATGATCTCGCAACTGGCAATGTCGATCTGAAAACGACCTGCCTCTCGACGAATCGCCGCCACAGCGTCAGCGATGGCCGTAACTTGGTAGTTCGTTAGATTCATAGATACCTGCGCCATGCCCTTGACTCGCAAGCCCAGTGCCTTGACATGTGGTAATCCACCGGATGATGCCCGGATGGCGCGGGCAATCCGGCGCGCGACCATGACATCCGCTGTTTTCAAGTAGACGTTGAAGGCGATCAAGGTTCCGCGGGCGCCAATGACACATGCACCGGCTCGGCCCAAACTTCCCGGTCCGAAATCGGGCTGCGGTGGCTCTCCGGTGACGACTGTGCGCTTCAATCGTTCGTAGCCACCACGCCTGATATCGGCCAAGTTTCTGTTGTTGGCTTGCAGAGCAGCTTGTTCGTAAAGAAAGATCGGCAGATTGAGCTCCGCCCCAACACGCGCGCCCAATTGGCGCGACAATGCGACACAGTCCGCCATGGTCGCGTCGCGCAGGGGAATAAAGGGGATGACATCGGCAGCGCCGACACGTGGATGCTGACCATCATGACGCTCCATGTCGATCAGTTTTGTAGCCTGATGAATGCCGGAGAAGGCGGCTGCGGAAATCGCGTCCGGCGCGCCAACAAAGGTGACGACCGACCGGTTGTGGTCGGCATCACCTTCCCATCCGAGGACGGTCACCCCGTCGACATTTTGGATCGCCTTCACGATGGCCGCGACGGTTGCCGCGCGCCGCCCTTCGGAGAAGTTGGCCACGCATTCGATGAGCGCAGTCATGCCGGTGTCTCTATTGCCGCCCGGCGTTCACAGCGCGCCGGGCAAGTTGTACTGGATTAGGACTATGAGATGAACTATAGTGCCCTGAGATGTGCGTAGGATGATCAGCGGCAGAAATCATAACAAGCGGGAGTATGACATGAGCGATGGACGGAAGGCAAACCACACTGCCTTAAGCCGAGACATCCGAACGCTTGGCAATTGGTTGGGCATTATCATTCAAGAGCAGAACGGCATAGAAGCCTATAACCTGGTTGAAGAGATCCGCGCCATGTCGAAAGCCCGCCGGAGCGGCGACGCCGCCGCCGCGTTCAAACTGGCGGATCGTTTGGAAAATCTGCCGCTGGATGCCAAAAACATCCTGATAAAAGCTTTCTCCAACTATTTTCAGTTGATCAACATCGCCGAAGACATTCAAAGAATACGTGTCATTCGCCAGCGGGAAGCCAAGGGGACGCTAAAGGAGTCAATCGTCAATGCAATCCGCAGCTTGAAGCAGAGCGGCAAGACTGCCGAGCAAATGCGCTCGCTGCTGGAACAGACTCGGCTGCGCCTGGTGCTAACCGCGCATCCGTCCGAGGCGAAAAGACAGGAGATCTTGATCAAACTGCGTCATATCGCGCATATGATGGAGACTCGCGACCGTCAGAATTTACTGCCGCGTGAGCTGCAAAAACTGGAAAGCGCGCTGGCGGAAGAGGTCGAAGAACTGTGGCAAACGCGGCAGGTGCGCGCGTCCAAGAAACAGGTCGCGGATGAAGTCAATTTTGGCATCTATTTCATTCGCTCCGTGATTGTCGACGTCGTCATTGATATTTACGAAGATCTGCAATTGGCGCTGGAAAGATTCTATCCGGACGAAGACTGGTCGGAGCTGCCGCCCGTGCTGCGTTACGCCTCCTGGATCGGTGGCGACCGCGATGGCAACCCAAATGTGACGACCGATGTCACCTTGCAGACGATTGCGACACTGCGGCAAACTGCGCGGCACATTTATATGGAAGAAATCGAAGGCCTGTCACAGCACCTTACGCAGAACACGGACGAGGTTGGCGCCTCCCAGGCATTGCAGGCGGCGGTTACCGGGGAGCATTCGGCCGACGGGCGCTTTCCCGGCGAACTGTATCGGAGCAAGCTGGCGGCCATTAACGATAAGCTGGCGGCGGATCAGTATGGATCCAGCCGAGATTTCCTGCGAGATCTGTTACAGATTCAAGACAGTTTGAAGGGGCATCGCGGTACGCGGGCGGCGACAGGCGAGGTACAGCGCCTCGTGCGCAAGGTACGCCTGTTTGGGCTGCACCTGGCGCCACTTGAGGTCCGCGAAGACGCCAAATTGCACGCCGCCGCGCTTGACGAGATATTCGCCCATTATGGCATTGCCGAGAATTACAGTGCCCTGCCGGAGACGGAGAAACAGGCGCTGCTGACGACAGAGATCAGCAACAGGCGTCCGCTCTTTCCAAATGAGGTCAGTATCTTCACGGAAACGGCTCAGCGCATCATCCGTACCTGGCGCATGATTGCCGAAGCGCATGCCAGGTATGACCCCATCGTCATTGATACGGTGATCGCCAGCATGTCCAGGCAGCCCAGCGATGTTCTCGCGTTGCTGCTCCTCGCTCGCGAGGTAGGCATTGACCAGGATATCTACATCGTGCCGCTTTTTGAGACAATCGACGACCTGTACCAGGCGCCCGCCATCATGGAGCAGCTGTTTGAGAATATGGAGTATCGCAAGCATCTGGTCGCTCGCGCCGGCAAACGGGGTTTGAGACAGCAAGTGATGATCGGTTACTCCGACAGCAGCAAGGATGGCGGTTACCTCGCTTCCAATTGGCATCTTTACAATTCTCAGAGGATTCTCACTGAAACATGCGTGGAAAAAGGCGTGTCGCTGGAACTGTTCCACGGGCGCGGTGGCAGTATCGGGCGCGGCGGCGGCCCAACCAATCGCGCAATCCTGTCTCAGCCTCCTGAGTCTTTGCACGGTGGCGTCAAGATAACCGAGCAAGGTGAGGTCATCGCCTACCGCTACAGCAACAGGGGCATCGGGCATCGTCACCTCAACCAGGTTTTAAACGCAGTGTTGATCGGTATGGGCTTGCAGGAAAAGCATCACATCCCGTCGCACTATTACGAAGCGATGGCCAGGCTGTCCGAGCTGAGCCAAAAGTGCTATCGCAAATTCGTTTACGAAAGTGACGGCTTTCTGAACTACTGGCAGAAGGCCACGCCAATCAACGAATTGAGCATGATGCAGATCAGTTCGCGGCCGGCAAAACGGCAAGAAAGAGGTGGCTTTTCCGCCATGCGCGCCATCCCATGGATGTTCAGCTGGATGCAGAGCAGGGCGATCGTGCCGAGCTGGTTCGGTCTCGGCACCGCTTTCAAGGACTTTGCCGACGAGCAGTCCAGCAACCTAGACCTTCTGCAGGAGATGTATCGCAATTGGTCGTTTTTCAACGCCCTGATCGACAACGCCCAGCTTGATGTGGCCAAAGCCGACATGGGGATCGCGGAACTCTATGCTTCGTTGGTCGAACCGGTCGAACTGCGCGACCAGTTTTTCAACTGGATCAAAGAAGAGCACGCGCTCAGCAGTCGCATGATCAATTGCGTAACACATCAGGATGCATTACTGGAGAACATGTCAGCGATCAGAACTTCGATTGAACGCCGCAACCCCTATGTTGATCCATTGAACTTCATGCAAGTGGCGCTACTGCGCGAGTTGCGTCAATTGGACGAGAGCGACGACAATTGGCGTCCCGTCTTGGATGCCACGCTCTCGACCATCAACGGCATCGCGGCCGGCATGAAGACGACGGGCTGAGATCTGCTCAAGATTGATCCCAGTCGTCATTGTCGAATCGCTGTATCTCGATGAGGTATCCAGACGGATCCCGCAGGAAGAAGTGATATATCTTGTAGGTGGGGTTGTAACGAGGCGGATGTTCGCAGGCCCATCCGCTTGAATCAATCCGCTCATACCAAGCATCAACATCGGGTGTAACCAAGGTGAAGATGAGTCCGTCGCTGTTCTCCGCCGCATCGTCGCGCTGACAGACACCGAGGTATGCCGTGTCCCCGATTACACGATAGATGCGACAGCTTCCCTGGTCGGCCGCCAGGCTCAAACCCAATACCTGCTCATAGAAGCGGGCCGAGCGTTCAATATCCCGCACATACAGGAATGTAATTTGCGCATCAACAGGGATGTCGCTCATGGCGTTTCCTTTCCCTCGGCGCCGGTCTCATTTGGCGGGTCGCCAGGTTCCGTATCGCCAAGCAGCGCGTTCACATCGGGATCGCGCAAGAATTCGTTTCTCGTATCCAGGGATAGGGGTCGCTGGGCTTCCGACAGGTGCCGCCAGAAAAGCTTCGGGTCTGCGACTAAACCGGCACCGGCTGCGCTATAGGCGCGCAGCAGATCGAAAAAGGCGTCGTCGCCGATATCTTCACGCAGATTCTGCAGCATTTGAACACCGCGCAAATAGACCGCATTGATGTATTCGCGCGGCGTTTGAAACTCGTAAACCGTGCTGTCGACTTTGCCTCGGGGAAAATAGCCGGCCACGCGAAAACTCCACCACCAATTCCGTTCCGCCGGATAGTGGGATTCAATAAAGAGATATTCGCTGTAAGTTGCCAGCGCCTCGTCCAGCCAGGGATTTAGCGCTGCGTCATTGCCAACCCGTGCATACCACCATTGATGAGCGATCTCGTGAACGGCAATCAAGGTGAGATAGTTCTTGGGCGTGCCGTCAAATTGGTAGAACCAGGCGCCGCCCACAAACACGAGCCCGCTAAACTCCATTCCATCGGGAAAGTCACCTTGGACAATTACGAATCGCGCCCGCCCGTAATCGCCAAAGCGTTGCCCGAATAAATCCAGTGCCTTCACCGCTTCCTGCAAGGCGTGTTCGGCAGCATCCAGCCATTGTCCACCCGCATTGATCCGCGCATCGGCAAAGGTGTAGACGGCCAAGCTGAGCTGGTCATTGATCTGCTGCTCGCGAACGACAAACTCTTCACTCAAGCTCATGGCAAAGTCGCGCGAGCCGGGCAGCGAGATCCGCCAACTCTGATCTCCCAGCGAATCTACCGTGCCCGGCGCTGCGAGCACGAGCGATGGCGCCGCGTTATTGACCGTGACATTGACCTGCCAATCGGCCACTTCATAGACGACTTGCTCGCCAATGCCGGTTGGTTCATGGATCCGCCATTGCCCCGCCACACGCGCGGCCACCGTCGGCAAAAAATGTCCCAGATTCAGTTGCCGGCTGCTGTATCCAAGAAAGCCGCGATAAGAGCGTAAACCGTCGCGGATTTCCGCTGGCTGCAGGCGAAACGTCAGCCCAATCTCAAGCCAGCAGCCCGTTGCCAGTGCCTCCTTCAAATGTACCGTGAGCCGATTTTGCTGCAATTCGTAATCCGCCGCGTCGCCGCTGACGGTGAGATCTTCCAGCCAAAAGCTGTCTTCCCACTGATTCGCCTGAACATCGAGAATGATCTCGTCGAGCGCTGCGTCCTCGCGATTGACGAACTCGATGCGCTCGACGATTTCGGTGGTCTTTGTGGCGTAGTCGATTCGTACGTCCGCCTGGATTCGACGTGTTGGCTGATCTTCGTCTGCAGCGCAGCGGTTGGGTGTCGGCTCCGGAGCAATTGGCGTCGCCGTCGCGGCGACAGGCAACGGAGTTACTGTGGAATCTTCAGCCGTCGCGACAGAGGTGGACGCAGAGAGGCGCACTCTGCCGGCGTTTTCCCGGGCAGCGTCATAGGCATCGGCCGCGCTGCTCAGGTTACAGCCGGTAAGAAGAATGCCGCCGAAAATGATTGCAGTGATCGAACGAAGCATGAGCGGAATCATACTCGCCTGAATCCCCTGTAACAATGCAGCGTTGTCAACCGCACCATATTGTGCGACGCCGCTCATGTGCTATGCTCTACGCCGATAGTTGATCACTGCAACGAAGCGCGCGAAATGAGAGACGCGGAAGGATCCCTCGATGTGAGCGGCCCGAGTAAAGTCGTCGCGGTCATTCGCTTGTCACGCTGGCGTGAGCATGTGCCGTTCACCATTCCGCTGACGATTCTCGGCGGCCTTTTGGCAGCCGACGCACAGGCGCAGGCCGTAGATTGGCGGCTGGTTTCGGTGCTGGCGGCGAACGTCCTGGCGATGTCCTTTGCCTTCATGCTCAATAACATTGAAGACGCGCCTGATGATGCGCTGGAACCTGAGAAGAAGGCGACCAACGTCATCAGCAGCGGTCTATTGAGCCGGCGCGAGGGCGTTGCCGTTACGCTGGTCACCTTTGTGCTGGCCTTTATCTTGTACGCCTTGAGCGGGAGCTTGGCACTCTTGCTCGGCGGCATTACCCTGGCGCTGTGTTACCTATATTCAGCACACCCTTTTCGCCTGAAGGCGCGTCCGCTGACCGATGTTATCTCCCATGCCCTGATGCTAAGCGGACTGCTGATCGCCGCCGGTTATTTCGTCTATGGGAGCGAACCGCGCGAAGTGTGGCTAGTTGTTGCGGCGGCAAGCCTGTTCTCCGCCTACGGGCAATTCTACAATCAGGTCGTTGATTATGAAGTTGATAAGCAAGCTGGCTTGAAAAACACGGCCGTCCTGCTAGGCAGGGGACCGACTTCAATACTGGGACACTTGTCGATATTTGTCGCGCTGCTCTGCATGGGAGCGGCGATTATGCAGGGGATGTTTCCCTCTTGGCTCGGCACCATACTGATCATCGGCGTGATTACCTGCATCATCTTCCCCTGGGAATTGGACATGCGCGGCAACCTGGCGCGCGATGGCGGCAATGTGCAGCGTCCCGGCCTGATTGTGGCCAATCTGGTTGCCCTTGTCTGGCTGGCTTCCAACTTGGGTCTGCTGTCCATTGCCTGAGCACAACGCGCGCGCAGTATGATAGAATGGCGGAAAGATCCATGGGCACGCGCGAGGGCACATGGCAGATATCCACCAAATCCTCTTCAACATGCATATCTTCTATTCGCTGGCGCTAGGACTGTGGGCCGCCGCAACCTCCGCCCGCAATGAGTTGATCAGCGGCCACTACTGGGGCGCCGTAGTGACGTACGCGCTGCTCGCCGGCGCGACGCTTCTCGTGGGCGCAGTCTTACTGCTTTCCGGGCTGGAGCCACGCTCCGGCCGTGTCATCGTCTACATTCTCTATATGCTTTGGCTGGCGATCATCATGCCCGGTCTCTTCAGCCTGATGCGTGGCCGTGACGACCGACAAGCCGCGTTCGCCTACGCGCTGCTCGCTTTCTTCAATTTCACCACATCCCTCAGCATGATGGAGCGCGAGCTGGTCGGGCCCTGGGTCACTCCCGCATAGGCTCATGGTCAGGTCGCCCAATGTTAAGCGGGGATAAAGCCGACAAATCACCTGTCATCAATGATGGCGCCATCGAGTGCGTTCTCGGGCCGGCTGTCGCCAAATTGGTCAATTTCATCGCTCGCCGGGCCCATGAACGCGATCGTTCGCTTTATCTCGTCGGTGGCGTCGTTCGTGATGTCATATTGGGCAGCGGCAAACCGGACCTGGATTTCGTACTCGAATCACCGGCTATTGAATTTGCGGCGGCACTGGCGGGACAATTTGGGGGCAAGCTCAATACGTACCCGCGCTTCGGCACCGCAACCTGGATTCTGGACGAGGTCGTGGCAGGCAAATTATCGCTGCCATATGACGAGATTCCCCATCGCATCGACTTTGTCACCGCGCGCTCCGAACAGTACATACACGCGACCGCCCTGCCGACGGTAAGACCCGGCGACATAGAGCAAGACTTAGAGCGGCGAGACTTCAGCATAAACGCGCTTGCCCTGCAACTCAGCCCGAAGCCGCAATCGGGTCGCCTGATCGATATCAGCGGCGGTCTTGCTGACCTGAATGCCGGTCTGATTCGTGTGCTTCATGATCGCAGCTTTGTTGACGACCCAACGCGAATCCTGAGGGCAATTCGGTTCTCGGTCCGGCTGGGATTTGCCATCGAGTCGCAAACGGCACAGCGGATGCAGTCGGCGCTGCCCCTGCTCGGTCGCGTCAGCGGTCCGCGGCTCCGCAATGAGATCGACCTGATTTTGCGCGAGCAGCATCCAGCCGAGGCGCTGCTGCGCCTGCAAAATATTGGAGCGCTGGAAAACATTCTACCGGACTATCGCCTCAGCAATCAGTTGCCCGCTATACTGGCGCGCTGCGACGAAGTCTGTCCGCCGTGGGCTGCCGATGCGATGGATCGACGTTTGCTCAAATGGTGCCTGCTGTTTCATGACGTCGGCGAGAATGATGCTCGCTCCTTCTGTGAACAGTTCCAGCTGACAAATGCAATGACAGACTCGGTTGTCGCCAGCGCTAGGCTTACGTCGGAAGCCCGACAACTGAAGAATCCCGACATGCTTCCCAGTCAAGCCACGCAGATGCTGGATAATCTGCCGGAAAGCGCCGTACATGCTGCCTGGCTAGGCGCCGCTGATGAGCCGACTGTACAAGAGTTGCTGGCGAATTACATGATTCGTTGGCGATATCAGCGCGCGACCACCAGCGGATACGACCTGAAGACAATGGGTGTGCCGCCGGGCCCAATCTACAGATGCATCCTCGATCAGCTACGTTACGCGTGGATCGACGGTGAGATTGCTTCCGCCGCCGAGGAACTCAAGCTGCTCCATCGTCTGCTTGCGGCTGAACAGGAATAGGCGGGCCTTCGCTGTATGCCTTTCCCTTTCGCCCAGATTCAGTACAATCTGAGCGAATCGCGCAGCATAAGATTGCCTTAATTCATGAGCAAGGCTCTCGTAATCACTTTATGGCAGTCTTGGTCATATAAGGACGACGCGAAGTGATCCCAGAAGCGCGTCACGGTTTAGGAGTACTCGACCATGGATAATGTCACGATTGGATTGGCCTTGGCGGCAGGTATCCTGTCATTTATATCGCCTTGCGTATTGCCCTTGGTGCCCGCCTATATCGGCTATATGAGTGGCCGGTTGACGCATAACGTCAGCCGACAGACGGCGTCCGGCGCTTCCAGCTCGGTCAGTCTGGCGCTTCGCCTGCAATTGGTGCTGCATGGCATCGCCTTCGTCTTTGGATTTACCATCGTCTTCGTATTGATCGGTCTGTTCACCACCACGCTTTCCAGCATCGCCGGACAGCATGTCGGCACATTCACTGAGATTATCGGTCGCATAGGCGGCCTCGTCATCATATTCTTCGGTTTGCAATTCATGGGTCTGGCGCCGCAGTTTTTCGCTTGGCTGCGCAAAAAGGGCCAAGCGGGCATATTGGACAATGTCTTGCTCAGCATCGGTTTCGCCCTGGTCGCCGGCGGTGTATTCTATTGGGGCTTCCTCGGGCAGGCTCTGGTGGCGCTGCCGCTGACCGCCGCATTGGCGCTCGTGATGTTCATCAACGGTGCATTTACGCAGCCGGCCGTGTTCTGGAATCGTCTGCTGGAATGGCTGGAAGGGGCGCTCTACTCCGATACTCGCGGAGAAATCGGCGCTAAGGGAAAGGACGGCCTGGCCGGCTCTGCTTTTATGGGCATGGTGTTCTCCGCCGGCTGGTCGCCCTGTATTGGTCCTCTGCTAGGTACCATATTGACGGTCGCGGCGGCGACCGGCGCCACAACCGGCGACATCGCTCAGGGCATGCTGCTGCTCACAGCTTATTCCATCGGTCTCGGCATCCCCTTCATTATCACCGCCCTGCTGCTGAATAGCGCGCAGGGCGCCCTGCGCCGACTGCAGCGTCAGTTGAACAAGATCAAGCTGTTCAGCGGCACGCTTCTGATTATTATCGGCGTGCTGGTCGCTAGCGGGCGGTTGCAAAGCTTGAGCCAGACCTTCTCGCAGGGCGAGTTCGCCGACTTCACGTTTCGCGTCGAGGAGTGCGGCGTCGGCTTCTTCGAAGGCGCGCTTTCGCTCAGTCATGTTGGCTCTTGCCTCAACGGTACGCTCATACCGGTGGCAATCAATCAAAGCGCCAGCGGAAGTTTCACGCCCGAAATGCTGGAACAAGAATATCTCTTCCATGCGGCTGCCGGCGATGTCATCGACGCTGAAGTGCGGAGTGTGAACCAAGCGGTTCCGGATTTCGATTTGTTGCTCTTCGCGCCGGATGACAGCGAAGTCGCGCGAGCGAACAAGGCGGAGAGCTTATCGCAAGATGGCAGGCTCTATCCGTTGGCAGCACTAGAACTGGAGAACGACGGTCTTTACCGCCTTGCAATGCGCGGTACTTCGGTGACCGACCTGGTTCGCTTCCGCATTAAGGTGCGCGACGCAGAGCCGATATCAATCGAAAGCGGTGAAACGACGAGTGAAGGGTCCGGGGAAGATAGCGGTCCGCTTTCCCTGGCTAGCAGTTTGCTCAACAGCCTGGCTGATATCGCCAGCGATTTAGAGCCGGCTGTCGGCCTGGCGCAAGGCAATCGCGCGCCCGACTTCAGCCTCACGACGCTTGACGATGAAAGCGTCACCCTTTCTAGCCTGCGCGACCGGGTCGTTCTTTTGAATTTCTGGGGGACCTGGTGCGGGCCCTGCCGGCGGGAGATGCCCGAGTTCCAGAAGGCGTACCAGGAGTGGCGCGAGAAAGGCTTCGAGATCCTCGCCATCGCTTACAATGACACCGAAGCTGCGATGAGTGACTTCCGCGATGAGTTTGGCCTCACCTTCGCTATGGCGCTGGATGACACCGGCGAGATCAACGACGCCTATGGCATACAGACGCGGCCAAGTTCGTACCTGCTCGGCCCAGGCGGTATTATCCTGGCGCGTCACTTCGGAATCATGACCGAAGATCAGCTCAACGAGATGCTGAACAAAGCCTTCGCCGAAGAGTAGCGCCGTCCAGCTAGCCGGAAATGAGAAAGTTCAAATTCCTCATCCAATTGCTCGCCGCGCTCACTTGTCTGGGCGCGGCATTTGCAATCGTGATCAAGATCGGCTTGCCCGAGCGGGCAGATTACAACGGAGGCGGAGACGGAAGATCAGTTTACGCTGCGCCGGAAATCGGCTCGGTTGCGCCGAACTTCGTACTGACCACAGCACAGGGTTCAGCGCTGTCGCTTGACCAGATTGAAAGTGAGTTCATCATTCTCAACTTCTGGGCGACCTGGTGCGGGCCGTGCCGCCGCGAGATGCGCGACCTGCAGCATCTCGACGAGGTCTATCGGGGCAAGCTGCGCATTCTGGGGGTTAATCTGGGCGAAAGCGCAAAGCTCGTCGAAAGCTGGATCGCCGAAAACGGCTTGACCTTCGACATTCTGCTGGATTCGCATCACCAAGTATCGCAACAGTATCGAATACGCGGCGCGCCAACCACATTCTTGTTGGACTGCTCGCATCGAATATCCCAGGTTTACTACGGCGCCGTGCCGGTCGCGTCCCTGCTGCGAGATATCGAGCGCCTGGCAAAGCGCGCGTGACCAGAGACGCCGATATGCGAATGTTACGAAAACTCATAATTGGGCTTCGTCTGCTGTTGCTGCGCGCGGCGCGAAACTGGCTGCGCTTCGTCCTTGTCATTCTGGCTATCTATATCAGCTTGCCTTGGCTGGCGCCGACGCTTGCGAAGCTCGGTTTGCCCGGACCGGCCGATTTCATCTACACGATTTACAGCCCCTTCTGTCATCAATTCGCCTTCCGATCCCCATTTTTATACGGCGAGCAGATGTTTTACCCGCGTGAGACAGGGGGAACGGAGTATGTGCCATTCGAACAGTACGCCGCCGCTTCGGACACATTCCTTGAGCAGTACCGCCATTGGTCGACGTTTTATTACGGAAACCGCCCTGCTCCACCGGCAACGGTTGAGGGTTTGGGTGTCTTCAGCGTGGCGCAGCAATTCGCAGCCCGGCACTTCATCGGCGATGAGATCATGGGCTACAAGACGAGCCTCTGCGCTCGCGACCTCGCAATTTACACAATGATCTTTGTCGCCGGATTGATCTACCGGCGCTTTCGCTGGCGTATACGACCCGTGCCATTCTGGCTGTATTTACTTGCCGGGCTGGGGCCGATCGGTCTCGATGGTTTCAGCCAGCTGCTGAGTTATCCGCCGTTTGAATTTTGGCCGGTCCGCGAAACAGCACCGCTCTTTCGCCTGGTCACCGGCGGCCTTTTTGGATTGATGAGCGCTTGGCTTGGCTTTCCCTATATTGAACGATCCATGCAGGATATTGTTGATCTACTCGAGTCCCGCTTGGCCGGACGCCGATAGCTGACAGAGCAAAGCGCTGGCTATTGGTCCTCGTCATCGGGTCGACTTAATCGCGATAGCCGCCCTTTCATTTCCCTTGCGTCTGGTTTGCGCGATTTGGGCTGGCGTGGATCCGGCACTTCATCAACGACATCGAACTTGTCATAGCGAACAGCGACTTCAGGCGGATCGGGCGCCGGCGAGCTTTTGACCAGGTTTTCCAGACTTTCGCGCGTTTCGTTCAGCTTATTCGAGACGGCGCCCAGCAGCGACTTGTCGGCCGCGTCAGTGCTAGAGCCAGGTCCTTCAACCGGAATCCGCTGACGCCTTGATTGCGCTCCAGCGCTTGTCGGCCGAGCTTGAGCCTGCTTGTCATGACTGTCGAGCGCCGAATCCAACGCCGCCATTTCACGCATCAAGTGCTGCGTCACGAGCCGATGATCGTGCAATTCAGATTCAGCGATCGTCAACTGCTGCTGTTTCATGTTTAGTTGGCCCTGCAGGCGCCGCGCCGTGAATTCGTCACCGGCTCGCAGTATCGCGTCCACCTGCCCATCCAGCTCCAGCGCTTCACGCATAAGGGCATCGACCTTTTCTTGCCGTTCATCCTCGTAGTCGATGGCTTCTTCCAGACGCTGCCGCAATGTCTGCGCGGCTTGATAGGGATTCTTGTCGGCTTCTTCTGGCTTCAAACGGATACGCGCCAAGGGCGACTTGGGATTCTGGCCAAGCAGGTCGTTGACTTGGGCATTGACCAGGGTGGAAATCTTGTCGAAAAAACTTGACATGCTGGTATCTCTATACTTATCTCTTGGCGATCGTCCCCATTATAGTTTAGTTTTCATGTGAATTAACGTCCAGCTGGGGCAAGCGCTAAACAGCTGCCGTCCCAACTGATTCAGCAGACGGTCATGTTGGCGTCAGTGGCATCCAGTAGCGATGCGAAGGCGCGGGTAGCTCCGCCGGCGGATCGAGATAGTTCCAGAGGTAGTGATCGATGAAGCCTTCCCCGCTCGCAATGTGAGTGGCCAGGTTGAAATGATGGAAGGCATCGGTGTAGGTTGGCATGGGCGCGAATACACGCGTCAACGCTGTTGCGATCAAGAGCGCGACCAGTGTAAAAGAACATACGCTGCGCCTTGCATTCAGCATTTCAGCCATGCATCGCAGCGATGAGGTCGATGACAGATTGGGCAGTCTTGGCCAGTCGCGTGTCAGCGGACGTCGACCAGCGCCGGAGACTGGGCAGGGGATCGACGACATCGAGTTGCTCTTCCACTGACGTTCTCGCCAAGGCATCCGACCCAAGCCAGCGACGAATTGCATGGCAAGCTTGATACGCCGCTTCTTCGCTAAGCTGGCCGCCGTTATTCCGCACCGTGGCGAGGACGAAGGGCAGACCGATCTCCACGGAAAGTTCGCCCGAAGTCCATATGGCGGTGGCTCGGCTGTCCGGGAACGTCACGATCACCTGCGCAATCACGCTGACAGCTTGTCGCTGTTCAGCATGGGTCATGCGGATACGCAGCAATTCGCGCGTCAGGTTCTCGCTGTACAAGTCAGGTACAAGCGGGCGAGACGTGCCACCTTGAGTTCGCTGAAGCATCAGAGCAAGCTGAAACAGCGCGTTTTCACGCTTATCAAAATCTCGGCTATGCAGTTGGGCAAAGAGATTCCCTAGCGCGCGTTCTCGCTGGATCTTTTTCACGGATTCGCTTCCATAATCTGGCTATCGCGTCGAATGTAGATGCTAGCCACGCCGTCTTTATATTCGCTGCGCCAGCCGGGATCCGCCGCTAGCTGTCCGGCCAATACGCTCCCGGTTTCAATCAATACAATTCCAATGCCCCATCTGTCGAATACTTCGCGCCACAAGGGCGTGCCATTCACCGCCGAATTGTATTTGCCAAGGAAGTCGGGGTAAAGATCGGTACGCCCGTCTATGAATACCGGATAGTGCGGCGCCCGCAGGATAAGATAGCCGCCCCAGTTGTAGCTGTTGAAAAGATTGCCTTCCAGATTCGAGCTGTTCAGATAATCGACCGCCCCGACGGGCCAGTTCAGCGCCACCATTTCATCCACAGTATCAGCATCCGTCAAGTATCTCAGGCGTCCGATTGTACCGATCGTGACCAGCACGATCAGCAGCAGATTCACAGCGACCCGGGTCGGGGTTTCCAGTGACCGGCGCGGGATTGTCCAGCCCCGTCGCGTCAGGACTTGGTCGAGGTGCGTCGTGGTGATGGGCACGGCGGCAATCGCAAATAGCGAGAGATGGCGCCCGGAAAACAACGCCATCGTCAGA
This sequence comes from Phototrophicaceae bacterium, assembly GCA_965249085.1. Taxonomy (GTDB): domain Bacteria; phylum Chloroflexota; class Anaerolineae; order Aggregatilineales; family Phototrophicaceae; genus UBA6055. Next base: position 4,042,449 of record OZ252218.1, on the reverse strand, counting down.
GTGATGCCGACGAGCAGCCATTCCCTAAAGTCAATTCTTCGGCGGCTAAGGGAAACAGCGCCGAACAGCAGGACAAGCAGGATCAGAAATCCCCAAGTGAATGATTGGCTGAAGTCCGGCGGTTTCCACTCCTGAATGAAGCTGCGCAGGCCACCAATTGCCAGCGTCTCGAAGGGAGTAGCGAAGACACCGATGCCGAGCGGATGGATCGGAAGCAACACGAGCGAAATCAGCGCCAGCCCGAGCAGTCGTAGCGTATCGCGAGACGGAATCACTGACCGACCGGCGTCGTGTATGCCATTCAACCATTCTCCAAAGACAAAGACGGCGACGAATAGATAACCGACGATATAACCGCCATGCAGGTTTGCCCACAGCCACATCAACCCAGGCAACAGCCACAGCCGGTCGCGTCCCGTACGCGCGCGGTCGAAAAGAAGTGAGACCAACAGAGCGCCGAAAAAGAAGGTGAACATCTGTGGTCGTGGCGACCAGAATGCCGCGGCGCATGCCGCCCCAAAGATTAGAACGAATCCCTGCATGTAGATCGTGCCACTGCCGGCGCGAAAAAGAAAATACATCCCACCGACTGCCAGAACCGCGACGAACATGGTCATGCCAAAATGGCCAGCTGCTGACCAAAACACGGATAGAACGAACTGACCGATGGCGCTATGATTCTTGAATACGCTTCCGGCATAGGTGTGGGAATACGAATCCACCGATACAAGTTCGCCCGTATCGCGGATGCTTTGCCCCAATGCGAGGTGCCACCACATATCGGGATCCGCGCCGACGCGGCAAGCCAAGGCAAACAGCAAGGTGAAGACGATGATCGTGGCCGCGCGCTCCGTCGTCAGGCGGTGCAGAAGACGTTTCAATGAACTTTCGCTTTCATACTGATACGCTGTATTGCCGTAGCTCCGGGCGCGGTCACCCGACTATTGCTAGCTGCGGTCGAGTCTCGACAGCGAGACAAACCATCAATCTTTAACCCATAGTGTACATCTTGCGTTATTATTGAAGAGCGATAACCCTGTACAAGTTTGCGACGAGGTGTTGATCCATGCTAGACGTTCTGGCGCTGTACCGCATTCAGGAACTTGAGCTTGACATCATTCAACGCACGAAACGCATCAAGGCGATCAACGCGCAAATGGAGGAGGACGACGCGCTGCTCGAAGCCGAGGCGAAATTTGCCGTGGCTGCGGCCGATTTCGAAGGCGCGGCAAAACGCGTGGCGGACATGGAAGCTGAAATCGCCGCCCTGGTGGAAAAGCGCCAGGCGGCCGAAACGCGACTCTACAGCGGAGAGGTCACGAACCCCAAGGAACTGCAGGACATGCACATGGAAGTCGAGTCGCTCGCCCGGCGCAATACGGTTCTCGATGAAGAAGTGCTGAGACTCTCAGGGGAACGCGACGAACGCAAGCAGCAGCAAGATGAGGTCGAGACCTCTCTGAATGCGGTGAGAGAGGAATGCGACGAGCAGAACCGCGAACTCTTGAAGGAAAAAGGAACATTGACCAAGTCGGTCAATTCAATGCTGAAAAAACGCAAACGCGCCGTGAAAAAGGTCCCGCCGGAAATGTTCAAGACCTACAATGGCATGCGGTCGCCCAAAGCAAATCGCCCGATCTCGGTCCTGAATGAAAATGCCTGCACCATCTGTGGCATTGAACAGAATCACATTGTCATCCTGGCCATCAACCGCAACGAGGGCATGGTCAACTGTCAAAGCTGCGGACGGATCTTAATCCGGATGCTGTAGGCCGTGGCAGGTATATCAGCCCGGTTTCGCGCCGAACTATTGTTGGATAAAAGAACCTAGATCACCAACTGCATCAGTACGCTAATGCCCAGGAAGACGACCAACGGGCTAAGGTCGATTCCCCCCATTTGCGGCATCGCTTTACGAATCGGCGCCAAGACCGGCTCGGTAGCCTGATAAAGAAAGCGGGCGATCGGGTTGTTGTGATCGAGATTAGGAATCCAGGTCATCAAAACGCGTGCCAGCAATATCAGTTGATACACTTGCAGCGCCCAGTAAAGTACCAGAATCAGAGAGTTCATTAGTCTAGTTGCCTTTCATTCAACTTTCGGACTAGTTTCGTTCACCAAAAATCGCGCGTCCTATACGGATCATGGTCGCGCCCTCTTCTATCGCTACCGGATAATCGCCGGTCATGCCCATGCTCAGTTCCGGCATTGTCAGCTCCAGCGAAGCCGCCAACTCCTCGCGCAAACGGTAAAGATCGGCGAAGACCCGGCGAATTACATTTTCCTCCGCGTCATAAGGACCCATCGTCATCAGGCCCTTCACTTGCAGATTGGGCAGAGCGGCAATACTGCCCGCCTCGCGCCACACGAGATCCTTCACCGCGTCGTCCCGATACCAATTGTAACCCGCAATACCGTATTTAGATGCTTCTCCCGAGATATTGATCTCAAGCAGTACGTCCAGATTGCGCTCCTGTTCCACCGCGAAGCGCGATAGCCGCTTGGCCAGACGCAAGCTATCGACCGACTGCACGACGTCAAAGAGCGGCACGACCTGCTTTGCCTTGCGGCTCTGTACGTGGCCAACCATGTGCCAGGTCACATCCTGCTCGGCGTTTGCGTTGACCTGCGGGATTTTGCTTGCAGCTTCTTCTACGCGGTTTTCGCCAACGTGTTGCAGTCCAGCCTCGACGGCGCAAAGAATATCGGCAGGCGATTTCAGCTTGCTTATCGCGATGAGCGTGATCTCGGACGGATCGCGCCCGGCTTTAGCGCAGGCGCCGGCGATACAATCCTCGACCTGTCTGATATTGTCAGCGATGCTCATAGCGACAGCACCACGCCGAATCGTCCGGTCTTACCATGTTCCGCTCGATGCGAATAGAAGTCTGGGGTGTTTTCGAAAGTACAGATCTCCAGTACTTCCACGTTCGTGACGCCGGCCCGCTCAAAGTCCAGCCGATTGGCGCGCCAAAGGTCAAAATGCGGAACTCCCTCAATTGGGTCGCGCCAGATCACGCCCGCGTCAGCACCGATGTAGTTCTCCGCTTGCAGCGCGACATCTTGACCGACCGGGTAGTTCCGCCGCGAAATGGCGGGTCCGATGACAACTTGCATATCTGGCGGTTCACAGCCGTAATTTTCATGCAGCGCGCGAACCATGCTGGCGGCCATACCTTTGACCGTGCCGCGCCAGCCGGCATGGCCTAGCGCGATGGCTCGCTTGACGGGATCGTAGAGCAGTAGCGGAACACAATCGGCATAGCGCATGACCAGTGGAATATCGACCACGTTTGTGATGAGCGCGTCCGCCTTCTGCATCTGGCCGTTATTTCGCGTCTCACTTGTGACGGCCAGCGTATCCACGCTGTGCACCAGCCAACTGCTGACGGCGCGCTCCGGATTTACGTCAGCGGCAAGGTACATACGCGTGTGGTTTTCCTTCACCGCGTCTAAATCGTCGCCGTTTGAAGCGCCCACGTTCAGCGACCGCCAATGGGAATCGCTGGCGCCACCCCGACGCGTGAAGATGCCATGTCGCAGGGTGCCCCAAGCGTCATTGCGGTAAAAGGTCAGGCCGTTTTGATCGACGCGCTGCAACTTTATCCGCTCCCGGCGATGAATCCGTACGCTCAATCGATTCTACACCAGCATTCTGCATGGCACAGGGCTGAGCGTCAGATGTGCCCGCAGGCGATTCGAGTCAACCTATGAGTTGCTGCTGCAGAGAGGACATGCGCGCCTGCCGTATGTTGAATTTCTGACCAAATGCTCATCCGCCTGTGCTACAATTAATGTAGATTATCCACTCCGTCGCGCGCGAGAAGTGCTCGCCAATGTCAATGATTTCCGGAACGAACTCGAGGGACGCGCATTGGCTGGAACGACGAGCGGATGAAGCAGCCAATTGGCTGATCGACCTGATCTTCCCGCCTTGCTGCGGTCATTGCGGACGAGTCGATTATCGCTTCTGTGACCGCTGCCTCCATGAGCTATCCCAAGTGCCGCTATACATCGCGAAGAGAACGAGTGAAAACCTGGACGGCCTCTGCGCAACGGGAATGCACCGCGGTGTGCTGCAGGACGCGCTGCAAGCTTTCAAATACGAGGGCGCCACCCAGCTGTCTGGTTTGCTCGCCGCTCGTCTGAGTACGGCGCTGCGGCGACAAGATTGGCAAATCGACCTCATCGCTCCGGTGCCGCTCTTCACTGACCGCCTGCAAGAAAGAGGGTATAATCAGTCGCAATTATTAAGCCGGCTGGTGGCGAACACATTGGGTATCAATTGCCGAACGGACTTGCTCGCGCGCATACGTGGAACGCTTCAGCAAGCGCGGTTGTCTCAGGCAGAGCGGCACCTAAACGTCAAGGATGCCTTCGCGGCGAGCGGTCAGGTAAATGGCCTGTCGGTCTTACTGATCGATGACGTGGTCACGACCGGCTCGACATTACGAGAATGCGCTGCGGCGCTGCGAGCAAAAGGCGCCAGCGCGGTCTTCGCCATTGCCGTCAGTCACTCTTAACCGCCAAGTTTTCACGCCAGGAGGTCTAGGATGGAAATCACGATTCATGGAGATGGGATTAGAGTCTCCGAAGCCCTGGAACAATACACGCGCTCGAAGGTTGACAAACTCGACCGGTATCTGCCCAACATCATGCATGTCGGCGTCGAATTATCAATTATCCGCACGCACCGCGGCGCTGATCTCGCGATCGCTCAAATCACTGTGCAGCATACGCGCGGCGCCATCCTGCGGGCCGAAGAAAAGATGGATATCGACAATCGAGATACGATTCGCTTCGCCATAAACAAGGCGGTGGACAAGCTGCATCGGCAAATCGACCGCTTTAAGAGCAAGCGCAAAAGCAAGAATCAGAAGGTTCGCGACCGTTATCGCGCGACCGTTGCCGAACTTGACATGGCGGAGGAATCACCGGAATTCACAGCGGATGGAGACGAGACGACGCCGCCAGCCGAGATATTCCGGCGCAAGCAGGTCGAGATGTTGCCGATGAACGAAGATGAAGCGATCGAGCAATTGGAGCTGCTTGACCACAGTTTCTATCTGTTCATGAACGCCGATACCGCAGAGATCAACGTTCTCTATCGACGCGACAGCGGGGGCTACGGCATCCTCGTCCCGCAATAGCGCCTTGCCGGGACATGGGCGAACAGCGAAAGGCTACGTTTGTCGCCAAAGTGATGCCAGCAATTGGTATTTCCGATATTCATACCGCGCCATCATCAGGGAAAGACGCAGCCCGTGCCAGCGACTGCGGTAGCCACCCAGTGTGACGTATCTCCAATAGAATTGGCGCAGCGGCTGTAAGAGGAAGTTGTGGTGCCGCGGCCGAACACCCTGCTTAAACAGGCGCTGAGCGTCATAGCGCGCGTAGTTTTCCTGCTTGGTCATGAATTGTTCTACGTCTCGATAGTTGTAGTGAATAATCGGATTGCTGATCGTCCCCTCAGTTCCATAAAGCTTGACGACTTCGTGCACCGGACGCCCGGTATCGTAGTAGGCCTGCCCGACCCGCAGCAGCCGCGTCTGGAAATCGGGGTACCAGCCTGCGCTCTTGGTCAATATGCCAAAGATGTAATTGTGACGTGGTAAACGCCAGCCGGCATAATCCGGCAGATTGATCTTCTCGCGAATCTCCACCGCCAGCGGTTCAGTGATGCGCTCGTCGGCATCCACAAACAGCACCCAGTCCGTCATCTCATCGGCAGCATCAAGCGCCGCATTTCGCTGTTCCGCGTAATTTTCGAATTTGTGCTGAAAGATATCCGCGCCATTGCTCTGCGCGATGGCGACTGTGTCATCCGTGCTGAATGAGTCAAAAACGATAATGCGGTCGGCGAAGCGAAGCGTCTTAATGCATTCGGCGATATGCTCGGACTCGTTTCTGGTTAACACGATGGCTGTGAGGTGCGTCATGACATCGCCATCTCAATGACCGTTTTGAAGGCGCGCTGCAATTCGGCATCGGAGTCGTCCAAGAGTCGGACTCGACGCCTCATTCCCAGAACAACCAATTGTCGCGCCAGACGGCGTTTCCAACCGGGAAAATGTTTGTCATACAATAATAGCCTACTTTTCCATAGATTGATCAGACTGCGCGGACGGACCTGCGATGTACTGCTTCCGCCGATATGCGTCACGTGGGCCCCCGGCACGCAGAGGATGCGCCATCCATGGCGTTTGATCCGCCAAGCCCAATCGACCTCCTCGCAATAAATGAAGAAATCTTCATCAAAAAGACCCGTCTCCAGTATCACATCGCGTTTGAGCATCATGGTCGCTCCCAGCGTGAAGTCCACATCAAAGGGCTCGCGCGCAGTATATGTGGCGCGGGAGTAACGCCCGTTGAACGAGCCTTCGATAAGGCGGCCGGGCGTGGGAAAAAGTTCCGCCCAAATCTGCGCCAGATTCGGAAAGCGAAAGGCGCTATGCTGGAAACTGCCGTCGGCATAAGTCAAGCGGGCGCCAACAACACCCGCGTCCGCGCTCGATTGCAGCGCGTCAAATAGTTGTTTGCACGCACCCCGATGCGTCACTGTGTCCGGATTCAAGAGATAGACTGCGGACGGCAACTCCTCTTTCGGTCTGTCACTGGCGAAACCCATCTGACGCATCGCCAGATTGTTGGCGGCGCCGAATCCGATGTTGCCCTCACCGCTGATCACATGGACGTCGCCGAAGCGGCCACGAACGATTTCGACCGTCCGATCGTCGGAGCCGGAATCGACGAGCCAAACCCGACAATCCAAGCCGCTCGTTTCCAGATCATTAAGCAAGCTATCCAGCGCAGCAACGATCACATCGGCATTGTTCCAGGTGACAATCACAGTGGCCAAATCCGTCATCTGGCGTCCACCTGCCCGATCAACTTGTCGCCCCGCCGGCAGGATCAACGATCATGATAGAGCGCATGCCGACATGATTGTTGCGCAGACTAATGGCAACGTCTTCATGTATTAGCCCCGCCCAGCAATTCTGGGGATTGCGCGCCTTGGCTTCGATCATGTGAATCGCGCCCCAGACCACGGCGCGCTTCTTGGGCGGCAGATATCGGTACGTATTGCCACTCGCTTCGTCAAAGACCTCGGTCAGGTCTTCATCGGGCGCGATCGCCCAGCGGTAAGGAAAGCTGACCATTGAAGTCTCGCACTGGATGCCGACGCGCCAGGCGCCGGATTCATCGTACTTGCCCAGCGTACCCGCCAGTTGATCTTGTCCGTACACCGTGCCGGGCGGCGGACCGCTTGTCCGTATCGGCACATCACCGTAGTTGTCTATGGTTAGGCTAAAGACCAGCATATGACCTAATGGCACTGAGATCTGCTGAGAATAAGCCAGCGATTCCGAATCCTCCCGCCGCGGAAGCAGCTCGCCGGGCATGTCGGCTGTCGCGAAATATTTGTCGTCGTAGGGCTGTACGTCAAAAGCCACATCGACGCTGGGGGCCTGCGGCTGGATCTCGGCGTACGGCTTGCCGCCCGTCTCTATCGTCAGCTGTCCTGCCATCCGCATCCGTTGACCGACTTTGTCCTGCGCCAACGCCACCACTTGATAGGCGCCATCCGGCGGCGGGTCCGCGCCCAAATCGATGCCGCCTTCATAGTCATAACGGTGTCGACCGGCCTCGCCGTAATTTCGCTCCTCCACCCGCGCCGAAATTGGAATGCGCGCGCCATCCGGTCCGACAAGGAAGACGTCAAGACGCTCGACGTCCTTTTCCAGATAAATGTTAATGCTGACCCGATCTGCCACACCGTCTTGATTGGGCGAAAAGACAGGGGGCGAGATGGCGAATTCCGACATGATTGGCAGCGGTGTATCACCTTCTTCCACGATCAAGCTGCCGCTCGCACTCATAGATTCACCATCAGCGGGCTGCGCGTCCAGGCGCCAGGTGTATTCATCATTAGGAATCAGCCGCCGCTGAACCACGCCGGGCAGATTCTCACCGTCGTAGCTAAAGCCATCGACGACGCCACTGAAGAGTACGCTGTATTCATTGTCGTCGCGCACCTGATCCTGTCTGAAGTAGAAGAGCCGTCCCCCCTCGGCAGTCAGTGACAAGCTGACCCTTGCCGGACGAGACAGCGTATATTCGAAAACGGCGATGTCGTTTGCGCCATCCGCGTTAGGACTGATCGTTTCACGGTCGAAGCCTGCGTCAATGATCAGGGCGAGCGGCGGCCTCAGTATCAATGTGCCAACGGTGATAACGATGACGATGCCAAGGGCGGCGGCCAGAATTGTGAACGTGAAAGAGAGACGCATACGAGGCTGATCCGTCTGCTTCATAGTCAAGGCAAGTCTATAGCTGCCATTCTATACCAACAAGACGCGATAAAACCTCAGAGATTCAGCCCATTGTTTCAAGCGATTTATCGCCGTTTTCAGCGACGTCTCATTGTGCGACTCACCGTTCCGCTGGTCTTTACATCTGGCTACACATTCAGCTACACTTTGAAGTCGCATATCGGATGAGATTACTGGGCAGAGGGCGACTCATTGTCAAATGACTTTACGCAGCAATTCAAGACAATCGCGAATGCCGCGCCGGGGAGCGACGGCGTCGTTGAGTTGCCGCTCGTTGTATTGGACGATCAAGTCCTCTTTCCGCAAGTCTTGAGTCTGGTCCCGTTAGACGGCGAGGCGCAAAAACAAGCGGCCGACGTTGCCAAGGACAAGGGACAGACGCTGATCGCCTGCAAGCTGCGATCCGATCTTGATGACGGCAATCTCATCGAACAGATCCACGCGGTCGGCACGGAATTCGCTCCCGGTAAGTTCACCGAACTGTCCGATGAGAGCGTACAGTTGCTGGCACAAGGCAGAAGGCGCGTACAGATTCTTGAGGTCAGCCAGAATGGCTCCTATCTTGTCGCCAAGGCGCGTCCATTTGAAGACTCGCCCGTCGAGCCGAATAGCCTCGATTCCCTTGCCGCCGCTCTGGTTGAGTTATTCAAGCATAGCAGTCAATTCAACGAGGCGACCCCCGACAGCGTCATCAAATACATCACTTCGGTTGAGGATCCCGGGCAGCTCTGTGATTCGTTAGCATCGATCCTGCCCTTGCCCGCCGATGACTTGCAGCAGTTGTTGGAACTGGAGGATATCGAGAAGCGGCTGGAACGTCTGGCCGGCCTGATCACTTCCGACCTGCAAGACAACGAACTCCACGATGAGGTGCATGCGCGCCTGCAAGACGAAATCGCCGCTAATCAGCGCGAGATGTACCTGCGCGAGCAAGTCCGCGTTATCCAGCAGGAACTGGGTGACGGGGATGTCTTCCAGCAAGAGATTCACGAATTGTCCGACAAGGTCCGCGATGCGAATCTGCCAAGCGAAGTACATGAAAAGGCACTGAAAGAAATCTCTCGCCTGGGCGTTATTCCTCCGATGTCGCCTGAATCCGGCGTGATCCATACCTACCTGGACCGCCTCTTAACCCTTCCCTGGAACTCCACCAGTGAGGAGAATCTCGATCTCGCTAACGCAGAGGAGATCCTTGAGCGCGCTCATTTCGGACTGAAAAAGGTCAAGGCGCGCATCATCGAGCATATCGCCGTGCGCAAGCTGGCGCAGGACAAAATGAAGAGTCCCATCCTATGTTTTGTCGGTCCGCCGGGCGTGGGTAAGACATCCTTGGGAAAGAGCATTGCCGACGCTTTGGGATGCAACTTCTTGCGCATCAGCCTCGGTGGCGTGCGCGACGAGGCAGAAATACGCGGACATCGGCGCACCTACATCGGCTCTATGCCCGGGCGAATACTGCAACAGATGGAACGTGTTGAGACCGTCAACCCCGTCTTCATGCTGGACGAAATCGACAAGATGAATTCGGACTTTCGCGGTGATCCAGCCGCCGCCATGCTGGAAGTGCTGGACCCGGAACAGAACCAGAACTTCGTCGACCATTACCTGGAAGTGCCTTACGACTTGTCCAAGGTGACATTCATCACCACCGCCAACGATCTGTATTCAATACCCGAAGCGCTGGAAGACCGCCTGGAAGTCATCGAATTCAAAGGTTACTCCGAGGAAGAGAAGATCGAGATCGCGCGCCGCTTCCTCATCAAAAAGCAGTTAGAGGCAAATGGCATCGAGGCGGCTGGAATCCGCTTCTCGACCGCGTCGCTGCAGCATATCATCCGGCATTACACCTACGAGAGTGGCGTGCGCAACCTGGAGCGCGAAATCGCCAACATGTGCCGCAAGATCGCGCGTCAAGTGGCTGCCGAAAGGAGCTTCCCGCGGCGCATCACACCCGCAATCATTGAGAAGCACCTCGGACCGCCGCAGATGCTCGACTCCAAAGTGAATCGCAGCGATGCCATCGGTATCGTCAGTGGTCTGGTCTGGACACCGAACGGCGGCGAGATCCAAACGGTCGAAGTCACGCTGGTGCCGGGCAAAGGCAATTTGATGCTGACCGGGCAGTTAGGCGATGTGCTGCAAGAATCGGCGCATATCGCCTTGAGTTATTTGCGGGCGCGCGCCCATGAGTTTGACTTGCCCGCTGAAGATTTCGAAAACTACGACGTTCATATTCACATGCCGGAAGGCGCCGTGCCAAAAGACGGACCATCGGCGGGCATCACCCTGGCGACAGCGCTGATCTCCGCATTCACCGAGCGCCGCGTAAGCGCGGACTACGCCATGACAGGCGAAGTCACGCTGCGGGGACATATCTTGCCGGTCGGTGGCGTGGTGGAGAAGATCCTCGCGGCGCGCCGAAGGAACATTCCACATATCGTCTTGCCAAAGGACAACCGCAAGGATATGCATGACCTGCCCAAAGCGGTGGTCAGAGATGTTTCGGTCCAGTTTGTTGATGACATGCAGGATGTCCTGCAGCTGGTCTTGCATGAGGCGCCCGCCCGGCGCAGGCGCGATATCGAGGCTGAAAAGCGTCAACCTGAAAGTAATGACAGTGAAAGCGGCGAAGCCTGAACCCGCACCGGTCAATTCACGGCAGGTCGCAGCAAGCGCCGCCTGATTCGTAGGGCAATCATGCGCTTTTCCTTGCGACAGAGGCATGGTCGCGTGGTATTCTTTGTCGTCACGATGTCAAGTATGCGACGCAAATTAAGCGCGATCACAATCGCCGTCCTATTGAGCGCCTGCAGCGCCCTCAGTCCGGCCACGCCGACGCCGCGCCCCACGGCGACAAGCACCCCAACGTATACGATTACGCCGACATCAATCTCACTTGCAACGCCGACGGCCACCGAATCGCCATTGCCGACAGCGACAGCAACCGCCTCGCTGACCCCAACAGCGAGCCCGACCGCCACGCAGACCGCCACTGCAACGCCGACTCGTACACCCTCTTCTACGCCGTCCATCACACCGCTTCCAGTGGCTGGGTATGTTTTCGACAATTGGGATGTTGTTGATTTGCCGGACGCGCTTGGCAACCGGCTCAGCAGCGGCATGATCGCCTTCATCAGCTCCAACAATCGGCAATCTATTCGCAATATCGCCACCGCCCAACCCTTTACCGGCATAAAGACCATCTACTTCGCTTCGCCTTCCCGCGCGTTTGGGCGGATTCCAGTGCTGGAAGTGGATTCGACTGCAGGTCTAGAGGTGTTCGTCGCGCGGCCGGGCAACGCGCTCGCCTATACCATAAGCGACGGCGACATTCGCAGGGCCGGCCTGTACATACTTGATCTGGCGTCCGGCTTCAGCGCGCGGGTTCTGGCAAGCGAGAATCCACTGGTGCAGCGCGGTATCTATATGGCGCCGGATTGGTCGCCTGACGGGGAACAGCTCGCGATGGCTGTCGCCACCGGTTATGACATGGACATTTACCTCTACGCGAAAGATGGCAGTGGCAGGACGAATATCGCCGAGAGTGGAGCCTACGAAATGTGGCCCAGCTGGTCGCCCGATGGACGCTACATCGCTTTCGTTTCCGATCGGGCTGATTGCCCGAGCTGGAGACCGGGCGACACTGGTTTCTGCGATGCCTTGACCGAGCCTGCGCCGGCCGGCGGGCAAGTTTATCTCTACGAAGTCTCAAGCGGCGACATCACTCGAGTAGCCGACGAATCCATATTCGAACCGCCCTACTGGATCAACGCGACAAAGCTAGCCTTCGCCAGTGGCGATCCGTTTGACCTGCTGAATCCGACACGCCGTATCTGGCTCGCCGATGTCAGCACCGGTGAAGTCAACGAAATCCGCATGTCCGAAAGCCCGGCAACGGCCAGTTATTTGTCGGAGTCCTGGTCACCCAGCGGGCGGTCTGTTCTCGTTCAGATCGCCGACCAAAGCAATCAAGTGGTCATGTTGAATAGCGAGGGCGCGCTCATCGGACGGGACAGCGAACTTGATTTTCCGCGCTTCAGTATGACGTCCTCCTGGGCGCCGGACGGCGGACGCATTGCCATCGGCGGGACCGCCGGTCAGTGCCCCTATGGCATCAGGGTGCGCAACGCCGGTCTGGGCAACGTCGCCAGCGGCAGTCCACCACCCACGATGTGCGATCCAGCGTTTTCTCCTGACGGCCAACGCATCGCCTTTACCGGCGTCAATCCGTCGGTGGACGGGCGCAATGATATTTATGTCGCCAGCCCCAACGGCTTTGGCGCGGTCAGCTTGACCAGTGACCTGCGCGGTCAAGTCGAGTTGATCGGCTGGGTGGGTGGCTCGCCGTAGTCCAAAGCCATTCCTGGCGCTATAGTATGTGCCCTCATAGTGGATGGCGGAAAGGAATAGGCATGAGCAACCTGGAAGGCAAGGTGGCGTTGGTTACCGGTGGCAGCGGCGGCATTGGCCGAGCGATCTGCCTGGAACTTGCGGCGCGCGGCTCCAGCGTCATCGTGAACTACAATCGCAATGCGGTCTCGGCCGAAGACCTTGTGGCGACGATCGCAGCCGGCAGCGGCGAGGCGACAGCGCTACAAGCGGATGTCAGCAATGCGGACCAGGTGACCAATCTCTTTAAAGAAGCAAAATCCTTATACGGCACCTTGGACATCCTCGTGAATAACGCGGGCATGACGCGCGACAATGTCATTATGATGATGAAACCGGACGACTTTGATATGGTCTTGGCTACCAATCTCCGCAGTTGCTGGCTCTGCTGCAAGGAGGCGGCGCGAATCATGATGCGCAAGCGTAGCGGGAGCATCATCAATATCACTAGCGTTGTGGGCATCGCCGGCAATGGCGGGCAGACAAATTACGCTGCCAGCAAAGCCGGCATCATCGGCGTAACCAAGTCGCTGGCAAAGGAGCTGGCTGTCCGAGGCGTGCGTGTCAATGCGCTGGCGCCGGGATTCGTCGAAACCGATATGACGGCCGACCTGTCAGATGATATCAGGCAAAGGGCAATTGAAGCCATTCCGCTGGGACGAATTGGAGCGCCCCAAGACATCGCCGGCGCGGTTGCCTTTCTGGCGTCGCCGGAGGCGGCCTACATCACGGGCCAGACCTTGGTTGTCGATGGTGGCATGGTGATGTAGAACAAGGGAGGAATCTGATGAGCACGATATTTTCCAAGATCATCGCCAAAGAAGTTCCGGCGGATATTGTCTACGAAGACGATCTGGTTCTGGCATTTCGCGATATTGCGCCCGTGGCGCCGGTCCACATTCTGATCATCCCGAAGCGAGAGATCCCAAGCGCCAACGATGTGATGCCTGAGGACGAAGCCGCCCTTGGCCGCCTGTTTATCGTCGCGAAACAGATCGCGCGGGACGAAGGCATCGCCGACGGCGGCTTCCGCCTGATCGTCAATTGCAACAAACATGGCGGTCAAGAAGTCTTCCACTTGCACATGCATATGCTGGGCGGACGCAGCCTCGGTCCCATGCTGGCGCGGAAGTAAGAATCGTGGACTAGACCCCCGACCGAGACAAGCGTCGATTATTCGCTTGTTTCTTCAACGACTTCGGTCGCTTCAGCAGCCACGTCGACAGGCGCTGAATCATCAACCGCATCTTCACTCGCTGTTGCGGAAGTCTCCGCGTCGGACTCATCTTGTTCAGCCGCATCGCTGGCTTCGTCAGTTGTGGCATCCTGGTCGGCGCTGACATCTTCAGCAGACGTCTCGTCAGACTCAGCCTCCAATTCAGCAACTTCCTCCGCCACCGATGCGTCAGCCTCTCCCTCGTCCGTCGGCTCTTCCGCCTGCTCCAAGGCGACATCTTCGTCGCTCAGCCACCAGTTATCGGGCGTCGCATCGTCAATCGCAGCCAGGATCGTGGTCGCGGAGGGGATCGTTTGCCCGGCCTCAAGCGTCACGCCATTCACTCTGATGGCTGGTGTAGAAGCGACATCTTCGTTCAGCGCCGCTTCAAGAGTCGCCGAGATAGCGCCGGAATTGAAGCAACTCGTGAAGGCGCTTCCGCTCAACGACAGCGACTCGACGCCGGCCAGCAGTCGATTCTGCGAGAAGGCAGTATTGCCGTAACGCGTCTGCCAGTCAAATAGGACGTCGTGCATTTCCCAGAACATGCCTTGCTGCCCGGCGCAGAGTGCGGTGCGGGCCGCGCCCGGCGCATTAGGCACCGATCCGGTTTGTAGTGGCACGTAGGTGAAAAGGACCTGCCCATCTCGTACGCGTTCAAGCAGGTCATCAAAGCTGTCGCTGTGGAAGGCCTCGCAGCCGGGACATGAGAAACTGGCATACTCTTCCAGCGTGACCGGCGCGTCGGGATCGCCCAGCCGCGGATAGCCATCGGGTGAATAGGAGCGCTGTATTGCCTCATAACGGTCGGAGAGACTATCCGGAATGAAGGCCTCAACCGGCTGACTAGATACGAAAACCACCGCGATCGCCACAACTGCCACGACCACGATCGCGATCAGCACAAGCAGACGCTGATTGTGCCGCCGCTGCTTCTGCCGGCGCTGTCTTGCTTCGCGTGTGCGACTTCTCTTCTTCGCCATCCACTAACTGTCCTCAGATTCTTGAGCCGGACCGTGCATTTTCAGAGTGCCGCAAGTCTACTCGAGACGATTCCGTTTGTAAAACGACAAGTTGCTTTGCCGATAAGTAGGCCTGCTCTAGCGGACTCAGGAAATTACCCGAGGTAACGCATGAGTCTAATCTTTGGTAAAATCCTCAGCAGTCATTCTGCAAAACGACAATGATTATCTGAAGGCGTCAGCATATTGACGGCACGATGCCGGCGTCGCAAAAGGACGGGCAAATGAGCGACAGTTTCGGGGCACGCGGCATCATCGACACTAGCGGCGGAAAAGCGGCGATCTACCGCTTGAGTAAACTGAGCGAGGCTGGCATTGGTCAGATCGAGCGGCTGCCCTTCAGCATCAAGATCCTGCTGGAAAACGCCCTGCGCAATCTGGACGGGCGCCACTTTCAGGCCGAAGATGTGCAGAATCTGGCGTCGTGGGACGCGCAGAATCCCCGGCCTGTTGAGATCCCCTTTAGCCCGGCGCGTGTCATCTTGCAGGATTTCACCGGTGTACCCTCGTTGGTCGACCTGGCTGCGCTCCGCAGTGCGATGCAGCGCATGGGCGGCGATCCACAGAAAATCAATCCGACGGTGCCGGTCGATCTCGTTATCGACCATTCCGTGCAAGTCGATGTCTTCGGCAGCTCCCAGGCCATCCTCCGCAACGCGGAAATAGAATTTGTCCGCAATCGTGAGCGTTACGAATTCCTGCATTGGGGGCAGAAAGCCTTCGAGAATCTAAAGGTCGTGCCGCCCGCCACTGGCATCGTGCACCAGGTCAATCTCGAGTATTTGGCCAAGGTCGTGCAGGTTTATGACGATCCGCAGGGCGGTGGCGTGGTTGCACTGCCCGATTCGCTGGTCGGCACCGACAGTCACACGACGATGATCAACGGCTTGGGCGTGCTTGGCTGGGGTGTCGGCGGTATCGAAGCGGAAGCGGCCATGCTCGGTCAGCCGATCTACATGCTTATGCCCGAGGTGGTCGGCTTCAAGCTGATAGGTCAGTTGCCCGAAGGCGCAACCGCTACCGACCTCGTGCTGGTCGTGACGCAGATGCTGCGCGCCAAGGGCGTCGTCAGTAAGTTCGTCGAATTTTACGGTCCCGGCTTGAGCAGCATGACCCTGCCCGACCGCGCCACCATCGCCAATATGGCGCCCGAATATGGCGCGACGATGGGTTTCTTCCCGGTGGATGACGAAGTGCTCAGCTACTTGCGCCGCACCGGCCGCGACGAAGACCTCGTGCAGTTGGTGGACGCCTACAGCAAGGAACAGGGATTGTTCCGCACCAACGGCATGACGGATCCAGAATACAACGACACGCTGGAACTGGACTTGAGCAGCGTTGAGCCGAGCGTTGCCGGTCCGCTGCGCCCGCAGGATCGCATCCTGGTGCGCGACCTCAAGCCGACATTCAATCAAGTACTCAGCGCGCCTCTTGGTCCGCAAGGCTTTGCCTTGTCCGGCGAACAACTTGAGGCGAGCGGCAGCTACCGATCAAACGGCGACAGTTCCGAATTGAAGCACGGTTCGGTCGTCATCGCCGCCATTACTTCTTGCACCAATACCAGCAATCCGTCGGTCATGGTGGCGGCCGGTCTGCTGGCGAAGAAAGCCAACGAACGCGGTCTAACGCGCAAGCCCTACGTCAAGACGAGCCTGGCGCCCGGTTCCAAAGTGGTTACAGAGTACCTAGACAAGGCCGGCTTGACGCCGCATTTGGAGGCGCTCGGCTTCCACACTGTCGGTTACGGCTGCACGACCTGCATCGGCAACAGCGGCCCGCTGCCCGAGCCGGTACGCGAAGCCATCCACGAGGCGGACATCGTCGCCGCTGCCGTGCTGAGCGGCAATCGCAATTTCGGCGGCCGTATCGGGCCGGATGTACGCGCCAACTTCTTGGCCTCGCCGCCTCTCGTAGTCGCTTATGCGCTGGCGGGTACGGTCGATATCGATCTGGATACGGAGCCGCTGGCGAAAGATCGGGCTGGCGCCGACGTTTACCTTCGCGACATCTGGCCCAGCCAGGAGGAAGTCGTCGATACAGTTCAGAACAGCCTCGACGCCTCCATGTTCCACGAGCAATACGGCAATGTTTACGACGGGAACCCGGAGTGGAACGCCATACCCAGCACCGATGAACCGGTGTACGAATGGGATGCCGAAAGCAGCTATATTCAGGAACCGCCATTTTTCGTCGATTTGCCGCGTGAAGCGGCGCCGATCGAGCCGATCATGGGCGCGCGGGTCATGGTCAAAGGCGGCGACTCGGTGACGACCGATCATATTTCGCCGGCCGGCGCCATCGCCATCAACGGTCCGGCGGGGCAATACCTGCTGGAGCGGGATGTCAGCCCGCAGTATTTCAACAGCTTTGGCTCGCGGCGCGGCAACGACCGGGTGATGACGCGCGGTACCTTCGCCAATGTCCGTTTGCGCAATCTGCTGGTTCCCGGCAGCGAAGGTGGCGTCACCTACTATCTGCCGACAATGGAAAAGATGCCGATCTACGACGCCTCGCTCAAGTATCAGGCCGATGGCACGCCCTTGATTGTGCTGGCGGGCAAGGATTATGGCATGGGATCCTCCCGTGACTGGGCGGCGAAAGGGACGCTGCTTTTAGGGATCAAAGCGGCGATCGCCGAGAGCATCGAGCGGATCCACCGCAGCAATCTGATCATGATGGGTGTGCTGCCGCTGACATTCGACGAGGGCGAGTCTTATAAGTCGCTGGGACTGACGGGTCATGAGATCTACGACATCCCGGTCACTGACGAGATCAAACCGCTGGAACAACTATCGGTCACGGCGACAGACGATGCCGGTGTGAAGACGCAGTTTCAGGTCACCGTTAGACTCGATACGCCGGTAGAAGTCGACTATTATCGCAACGGCGGCATCTTGCCTACGGTCCTGCGAAACTTCTTGGCGGACTGACGACGCCATCAACAATCAGTCAGGGGGCGTCCATTGAGGCGCGCTTTGTCATCTGCGGTAGAATCAATATTTGACCCACCGGATGGGTCGGGAGCGATCAACGCCCCGCCCGGAGCAGCGCCTATGTATCCCTTGCGCGTCAGCCATCGTCTTCTCATCACAATTTTTGTATCGCAGAGCCTGTTTTCGGCGGCGCAAATTTCGATCATCACCTTGCATTCTATAGCGGCTGGAATCCTCGGCGGGTCAGACGCGGCGGCGGGTTTGCCGACGACGATGGTGACCTTTGCGCATTCGATCATGGCCTATTTCATGGGCTTGATTATGGGACGCTTTGGTCGGCGCATGGGCTTATGCACGGCATACGGCATTGGCTTTCTTGGGGGCATCGTCGGCATCATCGCTGTCCTGAACAGCATCTTTCCTCTTCTTCTGGTCAGCGCCGCCACGATGGGGATGTCGCGCTCGGGCGCCCAGATGAGCCGCTTCGTCGTTGGTGAAATGTTTCCGGTGGATAAACGCGCGCAGATGATTGGACGCGTGGTATTCGCCGGCACAATTGGCGCGATTTTCGGTCCCGCCCTGGTCGAGCCGAGCAGCAACCTGGCCCGATTCCTTGCGCTTGACATCGTCAGCGGACCACCCTTGGCGCAATTGGATTCAATACGAGCCCTTATGCCAACGTTCGCGACGACGCAGGAATTGACGACCGGTCCCTGGGTGATCGCCAGCTTCATGTATGCCATTTCGTTTCTGATCACGTTCTTCCTGCTGCGCCCGGAACCGGCGCTGGTGGCGGAGCAATACTCCGATTTCAAGTACGATAGTAGCAGTCCAATGAGCGCACATAAGCTCAGGGATTTGCTGCGGCTGCCGAACGTTCAGTTGGCGATTCTGTCGATGCTGATCAGCGAGACCGTCATGAGTACACTGATGACGATAACGCCTTGGCATATGCATATGACAGATCACTCGAACGCGCAGGTTTCGCTGGTGATCGCGGTGCATGTGCTAGGCATGTTTGGCTTGTCGCCGCTAACCGGTTACCTGATCGACCGCTACGGTCGCGTCACCATGATGGTGATCGCCGCGCTAATCCTGATTGCATCGACCATCATTTCGCCGCTGTCCGTGCAAATGCCTTATCTGCTGGTGGGCTTGTTTCTGCTGGGCTTGGGCTGGAATTTCGGTTATGTCGCCGGCTCATCGATGTTGGCGGACGCCTTGAGTGGCGCTAATCGCACACGCGTCGCCGGCTTCAATGACATGCTGGTGGCCTTTTGCGCCGGTCTCGGCACGCTGAGTTCGGGCTTTCTATTTAGCTTAGGGGGTTTCCTCTTCGTAAGCGCGGGCGGTGGTGTACTGGCCTTGCTGCTTCTCGCGCTGATTCGGACGCTTTCGCTCCGACAAGTTGCCATGCAGCACGTTTAGGACTCTTCGGTATTGTGCAGGAAGAAGCTCTGCTCCACGATCGCCAGCCACGCCATACCGATGATAAAGGTTGAACTGCCGAAGGCGACGCCACTGATGACGGTATTGGCGATGGGGATCTGCTCCAGGATTTCGCTCAGCAGCGCTTGCGCCAATCGGATGCCAACATAACCTGCGAGACCGCCGCCGAGGATGACGGCACCCGTGGTTTGCAGCATCCGGCCTAAGTCTTGCTTCGTAAGGTGCCTGTCGAAATAGGCCTCGTAGATATCGAAACACATCCAGGCGTCGGCGACGGAGATACCGAGCTGCTTGGCTAATTCGAGCGTCGGCGTCGGCACCGCGCCCGAGAGTGCAGCCCCGCCCATCGTCCGCGTGATTTTCAGCAGCGCGTCGTAGCGCATCTTATGCAGGTCGTATTCTTCCGCCATCGGTGACCGCCTTGTCTTTGCGCCATTAAGTGCTTGTGCTAGACTTCGCCCCAATCATATTCCAGCTGGATATGGCAATGCAAATCACGATCTACACCGATGGCGCCTGTGACATCCACGCCGAGAATAAGCCGGGTGGCTGGGCGGCCATTTTGCACGCGACCGATGACAATGGCAATCTCATAAAAGAGACGGTCATCGGCGGCGGCGCCGAGGATACGACGAATAATCTGATGGAGCTGACTGCTGTCATTGAGGGATTGAAGGTGTTGACGCGTCCATCTTCCGTCACTGTGGTCGCGGACTCGCGCTATGTCATCGACATCGCCGGCGGGATCAAGAAAGTCATCAAGAATAAGGCGCTTTGGCAAGCGTATTTTGCCGTCGCGGAACCGCATCAGATCAAGTGGAAATACATCGAAGGCCATTCTGGCGATCCACTGAACGAGCGCTGTGACCGGCTGGCGGTCGCCGAAAAGCGCAAACTCGCCTTGCCTGTTTCGGAGCGCGCTGCCGAGCCCGAGCTGACTGGAAATACGGCAATTCAAGTCTATTTGTCCACACAATACAGCAAGAAGGTAAAGGCGACATCATGGGCGGCAATCGTCGTCCAAGAAGAAGCCGTCAAGGAATATAGCGGCAGGCTGGCAGACACGACCGAGCTGGAAGGCACCTTGATCGGCGCGATTAAGAGTCTCGAATATCTTGTACCCGATCTGGACGCCACGGTGTTCACCGCGCAAGAGTACCTCTCTAAGGGCATGCAACAATGGCTGCCTGGCTGGCAGGCGCGGAACTGGAAAACGCGTAACGGCGAGCCGGTTAAGTATCAACAACATTGGCAGGCGCTGCAGCGGCTGGCGAGCGAACGCACAGTCCGCTTCCAGTTTGTCAAGTCGCGAGGCGACAATCCCTATTTTCAACGGGGTAAAGCCTTGGCGGCCGAAGTGTCCCAGCGCGCTTGACATGGGCGCTTGTGTTATATTAGGCGGATGATAAAGCGACAAGGATCAGGAAGCCGTTTATGCCGACTTATGCGAAGCGGGTAGCGCCATTTGGCACCACGATTTTCACGGAGATCAATCAATTGGCGGCGCAACATAACGCGGTCAATCTCGGGCAGGGACGCCCCGATTTTGATGGACCGCAGGAAATCATCGATGCGGCAATCGCGGCGCTCAATAGCGACAGCGCCAATCAATACGCGCCGAGCCCGGGATTACCCGCCTTGCGTGACGGCGTCGCCCGCCATGCCGACATATTTTACGGACTCAACGTCAATCCGGAAGGCGGTGTCATTGTCACGGCCGGCGCCACCCAAGGCGTCTTCAGCGCCATCATGGGGCTCGTCGACCCGGGCGATGAAGTCATCATCGTCGAACCCTACTACGACAGCTACGTGCCCGGCGTGCAGATGGCCGGCGGCAATCCGGTCTATGTGCCGATGCATCCGCCCAATTGGACTTTCGAGGAAGAGGCGCTGCGGGCCGCCTTCAGTGACAAAACGCGAGCCATTCTTCTCAATACGCCAAATAACCCGTCCGGCCGCGTTTATACGCGCCGGGAATTGCAGCTCTTCGCCAATCTCTGCATCGAGTACGATGTCATCGTCATCTCCGATGAAGTGTATGAACACCTCTACTTTGAAGGACATCAGCACATCGCGATCGCGTCGTTGCCCGGCATGTTCGAGCGCACCGTCACCATTGGCAGCGCGGGCAAGACCTTCGGCATGACCGGCTGGAAAATCGGCTGGGTCTATGGACCGCCCGAACTGATCACGGGCGTATGGCGTTCGCATCAGTTCATCATTTTCGCCACCAACCATCCGACACAAGTGGCGACTGCCTACGCCTTCGGTCTCGGCAGCAGTTATTACGAAGAATACCAGGCCCTCTACTCGCACAAACGCGACCTGGTCATGCAAGTGATTGAAGCCGCTGGCATGACCGCCATTCAGCCCGAAGGCACCTATTTCATCATGGGCGATTTCTCCGACGTGTTCGACGGCAACGATGTCGAATTTTGCAAGTATCTCATCGAAGACATCGGCGTGGCGACCATCCCGCCCTCCGCATTTTTCAGCGCCAAACACCGGCATCACGCCGAAAATCACGTGCGCTTCGCCTTCTGCAAGAGCGATGCGACGCTGGAGCAAGCCGCCGAACGCATGCGCAAGTTCCGCCCCTGAACGGGCCGCGCCTTCCCCAAAAGTAATAATCCTCAAATCATCCAGGATTGTCCGGCGGAATCTCTGGACAGCCCGGGCATGTAATGATAGAATTGATTGTAACGATACATTGATAGCATTCATCTGACGAATCATGGATATCAATCTCGGTTCTGACTTCCTCAATTACATTATCCAGCAGGGTTATCAGCCCGGCGATCGTTTGCCATCGATCCAGGAGCTGACGAACGACGCCCATCTGGATATGAGCGCCAACAAAGTACGCGAGCAGCTGGAAGTGGCGCGCACGATGGGTTGGGTCGAGGTGCGTTCCAAGCGCGGCACGCGGATCAAGGATTACGCCTTCACGCCGGCCGTTCGTCTCAGCGCCTTGTACGCGCTGGCATGTGGCGAGCGCTTCGAGTCATTCGCTTCACTGCGCAACCATGTCGAAGCCGCCTACTGGCAGGAAGCATGCAGCCTGTTGACGGAAAGCGACCTGGATATGATGCAGGATTGCATCGATAGCGCCAACCAGAAGCTGGATTCGCCGCCGATTCATATTCCCAATCCGGAACATCGGCTGTTTCACATGACCGTCTTCCGGCACCTCGAGAACACCTTTGTGCTGGGCATACTCGAGGCGTACTGGGATTTATACGAAGAAGTCGGCGTCAATCGCTATATGGACTACAGCTATCTGCGGCAAGTTTGGGATTATCATTCGCGGATCCTGCAGCTCATCCGCGTCAGTGAATTCGAATCGGCGCAGCAAGCGTTTGTCGAACACACAAGTCTATTGCGTTACGAAAAGGACAACGCCTCCTGGGAGATGGAAAGCGGCATATGAGAGGCGACCAGGTCAATTCGTACTCACTTTGCGAAAGGAGTCATACGCAAGTTACTGCGTAATATCTCATGGCAATCAACGCACAGTCTCAACTCAAAGTAGACACCCGCGAGCCGGTCATCAACGACTTCGCCTTTTCAGTAGCGACCAAGAACGGCTCCGGCAGCCAGACCTCCAACAATACGCTGGTGACATCGCTTTTCCGCATGGGCATTCCAGTCAACGGCAAGAATCTCTTCCCGTCGAATATCAAGGGCTTGCCCACCTGGTATACCATTCGCGCCAGCAAAGATGGTTACACAGCGCGCAAGGCGATCACGGAAATTGTCGTCGCCTATAACGATGGCACAGCCACCGAAGATGTCTCCGAATTGCCGCCGGGCGGCGTTTGCATCACGACCGATAAAATCGCCAAGGTGATCAAGCATCGCGAAGACATCTCCTATTATGAGATTCCCGTCGCCAAGCTCATGCGTCAGGCGGACGTTCCGTCGGCTTTCCGCAAATTAGTCGAGAACATGACCTATGTCGGCGCGGTGGCCCAGCTATTCGACATTCCGCTTGACCTGATCTACCAGGTGCTGCTCGACAATTTCAAGGGCCGGGAAAAGCCGGCGCTGATGAACCACGCGGTGATCGAGCTGGCTTATAACTGGACGGCGGAAAACCTCAAGAAGACCGATCCCTATCGCTTCGAGAAGATGGACGGCACCCAGGGCAAAATCATGATGACCGGCAACGAAGCCGGCGCTTTGGGCTCGATCTTCGGCGGCGTCAACGTGGTCGCCTGGTATCCCATCACGCCTTCTACCAGCTTCGTCGATGGCATCATCGGCTTCCGTCATCTGCGCCAAACGGAGGACAAGGAGAACACAGTCGCCATTGTGCAGGCGGAAGACGAATTGGCGGCGGCTGGCATCATCATCGGCGCTGGCTGGGCGGGCAGCCGGTCACTGACTGCAACCAGTGGGCCGGGCATCAGCCTGATGGCGGAATTTGCCGGTCTGGCAAACTTCGCCGAGATTCCCGCCGTCTTCTGGAATATCACACGCATGGGACCGAGCACGGGGCTGCCGACCCGCACTAGCCAAGGCGATCTCATCTTCACGCACTTCCTCGGCCATGGCGACAGCCGGCAGATTTGCCTACTGCCGGGCAACTTGAAAGAGGCATTCGAATTCGGCTGGAAGTCTTTTGACCTCGCGGAAGCTTTGCAGACGCCCGTCTTCGTTATTAGCGATCTCGATTTGGGCATGAACAATTGGCTGTCCGACCCCTTCGACTATCCCGATCAGCCGATGAACCGCGGCAAGGTTCTCAACGCTGAAGAGCTGCAAACTTTCATTGATGAGCATGGCAAGTGGGGTCGCTATATGGACGTCGATGGCGATGGCATTCCCTATCGAACCGTGCCGGGCACCGATCACCGATTCGCCGGCTACTTCACGCGCGGCACCGGCCACGATGAGATGGCGGTCTACAGCGAACGCAGCGACGACTGGATCGAGAACATGAAGCGACTGCGGCGGAAGATGGATACCGCCCGTTCGGTGCTGCCGCAGCCTGTCGTTGACAACGGCAGCGGCGCCGAAATCGGTATCATCACATTTGGCACGAACGATGACGCGATTCGTGAGGCGCGCGACTGGCTGACGAACGACGGCATCAAGACGGATTATCTGCGGGTGCGCGCTCTGCCACTGGCGGCTTCCGTCAGCGAATTCATCGATGCGCACAAGAGCGTATTCGTCATCGAGAACAACTTTGACGGACAGCTGACCCAGCTGATCCGCCTCGAGCATCCAGAGAATGTCTCGCATGTTAGACCACTGGCGCTCGGCGACGGCTTGCCAATGACGCCAAGCTGGATCTATGACAACCTCAAGGAAATGGAGGGTTAATCATGCCGCCACGCACAAATCACCTCGGCCTGGCTCGCAACGAATATAAGGGGCGTGCCACCACGCTCTGCCCCGGCTGCGGGCATGATTCGATCTCAAATCAGATCATCAGCATGGCTTACGAGCTTGGTCTGGAACAGTACAAGATGATCAAGATGAGCGGAATTGGCTGTTCTAGCAAGACGCCCGCTTATTTCCTTGGCGGCTCACACGGTTTTAATGCCTTGCACGGACGCATGCCGTCGGTGGCGACCGGCGCACTGTTGGCGAACACGGACTTGAACTGTATCGCGATCAGCGGCGATGGCGATACTGGCTCAATCGGCATGGGGCAGTTCAAACACGTCATCCGCCGTAACGTGCCCTTCGTCTACATCATTGAGAATAACGGCGTCTATGGGCTGACCAAGGGGCAGTTTTCCGCCACCGCCGATGAGGGACAGTTCCTGAAGTATTACGGTACCAACCACATGCCGGCGATCGACCTTTGCCTGGAAGCGGTGATCGCCGGGGCCACCTTCGTCGCGCGCAGCTTCAGCGGCGATGCCAAACAGGTGCAGGCGCTGCTGCAGGCGTCGGTGCGTCATCCGGGCACTTCCGTGCTCGATATCATCAGTCCCTGCGTCACCTTCAACAACGCCGCGACCTCAACCAAGAGCTATCCATACGGCAAGGATCACGAGATTCCGCTGCACGAGATTCAGATTCTGGCGCCGGATTATGTCGATGCGAAAGAAGAGATCACCATCGACGACTATGAGGCCGGCGATATCATTGATGTGGAGATGCACGATGGCAGCTTCATTCGTTTGAAGAAGCTTGACAATGATCATGACCCGCGCAACCGCCGCCGGGCGATGGATGTGCTTGAGCGCTCGATGCGCGAACAGATCTTCTCGACCGGCTTGATTTACTACGAAGAGCCGCGCCCGACCCTGGCGGATACTGAAGATCTGGTGGCGACGCCGCTGGCGCAACTGGACGAAGCGCATTTGCGCCCGTCAAAGGCGGCGTTGGATGGCGTAATGCAGCAGCTGATGGTCAGCTAGCCCCCTCTCCAAAGCTCTCTCCCAACATGACGGGGGCTCGTTCTGGCGCACATTTACGGTTGTTTCGCACTGTCTTCGAACTACTATGAAACAACTTTAGATTCGCCGATGCTGCTTACTTCTTCGATAGGTCCGAAGGAAGATGAGTGATTTACATATAATCGACATAGAGCATCTTCGAAGCGGCGTTGGCTGTCTTACCGCTGAGCAGTGCAGCGCAAACTGTCAGGCAGCACAAGTTGCTCTAACCGAGGCCGGGCATCCCGTCTCAGTAAGATGTGAAGTGGAGGACCAAGAGTCACCGCTATTCACCGTTGAACTGCAATGGGCCGAACTGGAAAAACCCTCGACAGTACGTTCGTGGAGACAGCGCCAGCGTCTCGGCGAATGGGCGGCAGAAGGCATTGCCTTTTTGATGGTTGACGAATTTACTCCATTTACGGTAGTTGACCAGTCAGAAGTGTATACAAGACCTGGAAGTGGTACAGGAATCGACTATTATCTGGGACCCAAGGAAAACCTGAACTGTGAAGACGAGGACGATTTTCCTGAGCATGCGGCAAGATTAGAGATATCCGGTATTTTGCGCCCTTCCGCGAGTAATTCCCTAAGGGCGCGTGTCTCAGACAAGATTAAGAGTACAAAGAAGTCGGACAGCGATGGAACACCAGCCTTTGTCATTGTTGTAGAGTTTGAAACGCCGGTGATGAACTTTACACAAAGGATGCCCACAGATGATGGCAAAATTGTATCTCACGAAGAGCGTTAGACTACACCGTGAAGCATCCGAGCTTGCCAACAAAGCGCGAATTGCTCAGTTCAACGGTGATGAAAGTGCATTCTTGCAGCTAACGCAGCAAGCCTTTCAAAGAGAATCCGAGTCGGCTAAGCTTATTCGCGAAGATCCTTCTCATCATATGTTTGCAATTCTACACCGAAGCGCCGCGACTTTGGCATATCGCTGTGGTGAGCATGAGAGCGCTGAAGAGCTTATCTTAGAAGGTATGAGACAGATTAGAAACGAAGGTATGCGGGAAGATCTTTATAGCTTACTTGATAGGGTGAGACTCGCAGTGAAATATGGACAGCATGTAGACCAGCTTGAAAACGAAGAGTTGGTTATGACGTTGCAGGGCATAGAAGCAAATAGAGGTTTGATTGATCCTTCTATGCTATCAAAACGCATCCTAAAGTTTTCGACTCTAGTGCGTAACACGATTGGCAAAATAAACAGCTATACATTTCGAAACCGTCGTAAGGTAGATAGAGAATATCGAGTTTTGGCAACTTTACCGTCATTTGGAAGTTACAGAATAGGGATGACCGTCACCCACGTCGGTCCAAACCGCTTTCCAGGCATTTCTTATTTTGATGGTGTACGTTTGAAGGTAATGGAGAATCTCAAACTCCTGAATGGTGGCGATATAGTAAGACTGCAGAAGGACTTGAATGATGATAGATACTTGCAGAATCTGGTAGGGCTGGCAAAAGAGCTTGCTCCTGACGGAGAAAATATAACCGCGGTTGGCATTGAATCCGAAATAGAAGGGGAGCGCAAAAGCATTTTACTCGACAGCACAAGAGATGATCTGAACGAAATGGTTCTGCCGCTTGACGACGAATTAGTCGCAGACGAATACAGAATAACAGATGATCGAGACACCGCAGTTGGCGTACTGCAATTTGCGGACGCGACGAAGAATACGGTAAAGTTGCTAACCGACGATGGCAAATGGTGGCAAATCGTCGTTCCCGAAGGCTTGGCGGAAGACGTGGTGAAGCCGTATTTTGGCGACCGCGTTCAAGTTGAAGGCCGCCACATAGTCAAGACGAAGAAGGCAAGACGCCTTTACCTTCATGACATCCGCGCCGCCGGTGAGAATAATGTTTCACACCTACCGGCGAACCAGAAAATCTTGGAAAGTTAATACTTGGGCATCTCCGGATCGATCTCGTCCGCCCAAGCCAGGATGCCGCCTTCGACGTTATACATGTTCTCCAGGTCATAACCAATCTCGGACAGGAAGGCGATGCTGTCGGCGCTGCGCTTGCCGGAGCGGCAGTGCAGGTACAGGGTCTTGTCGCGGGGAATCACATTTAAGACGGTCTCTTCCCAGAGTTTGCGTCCGGCCTGAATCCCGTTCTTGGCAAGCTGGATATCCGGCTTAGGGATGCGCAAGGTGCCGTCGATGGCGCTGATGTCCCATTCATGCGGATCACGGACGTCGATGACGACGACATCGGCGCCGTTTTCGAGCACGGTTTTCACATCATGTACCGTTACCGTCCTGATATCGATATCGGCCGTATCTTCAACCGAGCTGAATTCGCTGTGATCGTGCGCCGGCATGCCGCAGAATTGCTCGTAGTCAATGAGTACGACGTCTTCTTTGGCGACGCTGCAGACCGGGCAGTTGGGATCTTTGCGAATCTTGATCGTCTGGAAGCTCATCTCCAGCGCGTCGTAGAGCATCATGCGACCAAGCATGGGATCGCCGATGCCCAGCAGCAACTTAATCGCCTCGGTCGCCTGCATAGTGCCGATGGTGCCCGGCAAGATGCCCAGCACGCCACCTTCGGCACAGCTAGGCACCAAGCCTGGCGGCGGTGGCTGCGGGAACATGCAGCGATAGCAGGGTCCTTCATCGGCGTAAAAGACGCTGAGCTGCCCCTCGAAGCGGAAAATGCTGCCATAGACGTTGGGAAGGCCCAGCTTTACACAGGCATCGTTGACCAGATAACGCGTGGGAAAGTTGTCCGTGCCATCAATGACGACATCCCAATTTTCACTGAAGATTCGCAAGGCGTTTTCCGAGGTCAGCGGCTCATTGTATTTGACGACTTCGATGTCCGGGTTCAAATCCAACATGCGCTCGGCGGCGCTATCCAGCTTGGATAAGCCAACTGTGCTGACGCCATGGATGACCTGACGCTGCAAGTTGGTGAAGTCGACAACATCGTAGTCGACCAAGCCGATGCGTCCAATTCCAGCCGCCGCCAAATAGAGCGCGAGCGGACTGCCCAGACCTCCAGTGCCGATCAGCAAGACGCTGGACGCTTTCAGGCGCCGCTGCCCTTCCATGCCAACTTCAGGCATGATCACATGTCGGCTGTACCGCTTGACCTCGTCATTGCTTAAGTCAGCAAGCCGCTGATGCAGAGATATCATTGTCGCTACTCCAATCGCTAATCGCCGGTCCCACCGGCGATGCTCGGGATAATGCGCAGGCTGTCGTCGGCGTCGATTTCAGTATCGAGACCTTGCATGAAGCGGATGTCCTCGTCGCCGAGGAAAATATTGACGAAACTGCGCAGTTCATCGTCATTGAACAAGTGAGTTCGCAGGTCGGGATGTTGATCGACCAGGTTGGACAGCGCCTCGCCTACCGTGCCGCCCGCGACATTTATATCCGACGCGCCATCGGTGAAGGCTCGCAGCGGCGTCGGAATGCGGATCTTCGCCATTTCTCTCTCCCTCGCAAATTGTTGACTGCTTTCCTTACAAGTAAACGCTTGTGGAAGCGTAAATCTTACTTCCGTCCTTGCCGTCCCTCACGTAATCTGCAGCGTCTCGCTGACAAAAGCGCTTCGATCCGCTCGCAGCTGCCAGGCGCGCATGTCCGCCGCCCGAGCCATCATGACCGCCGTGATGATATAGACAAAATTCGGCAAGGCGTGCTCGCGATCATATTCGGACGGAATGGCCGGTGAATCCGGATGACTGTGATAATACCCCACCAAGGTCAACCCGCGCGCATCGGCCTCGTCCTCCAAACGCATCCAGTCACGCGGCGTCATCGCGTAGCGGTGATGTTGCTCTTCTTGCGCGAAGACATTGTCCACTTGAATGATGTCCGCAATGACAAGCGCTCCCTCCTCAATCTGCCCCAGCAAGAAACCGCCGCCTTCATTGGGATAGGTCGCTTCCATCTGCTCGAAGATCTGCCGCTGCAGCGCGCCACTGAGGATGACGTTCATTGCCTATACTCGACCTTTCTCGAATCAATCAAAAAGAGCCAACCGCGCTGGTTGGCTCCTGTCATTGTCCCTTCGCATTTGTCACTGGGACATCAGACAGCGCAACTCCCGACGCGGCGCTTCGCCTCATCGATCTCACAGGTACAACAACAGTACTGCCGCGTCAAGCAAGTGAAGAAAGTGTCTCGTAGCATGCGAGCAGACTAGCATATCAGCGGTGATCACGCAACAGAAACTTTCGCAAGCCATAGACGGACGCGAGACACATCCGCTCGATTCCGGTCACTAGCGACTACGATCGGCGCGCAGCGCGCGATTTATCAATATTGAAGCGCATAAGACCGAGTGCTATACTAGCGCGATTATTTTCGCATCGCGTCTTGACATTGCTAAATTCGCGCCGGTTGGGCTGTCTACAGGATGTCGAGTATCAGCGGCTTCGCGCTTTGAGAAGGAGAGACGATATATGGCTAATCAAGGTGGGCTGGAAGGGGTCGTCGTCGCCGACATTGACACGAGCTACATCGATGGCAGCATTGGCAAGCTGGTTTACAGCGGGTACGCCATCGAGGACCTTGCCGAAAACGCCTCTTTCGAAGAAGTGATCTACCTGCTCTTCAACGCGCGCCTGCCTAACTGTAATGAATACGACGAACTGCGCGGCACGATCGCGGCAAACGCCGCCATCCCTGAGGACGTGATCCGGATGATGCAGTCGCTGCCCGGGGATACGGCGGCGATGGCGGTATTGCGCACGGCGGTTTCCATGCTTTCGGCTTATGATGCCGATGGCGAAAACCTTAGCGATAAAGAACGCGCCAAGGCAAAGGCATTTCGACTGACCGGTCAGATTACGACCATCTGCGCCGCCTGGATGCGCATCGCAAAGCGGCAAGCGCCAATCGCGCCACGCAGCGATCTCAGCGTCGCCGAGAACTTCCTCTATATGATATCCGGCGCGGAACCTGATGCGACTGCCTGCGCCGCCCTGAATGTCTATCTCGTGCTGCTAGCAGAGCATGGCATGAATGCCAGCACCTTCGCTTCGCGCGTTGTCACCGCCACCGGCTCGGACATGCACAGCGCCATTGTCGCTGGCATCGGCGCCTTGAAGGGCCCATCGCATGGTGGCGCCAATTCGGAAGCGATGAAGATGTTCGTGGAAATCGGCGATGTCGAAAATGTCATGCCTTGGTTCGAGAAGTACATCAAGTCGGGTCAGCGGCGCATCATGGGTATCGGTCATCGCGTTTATAAATCCAATGACCCGCGCGCGGGCATCCTCAAGCGCCACTCCAAGGCGCTGGCGGAAAGTTCCGGCAAACGAAAATGGTACGATATCGCCGTCAAGCTGGCCGAAACAGCGCGCGCCGACGACTACTTCATCCAACGCAATCTCTATCCCAACGTGGATTACTACAGTGCAATCATGCTGTACACGCTTGACCTTGAAATCGACATGTTTACGCCACTTTTTGTCATGTCTCGGATCGCCGGTTGGTCGGCCCATGTCATCGGTCAAATGGGCGGGCGCTTGATTCGTCCAAAGGCAAATTATGTCGGCCCACAGGATCTAAAGTGGGTTCCGCTGGACGAGCGATAAAGCGTCGCCAGGTCGAATATTTCAGACGCCCGGTCAATCGATCGGGCGTTTTTGCCGGGCGGGCAGGATTTGCCGTCCGCAAGCGGATTATGCTAAGCTGTGGCTGCAGTTCAAGTTGGGCTTAGCGGCATGATCCCCTACAAAATCGTTGGCACGTCAATTTACCGCCCCTACATCGCTTTTTTTGTTACGGTCGCCAACGTTCTGGTTTTTGTCTACATCCTCATCTACGCGTTCCTCGGCGGGCTTTCGCTGGAGAACGTCTACAGCCTTTACGCGCTCAACGTCTGTGCCGTGCGTGATCAGCCGCTCCTGGAAACGCTCATGGACGGAACGCGCAGCATCTTCCTGCACATGAGTTTCGTGCACTTGACTTCAAACATCGTCATCTTCTACGTATTTGGCGCACGCATTGAAGAGCACCTTGGCCACTTACGATTCCTCGCCTTTTATCTGATCGTCGGCTTCGGTGGACACCTCGGCCATCTGCTCTTTGACGGCGGGCAATGTGGCGAGCCGCTCTACATGATCGGCTCGAGCGGCGCCATCTCCGGCACAATCGGCGCATTCCTCTTCTTGTTTCCCACCGCCCGTATCAAGTCCAAGATCGTCATTCTGAAGGCTTTCAACTATGACGTCAACGTGCCCGCCTGGGTCTATCTCATCTACTGGTTCGTCATCCAATTCTTTTATCAGGTCGGTTCGGTGGCGCCGAGGATTAACGTGCATTGGGGGCACGTCGGCGGCTTTATAACCGGTCTTGCGCTGATATTTGTCCTATCTCTATTCATTGCGCCGCCGCGGATACCGCCACTTTGAGGTACGGGCGGGAACGCTTGCGCGAAACCAAAATCTTATGATAGCGTAGTAGGTGTCAGGACGAGCAAGGATCTCAGCATGTTTCCATTGACGGTAGTCGGACGGGACAAGACGATACCCAAAGCGGCGGTGGTCATCATCGTCATCAACCTTCTTGTATTCCTTTGGGAACTTTCAGTTGATGCCAGGGGCGACGGATTCCTCAAGGCAGCGCTGCAAGATTACGGTTTGGAAGTCTGCAAGATCGGCGAACAGTCAGTCGCGACGACCGGATTGGACGCTTTTCGCAGCCTATTCCTGCATGCCAGCGTGGCGCATGTCCTGGGCAATATGTGGTTCCTATTCCTCTTTGGCGGCTTGGTTGAGCGCTATCTGGGCAGCATCAAGTTCGTCTTGGCTTACCTGTCTTTCGGTGTCCTGGCGACGCTGGCGCATGTTGTGTTTGGCAACACGGTCTGCACCGTCACAGATACGGGTGTTGTCATCGGCGCGAGTGGCGCCATCGCCGGCGTCATGGGCAGCTTCCTCCTCCTGCACCCAAGAGCGAAAGTCAAGACGATGCTCGGATTCTTCCGTCCATTCGTCTGGAGCTTGAATGTTCCGGCCTTCGTGTTCCTGGGCTATTGGCTGCTCATGGACGTCTTGCAGGGGGTCGGCTGGATCGGCGTTGAAACCGATGTGGCGCACGCGGCCCATGTTGGTGGATTCCTGGCCGGGCTGGCGTGCATCTTCTTCGCCGGTTTTGTCAAGCCACTGCCCAAGCCCGATCCGTTGGAGCATCTCGCAGACTAGCTGCGCTGCCATTTCCCCCGAGGCAAACCAATCGATCGCGGCTGGAAAGTCGCGATTTTTTTCTGAGGCAATTCGCCTTGCCCACCAACTACAAGAATGGAATGTAGAGGATGATCAGGTTGAGGACAATCTGGCAAACCCAGGACGCCGCCAGACCATTGCGCTTGCGCACATAAACATAGAGCAGATTCATCATCAGCAAAAGCAGGACGATCACCAGCGTCACCGCCGGAAACTCCGTGACCGAATGCCACATCACCGGAAAGAACAAGACGATGTTCCAGACAGTGGCAAGCAGACCGACGATCCAAAACGGCAACTGCCCTTGCAGCAGTCCGCGAAAGAACAAGGTTTCGGCGATCGGCATCACAAAGACGAGAAAGGCCAGCAGGCTGCCCGGCGACATGCCCGGGAACAACTGGTCAACCGCAGGCGCGAGAATTTGCTGGCTGAGAAATACCAA
Organism: Phototrophicaceae bacterium; assembly: GCA_965249085.1. Taxonomy (GTDB): domain Bacteria; phylum Chloroflexota; class Anaerolineae; order Aggregatilineales; family Phototrophicaceae; genus UBA6055. The sequence goes on along the minus strand of OZ252218.1, from coordinate 4,009,072 downwards.
AAAGGGAATGCCCAGCATGACGCCGTAGAGCACGCCCCAGCCGAGATTGTCCGGGCGTTCTTGACCGATGCGTTCCGTGTTGCCCAGCAGCCAGGACAGTACGCTTACGCCAGCCAAGGCGCCCCAAGCCAAGGTATATCGGAGCTCAACGCTGTCCGGCAGCAGCGGCGTCAAACCGATGCTGAGCGCGGCAGCGATGATGAAGCCAAAGAGCGGATCGCCGGCGCCGCGATACTGCGACCGCATGGCGATAGTTCTTCGTTCGTCTTGTTGTTCCGCAGGATCGGGGGATTCAGCCGCGTCGGGCTCTGGCTGTGATCGATCCTTGTCTTGCTCAAGTGGCTCGAATGGGGCGTTGGGCATCATGTCAGTAAAGCACTCACCGCCGAGATGATCCGGGCAATCGCCTCGCGGTCTATCCAGTAATGCGTACGGAGGCGTATCTGACCTTGCTCGCCTCCGTAAGGCGACACGTAGACATTATAGTCCTGGCGCAGTGCCTGGACAAACTCGTTTAGCGTCATTTCCACCGCTTCGTTGAGCGATAAGAACACAAAGTTCGTATCTTGGCTGTTGATGACTACGCCCGGAATCTCGCTTAATCCCTCCGCCAGCAGCTGCGCATTCTCGTGATCTTCCAGCAGGCGATCTTTCATCTTGTGCAGCGCGATCAAACCGGCCGCCGCCAGCACGCCAACTTGCCGCATGCTGCCTCCCAGCACTTTGCGCGCCCGTCTCGCCCGGCGGATGAATTCGCGGTCTCCGGCCAGAAGGGATCCGGCTGGCGCGCACAGTCCCTTTGACAAGCAGAAGGTCACGGAATCGGCGCCGGCAACAAGTGTCTTGACATCGACGCCATAGGCGGCCGCCGCGTTGAAGATTCGCGCGCCGTCAATATGAAGAATGAGTCCTTTGCCACGAGCGAACTGCGCCACCTGATTGGTGTAGTCTGCTGATATTGGTACGCCACCGGCGCTGTTGTGCGTGTTTTCCAACGCGATCAAACGGGTGAACGGCTTATGTTCATCGTCCGGGTTGATCGCGCGTTCAAGATCGCCGAGCCGCAAGGTGCCATCCGCTTGCACCGGCACCGGATGCGGAAGTATGCCACCCAACTGGGCCATACCGCCTTGCTCGTAGCGGAAGATATGAGAGGTGTCACCGATGATAGCGGACTCGCCTCGCTGACAGTGGGCCAGCAGCGCGCACAAGTTTCCTTGCGTGCCGCTCGTGACGAAGACCGCCGCTTCTTTACCGAGCATGTCGGCGGCATCGGCTTCCAATTGATTGACAGTCGGATCGTCGTGATAGACATCGTCGCCGACTTGCGCTTTGGCCATCGCTTCGCGCATTTCCGGCGTGGGATGGGAAACTGTGTCGCTTCTCAAGTCAATATAATTCATAGGATGCGCGGCGTCCTGACATGGTCTTCAATCGTTCCGATACTAGATAGAAAGCAGGTTGTTGACAATAGCCAAAGCTTGCGGAGAAGCGATGCGTCGGCGCGAGCTTTCGCGCGCACGGGGCCGTTATGCTCTCGACTGTTATGCCGCAATTCGATTTGCGGTACAATGCAGCCTGGTTCTGCCGGAGCGGGCTGAGAGCGCTGATACCGATCGCGCCGCATCGCCCCTCAGCCGCTGCGTTACAGGCAAGCCGGGGAAGAATGGCGACCCTGCAATTAGCAGGAGACTGATAAAGGAGAGAACATGTCGGAAGCTTACCGACAAAACTATCAGGCAATCCTGAAGGAGCACGGCGTCGACAAGGCGCAAGGCCTCGGCGACTCTGAGATCGAATCGCGCCAGTTGGAGTTTGGCAAGAATGCCTTACCCACGGACGAGGGTGTCAATTGGATTCAACTGATCCTGGGACAATTCACCGATGTGATGGTCATCATTTTGATCGTCGCCGCCGTAATTTCGGCGCTCTTGGGCGAAGCCACCGATGTCATCGTTATTCTTGCCATTGTCGCGCTGAACGCCATGCTGGGCATCTATCAGGAGTATCAAGCAGAGCAGGCGCTCGCCGCCTTGAGCCGGCTGCAAGTGCCGCAGGTTCGGGTTCGCCGCGGCGGGCACATTCACGAGATCAGCGCCGAAGAGTTGGTTCCCGGCGACGTCGTCTTGATCGGAGAAGGCGATCGGATCCCCGCCGATGGACGTCTGATTGAGGTGATCAACCTGCAGATTGAAGAAGCCGCGCTAACTGGAGAGTCCGTGCCGGTGGAGAAAGATACGGACTCAATCGACGCCGCGGCTGATGTCCCAATCGGTGATCGAAAAAATATGGCCTACATGGGAACATCCGTCAATTACGGGCGTGGTGAGATGATCGTCACCTCTACCGGCTTGCGCACGGAAATCGGCAACATCGCCACCATGCTCCTGCAAGTGGAAGCAGGCACCACACCGCTGCAGCGCCGGCTTAACCACCTGGGACGGATTCTGGCGACGGGCGCATTGATAGTCGTCGTGATCGTCTTCTTTGTCGGCTTTCTGGTGCAAGGCATACCAGCCGAGCGCATGTTCCTCATCGCCATCAGCCTGGCGGTCGCGGCCGTGCCGGAGGGTTTGCCCGCGTTGGTGACCATCGGCTTGTCACTCGGCGCCAACCGCATGGTCAAACGGAACGCCTTGATTCGTCGCTTGCCCGCTGTTGAGACGCTCGGCTCAGTGACAGTTATCTGTTCAGACAAAACCGGTACCTTGACCAAGAACGAAATGACAGCCACATACCTGGTGCTGCCTCGACACGATGACATCCGGGTCGAGGGCACTGGCTACGTCCCCGAAGGAGATCTGGTTTCGCTCGGCACGCATGATCCGGCCAACCTGGGCAAGCCTGTCGATGCCGAGAATGACGATGTTGCGCAACGCATGCTGAAAGCGATGGCGCTGTCCACTAACGTCTATCTGGAGACGCAAGATACGAGCAATCAAGTCAAGGTTGTCGGTGACAGCACCGAAGCGGCGCTTCTGGTTGCCGCGCAAAAGATCGGATTCACGCGCGAACGTCTGGAACAAGACATGCCGCGCGTAGCGGAATTGCCCTTCAGCAGCGAACGCAAGGCGATGACGACCGTACACGAGGTCATGGGTGAAGCGGCGAAGCGGCTCTTCCCCGAGGCGAAATATGTCGCCATCACCAAGGGCGCGCCCGATCGACTGATCGAATGGTCGACCAGCGAACAGACAGCGGATGAAGTCGTCGACTTGAGCGAGAGCAGCCGCCGGGACTGGCAGCATCGCGTCGATGCCATGGCGAACGATGGCTTGCGCGTGCTGGGCATTGCTTGGCGGCCGCTTGACGAATTACCCGGGGAGATCACGCCGGAGATTGAACGCGGTCTGGAACTAATTGGCTTGATCGGCATTCTCGACCCCGCCCGGCCGGAGGCGAAGGTGGCCGTGCAGCGAGCGCGCGAAGCCGGCGTGCGCACAATCATGATCACCGGTGACCATGCGCTCACTGCTGAAGCGATCGCGCGCGATCTCGGAATCATCGATGCGGGACAGCGGGCGATCACTGGCAGCGAGCTGGAGTCGATGACAGACGAAGAACTGGAGCTTGCCGCTTCAATGACTTCCTGCTTCGCCCGCGTCTCGCCGGCGCACAAACTCAAACTCGTGCAAGTGCTGCAAAAGCAGGACAACATCGTAGCCATGACGGGAGATGGCGTCAATGATGCCCCGGCGCTGAAACAAGCCGATATCGGCGTAGCGATGGGCATCACCGGCGCCGATGTGAGCAAGGGCGCGTCCGAAATGGTCCTGACCGATGATAACTTCCGGTCGATCGTCTCGGCGATCGAAGAAGGCCGCGCCATCTATGACAATATCAAGAAGTTCATCAAGTATATGCTCAGCTCGAATGTGGGCGAGATACTGGTGATGTTCGTCGCGCTCTTGATCAACTTGCCGATCCCCCTGCTCGCCATTCAGATATTGTGGATCAACCTGGTCACCGATGGCTTGCCGGCCATCGCCCTCGGTTTTGAACCGGCGGAAGAAGGCGTCATGCGGCGCCGACCGCGGCCAACTAATGAAAGCATCTTTGCCCAAGGCACCGGCGTGCATATCGTCCTGGTCGGTGTCTTGATCGCGATCCTGACCTTGATCAGTTACGTGTGGGGCTACAGCACCATCGGTCTGGATGCCTTTAGCCCGTCGCTCAATCTTGAGACCCTGCAACGGTCCGCGGTAGTGGAGTTGGCGGGCGAAGAAGCCGTTCCGGATGCCTGGGATGAATGGACGGCATGGGAGCGAGTCTCATTTTTGGGCGCAGCGGACACAGAAGCCGGCGCGTCATTCCTGGAGGAACATGATAGTGACGTAAGCGATCCGGGGCGGCGCCTGCTGGATCAGGCGGAACGCATCCCGCGCACGCTTGCCTTCACGGTACTAGCCTTTACGCAGATGTTTCAGGTGGTGGCGATCCATGCCGGTGACCGCACGACCTTCCTCCACGCTGGATTCAAGGGCAACCCGCTCATGTTTTGGGCGGTACTTTCCACCTTCGTCCTGCAGCTGATCGTGGTTTACGTGCCCTTCTTCCAAGGTCTTTTCGATACCAGCGCCCTGGACGTGAGCCATGTTGTCGTCACGATCGCCGCCGGAATCCTGGTGCTGCTATTCGTCGAAGTGGAGAAGGTGGTTTTCCGGCGCGCCATGAAAGGCAACGAAGAGCGGCTCATGCCCCGGCAGCCGTAGCTTTCCGGTTTCTCGCCGATTGCAAACCATGCAAGATGCAAACGCCCTAGCCGTTGAGGACCAATCCCAGTTCAACCAGCCGCTGCACGACTAAGCGCGCGTTGTCTTCCGCAGTTGTGTCTTCCGCCGTCAGCGTGATCTCGGGATTCAGCGGCGGCTCGTAAGGATCGTCGATGCCGGTGAAGCCTTTGATTTCGCCGCGACGAGCCTTGGCGTACAAACCCTTGGTATCATGCGCTTCCACGAATTCAAGCGGCGTCGCCATGTGAATCTCCATGAAGCCGTCGCCCACCATGTTGCGCACATCCTGCCGGGTGGCGCGATATGGGCTGATGGCGGCACAAATAACCATGCCACCGTGCCGGACGATCTCGCTGGCCACGTAGCCGATCCGCCGGATGTTGGTATCGCGGTCTTCTTTGCTGAAGCCCAAGCCCTTGGAAAGGTGCGTCCGCACGACATCACCGTCAAGAACGGTGACATTCCGGCCCTTCTCCAGCAGCAGGTTGACGATATGCTCGGCAGTCGCGGATTTGCCCGAGCCACTCAAACCGGTGAACCACAGGCAGACACCCCGACGATGACGCGCCGGATAAGAGTCCGCCAGGATCCGCGCCACTTCCGGCCGCGAGAACCAGGATGGCAGCGGTACGCCCCGGCCCAGATAATCCTCGCGCACTTGCGTCCCCGATATCTTGCGCACCTTGGCATTCGGCGGCAGATTGGAACTCTCTTCGTAGCGGTCTTCGTCTTCCAGATAGACCATTTCTGTGAATGGAACAGCCTGAACGCCAAGTTCGTCCGCATGCTGCAGCACCAGATCTTGCGCATCGTATGGACCGTAGAAGGGATTGCCGTCGGAGTCAGGGCCCGGTCCCGCGTGGTCGCGGCCGACAATGAGACGATTGGCGCCGTAATTGCGTCGGATGATCGCATGCCAAACCGCTTCCCGCGGTCCGCCCATACGCATCGCCAATGGCAGAAGCGAAAGCAAGCTGCGGTCTTCCTCGTAATAATTGTCGATCAGCGTCTTGTAGACGCGGACCCTTGTGTAGTGGTCGACATCGCCGGGCTGCGTCATGCCCACGACCGGATGCAGGAGCAGCACGCCATCAATGTTGGCGGCGGCGCGTTTGGTCAGCGCTTCGTGAACGCGGTGTAATGGATTGCGCGTTTGGAAGGCGACGACATTCTCGTGACCGTAACCTTCGAGCACCTTGCGCGTCTCGGCGGGTGTGCGGCGCAACTCAGCGAAATCGAGGTGCGGCGGCAACCGCAGGACCTCGAGGTTTCCAGCGATATTCACATTCCCCCAGCGGTGCATCTCGGCGACGATGGGATGGCGGGGGTCGAATTTGCCAATCACCTTGACCGCCAATTCTTCCAGATCCCACTCGTACATTTCTGCCACAGTTTGAATGGCGAGTATGTTGTTCTTGCTGTCGCGCAAGGCGATGTCCATACCCGGTTTGATGTCGTCGCCCGGATCAATCGGCAGTGTGATCGGCATGGGGAAGAGCGTGCCATCCGCCTTACGCATCGTGTCCAGGACACTCTGATAATCCGCTCGATTCATGAAGGCGCGCAGCGGCGAAAAAGCGCCGGTCGCCAGCAATTCAAGGTCGCATACAACGCGAGAACTGACCTGAACATAGGGCAATGAATTGGCGTATGCTGTCTTCTCAACCAGCTCCTCACGCCGCACCAGCAGGTTCACCAACTCGCCCCCATAAGGAGCGATAAGCCTCGCTTTTTCGACAATCATGAATGTCTCCAGTTTTCCAGCAGCATAGACGACCAACATTTTGAAAAACGGCGGTATTGTAGCACAGCTGTCAGGCTGTCGACAGCAGAAACCTAATTGGTACGGTCGATTCCGGAAATCTTGCGTCCAAAGAAGACCAATACAATGCTCAGACAATATAGCGCCAGGAGCGGCGCCATCACCAGAAACATATTGACCGGATCGATCGTCGGCGTGATGAAGGCGGCGGCGATCGACGCGCCGACGATGGCGATACGCCATTGGCGAATCAAGGTGCCTGCGCTGACCAAACCCAGGAGCGAGATCAAGAAGAAGATCAGCGGCGTTTGGAAGGCCGCGCCCATCCAGAAGAGGAGCGATGTGACAAAACTGATGTAGCCAGGGGCTGTCCATTCGGTCTTGAAAATATCCGATTTGAACCCTTCGAGGAAGCCGAGCGCCGGCGGCATTAGAATGCGCCAGGCGAAAAATACACCGATCGCAAAGAGTGCCGTAGTGGCGGGAATGGACAGCAAGATGTAGCGCCTTTCCTTGCGCGTCAATCCCGGCAAGATGAACATCAGCAATTGATAGGTGACCATCGGTATCGATAGAATGCCGCCGATCATCAAGGCGACTTTGAAGTAGATCAGAATGTTGCCTGTTGGGTCGAGGATGACTAATTCGCAGTTATCGACCGTTGGGATGCGGCAGTAGGGCTCCATCAGGAGAATCAGGGCGCCTTCAGCCAGAAAGACGCCAACGACGGTGCCTACGACCAGGGATAATACCGCTTTGGTCAGGCGCTGACGCAGATCATCGAGATGCTCAAAGAAACCCATGCGGAGTTCATGACCATCTTCGATTTCCTCCTGCTCTACCAGTTCGGCCATGCGCTGCCTTAGTCGTCAGTAGATTTGGACCAGGTGCCGAGATCCGACGAATTGCCGTTCGCGGGCCTGGCTGCCGGTCTTGCCGCTTTGCCGCTCCATGAGCCCAGCGACGGTGGATCCGCCTGTATGACCGGCGTGGCAGTCGGCTCGGTCTTTGCCACATCTGCCTCCTCGGCCGCTTTCGCCGCTTTGTTAGCCGCGTTTGGCTTTGGCAGCGTGACCGGTTTCTTGTCGTTCAACGTGTCACTGACTTCCTTGACCGAGTCCAGATCTTTTTTGACCTCATCCAGTGTCTCTTGCATCGGATTAGTCATGGGTTTCACCGCGTCGGTCACGGCGCTGTTCAGACTTTTTCGCGTGGGCGGCTCTTTCGGCAGCTTGATATCGAGGCCGGCATCATCAAATTCTTTCTGCACCAGGTCGACAGTTTCCGACCAGACCTTGCGGAACTTGGCAACATGCTGGCCGAGCACGTAGGACCAGTGGATCATACGCTTGGGTCCCGCGAAAACCAGCATGATTAGTAAGATCGCCACTAATTCCCAAGCGCCGACGCCCAGTACATTCATTGGCTTTCACTTTCTTCGCCCGCCAGGTGCGCTTCTGGACCCATCTCCGATGTTATTGTGCCCAACACGCCATGTACGAAACTATGCGAATGCTCTGCGCCAAACAACTGCGCCAAATGAACGGCTTCGTTGATGATTACGGGAACCGGCGTATTGCGTTTCTGCACAAGATGCTCATAGATGGCGATGCGCAAAACATTTCGGTCGATGACAGCGACCTGGTCGATTGGCCAATCGGGCGCGTAGCGCTGCAAAAGCGCATCAATGGCGTCCTTGTTCTTTAGAATGCCGCTGACAAATCGCCGGATGATCTGTCGCACCGTGTAGGCTTCGGGCCGTTCCGCCATGTGCGATTCCAATACGTCGGCAAATGCATGCTCGGTCGTATCGAGTTCGTAAAGGACTTGAAGGCTTGCCCGCCGAGCGATAGAACGGTCGGCCGCGTTCACTTCCGGTCTGATGACTTCTGACGTGATACTGTCCACATCAGGATCAAAGTTGTCCAACTCGAAGGGATAACCGTCTGTCAGAGTGGATTGGTCCACGCCGGGATTCCCCATGAATGCGATTGTCGGCTGCTAGTGTAGCGTACAAGCCATGAATATTCCACGCGAAAAGCCAAATTAAAACGCAAATTGTCGGTTCAGCCGGGCGAGCGATTTTCGGCAATCGTTTGCGGCCTTTGACGATCAACTGGTTCGCCGCGAAGCACTGAGACTACAATGCCTGGCTGGCACAGTCCGTAGTGAAGTTGGCGCGTGAGGAGCCGAATCGCCAATGGAGAAAGGCAAGACGGCGGAGCATCCGCCAGACAATGCAGACGCTCTGGTCGTGGACGAGATCACAAAGTATTTCCATTTGCCGCAACCGCCATTGTGGAAGCGGCTGCTGGGCGCGTCGCCGGAATTGCCCCAGCCCGGCGCTCAACCGGCACGCCGGCGCAGCTCAAACGCCGCATGGCGGTCAACGGGAAAACACCAACGCCGGAAGACGTCTTCATGCATTTGACTGAGTGATGCAGTGGTAATGGAAACTTCTTTCCATGCATTGGATCGTGTTGAATTGCTAGCGGAGCTGCATCAGATCGGCGTAGTTGGCGCCGGGAGTGATCTGGCCCAGGATCGAAGGATGGCGCGCGCCGGTTAAGGCAGGCAGCGTGGACGGTCGGTTGTGCCAGGTTTCGTAAGCCAGAATGGCGAAGACCAGCGCCTCTTTGAAGTCACTGTCCATGCCGATATCTTCGTGCGTCATCACCGTGGCCGGTGCGAGCAGCTGCCGCAACATGCCAACCATGACGGGATTCTGGCGGCCACCACCACCCAGGATCACTTCGTCTACTTCAGCCGGGGCGAAGCGCTTGTAGGCGTCGGCGATATTGGTCGCGGTCAGGGCGGTCAAGGTGGCAACGATTTCGGCGGCAGTCAGTCCACGGCTTTGCGCCAGCGCAACCAATTCCAAGGCGGCCGCCGTGCCAAAGGTCTCGCGTCCGGTGGTCTTGGGATAGTCACGCGCATAATAGGGGTGCGCCAGCAATTCATCCAGCCACTCTTCGTTCACTCTTCCCTGCCCTGCCATTTCACCGTCACGATCATAATTTAAGCGGCCATCAGTAAGTTGCGATACAGCGATATCCAGCAGGGCGTTACCCGGTCCGGTGTCGAAGGCGATGGGTTCCGCCGTTGTATTCTCCAGCGGCGGCAAAAACGTTACGTTGCCCATCCCGCCGATATTCTGAATCGCCCGCCACTTCGTCGGATGACGCAGCAGCAGCCAGTCGACATAGCTCGTCAGCGGCGCGCCTTGTCCACCGGCGGCGATATCGCGGGCGCGGAAGTTGCTGATTGTCGTGATGCCCGTGCGTTCGGCGATGACCGCGGCTTCGACCACTTGCAGCGACGCATTCACCTGACCGGCGCGCGTCACGTTGTGCCAGAGCGTCTGGCCATGCGAGCCGATCAGGTCGACTTGCCGCGCCGTCATGCCCTGCCGGTCAAGCAGTTCAAGCAGGCAGTCGGCAAAGACTTCGGCCAGGTCGCAGTTGAGGGTGGCGATTTCGTCAACGCGGCTTTCTGCGGCGTCGCAGCAAGCCAGGATACGCGCGCGCATCGTCGGCTCGTAGGCAAATGTCTCGCCACAAAGCATCTCGGCGCTCATCGCGCCCGGCTCGCCGCGGATGTCACAGATGGCGACATCGACGCCGTCAGCGGAAGTGCCGGACATCAAGCCTGCGACAATCACAATGATCTCGGGATCAGGATTGGAATTCTAAACGGCGTCATCCCAAACGGAGGGCGCTGCGGGAGAGTCAGCCGCTACCGGAGCAGGCTGCACAGCCAATTCGCCCGGCTTGGCTTTGTCGGCGCGTCGGTGATGGCGACAGAGCCGCAACATAACCATTCCGGTTAAGAGCGAGGCAGTTGACAGCGCCAAAAGCACGGGAATATCACTGCGATCAAAGGGGAACGGAAAGCCCCATCGACCCGTCAGAACGATCGCAGACGCCAAGGCGATGGCGCCCAGATGCGCCGCTACCCAACGCCAGGTTCCGCGAAAATAACGTCTCAGCGTCATAGTCTGAACTATTGACAGGATGCCGGCAAAGGCAGCCATCGTCAGCGCATAAGCAAGCACGGGACTTAGACTGTATTGTCGACAGCAAGGGCCGTACGCACCATTTCGACGTAGAAGCTCAATTAGATGAAAGACGACGATACCCGCCAGCAACGCGCCAAGAGCGGTGTACAGATTCAAGCGCCGTATCTCTACATCAAGATATCTGCGAATTATCCCTTTTTGCAAAGCGCCGATCCAAAATCCCGTGATCAGCAGGACGTTGCCGATGTGAAGGAAGAAACGATCTTCCGAGTAATACCATCTTGAACTGTCAAGAATTTCTACAATGGCCGTCTGAATAGCGAAAATCGCCGTGAGCGATAGGACGCCGGCAACCGGCAAAACGGCAATTCCGGCGACAAACCAGACAAACAAGAAGCGGAAGGGCCTTACGCGATCATTCATTTTGCAGGACTCCTCCATCACGGGACTCCAAGGTATGCACTATCCTATTCTACCGACAATAGCGTGGTTTCCGCGTTAATGCGACCCGCTGCATAGGCAAGCCGTAGCTTTATTGTGGAATCTCAACGATGTACTCGTGAAGAGCAAGGAGGAAAAAGATGAGGCGGAGAGGACAGGATTCGTGCGCGCATGGTCAGCTCATAGGCAAATGTCTCGCCGCAAAGAAGGTCAGCGGAAGTGCCGGACATCAGGCCTGCGACAATCATCGAAGACGGTTGCACATGAGGCTAAACGGCATCATCCCAAACGGAGTGTGCTGCGGGAGGGTCAGCCGCTACCGGGGCCGGCTGCGCAGCCCATTTGTTCGGCTTGGCTTTGTCGGCGCGTCGGTGATGGCGACAGAACCGCAACATAACCATTCCGGTCAAGAGCGAGGCAATGGGCACAGCCAAAAGCATTTGGATATAAGGATTACCGACGGAGCTCGGAATTGCCAATCGACCAGCCAGTACGATCACGAACTGAAGTGCAATGGCGCCCAGATGCGCCGCCACCCAGCGCCAGGTTTCGCGAAAATAACGCCTCAGCGTCATGGTCTGAACTATCGACAGGATACAGGCAAAGGCAGCCATTGCTAACGTATAAACAATTGTGGGACTTAGATTGTATAGTCTGCAGCAAGTGCCGCCGTACGCATCATAACGATTTAGTAGACTTAGAAGCTCTAGTAGATGGTAGACGACGATACCCGCCAGCAGCGCGCCAAGAGCGGTGAACAGACTCAAGCGCCGTATCTCGACGCCTAAATGTCTTCGAATCACCCCCTTCTGCAGAGTACCGATGCAGAAACCCGTGATCAGCAGGACAATACACACGATAAGATAAATGTTATCGTCCGACCGAAATTCCCAATCGTCCCACGCTGACATAAAAACGACAATCGCTGTGAGCGACAAAGCGGCGGCAGCCGGCAAAACGGCGATTCCGGCGACAAACCAGACAAACAAGAAGCGGAAGGGTCTTATGCGATTATTCATTTTGCATGACTCCTCCATCACGAGACGCCAAGTTACGCACTGTCCTATTCTACCGACAAATGCGTGGTTTCCGCGCTAATGCGACCCGCTGCATAGGCAAGCCGTAGCTTTGTGGTGGAATCTGAACGATGTACTCGCGAAGAGCAAGGAGGAAAAAGATTAGGCGGAGAGGACAGGATTCGAACCTGCGGTACCCTTGCAGGTACAACCGCTTAGCAGGCGGCCCCGATCAACCACTCTGGCACCTCTCCGTTACTTATGCAACTGTTAAAGTGATTCAGGCGGAGAGGACAGGATTCGAACCTGCGGTACGGAGAACCGTACAATGGTTTTCAAGACCATCGCCTTAAACCACTCGGCCACCTCTCCAACAATTCGATTTGTCGCGATGTGGCGACCGTCATCCTAGCATGAGGCCGAGCCACTGTCAATATAGCCCCGTCCGCGGAGCAGGACGTTGAGATGGCTCACCTTCTAGACTATACTGCGCAGCGTAGAGGTTGGGAAACCGCGATGCTCGCCCATTTTCTGGGACTTGCCACTATATTCTTGCTGATCATTCTGGCAAACAGTGATGACCGCCGGCGCGCAAGCATGCCCATGGCCGATATGGCGGCTTTTGGCTTGACGCATTTCCAACCGCTCTGGGACGGCGTTGGCGCGATCGTGAGGCGACTGAACCCGGGAGAAACGCCAGCGTTCGACCGGCTAAAACCCGTTCATCGCGTCGCGGCAATGCTGATGATCCTGCAAGCAGTCCTGATCGTCTGGACATTGGCCTTGGACGGTCAACCTGACGGGCGCGACCTGCTGCCGGACGACCTGGCCGGCGCCACCTTGCAGTTCAGCAAAACAGCCGCGCTCAATGTAACGCTGGCTTTGCTGGGCGTTGGCTGGTTAACGCGCCGAGACTTGTCCGCCGTTCTTGGACGCCTGGGTTTAAGGCGTCCCACGCCTAAAGATTGGCTGGCCGGGCTGCTGACAGCGGTTCTGCTCTATGCCTGGGCGCACGTGGCGACGGCGTTTTGGGCCAGCGCCGTAAGCCCGGTTACCTTCGAGGCGCAGACGCGAACCGCCCGCTTCATCTTCGAGACCCTGAGCGGCTCGCTGGTCGCCAGTCTGCTGTTTGCCTGCCTGACCGGGATTAGCGAAGAGATTCTGTATCGCGGCGCTCTTCAGCCTGTCTTTGGCATCTTGCTGTCTTCGCTTTTTTTCACGTTGATCCATGTGCAATACGCCTTCACGCCGGCCGCGCTAATTCTATTTTTGGTGTCGCTGGGATTCGCCCTGCTGCGCAAACGGTACAGTACAAGCGCCGCCATCATTGCGCACGCCAGCTACAACTTTCTGCCCTTTCTGCTTTTCGCGCTGGCACGCACATGAAGCAGGCGCCGTCTATGGTTGCGCTACCTGAGGTTGCATGATCAATCTTTACGCAATGAGTTTTGAGGAAGTGGGCGAATTCATTGCCGCTCTCGGCGAGAAACCATTCCGCGCCCGGCAAGTGTGGGACTGGCTGTACAGCCGGCGCGCAGACAGTTTCGCCTCCATGACCAACTTGCCCCGATCTTTAATCTCCAGGCTGAGTGACACAGCTGTGCTTGGCGAACTGGAATTGGCCGCCCGGCAGATCAGCCGAGATGGCACCGATAAACGGCTCTATCGCCTGAGCGATGGACAGCTTATCGAGTCGGTTCTGATGCCCTACGATGACAATCGCCGGACGGCGTGCATTTCGTCGCAAGCGGGCTGCGCATTGGGCTGTGTCTTCTGCGCGACCGGGCAGATGGGCTTTGGACGCAACCTGAGCGCAGCCGAGATTTTCGAGCAGGCGATGATATTCGCGCGCGAATTGGCGGAAAAAGGCGAGCGATTGAGCAATGTCGTATTCATGGGCATGGGCGAGCCATTTCACAATTACGATGCCACACTGGAAGCCGTGCGCCAAATCATGAATCGGCTTGGCATCGGCGCCCGTCACATCACCGTGAGCACGGTGGGTATGGCGCCGCAGATCCGCCGCTTCGCTGACGAGGGATTGCAGGTCAAGCTGGCAGTGAGCTTGCACAAGACTGACGATGCCGAACGCAGCGCCTTAATGCCGGTGAATCGACGTTGGCCGATCCAGGAGCTTCTGCAGGCTTGTCACTATTATGTCGAGCAAACGAACCGGCGGGTCACTTTTGAATGGGCAGCCATCGCCGGCGAGAACGATACGGTTGAGGAAGCGCAGCGGCTTGGAAAGCTGCTTACGGGACTACGTTGCCACGTCAATGTCATCCCACTGAATCCGACGGGCGGATACGCCGGGGCGCCTTCCGCGGCAGTCAACGTGGAGCGATTCATCGAGACACTGCGTCAATACGGCGTGGCGGCGACGGTTCGCGTGCGGCGCGGGATCGACATTGATGCCGGCTGCGGCCAGCTGAAGACCGCGGTCATCCGGGCGGATCAAGTCGGCTGAATTAACACCGAGCGCGTTCAGATTCCTCCAGAGTCTAATCATCTATCCTGGCTGGCTCAGCGCGCTGACGACCTGTTGCGTTCGACGACTTATAGAAGTAAGATCATAATCGCGGATTACACTAAACTGAAAGATCCTTCATGTCCCGGCGACCCATCAAAATTGCGCCATCAATTCTGGCGGCGGACTTCACCTGCCTGGGCGACCAAGTGCGGCAAGCGCAAGATGCCGGCGCTGACCTGATCCACATAGACATTATGGACGGTCGCTTCGTACCGAATATCACCATGGGTCCGCTGGTTGTCGAGGCGGTGGCAAAGGTGGCGACGATCCCGCTGGATGTGCATCTTATGATCGTGGAGCCGGACCGCTTCGTGCAGCGCTTCGCTGATAGTGGCGCAAATTCCATCAGCATACACGTTGAAGCCTGCAAGCACTTACATCGCGTTCTCGATCTAATCACGCGTTCCGGCTGCCGGGCGGGTGTGGCGCTCAATCCACATACACCGGCAATGGCGCTCGGCGAAATCCTCGATATCGTTAGTATTATCAATGTGATGACCGTGAATCCCGGATTTGGCGGCCAGCGCTTTATCGACGGCATGACATCGAAGATTCGCCAGCTCCGGAGCATGGTTGAGGACAGCAGCGCGGACATCGAAATTGAGGTAGACGGCGGCATCTATCGCGACACGATATCGACGGCGAAGGAAGCCGGCGCGACGGTCGCGATCGCCGGCACCTGCATCTTCCAGCACAACGATGGTATCGCCGCGGGCATTGCCGAATTGCGGCAGGCTGCGGCGCAAGGGGATCTCTGAACGGCTCCGATGACAAAGACGAGCATTGATGGACAGGCGCTAAAGAAGGCACTCGGCGCCGGCGTGGCACAGCTAGCCAAGGACGTCGAACTGATTAATCAACTCAACGTTTTTCCCGTCCCCGACGGTGATACCGGCATCAACATGTATCACACGCTAAAACGTGCCTGGCAGGAGATTAGCGAGCTTTCGAGCAACAACGTCAGCGAAATCGCGCAGCGCTTTGCCTTCGGCGCTTTGATGGGCGCGCGCGGCAACAGCGGTACGATCTTGTCGCAGCTGCTTAAGGGTTTTGCCCAGGGACTGAATAACGCGGCGACGCTAGGACCCCCGGTTCTTCTCGCCGGCTGTCGAGCGGCAGTGGAGCGCGCTTACGCGGCAGTCTCCCAGCCGGTAGAGGGCACGATTTTGACGGTCGCGCGCGAGGCGACGGATAGCTTGGACAGCGCCGGTCTGGAGGGCGCTTCGCTAGACGACATGCTGGATTCCCTGGTGAGGGCGGCCGAACATTCGCTGGCGGGCACACCGCTCAAACTGCCGATATTGAAAGAGGCCGGCGTCGTCGACGCTGGCGGTATGGGGCTGCTCAGTTTCTTGCGCGGCATGCAAGGGCAAGAGACAGTTGCCGCGTCATTTTTGACACTGCCAACACTAAGCGAAATTGGCGCGCAATCAGGGTCGCCGAATGACTCCGATTCATACGGTTACGATGTCCAGTTCGTCATGCATGGCGCAGGCATGAATCTCAGCCGCATCAGAACGGACCTGGAAAAGCTAGGCTGGTCGGTGATCGTGGTCGGCGACGATGCCACCATCAAAGTACACATCCATGTTGACAATCCGGCGCGCCCCATTGACTATGCAATAACCAAAGGCGCGGTGCTGGACGATATTGTCGTTGAGAATATGCAACTGCAATACGAAGAGTTTGCGGCACAGGGGCAAATGCAGACTGTCGCGACCCGTGTTACGTCCGCATCTGATGTCGCCGTCATCGCCGTGGCGGAGGGTGCCGGCATACAGTCCGTGTTGCGCGAATTGAACTGCGCGCTGGTCATTGACGGCGGAGCGGGCTGGTACCCGGCGACGGAGGATTTCATCAACGCGGTCAAGCGTCAGTCGGCGAGTCATGTCATCATACTGCCTAATGACCGCAACATCGTCATGGCCGCCCAACAAGCGGCGCCATTGATAGCGGAGAAAAAGGTCGCGGTACTGCCAACCGAATCGGTCCTTCAAGGCATTAGCGCAATGATCGCCTATGGTGATGCGGCCGATGGCGGCGCCGATCCCGACACGATGGCCGACAGGATGCGAGAAGCAGTTTCCAACTGCAGTGCGCTATCGATCACACAGGCCACCCGTGACACCAAACTGGGGAAACTGACCATTCGCGAGCGCGACTACCTTGCAATCATCGACGGCCAGCTGGAAGTAGCGTCTGCCGACCTGGAAAGCGCCCTGCTCCAGGCAATGCGCAAAGTCGAGACCGCGGATAAGGAACTGGCGACTCTGTATTTTGGCGCCGGCATTTCAAGCGCGGAGGCAAGCCGGCTGATTGAGCGTTTGTCAAAGTGCATTGACGAATTAGAATTTGAGATGGTCGACGGCGGTCAATCCTTATATCCGATATTAATAAGCGTGGAATAATGCCAAGAATACATATCGTGACCGATAGCGGAGCCCGCTTCTCGAACCCACGCCTGGTCAAACACTTGCCGGTGACCATACTGCCGAATATTATCGAAATCAGGGGACGGCAGTACAAAGAGGGTGAAGACATCGAAACGGAAGAAGCCTTCCAGCTGATTTCGCAACTTGACGCGCCGCCGATAGTCAGGCCCCCGTCGGAAAACGAGTACGCTGAATTGTTCGTGCGCTTGTCCCATTATTGTGATGCGGTGATATCCATTCACCCGTCGCGGGAATTATCGGACAGTTGGCGCAATGGGCGGCTGGCGGCGCAACAGGTCAGCGAACGCTGCGAGATTGCCGTGGTCGATTCGCAAAGCTTGTGCGCCGGACAAGGAATGCTTATCCGCGTCGCGGCTCGTGCCGCCCAAGAGCGAGAGAGCGCCGAAGACGTAATACAGACGGTGCGGCAGGCGGTCAACAAAATCTATTCGGTTTATTGCGTCGACGACGTTAGATTCCTGCGCGCCAACGCACTCATGAATCCATCGCACGCGGTCTTAAGCACCCACTTGGGCATCAAACCATTTGTCAGCTTGGAAGATGGCAAGATTATTGTCATTGAAAAAGTGCAATCACGGACCGAGGTCATCGACCGGCTGGTTGAATTCCTGGTGGAATTCACCGAATTGGAAGATGCGGTGGTACTCCAGGATCAAATGCATATCACTGAAGAAACCCGAATTATGCAGGATCGCCTGGCACTGGAATTTCCCGGCCAGCACTTTCCCTTCACTATGTACAGTGCCACGATGGCGAGCTTCCTGGGCACTGAAGCGACCGGAGTCGCCGTCCTGGAAAAAGAAGTCGACGAATTCGACTATGACTTCTAAACGCATTCGAGTTGCGGCGGACAGCGTCTGCGATCTGCCTGAACATGTTGCCTCCGCTCTCGACATCCGTATCATTCCCACCTACGTCAACATCGGCAGCGAGAGCATACCAGATGACGGTCGTGCGCTAAGCCGGGAGCAATTCTACCGCGATCTGCCCGCCATGCCGGTACATCCGACCACCGCCGCTCCATCACCCGGCGATGCGGAAGCTTTCTATCGGGCAATGTTTGATGAAGGCGCCGAGCATATCGTTTCCATCCACGTGCCGGAGCAGCTCAGCGGCGTGATGAACGCGATGCGTCTTGGCGCGGAAGCCACGGGGGCGGAGAAGGTTTCTGTCGTCGACAGCCTGCAGTTGACCTTTGGCATCGGCTTGCAAGTTTGGGCGGCGGCGGAACTTGCCGCGCAGGATGCCGATCTTGATGTCATTCTGAACGCGATCGAGCGCGTGAGACAGTACAGCAAAGTCTATGCGATTATCGGTACGATGGAGTACCTGCGCCGCAGTGGCCGCGTGAACGCCGTGGTGGCCAGCCTCAGCGGTCTGCTAAAGATTAACCCGGTCATAAGCGTGGGCGATGGAGAAGTCACTTCGATTGGACGCGTGCGTACCTGGTCGCGCGCTGAAGCGAGATTGCGCGAGTTGACGCTGGCGCAGGCGCCGCTGGAGAGGCTGGCTATTCTGCATGTAGCAAATCGGAGCGGCGCGGAGCGATTCCTGGACTCAGTACAAGAAGTAGCCCCATCTGATACACTTGTCATCGAAACAACACCGACTCTGGGAACGCATATCGGTCCCGGGGCAATCGGCGTGGCCACATTGAGCGGCGACTGGAGACAATAATTCATGCCATCAGCTTTGGAAACAATGGTCAAGATACTGAAGCTCGAACGCGATCAGGGGGGCAAGAACACTGCCGTAGTCGGTGGTTTAGGCGAGTTCGCCACCAGCTGGCAGTCAGATGCGCGTGAACAAGCAAGGCGCCCGCAACATCACATCCTGATCGACGAGCTCATCGAAACCTTGGCGGTCTACGAAAATATTGAGGACGAAGATCAGCGAATTCAAAAGCTCAACTACCTGCTGGATCGAGTGACCAATCGCGTACCGGCGCCGCAAGCATACAAGGATCGGCTGTCCGATTGGGAAGCAGAGCTGCAGTTGCAAGGCGACGCGCGCAGCAAACGTGCCGGCCGGCCTGCGCCGCGGGACTACTCGGATCGCAGGACGGCCCGACAGCAGCGAGGCAGCTCGAGGAAGAGTGCTCAGCCCTATGACAGCGCGAACTGGGATGAAGACTTCACCGGCGGTCCCAGTCAGCACCGGCTGGACATCCCCCCTATGCCAACTTTGAACCGTCCACCGCGTCTGCCGCGGTCTACCCAAACGTTAGACGAGCATTTGACACACTATCGTGAACTTGAGGAACCGACGACCGCCATCAAGGGCATCGGCAAGAAGTTTGCCGAATTGCTGGAACAGTTGGATCTGCATACGATACGGGATCTCTTGTTCAGTTTTCCGCGCCACTATCGCGATTATACGGCATTGAAGTGCATCAAAGGTCTAGAGCAAGACGAAACCGCTACGGTCATCGCCACAGTCGAAGGGTTCAATGTGGTGGCTGGCAAGGGCGGCAAAGACCTGATTGTGGTGGTGACTGATGAATCGGGCAAATTGTCGGTTCGCTTTTTCAAGGGTCATTATCTTTCGACCAGGCTGCGTCCGGGTATGCTGATCATGCTCCATGGAAAAGTGCGTTACTTCCGCGACATGGCCCAGCTGGCCAATCCCGAATGGGAGGAACTGGACCTGGAAAACCTGCGCAAGATCGGGATCGTGCCTATCTATCGCATGACGAAGGGCTTGCGCGCGCGGCATCTGCGCCGGACCATGAAGGCGCTGACCGAAGAATGGGCGGAGAAGATACCCGACCCGGTCCCGCAGTCCGTTCTCGATCGTAATGACCTAGCCGACTTGGGTTGGGCAATCGAGCAGACACACTTTCCGGAAGGTTGGGATCACCTGCGACATGCGCAGCGGCGGTTGAAATTCGACAACTTGCTGATGATGCAATTGGCGCTGCTGGCCAAGCGCCGTGAGTGGCAGGCGGTTCCCGGACCGCAGCTGTCTTGCGACGATGACTTCCTGAGCAAGTTCATCGAACAGGTCTTTCCTTTCGAGCTGACCGCTGCGCAGAAAGGCGCCGTTGAAGATATTCGCGCCGATCTGACTCAACCGGTTCCGATGAACCGGCTGCTGCAAGGAGACGTGGGATCGGGTAAGACAGCGGTAGCCATTGTCGCTCTGGCTATCGCCCAATCGAACGGCAAGCAGGCGGCATTGATGGCGCCGACCGGTGTCTTGGCGGAACAGCACTACCGCACTGTCAACGCAACATTCGACAGGCTGGATCAAGAAAACAAGCCAGTTATCGCCCTGCTCACCAGCGCATTGACGGCTTCCGAGCGTGAATCGATCTATCGGGGCATCGCCGATGCCTCGATAGATATCGTAGTGGGCACACATGCTTTGATACAAAAGGGCGTCGAGTTTCACGACCTGGCCGTCGCGGTCATTGATGAACAGCAGCGCTTCGGCGTGGATCAACGGGCCGTACTGCGAGGCAAAGGGCAGAACCCGCATGTGCTGGTGACAACGGCGACCCCCTTTCCACGAACGCTGGCGCTCACCGTATATGCCGATCTGGACCTCTCGACGATTGACGAGAAGCCGCCTGGACGCCAAAGCATCATTACGAAGATCGTCGACCCGGTGGCGCGGGAACGCCTGAACGGTTTCGTCATTGCTCAGCTTGAGCAAGGTCGGCAAGCATTTTTCGTACACCCGCTGGTTGAAGAATCCGAAGCGATAGAGACCGCCTCCGCCACAGAGGCCTATGAGCGTCTTAGCCAGGTTTTCTTTCGCTTCCGCGTCTGCCTCTTGCACGGACGCATGAGTCCAGCGGAAAAAGACGAGTTGATGTCGGATTTCGCCCAGCACAAATACGATGTGATGGTGACCACTGCCATCGCGGAAGTCGGCGTCGATATGCCCGAGGCGTCCGTTATTGTGATCGATGGCGCCAACCGTTTTGGCCTGGCGCAGCTGCACCAATTTCGTGGGCGCGTCGGCCGGGGCGAACACCAATCCTACTGCTTCCTGATCCCGGATTCGTCGGCCGATATTAGTATAGACCGCGTCCGCGCCAGTCAGGCTGAGGATTTGGACTCCGATTCCCTCACGGCGCCAGAACGGCGCCTCGCCGCCATGGAAGAGACGGATGATGGTTTCATTTTGGCTGAAAGGGACCTGGCGCTGCGTGGCGCGGGAGAATTGCTCGGCAGGCGTCAAAGCGGGCTGAGTAATTGGCAGATCGTGGAATTGACTTCGCCCGAACTGATTGCAACGGCACAGCGTGAAGCGCGCACGCTTTACGAAGAAGACCCCAATCTGAATTTGCCCGAACATCAACTTCTGTCCAGCTTCATCGGCCAGGTATATGCCGACAGCGGCGACGTGAGTTAAGCCTCCACAGGGAAAGACCGGAGGCTGACGGCTACCGGCGTTTCCGCCGACCGAACGCCCCGGCAAAGGCATCGACCTTTCACCCTGGCAAGGCCGCATTATCCACGGTCTCGATACATTGCGGGCAGATTTGCATTCAATTACAAATCTCCTAACGAATCGATTGGCGCTATTCTGCGACCAATACTACAATGCGCTGGTAGTGCAGGAGAAAGAGTATGTCAGGAAGAGGAATTGCGCTCTATCCGGCCTCGCTTGACCCGATACATTATGGACACATCGATGTCGCGGTGCGCGCGTCCCGATTCTTTGATCAACTTATCGTCGCAATTTACGCCAATCCTCATAGCAAGCGGTTATTATTCGACATAGATGAGCGCGTTAAGCTCGCGGCGGAAATATTTGAGAATTACCCTTCAATATCAGTTGCGAAATATAACGTTCTTACAGTAGAATATGCGCAGTCGGTTGGCGCAATCGCGCTGATACGTGGGCTAAGAGTGTTCGGTGATTTTGAGTTTGAGTTTCGGATGGGTATGGCAAACAAGAAGCTGGCGCCGGAGTTAGAAACGATTGCGATCCTGGCGGATGAGCAATACATACATATTAGTTCGAGCACGATCAGAGAAATCGCGGAGCTTGGTGGCGATGTCAGTTCGATGGTACCGTCGATAATCTCTGATGCGCTGAAGAAGAAATTCAATACCTGAATTTGTAAGCAATGCACGGTGTTTCACGGGGAGGGAACCGATGGATATTCAACATCTAGTTGATCGTTTGGAAGACTTGATTGATGAGGGGCGGCACCTCTTCGGCACCAAGTTCACCATGATGGATGAAGAACGCGCATTAGAGATCATTGATCAGATGCGCATTTCGATTCCGGAAGAGATCGAGTCAGCGGCGCGTACGATACAGCAGCGCGATCGTGTGCTGGCGGAAGCCAATGAGGAAGCCGCGCGGATCGTGCAGCAGGCTCGGCAGCACAGCGAAGACTTGATCGACGATCAAGAGATGGTCAAGCAGGCGAAGGTGCGTGCCGAATACGTGATCGAGCAAGCCAGGATTGAGGCGGGCAAGATCACGCGGGAAGCTGACGAATACGTTCTGATCCAGCTCAGCCAGATGGAGCAGCAATTCGCCCACACGCTCGATGAAATCCGCAACGGCATCCAGTTGATGCAATACGACGAGCCGGTGGCGGTTGAGCTTGAACCGGAGAAGCAACCGGTTGAAGTGCCGCACGGCGATGTCGGTCAGGAACCAATCAACTTTGATAGACCGGCCCAGGCACCCGTAGGCAGCCACATTTAGTCCCCGTCTACAACCGAATATCCTCCAAGCAGACATCGCAAATAGTGATGTCTGTTTGTCTTGCAAGGTTACTAATTGACGTTATAATCTGGTATCCGGCAAGTTAATATCCCTTTCCGCCTCATGCGCTTGATATACATTGCGGTTGCCTGGGTTTTGGGAATCACCCTGGCCCGGTCATTTCCAGTAATCGGAACCCAGTATTGGATCGCAGTTTGCGCCGGTTCAGTCGTCCTCGCGCTTATTGTCCGCCGGCATCGCCTTTGCTGGATACTGCTGTTGATCGTCGCATTGACTGCCGGCGCCGCGCGTATGTCCATTGTCCCGCGCAGCAGTGAAATCGAGGCATTCAACGGACTCAGCGGCACAATCACAGGTGTCGTCACCGACGAGCCCAGGTTCCGCGATGACAGAATCCAGCTTCGGCTGAAAGCAGAATCGGTTTTCGCCAACAGCCAGGATTGGTCGGTCAGCGGACTCGTGCTGGTGGAAGCGCGACGAATGACCGAGGTCCGCTATGGTGATCGCGTCCGCGCGACGGGCGCCATCGAAACGCCCGCAACCTGGGACACTTTTTCATACGCTGACTACCTGGGCAGGCAGGGTGTCTTCAGCATCATGCGGCACGCCGGCCTGGATGTGATCGACTCAGGAAACGGGCAACCCTTCGTGCCGCTGCTTTTGGAACTCAAAGACATCGTTCGGCGCCTCATCGCGAATGCCTTGCCCGAACCACAGGCCGGCCTGCTGACAGGAATCTTGCTGGGCGACGAGCGCGGCATATCGCCACAACTAGCCGATGATTTCGCGCGCGTTGGCGCGTCCCATGTCATTGCCATCAGCGGCTTTAATATGGTCATCGTCAGCGCCATTGTGATCCGCGTGCTTTCGAGCGTCTTCGCCGGACAACGAGCAATCGTTACGGTCAGCGCGGTCACCGTCATCGCAGTGTATTCGCTATTTGTCGGCGCCAGCCCGGGCATCCTGCGCGCTGCCCTGATGAGCAGCCTGCTGGTGATCGGCAATCAGATCAATCGACGGACTTTCGTCCCGACATCGCTGGCATTCGCCACGCTCTTCCTCTCCATTGGCGATCCTAATGTGCTGCTCGATATTGGCTTTCAACTCAGTTTTTTCGCTGTGCTGGGGCTAGGTCTCTTCGCTGATCCGCTGTCCCGTCTTTTTCGCCGCCTGCTGGACCGGTTTCTGCCACCGCGCATTGCAGCAATTGTCGACAGCTTTCTCAAGGAGCCGCTAATTGTCTCTCTTGCGGCGCAGCTCTCCACTTTGCCGCTGATCCTCTTGTACTTCGATCGGCTTTCGCTAGTGGCGCTACCGGTCAATCTCTTGATTGTGCCTGTTCAATCCGCAGTGCTAATCCTGGGCCTGTGCGCAGTCATGGTGTCAGTCTTCATTCCGGTCCTGGGCACGCTCATATTCTGGGCTGAGTTGGTTTGTCTGTCGTGGACGATTTCAGTGGTGCGAACTTTCGCCGCATTCGACTTTGCCGAAAAGGTCGTGGCATTGGATGGGCGACTTATCCAAGTCTTTTACATTCTCATGATTGGAGGCGCTATGCTGCACGCCGCTCGTCCGCCCACTTGGCAGCAACTGGCCCGTTTCACTCGGTCTAACGCTGTATTCGTTACCACTGTTGCCAGCTCCATCATTGTCCTCATTCTGCTGCTTGCAATGCTGGCCAGCCGACCCGATGGGCAGCTGCACGTCTGGCTGCTTGATGTCGGCCATAGCAACGCCGTAATGCTTCAGACACCGGGCGGCGCGCATATCCTGGTCGATGGCGGACGATTTCCTTCACGCTTGCTGACCGCCATTGGTGACCGCCTGCCCTTCTACGATCGTGAAATCGAAATCCTGGTGATCACCCATCCGGACGAATGGGACATCGCTGCGCTTAACAGTGTACTCAATCGCTATGGGGTCGGGGCGGCGCTTTATCACGGTCAGCCAAATCGTGGCGAAGTTTTCCAAATGATGAGCGAACGACTCAAGCAATCGCGGACGGCAGTCGTTGAAGCGCGCGCCGGCTACCGGATCGAATTCTCGGATGGCGTCTTGATCGAGGTGCTGCATCCGCAATCGAAACCGACGATCACTGATAAACTCAGCGATCAAACGATCGTACTGCGTGTAAGCTATGGAGCGGTATCATTGTTACTCAATTCAGACTTAAGCGCAGTTGGACAGCGAGAGATGCTCGCCAACGGCATCTCGCCGGTCGCAAGCATCATGCAGATACCACAGCACGGCGGGGTTCGAGCGCTTGACGAAACTTTCCTCGAACATGCTCAACCACAGATTGCGCTGCTGCAGAGCGATGTCGCCAATCGCCGCGGCGATCCGGACCCGGATACGATGATCCAGGTGGAGGGTACCCACGTGTTCCGCACGGACGAAATGGGAACGATCCACCTCAGCATCAATGGTCAAAGCGTTCGCGTCTATCGCTAGTTGTGTCGAGGACTCCAATCAAAAAAGGAGGGGTGTTCGCCCTCCTCTTCTTGATGTGCACACAGTGAAACGGCTAGTAGCGAATATCGACATGCGCTCGGGAGGCGGCCGATTCCATAATCGCGTCGCAGATCACGGCATTCCGATAGCCGTCAACAAAGGTCGCGCCATAAGGCGCTACGTCGTTCTCATTCACAATCGCGTCGAAGAAGTGATGGAACTCGTGTACGAAGCTGTGCTCCCAGCCGATGATATGACCATGCGGCCACCAGTTTTCCCAATAAGGATGATGCGCTTCGGACACGATTACATTGTGAAAGCCCTGGGTCGTGTCCGGGCTTTCACCTTTCCAGAAGACGTTTAGCTCATTCAAGCGTTCCAGATTGAAGTGGATCGAGCCGTTCTCGGCATTGATCTCAAAGGAGTTGAAGTTCTTACGGCCCTGGGCGAAGCGCGTCGCTTCTACCGTGCCCAGCGCGCCATTCTCGAAGTCCAGCAACGCGACAAAACCGTCATCGACATCGGACTTGACCATGCCGCCCGACCCGTCCGGTCGCTCGGTAATCCAGGTCTGCGCGAGGCTGGATACGGCTTTCGGCTCACCCACCAGGAAACGCGCCAAGTCAATAATGTGGGCACCAAGATCGCCCAATGCGCCACTGCCGCAGATGTCCTTCTGGAAGCGCCAACTGGTTTCCATCTCAGGGTCCATGCCCCATTCCTGCAAGTAGACCGCGCGCCAGTGGTAAATCTGACCGAGTTTGCCGCTATCAATGATTTTCTTCGCCTGCTGAATCGCCGGAACAAAGCGGTAGTTGAAGGCGACCATATGCTTGACGCCGGCCGTTTCGACGGCATCCAGCATAGATTTCGCTTCTTCAGCAGTACGCGCCAGCGGTTTCTCGCAGAATACATGCTTGCCGGCTTGAGCGGCGGCAATGCAGGGTTCGGCATGGGCATCGTTAGGACCGCCGTTATCGAGCACTTGCACGTCATCATCGGCGACCAAATCCCGCCAGTCGGTATAGGCCTTTTCGTAGCCGTAGCGCGCGGCCGCGGCATTGACAGCGGATTCGTTGCGTCCGGCAACGGCCACCAGGCGCGGTATCGCCACCGGCGGATACATCATGTAGGGGATCGTCTTAAAGGCGTTAGTATGCGCCTTGCCCATGAAGGCATAACCGATCATACCGATGCCGAGCTCCGGCGCCTCCACATCGCTGGCGTCCCCAGCCATGCTGGTAAAGCTGCTGCTCACTTGTTTTTCGTCAGCCATTATTGCTCTCCTGATTGGTGTTTTCTGACCGGTCTATTCGTCGGCGAAGGCGGCGTCGAAGGCAAGGTCGGAAGCGGTAAAGTCATTCGCCTTCACCCAAGCTGCCGATTCGGTAGCGCCGAATTCGCGGTCCATGCCGCTGTCTTCCCATTCGACCGAGAGTGGACCTTGGTAGCCCGCCCGATTCAGCGCGCGGATCATCGAATCAATATCCAGGTCACCGTGTCCCGGCGAGACAAAATCCCAGCCGCGCCGCGGATCGCCGAAGTTCAGATGAGAAGTAAGAATGCTGCTCACGTTGTCCAGGGTCACTTTGGAATCCTTGACGTGCACGTGGAAGATGCGATCGGCAAAGCGGTCGATGAACTTGGCAGGATCGAAGAGTTGGTGGATGAAGTGGCTGGGGTCAAAGTTGAAGCCGAAGCACGGATGCTGATCCAGCGCTTCCAGTGTCTTTTCGGCGGTATAGATGTCGTAGGCGATTTCACTGGGGTGCGCTTCCAAGGCAAACTTGACACCCTCGGCCGCAAACGCATCCAGCACGGGTATCCAGCGATCGGCGAATTCCTGATAGCCGGCATCAATCATCTCGTCGGAGGTCGGCGGGAAGCGGTAGATCATGTGCCAGACGGGGCTGCCAGTGAAGCCGTTGACGACATCGACGCCGAAGGCTTTGGCGGCGCGCGCCGTGTCTTTCATTTCCTCGGCGCAGCGTTCGCGGACGCCATCGGCAGCGCCATCGCCCCACAGCCGATCGGGCAGGATTGCGCGATGGCGTTCGTCAATGAAGGCTTCCGCCACACATTGACCGACCAGGTGATTGCTGATGGAGAAATACTGCAAGCCATTTGCTTCCAGTACATCCTTGCGCGATTGGATATAGGCGTCGCTCTCCAGCGCTTTATCGACTTCAAAGTGATCGCCCCAACAAGCCAACTCCAAGCCATCGTAACCAAAACTGGCGGCTTTTTCGGCGATGGTTTCGAAGGGTAAGTCCGCCCACTGTCCTGTGAAAAGAGTAACCGGTCTCGGCATAAGACTTTTCCTTTCTGATACGTTTGAATCGCTTGTAATGGTAACGGCTTCAAGTATAGCGAGCAATATGGCGACGTCCAATACCGCGCGCCGCCGTCAGTGGCTGTCTGAGCAGTCCAGGGCGACGCTGCGAGTGTCTCGCTTATATGAATCGGCGCAAGTTTGAGTTTTGGACCATCGATAAGTTATCATTGGGCGGTAGCAAATCCAAAGCGCGGGCAAATGCAGGCGCCACTGTCAGGCAGAAAAAGGAAAAGGTAAATGTATAACGGACTTGAGATCATCGACTTTCATGTGCACTTCCCGACACAGGGCGGTTCGTTTATCGAAGGCGGACCCAATCCAAGACAGCAGTATGCCGAGCGGCTGGGCGAGAGACGCGTGAAGATCGCGAGGGAACTCGCGATGCAATACAACCGGCAGTGGCGCGCCACCTGGGGTTTTGATCCGCCGGAGCGCGGACCATTCACCGACGAAGAACTGGCGGATCGCTGGGCGGCCGAGATCGAGAAATACGGTCTGCGGGCGGTGGGTTTCGTCACCGGCGGCGGCAACAAGAATTTGGCGAAGATCGTTGAGCGCCATCCGGACAAGTTCATCGGCTTTGCCCACAATTATCTCTTCGCTGAAAACGCTGCTGATGAACTGCGTCGCGCTGTAAATGAAGACGGAATGAAAGCCTACAAACTGCTGGCGCCTTCACTGGATCGACCGGTGGAAGACGAAGCCGGCTACCCGGTGTGGGAAGCCTGCGCCGAGCTGGACATCCCGGTGCTGATTCACTTCGGCATTCAGGGCAGCGGCGGTGGCGTCGCCTGGCACGAGAACATTAACCCGCTAAAGCTGCACAACATCGCTAAAGACTTTCCCGAGGTGACCTTTGTCGTGCCCCATTTCGGCTGCGCCTGGATTCGCGAAACCCTGCAACTTTGCTGGGCATGTGGCAACGTTTCGATCGATACATCGGGCTCCAATCAGTGGGTGAAATGGGTCGATGGCGACTGGGATACCAAGAGACTCTTCCGCAAGTACATGGAGACGATCGGGCCCGAGCGCATCATCTTCGGCACAGATTCGAGTTATTTCCCGCGTGGATTCGCCGAGCTTTACCTGACCGATCAGATCCGCGATGTGCGGGAGTTGAATTACCGCGAGGAAGATATTCAGCTAATATTCGCCGGCAATGCGGCGCGGCTCTTCAAGATTGCCTTGTAGGATTTCGACAAGAAGTTCAACCTGATGCAGTGACCAGGTGTTTGCCACACAGAACAATATCGGGTAAAGTTTTAGTGTCCGCACACTACTAATGATGCATAGAAGGAGTAGAAAATGCTTCAATCACGACTTGTTGCGATCCTGGCAATTCTAATCATCCTGCTGTCACTTGGCGCTGTTGTCAGCGCCCAAGATGACATGATCGAAATTGAGTATTGGCAGTACAACTTTGGCGCCCGCGTCGATGCGATGAATATGCTGATCGAGCAATTCGAAGCGGAGAATCCGGGCATCACAGTCGTACACAATAGCGACATCCCCTACGCCAACTTCCGTGACGAATTAGCGGCCTCGGCGCCGGCCGGTGTCGGTCCTGATGTCGTGACCTTGTTCTACGGTTGGATCCCCGCCTTTGTCGACGCCGGGTATCTGGTGCCGCTGCCGGACGATGCCTTCAGCGAAGAGTTCATTTTGGAGACCTTCTCGCCGATGGTCGCTAACGCGAAGTTTGAGGGCAGCTACTGGGCGATACCGACAGCCGTGCGTTCGCTGGCGCTGTTCTGGAACAAAGATATCTTTGAGGCTGCCGGTCTTGATCCGGATTCACCACCGGCCACGCTGGATGACTTCGTCGAAGCCGCCATCGCGACGACGATATATGACGGCGACGAGAGCGATATCTACAGCATCACGCAGGAAGGACATGCGCCGGCGCTGGCCTCGCAAGATCATCACTGGTTCCGCGAAGTCTTGATCCGTCAGTTTGGTGGCGCGCCGTACAGCGATGACGGCCGCACCGTGACCTACAACAGTGAAGAGGGCTGCGCGGCCTTTTCTTGGCTGGCTGCCTTCGAAACCGAGTATATAACGGGAAGCAACGACATTCTAGACGGCGCTACCAATGCTTTCGTCAACGGCGAGTCCGCGCTGCACGTTGACGGTTCATTCCGCGTCGGCACGATTCGGAACAACAATCCGGATCTGAACTACGGCGTGACCGAGTTGCCTGTTGGTCCCAATGGAGAGCAGCACACCTTTGGTTCGTATTGGACGCACGGCATCACCCGGCGCGCCAACGACGACCCGGCCCGTCTGGAAGCCGCTGTCAAGTTCCTGCAATTCATCTCCACACCGGAAGCGGGCACGCTCTGGGTGAACAACGTCGGTGAGTTGCCGGCACAGTTGGCCGCCGCAAGCGATGAGATGATCCTGGCGGACCCGATTCTGGGCGCATTTTCGGCGGGCTTGGCCTACTCACACGCGACCTTCTTCATCGATGAAAGTGCGCAGCGTCAGGTCTTGATTGACGCCTACGACAACATCCGTCTGGCCGGCATGGATCCATGTGAGGCCCTGGATGAAGCGGCAGCGGCGGAACAAGAGCTGATCGACAACTTCTGGGCGGATCGCTAATCCGAGCGAATAACTGATTAAGATTGCTAACTACGTCAGACGAACCTCCGTCTGGCGTAGTTTTTCACCTGTCGATATCCACTCTCCGGGAATCGGGCCGTCACAATGAATCGCAAGCAAAAGGGTCATAGCCGCGCCGGTTTTCACTTGACGCTCGCCCGCAAGAAGGTCGTCTGGGCCTATATTTTCCTGGCGATTCCCATCGTTTTCTTCGCGTACATTCGCATATATCCGACGTTCTTCGCCTTCCAGATGAGCTTGCACGATTACAATCCGCTGGCAGTTGAGCAGCCCTTCGTCGGCTTTGAAAATTACGAAAAGGTTTTTGAAGAACTGGGCAAGAAGAAGTCCATAACCAAGGCGGCCTTCGGCAACACCATCAGCTACGTGGCGTTCGGCGTGCCAATTCAACTGTTTCTGGCTCTGGCGGTCGCCCTGATGCTCAACGAAATCCGCTTTATGAGTACGCTGTATCGGATTCTGTTTTTCTTGCCTTTCGTCACCTCTACCATTGCCATCGCCTGGGTCTTTAGAATGCTTTACCAGCCGCGCTTTGGCTTGTTTAATGTCATCTTACAGCTATTGTCCTTGCCGCAGCAGCCCTTCCTCAGAAGTCCGCAACAGGCGCTGCCATCGGTACTCGCGTTGGTGATTTGGCAGGGCATGGGTTTCTCCGTCATCATCTTTCTCGCCGGCTTGAAACAGATCCCGCGCACTTATTACGAAGCGGCTGAAGTTGATGGCGCCAGCCGCTGGCACACCTTCCGCTTTATCACCATGCCGCTCTTGAATCCGAGCATTGTCTACCTGCTAGTCTTGCAGACGATCTCGTTCCTGCGTATGTTCGCGCCGGTGGTCGCGATGACAGAACAGGGACAGGGAGGTCCGCTGAATGCGACGACAACGGTCGTGCTGCGCGTCTACCGCGAGGCGTTTCAGAGTTTCAACATGGGTTACGCCTCGTCACTCACCGTTGTGCTTTTCGCCATGATTTTGGGCGTCACCATCATCCAACTCTCGGTTACATCGCGACGAATCAACTAAGGTCAGCATCGTGGAATCAGTCACGCCATCGAATATTTTCAAGGACCAAGGCGGAGCCACTGCGGTTGGCAAGGCTGGAGAAGACTGGAAGTACAGGTTCTTCTCTTATCTTCTGCTCACAATAATCGCCTTCACGATGATTGTGCCCTTCATATGGATGCTTTCCACTTCTCTCAAGCCCGAATCGGAAATACTGCGCCGAAATCTTTTGCCGATAGTCCCGACGATGGATAACTACAACGAGGTGATATACAGAACCAATTTACCGCTTTGGTATAAGAACTC
Source organism: Phototrophicaceae bacterium (assembly GCA_965249085.1). Taxonomy (GTDB): domain Bacteria; phylum Chloroflexota; class Anaerolineae; order Aggregatilineales; family Phototrophicaceae; genus UBA6055. The sequence goes on along the minus strand of OZ252218.1, from coordinate 3,977,703 downwards.
ATTCATTGTCGCCGTAATCAGCACGGTGAGTGTCGCTTTCTTTGACGCGCTGGCGGGCTTCGTCTTCGCCAAATACGACTTCCCCGGGAAGCGCCCTATCTTTATTATCTTTCTCACGTCCCTGATGGTTCCAACCGAGATGTTACTTATCCCCTGGTTTATCATGTCGTCTAACCCGCCGATCGGCCCTACCTGGGTCGATACTTATTGGGGCATTGCTTTCCCCGGTGTGATCACCGCCGCTGGCATCTTCCTCATGCGGCAGTTTATGCAAGGCGTGCCGGATGAGTTGCTGGACGCCGGGCGTATCGATGGCGTGAGTGAGTTCGGGTTGTTCTGGCGCGTGGCTGTGCCGCTGAGCCTGCCGGCGATAGGCGCGCTCTGCATCTTCAACTTTCTCGGCAACTGGAACGCTTTCATCTGGCCGCTCATCGCCACCACACGCAGCGAAATGTTCACGCTGCCGGTGGGCATTCAACAGTTCTCTTCGGAATCCGATACGCCCTGGAATCTGATCATGACCGGCGCTTCGCTTTCGGTTGTGCCACTGCTGATCGTTGTGATCATCTTTCAGCGCTACATCATTGAAGGGATCGCCTTGACGGGACTCAAGGGATAGTCCGTGTCCCCCGAAGCATCCAGTTTTCCCCACCCGCTCTACGATAAATATGTGCTGAAGCCTTTTTTCGAGGACTCCAAGACCTATTACTACGCGCCGATGCTGGCCGCCAATCGGGCGCATGTCGTTATGCTCTGCCGCTGTGATATCATCACGCGAGAGAATGCCAAAGCGCTGCTGCTGGCGCTGCAGCATGTTGAAGACATGGGCGTCGATGAACTGACTTATCAGTCAGGCGTGGAAGATCTCTTCTTCGCGATGGAGGGCAAGCTGATCGAGTTGGCGGGCGCCGCTCATGGCGGCAACCTGCAGTTGGCGCGCAGCCGCAACGATCTCGGCTACGCCCTAACGCGGCTCGCCTTACGGCCGGCGCTGCTTGATGCGGCCGACGACTTGCTCGGTCTGCGCATGTGTCTTCATGATTTCGCCCGCGAGCATCTGGAGACATTGATGCCGGGCTATACACATACGCAGCCGGCACAGCCGACTACCATGGCACATTATATCGCGGGCATTCTATCTTGTTTGCAGCGCGATTCGTCGCGCATTCGCTTCGCTTACGAAACCAACAATCAGAGCCCGCTCGGCGCGGCTGCCTTGACCGGCACCGCCTTTCCCATCGATCGACATCTCAGCGCGAGCTTGCTCGGCTTTGATGACATTCAGCATAGCACCTATGACAGCATCGGCGCCTCAGACAACCTCACAGATGTGGCAGGCGCGCTCTCGACGCTCGGCGTCAATCTGTCTCGCTTTTCCAGGGACATGCTCTTCTGGGCAACCCAGGAAAGCGGCGCGATCCGCATCGACGACAGTTTTATCCAGATCAGCTCCATCATGCCGCAGAAGCGTAATCCAGTGGTGCTTGAGCATTTGCGCGCGCGGATTAGCCGCATGATTTCGTGGGCGCAAGGCATCGTGATACAGTGCCACAACATCCCCTTCGGCGACACACAAGATATTGAAGACGAGATTCTTCCCCTGCTCTTCGGCTCGCTCGAGACGGCGCGGGAGATCCTGCAGCTGTACAGCGCAGTGGTCAATACGCTGGAGGTTAATGTTGAACATCTAAGTCGACGCGCGATTTCCGGCTTCACGACTGTGACCGAACTCGCCGATACATTGGTGCGCCATTGTGACCTGCCCTTCCGGCAGGCGCATCATGTCGTTTCGGCACTGGTGTCCTACGCGCAGGAGCGTAAACTCTCGTCCGACGAACTGACCGCTGAAATGCTAGGCGCCGTCGCTGCGGAGCGGCTTGATCTTCAGTTGCAGCTTCCCGACGATGTATTCGAAAGGGCGCTGGACCCGCGAGCATTCGTGGAAGCACGTGATCTGCCGGGCGGCGCCGCGCCGCGCGCAACAGCGGCAATTTTGGATATGCATGGTAGCAGTCTTGAAGTCGATCGGCGGTGGCTGCACAATACACGTGCCGCACTGAGCAAAGCCGAGCTTCAGCTGCTGGATGCAATTGGTGACTTGATTAACTAGGCGAGCAGTCGGTTTCTCCGCGCTGACGCAGTCAAGTTAGCGCGTATGCCCTTAACCCGAGTCCGACTCCACGGTTGCTTCTTCCGGCACGATGAGGTCAGATTCGCCCTCTAGTGTCATCAGATAGGCGACGATATCAAAGATCTCCAGATCGCTGTAGATTTCAGCCCAATTCCGGGGCATGAGTTCCGGATCGAATTCCTCAACCAGGTACGCCTGTGGATCAATAATGGATTCGTAGATGTACTCTGCAGCGCTCTTTCCCTTAACTCTGGTCAAGGCGCGATGCTTGACATTCAATAAGCCGGGTCCCAGATTGGTTTTCTCGCTGTTCGGCAGGTGGCAATTGGAGCAAGAGTAATTTGCCGCATCCTGGAAAAGCTCAAACAGGATCGCGCCGTTCTCGATGTCACGGACGGACACTAGACGATCGATCGGCGATAAAACGGGGACGACGGTCGGTTCCGGCGTTGCGGTGGGTATGGCTGTCGGCATTGCCGTTGGCTCAGGAATCGGCGTGTCAGTTGGTGGCAGGGGCGTCTCGGTCGGCGGCACTGTCGGCGTCGCTTCCGGCACGATGTCATCAACGGTGATCGGTGTTGCTGTGGCTTCGTGCATGACCGGTGTTGCCAGCGTGCCGCATCCTGCCATAAGCATTGCCAGGATAATGCCTGGTAGCCGCCTAATTGCGCCTATCACCAACCTGTTGCTCCGCATATTGACCATCCGTTTCGTCCTATGCCAGTTCGAGAAATTTGTCACAAATCGCAATTCGAAGCCATTATCGCAAATCGGCGTCCGAGTTTGTAGGGGTATCAGCCCCGCTCCGTCACAACGCATCGGCAGCCGGCGTACGCTGTGAATGTAAAGTTATTGTTACTTTCTTTTCTCCGAGCGGGTCGCCTGCGACGCGCCTTGGCAAGAACCCGTATGTCGACTGGGCAAGCGGCCTCGCGTATTAGGCAACGCGAGCTGCTGACAGCGCATGGAACGTTTGTCGTTTCATTGGCGCTCAGGTTTCCTCGCAGCAGACTGTTTGTGTTAGACTAGTGTGGATGAATAGTCATCTGTGTCTACGCGCAGAGACGCCACGGAAAGGATGGTTCGTGAACATGAAGAGGATTCTCGTTTTACTTCTGGTACTGTTACTTTGGATCGTCCTGCCATTGAGCGCGCAGGACACGGATGAAGCGCCGGGACCCGGACTCGGTGGCATCATAATTGATGGCAGCACGGCAGGAGATCCGGCGACTTTCAATCCACTGATTGGCGGTGATACCGCGTCCAGCGCCGTCTATGGCTATCTTTATCCGTCCATTATCGGCGTCAGCCCTTTCACTGGTTTGGAAGAGCCGAATCTAGCAGGCGCGATGGCATCTGGCTGGGAATACGATGAAACCGGCACGGTGCTGACCGTTCACCTGCGCGACGATATTGCCTGGAATGACGGCACGCCAATCACCGCAGCCGACTATATGTGGGCGGTGGAAGCCACACGCAGTGGCCAGATCGACAGCCCGCGCGCGGGCATATTTGAGACGATGGCCGATGGCACGCCGGCCGGCGGCAAGATCGTCAGTGTGGAAGCGCCCGATGATTACACCGTAGTTGTCACCTTCAACGAGGCGGATTGCATTTCATTCAGCGATGTCAACGATGTTACGCCAGTACCGGCGCACATCTTTTCCGAGCTGTATAGCGACAACTACGCCGGCATGATGGACGAACCCCGGCGGATTCCGACGGTCTCCTTTGGCCCCTTCAAGGATGTCGAGTTCGCAGCCGGTGAGCGCATCAGTATGCTGGCCGACCAAACATTTCCGGATTCGATTCTCGGTTTCATCAGCCCCTCGGAAAGTGTCACACTGCAAGTGGCGGATGAGAATGTCGCCACCGAGCGCTTCATCGGCGGTGAATTCAGCATCCTGGGCGTACCCGCTACACGCCAGGAGGACTTCCGAACCGATCCGAATCTGATGGAATATCCGCGCTTCGAGTTTACCGGCAACGGGTTCACCTTCTTCGGCATGAATCATGCCAATCCAGACAATCCGCAACCGGGCCTGGATGAAGACGGCAATATCATCCCGCAGGAACCGCATCCGGTACTGGGTGATGTGCTGGTCCGTCAGGCGATTTCCCATGCGGTCGATATGGACGCGCTAATCGAAGGTATCCGCGATGGCAATGGCTTCAAGGTCGCCACCCATACCATCCCCACTTCCTGGGTTTACAACCCGGCATTGCAGTACGAATTCAATCCCGACGCGGCAATGGAGAAGTTGACGCAAGCCGGCTGGATCGACCACGACGACAATCCTGACACAGCCCGGATTTGCCAAGATTGTCTGTTTGCGCGCGAGGTTGATGCAGAGTTCAACGGCAGCGAATTGACGATCGACATACACGTCCCCGCCGGATCGGATATTGGCGAGCAGATGGGTCTCTTCTTCCAGGCGGAGATGAACAAGGTCGGCTTCAATGCGATATTCGAAGCGATTGACTGGGGCAGCGCCTTCTTGCCCGAGTTAACCGGCCAGACCTTTGACATGAATATGCTGCGCTGGAGCCTGGGCTTGCCGGTCGATCCCGATATCTCGCCCTTCTACTATCCTGATGTCGATGTTCCCGGCTCGGGCTTCAACTTCGTGTCCTACTACAATGCTGAGCTAGTCGAGTTGAATGATCAGGCGCGCATTGTTGCCGGCTGCGATACGGAAGCGCGGGCGGAACTCTACGGAAGGGTTCAGGAAATCCTCTTCAATGACATGCCGTATTTCTTCATGTACGTCTCCGAATCGATGACAGCCGTATTGCCGGGCACCGAGAACTGGAATCCGACACCGTTTTCGCGCACATACTCGATGGACGCCTGGGTATCGCCGGCGGTCGCCCAGCCCTAGCACTGAACTCAAGTATGCTACCGGAGCGCTATGCAGGCGCTCTGGTAGCTTTTCCGTTGCCTAAGGCGGCAGGAAACGCGCGCATGCAAGAATACATCATCCGGCGCTTGTTGCAGTCTATCCCTACTCTTTTTGGCATCTCGCTCATCGTCTATTTCATCATGCTGCTGGTACCGGGCGATCCCGTCTCTCTGCTCGCCTTCGACCCCAAGATCAGGCAAGATGAACGCGAACGCCTGGCCAAGCAATTGGGCGTAACCGACCCGTTTTATGTGCAGTTTGCGCGCTGGCTGATCGGCGATGACTGGATAATGGTCGACACGAATCTCGATGGCGAAGTCGATTCCTGGGGCGACAACTATGGCATATTGCGCGGCGACTTCGGCACTTCGTTTAAGTTCCGCGGCTCGAACCCCCTCGATCTAATCGGTGAGCGACTTGGCGCTACCATAGAGTTGAATGTATTCGTTTTGCTCCTCGGTACGAGCGGCGGATTGCTGATCGGTGTCCTGGCGGCGGTTTATCGTGGCCGCCTGTTTGATAGAGTCACGCGCGTTTTTGCCGTCCTCGGCATTTCAATACCCACCTTTTGGTTGGGCTTTATGCTGATCATATTCTTCGGTATCGTCCTGCCTCGATTCCTGGCGGACTATGGCATTGGCACGGGGCGCCCGATATTGCCGATGGGGGGACGCTGTCCGCCGGTGCGCGGTGGCTGCCCCCCGATTTATGAACGTCTTCATTATCTGATTCTTCCGGTCTGCGCCAGCGCCCTGGGCGGTATCGCCGGCTGGTCGCGCTTTATGCGGGCGACCATGCTGGATACCATCAACAGTGATTATATGCGGACCGCTTTTGCCAAGGGACTGCCAACCCGGAGCGTCTGGTTCCGTCATGGATTCCGCAATGCCATTACTCCCTTAACTGTGTTTCTGGGACCCGCTATCCTGGGGCTTATCGGCGGCTCCGTCATCATCGAGCGCATCTTCACCTGGCCGGGCGTCGGTCTGCTGCTCTTTGACGCCTTGCTCAGCCGGGACCATCCGGTAATCATGGCAAGCGTGCTAATCGGCTCCGTCCTGGCCATCGGCGGTTTCATTCTCTCAGATATCTTGCACGCGATTTTCGACCCACGAATACGATATTAGGAAACACGGACAGATCAATGAAGGAGAAATCGCGCGGTATCCGGGCAATCGCGCCTGACAGCGAAGACATGCAGGCGTTCACACCCTCGTCGACTTTGTGGCAGCGAGCGCTGCGCCGCATCAGGCGAGACCGCCCGACGATGACTGCGATCATCTTGTTGCTCATACTCGCTGCGATTTCAGTCTTGGCGCCGATCCTTAGCGACACACTGCAGATCGACCCGATCACACAGGACTTGCGCAACAATTACGCGCCGCTATTCGCCGACGGCCACCTGCTTGGGACGGACGAATTGGGAAGAGACCATCTCAGCCGGCTCCTCTATGGCGGGCAAATCTCGTTGGGCATTGCCTTCGCCGCCGCCTTCCTCTCCCTGGGCATCGGCGTCGCGGTTGGCGCGTTTGCCGGTTTCTACGGCGGCATAGTCGACGACGTCATCATCTGGTTCGTGACGACGCTGACATCAATACCGGGTCTTTTTCTACTGATACTGATCAGCGCTCTCCTTTCTCCAACGCCTTTAACGCTGGTCCTCATTTTGGGCATACTTGGCTGGACCGGCACGACGCGTCTGGTACGCTCAGAAGCCTATGCGATCAAGGAACAAGAGTTTGTTATCGCGGCGCGCGCACTAGGCGCCTCCAATTTGCGCATTATGTTTCTGCACATCGTTCCCAACATGTTTTCTTTGCTCATTGTTGATCTATCGTTTTCGCTCGGCAGTTTAATCCTGACGGAATCCGCCTTGAGCTTTCTGGGTTTCGGCATCCGCGCGCCGATACCGACCTGGGGCAACATGCTTAACGGTGGGCTGGATTACGCAAGACGCGCGCCACATTTGGTCTTTCTTCCGGGTATGCTGATCACCCTAACTGTCTTCTGCTTCTTCTTGCTTGGCGACGGCTTGCGCGATGCCTTCGACCCGAAAATCACTGACTGAAGCGCTCTAGACATCGATGACATGCCGTGCTACGATGTTGCGCTGTGTGCGATGGAAATCGGGCTGGATAGGCGCCGATACTCAGCTAAAAAAGGAGCGAGGGGAAGTTAGTCTTCCTCGAAACCGAAACTATGGCAAATCATAAATCCGCGATCAAACGCATCCGCCAGAACGAAAAGCGCCGTCTGCACAATCGCATGTATCGCAATCGTACTCGTACGCTGGTTAAGAACGCGCGTACGGCGATCGAAAGCGGCGACTTGGAAGAAGCACAAAAGGCGACCAGCATGGCGGTGCGGGACCTCGACAAATTGGCGAGCCGTGGCGTCGTGCACAAGCGCAACGCAGCGCGCCGCAAGAGCCGGCTAATGAAGCAGTTGGCGGCGCTTAAGAACTAGATTCAGGGCTCGCAGCAAGCTGCCGAGCTGCGCCCTTCGTGTGTTGCTCGCGCTACATCGCTTCCATTAGATTCAGCAATCTGTCAATTTCAGCAATCGTGTTGTACTGTCCGATGCCGATCCGCACCATGCCTTCCGGCCGGTTTAGGCGTTCCACAATCTCCAGCGCATAGTAGTTGCCACTCCAGACGTAGACGTGATGTTCCGCCAGGAATGCCGCGATTTCGTCAGGCGAAATGCCTTCCTTGACGACAGCGACGGTGGGGACGCGCCAGCCGTAGCGAGCGTTGTCCGTGATGCCCACAATCGTCAGACCGCCGATTCCACGCAATCCGTCAATTAAGTGCGTGACCAATTGGCGCTCATAGTCTTGAACGGCAGCCATCGCCCGCTTCATGTTTAAGACGCGTCCACGATACTGTGGCAGATCGGCATCGCCGTAGCGCGCGCCAATATCATCCCAATAATCAAGGCAGGCGCGCAGTCCATTCCAGGTTTCATAACTCGGCGTGCCGTTTTCCCAGCGGTTCGGCGCCACATCTTTGGCGGGACGCACTTTGTAGGCCGGCAACGAATTCAGCAAATCTTGCCGCCCCCACATAATTCCGAGATGGGGACCATAGAACTTGTAGGAAGAACAGAGCAAAAAATCGCAGCCGATTTGCTGAACATCGATCGGCTCGTGGGGCGCGCTTTGCACTGCATCCACGACGTGCCAGGCGCCGACGGCGTGCGCCATGCCGGCAATTTGCCGCACCGGATTGATTGTGCCCACGGCATTCGACGCGTGTACAGTAGCGACCAGGCGTGTCCTTTCCGTCAGCGCCTCTTCCAGCGATCCCATGTCAAGCGTACATTCGGCGGTGTCGATATCCACCCATTTCACCCGCAGTTGGCAGTCACGCGCCATCAAGATCCAGGGGGCGATATTGGCATCGTGATCCATCCGCGTGAGAATGATTTCGTCGCCGGGCGACAAGATCTGGCCAATCGCGCGGCTTAGGTTGAAGTTCAGGGTCGTCATATTAGGCCCGATGACGATTTCGTCCGGGCTCGGCGCGTTGAGAAAGTCGGCCATGCGCCGGCGTGTCTGCGCGACCATTTCATCATTCCTACGGCTGGTAGCGAACGGACCGCCCGAGTTGGCGTTCATCGTCAGGTAATACTCAGTGACCGCGTCCATCACCGTTCGCGGAACCTGTGTGCCGGCGGGGTTATCCAGAAATATCGGTATGGCGCCGTCAGCTGCCGGGACGCTCAACGACGGAAAAAGCGAACGAATCTTCTCTGCGCTAAAAGTCATACCTTCGTCCTCTGTAGTTGTGAAAGGGTTCGGCTAGAATAAGCTCGTACTATAATGCAAGGGGCTTGGAAACAGTACCAGCAAATCCGTCTCGGCGCTGCAGCGGCCTTAGCTACGAACCGACACAAGGACAATTCCTGACGTGACCGGAACAGATTCTTCAACAGATCGGCCAGACCTTGGCGATGACGGTGAGTCTTCGTCAACGAGTCAAACCAGCAAGGCGTCCAGATGGCGCTGCCTGAACTGTGGCCAGCAGGTATTTGTCGAGCTCGGTCACGATCCGCCCGATGTATGCCAATTCTGCAGCGATATGACGACCTGGCAATGGATTCATCCTCACGGCGAGTAGGCGCAGTCTAATTGCCCTGCTCGTCAATTCTCGCTCTGATGCCTTTCGCCAAACGCAAGAAATCTTCTTGGTAGATCATGTCCGCCGAACGGGGACGCGGCAGGTCGATGCGAAGGTCGGCGACAAGCTTGCCCGGCCGTCGCGACAATACGATCACGCGATCAGCAAGCAGCACTGCCTCGCTGATGTCATGCGTCACCATGATGATTGTCTGTGTTGAACGGGTGCGGAGTTGCAGCAGTTCCAAGCTAAGCTTTTCACGCGTTAACGCATCGAGCGCGCCAAAGGGCTCATCCAGGAGCCAGACTTGTGGCTGCTGCACCATGACGCGCCCGAGCGCGACCCGCTGCGCCATGCCGCCGGATAATTCAGCCGGATAAGCCAGCTCGAAATTTTCCAAATGCAGCAATGGCAGAAGCGTGCGGACAATCTTGTAACGTTCGGCGGCGGACAGGCCGGCAACTTCCAGCGGCAAAGCGATATTGTCCAGAACGGTGCGCCAGGGCATCAAGTTCGCATCCTGGAACATGATGGCGAAATCCGGCATTGGGCGTGTAATCGGCTCGCCGTCACAAAGCGCGCGGCCGAAAGTCGGCAATTGCAATCCAGCGAGCACTCGGATCAAGGTACTCTTGCCGCAGCCACTTGGACCAACCAGACAGACAAACTCGTCTGCGGCCACATCAAAGGCAATTGGTCCCAGCGCCGGCAACGACTCGCCGTTGGGACTGCTGAAAGTGACCGCGAGATCCTGCAGGCTGAGCCTCACCCGTCGTGTCCTGAGACAAAGTCATTGGTAAAGGCATCTGAGAGTTCGCCCACATCACCTTCAAGCAATCCCATCAGCCCGAGTGTGTCGCGCATCGCTTCCCAGGATGCTAAATCGCTATAGCCCAGACGCGCGGCGTCCCACAATTCGATTGTGTGTAGCAAGACAAAAAACTGCGTCAGCAAATCGGCCTCGATCGTCTCAGTCAAATTCTCCGCCAATGCCTGACGGCTCTGCGCTATCGTGGCGCGGTCCGGATTCGCGGCCAGAAGCGCCTGCTGCCGTATTGACGCGTCCGCCAATTCAGCGACAAAGGTCTCGTCGTGCGGGAGGTCAGCCACATGCTTCAGGCTGGAGAGATAAGCGCCGGCCGGATTGTTAATGGCGTCCTGCAGCGCCTCGCCCAGCACGCGGACCATCCGTCCGACCGTGTCCGGTTCGTCATCCAGCAGGGTGCGGCTGACGATCAAACCGTTTGATACCAGGTCAACCTGCGAGGCGACGGTGATCACTTCAATATCGGTGACCGCGCCACATTCGCCCGCCGAGGCAAGTTTACGAATCTGCAAGGGTTCATTGTTGATGTAGACCATGGCGGCATCTATCACGCCCAGACAGAAGACCTCGGCTGCGTTAAAGCCTATCTCGTTGACTTCGATTTCGCCTTCGTCCAAGCCGGCATTGTGCAGGAGCGAGGTCAATCCGCTGTAGCTGGCGCCAAAACGACCGGGGATTCCCACTTTCATGCCGCGCAACTGCGTTAAATCGCTCAAGTCCAGGGCGCCCGCATGGACCAGACCAACGGGGTACTGCTGGAACCATTCAAAAACGTACACTACATCGCGGCCCTGTGCGCGCGCCAGGATCACCTGCTCGCCACTGACGATGCCGAAATTCGCCTGTCCTACCGCTACCAAATCCAGCACGTCCGGTTCTTGCAGATGCTCCAGCGTGACATCGAATCCCGCTCGCTCCAGGTAGCCGTCTTCGATGCCAACATAAAAGGGAGCAAACTGTATGTTCGGAATGAAGGTTAGCAGAATGCGCTCGTCGGCAAGCTCATTCTGCGCCGAAACGGTCAGCGCGCTAATTGAGACGACGAGCGTAAGCAAACGAATGAGATTGAACATGGGATGTTGTTTTCTCCTCTGGATAGACTTAACGGTTGACCAAGCGACGCTGCCAAATCAGGAAGCGCCATTCCATAAAGGCGACAAGGCTGTAAAGACTGAGGGAGATTGCCGTCATCGTGAGCACGGAAACAAACACGAGTGGCGTGTCGTAGCGGTTGCGGGCAGCAGTTACCAAATAGCCCAATCCACGCTGAGGGTTCACAAACTCGCCAACGACGGCGCCAATCACCGCTAGCGTGGTACTCGTTTTGAGCCCTGCGAGCAGCACCGGCAAGGCAGATGGCAGTTCCAGGTGACGGAAGATCTGCCAGCGGTCGGCATTCAGCGAGCGCATCACGTCACGCAGGCTAGGGGATACGGCGCGTATACCCGTGATCGTATTGACAAGTGTAGGGAAAAACACGATGACCGCCGTGGTCACTACCTTGCTGGCTGGTCCGGTGCCGAACCAAAGGATCAGCAGTGGCGCGTATGCGACGATTGGCGTCGATTGAAAGGCCACAATAATGGGCGAAAGCACATGTTCCAGCAGGGGCGCTTTTGCTATGGAATACCCGATAACCAGCCCGATGCCGATGCCGAAGAGCAGTCCGTAAAGCATTTCGCCTAAGGTTGTGAGCGTGTGGGCGGGAAGTGTGCCATCCGCCAGCGCGTCGGCCAATGCAGCAGCGACGTCGGCAGGCGGTGGAACGAGGATCGGCGAAATGATTGCTTGGTCGGTTATCCACTGCCAGATGATCAACAGCAGCAGAACAGTTGCGACGGGAGATAGCCGGCGCAGCGAAGCGCCACGCGCGCCAAACGATCGCCTCTCATTCTTCACTTCGACGGTTCTGTTCGTTTCGTGCATATCGCGCTTCCCAGACATTCCGGCGAAGGGCGATATGCGAGGTGGCGACGCCGAGCGCTAGCACGCTGCCGCAGAAGATCACGCATATCCAACCGCGCACGCTGCCAACAGCAGCCTGCTCACCCTTCTCCCATCCGGACTATCACCGTCGGCTTCGGATTCTCACCGAAATCCACCTTCCCTTCGCTGCGTTCAATCGCACTTGCGGAACGACCGCGAAGATCAGGGTCACGGGCTCGTCATGCTGCGCATGCATCACCGCCGGTAGGGACTTTCACCCTGCCCCGAAAGGTTGGTTTTGATGGACTTTGGCTGCAGTATAGCAGGAAACGGTCTGAATTCAATCTTGAGAGGACCAGCCGACGGGAGGAGCGCCCGCCAAGCCTTACTGCAGGACGGTTGAAGCTTCTTCGAGCGATGTTTCGTCCTCTGCCGACATTGACGCTTCCGCATGATCGGTTTCGGCTTTTAAGAGGGTGAAAACAAACTGACCGCCATGGCCCTGACGGTTGCCTTCCGCCCAGATTCGTCCGCCGTGCGCCTCGACAATATGCTTGCAGATCGCCAGACCCAGTCCGGTGCCCTCGTCACCGGAACGCGACCTGTCCGCCTGATAGAAGCGCTCAAAGATCCGCTGGCGTAAATCATCGGGTACGCCCGGTCCATTGTCGAGCACGGATACCGAGACTTCATCGCCTTGTTCAGAAGCCGATATCGTAATCGCTTTATGCTTGGGAGACCATTTAATCGCATTGTGGATCAGATTCCCCAGAACCCGCTTGAGCTGGTCCTCATCACAAAGGACTTCCAGCTTTTCCGGCACCTGACTGATGATCTTGAGATCCTTCATCTCAGCGTGCGACTCAAAGCGAGCGATGGATTCGTCAATCACCTGTTTCAGTGGGGCTTCGACAAGGCGCATGATCGCCTGGCCCGATTCGATCATGGATAAGTCGAGTAGTTCCTGCGCCAACCAAAGAAGCGCATCGGTCTCCATAGCGATTTCTTTGAGCGATTGGATGCTCGCCTTGCGCTTGGGTCTGTCAGCATCCAGGAATAATCCTTCAATAATCAAGCGAATTCGCGTGATCGGCGTACGCAACTCATGCGAGATATTCGCCACGAGATCACGCCGCGCACGGCTTAAGTTGACCAGTGCCGTAATGTCTTGAAACGCAATGCCGACAATGCGCCGCTCGCCCACGTCATGCATCAGATGTGTCCGCGCGCGGTAAATGACCTTGTCGATGACGAACTGCTCTTCCAGGCTTTCGCTTTCCAGCAAGGTCAACTCAACCAGGCTGAGCAATTCCGGCGATTCTAAGGCCGCGGGCAAATGCTCGCCGATTGCGCTTCCCGGGGCGAAGAACTGCTCGGCCGCCCGGTTGTACATCATAATCGTCAGATCTTCATCCAGCAGCAGAACGGGATCCAAGGCCACATTGGAAATCGTACTCAAGACCGCCTGGCTTTCGACCGTCTTGCTTTCAATCGCATTCAATTGTGACCGAAGCTGGCGGATTGTCTCGTCGCGGCTGTCGATGTCGTTGACCAAGGTCTTGTTTGATCGACCGAGATGAATCAGGTAGTAACCCGTGCCGAAAAGGGCAATGACTGCGAGAGAAAGGAGCAACTCCATGATCAGCCTTCGAACCGGTATCCGACGCCGCGTACCGTGCTGATTCGCTTGGGGCTGGACGGATTGTCTTCTATCTTTTCTCGCAGCCAGCGAATATGTACATCGACGGTGCGCTTGTCCATCGGGTAATAGTCGTGCCCCCAGACATTGGTCAAGATCAGGTCACGCGACAGAACCGCCTTGACGTTGCGCATGAAAACAGTCAGCATATCAAATTCCTTGTTACTTAGCTTGACCTCTTCCTCACCTTTAAACACGCGCCGCCCGGTTAGACTCAGGCGCAGATCGCCTGAAATCAATTCATCTTGCTTCAGTCCGCGATCCAGTGAGGGCCGGCGCATTTGTACGCGAACACGCGCCAAGAATTCACCCAAGCCGAAAGGTTTAACAATGTAATCATCAGCGCCGCTCTCCAGACCAACAATCTTGTCAACTTCAGTGCCGCGCGCGGTTAACATAATGATCGGCACATTGGAGATCCGGCTGTCATTGCGAATCATGCGGCATAAACTAAGCCCATCCAGACGCGGCAGCATGATGTCAAGAACGATTAAGTCAAAGCTGTCGCCGCGCGCCGTTTCCCAGCCGGCTTCACCATCCAGTGCCGTGAATACGTCGTAACCTTCCGCGCGCAACTTCTCGGCGAGGTTTTCTAGCAGCTTTTCTTCGTCCTCAACAAGCAGAACCTTCTTGGCCAAAGTTTGTTCCAAGGGCAGACCTCCCAACCCACTTAGCATACACGAACCGCTCTAAATTAATGTTAAGACTATTGGTCAATCTATTAAACATCGCGATGGGCGGTCCACACAGGAGTCACAGCCGGCATACGAGATATCGCTGAGACATGTGGCCGGCTAGCGCCGGTGACGGAGGGCATGCCTCTTAAAGAAAGCCCTGAATTAAGGCAAAGGATTGGCAATGACCTGTCTATTGATCTGCGATGGCGCGGACGCCAGCCAGGGAAGTCGCGTGGAGCGCCGCGCGACGAATGGCTTTCGACACCATTTCGGCAGCATACGCGCCGACAAGAGTCGGATCCGTCGGCGCCTCGCCGGTTGCCAACGCGAAAATCGTATCGCCATCGAACATGGTATGCGAGGGGTTGACCGCCCGCGCGATTCCATCATGCGCCATCTGCGCCACCTTCTGCGCCTGTGCTTTGGTGAGCGCGCCATTGGTGGCGACTACGCCGATCACGGTGCTGTCACGAGCCGATGCCTCCGCCTGCCCCGCGGTCATCTCGGCCATGGCGTCAAGAATTGACTGAAAGCTCGTACCATCGGCTGACCGCAAACCAGCCAGTATCGTTCCCTTGTCGTCCATGACATTGCCGGCCGCGTTAACCGCCATCAACGCCGCAACAATCAGACCGTTGGGCAATTCAATCGCCGCTGAACCGATGCCTCCTTTACTGGCGCGCTCGTTGCCTTTGATCGCGCCAATACGCGCGCCCGTGCCGGCGCCGACGCTGCCCATGGGAACCGGTTCGGCGCTGGCAGCCTCACAAGCCTGAGTGCCGGCCTGCCCGTCCGGATAGACGCCGAATTCTCCAATCGTCAGGTCGAAAAGTATCGCGGCCGGTACGATGGGCACAGTGATGCCGCTGCGAGACCGATACCCAAGTCCGCGCTCTGAATGCCAGCGCATCACGCCATCCGCCGTCCCCAAGCCAAATGCGCTCCCGCCGGACAATACGACAGCTGTGACTTCCTCCACAAGATTGTGCGCTTGCAGCAGGTCGGTCTCCCTGGTGCCGGGCGCGCCGCCGCGGACATCCACAGCGCCGACCGTCTTCGGCGGGCAGCGCACCACGGTGCAACCGGTAACGGCATCCAGGTCGGTATAATGGCCAACCTCGAAACCGGGTATACGCGTTAAGGTGTCATTCTTCGTCATCGTCGATGTAGTACTCCTCGCCATCACCATCGTCCTGCCAGATTAGTTGTATCTTGTCGTTGCTCGCTTCAATCTGGTCATCACTTTCGGAGAAAAGAAGTGTCGAGGCGCGCTCGTAATCAGACGGGGCAACCAGAATCTTGATCTCTCCCAGGTTTCCCATGGTGATGCCGAGCGCAGTGGCGCCTGCCTCTTGATGGATCATTGCCGGAACGTCATGCGCTTCCAATTTGCCGAGAACAATATGCGCCTCTGGAAGACTGTGGGTGATGTAGACGGCGATCCATTGCGGGCCTTCGGCCGAATGTTTCGGCTTGCGTATGCTCATCTATCGGTGAGCCTCGCGCTTGTTAACGTGTACATTGATCAACGCCAAGGATATAGAAAGTTGCCTCAGTGGGCAAGACCGGAATCGCACCGGGCGGGCCTCTCGATTTGCCATGACCGCGCGATATGATAGAGTTGTCACAGTGAACCGATTCCTTGCAACGAGAAAGCCATGAAGCGCCTCGGACGCATCCTGCGCGAACATCTTCACTTTCTGGTGATCACCGCCGTACTGATCCTAGTGATGACGTTCCCGACGATTGAATACGTATTCAGGACGGACGTCTTTTGGCTGCCGACCGGCAAGAGCAGCGATGTCTTTATCGAGATGTGGGATGTTTGGTACGGACAACAGGTCTTGAGCGGGCAGGCGGATCGCTTCTTCACGGACTTGATGTTTTATCCTCAGGGCGTGTCGCTGGTGTATCATCCGATAAATTTTCCCTACGTCATCATGGTGAATGCCCTGCAAGCCATCTTGCCGGTCTCCAATGCGTTTTGCCTGGCCTACCTGCTGATCATCTATATGTCGGCGCTTTCCGCATACATTTACTTGCACTATTTGATGAAGGACAAGTGGATTGCACTGTTTGGCGCCGTGCTGTTCGGCTGCAGTCCGCATGTGATTGGGCACCCGCACCATCCGAACAATGCGCTAATCGCAACGCTGCCTTTGGCGATATATTTCTTCCATCGCGGCATCCAGGAAAAGCGCTGGATTCTGGTCATGGTCTCCGGTCTTCTGACTGGTTTGACCAGCATCATCAATATTTATGCCTACGTTTGCACCTTGATGATAATCGGCTTGGGAATATGCGGACTTGCCTGGTCAAAATGGCGGGACAAGCGTTACTGGCGGTACGTTATCTTGCTAATGCTCGCGATCGCCTTGGCGAGTCTATGGCGACTCGCGCCAATGTTAAGCGATTCGCAATCCTTTGGCGCGGCGCTGGAATGGACGGATAGCGAACGGAATCAGGATCTCATATCATTTTTTGTCAATCACAGAAATCCAATCGTCGGACCTGCACTTGACTCAGCCGCCGACGCTATCTTTCCGAGGGAGCAGGAAAATGCGAGAGGCTTCAGCCCAACAAGCTACCTGGGTTACTTGCCGCTGCTGCTCATCGGCGTCGGTCTGATCGATAAAAGGGCTCGGCCCAAGATGCTGCCCTGGCTGGCGCTGCTTGTGATTTTTTTGGTATTGCGGCTTGGGTCATTCTTAAGCATCAACGGCCTGACCTATCAAGACATCGTTCTGCCCAAATACTATTTGAATGCCTTGATTCCGTCTATATTCGAAGCCTTTGTAGAGACAGACAACTTCATAATTGGCAGCCTGTTGCCGCTGGCGGTGCTATCTTGCTATGGCTTATTGGCCTTGCACGAAAGGTTTTCTATCACCAAGGGGCGCTGGTTCGTTGTGCTGCTCATTGCGCTGGCGGGAGCTGAATACGCCATACCTGTAACCGGCAACAGAATTCGCGCAGAACGAATCGCCTATCTTGACTGGCTTGCAAACGAAAGCAGTGATGAGATTCGGATCATTAACTTGCCCATGGGGCGCGGGAATTCAAAGCATTACAATTTATTCCAGGCGCTCAGTGGCTACCCTCAGGCGGAAGGCGCCATCAGCCGCACGCCGTCCGAAGCCTTCGAATTCATCGCAGCGAATCCTATCTTGAACAGTTGGCACAACGACCAGCCAATTGCTTGCGAAGATGGCGCAAATGAAGGGTATGTAACCGCTTTGAATGAACTGGAGACGGTTGGATATACCCATGTCATATTTCATCGACTCATACCCGGGGCCGGCAATATCGGTAATAGCTTCCGCCATGTCGAGGCGTCACATGACGACGATTTCGTAAGGATTTTCCGTATGGAAGACCTGCGTCAGAGTTGCCTATAGGTCGTTCGCTCGAGCGATTACCCGTCAATCATGAATCGAAACAGATCCACTTCGCGCGCGAAGCGTTGCTCAGTTGCGACCATATTGCCCGCTTGGCTTTCTATCGTGTAACGGTCATAGACGATGAGCTTCGCAACATAGTCGGCAGCAGGGAGCGAAGCGATATCGAAGTCGAATACGTCAATTGGTTCATCGCTAATGACCCGGTCAACTTGACGCACTTTGGCGCCATGCTCGTCGAAGATCTGAATGGTCAGAGAATAGTCTGTTCCTATGGTATGCAGCCACCAAAGATAGACGGAGAGCATCTCATTCGATTGCTCGTAAAGCATGTTGCCAAGTTCGGTGCCGTTGTCGTAGCGAATCTTGAAAGGCTGCTCATCCGTGACAAGGTCACACGGAATAGAAGGCTTTAGATAGTAGTCGATAATACTGTCATCGGTATCCAGGAAGCGCTTGCATTGTTGATAATTTCGAGTGAACCAGTCGTTGAATACGGACATGGAGTTCAGTTCGGTCTGCCGCGGATTGTGAATGACCCAGATAGCGTTTGCATTCTCGGTGATGGCATCCAGAGTAGCGTAGGTCGAAAGATTGCTTTGAATAATCAGATCACCCGTTGCACCATAAGAAATATGGACGACATGCTTCCACGTCTTGAGGAACTTTCTATAGTGGTCTATGACTCTGGTGCTAACCCGTCCTGAAGGGTGGAAGCTTAGTATGATTTCGTTGTGACCGGGCAAATTCGCCGATTCGTAATGGAAGTCCTGATAATGTGGAAAGTCTTCCTGATTAACACTTGGCGTTATCCGATTCGTCAATAGCGTAAAATCGTACGAATCATTGTAGATGAAGAACGATGCGACCCAAATGACGGCGAAAAGCGGGAGCACGATCTTCCGTCCAGGAATCAAGCTCAGTCCAATGGCAACAGCGCAAGCCCAGGGAATTGCGAAGACGATCGTGTAACGAAGCCGCCTGGAAATAAGCAAGGGCGTGATTTCGTTTCCCAAGAGCATGAATAGAAGTATCAGGCTGACCAAGAACAATAGATAGCGATGAAACCTGGTCAATTGCTTGAATCTTAGCGCAACTGCTGCAATGACTACGGGAACGATCAGGACCAAGCCGTTGGTGTAGAGCCTGGCAATTGCCTCAATTGCTTGGAAGAGAAGTAGACCTTCGTTATCCGGCACCGTTCTGATGGCCACAGCTTTTAGCACGACCGGCAACCAAGGCGAAAACAGGAACCCGGCGGCGACCATTGCCAGGCAGACGCTCCACCATCGTCTGTTTTTTGGCACAAAGAACAGGTGATAAAGGCCGATCGACGCGAGCAGTAGGAAGCCGAAATAATGGACGGCAACAGCCGCTGCCGAGCTAAAAATGAGCGCAAGCCAATTCCACCAAGCAACGCGTTTGTATTCGGACGCGATTCTCCAATACTGCCAGGCTACGACCGGGACGAGTAGAGACAGCAGCGAATACATTCTGACTTTGTATGTAAAGTAAACGAAGATCGAAAGGAATGAGACCATGACGACGGTAGCAAGCGCCACATCGGTGTCGCGAGTTACAAGAGCCAGCCGGTAGGCGAAGACAATCGCGAACAGACCAAAGTAAACGGACAGCAGCCGGTAGGTGGCCAGGTCGCGCCCGAATATATTACGCCAAAAGCTTAAGAAAATGAAGTACAGCGGACCGTGATCCTCGCTGCGTTCAGATACGCTTTTCAATGTTTCAGCGAGCGTGAAGGATGGCTGCCAATGTGATGTATAGAGGTGCTTCAGGGAATGCCACTCGGAGGCCCAGGACATGGGCTTTGATGTCAGGTTCGTAACACCCGTGAAATAGACCGTGGCGAGGCAGGCCAAAACTATAGCAAAGTGCGATATCGATCTGTTTAGTTTGCTCACGAAGGACTACCGAAGAGTCAGTGTCGATGAATGGCGGAATAATACCAAAAAAAGAGGGTGGAGCAGAAGAGTAGAGTGTTGGCGACGGCATACTCTCCCACATCGTCTCCAATGCAGTACCATCTGCGCTCGCAGGCTTAACTTCCGGGTTCGGGATGGATCCGGGTGTACCCCCGCGGCTCTAGCCACCAACGCTCGACTCTCATGCTCACACCCTCTTCGCGCGCACGCGTCTCTCGTCAGCTCATAATCAACACGGTGGTACTACCTCAAGCCCTGCCAAAAACGCCGGACACTCCGCACTAAAGTACGGAAAGCCCTCGACCATTAGTACGGGTCAGCTACACGCATCACTGCGCTTACACCCCCCGCCTATCTAACTGGTAGTCTCCCAGCGGTCTTACTTGGTTTTACCAATGGGGAATCTCTTCTTGAGGCTGGCTTCCCACTTAGATGCTTTCAGCGGTTATCCGTCCCGAAGGTCGCTACTCAGCTATGCCGCCGGCGCGACAACTGAATCACGAGCGCTTCGTCCACCCCGGTCCTCTCGTACTAGGGGCAACTCCTCGCAAATTCCCAACGCCCACAGCGGATAGAGACCGACCTGTCTCACGACGGTCTGAACCCAGCTCACGTACCGCTTTAATGGGCGAACAGCCCAACCCTTGGGACCTTATTCAGCCCCAGGATGCGATGAGCCGACATCGAGGTGCCGAGCCTTGCCGTCGATTTGAACTCTTGGGCAAGACTAGCCTGTTATCCCCGGGGTAGCTTTTATCCGGTAAGCTACGGCCATTCCACTCTGTACCGTAGGATCACTAAGCCCGACTTTCGTCTCTGCTCGACTTGTCTGTCTCGCAGTCAAGCTGGCTTCTGCCTTTACACTCTACGATGGGTTTCCATTCCATCTGAGCCAACCTTTGGGCGCCTCCGTTACTCTTTCGGAGGCGACCGCCCCAGTCAAACTGCCCACCTGCCACTGTCCCTAATGCTACTCACATTCAGGTTAGGGCCAAAGCCCTACCAGGCTGGTATCTCAACATTGACTCCACACACGCTGACGCGCACGCTTCCTCGTCTCCCAGCTATCCTGCACAAGTAACGCCCTAACGCAATGGCAAGTTACAGTAAAGCTCCACGGGGTCTTTTTGTCCTGCTGCGGGTAATACGCATTTTTACGCATACTTCAATTTCGCCGGGTCCCCTGCTGAGACAGTGCTCCACTCGTTACGCCTTTCGTGCGGGTCGGAACTTACCCGACAAGGAATTTCGCTACCTTAGGACCGTTATAGTTACGGCCGCCGTTCACCGGGGCTTCATTTCACTGCTCTCACAGTTCCACTTAACCTTCCGGCACTGGGCAGGCGTCAGCCCCTATACTTCAGCTTGCGCTTTCGCAGAGACCTGTGTTTTTGGTAAACAGTCGGCAGAGCCTTTTCACTGCAACCTGATATCGCTACCAGGCGATCCTTCTCCCGAAGTTACGGATCCATTTTGCCTAGTTCCTTAGCAGAGGTTCTCCCGTTCGCCTTCGTATTCTCTACTCGTCTACCTGTGTCGGTTTGCGGTACGGTCGGCATACTTCATCATCATCGCAGCTTTTCTCGTCCCATGGTTCCTGTCACTTCTTGCCCGAAGGCACGGCTTCACGGGCTCTCCCCGCTTGCCACCTCAATCCACTCAGAGGCTGACTCTCCCACAAGCTTCTGCAATCACTCCATATACCGGTACGGGAATATTAACCCGTTGTCCATCGCCTACGCTTCTCAGCCTCGGCTTAGGTCCGACTAACCCGACGCGGACTGGCCTTCCGTCGGAAACCTTAGACGTCCGGCGAATAGGGTTCTCACCTATTTCTCGCTACTCATGCCAGCATTCGCACTCCTGCGCGCTCCAACAATCCTTTCAGATTGACTTCGCCGCACGCAGAACGCTCCCCTACCATAACTCTCGTTATCCCTGTCTTCGGTGGTATGCTTTAGACCCGTTACATTATCCGCGCAAATGCGTTTGACTAGGGAGCTGTTACGCACTCTTTAAAGGATGGCTGCTTCTAAGCCAACCTACTAGCTGTCTCAACACACTCACCTCGTTTTACACTTAGCATACACTCCGGGACCTTAGACGAGGGTCTGGGTTCTTTCCCTCTCGACTACTTAACTCATCTCAAGCAGTCCAACTGCCGTGCTCGGTATATCGGCATTCGGAGTTTGTTTGGGTTCAGTAAGCTTGACGCCCCCTAGCCCATACAGTGCTCTACCTCCGACACCCATCGCACAACGCTAGCCCTAAAGCTATTTCGGGGAGAACAAGCTATCTCCAGGCTCGTTTGGCATTTCACCTCTAACCACAACTCTTCCCCCGATTTTGTAACATCGGTGGGTTCGGACCTCCATTACGTGTTACCGTAACTTCATCCTGGCCATGGTTAGCTCGCCTGGTTTCGTGTCTAATATGTGCCACTTTATCGCCCTATTCAGACTCGGTTTCCCTTCGCCTACGGCTGGCTTCGCCTTAAGCTCGCCACACACATTAACTCGCTGGCTCATTCTCCTAAAGGCACGCCGTCAGTATGATCTCTCATACCTCCGACCGGTTGTAAGTACACAGTTTCAGATTCTATTTCACTCCCCTCGCCGGGGTTCTTTTCACCTTTCCCTCACGGTACTATTGCGCTATCGGTTATCTCGTGTATTTAGCCTTGGAGGGTGGACCCCCCAGCTTCGCACAATGTTAGCGTGTATCGTGCTACTCAGGATGCTCGGTATTGCGTTCACTTGCGCCTACGGGACTCTCACCCTCTTCGGCTGACCTTCCCAGATCATTCGACTTCCGCTACCGCAATTTATCCGAGTCCTACAACCCCAGACACCGTAGCATCTGGTTTGGGCTACTCCGCTTTCGCTCGCCACTACTCGCAGAATCTTCTCTTCTCCTCGTCCTACTTAGATGTTTCAGTTCGGACGGTTCCCCTCCTCGTTTAAAAGGATGACGCGGCTTGAACCACGCCGGGTTTCCCCATTCGGATATCTTCGACTCTCACGGTCTTATACACCTCATCGAAGCTTTTCGCAGTATAACACGTCCTTCTTCGGCACGAGATACCTAGGCATCCACTGTGTACCCTTAGTCGCTTTCCGTACTCTCGTACGGAGTCTCCGGCTCTCTTGGCACGCGCTACTTAGGTATTACCTTCGCGTTGATTATTCAACTGTTAAGACGCACCGGCTGACTTTTCGCCAGCCGCAAGACTGCGGATTTTGCCACGTTGACTCGATCACGTCAAGTATAGATTTGATAGAAACTTAAGGAACGCTGCCAATCCCAATACTTCGTGCAGCAAAGCTAGACCAGTTTCCAACTTGGTCAGCCCGCTCGGTACTAAACGCTGCGGCCAGCCGATCGCCCGGTCAGTGCAAAACCACATTCGGCCGCAAAACAGTATTCGTTGGCGCGATTCTGAACAGTTTCCGGAGACTTTGGCTTCTATCCATAACCGGATGTACATCAGAACAAACGAACGTATAATACGTTGCGTAATTATCTGTCACACTCGTCTGGATTTATCCTCTCAATGCGAAAGAGAAAGTTGCTGTCTCTATACAAAGATTATCCGCTTTACCTGTGGATTGTGGGAGCAATACCTATTGTCCATCTTTATTCGGAGAATCTCGGATTAGTCTTTGACAACGAAGTTATCCCTAGCCTAATCTTGATGCTTCTTGGTACCACCATAGCGTTCCTTGCAACTAATCATTGGGTTCGAAACCGGCATCGGACGGCGTTTTATCTCGGCGTATGCAGCATTGCGTTCTCCCTGAGCGGGCACGTGTATGAGCTAGTATTCATTCCCAAATCGCTTGGCATTTGGACATTTATGGTTCTGTCCGCGCTCGTGCTCATTCTCGTTCCGGTACAGCGGATTCGTATAAAGGCAGTTTTTATCCAAACGACTTCCGTTTTCAATCTGATCATGTTCTGCCTGCTTTCGCTGCAGATCATTTCGCTCGTAACTGGCTTTGTAGATATGTCCAATCACGCTGAAATCTCAGAGGCCTACACCACGAAGTACAGCGTTCAAGATAAGGTCACCAAAGTAAACGATTCGCTTTTACGACCGGATATCTATTACATCATTCCCGACGGCTATCCCAGCGATATGTGGCTGGCTCGGGCAATGAACTACGATAACTCCGCATTCACCGCAGCTCTGAAGGATCGCGGCTTCACAGTCGCCGATCATGCACAAGCCAATTACGGTAAGACACTACTGTCGCTGGCCTCAACATTGAACATGCGATATTACGACAGCAATCAGTCACCGTTCAGCGACCTGGACTTCTTGCGCCTGGAAATCGCGAACAGTGCTGTAGCACGGCAATTAGTCGAGCAGGGTTACACATTTATTCAGTTCATGTCAGGCTATCTGGTGCCCAGTCCACTCGCCG
The DNA here is from genome assembly GCA_965249085.1 of Phototrophicaceae bacterium. Lineage (GTDB taxonomy): Bacteria > Chloroflexota > Anaerolineae > Aggregatilineales > Phototrophicaceae > UBA6055. The sequence continues at coordinate 3,953,655 of OZ252218.1, read as the reverse complement.
CTATCAATCGGGACTTCACACCGCGAGGTTCTGTTGACGTGATTGTGTCCGAGTCTGACCTAACTGGAGCGGTATACTTGGGAAATTCCAATGAAGATGTTCATCGCACGCAAATTGACCTGTTTTACAAAAAGCCTTTCATACCGCTGTACATCGATACGACGATTTTGCGATTAGCCCGCTCCCAATTGGAGAAACTTTTCCACCGTGTCGACGGCAGGTCATTGCATAACAAAGATCCAGAGCGTTTCTTGGCAACGGCGGAGGCCGTAACACCTATAACATCTCTGCCGGAAGCGACATTCACAATTGTTCATCTCATAAAGCCGCACGGGCCAACGGTATTTGATGAACATGGAGCAATTTTGGAATCGAATTATTCGCCAAACCCGGAAGAGTTCTTTGCCGAATTCAAGTTCATAAACTCTCGGTTCTTGTGGATGATCGATAAGATTCTAGAGGCTTCACAGAATCCGCCAATCATCATCTTTCAGGCCGACCATGGTTCGACCTATGGCGACGGCTCGACAATGGATGGAAGATCAACGCATTTCGACACGTATGCCGCATACTATTTGCCCGCTTCGTTTTCGATTGATTTGCCTGAACCCTACACCTTGATCAACACCTTCCCTTTGATTCTGAACGAAGTATTCGGAACGGAATACGAATTGCAGGAGGATTATTTGTTCGAGTTGCCGGTTGGATATGACGATCCTTTTCGACAGATTGATGTGACGGAAGAATTCGCAAATTGGCGATAGGCGCTTTTGAAAAGCGCGTTTAGCGAGCCGGTTCCAGGCGCGGTGACAAGAGACAGCGTCTTCTCGTTAGCCAAAGGAGCATGATAGATGAAATCGAAAAACTGGCTGTACAAGTTTGGTGTGGTTATTGCGAGCGCCAAGGCGGTGTTTGCCTATTTGGATCCTGGATCCGGCAGTTTGCTGATTCAGCTGCTAATTGCGGTTATCGTGGGAGTCCTGGCGACCTTTCGACTCTGGAAGTCTCGAGTCTTGAGACTTTTCGGCATGGAGGAGGAAAAAGACCAACCAGAGGACAATGTTGATAACACAGATCAAGTCTGATCTTAAGTATGGTAGCGCGAAATAAAATTGGCGGCTCATTCCGTGACCCAAGCGGACACGTATTCATCTATGACGGAATAGTGTATCGACAGGTCAACCACAGCTATCAAGCAAATTACGACCACTTATTGAGCAGTGGATTGTATGACCAATTGGTCGGTCGGCAGTTGCTCATACCCCACACCGAGAGCGTCCTTCCACCTCTCAGCAACGATATCGCTTACAAGGTACTGCAACCGCAACAGATTCCCTTCATCTCGTACCCGTACGAATGGTCCTTCAGCCAACTGAAAGACGCGGCGCTTGCCACGCTCGAAATTCAGACACGTGCGCTGGCCCAGGACATGATCCTGAAGGATGCCAGCGCATACAACATTCAGTTTCTTGATGGGAAGCCGCTACTGATCGACACCTTGTCGTTTGAGAAGTACGAGGAAGGCGGGGCGTGGATCGCCTACAAGCAGTTCTGTCAACACTTCTTGGCGCCGCTGGTCTTGATGAGCTATCGGGACGTTAGGCTCAGCCAGTTACTGCGTACTCACTTGGATGGGATTCCGCTGGACCTGGCCAGGTCACTGTTGCCAAAGAGAAGTTACCTTAATTTAGGCCTCATCATGCATCTGCACCTCCATGAACGCGCCCAGTCACGCCACGCGGGCAGCACTGCGCCGCGCGAAATCGTGGACAGTAAGCGGCTCAATAAGCGAGATATCATCAGAATCTGTGAGAATCTTCGATCCACGGTAGAAGGAATCCAATGGGATCACGGGTACACGTCTTGGACAAACTACTATGAAGGAGACAGCTACAAAGAAGTAGGATTCGACCATAAATTCCAACTCGTCAATGAATTTCTGAATGAAATCAATCCACGATGTGTTTGGGATTTAGGTGCGAATACGGGGGTGTTCAGCCGGATTGCCAGTCAGCAGGACATTTTCACTGTCTCTATGGACAGTGACCCCGGCGTTGTGGAAGCCAATTATTTGCAAGCCAAGCGCGAGCAGGACAAGTACCTCCACCCGCTGTTGATTGATTTGGCGAACCCATCAGCCTCTATTGGTTGGGCAAACCGTGAACGGGATTCGTTGGTGGCTCGGAGCAAAGCGGAATGTGTGCTGGCACTGGCCTTAATCCACCACTTTGCGATTTCAAACAACGTTCCCTTGAGCAAAATCGCAGAGTTTTTTGCGTCGATAGGGGATTGGCTGATTATCGAATTTGTGCCAAAGGCGGACAAGAAGGTCCAGCAACTGCTTTCGTCGCGGCAAGACATATTTTCCGAGTATTCTCAGAGCAACTTCGAAACCGTCTTTGGAGAAAAATTTGAAATCATCCGTTCGATGCAGATCGAAGGGTCCGAACGTATTCTTTACTTGTTACATCGCTTGGAACTGTAAACTGCGGCTTAGAGGTTGACTAAGTGGAGATAAAGGGACTCGAACCCTTGACCTCGTCAGTGCGATTGACGCGCTCTCCCAACTGAGCTATATCCCCGTGTGGAGACAAGGGGACTCGAACCCCTGACCTCCTCGGTGCAAGCGAGGCGCTCTCCCAACTGAGCTATGTCCCCCTGTGGGGCTGGCAAGACTTGAACTTGCGACCTCACGCTTATCAGGCGTGCGCTCTAACCAGCTGAGCTACAGCCCCAAATCCAACTGCCACTCGTTCTCACGATTAACATCACAATAGCAGGCTAACACGTCGCGTCTCTTCCCCGATTCTTACACACTCTGTAACTCTTATCACGCGCCCTCTCGGACGCTCCCTTAGAAAGGAGGTGATCCAGCCGCAGCTTCCGCTACAGCTACCTTGTTACGACTTCGTCCCAGTCATCGACCCTGCCCTAGGCAGTAGCCCCCCGAAGGTTGGCTTCCCGACTTCAGGCTCGACCAACTCCCATGACGTGACGGGCGGTGTGTACAAGGCCCGGGAACGTATTCACCGCAACGTGCTGATTTGCGGTTACTAGCAACTCCGACTTCATGCAGGCGAGTTGCAGCCTGCAATCCGAACTGAGATCGGCTTTTTAGGATTCGCTCCAAGTCGCCCCTTCGCTACCCATTGTACCGACCATTGTAGCGTGTGTGTCGCCCTGGATATTAAGGCCATGCTGATTTGACGTCATCCCCACCTTCCTCCCATTTGTCATGGGCAGTCATGCTAGACACGTATAACTAGCACCGAGGGTTGCGCTCGTTTGCGGACTTAACCGAACACCTCACGGCACGAGCTGACGACAACCATGCAGCACCTGTGATGGCTCCCCGAAGGGTCCTTCCGCTTTCGCTTCCGTACTACCACCATGTCATTCCCAGGTAAGGTTCTTCGCGTAGCCTCGAATTAAACCACACGCTCCGCTGCTTGTGCGGGCCCCCGTCAATTCCTTTGAGTTTTAGCCTTGCGACCGTACTCCCCAGGCGGTACATTTATCGCGTTTGCTGCGACACTCAACTACCATTGTAGCCGAACGCCTAATGTACATCGTTTACGGCGTGGACTACCGGGGTTTCTAATCCCGTTCGCTACCCACGCTTTCGCGCCTCAGCGTCAGTTGAAATCCAGGAAGCCGCCTTCGCCACCGGTATTCCTCCGGATATCTACGCATTTCACCACTACACCCGGAATTCTACTTCCCTCTATTTCACCCTAGTAAGCCAGTTTCACCTAACTATTACCGGTTTAGCCGATAACTTTCATAGGTAACTTAACCTACCGCCTACGCGCTCTTTACGCCCAGTAACTCCGGATAACGTTTGTGTCCTACGTTTTACCGCGGCTGCTGGCACGTAGTTAGCCGACACTTATTCCTATGCTACCGTCCTATCTCGTCACATAGAAAAGGACTTTACGATCCGAAAACCTTCTTCGCCCACGCGGCGTCGCTGCATCAGACTTCCGTCCATTGTGCAATATCCCTTACTGCTGCCTCCCGTAGGAGTCTGGGCCGTGTCTCAGTCCCAGTGTGGGGGGTCACCCTCTCAGGTCCCCTAGCCGTCATCGCCTCGGTGAGCCTTTACCTCACCAACTAGCTGATGGCCCGCAACCTCATCCTATAGCGCCTAAGCATTCCAGCACGGCTCTCTAACTACCGTGATCTCATCCGGTATTAGCCTCTGTTTCCAAAGGTTATCCCAGTCTACAGGGCAGATCAGTTACGTGTTACTCACCCGTTCGCCACTCTACACATCCCGAAGGATGCTTACCGTTCGACTTGCATGTATTAGGCACGCCGCCAACGTTCATCCTGAGCCAGGATCAAACTCTCCGTATTCTCAACAGGGTTTGATTCGCTCTGTCTTAACCTGCTATTCTGATGTTAATCCGCACTCGCCCCCCCTTCAGGGGACAAAAAAGCGAGAGCCACACTCTCACCTTTACTCTCAGTACCTTATCAGCACCACCGCATCATGTCAAGGACTGTCTGTCAGAATCCTGCAAGATTACTTCTGAGACCAGCAGGGATTCTAGTCTCCCAGCCCAATTTGTCAAGTGCCGTTTGGTAGATTCACAGGTCTCGCATACCACCATCGAATTATGACGGTTCCGCGACCAATTCCTCTTGCCCGGTTTCCGCCGGCGATTCGTCTTCCGCCTTCGCCTTGACACGATCCCCCAGGACATCCTTGACATACATTTCATCAACAAGCACAGCGACGCAGGCGCTAAGAGGCACCGCGAGCATCAAGCCAAGAAAGCCAAAGAAAAAGCCGAAGATGATCTGCCCGAGCAAGATCATAATCGCCGGCATATTCATCCGCTCGCTCGCCAGAACCGGGCTAACGACTTGGCTCTGAAAGAACGAGACCCCATAAATGATGACCACCGTCCAGATCACGTTCTCTTGCGCTTGCACGATCGCAACCGCAACTGACGGCACTAGAGCGACCACCGGGCCAAAGTTCGGAATGAACGAAAGAACGCCAGCCAAAACACCAAGAGCGACCCATTCGCGAATGCCGAGCATGGCCAGGCCGAGACCTGTCAACACCGCCACCACGATCATCGACACGCCAGTCACACTGAGCCAGGCGCGCAGTGTCGTATCGATCCGTCGCAGGATCGTCAACATACGATCACGATACCAGATCGGGGTAATCTTAATGATCCCGTTGACATACCGTTCCGGTTCCGCCAGCAAGTACATGCTCAAGAAGAAAATTATCAGTGCGCTCAGAATGGTATTTGCCACACCACCCACAACCGGCAGAACCGTCCCGCCGAGACGGCCAACTGCATCGGTCACTTGAGAAACAAACTGATTGATCAAATCGTCGTTGACCAGATCCTGGTTCTGGCCGGTGATAAACCCTTCCAGAAACGGGAATTGCTTGATCAGCGCTTCACCGGTGATGGCCTCGCGAGCTTGCTCAAGGCCAAGCGGGATCACTTCATTGGCCAATACATTGAACTGATTGACGATCGTGCGAAAAATGGGAATTCCGATCAGCCCCAGGACGACAAACAAGCCAATGACGCTGACGAAAATCGCGGCCACGCGATTCATCTCGAAGCGGCGGACGAGCAAGCGTACCGGCATCGTCAAGAGTACAACCAACACGACCGCGGCAAAGGTCAGCATCAGCGTACCGCGGATCTCCCAAATGAAGACCAAGCCGAGCCCGATGAGAATGGTTGCAACGACGTTGCGCAAACCAATATTGATCGACCGTGTGGTTCTTACACCCATTCATTCCTCTGAAAAGAAAGGCCTTCCCCGGCATATCGCAGACCGCACTCTCCGGGGAAAATCAAGATGTGTTGTGCGTCTTATGCCAGCAATTGTAACATCTTAAACACGTTCGGGCTATCAAAGTTGTGCCCTCGCGTCCGCAATACTGTGCAGATACAATGACTTACGCAACAGCAGCAATCGTGATTGGGTTCCTGCATGAAATTCGATGTGACGGTGTTTTCCGACGACCTGGACAAAGCCGGCGGTCTGGCGGCATCGGTCGAAGACTTCGGCTTCGACGGCTTATGGGTAGCGGAGGCGGCGCACAATCCCTTTCTGCCCTTGGCACACGCCGCCGTCGACACCGAGCGCATCACGCTCGGAACTGCAATCGCAGTCGCTTTTGCCCGCAGCCCGATGATCGTGGCACAAACGGCCTGGGACCTGGCCGAGCAATCAAGCGGGCGGTTCATCCTCGGCTTGGGCACGCAGATACAACCGCATATCACCAAGCGCTTTAGCGCAAAATGGGGCAAGCCGGTCAAGCAGCTCCGCGAATATATCGAGGCCCTCCGCGCGATTTGGCGCAGCTTCCAGACGGGTGCTGAACTCAGGTACGCCGGGGAATACTATAATCTCTCCTTGTTGCCACCATTCTATGCTCCGCGTCCGATGGCTCATCATCAGATTCCGATTTACATCGCCGGCGTCAATACGGGCTTGGCAAAGCTGGCGGGCGCGCTCTGCGACGGCTTCCATATTCATTCATTCCACACCCCAACGTACCTGCAAGACGTGTTGCTGCCCGCCTTTCGAGAGGGGCGCGCAAAGAGCGGGTTCAATGAGCCGCTCACGCTATCATGCGCGGTATTTGTCGTCACCGGCGAGGATGATGCCGCCATCGACGAGAGCAAGAGGCTAACGAAATCACAAATCGCCTTCTATGCCAGTACGCCGAGCTATAGCCGCGTCCTCGAAATCCATGGCTGGCAGGATCTGATACCCCGGCTGAACGCCCTGCTGCGGCGAAACCGCTGGAATGAAATGCACCAACTTATCAGCGACGAGATGCTGGAGCATTTCGCCGTGATCGCGCCACCGGATGAGCTGCCCTACAAGCTTCGCGAGCGCTATCAGGGCTTGCTCAATCGCGTTGGCTACTATTTCCCCTATGAGCCGGACGATCGCAGCAAGCGGATCATCTGGAAGCACGCCGCCAAAGCGATGGGGCACTGATGCCACAAATCGAATTGCGTGGGAAACTTGTCCACTATGCCGTGCGCGTCAGCAAACGCGCCAAGCGGATCAGCCTGCGCTGCAGTCAGGCCGATGGTCTGGAGCTTGTCTATCCGCATGGCATGACCGACCCGCCAGCGGAAGAATTGTTGCGTCAAAAATGCGATTGGGTACTCGCATCGATTGAAAAGCTCCAGGCGGCGCACGAGCAGATTCCCAAACGCGACTACCTGGATGGCGAAATCTTTTTGTTTCGCGGCGCTCCGCATGTTCTTGAGTCGGCCTTCAATCCTCAGCTGCGGCGCGCCACCGTCGAGATTGAAGACGGTATCATGCGCCTGGCATGCCCGGACGGGGCGCACACGGCGCGTTATGAGCTGATGCGCATAGCGGTCGCTGACTTCTATCGGGAGCAAGCCCGAGAATATCTGCCGCTGCGCGCCTGCCAGCTCGCGACGGTACTCCGTTTTGCATTTGCCAGCGTGCGGATCAAGAATCAAAAGACGCGCTGGGGAAGCTGTTCCGCCAAGCGAAACATCAATCTCAACTTGCGTCTGATGATGGCGCCCGATGAAGCCATCGATTACGTCATCATCCATGAACTTTGCCATCTGCGCGTAATGGACCACAGCCGAGCGTTTTGGAATTTGGTAGAGTCGCACTGCCCGGATTACCGGCAGTGGCGCGCCTGGTTTAAGCAGTATGGTCCGAGCCTGATCCTGTGAGCTGTGCGCTGGGGAAACACTTTAGATGAAACTTGATCTCACGTTTTCCCCTTCCAACGATTTCCGCCGTGACGCAGCCCATATACTTCGCGCTGAACAGCTGGGATTGAATGCCGCCTGGACGGCGGAAAGCGCCCACAATCCATTCTTTCCGCTCACGCTCGCGGCCCCGCACACGCAAAGCATCCAGCTCGGGACGCAGGTCGCGCTCGCCTTCCCGCGCAGCCCGATGGTCACCGCCCAAATCGCCTGGGACCTGGCGAGACAATCGGACGGGCGCTTCATTCTTGGTCTTGGAACTCAAGTGCGCACGCATATCGAGCGCCGCTTCGCCGAAGACTGGGTTGATCCCGTCGGTCGCATGCGCGAATACATCGAGAGTCTGCGCGCTATCTGGGACACGTTTCAGACCGATGCGCGCCTTCGTTTTCGTGGCGACCACTATCAATTCCGCCTCATGGCGCCATTCTTTAATCCCGGTCCGATCCAGCATCCTGATATTCCGATTTTCCTGGCCGGCGTGAATCCAAAAATGTGTGAATTGGCGGGCGAGCTCTGCCAGGGCTTGCACGTCCATCCCTTCCACACGGCTGCTTATTTGCGCGAGACAGTCCTGCCTGCCTTGTCGACAGGCTTGCGCAAAGCAGAACGCGACAGAAGCGATATTGCCATCACGGTACCCGTCTGGGCCGTGACCGGAGTGACGGATGCAGCAATGCGAGATTCAATTCGTCGTATCAAAGAGCGCATCGCGTTCTATGCCGGTACAGCTTTATATCGTCGTGTGATGCAGCTGCATGGCTGGTCCAGCCTGGCGCAGGATCTGTGCGAGATGGCGCGCGACGGGCTCCGCGAGGAGATGCCGGCAATGATATCCGATGACGTCCTCCACGAGATAGCGATCGTCGCCGAGCCACAAAATGTATTGAGCGCAATAGAAGAACGTTACAGCGGCCTGGCCGACCGGGTTTGTCTGGAATGGAGTGAGCGGGACAGCCAGCTGATCGAATCGATTCTCCAATCGCGCTGACTATAGATCGTTGCGCGCCTAGGTATACAGCGCGGGCATCGGCTCCTCGACGACTTTGTAAATGCGGAAGCCGCGTTTCTGATAATTGGTCAGCGCATGTGGTCCGTCGAGATTGCACGTGTGCAGCCAGACGCGTTTGGCATCCATCTCCCAGGCCCGCGCGACACCATAGCTGAGCAAGTGCTTGCCTAATCCCCGCCCCATGTAGTCGCGCCGCAAACCGAAGTACGCGACTTCAACGGAGTCATCATGGTGACGATATAGTTCCACATAACCGGCCGGCGAGCCACAGACGTACATAATATGTACTTGTGTGTTTGCCGACGCCAGGATCCGCCGCAGCTCCGCGTTCGACATCTGCAGGCGGTCGCGCCAGGCCCACTCTTCGCCTACTGACTGGTAGAGGATTTTGTAAAAGCCGAGGTCCGGCATTTCCATCTTGACGATTTCAATGTCCGATGCCCGGCTAAATGCGGGGGCAAAATCCGACCGACTCGTCATCTCAAGATAGGTCGTGATCAGCATTTCGGCATGTCGCGTGACGATGGCCATCGGCAGGCGTCCTTTTCAAACAGTTTTAAGTCATTCGAATATAAAGAATACCCAATCCAGGCACTTGTCCCAATGGTACAATCTGACAAATATTCCCGTGAAGACCTAACCATTCTCACCAAGCCTCCGGACACAGAGACTGCTGCGCCCGGATGAACATCCGTGCCTTGTCGTCAATCGGCGCGCTCGCTACCATTGCCTGCGCTAGCATCTGAAGGCGGCAAGACCAATGTCACTCATGAGCCGCATACGACAGTCAATCTATAGACACCGGTACAAGCTGACGTCGACTGAGCGCTTGATCTACCAAATCGGCGCGGCGAATGATGCCGGCATTATCAATCCGCTACTTGAGGCTTTGAAAGAGCGGCTCGCGCATCAAGATGGCAGCTTGCACGCGGTGGACTGGTCGTCCGCAAAAATGAACAGCGCTATGCTTTCGGCATGCAGCTTGCAAGAGGCACGCTTCACCGGGGCGGATTTGCGCGGCGCTTATTTCGGATACTCGAATCTTCATTCCGCAAGTTTCGAAGGGGCGGATTTACAAGAGACGAGTCTGCGCGAGGCGAATCTGCGGGCGGCGGCTTTTGACCGCGCCAACTTACGCGGCGCCAATCTGGCTCGCGCGGACTTACAAGGCTCGTCCTGCGTTGCGTCCGACATGACGGGCGCCAACCTTTGGGGCGCAGACCTGCGCGGGACCGATCTAACTGACACAGTGATGACGAATTGCATTCTCGTGGATGTCGCCGTCAACGAGACAACGACCCTGCCAGACGGAAGCGCAGGCGACGACCGAGTCGATTGGAATACATTCACGCGGAACAAATAATCCGCTCGGCATTAAGTTTGCCCGCGACTGCGTGTACAATGCCTGACGCAGCTAACACAGTGACGACCAAGCGGGAGGTCTTCTGACGTGCATGTCGTAACCTTCACTCGCAGCACGCCCGATACAGCCGCCAAAGTCTGGGTGGATGAGACGGGCGCGGTCACCTGGGGCGAAGTCGCCACGGTCGTGAATCCCTGGGATGAATACTCGCTTGAGGAGACGATCGTGCAGGCGAAAAATGGCGGCGGCCAAGCAACCGTCATCGCCATCGGCTCCGCGCTACACGACGACGCTCTAAAGCACAGCATCGCTATGGGGATCGGGAATGCCCTGCGCATTGAAGAAACCGGCGCAAACATGTCCGACAGTCTGGTCTGGTCGGCATTGGCCGCCGGCGCTATTCGCAAGTTGGGCGATGTTGATCTGGTCAATTTTGGCAAGGAAAGCGTCGATGTTGGCACCGATCAGCACACCTATCAACTGGCGCGGCGCTTGGGCTGGACAATGCTCAGCTATGTGTCGGCCATCCTTGAGGCGGATTACGGCGCGGGCACGATCAAAGTCGAGAAGATGCTGGAACAGGGCAAGCAGATCGTTTCCGCCAAACTGCCGGCCGTCATTTCTGTGATGAAAGGGATCAACGAACCGCGCTATCCCAACTTCCTGGGGATACGCAAAGCAGCCAAAGCGGAAATACCCGTCTGGAGCGCGGCCGACTTGCACGTTGAAATGCCGAGCGCCGGGACAAAGGTACTGCACTATATGAACCCGCCGGCGCGGGACGTCAGCACTGAGATCATCGGCGGCGATTCTGTTGCGGACAAGACGCAGACACTTGTCGAGCGCCTGTTCGAGGAGAAGGTCTTATGACCGTATTTGTCTGGGTTGAATCCTTCGACGGTCGCGCAGTCACTAGCAGTTGGGAAGCGCTTGGCGCCGCCAACACAATTGCGGAGGCGCTGGACAGCGATACGACAGCGGTTGTCCTGGGTGAAAACGCGGAAGAAATCGCCAAGGAGGCGGGACGTTACGGCGCCGTCAATGCCCTGATATGCAGCGACGCCGGCCTGGCGGAATTTCGCCTGGAGACTTACGCCGCCGTCTTGAGCGAACTGGTTGCCGAGCACAGCCCGAAGGCAGTGGTTTCGGTCGCGACCAATCGCGGACGGGAATTACTGGCTAGCGCCGCCGTCGATACGTCCAGCGGACTGATTTCAGAAGTGATCGACCTGCGTCTGGAAGGTGGCAAGATCATTGGAATGCGTCCCGCCTACGCCGGCAAGGTGCTTACGGAGATGACATCGGATTCGTGCACTACCTTCGTGACCATTCGCGGGCGCGCTTTTCCAGCGCCGACGCCGACGGCCGAGTCATCGATTCAAGTCGAGAGCGTCGCCAGCGTCGCCGTGCCCGACTCGATCAGCACAGTGGTTGAAGACTTCGCCTCGGAGATTGGGAAAGTGAATCTGACCGATGCCGCGATCATCGTCAGCGGTGGCAGAGGCATGGCGAGTAATCCGCTGGACGCGCCCGATGGCTTCTCCGGCGAAGACGCCAATATCTGGAAGGCAAAGCAAGGCTATGCTGATACACTCGGTACCTTGGCTCAGGTTCTGGGCGCCGCCATTGGCGCCAGCCGCGCTGCTGTTGATGCCGGTTACATCCCCTACGAACATCAGGTTGGGCAAACCGGCAAGGTCGTCAATCCCGATCTTTATATCGCTTGTGGCATCAGCGGCGCCATACAGCATCAAGCGGGAATGCGCGGCAGCAAAATCATCGTCGCCATCAACAAAGATGCCGATGCGCCAATTTTCAAACTGGCGCGCTACGGTATCGTCGGCGACTTGTATGAGATTGTCCCGGCGCTGACAGAGGCGCTCAGGCACCGTCTTCTCGATTAGCTGCGGACCCTGTCTTGTTCCTTTTCCACACCTGGGACAGTGAGCGCCTTATGACAATTCACCATAGGATTCGGCCGGGATGCCATTAGGCTTGTTTGCGAAATGCCGTTCCGCTGCTCGACGGCCTAGTTCAATTGATACTCTCCTAGACAGCGAAACATAACTACGCCATGGAACTCGCACTGATCACCGCAGCTCCTTTTATTCTGGCCCTGCTCCTGGCGGCGCCACCAATACGAGCATCCCTTAGCCAATCTGCGCAGACACTGCTCGCCTCACTGCTAATGGCGGCGCTGTTTGTATGGCTCGTCAGCGCCTTGCCCCATTTGCAAGCCGAACATGTCCTCATTCAGAGCTTCCAATGGATGCCGTCGGTCGGCGTCAGCTTGACATTTTACCTGGACGGATTGTCGCTGATCTTCGCCTTGATCATCACCGGCGTCGGCGCGTTGATCTTCTTCTACGCCGGCTATTACTTTGATGATCCGGCCGAGCACAATCGTTTTATGATTTGGCTTTCAGGATTCGCCGGCTCGATGCTGGCGGTCGTCCTTTCCGGCAACCTGCTGATGCTGTTTGTCGCTTGGGAGCTAACAAGCGTCACATCTTTCGTACTCATCGGCTTCAATGGGGCGAAGGACGCCGAAGCGCGTAAGGGCGCATTCAAGGCACTCTTCATCACCAGCGGCGGCGCGCTGGCGCTGATCATTGGCGTCGTGATGCTGAGTGTGGCGGCGGGACAGGTCCTCTATCCCGATGAAGGCATTCGCTTCGTCGCTGACCTGGAAGCCGTGTTGCGCGCCAAGTCCCTGCACCAGCACGATTGGTTCACGCTTTTTGCCATCTTGATCATACTCGGTGGCTTGACCAAGAGCGCGCAATTCCCATTCCACTTCTGGCTGCCGGGCGCGATGAGCGCTCCGACGCCCGCGAGCGCTTACTTGCATAGCGCAACCATGGTGAAAGCGGGCATTTACCTCTTTGCCCGACTGTCCCCGGTGATGTATCAGAATGAACTTTGGTCGAGCGCGCTGCTTACCGTTGGTCTGCTGACCATGCTGATCGGTTCATATTTCGCCGTCAAGCAGCGCGATCTGAAGGGACTGCTCGCCTACTCGACGGTGAGCAAACTCGGCGCCATCGTCGCCATGATCGGCTTGCCCAATCAAGCCGGTTTGAAGGCGGCTCTCGTCGGGATCGTCGCCCACGCGCTATACAAGTCCGCCTTGTTCCTGGTCGCCGGCACGATCGATCACGCCGCCGGTACACGAGACATTGACCGGCTGGGCGGATTGCGCCGGCGGATGCCGGTCATGTTCGTGGTTACGGTGGTCTCGGCGCTCTCGATGGCCGGCGTTCCATTTCTTATGGGCTTTTTGGCAAAAGAAACCATGCTCGACGCCATGCTGCATTACACCTCGCGCTGGACCCAGCTGGTAATGCTTGTGGTAATCGTGAGCGCGGCACTCACTGCAATGGCCGGCTATATATTGATTGTCGATGTGTTCATGCGCGTCCACGCAGCGAGATCCATTTTCATCAGCCACCGACGCTCATCCGGCTCAGCCCGTTTCTGCTTGCGCTAGGCTCCTTAACGCTGGGCTTCTTGCTCGAGCCAGCGCTGATTCCACTGCTTGAACTGGCCGTTCCCAAAACCTTCGAGCTGCATCTCTTCGCCGGCTTCAATGATGTCTTTTTCCTGAGCCTGGCCATCTTAGTCGCGGGCGCGTTGCTGTTTCTAATTCGCAAACCGCTAATCAGGCGCATCACTTTTCCACTCTCCGGCGATCTTGTCTTCCAGGAACTGATCGCGTACATAGAATGGGTCGGCGCTACAGTCTTGCATACCCAATCGGGTAACGTCCGTTACTACCTGGTCATCATCCTGGCCGCCGTTTCGGCGGTTATGATCGCTTCCGGAACATTATCAACGGTGACCGCCGGGCAAAATTTATTGCCCACAGACTTCTCGGTCACAATTACCGACCTGGCGAAAATCTTTATGCTCTTTCTCACTGTCGCCGCCGGCGCCATGACGGTATTGGTGCGCGAGCACGTTAAGGCAGCGATCGCTTATGGTGTCATCGGATACGCCATCGGCGTCATCTTCTTGATCGATCATGCTCCGGATGTCGCTCTCGTTCAGCTGCTTGTCGAGACGATGGCAACAGTTCTGATCATAATCATGCTGGGGCGCATTCGCTCCGGGGCGCGGCTCAAAGTTATCAACAATCTGTGGATGGGCCGTCACCAATACAATTTTGGTTTGCTGCGCGATTTGGGAATCTCTATCACCATCGGGCTGGCGGTGTTTGTATTCTCGCTGATTGCGCTGCAGAATCGGCCGGCACGCCAGAGTATCGCCCGCTGGCACCTGGAGAACACCTCTCTCGTCAACACGGAAGACGTTGTCGGCGCAATCGTCGCGGACTTCCGCGGCACCGACACCCTGCTTGAAATCGCGGTTTTCACGACGGCGGCTCTGGGTGTTCTGACGCTGCTCGCGCGCGGTCGTCAAAGTGGCAGCGCCTTCGTCCCGCGTACAGCCCAGGTCAGCGCGCTGCATGAATTCGACCACGACGTTTTGGAAGAGATTCAGGACGCAACCAGCCTGTCCACGCCATTCACGCGTTCGGTCTCGCATATCGTGCTTCCCATTGCGATTCTGATTGGCATCGCGCTGATCTTATACGGCGGCAGCGGACCGGGCGACGGCTTCACGGCCGGTGTCACCATCGGACTGGCCGTATCCCTCTGGTACGTTGTCTTCGGCTACGATGAAGCGAAACGGCAGCTGCCCTGGTTCCGACCGGAACAGATCATTCGCCTCGGCTTGGTCATCGCGCTACTGAATGCCCTCTTTCCTATCCTTTTGGGCAAAGGGTTTATGGGCCACGTTGAGTATGATCAGGCGCTTGGGATCCATGACATTGTCGGCTCTTTCGGCTTGCATATTTCCTCGTCGCTGATATTTGAAATCGCGATCGCCGTCACGGTGATGGGTGGCTTGGGCATTGTCATGGAGGCGATTGCCTACCCGACAGCGCGCGCCAATGAATCGACAGGTGATTAGATGACTGCACAGACCCAAGACAAGGAATCCCAGGAATAGCCCATGTACGGAAACTGTCACAAGAGAGTAGGAAGCGCAGGACTGTGATTGAGTTTATGTTTGCCCTGGCGATTGGCATCCTCTTCGGGATCGGCGTGTTTCAGTTGCTGCGCCGTGATTTGATCAAGGCGGCCATCGGTTTCGCAATCCTGTTTTCCGCCATCAATCTGTTTTTCGTGGCGGCCGGCGCCTTTGAGGGCGAATTCGCCCCTTATGTCAGCAACGTCGAGGCGGGACGTCAGACCAGCGATCCGTTGATTCAAGCCTTGATCTTGACCGCAATCGTTGTCAGTTTCGGCAGTTTTTCACTGGTGCTGGGTTTTGTCAACATTATCTCGCGGCGTTACGACATGGTCGATTCCAACGATATTAACAAGCTGAAATATTGACGGTTTGAGTCCGGACCCTTTGCAGGCTTTTGAGGACATGTAGCTAACGACTATGGAAAGCAACCCGCTGCTGCTGGGAACCTTGGTAACGCCACTTGCTGGCGCCATTGCCGCTCTATTATTCGCCAAATCCAATCGCCTGCAGCGATCAATCGCCGTATCGACTGGCTTGATCGCCTGGGTGTTCTGTACCGCTCTGCTGGTTCAAGTCCACGACCTCGGCGTACAAACCTATGCCTTGGGCAACTGGCGCCCGCCCTATGGCATCGTTTTGGTGGCCGACAGTCTTGGGGCGCTCTTCGCTTTCATGGTGACGACGATCATGATGGGTGGCTTGCTGTATACATACCAGTGCCATGACAAGTGCATGACCTGCCCCGCCTTCGTGCCAATCTTTCTGCTCATGGAAGTTGGCTTGGTCGGCGCAATGCTCACGGGCGACCTCTTTACGCTATTCGTTTTCATGGAGCTGATGGTTCTGGCTTCCGTATCGTTGACCGCGATTTCCGACGATCAATATGGGCTGGAGGCCGCGCTCAAGTACATCCTGATCAGTTCGATGGGTACGCTCTTCCTGCTCTTGGGCATCGCGGCGCTCTACGCGACCTTTGGCACGCTCAACATGGCGGACATCGCCCAGACCCTGCTCACCGGCGAGCGACCGGTCCTGGCGCCGGCTTCAGCCATCATGCTACTCTGCGCCTTCCTGTTAAAAAGCGCGGTCTTTCCCTTTCATTTTTGGCAGCCGGATTTCCACACCACGGCGCCAACTCCGATCAGCGCGATGCTCTCCTCGATCGTCGTCAAGGTCGGTGTATATGGCATCATTCGTCTGGTAACCCTGCTTTTCATTGAAGAAGCGCCTCTGCTGGAACGCTGGCTCTCCATGCTGGGCATTATCGGCATCCTCTTCGGCAGTCTGGCGGCGCTGCGCACCTACAATGCCAAGCGCATGCTTGCCTATTCCACTTTCGCCCAGATCGGATTCATCCTGGTCGGTATCGGCTGGGGCGGCACGCTGGCGATCGCGGGAGCGCTCGTCTATGCCTTTAACCACGCCTTCATAAAATCCGCGCTCTTGATGCTCATGGGTGTTGTCTCAAGTTACACCAAAATCAAATCGGCCAACTTTGCTGACATAAACGGGCTCGGCAAAAAGCTGCCACCGGCCTTGGGATGGCTGGTGCTGCTGGGTGGGCTTTCATTATCAGGTGTTCCACCGTTAAACGGCTTCATCAGCAAGCTGACCTTGATTCAGGGTGGCGTAGACCGCGGCGACTGGCAGAATCTGATCATCATGGTTGGCGCGGGCATCTTGACCATGATGTATATGATTCGCGCCTGGCAGAACATCTTTCAGGGGCAGCCGACCGCCGGCACAGTCGAGACCAAAGAGGACGGTGACAGCCTGTTTGCGCCCTTGCTGCTGATCTGTGCCTGTCTGCTGTTGGGTACGGTGTTTGCCGAACCACTGATCCAATTGATTAGCGCGACCGTCAGTGATCTGCAAGACCCGAACATTTATATCTCCGGCGTAAACCTGATGGGAAATGGACCTTAAGCGAATGACCGGAATCGACTGCTCGCGCGTGGGAAACACGCAGGCGCGCCGTGTCTCGAGAAAGGGAACAGCGCCGTGAAGAAATATCTTCACGTGTCAGGCAAAGCGAAGGTGATGGCGCTGCCGCTGGCGGTCGGCTGGACCATCTACACAGCTCAGCCTACACCGGGTAATTTTTTGCTCGGCTACCTGTTTAGCATGATCGTCGTTACTGCAAGCGGGCTGCGCGGCGACAGCGTCAGGATGCGAGGCGCGCCCCGCCAAATTTACAATCTGATCGTCTACATCGTTTTTCTGGCTTCGGAAGTGCTGGTAGCTGGCGTAAAGGTGTCGCGGATCGTGCTCTCACCGAGCCTTCCGATCAATCCCGGCATTTCCGCCGTCAATACACAGGACAAGAGCGAGGACGAACTTATCTCGGCTATCAGCGCACATGGCATCACCATTACGCCGGGCGAGCTGGTGGTGGATTTTGAAGAGACCAGCGAAGACGGCGTCATGATGATCGTACACAGTCTGAATAGCGACGCATCGGCTCAAAGCCTCGACGATGATCAGCGTATCCGTCTCCAGCGAATCAAAGGAATACTTGGCCATGACTGAAAGCGCCCTTGCGCAAACCGCCATTCAGCTTATTCTGCTGGCGTTGGTGAGCCTGCTGATACCGGCTTCGTATCGGATCATTGCAGGACCGTCGCTGCCGGATCGCCTGCAGGCGGTCGATCTCATCACGACGCTGCTCATCGGCATCATCGTCATGTTGGCGCTGGTTGAGGGCACGCAGGTCTTCGTGGACATGGCGATCGCGCTGGCCGCCTTTGCCTTCGTCGGCACCATATGCATCGCGCGCTATATTTCGGAGGGCAGGGTCTTCTAAATGTTTCTTGAACTGCTCGGTGTTGCCGCCTTGCTTTTTGGCCTATTCTTCTGCGCCGTCGGCGTGATAGGCGTCATCCGCCTGCCCGACAGCCTCACGCGCCTGCATGCCTCTGGCAAGGTCGCCACACTCGGCTTGTTTGGCTTGCTGCTCGGCGCCGCTCTACTCATGCCATCCACATCGCTGCGTCTCCTGGCGCTGGGACTCTTCGTATTGCTAACCAGCCCGGTCGCGACGCATGCGACTGCCGCTTCGGTCTCTCGCCGCCGAGAAATCGCCGAAGAGCTGAGTGGAGTGCCGGCAACAAGCGACTCGGAGGGCATAGTCGCCGTTGATGTCACCGCTGTTCTTTCCCAATCAATGCTTCAGGATATCATCGAGGCGCAGGAGAGAACGCAACGGCATCACGGGCAAGGCGCGAAACCCGAGAGAGAGCAATAGTGGGGTAGCGGCGCCATCATCTTGCGAGATGGCGGAAGATCGGATTCTGCCTGGACTGCAGATGGTCCAGCAGGTTGACCAGCAAAAAGCCGGCAATCAAGAGAATGACCGCCAAAAGAAATGTGTCCGATCCTGTGTCCGGGGCGATGTTCTGTTCAAGCAGGCAGCGAAAATCACCGTGGCGGTCGAGATCACTTTCCAGGCAGTCTTTCCAGGGGTAGATCTTCCAGAGTGACCCGGCCATAAATCCCACCAGCAGCGCCACCGTCAAGTCATAGTAGTGCATCAGCAGATAACTCAAGACGCGCGAAAAGGCAATGATGCCGACCACCGCGCCCATACCAACGATGATGATCGGCGGCAAGTCACGGTTGCTGACCGCGCTCAGCACATAGTCGTATTGCCCCAGGATCAAAAGCATGAACGAGCCGGAGATGCCGGGCAGAATCATCGCCGTGATGGCAATCATGCCGCTAACGAAGAGCACAGGCGTGGAGTGATTGGCTTCGGCCGGGACAATGTTGACGATGAGGAAAGCCGCGACCGTGCCCACGACGAATGTCGCCGCCGTTGACCCGCTCCAGCGGACTTTGACGCCTATGGTCAAAATGGAGGCAAGCACCAAGCCGAAGAAAAACGAGAAGAGCAGTACACGGCCGTTGGCATCATCCATGGTGGCGCTGAGGAAACTTGAGAGCAGAAGGACGGCTGACAACAGACCCAATCCCAGCGCAACAAGAAAGCGAAACGAGATGTGATCGAACAGCTGCCCGAGCTTGAAGCGCAGCGCCAGCCGCACGGCGTAAACATTGAAGGACTTGATCGCGTTGATCAGGGTCTCGTAGACGCCGAGAATGAAGGCCATCGTGCCGCCGCTGACACCGGGAACGATATCGGCCGCGCCCATGGCGAATCCGGTGAAAAACAGACGCAGATACTCTGCCGGCGTCTGTGGCTTGGACAAGTCGGGTTCGTTCGTTTTCAAGGCTGTGCTCCTCGATTTCGCTGCGATTTAACGTACACGTTGGCAGGATGACGGCACTAGCGCCGCCCTTGTCAAAGGCAAGACAAGGTCGTTGCTCGCGCCTTCTGCCTAGTCTACACCGAACGCGATTGTGCGCATTCGTTTGACGTCCGCAATAAACCTGCCCAGTCCCTCATGCCAATAGAGACCTGGCGTCTGATGACCCTAAACTTGCCCAATAAAGTGGAAGAGAACATAATCTAACCAGCCACAGGCACAAGCAAAGTCAATTTGCATGGATCACATTTGAGCCGACCGGAGCAATTGATGACCAATGCCAGCGAAGTCGACAAGATTTGGATCGGAAATGATCACGGCGGTTACGCGCTTAAGCAGTATCTCGTCGCCTATCTCCGGCAGCGGCGCGTACCGTACACGGATGTGGGATCGGACTCCAGCGAAATCGTCCGATACCCGCGCTACGCGGTGAAAGTCGCCAAGGCGATATCAGGAGGACAGGCGTCCCGTGGTATCTTGATTTGTTCGACCGGGATCGGAATGAGCATCATCGCCAACAAATTCGATCGCGTCCGCGCGGCGCTTTGTACCAGCACATACATGGGACGAATGACGCGGGCCCACAATGACTCCAACATCCTTTGCCTGGGCGGGAAGATCACAGGTGAGTTTGCGGCGATCGATATACTCGAAGCGTGGCTGTCAACCGAATACGAAGGCGGCAGGCACGATATCTCACTGGGACTGATCGGCGAAGCAGAAGACGGCCTGAATGAAAGTGGCGACTGGGAACCAAGCGGCGAATTCTACCAGGATCGCTAATTCGAGAACTCGTTTCTAGTGACACATCAAGGAGCATGCTTATGCCCGGCTACGCCAACTGGAAAGATCTTTTCACTCTTGAATATCTGCAGCTGTATGAAGAAGGTTATCCTGTCGGACCTTCTCCCGAAATCGACTACACCGCGGACTATCTTCCGGAAAAGGTGCGAGGCGCGACAGACCGGTCTTCGTTGACCGAGGCCGACTGGGAAGACGCCTATAAATGCTTGTGGGACCTGCGGCAACGTGGCATGCGCCCGGACTTTCCCTTCGTCGAACCGAATGACTTCGACTCGGTCATCGCCGATGCCGAACCGGCGCCGGCACTGCAGTCGCTCAGCGACGCAGAATACGCCGAGCGCATAAAGGGCGCCTGGTACGGCAGAGTAGCCGGCGTCATCCTGGGCAAACCTTTCGAAATCAGGGTCGATCGACAGTTCATCAAGTCGTATCTTGAGAGTGTGGACGCCTATCCTCTGGACGATTGGGCGCCTCATGAGTCGCCAACGCTCGGCATAACCTTACGCAGTGAGCCATCCACATTGGGCAATGTGCGCTATGCGGAACCGGACGATGATATTCACTATACGATTCTCGGCTTAATGCTGCTTGAAGTGCATGGATTTGGTTTCACCAAGCTGGATGTGGCGAACAGTCACCTGCGTAACATCCCCTTTCATTGGCTCTGGTCATGCACGCGCCAATCTTATTATCACATGATTAATCTCACCGACGATCGCCCGGTCATGGAGCAGATTGCCGAGTTTCCCACCAAGATCAATCCCTGGCGCGAAGGCATCAATACCGCCATTCGCGCTGACTTCTGGGGTTATATTGCGCCGACTGATCCGCGGCGAGCGGCCCGCATCGCCTACCGCGAAGTGACGCTGAACGCGGTGAAGAACGGCGTCTATAGCTCGATGTTTGTCGCCGGCGCGCTCAGTGCCGCCCTGAGTCAGAATCCCACCGTAGATACGATTCTTGCCGGCGGACTGTCGGTCATTCCAAAGCGTTCGCGTCTGGCGCATATCGTGCGTGAAGTAAGTGAATGGTATCAAATGGACGGCGACTGGCTGCCGGTTTGCGATCGCATCTACGACAAATACGGGCACCTCCCCTTCCTCCATGCTTTGCACAATATGGCTTTCGTCGCGCTGTCACTAATTCACGGCCAGCTGGACTATAGCAAAACCATCACGACCGCGGTCATGTGCGGTATGGATACGGATTGCACGAGTGGCACGGCCGCGAGCATTGTCGGCGCTGCAGTTGGATACGACGGCTTGGACCAGCGCTGGATCACGCCACTAAACGATCACGTCAAGACGGTTGTCGCCGGTTTCGGGCATGGCTCGATTTCCGGGCTGGTCGAACGCAACGTCGAACTGTGGCAGAGACTGCGCCACGAACCTGTAAACTGAGTCAGCGCAATCATGCCACTGATCAAGACCGGGCGCGTCGACCTCTGGATTACCGATCATCGCCGCCACAAGGACGCGATCCCTACCATTCTCATCCACGGCGCCGGCGGTTCTCACCTGAGTTTTCCGGCGGAGTCGCGCAGGCAGGGACCTCTCGAAACGGTCCTGGTTGATTTGTCCGGCCACGGCAAGAGCGGCGGCGCTGGCCGGAATAGCATTGAGGAATACGCGCTAGACATTGTCGCGCTTTTGGACGCGCTGGAAATCGATCGTACGATCGTGTTGGGGCATAGCATGGGAGGCGCGATTGCACAGCAGCTTGCCCTGGTCCATGCGGAGCGTGTGGAGGCGATCGTGCTCCTCGGGACGGGCGCCCGTCTGCCCGTGAATCCGGCTCTGATCACTGGCATGGAAAATGATCCAATGTCGACCATAGACAAGCTCGTCCGCTGGATGTGGTCGAATGACGCGGCGGCAGAACTACGTCAACAGTCGGAAGAAACCATGCGCGCTACCGCAGCGCGGGTGCTACGAGATGATTTCATCGCCTGTGACAAATTCGATCTGGCGCGCCGCTTGGCGGAGATAACCGTCCCGACGCTGATAATCGCGGGCGAATTGGACCGGATGACGCCGCTCGCCCTCAGTCAGGAGTTGGCGAACGGAATCACGGATTCCAGATTAGTTGTCATTCCGGCCGCCGGCCATATGATGCTGCTGGAACATCCGGCACAGACATGGATGGCAATCGTCGATTGGCAAGGCCAACTCGACTGACGCAAACCGTCTTGAACTGATCGGGCGAAATGCATCAATTCAACGGTTCGCGGAAATCGTAGACGCCGTCTCTGATGCCCCAGCGGATTCCGTTCTCGCTGACGAGCTGATCAACCTCTTGCTGCAAGCGCGTACCCGATTCCGGACATCGTAGAATATCCAGCGGATCGTCCGACTGCGGTACGGCAGACGCGTCGCCGCCACGCAAGTCCAGATCCAGAAAGATACTCGGCGAAATAGGCCAGCCGCTGCGCTGCAGCAGGGCGTCTATACTCGCCAAAAGGCCGGTCGGCAGCGTCCGCTTCAGCAAGCCAAGACGAAGCCAGGAGACCGGCACCGTGCGGCGAATAACGAAGCCGCGATCTGTCAACTGCTGGCGCATGTAGTCGGGATGAAAGTCGAAATTCAGTTCGACAAATTCGACTGGATCCAGCGTATAAGGATTCCATTCATTAAGACTGAAGAGGTGGCGCAGCATCGATTTCAAGTGGCGCTTGTTAGCAAATTCAAGAATGAACTTGCCGTCGCCAACGAGTACTTGTTGGATCTGCCGCAGGACGGTCGGCACATTCTCGAAGTGATGAATGACGCGGATCATAGTGGCCGCGTCGAAGGCGTCGGTGCAAAATGGCATGCGGTAGGCGTCGGCGGCGACATAGAGATAGCCCGCGTCACCGAAGTGTCCGCGCGCATATTGCAGCTGTTCCAGCGAGTAGTCGAGAAGGACAACGTGCCGAAACATGTGATACTCATTGGTAATGCGCCCGAAGCCGGCGCCGATCTCCAGCAGACGGTGACCGCGGCGCGGGAGAAGCTGCCTCAGGACGCGGCGCTCGACGACATCTTCGTAGTCGCGACCCTGACCTTCCCAAAAGTCCTGCCGATAGCTTGAGTCGCCGTAATCGCAGATGCGCGGACGCTCGCTCATGCGTTCCCCCGGCGCTTCAGGAAAGTCCTGCCGCTTTGTGCAGGGTCTCGGCTTTATCGGTCTCTTCCCAGGGCACTTCGACATCTTCGCGACCGAAGTGACCATAGGCAGCTACCTGCTTAAAAATCGGACGGCGCAAGCCCAGGTCACGGATGATGGCGGCCGGACGCAAGTCAAAATGCGTCCGAATCAATTGCTCGATTTCCTCATCGCAAATCTTCCCGGTGCCGAAGGTCTCAACCGCCAGCGATGTCGGCTCGGCTTTGCCAATGGCGTAGGAGACCTGCAATTCGAATCGGCTTGCCAAGCCCGCCTTGACCACGTTTTTGGCGACGTATCGCGCCATATAGGCGGCACTGCGATCGACCTTGGTGCCGTCTTTGCCGGAGAAGGCGCCGCCTCCATGTCGAGCGACGCCGCCGTAGGTATCAACAATGATCTTGCGCCCGGTTAAGCCGGCGTCCCCCAGCGGCCCCCCCGTCACAAAGCGCCCGGTTGGATTGATATGGAATATCGTACGCTCGTCAATCCATTTACTGCACTCGCTGTCACGTCTGATGAAGTCCTCAATCTGACAGCGGATATCCTCCTGGGAAATGTCGGGCGCGTGCTGCGTCGACAGCACGACCGTGTCCAGGCGTTGCGGTACGCCGCCCGAATACTCGACGGTCATCTGGCATTTTGCGTCGGGACGAAGCCAGGATATCATGCCGCTCTTACGCGCGTCAGTGAGGCGGCGGATCAACCCGTGAGCAAGCGACGCGGTCAGCGGCATCAGTTCGGCAGTTTCATCACAGGCGAAACCGATCATCATGCCTTGATCACCCGCGCCGGTCGTCTCATCTTCGGCGCCGCTCGATATCCCTTCCCGCGCTTCCAGGGCGGTATCAACACCCTGCTTGATATCGGCTGACTGTTCTTTGACGGAGATGAGCACGCCGCAGGTCTCGGCGTCAAAGCCATAATCGGACCGCGTATAGCCGATCTCCCTGACGGTATCCCTTACGATTTGCTCGATATCGACATAGGCGGTTGTCGTAATCTCCCCCATCACCACCACCAAGCCGGTCGTCGTGGCCACTTCGCATGCCACCCGCGCCATCGGATCTTCTTTCAGGATGGCATCCAGGATGGCATCGCTGATCTGATCACACATCTTGTCGGGGTGACCTTCGGAAACGGACTCGGATGTGAACAAGTACTTGGGGGAGGACATGAATGTGGTCGACATATGTTTCCTTTCCAGGACAACAAAAAACGCCTTGCCAGGCAGAGGGCGTCGAAATGTCGCATTCGCATACGCTCATCTGCCAGAGTGGAAACCCTGCCGGATTTAGCACCGTCCCTAATTGTCGGGGGTTGCCGCGAGATCAAAGAGCCGGTTCTCTCACTCGCTCTTGATGAGTGTCATCCCTTTTTTGGGACAACGGTCGACTAAATTATAGCACGGCCGCAGAAGGCTGCAAGCGAAAAGAAAGCGGCGAATGCCGGAAATGCATTCGCCGCGAAAATTCGTCACCGGTGGAACGATATGCTACTCGTGCTTAGAACGCTGAATGTGCATCAAGAATTCGTTGCGCGTATCTTGCTTGTGCCGGAAATCACCGAGCATGGCGCTTGTCGTCATATTCGAATCATGCTTCATCACGCCGCGTATCATTGAGCACATGTGCCGCGCCGTCATGACCACGGCAACACTTGGGGAATTGAGCACCTCGACGAGAAACTCAGCGATTTGTCTCGTGAGACGCTCTTGCACCTGCAAGCGGCGGGCAAACATATCGACGATGCGAGGAATCTTGCTCAACCCGACGACCTTGCCGTTGGGCATATAGGCAACATGCGCATGGCCGATGAATGGCAGCATATGATGCTCACAGAGGCTGTAGAATTCGATATTGTTAACGATGATCATGTCATCATAAGTGATGTCGAATATGGCATTATTCAGCAGCACCGCCGGATCTGTCGTGTATCCGCTGACCAGCTCCCGGTAGGCCTTGGCCACCCGTCGCGGTGTATCAACCAAACCTTGACGCCCCGGATCCTCCCCGATTGCATAAAGCAACTCGACGACGGAGCGCTGGGCGGCGTCTTCGTCGACGGTAGCGGAATGCAATCCGAATCGATCCAGCAACTCGTCAGATTCGAGTTTACGCTGAATGCCATTTTCTACAGCGGAGACCACTTGAGTTTCATGACCGTCCATAAACAGCCAACCTCATTTCACGGTTCGTCACTCGAATGTCGCTCATACGCGCTTCAGACGTCTGTAATTATTAGTTACACGACTTGCATAAATTATAAGGCAATTCGAAAAGCTTATGCAAGACAAGTTAGATAAAGATACCAATATGTCAACCTTCGGCTGACTAATTCCGAGTCAGTCTAGGTGAAATACGGTGATTATGACAGCCTCGAAAGCGCATTCCATGCTAAACTGCTGGCGTATTCAGTTGGGTACCATATCGAATGGACTTCATCGAGATCGACAACCTGCGTCTCCGCACAACGATCGGCTTCAGCGCACACGAACTGGATTCACGGCAAGACATTGTAGTCAGCCTGCGAATAGGCATTGGCGATCGCCGCGCCGGGGAGACGGACTGCCCCGCCGACGCCTTCAATTACAGGACTGTCACCAAGGCGATCATCAGTCGGGTCGCCGGATCACGCTTCAATTTGGTGGAAAAGCTGGCAGAAGAAATCGCTCGCATGACGACGATCGATTACGGCGCCCCCTATGTGCAAGTCAGCGTCAGCAAACCGGGCGCCTTGCGACATTCGGATTCGGTGGGTGTATGCATCGAGCGCCGCCCGTCAGACTACGCGAGCAACGTCGCATTCATCTCGCTGGGTTCCAACATTCAGCCCGAAAAGCATTTGGTCGCCGCATTGACGCTTTTGCGGAAGTTGACTACGGTGCTGCACTTGTCATCGGTTTATCGTACAGCTCCACAGGGATACCGTGAGCAGGCGCACTTTCTTAATATGGCGGTCAAAGTACATACCTTGCGATCGCCCGAACAGTTCAAGACCGAGGTGATCGACCGGATTGAAGCGGAGCTGGGACGGGTGCGCAATCCAAACAACAAGAATGCGCCGCGTACAATCGATCTCGATATAGCGCTCTGGAATGATGCGGTCATGGAATACGGCGACAAGACCGGGAGAATCCCTGATCCTGACATTACGCGTTTCGCCCATGTTGCGCGGCCACTGGCGGATATCGCGCCTGATTACCAACATCCGGTGTCCGCAGTCTCCCTCGATGACATCGCCGCGTCCCTTGACTCCGCGGGTGTGGTGGTTTTTGAACTGGACCTCGACCTGGGTGCCGACTAAGGGATTCCAGCGGTCGCGATGTAGCTAGGGTGACCATTTGACTCAGCCCTGACGACTTAAAGGTTGATGGGCTAAAATTGCTGAAGCAATGTAGCGCCATGTGCCTGACACAGGAGCCAAAATGGCAGACGAAAACCTGATCACTCTTTCTCAGCCGCGGTCAGCCGCCGCTGAGGCATATCGCAGCTTAAGGACCAACCTGATGTTCAGCAGCGTCGACAATCCCATCGGTACGCTGCTCGTGACGTCGGCTGCGCGGGACGATCAGAAAAGCGTCACCCTGGCCAACCTCGCGGTAACCTTCGCGCAGAGTGGCAACAACACGATCCTGGTCGACGCAGACCTGCGGCAGCCGAAGCAGCACGACATCTGGGATATCGGCAATAGTCGCGGGCTCAGTACGATGATGGTTGCGGACGCCGCGATCAATGAACCACCGTTGATCTCCACGCAGGTTGAAAACCTGCAGATTCTGGCGTCTGGAGAATTGCCACCGAATCCGGCCGACCTGCTCAGCGGCAGACGCATGGACGACATTATCGGTGCGCTCAAAGAGCGGGCGGATTACGTGCTTTTTGACAGCCCGCCGGTGCTCGCCGCGACCGACGCCGCTCTGCTCGGCATCAAGCTGGATGGCGCCTTGCTGGCGATACGCGCCGGCGCTACGCGCCGCGATCATACGGCGCAAGCGCGGCAAGCGTTGGAACGTGTGCACGTGCGCATTGTTGGCGCCGTCCTGACCAACGCCCCTCGCGAAAACAGAATCGCATACTAGTCAAGCCTAATGAACATCTCGTTACACTTCTTAAGAAGTCTTTTTCCGCCAATTGCCGCAGCCTTTCAATCATCGGTCGTATCAGCGCGGGCACGCGCATATCGAAAGCTAGCCGGCATGTATGGGATTGGCAACGTGGAACGGGTGAGGTCACGCCGATGAAGGGTCTTATCCTCAGTGGCGGCAAAGGCACGAGACTTTATCCCTTGACCTACACGCGCGCCAAGCAACTGATTCCCGTCGCCAACAAACCGGTAGTCGTCCGCGTGATTGAGGCAATCCGCGAAGCCGGCGTAAGCGAGATCGGCATCGTGGTCGGGCATACGGCGCCTGAGATCAAGGACGCGCTGGGAGATGGCAAGGAATGGGGCGTCGCGCTGACATATATTCGGCAAGACAGTCCGGATGGATTGGCGCACGCGGTCAAGATTTCACGGGACTTCATCGGCGATGACTCTTTCGTGATGTTCCTCGGCGACAATGTGATCGAAGGCGGCATCAGCCTGTTGATTCGAGATTTCGCCGACAATCACTGGAACAGCCAAATCGTGCTCAAGGAAGTGGACAACCCGTCCGCTTATGGCGTCGCCAAGATGCGCGCGGACGGCAGCATTGATAAGTTGATTGAAAAGCCAGCCGAGCCGCCGAGCAATCTGGCGCTGGTCGGCATATACATGTTTGATCATCACATCTTTCAAGCGGTAGATGCAATCCAACCTTCTGAGCGCGGCGAATATGAGATCACCGATGCCATACAGTGGCTGATCGAAAATGGTTACTCCGTGTTTCCACATGTCCACGAAGGCTGGTGGATCGATACTGGCAAGCCAATGGACATGTTGGAGGCGAACAGTTACGTGCTGCAAGAAATCAAGCCGAAGATCGACGACAACGCCGAAATCGACGACAGCTCCACCCTGGATTCGCGCGTGACCGTGCAAGCAGGCGCGCGGATCGTCAACAGCGTCTTGCGAGGACCTACCATCGTTGGCAAGGACACCGTCATCGAGAACAGTTATATTGGCCCGTTCACCAGCATTTATCACGGCTGTCAGATACGCAATTGTGAAATCGAACGCAGCATCATCCTTGAAGACAGCCGTGTTCTCGATATTGATCGAACCTTGCGCGACAGCCTCATCGGCAGGAACGCCACGGTCAAACGCAGCAACAGAAGGCCGAGCGGCATCAAAATGAATCTCGGCGACCACGGCACACTTTGGGTATAGCGACTGTGGCGGCGGAACGGGCAGCGAAAGATTCATGAAAAACATTCTGGTGACGGGCGGCGCAGGTTTTATCGGCAGCGCATTTGTGCGGCACATGGTCGCCACCTACCCTGATTACAATATAATCTGCTACGACAAGCTGACCTATGCCGGCAATATCGACAATCTGCTGCCGGTCAGCGATGAGGAGAATTACCGCTTTGAACGTGGCGATGTCGCTGATCGCGCGGTAGTGCGCCGAGTTCTTGAAGACTACAGCATCGACACGATTGTCAACTTCGCGGCGGAGAGCCACGTTGACCGCAGCATCCTCGATCCGGATGCCTTCATTCATACCGATGTGGTGGGCGTCTACATCCTGCTGGACGAAGGGCGCAAGCATGGTATCGAGCGCTTCTGTCAGGTTTCGACTGATGAAGTCTACGGCGATATCGAAGAAGGGCAATCCATCGAGGATGACCGATTTTTGCCCAACAGTCCTTACGCGGCCAGCAAAGCCGGCGGCGAGCTGATGGTGCGCGCCTATCACGTGACCTATGGCATGGACACGGTGATCACACGCGGCAGCAATACCTACGGTCCTTATCAGTATCCGGAGAAGCTGGTCCCCTTCTTCACAACTGAGGCCATTGATAATCGACCGCTGCCCGTTTATGGCGACGGGAAACAGATTCGCGACTGGCTCTACGTCGATGACCATGCGCGCGGCGTAGACCGAATATTGCATGCGGGCCTGTCCGGCGAAGCATATAATCTCGCCGGCGAAAACCAACGCTTCAACATCGACGTCACGCAGCGCATCCTGGACTTGCTGGGCAAGCCGCAGTCGCTGATCCGGCATGTTCCGGACCGTGAAGGACATGACAGGCGTTATGCCATGACGGCGGCAAAGGCACGAGCATTGGGCTGGCAAAGACAATTCGATTTTGACGATGGGTTGGAAGCGACGGTCAACTGGTATATCGACAACGAATGGTGGTGGCGCAAGATCAAGACGGGCGAGTATCTCGATTATTACAAGCGGCAGTACGCCGATCGTCTCGCTTCGGTCGAGTGAGGCGCCGCATCACAACGATATCGCCTATCCCGAGTTTCGGTCGCCGATTTGCGCCAAGTCGATGAATAATTCTGCTATCATCAAATGCAAATGAAAGCACTAATCACAGGTGCCGCGGGCAAACTGGGCACAGCCTTATGCCGTCAGTTGGCGGATCGTTACGACGTCATCGGCGTCGATATCGTTGGCGATGTCAGCCACAAACTGGACGTGACCGATTACCACGCTTGCCTTCGACTGATCGCCGACCTGGCACCGGATATTGTCCTTCATCCGGCGGCTTGGACCGATGTCAACGGCTGCGCGCTCGACCCGCAGAAGGCGCTTCTGGTCAACGGCGTGGCAACAGCGCACCTGGCAGCGATAACGGGCCAACTCGGCATCCCCATGCTTTACGTCAGCACCAACGAAGTCTTTGATGGCAAGCTGAACCGCCCTTACACCGAATACGACTGTCCCAATCCCCTCAATCCCTACGGCTACAGCAAATGGTATGGCGAGCGTGCCATCGCGCAGGTGAACCCGCGGCACTATGTTGTGCGCTCGGCTTGGCTCTTTGCCCACGGCGGCCGCAACTTCATTCAGGCAATTCTGGATGCCGCCGGAGACGGCAAACCGCTAAGCGTCGTCACCAATGAAGTGGCGAATCCGACCTATACGAACGACCTGGCAGCGGCAATCGCAGCGTTGATCGAGACGGAACGTTTCGGTCATTACCACCTGGTCAATGAAGGCGCGGCAAGCCGCTGGCAATTCGCGCGCTTCCTGCTGGATCAATCCGGTTTCGCCGCTACGCCGATCGCGCGTATCAGCCGCCATGAGTGGCAGCGCCCATCCTTGCCACCGGAATATACGCCGCTGGCCAACATCGCCGGCGCAAGCATCGGCATTCAGTTGCGCCCTTGGCAGGAGAGTGTACGCGCCTTTCTCGAGACCGAGGCCGCCGGTTGATGGCGCATTGTCGCTTCTCGGTCGTCATACCAAATTGGAATGGCCTTCACTTCCTCGACACCTGCTTGAATTCGCTGCGCGAACAGGCCTATCCTGATATCGAAGTCATAGTCGTGGACAACAACTCAGCCGACGGCTCACAAGCCTTCATCAGGTCAGAGTTTCCGAAAGTCCGTCTCATCGAATTGTCGGAAAACCGCGGCTTCACCGGCGCCTGCAATGCCGGCTTCGAGGCGGCGACGAGCGAATTCGTCGCCCTGCTGAACAACGACACCGAAGTCGACCGGGCATGGGCGGCAGAGATCGTGAATGCCTTTAACGAACACCCGGAAGTGGGCATCGTCGCCAGCAAGATGCTGCTCTTCGATCAGCGGGATCGCTTCCACACTGCCGGCGACTTCTTCACCACCGATGGACGCGCCGGCAACCGCGGCGCCTGGGAAATCGACCGCGGACAATATGAGCGCGCTGAGTACGTCTTCTCCGCATGTGGCGGAGCCGCGGCATATCGCCAGTCGATGCTTGAACAGATCGGCACTTTGGATGACGACTTCTTCTTTTTGCTCGAGGATGTGGATCTGGCCTGGCGCGCGCAACTGGCAGGTTACAAAGTATGGTACGCGCCGACAGCAATCGTCTATCACCACCTGTCAGCAACGGGCGGTGGCGCAACGGCGAGCTACTATGACGGGCGCAACGGCATTTGGCTGATCTTCAAGAATATGCCCGACGACCTGCTGCGCAAATATGCGGGGCTGATCTTGACCAGACAAGCATCGTTGGCTTGGGATGCCCTCAAGGCGTGGCGCGGACGTGAGGCGCGGGCGCGTCTGCGTGGCATGCTCCGGGGAATGCTGACCGTGCGGAGCGCCCTCAGAAAGCGGCGCGAAATTCAAGCGACAAAGCGCGTGTCTGACCAGTATCTCGATGGCATCTTGACTCGATCGTGACGCTGCGCCCTTCTGCTTTCCCCACAACCTGGCGCCGGCCGCATGTACAATTTCGGATTCTTACGTATGATTGGACTGGTACACTAGGCGCGGCAGAG
This sequence comes from Phototrophicaceae bacterium, assembly GCA_965249085.1. Taxonomy (GTDB): domain Bacteria; phylum Chloroflexota; class Anaerolineae; order Aggregatilineales; family Phototrophicaceae; genus UBA6055. Next base: position 3,921,901 of record OZ252218.1, on the reverse strand, counting down.
ATCCATTCCCTGGAGATCGTCCTTTGAGCAACCCCTTCCTGAGCATTGTGATTCCGGCGCACAATGAAGAGCACCGGCTTCCGCCCAGCCTGTCGCTGATTGCCAGCTTCCTGGGCGAGCAGGCGTTCACAGCCGAGCTGATAATCGTTGAAAATGGGAGCCAGGACCGCACCTACGAGGTGGCAATGGAGTGCGCGCGCCGGTATAGCTTCGTCCGCGTGATTCGGTCGCCGGACAATTTGCGTGGCAAGGGCTTAGCGGTAAAGCAAGGCATGCTGGCGGCGACCGGTGACTGGCGCTTTATCTGTGATGCTGATCTTTCCATGCGCATCGATGAATTGGTACGCTTCTTGCCGCCTGACACAGACGGATACGACATCGTAATCGCCAGCCGCGAAGCAGCGGGAGCCGTACGCGTCGATGAACCTGAGTATCGCCATCTGATGGGTCGCGTCAACAATCTTATCATCAAGGCGGCCGCCATCAATGATTTTGAAGACACACAGTGCGGATTCAAGATGTTCAGCGGCGAGGTGGCTGATGACCTGTTCGCGGTACAGCGAATGAACGGCATCGGCTTTGATGTGGAGCTGCTTTTCATCGCCAAGAGACGCGGCTACCGCGTCAAGGAAGTGCCGATCACCTGGTATTTCGATCCCTATTCCACCATGCGACTATGGGACGACTCGCTCCACATGCTGCGCGAGATTTGGCAGATTAGACAAAATTGGCGCCTGGGGCTCTATGACAAAACCGGCTAGGGCAAGCAGAACGGCAAGCCTCCAGCACGAACGGCACTATTACCGGGCTGGCTGCCGCTTCATAATTGGCATTGATGAGGCTGGTCGCGGTCCCCTGGCTGGACCGGTTGCTGCGGCGGCGGTAGCCCTCCCCTTGGAACGACAAGACCTCAGCGGTGCCTTGCGCGGCGTGCGCGACAGCAAAGACATGAGCGCAAATCAGCGCGAAAAACTGAGCGTGACGATCAAAGAGGTCGCGCTGGCTTGGGGAATTGGCGACAGCAGCGCGGAAGAGATCGACAGCATGGGAATCGTCAGCGCGACCAAAGCCGCCATGCAGCGTGCCCTGGAAGGGGCCCTAAACGGCACAGACTGGCAGCCCGATTGCCTGTTCCTGGATTACATGCTTTGGCCCGAACGCCGCGATATACCGCAAGTGAGCATTGTCAGTGGCGATCAGCATTCGCTCAGTATTGCCGCTGCCAGTGTCCTCGCGAAAGTATGGCGCGACGCGCAAATGGACGAATTGGACGCGCGTTACAATCAGTACGGCTTCGCGCAGCACAAGGGATATGGAACGCCTTCACACCTGCGCGCATTGAAGCAGTTTGGTCCTTGCGCCGTGCATCGCCAATCGTTCGACCCGGTGCGGGCGGCGGCCAATGAACTGACGCAATGACCTTGACCACCGGGCGTCGCAGAAGGTTATTTCGGCAGCAGAAGCGGCATCGTGACAGGAGTAGGCTTTGAAGCTAGCGCTGGTCCACGATTGGCTCAATCAAATCGGCGGTGCCGAAGATGTATTGGAAGTGCTGGTCCGCAGTTTTCCTGAAAGCCCTATTTACACCAGCATCTATGCGCCTGATCGATTGCCGGCTCACTTTCGCGACTGGGATATCCGCAAATTGTGGCTCGACAAACTGCCATCGATTCACCGTCGGCACCAACTCTTCCTGCCTTTCTATCCACTGGCCTGGGGCCAGCTGTGCCTCTCTGACTATGACGTCATATTGAGTAACAAGAGTGGATTCTGCCATGGTCTGAATTTTGCGCGCGAGGCGCTGCACATCTGCTACTGCCTCACGCCGACGCGTTACGTCTGGCAACTCGACAATTACCTCGAGGGCGAAGATCTGGTGGCTCCAATCCAATGGCTCTTGAAGCCGCTGACGAGACTGCTGCGCCGTTGGGATTATGCAGCCGCGCAGCGTGTATCCCATTTCATTGCCATCAGCAGCGTCGTTAAGGAACGCATCGCCAGGTTTTATGGCCGCTGCTCGGCAATCATTTATCCGCCCGTCGACACGGCGCGTTTTCAGCCGCTAGCGTCAACCGGGGTCGAAGACTATTATCTAGTCGTATCTCGCCTCATTCCCTATAAGCGCATCGACCTGGCAGTGCAAGCGGCGACTGAGCTCGGCATACGGCTCAAGGTCGCGGGGGCGGGACGGGACCTGGAACGCCTGCGGAAACTTGCTGGTGAGAACGTTCAGTTCCTCGGCTACGTGCCGGACCAGGATTTGCCCGCATTAATGGCGAATTGCAAAGCGCTGCTATTTCCCGGTCTTGAGGACTTCGGCATCGCTCCCGTGCAAGCGCAAGCGGCCGGTCGTCCAGTCATCGCTTTCCAAGGTGGCGGCGCGCTGGACACGGTAGTTCCCGGCGTCACAGGCGAGTTCTTCAGCGGAGAATCTGTCAGCAGCTTGAAAGAAGTCTGGCGTAATTTCGATGCGCAGGCTTACAATTCAGAACGGATTCGCGAGCATGCGCTGCAATTTGATACAGCTGTTTTCATGAGGCGAATAGATGCCTTTGTCGAGCAAGCTTGGCACGCGCATCGGGCGCAGCGAAAGTTTCACTTCGAGGACCCGGTTGCAAGCATACAAGGGTGAACACATGGACTACGCCGAATTAATACGTATTCTCCGTCGCCGCTGGTGGTTGATCGTCGCACCGGTCGTGATAAGCGCAGTCGTCGCGATACCCGACTTCATCGACAGTTCGGCGCAGGCAACCGTCGGTTACACGACGCAGATCCGCTACAGCGCCGCACAGCAGTTCAATTTGCCGGAACGCCTGGCCGACTACACCGATGTCTGGCGGGCGGCGGAACATACCGTTGATGCGCTGACCGATTGGGTGCGCTCGTCGAGTTTTCGCGCGGAGGTGCAGGCCCAGTTGACGGACGACAGCGTAGCGCTGGATTCGCTGCAAATCGCCGCTGACAACGCGCGCAGCGTCGGCGTTATCTATCTCAACCATAATGACCATGAGGCGCTGCAGACCATCGCCGAAGCCATCATGATCGTATTAGGCGACCGCAATCAGTTGTATTTCCCGCAGTTTGGAGGCGAATCGGCGCAGGTCACCATCCTAGATGCACCCGTGATCAGCATCGTATCGCCAGCGCTGATGACCCGCCTGACGCCTCTGATCAGAATAGGTGTAGCACTGATCATCGGTCTCACGCTGGCCTTCTTCGTCGAGTATATCGACCCGACTGTCTATCATCAGAATGATCTGCGCCGTCTGGGCATGACACTCCTTGGCAGCATCCCGCGCGAGCGCGTCTGACACTGACAGTAAATGTAACGGACCGTCATGCTGGCATTGGAGCATGCAGGGGGAGAATCAGAGTGACTGGACTTTTCGATTTGACCGGCCGGGTCGCACTCGTGACCGGCGCATCTCGCGGCATCGGCAGAGCTATTGCCGAGCAGTTCGCCCAAGCCGGCGCGAAAGTTGTGCTATCCAGCCGTAAGCAAGCGGCGCTTGATCAAGTGGCGCAGGAAATAAACAGCGCAGAAGGCGAGGCGACCGCGATCGCCGCCCACAATGGCGACAAAGATGCGCTTCACTCTCTAGTAGAAAAAACGCTCAGTCGATATGGCAGGCTGGATATCCTGGTCAACAACGCGGCCACCAACCCGCATTTTGGCACGGTACTCGACGCTGAGGACAGCTACTGGCGCAAAACCATTGATGTGAATCTGATGGGAAACGTCTGGTTGTCGCAAGCTGCGGTCAAAGCAATGCGCGAGCGCGGCGGCGGCAAGATCATCAATGTAGCCTCAGTCGCTGGATTGAGGCCGGGCCGCTATCAAGGCATCTACAGTATCACCAAGGCAGCTACAATCAGCTTGACCAAGACACTTGCTTCCGAGCTCGGCCCGGAAAATATTCAAGTCAATGCCATCGCGCCGGGTTTGGTTCAGACGAAGTTCGCCCAAGCGCTCTGGGGAAACGCAGATCTTCTCGAATCTGTACTGGCAAAGACACCCGCCGGCCGCGTCGGTCAGCCAATTGACTTCGTCGGGATCGCTCTATTCCTCGCCTCGACAGCCTCGGACTTCACGACTGGCGCCGTTTTTGTACTTGACGGCGGCCTCACTGTCACATCGCTGTAAAGCGTCGGGCAAAGCAGGAATACTGGCACAGCAAGACGGTTCGTCCTAATCTTCGACCGGTTCCGCTTCAATATCGGCCGGCTCCATCTCGGATTCTTCGCCGTCTGTGCTGTCGTCACGTACAACGCCATCCAGCGCTTCGAGCAAGTATTCGTCTTCGGCGTATTCGTCGTCAGTGGCCGGACGCGTGGCGGCATGCCCGATCATCGCAATCTTGCCATCAATGAAGGCGCCTTCTTCCGTCGTCAAAGCCGAGGCGCTGATGTCGCCCCAGATGCGCCCGGTCCGTAGCAACTGCACCTTGTTACCGGTGACATTGCCCCGGACAGTACCGGCGATGGAAATGTTACGAGCGCTGATATCAGCCTCGATATCCGCAGATTCGCCCACCAGGATATTGCCGCTGACCTCAAGCGAACCGCTGAAATTGCCATCCATTCTTACATTGCCGGAACTCGTGAACTTGCCTTCAAACTGCGTATTGGATCCGATTACGGTGTCGAAGCCGACGGTCCGGCCCGTAGGCATAACCGGCGCGGACTCTTCTGGTTCCGCTTCTGCGTGACCGCGGCGATTGGTAAAAAACGCGCTCATGATATTTCCTCGATCTTCTGCTTCTCTTGCATTTGCCCCTGCTTCATTTCTGGGTCTTCCGGTCCTTGAGTCGTGCCGGCGCCACCCAAGCTCAACTCGCCCGCGCCTCGTGAAGCCGGAAGTGATCCAGCCTGGAAAGCTCGCGAACTTGCTCCGCAGCCCGATAGCTGCTGCGCACCAAGGGGCCACTCTCAACCCATTTGAATCCCATCTTCAGGCCGGTCTCCCGCAGCGCCACAAACTCGTCCGGCGTGTAATAGCGTTCGATCGGGAGGTGGCGCTTGCTCGGCTGCAAGTATTGGCCAAGCGTCAGGATATCGACGCCGATGTCGACCAGATCCGCCATTGTCTCCACAACCTCGTCGGGTGTCTCGCCCAATCCGAGCATAATCCCGCTCTTGGTCAAGACCAGCGGATCCATCGTTTTGGCAATCTCCAGCGTCGATAACGCCCAGTCATAATGGTCTTGCGGCTGAACCCGCTTGAAGAGCCGCAGAACAGTCTCGACATTATGGTTGAGAATCTCCGGCTGGGCGTCCATCACGATCTTGAGCGCCATTTCGCTGCCCTTGAAGTCAGGGATCAGCACCTCAATGGAACAGCCAGGCTGCAATTGACGAATCCGCTTGATAACCATGGCGAATAGTGGCGCGCCGCCATCCGGTCGATCATCGCGGTTGACGCTGGTGATCACGACATGCTGCAAACCCATTGCCCGTACGCTCTCGGCAATCCGGTTTGGTTCCCTCCAATCGAGCGGATTGGGTCGCCCGGTCTTGATGTCACAGAAGCCACAGCTTCGCGTGCAGGTATCGCCCATCATCAAGAAGGTTGCCGTACCCTTGCCCCAACATTCGCCCAGGTTAGGACACTGCGCTTCTTCGCAGACGGTGTGCAGGGTCTTGCTGCGCATGAGTCCGCGCACGCGTTCGTAGGTCTCTCCGCTGGGCGCGCGGACGCGAATCCAGGGCGGGCGGCGGCGAGGACTCTTCGGATCAGGCTGCCAGTCCTGCGAAGTCGTCACCGGTATGAGATCGGGCTGGATGCTGTCGGCCAATTTGTACTCCGAAGGATTACGGGGCGGTGGGCATAGCAATCGATCATTCATTATATAACAGTCAGCAATGGCAATGCCAGACTACGGGGCAGCAACGGTCCCTGCGTATCGGCTCGGGCACGGCGATATGTTATTCTAAGAAGCAATACGGGCGATGAAAGCGCTGCGATGCGGACGATCACGCTTTCGAATGTGAGCAAGACTTTCTACGACAAGAGTCGGAAGCTGACCCCCGTACTGGCGATCAAAGATTTTGATCTACAGATAGAAGACGGCGAAGCGGTCGTCTTGCTGGGTCCATCAGGTTGTGGCAAGACGACCCTGCTGCGCCTGATCGCCGGCCTCGAGCAGCCGGACAGCGGGATCATTCTGTACAACGGCGTCCCGCTCGAAGACATCCCCATCGGGAACCGCGGCATCGGCATGGTCTTCCAGAATTACGTGCTGATACCCCACTGGGAGAGCCGTAAAACCGTCGGCTTTTTCTTGCGTCTGCGCGACCGGGAAGAAGAGGTGCCGGCGCATGTAGAGACTGTCGCCAATATCACCGGCGTCGATATTGAAAACCTGATGGGAAGATTTCCGCGGCATCTGTCCGGCGGCGAAAAGCAGCGGGTCTCCATCGCGCGTGCCTTCGCCCGTGATCTGGAACTGCTGCTATTCGACGAGCCGTTTGCCAACCTCGATGCCAAGTTTCGCGCGCAGGCAAGGGTCGAGCTTAAGCGGCTGATTCAGGAATTCAATGTCACGCTGGTTTATGTGACACATGATCAGGTCGAAGCGATGAGTGTGGCCGACCGGATTGTGGTTATCAACGCCGGGCGCATCATCCAGAGCGGCCGCTACCAAGCGCTGCACGATGATCCGGACAGCCTTTTCGTGGCCGAGTTCCTGGGTACACCAACAATAAACGCCTTCTGGGGACGCGTTCGAGACGGTGATTGGGACGGCAGTTACATGGGTCGCGCGCCGCTGCCGAGCCATCGCCCAAACGGCAGCGAAATCATCGTAGGGATTCGTCCCGAACACATCATGCTCACCGACGCCGATTGCGGCATTCCCGCTACCATTGACCGCTCCATCCCTTATTATGCGGAGAAATTTCGCCTCTTGGAAGTTTGGCTGCGCAAACGCCGCTGGCGCATTCTAGTGCCGCTGGATGACGTGCATGAGCCGGGCGACACGATCTATTGCCAACTGGACTGGCCGCGCGCTCAATTCTTTGACGCGCTGTCGGGTGAGCGTATTCGTTAGTCAAAGGCGATCAAGTCTTTCAGTTTCTCTAATGTAGATGGGCCGATCCCAGCGACATTGTCCAAGTCGTCAAGGCTGGCAAAGTCACCCGCCAGCTCGCGATACTCGATGATCCGCCTCGCGGTCACCGCGCCGATGTCCGGCAGCGTTTCCAGTTCCGCCTGCGTGGCAGTGTTGACGTAAACGCGCGCACCGCCTGATGGCGTTGGCAGGTCGTCGTTAGCATCGCCCAGCGCCGGCACATGAATCTGATCACCATCGCGCAAACGACCGGCCGGATTAACCAGCCTTTGATTCGCGTTCTCGGTGAAGCCACCCGCGGCTTCGACTGCAGCGGATACACGGCTGCCGTAGGGCAAGGTAAAGGTCGATTCGGGCTGCATGACTTCGCCGGTCACATAAACCAGGATCGGTTTGGGGGTGGCAGTGGGAGCGGGCGTTGCCGTGGGACGCGCCGGATGAATGTCTATGACAATCGCTTCGGGCCGAGAACGAACTGCTAGCGCTCCAGCTAGAACGAGAATGACAATCAGAACCAGGGATACAATAACGACAACCCTCGACGAGAATTGTAACGTCATATTAATAAATACCCGACTATATTATAACTATATCGGAAATCTTATCATCGATTTTGGCGGGGCTGGAGGGTTAATTGTCCACCCAAATGGGCAAGTGACCCAAGGCGACGATATCGTACCACTGCGCGCGATCTCCTTCGGTAAAGATAGCCGCTTCGGCAACGACGTTCGCGCTGGCCTTTTCCATGATCAGGCGCATGCCTTGCAGTGTACTGCCCGTGGAAATGACATCGTCGATGATGGCAACCCTCTTGCCCGAGACCAGGAGGCGGTCTTTGGCATCGAGGAACAGGGTCTGCGGTTGGCCCGTGGTGATGCTTAACGTCTCGCTCTGCAGGGCGTCGCCCATGTAAGGTTTGTGCGTCTTGCGCAAGACGACGTAAGGCAGCTGCATCAGTGTGCTCAGCGCGTGGGCGAGGGGAATAGATTTCGCCTCCGCAGTGACCAGCACGTCGATCGCTTTGTCGGCCAATTTTGGAGCCAATTCGGCGCTCACGGCATTGACAAACTCGTAGTCGCCGAGAATGTTGAGAATCGCTATCCTTACGCCTGGCTTGATTTCCATTAAGGGCAGATCACGAGTGATACCGGCAACTTCAACCGAGAAAAACTCACCAGTCATTAGCTTTCCTTCTCAATAGGCCGTCTATGTTCAGACGATTATAGCGCGGCTCAAGTTGTCTAGAAACAGCACTCGCACGCTGTTGCGAGGAGTGCAATCGCGGTCCTAAGCAGATGAGACGCCATTAACGATTCTCCCGTCGACCAAAGACAGGACACGATCCATCTGCGAAGCCAAGGTCGGATCGTGAGTGACGAGCACAACGGTCGTCCCATTATTCTCGCGAATTGTGGATAGCGCCGCCAAGACCGTCTCGCCCGAATGCGTATCCAGGTTGCCGGTGGGCTCATCCGCCAGCAAAATAGGCGGATCGTTGGCGAGTGCCCGGGCGATGGCAACGCGTTGCTGCTGCCCCCCGCTCAGCTCGTTTGGTCGATGAAAAAAGCGACCGCCCAAACCCAACATGTCCAGCAACTCTTTAGCGCGATCGAAAGGCTTGTGCCGTCGCACCTGGGCGAACTCGATCGGCAGAGCAACATTCTCCAGCGCCGTCAAAGTCGGGATCAAATTGAAGAATTGAAAGACGAAGCCGATCTTCTGGTTGCGGATATCGGTCAACTGACCCTCATCCATGTCCGTGACATCGACGCCGTCAATCTCGATCATGCCATCAGTCGGGCTGTCCAAGCCGCCGATGATGCCAAGCAAGGTGCTCTTGCCGCTGCCGGAGGGCCCGATAATACCGACCATTTCCTCCGCGTAAATCTCGAGGTCTACGCCGCGCAGGGCGTGCACAACGTGCGTCCCCAATTTAAGATTGCGAGTGATGTTGCTGGCCCGGATCACGGGTTGTTTCATCAGCCGGATTTCCCTTGCTAAATCCCTGCCAGATTCCAATAGCAGGTCTTCGAGGCACTGCCGCTGTATAAGGCGAGAGCGGCTACACCTCGTTCACAATGCTGAAAATCATCGGCCGGCGCTTGGTCTCGTTGTAAATCAGCTTGCTCAGACTCTCCTCAACCATACTTTGTCGGTTGCCGTTGAGGCGGTGGCGACTCACCACTTGCGTGATGTTGTCGCGAATCTGCTCCAGGAAATCCTCGGCATCTCTGAGATAAACAAATCCGCGCGATACGATGCGCGGCTCGTCAATCAGTTCTCCCGATCGCTGATCGACATTGACACTCACGAGTACAAAGCCATCCTGGGCCAGAATCTCGCGGTCGCGGATTACCGCCCGTCCAACATCGCCGACGCCGCTGCCATCGACAAATACGTAACCGCCCGGCTGGCGCTCGCCGACCGTAACGCCACGGTTATCCAACTCAACGGTAGTCCCATTGGAAATGACCGTGATGTTCTCTTTCGGAATGCCGTTGTCAGCCGCCAGTTTGGCGTGCAGGTGCAAATGCCTGATCTCACCGTGAACCGGGATCAGATTCTTCGGCTGCGCCAGATTGAGCATCAGCCGCATCTCTTCCTGGCAGGCATGGCCGGAGACGTGCACCGATTCGATTGGATCGTAGATGACATCAGCGCCGCGCTCAATGAGGCGATTGATCGTCCGATAGACCATCTCCTCGTTGCCGGGGATGGGATGGGATGACAGGATGATCGTATCGTTCTCGCGCACATCCAGCTGCCGATGGCGCCCGCTGGCCAACTTGCCGAGCACAGCGGACGGCTCACCCTGGGAACCGGTGACCATGAAGACGACCTTGTGCGGAGGCATCTCTTGCGCCTGCCCAATGTTGATCAGCATGGCATCGTCGACATCGAGATAGCCAAGCTTGCGCGCGATTTTGGCGTATTGCGACATGGTGTATCCAGTGATGCAAACTTTGCGTTTGTGCTTGCGCGCGACATTCATCACTTGCTGCACGCGCGACATCAATGAGGCAAAGGTCGCCACCATGATGCGTCCCTTCGCCTCGCGGAATACTCTATCAAATGCCGGCTCGATCACCGCCTCGGATTGCGTCCAGCCTTTCTTGTCCGAATTGGTGCTGTCCGCCAACAGCAGAACAACACCGCGCTGCGCGAAGCCGGCCAGTTTGGCGTAGTCCGTTTTCCGGCCATGTACCGGCGTGTTGTCGAACTTGTAGTCGCCAGTATGCACGACGATGCCATAAGGCGAGTTAATGCCGTAGCCGACACAATCAGGAATACTGTGGCAGACGTGGAAGCTCTCCAATTTGAATGGACCGACCTGAATGGTGTCACCGGCGTTAAATGTGCGGACGTCGGTTGTCTTCAGCAGGCGCGCATTTTTCAGCTTGACCTGCAGAAGGCCGGCTGTCAGCGGTGTCGCGTGAAGTGTCAGACGGGGAAACGCCTTAACCAGATGCTGCACGGCGCCGATATGATCCTCGTGGCCGTGAGTGTAACAGACGCCATGCAGGCGGATGTCGTCGCGCTCTTCCAGCCAGCGAAAATCGGGAATGATGTAATCGACGCCGTGCATGTCGTTGGCTGGAAACATGATACCGCAATCGATCAGGAAGCCATCGCCATCCATTTCGAAGAGTGTCATATTCTTGCCGATTTCTCCCAAGCCTCCTATCGGCGTGATTTTGAATTTCTTATTCTTTGCCATGTGATGTCATCTCCAAAGCAACTTTGCGGCAACGAATTAGACTGCCGCGCTAAAAATGCAACAATCCGTCTGCTCGCAAGAGCAAGACGGTTGGTTAACAAAAAGTCAAAAATGTTCTGTCAACTACTGTGGTCACGGATGTGGGTTGTTTCTATCTTATTGCGCGGGCTTTGGTCGATATGCCTACTCCTGCACCGTTCAGTCAATTCATCTCTTTATCATGCCTTTTTCGAAGGCATGTATAAGTCGAAGCGCATGGTGAGCATTTTTTCGTTCGGCAGCATTATAGCATAATTCGACGGATGCGCTATTCCGACTATTGTCGCCGCTCTCTATCATGGGACGGCGATAGCTCTCGATCATTGTATAGGCGAGGGCGGTTATGTCGCGCCAAGGGCGGAAACGCAATTGATTGCCGCGGACCGGATCGTCGGCTAGTTACTGTAGCGCTGCTCCAAAGCGCGATGCACGCGATTCGCCACCCGAAGTACAGCATCGGGGCAGTGCGCGCCGATTACACCGCCCTCCTCGACGAAAGCTTCGCGCAAAATTCGGCCCCAGTTGCCGGTGCTCCTGCGGGCGCTGTCATTGATATAGTGTTCCGGCGTCTCCGCCACACGCCCGCTCGGCGGGTTCAGCATCCGCTGCAAGCTCATGTAGACATCGTCGATATCCCGCGGCCGCACATCGACAATATCGATCAGATGCTGGTGCATGTAGGTGCGCTTCATTTCATAGAATTCTGGCAAGGACATACGGTCGGCCGCTGGCGTCTCGACCAAGATGTCGGTGCCGCGGCGATCCGATTGATCCTGCAAGTGGCGATAGAGCGTACGATTCAGTGGACCGATCATTGCCAGCAAGTCTGCATCGTCGTGGAGCGGGCGCAAATCCGTGCCATGACGGCGAAAGTAATCCTCGACCAAGGCAAATGTAAACTCAAGATCGGTCAAAACCGCCGCCTGCCGTGAGGCGCTGATGTTGACAGGCAAGCCGGTGCTTTCGATAGTGCAGATCCGCCGGCGCCCGCCAAGCTCAGGACGAACGCGGCCAATCGGATTGTGCATGACAGAGACGGGCGAGCCGAGCGATTCGTCAAGCAGCAGGGCGCGCGCCACCGCGTTGGCCCGATCATTTTGCAGCAAGCGGGTGAAACGCGCCAATCCATCGGGCGAAAAGTGTGGTGACACGGGCATATCCAGATAGCGGCCGGTAACTGTCGTATCGCGCAGATACTCGCGGGTGCAGAGCAGCTCCACATCGCAGGTGCCGTTTACAAATGGACCACCCTTGAGCACCGCCTTATTGGCAATCGCCGTGGCGCTGTGCAACAAGGTATGAAAGGCGAAAAGACCCAGCGCCTCCGACCGGCCGGCGATATCCAGATGGACGTGACAGCCCTGCAATCGGAATGTCTCGACGAAGTTCGCCTCCGGATCCAGGTGAAAGCGCTGATGAGCCGCCCGCAAACGGTCAAGGTATGACGGATAGGCGCCATTGACTTCCTGCATCACGTCGACGGCGCTCCTTACCTTTGGATCATCTGCCAGTTTGAAGTCACTCTCGATGGGATACGCGGACAATATCGCCGTATGCAGGTTGGTCGCGCGTGAAGCGGCGACAAGCGACTGCAGAATCCCGTCCAGCGACTGACGCATACGATAGTAGCCGATGCCCGGCGCCACATGGACTTCGATCTGATAGCGACAAGCTTCGCGGTCAACTTGCCGTGTAATCCCAAGTTGATGGGCATGGGCGCGATAAATGCTAATAAATTTCTGCACCTGTTCATCCGCCGGTGGCGCTCCATCGGCGAAGTACAGACCCAACTCCAGTTCTGCGCCCAGCGCGCGCAGCTTGGTCCCGGGCGCATCCGCCTCGCCGAGATTCGTATGATTGACGCTGGGATTGAGATTGTAGGGCGTGATGCACTTCAGGAGTGGCGCCCGGCGAAAGCGTTTGCTGACGAAGCTCGCCAGCAGCACGTTTCGGCCGCCGATTTCGCCGATGATGCTGTTGCCAGATTGTATAGAGCTGTGCTGGGTGGTGATGGGAATGCCGCTAGCGTCAGAAAAGTCTTTGAGGGGGAGGTTGTCATCTGTCGCAGTGGCCGACAGCTCCTGAACACGTTGACTGAATCTTTCTTTTGCGTCTTCGACTTGCCGCCAAGGGACGGCTTCACTGTAGGTTTCGAGTTCCTCGTTCGATGGCAGGGGACTTGGCATTTGCTGCTCCTGCATTCAACGCCGGGTTAGGCACATTGTGCTTGAAGGCATGAGGGCACGCAAGGGATTTCCAGCCCAATTCATTGGACATCCGCCAGCTGCCACGGATTGGTTGAGTGGTAAGAAGCCCGTTTATCTGAGAATGAAATATGATATAATTCCGCGAATTGTCAGATCGAGTGGAAAAGGGAGGCCAGTACCCAATGGCTTTTGACAAGATCACGGTGCCAGATTCCGGTGAGAAGATCACTTTCAGCAATGGCAATATGCAAGTGCCGGATAATCCGATCCTGCTTTTCATTGAAGGCGATGGCATCGGCTATGACATCATGACCGCCAGCAAGCGCATCTGGGACGCGTCGGTGGCCAAGGCTTACGGTGGCCAACGGCAAGTCTCCTGGATGGAAGTCTACGCGGGCGAGAAAGCAGCGGGCGTCTATGACGGGGATTACATGCCGGAAGAGACTTTCGAGGCCTTTCGTGAATACAAAGTCGGGATCAAAGGGCCTTTGACCACGCCGGTCGGCGGTGGCTTCCGCAGCTTGAACGTGACCTTGCGCCAGGTATTGGACTTATACAGCTGCGTGCGTCCGGTGCGCTGGTTCAACGGCGTGCCCAGCCCAGTAAAGCGCCCGGAAGATGTCGATGTTGTCATCTTCCGCGAGAATACCGAAGACACCTACGCCGGTATCGAATTCGAGTCCGGTACGGCTGAAAACAAGAAGCTGGCCGAATTCCTAAGATGTGAATTGGGCGCCACCAATTTTTTCCCCGATGCCGGCTTGGGCATCAAACCTATCAGTCCTTTCGGCAGCAAACGTCTGATCCGCGCTGCGATCAAGTACGCCATTGAGCGTCGCCGCAGCAGTGTCACGCTGGTGCACAAGGGCAATATCCAGAAATTCACCGAAGGCGCTTTCCAAAAATGGGGTTATGAGTTGGCGCGCGAGGAATTCCCCGAAGAGACGATTTCCTGGGATGAAGTTGCATCCAATCACGACGGCAACATTCCCAATGGCAAGATTCTGATACAGGATACGATCGCCGATATCATGTTCCAGAAAATGCTGCTGCGTCCGCGTGAACACGATGTGATCGCCACCACGAATCTCAACGGCGACTATCTCAGTGACGCATTGGCAGCCGAGGTCGGCGGAGTGGGTATCGCGCCAGGCGCCAATATCGGCGACGAGATTGCGCTTTTCGAGGCGACTCACGGCACAGCGCCGAAGTACACCAACAAGGATATGGTCAACCCCGGATCGCTACTGTTCAGCGGCGTGATGATGCTGGAACATCTCGACTGGTTTGAAGCGGCTGAACTCATCACCAAAGCCTACGAAATGACCATCGACCAGCGCTACGTCACCTATGACTTCGCGCGTCAGATGGACAACGCCACCAAGGTGCCAACCAGCGAGTTTGCCACGCGTATCATCGAGAATATGGACGCTGTGTAGCTTAGCATTGCAATTCGAATCTACCGGGTGGCCCAGTGGGCCGCCCCTTTTTCTTTCCGCTGACAGCGCCGCCTCTCGGTCGTTTCATGGCAGAGATCAATTTGTCTCTTCAAGCCATTGCACTACAATGGGTACAGAAGACTAGCGTGTTCGATACCGATGCGGCACGAAGACAAAATTCGCATTCCCGTCGACGGGTATTTCCAGCCGGCTCAACGTTGCCGGTCCAGGCGGCGGTTCATCCCGGCGTCACTTACCCTCGTGATTCTGGGAGCAGCCGGGTTGGCGGCGAAGTCTCCCGTTCTGCTGGTAATCGCTGTAGCGTCGGCCATTGGTGTATTGCTGCTGATCCGACTAAGAAGCGAGCCTGAATTTGTGCGCGTCAATTTGTCAGGGTCAGACTTGACAATTCGCGGCGGCGGATACGACATCCTGCTGCAAGCGCCATTCCGATTCAAGACGGGCGTCGAGCGAAAGCCGGCGACCGCGCGCCAGGACGAGACCTGCTTCGTTCGGATGGTCGTCGATGTGCAAGGCAAGCCGCTGGTGTTCGAAGAACAAGTGCTGACCGGCAACTATCCGCCGCCCCTCGACGAAATCGTCGGCGAGTCGAGCGCGCTGGGAATGGCCGAATTGACCAGCCTCACGCCCTTTCCCGGGACCTTGTGGGCGCTCATCGAACGACTGGATTCCCTGGCGCAAGCCACAGTGCAGTCAGAGCGTAACGAGCAGATCAAGAGCCTCTACCGCCTCGGACGAGAGCAAATGACCGACGGTCGCTATGGCAAAGCGATTGGTACGTTTAGCACGATTATCCTCCAACGTCCCGAATCCGCCCTCGCCTACTATAACCGTGGAAGCGCCCGGTACTATGCCCGCGAAGAACTGGACAAGGCTGCGGCCGACTTGACGACGGCGCTCCGCCTCGATCCCAACCAGCACAGGGTGTATCGAATGCGCGGGCTGGTCCATTCGCAGCAAGGCAACTGGGCTGGAATGCGCGATGACTGCTCATCGGCGTTGCAATTTCAGCCGACGAGCGCTGAACTGTTCAACTTACGGGGAACAGCCTGCTATCGTCTGCACGATTATGATGCCGCGCTGACGAATTTTGAGCGGGCGGTCGACCTCGACGCCAGCCGTCACGAATCTTTCTACAACCGTGGTTTGACAAGACGACAGCAAGGTAAGCTGGTTGAAGCGCTGGAAGACTTCCAGCATGCGCTGAAACTCAATCCGGCATTTGTCGGCCCGCAGCAATGCAGTGAAGCGATACAACATCAACTGGCGCGTAGCAACGCTAATTCAGAGTCTCAAGCCACTTCCTGAACTTCTCTTCCAGGCCGTCCCGTACTGCGATAAACGATTGAAACACGGAATCATCGCCGCCATCGACGGCGGCTGGATCAGGGAAACTCCAATGGATGCGCCGCGCCGGTCCAGGAAAAACAGGGCAGCTCTCGGCGGCATTGTCGCATACGGTGATCACATAATCGAATGGCTGATCGAGATATTGCTCAAGATGATCTGAACTGTGCCTGCTGATATCAATGCCACTCTCCCGCATCGCCCTGATCGCGTAGGGATTCACCTGTGAGGGTTTGGCGCCGGCGCTGTAGACATCCACTTTTTCGCCGGCGAGATAGCGCAGGAGCCCTTCGCCCATCTGCGAGCGTGCCGAATTGGCTGTGCAAAGGATGAGAACCTGCAATCTGTCGTCGGAAGTCATCTCGCCACTCGAGCTGCAGAGAATTGCTTCTCATCGTCGCAGCTATCTGGTCAGGCGGTCTTGCGCGCTGGCGAACCACTGCGACATGAACAGGGCGAACAGCGCCAGAACAATCAAGATGACGCCGGTCCAGATGGCGGCATCAATGTCCCGTTCAAAGATGCTGTAGACCAGCAGCGGCATTGTCTGCGTTTTGCCCTGCAAATTTCCTGCGAATAGAATGGTCGCGCCGAATTCGCCCAGAGCGCGCGCCCAGGTCAGGATCATTCCTGAAACGAGCGCCCGCCAGGCAATCGGCAGAGTGATATACCAGAACATCAGCCAACCGTAAGCGCCGTCGACGCGCGCGGCATCCTCGATCTCCGGTGATATCCCCGAGAAACCAACTTGCGCCGAGCGAATATAGAAGGGCGCCGATATGAAGAATTGCGCGATGATAACCGCCAGGATGGAAAACGGGATGATGATTCCCGCGTCAGCAAGCAGCGAGCCGATGGCGCCTCGCCGGCCAAACGTGAGCAGCAGCGCCAATCCGGCGACCGCGGGCGGCATGACGATCGGCAATTCTATGAACAGGCTGATGAAGCGTTTTCCAGTGAATTCGTAACGCGAAAGCACGTAAGCCAAGGGGGTACCCAAGGCAGCCGCCAGGCAGACGACCACCAGCGTCGAGGCGAAACTGAGGAGCGCCGCCGCCAAAACCGTCGAAGATTCGGGCAAGCCCTCCCAGGCTCGTGAGCCGAGCCCGTTGGCTATCAATACAAATATCGGTGTCGCCAGCAGCAAAAAAGCAAATGCGCTGACGCCAATAATCAGCAGCTTATCCGTCTGGGGCTGAAGGCGTTGCGCAGATGTCTGTTTCCGCTTCGGAATCATCCGCGGCATCAGGTGTCGGCTCCGGCATGGCATCGGTCGGCAAGACTTCATCTAGTATAACAGGCGCGCAGAATCCGTTATCAGTCAGAATCTCACGCGCTTCCGCCGAAGAGACGAACTCGATGAACTCGCTGGCCAAACTCGCCTGCTGCGAATCCTTGAGGGGAGCGATTGGGTATGAAGCCAGCTGATTATGACTGTCATCAATTGGAATGGTGATGAGCTTATCTTGTACATTGCCGATGACATCAGACTGATAAACGATACCGGCATCGGCCTCACCCAGCGCGACACGCGTCACAACCTGCCTTACATTACTCTCCTCCGACGCCAGATTTCGCATGACGCGGTCGCGGAAATCTTCGCCATACTCCTCATTGTGGGAGGTGAACATTGCGTCCGTGTAAGCGCGGATCGGTGTTCCCCGCGCCGCCAGGACCAGCAAGACAGGGCCATTCGCCAAGTCCTCGATAGAGACAATCGCCGCTTGATTGTCGGCCGGCACGATCAACACCAACTGATTGTGGGCGAAGATCTGTACGCCTTCATGATCGATGCGCTCATTCTCGACAACAATCTCCATCTGCAATTCGTTGGCGCTGGCAAAGATATCTGCCGGCGCGCCTTGCAAGAGTTGCGCAGTCAGCGTCGATGAACTGGCAAAGTTCAGGTGAATCTCGGCCTCGTTATGGATCGCTTGGAAGGCATCGCGCATCTCCTCAAATACATTAGTCAACGATGTTGCTGCGTATATCGTCAGTTGCTGCGTGGCGTCATCCTGCGAGGTGACAGCGCCTGCAGCGATGAAGATGCTCAGAAGCAGCGGAATACAGAATTGAATGCGCATAAATGTCTCCGGAAGCATGGGGCAACATCATATGTCATGGGCCGCAGAATTCAAGCGTCTCGCCAGCGCATCTTCCGGCTCGGCATAAGATATGGCGCAGTTCCATACGCCTGACATGCGCTCATCCAACGCCTGCTCAACGTTCGCTTGAATGCGCCCGCCAATCGGTTATGTTCTATTGTAAGCGGCTTGTGAGGACATTATGCGCAACGGACAGCGATCCGGACCGCCGACCTGGTTTGTCATTCTACTTGGCATCGCCATCGTTTTTGGGCTCTATTATCTGTGGTTGGGCGTACGCAACTTCATGTCCAGCGGCGCCAGCGTCGTCGAATCAACACGCCAGGCGATCGTACAAAACACGGCCACCGCCGTACGCATCCAGGAATTGAAAATCAACGCGCCGACTCCGCTTCCCAGCTTTACACCCGTACCGCCCTGTCAAGAATTCGCCGTTATCGTGCGCGAAGCCATCGTTCGGTCAGAACCGACAACCAATAGTCGAATCGTGGAAGCCCTGAAGCAAGGCGAAACAGTCTGCGTGATCACAAAACTGCCGGATTCCGAATGGTATCTGATCGACCGCAACGCGCTCACACGCCGCATCGACCGCGTATACATGCATCAGGAGATTATCCGCGCCGTGCACCCGACGGCGACGCCCACCGCGACTCTTACCCCGTCGTTGACGCCTACTGCCACGATTACCGTGGTGCGAACGGCAAGGCCAACTGACGCTCCGATCCGAGAGACGGCCGAGCCCGGGCGACCGTCTCTCACGCCGAGCAACACAGCATCGCCGCTGCCACCAAGCATTAACCTCTAGCTTGCGATAACAGGGGCTTCGACTATACTGATTTCAGCGTGCAATCGTTTCATAATCGAGATTCGCCACGGTGAAAGGGAGAGGGCTTGGCTGCGATTGTTCAAGTCATTGCGGGCGTCATCTTCGTCTTCATATTGCTTAGCATTGTTGTGACTGAGGTTAACTCCCTGATCGCCAAGGCGGCGAAACTGCGCGCGAAGAACCTCCGCCATACAATCAATCAAATCATCGAAGACCCAGTGATCCGGGCCAAGGTCTATACCCATCCATTAATCCAGCTCGTCAAAGCGGAACCGGTCGCGCCAAGTCAGCGCATCTCGCGAGAAGAAGCGAACAAGATCGCCAACAGTTCCATCGGCAATGTCGACTGGCTCCAGCCTTCTACCTTTGTCGATGTCGTCCTCAATACGATCAAAGCGGAATCCGACCAGCAGCTGTTTGGTTCTCTATTCAACGTGATTGACGTCATGCCCGCCGGACCGGAACGCCGCGGATTGCGCGTGATGGTGAACCGCATCATCAGCACCGGACAAGGCATGAAGGAATTGCGCAATGCCCTCCCATACGTGCAAGACCGCCGCCATCGAAACGCGCTCACCGACATTGTGAATCAGATCGATGAAGAGGTCAGCCTGCTTGGTCTGGAACCAACCACAAACGTCGCGCTCATGGCAGGCATTAGACAGATTGAAAGCCCGAACCTGCGCAGCGCGCTGGCGACAGTGATGTCCAGCGCCGAAAATATGGAGGTCGCCCGCGGCAATCTGGAAACCTGGTTCAATAATTCAATGCATCGCGCCAGTGCTCATTACGCCGCCAAGATGAAAAATCTGTCGCTGGTCGTGGCACTGTTCATCGCCCTGGGCTTGAACGTCGATACCTTGCACATCGCTCAGGCGCTCTGGGAAGACCCTGCACGACGGGAACAACTCAGTAGCGAACTCACCTATTCGGTTCAAAGCGGCGATTTGCAGGGACAAATGGACGGCAGCGTGGAAAGCAGCGATGAGTTCACCGCCAGCCAAACTGAAGCAGAAAACGGGATCGAGGTCGCGATTGAATCGGGCGCCGCGATCGCCTATCAGTTGCAGGATATTCAAGACTTAAGTCTGCCGATCGGCTGGACTTTCCAAAACGTAGACGATCTGCCCCAAGCGCATTTCGCACGTACTGATCCCAATAATCTGTGGAATTACTTCCCGGAAAACAATCCGGAAGGTTGGCTTGGTCTCCTGGCGGCGAAAGCCCTCGGCATCGCCGCGACGGTGATCGCCGCCGCGCAAGGCGCGCCATTCTGGTTTGGCATCGTCAATCGGATTCTCCGTCGGTAGCGCTCCTATTACGGCTCCGTAACCAATTGGCCACAGCATGGCATGCCGAACCACGGACGTCTGCGCGCACAAATGCTATTAGCCGTAAATCGACTGTCCGAATGGACTAACGCGTCAGTAAGGTTTGCGACGACCTGGCACAATTTTGTTTCAAAACTTGCACCACGAACTATCAGATTTTTGTTAGATTTTGTCAGTTGACATTCGACCCTAACTTCCCTCAAAATAGAGTGCACACGGACCCCTTACATCGTGGACAAATAGAGCAATTAGACTTATTCACCAAGCAAGTAAGGGATTCATCGTGATTCAATCGCTCATTGAGCTTGCTGATAAACGTGGTTACGTCACTTATGAACAAATTGTAGAAGCGCTCGACGATGATGGTGAAGACCGGGTTGCCCTGCGTAACCTCCTCTTCGAATTGGAAGAACACGGGATCGAACTTCGTCGAGATGTGGACAGCTCCGAGAACAAGCAGGCCACAGAAATAGTCGAACAAGAGTATGAAAACCGCGAAGTCCCGCAAACCAGGATTGTAGCCGATATCAGCGCCATTTCGTCCGACGACCCCGTCGGACTTTATTTTCGCCAAATGGCGCAGGAACCGCTTCTGACCGCGGCCGACGAGATTGACCTGGCCAAACGCATCGAACACGGATTCAAGGCGCGGATTCGCCTGGACAACCCTGACGTCTTGCAGAAGAGCGATCGTTGGCGCCGCCACCTGCGCCGTCTGGTGTTTGACGGCCAATGCGCGCGTGAGCACCTGGGGCGCGCCAACACCAGATTGGTGGTCAGTATCGCCAAACGTTACATGGGCCAGGGCCTGCCCTTCCCTGATCTGATTCAGGAAGGCAATGTCGGCTTGATGCGCGCCGTTGATAAATATGATTATTCGCGCGGGAATCGATTCAGCACCTATGCAACCTGGTGGATAAGACAAGCTATTACCCGTGCTTTGGCGCAGAAGACAAGAACAATACGCATTCCACTTCACATGACAGAGCGCATCCGCCAAATGTACCGTGCCGCGCAGGATCTGGAACAGACGCTCGGCCGACGGCCGACGGCGGAAGAAATCGCGGCGGCGATGGAATTGGCGGCCGATGCCGTCAGAGCGATGATGGATGCCAGCCAACACGCCATCGCGCTGGAGCGGCCGGTCGGGGACGATGGCGACAGCGAATTCGGCGACTTCATCGAAGATCAGGAGACGGTCAGCCCGGTCGATTCCGCGACGCAGAATCTGCTGGAAGAAACGATTGAAGAGGTCTTGGCTGAGTTGACGCCGCGCCAGAGCCATATCTTGCGTCTGCGCTTCGGTTTGGGTGGCGGCGAACCCCACACATTGGAAGAAATCGCCAACAAATTCGGTCTGAGCCGCGAACGCATCAGGCAACTGGAAAAAGAAGCCTTGCGGCGTCTGCGCCATCCACAATTGGCGCACAATTTGCGCGATTATCTCGCCTAGTTTACAATCCAGTTCTCGATCGTTGAGAGCGGACCAATCCCGCCGGGGACGGTCGGCTTTTTTTGTTTCTTATGTGGGGAGATTATGGCGGAGAAGTTTGACGGATTGCTCAGCCGGCGAACGGCCAGCATGCGCCGAAACCGGATCCGCGAAATCCTGAAGGTTGTCGCGCAGCCCGGCATGATTTCGTTGGCGGGGGGCATTCCCGCGCCGGAGTCGTTTCCCATCGAAGAACTCTATCGCATCAACGAGGCGGTGCTCGATCGCTATGGCGCGGCCGCATTGCAGTACGATCTGACCGAGGGTTTCGCGCCATTTCGAGAAGCATTGGTCGGTTACCTGGCGCAGAAAGACATCCACTGCAGCGCGGAACAATTGCTCGTATTCAATGGTTCGCAGAGTGTGCTTGATACGCTGGGCAAGATTCTTATCACGCCGGGCGATACCATCGCGCTCGAATCGCCGAGTTACCTGGGCGCGATTTCCGCCTTCAGCGCCTACGAGCCCAATTACATCAGCATCGCCACCGATGACGACGGGATTGTGCCGGACGCGCTGGTACAAATGCTTGACGAGCATCCGGTGAAGTTTATCTATCTGGTGACGACATTTCAGAACCCGACCGGACGCAGCCTGAGTATTCAGCGGCGGCGGCAAGTCGCCGACATCATCAAAGAGCGGAACGTCCTGGTCATCGAAGACGATCCCTATAGCGATCTGCGCTTTCGTGGCGAGGCCGTGCCCGCGTTGTACACGTTTGCGCCTGACAATACGGTCTACGTCAGCACCGTCTCGAAGATTTTCGCGCCGGGACTGCGGCTCGGTTTCTGCCTGGCGCCGCCGCTCATTAGCGACTGGCTATATATAGCCAAGCAGGGCTCCGATTTGCACAGCAATACCTATGCCCAGGCATTGGCAACCGAGTATATTTGCGGCGGCTACATTGAGCGGCAAATACCGAAAATAATCGAGTTGTATCGGCCGCGACAGGAAGTGATGCTAGCCGCATTGGAAGAGCATCTTCCCGCTGAATACCAGTGGACCAGGCCTGAAGGCGGCATGTTCATTTGGGTCGAGGGACCCGCTGGCGTCGATGCCGAAGAGCTCTATTGGAAATCGGTTGAGCAGCGTGTTGCCTTTGTACCGGGCAAGTATTTCTATATTGATCCGAGCCATGGTCTGCCAACGATGCGCCTGAACTTCACACGAGCCGATGAAGCCACGATCGCATCAGCCGTCGCCACTTTGGGGCGCGTCATCAATGACTTCGGCACGGACTAAGCACTACACATTCCTCGCTAAGTAGCTAAACTTAAGCGATGGCATTTCGTACTTCCGCGCGAAAGAATCAAACCAATTCTAGGACGGGGCTGCGCGCCCTGCTCCTGTCATTCTACCTGCCGGCGCTAATGGTCACGGTCGGGCAAGGTTTGCTGGTGCCGATCCTGCCTCTCTTTGCCGCCGACTTCGGTATCGGCTACGGGCTGATCGGCCTGGTTTTGGCGGGTGAAGCGATAGGCACGCTGATTGCCGATGTGCCGACCGGCATGATTCAACGTCGCTTTGGCAACAAGCACGTGATGATGATGGGCCTGCTGGTCAAGTCGCTCTCAGTGTTGCTTCTGTTCTTCGCGCCGTCGATCTGGATCGTGCTGTTGCTACGCCTGTTCGCTGGATTCGGCCGCTCTATGTATACGATTTCAGCCCACGTCTACGTGACCGATCAAGTCGATTTGGATGAGCGTGGCAAAGCGATTTCGATGTTCGGCGGGACTCACCGACTTGGAGGGTTCATCGGTCCGGCTGCCGGTGGCGTCATCGCAGGCGTTCTGGGCTTGCGCGCCGGGTTTATCGGCGTGGCGCTGGTCACCGGCATCGGGTTCATTGTTGTCGCCTTGTTTACCCATAACAACAAGCATGACGAAACATATTCAAGTTCGGACGATGATCACCGGCTAAATATCCGTTCCGTGCTGCTATCCAACTACCGCGTACTTGCATCGGCAGGCGTGGCGCAGGTTTTTGCCCAGACGATTCGCGCCGGCCGCACCGTCGTCATTCCCCTCTTCGCCGCGGATATTCTGGGGCTCAGCGTCGATCAGATCGGCCTGATCGTCAGCATTTCAGTCGCAGTCGACTTTAGTCTCTTCATGGTTGCGGGCTGGCTGATGGATCGCTTCGGTCGCAAGTTCGCCATCGTGCCCTGTTTTGGCATACAAGCACTGGGCATGGCCCTCGTACCCTTTGCCACCAGCTTTGCCGGGCTGCTGTTCGCGGCTGTGCTCATCGGTTTCGGCAACGGAATCGGCGCCGGCACGATGATGACCCTGGGCGCCGATTTGTCACCCGCGCGCTCACGTGGCGAATTCCTCGGCGTCTGGCGGCTGATTGGTGATATCGGTCATACGGGCGCGCCCCTGGTTGTCGGTATCGTGGCGGAGATCCTCGTGCTCAGTTCCGCCATCTGGGTGATCGCGGGCTCGGGCTTGGCGGCGGCAAGCATCTTTCTCTTCCTGGTGCCGGAGACGCTTAAGCGAAAACGTCCGCTTGTGGCGGCGTCATCATAATTCGACCACAAATGAGGCGCCTTCTGAACAAGTCCCCGAATTGGTGAACGGCAGCCATGTTGCGCAAGTTAAGCTACCTGAACGTGAGTTGGCCGCTGGTACAGGAGCAGCTCTTCGATTGCATGCGACCGCTTATCGTCGAGATCGGTTTTGGCAATGGCGACTACCTGATTCACCTGGCGCAAAGCCACACGAACCACAACATCATCGGCCTGGAGATTTCCAGCCAATCCATGGACAAGGCTGAGACGAAGATCGAAAAGCGCGGCCTATCGAATGTCCGTCCGATCCATTGCCGTGCCGAGACGGCACTGGCGCATTTGTTGGGGCCGGAATCGGTCAGGGAGTTTCACATCAATTATCCCGATCCCTGGTTCAAGAAGCGCCACAGCCAACGCCGCCTGATCAAGCGAGAGACGGTCGACCTCATAACGAGCCGACTGGTCATGGGTGGCCGCATGCTGCTCGCGACTGATATTATCGAGTATGCTGAAATGGCTCATGAGATTCTTGCGGGTACGCCCGGGCTGTCGAATCGCTTCGGCACACCCTGGGTGAACGAGCGGGAAGGCCGCATCCGCACAAAATACGAAGTAAAAGGTTATCGACAAGGGCGGCGCGGGCACTTCTTCCATTATCGGCGCAACCAACAGCCCGTGATCCATCGGCCGCCAATCAAGGAACTGGAAATGCCTCACTTATTCTTGCGCACGCCGCTTTCAGCTGCGGAAATTGTCGACCGCTTCGAGGTGACTCGCAGTGAATCCAATGGCGTCCATATCGCCATCCTGCACGCCTATGTCGATCCTAAACGGAATGTTGCCATCTTCGAGGTGGTGGTCGAGGAGCCGACGATCGACCA
The DNA here is from genome assembly GCA_965249085.1 of Phototrophicaceae bacterium. GTDB lineage: Bacteria > Chloroflexota > Anaerolineae > Aggregatilineales > Phototrophicaceae > UBA6055. Next base: position 3,896,913 of record OZ252218.1, on the reverse strand, counting down.
GCACACCGTGGTCGTTCTATCGCCGCGCGCTGAGCCGGACGAATACACCTTGAAACTGACTAGCATCGGACATGCGCGCCAGACCTTCGGCATGCATCGGGCAGTGCAGGCGGTAGGCGAGTGGGTAGCTGGCACACATGAGGATGCACTGATCTTGGCGAGCAAACTGCGGGGGTCACTCAAAGACTAGGGCATGTTACGTTCGACATTAGCAATGTCCTTAGGCGACAGATCATAGAGTTGATATATTAGTGAGTCGATTCTGTTCCGTGAATGGAGTTGGTTCGACGGCGGACCGCTATACACATTGATCACTTCCGAGACTAATTCGTGGAAAAGAGCTCCTTGAGATTCAAGATCTGGCAGAGGTATGCGGTCAGTAGTTGGACCGTCAAAATGCATCGTTCGTATTGCCTTGGCAAATATGAATCTATATGCATACCAGTTCATTAATTTGCTGTTCAATAGCCCTACAAGGAAGTTAGATTGAATGTATTCGGAACTAACTTCAAGCTGATTTACAGTTTCATCAAGAAGAATGTTTCTCTCGCCATCCTGAACTGCATGTGCCGCAATTCGAATGTGGGGCACGGGCCACTGAATATGAGCAACAATATTCTGTACCAGTACATTCCCGACCTTCACCTTGGCCTTATCTGGAACGTTTTCACTGGTGTACTGGCCTTTGCGTTCCTGTAACGTATACCGCTGTATATTTCTTCCACCAACTACCGAATAGCCGCTATCTAGTGATGACAGCTCATCTTTCTTGACCACACCGCGAGAGTTTGAAATATGATTCCCAAGATAGACTTGGCTTTTTGTCAATTTGTCCGCTATCCGGAGATCAGCTTCGTCAAGAACAAAGTTTATCAGGAAGCCGAAACGTCTGCATTCTCGTTTCTCGGTGATTCCAACATAATTGATCACGTTCTTTTCACGTTCGAAATAACTGTAAGAGTGCGTGCAGCTTGCCTTCCTATGCAAGTAAATCACCTGTTCTAGCTTGACGTCAGGCCACGCTTTTCCACAGTCCACAAGGATTTCCAGTCCATCTAACATAGACTCGCGCATGTTATTCCATGTTGAAGAATAGAGAAACGATTTTGGTACTATGAAGCCGTGTACAGCGTTCTGGGCAAGCAACTGAAGTGACCTGGACATGAAAAGTGCCGCTGAGTTCGTCGTCCCAACATGGTACTCTCTGTTGTAATGTTTCCTTTCGCGGTCGGTAAGCGCCGCACCGTACGGTGGGTTACCTACAATTATGTCGAATCCGGGGTTATCAAGGAATTCACCTCGTTCATCTATGAAAACTTCTGGAAACTCTATTGTCCAGTGGAATGGCGTTGCACCGAATTCATCTGAATAATACTTTGGCTGTCGATGGCTGAGACTCTCGTGCAAGTTTCCAACAGCCAACTTTAGCTCCGCCACTAACTGGTCGTGGCGTTTCGACAAATGCGAGCATTCGCGGATTTGACGTCGCAACCAGGCGATTTGGGATAAAGACTCCGTAAACTCATTCCAAAACAAGATATCTGGGCTAATACCATGCAAGCTATTGCCGACTTTAACATTCTGATTGAGTATTAGAGGAAGACGTTTTTTGATTCCCCGTCCTTCCATTGCGCGCATTATCAGGTTTACGGCGGCTATCTCGGCAGCCTGGGGATCAAGATCCGCGCCGTATAAATGATTCTCAAGTATCAAATCGCGATAATTGTCTCGAATGAAGTCCCGTTCGTCTTCTATGCGCTGCGCCTTGACGTGAATCTCCTGACTGACGTCAATGAGATTTCGTGATATTTCCTTAATTGTAGAAGTATGCTCGTCAGAAAGCCTCTGTATTTCAAGTTGGTAGTACTCTGCTAGAACCTCATATGCATAGATGAGAAATGAACCGCTTCCGCATGCACTATCCAATACGCGCAGGTCGCGGATTTCCTCCGAAGTTTTTCTGCTCTTTCCAATTATGGCGATGCCATTTGGCCTACCGTTGTGGGTTGCATACAAGAGTCGACCCAAGGTCTGGTCTACTATAAACCTCACTATGTGCTGAGGTGTATAGTAAGTCCCTTGTTTCTTTCGTTTTTATAAATTATCGCGGATCGCAACAAATCCATTGTCCTCAACCAACACCTTTCCTAAGTACTGTTCATAGGTATTCCCCATCACGTCGGCCGGCATTGCACGAAAGCGAGCCTCGTATAGCTTTTCTATCAGTGGTAGCAGTACCTCGTCGCTGAACTTAGCTTCATCTACTTCTCCGAAAGCGAAAAGCGCTGAATTGTGCTCACGGTCAAAGTGACGAAAGAATTCGTTCAAATATACCCGTAGTTCGTTTGTATAATTGGAGACTTTGGTTCGTAGCTCATAAAAGGTAGCCAGCGTTCGCGGCGCTATTACGAAATGGTCTTCTGCAAAGCGAACCAGAATCAGTCGGTCAAGGAATCGTTGAACTACTTCGCGTAATAGTTCCAGATCTATTCTACCGTCGTCTAAAAACACCCAAGGATTTTCGTCGCGATTCAGTATGATATCAGTTGCTAATTGCTCGCGCTGAAAATTGATAAACGAGAGATAATCGGTGTCGACCTCCTTTGTCCACCGCTGCCCACTAAGCGCCTCCAAACTACCCCTGTTCATGTTTTCCCATGACAATTGCCACAAGAGGTCAAAATCCTTCTCATAAGCCATAGCCGCTTCGAAAGAAAAAACAAGCCAATCACGGCGCGCGTTGAATAGTCGAAATCGTTCGAAGTTAGTAAGAATCGCCCACGTTCCGTTGCTTTGAAACGCATAATTTATGGCCTGCTGTTCTTCCTTCGTTCGATCTGCAGCCATGCCGGGCAATGACATTTGGCCAGGACGGACCGTCCAATCCTCCGACAACTGCTCTATGAAGCCGAGTCTCTTGGCCTCAACAAAGATCTTGTCACCATCGTCTAACGTGAGGATACGATCTGGACGTTTTCTATTGGGCAACGATTTTTCACGTTGAAATCGGGTAACATCGTCAATTGGCCAGCCAAGTACATCTCGAAAAAGCCGCTCAACGTAACCAAGGATGTCGCTCTCCGTTGCAGACTCAAGCTCTCCGGCCGATAGCCGCTGATAGAAATCCCCCACTAGCTGCTTCAAAGTCCTGCGTGCTTGCTGTTCAGTCAACGACATCGTTTTCAACTTTCGATGCTCACCGATATTCAGGCACGATTTTACCGCATTCCAAAATCTAAGCGTAGACTCACTGAGATCATGATTTGTGCTATAATGCGCGCCTTGAGTCAACTCGGCTGCACAGTTGCCGGACACACAATACACAGGATTTTAGGGTGAACAAAGTAACTCACCGTACGCTCGACAACGGCTTGACTGTTCTACTTAAAGAGGTGCATAGCGCGCCGGTCATCAGTTGGTGGCTGGCATACCGCGTCGGCAGCCGCAACGAACCCACTGGCAAGACCGGCGTCTCACATTGGGTTGAACACATGATGTTCAAAGGCACGGAGCAGTTTCCGGCCGGCATGCTCGACCGCGAGATCGACCGCGCCGGCGGCCAATGGAACGCCTTCACTTCGATGGATTCGACCAAGTACTTCGAGACGCTGCCCGCTCACAAAATCGACATCGCGATGCGGGCGGAGGCGGACCGCATGAGCAATGCCATCTTTGATGCCGACGAGGCCGAGTCCGAGCGTACTGTCATCATTTCCGAGCGGCAAGGCGCGGAAAACCAACCAACATTCTGGTTGCAGGAAGAGGTGCGGGGCACAGCCTTTCGCGTGCACGGCTACCACCACGAGATAATCGGCGACGAAACGGACTTGCGCACGATGACCCGCGACGATCTTTTCAATCACTACCGCTATCATTACAAGCCTGCCAACGCCGCTGCGATCGCTGTCGGCGCATTTGATACGGACGACATGCTGGCGAAGATCGACCGGCTTTACGGATCGATCCCGTCCGACGCGCTGCCGCTTGATCTTTTCGTCCGGCAAGAACCGGACCCGCAGGGCGAACGGCGCGTTCAGGTCGAGCGCCCGGGCAAAACCGCCTTCTATGAGATCTGCCACCGCGTCCCCGCAGCCACGCACGAAGATTGGCTGAAACTCAAGGTACTGGACGCGATCCTGAGTGGATCAAGCGGCGCGTCCGACAACAAGACGAGCCGGCTATACCGGGCGCTAGTCAAAACTGAGATCGCCGCCGGTGTCGGCGCATGGATCACGCCGACGATTGACCCTTACTTGTACAGCATTCTGGTGACCCTGCGCGATGATCGGTCGCCTGCCGAGGCGGAAGACGTACTGCTGGCGGAATTCGCCCGTCTGCAAGCCGACGGTGTCAGCGAGGCGGAGCTGAACAAAGCGCGAAAGCAGACCAAAGCCGCCTTCGCCTACAGCACCGAGAGCGTCACCGAGCAGGCATTCTGGCTGGCGCAGTCATTTATTCTGGACGATGTGACTTGGTTCGATACCTATGCTGATCGTCTGATGGCTGTTTCGGCGGACGATGTGCTTGATGTCGCGCAGCGCTACCTGGCGCCGAAGAATCGCGTCGTCGGTATTTTGCATCCGACTGATCCGGAAGTCGAGGCGCCGCCCGCATGACGACCCGACAAGCGAGCATCCCCAACGCGAGCAATATTGCGCGGGCGGAACTGCCCAACGGTCTCACGGTGCTGGTTTACGAAAACCCCGCCGTGCAATCTGTCAATCTGATGGGATCAATTCACGCCGGCAGCATATACGAGTCTGCGGCGCAAAACGGCCTGGCATCACTCGCAGCCGGCGCTCTCATGACCGGCACCATCCGGCGAGACTTCGATGAATTGCATGGCGCGCTGGAAGACGTGGGCGCCGATCTAGGCGTTCGCGGCCATGTTCACAAGATGGGTTTCTCCGGCAAAGCGCTGGCGGAGGATTTGCCGCTGCTGCTGAGTATCGCCGACGATGCTCTGCGCAATCCCATCTTTCCGCCGGAGCATGTCGAGCGTTTGCGCGGCGAACGGCTGACCTGGCTGCAATACAGCAGCTTCGACACGCGCTACCGTGCCGCCAAAGCCATGCGTGAAGCGCTTTATCCGCAGACGCATCCCTATCACTACGGCACTTTCGGCAGCGAAGACACAATCGCGAGCATCACGCCTGAAGACCTAAGCCGTTTTCATGCCGAGAATTTCGGTCCGAGCGGCATGATCCTGGTGATCGTCGGCGCGGTGGACGCGTCCGCCGCCGTCAAATTAGCGTCTGACACTTTCGGCGAATGGGTCAAGCCGGAGCAGCCCAAGGTTTCGCAGGCTGCCGTACCGGAAAAACGCGGCGCCAGCGGGCGCCAAACTGTTGTTATACCGGGCAAGACGCAGTCCGATATCTGCCTGGGCATCATCGGGCCCTCACGCAAGGCGGCAGATTATCTGCCCGCGCAGCTGGCGAACAGCGTCCTCGGCGAATTCGGCATGATGGGACGGATCGGCAAAAGCGTGCGCGAGGAAAAAGGCTTGGCCTACTACGCCTTCAGCCGTCTCGGTGGCGGCCACGGACCCGACCCCTGGTCGGTAAGCGCCGGTGTGAATCCCGACAATGTTGATTTGGCGATCGCCTCGATCCTCGACGAGATCAAGCGCCTGACGACTGAGCAGGTGTCCGACGAAGATCTTGCCGACAATCAGAGCTATTTCACCGGCCGCATGCCGCTGCGTTTGGAGAGCAACGAAGGCATCGCATCCAACATTCACAGCATGGAAAGCTTTGACTTGGGGCTCGATTATCTTGCCCAATATGACGATATGATTTACCGAATCGATAAGCCGGATTTGCTGCGAGCGGCGCAGCGCTATTTGGACGCCTCGGACATGGTTGTCGCGGTGGCGGGACCGGATCAAGCGGGCAATTTGGCAGATGGCTGAAGCGTGAATCGATGACGTGGATACTGCGCGCGACGATTTACTTAGTCTTAAGAATATCGGCCCGCGTTCAGTGGACAAGTTGGCGGCAATCGGCATTAGCTCACGGGACCAGATTGCTGAATTGGGCGCGGCGCAAGTCTACTTGCGATTGCAGGAGCGCTTTCCGGTCAGCATGACGATGCTGTGGGCGTTGCAAGGCGCGCTGCTGGACCTGCCCTACTACGAAATACCGGCGGAAATCCGCGCTGCTCTGCTGGATGAATTGTCAGGCTCGCAGAAAAACCAGGCGGTAGGATTCTAATTCCGGAACGATAGCGGTAATATAATAGGTATACGAATCTGGTCGCTGTGGTCTAAACTAGGAATTATCACGAGAATACAATCGCATGGCGGAGAAACGCGTAGTCATTACGGGCATGGGTTTAGTCAGCCCGGTCGGCAATAACGTCGAGGATTCCTGGGCGAATATCCGCGCCGGCAACTCCGGCATCGATTGGATAAGCCTGTTCGACGCTGACCTCGTTGAGAACCGCGTCGCCGGTGAAGTCAAAGATATAGACCTCGTTGAAAAGTTCGGTCGGAGACAGATGCGGCGCATGGACCGCGCCCAGATGCTAGCGCTGGTCGCCGCCGAAGAAGCCTTAAACGATGCTTGCATCGAGATCACTGATGCCAACAAATATGATGTAGGCGTCGTAGTCGGCTCCGGCATCGGCGGTATCGTCACTGTCGTGCAGGCGCTACAAGGCTTTGAAGCGAAGGGGCACCGCGGCGTCAGTCCGGTCATTGTGCCGGCGCTGCTGCACGATGGCATCAGCTCCCGCGTGTCCATGCATTTCGGGCTGAAGGGTCCGAATTACAACATCACCGCTGCCTGTGCCACCAGCAACAACTCGCTGGGCGATGCAGCCGATCTGATTCGCATGGGCCGAGCCAAGGTGATGGTCGCCGGTGGCAGCGAGGCATGCATCATGCCGATGGTCATTAGCGGATTCAATAATATGAAGGTTTTGACCACAACCGAGGATGTGCCGCAAAAGGCCGCGCGACCCTTTGACTTCAATCGTGACGGCTTCGTCGCTGCCGAAGGCGCCGCCCTGCTCATCCTGGAAGACCTGGACCATGCTCTCGAACGCGGTGTGAGCATTCACGCCGAGCTCACCGGCTATGGGCATACCTCCGACGCCTTCCATGTGACCGCGCCAAATCCCGATGGCGTCGATGCGGCCGAGGCGATGCGGCGCGCGCTGCAGGACGCCGGCATCAGCAACCGCGAGATCAGTTATATCAACGCTCATGGCACCGGCACGCAACTCAATGACAAGAGCGAGACGGTTGCCATCAAGATCGCGCTGGGCGAAGACGCGTATCAGATTCCGATCAGTTCCACAAAATCGATGACGGGGCATATCCTCGGCGCGACCGCCGCCGCCGAAGCGATCTTCTCGATCAAAGCGATGCACGACAACTTCGTTCCACCGACAATCAATCTTGACACGCCCGACCCCGACTGTGATTTAGACTACACGCCGCATGTTGGCGTGGCGCGCCCGGTCGATCACGTGATGAGCAATTCCTTCGGCTTCGGTGGACACAATACCGCCGTTGTACTTAGCCGATACGAGTAGCCCGCCACGCTCAAATCGCCACGATTTGCGAGAGTATTTCCTCAAAGGCTGCATCCGCCAGAGCGCGGATTTCGGCGTCGCTACGATCCTGAATTGGATGCTGAACGTAGCAGACCGCCGGCTCGAAACCGAGCGTTGCCCCTTGTGCTACCGCCGCTTCGACAAATTCATTTGAGGCGACGAACATACCCGGAATCCCGCGCGCTTCCAAGTCAGTGATGTCGTGCACACTGCACGACGTGCATGACCCTCAATCGGCGAGCGCCTCAATCACGGCATCACATTCTCCCGCGATCTGATGCTGGAGATCGACGGGCGCCACACGCGTGAAGGTGGGCTTATGGTAGCGCCGCGCTTCGACTCCCAGATCGCCCAGTTTCTCCTCCAGACGATCGAGAAAGACATCGCCGCGCGGCTTGGAAATGTCGAGCAAGGCGACACGCTTGCCGATCAATGAGCGCGGCCGTGGCAACATATCGCGTTGCGCCGGCTGCATCTCGCCAGTTGGATCCAACAGATTGTTCATGGGGTTCTCCTTTGAGCCAGGCTTTGATCTTAAGTCACGAACCTATCGGAAGGGTCACGGGGATGCTGCCTTTGGGTCCGCTCGCCGCCCAGCCGGTGATGACCGCCGTCCACATGCCGGCGCCGCCGCCCGCATGCACGATCAGCAGACCGCCGCGACGAAACTTCGATAGCTGTCTATCCGCGAAATGTCCCGGCATGCCATCTGCGATGCCACCGACGCCTCGCACGATTTCGCTGCCCGCGATAGTGAGATGTTTGTCAAGTTCCTCGCGGAAACGGGCCTTGCTCCAGCCCGCCTCACGGAATACGCGCATGTGTTCCGGGGCCATGACGAGCAGCGCGTCGGCAGCGCCGTATATCTTGCCGTGATACACCGTGCGCAAGCTTAGCGCCAGACTGCGCGTCAGAGATTCCGGACGGCGTGATTTCTGGTCGCCGATGGGATGGACTCCGCCGCCCGCAAACAAGGTCACCGTAGACTCGTCAGGCGCAAATCCCCGTTCGACCGCCAACGACTCCCAATATGAGTCATGCTCGCGTTCGGGAATGCAAAAGCCAATCTTGCCCGGCTGTCCCAAAGTCGCGCGATCAACGCCACCCGGCTTTCCGCCACCGACATTGCGAATCACCAATTGCAGCGCCCGACCAATGGTCGAATTGGCGCGATTGCCCTGCCCCAAGACATTGTGCGCCCAGTTCATGCCTATCTTGTCCACAATGGGACCGTTGACAATAACGATAGGGGCGGAGAAGTACGTGGTTGCCAGCACTCCGTGCATGCAGAATTCGTCCAGGCAGGACGCCTCGACCGTCGCCAGCACGACCGGCAGATACTCCGGTTTGCAGCCGGCCATTACCGCGTTGATGGCGACCTTTTCTACCGTGCAAGGCACGTTGTCAGGTGGAATAATGCCGACGATTTCTGATGGCGATCGCGTCGTTTCCGCCAGCATCCGCAGCACGCGTTCTTCAGTCGGCGGGATGACCGGCAATCCATCGGACCAGCCGCGCTCGAATGCTAGTTCATATTCGTCCTGCTGTGACGCCAGTTCGATCCGGCGCGCCTGAAGTGGCGTATCGCCAAACTTGTAGGCCAGCTTTTCCGGCATGCCAGGCTCGACGGATTTGGAACCGCATCCTGGACTGAACTCGGGCAAGCCCTGACCCAGCGTGGGGATTTCCGTCAGTTGACGCCACGCCTCCCGCTGCCAGCCGGCCAGGCGTTCTTCTTCTTTGCCAGCATGCACTCGTATTAATGTCGGGACGATCTCGATATTAAGACGATACGAAAACTCAAGTTCGCGGTCATCAATCACCCCTGCTACGCTCGCGGGGAAATCCGGATCATCCTGCGAATAGACGAGCAATTCGCGTTCGCGCGTCAGCTCGCCAAACGCCGATTCGATCAGTCGACAAGTGGCGCAGTCCCGCTTGACTACAGCGACATAACCGGCGAAATCTTTAGGCAAAATTGACATTTGACGTTCTACTTTGTTCTCAACAAATTAATTATAGACAAATAAGGCGCGGATTGCACTCAGTTGTCGGCGCGCCCAAAGCCGGCTATGCTATGAAAAGGTAGGTTGGCAAAGGGACCGCCGTTGAAATTATCCGACATTTTTCGCGAAGGTTCGGACGCGCGCAAGCTATTCGCCAGGTTTTATGCGGTCGCAGCTATTGTCATCATTCTGACTGTGCTCGTTCTTCTCGCCGTGGCAATGCGCGGCAGTTGAGTTTACTCGTAGTCGTCTATTCCACCCGCCCAGTATGCCTCCAGCGAGACCCCCAAACCATCGGCGATCCGATTGACATAGGCATAGTAGGCGACCACCTGCGCAATATCCAGAATCGCCCGATCGCTGAAGCCACGTTCGCGCAACGCGCCAACATCGCCCTCCACCATGTCTCCGGGCGTTCGCGTCAGCTTGGCGGCATAATCCAGCATCTGTCGATCCGCCGGCGTCATTTCGACGCTGCGATAATCGTGCTCGATCTGAGCGGTGAAATCCTGATCTCCGGTCAACTGACGGAGGTTGCGCGCATGGTGCTTCAGTCAGTATTCACAGCGATTGATGGCGGAAACGACCACCCCGATCATCTCCCGCTGAGCGCGGGTCAGCGGTGAATTGCCATACATCAGCGTTTTGTAAACGTGCTGATGATCGATCAGCGAAGCAGGATTAAGGCTGTGAATCTTCATGATATGGTCGACGTTGCCCGACTTCGGATCGGCAGCGCGACGATAGGCGCGTTTCAGTTCGCCCGAGGCTGCGGCCTCGTCTACAGTAGCAATCCAGGCGATGGACTTTCCCGAGGATTTCATAGTGGCGGCCGTCTCCGTACTTCTCTTTAGCTAGGCGTCTATCAAGAGCGCGACGTTTAGCTTCCAGGCTGTATACAAGGCGAGAAAGAATGCGATCAGTTCTAGAATACAAGAATCGTATTTCGCCTCTTCCCGCATATCAAAATCGATCCGTGTACGAATCTCGGCATCGGAGGAAGAGATGTTCTGGATTTCTGCCGCTTCAAGATCGCGGTCGATTGCGTTCAGGAATAGCAGGAGGATGCCAGCGTGGTTCGGAATGATGCGCTCGCCAACGCCGAAGATCATCTCCATCATTTGATCTCCTGAGACGCGGATCTCGCCAAGTCTACGCTGCGGCGCGACCGGCAGTTCAAAATACGTCCGCTCGCCGTCCGCTGCATCGTTGTCTCTCAGCGCCTTTACCGACGTGCCATCGTATCCGAGCTTCTGAATGCCTTGCTTCAGCAGCAGCCAAACCAAGGGTTCGTCGGGCACGGGCATTCGATCCAGCAGCCAGGCTTCGGCTCGTCCGCTGATGGGATATTGTATGAAGCCCATACAGCCATACGCGCCTCGCCCTCGATTCGCCGGGCAGTCACGGCAATGTTCGGCATAATCGTCGAGCGCCGCCGCGTGATCCAGCAGGTCTTGCACGACGATCAACTGCTTTTCACCCTCGTTGTCCGGTGTGCTCTGGCTGAATTCAAAACCCATCTGCGCCGGCGAACGCTCGTCGCCAGCGTTGCGGAACCATTGAATCACCTCGTTGGCGCGCTCGCGTTCCTTGATCCGTTCCAGGATGCCATCCGTCCTCAATTCGCGCTTGGGCGTGCAGTCATATTCTATGATATAGTCTATTGCCACGAGGCGCGCTCCAGTGCGGTGAACTCCGGTTAATCGCCGTTCGAGTATAGCACAGGCAGCGTGCGCTACCATCTCCCGTAGCGCCGCAGCGCAAGTAGGACATTGATCGTGGTCATGGGATACCACTGCGGCAGATTGTGCTGATCCAGCCAATGCCCGTCATCCTGCTGCGCTTCACTTAGCGCGTCAAGGAAGCGACCCGGCAGACCGTCCGGCAGCGCCTTCGCAATCATTGAATCCGGCGTTGGCGCGAAGACAATTAGCGAATAGTATTGATTTTCCGGCGCCTTCAGCGCGCAGGCGACGATGTTGTCGATCGCTGCCTGACGGAATCGCTCCAATTCAGGAAAGTCATCCACGGCAAGAAAGAAGTCCCAAGCGTGGTATGCCATGAAAAGCCATTCATTGTCGCGAATCTTTTCCAGCGTCACATTATTCTGTACCCAGCCTCTTGCCTTCTCGACCAGAGTTTCCGTCGCACAGCCGAAATGGATGAGATTACCGACGATCGCATCGGGCATGGTCTGCCCGCCATCTTCCTTCCACCAATGTTCCAAGGGATAAGCGCGCGTCTCAGGCGGATTGCGCAGGTTTCCGCCCTCGGCCATCTGGCTTTCGACCCACTCCGCAGTCCCGTCCAACACCGAGCCTGGCGGGATATCGGTGTGTTTCATCACGCCAAGCAGATATTCCAGCGCCAGCGGATTCGACTGCGGCGCTTTCAGATCGTGTTCCAAGCCATGACCAAAACCATTGTCCCGGTTCTTGTAACAGAGGATGATCTGGTGCAAGCGTTCGAGGCTGCCGCCGTCAAAGAGCCAAGCGAAGAGCGCGCGTTCGAATAAAGTGCCGTTTCGATAGACGAAGTCTCGTGCTTTGGGCACATCATGAGGCATGGTCAAATCTCCCATCGGTGAATGCGTGGCTACACGTGCTCGCGCTTGCCGCGCTGCAAAACATTAGAGGTATTGCTTGATGACGTCGATCAATTCGCGGGCGCGATGGCGAAAGGTGTGCTGTTTCAGGACGCGATCGCGCGCCGCGCCGCTCATGGCGATCCGCGCGCTTTCGTTCTTGAGCAAGTACTTGTATCGATCAGTCGCTTCCTCAGCTGAACGCACGACGATCAGCTCCTTGTCCGGCTCGAACCATTCCTCGATGCCCTCGTAAGGATTCGTCACGATACAAGCGCCCATCGCGCCCAATTCAAAGGGACGGGAAGACGATGAGGCGTAGACGCTGGCGTGGGCGCCGCGCGTGATGCACAGATTAATCTTGCTGCGGCTGACGTATTCGCGCAGCTTGCTGAAGCTGAGATATGGCAAGGGTCTGGTGTTTCCCAGATCGCCCAAATTCGTGCCGCGGACGGCGAAACGCGCATCACGCAATTCCAGAGAAGGCGCGGTGATCATGCTGTCAATCCACGCCGAGCGGTATTCGCGGCCGTGACCGTAAAACAGCACATCAATGTCCTGGGTCGCTACGGATACCGGGCTGAAAACATCGGGATCCGCGCCGTACCAGACCGTATGCACGTTCTCGGCGCCGAGCTGGCGCAGCAGCGCTTCACCGCCCGTGCTGTTGCTGATGATGGCGGCATACTCGGAAAGATCAGCACCTTGATAGATGCGAAAACCAGAAGCGAATCCTTTCATATTTGGCAGGCTGGCCGGCACATCGCCATCGTAGTACAAAACTGGTATGTCATATTTCTCGGAGATGTAGCCGGGCACGCCCTTGAGGTGGTTGAGCGGGACGGTGAGAAACAGGATGGCGTCGACATCCGCTTCGCGCTCTACGATGCGCTCGAGGCGCCTGCGCCATAGTGGCGCGATCAATGCCAGCGCCGAATGCCGTACAACCCGATCCGAAAGTGACTCGCCTGAACCCTGCTCCGATTTCGCCGCGCCTCGATTTGGCGGCAGTGTACGGACAAAGTGACGGAGAGACTTGAAGGCTTCGCCTTGCCAGCGGGCGGGATTGGGTTCAGACCGCCACCACAGGCTCTCGATGGCGGCGCCCTGATACGGCGCGGCGATGATCTCGACGCCCGATTCGTATAAGCCCTTCAGAAGCTGCCACCAAGCCGGCGTCGCGCTGAATGGCTGCCGCAAATCCAGCGAAGAAAGAACGACCAGTAACTTCATAATCGTGAGTGGGCTATCGCCTGAAAATCTGTCAGATTGCTTGGCTCTTCAGCACCGCACGATTGTACAGCAGAGTCACGGCTTTCAAACGTCCTGATGCGCAGCCGCGCTCAAATCAAGTTAAAGCGAGCGCGACGATCGCCGCGTTTCAGATTATAAGCGTGAAATTCAGCACTTTTCACCAGTTTCCAGGTTCCGCTTATGAGGAAAATTATACAAACTTCGAAACCTTGGGTATAATATAAGATGTCGTGCTGAGTGCGCGACATCGTTAGAGGATAAGGAGACAAAGAGCTATGAAACGGGCATTACTTATACTCACTGTGTTAAGCCTTCTTGTTGCGTTCAGCATGCCGTCCCTTGCGGATTCGCATTGTATGGACGAGCTGGGCTGTGTCGAGGTTGGTCCCGATGACCCGATTGTTGTCGGCGCCATGCTTTCTGTTTCCGGCGCAACTTCTTTTTATGGTGAAGACTCACTGGGTGGTATCGAGCTGGCGATCAGTGGCCGCGACGGTATGTTGCTCGGACGCGAGATCATCTTGGTCGTTGAAGACAGCCTGTGTACCGCTGAAGGCGGTCAAGCCGCCGCGCAACGTGTAGCCGCTGACGAAACAATTGTTGGCGTCATAGGGACGACTTGCTCCGGTGCGGCGCAAGGCGCTATGCCGATCATCAGTGAAGCTGGCATGTTGATGATCTCGTCATCCAATACATCGCCCCGGCTCACCAATGACGACGCGGACGAAGGCGGAACGTATCTGCCAGGTTACTTCCGCACCGCACATAACGATCTGTTCCAGGGCGCGATGGGTGCGCAATTCGCTGTAGAAGTGCTAAAAGCCGGCGCTGTGGCCACCATTCACGATGGCGATCCCTATACTGAGGGGCTGGCTGTTGTCATGGCGAACACTTTTGCCGGACTCAATGGTGAAGTCGTCTTCCAGGGCGCCGTCAGCAAGGGTGATACTGATATGAGCGCGATCCTGACGGAAATCGCCGCGAGCGGTCCCGACGTCGTATACCTGCCGGTATTCGTGCCCGAGTCGGAATTCATCGCTTCGCAGTTGGTGAACACGCCTGGTCTCGAAGAAGCCGTGATGATGACGGCAGACGGCAGTTTTTCGGCGACGTTCGCCCAGAATTCGGGCGATGCCGCGGTCGGCATCTACATGACCGGTCCCCACGTTGCGGGCGAAACGTACAATGCATTCTTGGATCGCTGGGAAGATGAGATCGGCGGCGCCCCTCCGAGCGGCTTCCACGCGCACGCATACGATGCGGCTAATCTGCTCATGGACGCGGTCGAAGCAGTCGCTGAGGAAGAGGACGACGGTACGTTACTCATTGGTCGTCAGGCGCTGCGCGATGCCATGCAGGCTGTTGAAAACTACGACGGTTTGACCGGCTCGCTGACCTGTCAAGAGGCATCGCCGTATAACGGTGACTGCGCGACCGGTACAGCGCTCGCTGTATTCGAAATCACCGAAGCGCAGGTCAACGAAGGTGCGTGGCCGCCGCCAATTGTTTGGGATCTGTCCATGTCGATGGCCGCCAACGCCTAGAACGCGGTGACAGAATCGCCTGTTATGTTCATTGGACAAGCCAGGGGGCGGTAATCTCTGGCTTGTCTTACGCTTGTCCAGCTATTGTGCGTCCGCTTGACTGCGAACTCGTGAGCGATTTGAACTGAGTTGGATATCCCCTTATGCTAAGGTCGTTTGCTCTAGCGCGCCGTCGCCCCATCTCAGTCTTCACGAATACAAAACAGCTGTTGTCTATACTCTGTGCCTTTGGTCTGCTTTGCATTTGCGGCCTGCCGGTCAACGGTGACAGCCTCTGTGATGATCCGTTTGGCTGTGTTGAAGTCGCCCCGGACGACCCGATCGTGGTAGGCGGCATGCTGGTCGTCTCCGGTGCCGTGTCATACCTCGGCGAAGATACGCTCGGGGGCGTTGAACTTGCGATTCTGCACCGTGATGGCGAGCTGCTCGGGCACGAGATTGAGCTCGTGGTGGAAGACAGTCTGTGTTCGGCGGAAGGTGGCCAGACGGCGGCACAGAGATTGTCCGCGGACGAATCTATCGTCGGCGTCATCGGCACAAATTGCTCAAGCGCAGCCCAAGGCGCCATGCCCATCATCAGCGATGCCGGCATGGTAATGATTGCGCCGTCGAATACATCGCCCAGCCTGACCAACGAAGATATAGAAGCGGGCGGCTCACACAAACCGGGCTACTTCCGCACGAGCCACAATGGCCTGATGGAAGGCATGCGCAATGCGGAATTTGCCACCAGAATCCTGGGGGCGACATCGATTGCGACCGTTCATGATGGCGATCCCTATACCGAAGGCCTGTCGCGGGTCGTTGCTGATACCTTTGCCGAGCTGGGTGGCGCGGTCGTTTTCGAAGGCGCCGTCAACAAGGGCGATACGGATATGGCATCAATCCTGACCGAGATCGCAGTATCGGATCCCGATGTAATCTACCTGCCGCTGTTTGAGCCGGAAATCAATTTCTTTGCCGCGCAGATGCAGCATATCGCCGGGCTCGAGGATGCCATCATCATCGGTGGCGGGGCCAGCTTCGTGGCAGGCTTCCCGGAAAACACCGGCGAGGCCGCGGTCGGCATTTATATCTCCGGTCCGCTGGTCACCGGTGATGCCTACGAAGACTTTCTTGAATCCTGGGATGACGAGATCGGCGGGACGCCACCGAGCGGCTACCACGCACACGCCTATGACGCCACGAACATTCTGTTGCAAGCCGTAGCAGCAGCGGCGATTGAAACGGACGACGGCGGGCTGCTCATTGGCAGAAGCGCCATTCGCGAAGCGCTAGCTGCGACGGAGAATTACTCTGGATTGACCGGCAGCCTGACCTGCCAGGAAGCCTCGCCCTTTGCCGGCGATTGCGCGACCGGTACCGCGCTGGCGATGTTTGTCATCACCGAAGCCGAAGTCTACGACGACAATTGGCCGCCGCCGGTAGCATGGAGCTTCGCGGCGGAGCCATCAGACTAGTTTAGCAATTCATTGTGTCATTTTTGTGTTACGTTAAAGTCTGAAACATTAGAGCACCTTACTTTGACCGAATAAGCAAAACGGTTGTGCCTATGTTTAAGTGGAAGACGGGTGAATTCTCCTGGGTCGATTTCACAATTGATGTCCTGCGCGTCCTCATTGTGGTTGGCGTCGTGGTTGGCGCCTGGAACACGCTATCCTCGGGTCGCTTCACTATTGCGCAGTGGGTTAACCTTTTTGCCGCCGGCTTGTCACAGGGCAGCATTTACGCATTGATTGCGCTGGGCTACACCTTGGTATACGGCATCTTGCTAATGATCAATTTCGCCCATGGCGAAGTGTTCATGGCCGGCGCTTTTACCACCGTTTTCTTCGCAGAAGCCCTGAACAGGACCGGCTTCCTCAACGAGCAGCCGCTATTGGCAATTCTACTGATGATCGTGTTCGCCGGTTTGATATCGATGACGGTGGCGATTCTGCTTGAACGCATCGCCTATCGTCCCTTGCGTGGCAGTCCGCGGCTCGTGCCACTGATCACCGCAATCGGCGCATCCTTCTTCTTGCAATACACCTTTCGCGGCCTCTATGGATCCGGCTTCAAAGCCTATCCACAGGTTAAGGCGCTGCAAGGCGCATTTACCATTGCCGGCATAAATATTCCTGTCGTGCAGGTCTTTGTTTTCTGCTTGGCGCTACTCCTGATGCTATGCCTGTATTGGCTGGTGGAGCGAACACGCATTGGCAAGGCGATGCGCGCCGTCTCGGAAAACAAGGAAGTCGCCCGTCTCATGGGCATCGACATCGATTGGGTGATCTTGTTTACCTTCGGCGTCGGCGGCTTCCTGGCAGGCTCAGCCGGCGTGATCAATGGCTTGTTTCGACCGCAAGGCGTCAACTTTTACATGGGTTTCATCCCTGGCATCAAAGCCTTCACGGCCGCGGTACTCGGCGGAATCGGCAATATTCCCGGCGCGATGCTAGGCGGCTTGTTCCTCGGGGTGATCGAAACTATCGGTCCCAATCTGGTTCTTGCCGGGTTGGGCATACCGGGCGCCAATCAGCTCAAAGATGTCATCGCTTTTACCATGCTGGTTCTGGTGCTGATCTTCCGCCCGCAAGGCATCCTGGGCGAACGCCTGTCCGAGAAGAAGGCCTAAGAGGACGGCGTCATGAATATGCTGCGATCACAGAATTCAAGAACCATACTTTCATTGGGATTACTCTCCGGCGCATTCATCTTGTTTACGGGCGCTGTGGGCATGATCGAGGCCTTTCACGAACGCGAAGTGGTAGACAAGTTCATCAGCCTGGGGCAACTGGTAATGCTTGCCACCCCATTTGCTGTCGGTTTTGTGGCGGCTAACCGAATTGGTCGCGCCGCCGCAGGCGCTTTGACCTTGCTCGTCAGCGGGTTCAGCATCGGTCTTCTAACCGCTTTACCGACCATCATCCTCCTGCTTTTCAATTCGGAAGAATTTCGATTCTTGCTTGATCTCTCGCTTAAGCTGATACCGCTGATAGTCGCATCATATTTCGCCTGGCAAAGACACCAGGCCGGCGGCGAAATGCGACTGGTTGTCGGCGCCTGGCTTGCGGTCGCCGTTTTGATCGGCATCGTTACCTACTCATTCGCACTAGTCTTCGAAATCAAAGGCGAGCTTCGCGCTGTGCTGGTCAATATCAACCGCGACTGGGTTGATGTGGTCACCTTTGATCACCGCCAGGAGCTCATGACCGGCATTTTGATATTTTGCTTCGCCTCAGTCGCCAGCGGCTGCGTCGGCGCAATCTTTCATTTGATCCCCAGGGTCCCTCGCCGCGCGCTGCTCTATGGACTGGGCGTGACCTTCCTGGTCGGCGCTTTCGGTGAGACCGTCCGGCTGATCCTGCAGGAGAACCTGGACCGCGATACGCTGAAAGAAATCTTCCGCCGCGATACATTGCGTCAAAATGCCGCGCTAGCACTCTTTGTGGTCAGTACCGTTGTCGGTTTTTTGTGGGCAATGTTCGGCCAACGAGCGCGGTATGGCTTGTCGAATATGGAAAACTCTCAGCGGCGCGTGGTGAATGGGTTTGGGTCGCTTGTATTCGTCGCCATCTTACTGATGCTGCCCTGGCTGATCGGCCGCACGCTGAGCGATGTGGCAGTGACTATCGGCATCTTCGTCTTGATGGGCCTGGGCTTGAATATCGCGATTGGATTGGCTGGACTGCTCGATCTGGGTTATGTGACCAACTATGCGGTCGGCGCGTACATTCTGGCTGTGTTGACCTCCATCGGTCCGCTGGGCTTGATGAAGGGTACCTTCACTTTTTGGATGGTCATTCCCGTGGCGCTGTTGGCGGCAATGTTCGCCGGCTTCATGTTTGCAGTACCCGTGCTGCGCATGCGCGGCGATTACCTGGCAATCGCGACACTGGGCTTCGGCGAGATCATCGGAAAACTGGCGATCTCCGATTGGCTAAAGCCACTGATCGGCGGAGCGCAGGGTGTACAGGCGATTCCAAAGCCGATCTTCCTGGGCACCGAGCTGAAAAACCCGGAGCAGCTTTATTACATCGTCCTGGTTGCCTGTCTAGTCACCTTGTTCGTATCGATACGGCTGAATAACTCGCGTTCGGGCCGGCAGTGGATGGCGATCCGCGAGGATGAAGATGTGGCGACGGCAATGGGCATCGACACGGCGCGCGCCAAACTGCTCGCCTTCACACTGAGCGCGGCGACCGGCGGCGTAGCGGGTGCGATCTTCGCCGCCAAAGTTGGCACGGTCTTCCCCAACAGCTTTACCGTATTCATCTCGATCAATGTATTGAGTTTGATCATTGTCGGCGGTATCGCCAGCAATCCGGGTATTGTTGTCGGCGCGATTGTGCTGATAGGCATGCCGGAGTTGCTGCGAGAATTCTCCGATTTCCGTTTCATGATGTACGGCGCTCTGCTCATCATGATGATGATCAATCGTCCGCAGGGCTTTATTCCTTCGAAGCTCGTGACGCACGAGATTAGATCGGGCGTAAAAGCCAAAGTGGCTGCGGCCGATTAGCGCAAAGGCAAGTCAGGCATGGCAGAAATGAGCAAGAACGGACCGTCGAGAATACTGGAAGCCAAGGGCATGACCAAGCGCTTCAGCGGTTTGGTCGCCGTAGACAGCCTCGACTTTTATATTCCGGAAGGCGCCATTGCCAGCATCATCGGACCGAACGGCGCAGGCAAGACGACCTTCTTCAATTGCATCACCGGCTTTTATCAGATAGATGACGGCGAGATTCTGTTTGACGGGGCACGCATCAACGGCAAATCGCCCGACCAAATTACTCGGTCGGGCATCTCGCGGACGTTTCAGAATATCCGGCTGTTTAGCAATATGTCGGCGATTGAAAATATTATGGTCGGGCAGGAGCCGCATCTCAAATCGAACTGGATCGGCGCGATCTTGGGTCTGCCGTCGACGCGCCGGGAAGATGAGATGTCCAGAGACCGGGCGCGCGAACTGCTGCGCTTTGTCGGCCTGGAGGGCAGAGGTGATATGCTCTCCAAGAATTTGTCTTACGGCGATCAGCGGCGGCTGGAGATTGCAAGAGCGCTCGGCAACCAACCCAAACTGGTGCTCCTGGACGAACCGACCGCGGGAATGAATCCGCGGGAAACGATTGAGACGACCGATTTCATCCGCCGACTGCGCGATGAGCTGGGCATCACTGTCGTGCTGATCGAGCACGATATGCGCGTGGTGATGGAGATATCTGAGCACATCACCGTGCTGGACTATGGGCGAAAGATAGCCGAGGGACTGCCCGCCGAGATTCAAACCAATCCTGATGTCATCGAAGCCTATCTGGGCCGTGGCGCCGCCGCAAGCGCCACTGCCGTCAGCGAGAGTTAAGCAGAGACGGAACGCGACTATGGCACTATTGGAAGTCAACGAGATTCACACCTATTACGGCAATATCCACGCGCTTAAGGGCGTCTCGTTTGAAGTTGATGCCGGTGAAATCATCGCTCTGATTGGCTCCAACGGCGCCGGCAAGACGACAACGCTGCGAACCATCTCTGGCTTGATGGAACCGAGCGACGGCACCGTGACCTACGATGGACAAGACATCTCCACGACACGCGCCGACTTGCTTGTGTCCAAAGGCATATCGATGGTGCCGGAAGGGCGCGGGGTATTCGCCAAACTGACGGTGGAAGAAAACCTCGATATGGGCGCCTATACGCGCCAAGACGGCGGCGTCCACGACGATCTGGAGGGCGCGTACGAGCTTTTCCCCCGTTTGGAAGAGCGCAAGAAGCAGCTCGCCGGCACCTTGAGCGGTGGCGAGCAGCAGATGCTTGCAATCGCGCGCGCGCTGATGTCTAAACCACGACTTCTCCTGCTCGATGAGCCATCCATGGGACTGGCGCCGGTATTGGTCGACGGTGTCTTTGATACGGTACAGCGCATCGCCAACGAAGGCGTCACCATCCTGCTGGTTGAGCAGAACGCTCACATGGCGCTGCAAATCGCCGATCGCGGTTATGTGCTGCAGAGTGGCGAGGTTGCCATCAGCGATACCGCCGCCAACTTGCAGCAGAATGAGACGGTTAAGAAGACCTATCTGGGCATCGACTGATCGACATGACGCCGGACTCTGACAGCGCGAAGACTGACCAAAGGCTCGCATCTCTCTCACATTCATATCTCTCAGACCTCGCGCGCGCCGCGACTCGCAATCCCACAATCGACGTCATCGCGTCCGCTCACGAACAAGTGCACGGCGGTTTTGGTGGCGCCATTGGCGGTACAGCACTCTATCGCTTCAGTCTGCGCACGACCAATGGTCAGAAACGCTCGCTCATCTTGAAGATTCTTTACCACCGTCCGGGGGAGGACGAACGATCGCCGTACTACTGGAAACGCGAATACGAGCTATACCGTTCAGGCCTGCTGGCGGACCTGCCGCCTGACTCGTTCTCCCTGCCGCGGATGTACGGTTTCGAAGACTTCGGCGATGCCTGCTGGATTTGGATGGAAGACATCGTCGACAATAAGAGAGATTGGACACTCGCCGACTACGAAGACATCGCCTTGCGTCTCGGCCGTTTCAACGGCGCATGGCTCAATTCAGACGCGCTGCCCGATAAGCCTTGGCTGTCGCGCAACTGGCACAGTGCAATCGTCCCGGCCCTGTCAGACACGTTCGACAATCTCGACCAACTGTTAGCGCCTCCATTGGTACGAACGACGCTGCCATTGGAGGCCAAAGCCGAGATCAAATTGATCTGGCGCGATCGCGACGTATTCTGTAATGCGCTGTCAGAATTGCCGCAGGCCTTCTGCCACATTGATGCCTTTAACCGCAACGTCCTTTATCGCAAGGATGACGTCGTACTGCTCGACTGGGCGCTTGCTGGACCGGGCGCAATCGGCGAGGATCTGGTTTCCCTGGTGGCGGTCAGTCTGTACTACGCCGGCTTCACGCATGCTGACGCCGTTCAGCTCGATCGAACGGTATTCGAAGGATATATCAAGGGGCTACGTCTGGCAGGCTGGACAGGCGATGCCAGACTCGCGCGCATCGGCTATACCTGTGCCATGACCCTGCGCGGATTGGCCGGCGTCGTGCAAGACATCGGCTTCTTGACCGACAATGCCCAGCACGATCGGCTGCGCACACTCCACAACTCGAATAGTCTGCGGGAGATCGCCGAATTCTTCGCCGACATTCGGCGCTTTCGTCTGCTGAAAATGGCGCGTGAAGCTAGGCGTCTGCTGTCAGATTAGCCGCCTTTTCGCCCGGCGTCCGCAATAGCGAGAGCAAGAGCCCCAGCGCAATCAAGCCGCCGCCCAACCACAAGTGAAGTGTCATTGCCTGCCCGAGGAATATCGCCGCCAGTATGGCGCCGGCCAGCGGCTGGGCGAAGAAGAAGAGTGAGGCAATGGTCGCTGGCACGAGAGCAAAGGCGCGATTCCACAGCAGGAGCGCCAGGGCCGTCGATACCACGCCAAGATACAGGACGCCGAGCACGACGCCCAAATCTATCTCACCGACCGGACGTTGCGTCAATTCGATGAGGCTGGCCGGGACTGCGACTAGCAGACCACCGATCAGCGCCACGACGGTAACGGTCAAGGTGGGTAGCGCATACTGCATGGAAGCGCGCCGAACCAATACCGAATACAGTCCCCAGCTTAGGGCGGCTAGCGCGAGAAATATATCGCCAACGAAGGTTTGGGAGCTGAAATCCGCCTCGGCCGGATTGAGGATCACCAGCACGCCCGCCGTTGCCAGGACAATGGCGGCCAGCCGCAGGAATGTCAGTCGTTCGCGCAGGATAATCAGCGCGAAAAGGACAACAAAGGCCGGCGACGCACTCGTGACCAAGGCGCCGTTGACCGCCGTCGACAGGTCGGTGCCGACAAACTGCGCGCCCAGACTTATGCCCAGCCCAACCATACCGACCGCGAGCAGACTCCGCAGGCCACGGCCAACAGGAAGTGAATGTCCCCGTCGCCGGTGGAGCGGGAGCAGAATCATCAGCCCAAGCAGAACGCGCATTGTGAGCAAGGTGAATGGCGGCACCACTTCAAGCGTGATGTCTGAGACAACATACATGCTGCCCCAGATGCTGGCCGCGCTGATACCATACACGGACCCGCGCCAGATCCTGAATTTCGTCATTAAAAGACCGCTCTACGCTCATTGCAGCGGGTGAATATTAGCCCAAGCAGTTGTCCGCTTAAAGGCTTCTTCGCCCGGGACGCTAGCGGAATTGTGCCCTGATCGGACAACGCGCTTACCGCCCAAGAGTATAATTGAAAGGTGAAGATTCATGTTTCTGGCCGACAAGGGGTTCCGTCATCAACGAGAGCTTGATTTTCGTTTCCTACCACAACATTGACGTCGAATACGCTTTTCAGCTTTCAACCCTGTTAATTCGTTACTATCGCAATATTTGGCTTGATCGCTTCGAAATTGCGCCGCTGGCGGACTGGAATGCGAAGATACGCGAAGCGCGCGACTTGGCGACAGGCGCGATTGCCATCGTCTCTGACGACTTCCTTGGTTCGACGTATTGTCGCGCGGAATTCGAATATTTCCATGAGCGCGGCATTCCGGTCACGGCAGTGATTCCTCGCGATTTCTCAACCGACAGGATTAGCGGCTTCGCTTTCAATGACTGGGTCGACTTCCGCCGCTGGTTCGACGATCCCAATGATCTTAGCGTCGAAAACCTGCTGAGCCAGATTCCGCAATCCGAGTCTGTGGCGCAGACTGGCGAACGACAAGATGCGCTGCGCAGCTTTATACAGGCTAGCGAACTTGCGCTGGCGAAATTGCCCAGCGCCTGGACAGCTCAGCGCAACGGCGACGCCCCGGGCGCCGGCGACATGCGTCCGCGAATGCTGCATAGCAGCCTGATCCGCGACTGGGACTTCACGAGCATGAAGGCGGGCAACTCTCTGCCGGTCGAGGACCTGTTGCAATGGTCCCAAAGCGAGCCGCAATTCATCATCCGTGGCGACTCAGGCAGTGGCAAAACCTTTTTCGCTCGGCTGTTGGCGCTGGTCCAGGCGCATGAGGCTAAGCTGCACAGTGACGTCGCCTTGCCAATTTGGATAGACCTGGCGCAATGGGACGGACGCTTTGCTACCTTCGATGCCTTCATGGAAGCGCAGTGGCCGCTCGTGTCGTTTTGGCGGCACTGGCTAGAGGGCAATAATGCCTTTGTGGTTTTGGACAATTGGAATGATTTGTGTGCTGCGAACCAGGCATACGCCAACCAAGTGTCCAATTGGATTGATGCCAGCCCGAATCATCGCTTTGTGCTGCTCTCGACGCGCGAGACACCCGCTGATCCAAGCTTGCCACGATTGCGCCTCAACCGCCTGACGACCGCCTTCGCGCAGAAGCTCGCCGGTGGCTACCTCACGTTGAATCAACAGAATGGCTTTCGGCAGCTGCTTCGCGAGAAAGCGGCGCTGGTCGAAACCAGTCAGCTGGCTTACCTAACGATTGGCATGGAGCTCTTCGCTGCCGACCGGGCGCTCGCCTTCAATCAATGGCAGACGGACCCGATGTCCGCATTGGTATCGACGCGGCTACAGCAGTTTCCGGCGATGTTAAGAGGCTTGAATCCCGTCCAGCTTCTCACGTCGCTGCGCGGGCTAGCCTGGTCGATGATGCTGCAGGACAACCACCGTTTCATCGCCCGCGCCTCCGCGGAGCGACAGGTGACCGATGCTCGCATCATTGATTGCGCGCTGCATCTTGGCATTCTGAGCGCTTGTGGAGACCAGCTGCGTTTCGAATCGACAGTCATGCAACACTTTCTTGCCGCCGAGAATCTCAAGAAAGACGGCCTGATCAAGTATCTGACGCGACCCGAGTTTGCCGCCGACAGTGGGCGGGTCCGCCAAAAGTGGGACGGGCTGGTGCTGATTGCGGTCGATTCGCTGGCTGAAGAGGGTCGTCCCCGTATCATCGATCAAATCGCTGACATTGATCCTTTCCTCGCGGTCATGTGCTTATGCCGAAATAAGACCCTGTACAAGAAGTTCGCCGAAACGCCGATTGCCAAGCTGATTCAATTGTGCGCGCAGAATCCGAACGCGCAGGACGCTTTTCGCGTCGCCCTCGCCGGCTTGCCGGATCCCGATCTAACGACAGTGATGATGCTGGGTCAAATGAGCCGCTTCAGCAACCCGCAGCAGCTCTGGCTCTGGCACGAAGTGAGGGCGCTTCCGCTTGAATTGCCGGTCAACTTTATCGACATCGTAAGGCATCTCGACCGCGACTCGAACATTGCTGTTGCCGATCAGATCGCCGATTACAACTTGTCACTAGCGGTGGCTTGGCTGGTGAAGCTCTCACAGCATCCGGATGGATCGCTGCGGCGCAACGCGATCTGGATGCTCGGCGAGATCAAATATCTGCCGACGGCAATACTTCTCCTCGACTACCTCGAAGACCCTGAGCGCGACGATCACGGCGAAGTCGTGCTGGCGCTGATGAAATTCGCTTATTCGGAAATCTTGGTCCGGGTCTTGCAGTTGTCACAGGACCATCCGACGCATCGCGAAGCTGTCATTGCGGCGCTGGCCGCTCGGAAGCGCTTGGTAACCAGCCGTCTACTGTCTTTCGCTGATGCCCGAAAGCTGACGCTCAATCCCGAGTTCTACGAGATTGTGGTGAATACGACCGAAATCGATATCGCGACCGGATTGGCACAGATCGCGAGCCAGCATGTCGAGTTGCCGGATTCGGTTGCCATGGCAGTCATTCGTCGAAAGAACGCGGGCGAACTGCAGCAGCGCATCGCCGCGACAGTAAAGCATTGGCCCAATCGTGATGGATTCCAGCAACTGGTCGAAGATATTGCGCTGGTCCTTGGCGACCCTCCCGAGTCGACCGTGATTGCCGGCAGCAACATCGACGCTCTGCTGTACGGACAGCCGCTCTTTGACGAATTCAACGCTCTTGCCGAGCGGGCGCCGGATGTCAGTTTGCCCGACGAGCTAGCACAGCAGCTGCGCCACGCCGACTGGCGCGAACGACATCGCGCGCTTAATAGTCTGCTTGATCATCCGGCCGAAACCGCCTTGCCGATTCTGTTGGAAATGACGGATGACGAAGAGACAAACGTGCGGCTGGCTGTATATGAATTCTTGTCCCGCTTCGATGACGAAGTTGCGGCGCAAAAAGCGATCATCGCAGCCTTGGCTGATCCGGATCGTGATATTGTCGACTCCGCGACGAAGCTGCTTAAGGCAATGAGCGGGCTCGACTACGAGGCCCTGCTCGACCTGCTCGACAGCGCCAATCCGGCGACGGTCGCCGCTGCTATCGAGATTCTGGCGGCTGCGCAATATGCTGCAGCGGCGCCCGCACTGCGAAGGCTGCTGGATGATGAGCGAATCACCGCGAATGGCGGCCAGACTATCGGTCAGCGCGCGCGCGCCGCCTTGGACGCAATCGACGGGGCCGGGCTGGATGGCGCTGGAGCCTTCGAAACCGACGGGTCGCAGATCGACGTCGCAAAGGCACCAGCGTTGCAAACCTTCGGTGACGAAGAAAAGATTGCCCGTACGCTGCAAGTCCTGCGCGATGACGATTGGGGCCGGACGCAAAAAGCGGCCAAGTTTTTGCGAAAATTCGCCAAGCACCTGCGCGGCAGAGACAATCACAACATTCTGCGTCAGCTGCTGGGCGCGCTTGGCGACGGCAACTGGAGCGTACGCTGGGCCGCCACTGAAGCGCTCGCCATGTTGGGCAATCGAAAGGCGATTCCCCAGCTTGCGCATTGTCTCGCTGATTCAAATCGGATTGTGCAAGTGGCAGCAATCCGCGCGCTGGTCGAATTGGGCGCGGGCGAAAACTCTGCAAACATATCGCCCCTGCTGGAAAGTCAACATCAGTCTGTACGCGAAGCAGCGGCCGAAGCCCTCGGTGAATTGAGTGATAAACGGGTGATTCCCGCGCTAGGTGACGCTTTGACAAACGACGCCGACGAATTCGTGCGTTATGCCGCGCTCAAGTCGATTCATCAAATCAACGCGGCGGCCGCCCGTCCTTGGCTAGAGCTCGCACTCAGCGATGGATATGCCCACATACGTCTGCTCGCCATGCAGCAGTTGGCGCCCCAGATGAATGAGAGCGACCTGCCAATCTTGCAGCAATTGCTCATCGACGACGCTCTGCCCTCTTGGGAAAGCGAGTCCCTGCGCGATCTGGCCATCCAGACCTTGCAGCGCATCGACACGCCGGAATGCCGGGAACTGTTAGATGCCGAAGGTGTTGCGGCAAAGCGTAACGGCGTATGAAGATCTTCGTCAGCTATGCGCGCGTCGACAAACCCTATTGCATTCGCATCATCGAGACCATGCATGCCCATGATGTCTGGTACGACCAACGGCTCTATGCCGGACAACACTGGTGGAAGGAGATCCTGCGCCGCCTGGACTGGTGTGATGTTTTCATTTTCTTGCTGTCGCCGGATTCGGTGGCATCGCTCTATTGTCGACGCGAGCTTGAGATCGCTCTCCAACTGAAGCGCGATGTGATCCCGGTGCTGATTAATCGCCAAACGGTTCTACCGGCGAAAATGAAGGATTGGCAGTATGTCGATCTTACCGACAGCTTGACCGTGGAAAACGTATCGCAGCTTCTGAACGCGATTCTCGTGGTGGAACGACAGCGCAGCACCGCGCCGACGGTTTCGAAGGGCGGAGCAGTGACATCGAGCAGCCCTACAAATCCGGTCAACGCTGCTGAACTGATCAGCGACGCGGTGAAGGCGCTGGAAAAAGGTGATTACGACAACGCCATTGTCCTGCTGCGGCAGGCGCGAGCCAGCGGATATCAGTCCCGCTTTGTCCCGTTGGATAAACTGCTGCGGATCGCGGAATCCGCCGTAGCGGACAGGACACAATCCCGCGAAGTGGAGCGAGAATACCAACACATCGTCGCGCTCTTCGCTTTCGAAAGCACGCGACAGATGGCCTGCGAGGCGCTGGCAGAATTCCAAAAGGAGTTTGGCGACTATGATCCGCAAAACCTGGGACGATTCTGCAAATCGGAAGCCGCCCCGGCCGTCGATCGCGCCCGCCCGGCAAATCGCGCTCTGACGACCAGTGCCAAGCCGCCACAAACGCAGGCGAACGGAGCAAGCCAAACTACGCGAAATTCCCACGCTACTTCAGCGGAGAGCCAAGCCGCAACTGGAGCGCCGCAAAGTGACGCGGTCAAGAAGTCGCCCGGCAGTACCGCCGCGCAATCAGAGTCACCGCCCGCTCGCTCTCGCAAGCATGTCCACGACGCGCCGCTGACGGTCAACGAAGTCTTGCCTATGTTACAATGGTGTGAAATCCCCCACGGCAGCGTCACCCTATCCAGCATCGTCGGCGCGGATGAAGACTTCGGCGAGGTGACCGAGCAGGTGGACAACTTTGTGATGAGCAAATACCCGGTGACCAACGCGCAATTCAACATCTTTGCCCAGGCGCAGGACGGATACAAGAATCCGCGCTGGTGGAGGTTTTCCGAGCATGCGCAGCTCTGGTTCAAACTGGGCAAAGGCATCGCCACATCCCGCTTTTCCGGCGACACGCTGCCGCGAGAAAACGTTAACTGGTACGAAGCAAAGGCCTTCTCCAGCTGGCTGGGCAACATGCTCAAAATGAAAATCACACTGCCCACCGTCGCGCAATGGCAGCGCGCCGCCAAAGGCGATGATGACCGCTACTTTCCCTGGGGCGATGACTATCACGAGGAACACTGCAACACCGTAGAGACCGGCTTGAAAACAACCACACCTGTCGATCGCTATCACAAGGGGATCAGTCCTTACGGTGTGTATGACATGGCCGGCAATGTCTGGGAATGGACGCTGAACACGGCCGCCGCCGCTGAAGACGGGGGCGACTTACGCCGGGCCGTTGCCGGCGGCAGTTTCGTCAGCCCCTGTGACCGCGCGCAGACCTCCTTTCGCTATTATCTTGAACCGCGTGTGCGGTTTGCATCCATCGGCATTCGACTGGTCGGCTTGACATAAGCCTTAATCGCAACGGATACTAAGTACGAATGCAACGCGCCTGAAGGGACAATCGGAATGAACTCGAGCGAGCGAAGTCTGGACGAGGCAAGGCGAATTCGACCCGACATCAACATTGACATTGATCACCTGTCCGTGACCGGTCACGTGGTCTTCGCCGGTCGCGATGGCCAGGTCAAGGTGCAGACGGGCGGCGATGTCGCGCAGCATACGAACCAGACGGTGACCGTTGGTGGCGTCGAGACGACGCCACAGGAATTCGATATGATGCTGGAGTGCATTCGCAATGTTGAAGACACCATTCAGAAGCAAGAACTGCAGCCGGAGACGCGTGAAACCGCCATGCACGACTTGCAGACTGTCGAAGCGCAATTGACCACGCCCGCGAAACCCAACACGCGACTTCTTATAAGAGCGGCAAAATCTCTGTTGCGCTTCTCTCCCGCGCTGACTGCCGCCGCCCTGACCCTGTTCGATCAGCCACTCGTTGGCGCAATCATGGCCAGCGCCGGCGAAGTCGCCATCAATTTTCACGAAGCAATTTCACGCCATCGCAGTAAGAAAATCTAAGCGCAGCCATGTCCACTTCGCAGTGCCTGCGGAGTGCCATCCAATTTTAAAACATCGCAGGGCCATCATTATCGAGACGCGGAGATGAATCAACCTGATCGGCGGCAAACCGCCAATGCCATCGTCAAACCGGCACGGGCCGCTCCAAACCAATTATTGATCGGCTCGCCAACGGCGTGGCGTAATTTTGTGCAGAATAATTGGACGCCGCTCAAGCGGCAGGCAGATCAGACGGCGCTCGATTCACCCTACCAGAAACTGGTCATGATGGTCTTTACACCGGTCGTGCCCAATCCGACGACTAAGATGACGCTGCTGCGCCGCCTGCTGAAGAAATTCCGCTACTGCGAAGCGCTGAGCAAGCGCTTGACTGAGATCTACCGCGATCGCAATTACACGCGTACGGCAGAAGATCTGGCGCGGAACGAGCTTCTGCCTGAAAAGATGAACACCGACGAATTGGTCGGTCTGGACTGGCTGATCGTTGCAACAGGTGGCCTGGATGGTTCGGCCAATCAAGGCGCCAAGGCGATCCATTTTGCGCGCAATCTGCTGGAGACCATGCGCGAACATACTGATTATCCGTCCGCAGTTCGCGTTCAGGCGGGCGCCATCTCGGCCGGTGGCCATGTCATCTTCGCTGGCCAAGATGTCAACATCGTCGCCGAGCACTACCACGGCAACAAGTCAGCGCTCAAAGCGTACCTTGCCGCCGTGCGCAGCGAATGGAATATCCCGACGACAACCATCCATCCCGCCTCGCAACACCATACGCCGGCAATGCTGCATCAACTCTACACGCCTGTTGATATTTGGACGGACCAGCGTCAGTTCCACACCGTTGGTATTGAAGAGCTGAATGCCAGGCGATATCAAGCCATCGAAAAGGACATGGGTTACGTTCGGGAATCGGTCTTCGAGGTCATCTCCGCGCACCCGCTGATCGTCATTACTGGCGCCGCCGGCACGGGAAAGAGTTCCTTATGTCGCTTCATCGTCACCGCCCTGGCCTACGCTTGCGATCCGCGCGCTGAACGACAGGATAAGGTCAAGGGGCTGGAGATGCTTGGCGCCTCCTGGATTCACGGACCAATCCTGCCGATTTACGTCAGCCTGCGCGACTTCGCCAATACGCCGGACTTGTTTCCCGAGTCGTTGGGCGCAAGCTCGTCGGAGCACTTGCTGAACTACGTTAAGAATACGACCGGCAACCTGGCGACCCATCTGGAAGCCTACTTGACCCAAACGGACGTCCCTACCCACGGCAGTTTGCTTGTGCTTGACGGCTTGGACGAAGTATACGATACGAACGACCGTATCATCTTGCAGCGGATCATCGAGAACTGGGCGGATCGTTTTCCCACTTGTCGCATCATCGTCACCAGCCGCACCTACGCCTACCGCCACGATTCACGTTGGCGCTTGTCAGAACGTTTTGCCTCGGCCGAATTGGCGCCCTTCACCTGGAAGCAGGTCCAGACATATATTGAACGCTGGTATAACAATGTCGCCGAGAACCGTCCCGGCGTTCTGGGCGGGCGCGCGGTAGCGTCTAAGCAGGCAGCCCTGATGGCAGCCGATCTCAACAAGAACATCCGTGAAACGCGGGCGCTCTGGCCACTGGCCCGTCAGCCACTGATGCTCGCGCTGCTTACCTTGATTCATGAAGATTACAAGCAACTACCTGACAAACGCGCCGAACTTTATGAGCATACGGTCGAATTGCTTGATCGCTGGAATATCCCCTCACCCGCTGACAAACTGCACGAAAAGCTCGCCAACATCAACCTCGATCGCATGCGGGCGGCGCTGAAATTGATCGCATTCGAACTACACTCGGAACAGCAGAGCTATCAACGATATCCCACGATCATTCAGCGGGCGCGTCTGCTGGACAAGTTAATCGAACAGCAGTCGCTGGGCGGCGGCTTGGGAGCGGGCATCGAAGATGTGCTGGAATACCTGGCGACCCGCAACGGCATCCTCGTCTCCGACGCGCCCAATCTCTACCGCTTTCCCCACTTGACGATTCAGGAATACCTGGCGGCTTGCGCGCTGCTCGAGTTCTATGACGAGTGCCACATGCCAGCCGAACTTCGACCGCAAAGCGCCGAGGGCTGGACCTTCCCGCAGAATATCGTCGCCCTGCTCAGTCACGATTATGCGCGCTGGCGCAATGTTGCCCTGTTCGCCGGCGCCATTATCGCTGCCGGCAAGTGGCAGGTCATGCGCTGGCAATTGATCGACGAGCTGCTGCCGACCAAGCTCGACCATTCGCTGTCTGAACAGGCGCTGCACTGTATCAGCGTGGCAGCAGAGATCTGGGGCGAGAGCTGGCTCAAATCCCGTACACGCAGCCAATATGTCATCGAGTCCCATCTTGTGCGCTGCCTGCGACAAATTCGCAGCGACGAACGCATCGACGCGCCCGAACGCGCCAACAACTACTCCATACTTACCCGGCTGGTAAGAAGTCAACCGGCCCGCGCTTGATTGCTAGACAACAGAACAGTAACAACCGGCATCATACTCTCGCATGATGGCCCAAGCGCTGAAATGCCAGCGTGCAGGTTGTCTTAAGGAACGTGTTACTTTGACGCTTAAATTGGCGCCAGCGCTGGTCGCAATAGCTGCCATCTTTCTTGTAGCCGCCCTCTGCTCAACGGCCGTCGCGCTGGCGCAAGAAGCCGACATCGTAATTTCACGCGATAGCCCGCCCGCGTCTGACAAATTAAGACTGAGGAAGATCGCAACCGGATTCTGGCGGCCCGTGTTCGCAACACACGCCAACGACGGATCGAACCGCCTGTTTGTCGTCGAGCAGACCGGGCGGATTTGGATAGCGCAAGGCAACTTGCGGTCGCGCGTGCCTTTTTTTGACATTGCCGAGTTGATCCACGAAGCGGTATTCACCGAAGCGCACACGGAACGGGGCCTGCTTGGCTTGGCGTTCCACCCGGACTTTCGGCTAAACGGATATTTCTACGTCAACTACACAGACACCAAGGGCGACACACGCGTCGTGCGATATCGGGTTTCGGAAAAGGATCCGGATCGAGCCGATCACAGTAGCGCGCGCGAGGTGCTTTTCATTGAGCAGCCACATGAATGGCATAACGGCGGGTCGATGGCGTTTGGGCCAGATGGCTACCTTTATATCTCTGTGGGCGACGGTGGCGACTTCGGCGACCCGCTTGGCTCAGGGCAAAATCGCAAAACAGTGCTGGGGTCCATCCTACGTATTGATGTCGACAGTGCGGAGCCTTATGCCATCCCTCCAGACAATCCTTTTGTCAACGACGCCGACGCTCTCGACGCGATCTGGGCTTATGGCTTGCGTAACGTTTGGGGCTTAAGCTTTGATTCGGCAACGGGCGATCTGTATTTGACAGATATCGGCCAAGACAATTGGGAAGAAATAAACTTTCAAGCGGCAGATAGCAAGGGTGGCGAGAACTACGGCTGGAACATCTGGGAAGCAAATCACGCGTTCGCGGGTGGGGAGGCGCCGGATTATGCGCCGCCCATTCATGTTTATGACCACTCCGTAGGGTGTGCGATAATCGGCGGCTTCGTCTACCGTGGCGAGAAGATTCCTCAATTGGACGGCGTCTATCTTTCAGGCGATTTCTGTTCCGGGCGCATCTGGGCATCGTGGCGGGATCACGAACTGGTCTGGCATACGAAAGAGCTTTTGCGACAATCGCTCAGGCGCATGAGCGGTTTCGGTCAAGATCAAGCGGGCGAAGTTTACGTCTTCGATTACGACGGCAAGCTCTACCGAATCGATCCGGTAGACGGCTAAGTCCAATCGCGAATCTGCCCACGCTTGACAACCGTCGCTGTGCCGACTAGGTTGTACCTTGATGTCACAGCATACATGCAATCTGTCAACCCGATGCGGAGGGAATATCGTGACCGTCTTCCGACTTCTTGTCATTGCAGCTATTGTCTCGCTCTCCGGTGTAATAATTGCCCAAGAGTCCGACTCCGAAATCGTCATCTCACGCGCAAGCGCGCCATCGCCGTCCAGCGTCAAGTTGACGCCAATCGCCGCTGGGCTAAAACGCCCGCTATATGTCACTCACGCGGGCGATGGCTCTAGCCGTCTGTTCCTGGTCGAGCAGAGCGGCAATATCTGGATACTCGAAGAAGGAGAATTCTCCGGCTTGCCCTTCCTCGATGTTTCGAACTTGATCTCTCCAGTGGCGCTAACCAGCCAATACAGCGAACGAGGCTTGCTGGGCTTGGCCTTCCACCCGGAATACACCGACAATGGCAGCTTCTTCATCAACTATACCGACCACAGTGGCAGCACTATTGTGGCGCGCTATCAAGTCTCTTCGGGCAATCCGGATGTTGCCGATGCCGGCAGCGGCCAGATTATTTTTCAACTGGCACAGCCCTATACCAATCATAACGGCGGGCATATCGAGTTTGGACCCGATGGCTACCTTTACATCACGCTCGGCGATGGCGGTTCGGCGAATGACCCGCTGGGCGCCGGACAAAACCGTCAACTCCTCCTGGGCTCGATACTGCGCATTGATGTCGATAGCGTCCTTCCCTATGCGATACCGAGCGATAATCCATTCGTCGGCGATCCGGCGGCGCTGGACGAGATCTGGTCCTACGGCTGGCGCAATGTTTGGCGCTTCAGCTTCGACCGACTCACGGGAGATATGTACCTGGCCGATGTCGGGCAAAACCAATGGGAGGAAGTCAACTTTCAGCCCGCCGACAGTGTGGGGGGTGAAAACTACGGCTGGAACGTCTGGGAGGGTACGCACGTCTTTGCCGGCGGCACAGCGCCGAATCATGTGCCACCATTTTTCGAATACAGCCATGCCCTCGGCTGCTCAGTAACCGGCGGCTATGTCTATCGTGGCCAGGCGATTCCCGACCTGGAAGCCGTCTATCTGTTTGGCGATTATTGTACCGGGCGGATTTGGGCATCCTGGCGCGATCACGATCTCGATTGGCATACGATCGAGTATTTGAAAACGGACCTGGAAATCAGCAGTTTCGGCGAAGATGACGCGGGTGAACTGTACGTCATTGATTACGGCGGCACGCTCTATCGTATTGATGCCGTTGGCGGCTAGCTTTTCGGGACTACAGACCCTCTTCCGCAAATGCTTCTGCGCAGGAGACCAATCAGTTAAGCTTGGCCATCAAATGGCCACAGAGCAGTGGCTAGTCCGCGCTCGTTTCCTTCACATCGGGCCAAGACATGGTAGAGTTGCTCTAGTTCCGAAGCACTGCAAATCGTGCAGAAGAACTACTGTTTCCGGCGTCTTGGATAGGAAGGGCCAAGACGCGCGCAAGTATCCGGGCGAAGATCATGATTCTCGTCATCGAGGATTTTGAAAGGTCGATGAATGAAGGACCTACTGATTTGCAGCGTGATGATCTTCACCGCCTCACTCAGTCCTGTCCTGGCACAGCAGCAGCAGACGGAAACGGTCATATCCAGAGAACGCGCGCCTGATTCTTCCAATGTACAACTGACGAAAATAGCTGGCGGTTTCAATCGCCCTCTATATGTCACACAAGCTGACGATGCATCAGAACGCCTTTTCGTAGTAGAGCAGAGCGGCAAGATCTGGGTTCTCAAAGACGGCGACCGGAATAGACAGCCGTTTTTGGACTTCTCCTCCCGGATTTCGCCCTCAGCGTTGACGAATGAGCATTCGGAACAAGGATTGCTGGGGCTGGTCTTCCACCCAAACTTCCGCGCCAATGGCCTTTTCTTCGTGAATTATACGGATCTGGAGGGTCATACCGCAGTCGTCCGATACCGTGTTTCGCCGGAGGATCCGGACGTTGCCGACCTTGCAACTGAACAATTCATCTTCCAACTGGAGCAACCGCACTTTTTTCACAATGGCGGGCACCTGGCGTTCGGCCCGGATGGCTACCTTTACATCGCGGTTGGCGACGGCGGCATGTGGGGCGAGAAGCCGACGGTGGCGCAAAATCTGAAATATGTGTTCGGGTCTATTCTACGAATTGACGTTGATGGCGCCGCCCCTTACGAAATACCGGCCGATAATCCTTTCGTCGGTCATGAAAGGGCGAAAGGCGAGATCTGGTCATACGGCTTGCGCAACCCTTGGCGATTTAGCTTTGATCGCAAAACTGGTGATATGTATCTTGGCGATGTCGGGCACGCTGATTGGGAAGAAGTCGATTTCCAATCCGCCGATAGCAAGGGTGGCGAAAACTACGGCTGGAGCCACCGCGAGGGCACGCACGATTATCTTGGCGGCGATGTGCCGAACCATGTCCCGCCGTTCTTTGAGTACGCCCACAAATTCGGCTGCGCCGTAGTCGGCGGTTACGTATATCGAGGTGAGGCGATAGCGGACCTGGAAGCGACGTACCTGTTCGGTGACTGGTGCACCGGACGCATTTGGGCATCGTGGCGCAACAGTGAAATGACTTGGCACACCGAAGAGTTTCTAGATACACAATTGAGGATCAGCAGCTTCGGCGAAGATGTTGCCGGCGAACTGTACGTGATCGACTATATTGGTACCTTGTACAAGATCGATCCTGCCAATGCCTAAGCCAGGACAGTTGCTTCGTCGGCATTGACGATGCCGGCGCGTGTGCGCTTGTACTGCGCGATCAATGTTTTGATTTGCAACTCAACGGGATGATAGCGCTTCATCACCTGCTTGCCTTCCGTCTGCAATTGCCGCATTCGCGTTTCGATCTGGCGCAAGCGGGATTCCAGCTTCCCATCACGGTTCTTCCAATCGATATACGCCAGCGGTACCAGCAAGATGCAGAAGGCGCCCAAGCCATACATCACTGAGGCGTAATCTTGCTCGCCATTGTATTGCAGATAAAATCCGATAGCGCCGCTGGCCAGCACCAGCAAAATATGAAGTATCATCCGTCGCGACAACGCGCCGCGTTTCTGACGTTTATCCAACTTCGTTTGCAGCTTCTCCTGCTGCTCCCGCAATTCTTCCAATTCGCTCCGAATTTGATTGACGCGTTCGCGCAGTGGCTGCCCCTCTTCGATGAAGGTGTCGAGCCGGTTCTTGATCAACCGTGCCGACTCCCAGGTATCCATCATCCGGTTGTAATGAACTTCAAGCGCCTTGATCTGCAACTCAAGCGGCTGATAGCTTTGCCGGTATTGGGTGCCCTCCTGCTTCAATTCCAGAATTTGCTCCTCCAACTGGCGCTGCTTGCGCGCTGTGCGCGTCCGCGGATCCTTCCAATTTGCGATCACGATTGGGATAAGCACTGCGCAGGCTGCGCATAAACCGAAGGCAACCAGACTCAGGGTGCGAAAGCTATTGAAGTAATGGAGACCGACCGTCGCGCTGGCGGCGATCAGCACGACCAACATGCCAATGCGGCGCAGGACAAAAGAGCGCTTCTGGCGGTTGTCAATTTTTTCCTGCCGATTCTGATGCTTTGCCGTCAACGCTTCCAAATCGCCACGAATACCGTTTAACTGTTCCCAAGCCGGCTTCCCCTTGAGGCGCAAGGCGTCGAGCCGTCCCTTGAATTGCTGTATCCGCAGCCAATCGTCGTATTGCTCCTGACTGCCGACAAACCATTCGCCAGTGCTGTCATCACCGAAGACGTAACGGCCAAAGTCAAAGCTGTACGGTAAGGGTTTGCCGCTGCTGAGGCTTCGTTCGAGGTCATTGACCTCGTCCACCAACTGTTCATGCAAGAGAAGAAGGAGATTCAGGGGCGCCGCCAGCCGCTTTACTTCATCGGCCGCAGGATTTTCCGCATCATTGCCTTGACCGTCGCGATGAAGCGTCAATTCGGTCCGCAGGCGGCCGAGCTCCTGACGGACGCGGCGTATGCCGGCCGCTCGGTCGCGCGCTTCGAGATGCGGCAGGAACAAGCGCGGTATCCCAATCGCGTGCAAATCATCCAGGTAATCCTGTGGTGTTGGCTGTTCTATCATCATGTGGACTCGACACCATACATCGCGCGCAAATGCAAAGACAACCGACCGTCAACCTTTGTTGAGCCAAGGTCATTATAGCATATTCAGGTTATAGCATAGGATAATTGTAGACGATTGCTACACTTGGTCTTGGCACAGATGGAGACCGATTATGCGCCACAAGTCACTGTACCCGATGAAGCTGCAACCTGCCCTGCATGTGAAAGTTTGGGGCGGGCGCAAGCTGGCCGACCTGCTGAATAAGAGCTTGTCTACGCCTGAACCCTACGGTGAATCCTGGGAATTGCATGACTCCGCCGTGGTCGCCAACGGAACGCTTCGTGGCAGAAGCCTCGGGGAATTGACGCGGCACTATGGCGCAGATTTGCTCGGCAGTGGAAACGACCCCGCTGATAGCTTCCCCTTGCTCGCCAAATTTATTGACGCGAACGAGTGGCTATCGATCCAGGTGCATCCCGATAACACGCAGGCGCGGGATCTCGAAGGCGATCCACGCGGAAAAACCGAAGCCTGGATCGTCCTCAATGCCGAACCAGGCGCGCAATTGGTCATTGGATTGCAGCCAGGCACGACGCGGGAACAAATGGAACAGGCAATCCGGCGCAATCAACTGGAGGCGCTGCTCGCATACACTGAAGTCGAGATTGGCGATGTGCTCTACATACCAGCCAATACGGTACATGCCTTGGGACCGGGTTTGCTGATATACGAAATCCAACAATCCAGCGATATCACCTACCGGCTACACGATTGGGGCCGAATGGGATTGGACGGCAAGCCGCGCGAATTGCATATCGAAAAGGGTGTGCGCGTCGCCAATCTGGAATCTCTGCCGCAAGTCACACGACCGGCGGGCGATCTGCTGGTTGACGGGCAATACTTCCAAACCTGGCGCTATCACCTGCGCGATGAGTCGCGTGACATTGCGTGCCAGGGGCGCTTCCAATCGTTGACTTGTATCGCCGGAAACTTGAGAGTTGAAGCCGGCGGGCATGAAGAGATCATGCTGGCGAGAGGTGAAACCGGCTTGATACCGGCTTGCATTGACAATTTCACTGTGAGCGGCGGAGGGATATTCTTGCGATCCTGCCAGCGCTAGGGCGCCAGTCAAAGAATCGGTAACAGAGATTTTACGTTCCGCTTACGCCCCTCCAACGCCCACAGCTGATACTAGTGGCATACTGACCACAATATCAGGAGGGGTTATGGACTTCAGCTGCTACACCAATAAAGCGCAAGCTGCCGTTCTCAAGGCGCAGAGCATCGCGGGTGAATATCATCACACCGCCATAGAACCCGTTCATGTCTTCCTGGGTTTGATGGAACAGGACGAAGGACTTGTGCCGCGCATAATCCAGAAAATCGGCGCCCATCCGGCCACTGTTCAGATGGAACTGCAGCACGAGCTGGGTCTGCTGCCGCGTACGAGCCAGCCGGCCGCCGGCATGCAGCTTGCGCGCGCCTGCCTGGATGTCTTCACCCGGGCGGAAAAAGAAGCGAAGAAGATGCGCGACGAGTACACCAGTACCGAGCATCTGCTCCTTGCGCTGAGCAAAGACATGGCGATGAGCGTCATCCTGGGACGGAATGGCGTCAACTATGACGATATCCTGCAGGCGCTGCAATCAATACGCGGACGGCAGCGCATCACGAATCAAGACCCTGAATCCACTTACGAGAGCCTGGCGAAATTCGGGCGCGATCTGACCACCGATGCGCGGCAAGGTCGGCTCGATCCCGTCATCGGGCGCGACGAAGAAATTCGCCGCGTGATTCAGGTTATAAGCCGCCGCACGAAGAACAATCCGGTGCTGATTGGCGAGGCGGGCGTCGGCAAAACCGCCATCGCTGAAGGTCTGGCGCAGCGTCTAGTCAATGGGGATGTGCCGGACGGTCTGAAAGACAAGACGATCATCGCGCTGGACATAGCGGCGCTGGTCGCGGGCAGCAAGTTTCGTGGCGAGTTTGAAGAACGCCTGCAAGCAGTGCTAAAGGAAATTGCCGAAAGCCAAGGCGAGATCATCCTGTTTATCGACGAGCTGCACAATATCGTCGGGGCGGGAAAGGCCGAGGGCTCGATGGACGCGGGAAATATGCTAAAGCCGATGCTGGCGCGCGGCGAACTGCGCATGATCGGCGCGACGACGCTGGACGAATACCGGCAGTATATCGAGAAGGACGCCGCGCTTGAACGGCGCTTTCAGCCGATCTACGTCGACGAACCATCTATTGAAGACACGATCAGCATTCTCCGTGGCCTGAAGGAGCGCTACGAGGTGCATCACGGCGTGCGTATTCAGGATGGCGCAGTCATTG
This sequence comes from Phototrophicaceae bacterium, assembly GCA_965249085.1. Classification (GTDB taxonomy): domain Bacteria; phylum Chloroflexota; class Anaerolineae; order Aggregatilineales; family Phototrophicaceae; genus UBA6055. The sequence goes on along the minus strand of OZ252218.1, from coordinate 3,857,133 downwards.
CTGCCGCCGCGCTCAGCCATCGTTACCTGCCGGATCGTCAGTTACCGGACAAAGCGATCGATCTCATTGACGAAGCTGCCGCCCATCTCAAAATGGAGATCGATAGCAAGCCGGCCCAATTGGACAAGATCGAGCGACACATCATGCAGCTTGAGATCGAGCGCGCCGCGCTCAATAAGGAAAAAGACACGGCATCGAAGCGGCGTCTGCAGGACCTCGAAGTCGAGTTGGCCGATGCAAAGGAAGACCTCAATAGCATGCTGGCGGTTTGGCAGCATGAAAAAGATGTGATCCAGAGCATGTCGAGCAACAAAGCCGATATTGACGCAGCGCGGATTCAACTCGAGCGCGCCGAACGCCAAGGCAACCTGGAAGAAGCCGCCCGGCTCCGCTACGGCGTCTTGCCTGAACTGGAGAAGTCGCTGAGCGAACGAGAGGCCAACATTGAAGCGATGCGCCAGGACGGATCCCTGATGCTCAAGGAGGAAGTCGATGCGGACGAAATCGCCGCCATCGTCAGCCGCTGGACAGGTATTCCGGTCGCGCGCATGCTGGAAGGCGAAATCGAGAAACTGCTGCGCATGGAAGATCGCCTGCATGAGCGCGTCGTCGGTCAAGACGATGCGGTAAAGGCTGTCTCCGCCGCCGTACGCCGCAGCCGCGCCGGTTTGCAGGATCCCAATCGGCCAGTCGGCACCTTTCTCTTCCTGGGTCCCACCGGCGTCGGCAAGACAGAAATGGCGCGTTCATTGGCACATTTCCTTTTCGATGACGATAGCGCGATGGTGCGCATCGACATGAGTGAATACGGCGAGAAGCATAGCATCGCCCGACTGATCGGCGCGCCACCCGGCTATGTAGGCTATGAAGAAGGCGGCCAACTGACCGAAGCGGTGCGCCGGCGCCCTTATTGCGTGCTGCTTTTCGACGAAATCGAAAAGGCGCATCCGGATGTCTTCAACGTATTCCTGCAAGTCTTTGACGATGGCCGCCTGACCGATGGGCAGGGACGCACAGTCAACTTCACCAACAGCGTCATTATCATGACGAGCAATGTGGGCAGTTCATTGATCAAGCAGATGGGCGCCGGCGCTGGCATCGACACGCAGCGCGTTGCAATCATGGACGAGCTGGATCGGTACTTCCGTCCCGAATTCCTCAATCGTCTGGACGAGATTATCATATTCAACAGCCTGACGCGTGAACACATTGTCAGCATCGTCGAATTGCAGCTCGTCCGGTTGCGGGACATTCTGGGGGAACGCCGCATCACTATCGCGCTCAGTGACGCCGCCAAGACCAGGCTGGCCCATGAGGGTTGGGATCCAGTCTTCGGCGCCCGACCGTTAAAGCGCGCCATTCAGCGAGAGCTGCAGGATCCGCTGGCGCTGGCATTGCTCGAAGGGCAAATCGTCGAAGGCGCGCATGTGCAGGTCGATCTCAGCGACGACGGTTCGGACCTGGTTTTCCATTCCCAGGAATTGGCGCCGGCTGGCGTCTAGGCCGTGCATTGCGGGAAGGTACTCAGGGGCTTGTTGAAGCCCCTGCTTTTATTCTTCAGGAGGCGGAACGGGTAAATCGTTCTCGGCGGTCTCTTTCCACTTTTCGCCTTCGTCCACCAACATAACGGGAATCCCATCACGAATCGGGTACTTGTAACCGCTGTCGTCACAAACCAGCCAACTGTCTTTCACCAGCCGCAGCTGGCCCGGATCCTCTCCCTTGTCCTGGTAATGTACTGCCACCGGACAGCGCAGGATTTCCATCAGTTCGTCGGAAACAACAGACATCGTCTCACCTTTGCCGAGAATACATTGGACACGGTTTCAGTATAGCGCTCGCCCTGTGGCGCGTCAATTCAAGCCGGTTTGCCGCTGTCCCTTTGGCGGTCGGCAACTATAATCATGGCGTTGCACGTAAGCACGACTTCATTTGCATCAGATGAGAACGAAGCCATGGGACCGAGATTTCGATTATTCAACGAGCGGGCGATCTCGGTTCGCTTGCGTCGAGCAAACGTCGATGGACTCGCCATCCGCTTCACGTTTCTGTTGCTGTCGATCATCCTGATTCCAGGCGGAGCAAAGGCGCAGGTCCCGGTCGTGCCGACAACGGCGCCGGGTGCGATCGTCGGCACTGAAGAATACATCAGGTCTGACCGGCTGGGCATCACCTTCATTAGTTTTGTCGACGACAGGAGTGCGGAGCGCTATCGCAACGCCTTGATTCTGGGAGCGGGCTGGAACCGTTGGCCGCTCTATTGGGATCGGGTCGAGGTCCAGCCTAACCAATTCGACTGGCTAGCTTACGATAAGCTGGTCGTGGACGATATCCGACACGGTTTGAAGACAGACGCGATTCTATTGGGACGCCCGGGATTCCGGCAAGACGGCGACAGCATCGCCAATCTGTATGCGCCGATATTCGCCGATGGCAGCGACAGCGCCGGCGCCGACGTAGCTATACACCCGGACAATCCCTGGGCGCATTTTGTCCACTATGCGGTCACGCGATACAAACCGGGTGGCGTCCTGGCGCAGCAAAATGCCTTCGATGCCGACGATGGCATCCGCGCCTGGGAAGTCTGGAATGAACCGGATGTGCCGCAATTCTGGCGGGGTGGCGCCGATGCATACGCGCGCCTGCTCAAGGTGGCAGCCATCGTCATCAAGACCGTTGATCCGGAGGCGCGCGTCATCTTAGGCGGCTTGCTTTTCGCCAGCGACCAGAGCTTTCTGACGCAGGTTCTGCATCAGTTTCGCAACGACCCGCTGCGCGACCGTTACAACTGGTTCTTCGATGTCGTGGCTGTACACAGTTACGATGATCCCTGGCGGAGCGGCTGGCTGGCGAAAGTCGTGCAAGACAAGCTGGCGACTCTTGAATTGTCACGACCGATATGGGTGAACGAGACCGGTGTTTCGGTCTGGAACGAATATCCTGGTCCGGTCTGGGCGCATAATCCGGAAAAGCGGCATCGTCTGGCCACGGCGGAGCAGCAGGCGCATTTCTTAATCATGAGCGCCGCCTTCGCCTGGTCCAAAGGGGTGGAAGTGGTGATGTATCACCAACTATACGACGATTGTGGCAATTATCCGGCGGGCACGGATTTCCCGCCTCACGGTGGCGAACTCTGCGGTAGCGGCGCCTGTTTCGGCGATGCCTTCGGAATCTATCGCAATCCGAGAGATTCACACTGCTTTAGCCAGCATCCCTTGGCGAATACGCCGCGTCCAGTGGCGCAGGCATTTCAACTGCTTTCCGAGATTTTTGGCAGTCAGCCATTCACACCGCATAGCCTGACCGGCCTGAACGACGAGGCAACGATGATCATGTTCAAACGAAGCAATGATGAACGCATTATCGTGCTTTGGAACAACACGCGACAGCCGGTTTCGTACCCGATTGCGACGTCAGGCGCGGCAATGACAGCGTATTATGTGAATGGCGAGACCGCGATACTGCCCGCCGCTGGCGGTACCTCCACACTCGATCTCAAGCCAGCGGGCGACTTCAGTTTTCCCGATCTCGAGAGTTCCCGGACCAGTGCCATCGGCGGCGAACCTGTCATTCTGGTTGACTCACCAAGTCCGTGATTGAGACGCGCCGGCGCGACAACGAAGCATGATTTTAAGGCCGGACCATTCTCTAATCTGACGAAACTATGAACCGAAGACGAATTGTCCTCCTTATTGCCAGCGTCGCCGTCAGCGTCGTGTTGCTATATTTCGTTTTGCGGGACGTTCCGATCAGTGATGTCATCGCGATCATGCGTGACGCCGATCCAGGGTACTTGCTCTTGGCATTTCTCTGCGGGACGTTGTCGCTGTTCACACGCGGCATCCGCTGGTGGGAACTGCTCAGCCGCCGCCTGCCGCTCGCACGCGCGGCGCATCTCGTGAACATCATGTTCCTGGGCAACCAGTTGCCGTTGCGCCTGGGAGAGGTCGCGCGCAGTGTTCTGGCGAAGCGAGATGGCATCCCCTTGGTGACATCGGCGACCAGCATCATCGTAGAACGATTGATCGATACCTTGGTCGTCGTGCTAATGATCGCGGCGGTCATCGGCCAACTGCCCGATATGCCGGCGGAAATCGCCAACAGGGCTGTGATATTCGGTCTCCTGGCGCTGGCAGGCTTCGCTGCCTTGCTCAGTCTCGCCTGGGCGCCGAAATTCGCCCATCGGCTGCTCGACAGGTTGTTGGCGCTCATCCCTCTGTTGCAGCGCATACCGCTCAAGTCGATCCTCGGCAATCTGCTTGACGGGCTGCAACCTCTCACCAACTGGCGTACCTTAGCCTATACCCTGTTCTGGAATACGGTCGCCTGGTCGTTTTCGTTAGCCACCTTTTACTTTCTGCATCTCGCCTTGGGAATAGAGGTGAACATCGCGCTGAGCGTGCCGCTAGGGATCTCGCTGGCGGCGCTAAGCTTGGCACTGCCGGTCAGCGTAGCCGGGCTCGGGCCATTTGAACTCGCCATCGTTGTGGCGGGCCAAGTGGTCGGTATGGACCAGTTGGAGGCGATATCGCTGGGCTTTCTGTATCACGGCATGTCTGTGGGCGTCAACGTAGTCTGGGGTATTATAGGGTTAGCGGCTCTCGGCGTCTCGCCCGCCTCGGCATTCACCGTCCGACAGCCTAACACAGATGATAACGGTTAGTCACTCGTCAGAAACTCATGCACGAGCGACTGAAAGTGATGCACGCCGTTTTCACGCAAGACGGAAAAACGTCCCCTGTCGTACGCATGGGACTTTAAGCCGCGCTGCACCCACTCGCAGAGTTCGATGTCTTCTTGCTGGATCTCGTCGCTGAAGGCGATTATCTGTTGCATACTTTCCCAACCCTCTCCTGTACCCGGCGCTTCGAAGTACCACTCAAATCTGGTTAAGGTCTTGTCGTGCCCGACCGGGACGATGATGTTGATGGACGCGTTGTCCAGGTAAACATTGAGCATCATGTTGGGAAACATCCAATAATAGAGCGCGTCTTCCTCCGCATCACCGCTCCGCACGTAACGGCGATCTCGTACTTCAGCGGGATCAACGTCTCTGATTGGCGCATGCTGCTTCGAATGGTAGCTAAATGTATCGACGCGATACTGGTCGTAGTCAATCTCGCGAAACAACCCGGGGTGAGCAATCGGAAGGTGATAGCCCTCCAAATAGTTGTCGACGTATACCTTCCAGTTGCAGTCAATCAGATAATCGCGGCCTTCGACCAGGCGCATCCCGCTCAGATCGAATCCGGCCGACTGGATCTCCTGCTCGATTGTCCCGTACCTGCTGGCCATTGGGGCGGCAGACGGGTCAAGATTGACGAAGACCCAGGGACCCCAGGCTTCCACGCGCACCGGCTGCAAGCAGACGTCTTGCGGATCCCAGTTTGCCACTCCTGCGAACTCGGGCGCGCGCATGAGTTTGCCATCGAGGTCATAAGTCCAGCCGTGATATTTGCATTGCAGGCTTTTGCGATTGCCGCGCCCGTGAGCCACCACCGCCGCTCGATGCGCACAGACGTTGTAGAAAGCGCGCAGCTCGCCGGCACGGTTGCGCACGATAACCAGCGGTTGATCAAGGACTTCGCAAGTGAAAAAGTCGCCGATCCGCATCACGTCTTCCAGGCGAGCAACCGGCTGCCAAGTCTTATAGAAGATCTTCTCCGCTTCCAATCTCAGGAAGGCCGGGTCGATGTACCAGCGAGCCGGCATGGTTTCCGCCCGTGACAAGTCGGTAGATGGAACGAAGTCACCAAGGTCCTGCTTTCTCATGAGGTTAAACCCTCCTGCAGCGAGTTAGAGCGCGCAATTCGTTCTGACAGTATACGTTTTTACAGGCTAAGATTACAAAGATTTTACGATTGTCAAGACGATCCGTACCCGTTTTTCGTATAATCATAAGTGAGAGATTGTTGCGTGTCGCTTGCACTGCGCCCACTGTGCAAGTCATAATCACGGTCTATCAGTCAAACTCGACGGAGATCAGAAAACGTGCATAAGCAATTGAAGGTCTTCTGGGGCTTGCTGCTGCTGCTGAGCATCATTTGGATGGCCGCCGGTTCCTTCGTCACTTCGGACACCTTCGATGGTGGCAGTGTAGGCGCTGATGTTGCGGCCGAGGTCGAATCGCTCGCAAGCAGCGTCGATGTCGAGATGCCCGCCGAATACCCCTTAATGCTGGTTTTCCTTTTGACGGGATTGCCAGTCGCCGTCTTGTCGATGTACTTCTATTGGCGCAATCAACGAGTTAGCGCCGCAATCGAAATCGCGAGCAGCGTCAGCGACGGCAATATCCGTCGGCAGACCATTGTAGTGACTGTGCTGGCACTCGTCTTTGCGCTGCTCATTTGGAACATGGGCGAAGTTGAAAGTTCCTCTCAATCAGTTGGATTGGACCTGAAGGCAATCACCTATCCCGTTCGGCTCTTAGTCACCTACGTTCATGAGGCCGGCCATTCATTGGCCGCGCTGCTTACCGGCGGTCAGGTTCAAGGATTTACCGTGTCGCCGGATGGCTCCGGCTTTGCCGTGACCGCCGGGGGAAACCCGTCATTAATCTTGCCCGCCGGCTATCTTGGCGCGGCTCTCTTCGGATCACTGCTCTTCTTTCTGACCAACCGCATCCCACAATGGACCCGCGGTTTGTCGCTGCTTATCGGCCTGTCGATCATCGTCCTGACTCTTAGCTTTGCGCTGCCAAGTGAAGACCGCGGCCCCACTGCCCTGATTGTGGGCATTGGATTTGGAGTTGGATTGATCGCCCTGGGCTGGCTAGCTCCCAGAATAGTGAACCTTTTCCTGCTCAACACGCTGGCAATTCTCACCGGGTTGAATGCCGTATTTGACCTGCGCCAACTCATTCAGATTGCGGGCAATGGGAACGGAAGCGTCGTGGATGACGCTGCCGCATTTTCCCGCGACATTGCGCCGCTGCTTCCCGCTTGGGTGATCGCCGCCATCTGGGCAGCGGTCGCAATTGCCATGCTGGGGGCGGCCGTCTATTTCGGGCTTATCAAGCAGGTGGGCGGTGAGATCAACGACGCCGTGAAGGAAAAAAACTAAGCAAAGACTTATTCAACGCAAGCGCGCCGGATCGGTTGTTGACGGGCGCGAAGTCAAAGGAAGTCTGAGGTGAGAGGAGTGCAACGATGTTAAGAGAATTTGTAGAACGCAAGGTGCTGCGTCAGATCGTTTACCGCAGCTTGCTTATCTCGGCGCTGGCATTCGTCGCCATTCTTGTCCTGTGGTACAACGACTCGATGGCGAGTCTGGTTCATCCATTGCGCATGTTCATCAACAACATTCATGGTAGCTTAAGCGCGTTTGCCATGCAGATTACCGGCGGCGAAGTGGAAACCTTTAGCCTTTCGCCCGTCGGCACTTACCGGATTGAATTCCAAGGCGGCGCCGATGCCTTGACCATGTCCGCCGGGTATATCGGCTCGGCATTGCTCGGCGCGATCACGTTCTTCCTGGTCAATCGTGCGCCGCATCTGATTCGCCTGATTTCCGCCATCACCGGCGCATTTACCGTCGGCTTCCTGGCGCTTTTTATCCGCCCGGACGCCACAGGCGATTGGATTTCGCTGATCATTTGCCTGGGCTTCGGCGTCGTGCTGATCGCGCTCGGCTGGAAAGGTCACGGCGATATCAATCAACTGCGTTCGCGCAAGTCGGTAGCGCAAATCGTGATGACCATTGTGTCGCTGATGACCGGACTCCATATCTTGCTGGATCTGCCTACGGTCCTGTCGTCGCCCGCACAACTTAGCGACGGCGTGATTACCAATCCGGTCGCGTACTTTGCCGAAAATGTCGTGCCGGGCACATCGGTTACGGTCATTGCCTTTAGTTGGGCGGCGATCGCGCTTGGCCTGATGGCCGTCGCATTTCACTTCGGCATCACCCGACGCCTGAAAAAGATCCCCAAAAACGACGACATCGTCTGACTAAGGGCGACATATTCAGGCTTTTAAAGGGCATGTTCTGAGAATATGCCCTTTTGCTTAACGCCGGGCCGCGTATTCCGCCGCGCAAATTTCAAATTTGTACATTCGCAAAATTTCCAGTTACATTGGTTGACTTTATAGTTAACGTGTGTTAAACTTTATGCGATACTCAATACAACAATGTATGCGCATATGGTTCAGAACATCGCCAAACTATCCTCGGAACAAACTACGATCAGCAGTACGTCTCGCTGGTTCAGCGACCAATGGCTGGCGCCAAGACTTGTCGCGGTCACCCTGCTCGCCATCATTGCCAGTTTCATCGGCGAGCGCGCCGGCGCCACACAGGCCACCTTGCTGGCGCTGAACGTCATTTCTTACATCGCCGGCGGCTTCTACGGCGCCAAGTCCGCAATCGAGAGCCTGCGTAAGGGCAAGATAGACGTCGATCTCTTGATGGTTCTGGCGGCGCTGGGCGCGGCCTTAATCGGCCAATGGCACGAAGGCGCCGTCCTGCTCTTTCTCTTCTCGCTCAGCAACGTCTTGCAAGAATATGCAATCGGTCGCAGTCGGCGGGCGATCACGAGTCTACTCACGCTCTACCCCAAAGCGGCAAAGGTCAGACGGGGCGCCCAAATTCTCGAACTCAACATCGGCGAGATCGCAAGTGGAGATATTGTTCTGATAGAGCCCGGCGAGCGCATCCCCGTTGACGGCGAGGTTGTCGCGGGCAGTTCCGCGGTCGACGAAAGTCCGATCACCGGCGAATCAATGCCATTGGACAAATCGGCAGGCGATGTCGTATTCGCCGGCACCTTGAATGTGCACGGGATTCTTGATGTCCGTGCGCTGCGATCTGCCGAGCAAACGACCTTGTCGCGCATCATCAAGCTGGTGGAAGAGGCGCAGGACAGCAAAGCGCCGACCGAGCGTTTCCTCCAGCGATTCGAACAGGCCTATGCCAAGCTCATCATTATCGGCGTTCTTCTTTTCATCGCGGTGCCGCCGGCGCTGGGCTTGACCGACTTCCAGAGCAACTTCTACCGCGCGATGGTTTTGATGACGGTTGCATCGCCCTGCGCCTTGGTGATCAGCGTACCCTCGGCCTTCATTTCCGCCATTGCCTCGGCAGCCAGAATCGGCGTGCTATTCAAGGGCGGCGCCAGCCTGGAAAAGCTGGCCTCGGTCAAGGTCTTCGCGTTTGACAAAACCGGCACGCTTACGGCCGGTGAACCGAAGGTAACCGATGTCGTGCTCGCGTCTGGCGTCACAGAAAAGGATCTTATTCGCACCGCCGCCTCCATCGAAGCGCGATCAGAGCATCCCTTGGCCAAGGCGATCGTCGACTACGCGGACAAATCCGAGGTCGATCCCGTGCCACTGAAAGACTTTGCCGCCATCCCGGGACAGGGCGTCCGCGCTCATCTCGCCGGACACGAAGTCCGTGTCGGCAGAATATCTCAATTGCAAAAGAGCGCCCCGATGCCGGCAGCGTTGCAGAAAGCTCTAGAGCGCTTGGAGAGCGGCGGCAAGACCGTTGTCGCGGTATTGCGCGACAAGTGTTGGCTGGGTCTGATCGCGCTCGCGGATGAACGACGAGTGGCTTCGCCGGACCTGGTGGCGGAACTCAAGCGGCGCAGTATAAAGGTGGTGATGCTGACGGGCGACAATCGCCGTGTCGCCGAGTCAATAGCGGCCAGCATCGGTATTGACCAGGTCTACGCCGAGCTATTGCCACAGGATAAAGCCCAGGTCGTGCGCCAGCTTCAAGAGACGATCGGTCCCTTAGCCATGGTCGGCGATGGCATCAATGACGCGCCGGCCTTAGCCCTTGCTGATGTCGGCATCGCCATGGGCGGCGCCGGCACTGATGTTGCGCTGGAAACGTCGGATGTGGTGCTGATGGGCGACCGGCTCGAGCGCTTGAATGATGCCATAGCGCTGAGCAGGCGCGCCAATGGCGTGGTTTGGCAGAACATCATCTTTTCGCTGTTGGTGATTGCGCTGTTAATCCTGGGCGTCTTTGCCGTGCAACTGCCCTTGCCGCTGGGCGTTCTCGGCCATGAAGGCAGCACCGTCATCGTCGTGCTAAACGGCTTGCTCAGTTTACTCGTTTTGCCGGAACTGCGTCGGCAGCAGATGAGACGCATCGGCGGCAAAGCCTAGCGTCTGAACTGAGTCTGCTCCCATTCGGTGAAGAGCCCCTGCAACCTTAGCCGCTGATACTTGCCGGTTGATGTCACCGGGATTTTTTCGCCGAAGACGACCACTTTGGGCGACTTCTCGAACGGCATGAGGTCTCGGCAGTGCATGATGATCGTCTCGGCGTCGATATGCTCGCCATCCTCCAGCACCACGTAGGCGCCGACCTCCTCGCCGTAGTAGACATTCTGGAAGCCGACAGCCAAACCTACCTTGACGCCGTCTATGCCGAGCATCACCTCTTCGATATCGAAGGGGCTGAACTTGACCCCGCCACGGTTGATCAATTCTTTGAGGCGACCGGTGATGAAGAAAAATTGCCGCCCGTTTTCATCGCGCAGGAAGAACCCTTCATCGCCACTGCGAAACCATTGGAACTTGAAGGTTTCGGCGTTAGCGTCCGGGCGTTTGAAATAGCCTTGCATGACGTTATGGCCGCGGATACAGATCTCACCCCGTTCGCCTTCGTCCAACTCGATGCCACTGCCATCAGCGGAGAAAATCGCCATCTCATTCGGTTCAATCGGGCAGCCGATGCTTGGGTAACCATGATCGAGCAGCCAACGCTGATTCGCCTCCCAGGAGAGACCGATCGGCATGAAACTTGAATAGCAGGTCGTCTCGCTCAAGCCGTAGCCGTGCAAGATTGTTATGCCAAACATATCGCTGAAGTCCTTGGCCAAGGTTACTGACAAGGTGCCGGCGCCACAGATGAAATGGCGGAAGCGCGTCAGATCCCGCCGGTTGATCGTTCCGCCGAAAATCGAATTGCCGGCTTGCCGCTCTTTTTCGCCGTACTCAATTAGGAATTGCAGCAGGGTCGGCACCACGCTGACGACATTCACGCCCTCGCGGACCACGCGTTCCCAAAAGTTCGAAACGCTGAATCGGCGGTTGAGCACGGTCGAACCGCCCACGTACAGCGGTATCATGATCGTCACAAGGATTCCGTTCACATGGTGTATCGGCAGCACGCACATCGCGCGCTGATTGCCGGTGATCGCCTGCCACTGGCCGATGCCTTGGGCATCCACCAGCAGATTGTACTGCGACAATATGACGCCTTTGGGTGTGCCCGTTGTACCGCTGGTATACACCAACAAGGCTTCATCGTCGAGCGTCGCGGTCGACTCATTGCTTTCACGAATTGGAATATCCGCCGATTTAGCGCCGGAGTCGTCGCCGAGGAAGGTGGTCGGGCGGTTCTTCAGCGCTTCGTGGAAGTTCATGAATTCATCGCTGGGCGTCCCACCCACTTCCACGATGCGTTCAAGATTGGGGGCGCCTTCGCCGTCGGCGCCGCCACGAATGATGCCCTTGGCGCGCGCAAGATATTCCGTCCGCACGAAACAGACTTTTGCCTCGCTGTTACGGAGGATGAAGCCGATCCGCCGGTCGTCTTCCCCGACATTCTGAGGCGCAACCGCTGCCCCAATAACCCAGCAGGCGAAGTAGATGAGCACAGTATCCACATGGTTGTACGCGATCGTAGAGACGCGGTCTCCCCGGCGCACGCCAAGATCCTCGTACATGAAGTTCGCCGCTTGATGGACACGCGCGGTGAATTCAGCATAGCTAAGTTCCTGCCGTGAGTCATCATCATCGTAATAAATCAAGAATGTCTTGTTGCCTGAGGTCTTGCTGTGGAGCGACAGCAAGTCGCGAATATTGCGAAATGGCACCTTGCGCATTTCTTGCGGTACGCCATCCTTCAAATGCGCCCGAGACAGGTTCGCTTGCGTCTGCGAATCTACGGTGTCCGGCATCTGGCTTGCCCTCCACTCTGTTTGATGCGTTACCAGGTCAGTATAGCAAGAGCAAGCGGTTTTTGAACGCCAGAATCGTCGCGAGAGCGCAGCGTCAAGGCGCGTCGGCAGTATCATAAAGCGAGATTGCGTGCCATACTTTGGTAAAGTGAATTGCCGCAAAGGATGTCCGCTGCGGGGCGTGTAAAATTACGCAATCGACAGTTGGACAAGCTGATACAAGACTGGATAAGGAAGACATGAGAAAAATCTGTGTGGTAGGCAGCGGCTACGTCGGTCTGGTCACCGGCACCTGCTTTGCCGACTTAGGCAACGATGTCACCTTGGTCGATATCGATGAACGCAAAATCGACATGTTGCTGGACGGCCAGATGCCGATTTACGAGCCCGGTCTGGCCGAGGTGGCGCAGCGCAATACCGAGGCCGGCCGCATGCATTTCACCACGTCGTACGCTGAGGGGCTGGCATCGGCCGAATTCGTTTTCATCTGCGTCGGTACGCCTTCCGGAGTCGACGGCGAGGCCGACCTGCAGTACGTTCGCGCCGCCGCCCAAACCATCGCGAAGACGATGGATCACCCGTTGATCGTGATCAACAAGTCGACCGTGCCCGTCGGTACCGGCGACTGGACCACCGAGATTATCAGCAGCAATCAACCGCATCCGATCGAATTCGCCGTCGTCTCCTGCCCGGAGTTTCTGCGCGAAGGCTCCGCAATCGCCGATTTCATGCATCCTGATCGCACCGTCCTGGGTTCAACCGATCCGGCGGCGGCCGACACGGTGGCCGAACTTTACGCGCCGCTCGATGCGCCGATCGTCGTCACCGACCTGCGCACCGCGGAAATGATCAAATACGCCTCCAACGCATTCCTGGCGACGCGCATTAGCTTTATCAATGAGATCAGCATCATTTGCGAACGGCTCGGCGCCGATGTGACGGAAGTCGCCCGTGGTATGGGTTTTGACAAGCGGATCGGTCCCCATTTCCTCCAAGCGGGAATCGGCTTCGGCGGCTCCTGCTTCCCCAAAGATGTCAAGGCGCTGGCGAATATGGCGCAGACGCACGGCATGCACCCTCAGCTGCTCAACGCGGTGATGGAGATTAACGCCTTTCAACGGCGCCAAATCACTTTGAAGGCACGGGAAATGCTTGGCGGCAGCCTCAATGGCAAAACCGTTGCGATTCTTGGCCTGGCATTCAAGCAGAATACGGACGACACCCGCGAATCTCCCTCGCTGACGGTGGCGCGCTCTCTCATCAATCAGGGCGCAACCGTCAAAGCCTACGACCCGGTGGCGATGGAAAACGCCAGCCGCGAAGTGCCCGGCATCGTTTTGTGCGACAACTCTTACGGCGCCGCGGAGGACGCCGATGCCTTGCTCATCCTGACACCCTGGAACGAATTCAAACACCTTGATATGCAACGGGTGCGCCAGGCAATGAAACAGCCTATCTTGATCGACGGGCGCAATATGTACAATCCGGAGGAATTGCGTCAGATCGGCTTCGAATACCGCGGCGTCGGACGCGGCTATAACGGCGAAGGGTTTACCGCAAACGGCAACGAATAAGAGCCGTCATTTCGCCGCATTGATGTTGATCTTTACCTGCTGCAGAGCGGAAACGTCGGCGCGCAGCGGTTGACCGGCCAACCCTCCGCTTGCGCCAGCCACGCCACGCCCGCAATGGCAAGCGATCGAAAGGCAGCGCTCGATCGACATGCCGTCCAGCCAGCCAGCCAGGAAGCCCGCGTCAAAACTGTCGCCAGCGCCGATTCCATCCCCGCCTTCATCCGCCGGCATCACCGACTTGCTGAATTCAGCAGCGCCTTGCCAAGCCAGCGCGCCATCCAAATCGCACTTTACAACCAATAGCGGCACATGCTCGCACAAGGCTGCGACCGCATTCACGAAGTCAGCCTGCCCGCTGAGTTGAATCGCTTCCTGCGCATTGGGCAGCAGCACATCCAGGAGTGGAATCCCGCTCGCCAGGTCATAATCCCAGCGCTCGCACGGATCCCAATTGGTATCGAGAGAGACCGTCAAACCCAGCCGCTTCGCGCGCCGCACGATATCAACCCAATGTGGCAGCAAACCCGTGTGCAGGTAAAGACTGCTGTAGTGCAGATGTCGCGCCGAAGACAGTATTTCGTCGGTGACGTCGGCAGGGGTCAGTGTGTTGAGCGCGCCAAAATGGGTCAGCATAGCGCGATCATCGCCTTGCACAAGATGTAGGGTCACGCCCGTGCGCAATTCGCGATCGACCTCGATGTAGCGCGTATCGACCCCCGCCGCGTACAAGGTGTCGATGATAAGTTGACCGAAGGCGTCGTTGCCAACCCGCCCCAAGAGCGCGACTTTCAAGCCGAGCTTGGCGGCTTGCGCGGCGAAGATGCAGCCGGAGCCACCCATTTCCAGGTCATAACCGGCGACAATCTTTTCGACTTGCCCAAACTGCGGCGCGACATCATTATCACGCAAGATCAAATCGACGCAGGTATCGCCAAATGTGACGATGTCATACGCTGTATGCATCCGTCCGACTTCCATACTCGTTGCTCCAAACTCACCAGTAAAAGCGCTGGCTCCGGCGTCCTTCTTCACGCTCGTCCACGAGCTGTTTGGTCATCTCATCGTCTGTAACCTCAGCACCGAAGACATCCCACCAAATGCCCGAGCGCGGCAAACGGCTGTAGCGCTCAATTTGCGCCACGATCATACATGAGCGGTCTTCTGCTCGCGCTTCCGCCAAAGCCATTTTTAGTTCGTCCTCGTCCGTGACGTTCCAGGCGCGCAAGCCAATGCTTTCGGCATTCTTGGCATAGTCGATTGGGACGAAGTCCCCATCATCCAATTTGCCCGTCTGTTGATCTCGGACGCGGAACTCATTGCCCAGGCTATGCCCGACCAGCGCCTTCTGATGCCCGTGAATGGATTGGAATCCGTCATTTTGCAGCAAGATCACCGTCAATTTGACGCCTTCCTGAACGGCCGTCTTTAGCTCCATCGGATGCAAGAGGTAGTTGCCATCGCCGAGGAACACATACACTTCGCCCGCGTCATCAGGCCGCGCCAGCCGCACACCGATAGCACCCGGAATATCGTAACCCATGCAGGAATTGCCGAACTCAAGATGCAAGATGCGACCCGCGGTCGCCTCGAATAGTTGATGCAAGTCGCCCGGCGCTGTGCCCGCTGCGCAGACCAAGGTGTCACCGCTATCCATAAAGTCGTTGAGCGCGCCGATCACTTGCGCCTGACTCATGCGCTCGTACGGATACTGCACATAAACGGAGGCTCGCTTTTGCTGCAGCCAGGC
This sequence comes from Phototrophicaceae bacterium, assembly GCA_965249085.1. Lineage (GTDB taxonomy): Bacteria > Chloroflexota > Anaerolineae > Aggregatilineales > Phototrophicaceae > UBA6055. The sequence continues at coordinate 3,841,895 of OZ252218.1, read as the reverse complement.
TTGCCGGTCGACCGCCACCGACTCGACATAACCCGAATTGGGTTTGATGCCCGCCTCGCGGCCGGCCGCAATTAACTGGCGCAGTGTTTCGCGCGCGTCGGCGACGATCGGCAAGGCGCCGAGTTTGTGCGCGTGCGCGCCACTGACGTTAATGCTGACGAAGCGAACATCCAGATTCTGCCAGGCCGAGTAGGAGCCAGTGGCGAAATCAGCCAAGCGCGTACCAATTAGGAACACCAGGTCGGCGTCGGCCGCGTACTTGCCGGAAAGCGGCGTCCCGGTATGTCCACTGCCGCCGATCAGGATTGGTGATTCTTCTTTTAAGGCGCCACGGCCGGAGTGTGTCTCCCCGACAGGGATGCCAAAAGCGTCGGAGAATTCTCGCAATTCCGCCCAGGCTTTCGCGAAATGAACACCGCCGCCCGCCAGGATGTAGGGACGTTCAGCCGTCTTCATAAGTGCTATCGTTTCATCGATTCGGCATTCGTCAGGCTGGCGTCGTTCGATCCGCCAGACCTTCTTGCGGAAGAAACTGGCGGGATAGTCAAAGGCTACACTCTGAATATCCTGGGGCAGTGCAATCGTCGCCGGTCCCGCATCGACGGGATCGGTCATGACACGCATCGCTTCGGGGGCAGCGTAAAGGAGCTGTTCCGGGCGCGTGATGCGATCGAAGAATTGGCTGACCACTCGAAAGCAATCAGTTACGCTCATATCAAGAGAAACGGGATGTTCAATATCCTGCAAGACCTGTCCCTGAAATCGGGTCGCATAATAATCGGAAGGCAGTAACAGCACGGGCAGACGATTGATATGAGCGGTCGCGGCGCCCGTGATCATATTTGTGGCGCCCGGCCCGATTGAGGTCGTGCAGGCGAAGGTTTGCGTGCGCAGGCGCGTCCGGGCGAAACCCGAAGCGGCATGCACCATCGATTGCTCATTCGTGGGCTGATAGTATGGTAGGTCATCGCCATATTCCCACAGTGCCTGGCTCAAGCCGCTGACGTTGCCGTGGCCGAAAATGCCCCAAATAGCCGGAATGAAACGCTGCTGCTCACCGTCATATTCGCTGTACTGCGCTTGCAAGAACTTGACCAGGGCTTGCCCCATCGTCAGCCGCTGAGTCTCCTGATGGGCAAAAGGTTGAAACATCATTCTGCGCTCTCCGTGATTTTTTCTGCGGTCTTCTTGCCGCGAATCTCATTTGTCACTAAAGTCCACTCCCTGTCTCGCTCACCTAGAGCCAGCTGCTCCGCGCAACCAATGTATGTCGCCGGCGTAAGTTGCAGCAGATGCTGCTTATCTTCATCCGGTATGTCCAGCGTCCGGATGAAACCGTGCAAGTGATCGCGCGTGATCGTCGCCCCTCGTGCAAACGCCTTTAGCTTTTCGTAGGCGTCCGGCACATGATGCTTGCGCAATATCGTTTGCACCGCCTCCGCCAGCACCTCCCAAGCTTCATCCAGATCGGCGGCGATCGCATGGGGGTCGATGTCGATCTTGTTCAAGCCGCGCTGCGTCGATTGCAGCGCCAGATAACTGTGAACAATGCCGACGCCGTAATTCCTCATCGCCGACGAATCACTCAAATCACGCTGCAGGCGGGACACCGGCAGCTTAGCGGCTAAATGCGCCAGAATCGCGCTGCTGATGCCCAGATTGGCTTCGGCATTTTCAAAGTCGATCGGGTTCACTTTGTGCGGCATGGTTGATGAGCCGATCTCGCCGGCGTTCACATTCTGTCGGAAGTAACCTAGCGAGATATAAGTCCAAATATCGCGGCAAAAATCAAGCAGCACGGTATTGAAGCGCATCAAGCCATGAGCCAATTCCGCCAAATAATCGTGGGCTTCGATTTGCGTCGTCAGCGGATTGTGCTCCAGCCCCAATTTATGAACGAATTGTCGCGAAACGCCCTGCCAATCCACCGCCGGATAGGCGAAGAAATGCGCATTATAAGCGCCAACCGCGCCGTTGAACTTTCCCAGGTACCCTTGTGACTCGATTTGCTTCAACTGCCGCCCCAGCCGATGCGCGAAGACGGCAATCTCCTTGCCAAGCGTCGTGGGCGTGGCGGCTTGACCATGTGTCCGCGCCAGCATCGACACATTCGCGGTTGAGCCTGCCAGCCTTCTGAGCCGAAGCAGCAGCTCTTGGGCCGCCGGCTGCCAAATGGCGCGCATTGCATCGCGAAGCAACATGGCGTAGGCCAGATTATTGATGTCGTCCGATGTGCAAGCAAAGTGCGCAGAAGCGGCGACATCTCCCAAGCTCGTACCGCCGATGCGCTCTCTGATGTAATACTCGACCGCCTTGACATCATGATTAGTCTCCGCCTCCAGAGCCTTAATCTGCTTGGCCGCGTCGTCGTCAAACTCGGACGCCAATGCCTCAAGCTGCGCTGTTTCGGCTGCGCTCAAGCGTCTAACATGGCTAATGCCGTCATGTTCCGACATAAAAATAAGCCAGCGAACTTCGACGAGCACGCGATATTTCATCAGCGCCCATTCAGAGAGATAAGCTCGAAGGGACGCCACCTTCTCGGCGTAGCGCCCGTCCAAGGGTGATATCGCGTGATGACCCGCGCTCACGTCTAGTCCATCCTTCCCTCATTTAGAGCAGGTATTGTACTATGAACAGGCAAACTTTTCCCATATCTCTGAGAATCTCCGCCAGCAGGCGGGCATTCGAATTGGGACTAGTCTCCGCACTTCCGACGCCAAATCTGGAGCTGACGCCTTGTCCAAGCTGATAAAGTCGACACCGCGCGCCGACGGATACCGTATGCCCGCCGAGTGGGAGGAGCATGCCGGATGCTGGATGCTCTGGCCGCAGCGGCGCGATACCTGGCGCGATGGCGGCAAGCCAGCGCAGCGCGCCTTCGTCGACGTTGCGGCGCGGATCGCGCGCTTTGAGCCGGTGTCTATGGGCGTCAATCGCGATCAGTATCAGAACGCGCGGGCGATGCTTCCGCCACAGATACGCGTCGTGGAACTGTCCAGCAACGACGCCTGGATGCGTGATTGCGGCGCCACATTCGTAGTCAGCGAAAACGGAGACGTGCGCGGCGTCGACTGGATCTTCAACGCCTGGGGCGGCCTGCAAAAGATGATGTATTTCCCCTGGGATCAAGACAATCTCGTAGCCACCAAGATGCTCGAGATCGAATCTCTCGACCGCTATGAAGCGCCCTTGGTCATGGAAGGCGGCTCGATACACGTTGATGGCCGCGGCGCCTTGATCACGACAGAACAATGCCTGCTGCATCCAAACCGCAATCCACATTTATCCCGTGGCGAAATCGAAACGGTTCTGGCGGACTACTTGAATATCAAGCATATCGTCTGGCTGCCGCGCGGTGTCTTTGAGGACGAAACTGACGGCCATGTTGACAATATCTGTTGCTTCGTCCGTCCCGGGGTGGTCGCCCTCACCTGGACTGACGACCGATCCGATCCGCAGTACGAACGCTCAGCCGAAGCGTATGATGCGCTGATGTCAGCCCGCGACGCCCAGGGCAATCCACTGGAAGTTTATAAGATTCATCAGCCCGATCCGATGACAATGACACGCGACGAAGCCGAGGGACTTGACCTGGTGGATACGGCGTTTCTGCGGCCCCAGGGAGAACGGCTCGCGGGCTCGTACATAAACTTCTATATTGCCAATGGAGGAATCATCGTGCCGCAATTTGACGATCGGCATGATCAAAGCGCCTGCCGCCAATTGGCGGAACTATTCCCGAGGCGCCAGGTCCTTGGCGTCTACGCGCGCGAAGTCCTGCTGGGCGGTGGCAACGTCCATTGCATCACGCAGCAGCAGCCGGCTGGACACTCGTCGGGCAAGAGTTAAGCGGTTTCGAGGCTGAATCATGTCAGAATACGTGACGGTGGAAGTTGAGTTTGGCGATGATCCAAACATTGCCGACTTGTTCATCAATCAGACGCTGACCACCGAAGATGAAGAACGCTACGCCAGTCCGGCAACGGGCGATCTGGGTTCGCCGATCGCTCAAATGTTATTTGCGGCTGTTGAGGGCATTCATGCGCTGACGATAAGCGAAGACTGCTTGACAATTTCGCGTGAGCCCGGCTTTGAATGGGAAGCCATTATCGACGAAGTGCGCGACGCATTGCGCGACTGGTATCTCTAGTTAGGGCGTGTCGCCTTGATCTTGGCTGCTTTCAGCCCTATCGTCGCCACTAACCTGCTTGAACATGTCGTCAACTTGCCCTTGGTCGCCGGACTCCAGCACTGACAGCATCTCGCCGGAAGACATCTTACCGTAGTCGCGACCTGAGCGGGGAACCGCCACTTTGGTGATCAGACGAGCCAGTTCTGACGAGCCGCAAGCGGGACAAAGCGGCGTCGCTTCATCGTACATCGCATAGGACTTGTAGCGCATGCTGAAGCGATGAGCGCAAGAATTGCAGCGGAAGTCATATTGTGGCACGGCTTGCGATGCTCTCCTCTAGTTGGCTTCACTACCGCTATCAGGTGGAACGCGCCGTTCAATCGCCTCGGTATGTCCCATGTCCGGATTCCACTCGTCCAGGAACGCATCCTTGTGGCGGGTGGCGATCCAACCGCCGAGGTCACGCCCGATACGTTCCAGCATTTTGGGCTGCACCCAGGTCGCCGTATCCACTTGCACAGCGACGGCCCCCGCATCAACGTAGTCGCGAGCATCTTGTGGAGAATGGATGCCGCCGCTGCCGATGATCGGGATATCCTCGGGAATCTGACGCCGCAATCTGCCTACCATGCGCAGAATCACTGGCTTAATCAAGGGACCATAGACTCGTCCACTCACCATTCGACCTGTATGCGGATCGCGTGCGGTACCGCGTGGCGCCGCCGTCACGACCAGCGCGTCGGCGCCGGATTCCGCCACCGGCCGCGCGAGTTGATAACACTCGTAGAAAGGCAGTCGTACGAGCAGCGGCTTCTCCATCCGCGCCGCAGCGGTCACCAGTTGGATGGCCTCGCTGACATCGATGTCGTCGCTCAAACCTAATTCCACCGCCGCAATCTCTTCAACTTCGTCAAGTATCTCGCTCGCCCGCTGGATATGCCCGACATTCGTACCCACCAGATGCAGGATCACCGGTATTGGCAAGTTGGCCCAGACCTTGCGATTCCGTCTGATCACTTGGGAAAGCCCTGGATTTGGCAACCCCGTGTGCAACAGGATACCGGCATCCAGCGGGATCATCCGTGTGCCCGAAGCCGGGCTCCACGGCTCGATCGTGACCGAGTTGGTCACAACCGCGCCCAGCTTTTCGTAGTCAATCAGCGCCTTGTAACTGTCGCCGAAGCCGACTGTACCGGCGGCCGGCATGACCGGCGTCGACACGATCAGACTGTATTTTCCGGGACGTGTGATTTCTATCGCCATGACCAGTATGCCGCTAATTCAGTCGCAGTGTCGTCAAATCGAAGGCGGGTCCATCGGCGCATTGCAGCTTTTGCTCACCCTGCAAATTGAGCACACAAGCGTGACAGGCGCCGACACCGCAAGGCAACTGACGCTGCATGACACCGAAGATGTAATTCGCAGGCACATCGTTTCGCCGCTGGCGTATCAGCTCCATGATCTCGCCAAAATAGCGCAACTCGTTCCCTTGCCCAACAATGGCAAAGACCTGATCGGCCCAGCCCAGGGTCATCACCATGTCCGGCCAGGTCATATTGTCTTCCGCCTGAATGATCTCCACCTCTTCCGGCAGATGACCAGTGTCATATTGCCGTGCCGAGCCCATCAGTATCATCGTTATGCTAACCTGTTTCGTCAGCAGCGGCGGCAGCATCAGCAGCAAAGCCGCCGGGGTCGTCTGGTAGACCAGGAGTAAGATGTTGCGCAGCTTTCGGCGAAAACGAAAGGGACGCCCAACCGGACCCATGATGCTCAGCAGTTGGCCCGGCGCAAACTGCGCGCTTGCGGGCTGTTCGACGACTACGATATTGCTCGCCTGCACCTCAACCGGAAACCACAGTTCACGCAAGTACGGGTCCCAATGCTCGGACTCGTAATCTTTCTCGATGCGGCGCACCAGCAGCGCCTGCCCCGCCAGCAAGGATGACAGCGAGCGATCCACCGCCAACTCCAGGCGTTGGGAATCACGATTGACGCGCTTGATGCGCTCGATATAGGCTTGCGTCTCTTTCATGCGCTCCGAGTTCCTTCCCGACCCATTATAGACGCGTACTTCTGCGCTGACAAAACGAGGATGGCCACGACTCAGGCCGCGATGCCCTTCTTCGACTGGCTTATAAACTAGTCGTCTTGGGCAAACCGATACAATTCGAAGGGTATTTCGCCCGCATCAGCAAGATGCGCAGCCAATTCGAAGCGCGGGTCGGTCTCTGTACTGAGATAAAGTGGATCCAGAGCCGGCCGCGCAGCCGGCATTTGCAGGTAGTCAATCTCAAATTGGCGAGCCAGCGCCAGCGTATCCTCACGACTGGCCAGAGGCGTTACCACTGATGAATAGCCATAAACACTTAATACATATGGGTTCTGTGCCATCAGGCGAATCTCACCATCCCCTGTTAAATCGGGAAGTTCTGCCAATGTATCGACCAGCACGTCCATGCTCGCGTAAAATGTATCGGCATTTGCCGTCTCGCGGCGCACAAGATCGTAACTGCTCCAGGCGAGCCAACACAGTGATAACATCAGAATTGTATAACGCAAGTCGCTGCGGCGAATTAGTTTTTCTAAGGCGATTGCCCCAAGCGGAATCAATAGTGGCATGACTGAAATGAACAGTTTCTTGAAGCTACCACCCTGGTTGTGAACTGGCATCAAGATCGGGTAAACGATCAGGATAGCCGCGATCCAGAATAGGACTGGCGCCAGACGCGCCAATTGTCGTCTTTGCTTATTGGTGTAGAGCCACGCCAGGCCAGCGGGCACAAAAATAACGAGAGGAAATTGGAGAGCAACTGCCATCTGCTTTAGCGCTGCGCCCAATTCGAAAATCCGCTTTTCTACTAATTGCGCCACGCTCTGACGCTCCAGCAGTGATTCCAATGTAATCGGCATGCCGTAAGTGTAGAGGTCCTTCGGCTCAACCATGAATGGCATTAGGCTCATCTGCGGGCTGCCAAGCGACCCTATTTCTTGCAAGTTACGCAGATGCCAAGGCGAAACTGTCAGACAGAATGTGACAAGAACTAGCGCCAAATCGCGGCGCCGCACACGAATCCATCCCATTTCGCCGGCCAGAACCAGATATGTCATCAACACGGCGACGAGAATGATCGAGTCGTTGCGCGTCAAGTGCGCCAAACCAAATAGCAGCCCGCTCAGCACGAAGCCCAGGCGCCCTTCCGTTTTTGAAGCGCGGTGCAATACCAACAACGCCGAAACGATCAGGACCAGATTCACGATCGTTGTGTCCGTGCGTAACGAATTAAGGACCAACTCCGGCATGAGTGCGGCAAAAGCCGCTGCTATCAGGGCGCAGGTTTCGGACTGCCCGAATTGCCTGGCGGCGAGGAAAACTAGCAAGGGCGTTAATGATCCCGCCAGGACAAAGAGCGTTAGAGCGGCGTGCAAATCGACGCCACCAGCCGCCATGCCAAGAGCCGCCGCAACGCCCGCCAGCGGCACCCAGTGATCGGTGGGGTGGACAATCTCAACCGGCAGGCGGCCGTAGTGCCAGACGTAGTCAATGGTGAAACCGTGACCCTGCGTTAGCCTGCGCCCCAGGTTGAAATAATGCACCGGGTCATTGATGCCGGGATTTTGTACTAAAGGCAGTAACAGCAGCCGGAAAGCCAATGCGCCGATTACGATGGCAAGCAATTTGACGAGCGTTGCATTGGTACGCGGCTTCAAGTCACCAGTCGTCCTTGTGTTTTACCAGGCTGAAGACTACCATTCGCCAGAACCTGTTCCTATAGCCAGATGCGATGCAAATGCGTGCTGCCGGGCATTATTCACGTTGGCTTTGGCTCATCCTGCTAGTCGGCTTGCTATTGCGCCTCGGGTATGCGTTGGATCAGCCCACGCTGAATGCGCCTCGATACGAGGGCGGCGACAGCAACTGGTACCTCAGTGTCGGATGGGGATTCTTCAGCGGACAGGAACACGGCAAGATCCGCGGTATTACCTTTTACAATTCGGTGATTCCCACGCCACCACTGTACATTCTCTTCGCCGGCATCATCCAGCAGGCGTTGCCGGCGCACGAAACCATTATCGCCATCCGCCTCATCCAATGCCTGGCAGCGGCGGCGACAGTCTATCTTGTGTTCCGGCTGGCAACGCTCATTTCGGGCGACCGCCGTGCCGGTATACTTGGCGCAGCCATAGCGTCCATTCACCCGGCCCTGGTCATTGAGCCAGCCAACATCGCTTCCGAAACGCTCTACATATTCTTCCTGGCTTTGGGATTTTGGTTGTACCTTGAATATTTCGCGGCCGCGGCAGGCTGGGAGTTTTCGAATCGCTTGGGTCCTTCACTTGCCCTTGCATTGACCGCGCTGGCCTTTGGTCTGGCGACGCTGACACGGGCAGTCTCCCTGCTTTTTCCGGTTGGCATCGTCCTGCATATGAAGCTGCTGCAACATCGCGGTTACATCCGCGGCTGGCGCCGCAGTGGCTTCGTTCTGCTGGCCGTCTATATCGCAATTGCCGCAACCTGGACCATCCATAACGCAGTCCTTTGGAATCGCTTCGTGATCGTTAGCGATCAGTTCATGCCGGCGCTTTGGCGGGCAGCGGAAACGGAGGACGGCTCCCCGCAGCAGAACGACGCCTTGCTGCTGGAAGGCGCCGACGCCGTGACACTCGATGACTGCGAAGTTGACTGCAAATACCAGCACGGCACCGAGATATATGCTCAACAAATTGGCAGCCTTTTCGGCGCGGATCCCGGCGGATATTTCCTGCGCCAGATTAACGAACTGCTTTATTCGCTGGTTCAGCCCCACGGTACAACGTCCTTAGGCGACGTCAGCATCAGGGAAGCCGCGCAAACGTGGTTGACCAAAGACCGCTCGTTTGACGGTCTGCTTTACGTGTTGCAAATTGAGGGATTCGTTGTAAAGCTGGCCTTCTGGATATTTCATCTGGGTGGCATCGCGCTTGGACTACTCGGCATGTTGTGGTCGCGCGCCCGTCGGCCCCTATCCCTGCCCTTGATCGGATTCGTGCTTTATACAATAATTGCCCACTTCTTTTTGCTTGCCCTGCCACGCTATCTCTTTCCGCTTGAGATCATTTGGTTGACATTCGGCGGCATTGCCGCGGCCGAACTGATTGACCGCTGGCAGGCCAAGCATGTGAAAGCCAGCCTTCGCTCATGAAAGTTCTCATTGCCACGGGCAATCCCCACAAAGTGCGCGAGTACCGACACCTCTTTGCGTCTATCAACATCGAATTTGTAAATACTTCCGACATCCAGCTGACTGATGTCAGGATCGAAGAAAGCGGCAATTCATTTGAGGAGAATGCCAAGCAGAAAGCCGACGCTTATGCCGCGCTCTCCGGGCTGCCTGCATTGGCGGATGACAGCGGCTTGATGGTGGATGCGCTGGACGGGGCGCCCGGGATTCACTCGGCTCGCTACGGCGGCGCTGAACTAGACTACGCCGGCAAGCGCCAGAAGCTGCTAGCCGAACTGCGCGACGTGCCAGCGGCTAGGCGCGGCGCAAAGTTCGTCTGTGTCATTGTATTGGCTCAACCGGATCACGGTGACACAATCCTTGTTCGCGGAGAATGCCCCGGTGTCATCACCGAAACAGATCGGGACAGCAGGCACAGCTTCGGCTACGATCCGATCTTTCAACCGCATGGATTCGAGCAGACTTTCGGTGAAATGACCGCGAGCCAGAAAAACGGCGTCAGTCATCGGTCGATCGCGGCCAAGAAAGCGTTGCCGATCTTGCAAGGGCTGGCAATGGCTCCACCGAGATGAGACGATTGATAAACAAACTGCCACATGAAGCGGAAGGCTGCAGCCCTTGAAGATCTACACCAAAACCGGAGACAAAGGCGAGACGGCACTTTTCGGGGACGGACGGGTACCGAAGCACCACTTGCGCGTGGAAGCCTACGGCACGATTGATGAACTCAACAGCATACTTGGCGTGGCGCGCGCCGCCGGAGCCAGCCCGCCGACAGACGCCTGGCTGAATACAGTGCAGAGTCAACTTTTCCATCTGGGCGCGGACCTGGCCACGCCGCTCGATGCCAAGGCGGATTGGGTCACACGAGTCAGCCAACAGGAGATAACTTGGCTGGAAAACTCAATCGACCAAATGGATGAAGAACTCGAGCCGCTTAAGAATTTCATTCTGCCGGGCGGGACAGCGGCAGCGGCGAACCTGCAGCTCGCGCGCGCAGTCTGTCGCCGCGCCGAGCGCCTAGTCGTGGCCTTGGCGGAAAGTGAAACCCTCGGCGAATACGTTCTCCCCTACATCAACCGTCTCTCGGATTGGCTTTTCACGCTGGCGCGTTACGAGAACATGCAGGCCGACGAGCCGGAATCGAAATGGAACTTGCGTTAATGATTTGTCAGTTTGGAGGGTTTTGCCGCCTTAAGGTGCCGGAGGTGGGAGTCGAACCCACACACCCGAAGGTACACGAGTTTGAGTCGTGCGCGTCTGCCAATTCCGCCACTCCGGCCTGCGGATTGGCAGTGTACGTCGTCGAGCCGCCAATGTCAATGCTAAAGCGCGGGGCGGCACAATCGCTATGACGCGTATCGCCAGGTTTTGTCCGCTCTGCGGGCTTCCGCTTGTTACCAAACACCTGTCGGGACGGTTGCGCCCCTTTTGCCCCGCTTGTGAGCAGCCGGTCTACTTTGATCCGAAAGTTGCAGTAGTGGTATTCATCGCGCGCGATGACAAGGTTTTGCTCATTCAGCGCGCGGTAGACCCGGGCAAAGGCAAATGGGCGCTGCCAGCCGGTTTCGTCGATTATGATGAATCACCGGAAGACGCGGCCGTTCGCGAAACCCGGGAGGAAACGCATCTCAGCGTGCGCATCAGCAATCTGTTGGACGTCTTCCCCAAGCGGGATCATGGCTTGGCCGATATTGTGATTGCCTATAGCGCGCAAGTGATTGAGGGAGAAGCCTGCGCCGGTGATGACGCTGCTGACGTGGGCTGGTTCGCGCGTGACCAATTGCCGCCCCTGGTCTTCTATCCATCGATCACGCTAACCAGGCGTTGGCGAGACGGAACGCTTGATCGCTAGCGGAAGGTCTTGACCAGCGTGTCCCGGTCACTCGCCCTTGGGCTGCAAACCGATCATGCGCATGATACGCGTGGCAATTGCCAGCAGGTAGCTGTATACAATCGTTGCGTTGACCCGCGTGGCATTTCGGCCGTCATCGAGAGCCTGGTAAATCGCACGGGCCAGCTTGTATTGCCGGCGCGCGCTGACGAAATCCCACTGAGACTGATAGACCGCGCCTGAGGCATAGAGGTAGCGCGCTTCGTAGGCCGGGTTGTTCACCGTTCGCGCCATGTCGGCCGCCCGCCCATAGTGGGAAATGGCGAACTCCGCTTTTCCGCGCATTTCTTGCCATTGTCCCAGCATGCCGAGCGTATACATTTCGTAAGGCTGATGCTGTACATCCTGCGCAAGCGCCAGCATTTGATCGAGATAGTTGCGCGCCTCCGCCAGGTCCGCGGCCGCCACCATCGTCATGGCCAGGTTGTACAGACGCATGAACTCATGAAAAACCGCTTCCATGCCGCGGGCCACCTCCAGTGCCGTCAGCTGCTGTTCCAGCCCGCGTTCGAAAGTGTCCGTATCCTGCGCCAGCACGACGCCTTGTTGGCCGATAATGACGCTTTCCAGCAGTCGGTCTTTGACATCTTGCGCCATTCGCAGCGCTACCAGCAAGCCGTCGCTCGCCTTGCTGTATTCGCTCCTGCGGATGAAAGCGTTGGATAGCAGAAGGATCGCCCGCGCTTCCAGTTGCGGGTCATTAGCTTCACGCGCCAGATCCTTAACTTTCCAGGCATGTTTGCTGGAATCGTTGGGATTTGAGGCGATCTCGCCCAAGCCCAGCAGCGACTGACCGTAGCGCCTCATGTCACCGGCTTCAAAAGCATGATCAACCGCCGCGCGATAGTCGTCATTTGCCTCGGCCGTCTGGAAAAAACCTTCGCGTGCGATGCGCGCCCGCGTATTCAACGCGTCAACCATCAGGCCGATCGAGCCGATACGCTGCGCCTCCTCAATCGCTTGATTGATATAGTCGCGGGCGAACGCGAAATGCCCCAGGGAACATTGCGCCTGCGCCAGACCGAGCAGCGCGATGACCTCGACTGTATGCTGGTTTTCGCGCCGCGCCAGCGTCAACTCCACATGACAGCGGTCGACAATCTCGTGGAAGCCGCCGGCCTTCATCAGTTGTCGAATGTCATAACGGAGGCTGTCTGTCGTTGCAGGCATCACGCTTCCATCTCGGCAATTGGTCGTTCCAAACATTATACGTCAGTCGACGCAAATCGGTTCGCCTCATCGGGCCAGCGCACGCCGACATCAGGACTCGGCGAATTGATGAGATCAACGCGCGATCAGCCGCCGCACTTTCCCCGCCAGAGCGCTGGTCCATTCGATGGCAGCGGCCGGCAAGAACGCGGTATAGAACGCGTAGATTCGTCTTTGACGCGATCCCGGCGCGTAAATCGCCGCGGCACGCAAGAAGTGCTGTCGCGCCCGCTTTCGGTCGCCCGCTCTCCAAAGATAAACCGCGTATACATGATGCCGCGATGCTTCCTTGCGGTCGAATTCGGCAGGCGGCATACACCGCTCCCAACCATAGTGACGCGCATTCTGCACCGTCTTAAGCCGACCGAGCGCGCCACGCAGACGATCGTCCGACATCATATCGCCGTGAATGCGGCGGCAGACCAAGCGCTGGTCGATCGCATGAAACTTGTGCTGCGCCGCCAGCCGCAAAAACAGATCCCAATCCTCGGCGCTGCGAAAGTCTACGTCGTCGGCGAAGCCGCCGACACTGCGCAGGACGGAAGTTCGGTGCATGCTCGAACTGAGCAATATGTGACAGCCGGTCAGGCGGAGCATCTCGCAGAAGATTTCGTCGGAGAATCGCTCAAATGGCGGAGTCTCGATCTTTGTCTTGCCGTCGCTCGCCACAAACTGAAAATGAGTATAAACCACTGAAACTTCCGGATGCTTCAGGAAGACGTCCAAACTGACTTCGACCTTCCGCGCGTTTAATTGGTCGTCAGCATCGAGGAATTGGATGTATTCCCCGCGGGCAGCTTCAATGCCGCGGTTACGCGCGATTCCCGGCCCCTGATTTTCCTGGGCAATGTAACGGATCCGCTGGCCGTAGCGCTCGCGCAGGAATCTCCCGGTATCGTCACTGCTGCCGTCGTCGACCACGATAATCTCGCAGTATTCGTATGTCTGCGCCAGACAGCTTTCAATCGCATCGGCGACAAAGTGCCTGCGATTGAAAGTCGGAATGATGATGCTTACGAGTGGATTGGTCTGCATAGCGCTTCCGCTATTCGCCGTCAACACAATTGAGGCACTAGTACCGGCTCAGCGCGATCACAACGGAACATGATCATATCGGCCGCATCGTCGGTTGGCCGCCGATCGTGCCCGCAATCCAGCCAAACACATTGTTAGCCGTCTGCACGCGCCACCAGCGATAGCCTTCATTTTCATGTGGACCGGCGAAAATCGCGACATGGTCTCCCGCGTACAATCCGCCAATCGTAGCGCTATCCGTTGTGGGCTCCTGACGGACGTTCAAGTAAGGCACGCTGATTCGCAACTGCTGCCCCGGATAGTACTCCGAATTGGCAACAACACCTGCGGGGATAGGCAAGGGCCCGATTTCGACTTCGCTGAATTGCGGGTTCTGAGTCAAACCCGTGACATCTGTGACGACGCCATCGTTCAGAGCGCGGTATTGCCGTCCTTGCACTGTCACCACCACAGCACTGTAGTCGGGGAACCAGCGAACTTCTTCCGGCGCGGCGCCACCGATGAAAGCGGAAATCTGATTGCCGCCCCCGTCATAGAGCGCGACCGGACCACTGCCCGGCGTTCCCGGTCGGCCGAGGGCCACGTACCGACCATTGGACAAACGAACTGCATCGCGCAGCCATAATCCGCGCGCCGATCCATTCAGCTTAATGAGCTCGCCGGACAGATTATTATTGACTGCGGCGATGACGACGAGTCCGTCAGGGCGGCGGCCGCTGACCGTAATGCCCTGTCCGTCCAAATTCCAATGCCCGTAGTCGTAGCGCACCATGTGCGGCGCGTTATTGGCGTATGTTGAGTCGCGCACGGCTTGCGCCAGCGCCAGGGCATTTCGGCCTTCCGCCGTTAAGTGAAGCGTGAGCAGTATGCTGCTGCTGCCCCAAGTCGGGGACCATTGTACGCCGATTGTCTTCCAATAAAACGCAGTGCTGGGATTGACAAATCCGCAGGGTTTGTAGCCCTCCTGAACGCAATCACGGATGATCTGAAAAGTAGCGTCGCGCAGGTCGTTTTCATGCCGCTGCCAGAACCAGACGCCGGCCGCGCCGTTGTCCATTCCGGGCGGTGGATCGATACGGAAGCTGAATTGTTGGCCGTCGGTCGACCAATCCAACTCGACAATCCTGTTCTTGTTCTGTTCGATGCCACTGATCGGACCAGAATATCCCGGCTGAAAGGGCGAGTACGTCATCTCGCCTTCCTGCGCCACGCCAATCGGTTTATAGCGCAAGACGCCTTTGAAATCCGTGCGCAAGAAACTACTTGGATCGACCGGATTCTGCAGAAACAGCCGAACGCCGTCGGCCAAGCGAATGTTTTCGAAATTGAATACTTGTCCCAAGCCGACATTGTATTCGAAAGCAGAAGCGCCACTGATGCTGAATGTCGTCTGATCCGATACCGGCGGCTGTATCACGGGCGGTAGCAGATCCTGCCTGACCGCGACCGTTGGCTGCACGCGAGTCGGTGACGGCGTCGGCGTGGGCGCGCCAATCTGCGAAATCGGCGTTGACGTGATGGGCGTACCGACAAAGATCTGATCGACGTCTGGAGTGGAAACCTCAATTTGCGCCGTCGCCAAGGCATCCGGCGTAGCAACAATACTGGTAGGCGGCAAGGTAGGCGCTGCCGTCCATGTCGGCGGCAACGTTGGGCGCGACTCAGGCGTCGCCAGCAATTCGACGATTTCGGTCTGGTTTAGCGTAGGCAAGGGCGTGAATGTCGGACGGAATCGAACACTGATCAGGTCCGAGTCCTGATCGGTGGCGGTTGGCACGGACGTGTCTGCAAGTTGTGGCTCGCTTGTGTCTGGTATAGCACTCGCCACAGCAGTGGCGGTGGGCGTCGCCGTGGCCGGCAAGATCCGCGTTGGAGTCGGTAGGTCAGTATCAGTCGGCGTTGCGGTCGGAAGCGGCGTCGATGTTCGGGTTGCGGTCGGCACCGCCGTATGGGACGGTGTGGGCTCCGTCGTGTCAGTCGGCATTGGCGTATTCGTCAGCGTCGGCTCATCTGTGACCGTGGGCAAGGGAGTATCGGTCGCGGTCGACACCGCCGTGTCCGTCGGTGATGACGTAACTGATGACGTTGGCGTGAAAGTGGCCGTGCGGGACGGAATCGGCGTCTGGGTTGCGCTCGGCTCCGAAGTTTGGGTCGGTGCTTGAGTCTTGCTAGGCGTCGGCGTTTCTACGATCACCTGCGTGAGCGTTGGCAATTCCCTGACACTTGTCGCCTCTGGCGTACGCGTATCAATTGGCACGAGCGTCAAGGTAACTTCAGGGGCCCGCAGGTTGCAGGCGCTGATGACCGACGCTACAAGCAGCATAGCCAGAGTCCTGCGAACACACACGCCCAACTCCCGAGTCTCCTGTTGCCGCTGGGAACATTATCGTATTGATTATAACAGGGACAGATGGGACCACCTGACGGCGCCAATACGACTAACAGGCGGTTACTGGACGCCTTGCCAAGTAGTTGCGGGTAATGTGAAGGATTGGGGAGCAGAGAATGACCTCTGCCCCATAGTTAGCTCTGCAGCAGACTTTCCAATTCGGACGCGACTTGTGCTTGATTGATTACGCCGAACCAGCGTCCGACAATCTCTCCAGCCGAATTCACCAATACGTACTGTGCTTGAGCGGTGATTCCTAACTGCCTGCGCGTGTCATTCAGTGATGAGTCATCAATGTCGAGAACGACAAACTCTATCCTGTCGGCAAATGTCTCTTGAAGCCCGCTCACGGCAGGCGCATTACGACGACAGGTCGGTCACCACGATGCCCAGGAATCATACAATTTGAAGCTGGCAGCGACCACCGGTTCTTCCGCTACCGCTTCCCCAGCCGAGGCGTCGCCAAGCGCCTCAGACGAACTCGATCCACCCGATAGAATCGCGCGGACCGCCGAACAGCCGCTGAATGCGACCAATCCGATCAGGAGCAACACGATCAATCTAATTGATGTTTTCATATGCTCATCCTGTTTAAGTCGCTATCGTGTTTACCTTAGAGCAAATTGCTAACGGAATTGTTAAGAATTAGCCCCGTCACACGTTGACCGATTATATCGAAAGCGTATCACCTGCGAAAGCGTCAGAGGAGTTAGAGATCGCATGCCACAGCGAGCGAACGCAGCGCTGGGTTCAGGTGCCCGCGCCAACAGTCAGTTGCTCCGCATAATGCAACTCCGCTCGCCGTCGGCGGAAAGTCAGCGGGGGTGGCACCGCATTCAACTCATAGTGAGCCACCAGCTCGGCCAGGTATTCGGTCAGCGGCGTATAGCTGATCCCCAGCTCTGATTTGCTCAAGCTGTTATCCAGCGCGCTCATCCAGCGCTCGCTGAAGGGAGAACAGTCCGGCAAGAATCCATTGGCCACCAAGTCAGCGCGTTTAACACTAATGCTCCGCTCTTTTACACCCATGATCGCGGCCAAGATTGACAGAAATTCGTCGTGGCTGACATGCTCGTCCTGGGCAATATTGTATGCCTTGCCTTTGCCCGCGCCGGATTCGATCAATTGCATGATCGCCGCCACAACATCCAGTGCGTATACATGGTTTAAGGTGTAATTCGGTGTCGCCGGCACCAAAATCGGCCCGCCATCGCAAAGACGCAAGTAATAATTGTAGAGACGGTGATAGGGATCGCGCGCGCTGTTTACCATCGGCAAGCGAAGTATCGTGTGCGGGAACTTCGAACTCGCCCAGGCCTCCTGCAACTGATCTTCGACGTCCCGTTTCTGCGCGCCATAGCGCCACTCTTCATAGGCGTAGGAGTTTTCATTAGGCGCCGGCATCAGCTGTCCATCGTAGTCGCTTTCGCGAAACTGTCGATTTTCACCTTCCATCACGAGATAGACTTGCCCGGTGCTCAGAACAATATAGTGATCGACGTTGTCCTTGAATAACTCAATCACCGTCTGCGCCTCGACGCCGAGGTACATAACGAAATCGATCACGATATCGAAGGGCTTCGCCAGCAGCGCCCGCCGCAATTGATTATGATCCGTTCGATCAACGTGCAGGCGATGAATCGAGCCTGGCAGATCGTCCTTCGTGATCCCACGGTTTAGCAAGGTCAAGTCACAGCCGGACTCAGCCAGCTGCCGCGACAGGTAATAACCCATGTTGCGGGTACCGCCGATGATAAGAATACGTTTCGACACGGTGCTATGTCCTGTCCCGTTGGAGGAATATCAATGTTGTCAGCAACGCGGGAGATTTTGTATTTTCACCTGCGCGGAATCGCCGTGGTGTCGGCGCAAAATCGCAAGAACTAATCATCACCTTTAATTGTAACAGCGTTAACGGCTTACCGAAGAAAATCAAACCGGTTTTGTACATTTCGCCCAGTGATGGTTGGAGAACGCCAATCAATATTGCCCTTGCCTAGCGCTAGAGGACAGCACTATAATCCCATGCTGCAATTGCGTTTTTCCTTGGCCCTGTAGCTCAATTTGGCAGAGCAAGCGACTCTTAATCGTTAGGTTGAAGGTTCGAGTCCTTCCAGGGTCACACAAACCAATGGCGTGACTAGAAAAACAAACGGTTTTGGACAAAAAACGCGCCTCTTTGCGGGCGCGTTTCTGTTGCAAGCCACTGGAATATACAAAATAGTTCAGCCGATGGCGCGCTTCAAACCGGAGAGATAACCCAATCTCATTTGCTTGCTCGCTACTGCATCGGGTACAAGCATTTCGGCGCCATGAAACATACCGGCATAGACTTGCAGGTCGGTCGGTACGCCAGCCGCCATCAGACGCTTGGCGTAGTCGATGTTCTCATCGCGGAATAAATCCATCGTACCTACTGTGACTAATGCCGGCGGCAATCCGGTTAGATCTTTGGCGCGTGTGGCCGCCGCATAGGGTGATACCTTGTCGGTACCGTATTCATCGCCCAAATACATCTTCCAGGCTTTAAAGGACACAGTCCGATTCCAGGTCGTTGGACAGGTGTCCTCATGCCCGGAAGGCGTGTCATGGGTGTCGTCGATCATTGGATATATCAACATCTGGTAGGCGACATCCGGACCCTTGTTATCACGGTTGTAGAGCGCCAGGCCGGCAGTCAAGCCACCGCCAGCGCTCCCGCCGCCGATGGCGATTCGGCTGGCATCGATTCCCAATTCGTCGGCATTGTCCGCCATCCAAACGAGCGCGGCAAAACAATCGGCGATGCCTTCCTTATAGATAGATTCGGGCGCGAGGCGATAATCCACCGAGACAACGGTGCAGCCAACAATCTCGGCAAACTCAATGCAGCGGGCATCGTCGCGAGCTACACCAACGATATAGCCGCCGCCGTGCATCCAGAGCAATCCGCCGCGCGGCCCGGGAGCGGGAGGCTGATAAATGACAATTGGAATTTCGCAGTCCGGTCCGGGGATCGTCCTTTCTTCAATGGTCACATCTGTCGGCGGCAGATTGGCGCGCATCTCGAGGTTGTCCGCCACTGTCATCTCGCGCGCTTTGGGAGGATCTTCTCCGATAGCGATATATCGCTCGGGTGGGTTGAAATGGATAGCGTGGGCGACTTCGGGGTCTATTCTGTCGATATAGGACATTGCGGGTCTCCAAAAATTCGGGTTAGAAAATGTGTCAAGGGTATTGCATTGCCACTAGCTTATCGCGGTAGAAGCTCAGTGACAACAAGGGCAACACCATCATCGTAGAACTTCGCTCCGGAAATGTTACAATGCGTCCTACAGTTCTGCACATTGTCCGCCCAGAGATGAGGTCGAAAATGCTACTAGAAGTCGCACTCGAAATTCCATTAGCAATCGCTCGCGGACTTGCCAGCGGCGAACTGGAACGAGTCGGTGGCGTCGTCCGTGATGTCGCCAGCAAACAGGTTGTTGCCTGGCTGCGCGAAGGTGGGCAGATTGCCAACAATTCGGACCTTGCCGGCGGACTACTGAATACTCTGCTGAATTCCGCAACCGGCGGTATGTTGTCAACAACGACGAATCTATTGAACACTGCCGTAACAGCAAGGTCTCACTTCTTGATTATGCAAGAACTACATTCACTTACGAACTTGATTGGAATCGTAAGTGGCATCGGAGTGCTAAATTTAGCTACTACCGTCATTTCAACTGGCATCATACTGAAACGTATGAGCGACCTTGAGTCAGCTATCAAAGGACTTAACGTAGTTATTGCAAAACAGTTTGCTCAAGATCATCAAGTCAAGATGGAAGCTGCAATCCACGCGGCGGACAATGCCCTTAACATGGAAGTTCCGAGCAATAGGAACTTCCAGGCGAATACCGCCATTGGCAAGTTGTTTGAAGCTAGGCAGCACATTTGGCTTGAGATAGACACTTTGAAAAGCAGTTCACATGATGCTCCGAATAACGAGCTGATGCAGAAAAACATTGAACAAGCCATGCACTTGGATACGCTTTACTGTAGATGTCTTCTGGAGCTTGAGAATCTTGCACGAGCCAAGACTTTCTTGGACATCAAACTCAAAGACTATCGAGAGACTTCGCGATGTTTAGTCCACAGGCATCTGGGGACACACCGCGCGGCATATTTTCATAATTCCGTACTAGAAAGCGATTTGCGCCGTTACATCGCCATTGAACATTGGTTGCGAGCAGATGGAAATCGCCTTATGGAAATCCTGCTTGCCAACCGCCGCGACTTCTGGAACAGAGACGTCGCTAATGATTCCAATATCGGCAAACCAGGAAAGGGTAATTACCTAGAAGCGCTGACTCAGTCAGAGCTGCTTATCGAAAATTACCGGCGCTTCAGCGGGTTCCACGCGGAAATCGAAGCACTTGAACGGCTCGGGATATCGCATTCGGAGTTGGCAAAACAGCAAAATGAAGCGCTGGCAAAGGCGGAGAAAACCCTCACCGAGCACGACGACTATTTGCTCCTGGTTGACAGGGAGTGGCTTACCGAGCAGACTGACTCTTCTGCAGCCTGAATCCGAGGCAACCTTCTACCGCCCGCCAAAACCAGTCGCCATGACCGCCCGCGTGATTTGCCGCTGGAAGATGATGTAAACGATCAATACCGGCGCCGAGCTCACCACAGCGCCCGCCATGACGATACCTTGATAACTCCAGTACTCGCCTAAGAACACCACCAGACCGACGGGCAGGGTCCGCATTTCGTCGGAATTGAGCACGACCAGGGGCCAGGTGAAATCATTCCATATGAAGAGGAAGGTGAAGATGCCTAGCGTGGCGACGGCCGGGCGCGAGAGCGGCAGAAACACACGCCAGTAGATGCCAAAGGCTGACGCCCCGTCAATGACCGCCGCTTCCGCCAATTCGCTGGGTATGGCGAGGAAGAATTGGCGCATGAAAAAGACGCCGAAGAAGCCGGCTAGTGGCGGCCATATCAGGGCATGATGCGTGTCAATCCAGCCCAGGGCGCGCATGAGCATGAAACTGGGAATCAGCAGCATGACGCCGGGAACGAGGAAAGACGCGCCCAAGCCGAAGAAAAGCAGCTGCTTGCCCGGGAAGCGCAAGCGCGCGAAAGCATAGCCCGCCATTGACGTCACCAGCAAGACACCGCAGGTGCTCAAGGTCGTCACGTATAAGCTGTTGAATAGCCAGCGGAATAAGGACAGTTCTTGCCGAGAAAGCTTGGTGGTGAAGATCTCGATGAAATTGTCTAGCGTCGGCTCCGACGGAACGATTTGAACGGGCCACTTCAGGATCTGTTCCTCGCGCATGAAGGATTGACCCACAACCCAAACGGTGGGAAACAACACAATGAGCAGCAGAATCGTCAGAAATAGATAAGTGCCCGCTGTGGAGAGCCGTTTGGACCAGACTGCGCGCGTGTCACTTTGCTTGACCAATGGCTAATACTCCGTGTGGCGTCCCAAGAGCCGAAACTGCAAGAGCGCGAAAACGAACATGACGACACCGAGCGAAAGCGCCATCGCGCCGGCGTAACCCATATGATAGTAACTAAATGCGTTGCGATAGATATGCAGGACGATGGTATATGAAGAGTAGCCGGGACCACCTCCGTTGGTCATGATGTAGGGCTGGCCGAAGACTTGAATATGCCCGATGAATTGGGTGACGACAATGAAGAGCAACGCAGGTCTGATGAGGGGCAGCGTCACCTGCCATAGAATTTGCCCGCGGCCCGCTCCGTCGATGCGCGCCGCTTCGTAAAGCACTTCCGGCACGGCATAGAGCGCCGCCAGGAATATGAGCATGGGGAAGCCAAAGCCCCACCAAATCGTCGTCAGGGAGAGTGATGGCAGCACTAGATTTGGGTCAGCCAGGTAATTGAAGCCATCAATGCCGAACACTTCCAAGCCCGCGTTCAGCAAGCCGAAGGGCGCGAGCAAGCGACTGAAGATGATCCCGATGACCGATATGGATAGCACGACCGGCGCGTACATCACCACGCGAAAAAGCGTGTGGCCCAGGCGAATGCTCTTCAGCGCCAGAGCGGCACACAAAGCCACCAACACATTGCCAACGGTGGTCATCGTGGCGAAGTAGAGCGAGTTGCCCAGGGCGATCCAGAAGAGATCGTCTTCCATCATCAGTAGGAAGTTTTCCAAGCCGATGAAGCGATAGGTCCCGCGCAGCAGCTCCCACTCGACGAATGCGGTGACGAACGCTGAGATGACTGGTCCCGCGAGAAAAATGAGGAAGAAAATCAGATATGGCGCCAGGAACAGGTAACCCGCTATCGCCTCGCGCCTCTTATTGGTCAACGTCCAATTGGATGTTTTGCCGCTGACCGACGATGCGAGTCTCGCTGTCATTCAATGCCCCAGTGTGTTTATCGCTTCTGCGCGAACGGTCATACGCGCGCAGTCGGACTACAGGAAACGAGCCTCACCATCGTGATGAGGCTCGACTTCCCAAGAATGATGCTACTCGATCGTTTACCTCAGCGCGCGCCGGATACGTTCGCCGGCGTCGTCGAGACCCTCTTCCACCGTCTGCTGCCCGGTGAAGATCGAGGAGTAGGCGGCCGCCATAATATTCTCGACCTCGGTGAAGCGCTCGGACTGGTATTCCGGAACGCCCTCGGCAGCCATCTGCGTCGTCAGCGTGCCAAAGGTCCAGATCTGATCGGCAAGATCTTCGGTGCGCAAGGAAAGGCGCGCGGATGGCATACCCGTGTTGATGCTGTGCTCTTTGGAGTTGTCGGAAAGAAACTGGATCAGCCGCATCGTCGCATCAAGCGTAGCCTGTTCAATGTTGGAAGAGACCGCCAGCGTATGCGACCACATGATGGTAGAGCCACGTTCGGGACCCAGACGCGGGTAGGGCCAGAAGGCAATTTGGCCGTCTTCCATGTTGGAGTTATAGAAGTTGTACACCCAGGCGCCGTCAAGGTACATCGACAGGCCATCGTTGAGCATCAGTTCACCGCTCCAGTTGACTCCGGGGAGCACGTGGTGCTCAAAGACCAGGTCATGAAAATACTGAACTGCTGCTTTCGACGCATCGCTGTCAATCAGGACCTCGACATCCGGCGGCGCTGTAATGACGTCAGTATCCCACTGATACAACGCCGGCGTCACCGTGACGCGATTCCAGCCGATTGAAAGCGGCCAGACGGCGATGTTGTCCCCATCAAAGCCTTCGTCTCCCGGGTTATTGCCATCCTCGTCCCAGGTCAAGCGGCGTACATAGTCCAGGAACTCTTCGCCGTCTTCCGGCGGGTCATCGACCGATATGCCGGCGCGTTCCAGCAAGTGCGTGTTGACGTAAAGACCCGAGCCATAGTTGTCGAACGGGACCGGATATACTTCGCCGTCAAATGTAACCGAGTTGAGCAGCGCCGGGCTGAAGTCGTCTTTGTCCAACATGCCCAGGTTAAACATCTGCTCTGCTACCGGCATGATGTGTCCAGTAAGGGCGTACTGCGGCACGACTGAATGCCACAAGGTCATCAGATCGGGTCCGCCACTGCCGGCCACAATCGCGGCCGAAAGCTTGTCGAAGAAGGTGCCCCAACCCAAGATCTGGTAGTTGATCTTGACATCCGGGTTTTCTTCGGTGAAGGCTTGTATCAGCCCGGTCATGGACTCGCCGTCAGGTCCGCCGAGCCCGCTCCAGAAATTGATTTCGGTCTCGCCCGTGCCAAGCTCCTGTACTTCGTCGTCCTGCGCGGCTAGCGGCAGAGCGCCGACCAAAAGCAAGATCATGAAAACAATTAACAAACGACGCAAAA
The DNA here is from genome assembly GCA_965249085.1 of Phototrophicaceae bacterium. Classification (GTDB taxonomy): domain Bacteria; phylum Chloroflexota; class Anaerolineae; order Aggregatilineales; family Phototrophicaceae; genus UBA6055. The sequence goes on along the minus strand of OZ252218.1, from coordinate 3,818,223 downwards.
CCTTCGTATACATTACGTACTCCTTTTAAACTGACTCTATCTGATAAATGTGGCGAGGATCTGCCCCCCCCCGATTTATAGCAATTGTTTGCTCGTCTGTCAAAAAGCTGGCTGCAAACGAGAACTATGGCAATCCCCCTATCGACTGCCGCCAGCGCAGACGAAGCCGGTACCCGACTAAGTTGTTGACAAAGGTATCGCGGCGATTTATCGTCATAGCGATGGAGGGAGACGGCAGCAAGTGCAAGCGGTTAATTGGCAAGAGTGCCTTTGTCACCGGCGCCGGTCAAGGCATCGGGCGGGGCATTGCGGAGGAATTGGCGGCGCAAGGCGTGAGCCTGACCATCGCTGATATCAACGCGGAAACCGGGGGGTCGACCGCTGACGAACTTTGTGCGGCCGGACATCACGCCCAATTCGTGCAGGTCGACATACGTGACGAGGTCGAAATCAGGCTAGGCATCGCTGAACACCTGCGCGCCTTCGGTGGGCTGGACGTGCTCGTAAACAACGCCGGACGCAATCAGAATTACAATGCGGCGACGATGAGCGTGGACGAGTGGGAACAGTCCATAAGCCTCAACTTGCGCGGCGCCTGGCTCTGCAGCAAACATGCCCTACCGATTATGGCCGAGCAGGAAGACGGTGTCATCATCAATATCGCCAGCGTGCACGCCACCATGACCATGTACAACAACTTTCCTTACAATGTCGCCAAGTCGGGCATTCTGGGTCTCACACGCAGCCTGGCGCTAGACTGGGGACAATCGAATATTCGCGCCGTCGCCGTCAGCCCGGGCTATATTCGTACTCAGCCGGTCAATGACGGATTCGCCCAGGCCGCCGATCCCGCTGCCGAGGAGCAACGCGTCATCAACCTTCATCCACTGAAGCGCATCGGCACGCCGGAAAATGTCGGCAAGCTGGTCGCTTTCCTGGCCAGTGATGCCGCCAACTACATCACCGGCACGGAAATCGTTATTGATGGCGGGATATCCGCCCGTTACGCCGATTAGCAGCACCTGTCTAATCAGAGATGGAGACGCGCGAAGCATGAAAATTACACGAATCGCCGCCTATCAAGTCGACCTGCCGCTGCACGAGGGCAGTTATAAGTGGTCGGGCGGCAAATCCGTTGAGGTCTTCGACAGCACAATCGTCCGCGTCGATACCGACAGCGGTATCACCGGCTACGGTGAGGTCTGCCCCCTGGGTCCGTTTTACCTGCCAGCGTATGCTGAGGGCGTTCGCGCCGGCGTTAAGGAGTTGGCGCCGCATCTGCTCGGCAGTGACCCGACGCAGTTGTCCGTGCTCAACCGCATGATGGACGCCGCACTCAAGGGGCACCCCTACGTCAAAACCGGCATCGATATGGCTTGCTGGGACATTCTTGGCAAGGCTTCCGGGCAGCCCGTCTGCACCCTCCTCGGCGGCCGCTATGGGGATGACTTTGTGCTATACCGGGCGATCTCGCAAGGGACGCCGGATGAAATGGCGGAGAACGTGGCCGGATACCGCGGCGAAGGCTATCGCCGATTCCAATTGAAGGTCGGCGCAAATCCAGAAGTCGACATTGAACGCATCCGCCTGGTATCCGAACTGCTTGAACCCAGCGACAAGCTGATCGCCGATGCCAACACCGGCTGGCTGATGCACGAAGCCGCTCGGGTCGTGCGTGCGGTTGACGATGTCGATGTCTATATTGAGCAGCCCTGCCTGTCTTACGAAGAATGCCTTTCCATCCGCCGCCGGACGAGCCATCCATTCGTGCTTGATGAAGTCGTCGACGGGCTGGACATGCTGATGCGTGGTCATGCGGACGGTGCGATGGATGTGGTCAATATCAAGATCAGCAAATTCGGCGGATTAACCAAGGCGAGCCTGGCGCGCGATCTCTGTGTATCAATGGGCGTGGCGATGACCATCGAAGACAGCTGGGGCGGCGATATTACGACTGCCGCCATCGCCCATCTTGCGCACAGCACGCCGACCGAGTTCCTCTTCACCGCCACCGATTTCAACAGCTACGTCACGGTCAGCACTGCCAAGGGCGCGCCGCAACGTGTACAAGGGCGAATGGCCGCCTCGACCTCGCCCGGTTTGGGCATCACACCACGATGGGATGTCTTGGGAAGCCCCCTTGTTGATGTCAATTGAGCCCGCTGGATTCGCTAAAGCATGTCAGCAGCAAGTCAAATCAACATTGAGGATCCGGCGCTTCTATTGCGCTACCTGCGAGCCAAGCAATGGATCGAGCCAAACGAGACGCCCGTATTTGAGACGCTAAAGGGCGGGGTATCCAATCGTACGGTCTGGGCACGACACGAAGCACGCGAAGACTGGGTGCTGAAACAGGCGCTGAGCAAGCTGCGCGTTCAAGTCGACTGGTACAGCGCCCCCGAGCGAATCCGTCGGGAAGCCGACGGGATGATCTGGTTGGGACTTATCATTCCCGATCGCGTGCCCGAACTCGTTTTTTTGGATGCTTCGCAATATATCCTGGCGATGACCGCCATCCCCCAGCCGCATGAAAACTGGAAGCATGTTCTGCTGGACGGGCGGACTAACATCAATCACGCGCGATCTTTCGGGAAATTGCTGGCGCAGATCCATAACGCTGTGGTGCAATATCCCGAGCTTAAAAGCGAATTCTCCGAACGGCGCTTCTTCGAGGAGTTGCGCCTGGAGCCGTATTACGGCTACACGGCGACCCAGGTGCCAGCCGCCCGCCGCTTCATGGAGCAATTAATCAATGATACGCGAGCGCGCAAACATGCGCTTGTACACGGCGACTACAGCCCCAAGAATGTCCTAATCTGCGATAACAACGTCACTCTCCTCGACTTTGAAGTCATCCATTTTGGCGATCCCGCCTTTGATATCGGCTTCTCGCTCACACATTTCTTGAGCAAAGCGCATCACCTGCCGGCACACCGCGACGAGTTTCTGGGCATGGCGCGACAATACTGGGGATCGTATCTCGATATCTTATCCGGGCCGCTGCGAGACATCGTGCAGCCCTACGCTGTCCAGCATACCTTGGCTTGTTGCCTCGCGCGCGTCGCCGGACGTTCGCCGCTGGAGTATCTCGATGATAGACAGCGCGAACGTCAAAAGCTGATCGTTCTCGATTTGCTCGCACAGGACATCTACCGCGTCACTCATCTGATCCGCGAATTCGGCGAGAGACTGGCACAGCATGATAACTGACATTCGATCGGTGTCCGCCATCGAGATCCTCGACAGTCGCGGCCGACCAACGATACTGGTGGAATGTCGGTTGTCCGATGGCAGCATAGGTCAGGCGTCAGTACCGTCCGGCGCTTCCACCGGCAGTAACGAGGCGCTGGAACTGCGCGATGGAGATCCGAATCGCTACAACGGTCTCGGCTGCCTTAAGGCAGCGACAAACGTCAATGAAGAAATCAATGCAGCAATCAGCGGTCGTGGCTTCGCGACACAAGCGGACCTGGACCAAAATCTGATCGACATGGACGGTACGCCCAATAAATCCCGTCTCGGCGCCAACGCGATCCTGGGCGTTTCACTCGCCTTCTGCCGGGCGCAAGCGAATCAAGCCGGTTCGCCGCTCTACCGGTATTTGGCTCAACTCGCGGGAACGGCCCCTCGTTTGCCAAGGCCCATGATCAACCTCTTCAGCGGTGGCGCACACGCCGGCGGACAGATCGCCCTTCAAGATGTGCAGATCGTCGTACCGCAGGCTCGCAGCATTCGGCGCATTCTCGAAGTGACTTCGGACGTGTTTCGAGCGGCCGCCGCGCTGACCTCCGCTCGCTACGGCATGCGTCTCCTGACAGCGGATGAAGGCGGTCTGGCGCCGCCCTTTGAGTCGTCGCGCGCGATGTTGGGCGCCGCAGTCGAAGCCATCGAGTCCGCTGGCTATCAGCCCGGTCGTGATGTCGCGTTGACGGTTGATGTCGCCGCCACCCAGTTTTACTCGGAAGCGGGTTACCAAATCGACGGCGACTTGCTTGATCGGTGGTCGATGCTGGATCTAATCGAAGATTGGTGCGACGCCTTTCCCATTGTCAGCGTCGAAGACGGCCTGCACGAAGCCGACTGGACGGGTTGGCAACGCCTTTACGAGCGTCTTCATGGACGCGTCATGCTTTTGGGCGATGACCTGCTTTGCACGAATCCCGCACGAATACAGAGGGCAATTCGCGACAAGGCTGCCGACAGTCTTCTGTTGAAGGTTAATCAGATCGGCACGCTGACGGAAGCGCTCAAAGCATGTAATCTGGCGCGACAAGCGGGCTGGAAGGTCGTGGTCAGCGCGCGCAGTGGCGAAACGGAAGACGACTGGCTGGCGGACTTGGCGGTTGGTTGGGCCGGCGACTACATCAAGGTCGGTTCCATCACGCAGTCAGAGCGACTGGCGAAATACAATCGGCTGCTTTATCTCGAGCACACTGACGACCTGAAATTGAGTAACTGAGCAGGGGCGCTCACAGCAAAGTCGAAAGCTGTCCCCCGTCAATTCGATAGCATGCGCCTGTGATGAAGGCTGCATCGTCGCCGGCGAGGAAGAGCGAGAGTTTCGCCACTTCTTCCTGCTTGCCCGCGCGGCCGACCGGATGCTGATCTGCCCGGATGTCGATCATTCAAGCCGGCTCATCCGGCCCCAAGAGTGCAGCGGCTTCGTCCGCGATATCGTCTTCGACAAAGATCGTCGCCGCCAGCAAATCGTTTTCGATTTCCAGGGCGTTCATAGTCCGCCCCAGCACGATTTCCGTCGCTTTACAAGTCACCTGCTCGGACTCCGGTTTCATGTCGCCTGCTAGAGCCGAATCGTCAAGCCGCCATCGGCAACAATCGCGGCGCCAGTAATAAAGGAGGCGGCGTCACTGGCCAGGAATAACGCGACTTGCGCCATTTCTTGCGGTTGGGCGATCCTGCCAAGGGTGTGCAAACCGCCCCACTCCTCCAGAGCGCCGCTAGGATCGTCCGGACTGAACAATTTGGCAGAATGACGGAGCATAGGCGTATCGACTGATCCGGGGCAAAGGCTGTTGGCACGTATATTGTCGCTCGCATGATCGATCGCCATCGTACGTGTCATGGCGATGACGGCACCCTTGGACGCGGCATACGCGGCCACCTTCGGCTGGCTGAACAAGCCTTGCACCGAAGCGACATTGACGATGGCGCCGCCGCCCCGTTTGACCATTTCCGGCACACAGAATTTGGCGGCTAGGTATATCCCCTTCGCGTTGATATTTAGCGTACGGTCCCATGTCTCTTCGTCGGTGTCGACCACCGTTCCGTAAGTCTGGATCCCGGCGCTCGCCACCAGATAATCGATCGCGCCAAAAGCCGCTACCGCTTCGGCTGCCATGCGCTGCGCATCCGCCGACTTGGAGACATCGGCGATCACTGTGATGGCGGTACCGCCACCCGCCTGGATCTCCTCAAGTCTTTCGTTGAGCGCCGCCTCGTTGACATCGCAAAGGACGACCTTCGCGCCCTCCTCGGCAAATGCCAGCGCTGTTGCGCCGCCGATTCCCGTTGCCGCACCGGTTACCAGCGCCACCTTGTTTTCAAAACGCATATTCTTCCTCCCTATCGGTCAGAGTCCGCGCCATCTTTGTCAACTTTTCCGCCAAGCAATCCGCAACATCACAAGTCGGACATGCCTTCGGATGATTCTGTCACAAATGCTTTTGCGTGTCGAATGTGTACATACTAGCGGCCGGTCGGCTGCCCATTGCCAATGCGACCGCAGGCGTACCTGCTGCCTCTTCAGTTCCGACATATTGCGCCTACCGTCGCGACGAGGAATCTACTACATTTCTGTTGACACTTTGAATCCTTTACTACGAGACAGGGGAATGGTCAAAACCGCACACGGCAGCCTGAACGCGTTCAACATCACCAATCCCGAGCGCTATCGCTGCCAGATCTTTCATTACCACCGTAAGCTTTCGCGCCTCTATCTGAGTGTCTACAAAGGGCAGCGAACTGGTCCTGCTTTCTATATCCTATTCTCCGATGTCGCCTATATCGAAGCGCCAATGAGCTGGCTCTGCGCGGACTTCGATATCGCCGATAAGCAGGACTGTATTGCCTTGATGCTTGAGGTTGGCTTGGTCGGGGAAGCCGTACATCAGTTTCCGGACGCTTACGCTTCCATCACGGAATACGCGCGTCTTTATCGCGTTCGTTCCACACACAGCCAGATTCGCATCATCGCCAGCAGCGCGTCAATCTTGCCGACCATTCCCGCCGAGATCCAGTGATTGCCTGGCCAGTACGGCGTGCGAGCGATCTCGCTGAGTCCACGCCATGCCGGCGGCGATGCTATAATTCACTGATGGTTGGAAAGCCCTTATGTAGTGGACAAATAGGCGGAGGAGATCAATGAGACATCCACGTTCGAGACCGCCCGATCCACATGCGCCCAAGCCCAGCCTGAGTGTCATCATCCCCTGCTATGACGAAGTCAATACTGTGAAGGATGTAGTGAATCGTGTTCTGGAAGAAGACATCGTTGACGAGGTGATCATTGTTGATGACGGCTCGCAAGATGGCACACGCGATGTTTTGAGGCAGATCGAAAGCGAAGCGAATGCGCGAGTTTCCATCTTGTACCACGAACGGAACCAGGGCAAAGGCGCGGCGCTGGCGACCGGGTTTCGCCATTCGACCGGCGATGTCATTGTCATTCAAGACGCGGATTTCGAGTACGATCCGCGCGAATTTAGCTTGCTGCTCAAGCCAATTCAAGAAGGCGTGGCCACGGTCGTCTACGGTTCGCGTTTTCTGGGCGGTACGCGCAAGGCGATGAACTTTTGGAATATGGTCGCCAACAAGAGTTTGACCTTGATTACAAACATCCTCTTCAACGCCATCCTCAGCGACATGGAAACCTGCTACAAGTGCTTTCGCCGCGAGGTAGTGGACGGCATGCAGATCAAGGCGCGCGGTTTCGATTTCGAACCGGAATTCACGGCCAAAGTTCTCAAGCAAGGCATCCGCATTGTTGAAGTGCCGATTTCGTACTATGGGCGCGAGTACGACGAAGGCAAGAAAATCAAGTGGACCGATGCGCCGATCGCCGCCTGGACTCTATTTCGATTCCGTTTCTTTGACTGAGCCTTCCGCCATACCCAAGGATAATGCCGCGCAATCGCGTGAAAGCACGCCCTCTCCACCCCAAGTAGTATCCTGACAAAATCCACTCAAGCTTGTTGCGGAAAAGTTGGCGGACGCGTATAGTGCGTTCGAGGTCGTCATCTGGTGAGATGATGGAAGACGATCGTGCTCTGGAAGCCGATTCGATTCCCGCAACAGTGGGAAATTCGCTTCGAGAGCGGTCTGATTGATGTAATACAGGAGTAGTTTTACACAATGGAAGAACGTATCACCGGTTCGGTGAAATGGTTTAGCTCCGAAAAGGGCTACGGTTTCATCGCGCAAGAAGAAGGTCCGGACATTTTTGTCCATTATTCGTCTATTGGCGGCGACGGCTATCGCAGTCTCGAGCAAGGCGAAACCGTCGAATTCACCATCACTGATGGTCCAAAGGGAAAACAGGGGAGCAACGTCATTCGTACCTAGCATTTATTGACACGCGCATTTGAGCCCCCGGCATTTCTTCATGCCTGGGGCTCTTGTTTTGCCAGGCGCCCTACATCGGGCCGAGGCGCTGGGCGCCGGGATACAGCGTTACCATATGGGAGTCGTAGCTTCGCTGAAGCAGTTCCAACTTCAGGCTCTGATGGTCATCACTATCCCAAAGGTCGACAAACTCACCCGGATCCGCCTCCAGATCGTAGAGTTCACCCAAGCCTTGTCTGTGGTAGCGGATGAGTTTGTGCCGGCCGTCGAAGTACATGGTGGCAACCGAGCCCGCTGGCAAATCAAGCGCGTCGATATACTCGCAGCGGACAAAGTCGCGATGCGCAGCCTGCGGCTGATTCTCAAACAAAATTGGCAGCAGCGATTTACCCGTGACATATTCCGGAATCGGCAGCCCGCAAACTTCAAGCAGCGTCGGCGCGATATCGCTTAACTCGACCAGGTCGGCCCTGCGCATATCCTCGCTGAAATGTCCGCGCCAAGACCAGATCAGCGGAACGCGTACCAACCCTTCGTAGAAACGACAGCCCTTCTGTATCAGGCCGTGATCGCCCAAGGCCTCGCCATGATCGCTAGTGAAAATGATAATCGTATCTTCGCGCTGTCCCGTAGCGTCCAGGATGTTTAGGATCCGACCAACCTGATCATCAATCAATTTGATCATCGCATAGTAGGCGGCAATAAGCGTTCGCGCATTGCGGTCGCCGCCGGTTTCCGGCTCAACCAAGAGCCGTGCAGGCGATTGTGGCAAGATCGGACTGCGAATATCCAGATTGTCCGGCCGGCGCGCCTCAGACTGGAAATCGACTGATGCCAGCTTCGCCTGCTGCGCCAAATCGCTCTCACGAAAAAGCGGATCATTAACCGCGTCCGGATCAAATAATTCGCGATAGGCCTGGGGCGGATTGAAGGGAAGATGTGGATCGTAAATATTCACGCTGGCGAGCCAGGGTCGGTCGACGTTCGCTTGCATGAACTCGATCGTTTTCTCTGCGCACCAGGTTGTTTGATGCAGCTCGGCGGGCACGCCCTCCGCGTCCTGGATGAGCGAACCCAGATCAGCGCCCTTTGCGCGCACCCAATCGGCATAATCATGACCGCGCTCCCAGTCATCGCGCGGCGCGTGGCTGTACTGCCAATAAGAATAGCCATCGTCAGTCCGTTGTTCAATACGGCCGAATGCGCTGGTCAGGTGCAACTTGCCGATCAAGCCGCAGGTATATCCAGCATCGGACAGTCGCTTGCTGATCAAGGGCGGAAAGTCGGGAAAGCTGGGATTGCCATTGCGATTGACATGAATCGAGCTGGGATACATGCCGGTCAGAAAGCTGGCGCGGCTCGGCGTGCAGATGGGGCTTTGGCAATAGGCGCGCTCGAAGGCCACACCCTCCCGCGCCAGCCGGTCAAGATTCGGTGTCGAGACATGTGGATGCCCCAGCGCCGAAATCGTGTCGTAGCGCTGCTGGTCCGTGCAGATCCACAGAATGTTGGGACGTCGATTCTCACTTTTCATATCCGCTCCCCTAATGAATTGATTAAGTATACCGTCTGACATTTTTGTGATTCCACTGTCCCCGTGATGCACTAATCAATCCAAAGAATTGTTGGTAAACAGCACGGGCCGTTTCGGTCAAGTTTCGCGGCATATCATGTTCCACTAGCTTGTTGCACCTGCGCGTTATCGAATTTACCGACTATCAGGACAGCTTGCCCTAGCGCGAACTAGGAATCTTTGTCCGCCCGGGAATCAGAATGCCCCTCGTAGTTGCGAGGGGCATCTTGAACCGGGTTGAACTCATAAGCCGCATTCTGTCCGTCTCTGACGGGGAGATCATCTATCTGGGATCGGCGTCGCCACCGACCTCTAGCGGTGTACCCGGTGCTTTCTGCGGAACGGGCCGCTCCACTGCACCTGCTTCACCTTGCTCCCGATGGGGTTTGCCTGGCCGCCGACATTACTGCCCGCGCCGGTGCGCTCTTACCGCACCCTTTCACCCTCGCATCTCGCGATGCAATCTGCTCTCTGTTGCACTTGCCGTCAGGTTACCCTGCCCGGTCGTTAACCGGCATCGTCGCCCTGTAGAGTGCGGACTTTCCTCGACAGGCGCAGAACCTGCCGCGATCCCCGCGTTCAACCCGGCAGCATAATTCTACCCCAGATTCCAAGCGAACCACTGAGCCACTTTGTGACGCGTCGGCGGATCGTCGGTCGGGCGTGCTTGTCAGCGATAATAAACTGGCATAAGCTACACGAAAACAGCTACCACACCTGTCGTACGAAATGGCCGTAGCAAGCAATCTAGTCGGAAGACGAAGTAGAAGAAAGCGGTCGCGCTGGCGCAGTCCGATTTCAATAGACACGGTATCGACCTTGATCGTCGTCACTGTGCTCTTGCTGATGCCTCTGCTGGCGATCGAGACCGTCGGCTGGGCGATCGACATGAATACGGTCCTGCCCGTGACGCTCCTGGCTGTCTTCTTTGGGCTGATTCTGGCGCGCAGTCGCTTTGGTGAGCTTATCGCCCTGATTGTAAGCCTGCTCTACGGTATCGGCGTGCTTATAATTGTCCTCGCCCTCAATGTGAGTCTGCCGTTTCGCGAGGCGGTGACCGCCGTCTTGAATCGCAGTTATGAGTGGACCGTCGATCTGGTCAGCGGGGGCATCAATACCGACGAGCTGGTGCTGACTCTGCTGGTCGGCTTTCTATTCTGGTTCCTCGCTTACAACGCCAACTGGCATCTCTTCCGCCTGGATCGCGTCTGGCGCGTTGTTCTTCCGCCGGGCTTGATCTTGCTTGTCAACATGGTTTTCTTCAGTGGCCAAGAACCGCTGGATATTTATCTATTTGGTTTCTTGCTGATGTCGCTCGTATTGATCGTCCGCTCTCACCTGAATACACGGCAATGGGATTGGCAAATCCTCGGCATCCGCGTCCCGACAATGGTCAGGCGTCAATTCGCGGCCATCGGCATTGTACTCTCCCTGTTGGCGCTATTCTTCGCCTGGAACGTGCCCAGCCGGGATCTGCAGGACCGCCTTGATGCTTTTCAGCGCTTCCTCGCCTCCGATCCGATTGAACAAATGGCGGAAGTTTGGAGTCGGCTCTTCGCGCCGATCGAAGGCGACGGCCCCGCCACAACCGATTACTATGGCGCCGATCTTCTGAACCTCACGGGCGCCATCAGTCTTGGTGATGATGTCGTTTTCACAGTGGACGCGCCCCCGGCGCCCCACCGCTACTATTGGCGTTCACGTGTTTATGAGCGCTACACCCATGGCCAATGGTCGCCTTCAGCCGACTTGCGGATCACCGATCGATCGCCACCACTGGAAGTGAGCATGAACGCGGAAGTCATCGGCGCGCGCCGCGAGTCTGTGCGGCAGCGCTTCACCGTTGGCACCGCCAATTCGCGGATAATCTATGCCGCGCCCCAGCCACACATGATCGACCGGGACGGACGCATCGATCTGATCTTCACGGACAAGCCGGACAACATGTCGATGAACGTCTCGGTCATTCGCCCTTTGAAAGTCATGAGACGCGGCGAAACTTATACGGTTGACAGTCTGGTCAGCGTTGCCAGCGCAACTGAATTGCGCCGCGCCTCAACCGATTATCCCGAGTGGGTCAGTGGCGCGAATCTATACATTGGCGTACCCAACGCACGCATCCTTGAACTGACACAACGCATTGTGAACGAAGCAGGCGCCGCCAATCCCTATGATCGGGCCAAAGCGATTGAACGCTGGCTGCGCCGCAACATCACCTACAATGAATCCATCAGCGCGCCACCGCCCAATGTCGATACGGTCGAATGGGTGCTCTTCGAAGCGCGCGAAGGTTACTGCACCTATTACGCCACATCGATGATTGTGATGCTCCGGCATTTGGGCATCCCAGCACGTCTCGCTGCCGGCTTCTCGCAGGGTGAATACGATTCCAGCCTCCGGCAGTTTGTCGTGCGAGAACGAGAAGCGCACACCTGGGTGGAAGTGTATTTCCCCGGTTACGGCTGGATCGAATTCGAGCCGACATCGGCCCAGGCGCCAATTCACCGGGATGGCGACGAACTGGCTCAGGAGCAAGAAGAACCGCTGAGCCCCAACCCGACCAGCACACCGACGCCGACGCCCTCGCCGACGCCGCAGCCGAGCCCGACAGAAGAGCAGGATAAGGAAGCGCGAGAGCAGAGTCTGGAGCAGCCCACCGCGACGCCGACACCATCACCGATACCATCGCCCTTACCATCGCCGACACCGACGCCGGTCATCCTGCCGACCGTACAGCCGCCGATTTCCCCTGACAACCCGCCACCGTTAAGCCTGCTGCAGCCCATCATTCTCATTGCTTTGGTCGTGCTGCTTGTCCTAATCATCCTGGCGATCATTGCCTTGCTGCTCTTCTGGTGGTGGGAATGGCGTGGCATGGGCGGGCTAAGCCCGGTGACGAGAGCTTATGCGCGGCTGGAGCGCTATATTCAGTTGCTCGGCATTAGCATCGGCTTGAATCAGACAACATTGGAGAAGCGCCGCCAATTGCAGCAGCGCTTGCCCGCAGCCAGGGAGTCGATTCGCACCATCAGTGATCTCTACACACGTGAACGTTACAGCGGCCGCGACCAGGACCATGGCGAAAACAAGGCATCTGCCGAAACGGCGGAAAAAGCCTGGTATCGTACGCGCGGCAATATCCTCCGTCGCTGGCTGCGCCGTCGAATGCCTTTCCGGCGCAGGCGCTAGCTAGCTCTTTTCGATGACCAGAAAGTGTGAGAGCCCCCAGGTATCGAGCGGCGTCCCTTCGAAGTGATAGAGCAGATCACGAAAGGCGACTGCCGGTCCACCAAACCGGGCGATGATGTTGTCGTACCCGCCGTAGATACGGCTATGATGCACCACTTCCGCCCGCTCAAGCGCAAACAGACCTTTTGCCTCAGCTGCTGTATAGGCGCGTACGTGCGGCGCCAGCTGATTGCGCCAGGCAAGTGGCAGATAATTGATCAAAGGTGTATTTCCGAAGTGATACTCCCCGCCCCAATAGTGGCCGTGCGTCTCGAAGGGGTACCAGCGATTGGGACAGAATAGCAGAATTCGCCCGCCCGCTTTAGCAACACGCAACAATTCTGACGCCGAACGCCGATCATCGGCCACGTGTTCGATGACTTCGTGCGAAAGCACCGTATCGAAGCTGTCATCCGCGAAGGGAATGGCTTCACCCGCGGCGGCCAGCGCCTGCGGTATACCCTCCCGCGCAGCTCTTACACGCTCGAATTCGATATCGAAGGCTTCAACAGTTTGGGAGAATCGGTCGCGGATCTGCCGCGCGTACATGCCGACGCCGCAGCCAGCCACCAGCACGCGGGCGTCCTGCAGGCGCGCCCATGCAGCCATCATCTGCAAGCGCCGTTCTTGCCCAGCGCGCCAAACATAGCTCGGTTCACCGCGCAGCGATGCCAGTTCGGAGTGACTCATGCCGATCACAATTAGAGCGGTTCAACCGCTCTGGGAGAGTGACACCAGAAATTGATAGAGGTTGCGGGAACCGCTGTTGCTCAAGCGATCCGTCGAATACTGATGGCGCGGTCCCAAATCACCACCGGAGCGAACAAAGGTGATGAAGTCGTCTTCGGAAAGAGCAAACTCAAGCAAGCCAGGCGCCTGATCTGACCCTTCGCCATCGGCGCCATGACAATTTCCGCATTCCAGCGCTACGTAGCGTCCAAGCCCGCGCGCCACTTTAGTCGGATCCAGCGCAATGGTCTCATTCGCGGCGACCCCTTCCGGTGTCCCGTCACCGGATTGATCAAAAACGACCGGTTTGGTGGGCTCGACAAAAGCAAATGTCGGGAAAGGCGACGGCGGAATATCTGTCGGCGTCGCTGCAGGCGGCTCCCCACCGCCACTGCACGCCGACACTAGCAGCAACATAAGCAGTAGCAGCGGAAAGCGGCCAAGATATCGCTCCATCATCGTTGTACACTCCGATCAATCGCCACGGGCGGGATCGAGCGCTTCCTGAAGCCCATCGCCGACAAAGGAAAAACTGAGCATTGTCAGTGCCACCAGAACCGTCGGGAAGAGCGCCAGGTGATAATCGACGACCACGGTGGACGACCTTACACTGCCCCCCACCATTTTACCCCAACTCGCCGTCGGTTCAGTGATGCCGATGCCCAGAAAACTCAAACCGGCTTCGGCAAAGATCGCCAGGGGCACGGCGAAAGTAAATGAAACCAACAGCGGGGTCAGCGAGTTGCGCAAAATATGACGCGAGATGATTTGATATTCAGATGCCCCCAGCGCGCGAGCCGCCAGCACAAATTCGGTCTCACGGTATTTCAGGAATTGCGCCCGGGCGATCCGCGCCGGCTCGATCCAGGAAGTGACGGCCAAGACGAAGATGACATTGCCCAATCCCGCGCCAGTGATGCTGATCAAAAACATCGCGAAAAGCAGGGGCGGAATCGCAGTGGCAATCTCAATAATGCGCAGAATGGTGAAATCCCAGTGCCCTCCGCGGTAGCCTGCAATGGCGCCTAGCGGGACCGACAGGCCAAACGAAATCAGGGGTACCAGCAATCCGACAAACAAAGAGGTGCGCGCGCCATAAATGAGACGCGTCATGAAGTCGCGCCCGACGCCGTCGCCTCCCAGGAAGTGATCCGGATCGGCAAAGGGTTTCAGCCGCACAATCGAGAAATCCACCTCATTTAAGCCGTAGGGCGCGACCACATCGGCGAAAAAAGCCGTAAACAAGAGTAACGAAAGCAATATCGCGCCTAGCATCGCCAGTCGATTCTGCAGGAAACGGCGCAGCGCATCGCGAATCAGTGAACGTTGTTCCAGTTGGTCCGGCAGATCGGCTTTTAATGTCTTCGGCTTCATCAAGATCAGGCTCCTGTCTTTTCGCCCAACCGAATGCGCGGATCAACCACGGTGTAGAGGATGTCCGTGATTAGGTAGGTCAAGCCCCAGAGCAGCGCGATGAGCAATACCAGGCCCATAATCATCGGATAGTCGCGATTGAATATGCTGGTGACGAAGAACTTGCCCAGGCCCGGCACGCCATAAACCACTTCAATGAAGAGGGAGCCGGTCAGCAAGTTGGGGATCTGTGGTAGCAAGACCGTAATCATCGGTATGAGTGCATTTTTGAAGACATGCCGCAGCAAAATGACGCGTTCCGACAAGCCCTTTGCCCGTGCCGTCCGAACAAAATCCTCCGTCAACACATCCGCGAAGCTCGAGCGCGTATAGCGAGACACGATTGCCAGCGGCGCCAGAGAATAGGTAATGACCGGCAAGAAATAATCCCAGGACAGCATCGCAGCGCCGTCCGCAGAGACCGGACCGATGATCCACTTGCTCTCCACTCCCCAGCCATTCTGGAAACCAAAAATGAGCAGGAACCAAGTCGCGATAATGAAGTTCGGAACGGCGATTCCCGTCGTGGCGACAAAGGTGACGAGATTATCCACGATGCCATTGTGGTAATAGGCCGCCACGATACCCATCGATATACCAAGGCCGAATGACAGAATAATGGTATAGAGACCCAGCTGAAATGTAACCGGCCAGATCCGCGCGATCAGCTCCGTTACGGGCGGATTGCCGGCCACGGCAAAGGAATTGCCGAAGTCCAGTTGCAGGGCGCTGGTCACATAATTGACGTAACGCTCGTGTATCGGTTTATCAAGCCCGTACTTGCGTTCGAGGTTCTCCAGCGCGGCGCCGGAATAACCACGATCCGCAAGGGTAAATGGTCCACCGGGGACCATATTCATCAAGACAAATACAAGGACCGAGACGACCAGGAGTACAAAAACCAGCGACAGAAGTCGGCCAATAACATAAGCGATCATGACCCAGATTCGACCTCTGGCGAAATAATGTCGTCACTGCCGCGATGTCGATTCTGCATAAGCGGGGTCTCGCTGAAACTCCGTGCGGGAGGCGCAGCGCCGCGCAGGCGTGAGCGCCTCAAATAAAAAGGGAGCGGGCTATCGACCCGCCCCCATTTACAGCAAGTTTGCTTTAGCGATTACTCGCTACGATGGGTATCGTAATTCATCACATCTTCCGTGATGTAGTAATCACCCCAGCAGTGCTCGTTGCCCCAGTGCGTAGTGGCCAGTCCCTGACGATCGGGCTCCCAGCAGTTGCCGGTCGCGCTCATATAGGGCTGCCAGAGATCGCCTTGAATGCGGTGAACCAGGAAGATGCCACCGACGTCTTCCACCATGATTCGTTCGGCTTCCTGATACATCGCAATGCGCTCGGCTGGGTCGCCAGTGAAGGAATTGGCTTCGCGCACGAGATTGTCAAAATCGTCGTTGCGCCAGGAGTGACGGCCGGTCGAGACCCAGACGCCCATCATGTTGGCCGGATCCAGATAATCCATACCGTAGGAAACACCGCCGAATTGCAGTGTGGTCGGGCGTGCCAGCAGACGGGTCATATAGTCCTGGAATTCCAGATTGTTGACGCTGATCTCGATATTCAAGCATTGGCTGATCGAAGCGGCCGCGGCGATGAACCAATCCTGAATGAAGCCGGATTCGCCACGCAATCCCAATTCGAGCGGCGGCGCGCCTTCACCGCCGGGGTAGCCGGCATCCGCCAGCAGTCCTTGCGCCGCTTCACAATCATAGGCTTGAATGTCCTGCAGTCCGGCGCTGTTCGAGGCCGGGAAGCCGGGCGCCAGGAAGGAGTATGCCGGAATCCCGACTGTCGTGCCGATGACGTTCTCAACGATTGAATCGCGGTCGAGCGCCTTGGCAAATGCCAGCCGGAAGCTGCGATTGTCAAAAGGTGGCGTGAAGGCGTCAAAGAGCAGATAGTCAGTACGGAAGTCACCGGCATGCTGGCGGTAATTCTCGCTCATGACCGAATCGGCGAAAATTACCTCAAAGTCTGCCGGACTGAGCAGGGGCTGACCAACCTGATCGATTTCATGATCCTGAAACGCCAGGAAACTGCCATTCAGCAGATCGCCATAGACAAATTCCAGACGGCGCAGCCAGGGCGTCCGCGGACCGACATAATCCGGATTGGCTTCCAGGATGGTGTGGCTACCTGCCTCGAATTCGCGCAGGATGTAGGGACCGGACGAAACATGAGTTTCCGGATCCAAGATGTAATCGGGCCCGACTTCCCTGAGCGCCTTGGCCTGCATGGGTGGCCAGAAGAAGAAGGTCGAGGGCAGCGGCGGGAAGGGTACCTGCGTCGATACCGCCAGCGTATTATCGTCAACCGCGACCAAGCCAATCTCATCCGGCGAAATCTCGCCGGCGACAGCCTCGTCCCAACCGCCGATGATGCCCAGCCAGAGCCAGACAAAGTCGTAGGCGTGTTCAGGATCCGCCATGTAGCGCCAACTCTCGACCCAGTCATTGGCTGTGACCGGCGTGCCATCGCTCCACATCTGATCGCCGCGCAAGTTAAATGTCCAAGTCAAGCCGTCTTCGGAAACCGACCAATCGGTGGCGGCCGAGGGGATGATCTGCATGTTGTTGTCCAGCACAACCAACGAATCGGAGAATTTGTCAAAGGCGCCGGTGCTGCAAATGCGCGAGTAAACGGTGACGATGGACGAGAGCGAAGTTTCCTGACGCGCCGAATCGCACAAGTTGCGGTAAACCTGCATATCGTATGGGGCAGCATCCGTCGGCAATTCGCGCCCATAGATATCGACATTATCCTGTGCCAGCGCCATTGGCAGCACCGTCATCAGGAGAAGTGCCAATACAAATACGATGAAAACATTCCTTCTAGACATTTGAGTTCCTTTCGTAAACGAAAACTTAGCGGTATGTGACGTTCCAGTCTGTCGCAGCGTATTATATCAGTCTGCTTTCAAGGCGCAATATACGCTTTTGCGCCGCAATAAACAGGTGTCAATTCGGTTTCCCCCCGGTTTGGCAAGCGACGCGTGTCGGCGATGTTTCCCACCCTTTTATCAAGCAGTTAAAGCGGATACACTTCTCGCGTTTTGAAGTGATTGACAAGGCCTGACGAGGTTAAGCGATGCCAAGCCCAACGCAACTGGCAAAGAAAATATCCAAATCGCCCACGATCGCAATGAATGACAAGGCGAAACAGCTGGCGGCGGAAGGCCATGACGTGATCGGTCTCGCCGGTGGTGAACCCGACTTTGATACGCCAGCGCATATCGTGGAAGCGGCGGTGCGCGCGATTCATGATGGTGAGACGCGTTATGCGGCGCCATCCAAGGGAATCCGCCCTATGCT
This sequence comes from Phototrophicaceae bacterium, assembly GCA_965249085.1. Taxonomy (GTDB): domain Bacteria; phylum Chloroflexota; class Anaerolineae; order Aggregatilineales; family Phototrophicaceae; genus UBA6055. Next base: position 3,800,373 of record OZ252218.1, on the reverse strand, counting down.
GGAAGCGATAGCCGTCAAGATGGAACAAGACAATAATGTCCGCGTCGATCCTATGAGCGATATCATCGTCACACCCGGTGGCAAGCTGGCGCTCTTCCTTGCGTTGAAGGCGATGCTTGATCCCGGCGACGAAGTGCTGATTCCGGCGCCCTACTGGGTGAGCTATCCGTCGATCACGACGATGGTCGGCGGTGTACCGGTCGCGGTGGAGACAAGCAGCGATGACAATTATCGCCTGCGCCTGGATCAATTGCGGGAACACGTGTCGCCCAAGACAAAAGCAATTATCGTCAACTCGCCCTGCAACCCAACCGGTCACATGACTTCGTCGGCTGAGATCGAAGCGATCGCGACGCTGGCGCTCGAAAACGACCTTTACATCATCTCTGACGAAATCTACGAAAAGCTCAATTTCGACGGTCGGCCGGCTGTATCGCTGGCTTCTATTCCCGATATCGCCGATCGCGTGATCGTGATCAACGGCATGTCAAAGGCTTATGCCATGACCGGTTGGCGGCTGGGCTGGCTGGCGGGACCGACTTCCCTAATCAGCGTAGCCGGCATGTTCAATTCGCAGACGGTGACGGCAGCCGCCACCTTCACGCAGCATGCAGCGGTGGCCGCCCTAACCGGTCCGCAGGATTGCGTCGAGCTCATGCGGCAATCCTACGAAGAACGGCGTAATTACATGGTCAGCGCTTTTAACGGTATCGACAATATGTCCTGCCCGAACATCGAAGGCGCCTTCTATGCCTTCCCCAAAGTTGACGAAACCAGCAAATCCAGCGAAGAAGTTGCCAACGTGATCCTGGAGGACGCGGTAGTTGTCGGCGTACCTGGCAACGCCTTCGGTGTCACTAAGGATGCCCATATTCGCTTCTCCTTTGCGGAAGACTTCAACAAACTCAAAGAAGCCGTCGAACGTATTCGCGCCATCGCCGACAAACTCGCATAAGCCGGGCACGCGTTGCGATCCGAAGCGATGAGGCGAATCGTCCACCAAATGCGACTGCTTCTCTTGATCGGCGCAGCGTCGCTCCTTACCGCCTGCAATCTGCCGGCTGACCTGGAAGCGACCGTCTCATCCTCCCGGATGCCGACACCAACGCCGGTTTCTGACTGGCAGCAAATCGCTGACGGACTTTCTTGGCGCATCTTGCGTCCCAATGGCGACGACCTCGCCCAACTGATCGTCGTGCGTATTGATCAGCAGCACTTTCGTTTTCGCGCGATTTACAGTCCCGGCAATCCGCGTAGATTGTCGCAATGGCGTGAACAGGAGCCAGACGCTGCAGTAATCATCAACGCCAACTTTTTCGATGAGGCAAACAATGTCCTTGGCGCCGTTGTCAGCGACGGCGTCGTTCATGGCGACGCGTATCCATCTTACGGCGGAAACTTCCTGGTGCGGAACGGCACGGCGTCGGTCAGCGTCAATCGCTGGGATGGTCAGGTCTCGGATGACAGCATTGCGCAACTGGCGCAAGGATATCCCATGCTGGTGGATAGAGGGGATCCGGCATATGTCCGTCGGGCGGACGGCCAAAGAACACGGCGGACGTTAATCGCGGAAGATATAAACGGCAATATCCTGATCATGGTGTCGCCCTATCTGGGATTGTCGCTGGCCGATCTCAGCGAATATCTTACGACTGCCGGTCTAAACATCTTACGGGCGGTCAACCTTGACGGCGGCGGTTCAACGATGATCGCCTTGCCCGCTATTGATTATTTTCAAGCGTCGTTCGATGCGGTTCCCACGATTCTCGCCGTTTACCCGCGTCAGTCGTGACGGCGCCGTCCTCGATACGGTCTATCACACGGGCTCATATTCCAGTAACCTCGCCAAGGCAATTCAACCAACGGACGGAACATGCCGAAACTGGCACAAGTCGCTACCGCGCGGCAAGCGCAGCTGCAAGACGGGCGCCGACTGGGATTCGTCGAATTCGGCGATCCATCGGGTGCTCCTGTGTTCCTCTTCCACGATCTATGGGGAAACCGCAGCCAGCGTCATCCGGACGATTCGATACTGCTACGGCTTGGCATCCGGCTGGTCGGCGTCGACCGGCCCGGATACGGTATGTCGACGCGTAAGCCCGGCCGCGGCATCATGGATGTCGTGGACGATGTCATGTTGCTGAGCAAGGCGCTGAAGCTCGAACGGTTCTCGGTACTGGGTTATTCGGCCGGCGGACCATACGCCTTGGCCTGCGCCTATCGCTTCCCCCAAATTGTCGAGCGCTGCGCGGTTGTTGCCCCCCTGCCACCGCTCGATCACGCGCAGGGATTTCAAGCGCTGCATCCCTTCTACGGCCGACTCTTTCAATTGGCAAGCGGAAACGAAGTTTTCTTTCGCCTGCTCATGAAGGGGTTCTTCTGGTTCGACTCTCAGCGGCCCCCCGATCAATACATTCGTGAGTTGGGAGGCGTGCTATCGCTGGCCGATCAGCAAGTCCTCAGCAATCTGGATCTCTTCAACAGCCGACGCGAGATGTGGGAGGATGTTCGTCGTGGCGGCAGCGACATCCTGGCTGATGAAGTCATCACATTAATCCGATCGTGGGGCTATCACCTGCAGTCGATCCGCGTGCCGGTCGACGTTTGGTGGGGCGATGCTGATGCCTTCTGCGCGCAAATTGTGGGCGAACGCATGGCGATGATGATTCCCAATGCCGAGCTGCACCTGGAGCAACAAGCCGGGCACATGCTGCTATACTCCCATTGGCAGTCGATCCTGCAGTCTTTCGCACCGGCCTAATAGGGACTGCCTACCCCGCTCACACGATCATTCTCCACTGTCTCCAGCGCCAGGGTGTGCAATTCACCGACTGCCCGCTCCAGATCATCTTCGGCGATGATGAATGAGATGCTGCATTCGGATGATCCCTGCGCAATCGCCAGCACATTAATCCGGCACTCCCCCAATAGTGAGAAGACGCGCCCGGCCACGCCCGGCGTGCCTCGCATTCCGGAGCCGACAACAGTGATGATGACGATATCGGACAGCACATCGACACCATCGATATCATTGTGCTGGATTTCGTGCTGCAATTCAGACTCGACCGCGGCTTTGACAGTCTGCGCCAACGGATCGATCACAGTAAAGCAGAAACTTTGTTCCGAAGACGCCTGCGAGATCATCAGTATGCTGGCGCCCGCACTTGCAGTTGCGAGAAAGGTCCGCCCGGCGATACCCGGCACGCCCAGCATCCCCCGTCCGCTAACCGTCAGCATTGAGACATCCTTGACGCCCGTTACCGCCTTAATCACCGTTGCGCTGGCTTGTGTCCTAGCGCCGACAAGCGTACCCTGATGCGTCGGATTAAAGGTATTGCGCACGCGTAAGGGAATGCCTCGATTGATGATCGGCTGCACGGTCTTGGGATGCAAGACTTTGGCGCCGTAGAAGGCGAGTTCGCCGATTTCCTGGTAGGACACATAAGGCAAGACACGCGCGCGCTTGTCAAGCCGCGGGTCAGCTGTCATGACGCCGTCAACATCCGTCCAGATGATCAGCTCATCGCATTCCAGATAGGTCGCGATGATCGCCGCGATGAAGTCGCTGCCACCGCGACCCACGGTGGTGATTGTGCCATCGGGCGTGGCGCCGATGAAACCGGTGATGATCGGCGTGATGCCGGCGGCCAGGTCGGCGCGCAGCCCATTTTGAATGCGCTCCTCCGTCGCTTCCCAAAGCGGATCAGCATCCTGGAATTGGTTATCCGTAACGATGTACTGTTGAGAATCGACCTGTTTGACCGGCAGTCCCGCATCCTGCATAACGGCGGCGATGACGCGGCTACTCAGCCGTTCACCGAAAGACACGAGTGCGTCGGCGATGCGTGGCGTCACTTCGCCCAGAATCCGTGCCGCTTCGCAGAGTTCGATGTGCGCGCCCAGCAGCTCATTCACCTCACTGAGGATTGCGCTACGCGCAGGCTCCGAGCTGATCAGGGATTCAACGACCGTCGAATGTTTCTCACGGATTGCGTCATTGATCGCGCGGTAGGCGGCCACGTCCGCGGCTGCGGCGGCGGCGGCTGAGTCGAGCAGCAAATCGGTAACGCCGGACATCGCCGAAACGACAACCGCCAACTCATGGCCGTCGTTCAGATGCTCCCGCACGATCTGCATCACCTGCGCGATCGCTTCGGGCGAACCCACAGATGTCCCGCCGAACTTCATGGTCAATCTAGCCATTTGCCGTCTCGCTTTCACTTCAGAACAAAAAAAGCGTGTGGAGGTTTTCCACACGCCTGTCTGTTGCTCGCTTATGTTCGCCTACAACAAACAGAAACCTCCACGTTGCGCCGCTATGCGCATCATAGTAGTGGTCGTCATTTTGCTAGTTGTCGCGAATGAATTGAACATCTCAGAATCAACTCTGTTATGCACCAAAGGTAATCTAGCGCCTATCGATCAGACTGTCAAGTCCCTGCCTGGCGCTGGCCAGCGAAATAGACTCGAGTGGAGTCAACGCGAGCCATCTGGCGCCGGCTCTGCCAAGCCGCGCGAATTCGAGAAGTTGTTTACGCCGCTGCGGCGCTGTGTTAGAATCGCGAAGTTCGTTTCCAGGTGGCACGGCCGATATAGTGTCAGAAGTCCAATCCCCCATCAGCAATTGGCGCGCGAGTCTCTCTTATTGGACGATTGTACCCGTCTTGAGCATTTGCCTATTGGTCGCGGTGATCGCGGCAAACTTGACCTATGCCGCCCTCGCACCGAAAAACGCCACACTGGACGGCAGGCCGGGCGATTTGCTCTACGCCGCCGCCTTTACCGAATTTGCCGATGAGTGGGAACTGTACGATGGACAGCAGAGCGCCCGGATCACGGATGAACAAATTGAGTTGCTGGTGAGCGCGCCGCAAACGGCGACCTGGTCGACAGCACGCTACCAATTTGGGAACTTCGATGTCCGTGTCACGGCTGTGGCCGGCGACGGCCCGATTGACAACGCCTTCGGCCTGGTTTTTCATCTTCAGGATGCCGATGAGAACAGCTGCGAAATACCCGCCATTATCTTATGCGGCATCGAGGAAGCCTTTCCCCTTGTGGGCGCGGCATTGCGTCAACTGCTGGACATCAACCAATCGACTGACTACTTCGCGTTTATGATCAGCAGCGATGGATACTATTCATTCTGGAAAAACGAGAACGGTGTCATGCGTCCTGTCAGTGCCTGGTTTCCCTCGCCAAAGATCAATCAGGGATTGAATGAGACGAATAAGATCCGCATTCTGGCTAGCCATTCTAGTTATCAGTTCTTCATCAATAATGAACGGGTCGCGCTTTGCATTCCGGACGATCCGGCGGCCGCCAGCACCTATGCGGGCGGCGAGTGCATCGACGGCAGCATGCGGGACTCATTTCGCGACGAGTCACTTTCGCAGGGCAAACTCGGTGTCATCGCGCAATCTACCGCGACGGGCGGCGGCGGTGTAGTCGTGCGCTTCGACAATTTGATCGTCTTCAGCCCGGCGGCTCAGCGTGACGAGGACGTCAGCCTGTGAAAGTCCACTTGCGCATGGTGGGCTGTCGGCTCAACCAGAGCGAAATCGACACGATGGCGCGGCAATTCAGCGCCTTGGGGCATGAAGTGGTCGACAATCCCGCGGAGGCGGATCACTTCGTTCTCAATACCTGCGCCGTGACCAACGAAGCGACCAAGACCAGCCGCAAGTTGATTAGGGACTTCCATCGAGCCAACCCGGCCGGTGAAACGACCGTAACCGGCTGCTACGCCCAGATTGCGCCCGCAAACATCGGTCAGCTTCCCGGCGTGCGGCGCGTGGTCGACAACGGCGATAAAGAGCAGCTTGTTTCCCGGATCACCGGCGAAACGATCGATATCTACGACACTGAGCCGCTTGAGCGGACCGCGATGCCTGGCGCCTTGGGCCGCACGCGCGCCTTCGTGAAAGTGCAAGACGGCTGTGACAATAGCTGCACCTTTTGCATCACCACAATCGCGCGCGGCAACGGGCGGAGCCGGGCGATCAGCGATGTCGTGCGCGAGGTCAACTATCTTCATGCAGGTGGCTATCAGGAAGCCGTACTGACCGGCGTACATCTGGGCAGCTACGGTTATGACTTCGGCGATCAAGACGGTCTCATTCATTTAGTGGAAGCGCTGCTTCGCGATACTGACATACGACGTCTGCGCCTTTCCTCGCTGGAGCCATGGGATCTCGCGCCGGGGTTTTTCGCCCTTTGGGACAATCGCCGCCTGTGTCGTCATCTCCACCTGCCCCTGCAAAGCGGATGCGATGCCACGCTCAAGCGCATGCGGCGCAACACCAGTCAGTCTCAATTTCGCGACTTGGTGAGTGCCGCCCGCGCGGCGATCCCGTCCCTGCGGATTACGACCGATGTCATTGTCGGTTTCCCCGGCGAATCGGATGAAGAGTTTGCCGAGTCCGAGCGATTTATTCGCGAGATAGATTTCGGCGGGTTGCATGTCTTTCGCTATAGCAGCCGTCCCGGCACACCGGCCAGCCGCATGAGACACCAAATCACGAAGGCGGTCAAGAAGAATCGCAGCACTCGGCTTCTGGCGCTCTCGGAGGAGATGGAGCGGGACTTCGCGGCGAGCCTGTGCGGAACGCAGCAGCCGGTACTTTGGGAGCAGGTCAGCGGTGCTACGCCGGCCGGTTTTATCCACTCCGGATACACAGACAACTACATGCGCGTCCGGGCTACACACCCGCGTAATCTTACCAACGTCATCAGCGGCACTGTGCTGGGAACGTATACGGAAGGTGCGATTCATGGTAAAGTGACAGAAATCGCGCCATTGCCCGATAGCCATGCGAGGCTGGATTTGGAGCGGGTCACGGCGGAATCTGCGCACAATTCGAACGTGCCGTAATGACGAGTGATTCGACCAGATTCTGGAAAACATACGATGCTGGACCTAAAGGCGAAATTACAAGACACGCTCAAAGACGCGATGAAGGCGAAGGACAGGGATCGTCGTGATGCCATTCGTCTGCTGCAAAGCGCCATCAAACAGGTCGAAATCGATGGGCAAGTTTCTCTCGATGACGACGCCGTCACAGACATCCTGCGCAAAGAAGCGAAGAAGCGCCGCGAAACAATCGACGAATTGGAGAGGGCCGGGCGGCCAGACGATGCCGCCAATGAACGATTCGAGCTCGCCGTGACGGAAGAGTTTCTGCCGCGCCAGATTTCCGCGGATGAGTTGCGTCCTATCGTAGAGAATGCCATCAGCGAGGCGGGCGCCACCTCCATGCAAGAGATGGGCCGGATCATGAGAATTGTGATGCCCAAGGTGCAAGGGCTGGCCGACGGCAGAGCCGTCAATACCCTGGTTAGAGAGTTGTTGAGTTAGACCAGTGTACCTCCAGTTCACAGATCTGCTTGAGGAACGCTTCAGTATCAATCCCGCACGAACGCGCGCTGCTGTGCATTTCGGTTCGGTTTTCGCGGCCGCTGTGATATTCGCACTCTGTTGCGCGTCAATCGTCGCTTTCGATGACATTTTTCTGCGCTTCAATAGCGTCGCCAATCTGAAAATTCGCTCCGTACCAAGGGAAGACATCATTGCCCGGGAGGAAGGATCATTTGTCAGCGCGATTCTCACCGACCAGGAACGGAACAATGTATTGTCCCAAGTGCCGGCGGTTTTCCACCCGGCCGATCCAAATGTAGCGCGGCAGCAGCGCGATCTGACAGAACAGATTCTGTCATTCATTGACAATGTGCGTGCCGATTCCTTCGCGACGCTAGAGCAGCAGATCACCGATATTACGGCGATCACATCGCTGCAGTTAAACCAGGACGAAGATACAATCGTCGCGATCCTTCAACTGCCGGACGATAGCTGGCTGCAGGTGCGCAGCGAAATAATTTCGGTGCTGGAACGTGTCATGAGCGACGAGATCCGCGCGTCGGACCTGAAAAAAGTGCGCGAGCAACTGCCGATACAGGTCAGTTTGCGTCTGACACCGCAGCAAAGTCAAATTGTCACGGTCGTCACCTCAGATGTCATACGTGCCAACACCTTCGAAAATCCCGAGCAAACAGCGATTGATCGCGCGGATGCGTTGAACAGCGTCGAAAGTCAGCAACGACAATTCATCACAGGCCAGATCGTCGCCCCGGCCGGTCAGCGTATCGACGCCCTATCGTTTGAGGCGCTGCAAGAATTGGGCTTGCTGGTGGAGACCAGCAACCGCGCCTTTCGGATTCTGCGCGCCGTGCTGGCGAGTACATTGGTCGTTGTGCTGCTTGGCCTGTACATCAGCCGGTTCGAACCTAAACTGATCTTCTCCGATCACAAGAACCTGCTCTTGATCGCGGTGCTATTCCTGGTCGCCTTGGCGGCGATGCGCGTGTTAGGCATCGCCAACATCTATCTGTTGCCGGCGGCTGCGCTCGGGATCGTATACGTGGCGCTGAGTTCGCCTAACCTGGCGATCGTTGCCGCGATCGGATTCGCCTTTCTTGGCGGCTTGCTCAGCCGCAGCCCTTCCCTGGAAATCAGCGCACTGATCGCGGCCGGCAATATCGGGGCGATTCTGACACTGCGCAACGCCGGTCGCCTGAATAACTATTTCTTTGCCGGGCTCTTCGTTGGCTTGGCGAATGCCGCCGTCGTTGCCATCTTTGCTCTACAAGTCGGAATCCAGCCGGGCGACGCGACCAAGATGCTGCAGGCGCTATTCAGCGGCATATTGATCGTGCCCACCACATCATTCGGTGTGATGTATGTGTTAACCGTCCTGTTCAACCTGACAACACCATTCAAGCTGATGGATTTGAGCCAGCCCAGCAAACCTCTATTGCAGCGCCTTCTGCGCGAGGCGCCGGGCACTTATCAGCACTCCCTACAGGTCGCCAATCTGGCAGAACAGGCCGCTGACGCAATAGGCGCAGACACACACGTAACGCACGTTGCAGCGCTCTATCATGACATCGGAAAGATGAGCAACCCCTTCTTCTTCACAGAAAACCAGCAGCACATTCACAACCCGCATGATGCGCTGGATGATCCATATCGCAGTGCCGACATTATCATCAATCACGCCATTGAAGGCGACATTATCGCCCGGAAGTACAATTTGCCCGATAGAATCAGGGAGTTCATCAGAGAGCATCACGGTACAACACAGGTCTTCGTCTTCTATCAGCGGGCGCTCGCTGCCGCCGGCGATGAAAACGGTATTGATCCCGCCGACTTTACCTATCCAGGCCCCATCCCGCAAAGCCGCGAAACCGCTATCCTTATGATGGCCGACAGTTGCGAGTCCGCCATACGCGCGATCAAACCACAGAGCAGCCAAGAGATCACAGATCTAGTTCACAAGATCATTGAAGATAAACGCAACGCCGGCCAGCTTGATGACTCCAACTTGACGCTCAATGACCTGCATAAAATTGAAGACACCTTCATTGACATATTCCGCGGTCTATTTCATCCCCGTATCGATTACGCCAAAGCCATTCAACCGGCAGCGTCGACGCGGCTCGAACCCGCGGGTGACGACGGCAGCCCAATCGTTCCGCCTGATCCGCCGGCCGTTAAGCGCATGGCGCGACCAGCGAATATCGGCAACGGGGAAGCACTTACGGGCCTGCCTGCGCCGATCAAGCAGGTCTCGCCAGCAGTTGAGCCCGTTCAGACTCGGGACGATGTCACGACCGCGCCACCCGCCGCGCAAATCGACAGCGCGCAATCGGCGATGATCATGGATGATGAAGAACCCCTGAGCGAAGTGCCCCCTCTGCCCAAGCGCAACGGCAACAAGACATCGCGGCAGGGTCAACGTTCACCGCGTCCGGATGAAGCGGACGCATGAGCGTTGCCGATTGCATTGCATTACATAATTCGCATGATTTTCCGGTCGACCAGAAGCGACTGAAGCGTTGTTCTCTCATCGTTCTTGAACAGCATCACACTGTTCAGGACAGCAGCTTGGCCATCGTGATATCCACCGCCGATGCGCTGCGCGAGTTGAATCAGCGGCACCGACAGATTGACGCGCCAACCGATGTGCTATCGTTCCCGGCGCCAAGATTGCCCGCCGAAATCAGCCAATCGACACGTCATCTGGGGGACATACTCGTCGCCTACGACTACGTTTCGTCACGGTCGCGCGAGCACGAAATCTGCCTGAACGATACGCTCTGCCTGCTCGTGATACATGGTACGCTGCACTTGCTCGGATATGAACATTGCGGCGCAAGTGAACGTGAGCAAATGTGGGCGGCTCAATCGACGGCGCTGCAGTCGATGGGAATTGACCCTGCTATCGTCCGTGTCTACGGCGATCCGCATCATGGGTAGCCGACTTCGCAGCCACGACAAGAGTACCTTGGAAACTGATTCGGCCGAGCACAGCATGACGACAAGCGTTAACCGCATCAGCAGCTTTCGCTATGCCCTCTCCGGCTGCGCATATATGTTGCGATATCAGAAGAACACGCGCATCATGTCCGCCTCAACGATAGCGGTTGTCGTCGTCGGTTTATGGCTCGGTATAGGCGCCATGGATTGGGCTCTGTTGCTGCTCACTGTCGCGCTCGTATGGATATCTGAGTTCATCAACGCTGCCATTGAAGCAGCGGTCAACGTCGCGGGTCCGCAATATCATCCGATGGCAAAAGTCGCCAAGGATGTTGCCGCGGGCGCGGTGCTCCTCGCGTCAGTCGCCGCCTTTGTCATCGGCTTGCTGATTTTGGGTCCGCCCCTGCTGGACACCTTAGGTGGCAGTACCGCTTTACCTTAGCGGGCACTAGTTCTGCCGGCCCGTGCGTACGAAAACAGCAACTGTGCTACAATATATTTGAATCGAATGCGACACGACTTTCGGATGTTTACATGTCCATGTCCCGAGAACCAGCCCCAGAACACTCGACTTCCGGGCGCGGACTCCGAAACATATTAAACTCTTTCCTATCCCCATTTGCGAAGATTCTGACAAGTGTAAGTGGAAGGTCTGCCCCTGCGGGCGGCAGCGGTCACCTCGGCCGCCAGCGCGCCGTCAGGCTCTCGGCGCTGCTGGCGCCGCGCAATCGCTGGAAAGTCGGAGCGGCCGGCGCTGTCGTTGTAGTGGCCGGCGCAGCCGTCCTCGGCACAATCGTATTGCGCGACGAGGAAGACCTGCCCCTCAATAACGCGATCTGGTTGGATCGAACCTGGGCTTACGGGGACCTGGATGATGTCCGGCTCAGCGAATTTTCCAGTCAAATGGTGGAGAATCGTATCGGCACGGCGTATGCGTATGTCAGTTCCCTCGGTATCGACAATCGCTGGTCCGGCGGCCCGCAGGGCAAGAACAGTTTCATGGATTCGCGTGCCACCGTCGCCGATTTCGTCAGCGCCTTCAAGAACAAGAATGAGCAGTTTGAACTGCTGGCATGGATCGAAATTTGGACACACCTGGACAATACAGACGGTTATCGGCTGGATGATCCAAACTTGCACCAGAATATCGCTGACTTTTGCCGCCTCCTGGTGGAACAGTTAGGCTTTGATGGCGTGCTACTGGATGTGAAACCGCTTTTTTCCGCCAATGACGACTTCATCCGACTGATACGCCGCGTTCGTTCTGCCGTTGGACTGGAATCCCCGATTGCTGTGGCGGTAACGGCGGATTTGACGCCGCATGATCTGCGCTTGCAGGATGTATCGCTAATTGCTCCCGGCACCATGTGGTCCTCAGAATTCAAACAGCGTGTCATGGTCTCTGCCGATGAAGTCGTCCTGCTCATGTACCAAAGCTACAGACAAGAACGGCTGGACTACGTCAATTGGGTGGCTTACCATGTCGAGACTTATATCGATCTGCTGGAGACCGATACCGGTGTCATGGTGAGTATCCCTAATTACGGCGGAACCAGTAGTGCGCACAACCCGGAGATCGAAACCATGGCAGCCGCTCTGGATGGTGTCAACGAGGGTTTGCGGCGGCTTGATGAAGACAGACGCCCGTTGCTGACCGGCATCGCCGTCTTCTCCGATGAGCAGCTCGGCCAAGCCGAATGGAATGTGTTCCGCGAACAGTGGCTCCAGCGCTAGACGGGCCTGCTGAACGTGCCCGCGATTGTCAAACGGCTGACCGCCACCGGGCTGACGGCAGTCGACTACTCGGCAGCCAGCTTGCGAGAAGCAGAGCAATACGAATCTCGCGACGGCGTCTACACAGTCAGCAACACATATAATCGCACACAGACCCTGCTGCTCGGCGCGCATTTGGATCGGCTGGAAGATTCGGCAGCGCGTGAGGGAATCAGCCTCTCCTGCCAGCGCAGCCGATTGAAATCCGCCCTGCGCGGCATGATCATCGACTCTGAATATGGTGATGTGCGCTTTCGCATCTCGGTACCGTCCGCGGCGCCGAACGAAGTGCTGCTATCAATCGAGCCGTTTCAGCCGCCCACGCCCGATCTCATTGCCAATGGCGTGCGCTGCAACACAACATCGGCGGTAGCCCGTCAGAATCCCGCATCGAAATCCAGCCAGTGGATGCAACTGCGATCGTCGCTGGAGGCTACCAGGCCGGCCGACATCTATGAAACTTTTCTTGTCGACGGTCATGGCTGCATTCTGGAAGGGCTTTCCAGCAACTTCTACGCCATCATGAATGGAGAAGTATACACAGCCGGACGAGGCGTTCTGGCGGGCATATCGCGCAGCATTGTCTCCGCCATCTGCCAGAGCATTTTGCCCTTGCGATTGGAAGCAGCTCGTTTACGCGATCTTGCGCAATTCGAAGAGGCCTTCTTGAGCAGCAGCAGCCGCGGCCTAATCCCCGTTGTCGAAATCGATGGCCTGTCGATCGCTGGCGGTAATGTCGGCGCGAAAACGATCGCCCTGCAGAATGCCTATCAGCGTTGGGTCGCCGATCATCTGGAAGAACTCTGATGCGTCATTTGGACAACCTGCGGAGAGCCTTAAGCCTGTTCGGCGCCGCTCGCGATTTGGCAATCGAAAGCCGCCGCTTTGAGTGGGAAGTACCGGCGCCGAACACCTTTTATCTTGAAGCGGAAAATGCCGATATTCGGCTGTCCACACACGAACACAGGCAAATACTAGCGAAAGTCGAATTGCAGGCGGGTTTCGGCTGGCAGCTGGCGACTGATCAAGACGAAGCCGGTGTTTACATCGTCGCCCGGCGCAAACCCGTGCTCGGCAGCATCGGCCGCGCCAAGTTCACCATCACTCTGCCGTCTGACGTACATCTCTCGTTGCAGCTCGAGCATTGCCAGCTTTGCCTCGTTGACCTCAATACGTCATTGGATCTAGCGCCCTTCGAATAAGAAATGCGATAGACCTGCCTTCGCTACTTGTAATCTCGAATTGCCTATGGTAATTTAGTGTCATGAGCAGATCACACCGACACCAAGCCGTTTTTTGTCCCTGTTGTTATGACAGTGATCGCTAGGCGGGTTTGTTTGGTCTGCCACAAAATTAGTTGTGCGCCAAAAACAGGTCAACCCGCAGCGGTTGGCTTTTTTGATTGTGGCGCAAAGGCAATCAGCCGTGAGATATACTTGGCAGAGCTAGTGCTAAAGGAGAATAGTCAATGAGTGATATCAGTAGCCGCGGTTATGCAAATGCCGACAAGCTGGTTACCACCGATTGGGTCGCCGCGCATCTGAGCGACGACAATGTTCGCATTATTGAATCCAACGAAGATCCGCTGCTCTACCCGAGCGGTCATATTCCGGGCTCGGTCGAAGTGGATTGGGTCAAGGACCTAAACGATCCGCTGCGCCGTGACTATCTCGGCCGGTCGGGATTCGAAGCGCTCGCCGGCCGCATCGGCATCACGCCAGATACCACCGTCGTGTTTTATGGTGACAAGAGCAACTGGTGGGCTACTTATGCACTTTGGGTCTTCGAACTCTTCAACCATACAAACGCCAAGATCATGGATGGCGGACGGCTGAAGTGGGCCGAGGAAGGCCGTGAATTGACGCGGGCGGCGCCCAGCATCAGCCCATCGAGTTATAGCGCGCCCGAGCGTGATGACAGCCAGATCCGAGCTTTCCGCGACGGCGTCGTGGAGCATATCCAATCGGCCGGTCAACTGGTCGATGTGCGCAGCCCGGGAGAATTCAGCGGCGAGAAGCTGCACATGGAAGGTTACCCACAGGAAGGCGCCGTGCGCGGCGGTCATATCCCCGGCGCGAGCAGCGTGCCCTGGTCACGGGCCGCCAATGAGGACGGCACTTTTAAGAACGCCTCCGAATTGAGCGCGATTTATCTCGGCGAAATGGGCTTGGATCCGTCAGAGCCCACGGTCGCCTACTGCCGCATCGGCGAGCGCAGCAGCCATACCTGGTTCGTCTTGACGAACCTGCTGGGGTTTGCCAATGTCCGCAACTACGACGGCTCCTGGACCGAATGGGGCAATAGCGTCGGCCTGCCCATCGAGAAGTAGTATCGAATTCCGGCTCGGGGAAGTGATGATTTCTTCCCCGACCATCTTCTTCAACGAGTGTTTGCGATGGCCGATTATCCGCCAAAACTACAGGAATACCTGGACGACTTTGCGTTCATCTCGTCGCGCGAGGAGCGCGTCGACTTCCTGATCGCGATCGCCGACGAGTTCCAGCCGGTACCGTCAGCGATCGCCACTGAGCCGTATGAAGAAGCCAATCGCGTTATCGGCTGCGAATCGGAAGCCTTCGTCTGGGCGTTAGACCGCAGCGACGGCACGCTAGACTTTCATTTTGATGTACTAAACCCGCAGGGACTCTCCGCCAAGGCGATGAGCGCCATTTTGGATCAGTCTTGTTCCGGGGCGTCGCTTGAGCAGGTGGCGTCGATCGACAGCGAGGTGGTCTTCACCTTCTTCGGCCGGGATATCTCAATGGGAAAAGGGCGCGGTCTTACCGAGATTATCAGAGCGGTCGTTTACCAGGCGAAGCAGCGCCTATAGAGCGTCTGATCTAGTGCATCTCCGGAAACGATTCGCTCGGCGCGCCTTGTGTGAAGATGGCGTCCGTACCGAGCATGCCGCGATAGGACCGCGGTGGTTCCGAATCCGGAATCACAGTCGCGCCGTATTTTTCGTAGTACCCGACCGGCCCGGCCCAGCCAATGATCCCGTACATGTAGCCCGCATCCCGCATGGCGTGCAGAGTCGCGAGCAGCAACGCCGTGCCGATGCCGTTTCCCCGCTCCAACTCATCGACTCCGGTCGGGCCGAAGAAACCTTTATGCGTGGAGTCGTAGCAGGCGAAGCCCAGGAGCTTATCCCCACGATGCGCCAATAAGATCGTGGTCGGATGTACGGAAAAGGACACATCCGCTTCGCTAACCCAGTATTCGCTGAAGTGCTGGCGAATCCAGTCTAGCACCAAGTGCTTTTCGGGCGGCATGCCCCGCCTGATATTGATGCCCGCGTCGCGCTGCCGCGCGACCAAAGGTTCGTGCGCCGGCAAATCGTATAACTTGATGAGCATGTCTGGCACGATACACCCCTCCAATCCAGCACAACTGAGTCTTGTTACGGCACATGTCGGGAAATATCTTACTTCTTGAGTTTACACCGATTTGCCACAATCGCTTGGATTTCTGGGCGTTTTCTCAGCTGGACTTGGCAGCGCCGTCGATGAACCGTATGATTGATGCTGCTGTTCGATGTATACGGGAAGAGACATGACCCTGAGACCAGAGACCAACGCGATCCACAATTCTAAGATCGACCCCGACAGCGGCGCCATCGTGCCGCCGATCGTGCTCAGCACGACCTTCGAGTACGAGACGACCGGCCTTGAGCGCGGAGCGGATGAGTTGATTTATACGCGCTGGCAGAATCCCAACCGCGCCGCGCTGGAAGAAACGATGGCGAAACTCGAAGGCGGCGCCATTGCCCATGCCATCTCCAGCGGCTCGGCCGCGATGCTCACGGTCTTCCAAGCCCTGCGACCCGGAGACCATATTGTCTCCAGCGATGATATGTATTTTGGCATCCGCGTTCAGTTAGATGAATTCTTTACCCCCTGGGGCCTGGCAACCACCTACGTCGATATGAGCGACTTGAACGCGGTACGCGCGGCCATGCGGCCCGAGACCAAACTGATCATACTGGAGTCGCCCACCAATCCGATGATCCGGCTGGCGGATATCGCCGCAGTCGCCGATATCGCCCACGAAGGCGGCGCCCAGCTTCTCGTCGACAACACTGTTGCCACACCGGTCGCCCAGAATCCGCTTCAACTCGGCGCCGATATCGTGGTGATTTCCTTGACCAAGTACATCGCCGGGCACCATGATGTACTGGGCGGCGTCATTATCTTTTCCCAGGACGACGACTTTGCCGAGCGAGTCATGCGCTTGGTGCGCATCGGCGGCGCAGTCTTGTCACCGATGAATTGCTGGTTGGCTCTGCGCGGAATGCAGAGCTTGTCATACCGCGTGCGCGCGCACAGTGAAAATGCCTTGCAAGTCGCCTGCTTCCTGGCGGAGCATCCCAAGATCGAACGGGTGCTCTATCCCCATCATCCGAGCCACCCGCAATATAAGCTGGCCCTGCGGCAGATGCGCGTCGGCAGCGGCTTAATGTCTATTCAGCTCAAGGATGGGCGAGCGGCGGCGATTGATCTGGTCAACAAGCTGCAACTGTTCACCAGCGCCACCAGCTTCGGCGGTACGCACAGCCTGATCGAACACCGTGAATCGATTGAGGAAGGCACGTCCACGCCGGGTAATCTGCTGCGCGTCTCCATCGGCTTGGAGCATCCGGCTGATCTGATCGCCGACCTGCAACAGGCGCTTGGGTGATCTATCACATTACGAATCGCGAGGCTTGGCAAGACGCCAGGGACCGCGGCGCCTACCGCGCGCCGTCGCTGGCAGCCGATGGCTTCATCCACTGCTCAGCTCGCGAACAGGTGCTCGGCGTCGCGAACAACTTCTATCGTGGACGGGAAAATTTGCTGCTTCTATGCATCGACGAGAGCAAATTGGCCGTCAAATTGCGCTGGGATTCGCCCATCCATCCGAACCCGTCGGCGGCAAAGCAAACCACAACCGAGTCAGCGTTTCCGCATGTCTATGGTGAACTAAATCTCGACGCAGTGGTGACGGCGATCGAATTCCGCCAAGGCGAAACCAGCTTTGAATTGCCGAGAAACCTGCCCTAGCGAATCAACGCAGCCGACTAGCCCACGCCGGTCGCGTCCGCGCTGAATTCCCAAAGCGCTTTCTGTTGGGCGCGGTCATAAGAAATATCGCTGGAGGGCACCGCATTCTTGTCCATCCAATACTTCCCGGTAATGCCGGCGACTTGAGGCGAAGACGCGAGATAAACCAAAGTCTCGGCGCCCTTGCGCGGCGCACGCGCTGCAAGTTTCTGCATGACCTTTACCGCACTGCCCATCAAGCCTTTCATGTTGTGGCCGAATCCGGTCCTGACAAAGCCCGGATGCAGCGCGTTCACGGTCACGGCGGCGCCATTCAGGCGTCGCGCCAGTTCATAGGTGAAAAGCACGTTGGCTAGTTTACTGAGGCTGTAGCTGCGGAAGCTACCGCCGAATCCGCTCTGATCGCGAAGGTTGTCCAGCCGCATGCCATTGCTCAGGGCGCCGTTCTTGTGCGCGCCGGATGACACGTTGATGATACGCGCCTCCCCCTGCTCTCGCGCTGTTGATTTGAGCAGGTCGAGCAGCAGGTTGCTGAGCAGATAGTAGCCGAAGTGGTTCAACGCGAAAGTCATCTCGTACCCGTCCGCTGAGGCGCGATACTCGGAAAACATCGCGCCGGCATTGTTAAGCAGGACATCCAGCCGCTGATGCTTTTCGAGAAACTCGGCAGCGATTCGGCGAGTCTCCTCCATCGACGACAGGTCGGCGATGAGCAGATCAATGTTCGCACTGCCGCTCAAGATCTTGATGTCGACGCTCACTTTGCGCGTCTTGATCTCGTCCCGTCCGACGATGGTGACGGCCGCGCCCAGTTTCGCCAAGTCAAGCGCCGCCTGTTTGCCGATCCCGTTTGTCGCTCCGGTTATGAGGACATGCTTGCCTTTCAATGTTAACACCTCGGCTGAACTTGCCTTCAACGGACGCGACAAGGGGCAGCCCCGGCGCGAAGCTATTCCTCGTCCGCGTCTCCGTACGAGTGTCCGCCGAATATCGCCCGGATTTCGGCGGCGGATTTGGCCGATTGAAGGGCACTCATGCGCGCGGCTTCTTCCTTCTGCAAGGCACGCACATTGTCGAGCACCGCCTCCAGCTGATCGGCGGGGAATTTGCAGGCGCCATTCTCATCCATGTGAATCAACTCGCCGGGCGCGACATCCATGCCGCCGACCGATACCGGCACATTGACGGCCTGAACCGCCATTGCACCGTGACCGGCGGTCACGCCACTGAGCATGTACTGAAAGTCCATGTCTCGAATTTCATCGAGATCGCGCGACGGACCGTTGGAAAGCAAGCCGACACAACCGAGCGCCTTCATCGCCGAGACCATGTTGCCGCCGGCCAAGCCGACCTTGCCGGCGATCTCCGGCGGAAACTTCTGCTCAATCACGAGGACGGTCGGCTGCGGCGACGCTTCCATCGCTTCAAGCACGTCAACGAAACCGAGCCTCGAATAATTCGGATCGGGCAAGCCATAAACGCAGGTGACAGCATAGCCAACGCGGCGCCCTAATTCCGCATACATACAGCGAATCGTCTGGTCCGTATACCAGTTCTCCGTCCAAGGATTGTAGAGCCCGAGGCAAAGCGGCGAATCCGGATAGGTTGCGACCACGTTAGTGATCGATGGCGTATCGAAGTTTTTCAATTCTTCCAACATCTCTTGGGGAGTCATCGATTCCGTATTCCTCCTGTTTTGTACAGGCTGTCATTGTACTGCGCGCGCCGTTACTTTGCGAAACGAGTATTGCGCGCCGGTGGATGAAATCTCATTCAGGCGCTGTAAATTGGGCGGATTCGTACCGGGTTATCCGCCGGAACAGGGGCAAGATCGGCAGCAGCACCAGCGCTGATAACGAGATCGCCATACGCACAGAACTCAGCAAACCGACCGCGCCAACGATCGGTCCGCCACCGATCTGCCCGAAGGCGTCCGCTTGCCCCTGAATCGACAAGACTGTCGCGCGTACATCCGATTCGACATATTGATTGATCCAGGCTTCCATCAAGGGGTTGCGGATTTGTCGAGCGGCTTGCGCCAGCCAAAGCCCGAACAATACCAGCGCGAAACTCTCACCGAGCGTGAATAGCAGAACACTGACGACCATCACAGCGTAAACGGCGGTCAGCGTGACCGCGACCCGACGTCGGTTCAAGAGATCAAGACGCCGCCGGATGACTTCGGTCGCGCCGATGCTGAGTGGCATCGATACCGCGCTGATAATGCCGAACCAGACGACTTCGTTCAATTGACCAAGAGGCGGCAGGTCGAAACCCTCCAGCAAGTGCGCCGTCCAAAGACGGTCGAAGCCTTCGCTGAATGCGCCATGGATTACCGTCGCCAGCATGATGAGCAGCAAGATCTGGCGCCGTCGTATCAAGCGGATGCCTTCGCCGAACGTCGCGAAGAGCGCCCGCCAGGACTCCCCCTCGCCAAACGGTCGACGCGTGAAGCCGGTTTCCGGCATGACTAGCGCGAGAAGCGCCGATAGCAGCAACAGCAGCAGGCCTCCGGCAATGATGGCGGTCTGCAAGCTGTGGCTTGCCAGCGCTACACTGGCGAAGATGGCTAGAAAACTCGTAATCTGCGCCACCTGCGAGGCGCGTAAGAACGCCTTACCCGCTCGCTCGCTGCCGATTTCGTCGACGATCCAGGCCGATGTCGCCCCGCTGAGGAAGGTGTAACCCAAGCCCATGATAACTTGCGCAATCAAGAGCGCTTCGAAAATAGGCAGGCTGCCTTCCACCACAAAACCGATACCTAGTAGAAAGAAGCCGATGATAACCGATATACGCCGGCTGTAGACATCGGCGACGACACCCGTGGGAATCTCCGTCAGAAAGGCGGTCAACTCCAGGGTGGTGCCGATCAATACAAGTTGCAGAGGATTCAGTCCAACCTGCCGGACCTGATAAACCAGGTTGATGGTGAATACGACGGTCATGGCAAAAGATTGCACCGCCGTCAGGAGCAGGTACAGCCGGTAGGCGTCCGCGTTTAGCAGCTTTGTTCTGGTCAGCATTCAAGATCCTGATCAAGCGATCGGGCTACAAGGTCAGCGTCGCTCGGCAGAGCGTACCGGTAGAGAGAAAGTCCTTCAACTCCGCGATCCGACCAGCCAGCAGCGTTGGCGCGAATTGGCGAACATTAGGATGGTGCAGATTTTGTATCAGCCAGCGACAGGAGGCGAGTTGACGCGCGGCGATCATGGTCTCCAGCAAATCCCGCGAGCCATCGTCGAGCGCTCGCACGGACGTGTATCCGGCCCAAAGTGCGTCTTCCAGTTCTCGGTAATCGGCGCTTCGCTCGCCTTTCAACTGCCAGAGCAGCGGCGCCAAGTCATAGAGGTAATACCCCCAACCACTGTATTCGAAGTCCAGCGCGCCCAAACCATGGTCGCAGAAGACGATATTCTTCGCCAGCAAATCGGCATGGAGCAAGCCAACGCTGTTGGCCGTACCATCAAGATGCGACATGACATTTTGTACGCGCTGCGCTACAGCCTCCATGATGTCACGCTCGGTTGTGCGGAGAAAATCACTCTCCATGTCCGAATGATAAGGAGAATCCGTGCCAAACAGACCTGCCCAATCCAGTCGCGGACGGTCAAAACCGGCCGGAGGCTCGAATTGTCCTTGGCTATGCAGTCTGCCTAAGTAACGTCCGATCTGATGGGAGTCGCCGGCATTGACATTGCTCGCCGACTTGACCACGCCGCCGATGTATTCAAAGAGGGAACAATGCACGCGTTGAGGCGGCGGAAGCAAGGCGTTGGAAGCCGTCAAGAAGAGGGTATCCCGTCCATGTTCTGAAGTCGAAACCGGATAGGGCGCGAGCAAATCGGTGTTCCGCCGGATCGCGCGCAGCCATTGCAGCTCAGATCGCAGCCGGGCGTCATCGATCTTGTCGGCCCTGCCCAGACGCAATACGTAATCGCCGTCGGCTGCCTGCACTCTGAAGACCGCGTTGGTGCTATATCCCAGCCAGCTAATCGTCGCCGGTCCAAGATTCCAGCGCGGGATTACATCATCAGCAATCCGCCGCCAAAGCGCCTTCTGCGCGTCCAAAGTCCAATTGCTGAAATCAGTCATGAAAGTGTCCGCGCGCAAACTATCTGATCATGTCAGGGCCCAATCTAGGTAACAGTCGACCGAGCGTCGTGCTCAAAGAAACTCTGCTACAATTGTGCGTCATCAGTCCGTCATCGCCGGAGCGCCACATGCGGAAGTGGATCATCCTCGCTTGCTCGCTTTGCCTGACCGCTGTCGCTGACCAGGCCAGCAAGGCTTGGGTGCTGGCCAACATGGCGCCTTACGAAAGCATTGCGCCGCTTCCCGCACTCCAGCCGCTTTTCCAGTTGACGCGCAGCAGCAACACCGGCGCTGCCTTTGGCATGTTGCCTATGGCGGGCGATGTATTCCTCGTCGTCGCCCTGCTCATCATCGCCGGCATGCTCTGGTATTTCCGCGATGTCTCGCCGCAAGCGCGCTTTGTCCCCGTCGCCATCGGTCTCGTCATTGGCGGCGCGGTCGGCAACGTCATCGATCGGCTCCAATACGGACATGTCATCGATTTCATCCACTACCAGATTCCAAATCTGATTTCGAACGTTTCCAATTTGGCGGACCACGCCATCGTTTCGGGCGTTCTGTTGGTCATAGGAGAGAGTTTTTGGCGAGATTATCACGGGAATCGGCGCAAGCAGCCAGCGACTTTCGCCGACGGCGCTGAATAGAAGATCGGTACCTTGTCTCGCGCCAGACTAGCAAGCAACAATTACAGGCGTTTCTCTAACTCGATTTCGTCCCGAATGGTGATGCCGTTAAGTCCAGTGATTGGGATCTGCGGTTTTATTCGCCGCGCCTCTGCGATCGCATTGCGGTGCACAGTGACCAATTCATAGCCGCGTTTCTGCCAGAATTTCAGGGCTTCAAGATTGTCGTTGGTTGTCACCAGCCACAACCGCTCGATACTCACTTCCCGCGCCCAAATCTCCACCGCCTCGACCAGGGCGGAACCCACGCCCTCCGATTCAGTGAGACTGTTGAGCGTCGCAATCTCGCATTCGTTTTCACCAACATGTAACGTGACCAGCCCGATGTTTTCCATCTCGGCTTCTTCTTCGCATTCGCCTTCGTCCGTCCCATCTATGGTCCGCTCCGCCATGAAACCAGGCAACAGATGGCCATATACCGCTTTGCCGCGCGATACGATTTGCGTCGTGCCCCAGCGATCATCCAGGAAATGCGCAACCCACTCGCGGTCGGAGCGTTCCAAAGGTCGGATGCTAAAGTCGGTCATTGCCAAGACCTCAAATATGCGCTTCATTTCATCGCTCAATTATATCCCTTTAGAATGAAGTTGGAAAATAAATGTGAAAGCCTACACTTACAATATTCTCGCCCGCTATCTTAACAGCGTTATCTCTACGACGCGCTTACGCTGAGTTCGACGCAGCAGAAAAGGTGACCTGTACAGCGACGGTCTCTTGTTCAGCGGGGTCGTCGTTCACGATCAAGACATTAGACGGTGAAGAGCACCGCGACGCCGGCGACGGCCACAAGCGTCCCGATGACTGCGCGGCGCGTGATACGCTCGCCGAAAACCAGATAAGCCAGCGGAATCAAGAGAATCGGGGTTGTACCGGTCAAGGTCGAAGAGATGCCAACGCTGGTGTATTGCAGCGACACCAGTACCAGGGTCGTGCCGAGGACCGGACCACTTAGCGACGCGACCAACAGCCAGGTCAGCGCGCGCGGCGCGGTGCTTATAAGTTCGAGGTTTTGCCGCAGCTTGCCGCGCAAAGCGATGTATGCCGCGAGAAACGCCAGCGCAAAAACCGTGCGCATCATGCTCGCGCTCATGACGGAGAAGCCGTCCGCCACACCTTCCGACATCAGCACAAAAGACGCGCCCTGCGCAGCGGCGGATGCGAGCGCCAGCAGCAAGCCTCGGCGGTAATCGTTGTTAGCCGCCTGGAAAAACCGCAGCGCATCTTCGGATACAACCCAGGAGACGCCGCCAAGCACCAGCGCAATACCGACGACGGCATGGGCCGGCAGCCCCTGCCCCAGAAAGATCAACGCCAATAGCGCGGCGAAGATAGGCGACGTGGACCCTACCAGCATTGTCAGGCGCGGACCGATGTGCTGAAAAGCCCGCAGGAGGAGCAGCGCCGAAATAACAAAACCGGCCAAACTTGAGGAGCCCAGTAGCAGCCATCTCAGCCCTGTCGCGCCAAAGGGGAAGATCTCGCCATGCATCGCCTGATGTATCGGCAGCAGAAATACGAGCGAAATGACCAGACTCAATGCCATGGAGACGCTGGCGCCGAAGGTCCGCCCGGCCAAGGTGTAGGTCGTTGATGCCAAGCTGAAACTGAGCGCGGCCGCCAAGGCGGTAATCTCGCCGATGAATTGTTCCAATTGCACCCGCTCTCGAATATCGCCGGGGACGTCCCGCGATTCTAGTTGCTTTGTTGCCTGAGAGCAATTGCTCCCATAACCGGTGGCAAGCGCGTCCGGTCAGATTGCTACCAATTCGGCTACGTCAAAACGCGACCAAGCTCAAACTGTGCGGCGCAATGACCTGCAATGGCGGGTAAGCATCAAAGCCTCCAAGGTCGTTAATCACAGGCGCTGTCAGTGCGCCCTCGCCATAGATCAGGGTTGGCACGAACAGGTCCAATTCGCTCGCCTCCAAGTTTAGAGTGAATCCGGCGGCCGGCTCGTCATCGAGGTTGATTATCACGAGTAGCGTTTGCTCCGCATTGTGGCGCAGGAAGGCATAAACGCCGCGCGCGGAACTGTCGACTGCGGTCAAGCCGCCACCCCGCAAGGCGGAGTTGGCATTACGCAGGTGAATCAGGCTTCGATAATAGCTCAGTAGAGAAGCGGGATCGTCGGTCTGCCCCGCGACATTGGCATAGGCAACATTTTCCGCATCCTGCAGCGCTTCCCAGACTGATTCGCCATCGGTGAAACCAGCGAATGTCGTATCATCCCACTGCATCGGCGTGCGGATGCGTTCGTCTGGTTTGCTGCCGGACATGCCTATCTCTTCGCCATAATAGAGGAAGGGCACGCCCGGACCCATCAACAGCAGCGAAGCTGCGCCCTTGTTCCGGCCTGCATCCCGCAGGAGCTTGCTTGCCAGGCGGTCCTGATCGTGATTCGTCAAGAAGGTTGCGAATTGATTCAGCGGATAATCGCGCATGGCGACGCGTTGGGCGCGGGCGATATTTCGGTTGGTGCCGCGCTGCGCCGCCTCGATCATCTTATCCGCCAGATTAAAATCGAATCCGATATCGATCGCGTCCTCTTCGACATAGCGCGCCACAACGAAAGAGGGGCCAGCGTAAATCTCTCCAACAGTGAAACTGTTGCGCTTGATCGACTCCAGATGCGTCTCGAAAGCGCTGAGCCACTCTCGGCTCTCTGGCCGATTTTCCTGCAGCTCACCCACTTCGATGATGTGCTTGATCGCATCGAGCCGGAAGCCATCAACGCCGATATCCTGCAGCCAAAGGGTCGCGACATCGTACATCTCCCGCGTCACAGCGGGATTGAGATAATTGAAGTCCGGCATGCCATCCCAGAATACGCCGTAATAGTAGCGGTTCCCCGCACGGTGCCAGGCCGGCGCGCCCCAGGGACCGACATAACCGGGATGATCATCTGACCAGATATACCAGTCCGCATACTCTTCCTCGCCGCGTCTTGATGCCAGAAACCAGGGATGCCGGCTCGACGAATGGTTGATGACCATGTCAATGATGACGGCGATGCCCCGCTTATGCGCCTCCACGACCAAACGGCGCATATCGGCAATCGTGCCGTAATCCGATTCGACGCTGTAATAGTCCGTAACGTCGTATCCGTGATAGCTGTAAGCCTCTGTCGGCGGCATCAGCCAGATGCCGGTGATGCCCAGATCATCAGTCGTTTCGCTATCCGCATCATTCAGATAATCCAAACGGTCGATCAGCCCTTGAATGTCGCCGATGCCATCGCCATCGCTGTCCCGAAAGCTGCGGATGAAGACCTCGTAGAAGACGCGATCGTTCCACCAATTCTCTTGCAGACCGCCTTGCGCAAGCCGTAGCGACTCCGTGGGGGACGGGCCACTCGCGCAAACCAGTATCATCATGGCCATACCGGCAAAGAGCGCTAGCGCCTGCCACATACCCTGATTGGCATCGGCATTCGAAGCTGCGGTCGTTGAATTCATGGGCGATTAAGCGTCAAAACTGGGTCGGTATTTGGGGACCGTAAGCGGAGTCATGACGATCTTCGGCGCAAGGTCTTTGCGTGGCATTTCGCTTGAGCCAAAATTCACTCCACCGCCAGCAGCTTCTGGAATTCTCGTTTCCAGGCGCTGCAATGCCCTTCGCGATTGTCCATTGTTTGGGCAAAACCGGCGCCGGCCCCGTCCACCCAGCGCCAGGCTTCATCATTCTGCCCCAGACGATGCGCGACCATGCCCAGAAAGTACTGCGTTTCAGCGCGCCCCGGTTGCGCGGCCAAGGCTCTTGTGAAGAAGTCTTCCGCCGTCCGCCAATCTTTCTTGCGATAGGCGATCATTCCCAATCCGTAATTTGCCAGCATCTCATTGCGATGCAGCGAATGCGCGCGCTCGAAGGCTTCCTTTGCTTGTTTGCCTTTCTTGTCCTCCAAATGGCAAAGGCCAAGAACGCCATGATATTCGGCGTGGTTCGGCAGGAGATCAATCGCAGCTTCAATCTCCGCTATCGCCGTCCGTAGGTCGCGCCGCTTGAAGGCACGCAAAGAAGAGCGGTAATGTTCATCGGCAAGGTATCGAGAAAGTCCCATGCGCTGCGCCAGGTTGGTCATCACGAGTCCCGAGGACAGTCAATCATAAAATTGCTTGAGGTCAAACGAGCCGAGTCCGATCAGGCGGCCCAGAGCGGAAGCGCGCCTATCAGCCGATTTCGACCGTTTCGCGCCGGTCACTGCTGCGCACGACGTAAGTGCGTGCGAGCTTGTCATGCCAGGTCTGATTGTTTTTGTCGAAGATCGCCCAGATGAAGCCCATGCCGCAGAGCAGCGCGCTGACGTGGTAGCCGATCGCGCGGATCACGGCGTCAGTATCGCTCATCGCCGTCCCATCCGCCTTGATGACGCGGATACCGAGCGCGAATTTACCCGGCGTCTGCCCATCGCGTCGCGTCCAGAAATACCAGTAGTAGCCAACCGGTATAGCCAGGCTGACAACCTGATACAGTTTCGCCGGTACGCCATCGCCAGCACTTGAGAGAAGCGCGATAACGATCAGCAGCGCCATCAGCAGCAGAAAACCATCGATGATGATAGCCAACGCGCGCGTGACGAAACCTGCCAATTCGTAGGCATCGCTGTCTACGGCTTGCTTAACTTTGGTTTTCTCTTCCATGTCTACGTTTTCCCCTCGCTCGCGCCCAAGACCGATGCATCAGCTTACGGACTGAAGCTGTGCCTCCAGTTTACTATCCGCCTCGGTTGCCGGTCAATTCATTCTCATGCGGCGCGTCCAGGTCCTAGTCGTGCAGTGAATAAAGAATGGCGGGATTCGGTTCAGCTTCGAATTCCTTTAAGTTGGCAATGGTCAGATGCCCGTGCTGATAAAGGTACTCGATGTGCGCGCCGGCTTCTTCGATGGCCAACAGGACATGATAGCCCTCGACATCCGGGTACATCGCCTGGGAAATCTCGCTGATTGTCATGGGCGCGCCATTGTCACGCATGATCTTGCGAATCCGGTCCAGCTTGCGGTTGTGGCTGGCGCGGATCTCCTGGATACGGCCGTACAGGTCATGGATCGGATCCTCGTGCCCGCCTAGCGCGAGCGCTATGCCCTCGTAGCGCAGCAACTTGCGCAGCGAATCGGCATAATGATCCAAGCCCATATAGTGCGTGATGCTCTCCGGCGATTGGTGTGGCGTCGTCCGCGACAATACATGATCCGCGCTCAACAGCACATCACCGAGCCGAATGCAGACCTGGCCCGGGCAATGGCCCGGCGTATGGATGAACTCCATGCCGTCAATGACTTGCTCGTCGCTGATGCTAACGTCGACGTCAACTGACGTGACATGTTTTTTGGCAAAGCCGTACATGTCGAACAGCGTATCCCGCATCGACGGCTTGATGCCGGCGCGGTCAAAATAAATGCCGAGCGACTTGGTAGCGACGATGACGCGCTCTTCATAATTCGTCAGCACACGTCGATCCAGCTCGTGGATACCTACCTCGGCATCGGCATGCGACTTTACAAAAGCCAAGCCGCCAAAGTGGTCAATATGCCCATGCGTGATGATGACACGCTCGATATCGGCCAAGGTGTAAGTCTTGCCGTATCGCTCGCGCAGCTGCCGGAAACCGTCTAGCAGGTCATCGTTGCTGCGGCCCATGCCGGAGCCGGTATCGACCAGCGTTAATGCGCCCGCGCCTTCTAAGACGTAGACGTGCCCCGTGAAGTCGTTAGGGAAAAGCAGCATCGAGAGCCGATAAATGTCGACGCCGCTGCTGCTAGTGAAGTGTTGAACAGGCGGTAACTGAGTCATCAAAGCGCCTTCCGCTTGCTACCTGAATGATGCCACAACACATGCCAGCCCGCTAATTGAACTGCTATCGCTAGGCCGCGGACTGAAAAGCCACGCTGTAAATGATAAAGGCGATGTAAGCACCCAGAAACAGCGCCGAGCTCCGCCGGCTAAGTCGCTTGCGCCGCAGAAAGGGAATTAGCAAGACCGCGAAGCCGATCATAACGATGAACTCGAACAGCACGTCGGCCCGGTCAACCGGAATCGGTTGCAAGAATGCCGTCACGCCGAGGATAAGCAGGAGATTGGCAATATTGGAACCAACGACATTGCCGATCGCCAAGTCCGCTTGATCCTGAAAGGCGGCGGAAAGCGATGCAGCCAGCTCGGGCAGCGACGTGCCAAAAGCCACCAATGTGATGGCGATCACCAGTTCGCTGATGCCGATCAAGCGGGCGAGATTGACGGCGCCCTCCACCATCAGGCGCGATCCCAGGACCAACGCGAGAATCCCGACTGCTAGAATGCAAAATTCTTTGCCGCGCCTGGGCTTCCCCTTCGGCTTTTCGTCCACGTCCGCCAGCAGTTGTTCACGCGTTTGCTGTTCCTTCTTCGCCAGCATATAGAAGAAGATGTTGAAGCCGACAAAAGCAATGAGCAGGATGATGCCGTCTTCCCGTCCGATACGCCGGTCGAGCGCCAACAACAGCGAGAAGACAGTGAAGAGAATCATGATCGGGATCTCGCGCCGTAGCAGAATCGCTTTGACGCCCAAGGGAGTAATCAAGCCGGTAGCGCCGAGTATTAAGCCGATATTGGCGATATTGGATCCGATGACATTGCCTATCGCCAGATCACTCTTGCCAGCCAGCGCCGCTTGAACGCTCACGAGCAATTCCGGCATGGACGTGCCAATGGCGACGAAAGTTAGCGCGACCATCAAGATCGAGACGCCAAAGGACATCGCCAGATTCAAGGCGCCGCGCACCAGCCAGTTTCCGCCGAAAAAGAGGCCAACAAGCCCGGCAACGATTAGTACTATGTTGTCGAGCATCGACGATTTGCCCCAGGTACTCGTGTCAGTTTAGCCGTGTCAGCGATCAGTAGCGGACGCTTAAGTGTAAGGCCAGCGGATCAAGCGTAAATGACATGCTGCAGCAGGAAACGTTCGATTCCAGCGTAATAGGTCTCGATGGTCTCAGGCTTGCGCCAGCCATGGCCTTCGCCCTCGAAGAGATGATATTCGTGCGGAATGCCGCGCCGCTTAAGCGAGGCGACGATGCTGTCCGATTGATCTTGAGGCACGACCACATCGTCCGTTCCCTGGAAGACGATGACCGGGTCGACAATCTTGTCCGCATGAAAAACGGGCGAGCGTTGCCGGTACAGGTCGGCCGCTTCCGGCAATTCACCCAAGAGCCAGAATGTATAGCGCTCCTCGAATTTGTGCGTGTCCATCAAGAGACCAAATTGATTCGACACGCCATACGAGCAGACCCCCGCTTTATAGAAGCCGGGATAATCCACCAGCGACTGCAAAACCGTGAAGCCACCGGCGCTGCCGCCCATGATGACCGCTTTTTTCTCGTCGATCAGCCCTTCCCTGGCCAGGTGCTTGACGCCGGCGATGGAGTCTGTCACATCGTAGACACCCCAATTGCCGCGGTGCATATCCATATAAGCTTTGCCGTATCCGGTGCTGCCGCGGTGATTGACCTGCAAAACGGCAAACCCGCGCGTTGTAAAGAATTGCACTTCGTAAGCGAAGCCGGCATAGCGCTGTGACGTGGGCCCGCCATGTACGTTAACAATTAATGGCGGCGCGCCTTCGGGCATGTCGTCTTGCAATACCGGCGGGTAGTAAAGACCGTGCGCCTCGCCACCGTCATCGCTCAGCCAGCTGATCGCTACCGCGGCTGAAAGCTCACTTGCGCTCAAGTTTTCCGCGCCCTGCCGCCGGCGGATCATGACCTCCTGCGTCGGATCAATTGAAATCACACGCGGCGGAATCAGCGCCGATGACGCAATCATCGCGATCGAGTCGCTGCTTGGTGACACAGCCACCTGCTGCAGCTCCGTATAGGCATCAAGGCCCGCTATCAGTTCGCTCTTCCCCGTTTCCACATCGCAGCGCTTCAAGCGAATGAAGCCGCGTTCGTTCTCCTGATAGACGATCGACCGGCTGTCACTTATCCAGCCGTAGGTGCGCATTCCCTGCGCCCAAGCCGGCGTGCCATGTTCCGCTTCCGCCGACGTCAGTTGGATTCGTTCTTGCTGCTCCAGATCATAAAGATAGATTTGCCCCCATCCGCTCTCGTCACTAACGTACGAGAGGTAGCGTCCATCCCGCGAAAACTCAGGCTGAAAGATCGCCGTCTCCGTATCCCCGGCAAGCGTCACGATGTCTCCCGCCAGAGGCAATCGTGCGCCGTCGGCGGCCAACTGAATCAGTCGCAATTCGCTGCCGTTCCAGGGCATTTGCGGGTGATTCCAAGCCACGTACGCGATATGCTCTCCAGCGGGATGCCAAACCGGCTGCATGGCGAAGTCGGTGCCGTACGCCAGTTTTCGCGGGAACTGTTCGCCATCGGCATCCACAATCACCAAGCCATCGACATGCTCATAACTGTGAACAAAAGCGACCCATCGCCCATCAAGGGACGCGGCCGGGGAAGCATAGCTGCCGAATTCGGGCGTGATCGCGCGCGCTTCGCCGCCAGCTAGCGCCTGGCAATAGAGACGTCCGTTCGCGGCGAAAAACACATTGCTGTCACTGACAGTGAAGGCGCCGCCACCATAGCCAACGCGCCCGGCGACGTTGAGCTGCCTGTCGGTCAGATCACGCGCCGCCTGCAAATCGGTTTGAGCTTGCAAGACGCCTGTCTTGCCACGGCTCTCCCACCAGACGAGCGTATCACCCGATCGGTTCCATTGCACATCTCGCAGGCTGACGCCACTCGCGACTGATGCACCACTGATCGGGCTTTTCCAGGTGCCGTAAGCTTTGCTCATAGCGCCTCACTTGACTCGGATACTCGGACGGATTCAGATTTTACCTGAGGCGGGGCAAAACAAAATGCCCACTTGCGCGGGCGTCTTTGAGCCAAGTTCATTTTCTCAATACGATTCGTCAGCGTGCCTCATCACCCGTCTGAAAAATTAGCGATCACCGACGATGCGCCTTGGCATTCACTAGTCATCGGCACACCTTGCGCGCCGAGCCTCACGCGGAGATCGGTCGGAAGTTTATGTCAATCGTGCTGATGTATTCCTTGGCATAACGCGCAAGATCGCTTTCGGGCGCAAACTCAGCGGAGATAATCTCGACCATTGTTCCGGGATCCGCCCAGTCAAAGAGCAGCCGCGCGTTTTTGTCCAGCGACATGATGCAGCCAAAGGTAGTCGGCTCATATACACCGCCACCACCGAGGAGATTGCCATTTGGCAGCAGCACGGCGCCGTGGAATCCGTTCATCAAGCCGGGCACGACCTCATAAATGCCCATGAACCAGGCCATTTCCCATTGATTGCAGTTGGTGCCGGCTTCGTCGCAGAGGGCGAAACTGCCGCCGAACGCAATCTGGTCATGAGTGAGAATCTGAAAGATACCCGGATAGGTCGGCGCCGTATCGCGGCCGGATGATATCGCCCAGTCAAACGCAAGGTTGCCATTCTCAAAACCGACCAGCCACTGTGTTTCCAGATCGATGATAATGCGCTTGTGCGGCACCGGATCTTCCGGGATTATGACATCGCGCGAGGGAATCTGAACTTTGTCGCCCACGACCATGGCGTTCCAAGTCACCGTGGGATTGGCGTCACGGATCAATTCGTACGGGATACCCCGCTTGCGTCCGATGCGATAGCCGGTATCATTCCGCACAACAACATATTCCTCCGGCAGATAATTCAGACGCAGGATGACATCGGGACTGCTCGTGTTCAGCGCTTCCTGCAGCTTTTCGGTAGCGAGTAGCCTATCAATATAGCGTCCTTCTCGTATCAGCTTCTGATTCTCGCGTTCTACGAATTCATTGAAGGCTTCAGCCCGCACAGACAGACCGTTCTCACCCGCGGTCAGCCATGCAGCCGCCAGCTTCTGATCGACGTTGAAAGCAAGCATCTCGTTCTTGAAGGGATCGTATCCGCGCAGGTGGACACTAGCGCGGAGGAAGCCAAGCGCCTCGTCGAGGAAGGGCGAGCTGTCGAGCACGGTCGGGTCAAGCGAAATCGTAGGCAACTGAAAGCGCCCGTAGGTTACGATGGCTGGCGCTTGATCTTTCAGATGTTTCAAGCTCTCGGTAATATCCAAGTGCCTGCCGCGGCGGCCGGGCACGGTGATCAACTTACCGCCGGACCACTTGTAGCCCGCCTCGTATTGCTGCACATAAATGGATTCTGTCAAGTCGAGCAGCAGCCCCTGGGCGCGACCATGTGACACCGCAAGAACAGGCTCAATGTTGATGCCGAAGGGTAGACCAGCCAAGCCGGATGACTTCGCGGCGCCGGCCATAGTTGTCGCGTCAATCGAAAGTCCCAGCTCGTCAGGGCTGACGGTATCGAGATGTTCCCCGTCCACGGTGACGTCAATTGCCAGGTCCGAATTCCAGTAATCCAGGATCGCCTTCTCCGCCTCGGCCGGTGTCAGCCCGCCAACGGCCAATCCCATTGCGTACACGTTCGGGAAAATGCGGCCGGACCACAGGTAACTACCTACAAAGAAGACCAAAACGCAGAGAGCGACAAGCGTCGTGAGCTTGGCGACAGGCGAGCGGCTGGAAAAGAGCCAAGCCAGAGCCCGGTGAATGGCATTATCATCGTCATAGGAAGGAAAGTATTTGCGGAAAAAGGCGTGTTCAGTCCCCCCATGAAGTTGTCCTTCCATCATTGCCAGGCGGCGCTGCTGCCGCGCCACGTTTCGGTCGCGCGCGCGCTTCCCCTTGCGTCTGCCGGGTTCACCAAACTTCTCGCTCATCGGACTAACTTCCTATATTGCCGGCGAATCGGTCTGATTTCATTGTATTCAAAGTCACCGAACGGGCAAATGCGCTACGCGGCCAAGTGCGAACGTGTTCGCAAACCCGTCTCAACCGTTGAAGTCTTAGAAACGTATCAAAAATACCGCGAAGCGCGAACGCTGATACCTTTTTTACGCGTCTACCAGTAAAGTAAGGAGAGCGAACCGCTGCCAATTCGAATGTGCGGCAGCGATGGGCAGGGCAGGCTATGGGTGGCCATTTTTCCGCCCAACAGCGCCCGTTGCCGCTTCGTGAGAACGCGCGAGGCACTTACACAACAAGGACGACTCGCATGACCTATTGGGAAGTAATGCTGAGCGATCTGGATACGCTAGAGACTCAGATTGATATAGAACTCAGCGAAGAGTTGGAAGACGAAGGCACGGCGATTGATCTGCCAGAGGAACTGCCGATCTTGCCCTTGCGTGGCATGGTCGTCTATCCGCAAACGGCGATTCCACTCACCGTTGGCCAAGAACGCAGCATCCAGCTGGTTGACGATGCTGTCGCGGGCAATCGCATGGTCGGTTTGGTCGCCTCCAAAGATCCCAGCCTCGGCACGCCGGGTCCTGATCAAGTCCAGACGCTGGGAACCCTGGCGACAATTCATCGTCTGTTTCGTACGCCCGATGGAACAGTAAGGTTGCTGATCCAGGGTTTGCAGCGGATTAGGATTGACGAGTTCGTCGCCACGTCGCCGTATCTTAAGGCCCGCGTCACGCGCATTCCCGAAGACGAAGTCGTCTTCGAAGATGACATTGAGATGGAAGCGCTGGTACGCAGCATCATCGATCGCTTCACCGCCTTGGCGGAGTTGGTGCAAAGCATTCCGCAAGAATTGGTCAGCAACGCGCTCAATGTCGAAGATCCGCTGCAATTGGTCTATTCCATCGCAACTTATGTGCGTATCGAGTTGGATGACGCCCAGCGCTTGTTGGAAATGGACAGCGTTGGCGAAAAGATCCGCCATTTGCTGAAGCTGCTCAACAAAGAGTATGAGGTGCTTTCGCTCGGCCGGAAGATTCAGGAAGACGCGCAACACGAGATTGAGAAATCGCAGCGCGACTATTATCTGCGTGAGCAGATGAAAGCGATTCGGCGCGAGCTGGAGGAAGACGAAGATCAGCAGGAAGTCGAGAAGTTCCGGCAACTCATTGAGGAAGCCAATATGCCGGACGAGGCGCGCAAAGAGGCGGATCGCGAACTCAACCGCCTGTCCAAGCTGTCAGTAGCCGCCGCGGAATACGGCGTGATTCGCACCTATCTCGACTGGATCTGCAGTATGCCATGGGAGGTGCGCACCGAGGACATCCTGGACATCGCCAATGCGCGCGCGATCCTTGACGAAGACCACTACGGCTTGAAAGATGTCAAGGAACGCATCCTGGAATTCCTGGCTGTACGCAAGCTGCGTGCCGACCGCGAAGCTGAATTGAACCACATGGACCGCTACGATCCCGTGCGGCGCGATCGGTCCGGCGCGATCCTGCTTTTTGTCGGCCCCCCAGGTGTTGGAAAGACTTCACTTGGCGCCTCGATCGCCCGCGCCATGGGTCGCGAGTTCATCCGGATGAGCCTCGGTGGCATTCGCGACGAAGCTGAGATTCGCGGATTCCGCCGAACCTATGTCGGCGCGATGCCGGGGCGGATCATTCAGGCGATTCGTCGAGCCAAGTCGCGCAATCCGCTGATCATGCTGGACGAGATTGACAAACTCGGCCGCGACTTTCGGGGCGATCCCGGGTCGGCGCTGCTGGAGGTGCTTGACCCCGAACAGAATGCCGAGTTCCGCGACCACTATCTCGATGTCGCCTTCGATTTGAGCGATGTCATGTTCATCACCACCGCCAATTCGCTCGACACCATTCCGAGCCCGCTGCGAGACCGTACGGAGGTCATCCAGTTAAGCGGCTATACCGAACTGGAAAAGCAAGCGATCGCCAGCCAGTATCTGGTGCCGCGTCAAAGGCGCGAGAATGGCTTGCATAGCGAGGAGCTTAGT
The DNA here is from genome assembly GCA_965249085.1 of Phototrophicaceae bacterium. Taxonomy (GTDB): domain Bacteria; phylum Chloroflexota; class Anaerolineae; order Aggregatilineales; family Phototrophicaceae; genus UBA6055. The sequence continues at coordinate 3,765,685 of OZ252218.1, read as the reverse complement.
TTTACGGGCGAGGCGCTGTTGCAGATCATCCGCGATTACACGCGGGAAGCCGGCGTGCGCCATCTGGAACGGGAAATCGGCAAGGCGGCGCGCAAAGTCGTCACCCAGATTGCGGAAGGCAAGAGCGACGAAACGATCGTTACGGCGGATTCGGTCAAAGAGTTGCTGGGCAAGGCACGCTACGGTTATCGCACTGAACTGCAGGATAGGACCGAGATTCCAGGTGTCGCTACCGGACTCGCCTGGACGCCGGTCGGCGGCGACGCGCTATTCATCGAGGCGACCAAAATGAATGGCGGTAAAGGTTTCCAATACACCGGCCAGCTCGGCGAAGTCATGCAGGAGAGTGCCAAAATCGCGTATAGTTTTGCGCGCTCGCGAGCGGTACAGCTAGGCATAGACCCGGCATTCTACAACGAATTCGATATCCACTTGCACGTGCCGTCCGGCGCGGTGCCAAAGGACGGACCGAGCGCCGGTGTGACGATGGCGACGGCGCTGGCATCGCTGCTGACTGGACGCACCGCCAAGAGCAACATCGCCATGACCGGCGAGTTGACCCTCAGCGGTCAGGTGTTGCCGGTCGGCGGCATCAAGGACAAGGTATTGGCGGCGCATCGACTTGGCGCAGATACCGTCATTCTCCCGCGTAAAAACGAAAATGACCTCGATGACGTGCCGGACGATGTTCGGAGCGACCTAAGGTTCATCCTGGTCGATCACCTGGATGAGGTTCTCGACGCGGCGCTTGTCGAGCCGCTTCCGCTGCCACAGCAGGAACAGCAGGCTGTCGTGTAAGATTCGCTCCAGCAGCAGCAAAGTTCATTTCGATATGCCCAAGCTCAAATTGCCGACAGGCGCAACCTTGCACTACGAAGACATGCGTCGTTCGAACGACAGCATACCCGTCATATTAATTCACGGCATGTTGGGCACGGCGCGCACACATCTCGGCCACGTCATGGACTGGCTGCGCGAGCAGGGATTTAGCGTCATCGGCTTGACCCTGCGCGGATATGGCGAATCATTGCCCAAACCGCGTGACTTCCCCGACGATTTCTATCACCGCGATGCTGACGATCTGCTGGCCTTCATGGATGCGGCGAGCATTGCGAAAGCCCATCTCATCGGCTTTTCCGATGGCGGTGAGATCGCAATGATTGCGGCGGGCAAGTTCGCCGATCGCGTCGCCTCCTGCATCGCCATCGGCGCCATCGGCAACTTTGGACCTGAACTCCGCCCAATCTTCCAGCACATGTATCCGGGCGACTGGATTACGGACGATGAAAAGGAGCTGCACGGCTTCACCGACGCCGCGCAGTTCACGGGCGAATGGGTGCGCGCGATGACCCGAATGATCGATGCCGGCGACGATGTCAGCCTCAGCCGGGCCAAGGACATCACTTGCCCGCTAATCATTATGCTCGGTCGCGCCGACATGCTGAATCCACAGCAAAATGGCGAACGCTACGTCGCCGTCACGCCGACGGGAAATCTGGTGATGTTCGATTGCGGGCACGCCGTGCACGATGAGCAGACAGCCGCATTCTACGACATGACCCTTCAGCATCTGCAGGCGGCATCCGGCAGCTGACGGCCAGCAGGATACCCGCTTCCATTCCGGGCGTTGAGCAAGCGGTATAATATCCAGCATGAGCTCACTCAATACGCGAGGGCAAATGTCGCGGCATCTGATGCTGCTCACCGGCATTGTCATCTTGCTCTGGTCCAGTGTTGAAGACAACGATGCCCGCGGCGCAACGGTATTGGGAATCCTCGGGGCGACCGGCGTGACAATGGCGCTGCTCACATCAAGCCGCAAGAACGTTTTTCCAGAAAACGGATACGGGCTAATTTTCGCCGTATTAACCGGCTCGCTGATTGGCGCCCTGTCGGCGCTTGCATCCGCCTTGCTGATGCTTTTCAAGGACCTGCGCCACGGGCACATCTTCCCGGATTATCCACCCGAGATGATGCTGGCGATGCTGGAACGTTTGCCCGTTTGGTCACTCGCCGGTGGTTTGGCCGGCCTCGGCATCGGCATCCTGCTCAAATTAAGAGCGGAACATCGCCGACGGGGGCACTAAGAAGTTCCCGCCAGCTTGCGATACAATTGCCAGACCATACAAGCGCAGAATCCGAAAAGGCTAGATCGAATATGGCATCTTACATTCTCTCGCTCGATCAAGGCACAACCTCTTCCCGCGCCATCCTCTTCGACCACAACGGCAATGTGGTCCGCAGTTCCCAGCGAGAGTTCCGGCAGATATATCCGCGGCCGGGCTGGGTCGAGCATGATCCGGCGGATATCTGGGCGACACAGCTGGAAGTCGCGCAGGCCATCGTGACCGATCCCGCTGAGATCGCCGCCATTGGCATCAGCAATCAGCGCGAGACGACTGTGATTTGGGACAGGGTCAGCGGCGAACCGATTCATAACGCAATCGTCTGGCAGGATCGCCGGACAGCGGCATTCTGCGACGAACTTAAGTCGGAGGGCTTCGACCGGACGATCCTGCAACATACGGGCCTGGTCACCGATGCTTACTTTTCCGGCACCAAGGTGGCATGGCTGCTGGAAAATGTCGCCGGCGCACGCGAAAAGGCGGAAGCGGGCGAACTGGCTTTCGGTACGATCGACAGTTTCCTGGTCTGGAAGCTGACCGGTGGCGCGCTGCACATCACCGATGTCAGCAATGCTGCCCGCACCATGCTCTTTGATATCCACTGCGGCGACTGGGCTGACTCCATTTTGACGCGTCTGAATATTCCGCGCGCCATCCTGCCGGCGGTCGGCCCCTCCAGCCAGGTTTACGGCGAGAGCGACGCGACATTCTTTGGCGCGGCAATACCAATTGCAGGCATGGCAGGCGATCAACAGGCGGCCACCTTCGGGCAAGCCGCCTATCAAGCTGGCATGGCCAAAAATACATACGGCACCGGCTGCTTTATGCTGATGAATACCGGCGATCAGCCGCAGACTTCGGCGAATAATCTGCTGACGACCGTCGCCTGGCAAGTCGGCGACGAGGCCCTGCAGTATGCCCTCGAGGGCAGCATCTTCATGGCGGGCGCCGCCGTGCAGTGGCTGCGCGACGAGATGATACTGCTAGAAAGCGCTGCCGAAAGCGAATCAATAGCCGCCGGCATCAAAAGCACTGACGGGGTTTACGTCGTGCCCGCCTTCGTCGGCCTGGGCGCCCCGTATTGGGATCAATACGCCCGCGGCACGATTGTCGGCTTGACCCGTGGCAGCGGTCGCGCGCAGATCGTACGCGCCACCCTGGAGTCCATCGCCTATCAGACGCGCGATGTGGTTGACGCCATGTCCGCCGATTCGGGCTTGCCACTCGACACCCTGCGGGTAGACGGCGGCGCCGTGGTCAACGACTTTCTGATGCAGTTTCAAGCCGATATTCTCGCTGTGCCGGTGCAGCGCCCGGCCGTGACCGAGACGACCGCGCTTGGCGCCGCCTACCTGGCCGGACTGGCGACCGGGTTCTGGGGATCGCAGGACGAAATCGCCGGGCAATGGCAGCTGGAGCGGACCTTTGAGCCGGCCATGTCCGCCGATCAGCGCGACTCGCTCTACGCCGGCTGGCAGCGCGCAGTCGAGCGGGCGCGGGACTGGGCGACGGACTAGACGCCGCGCAGCGTCCGCCGCGCGTGTTTCCGCTATACTTAGGTCACTTCAATCCACTGGTATCATAAAATGCTCAAGTTCGTCCTCAGGCGGTTGACCTTCTCCATACCGGTCTTATTCGGAATTCTCATCGTCACCTTTACCTTGGCGCGGGCGATCCCGGGCGATCCTTGTATGGCAGTGCTCGGCGAGCGCGCGACGCAAGAAATTTGCGATGCCTTCTTCCGCCGCAATGGGCTCAACGAACCGCTGCCCGTGCAGCTGCTCATCTACATGCGCAACTTCGCCCAAGGCGATTTGGGCAATTCGCTGCGTTTTCATCGGCCGGTCATGCAGTTACTGGTCGAGCGCCTGCCGACCACCGTCGAACTCGGCGCTTACGCTTTGCTCTTCGCCATCAGCATCGGCGTGCCGCTGGGTGTCGTGAGCGCCTACCGGCACAAGTCCGCCCTCGATGTCGGCACAATGATCGGAGCCAATATCGGCGTCTCCATGCCCGTCTTCTGGCTGGGACTGATGCTGGCATATCTCTTCGCCGTCTTACTCAAAGATACGCCCTTTGCCCTGCCGCCGTCGGGCCGGTTGACGCCCGGCTCCACGCCCGAACCGTTTTTTCTCGTTCACGGCCTGGTGGCGGAAGGTGATAAACCGCTCGGCATATTGATCTTCCTCTCGCGCATTCACACACTGAACGCCATCTTGACGCTGAACGGCGAGTTGCTCATCGACGCGTTGCGGCATCTGATTCTGCCGGCGGTAGCTGTCGGCACCATTCCGCTTGCCATCATCGCGCGCATGAGCCGCTCGAGCGTTCTAGAAGTGCTGAATCAGGATTACGTCCGCACAGCGCGCGCCAAGGGTCTGCGCGAGCGCGTCGTCGTGGGCAAGCACGCCCTGAAAAACGCCATGCTGCCGGTTATCACCGTGATCGGCTTGAATTTCGGCCTGGTCATCAGCGGCGCCGTCCTGACTGAAACGATCTTCAGTCTCACCGGCGTCGGGCGGACCCTGGTCGATAGCATTACGTCGCGTGACTATACGCTGGTGCAGGGCTTCACGGTGGTGATCGCCTCCGGGTTTGTACTGATCAATATGGTGGTCGATATCCTATACGGCTACCTCGACCCGCGCATTCGCTTCAATTAGCAGGCATGAAGGAAGGCCTAGTGACGAATACGGAACCGGCCATGCTTGCATCCGAGGAAAACTACCGCTCCGCCAACTTGTGGCTGGAAACGCTGCGCAACCTGCGGCACAGTCCCTCGGCGCTGCTCGGCATGGCCATCATCGGCGCCTTGGTCGTCATTGCTGTATTCGCGCCGCTATTCGCCACGCATGATCCTATCAAGACGATGATCGGCGTTCCTGGAGAAACGGGCCGGCTGCCCAGCAAATCGCCCTGTATCCCGATCCTGGGCTGTGAAGAACCACTGCATATCCTCGGTCTCGATCTGAACGCGCGCGATCTCTATAGCCGGGTCATCTTTGGCACGCGCACCTCGCTGTCGGTCGGCGTCATCACTATCAGCCTCTCGATATTCGCAGGTACGGCACTTGGGGTTACGGCTGGCTTCTTGGGCGGCCGGGTGGACAATGTGATCATGCGCCTTATGGACGTGGTGCTGGCTTTTCCCGCACTGCTGCTGGCGATATCCATTGTGACGATCCTCGGTCCCGGATTGACCAATGCCCTGCTCGGCATCACAATCACTTTTATTCCGCAATACGCGCGCCTGTCGCGTGCCAGCGTACTGTCGATCAAGGAGCAGGAATTCGTCGTGGCGGAGCGAGCCTTGGGCGCTAGCCCATGGCGTATTGTGCTCGCCCACATCCTGCCGAATGCGATCACGCCGATCATCGTACAGGGTACGCTCGGCGTAGGGACTGCCATTCTCGATGCGGCGGCGCTTTCGTTTCTAGGTTTGGGCGCGCAGCCGCCGACACCTGAATGGGGCCAGATCCTGAGCGAATCGCGCAACTACCTCTTCACCTCGCCCCACCTGGTTTTCTTCCCCGGCATCGCGATTATGATAACCGTGCTGGGTTTCAACTTGCTGGGCGATGGCATGCGCGACGCGCTGGATCCGCGCCTGAACCGCAACTAACAGGTTCTGTTATAGCCAAGATAAGTACGGGCGACCCCCTTGGGTCGCCCGCAATCTAATTCATCTTCTGTCAGGGCGACCTGATAGGTCGCGCCTGCCTTTGCCTCTATGAGAGGCGCTCCGCTATGGTGCTAGCACTGATCGGCATTGATGAACTGCTGGAAGACGGACAAGTAGATGCCGAAGCCTTCACCTGTCCCCGTGTGATTCGGGCTGGAGCAATCCGCGGAAGCTTGCCAGGTGGCGACCACATCGTTGGCGTCAAAGCTGGAACCATCATGGAAGACGACGCCCTCGCGCAAATGGAAGGTCCAAGCCAGTCCGTCGTCTGTGACTTCCCAGCTTTCCGCCAAGCCAGGTATCAAGTCAACCGTGCCAAACGCGAAATCGAGCAAAGCTTCATGAATCTGATGGCAAGCGCGGAAGGATTCGCCGTCCCAACTATCGTTGCAATAGAGCGAAATCGGCTCGGCGTTTTGCATGTAGATGACATTGTCGTCATCGGGATCTTCGATACGGGCGAATTCCTCGGTGCCGTCTAGAAGGGCAGGATGTATGCCCCCAATACGCGCTTGCCAGACATCTGCGGCCCGCGCATGGCCGAAGGGTACCCAAGGCACCACCGCCGCCATTCCGTCGGCGACTTGCTGGAAGAGCGCCATGCGCTCGTCCGGATCGAGTACCTGTCCGGCTTTGACCAGGGGTTCATAGATCTCGGCGTAGGGAGTGCCCATTTGACTGGAATTGGGACCGTGGCAGCATGTCAAGAAATTGGATGCATCGGGGAAATCTGCCTGCCAACCCAGAATGTGCAAGGGCTCATTGCCCGACAGCGCTGAACCGATAAAGGCGCCTGATTCGACAACCTGGACATCGGCGATGATACCAATGTCTGACAGCTGAGCCGCGATATCGTTGGCGATGATACCCGGATTCGGCAGGTACGCGCGAACGACATCACGCCAGGTCAAGGTAAGTCCGCGGGATTCGCCGGTTCGCGAATCGACCACAGATTCCAGCGGCAAGGAGAAGCCCATATCCGCAGCAGCTTCTTCCAGGAGCGCCTTGGCAGCATCCTGATCAAAGCCCGGTACGCCGCCTTCGGCTATATGACCGAATACCGCCGGCGGTGCAAAGTCAGGCGATAGCGGCGAGCCCGGCGGGAAGAAGTTATCGACGATCCGCTGCCGGTCGATGCCCATGGCGATAGCTGTGCGTACACGCACATCGTTGAAGGGTTCAAAGAAATTACTCATAGCGACATAAACGCCTGTCAAGGGCGGTATGTCCAGCAGGCTGAAGTTGGGGTCGGCGCCGAAAACCGGAATATCGTGCGGATTGGCGAATTTCATACCATCAATCGTGCCGGCACGCAGCTCGGTTGCGCGGGCAGCCGCCTCGGAATTCCAGCGCAAGATCACTGTCGGCTCAATCGAATTGTCGCCCCAATAATCGTCAAAGCGCTCGAAGACTATCTCGTTGCCTTGATCCCAGTTCAGTAATTTCAGCGGTCCGGTTCCAATGGGGTTGGTCAAGAGATCGCCGGTGCCGCCGGTCGCATCGAGATACTCGCTAGGGTGTATGCCCAAGACAAGACTCGCCATTACCTGATCGAAAAGCGCATCCGGATTGCACAAGGTAATCACAACGGTTTGAGCATCCACAGCTTCGACCGACTTGAGGTTTCCACCATAGTCGCAGTCAGCCGCGGCAAAGCTCATCATTTCGTCCTGGCCCGCTACGGGAACAATCAGCAAGCCCGCCGTTAACAATAGAAGGACACCTAGTGTGAGTACACGATAAATCGACTTCATATACTTCCTCCATGCTATTGAAGTATGCGTTCACTTATGAACGCCCTCCCGAAGAGAGGCAAACCGTATTGTAATCTATCTGGGGTGAAACAAAAATGCCGCGCCCGCCTGCCAGAGGAAGACAAGTACAACTGAGCTCCCGAAGCAATTTCGGAAGAATGGGGCGAACATTAGTCTTTTCGGAGATTTTGTGGTGAGACAAAACATCTTTTTCCCCGATAAGCCAATCTCGACGGGCGGGGAAGTCATCTGCCCGGTCAAGTCATTGACTTGCTTTAGTTATGGCGCAGGCAGTCTAGCACAGGAAGCGACGGGGTTGGCGAATGGATTGTCGCGCAAGCGAAGATTTCACCGGCCAGGTATTGGGGCGGGATTCATGAGCGGGTCTAAATGACTGAGGAAGCCGAGTTAGAACTCGAATTCGTCGAAATCGCGGCAGAGATGGATCGGTCCAGCGTAAGTCTCGGCGGCTTCCTGCACGAGTGTCTCGGGATCCTGATTCCAGACCTGGTAGTGAATGAGATAAAGTTCGGCGGCGGCGGCTTCGGTCGCGGCTTCGCCCGCCATGCGCGCGGTGCTGTGGCCGGGTGGCGGACCGCCCGCTTCATGAATCAGTTTGTCGGCATCGCGCGCGATTTTCAGCACATTGGCGCACGGTTCGGTATCACAGCTGTATGCCAAGACATTGCCGTTGTGCTTGTTCGTGATACGCATGCCGATGGTCGGTATGTAATGCACGACGGGAAACGAGTGGATCGCGAAGTCCTTGTTCTCAAAGAGCAGGGTGTTGTCGTGCAAGCTGATGCGCGAAAACGAGACCGGGAAAAAATTAGGCCAGTACTCCCAGCCGTACATTTCCATCGTCTCTTCGACGCGATTGATGCAATGCGGAATGCCATAAAAGCGGATCGGCGTCTTGCGCCCCATCTGCCACATGTGCATCAGCATATTGGGTACGCCGGCCACATGATCCGAATGGAAGTGCGTCAGAATGATGTCTTGCAACCGGTGATCGTCAATGCCCAGTTCTCTGATTTTATCCAGCGGATTGGAGCCGGCATCCACAAGAACAGGCGTGTCTTCTTCACCGATTAAGAGGAAATGAGTGTAGTCATGCTGGGCGTTGCTGACGGCTCCGGCCGTTCCAAGGATTATGACGCGCGCCATATCATCGCCTGTGTCCTAACTGACGAGAACGCTCTCAGTATACTAAAATCGACCGCTCGCAGGGTAACAGGTTTGACGATACCATAATTCAGATGAACGCAAAACGCTGTAATGCGCTTTGATACTAATACCGGATTACTTTCATGCGCTTGAATTGCCGGCTCGACAAGGCGCAATCGCGAAGCGCGCCAAGCGGCAACGCGGCGGTGTTTGATCAGCAATTCACAATTTGTCTCGGCAAGCGCTAGTGGCTCAAGCGGCCTCGGGAAATAAGCCTTCCTCACGCTCCGCCTCTTCGTCGACGGCTTTAGCCGCAGCGAAGTCACTGAAGCGATGGCGGCGCAACAGAATGCCGACGGATAAAACAAAGGCGACCAAGGTAATCGCTTGCGAGCTATTGATCAGGGAATCGCCAATCACCGCGATCTCCACCCGGAGGAACTCCAGCAAGAAACGGACAAAGGCGTACTGGGCGACATAGAGAAGCAGGATATCGCCGCTGAGCAAGCGATCGCGATGCTGCTGATAGATTCGCCACAAGACATAAAAGGCGACCAAACTCCAAAGGGCTTCGTAGGCCCACAGTGGATGAAAGAGCGCATCCGTGGGATATTCGATCAGGCTTTCGAATGGCGCCACGCGCGCGTCACGCGGGATCTGAATGCCCCAGGGGAAGTTCGTGGGTGCGCCGTATAATTCCTGATTGACATAGTTGGCAAAGCGGCCGATGGCCTGCCCTAGCGGAATCGAGACCCCGGCGATATCCATCCAGGGTGACAGGCGCATGCCTTCATCGGGGAAGTCGCTAATTGGGCGCTGATAGCGAAACGACGTCGCTTCTTTGCCGCGCAGACGATCGATGATCGTGTTGACCAGCCATTCCAGAAGCTGATATATCCAGAGAATCGGCGTCAGAATTGTCGTGAACAAGCCGACAAGTCGGTTGTGCCATCGGCTCAGATAAATGTAGGCGCCCAGCGAGCCTCCGATAACGGCGCCGAATATGCTGAGCCCGCCGGTCCAAATGGCAACGGCGCCCTTCTCGGTATCGAAGAAATTCTCCAGGAACCAGGCGGTATTCTGACAGAGCTCGCCTTCGATTCCGCAGCCTTGTATCAGCGAAATCGGCGGGAATAGAACAAACCACAAGCGCGCGCCGATAATCCCGGGGATGATCGCCCAGGTCAGTCCGCCCCATATGTGATCACTGTCGCGCCCGCTCCGGCTCGCCAATAGCGACGCGATATACGCGCCGGCAAGCAGTGCGACGACAATGATGATGCCGTAATAGCGAATTTGCAGGTTGCCTATCACCAAATAGGTTTGTTCAAATTCCATCTATTCACCTCGTGATTTCAGCATCTTGTGTACAAACCACAGGCGTTGCAGCGCCGTGACATTCGTTCCCAGTGCCAGAATTAGCAGGCCGAATTCCAGCGGCGCGTTATTTTCCAGCGCCGCAGCCGCGAAGGTCATGACTAGCACGACAATCACCCGCTCCATCCGCGTGAATAAGCCAACAGTCGTTCTCACGGCGACGTTGGCGTCATCGGCGCGGGCGCGGATATAACTGACCAGGTAGCTGCCGATCAAAGCCGCCAGCGCCAGCGCAAGCATATCCAGCCGTTCCAGCACCGCAAAATAATAACTGAATGCGGCGAAAATGAAACCGTCAGCATAACGGTCAAGGGTCGAATCCAGCACCATGCCAAAAGCGCCGCTTCGATTCATCGCCCGCGCGACCGCGCCGTCGAGGGCGTCCAGCGGCAAGCTGAGCAGCAAGATCAGCCCGCCAGCCAGAAACTCGCCACGGGCCAGGAAGAGAGCGGCTATAGCGACAAGGACCAGGCCTGCAACAGTGATCCAGTCCGGATGGATGCCCAACCTTGCCAGGGCAGCGCCGCAGCTAGCCAGCGGACCATCCGTAATCTGTCGTAATCGATCGGTCAGTGTTCTCGGCCCATTGTTCGGCATGATTTGACCTTGCCAGCGCCAGTCCGCTTCGCTAAACTGTACGCTCATTTGTCGGGGCGTGGCGCAGCCCGGTAGCGCGCACCGTTCGGGTCGGTGAGGTCGTGGGTTCAAATCCCGCCGCCCCGACAGTTTCCCCAAAGCCGCCAACTATCGTCAGGCGGTTTTTCATTGAGTCGACACCGCCAATCCAGCGCCTTGATCCACTCGGTGTTTGCGCGCCCAGCCCCAGAGAAAAACACCGGGCAGCATCGCCAGGCAAACCAGGATGCCGCCGATCCAATTGGGAAGGGCGGGAGCAAGCGCGAACAAGCTGCCCGATAAGGCCGTTGCGATGATGACGCCGAGGCTCATCACCGATTGGTGCAGGCCAAGTATGGTGCCGCGCGTTTCCCGCGCCACCGTTTTCGTCACCAGTGACTGCAGTGCCGGCAGCAGCAATCCGCTGCCGATGGCGAAGCCCACCATGCTCACGGCGCCCAGGGCAGGCTCGGTCGCCAAGGCCAAGGCGAACATGGCAAAGGCCCGCCAACCGGCGCCCAGTAGGACGATGGCCGGATCGCCAAAGCGGCGCAAGGCGGCCGGCAAGATGGCGATCTGCGTGACAAACTGACCGATGCCCACCACCATCAGCAGCAATCCCACGCCCAGGCTCACTGCCGCAAAATCTTCACCGGCGAAAATCACCGCCTCAGCGAACAGAGCGAAGGTGCCGATAAGCAGGCCAAAGCCGAAGCGACTCAAGAAGGAAACAAGCATGACCGCCATCAGGGGAACATTTTGTATCAACTCGGCCGGGCGCATGCCGGCGCGCTTGTTCGCGCGATTATTGGCGCGATCGTCCGGCGTGAGCGTCTCTTCCAAGGTGTAGTAGGTCAACATGACGGTGGCGAAAGCAGCCAGCGCTGCAAAGAGGAAGGGCGCCTGCGGACCCATTTGGCTGGCCATCACGCCGCCCACTGCCGGACCGACGATGAATCCCAAACCGAAGGCAGCCATGACATAACCCAGCGCCTGCGTCCGTCGCCCTTCCGGCATGATGTCGGTCACATAGGCTTGGGCGACCACGATATTGCCGCCTGTGATGCCATCGAGTATACGCGCGAAAAATAGGACAGAAACAGATTGCGCGAATCCGATCATGAGGAAGGCAATGACTGTGCCGACCTGGCTCAGCAGCAGCACGGGCAAGCGTCCGCGCCGATCAGACATGCTGCCGATGAAGGGACCGGCAATGAACTGCGCGGCGAAAAACGCAGTCAGCAGCAGCGTGATGACCTCAGGAGACATGCTGAATTGGCTCTGGGCGTAAAGCGGCAGGATGGGATTGACCATCGCGGTGCCGATCATTTGCACAAAGACGATCAGTAGTATGGTGATGAAACGGCGATCAAAGACCCAGGGCTCTGGCTTCAAGCGGAGGTTGCCTCGCGGAGATGAATTGCGGCAAGTCCCTTAATGATATGACAATGTGGGCGGTAACGTTAGACGGAAGTGGGACGGCAAGTCTTCATTTACAGGGTGAACGACACAATGATAGACTGAAGCAAGATGTAAACCGCGGCAGCAACAGGAGAGCCAATTGGGCACGACGCTTTATCTCATGCGGCACGGGCATGTGCATAACCCGACCAATATCCTGTACGGACGGCTGCCTGGATTCAGGCTGAGCGATGTTGGCGTGCAGCAAGCGCATGCCGCCGGCTCATGGCTGGCGGACAAAGAGATCTCTGCTGTCTACGCCAGCCCGATGGAGCGCGCGCAGCAGACCGCCGCGATCGTGGCTGATTATCACAACAACCTGACTCCCCGGTCGGATGAGCGCATTATTGAAGTGTCCACGCCTCACGAAGGTGAGCCGATTGCGGACCTTGCAGTGATGGGCTGGGACCTGTACACCGGCAACCAACCGCCGCATGAATTGCCGCAAACGGTACTCAACCGCGTCCTGGATTTCTTCGAGTATTTGGTTGTTCAGCATGAAGGCGAATCGGTTGTGGCGGTCGGGCACGGCGACATCCTCGTATTTCCCTGGCTGCATGCGCAGGGTAAAAGGCCCGAAGCCTTGATGAAGGACAGACTGCTTGACTATGCGCTGCCGGTCGATTACCCGGCGACGGCCTCTGCAATGACTTTCGAACTGCACGAATCGCCGCGGAAAAAGCTTCCAGTCGTATCCTATTATTGCCCCTATTAGTCCCAGAGCGGCGCGAAGGGATTATGCCCGCGCCAGCGCGCTTCCGCCTCGGCGATGCGATCCCGCTGCACTTCGACACCGATACCGGCGCCATTCGGCAGCTTCAAAGTGCTGTCGGGCTGTAGGACAAATGGCGGCTCCGTGATGTCCGGATCAAAGTATCGATCGGTGGCGGAGATATCGCTGGGCAAGGTGACACCGGGAAGCGCAGCGAATGACAGATTGGCGGCGCGCCCGATGCCCGTCTCCAGCATGCCGCCAATCCAGAGCGGCGTGCCCGTCTCCACACAAAGCTGGTAAATCTTAAGGCTTTCGGTATAGCCGCCGACGCGCGTCGGCTTGAGATTGAGGATTTTGCCCGCGCCCAACTCAAGCGCGATCCGCCAGTCATGCGCCGAGTAGATGCTCTCATCGAGGCAGATCGGCGTATTTAGTCTGGGCTGGAGTTGGCTGTGTTCGTAGATATCGTCGTAGGCGAGCGGCTGTTCGATCATGAGAAGGTCGAACTGATCGAGTTGCTGCAGGAGCCCGGCGTCGGCCAGGGAATAGGCGCTGTTGGCATCGAGCATCAGCGTGATGTCGGGAAAGTGCCGGCGCACTTCACGCACGAGTTCCACGTCCCAACCCGGCCCGATCTTGAGCTTGATGCGTCCATAGCCCTCATCCAGCCGCTTCTTGATCAGCGCGATCTGTTCTTCCAGGCTGTCCTGGATGCCAATGCTCACGCCGACCAGGGCTGATTCGCGTGGTGAGTTGCCCGCTGGTAGATGCGCCGCGAAATAATCGGCCAGGCGCAGTTCGTTTGCTTTCGCCAGCAAGTCCCAGATCGCCGCTTCAATGCCGGCGCGCGCGTGATGATTGCCGCGCACAGACTTCAGCAGCGCGGGAAGTTCCCTGGGCGAGCCTAGCGTTTTCCCCAGCAGGTTGGGAATCAAGAAATCACCTGTCACGTGCAACGCGGTGAGAATGGTCTCGGAGCCGTACGACGGTTTCGTTTTCAGGGCAGTTTCGCCCCAGCCCGTAAGACCGTCGCTGCTCACCGCCTCTATAATAATAGCGGATTTGAATGGTTCGGCGCCGAAGCTCGTCTTTAACAATTCAACCAGTGGCAATGCCACAACATGCAGATTAATCTTCTGGATGGTGACCGCCTTCAAAGCAGCAACTCCTTTACTCACAATGCAAGCATTGTAAAGGGAGACGGCGGCGAAACCAATGGATGCGCGCCAGCAACCCAAGATTGCGCCAGGGAAGAGACAGTCAGAGGACAGACAATAGAGACCAGCGGCAACCCCTATATCAGCTGAATTGCGCGTTATGAATAGTCTTGTTGCTACTCGCTATACATAGGGGAGAACCGTCATGTACAACCTGACCTTGACTGCACCGGGCCTGAACAGGCAGCGGATGCACGAACTGATGGAAGAAGCGCGTATTGAGCGTTTCTTGAACGATAGGAAGAAGCGCGAAGCCGAAGCATGGCAGCAGCGCCGTCTTCAACGCCACCGCAAGACGTACTAGATAGTGCGCTTTCCAGAATGTCGAGCCCTGCGTATGCGGGGCTCTTTTTGTCCTCGTGGTTGTACAGGATAAATTGCCCCAGATATTGCCTGGCTCTATAATGGACATCAGTTCAAGATGAGCGAGCGATTCTAAGATGAAGCGTCTGCTGCTCCTGGTGGTGATGGTTGCCATCAGCACTCCCGCCTACGGACAAGACATCATCCAGTCCGACGTACAAGGACACAACTGGGATGTGTTCATTCAGCGCGATGCCGAGAATTCAGCCGCGACTGATATCATATTCGTCGATTTGCTGACTGGCGCAACGAGCAAAGTGAACACAAGCGGCGAAGGCCACGCATTGACCAGCGCCGGTGTGATCTATGTCGCTGCCGAAGACCGGCAGGTGAAGCTGGCCAAGGCCGACGGCATCATTCGAGATCATCCCTACATCACGGCGTCGCCCGACGATTATCAAATCGACTGGGTGCTATCCGGCGATCGCAAGCGCATCGCCTGGGCAACAGCCCGCAAGACGGAAGACTATCAACTTGTGACTTCCGTGCATGTGGCGGACAGCGCCGGCACTGATATTCGCGCCGTGCTCCAGTACGGTCCGCGACCCGGTGTACGATTGCTGCCAATCGCTTTTGCATCCGACGAGCAGGAAGTGCTGATGGAGGTGCGCGCCGACGGCACAGGAGCGCAGACGCCCTATGCGCGGAGTACGGGGCTCTTCGCGCTCAACTTTGCCGCTGAAGAAGTCGTGACGCGCGCCATGCCCGGCGATCAATCTTGCTTTTGCGCGGTCGGCTTTGGAACCGATATCATGTTGCGTCTTACACCCAATGCCGAGACGATGGGCATTGATGTCCAGATATATCGGCTGGATGACGGTACATCCCAAGTGATCCCGGCGGTTTCACGCGGGGAATACGATGAGGCGGGCAATATGCTGGTCAGCCCCGACGACATGCTGGCCGTCTACGCCTTGTCTCAAGTGAGCGGCTTTGGCACGCCCGAGCAAGAAATTCACACGGTCCTCGTGCTGGTGGATCTGCAGAATCTGCGCCAGACTGTCCTCAATAGTGCCATGCGCTCTCTGATTCAGCCGATCAGTTGGACAGAAGACAAGAGCGCGCTCCTCTTTACAACTGAGGACTTGAACGCGAGCTGGAAGTTAAATTTGGCGACGGGACAGGCGATCAAGGTCGCGGACGCCGTTTACCTGGGCAAGCTGACCGACGGCTAATCAAGAGGCTCGCGTACGGGCGAATTTGGGTTTGTTAGCCCAATCCCAGACGGCATCGGCGATTTCCCAAACCGCCTCTGGCCTGGCGATGCGGCGGGCGTTGGCGGCGCGTTGCTGGAGCTGTTCCGGATCTTCCTGCAGCCACTCGATGATACGCTCGGCGACTTTCTCCGGCTTGGGCAAATAGACACCGGCGCCACTCTCGGTGACCAGCCGTACGTTGCCAGTCTCCTGGCCGGGGATGCGGTCGCTGATGATCATCGGCAAGCCGGCAACGGCCGCTTCGCTGATGGTCGATGGGCCGGCCTTGGTGACGATGATATCGGATGCGGCCATGATGCGCGGCATTTCGTGGTGATTGGTAACGAAACCGAAAACGTGATGGACGTTGATCCAGTCGCGGCTTTCCAGCTTGGCCTTCAAGGCTTTGTTGCGGCCGCAGATCACGACCAGTTGCGCCCCGAGCGGCTGCGCGTCTAATGCCCGGACCGTCTTGTGAATGGTGCCCATGCCCTCCCCGCCCGCCACAAGGAGCACAGCGGGAAGCTGCGGATCAAAGCCGTACTCCCGGCGCGCTTCGTCCTTTGAAGTCATCGAGTTGATGAAGTGCGGGTTGACCGGCAATCCGGTAATCTGCATTTGCGAGGGGGCCATGCCCAGGCGCAGGCCACGGCGGTAAGCAATTTCGGTCGGCACGAAACAGTGATCGACACGCGGGTCGTACCAAAACGAGGGGGTGGTGACCAGGTCTGTGACTACCGTCAAGAAGGGTGGTCGCTCCGGCAGGGTCAAGAAGGCGCGAAAGGCAGGATTGGCGATGACGGAATGCGTGCAGACGACGACATCGGCCGGATGCTCGGCGACAAGGCGGCGCAAGGCTCGGCGATTGTTGCGGTAGATGAGGTGCCGCGCCCAACGCGCGCGCCGTTTGCCATCCAAGCTGTGGTACATCAGCGCCCACAAGAACTTCGAGGTGTTGACAACGCGCGGATAAAGTTCCGGTTGCTTGTTGAGCGGCCACTTTAGTTCACGCAGGACATCAATCGCTTCAAATGCGACAGCGTCCCCATAGCGGATTTTCATGGCGTCTTGAATCGCCTGAAAGGCCGACCGATGGCCGCCGCCAGTGTCAGAGAAGAGGAACAGAACTCGCTTTGTCACAAGACGAACTTCCTCAGGCCGCGGTCAAAATCATGTGTCATACCTGCGATGCGAGCAAAAAAACATACTAATGAGATTCCAAACTCGATGGCTTTTTCATACAGAGCGTATCGGTACTTTAACACTGATTGCCCATTATTGAACACAAAGCTGCTTGGCGGATCCTTGATACAGGCGCCGGCGTCGCGTAGCGTCGCGAATGTAACGATGAACGAAGCTCCTCTCAATATGCCGGGAAATCGTGTATATTAGAGATAGTCGATATTAGGCCTCGTGAGACAGAACCATGTTTCAGAATTTGCATCCTATCACCATCATCATTAATCTGGTTGTGCTGGGCATGGCGATGACCGTGCACGAATTTGCGCATAACTTCGTCGCCTGGAAAATGGGTGATGAAGTGCCCAAGCTTCAGGGAAAGCTCACGCTCAATCCACTGGTTCACATCAATTGGGTTGGCTGGCTGATGTTCGCCATCATCGGTTTCGGCATCTTGGGCAGTGCGCCGATCTCGCCACAGCGCATGCGCGATCCACGGCGCGGTTTCCTGGCGGCAGTGGCAGCGGGTCCCTTTTCTAATTTAGGGCTGGCGGTCATTTTTGCCTTGATGCTGCGCCTGAGCGGATTGAGCGCGCAAGGTTTCTATGCTTACAGCGCCCCGGAGCTCATCGTTAACCCGCTTGCTTTGTTGGCGGCACTGCTATACGCATCGGTGTTTTGGAATGTGCTGCTCTTCGTCTTCAATATGATCCCGCTCTTCCCGATTGATGGCTGGCATATTGTGCTGACCCTGCTGCCCGGCAGCTGGCTGAACCACATGCAGATTCCGGTTGCCGTCCAGCGCAGTCTGCGGCCACTGGCGGAGTTCCTCATGCGCCCGGCATTTAAGTGGCGCGATTGGCAGATGGCGAGCTACTACGTCTTCATCGCCCTGATATTCCTTTCGTTTCTGCCGATCAGCGGCTTCAGTCCATTCGGACTCTTCGTCGGCCAGCCAACGGGCATGCTGCTTCGGTTCCTGCTCTTCTAAGGTGATGAAAGCGGCCACGCATCGCCTCCAGCAGGGCGTGCGCGCCTTGCTGGCTTCTACCGCGTCGCTTGATCTAGATCTTGCGCGGCAGCATCTCTCCGATTGTGAGTTTAACGCCTTCACCACCATGTCGCGCGCGGAGCAGTGGCATAGCCTGAATGTCCTTGGCAGTGTGCTGGAGGCGGACCCGGCTGCCCCGCCTTCCGTGATCACCGCCGCGCTTTTGCACGATGTCGGTAAGGCGCGCTATCACCTCGCCGTCTGGCAGAAGACCCTCTCGGTGCTGGTCAACGCGATTGCGCCAAATATCAGCCAGCGGCTCAGCCGCGATGAAAGCGTCAGTTCCTGGCGCGCGCCATTCACGGTGCGGCGGCGCCATCCCAATTGGGGCGGGGAAATCCTGCAGCAATGCGGCAGTGATGAGACGGTGATTTGGCTGGCGGCGCATCATCAGATGGATCCTGAGCGCTTTCTGGACCATCCGTGTTACTCGCTTCTAAAGCAATTGCAACGCGCGGATGCGGCAAACTGAGCGGCATCCATCGACTTGACTATAGCTGCAATTGAAAAGCTTGCGTAATATTTGGGCCAAGCGCTTTCGTGTAGATCTGCAAGGAGCAAGTCATGGCAGAATTGACCGTCGCCGTTTTAGGACTGGATCGGCTTGGTGTATCCATTGCCCGGCGCTTGCGCACTTATGCGGAAAAAGGCGGGCAGCATCAATTCCAGTTAATTGGCTATGACAGCCGTGAAGACTTTGAAAAACCGGCGCGCAAACAGAAAGTGTTCGATAAGGTGGAGCGCCAGCCGCACGCCGCCGTTGGATCCGCCGACCTGATCATTATGAATCTGCCCTATGAAGACCTGCAGGCGGGGTACGAGTTGATCGCGTCATCCCTCAGGGAAGGCGTTGTCATCCTCGACTCGGCTGTCATCAAACAGCCATCCATCGAGTGGGTGTCACAGTTCCTCTCCGAAGAACATCACTGGATCGGCTTCACGCCGGTGATCAACGCTGAGTTCATGTTCGAACATCAACTTGGTCCGGAATACGCCAGCGATGACTATCTCCACGGCAGCACGATCTACCTGACGCCCTCGGTTGCCAGCATGCGCGAGGCAATTGATCTCGCGGCAAATTTCGCGGCCATCCTGGGCGGCAAGCCCCATTTTCTCGATCCCGCCGAGCACGACAGCTTGACTACCGTGACGGAAGAGATCCCGCAGCTGCTCAGCATCGCCGCCTATTCCGCTGCCATGCGACACAACGCCTGGGCTGACGCGCAGCGATTGACTAACCCACCCTTTAATGTACTGACGCGCTACCTGCTAACGCACCATCCCGATGCGCTCCGTGATGAATGGCTGGCAAACCGCGAGGGGCTTGTGCGAGCCATTGACGACCTGCTATCAACCTTGCACGACGTGCGTGATCGGCTAGTGGAAGGCGACGAAGCTGCCATAGAAGCGTTTCTGATTGCCGCCTCTGACGATTATCAGGAATGGATCAACAAGCGCCACAAGGGCGACTGGGGTGAGCAAACCACCTCACGCATGGATTACGACACTTCAATCGCCGGTTCACTGTTCGGCGGCGCCATCGGTCGAAGGCTTTTCGGCGGGACCAAAGACGGCGACAAGTAATCCGCTGCCGAGCTTCGCGTCACAGTGCTTTCATCCGGGCGTATGCCGACCCAGGCAATTCAAGTTGCAGCAAATGTTTGACGCCCCGCCACAAATCGTATAAAGTATTGAGGAGAATAGATTTGCCGTACGCACCTTTAGTTCAATCAAGTACCTTATCGAATGTAAGGGGGCTACCCACAATGAAACGTATGACTGGTATTTCCATTCGCTTACTCGTCCTCCTGGCGCTCTTGATGACCTCCGCGATCGCCTATGCGCAGGACGAAGCGGTTATTGATGACACTGCTACACCCTTTATCGGCATCCGCTACTGGGGCGTTGACGAAGGCCTGCTGGTGACGGGCGTCATCGCCAACACGCCGGCAGACGCGGCCAACCTGCAGTCGGGTGATGTGGTCACAGCTGTTGAGGGCGAGGCGATTCAGGTCGACACAGTGCAGGAAGTCGTCTGGAAACACGCGCCGGGCACGACCGTCACCTTGAGCCTGGACCGTGATGGAGCGGCGCTGGAACAGGATCTGACCTTGATGGCGCGCCCCGAGAATGTATTCAACAATCCCGATTATCCGATTCCGCTGGATCTGGCTTCCGTTGGCCTGTTCGTCGGCGAGTGCAACGGCAAACTGTTGGTTGTCGGCGCATTGGCAAATTCTGAAGTCGCATCGGCCGGATTCCAGATGTACGACAGAATTGTACAGATTGACGGCGATGCGGTCACGAGTATTGGCGAGGCGGATATCGCGGTATCGGACTTGAGCGACGGCGACGAGCTGAGCTTCCTGATCGCCCGAGGCGACCGCGAATTGACGATCAAGGTGATAACGCATGATCGGCGCCGCCACCGGCATCCACGCCAACGTCCACCGCGCCGTCCGCATCCTCGCGTTGAAAGTAAGTTCGTAACCGACTCTGTGGGGCTGGGTTACGGGGACGGGTTCATCGAAATACAAGCCTTGAGCACGGCACATGACTTGTACAGCGCTGGCATCCGCCGCTACGACTTGATCACCGCCGCCAACGGCGCGCCGATCGAGGAAGGCAAGGACCTCTTCAGCGGTGACGAAATCGCGTTGACCGTGCAACGCGTAAACGGTACGCTGCACTTCGATGTACCCTCATCCATCGCGCCACTGCTGATGTTTGGTCAGGATTCACCTGTTGAGCAAGACCGCTCGCAATGGCTCGGTCTGCATGAGAAGCAGGTGACTCTCGGTGTTCGCTACCTGCAGCTGGAACCGAGCAGCCCGTACTTCCAAGGCAGCGGCGTGTCTCATGGCGCTTTCGTGGCCGAGGTGATTGAAGGACTGCCCGCGGCGAAAGCCGGCATTCGGGTCGGTGACATCATCGTGGCCGTGGCAAGCGAGCCGGTCACGATGGAGATCGACTTGCGCAATCGGATCTATTTCCACAAGCCGGGCGACGAGGTCAGCCTCGATGTCCTGCGCGAGGGCGAGATCGTACAGGTAGAAGTCGTGCTGAGAGTGGCGAGCTAGCTAGCCACTCCCATAGATTAGAAACGGAGCCCCTGCCAAATGGCGGGGGCTTTTCTCTTTTGTCGTATGCAGTCATATCTCCTGGACCGTATCGCGTCCGAAATGTATCGGTCGGCGCGACGTGGTGACTCACCACCTAATTAACTTTCCGGCACGCGCATAGTCAAAGCAAAAAAAGGGACGATCCGATGGATCGCCCCTTGCCTCTCGATTGCCCGTCCGAGTTTAGATCCTACTTCGCATATTCGACCCGCCGCGTCTCGCGGATCACATGGACCTTGATCTGCCCCGGATACTGCATGTCGCTCTCGATCTGCTTGGCCACATCGCGCGCCAGCTGGATCGACGCGTAATCATCCACCACTTCGGGACGCACGATGATCCGCACCTCACGACCCGCTTGCAGCGCGTAGCTCTTGTCCACACCGTCAAAGCCGTTAGCAATGTCTTCCAACTGCTTCACGCGGCGAATGTAAGACTCGAGGTTTTCTCGCCGCGCCCCGGGACGAGCGCCCGAGATAGCGTCGGCCGCTTCCACGATGTAGGCTTCGACACATTCTTTCTCCACCTCATGGTGATGCGCCGCGATGCAATTCACGACCGCATCATTGCCGCCATATCGCTTGACGAAATCCGCGCCGATGACGGCATGCGTACCCTCGACGTTGTGGTCGATCGCCTTGCCCAGGTCGTGCAGCAAGCCACCGGCTTTGGCGATGTTGACATCAGCGCCCAGCTCCATCGCGATCATACCGGCGATGTGCGCTGTCTCGATGGCGTGCGCATGTTGGTTTTGTCCATAGCTGGTGCGGAACTTTAGCGTTCCCAGAAGATTGAGCACTTCGGCATGCAAGCCGTGTATGCCCGTCTCATAGGCAGCGCGTTCCCCTTCTTCACGCACGACCTGCTCGACTTCGGCATGCGTGTCTTCCACCAGCTTTTCGATACGTGCCGGATGAATCCGACCGTCCTGCACGAGCTTGGC
This sequence comes from Phototrophicaceae bacterium, assembly GCA_965249085.1. Lineage (GTDB taxonomy): Bacteria > Chloroflexota > Anaerolineae > Aggregatilineales > Phototrophicaceae > UBA6055. The sequence goes on along the minus strand of OZ252218.1, from coordinate 3,743,717 downwards.
CATCGTGCGTTTGGCGACTTCACGCCTGACCGGATCAAAGCTGCTGATTGTGACCGATTCCGGCGAGTCGTCCACCACGACGTCCACGCCAGTCGCTAATTCGAAGGAGCGGATGTTTCGGCCGTTGCGGCCGATGATGCGGCCCTTCATATCATCGCTGGGCAAATGCACCACACTCACCGATATTTCGCTGACCTGCTCCGACGCCAGACGCTGTATCGCAATCGCGATCACGCTGCGCGCCCGCTGATCGGCCGTTTCACGCGCTTCCGCTTCGACCTGCCGAATGATACGCGCCATGTCGTTTCGCGCATCGAGCTCAATGGAATCAAGCAACTGCTGACGCGCCTCTTCCACGGTCATCTGCGCGATCATTTCCAATTTCTCGATCATGACTGCTTCAGACTTGGCCAGTTCGTTTTCTTTCCTGTCGAGGCGACTCTGTCGCTTGCTCAATTGCTGGTCGCGCTGCTCAAGGCGCTCCATACGCTGGTCAAGCTCGTTGCGACGGCGTTGGATGCGCTCGTCTTCATTATCAAGATCGCGGCGGCGGCGGGCGACCTTCGCATCCGAGTCTGTGATGCGCTGCCGCGCGATCCCTTCGGCATCGGCGATGATCTTTAGTTTTTGTGACTCGGCATTTTTCAATAGCTCGCTCGCATCTTCCGATGCCGCTATGAGCTTGCTTTGGCCTTCTTCCTGCTGCTGATCCAGCAGCATCTGCACGCTTCTGCGGCTGCCGGCGAAGTAGCCGACACCGATTCCCACAATGGCCGTAACTACGATTGCAACTGCCAGTAAAATGATTTCCATAAGCGTTTGACGGTATCCAAAGGATACATTCGTCCTTGCTCCTCTCTTTGCTAGTTTCGGCTAAAATCCACCGACGCTAATCCGCTTCATCAGAGTGAAAGTAGCCGGGTTCGGATTCGTCCAGTTCCCTCTGCAGCTGCAGAAGGACATCGTTGATCGTATCGCTGCCAAAGCCTCGTCGGCGCAGCATCCCGCTCAACTTATGTCGAAACGAACGACGTGTCTGTCCTCGGTAACGCGAAATCCGTCCCTGTGCAGCGCGGTAAGCCGCATCGCCTTCATCGACCCGCGATAGCAAAGTGTCGATGATATCGTCTTCGACACCCTTCCCTCGCAATTCGTAACGCAACGCGCGCGGCGCCATTGGCTTGAAACGATCGCGATCCGAGAGCCAGTATTCGGCAAAGGCGACATCATCGACATAACCGCGCTGCTCCAATCGCTGAATAACGTCAGCGACCAGAGGCGTCGGCACATCCTTCTTGACAAGGTGGCGGCGAACTTCTTCAGTACTGCGGGGACGGTATGTTAGAAAGCGCAACGCCCGATCGATGGCATTTTGAGCAGCCTTAGCATCTCCCAATGCCGCGATCTCGGTATCCGTCAAACACTGCCCGCGTTCCAGTCTTGCCGCCTCCAGGAGTGGCAAGTCCATCGCGTACTCATCATCGAGGTAGAGCCGAACACGCTCCTGGTCACGATGATGCATTTCGAGAGCGGTGATAACAGGCATCGAAACATTCCAACACAATAAACCGCAGATCTTCCGACGCTGCGGGCATACCCATGGCAAATTACGAATTGTGTCAATGCAACTCAGGAGCTGCCGACTCTTGACAAAGGCTTTGTGCTAAAAGCTTGTCGATTCCCGAAAATACGCCGGGACACGGCCTATCATGGTTTCTAGTGCTGAACTTCCACGGGGAAAGTTCATAAAGATCTAAACCAATCCTGATTTGAGCCCAATCAATCGCTCGTAATTTGCGCGATACTATCCGCAGCGGCCGGCTCAACATGCTTAGCGCAATAACAACGACTGTCGAGCCCGCTTGATGCTCGCCACCTGTGCTTGTCGCAACGCCATCCGAAAACAATACGTGGCGACTTTCGTCGGTGGTCTTGAATTCACTTTCTCGCAAGATGGATTTGACACAATTAGCCCGTCCATCTATGTTTAAATTATACAGTAAACGTCCGAATGGCAAGCCTCGCATTCTTAAGATCGTGATCGCTTGCCGGTAAAAGTCACAATCGATACGACTTGCTTTTTTTTGCGGTGGCGTTCCTGGTCGGTCCGCAAACGCCGATGGAGACAAGGTTCAGCGAAAACATGCGGCGGAATTCACCGCCTGTCTGGCGGGTTGGCCGTCCCAGCCGACCGCTGAAAATGGCCACTTAATTTTGTAAAGAGTGCACAGTCATGGCAAGACACTCGCGAGGCATATTGGTAACCGGCGGCGGCACCTTTCTGGGTGACAACATCGCCTCGGCTCTGCTGGCAGAGGGCGCGGAAGTCAGCTTGCTGGTACGCCCGGGCGGCGAAGACCGGCTGGGGCCGCTCGCGCAGAATACGCGCTGGTCAAGCGCTGATGTATGGAGCCCAGCCAGCCTGCGTGGCAAAGCCCGCTTTCATTCGGCCGTGATTCACACCGTAGGCAGTCTGAAAGACGATCCAGCCGCTGGTTTGTCCTACAATCGCCTCAACTTTGTCTCAGCGCGAAATGTCGCCAATATGTGTGTCAGCGACGGCGTCACGCGCATGCTTCTGATCAGTGGCGTCAGCGCGCCCTGGATCAGCCGCGGTTATATCCAGTCAAAACGCGAGGCGGAGGACTACCTGGGACGGGTCGGCCTTCGATTCAACATCATTCGGGCGCCACTCCTGTACATTCCCGGTCGGAGCCGTCCCCCGTTTTTTCGCCTGGCTTCGCTGCTGGGCTCACTGCCACCGCTGTCCTGGCTTTATCTTGGCCGGATTGCGCCCATGCCGATCGATGTGCTGGCACGCGGCGTCGCGCGGGTCGCCGCGACAGAGAATGACGAGAAGCGCATCTACTATGCACGCGACCTCCGGCAACGCATCAAGCACGACGCGCCAGCGAAAGTAATCGGCGCCGGTCAAGAATTCCTGCCACAAGGATTGGAGCCCGGCAGTCCCTATGACAGCCTGGACGAAGACCTGCCCTTTGGCTGGACGCCGCGCGATGAGGGGGGTTAACTCGTCCTTGAACTGAAGTGGCCGGGGAGTATAATATGTGTCCCTTTTGGCGACGTAGCCAAGTGGCAAGGCAGAGGTTTGCAAAACCTTTATCGTGGGTTCGAATCCCACCGTCGCCTCTTCTGTCCCTTTACCCCCATCATCCTGATGCGCGAGACTAGCAGGCTCAAACGCAATCGCCTCGAGGCGACGCCAGCTGGTCAAGAGCAAGTCTTTGCTGTGCCGCCACAACTGCCCTTGACCAATTACAGCCTGAGCACAGTTTGCCCGGCGTGCGCCAGCAAGACCTACAAACAGGCCTGTAAAGTGCGCTGCCCCAAATGCGGTTTCATGTGGGATTGCAGTGAGCTTTAGGCGCCGCTGCCCTTAGGTGGCTATTTTCCAGTACCGTTCAACATAAGCGCCGGTCAGTGGATCGGTGAAAGCGCGCCGTACATCGGCCTCCATCTCCTCATGGCTCGACCAGAAGGTGCTGATCTGCGACCGGTAACAAGCAATCGCCTCGATCTTGGCGCGGATGTCCGCCTCAGTCAAGAGAACATCAGCCGGCTCAAGCCTGAGGTCGACGGCGGAGAGCGCCAATTCTGTTGAGCGGTCCGCCTTGGAATAGGGAAACTCGACATAGAAGCGCACGGCGGCTCTATTGGGGATATCACGCACCTGTGTCCTGCCCCATTCGCGCGCGATCTGATGATCGACATGGTGCCCGACGCCGAGTGGCAGATAGACGTTGGCAGCTGTTTCCAGTCCCGGTATCTGAATGCCTTGCAGCAATCTCGGCGCATAGTCAGCCGGATGGACTTCGGCGAAGAGCGACGCTTCCGATGGATAGAGCGCCATGTCGCCCGCCACGCGATAGACACAATCTGGCAACGGCACATGCATAAAGTCGACGCCGACCAAATGCGAAGCTTGCTCGTCTTCCAATTGTCGTTGGCGGAGCGGATTCTCACCCGCCTCCCAGCGACGATGCAGATCCTGGAGAATGGGCGAATCGGGAAGTTCTCCGTTAAACAAGCCGCCCATAATCGTCATCACCGTGACGGCGTGACCGGCCGCCGTCAATTGATGCGCCGTACCGCCGCAGCTGAAAATGCCGTCATCAAAGTGGGGCGAAATGATCACTTGAGATTCGCGTGCAGCATCGACTTGCAAAGCTGTCCCTTTCCGGCAATCACGAGGTCAACCCCGAGCAGCCTCCGCCACGAAAAAGTCGCAGTGGTCGCTAATCGGGCAGCGTTCACAAGCCGGCTTGCGGGCGTGGCAGGTATCGCGGCCGTGCTGAATCAGCTGAATGTGGAACTGATAGTAGTCCTCAGCCGGGGCGATCGCTTCCATCACCGGGTGCGCGTCGTTGGCGGACAGTTTTTCCGGCAGAAAACCGAGGCGCTTGCTGACCCGGAAGATATGCGTATCGACCGGAAAGGCCGGGCGTCCGTAGGCAAAACACAGAACAATAGCGGCGGTCTTGGGTCCTATGCCCTTCAAAGAGACCAGCCAGGCTTTGGCTTCCTCGATTGACAGCTCCTCCAGAAAGTCGATGCGGTATTCGCCCACTTGATCGTGAATGACCGCCAGGACATCCTGAATGCGCGGCGCCTTCTGGTTCGCAAGTCCTGCGGGTCGTATCGCCTCTATCAAGTCGTCCAATTCGGCGAAGTGTACGTCTTTCCAGGTGGGAAAGCGTTCTTTCAGCCGGGCGAAGCCGCGATCACGATTGGTATCATTTGTGCTCTGGCTCAGAATGCAGCTGATCAATTCGTCCATGCCATCGAGATTGCGCGACCAATTGAGCGCACCATAGACGTCGGTCAAGGCAGCGGCGATCGGGGCATATTTCGCTTTGCGAGCCGGAAAATGGTCGACTTTACTCAGTGGATCTCGTTTGCGCGCCATGGGCTAATTGTACTGCGCGCGCGTTTCTCTGCCAGCGGCAATTATGTTCCGGCCCCACTCAGGCGCGTTTTGCGCGGACGGAGCCTGTGGCCGGCCGAATCGTGTTGTCTTGCGGCACGAAGTACCACGCGGTTATGGCGATGATGGCGAATACAAATGCCGTCGCCAGGAAGGTGCCGCGCATTCCCAACCAGATGGCGATCGTCGCGCCGAATAATGGCGCGGCCGCTCTCGAAGCCGAAATTACGGAATTCTCCATGCCGAAGACAGCGCCGGCCGTTTGAGAATCGGTGTAGCGAGAGAGCAGCGCGCTCGGCACGGCGACCAGACCGCCCGCGGCGACGCCGGACAAGGCTTGCAGCAGGAGGAGCTGCCAAACATCAGCGACGAAGGCTTGAGGCAGGTACAGCAATGCAGCGGCGGTCGCGCAATAGAAAAGTACCTTGCGATGGCTGATCCGGTCGCCCAGATTGCCCAGGTAGATAGCGCCAAGTGTGGATGTCGCCGCTGAAACCGCCATCACCATGCCCGCATACGTATTGCTGGTATCCGTGCCGCGAGCGATCAATGACACGACAAAGAGCGGCGCAATGGGAACGATGATCGTGCGCGCCAGGCCCGACAGAAAACGTACAAATAGAACCAGCCCGACACCCGATGTATTCAAGACGTTTTTCCAACTTTGCAGGAGGGACATCCGCTGAGTCCCCTTGCGCTCGGTCGGCGCGCTGACATCTTCATCGACGCCGAAGAAGATGACCACGCCGCCTGCCATCAAGAGTACGGCGGTAAGCAAGAAAGGAATGCTGTAGCCGAAAATATCGGCCAGTATGCCGCCCAACAATGGACCGATGGCAACACCGGCCCAGAGGCCTACCTGCAGCGCCCCCATGGCGAAGCCGACGCGGTGACGAGGAGTCGCGGCCGCAACCAGGGCATTGTTAGCCGACACCGTGCCAGTGACCACGCCTTGGACCGCGCGTATGAGGATGAGCTGTTCGGCACTCTGCGCAAATGCCATCATTGCCAGGGTCGCAGCACCGCCAAAGAGCGCGCGCATGATCATCTTCTTGCGCCCGAAGCGGTCGGCAACCACACCCCAGAAGGGCGCCGTGATCATCATGGTGATGCCCTGCACGGAAATGACCAAGCCGGCCAACAACTCCGTGCTATGCCCGCCGGTGCTGCCCAAGGATTCAATGTAGAGCGGGAGGAAGGGGAAAATCATCGAAAATCCGACCGCTGACAAGACCTGGGCGATGCAGACCACGCCCAAGGTATGCTTCCAACTATGTGGAAAAGCAAATGCCTTGGTCAGACTGTGAGCACTTGCCGAAAAGGCTCTCGCCATTTCTACTTAGCCTCTTGCCACAATGTGTAAAAGTCGCACAAAAAAGCCTGTCCGCTTATGACAGGCAAGGTCATAAGCCGCAATAATTGCGATTTATTGCACCAGCATGCCAAAGTCCTTCAACGTCCGCCGACCAGACCGGCGGAAAGTTTCAATCGCTTGCGTTTCGGCGAAGGCAAGAAATGCGTGCCGATCAACAGAATCACCAGGTAATAGATGGCAACCACCGCGAAGACCACCCGCAAGCCGAACATCGATGCGATAATCGCAGCAGTCAGCGGCGCCATGCCGTTGGCGAAGGACGAGACCGAGGCATCCAGCCCGTAGACCGAGCCTTCATCGCCGAGCGCCGAATAACGCGCCAGCATGGCCGCCGGCGCCGCCAGAACACCGCCCGCCGCAAAGCCCGCCACCCCCTGCAATAGAAGCAGCTGACCGATATTCGTGACCATCGCCTGCGGGATGTACGCCATGACCGCCAGCAATGACGCGCCCAGCAGGATATTACGATAACCCACTTTGTCGCTCAGCCAGCCCAATACAAGTGATCCGGCGGTGGTCGTAATCGCAGACACCGTTATGACAAGTCCGGCGTAGCTGCTCGCCCCGGCAGTCATAGCATCGGGCAGCAACAGCATCACAAACAGGGGCGCGATGGGCATGATGGAGCGTTGCGCGAAGCCATTGAGAAAGCGCAGCGAATACACCGTCTTGACGCCGCGCGCGCGCAACACGCCCTTCCAGGCGCGCATCATGTTCAAGGGATTTAAGTCCAAGCGACCGTTGGCCGGGGGCACGTAAGTCTCACACACACCAAAGGCAACAAGCAAACCCGCCAGCAAGAGCAGCACCGAGGTAAAGAAAAATGGCACCTGGTATCCGAAATTGTCCGCCAGGATACCACCAATCGTCGGACCAATCGCCACGCCGCCGAAGAGACCAACTTGCAGCGTACCCAGCGCGAAGCCGATGCGTTCGCGTGGACTTTCGCCCGCGACGAGCGCCATGTTGGCCGCGATTAGTCCGCTGGTCAAACCTTGCAGCGCGCGCAATGCGATCAGCGCCAGCGCCGTCTGTGCGAAGCCCATCAGCGCCAGTATGATTGAGGAGCAAAATATGGCGCGCATGACCATTTTCTTGCGACCATATTGATCAGCGAGGCGCCCCCAAAAAGGCACCACCAAGGTTGCCACCAGTGGCGGCGCGGCGATTACCAGACCAGCCAACAACTCCGGGCTGATAAAGTGAGCACCCTCCAACGTCTGGATGTACAGGGGCAAAAACGGATAAACGAGGGAGATGCCACCAGTGCCAAGCGCCTGCGCCAGAGATACTACGATCAGCGTGACGATCCAGCGATTGGGAGGCTGTGATTCCTCAGCGTCTGGCATGCGAAGAGAAGACCCGCCTGATTTTGCAAATTCCTTTAGGCTATACCTTTTCCAAGTTATTGCAAGCGACAATATCGCCGTCATACCAGGCGATTGATTCCATCTGTGATTCAGTACTGTTCTATAATATTCTGTGTTTGCAAAGTGATTGCAGATGACATTGAGAGCGGGCGCAACCCGCTTTCGTTTGTTAGGCGCAAGTCTGTCGAGGCGACCATGTGGCAGCCGAGCAAATTGGAACTTGAGCGTCTGGAAAAAGCTGAAAGGCTTGAGAGCAAGGGGGTTCCCTTGTACCCGGCGCGGGTCGGCCGCACGCATCGCATTGCCGACGCCGTACAGCTATTACTGGATCAAGAAGCCGAGGTTTCGGCGAGTGAAACCACTGAGCTGGCGCCAATCGAGGTGACCGTTACCGGGCGAATCAGGCGCCTAAACAGCAAGGGTAAGGTATCGTTCGCCCATATCGAAGACGAGAGCGGGCGCGTACAGTTGTTTATCCGCATTGATGCGCTGGGCGAAGAAACCTACGAACTAATACGCCGCAAGTTGATCGATGTCGACGATTTTGTCCAAGCTAGCGGCGGAATGATGCGAACGCGGACCGGCGAAGTCAGCGTGGCTGTGCAGCGGCTGCGCTTGATCAGCAAGGCGCTAAGTCCCCTGCCGGTCGTCAAGGAGCAGCGCCGCGACGATGGCGCCGTCATCGAATACGGCGAATTCAAAGACATCGAGACGCGCTATCGGCAGCGCTACGCCGATCTGGCCGTCAACAAGTCCGTTCGCGACATCTTCATCAAGCGCGCGCAGACCATCAAAGCGCTGCGAGACTTCCTGGATAGCGAAGGCATGCTGGAGGTCGAAACGCCGATATTGCAGCAGCTCTACGGTGGCGCGGCGGCGCGACCCTTCAGCACACACCATAATCAGCTGCGCCAAGGCTTGTATCTGCGCATCAGTTTCGAGCTCTATTTGAAACGGCTGCTGGTCGGCGGCTACGATGCGGTGTACGAAATCGGCCGCGACTTTCGCAACGAAGGCGTGAGCTACAAGCACAACACCGAATTCACCATGCTCGAGTTTTATAAAGCCTACATCGACTACAAGGGCGTGATGGACATCACCGAGCGCATGTTCGCCTACACCGCCCAGCAAGTCACCGGTTCGGCACAGATCGTCTACCAGAGCGAGCGAATCGATCTGGCGCCGCCATGGCAGCGTCTAAGCATTCGCGAAGCGACGCGAGAGCTGCTGGGCTTTGATTATATGGATTACCCAAGCGGCGAAACGCTATACGCCTATCTCGCTTCTCGCAATATGGCTGAGGGGCTTAATCCGGACGACACCTGGGGACGCATGATCGTCGAACACCTGCTGGGCAACTATATCGAGCCGCACTTGATCCAGCCCACTATCATCAAGGATTATCCGCGGGATATGTCGCCCTTCGCCAAGCGGATTCAAGACGCGCAAGATATCATCGACGAAAAGGAACGCCGGTACGTCGAGAGCCATACTGAGCGTTTTGAATTCTTTATCGCGGGCATGGAGATGGGCAACGCCTTCACCGAACTCAATGACCCGCGCGATCAAGAAGCGCGATTTGTCGAGATGAAACGCCTATATGCCGATGAAGCCGACGAGACCACGCCGCTGGATGAAGATTATCTGACCGCCATGCGCTACGGTATGCCGCCGAACGGTGGCTTCGGCAGCGGCGTCGATCGCATGGTGATGCTTCTGACCGATCAAGTCAGCATCCGCGATGTTCTGCTCTATCCACATCTGCGGGAGCCGGCGCTGACTGAAAACGATCTGCGCGGCCAATTCATGCTGGATGCCGCCGTGCGGCAATTTGAGTACCGGCTGGATCTTCCGCTGGAAGGCGCCACGCGCAGAATCGCGCTTTGCCTGCCGGCACTTGATATCGGCGTAGAATTCAGAACCGCGAACGCGCTGCAAGGTTCGCTGCCGCAGCTGCAGAATCTGCGCAAGGCGTATCCCGGCAGGCTCTATGTGATGACAGAGGCGAGCTTGTACCGTGTGGATGAGGAGCTGCGGGAAGTCGCCGTCGCCGACTTCTGGAAATCACTGACCGAAGCTGGCCCGGCCGAGGCAAAAACTTAGGTCCGAGTACGTCGATTATGGAAGACAATAGAACAGCCATCATTGCTCTGCTGCGCGAATCGGGACCGGCGCATCACCAAGCCTATATCGAGACCGATGGCGACGATCCGGATTGGCCGATCTGGTATGCCGGATACTTGCAAGACAGGCTGAATGTTTTGCTTGGTACGCCGCTGACGAAGACGCAGTTGGTTGTGCTCCTGGTCGAGCTGGACCAACTGCAGCGCAGCGATAACCCGGGCGGCGACTGGCCCGTCTTCTACACTGATCAACTGTTGGCGCGCTTCGGCTAAGCGATCTGCAGGCGCAATGCTGACAGCTCGGGACTTTCGAGCCGACTAATCATGTTCATCGAATTCCTCACCCCGGAACTATTCGACGCCCTTGTCATCGGCAATATCGTCCTGGGCGTCTTGATCGCCGGGCGCCGCTTCCGCAAAGACATCCGCGGACCATTGCATGAAGACGCGCCGGCATGGGCGCGCGCCAGTTTCACGTCCCGCCTTACCGGTTCCTCCGCTGACGCCTCTTAGATCCGTGCGCCGCTTTAACCGGGCATGACCGAGTATTGCCTGCGGCGCATGGCAAAGGCACAATACCGTTCAATTCCAGCCACACTAGATTCCGCAAGGAGCGAACTAAAATATGCTTGATATCGCGCTAATTCGGTCTAAACCGGATTGGGTCAAGGAACAAATCAACAAGCTGGGGGACGATGCGGCACTTGCCCGCATCGACGATATTCTGAAACTGGACGCGCAGCGGCGCGCGATCCGCACGCGCATCGAAACGGCGCAAGCAGCACGCAACAAACTGAACCGGGCGATGGGCAAGCTGCGCGGGAACAAGAGCATGCTCGAGGGCGAAAAGACCGCTCGAGCACAAGCGGCCAGCGCCGCCATTGGCGTGGAAGACTATGACCGAGCCAGCGCAATCATGGACGCTTCTGATAATGTCATCCCGGCGGATCAAGCCGACCAGAAAGGGGCATTTGATGAACTCATCCGCGAGCTGCGCATCATGGGCGACGAAATCGACAATGGTTTCGATCACGCTGCACGGATCGAAGCCGCGCTGCGAGAACACATGCTCTGGATCCCGAACCTGCCCCATGAGAGCGTACCGGTCTTCGACAGCGAGGACGACAATGTCGCGCATCCGCCACACGGCAGCTTTCGCGAATACGACTTTGAACCGAAGGCGCATTGGGATCTCGGTCCCGCCCTGGGCATTATCGACTTCGAGCGTGGCGTCAAGCTGTCGGGCAGCCGCTACTACGTACTCAAGGGCTGGGGCGCGCGATTGCAGCGGGCGCTAATCAGCTTTTTTCTCGATACGGCGCGAGTGAATGGATATACCGAGCTCTATACGCCGTACATCGTGTATGGCGAAATGCTTTACGGCTCGGCGCAGTTCCCCAAATTTCAAGACACGGTCTATCGGCTGGCCGATGAAGACAAGTACCTGCTGCCGACGGCCGAGGTCGCCACCACCAACATGCATCGCGACGAAATCCTCGAAGAAGCCGATCTGCCGCTGAATTATGTGGCGCATACCCCCTGTTTCCGCAGTGAAAAAGCCAGCGCCGGACGCGACGTGCGCGGCATCAAGCGCGTGCATCAATTCGAAAAAGTGGAGATGTACAAATTCACCACGCCGGAAACTAGCTATGCTGAGCTCGAAATCTTGACGCGACAGGCAGAAGACATTTGCGCGCAACTGGACATCCCCTATCGCCGGCTCGGGATTGTCACCGGCGACTTGGGCTTCAGCGCGACCAAGAAATACGATATCGAGATGTGGTCGCCCGGCTGCGAGGAGTGGCTCGAGGTCAGTTCCTGCAGCAATACGGAGACCTTTCAGGCGCGCCGGGCGATGCTGCGCTATTACCCAAGCGGCAGCCGCAAGACGCGGTATCTGCACACGCTCAATGGCAGCGGTCTGGCAACACCGCGCGTCCTCATTGCCATCTTGGAGAATTATCAATGCGCCGATGGCGGCATTGTCATCCCTGAAGTCTTGCGTCCCTATGTCGGCGGCGCCGATCTCATTCGCGGCGTTTAGTCCGCCGGCGGATGAAGTATCCGTTCCGGCGCTTTCCCGGCGGAAGAAGTGAGTCGTCTAACACTCCCAATAATTGAGGGTCCGCGCGATCTTCATTGACGGCAAGTTCGCGCTATGTCTATAATCATTATAGGTTGACGGGAGACAATGAATCCGTCAGCCTGCGCCAATGTTACGAATTAAGGAGTGTTACATGGCCTCGGCATCCGTTATCGCAATTAATGGACTATCAAAGACCTACGGTTCCGGCTCGGGAGCAACCGTGGCACTCGACAATCTCAACTTGACCGTCAATCGCGGTGAAATCTTCGGCTATCTTGGCCCCAATGGCGCCGGCAAAACGACCACGATCCGCATGCTGCTTGATCTGATCCGGCCGAGCGCCGGTTCTGCGACCATTTTCGGCATGGACGTGCGAGAAAGCAGTGTCGACATCCACCAGCGGATCGGCTTCCTGCCGGGCGAGCTCAGCTTGTGGGAGGGTCGTACCGGCAATCAGATCATCAACTTCATCGCCAGTGTGCGCGGCGAAACAAAAGGCATTGTCAAACAAGGCGCTGAAATGTCTGAACGCCTGCAATTGGACACGACCAAACGCGTCCGCGATTTGTCCTCTGGCAACAAACGCAAGCTGGGCCTGGTGCTGGCAATGATGCACGCGCCGGAACTGCTCATTCTCGACGAGCCGACCGGCGGCCTTGATCCCTTGGTGCAGCAAACTTTCCACGAGATGATGGATGAATACCGGGACAAGGGAAATACTGTCTTTTTGTCGTCGCATATTTTGAGCGAAGTGCAGGCGATTTGCGATCGGGTCGGCATCCTGCGCGATGGCGACCTGAAAGCAGTGGAGACCGTTGAGCGCCTGACGCAAGTCGAATTCCACAGTGTTGAGGTTGCGTTTCGCGATGCCATTCCGGCCGGGCTGCTGCAGCAATTGGATGACCTTTCCGTAATCAGCGATCTTAACGCCAATGGCAGCAAGGTGAGAATGCGACTGGTCGGCGACTTCGATCCGCTGCTGCGCGCGATCAGTACCGGCTACGTCGAGATGATGCGCATCGAGGAGCCGACGCTGGAGGATATCTTCCTGGCATATTACAGCAGCGATGAGGAGGCTTGATGATGACTGGAATCGTAATCGCTTCTACCTTGCGCACGGCTTGGAAACAGATCTTGTATTGGGGTGTGGGCTTGGGCGTTCTTGGCTTCTACATTGTCTTCATCGCCTCGGATTCGGACATCATAGAAGGCTACGCTAACCTGTTTGAGTCTATGCCGCCCGCCATGCTGGAAGCTTTTGGCGCCAGTGACGCGGAGCTTCTACGCACAGCCGAAGGCTGGATTGTCTCGGTCTATGTTTCTGAAGCCACAATATTTCTGTCCGTTTTTGCCGTCATGGCGGGCTTGAACATTACCGCCAACGAAGAACAATCCGGCGTCATGGATATGATCCTTTCGCTGCCAATTTCTAGGACTGCATACCTGGTGGAGCGCTGGATCGGCTATGCCTTGATCGGCTTAGGCATTGTGATTGTCTCGGCCGCGTTGACGCTATCGTCCGTCGCCCTGCTGAGTGTCGAGACGCAAGTGGACAAGATACTTGCGAGCATGCTCAACCTCTATCCGAGTACTTTGCTTGTGATGACGGTGACCTGCTTGCTGGCGACAATTCTACGCCGGCGCGCCGCTGCAATCGGCTTGGCGGCTGCATTTGTGGTCGGCAGCTATGTTTTCAACCTCATCGGCATCGCCGCAAGCGGAGCCGTTGCCGACCTCTTGCAGACCTTATCCTTCTTCAGTTATGCGAAAGGCGAAGATATCGTGCTCGGCACCTATGATTCATCAGGCACGATTGCCTTGCTAGCCGTCGTGCTGATCGGATTCGCCCTGTCCGTCAGGATGTTTGACCGCCGAGATATCGGCTTATAGGAGATTTGACATGATCGGCTCAGTATTTCTGGAGACCTTTAAACAGACCTGGAAGCAAATGGTCTATTGGGGCGTGGGCTTGGCCGCGATGGCGCTGCTGGTCGTTATGATGGTTCCGCTATTCGATATGCAGCAGATGAAAGAATTGCTGGCGAGCTTCCCGCCCGTTATCCTGGCGATGATCGGCGTCGGCGGTGAACTGGACATCTTCGCCACCAACGAAGGCTTCGTGGCGATCGGCTTCTTCGGGAAATCCGCGCTGATATTTGCTGTCTATCCGGTGGTCATGGGCATGCGCATCACCGCTAATGAAGAGGACAGCGGCATCATGGATGTGGTTATGAGCCTGCCTATGGATCGAGCGCGTATCCTGGTTGAGAAGTTCCTGGCTTACGGCGTTAGCATCATCGGCGTCGTCTTGCTGATATACCTGGGATTATACGCGGGCGCCGTGATCGGCGATGTTGAACTCAATGTCGCGCGACTGGCTGAAGTCACTTTCTATTTGATTCCGCTGATGGTGTTTGTCATGGCGGTCACCATGTTTATCGCGGTTATTGTCCGGCGGCGACAAGTGGCTTTGGGCATTGTTACCGCCTTTGTCATCGCCAGCTATATGCTGCAGACGATCGGCACTGCAGCCGAAGGCACCGCTGCTGAGTCTCTAGGCACCGTTTCCTTCCTTACCTATTACAACGCAGGCGACATCTTGAGCCAAGGCTTCATCTGGCCGCATATCGCCGGTTTTGTCTTGCTGTCGGTCGTTCTGCTGGCGGCGTCGCTTTATCGCTTTGAGCGTCGTGACATCGCCGTCTGAGGCTGACGATAACGGGGCTTAACGCCTAAACACTATAGTAACGAAAATTCACTGCTGCGCGCTCTTGTCTTGGCGAGGGCGCGCTTTTGCATTTTGCTGTTGTCCAGTTTTAGCATCCTTCAAACACCAGCAATAGGAGAATCGAAAATGCACTTTCGCCTTAGAGCAATAGTGTTACTTGGCTTGCTTTTCGTGATGACGATAGGCGGCGTCACGGCGCAAGACGACGTTGTCATTGATTTCTATTTCCCCTCGGCAACCGCCAACGACGCCGAAGGCATATTCCAGCGCTATGCCGACACGTTTCAGGAGCAGAATCCCGACATCACGGTCAATCCGGTCTTTACCGGCAGCTATACGGACACGCGCAATACAATTCTGACCGAACTGCAAGGTGGCGGCGCCGGGCCCGATGTTGCAGTGATGCTGTCCATCGATCTCTACAGTTTCGCCGAAGAGGGTTATATCGTACCGGCGCAGACCTTCATTGATGGCATGGAAGACGGCGAAGCCTACGTTAAAGACTTCTTCCCGGCGCTTATGGCCAACGGCATGGACGACATGGGAAATGTCTGGTCGCTTCCCTTCCAGCGCAGCACGCCCATTCTGTATTACAACGCCGACTTGTTCGCCGAAGCGGGCTATGATTCTCCGCCGACCAACAACGCTGAATTGGTGGAGATTGCGCAGGCGCTGACCACTGTCTATATCGCGGCTAACGCGACAGCCCGGGATACCGAGCCGCTGGCATCGCTGGCGCAGGAGATTCGTCCGCTAACCGTCGGACTGAACAAGCTCATCAAGACGACCGATCAAGGCGCCTTCTACGGCCAACTGATGGCGGGCACCTTAATCGTGATAGCGCCGCTGGTTATATTGTTCCTCCTCTTCCAACGGCAGTTTGTCGAGAGTTTCGCCCGCAGCGGCATCCGCTGATTTCAGCCTGTAGGCATCGGCAGCCGCGTACTATAATCGCGGCGGGATACGAAGGTGAAACTGAGCCGCAATGAGCTACAAGCAGAATTTGCTACGAAGAATCGCCAACCGGGAAGCGAAGATCGGCGTCATCGGCTTGGGATATGTCGGCTTGCCCTTGGCGGTCGAATTTGCGCAAGCTGGTTTCAAGGTCCTCGGTGTGGATGTGGAGACCGAGAAGGTGCAAGAGATCAACGCCGGACGCAGCTACATTGGCGATGTCGCCGATGAATGCGTACGCGAGTTGGTTGATGCCGGAAAGCTGAGCGCCACCACCTGCTACGACCACCTGCGCGAGGTTGACGCCATCAGCATTTGCGTGCCGACTCCGCTGCGCAAGACGCGCGACCCGGACATGTCGTACATTATTCAAGCGGCGCGGTCGATTGCGGAAATCTGTCGTCCGGGCATGTTGATCGTGCTCGAAAGCACCACCTATCCCGGCACGACCGAAGAGATCGTCATGCCGGAGATTGCCGCTGAGCGTCTTCAAGTCGGAGAAGAGCTTTTCATCGCCTATTCGCCTGAGCGGATTGATCCCGGCAACCATGAGTATTCGGTGCGCAACACGCCTAAAGTCGTCGGCGGCATCACAGAACATTGCACCGAAGTGGCGAGGGCGCTGTACGAGTCAGCCGTCGACCGGATCATCGCCGTAACCTCACCGACCGCGGCCGAAATGGTTAAGCTGCTGGAGAATACCTTCCGCGCAGTCAACATCGGTCTGGTCAACGAAATGGTACTCATGTGCGACAAACTGGACATTGATGTCTGGGAAGTGATTAGCGCGGCGGCCACCAAGCCCTTTGGATATATGCCCTTCTATCCCGGTCCTGGGCTCGGGGGACATTGCATACCAGTCGATCCCCATTACCTGAGCTGGAAGCTCAAGACGCTGAACTACAACGCGCGCTTCATCGAATTGGCGAGCGAAGTCAACGCGTCCATGCCCTACTATGTTGTCAATAAGATCACGGAAGCGCTAAACGATCGGGAGCGGGCCGTGCGCGGATCGCGCATTCTCATCCTTGGCGTCGCCTACAAGCGCGATGTCGATGACGTACGCGAAAGTCCCGCGCTCGATATCATCAGCTTGCTGCGTCAACGGGGCGCCGACGTCTGCTATCATGATCCGCTGGTGGCCGAGATTGTGCTCGAGAGTGACACGCGCCTGGCGTCAGAAGCATATAGCGCGCGCCTGCTACACGAGGCGCATTGTGTGGTCATCGTCACCGATCATTCTGACTATAACTGGGATGAGATCGCGCGGCACAGCCAGGCCATCGTTGATACGCGCCACGTCTTCAACGATGAAGACGGCGACCACATCACCGGCTTGTGAGCGGGACGCTGGCAAGGTGAAAACGCTGCTGGCCAGGCGCCTTCGAGGCTGCGCTACTTCGATCAAAGCAATCGCCGTCGCGCATACTTGGCGATGATCAAAATGTCACGCCGAATCGCCATTGACGCCAGCCGCGCTACCGTAACGAAGCCGACCGGCACCGAATATTACGCCCTGCGCTTGTTACAAACACTAATCCGCACCAACGATGGTCGCCCTGAGCCCTTTCAATTTACGCTTTATTTCCGCGGTACGCCGCGGGAAGGCCTCTTTGAACGATCGCCCAATATCCGGCAAGTCGTCATTCCGTTCCCGCGTATGTGGACGCATATTAGGCTGGCGGCGGCGCTCTGGCAGGCGCGTCACGAAGTCACCTTCGTGCCAGCGCACACCTTGCCTTTCCTCTTTCCCGGCAGCGGAATCGTCACCGTACACGATTTGGGCTTTAAGCATTTTCCTGACGCTCACCCGGCATGGCAGCGCAAGTATCTGGACGCGACCACACGCTATAGCCAGGGGCGCGCCTCACTTGTGCTTGCCGATAGTCAAGCGACCGCTGATGATCTTGGTCGATTCTATGGCACGGACCCCGGCAAGATTCGCATCGTTTATCCCGCTGTCGATGTTAAGAACTCACAGGTGACAGCGGAACATGTGGAGGCAACACGCGCCAAATTCCAATTGCCGCCGCGCTATTTCCTATTTATCGGCACGTTGCAGCCGCGTAAAAACATCGAGCGCATCGTGCAGGCCTATGACCTGTGGCGGAAACAGCAGAACGATCAGGAGACGGCGCTGGTCTTGGCCGGGGGCAAAGGCTGGCTTTTCGATCCGAACTGGATCGAGGGCGTGCCAAACCTTGTCTTGACCGGTTACATCGACGAGGCGGATAAAATGGGACTTCTTGGTGGCGCCATTGCCTTGGTGTTTCCCAGCTTGCACGAAGGATTCGGTTTTCCGGCGCTGGAAGCAATGATCAGTGGCGCGCCCGTGATCGCAAGCAATACATCAAGCTTGCCCGAACTCGTTGGCGACGCCGGCTTGCAGGTGGATCCGCTGGATGTACGGGAGATCGCCGCCGCCATTAGCCGCTGCAGCGACGACAAGGACCTGCGACGAGATCTTGTCGAACGGGGCTACCGGCGAGCGAAGCGCTTCACTTGGGAGGCGGCTGCCGAGCGCGTGCTGGACGCTCTTGAAGAGCTCTGCGAGCGGCGCTGAGTCCGTTCCCGCGACTATCTGATAGAATGGGCACTGTGCAGGCGGTAGCGGATGCGATGGCGAACGAGCGTTTTCTTCTGGTGCAATTGGCGGATATCGGCGATCTGGTCTTGACCACGCCGGCCATTGCTGCCTTGCGTGAAGCGCAGCCGGGGGCGACGATTGATCTTTACGCCTCTGAACACGCCCTGCCAGTCATACCCGATGGGTTGGTCGACAACTTGATTGCATTTCGGCGCAGAAGGCAAAACGCGACAAGCGCCTTTTTTGCAGCCGAAAACCTGCGCAGTCTGCTTCGTCTTTCGAGAAAGAAGTACGACGCGGTCGTTTTCTTTCACCATTTCACCTGGCGCAGCGGGGTCCTGAAATTCTGGCTGATCGCCAAAGCGAGTCGCGCCCGTCGCATCGTCGGATTAAAGAATCGAAACATCGATTTCCTCACCGAATACGTAGAAGACGCGGGCTTCGGCGCGAGGCATCAGGCGCAGTACTGGCTGGATTTGGTCGCGCTGCTGGGCGCGAGCGGTGACGCCCGCCCGGCACAGGTTCGGCGCGAGGCGTTCAGCATTGAATCGCGCGCGATCAGCGCAGACGACAATCGACCACGCGTCGTCCTGCATAGCGGCAGTGGCGGCTACAGCATCGCTCGTCGCTGGCTCCCGCAGCGTTTTGCGGCAGTCGCGCAGCAAATCCAGAACGACTATAACGCTGAGATCATTCTGGTCGGGCGGGCGGAAGACGACGGGCAGCAGGTACAGGAATTGCTGCAGGGGACGGCCGTCGACTTGGTCGGGGAAACTACCTTGCCGCAACTGGCCGATGTCATCGCCCGCGCGAACCTATTTGTCGGCGCCGACAGCGGTGTGATGCATATCGCCGCGGCAACCGGCACGCCGGTCATCAGCATCTTCGGACCGAGCAATGCCGCTGCCTGGCGTCCCTGGGCGCTCGCCGGACGTGCTGAGGTCCTGCGCAGCGGCGTCGAATGCAGTCCCTGCAGTTATGTCGGACACAACATTGGCGCTCGCGACGGCTGCCCCGCGCGCACCTGTATGAAGCTGATCACTGACCATCATGTGTTGGATGCCGCGCGACGGATTCTCGCTGAACCGTCCGACTCTGCACACGGCGAGACAGAGGCAGGGGCGAAGATTCAAGCGGAAGCCGAAGCGAGCAGACTGAGAATCCTCGATGTGCCGGTTGATGCCATCACTTATGCAGCCTGGATGGAGCAGATTGGCGTCTGGGTCCGCGAGCGGGACGGCGCGCAGCACGTCTGCACCGTCAATCCGGAATTTATTATGATCGCGCAGCGCGATACGATCTTTTTTAATATCTTGGCTCGCGCCGCGATCTGCGTCCCGGATGGCGTTGGTTTGCTTTGGGCGAGCCGGCATCTGGGCGCGCCACTCCCGGAGCGAGTGACCGGCTCGGACGGGGTACCCGTGATCGCCCGCCACGCCGCAGAGCAGGGCTGGAAAATATATTTCCTCGGTGCGGCTGAAGGGGTCGCCGCGCAGGCGGCCGAATTACTGAGACAGCGTTATCCGGGTCTGATTGTCGCCGGTACCTATGGCGGCAGCCCGGCGGAATCAGAGGAAGATGAGATCGTCGCCATGGTCAACGCGAGCGGTGCTGACATACTGTTCGTTGCCTATGGCGCGCCCGTGCAAGACAAATGGATCGCACGCAATTTGCCACGTCTGGATGTCGCGATGGCGATGGGCGTCGGCGGTTCGCTGGACTTCATCGCCGGGGTCGTCCCGCGCGCGCCGCAGTGGATGCGCGATCGCGGCATAGAGTGGCTCTATCGCTTGATCCGACAGCCCCGGCGCTTACGGCGTATGCTGCGTCTTCCGCGCTTTGTGATAGCCGTGCTGCGAGAGTCCCGCGCCTGATCCCGTCGAGCCAACCTTCTGAATTTCCAGGCAATTGGTGTAAACTGACCGTTCGATTGTCGATAAACAATGAGAAATCAAGAATGCCGGCAGATTTAACTCCCTACGTTCCACGCTTGGCAAATCAGTCGATAATGGTCATCGGCGATGTGATGCTGGATGAGTACATCACCGGAAAGCCAGTGCGCATGAGCCGCGAAGCGCCGGTGCCGGTATTGGAATTGGAGTCGAAACGCTACATCGCCGGTGGCGCCGCGAACCCGTCCGCCAATATCGTCTCGCTGGGCAGCAGCGCCTTACAGCTTGGCATCACAGGCGCGGACGAAGCCGGTGAGCGGCTGACGCGAATCCTGGAAGATCAAGGCATTGACACGCGCGGGCTTATCCGCTGTGATGACCGCCCGACCACGGTCAAGACGCGCATTCTGGCGCAGATGGGATTGCGCTTTCCGCAGCAAGTCACACGCATCGATACCTTGACCCGCCGCCCCATCGATAGTGACAGCGAAGCGAGAATCGTCGAGTTCGTCAGGCGGCAAGTTACTGACATGAATGCGGTGCTGCTGTCGCATTATCACGGCGGATTGCTGACGCCGACGCTGGTCGAGAGTATTCGTGACATTTGCGGGGAAGCGGGAGTGCTGCTGACAGCAGATGTTCAAGGCAAGTTCAGCACGTTCAGTGCGCTGGATGTCATCAAGTGTAACGCCGATGATGCCAGTCGATATCTCAATCGCGCGCTGGAAACCGACGACGATTTCGCCGAAGCCGTTATGCAGCTGCACCGGACCTTGGGCATTCAAGAGGCAACGCTTATTACGCGCGGCGGCCATGGCGCGACACTGATCGCCGGCGGCGAAGCCCGCCACTGCACGGCGCCGAAGGTCAGTAACGTCTTCGACACGGTCGGCGCAGGCGACACCGCGATCGCCACGACCACATTGGCACTGGCTGCCGGCATCGCTCCCGCCGATGCTGTCGCCCTCGCCAACTACGCCAGCGGCATTGTCGTGCGCCACCTGGGCAACTATGCGCCCTCGCCGGAAGAACTTACGCGCAGCATCAGCGAGACGCTATGACACTAGTTGAACGAACTCGATCGTATTGCCGTCGGGGTCGGCGAGCGATGCCACTTTCGCGCCCTTGTATTCGTCGATGGGGTTGATCTCGCTGCCGTGATTGGCCAAGCCCTTTTCCATCACCACTTCGATATCTGTAACCTCGAAGCGAAATTGCTGACGGTTTTGCTCGGCGACTACGCCGGCGATCGTATTGGGACAGAGAGTCAGTTCCATGCCGCCGATCTTGCCGCCATAAAACTGCTCAGCACCGATATGCACCGTCTCTTTCAGACGCGCGTCAAAGACAGCATTGTAAAATCGCACCATTCTTTCCATGTGAATCGCAGCAATTGTCAGACCCGCCAGTCGCATTCTTATCTCCTTACCGCTAACGCTGGACGCCATCAATGGGCAGAACAGCAAGCCATACGCTCAGTTGGGAGCGCCGATGTTTTATCCACCTGATGCCCGCAGCTTCTTCGAAATCGTTTGGGATATCGTCCAGCAAATACCCGTCGGCAAGGTCAGCAGCTACGGGCAGATCGCCTCGATGATCCCGCCGGGCAACGACCTGGAGCCTGTTCGCATGAAGAGCCTGGCGCCACGCTGGGTCGGTACGGCTATGCGCAAGACGCCACGCGGCAGAGACATTCCCTGGCACCGCGTCATTAACAGCCAGGGCGCGATAAGCTTTCCCGCCGGCAGTCCACAGGCGGACGAACAGCGGCGACTGCTGGAGATGGAAGACGTCCAATTTGACAGCCGAGGCCGGGTGGACTTCAGTCAGGTAGCCTGGCCGGGACCGGATGAGACCTACCTCCTGCGCAACAATCTGCTGCCGCCGCGTCCACTGAAATGAGCGCCTAGAACTGCACGTAGCTGTTTTCCGCCAAGACAAATCGATGCGCGTCCGGCATGTGGGTGGAGGCGGTGACGCGGGCGTTGTCCGCCAACAAGCTGCGGTCGATCCGCCCGATGATGTTGCGAATCGCACAATTCTTCATCACGATGCTTGATTCGATCTCGCTGCCCTCCACGACCACGTTATCACCAAGAGAGGTGTAGGGACCGATGTAGCTGTCCTGGATGATGGTGTTTTTGCCAATAATGACGGGACCGCGGACCACGCTGTCGATGATGCGACTGTTGCGCCCAATCAAAACTCTGTGAGACACTTCGCTTTCGCCCTCGATCTGATCACTGTTCTCCGGCGCCGGCGTGTAGGGCAACTCTTCCAGAACCAGTTGATTCGCCATGATGATGGCGTTCGGCTTGCCCGCATCAATCCACCAGCCACTGAGTTCATAGGAAGAGACCGGCAAGCCATCATCGATCAGGACTTGGATCGCATCGGTGATCTCCAGTTCGTTGCGGCCGGAGGGCTTAATGCGCTTGATCGCGTCAAAGACCGAAGAGCGGAAGAGGTAGACGCCGGCGATCGCCAGATTGGAAGGCGGAACCTTTGGCTTTTCCACGACGCGGACGATCCGTCCGTTTTCGATTTCGGCGATACCGAAGCGCGTGGGATCAGGCACTTTGCCGAGCACCACCGCTGCTTCACTTTCGGAGTCGGCAAACGAGGTGAGCAAACTGGTCATCTTGTCTTGAAAGATGTTGTCGCCGAGGAAGACGGTGAAGGGGTCATCGCCAACGAAGTCGTGGCATAAGGCGGTCGCATGGGCCAAGCCCAACTGTTCCTCTTGCACGATGTAATCGATATTGACGCCAAGTAGATTGCCGTCTTTGAGATTGGTGACAATCGGTGAATCAAGGCTGTTTACGACAATGCCGATATCGGTCAAGCCCGCCTTTTTCAGGGCGTCGATCGCATAATTGATCAGCCAGCGGTTCGCCACCGGCACCAGCGACTTGGGCATCGTAAGCGTCACCGGTCGCAACCGCGTACCTTGCCCGGCTGCCAGAATCAAAGCCTTCATGCATACTCTCCTGTGCCACGTCTGCCGTCATCGAAATCTGCTAGGCATAGTAGCAGAGGTTACGATTTCGCGACAGACGTACGCCAACTTGTTACCCTAGGTCAAGCCGTTGCTGCGCTGGCGCATCACTTCAAATGCAATGACTGCGGCAGCGCCAACCGTGCCCATGGACATCGCGAAATCGCGTCCGTAGGGGATCTTCAACTGGAGATCAGTCGTGCGCAAGAACGAACGGGTGACGCCTCGCCGCTCGCCACCGATCAATAGAAAAAGCGGAACAGTCAAGTCCGCTTCGTAGATGGAGCGCGCCTTCAAGGTCTTGGCCGCTGCGGAAACGGTTAGTCCACGATTGCGATAGAAGGTGGCGGTATCGGCCGCGCTGTCGGCGATCGCCAGATGAGCGCGTTCAATAGCGCCGGCGCTGGCTCGGCCAACAATGGCGCTGGCGCTGGTCCAGTTTCGCGGGCGCAAGACGATGCCATCGGCCCCCGCCGCATATATGGCACGGACGGCAGCGGCAAAATTGTAGGGATCTTCAATGCCATCCAGCATGACGATGAAGGCGGCTCCCTGCGCCGATAACAGATCGTCCAGCGCGCAGAATGAACGCGCGCCCGCTTTGGCGATCGCGCCGCCATGGGTTTCTCCAGAGACTAGTTTTTCGATCGCGCTGCGCGGCAGGTAGGAGACGCTGATGTCCGCCGCTTCGGCCTGCCGCCGCAAGCGATTCAGGCGCCGGTCGATTCGCTTGCTCTCATCAATGAGGATTTCATGGACCTCCCGCCAGCCCGACTCCATCGCGGCCTGTATCGAAAGGCTGCACTCCAGGATGAAGTGGTCCGCCGTCATCACAGACCGAGGCGCTTGCCTGCTTGCCAAAAGACTTCTAACTCGTCCAAGCTATGGTCCGTCATCGCTCGGCCCTGCTTGGCAGCCTGGGCTTCCACATGACGGAAGCGGCGGTAGAATTTCGCATTGATCTCCCGCAGCAGGCTTTCCGGATCGTCGATATTGAGCCAGCGCAGCCAATTAACCAAGACGAAAATGAGATCGCCGATTTCTGAGGCTCTTTCGGCGTCAGTCTCGGCCCCGATGACTTCCGCAAGTTCTTCCTTGAATTTCGACTCGACGCCAGATATGTCATCCCAATCGAAGCCGACTTTGGCCGCGCGCTGCGAGTATAGATAAGCCACGAACAGCGCCGGCGCCGCCTTGGGAATCCCATCCAGCAATGACGATTCCGCGTCTGCCGCTCCCGCCTTCTCCGCCGCTTTGACTTCTTGCCAGATACGCGACAGCTGACGCAGGTCGCCGGTAGCCTCCACATCGCCCCAAACATGCGGATGGCGGCGTATCATTTTTTCGTTGAGGCGCTGCAGCAGGTCTGCCATCGTGAATTCCCCACTATCGCTGGCGATCTGCGCATGTAAGAGGATTTGCAAGAGCAAATCGCCCAATTCCTCGACCAGCGCTTGGGGGTCATCCAGGTCCAGAACTTCTAACACTTCGTAGGCTTCTTCCAGCAAGAAGGGACGCAATGACTGATGCGTCTGCTCGCGATCCCAAGGGCAGCCTTCCGGCGAACGCAAATGCGCGATGATGTTCTGTAAGGCTTCGAAACTGCTCAACGCGTCGATTGGCGGCAGATAGAGCGTCGTCATCACATCGATCTGCGCGCTTCTGTCGATTTCATAAAGCTTCAGCGTTTCGACCGATGCGCTGCCGCTGCCCGCCCCATGGATCAATTTCACTGGAAATTCATCGGGGTATTGATTCATTAGCGTCAGCTTGAGATCTGCGGCGACCGCTCGGCTGTAGACCTGCGCAAGCAGCGCCGGCAAGGCCGGGTTGATCGGTGGATGGTATTGCTCGGCCACGCTCAGCGCATCGAAAATCTGCAAACCGTCCAGCGCGTCGGCGCCCACCAGCGCCAGGCTGGGCTCGATGAAGCTGATGCCGTGGATGATCGCTACATCGACCGCCGCGTCGCGGGCGCGCTCCAAGATGCGTGATGTGGTCGCCTCGCCCACCAGTGGATCACCAGGCACCGCATAGACCACCTGACCATCCCGCTTTTCAACCTGCAGAATCCGCTCAGTAATCTCCGCATACACATCCTCGAACTGCGCGTGCGACTGGTAAACCTCGTCGAAGCTAATGCGCCTGATGCTTGACGGCAGTTCAGGTACGCAGGGATGATGCGCGGTACGCAGGTAGAGCGTCCCTGTGCGCTGGATTACGTCCCAGGCTCGTTTTGAAAGTTGGTCAATGGATCCAGGTCCCAAGCCGATAATTGTGATCATAAGTCGGTATCAGATCGCATGGCTAGCCACGGAAAAGCTCAGCAACATTGAGATCGTCAAAAGCGCGCAAACCGGTGCTGATGGTATCCCATAGCGGCCACTTGCCCTTGCGCCAGTCTTCCCGCCGCCAGGATCCAATCAGCTCGCCTAGGCGCAATCCAATCGCCAGCCGATAGTCGAGTAGCAAATCTTGATATGAAAATTGTTGAACCCCGCAGCGGCAGAGGTTGTCCCAATAGCGCTTGAGAAAGCGCGGCTCTTCGAATCTGCGCTTCGCCGGCATCCAATGAAACGCGATCATGAAGGCCAGGTCTTCCGCCGCGATTCCCGGCCGCCAATCCTTCCAGTCCAGGATCCGACATGCGCTATGGGAATAGAGCAAGTTCGCCGGTTTGAGGTCGTTATGAATAAGGGTTAGAGCCCGCCCGTCAAGTAGACGCTCGCGGAAACTGCTCGGCATGCGCCCCGCCACCGCGGCAAGAGCGCTGCGCTGCCCGCTATTCAGGACGATCATCCCGTCTACCAGAAATTGTTCATGGCCAACGCGCTGCCGTTCCAGTTTCTCATCAAGCCGCTCTTCTGTTATGGCCAAGCCAAGCGTGTCACCCAAGCGCGCATCTTCCCAGAAGCAGGCATGGATTCTAGCCAAGGCATCGGCCAACTGCGTGATGTGTCGCTTCGTCGGCGGTACCGGTTCATAATGCTGCTTGAATCTGCTGGACAGGCCGCCCATCAAAATGTGGGACTGATCAGCAGCGACGTCGTAATGTGCGTCGTAACCGTCGATCAAGGACAGATCCGCCTCGCCATAGGCATTGCGTAGAGCCGGCATAATGCGCCGATAGAAAGTCACTTCTTTGTCCGCTTGCGAGAAACCGGCGCGGTAAACCTTAAGCACCATGTTGTCGGGCAGCTTGCGCGCAACGCTGACATCGCTGTAGCGAATGCGCAAGGTGTACAACACCGCCGAATCGCTCTCATGCGTGTCAATCACGCGGAAGTCCCGCACACGAAAGTCAGGCAGATAGCCGCCTTCGCGCAATCTTTCCGACAGCCATTCAGCGCTGATCGAACTGGGAGACGTAATGAGGATGAGATGGTCCCTTCACGCAGCGTATACCCGTCGCTCCGAAATATCATGGACGGGTCAGGCCTTTACGTCAAGCGACAAATGCGTTTGAGACGTAACGCAATCCGGGCACGCGCTGAAAAACACACAACGGCCAGACGCCTGCAATTGCATCTGGCTGCCATCGTTGGCGACTTAGTGTAGAATCTAGCGCTTGGTGTAAGTTGGCGCCTTGCGGGCGCGCTTGAGGCCCGGCTTCTTGCGCTCTTTTACGCGCGCGTCCCGTGACAGGAAACCTTCTCGCTTGAGCGTACCGCGCAGGTCAGGGTCGATTTTCTCCAGGGCGCGGGCGATCCCCAGCAGGATGGCGTCACGCTGCCCGGTGATGCCGCCACCGTTGACATGCACGGAGACGTCGTAGCTGCGTTCTTGCCCGATATGGGTCAAGGGCGCCAGACATATCTGCATGTCGCCCATGCGCGGCAGATACTCCATGCTCTCTTTCCCGTTGATGATAAATCTGCCCGTGCCACCGGGGAAGAGCCGCACTCGCGCTGAAGCGGATTTACGGCGCCCGATCCCTTCATAATACTGTGCTGACATGCATTCTCTCCTAAAGTACTGAATTTCGCGACGAATCAGTTTGAGCAGTTCGCCGGTGTCCTATTCGGTTAAAATGGCCGGTTCAAAGTTCCATGACTTGTGGCTGCTGCGCCTGATGTGGATGATCGCCGCCGGCATATACCTTTAGTTTCTTGAACATTTGGCGACCGAGCGGTCCCTTGGGCAGCATTCCCTTGATCGCAAACTTGAGCGCGCGATTTGGGAAGCGGCTCATCAACTCGCGCAGGGTCATGCTCTTTAATCCACCGGGATAACCACTGTGCCGATAATAGGTTTTCTGGTCCATGCGCTTGCCGGTGACGTGAATCTTGTCCGCATTAACGATGATCACAAAGTCGCCTGTGTCCAAGTGCGGCGTGAAATATGGCTTGTGCGTGCCGCGCAGGAGCGGCGCCACCTTGGATGCAATACGTCCCAAGGTCATTCCTTTGGCATCCACCACCCACCAGCTCCGCTCAATCGAGCCGGCTGTCGTGGCGTAGGTCTTCTGAATCTGTTGTCTCATACCCTTCCCTCCGGCGAAGCCTCCGGTTTTATTGACGAGGTCTCGCGCGTTGTCGAATCCAGATTGCTTGCGGGCGCGTAACCGACTGCTTCCAATACGAGCCCGTTTGCCGGCGCCAGCACTTTCGCTCTTTCAATCTCACAACTGGTCATTATCTCTCCGAAATCGGAAGGCGAGATTCTGCCGCTGCCCACTTGCACCATGGTTCCAACAAGCCGTCGTACCATGTGGTACAAAAAAGCAGTGCCGCGTATTCGATAGCTATATGCCGGTCCGTATTCTTCCGATTCCATCTCCCACAGCGACTGATAAACGTGTCGCACTGTATTCGTACTGCCCGCCTGCGGCGGTGTACCGAATGCGGCGAAGTCGTGTTCGCCCAGGCAGAGCGCCGCCGCCCTTTGCATCCGCTCCAGGTCGAGCGATTCGCCGACCAACTGCCACACCTGCCGATTCAGCAGCGGATGGCGCACTTCCACCGTGGCAATCTGATACGCATATTGCCGCCACAGCGCATCAAATCGCGGATGAAAACCCTGCTGCCGCCATAAGCGCTGCAGCGCGATGTCGGCGGGAAGCTGCGAATTAATTGCGCGCAAGAGTTCATCGTCACCATGCTTCCATTCGACCTCAAATGCGATTACTTGTCCGGTCGCATGTACTCCCGCATCGGTTCGACCTGCTCCGGCGATTCCAGGAGACTGCCCGGTGACCTTGCTTATCGCCCCTTCCACCGCTGCCTGTATCGTCGGCCTCGGCGCCGGCTGACGCTGAAAGCCTTGATAGGCGGTGCCGTCATATGCCAGGATGGCGGCGTAGCGTGTCATCGAGCATCAACGAATCAGTCGTCGTCTCTATCGAAATCGACCAGTTCAATCAGCGCCATCTCGGCATTGTCGCCTTTGCGCGGACCCAGCCGCAGTACACGCGTGTAACCGCCAGCCCGATCGGCGTACAGCGGCGCCAATTCATCAAATACCTTGCCCACAAGATCCCGATCGTTGTTCAACCGGCGCGCGACTTGCCGGCGGGCATGAACGGCAACCAATAGATCGCCCTTCTCATCCGCCTTCGCCAAACCGCGCTTCGCGATGGTGATCAAACGCTCGGCATGACCCTGTACGAATTTGGCTTTGTGAAAGGTCGTCCGGATACGCCCGTGAATGAACAGTTGGCTCGCCAGGTTCATGCGCAGCGCCTTGCGATGGCTGCCGCTGCGGTTGAGCTTCCTTCCGTGATATCGGTGTCGCATATTCGCGCCTCGCTTACCTGCTATTCAGCCTTCTCATGTGGCCAGTAGTTCTTTTCCTGCAACTTCTGTTCAAGCTCGTCCAGCGATTTCTCGCCGAAGTTGCGGATCGCCAACATGGCATCCGGACCGCGATTAAGCATATCCAGCACATCACCCACTGAGGTGATGCCGGTACGCTTCAACGAGTTGAAGACGCGCACGCTTAGATCAAGCTCTTCAATCGGCTTGTCATATAGCGGCGGGAAGGTCGGTTCATCTTCGATCTGCTGCGGGAGTTCGATATTCTGGAACCAATCCTCGTCCACACCGGCCACAACCTTCAGGTGGTGCATCAATATCTGGGCCGATTGCGCCAGCGCTTCTTCCGGGCGTATCGTACCATCCGTCCAGAGTTCGAGCACCAATCTGTCATAGTTCGTACGCTGACCGACACGAGCGCGCTCCACGTCGAAATTCACGCGTTTGATCGGGCTGAAGATAGCGTCCACCGGCAACTCGCCGATCGGCAGGCGGCCGCGGTCCTCAGCCGGACTGAATCCGCGTCCGGACTGCACCTCGAATTCCATCTCGATATCAATATTGCGATCGTCCACCGTGAATAGGTAGAGGCTTGGGTTCTCGATCTGCACTTCCGGCGGCGCCCAGATATCGGCGGCCGTCACCGTGCCCTCGGCGCCTCGATGTTCGAGGCGCAAGCGCGCGCTCTCCACACCGTGCAAGAGCAGGCGCAGCTGCTTCACCTGCAGGATAAGTTGAGTCATGTCCTCGCGAACAGAGGGTATCTCGGAGAATTCATGATGTACGTCCGAGACACGAATGCTCGTCACAGCCGCGCCGGGCAAAGACGACAGCAAGACGCGGCGCAGGGCATTGCCCAAGGTCAAGCCGTAGCCGCTCTCCAGCGGGCTAACGACAAATCGGCCATAATCTTTGGTGATGTTCTGGCTCTCCACTTGATGTGGCAGAACCATATTGGCCGTTACCATGTTCGCATCAACCGAGCTTGTGCTCACCGATGCCGGATCAGATGATAGTACCATAGAGCCGTGATTCCCTTTCGACTAGACGCGGCGGCGCTTCGGCGGGCGAACGCCATTATGCGGAACCGGAGTCACGTCCGTAATTGATCGAACCTTCAACCCACTCTGCTGAATGGAGCGAATCGCCGCTTCACGCCCGGGACCGGGGCCCTTCACGAATATATCGACTTCCTTCATCCCGTGTTGCTGTGAGTTGGCCGCGGCCGTTTCTGCCGCCATGCGCGCCGCATACGGCGTATTCTTGCGGCTGCCCGCAAAGCCGGATGTACCCGCGCTTGCCCAGGTGATGACGTTTCCCGACTGATCCGTCATGGAAACGATCGTATTGTTGAAGGTGGCATAAACATGCGCCTGACCATAAGGAATATTCTTGAAGACTCGTCTGGCAGGTCCACGACCGCCGGTTCTTGCTCTTGCCATTCAACAGCTCCAGTCAGTCTAAACTTTGCTCGTGCGGCGCCTCACGCCGGTATCTCAGACGCGGCAAGATCGCTCGCAATTTCTGCACTAACAGGTAAAAGTACGGACAAATAGGTGATTACTTCTTCGTAGCGCCGCGCCGACGGCCGCGACCGGCAACGGTCTGTTTCTTGCCACGGCGGGTTCGGCCATTGGTTTTGGTCCGCTGCCCGCGCACGGGCAAACGACGCCGGTGGCGCAAGCCACGGTACGAATTAATCTCCATCAGGCGATTGATATTCAACTGCGTCTGCCGCCGCAGGTCGCCTTCGATCGTCAAGCCGCCGATTAGTTCTCGCAGACGCTGCACTTCGCTCTCGCTGAGATCGCGCACACGGGTACTGTGGTCGATACCGGCGGAATCCAGAAGCTTCTGACTGGTCGACTTGCCGATCCCGAAAATGTATGTCAAGCCGATGAGCACGCGTTTGTCCCGCGGCAGGTCGACACCTTCAATACGAGCCATCAATCATACTCCTTCATGAATGCGGGCGGTCTTAGCCTTGCCGCTGCTTGTGTTTGGGGTTGTCACAAATGACCATAACCCGTCGCCTGCGCTTGATTATCCGGCACTTGGGGCAGCGGCGCCTAACACTTGCTGATACCTTCATGCGTCTTTCCTCGAACTCACCAGAATCTCTTTAATATTCCTAAAGCACAGTCGGCACAAACCAAGCTAACCCAGCTCTGGCCGCAGATGCGCACACAACTTGCCGCGAATCGATTTACTTGTCTAAAGCCATCGCGCCAATTTGCACTGGAGCCATGGAACACGAACGAGCATTGTATCACAGGATTTTGCCATGTAAAAGGACATTTCTTCATCAGCTTTGATTATCTATTTCGACGTGAAATTGCGGCGGTCTCAACGTTTGAAGACAAATATGGCGCGGTTCTTCGGCGGGATTTGACAAGAATTCACGCATGATTAGTTCGGCGCAAGCATCGCTCGTGAGAACGCCGTGACCGGCAGCGGGAAATACCACTTGCCAACTCTGCGCAAGCTGGGTTTCGGCCGTCTCCGCCCATGCCGGCGGCGTAATCGGATCATAATGTCCCGAGAGTATCAATGTCGGAATGCGGACCGGCGCTGGTGGAGGCGCATCCCTTTGCAGCGCCGGCACTTCCCAATTAGCACAATTCGTGAGGACTTCTTTGGCGACATCGCCAATGCCGGCAATCGCTGGCGACGCCGCTCTTGGCCTACTGTTATCATCAGCCATCGTGATGACTGCGTCCTCGGAACAGAAGATGCTCAAGTACACTCCCTCGCTGTGTGTATCAAGCTGGGGCCGACCGTCAACGGCTACCAACCGGGCCAGAGAATCATAGTCGCTCCTGGCAAACGCGGTGATTAGCGCAGGCAACTGATCCAAGTGGGTCGCATCAGCCAAGATGCCGCGGACATAATTGACAAAGTCGTCGCCGGTCACGCGCACGATCGCGGTCGGCAACAGTCCTTCGATCTCGGCCGGTTCCTCATTCAGGGTAGCGACCACTTGGTAAAATTGCGCCTGTAAGCGCGGATAGGCGCGATGACAAGCCGAATCAATTTTGCAGTCGGCAAATAGACGATCCAAGGCGTCCTGTGTATTGATGACCATTTCGTTCAGCGCATTGACGCCCGGCGGATACGCGCCATCAAGCGTCATGCTGCGGATGCGATCGGGAATCTCCCGCGCCAAAGACAGCGCGAGCCGCGTGCCATAAGACTTCCCGTAAAGATCGACCGTATCCAACTTCAGCACGAGCAACAAATCGACGATGTCAGCTACATTGGCTTCGTTCGAATATGCCGTGAGATCGATGCCGGCCCCCAACAAGCGCAAGCGGCAGTCGGCGACGCGGCGGTCTTTCAACGCCTCGTCATACTCAGGACAGTTCAGGGACGGACGCGAGTATCCGGTCCCTCGCTGGTCTAGCAAGACAATGTCAGAATCTTGTTGCAAGCTCGAAGACAGCCACCAGCTGAGGTCGGCCGACGCCGCATCTCCCGGACCACCCGCCAGGTAAAGCAGCGGTGGATTTGTGCCGTCAGCAGCGGACTCGACCTCGGCGATAAAGACGCTGATCCAATTGCCTTTGCGTTCCGCGCGATTTTCCGGTACATGCAGGCGCCCGCATCGGACCTGAGCCGCTAATTCATCAGCCTTGTGCCGGATTGGCTCGGGACAGCCTTCGGGTTCATATCTAATCGCCGGGCTCTGCGCCTGGCCATGCGCCAAGAGGAGAGTGCACAACAGGGAGACAAGCGCAATATTTTTCACGGGAAAGCGAACGCATCTAGGGTAGCGTAAGAATGAGCGGCTTGCCTTCAGTGATCGCAACTGTGTGCTCAAAATGGGCGGTGAGCGAGCCATCCTTCGTCACCACCGTCCAGCCATCGTCCAGCTCGACCAGGTCGGCCCGCCCGGCGATCAGCATCGGTTCAATCGCGTAAGTCATTCCCACCTGCAAGTCGTAATCCTGCCATTGGTAGCGGCTATTTCTGCTGTGCCACCAGTTAGGTACCTGTGGCTCTTCGTGCATGGCGCGTCCGACGCCATGACCCGTATACTCGCGGGCCACGCTATAGCCTAGTCGGCCAGCGCATTTCGCCGTCGCTTTGGCGACATCGCTAATCTTGTTGCCGAGGACTGAGGCCTCGATCGCTGCAACCAGCGCCGTCTGAGTCGCTGCCAACAGCCGCTTGGCCGAACGCGAAATCTCGCCGACCGGATGGGTGAAGGCGGCATCGCCGACATAACCCCGATGGAAACAGGCGACGTCTATGCCAATAATATCGCCCTCTTGCAGTAATCGCGCGGCGGACGGAATGCCGTGGACCAGCTCGCGATTGATTGAGGCAGTGATCGTGGCGGGGTACGGCGGATGATGCCCGGGCGCGTAACCGAGAAAGGCGGGCTCAGCGTTATGATCCCGCAGGACCGTTGTCGCGATCTCGTCGAGCGCCTTCGTCGAGATGCCCGGCTTAATGGCGCGGCGCATTTCTTCGTGCGCTAACGCGACAATGCGCCCGGCTTCGCGCATGATATGTAGTTCTTCCGCCGTCTTCAATACGGGAGCCATCAGTCAGTCTCGGCAGCTCCAGCCACGTTATAGCCTGTCCAGGGCGCGCCTGATATCAGCCCAAACCGCGTCGATGCTCTGATCGGCATTGATTTTGCGCACGATGCCTTTGGACTCGAAGTAGTTGATCAGGGGCTGCGTCGTTTCCAGGAAGGTGTCGATCCGCTTGAGGATCGCATCAGCGCTGGCATCGTCCGGCCGCCGTCGGAGTTCAACATCGCCGGCCAGCGTCGCTTCCAGACGCGGTGGATAATTGCCCTCACCGTCTTGAACCCAGGTAAAATTGACACCTTCGGCATTGTAGTAGTAGTTGTAGCTGGCGCCGTCGGCAGCGGACACACGTCCGAAGGCGCGCTTGAAGGCGATATAGAGATCGAGCTCCAGCAGCAGCACGGCATTAACGCGCGCGCCTCTTTCCGCCAAATGCGACTCGAGAAAGGCAGCTTGAATGCTGTTGCGTGGATATCCGTCGAGGATGACGCCATTCTCCGCGTCTGCTTGCGCTAGCCGGTCTACGACAATGGCGTTGGTCGTGTCATCATCCACAAGCCGTCCCGATGCCATGATATCCTGCACTTTGCGGGCGAGATCATCGCTGCGCGTACGCATCGCCCGGAATAGATCGCCGGTCGATACCTGCGGGATGCCATAGTGTTCTTCGATCAGTTTCGCCTGCAATCCTTTGCCGGCGCCCTGAACCCCCATCAAGATCACGTACAAACTCATCGTGTGAACTCCAAGCTATGTCACTCGTAACCCGACCACTTCGTTGCCGATCATGACCATTTGAAAAAACAAAGCCGAGCTATCTAGAGACTCGGCTCTTCATCAGTGTCAGATCAATGCAGTTTAACGCATGAATCCTTCATAATTGCGCATCACAAGCTGGGCTTCCAGTTGGCGCATCGTATCGATGACAACACCGACCACGATGATCAAACCGGAGCCGGAAATCACCAGACCGGCGTTGATAACCGCGCCGGATGTTGATGCCTCCAAGGGGAAAATGACACGGTTCACCAGGTCGATGATGCCGGGAATGATCGCGATCACACCGAGGAAGAAAGCGCCGACAAACGTGATTCGGCGCGTTGTAGTCTTGATGAAATCTTCAGTCCGTTTTCCCGGGCGAATGCCGGGAATGAAGCCGCCATTGCGTTGTAGCGTCTCCGCCAGATTTTGGTTGCCCACCATCACTTCGGCGTAGAAGAAGGTGAAGCCGACAGTCATGAGGAAAAACGTGCCCCAATAGAGCAAACCCTGCTGATTGCCGAAGGTGGTTTGGATTGTGTTGCCTACGGCTCCCGGTGGGAAGAGACTGGCAATGATGGCCGGAAATGTGATGATCGACTGGGCGAAAATCAGCGGGATCATGCCAACCGGGTTGACGCGCAGCGGAATGAAACTGTCTTGCTGTGCGAATTGCCGATTGCCACGCACACGGCGGCCGTATTGTACCGGAATCCGCCGCACACCCTCTTGAATGATCACAACTGCTAACACGCTCAGTATGGTGATGACGACAAAAAGCACTAGATTATAGACGCTTCGATCTGGCTGCTGCGTAACCAGGCGAATCAGGTTTTGCGGCGCCTGCGCCACAATGCCGGCGAAGATAATGATCGAGATACCGTTGCCGATGCCCTGCTCGGTGATAAGTTCACCCAGCCAAATGGCGAACATCGTACCGGCGGTCATGGTGGTCAAGACAGAAACGGTCAAGAGAAAATTGCTGCCCAGTCCAAAGCCGAAGCCCGGGATGATCTCGGCGCCCGTTCCGGTTGCCAGGTTAAAGATGCTGATCTGCCCCAGCGCCTGCAAGACCGCCATCGGAATCGCGACATAGTAGGTATAACGCTGGATCTTCTCTTGTCCGCCCGGTTCGCGCTGGATGCGCTCGAGCGCCGGCACGATGGGCACCAGCAGCTGGAAGATAATTGAAGCCGTGATGTAAGGATAAACGCCATTGGCGATCACGCTGAAATTGGCGACCGCGCCACCGGAGAGCAGGTTCATCACCTGGATCAGATTGCCGGCGCTGCTGCCACTTTCGAACACCTGCCGCAGGACGTTTCGATCGACGCCAACGACCGGTACATGCGCGGCAAACTGATACACGATCAAGATGAAGACGGTGAAGAGCAGTTTGTTCCGCACATCCGGCAAGCGCCAGGCATTGCGCAAAGCTTGAATCATAAGACCTATTCCTCATCCAGCGTGATATTCGTGGGCTGCCATGAATATGGTCGACGGATTCCGCGCCGACCGCATCGATTTCTAAAGGCTATACGCAGAATGCGCCGTCGCGGTTACATTCGGGCCATCCGACGCGCCATGCAATCTCAGTCGCCGTCGCCGAATAGCCGTTCCATATCCACTTTGCGCAGACGTTTCACGGTCGCGCGCGCGCCGGTCACTTTCAGCGCATGCTGGTTGACGCTGCCGCCGGCGCCTTCGATCTTGGCCGCGGCGCTCTTAGTGAATTTGTTGGCGTGCACTTCCAGCTTCTTGCCGAGATCGCCCCGGCCAAGAATCTTGATTGGCTCGTCGGCCTTGCGCACCAGCCCGGCTGCAGCCAATGACGCGCCGTTGACTACCGCGCCTGCGTCAAAGCGGTCCTCCAGCGAATCGACATTCACTTCTTGATAGGTGATGCCGAAGATATTCGTGAAGCCGCGCTTGAATGGCAGGCGACGTACGAGCGGCAGCTGACCGCCTTCAAAATACGGTCCCTTACCACCGCCGCTGCGCGCGCCCTGGCCCTTGTGACCACGACCGGCTGTCTTGCCTTGGCCGGCGGCGATACCGCGGCCGACGCGCGTACGCTTGCGCTTGGAGCCTTTGTCCGGTTTCAAGTCATGCAGTTTCATTATTCATCCACCTCTTCGACCGTCACCAAATGGCTGACTTTAGCGATCATGCCGCGAATCTGTGGCGCATCGCCGATCAGTACACTTTGGCTCATGCGGCGCAAACCAAGGGACTTGACCGTCTCCTTTTGGCGGCTGTTGTAACCGATCGGGCTCTTTACCAGCGTGACCTTCAGCAGCTTGCCCTTATGCTCAGGCATGCTCGCCTCCTCGGTCACGGCGGCGCTCCCATACCGGCGCTACCTCGTGGACTTGCTTGCCGCGCATCTCCGCCACCTGCTCAGCGCTGCGCAGCTGCTTGAGCGCGTCCAGCGTTGCCATGGTCACGTTGAGCAAATTGGCGCTACCTTGACTCTTCGTCAAAATATTGCGCACGCCCACAGCTTCCAGGACAGCGCGAACGCCACCGCCGGCGATTACACCGGAACCCGGCGCCGCCGGTTTCAGTAAAACGCGCGCGCCACCATAACGGCCGGTCACCGTGTAGGGGATCGTCGTTCCCGAAAGGGCAACACCTTCGATGTTGCGGCGGGCCCGCTCGGCCGCTTTCCGAATGCTATCCGGCACGGCGCGCGCCTTGCCGATGCCGATGCCCACATTTCCCTTGTTGTCGCCAACGACCACAACAGTGCGAAAGGCGAAACGCCGGCCGCCTTTGATCACTTTCGCGACCCGGCGGATATCGACTACGCGCTCGTCAAGTTCGTCGCGATCTTCTTGCTTTCTGCGCTGATTACGTCTTCTTTCAGCCATGTATCAACTCCACACCTATAGTTGCAGACCGGCTTCGCGGGCGCCTTGCGCCACCGCGGCCACGCGACCGGTGTACTTGAATCCACCACGATCAAAAACGACTACGCTGATGCCGGCGTCTTTCGCCCGCTCCGCAATCGCTTGCCCTACCAACTTTGCCGCCTCGACCTTGTTCTTGTCGACAAGTTGCGGCGCCAAGTCCTTGTCTATAGTCGAGCAGGAGACCAGCGTCCGACCGTCCACATCGTCAATGACTTGCGCGAAGATGTTTCGGTTGCTTCGATAGATATTCAACCGAGGACGGCGCCCTGTGCCGGACACGTGCCGGCGAACACGGCGATGCCGGCGCTTTCTTGCGAGATATTTCCTACGACCAACAATATCAGCCATTTTCCAGATTCCTTGCCTTCACATTGTTGCAATTGACGGCGAGATGTTTCGCTGTCACTCGCACTATTTGACGCGATCAGTCGATTAACGTTTGCCGGCTTTGCCAGCTTTACGGCGTACATATTCGCCGAGGTACCGCACGCCTTTGCCTTTGTACGGCTCGGGCGGGCGCCAGCCGCGAATATCAGCCGCGACCTGGCCGACCACTTGCTTGTCGATGCCGTCCACGTGGATGATCGTCCCGCGTGATTCTTGCGGCACATCAAAGGTGACATCGGTCGGCGGTTCCACAATTATTTCGTGTGAATGCCCCAAGCGCAGCTGCAGGTTCTTGCCTTGCAACGTGGCTTGATAGCCGACGCCCTGGATTTCCAAAGTCTTGCGAAATCCTTCGGAAACGCCTAGCACCATATTCGCCAGCAGCGCGCGAGTGAGCCCGTGCAAGGCTCGGTGATGGCGCAATTCCGTCGGACGCTCCACCACGATCGAACCGTTCTCCTGCCGGATGGCCATATCGGGGTTAAAGTCGTAAGACAGCTCGCCCCTGGGACCTTTCACCGATACCGAATTCCCGTCGATGGCGACAGCCACCTTGTCGGGCAGCTGAACCGGTTGCTTTCCTCGGCGTGACATGCTGTAACCCCTTCCGTCACCACACGTAACACAGGACTTCGCCACCGACGCGGTCGCGGCGTGCCTGCTGCGCGGTCATGACACCTTTCGGCGTGGTCACTATCGCGATGCCGGTGCCGCTCAATACAATCGGCAAGTCCTTGCGTTTGCGAAACACGCGCCGTCCCGGCTTGCTGATGCGTTTGAGTTGCGTGATTACCGGGCGTCGCTCGCGCCGGGAACCAAAGTACTTCAATTGCACGGTGATCAGCGGCACAGGTGTTTCCTCGCCGATCGTGTAATCCTCGATATAGCCCTCTTCTTTCAGGATTCGGGCGATCTCGATCTTGATCG
Organism: Phototrophicaceae bacterium; assembly: GCA_965249085.1. Classification (GTDB taxonomy): domain Bacteria; phylum Chloroflexota; class Anaerolineae; order Aggregatilineales; family Phototrophicaceae; genus UBA6055. Next base: position 3,705,377 of record OZ252218.1, on the reverse strand, counting down.
TGGATTTCGGTACGATGACGTTGGGCTTACCCCGGGTCAGCGCATTGCGAATCCGCGTCAACATATCGGCAATCGGATCATTGGTGACATTAGACACTGTATTCGCCTCCTACCAGCTCGCCTTGACAACACCGGGAATTTCGCCCTCGAGCGCCATCTCGCGGAAACAAATCCGGCACAAGCCAAATCGCCGGATGTACCCGCGCGGACGCCCACAAAGCTTGCAGCGATGACGGATGCGCACTGCGTACTTGCGCCTCTGTTCCCGAAATTGCATACATTTCTTTGCCATGTAATCCCCTTTAGTTTCCCTGGAAAGGCATGCCGAGCAGTGACAGCAAGCGGCGGCCTTCCTCATCCGTTTTGGCCGTGGTGACGATCGTAATCTCCATCCCGCGGACCTTGTCGATTTTGTCGAAGTCGATCTCCGGGAAGACCAATTGTTCGCGCAAGCCAACCGTGAAATTGCCGCGGCCATCCAGTTTGTTCGTCACGCCGCGAAAATCTCGAATACGTGGCAGGGCGATATTGACCAGACGGTCGTAAAGCGCCCACATTCGCTCTTTGCGCAGCGTTACCTTGGCGCCAATCGCGCGGCCTTCACGCAGTTTATAGGTGGCGATGCTTTTCTTCGCCAGCGTCACGATCGGCTGCTGCCCGGTGATCACTTTCAGATCCTCGACCGCGCCGTCCAGCGAACGCGGCTCATCAATCGCCTCGCCAACACCAATGTTGAGCGTGATCTTGCTGATTGTCGGTACTTGCAATCGGTTTCCGTAGGCGAACTCTTCGGTAAGGGTTGGCACCACTTCTTCCAGATAGCGAGTGTACATGCGGTTTTCCATAATTCACTTCGCTCCCTTACTTGAAGTTGCTATCGCACTTTTTGCAATAACGCGTTTTGAAGCCATCATCGGCAAACCGGTAACCAACTCGTGTGCGCGCATCACAGCTTTCACAAACCACCATGATATTCGACATATGCAGCGGCGCTTCAAACTCAATGATCTGCGCCGGTATCTGCTGGCCACCGGGCGCCGGCCGCGCTTTGCGGTGACGTTTCATGATATTCGCGCCGTTGATAATCGCGCGATTCTTGTTCACCAGGACGCGAACCACCTCGCCGCGTTGACCCTTATCCTTGCCGGCGATGATTTCGACCGTGTCCCCTTGCTTCACTCGTTGCATTTGTTACCTCGCTTATAAGGTCTCGGGCGCCAGCGATACGATCTTCATAAAGCCTTTGTCACGCAACTCGCGCGCGACCGGCCCAAAGACGCGCGTCCCCCGCGGGTTCTCCAGGTCTTCAGCCAATACGACGGCGGCATTGTCGTCAAAGCGAATCGTCGATCCATCGTTGCGGCCATATTCCTTGTGCGTCCGTACGATGACTGCGCGCACTAATTCACCCTTCTTCACGCCGCCGCTTGTCGATGCCGACTTGACCGATCCGACCACAATATCGCCAACGTAGCCGTATTTGACTCTTGAACCGCCTATGACACGGATAACCAGAATCTCCTGCGCGCCACTGTTATCGGCTATCTTTATACGCGATTCTGTCTGAATCATCGTTACCACTCTCCGTTTAAGCCACTTGCGCCTGTCGTGCGGACCTAATTGTCCAGATCCGCCGGCGCTTCCAGCACTTCTTCGACCACCCAGCGTTTGCGCTTGCTAATCGGGCGGCTCTGTACGATGCGCACTAACGCGCCAATGCCCGCCCCCGTTTCGTCGTGCGCCATCACCTTCTTGGTGGACGACACGACCTTGTGATAGACCCGATGCATCTTGCGATTGTCAATCGCTACAACAACCGTCTTCTCCATCTTGTCGCTAACTACCGTGCCGATCATGCGTTTGCGATTATTGGGCATCCTGCCCCCCTTGGGAAACCAGTTCCGCCGCCAGTTCGCGTTCACGCAGCGCCGTATTCAAGCGTGCGATATCGCGACGGGTCTTGCGGAACAAGGTCGTATCCTTCAACTCACCCGATTCCTTTTGAATGCGAAAGGTGTACATCTCCACCTTGAGATCTTCAATCTTGTCCAGGATTTCATCGGTCGAAAGCGCGCGGACTTCATTGATATGCATCAGCTGACCTCCCGCCCGGAAATCGGATCGAAGCGCTTGACAAACTTCGTCTTGATCGGCAGTTTGTGCGATGCCAGGCGCAATGCCTCGCGCGCGTCATCTTCCGGCACGCCACTCATTTCAAAGAGGATGCGACCCGGCTTGACGACGCAGACCCACTTTTCCACCGAGCCCTTGCCCTTGCCCATGCGGGTTTCGGCCGCCTTCTGCGTCACCGGTTTATCGGGGAAGATGCGAATCCATACCTTGCCGCGCCGGCGGATATAGCGCACCATCGCTCGACGGCAAGCCTCGATCTGCCGGCTCGTGACCCAGCTCGGCTCCAGCGCCTGCAGGCCATAATCGCCAAATTGCACCACTGCGCCGCGCCGCGCTTTGCCACGCATGCGTCCGCGCATCTGCTTGTTATACTTTCTCCGTTTCGGCATTAACATGCGAATTGCTCCTCCTGCTGCGGGCCTAGTTCCGCCGTCCGCGGCGCCCATCTTGGCCGGATACGCGCTGCGCACCGGTGCTGAACGGATCTTCGCCCGGCAGGATATCGCCCTTGTAGATCCAGACTTTGACGCCGATCTGCCCAAAGGTGGTAACGGCTTCAGTGAAACCGTAGTCAATATCGGCTCTCAAGGTATTACGCGGGACGCGCCCGTCAAACATCCATTCGCGCCGCGCCATGTCGGAACCACCCAAGCGGCCGCTGACCTCGACGCGAATGCCGCCGGCGCCCTGGCGCATCGCTTGCATGATGGCGCGTTTCATCGCCCGGCTGTGGCCGATGCGGCGCACCAGCTGTGAGGCCACGTTCTCGGCCACCAGCAAGGCATCCAGGTCGGGCTTTTCAATTTCGCTGACCTCGACCTTGACCGTCTTGCCGGTCATGTCTTGCAGGTTTTGCCGCAATTCTTTGACCGCCTCGCCTTTGCGTCCGATGATGAGACCGGGACGTACCGTATTGATCGTAATAATGACCTGATTCGGATGGCGCTCGATTTCGATGCGTGATACGCCGGCGCGCTTCGTCTTTGACTTAATGAATTTACGAATCTTCCGATCTTCCATCAACAAGTTGACGTAGCGTTCGCCCTCGGCATACCAACGGGCATCCCACTCGCGGATCACTTTCAGACGGAAGCCCTTTGGATGAACCTTACGACCCATTAATCTTCTTCCTCTCGCTCTGCCAAAATCACCCATAGGTGAGATGTGCGTTTCAGACGCGGCTTGAAGCGTCCGCGGGCGCCAGCCTTAAATCGTTTCAAGGTTGGACCGTCGCCGGCGTAAATCTGCGATACATACAGCTCTTCCCGGTTCAGGTCGAAGTTGTTGACCGCGTTCGCCATCGCCGAATTCAGTGTCTTGCCGACGAAGTCGGAGCCCTTCTGCGGCATGTAGTCCAGCACGATCAGCGCCTCTTCCGCGTCCATGCCACGCACTTTGTCGCATACCAGCCGCAGCTTGCGTGGCGAGATGGGCAGATGCCGGGTAATTGCGCGCACTTCCATATCACCAACCCCTATCGTCTGCTATCCATGATGTGGCCGCGGAACGTACGTGTCGGCGCGAATTCGCCGAGCTTGTGCCCGACCATGTTTTCGGTGATGTAAATCGGCACATGCCGCCGACCATCGTGCACCGCGATCGTATGCCCCACCATCTGCGGGAAGATTGTGCTCGCCCGGCTCCAGGTACGGATCACGACTTTCTTGTTTTGCTGATTCAACCGCTCTACCTTTTCCAGCAGCTTCGGCTGAATGTAGTAGCCCTTTTTCAGAGAACGTGACATCCCTGTCTCTCCCTAGACTAACGGCGCTTGCCGCGGCGCCGAATGATGAACTGACTGGTGCGTTTGTTGCGCCTCGTCCGTACGCCCAGCGCCTTCTTGCCCCAAGGCGTCTTGGGCGCCGACATACCAATGCCGGATTTGCCCTCGCCACCACCATGTGGATGGCTTGCGGGATCCATCGCGGTACCCCGTACGGTGGGACGCCAGCCCAACCAGCGCTTCCGCCCCGCTTTACCGATCTTGACATTGGAGTGTTCGGCATTGCCGACCTGTCCAATGGTTGCGCGGCAAGTGCCCAGGATCATGCGCATTTCGCCACTGGGCAGACGCAGGGTAATGTATTTGTCCTCCGCTGCCAAAATCTGCGCCGATGTTCCGGCGGAGCGCGCAAGTTGGCCGCCCTTGCCCGGTCGCATCTCAATATTGTGAACAACAGTGCCCAAGGGCATGTCTTTCAAAGCGCGACTGTTACCAGGGCGCAGCGTACTCATTGCGCCGTTGCCAATCGTGTCGCCGACTTTGACACCCATCGGCGCGACAATATAACTCTTCACCCCGTCCTCATACTGCAGCAGCGCGATGCGCGCCGAGCGATTCGGATCGTATTCGATCGCAATGACTTCGGCGCGGCAATCTTCCTTGTCCCGCTTGAAATCGATGAGACGATAACGGCGTTTGTGCCCGCCACCGCGGTGCCGCACGGTGATGCGTCCGGTGTTGTTGCGACCACCGGTTTTGCGCAAGGCGCGGGTCAAAGAGCGCTCGGGTTTCTTCTTGGTGATCTCTTCAAATGTATAGCCGGTCATATCACGACGACCGGGCGATGTGGGCTTGTATACCTTTATCGGCATAGCTTATGCTCCCCTAGGCGTTAAAGAGCTCGATTGACACGCCGTCTTCCAGCGTGACAACAGCTTTCTTCCATTGCCGTGCGCGAATATACGAGTTGCGACCGCGGCGACCCCGCTTTGCGGGCATCACCATCATGTGCACCTTGACGACTTTTCCTTCCAGGTCAAAAATCTCTTCGACCGCTTCTTTTACCTGGATCTTGTTGGCATTCCGCGCCACTTCAAAGACGTATTTGTTAAGGACTTCCGCCATTTGGGTCGACTTTTCCGTGATCACCGGCCGGCGAATGACATCGTACAAATGCAACTCCGGCATCTCAGTTTACCTTTCCCCAAATGTTCTTCACGACATCGAGGGCGTCCAGAGACATAATCACCTTGTCGTATTTGAGCAGATCCCGCACGTTCAGATAATTGGCGACGATCGAATGCGCGTTGGCAAGATTGTTCACGCTTTTGCGTACGGTCGTCTGTTCCGCCGTGACCACAACCAATGCCGACTGATCTCCCACCAGCGCATCTATCAGCCCGCCCATCGCTTTTGTATTGGGCGCGGACATTTCCAACTGGTCCAGAAGCACCAATTGAGCATCACGCACGAGCGCGCTCAGCGTGGAGCGTATCGCGCCCTGGCGCATCTTCTTCGGCATCTTCTTGCTGTAGTCCCGCGGTTTAGGGCCAAATGTCAAGCCACCGCCGACGAAGATCGGCGCGCTCTGCGCACCGTGGCGCGCGCGGCCCGTGCCTTTTTGACGATACCACTTTGCGCCGGTCGCCCGGATTTCGCCCCGCGAACGCGTATTGTGCGAACCCTGGCGGGCGTTTGCCATCTGGCGCACGAAAGCCTGGTGCATCAAACCCACATTGATTTTCGCTTCGAAAATATCGGCCGGCAGATCGACTTGAGATACTTCGTTGCCGGACCTGTTCATCACTGGAAACTGCATCGCCAAAACTCCCTGTCTTGCTTCCGCCTAGGCGCGCTTAGTGGCGGGCTTGATCATCACGATGCTGCCTTTGGCGCCGGGTACTGAGCCCTTCACTGCCAGCAGATTCTTGTCCGCGTCAACGACGACCAGGGGCACGTTCTGCACCGTCACACGATCATTGCCCATGCGGCCCCCCATCTTCTTGCCCTTGAGCGTACGGCCGGGCGTAGCGCACATGCCGATCGAACCGGGCGAACGCATCCGGTCGGATTGACCATGCGTCTTGGGACCGCGGGAGAAGCCATGACGCTTGATCGTGCCGGCAAATCCACGTCCCTTGCTGGTGCCGATGACATCGACCAACTCACCACGGGCGAAGACGTCGACTTTAATTTCCTGGCCCTGTTCAACTGCCACATTGGAACTGTCCGCCAGGCGGAATTCGCGCAGGTGACGCAGCGCGGGCAAATCCGACTTTTGCAGATGCCCTAGCTGTCCTTTGGTCAGGTTCTTAGGTTTGGTCTCGCCAAAGCCCAACTGAACGGAGACATAACCATCTCGATCGACATTACGGACCTGGGTCACGTAGCAGGGACCGGCTTGGATTACCGTGACCGGAATAACCGTCCCTTGTTCGTCGAACACTTGGGTCATCCCCACTTTTTTGCCAATCATGCCTTTCATGATTTAGCCTCCACTCGGGCGTACCAACTGTTGCAGCACCCTTGTACAACCCGGTTTCTTCTCTCAACCATCCTTGTGGATGGATCTCTTGCTGTCTTGTCCAACTCTCAAGGTACTTTCTTGCATCTCAATGACGAGCTTTTCGACCACCTTCGGCCGATAAGAACATCGCTAGATCTTGATCTCAATATCAACGCCCGCCGGCAAATTGAGACGCATCAGCGTATCAATCGTCTTGCTGTCGGGATCAAGCACATCAATCAGCCGCTTGTGCGTGCGAACCTCGAAGTGTTCCTGCGAATCCTTGTCGATGAAAGGCGACCGCCGCACAGTGAAACGTTCGATCCGCGTCGGCAGGGGCACAGGCCCCACGACCCGCGAACCCGTGCGCTCCGCTGTATCCACGATTCGCTGCGCAGACTGATCGAGTACCCGATGGTCATAGGCCTTCAGGCGGATACGAATCTTGTTTTTTGCCATTCCGCAACCTCTAACTAAGCGCTAAGGACGACGATTGGGAAAGTTGAGCCAGGCATTTCACCCGGCTCAGGCCGACTTCGCCCCAAACAAAGTTACTCAAGGATTTCGGTGATGCGCCCGGCGCCAACCGTCAGACCACCCTCGCGAATCGCGAAGGACGAACCGCGTTCCAGCGCAACCGGCGTGATCAACTCCACATCAAGATTCACATTGTCGCCCGGCATGACCATCTCAACGCCATCGGGCAGAGTGATGGTGCCGGTCACGTCCATGGTCCGGATGTAGAACTGCGGGCGGTAGCCGCTGAAGAAGGCTTTGTGACGTCCACCTTCGTCCCGGCGCAAGACATAGACCTCGCACTTGAACTTCTTGTGCGGGGTGATCGAACCGACTTTGGCGATAACCATGCCGCGCTGAACTTCTTCGCGGCCGACGCCACGAAGCAGAATGCCGGCGTTGTCACCCGCCTGCGCCTGATCCAGCTCCTTGTTGAACATCTCTATGCCGGTCACGACTGTCTTTACGATCTCATCGCGCAAGCCGACGATATCAACCTCGGTGCCCTTGAGCAGCGTACCACGTGCCACACTGCCGGTGACGACAGTGCCACGCCCTTTGATGGAGAAGACATCTTCGATCGCCATCATAAAGGGCTTGTCGACATCACGCATCGGCGTTGGAATCCACTCATCGACAGCGTCCATCAACGCGCTGATCGACTCATATTCCGGCGCGTTCGGATCGGTGCTGGCGCATTCTTGCGCCGCCAACGCCGAACCCTTGATGATCGGCGTATCGGGATCGAATTCGTAACCTTCCAGCAATTCGGACAGTTCCATCTCAACCAATTCGATCAGTTCTTCGTCATCCATCTGATCGGTCTTGTTGAGGTAGACGACCATCGCCGGTACTTCCACCTGCTTGGCGAGCAACACGTGCTCGCGCGTCTGCGGCATGGGACCATCCGGCGCGCTGACGACGAGAATCGCGCCGTCCATCTGCGCCGCGCCCGTGATCATGTTTTTGATGTAGTCGCGGTGACCCGGGCAGTCCACGTGCGCATAGTGGCGGTTGTCAGTTTCGTACTCGACGTGACGAATATTGATCGTGATACCGCGGGCGCGCTCTTCCGGCGCGTTGTCGATATCACCATATTCACGCTCCTGCGCCTGACCCTTGAGAGCCAGCACCTTGGTAATTGCCGCCGTCAACGTGGTCTTGCCATGATCAACATGACCGATCGTTCCAATGTTGACATGCGGCTTGTTGCGCTCGAATTTTCCTTTTGCCATTTGACAATCCCTCTTGTGAACCTGACAATTTGAAAATGAATTACCTGACGAAAACTGCTGACCGGGCCAAGCCCAGCCATCGACTTAACGCGACCCGGATTTGACCGCTTCCGCAATCTCTTCTGGCGCGACCGTATACGTATCGAACTCCATGCTGAAATTGCCACGCCCTTGCGAGTTATTGCGCAAGTCATTGGCATAGCCAAACATCTCTCCCAGCGGCACCTGCGCCTTGATCACGGAGATGCCTTCGCTGTGCGGCTCCATACCCCGGATCACACCGCGGCGCGCTGAGATATCGCCGACCACGGCGCCCGTATAATCATCGGGCATGACCACTTCGACACTCATGGACGGCTCCAGGATAACCGGGGCACCCTTCTGGATGCCTTCCTTCAAGCACATCGAGCCGGCAATAGTGAAAGCGATTTCGCTCGAGTCGACCTCGTGATAGGCGCCATCAATCAATGTCGCCTTGATACCCACCACCGGATAACCCGCTATGACACCACCCTGTATCGCCTGAGTAATGCCTTTCTTCACCGCCGGAATGTATTCCTTCGGTATCGACCCGCCACGAATGCCATCGACAAAAAGCAATTCACCAACGGCATCGTCTCTTTCCTCAGCGGGAAGCGGCTCGAAGCGCAGGGTACACCGCGCGTATTGGCCGGCGCCGCCGGTCTGACGACGAAAGGTCGTGTCGATCTCGACCTGGCGCGTTATCGTCTCGCGATAGGCAACCCGGGGACGCCCCACTCGCGCCTCAACGCCGTACTCACGCATCAAGCGATCGACCAGCACCTCGAGATGCAACTCACCCATTCCCTTGATCTTGGTCTGACCCAACTGGTCGTCAACTTCGATCTGGAAAGTCGGGTCTTCCTCCGCCAGTTTGCGCAAGCCAATGCCCATCTTGTCCTGATCGGCTTTGGTGTTGGGCTCAATGGCGACTTCGACGACGGGGTCCGGGAAGGTGATATTCTCCAACAGGATCGGGTTGCTCGGCGTACTGAGCGTGTCACCGGTGAAGGTTTCCTTCATGCCGATCACAGCCGCGATATCGCCGGCGTGCACTTCCTTAACATCCTCACGCCGATCGGCAAACATGCGCACGATGCGCCCGACGCGCTCGCGCTGGCCATTCGCCGTGTTGACCACCATGGTGCCAGCTTTGAGAACGCCCGAGTAAACGCGGGTAAATGCCAGCCTGCCATACTGATCGGAAACGATCTTGAAGACCAGCGCCGCCAGGGGGTCATCATCATCGGCACGGCGCCAGAGTTCGCCGCCATCTTTGGGATGCTCACCTTTGACCGGCGGAATATCCAGCGGCGAGGGCAGCAACGCCACCACCATATTCAGCAGCGCCTGCACGCCCTTGTTCTTAAGAGCGGCGCCGCACATCACCGGATGCAGCAACCCGGATATCGTCCCCGACCGCAGCGCTGCAATGAGCTCTTCGTCGCTAATGTCTTCTTCGTCGAGGAATTTCATCGTCAAAAACTCGTCATGTTCCACGATCTTCTCGATCATGTCTTCACGGCGAGTCTCCGCCATTTCCCGATGACTTTCCGGAACGGCGTGATAGTTGATATCCGTACCTTCGTCATTGCCGTACGTGATCAGCTCCATAGTGAGCAGGTCAATGATGCCTTCAAAGTTCTCACCACTGCCGTAGGGCACTTGAATGACAACCGGATTGGCTTTCAGTCGGTCGATCATCATATTGACGCAGCGGTCGAAGTCGGCGCCGATGCGATCCATTTTGTTGACAAAACACAGCCGCGGCACGCTGTACTCGGACGCTTGCCGCCAGACCGTTTCCGATTGCGGCTCAACGCCTGCTACGCTGTCAAATACGGTAATGCCACCGTCGAGCACACGCAAGCTGCGCTGCACCTCGGCGGTGAAATCGACATGCCCAGGCGTATCAATAATGTTGATCTGATGATCGTCCCAACTTGCGGTGACCGCGGCCGAGGTGATCGTAATGCCGCGCTCCCGTTCCTGCTCCATGTAATCCGTTGTCGCAGAGCCTTCATGGGTCTCGCCAATTCTGTGGACCATGCCCGTGTAATAAAGGACACGCTCGGTGACGGTCGTCTTGCCGGCATCGATATGCGCGATGATTCCGATATTGCGCACTCTGTTGAGATCAAAGTTCGAGTTCGACTGTGCCATTTCCAATCCACTTCCCGAATTCGTAAACCGGGATTAACTGACGTTTTCCTTAGCGAAAATGCGCAAATGCGCGATTTGCCTCTGCCATGCGATGCGTTTCGTCTTTTCTACGGACTGCATTGCCCTGCCCGTTATAGGCATCGAGTAATTCACCCGTTAGCTTTTCCGCCATGCTGCGGCCGCTGCGTTCGCGCGCGAACTGAATCAGCCAGCGCATCGCCAGCGCCACGCTGCGCTCTTGCGACACATCAATCGGCACCTGATAGGTCGATCCGCCGACGCGTTTCGGCTTCACCTCCACCGCAGGCGCCACATTGCGAACCGCCATCTCGAAGACTTCGACCGGATCTTTCTTCGTGCGCTCGCCCATCGTTTCCAGCGCGTTGTACATGATGCGGGTCGCGACGCTCTTCTTGCCGCCACGCATCATGCGGTTGATGAACATTGCTACGTGAAGATTGCCGTACTTCACATCGGTCGGTGGAATGCGCTTGGGCGGACGATTTCGTCTGGGCATGTTCTAATTCTCCCGATTAGCTGGAACGCTTGGTTCCGTACTTGCTGCGACCTTGCTCACGGCCATCAACGCCGTTGGTATCCAAGGTGCCGCGTACGATATGATAGCGGACGCCGGGCAGATCTTTCACACGGCCGCCGCGCACCAGCACGACACTGTGCTCTTGCAGATTGTGACCTTCACCACCGATATAGGCGGTGACCTCAATGCCGTTGGTCAGGCGTACACGCGCGACCTTGCGCAGCGCCGAATTTGGTTTCTTCGGCGTCATCGTCTTGACTTGCGTGCAAACGCCACGTTTCTGAGGCGCGCCCTTCTGCTGTCGCGCACGGCGATTCTTCAGCGCGTTAAAGGTATATTGCAGTGCCGGCGCCTTATTCTTTTTGCCCTTGCTCTTGCGCCCTTTGCGCACCAACTGATTGATCGTTGGCATAATGAACTCCGTTTTCTCTCTTGCGCACTCTTACTTTCAGACATGCAAACAGGCGCACTTGGACGCCTATTTTTCGCTTCGCTTATGACGAGCCGCCTCGCGTTGGCAAAGCACTTTCGTCATATCTGCTCAATTCGGCCAGCAGCGCCTCTTCCGAGGTTGCTAGCCGTGAGTGCAAGCGCGAATGTTACCAAGCGCTGCCGAGGGTGTCAAGGCGAATCTGCCGAGCAATTCAGATTTCTCGGTCGGTCGCACTCACACTCACGCGCCGCGAAACAGCTCGCGCACAATGATATTGCGCTGGATTTCGCTGGTGCCTTCGTAAATCTGGAAGATCTTCACGTCGCGCAGCAGCTTCTCTACCGGATATTCCTTCATAAAGCCATAACCGCCAAAAACCTGCACCGCATCGACAGCCGCTCTGGTCGCCATGTCGGCGGCAAACGCCTTGGCATAAGCCGGAATCCGCGGGTTGAAGATGCCGGCGTCCACCTGCCAGGCCGACTGCCAGGTCAGCAGACGAGACGCCTCGTAATTGATGGCTATGTCCGCAATCTTGTGACCGACCGCTTGATGCTGGTAGATCAACACACCGAAGGCTTCGCGCTCGCCCGCGTATTTCACGCTTTCGTCCAGCGCCCGCCGCTGCAAACCACAAGCGGCCGCCGCCACGCCGGGACGAGAATGGTCAAAGACCTTCATCGCGATATAAAAGCCTTGGCCTTCCGCCCCGATGATGTTCTCGGCCGGCACTTCGACATTTTCAAAGACGATCTCGGCCGTGTCTGATGCCCGCTGTCCCAGCTTGTCAAACTTCTTGCCGACGCTCAGGCCGGGTGATTCGCGGTCGACGATAAAGCAGGACATACCGCGATGACCGGCGGCCGGATCGGTCTTGGCAAAAATTGTGTAAAAATGCGCGTGGCTCGCGTTGGTGATAAACGTCTTGCTGCCATTAATAATGTAGGCGCCGTTCTTTTTGTCCGCTCTGGTTTCAATGCCGGCGACGTTTGATCCCGCGTTAGCTTCGGTAACGCCGTAAGAGCAGAAGTGACCCTGCTCCCCCGCCCGTTCGCCCAGCCAGTAAGCCTTTTGCTCGTCATTTCCCGCGATCAGAATCGGCAGCATCGCCAGCGAATTGACGCCCAGACTCGAGCTGATGCCGGTGCAGCCGTAACCGAGCTCTTCCGAGACCAGTACTTCTTCAAAGCAGGTCGCGCCCACGCCGCCGTACTCTTCCGGGATGAGCATGTTGACGATGCCGAGCTCGCGCGCCTTGTGGAAGATGTCTTCGGGGAAGATGGCTTTTTCATCGTATTCCGCCGCCACCGGGATGATATTGTCGGCGACAAAATCGCGCGTCATCCGCACCAGCATCTCCTGCTCATCGTTCAGTTGGAATTGTGGTCCAGCCAGTGACTCCATCGGCCTCACCTCCAAGTCATTGAGAACAATTAATCTAACACGGATTAGATTGACTTGCCAGCGTCTGGCATGATCTGCAAAATCGCCGCGACGACAAGCTCGTGCTGCCTTTCACGATTGATCTGGGCTGGATTGTCGCCGGATTGTTCGCCATTCCAAATGAGAGAAAGGCGCCGCCAGTTTCGTCGGAAACCGCGGACGCCGATCAAGTCAGGGCGTCCGCCATCGTTGTGCCCGCGGCAACGCCGGACATGAAGGCGCCTTCCACGCGCCCGCGGCCGCCAAAAGCGTCGCCGGCGAAGACCAGAGACGGCAAGTCTTTTGCCAACAGGCACTCATCTGCATAGGTGGTCAAGGGCACGGAGTAACGCCATTTCTTGAGCTGCGTGTTGACGATCCGCGCGCCCTCTTTAAGAAAGGGCAAAACCGCCGATTCCAATTCGAGCACGATATCCGCCTCGGAGGCATCCCAGTTTTGCCTGCTGAACTTGGCGTTGGCGTGGCTGGTGACGATTCGCGTTTTTGAAATGCCCTTGGCGTGATTGTCGGCCACCCAATAGACATCGCTCTGGAAGTTCTGGACGGCGCCCGGCGCCGGCAATTCCAACTCGCCGTCGATCTCGTGGATGCCACAGAGACAGGGACCAAAACGTATCCGCTGCAATTCGGCAAAGTCATCGGCGTGAATAATGACGCCACTAGTCGTTAGCAGATCAAGCGTCTCCGGCATTGGAGGGGTCACTATCAAACCGCGGCCTACGTAAGATTTGCCATCGCTATCAGCAAGCTCCCAGCCGGTCGCGGTCTGCCGCACGCTCGTGACCAAACGGTCGACGGCGATATCCAGGTCTCGCGCTAGATGCTTCGCCAGTTGGTTCATGCCGCCGCGCACGACATAGCGCGGATTACCGTCGCCGGCTGTCCGCTTGACGCTGCCATCGGACCAGCCAGTGCCCCAGATATAAACCAGGTCCTGAGCTAGCCAGCGATCGACGTATCTTTGGAGCGTCGCGGAGCGTACAGTGAAAAACTGAGCGCCGTGATCCGCCAGCCCGCCATCGCCCACACGACGGGTCGCCAGCCGTCCACCGACGCTGCGCCCGCGGTCGATGAGGAACACGGTATATCCACGCTCGCGCAGGGTCGTAGCAGCCATCAAACCGGCTATGCCCGCGCCAACAATCAGGACGTCCACCGTCACGCCGAAACCCTCTCGCTCCCCTACCATGTCAGACGTCCATCATACCGCATTGAACACGATATGTTAGGTTGACTAGAAAGATGGCACTTTCATACACAGCTCTATAATCCACCTGCTTCACAGCGACGCGAAAACGTGTTAGACTGTGTATGCGTGATGGTACCGGCCGTTTGGGTCGGCAGGTGCTGTCAGCCATCATGGGGGCGAACTAGATTCGACGTTGGTGGTTGAAGCCGCACGGCAAGCCGTGGCGCCACGACACGTTAAACTGGCAACGCACATAGGTGCAAAACCCAATTTCCAACCCCTTCCTATGGTTGCTTAGACAACCGGGAAACGGGTGTAGAGGCACATAGTCCTCTACCGCTCCTGTAGTATCGTCTCCCTTTGCGATCTGCAACGAGTGTCATAAAAAGTTAGGGTGCCCGCCGTCCACGCCGATACGACGGCGCCAAGTCCCATCGGCTAGCGCAGCGTGAACCGTGCTCTCTGGGCATGCGCGGCGCGAAACTCTTCTGAGAGCTAAGCTTGTAGATGTGCGAGATTCGAAACCAGCGGACCCGGGGGGCAGGTCCCCGGCGCTTCCACTCTAATTGACCGCCTGGCTATTGCTCAGGCGGTTTCGCTTTTGTGGGTTATAATCTCCGGCACTATGGTGACCAACGCATTCGCAATGACGCGCTGTATCTTCGGCTCCGTTTTGCTGACCTCCGCTGTGCTCATGTTACCCGCCTGCAGCTCCAGCGCGCCTGAGTTGACCGCCACCGCGGTGTATGAAAGGGCGCGCGCCGACATCGACACTTTGCGCGGCACGGCGACGGTGGTCCGCGCCCGTATGAAAACCACCCTGGAACATGCCGTAACCCGCGTGGCGCAGGCGCAAGAAGCCGCTGAGTTTCTGCGGCACAACTTGATCAACATTGGCTTTGAAAGCGATGCGATCGAAACCAGCGTCGGGCAGTTGCAACAGTTTGCTTTCGAAAGTTCGCCAACGCTGCCCGCCCGCGACGCCGGCAGTGCGATCACGCCCGTGACGCCGCCGTCAGCTGTACCGCTTGCCGGCGCGAATTCGCCCACCATAGCAGCGGCAACCGCGCCAGCGAGCAGACCGCGCCTGGCGAACGTGGTGATGGCTTCAGGCGTGCGTGACAACGACTGCGCCGTCAACGTCAATCCCAGATTCACGCTCGCGTCGAGCGAAATTTACGTGGTCGCGGAAGCGTACGACATTCCCGCTGGCGCGTCCATTTCGTCGAGCTGGCAGCGGCGGGGCACGGAAGTCGCAAGTTTCAGTTTTCAGCCGGAATCCGCGATCAACGGCAAATGTATCTGGTTCTACATTGATCAAACTGATACACCCTTCGTGGTGGGCGCCTGGAGCGTTGAGATCCGCGTGGACGGTCAGCCCGTGTCCTCGCCGATCGCTTTCCAGATCGTGGAAAACTAAGCGCCGCGACTGTCCGCCAACGGTACCGCGCAGCGACAGCTTGTGCTAAATAGGGCTGGAATCACCGACAACCATTGGCATAATTGTGCGTATACTGAATAATGAAATCACGACGGTTACAGGATAGGCAAGATGGCAATCGTCACTCGCTGGGATAACAAAAAGAAGACGGTCATCCTCCTTGAATTCGAGTCGGAATGGAATTGGGAGGAATTGGAAGCGGCGGTACATAAGGCCGATGGCTTGATTGGCAGCGTCGAGAATTATGTTGATCTCATCATCGATCTCGAAGGCACCGCCATCCCACGCGATGTCCTGACCGCAGCCAAGACCTTGCTGGCCTCCGGCGAAGCCCGCCCCAACGAAGGCGCTCGCGTGGTCGTCGGCGCGAATGGCGCGCTGAAGACCATTTATCAGACCCTGCAAAAGACCTTCAACAACGCCGTCGAAGGACGCGAAGTCCTTTTCGCGCCAAGTCTGGCGGATGCCCGAGCCATCCTGCGTGGCATGGCGATGGATCGCTAAGGCCTGGTTCTTATTCTCCGATTTGACAAACTAACCATTGGTACTGGATATGCTGCAAGGCGACCTGACCGATTGGCCAGTAGCTCTGATGCGGCCGCTTCCCGTATGCTATAGTCGTATTCACATATAGGGGACAGCGAATGAGAATGAGAGGCGGCGGTTGGTTCCGCTACATGCATGGCATGGATGCCAAGCAGAAGCCGAACGTCACGCGGCGTCTTCTGCTGCGCGTGCTGGCTTATGCCAATCCTTACCGGCTGCAGATCGCCGGCATGCTCAGCACCATCGTCTTCACCACCGGTCTCGGCCTCCTAAATCCGCTGATTTTCCGCGAAATCATTGATTCAGCCCTGCCCGATAAGGACTACGGCAAACTCAACTTGCTGGCGCTGGGTCTTGTTTTGATCCCGCTGTTTAGCGGCGGCATCCGCATCATCCAGCGCAAGCTCAACGTCTCGATCGGCGAGGGCGTCATCTACGACCTGCGCGTCGCGCTGTATCATCACCTGCAGCAGATGTCGCTGCGCTTCTTCACCAATACCAAAACCGGCGAGCTGATGAGCCGCCTGAACAATGATGTGGTGGGCGCGCAGAACGCCATCAGCAACACGATCGTCTCGCTCGTCACCAACATCGTCACCGTGGTCGCCACACTGGCCGTCATGCTGAGCATGGAATGGCGGCTGACCATCCTCGGCGTGCTGGTCTTGCCCTTTTTCATCATCATTGCGCGGCGGCTGGGCGGGCGGCTGCAGAAAATCGCGCGCGAGCAGATGGGCTACAACGCGCAGATGAACGCCATGATGAACGAAACGCTCAATATCAGTGGCGCGCTGCTGGTCAAGCTCTTCGGTCGTATTGACGCCGAGGTCGAGCATTTCGAGAATCGCGCCGCTGATGTCCGCGATTCCGGCGTCCAACGGGCGGTGCTCGGCAGCCAGTTCTTTGTCATGATCGGCTTGGTCAGCGTGGTCGGCACCGCTGTGGTCTATTGGGTTGGCGGCATTCTGGTGATTCAAGGCGACTTCAGCATCGGTACGATTGTCGCATTCGCCGCCTTTCTCACGCAGTTGTATTCTCCTCTGCAAGCGCTGACCAATGCGCCGGTCGACTTCGCCCAATCCATTGTCAGCTTTGAGCGCGTGTTTGAGATCATCGATCTGCCGCTGGAAATCGCCGAGAAAGACGATGCGCTCGAGCTGGCTAGCGTCAGCGGAGAACTGGTCTTCGATGACGTCACCTTCCGTTATGAAATCGACGAAAGTCAGTTGCTCACGGATGTCGAGCGGATCGGGCGGATTGATAGCGTGGCAGCCACGCGTTCGGGCCGTTCGCGGCGGCGTGATAATGGCAAGTCAACCGGCGGGACAGTACATCAGGCGCGTGAACTGGCGTTGGAGAGCTTGTCATTCCGGATTGCGCCCGGGCAGCTCGTGGCGCTAGTGGGACCGAGTGGCGCCGGCAAAACGACCATGACCTATCTCATACCGCGGCTCTACGATCCGACGCGCGGACGAATCTTGCTTGACGGGCATGACTTGCCCGACCTGACGCTGAATACAATGGCCGAGAATATCGGCATGGTCACGCAGGAAACCTACCTGTTCCATGACACCATCCGCACCAATCTGCTCTACGCCAAGCCGGATGCATCGCCGGCGGAGATTGATGCGGCGACGAAGGTCGCGCATATTCACGATTTCATCATGGGCTTGAGCGAAGGCTATGATTCTATCGTCGGCGAACGCGGATACAGGCTAAGCGGTGGTGAAAAACAACGGATGGCGATTGCGCGCGTCGTCTTGAAGGATCCGCGCATTCTGGTGCTCGACGAAGCGACCAGCCACCTCGACAGCCAATCGGAGGCGCTGATCCAGGATGCGCTCAGCCGCATCATGCGCGGACGCACCAGCATCGTCATCGCCCATCGACTCAGCACGATTCTCGCCGCCGACCTGATCCTGGTGATGGACCGCGGTCGGATCGTCGAGCGCGGCAGCCATGCCGAGCTATTGGCGGTAGATGGCTTGTACGCCAAACTATATGAGACGCAGTTCAGCCATCAGCGCGAGCTGGCTTAAGCCAAGGCTTCCCACTTGAGAGTCACGGTCACGCAAATTGATACGAGCCAGTTGCGTTCGCAATGGGAACGGCTGCAGACGCATGTTGCAGCGGAAGCATCCGAACTCGTGCTGCTGCCGGAGATGTGCTTCTCGTCCTGGTTTTGCGGGGCGCCAACGCGCAATGATCGGCGCTGGGCTGAAGCCGTCCGCGCGCACGATGACTGGTTGGAGCGCCTGCCCGAACTTGGCGCGGAGCTCATCGTCGGCACCGCTCCCCGCAACCTCGGCGAGAAGCGTTACAATGTCGCCTATCTCTGGACACAAGAGCAGGACCTGCGTTGGATCCGCCAAAAGACTTACCTGCCCAATGACGACGGTTATTGGGAGGCAAACTGGTACGACCGCGCCCCAATAGATTTCCAGCCCGTGAACCTCGAGCAGCTGAGCATCGGCGTCACGATCTGCACCGAGATCTGGTTCATGCAGCATGCGCGTGAATTCGGCAGGCGCGGCATTCACCTACTGCTCAATCCGCGCAGTACACCTCTGCATACCAACGCCAAATGGCTGGCTGGCGGTCAAACGGCCGCAGTTGTATCGGGTGCTTTCTGTCTGTCATCCAATCACGCCGGCCGTACCGATCAAGTCGCGCTGGGTGGATGTGGCTGGATCTGTGATCCCGATGGCCTGGTACTGGCGACCACCAGCGCCGAGCAGCCCTTTGTCACGCTCGATCTCGATCTGGACAAAGCCGAAGTGGCGAAATCAACTTATCCCCGCTACGTTGAAGACAGTCCGCTTTAGCACACGCTTTCAATAGACAATCCTCGAGCGCGTCTGCTACCATATATCGGCTTTAGCAATGATAGAGCGAGACATGCCTGAGAAGCATCTGATCGTCGGACTGGGCAATCCCGGTCCCAAGTATGAACTGACGCGTCACAATGTCGGCTTCCGCGTGATAGACGAACTGATCGCGCGTCACGGCCTGGGCGCTGGACGCGGCGACAAGCGCGCGCAGACCTGGGACGGCGCGATCGCAGGTGAGCGCGTCAAACTGGCGAAACCCCTCACCTTCATGAACCGCAGCGGCGAGTCAGTACGTCCGCTGCTGGATTATTACGATATCCCGATTGAGAATCTACTGGTCATTCATGACGATCTGGATACGCCCTTCGGCACCATAAGGCTGCGCAAAGCCGGCGGGCACGGCGGGCAGAACGGCTTACGCAGCATCGTGCAGCACCTCGGCAGTAAAGAGTTCGCGCGGCTGCGCTTCGGCATCGGGCGGCCGCCGGGCAAAATGTCGCCGGTCGACTATGTGCTGCAGCCCTTCAGAGGCGATGACGAGATCCAGGCACGCGAGCTGACGGTCCGCGCTGCTGACGCCGTCGAGCTGTGGCTGAGCAAGGGCATCGAAATCGCCATGTCGAAGTTCAATGGCGATGCCGCGGCGAGCGCCGATGGGCAGCCGAAACCGGATCTCGAAGAGCAGCTCAAGGTTTGTCAGCGCGCCCATGAACTGGCGCCGTCCGATCCCAAGCCGCTGAGCAAATTGATCGCGCTGCAAAAGAAACTGGGAATGATCGACGAAGCGGTTGCCAACCACTTGAAGCTGGCGCAACTCTTCGAGCGCCTGGAGCAGCCGGTGTCGGCGAATGCCGAACGCGTGAAAGCGGTCACAATCAGACCCGATCTGATTGATGTGCAGCACCTAGTCGCCGAGTGGTATCTCGCCAATGAAAATGCCAAGAAAGCGGTCGGGCGTTATCTGATTCTGGCCGAGCATTTCCGCGCACAATTGGTAATTCCGGCAGCAATGCAGGCTGTAGAGCGGGCGCTGGCGATTAATCCGCAGCATCCCAAGGCGCTTGATATGCAACGCGCGCTGACAGCAATCATCACATCTGAATAAAGGTTCGCCTGGCAGAGACCAACAGACAGGAGCGTCAAATGCAGGTCATCGCGCCCGAAGCCTTGGGCATCTCAGCGGAACGACTGAACAACATCAACCTGAAGTTGCAGGAATATGTTGATCGCAATCAGGTCGCCGGATTCGTCACTCTGGTGGCGCGGGACTCGGAAGTTGTGCACTTCGAGACCTGCGGTTACCGCGATGCCGAAGCGCAGCTGCCGATGGAAGGCGACACGATCTTCCGCATTTACAGCATGACCAAGCCCATCACCTCGATCGCCCTGATGATGCTCTATGAGCGTGGCAAGTTCCAGCTCCGCGAGCCGGTCAGCCGCTAAATTCCCGCCTTTGGCAAAACCAGAGTCTTTAGCGGCTACGGCTATATGGGTCCGAAGCTAGTGCCGCAGAATCCGCCGATGACCATCCAACATTTGCTGACACATACGGCGGGCTTGAGCTACGGTTTCCATTTTGACACGTCGATCGACGACATGTACCGCAATTCGATCTTTCGCAGTGAGACCGCGTCGCTGGAAGAGAAGATCACCGGCATGGCGGAACTGCCGCTGCGATTCCAGCCCGGCTCCGCCTGGACGTACAGTATCGCCACCGATGTTTGCGGATATCTGGTGCAGTTATTGGCTGACATGCCCTTCGAGGACTATCTGGACGAATACATCTTTCGCCCGCTGGGTATGGTCGATACCGCCTTTCACGTTGCCGCCGATAAGCTGGATCGCTTCGCCAAACTCTATCGGCACAACTTCCAGGACGGCTCGTTCCATGAATACGAAGGCGCGCCGCATATCCCCTGGCATGATTACACTCAACCGGCCAGCGCGCCATCGGGCGGCGGCGGCTTGATCTCGACAACCACGGATTATTGGCAATTCGCTAATATGCTGCTGAACGAAGGCGAGTCAGGCGATGTGCGTATCATCGGGCGCAAGACACTTGAGTACATGACGCTCAATCACATCAAGCCGGATTTACTGCCGCTGGCAATCGGGATAAACGAAATACCGGGCAGAGGTTTCGGCCTCGGCTTCGATGTGGTCATCGACCCGGCGCAGACCGGCGTCATCAATTCGCTAGGCAACTTCGGTTGGAGCGGCGCCGCCGCCACCAATTTCTGGGTCGATCCTCAGGAGCAGCTGGTTGGCATCATCATGACGCAGTTGATGGACAACATGCTGCCCTTCTAGCAAGATTTCCGCGCGCTGACGTATCAGGCGCTGATCGACTAAGGACCCTCGATCGCAGGAATCAGGTAATTCCAAAGGAACTGGTATGACTCAGCTTCTTCGGCGAAATCCCGCGGGTTGCGGCGGAAGCTGTGGGTGGTCACCATCACCAGATTCAGCTCCGGAATCACGTGCAGAATCTGCCCGCCGGCGCCCAAAGCCGAATACATGTCGTAGGTCGCGATGTGGTTGAGCCACCAATAATAACCGTAACCGGCATAATTGTTGCCGATGTCGATGCGGGGTGAGGTTGAGGCGGCGACCCACCAACCAGGTATTATCTGACTACCTGACCATCGCCCTTCATTGAGGAACAGCTGACCGAGTCGCGCGATCTCGCGCGCCGTCATGCTGATGCTATGCCCGCCGGTGAAGTACCCCTGCGGATCGACGCCCCAGAACTCCGCTTCAATGCCGAGCGGTTCAAAGAGATAGCGATGGGCGAATTCGCAGGTGCTCATGCCGGTCGCTTCGGTCAGGACAGCGGACATGACGTGGGAGGCGCCTGTGCTGTAGTGGAAGAGCGTACCCGGTTCGTTGCTTATGGGCAGACTCAGGATATCGGCAACCCAATCGCGGCTACGATTGAGGAAGTGTTCAGTTTCATTCTCCTCCCAAGCAAGACCGTGTGTCATGGTGAGCATATCGCGAATGGTCAAACCCAGCTTACGCTCATCACTGACATCCGAGAAATACGCGGGCAGGTAGTCGGCGATTCGATCGTCCGCGGTCAAGAAGTACCCTTGATCTAGCGCGATGCCGAATAGCGCCGACAATATACTTTTTGCGATGCTGGCGATGTTATTGCTGTCGCTGGCATGACTGCCGTTGTAGTACCGTTCGTAGACGATCTGTCCGCGGTGCATCAGAATCAGTGATTGTCTCGTTGGCGATGCCTCCAATTGCGCCAAACCCTCAGCGAGGACATCGACATCAATGCCGTGCGCGCTCAAATCGGAATATTCCCACAGGTCATCATCGGTCTCGTCATCCGGCGCAGTTCCGCGTTGATAGACGCGCCATTGAGACGGTCGGTCGTCTACATGACAAGCCGCCAGCAAGGCAAACTCTGTCTGAGCCTTGACATAGATCAGGGGCGAGAGACTAAGCAGAAGCCGTAATAAAACTACAAAGTGATTCATGAGCAATGTTTCTGCGGATGGCCGTATCGCTTCACTTTACTCCGCCCAATGCGAACGCTTCAAGACTCGATTATCAGTCCGCGCCGACTCAGCGACGAGTGGCTTAGAACGTCTAGCCCGGCGTAACTCGCTCTGATATACTGACGCGTCGCAAATCAACCATTTGGCAAAGGCAAGTATGTCGCTAGAGCTCTCGGGTTTGCTTGATATTCTGTGCGCGAGCGACAGCTATCAGCAGATGCTGAACGATCTCGCCTCGCGTGAGGCGGCCTCGGAATTCAATGTCGTTCGCTCCGCCCGACCCTTCTTGGCGGCGGCGCTTGCACAAGACTGGGACGGCCCGATTGTCTACCTGACCTCAGCCGTTCGCCGCGCTTATAACGTCAGCGAGCAGCTGCCGATCTGGCTGGAAGATCCCGAGCGGCTCCATCGCTTTGCCGAACCTTCGGCGCTCTTCTACGACCGCGCGCCCTGGGATGCGGGGGTGATTCGCAATCGTATCGCCACACTGGATGCCCTGGCGAACGCGGGCGCCGGCAAGCGACCCATCGTAGTGACTTCGGCGCGCGCGCTCATGCAAGCCACCCTGCCACCGCATTACTTCCGCGACGCAACGCTCGAGCTGCGCATCGGTGACCGGTTTCAGATGGAGGCGCTGATATTGCGCTGGATCGGCATGGGTTACGAGCCGGCGACCGTCGTCATCGAAAGCGGGACATTCAGCCGTCGCGGCGGCATTCTCGATATCTTCCCGCTGGCGAGTGACAATCCCCTGCGCGTCGAGTTCTTCGACGACGAAATTGAAAGCCTGCGGCGCTTCGATCCGGCCGATCAACGCAGCATCGAGCGCGTCGAATCGGCGCGAATCGTCCCGGCGCGCGAGGTTCTGCCTCGGCTGACGCCGACGGCTGGCACGAAGTTGCAGCAATGGGTGGATGACATTACCAATGATGACGCAGACTTCGCCAGCATCAACGCCGATATCGAATCACTGACGCAAGGCAGTGCCTTCGCCTGCCTCGAACATTACCTGCCCTATGTTTACACTGAGTTTGCCAGCCTGCTTGACTACGCCCCCGACAATTGCCTGATCCTGCTTGAAGAATCCCACTTTCTGGAGGTCACCGCCGGCGAAATCGCCGAAAAAGCCGAAGACAACCGCGGCGATGCCTTGTCGTCTTTTCAGATAGCCGCCGAGCATCCCAGTCCATATCGCACATGGGATGATCTCAAGGCCGACCTGGCGCGTTTCACGCGCGTCGACATGTCCAACTTGATAGGCGGTCAAGCGCCGCTTACCTTTGAACCGGGGGAACGCTACGGCGGGCAACTGCGGCTGATGCTCAATCAGGTCCGTCAGTATCGGAATCGTGGTGACCGTGTCGTGGTCATCACGGAACAGGTTGAACGGCTGGAAAATCTTTGGTACGAGCAGGATACCTCCGCCATCATTCCGACGGTCGAATCAATTGAAGAAGCGCCGACCGCCGGCACACTTCGCTTCGCCCGCGGCACGGCGGCAGAGGGCTGGTCGCTCAAGGGCGCAGACGGCACGCTTCATTTCGTTACTGACGCCGAGATCTTTGGCTGGTCCCGTCCGGAACCGCGGCGTCGGCGCGAAGCCAGCGGAAGACGCGCCGCCAAAACGCCGGAAACGGCCTACACCGACTGGGACGACGGCACCTATGTCGTGCATGTCGACTACGGCATCGGCAAGTTCGCCGGTCTGCAACACCGCACCATCAACACGACGGAGCGCGAATATCTGCTGATTGAATATCACGGGTCGGATACGATCTACGTGCCGGTCCATCAAGCCGATCGCCTGTCGCGCTATGTGGGCGCCGAAGAGACTGCGCCCAAGCTCAATCAACTGGGCAAGCCCGATCAGTGGATCAAAGCGCGGGACAAGGCGCGGCGCAATGCCGAGGCAGAGGCGAAGGAATTGCTTGAGATTTACAGCCGGCGGGCGCGGGCGACCGGCTATGCCTTCAGTCCGGATAGCGCCTGGCAGCACGAAATGGAAGCCGGCTTCCCCTTCATCGAGACCGAAGACCAACTGCGCGTGATCCAGGAAGTCAAATCCGATATGCACGGGCGAAAGCCAATGGATCGCCTGGTCTGCGGCGATGTCGGCTTTGGCAAAACCGAGGTCGCATTGCGCGCGGCATTCAAAGCGGTGCAAGATGGCGCGCAGGTGGCCGTTCTCGTGCCGACTACCGTATTGGCACAGCAGCACTACGACAACTTCATAGCGCGGCTGTCCGCCTTTCCGGTCGAAATCGAGATGCTGTCGCGCTTCCGCACCAAAGCGCAGCAGACGGAGATCACCGAGCGTCTCGCCAGCGGCGAGGTGGACATCGTCATCGGCACCCATCGTCTGTTATCCGCCGACATCCGCTTCAAAAACGTCGGCTTGATGATCATTGACGAGGAACAGCGGTTCGGGGTCAAGCACAAGGAACACTTTAAGCGGCTGCGTTCGCGCATTGACATCCTCACGCTGACCGCCACGCCCATCCCGCGGACCTTGTATCTCAGCTTGAGCGGCGTCCGTGACATCAGCATGATTCAGACGCCGCCGGAAGAGCGCCTGCCGATTATCACCCAAATTGGCACCTGGGACGAAAAGCTGAGCCGGCTCGCCGTCATGCGCGAATTGGAACGCGGCGGTCAGGTGTTCGTCGTGCACAATCGTGTCAAGTCAATCCACGGTATACGCAACCGGATCGAGCGCATTGTGCCCGAAGCATCGATCGCAGTGGCGCACGGGCAGATGCCGCCGCGCGCGCTGGAAAAAGTGATGTCCGAGTTTTCTCGCGGCGAATACGACATTCTGATTTCGACCTCAATCATCGAAAACGGGATCGACATGCCGCGTGTCAACACTTTAATCGTCGACCGCGCCGATTACTTTGGCGTTGCGCAGCTCTATCAATTGCGGGGACGTGTCGGGCGCTCGGCACAGCAGGCCTACGCTTACTTCTTTCACGGCTCGGGTACGCTCACGGAGGAGGCGCGTACTCGGCTGGAGACGCTGGCGGAGAATTCACAACTGGGCGCCGGCTTCCAAATCGCCATCCGTGACCTCGAAATGCGTGGCAGCGGCGATATCCTCAGCACACGCCAATCCGGGTATATCGCGAGCGTCGGCCTGCATCTGTACACGGAGATGCTACAGCAGGCGGTCAAAGATCAGCGAGGCGAGGACGATACTGGGCAAGCGCCCGCCTCGGCACGCGAGCGCATCATCATTGACCTGCCTTTACCGGCCTACCTGCCGACCGATTGGATCCCGGAGATGGCGCTGCGCCTGCAACTCTACCGCCGCATCGGCAGTATCCAGAGCCTCGACGAAGTGGATGCCATGCGCAATGAACTGATCGACAGATTCGGAGCGCTGCCGATTGCGGTCGAAGGCTTGCTATATCAGATCAGAGTGAAGGTCATAGCGCTGCACGTGCGCGCTACCCATGTTCTCTTGCAACGAGAGCGCGTCCTGATCAAGCTGCCCTACCTGGCCACGGTCAGACGCGAACTGCTGGCGCTCACGCTGGGCCGCGACATTGAAGTCACGCGAACGGAGGTGCGGATCCCGGCGGCAGACGACGCCTGGCAGGGACGGCTGCTTGATATTCTCAAACAATTAGAGGACAAGGTCAGCTTGGTTGGCGCGCCAACTTAGCGATGCCACACAGAAGGAAACCTCAAGCGGCCTGTTCTGGTCAGGCGCGCACAACATCGGTGAAAGTTCCCCCTGTTATCTGCTGCAAAGTAGACAAGTTGATGGGAATAATCGGGTTTGCCGCGCCACCGGCTGCATAGACCGTCTCGAATCGGCTGAGCGTATCGTCCAGGTAAACAGGAAAGCCGCTGCTGCGGTGCCCGATCGGGGGGACAGCGCCTGGCGCGTATCCCAGAACGGCAAGGCATTGCTCGGCATTCATCATACGTACTTTCTTGCGCCCGACCGAGAAGAGCGCCGCCAGCTTACGCTCGTCGATCGTCTGATCGCCGCTGGTCAGGATGAGCGCAGGCGTCTTCTTGTCGATCATGAAGCCCAGGCTCTTCACGATTTGCCCGAGCAGACTGCCAACGTTATCGGCCGCCTGCTGGGAGGTGGCGGTGGAACTGTCGAATTCCATGATTTCGATATCGAGCCGCAATGCGTCAAGCGCAGCCCGCAGCTCGGGAACACCCATCGCCTGCATTCTTGTTTCCTGCTCCATTGAACTTCAGTGTAAGCTACAAAAACTAGCATAACCGGCGGCAACATTACAATGAAACTGTCATCAGTGATAGTCGGTTCACCGCCGCAAACTGCCGCATCTTCTGCTTAGTGATCGCGCGAAATCACTGGCCGCTGACTGAATCTTAATTCGTCAGTCTTGTCGACCGGGGAGATTCCAGGATGAGAGTGGGAATCAATCGGCGTAATAGATGCCGCCGGACTGCTCGAAGTAGTCAGTCGGCTCGGCAACTTCTGCGTCGGGATGCCGTTTGGGAACCATGCTCAGCAAGATTCGCCGACCGGCCGCTTCGACATAATAGACATGCAAAGCTTGATCCGGCTTGATCTTGAGCTTGCCGGAAAGCCGGTGATCGAATCGAACGGCATCTCCCGACTTGCTTGCTAGCGTCGTCTTGCGCCAGAACATCCAGCGGGCGGGCAGGCCCTCGGCAAAGAGCACGCGATAGCGCAGCTTGACGCGGGCGAATCGCAGCGCCCGCATTACCATGGTCAGTACGAATCCGGCGATCAGGGCCAGGACAATTACACGCCCAGCCGGACCGTATCGACCTGCCAGCAGAATCAAGGGCACAGATAGAAGCAGCAGGGTCGTCAAGGGCTCAGTGACCAGCTCCATCCGCTGCCGTGTCGACAGGCGGCCGTCACGGTTGCGCTTAACGTCCTTGAGCATATCGTTAGGCAGCTGCTTTACGGCGCACATGATGGTGCTTCTATCCCGCCTCGTGGGCGATACTCATATCGATTCGATTGCGCGGACGCAGTTGCAGTACAATGACACTGCTGACGATAAGAACCGCACCCAGCCATTGTACCGCAAATATCACCTCGCCTAGTATGAGCATCGACACGATCATCGACATGATCGGTTCCACCGTACTGACCAGCGATGCTTGGGCCGCGCCAATCCGCTGAATGGCGACGTTGATCGCGAAGACCGGCAGCACCGTACCAAGCATAGCGATGCCAATGAGCATGAGCAGCGACAGCCCATTCTGTGGCAGCTGCAATCCGCGCAGCGGAATCAGCAAAAGCAAGACCATGAGTGTGCCGAGCATCATCCAGGCACTGGCGCCAGAAACATCAGCGACACCGTCTAGCGCGCGTTTCGTCAGCAGATAATAAACGGCGACGATGGCCGCATTCACCAGCACAAGAGCGACCCCGATGCCGTCAGCGCCGCCCTCCGCGCCAAAGTCGGGCACGGTCAGTACGATGCCGGTAAGCGCCAGTGCCAGCGCCAGCCAGGCAATCGGCCGGATTTTCTCGCCCAAGAGCGACGATAGCACGACCACCATAGCCGGATAGGAAAAGAAGAGCACGATGTAGGTGCTGGCGGGCAAGCGCTCCAGGGCGAAGAACGCGGCCAACACCGCCGCCGAGATGACCAAGCCGATAAGCAGCATCCGCGGCACCGGCGCGTCACTTGCGCGCCTGGAACTTGCCGACCGCCGTGTGAACCAAACCAGTATCCACATCGCCGGCGCAGCCAGGAGGAAGCGCCAGATGGCGATGTCCATCGGTTCAAATGTGGAGTGCAGATAGGTGGTTTTCACCATCGTCGGCATCACAGAAAAGCCAGCGGCCGCCAGCAAAATCCACAAAAACCCTTCGCGCTCTTTCCGTGACATTCGCTTAGGTTTTTCTGCAGCTAGTATTCAAGTTCTGCACGGCGGGTGAAATCAAAAGCGAGGCGAGCGTCCGCCCCACCCCGCTTGATGCTTCTGAGAAAATTCCTCCGGTCGACACGCTCAAGCGATGCTGACCATTTTGACCAGGTTGATGGCCAGGGGGTAGAAGATGCCAAAGACCAAGGTACCGGCCAGCGCGATGTTGATCGCCCAGCGCACATAGGTTGTCTCCAGCGCCGGCTGCAAGTCGCCACTGCTGTCGCGCAGGTACATATTGACGACCACACGCATATAGTAAAAGGCGCTGACGACGCTCGTCAGGACGCCAATGACGGCAAGTCCGTAAAGCCCGGCTTGCACCGCAGAGGCGAAGACCATGAACTTGCCGACGAAGCCGGCCGTCAGCGGAATGCCTGTCAAGCTGAGCATGAAAATCGTCATCGCCATCGCCATCAGCGGACGGGAACGCGCCAGACCGGTGATATCGTCGATATTCCCGCCGCTGCCGTCTTCCTTCTCGATCGCCATGACAACGGCGAAAGCGCCAAGATTAGTGAACATATAGGCCATCATGTAGACGAGCGCGCCTTGCGTTGCCGCGTCAATGACATCCGCATTGCCCGCCGCCGCCACCGCGACCATGATGTAACCGGCATGCGCGATCGAGGAATAAGCCAGCATACGCTTGAGGTTGCGCTGAGAAATCGCGACGAAATTGCCAAGTATGAGCGTCAGTATGGCGATCAATGTTGCCGTCGCCTGCCAGACGGCCGCATCGCCGTCGGTCAGGACGAGCACGGAAAGCCCGGTCACCAATACGCGCAGTAGCGCAGCGAAACCGCCAACCTTAGCGGTCACGCTCATGAAGGCGGCAACCGGCGTTGGCGCCCCCTCGTACACATCGGGCGTCCACATGTGGAAGGGCACCACTGCCACTTTGAATCCCAAGCCAACTATCAGCAGCGCAGAGCCCACGAGCAGATAAAAGGTCGCCGTCGATGTCGCGCCGACGATCGTGCCGGCAATGTCGAAGATCTGCGGGATATTGGTGGCGCCGGTGGCGCCATAAACCAGCGCCGCGCCCATGACCAGGAATGCGCTGGAAAACGCGCCGAGTATGAAATACTTCATGCCGCTCTCTTCGGACTTCAACGCCAACTCACTGCCGTCATTCTTGATCGAGCGGAAGGCCGCCAGGATATAGAGCGGAATACTCAGCAATTCGAGCGAGACGAAGACGATGATCAAATCGTTGGCGCCGACCATGAACATTGCGCCCGCCGACGAGAGCAGCGCCAGAACATAGAATTCACCGCGGTGTATATCGGCGCGGTTGAGATAATCCCAACTCATGAGTACCGCGATCAGGGTGGCGACCAGGATGACAATATTCAGAAAGCCGGTGAAAGCATCGGCGATGAACATGCCATAAAGCGCGATTTGCTCACCTTCAGCCGGCGAATAAACGAAGATGTTCGCGATGAAGCTGAAGCCCAAGCCGGCGCATGCCAATACCGGCGTCCAATGCTTCCGCTCTTCCCCGGCAAACAGATCCACGAGGACCAGGAATATCGCCCAGGTCATCAGCAGTGTGCCCGGCAGCGTGGATATCAGGTTGGATTGCGCGAGGAATTCCGCGATAGTCGGCGACTCAAACATGACCACTCCTAGCGTACGAACAGCGCTACGATGTTATCCACCGAAACATCCAGCAAGTTAAAGAAGACGATCGGCTGCAGTCCCATCCAGAAGATCATAATCATGATCGGGATGTATGCGGCTTTCTCGTACCAGGTCAGTTTGTATCCGTCTTCATTCGCCAGCGGCTTCTTC
This sequence comes from Phototrophicaceae bacterium, assembly GCA_965249085.1. Classification (GTDB taxonomy): domain Bacteria; phylum Chloroflexota; class Anaerolineae; order Aggregatilineales; family Phototrophicaceae; genus UBA6055. The sequence continues at coordinate 3,675,455 of OZ252218.1, read as the reverse complement.
AACTCGCCCATGAAGACATGCTGGAACATTTTCAGCAGATACACCGCCGCCAGAATCACACCCAGCGTGCCGAAGAGTGTGAAAGCGAAAGTGAGGTAATCGCTGCCCAGTGAACCGAGCAGTATCGTGAATTCGCCGATGAATCCGTTTAGGCCGGGCAATCCCATACTGCTCAGCGAGATCACCAGACTGATGGCGCCGAAGAGTGGCATCGCCTTCCAGATGCCGCCGTAATCGGCCATCTCCTTGGTATGCCAGCGTTCGTATAGCATGCCGACGATGAGGAAGAGGCCGCCGGTGCTGATTCCATGATTGACCATCTGCAGGGTCGCGCCTTGCAGACCTTGCGAATTCAGCGCGAAGATACCCAGCACCACGAAGCCGAGGTGGCTGACTGACGAATAAGCGACCAGCTTCTTAACGTTGTTCTGCGCATAACTGACCCAGGCGCCATAAATGATGCCGACCACGCCGAGGAAGGCGATCGTCGGCGCCCAGGCCACCGTCGCCTCGGGGAATAGATTCAGATTAAAGCGGACGATGCCATAGGTGCCCATCTTCAGCAGCACGCCCGCCAATATCACCGAGCCGGCCGTCGGCGCTTGCACGTGCGCATCGGGCAGCCAGCTGTGAAAGGGGAAAATCGGCACCTTGATGGCGAACGCAACCAGGAAGCCCAGGAAGAGCCAACTCTCAACTGAATTGAATAGGAAGCCCCCTTCTTCGCCTTCCGCATCCGGACCAACCCCATCCCAATATGTGCCCTCGCCTTCGAAAGTGTGCACTCTTTCGATCACGCCTACATCACCGCCGGCGCTGTAGGTGCTGAAGGTGCCGGCGCGATTGCCGACGTAGAGAATCGCAATCAGCATCAGAATCGAGCCTGCCATCGTATAGAGGAAGAACTTGACAGCAGCGTAAATCCGTTCTTCCGCGCCCCAAATGCCGATCAGGAAATACATCGGCACCAGCGTAACTTCCCAGAAGACGTAGAAAATGATGAGATCGTGTACCACAAATACGCCCATCATCGACCACTCGAGCAGCAGCAAAAAGATGTAATAGAGCTTTTCGCGTCCGCGTTCTTCAAAGATATGGCTGCCAAAGGAGCACAGAATCGATATCGGCATGATGAAGGTGGTCAAGAGGACGAGCAGCATGCTGATGCCGTCGACGCCGACGAAGTAGCTGACATTGATCGACGTATCGCCCAGCGAGACCTCCGCCCAGGTATTGCGCTGCACCATCTGCAAATCCGCCGTACTCGGATCAAAATTGATCCACATCACCACCGAGGCGACAAACGTGACCACGCTCGTGGCGAAGGCGACCCACTTCAGGTTCGACTTTTGCGTTTCGCCGTTCATAAACAGCAAAATGAAAAGCCCGATCATCGGCAGGAATAAGGTGATTGTCGTAAGCGAGAGTCCAGTTACATCCATAGGACTGCGTTCTCCTTAAGAGCCACTTTGGAGCAGGGCTTGAATAAAGGGCAGGATCATGAGCAAGATGACGGCGACCACGCCGATGAACAAGACGACAGCGTAGGAGCGCACGTAACCGGTCTGCGAACGGCGCATCCAATCGGCGGCCCTCTGCACGAACCAGCCGACGCCGTTGACCGCGCCATCGACAATGCCCAGATCGAAGGAACGGCTGAGCAGATCACCGATGCTATCGAAGCCGCGCTTGATGATGCTGTCATGAAAATAATCGTGCAGGAAATCCCAATCAACGCGGTCGGCCAGGAAGCTCGCCAGCCGATTGAATGGCTGTTCGATGAGTCCCGAATAGACTTCGTCCCAGTAGAGGCGCGCGTTTGCCAGCGCAAATAACGGACGGGACGCGCCGCCTGTCTCCAGCTGATCGCGATTGCCGCTCGCCAGCCCATTGCCTTTGTAGACGCGATGGGCGACCATGATCGATACGATGCCCAGCGCCAGCGCAATGCCCGCGATCAAGAGGTTGAAGTCCAACACGTGCCCGCGCGATACGCTGACCAGGCTGTGTTCCAGAAAGTGTTTGAATTCGTAGGAATGATATATGCCATCGAAGATCGGCGTCGCTTTTGGCACGTTGATCAGACCGATGATGCAGGTGAAGAACGCCAGAATCAGCAGCGGGAGCAGCATCGCGCCATTGCTTTCGGGCGCTTGTTCCGCCGCTTCGCTGCGCGGCTCATCGAAGAAGACCAGCACAATCTGACGCCACATATAGAAGGCGGTGAAAGCCGCCGCGATCAGCAGCACGCCAAAGGCGATGAAACCGCTGGTGGCATTGAGTTCAAAGCCCTCGAACCAGGCATCCGCCAGGATCTCGTCCTTCGACCAGAAGCCGGCGAAGGGGAAGATGCCCGCCAATCCCAGCGTGCCAATTAGGTAGGTGATGTAGGTGATGGGCATGCGCCGGCGCAAGCCACCCATATTGCGCATATCCTGCGCATCGAAATCTTCATCGTCATGATGCTCGCCATGTCCCTGCTCATGGGCGTGATGATGCCCATGTTCGACGCCGTGAATGACGGAACCGCTGCCGAGGAAAAGCAGCGCCTTGAATACGGCGTGCGTCACCAAATGGAACATAGCCGCCACAGGGGCGCCGATGCCAACGGCCGCCACCATGAAGCCGAGCTGTGAAATCGTGGAATAGGCCAGGACGCGTTTGATATCCCACTGACCGACCGCGATAAATCCGGCGACAATTGCCGTGCCCGCGCCAACCAGGGTAATGATCAAGCCGAGCACATAACCGGCGTGGTTGAGTTCCCAAATGAAGACGTTGGAACGGACCATCAAATAAACACCGGCGGTCACCATGGTCGCGGCGTGGATCAGCGCGCTGACCGGCGTCGGACCCGCCATCGCATCGGGCAGCCATACGAAGAGCGGAATTTGCGCCGACTTGCCGGTGACGCCCAAGAGCATGAATAAGGCGATCAGGAAGATGACGTCTTCAAAAGCCATCTGGAAGCCGCCGAAATCGACCGTTTCGCCATTGCCGAAGCGTTCCACCGTCTGCCCGAATACACCAAGCAGATCCGTGTCGAAGTGGTGGTTGTCGCAGTAATTAGCGCGGATGTCGTTGGCTAAGGGATTGGGCGCGCTGTGATCGTCTTCGCCGCCGTGCTCCGCAGCAGCCGGTACACATTCGTAGGCTTCACCGTGTCCGTCGTCTGCGTTTTCAGCATCGTCGGCAGCGCTGTCAGCTTCTTCATCGTGCTCCAGCAAGCCATTATGCTCCCGCCACTCGACGAGATACTTGGCTTCCGTATTGGGCAGCTCGCCCGACTTGAAGAAATCCAGCGTGCCAAATGTCCAGAAAATAAGAAACATCGCCATCAGCAAACCGAAGTCACCGATGCGATTGATGATGAAGGCTTTACGGGCGGCGTTGCTGTTCTTCCAGCCTTCGGGCGCTTTCTTGTCCCACCAGAATCCGATGAGCAGGAATGAACAAAGCCCAACGCCTTCCCAGCCCACAAATAGCATCAGGAAATTGTTCGCCGTGACCAGCACGAGCATGAATGCCAAGAACATATTGAGGTAGGCGAAGAAGCGCGGATACCATTTGTCGCCGTGCATGTAGCCGCGGGCGTACATGTGAATCAGCGAACCGACGCCCGTCACCACCAGCATCATGGTCACGCTGAGCGAATCAACGCGCATCTGCCAGGAGATTTCCAGGCCGATCGATTCGATGCGCAGCCAAACGTCAAAGAAAGGTGGATTGACAACTGCCGCAGCGCCGTTGCTGCCGGTCACGTAGGTCAGGAGCAGCAAAGATATGATGAAGGCGAAGATCGATGCCAAGCAGCCGATATAGCCCGACCACTTCTCCTCGAGGCGCGCGCCAAAGAAGAAGTTGATCATTGCCCCGAGCGCGGGCACAAATATCACCAGGGGTACTAAGAGTGGCAGATTTTCCATACCTTATGCGCCTCTTCCGACGGCTCTAAGCTAACCTTGCATCTGCTGCAGATCGTCGATATTGATGCTCTGCCGCTCGCGGAAAATATTCACGATCAGCGCCAAGCCAATCGCCACCTCCGCCGCCGCCACTGTCATGACAAAGAAGACGAAGACGTGGCCATTAACCTGTCCCCATTCCCGCGCAAAGGCCACCAGCGCGAGGTTCGCCGAGTTCAGCATGAGTTCAACCGACATGAAGAGCAAGATGGCGTTGCGCCGCATGAACACGCCCAGCGCACCCATCAAGAACAGCACCATGCTAAGTACGATATATGGCTCGGTGCCGATTGGGTTCATCTTCTACAATCTCCTGCGCTTACTCGGCGGCTGAATCGTCTGATCCGCCGGTCAGTTTCGCCAGATACTCGCCCTGCAAGACATCGGCGCCCGTTTGCTGCGAAATCACGCTGACCAAGGGACGATTCACGCGGCGGCGGCGATTGATTCGGCGGCGTTCCGCCTGCGCCACTGCGTCGGGCCGCGCCAGCACGATCACGCCGATCAGCGCCACCAGCAGCAGTACACCCACCAGCATGACAGGCAAGACATACTCGATAAACAAGACCTGCCCCACCGATTCCGGACTGCCGAAGGCCGGTACGCCAATCGCGTTGAAGACGGCGGCGCGGTAGCTCGGCTGACTGCCCGGGATACCCGGTTCACGCACCAGGACGCGCGTTTCGATGACGGCCCGCTCCGCCTCGTATTCCGCCAGAGTGCGCAACACATTCTGTTCATGATCAACGAATGCCAGATTGTAGGCGCCTTCTTCGAGTTCGAGACTTGTTTGCGCGCCGGCCGCCAACTGCGCGATCAATACGCGGTGCGGGATCAATGAATTGCAAGCGCTGTCATCGCATAAGGTCCGTCTGTCGGTGTATTGGCCAACGTCCACCAGCGATACCTGTTTGTCAGTCACAGCATTGAAAAGCGAAAGTCGCATCTTGCCGACGCTGGGCGCGCTGATGTCATCTTCCAGCAGCGCGATATCCACCAAGCCTTCGGCGTTTTCGAAGAAGAATACGGTATGTGCTGTTTCCGGCGTCAGGTTAAGCGACTCGGTATATACCGGTCCCGATACGTAGGTGCCGTCGCTGACGCCCGCGACCACGGTGTAGGCGCCGGCAGCTAATTCGGCGTAACCTTGATCGCTTTCGCGCGCAGCGCCATAAGTGACGGCATCAAAACGCATATCCTCAATCGCCTCGTCGACGGCATCAAGCAACACGTCCCCGCTGACCGTTCCGGCGAGAGGCATGGCAAAGCCCATTTCCATTACGGTGAACTCTTGCGCGTCACCGCCCGGGATGGCGTTAATTACGCGCAATTGCGCCTGCGCCCTCGATTGCGCCACCTCCTCGTCGCCCAGCATATTCGAGGCGATTGGGAAGGCGAAGATCAGCAGCAATATGATGGCAACGGCCGTACCGGCGAAACCGAGCCAGCGCATTCTGCCCGAGGTATCCGTTGTCGTTTCAGCGCCGAGCAACATGATAACGAAAAGGAAGAGCACCATAATCGCGCCGGTGTAAACGGTCACTTGCACCATCGCCAGGAAGGGCGCATCCAGCATCAAATAAAGGAAGGCAACGCAACCAAAATTGACGATGAGGAATAAGGCGCTATGTACCGCGTTTTGCCGCGTCAGCATCATGCCGGCCGCGACGACCGCCACGAAACTTACGACTAGAAACAACCATTCCATACGAGCTAATTCCCACCACAAACGCGATTGTGCATTTTAGTACAAACCTTGTCGCTGTTCAATTTGCATTCGGACATCTTGTATCGGACTTGTGCAGGCGCACAGTTACGACGGATCTTCCATATCGGGTATCGAGCGATCGAATGCACCCGCTTCAACTTCCTGCGGCGTATCGGGCGCGCCTTCGACCGACGCGTCGATCAGCATCTCTTTGGTATAAATCGCATCGCGGCGATCGGTGAATGACATCTGATGCTCGTGGCCCAATTGAATTGCTTCAGTCGGGCAGGCATCTTCGCAGTAGCCGCAGAAAATGCAGCGCAGCATGTTGATCTCATACGTCTTGGCATAGCGTTCACCGGGGCTGTAACGCTCCTCATCGGTATTCTCCGCCGCCTCGACCCAAATGGCATCGGCCGGGCAAGCCGCCGCGCAGAGCGAACAGCCGATGCACTTTTCCAAGCCGTCCTCATAACGGCGCAGATGATGCCGTCCCTTGTAACGATCGTGGAATTTCTGCACCTGTTCCGGATACTGCACGGTCACCGCATCGTCCATCAGGTGCTTCAAGGTTGTGGCAAAACCCTTAACTACATTCATTGCGCGCCACCTCTGTTTCTATCATCTCCGAACAGGAATCGGTATATCGGCAAACCTACCGAGGCAATACGACGCTAGTCACCGGCCGACTTGATGGCAGTCTCGCCACTATCGTGTATGCGGTCTTCTTCCGGTGTCCGGCCGAAGCTCGCCAAGCCTTCCAGCGCCTTGACTTGAAAGCGAATATGCACAATCGGTATCGCCACCAGCATGCCGACCAGGTGAATTAGCGCCCAGCCGAGACCGCGCCGTTCACCGGTGTAAGCCGGATCGTCCTCCAGCGGAATCGCCTCTTCGCGATCTTGATCGCGGCTCATCCGCCGCAGCGCGACCGCGCCAATGATGAGTACAATTACGAAGACAGCGCCCGAAATAAATGGATAGGCGGTTCCGCCCAGCGCCTCGCCGACGACTATCGAAACCGCCGTCCAGGCAACAGCCAGCAAACCCAGCGGGATCATAACCTTCCAGCCGAATTGCATCAGCCGGTCGTAACGGATGCGCGGCAGCGTCGCGCGAATCCAGATCATGCCACAAAGCATGAGCACGACCTTGCCGATAAATATGACCGGCGCCAGGATCGGCAAGCCGTCCATCGGCCACAAGTGATAGCCGCCGAAGAATACGGCGATTGCCACCAGGCTGACGGCGATCATGCCCAGATATTCCGCCATCATAAATAAGGCGAACTTCATGCCGCTGTACTCGGTCATATAACCTTGCGTGAGTTCTTGCTCCGCTTCGGTCAAGTCGAAGGGGGCGCGGTTTGTCTCGGCCAGCAGCGCCAGGATCAGTACAGCTGCCGCCAGCGGATTCTGAAAGACGAGCCAGTCCCAGATATTGCGCTGCGCGTCAATGATATCGCCGATCGCCATGCTGCCGACGATCATCACTGGCACCGCCAAAGTCAAAGCGAAACTAAGCTCGTAACTGATCATCTGCGCCGAGGCGCGCAAAGCGCCCAGCATGGCGTATTTGTTGTCGCTCGACCAGCCCGCCAGCACGACGCCGTAAGTGGCGATGCTCGTAATCGCGATAATCCAAAGGATGCCCACGTTGGAATCGATCAGGCCCTGCGGCACCTGGAACCAGACATCGCCCAGCGAAGGCGCGAACCAGGGCAGTAAAAGATCGGGTCCCATGGGGATCACGGCGGCAATCATCAGAATCGGAACAACCTTGATCATCGGCGCCAACCTGAAAACCCACTTATCGGCGCCGGCGGGAATCAGATCTTCCTTGAATACGAGCTTGACGCCATCGGCGGCCGGCTGCAGGAAACCCTGCGGACCGACGCGATTGGGACCCACCCGATGCTGCAAAAACGCCAACAGTCGGCGTTCCAGCAAGGTGGTATAGGCGAAGCCGGTGACGATGACAAAAGCGAAACCGGCAGCAAAGATGATCGGCCAGACCGCCGAGCAACCGGCATCGTCCTCACATAGAATCACGTTATTGACACGCGCTTCCGGGTTGAGCAGCAAGCCGATCGCGCCTGCGCGGCCGTTCAGGTTGCCGGCTTCGTCAAAGCCGATCCAAGCCGCGATCGCACCGAGGTTCGCGATTATCAGTGCCAGAACCACCAGCGTTACGACAATGAATGCGATCGCGCCAAGGGCGATGGCTATCTTCACGTTTCGGCTCATACCCATCTTCCTCTATGACTTGTTGCCGGCAGCGACGGCTTGTGCCACGCGGCTGATGCTGCCACTCGTCGGCTCCAGCGGAATCGCTTCGTCCGCCATGTGGCGGGGCAGCGCCACCAAGCCCGGGGCAATCTCGTCACTGATTGTCACCTGCACTCGGACAGTTGCCTCGCCGGCATTTATCTCAACACCATCGCCATGGTCAATGCCCAGCGCCGCTGCGTCCGCCTCATTGATGACGGCGTATGGCGCGAAAATGCGTGGTTCCATTAACAGCGACGGGCGGAAGTTGCGCTGGCGATTATAGAGCCGAGTGATCGGCATAATCATCACTTCATTTTCATCGGCGGCTACATCATCAAAGGCGGGCAAGCGGCGCGGCTTCAGTCGCCTGTTCTTGTCAGCCCTTGACGGAATCTGAATCCCGATGCCGCCGGTGTTGTTATAGGCGGTGCCGCCGTAATACTGATCACGACCGCCGACATCAGGGAATTGCCGCCGTACCTGCGCGAGCGCTTTGTAGCGCATGCCCTCAAAGGCATCGACACTCTTGCTCACTTCCAGCATAACGGCGGCAGCAGAAGGCTTGAGGTGGCTCATCCCCAAGGTCTGTCGGAGACTGCCGAAAAGCTTCCAGGCGGGCAACGCCTGCCCAATCGGTCCCTGCGCCAGATAGAAGCGCTGCACGCGCCGTTCGCCATTGACGAAGCTGCCATCGCGCTCGGCGAATGACTGCAGCGGCAGAACGAAGTCGGCATACTCCGAGGTGCCGTCGTCGAAGAAGTTGGCGTAAATGACGGTCTCCACGTTGCTCAACCAGTCGCGCGCCGCCGGATCATCATCGAGCAATTCCGCCTGCCCCACAATCAGCACTTTGGGCGGATTCGCCGCGATGTCCTTAGTCGCGTCCGGCGAGTAGCCAAGATAGTGCAGGCCCATGCCATTGGCGCCGGGCAAAGGTGAGAGCAAACCGCTGTTCCGCCGACCGATGTGACCGGACTCGATCAGGAAATTCCCCGCCGCTTGTGCCAGCGCTTTACTGCCGGCCAGCGTCAGCCCTTCGGCGCCAGCCACAATGACCAGGTTTTCCGCCTTGCCCAAACGCTCAGCGATTTCCTTGCAGTTATCCTTCAAGTCCCGCATGACGGCAACCGCTTCGCCGGCACCGTAACGGATGGCATCGCCTTCGACCACTTTGTCGTTACGCGCGCCTTGAACCGCGAAGTCTTCCAGGCGTGTTTGCCGCGCATTGGCAACGACCAGATAAGCGCCGCGGTCCTGCGCCTGTTTCAAGCGCAAATGCCAGATCGGCACTTCTTCTTCCAAGTCTGCCGCGATAACGAGGATCGCATCGCCTCTGCCGAGCTGACCCAAGTTTGTGCCAAAGCCAACACCGTATTGCGCCACGGCTTCGGCGCCACCGTGCGTCGGCGGCCAAGCCCCCAGACGCGAACCGCCCAGCCCTTCAACAAGCCGACGCAATTCCCAAAGGTCTTCGTTGGACATGCCGCTGCCGGCGATCGCCGCAATGTCGCTGCCGGCGCCTCTTACCGCCTCCGCCATTGCGGAAAGCGCTGCATCCCAGTTGGATTCCCGCAGGGCGCCACCCGACTTTAGCATAGGCGCCTGCAGGCGCTCGTCGCTGCGCGTGAAGTGATGCCCAAAGCGCGTCTTGTCGCTGATCCAGATTTCATTGACGAGTTCGTTCTGCCGCGGCATCACGCGCTTGATCTGCGCTTTGCCGTCAAAATCGCGGTCCAGCCGCATGCTCAGACTGATGTTCTCGCCGGCCGCATCCCAAGGAGAGATGCTCGGCACTTCGGTCAGCTCCCAGGGACGCGCGCCAAAGCGGAAATCCGCCGTCGTCAAGGCGCCGACCGGGCAGATATCAGTTGTATTGCCGCTGAAATAAGTGTCGAATCCGGGGTCCGAATTGGTGATGATCTGCAGGGTACGCCCGCGTTCGTGGAAGGCCAGGACATCATCGCCGACAATTTCCTCTTGAAAACGAACACAGCGCGCGCATTGGATGCAGCGTTCCTGGTCGAGGAAGATCAGATCGCCCAGAGGATAATGTTTCGCCAATAATTGCTTGTCGTCAAAATACATGCGCGATGCCTGCGGACCATGGCGCATGGTCAAATTCTGCAGCGGACACTCGCCGCCCTTGTCACAGATCGGGCAGTCCAGCGGATGACTCGAGAGCAAAAATTCGAGCACATCGTTTCGCGCCTCAATCACTTCTTGCGTATTGGTTTTTATATGCATTCCATCGCTAACCACCGTCGTGCAGGCGGTTTGCAGCTTGGGGAAATAACGAATCTGCGGCGTGCCGTCATCGTTGAGCATCACCTCGCCGGTCGCCCGGTCTCGCCCCGGCGTGCCCAATTCCACCAAGCACATGCGGCACATGCCGACCGGCTCCATCTTGGGGTGATAGCAGAATACGGGGATATCATTGCCGGCATGCCATTTGGCGGCATCAACCAAATTTGACCCGGCTGCTACTTCGTATTCTTTTCCGTCAACGTTGATCTTCACCGTGTCGGCCATTCATGCCTCCAAACTTGCACCATGCTGGTTTTCCTCCAGCGCCGGCAGCTTCCGCTCCACAGCTTTTATGCCAAACAGAGCGCGGTCGCGCATGACCTGTTCCAAAACGAGCCAGCCCTTTGTGTCATCCAGAGCCTCAGTCAATTCAAGCGCAGTCTCGAAATCCGCCTGCGCGCGCTTGTATTCGCCCCGCTCCAGATACAACTCGCCCCGTAGCACGTGATGCGTAAACGATTCCGGCGCTTCGTTAATCCGGTCGCCCAACACGCGCAGGCGCCGGTAGAACTCGCGTTCACGCTCCAAGGGCGACTGAAACGCCGCGCCGAGCCACTTGCCAAGGAGTCCGCGCCGCTTCGTCACTTGCATCGCTGCCGATATTCGCACGCCGCCGCCTAAGCCTGCACGTGCTGCGCGAAATCATCCGGGAAGTGGCGGATCGTATGGATGATCGGATTGGCGGCAAAATCGCCCAAGGCGCAGAGCGTCGTGCCGGCCATATTCTCCGCCACATCGGCGATGCGCTGGACGTCGTCCGGCGATCCGCGCCCGTCCAGAATCCGGTCAATCACCTTGTCCAGCCAATAGGTGCCTTCGCGGCAAGGCGTACACTTTCCGCAGCTTTCGTGCTTAAAGAACTTCGTCACTTTCGAAGCGACCCAGGTCATGTCTACTGTCTCATCCATAATGATGATCGAGGCCGAGCCAATTATCGTGCCGATGTTCGCGACGTCTTCGTAGCTCATGGGCGTGTCAAGCACTTCATCGGTCAAGGGCACGATTGGTCCCGAACCTCCCGATGGCAGCATCGCTTTGAAGGCGCGATCGTCATACAGCGGCCCGCCGGCGTGCTCATAGAGCAACTCACGGAATGTCGTGCCCATCGGCAGTTCATAGTTGCCCGGCCGCTTCACATGGCCACTCACGCAATACACTTTGGTGCCGCTGCTCTGCGCCGTACCGATCGCCTTGAAGGCATCCGCGCCCTCGGTCATGATGTATGGGACATTAGCCAAGGTCTCCACGTTGTTGACGACGGTCGCTTCCTTGTATAGTCCGCCGCCCTTTTGCGCCGGGAATGGCGGACGCACGCGCGGCTGACCCAAGTAACCTTCAAGGCTGTTGAGCAGCGCGCTTTCCTCGCCACAGATATAAGCGCCGGCGCCGAGGTGGGTGTACACCTCACAGTCATAGCCGGAGCCCATGATATTCTTTCCAACGAAACCCTTCTCGCGCAGCGTTTCAATGCAAGCATCCAATTGATCGCCGATGTCCCAGAATTCGCCACGCAGATAAATGTAGACCGCCTTCGCCTGGATTGCGTAGGCGCAGATCAGCGAGCCTTCGATCAACTGGTAGGGGTTTTCCTCCATGATCTCGCGATCTTTGAAAGTACCGGTCTCGCTCTCGTCGGCGTTGACCGTGACGTACTTTAGCGGCTCATGTTGCGGGATGAAGCTCCACTTGACGCCGGTGGGAAAGCCGGCGCCGCCGCGCCCGCGTAATCCCGACGCCTTGACCACATCGATGACCTCGGCCGGTGTCATCGCCAGCGCTTGCTTAAAGCCGGCGAATCCGCCATGCGCTTCATAGACGTCCAGCTGCTTAATGTTCGGTATTTCCCGTCCGCGCAAAAGAATGTGCATAATTCCCGTTGATTCCTTCACTCCAGAGAGACCGCTATCGCTGTCTCACCACTCAACTCAACCACGCCCGTTGGATGACTGAGCCGCCTCTTGACGCCACTTCGCCAAGAGCGCGCGCATCTTATCCTGATCCAGGTTCTCAACATAACGGAAATTGCATTGGAGCATCGGCGCCTGATCACATGCCGCCAGACACATCACATGCTCAAGCGTGAACATGCCGTCCTCGCTCGTCCCGCCTTCTTCCACCCCAAGCTCTTGTTTAAGCCAGGTGTAGAAGTCTTCCGCGCCCTTGAGCGCACAAGGCAAATCGGTACAAACATGCAGCCAGTACTCGCCCTTCGGTTTCTCCGAGTACATGGTGTAGAAACCGGCGATCGACTTGACCTGCGTCGGATCGAGATTCAGGATCTCCGCCACCTCACTGATGGCGTCCTGGCTCACCCAGCCGTATTCTTCCTGGGCGATGTAGAGCAAGGGCATCACTGCCGAGCGCTTTGTCTCGTACTTCGCCAAGTGGCGGCCGATGCGTTCTTCGTATTTCGGATTCCCGATGATCGCCATGTACTACGTTCCTTCACAAATAAATTCCCTTGAACACAGCGGGAATCCATCGCCAAATCTCAGTTAATCGCCGGCCGTTCAGCATGCCCGGCGTCTAGCGGTCGCAATCGCCCAATACGATATCGACGCTGCCAATGATCGCGACCATATCCGCCAGCAAGTAACCCTTCGAAATCACTGGCAAGGCGCTGATGTGGATGAATGATGGCGTCTTAAAATGAACGCGCCGCGGCTTATTGGCGCCCGTCCCATGGATATAGCAGCCGATCTCGCCCCGCGGGCTTTCTATCGCATTGTAAATCTCATCGTCAGGCGCATCATAGCCGTAGGTCCACAGCTTGAAGTGGTGGATCACGGCTTCCATGCTCTGCCCTAACTCGCTTCGCAGCGGCGGACAGTACTTGTGATTCTGCGACCGAAAGGGACCTTTGACAGTTTCCAACCTTGAGACCGCCTGGTTGAGAATCTTCATGCTCTCGCGGAATTCGTGAATGCGAATGAGATAGCGGTCGTAGACATCACCGTGCTCACCCAATGGCACGTTAAACTCATAGGTCTCGTAGCCGCTGTAGGGCTGCGCCTTGCGCAAGTCCCAATTGACGCCGCTGCCGCGCAGCGCCGGACCGGTCATGCCGTAGGCCAAAGCGACATCGGGTTCGATCACGCCGACACCCTGCGCACGGTCCTTCCAGATCGGATTCTGCGTGAGAAGCGCTTCGTAGTCATCGACTTTAGCCGGGAAGTCGTTGAGGAACTGCTTCAAGGTCGGCAGAAAGTCGTCAGGAACATCTCGCCAAACACCACCCGGCCGAATGTAACTGCTCATCATACGCTGACCGGAGAGCATCTCAAACATGCCCAGGATCCGTTCGCGTTCGCGGAAAGCATAAAGCAAAACGCTCATGGCGCCCATGTCTATGGCATGCGTACCGAGCCATACCAGGTGGCTGGCGCAGCGCGCCAATTCCAGGCAGACAATGCGGATGATCTGTCCGCGTTCCGGCACATCCAAATCGAGCAGCTTCTCCACCGCCGCCGAAAATGCCATATTGTTCGACATCGGCGAGAGATAATCCATGCGGTCGGTCAGCGGCACCGCCTTTTCGTAACTCTTGTCCTCTATCGATTTCTCGATTCCGGTGTGCAAGAAGCCGATATCGGGCAGGCAGGTGACAATCTGTTCGCCGTCGAGTTCAAGCAGAAGACGCAGCACGCCATGCGTGCTCGGATGGTGCGGACCCATATTGAGCAGCATGGTCTCGCCGGTGATCGCTCGCTCAGAAACCAGTCCGCGTAACTGATCAAGGCTGCCTTCCCAGCGGCGCTGTTCTTCTATCGACCCCTCATGCGTTGCAACTGCCATACGGACCTCGAAACCTAGTCGGTGGCGAAGGGCTTGTGCTTGCGGATTTCCGCTTCGTTAAAAGAGAAGGCGACCGTCTCCTTGCCCAGCGGATAATCGCGCCGATGCGGATGACCATACCAGTCTTCCGGCATCAGCAGACGGCGCTGATCCGGATGCCCTTCAAAGACGATGCCCATCATATCGGCGATCTCACGCTCCAGCCAATTTGCCGCCGGCCAGACCACTGTCGCGGTCGGCAGCCGCGGATCTTCTTCCGCCGCGAAAGCCTTCACCCGCAACCGCCGATTGTAAAGCATAGAAAGAACGTGATAAGAAACGGCAAAGCGTTCGGGACGGTAGTCGCATTCGTCACCGTCAAAGGCGGCGCCATAGTCGTTCGGATGATAGTCTACCGCGCTCACATCAGAGAGCATGTTGTAGACCAGCCCGGCGCTGACCCGCAAGAAATCCAAGACTTCCGGTGTCTGCGCCGCTTCGACCACGACAGTCGTTTCACCGCGGAATGCCTTGACGTGCAGAACGGCATCGCCAAAGGTATCACGCAGAACGACCACCGGGTCTCTTGCTGCCGGAATCTCCATTCGCTCGTCGCCTTCTTATCTTGTCGTAAGCGGCACTGTCGGATCAAGCCCAATCGGCGATGCGCTCGCTTTTGATCTTTTCATGCAAGGTCAAGATGCCATGCAGCAACTGTTCCGGACGCGGCGGGCAACCGGCGATATACACATCCACCGGGATGATCTCGTCAACGCCTTGCACGATGGCATAGTTGTTGTAAACACCGCCACATGAGGCGCAATCGCCCATCGAGATGACCCACTTCGGCTCCGCCATTTGATCGTAAAGTTGACGTATGACTGGCGCCATTTTTCTTGACAGGCGTCCGGAGACGATGAGTAGATCCGCCTGCCGCGGCGTCGCGCGATTCAGCTCCATGCCAAAACGCGACAAGTCATAACTCGATGCCTGCGAACTCATATACTCGATAGCACAGCAGGCCAGCCCGAACAGGAGGGGCCACATCGCGCCCGTGCGCGCCCAGTTTACGGCTTGTTCGACGGTGGTGGTGACGACACCCAAATTTCCCAGCTTTGAGCTTACTCCCATTCCAAACCGCCTTTCTTCCACTCATAGATGAAGCCGACGACCAAGATAATCGTGAAGACCGTCATCACTGCCAGGCCATAGACACCGAGATCCCGCATCGATACCGCCCAAGGCAAAAAGAAAATCACTTCAATATCGAAGATGATGAAGAGAACGGCGACCAGGTAGAACTTGACCGGCAGGCGTCGGGTCGCGGGACCGATTGGCTTCATGCCACTTTCGTAGGGCACAGACTTGCGATAAGTCGGTCGATGCGGGCCCATCAAGCGCGAAATGTTGGCGATGATCAGCGCTAGAACCACTGATATGATCAACAGCGCGGTGACTGGACCAAATTCGAGGACGGTCGACATCAGACTTCAATCGCTTGTGCTTTTTTGAACAAATCAACTTCTCGTGAGATTAGCATACAAATGATGCAAAATCAAGCGAGGCAAAGCGTGGTTTTAGCAGTCGGGAGATTCAACAAAATTCGGACTTGCCACTACGAGGAAAATCGCGGCTGGATAGCCAGGAGAGAAAAGCTGATTCGGGCAGGTTCAGCTGCTTTGCGATAGCGTATCCAAGGGGTGCGCTGACTCAATATACGTCGCCATCAAACGATGCACAATCCAATGGCGAATAAGCCCAGGTTCGTAACAACGCCTCGATATCCATCGCTTGCGCCAAACGGGCTATGTTTCGCAGATTTCTCTCATGGAAAACCTGGTACGAATACACTAGTCGCGCTCCGTCACAAGGTATCGATCGCAAATTACACGGTGAGTTTGGATAAAAAAAGGGCACAGCATTTACACTGTGCCCCGGATGTCAACCTGTCTTCGTCTTCTGTCTGTTAGCCCGTGCCCAGCCCCAGAAGTCCCGTTTCCGGCTGCGGCTTGCGCGTCTGCTCATCATACTTGCCGAAGCGGATCACATCGCCACTCCCGGTGATCGCCTCGACCGACAATCCCAGGCTCTGCAGTTCCTTGACCAGGACGCGGAAGCTTGTGGGGATGCCGGGCTCTTCGATCGGCTCGCCTTTGACGATGCTCTCATAGGTCTTGACGCGCCCTTGCACGTCATCCGACTTAACGGTCAGCATCTCTTGCAGGATGTGCGCAGCGCCATAGGCCTCCAGTGCCCACACTTCCATTTCGCCGAAGCGCTGTCCACCGAATTGCGCTTTGCCGCCCAAGGGCTGCTGAGTGACCAGGCTGTAAGGACCGGTCGAGCGCGCGTGCGCCTTGTCTTCGACCAAGTGCGCCAACTTGAGCATGTGCACATAGCCGACGGCCACATGACGGTCGAATGGCTCTCCTGTGCGCCCGTCATACAGCGTTTGCTTGCCATAGTGCGGCACCGGGCGGCCGGTTTCAAACATCACGCGATCGGCAATCTCAAAGAGTTCACGCTGCGTAAGTTCCTCAGCCAGTTCGATTTCTTTCGTTGCGGTTTGCTGGATCCACAAGCGAATCGACACGTCAACGGCATTCATGTCTCGTTGATCGCGAACCTCCGGCTGCAGGCCACTATTGTCGTAGACCATGACCTCGTCCGGGTCGAAACCCAGTTCGCGCAGCATCTCGGCAAGCGCTACGCGCCGCACATAAATCTCCTCACGCTCCAGGATGATGGCCTCGTTGTCGTACCGCCCCGTTTCCCCAACTCGGTCAATCAGATAGGCGCTGATGACGTGCATATCGTCATCGAATTCTTCCGGTTCCATGCCAGCGCTTTGAGCCAGCCGGTCCTGGTTTTCCCAGGCGCGCTCGGTGGTCAGCCGCCAGGCCCAGTCGATCATCCAGGCCCGTCCAAGCTCAGCCTGAATCTCGCGCTCTTTCACACCATCGAAGACCGGCGTGATCGCGCGGAAGCCCAGTCTTTCCGCCGCCCAACCAAGGTGCAGCTCCAGAATCTGCCCGATATTCATGCGGCTTGGGACACCCAGGGGATTAAGGATGATCTCAACCGGCATGCCGCCGTCGATATAAGGCATATCCTCAATCGAAACGATCTTGGAGATCACACCCTTGTTGCCATGCCGGCCCGCCATCTTGTCACCGACGGTCAGTTTGCGGCGCTGCGCTACACTAGTGCGGACCATCTTCTCGACGCCGGCCGGTAGATCCGGATGTTCTTCGCGCGTGAAAACCTTGACGTCGATTATCTTGCCGCGGTCGCCATGCGGCAGTCGCAAGGACGAATCCTTCACTTCTCGCGCCTGTTCGCCAAAGATCGCGCGCAGCAACTTCTCTTCCGGTGACAGTTCCTTTTCGCCCTTCGGCGTGATCTTGCCCACAAGAATATCGTTCGGTCCGACCTCAGCGCCGATACGAATAATGCCGTGTTCATCCAGGTCCTTCAGGGCGTCCTCGCCGACGTTGGGAATATCGTAGGTGATCTCCTCGGGACCCAACTTGGTGTCGCGCGCCTCGATCTCGTGCTTCTCGATGTGAATGCTGGTAAATTTGTCGTTACGCAGCATGTCCTCACTGACCAGAAGAGCGTCTTCGTAATTCCCGCCGTCCCAGGAAAGGAAGCAAGTCAGGACATCATGGCCAAGGGCGAGCTGTCCATTATAGGTCGAAGAGCTATCAGCGATGATATCGCCGGGTTTGATCAAATCGCCCTTGCGTACTAGCGGACGCTGGTCAATACAGGTCGATTGATTGGAACGCTCATACTTGCGCAGCTGGAAAGTCTGCTCTTTACCATCGCCGGTACGAACGATCACGCGATGTCCCTGTACGCTGATGACTTCCGCTTCGATGTCGGATACCAGCACCTGTCCACTGTCAGAGGCCGCCTGTCGTTCCATGCCCGTACTGACGACCGAGACATCCGGCGTGATCAAGGGTACGGCTTGCCGCTGCATGTTTGAGCCCATCAGCGCGCGGTTGGCCGCGTCGTGCGACAGGAACGGAATCAAGGCGGCGCTGATACCGACAATCTGTCGTGGCGCGATATCCATGTAATTAATACGCCGCGGCGGCGCCGTAATGAAGCCCTGATCATAGCGCGCCGATACTCGGTTTGAAACGAATTGATCGCGCTCATCCAGTAATGCGTTGGCCTGCGCGATCGTGAACTTGTCTTCGTTATCCGCTGAGAGATATTCGATCTCATGCGTCGCAAAGGGAACGACGGCAACTTCTTTGATCTTCGATCGTTTGAGCCTTGTTACGATCTTGGATTCGATCACGGTACCTTCTTCGATGATCACCTTTCCACGCGAATTCTCGATATCATCGTTAAGCGTACGACCGATTAAGTCAGGATCGCCTACCTGCACGGTGTTGATGACCTTGCGATAGGGCGTTTCGATGAACCCGAGCTCGTTCACCCGCGCATAACTAGCCAGACGACCGATAAGACCGATATTCGGTCCCTCCGGCGTCTCAATCGGGCAGATGCGCCCGTAATGGCTGTTATGCACATCGCGGACATCAAAGCCAGCGCGCTCGCGCCGCAGTCCACCGGGACCCAATGCGGACAAAGTGCGCTTGTGCGTCAGTTCCGACAGCGGATTGGTCTGCTCCATAAACTGCGAAAGCTGTGACGAGCCGAAGAACTCGCGAACGGCGGCGACTATCGGCCGGATATTCACCAGGGAAACCGGTGTCAACTGCTCGGCTTCACGGATCGACATGCGTTCCTTAACGACGCGCTCCATTCGCCGCAGCCCGATACGCAGCTTGTTGCCGATCAACTCGCCAACGGTTTTGACGCGCCGATTTCCCAGATGGTCAATATCATCTTTGGTTCGTTGACCATTGTTGATGAGGATCATTTGCTCAACGAGCTTGACGATATCCGCTTTCGTGATCGTGCGATGGGAAGCATCAATGACGTCGCTGAGGCCAAGGCGCTGGTTCAGCTTGTAGCGGCCAACGCGTTCCAGATCGTAACGCCGCTGATCGAAAAGCTGTCCCGCGAGATACTCCCGCGCGTTATCCAATGTCGGCGGATCGCCCGGACGCATGCGGCGGTAGAATTCTATCAAGGCCACCTCGGCGATGGTCTGCTTCTTTTTTACGTCCCATACGGGCTCGTTTTTGAAGCAGCTTTCGATGTATCGGTGTGTTTCGTTATTGTCGACATCGGCGAATAACTCACGGATTTCGTCATCTTCACCGGTCTTGATCGGAGAGAACCGCTCCGGCAATCCGTCATCGACAGCTGCCAAAGCCCTCACCAATACGGTGACCGGAATGGTCCGCTTCCGGTTGAACTTTATGGTGATGTAATCCGTTTTGCGCGTTTCGAATTCCATCCAGGCGCCGCGGTCGGGAATCAGCTTGGCGTTGGAAAGCGAGCGACCGGTCGTGCGCTCTTCGTCGGCGTCAAAGTAAACACCCGGCGAGCGGATCAATTGACTGACGACCACCCGCTCCGTGCCGTTAATGATGAAGGTACCCTTCTCGGTCATCAGCGGAAACTCGCCCAGGAAGATATCCTGGCGGATGATCTCGTCGCCTTGTTCGTGGTTTACCAAAGCGACCTCCGCATAAAGCGGCGCCGCATAGGACATGTCACGCTCAATGCATTCTTCTTCGTCATATTTCGGATCTTGAAAGTAGGGCTTCAGGCCAAATTCCTGCGCCTGCGGATGATTGCCCGGAAAGTAAAGTGACAAATTGCGGTTGAAACTCTGTATCGGATTGATCTCGTCGAAAAGCTCCAGAAGTCTGCCCCCGTAGAGGAAGTCTTCGAAAGACTTCAACTGAATGTCGATCAGCGATGGCAACTCCTGAATCTCAGGAGTACGGGCGTAATTCTTCACATTATAATAGTGTTTCAAGGTAGAGCTCCTTGGATAAATAGATGACCCGGCTGACCATGAACGGCAAACACATGAACAACGCTACAGCGCTGCGACGCTATTGCGCGTGACAACAAAAATGCACAAAATTCGAACAGTGCGTACGACCAGTTTTCATGTATCCAACAAAATGCGGCGGCAAGAGGACTGCAAACCTGCAGTGTAAAAGAAGAACAATGGTCTTGTCAAGACAGACCTTAGATTCGTCCGTTATCCGAAGTAGCCTTACAACACTGTATCATATTCGGCGAAGATTGCAAAGCTTTTACCGATAAACGGATTAGGAAGCGGCCAAAGCATGGATCGGCGCCAACACCCGCACGATGTAAAGCAACATGTGCAAAAGCGTTTCGGAAGCGTCGCCGCCAATTATCGCGCGAGCAAGGTGCATGCCGCCGGCCCGGATCTCGATCTGATGGTCCATCTGACGCCCATGCAGCCGGATTCGCTTGTACTTGACGCCGGCTGTGGCGCCGGTCATACCGCCCTGGCTTTTGCAGCCAAAGCGGGCAGCGTTATCGCCTGCGATTTCACCCGGCCCATGCTGGCGCAGGCGCAGGCGCTTGCCCAAGAACAAAATTTGAGCAACGTCGTCACGCAACTCGCCGATGTTGAATGCATGCCCTTCCCCGCACGCTCGTTTGACCTTGTTGTCACCCGCTATAGCGCGCATCATTGGCTGCATCCGGAAAGGGCGCTGGTAGAGTTTCGGCGTCTGCTCAAGGATGATGGCGTCTTCATCATCAGCGATATCATGGCGCGCGAAGACTATGCCCAGGATACGTTTTTGCAGACCATCGAGCTATTGCGCGATCCATCGCATGTGCGCGATTATCGCG
The DNA here is from genome assembly GCA_965249085.1 of Phototrophicaceae bacterium. Classification (GTDB taxonomy): domain Bacteria; phylum Chloroflexota; class Anaerolineae; order Aggregatilineales; family Phototrophicaceae; genus UBA6055. Next base: position 3,654,660 of record OZ252218.1, on the reverse strand, counting down.
TTTCCGAGTGGAAGTCCATGTTGGCCGCCGCCGGCTTTGACGCCGAAGTCCTGTTGGCATTTGATCTGTCCCTGCACTTCGCGACCTGGACCCGGCGCATGGCGACGCCGCAACAGAATGCGGAAATGATTAAGTCACTCTTCCGTGGCGCGTCAGATGATATTCAGCGCGGCTTTGCGCTTCCCGCGCAACCGACTGACGACGACTTCGAGTTCGTCATCCCCGGCGCCGTGATCCGCGGAACATTAGCCCGCTGATAGCCCGTTTACAGCCTTCCCGCCGCCTGCAAGTAGTCCGTGTAGCCGCCCGGATACTCCCGCATCACACCGTCCTCAAGAACCGCCAGACGATCAACTGTCTGGTCGAGAAAGTAGCGGTCATGCGAGACGATCAGCACGGTGCCGACGAAGTCATCAAGCGCGTCTTCCACCACTTCCACCGACGGGATATCGAGGTTGTTTGTCGGCTCGTCCAGCAAGAGCAGATTCGGCTGGCGCAGCATGACCAGCGCCAACTGGAGGCGGCTGCGCTCCCCGCCGGACAAGGTCCGTATGGGTTGCCGCACCTGCTCATAGCTGAAAGCCATGCGCAGCAGAAAGTTGACCGCGCTGTTTTCGCTGCTATTCTGGATATTGCGGATGAGGTCCAGCGGCGTCTTGTCCAGCCAGCCTTCCAGCGTCTGATGCTCCTGCGAGTAATAGCCGATGCGGATGCTCGGGCCGACCTTAATTGCGCCAGCGCTTGGCTCGCGCTCGCCCAGAATCAGCTTGAGCAGAACGGTCTTGCCTGCGCCATTGGGACCGATGACGCCAACGCGTTCCCCGTGCCGCAACAGTAGATTGGCGTCACAAAATAGCGACTCCTCGTCAAATGCCATGGCGACATCGATCAGCTCCAGCACCTTCTTGCTGCCGCGCCAGCCGGTCACCTTGAAATTCATGAGTGTCGGATCGTCGACTCTCTCGATGATTTCTCCGCCTGCTTCCATCTTTTCCAGCATGCGCCGCCGCTGCCGTGCCGCCAACATATGCTTGCGGCTCAACACCTGCTTTGCCCAACGCTCAAATCGCTCGATCATTTCTTCGATGCGGGCGATCTCTTTTTGCTGCGTAACATACTGCTGCTGTTGACGCAGGCGGCGCAGTTCCCGCTCATTCACGTAGTACGAGTAGTTGCCGTGATATACCGTCAGCTTTCCGTTTTCCAGCTCGACGATCTCCTTGGCGACCTCGTCCAGCAGGTAGCGGTCGTGCGAGACGATGACGACGCTGCCGCGGTAATTGAGGATGAAGCGTTCCAAGTGATTCTTGCCGCTAACATCAAGATGGTTGTCCGGCTCATCCAGCAACAGGATATCCGGCGCAGACACCGCCAGCTGCACCAGCGCCACCAGTTTCTTCTGTCCGCCGGAAAGCGCTTCAGTTGGCAAGTCATAGCTGTCTGAAGAGAATCTCAGCATCGCCAGCAGCTCCCGCACGTGGCTTTCATGGCGATTGCCGTTCATCCGCTCGAAGAGTACCAGCTGCGCTTCGTGCTTCTCGAGGGTCTGCGCCAGCCGCCTTTCATCGCCGTAGACCTCGGGATCTGCCAGTTGCGCTTCAATCACCTGCAACTCCGCCTCAACCTCCGCGAGTTCTTGAGGCTTGATCATCGCCGTTTCGATCAGTGTCTTGCCGGCGGGCAATTCGATATCTTGCGGCAAGTAGCCGATGCGCACGCCGCTTTGCCGGGCGACATGCCCGCGATCTGGCTCGATTTCACCCAGCAGCACTTTGAACAAGGTCGACTTGCCCGCCCCGTTGGGTCCGACCAGCGCGACGCGATCCCGATCACCGATGACCCAGGACAGATCGCGATAGATTTCGCGGCCGGCGAGGTTGACTGCGATGCTGTTGACGCGCAGGATATGCATCTCGGGTCTCGCTACTGGATGAGCGGGGGAAGCAGCGCGAGGATAGCACAAGTCTAAGCCGGCGGGGATATTGCGCACTCCAAGAATGAAGGCAAGATCGTGTATCATCAATGAGACTGTAATATTCGCGGATGTAGCCGATTCTACGCCGCAAGGGGAAGCGCTCATGCTCATCGTCGATGCCCAGCAGAATATCGCCTTCAACGCCCAGCAAATGGGACGCGATTACGCGCGCTGGGCTTGGCATCAGCGTGAAACCGAATCGGGACGTGACCTGCCGCCGGCCACAACCAGCTTGCGCGACAACTTGCTCGGACGAGTCGCGGTTGTCATCAGCGGCATCGCCGTCATTTCCGAATCTTCGCCGGCGCTGCGGAATTGGCAGCGCTACTCGTATCGGACAGCCGACGATGCCCGGCAGTTAGCGCGCTGGCAAATGGACCACTACCAGCGTCTCGCCGACGACAATGACAATATCCGTTTGATACTAACGCAGGAAGATCTAGTGGCTGTGCTCGAAACCTGGGAGCCACAGCAGGCAATCGGTGAACGGCTGCATGGCATCGTCATTTCGTTGAAAGGCGCGGAACCAGTCTCCGAGCCGCTGCAATTTGAAGAGTGGTTTGAATCTGGCGCGCGCGTCGTCGCGCCTGCCTGGGGACTGACGCGTTACGCCGCCGCTGCTGGAACTGAAGGCGACCTAACGCTGCTCGGCTATGATCTGCTCGAAGTCCTCGCCGGCTTCAACGTTTTGCTGGACATCGCGGGCATGTCTGAGCGTGCCGCCTCCGCCGCAACTGATCGATACGAAGGCGCGATTATCGCGAGCCACGCTGTCCCGCGTTACTTTCATGACAGTCCGCGCTGTTTGCCCGATGACCTGATCCACCGCCTGTCCGAACGCGATGGGGTGATCGGCATCATGGTGTATAATCGGTATCTGAGGAAAGACTGGCACCCCAGCGATCCAAAGCGGCGCGTCACCGTGGCACACTGGGTGGATGCGGTCGACTACGTCTGTCAGATGACCGGCTCGGTCGCTCATGTAGGTCTCGGCAGCAACATAGACGGCGGATATTCCTACAGCAGTTTGCCCGCCGATATCGACACCTCAAGCGATCTCTGGCTGCTGCAGCGGGCATTGCTGGAACGAGATTTCTCAGCGGAAGATGCTGCAGCGATACTGGGGGGCAACATGCTGCGAAAATTGAAAGAAACCTTGCCGGACGGATAGCTATAAATGTGGCGTTTCGCACAAGTTGGCATCGCCTTGGGCGCGTTGGGCGCGATGATCTGCCTGATGGGATTGTTCCCGAGCGTCACCGGCGCCGAACCGACAGTCGGCATCGGATTGGTGCAGGTGATCATGGTATTGTTCGGCTATAGCTTGCTTATCCTCGGCGCTCTCACCTATTTGAAATACACCTTCTACCTGGACGTTCCCGCTACGCTTAGCCAGCAGATCGGCACGCGTCTGGCGATGACCGGTCTCCTCTTCGCCGCTCTGGCCGGCCTCGCTGATCTTCTTGGTTTCGGCACACATATCAGTGACGGCGCGGGCGATATCTTTTTTGGACGGCTGCAGATGGTCGGCATTCTGGCAAGCTTTGGTCTCTCGTCATTCGGCGTTTTGGTTTATGTCCTGGCTGGCGCTCATCTGGCGCGCCATGCCCCGGTGGAAGCGCTTAGCGATAGCATCGCCGGCGTTGACGATACCAGTGAAATCGTGCTCGCCGACGCGGATGACGAGACCTAATCCGCCCTCTTGATCGCTGACGGTTAAGTCTTTCACGCCCCGGCGCGCAAAACTCACTGAGAGGGACAAGGGTGCAAGAGAAGTCTCTTAAACTGCTTTTCGTGGTGAATATTCCGCGCTTCTTCCTATCTCATCGTCTGCCACTGGCATTAGCGGCGCGCGATGCAGGCTACGAGGTCCACGTCGCGGCATCAGATGCCGACCGCCCGTCGAAAGAGCGGATTCGGGACGCGGGATTGCCCTTCCATCCCCTACCTCTCAGTCAGCATGGGCTAAATCCGATTCGTGAACTGCGAACCTTGTTGGCGCTGCGCCGGCTCTACATCGATCTCAAGCCGGATCTGATTCACCATGTCAGCATCAAGCCAATCATTTACGGCGGGCTCGCAGCGCGGCTCAGCGGGCGAAAACGCGTGGTGCACGCCATGAGCGGGCTAGGCTATGTATTCGTCAGTCGGGATCTCCGGGCGAGGCTGCTCAATGTCTTGTGCCGACCAGCCTTTAAGATCGCGCTGTCGGGCCCGAGCACGCGAATGATTTTTCAGAATCCCGATGACCGCCGGGTTTTCCTCGAACGCGCGCTGATCGGTGAAGGAAGCACGGCAGTCATCATGGGATCCGGTGTAGACGAAGAGCGATTCCGCCCGCGGAACGAAAACCTGTCCGGGAAACCGGTCGTCCTGTTCGCCGGGCGCCTTCTTTGGCGCAAGGGGCTCGACGACTTCGTCGAAGTGGCGCGCCGTCTGCGCGGACAGGCGCATTTTCGCGTGGCCGGCTACGAGGAAGAGACCAGCCCGCTAAACGTACCTGCGTCCCAATTGCAGGCTTGGGCGGACGAGGGGCTTGTCGAATGGCTGGGCAAACGGACAGACATGCCGGAGGTATACGCCGAGTGCAATATCGTCTGTTTGCCATCGACCTATGGCGAAGGTGTGCCGAAGGTGTTGATCGAAGCGGCTTCTTGCGGACGCGCCTGCATCACCACCGACTCACCCGGCTGCCGCGAGATCGTGCAACACGGCGCCAATGGATTGCTGGTGCGACCAAATGCTCCTGAAGCGCTACGGGCTGCCGTGCAATGCCTCATCGACGACCCGGCTAAGAGAACAGACATGGGCGCGCGCGGACGGCAGATGGTGCTCGAAGGATTTACTCAGCGGAAAGTTTCCGAAGATACTCTGGCGCTCTATCGATCACTTCTCTAGCCATCGCCTGGCATATGCGCCGGGGCTAATCACGTTGCCATGGCACCGCAAATCGCTCTGCTTCTGCCGAACCTCCCCTGAAGACGGCTCTATTCATATCGCTACGTCTCAGCGGGGGTCGCGGAACGTGTCGGTACCAACGGGCGCGCCGTGCAAATCGGCGGACCATCTGGCGGATAGATCCAAGTCTGTGGCAACTGTGCCCGCTGCGCCATATCTTGGAATTCCCGATACACCGATAGCAGGGCATCGCAATCACCGCGTATTTCTGCCGACTGCCCCTGAAGGTACCAGCATTCCAACTGCCGCTCGTCGATGGTGATATCCTGTTTAATCTGCAGCCGGGCGCACCGATTGAACGCGACCTGCGCTTGCTCATAGTGGCCGCTGAGGAAGAATTGTCGTCCCAGCTGATACCAGCCGTCCGACCAATTTGGCGCCAACTCCGTGACTTCGCGACAATAGCGCATAGCAGAATCCCGCTCATGCAAGCGATTGGACAACTCACACAGTCGAACGCGCACCTTCACATTGCCCTGGTCAAGCGCCACTATGCGATAGTAGGAAACCGTGGCGCGGTCGATATCGCTTATCTGGAGGGCGAAAAGCGCCAACTCAAAATGCAGGGGAATCAGCTTGCCGTTGATATACAGAGCATGTTCCAGTTCGGTAAGGGCCGCTTGATAATTACCTCTATCGCCCTGCGCGATGGCCAAGGCCCGTCGGCTTTCCAAGCGGTAGCGCCTTTGCTGTTCCGCCAAGTCAACGCTCAACGCGGCTTCCCGCAGAGCCGCTTCAAAGATGCCCTGCGAACCATAAGCTAGCGACAACACAATGCGCGCCAAGACGTGATCCGGCGCGCGTTCGACGATGCGCAGGGCGATTCGTCCGGCTTCTTCCGCGTAGCCATTTGCCTGTAAGGCATAGCCGTGGACGGCTTGCATATCGAGGTTTCGCGGCTGCGATTCGACCCGGCTGCGGCTTAAGGCCAACGCCTGCTGGCGGTCCGATTCTAGATTGAGATCGCTGTAGCTTCGATAGATCAGCGCGCGAATCAGCAGTTGATAAGCCGCGCTGTCGGTCGGTTCCCACTCGAGAATTTGCTGCGCGAAAGCAACGGCTTTGTTCAAATCACCTTCAGCAAAGGCTGCCTGTGCCATGGCCAGACTAACGTTCGTACCCTGCTGCCGATTCGGATTCAGTCTTTGGTCGATCCAGTGGCGACCTAAGCCTACCACTGCCATCGCTACCATAACCAAGACGAACAGCGGCGCACAGCCACGCCCGGTCGGCGAAGGACTGCTGAAAAGACCGGAACTATTGCGCATAATCTTCATCAAGCGGCGGACACGGGAGGGAATCGACGATTTTCAGGAGTTTAGTCTAATCTTTTGCTGCGCGCACGTCTCCGAACTGGGTTTTCACAATGCTCTAATACGCGCGAGCACGTACTCAAGCAAAGTCTACCAGGCTGTGATTCACACCAGACTTGCTGCGTTGTGCGCCTCGCGGATGGGCTGTGGGAGTCGAAATCTTGTCGTACAAGTCAAGACGAGGTCAACCGCGCTCTCCAGGTCTGCCAGATGCCCGACCGACACGTAGACCGGCTTGACATTTGCCCGCGTGCGCAGAACGACGCCCAACTGCTCGCCCTTGTGCATTAAGGGACGCCGGCTTCCTTTTTCCCTTGCCGGCTCTTGGTACTCACCGATGAAGTGCGTCTTGCCACAACCGACTGTCGGGCGCCCCAGCCACAAGCCGAGGTGCGCCGCAATGCCCATCCGCCGCGGGTGAATTTGCCCCATGCCGTCGAAAATGAAGACATCAGGCTCACGTTGCATGCGTCGCAAAGCCGAAACCAGCAACAGTCCCTCGCGAAAGGCGAGCAAGCCCGGAATATATGGGTAGCTGGTCTCGCCCTGCGCTCGCACGACTTCAATGGTTTCCAAGTCCGGGTAGCGCATCACAACTACCGCCGCGCGCGAGATGCCTTGCTTCACGCTGACGTCAACGCCGGCAACCAGTTTGATTCGACCCAGTTCAAGCGGCGTATCGCTGATCAGCTGTGGCGCCAATTCGTTTTGCAGCTTGATCGCCGTTTTCGGGCTGAGATCCCAATCGTGCAGAGCCTCAATCTTCATCCGGATGCGCGAGGCTGACGCCCCTGTATCGGCTAAATCTCGAGGTAGTCGCGCAGTTGACGCGAGCGCGTCGGATGTCGCAGTTTGCGCAAGGCCTTCGCTTCGATTTGACGAATGCGTTCGCGCGTGACACCGAAGTAACGACCGACCTCTTCCAACGTATTATCTTGTCCGTCGATCAAGCCGAAGCGCATTTCCAACACTTTACGTTCCCGTTCGCTCAAGACACCGAGTGCAGATTTGATCTGTTCTTTCAGCAGTTGACGGCCGGCCGCATCCACCGGACCGGGCATATTGTCGTCAGGAATAAAGTCGCCAAGCCGGCTGCTGTCCTCTTGCCCAACCGGCATATCAAGGCTCATAGGTTCTTGACTGATCCGCATGATTCGGCGCACTTTCTGTGAGGCGCGGCGCAGCTTGCGCGACAAGGCGGGATCCACTGGCGTACCATCGCGACGGTGCTGCTTGATTGCGTCGCGCTCGTCGTCGGATAGGAAATTCATTTCGAGTGCGATCTGCTCCGTTACCGGCTCGGCGCCCAATGTCTGCAGGAGTTCGCGCTGAACCCGCATCATGCGATTGATCGTTTCGACCATGTGAACCGGAATGCGGATCGTGCGCGCTTGATCGGCGATGGCGCGGCTGATCGCTTGTCGAATCCACCAAGTGGCGTAGGTACTGAACTTGTAACCCTTGGTATGGTCAAACTTGTTCACGGCGCGCAGCAAGCCGAGGTTGCCTTCCTGTATCAAATCCAGAAAGTTAATCCCCCGCCCCATGTAGCGCTTGGCAACGCTCACCACCAGGCGAAGATTCGCCCGCGTCAGATCTTCCGATGCCATTGCCGCGTGCTGTTCCACTTGCTCTTGCTGCTGCTTGGCCAGATTAATCGGGTCGACTGCTTCTTCGATCCAGCTATCAAACTCCGTCAGCGAAGGCAATTCGCGCGCGCGCTGGAAATACCGCTGCAATTGCATCTGATGCTCGAAGGGAAAGAGATACAGCGCGTGGATTACCTCAAAAAAGACTTGTGCCAGCTTCGTCCAGCTTTCGTCTTTCCCCCAGTTTTTCTGGCCAAGATAGCGGCGGATGTAGGATTCCGCTTCGCGATCCCAATTGAGAATCGTCTCTTGCACCTCGCCCAGGAGTTTGAAGAAATCCGGCATGTCGACATTGCGCTCCTCGGCGGCTGTTTGCAGCCTGTCCCAATCTTGACGCAGCCGACGGTAAGCAAATCGTTCTACATCGAGATAATCCGGTTCCTGCCTTTTGGATGACTGATTGTCCAGGCTCATCAATTCGTCGCGCAGCACCTCCAAATGGCGCTCGGCGGCGATCTGCGTGCTGAGCCAGATTTCGCGATTGCTGTCGAGCAGCGGCACCTGACCGATTTCCTTGAGATACATCCGCACCGGGTCATCGGTAGGCGGCAGGATTTCACGCGAGGCGTCTTGGGATTCGTCCGCGTCCAGCTCGTACGCCTCCAGGCTTGAGGTTGAATAGCCGCTGTCCCGGCCCTCTTCCTCGTCCTCTTCGGCGTTGTCATCATAGTCGATGTATTCGCGTATTCTATTATTCGAATCCGTCACGATCTGTTTGCCTCCTGTTTATGAAGTCGATGTAATCCGCATAGGGAGCGCATTTTAGCTGACTGCCGTGTTGATCCGGGCTTTCGCCCGCATGGATAACATAATTTTCGTGCTGATTAGATCGCTGTGCAATGGATCGTTCTCCTGTTCGGTCTGCGTTTCTTCCTGCAGATACTGCATTTCCACTCGTTCGCTATCCAAGCGCGCCAAACGCAGTTGCAACGCCCGTGTGACCAGCTCGTCCGGCAAGCTGAAACCGGGCCTGCTCCGGTACTGGCTTCGTCTCAATATATCGTTCAAATCGACCTGGTAGTTTCGCTTCATCTTTTGGGAAACCGCCGTCGGTTCATCGATGAGCAAGGCTTCTAATTCCGCTTCCAATTCGCCCTTGATGCTTTGTCCAAGGTATTCCAACGGCTCCAGATCATCTTGCGACATCGCATGCTGAAACTGCGCCATTAGCGCGCGATAGGGCGTCTGGCTGAAATCTTGAGTGCCCAAATCCGCCAGTGGTCCGTGCAACAAGCCCTCGTCATCGCCGGCCAGCTCACGCAATTTGCGGTTAACCTTAGCCAGCAGATCCGGGTTCTTCAGCAATACACTAAGGCAATATGCCTCCGCCGCCCGTTTCAGCGGCTTCTGTGCCGCGGGCAAGCTCGATGATGATTCACCACTGGCGGAATCGTAGCGCGCTTCCGGCGGGATCGAAGCGAATTCGTTGTCCCAGTATTCCGGCGGCAATTCAGCCGCCTTGGCAGCTTGAGAAGCGGCGCTGACGTCCCTGCGCACAGACGGTAAATGAGGCTGCGCCCAGGCCAACATTTCAAGTTCGCCGATGCGCAGACGCCGCGCCAGCTTCTGAATATTCTCTTGCCGGTAGAGATTGTCCTCCGACACCGAGAGCAGTGGCAGTACGTCTTTTGCAGCCGCCTGACGTTCTTGCAAGCTCGCGCTCGCGGGCAAGGCCGAAGTCTCCATATCGATCACAAAATCGGCAACCGATTGCGCCCCCTCGACCAGCGCCTGCCATTCCCCGGGCGATTCACGCAGGGCGTCATCCGGGTCCTTGCCGCCGGTGATCTTTAAAATGCCAAAGTCTGTCGACAGCTTACCGACGTAATCTCTCGACAAGATTTCGCGCGCCACTTCGAGACTCCGCCGCGTGGCATTCTGTCCCGCTTCATCCGCATCCAGCGCCAGGACAATTCGCTTGGCAAGGCGCGGCGCCACGAGCCGGACCTGCGGCTCGGTCATTGCTGTGCCCATCTGTGCCACGACATTGAGGTAGCCGGCTTGATGCGCCTGGATCACGTCCATGTAGCCTTCGACGATCACCGCCGTACCAATCTCACGAATCGCCGATCTGCCCATATCCAGTCCGAAGAGCAGGCGGCTTTTGTCAAACAGCGGCGATTGCGGCGAATTGATGTATTTAGCGACCTCGTCAGAGCTCAAGGCACGTCCGCCGAATCCGACGGTCCGGCCGCGCTCATCCCGAATCGGAAACATCAGACGGTTGCGAAAGCGATCGTAGACACGACCCGAATCATTGCGCACCGCCATACCAGCTTCTACAATGTCATCGTCGCTGTATCCCAGATTACGCAAGGAGTTCAGCATGTAGTCCCAGCTGTCCGGCGCATAACCCAACTGGAATGCCTGGGTAGTTTCAGGGCTGATGCCGCGATTTGCGCGCAGATAGTCGTAAGCAAATGCGCCAGATTCGCGCTGTAGTTCCCTATGATAAAACACAGCCGCGTCAGACAGCATGCCGCGCAGCCGTTCCTGACGATTGCGGCGTGTTTTCTGTTCCGGTGTCTGCGGCTCAAGCTGCACACCGGCTTCGTTCGCCAGTTCCCGCAGCGCTTCCTTGAAATCCCAGCCGTGCAGTTTCTGCGCGAAGGTGAAAAGGTCTCCGCCCTCGGCACAAGCGCCAAAACAGTGCCAACTCTGTCGTTCCGGATTGACGACAAACGAGGGTGTTTTTTCATTGTGGAAAGGGCAGCAGGCTTTGTGGTTGCGCCCGGCTTTCTTTAAAGCGGGCACATGACGCTGCACATAATTCACGATGTCAATGCGTGACTTGATCTCATCTGTCACTGACATGCGGATGCGCTCCTCGACGAGATTGAGGCTAGATTATAAACTCGCGTCGCAAGTCGTACCATATCGGCGGTAATACGTTGGAAGATTAGTACCAAGGCATGCACTTCGTATTGACTATAACCGTCTGTGCCAAGGTCGGCAATTCACTGCGGTCCGGATTAGCCTTAAGACCGTAGACCAACGATGATGCATGGCGTTAAAAGTTCTCCAGCTCGCTGAGATCGGCGCGGCCGTCTTGCAGGGCGCTAATACGCTGAAGCAATGCGATGCGATTGTTGCGCAGGGCGCGATCGTCCGCATGCACCAGCACGTTGTCGAAGAAGTCGGTCACCGCCGGCGCCATCTGCTCGAACGCACGCAGGAAGCCATCGACATTCGAACTGCCGCATAGCCCGTCAATCGCCTCTTGGCTGGCGTTGAATAGCGATACTTCATATTCGTCGCAGAGCTGATCCCGTTTCAGTTGCTGCGTAGATTCGCTTCTCGTGATGCGCACGCAGCGGGCGTAGCTGTCAAGAATGGCTTCCCAATCATCGCGCTTGACCCACGCCGCTAATTCAGCGATTCCGCGCCCTGCTCTTGCCGGGTTATGTGCTTGCGTCTTCAAGACAGCCCTGATGACATCGCGTGGATAGGCAAACTCTTCGATCAGCCAGTTTTCGAATCGACCGGTCATGAAATCAAGAACATGTCTCTGCGTTCCCGCTTCTACGTTCACCGGCTGCCCGGCCGCCACCAGCGCAATCAGGTCCCTCAAGTCCACCGAAATGGCTTGATCCAACAAGATTCGAAGGATGCCCAAGGCCGTACGCCGCAGGCCGTAAGGGTCGGAGGTCGACTTCGGCGCCAAACCAACGGCAAATAATCCGACGAGACTGTCGAGCTTGTCGGCAATTGCCAGCAATCGGCCGGCGTCGCCGCCAGGCAAATCATCCTGAGCGCCGTATGGCAGCCAGTGTTCCCGCACGGCGCGAGCGACTGCCGGATCGATTCCTTCGCGCAAGGCATATTCGCAACCCATGAGACCTTGCAGCGAGGTCATTTCAACGACCATACCCGTCGCCAGATCCGCTTTCGCAATTTTAGCGGCGCTTTTTGATACGTCGATCGACTCAGCATTGAGGCCCAGCAATTCACCAAGACCGGCTATGGACGCGGCGACTCGGTCGTTCTTATGCCGCATCGACCCTAATTCCGCCTGAAAGGTCAGTGTCTCCAGGCGCGGCAAATGGTCCTTGAGCGGCTTCTTGATATCAGCCTCAAAGAAGAATTGCGCATCGGAGAAGCGGGCTCGCAAGACTTGTTCGTTTCCGTGGATGACTTTGTCGAGATGTCTGCTATCGCCGTTGCGTATGCCGATGAAATAATTCATCAGTTGCCCTGTTTTGTCTTCTAGTGCAAAGTAGCGTTGATGTTTGCGCATGACCGTAACCAATACGTCACGCGGCAACTGCAAATCCTCGGCGTCGAATTCGCCAAGAAAGGCTGTCGGCGCTTCGACCAGATTGGTCACTTCCGCCAGCAGCGCATCGTCTTTCGGCACGATACCATCAACTTCCGCCGCCAAGGCGTCAATCTGTTCTTGTATCGCAGCCCGTCGTTTGTCAGAGTTGACGATGATCCTCTGCTCGCTGCAGGCCGTCGTGTAATCCGCCGTATCTTGCAGCATTGTTTCGGGCGAGCCGTTGGGACGCAATCCTCGCGTCACCTTGCCGCTCGCCAAACCTGCAAACTCAAATGGGATGACCACATTGCCAAAGAGTGCCACGATCCAGCGAATCGGCCGCGAGAAGGAAACCCCCGTCGCGTTCCAGCTCATTGACTTGACAAACTTCAAGCCCGCGACGAAGCCAGGCAGCGCTTCCGCCAGCACTTCAGGAGTCGGCCGACCATCGGTACGCACCGCGGCGGTGACGTATCGGCCGCCGTCCATCTCTTGAATCTGCAAGTCCCCGACATCGACACCCTTGCTCCACGCAAAACCGATAGCGGCGCGGGTTGGACTGCCATCCGCATCATAGGCGCGATTGGCGGGTGGGCCCTTGGCGATGAATTCTTCGTCCGCCTGCCTTGACGCAACTTGACGAGCAGCGACGACGATCCGCCGCGGCGTGGTATGAACTTCAAACTCCGCAACGGACAGCCGCAATTCGTCGAACAACAACGGCGCGTTCGCCTTCGCTTGACTCAAAGCATTGGCCACATCGTCGGCCGGCATTTCTTCGACGCCGATTTCGATCAAGACATCCGCCCGCAGTTGGGGCGTCGGCAGCATTTCACCCGGCGCCTGCACGGGAGCGCCGCGCCATTTATCCGCCATCTTCATCAGCGGGTGGCCGAGTTCTTGCCGCCTCTCCACATACTCTTTGGCGATGGTCCGCGTCATCTCGCGCATGCGGCGAAAGTAATTCGCCCGTTCAGTGACGCCGATGGCGCCGCGTGTGTCGAGCACGTTAAAGAGATGGCTGCACTTCAGCACGTAGTCATAAGCGGCGATCAGCGCATCGCCCTCGAGCGCCCGCGCATACTCCCGTTCGTAGGTATCGTAGACCGACTTCAGCCCATCGACATCGGCGACATCGAAATAGTAGCGGCAGTGCTCCACCTCATCGTCGAACATCACATCGCCGTAGCTGACGCCCTCCAGCCAGTCAATCGCCCAGGCGGATTCCTTGCCCTGCAGCGCCAGTACAATGCGCTCAATGCCGTAGGTGATCTCGACGCTGACCGGATCGAGCGACATACCGCCCGCCTGCTGAAAATAGGTGAACTGCGTAATCTCCTGCCCATCCAGCCAGACCTCCCAGCCCAGCCCCCAAGCGCCTAGAGCCGGCGATTCCCAGTTGTCTTCGACGAAGCGGATATCGTGTTCGCGCTGATTGATACCGAGGGCTTCCAATGATGCCAGGTATAGTTCCTGCGGATTCCCCGGATCGGGCTTGAGGATCACCTGATACTGATAATATTTCTGCATCCGGTTCGGATTCTCGCCGAAGCGTCCGTCATCGGGTCGCACTGATGGTTCGACGTAAGCGACGCGCCAGGGCTCCGGCCCAAGCACGCGCAAGGTCGTGGCCGGATTGCCCGTGCCCGCGCCCACTTGCACGTTATACGGCTCCCAGATCAGGCAGCCCTGTGCCGCCCAGTACTCGTGCAATTTCAAGATGACCTGCTGGAAGCTTAGAGGTGTAGGCATGCAGCGTCCTGACGGTACTCTAATTGGATAAGGACGGAGAGCATTGTAGGCTCGAAAGCGGCTAATAACGAGGGTATTGCCAACCCGCGCAACAGTGGCGCCAAGAGACTATTCCAATCACTGGAACAGCCTCGGGCCTTCTTCGGTCCCTGAAAAGGCCTTTGGCGATCACCCGCCGCTTGACGCGGAGTTGGTTTCGCTTTCAAGCTCGGGCAATCGAATCAAGTCTTCGCGGCCGATTCCGCTGAAGGCATTCAGGACCGTATCACGCACGGTCACATAATACTCAGCATCCGATGATTTGAGTAAGATGTTTTCATCCACTTCAGCACCGAAGATGAGCGTGTACGACTCCTCCGTGAACTCAACCGTCGCTACGCTGTCAATGGCGCCGGCGACCTCGTCGTCGCTTTCTTCCGCTTCATCCGCTTCTGATTCGATCATCTTGCGATAGCGCACGTCGACGGTGACTTGCGGCTCGTCGAGCCCGTATTCCTCGCGGGCCTCCAAGCCAAGCGGCTCAATCAGCCTGACCGTTGCGGCGTTGCGCAGCATGCTCGGCATCTTGGTATCTTCGAATGTTTCACCCTCGGTCAACCCAGCGTAAGTCCAATTCTCACCGTCGCGCAAGAATGTGAAGCTGCCTTGCGCATTCTTCACCGTGAACGCCAGCACATCGTCCGGCGGCACATTGACATAGCTCGCGTCGAGCCAGGTCGATACCTGCGTCGACAATTCCCAGGAATTGATACCGACACCAAGGTAGACTTTGTCTTCGCCAGCCCGCCGGACGTATGAGGTATCGACGCCGCCGCTTCCGCCCAGGACGAGCTCAGCGCTCTTTTCACCCGCTTCGAGCGTCAACTTGCGCCTGAAGTCATCGTCTTTAACCTCGAGACGGGCGAAGTTGGCGGGGTTCGACGCCACCAGACGTCTTGTATCCATGGCCGCGATCTTGTCGAGAACCTCCTCAACCTTGTCGCCAACTACCGGGAAATCATCGGCATCGGGCAAGACCCAGCCATCAGCAGCGCGGGCGACTGTCACCGTGTTGTCCAGATCATCCGCGAAGCTGAATCGTTCCACGTCAGCAGCGCCTATGCCCATCAGGATCGGCTCGATCGGACGCGTCTCTGTTCCTGACGTTGCAACGACGGCTACAGCGAGCAGTACGATCTGAACCACAAGCAGAATCACAAGGAAGATATTGCTGCGATTCAACATCAGGCACCTCCTTTCTTGCCGGCGTCTGACACATCGTCTCGCGTGGTTTGTAAAAGCGTTGAGTTAACGCCAAGACCGTGCGGCGAAATCAACTGAATCGGCTGCTCGGCCCGTCGCTGCAACTGCCAGACAGCGCCGATCAATATCAAGCCGATAATGGCGACCGCGTAGTTGATCATCACCCACTGATTTTGCGCCGTTTCGTTTATTGGCGGCAGAATGCGCGCCGAGCTGCCGCGGCTGCGGATGGACGCCAGTGAAACATCTTCGGTGAACCAGTCAATTGCGTTGGAGACCAGCTGCAAGTTGCTGACGAAACGGTCGCCGCCAAAACTCGCTGAAATCTGATACACGTTGTCATTCAAAAACTCGGAGCTGCCGATCACGATCAATCGCGAGTTTGTCGGTGAGCGCTCTATCAAGCCGATGGCCGCTGCACTATTCACCAATTCATCGTCCGCACCGTCGGCCGCTTCAAATGGAGACGGCTTGTCAATGAAAAAACTACTGAAGGATCCCTCCACCGCCACCGCCAGCGGGTAAGACGACAGGTCCTCACTGACGGGGAAGCCGAATTCGGGATACAGTTCCAAGTCCGGTTGCGGATTCGCTTCGGTTGTCTCCCATGCGGAATCGCTAGACCGAATCAGCGTGGTGATTCGCGCACCTTCCAGGACGGAATCGTCAACCGTCACCGGCGACGTCCAGCTCATCGTCAATAGTGGCAAACTGCTGACCACCGGATTGTCCAGATCCAGCCCATTTGGGCGCACATCAATGAAGTAGGGATAGTCAAGCGCCTGAATCTCGGTGACGACCATGTCGCCCAGGTCACGCTGCACCTGCAGCGGGAATGGCGCGTTCTGATAATCCATGACCAGGCTGTCACCGATGCTGATGCCGTAGCTTTCCAACATCTCTTCCAGGCCGCCTTCGTTGACTTCCAGCTGCAATGCCCCAACATAGGGGTCAAGCCCAAGACGAAAATGTCCCGCTGCCACGATCACTGAACCGCCGCGCATGATGTACTGATCGATGGCATAGCGCTGAACATTGGTCAAAGTATTCGGCGCTAGCAAAATCAGGACGTCGATATCAGCCGCGATCTGTCCCTCGTCCAGCGTAACGCGGCGCAGCTCGTAGCTGTCACGCAAAGTATCTTCAAGGATCGAGTATTGCTGCAGGTTCGGCAACTGTTGCCCGAATTGATCGGCGCTTTGGGCCGGCGGCGACCATAACGCAATCACCTTTAGAAAACCGGCTGCCGAGCGCTTCAATGACGATTCGATGGCGTTGCGGATTTCAACCTGGCTGAGCTCACCGGCGGGATAGATCACTTGAATATCGTCGCCCGCCTCTATGACCAGATGCAGATAAAAGGTCTCCAACGCGAAGAAACTCGCCGCGACCGGCTGAATCTGAAAGCGGTCGAACAATTCCTGTTCGCTGATGCCCGCATCGGGCGCCGACATATCAACAACCTCAAATCGCACCTTGTCCGGGCTGCCATCCGTGATTTCGCGGGCGATCTCCTGCATGGTCGCGCTCACTTCAACCATCATCTCGGGCATGGTTTCGCTGGACAGGTAGAGCTTCAGATGCGCCGGCTGCTCAAACGATGCCAGCACAGCGTCAAGACTTTGAAATCCATAGACGGCGCGCTGGATATTGCTCGTCAAATCATATTCGAGGTTGCGCAATCGCACTTCAACACCCAGCGGCGTATCAACCACCTCGATGAGATTAGCAAAGTTCAAGGTTGCGGATTGGTCGCCGTAGGCAATCAGCACATCAAAATAGACATTCACCAGCGAGACGCCACCCCGATCGTTGACCTGCAAGGGTGTGGGGCGGATGCCATGTATCTGATTCGCATCACGCTCCAACGCTGGATCGGTAAGCGGATCGACGAACTCCAGTTGCAGCTGGCCATTCGCCGCCAATTGATATTCCCGCAATGTATCTTTGATGCGCGGTACGAGCGGTGACAGCAAGGGATGACTCTCCTCGCTGAAATAGCCGCGAATCAACAGCGGTTCACCCAAATCCGCCAGCAAACTCTTCGTGACATCGGACAAGCTGTATTCGTTGTGCTCGGTCAGGTCAAGTCGCGCTGCGCTCGCCGAAGCAATCAGCAGATTGAAAGCGAGCAGGTTAAAACCAATCAATGCGATGCCAACCCGCCCGTTGACGCGATGGGCGCGCAAGTGTGTGCCGCTGCTCCAGCGCTTGCCATCGAGCGACAGAATATTGAGTGCCAGGAAGAATAAGGTCAGCGACAGGTAATAGATCAGATCACGCAGGTCAATGACGCCGCGTTCGATGCTTTCGAAGCGGCTGCCGGTGCCAAATTGGCGCAGCAATTCACCCGTCGTCGCGCCAAAGAGATCGGTGATCACCGGTGACCCGATCGCCTGAAAAACGCCGCAGATGACAGCCGTGCCAATCAGCGCCACCAGCTGATTGTCAGTTCGGGAAGATACAAAGAGGCCGATGGCGATATAGCTGGAAGCCAGCAAGAGCGTCGCCAGATAACCGCCGACGACCGGGCCCCAGTCCAGGTTGCCCAGCGAAGACACGGTCAAGGGCAGGAAGAGCGTCAAGCCGAGCGCCACAGCCACCAGCGCCAGCGCCGACAGGAACTTGCCCGCAACCAGTTCGGTAAGCCGTACCGGCATCGTCAGCAGAACCTGCAGATTGCCACTCTCTTCCTCGCGGCTCCACTGATGCATCGTCAGCGCCCCGACCAGAAAGATCATCAGCAGCGGCATCCATTCGAATAGGGCGCGCACATCGGCGATGCCGCGCGCAAAAAAGGAATCCACCCAGAAGAAGACGAAAAGGGTCAAGACAAGGAAAACCCCGACAAAGATCAGCGCCATTGGCGACCCGAAATAGAGCTTGAGTTCTTTCCCCGTGACCGCAAGAATTTTCTTCATGCCGTCCTCCTAAGCCGTCGTCGCCAATTGATTGAAGAAGGATTCCAGCGTGACCGTATCCCGGCGCAGCTCCCGCACCGCCCAATTCTGGTCCCGGGCGATGGCGAAGATCTGCGGCGAAATATCGGCCGAGCTGGTGATGCGGTAAGCGGGGAAATCATCCAGCGAGCGAATCTGCCTGACATCGGAGATGCCTTCCAGCGCCGACAGCCAACCCGCCACTGCGTCGTCCTCCCGCTGCAGCACCAGGGTCGCATTATTGCTCATGCTCAAGTCGCGCAGACTTTGATCAGCTTTGACCTCGCCATTGATGATAATGATGACGCGGTCGCAGATGGCCTCGACCTCCGAAAGAATATGCGATGAGAAGAGGATTGTGCATTCCCGTGCCAGCGACTTGATCAAAGCGCGAATTTCCACGATCTGCGTCGGATCCAGGCCAACAGTTGGCTCATCGAGTATGAGAAACGGCGGCTTGTGCAAGATCGCTTGCGCCAAGCCAAGGCGCTGCCGCAGACCCTTGCTCAACGAAGCGATCGGCCGCGTCAAATAATCTTTTAAGCCAGTGCCGTAAACCGCATCCGAAAGCAGCCGAATGAAGTCAGCGGGGGGGATGTCACGCAGTTCTGCGATCATCGTCAAATACGCCTGCACCGACAGCTCGGGATAGAGCGGCGTATTCTCGGATAGATACCCTATCTTCGCTTGGACCGCGTGCAAATCCGCAAGCACATCCTGCCCGTCGATTTCGACCTTGCCTTCGTCCGGATGCAGGAAACCGGTAATGATTTTGATCGCCGTTGACTTGCCGGCGCCGTTGGGACCGAGCAAACCGACGATTTCGCCCGGCTCTATGTCGAAGCTGACATCGTCAAGCGCGGTAATGCTGCCGTATTTCTTCGAAATGTTCTGCACACTGATCACAGGCGAACGCCTTTCTCTTGATCGCTCCATCAGAAAACAGATGATAAAATTCGTCCGCCAGAAGTCTATAGGTAAACTTTAAACTTTTTGTAAAATCGTCCGCCCTCAGACCTTGAGGACCTCCACGCGGGTATCCGCCAGGATCGCCTGATAATCGGGATAATTGAAGCGCGCGCCGCCAGCAAAAAGCGCGTTGACCGTTCCGGCCGCTACGCCGCAGCGCAGCGCCTCGGCCAATCCAGCGCCGTCCGCCAAGGCCGTCACAATGCCAGCGTGCAGACAGTCGCCACTGGCGACCGGATCGACCGGCTGTATGACGGGCGGCGTCGCTTTGACGGTCAGCGCCTCGCTGAAAAGCAGCGCGCCCTCCGCGCCCAGCGATATCACGACAATGCGAATACCATCCGCCAATAATCGTCGTGCCAACTCAAAGAGGTCTCGCTCGTTGCGCAAAGAAACGCCCGTGGCAAACGCGATTTCATCGCGATTGACCTTGATCGCATAGGGACGAGCCAGAATAGCGTTGGCCAGCGACCGCTTGCTGCTGTCGACCCAGATCTGTTTTCCCATGGCGTTGACGCGTTCGATCAAGACGGCCGGGGCATCCGGCGGCGCGCCATCGGGTAAACTGCCGCAGAGGCATATCATTTGCACATCTTCTCGCTCCGCTTCCCGACAAATGTCATTGGTCAGCTCAGTCCAATCCGCGGGCTCAATACAGCCGGACTCGTTGATGACGGTCGACTTGCCATCGGGTCGCGCAATGATCGTGCACGTTCGCGATTCGCCTTGGAAGCGCGTCCACTCGGCTTGATAGCCGGCTTCCGCAACCATAGCGGCCACCATACGGCCGGTGTGCCCGCCGACCAGCCCCATCGCCAATGCCCGCCCGCCAAGGATCGTCACCGCCCGCATGACGTTCAAGCCCTTGCCGCCCGGTACCGCGATCGCATTGGGGATGCGCGATATATGACCGATCGCGAAATCCGGCACGACCAGCGTGCGATCCAGCGCCACATTGGGCGTCACGCAGATGATGGTGTCTCGCTTCATGCGCTTGTCCTGGTGCATCCGAACAGCCCAACATTATATCAGTGGTTACTTCTCATCAAGATGACGCTTTGCCGACGGCGGCGCCTCGGCGTGACCATTCGACTTTCCCGACAACCTTCTAGCGGCTAGAATATGCGGCAGCATATAGTCAGCGAGACCGGGTATACGAGTCTGTCGATGACGGCATTTGGTCGGCTGGATGTCTTTTTTGCCGATGGGCGCAGCGCTAGCTACCCATTGGAAGGCGCTGAAATCTCCGTCGGCAGCGACGTGAGCAATACGATTCGTCTGGCTGACGAAGCAGTTTCTCCGCAACACTGCCTTCTGCAGCACCAGGCCGGCGCCGCCTTCATCACTGACCTCGATTCTGAGCGCGGCACCTATATCGATGGTGACCGCCTGCCCGCCAATATGCCTCATCAGTTAAGAGATATCGAAGAGATTCAGATCGGCTCGGTGACGGCAAGATTCTATCTCCGCAGCGACAGCCCAACGGAAGCGATACAAGCAATCTCGGACCAAACACAGCCGCTGTCAATCGGATTCCGCGCGGAGCTGGAACAGCCGACGGTTTCAGTTTGGCCCGCCTCTACTGCAGAAGTTCGGCTCAGCATTTCCAATCTCACGGATCAGCGCTGCGGGTTTTTGCTTGAAGCCACTGGATTGCCCAACAATTGGGTGAATCCTGACCAAATGGATTTCTGGCTTGCCGCGGACGAAACCTACCCGGTCTCGCTTCAGATCAAGCCATCCCGCCGCGCCGACATGCCGCCCGACAACTATCCGCTAACCATAACCGTCACGCGGCTGGGGGAAACCGAAGGTCTTGTGAGACTGGCGCTAATGGTCGAGCTGGGCGGATTCGGCGGTCTCAGTTTGGCGCTCGATCCACCTTTTCTCAATGATTCGGGGGCATTCAAGCTGCACCTGCTCAATCAAGGGAACGAAGAGCTGCGGCTGAAACTGGCTGCGCATGAGCCAGCGTCACAACTTGAGATTCTTCTGGCGCAAGATGCCCTTCGGCTGGGACCGGGCGCACGAACACAGGTCCACGGTGCAGTGCGCCCGCGGCATCGGCAAGTCCTCGGAAGTCCGGTCATACGTCCCTTCGCTTTGCTGACGACGAATGACGATCCCAGCGGTTACTGCGTTGCGCTGCCGGGATATCTGACAGTGAAACCGTATATGTCGAAACGCAGTCTGATTGCCGTTCTGCTGGTGTCGGTGGCGCTTGCGGTCGTCTTGGCAACGGTACTGCTGCAGCCGCCTGAGCCGGTGATTTCCCGCTTCTCCCTGTCAGAAGCGCGGGTCGCGCAAGGCACGCCGGTCATGCTGAGTTGGGAAGCCAGCGATGCGGTTCATTATGTGATTGAGGTTGATCGCGCCCCTCTCGCCGAATTGTCCTCCTTGGACAGCTCGTACACCTTGGTCACCAACCCCTTCGTCGATCCGGTTGAAATTGCTCTGATTGCGGTACAAGGTGAACACACTGCAATCGCGAAGAGGCAGCTTGATGTCTATCAGCCGGTGATCGTCGAGCGATTCGACAGCGACAAGACCATGATGCTGCGCAATGTGCGCGGGACGCTGACGGTGCGCTGGGAAGTATCGGGCGCGGTGGAACTGGATATTACTAATCCGCTGGGCTTCGAGACGGTCGCCAAGAACACCTTCACTGCCGGCCATGGCCAGATCGTTCTGCGAGGCATGCCTGCCGACGAATTCAAAATCGAACTGAGCGCGCTGGACGAAATCGGCGCGATCACAGCAAAAACGATCCACATTGCGATACGCGAACCAGAATGTACGCCACGGATCGACGCGACAATGTATGCTGGACCGGATTCGCGTTTTCCTCGTCGCCAGATTGCCATCCAGAACGTACCCGTCCTGGCTAGCGGTACAACGGCGGATAGGGAATGGCTGCTTATTGAATTAGCCAGCGGAGAATCCGGCTGGGGTTACCACTCCAGTTTCTTCTGCCAGGGATTCGATCCGTCGGCGCTCAAAGTCATTACCGACTTGCCTGAATTGCCCACGGCTACCCCGACTCAACAGCCGACCGCGACGCCAACAAATACAGCGACGACTGCTGAAACGCCGCGGATTACCGTCACCTCGACCAGCACCGCGCCCACCCCTACGCCACAAATCTAATCGGTAAAGCAAACGCGTCTCGTCCGGCTCAGCGTCATTGTTGAGGCGTGGAGCGCTTCAAGGGATAGCCCTCGCGTCGCCAATATTCGATGCCGCCGATCAACTCTTTGACGGCGTAGCCGAGGTGCGTGAGCTTGAGCGCGGCTTTGGTCGAGCTGTTGCAGCCCGGTCCACAACAATAGACGACAAAGAGCGCATCGTCGGAGAATTCGCTCATCCGCTTGCGCGTGATCTGTCTAAGCGGCAGATTGATGGCGCCGCAAACATGCTTTTCCGCGAAATCGGTCGCGCTGCGCACATCCAAAATGATGAAGTCATCCACGCCATGTTGCATGTCCGCATGTACATCGGCCGGGTCAGTTTCGTAACGGAGTTTGTTGGCAAAGAATAGCAACGCTCTACTGTCCGCAATGACGGGCGTCGTGCGAACTTGCGAGAAACGCTTCAGGCGCATGGTCTTGCTCCCGCGGCTAACGGGCGATATGATGATTCTAGGCGGCGCGATGCCATCCGGTACGTCCGGTTTTCCGCAAGCCGCTTTCGGATTAGCCGAAGGCTCCCGATGAAACTGCATCAATTGCGCGCGTTTGTCACCGTCATCGAGCAATCAAGCATTTCAGGCGCGGCGCGGCAGTTGTCCATGACGCCATCTTCCGTCAGCGCTCACATCAAGGCGCTCGAAACCGAATTTGGCATCGAGTTGTTCCTGCGCACGCATCGAGGCGTCGAACTGACTGATACCGGGCGGACGCTGGAACAGCACGCCAGACAGATTCTGGCGGCAGCCGACGGATTCGCGGAACAAGCGGGTTCGTGCCGCGCGCAAGTAGCGGGCAAATTGCGACTGGCGCTCAGCGTCTCCAACGAAGTGTTTGACTTGTCGACCTTTGTTCGCCGTCTGGAGCAAGACTTTCCCGATATCGATTTGCACTTGTCGCATGATGAGTCCGCGCGAATCTTGCATGCAATCAGCCGGCGCGACATCGATATGGGCATTGTATACGGCGAGGCCGAAGCGACGTGTTTCCACGCGCTTCCGCTGCCCCGGGCGGAGCTGGTCATCGCCATGCCACGCAAGTGGACCAGCCACCTGGATAACTCATGGTCATCTTTCGGAGCAGTGCCCTGGATCAACACCGGCAATGACTGCCCTTACCAGTTGATAAGCCGGCGCCTCTTTGCCGCTCATGGCATCCAACCGCCGGAATACCTTCGCGTGGACGACAATCATACCCGCCGCCATTTGGTCGCCGGCGGGTTCGGCATGTCCCTGCTCGAACGGAGCGAAGCCGAGCATCCGCATATCGCCATCGTTGACGCCGAGCCACTGCCCTGCCCGACATCGCTGGTTTCCCTACTCCATCGTCAGCGCGAGCCGGTCATCAAGGCGGCGCGCGAGATTATCCTGAATTGCACCTGATCCACTCGATGACGTGTTTTCGCCGCACAACTAAAGCTCGCAATTGCCAGCCTAAATCCGCTCCCGTATAATGGTCGTTTCAGTTGAAATGAGTGCGCAGGAAATCGGATCCTCTATGAGCCAAAGACCGCCAGTTTATCCTTTCACCGCCATCGTCGGCCAAGACATGATGAAGCTCGCGCTGATCCTTAATGCAGTCGATATGCGTATCGGTGGTGTGCTGATTCGCGGCGAACGCGGCACCGGCAAGTCCACGGCAGCACGCGCGCTGGCTGCGCTGTTGCCGCAGATCAACGTCATTTCCGATTCTCCTTTCCACGATGATCCGGCTCGCCCGGAATCCTGGTCGGATTTTGCGCGGCAGAAATACGAGGATTGCCCAGAAATTCCCACAACTAGCAGACGCATCAGCTTTGTTGATCTGCCGGTCAGCGCCACCGAGGATCGTGTGGTCGGCACGCTGGATATCGAAAAGGCGATCCAATTTGGCGAGCGTCATTTTGACACCGGCGTCCTGGCAAATGCCAACCGCGGCATCCTTTACGTCGACGAGATCAATCTGCTTGATGACCATATCGTCGATTTGCTGCTCGATAGCGCGGCAATGGGCGTCAACATTGTCGAACGCGAAGGCATCAGCTTCAGCCACCCGGCGCGCTTCATCCTGGTCGGCACCATGAATCCCGAGGAGGGCGACCTGCGCCCGCAGCTGCTGGATCGTTTCGCGCTCTCGGTCGATGTCACCGGCATCAAAGACGCCCGCGATCGTATCGAAATCCTCGAGCGACACATCGCCTACGAAAACGATCCGCTGGATTTCAAGGCGGAATGGGAACCGATCGATGAACAGCTCTCCGACCGTATTGCCGCCGCTCGCGAAATCATCGACCAGGTCACGCATACTACCAATGACCTGCGCGTTATCGCCAGCATCACCAGTGATCTGCGTGTTGACGGACATCGCGCCGATCTCGTCATCCTGAAAGCAGCGCGCGCCCATGCGGCCTTCGAGGGTCGCACCGCCATCAACGACCGGGATATCACAATCGCAATCCGCTTGACGATTCCGCATCGGCTCAAGCGCGGACCATTCAGCGATGCGCAAGCCGACCTCGATGCTGTGGAAGCGGCGGTTGACGACAAACGTCAAGAGATCGGCGAAGGCGAAGAAGCCGGCGAATTCAGCGAAAACAGCGACGAGCAGGCGGCGCAGACTAAAAAAAAAGTGAGTCTGTAAGCGGCGAAGGCGAACCGCAGGAACAGGAGCTCGGCCAGACCGAAGCCTCGCCGCAAGATGCCTTCCCCACCTCGGACGCGCGCTGGTGGGAAGGCGGCCAGCAGGTCGATTCCCGCGCCGAGTTCGAAACGCGCAAGCTCAACACCCAACTTGATCGCATGACGCGTCGGCAATCCGGCAGGCGTTCGACCACGCGCACTGATCGCAAACGCGGGCGCTATGTCCGCGCCAAACAAGCCGGCGAAAAACCGCGCGATATCGCCTTTGACGCCACCTTGCGCGCCGCCGCTCCCTTTCAGGTGCAGCGCCATGAGCAGAAGCAAGAAACCGGCATGGCCTACGCCCTGCGTAAGACCGACCTGCAGGAAAAGGTGCGCGTCCGCAAAGCGGCCAACTTGATTATGTTCACGGTGGATGCCTCTTGGAGCATGGCCGTCTCCGAGCGGATGCAGGCGACCAAGGGGGCCATCATGTCCCTCTTGACCGATGCCTATCAGCGACGCGACCGCGTCGGCCTGGTCGTCTTTCAGAAAGACCGCGCTTCGCTCGTACTGCCGCCGACGAACTCGGTCTTATTGGCCAAGCAGGCGATGGCGGATATCCCGGTTGGCGGCAAAACGCCTCTCTCAGCCGGTCTGCTATTGACCTACGAAGCGGTCATGCGTGAGAAGAACGTCAATCCCGATGTCATGCCGATGATGATCCTGCTGACCGATGGCGCCGGCAACGTCTCCATCAGCGACTCCATCTCACCGCAAGACGAGGCGCATTCCATCGCGCGTAGAATCCACGAAGCCGACATCCGCACTGTGACGATCAACATGGAGCACGTCGCCTTCGATCAAGGTTTGGCGCAACGCCTCGCCGATCACATGGGCGGGCCTTGCTACACGCTGGCACAGATCCGCGCCGATAACCTGCTGAATACAGTCCGTGCGGAAATGGACAAGATGTAGCACAATATCCCTACGGGAATGGACGAAGGCAGACACGATCATGACACAGATTCGCGTCGTCAAACTGAGCGGCTCGCCTTACCAAATGGGCTGGGATCACGGCAAGCGTTTCCGCGACGAAATCCACCAATTCACCGAAGAACGTGTCGGTCTGTGCCAAAGCAGCGATTGGACCGGTCGCAATCTATCGCGCGACGCCGTTCTCGCCCTGGCTGACGCCTGCGCCGCCGAACATCAGGCTTATGCGCCGGACTTGATGGAAGAACTCCGCGGGATGGCGGATGCGACCGGCTTGAGCCTTGCCGAGCTCGTGATCAACAACGGTTTTACCGACTTCATTGATACGGTCTACTGCATCGGCGATCTTGCCCTGCCGGCCACGACGCCGTCTTTGGTCGCCGACAACTGCACCGCCTTTATGGTGCCCGAAAGACGCAGCGCGACGGGTCGAACCTTCTTCGGACAGACCTGGGACATGCACGCCTCGGCGACGCCTTACGTGATTCTGATACAGGGCGAGCCGGAGAATGCGCCCGCTTTCTTGACCTTTACCGTCACGGGCTGCGTCGGCATGATCGGCATGAATAGCGCCGGCATCAGCGTCGGTGTCAATAACCTGATGGCTACTGACGGCCAGATCGGCGTCACCTGGCCTTTCGTCGTGCGCAAGATCCTGCAGCAGGAAGATCTCGAGGCGGCCCTTGAGAGTCTGACCGGCGCCAAACTCGCCGGCGCGCACAACTACATGCTGATGGACAAGCATGGCAATGGCTACGAAGTCGAGGCGATGTCGACATCTCATCACGTTCACGAGCTTGCTGATGATACGGTCACGCACACCAACCACTGTCTCATCCAGAAAAACCTCGATGTCGCGCGTGAACGCCCGCTCGCGTCGCGGGACAGCTCGCAGAATCGACTGCGCCGCGCGCGTGAACTGCTCGCCAATGACAGCATCACCATTGACGATTTGATGGCGCTAACGCGGGACGATGTGGCAATTTGCACCCGTCCCAAACCGCCGATGCATGTCGAAAGCTGTGGCGCCGCCATCATGTCGCCGTCCAGTGGTGATTTCTGGGCTGTTTGGGGCATCCCCGCCGATAACGAATACGAGCATTTCGTCATCTAGCAAGCGCAAAGCAGGCGATGACAAGTCCGCAATATTCCTGATCCCGCGCTACGACTCCTCGGAATCCGCGAGCTTCTGGTTCAGTTCATCAATGCCGATCAGAGCTAGCGCCGTCTATGTGTGACCTCACAAAACGCTAGCGTAGGGGCGACCCGTTGTGTCGCCCTCCTGACAAGCATCGTACAATATTCGCGACCTCACAAAAACGCTAGGGTAGGGGCGACCCTTGGGTCGCCCGCTTCTTCTGCGGGAAACTTCAGAGGGGCTGAGGGTGCGGTGCGTCAGCAGGTTTCTCAGTGTCCTCGGTGTCCTCGGTGGTGAAAAACATCCCTCAGCGCGCGACCCTTTACTCACCACCCTGCCCTCCACCCATGCTACCCTGCCACCAGCATCCAATTACACGAGACCCCCCATGCCCAAACGCACGATCCAATACTGGCGTCAGCCGTGGGGCAATGATTATGCACTCTGTATGAAATCTCTTTAGTTTTTTCCTACATCATGTACAATGAAATTGACGCCATTGGTAGGAGGACTCGCATGCACATCGGAATCCCCAAGGAAATCAAAGTCGAAGAACATCGTGTATCGCTACCCCCTTCCGGTGTACGCGAATTTGCCCAGCGGGGTCATACGGTTTTCGTCGAACGAGGCGCGGGAGCGGGCAGCGGCTTCGGCGATCAGGAATACGACAGCGCCGGCGCGACGCTGATCGATTCGGCGGCAGAAGTTTGGTCGAACGCGGACATGATCATCAAGGTTAAGGAGCCGCAGCCAGACGAATACAATTACTTGCATCCGGACCTCATCCTGTTCACCTACCTGCACCTGGCGGCGGAAGAACAGCTGACTCGTGCCCTGCTGCGCAGCGGCGTCACCGGTATCGCCTACGAAACGGTCGAAGACGGTCAAGGACGGCTCCCGCTGCTCGAGCCGATGAGCGAGGTCGCGGGACGCATGGCGGCGCAAGTGGTCTCGCATTACCTGGAAAAGCACCGCGGCGGCCGCGGCGTACTGATGGGCGGTGTTCCGGGAGTCGTGCCCGCACACGTCGTCATTCTGGGCGCCGGCACAGTTGGCGCCAACGCCGCCAAAATCGCCCTGGGCATGGGCGCCCGTGTCACCCTGCTTGATATCAACCTGGATCGACTGCGTTATATGGATGACGTGCTGGACGGCAAGTTGACCACCCTCTACTCCAATCACATCAACATCTCGAAATCGATCGTGACTGCCGATGCGCTGATCGGCTCGGTGCTGATCGCGGGGGCGCGCGCGCCGATGCTGGTCACGCGAGATATGCTCCCGATGATGCCCGACGGCAGTGTCATTGTCGATGTCGCGGTCGATCAGGGCGGCTGCGTGGAAACCACCCGACCCACCACCCACAGCGATCCGACCTTTGTGATTGATGGCGTGCTCCACTACGGCGTCGCCAATATGCCCGGTGCTGTGCCCCGCACATCGAGCCTGGGCCTCGCCAACGCCACCTTGCCTTATGCCTTGAAGATCGCCGACATTGGCGTGACAACCGCTCTGCAGGGCGATCGCGCGCTGCGAATGGGTCTTAACACCCTCCGAGGTCAATGCACGCATCCGGCTATTGCCAATACCTTCGGTCTCGATCGTGTCGACCCGCTGCTGGCGCTACAGAATCTGTCGCTGGATGCCCTGGTCCCTGCCTGATTAATACCTGGCAGCCGGCGCATACAGCTCCACCGGATTTAAGTCGTATCCCAATCTACTAACTGCAGCTGACCTCTGCTATCGTACAGCGCGTATTCTACTCGTACCTAGCTTGACCCAGAGGCGCCATGCGAACGGGCAAAAAACGCCTGGCTTTCATTATCGGCATGTTCATCAGTGCCGTTTTTTTGTTCCTGGTGTTTCGTGGTCTCCAGCCTGAACAGTTTCTGACCAGCCTCAGCGAAATCGACCTCGCGTACTTGCTGCTGGCTATGGCGATCTATTATCTCGCCGTCATCGTCATCGCCCTGCGCTGGCAGTATCTTCTGCGCGCGGTCAAGCGCGTCCCCTTGTCGTCGCTCACCCAGCTCGTCTTCATCGGCTACATGGGCAATAACGTCTATCCCCTGCGCGCCGGCGACGGTCTGCGCATCGTGCTGCTGCGGCGCAATTACGCCGTGCCACTAGGGCGCTCGACCACCATCGTCGTCCTCGAACGCCTCTTTGACGGCTGCGTGATGCTGACATTTGTGCTATTCAGCCTGCTGCTGATCGATGTGCATTCCCCGGAAGTTGAGACAATCGCGCGGGTCACCACGCCGCTTTTCGTCGTGGCTTTATTTGTCGCCTTGTTCCTGGCTGCCAGACCCAATCTGTTGCGACAAGTCGTCAAGCTGACGGTCAGGTTTATGCCCGGG
Organism: Phototrophicaceae bacterium; assembly: GCA_965249085.1. Lineage (GTDB taxonomy): Bacteria > Chloroflexota > Anaerolineae > Aggregatilineales > Phototrophicaceae > UBA6055. The sequence goes on along the minus strand of OZ252218.1, from coordinate 3,625,329 downwards.
CGCTTAGGTCAAGCAGTCGCCGAGCTCAGCGAAGAAGTCATCGCGGGCTTGGAAGGATTACGCAGCCCCGTCTACCTGCTGGGCGCAATCATCAGTTCGTTTCTCACCTGGAGTATCGAAGCCGGCACCTACTGGATGGTCATGTACGCCTTTGGCCTGGAGCTCAATTACGCGGTCGCGCTGCTTCTGGTCGGGGCGGTCAACCTCGCGGGACTGATACCGGCTTCGCCCGGTCAAGTGGGTGTGAACGAGTTTGTCGTCATCACGATTCTTACGGCGCTGGGTCTACCCACGCCGACCGCCACCGCCTATGCCGTAGTCGTGCATTTCACCTACTGGATACCGGTCACCGTGACAGGCTTCGCTTTTCTCTTGCGGCAAGGTATGGGTTGGGCCGATATTCGCAGCGCCGGTGAATTGGAAGGCGGCGCCCTGCAGACCACGCCAAGCAGTTAGACGCTGATTGCAGTGTCGAAGTGTTTCACCAGCGGCTGCAGGTCAGCCCACAATTCATCCGGGATATCCAATTGCGCCGCCGCCATGCTCGATTCGGCTTCGCGCGGCACGCGCGCGCCGGGTATCGTCGAGGCAACTTGTGGATGACGCGTACACCATTGCAGCGCCACCGCCACCATTGGCACCGCATAGCGCTCACATAAGGCCTTGATCTCTCTGACATGATCGAGGCAATCCTGGCCGAATTGCCGGTTGAGATACCTGGTATTTGCCTGCGGCCCGGTCACGAGCAAGCCTCGTTCTACCGGCGTGGCTGATACCAAGCCGACATCGTGTTCGGCCGCCGCGGCAAAAATCTCCTGTTCAGCAGTCAAGTTGATCAAACTCCAGGAATCGGCAATCACCGCGGCATCGAATTCGCCCGTCTTGATATACTCCAGGTTGGTCGGCGGGTCGTTCGAGGCCGTGCCAATATGCCGCAGCACTCCCTGCTTCTGCAGATGTCGCAAGGCGCCCAGCGCGCCATCATCCGCCAGCACCTGCTGCCTTGGCTGACCCATCGCATCGTGAATGTAAACGATGTCGACGCTGTCCAAACCCATCCGTTCAAGGCTGTCGTTGACGCTTCGCACAATGAAATCAAAGCTGAAATCATAGAACTCGTGCGTGCGGCCCGCCTTGGTCGTGATGAAGATTTCGTCCTTTGCCGACGGACGCTGGCGCAGCGCTTCACCGATCATCGTCTCGCTCACACTATTGCCATAGAGCACGGCGGTATCGAAGAATGTGCAGCCCGCGTCTATAGCGGCTACCAGCGTCTCAACGCCAAGTTCGCGGTCGGCCGCGCTCTCAGCTCCTTCGTATTGCCTGACGGTCATATTCTGTGTGGGAATGCCGGTGAAGGCGGTGCCGATGCCAACAATCGGCAGTTGGAGTTCGGTGCGGCCCAGTCGCTTGGTCCGCATCAGATTGGTCGTGCCTTCAGCTGATCGTGACTTTGAAAATCGCGTTCGATCTGATCGTCGGTTTTGCCGAAGCGACGCCGGCGCCGGCCAAATTCCTGAAGCGCCTCGTGGAATTCACTGCGGTCGAAATCGGGCCAATAGGTCTCGGTGGTAAATATCTCGCTGTAAGCGCCTTGCCAAATTAGAAAGTTGCTCAGGCGGAATTCGCCGCTTGTACGGATAATCAAATCCGGATCGGGCAAGTCCCTGGTGTATATATAGTCGCTTATCGTGGCTTGGGTGATGTCGTCCGGGTCAATGCCGTCGCGCACGATATTCTGCACTGCATGAACAATCTCATCACGACCGCCATAATTGAAGGCGACGTTTAGAATGAGGCGTTGGTTGTTCTTCGTATATTCACAGGCTTCCATCACCTTGCGCGCCAGGCGCCGTTCGATACCGTCCAGCTCACCGATATGACGAATTTGCACGCCTTCCTTGTGCAGTTCCTGTAACTCACGGTCGATGACCATTTCCAGGATGCGCATCAGCAGCATGACTTCACGCCGAGGCCGCGACCAATTCTCGGTCGAAAAGGCATAAATGGTCATGATTTCGACGCCGAATTCAACCGCCGCGCGGATGATGCGGCGCAGATTTTCCGTGCCTTGACGGTGGCCCTCAGAACGCGGCAAGCCACGCTGCCGTGCCCAGCGACCATTGCCATCCATGATGATGGCGACATGAGTCGGCACTTTTTCCAGCGGCGGCAAGTCAACTCGGACGCGCTGTTCAGTTCTAGTCATAATGCCCATAGTTGATCCCTGGGATGGCTATCGGTAATGTCAAGCGCTATCGCCAACCACTAAGTACACTCTCGTGCCGCCTTCTCCTCACACAAGTGAGCGGAGACAATTTGGCGGCAGCCGGAGGCTAAACCTCCATGATGTCCTTTTCTTTGCCGGCGCCCAATTCACCGATCTGCTCAACGAATTTGTCGGTCAGCCGCTGAACGTCTGTCTCGCCGCGCTTCCGGTCGTCCTCCGATATCAGCTTCTCCTTCTCGAAGTCTTGCAGGTCACTGTTTGCCGACCGCCTGATATTACGGATGGCGACCTTCGTTTCCTCCATGCGTCGACTGAGAAACTTCACCAGCTCTAGCCGCCGTTCGCGTGTCAACGCCGGCATGTTCAAGCGGACGTTCTCGCCGTCGATATTGGGATTGACGCCGATATCGGACATCTGAATCGCTTTTTCGATGTTGCGAATGGCGGATTTGTCATAGGGGCGTATCAGAATCAGCATCGCTTCGGGCGTGGAGATGCTCGCCAACTGACGCAACTCGGTGTCCTGCCCATAATAATCGACCATCATCCGATCAACCAATGCCGTACTTGCGCGTCCACTGCGCATCTTGCTCAACTCATCGCGGAAAACCGAGAGTGTCGAATCCATCTTGCCGGTGGCTTCTTCCAGAATCTCATCAATCATCTTGCACGCCCCATTCTGACTGATTGGCGCAGCGACCCCTTGTACAGCGCAGAACTATGTCATGTTCCGCTACATATGCGTTGGTCGGTCGGCACTGGTTCTTATCCTTAAACCACCGACGAAGGCACCGTTGCGAGCGCCATCGAATGTCCCTATTATATCGTTTATTGGCAGACAGCGTAAGCGCGCGCGGGCAAAGCAACATTGTATACTGACGATTCGTTCAGGCTTGCAGCAATATTAGGGTGGTGTCTTGAAAGCAGAATACGACCGGAGCACGCGCTTTCACGAGTTTTTCGGCGGCGCGAAAGATACGATCCCAATGATGATCGGGGCCATGCCCTTCGGCATCATTTTTGGTGCCTTGGCGGTCAGCGGTGAACGCGCGCTGACGCCGGCGGCGGCCATGGGAATGTCGCTGATCGTATTCGCCGACTCGGCACAATTCATTGGTCTCGGTCTCTTATCGCAAGGCATCAGCATTCCCTTCATCATATTCACCACATTTGTTGTCAACCTGCACCACGCCCTATACGCCGCCTCGCTCGCCCCATTCTTGCGCCACCTCGGTCAAAAATGGCTGGCGCCCATGGGCTTCCTGCTGACCGATGAAACCTACGCCGTGGTAGTACGCCGCTTCCATTCAGATGTCTCAATCCCCGATGGCCGCTGGTATTACCTTGGTTCCGCCATACCGTTCTACTTGAATTGGCAAGTCTGCACGCTGGTCGGCATTGTGGCCGGCCAGCAATTCGGCGATGCGGCGTCATGGGGCTTGGACTTCGCGATGACGGTCACATTCATCGGCATCGTCGTGCCCTTGATCAAGAATCGCCCGATGCTGGCCTGCGCCTTGGTTGCCGCTGCTGTTTCGCTTGCGGCGGACGGTTTGCCGAACCGCCTTAGCTATCTCATCGGCGGATTAGCGGGCATCGCCGCCGGCTTGCTCGCCGAATCGCTGGATCCCAGGTAGCGACTGGCCAGCCGTCGAATCACTCGGTAGCGATTCCAGGAATCCAAGAGGCGTAGGCGCCTCCATTCGATGTGATCTGCTGCGCACTGCCGCCATCCGCCTCCATCAAAAACAACTGGTCCTCACCATTACGCGTCGCCGTCACCACAATAAAGCGTCCATCCGGGCTGTAACTCGCCGCCCAGACGCTGCCCGGTTCAGTGTAAAGCACCTCGCGGTCCTCGCCTGCAAGATTCATAGTGGCCAATGCGCGCTCTCCATCGATGGCGGTCACATAAAGGATCCGCTGACCGTCCGGGCTAAAAACCGGCGATGCGTCGCGGATGCGGTTTTCCGTGAGCAGGCTGCTTACACCGGTGCGCCGATCCAAGAGGCGTATCTCCCAGCTGCCGGCATTGAGGACGCCGGGACCGGCCGTGAAGACAACATAATTGCCATCGGCGCTGTAGCGTGCATGGCTGTTGCGCCAGCCATCGCTGAAGAACGGCTGTCCGTCAATTCCGAGCGGACGCATCTGATACAAGTCAAGCGTTCCATCCCGGCGGACGTCAGACGAATAAATGATCCAATCCCCTGCCGATGACCAGGCCGGTAAGCGATCCCATACTTGGTTGTGGGTCAGCTGCATAAGTTGGCCGCCAACACGGTTGACCAGATAAATGTCGAAATCGCCATCGCGATCCGATTGAAAGACGATCCAGCGTCCGTCCGGCGACGGCTGCGGATAGGTGCTGCTGCCACCGCCCGCGCCGAATCGACCTGTCTCCCAAGTTCCCAGATCCAATGTCACAATTTCGAAGACCGGCTCACTCTCGTCGCTGGCGTCGCTCTTGGCGAAATAAACCAGTTCACCGTCAACCGACCGCAGCGCTTCGTTCAGTTGCGGCCGGTCGCGTACGCCTACCGGCTGAATGCCCGTCTGCGTCGCCACCGGCTGCGCGCTCCGGAGCAAAGCATCCGCTGTGAATGTCGCGTCAGCCGCGGCGTTCAACGCGTTCAATGTCGCCTGAACTGGACCGCGCTCTGGCGCTGTCTCGGCCGTGGCACCATTTACCGCATCGCTACTGTCAGTCGTGGTCGCCGTCGGCGCCGCCCCTATGGCAGACTCTTGCGTTACCGTTGAACCACGCTCACCGTCGAGCGAGATAATGCCGAATAGCGACAGGGCCAGCGCGATCAGACCGACCAGCAGACCGCAGCCTAGCAGGCCACCCGCAGCCATTCCGATCCATATCCGCCTCTGTCCGCGACGAGCTAGAATGCGCCGAGACTGCGGCGGGATGCCGATCACAGGTGAGGTATCACCTGCCGTCGGCGGCGCCGTTTGAATTGGACCGGGCGCGGCCGTCGACGAAACCACATTTTCTGCCGCGGCGTCGCTAGATTCGACCGGCTCCACAGCGTCCGTATCCTCATCGTCGGCTGTTGGGTCGTTTATCGCCCTTCTCAATGCGGCCGCCAATTCGCCCGCGCTGGCATAGCGTTCTGCCGGGGATTTGCTAAGTGCGCGCAGAATCACCTTTTCCAGGGCAAGGGAAACGCCAGGCTCAATATCACGGGGCGCAGGCGGCTGCGTCGTCACCTGCATCACCGCGATGCTATAGGGGGTGTCGCTTTCAAATGGTCGGCGCCCGGTGACCAGCTCAAAGAGCATCACGCCCAGGGAATACACATCGCTGCGTCCGTCCAGCTGCTCGCCCTGCGCCTGCTCAGGTGACATGTAACTTGGCGTGCCAACCACACCTTGAGTTGTGATATTGGTGCTGCCTTCGCTCAAAATGCGGGCAATGCCAAAATCGGTGATGAAGACGCCGCCGCCGTCATCGAGCAAGATATTGCTCGGCTTAAGATCTCGATGGAGAATGCCCTTTTGGTGCGCGTAATCCAGCGCGGAGGCGACTTGTTCAATGATGCCTGCCACACGCGGCAACGGTATTTTGCCTTCGGCGAGCAGTTCTTCCACCGAACCGGCTTGCATGTAGCGCATCGCGATATAGGGCTGCTGGTCGAACTCGCCATAGTCGTAGACCGGCACGATATTGCGATGTTCCAGCTGGGCGACGATATTCACTTCGCGTTCGAATCGCTGCAGGTAGGTATCGTCATTGAGAAAGACACCGGGCAAGAACTTCAGCGCAACATTCCGATTCATCGAATGTTGACGGGCGAGATAGACCGTTGCCATCCCGCCCTGGCCTACTTGGCCGACGATCTCATATCCATTAACGTGCTTGCCGATTAAGTTTGTCGACATCTCATATTCCGCTGCTGCCAGGCTTGGCGGTCTGCCATGCTCGTCTTGGCGGCGACGTAGCGCGCCAAGATTGCGTTCCCGGTTGCATCCCGCCATTGGTCAAGATTATATGCCATGCGGCTTAGCTGCCAAAACACCCAAGGCTGCTTCATCAAGTCGCTCATCGAATCTTCACCTCGTCAATTCTTACAAAATTCAGCAGCGAGAGCCGGAACAACTTGACAGATTTCGGCAAAGGTCACAGAATTGGAGGTCAAGAACGGTTTGAGCCAATGGAGGCAGGTGACATGCGAGACAGTCTCGTCACCGACTCCGCGGATACCACCGAATTGCGCGTTCGTTTAGTCACCGCAACCATACTGACACCTGTTGCCATCCTGGCGTCTTTCGCCGGAGGGTGGCTCTTTCTTTGCTTGGTATTGCCAGTGATGTGCATTGGCATGCTGGAATTCTACGTGATGGAATTCTACGTGATGGAAAAAGACACCGAGATGCGGGGCAGTTGGTTGACCGGCATACCGACAGGTATCGCTATCGTGCTGGCTTTCTTCCTTGAGGTTGATTGGCTCTGGCAAGGGGCGCTACTGATCTCCATCTCAGTGACGCTGATCCACGGATTCGCTCGACATCCCAAGCAGTTGAGGCGGGCGCTGAGGCAAGTCGGTACGACCCTGTGCGGGGTCATTTATATCGCCTTGCCCGCCGCCTTCCTCGTTAGCTTGCGCAACTTGCCCCACGATGGAGTGATCTGGCTTTTCGTCGTCTTTGCAATTACCTGGGGAACGGATACCTTCGGCTATCTGTTCGGCAAGATTTTCGGCAGGACCAAGCTGGCGCCCTTAATCTCGCCCAACAAGACCGTAGAAGGCGCCATCGGCGGCATCTTGAGCGCCTGGATCCCCGCCTTCTGCATCCTGCTTTTCACAGACGCCCTCGAACCGATCTTGATTCCGATGGTAGTCGCCGGTCCCTTCCTCGCCATCAGTGGCGATCTTTTCGAATCGGCGTTGAAGCGTTTCTTCCGCGTCAAAGACAGCTACGTTGCCGGCTTCAACGTCTTTCCCGGGCATGGTGGTGTGCTTGATCGCATCGATGCTCTGGTCTGGGTCGCTACCTGGGTATTCCTCTATCTCTTTGTGATCGGCATCGTCTAAGCGCAGCGGCGTGACGCATTACCCCGGCGGATCTGCCCCTGCCGCCGCACAATGATCTGCCTCCTTGACGCGTCTTTGTTGCGCCCAAACTATGCGATATAATGTGGCAAGTCGTATGCGGATTACGCGTGTCCATCGACCGCACGACTCGGCAGGATTATTGCCGCATACGATTGACGCGCCGCCTGAATACGCAGGGAAAGATGGTGCCTAATGCCAAAATTTGAAACACAAGTGTTGATCAACCGACCGGTCTTTCAGGTCTTTCGCTACGTTGGCGATTTCAACAACGATATAAATTGGCGCAATGTGAAAAATGTCGGCATCACCAGCGGGGACCCGATCCGCGCCGGTTCAATGGTGGCGATGACACGCCGCATCGTCGGGCGCAATGGCTTTGTCAACAGCGATGTCACCGATTTCGAGCGCAATAGGAAGATCGAACTCAAGGGCTCTTACTGGGGCTTTCCCTTCATTAGCACGATCACATTTGACCGTCGCGGCCAGCAAACCAACGTCAGGGAAACCCTCGAGATTCGCACGCGCTGGTTCTTCTGGTTCGGAATTTACTTTAATCTGACACTCAAGGGCGTTCTTCGCCGCGAGTGGGACACTCTCAAACAGTTGCTGGATTCAGGCGACCGGAGTTCCGGCGCCTCGTTCCCCCCGCCTCAAGCGTAATCGATCTTGCTTTTCTCAGGATTGAAGCGATCGTTGTTGAGTCCGATCTGGGTGGCGAACTGCGCGATCAAATGCTGCGTGGAAAAGTGCTGCATCAGATTGAAGAAGTAATAGATGACGATAGAGATTGTGATGCCGAGCATCAGGCCGCCAATGCCACCGATTATGCCGTCTACGATCCCACGCATGATGCCGAATATGATCGACAGAAAAATCATGTAGACCAGCAAACTGACGCCGGAGCGCCAATTTTGCTTTGAAAGCTTCAGATTGCGTTTAATCTGCCACGATGCGCGGTAATCTTCCTCAACGGCGAAGCGCGCCATACCGATGATGTAGGCCCAACCCATCAAACACACCGCCCCCAGGGTAAAGATAGCTGTGGCGACGGTCACCAGAAAGTGCAAGCCCCCCAGCGATTGAGCGATCCCGACCAGGATGATGTCAGCCACGATGATGACGATGAAGAGCACCCAATAGGCGACGCTCGACAAAAAGAGGTAGAAGCCGTCCTTCAGGTTGCGACTGAAATCAATCTCCGGCATCAACTCGACCTCGTTCATCACAGCGCGGATGACTTCGATGCTGTATCCGGAGAGCCAAAAGCCCGAAACAATCGCGACTAAGAGCGCCCCCAGCAATCCGACAACGGCCGACCCGCCAATTGGTCCCGGCTCGCCGATATCGTACGCCGCCGGATCCAGGTCATAGACTTGCGCCAACAAGGGCGACCAGTCATGCGAATTGAGCATCAAGCCGACAAAGACGGCGAAGCCAATCGTCAATACCAAGACGATGCTGAATACCTTGGCAAAATTGTTGAAGGGATACTTGAATGCACTGGAAAAGCTCATACTACACCTCTCAATTCTAAACTCGTCTTGATTCTAGCACGACAATTCCTGCGCCGCTCGTATGCTCAACCGACTTCATCCAAACGATCATGCGCCGGTGGCGGCGTGGCCGACAGCGCCGAAATCTCGTCGTACCATTCGGGCGTCATCTCCACATCCAGCGCCGACAGCGACGCCTCCAGCTGCCCCAGGTTGCGCGCCCCAATGATCGGCGCGGTGATCGCCGGATTCGCCATCACCCAGGCTACCGCCAGCGTGGCCGGGTGAACGCCGCGTTCATTAGCGTGCGCGCTGAAGTCAGCCGCCGTCTGATGATAATCGGCCATGCCGTAGCGCTTAATATACATACGATTCTCCAGCAGACGCCCGGCGCCCGGCTTGGCGTCCGCTGAATATTTGCCGGTGAGCAAACCGCCGCCCAAGGGACTGTACGGGATGACCCCGATCTGCTCTTCCGCCGCCATCGGCAAGATCTCCACCTCCGCCTGACGCTTGACCAGGTTGTACATTGGCTGCAGGCATTCGATCCGCGCCAGGCCGCGCTGCTCTGCGATGCCCTGCGCCTTCATTACCTGCCAGGCCGTCCAGTTGCTGACCGCCGGATAAAGGATCTTGCCCTGTCGCACCAAATCGTCCAACGCGCCCAGCATTTCTTCAATCGGCGTGTCGGCATCGTAATGATGCAAGAAATATACGTCAATGCGGTCGGTCTTCAGGCGCCGCAGGCTGTCTTCGACGGCAATCTGTAAGTGCCGCCTTGACGCCCCGCCTTGATTGATATCGTCGCCAGTTGGCGAGACGGCCTTGGTCGTCAGCACGATTTCATCGCGGCAATCGGCGATCAGGTCGCCGAGGATCTCCTCCGAGCGCCCACCGGCGTACGTGTTGGCGCAATCAAAGAAGTTGATGCCGACTTCGCGGCAGCGGTTGAACATGCGCGCCGATTCGGCTTCATCGGCGATGTCCCCAAAGGACATGGTGCCGAAACATAGTGAGGAGACCTTGACCCCCGTACGACCCAAAATCCGAAAATCCATTTCTGTTCCCTTTCCACGCCATGCGCAGATTGTTATAGCCCTGATTACTCGTCGGCGGCGAGTTGTCCTTGCGCCACCATCTCGACTCGCCCGCCAACCCGTATCACGATTTCATTCTCGCTTTGCTCGGCCTTGATGTGCAGCAGTGAGGGACGGCCGATCTGATAGCCCTGCTCGCTACGCAGCGCGATACTATTACTGCCGAAGTAGCGGTGCTTGACCAAATAGCCGGCGATGCAGCCATTGGCGCTGCCGGTGGCCGGATCTTCCGGCGCGCCATAGATATCATCCAATACGCGCACGTGTATATCGTTTTCTTCGTGCAAAGTCTCTCGACAGAATATCGCCGGCGCGATCGCATCATGCGCGCCGAGTATCGCGCGCAGCCGATCCAGATTGACCCGCGCCCGCTTGACCGCCTCCAGCGAAACCATCGGCACCAGCACAAACGCCATGCCGGTCGATACTTCCTGAATTGGGAAGCGGACGTCGATATCTTCCTCCGAAACATTGAGGATGCGCGCCAGATCGTCGGCGGTAAACTGATGGCCGAAAGTCGCTGGATTCTGCCGCATCCAGATGACGCCGTCATCGCCGAAGGTCACCGGAATCTGCCCGACCGGCAGGTTGAGCAGCAGTCGCTCGACCGGACGTCCGATCAACTCGCGCTGAATGACGTAGGCCGTGCCCAGCACCGGATGTCCGGCGAAATCGACCTCGACTTCCGGCATGAAGATGCGAACGTTGTAGCCGCCATTTTCAGGTTCTTCAGACGTCACGAATGTCGTCTCGGAGAAGTTGATCTCTTTCGCCAATTGCTGCATCAATGTCGCCGGCGGATCACCCAGATAAACGGCCAGCTGATTGCCCGTATATTTGCGTCCGATGGTGAAAACATCGACGATATAGAATTCCATTCGCGACATATCATGGTCTCGTTTCTTGTTAAAGCGTATCTTTCCAGCGGGGCGGTGGCGCTGCGCCGATGCCGCCCAGTAGACGCCCGTAATGCTGAGGCCTCCGCTGATGCAAGAGCGGAAAAAGATCCAGATACTGCGCCCGCACATCGGCGCGCAACACGGCCTGCACCACTTCATTTCGGTCGCGGCTTGCCTGCGCCAGCACATTGCCCAGCGGGTCGCAGACGAAACTGCTGCCGTAAAAGGTCACCGAGTTCTCCCGGCCTATGCGGTTGCAAGCGGCAATGAAAACGCCATTGGCGACAGCGTGACCGCGCATCACTGTACACCAGGCAGCGGCGGAATCAAAGCCGGCCGCCGTCGGCTCGGAACCGATTGCGGTCGGGTAATAAATCAATTCCGCGCCTTCAAGCGCATAGATCCGCGCCAGCTCGGGAAACCACTGATCGTAGCAGGTGGGCGCTGCCAGATTAACCGCGCCAATATCATGCACGGGAAACTGATCGCCGCCGTCGAAGTAGTCCGTCTCGTGGTAGCCCTCGCCGGAGGGAATATGCACCTTGCGCGTGAAGTGGCGCAACGCCCCCTCCGCGTTATGAATGGTAGCCGTGTCCCAATACTTGCCGGCGGCATCCCGTTCGAAGAGGCTGCCGATAATCGTAACGCGATGCGTCGAGGCCAATTCGCTGAAGAAGCGATCGGATACGCCACCTTGAAGCGGCTCCGCCCAGCGAAAACCAGACCGGTCACGCACACCGGGGAAATAAGGCAGGATGCTGAATTCCGGCAAGCAAATCAAACTTGCGCCCGTCGCCGCTGCTTCGGTGACTAGCTCGCGATAGAGCGCTTTGGTCGATTCCTGCTCGCCCGTCCAATGCCCTTGGGCTAAGGCAACATGAATGTCGTTCACGTCAGTTGTCTCTTGCTCTCTATAATTTCACATGCCGCCCGCTGACCGGTGAAATAGGCGCCATGCACCATCGCCGTCAGATGATGTGGCGCGCTTGCCTCACCCGCCCAAAACAGCGGTGGCGTCGGGCACGCCAGCTTATCTCGGGCATTGTAGTGGCTGGGCAGGCAGACGCTGTAACCACCGAGCGCGAACTCATCTTCCGGCCAGTTGACCCAACGCGCTTTCACATACAGCAAGTCCGGCAGCCCGACCTCGTGACGCAGCGTTTCCAAGCCCTTCTGCAGAGCCGCCTCTTCGCCCAGCGGTAGCAGTTCGCGCGCATAATCGCCGGTGAAGAAGCCGGTCCAGACGGATGCGCCATCTTCGCGCCCGAGCGAGGGCGACCACCACATCGGCGGATTGCCCTGGGCGTAAATCGCGCCGATGGACGGGTCGAGAATCGGTTCTTCAAACAGGTAGACCACTTTCATCACCGGACCCATTTGCAAGCCCGCAAAGGCTTCGCGTTTGATCGGTGGCAGCGGCGGACTGAAAGTCACGCGACCCGCCTTTAGCACACCAAGCGGCAGCGTCACAACAGCCGCATCGGCCTCGTACACATCGTCGGCGACCGTTTCAACACGCACGCCGTCGGACCAGTCAATCTCGCGGACTGCACAATTAAGGCGGATATCCAGTCCCTCAGCCAGCTTCGTATAATAAGAATCATAGCCATCAAGAATGCGGAAGTCGCTGTAGTCATCTTCGCCATCGCTGTCTTTGAAAAGATGGGCATGCGCCTTGGCATTGAGGTATTGCATACTGTCTCCCTCGGCGTTGGCGAAGGAGCGCTGCACGTACCGCATCTGCTTCTCGCTAAAACCGATACGCCGCAGGTACGCCTCCAGGCTCTCATCATCGCGTGGTTCCGCCACATCGCCCAGATCCCAGGAGCGCGTCACATCCAATTCTGCCGAAACGGCGCGCGCCTGCCCCATCGTCAGCCAGTCGCCCTCTTCGGTGCGGATCATCGAGTCGTCGATCTTGTTCCAGTGCCAGGTCGTCAGTCCGAGCCGCCGTACCCACTCCCAGGTATTGACCTCAGGCGAACGACCGTGAATCAACTCCGCGCCGAACTCGACCGGGAAACCAGCGAAGTCGCGATCGGTCCAGACGCGGCCACCAATCCGATCGCGCGCTTCCAAAACTGTCGCGGCAATCCCGGCTTCACGCAAGTGATACGCCGCTGATAAACCGGCGATGCCCGCGCCGATGACTAGCACATTCATCTAGTCACCGCCCTCCAAATAATCCGGATTTTCCCAAACGATCAAGACCCCTGCATCGCCGGCTGCCGGTTCATCGACATAATCCGTCACCACATGCCCAGCGCGGAAGCCGCGATTCATCTGCATCGTCACGGTGGGATCTTTGATCTCGCCGGCGATGACCTTGTCGCCATACTCGACGACTGCCATTCTGTCGGCGTAGCCTTGGTATCCCATCAACATGCCGACCGCATACCAGCCGCGCAGATTGAGCGCCTTGACCAGCTCGAAACGGGCTTCATAGAGAGCAGTGCCGATGCCGTGTCCCTGATACATTGGGCGGACAGCCAGTTCGACGCCATAGAGCCAGTCGCCTTCTGCTTCGTGGGCACTGAGTCGCAGGTCGCCGATGGCATCCCGCCAAGGCAATATGGACTCTGCGGGTGGGCGTGACGTACGCATCGTGACAGCCATCGCGATGGCGTGTCCCGCGCACGGACCGCTGATTCGCATCGCCATGAATTGCCCTTCCGGGAAGCGCTCTATGTGCTCGAGAATATTGTCCGGCGCGAAGCAGTCGTCGCAATCTTCGTCGTGGCGAATACCATAAGTTTGGCGGAAGGTGGCTGTGACGTGCTCGGCGTGCCAGGGCTTGGTGTTCATGATGACGATACCTGGCAATTCCATGAGCACGTCTTTGCGGTCGAAGCGATCCAGCCACCAGGAGTCCATGCTCACCACGGTGGTTTTACGGCCGCCGCTATCTTTTTGATCATTCTCATCCTTTTCCGACTCGGCAATCAGGTGCTTCTGTATTTCGGGCCAGTCGTAGTTGAGCGCTTGACTCAAATTTTCCATGTCGCTCTTTTTACGCTTGGACATCAATCGTGTCCCTTCTCGCTGGCTGCCGGACGGATACATAGCGTAAGCCCTTAAGATACGGTACTATGCAGGCAATGACCAGAGCAAGTCATTGACCTTGAGGCAGCCTGTTATCGTGTCCCAGTGGTTTCGTCGCACCCAGAAGAATGGCTCTCTGTTGGCTTTGCCGACTGTGCTATGGCTAGCCATTTTCTTTGTGTTGCCGCTAGTGATCGTGCTGGTCGTCAGCTTCATGTCACGCGGGCGCGGAGGCGTCGCTGAACTGCCCTTCACGCCCGAGCATTACCAGCGCACTTTCGGCGTTTTTTTCATCATCCTTCGGCGCTCGATCGGCTTGGCCGCCTTGACCACCGTCGTCTGCCTGATCGCCGGTTATCCGCTCGCCTTTTTCATCAGTACTCGCCGCCGGCGTCTCATTCAGCAAATCACACTTTTTCTGGTTATCCTGCCCTTCTGGACCAACTTTCTGATCCGCACATATGCCTGGCGCATCCTGCTGGGCGAAGCAGGCACTATCAATGGTCTACTAATCAGCCTCGGTTTGATCAGCGAGCCGCTGTCACTGCTGAACACACAATTCGCCGTCGTGGTCGGCCTGGTCTATGGCTTCCTGCCCTTCATGGTGCTGCCGATCTATGCCTCGGTCGAGCGCTTCAATTTCCGTTATGTCGACGCTGCGCATGACCTCGGCGCCAACGATGTGCGCACCTTTTTGCGCGTCGTCCTGCCCTTGACCATGCCCGGTGTGCTGGCGGGCTGCGCGCTGGTCTTTATCCCCTCGGTGGGCGCCTTTGTCACGCCCGACCTGCTCGGCGGCACCAAAGGCTTGATGATCGGCAACCTGATCAATAATCAATTCGGCGGTTCCGGAAATATGCCGCTGGGATCAGCGCTGTCAATTGTGATGATGGCAGTGGTGATGCTCTCGCTGATGCTTTACGTCTTCGCCAATCGGCGCAATACAGGAGCCTGAAATGGCGGCGCGGCAAATGCTGATCAACGAAAGCGCCATGGGGCGCAATCGGGCGATCCGGCGGCTGGGAAACATCGGCCTTTGGCTGAATCCGATCTTTTCCTATTTCTTTCTGTGGGCGCCGATATTGGTCCTGGTCCTGTTCTCTTTCAACGAGAGCCGGTCGGTCGCCTCATTCACGGGTTTCACGCTGAAGTGGTATACGAACATCCTCAACAATGTGATGGGCGCGGAAAGCGCCTTTTCCACCGAAATCATGCTGAACGCCTTCCGCAACAGCTTGTTCGTCGGCACAATCGCCACGGCGATCGCCACCGTACTCGGCACCATGATCGCGCTGGCAATGGCGCGTGGCAGATTCCCCGGCAAAGGCCTGCTCGACGGCTTGCTCTTTCTGCCGGTTGTCATCCCGGAGATCACGCAGGCGATTTCTCTGGCGATCTTCTTCAAAGTCGCCTTCGACTGGTATGGCCTCATCAGCGGGCAGCGGATCTTTCCCGGCTTTCATACGATCATCATGGCGCATGTGACCTTTAACATCTCATACGTGGCGATCGTGGTGCGGGCGCGCCTGGCCGATATGGATCCGCAACTGGAAGAAGCCGCCAACGACCTGGGCGCGAACCCCTGGCAAACGTTCTGGCGCGTGACCTTTCCGCTGATTCTGCCCGGAGTGATCGCGGGCGCGCTGCTGGCCTTTACGCTGTCGCTTGATGACTTTGTCATTACCTTTTTCACCGCGGGCGTCGGCACGACGACCCTGCCCGTTTTCGTGTACGGCTTGCTGAAACTGACCGTCACGCCCGAAGTGAACGCCATCTCGACAATCATGATGGTCTTAAGTACGCTATTAATCGGCATTTCGCTGGCAATGCAGGGGCGCAATGCGTCCCGCGCGTAGTTCAATGTCTCTATATTGGAGGAGAATCTCATGAAGAAAATATCGTTTGTGTTGTGCGTGCTTCTATTGCTCGTGCCCTTCGCTATGGCGCAGGATATGGAGCACGAACCCTGGACATGTCCCGAAGGCTATGAAGGCCAGACCTTGAGCATCTTCAACTGGTCCACCTACATCGCCATGGACACCGTTCCCAACTTTGAGGACGCCTGTGGTGTGACCGTCAATTACGACATTTACGAGAGCAACGAAGCCATGCTCGCCCGCATCCGCCAGGGCAACCCGGGTTATGACATAGTCGTACCCAGCGGCGGCACCGTGCAGCGCATGGCAGAAGAAATGCTGCTCATTCCGCTGGATATGGAAATGATCCCGAATGTCGCCAACCTGATCCCCGATTTGCTAGGCGCGGCTTATGACCCTGAGAATGAATACTCGCTGCCCTATCAATGGGGTACGGTCGGCGTTGGTTACAGCACGGCAGCTTTCCCTGATGGCATCTCATCCTGGGAGCAGGTTTGGGAACATGACGGCAACGTCGCCTGGCTCGATGACCGACAGACGATGCTGGGCATCGCCCACTTGTTCCTCGGCAACGATCCCAATACAACCGATCCCGATGAGATCAGCGCCGCCCGCGACTACTTGATCGAAAAAGGCAGCAACGTCGTCGCTGTCGCTGCCGATGACGGGCAGGTCCTGCTGGAACGTGGAGACGTGGATATCGCCGTCGAATACAACGGCGACATCTCGCAGATCATCGCTGAATGTGAATGCGAGGATTATGCCTACGCCATCCCGGATGAAGGCAGCAACGTCTGGATCGACAATCTGTCCATCCCTGTTGACGCGCCTAATCCTGAACTGGCGATGGTCTTCATCGACTACATTCTGGATGCCAAGGTTGGCGCCGACTTGACCAATTACATCGCCTACGCTTCGCCGAACCAGGCATCAATCGAATCCGGCTACATTGACGAAGAGATCCTCAATGATCCCGCCATCTTCCCGCCGGCGGAGCAAGTGGCGAATCTGTTCGCCATCATTGATGTCGGCGCCGAGACGGAAGAATTGATCAACAACGCCTGGGATGAATTGCTGATCTTCCTCGGCCAGTAATCGGCCCAATCGGATAACGAAGGCCGACTTAAGGTCGCACGCCATACCCCGAGAACATTCCCCTTCCCTCACTTTGGGGGAAGGGGTTCGGGGATGGGGGCAAGCCCATGACAACCTACGATGTTGAACTAAAGAACATCGTCAAAGACTTTGAATCCGGCGGCAGCCAGGTTCGCGCCGTTGATCACGTCAACGTGGAAATCGCGGACGGCGAGTTTTTCGCCTTGCTCGGTCCCAGCGGCTGCGGCAAGACGACAACGCTGCGCCTGATCGCCGGCTTCGAGCAACCCACCGCCGGTCGCATCCTCATTCGCGGTCTGGCGATGGAAGGCATCCCTGCTTACCATCGGCCGGTCAACACTGTGTTTCAGGATTACGCCCTCTTCCCGCATCTGACCGTCGAGCAGAACATCATGTTTGGCTTGCAAATGGAGGGCGTCAACAAAATAGAAGCACGGAAACGCGCGGAGCAATCGCTGGAACAAGTGCGCCTGCCCGGTGTCGGCGCGCGTAAGCCGCATCAACTTTCCGGCGGTCAGCAGCAGCGGGTGGCCTTGGCGCGCGCATTGGTCAAGCAGCCGGCCGTCTTGCTGCTCGATGAACCGTTGGGCGCCCTCGATCTCAAGCTGCGCAAGAATATGCAGTACGAACTCAAGGCGCTGCAGCGCGATGTCGGCATCACCTTCATCTATGTCACCCACGATCAGGAAGAAGCCATCACAATGGCTGACCGCATCGCCGTCATGAACGACGGCAAGATGCTGCAGGTCGGCAGGCCCAAGGAAATCTACGAGCACCCCGACACGCACTTCGTCGCCGACTTCATCGGCGAGACCAATTTCATCGCCGGTAAGCTGCTGGAGCGCGGGTCCGACCACACCGGCAAAGTTGAACTGGCGAACGGCACGGTTATCAACGCGCAACTTGCTGAGGCGCTCGGGCGCGCAGACGGACCGGTCACCGTGGCGATAAGACCTGAGCGAATCGGCATCGTCGCGGCGGATGCCGCGGTGGCGCTTGTGGACGCGGAACTCACGATGCTCGATGCCGTACTGGCTGACCATCAATATATCGGCACTGACACGCGCTACACCCTTCAACTCGGCGGCGAGATCGAACTGGTTGCGCGCATCCAGAACATTACTGACCGGGACACAGGCGCCTTCACCGTCGGACAATCGGTCAAGGTTTATTGGCACAACTCTAGCACGACCGTTCTCGACCAGTAGCCCTCGCCAGCGACGCGAACGCGCCGAAATCCTCACATTCTCACCCGCATGGCAAGGCACGCAGCTTAGTGCTATCATCAGAAGTTCAAGCTAATTCGATTGGCGAGTCCGACATGATCAGCCTCACAGCGGAGAAATCCCATCAGTGTGCTAGCTGCACCTGTCACAAGCCGATAGACGCCAAAACCGGCATTGAGGTCACGGCGGAGTTTGAGCGCTTCAATCAGAAATACGACATGTTCAACCGCGCCGTCTGGGATGACGAGGTGCGTTCAGATCGCTCGCGCAAGTTCTTCGAATCTTACTTCACCGACCTCGCCGACTTCCGCAAGGTCGAGGGCTTTCAACATCGCGATTATGCTCTGCGCAACGCTGCCTGGTATATCGCCGATTTCACCGCCGATCTGCTCGAGATGTCAGACGACCGCAAGGAAGGCTTTCTAGACAGCTACACCATGTTCCGCGAAGGCGCGACGCGCAAGACTGAAGCCACGTCCGAGGAGAATGCCGCCGAAGTGAAGCGTGCCGGGAAATTCCTCGGCGCCGACGCGATAGGCATCTGTGACTATGACGATCGTTGGGTTTATACGCACAACTACAGTCGGCAAGAGCTGACCGACAAGAGGATGGCCCTGCCCGACGACATGACGCACGTGGTCGTCATCGTCAATGAGATGGATCACGAGACGATTCAAACGGTGCCCTCTGCACTGAGTGGCGCGGCCACCGGCCAGGGCTACAGCCGGGATATCATCGCCCTTCTGTCGCTGACGCAGTACATCCGCAACCTCGGTTATCGCGCGGTTGCCAGCCTCAATGACACGGCGCTTTCCATACCGCTGGCAATCCAGGCCGGCTTGGGACAGGTCGGCCGACACGGCCTCTTGATCACACCCGAGTTCGGTCCCCGCGTCCGCATCGCCAAGATCTTCACCGACCTGCCATTGGTCTCGGACGAACCCATCGACTTCGGCGTTACCGATACCTGCAATATGTGCCGCCGCTGCAGCGATGCCTGCCCGGTCAAAGCAATCCCCTCTGACGCGCCCAAATTCGAGATCCATGACGGCATCTCCCACCTCAAGGGCGTCAAGAAGTGGACGACAAACGCCAAGCAGTGTTTCAAATTTTGGGTGAATCAAGGCACCGATTGTTCCATTTGCATCCGCGTCTGCCCCTATAACAAGGACTTCTCCAGGCTGGGCAATCGCATCCTGCGTTGGATGCTGAGCAACCGCTGGCGGCGCTTGGCCCTCTGGCTTGATATCAAGCTCAAATACGGTGGCCGCAAGACCGCCGGCTGGTGGTGGCAGCGGTCTGCAAGCGACTAGACGTGAGCTGTACTCGGCAATGGCTTCCTTTGCAGAGCATTGCATTGAACAGGGCATGATACAAACAGGCATGTTCGAGTATCTGCTCGATTGTACCCCTCACCCCAAACCCCTCTCCCACAAGGGGAGAGGGGCTTAACGTCCAGCTTTTGGGGTCCATTACGCCTCGCGCCAAGTCTTCTACCAATGATAAATCGTGGTCAGACCAAGAACAGAAGCCTCTGCGAGTGCATCGGCCTTCGCCACCATGCGCAATTGACGAATAGCAGTCGCCTATTGCGCGATTTCTACACGACTATCATTAAGCATCGCTCGTTCCAACTGATGCGCTTTCGCATCACTCAATTGATATTTCGATTTCTTGCCCATACACTTAGTATGGCTTCATAGGTCATTACTTATTTGGAACTACTTCTGCTAACCTGTTGGTGTCCGAGCGTTGGAAGGCGGCACGCCACCGATGAAACACGTCGTTGCATTTCTGAATAACGCAGGTGCGCGCTTCTCAATTGCGATCCTCTGGTCTGCCCTGCTAACCCTCTTTCTTCTCCAGCCGGAAGCCGACCCCGTCATTGACCTCGGTCTGCCGCAAGGCGAAAACACGCTCGCTCGCGAACTCTTCTTCAGCGCCATGCACCTGGTTGCATTTGGCATCACTTGCTTCTGGTGGTTCTGGGCGCTGCAGCGCAACTTGAACATCAGGGCCAGTCTTCTCGTCGCCTGCCTGCTGGCAATCGTGCTCGGCGGCGTCACGGAACTGCTGCAGAGCTTTACTCTGGATCGGCACGCCTCCTGGCTTGACCTCGCGGCAAATATTGCCGGCACGCTCATCGCGGCGCGCCTGATCTGGCGCCGATTTTCATAAAACCCGAGAAAATCACTCTAAAGTTTCGCCCTTACACGCCTCAGAGACGTCATGCATCGCTGCCCGCCAACCGATTATCCCCGCTCAAATTCCTGTGCTAAGCTGGAGGCGAACCAAGTTGAGGAATATCGAAAATGAGCCGACTTTTCTCCGCAATGTTGGTACTCATCGGCGCTCTGCTCCTGGTGAGCGGCGTCGGGGCACAATCCATCCATCAGCCGGTCTACGCTTACCGCGAAGGCGACATCTGGCGTTACGATCTTACGGCGAACACAGCGACTCAGCTGACGGAATGGGGTTACAATGGCGGCCCGATCCTCTCGCCTGATGGTCGAAAGATCGCTTATCTGTCGACATCTGCCGAGTTTGTCGCCCAGTTCGAAGCAGGTAATGTCACGCAAACCAGTGGGACGGCGCCTGCCAACGTTTGGGTGATGGACATTGCAACGGAGAGTTTCACCCTCGTCGCGGACCAGACAGGAGCGAGCGGCGCCGGCTACCTCCGCTCATTGCCGGACTGGTCACCGGACAGCCGCCGTTTGGCCTGGCTGCAAATTGACCCGAATGTGCAGGACTTGGACTCGGCGACGCTGCAAGTTTACAGTGTCGACAGCGGCACGACTTCGATTCTCCACAGCACCGTCAACCTCGGCTTGCAAGAATCGCATATCAGGATGCCAAGCATTCGCTGGGGTGAAGGCGGAATCGCCTGGCTGCTCTTCATCTACTTAAAAGGAGACTCGAATCCCTTCCTGTTCATCGAGTTCCTTAACCCGGTCGGGGACGCAGTCTCACAATACAATCTCGGCTTGAATGCCAGTCGCAATAACATCGTGCGCGACTTTGAGTGGGTGACTCACCAAGGCCGCAGCTTAATGGCGCTGCAGATCCAGGATTATTGGGACGTGCTTGATCCGCTTGATGGAAATAGAACGCGGCTCCAGGATCCGCCCCGCCTCAAGAACCAATTTCTGTCCGGTGGCTTACAACTGATACCGACATCGGTCTCGGCAAGCAGCGGTGGCTGGCAGATCCATTGGTACGCAGCCGCCACCTCAGGCCTCTACGATACCGGCTACAAGAGCGCGCGCGTCAATCGCATCTATCGCCCGGGGCTATCGAGCGACGGAGGTCAAATGGTCTGGCACAACGGCGACCGCATCAGCACCTGGCATATCGGCATCACCGACAGCGCTCGCGCGCTCGCCAGCGACGCCAGCTCCAAACACGCGTTCCCCATTCCTCATCCTGTCAGCGTCGTCTGGGCGCCAACGGAATGGGTGACGACCGGGGTAATCATTTCGGATGCATTTGCGCCAACGCCAACCGGCTGTAGTTTGCCCCCTCAGCTTAGCGTGGGTCTTCAGGCTATCGTCAGCCCGGGTCTCGCCAATCGCGTGCGCAACGGCGCCACACTCGGCGCGGCGCAAGTCGGACGCATTCAAGAGGGCGATGTCGTCAATGTCGAATCCGGCCCGGTCTGCGCTGATGGCTACAACTGGTACCTTGTGCGCAACGCAAACGTCGCCGGCTGGACAGTTGAAGGCGGTGACGGCGAGTACTGGCTGCTGCCTCATTCCGGCTGATAGTTCGGATTCTCCCAAACGATAAGCGTCGCCCAATTGTCCGAAGCCTCATCTTCAATGTAATCTTCCAGCAGGCGGCGCACATCGAAACCCCGCCTCAACTGGAAAGACAGTGTGCTGTCGTGAATCTCACCGGCGACGACGCGGTCCACATATTCCTTCGGTGACATCGTCGCCTTGTAATCCGCGAAACCCGGGATGAGACCACCGGCGACAATGCCGCGCCGCTTTAATGTCTGGACGATGCCCTTCCTGGCCTGGTACAGCAAGGAGCCAACACCGCGCCGTCGGAAATCCGGATGCACGCTGATGTCGCCGCCGTAATACCAAGCCCCCTCGGGATCGTGATGACTGTAAAAGCCGCCATCAACGATCTCCTGGAACCTATGTTGCGCTTGTTCGAAGTCAAAGTCGATCAGGAAGCCCGAGCCTAACCCGATGACGCGCTCGCCCGCAAGCGCCACAAAATTGCCCGCCGGGAAAAGCCGGCAGTGATTGAGGAAATGTTCCGCCCGCATCAGTTCTCCCATGGCGAGCGTGGGAAAACAGTCGCGCTGCAATTGCTCCAGCGCGCTGGCGTACTTCGGCTGAATCGTCTCGATCCGGATCGTGTCCATTGTCATGTAGGCCGCCTTTTCCCGCCTGCAAGCTGCCAGCGATTGAAGTTAGTTTAGCGGCCTACCTGGAAACCGGTCAATTTCCGAGGCGCAATATGCTCGCTGGTGGTATGAATGGACTGTATTGGACATACTGATTTTCTCGCCCTTGCCGTAGGATAGGTGACAGTACCATTACTTGATGAATAGAGGCGCGCACATGGCAACGAACGGACATCAGCATAACGGCAGCGAAAAAGGCACGGACAAAGTAAAGCGCGGCTTGGCGCAGATGCTCAAGGGTGGCGTCATCATGGATGTCGTCACGCCGGATCAGGCGAAAATCGCCGAGGACGCCGGCGCGGTAGCGGTCATGGCGCTTGAACGTGTGCCGGCTGATATCCGCGTCCAGGGCGGCGTCGCCCGCATGAGCGATCCGGACATGATCGAAGGCATCATCGAGGCCGTCACCATCCCGGTCATGGCGAAGGCGCGCATCGGACATTTCGTCGAAGCGCAGGTTCTGGAAGCGTTGGGCGTCGATTATATCGACGAAAGCGAAGTCTTGACCCCGGCCGACGAGGAACACCACATCAACAAGTGGAAGTTTTCCGTTCCCTTCGTCTGTGGCTGTCGCAATCTGGGTGAAGCGCTGCGGCGCATCAATGAAGGCGCCGCCATGATGCGAACCAAAGGCGAAGCGGGCACGGGCGATGTGGTCGAAGCCGTCCGTCATGCACGCTCGGTCAACGGCGAAATCCGCCGCATCAACGGCATGAACGAGGACGAACTCTACACCTACGCCAAAGAGATTCGCGCGTCCTACCATCTGGTCAAAGAGACCGCTGAACTCGGGCGCCTGCCAGTTGTGAACTTCGCCGCCGGCGGCGTCGCCACACCGGCCGATGCCGCGCTGATGATGCAGCTCGGCGTTGACGGGGTCTTCGTCGGCAGCGGCATTTTCAAGAGCGGCAATCCCGAGCGGCGCGCCAAGGCAATTGTCAAGGCGGTGACCCACTACACCGACGCAAAGATCGTGGCCGATGTCAGCCGCAATCTGGGCGAAGCGATGGTCGGCATCAACGTGACGCCGGAAGAGGTTATCCTGGGCAAGCGCGGTTGGTAGTGATCCGCGCGTTTTGATACCTGGCATTCGCGCCCTCGGCGCGCGGCCTTGCCAAGCCAAAGCATAGCTTGAATCCAATCAGCCAAGGGGGCAACATATCGTGGCTATGTCCGTAGTCGACGACTTGGAGACGCCTAGTGTATTGATCGACCTTGACATCATGGAGCGCAACATCGCGGCCATGCAAGCGCGCTGTGACGAGTTGGGTATTCAGTTCCGGCCGCACATCAAGACGCACAAGATCCCGGATATCGCACGCCGGCAGCTGGAAGCGGGCGCCGTTGGCATCGCCTGCCAAAAGGTCAGTGAAGCGGAAGTCTTCCTCGCCGCCGGTTTCCGCGACATTCAGATTCCTTACAACATCGTGGGCAAACGCAAAACCAGACGCCTCGCTTCGCTGGCGAAATTGGCCGATGTCACCGTGACAGTCGATAGCAAGCCGGTGATTGATGGCATTGCAGCGTCGGCCCAGGAAGCCGACGCCACGGTTCGCATGATGGTCGAGCTGGTCTCACTAAATCAGCGCACCGGCACGACGCCGGATGACGCGCTCAAACTGGCGCAGCACATTGCGGGCACGGACAATTTGCACTTTGCCGGACTGATGATCTACCCTTCCGACGCGGCGATTCGTCCGCGGTTGCAGGAGGCGCTGGCACTCTTGGAAGAAGCCGGTATCCCGGTGGAAATGGTGAGCGGAGGCGGAAGCGGCGCCATCCGCGACTCTCAACTGCTGCCGGAGTTGACTGAAATGCGGATCGGCACTTATGTCTTCTATGACTGGAACAGCGTAAACAGCGGCTATACCAGCTTTGACAACTGCGCCATGCGGATTCGCGCCACCGTGGTCAGCGCAAATGAAGCGAGCCGCGTCATCCTCGATGGCGGCAGCAAAGCGGTAAATTCAGAAACGATCGGCGGCCTGTATGGATACATTGTCGAATATCCGGCCGCGCGCCTGCATCAACTCAACGAAGAACACGGCTATGTCGATTTCAGCGCCTGCGACCACGTACCCAAGGTGGGCGAGATCGTGAACATCATACCGGTACACACCTGCGTCGTCACCAATCTGCACAATCGGATCTATGGCATTCGCGGCGGCAAGATCGAGCAAGTCTGGGACGTCGCCGCGCGCGGTCTCGTCTGGTAATCTGCCGCAGCGCCGGCCCCGTGACGATGCTATTGATTAATAAAGGATAGAACCATGCTGGTGATAGACGCTCATTTGGACCTGGCCTGGAATGCTCTGCAGTGGAATCGTGATTTGCTGGAATCGGTTTATACCATTCGCGCGACGGAAAGCCGCATTCCCGGCAAGGGGCGGGCCAAGAACACAGTCGCTCTACCTGAGATGCGCCGGGGCCGCGTCGCTGTCAGTTTCGCCACGCTGCTCGCGCGTTCCACCGGACAGGCGGTCCAGCATATCGATTACGGTTCACAAGCCCAAGCTTATGGAGTGGCGCAGGGGCAACTTGCCTATTACCGCGCGCTCGAGCAGGACGGGCATATTCGGATAATCGGGGACGGCCCAAGCCTTAGATCGCATCTCGCCGAATGGGAAGCTTGGGAAACGGACAGCGCCGACGAGCAATCTACGCCGCCGCTCGGCTTTGTAATCAGCATGGAAAGCGCCGACTCCATCCGTGAGCCGGCGCAATTAGAGAGTTGGTGGAATGCCGGATTGCGGCTGCTGGGTCCGACCCATTACGGACCAGGCCGTTATGCCGGCGGCACCGGCACGGAGCTGGGGCTGACCGAGTTGGGAAGACCGCTGCTGCAAGAGATGCGGCGACTCGGCATGCTGCTCGACCTCACGCATTTCAGCGATGAGGCCTTCTGGGAAGCAGTAAGCATTTACGACGGCCTTGTGTTGGCAAGCCATAACAATTGTCGCGCGCTCGTGCCCCATCAGCGCCAATTCAGCGATGAACAGCTCCAGTTAATCTTTGAACGCGACGGTGTGATTGGCGCTGCCTTCGATGTATGGATGCTGCAGCCGGGTTTTGTGCGCGGCGACAGCAACGAGGGTGTGTTTATCGACACGGTCGTCGTTCATATCGATCACATTTGTCAACTCGCGGGGAACAGTCGTCACGCCGCCATCGGCACCGACCTGGACGGCGGATTCGGCCGCGAGCAGTCACCAGTTGACCTGGACACCATTGTCGCTCTGCAGCAGCTTCCGGCCAAGCTGGCCGCGCGCGGATACGACGAGGCCGACATCAAGAATATCATGTACAGTAATTGGCTGCGGCTGCTCCACGCTGCCTGGGACGACTGAGACATCTTCCGGGCTTGCCCGTTGACAGGGCTATCCGTCAAGCATGCTGTCGAGTTCTTTGCTGGCATTCTCCAAGACTTTGATCAGCGCGAAGTCGCCGCCATGCGGCACAATTTGCGCGCCCTGCCGGCGATAGCGATCCACCTCGTCAATGGATGACGCCGTCCTGCCCCAGACCTTGCCATGTTTCTCGGCTGCCTCCGCCACGATGGCGACGGCTTCATCTATGCTCATATTGATGGACGGATCCGCTGTCAGCCGCAGTCCCAAATCGGCCGGACCGACGAATAGCGCATCAATCCCCTCGACTGCCGCGATCTCGTCGGCATTGGCGACCGCTTCCGGCGTTTCGATTTGCGCCACAATGAAGGTCTCGCGATTGGCATCCTCGATGTAAGTGCTGTTCGGCTTCCAACTGAACCCGCCAAAATCGGCATCCGGTCCCGCGCCATCCAGGCCGCGATTGCCGATAGGCGGATACTTCGTCGCCATCACGATATCGCGCGCCTTGCGCGCGTCTGAAACAAAGGGGATCATCAAGCCGGCCGCGCCATCTTCCAGGTAGCGGTACAGCCGCGTGCGCTGCACGGTCGGTGGGCGGATCATGCAGTCGATGTCAGACAGTTGGCAAAGCGCCAGCAGATGCTGTACTTCCCGCGTATCGAAGTTGCGATGCTCATTGTCGAGCCAAATGCCGTCAAATCTGTAGTGCGCCGCGTAACGAATGTAAAACGGCAGGACGTGACCCATTCCGCAGAAACGAGCGAATTCACCGTTACGCCATTTTGCCAGCACCTTACTTTTTCTCATTTATGAATTCCTCTCTGTGCCCTGATATTGAAACCAGATGAATCATGTAGACACGATCCAAGTGTGGGCGCAGCGGGCGTTGACAGCTATTGCAGAAGCGGGCGCATCTGCTGCAGCGCTCGTTCAAGCAGTGGAACATCAGCGGCAAAACATAAGCGCAAATAGCCTTCGCCCTGCGGCCCGAAAGCAGCGCCCGGCGCCAAGCCGACGCCGCACTGATGTACCACCTGTTCAGCAAAGGCAAAACTGTCCGACACGCCATCTACGGCGAAGAAGGCGTAAAATGCCGCCTGCGGCGTCGGCAATGTCACGCGCGGAATCTCGGCAAGTGTGGAGTGCACAACTTCCAGCGCCGCCCGATAACGCTCTGTTGACTCACGGACGAAGCATTCACCCTGCTGCAAAGCGGTGATGCCGGCGATTTGCGTCGGCGCGAAAATGCAGGAGAAGTTGAATTCGGTGACTGTTTCCAGTGTGCTGATCAAGGGCTTCGGCGCCAGCAGCCAACCCAGGCGCCAACCCGTCATCGCCCAGGATTTGGAGAAGCTGTTGACGATCAAATACTTGTCGTCATCGGTGACCTTGTCGATGAAACTTGGCGCGCAATCCCGGTCGTAGACGATGCGATTGTAGACCTCGTCAGCGATGAGCCAAATGCCTCGTTCACGGCAGAAATCAAGGATTTGCTGCTGCTCTTCGTCCTCGAGCATCCAGCCGGTCGGATTGTTGGGCGAATTGATAAGAAGCGCGCTGGTATTCGACTTGCACGCAGCGAATAGTTCGTCCAGGTCGAGGCTCCAGGTACCGCAGCGCGGACGCAGAGCAACACGCACGATTTCGGCGCCCAGGATCTCGGCGGCGGAAGGCAGATTCGGCCACACCGGCGAAGGTACGACAAGCGCATCACCCTCTGCGACTATGCACTGCAGCGCGACCGCCAAGGCACTCATGCCCGATGGCGTGACGGCCACGTTATCCACCGTAATGCGTGTCTGATACAGGCCGTTTGTGTAGCTTGCCAGGGCGCTGCGCAGTTCCATGATACCGAGGTTGGGCTGATAGAAGGTTTGCCCTTCATCGATCGCGTCTTTGGCCGCCTGCCGAATAAAGGACGGCGTCGGTTTGTCCGGCTCGCCGAACCAAAGTGGAATGACATCGGTCCGGCCGATGGCGGTATTCGCCAGCTTGCGAATCAGACTCGGTTGCAGCGCTTTCACAGCCGGCCGGTTTGCCAGAACCACCATGGAATTCAGTCCCCTTCCTGTTTGTAAAGCGCGACCGCCGCCACGATGATGATCCCCTGAATCAGACCTTGAATGAATTGACTCACGCCCAGCATCACCAGCAAGTTTGCCATGACGACCAGGAGCAGAACGCCACCCAGCGTTCCGACCACCGTTCCCCGGCCGCCGAACAAGCTCGTACCGCCGATGATCACTGCCGTGATCGTCTGCAGCTCAATGCCATCGCCGATTGCCGGATCGCCGACGCCCATGCGGGACAGCCAAAGCAAGCCGGTGATCGACGCCGTCATACTGCAGAGTACATAGACGCCATAGCGGACGCGCTTGATCGGTACGCCCGAAAGCCGCGCCACTTCGACATTGCCGCCGATGGCATAGAGATATTTGCCAAATGCAGTGTAACGCAGCAAGAGTGCCGTCAAGATCAGCAAGGCGACAAACATGAGCGCGATGATCGGAATCGGACCGACGGTCTGTACGTAAAACATGATGAAGTCGCGACTTGCCGACCCGACCGGTGAGGTCGAAATGCTAAGGCTGACGCCGCGCAGAATGCCCAGCGATGCCAGGGTCACGATGAAAGGCGCGATCTTCACTTCGTTCACTAAGAATGCGTGAACCAGGCCGACCAGCAATCCCAACCCTAGCGTGAGCAGGATGGCGGATCCGTGGTTGCCCGCCTCGCCATTCATTGCCAGCGCCGAAACCAGAATCGAAAGCTTGACGAGAGAACCCACCGACAAGTCGATGCCGGCTGTCAAAATCACCAACATCTGGCCGAGGGCGACGATGCCCAAAAAGGCGGACTGACGAGCGACGTTCGTCAAGTTGCGCACACTCAGGAAGCGCTCGGACTGAGTCGCCCCAATAATGAACAGAATGATAATAAAGCCATAGACGCCGAATATCGGTCCGTTTCGCCGCAGGAATAACCTCTGAGATTGGGTTAAGCCGCTAGTGAAGCGCGCCGCGAGATTCATTGGCCGTCCGCTCCCGATTCTCCCATGGTCGCCAATTCAATGATGCCGGCTTCCGTAGCCTCCATCTGTGTCATTTCACCGACGATTCTGCCATCATTCATCACGAGAATCCGATCGCTCATGCCAATGACTTCAGGCAGCTCCGACGAGATCATGACAATCGCGATGCCTCGATCGTTGAGTAGGCGCATCAGCTTGTAAATCTCGAATTTCGCGCCCACATCGACGCCGCGCGTCGGTTCATCCAGAATCACCACCGTCGGATTCGTCTCCAGCCACTTTGCCAGGACGACCTTTTGCTGATTGCCCCCGCTGAGGTATTGCGCTTCCTGATCGGCGGAGGCCATGACGATGGACAGACGTTCTGTTGCTTGCTCCACAATTTCGTCCTCGGCTTGACTTTGCAGTACCCCGAAACGCGTGACGCGTGACAAGATCGGAAGCGTCACATTGATGCGGACCGACAGCGACGTAAACAGCCCCTGCGATTTGCGATCTTCCGGCACCAGCACCAGACCAGACTGAATGGCCTGCGCCGGGTTGCTCCAGCTCACGCTCTTGTTACCAACAAGCGCAATCTTCCCGCTAGTCAGGGCATCGGCGCCAAACAGCGCCCGCGCCAGCTCGGTCCGGCCAGAGCCGACCATGCCGGCAATACCCAGAATTTCGCCGGCGTATAGCTCCAGGCTAGCGCCTTCCAGGATCGTGTCTGTGGCGATGTCTTCGGCAACCAGCACCAATTCGCCCTGCTCGTGTTCGGTCTGTGGGAAGATTTCATCCAGCGGACGCCCCACCATCATCTCCACCAGGGTCGGGCGATCCAACTGATCGATGGTCCGCGTATCGACCAACTCGCCATCTTTCAGCACCGTCACCTCGTCGGCGATGCGAAAGACTTCTTCCAGGCGATGCGAGATGTAGATGATGGTGACGCCCTGCTCCACCAGCGCCGCGATGATGCGAAACAGCTGGTCCAGCTCTTCCCCCGCCAAAATCGCTGACGGTTCATCCATGACGATTAAATCGGCATCCTGTGATAATGCTTTGGCGATTTCGACCAATTGGCGCTGCGCAACTGTCAATTCACTGACCGGCAAGTGTGTATCCAACTGGATACCGAGACGGGCGAGCAGTGCAATGGCACCTTGGTGAAGCTCCTTCAGATTCAGTATCCCAAGGGCGTAGCGCGGCTCCCGACCGAGGAAGATATTCTCCGCGACCGACATCTGCTGCACCAGCGCCAGCTCTTGATAGATGATGCTGATGCCGCTGTCGATAATCTCGCCGGCGGATGCTTGCTCACGCAACTGACCCTTATAGATGATTTCTCCCGAATCGGCTTTGTACGCGCCCGCCAAGATCTTCATCAGCGTGGACTTGCCCGCGCCGTTCTCACCCACCAGCGCGTAAACCTGCCCGGGTTTGCACCGAATCGAAACATCTTTCAACGCATGCACCCCGGAAAATGACTTGGAGATATTGCGCATCTCCAGAATATAGTCGCTCATGCCCCGCTCCGGCAGCCGACGGCAAAGCGGCGTCCGGGGCGGATAAACACCCCGGACACCGTTGTTGACTTTCTAATCGACGCTTACCTTACTCTTCAACTAGGAAGCCTAGCTCCGCCAGCTTCTCATCGGGCATGGTGACCGGACCATGCACGTCGTCGCTCCATCTCGGTCTGTAGTAATCCGCAGCCTCGGCATCGGTGAAGGGACGGGCTTCGGGCATCGTGTCGACGAAATCGATGAAGCGCGGGATGGGCTCGCCCTGCAGAATCTGAATGGCGGCGTCGAGGCAGATCGTGATCATGGCGTTGGGGTACATCCAGGCGTAGAATTGGAAGCCGTGTTCAAGCGCCGAGCGCAGGAACCCATTCTGCATTTCCCCGCCCGCGATCGGCGGGATCGCCATTTCGGCATCCTCATAGGCGCTGATCATGCCCTGGGACATCTGCGCGCCGCCGGACCAAATGCCATCAATCTCGTCGCCGTGCTGCGCCAGCCAGGTCTCCGTGATCTCCTTGCCTTTGGCCGGCGACCACCAGCCGGGCTGTTTGTCGAGCAGCTCAATGCCGTAAGAATCAAAGACGGCCAGGGCGCCTTCTTCCATGATGTCGGAGGTGGAAGTGCCCGGGATGCCGGTCATCATCAGGAAATCGCCATCGACGCCGACCGTGTCAATCAAGTATTGCGCCAGGTTTGCGCCGGCGATGTAAAGATTGGTGCCGACCTCGGTGACGAAATTGTCGGTTTCCACCGCGCTCGCGCAGAGTACAACGGGAACGCCCTGCATCATCGCGCGCTCAACTGGCGCGGAAAGCGCCGCCGCGCCCATCGGCACAAGGATAAGCGCGTCCGGTTCCTGCGCCAGCAGGTCTTCCACCTGCGGCACCTGAACATCGGCGCTGGCTTGCCCGTCTCCGTAGAGCAATTCTGAGACGACATCCTCGCCCAATTCTTCTACGTACCAGTAGGCGTGCGCGTCAAACAGCGCCGACCAGGCATTGCTCGTTCCTTGCGCCGCCAGAGCGATGCGGTAAGGCGGATCCTTTGCAAACTCGCTAGTGTCATACTCTTGATCCAGACGCGGAATCACACTCTGCAAATATGGCGAAGCATCGATCATTTCTTGCGTAATTTCGAAGTCCACCAAGCCTTCTTCTTGTCCAATCGACACGAGTGACGTGCCGAGCAACAGAGACAAAATGAGCAACCCGTATGTCAATTTCCTCAACATTATGCTTTCCTCCTTAAGTTTTCTATACGTCAAAACGCGTAATTGCGCATGACCTGCTTTCAAAAGCTTTGATTGTCCCAATTCTCCCCCTTTTCACTCCGATCCTTATTCTTCGGTACTGGCGAGGCTATACAAGGTTACCGCGCCCAGAATCACCAAACCTTTAATGATAAATTGCACCTCGATATCCAATCCCATCAAAATCGCCATCGTGCTGAGCAACTGAATCAGCAAGACGCCGGCGATCGTGCCCGGCAGCCCGCCGCGTCCCCCGACGAAGGCGGTCCCGCCGACGATCGCCGCCGCGATCGAATCCAGCTCGAGCCCGGTACCGATGAAGCGATCCACATAGCCGACATAGCCCGTCAGCACCACGCCGGAAACCACCGCCAGGCAGCTGCCCAGGATATACACCGAAATGCGGATAGCGTCGACCGAGATCCCCGACAGTCTAGCGGCCTCATTATTGCTGCCCACCGCATAGACCTTGCGCCCATAGGCTGTGCGCCGCAAAACGAAAATGAAGAACGCGTTCAACCCCAACCACAGGAGCAGCGGAATCGAAAGCACAAACCAGGACTGATTGACGATTCCAAGCACATCCGGGACGAAGCCGCCCGGCACGCCCCTTGTGTATGCATGAGTGGCGCCCTTGACCAAGACCAGCATTCCCAAGGTCGCTACGAACGGAGGCACACGCCGCTTCGTGACCAGTACACCATTGCCCATGCCCACAAGCGCGCCAAGCGCCAGCGCGATCAAGATCGCCGGAACAACCAACTCATCGCGACCGTTTGTGAAGTCCGCCACCACGATCGAAGTCATGATGAAGATGCCGCCGATCGAAAGATCAAGCCCGGCGACCAGCAGAATCATCGTCTGCCCGATCGCCACAATACCCAACTGCGAGGCCTGTCGCATCACAACAGCGATGGTGTTGACATCGTACAGCTTTGGCGTCAGAACGGTGGCGGCAAGCAGCAGAATCACCAGCGCTATGTACACCCCGTAATTGGCGATGAACATACGCAGCCGCCAGCCGCTGACACTTGTCGCTGATTCGTATGGCTTTGCGACGCTCATTCGCATTCCTGATCGGCGCGCTGAGCAGCGAGCGCTGTCATTTTACAGCTCTAGGCCGCGCATTAGTGCGGGGCTGCCGGCGCATCCTGGTCATCGAGATACTTCGCCGCCCACTCGACGCCTTCCCAGGAAATCGTCTTCTCCGGCGTGATCTTGACCAGATAACGCGGACGCACTCGAGAAGGCTCCAGATACTCCGGGCCGCGCTCGCCCAAATAACGCACCGACATCCGTCGGCCGATTTCCAGCCATTCGCCATGCATCAGGGCCGGACCTGCGACGACTTCCGCCGGACCGCGAAACAGCACGCGGGTGTAAGGGCTGCTGTCCTTGGCGCAGGACACCGAGCAACGTGGTAAGCGCAGCAAATGCTGGGCGAAAACAGTTTTCGCGCGCGGTATAACCCACATTGATTCCCCGTCCCATTCTTGCCAGACGGGCGTGATATAAGGATCGCCTTTGCTATCGACAGTGGCGATCCTCGCGACTACCGGGCCGTCGAGGAACTCCTGTATTTCCTCGGCGTTCAACGACCGCATCTTGCCCATCCACTCGGGGTATTCTCTTTTTGCGCTCATAAACATTCCTTTCTTCAATCTCTAAACTAATTCTATTGATGAAGATGCATTTGCGGCCACTGCACGGCTCAGGCGCATAAGGCTCAGTAGCACTAAACAAAGTATAACCAAAGTCACGTCCAGTGCCAAAAATATCGAGCTCCCCATAGGAAGCCCGACGGTGACAATTGATGCAGTGGACGGCCAGGATCAGACGAACTCGATACGCACACCGGCGGCATCACGCGGATCGACCGTATGCTTTGCTCCCTCAGTCTTGAATCGAATCCGCCAGGGCACTGGCTTGTTCGCGGCGATATGGCCGGAAATCGGGCTGGATTCGTCGTTGGGAGTCAGGTATTCAAGACGGTGAGGTCCAACCTCGTATACGACGCCCGACGCGTTCAGCGAATCGTCTTGAACCGGCTCGCCACCAGCGCCCAATGCGGCGCCCATGATGCGCTTAGCCAGGTCAAGATCCCGCGCGGCCAACGTTATCGTATCGATTCCGGTGACCTGATTCTCGTGCCGAATCTCTTTTGGCACGCGCTCTTCGCGTGGCGTTTCATCTTCGATGATGAAGGGAACCAGCCCCTGATATTCTCCGTAAATCTCGTTGTTCAGCCAGGACAATTGATAGCCATCAAAGCGGACGCGGCTCAGCCCGACCAGCGGACTCATCTCCACACCCTGCGCTTTGAAGACCGCATAGTCCGACCTGATGTCGTTCGTCTGCATACAGAAGTCGATTAAACCGCCGCCGCGCGTGTGGACCGCCTCCCACCAGTAATGTTTCGGGCTGTGTTCGTAGAAAGACAGCAACTCGATGTAGGCGCCGTCCTGCAAGCCGATCAAGGTATTGTAAGAGCCGATCGGATGCATGCCGCCGCCCACGACATTGAAACCCAGCGCCTCAAATGTCGCGGTCAGATTATCCAGATCGGGACCAGCAATCACGATATGGTCGATGCCGTGAATCATTCTCTTCTCCCTTCCGTCCATCATAACTGCGCGAGTATAGCAGGCCGCTGGACGTCCGTTAATGATTTGCGCCCTCAGCCCGTGTTGCCGCCCTGCTTGATGAATCCGGGCGAAAGCGTTCTAATTGTAAGGTACTTACTGACTTAGGAGACTTCCAATGAAAATGACGAGCGACTTGCATGTGGTTGGCGGCGGCTACTTCGGCTTCGGCCTGTCAGGTTATCTCGACTGTCATGTATTCGTGCTCAACAGCGGTTCCGAGTTGGCATTGATTGACCCCGGCATGGGCATGGATCGAGACTTTGACACGATACTCGACAACATCCGCGACGATGGGTTGGATCCGGGCAAGATCCGCAAGCTGATCCTCACCCATTATCACTGCGATCACATCGGCGCGGCGGCGGAGGCGCAGAAACGACTCGATGTCGAGGTCTATTCGTCGGCCTTCGCGGCGCCGGTCATCCGCACTGCCGACGAGAAAGCGGTCGCGCTTGATGTCGCCAAAGCGGCGAATTTCTATCCCGCAGACTTTTTCCTGCCGCCCTGCCCGGTCGACGTAGAATTGGTGGAAGGCGATGTAGTCTCGGTCGGCAATCTGGAGTTGGAGACATTCGAGACGCCGGGGCACTGTGACGGTCATCTCAGCTTCCTGATGCGCGGTGGCGATCGCGTTTACTTGCTCGGCGCGGATCTGGTTTTTTGGGGTGGCAAGGTCGTCTGGCAGAACATCCATGACTGCCGCATCGACGCCTATGCCGACAGCATGTTCAAGATGGAGCCCTACGACTTTGATGCCTTGATTCCGGGCCACTTGCAGATTTCGCTGACTGGCGGCAAGGCGCACCTGGACGCGGCATGCGCGGCTTTCCGGCAGTTGGGAGTCCCACCGAATTTGTTGTAACACTCCTGACAGAATTTTACTTGATCGCGTTTCATCGTTCTAATTCGTTCGCAGATGGCGCGCCGAATCGCAAACGAGGTTATAGCGACCCCGAAATCACTTTTTGTCCGAGTTTCTTGTAAGGATGTCTTGGTAAAGAGGAGAATGAAAACCATGATTCGCTAAGTGTTGTTTCTTGTACTCGTAATCGTTCTGGTGGTGGGCAGCTTGCCGCTCGCGGCTCAAGACGAAGAGATTAATATGACGATGTGGGTCCGCGCGATCAACTTCCAGACGCAAACACTGGTCGATACCTGGAACGCCAACAACGACAGCCAGATTGAATTGACCGTCGTGCCCAGTGGTACGGAATTCGTAACCAAGATGGGCGCCGCTATTGCCGCCGGCGAGCAGCCGGATATCGCCAGCATTGATCTCATCTTCACGCCAGTATTTTCGTCGGCCGGTCAACTGACTGACATTACTGAATATGTCCGGGCGCTGCCTTTTGTCGACGATCTGACACCGGCGCACATGGGACTGGGCTTGTACGAGGGGCGCAACTATGCCGTGCCGACGGCAGTCGATGGTTCATTCATGGTCTACAATATCGACCTCTTTGAGCAAGCCGGGCTGGATCCCGAGAATCCGCCATCGAATTGGGATGAGTTCCTGGATGCCGCGCGCGCCATCACCGCCTTGGGTGACGACACCTACGGTTATTGGTTCTCCGGAAACTGCGCCGGCTGCCTCGGCTTCATTCACATGCCCTTCGTATGGGCGAACGGCGGCTCTTTCTTCAGCGAAGACAGCTCCGAAGCCACCATCAGCGATGAACCAGCTATGCGCGAAATGCTTGAGCTGTTTCGCACCATGTGGGAAGAGGGCCTGATTCCTGAGGGCGCGGCTGTCGACAACGGCGCCAACTTCGTCAACGCCTTCGTCGGCGGCAATATCGGTATGGCCGGCACCGGTAATTTCGCCCTCCCCATTTTCGTAAACGACCATCCCGACCTGAACTTCGGCGTCTTCCACTTTCCTGGCAAAGATGGCGGCAGCGCGTCTTTCGCCGGCGACGACGTCATCGCCATTCCCAGCGGCACGGAGCATGTCGAGGAAGCCTGGCGCTTCATCGAATGGACGTTGAGTGAAGAGGCGCAGTTGGAAATCTACGCCGCCAACGGTCAGATTCCCGTCCGTCTCTCGCTGGTCGACAACGAATACTTTGAGGGCGACGCGCGCCAACACACTGCCGCCAGCGCGCTAGCTGTAGGTCATGCGCCCTGGTCCACGGTCTTCCCGAGACTCTTCAACGACCCCAACGGTCCCTGGCTGGAAATGTTTCAGGTGGCGGTCCTGGATGGCGATATCGACCTCGCGCTGGAGGTGGCGCAAGATCGCTTTACGCAGATCATGGCGGAAGGCTAGTCGTCTAGCACTAGAGTACCTGCCATGTCACGACACGATTACGACCGGCAGGTACTCCTTTCCCCTCGCTCGCCGCTGCATGGCCAATGAAATTACTCTGGCAATCTCACCGAATCTGCCATAAAGTATCGCATTAGCTCTTGTTCAAACCTTGGCTTATTTTTTTAGGTTCTTCTCTAACATTCGCGCCGTCTCGCAGAGGAGGCAATATCGCCAGGTCAATGACGTAGAGTTTGACATTTCGCGTTCGTATCCATTCTCAGAAAGGGTGAAAAAATGAATTCTCGCAAACTAATCCTGCTTGTGTTTGCAATCTGCCTGATACTAGGCAGCATGCCACTCGCGGCGCAGGACGATCAAATCAACATGACAATGTGGGTGCGCAACATCAGCTTCCAGACGCAAGAACTTGTTGATACCTGGAATGCCAACAATGACAGCCAGGTCGAATTAACCGTTATCCCGTCGGGGGAATTTGTCACCAAGATGGGCGCCGCCATCGCCGCCGGCGAACCACCCGATATCGCCAGTATTGATTTAATCTATACACCGGCATTTGCCTCGGCCGGTCAATTGGTCGATATAACGGATTATGTCCGCGCACTGCCCTACGCCGACGATCTGACCCCGGCGCACATGGCATTGGGCTTGTACGAGGGTCGCAACTATGCCGTGCCAACTGCGGTGGATGGTTCCTTCATCGTCTACAACATCGACTTGTTTGAGCAAGCCGGTCTGGACCCGGACAATCCGCCATCAACCTGGGACGAAATGCTGGAGGCGGCGCGCGCCATAAACGACCTTGGCGACGACACTTACGGCTATTGGTTCTCGATGAATTGCGCCGGCTGCAACGCCTTCACCTTCCTGCCCTTTATCTGGGCCAGTGGCGGCGATGTGCTCAGCGACGACTACGCGGAAGCGACCATCACCAGCGACCCGATCGTCCGCGAAGCGCTTGAGCTTTACAATACGATTTGGGAAGAAGGGCTCGTCCCCGAGGGCGCCAGCATCGACAACGGCAGCAACTTTGTCAGCGCCTTTGCCGCCGGCAATATCGGCATGTCCGGTACAGGCAACTTCGCGATCTCGAATTACACGTCCAATAATCCCGACTTGAACTTCGGTATCTTCCATATTCCGGGCAAAGAGGGCGGCGCGGCCTCCTTCGGTGGCGGCGATGTCATCGCCATTCCCAGCGGCACCGAACACGCCGAGGAAGCCTGGCGCTTTATCGAGTGGACCATGAGCGAGGAACCGCAGGTCGAGATCTACGCCGCCAATGGTCAGATTCCCGTCCGCCTCGCGCTGGTTGATAACAAATACTTTGAAGGCGACGAGCGCCAAGCCACAGCCGCCAGCGCCCTGGCAGTTGGATTTACGCCTTACACCGTTGTCTACAACGACCTGTTCAACGACCCCAACGGTCCCTGGCTGGAGATGCTGCAAGTGGCAATCCTTGACGGCGACATAGACGGCGCGCTGGAACTGGGGCAAGAACGTTTCACACAGATCATGGGTAGCTAGCTAGTCAACGCTTGGGTACCTGTCATGCCTCGGTCTGGCAGGTACTCTTTCCACGTTACACTCTGCTACAAGGTCAAATGAAAGCATCTCGTCTTGATTAGGCAGTCCACAGGTTGGAATCTCAGCTGGGTTCAGCGCCGAAAATTGACAGGCATGCTATTCGTCTTGCCGACCGTCGCCTTTGTGACTGTATTTTTCATCGTGCCCCTGGCGATGACCTTCTTCATGTCGTTGCACGACTGGCCGCTTTTTGGCGAACGGTCATTCATCGGCTTCAATAATTACACGGAATTGGGTAGCGACAGGCAGTACCTTAAGAGCCTCAATTTCACCTTTCGCTATACGCTTTTCGTAACGCCTCCCATATTCATTCTCGGTTTTATCCTTGCGTCTCTCGTCCGCCACAGTATCCGCGGCATCGGTATCTTCCGCACCATCTTCTTTTTGCC
The DNA here is from genome assembly GCA_965249085.1 of Phototrophicaceae bacterium. Lineage (GTDB taxonomy): Bacteria > Chloroflexota > Anaerolineae > Aggregatilineales > Phototrophicaceae > UBA6055. The sequence continues at coordinate 3,586,832 of OZ252218.1, read as the reverse complement.
TGTCGTGATCGGCTTGGGCGTATCGAGTCTGCTCTGGGTCTGGATGCTGGATGATCGGGTGGGCATCTTCAACAAGCTCCTGCTGGACTTTTACCTGGTGCCTAAGGCGCAGCTCTTCCTCGGTAAGCCCAATACAGCGATGAATGTCATCATTCTCTCCGTGGTCTGGAAGACGGTGGGCTTTACCATGATCCTGCTATTGGCGGGCTTGCAGGCGATTCCCGACGAACTCTACGAATCAGCCGAGGTCGATGGCGCGGGCTATTTCAGGAAGCTGTATTACATCACCCTGCCTCTGATGCGCCGTACGATTGCCCTGGCGTTGATCCTTTCGGTGATCGGGTCCGTCCTGGCATTTGACCAGTTCTATATCATGACGCGCGGCGGTCCGCGAAATAGCACGATCTCCATTGTTTTCTGGATCTTCAACAACTCATTCACCTATTTCAAGATGGGTTACGGCGCTGCCATGTCCATTGTGCTGCTCGGGATTCTGGTCGCGCTGACGGGCACTCAGTTTTACGTTTTGCGGGAAAAGGAATAAATGACCGCGATATCGCCGCATGACGCACGAATCGACCGAGACGAGCTTTCCCAGCAAGAAAGGCGCCGGGCGCGCCAGCGCAATGTCTTGCGCTTGCATTACCTTGCGCTCATCGTCCTGGCTTTCCTCTTCCTCTTTCCCATAATCTGGTCCTTACTGAATTCGCTCAAAACGCCTGCCGAGGCGCTTGCAGTGCCGCCGACTTATCTGCCTTCTCGGCTGGTACTGGACAACTATCTCGAGCTAACGACCTACGGCAAAATCGGCGTCGCGCAGCATGTCTACAACAGCACATTGGTCTCACTGATTACGGTCGTAGGTAGCGTAATACTAAGCACACTGGGCGGTTATGGCTTCGCCCGCTTCGATTTTCCGGCAAAAAATGTCTTGTTCATCATGGTGCTCTCGACCTTGATGATCCCCTTTCAATCAATCTTGATTCCACTATTTGTCATGCTGGTGCAGGTCGATTTGCACGATACTTTGTTTGGTCTCGCTCTCGTCTACATCACCTTTCAATTGCCCTTTGGCATTTTCCTAATGCGCAATAGTTTCCTCGCCGTGCCGCGCGAAATCGAAGAATCAGCCCTGCTGGATGGCTGCAGCTCGTTGAGCATTCTCTATCGCCTCATGCTGCGTCTCGTTCTCCCCGGCATCGTCACCGTTGCGATTTATGCCTTCATCAACTCCTGGAACGAATTTCTCGCCGCGCTAATCTTTATGTCCGACCAGGACAATTTCACCTTGCCGGTTTTCCTGACCCTGATCAGGAGTGGCATTTGGGGAGAAATTGATTGGGGCGCCTTGCAAGCTGGCGTCATCATATCGATCATTCCCAGTCTGGGCATTTTCCTGGCGCTGCAGCGTTACTACATGGACGGTCTGATGGGCGGCGCGGTCAAGAGCTAGCAGCTACCAACCACAAAGGTACCTCATGAATAAACTGCCCAAGAATCGCGAGCCATTATATCCTGCCGCATTCCAAGCCTTGCCGCTCGGCGCCATCAAACCGCGCGGCTGGCTGCTCAATCAGTTGAAGGTCCAAGCGAATGGACTCTCCGGTCATCTCGATGAGTTCTGGCCCGATGTCGGTCCCGACAGCGCCTGGCTGGGCGGAGACGGTGAATCCTGGGAGCGCGGTCCCTACTATCTCGACGGCGTGCTACCACTGGCCCATCTGCTCGAAGACGAGCGCCTGCTGAACAAGGTCAAACCCTGGATTGAATGGACGCTATCGAGCAGCGACGAACGCGGCTATTTCGGTACGCGCAATCCTGACTGGTGGCCGCGCATGGTCATGCTCAAGGTGCTGATGACGCACTACGATGTCAGCGAAGACGAACGCGTCCTCCAACTGATGCGCAACTACTTCCGCTATCAAATGCAAGCATTGCCCGTCCGTCCGCTGCATATGTGGAGCTGGGCGCGCGCGATGGACAATGTGCTGGCGGTGCATTGGCTGTACAACTTCACCGGCGACGACTTCCTGCTCCAACTGGCTCAAACCCTGATTGACAGCACCCTCGACTGGCCCGATTTGCAAGCGAACTACAGCCTGCGACACATTCTGCCCTTGGCGGAATGGGACAACGGGATGATGACCCATGCCCCTAACCACGCGATGGGGGTCAAAGCCGGCGGCGCCTTTTATGTGCAGACCGGCAAACCCTGGCATCGCATGGCGTCGCGCCTCGGCATTGAAAACCTGATGCGGCATCACGGCCAACCCAATGGAATCTTTAGCGGCGACGAACACCTGAACGGGACTTCGCCGGTCAGCGGCACCGAGCTATGCACCATATCCGAATTCATGTTCTCGCTGGAAGAATTAATGCGCATTCACGGCGATCCCTTCTTCGGCGATCAATTGGAACGTGTCACTTTCAATGCCCTTCCCGCCACTTTCACCGCCGACATGTGGGCGCATCAATATGACCAGCAAGTGAATCAAGTGCTGGCGACGGTCGCCAAACGCAATTGGACCAACAACAGCGATGAGTCCAATATCTACGGCCTGGAGCCGCATTTTGGCTGCTGCACCGCCAACATGCATCAGGCTTGGCCTAAGTTCACCAAGAGCCTTTTCATGGCGACGCCCGACGGTGGGTTAGCTGCAGTCGCCTATGCGCCTTGCCAGGTAACGACCACGGTTGCCGACGGCATACCGGTGAAAGTGACCGTGACGACCGACTATCCCTTCCAGGGCGAGATAGAGATTGCTTTCGAGTTGGACTCTGCCTGCGATTTTGACTTTCACTTGCGAATCCCGGATTGGGCTGACGAAGCGACGCTATCAGTATGTGGCGAAACGACCGTCATTCGCGCAGCCGGCAGTTTCCACGTAGTGCGGAGGAGGTGGCGCACAGGCGACCATGTAGTTCTTGCGTTGCCGATGGACGTGCGCCTGAGCGAAGGGCACCAGGGCTTGCTCTCGGTGAATCGCGGTCCGCTGCTATTTGGCGCAAGAATCGATGAAGACTGGCAGCAGATTGCCGGTGAGCTGCCGCATGCCGACTGGGAGGTTTATCCCCGGTCGGCCTGGAACTACGGCTTGATACCTGATGACGAATCTGTGCTGGCCGGTCTGTCTGTCGAAGCAGCGGAACCAAGCAATGTACCCTTCGCGACAGACACACCACCTGTCACCCTGAAGGTCGCCGCCAGGAAGCTGCCGCAATGGCGCCTGCGCGACAACTCGGCAGCAGATATCAATGTCGGACCACACCCGACTGATTCGCCGACAGAGCAAATCACGCTGATTCCATTCGGTTCTACCGGGTTGCGAATCGCGGCCTTTCCAGTCGCCAAAGATGCGGAGAACAGACAGTGAACAACGCCACCGACGATTATGCAATTAGACCTGTCAGCTTTGTAGACGTATCCATCCAAGACAGATTTTGGAAACCACGCATCGACACCGCAGTGAACGTGACGATCCCCTACGATTTTGAGAAATGCCAAGAGACCGGCCGCATCGACAATTTCGCCAAAGCCGGCGGCCTGATGGAAGGTTCCCATGAAGGCATCTTCTACAATGATTCCGATGTCTTTAAAGTCGTGGAAGGCGCCGCCTACGCCTTGCAAGTCGCGCCGAATCCCGCGCTCGAGTCCTACCTGGACGATCTGATCGACAAGTTCGCGGCCGCGCAGGAAGATGACGGCTATCTGTATACCGCACGCACGATTGACCCCGCTAACGCACCCGAACCGTGCGGCCCGGCACGCTGGTCAAATCTCGCCGTCAACCACGAGCTGTATAACGTGGGCCACATGTACGAAGCCGCGGTCGCCTATTTTCAAGCGACCGGCAAACGCAAATTCCTTGATGTTGCACTTAAGAGCGCTAATCTAATCGATTCCGTATTCGGGGCGAACAAGCTGCGCGATGTGCCCGGGCATCAGGAAATCGAGATGGGCTTGGTCCGCCTTTTCCGCGTCAGCGGTGATGCGCGCTATCTGAGATTGGCGAAGTTCTTCCTTGATGAACGGGGTCGGGCGAACGGGCGCGAGATTTACGGTCCCTACGTTCAAGATCATCTGCCGGTCACGCAGCAGGGCGAGGCAGTCGGCCACGCCGTCCGTGCCGCCTACATGTACGCCGGTATGACCGATATCGCGGCTTTGACCGGTGATCAAGAGTACATCTCGGCGGTCCATGCGCTGTGGGAAAATGTTGTCGGCAAGAAGCTGTCACTCACCGGCGGCATCGGCGCCCGCCATGAGGGCGAGGCATTCGGCGAGGATTACGAATTGCCCAACTTGACCGCGTACAACGAAACATGCGCCGCCCAAGCCAGCATATTCTGGAATCAGCGCATGTTCTTGCTGACCGGAAGCAGCAAGTATATAGATGTCCTTGAACGAACGCTTTACAACGGATTCTTGTCCGGCGTCGGTATGGATGGCACGACCTTCTACTACGTCAATCCGCTGGCCTGCGACGGAAAATTTCAGTTTAACCGAGAGACATCCATGGCGCGGCAGCCCTGGTATCAGACGGCGTGCTGCCCGACGAATGTCGTGCGACTCTTGCCCTCGCTCTCCGGATACATCTACGCCTTGCGCGACCGTGACTTGTTCGTCAATCTTTACATCGCCGGCCGGGCGCAAGTGCAACTCGACCGCAGCGAGATCAAGCTGGAACAGAAAACCAATTATCCCTGGGACGGCGTGATCGAACTTGATGTCTCCGTGTCTCTGCCGGCCACATTCACCCTCAAGCTCCGCATCCCATCCTTCGCGCAAGGTAAGCCTTTACCAGGTGATCTCTATCGCTACGATGATAGCGTGGAAGAGACGATAAGTTTGGTCGTTGACGACGTTGACATTCCGCTAGAGATTCAGGGCGGCTACGCCACGATCTCGCGCCACTGGGAGGGTACGTCACGAATCAGCTTGCGCCTGCCCATGAATATTCGCCGGGTTGTCGCGAACGCTGCAGTATCTGAGTTGAGAGGAAAAGTGGCGCTTGAACGCGGTCCCCTCGTCTATGCGCTGGAGGCTACCGACAATGACGCGCCCGTGCTTGATCTGGCGCTGGAGGACAATAGTCAGTGCTACGCCGAATATCAGCCGGACCTGCTTGGTGGAATTACGACAATCCACGGCAACGCGTTGTATGCACGAGGTAATCCAGTAGAATTCACCGCTATCCCGTACTATGCCTGGGGACACCGAGGCGATGGGCAAATGACCGTGTGGCTTAAGCGACAATAGCATGATGTGCCACTGCAACAAAAGAAGCTGCCGATGACAGAGCCTGATTAGATTTCTTGCGTCCCGAAATATTGCTCCGCCGATGAGCTGGCAGAACATGAGAAAGAATTCGAAACAAACCCCTTAAGGGTGTCGCTTTATGAAGTCCCTTACAGTCGCCAGAAATTTATCCTCTTCCTCGATATAGAGCTGGTGGCCGCTCTCTTCAAATACGACAAGTTCCGCTCCGGTTATCCCTTGTTTCATTATTTCGGCATGTTTCAATGTTGTTCGCCAGTCAAATCTCGCCGCCAAGATCAAGGTCGGAGCAGCGATTTCGCGCAGCCTGGGACGCACGTCATACTTGTGAGACTCGTTTTCTATCCAGTACCGCAGTTTCTCTGTCGAGAAAATAGTTCGCTCAGCTACATCATGGATTATCTGCGGATCGAAGCGGTGGAAATACAGGCGAAAGGTCTGATGGAAGCGTGCTCTATGTTCCTCCTCGGTCTTTGGTTGGTTGAGCTTTTTCTGGGTTAGTTCATCGAGAAGGGAGGCAAGTTCAGGTCTTTCGGAAGCCAACGCCTTTTGGTTTGCCTCACTTTCAGCCTCAAGTTCTGGTCCGGTGTATGGTGTGGTAGCCACCAACACCAAGTGAGAGACGCTATCAGGATATTTCAGGGCGTAGGGCATTGCCAAGATACCACCATGCGAGTGTCCCAAAACAGCAATACGATCAAGACCAAGGTGCAGCCTCAGCGCCTCAAGATCATCAATTGTGTTTTCGAGGGTATAGGTCTCCACTGGCATACGTTCTGAGCGACCGGTGCCTCGATAATCTATGTACACAAGTTGCATCACATCGGAGAGGGCGTCCATCCACGGTCTAAGATAGCCCATGTCTATCAAGGGACCGCCATGCAACACGAAACAGACTGGCATCTCGACCATTTTTCCCCCAACCGGGGTCAGACAAGATCCCACCGTGTCAAAAAAGAGTTCAGTTCCGTTTACTTTAGCTCTCAAGGTTACCCTCCAAAATTTAGCTTGTTTGTATAAGGCTCAGGTAATCGCCGCTTGCAGCTCGCGTGAATATGGATGATCAGGACTACCGTAGAAACGTTCAGACGGGGCGATTTCGAGGACATCGCCGTCTAACATCACAGCAACCCGGTGAGAAACATACCGTACCGCCGCCAAATCGTGGGAAATGAATAAGGCTGCAAAACCCTGAGCGCCCTGGATATCCTTTATCAGGTTGAGAATCTGCGCCTGCACAGAAACATCAAGCGCGCTCACGACTTCATCAAAGACGATGAAGCTCGGATTGGTGATGAGCGAACGGGCGATAGCCACCCGCTGACGCTGGCCCCCGGAGAGTTGGTGCGGAAAGCGGCGGGCAAAAGACGATTCCAAGCCCACTAATTCCAGCATCTCTCCAACCCGAGTCTGACGCTCGGCGCCCGTCCCGATACCCATGATTGCCATTGGCTCAGCCACGGATGTGCCAGCGCGCAGACGAGGATTAAGAGTCCATTCCGGGTGCTGTCCAACGATTTGCAGACGGCCGCGCAGTCGTCCCCGGTGCCCATCAAATGGGGATCCATCAATAAGCACCGTGCCGCGAGAGGGCTTTTGCATGCCCAGACACAATCGTCCCAAGGTCGTCTTGCCAGAACCTGACTCCCCGACTAGTCCGACGGTCTCACCCCTATGGATGTCCAGATCAACTGCGCGCACCGCGTCCAGATGTTCACGAGCCCAGGGCGGTCCGGAGGTGAAAGTGATACCAATCGACCGCAAGCTGATAACGGCGTCAGGCAGCATGGTTATCTCCGTTGGTGGGCTTGGTAGCGGTTACTTTGACTATTTCCGGAGCGCGGTGACAAGACACTTGACGTCCATCAAGAGTTTGTGTCTCGGGCCGCTCGGTCCAGCAGACATCAATGACCCAGCGACAGCGCGGGGCAAATTGGCAGTGCTCGCTGCGTTCTCGCAGAATGGGTGGCCGACCCGGAATGGCTTCAATTTGCCCACCAATTTCTTCTGTTCCGGGTGCAGCTTTGATTAGTGCTTCTGTGTAGGGATGAACCGGTTTGGAAAAGATCCTATTACCCAGCCCATTTTCAATTACGGCGCCACCATACATCACTGCCACTCGATCACAGTATTTGGCTACGGAGCGCAGGTCATGCGTGAACAGCAACAGAGAGGCTCCGGTATGCGCCGGCAAAGAAAAAAGCAGTTCGAGAATCTGGTCTCGAATCGTGCTATCGAGCGACGATGTCGGCTCGTCAGCAATTAACAGTCGCGGTCCGCGAGCGATAGCCATCGCAATGACGACTCGTTGAGCCATCCCGCCCGATAATTCATGCGGATATCGTTTGGCGACGCGGTCCACATCTTTGAGACCTACCTGCTCAAGGTGCAAACCGATCGCCAGATCGGTGGCTCTTTTGTCGATGACATGGGCTAACTGATTTCTTACGCGCATTGTTGGATCAAGAGCGGTCACGGGATTTTGGAAAATAAATCCCAGTTCGTCGCGGCGAAATGATCGCAGTTCGCTGTCACTATAGGCAAATACAGACTGTCCCTCAAATACGATGTCGCCTGCGACGCGTTTGGCGTATGACGGCAGGATGCGACCGATGGCCAGTGCCAGCGTGCTCTTGCCAGATCCACTCTCGCCGACAATGCCGACGGTTTCGCCAGCCGCGATCGCCAACCCAGCGCCATCCAGCGCCCGTAGTGGTCCTTGCTCGGTGGCATATTCGACGGCTAATTGATCAACTTCTAATAGGGATGTCATTTTAGTAGACGCGCCTCCAACGGATCCAGCCGATCCCGTAGGCCGTCACCAAGCAAGTTGACGGAGAAGATGGCGATAGCCAAGAAGAAACCCGGTGCTAGCGCCAACCAGGGCGCTTGTACCAGATATGTGCTGCCATTGCGCACCAGTGATCCCAGAGAAGCATCCGGGGGCTGCACGCCGATTCCAAGAAAACTGAGTCCGCTCTCGATCAGCATTGATACCGAGATGGTAAACGTCGCCTGGACGACCACAGCACCAGCGATGTTGGGCAACAAATGCACCAACAGCAATCGAGCAAGCGATGCGCCGCTTACCCGGGAGGCAGCGACATAGTCGCGAGTGGCAAGCGCCAGCGTCGTCGCCCGCACGACACGTACCATGAGCGGCAGCGTGATCAAGATGATGGCAGCCGTTACGCCCCAGACTCCCGGGCCTAAAATAGCGACCAATATCAGCCCCAGCAGTAGCGAAGGGAAGGCGAACAACACATCGGCCAAGCGGGCAACAAGCTCATCGAACCAGCCGCCTAGATACCCGGCCAGCATCCCGATCACTATGGCGAGGAGGGACGTGAAGAGCACCGGCGTTGTGGCCAATACGAAGGTAATGCGGATACCCTGCAGTAAACGCGGGAGCAGCGTACGACCAAGGTTGTCGGTGCCCATCGGCCAACCTGGCCCAGGTGGCGATAGCCGGGGACCAAAAGCGATAGCAGCCGGGTCGCCGACGGGAAGCCACTGCCCGACGAAGCCCAGCAGCAGCAAGGCCAGCAGCAGGACAACCGCCAGCCGTGAAAGGGAATCACCACGGAAAGGGATTCTCATCACCTGCTTACCCTCGCCCACGACGGATGGTGCGCGGGTCAATGATAGCGTAGGCCAAGTCGGCCAGCAGGTTGACCCCGACGAAGGCTACCGCTGCCACCAGTACGCCGGCCTGGACCACCGCGTAATCGCGTTTCTGGATCGCCGATAGAACATACCAGCCGAATCCCGGTATTGAGAATAGCAGCTCTACAATCACTGACCCGCCGAGCAGATAGCCCATATTCACGGCGCTGACGGTGACAACTGGAATAGCGGCGTTGCGCAAAACGTGACGCCGCACGATCTGTCCTGACGATTCGCCGCGGGCGACGGCGGCAGTAATGTAGGGCTCTGCCAGCACAGTCAGCACTGCATCACGCGTTGTGCGGGCGAACAAGGCCGTGCCGAAAACGCTTAAGGTAATTGCCGGCAGAACCATCGCCCGCAAATTCGTCGCTGGATCTTCTGATAGTGGCACGTAGCCGCCCACCGCAAGCCCCAGGTCATAAACCGAGAACAAGTAGACGAACAAGGTCCCCAGCACGAAGCTGGGAATACCCATCCCGAACGCGCTGATTGCCCGGCTCAAAGCGCGCACAAAGCGAGAACTGGCGCTGAGCGCGGCGAGGATGCCCAAGGGAATGCCAACCAGGTTTGCGATTCCTGCCGCCATTAACGCCAACTGAATCGTCGCTGGCGCACGGCGGGCAAACTCGGCGATGATTGTCGATTGATCCGCATTCTCACAGGCCTGCTGCCCAATGCTTTGCTGACTGCGACAGAGAGCGATGCCCATATCGCCGCCAAGCAAGGCCAGCAGCCAGCGCACATACTGCTGCGGTAGTGGATCATCTAGCCCGTATTTCTCTCGTAGCCTTTCACGAGCTGCTTCCGGCGCTTGTGGTCCGAGCATTACCCCTTCGTAACTACCGGGAATCAGATGGATCGCGGAAAAGACCAGGATGGATACGCCGAGGAGCGTCACTATCGCGCTGGCGAAACGCGCCGTGGCAAAACGTAGAATTCCCAAATAAGCCACAAAAACTATCTCTCTTTAGGTATTGAATGGAGCATTGTCAAGTCAGGGACGACCTTCGAGTGAAAACCGTCCCTGCCTTCGTCATTAACTCCGCCAATTCCAGTTGACACAAAGTCTACGCCGTGATTACTCCGAATTGAGTACGGTAAACTCGCTCGCATAGCGGAGGAAATCTCCCCCGGCAGCCTCCACCGGTTGGATTCTGACGCTGACCTGGTCGGTAAGATGGGCGAGGATATGTCCTTTCGTGACGATGGGCAAATGGCTCGCATTCCCGTAAACCATCTCGCACATGCGCTGGAAAATTGCCGAGCGCTCGGCACCCGAATTCATGGTGTTGGCTTGTGCAACCAAGTCGCGATAATCCTGGTCCGCCGCCAAAGTTGATACGCCGGTCATCCAGTTGGCAGCCCAGTTCTGGTAGCCAAAGATCGGTGCAGACTTGCTTGAGTTAAAGCCGAAGCTAGCCACTGGTTCGCCCGGATTATCCGCCGAAAAACCGCCGTAGATTCGTTGAATCGCTTCAGCGAAATCCCAAACTTCAATCTGTGGATTCAGCCCGACCGCCGCCAGTTGCGCCTGAACAACCTCTGCAATTGGGGTACTCGGACCGCGAGCAACCAAGGTAAACGTAAGCCCCTCAGCGCCCGCCTCCTGGATCAACTCACGCGCCCGATCGGGGTCGTATTGAGCCAACGGGACCTGCGAGGTATCGCAGGGCTCGGCAGTGCTAACCGCCGGCATCGCTACACCCTCGTGCCCATTAAAGACAAGGTCTGAGATCTGTTGTCTGTTGACGGCGAGGCTGATCGCCTGCCGAACCCGTTGATCCATAAAGGGTGAGTCCGGATGAACTGAATTCAAGTGCAGAGTCCAATAGTGGGTGATCGCTTGAACATCGGCTTGGGCATTCGCAATGTCCGCCAGCACTTGCAGCGCATCATAGCTCTCGATCCGCGCGATATTAATGCGCCCATCGCGCAGGGCAGCCAACATGGTGGCATCCTCAGGAATGATCAGGACGACGACGCGATCCGCATTCGGCAGACCCTCGCGCCAGTGATGAGGGTTGCGCACAAAGGTCCATGACTCGTCCTGCAGGTGCTCTTCCAGCATGAACGGCCCCGTGCCGAGCATACTGACGGTCGGGTCGAACGTACCCTCCAGAAATTCCTGTCCGGCGATAATCGAGGCGGCTTCTGTTGTTATGGCACTCAAAAAGGCGCCAAATGGAGACGCGATTCCGATATCGACCGTATAGTCGTCCACCTTGGTCACGCTCTGCAGTGGAACGGTGTTTAGAATGTAGGAACCAAGCTCCGGATCGATGATGCGCTCAAACGAGATGACCACATCATCGGCTGTCATCTCGCGCCCATTGGAAAAGCGCACCCCTTGCCGCAGATGGAAGCGATAGTTCGTTTCGTCGATTTGTTCCCAGGATTCTGCCAACCCCGCTACCACATTTAGATCATCATCCAAATCGACCAGTTGCTCGTAGACAAAGTTAAAAAGCTGTCTTGATGGAGACTGACCATTGGTCTGGACATCCATGCCCGTGGCCTCGGTCTTTACACCCCAGATAATCGTGCCGCCGTTTGCGTCCTGCGCAAAGCTAGGTGCGACAATGATTGCCAACATAGCGATCGCTAGAATGGCAAAAGACGATAGCCTCATTATGCGTTTCATGTTTCACTCCTTGTAAGATTCATATTTGAACAATTTGAGGAACTTTTATTGGCTGTATCGTTTCACTGGCGCTCCATTCGATTCGTGGACGAATTGATCGACTAGTAGCAGTGCAATATCTCGATCAATACCGTTAATTTACCTCACGTTTTTGCAATTAGCAAAAGATGCCAAATGTACGCTTTGTTACAGTAGGAAACAACTGAGTTAAGGTTTTGGCCAGGTATCGGTCAGGCGATATCCCAAGGGCCAGGGGTCTTCGGGGTCCAGCATCAATTGCTGCGTACCCGTTATCCATGCCCGCCCGCGTATGCTGGGAACGACCGCCTTGCGGCCGGCAACTGTGGCTATCTTGTTGATGTGACAGTCAAACCGCGAATCGATAATCGAGCGAGCGACAAATCTATCGCCGATTCCAATCTCACCTCGCGCATGCAGCACCGCCAGCCGCGCTGAGCAGCCAGTGCCACAGGGAGAGCGATCCAGTTTGCCCGGATCAATCGCCACGGTATTCCGCCCGGTCAAAATGCCCGCTTGTCGCTCAATCGGCAGGGTAAATTGACAGAAGGAAATCTGGTTCCATTCCTCTTGAGTCGGATGCTGAAAGCCAAGCTGCTCGTTGGCGGCGGCGGTGATTCGCGCGCCGACCCGAGCCAGATCAAGTGCTTCGTCCGGAACGATCTCAAACCCCAGCGAACGGGCATCGACCAAGGCAAAGCTGTCGCCTCCATAGGCAATGTCGACATTCAGCGTCCCGACACCCTCAAGCTCCAGCGTGGCATCCAGACGGTCCACAAACGAGGGCACATTCTGAAACTCGACACTCCGCGCTTTGCCATCCTCGCACTGTGCGCGGATGCGAACCAAGCCTGCCGGAGCCTCCAGGAAAAACGTCGTTTCCGGTTCTTGCATCTCGATCATGCCGGTATCCAGCAGCACTGTCGCGACGCAGATCGAGTTCGAGCCGGACATCGGCGGCGTATGCTCCGGTTCCATAATGATGAAGCCATAAGCCGCATCGGCGTGTTTCGGCGGGACGAGCAGGTTGATATGCTTGAAGATGCCCCCACGCGGTTCATTCAGCACCAGTTGGCGCAAAGCTTGATCTTGCGCGACCCAGCGAGATTGCTCCCAGATGGTATCGCCCGGTGGCGGAGGGACGCCGCCGACGATCACATTGCCCACTTCGCCTTCGGCGTGGCAGCCAACGATATGTATCACTTTGCTTGTGCGCATCGCGATGTCCTTGTTGCTTCTCCGGCTGACATGATAACAGCAAGCCACAACGTGTCAAATAGATGGGCGCACTGAACGACTATCTGCCAGGAATTTCGGCGCGAGCGGCTGCGAGCCTTGCCCGCTAGTGGTACAATCGCGCGCATGTTGATCGAACTAATGAGGGTGCGCAAATGCAAAAGTCGGTCTTAGCCAAATTACAAGAATGTGATACCGCCACCGTCTGTAACGTGATTGAGCTTTTCGAGGTCCGACCGCGCAACCGCGGCTTTATGAATCGCCGCGTCAAAGCAGCCTTTCCCAATCTGCCGCCGATGGTCGGTTTCGCCGCGACCGCGACCTGCCGCACCTTTGCCGAATTGCCGGGGCGCGCAGTGCCCAAGGTGCCCGATCTCATCGGCCGCTTCGGCGAGTTGTCCGGTCCGGCAGTCATCGTCATGCAGAATCTCGATACGACTGGCGAGGCAGCGATATTCGGCGATGTGCTTTGCAACTCGTACAAAGCGTTCGCCGCGGTTGGCCTGGTCACCGACGGAGCGGGCAGAGATTTCGAGCAGATCGAGCCCCTCGACTTCCCCGTGTTTTATGATGGCGTCGTGTGCGCGCACGGATATATGCACCTGCTGGACTTGCACGAACCGGTGCAAGTGGGCGGCACTGATGTCTACCCGAATGACCTGCTGCATGGCGATGCCAACGGCGTTACCACCATTCCGCTGGAAATCGCGGCGGACGTCGCGGACGCTAGCGTCGAATTCGCTGCGACGGAATCCATCGTCATTGATCTGGCGAAAACTGGAACAGCGAGCTTGGCAAAGCTGCACGAAGCTTACGCGGAAATGGCGCAACAGCAGGCAGTCTTGGGCCAGCGCCTGCGCAAATCGTGATTAAGCAATAGCGTCCAAAAGAGGAAATTATGCGCCTATACGTCACCGGTGGCACCGGTCTGGTCGGCAGCAATGTAATCAGGCTGGCGCGGCAGCGGGGCATTGAGATCATCGCCTCACAGTACGGACCTGATCCCGAGTGGGATGTCGACTACCAACTCGATCCGCTGAACCTGTCCGACCACGACGCCATCCGCGCTTCAATCCGCGAGTACAAGCCGGATGCTGTTATCCATTGCGCTGCCATCCTCGATCAGATTTTCATGGATACGCAGCGAGAGCGATGCTGGTCGCTTATGGTCGAAGGCACGCGCGCGCTGGCCGAAGCTTGCCGCGAAGTGAATGCGCGGCTGGTCTTCGTCTCGTCCGACTGGGTTTTCGACGGTCGCGCCGAGTTGGTGCACGAGTATTCGCCACCCAATCCGGTCAATTTCTACGGCTTGATGAAAGTGGCGTCCGAGCGCGAATTGAGCGTTATGGACGGCTTGAACTCCGGCGTTGGCCGGCTGGCCGGCATTTACGGCTTGAACTACGCAGCGCCTTCGTTGCTGCGCAAAGAGAATGGCATCGGCTTCGATTTCTCGGTGTACGCCATCCATCGATTGACGGCGGGTCTGCCGGCGGTCGTCTGGACCGGACCCAAGGTCAACGATGAGGCGCATCCGACGCTGGCCTCTGATAGCGCCGATATGCTGCTGCGCTTGGCGCAGCACGATGGCAACGGCATCTTTCATTGCTTTGGCAGCGAGTGGATCAGCCGCATCGACCTGGCGCACGAAATCGCCGCCGCCTTTGACGCCGACCCGGCCTTGATTTCACCGGCGCGCACCGATCAGGCGGTGCTGGACGAATTGCGCCATATCGGCATTCCTTACCGAACACGAGCGAGCACCGAGCGCACGGCAGCCGCGTTGGGACGCCGAGCCTTCAACGTGGCAGAAGGACTAGCTGCCTTTCGTCAAGAATGGGACGAATTCCGGGCTTAGATTGCAGATCCCGATGTGAAACGGACATGGAGCCATTATGTCAAAACCCAATGTCGTCTTCCTGCTGACCGACCAATGGCGTCTGCAAGCGCTGGGTTACGCCGGCAACACTCAGGTGCAAACTCCGAATATTGATCGGCTGGCCGGCGAAAGCGTCAACTTCAAACACGCCACCTCCGGTTATTCGGTCTGCTGTCCCTGGCGCGCCAGCTTCCTCACCGGCCAATACCCGCTGACGCACGGCGTGATTGTCAATGACGTGCCGATCAGCAGCGAGCCGGTCGGGCTCGGCGCTGCCTTCAAATCAGCAGGTTACGACACGGCCTTCATCGGCAAGTGGCACATCGATGGCCATGGACGCAGCAACTACATCCCGCCGGAACGCCGTCTGGGCTTTGATTACTTCAAGGCGCTGGAATGCAGCCACGATTACAATCAATCGGCCTATTTTGACAATGACGATCCGACGATGCGAATCTGGGACGGATATGATGGCTTTGCCCAGACTGCGGATGCGCAGCGCTATATTGAATCACAGTCCGCCGATCAGCCCTTCCTGCTCGTCTTGTCCTGGGGTCCACCGCACAATCCCTACGAAACTGCGCCGCAAGAATACCGGGATATGTATGACCCGAACGATATTCAATTGCGTCCCAATGTGCCGGCTCTAATGGCAGAAGAGGCGCGCAAATGGCTGGCGGGATATTACGCCCATTGCACTGCCATCGACCAGTCAGTCGGCGATATCATGGGTACGCTGGGAGAATGCAATCTGGCGGAGAATACCGTGCTGGTCTTCGCCTCAGATCATGGCGATATGCTGGGGTCGCAAGGCACCGTTCGCAAGCAAAAGCCTTGGGACGAGTCGATTCGCGTACCGTTCCTCTTGAGTTATCCGAAAGAGTTGGGAAGCCACGCGCGGGACGTTGAGCCATTCCTCAATGCCCACGACATCATGCCGACGCTGCTGGGCCTCTGCGGCTTGCCGATTCCTGAATCCGTTGAGGGAAGAGACTTTTCGCCTGCCCTGCAAGGAGACAGAGTACAGAGCGAGGGCGCGCTGCTCGCCTGTTTCCATCCCTTTGGCGAGTGGTCACGCGACGTTGGCGGCCGCGAATACCGCGGAATCCGCAGCGCGCGCTACACCTACTGTCGCACCCTCGATGGTCCCTGGCTGCTTTACGACAACGAGGCCGATCCCTTCCAGCTGGAGAACCTAATCAATCGCCCCGAGCATGCTGAACTACAGCAAGAACTAGAGACGATTTTGCAGCGCGAACTTGACGCGATCGGCGACGAGTTTCTGGCTGGTATGTCCTACATCAACCGATGGGACTATCCGCTCGACAATACCGGTACGGTGCCTTTCCGAAGGTGACGCCTGGCGCCGCATCCGTCGGCTTAAAGCGTTTCAGTCCTCTAGCCGCACGTAAGACTTGCTGCGGTGATAGATAAGCGGCGACTGCGCATCGTCATCCAGCACGTCGCCAACCTGATAACTTTCCACCTGCTCTGCTGAGAGGATGTTCTGTTGCCCATTGAAGGTGCTGCCGTCAGGCATGTAGGCGCAGGTCATCGCGCGCCGATGATAAGGCGTCATATTGGCGCCGGCGCCATGACCGCAGAGCCCGTTGTGAAAAGAGCAGGAGCCCGCCTTTATCTCAGCAGCGACTGCTTCAATCTTGTCCCAAGCGGGATATGCTGTGAATAAGTCGCCGATATTGGTTCCGATGTCCACATTGTCATAGGTGGCGGTCTGGTGCGCGCCCGGCAAAAAGTAGAGACAGCCGTTGTCGCGCGTGACATCGTCCAGCGCCACCCACAGGCTGATGGCATCCCGCGAGTAAAACGACCAGTAGGGATTGTCCAGGTGCCAGCCGGTCGGGTTGCCCCAAGGCGGCTTGATCAGCGCTTGATCGTGCCAAATTCGGATGCCCTCGACGCCGGCCAGATCCGCCGCCATCTTGCCCAAGCGGTCATCGATCATCAATTGGCGCATGCCGTCGTGATCATTCCAAAGGTTGATCCGCTGCGCGAATACCCGCGCGTAGTAATTGTCCTCTTCCATCATGCGGCCATCGGCCAATTTTCGCTGGCCGCGATTGGCGACCGCCTCGCCGACATTCTGGCGCCAGGTCTCGAGCTCTTCCTCGTTTAGGAAGTCGTCAATGACTACAAATCCGTTATCCTGATAAAACTGAATTTGTTCTTCTGTCACCGTATGATTCACCGCTCACCTCCGGCAGACTATTTTCACTTACCAAGTATTCGCGATATTCTGAG
This sequence comes from Phototrophicaceae bacterium, assembly GCA_965249085.1. Taxonomy (GTDB): domain Bacteria; phylum Chloroflexota; class Anaerolineae; order Aggregatilineales; family Phototrophicaceae; genus UBA6055. The sequence goes on along the minus strand of OZ252218.1, from coordinate 3,569,852 downwards.
CCGTGCGCCAAGCGAGCGCCATGATCGTCTCCACCGGATTGAAACCGGCATTGGTCACATGAGGCGATCCATCAGCCACAAAGAGATTCTCGTGGCTATGCACGCGACAGCGTGCATCCACCACCGATGTCGCCGGATCATCACCCATGCGGCAGGTGCCCGCCTGATGCTGGCCGCCGCCAAGTCGCAATTCGGGCGTTCGGCCCCAAACTTTGATCGCGCCCGACGCCAACAGCCACTCTTTGGCGCGCTCGTGCATGAATCTCGCCGTCCTTACCGTCTCGGGATGGGTCGTACCGGAGAGGTGTACGACCGGTATGCCGTGGCGATCTTTCAAGCCAGGATTGATCGACACGCGCGCGTCGGGACTGGGAATCTCCTGCGTTGGACCTGTAACATCGTTGATGCGGCGAAAGTTGTCGCGCATGTATCGCTTGCCTTCAATGCCCCAGCGCGGCGCATCAGGCGGGTAGAATCGCTTCCACAAAGTAATTGGCGTGACAATATCTTCATCACCCAGGAAGCCGCCACCGATGATGCCATCGTTGCCGTGGTTGAACTCGCAGGTCGCGATTGAGCAGCCGGGACCGAGCCCATCAAACATCGCCTCCGGAAACAACCCAACAGCGCCGGGATAGAAGTGGCCCTGCAAATGGCGCCCGACCTGATCGCCGCCGTTGCCGATGCCGGTCGGCTCCTGATCTGTGGCCGAGTTAAGCAGCAGCCGCGCCGATTCCACCGCCCCACAACTGAGTACAACGACATCCGCGCTAACCATCGACCTCTGGCCGGCCTGATCGACCAGACAAACACCGATGATGCGGCCGCCATCCGAGACAGCCAACTTCTCCGCCATGACCTCAGTTCGCACGGTACAGTTGCCGGAACGCAAGGCGCGCGGGATCGTTGTGTTGTGGCTGCCGTTCTTGGCGTCCACCGGACAGGCAAAGCCAACGCATTGCTGACAGTTGATGCACCCGGGACGTCCGTTGTAGGGCACGGAATTAATCAAACGCGGCACGCGCAGCGACTGCCAGCCGAGCGCATCCAGCCCGCCTTTGTACACGCTCGACTTGTGCGGCAGCGGTAAAGCCGGCATCGGATAGGGCTTGTCATACGCCGGCAGATGCGTCATCACGCGATGATCGCCGCAAATGCCGATCTCCCACTCCACTTTTTCGTAATACGGTACCATCTCTTCGTAACTGATCGGCCAATCCGCCAGCGAACTGCCTTCCGGCACACCATATTCGCTCGCCATACGAAAGTCCTGCGGCATGAAACGCCAGGCTTGACCGGCATAAACGCGCGTGCCGCTGCCGATACAGGCGGCGTTATTTGAGTAGCCAAGCTCATGTGGGCGGAGGACCTGGCCGTCTTCGTTCGTTCTTGGATTGCCTTCCAGATCAGGACCGGCATTGTGACCATAAATAGCGAGCCGCTGGTTGCGCAGGTGATCTCGCCCGACATCTTTGAACGATAGATCCCGTCCGCGTTCCAGCAGCAAGACCGACTTCCCCGCCTCCGCCAGCACAGCAGCCGCCACGCCACCGCCGGCGCCGGATCCAACCACGATTGCTTCGTAGTCGCTCATCCGCTCACCTCGAATCCGATCATCCGCCAGGCGACGCCATCGCGGTTGCCGCCATTGCCCGGATCGCTGTAATAGCCTTCGCCACAATGTTCGACGATCTCGCGGAAAAAGCCGGCAGGTTCAATTGACCAGACCGTTTCCACCCTGTCGCTTTCTATTGCATTTAAGAGTTCGGTGCGTTCCGCGAGATTCAGGTCAGCGAAGGGCTTTCCCGTGACCGCCTCTGCTTCCGTATCAAGCGCGTGCAGCCACAGCTGATACGACGGTAGCATAGCGGCAAGATCGCCGTTCAACTGCCCCATGAGATAATCGCCGACACCGGCTTCCCAGGCACTCGGATAATCATCCGCCGGTATGACGGAGTCAAGAAGCGCACGCAAACAGCGCGCCTGTTTTTCATCTATCATCGTTCTAAATCCTGAATCCCATTGGTTCAACTTGGTCGGGCAAAAGTATAACTCGCTTTGGAATGAATTTCACAAATCTGTCGGCGTGCGAATGGATACGCCGTCGACTACTTTACTGAATACCAATCTCCAGGACCTCACGCCAGTTGTCTGATCTCCGGCTTGCCCCGTCCGCGTTTGCCCGGAGCAGAATCAATCGCCACATTGCCGAGATCACCACTTCACGAATCAAGGCGAAAAGAATCAGCACAAAACCAAGATTCGGCGCGTTGAGAACGAGCGCGATCGCAACTGCCACCGCGTAGCTCATGATCTGCAGCAAAACGAATCCAATGATAGCTGCGCTTGTTCTGTCAATCGACCAGCGTAACTGATTGGAGACTTCTATGGAGACAAGGCAGGCGATTACGGCAGACTGTGAGTGTTCAAGCGGGATGATAACGATTAGGAGTGTCAGTTCAAGCAGGAGCGAAACCAGCTCGATGGGAGCGACATCGGACAGTTGCGTCAACGCAATGCAAAGCGACGCTGCCAAGACAAATGAGAAGACACCCGCCAATACTAACCTTAGCAGGCCCAGCCAGACGACAGCATCGTCGTTATTCAACACCACTTTGCATACGGTGACATAGACGAAAACACGCCCCGGCGGAATGACACTGACCTCTTCCAGCACACCGTCACGCGCCTGGCGCATCAACAGCGCGACGATACGGGCAATCCAGATTGCGCAGTAGAATGTGCTGAAAAGCATCAACCAAAGTGGTAGCGTCCAGACAACGGCATCGGCAATGACGGTGTAGGTATAGGCAAAGGCAAGCATAAGCGCAAGCGCGAAAATTAGGCTAAGCGGGAGCAACGACAGGCGGCGATCGCGATTCAAATGCCTTGCCAGATGCTTGGCGACCGGGTGCCGCGCGTCACGGCGCAGAGTCGACCAAAGCGAAGCACGAACAAAAACCGCCTCGATCAGGTCACGCAAAAGTTTCACGATGTTCATGAGCGCTTGTCTGTAGGGGCGTGTCGCAGGCTTGTGCTGCGATTTAGCCGCTTTGTGAAGAGTCGAGTGACGAGAGTTGCGGACTTCAGCCTACGGCCGGCGTCATCATCGGCTTCTTTGCAGCATCCACCGATTCATCATAAAGGAAGCATTTTACGCTGCGCCCTTCGTGCATTACGCTCGGCGGGATATTGTCGTGGCAGATATCCATCACCGCCGGGCAGCGTCCGGCGAACTTGCAGCCGGTGCGCGTATATTCATCAGTCTCTATGACAGCCAGGTCGATCTTTTCGTCCCAGGCTTCGTCCGACCTGATGCTCGGAATCGATGTTTTGAGATTCTGCGTGTAGGGATGCAGCGGGTTGCCCAAGACTTGCTCGGTCGTGCCCATTTCGACAATCCAGCCACGCAGCATGACGGCGATGCGGTCGCCGGCATAAAAGGCGGTTGCCAGGTCATGAGTGATGTAAATGACGCTGACTTCGTTCTCTTCCTTGAGCCTGCGGAACATGTTCACAATCGACATCCGCAGCGAGGCATCCAGCATCGAGACCGGCTCATCGGCGACGATCAGCGATGGCTTCGTGATCAGCGCTCGCGCGATCGCCACGCGCTGCGCTTGCCCGCCCGACAGTTCGTTGGGGTAGCGACCGGCGATTTCCGCCAGCGTCAAACCCACCGCGCTCAAGACTTCATTGACGTATCGCGGCGTCTCCTTCTTGTCCCCCACCATTTTGTAGTTCTGCGCCGTTTCATAGAGGTAACTGTCAATCCGCTTCAATGGACTGAAAGCGGCGAAGGGATCCTGGAATACCGGCTGTACTTCGCGGTAAAACCAGTTTCTCATTTCCTTCCTGGAGATATCGTTGATCACGCGATTCCTGTATCGCAAGATTCCTTCGGAAGAGGTCTCCATGCCCAAGACCATCTTTGCCAAGGTCGTCTTGCCGCTGCCACTTTCACCCACAACAGCGAAGATCTCCGGCTTGTCGGAGTCGATGACGATGGATGCATTATCCACCGCATGAAACTCCTGCGAGGCAAAACCCTGCCGAATATGGAATATTTTGCTCAAGTTCTCGATTTGCAGGAGTGGCTCAGACTGCGGGCGCATGGCTCAATTCCTCTTCCACCACATGACAGGCGGTCATGTGCCCGGGTTCAACTTGAATCATGTCGGGTTCGATGGTCTTGCAGATCTCCATCGCCAAGGGGCAGCGCTCATGAAAACGGCAGCCGCTCGGCGGGCGATCCAGCGCGGGCGGCCGGCCGGGAATGCTCATCAACTCTTCTCGCGAATCCAGGTTGGGCAGCGACTCGATCAAATAGCGCGTATAAGGATGTCGCGGGCTCTCCAGGATAGTCTTGGTGTCCGCCTCTTCTACTAACTTGCCGGCGTACAAAATACCGATTCGATCCGCCAGATTGGCATGCACGCCGACATCATGCGTAATCAAGACCAGCGTGCTGCCTTCTTTCTGCTGCACATCTTTCAGCATCTGAATCACACCGCGCTGCACCACAACATCCAGCGCTGTCGTCGGCTCGTCAGCAAAGATGAGTTTAGGCCACAGAATCGTCGCCAGCGCAATCGTCACCCGCTGCCGCATTCCGCCGGAAAGCTGATGCGGATACGACGACATGACCTTTTCCGGCAATCCCAAATCGCGCAGGTAATCCGCCGTGAGCTGAAAGGACTCCTGCTTGGTCACATCGCGATGGGCGCTGATGAAATCGTGGAAGGTGTCGCGGATGCGCCGCACCGGATTCAGCACGTGCATCGATCCCTGGGGGATGTATGATATTGTGTTCCAGCGCAAGTCGTGCTGCTGCTCTTCGGTCATATCCGCGGCATTGATCGTTTCGCCGTCAAGGTGATAAACGACTTCTCCACCCACAACGGTGAGAGGCGGCTGATAAGCGCCCAGCAAAATCCGCAGCAACGTCGATTTGCCGCAGCCGGATTCGCCGGCGATGCCATAGACCTCGCCTTCCTGAATGCGGATCGAAATATCATCAACCGCTTTGACTGTACGTTCCACGCCATAGGCATTGGTAACGTAATAGGCACGCAGGTTATTGGTCTCGATGATGGCGCCCATTAAATTTCCTTCTCTTTCCGGGGGTCGTCGTCCGGCGCGTCCTCATCGACATGCGTTTGCAAACGTACCAGACGCTTGCGCGGGTCGAGGTATTCACTGATGCCGATCGAAACGAGGTAAAAGCCGACCACCATGACGATGGATGCGACGACCGGTACGATCATCACCCAGGGTTTACCCGCGAATATCGAATTCCATTCGTTCGCCCAATAAATCATCGTGCCGACGCTCAAGTTATTGAGATCGCTCAAGCCGAGATACGACAGGGTGACTTCGATGCCAATGGAAAAGAGAAAGCCGCTGACGATATCCGCCAGCATGAAGGGAATGATAAAAGGAAGGTGCTCCTGCACGACAATTTTGACCGTATTCATGCCGCTGAAAACAGCCGTATGCGTGAATTCACGTTCGCGCAAACTCAGGACCTGGGCGCGATAACGCTTTGAGGGATAGGCCCAATCCAGGATACCGATAAGTACGCCGAGCGATATGAAGGTCATTTGCCCCTTCATAATCACTGCAATCAATATGAGCAAGGGTAATCGTGGAATTACAATCACGCTCTCGACAATGGATTGAATCAACCGATCGGCAATACCGCCGAGATAACCGGATATCATTCCCAGCATGACGCCAATGCCACGCCCGATTAACACCGCGATGGCAGAAATGATCAGGGTGTTGCGGATACCTTTGGTCAGCATCCAGAAGACATCTTGCCCCAGCGTCGTTGTGCCCAACACGTACTCAGCCGAGGGCGGTGTGCCACGCATCTTACGCGGCACTACACGGCGCTTCTCCGGCGGATAGGGCGCAAAGAATGACAGTACAACCAGCATAGCCACAAAGAGCAGAATGATTGAACCAAAGCGAAACGACAGGCTGAATCGAAATAAATCACGAACAGTGGTTAGCACGATAGCACCCTTATCTCAGCCGGACGCGCGGATCAAAGACGGGGTAAAGCAGATCGACAATGAGTGAGCCGGTAGCGATGCCGACGATTGATAACAAGGTAATACCCATGATGATGTTGTAATCGGCCGTGCTGATCGCGGTAAAAAGCTTCGAGCCTAAGCCCGGATAGCCGAACATCACCTCGGTGATCAACGCGCCTTCAAACATGGCGCCGAGCGACAGGGCCAGGTCATTGACATGGGGCAGCATCGTATTCCGAATAATGTAGGACGTCACGATTCTGCGTTTGGGGACCGCCGCCAGTTCAGCATATTGCACATAATCACTGGCAACTTCACTGGTAGTCAGCGCCTTGGCGATAATGAAGCGGAAAGCAAAGCCGCCGATCACAATTGATAGTGCCGGCAGAAAACCGAAACGCAAGATGCTGCTGACGTATTTCCAGGTCAGCGCCGGCGATCCCTGTGCGCCACCTACCATGGGAAAGACCGGAAAGTAAAAGGCGAATACAACCAGTAGAATCAGCGCGACAATAAGATAAGGCGTGGGATAGATAACGATTACAAATCTTTCGAGGACTTGCGCCCAGCGCTTGTGATAAAAGTAACCCACCAGGGAGCCGACAAAAATACCAGAAAGCCAGGAGATAAGCGTGGCGGTGGTCAGTAGACCGATCGTCCAGGGAATGCCGGCGGCGATGATTTGGCTGACCGGGGCCGGAAAGTTTTGAAATGAAGGACCCAGATCCCCCCTTAACAAGCGCTGCCAAAATGCCAAATATTGTTCGGGCAGGCTGCCGCCCAGTCCGTAGAGATCTTCCATTGTGGCTCGCATGGAGACGACCGCTGCCGGATCAATAGTCTGGAAGGAAGCCATGCGCGCGATCATGTCGTCGATCGGGTTGGCCGGCGAAAAGCGCGGAATCAAGAATGTAATCGTCACGCCGACGAATACGACGACCGCCCACTGGACGATCCGGGGCAGAATGTAGGTTCGCAAAAGATTCATTAGCTAGACCACCGGTAGCGCCACAGTAAAGATCGCGTCAGCCATAGCACGCTAGAGAAAGCGTGTGGGAGGACAACTCCTCCCACACTTTCAAGTCAAACTAGCTTGACGGATGCAGGTTCTGGATGGCGTATTTGCCGCCCTGGAACCAATACAAGGGCTGATAGTTCGGGTTTTCCGCTGTCGGGAAGCCCGTCCAATAACGTTCGTCCCAAGTGACAAACTTCTTGAAGGCGATGCAGGTGATGTCGAACATATTCTCTACCCAATTCTGCAGGAATTGAGTGCCGAGCTCGACATTTTCCGCTTCTTGCGAAACCGGGTTGACCGATTCCATCGCGTCAATCAGTTCATCGACCGTTGCGTCCTGCAGGCGGCGCATTGCATTACCACCCAGCGGACGATAATCTTCGCCAGCCGGGGCGTAATATTTGGAGTGGAGACCACGCATCTGGGGCCACATATCACCCGACGCCAGCGCAAAGCTGGTCCAGGGCGTGCTGACTTCGTAGCTGCCCACCTGGTGGTTCTGGCTCCAGGTACTGCGATCGAGCGTGCTGAAGTTGACTTCGACGCCGAAGTCCGTCCACATATCAAAGGCAGCTTGCCCCATGCGGTAGGCATCATTCTCGCTGGGATCTGATTGCAGATCCAGCACCCATGGCTCGCCATCCGGCGTCATCCATTTGCCATCTCCGCCACGGCTCAAGCCGGCCTTGATCAGCAGTTTTTCAGCAGCATAGGTATCATACTTCCACCAGCCGGTGCCAAAGACTTCCTGCGGCGTGCCAGGTACGGCGTAACCCTGCTCTCCCGCCCAGGCCGCGATCTGATCGGGCACGGTCGGATCGTAGGGGTTGTACATCTCGCCATCGCCCAGGTCGATCTGCAGGTTGCTCAGCCATTCGGTCATCGGACCGTGATAAAGGTCGTAGAGCTTGGCAGTCGGCGGAACCGGGAAGGGCGTGACTTTCGCGACGCCACCGATGTACTCCGTCTGCAGCTCAACGATATCAATTGCCAATGCCAGCGCCCAGCGGACATCCTTGTCAGCAATCACCGGATCGCCCTCGTAGTTGAAGACCAACTGACGCGAGCTAACTTCATTGGGATACGCCCAGGGGAAGTCCTGATACCAGCTACGCGCTGACGGCGCATTGTCCAGCGTGAACTCGAATGATTCGATATCAACATCGAAGTAGACATCCAGCTCGTTACGGGACATGGCGATGGCTTTTTTGATGTTCTCATTGCCGTAGAAGATGCTCAAGGCATAGGGAGGACCGGAACCGCCGGTGATGATGCCAGCCAGCGAGTTTTGCGGGTCGTCACGGCGCTTGAACAATTCCCAGTAGCCATTCGGGTCAGCTTCAACCGGCAGGTAGTTGCCCAAAACGACAACATCTTGCGCTTCCCAGACCCAGGAACCGAGGTTCTCATCATCAGCCAGCGACATTTCCACAGCCGAAACGACGTGGGAGGGCATCATATAGACACCATTCCAGCGCGATTCGAAGAGCGTGTGGAAACGCGGATTCGAGCGAGACAAGGTGAAGTGGACGCTGTAATCGCCCATCTTTTCAACTTGTACGTCGTATTCGACCAATTGCGGCTGCCAGCCACCTTGGCCCAATTCCGGGTTGGCTTTGATGGTTTCGATGGTGTAGACGACGTCATCGGCATTAAATTCTTCGCCGTCGCTCCACATCACGCCTTCGCGCAATTCGACAGACATCTCACTGAAGTCATCGTTGTAAACCGGGTCGGCGGAAGCCAAGCCATGGATGAACTCACCCGTTTCCTGATCACGATTCCAGAATGTTTCCAACATCAATGCATGATGGAAGGGTGTCGAGCCGCCAATACGCCAGACGTTGAAATTGTTGACCGTCTGCCAGCGGAAGATTTGGTCGAAGACCCAAAGGTCTTCACGCGGGACATCGACAGGAAGACCTTGCGGTTCCTGCGCGACGCCGACTAGCGTTGGCACTGTGAACAGCACCAACAGAGCGAGCAATACTAGCTTTCTTGCCATTTCTAAGCACTCCTTACAACTGGACAGATATATAGATGAGCGCCGCATTCGACGCCCAGACTTGCCTTAAGTTGACTAAGGCAAGCCTATGTTATCGCAAAATCTTGACTTAACAAATAATCGGTTTCCCAAACTTGCAAATTCCTCCAAAAGTGGCTAACGTACTGGCTTATTGACGAAGCCGTAGCAGCGTTGCAGAGCCTATGGTAGACTGCGCCGCGAAAAAAGGAGTAGAGCCTGTGCCCAAGAAACCAAATGTCTTGTTGATCGCGATTGACTCCATTCGCGCCGACCACATGTCGTGCTACGGTTACGACCGACAGACGACGACGCATATCGATCGCTTCGCAAGAAGCGGGACTCTCTTCGAAAACACCTTCAGCCCCCATATTCCAACCACGCCCGCCTACGCTTCGATGTTCACCGGTCTGGATTGTTTCGGCACGCAGGTGGTCGCGCTGCGCCATCAGGGTCCCTTGCGCGCCGAGGCGCCGACCGCCGCCGAGATTTTCCGCCGCTACGGCTACAACACGACCTCGGTCGGCTTCAAAGGCAATCCAAGTTCGCGCGGCTTCGATACCTATGTCGAGTACGCAGGATGGGGTAGCTACGCCACTGGCAGAAGTCCAAAAGCGCAGAATCTTAATGACGTCGCCATGCCGGAATTGGAACGTCTTAACGCCGAAGACAAACCCTGGTTCGTGATGCTGCGTCACATGGATCCGCACGCGCCTTATCTGCCGCCCGAACCTTACGAGCGTATGTTTTATCACGGCGACGAATGCGACCCCGACAACCGCTCGATGTACCCGGTGCTGAGCTTTAAGCCCTTTGGCACCTTCTTCAAATCATGGATGCCGCCGGGAATCAGCGACAAGGACTACGTCATCGCGCAATACGATGGCGCCATCGCCTACATGGACGCCTGCATCCAGTCGATTTTCACGGCGCTGGAAAACATGGGCGAACTCGACAATACGATCATTGCGCTGAACGGAGACCACGGTGAGACGCTCTACGATCATGAACTCTGGTTCGACCATCACGGGATCTTTGACAACGTGCTGCATGTCCCGCTGATCATCCGCTATCCGGACAGAGTGCCCGCCGACCTTCGCCACAGCGGCTTCAATCAACACAAGGACCTGCTGCCCACCCTGCTCGATCTGGCGGGCTTGTCCGATGCAGCGGCGTCAGACGGATACCAGTTTGACGGACAGAGCCTGATGTCGATGGTAAACGGCGAGGTACCGTCGTTCGAAAGCGAGTTCTATATCAGCGAGTGCACCTGGATGCGCAAGCACGGCTGGCGCACGCCTGGCTGGAAACTGATGATCGCGCTGGAGCCGGACTTCCACTTCAAGCCGCCGATCGAGCTCTTCAACCTGGTGGAAGATCCAAACGAAGACAACAACCTGGCCGATGAGCGACCGGATGTGGTGGCCGCGCTGCGTGAGCGCATGGACGCCTTTATCGCCAAACGCGAGGCCGAAACCGGCTTGACCAACCCAATGCTGACGCAGGGCGACTGGCACGGCAAGAAGGGTGTCGGCGCGTTCAAAACATCGCAGCAAGCTTACGACACCATGTACATCGGCGATTTAGATAGAGCGATCAGAATGCAGGCGCAATCTCGCGACGAAGATTAGCAACGACTGATATTTGTAACGGCGGCTCGCTTATGCGTCCGCCAATAGAAAGTGTAGGGGCGAGCCGGTGGGTCGCCCGCGATTGAAAAGGAGCTTCCAATATGACCTTACGCGTAGCCATTGTTGGCATGGGAGGGATCGGCAGTAACCACGGCCGCTGCTATACCAATAATCCAGACGCTCAGGTGGTTGCTGTCTGCGATATCATTCAGGAGCGGTCGGATAAGGCGGCGGAGGCTTTCGGCTGTCAAGGCTTTTATTCGGTGCAAGCGCTGCTCGAAAGCGGCATCGAATTCGACGCCGCCAGCGTCACAACTGCCGGTACGGAGAATGGCGGCGATCACTATGCGCCGACCATGCAGCTGCTGCGCGCCGGCTACCCGGTGCTGGGCGAAAAGCCGATATCCAACAATGTCGAGCATGCCGCCGAGATGGTCGCTCTCGCTCGCGAAAATAACCTGCGCTATGGCGTCAACCTCAACCATCGATTCACGCCCGCCGCGGCGCTGGCGAAAGAATGGGTGCTGCGGGGCCGCCTGGGCGAGCTAAATATGATTAATATGACCATGTGGATCAACAATCCCAACGAGACCTCGCCCCACTTCCACATGCGCGCGCTGCACCCGCATTCCTTAGACGTCATGCGCTACTTCGCGCAAGCCGAAGTAAGCAAGGCGCAGGCCTTTTTCAAGAAGGGCAAGGGACGGGCAATCTGGTCGAACGCGCAGGTGAATCTGCTCTATGAGAATGGCATCATTGGGCATCTGCGCGGCAGCTACGATGGCAATTGGGGTCGGGCAGCAACCTTCGGGCTGGAAACGCTCGAAGTGGTTGGTTCGGAAGGTCGCTTTATCCTGCGCGATGCCTGCGAAGAGCTGACCTACTATCCGCGCTTTGACACAGAGCTGGAGCGCCACGAGAATTATGGCGGCATGAGCCATTTCGGCCAGACTTTCCAAAGCCGTATCGGGCATTGGGTCGATCAGAATCTAGCCGGCGTCGCCCCGGAGAAGATTGACGGATCGGGCGAGGACGCCCTGCGGGTACAGCAGGTGATTGAAGCGGCGATCGAGTCCTGGGACACCGGGGAAGTGATCGACTTGTGATAACGGTGATTGGCCGTGGTCATAGCGGCACGCGGGCGATTTCACATACGCTTTATGCGAGCGGCGTCTTCATGGGTCAGACACTTAATCGCTCCGGCGATCTGGTCCCGCCGTGGGCGATGTACGATGCCTGCCGTGTTTTCGCGCGTTACGTCAAGTGGAATGGCGACTTGACCTGGGATTTCAGCCGCGTTCACGAAGTTGAGATACCACAGCGCTTTACGAATCTGTTTACTCGTTACATTGATTCCGTTTTGAATCATCCGCACCCGTTGAAAGGCTGGAAAGTACCGGAAACCACGCTGATCTTCCCTTGGCTTTTGCGAATGTATCCCGATATACATTACATATTCTGGGTTCGCAATCCGCGTGACTGCATCATCGGCGCGCACAAAACCGACGACATGCGCGACTTCGGCATTCAATATCCTGAAACCGATGACGAGCGTCTGCGCCGCGCCATCTCCTGGAAATATCAATACGACCTGGTCAAGTCCACGCCCAAGCCGAGGCGTTGGATCGAGGTGCGCTTTGAAGACATGGTGACCAAACAGGAAGAGACGCTTGAGCGCCTCGAAGCGTTTATGGGCATACCGCTCGCTCGCATCGTCATGCGGCAGGATACGATCAACCGCTGGCAGCACGACGCCGGCGTCAACTATTTCGATTTCTTTGAGCCGGCGATGCGCGAATATGACTATGAGATACCGGAGACATTGTACGCCGGACAGATGGTGAAAGGTGATGTACCAAGATGACACAGCGAGTGGCCGTAATCGGTTTAGGACCGATCGGCAATAGACACGCCAGGCTCTACGCACAGGATGACCTCGCTAACCTTGTCGGTGTCTGCGATATTGTCAAGGAACGTGCGGATGCCGCTGCCAGTCTTTACGACGTGCCGGCATTTTATAATGCCGAGCACATGCTCCGCGAGTTGGCGCCGGATGTTGTCAGCGTCGCCACCGGCGGTTATGAAAACGGCAGCGACCATTACCTGCCCACGATGCAGGCGCTCTCGGCCGGTTGCCACGTGCTCGGCGAAAAACCGATCTCAAACGAAATCGCACCGGCCGAAGAGATGGTGGCGAAAGGCCGTGAGATGGGTGTCTGCTACGGCATCAATCTCAACCACCGCTTCACGCCGGCGGCGCGTCTGGCGAAATCCTGGGTTGATGAAGGCCGGTTGGGACAGTTGCTCTTTGTCAACATGGCGATGTGGATCATGAACCCGGCCGAGACCTCGCCCTTCTATCACATTAAGTCGCTGCATCCGCACACCGTTGATGTCATGCGCTATTTCTGCGGCGATATCGAAGCGGTGCACTGCTTCGCCACCAAGGCGCCCGGTCGGCAGATCTGGTCGACGGCGCTGTTCAGCTTTCGCTTCCGCAACGGCGTTGTCGGCTCATTGACCGGCAGCTATGACATTGAGCGCGGGCACCCGATGGAACGCTGTGAAGTGGCGGGCACGGGCGGTCGCTTCGTCCTTGACGACATGTGGCGCGAGCTGACGCTCTATCCCGCCGGCAACCTGGAGAAAACCGTCTACACTGATCCGCTTTTCGGCGGCTTTCACAATTTCGAAAATACCTTCCGCGAACGAATCCACTGTTTCCTGCAGCAAGTCAGCGACGGTTTCGCGCCGGCAGATATCGACGGCAGCGCGGCCGAAGGTCTGGCGGCGCAAACGGTGCTGGCGGCAGCGATTGAGTCGCTGGAGACTGAATCGGTTGTCTATATTGAGTCAGATAAGATAAATCAAATGAAGGAGCAGGCTTAAATCATGAAATTAGGAGCAAACTCACTTCTCTTCGGCGCATGGGATATGGAGACCGCCTTCAAATACCTGGCGATGGCGGGTTACGACGGCATCGAAATGTCGGCGATCGATAGTATGAGCCAACACCTGGTCCTTTCTCGCTGGCAAGAATGCGCGCCGGAGATCAAGCGGCTGTCCAAGGAATACGACCTTGAGCTGCTGGCGATGGAACAGTCATCCCGCGACCCCGACCTGATGGAACGGGCATTTCAGGCGGCTGTCGAAACCGGCATTCCTATCATCAACGTCGGTCCCGGCGGAAAGTCGGATGATGAATCCACCTACCAACAAATGTTGGATGAACTCGGCGTTCTGGTAGACATGGCGGAGAAATACGAGGTCATGCTTTGCGCAAAAGCGCATGTCGGGCAGTACGTCTACAACACGCCATCCAGTCTCAAGGTCTTGAGCGATATCACGTCGCCCTGGTTCGGCCTGGATATGGACCCCTCGCACATTTACCGCGCCGGCGAAAATCCGGTGGAAGCGATCGAAGCGGTGATCTCACGCATCAAGCACGTGCATATTCGCGATTGCAAGGGACAGCAGCAGGGTCCCGGCGCGCCGCAAGACCAAGCCAACGGCCGCGGCGATATCGACCTGGTCGGTTACATCCGCGTCCTGCACGAAAACGGTTACACTGGACCGCTTAATCTGGAAGTGATCGGCACCAAAAGGCAAGGTCAATCGTTGGAGCAATGCTGCATTATAGGGGCGGAAGCGCGCGGTCACATGCAAGCCTGCCTGCAAGCCGCCGGCGCCCGCTAGGAAAGAGAAAGAACAGGTTACGATATGGGCTTTCAACCAACAGATAGTCAAATTCAGTCCGCGTATGAAATCGCGCGCGAACGTTACGCCGCCTTTAACGTCGATACTGCGGCCGCCCTGGACACGCTGAAAACGGTACCGATCAGCCTGCATTGCTGGCAGGGTGATGACGTCGGCGGCTTCGAGGATCCCGAGCGTGGTTTAAGCGGCGGCATCATGGCGACCGGCAACTATCCCGGCAAGGCGCGGGGTATCGATCAGCTTCGAGGCGACCTGGACAAGGCCTACAGTTTGATTCCCGGAACGCACCGGCTCAACTTGCACGCCTCCTACCTCGACAGTGAACGCAAGATCCCGCGTGACGAGATCCGTCCCGAACACTTTCAATCCTGGGTGGATTGGGCCAAAGCCAATGACCACGGCGTAGACTTCAATCCGACGCTCTTCTCGCACGAACTGGCGGACGATGGTTTCACCTTGGCGCACGCTGACGAAGGCGTACGCAAGTTCTGGATCGACCACTGCATCCGCACGAGGGAAATCAGCGCTCATATTGGCGCCGAACTCGGCAGCCCCTGCATCAACAACATCTGGATCCCGGACGGCTTCAAGGACATGCCTGCCGATCGTTTGGGGCCGCGCCAGCGTCTGCTGGAAGCCCTGGATGCAGCTTTTGAGCTGGAGCTGGATCCGGCTCATTGCCTCGATGCGGTCGAATGCAAACTCTTCGGCTTGGGTTCGGAGAGTTATGTCGTCGG
Organism: Phototrophicaceae bacterium; assembly: GCA_965249085.1. Lineage (GTDB taxonomy): Bacteria > Chloroflexota > Anaerolineae > Aggregatilineales > Phototrophicaceae > UBA6055. The sequence continues at coordinate 3,554,685 of OZ252218.1, read as the reverse complement.
GTCGCACGAATTCTACCTTGGATATGCTGCTTCCCGTCAAAAGCTGCTCTGCCTTGATGCGGGACACTTCCACCCGACCGAGACCATCGCGGACAAGCTTTCGTCCGTCCTGCTCTACGTGCCGGAAGTGCTGCTACACGTCAGCCGCGGCGTCCGCTGGGACAGCGATCACGTGGTTACGCTCAGCGACGACCTGCAATCGATCATGCAAGAGATCGTCCGCTGCGATGCGCTGGATCGCGTCCATATCGGTCTCGACTTCTTCGACGCCAGCATCAACCGCATCGGCGCCTGGGCAATCGGTACGCGCAACGCCTGCCGCGGTCTGCTGATGGCATTGCTGGAACCGCGTGATCTGCTGCGCCAATATGAGAATGACGGTGATTACACCGGGCGCCTTGCCCTGCTGGAAGAACTCAAAGGATTGCCCTTCGGCGCCGTCTGGGACCATTACTGTCAGTCGCAGGAAGTGCCAGTCGGCATGGCCTTCATGGACGAAATCCGTGAGTACGAACGGACCGTCCAGTCGCAGCGGGGCTAGCCGCCCTAGTCGACACGGTCCGTACATCCGAATTCTAAAGGGGCGTGCCCGCGGCGCGCCCTTATCTCTTGCGCGCATAGACCATATACTTAGCCTCCGACTGAACGCGACTTAACCGATAATGGGAGACGCCATGCAGCTCTTCAAACCAGCTGAATACCGCCACGTGAATTACCTGTGGGATGACGCCCGCGCCAATGCGCTGGACGCAGTGGACCGTCTGGTTTACCGCTCCAATTTGCTCGGCGAAGACCAGCGCGTCACCAATACCGGTGGCGGCAACACCTCCAGCAAGATCTTGCAGACCGATCCCATGAACGGCGGCGCAGTCGATGTCATGTACGTCAAGGGCTCCGGCGGCGATCTGCGAACGGCCAAGCGGGAGAACTTCGCCTCGCTGTACATGGACAAGCTGATGCAACTGCAAGAGATTTACAACGCCGCTGCGGTCAAGGGTGTCAAGACGCCGATAGAAGATCAGATGGTCTCAATGTACCCGCATTGCGTCTTCAACTTGAATCCGCGCGCTAGTTCCATCGATACGCCCCTGCACGCCTTCATCCCTTATCGCCATGTCGATCACACCCACCCCAACGCCGTCATCGCGATTGCCGCTTCCAGCATGGGGAAGCAACTGACCAGCGAAATCTATGGCGACGAGGTGGTCTGGGTCGATTGGCAGCGCCCGGGCTTTGATCTGGGCTTGGTATTGCAAAACACCATCGCCGCCAATCCGGGCATCGTCGGCATCGTTCTTGGCGGGCATGGCTTGATCAACTGGGCCGATGATGACAAGGAGTGCTACGAAATATCGCTAACTCTCATCGAAAAAGCCGCCCGCTATCTGGCCGAAAAAGACAGAGGCGACGCATCATTCGGCGGCGCGAAATATGAAAATCTGGGGCCGGACGCGCGCGAGGCAATGCTGGTCGAAATACTTCCGCGTCTGCGCGGCATGGTTTCACAGCAGAATCGCTTCATTGCCACCGTGCAATACGACGAAGACATCCTTACGTTCGCCAACAGTCAGGATGTGGCGCGGCTAGCTGAACTGGGCACTTCCTGCCCCGATCATTTCCTGCGCACCAAGATCAAGCCGCTTTACATCGATTGGAATCCGCAAGCCGAAGATACGGCTTCCCTGCTGGACAAGCTGAGCAGCGGCATCGCGCAGTATCGCGCCGACTACAAGGCATACTACGACGCCTGCAAACACGAAGACAGCCCGCCGGTCCGCGATGCCAACCCCACCGTGATCCTCATTCCCGGCTTGGGCATGATCGCGTTTGGCAAGAACAAGAGCGAATCGCGCGTCACCGCCGAATTCTACAATTGCGCGGTCGCCGTGATGCGCGGCGCGGAAGCGGTCGGCGAATACGTCGCGCTGCCACGGCAGGAAGCCTTTGATATTGAATATTGGGCGCTGGAAGAGGCGAAGCTCCGCCGCATGCCGCCGGAGAAAACTCTGGCGCGGAAAGTTGTGCTGGTGGTTGGCGCGGGCAGTGGAATCGGCCTCGCCACCGCCCAGCGCGTTGCCGCGGTAGGCGCGCACGTCGTCTGTTCTGATCTCAACCTGGATGGTGCGGCCTCCACCGCCGATTCTCTGACCACCCGCTACGGGCAAGGCATCGGCGTGGCCGGTTCCGGCATTTCCGGCTGTGGTCCGGCGATTGCCGTTTCGGTGGACATCACAGCGCCGGAAAGCGTCGAAGCGATGCTTAATCGGATGGTACTAGCCTACGGCGGTGTGGATGACATCATCGTCACGGCCGGTGTTTTCTTCGCCCCCGATGCCAGCGGGCGCAACTCAGCCAGCCAGTGGCGCACGACATTTGAGGTCAACGTGCGCGGTGGCTATGTCGTCGCCGACAGTGCCCGCTCGCTCTGGGAAGCACAAGGCTTACCCAGCGCACTCGTTCTGACCACCAGCGTGAACGCCGTCGTCGCTAAAAAGGGTTCGATCGCCTACGACACCAGCAAAGCGGCCGCCAATCATCTGGTGCGGGAATTGGCGATTGAACTGGCGCCGCTGGTGCGCGTGAACGGCTTGGCGCCTGCCACCGTGGTCAAAGGCAGCAGCTTGTTCCCGCGCGACCGCGTCATCAGCTCGCTGACCAAGTACAACATTGATCATGACAAGGACGACGACACAGAGACGCTGCGCGCTCTATTGGCGGAATTCTACGCCCAGCGCACGCTGACCAAAGCGGCGATCAGTCCGGAAGATCAGGCGGAGGTCGCCTATTTGCTGATCACTGACGCTTTCAGCAAGACGACCGGTCAGGTCATCAATGTCGATGGCGGCTTGCATGAGGGTTTTCTTAGATAGGCTGCAATCAATTATTCCGCGGGGCTTCGCGCACCTCAAACGTGCGGAAATAGTTGATCACATCCCAGCGGTCACGCTCGCTCAATGCACCTCCGCAAGGCGGCAAATTTCGCCAGCCATCACTGGCGACGCCATAGAGAAAGTCATCGCGAGCAGTACCCAGTCGGTTGCGCAGCGCGCGGAAGTCCGCCGATTGCTCCTGCCAAACCAAACAGTGTTCGCGATACAGCGCTTCCCCGCGCCGCAGCGAATCGGCATCAGGCAAGACCGCGTTGACGACTGTCGGCGGTGGATTCAGCGTGCGTTCATAATTGCGCTGCTGCTCGCCGACCAATACCGTACCGAATACCATGACGCCAGCGGAAGCCGCCGCAACACCAACCGCCAAAAGAGCAGTGACTGGGCTGACATTGAGACGCGCGACCAACCGCCGCGACCACGGATAGACGATGACGGCGAGGATGAATACGACCATCAGCAGCGCCAGCAAATTGAGTATTGTCGGCTCACGCCATTGTTGAATTGACGCCGATTCGCTGATCTCCCAAACGAATGCGGCCCGCGTCTGCTCACCATCCGGCGCGATGATGTCTACAAGCGACCACCAATTTCCAGGCGTGTCAATATCGTCGCCGGCCGCCACAAACAGACCGTTTTCAACTTGCTCCATCAAGTGCCATCGCCTGCGGCGTTCGCGCTCCGGATTGATCAACTGCAAATGGACCTGCACATCCGTCACCGTGTCACCGGCGCGGCTGAGCACGACATCGTATGTATTGACGCCGGGACCGCCGGGCACGATGGCGGCTGACAGTGTGAAGTCATCGACCACCTTCGTCGCCTGTGGCGCCCCGATGTCTGTCTCCAGAGATCGCGGTTCCGGTATCGGCGTCGCGCTGAGCCAGGCAACCGCTACCAGCACGATCAGCATGAGCAGGGCTTCCAGCCGCAACGCCGCCGCGCCTGCGCCACATTTTTCTACTCTCGCGTGTACGAATCCCGGCAAACGTCGCAGCGCGGTCTGCATTCGCCGGGAGATCTGAGGACGCAAGGCAATGTACTGACAGCCACCAACGATCAACACCGGCAGCGCCAAGAGCAATTTAACCCCGAGCGACCGTCCGTAGCTGGTGCCGACATCGGCCGGCGTCAAGAAGTAATTCAGGGCGTTGTAGAGGCCACTAATGATGACCAGCGCGACCAGCGGCGTCACAAGCACTGAAAATCGCAGCATGACCGCGCGTCGCGCTTGATCCCTCTCGTCACGCTCGTAGGGCGCTAGTGCAATCGGCAAAAGCAGCACAAGAACCAGCGTCCCGCCCAGCCAGAAGGCGACAGCCAGCACGTGCAGCCAATCGACGGCAATCGCCACCCAAGGCAACAGAGTCGAGCCGGCCGCGTGGCTCGTCACCATCGACAAGCCGATGAAGAGCGCGCCGAGCCAAGGCAGGCCCCGCCAAATGCCGGCCGCAAGTTGCGGCATCAGGGCGCGGTAATATTCGCCCGCGAAAATCAAGACGACGCTGAAAATCAGCAAGACCAGCCGAAAAGTCCAGACATCGCCAAAGCGCGAGCCGATCAAGACCACCTGCCAGAGATTCTGGGCGATCACTTGATCAGCCGAGGCGTTGAAAAAGACCATCGACTGCTGAACCAGTGCGATCAAATTGGCGCCGAAAGCGAGGGCGAGCGCAGCGAACACGCATTGACGCAGGCGCCGCATGATCCGTGGCGGCAATCCACCCGGCTGACTCGCGCTGCCCCAAGCCGGCAGAAGCACAGCGACATACAGGGTAGTCGCCCCGAAAAACAGGAAATTCGCCAGATTGAGCGCAGCGCGCCACAGCACTTCCAGCGGAATAGCGCGGTCATCTGCTGCTCGTCCCGACACGCCGCCCACTTCATCGCCGACAAAAAAGACGCGGCTCTCGGCGATGACATGCCCGTCGCTGGCGAAGGCCGGTCGCAATTCGACGATGTAAGCGCCGTCGGGCAAGTCCGGTAACACACGCAGCGCCAGCAACGCATGATTCTTTTCGTCCACGCCGCCGCTGGCGATGACTTGCCCGGACTGATCCCGCAGCTTGATTTCACTAAAGCGAAGTTCCAGGTCTTCACTGAACCAGTATTGCAAGCGCGTCGGCGGGCGTTCCAATGTGCTGCGGTCCGCTGGTATCGCGCGCACCACATACCCATGCGCCCCGACTTCCGTCAGAGGAATAGTCAGCAGCAGCAGCGCTAGTGCCAGGCAAGCCCATTTCGTGGCAGTCATTCGAAAACTATCGCGAAAGCATGATTGATCACAAGGTCATTTTACCTGAAGCTCGGTGGCTTGTACTCCGGCGCGCCAAGACCAAGCGCGGGCGTTTCGATACCCTATTGATTGAGTGGCGCTCATTGTTTAAGATACCGAACCAGCTTAGCCGCGTTGAATGCATCTCAGAGTACAAGACAATGACCGACGTCAATAACCGGAATTTCATCACCGACATCATCGAGGAGCATAATGAAAGCGAGCGCTTTGAGGGCCGCGTCCATACGCGCTTTCCGCCGGAACCAAATGGCTACTTGCATATTGGCCACGCCAAGTCAATCTGCCTGAACTTCGGTATCGCCGAACAGTACGGCGGTTTGTGCAACGTGCGCTTTGACGACACCAATCCGGCCAAGGAAGAGCAAGAATTCATCGATGCCATTACAGAAGATTTGCGCTGGCTCGGCTACGATTGGGGCGATCGCCTGTTCTTCGCCTCCGATTATTTCGACCAGCTATATGAGATGGCGGTTGAGCTCATACGCATCGGCAAGGCCTACGTCGACCAGCTCAGCCCGGAGGAGATCCGCGAGCATCGCGGCACCTTGACCAAGCCGGGCATCGAAAGCCCCTGGCGCAACCGGGCAAGCGAGGAAAACCTGGCGCTCTTTGAGAAAATGCGGGACGGCGGTTTCAAAGAAGGCGAAGCGGTGCTGCGCGCGAAGATCGACATGTCGAATGGCAATATCAACATGCGCGACCCGGTCATGTATCGCATCCTCGATGCCGAGCATCCGCGGACTGGCGACAAATGGAAGATCTACCCGATGTACGATTTCGCCCACGGGCAGTCGGATTCCATCGAAGAGATCACGCATTCCATCTGTACGCTGGAATACGAGGATCACCGCCCGCTCTATGACTGGTATCTGGATAATATCGAGATCTTTCATCCGCAGCAGATCGAATTCGCCCGCCTGAATCTCAGCCACACGATACTTAGCAAGCGCAAACTCATCCGCCTGGTGCAGGAAGGTTTTGTGAGTGGCTGGGATGACCCGCGTATGCCGACCATTTCCGGCTTGCGCCGCCGCGGATACACACCGGCCGCCGTCCGCGAATTCTGCGATGACATCGGCGTCGGCAAGGTCAAAGGCGTCGTTGCCTTGCACAAGCTGGAGTACCATATCCGACAGGATCTCAACCGAAGCGCGAACCGCGTCATGGCGGTGATCAATCCGCTAAAGGTAGTGATTGAAAACTACCCCGACGACCTGGTAGAAGAGATGGAAGCGGTCAACAACCCGGAAGACGACAGCGCCGGCACGCGGTCGGCGCCTTTCTCCAAGGTGCTGTACATCGAGCGCGACGACTTCATGGAAGATCCGCCGCGCAAGTTCTTCCGTCTGGCGCCCGGGCGGGAAGTGCGGCTGCGTTATGCCTATTTCATCACCTGCACCGAGGTCATCAAGGACGATAGCGGCGAGATCATCGAATTGCGCTGTACCTACGACCCGGCCACACGCGGCGGTTCAGCGCCTGACGGGCGGCGCGTCAAAGCGACCTTGCACTGGGTTTCGGCGGAGCATGCCATCAGAGCCGAGGCGCGGCTCTACGACACGCTATTTTCGGTGGAGAATCCCGACGGTGACAGCGAACTGGATTTCACCGAATTCATCAATCCGCATTCGCTGACCGTGGTCGATCCGATTTTCGTGGAGCCGCATTTGCAGGATGCCCGGATCGGCGATCGTTACCAGTTTGAACGCCTGGCATATTTCGTCGTCGATCGAGATTCCAGGCCGGAGAAGCTGGTCTTTAATCGGACCGTGACCCTGCGCGATCAGTGGAAAAAGCAGCAGAAAAAGGCCGGTAAATCTGCCAAGCGAAGACGGAAAAAGAAAGCGCCTCTTGGCTAGGACGGAATGTTGAGTGGCAAGTATGGTCAGGACTTCTGTGTTAGCATGAACTGGCAGGCATTCGACATGGTAAGGCGGTACTGATTTGTCTCCTGCCTTCCGCTTTTACCCACTCGTCTTGATCCTCTTGTACGGATTGCTGACAACATCGGCGCAGGACCTCACGTGCGCGGCGGTTGTAGAAGAGGCATTCCAGTCGCTCGGTCACAATTGTGCCGATTTGGCGCGCAACAGCCTTTGCTACGGCTATCCTGAGGTCGATGCCAGTTTCGCGCCGGACTATCCCCTATCCGACTTCACTGGACCCACCGACCGCACAAGCGTGCTTCAGTTGGAAAGCGTCGCGACCGGCGAGCTCAACCTGGAAGACTCCAGCTGGGGCGTCGCGGTGTTAAACCTGGGCGCCAATCTCCCGCTGACTTATAAAGGACCCGGCGTACTGATTCTGCTTGCCGGCGCAGCCGAGATCATTAACGAGACCGACATCACCCAGGTTATGGAGATAGGCGAACCTCTGGGCACTGTCGCCTTGCAGGAGGCCACGCGCTTCAAGCTCCCCGGCGTAATACCCCAACCGGTAGGCGACTTGAACGCGGATGAACTCCTGCTAGTCGATGCCTTCGACGGCACAGGCGAGTGGCTGCGGGTGGTGACGGACGGCACGCTTTCCTGGGTGGAAACTGACAAGCTGGCGCGGCTCAAGGCGATGGAAACCCTGCCGCGACTTGAAGTCGGACAGGCCTTCGCCCTGCAATCGCTTGCCTTGTCGACCGGCACGAGCTACCCCGAATGCGACGAAGCCGAGCCGATGGTCGCGATCCAGACGCCGAAGGAAATGTCGGTCAGTTTGACAGTGAACGGCGTTGATATCCATATCGGTTCGATGGTCACGTTTCAGCAAGTGCATCGCAATGCGCTCAGCCTGACGGTGCACCGTGGCGAGGTGACCACGATATTTGGGCAGACGGTAACCCAGGGCGAAAGCGTGGTCGGCATTTTGGGGACAACAGCGCAACGGGAAGCCGAGGTGCTGGATTGGAGCGGCGCCCTGCATGCATCAGAGGCGGAACTCGCCCGCGGCCAGCGCGCGCAGGCTGCCATCAACGCGGTCGCAAGCGTCAATGACTGGCCACAGTTTGAGACGTTTAGTATGCCGCCCGACATCTACTACATTGTTCAGCGCGGCGACGGTCTCTACCGGATCGCACGGCAATTCGAGACTAGCGTGGCGGCCATCATCAGCGCCAACCAAATAGACGAACCTTTCACACTTTACGCCGGTATGGAGCTTCGGATTCCCGAGCCGGGCAGTGGCTTCGCCGGTCGCTGGTCACCCGCTGAGACGCCGGAAGCCGCCGACAGTTCCTGACGACTCCACGGCTTGAGACAGCTTGCGCTGGGAAGTGATCGCGCTTGCAGATGGTCAAGCGATCTGCAGCACGATGAGCCAGCCGCTGACACATCTCTCGTCTTAAAGCTGCGGGGCTTACCCGACCGCCGGCCCAACTACGACACGCAGCGTTTCAGCATCTCGACGAAGGCCCCTCGGTCTGCGCTTGTAGCGACCCTGATCTGTGGATGCCGTCCCGTAACGCTAAGGACGTCAACCACCGTCAAGCCGCGCGTCAAGCCGTCATCAGTCGTCACATCAACACGATAGTCCCGATATTCGCAGATCGATGGATCGATTGCCGCCGCCATCGTGATCGGGTCGGGAAGATCGAAGCCCGCGAGCCCCGTTTCCTCAATTGCATAATCCGTCAGCGTAGACTGAATATCCACGACAAACTCCGCCAGCGGCGTACCGATGCGGCGGATTTCCTCGGCGCCTTCCGCATCAAACGTGGCGTATTTCCAGGAAATATCCCAGCCAACCATTGTGATATCCATGCCGGATTCGTAGACGATCTTCGCCGCTTCTGGATCTACCCAGATGTTAAATTCAGCCAGCGGCGTCACATTGCCGTGCCCCGAACCGATGCCGCCCATGATGAAACACTGCGATACCCGCCCCGCCAACGCCGGCTCGCGCAAGAGTGCGAGCGCTACATTCGTTAGCGGACCAAGCGTTACCAGCGTAATATCTCCGGCGTTATCGTTGATGACCTGGCGCAGCGCGTCAGCCGCGTGACCCGCCACCGGCATTCGTCCGCTCAAGGGCAAACCGATATCGCCCATGCCGTCGTCCCCGTGCACTTCCTGCGCCGTTTCCAAATCGCGCAACAGCGGCTTGGCGCAGCCGGCGTAAACCGGTACAGCCTTAGCGCAGAGCTCGACCGTGTACAAGGCGTTCTGCACCGCCTGCGGCAATGGCACGTTGCCCGCGACCACCGTTACCGTCGCCACCTCAATATCCGGATGCTGCAGCGCCATCACCAGCGCCACCGCATCATCAGACGCGGTATCGGTGTCGATGATGAACTTTCTCATCTGTCGCTCCTTGGCTTCCGCCGAGTATAGGCGCAGCGCGCCGGGTACGCAACATCGGCGGGTCGGCGGCGCCCGACACCGTGCGTCGCGTCCAAAAGTGCGCGTTACGCGACCCCCGCTATGGTATACTCGCCGACGATACTGGTCCAACTGCTCCGAAAGATGCATCAATGGACTTCACTATCCCGCGCCACGTGGAAGCGATATCCCACCGCGTTCGCCAATTCGTCGATGAAGAAGTCATCCCGCTCGAGACGGAACTGCTGCGCAGGGGCGATGACCTAAGCATCGACATGCTGCAAGTTCTACGGTCCAAAGCAAAAGCAGCTCAACTCTGGGCGCCGACCATGCCGAAAGAATGGGGTGGTATGGGACTGAAAATCCAGGAGATCGTGCCGATCTTCGAGACGGCCGGGCGCAGCATGCTTGGTCCCTTGGCGATCCATTGCGCCGCGCCCGATGAAGGCAATATGCACTTGCTCCACCATTGGGCAAATAAAAAGCAGACGGAACGCTATCTAGTGCCACTGGCGCAAGGCGAGACCTTCTCCGCCTTTTCCATGACAGAGCCGCCGCCCGGCGCCGGCAGTGACCCGCGCATGATTCAAACACGCGCCGCGCGAGACGGGGACGACTGGGTCATCAACGGACACAAGTGGCTGACAACCAACGGCGAAATCGCCGACTTCTTCATTATCATGGCGGTGACCGACCTGGATGTGCATCCCTATCAGGGCTGTTCGCAATTCCTGGCGCCGCGGGATACGCCGGGCATCAAGATCCTGCGCGATGTGCCGGTGATGGGCGCCAAAGACTTCGGCGGCCATGTCGAAATCATCTACGAGGACGTACGCCTGCCGGACAGCGCCATCCTCGGTGGTGCAGGACAAGGCTTCATGCTGGCGCAATCCCGTTTGGGTCCGGCGCGATTGACGCACTGTATGCGCTGGACCGGCATCGCTCAGCGCGCGCTCGAAATTGCGACGGATTATGCCAGTGAGCGCGAAGCCTTTGGCGGGACCTTGACCGGCCATCAGTCAGTGCAATGGATGCTGGCCGACTCAGAGATGGAATTGAAGATGGGCCGACTTTTGATCCAGGAAGCAGCCTGGCGCCTGGCGCAGGGTGAACAGGCGCGCGTCGAGACATCGATAGCCAAAGTCCAGGTTTCGGAGATCGTCAGCCGCGTCTTGGATCGCTGTGTGCAAATCTGTGGCGGACGAGGCATCTCTCGCGATCTGCCGCTTTCCACCTGGTACGAGAAAGCGCGCGCCTTCCGCATATATGACGGCGCCTCCGAAGTGCATCGCATGGTGGTGGCGCGCGATGTCATCAAGCGATACGGCGCCACTAGCCAGCACTAGCCCCTGCTAGATCTGACGGCGATGGAACGCCATGCCCAAGGTTTTCATCAGTCATAGCAACCAAGACCATGAGTCGACACTGTTCGTCATTGATTCGCTAAGACGGGCCGGTTTCGATGTCTGGGTTGATTTCGAGAATATCCGTGGCGGCGACGACTGGCTCTGCGAGATTCAAGCCGGGATCACGCGCTGCGATGCAGTCGTGACGATATTGTCCCAGGCGAGTACCCAATCAGTTTGGGTCGAACGTGAATGCCTCTTCGCTTTTCAACTGAAGAAACCGCTGCTGACCGCTTTAGTCGCTGATGTGCTGATACCGCTGCATCTCATCAATATCCAGTACTGTGACTTTCGCGAACAAGCCTCCAGTGGCATGGTGAAGCTGGTCGAGTCGCTAGAGACGCTGTTGACGTCCGTCGACGATTCGCGCGACTATCCAGTTGCCGCCCTTAGCCGCCAGCCGCTCGAAGCCAACTTCTTCCCTTATCTCGAGCAGTTGCCGACCGGTGATGTCGCCAGAATGGTGGCACAGGACTTGTTCTATTGGGCGCGTCGGATCGCCGATGAAGTGGCGTTCGGCGGCCGATCCAATCCGGGTTTCCACACTCGCATTATGGTCAATGGCAAGACGGTGACAGTCTTCACCATTTGGGCATACCGCAAGACGCCCTCCGTTCAGCTGCCCTTGGATTACCTTTCGAGGCACGCGCCATTTCACAGCCGCGCCACACGCCGTACGACCTTGAAGAAGCTGAATCGACTGCTGCCGCGAGCAGCGCGATTCGCCGCGTCGCAAGCCGATCGCCGTCCGACCTTCCCGCTTCCGTACCTCAGCAGCGCAGAAAACTTGGAAGACTTCAAAGGGATTGTGCTGGAGATTATCGAGGGGCTGCGCGGGGCTGACGACGATCTTTGAGCGGGATCAGGACGCTGCCGCCTGCAAATGTTCGAGGCGCAGGCGCCGATCGTAATACTTCTCGGCGACGCCGGCCATACTCTGTATTGTCTGCACATTCATGAATGAATTAGCGATCGCGCCGGCCACTGGCAGGAAGCCGACGATCATGCGCGCTGGAATTCGGGTGCCGATCCGCGATGCCAGCCGGCTTGCCAGTCGTCGGCCGACTTTGCGACCGAAGGGTCGCGTCAGCATCACTTCGCAATTGAGGTGATTCACACTTTCCTTGCCGACGCGCAGCATCTCCGCCGCTGTTTCCGCCCCGAGCATCGCCACGACTACGGCGTATCCACGATCATCCCCGGCCACGAGATTCTCCGCCAGCTTTTGCAAAATATGATAAGTTCGCAAAGTCGCCGTGTCCTCGGAGGAGTCCAGGAGCGCAGGCATCGCTGCTTGTCCCTCTGCCGTCAGCACCCAGCTCAGCGCGTCCAGTGAAACCGCCAGATGCTCAATGATGCTGGCGTCAAATTGGCCTTCGTTCGCCCACAGCGCCAGGATATTTCGCAGGTCGGAGTAGGCTTCCGTTTCGATGACGTAAGCGCCTTTTAACGTCCCGATTCCCCAGCTGATATATCCCATTTTGTGCAGCAGATAGCTGACGCCGGTTGGGATCGTGATGGCATGCAAGCCGGGCACGACCATCTCGGCGCCGCCGATCAGCGCCAGTTTAGTCGTCTCTTGCTTGATCCATTGCGGGACCGACTCGCAATCCACGGCGGCCTTCACCGCGCGTTCCGGATTGCCCGCCAACTCATCCATCGCCGTCACAATCGCTTCGGCGATATTGTCTTCAATCCCCATCATTCATTCCCACAGCAATGTAAGTCTTTATCATGCACAGTATACGCATTTGCCGCAGCGGCGTTGCGGCGCGGGCAGCTCATCATCGCGGCCGCTCATCCAGGACTGCTCGCCACACCTTCAAATTATCGAAGGCCACCGTGAGTCGCCGACCTTCGTAATTCATTACGCCGACCATTCCCGCCGCCCCCTTGCTTGCCCGTTGGTCCCGCGCTTCCGCTACCAGTTCGTCGTTGACCCACAACGCCAGAACGTCATCAATGCAGACAACGCGGAGTCGGTTTTTCGACCTTCCTTTCATAACCGCGTTTGTCGGCGCTGCCGCAACAATAGGCGTCAAAGAACGTCCATCGCTCCAGCGGATGCTGGCGTAACCGTCGCCGCTGATGAGAAAATAGTAGCCGCGTCCCCGATTGCCGCTGTCGAGGCGACAGCCCAGACCAAAAGCGTTGTGACCGTAATCGGATTGCTGCGTGACTTCCGCTTCGATGACGATATCGGCGTAATGCGCTTCCGTTTGCGTCCAGACATATTGCCGCCCCAGAAAGTCAATCAGGTATTCGCCATCCTTCACATCCATGAAGAGCTCAGCCCCGCCATCGTAGCTGCGCCAATCCGCGTCCTTATCAAAGCTGTCCTTTCTCAGCAGCTCAAGATAGCGATAGCCGGTCGCGGGCGACGCGCTAATCCCCGTCAATTGGTGCAGGGCGCTGCACGATGCGGCTAGCGCCACGATTAGCAATCCGCATACGATTCGTAAGGCGTCACTATGTTCTTTCACTGCCTCAGTGTAGCGAATCCGGCTCGCGAATTGTAGCTTGAGGCCGATATCCGCAGTGGCGCAAACCATACAGAAGCAGCGGGCGAATGTTTGAAGTGGCGCGATATGGGTGTATAATATGAGCTAGATTGATGTCGATTAAGGCGGCCATCCAATGATAGAAATGATCGTCGATCGGATTCAGGTGAGCTTGATGTCGCAGCATCGGCTGGTTGTTCTGCGTGATGTTGATGAGGAACGCTATCTGCCGATATGGATCGGGCAATTTGAATCAGAAGCCATCACGCTCGAATTGCAGTCGATGGATCGCGAACGTCCGCTGACCCACGATTTGCTCAAGTCGACCATTCAGGAAATGGGTGGCGAGGTGCGCTATATTCTCATAAACAGTCTCAGCAAAGATGTATTCTTCGCGCTGATTGTGATTGAAGTGCGCGGCGAAACGATCGAAATTGACGCCCGTCCAAGCGATGCGATCGCCTTGGCAGTCCGTCTGCGTACGCCGATATATGTCGAAAATCAAGTGATTGACTTCGCCGGCATCCGCCCGGACCGCAATGTCGAGCCGGAAATCCTGGGTTTGCCGGATGACATGCACGAGCGCGGTGAAAGCGGAGAGCGCGTCGATGAGAGCCAACTGAGCGCTTTTGCCGATTTCGTCGATACCCTCAATCTGGAAGATCTCGAAGACGAAGAGTAAACTTTAGCCCTTTGGGCTGGACTGATTTAAAATCGAACTACCGAAACCGCCACATCTTGTGATCGTGTCTGGTCAAGTGGCGGTCGGTCATCCTCGTGGAAGCCCTGCTATGGACTATCAAGCGCCACAGACACAACTACAAATCCCCGCAAGCCTGGAAGCGGAACAGGCGCTTCTCGGCGCAATCCTGCTGGAACCGAAATCGTTCCTCAGCATCGCCGCCTTACTCAGCGGTGAGGACTTTTTTCTTAAACGGCATGAACATATCTGGAATGCGTTCAGCCGTTTGCAAGAGCGCAACGACGCCATCGACTATGTGACCCTCTCGCGCGAACTGCAGGATATGAGCGTGCTCGACGAAATCGGCGGACCAGCCTATCTGACCAACCTTGTTAACAACACGCCGACGGCAGTCCATGCCGAAGTCTACGGCGAGATGGTGGCGCGTACGTCAACCCGGCGCAAAATGCTGGAGGCGTCCGACAGCATTCGCAAGTTAGCCCACGACGAAGAGTTGCCGATCGACAAGGTGATCAGCGAAGCCGAGGAGGCGCTTTTCGCCGTTAGCAACAGCCAGATCAAACGCGAATTCGTGCCGCTCGCCGACGCTTTGAGCGACTACTGGGATGAGATGGAAAAGTTGCTGGAAATCGGCGCGGGCACAGTGGGCATGCCGACCGGCTTCAAGATGCTTGATGACCTGCTGGGAGGCTTCCAGAAGTCCGATCTGGTGGTTTTCGCCGGCCGCCCGGGCATGGGCAAGACGAGCTGGATGCTGACCGTTGCGCTGCAATTGGCGCGGCGGGACCAGCGTGTGGCGATCTTCACCATGGAGATGGGCGTCGAACAAATGGTCCAGCGCCTCATTTCGATGGAAACAGGTATCAGAGTCCAGAAACTGCGTACAGCCAATATCTCATCGCGTGAGCAATCACGGCTTTCCCAAGCGATGGGTAGTATCGCGAATCTACCGCTATTCATAGACGACACGCCGTCGATTACGCCCATCGAGATGCGTACTAAATGCCGGCGTCTGCAGCACGAACACGGGCTTGATATCGTCATGGTGGATTACATGCAATTGATGTCCGCCGGCAAGGCTTACGAAAATAACCGCGTGCAGGAGATCAGTTTCATCAGCCGATCGCTGAAAGAACTGGCGCGTGAACTCAATGTCTGCCTGCTTTCCACCGCACAGCTCTCACGAGCGGTTGAGCAGCGCCAGGATAAACGCCCGCAGCTTTCCGATCTGCGAGAGAGCGGCAGCATCGAACAAGATGCCGATGCCGTGATGTTCCTCTATCGCGACGAGGTCTACAATCCCGACACGACCGAATTCCCTAATCAAGCGGATGTGCTGTTGTCGAAACATCGCCATGGACCAACCGGCACCGTCCAGCTTTACTTCGAAAAGTCGATCACGAAGTTCTTGGACGTTAACTTGCAACGGGTCGATCTGAGCAACCTGGAATGAGCCGCGTGAACGCAGACAACGGGGTATTTTCAGCGAACCACGAGTCCTTCGTCAGACTGCGGGCTCAATTCATTACCGAGCTTGTGCCACAAATTGACGACTTGGCCGAATTGAAAGTGACGCTATTCTTCGTGTCTGCGCTCCAGCAAAAAGAGGGCGACCTTCGATTCATGCGGCTGGAGGAATTTCGCGCCGACGAGCGTCTTATGCAGGGGCTTGCACAGGCAGGCAAGTCAAGCACGCCAAGCGAAATACTGGGCGACGCCTTAGCAAAGGCGGTCCAGCGCGGAACGCTGCTCTCGGCGCGAACCACAATCGGCCAGGCAACGCGAAGCTACTATTTCCTGAATGACGAGCGCGGCAGAGCGCTGCAGCAGCGCATTCTCGCTGGCGAATGGCGCCCGACGGCGGATGACGAAATCGAAGTACTGCCCGCCCGCCCAACGCTCTATGGGCTATATGAAGAAAATATCGGCGTATTGACGCCAATGATCGCCGAAGCCATCAAAGAGGCCGAGGCGAGCTTCCCGCGCGACTGGATTGAAGAGGCGCTGCGCATCGCTGTCGAGCGCAACGCGCGGAATTGGCGCTACATCAGTAAGGTGCTGGAACGATGGCAGCAGGAAGGACGCAGCCTTGAAACCGGTGGGAGACAAGCTAGAGGGCCCAGAAGTTACACGACCGGAAAACGGAAGGGCTACATCAAGTCCTAGTCCGGAAGTTAGCCAGGCAATGCCCGTCAACTTCGTCTGTCGTGACCCGGAAAACGTCAATCTACCCTGCCCGATCTGTGATGGAAAGGGCGTCTACGCGCTAGATGTTCCGGTGCAGGACTCACGTTTCGGCAAACTGCAGCGCTGTCCGAATTATCCGGTTGAAAAAGACCGCGATATGCATGAGCGTCTGCGGCGCTACGGCAATCTCCAAGCCTATCGCGAAAAGACTTTCCACGGTTTTCGGACCAATGGCTTGGGCGGCAGTTACACGCCTAACATAATCAGTTCGCTTGAGAAGGCGAAAGACGAAGCGCAAAAGTATGCTGTGGCTTCTCAAGGCTGGATCGTCTTCGAGGGCCCATACGGCTGTGGCAAGACGCACTTGGCCGTCGCCATCGGAAATACGCGGCTGGAGCAACACGGAGAGCAAGTCGTATTTGTAACCGCCCCCGACCTTCTTGACTTCCTTCGCATGAGCTTTGTGGCTGCCGGCGAGACGCCTTCTGAACCCAATTTCGAGCGCATTCGAAAGGCGCCATTTCTCATACTCGATGAACTTGGCGTGGAAAATCCCAGCAGTTGGGCAAAGGAGAAACTGTTCCAACTACTCAATTATCGTCACGTCCATCTGCTGCCGACGGTGATTACAACAAATATGCCCTTGGACGAACTTGATCCATGGTTAGGCAGCAGAATAATGGATCACACTGTCGTCAACCACATCAAGATTAATGCCCCGGATTTCCGCCGTTCGGCGCGTTTACAGTCGCAAGATAGCCGGTTCAACAATCTCCAACTTTACGCGCACATGCGTTTCGACACATTTAACACGGAGAGTTCTCGTCCAAAAGAACGCGAAAGCCTGATACACGTCAAGCGGGCGGCCGAGGAATGGGCGGGAGAGCCGCGAGAATGGCTGTGTATATTGGGAGATTTCGGTAGCGGCAAGACGCATCTCGCCGCATCAATCGCGAATCATCTGCAAGACCGTGGTAGAGACCTGATATTCACCACCGTACCGGACCTGCTTGACCATCTGCGCATGGCATTTGATCCAGAGTCCAATACCCGCTTTGACAAGCGCTTTCACGACATCGTCAACATTCCAATTCTGATTCTGGATGACTTGAGTGTTGCGAGCGCAACACCTTGGGCCAAGGAAAAACTTTTTCAAATCATCGAATACCGCTATCTCTCAAAGGCTCCCACCGTTGTGACCGCTTCGGACACAATAGAGTCGATGGAGGAAAAGGTCCCGCGATTCGCGACCCGCCTGTTAGACACGCGCATCTGTGACGTTTACGCCCTGGACAGGGTCCGCAGCTACGTGGACAGGCTGGAAAAACGAAGCTGATGCTGGGCACACGGCTGCGTATAACGCCATACTCGAGACAGCACCGCAACGCCCTGCTCGACCTCACCTGGACCAGTCAATGGACGCATAAACACCTCGACTGGTACGAGGCCGGTCAATGGCTGGATGGCGATCTGGGACTTACCTTGCTAGCCTGGCAAGGTGAGGAGTTGGTCGGTTACATCGGTGTCTCGAATTCGCACGCAGGCAGCAGTTGGGTCCGTCTGCTCGGCATTCGCGATGGACGAATGCCCGGGCTCGTCATCAATGAACTGTGGGAATGCGCGGAAGCCCACTGCCTCGCACATGGCATCACCAATATCACAATCCTGATGGTCACAAACTGGCTCTCCACCTACCTCGCCCGTCACGGCTTTTACTACCTTGAAGACATTATCACGATGAGTCATATCGGCAGCCGTCCACCGGCCGAACCCCTGGCGCCTGTGACGGTGCGACCCGCCGAAACCGGCGACATTCCGCGCATTCTGGAAATCGACCACGGCGGATTCCAACCGATCTGGCAGTTGACGCAGTCTGACGTCTGGCAGGCGCTACGCATATCGACAAATGCAACGGTGGCAACGCAAGCCGATCATGTCGTTGCCTATCAGCTCAGTACGCGACATGAGGATGTCGGGCATCTGGCGCGCCTGGCTGTGGATCCGGCGCATCAGCGGCAGCGCATCGCTTCTCTGCTCATGCATCGATTGCTGGAGGACCTTCAGCAAAAGCAGGTCGAGACCATATCGGTTAACACGCAGGTGAGCAACCTGCCGTCACAGCATCTCTACCAGCGGTATGGCTTTTTCCGCAACGGTTACGACATTGAACTTTGGCACAAGCAGCTCGCTTGAGAACCAGGCGGCTATTCGCGGAGGAACAGCATGGCGACCATTTATCGGGAAGAAGACGCCAATCTCAATGTTTTGAGCGGCAAAACCGTCGGCATCATCGGCTACGGCCATCTGGGACGACCGGTCGCCAACAACCTGCGCGATTCGGGTGTGCGTGTCCTCATCGGCTTGCGCGAAGATTACACCCGTGATCACGCTCGTGACGACGGCTTCGTGCCGCAAGATATTGAAAAGGTTATCCCCCGCTGTCACATCCTCATGCTCTTCATGCCCGACGAAGTTGTCTCCGAAGTCTATCTGGAGAAGATTTCGCCCTACCTTGCGAGCGGTCATCTGCTTGTATTCGCCAGTGGATACAACATCGCCTTCGGCTTCGTGGAGCCGCCGCCCTTCGTTGATGTCGGCATGATCGCGCCACGCACGATCGGCGAGGCGGTGCGTACGCGCTTTCTCGATGGCAGCGGCTTTTTCAGCTTCGTCGGCGTCGGTCAGGATGCCACCGGCAGTACACTGGAGACTTTGCTCGCCTTGGCAAAGGCAATGGGCAGCCTGCGCGCCGGCGCCATCGAGATTTCCATAGAACAGGAATCGCAGCTGGATCTATTCGTGCAACAAGCGATCCTGCCCGCTTTCCATCATGTGATGACTACCGCGGCAGATATTCTTCTGGAGTTGGGCTATCCACCGGAAGCAGTCATGTTGGATCTGATCATCTCGGGCGAGTTCACCGACTATCTCTCGCGGGCTTCTCAGCGCGGGTTGCTGCATGCGCTGCGCCTGTCCTCGCTGACCGGCCAGTACGGCATATTCAGCCGCTTACACCGTTTCAAGGAACTCAAGCTCGAAGGTTTGATGGAAGCGACGTTGGATGATATCCGCAGCGGCGACTTCGCGATCGAGTGGTCGCGCGAATACGAGAACGGCTATCCCAGGCTAACCAGACTGCTGCAGGCGCAGGAGAAACAAAGCCTTTTCGCGCTTGAACAAGACACGCTGGAACGCCTGAAGTAAAAGCGCCTCTACGCAGCCTTTCGCGGCGGACGATTTGCGCTAGAATGGGTCGCTGTTGCCGCAGAAGAGAGGAAGCCGCATTTTGTTGGAACAGATCAAAGCTGTCATTTGCGATATGGATGGTGTGCTGTGGCGCGGGTCACAAGCTCTGCCGGGCTTGAGGCCGCTATTCGAATTCCTTTTTTCGCGCGAAATCGACTTCGTGCTCGCGACCAATAACAGCCGCAATACACCCGCCGACTACGTGCATAAACTTGCCGGCATGGGCGTCGCTGGAATTCAACCCCATCATATCGTCACCAGCGGTACCGCCACCGTGAGCTACTTGAAAACCCAGTATCCGACCGGCGCCCCTATGTATGTCATTGGTGGCGACGGCTTGAAGCAGATGCTTGGGCAAGCCGGCTTCGAATTGGTGGACAAGAAGGCGGAAGCAGTTGTCTGCGGCATTGACTTCGACCTCACGTACGACAAAGTTCGTACCGCGACGCTGCTCATTCGAAGCGGCGCGCGATTCATCGGCACCAATCCCGATTCATCTTTTCCCTCGCCGGAGGGGCTGGTTCCAGGCGCCGGCAGCATCCTCGCCATGATCGCTTCGGCTTCAGGGCAAGCACCGACTGTCATCGGCAAGCCTGAACCGGGCATGTTTGACGCGGCAATGTGTCAGTTGGGCGCCTGCCCCGAACATACGCTGATGATCGGCGACCGCATCGGTACTGATATCGTCGGGGCACAGCCGCTTGGCATCAAGACCGCTCTTGTCATGACCGGCGTCGAAAATGAAGAAAGTCTGAAATCGAGCGAGGTGCAGCCGGACGCGGTCTTCGCGGGGCTGCCCGAACTGATAGAGGCGCTACGCTGACTCAGCTCGTTGCTTCATGAGCGCTGCCAGGACATCCTCCAATGGCGGCAGCTCATCCGCATCCTTGAATTGCGCCATGCGTGTATACACCTCATGCGCCGCTTCAAAGTAGCCCGGCGGCAGACCCGCCAACTCGAATGTTGCGGCGATCTCTTGCATCTCGCCGGCGAAGCGCCAGGCTTTGGCCGTCACATTTCTCACCTGTTTGCGCCGCTGCTCAACGGAATCGGCATCGCGAATCGCCCATTCCCGCTCAAGGTCGTCACGCACACCGAGGCCTTCCGCCGTCCCGTAAATCGACGAGAGCAAGGCGGTAGAGCCTTTGGTCAGCGCGGCGAAGACCATTTTCAACGCCGACGCCTTTCCGATTTCGTCGCCGATGACGATCGCGTCAGTGACGCTGCCGTCAAACAGAGCGGCAATGTGCCGCGCCGACGGTCCGGAAAGATAGAAGCGGGTCGTCCCCGCTTTCCAGGCGGGCGGCCCAATGATACTGCCATCGACGAAGTCGATGCCCGCAGCGCGCAACCGCGCTCCAATCACCTGCGCCTTCTGTGGCGCGACCGCGTTACCGTCGCAATAGAGTCCGGCAAAGCCGGCCCCGATCACGGCTTCGGCGACCGACTCGGCCGCATGCGGCGGGCAGACGCATACGATGACCTCGCAGCGACCGCAGAGTTCATCCAGAGAATCGACCGCGATCAAGCTATGCGCGTCCGCCCGTTGCTGGGTCGATTCGCTTCGTCTAGCACTTGCCCAGTAGACTGCGTGCCCGGCGGATTGCGCCGACACGGCGATCGAAATGCCCATCGCGCCGGGATTGATGATGCCTACGTTGCTCATGTTTGTACCCTATAATTCCAGCCTGTCATCGGATTTCAGCAATCGCTCAAAGCGATCATAGGTCGCCGAATTCGCGTCGAAGACATAATTCGGCCGGGTCACGATAATATCGGTGCCGCCCAGATCGCGCAGGTGCTGCATCGTCTTATGAATCACATTGGAGGCTACCAGCAGATTGGTTTCGAACCAACTGTTCGCAGAACCAGGCGGGCTGGCCACCGCCACGACGCCCGGCCCCTTTGAGCCGCTCAACGCCGGATTGGCGAGAATCCGCGACTGCACATCCTCCACCGACTCACCGCTGATGTTGGCGCGGAGAGCGACGAACTGGCGCGCGCGCCGATGCGCCTCGACTAACTCGATCATTTCGCGCAAAGTCTCCAATTTTGACGCCGACTCTCGCAGGTTCTTGCGATTGCCGATCAAGACCGCTTCCGAGGCGATAATCGTGCCGCCATCGAGTGGCCGCAGATGATTCTCTCGCAGCGTCGTACCGGTTGCTGAAAGGTCAGCGATCAAATCGGCGTAACCCATGCGTGGCGCCGCTTCCATCGCGCCTTCCGCATGCACGAGCAGAAAATGAGAAATGCCCTGCCGATACAAAAAGCTTTTGGTCAGATTGCTGTATTTGGTGGCAATCCGCAGTTGCCCGCCGCGCTCCTGATTGCGCAGGCTCAGGTCCGCCAAATCCGCTATCGAGGTCACATCGATCCAGGAATCCGGCACCGCCAGCAGCAGCTCGCATGGGCCGAAACCCAACCTGTCGATGACCATAACCGCGGCGGAATCCTCGCTGTGCTCGGCGACGATATCCAACCCGGTAATGCCAATGTCCGCCCTTCCCTCTTCCACCTTGCCCAGAATGTCGCGCGGACGCTGATAGACGACTTCAGCCTGCGGCAAGCTGGGAATGGTCGCCGTATATTGCCGGCGATTAGGCTTGTATATCTGCAATCCGGCGCGACCGAGAAAATTGTCTGACGCGTCGCCCAACTGTCCCTTGCTCGGCAAGGCGATGATCAAATTCTCCGAGGGCATCTTCTTATCCTCCCTCGCTCAAGAGCGCCGCGACTTCGGAGGGCAAGGTGTCAAACGCCAGTTGCCGCTCCTGATGGCTGCGCATATCGCGCAATATAGCCTGTCCAGCTTCACGCTCCGCTTCGCCGATAATGATCACCAGCGCGGTGCCACGCCGGTCGGCCTGTTTCAACGCTCGCCGGAGACTGCGTCCATCGGTATCCACTTCCGTCACGATATCTCGCGTCCTCAGCGCGGTGGCCAGCGCCAGGCAGGCGGCAATATCAGCAGCCGTCACCGGGATTACTGAGACAGCAGGACGGTTCAACGAAACGCTCTCGCCCGTATCCAGCAGGCTCGCGATGCGTTCGACTCCATAGGCGAATCCCGCGGCCGGGATCGACTCGGCGCCGCCCAATATACTCACCAGATTGTCGTAGCGGCCGCCGCCGCAAAGCTGAATCTCCTCACCATCATTCGATGGTTGGTGAATTTCGAAAATCAGTCCCGTATAATAATGCAGGCCACGGCTCAAGCCGAAGTCCAACTGGATTTCGCCACAGGGCGCGCCGAAATCCGCCAGTGCGTGAATTGTGCTCTCCAGCGCCGCCAGGGCGCCTGTATCCAGACCGAAATCGATCGCGAGCGCATACGCCCCCTTTAGAACATCCTTTGGTGAGCCCGCTAATTCGCCCAGCCGCTGCATACAGTCGAGCGCGATCTGTAGCTTGGGACCTTGCCGATCTTCGCGTATTTTGTGCAAGAGACGGTCGATGACTTCGCCCTCGTCGCGGTTGGTGTCGATGCGAATGTTCAAGCTGTGCAGAAAGTCGGTGATCGCTTGATGCGCCTCGCCATCGGTCATGTCGCGCAAGACATTGATGAGTTGCTGACTATCGCCCGTTTGGGGCTGGTCGGAGGCGCGCCCGGCGTCCGCCGCCGCACTGTACTCGGGGTAAATCGAACGCAGCGATTCAATGACGCTTGCGCGTCCGCGTTTGCGCAGATTTTCCATATTGCGCAGCAGAAAATTCTTCAGTTGCTTGCGCAAGGCCAGCTTATCGAGGAAGCCCTCCAGTACATCGGTATGGCCGATCACAAGTTTGTAATCTCGAATGCCGAGCCGCTCCAAGCCACTGCAAGCCAGATGCAGGATCTCCGCATCAGCCAGAGGACCAGCGGACCCAATCAGTTCTGCGCCACACAATGTGAACTGCCGATAGCGGTGCAGCTGTGGCTTCTCATAGCGGAAAACCGGTCCGCCGTACTGGATGCGCAAGGGCAGCGGTTCGTCTTGCAGGTGTTCCACGTAGGCGCGGATGATGGACGCGGTCACTTCTGGACGCATAGCGATGCGTCGACTCTTGAAGTGAAATTCGTAAAGGCGCGCGGCGATATCTTCGCCCGATTTCCTCAGGTAGAGTTCAGTGTTCTCGAGGATCGGCAGATCAATCGGCACATAACTGTGCAGCCGAAAATGCTTCGATAGCGCGTTCTCAATCTGCCGTCGGTTTGCGTACTCGGCGCTGAATACATCGCGCATGCCGCGCAAAGCGGAAATCTTGTCGGCGGAAGCCATGCCGGTGTTCCTGCTCAACCACGAAAAACTGTCAACAATCCAGCCTACCACTGAAATGCCCGCAGGCAAAGAGTACGCCAAAGGGCGTCATTCGTGCCCGGCAAAGTCCACCGTCAATGTCTCGGCTTCATCATCATAAATGAATCGAAGCAGCGCCATGCCTTCGCCTTCGATCGCCGCCAATACATCGTCATTCGAACGCTCAAAAAGCGTGACCTGCAACCTCGCCAGCTCGCGCTCCCGCTGGCGCCATGTCTCGATCTCAACAATCGGGAGTGACCAGCGACAGTATAGCAGCGCGCCCGCCGGCGGCGCGAGTCAATGCGAAAATATCAGCTCGTGGTGAAAATGTGCGGGTTTAGAGCGGAGTCGCCACCGCTTCTTCCTGGATCTCCGGCGCGGAATCCGAGCCGAAGAGGCGCCGCCTTATGAAGAGCAGGCAACCAGCGATGAGCGCGAGGATCGCGGCGATCTGCAACTGCGCCGGCGTCAGCCGCATACGCTCAACGACGCCCTGCTGTGGATCAAGCAAATCCGCACGCAGTTGATTGACGAATTCCGGACGTGGATCCGCAGGCCTCAAGACGGACTGCAACGCCCGAATCATGCCGATGTATTCGTCCAAGCCAGCGTGTGAAGCTACGGATGACCCAACAACAGCGTCGATTTCATCACCCCTTTGTACGCTGGTAGTGATGGCATCGAGCAATTCTTCTGCCTGCAATTCCGATGAAGCTGACATGTTTCCGTTACACCATGCTTTTAGACGCTGCTTCCGCCAAGTCGACCTATCTGATTTCCATCTTGCTGCGTCTGCAGGTCCTCGCGCAGCGCCAGCAGCGTGCGATGATAGAGCGATTTGATGGCGCCTTCCGTCCGTCCCATGATGGTACCGATTTCCGCGTTCGACATCTGCTCAATGAACTTGAGTAGAAGAAGCTGCTGACGATCTTCGGGCAATCGCCGTACTGCTTGCATCAACTGCTCTTGCTCCTGATTCTCTTCCGTTACCCGGTCGGGCGCTTCCGACCGCAGCGAATGCGCCACATAATCGTCCAGCGCAATGATTTTCCGCCGCCCTTGATCGCGGTGCCAGTTCGCCACCAGATTGTGGGCGATGCGATAGAGCCAGGCTTGAAATGGCACGCCCTTGTCCACATAGTTGCTGATATGCCCCAGCGCGCGCTGAAAGACTTTCGCCGTTAGATCCTCCGCATCATGCGTATTGCCCGTGCGATGGAATACATAACTGTAGATCTTGGGCAAATAGCGCTCGTACAGCAGACCAAATGCTTGCTTGTCCACCTTCGCCAACTCGACCAACTCTTTGTCTTCGAGCGACTCGTATTTGCTGCGTCTGGCAAAGGGATTGCGCATGCTGTATTAGCCTAAACCCATGATTGTCCTGCAGGTTACGCAAGCCTCGTCGGAACGACGTTCATTCTGGCGTTGGGGCCATCAACGACTCCACCTCTTCCAGATGCGGTAAAGAGGTCATGGTACCGTGTCTCGTACAGGCCAGCCCGGCCGCGGCCGAGGCAAAATCGAGAATCCTCGAGCATGACCAACCCATCGCCATTCCCTGGCAGTATGCGCCGACGAAGGCGTCGCTCGCGCCGGTTGTATCTACCGCGCCGAGCAAATGAGCCGGTTGATGGAGTTTTTGGGAATCCACATAGAGAATGCTGCCGGATTCGCCGATGGTCAGCACCACCTGCCCGACACCCAGATTCTGCAGTTTTCGCGCGAGTATGTCCGTGTCCTCCACTTCGCAGCCGAGGATGAGTTGCGCTTCGTCCTTGTTGGGGATGATCACATCCACCAAATGCATATAATTGACGACGAAGGAATCACGCGTGAAGAAAGGCGCCGGATTAAGCACGTTGATCGCGCCCGCCGCGCGTCCCTGCTCGAGCGCGAACTTCACCATGGGCTGCGGTATCTCGAAGTCGACCAGCAGAATCTCACCCGCTCTCAGGCCTGCCAGCGCCGCCCTGATATGACCCTCGTCTATCTTCCGGCTGGCATCAGGCGCGCCAACAAAACCGGGCAGACTGTCCTTGACCACGATACCGGCGAGGCTTGTCCGCGCCGATGGATGCCGGTAGACAAAGTCGACATTGACGCCATCGCTGCACAGCGCGTCCAGAATTTCGACGGCAAAAAGATCATCGCCGACGCAGCCGATCAAGCGAACATCGTCTGCGCCAAGACGACGAGCCGCGACCGCCTGATTCAGCGCCTTGCCACCCGGCGATAGAGTAACTGTATTCGCATGGACGGCACGGTTTGGCTCCACCCAGTCCACAACGTCAAATACAATATCATAAACCAGCGCTCCGATGACATGAATGCGCGGCATACTTAACATTCCTCATGCAATTGCGATCCTGTCTTGATTGTATCATGAACACGCCCGTCAACATGGATCTGCTTCGCATTCTCTTGAAGACGGCGACTCAGCGCAAGCAGGCCTCTGACCCGTATCAAATGGTTACACAAGCACAGAGTTGTCGACGAGTGATCGGTCGTTGTGCGGCGGAACGGGCGTTTAGAGCGTGTCTTCTAAAGCCGATGATTCTGGCCCATTGCCACTCCAGGCTTTTGGTCATACAGTTCACTCACGCTATAATTGAACAGTAAGAGCGGGAAAAAAGTCGGGCCGATGACGAGTCTTTCCGCGGTAGATCGGTTGCTCAAAACGCGACGCGGCAGATTGTTCCTGGAGAATCTGACCGCTTACCTGTTCTTGGCGCCCGCCGGCGTGTTGCTCCTGCTATTCGGACTATTCCCCGTGGCTTTCGCCTTCTTTGTCAGCTTGCATCGCTGGCGCCGCTTCCCCGATGAATATGTCGGTCTGGCAAATTACGAAAAGGCTTTGGGCAACCTGGGATACATCGTCTTCTTTTGGCTGGCGCTGCTCGGCTTGGCGGCCGCCGCCCGTACCGGCAAGCGCCTCTGGAAGACACGCCGGCTATCGTCGGGTGATAGCCATGTATGGTCGCTTCTAAGCGGCGTCATAAGTGGCTACGCGGTACTGCTGATAGTCGATTGGTTCTTCAAACTCATCCCGGTCATCATGCTCATTCCGCGGCAAGTGCGCGGACAAAACACCTCGCTCGCTCTGTTTATGGAGAAGTTTGGCGATAGTTTCGCTACCCCGAACGTACTGGCCGCCGGCAACGTCATGTTTCTCGGACTGTTGGCATCCGCCCTTTTCGTTTTGGTCGTATTCTTGCGATTCCGAGATGAAAACAGCGGACAAGTCTTTATCTTTGCGGCCATCACCACGATTCTGTTTGTTGCCTCCATTTTCTTGCTGCGATTGACTATCTCCGAGACGGAGGCAGCGCTGGCAGCGGCCCGAGAATCGGGCGAGTCCCTGCCGATCTGGTCACAGCTCGTGTTCGTCAGCGCCGGCATCGTGCTCATGGCGGCGGCTTATATCATCTTTCAGCGCGGCATCAGAGCGCAAGAGAATCGGCGATTTGCCACGCTTGTGCTCGGCGGCGTTACCTTGGCGGCCGGCGGCTACCTGCTGATGGCCGAAGTGCCCGCCGCATTGGCAGCCGCTGATGACGACTTGCTGCAGGGCTTTTGGGTCACCATTATGTATGCGACCGGCACAGTACCGGTGCAGTTGTCCATCGGCTTGCTGCTGGCGTACCTGCTCTTCCAGCCGATTCGTTTCCGCGCCTTCTTCCGCATGGTCTATTTCATCCCCTATATCACACCCTTTGTCGCCACTTCCATCGTCTTTCGCATCATCTTCGACGCCGGTAAATACGCGCCGGCCAACCGTATGCTGACCATTGTCGGTATCGAACCACAGCGCTGGATCCTTGAGCGTTCAACTATCGGGGATCTTCTGGGCCTGCCGGACTTCCTGGCTGGACCCGCCCTCGCGCTGATCGTCATCATGATCTACTCCACGTGGACCTATATCGGTTACGACGCGGTGATCTTCCTGGCCGGCTTGGGCAATATCCCGGGCGAACTTTACGAAGCCGCTCGGATTGATGGCGCCAGCGGCTGGCGCATATTTCGTCACATTACGCTGCCGCTCTTATCGCCGACCGTCTTTTTTCTCTCGCTGGTGGCAATCATCGGCACCTTCCAGGCCTTCACGCAAATATGGATTTTGCGTACCGGCGCCGTCGGCAGCAAGGTTAATACGGCCAGCGTCTACATCTTCGACGAACTGCAGAATAGCAACCGCTACGGTTATGCCTCGTCCATGGCATTTGTTCTTTTCGCCTTGATACTGCTGATGACACTCTTTCAGAATCGCATCATGGGGAGGCGCGTCTTCTATGGCTAGCGATGCCGCCCATATTTCTGCGCCGTCCTCGGGCAAGATGCCAGTGACTGGTCCGCGCGAGAAGCCGAGTCTCAGCAAGATCGGCATATACGCGGTGCTATTTGCCGGCGTGCTGATCGCGGTCGGCCCCTTCCTTTGGATGATCAGCGCTTCGTTCATGACCGTCAGCGAGGTCAATCTCACGCGTCTTCTGCCGGAGAAACTGCTCTGGGAAAACTACGCTACCGCGCTGCGCCGCGCCAATTTCCTCGATATCGAGCTGGTGACCGACCCAAACACGGGCGTTTTACAATCATTTGGCATCTCGGGCTATATCTGGAATAGCATACGTATTACGCTAATCAGCGTGATCGGGTCTTTGCTGGTCTGCATCCCGGCCGCCTACGCATTCGCCCGCATGAAATTCATCGGTCGCAACTTTATCTTCGCGGTTTTCCTGTCAACAATGATGATTCCCGGTATTGTCTTGCTGATTCCGCATCTGCTGACTGTGATCTGGCTCGGTCGACTGAGCGAGAGTCTATTAGGACCGGCCGGCGCCTGGTTCAACAATTGGCCCGCCTTGACCATTCCCTTTTTCGCCTCCGTATTCAACATCTTTCTCCTGCGTCAGTTTTTCATCCAGATACCCGATGACTTGTGGGACGCCGCCCGCATTGATGGCGCGGGACACCCGCGATTTCTCATCAGCGTCGTGCTGCCGCTGTCCAAAGCGCCCATCATGACGATCGTTACGCTCGGCTTCATTGGATCCTGGAATGCGCTAATGTGGCCCCTGCTGGTCACGATCAATGACAACTGGCGCCCGATTGCTGTCGGCTTGTCCAATTTCG
Organism: Phototrophicaceae bacterium; assembly: GCA_965249085.1. Classification (GTDB taxonomy): domain Bacteria; phylum Chloroflexota; class Anaerolineae; order Aggregatilineales; family Phototrophicaceae; genus UBA6055. The sequence continues at coordinate 3,525,735 of OZ252218.1, read as the reverse complement.
TGACCTCCGATACACCGGGCGATCTGAATCTGCAGATGGCGGCTTCGGTGATTACTGTCATCCCGATATTGATCCTGTACTTTGTAGCGCAGAAGCAATTCACCGAAGGCATCGCCCAAACCGGGATTCGAGGTTAGTATTGAACCCTCTATCGTGCGCAGCGCGCGATGATCGTACGGTCGGCTGACATCTATACGAGGGGGTATGGAAGCCGAATTCACCAAAGCTCGCTTAGCAAATCAAGGAGACAATACCATCATGAAGAAATTGGCAATAACTGCAATTTTGCTGTTCGCATTGGGACTTGGCGTGGTCGGGGCACAAGGCGACACCAACTACGAAGGTGTTGATCCCAGTGGGCAGATAGTTGTCTACTGGCATCAATACACCGAAGACAGTTCGCAGGGCGATACCATGACACGCCTCGTTGAAGAGTTTAATGGCAGCAACGAGTATGGCATCACCGTCGAAGCCATTCACCAAGGCAGTTACGGTCCGATCGAAGATCTTATGAATACCGCCATTCTGTCTGGCGAGCTGCCGAATATGGTGGCCGGTTACGCGAACGCGGTCGCCGGCTGGGCAAACGAAGGCGTGGTCGTCGATATTAACCTAATGCTCAACAGCCCGGAATGGGGCATCCCGGCCGATGAACAAGCCATGCTGAATTTCGACCTGCTGGATGTCAATCAACTGGACTATCCGCCTTTCTATGGCATGCGCGTCGCCTGGGCGAACCAGAACTCGCTCAATGTCTTTTACACCAACCTGGACATCGTCGAGGATTTGGGCTTTGAGCGTCGAGTACCCGAGACGCTGGCTGAGTTCGAAGAAATCTCCTGCGCCGCCGGCGCCAGCGACATGTATGAAGGCTATCCTTTGGACACCGGCACGTCGCATTTCGAGAGTTTCGTCGCCGCCCACGGTGGCGCCATCTTTGACGGCGAGGCCGGCGAATACATATTTGACTCCGATGCCGTAGTCGACACGATGGAGCTGTTTACACGCATGCTGGAGAACGACTGCGCCTACCAGTTCGCCGAGCGCTATCAGAACACCGGTGACTTCTCCATCGGTATTACGCCTTTTGCGGCTGGCAGCTCGGCCGGTATTCCATTCATCACTTGGGACGCAGCCACTGCTGAAATGACCGACGAGTGGGTCGTCTCCGCTTTCCCAGGCGCTGAAGGCGTTGGGCGGACCCTGCAGTTGTTCGTGCCCAGCCAGGCGATCCTGACTGCAACGTCCGAGGCGGAAGTCGCCACTTGGCTCTTTGTCAAGTACCTGGCGGGACCGGCAGCGCAACTCGCCTGGTCCGGCGCGACCGGCTACTTCAGCATCCGTAACGATATTGAAGTGACCGAAGCAGATTTTACCGAACCGCGCATGCCCTATGAGCGCTTCGTCGAAGTCCAGGGAATCCTCGCAGATGAATCCCTGAGCGTGTACTCTTCGCCCGGTTTGCCCAGCTATAGCGCCGTCCGCGGCATCGTTCCCAACACCCTTGCCGAAGTCGTCAGCGGTGATGCGGCAGCCATCGACGCCCTTGAAGAACTCAATGCAGAAGCGGCTGAATTGCACGAAGAACTTGACGGATAGGACGCGTCTGATTGCGTGAACGTGAGGATCCGGTCGGCGGGCGGGATCCTCATTTCCGCCTAACATTTGATTCTGAGTCAAACATGACGGCTCTCTAATCGATTTCTATTCACGCATAACCAACTTCGACCTCATTGGCCATAGACAAGCCAATTCCGCACGCCGAATTGCGTCTGTCCTTGACAATCCGGGTGCACGCGGCAAACGCCTTGCACTGCATCGAAAACAAAACAAATTCTTAAGAACGTAATAAATATATATAATCTATGTAACTTGAGTTGACGCGTTTATCCACTTATGTTATAGTCAAGTTCGAAAGTGTACTTTTCCACTAGCTTGCCTGAATTGATCTATTGCTCCGGATGTCAAAACCTCGTTTGGCGTCCCTAGCGACACGCCACACAGGTACTGAGCGGAGCGTTTCCCTCCGATTAGCCAATTGGAAACAATCGAAAACAGGTGGCGCTATTGTCCGCCTGCCCTGCCCCAGCTAGAAACCCAGGAAGAATTGAATGAATATCGCGAACCTTGAAGCAAAATCGCTATCCGAATTGCGTACGATGGCGCGCAATCACAATGTGCCCCGTTTCAGCCGTCTAAAGAAGCAGGACCTGATTATCGGTCTACTGCGGCAAGAAGCCGAGCGACGCGGGCACCAGTTGCGCGGCGGCGTCTTGGAAGTTGTCGATGACGGCATTGGTTTCTTGCGGGACAAAGGGTATTTGCCCGGCCAGAACGATATCTATGTCAGCCAAACACAGATCAAGAAGTTCAATCTGCGCACGGGCGACATGGTGATCGGTCAGGTACGCCCGCCGAAAGACACCGAACGCTACTACGGCTTGCTGCGCGTAGATGCCGTAAACGGACTGAACCCGCACGAAATCAAAAACCGCGCCAACTTCGAGCGTTTGACACCGATTTTCCCCGAGGTGCGCTTCGATTTGGAGACACTGCCGCGGATTATGTCCACCCGCATGCTTAATCTGGTTGCGCCGGTCGGTTTCGGTCAGCGCGGCTTGATCGTCTCCCCGCCCAAAGCGGGCAAGACGACCGTGCTTAAGGATATCGCCAACGCGATCAGCACCAACTATCCTGAGATTCATCTGATGATGGCGCTAATCGGCGAGCGGCCTGAAGAAGTCACCGACATGGATCGCTCGGTCGATGCCGAAGTCATCGCTTCCACTTTTGATGATCCGGTTCATCATCACGTCCGTGTTGCCGAGATGGCGCTCGAGCGGGCCAAACGCCTGGTCGAGGTCAAACGCCACGTAGTCATGATGCTCGATAGCGTGACGCGGCTGGCGCGCGCCTACAATCTGGTCGTGCCGACCAGCGGACGTACCCTCTCCGGCGGCTTGGATCCTTCGGCGATCCACCCGCCCAAGCGTTTCTTCGGCGCCGCCCGCAATGTCGAGGAAGGCGGCAGTTTGACGATCGTCGCCACCTGCCTGGTCAATACCGGCAGCAAGATGGACGACGTGATCTACGAAGAATTCAAGGGCACCGGCAACATGGAGCTCCACCTCAGCCGCAAGCTGCAGGAACGGCGCGTCTTCCCCGCCTTCGATATCGATCAGTCCTCCACGCGGCGCGAGGAGCTGCTGCTGGGTCCGGATGTCTTGCAGCGCGTCTACACCATGCGGCGCATGTGGTCGCATCTGTCGGAACAGCCCGAAGGCATCGTCGGCGCTACCGAACAGCTGCTGCACAATTTCCGTCTCTACGAGACTAACGAAAGCTTCCTTAACAGCTTGCACGGCGGCAACGGTCGCTAGTCCGAGGTCTCAGCGCCTGCGTCAAGCGATCACCCGACCGATGGTCTACTTTGGCCATAGGTCAGGTTTGTGTTGCATTCTGCGGAAGGTATGCCCATGAAATTCCATGACGCCATCGCTTTGATCACCGGGGGCGCCTCTGGGTTGGGCGCCGGGACAGCCGCGCGTTTCATCCAGAATGGCGCCCGCGTCGTGATCCTTGACCGCGACCAGGAGAAGGGCAGTCAATTGGCGGCTGAACTGGGAGACAACGCGCGCTTTTTCCCGGCAGATGTCACTAGTGAAGAGGATGTGCGAGCGGCGCTGGAATTCACGTCCTCGGAATTCGGCGCGCTGAACATCCTTGTCAATTGCGCCGGCGTCGGCATCGCCATTCGCACAACGAGCAGCCGCGGACCGCATCCGCTGGATCTGTTCGAGACGGTCATCCGCGTCAATCTCATCGGCACCTTCAACTGCATCCGACTCGCGTCCACAATGATGGCCGGCAACGAACCAAATGCCGGCGGCGAGCGCGGCGTCATCATCAACACCGCCTCGGTCGCTGCCTTTGAGGGACAGATCGGCCAAGCCGCCTATTCCGCGTCCAAAGGCGGTATCGTCGGCATGACCTTGCCCGTAGCCCGCGATCTTGCCCGTTACGGAATCCGTGTCTGCACCATCGCGCCAGGCATCTTCGATACGCCGATGCTCGGCAGCTTACCGGAAGATGTCCGCGCATCACTTGCCACGCAAGTGCCCTTCCCGCAGCGCCTGGGGACAGCGGCAGAATACGCCCAACTGGCGCAGCAGATCGTGGAGAACGAGATGCTCAATGGGGAAACGATTCGTCTGGATGGCGCGCTGCGGATGCAAGCTAGCTAGCCGAAAGACTCAAAATCTAGCGGATTTTGCCCAATATTGAGCAGATAGTTGACAGGTTTGCAATCATGCGTTAGCCTTTCTGTCAGTGCGAATTTCGTCTTGGAATCCAAAAATGACTCACGTTTGCTGCGCCGGCTGTTGTTGTCAGACAATTTCGACAGAGAGTCGTTCGGTGTAGCCTTGCCAGGACGCGGTTGACGCGCAATGTGCAAAATCAAGATGCCCCGTGACGACACGGGGCTTTTTATTTTCAAGCGCTGGACAGGTGCAAGAATGATCATCAATCACTCATCCCGAATTTCCGTGTGTTGTTGTAGCTGTACCACGCCGCACAGGCGAGGTTATCCGAAGCTGGCTGCCCGATGTTGCCAGTAAAACGTTCAGGAAACAGAGGACGCTTCGGATAATCCGGAGCGTCTTTGCTTTTCAGCTGCAACAACTCAAATCGGGAGCGGACATGTTAACCAAGAATATCGAGACAACAAACGAAAAACTGGAGAACGCCAGTCCCCATGAAATCTTGACATGGGCGAGTGAGACATTCGGCGACCATCTCGCCATCGTCACCAGTTTCCAGCCCACCGGCATCGTCACGCTGCACATGATGCAGCGAATCGCCCCGCAGACGCCCGTGCTGACGCTCGATACCGGCTTGCTCTTCCCCGAAACGGTTGATCTGATCGACAAACTGGAAGAGCGTTTTAGTCTTACATTGCGCCGCATCAAGCCGCGGCAGACGCCAGAGCAACAGGCGCGGGACTACGGCGATCGCCTTTGGGAGCGCAATCCGGACCGCTGTTGCCACATTCGCAAGACGATCCCCCTGCGTGGCGGACTCGTCGGCTTCGAAGCCTGGATCACCGGGTTGCGCCGCGATCAATCCGCCATCCGCGCCGAGACACCCATCGTCAGTCGGGACCAGCGCAACGATTCGGTCAAGATCGCGCCTTTCGCCAACTGGACAGAAGACATGATTTGGCATTATATTCGCAGCCACGATCTGCCCTATAACTTGCTACACGACAGGGGCTATCCCAGTATCGGCTGCTGGACCTGCACGCGGGCGGTCAACGGCGCAGACGAAGCTCGCAGCGGACGCTGGTCGAAACAAAGCAAGACTGAATGCGGCATCCATACGCCACTGCATGACGAGTTCCAACGCGAGACGGTTCGTGTCTGATTTGACCTTGGGTTATCCCATCCTGCTCCATTTGCGGGACAAGCCGGTCGCGGTCGTTGGCGGTGGACGAGTAGCGACGCTCAAAGTCAGGTATTTGCTGCGCGCGGGCGCCCACGTTCTCGTGATCAGCCCCGCAGTATCGTCGACCTTGCAGTCGCTCGCGGCTGATGGCCAGGTCGAATGGCTCGACTCTGTGTATCAGCGTGATATGTTCAATGACCACATGCCGGTCATCGTCATCGCGGCAACCGACGACGAGCGCGTCAATCAAACCGTCGCGCAAGACGCCCATCGGATTCGCGCCCTCTGTAATGTCGCCAACGGCAGCATTGACCACAGCGATTTCAGCAACATGGCGCAGATCGATCAGCCGCCGCTCACCATCGCGCTCAGCACGAACGGCAGATCGCCAGCTTTGCTGCGCCTGCTGAAAGCGCGGCTGGCGGACGAGATCGGCGAAGAGTACGCCGTCTTGGCAAAATGGCTGGGTTCGATCCGTGAAGCGCAGCAGCTACGCATGCCGGCGCAAGCCGAACGCCAGCAACTGTACGAGCAAATCCTGCTTTCCGATGTATTATCGCTTCTACGCGAGGGCAAAATGGAAGAGGCGCAGCGGGTCTTCGATCAGATCCTGCTGGAGGATTCGCCCCAATGAGCGGCATCGCATTGATCCTGGCCGGGCACGGCTCGCATGTCAGCGCCAACACTGCCGGCATCGTTTGGAATTACGTCGATCACCTACGTCGTCTTGGCGTCGCCGATGAAATCACGGCCTGCTTCTGGAAAGAACCACCCGCGTTTTCTCAGGTGTTGGAGACAGTCAAGTCGGACGATGTCGTCATTGTTCCCGTTTTCACCGCACAGGGCTATTTCACGGGCGAGGTTTTGCCAACTGAAATGGGACTTGAGAGCAGCCTCACCATACGTGGCGGGGTGCGCATTCATTTGACGCCCACCATCGGCGAACATCCTCTGCTGGAGTCGGTCGTCGAAACGCGCCTGCGCGACATGGTCAAGCGACATGGTCTTGCACCGCGAGAAACCGCGGCCGCCATCATTGGACACGGCACACGCCGCAATCGCCGCAGTCGAGATACGGCACGCCATCAAGCCGAACATATCCGCGGGCTGAATTGGCTCAACGAAGTCGTTGATGTCTATCTCGATGATGAGCCGGCAATACCCAGCGTTTATCAGTTAACAAGCTCGCCCAATATCATTGCCCTGCCTTATTTTCTGGCGGAGGGTTCGCATGTCACTTGCGACGTGCCGCGCGCCCTGGGAATATCCGGTGGGCACCCGTCGGCACGCGTCAATGACCGGACGGTTTATTATTGTGAACCCGTCGGCGCCGACGAGACAATCTGCCAGGTGATACTCGAATTGGCGCGCGATACCGGGCTGGAATTTGAAGCCGAGCTTTGTGCCGGCGCATGGTCCGCCTTTCCCGCCGCCGGCAGCCGTACCTTGATGAAAGCGCTGGAAACTGAGAGAATGTTAGAGTTTGGTCAGATCAGGGTCTGTGCCGAACGTGTCTGGCATGGCGACAACTCGGGGCAAAGTCTTGCGATCGATTCGCCGCGCCAATTGCGGCGCATCCTGAGACAGCGACCCTTCCGCCCGCTGCCGACCAGCATGGATTTGCCCGGCGGCTGGCACGTCGATCTGGAGCATCCAGAACAAGCGCATGCCGTCATCGAGACCGTCTATCCGGGTTTGATGGCCGACTGGGCGGCGCAGAAACGCGAAGAGCTGAAGACCGAGTCCCTGTTAAGAATCGGCAGGCGACAGAATGGCATGTTCAAGAACATTCATAAATTGCCGCGAAATGTAATTCAGAAAGCCATCGACAGCGTCTGCGGCAACTGTATTCGGCAGCCGTCCTGGTGGTCGGATCTGGGCAGAGCTGGAACGGGACTGCCCTGCCGATCAGCCTGCAATCTTTGGCTGTCGACCGCCCGGCAAATGGGAGATCCAACAGCATGACAAGGGGCAAAGTCTATCTGGTGGGCGCGGGACCCGGTGATCCCGACCTGATCACGCGAAAGGGATTGCGACTTTTGCAGCGCGCCGATGTGGTCATCTATGATCGGCTGATACCCTACGCCCTGCTGGAAGAAACTCGGCATGATGCCGAGTTGATCAACGCCGGCAAGCAGCCGACCCGTCATCGACTAGCGCAGGAAGAGATCAATTCGTTGATGATCGACCGCGCATTGAGCGGCAACGTCGTGGTGCGGCTGAAGGGTGGCGATCCCTTCGTATTTGGACGCGGCGGTGAAGAAGCGCTGGCTTGCCGTGACTGCGGCATCCCCTTCGAGATCGTGCCCGGCATATCGAGCGCCTACGCCGTGCCTGCCTATGCCGGTATTCCACTGACGCAGCGCCATCTCAGCAGCTCCTTCACCGTCATTACCGGGCATGAAGCGCCGGCGAAAGACAAAAGCAGCATCAATTATGCGGCGCTCGCGCAGATCGGCGGCACCATAGTAATCTTGATGGGTGTTAAGCAGCTGCCCGATATCACTCGGCAACTGATTGACCATGGCATGGACGCAGAGACGCCTGCCGCGATCATCGAATGGGGTACATTGCCGCGGCAGCGTACCTACGTCGGCGATGTATCAACAATTGCCGAGATCGCCGGCGATGAAGGTATTCAACCGCCTGCCATCACGGTCATCGGCGAGGTCGTTCGCCTGCGCGAGGGTGGCGTCGCCTGGTACGATCTGCTGCCTGAGGATGTTCTGGATCCCGCATTCGCTGCGGAGAATGGCTACTAAACAGAATACAGTAGACTTTTGACAAGTCGTTTTGAAAGGAAAGTGATTGCAATGACGACCTGGAAAGAAATACTCAAAGACGAGATACCCGCCGAAATGGGTAACCTCATCGACATTTACGAAGCGCAAATGGAATTGCGCAAGCAAGGCAAGCTCGACGAGAAAGTCTTCGCCGAGGCGCGCCTGCGCAAAGGTGTTTACGGTCAGCGCTACGACAACGGGCAGCGAAATGACGGCGTGCGCACCCGAGAATTGGGGTATCCATCCGACGACATTGTCAAAGGACCGGATACGCTTTGGGACGCGCCCGGCATGCAGCGCATCAAGATTCCCTACGGCGGCATGACCGCCCAGCAGCTGGAAGTGCTTTCGGAGCTGGCGGATGAGTACTCGGATGGCATCTTGCATATCACCACGCGCCAGGATATTCAGCTGCATTATGTGCACATCGACGACACGCCCGATCTGATGCGGCGGCTTGCCGCGGTCGGCATCACCACGCAGGAAGCCTGCGGCAACTCCGTTCGCAATATCACCGCCTGCACCCTGGCCGGCGTCTGCCATGATGAAGTCTTTGACGTCAGTCCCTATGCGGATGCGATGACGCAATTCCTGCTCGGCCACGATGATGTGCAGGACTTCGGACGCAAGTTCAAAGTCGCCTTCTCCGGCTGCGCCGGGCACGCTTGCGGTCTGGTCAAGATGCACGATCTCGGCTTGTTGGCGCAGACCCGTGAAATCAATGGCGAGGTCGTGCGCGGCTTCACCGTCTATGTCGGTGGCGGGCTGGGCACTGTGCCGCAGCAGGCGAAGGTGCTGGCCGAATTTGCCACCGAAGAAGAGCTGCTGCCCTTGACGCAAGCGGTGGCGCGCGTCTTCGCCCGCCTGGGCGAAAAGAAAAACCGCAACCGCGCCCGCATCAAGTTCCTGGTTGCCAAGCTCGGCATCGACGAGTTCCGCCGTCTGGTCGAAGAAGAACTGGAAACGGTGCCGCGCGATGATCGCCACACTGCCTACGTCGACACGCTGAGCGACTTCACGTATTCGCCGGCGAAAGCGGGGATGGCGCTCAACGGCACGCCGATGCCGGATGGCTTCGAAGACTGGTATCGCACCAATGTCTACCATCAGGTTCAGAGCGGCTATAGCACCATCACCCTGCATACGCCGCTGGGCGACTTCACATCCGAGCAAGGCTTCAAGCTGGCCGATATCGCCCGTCAGTACGTCGGTGACAATATCCGCCTCTCGGTAGAGCAGAATGTCGCGCTTCGCTGGGTGGCTGATGCTGACCTGCCGGCCATCTACCGCGATCTCTGCGCCATCGGCTTGGGCGATTCCGGCGCCGACACCATCGTCGATATCACGACCTGCCCGGGCACGGATACTTGCAAGCTCGGCATTGCTTCTTCGCGCGGCTTGACCGGCGAGTTGCGCACCCGTCTGATCGAGAAAATCAACCTGCTGCCCGATGCCATTCGCGAGCTCAAGATCAAGGTCAGCGGCTGCTTCAATTCCTGTGGCCAGCATCACGTCGCCGATATCGGTTTCTTCGGCAACAGCCGCCGCTCCGGCAATCACAAGATGCCGCATTTCCAGGTCGTGCTGGGCGGACAATGGCGTGAAAACGCTGGCAGCTACGGCTTGGCGTGCGGCGCTGTTCCAGCCAAGTCTGTGCCTGATGTGCTGGAAGCGCTGACCAATCGCTATGTCACTGAGCGCGTCGAGGGCCAAAACTTTCAAAGCTGGGTCAAGGAGCTGGGGCGAAAAGAGATCAAGGCAATGCTGCAGCCTTTCATGAAGCTGCCGAGCTTTGAAGAGAATCCGGAGATGTTCAGCGATTGGGGCGATTCACGTGTTTACACCATCGACGACATCGGCGTCGGCGAGTGCGCCGGCGAGGTGGTTTCGCTCTTCTCCATGGAGATTTCCAAGGCCGAATCGACCCACTTCGAGGCGCTGCTAGCGCTCGACGACGGTGATTACGCCCTGGCCGATGAGAACGCATACAAGGCGATGGTGCTGGCGGCGCGCGCGCTGGTGCGCACCAAGCACCTCGATGTCGGCGACGATTTTAATATTATCGTGGACGAGTTCCGCTCGCGCTTCTACGATACTGAGCTGATCTATGATCGCTTCGCCAAAGGCAAATTCGCGCGTTACCTGTTCAAGCGTCACGGGGAAGCGCCCGCGCGCATCAACGAAGACTATGCCCATCAAATTATCGATGAGACGCAGCTCTTCATCGAGAACGTGCACACCGCCGAACAACGAATCAATGGCGTCATCGTCAGCTAACTGAGGAGACAAGAAGCAAGCATGACAACGGTACCGAAAAGGCTGGGCGTCAAATTCAGCCTGACGCATGAACCAAAAGCAAAGCCCGATGACATCCTGCCCATCTTTCAGCGCTGGATTCAGGAGCATAGCGTCGATGGCATGTTGATCGATGTCATCGACTACAAACATGTACCCGACGGACCGGGCATCTTGTTGATCGCTGATGAAGCGGACTTCGCCTATGATCTCGGCGACGGGCAGATCGGCTTGCACTATATTCGCAAACGGGCGCTGCCGGATGACCTGTCTAGCGCCCTGCGCCTCACATTTTACCGTGCCCTGCAAGCGGCCCGCGCCCTGGAAGCGGAAGCGCCTGGCGATATCGTCTTCGACTATAGTTCTGCAAAAGTCAGCTTTCTCGACCGTAAGCACTATCGGAACGATCCGCAGGTTTTCGAAGATATAAGCGCCAACCTTGCTGAGATCCTAGGCGAGCTTTATGGCGCGGCAGTCGAAGTCTCTCGCCTTTATGAGGATCCGCGCCGGCTCTTCGCCGTCCAATGCCGCGTGCAGACCGACGATATCAACGTCGACGCGCTGATTTTGCGACTGCAGGAGTTTCAGCAAACTGCCTAGTCGCTCGTGATGGTCCGTAAGTCATATTTCATCTGCTTCACGGTACACAGCTGCAGCACAATGCTCTGTCAGCTACGCTCTGATACGGGCCTCGCTGGCAATCCCAAAGAACATTTCTACCACAACATCAGTCCGGACAATCCAACTGGCGATGAAATCGCTGATTATCAAGCCTGTCTGATTCGCGTTCTCCCCGAAGACACCACGAGCAGCGGCGTCTTTGGCAGCAAGGTCGGCGGTTAATTGTTTTCGACGCCAATTTGCCCGACAAAAGCACCCGTGCATCGCACCTGCGAATCGGTTATATTTCTTGCTGTCGTCTTGCATCCGTCAGAGAAAGCCCGAACATGACCCAATTCAACTTCGATGAAATCATTGACCGCACGGGGCACAGCAGCGCCAAATGGGGCGCCGTCGAGGGCGACTGCCTGCCGATGTGGGTGGCGGACATGGACTTCCGCTCGCCACCCGCCGCCATCAACGCCATGATCGAACGCGCCCAGCACGGCGTCTTCGGCTATACAATGGATCCGCCGAAGCTCAAGGAAGTTGTCGTTGAGCGTATGAGCCGGCTCTACAACTGGCAAATCACGCCTGACGATGTTTTGTTTTCCCCCGGCATGGTGCTGGCGCTTTGCGCAACCTGCAGTGGTTTCGGCGCGCCCGGTGACACCGTGTTGATTCAGACCCCGGTCTATGGCTCGTTCTTCAAGGCCGTTCGCGCCAATCGGAAATTCGTTGGCAACATCGACATGGAGGTCGTCGCCGACGGCGGCAACCGCTTCCACTATGAAAATGACTACGATGAATTCGAAATGATTGCGCGCGATCAACAGACTACGATCCACTTGCAATGCAATCCGCAAAATCCGGCCGGATTCCTCTACTCGCGGGCCGAACAGGAGCGCATCGGCGAAATCTGCCTACGACACAATCTTCTGATCGTGGCCGACGAGATTCATTCTGATCTGATCCTGGAAGGCCAGCATATACCGATCGCCACCTTGTCCGACGAGATCGCCCAGAATACGCTGACGATGATTGCGCCAAGCAAGACCTTCAATTTGGCCGGCCTGGCTTGTTCAGTGCTGATCGCACAGAATAAAGAGATCCGCGATACCACGGCGGCGGCGCTGCAGAGCATCAGCGCTCACGTCAATATCATGGGTTATGAAGCGGCCTACGGCGCCTACAGCGGTGGCGAAGAATGGCTGCGGCAGGCGCTCTTCTATCTTAAGGACAATCGCGACTTCGCCATTGACTACATCCGCACCCATATGCCACAGATCAAGACGACAATACCGCAATCGACCTACCTGCTCTGGATGGACATGCGCGACTTGCCGATTGACGGCGACATCGTCGCCTTTTGCCGAGACACGGCGGGCGTTGCGCCGAGCCCGGGCGAATTCTTTGGCGATGCCGGCAAGGGCTTCGTAAGACTGAATTTCGGCTGTCCCCGCGCAATTCTGGAGCAGGGTCTCGAACGGCTGAAAATCGCATTAGATCAGTTGGTGATGACGGTATAGCCGAGGAGATAGCGCCATGACGCGACCCTTGCTGATCGACACTGATGCAGGCTCCGATGACGCAGTCGCGATACTGATGGCGCTGCGGCATCCGGATGTCGATGTTCTCGCCGCGACAGTGGTTGCGGGCAACGTGCCGCTAGAGCAAGGTGTTCAGAATTCGCTCTACTTCGCCGAACTCTGTGAAGCCGATGTCCCGGTCTACGCCGGCGCCGACCGTCCACTTCTGCGTGAATATGTGTCAGCGGATTGGTTCCACGGCGCCGATGGCTTGGGCGATTGGGGCGACCGCTACAAGCCCCGCCGGACTAAGGCGTCTTCAACGCACGCGGTTGACGCCATTATTGAATCAGTCCGCGCGACGCCTGACATCGTTATCGTCACGCTGGGACCACTGACCAACCTGGCCCTGGCCCTGCGGAAGGCGCCGGATATCGCGCCTCTTGTATCACGCTGCGTCGTCATGGGCGACGCCGCTTGCACCAACGGCAATGTCACGCCGGCGGCCGAATACAATATTTGGTGTGACCCGGAGGCGGCAAGGATCGTCTTCCGTTCCGGAATGCCGGTGGAAATGGTCGGCTGGGAATTCAGCATCGGCGAGTTTTTGCTTTCGCTGGACGATATAGAGGGCGTTCGGGCGATCAATACGCCCTTTGCCGACTTCACGATCGATTGCAACATCAAAGGTATGCGCGGCTACGAAATACAGACCGGCGAGATCGGCATTTCGCTGCCCGACGCCGTGACGATGGCGGTCGCGATCGACCCTTCCATCTGCACGGCCAAGAGTCAGCATTATGTCGATGTCGAATGCGACAGCGAACTGACGCGCGGCATGACCGTGGTGGACAAGCTCAATCTCGCCGATGACGTGCGTAATTCGGCAGTCTGGCGTGAAGTGACAAAGAACCCGATTAAACCATTAATCTGCTGGGATTTGGACGCCGGTCGCTGGAAGAGCCTCCTCTACCAACTGCTGCGCTGATTCCGCCGTGACACGCAACGATGTTTGCGCCGTCGCGTAATACCAGATGAGCAGTGCTAAGGAGATTTTGACATGGGTCACGAGCCGGAAAAGCCAAAGTACCAGCGCGATTGGGTCGAAGAGATGGAAGTCGCCGGCCACGAACTGGTCGACCGCGTCAAAGCCCTGGTCGCGCAAGGAAACGTTCGCCGCCTAATCATCCGCAACGCTAACAACGACGTGCTAATTGAAGTGCCGCTGACACCGGCTGTTGTGGTCGGCGGAGTCGCCACCATCATGAATCCTGTACTTGCCGCGCTCGGCGCCCTGGCGGCCCTCATCGCCAAGCTCAAGATAGAAATCGTGCGGGAGGAATCAATCGACGAAGACGCCGAGACGATCGAAATCTCCGGCAACGATGTCACCGATGTTACGCCGCCCGAAGACTAGAATTTGCGTCACGCTCGATCCAACTCCGACCGTTTCATCTCCAGCCGACTGAGCATCCGTCAGCGTCATTCCACTCCATTGGTTCAATGTGGGATTTGCGCCCGAATTGGGCTATACTGGCTGCATAATTCGCGCATGCGAAAGTCAAGTCAGTACACGCGCACTGGCCGACGGCGCCCATCATAGACAAGAGGAAGACCATGATCGTTAGCGTCCTGCAAGAAAACCTGGCCAACAGCCTGAATATCGTCACCAAAGCGGTCGACAGCAACCCTCCCTTGCCCGTTCTCGCCAACGTGCTGCTGGAAACGGAAGATTCCCGCTTGAAGATTTCGGCGACCAACCTCGAAATGAGCATCAGCGTCTGGATCGGCGCCAAGGTCGAACAGAGCGGCAGCATCACCTTGCCCGCGCGAACCCTGAGCGAATATGTCAACATTCTATCGCGTGAGCGTGTGGACATGCGCCTGGACGCGGCGACGCATACCATGCAACTGCGCTGCGGCGTGCAGACCTCCACCATCCGCGGCATTGACGCCGACGAGTTCCCGCCGATCAATCATAATGAACAACCCGACCTGCAACTGGAGGGCGAGACGCTGCGTGAAATGATCGTGCAGACGGCTTTCGCCGCCGCCCGCGAACAGAATCGCCCGATCTTGACCGGCGTCTACCTGCTGTTGGAAGGCAACAGCATCACGATGGCGGCCGCCGACGGCTATCGACTTGCCGTCCGCACGGCCGAGATTAGCGAGTCCTTTGGCGAGCGGCAAGACATGGTCATCCCCGCGCGGACGATGAGCGAAATCGCCCGCATCATCGAAGACGACCAGGAAGTCGGCATCGCGCTGCCGAAAGAGCGCAACAGTGTCACGGTCTTCGCGCCCAACATTTTGATCTCATCGCAGTTGCTTGACGGTCGCTTTCCTGATTTCGCCTCGATCATCCCGCGCTCATTTGTCACCTCCACCGTCCTATATACTGAGGACCTATTGGTCGTCTGCCAACGCGCCGAGATCTTCGCCCGCGACAATGCCAACAGCGCCAACTTGCACGTTAAGCCGGCGCTCAACCCCGGTGAGCCGGCTGAAGTGCTGATCGTGGGCAAAAGCGCGGAACGCGGCGACAGCGAAGGCATGCTTGATGCCACCGCCGAGGGTGAACCGCTCGATATTTCCTTCAACATCAAGTATCTGATCGAAGTGCTGCGCGTCGTCAAGGAAGAACGCGTGATTTTCCAGAGCAATGGGCCGGAGAATCCCGGTGTGCTCAAGCCGGAGAATCGCGAGGACTTTGTACACGTCATTATGCCGATGAGCAAATAAGTCGGGATCGGCTTTCTCCGCACGTCGAAATCGGAACAGACATCGTGAGCCAACCACAAAACGCCAGGCGTGTTCGCCCAAACATGCCAGACTACGGCGTTTTGCCTAACCAGACTGACGGCATGTTGACTTGGGATTGGGTCGAGCGCCGAATGACGGACGCTCGCAACTACTGGATATCGACAGTACGCCCCAACGGCCGTCCCCATGCCACGCCGATCTGGGCTGTCTGGGTTGAAGGACGTCTATACTTCGGCACTGACAGGCAGTCCGTCAAAGCGAAAAACCTCAGACGAAACAACCATGTCGCCATTCATTTGGAAAGCGGCGATGACACCGTGATCTTTGAAGGCGCGCTGGTCGAAGCGGATGTATCCCGAGAAACACAAGACGCGATAGACGCGGAATATACACGCAAATACGGCTTTCATCCGCAGTTGGAAGAAGAGGGTACGGTGCTCTACTGCCTCGTGCCGCGCAAGGTGATGGCTTGGCAGGAAAAGGATTTTCCCGCGACCGCAACCTATTGGCTCTTTGATGTAAGCCCTTTGAACTGAATCAAGCCCCGTTTGCCGTTGACCCGCCATTCGGGATCGACTCGATCCAACGCCGCCGCCGTTGCCGCCGAGGGCAATCCGATGACCGGATCGCTCTTCAACGTTCTTAAGCACAGTACAGGCGCATCGATATAGCTCAGTACGTGAGTGAACGGCGTTTGCGCCGGCCAAAGGCAGTCACCGACAGCCCGGCGATAGTTGGCATCGCCCTTGATGATCACCAGGCGCGCCTCGTTGAATCGATGCCGGTAGGGTGTCGGCAAATTCCACAATAAGCGGCTGCTATTCCAATAGGGATGAGGCAGCAAGCGCAGGCGCTCCGCTTGCCAGGCAGCGTGTAGACGTTCTGCCAAGGCGACGGCATTTCGCCCGCGCCGATCCATCTCCGCTAGCATCATCCACACATCCGCCGGCACCGCATCGCTGACGAAAGTCGGATGCGCCTTCAAGCAGATGACGACGCGATCAGCCAGGTGGCGTAGCAAATTGTCACTGAGCACCAAATCCATCGCCAATTCGGAACCGGCGTTGTCGGCCACAATGTACACCGTGCCACCGTTGGCGAAACCATCCGCTGCAGTTGCGGCATCGGTGAGACACGCCAGCAGCGCCGTCCGGTCATCCACCAGCAGGTCATCGGGGCTGATATCCGTCCCGCACGTCATCGAGGCGGCATAACTCAGGTCGATGCGGTTCGCCCACAGGTCGAGCGCGACCGAGCGCATCAGTTCGTCTTCGGCGTTTGCGGCCGGCTCAAGCGCGCGATCGACCAGCTGCCACAGCGCTTCGCTCCGCAACTCCTCAAGTTTCTTCGGCAGGAAGGGATCGCGTCCGCTTTCATTCCAACGTACCGCCTCAATCAGGCAGCGGTACGCGAAGGTCTCGGCGAAGAACCATTCAGCATTGTGCCAGGTGACATCGCCATCGACGATGTCGCACTGCCGCCGCAATGCTTCGGACCACTCGGCATGATCGGCCGCGGACTCGCTGTTGAGTTGGGGGATAAGCGCGCCGCCGGCGATGTGCTCTCGCAGGTCACACAGCCCTTGCTTAATACTGGCAGGATAATCTGGGTTCAGCGCAATCGTCTCGTCGATGATGGCGGGCAAGCGAACCCGCATGGTGTTGTTTGCGAAAGCGTTGCTGTGATCCGTGCGAAGCGGCGCCGGCGCTATATACGGCGGGTGCATAGTCTATTTGTGACCGATGTTCCGCGTCAGGCGCCGCGGTAAATTGTGACGAACCGGCGTGGTTCATCGCCGACGCTCGCCGATTGCATATGCGCCTGTCGCGCCAGTTGATGCTGCCGCTTTCGGATCTGCGAGGCTTGGGGCTTGAGGTTAATATAGTCTTCGCCATCGCGTATCCGGCTGATCGCTTGTTCCGCCTCCACTATCGCCTCACCGGATTGATCGGGGTCTTTCCGTCCGTTCAAACGGAATAGGTCAACCAGGAAATTCTCCATCTGTGTGACGGTATTCGCTCTTAGCACGTAGATGGACAGTCCGCGCTTTTCCCCATCGCTGATTATACGCGGACGCCGCCGATAATGTGTCTTGAGCGTGACGATTGCTTCCGCCTCGCCGAAATCGTCGGTGAGCAGGAGCGGCACCGCCAAACGCCGCGACGCCTGGTCCAGTCGGTTCCGCGCCACGCCATAGGCAAAAACTTTGATCGGCCGCAAGCTGCGCGTGTCCGCCTGCGCCACATCGTCTTTCATCTCATTGCGTGTCTTGCCGTTATCGCGGTTTCCGCGTACGACATGCGCATTGACGTCGCTGCCGCGCGAACGCCGCGCGCCTTCTCGGGCGGGCGCCGAGCGAGACGCGGCCTCTTGCACCAGCTCACTGACATTTATCGTGCCGCTATCATCGCGCTCACGCAATTCAGCCGGCAGCGGACGATTGCGCAACATCGCGTCGACCGCCGACGCCACATCGGGATGCACCACCAAGCGATCGCGCGCCTGAATCTCGATCATGATATCGAAGGTCGGCGCTGTGCGCCGTTCCAGCACAACTTTCTGTGTACCACGCCGCCGCGCCTCGTCGTCGGAAAGCGTCACTGATTCGATCCCGCCGATCAGGTCGGACAAGGTCGGATTCAGCATTAGATTTTCCAGCGTGTTGCCATGCGCCGTGCCGATCAACTGCACACCGCGTTCGGCGATCGTGCGCGCCGCTTTGGCTTCCAGCTCTCGGCCAATCTCGTCGATCACGATTACTTCCGGGTTGTGGTTTTCCACGGCCTCGATCATCACTTCATGCTGACGATCGGGCTGCGACACCTGCATACGGCGCGCCTTGCCAACCGCCTGATGCGGGATGTCACCATCGCCGCCGATTTCATTGGATGTATCAACGATCACGACACGTTTGTCGCGCGCGCGGACGCGAGCGGCTTCACGCAGCAAGGTCGTTTTGCCAACACCCGGCGGGCCCACCAGCAGCACACTCTGTTCGGAATCGATCAAGTCGGCAATGATGTCGATGGTGCCATAGACCGCACGGCCAATGCGCACCGTCAGCCCGACAATTTTGCCTCGACGATTGCGTATCGCGGATATGCGATGCAGAGACCTTTCGATACCCGCCCGATTGTCGTCATCAAACTCGCCAAGTTCTTCGACAAGTTGCAGCAGATCCTCGTCCCGCACCTCGCGGTCCGAGAGTTCATATTCTCCGTCGATGTATCGGGCTGTCGGGATTCTTCCCAAGTCGAGCACAATTTCCAAAAGATGGCTGGTACTGCCGTACTCGTCAACCGCAGTGCGGATCCGTGGCGGCAACACGCCTCGGAGTATCTCAAAATCGTCCGTTATGCGTTTATCCATGTATCCGTGCCGACGTCCTCCGTCAATTGACATTGACTTCCACTACGCTAAGAATCCAGGCGATCTTGCATCAACCCGTCAATCCCTTACTCTCTCGCCAGGCGGAACCCTGATAGTCGTCAGCCCGTACGATTTGCATCGTCGCCGCCGGTCGGCGCCCGCCGCTCGCGTTAAGCCTGACATGTTCAAACGAGGCCTGGCGGACGCCGGCTGTCAGGTGCTTGACCATCACCGCTTGCTCCAGCCAGGGGTTGAAGCCCAGGTCCAGCATGGCGTTTTCAAGCCAACCTTGATAACCGCGTACGCAAACGTAGATAGGCAACTTGCGGCAGCGGCCGATCTGCTGAAGAGCCGCAGCCACGATATCCGGCGCTTCGCTGAGTACTTCCGGATGCAGATAGGGCATGACAAAGACCCCGTGCTTGCCTTCGGAGTAGGCAAGATACGCCTCGACCCGCCCTCCCTTGCGATAAACGAGGCCAGCCATATCGGTCGACGGCTCCATCACGGTCTGCAGAATCCGCGGGATCGTGCAGCCCAAAAGCGCCGCGATTCCAATTTGATCGTCAGCGCCTTCCACCGTGATCGGCAATTCGGTCGGCCAAAACGTACGGTCTACTGGTCCGCGCTGCCAGATGACCTGCCGACTGTATACAGCATAGCCGGCCCGGCGCATCGTCTCAAACAGGCGATGACTCAATTCCACCTCGCCCACCAAAGTCTGCGCGCCGTTATTGCCAGCCTGTTCCGCCATTGCGTCCAGCATGTGCAGCCAGATCGTGTCCTCGTCGCTTTCCTCAAGAGTTGGCGCCAGATACACAATGTGCGCGTTTGCTTCACTTTGACGATGGCGAAATTGCCCGACCACATTCTTGTCATCCACGTGTGCCAAGAGCGTATGCAAGCCACGGGGAAAGACGATGCTGGACAGCAGGGCGCTGTTTTGTCCGCGCGCGTCTTCCGTCAAGCCCAACTCGCTGTGCAGTACGATAGCGTTCTGCTTGAGCCGCAGCATCAAGGGCAGATCAATCAGCTTCATCGAGTGGGTATCGGTTTGGCTATACAAGTTACACCTCGGCTGGGCACACGTTTCGAGGGAATGCCCTGCCTCATTGTATCATTATCGGCCGATGCATGACAACGCTCAGGGATACAGACGGCTATCGATTCACGAACTCTCGCCTTATCTTCTGGTCCAGCCGAAGCGAGACAAACCGGCTCGCTCGGTTTCATTCCAGATTGGAAAGTCGGAACAGCTCAATTCACTAGATTCGCCACACGAACACACGCGACCGTCTGATTTGGGATAATTTGGGATAAATTCATAAAATGATTACACTTCTGATACTTTACTGAGATAGTTCTGTAATGAATTCGTTGGTAAAATTATATTCTTTGCATGAATCAAACAGGCAAGACCGCGTGCACAACGACAGACAATTACCGCAGCCCGCAAATGAGCTCACCATCCACAAGCTCGATACCCTGAAGGTGTATTTCGATCCGCTCCGCGCGCGCATTATGCAAGAGATGGCGCATGAGCCAAGAACTGTGCATCAGGTTGCGGATGTACTCGGCGTACCCTTCACTCGCTTGTATTATCACGTCAAGTTGATGGAGAAGCATAAACTTGTCCGCGTCGTTGGCGTCGTGCAGATGCCCGGCGCGATTGAAGAAAAGCATTACCAGGTCACTGCCCGCCAATTCATTATCGATCGCAGCCTGCTCACCTTCGACGCCGAGGGCAAGAATGATAGCGTGGAATACATGCTGGACGGCATATTTGGCGCCTCGCACCGCGATGTTCGCCGCAGTATCGAAACCGGCAGGATTGATGTAAAGGCGGCCGCGCCCGACCCGAAAGCGTTGCTTGCGCGCAAGTTTATCTTCCGCTTGACCGACGAGCAAGCGACCAGCTTCCAACACGATCTGGCGGATTTGCTGCTAAAATATCAGTCGGGCGAGACCTCGTCGGACGATCCGTATTACTCTTGCCTGCTTGCGTTGTACAGGACCAGCGTACCCTATGAATCGTACGATGATTCTGAGGTCTGGAACGGAGAATGAGTATTAGCAAAAATAGATTTTGCTAATACTATCTGAGTAAGGTTCACTCTCTAGAAAGCGGACAAACATGGACAAACTGCGTGTTGCCTTCATCGGCACCGGCAGGATCTCTGATTTGCATGCGCTCGCCTATCTCGACGACGAGCGAGCGGACATCGTCGCTATTTGCGATCGCAGCATCGAGCTGGCTCAAATGCGCGGGCGAAAATGGGGCGTGCCGGAACAGCGAATTTACGCCGATTACCGGGAGATGCTTGCCCTGCCGGATATTGATCTGGTGGAAATCCTGCTGCCGCATCATCTGCACTATCAGGCGACGCTGGATGCAATAGCGGCCGGCAAACATGTCTCGGTACAAAAACCGATGGCGCTTACCGTTGCCGAAGCTGACGACATGGTTGCTGGCGCGCGTGACGCCGGCGTCATTTTCAAGGTCTACGAGAACTTCATTTTCTATCCGCCCGTTCAGCGCGCAAAGGCGCTGATCGACAACGGCGAAATCGGCGATCTGCTAACCATCCGCATCAAGAGCAATTCCGGCATCAGTCCAACGGAGTGGGACGTGCCGACAGCGGCGTCGGCTTGGCGACTGAACCCGGAAGAATGCGGCGGTGGTCCACTCGTCTTTGATGACGGTCATCATAAATTTGCCCTGGGCTGGCATTTCATGGGTATGGCGGAAGAGGTCCACGCCTGGATCGGCAGTACGGAGCTTGAGTCGGGCTTGTATCTGGACGCGCCAGCGATCGTATCCTGGAAATTCCCCGGCAATCGATACGGCTCGTTGGAGGCAGTGTTTTCACCCGAGCTGGTGCTGGACACCGTACACTATGCGCAAGACGACCGCGTCGAAATCACCGGTACCAAAGGCGTAATATGGGTGACGCGCGGTCACGGCAAGATGATGGATGTCCCGCCGGTGGTCATGTACAAGGATCGGCAGACGCAGACATTCTCGGATATGCCGGTCGGCTGGGAGCATAGCTTCATCAACTCCACCCAACATTTTATCGATGCCTACTTTGCTGGTGAGCCGCCACAGTTGACCGGGGAAGACGGCCGTGAGGTATTGCGATTCGCCCTGGCCGCCCAGGAATCAGCTCGGGCGGGCCAGTCGGTCAAATTGTAATTTCGCGCGTCAGTTGTCCTGCACTGTGATGGTATCGCCGTCCATGGCCGTAATGGTTGCCAGGGCGTGAATTGGCACATCGTACTTGGCCTGCACGGCAGCGCGCCCGCCTTCAAAGGTCTTTTCTACCACCACGCCAACGCCGACCAGATTGGCGTTTGCACTGCCGACGATACGCGATAGCGCGAGCAGCGTTCGTCCGGTCGCCAGAAAATCATCAATTATCAGTACATTTTCACCCACGTGCAGGAACTCTGCCGAGACCAGCAGCATGGTCTCGCCGCCCTTGGTGTGGCTTGGCGCCGTCTCGAGAAAAACCGGACCGGCCATCGTAATCGGTTTCCGCTTGCGCGCATACACAACGGGCACGTTCATCTCAATGCCAGTCATGAGCGCCGGCGCAATCCCGGATATCTCCGCCGTCAGAATGCGATCGACTTTCGTCCCGGCAAACCGCTCGGCGAGCGCCAATCCCATACCCGCCATCAGCCTAGGATCAAGCTGATGATTGATAAGGCTGTCCACCTTGAGGATGCCGCCGCCAAGATGCACGCCTTCGGCACGAATGCGGTCAATCAACGCTTTCATTATGAATCTCCTGAACTCACCAATCTGGCATTCAGATTAAGCCAAAGATAGCGCGCCAAAGAAAGAAGCTGCCCATCCCGGCAATCAGGGTGAAGAGCAGGTTTCCCCGGCGCCAGGCGACGAAAAGCGCCACCAGTCCACCGACCAGGTACGCATTGACTAACGTGATCGCCAGCGCGCCATCGCGAATCAAAAGTTCGGGCGCGATGATCGCTGACAGCACAGCGACGGGCACGTAGCGCAGCGCCTGAATGATTCGTTCCGGTAGTTTCGCGCGTCCGACGATAGCCAAGACCGGATAACGTACCAAAAATGTCGCCAGCATCATGCCGATTATGAGTACGATCTCTTCAAGCAGCATTGCACAATCTTTATGAACGACAGATCGAATTCTCGTGCACTTAGTATGAGATACTTTCTCCGCAACTTACTCTTGCGACAGGACACGCGTGAGCTGTTCCAGATGATCGAGATCGTGCAGGCCAACCTGCATCACCGCATCGGTCATGGTGAAACTGTCACGCTCCGGGTGCACGCCGCCGCGCTCCCACTGTGCCGGCGTCAGCGCCTCAAAGAACCCAATGAAGCGCTGACGTGAAGTTTTCAAGACGCCGAGGGCATCCACCAGCGTTTCGCGTTGGTAGCCGCCTTCGATCGCCATCGCCTCATGGTCATAGCCCGGCAACTGCGGCTGGTCTTCAGTCACCATCATCTGGGCGCGCCGGTAAAATATCTCGTCGAAATCGCGCAAATGGCAGAGGATTTCAATGACCGACCAGCCGTCCGCGCCATCACGCAGCCGCCGCGCTTTTTCGTCCGTGACGCCCGCCAGGATGTGATCCAGAACGGCAATCGACAAGCGCATCGCCGAGATGTGTCGTTCCCTCACTTGCTGCATCGTCGTCTGCACGCTTGCCATCTGGAACTCCCCTGGTCCGTAGAATCGGTCGTGACACACATTCTAGTCGGACCTGCGCGGCGATGCCATAGAAGAGCCAGCAGTTACTCTGCCGCCCACAGCATCACGCGATTGTCTCCCGCGCCCGACACCAGCATTGAACCCGCCGCATTAAAAGCAAGCGACAGGACGGGCCGTGAATGTGCATCCAAGACGACCAATTCTTCGAAGGAGTCCGAATCCCAGATGCGCACGCGGTGATCGCGACCGCCCGTCGCCAACAATTGGCCATCAGGCGAGAAAGCCAGGGCATCGACTCCGCCGGCGTGTGCCAGCACGTTCCCAATCGATTGACTAGATGAATGATCCCAGAATCGCAGGGTCATATCCTGGCTTGCGGAAGCCAGCGCGGACTGGCCCGGCCGAAGCGCCAAATCGCGGATCCAGCCGTCGTGCGCGCCAAGCAGTTCCGATTTCAAACTGCCGCTCAGGTTCCAACGGCGGATCGTCTTGTCGCGGCTGCCCGAAAAGAGGCGGTTGCCCGCTGCGTCAAAGGCAAGACATTTCACTTCGTCGCTATGCCCTTCCAGCGTGACCGATTGCCCACCCGACATCATATTCCAAAGGCGAACGGTATGGTCGGCGCCCCCGCTCGCCAGCAACTGCCCGTCGGGGCTGAAGGCGACCGCTTCGACCGAGTCGGAATGCCCGTATAATGTGTGAATTTCAGCGATTCCAGCTTCTGTGACCGCCCAGAGCTTGACTGCCATATCGGCGCCACAGGTCGCCAGCCGGCCGCCATCGGGACTGAAAGCGATGTCCTTCACCGGTTCCGCGTGCGCGTTCAGACGGAAGGTCGGGGCGCCGCCGAATCCATCGGCGTAAACAACGATTCCTTCGCCGCCGCAGATCGCCAGCAGATCGCCTCTCGGGGACCAGCGCACCTGCGATATCCAGCCGAATTGCACTTGACCAAGGCAGCGCAGCGTCCCAACATTTTCGCGATCCATCCGTCCCGGAATCAAGTCTGTCCCTTCCAACAATGCTCCGATTTCAGCGCTGAAAGCGCCCATAGAAGGCGCTGTCTCGCATCAGCTATGACTCGACTTTTCTTGTGATTATAATGGGCGCTTAGCCATCGTAACGAGAGGCGCTATGAGTCAGGTCACGACCACGCTTGAAGAAATCCGCCAACTTGACAAGATCTACGAGCGGCGTATCCCGCGCAAATATCTCGATGAAAACGAGCATGTGAACGTGCAATACTATTTGCATTTGGTCGAGCACGGCTTGGGCGCAATCTTCGACCGAGTCGGTCTGGGCGCGGTGTACGCCAAAGCCGACGTCTACGGCAACTTCGCTTTGGAGCAGCATATCCGCTATCTGGCCGAGATCCTGCTTGATGACGGGGTTGGCGTCTATATCCGCCTGATTGATCTTTCGCCCAAGCGCGGTTATTTCATGGGTTTCCTGGTCAACGAAACGCGCGAGCAGCTTGCGGCGACGGTGGAAGTCGTCATGATGAATGTTGACATAGCGCAGCGCCGGGGCGTGCCCTTCACAGCAGATGCCGGCACCCAACTCCAGGCAATGCTCATCGAGCACAACAACCTGTCTTGGGCGCCTCCCGTCTGCGGCGTGATGGGCGCATGAATCTCTTGCCGGCGGCGGTCAAGACGGATTGCGCGCACTTCCTATAGTTCCCGCGGATATGAGGTCAGCACATGAAGACCGTCCTCGGTGACCGCGACATTGTCTTCGATCCTCACGCCACCGACACCCGGCAGGTAAACGCCCGGCTCAATCGTGAAGACCATGCCCGGCTGTAATACCTGCTTATTCCCTTCCACGATATTGGGCAGTTCGTGCACGCTCAAGCCGAGACCGTGGCCCAAACGATGGATAAAATACTCGCCCAGGCCAGCCCCTTCGATTACCTCACGCGCGACCCGATCAACCGCCTCGCAGGTCACGCCGGGACGGGCGAATTCACGCGCCGCTTTGTTCGCGCCGTATACGGCATCGACCATCGCGCGCATCTGCGCGGTCGGCTCGCCATGACAAAAGGTGCGGGTGATATCAGCTGGATAACCGTTGTAGTACGCGCCAAAATCGATCAGCAGGAATTCATCCTCGCCCCAGACGCGGTCGCCGGTATCGCCGTGCGGCAAACCGCTCTTCTCGCCCGTTAGAACCAACAGGAAGGCCAATCCCTGGGCGCCGCGCCCCAGCATTTCCGCCGAGAGCCGGTCGGCGATCTGTCGTTCGGTCATACCTGGACGCGCCCATTGCATAGTCGCCTGCAATGCCGCTTCGCTAATGTCGATCGCCCGTTGCATGTTAGCGATTTCATCCGGCGCCTTGCAGGCCCGCATATCCAGGAAAAGGTCGCCGACATCGCGCGCATTCGCTATGGGCAAGCCGGCGTCTTTCAGCGCCAGCCATTCGAAGAGACGCATTGTCTGGCCATCGAGCGCGCAGCCGGTGTCATCCGGCGCGAGCGCTGCGACCGCCTGCTGAAAGGCATCAACGTAGCCGCGCTGGTCAGTCCACATGAAGCGGCGCGCCTCTAGCTCCGGCCGCGCCTCCAGCTTGGCCACCTCCAACTCCGGAATGATGAAGGAAAGCCCCGCTTCGCTGTATAATCCAAGAATGGGACGCTCGGAAAGATGGAAGTTCAAACCGGTGAAATAGACCATGTTTTCGCCCGGCACAAAGGCCACTAAGTCCGCCTCACTCCGCGCCCGCAGCGCGTCCAGACGCGCCAGATAATCGATCACCATAATCTCCTCCAAAGCTGCCGCCGAATCTCGCCCTGAGTTTAGACCATTAATGCCATTTTCGTCCACATTTCGCGCGATGACCGCAGACGTCCCCGGCTCCAATTTCGGCCCCTGCGACTTACGGCACATGCGGCGCGCCGGCGTCTATGCTATAAACAGATGCGCGCGCTAACCGCATAAAATGGAGAATCCCGGAAATCATGCACTTGAACTATCACTTGCTTGATGTATTCACGGACCATCAATTCGGCGGCAATCAATTGGCCGTCTTTCCCGATCCACCACAAGATCTTTCGACCGAACTGATGCAGCAGATCGCCAAAGAGCTGAACTTGTCCGAAACGACTTTCGTCTTTCCACCCGCAGACGCCGCCAATGATTTCAAGCTGCGCATCTTCACGCCGGCCGCCGAACTCCCGCTGGCCGGTCATCCCACCGTCGGCAGCGCCTACGCCTTGGCTCGGCTCGGCACGCTTGGCATTCTGGACGGAGAAAAGGCGATTGTGTTTGAGGAGGGTGTCGGTCCGATTCCGGTGACAATCCTCGCCGACGAAAGCGGTCAGCCGACCGAAGTATGGATGCAGCAGCCAATACCGCAATTCCTCGACATCCGCGATGATCGTGCAGCCATTGCCGCAGTCCTGTCTTTGTCCGAGGCTGACCTTGAGAAAGATGCGCCGATTCAGGTCGTCAGCAGTGGGCTGCCCTTTCTCTACGTCGTGGTCAAGTCATTGGCGGCGATAAAGCGCATAGGTTTTCGCCTCGACCAATGGCGTACACTCCTGGCGGGAAGCGGCGCCGAGCAGATCTTTGTGACCTCGCTAGATACCGAGTACGACGCCTCCACCGTGCACAGCCGCATGTTCGCGCCGGCACTCGGCATTATCGAAGATCCGGCCACCGGCTCCGCCAGCGGTCCACTGGGCGCGTACTTACTGAAGTATGGCATGGTCCAATCAGGCGAAATGGTCAGCGAACAAGGCATCGAAATGGGTCGGCCGAGCTTCATCCACATCCGCGTCGAGCGGAAGGGCAACGCCTTTACGTCTGTTGCTGTCGGTGGCGCCTGCGCTTATGTAGGTTGCGGCACACTCGTCATCGAGTAGATTGGCGCAACTGGCAAATATGCTAGAATGAGACTGTCTTGTCGCGGTGGTGGGTGTGATGCGGAGCCTGGTGATTGACCATTTTGATGCGCGCGCGGTCTTTCGCGGCTTGCTCGATGGAGAGGATTTTCGCAATCGCGTCGCCGGCTCATGCGTGTACCGCTGCCCCCGCTGCGGACATCGAATACGCTTTCGCTGGCGCAGCTTTTACCAGGCAAACGGCCGCTCGTCATTCAAACGCAAGCTCCGCCGCGTCTTTGATGATTTGACACCGACACTGGAGGCGGACGAACAAGGTTTCATCGATTTCGTTTGCCCCACCTGCACCGCGCCAACACGTATAATCTACAGTGCCCACGACTATACCAAGATCGCCTATCACTTTGACATCTACGCTGCCCTGGTCGGCGAAGGGACGCCGCCCAAATGAAAATCTTGCTGGCGACACTGCACGACTATGACCCCGGCATGCTGCCGGCGCTGGCGGAGATATGGGGCGTTGACAGCAGAAGCCTCGCGGATGACGCAGCGATCCGACAATTGCAGGGCGCCATGCTTGACCCCGCGATCGTCGAGAAAGTTTGGGACAAGCTCGATAAGCCGGCGCGAACGGCGCTGCAGTTGCTGGTGAGCAGTGCCCAGGGACGGATGAAAGTTGGTCAGTTCGAGCGCTTCTACGGCAAGATCCGCAAGATGGGCAAAGGGCAGATCAACCGGGAGAAGCCGCATCAGCAAGGCGCGACCATCGCCGAAACACTGTATTACCGCGGCTTCATCGGCGAAGGCTTCGACAAGGTGGAAGACCAGGTCAACGGTTTTATCTACGTGGCGTCCGATCTCGTGGTCGCCCTGCCTCTCCATAAGACCAGCTACGAGAATCTCGATGAAAATGAAACCGCCGGCGGCGAAGATTTGCCGGGCTTGGGTCTGGTCGAGGATGTCGATGAGGTCAGCCCGGCCGATACCTCGATCATCGACGATATGACGACCCTGCTGGCAATTCTGCAGTCAAACGCGGCCGTCGTCGAGGCGGAACGATTCGCGCCGGAGTCGGTTCACGCCATTTCGCCGCACCTATTGAACCCTGTCGAGAGCCGCCTGACCTTCATGCTTGGCACCGGCCTAAGCGCGAATCTGATCACACTGGAAGAGGGCCGAGCGCATCCCAGCCGCGGCCCGGCGCGCAGCTGGCTGAATGCCACGCGGCCTGAGCAAATTCGCACGCTGGCAAATGCTTGGCGGGATAGCCAGAGCTGGCGCGATATGTGGCATATCCCGGGCTTGTATCCGGATGATTCTGGCTGGTCATACGATCCGGCCGCCGCCCGAAATGCCATCATCGGTCTGCTTGGCGATCTGCTGCCGGATCACGGTTGGATCTCGGTCAATGATCTCATTGAAATCATCAAGGAATTCGAGCCTGACTTTCAGCGGCTCAACGGCGACTACGACAGTTGGTACATCCGCAATGACGCGGGCGAGTATCTCACCGGCTTTGAAAGCTGGGATGCGGTCGAAGGCTCACTGATAGAATATTACATTGTTGGTCCGATGCATTGGCTGGGCCTGGTTGATATCGGTGACGATGTCATGCGATTGACGGCTTACGGCCGCCCCTTCCTCGAGATCAGCGACTGGCCGCAGTTGGTCGAAGCGCCCGCGCGAATCGAAGCCCGCAACGATGGCGCGCTGCTGGCATCACGGCGGGTCAATCGCTTTGAGCGCTTTCAGCTGGCGCGTTTCGCCAATTGCCTGGCGACAGGCGACCCCTACGTCTATGCACTCGACGCCGACAGCATTCAGCGCGCTGCCCCGCAAGGCATTACGACCAGCCATATCCATTCATTCATCGCCAAACACCTGGACGGACAGCCCGTGCCACTGCCCATTCTCAAGCTCTTGCGCAATTGGCAGGACGGCGCCAAGACCTCAGTCACTATGGAATCGCTGATCGTGCTGCGCACCACGTCGGAAGAGACAATGGAAAAGATCTTCGCCATTCCGGCCTTTCGCCGATATCTGGGAGCGCGCCTGGGACCGATGGCTTGCGCCGTGCGCGCCGATCAATGGGAGGCTTTGAGGACGGCGCTGGGCGAAACCGGTGTAGAGGTCGATATTAGGCAACTGCGAGGCGACTCCGATTGAGTTGTCGGCCCGTTATTCGCGTTGAAGGCCCAGTTGATATACGGCGTTTTTCTTCCAGCCGGCCGATTTGGCAATATCGCTGGCCGCCCGTGACAGGGATGCGCCATTATCCAGCCGCTCGGACAAGGCCCGCCTAACCTGCGCCTCGGACCAGACTGCATCATCCGAATCGGCGCCGGCGATCACCAGCGTCACCTCGCCGCGCGGATTCTCCAGCGCGAAATGTTCAGATACTTCGCGTGCCGTCCCGCGTACGAACTGCTCGAATTTTTTGCTGATTTCGCGGGCGACGCAAACGCGTCGATCCTCGCCAAGAGCTTCAACGATACCGGACAAGGTCTCGCGCAAGCGATAGGGGCTTTCATAGGCGATGATGGTCTCGCGCCGCCCGGCCAGGTTGTTGAGAGAATCGCGCAGCGCGGCAGCTTTCCGCGGCAGGAACCCGACAAACAAAAATCGATCGGTTGCCATGCCGGAGCCGGTCAAGGCGGCCGTGATCGCGCTGGCGCCGGGCAAGGGCACGACATCGTATCCGCCCTCGATCGCCGCCGCAATCAACTCAAATCCGGGGTCGGAGATTCCCGGTGTGCCCGCATCCGAAATCAGCGCGACATCGCCCCCCGCCAACACAGCTAGAATCTCATCCAGCTTTGACAGCTTGTTGTGTTCATGATAGCTGGTCAAGGGCGTGTCGATATCGTAATGTTGCGTCAAGACGCGGGAGGTGCGGGTGTCCTCGGCGGCGATCAGAGCTGCTTCGCGCAAGATCCGCAATGCGCGCAAGGTGATGTCTTCGAGATTGCCGATTGGTGTCGGGACGATGTAAAGCGTGCCCATGGCAGCCAAATATCCTGCTACTACTCAGCTCTGACCTGGTGGAAAGACGTGAGCGAGCGCTTCCGGCATGACGCTCTTGAAGGCCGCCAGGCTATGCCCGCTGCCTATCTCAACAAATCGGTAGTTCAGGTCTGGATCATGCGCCATGCGCCGCTCCAGAATCCCGCGCAGTGCCAGAGCCGGCTGATAAAAGCGCAAATCCTGTTCATAACGGCCGACCGACTGGAAGATTCGATTGGGCAGAATGGGCGAATCACGGAATCGCTGCGCATATTCCTTCAGCAGTTGGACCGCCGGCGCCCTACCCAATGGTGGCGAGATCATGATCAAATGGCCGAAGATGGCCGGATTCTTGAGCGCCGCATGGGCGGCCGCTACCGCTCCCTCGCCGACGCCACCCAATCCCAACTCGAGCGGCTCGATACGATGTTCCGCCTGCAAGAAAGGCAGCAGTTCCGCCGCGATCAAGGCGTAATGCTTGTCATTGCCGATGTATTCGGCAAGGCGCTCAGACTGCGTACCGCTGGCGATCATGGCAATGATGATCGGCTCCATCCGTCCATGCTTGATGAGTGCATCGGCAATGAAGGGCACTTCCATCGTATTCACCGCCCATTGCCCATCCATCAACACCAGCAGCCGATAATTCTTGCCGTCTCGCGCGTCGTATCCGGGCGGCGTGTAGACCCAAAGACTGCGATTGCTAAAGCCCATCTGAACGGAACTGAACCGATGACGATATACCCGTCCGCGCGCCACAGCAGGCATTGCGCTCCAGTCGGGAAAGGGACGCGCGCGCGGCATCTGCAGAACTGAGGTATTGACTTGGCTGGCGCGGATCGAAAGGGCATTTAGCGGATCGGCTTCCCAATGACGGCTGACCCGCTCCAACAGGTCAACCTCTTGCGCCAGCGGCGTGCCCGGATCATCCACCGCGAACATATAATCCACCAGCGCGTCTCGTTCAAAGTAACGTTGAAAGTACCAAAGTGAAGTGTCGTCCAGCCGCACCATGTTTTCAAATGGTGGATCACGATTGACGATGTCCACATTCAGCGCGACGCTCTGCGCCGTCATCGATTCATAGACGAAGGTCGCTTTGCTGCGCTCGACCCAGGGCCATTCATCGTGTGTACTGAGCAGTTCGTCAGCCAATCCCTGGCGGCCGTCAGACGCCGTTTGATACACCTCGCACAAGAATTGGATAAAAGAATTCCAACGCGATGCAGCCAAGCAGCACCTTCCTCAATGGCGTCCAGGCGGACAGCATCATTGTAGCACCTGGCATCTCTATGGGGAAATCCGCGCCGCCTTGCCTAAAACAGCCTATTCCGCATGCGCTCGGCGCGAATTGCAGCTGCCAGCTCCTGACGGTTCGCTGGACCAAGTTTACAAAACCAAGACGACATGGGTCTCTCTGCAGTATGATATTGATGGATTATAAAAGGACTGGTCGCCTTACGAGGCACAAGTCTCTACAACAAAGCGCAGCAGAAGGGTCCAAATATGCCAACACGTTACATCTACTCATTCACCGAACCCATCAATCCGGAAGAGCTTCACGACCTCTTGCAGCAGACCAGTTGGGCAAACAATCGCAGTCCTCTGGACATTCAGCAGATGCTGGATCGCAGCCAGATTACACTCGGCGTCTGGGATGAAGATCGTCTGATCGCCTTTTCCCGCGTCATCACCGACGATCTATATCGGGCGCTCATTGATGATATCGTCGTCGACAACTCCTATCGCGGTCAGGGAATCGCCTCACAGATGCTCGAGAAAATGCTGATTCGCATGCAACACATCGAAACAATTATGTTGGACTGCGATCCGGAACTGAGTGATTTCTATGGCAAGTTCGGCTTCCACATCAAACACGGCGCCTCCATGCAACTTGGCGGCTCTCACTAGCGACCGCTTAATCTGAGGCGGCCAACTCGCGCCTTACCTGCATCGACACAATTCGCTATTATCCTGATGCTCGTAGACGACTATCGATCGGGATGCAGCCAGTCATGAAGAGTGCCCTGCGCTTTCATTCAGACATTCAAGCGTTTGCTAGGGACGACGGTCGTGCTTCGGGAGAAGAAATTCGGCCCCCGGCGGAAGCGACCAGGTTCTATCAGCTGGCGAACAACGAGAATCCGCTTGGTCCCTCAGCGAAAGTCGTCGAAGCGCTAACGGCAGTCGCGCCGAGCCTGTCTTATTATCCGAACTACTCCGACATCGAGCTGCGCCGCGCCATTGTCGGCGTTCTCGGGCGCGGGCTGACCCCTCAGCATATCTACACCGGCTGCAGCGGCTTCGAATCGCTGGAATTGATCGCGCGGGCATTCCTTGCCCCCGGTGATGAATTGATCCTGTCTTCGCCCACGTTCACCGGCGCCTACGGCAAAGTTTCACTGCCGCTCGGCGCGGCGGTCGTCGATGTCCCGCTCGCGCCCGAGACTTTCGCCTATCGCGCCGATGCAGTGCTGGAAGCGGTCACCGAGCGCACCAAACTTATCATGCTGTGCAATCCCAACAATCCCACCGGGACGGTCATATCGGCGGACGCTATGGCTGAGCTCATGCGCGGACTGCCCGACCATGTTCTTGTCGTCGCCGACGAGGTCTATCACCACTTCGTCGACGATGTCGAATTTCCGGACTCGCTTCAATATGTCCTGGCCGGAAAGAATATCGTCATCGTACACAGTTTTTCCAAGGCTTACGGCTTGGCCGGGCTACGTCTCGGCTACGGCATCGCCAAGCCGGAAATCGCCAACTATATTGCCGGCTTGCATCGCGGCTTCCATCAGAACAAGCTGGCGCTGGCAGCCGGTATCGCCGCCTGTGCCGATCAGGCGCACGTTCACCTTGTGATTGAGTACCTGCGGGCGGAAGCGCGTTGGGTCTGCGCGCACTTCGATCGGCTCGACATCAAGTATTGGAAACCGGCGGCAAATTTTATCCTCTTCGAGACGCGTTTCCCGGCGGATGACTTGCAGCAGCTATTGCTGGCGCGTGGATTTCGGCTGCGCGGGCAAACGCGCAACGGCATGCCCTTTGGCATGCGGGTTAGCCTGGGCACGCGCGAGGCCAATGCAGCGTTTATTGCGGCGCTGGAAGACATAATCAGCGCGCTCTAACCTGGACGCTTTTCGCTGCCGATTGAGGCAGGCTGCGCTAAACCTGTTATTGTCCACCAGCCTGGCCTGTGATATGATTCGCCGCGGAATCCGGCTCACCAGCTTCGATTCCAAATCCCACACATCAGGACTCTCGGTGGGTGTTGTTCGCTAAGGCGGATTATCACCGGAGGATGAACGATGTGCGAGTTCAAAACACCGTTTACCGAAGGAGTATTGTAATGCCCTCAGCAATTAAAATGCGGACCTTGCTCGAGACTGGTGTTCATTTCGGGCACCGCACCAATAAGTGGAATCCCAAGATGGACGAGTTCATCTTCACGCAGC
This sequence comes from Phototrophicaceae bacterium, assembly GCA_965249085.1. Lineage (GTDB taxonomy): Bacteria > Chloroflexota > Anaerolineae > Aggregatilineales > Phototrophicaceae > UBA6055. Next base: position 3,491,940 of record OZ252218.1, on the reverse strand, counting down.
GCAATGGGATTCACATCATTGATCTTCAGATTACACTCAAGAACCTGAATACCTTCCATGACTTGATCTCTAATGTAGTCGCGGGTGGCGGCTCGGCGCTGTTTGTCGGCACAAAACGCCAGGCGCAGGAGATTGTCCAGCGGGAAGCGGGCCGCTGCAGCATGCCTTACGTGAATTATCGCTGGCTGGGCGGGACGCTGACCAACTGGAAGACCATTCGCAGTCGAATCGATACGCTGAAACAATTGGAGCAGCGTCGTGATGCCGGCGAATTCGACCGGCTGACCAAGAAAGAGGGGCTGGTGCTGGAGCGCAAGATCTCGAAGCTGCAGCTGCGCCTCGGTGGCATCCGCGAGATGACGAAGGTACCCGATCTGCTCATTGTCGTAGATGCCGAACGGGAGCACACCGCCGTCAAGGAAGCCAATATCCTTAAGATCCCGGTGCTGGCGCTGGTTGATACCAATGCCAACCCCGACTTGGTTGATCATATACTGCCGGCCAATGACGACGCCATGCGCTCGATCCGTCTGCTGATCAGCGCCTTGGCCGACGCGGTGCTCGAAGGCCACAACCTGCGGCAGTCGGCCGGTGCCGAAGAAGAGGAAGAACAATTCCTCGGTGATGCCTACGACGAAGAAATGTCCGATGAAGATCTGCTGGGTGAATCCACTCTGGCTAAACTGCGCGACTCCAAACTCTTTGGCGAGGGCGAAAGCGAAAGTGAAGCAGACGCCGAAACCGAAAGCAAAGTCGCGGAACCAGCCGAAAGCAAAGCCGCAGAACCAGCCGAAGCAAAAGAATAAACAGTGACTCAGTTCTACGGAGACGAGTACAGAAATGGCAGTAAGCGCAAAAGAGGTTAGAGCACTGCGAGATAAAACCGGCGCCGGTCCGCTCGACTGCAAGAAAGCGCTGGAACAGAACAATGGTGATATCGACGCCGCCGCCACTTTCCTGCGGGAAAAAGCGCTTAAGGACGGCATTAATCTGCAGGGCAAGGGCCGCAGCGCCAACGAAGGCGTCATCGGCAACTACGTCCATTTCGACCGGCGTCTGGCTGTCATTGTCGAAGTGAATTGCGAAACTGACTTCGTGGCAGCGACCGATCAATTCCAGTCTTTCGCCAAGGATGTCGCCATGCACATCGCCAATATGAATCCCATGTACGTCAAGCGGGAAGATGTGCCGGCGGATCTGGTCGCGGCCGAATCCGGCATTCAAATGGAGCGCGCGTTGGAAGAAGGCAAGCCGGAACACATCGCTGAAAAAATCGTGGCCGGGCGCTTAAACAAGTGGTACGAAGAAATCGTGCTGATGGAACAGGCCTTCATCAAGGACGATGACAAGACGATCAGCCGCTACCTCCAGGAGACGGTCGCCGAGGTTGGCGAGACCATCAACATCGGTCGCTTCCAGCGCTTCGCCATTGGCGACGAGTCGTGATTACTTGCGAATAGAGACAACAAATAAACGCGCTGTATCATTTCGCGTAAGATCGTACGGGGATTAGTCAATGGCTAGTCCTCTTGTGTACATACCCTTAGCATGAAACCCGTACAAACTGACTGGCAAATCCGCCACTTCATTTACAAAACATGGGCAATAAGCGGCCGGGCGCCAAACACAGGGGCCATCGCGGCAACCTTTGCCATGTCTAAACGTGATTCACAGCGGGCGCTGCAGCGCCTGCATGATGCGCACGCGCTGGTGCTGGATGCAGCAAGCGGCGATATTCTCATGGCGCATCCCTTATCAGCGGCGCCGACAGACTATCGTGTGACGGTCAATGATTTGTCGCTCTATGCCAATTGCGCCTGGGATTCCCTGGGCATACCGGCCATGCTGGATTGCGACGCTCATATCGAGGCTTGGCATCCCTTGCCTCGTGACCTGACACATTTCCATGTCTATGCTGGGCGCCTCCACGGCGACGGTCTTGTGCATTTCGCCCGACCTTTCCGCCATTGGTATGACGACATTGTAGACACCTGAGCAAGTATCTTGCACTTCCGGTCGGAAGACGAAGTCGGTAAATGGTGCCGGATAGAGGGGCGCGTGAAAGGCGCAGTGTTAACATTGGGGCAGGTCTGGGATCTGTCCCAACTCTGGTATCGCGATCGGATGTCCGCGCGCTTTCGCGGGCGAACGGCCGAGAGCGCCATAGACATCTTTCGCAAGCTCAATTTGACGGACGACTTTTGGACGGTCCCGCCTTCGTAAGCATAGGATCGCGGGACAATGACGAGCTGAATCAGGGATCACATCGAAGAAGGAGTGGACATGACTGCAACGGACCAACGTCCCTATCAACGCGTTTTGCTGAAACTGAGCGGAGAAGCGCTCGCGGGCGACAGTGGCGCCGGTATTGATCCGGAAAAAGCGGCCTATATCGCGCAGCGGGTTCGCGAGGTTTACGACCTCGGCATGCAAATCGCGATCGTCATCGGCGGCGGCAACCTGTGGCGCGGCGAGCCGGCGGCAAAGCTCGGAATGGATCGCAGCACCGCCGACCACATGGGTATGATCGCGACCGTCATGAACGGCTTGGCGCTGCAGGATGCCATCGGGCGTCTCGGTATCGGCACCCGTGTGCAGACGGCTGTCGAAATGAATTCAATCGCCGAACCTTACATTCGACTTCGGGCGATCCGCCATATGGAAAAGGGCCGTGTTGTCATTTTGACCGGCGGCATCGGCAGTCCTTATTTCACCACTGATTCGGCCGCGGCGCTGCGGGCGAGCGAGATCCACGCTGATGTAATTATCAAAGCGACCAAAGTTGATGGCGTCTACTCGGCCGATCCCATGTGCAATCCAGACGCTATCCGCTACCGCAGTCTGAGCTATCAGCAGGTACTTGACCAGCAACTGGCGGTGATGGACACGACCGCCTTCACGCTCTGTCAGGAAAACGTTATGCCCATCGTGGTCGTGAACTTTTGGAATCCCGTAGACTTGCTAAAAGTGCTGCAAGGCGATAACTCGGTCGGCACCTTGATTGGTGATTAGATCGATTCAGCGGCAACCGCGTCGGACGACGAGAAACTGGAGAGCCGGAATTTCGACTCGGCAGCGCCGCATTTGTCCTCGCTCAGGCAAATGTTACACTTTACTATGCAGTTTGTTTCCTCGAGCGAAAGTGCCTGATTGATGAGCGCGAGCAAGAATATCGCCGTCTTTTCCATGACGCCGCTGTTCCCGGAATTTGCCATGGGCGGCGGGCAGGTGCAGCTCAAAAAGATCGCGCTCCATCTCGGCGAACTGGGGCACCGGCTCACCATCCTCTCGACTCAGCGCGAAGGCTCAATGACGCCTTTCAAGTGGCACGAAAACGTGGAAATCCGCCCCGTCCTGCGCTTCAAACAGCCCTACCCCGAGCCATATTTCACGCCGCTCTACCATATCGCCAACGCCATGCGTTACGTCGGCGATGCCATCGCCGATGCCGATATACATTACAGTCACGACGGCGGCTTGATCTTTCCCCACGTCTATCAAGACATCCCGACGGTGATTTCGCTGCGTAGCATCATCTATCCGGAGACGCTGCAATGCGCCTATCTGTTCCAAGGCGATGAATGGATTCTGCCCTCGGAGCATTCACGCGCTTCCTATGAAGCGGTAGCAGCGCAATTCGCGCCTGCCGTGAGCGAGCGCATGCACGCCATCCACAACGGTTTTGACTGGGACGTCTATACGTATACGAAGCCGGACGCCATCTTTGACGTGATCCCGGCCGACATTGCCGGACATCCCGTCCTGCTGTTTCCCCATCGCCCGGAAGTCCACAAGGGCATCTACGAAGTGATCCAGGTAGCGGAGAAATTGGTGCGAAACTATGGCTGGCGTGATCTCCGCGTGCTGGTGCCGCGCTGGCTGGACGCCCACAGCGAGCCGAGCAACCGCGCCTACTACGACAAGCTGCAGCGGGCCATTGGCGAAGCCGGTCTCAATGAGGTCTTTGTCTTTCATGAATGGATCCGGGAGTCACTGATCGCGGAGTATTACAGCCTGGCCGATGTCACCATGTGCATCGGCAATTGCGTCGAGACATTCGGCAATACGCCATTCGAATCGCTGGGATGCGGTACACTGCCCATCGTCTCGCGGGTGGCCACCTATCGCGATTTGCTGCCGGACGCGCATATCGACCGAGTCGATTTCGGCGACATTGATGCCAGCGCCGCGCTCGCCCACGCTATTCTAAGCGAGCGCCGCCGAACTTCGGCCACGACCCTGCGTTATCTGAAATCTGAATTCTCTTTGGATGCGATGGTCACGGGCTACACTGATGTCATTCTCAACACGAAGAAGAAGAAGCCGCTCAGCTACCGCGTACCGCGATTAACCGAAGAGACGCTTTATCGATTGTCGCCATGGTGTTATATCTCGGCGTCACGCGGCATCTTTCATGATTTCCGCAGTGACTACCGGATGGATCCGGAACTGATTCGTCTGTCGCGTGAGCAGCCCGCAGGCTTTCGCGGCGGGTCTGTCGAAGCCGGACGTCTGCGCGCCTGGCTGGACGACGGTTACATTGTACCTTTGATCAAGGGTTAGCAGCGTCGACTTGGCTGAACGCCTCCAGATTCAGGATGATCTCAGCGCCTTCAATCTGGCCGTCCAGCCAAAGTCTGAAAATATTCTCGGTCAGAAATTCGCGGCGCCCGCTCTCGATGGTCCGCGGCGCGAACGCCATCACCTGGAAAATATGATAACCAAGCCGAGTGGCGATCGGTCCGCCGACCTCGCCAACGCGCTGCGCAAAAGCGGCATCGCTCAGATTCTGGTCCAGCAGCTCGCCGCGAACAAACCAGCCCAGATCGCCCCCGTAATCGCGCGTCGATACGTCCAGCGAGAATTCGGCCGCCAGCGCCGAAAAACCTTCGCCGGCCGCCAGGAGACGCAAAACGCTGCGCGCTTCAATCTCCCGCGCCACCAGGATATGACGGGCGCGAACGTGCTCCACCTCGTCATCAAGATGCGCGGTGACATGATCACGAACGGCGTCGGTGATGAATTGCACGCGAAGCGCGTCCAGGAACTCGGCTTCAGTGAAAACATTCTCGACCAGGAAGACGTCCCAAGCCGTACTCTTCAGTTCCGCCTTCATGTTCTGAAACTCTTCATCGACCTCGGCTTCAACATCCAGGCCCATCTCGGCCGCATATTGGATAATCAGCTCTTGCTCAATTAGCTTGTTGAGCAAATCCAGCGCAAAGGTGCTACTGTGAGCCGCGTTGGAATAAGCCTCAGTACGCGCAAGGGACCGGTCAAGGTCTGCTCGTTCGATCAAGACGTCGTTGACACTGGCCAGCGCGTCACCGAGTGCGATTGACGCCTCGCTGGTTGCGTCCGGAGCCGGCCCACTGTCGGCTGCCAGCACCGGCGCCGCCGCCAATGACGCTGCGACGAATACGAGCAAGATAATACGGACACGGAAGACTCGCGCTTGCGACATGAAAATGACCTCTATAGGGATGCGAAGAACAGCGGTCATTATGCTTTCGACAGCCCTTTACGGCAAGTCGCGAATCGGTCCTTCCGAGACCTGAGCCGTCCCGCAGCGCGTATGGGAATAAGATACACAGCGCCGCCGAAAGAATCGCGCCCTGATACAAGGGGTGCGCGACGTCGGCGCCCTTGTGACGTAGCAGAGTTGGAGCGTGTTATACTGGATCGCAAGAGCGACACTGAGGTCTGGCGCATATGGCAGTGATCACTGAGTTGATTGATGCGGGTTTGCGGCTGCAAGAGCAAGGCAACTTGAAGGGCGCCATTGAGCATTTCCGACAGTTGCTTGCCACCTACCCCGGGCACGCGCGCATTATGTTTGAATTGGCGGGCGCCTGGCGCGCTTTCGGAGTGCCGGAACAAGCGCTGCCACTCTATCGCGATTTGCTGGCCATGCCCAAGGGGCAGGGCTTGCCGCCAAAGGACATGCCACGCCTCTATACACAGCTCGGCGCCACTCTGCGCATCATCGGCGAGCACGACGAATCACTGGCGATTATTGAAGAAGGTTTGCGCCTCCACCCAAGTTACCGCCCGCTGCGTGCCTGGCACATATTCGCTTTGTACAGCGCTGGCTCGCCACTGCAGGCGCTGCTGGATGCGATGGACTTGATGCTGGAATCGCTGGCGCCATCGCGCTGGGATATCTTTGAAGACGACATCATTGCCATCGTCAAGGAAATGCGCGCGAGCCTGCCGTCGCCGGACGCCGGCGATGTTCCCGCCGACTCTGACACATCCCGCGATTTGCCCGATCAACTGCCGGAAAACACTACCGGTGAACAGCAAACATCCGCCAATCGAGCCAAGCCAAATCAAATCCCTGTGACAGAAAAGCCCGACAGCGCCGACGAAATCGAAGTTGCAGTGAAGGTTCGTAAACCAAAGAAGAAAGCCGGCAAACGAAGCAAGGCCAAGCCGAAGAATCCACAAATGGGCAAGAGCGCGGTGCGCATCGATATTAGGTCGGCTGAGGACGAAAAGGCAAAGAAGCCCGATGACGAAGAACCGCCAGCGCGCGCCGGCAGCCTTAAGATCCCGCTAGACCCGGACTAAACCGCCCCGATTGCTCGACGATTAGGGTGCCTTCCCGCAAATACCAAACCTTGGTGGCGATTCTTTCGATGAACCAACGATCGTGCGTCGCCGCCAGGATTGCGCCAGGGAACTGCAGCAGCGCCCGCTCCAGCGCTTCCATACTCATCAGATCCAGATGATTCGTTGGCTCATCCAGCAGCAGCAAATTGGCGCGGCTGTGGATCAGACAGGCCAATCCTAATTTGCGCCGCTGCCCCAAACTCAGATCCGCCACCGATTTGCTCGCCAGATGCGCATCGCGGAAGAGCCCGCATCGGTGCAGCAAGGTCAAGAGCCTATCGGGCGTATCGCTGCCGATTTCGCTGAGCACAGCCAATATGTTGCGTCCTTCATCAAATGACTCGCTGCTTCGATCGAGGTAGCCCGGTCTGGCGCCCGCCGCCACCCTGATTTCGCCGCTCGTACGGCGTCAGCTCCCCATTGATCAAGCGCAGGAGCGTCGTCTTGCCGCTTCCATTTGGCGCGACCAGCGCGATACGTTCCCCCTTGCGCAAAACAGCGCCCGCATCGCGAATCAGCTGCCGATCCCCGAAACTCATGCTAAGTGACCGCAATTGCAAGGGCTCCATGCTGGTCAGCGGCAGCGGATCGAAGTCAAACTGGATATGCCAGACGTGCCGCGGATTATCGAGCCGCGTGGATTCCAGCCTGCGCAGTTCCTGCTGCGCGGCGCGCGCCAATTTGCCGGCGCTGCGCTGCGTCTGCTGCTCAGCCGTGAACTTGATCCACTTATCGCCATCGTCCGGGCGTTTGGCTTTGCGATGGCCGTGCGTCTCCTTATTCATCTGGACACGCAATGCCTTCATCCGCTTCACTTGCGCGTGGTAGGCGGCGACCTCTTCCTGATACTGGGCATCGCGCTGAGCACGGTAATCATCGTAGTTGCCATAGTAGGTCTGCAGGCTGTGCGTCACCGACGACAGATCGAGAATCTTGGTCGCCACACGATTGATGAAGCGGCGGTCGTGCGTGATCATGAGCAAGGCATGAGGATAATGCAGCAAGTATTCTTCAAGCCAAGCCAGTCCGGAGAAATCCAAGTGGTTAGTCGGCTCGTCGAGGATGAGGAGATCGGGCGATTGCAGGAGCAGCGCCGCCAAGCCGACGCGCGTCTTCTCGCCGCCGCTCAACGATATGACCGGCCGTCCCTCGTCAATGTGCTCCAAACCTAGTCCCGCGAAGATCTGTTGCCGGCGATTTTCCAGCGAGTAGCCGCCACGCGCTTCAAAGGCATCGTGCAGACGGCCGTACTCCTCCAGCCTTGCCTCAAGCCCCTTCCTCTCTGCCATCAGCAGTTCCAGTTCGCGCAAGCGTTGACGCAAAGTACTGAGTTCCCCGACGCCTTGCTCGATGAACTCGGCAACCGAGATGCGTGAGTCCACTCGAAGTTCTTGCGGCAGATAGCCAACTTGTGTGCCGACGGTCAGTGAAATCTCTCCGCTGTCAAATTCCTCGCCACCGATGATCAGCCGCGCCAGCGTCGATTTGCCCGCGCCATTTTCGCCAACCAGGACGGACCGGTCGCCGTGGTTCAGCATCAGGTTGACATCGTCGAGGATCAGCTTGGCGCCGTAGTATTTCTGCAAATCACTGACCCGCAAGACCTGTAACGACATAAGCGCTTTGGAATCTGCTCGTTAGGACTGATGACGCGAAAGCGGCCATTCCCGCTGCTCACCCAAGTCATTTACATTCTGTGCGTCCAGCGCAGAACTGACAACCGTCGGTTCAGATTCCGCTGCGCATCGTCTATAATGCTCGGCAGCGTTCAGCGGCTAAGGAGCGACATGCCCGTCATTCTGGCTCACGGAGCCTTGGGACCCTTCGATGAAATCATCTTCCTGGGCATCGCTGTCGTATTCCTGGGCATGATGGGCGTCAGCTGGGCGCGCAGCCAGCAGTTGCCTGATGAAGAAATCGACGCTGACGAAGAATCCGGCGCACAAGATGTAGATCGTTTCGAATTGGAATAAGGAAATAGCCTAATGAGACTGGAACATGTGGCCTTCAACGTGACTGACCCTGCTGGCATGTCAGCCTGGTACGCCGCCAACCTGGGCATGAAGATCGTACGCGCTTTCGCTGAGCCGCCCTATATTCATTTCCTGGCGGATAGCGCGGAAAAAAGTCTGATCGAGATTTATAGCAACCCACTGGGTGAAATGATCAACTATGGCGAGCATCATCCCGTCACGTTTCATCTGGCCTTCGCCGTCGAGGATATGGATGCGGAACGTCAGCGTTTGGTCGCCGCCGGCGCCAGCCTCGACGGTGACATCGACGAGCGGGCCAACGGGGACAGGCTCGCGTTCCTGCGCGACCCCTGGGGCTACACCATCCAGCTCGTGCAGCGCAAACAAACCATGATCGACTAAGAACTGCGTGCCACTCCAAATAGATTTTGACTTACGCGGCGACGGCGACGCGCTGCCCGATGCCTTCCTCGATGCCCGTGAATTGGACATGATGTTTGATAGCACGCGGCGGTCAATTGACGCTGGATTGCGGCGGAAGTTCCGCGATGAAATATGCAGTGAGCACAATAAAGCGCCCCGATTCAAGATCAGTGGCGTATACGACAATGAAAGCGAGCTGATGGACATTCAATATCACGTCGACACCTGCTGTCAGCGCTTCTTGCTGCGTGTGATGCAAATCCTGAATCAGAGAAACTAGCTTGTGCATTGCGGAGAGGAAGACCCATGCGCGTCCTGCTTCAGCGCGTGACCGCCGGATCGGTCACGGTCGCCGGCGATGTAAGCGGCGAAATTGAGAATGGTTTTGTCGCCCTGATAGGCGCAACGCATTCTGACACGGAAGCGGAAGCGGAGCGACTGGCGAACAAGACCGCTAACTTGCGCGTATTCTCAGACGCTCAAGGCAAGATGAACCTGTCGCTGCTGGATGTGATGGGCGGTGTTCTTGTGGTTTCGCAATTTACCTTGTATGCGGATGCGCGCAAGGGTCGGCGCCCGAGTTACATCCAGGCCGCGCAGCCGGAACAGGCGGAGCCGCTGGTGCAGCACTTCGCTGATTGCCTTTCGCGAGCCGGCGTACGACAAGTCGAACATGGCGTTTTCGGCGCCATGATGCAGGTGCGAATCGACAATAATGGACCCGTGACCATCTTGCTCGACAGCGATCAGCTACGAGGCTGTAGGTAAATAAGCAGAAGGCGCCCCCCTCGGATCGCCTTCTGCGGAGATTACGTTTCGACTTGAATGCGGGTTATTCGTCGTCTCCCGATTCGCGCAGCGGCAGCACATTGGGCCAGACCGAAGCATGATGTTCGTAAGCATCGATGCCGATTCTGTCCGCTTCTGAATGTACGTGCAGGATATTGGCCGCTCTCAAAGCGCGAAACATCAGGAAGCTGGTGACGCCTACCCAAATCGCGACACCGACAACGCCGACGATCTGCGACCCCAGAACGTCCAGTGAACCGCCATCAAAGAGACTCGGCGCGCCCAGCGCTTTGGAACCGACGATGCCGATCATGATCGTACCGAAAGCGCCACAAGCGCCGTGTACCGAGAAGGCGCCGACAGCATCGTCAATCTTCAGTGATTCGACCACACCGATCGAAATGACCAATACAACGCCGGCCAATACGCCGATAATGATCGCATTAACTGGCGTCACCGAGGCACAGCCCGCAGTAATGGCGACGAGACCGGCCAAGGACCCGTTCAAAATGAAGCTGACATTCCAATGCTTCGTGACGAAGTAGGTGTGGAACATCGCGCCCAAAGCGCCGGCAGCAGCCGCGAGTGTTGTATTGACCGCCACCAGACCAAGCATATTCACATCGCCTGCGCTCAGCGTTGAGCCGACGTTAAAGCCATACCAGCCGAACCAGAGTATGAACGTACCCAGTGCCGCGATCGCCATGTTGGAGGCGGCCGGCGGACGTCCAAAAATGCGTCCGGCGCGCGGACCAACCATGTACGCCCCGACTAGCGCCACAATGCCGCCTGTCATGTGCACGATGGTTGAACCGGCGAAATCAATGAAACCCCGCTCGGTAATCCAGCCGCCGCCCCAGGTCCAGAAGACCACAACCGGATAAATGATCGCGCCCAGGATGGCGCTGTAGATCAGCTTGCCAACGAAATTCGTCCGTTCCGCCATGGCGCCGGTGGCAATCGTTGCTGCCGCGCCGGCAAATGCGAACTGGAAGAAGAAATTGACCAATAAGCTGCCGTCGCCGGGATTCGTGCCATCCGCCCCGCCAAGCATCAACTGCACCTCACCCAATATCGAGCTGCCGATGCCCGCGTCCGCATCGTACGTACCAAAGGCGATGCCAAAGCCGACGATGAAGAACACAATGCCGGTGACACACGCGTCCATGAAGTTTTCAGCGAGCGAGTTGACCACGCCCGTTTCACGGATCATGCCTCCTTCAAGCATGGCGAAACCCGCCTGCATGAAGAAGACCAGGAAGCCAGCCAGCAGTATCCAGGTATGATCCAGATTGCTCTGTACATCGGCGGCCGTGATCTCGTCCATCATCACTTCTTCAGCCGCAGTATCGTTGGCCGGTTCGTCTTGTGCGATTGTGCCAAAGCCGAAACTGTAGAGGATGACCAACCCCAAAAGAATCGAGATAAAACGGTAAATCATCTTGCGCAACTTCATGCTTGCACCTCCGCACAGACCAGCATTCTTGTTTCATTCACCATGAACACAAGGCTATTGCAAGAGCGCACGCAAATGAATCCCAATAATGTCCCAAATTCTGGGACATGTTTTGGATATTATTACCAATTCGCCTGAGAAGCTGGTCAGATTTCTGCGGCAGGACGAAAAATTCCGCCGCGATTTAGAAGGAGAATCTCCCAGAAATGATGCGCAAGCTCGAAAACAGTCAGTACTTCGTGCGCCGCGCGAGCATGCCTTTGTAAGTTTTGACTATAAAGCTTGCTGCCAGCCGCGCGCGCTTAGCCGAGCGCTTCGTGCTTGATCGCCTTCAGCCGTTTCATCACATCGTTTGTTCCGCGACCGAAGTAGTCGTAGAGCGTCTTGTATTCACTATAGAGTTTGTCGTACATCGCCTGGTTTTCCGCTATCGGCGTCACGACTTCGTCCTTGAGCTTGCCCATCTTCTCCGCAGCAGCCTGGATATCCGGATAGATGCCGGCAGCGACCGCGGCATGCATCGCCGAACCGAGCGCCGGCGCTTGCGCAGAGCCAGAGAGTTTGAATGTGCGTCCGGTGACGTCAGCGTAGATTTGACACAGCAGTGCATTTTTCTCTGGCAGTCCGCCGGCCGCGACCAGTTCATTCACCGCTACGCCCTGCGCATCGAACGCATCGATAATCTCGCGTGTACCGTAGGCGGTCGCTTCGATTAGCGCGCGGTAAATGTCCGGCGCACGCGTCGCCAGGTTCATGCCCAGCATCATGCCGGTCAAGTCGACATCGACCAGCGTGCTGCGATTGCCGTTCCACCAGTCGAGGGCGATCAATCCGTGCTCACCCACATTTTGCTTGGCTGTTTCCCGCTCAAGGTAATCGTGCAAGTTGAGGCCGGCGCGTTCCGCTGCCCGGTGGTACGCGGGCGGCACACCGTGATCAACGTACCAGGCGAAGATATCGCCAACCGCGCTCTGGCCTGCTTCGTAGCCATACAGACCGGGGATAATCCCGCCTTTGACCACGCCGCACATGCCGTCCACCTCGCCGAGATCGGTGCTGGACATGATGTGGCAGCAAGAGGTACCCATGACCAATACCATGATGCCGGGATCGGTCGCCTTGACGGCCGGCGCGGTCACATGCGCATCGACGTTGGCGACAGCAACGGCAACACCGGCCGGCAAGCCCATCATGGCAGCCATCTGTGGTGTGAGCTCACCCGCTTTGGAACCCAACTCGGCAAATTCGCGCCCGATTTTCTCGTCCACAACATGTTCAAAGGCGGGATCAAGCGCCCGGAAATAGGCGCTGTCTGGAAAGTCGCCATCCTGCACCATGGCCTTGTAGCCGGCGGTACAGGTGTTGCGCGTCTCGACGCCGGTCAACTGCCAGATGACCCAATCGGCCGCCTCGACAAAGCGGTCGATCTGATGATAAATGTCAGGTCGTTCCTGCAGGATTTGTAGCAATTTACTAAAGAACCACTCCGATGAAATCTTACCGCCGTAGCGCGGCAGCCAGGTTTCGCCCATTTGACGCGCCGTCTCGTTGATCTGATCGGCTTGCCGCTGCGCCGCATGATGTTTCCACAACTTGATATAGGCATGTGGTTCGCCCTTCAGTTCGTCGAGGAAACAGAGAGGCGTGCCGTCATTGGTGGTTGGCATCGGCGAGCTGGCGGTGAAATCGATGGCGATGCCTTTGACATCGGCCGGATCGACACCGCTTTGGCGCAGGACGGCGGGTACGGTATGCGCGAATACATCGAGATAATCTTGCGGATACTGCAGCGCCCAATCGGGCGGGAGTTTGACACCGGAGGGCAGTTCAGTATCCATCACCGCATGTGGATAATCAAATACCGATTCGGCCACCTCCGCGCCGTCCCGCGCGTCGACCAATACAGCACGCCCCGAAAGCGTGCCGAAATCCAATCCGATCGTATACATACGCAGCCTCGATCCTCTCGCGTCACCCGTCGTCCCTCCATTGTCACCAATCCGCCGTCAATCTGCAAACTGATTTCCTGCGCCGCAGATCACCAAAACGCGACATACGAAAATTCATATTCAATGCATAACCGGACGATTTAGTGTTATGCTAAAGGTTCGGGTCCGGGACATAAAATCTAGCCGCTCGAACACAAATTACGCTGCAGCACATGGGGACACAGCCATTGAGCAATACGACCGTGCGCGGCTTCCCGCCGGGACCGCCCGATATTGGGCACGGCACTATCGAGCAGTATTTGACTTATCGGCGGTTCCTCGAGGATCCGCTCACACGCGTGACCCAATGGATGGCAGAATACGGCGATGTCATCCACTACAAATCCGGAGATCATCACCAATACTTCCTCGCAAATCCGGACATGATCCGTGAAGTCTTGGTACGGCAGTCCGATATCTTCATTAAAGGTGGCGACTACACCAACGTTAAGACCGGTCTGGCCCGCTTCATGGGCGAGGGCCTGGTCACGAGCAATGGCGATTTCTGGCGCAGACAGCGCCGCTTGGTGCAGCCCGCTTTTCACACGCAGCGGATCAGCGCTTACGCCGATACCATGGTGGAGTACACGCTGCAGATGTTGGAGGACTGGCGTGACGGCGCAGTTGTCGATGTCGACGACGCGATGATGCAACTGACATTGCTGATCGTCGGCCGCACACTATTTGACGCCGATGCCTCGACCACGGTCAATCAAGTGAAGAAAGCGGTCGAAGTCGTTCAAAAGGCGAGCAACACCGCGAACCTGCTGCCGGCCTGGGTGCCGACTCCACTGCGGATACGCTCGCGGCGCGCCAAAGCCACCCTCGACCGTATCGTCTATCGTTTCATCAAGCAGCGTCGAGCGACCGGTGAAGATCGCGGCGACCTGTTATCGATGCTGCTGCTCTCCGAAGATGAAGATGGCGAGCGCATGACCGACAAGCAGGTCCGTGACGAAGCAGTTACGCTCTTCCTGGCCGGCCACGAAACAACCGCCAACGCGCTCAACTGGACCTGGTGGCTGCTGGCGCAAAATCCAAGGGTGGAGAAAAAGCTGCATCTTGAACTGGACAGCGTATTGCAGGGAGTGCCGCCGACACTTGAGGGTTTACGCCGGCTGCCTTATACCGACATGGTGATCAAGGAGTCGTTGCGCTTGATGCCGCCGGTTTGGTCGATCGGGCGCGTCAATCGGGAAGCGACCGAGGTGATGGGCTATCCCTTCCCCGAATGGTCGGGCGTGCAAATCTGCATTTATTGCGTGCATCGCAATCCCGATATCTGGGAACAGCCGAACGCGTTCATACCAGAGCGCTGGGCGGAAGATAGCATCACCGCGCTTCCCAAGTATGCCTACATTCCCTTCGGTGGCGGACCACGGATTTGCATCGGCAACAGCTTCGCCACGATGGAAGCCAACCTCTGTCTGGCGACCATGGCGCAGCGTTATCAGTTGAGCGTGATAGAGGGCGTAGAGATCGTGCCCCAACCTTTCATCACGATGTTCCCGCGCAACGGCTTGCCGATGCGAATTAACGAGCGGTCGATCAATTCCGAACCGCCCGGACTACCCTTGGAAGTCGAAACACCCATACCCGTTGTGCGCTGAACCCGGGTCACGATCGGGTCAATGTTCCTCGCATCAGAAAAACACGTTACAATAGCGAGCAATTCTTGCGCTGATGGAGGTGTTCCGCTGTGATAGAACTGACCAAGAAACTGGTAGAGACTTGGGGACCATCGGGATACGAACATCGTATCCGCGAGCTAATCCGAGAGGAAGTGGCTGACTTCGCTGACGAGATCCGGGTGGACGGCTTGGGAAATCTGATCTGTCGCGTCGGCTCCGCCGGCGGCAAGAAGGTATTGATTGCCGCGCACATGGACGAGATCGGCTTGATGGCGAACTACCGGGAACCGGATAGCGGCTATCTCCGTTTCACCGGCCTCGGCGGCTTGCGACCTGACACTTTGAATGGCAATCGCGTTCAATTCGAAGATGGAACAGTCGGCGTGATTGCTGTGCAAGAAGGCGGTGGCAAGGCCCTGGGCGACTTCTACGTCGACGTTCAAGAAGATAATGGTGGAAACGCGACGCCTGTTGGGCAGCCAGCCGGTTTCATGCGGGAGATGCAAGTACGCGGGAAACGCGTCGTTGCCAAATCGCTGGACGATCGCATCGGCTGTGTCGTCGCGATCGAAGCCATGCGCCGCCTGGGACGAACGACACCCAACGAACTCTATTTCGCCTTCACGGTACAAGAAGAGGTCGGCTTGCGCGGCGCCAAAACGGCAGCGCAAGGCGTTCATCCGGACATCGGCATCGCCATTGATGTCACCGGCAGCGGCGATCAGATTCGTGGCCGCAAGATGCAAGTCAAACTCGGTGGCGGCGCCGCCATCAAAGTGCATGATCCCGGTCTGGTCGTGCCGGTGGCGATCAAAAACTGGATGGTAGAACGCTGTGAAGCCGACGGCATCCCTTACCAACTGGAGTTGTTGGCGGGTGGCACAACCGATGCCTCGGCGATTCAGCTGGCGGATGCCGGTGTACCGAGCGGCTGCATCTCGATCCCGACGCGCTATCTGCATACGACCAGCGAGACGGTCGATATCGACGATGTGGAGGCTTGTATCGACCTGCTCACCGGCTTGCTATCCAATCCTATTGATTTATAGCCGAGAGCATCCGGAATGAAAGCGGTCTTATGCAAGGCCTTCGGGACGCCGGAGGAGCTGGCGCTTGAAGAGCTGCCCAGCCCGCATGTGCAAGACGGGGGCGTCAAGATTCGGGTACGCGCATGTGGCGTCAATTTCCCCGATGTGCTGATGATACAGGGACTGTATCAGCTCCAGCCGCCTCGCCCCTTCAGCCCCGGGCTCGAGGTCGCTGGCGATATCACCGAAGTCGGCGCCGGCGTCGACGATTTGCAGCCCGGCCAGCGTGTCACGGCCACACTGATGTACGGTGGGTTCGCGGAACAAGCCGTCGTGCCGGCCGCTGTTGTGATGCCGTTGCCCGCTGAGATTAGCTATGAGCAGGGCGCCGCCTTTCCCCTGGTCTACGGCACAGCTCACATCGCGCTATCGCATCGCGCCAATCTACAAGCTGGTGAGACGCTTCTCGTGCTCGGCGCGGCTGGCGGGGTTGGCTTGGCGGCCGTAGAACTGGGCGCACGGCTCGGCGCGAGAGTGATCGCCGCCGCAAGCACAGAAGAAAAGCTGGCGCTGGCGCAATCATACGGCGCCGACGACCTGATTCAATACTCGTGCGAAAACCTGTCAGATCGTATCAAAGCGCTGACCGATGGGCGCGGCGGCGATGTCATCTTCGACCCGGTCGGCGGCGATTTTTTTGATCAGGCGGTACGGCGCATCGCCTGGGAGGGACGCTATTTGGTGGTGGGATTCGCCAGCGGACGTATCCCGTCCCTGCCGCTGAATATTGCGCTGCTCAAGAATGCCTCTATCGTGGGCACATTTTGGGGCGCCTATTGGCAGCACGATCCCGCGACGATCAAGAGGTCGTTCGCCCAGCTCATGCCCTTGATTGCCGCCGGTGAGATTAAGCCGCATATACACAAGACCTTCCCGCTGGAAGACGCGGCGAGCGCCATGCGCGAGATAATGGATCGACGTGCTATGGGCAAAGTGCTGCTGACTATGTAAGGTCTTTCGCGTCACGATCGGAAGACCAGACGCAGCGCTACGAAAATCTGTTCTAGGCTGAATCGCCCGTTATAGCGAACTATGATATGCTGAACACTGTGCCATTGCCGACTGCCGGACATGGGTAGTTGGCAGTTCGCAAAGTGGAACAGGTTCTGTGTATGTCATATCGTGGCGATGGAGAGCCCGAATACATCGACGACGAAGAGTATTTTGATCCCGACGTTGGCGCGTCCCGCCAAGATTCAAATGTGCTTGGTGGCAGCGGCTCAAAGTACTCGCGCGACGGCTTGGACGAAGCAGCGGCGGATACACCAACTGCGAGTGGCAGGGGGCGCCAGCAGCGTAATCGCCCCGCCGCCGACAAAGGCGCGGGACGTGGCGCGGCAAGATCGCGCAATCCAGCGCCTTCCGTTGCCAACAGCGAAGAACGGCGTGCCCGTCTGGCCGGCAAGAAATCCATTAAGAAAAGCCGCCCGGCGACGAGCAGCCGCGACAAGGATGAACCTGGCCCCGCCGATTCGGGGGACAAGGGTCGCTTTGGCGACCTCCGAGCTCGCTTCAGTCGCAAGGCCAAGCCGGACACAAAAACGACCAAGCCATCCGAACTCTCCAAATCGAACCGCGCCGCAGGCATCAAAGGCGGTGTCCGCGGTCGAATCCGCAGCATACGTAGCCGATTTCCGTCCAAGGGGTCGGCTGACGGCAAAGCACAAGACCGCAGCCACAAGACCGGGCAAGGCGCTGGCAAATCGAAATTTGGCCTCAGCAGAGGTGGCGCTAGGCCGGCGGACGCCACATCCACCGCCGCCTACGCTGTTGGACGCGTGCGCGACAAGGTAACAGCGGAAGACAGCGCGCGCCAAAATAAAACACCCAAGATCGAGTCGACTGACTGGCTGGACCTGGATCGCAAATTGGATCTGATTGGCGTCGCTCTGGTGTTTGGCGCAATCGTGCTTATATTCAGCGCCCTATCCGCCGAACAAGCCGCCATTGGCGCTGTACATCATATAATTGGACAGGTGCTGGGTTGGGGCGCGTTCGCCGTTCCTATCACCATGTTCGCCATTGGCATGTGGTTGATCATCCGCCACTTCGGTGACGAGCCGCCGACCATCGACCCCCTGCGGATTGCCGGCGTCGGCTTGGCATTTCTCGCTGCGTTGGTTTCCTTCCAGTACCTGGACAGTCTCACCTACGGCGAGGCGATGGCCAACCTCAGCCAATGCGGCAATCCCGCAAGCCGTGGCTGTGTCAATGCCCTCGTTCAGCACGCATACCAGAGCGGACGCGGCGGAGGACTGATTGGCGGCTGGATATATAGCGCCCTGGTCAACAACTTTACCGAGATAGGCGGTTTTGTCATCGTCGTCATGGTTCTTACCTTCGGCGCAATGATGATCACGCGTTTAAGCATGGCGGAACTGGCCCTGGTAACGGTCGGCGTTGGGCGTAATCTGCGCACTACAATGGCACAGGTTGCGGCGCGGCGGCGCGTCGCGCGGCTGGAAGCGCAAAGGCAGCTTTCCCCGGCGCAGCAGTCGGCGGACATTCGCGTCTCCAAACCCGCGGCCGTCCGTCTGTCCGCGGCCGGGCAAGCAGGCGCGCTACCCGAACCGAGCGCCGACTCAATGCCTATTCCCGACCGCTTGCGGACGTTATTTAGTTTGCCGCGCAAACTAGCCGGGCGAGCCGAAGAATCCGTGCCACTGGCCGAAAAACTGGCTGATGCCAACGGAACGAACCACGGTGGAAGATTTACGCACTTTGTCCCGAATTACCTGAAACGCGGCGACCGTTTTCGTGACCAACAGGAGGCGGTCGAACCACAGCTGGAGCCGGCGCCGAATGCTGGTTACCTCGAGCGTTTTCTCAACCTTGGCGATGATTTGCCCGCCTCGTCAGCCATAGACGCAATGCTACCACCGCCTGCTGACGCCTCAGACAAGGAAATGGGCGATCCGACGCCGCGCTCACGCAGCGGATCAGACAGCGCGACCGCGATTTCCGACGAATTGGGCGCCGATGCTGGCGTTGCACCGGCGCCTTTCTCCTTACCGGCCGATCAAAACGGCGACAAGATCGACTCGCCTGCCGATGAGCAAACGCTGGAGAAACCTGCCAAACCACTGGATATACCCGCGCCAGCGCCAGCGGAAGAACTTCCGCCCGAACCGTTTGACGCAGCGAGTGACGTCAGCCTGGCGTCCGTCGCTTCAGAACCGGCTGAAACGGCTGCGGCAGCGCAACCGGAAGATGTCTCTGAGACAGACGCTGAGGATGAGGCGCTTGTGGCTGAGACGGCGAAAACAGAGCCGGACGCAGCAAAGGAACCGGTGGCCGAGGCGCCCTCGCGACCGCGCGCGGTCTGGGACCTACCCGAGTTTCGCGGCCTGCTCACCAGCGGATCCGCCAGCGAATTGGATCAGGAACCGCTGATACGGCAGGCACAGATCATCGAAGAGACGCTCGCGAGTTTCGGCGCGCCGGGACGGGTCGTGGAGATCAATTCAGGACCGGTAATCACACAGTATGGCGTGGAACCGGGTTATTTGACCTCGAGCACGGGCAAGCGAAACCGTGTCAAGGTCGGCGCGATCGCCAAGCTGGATAAGGACCTGCAGTTGGCGCTCGGCGCCCGTTCCGTTCGGATGGAAGCGCCGGTGCCGGGCAAGGGATACGTCGGCATTGAAGTGCCTAATCCGGATACGGCGCGGGTCAGCCTGCGCGATGTGATGGAGTCGGCTAGCTACCAAGAGATTGACTCGCCACTGGCGATTGCGCTCGGCATGTCGGTCGATGGCACGCCAATCTCGGCCGATCTGACGCAGATGCCGCATATGCTGATTGCCGGCACGACCGGATCAGGCAAGTCCGTCTGCGTTAACGCGATTATCAACAGCATCCTCGCCACCAATTCGCCTGAGACTGTCAAGTTCATCATGGTCGATCCCAAGCGCGTCGAACTGACCGGCTATAATGGCCTGCCCCACCTGGTGGCGCCGGTGGTCGTCGAGCTGGAGCGTATCGTCGGCGTGTTGCGCTGGGTGACAACCGAAATGGACGAGCGCTACAAGAAATTCAGTCGCTGTGGCGCGCGCAATATCGTCGATTACAACAGCATCCTTGATCCCGATCTGGCGCCTATGCCCTACATCGTCGTAATCATTGATGAACTGGCCGACCTAATGATGATGGCGCCGGACGACACAGAGCGCGCCATCGCCCGCATCGCGGCGCTGGCAAGGGCGACCGGCATTCATCTAGTGATCGCCACGCAGCGCCCGTCGGTGGATGTAGTGACGGGTCTCATCAAGGCAAATTGCCCGGCGCGCATCGCCTTCGCCGTGGCAGGCAGCATTGACAGCCGTGTCATCCTCGATCAACCGGGCGCCGAACGGCTGTTGGGTAAGGGAGACATGCTGTACATGTCGGGCGATTCACCGGCGCCCCTGCGCATGCAGGGAGTACACGTCTCCAACGAAGAAATCGACAACATCTCGCGCTTCTGGAAGCTGCAAGGCGCTGGACTCGAGGGCGTTAAGCCAATACCGTTGCCGCCCGTCTCTTCGTCACCAGGTCGCGACGGCCCGGCACAAAGGGGCAAGAACGGCGCGCCGCATTCCGCTGGTGGCGGCCAGGCCGCTTTCTGGGATATGTCCTCACAGCGGGACATGACCGGTATGGCGGTCGAAAAGGCAACCGGCAACCCCAATCCGGCAGAAGACGAACTCTACCAGACGGCGGTCGATATGGTGCGGCGTTTGGAGAAAGCCTCGATCTCGCTTCTGCAGCGGCGGCTGCGGATCGGCTACACGCGGGCGGCGCGCCTGGTCGACATGATGGAAGAGCGCGGCGTGGTCGGTCCACCAAAAGAAGGCAGTTCCAAGCCCCGCGATGTGCTGCCTGAGTGAGCAGCCGCCCATTGCATGTCCAGACGCAGTTAGACTACATTTTCTCAATTGAACCAATTCCACCACATGCCGGCTTGTCCGCCGAGCAAACACACTACTTCACAACACCAGTCCATACGCTACAATACTGCGCGAACAGAAAGGATTGCCTCTGATGAAATATACGCAAATTGATGGAATCGATAAACCGGTCGCCCGCCTGATGCAGGGCACGGTCATGTTGACAGCCGATGACCGCGATGGAAACCGCCGGCTGCTGGACGCCTTATTTGAAAACGGCTTCACCGCTTTCGATACCGCGCATGGTTATGGCGGCGGCGTTTGCGAGCGGGAGTTGGGCGCCTGGATCAAGGATCGCGGCATCCGTGACGAAGTCGTCATCTTGACCAAGTGCGCGCACCCCTATAAGGGTGAGCCGGACCGGGTGCGGCCGCACTTCATCCGCCAGGATTTTGAAGAGTCCCTGGAACGCTTGCAGACGGATTATGTCGAGCTTTACCTGCTTCACCGTGACAGTCGCGATTACCCCGTCGGCGAAATCGTCGATGTCTTAAATGAATTCAAAGAGAGAGGTCAAATCGGCGTAATCGGCGGATCAAACTGGCTGGCCGATCGGGTACAAGCGGCGAATGAATACGCCGCCGCCAATGGCAAGCAGCCATTCACCGTTGTCAGCCCTCAATTTAGCGTCGCCGAAATGGTGAAGCCGCCCTGGGCCGGCTGCATCAGCGTCAGCGGGGAACAAGGCGAAGCAGACCGCGCCTGGTATGACGACAACAAGATGTCGCTCTTCACCTGGTCGAGCTTGGCCGGCGGCTTCATGACCGGCAAGTTCAGTCGCGACAATCTCGACAGCTTCACCAATTATTGGGATACCAATCCAATCGGCGCCTACGCTTACGAAGGTAACTTCAAGCGCCTTGATCGTGTAATGGAGCTGGCGGCCGATAAGGGCGCTTCACCGTCACAAATTGCCGTAGCCTACGTGCTCAGCAATAACCCGCGCTATCACGCTATCGTCGCCAACTGGGAAGTCGATCAGATCGCCGAAAACGCCGCGGCTGCGGATATTGAGCTCTCCGCCGACGAGATCGCCTGGCTGGAACTGAAAACGCAGGAGAAACCGGCATGAGCGACAAGATCAGATGGGGATTGATCGGTCTCGGCGTTATCTCGCGAAAGTTTGCCAACGGCTTGGCCTTTGTCCCGGATGCCGAGATCTACGCCGTGGGCTCGCGCTCGCGAGATAAAGCAGACGCCTTCGGAGCGGAATTTGGCGCGACCAAATGCTACGGAAGTTACGAGGCGCTGGCAAACGACCCGGATGTCGATGTCGTCTATATCGGCACGCCGCACAACTATCATCTGCCAAACACCTTGCTTTGCCTCGATGCCGGTAAACATGTGCTCTGCGAAAAACCCTTCGCCGTCAACGCGGGCGAAGCCAAGGTGATGATTGACCGGGCGCGCGAAAAGAATCTCTTCTTGATGGATGCCGTCTGGACGCGCTATTTCCCCGTTATGGTCAAGCTGCGCGAGCTGCTGGCGGAGAAGGCCATCGGTGATGTCATGCTGGTTCAGGCGGACTTTGGCTACCGAACCGGGCAAATCAACCCGGAAAGCCGCACCTACAATCCTGATCTGGCCGGCGGCGCGCTGCTTGATGTCGGTAGCTATTGTGTCCAGTTTGCATCAATGATCTATGGAAAGCAGCCGACCGACATCGTATCACAATTCACCTTGGGATCGACCGGAGTCGACGAACTATCCGTATCCGTCTTCAAATACAGCGACTATGAAATGGCGACCATTACCGCCGCCATCCGCATGGGCACGCCGCAAGAAGCGCGCATCCTGGGTACGAAGGGATATATCGCCATCCCGGATTGGTGGCATCCCAGCGAACTCACGGTACTTGTCTTAGGACAGGATGCCGAAACCTTGCGCTTCGAAATCGATGACCTGGGGTACCAATTTGAGGCCATCGAGGTTGGCAAGTGCATCCGTGCCGGCTTGACGGAGAGTGCAGTCGCTCCCCTGGACGAAACGCTCGCCATCATGCAGACCATGGACCGCATGCGCGCGAGTTGGGGCCTGCGTTATCCTTTCGAAGCTTAGCCTTCCGTCAGTTCGATGATTGAAGAGCCTGTGCTTTTCACCCCCGTGAGCCTGTTCGGCGGCTTCGGTTTGCAATTGATTGACAGTCCGCCAGGGCTGTGTTAAGCTGTGCCAATCTTCATATTCTAAGCCTCAGGCGCGTCTGAACCCGGATGTTCGACGCGTAAAGGGAAAGTCGGTGAAAATCCGACGCTGTCGCGCAACGGTAACTGACATCTCGTCAGAAGTCCGAACACCTGCCTGAGACTTAGCTCGTACATCTTTCGCGTCAAAAGGGAGACGAGCATGGTACAAACAACCAATGCCCACCAATCTCACGGCGGGCATTTTTTATGGGAGTTGATGCCAGCCCCGTTTCCTCCTCAGTCCATAGGAGGGACCTGATGAAAAGCCTTACTGTCGTTTTGATCATATTTCTCGCCGGCCTGTTGCCGGCCACCGCCCAGGATGCCAATCTGACCGACAGCTGCGTCAGCGACTATTCCGCCGATGTCGATTACTTTCCGCACAAGCTAGAGATCGTCGACGCAGTCAATTTCGGCGTTGAATATTTCAATCATTACAAAGTCGTGAGCGTGGCCGACGCTTTTGATGGCGCGCTGGACTTCACTTATGTACTGGCGCAATGTGGCGCGCCGATGCCCTCAGCCGCCGACTTCCCTGCAGGCACGCAGTTCATCGAGGTGCCGGCTGGCGACCTCATTACCTTGTCCACCACGCAGCTGCCCGCCTTGTCGCAGCTGGGCCTGTTGGACCATTTGGTCGGCGTCGACAGTGGTTTCTATATCAGTACGCCTGAAGTGATCGAAATGATCGCGGACGCCACAGTTGCCGAGATCGGTTTCGGCGCCGAGATAAACATTGAATTGGTGCTTGAACGCGCGCCCGATCTTGTAATGACCTACGGCTTCAACCCAGCGACCGACGCCCACCCGGTCCTGCTGGAAGCCGGCATCTTCACCGCGCTTGACGCGAGCTGGCGTGAACTCTCGCCGCTGGGTCGTGCCGAATGGCTGAAATTTACGGCGCTCTTTTACAACCAGGAAGCGCCGGCAAATGACCTCTATGACGAGATCGTCACCCAATACACCGCGGCGAAGGAACTGGCGTCCGCCGTTCCGGCAGATGAACGCCCTGACGTTCTGATCAATTCCTTCCTGGGTTATGCCGATGCCTGGTTTATCCCGGGTGGCGATACTTATGTCGGTCAGTTGATCCGCGACGCCGGCGGCGAGCTGCTGTTGGCCGAAGAGGGATCAACCGCGAGCCGAGGCATGAGTTTCGAGATCGTTTACGAAGGCGGACTGGATGCGGATATCTGGCTGGTCGAGACTTTCGGCGTATCGACTGCGAACGAATTGCTCGCGCTCGACAGTCGCTTCGGGGATTTCGCCGCACTCCAATCGGGCGATGTCTGGAACACTAATCGCGATGAAAACGCCAATGGCGGCAACAATTATTACGAATGGGGCGTGACCAATCCGCATTTGGTCCTGGCGGATCTGGTGGCGATCTTCCATCCCGAATTGCTGCCCGATCACGATTTCGCATTCTATCAACGTTTGGAAACTGAGTGAGATGACGCAGCTAGCCGGTAACAGAACCCAGCGCCCGGCAAGGTCGGACCGCCCCTGGGAGAGCGGCAGTACTAGACCCGAGCGAGCGAATACGGCGAGCGGCATATTGTCATGGAGCCGCAGCCTGGAACGGCGCGAATTCGCCGGCGCCAAACCACTGCTTTTGTTTGTCCTGTTCTTGCTCCTGTTCCTGCTGGTGCTGCTGAGTCTGGCGCTCGGTTCCGCTTCGATTCCGCTTGACCAAATCGTGCGCGTGCTGCTCGGCGGCGAGGCGAATCAAATCGCCTGGACCAATATCGTCCTCAAGTTTCGCCTGCCCAAAACGGCAACAGCCATGATTGCCGGCATGGCGCTGGGCGTCAGTGGATTGCTGATGCAGACCTACTTTCGCAATCCGCTGGCTGAACCCTTCGTCCTGGGCGTGTCGTCAGGCGCAAGCCTCGGCGTGGCGCTTGTCGTTTTGACCGCTGGCGCGGCTGGTGGCGCTTTGCTCGCCGGTCTGGGACTGGCTGGTGATGTCATGCTGACGGTTGCCGCCGGCTTGGGCGCTGCCACCACGATGACCCTGGTACTCCTTGTCGCGTTACGTGTGCAAAGCAGCGTGACCTTGCTCATACTTGGTCTGATGTTTGGTTATCTGGTGGCGGCGCTGGTAAGCCTGCTGCTCTATTTCGCATTGCCGGAGCGGATTCAGGCCTATATCAACTGGACTTTCGGCTCCTTCAGCGGCGTGAACGGCGAGCAGCTGCCGATCCTGGCGCTGATTGTCGGCGCGGGATTGCTGCTTTCAGCCGCCCTGATCAAACCGCTTAACGCGCTGCTGCTGGGTGAAGATTACGCGCGAAGCCTGGGCATGCATTTGGGACGGACGCGCCTCGGCATTGTCTTGGCGACCGCTCTGCTGGTTAGCGCGGTGACCGCCTTCTGCGGGCCGATCGCTTTCATCGGCATCGCCGTTCCGCATCTCTGCCGTGGATTGCTCGGCAGCGCCGATCATCGCCTGCTGCTGCCCGGCACGATTTTGGCCGGCGCCGGCGTCGCGCTTTGCGCCTCAATCATCGCCGAATTGCCCGGCAATAATCTGGTGCTGCCGCTGAATGTCGTCACGGCGCTTATGGGGGCGCCGGTCGTGATGCTGGTCGTGCTGCGCAAGGTTCGAGGCGTTTCATGAATCTGCCCGCGCTGGAAACTCGGGACCTGTCGATCGGCTTTCGCCGCCGTGGCAAGCTCGATATCGCGCTCGCGCGAGGGCTGAATCTGCGTCTACGACGCGGGCAGCTGATCGGCCTGCTGGGACCGAACGGCATCGGCAAATCGACGCTGCTGCGAACCTTGGCCGGTATGCATAAGCCGATCGCCGGATCGGTACTGGTGAACGGTGTCGATATCGCGATGTTATCGCCGCCGGAGATGGCGGCGTGCCTCAGCCTTGTCCTGACGGTCGCTCCCCAACCGAACCTGATGAATGGCTACGCGCTGGTCGCCCTCGGCCGGCATCCGCACACGGACTGGCTCGGGCGCTTGACAGAAAAGGACCACGAGGTGATCGCCCGGGCGCTTGACGCGGTTAAAGCCCATGACCTGGCCGAACGGCCAGTGGCCGAATTGAGCGACGGGCAGCGGCAAAAGCTAATGATCGCGCGGGCGCTGGCGCAGGAAAGTCAAGTGATGCTGCTCGATGAGCCGACCGCCTACCTCGATCTGCCCCGCCGCGTGGAAACGATGCAGCTTCTAAAGCAGCTCGCGCATACTACCAAACACGCGATCCTCGTTTCCACCCACGATCTCGATCTGGCCCTGCGCAGTTGTGACCGTCTCTGGCTGATGAGTGACGCGGGAATCGCGGCAGGCACGCCTGAAGATCTGGTGCTGGACGGCAGCCTTGGCATGACCTTCCAGGCCGCCGGCATGCGCTTCAACCTGAGTCGCGGCACCTTTGCTCCGGATCCGCCGCATGGGCGCGCTGTCTCCGTTTGTGGAAATGGCGCGCCGGCGATATGGATGCGCCGCGCATTGGAACGCAGCGGCTACGTCGTGAGTGATGCCCCGGACGCGGTCGAGATAAGGCATCGGTCCAATGGCGAGCATCCGATGTGGCGCCTGCGTATCAACGGAAGTAGCAGTCAACATCGTCTGATTCAAGACGTCCTTGATGCGCTGGCTGGTCATTAGAGATGACGAGGAAGCGCAGGCAGCTCCCCGGCTTGGTCCTTGTCAACACCGGCGACGGTCGCGGCAAGTCCACCTCGGCTTTTGGCGTTATCCTGCGAATGCTGGGGCGCAAGAAGAAAGTTGCCCTGATTCAGTTCCTCAAACACGAGGGTGGCAGTTGGGGCGAAGTCCGGGCGTTGCGCGAGTTGGGTTTGGAACCGATCAAAACCGGCGACGGCTGGACCTGGACGAGCAAAGATCTGGACGAGACGCAGGCGCGCGCCCTGCACGGATGGGAGCTGGCGCAAAAGGTCATCACGTCTGACGAATACGAGCTTGTCGCGCTCGATGAGTTTACCTATCTGCTGGACTTCGGCTGGCTGGTCCCGCGCCAGGTGATCGATTGGCTGAAGACCAACAAGCCCGTGCGCCAGCATCTGCTCATCACCGGTCGGAACGCGCCTGCCGAACTGATCGAATACGCCGATACCGTAACCGAGATGGTCAAGGTCAAACACGCCTTCGACGCGGGCGTCAAGGCGCGGGCCGGCATCGAATTCTGACGCTTCTACGAGCTTCGCAACTTCTGCTGGATGCGGTCGAGGTATACGCGCCGTTCGCGATTTTCTATCGTTTTCAAAATACAAAGAACCGGCGCGATGACCGGTTCAAGATTGTTGGGATTGGTTGCAGTGGGCTGTACAGGACTCGAACCTGTAACCTCCTCGACGTCAACGAGGCGCTCTGCCAGTTGAGCTAACGGCCCTACATGTACACGAGATTATAACGATTTTGCCCACCATTACAAGCGCTCAGCCACTGCCTCATCGCATTTGACAAAGTCGGCGCTGACGCCGTATCATGGTGCCATTCATTCGTCAGGAAAGAGACCCATCGTGCCGCCATCAGCCGCCGAGCAACTTCGGCTGCGCTTCCGTGAGATTCAGGACGTCAAGCTCGCCAGCACACGCCCGGATGCATCCCTCACGTCCCGCGGTCATGAACCCGATATCGTGGTCGAAACCTGGATGAATACGCGTCTATATGTCTACCTCTTTGACCGCGCGCCAAAGTCTCGCGCGATCAGGTCCGTCCTCAAGCAGAATACCAGCGCCAGCATCGCCTCGCTCTTCCTGATTGACGCCGCTCTGCTGCCGGGCGATGGCTATTGCGGGAGACTGAAAGATTGGCAGGACGATCTCCGTGTGATGAATATGGGCGCCGTCCACGCCTATACCATGTTGGACGATGGAGTCCGTCTGATTCACGTCAACCTGGAAGAGACGACGCAGCGTAGTCAGTTTGCCGTCTGGCATACGATCGATTTTCCCTTTGATGCCGTCGCCGTGCGGCGCCGTGAGTATCGGACCAATATCCGTGGCAGCTGGTACATCGGCGATATCGCCTCGCCACAGTTCAAACGCCGCATCAGTGAAGAGCGGGCGCGGCAACGTTTCCACTATCGTACGCGACATACACAAAAGCTTGATGTGCCGGCGGCCGAACAGATAAGCGCGGCATACCTGGCGCTTGAAATTGAAGTCGGCGCCGGGCAGGCAGCGGTCAAAGAGGCCTTTCGCAAGCTCGCGCGCGAATATCATCCTGATGTCAGCGAACACGCAAAGCCCGAGGCTGAAAAGCGCTTCAAGGAAGTGAAATCGGCTTACGATCAGATCAAGACCCACCGTCGCTGGAGTTAGCCGCGCAAACGACTAGGTCGCTGTCCGCCTTGCGGACAACGGTAGAAGAGGTGGGTCCACCAGGACTCGAACCTGGAACCAATCGGTTATGAGCCGACTGCTCTGACCATTGAGCTATGGACCCGAGACAATTAATCGCCCACATCGGCGGTCGTATTCGCGTGAGAAAGCGGGTAACGGGATTCGAACCCGTACTGACACCTTGGAAGGGTGGAGTGCTACCGTTACACCATACCCGCAGCATTAGTCTTGCCCGGAAGTCGGGGCGCCCGGATTCGAACCGGGGACCTCACGGACCCAAACCGTGCGCGCTACCGGGCTGCGCCACGCCCCGAATCCCACAACATCTTACTCGCCCCACGCGACAAAGTAAAGTCATGATCCAGCGACGGACGCTGACTTAACCATCTTCATCGCCGCCGAATGCCTCCATCCACTGGTCGACTTCTTCCGGCGACAATGACGGATTAACCTTTTCGCCTTGTGTCTCTCGTGGATCGCTGTCGCGCTGCATTTGACGGGCAAACTCCGCCGATGTCAGCGTTCGCATCCCCTCAGCGCGCGCGCAATGGCGTATCTCGTTGTCTGATGACACCGCCGTCCAGTTGGGCGCATCGCTCGTTTTTCGGATCCGACGCATGATCAAGCTGTCTGCATTGGTATGCAGCGACGCGGCGAAGACGACCTTAACACCACTGGTTGACAAATTGGAGACGCCACCGGGCAAGCCGCCGTCAAATACGACCGTACACTTCTTGCCCGTCTTGGCTACAAAGCCCTTAAGCTTATTGACCAACTTGGCTTCGTCGTCGGGATCGGCGATATTGATGTCGGGCAAGGCGGCAATGAGATTATGTCCGTCAATCAAATAGGGCATCGAGTCATCTCGGCACTTCAGTTTACGCCGCGCAAGAGAGCAGCCAGTCTACCACAGCGGGTGGACGACCCGCGCGCTTACGTCACTCGGCATCGCCCGTCGCTTCAGGAGCAACCGGCACACCCATCGTGAAGATGCTGCCCACATTCGCGCGGCTCTCCACCTGCAGAAAACCGCCATGCACTTCGCAGATCGCCCGCGCCACGTACAAGCCCTGCCCCAACCCGCGCGAAGAGGGTTGTTGCTCGCTTTCTCTGCCCGTCGCCCCGCGATAAAAGCGCTCGAATATATGCGGCAGGTCTTCTCCACTGATGCCCAAGCCATTGTCGCTGACGCTGATGAGCGCGTAGAGTTTGCCGTTTCGCGTCTCGGGCCGCGCCGCCACCGCCACATAGCCGCCTTCTTTGTTGTAGTCGGCGCCGTTGCGAATCAAATGACCCAGCGCCCACTGCAGGCGCGTCTCGTCGCCGCGGACTTGCACGCCGCTAAGCCCGCGCGACATCACCAAGACGTCAACGCCGCGGCTCTTCACTTCGGCTTCTATGCCATTGACCACTGACCATATGACCCTTTCGACCAGCGTCGGTTCGCGCACGACGTCAAAAGTGCCGGCGTTCATCTTGGCAATATCGAGCAGTTCCAGCGCCAGCTGATCGAGGATATCCACATTCTGCACCAGCTTGTCCAGCAGCCGCTGATTGACGGCGGCATCTTCCGGCTGCGCGCTCATTAGCTCGCTCGCAAGCTTGATGACACCAACGGGACGCTCCATATCCTGCGCGATATGCGTCACGAAGCCATCCTTGAGTCGTTCCGCCAAGGCATCGTAGGTGACATCACGCAGGATGATCACTGTGCCGATGCGCCGCCGGTCCTCGTCGCCGATGGCGATCAATTGCGCCCGGACGATGCGGTTGTTCAGCGGCAATTCATCCGACTCCGCCAATGGCGTCAATCCGGCTTGAGTTTCTTGCACCGCCCGCTGCTGTTCAAATAGCGTCCCGAGTGCGCTATCCCAGAAGGCGCGCTTGCCACCGAGCATCGTTTCCGCGGCCCGGTTCATCATTGTCACTCTGCCATTCGGATCCTGAACGATGATGCCATCGTCGAGGCTGCCAAATACCGCTTGCAGGCGCGCCAATTCGTCCCCGCGCTGCCGGTGTTGGCCGCTTAGTCGCTCAAAGTTACGCTGCAGGGTCTCCCGCTGAGCGGACTCTTCACCCAGTCGCATCCCTTGACGCCGCAGTTCTTCTTCAAGTTGCTGACGGCGATTCAGACCGCGATACAAACGGCGGAACAACGACTCGCCCGCCGCTCCAAAGCGGTGAACCTCGCCCAAACCCCTGTCGGGCACGCCTCTCGGTTCAGATGGGAATTCGTTCGTCAAGGTCAATCATCTCGCAAAGCGCAATGTTATTGGCCACAAGCAGCGATGCCGTGACGTGCAGCCGGCCCTGTTGCTCTAAGGCTTGATTATAGTAAAGGTCAGTATCCCCCGCGAACTGAAGCGGGCACAGATTGCGAGCGCGGCGGGATAGGCTATCATCTTAGATAACGTAGGCGAATTGGATCATCTCTCTAACAAATCATGCAGAATGTGGCGCCAACACGACGCTTGAACAGGCGCTCCCGCGACTTTCTGATCGCGGCCGCTCTGGTCTTCCTCTTGGGAGCCGCCTTGGCGGTCGCCGGCATCAGTCTGCATGTTTTCAGCTTGGTCGTGCCCTTCAACCGCGGTTACGAAGTTTACGACCTCACGCGCAAAGCCCTCCTATCAGTCGGTATGGGGATCACCTTTGTCGCCATGTTGATGGCCCTGCGCTCGGTCACCTGGAAGACCGATAATGCGGCGGCGAGTCAACTGGGCGAGCAGCTGACAGAGCAGCTCGATCATCAATTTGTGTTCATCCGCAGTGTCAGCCGACGCACCATTGGCTATATCGATGGCGTGTTGGTCAGCAAACACGGTGTGCTGGTCCTGCGGGTCACGCGGCGAACGGGGCAGTTTTTCAACGAGGGCGGTCAATGGCTGCGGCAGCGTCGCAATGGCGACTGGCGCCCGATGCGCTGGAACCCGACGCGGGAAGTCGTCACTGACGCGAAACGCGTCAAGCAATACCTAAGTGACTACCGCTTGCCGGAAGTGCCTGTTTATGCGGCCGTTGTTTTCATTCGTGAGGCCGCCGATGTACAACTGAAGCTGCAGTGCCCGGACGTACCCGTGGTTGATGCTGGCGATTTCATTGATAAGCTTCAAGACAGCTACTTCGCGGAAAGCCGACTGGAGGCGGCGACCGTGCAGGAAGTGGTTAACTTGCTTTACCAATAGGAGGAGATTTTGCCAGGCACCCTGCATTTGGCGCCGGTTGGTCACGACAAGACAGCGCTGGCAATATCACTGCTCAATCATGTGACGCGATCAGCCCAGGCGAGCTTCCCGAAAGTATGGGTGCTGACCGCCACGCGGCGCCAAGAACTGAACTTTCGCGGACGCTTGATCGAAAGCGCCGACAGCGCGAACGCCTATTTCAATGTCAAGTTTTTCAACTTCTACGCCCTAAACGCGCAGATACTGAGGCTCGCGGGCAAACCGGTACGGCGGCTTAACAGCCAGACACGTTTTGGCCTCCTGCGTGCCTTGCTGGCGCAGATGCGGGCAGATGGCGAACTGAGCTTCTTCCACCGCATCGCCGAGAAGCGCGGCTTCGTATCCGTGCTTGCCGATCTCATTGACGAACTCAAGCAGGGCGGCATTGACGTGGCTGATTTTGCCGCGGCCGTCCAAAGTGAGAAAGACCGGGAAATCGCCGCGGTCTACCGGCGGTATCAAGAAATGCTGCGGAAAAGTGAACTTGCCGATGTAGAGGGCGAGGGCTGGCTGGCCTTGGCGACCCTGCGCCGCCGCAGCGAGATTGCCGCCAATGTGGACCTGCTGCTGGTCGATGGTTACGATCAGTTCACGCCTGTCCAAGCCCAATTGTTGGCTGAGCTTGCACGCAGCATCGAGCACGTTCACTGTACGCTTACGACGCCGCCGGTCGACATTGGCGACCCAGCACCCGGCCGCAGCATGTTGGCGCGAAAGCGGCTGGAAGACGCCTTTGCAGCAGCAAAGGTCAATTTGACTGTCCGTCCAGTTGAAGCAGAAGACGGGGCACAGCAAGCCGACCTGGGACAGTTGGCGCAAAATATCTTCCGCGACCAGCCGGCAAACGGTGTAGGTAATGCCATTCGATTGATCGCAATGCCGAATGAGGCGGAAGAAGTACGGGCCGTCCTGCGCGCGGTCAAAGCGCAGCTGCTGGATGGCGCAAGGCCGGATGACATGCTGATCGCATTGCGCGATTGGAATCGTTATGCCACCTATTTCGACTCCGGACAAGTGGAATATGATCTGCCGCTCCTGCTCCACCACGAGCGCGCCTTTAGCGGCTCGCCGGTAATCGCCGCCCTTCAGGGCCTGCTGCAGTTGGCGCCGCGCTTTCGCCGCCTCGAATTACTGGATGTCTTGCGATCGCCGTATATCGATGTGGACCTAGACGCTGGATTGATCGACCTACTGGACAAGATCAGCCGGGAACGGCAATTCACCGGCGGCGGCAAAGCGGAATGGCTGGAGATCATCACGCTCGCGCGCAAGCGATCCCGTGATCCCGAGTCCGAACTGGTTTACACCGTGTTGACGACGGATCAGGCTGCACAACTGACGTCCCGCCTGTCCGCCTTCATTGATGCCGTTACGCCGGCTGAAAACGCCGGTATACGTGATTACATTCGCTGGCTTGCCGGCTTGCTCGGTTCCGATCCGCGCGCTGCCGCCGACGAGAGCGAGGCACCGCCATATTCCTTGCATGTCATCATGCGCGCCTGGGAGCACGACCGGGCCAATCCCGCCATCGTCCGACGAGACATCGACGCGCTCAACGGACTCAGACAAATCTTGCGCGACATGCTGTCATGCGATGATGTGATGCGGGCGACATTCGGACGCAGCGCCGGCCTGGGATGGGATCAGTTCTGGTCCGACCTCAGGCATGCGCTTGAAACGAAGGCGGACGATGCGGTCAGTCTATCGCGCAACGGGCGCGTACTTGTTACGACGGCGACAGAGGCGCGTGGTCTGCCACATCCGCATGTTTACATTCTCGGTTTGGCGGAAGGCGTCTTCCCGGCGGAAGCGTCCGAAGATCCACTCTACCTCGACTCCGAGCGCACGGATTTCCAGGCGCGCGGGATTCCACTGGCCACGCAAGCCGAGCGCATCGACGACCAGGGGCTGTTTTATGAACTGATCAGCTTGCCTCGACAGTCGCTGACCTTGTCTCGCCCGACCTTCCAGGCGGGCAAGGTCTGGATCGAAAGTCACTTCTGGCGCGCGGTGACGCAGGTCTTTCCAAAACTGTCGATTATTAGTCGCACAGTCGGCGCCGTCATTGATGCCGAAGACGCCGCCAATGGTACTGAGTGGATGCTCGCCTTGTCAGATCAGCTCCATCAGCAAGACGCATCTGAGGCAACAGCGGCTCTGCGCGTCGGAAGCTGGCTGCGCGCGCAACCGGCATTTGCCGAGCAGTGGCAGCGGATTCTGCACGGGCGTCGGGTCGAACTCGGACGCCTGTCAAATGCGCCCTTCGATCGCTACAGTGGCATCCTCTCGCAGCCGGCCATGCTGGATCAAGCCGCTCACAGCTTAGGCGAAAAGCGCAGCTGGAGCGCCTCGCGACTGAAAGACTACGGTCTGTGTGGATTCCGTTATTTTGCCAAGCGCTTGCTGAAACTGGAGGAAGTTGTCGAACCGGAAGCCGGCGTCGACGCGCTGCAGTTGGGCTTGCTGAATCACAGCATCCTGGAATCGACCTATCGGCGAATCGGCGCGCTGGGGCTGCCGATCAATGAGAGCAGTGTCGAAAGGGCACTGACGATTCTTGCCCAGGTGGCTGAAGATTGGCTGGAGCGGGCGCCTGACGCGCTCAACTTCCGCGCCACCGCGACCTGGCAAGAGGAAAAGCAAGTCATTTTCAATCGACTGGCAGCGCTGATCAAACTGGATTTCTCGGACGGGAGCCCGCTGAATCGATTTGGCAAGAGCCGGCAGGTCGGGCAATTGGAGCACGCATTCAGCGACCTTGAGATTGAGTTGCCCGACGGCATTGGACCGATTCGCGTCAATGGATTCATCGACCGAATTGACAAAGTCGACGGCAGGCTCGTCTTGATCGATTACAAGACCGGCAGCACACGGATAAACCGGCGCGAAATGGAGGCCGGACGCGATTTTCAAATGATGATCTATCTTCTGGCGCTGCGCAGCCTTGCAGAACACGGGCCGATCGATGGCGAGGTGGCTGGCGGCATGTTCTGGCATCTACGTGATCTCAAGACGAGCGGCGTATTTGACAGTGAAAACGAAGAAGATCTTGCCGCGCTTGAGGTTGCAGGCGGGCATATTGCGCACAACCTAAAGATGGGGCGCGGCGGACAGTTTCCCGTCCATCCGACCGCGCTGGAAAACGGCAAGTGCGCACGTTATTGTGAGTTTTCCCACTTCTGCCGCATGCAAGTCACCAAGCGCTACAAGACGCTGCCGCCGAGCTGAATGCAAGCGAGGATCTACTAGATGCAGCCAACCAGCAAACAGCACGACGCCATTCACATTCACGACAAGAACCTGTTCGTGGTTGCCGGCGCCGGCTCGGGCAAGACACACGTACTGGTCGAGCGTTATCTGCGATTGCTGGAAAACAATCCCGACTGGCCGCTCAATGCGCTGGTTGCGATCACCTTCACACGAGAAGCCGCACTTGAAATGCGGCATCGCGTGCGACTGGAACTCGAAACGCGGGCGCGAACTTCGGCGGGTCACCATTGGGCGCGCCATCTGGCACGCATGGACAGCGCGCGCATCGACACGATTCATGGTCTATGCGCCGATATCCTGCGGGCGAACGCGGCGCAAGCCGGCATCGATCCCAAGTTTGAAGTAACGGACGAGACGGAAGCAGCCATTTTGCTGGGCGAAACAGTCGATGATGTACTGGCCACGATCAAAGCGCCACATGCCAATCTATTCGCCCGATACGATGCCGATCGAATTATTAAGACGCTCAATCGCATGGATTTTGTCAACGGACAGCATCCGCGCATACCGGATGATCCCGAGGCGCTTTATGAGCTTTGGCTGCAGCAGTGGTCTGAAGACGTTTTCGCGGCGCGCGAGCGGCTGTCACAGTCGGCGGAATTGCACGCGCTCGCTGAGATTGACTACCTGCCTGCCGGCGACAGATTAAGTGAGCTGGTCGAGCAATACCGTGAATACATGCGCCAAGTCCAACTTGCCGACGCTGCCCGCGATATCTGCCTGGAACTGGAGTCATGTCGCCGTGAAGGCGCTGTTGGCAATAAGGGCTCAGTGAAAGCATGGGGCAGCCGAACAGAAAAAGACGAGGCTGCAATCCTTCTGAGACACTTGCGCGCGTCCATCACTGACACGCTGAAAGACGTGGGGGACTATCCGGGCGCGCTGGACCGAGCGACGGCGCAAGTGCTGCCGATCTGGTACCAACTGCTGTGTCAGGTGAGGGCCACCTACCGTGATCGCAAAGATGCCGACGCCATGCTCGACTTTGATGATCTGGAGCGACTGACGGTGGCGTTGCTGGCCGACCCGGCTGTGCGGCAACGTTATCGCAATGCCGAATTCAAGCATTTGCTGGTGGACGAGTTTCAAGACACCAATGAGGCGCAAGTGCGGATTGTCCGCGCCCTCGCCGACCTGCAAGTTGGCGGCACGCTCTTCGTCGTCGGTGATCCTAAACAGAGCATATATCAATTTCGCGGCGCGGATGTGAGTGTCTTTAACCGCGTGCGCGATCAAATTGCGGAAAATGACGCCGGGCAAAGGCTGGAGCTGGCGACGTCGTTCCGCAGCCACCCCAAGCTGGTCGGACAGTACAACACCCTGTTCGAATGCCTGCTGACCCGGGATGAGAACAGTCCGGTGAAGGAATTCGAGATCGAATTCGGTACGCCGATGGATGCCTTCCGCGAGGAGTCGCCGGAAGCGCCGGCGATTGAGGTTCAGCTCCTGGACAAGGGTGTTCGTGATGCGACCGGTGAATACATCCTGGCGAAGAGCGGCAGGCGCAAGGAGTACCCCGCCGAAGACATGCGCCGCTGGGAAGCCTACGAAATCGCGCAGCGGATCAAAAACTTGGTCAGCGAACAACGACCAGTATTCGACAAGAACAGTCGCAATTGGCGCGGCATGAAATACGGCGATATCGCCATACTTTTTCAAGCGATGTCAAATGTGACGCTTTACGAAGATGTATTCAAGTCTCAAGAGATCCCTTTCCTGACCGTGGCCGGACGCGGCTACTATGATCGGCAAGAAGTTTGGGATATGCTTGCCTTGCTGCAGTTTCTGCACAATCCCGCCGACGATCTGTCGCTGGCAACAGTCTTGCGCTCGCCGATCTTCGCCTTCAGCGATGACCTGCTCTTTGCACTGCGCCTGATCGCCGATGAAATCACCGGCGCGCCTATCCCTTTGTGGGATGCGCTTCCGCATGCCGCATCACAGGCCATCCCGGGCATGACCGAGCCCGACCGTCCGCTCGTTCAACATGCCTACGCTACATTGTCCGACTTGCGACGCATTGCCGGCCGCGTGACCATCTCCGAGTTGCTGCGACGGGCATTGGCGCAAACCAACTATTTGGCCATCTTGACCGGCCTGCCCGATGGCGCCCGACGCCGCGGAAATATCGAAAAGCTGCTGCAACTGGCGGAAGACAGCGGCAAAGTCACTCTGGGCAAATTCTCTTTGTACCTGGCCGATCTGTCGGCGCGCGAAGTGCGCGAAGGCGAAGCGCCGCTGGAGCCGGGGGACGCCGTCCGATTGATGACGGTTCACGCCAGCAAGGGTCTCGAGTTCCCGCTGGTGATCCTGGCCGACGCGTCTTGGGAGAGACGCGGGGGCGGACCGTCTACCTTGCTTGCCGATCCCAAATACGGATTGAGCTGCCAGGTCTACGATCCTGACACCAACAAATACGAGAACGGCTTCGCGCATCGCCGCAACGTCAAGTTGCAGAAACTTAGGGAGGCGGCCGAACGCAAGCGATTGCTCTATGTCGCCGCCACACGGGCGCAAGACTATCTGATGATCAGTGGAGGGGTCACGCTCAGCAAGGATGAAGAGTGGTCCGCAAAAGGTTGGCTGGGTCAACTCTTGACTGTGCTGGATATCGCTGGCATCGCGCGCGAAGAGCAGCAGCCTTGTGAATTTGCCGGGGAATCCATTTCAGTCCGGATGCCGCCAGCACCACCACCGCCAGCCATGCTCAGTCAGTCGGCTCGACCGGGCGATGAAATCTGGAGCTCTGAAACGACGGCGGCCGAACAGCCGCCGGCCGCGCCGCCGCTGCTGGCACCGCTGCCACACTACCATTCCGACACGGCGGGTCATATCACCGCCACGCAGATCGCGTATCTCGGCGAATACATACGCGGGAGCAGCGAGCGCCAGCGCCGAGCCTCGGGACAGCGCTTTCGCGACACCGCCCTGCATGGCCAGCCGCCACCCTTCGCTGACGTGACCTTGGGTCGCCGCGACCTTTCCCCAAGACTAATCGGCGATATCGTCCATGAGCTCCTGCAATACGGGAACTTTGTACTAGAAAAGCCGAGTACCGATGACATGATTAAGTCGATCGCCTGGGGGCGTGGCGTGACGAATCCAAGGGATCTGAGACTCGTCTTGAACGAAGTGCGGGACCTGTTGGCACTTTATCCGGGGAGTCCAGTTTACCAGTGGATCGAAAGCGCGCGCGCCGCTGGCCGCCCATCATATACGGAGCTGCCATTCATCTTCCGTACGGATAAGCGTGTAATCCACGGCGTGATGGATGTCTTGCTGCTGGGACCGGACGGCGATTGGATGATCATTGATTACAAAACGAGTGAGGTCATCGGCGAGACCCACGAGCAGCACGCGAATCGATATCGCTTGCAGCTGGGTGTATATGCCGCCGCGGTAAGAGAGCAATTGGGGCTGGATCGCTTACCGGGGACCTTCATCCATTACATTCGTGGCAATGTTACCGTCACGCTCTCAAGCGAAAACTGCATCGCTGAATTAAAGTGGCTGGAATCCGCCATTGGCGAATTGGTGGCGCATGATAACTAGACTGCTCAGGTGGTTGCTGCCGGTATGGGCACGGCCTGATCATCCTCTCGTCCAATACGAACTGTCACATCTAGGGCAGTCTCGCACGCGCCGCGCCTTCTTGCTTCAAGTGGTGGCGCTCTTGCTGCTCCTCGGCGGCACGGCTGTGGCGTATGCTGCCGTCACCGACTTACCGCCGAGTGGGACCAGCGTCTCCGCCTCCGTCTGGCAAAGCCTGTATTTTCCGACGCTCGCCCTGCAATTGATCACGTTTATCCTGGCGCTGTCACTAGGCGCCGCGTCGGTCGAAGGTGAGCGCAGCCGAAAGACCTGGGACAACCTGCGAGTGACCGAGGCCGGCGCTGGACAGGCGCTGCGCGCGCGCTGGGTCGGCATCCTATATCGACTGCGCGCTGCGATCACCGCGATTCTGCTGGTGAGGCTCGTCCTCATATTGGGCATGCTAACGGAATTGACCGCGTTTGGCGGTCTCTATGTCGAAATGCTGGGCGCCCATGCGACGCCGCCGCTGCCCGATCCACGACTGGGACTGCTGCACATTACCGTGATCATGACCGTCAGTTTGCTGCTCCCAATCGCAATGATCGCGTTAGCCGCCGTACTGGGAATCCTGCTTTCAGTTTCAGTCAGAGAGCGCATCTACGCGGTCGTGATTCAAATGGTCATTGTCGCCGCTCAACTCGTATTTGTCGCCGCCGCGGCCGTGGTCATCGCGCAAATCCTGCATGCCGATGCCGCGATTTCGGAAAACGCCGAATTCCTGTTATTTTTCGCTTACAGCAGTTTCGCTGACTGGGGCTTGCTGCTGGCGCAACTGGGCAGCCTGGGCGAGATTTGGCATCGTCTCCACTTTGGCGCCAATATCGGCGTGGCGTTGGCGCTGACTATATTCCTGCTCGGCATCCTGGCGGACGCCCTGATGGGGCTGGCGGAACGTCTCGCCGAGAGCCGCGGATAGCACGACAAGACCATGAACCGACGACTCGACATGAAACTCGACAGCCGCGACTACAAGAACATGACCGACTACCTGCGGCATCTGTATCAATGTGAACCCTTCGCGCGACATGGCGCCGAGCATCCGGTGATCGTCCACTATCCCGATTCGTCACAGATTCATGATGTTGACAGGTTGATCGACCGCACACTGCCCGCGCCCGAAAATCGCGACTTTGCCGTTTACGACTATAGCTACTTGCACAATCTCCAGAATAGCAAGCCCGGGCTCTACAACGGTTCGACCTTTACACTCAAGGAGATCCGCGAAAAGCCGCTTCGACTGCGCGGGGCGCTCGGCTGCTACTACGATTTGCTGGCGACCTGCGCCAGCCTCGAACGCGAACTGCGCGATGCCGTCGCCGACGGCTGGATGCGCGCGCCCTCACGCACCACCTATCATCGTCAAGTCGCGCCAGCCGACGCATTGCGGCGCGGACTCAAGCGCAGCGCGGCGATCGGCATTGGCACGCTGACCGTATTCAATGACAGCGGCGCCTACAAAGCAATTCTGGCACGACGCTCGGAAGCCACCGCTTTCGACAACGGCCTGTTTCATGTCCTGCCTGCCATGATGTTCGGGCCGACGACCGCCGATTTCGCCGATGCGCGGGAATGGAGCGTCAAACACCAGATATTGCGTGAAGTGCTGGAAGAGATGTTCAACCTGCCCGAGAAGCGGCAGCCCCAACGCTGGGACTTCTTTTACGATCACCCGGCGCTGCGCTATCTGCTGGAGTTGCTGGAGGCGGACGAAGCGCAACTCTGCGCCACCGGCATCATCCTCAATCTGTTGACCGTGCGGCCCGAGATCAGCACGCTGCTATTGATTCATGATCCCGAATGGTACGCGCGCATCACTGCTGCCGATAGCGATATACCTTTCGCCACCGCCGATGAAACACTAGGCGACAGCGTTGTGACCGCGCCGATCAATAGTGACGAAGCGCTTCTGGCGCATTTGCCACCGGAACTGCACTTGCACATGCCGGCGCAGGCGACCGCGACCCTGTGGCTCGGCATCGATTTGGCGCGCCGCGAAATTGAGCGCCATGGCTTCGCAACGAGCGACGCGATACGCTAGAATTGAGCGGCACAAAGACAATCCGAGACTTGCGAAAGGACAGCATCATGCCCGACGTTGGACAAATTGCGCCCGACTTTGAATTGCTGAACCAACACGGAAAGCCGGTCAAACTCAGCGACTACCGCGGCAAGAAGGTGTTGCTCTTCGCTTATCCCAAAGCCGGCACCTCCGGCTGCACGGTTCAAGCCTGCGGCTTCCGCGACCACTTCGCACGGATCGAAACGGCTGATGCAGTCGTACTCGGGCTGAGCCCGGATGCGCCCGCGGCACTGGCGCAGTGGATTGAAGAGGAAAACCTGGGTTACGATCTGCTGTCTGATCCGGAGCATCAGGTTTTGGAAGCCTGGGACGCCTGGGGCGAAAAGTCGATGTACGGCAAGAAGTATGAAGGTGTGATTCGCTCGCACTGGATCATCGGAGAGGATGGCACTATGCTCGACGAACAACTCAAGGTCAGCCCCAAGAAGAGCATCGAGAAGGCGCTCAAGTTTCTTGAGGTCGGCTGACGCCTGGCTTGACGAAGCGGGATTCCCGCCACAGTATCTGTGAATCATCAAACCAACCAGACGGACAATCGGCTGGCTTTCGCATAGCAGTGGCCCGACGGCCGTCCGGCTGTTTGTCCACTTCGCCTTCCCCTTTGAAGCCGGAAGTCCGTCGGCGCGCACAGATTCGACAGCGCGTTGCAGTAGGGTACTCGGCGGCATAGCGTCAAAAAGAGTGCCAAACACATTTGGTACAATAGCCGCGTTTGCTTACGGATTTCAGGCTGGACCATCCGATATGAACGCGCAAGTGACCGCGGGCCTAATCATCGTCGCTTTGGTCGCCGGCTGCTCATCGAGAGCGGCGGCCCCTCAACCGATCACCTCGCAGGTGCAGCCGACTGTCGAGATCGTGTATGTAACACCAACGCCGAAACCGACCCTCGTACCAACCGCGGCGCGCTTCACCGTTACAGAGACAGTGGAACCATCCGCCAATTCAACGACTTCTTTCGACTCGGCCGCCGACTGTGAAGATCTTCTGTCGAGGCGCTACGCTGCCGCCAGCGATCAATGCCTGGCTGGACCGACCGGCTTTTTCTGCAACGGTGGACGTCCGCCGGAAAGCGAACCGAAGTACGATGCCTTGAGCGCGCCCGGCGCCTTGGTCGAAGCCGCGCGCATCGACAGCCTGCATAGCCGGCCGTTTACAGTCGATGGCGCTGGATTGGTTTGGCTGCGGCTGGAAGAAAATATCCGGATGGACGCCGTACTCATCGGCGATATACGCATCAGCAACGTGGTGTCCGGCGAGGGCGGCGGGGTTAGTTGGCGCTCCCTGACCGTCGAAAGCGGAAGCTCCGTCACGGACTGCCCGGCCGCGCCTGAAGTTGGCGCACTGGTGGTACAGAGTCTTTACGGACAAAGTGCCCGGGTGACCGTCAACGGCGTATCATCCGATATCAATGGCACGCTCATCGTGCTGACTCA
Organism: Phototrophicaceae bacterium; assembly: GCA_965249085.1. Classification (GTDB taxonomy): domain Bacteria; phylum Chloroflexota; class Anaerolineae; order Aggregatilineales; family Phototrophicaceae; genus UBA6055. Next base: position 3,449,938 of record OZ252218.1, on the reverse strand, counting down.
AGACCGGATGACCAAGTTCATCGTCATCGAGGGACAAGTCTTGTTAGTCGCCTATGGCAACACCGCCGTGCTCGATGTCGGGCAGCAACTGAATCTCACTTACGCCGAGAGTGATTGGACGAGACCGGTCGCCCTGCCGGGCAATCCGATACGCCTCGAATACGATCTGATCAAGCATCTGCCTGTGGAGCTCTTTGATCGCGCGATGCCGATCCCGCAGCCGGGATTCGCGCAAACCCAGGGCGGCGTTAACATGCGGGCAGCGCCTGATATCAATTCGCGCCTGCTCTTTCAGGTGCCGGCCGGTGAAACGATGGGCGTGCTCGGCATCAGCAGTGATCGCCAATGGCTGCACATTCGCTTTGGCAACGGCGAAACCGGCTGGATGAGCGCCGAACTGCTGGTGCGCAACCTCGGTGAAATCGCACAGGTCTACGATGTGACGCCTGTGCCACCGCAACGATTGGGCGCCCACGCCAACCATGCTTCAGTGAATGTCGCGGCCGGCGGCAACTTGCGGGAAGCGCCGGACACCGCTTTCCGGGTCAAGCGCACGCTGCCCTACGGTTTGGAAGTGAAACTGCTCGCGCGCAGCCCCTACAGTCCCTGGGTCAAGGTTGAAGCAAGCGATACAACTGGCTGGATGGCGCTCTTCACGCTGGAGACCAGGTCGGTGATCAGTTCGCTGCCAATCGACTATAATGTGCCGCTGCCGCCGCGCGCCACCCCCACCCCATCATTCAGCTATGGCGGCGGTCACGCTTATCCCGATCCCAAAGGCGGTTACTAACGGGACTCGACCCGCACCGTCGCCAGCTTGATTTGGTCGCCGATGCGTTCGCCGTTTTCGTCCGTCACAGTTGGCCGGTAGCCATTCCCGCAGTCGTCGGGCGGCATCAACGCACAGGTGTACAAGCCAATGATCAGATCATAGTCACCCGCGGGAAGATCTGTCGGGATCTGCAGCTGATAGCTGTCGAGGATATATCCAGCCGGGCTCCACCATTCGCTGATGGCGCGGCCGCCCGGATGCAGCTTGTCAATCTGTACATGTGGCGGACCCCCGCTTGAAAGGTGCAAGAAGCTCGAAAAGTCGATGTCGGTCTCTTCTTGCGCGTACCAGTATGCGTCCAGGTTAAGCCTGTCCCCAGGTCGCAGCCCTTCGTTGTTGAGATCGTATCCCAGCAATTGCAGTTTACCGTCCAGCGTATAGCTGGTCTGGACCTGCGCCGGCAATGCTTCGCCCGGCGGTGAATTGAGCCAGGCGACCCCCTCGCGGAAAGTGACGAGCAGAACCAGGCATGCCGTCAAGCCACCAAACGCGATCCCAATGAGCGCCGATCGTGTCAGCCGTGGCGTCGTCCAAAACGGTCGTGGCGTTTGTTGACGTTTGCTAATCGCCCGGGCGATGATAATAGCGACGGCAAGCGACAAGACTCCGATGACAGCGGCTGCGGCGCCGTTCCTGTCCGGCGCCATGGCTGTCAGTTGTTGAGCTGGTTGCGCCGCGAGCATGTCATCGACCGTCTGATAACGCCATTCCGCTACGTAGAACATGGGAATTGCCGTCACGATTGGTAGCGCCACCAGCAGCGCAACGGTGCTGACCTGCAAGCGCGCCTCCAAGCGTTCCAGCCAGAAGCCATTCGCTCCGGCCACGATCGCCAGGCAGGCGGCAATCGGACCCAGCATACGCACAGGATGCTGCAAATGCCGCAGCGGGCCACTGTCCGCCCAACGACCCGCCGCCGAGAGCGTAATCAAGGCGATCAACGCCACAGTTAGAAGCGCGAAAAACAACGTGCCGAGAAGAGCCTGTGGATGACGCGTTCGGAAACCAATCACATAATTCAGCAAGGCTGTAGCGGCGCCAAGCAGAGTGAGCCCCCATTGAGCGATACCGAGACGATGCTGCTCGCGCAAGCCGTTGATCGCGCCTGCGTCGTTTATCGGCGGCGGCGACAGCAACTCCCCAAGACGGACGGATTCTTCGCCAGGGTCGAACTGTCCGGCGTCTATGGGACGAGTCCGATGCGCCGACTTGTCTTCAACGATGAATGGCAGCCAGTATGCCGCCGCTGCCAGCGTGCCCAGCAGCAGGGCGATCAGCGCCAAGCCTTCGGAGCGAGGATTGATCCGACTCGCTTCGCGGTTGACGTATTGAATCAGCGTTTCGAAGGCGATCCAGGCAAGGGCTATGGCCGTCAAGACGAGAGCCATCATGCCGTCGGTGGCAAAGATAGCCGCCTGCAATATGACGGCGAGAATGAAGTTGAAGACGTTCGGCTTGTCACGCAGCGCATCAAGGCGCCAAAGCAGCAGCGGGAACAAGGCCAACGCCAACAACTCCGGGTAGGTGCCCCGGGTATAGGCCACGGTGTACATCAGATAGGGACTGTAAACATACAGTAACCCGGCGATCATAGCGCCAAGCCGCCCGCTCCGCCGTTTGCAGAACAAGTACATGCCGCCGCTGCAGCCGAGGAAACTGAGCAATATAAGCCAGCGCAAGGCATCCAGCGCGCTCAAGCCGAAAACGAGATGCAAAACGCTGCTCAGATGATAAGCCAAGCTGGCATTCAAATGATAAGCCGACGGACTATTGGCCAGGTCGACGGCTTGCGAATCGTCCGGCAAGAACAGCCCTTGTTCCCAGCCTCGCGTCAATGCAGTCACGCGAGAAAGGTGATAAGGCAGTTCGCTTCCATCCGGCAGTCCGGCATTCATGGCGAGGGGAATGGCGTGGAAGAGCGTCAGGGCCAGCACGAATACCAGCCCGGGATCAAGCCGATTTCGATTGATCGTTCTCATGATGGCATCAAATGCACTATGCAATCTCGGAGCCTATGCGCTTCTGGCGTCACGCGGCCATTACCAATGGATAACGACGGCGCGTCGGCGCACCAGTATACCTGTCGGCGCCCTGCCATTCAATTTGCGATCAATGCCCGTTGCCGCTTGTAAGGAGCACAGGCAAGCGAAAGGCGCGGAGCCGCATGTGCCAAGCTGTACGTTTCGATGTATCTTTAGTGCAGACTGTTATGCCTACGGAAGGTGATGGGGCCATGGCAAGCGAGCGAACGCCAGACGAAGCCACGTACAAAAGGCGCATTAACGCCTGGGCCATGTACGATTGGGCGAACTCGGCTTTCGCCACCACTATTCTTGCCAGCCTCTTGCCCATCTATTACAGCACTGTCGCCGGCAGCACCCTGCCCAGCGACGCGACGGCAACGGCTTACTGGTCGCTCACGATCAGCTTTTCGCTTTTTGTGCTGGCGATCCTTTCGCCCATCCTGGGCACAATCTCCGATGTCATGCGCAGCAAGAAGCGCTTTCTGGCGATTTTCATCGGCGGCGGCGTCATCGGTACCGGCTTGCTCATTCTCGCAAGTACGGGCGACTGGCTGCTCGCATCGCTATTCTTCGTTTTAGGACGCATCGGTTTCGGCGGTTCGATCGTTTTCTATGACGCGCTGCTTCCCCATGTCGCGCGAAAAGAAGACCGGGATTGGGTTTCATCGCGTGGTTATGCCTTGGGCTATCTCGGCGGCGGCATCCTGCTGGCGATCAATGTCGTGATGTTCCTCTTCATTCCGAACAGCGTCTTCGAACACGCGGGAATACGGCTGTCATTTCTAAGCGTCGCCATCTGGTGGCTCGTTTTCTCCCTGCCGATCCTGCGCCAGGTCCCCGAACCACCGTCGGTAACCGCGGCGCTAAAACGCGGTGAAACCGTCCTCGGCGTGAGTCTCCGGCGCCTGCGCCAAACCTTCGGCAATATCAAGAAATACCGCCAGCTCTTCAAGTTTCTGGTCGCCTTCCTGATCTACAACGATGCCATCGGTACGATTATCGCAGTGGCCGCGATTTACGGCGCTGAGTTGGGTTTCAGTCTGCAAGAACTGGTATTGGCGATTCTGATGGTGCAATTCGCCGGCATTCCCTTCAGCATCATCTTCGGCCGCTTGCCCGCCCACAACGATGAGCGAGCTCCCTTCTATCTCGCTTTCATTCTAATCAACGCCATCTGCTTACCCATCCTCGGCATCGCGCTAGTCAACGCCCTGCCCGCCGATGTCAGCGGCGCGGCACCGGCGCCTTATCGCGGCGATGGCGCATACTTCGGCGAGGGCGTCCATGACTTGGGAACCGACGTATTCACGGCGACTGGCGATTGGACGGAAATCCTTGTGCCGGGCGACGAGCTCGTCGGCAAAGGCTTCATGGGTGAACTGACCGTTCTGTTGACCGGTCGTCCTGACGATCTCCTCTATTATGAATCTGCGGCTAACGGCGGCGCTCAAGCCTTCTCCTTTAACGGGCAAGAATTTGAATTGACCTACCGCTTGTCGCCGGATGGCGGACTGATCGGCTTCATCGTCAACGGCGAAATGCTGACCGGCGACGGAAGTGAACCCGTGATAATCAATACTTGGAGCGAGACCGTCCGATATGGCGAAACCGAGACCATCGAAGTGGCAGCCGCCGGCTTGAATGACCTGCAAATCGTCAATGTCTCGGCTCAAAACGCGGAGGCGCAGGGCAATGTGATCGCCATAACTCAGATCGAAGTCTTGCCGCCTTCCCGACAGAGCAGTCTGCCAACCATCATCGCCATCATCCTCGCCATTGAAATCGTGGCGCTGCTCTTGGCAAGATTGTGGCGCGCGCGCTTCGTCGCCTTGTCCAACTGGCTGGATACCCGGCGCAGCATCCTGCTCTCGCTGTTCGTGTATTGCCTTGTCGCCTGCTGGGGATTCGTCCTCAACGCGACGCTGGAGTTCTGGATGCTTGCGCTGATGGTGGCGATGGTGCAAGGCGGCAGTCAGGCGCTCAGCCGCAGCTTATATGCCAGCTTGTGCCCGGCGGCGAAGAGCGGCGAATTCTTCGGCTTCTACAGCATCATGGAGAAATTCGCCGCCATCGTCGGTCCCCTGATTTTCGCTTTTGCAGGCATCGCGCTGGGCAGCAGCCGTCCCGCCATTCTCAGCTTGATTCTGCTATTTGTTCTCGGCGGTTACTTGCTCAGCCGCGTGGACATCGTTGAAGGGCAACGTGTCGCCCGCGAAGAAGATGCGGAACACGGCATCGTCACGCACTAGATAACGCAATATCTGTCGAGCGGTCCTTGAAACACATCGCTCAATGCCCTATCAGTCGCGATATACTGAAGCTAGAGGCCGTTCATAGGCGCAGGAGAAACGCATCGTGCCAACTATCGGAGAATTGGCGCCGGATTTCGAATTGCAGAATCAGGACGGCGAAGCTGTCAAGCTAAGCGATTATCACGGCAAGCGCGTCATCATCTTCGCCTTCCCCAAAGCCAATACAAGTGGCTGCAACAATCAAGCCTGTTCATTCCGCGATGTCTTCCCACAGATCCAAGCGCAGAATGCGGTCGTCCTCGGCGTTAGCTCCGATAGCGTTGACGTGCTGGCACGCTGGAAAACGGGGCAGCAGCTCCAATATGACTTGCTTTCCGATCCCGATCACAAGATGCTGGACGCCTGGGACGCCTGGGGCTTGAATTTATTCATCGTAAAGCTGCCAATATCCGCCACCCGTTCTTACTGGGTGATCGACGAGAGCGGCATCCTGGTAGAGCAGCAAGTCGGCGTCCGTCCACAAGAAAGCGTGGAGAAAGCCCTGGCCACGGTCGAACGGCTGGACGCGGTAACTTAGTCGTCAGAGCAAATGCCGCCTTCCTCGACTTGACGTATTCCCGAGCTGAATCAGACTAGTCCGATTTGCAGCGACGGCTGTATCATTACGCCTGCTATCAAACGCGCTACGGTGGGAAATGACGATGAGACTTATCTTGATTGGATTCGGCGTGGTCGGTCAAGGATTCGCCGAAATCCTGCGCGACAAAGCGGCGCAGTTGGCGCAAGATTACGGCTTCGCCGCGCAAATTATCGGCGTCGTTACCGCCTCCAAAGGGACGCTGTATCTGGCCGACGGTCTGGATATCGACGCACTTCTTCTGGCGGCGCAAAGCGGCAGCTTTGAGGCCTTTCCCGATCAGGCGGGGCTGCAGCGCAACCTGCCCGCCGCCGACATGATCGCGCGGGGCGATGCCGACGTACTAATCGAAATGAGCCCGACGGACCTCGATACCGCCCAACCCGCCCTCGCCTACTGTCATCAGGTGCTCGACAAGGGCATGCACCTTGTGCTCGCCAACAAGGGACCGGTCGCTCTCGACTACGCCAAACTGAGGACGAAGGCGAAGGCGAAGGCACTGCAAATGCGCTGCGAAGCCACAGTGATGGCCGGCACGCCGATCATGAGTTTGGCGGAAGATGCGCTGGCGGGCTGCGAAATCCGCTCCGTTCGCGGCATCCTCAACGGCACGACCAATTACATACTGACGCAGATGGAAGGCGGCATGTCTTACGGAGAAGCCCTGGCACAAGCGCAGGCGCTCGGTTATGCCGAAACCGATCCGTCGGGCGATGTCGAAGGCTGGGACGCGGCCGGCAAAGTTCTGATACTGGGCAACGCCCTTTTCGGCAGCCGCTTGAGCATGAGCGACCTCGATGTAAGCGGCATCACCGAAATCAGCGCTGCCGACATTGCAGAGGCCAAGGCGGCAGGCGAGCGCTACAAGCTGATTGCGGCGGCGACGCCCGACAGCGGTGAGGTGCGCGCCCGACGCCTTCCCCTCGGTGACCCGCTCGCCAGCGTCGGCGGCTCGACCAACGCAATCACCTTGGAAACAGACCTGCTAGGCGCGGTCACGCTAATCGGCGCGGGAGCCGGAAAGCTGGAAACCGGCAGTGCCATTCTAACAGACCTGCTGGCGATTCACCGTGCCGGCAATTCTACCTGAGGCCAAGGCGAAACTATCGCGTAAATTTTCCGTAAATATCTATATCCGCGGGCAGCACGCTTTTGATAATCAGTTCTCAACTATGCTATACTGGCTGCAATCCATAGCCCGAGGAAGCCTAGCTCAGTAAGGGGATAATCTGAAGATGCCATCGATATTACAAAAGGTCCAAACGTTATTTAGCGCCAACATGCACGGCATGATTGACCGTGCGTTGGAGACTAACTCGCTAAAGGTCATGGATGAATACATCCGCCAGGTGGAGCGCAACCTGGAAGCGCTCGAAGATTCGGCGGCGACCGTCGGCGGTTCGGTACGTACGCTCAAGCGCAAATATGAAGAATTCTCCAATCAATCCGACAAGCTGGATCGGGACATCGACACCTTGATCTTGCGCGGCAAAGATGACCTCGCCGCGGCGGCGCAAGCTGAGCTCAACACAAAACAGGAATTGGCGCAGGAATATTACGAACAGTGGCAGTCGCAAGAAGAGCAGTATCAAGGCATGTTGAATATGCGCCTGAAATTGGAAGGGCGCCTGACCACCATCAAGCAGGAACGCGAAAAGATGCGCTCGCTGCTCGAACTCGCAGAAACCAAGAAGGTCATGACCAAGACGCTGAAGAGCATGGACAAGCTGGATACTTCGGGCGATCAGGAAATTGACAACCTGCTCGACTCGATCTATTCGCAGATCGACGAAGAAGACGCCCGCGCCGAACTGGCCAGCCGCAAGCTCACCGATCAAATCGAAGATACTGTTGGCATTGGCCAGGTTGAATTGCAGCTTGAAGAGCGCCGGCAACGGCTCCTGGGCAACAACTGATTCGGCCACGGTTCTTCGAGAAGCGGTCGCCAGACAGGTATTCCGCATCGGCTGCACAGAGAGATTGCGGGACCGACCTTGTCTGAAACGCAAATTGGGAGTGCAAGACGTCAATGACACTCAACAGCGAGGCACGTCAGAAGGTCTTCGGCACGCTTCTAACAAGCGCCTTGCTGCGTTGGGAGACACTGGTGACCGTCATGGTCACCGCCATTCTGTTTCTTTTCGTGCGGGATATCAGCCTGCCGTTCCTGGAATGGCAACCCTGGTTCTGGCTGGTGCTGGGCGCACTAGCTGAGTCAGTGCTGGTTGCCTCAACTTTAACTGATCCGGAAGCGACCGAACAAGCGCTGGCGGAAGATTTCGAGCGCGAATACGACCTGCGCAATATCCGCAATCGCGTCTCGCGTGAGCGCTTGCAGGACGCCTTCGAGTACCGCCGCAACATGCTCAAGCTGGCGGATGTGGCGCGCGGCGCGATGCGGACGCGGCAGCGAAACCTCATCAGCGGCATCAATGACTGGATCGCCCACATGTACAATCTGGCGAACCGAATCGACCACTTCGAAAACAATGACCTCGCCGCCCGAGACCTGAAACTGGTGCCGCGAAAGATTGAAGATGTCAAGCGGCGTATCAAAACCCTAAAGGACGAGCGTACACGGCGCGATCTGCAGGCGCAGCTGCAAATGCTGCAGCGGCAGTTGATCAGCCTGGAAGCCAGCGCCAGCACCATCAAACGTGCGGAAATTCAGTTGGAAAGTACGCTCTCCGCCCTGGGCACGGTTTATGCCCAGATGTCGCTGCTCGGCACCAAAGACGCCAACAGCGCCAAGGGACAGCGGCTCGGCATTGAGATCCAGGACGAAATTGACAAGCTGCAGGATACCATTGATGCGATGGACGAAGTCCATTTCCACGGCCAGAATCTGAACGACAATTTCAGAGAAGCCATCGGCGAGCTGGATAACACGAGCGTAGAAGAAGCTGAGCGCGTGAAAGAACAGCGCTTGCGCGCAACCTCCGATGACGAAATCGACGAGCTGGTCCTCAGCGCCGGCGAGGATGCCGAGCAGCGGCAAAGCATGGGCTGACTCGACACACGCTAGCGCACGATCTCCGATCCACAAATCCAACAGAACTGCAGACGCTTTATCTATGGGCGCTATGGGGGTCTCCTGGCGCCTTGATCTTTCACCTCCAGAAGAACATGATGTCAGCAATTCGCTGGTTCGAGATTCCCGTGGCGGAGTTTGACCATGCTCGCATATATTACAAGACCGTCATGGACATTCAGCTTTTCATCAACGACCAACGCGAGACGATGGGCAGCATGCTTAGCCTATTCCCGCATGAGGGCGGAGTCGGTGGCTGCCTTGTCCACAACCGGCAGGTTGGTTACTCGCCGTCGGGCGACGGTACCTTGGACTATCTCTCGGTAGCGGGACATATGAACGATGTCGTCGCGCGTGTGGCGGAGGCGGGTGGTGAAGTGCTGCTGACCAAAACGCCGGCGGTGGCTTCGTCGCCTGGGTTCGGGATACCGAAGGCAATAAGGTGGGTTTCTACTCTGATGAGCAGGGTCTAGTCGAAGGATTCGACGATCGGTTCGCGTTTCTTCTTGCCCGGGATCAGCGCCCCGAGCCCTTGTACCAGGCGCGGGGTCTCGCGCTCAATATTGATCGTGTCTTCCAGCAGGTTGACAACCGTTGTGGCCAGGATGACCAAGGTCAAATAAATGTACGCGACGACAGCATAGGTTTCAACATAGCGAAACGAACGGCCTGACGTGGTCTTGGCGATCTGCGTGATATCGCGTATGCCTAGGAAGGCCAGCAACGACGAATCTTTAATCATCGCCACAAAGTCATTGCCGAGTGGCGGCAGGACGTTGCGAAAAGCCTGCGGCAGCACGATCGACCGCATAGTCTGCCAATAGGTCATACCGACCGAATACGCCGCTTCGAACTGTCCTTTGGGAATGGATTGAATGCCGGCGCGTACGGTCTCTGACATATAGGCGCCATAAGTGATCGCCAGTGCGACGATAGCCGTACCGGCGGAACTCCCGCGCCATATCAAATCGGGAATCTCCGGATCGTTGACCAGTTCGCGGACACCGTCGACAACGACTTCGTTGATCATGCCGCGCAAGGCGGGCACAACGATGAAACCGGTGACCAGCAGAACGACCAGAATGGGAATGCCGCGCATCACGCTGACATAAACGGTGCAGACATTGTAAATGGCGATTCGCAGTACCCGTGTCACGCCTCGCCGCATTGTCTCCCGCGATTGCGGAGGCGCAGGCGGATTAGAGCGGATGATCCCCACCACAACCGCCGTGCTCAGCGCGCACAGATATGAAACGATGCTGACAAAAAGCGTCATGCTCACGCCTTCCATCAGCTGGCTGAAGATTTTTGAATAGATGCTGTCCGTGAGAATGCTAATCGCCAGCAGAATGCCCATAATCACGAGAAAAAGGATCCAATAGGGCAAGGTATAGAAGCGCGCCAGACGCATTGCCCGCCCGCGCGATTCAGCGATGATCTGCTCGAGATCCGGTTCTTCTACCTTACGCTTGTCACCTTGACGCGGCGAATCGCTGCTCATAAGAAAATGCCGTCTGTCCGTTTCGGATGTACTGCAAATACGAAGTGGGACAAGGATCGCCTTGTCCCACAGCTTGTATCATTCAATTGGCAAAAGTCACGATGACGTTTATGCGTCCGACCCCAGCCATTTCGCATTGATGGCATCCAACGTGCCATCCTCTCGCATGGCAGCCAGCGCCATATTGAACGGCCCAACCAGGTCGGAGCCCTGCGGATAGATGAAGCCCAGTTGCTGCTTGATCAGATCATCCGGCAGCAGCTTGATCTTGTCGGCGTTCAGACCCGTATAGCCTTGACCGGCCACATCATCAATGACCACCGCATCAATATCGCCGGTGATCAGCGCTTGCACCGCCAAGCCAAATTCGCCGTAACCGACAATGCGATCTTCGTCGCCGCCCAAGAGCTCGGCGGCGGCGATGTAGTTGGTCGTGGCTACTTGTACGCCGATGACAAAGTCCCCGTCCACGAAATCCATGGCGTCACTGAATCGGTCTTCGCCGACGCGCACCATCATGCGCTGAATGACATCGATATACCCTTCGGAGTAATCGACAATCTGAGCCCGCTCTTCCGTGATCGTGATCCCATCGGCGGCCATATCATACTCGCCATTGGACACGGCGACGATCAAGCCTTCCCAACTTGTCTCGATGTATTCGGGCGCACAGTTCAAACGAGCGCAGATCTCGCCCAGCGTATCGTAGTCCCAGCCAACACCCTCGCCGGTCTCTTCATCAATCACGTTAAAGGGCGGGTAGGCGTTCTCGACAGCGACCGTGACCGAGCGACCACCGAGATCGGGCATCGCCATCTCATCTTCGGCTTCCCCGTCACCCAGCCATTTGGCGTTTATCGCAGCCAGAGTGCCGTCTTCGCGCATTTCCGCCAGCGCCGCGTTGAACGACTCAACCAGGACGGATCCCTGTGGGTAAATGAAGCCCAGTTGCTGCTTGATCAGATCGTCCGGCAACAATTTGATCTTGTCGTCGTTCAGACCGGTATAGCCTTGGCCGGCCACATCATCAATGACGACCGCGTCAATGTCGCCAGTGATGAGCGCCTGTACCGCCAAACCAAATTCGCCGTAACCGACAATGCGATCTTCGTCGCCGCCCAAGAGCTCAGACGCGGCGATGTAGTTGGTCGTCGCGACTTGTACACCGATGACAAAATCTCCGGCGACAAAGTCGTCGGCGCCGCTGAAGCGGTCTTCGCCTACGCGTACCATCATGCGCTGGATGACATCGATATAGCCTTCGGAGTAGTCGACGATCTCAGCACGCTCTTCAGTGATCGTAATACCGTCCGCTGCCATGTCATACTCGCCATTGGAGATGGCGACGATCAAGCCTTCCCAGCTCGTTTCGATATACTCAGGCACACAGTTGAGACGGTCGCAAATCTCGCCCAGCGTGTCGTAGTCCCAGCCGACGCCTTCGCCGGTCTCATCATCAATTACATTGAAAGGCGGATAGGCATTCTCAACCGCCACTGTGACCGTACGTCCGCCGAGATCGGGCAGATGCCCGTCCGCCAGAACGGCAGCAAATGGCAGCGCCATCAATAACAACAGCAACAGGATTGATACTCTCTTAATAGTTCGCATTTACAGCCTCCGATGCTAGCACGATTTCCTTGCCATGGATTATGTATGGCAAGCTTATTCTAACACCTATTCAACCGAAGTCCTAGCAAGCGGATGTAATTTGACAATCTCGAATTGCGGTTTATCATCAATAACGTAATGCAATGGAACGAAACAGCACATCGCAATGATCGAACTGGCAGCTTCGATGGCGACGCCCTTGATGTCACCGAGTTTCGGCAGAACCAGTCGCCAGGCATAATGATGCAGTTTTGGAACCGGCCATGACCGTCTCCCATTGGCAGCGCGCGGGGCAGCAGGAACGGGAAGTCGACTTCCTGGTCGTTGGCGCAGGCTTGGCTGGCGGCGCCGCCGCCTATTTCGCCAAGCATCTGCACAAGCGGGACGTGGTCGTGACCGATGCACGAGATGTCGCGCTCGGCGCCAGCGGCCGCAACGCCGGCTTTATGATTAGCGGATTGGAGACCTACTACCACCGCGCAATCGAACAGTATGGACACGAGGTGGCGCGGGAGGTTTGGGGCATGGCCACCCGCAGCTTTGCGCACTGGCGGGCGTTCATCGATGGCAGCGCCTTTGAGGTGCCGCTCGACAACAGCGGGTCGCTGCTGCTGGCGGAGAGCCCGCAGGAAGCCCAAGAACTGGAGCTGGCCGCGCGCGCCCTCGCCGCCGACAAGATCGACATTGAGTATTACAGCCAGGATCCTTTGGGACGCGGCTATTACGCCGCCGTAGAACAGCCGCTTGACGCCGGCGTGCAGCCCTATTTATTGGCGAAGACCGTTATGGCGCAAAGCGGCGCCGAGGTGATTGCCAACAACGAGTTATATCGCCTCGAGCAGCTGGCCGACGCGGTTCGCGTCCATACACGCAAAGTGATCTTCAAGGCGCGTTACGTCATGCTTTGCACCAATGCCTACTCGCCGCTGATAGATCCCTACTTTGTTGGCAAGGTCGTGCCAACCCGCGCTCAATGTCTGGTCACTGAGCCGATTGATCATGTGCCCGTCCCGTATTGTGGATACAGTGATTACGGGTATATGTATTATCGCAGTACGTTTGACGGGCGCTTTCTGCTGGGCGGTGGTCGACAGCATTTCCCTGATGAAGAGCATGATACTGGTGAAGATCGGCTCAACCCCAACGTGCAAGCATATTTGGACAAGTATTTGACAAAGTACTTCCCCGATGTGAATGCGCCGGTGGCACAGCGCTGGAGTGGCATTATGGGATTCAGTCTGGATGGATTGCCGCTGGTAGGGACACTGCCCGGAAAGCCACGCGTGGGATTCGCCGTGGGCTTCACCGGGCATGGCCTGGCGCTGGCCGCCGCCACCGCCGAGCGCGCCGTGGACAAGCTGATCAACGGCGTTTCTGCAGGCGCCGTGGATGTCGCGCGTTTCGACTGACATATCCTCTTACACGGCACGGAAATGTGCCGCGCAGGTTACCCAGCGGCTGACCTAGCGATGCCGAACTTCAAACATTGCCATCTAGTCAGCTCGGTTCAGTTGGCCCCGCCCTACTCCTCGCGTAAGACATAACCGACACCGCGCACCGTATGGATCAGCCGGTTGCTCCCGTCCACCTCGGTTTTTTGCCGCAGATAGCGAACGTAAACCTCGATGATATTGCTCTCGCCGCCGAAGTTGTAACCCCAGACGCGATCGAAGATCACATCACGGGTCAGTACTTGTCGCGGATTTCGCAGGAACAGTTCCAGCAGCTCGTACTCCTTCGCGGTCAGATCGATGGGAGTATCCTGACGATATGCGCGGTGGGTACCTGTATCTAATGCCAGATCGTCAAACCGGAGAATCTCCGGATGCGAGACGGGAGAAGATCGGCGCAGCAGCGCCCGCACCCGAGCGATCAATTCGTCAATCGAGAAGGGCTTCACGAGATAGTCGTCCGCGCCGGCTTCCAGACCGCTTACGCGATCCCGAATATCATCCTTGGCGGTCAACATCAGTATTGCCACATCCCCGGCTGCTCTGAGGCGCCTGCATACTTCCAGGCCATCCAGCCCGGGCAGCATCCAGTCCAGGATCACTAAATCAGGAGGATTGTCACGTGCGCTGGTAAGACCCGTCTGGCCGTCGGCGGCGACGCTGACTTGAAAGCCTTCGTAGATGAGCCCGCGTTCCAGGAACTGTGCAATCCGTGCCTCGTCTTCGATTATGAGAATGCGCTCTCTCGTCATGTTTCCTCCCATGACAGTAACCTGTACCATCATGATAAGCAGCTTCCATGAGAGAAACATTAAGATATATTTAGTTATATCTCTTCGTAATCCGGTTACAAACAAATAGATCTATAAGCGACCGCTCACATTCCAGCATCTCACGGACCTGCTGTACGCATCAGTTCGTATTCAGCATCGGCTTACGTTATACATTTTACTACCACTCGGCTATCGAGCCATCGCGACGGCGCCAACGTGGATTGCGCCAGCGGAGATTGTGATCGGACGCAGCGCGCACTTTGTCTTCGTCCAGCTCGATGCCAAGCCCGGGCGCCGTGGGTAGATTGACGAAGCCGTCCTGATACTCGAATACGGACGCGTCTGCCAGGTAGTCCAAAAGATCAGCCCCCTGATTGTAATGAATGCCGAGACTCTGCTCTTGTATCAAGGCGTTGTAGGCGACGGCATCAACCTGTAAGCATGACGCCAGCGCAATGGGTCCCAAAGGGCAATGCGGCGCCAATGCCACATCGTAGGCTTCTGCCATCGCCGCAATTCGCACGACTTCGGAGATGCCGCCGGCATGCGACACATCCGGCTGGATGATGTCGACGCTGCCCTCAGCCAAAATAGACTTGAAATCCCAGCGCGAATACATGCGTTCACCGGTTGCGATCGGAATCGAGGTGGAGCGCTTGAGATCAAGCAGGGATTCATTGTGCATCGGTAGTATCGGTTCCTCGACGAACATCAGGTGATACGGTTCCAACTCTTTGATCAGCATCTTCGCCATCGGTTTGTGCACGCGTCCGTGAAAATCGACTGCGATGCTGAAATCTTTCCCCACTTGCTCGCGCACGGAAGCCACCCTCGCCACCGCCTCGTCGATATGGGCGAAGGTGTCCATGTAATGGACCTCGTTGACCGCGCCCATCTTCACTGCTTGCAGGCCTTCGTCTTTCCGCTGCTGCGCCTGTCGCGCGACATCCGTCGGACGATCGCCGCCGATGCCGGCGTAGATCTGTATTTTGTCACGTACCTTGCCACCCAAGAGCTCATAAATCGGGACACCGTGATATTTGCCCTTAATATCCCAGAGCGCCTGATTGACACCGGCGATCGCGCTCATCATCACAGGCCCCCCGCGGTAGAAGCGCGCGCGAAACAATGACTGCCAGATATCCTCAACCTGTAACGGATCGCGGCCAAGCAGAAAGTCGGACATATCCTCCACCGCCCCACGCACTGTGCTGGCCTGCCCCTCTACGATCGGTTCGCCCCAGCCATAATATCCATCGTCGGTGGATACCTTCAGAAACAGCCAGCGCGGAGGCACGGTGAATAGCTCGAGTTCCGTGATTTTCATTGAGCCGCCTTTATTATTGATTACCCATATTTCAGCCATCGATTATAATTCTTTGTTAAGGACTTACCAAACCGCTGTAGAAAGGCTATCGCCTTGAATCGTTTGAGCCGGCTGTTGTCTCGGCGTCTTATCGTTGTCGCCATGTCCTTCGCATTGATCTTCTTACATAGCAATATGTCTGTCTTCGCAGAGACAACAGACGAACACGCCGCAGAAGTGAATCCGTTTATCCCGCTGATGTTCGCCTTGGGCATCATATTGCTGGCATCGCGCGTCGGCGGCGCCATCGCCCGCCGTCTCAATCAACCGCGCGTTCTGGGTCAGCTGATCATTGGCGTACTGCTGGGACCGACCGTACTCGATATGCTGCACTGGGGCATCTTGCAGGGGGTTGATCTGCAGCATACGATCAAGGATTTTGCCGAATTGGGTGTACTGCTGCTGATGTTCAAAATCGGCTTGGAGGTACACCTCAGCGAATTGGTAAAAGTGGGTAAGGTGGCGGTTTTCGCTGGTGTGCTGGGCGTAGTCGCGCCGGTAGCCTTTACCGTGCTGGTGGTGGTCCCGGCCGGTCATGACATGATGCCCGCTCTGTTTGCAGGTGTCACCTTGGCGGCAACCTCCGTCAGCATTTCAGCGCAAGTCCTGCTCGAGCTGGGATACCTGCGGACAAAGGAAGGCAATGCGCTGCTGGCTACCGCCTTGATCGACGATGTGCTCGCCATCCTGGCGGTATCGCTGGTCCTGGTGCTGGCGGGCGCCAGCGAGGCTGGAGGCAGCGCCGACTACGGCCAGCTGCTGGTGATCATCGTGCAAATGGCCGGATACATCTTCATTGCCTTCGCGCTTGCCTGGAATGCGCTGCCGCCGTTGATGCACTGGATAAAAGGACGAACGCAATTATCGCAGTCCCCTGGCATTCCGATATTCGCCTTGATCAGCGCCTTGCTTTTCGGCTGGTCAGCCGAGTACCTGGGCGGTGTGGCGGCAATCACCGGCGCCTTTATTGCCGGCGTCGGCTTGAGCAAACTGCCGCTGGAAGGTATGAAGAAAGACATACAAGAGGCGACGAGTCATCTCGCATACGCCTTCCTGGTGCCAATCTTCTTTGTCGATGTCGGCTTGGAGACGGACCTCAGCACCTTTCCAATCGATGCTGTGCCCTTTATGCTTATTCTGCTGCTGATGGCGGTGCTCAGCAAAGTCTTCGGCGCCGGCCTTGGCGCGCGCATGGGCGGCTTCGATCTGCTCGAATCGCTGCGTGTGGGCGTCTGTATGGTGTCGCGTGGCGAGGTCGGGCTGATCATCATTTCGATCGGGCTGTCTAGCGGCATCCTCGATAGCAGCAGCGAGTTATACGCATCGCTGTTTATGGTCATATTGCTGACTACGGTCCTCACGCCGCCGATGGTACGCTGGGTATTCCACGGCAAGAAAGAAGGCGCAAGCAGTAGCCGGGCTCTTGCCGCGACCGCCAAAGGAGAATGAACGTGAAACTGATCATCTTGATAACATCCAATATCGAGAATGGCTTTGACGTCGCGGTTCGCTGGCAGGAGGCGGGCGCGCCCGGCGTCACGATCATCAAGGGCGTCGGTCTCTACAGCTTGCAGCGCAAGATCGAGCACGACTCACTGGAAGTACCGCTGCACATCGTCAGCTCAATGACTAGCTTAATGGCCTATGTGCTGCGCGAGATGGAGCATACTAATCATGTTCTGCTCTCGGTAGTACCAAAGGATTTGGTGCCGACGCTATTGGATGAGGCGAGGGCGGTCATGGGCGATCTGATGGAACCAAACAATGGGGTCGCCTTTGTTATCCCCCTGGATGAGGCGATCGGCGTTCGCACCCCGAGCGATGACGAAAATGCGGTATAGCAGCCCATCTCGCACTTGAGCATGCCGCGCTTTGCGCTATGATTGCCTTGGTCTAGGGAAGTAGCTCAATCGGCAGAGCAGGTGCCTTTGGAGCACAAGGTTAAAGGTTCGAGTCCTTTCTTCCCTGTCATCATGATGTCAGAAGCCCGCCGCCGCGGGCTTTTCGTTTGCCGACGCTCAGTAGGCGGGGGTGTGGCTCGCTTGCGGAGGGAAGTGAAAATCGAAAGACAGAATGCTGCGGATCGCGCCGTGTGCCGGTTCTAATGGCACGATCGGATTCGCGGCGTGCCAGAGCATCGCATCGCGGAAGAGGTAACTGTCCAGCACCTTCTCCAGACGAAATGTCGACAGTAGCTGTCGACCGTCGTCGTAGATCGAGACCTGTCCGCCCTGCGCATTGACCAACTCCGCCAGATGCACGGTGGCAAAGGCAGCGCCGTCGCGGTGGATGCCCTCGGGCGTAGAATGTCCCTGTCCGCACCGATCGGCGGTGACGCGAATCAAGTGGACCTGCACCTCCCAAGGCTGCCGCAGCATCGCTCCCGAGACCGGAAACTGTCGGAAGTCAAAGCGGATCAATTCATGCAGGAAGGGGTTGTCAAAGGTGGTGTCCAACAGCGGCGCAAACTTGCGAACAATGCCGCCGGTCACTTGATTGACAGCCGAACTCTGGAAGTAATCTTCGTGCGGCAAGCGCGTCAACTCGCCTGTACCCGGCGAGAAGCGAAAGCGGCCATAACGGCGAAAGCGGTACTTGCCACCGTCAGGTAGATACTCATCAAGCGGCAAGTTGGCATAGTCGATTGACAGGCTTAACCATGCCTGCCTCATCTCACCGGTCAGTTGAAGTTCAGCGGCTTGCAAGAGGCTGTAACCGTGCCGGGCAATATCCTCGTTGACGTTTCGCGCAGTCGCAATGCCGGCCATGGGTTGCTATTTCATCATTTGACTGATCAATTGACCTAGAATCTCGATCCCGGCACGCAGATCATCGAGATGAACAAAGCTGAACGAAAGTCGCAGATGACGCGCGTCGTCTTCAGGATCGACGAAGAAGCCCTTTCCAGACGCGAAGTAGACATGATGCGCTTGAGCGCGTGCCGCCAAGTCATCAACATTCACGTTTGTCGGCAGACGCAGCCAGATGAAGTAGCCACCGCCCGGGCGTGTCCACTCGACCTCGGCCGGCATGGCGCTCTCCAAGGCAGCCAGCGCAACATCACGTCTGCTTCTGTATTGCCCGCGCAGCCACTGTACATGCGTTTCCCAGGCGCCACTGCGGCAATAATCGGCGACAATAGCCGCGCTGAATGGATTGGCGCCCCCGCCCATGAGAAACTTGCCGCTGCCGACAAAGTTGTTGATGTGATGCCGCGCTCCGATCAGCCAGCCGATGCGCAATCCCGGCGCCAATGTCTTGGAAAATGTGCCCATTCGCAGCACATTTTCGCCGTCTGCCAAGGCATAGAAGCTCGGCGGCAAGGCGCCTTCAAAGCGAATATCGTGGTAGACATCGTCCTCGACGATGACGAATCCGTAGCGTCGACTGAGCTCGATGATGGCGCGGCGGCGCGCTTCTGGCATGGTGATGCCCGACGGGTTCTGAAAATTCGGTACGACATAATAGAACTTTGGCGCTCGACCGCAAGCGGCTAGCGACTCCAGCGCGCGTTCCATCTCATCGATAAGCGCGCCACCGTCGTCGATGGGCACGGACCGCATCTCCAGCTGATGATCGCGGAATATATGCAAGGCATCGCGATAAGACGGCGCGTCCACTAGCACGGCATCAGCGGGACCCGCGAGATGCTGCGAGATCATCTCGACACCCCATGTCGAACCGCCAATGATCATCAGATTTTCGCGGCTGATACCCAGGGCTTCGCAGCGATTGACTCGCTCCACCAGGAATTCGATCAGCTGAGGATTGCCCCGCTCATCGCCGTAATCGAACAGCCGCGTGACGTCTTGCCTTGTCCACGCCACGTCGACTACCTCTTGTATGCCTTCGATCGGTAGCAGGTCATGCGACGGATGACCGGCGAAGAGCGGAATGCTGCCCGCGGCGACGCCTTGTGATGTATTTGCAAGCATCATCTATTTTGGCGTGGCTTCCGGCGGCAATGGCGTGACATAGGTTCTGCCGGCGCGCGCCAGCTCAAATTCCGCTTGTGCCGCTTCCAGCTGGTCCGGCTTGGTTAGCAGATCGAGCCCGGCCAGCGCCATCGTCTTGGCAGCCAATATCATGCCTTTGGCGCCGATGCCCGAGCCCGAGGACGCCACCGTCTGCCAACTGTGCCCCGGCGTACCAAGAGGCCAGCACGTCGTGGTGATCTGCCCGGTCGGTGTGATCCAACTGACATCGGCAACTTCGGTCGAGCCGCCCATCAGCGGCGGCGTCGGCGAATGCGGATAGACACCCTCCCAGAGGGGATCGTCCACGGTGGCGGGGTCAAGCCTGGCGCTCGTCGACAGCTGCATCCAGTCGAAACCCCGCTGCACCGAGCCTTCGGGAAATGTCGCTTGCAATTCTTTGGCGAATTGGCGTTCCTGTTCCGTGAAGCGCATGCCATTTGCCTGCGCCATCTTTTCATAAAGCAGGTCAGACATCGCATTATTCGGCAGTATGTCATAGCACCCGGTGATGAATTCGATTTCGTGCCGAGTGCCGCTCATCAACGCAGCGCCCTGCGCAATGTCCTGCATCCATTGATACATCTCTTCGACCTGTTGGCGCTTTGGCGCACGCACGAAATACCAGACCTGGGCATATGCCGGCACCACATTCGGCGCCTGCCCGCCACTCGTGACCACACTGTGAATCCGCGATTCGGGCGGGACATGCTCGCGCATATAATTCACGCCGGCGTCCATCAGCATCACGCCGTCCAGCGCGCTGCGCCCCAGCCAGGGCGAACCGCCCGCGTGCGCCGCCACGCCGTAAAAATTCACCCTGAAGGAATTCATCGCCAGTGAGGAGCCGTTCCAGGTGATATTGGTATCGCCCGGGTGCCAGCTGATCGCCGCGTCCAGGTCGTCAAAGACACCATCGCGCGCCATGAAAGTTTTGCCCACCAGCGTCTCTTCCGCCGGGCAGCCATAGAAGCGAATCGTGCCGCCGATACCGGCCCGTTCCATCGCCGTTTTCAGCGCCATCACGGAGCCCATGCAGGCAGTGCCGTAAAGATTGTGCCCGCAGCCATGCCCGGGACCGCCCGCTTCGATCGGCGAATTCTCGCTAGATAGCTCCTGCGACAAACCCGGCAGCGCATCGTATTCGCCGAGAAATCCGATGACCGGCGACCCCGCTCCCCACTCCGCGATGAAGGCGGTGGGCATGCCGCCCGCGCCCCAGGTGATCGAGAATCCGTCCAACTCCATTTTCTCCGCGAGCAACGAGGCAGCGAACTCTTCCTGCAGCGCGACCTGCGGGTGATCCCATATTTCTTTAGCGATAAAACTCAGTTCTTCGTCGTTATCCCGTATATGACCGAGGATGATTTCGTCGGCGTTCATCTGTTCCCCTCTGCTAGGCATGTGGACTTTTCTACGCCGAGGTTAACGCATTCGCCGCCGAAATTAAAGAGAGTAACGCGGGCAGGCCAACCGAACGCGGTTGCGCAGCATTCCAGCCAGCTCGATGCGGTGGACTTGCCGAAATAGCGCTGGTCAGCGCATTCCTCAAGGGTACAGGTGACATCGTGAGACCTGTCGAAAGTCATCTACTTCAAACCGTTCATGTCATTTCACCCAGCGCATGGGAATTAGCGGAGCTGGCCCGGGTTACCCGGTAAATTCGTGAGGCGGCAAGTCCTTTTTCACAAAACGAAACGCCCCGCAGGGCGCGGGGCGTTGGGGGATGAAATAAATCTGCTTCAAAGAATTATAGTTTGATATCATTACCTTAACACTCTTCGGCGTAAAATGTCAAGAAACCTTAGTAAATTCCATCCGATTTATACAGGTTTCAATCTTTTGTTCCAACGGGCAGGCATCCTGCCTTACCTGGAAGGCGCTATTTGCTAGCTCCAACCATTGCGGTCGTCTTGCCCAAGGCTTCCAACATTTCTTCGACTGTGGTGAATTTTACGCGGCTGCGACCGCTTTCGGCACCGCGCTGGCGTTCGATCTCGTCAAGAATCTTCCAGTCGTCGAAAGTGATGAAGGTTGGCTTGCGCGAACGGACCAAGTCGATGATCGCGTCTATGCGCGTGTCTTCCGGCTGCAGGTCGTTCTGCGACCGCAGGTCCTCCAAAATGCACTCCGCCGTTTCAATGGCGTCGGGCTTGTTCGTGCCGATGATGCCGCTCGGACCGCGTTTAATCCAGCCGACGACATAGTTGCCTGTCAACAGTTTGTTGCCTTCGTGCCTGGTCAGCACGCGGCCACTGTCATTGGGAATTGTTCCCCAGCGGTCATAAAAGGGCACATCGGGCAGCGATACGCCGCGATAGCCGACTGAGCGGAAAACCATATCCACCGGCAAGATCTCATATTGGTCGGTGGCGCGCGGGCGCAGTGATCCTCGCTCGTCCAGGTAAAGTTCATTCTTGACGATCTTCATCGCTTCAACCTTGTCGCCGCCGATGATCTCGACGGGCGCAACCAGGAAGCGCATGATGATCCGGCGCGATTTCCCTTGTAAACCGCGATCCACATAAGACTGTAGAATCTTGACATTGCGAATGGCGGCGCGGTCTCGGCTCGCCTTCAGGTGCGTCGCGCTCATCTCGTCCAGCGAGGCGTCTTCGCATTCGACGACGATATCGGCATCCGCCATCTCGCCCAATTCCTTGATTTCCGGATTGGTGAAGGCGGCTTGCGCCGGTCCGCGCCGACCGAGCACGTAGATCTCCTCGACTTCGCTTGTCTTGAGGGTCTCGAGCGCATAGTCGGCAATGTCGGTCTGATACAATTCTTTCGGTGTGCGAGCAAGTAAACGGGCGACATCCATTGCTACGTTGCCGACGCCAATCACCGCCACGCGCTTGATGCCGCTCAAATCAAAGTCGTATTCGTGATAATCCGGATGTCCGTTGTACCAGCCGACAAATTCGGTGGCGGCATAACTGTTGCGCAGGTCTTCGCCCGGTATGCCAAGCTTTCGGTCGGTTTGCGCGCCAACGGCGTAAATGATGCCGTGATAATGTCTGCTGAGATCGGCTCGGGTCACTTCCGTGCCGAATTCGATATTGCCAAAGAAACTAAATCGTTCGTGGGCGGCGATGCGGCTGTAGAGCTTGGTGACGGATTTGATCTTTTCATGGTCGGGCGCCACGCCACCGCGCACCAGACCAAAGGGCGTCGGCAGCCGCTCGTACATATCGACATGAATCTGCGGATCGTCCTGCTTCAGCAAGTGGTCGGCGGCATAGAAGCCGGATGGTCCCGACCCGATGATCGCCACCCGAATCTGTGATGCCTCACTCGCCGAAGGGCTCATTTCGATTCCTCGCCCGCATTCTTTAACGGTATCACCAAGTCTTTGCGAAATGGCGTCAGCGAGATGAGCTCGCCATTGTCGTCAACCACGAAAAGGTCTTCGACCCTGACACCAAAGCCGCGCTCAGGATAATACAAGCCCGGTTCAATGGTCAAGACATTCCCAATCTGAAAGACATCGTTGCGCCGCAGGTGACTGATCGACGGGCTCTCGTGAATATCGATGCCGACGCCGTGTCCGAGCGTATGCACGTAGCCTTCCATCGTGCTCGGATGGGTGCGCGTAGTGGGGTGCCCCGCCCTCTCGTAATGATCCTGCACAGCTTCCTGCATCAGGTGCGTCGGCTTGTCGACGCCGAAAGATTCAACAGAAATATCAAAGGCTTCCATGACCGTTTCGTAGGTATCTTGAACATCCGGCGGCGCGTAGCCGATGCACCAGGTGCGCGTCATATCGTGGTGATAACCTCCACCGAGCTCGCGTGGAAAGAGATCAAAAACGATCGCCAGTCCGATCTGCAGCGGCATGTCCGCCTCGCCCCGGCTATGCGGAAAGCCGCCGTCACGACCCTGCGCGAAGATCATATTCGTATCTTCCAGTCCGCGCGCCATCAATTCGCGCCGCACCAGATCTTTGATGTCTCCGATGGTCACCTTCCGCTTTTCGTCATCCAGCAAGAACTCGCCGTCCGCGCGCAAATGCGAGATGTAATCCCAAGCGATCGCCATCACCTCATTAGTCCGCCGCGCCACTGACTTCAAGCGGCGAATCTCATCGGCGTCTTTGGTCAACATTGCCTCTTCGATGAGGGTTGCTTTCGCCTCGATGACAAACTCGTACGACCACAGTTCATCACGTAGCGCTTGATAGAGGGCAATCGTCTTGTTGACCTGCCAGGTGCCGTAGAGTCCGATGCGTCCTGCGCCGAGCCCAAGCTGATTCAAAATGTCTGACCAATGCAGCACGGTCGCCCGGATGCCGTCGCTTTCCGCCCCCTTGAGTCGGTCGTAGTAGCCAAGTTCGACATCAGTTTTGACGTCCAGGCCGCTCTTAACCGCCTCTTCCAGCTCCATCCGATTGCAGACGAGCAGTGCAGGCTTGTCCTTCAGTTTGAATATCGAGCCGTGTGTGATGTTGGCGCCGTTGGAGAGGTAGTACCGCGCTGTATTGAACTCTTCGCCGCCGGTGACGATGATCGCATCCAGCTCGCGTTCACGCATCAAGCGATCGATATCTGATTTCATCTCGCCGCTCTCCTAATTGGTCTTTCCGAGACAAGTAGCGCGCGCATGCCGATGATCCTTGGCTCTACGTAAATCCGCTTAAGCGCCCACACCTGCCAGCGCACTCAGCAAGTCCTGGTCTTGCTCCGGCAGCACAGTGCGTGGATCAAGCAAGACGCGCCCGTCCGCGATCCGCGCGATCACGGGAGGATTCGCTTGACGAAGCTGTGCAATCATGCGGTCCGGCGTTTCCGTTTCGAAAGCGAGCAGCGCTGTAGGCAAGGAGGTACCGGGCAAACTGCCGCCGCCCACTGTCGATTCGCCGCTGATGACCGTCCCGCCAAGCTTCTTGGACCATTCTTCGGCCCGGCGCGAGATTTCGTCCAGGCGCAGTGAAATCATACGCCAAACCGGAATCTGCGTCAGCGCTTCTTCGCGCCTGTAATGTTCGAGCGTGGCGATCAGAGCGGCGTAGGTCAGCTTGTCGACGCGCAGCGCCCGCGCCAAGGGGTGCCGCTTGAGCGTCTCTATCGCCTCCGCCTTGCCGACGATGATGCCGGCTTGAGGACCACCCAGCAGCTTGTCCCCGCTGAAGCAGACCAGATCCGTACTGGCGGCGATGCTTTCCTGGATTGTCGGCTCATGGTCGAGTCCGAACGGCGCCGTATCGAGAAGCGTCCCGCTGCCCAAATCATCAACTGCGAGAATACCATTTTTGCGAGCCAGGTCGGTCAATTCGTCCAGCGATGGCTGCTGCACAAAGCCCAGCTGTTTGAAGTTTGAGGCGTGGACACGTAGCAGCATCGCCGTGTTTTCGCCGATCGCGTCGGCGTAGTCGGCGATACGAGTACGGTTCGTCGTGCCCACTTCCACCAGAATCGCGCCGCTTTCACCCATGATCGCCGGTATGCGAAATCCGCCGCCAATCTCAACCAGCTGTCCGCGAGATATGATGACCTCGCGATGTTTCGCCATGGCGCTCAGGATCATGATCAAGGCGGACGCGTTGTTGTTGACCACTAGCGCGTCCTCAGCCCCGGTCAGATCTTGCAGGATCTGCCTCGCGTGCACCAGTCGGCTGCCACGCTTCCCGCTTTCCAGGTCGAACTCGA
Organism: Phototrophicaceae bacterium; assembly: GCA_965249085.1. Lineage (GTDB taxonomy): Bacteria > Chloroflexota > Anaerolineae > Aggregatilineales > Phototrophicaceae > UBA6055. Next base: position 3,424,841 of record OZ252218.1, on the reverse strand, counting down.
GCGTGTTGTAGGCGCCGGCGGCATTCAGCATCGCTTGTCGTGCCGCATTCGAAAGCAGGGCGCGCCCCAGGTTGGTATGGATGATGACGCCGGTGGCGTTGATGACCGGCCGCAGGCTCGGCCGCAACTGTCTGCGCAAATGACTCTCAACGGCGGCGACCAGCGCGCTCTCATCGGGGTGGATCTGTTCCCGCTGCAAGATCGCAACGCGCGCTAAATCAATCTCGGTGCGAATTGCATCGACAACCAGTTCACGATTGTATTGTTCTATCAGGTTTTGTATGGAGTTTTCTGCGAGCAATGAATCGACCGAAGGCAAACTGCGGAGCAAGGCGTGTCTATCGTTCATTTACCAGCTCGCGGTTGCGCAGGAAGACTTCAATCACGACAAAAAGCAGAGTCAAGATCAAGAATAAAGGCAGGGACAGGTAACGCGGGATCATGAGCCAGGCACAAGTCACGACAATGATGCCGATCCAAACACTGCGGCGCACGACAACGCCGGTCAAGGGCTGCGCCTCTCGAATGTGAGCCAAACGCCCGCTAACAAAGCGCACGAACGGAATCGCCGTACCAGTAACGGCGATCTGCAACAGAATGAAAAAGAGCCAGATCTCTCCACCAATCCGTGGACGCGTGTTCATTATCAGGTATATCAGTCCGCCCCAGCCGGCAACAAACATCAGCAAGGAGGCCAGCAGCACGCCGCGATACTCGCCCGAAAAGGCCGGCGCGGACAGATTATGCGTGTCTTGCCGCTGCAACCCGACTGATCGATTAGATAACATCTGCTTCATTTACCTTCCAAGTAAATCAGCCCGCATGCGGGTAAACAACCTATTAGGGCAATTGTATCAAGAGAATTTGTAGAGACTGCTCCCGCTGACGCACGAATCAGCAGTTATTCATCATTGTAGCTGACTCAGCATATCCTGCGTTTCCTTCGATGGCTTAACACCTAGCTTGCGCTTAAGCAGGCGTTCCAGAATCGTGTATTGTTGAACGGCATCAGCGTTGCGACCCAGGTTGATATACATTTGCATCGCGCCGCGGTGAATATCTTCGCGCTGCGGCACTTCCTTCAGCGCGCGCGTGAAATCACCCAGCGCCTCTTCCCATTCATCCCCGCCCTGCTTCACGCGCGCCATTCCGATCAAAGCTTCAGCATACATCAACTGCAACTGTTTGCGTCGGGCTACAACCCATGGCAGCTTGACCGGATGCAAGAAAGGCGCCTTGTAAATGTCAATCGCATGGCTGTAGAGAATCTCTCGCTGATGCGGATCGTTTGACAGCATGGCGCCTTCCATCGCCGTCTCGAAATCAGCTACGTCATAGTGGCGTACGATCTTCTCGCTCGGCACATAAAAGCCCGTTGAGTAGTTGGTCAACTCATAGTTGTTGCCATCGTCGACATTCATTGAAATGCGTTCGGTGATTTTGCGCTTCGTCACGTGAAAGACATTAGTCGCATCCCGGACGGACAGTTTGGGCCAGAATACTTCGAAGATCTGGTCACGCGTGACCAATGGATTGTCAATGAAGTAGAAAAAGAGATTGCGCGGCAAGGCGCCGTCCCAGCTGCTTATCTCGCGACCGTTCGATACCGCGTGCCCACGGCCAAAGGCATAAACCTCCAACTGTGGCTTCATGGTGCTTTCTTTGGTGAACAGCAAGTTACTACTCCGATGAGCCGTGCCCAAAATCACAACCTCATCGCGGTTCACCCAATTGATCCAGGGTTCATAAGTCAGCAACCGGGAATTCACGGTAAGCTGCGCGTTACTCGGCAGATTCTCCACCAGCGCGCTCATGAACTGACGAAAGTCTTCGTCCTGGGGTACGCGATCCAGTTCGTCCAGAAACAAGACGACACGCTCAAGGTCCAGCCCGGCCATGTCCGCGGCCAGCGCCGCGCCACATTCTCCCGCTGTCCCTTCTTGCAAGGCAGCGCCCAACCGTTCTCCAAAGTCCGAATTTACCAGACGGACCTCGTCCAGCAATCCCTGCACCCAATCGCGCATGCCGCGCCTGCGCTCGGGAACCCTGAAGTACAGCAAGCCCTCCGCTAAGTCATTCAGAAAGTAGCTCAGGAAGACGTTGCGATAGTTCGTCCATGGATACAGAAGAATGACTTTCTTGCCAGCGGAAGACGCTCTGAATGACTCAAACGAGACATTCGTGACTTCGTGCGATAACATTTGCATACCTTTCGAAGTGCAACATACGCTGACTGTAACGCATTACTTATGAAACTAATAGTCGCCTCATTTTATATAATATAACTATCACATCCGTCAAGGCGAATCGCAATATTATCATCTGTCTCACAATCTATGTTAACGCAACTTTCCATAAACTACAACACGTTATTATCTTTCTTTCTAACGTAGACATTAGCCTCGATTCACGTTTGGGACGGACCCGTCCTTCTGCGACCGACAACTTCCACGACCCAATTTTACGGCCTTAGTAGGTCGACGCTGCGCCTAAGTTCCACCTCACGCTTGCACATTGGCTAACGTAATCATGGTCCAGACGATTCCAGAAAGCCAGCGATAAATCGTGCCCATACGGCTGATTCAAGGCGGATCTGCGCCGCTCGGCAACGCGATAGATAACGTATTGCGTGTCCCATTGACCTTTGTACCCGCATTCGTTCGCCGGGACGAATCGGCTCGATTCACTGTATGAATTTTACCTGCAATAGGTCAAAGTTTTCGCAGGGAGTCTCGTCGACTATCTTAGCGAGAGATTAGCACTCGATAAGTATTCATGTTATATATTCGACTAACGCATATGTTAGCTTCGATTTTGGCTCGAGATTCGCTTATGGCTCGAGTCGCTGTCCGTGGAAACCGCCCGGTCGCGTGCGAAATCGGCAGCGGATCCGACCTGCGGACTCATCTGAGGAGTGGATCAAGTTCCCTATCAGATCAGTAGGGGCCGGACTGGGCTGTCACTGCAAAACGGGAATTCAGCTGACTGGGGTGAAAGAGGCGGAACCTGGCGTCACCGCCTCAAAGTAAGCGCAGCAGCGCTACTGTTCTTCCACCGTGATCGAGGTAATGGCATCGGGCGCAATGGATGGATCCGGACGCTGCGGATCGATCCGCTGCAGCATATTCAGCACCTTCATGCTGTCCGCATCGGCGACGCGGCCGAAAACAGCATGGTTGCCGTTGAGGTGCGGCGTCGGCACGAAGGTGATGAAGAACTGCGAGCCGTTGGTGTCGGGTCCGGCATTCGCCATGCTGAAGGTGCCCGGCGCGTCATGCAGGATGCGCAAGGCGGATGGCTCGTCATTCCAGCTGTAGCCCGGTCCGCCGCGGCCGCTGCCGGTGGGGTCGCCGCCCTGCGCCATGAAGCCATCCAGCACGCGGTGGAAGATGACGTCATCGTAGAAGCCGTCGCGGGCGAGGAAGACGAAATTGTTGACGGTGATCGGCGCGCGATCGGCAAAGAGGTCGATGTTGATGGCGCCCTTGCTGGTGTTCATGACGGCGCGGTAGGTCTTCTTGGGGTCGGTCTGCATGGCGGGTGGGCTGGTGTACTGTTTGGGCATGGAGGTCTCCTGTTGGTTGGGTGGATTTTGACGAGGAGAGTAGCAGACTTGGGGTGGCGGGTATAGAGTGTGGCAGGTCAAGAAACGCTGTCATTGGCAACTGTATTCCGTGACACTATAATCTGAACTGGCGAGTGAGAGCTAACAATATGGTTGCGGTAAACCCGGCAATACTGAGTTGGGCACGCGAGACGGCTGCTTTGAGCGTCGAAGAAGCAGCGCATAAACTCGGCTTCCGAGATTCAAAAAAGCATACAGCTGTGGCAAAGCTGCAACTTCTGGAAAGCGGCGACACCGATCCAACCATGCCGCAATTGTACAAAATATCCAAAGCATACTATCAGCCTTTGCTGGTCTTTTACCTGAGCCAGCCACCTGGGGAAACTGATCGAGGGGAAGACTTTAGAACATTGCCGCAAAGGACCGCGGATCGAAAAGGGAACGCTCATTTGAATCTCTTGATGCGCAATGTCAAGGTTGCGCAGAACCTGATTCGAGATGCTCTGGAAGAAGAACAAGTTGATACGCTGCCCTTCGTAAATTCGGCAACCATGTCACAGGACGCACAACTGGTGGCAAAGTCTGTCAGCGAAACTTTGGAATTCGACATTGAAGTGTTTCGACAGGAACGAACATATCGCGGGGCTTTCGCATATCTGCGCGAAAGGATCGAAAGTAAACGCATTTTTCTTCTTCTATTAAGTGATTTGGGCAGCCACCACACTACAATTCCGGTCGAAGTGTTTCGCGGGTTTGTCTTTGCAGACGATCTTGCGCCCTTCATCGTTATCAACCGCCAAGACGCGGTTTCCGCCTGGAGCTTTACCGCGTTGCATGAAGTCGCGCATCTGTGGCTTGGATCGAGTGGTATTTCAGGAGAATTGGGGAACACGCGTTTGGAGAAATTCTGTAATCAGATTGCTGGAGAGATCCTGTTTCCGTCGCACGAAAGGAATTCGATAGTACTGAACTTGGACAAGGGCGTTGACCATGTGGCTGACAGCATTAGTGTTATTGCCCGGAGCAAGAATCTGAGCCTAGCAATGGTCGCCTACTCTCTGTATTTGGCCGGCAAGATCGATGAACTGCCTTGGCAAGAACTTAACCATAAATTCGACGAAGACAGGAATTCAGAATCTCAGCGAGGTGAACGCAAGCAGAAAGCCGGTGGCGCCAGTTACTATGTCGTGCGTCGGCATCAGTTGGGAAATGCGCTGATTCAATTGACAAAACGATTTGTCGCCACAGGCCAATTGACACCTTCAAAGGCTGGCATCGTCCTTGGTGTATCTCCCACCCGAGTCTATCCGTTGTTGTTCCCAGAACGATCGTAAAGAGTCTTAACGTGCTCTATCTGCTCGACACTAACGTCCTGATCGACGCAAAGAATCGATACTACCCAATAGAACGCATTCCCCAATTCTGGAACTGGATCGTGCAACAAAGTATCGAAGGCAATGTAAAGGTACCTAGACAGGTCATTGATGAGATTCTTGATCCAGAGGACGAGGAAGCTCCGGCGGAAGATTTGTCGGCATGGGTAAGTCGCCATGTCAATGCATTGGTGTTACGGGAAAGCCCGATTCCAGAATACTTAACGACCACGTTTGATACCGGATACGGAATACGGGCTAAGGACATCGACGTGATAAACACACTTTCCTTGATTGCAGACCCTTTTCTCATTGCTTATGCATTGGCCAGTCCATGCGAACGTTGTGTTGTTACATTGGAGAAAAGAAAAACACATCAAACCCTGCCTCAGCCTCAAAATAGACGCATACCGTTGGTGTGTGATCTATTGAAAATCCGTTACATCAACACATTCGATCTTATTCGTAAACTCGATTTTCGAATCCCTTAGTCCGAAGTATCGCTATATATCGCGCCGCTGGTAGTAAGGACCCCACCCCATGCCCCAAATAGCCGAACTCTTCCAGACCATGAGCTACGGACCCGCACCGGAATCTGACGCCACCGCCACCGCCTGGCTCGACTCCCATAACCGCCAATTCGACCTATTCATTGACAACGACTGGACAACACCAGCCCAAGGCAACTACCGCGCCGTGTCCAACCCGGCACGCGGCGAAACGCTGGCGCAAGTCGCCGACGCAACCGCCGCCGACATTGATGCCGCCGTATCAGCTGCGCGAAACGCCTACAAGACCTGGTCGGCGCTCAGTCCACATCAGCGCGCCCGACACCTCTACGCCGTCGCCCGCAACATTCAGAAGCATGCGCGCCTGCTGGCGGTGGTCGAAAGCGTGGACAACGGCAAGCCCATCCGCGAATCACGCGATATTGATATTCCGCTGGTCGCGCGTCACTTCTATTATCATGCCGGCTGGGCTCAATTGATGGACAGCGAGCTGCGCGATTATCAGTCGCTGGGTGTTGTCGGCCAGGTGATCCCCTGGAATTTCCCGCTGCTGATGTTGGCCTGGAAGATCGCGCCGGCCCTGGCGACCGGCAATACAGTCGTAATCAAGCCCGCGCCTTACACGCCCCTGAGTGCGCTTCTGTTTGCCGAGATCATCGCTGAAGCCGGATTGCCGCCGGGCGTGGTCAATATCGTTACCGGCGGCGACGAGGCGGGCGCGGCGCTGGTGGCGCATCATGATCTCGACAAGATCGCCTTTACCGGCTCAACCGCCGTGGGCCGCATCATTCGCGGAGTCACCGCGGGCAGCGGTGTCAAGCTGACGCTGGAGCTGGGAGGCAAGTCGCCCTTTATCGTGTACGACGATGCCGATCTGGACGGCGCGATCGAAGGCTTGGTCGATGCGATTTTCTTCAATCAGGGCGAGGTCTGCTGCGCTGGATCGCGCCTGCTGGTGCAAGAGAACATTGCCGATGCCTTCATCGCCCGTTTGAAGACGCGCATGTCGCGCCTGCGCCTGGGTGATGCGCTGGACAAAGGCATCGACATCGGTTCGCTGATTGATCCCGTGCAGTATGAGATGATCGACCAATGGGTGCAGCATGGTATCAGCGAAGGCGCCGATGTCTATCAGCCCGAGGTCGATTTTCCCGCTGCCGGCTGCTTCTATCCGCCAACCCTGCTGACCAATCTGGAAGCGTCAGCAGCCGTGGCACAGCAAGAGATCTTCGGTCCCGTCCTGGTGGCGATGAGTTTTCGCACGCCGAGCGAAGCCGTCGAACTGGCAAACAACACACGCTACGGCTTGGCGGCATCAATCTGGAGCGAGAACATCAGCCTGGCGCTGGAGACGGCGCGACAGATCAAGGCGGGCAGCATCTGGATCAACAGCACCAACCTGTTCGATGCGGCGGCCGGCTTCGGCGGTTTTCGCGAAAGCGGCTTCGGGCGGGAAGGTGGCAAAGAAGGCTTGTTCGCTTATCTGCGTCCGCGCTGGCAGGAACGGGCGCGACCGCAACTGGGAGAGCGGCCATCTGATTGGGGCGCGCATGTCCCGCCGGCACCCTTGCCCTTGCACGCCGCACACGCCTCGACGGACATGGATCGCACGGCGAAGCTTTATATCGGCGGCGCGCAGAAGCGTCCCGACGGCAACTATACGCGGCCGGTCGTCTCACCCGCTGGGGTGCTTGTCGGGCAAGCCGGCGACGGCAATCGCAAGGACATACGCAACGCCGTGGAAGCCGCCCACAAAGCGAAAAACTGGGCTTATTACGCGCCGCACAGCCGCGCGCAGATTCTCTACTACATCGCCGAAAACCTGTCTGCGCGCCACGGCGAATTCGCCGAGCGCATCGCCGCCATGACCGATGTGCCCTTGAACGACGCGCAGGGCGAAGTGGAGCGATCGATCAACCGGCTATTTCACTGGGCCGCCTTCGCCGACAAGTCAGGCGGTAGCGTACAGGAGACGACCTTGCGCGGTTTGGTCGCCGCCATCCATGAGCCGGTCGGTGTCATCGGCATCGCTTGCCCGGACGCGTCGCCGCTGCTGGCATTCGTCTCGCTTGTCGCGCCCGCCATTTCGCGCGGCAATACGGTGGTCTGCATCCCGTCATCGCTCTATCCCCTCAGCGCCACCGACCTTTACCAGGTCTTCGACACCTCGGACCTGCCGGCGGGCGTCGTCAACATTGTCACGGGCGACCGCGATCACTTGACCAGGACACTGGCCGAACATGACGATGTCGACAGCGTCTGGTACTTCGGGGACGCCGAAGGCAGCCGGCAAGTGGAGGCGCGTGCAGTCCACAACGTCAAGCGCGCCTGGGTCAGCTACGGCGTCGAGCGCGACTGGCGAAATCCGGCGCAAGGGGCCGGCGCCGAATTCATGCGCGAATCGACACAGGTCAAGAATATCTGGGTGCCGACCGGCGCCTAAGCCAACGATTTCAGCAATTCCAGCAGCGTATGCAGCATCAGATTCGCGCCCTTGATGCAGTCGGCATCGTGCGTGAATTCGGCCGGGTTGTGGCTGATGCCCATGACAGACGGCACAAAGTACATGGCGGCGGGCGCGATGCTCGCCATATTCTGCGTATCATGCCCGGCGAAGCTCAACATGCGCTCATGCGATAGTCCAAGCTGACCCGCGGCGTCCTCGATCGCGCGCATGACCGATTCGCTCATCTGCGCGGGATGCACAGGTGGAGTCTCTTCAAAGGCGATGCCAAGATCATATTCGGCGGCGCATTCTTCCAGCAGACGAATGAGATCCGCCTGCATGGCATCCATGTCTTCATTTGAACCGTGGCGGAATTCCAGCGCGAAGTTGACCTCGGCCGGCACGATATTGTAAGCGCCGGGCCGGGCGCTAATCGTGCCGACATTGCAGACGCCTGGCGTATAATCGTCCATGACAAGTTTCCGGGCGCGCCGGACAAATTCAGCGGCGCCCCAAAGCGCGTCGCGGCGCAGGGTCATCGGCTTCGTGCCGGCGTGGGCCGCTTCCCCCGTGAACGTGACATGCAGCGCGCGAATGCCGACAATGGCGTTGACCACGCCGATGTCAGTGCCGGACGATTCAAGCCGTGTACCCTGTTCGATATGCAGCTCTACCCAAGCCAGCACATCATTCCGCCGGGCGGCAACCATCGACTCGACCGTGATGCCGACGGCTGACAGGCGGCGCTTCACTTCGGCGGCGTCGAGCCTGCTGCGCTCGAAATCGTCAGCCGTCAGCTGACCGGCGACAGCGCGGCTGCCCATCAAGCCCATAATGGCGCTTTCTTCGTCGGTAAAATTGACCGCTTCGATTGTGACGGCAGGTGTCACGCCGTTGTCCTTCAACATGCGCAGCGCTTCAAACGCCACCAGCAAACCCAGCGCGCCATCGTAGCGCCCGCCATTGGGCACGCTGTCGAGGTGCGAACCCGCCAGGATGCGCTTGGGGCTGGGAGGATCACTGTACAGGATGGCGGACTGATTGCCGGCGCCGTCGATGGCATAATCAAGTCCGGCTGCGGCAATCTTGCGCTGGTACCATTCCCGCGCTTCGATATCGGCCGCGGTCAGGGCCGGTCGGTGCACGCCGCCATCTGCGGTCGCGCCGATTCGCTCAAGCTCGCGCAGGTCGTTGAGCAGTCGGTCTTCGTTGATCTTGAGCATGTCTGTAGTTCCAGGTAAGTAATGCGAACGGATGCCATTTAGTGTATGAGGAAGAAATCGAAATATCAATTGAGGGAAACGGAATCCGCGGCCTTCTAGTTTAGTTCATCAATGCCGATCAGAGCTTGCGCCATCTATGTGTGACCTCGCATAAATGCTAGTGTAGGGGCGACCCATTGGGTCGCCCTCTCGACAAGCTTCGCTCAATATACGCGACCTCGCATAGATGCTAGTGTAGGCAATTCCCCGTGGGTCGCCCGCTTCTTCTTGGGAAGAGGAATGTCCAGGCCAACCGCCGCCCTGCACTAAAGCGATTGCGCCTTACCGCCTTATCGCCGCTCGACTATAATGCGCGCCATATCCCGACCAATCAGCGGAGAATCGCATGAAACTCATTTCGTGGAACGTCAATGGTGTCCGTGCCGCGCAGAAGAAAGGCTTCCTCGATTGGCTGCACGCGACACAACCCGATGTCTTGACCATTCAGGAAACCAAAGCGCACCCGGAGCAGCTCGATGCCGAATTGCGCCAACCCGAGGGTTACCACAGCTGGTGGGCCAGCGCCGAGCGCAAGGGCTATAGCGGTGTCGGCTTTTTCAGCAAGACAGAACCGAAGGCTATCAAACTCGGCCTGGGCATCGAGAAGTTCGATAGCGAAGGCCGCACCATCATCGCCGACTACGGTGATTTCACGCTGATGACCACCTACTTGCCCAACGGTGGCCGCGATCACAAACGGGTGCCCTACAAGATGGAGTACAAGGAAGCTTTCCTCGACTACGCCAATAACCTGCGGGCGGCCGGCAAATCGGTCGTCATGACCGGCGACATCAATACGGCGCATAATGAGATCGACCTGGCGCGCCCCAAACAGAATAGGAAGACCACCGGCTTCCTGCGTGAGGAAAGGGACTGGATCGACAAGGTGGTCGAGCAAGGCTATATCGACACCTATCGGCATCTAAATCCGGACAAGGAAGACGGCTATTCCTGGTGGTCGATGCGCAGCGGCGCGCGCGACAAGAATATCGGCTGGCGGATCGATTACTTCTTTATCTCACCGGATCTATTGGACAAGATGGTCACGGCGGAGATTCACGCCGATGTGATGGGCAGCGATCATTGCCCGATCAGTTTAACGTTGGATTTCTAGCAGTCCGCGGGCATCGCTGTAACCTGCGCAGCTTGCGCATTTAACGGCGCCCGCCCTGCGAAAAGATAAAAATCAGCAGCAAGACAGTCAAGACAAACTTGAGCACTTTGCCGCGGCCCGTCTGGAAAAATTCGTCAACGCGCCTGGAAAAGTGCAACATCGCCGCATAGGGGTCGTCAAGGTCTACCTGGGGCGGTTCCGGGTCTTGCTCTCGATAGCGCCGCAGTGAATGGGCGCCGTAGCGGCGATAGGCGGACCGCAGGGAATAAGCCCGACGAAACTCCCCAGCTTCGCTAGATCCGCGCAGATACGAACCGGCCAGCCTTTCGTAACGCGAAATCGGCTTTTTCCGCGCCGCGCCTCTGGTCGCGGAGTCCTGACCCGGCGATAGGTATAGACTCTCGCGCGCGTCGATCTGTAAGGATGATCGGCGCAGTTCCTCGATCTGAAAAGGATCCAATTCGAGCCATGCGTCGCTCAAGCGCGCCTGATGCCGGTCGTAAAGCGCTGATGCGCTGGCGGCAAGGTCTTCCGTTTCCAGAATGGAAACCAGTTCGATGCCAAATTGGCGTTCTGATTCGTCGACAACGGCAGCAACGAAGGTCTTGGGATTCGCCGTGCCGTCAAGCCGAAACGTATCGCTGTCAATATCGCGAATCACCAGGATGTATCCCGCCGGCGCTTGAAGTTCCGGCAGAGACTCATAGTCTTTGGGCGCGACGCTTCGTAAGCGGAAAAGACCCCCCGGTCTAATATCGACCTCGTCATGCGGACGATTTCGAACCTGAATTTTATCACTTATCTTGAAACCTTCGAGGCGGCTGTTACGGCGCTGCGCAACGAATTGCGATTCCGTCACGCGTCACTTGCCGCGGCACTGCAATCAGTACGACTTGCGTGCGTCAGTCGTACGTGATTCTAGCTGGGACTCAGCACGCTGCTGTGCACGAAGGCTGCACTATCATAATAGGAAAAATTGATCCAAGCGTCGTTTCCGTCGACTTCCTCGCCCCGGACCGTCCCGAGCGAGAAAATCTCCGTTCTGACCGGCAAGAGCCCTAGATAGGTGCAGCTTTTTGACGGGCAGCTCCTGATGTGCGCAATCTGTTCAACCATGTAGGCTTGGCGGCGATCCGGCGTGTAGGTTGGCAGCGGTGTCGGGTCGGTCCGGGCGGGTATTGCCGTCTTCACGACGCGGCCTCGTCTCAAGCTGCGTGCCGGGTAAGAGACATCGTCAAGGGCAGCCAGGTTGACAAGGAACAGAATGACGATGAAGGCAGCCAGGTTGACAAGGAACAGAATGACGATGAAGGCGACAACTCGACCGGGATGATTTTGCCAAAGGTCATCAATGTAATCTCCGATCGCTTCTCGGATCGATATCCGGCGATTGCTCAGTTCGGCTTCCTGGCGCGCGGACTCTCGACCTTGGCGTCTTAAGGCACGCGTACCGTAGCGGCGATAAGCAGGAGGCGGCGACTGCGGCCGCTGTCGTCCCGCCTGTGGACGCTGCGCTAAGCGCGCCGCGGAAGTCGGACCTGTTTTAACACTGGTCTTTGTCTCCGGCTTTGCTTCCGGCGGGCGCTGCGGTCGCGGATGCAAGTATTGGCTGCTGTGCGCGTAAAGCTGCAGGATAGACTGGCGCAGCTCTTTTAACTGATACGGGTCGAGCTGAAGCCATACGTCGCTCAAGCGCGCCTGATGCCGGTCGTAAAGCGCTGATGCGCTGGCAGCGAGGTCTTCCGATTGCAAAATGGAGACCAGTTCGATGCCGTATTGACGCCCGCTATCCGCGAACAGATCGTCAAGGTAGCGCTTGGGATGTTCGGTCGCGTCGATGCGATAGCTGTCGGTGTCGATATCACGAATCACCAAGATGTAACCCGCCGGCGACGGCAGCGCGGGCAAGGATTTGTAAGTGGTCGGTGGCAGGCTCTTCAAACCGGCATTCCCCTTACCTGGTACGTCAAGTCGCCTTGATGCGCATGCAACAACAATTCAATTCTAGCACCCCTTTTTTCCGCTCATCCGTGGTGGCAGCCGTCCGAATCGGTATCCTTATCAGTCTCTAATCTCTGGTACTCATCCCCATGGAGGCGACAGATGGCAAGCGCCCGGCGTATCGGGTCAGGACGATAAAGTATAATGTGAACATGAATATCAGACGCATCATTGACGATAGTTATGACCGGTCATGCCGAGCTTTGGTCATGGGCACATCGCCGACTTCGCTGGAACGGGCGCGCGAGCGCGTCTTGCTCAAGACCCTGGCCGAGCAGCTGCAAACTGCATATGAGGGAGAAGATGTCCGTGTCTTTTCAACGTATGGGCGCGGCAACCGAACTGACTTCGGCACTGAAACGCTGCTACATGACATCAGCGTCTGCCGTATTAAATGCGGAGAAACCGCTGAACGACAGAAGGAGGACTTCGTCTATATCGCTGCAGCGATCTGGCAGGTCGAATTCGATTTCTCCCGTGAATGGCCGTCCGCGATACGGGCTATCAATCGGCTCAACGCAGGTTCGGCGGACAACAAGCTCCTGGTCGCAGCGCAGATGGATAGCGGACGCGACAACTACATGAAGACGCTCATCGCGCCTTTTGCCGCCGGTCATGGCGATCAGCATCTGGCGCTGATCCCGCATCCGGCCGAGTGGGACACAAGCGACGATTCGCCGGAAGTCTGGCGGCTATCTGAAGGCGAATGGGTGGCGCTGACTTGAGCGCCAATCTATTGGATCAGCGTCAGATGTTGGCGTCGCAAAACAAAGCGCCTCGCACATTTGACGCTATTGAGGAGGCAGCATGCCCAAACTGAATATCCTGCTCGTTTTGCTTGCGGTCCTCATTGGTCCCTTGATCGCATATCGCAATCGCGATACCGCGACCGAGCGTTCCTGGCCCCGTATTGATGAGATCATCTTGGCGGGCGCGGAAACGCGTGAGTCATCGCCCTCGCAACTGAGGATTCGTGGCTGGTATGGACGCGACTGCATCGCTCCCCTGCAAACCGAAGTGCGTTATTTTCGGCTCAACATTGATGTGCAAGTTTATCGCGATATCTCGTCGACGGCCGTATGCGGAGACGAGCGAGCGCCGTTTACGGTTGACCTAACGCTGGACCCTGGAAGGCAGGCGGCTTATATCATCATCAACGATCAAGTTTGGGGTCGGGCGCTGGACGAGGCCGCTGCCGATTTTGGACTTGGCTATCGTGAGTTGAGTTTGGCGCCGGCGCATGTGGATGGAGCCGTCCTCTGGGAACCCGACTCGCAGACCGGCGAACAAACGCTTCAGATTCGCGGCAGCCAGGCGGTCGGCTGCGACCTGCCTTTGATCTACTTCCAGCGCACAACGGACGCCGGCGTTCAGATTGGCGTATTCAACGCGATCGATGCCGAGACGGTCTGCCCGGATATGCTGGTGGAAGTCGACGAGACGATTATTCTCGACGCAACCGAACTGCCCGCCGATACGTTATTCACAGTGAATGCATTTCAGATAACCGATTTGGAGACGCAAACAGTGAGCGATAGCGACAAGGTTCTGACCAATATTCTCAGTGTCGATGTCAACGTGAATGAATCGAAGCCGCTGCAGGTCAGCCTGAATGTAGAAGGAGAGCATCCTGACGGCTGTGATTATCCCGTGCTGGTGGGCCAGGCGCGACAGGGCAATTCTATCCAGGTGGAGGTCTACCGCGAAGTACCGGCCGATGTCATCTGTCCGATGATCCTCCGTCCCTACAAGGACAAGATCCAACTGGACGGCAGCTTTGAAAAGGGCAGCTACAGCATAAACGTTAATTCACACTCCCAGACATTGGACATTTAGAGGAGCTAGCACATGCGAACGCGCCTATTCGCGACACTTGCCGCTCTGTTGATCGGCGGGCTGATACCGGTCAGCGCGCAGGTGAGCGAAAGCATCGCCGTTACGGTCTACAACGAAGGAACGGCATTGATCCGTGATCAACGAACCTTGACCCTTGAGCAAGGGATCAATGTGGTGAACTTCCGTGATGTCGCGGCGACGATCGACGCAACGTCTGTCAGCTTTCAATCGCTGAGCGACCCGGCCGGCACGGTCGTGCTCGAGCAGAATTATATCTACGACCTGGTCAATTCCGATGCGCTGCTCACACGCTACCTTGACGAGACGATCAATATCACAGCCGCCGATGGCACGGTGTACAGCGGCGAATTGCTTAGCGGGCGCCATGGTGAAGCGATCTTGCGCTCGCCGGATGGGGAGATTGTCGTCGTACGCCTGCATAATGTCCGCGACATCCGCTTCCCGGCTTTGCCCGCCGGTTTGATCACGCGACCGACTTTGCAATGGCTGCTGCGCAGCGCCAATGCCGGCGAGCAAAAGGTGGAGCTCACCTATCTCGCGGGCGGCATGAATTGGACAGCCGACTACAATTTGCTGCTGAATCGAGACGAGACGGCGCTCGACCTCAAGGGCTGGGTGACGCTGAACAATCACAGCGGTCGTCGATTTGATAATGCCGCGCTGAAACTGGTGGCCGGCGATGTGCAGCGGATACAACTACAGCCCGCCTTCGCCGAGTCGCGTGCGGTCATGTTTGACATGGCTGAAGAGGCAGCGGCCGTGGCGCAGCGTGAGCTCTTTGAATACCAGCTCTACGAAATCGGCCGACCGGTGTCGATCAAGGACAACGAGACCAAGCAGATCGAATTCGTCAGCGGCGCGGATATCGAGGCAGGCACGTTCTACGTTTTCGATGGCTCGCCACAATTCGGCGGCTATTTTTCGCCGATTGACTACCCCGAGGGTTTCAGCTCGGGCGCCGGCGATGTCGTGACTTTCCTTGAATTCAACACCGGAGACGAGAGTGGACTCGGCGCGGACTTACCCGCCGGGCGGATGCGCGTCTATCAGACGGATGTGGACGGCGCCGGCTTGCTCATCGGCGAGAACCGCATTGACCACACACCGGAAGGCGAGGACTTGAAGATCTTGCTGGGCAAGGCATTTGACTTGGTTGGCGAACGGACGCAGACCGACTTCGAGACGGTATCCCGAACAGTCGTGCGCGAGAGCTTCGAGGTCCGCCTGCGCAATCGCAAAGACGACGAAGCAGTCGAAATCCGTGTGCCAGAGCGGCTCTATCGCTGGAGCGACTGGCAGATCGTGGAAAGCTCCGCGCCAATCGAAAAGCGGGACGCGTCAACGATCGAGTTTCGCATATCGATTGAGCCGGGCGCCGAAGAAGTGTTGACCTACACGGTGCAGTATACATTCCCGCGCAATCGGTAGGCAGAACAATCGACCCTATCCCATAGCCCTGTCCGATGTTTGTCCGTAGTGGCGACGGACTTCGCAATAGTAAACGGGCGATCCATTGGATCGTCGCTACATCGTAAAATGTGGTTGATGAATACGCGTCACAGAGATGTCGCGGGCCGGGTCAATCCGGCGTCTCGCACAGACCGAAGCTGTCTTTCATGAACTGCACATGTGAATCGAATGCGTTCATGTCTTCGGCGTCCCAAAGCCGCTCATAGGTCCGGTCGCTCTTGAGCAGCCAGGAGTTCTTGACGTCTTGCAGGTCCGTCTGCAAGATGCGCAGGACGCGCCATTGAATCCGCGGATCCAGCACCGGGAAAACGACTTCCACACGATTGAGCAGGTTGCGGCGCATCAAGTCGGCACTGCCCATGTACAGCTGTTGATGCTCGGGCGCGTTGTGGAAATAGTAGATGCGGCTGTGCTCGAGGTAACGGCCGACAATGCTTTTCACCACAATGTTGTCGCTAATCCCGGGCAGACCGGGGCGCAAGCAGCAAAAGCCACGCACGATTAAATCGATTTTCACGCCGGCTTGCGACGCCTGATACAACTTGCGTATCATGCTGTCTTCTTCCAGCTGATTCATCTTGAAGATCAGGCGAGCATCCTCGCCGCGCCGCGCCGCTTCAATCTCGTTGTCGATCAGCGCGACCAAAGAATCATGCAGGTACTCGGGCGCGACCAACAGACGATTGTACGCGGTATCAGGCGCGTAGCCGGTCAGTCGGTTGAATAGGCGGGATGCGTCATCGGCGATTTGCTCGTTACAGGTGAACAAGCCGATATCGGCGTAAAGACGCGCGGTGGTCGCATTATAATTGCCAGTGCCTAGATGCACGTAGCGCCGCAGCCCATCGCGCTCGCGGCGAACCACCAGGGAAATCTTCCCGTGCGTCTTGACCGGCAGTTCTTCAACGCCATAAACGACGTGTACGCCTTTTTCCTCCAGCGCCGTCACCCATTCCAGATTGTTCTCTTCATCAAAACGCGCTTTGAGCTCGACCAGGACTGTGACCTGTTTGTCATTGTCGCGCGCTTCCATCAAGGCGTTTACTACGGATGAGTTCTTGCCGACGCGGTAAAGCGTGGTCTTGATCGCCAGCACGTCGGGGTCACGCGCCGCTTTTTTGAAGAAGTCTTCGACCGGCGCGAAGGAATCGTACGGGTGATGTACGATGACATCCTGTTTGCGTATGACCTCGAAGAAGTCTGTCGACCCGCTGAATGGCGTCGGCAAGCGCGGCGTAAAAGCCGGATCTTTCAGGTCAGGGCGATCCACTTGCATCACTTCAAAAAGATCGGCCGAGCCCAGCTTGCCGTCAATGCGGAAGACCTCCCTTGTGGAAGGCACCTCAAGTGAACTCGCCAAGCGATTGAGCATCCGCTCGCTGATACCGGCTGGTACACTCAAGCGCACGACCGAGCCAAATCGGCGTTCGCGCACGCTCTGCTCGATAATCGATTTGACATCGAGAAGATCTTCATCCTGTTCGTGCTCGTAGTCGATATCGGCATTGCGCAGAATCCGGAAGGGAAAGGCTTCCCGAATCTGCATACCCGGGAATAGATCGGACAAATAATCGGCGATGATATCTTCCATCCAAAGAAAGTGATAACCGTCCTGGTCTGTCCCGTTATAGTTGCTCATCACCGTTTCGAGTCGGACGGTACGCGGCAGGATATCGACGGGCACCTTGATGCGTGCGAAGTCGATACCGCTCGCAAGATCCCGGTTGTCACGCTCCAGATACACGCCGAGATTCATGCTGAGATTTGAGATAAAGGGGAATGGCCGCGCATGATCGACTGCCAGCGGCGTCAAGACAGGATAGACCTCCGCCCGAAAATAATAGGTAATGGCGTCGCGCTCGCCCTCGTTAAGATCTTCGATTGTGATGAAGTGCACACCCTCCCGCGCCAGCAGTTCAAAGACTTCCCGCCGCACTCGACGCTGTCGGGCAATGACTTCGGAGACTTCATCGTGGATGCGCCGCAGCAGTTGCGCTGCGGTGGTGCCATCCGGGCGCATCCTGGGGTTATTGAGTTTCAGTCGCTGAAAATAAGCGCCCACCCGGACCATATAGAATTCGTCGAGGTTGTTGCCGACAATCGCAATGAATTTCACGCGTTCCAGCAGCGGCGTCGATTCGTCTTCCGCCAACGCCAGAACACGTTTCTGAAAGTCAATTGTGCTGAGCTCACGATTGATAAAATTCTCGGACGTGAGTTCAGGGACGTGATCGTCCCATGCCTCAATCATGTCACCGCTCACTTTCGCAGGTGAATCCAGTGAAGCCAATTTCCAAGATCATACAATATGACCGATCAAATTGCGAAGCCGCAAGCGCGGCGACCCGCTCATGCAACCACATCAGACGATATCGCGTATAATAGAGGAACTTAGGTAAGGGAGGCTGGCTGGCATGAAGTTGAATATCGGCATCGGCATCATTCTGGTGGTTCTTCTCGCGCTGTTGATTCTGCCGGGCATGCTGGGCAAGGTGATCGGCTTGGTGATTTCGCTGCTGGTCTGGGGCTCAAGCGGTTTCCTGGCGGGCAAGCTGCTGCAAGGTGAAGGCTACGGCTTCTTGGGCAATATCCTGCTGGGTCTGGTCGGTGGCTTCGTCGGGTCCGTGCTGGTGACGCTTGTCGGGATCACCGGTCTGGTCAAGCTGCCACTGATAGGCGGCATCCTGGTCGGGGCGCTGGGTGCGGTGATTGTGGTGGTGGCGGCTGGTTTGCTGAATACTAAGGCGGACGAGTAGCTGCCGGTTGCCCAAGTTGACCCAGATGTGGAAGCCTGCCGGCACACGAGGATAGTCTAATTCACGATAGACTTGCCAAGATACGTATGACGGCCTAACATCCCATGCTAGAGACTACAAAACTAATGCGAGGCATGTAACGTGGCAACACAAGCATCAAAGTTAAGACCGCTCGTTCGAGAAGTCAGAGACGCGCAGAAGCTTAAAGCAGTGGCGCGCTGTCATCTGGTGTCGGCGGAGGCAAGCGCAAACCCAGAGTCAATATTGGCGGCTCGCCAGGTCGTAGAGTTCGCGGTTACAAGCGTAACAGGCGCGACGCAAAAGCTGTTGGACTACTGCGACTACGGCAGTCTTCGAAGTCTTGCGAGGGACATAAATTCATTAATCGGCAGCGTGCACGAGTCCGTCGCGCTGCAACAATATCAGCGCGGCCAACGGGAAGCGCTCGAAGGAATATTAGCGTACACCGAAGACGAACTAGGCGAACTGTGACTTTGGCGCTCTAGTCTTATTCCCTCTCTTTTACAATTCGTCTGACTTCCAACGGGTCTACTTGCTGAGTCACCCATCCTGCAGTTGTAAGCCTCCAAATTCTACGCTTTGGATTCTCCAGCAAGCCGACTTTCTTTAGGTATGTCCTCGCCCAACTTGCACGTTCCTCAACAATCGTCCGACCACCTTGGTCGCGATTTCGCGGAACGGCAAGCTGTTCGGCAGAGAGTTGAAGTTGCTGAGCAACCTGGTCGTTTATCATGTAGATTGACGCCGAACCTCCCAAGTTTCGCAGCCCTTTCAATGTCGCATTCATCATTTCCGTAAAGGCTGGAATTGTATCTCTCACCATCCTGGACTAACTCTCCCGGTCTATTTCCTTTGCTCGAGCCAGAATTGACAGTCATGTAGTGCGTTGGTGACTTTGCATTATCTGGCTCGTCGCCAGCAGTCTATGACATTTCGCAAGATTCCGTAAGGCTTCATAGCAATTCATGGAGTTCGTCACAGTATCCTAAACCCCGCTAGCTCAGGTGGTCACGTATCCGCGAAAAAGCCAGAATACAAAAACTCCAATCATCTATGTTATACTTCCCGACTGATATGGAACGACAAGAATTGATCGTCGACGAAGGAAACGCTATGGTGGCGCCTACGAAGGAGATGCTCCTCGACTGGTATCGGCAGATGGTGCTGATACGCGAATTCGAAGAGACCTGCCACCGGCTCTACGAAGAGAAGCGCATCACCGGCGTCTATTTGCACCTCTACAGCGGCCACGAAGCCAGCGGTGTCGGCTCGGTGGCGGCGCTGCGTAAAACCGATCACGTCATCACCGCCTACCGCGATCACGGCATTGCGCTCATTTTGGGCATGGATGCCAAAGCCGTCATGGCGGAGATGATGGGCAAGAAGACCGGCTCCAGCGGTGGCAAGGGCGGCTCGATGCATCTGGCCTCGGCGGAGCACAATTTCTGGGGCGGCTATGCAATCGTCGGCGGGCATCTACCCTTGGCGGCGGGCATCGCCCTGGAAGCGCGTTACCGGGGTAAAGATGATGTCACCATGACCTACGTGGGTGATGGAGCGACCAACAACGGCTATTTCCATGAATCGCTGAATATGAGCGCTATCTGGGATTTGCCGGTGGTCTGGATCATCGAGAATAATGGCTATGCCATGGGCACCGAGGTCGAGCGCGCTAGCGGGCAGGTCGAATTGCATCGCAAGGCGGAAGCTTACGGCATCAAGAGCTTTGGCCGAGTGGATGCGCAGAATGCGCTGTCAGTCTATGCGGTCGCTTCGAAAGCCGTTGAATATGCGCGGCAGAACGGTCCCGCCGTCATTGAGCATGTGACCTACCGCTATCGCGGGCACGGCGTTTCTGACAAGCAATTTGATGCGCGTGACGATATGTCCGCCGAACTGAAGGAGTGGATGGACGCGCGCGAGCCGATCAAGATCCTGCGTGACTGTATCGAAAGCAAGTATGGCGATGTCGCCGATATCCTGGCTGGGCATGAAGCCGATGCCAGGCGAATTGTCGCCGAATCGGTCACTTTCGCTGAATCGAGCGAGCTGCCGAACAACTATCAGGATTTGATGCAAAACACTTACGTCAGTTCCCACCTGGTGCACAAGACGGCGGCCAGCGTCGGCGCCGGCATCGACTGAGTCACTCCTGTGATGATTGCATCCATGTGGATACGTCTGACTTGCATTGTTAGCGACGAAACTCATCTTCCAGGACCCATCGACACAAGGTAAGGGCAATGGCAGCAAGAAATGTCGCCATGCGGGAAGCGATCCGCCGGGCGCTACGAGAAGAGATGCACCGTGACGAAAACGTCTTTGTCATGGGCGAAGAAGTGGCATACTGGCAGGGTACGCATCGTGTCACTCGCGGATTCCTGGAGGAATTCGGCGAACGGCGCGTCCGTGATACGCCCATCAGCGAGATGGCGATCGGCGGCGTCGCCGTCGGCGCAGCAATGGCGGGCTTGCGGCCTGTGGCAGAATTCATGACGATCAACTTCGCTTTTCTGGCGCTGGACGCCATCGCCAACCATGCAGCCAAAGTGCGCTACTTTTTTGACGGCATGTTCAAGGTGCCGCTGGTTTATCGCGCGGCGAGCGGCTGGGGCAATCAAGCGACCGCTTCGCACTCACATGCGCCGGAACCGATCTTCGCGCATTTTCCTGGCATCTACGTGGGCTGCCCCTCCACTTCGCTGGATGCCTACGGCATGTTGAAGGCATCGATCCGCGACGACAACCCGGTTCTCTTCACCGAGAGCATCGCGCTTTATCCCAAGCCGAGTCCGATGCCTGAAGACCTCGATGAAGATTACATCATTCCCATTGGCAAGGGCGATATCAAGCGTGAAGGCAAGGATGTCACACTGGTGGCTTATGCGCGCGGCGTCGATTGGGCGCTGCAGGCGGCGCGTCAATTGGCGCGCGGCGGCGTCGAGGCGGACGTGGTGGATCTGCGCTGGCTGCGTCCGCTTGATATGGAGCTGGTGTATAACAGTTTCAAGAAGACAAACCGCTGCGTGATCGTGGAAGAATCTCTGCCGATGTACAGCTTTGGCAGCGAGATCGCCGCCCTCTTGCAGGAGAACATGTTCGATTATATGGACGCGCCCATTAAGAGGGTTGCCGCTCAGGATGTGCCGCTGCCCTATTCTAAAGAGATCGAATTGCTGGCGCTGCCTGATGCGCAGAAGGTTGTTGAGGCGGTCAAGGAGATTGTCTAGATGGCGCACGAAGTCAAGCTCACGACAGACGGCTTGCTGATCAATTGGCTGAAGGACATCGGCGATACGGTCAGCGCAAGCGATATCATCGCCGAATTCGAAGCCGACAAAGCGACTGTAGAGATTGAAGCGGGCAGCAGCGGCCAACTGCTTGAACTGCGCGCGGAACCCGGTGATGAATTGGGCGAAGGCGCTGTCATCGCGGTCATCGGCGCCGCTGGCGAATCGGTCACTCCCGCCGAAAAGACGGCGCAAGCCGAATCCGCGCCCGCGCCGGCAGCGCCTGCCCTGGCCGACACCAATGGGAGTACGATGACCGATGACGGCCGCATCAAGGCGTCGCCTGTGGCGCGCCGCATCGCCGCTGACAAAGGCATCGACCTCAATCGCGTACAGGGATCGGGACCCGGCGGCCGAATCGTCAAAGCCGATGTCGAGGGCCTGTCCGCCACGCCAATGCTGCCACCGTCACCGGCTGCTCTCGTCGCCACTAGCGGGCAGCCGACCTGGGGCAAAGTGCCAGAAGAGGATATAGAAGAATTCCCGTTGTCACGGATGCGGCGCGCGATCGCCGATGGCACCGTGCGCAGCAAGAGCAATACGCCGCATTTCTATGTCACAGTCGAGGCCGATGTGGAGCCACTGCTGGCATTGCGCAAGGAAATCAACAGCGCGCTGGCAGGCCAGGGCATCAAGGTCAGCGTCAATGACATGCTGATCAAGGCGCTGGCGCTGGCATTAAGTAACTTCCCCAATCTCAACACGCACTACTATGGCGACCGCTTCGTCAAGCACGCTCGCGTCAATATCGGCATCGCCGTCGCCCTGCCGGAAAACGGATTGTTGAACGTCGTCTGCCATGATGCCGATACCGTCCGCCTGAGCGAGATAGCCGTCAATAACAAGGCGATGTACGAGCGCGCTCGCAGCGGTCGCATCAAGCCGGACGATATCCGCGGCGCCACCTTCACGATCAGCAATATGGGTCCCTTCAACATCAAGGACTTTTCGGCGATCATCAGCTCGCCAGAGGCGGGAATTCTCGCCGTTTCGTCGTCTCAACGCGTGCCGGTTGTGTTGGCGGATGGCACGCTCGGCGTTGGAACGCGCATGAACATGACGCTGAGTATCGATCATCGCGTCAGCAACGGCGCCGAGGGCGCAGCCTTCATGAATCACCTGCGCGAGTTGATCGAGAATCCGGTGCGTATCCTCGACCTGAAGTCGGTGTAGCGCGGCACAGGCAGGTTTTCCCAAAAAGAGAGCTCAGCAGAACAATGGATCGGACGGAGCAGCGGTCTTCTCTGCGGCAAGGAGAAAGTTCGCGCCGTGTCCTCTTCGTCGCCTCGCTGCACCACCCGGAAGAACTGCAGCGAGATATCAGCCTCGCGCCCAGCGCAAGCCCTCCGCCGCTCTTCCCCCGCAGCATGGGGCAACACTCCTGGGAACGGGCGATGCGCAAAGCGGGCTACGCGATAGAAGTCTTCTGGCGCAATCTGCCCGGCTTCGGCGTACGTGACATCGCCCGACTCAGCAGCGAAGTTCATCGCATCGGCATCACGCCTGGCAAAGCCATTACCGCCGCAATGCGCCGCCTGCCGCCACAACTGCATCCCGATCTGCGCCGGCGCAATCAACTGCTGCTCGGGCACGCAGCGCGATTCCAGCCGGATATCATTTGGCTTTCCGGCGACAACCGCGTGATCCTGCCGGAGACGCTTGCTCGACTGAAACGCGAGCACAATTGCAAGATCATCTACGTCAGTGGTGTTTCGCCAATCGTCTTTTCCCATCCTATCGAGCGGGCAGCCGCCCGCCTCTACGACCTCGTGCTGGTCAACGATTACTATCACGGTACGCAATGGCTGGAGCTGGGCGCGCGGCGGATGGAATGCCTGCCCTATGTCGGTATTGACCCGGAATTGCATGTGCCACAGCCGATCACAGATGTGCCGCGCGAATATCTCTGCGATGTGGGATTCGTAGGTACGCTGGTGCCGGACAATCTCTACAGCGAGCGCGTGGCTGCGCTAGAAAGCCTGCGTGAATTCGATCTCGGCATCTGGAGTATGCACGAGGTGCCGGCCTCGCTCAGACCATTCCATCGCGGCAGCGCCCTGGGCGAAGCAATGATGCAGGTGCTGTCATCGGTGAAGATCAGCATCAACGCGCATGGCGACTTCATGCGCTACGGCGGCAATATGCGCCTCTTCGAGAGCGCGGCGCTGGGCGCATTCCAGATCGTCGATGACAGGCCGGGAGTGCATGAATGGTTCACGGATGGCGAGCATCTGGTCACGTTTCCCGATGCGGCCGATTTGCAGGAGAAGGTGCGCTACTATCTGGCGCATGACGAGGAGCGAGTGCGGATTGCCGCGGCTGCTCGTGAGCATGTGCTGGCGCGTCATCGGATGGATCAGCGGTTGGAGGTGGTGGAGGAGTTGCTGGCGGCGTTGTAGACCCCCCAATTATTGATGTTTTTTGCCATTCCCAACGGATAACAATCGAAGCAACTACAGACAAGGCGCGCAGGAGGCACAAAATGATTGTATTGCCAGCGTTACCAGCAATAATTGCCGCATTGACACCCATAGTTGAGGCGGCACTCATCGCAGCAGGAATCGGCGCCTTGTTCGGTGGTGCGACCTGCGCAGTTGGCGGCGCAGTCAGTGGTTATCAAGAGCACGGCGCGATAAGTCGTGAAGTTGCCACCGAAACTGCACAAAGGGCGGCAGAGTGCGCCGCCGAAGGCGCCTTAGTTGGCGGGGCATTTGGCGTGGGCGGTGCTGTGATAGCCCCCGTAGTTGCACCTGCGCTAACCTTAGTCGACGATGTCGCTCGCCCTGTGATCCAAGTAGTAGACGATGCTGCTCGCCCTGTGATCCAAGTAGTAGACGACGCAACTCGCCCAGTGCTCAACAATTTCGGAGTTGTAGCGCATTCGGCGCATATGTCAACTGAAAAAGTCGTTACCACTGCGCTAAAGAGAGTACGAACTGGATTGCCGGCTCCCATCCAAAGGCTCTTGCCGAAGACCACGCGATCCTCTGGGTTTGTTTACGTTATGGACGACACGGTTTCTGGCGCTAGAAAAATTGGTCTTTCTATAGACCCGAAACGTCGTCTGAGACAAGTCGAAAACCTAGTTGGAAACAAGGTGAATTTGACTTGTACAATTCCAACCTATAATATGCGCGCACTGGAGAGCGCTTTGCACACCGCATTTGCCAGCCAACGCCTACCCGACACAGGGGTGGGTACAGAGTGGTTCAAATTGACCGCCTCCCAGGTGTCAGCGATTTGCAGTTGATAGGGAAACTAGCAGTTGGGGGTCTTAGCCCCCCTGTCCAGCGATCCGCCAGGAGAAACCCAATGACTGACCTCATCATCACCCGAAAAGACCACATCCTGCGCATCCAACTCAACCGCCCGCAGAAGAAAAACGCACTGACGCCCGCCATGTACGACGCCCTGCGCGAAGCCATCGAAAGCGCAAACAGCGACACCAGCATCCACGTCATCACCCTCACCGGCAGCGGCGACAGCTTCTGCGCCGGCAACGATCTGAACACTTTTCTGCAGGACCCCGCTTCGCCCGCAGCCGCTGAGTTCATCAAAGCGATCGCGGCCGCCAAAGCGCCGATCGTAGCAGCGGTCAACGGCGTGGCGGTCGGCGTCGGCGTGACCATGCTGCTGCACTGCGATCTGGTGTACGCCGCTGCGGACGCGAAGTTCAACTTTGCCTTCATCGACCTCGGACTCTTACCGGAAGCGGCATCTTCGTATCTGCTGCCGAGAGTATTGGGCTATAGTCGGGCTGCCGAATTGCTGCTGCTGGGCGAGGCATTCACCGCGGCAAAAGCGCAGGAATGCGGCATCGTCAATGCGGTGGTCACGGCGGACGAACTGGATGTATTCGCCTGGTCCAAGGCGGAGCAGTTGGCGGCGAAGCCACCCGAGGCGCTGCGCCAGACCAAGATGCTGCTGCGCCGTGGGAGCGCGCTGGCGGTGCAAGAGACGATGCAGGTGGAATTGGAAGCAATAGCCGAGCGGCTGATGTCGGATGATGTGCGGGGAATCATGCAGGCCTTCTTTGCGCGGCGGGGGAAGCTCTCCGCGAACTGAACCGGAATGACTCCGGGATTAGCGTTTGCCGCGCATCCGTTCGCCCGGGGATGTCCCGTTATATACTATAGGCAAACCGATGTATGGACGTCCGCATAAGCGTAATCCAGGAACGGAACGATGAAACAGTCCCTGACACATGTGACAAAGGCTGCGCTGCTCGGCGCCTTCATCGGCGCGTTCGCCGGATTCGTCATCGCCGATTTTACTCTCAATGGGGCGTTGGACGGCGCCTTCCTGGGAGCGCTCATCGGCATGTTCTTCACTCTTCGCACCAGGACGAACGCGCGACCGGACTTGTGGAGCGCGTCAGGACATAATTCGGCGAACTCCGCTTCCCTCGGCGCCATGATGCAAGAGCAAGTCAAAAATTTGCGCATTTGGGACTGACGTTAGCGGCCACGGATGAGGACACGATAGACATGTTACGACTCGCAGTTTATTCCATCACTGGCGCACTCGTGGGAGCGCTGGGCGTCTATCTGCTGGCGGAAGGCGTACCGGAAGGAGCGATAATGGGACTGGTGCTCGGCGGCAGCCTGGGAGTACTGGTCGCGGTTCGCAAAGGCGCCGGTGGCAAAGCGGCATCTTTCGAATATGAAGCCGCCGGCCTCCATGATAACAATCTGACTACTACAGCGCGGCGCAATCTCGTCAGAGAGGCCTTTCGATCGGGCTACAGTCACCAGTTGGAAGAAATGGCTGAAAAGACTGAGAAGACGACGCCGCACGATAGGTCGGGGCTAACTGGGCGTGAAAGAAAAGCCGAATAGCATCAAAGACAAAATGGCGTCCCACTTGCTTTATCGGGCGATTGGATTCTCGTGCTGTCTGATTTGCGCCATGTTCGGCGGTCAATACTTTGGCGCTCAAGGCGCTTTCCTCGGCGCCCTGACAGGCGTGCTTTTGGCAGTGTTGCTTTTGCTGGCCGTTGAAGACCGCCGAGGCGAGCGGGCGACAAAATACAAGTAGACCAAACCCGGTAGGCGTCAGATGATACGCATGCCGACCATATGCATGCGTATCACGATGATTAGCAAGCCACCCTCAAGCACAAGCGAAAGGGCTGATGAATGTCGCCTACTCTCCGTAGACCAGCGTATCGGGATAGAATCCGAACCAACCGAACCAGAACGCCAGGTGGCCGCCAATTCGCTCCAGGCGCGCGCCATCATCGGCGATCAGCGCCTCTTCCGTGATCCGCCAGGTCCGCCCGTCGTCGCTGAGCAGCGTCAGTGCGTCGTCTCCGGCTGAAAACGCGAGGCCTTGACTGTCGTAGGCGCGAACGGCTGCTCCGCCCGGTTCAAAGAATTCGCGCTCCGGCGTCGCCTCGGCGATGATCACCAGCGCCGTCCCGCCGACTCGATCATTGATGATGCGCTCGGGAATGATCGTCTCCAGCGGGTATGCCTTCGCCTGTCCGCCCAGACGCAGGGCGAAGACCATCTCCTTGTTTTCGATCAGCGCCGTATCTTGCTGCCAGGACGGGAACATCAGGTCTACGCTGTTAAAGTAGTCGCCGTAAGCGGCGCCGTTCGTGTAATTGCGGCGGAAGCCGGTATCCAGGCTCAAGACACTGGAATCGGGATGCGCCGCGAGCCAACTCGACCAATCGGTCACGACCACCGGCAGCACATCCAATACGATGCCACTGGCCGCAAGGGGACCGAAGGCAGGTTCACCCGTGATCGCGTTCCAGACGGTGTCCGTGTTGCGATCATACATAAGTTTGTTCGAGCGCATCAGCATACCGGTTGAGCCGAATTCAAGAACTGTTTCGCCCAAGGCGACCGGGACGCCATTGATATCGCTGTATGACAGATCTTTAACGTTGACATCGTAAAGAACGCCAGCGCCGCACAAGGTGCAATATGCCAGCATGACCGGACGCCCAACAACTTGTCCTGGCATGCCATCTTCCAACTTGGCGTCTCCCGCAGCGTCGTCGGGCAATTCGGCGAGTGCCGACGCCGCATCGCGCTCACGCCAGTGGATGTCCTCGGCGCGCAACCAGCCTTCACGCGGGCAGCCAGCCGAGCGACCGCTGATGAACACCCAACTATCGCCGGAACGAGCCAGCGCCTCGAATTCGGTTGGCGCACGAAAATCGCAAACTTGCTCGCCATCCGGTTCGGCGTACAACGGCGCATGGCCGATCACATCGTTGAACATCTCATGCCAATTCAGCAGGCGCAGCGGATAAGCGCGGCTATCCCCATCGAGGCTGACGCCAAAGACCAACTCGTCGGCCGCCGGATAGCTGCAATCGCCATCGCGGCAGAAATCGACAAACTGATAGCCTTCGTCGGTAGCATCGGCCGGGCTGATCTGTCGGGCGTTCACAAGCGAGGGAATGCCGTCCACGGTGACGCCACCCCATACCGGTTCCACCAGATTGATCGTCGCGCTGTCCATCACCCCGGGCTGGAAAAAGCGCGTGAACTCGGTATCGACGAATGCCGCGAGCAGTTGTCCCTTGAACTCGTCGTAGTGTGGCGGCAAGGCGATATCATTCTCGCCGGCCCATTGGAAATATCCCTGCCAGCCCATGTTTCTGCCGGTCAGGATATTGAGCGCGCCCAGAACGCGACCGCTAAGGTCAGCAGAGCGCGCAAAGTAGGCGATATCGATCAAGGGCGCAACATACAGCGGATCGCCGGATGCGGCGATGGCGTCATACACGTCCAGCTCCGTCGGACGCCCGCGCGTCGAATCATGCGTCGCCGCCAACAACTGAATCATAGTCTTGCGATAATTGGACGTATCGTAATCCAGCGCCGCGACAGGCAGTACAACCAGCCACATCAGACAGAGCGCGAAGACTCTTCCGGCAAAACCGTTCATCGATCCGCCTCCCCTACCATCTAATACGTTGACAACAAAATAACGCGCAAATCTTACGGAGAGATTCCCTTCGGCGAAGCAATCAATGAATTATAGCGGAGTCGGTGAGATCTAGTCGGCAGGTCACTCGGCGACGCGAATGGCGCCCAATACGACCGTATCGTTCTGGGCGCCTTCCACATTGGTCAACACGTCGTAACGGATGGCGTCAGGCAGCGCATACCATCCGGTCAAGACGCTGTAAACGCCCGCGCTCAACTTGCTTGTATCCAGCTCAATCGTCTCGGTCAATTCCGTGCCAGCCGCGATCTCGCCGAAGGAGCGATCTGCCGGACGCTCCGGTACCGGCAAGCCGGCCGCATCCAGGACATGCACAAAGCGCACATCATTCGCCGAGCGCTCCGTTTCAAAGCGCCACCAAAGACGGATCGACAATTCGTGAGTCAGCGCATCAGTCGGGCTCTGGGGCAAAAAGTAACCCGCCAGCACGATACCGTCTTCGATGCGAACCGGATCATAAATGGCGCCGCTGGATAGTACTTTGATGTCGACTTCGTCGACGCTGACTTGCTGGCAGAGCAAGAGCGTCGTATCGATCCTCTCCGGGCAAGGTGGGTCAGGGGTAATACGAAGGGTGTGGTATCCCCGCCGCGCGATCGGCAATGGGATAGACAAGGGAATCCTCCCATTGACCTCCAGCGTCTCAAGCGGCGTGTCGTTAAGGGACAGATGCATCCGTCGCTTCACCGCTTCCAATACCGCGTTAAATTCTAACCAGCCGGGCTGCGCCTTATAAATGTAAGTAATATGCGACTGTGAATCCGATTTTGTCGAGCGAACCGCCGCGGGTGCGTTTCGCGTAAATGGCGTCTCGTAAAGAGCGAATCGCTGATCTTCGTAGAAAGGCTGTCCCAGCAAGGTTCGCGCACGCCAATGCAGGAGGTCAAGCTGGCCCGTTTCCATGGCGCGCACCTTGTTGATGATCACAACATCGGCGCCGGCCTCCGTCAGCAGCGCGGGTTGAAAACTCTGGAGTAGCTCAAGGCGAGCAGGATCTACGGTCGTGACCACTGCATCGTGCCCGGCGATGAGTGACTTGCCATGAGCGGTCTGCAAATACATCGCCTGCCTGGCCGCCGGCAAATCCTCATAGGGCGCATTGTAGATAGCACGGATGTCGCGCCGCCTTTCGAGGACCCGGATTCCTTCGGGTATTTCCGCAGAGATCGTGGGAAATTCGGGAAAGAGCTTGTAATCCTCTAGCAACAAAAATACCAACAGAAGAGCCAAACCGTATTGCGCATATCGATGACGCCCTTGTACGAAGCGACTTGACCAGAAGGCCGACATGCCGAAGCCGGCAAGCAGGGCGAACATCAGCGCAAATAGCAGCATGAATCGGCTCGGCGTTAGCGCCAACTCAAACACAGGCAGATTAAGTAAGAAAGCAAGCGGCAATGGCACGACCGCCTCATATCCCGCTACCGACGCTTTGAGCGCCTGATCGGAAACTTTGAGTATTGGGCCAAGCGCCAGCAGCCAGGCGACCAAGGCAACCAGCAGCCACCAGCGCGTTTCACGACGAGAGAAAATGCCGAGCAAGGCCAGAAAACCACCGAGAAGCCCCAAATAACTTGCGCCCTTTGCCAGGTCGGTCAGCGGCAAACGGGACGACTGAGTCACAATCTCTTGCCAAAATCGATTGGCAGGAGGAGGCGATACCACACCCAGAAGATCGACACTGTCGCGCACCAAACCACCAACATTGTCATACGCTGGATGGCTTTGCATGTCACCCAAAACCGGGGAGAGGAAGAGCAATAGAAGCAGACAGCCGGCCAAGACGACGGCAACCAGCCGGAACGCGCCGACCTGGTCACGGTGATAAAGGCGCGCCAAGAGAAACAGCGCGACAAGCGGGCCCAGCACATAAACTATCTGTAAAGTGTGACCCATTGTCGCCAGAAGAAAAAAGAACACGGCACTAAGATAGCGCCGGGAACCGCCATCATCAGCGTAGGCGAACAAGCAGATGATGAAAAGTGGTACGGGCCATAAGACTAGCAAACCGACCTGCCCGGCAATAAGATGCCCTTGCATTGCCGGAAACACCATGAAGACCAGTCCGGCGGTGAATGCCGGGAAAACGTGTGCGCTCGGAAAGCGCCGACGCGCCAGCAAATACATAGCCAAGGCATTCAATACGAGCGAAAGCAAGATGCCTGCGTTATAAGCAGCCGCCAGTGGCAGCACAAATGCAAAGAGCCAAGCCGGGAAGAACTGCAGTGGGTGCGCCCAAAGCTGAACCGCCGGAAAGCCCCCGGGGTAACCGAGTAGAGCGTGGTCAAAAATGCGGTCGCCATTTTCCAGCGCTGTCTTGAACCACCATACGTGCCGCGCCGTCTCGTATGCCTCACCCGTTTCTCCACCGACAAGACTTGTGGACATAGAGTCGTACAGAGGCGAGGTCAGATTAAGCGCGACCAGCAGATACGAGATGATAACAAGCCAGCGCTGGTTCCGTATGCGAACTATCAATGGTTTGCCTTTGTCAATTCGCGCGCTTTCACAAGCTGCCGTGTACCGTCACAATTCATCTTACAATGCAACGCGCAGGCATACTCTCCAACGCAGCAGCATGTGTCATTAGGCCTTAGGCATTGGGTTCGGCCGAAAGCAACAAGCCCGCGTGAATCGTGCGGTAGACGTGGTAGGGCGATTCATGCCTAAAGCCAGAGAACACCTCTCTGCTGACGTATAAATCCGCGCCGTCGATCCGAAGCAGATAGTTGTCGCCACTCCGACCGCGACGCACGACTCGTTCGACCTCGCCCTCTAGCATTTCCACATTGCCGGCGCGCAGGTCACTGCCCACACGCATATACGACCGGCCCATGATGCCGATCATCATCGCGTTGATCACGACCAGCAAAATGCCCGTTCCGTTAAGGATGACGCTGCTTTTGAGTTGCCCTAGGTAGATTAGCGCCGTCGCGGACACGACCAAAATCACAAACAGAGCGGCGGCGATCAGACTATGGCGGCCGCGCATCGCTTTGATGCGTTCCTCCTGCGTGGGACTTAGATCTCCCTGACGGTTTGCCTTCAGATCCGAGTCTGAAAACTGCAATGCGGCCATGAACGCGCCCGGCTTTGCCGTCATGGCTCGGTTTCGTCCATCGTTTGCGATCCTTGAACGAGGTTGTCGTCGCGCGCCGGCATCGACTCGACATAGACCGACTGGCTGGGGAAGGCAAAGTCCAAGCCGAGGCTCTCGACGATACCCATGATTTCAAGGAATAGCGATTCCTTCAGTGCCGTGAACTCACGCCAATCGGCCAACAGAACTTGACCGATCACCCGTACATCAAGCGAACTTGCGCTGAAATCGACGAAATGCACGATGGCCGATTCGGGATCAACGTTTTCTGTATTCTGCAGCAATTCGCGTATGCCGGCGACGACCGCGCGCATCTGATCGGCACTGGTGCTGTAGGTGAAATTCAATGTGACATCGAGACGGCGCTTTTCCAGACGCGCCCAATTCAAGACGACGGCGTTAGTTAAGAGATTGTTCGGCACGGTCACAAAACCCTGATCGAGCTGACGGACGCGCGTCGAGCGGACGCCGACCGCTTCAACGATGCCGGTCACCGCTGGCGTTTTGATAAAGTCACCGACTTTGAAGGGATTGTCTGCGACGATCGCGGCGAAGCCGAACATGTTGCTGACGGTATTCTGCGACGCGAGCGATATGCCGATGCCGACCACACCCAGAGAGGCGATCAAGGCGGCGACATCGAAATTCAACTCCTGCAAAATAAAGATTCCGCCAAAGGCGATGATCAAGTATTTGACGACCGTATTGAGAAAGGGTAACAGGCGCTCAGGAATCGTCAGGCCGGTGATGCGATGAACAGCGGCCGGCCGCAGAGAAACAACGTCAAAAAAATTTACCAGGCCGTAAAATACAGCACCGATGATCAACGAACGCCCGATGGTCTGCGCTATCTGCACGACCTGGGCGTCAAACTTGAAGAGCAGCGTGACCAGCATAAGGGAAAAGCCAACGACGGCAACCCGAATGGGCGTGAGGCTCGCTTCCAGGATCGTATCATCGAGTTCGCTTTCTGAGCGGCGCACAAACGCGCGCAGCGGCCGCAACACGACCCAGGACAGCGACCAGCGCAGTACGATGATCAGGAGCAGCGCTATAGCGAAAGGAAAAAGATCGATAATGATGCGTTGGACGATCTCCGGCAGTCCGTCCAACAGTGGGCGCAGATCGAATTGATCCATCTATCGTGATCGCCTTCGTAATTCTTACCCGCGGACAACTTCCATTCTACGACCATAGCGGCGATTTGCAAGCGAGATCGAATACGCAAGATCCAAGCTGGAAGGCAGGTCGAAGCATCTAAGATACATCTTTAGCACGAGGGGCAGAGCGAGCAGGCGGATCGCCTATAACTGGAAACCATTTCGATAATCGACGACTTTACGTTCGTAGTCATCGACATAACGCTGCAGTTTGTTTTCAAGGTCGTCCCATTCGTCACTATGAAAAAGTTGGCGCAGAATATCGGCGCTCTCCGTGACGAATTCAATCTTGCGCATCGGATAATCCCCGTAGGCGACGTGCCAGACCATGTGCATGTACACACCCAGTTTCTGTATCGCCGGGACGAAGCTGCTCAGCATGTAGCGGTAGTATTGGTCTTGTTTATCGGCTTTGATATTATAGAATAAGATGAGTTTGTATCTCGGTCTGATGTGCTGAAATGATGCCATAATTGATTGATCGTTGCCGGATTTCGGTCTCACCATACTCTATCATAGAAACCCTCGGCCTGATAAGGCTCTTGTCCCGCTAGTCGTCTTCCGTGAGCGTCTCCTTGCCCCCCAGCTCTGACGGGCGCTCAAATACAGGAATGTCATTCATGCAGGAACTGCAAAGGGCAATAGAGGAATTACGCCAACGCGCGCAGCGCACAGCCGACCCGCAGGCATTGAGTGAACTGGAACAAGAAGCCCGCGACTTATTGACCGAAGCGAAAAACACCCCGCTTGAACAGACGGCTCAGGCACTGTTCGCCGAGATCGCCGGCAACCAAACTTCTGCCGTAAGACCCAATACAGCGGCGCTGCGTGGCTTGGTGCGGCGCGCCCGCATTCGCATTGAGATCGCGGGCGATGATGACGATATCGACGAAGCGATCGACATCCTGGCGGATGCGCTGCGGATGGATGTCGCTAACAGCGATGTAATCAACCTGTTGCAGCAGGCCGGCTCCCACAGCGGTCAAGCCAGACAGCGGGTACAAGAACTCTTCGAACGCCATGGCGTGCGCTTGGCGCCGACGCAAGGAACAAGTGACGCGGCGACCAAACCCACGAGTCCATCCGCGCGGCGTACACCCCCGGCAGAATCACCGCCGACCCGCGCCTATGGCGGACCGGCCGATATGCCAGGCAGCGAAGCGCCAGCCAGTGAATCAGCTGCTTCGGCCGCTGATGAGCGCGCGCTGCCCACATCTTCATCCATCGATGAGTTGCTGACGCGCCTCACGGAGAGTTATTACTCGGGCGAGTATCAGCAGACAATCGATGTCGCCAACCGCATTTTAGCGATTCAAGCGAATAACCCGACAGCGCTGGAATACCGCGAGAAATCGGAAGACAACCTGATACGCGGCATCGTGCCCGACCACCGGATTCCATTTGAAGCGCGTGTTGCGTACAACCGCGCCAATTCTCTGGTGCGGGCCGGGAACTACGAACAGGCGTCCGGCTTGTATCGCGAGGCGCGGGAGCTGGCGGAGCGGGATGGCATCCTGACCTGGAAAGATGTTGAGCAAGCCCTGCTGGATATTCAGGATCTGGCGCTCGCCCGCGAGCTATTGACGGACGGCGACCGCCTGATGTCAAACGACAATTGGTCGGAGGCGTTGCGCAAATACGAAGGCGCCTTGCGCGTCGTGCCCAACGACCCGCAGACGGAAGAACGCCTGGAAATGATCCGCCGCATCCAGCGCGACTACGACCAGATCGCCGTCAACATGAATACCATCGGCGGCACCTTGGAGGAGCAAGTCGCCCAGATCGCCAGTGTGAGCAGCTTGCTGTCCCATGCGCGGCAGATGCTGCCTAACAGTCAGCGTTTGGTGCAGATGCAGCAGGAGCTTGACAACAAACTCGCCAGCATCCGCAGCCAGGTCAACGATCAGGCGCAAATGTCGCTGAACCACGCCAACAATTCTACGACGCTCGATGAGCGCATCCTGCTGATGAATTCGGCGATCAAGCTAATGGAATTGGGACTGGAGCTTGACCCGACCGATGGCACCTTCGCCGAAATGCTGCTGCGCTCGCGCAATCTGCAAGCCGATATCACTCGCGCCCAACAATCCATCAGGCGGGCGCAGGCGCTAGTATCGCAGAACTTCGACGCTGAGCTGGCGCAAGCGCGACAAATGCTGGCTGAGATGGTGGGCGACTATGCGCAGGACGAGCGATACCGCAGCACCGTCAACGATCTCTTCACGCGCTACCTTGAGCGGGCGGAAGAAGCGCTGGGGGACGGCAAAACCCGCGAAGCGCAAACCTGGCTGGATACGATGCGGGACGATCCCTTCCGGATACTCGGCCGGCGCGCCGATATCTCGCGCATAGACGGCATCATTCGCGGCCGGCGCAACCGCGGTCGCCTGGTCATCTTTGTCATATTTATCATGCTGATCGCGCTCGGCGGGGCCGCGGCCGCCATGACGCGCCCCGAATGGGAAGCGATCCTCTTTCCCACAGCGACCGACACGCCGACGCCAACCTTCACGCCAACAATTACGCCAACGCCTACACCGACCTTCACACCTTCCACAACACCAACCGCCACGAACACGCCAACCGATACCGCGACGCCAACTAATACTTTCACACCGACCGAAACTTACACGCCGACCTTCACATTTACGCCGACTTTCACACCGACGATCACGCCCACGCCCTCCAGAACACCGACCCCTACCAAGACACCAACGGAGACGCCGACGCCGCGCGAGCTATGCCGCGTGGTGGTCGTCAACGTCAACTCGATACGTGTTCGCGCCCGACCGAGTACCGTCGGAGGCTCTATCGTGGTTGGTTGGCTGGCGCCGGGCACGGTGGCGCCGGTTCTGCGGCAGCAGCGCGAGGAGCGCAATCCGACAGGACCAGTGTGGTATTTCATCAGTGTCACCGTGGACGACGCCTCGGTGGAAGGCTGGATTCGCAGCGACATCGTCCATGTCGATCCCGGGACGCGCTGCCCTCAAGTTCCCTGACCGTGCAGTAATGTAGCACGCCGGTTAGGGCAAGTGATCCTGACAATGCATGACGAAAGCCGGTCCGGGAAAATCGCCGCCGTTCAGAGCCGGCACGATGACCATCTGTTGGGATTTCCCAATGTGGTCGGCACGGGAATCGGCTACCGACAGGTGGCTGGAGCGCCGTCCGGGGAGTTATGTCTGGTTGTGATGGTGAGCAAGAAAATCCCTGAATCCGTACTGCCGGCGCAGGCTGTCCTGCCGCGCGAACTTGACGGCGTCACAATTGACGTCATCGAGACCGGCGCCTTCAGTGTCTAGCGCGGAAAACGGCCTTGTCTACCAAGAAGTATAGCCACCATCCACAACCAGATTGGTGCCGGTGGCGAAATTGGCAGCGGGCGACGCCAAATAATAGATGGCGGCGGCGACATCTTCCGGCGCGCCGATCCGCCTTTGCGGCGTCATCGCCAGCCAGGTGGGTCGCCAATCATCGTTGCTAAAGCCTTCCAGGGTCATATCGGTGCCGATGTAACCCGGCGAAACACAATTGACCCGCACACCACGATCCGCCCATTCACCCGCCAGCGATTTAGTCAGCAGGATGACACCCGCTTTCGCGGCGTTGTAGTGCGACTGCGGCTGTGGCGTATTGGAGATCATGCCGGACATCGAGGCAGTATTGACGATAGCGCCGCTGCCGCGATCCAGCATGTGCCGTCCGATGGCGCGGCAGCTCCAAAACACGCCGTTGAGGTTGACCGCCATCATGTTCAGCCACTCTTCGTCACTTATTTCCTCGGCGGCGACCGCTTGGGCAATGCCCGCATTGGCGACCAGAATGTCGATCTGCGGAAAGGACTCCAGCGCGACAGCCGCCATGCGATTGACACTCTCGGAATGGCGCACATCAACCTCAATAAAGATCGACTTTCGGCCCATGCTCTCGATTTCAGCCGCTGCCTGCTGACCGTTTTCCACGATGAATTCGGCGATGATGACATCGGCGCCGGCGGCGGCCAATCGACGCGCGGTGGCCAAGCCGATACCACGTCCCCCGCCGGTGATGAGAGCCGTTTGCCCGCTGAGATCGAAATCTGTATTGCTCATGTTGATCCCCGTCATTTGAATCCGCAAGAATTGTGGCAGCGACAATACCACAGCGATTAGGCTGTTGACAAGTTCAGGCGACAGCACCCGATTACCGCGTCAAGCTTGCTGGCCGGCGGGCGACCAGACAGGTCACGCCTACAATTGTCGTGTTTTATGAGCGCTGATTTGTCAGAACGTGAACCGGCAAATGCTGTCAGCCGCCGATGTGGTACATCTCGACTTTTTTGCGGCGATCGCGGACTTCGTCGGTCAGCGAACTGCGAATCTCCGAATAGCGGTCGATGCGGTCGCCCCAAGTATTGCGGATGATCGCCTCGATATCGCCGTCGTCCGCGCCGGCTCGCAGCGGATCACGCAGGCTCTTGCCCTCGGTCGCGAAGAGACAGGTGAAGATCTCCCCTTCAGGCGAGAGGCGCATGCGCGTGCAGGAACCGCAGAAGGGCTGGGTCACCGAAGTGATCAAACCGATTTCACCTTCGCTATCGGCATAGCGATAGCGCCGCGCAACCTCACCGAAGTAATTGCCGGCGACCGGCTCCAGCGGCAATTCCGCATGGATACGCTCGACGATTTCGTTGGACGGCACCACTTGATCCATCTTCCAG
Organism: Phototrophicaceae bacterium; assembly: GCA_965249085.1. Lineage (GTDB taxonomy): Bacteria > Chloroflexota > Anaerolineae > Aggregatilineales > Phototrophicaceae > UBA6055. The sequence goes on along the minus strand of OZ252218.1, from coordinate 3,387,249 downwards.
CCGTTCTTGTTGCCCACATCCATATATTCTATGAAGCGCAAGATATGTCCACGCGTCTTAAAGAAGCGCGCCAGGTCAACCAGCGTGTGGTCGTTGACGCCGCGCTGCACGACGGCATTGATCTTGAGAGGCCTGTAGCCAGCCTGTTCGGCGGCCTCGATGCCGGCCAGTACCTTGTCGACGCCGGAACGACCGCCATTCATCGCGCGGAAGATCTCGTCGTCGAGCGTGTCGAGACTGATGGTCAGGCGTTTCAAGCCGGCGGCCTTGAGCGCATTGATCTTCTGCGGCAGCAGATAGGCGTTGGTGGTCATTGCCAGATCCTCGACGCCGTCAATTGCATCGAGCATCGCCACAAGGTGTTCGATGTCCTGACGCAACAGGGGTTCGCCGCCGGTGAGCCGTATCTTGACCGCGCCGAGCCGAACAATGACGCGCGTCAAGCGGGTGATTTCTTCAAACGTAAGCAGCTGAGGCTTTGGCAGAAACTGATAGCGTTCGCCGAAGATCGCCGCCGGCATGCAATAGGGGCAGCGGAAATTGCAGCGGTCCGTCACGGAAATTCGCAGGTCGCGCAAGGGTCTGTCGTATCGGTCAACGAGGTTCATCGGCAGCCATCTATTCAATCAATTGACGAATCAGTGTAGCGAGGCGCGGCGCAAATATCAAGGTTGGTCACCTCCTGTACAGCGGGTCAGCCCTGGACGCGAGCTAAATGCAGGCGTGTATGGCAATCAAAGAAAGTATAGCCAATCTCTCTTAGAATTGGGTATGAGCGCTGAACCGGGAGGCGGAAACTGAAGCGGCGACGTGATCGGCCGGTGTACTTTGCCGGCATCCTGGTCGTCTTGCATAGCATCAATGGCCTGCTCTTTTTGAAAGATGTGCCGCGCTTTGATATCGCCCTGCTGGAGACGCAGATCTACGGTGTAAAAATCGCGCTGCTTCTGCTCCTGCGCGTCCGACCTGTGCGGCGCTCCGTCCGCCAACTCTTGAGTCGTCGAAAGCGCAAACGCGGCAAAGTAAATATCCATTGACAAACCGTTGTCCTTTGAAGCTGCCCTTGTTACGCTTGCGCTTGTGTAGACAAGAATCACGGGACCTGTGATGATGACGATAATCTGCAACAGTTGCGATGCTGGCGCGGGGGCGCAGGATTGGCGCTGCCGGGAATGCGGCGGTTCGCTTGACTTGGTCGATCTGCCGCCCTTCGAGCCCGCTCGCATCGACCTGAGCGACTTCTCCCTCTGGCGCTATTCCGCCATGTTGCCGGTCGCGCGGCGCTTCGGCCTGGGCGAAGGCATGACACCGCTGGTGCCCGTGACAATTGAGGACGCCAGTTTTCACGCCAAGCTGGAATATCTGAATCCGACCGGTTCCTTCAAAGATCGTGGTAACGCCACGGTGCTTAACCATCTCGCTGCCTACGGCGTCAGCCATGTGATCGACAATTCATCAGGCAACGCCGGCGCTTCCCTGGCCGCCTACGCGGGCGCTGCGGGCATGTCCGCCACGGTCTATGTGCCGGCTGCGACGGCGGTGGAGAGCAAGAAGCGGCTAATCCGCGCCTTCAGTGGCGCGATCATCGAATCGCACGATTACCTGGCGGATGTCTATGCGGCGGCCGAAGAGACAACATATGCCAGCCACGCCTGGAGTCCCTACTTCGTGCTGGGTCAACAAACAGCCGCTTGGGAGACCTGGGAGCAGCTGGGCGGGCGCGCGCCGGCTGCCGTAGCGACGCCGGTTGGGCATGGTGGACTGTTTCTCGGCTTCTATCGTGGCTTCAAAGCGCTGCATAACGCCGGTTTGATCAGCCAAATGCCGCGCATGATCGCCGTGCAATCGGCTGGCGTCGATCCCATCGTACGCGCTTGGCAGGCGCAGTCGGAAGAGCCCATGGCGATCACGCCGAATCATAGCGTGGCGGATGGCATTCTGGTCGACGAGCCGGTGCGCGGGAAGCAGATTTTGCAGGCGCTCTACGCGACGGATGGCTTTGCCATTCGCGTGGACAACCACGCCATCCTTAAGGCTCAGCAGCAGATGCACTCTCGCGGCTTCATCATCGAAGCAACCAGCGCTGTGCCCGTCGCTGCGTTGCCGCGGATCCGTGAGCGAATTGGCGTAGACGCCGAGCTCGTTCTCGCCCTGACCGGCAGTGGCCTCAAGGCGATCCCCGCGCCCGCTTAACCAGCCGAGCGCAGCAAATATCCCGCTTCTTCATTCTGTCGTATAATGTTGTGGCATTCACTGGACGAGCTACGATGAGGTTGACGCTGCATGTCAATGGATCTATTCCGCCAATTGCTCGAGGCGCAGCGCCTGGCGCAGGAAGACCTGCTGCGGCGGCGCGGCGTCGTCGGCGTCGGCATCGGTTATCGCAATTATAAAGAGCAAGTCACCGACCAACTGGCAGTGGCGGTCCTGGTGGAGCAGAAAAGGCCGATTGAGGCGCTCAGCGCGGAAGATCTCATACCGCCCGATGTCAACGGCGCGCGTACCGATGTCGTGGAGATCGGCCGGCTGGAAGCGCTGGTTGATCCGCGCGACCGCTTTCGCCCCAATATCCCCTGCGGCGTCAGCATCGGCCACTACAAGGTCACCGCGGGCACCTTAGGCGCCGTTGTACTCGACCGCAATACCGGCGAGCCATTGATTTTGTCCAACAATCACGTCTTGGCCAACAGCAATGATGCCGAGATCGGCGATGCCATCTTGCAGCCGGGCCCGACTGACCACGGTGTGCGACCCGATGATGCAGTCGCCAAGCTGCACCGCTTCGAGATGCTGCGCTTTTACGACGAATCGGGAACAGGTCCGACGCCGCCGACGACATCGCCTCCACTTTTTCCGCCGGGAGGCTGCGATCTTGTCGAGTTTTTTGTCTCTGTGGGCAACGCGTTGAGCAGGATCAGCGGCTCGTCAAAGCGGCTAACCAGCGTACCGGCGCCAAAAGCGCAGACCGAGACGACCCCCATTTATCCCAATCAGGTTGATGCGGCGCTCGCTCGCCCCAACAACCCAATGCTATTCCAGCAGACGATCGCTGAGATCGGCCGGCCCAACGGCGTTAAACTCCCGCAGCTCGGCATGGAAATCCGCAAGCACGGCCGTACCACCGGCTATACCGAAGGCACCGTGACACTGATGAACGCCACCGTCGACGTCTCCTACGGCGAAAACGTGCAAGCGCGTTTTGTCGGGCAAGTGATCGGCACGCCAATGAGCCAGGGTGGTGATTCCGGCGCGCTAATCATCGAAAGCGACAGCTTGAATGCGGTTGGACTGCTCTTTGCCGGTTCGCGCCGCGCCAGCATATTCACACCGATGCAAACGGTGCTCGACGTGCTGGAAGTCGACTTATAAGGCGCCGACGCTAGTCGCTATACCGCTCATCAATCGCCTGATAAACCAAATTGGGGAAGATCGAACGGGGACGGTGCGGCTCGGCCGGCCACATCTGCGTCATCATTAGCGTAATGAGTTCCTCAGCCGGATCAATGACAACATGCGTGCTGGCGGCGCCTGACCAGCCAAACTCGCCAAAAGAAGTGTAGCCGTTGGCGCGACCCATATCGACCATGACGCGGAAACCCAGGCCGAAACCGTAGCCATATCGTTCGACCCCGATGCGAAGCGGTAGCATGCCCGGCGCTATGGCATTGGTCGTCATTCGCTTGATGGTCATCGGGCTGGCAATCCGAACGCCATCAAGCTCGCCGCCCTTCAGCAGCATGGAAGCGAATCGCAGATAGTCCGCCATCGTCGATACCAATCCGCCGCCACCGGAGGGGCAAGACGTCGGTACGCGTACGTCGCCCTTTGGGACACGCGCCGGTTCGAAGAGGACGGGACCATAATGCGTCGGCGAATGGTAAATTGCCGCCAGCCGATTCGCCTTTTCCGCCGGCACAAAGAAGTCTGTGTCATCCATGCCGAGCGGCGCGAGAATCCGCTCCTTGAGAAATTCCGCCAGCGGCATGTCGGCGATGATCTGCACCAGGTGGCCGAGCACATCCACGGCGACGCTGTATTGCCAGTCGGAACCGGGCTGGAAAGAGAGCGGCAGGTCGGCGATGTGTTGGATCAAATCCGACAATTGCATGTCGCGGCGGAAAAAGCCGTGCTTCTCGGCCGACTGCCGAAACTGCTCGTCCACCGGATGCCAGGGATCGCCGCCGTAAGTCAAGCCCGCCGTATGGGTGAGCAGATGGAAGATGGTCAGCGGCGGATCCTGGTCGACGTAATAGACCCGCTTATCCCGCATGTGGCTGTAGACCTTGGTCTTGCCGAAACTCGGGATATAACGCGAAACCGGATCAAACAACTGTAGACGTCCTTCATCATGCAGCTGCATCACTGCCAGGCTGATCACCGGCTTGGTCATGCTGTAAATGCGGAAAATGGCATCAGCTTCCATTGCACGCTCGGCTTCGATATCCATCTTGCCATGCAGGCTATGATGAATGACTTTGCCTCGCCGCTGCGCCAACGCGATGATGCCGGGCAACCGATCATCCGCCACTTCTCTTTCCAGATAGGCGTCTATCCTGCGCAGTCGCTCACTTGACATGCCGACCTCTTCGGCGGCGCAAACTCTCATTTCAGGTCTTCTCCTTGCGTTTTTTCAAGTTGTTTGGATTAACGCGGCAGCCAGATACGCAAACGCCTGTCGGCCGTGCCAACCGCCAGAGCCAGTCCACCGTCAAGCATTTCAACCGGCGCGAAATTACTCACGACATCAGCAGCGGCATCCAGCCGCCAGACTTCCGAAGCGCCGTCGTTGTCACGCTGCACGGAGACCAGGGCACGACGAGCCTCATCGAGCGCCAGGACTTCCGGCTGCCCGTCGCCGTTGAAATCGCCGGCCACCGTCTGATCAAGGTTGCGCGAGTCGATGGCATGTGTCGTCACGCCGGGCAGAGCAGCGACCAGTTGCAGTGAGTCACCTGAAAAGCGGAAAAACTCCATGACGCCGCCGATATGCGGTGTCTTTACATCGACGACTTCGATTTCGCCCGCGGGTCCGAAGGGACCGGCAGTAAGCTGATGCCTCCAGCGCTGGCCGCGGCCAACAGCGGGACCATCGACCTCTTGCCGCAGGGCCACGCCATCCCAGAGGTAGGCGCGAAGACGCGCGCCGAGCGATCCGTTGGAAACGGTGGTCACCAGGTCTTCCACGCCGTCGCCATCGACATCGGCCCAGAAGGGCGCGATACCTTCGTAGACATCTTCGCCCGGCAGGTCGATGCGCGTGAGGATGCGAATCTGACCCTCGCGAATCTCAAGGACAAGCAGGGTCGCGGCTTCGACCTGGTCGCCCAGTACGCCATGGACATAGCGCTGGTCGCTAGCGTTGGCGTAGACGGCGACCTGACCGACGCGGTTCATCACCAGACGGGCATCGGGCAATGCCATGATCGGCAGACGCGCCACAGCGCCCTCTTCCCGCCCAAGCACCAGATCGCCCGCGCGGTTGATGTAGAGCACTTCGAAATCGTTGAGCGGGATCGGATGCGTCAGCGGCGAAACGGTAGCGTCACTGCGCAGGACGTAGGTGCCTTCAACCATGGAGACGCCGATAACAGGCGGCTGCGCGCCGTCGAACCAGGCGATCTCGTGAGCAAGGGTCTGCGCCGTCCCGTCCGACAAGACTTCCACCACTTGCAGGTCGCCGCCTTCCAGGACGACATGCCAAACCGCCGACTCCATCGCATAGCCGACTGCCCAAACGGGTACGCCATGCAAGGGGATGTCGACCGTCATGACGTTTGGAAAGGTCCCGCTGCCACGCACGAAGCGGTTGCCGGCGGGATTATGGAAGGTGTAGAAATAACGATCGAGCACGGCGTCCTCCTGCGCGGGCGTCAGTGTAGCAGAGAGGCACAGCAGGATTAAGAGGCGGATACAGCGAAGGGCATCTGGAAAACCCGGCACAAAGAACCAGTGAAAAGAAAAGGCGCCCCTGTTATGCGGAGCGCCCTTTTGTTTGCTACATTGACCGCGGTGTTTAGCCGTCGGCCGCCAAATTGACGTCTGGCGCCGAGAAGTCCGCGCCGAGGTCGGCGAAGTCGTCAACGTTGAAGATGAAGGGCGCATTCGATGGCAGCAGCGCGAAGGAAACGTTGTCCGACAGGTTAGCGACGTAGAGGTATTGGATCAGGTTGGGATTGGCCGCGATCTGATCACTGATGACACGCAGCGCTTCGGCTTCGGCTTTGGCTTCGATCAAGCGGGCATTGGCGCGACCGCGAGCCGCCTCTTCCTCCCCATCAGCCTGACCACCGGCCTCAGTGCGAACGCGTTCGGCTTCGGTGCGCGCACGCTGCAGCTTTTGCTCCTCGATCTGTTTCTCTTCGATTGAGTCGGCAAAGGAGTCGTTGAAATCGATCTGACGGACCAATAGCGCGGTCATGCTCAAGCCCTGTCCTTTCATCTCTCGGCTGACGACTTCAGAGATGCGTCCGCCGAGCGCTTCCCGCTCCAGACCGTAGATCGCTTCCGCCTCGAATTGCGAGACGACATCGCGGGCGACGGCTCGCACCGTCGGGCGAATGAAGTCGGATTCGTAGCGGTTCTGCCAATTGAGGTGAATCTGATTGATATCTTCACGTATGATGCGATAGAGCACGGTGATATCGAGCCGGATTTCCTGACCGTCCACTGTCAGCGCCTCAACGGCATCATTGCCTTGCAGTCGCCCTTCCGAGCTGATGCCCGACATGGTGTATTCACGCTGATCGGTTGGATAGATGATGTATTCCTGCAAACCCGGGATGATGATCGATGTACCCGGCGCACGGGCCGGTTCCTCCAATTCACCTGACAAGACATTCACAATGACCGCCGCCCGAGCCGGCTGTACGATCAAGATGCCGGAACTGACGATGAACAAAACGATACCACCAGCGAAGCCGACCACGGCGAGCATGAATCCGCCACGCGCCGAGCGCCCTTGTGATGCCAGCGTGAAGGCGAATGCCACACCCAGGATACCGACTCCAAACGCGAGTATCGCTACAATACCCAATAGACCACTAAAATTCATGACTGCTCCTTTGCAGCGTAATCGACTGCTGTTTCCATTGTACCCGCTGATTATATCATATCACGTCCAGGGCCCGGACTCCCCAATGATTGGGGAATCCGTTAGCGCACGACGCATGAAATGACTTACGTGAATGCACCGCTTCGGTTGCGCCGACTGCCTTCAGGGGCCGCTCCAACCAGGACCACGCACGACCCGCCCGGGCAGGTTGCCGGTGTGGTCGCCATCGCGCAGAACTTGCGTGCCGTTGACAAAGACATGAACCATACCTTCGCTGTAATGATGCGGATCGCCCGGAATAGAATGATCCTGCACCCGCGCCGGATCAAAGATGGCGATATCGGCGGAGTAACCCGGTTTGAGATAACCCCGATCCCTGAGCTTGAGATTGTCGGCAGCGAAACCGGACAGGCGGCGCACGGCGTCCTGCAGCGTGACCAAGCCTTCATCGCGGACGTACTTGCCGATGACCCGCGCAAAGCTGCCGTAGGCGCGCGGATGCGGATGATAGCTGAGGAAGGCGCCTTCGGTCACGATCGAGCCGGCGTCGGAGCAGAAGCTGACCCAGGGCAGTTGCACCTGATTGCGCAGATTGTCCTCGGCCATGCAGAAATAAAGCGAGAAGATGCGGCTGTTGTCTTCGATCAGCAAGTCGATGGCGGTATCAGCGGCGGATGACGCGTCTCGTTCTTGCATGACTTCGCGCAGGGTCATGCCTTGATACTTGCGCAGTTCCGGCTTGGCGAAGCCAGCCAGCATGATGCCATCAGCGCCGTTCTCATAGAACATATTCTCCCAGCGGCCAGACGGGTCGCTCATATCGGCTTTGATCCGCTCACGCGTCTCTGGGTCGTTGAGCCGCTGAAACAGGCGCTCGAAGCCGCCGTCATGCGCCCAGGCGGGAATGCAAGACGCCAAGCCAGTGCCGCTATAAGGATAGGTGTACATGTCGGCGGTCAGGGGCAGACCCTCGGCGCGCGCCCCTTCCACCTTGGCGATCGCCTCCTCCATCTTGTCCCAATGCATCGCGCCGGATGCTTTCAAGTGATAGATCTCGCCGGTGACGCCGGTGGCGCGCATGATACGGATCAGCTCGTCCAGCGCCTCCATGAATTGAGCGCCTTCACTGCGCAGGTGGGTGATGTACATGCCATCGTGCTCGGCGACCACGCGGCAGAGTTCGATCAGTTCCTCGGTGCTCTGATAGGTTGCCGGCGGGTAGATCAGCGCCGCCGACATGCCCATCGCGCCCTCGCGCATCGCCTCGTGCAGCAGGCGTTTCATTTCGGTCATTTCGCTGGCCGTGACCGGTCGGTCATCGTAGCCGGCGGCGTGGACGCGCAGGGTGGCCGAGCCGACGAAAGAGGCCACATTGGTCGCCACGCCTTTGCGCTCGAGGAATTCGAGGTATTCGCCCAGCGTGGTCCATTCGATGTCGTAATGAATGTCGGCGGTCGACAGGATGGTATCGCGCGTCTGCTTCATCGCGTCGCTGAGCGGGCCCATCGAGGTGCCCTCGCCCATGACTTCGAGCGTGACGCCTTGCTTGATATCGCTCATGCTGCGGCCGTCTTCGATCAGCGATTCGGTCGCCCAACTGAGCATGTTGATGAAGCCCGGCGCGACAGCGAGTCCGTCGAGGTCGATGGTGCGGGATGCGCTTTGGTCGCGGAGGTCGCCGATGGCGCTGATGCGGTCGGCGCGGATGAGGATGTCGGCGGTGATGGGCGGCGCGCCGGTGCCGTCGTATATCGTGCCGTTGCGGAGCAGGGTTGTGGGTTGGGTCATACTCGTATCTCTCCCAGGGATTCAAGGTAATCTGATTCCTCCGCAGGCGTTTGTCAAGCCCATCCCGAATTCCGTCCGACTGTTTCGCTGTCGGGCGATCCGTTTTCTATCAACTGCTTACGGCGAGGCGCGAGTCCAAAGATATCCCTCAAAACACCCATAAAACCGCGTAAGTAAGTTTCCAGGTATTGAGACAGTATGTATATAGGGGGATTATTTTTGGGGGTACCCCCAATTCGCCGCAGGGTGGGATCGGACATATCTACAGGCAGCAACCCCCATGAATTGAGAAACACGACAAAACGTCCATTACGCTGAGGGTAACATCTAATTTAGAGAAAGGGGCGACTAAATGGTCGCGGTTACAAGGCCTCGCCCTGGCTCCCTTTGCCGCAAGGGGAGAGGGGTGACTTGCTGGGCGCACTACAACCCCATCCCCCGGCTCCCTTCCCCGAGGCTTCAGGGAAGGGGAGCGCGTTGGGCGGAGACGATTCACGAGCTTGAAAAACGTAGGGTTCTGCCGGCACAGACGCGAGACCTGTCCCATTCCGTGTCGGCAAAGTCCCTCCCCAAGGCTTTGGGTCGCGTGCACACTGACCGCCGGGAGGGATTTAGGGTGGGGTTGGTTGTGCCGTTGCGGAGGAGGGTTATGGGTGGGGTCATGAGTTAACCTAATATCAGACCCATAGGATCTTTCTTGTACTTCTGAACTGTCAATCGGGCGGTATTTTGAAAGCTAGGCAAAATGACATTACTTGATATGCCAAAGACTTGCAAACGCCTTAGCAAGTCATCCCGCTGATCGAAGGGTACCGTAAACTTCAAAACGCCGTTAAGCATAGTGTTTTTTCGAAACTCATTCTCAAGCGGAACCCATCGCCTAGTTTCACGGAATTTCTTGTCTGCCCTCTTGTCATATGTGAAGACACCATCTTGAGCCTGCAAATTACCTATTCGTGACCTCAATTGGGTTACAAGTTCTAGGTCGCTAAGCACATCAGCCATAATCGAAACATTTAGAGCCCATATGACCATTCGTGCATCCCTGTCACGGCTTAATCGTTCTTCGGTAGCTTTGTCAGCGTGAGCCGCAAAGAAAGCCGCGACGAGTGGGTTGTAAGTCCAATCAAGTAGCCGAGTCGGTATACCATGATGCTGTGCCAATGCATCAACAATACTTGTGGGCTCTCGCAACATGGATAGATCGCCGCTTAGGACGTCCAAGATTTCTTGCTCGTTGAACCTCTTGTATACTCCTCCCAGATCCAATTTTGAGTCGGTTGGCACGTATAGTCCAGCCTCATCTGCAAGCTCGGCGAATCTTCTTACAATGCCTTCTTCAACACGACGTTGCACATATAACTTGAGATTTTTTCTTTGGCTAATATCCAAACTAGATGAATCAAAATGTCCGCTGCGCGATATAAATTTCTTGGTTTTCATGTAGACAGGAACGACATACCGTCTCAAGAAATCATATCGCATCGTCTTTGGTCGTAGAGGACAATCAGAATTCTGACCGCGAAACAGCCAGGTAAAACCGTCCCGTTTCACTCCACGCTCGTCCAGTTTCTCAAAAAACTGCTTTGCCGATTTACACGGCTCGTCCCAAACCCCTCCGGTAACCCCTAGATAACTACTCATTTACCCTAACCTCTCATCCAAAATCCGTCCCAACTCCCGCCGCACCAGACCGGGCCGCTCATCCCGCAGCAGCGGCAGACGGGCCCGCGTCCGATGCAGCTGATTCAAATCGATCGCCTGCGTAATCAGCGCCTCATCGAAATACAAACCGTGCGTCATGAACTCGCCATCGGGATCGACCACCGATGAGCCGCCCCAGAAGTTCTTGCCGTCTTCGTAACCGACCCGATTGCAATGCAGGATGTAAGACGTGAACATGCTGCCGTAAGCCTGATTCACCAGCTCGACCCAGCGCGTGCCGCCCAGCCGCTCGCTGTCGTTGAGCCCGCGCGAGGGACTTGAGCTGTTGAGAATCAAGATATCAGCGCCGTCCAGCCAGAGCAGGTAGGCCGGTGAGACGTGCCAGAAGTCCTCGCAGATCAGCATGCCCAGGCGACCGAAGCGGGTATCGAAAGCGCGCACGCTGTTGCCCTGGGCGAAGTAGCGCGATTCGTCGAACATGGCGTATGTGGGCAGGTAGAGCTTGTGGTGGATGTGCAGCGTCTCGCCGCGCGAGAGGTAGGCGTTGGCGATGTAGAAACGGTTGCGGGCGTCCTCGTGCACAAAGCTGACGACCATGTCGATGTCGCGGCTCGCGTTCAGCAAGGCAGTAATCACCGGATCGCCGTCGTCCGTATGCAGCGCGACTTCCGGCGCCAGGTCTTGCACCTGATAACCGGTCAGCGACAGCTCGGGGAAGATCAGCAGGTCGACGCCCTCGTCGCGCGCTTTTGCCGCGTAGTCCAGGTGGACCGCGAGGTTATGCTCCAGGTCGCCCAGTTTCGGGTAAATCTGCGCCAGACCTACGTTGATGCGCATGCGCCGCCTCCTGTGCCGGATGCCTCGCCGTATCATAAACGAGCGCCTGCGCTGCCGCAATTCTTGAGATGGGCTCAGGATTCGTTCCTGGAAACGAAGGATTGCGGGGCGACTCATTGGGACGCCCGCATTTACTGGGCTACAACGAAAGGGTGACTCAAGAGTCGCCCCTACAATCTTGTCTTAGGAGGTCGCTGGAGGTGGAGTTGCGCTATCCTGCCACTGCTGAACCCGCAGCAGCCAATCGGGGCCGGAGCCGTCGACGCCGCTAACATGCAGCAGAACCCGCTTCGCCACGACGGCGTCGATGTCCAGTGCGCCGGCATCGTACTCGATGACATCAATGAGGTTAGCGGCATATTGGCTACGGCCAGCCGCCACCAGCAGCGCGGAACCGCCTGCGATTCGCGTTTCCAACTCGGCTTTGTCGTTCGCCAATTCGAGATATTCCGCCGTGGTTTCCCAGCCGCCGATCGACGACATATCGGCACGCAGGGCGGCGGCGAAATCTAGTTGCCAGCGCGTTTGCAGTTCGCCCAAGCTAGCCTCTACCAGTTCCGTCAGGATCGACACCAGCGCATCCATTGCTGCGTGTGGCTCACCGGACGCCAATGCCCGCGCTAGTTCACGACTCGTGCCTACGGTCAGTGCCAGCCCGCCGTCGGCGAGTATCTGGCGAAAGTGCCTGAGCAGCACCAGCAGGACTTCGCTGACAGGCACTCTATTCAGTTTGACAGTAGGCGTCGATGCCATGGGGTCAGTCGGTTTCTTTGGACATGCCGGGCGGGCGCAGCCTGAAGCGATAGCCGACGCCGCGCTCGGTGTGGACATAGTTCGGATGATGAGAATCCGCTTCTATTTTACGGCGCAGGCGATGCATGTGTACCCTTAAGGTGTCCTCATAAACCTTTTCGCCGGGCCAGACGCGCGATAGCAAGGTTTCGTTCTGTATCACCCGCGGCGCATGGCGCAGCAGAACATGAAGTAGATTCAACTCTTTGGGCGTCAGACGGACCGTGTTGCCGGCGACCAGGATACGATTGCGGGCGAAATCAATGCTCAGATAATCATCGATGCGAATGATGGGTTCGCCGGCATAATCAAGGGTCGGCGTTCGCCCGAGCACCAATTGTATGCGCGCGCCCAATTCCTGAAGAGAAATCGGCCCGGTCACAAAGTCTTCGCCATACCTAATGACGTTTACAATATCAATCGTTTCATGTTCGGCAGAGGCGAGGAAGATGATCGGCACATCCGCAGCGGCCTTTAGTCTGTCTGCCGCGACATATCCGCTCAAGCCTGCAAGCTCTGTCGCGATCAAGGCGATATGCGGCACGCCGCGTTCCGAAATATGTTCGACAGCGTTGGAAAGATCGCCGTAGGCGCTAACGAGGTAATCCGAGTCAATGAGAAAGTCTGAAACTAAGGTCCTAACTTCAATGTCTTCAATGATCAGCAGGATTGTGGACTTTTTCATGGTCTAACGCACCTTGGAAAATAATTGCGTTGTGTTACAGCGAGAATTCATCGTTAAGAAATATACACTAGCTATGACACAACGTCAAACTAAATCAGAACCTTTACACAATTATTTGTGGGCTACTTATCAAACTCTCATATTTCTTATATCAGCTTGAGAACGTGGCGTTCCCAGCCCGGCCGATACCAAGGCAAAGGTACCTTATTTGGATGAATGAGAGATAAGACTTCTAAATGCGCGCGGGGAGCAACTGCAAGCGGCGCAAGTCGTTCAAGTGGCGGCTCATCCACTCGCTCAGCTGCGGCGTTTTTAGATTGATGCGGCTAATGGCGGCGCGATTCAGCGGGATTTCCTCTGGAATGAATTCGCCACGCGAGGGATCGTCGAATTCCGGTCCGTATCGTTTGCTGATGTCGTAACTTTGTAGCAGGCAAACGAAGAAATGCTCCTCCAATTGCTTGCCCGCAATCTCATGCTCGAGCACAAAGGCGGTATCGACAACGTTGGCGATTGCGCCCAACTCTTCATAGAGTTCGCGTTCCAACGTGGCGATTAAGTCGGCATCCGAGCTTTCGACGCCACCTCCCGGCGCGACCCAGTAGGGCGCAGCCTTATTCGGTTTCACACGCTTGATCAGCAAGACGGAATCATTCCCGGTCAAGAGAATCGCCCGCACGCGCTGGTTGATGACACTCGTCTGTTTAATGTCGGCTAACATCGCTATACACCGCTGACACCAGTCGAGCAGGAAGGTGGTGGATGCCGCTCCTACCCAACCGGGAAAATTGCTACATACACTTGTCGCTCAAGCTTCGGTATTGGATCGCCGAGCCCTCACGAGCCACCGTGTCCCCTTCACCCAGGCGCCTGGGCACCCGAGTTCTTCCCCGAAAATATGAAATTGTGAAAAGGGCTTAGGAGCTTAACACATGGGATCAATAAAATCAACAAATATGCAAGACGCCATGCTGTAGCCGATGATCTGCACCTCCGCAGAATCGACGCGCACGGCGACGTGACCGTCAAACGGATCGCGTTCGACGACCTCCAGCGTCTTGCCCAGCATCAGTCCGCGCTCCTGCGTGTTTTGCAGCATCGCCGGATCATCCGTCATCAGACGGCGGATGCGCGCCGGCGCATTTGGCGTCAGCGCGGACAGGGGCTGCAAGTCTCGCTTCGGCATGATGCCATCGAGATCGGGGATGGGGTCGCCATGCGGGTCGTAACGGGGATCGCCCATTTTGCGAGATATCGATTCGACAAAGCGGTCCGATACGGTGTGCTCCAACGCCTCCGCTTCATCGTGAACCTCATGCAATTCATAACCCAAATCCTGCACGAGATACGCTTCGATCAGACGATGCCTCCGCAGAATCTTCAACGCAACCCGTTCACCTTGGTCTGTCAAGCGAACACCGCGATACTTGAGGTAATCGACTGTCCCCTCTTCCACCAGGCGCTGCGCCATGTCGGTCACGGCCGGCGCGCTGATGTCCAGGGCATCAGCCAGCGCATTCGTGGACACACGGTCGGTCTCGCGCTGCAAGTTATAGATCGTCTTGAGGAAGTCCTCGACCGATTGGGATTGTCCCTCGGCGAGTCTACGCTTGTTCATTCATTTGCCTTTGTGCCACGTCGCCGAGATGGAGACATCCGCTTCAAGTCGGGTCGCCCCGCCATCGCGCAACTCGCTGTAATGCCAAGCCTGTCGAAGATATCATATCATATCCACTCAGCGGAATTGGTAGGGCCTCAGCGAGACAGACCAACGTCAATCTAACAGAATGATGCTATGCTGACGGAAACGCGACGCTCCCATATGCGCTTTGGCGGTCCGTGGCGACGGATAGCCAGCGCAGTGGATGAATTGACCGTCGCGGATACAGCTCGTACAATTGGCGCACCTAGCTCTCGAATCAGGTCATAATGGTACAGCCTCATGAGTAGCGATTATTATGATGTGCTCGGCGTAGCGCGTGACGCCGATGAAGACGAAATCAAGCGAGCGTTTCGCCGGAAGGCGAAACAATATCATCCTGACGCAAATCCGGACAATCCGACTGCCGAAGCGCGCTTCAAGGAAGTCAACGAAGCCTACGAAGTGCTGAGAGATGAGGATAAACGTTCAGCCTACAACCGCTTTGGGGAAAACTGGGAGCATTATCAGGGTTTCAACGGCGGGAGTCCCTTCAATAGCGGGGGAGACGCACCCTATACGGACGTGTCGGATATGTTCGAGACCTTATTCAACCATAGCGGCGGGCGCCGCAGCCAGAGGGGTGGCTTCGGCGGCTTCCACACAAACGCCAATCAGCCGCGCGCCGGTCGCGATATCGAGCACGATGTAACCATCAGCCTGCGTGAGGCATTTGAAGGCGCAAAGCGCATCGTCAGCAAAGACGGCCGCGACATCACGGTGCAGATCCCTCGTGGCGCGGCAAGTGGCACTAAGGTGCGCCTGGCGGGGGAAGGCCAACCGGGCATCAATGGCGGTCCTGCCGGGCACCTTTACCTGGTGGTGCATGTCGCCGACGACATGCAGTTTGAACGCAAGGACGACGATATTTATGTCGATGTCAAAGTCGATGTCTTCACAGCGATGCTGGGCGGCGAAGTTGAAGTGCCGACCCTGACGCGCCCGGTCAAGATGAAGATTCATCCTGGCACACAATCCGGTCAAAAGCTTCGCTTGAGCGGCAAGGGCATGCCTGATCTGCGCCGCGGCGACGCCAATGGCGATCTCTACGCACGCGTTGTCATCAGCGTGCCAAAACAGCTTAATCCGTCGCAGCGCGAGTTGGCTGAAGCCCTGCGTGACAGCCTCAGCTAGTTGACCGTGCAGCGGCAGACGTCAGCTTTGCAGTCATGAGCGGCACATGCGCCGCAATGCCCTGATGTTAGCGTTAGCGGTAGTTCTGCTCGCCACGGCAGGAATCGTGCTGCTATTGACCTATCTGCAGGTTCGCGTCCGCCTGTACCCGGATTCACCACCTCTTAAGCCGCAGCCGGTCGACTCTCCCTTTGAGCGGGTCTCCTTTTCAACTGAAGATGGACTGACGATAAGCGCCTGGTACACGGCGCCTGCGTCGGGCGCGGGTCAGGCCGTGATGCTCATGCATGGTCTGCAGGGCAATCGGGATCAACTGCTCCCGCATGCGGCATACCTGCGCGAATCTGGCTACGGCGTCTTGCTCATTGATTTTCGCAATCACGGCGAATCGGAAGGCAGCGTAACTTCGATGGGATATCATGAGATTAAGGATGCGCGGGCAGCCTACACTTATCTGCAGGCGCGCCCGGAAGTCACGGCAATCGCGATCTGGGGGCATTCAATGGGCGGTGCTGTGGCCTGCAAACTGATGAGCGAAGTGAAAGCCGCCGGTCTAATTGTCGATGCAACTTTCGCTGATTTCTCTGCGCTTGTGTGCGCCGGCGCAGTTAGCCGAGGTTATCCGGCCGCGTTGGCCGAATTGCTCTTCAATCGTCTTTACGGCATGTTGAGCCGGTCCAACCCACGCGCCATCCGCCCGCTGGACGACCTGGCCAAGGTAGAAAAAGGCGTCCTGCTATTACACGGCAGTGACGATCCAGCCATCCCATTGGCGCAAGCCGAGCAGCTCGCCGCGGCGAATCCACAAGTGCGCCTGTCCATCTTTGAAGGCGGAGGGCACAGCGACCTCTTTGAATTGGATCCCGCCAGATATCGCGCTGAGGTCCTGGCATACTTGCGTCAAGCCTTCGCAGCAAAGACCGATACATAGACCTCAGGAATCCTGCTAGAATGTGGGGGCGGCATGGACCAAAGAATCGCCAATGCGACCCTTCCTCAGTTTGATCGCCAGCCTGCTCCTGCTTACCGCCTGCAGTATTGATATCGGCGGTACGGCAGATCGCGGCCAGCGGCCTTTTGATAGCGCCGAAGCGCGCTTGGCGGCATTGACACCGACCGCCCTGCCGGGCGAGACGATTTCGGCTGCCGATGCGGAATATCTTCTGTTGACCAACATTTACGGGCGCGCAAGCCCGTCAGTCGTCAACATCGAGTCGGTGCATGTCGCCGAGGACGGCGGCACGGACGCGACGCAGCGCGGATCGGGCTTCATTTACGATCAGCTTGGGCATATCGTCACCAACGCGCACCTGGTCATCAATGCGGACATCATTCGTGTCACCTTGCAAAACACGACCGTCGCGGACGCGATCTTGATTGGAGCGGACAGCTTCAGTGACTTGGCCGTGCTCAAAGTCGCCGCCGCTTCCGAACGCCTGATACCGCTTTCGATCGGCGAATCTGCAGGCATCCAGGTGGGGCAGCGTTCGATTGTCATCGGCAATCCATTTGGACTGAGCAGTTCGATGACGACCGGTATCGTCAGTGGCTTGGGCCGGACCTTGCCGTCGGCCGACTTGCTCAATGGAGACACACTGCCCGGCTTCGAAAACCCCTCAATCATTCAGATCGACGCCACGATAAATCCGGGCAGTTCCGGCGGTCCACTGCTTAATTCCGCTGGTCGCGTGATCGGGATTACCACCGCCATTCGCTCGGACAGCGGTCAGTTTCAGGGCATCGGCTTTGCCGTGCCGGCTGACACAATGCGCCGCGTGGTACCCGACCTGATCGAGCACGGTCGCGTCGATTATTCCTGGATGGGCATCTCTGTAATGCGTGAGGCCGGCGGTTTCGGCGTCGCCGGGCTCAGCGAGGCGCTGGAATTGCCAGTGAATCGCGGTGTACTGCTGCGCGGTGTGACCGAAGGCTCGCCCGCCTATTTGGCCGGCTTGCGCGGGGGCGACACCGTGGTTGATGTCCGCGGCGAAAGCGTGTGCGCTGGTGGCGATCTGATCGTCGCCATTAACGATTATCATTTTGATAATCTGGATGCGCTGGTCACGTACCTCGTGCAGAGTACCCGCCCGGGCGACGAAGCCGAAATGCTGGTGATCCGCGACAAGCTCACAATCGAGCTTACCGTGACGCTGCAAAAGCACCCGGTCGCGGGCAATCGGCGGACGCTCGATTGCAGTGCAGCGCAATAAGGCGAGTGTAATGGAAAAGACGATCCTTGAATCAGACGCGCTGCTCATGCGGCCGTTTGAAGCGAGCGACATCGACGAGATACCGGCATTGGTCGTCGCGCCTGAGATCGCGGACAACACCTTTGTCCCGCGGCCCTACCCTGAAGAAGCCGCCTTGGAATTTGTCCGACTGGCGCGCGAACGCTGGAAGAATGACGAAGCCTACGTCTTCGCAATCATCGACAAGAGCATCAGCCGCTTCGTCGGCTGCATGGGAATCCATCCGGTGCGGGAGCACAATCGCGCCGAAGTGGGATACTGGATCGGCAAACCTTATTGGGGAAAGGGTCTGGCAACCGGAGCGCTGCGCTTGCTGATCGGTTTTGGCTTTGACGTCTTAAAGCTGAACCGAATCGAGGCCGGGCATTTCGACTATAATCCCGCTTCCGGACGGGTGCTGCTAAAGGCGAATATGCGTTACGAGGGGGAGCGGCGCGGCTTCGTCTTGCACCGGGACCAGTATAAGGACGTCCGCTGGTACGCCATTTTGCGCGAAGAATACGCTGCCGATCGCGCAGCCTCATCAAGTGAAAAAACTAAAGAGACCGCAGAGGATTAGTCTGCGGTCCCTCGACTGTTAATTTCACAGTCTAGCGGTTTTCGGGTTCACCCCCCAAACGGAGTTACCCCAAGAGGTGTGAATCGGTCAGAGGGTTGTCCCCTTAGAACCTAACATATCTGATCACCTCCTCGACTCGCCCAACAGATGGGAAAAGCATAACACAAATGCGTGACGAGAGCAAACAACAGGTCTGCTGATCGGCAGCGGCGAATCGGCAGCGAACTTGGTGAGGGGCGCCATGTTATAATCGCCCGAGAAGTCAGAACTGGGGAATTTGCAGGTGACCAGGCATTTCCACCCGGCGCATCGACGGCAATCCATTCAATGGGCGCAGAACCTGCTGGCGCACGGTTTCTATGTGCTGGATACCGAAACGACCGGCTTGGGCAAGGCCGACGAAATCGTGCAGATCGGCATCGTTGACCGGCATGGCGAGGTCTTGATGAACCAAGTGATCAAGCCGACCATCCCGATCCCCGGCGGCGCCTCGGCCGTGCACGGCATTTATGACACTGACGTGACAGCCGCGCCAAGCTTCAAGGATGTGTACATCAAACTGTCGATGCTCCTGGCGGGCCAGTTTGTTGTCGCCTACAACATGGATTTCGACTGGCGGATGCTGCAGCAGACGGCGGGGCGCTATCGGCTGCCGGATGTACGCATCGGCAAACGCGACTGCGCCATGAAACAATACGCCCGTTTCAAGGGCGTGCGAAAAGACAAGGGCCGCAATTACGTCTGGCATAAGTTGGGCAATGCCGTCCGGCAAGAAGGCCTGCAGATCTTCCGAGCGCACGATGCGCTCGACGATGCTCGGATGACCCTCGCGCTCGTCCACAAAATGGCGGACGCCAACTAGAGTTTCATATGCAGACGCGAACCGTTTTCCCCAATAGTGAACCGCCTAGATTGCCCTGATACAAGGCAAATAAGTGGCAGAACCGTTTGTGCGATAAGCCGAATCGTATTTAAATGAAATTGGTCGGGCGCCCCTCGCTGTTGACGGTTGACTGCAGTTGATTGCAGAAGACATGCCGAAACGACCATTGAGGCGTGAGACCCAGCCGCCAGGCGGCTGCGGAAGCCAGTCACTTGTGCCCAACAGGCAAGACTAAGGATAGGATCGAGCCGTGAAGACACCCAGTTTCATATCCAACTTGTATTTCTGTCTAGTACTTCTGCTGCTGCTGATGCTGCCGGTCGGGCAGGTGCTGGCCGCCGATATTACGGTTGATGCGGATTGCAGCCTGGCGAACGCCATCCTGTCGGCAAACGGCGAAACAATGGTGGAGCCGCTGGCGGCTTGCGAAGTCGGTGACAATGCCGGCGGCAACAACAACGGAATGGATACCATCACGATTGATGTTGCCGGGACCGTCGATGGAAAGATCACGCTGGATGCGACCCTTTCGGTTAGTTCGGATATTGCGATTGAAGGCAATGGCAATAGCATCAACGGCGCCGGCAACCAGATCTTCACCGTAACGGCCGGCTCACTCACGCTGAAAGACCTGACCTTGAGCAGCGGGTTTAGCCTGACCAACGGCGGCGCCATTTCTGTTACGGATGCGGCTCTTACTCTCAATAACAGTGCGATCAACGGCAGCGGCGCGCGTGGGCTGGGCGGCGGCATTTACGCTCTCGATAGCGATGTCTCGCTAATTGACAGCGTCGTTAGCGGCAGTCTGACCAATGCGACGATCGACGACATCGTCATAGAAATAGAAGAAGAGCCTGAAGCAACCGACGGCACTGAGACCGATGTCGATGCCCAGAACGAAGCTATGGCTGAAACGGAAGACGATGCCGAGGCTCAAGAAGCGAACGATCCTGTACCGGAACCGACAGAGGAAGTTGTGTTGCCGGATGTCGAAGGGCTGTCGGGCGGTGGCGTATACTTCGCGGGTGAAACGAGTACGCTGACCATCGACCGGAGCGGCCTCGATAACAATGCATCGCCGGAGACCGGCGGCGGTTTGTACATCGCAAGCGGCTTCGCCAACATCAGCAACTCAACCATCAGCGCCAATCAGGCGGGTGCGGATGGCGGCGGAATCTACAACGCCGGCAACAGCATACTCACGCACGTCACCGTAGCCGGCAACTCGGCGGTCAATGCAGGTGGCGTCATCGACACAACGCAGCTGCAGCTTTACAACAGCATCCTCAGCGACAACGAGGGCGGCGATTGCTCCGGCGCGTTGAACGCGAACATCGGCAATCTGATTCGCGATGGATCCTGCAACCACGACGGGCTGCAGAACGATCCGATGCTGCTATTGCTGGCGGGCGCCCCGGCCTACTATCTGCCGCAACTTGGCAGCCCGGCGATTGACGCGACTGTCGCCGATTATTGTCCGGCGACCGACCAGCGTGGCATCGATCGCCTGCCGGAAACCTGCGATATCGGCGCCGCGGAGCACCAGCCCGGCGTCTTCAATTTCCAAATTCAAAGTGCTTTGGCGGCGCTCTCCACGCCTGATCCCGGCGGCAGTGTGACGGCAACCCTGGAACCGACGGAACCGCCGGAACCGACGGAGATACCTTCGACTTGTCTGAGCCTGCCTTCGCATGTCGTCGTCTCCAATGTCACTAACAGCACACAATGCAAGGTCGTAGATGAGGGCGGCGTTGGCAATCAGACTTTGATTGACGGCGGAATTTACTCCGCTCTTGACATCTTTGGCTACCTCCCGTCAGCGATAAAGGTCTGCTTCAAGCACCACACCGGCGCTGCCGTCCTGCTTGATGCCGCGACTTCGCCGCGCAGCATCGTTCCTCTGTTCACCTGGACCGAAGCCGATAAGCTATGCATGAACATTGATCGGCCTGGTACCGCTGTGCTGATGAACCTCAACTTCTTCACTTCGGGCGCAATCACCGAACCGACCTGGGATCTGACTAACTGCAAGGTCACCACCACCGACATCCTGAATTTGCGCAGTGAGGCAAACAGTACCAGTTCCATCAATGCGAATGTGCTCAACGGCGTAGAGCTGCCGGCGGACAAGAAAACGACCTACTGGTATCGTGTAGACTACTACAGCACGATCGGCTGGTTGCACTCCAGTTATTTGTCTATGTCAGACAACTGCTAGCAGCGCTGGTCGCGACCAATCCCAGCTTCACCTTGACCCCAATCCAAGCTGCTTTGGGGAGGGGTCTTTTCTTTGCCTTGGCAGCGGACGCTAAAGTCGCGTTCGGCATTCGCGCCTGTCGAGTCTGCCTAGCCTATCTCCGGCTGGTGTCGGCGAATGCGCCATTGGTACGCTAGACCCTGTCCCCTTTTCGCATTCGCGGCGCGCGATTACAATCTCTTGCGGTCCGTTCGCATACAGAAAGCAGCCTGCTTATGAGATTTGACGATAAAGTTGCCCTGATCACAGGCGGCTCACGCGGAATCGGCCGCGAAATCGCGCTGGGATTCGCCGCGCGGGGAGCGCGGGTCGCGGTACATTACAAGGGGAATCTGGAAAGTGCCAAGGCAACACGGGCGTTGCTGGCCGGCGCTGGGCACACGATCGTTCAAGCGGATATCGCAGATCCGGCGGACGTGAAGTCTATGGTAGATGAAGTGGTCGGGCGCCTGGGGCGAATCGACATCCTGGTCAACAACGCCGGCATCCATGAGGAGCGCCTGCTGACTGAAACCAGTTACGAGGACTGGGTAGCGTACTTCCCTAGAATCCTTGGCGTCAATCTGTTGGGCGCGGCGAATACCATCTATTGCGCTGCCCAGCACATGATGAAGAGTGGTGGCGGGCGCATTGTGAATATCTCTTCTCGCGGCGCCTTCCGCGGCGAGCCGACCGCGCCCGCTTACGGCGCGAGCAAAGCCGGCATGAATAGCCTGGGACAATCCCTGGCGCAGCTACTGGCGCCGCACAATATCTTTATCGGCACAGTGGCGCCGGGCTTTGTCGAGACCGATATGGCGGCGGAGCGCTTGTCGCAGCCGGGTGGCAATGAGATTCGGACGCAATCGCCGCTCAATCGGGTGGCTAAACCGAAAGAAGTCGCGCATGTCGCCATGTTCCTGGCGTCGGAGGGCGCGGAATTCACAACCGGCGCCATCGTCGACGTCAACGGCGCCTCGTATCTGCGCAGTTGAGTGCGCGGCGGACAGTAGTGATGATCGAACGGCTCGACCTGCAGACCACACGCCTGCACATCCGCCACTTTCAACAGAAAGACCTGGACAACTGCATCCGATTCCGCCGCGAAGTCTTCAGTTTGGATGAGAGCCCGACTGTGGTCGAACGCTGGCTGACCTGGACGATCGACAGCTACCGTGAACTGGCGCAACTCGGCCAGCCGCCCTATGCCGACTACGCAATGGAATTCAACGAGACTGGCGTTTTCATCGGCTCAGCCGGCATCGTTCCGGCCGTTGTGCCTTGGGCCGCGCTGAAGGGCGACCGGTTTGATGGCTTGCTCAACCCCGAAGTCGGACTGTTCTGGGGCATCATGCCGGCATATCGGCGACGTGGATTCGCCAGTGAAGCCGGCGCCGCGCTCCTCGATTTCTTGTTCGACGAGTTGCGCCTAGGGCAAATTGTCGCCACCACTGAGAGTGACAACGTCCCGTCGCAAAAGACGATGGAGAATCTGGGCATGCGGCTCTATTACAATCCGCTGCCTGAGCCAGCCTGGCGCCAGGTCGTAGGCGTGGTAGAGAACCCTCGCGCAAACTGAGTTCGGGATGCTCACAGAATTGGTCTGCCGACCGACCGATTGCGTCAAATGGATGTGGAACGGTTACGCGGATTAAGTATCCGGCTGACGAATGATTGGGCTGCCATTTGCAAGAATTGCAATCCGGTCAGAAAAACGCAGTTTGAATACTTAACCCCCCATTGTTACAATTAGGTCAAGCATCCAATGAATTTGTCATCCTGACTCAGGATCGTTACAAAAGGAGAGAATCATGAAACGCAAGTTTGTTTTACTGTTGGCCTTGCTTTTGCTTCTGGCAGGCATCGCCTATGCTCAGGACGAGAGCTATGAGCTCACGATCATGCACACCAACGATGTACATGGTCACCACGAACCGCAGCGCAACGGAGACGGCGGTGCCGCTCGACAGGCGACGGTCGTTCAGCAGATCCGCGCCGAAATGGGTAATAATCTGCTGCTGGATGGCGGCGACCGCTTCACCGGCACGCTCTTCCACGTACAGCATCGCGGCCAGGACAGCGTTCAGATCATGAATGCCATTGGCTATGATGCGATGGCGCTTGGCAATCACGAATTTGACGATGGCAGCGAGGTGCTTGCCAACTTTGTCAAGGGACTGAACTTCCCCGCGCTCAGCGCCAATGTTGATTTCAGCGAAGATCCCCTGCTGGCCGGTTTGATCGAGCCATCGGTCATTCTTGATGTCGGCGGCAACCAGATTGGCGTCATTGGTCTGGTCACGCCGGAAACCGATATCCTGTCCAGTCCAAGTGATGAGCTAGTGTTCGACTATGACCTGATTGGCGTGACCCAAGGGCAGGTCGATCTGCTGACCGCTCAGGGCGTCAACAAGATCATCCTGGTTACGCATATCGGCTATGGCGCTGATGTCGAAGTGGCGCAGGGCGTCAGCGGCGTCGATGTTGTGGTCGGCGGCCATACCAATACCTTCCTCAGCAACCAGTATGCCGGCGCGCGGGGCGAATACCCGACCGTGCTGGAAAGCGCCAGTGGCGAGCCAGTACTGGTCGTGCAAGCCAGCACCAAGACGGTTTACCTCGGGCGGCTGGATGTTGAGTTTGACGGCGCCGGCCTGCTCACCGATTGGGATGGCGATGCCATTCTGCTCAGCCGCTACATCAGCCCGGATGCGGCAGTCAGTGATCTGATCGCGGGCCTGGCGGAACCGATTGCCGAACTCAGCGCACGGCCCGTCGGCGAAACTGCGGTTGACCTGACCGGCACCAGCCCACGCCACTGCCGCATTCAGGAATGTCTATTGGGCAATGTGATTTCCGATGCGATGCTGGAAGAAACCGGCGTCGATATCGTGATACAGAACGGCGGCGGCATCCGCGCCGATATCGCGGCCGGCGCGATCTCGCTCGGCGACGTTCTGAATGTTCTGCCCTTCGGCAATTTGATCTCCACCTTCGAGCTGAGCGGCACCGATGTGATCGCCGCGCTCGAAAATGGCGTCAATCGGGTTGAAGTCGACGAAAACAACAACCCGATGGTCGAGGGCGCTTCCGGGCGCTTCCCGCAGGTGGCTGGTCTGCGCTACGTCTTTGACGCGACGCAGGAAGCCGGCAGCCGCATCGTCAGCGTCGATGTCATGATGGACGGCGAATACAGCCCGATCGACCCGGACGCGGTCTACACCGTGGCCACCAATGACTACATGCGCGGCGGCGGCGATGGCTATTCGATCCTGGAAACCAACGCGATGAATGCCTACGATCAGGGGCGTCCGCTGGATCAGGTCGTGGCCGATTATATGGCGGCCAACAGCCCGCTCAACGTAGAACTCGAGGGTCGCATCACGCACCAAGCGGCGGAGTAAGTTGAGCATCCGCTGAACAAGAGCAAAGTCTCGTAAAAGGGAAACCGCTGGCTGATGCCGGCGGTTTTTCTTTACGCAACCGTCCCCTTCGATACACCGCCGGCGCCGCCATGCCACTGATGCATCTATGCTATATTCACTGTAGACAGTATCGGAGGCAGGTTTTACCGGCTTGACTGTGCGCGAATCGGACAGCTTTTACGATATTTTCTTCATCTATCATCCGGACGACATCGACTTCCTGCGGCGCGCCGCGGCACAACTTCGGGCCCTGGGGGTCATTTGCCGCCTGGACGAGACGGTAGTCAGCAAGAACGCCGTTGATATTCGGCAGCTGCAGGCCGATCTCCTGCGCTCCTACACAGTGGCGATCGTGCTCTCGCCTTTTTCGGCCGCAAGCCAACTCTGCAACGAACTCATTCAACATGGGGTCAATAACAGCAAGCGCCTGATCACCCTGGTCCTCGATGAAGATATTGAGCTGGAGGTGCACCCGGCCATCGCGGAAAACCCCTTTGTATTCTTTCGCGAGCAAGACGAATTCCTCGACCGCATCGCTGAGTTGCGGCGTTACCTTCTCGTCGATCAAGAGACGAAGCTGCACACCGAATTCCTCGTCGCCGCCGATCGATGGCAGCGGCGCGGTCGAACGCCGGATCTTCTGCTTCCGGCCGGCCGCCTTGAAGAAGCGCGTAATTGGCTGGCAACTGCTGGCGTGCGCCTGCCAAAGCCATCGCCACTGCAAGTGGAATATATCCACAGCAGTCGCCGCAAGCGTCAAACGAGCGGCCGTCCCATCGCCAGCTATCTCGGTCTGGCCGCTATCTTGGTCATCCTGGGCGCTGTCGGCATTGTCTTGCTGCAAGCCGCAGTCGACGGCTACCGGACGGCACAGGCCGCCGCTGCGCAAACCAGCGCGGCGCAGACCCAAATGGCCTTGACCGCCGTGGCCGCCACCGCCGCCAGTGACAGCGCCCTTGGTTTGGTCGATGTCATTGCGGCGACCAGTGTCAGCATCGCCGAATCCGTCAGTCTGACCGAGCAGGCCAAGGCAGTCGCAGCCACACAATCGGCCCGAGCCACCCAAACGGCGCAATACGCCGCCGATCTGCAGGCCACATTGGCTCGCGCCACCCAAGTCTATGAACAGGCGCGCGCCGAGGGGGCGAATCGCCTCATCCAAGGGGCGGAGGCAGCGATCGTAGCGGGCGATAACGAACTGGCACTGGCATTGGCATGGGAAGCCAAGGATCGGCTCGATGAACCGGCGGCCGCCATACGACTGCTGCGGCGCGCGTCGGAAACGCACAACACGATGGCCATAGCAGACGTCGCGATCATGCGTCTGCAGCCGCGTGACGACCAATTCGCGCTCGTGCGAAAGTCGTCCAATAGCGTTCAGATATACAGCGCCGTGTCCTGGGGACTCTTGCACGAATGGACCGACCACGCGCAACCCATTACGGCTACGACCTACAGCCATGATGGACAGTATCTGATTACCGGCGCCGCCAATGGCGAGGCTGTCATTCGCAGCGGAGATACCGGCGAGCCCCTGCACCGTCGGCACCGGCATAAAGGCGGAATTAGCGCAATCGCATTTCATTCGGCTGAAGACATTCTGGTCACCGCCGGAAGCAGTCCAACGCTGGTGACCTGGGATGCAATCAGTGGCGAGGAGTTGGCTGCCTACGAACCCGACGGCGACCAAGCAGTGGAAATCACTGAATTGCTAGTCACGGCTGACGGCGGCCGGATCATCGGCTGGTCGAATGAGAATGGCAAAAGGATCATGAGCCAGTGGTCCGCCGAAGCGCTCGAATTGCTCAGCGAGGCGACCGAGTCGTTTGTCTATCGTGGAACCGATGCAGCCGGCAGGATTGGTTATAGTGGCGGACGGAGCCTGCCCGCCTACCCCGGCGATCCAAGTACGGGCGATCTTGTGTTCTGGGATTTGGCGAGCGGTGAGGAACTCTCGCGCCTGACCGAGGGCTTCAACTGGTCCATCCTCGGCGGTGGCGATTTGACCAGGGCCACGGACGAATTGCGATTCATCAGCTTTCAAAATGAGATCGCCCTGTTGCTTGTTCGCAGCAGTGGCGGCGCGCAAAGGGTGGTGCTGGTCGATGTTGATGATGGCGTTGTCCTGCAAAGCCTCGAAAATGAGATCGTCGACAGATTGGCGACCGGGGCGTTCCTTAACGACGGGACGATCGTTTCCGCCACGGACGACAATGGTCTGCTCCTGTGGTCGCTGGAAGACGGAAGCTTGATCCACGAAATCGGAACTGTGCCGGAGGCGCTTGCCGAGATGGACGCCAGCGGCGTCGGCAACACCGCTGCGGGGCGGACAGCCGACGGCACAGTTTACTTGTGGCGCCTAAGTCCGTCATCGGTCGAACCACTGGCGATACTCACTGACGCCAAGTCCGGCGCCAGCCTAAGCCCGAACGGTCACACCTTGCTCCTGGTAGAGGAAAAAGGGGTCACACTGCGTAATATAGCTACCGGTGAATCAACATTGCAGGTCGAGGGCGGTCCGGCTAAGCGAGCCGGCTCAACTCTCGCCGTAAACAGCGGCGACAGCATTGACATCTACCATGCCGAGACTGGCGAATTGATGAGAAGCTGGCAAGTGGAGTCGGAGAGCCTGCGAGAGATTTTCCCGGCCGCGGATGGCAAGACGGTTTTGGCGGCGGACGAGGACGGCATGTGGCTTATGCAGAGCGATAGCGACGGGCCTCAGCGGCTTTCCGCCGGCGGTCTCGATTCACCGTACAAGGTCATCTTCGCCCCGGAAGGTGACCGATTCCTCACTCTGCATACAGACCGTGCGGCGCTGTGGGACGGCGCCAGCGGCGAGGCGCTCGGCGCTTATCCCGTCGGGCAGGCACCCGGTTCCCAGCTGGAAGCCGTCTTCAGCGCGGACGGCGAGACGCTATTCTTCTATGTGCAACTGGAGGGCGCGCTCGCTGGATTGACGGTGATCGAGCTCGAAGACAACTCTTTCAGACGCCATACCTTCGTCGATGCGGCGCGTGGCGAATTCACTGACGATGGCAAGTACCTCATGCTGGCTCGGCCAGACGGCCGCATCTTGGTCATCGAAACAGAAAACGGCGCAGCACTGTACCAACTGGCGGGGCATGGGCAGCTGGCGAACACGCTGCACTACTTGCCGCAACGCGGTCTGCTCGTTGCCGCTGCCGCCCTCGACTTGATAATATGGGACGTAGAATCGGAGGAGATCGATCAACGTTTCTCGCACACTTTCCCGATCGTCGATTTCAGCACAAGCGCCGACAGCAGACGTGTGCTGACGCTGGATACGGGCGGTACATATCGGTTATGGCAGCTTGAGACTGGGGAAGAAACGCTGGCGCGGATTGCGACCGCCGCGGACCCGCGCACGCTCAGCTGTGCCGAACGCGAGCAGTACCTCGTCACACCTCTCTGTGAGTAAGCCGGATGAAACGCATCCTCTTTGCATCGTGGTATACGGGCTTGGGCGGGGGCGAGACGGATCTGCTGACGCTGGCCGACGCGCTGGACGCCGGTCGTTTCCAATGTCACCTGCTCGCGCCGACCGACGGTCAGTTGGCGGAGCGCTGGCGGGCGGGCGGGCGGCCAGTGCACGTCAGCCGTTATCGTGGCGCATCTACCATTTTCGCGCCGGCCGTCTGGGCGCGCTTCCCGGTAGTTCGTCGCCTGGAAACTCTCTTGGTTCGAGAAGAGATTGACCTGGTACACAGTGACTATCACACGCTGCCGCTGATCGAACCCGCCGCTCGCCGAACCGGCACTCAGATAATGTGGACGGTTCACGGCTGGTGGTTTAGACCGAAACCCTGGCAGCGCAACTTCTTCCGATCGGTCCCGGCCGCCGCCCGCTCCAAAGCGATCCGCGATGGATTCCTGGGGGCGCCTCCCTTCATGCCCGCCGACCAATTGCCGGTTATCTATTCGGGCATAGACTGCGAACGGTTTCATCCCCGGCTCGATGGCGCGGACCTGCGCAGCGAGATCGGCATAGCTGATGATACACCGGTGGTCGCGATGGTTGCTCGCTTTCAACCTGTGAAGGGACATCACACATTTCAGAAGATGGCGGAACGGGTCCTGCAGGAGTTGCCGGAAACGCATTTCATCGTCGCCGGTGATGATGTTTTCGGCGTCGCGGCGGACCAGCGTTACCGAGACAAGGTCTTGGCTTACGCCAGGTGCAGCGATTCACTACGTGAACGTATTCACTATATTGGCTTTCGTCATGATGTCGAAAGTGTGTATGCTGCCGCTGATGTATTCGTATGCCCGTCGGAGTTTGAGAGTTACGGCAAAGCCAATTTGGAGGCGATGGCTTGCGGCAGGCCGGTGGTCAGTACGCGGCGCGGTGGACCTTCCGAGACCATTGATGATGGCGTTTCCGGTTTCCTCGTCGAACCCGGCGATGCGGCTACGCTCGCTGAGAAAACGGTGCGGCTGCTGCGTGATAAGGAACTGCGCGCGCGTATGGGCGTCGCCGGCAGGCAACACATTGAGTCTGGTTTCTCCCCCGAAGCAGCGGCCGCTGCCTACACGAAGATCTTTGATAATCTTCTGTGTCTCAGTTGATCGTGGCGTTGCGCAAGAATTTCGCCAGTGTATCGCTCAGCGTATTGTCGTTCAGATAGGCGATATGTTCCCCGGCGAATGGAATCGGCGTGATGCCGAAGTGATTGACCAGCGCATTGTCAGGTACGGTATTCGGCACCGCCAGCAGATCCAGCAAGCTGGTGCTTACCGGCGAACCGGGCAGCAAGCATTGCATCACCTGCACTACAGGACGCAGTAGCGCGACCGGCGCCGGCACCATGAGCCGCCAGGTATTCATCGCTTCAATGATCCGCCTTTCGATCTCGCCCAGTGTCAAGACCTCGGGTCCGCCCAGCGCCAGCTCCGCGCCGATCGTACTGTCATCGTCAAGGCAGCGGATCACCGCCTCCACCACATCAAAGACCGACACCGGCTGAAACACCGCCTTGCCGCCGCCGATCAATGGAAAGACCAGAGGCGTCACTTTCAGCAAACGGGCGAAGGTATTGAAGAATTCGTCTTGCGGGCCGAATATGGCCGAGGGCCGCAGCGCTGTCCACTGCATATTCGACGAAGCGACGTATTCTTGCGCCCGACCTTTACTGGCGAGAAAGCGATAAGGCAGATCCGCGCTCGCCCCATTCTGGCTCATATTGATGAAGCGCTTGACACCAGCCGCTTCGGCCGCGTTCAACACATTAATCGTGCCCTGATAGTTGACCTCTTCGTAGCTTTGGCCACTCTTTTCCATCGCAATGGCGACAAAATGAATCACCGCGCTCACGTCCCGCATTGCCGGCGCCAGGCTCGCTGGCCGCGTGACATCGCCCTCCGCCATGTCGATCTGCTCGGCGACTTCGCCCAGGCGTTTGGCCGCTTTTGACCGATGCCGTACCAGCGCCCTTACAGGACGTCCCAGCGCGACCAGTTTTTTGACAGTCTGATTTCCGAGATAACCCGCGGCGCCGGTCACCAGGATCGTCATTCTTGGCACCCTCCGTATTGTCCCCTACTGCAATTATAGGCGAGTTAAATGAAGGACGTGTACGTTTTCTGCAATCGTCGCATCAGCCGACCGGCGCCACGGTAACTTAAGTGCGTGGTAGAATACATCGGTAAGGTTCAGTGAACTGCAAAATCTGAATGGCAAATCCGGTCGGTGGCGCTGTGAATTCGCTTGAGAAGCTATACATTTTCTGCGTCAATGCCAAGCGCCCGGCGGCGCAAGCCATCGAGCTTGCCGCGATGACAATACGGGCTGGCGGGCTGGTCGCCTTCCCGACTGAAACGGTCTACGGCCTCGGCGCCAACGCCTGGGAGGAAGAGGCGGTGGAGAAGATCTTCCGCGCCAAGGGACGTCCAGCAAACGACCCGCTCATCGTACATATCGCCAGCTTTGACCAGCTCAAGGAGGTCGCGCGTGAGATTCCGGATGTCGCCTGGGCGCTTGGCCGGCGGTTTTGGCCCGGGGCGCTGACCCTGGTGCTGAAAAAGTCCGCGGAATTGCCAGCGAATCTCACCGCCGGATTGGATACTGTCGCCGTGCGCATGCCGGATCACGCCGTAGCCACGGCGCTCCTGAACGAAGCAAAAGTGCCAATTGCCGCCCCGAGCGCCAACCGGTTTTCTCGCCCGAGTCCGACCACTGCCGAGCATGTCCTGGACGATCTCGCCGATGACCTGGACGTTCTGCTGGACGCCGGCAGTACACCGATCGGCGTGGAGTCCACAATACTCAGCCTGGTTGACGGACCCGCGCAAGTGCTGCGACCGGGAGGCGTTTCACTTGAGGCATTGCGCGAACTCGTGCCCGATGTACGTTTTGAGCCACGTTTTGTCGACGATGACGGGAAGCCAGTACCAGCGCCCGGCAGCATGCTCAAGCATTATTCGCCCAAGGCTCGCGTCATGCTGTTTCAAGGCGACGACGACGCGGCTGTATACGCCGCCATGCGCGAACAGATTGCCCGGCATACGAATGTCGGCGTTTTGACAAGCAATTCTGATGCCGCTGCCTTTAAGCACGACAATGTGACAATCATCAAACTGGGGTCAAATGCCGAACAAGCCGCCTTGCGACTGTTCGCGGCTATGCGCACCCTCGACAAAGCCGGCGTGGAACTAATCCTCGTGCGCGCGCCAGACAAGCAGGGATTGGGTTTGGCGGTTTGGGATCGCCTGCTGCGCGCGTCAGCCGGGTCGCTGGTCGAGGTCTAAACAAGACGGCGCTACTGACCCGATTTTTCCTAGCTGAATTGACTTCGCTCGAGTGCTTGCCAAGTCATCATTCGCCTCTTGTCGCGCCGCCAAGCAAGGGCGTACGCAGTGTCCGCCATTACCCAGTCCGGCGCGCCGGCGTCTCCAAGCACCGGCTGCTTAACCTACGCCTGTGATATAATGCCGCTAGTTATTTGAACAGGATCGCTAGGAATAGCCCGTGGCGAAAGTCATACAGATCAAGGATATAGCGGGTTTCGACGGGCAGGAGGTCACTGTCCGCGGCTGGGTCTACAATCGCACCGGAAAGGGGCGGCTGCAATTCATTTTGCTGCGTGATGGCAGCGGTCAAGCACAGTGTGTCGCCTTCAAGCGCGAAATGGATCCCGGGGAATTTGAAATCGCCCGCGCACTGACACAAGAATCTTCCATCATCATCACCGGCACGGTCCGCGCCGATCCGCGCGCGCCTGGCTCGCCCGGCGGTTTTGAGATCGGCATCCAGCGGCTTGAACTCGTACAGCAGGCGCAGGAATATCCAATCACGCCGAAGGAACACGGCACCGAATTCTTGATGAATCATCGTCACCTGTGGGTGCGCAGCAGCCGACAATGGGCGATCCTGCGAATTCGCGCGACCATCATCAAGGCGCTGCGTGACTGGCTGGATAAGGAGGGATTCCTACTGGTCGATACGCCGATTATCACGCCGGCCGCCGGTGAAGAGACCACCACGCTATTTGAAGTCGACTATTTCGGTGATTTGGCATTCCTGGCGCAAACGGGTCAACTTTACAACGAAGCGAATATCATGGCCTTTGGCAAGGTCTACTGCTTTGGGCCGACGTTCCGTGCCGAGAAGTCCAAAACGCGCCGACACCTGATCGAGTTCTGGATGCTGGAACCTGAGATCGCCTTCTGCACATTGGAAGAGCTGATGGAAATCGAAGAACTCATGGTGGCCTACGTTGTCGAGCAAGTGCTGGAAAAGCATCAGTCGGAATTGGCGATCATTGAACGGGACATCCATAAGCTGGAAGCGATCAAGGCGCCTTTCGCGCGCATCAGCTATGATGACGCGGTGGCGCGCTTGCAGGACCTGCACGCGAATACCCATGATGCACAGGAGCGGGAAGAAATCGCGATCGAGTGGGGTGAAGATTTTGGCAGTCCACACGAGACCGCGCTGGCGGAAATGTTTGACAAGCCGGTCTTCGTCTACAATTATCCCACTGCGATCAAAGCATTTTATATGACGCCGGTAACGGGACGGCCGGAAGTCTGCCGCAGCGTTGATCTGCTGGCGCCGGAAGGTTATGGCGAGATTATCGGCGGCAGTGAGCGCATTCACGATCACGATCTGCTAGCCGAAAACATTGACAAGATGGGCTTGGGGCGCGAAGCCTACGAATGGTATCTGGACCTGCGCAAGTTTGGCACCGTGCCGCACGCGGGCTTCGGCATCGGCATCGAGCGCACTGTTGCTTGGGTCTGCGGCCTGAACCATGTGCGTGAGACGATTCCCTACGCGCGATTGCTCAACCGCAAATATCCTTAGTGGTCGCCGCGCCGCGACTAATAGCTACGGCAGAACCGTGCGCAAGGCGTCGGCGATGTTGCGTACCTCGATCAATTCGATTCCTGCAGGCGATTCTTCCGATCGCCGCCTTAACTTCGGTACCAGGGCACGCTTGAAGCCGATTTTTTGCGCTTCATGAAGGCGCGCTGTCAACTGACCCACCCGACGCACCTCACCACTCAAGCCAACCTCGCCGACGATTGCCAAGTCAGCCGGCAGCGGTCGATCATAGAAGCTCGATGCAATCGCCAGCGCCAGCGCCAAATCGGAGGCGGGCTCCGAGATTTTCAAACCGCCGATGACATTGACAAAGATATCCTGCTCCAGCAGCTTCAGCCCCATGCGTTTGCTCAATACCGCGCTGACGAGCAATAACCTGTGCATGTCAACACCGTTGGGCGTGCGGCGTGGATTGGCAAAAGTAGACGGGCTGGTCAATGCTTGCAGTTCAACCAGTAGGGGACGAGTCCCTTCCATCGTGATAGAGATGGCGGAGCCAGACGCATTGATCACGCGCTCTTCAAGTAAGACCGCAGAGGGGTTCTTGACCTGCACCATGCCGCTGCCGCGCATCTCAAAAACGCCGACTTCATTTGTCGCGCCGAAGCGGTTCTTGACGCCACGCAACAGACGATACTGCTGAAAGGGATCGCCTTCGAGATAGAGCACGGCGTCTACAATATGTTCCAGAACACGGGGGCCAGCGATATTGCCATCCTTCGTCACATGCCCGATCATCACGATGCTGACGCCAGTTGTCTTCGCCAAATCCTGAAGCTGGATCGCGCATTCTCTCACTTGTGCCGGCATGCCCGGTGTTGAGTCGAGTTCCACCGAACGGGTTGTTTGAATCGAGTCAATCACGACCAGTTGCGGGTCTAAAGCTTTGACTTGCTGAATGATACTGCCCAGGTCCGTTTCCGCCTGCACGTATAGATCAGGCGCCTGCAGTCCTAACCGATCAGCGCGCATCTTGATCTGTCGGGCGCTCTCTTCGCCACTGATGTACAGCACACGGCAGCCGGCCCGGGCAAGTTTCGCGGATAGATCCAGCACCAGAGTGGATTTGCCAATGCCGGGCTCGCCACCGAGCAAGACCAAACTGCCCGGAACCATTCCGCCGCCCAATACGCGACTGAATTCTTCGACAGGCACGGGAATCCGCTCTTCCTGGCTCAGGTCAATTTCCGCAAGCGAAAGCGGCACGCTGGCGGTATCTCCGGTCGGCCGTCGTCGCGTCCGCGCCGCTTGGCTCAACTGCTCGACATGTTCGACCATCGTATCGAATTGGCGGCATTGAGGACAGAGCTTGTAGCTCATTGGACTACGTTTTCCGCAGTTGGAGCAAATGTAGGTGCTACGTTTCTTCGACATTTCCGTGGTCGATTTCACTATCGAGCGTTTGGGATACCCGAGATTCTACGGCATAACCACGTTGTCGCATTGCCCCAGATCCCCGCTCGCTATGAAGGATGCGACACAATCGGCCAGGAGAGCGCCGACTTTCTGGTGGCCGGCATTGTTCCAATGGCCGTCGGGGGGTGGGGCATAGTCTGCAACGGGATCCAGTCTGTCTATCGGATTCAGATAGGGGATCTCCATTTCTTCCATCAACTCAATTGCCGACAAGTACTCCTCGCCGGGATTGTTTATATCAAGCGGTCGAGGGACTAGCAAAACTAACAGTTTACTGTCCAGCTCTGACGCGGCATCACGCAGCTGTGTCAGGTCTTGGCGAGTCAATCGCCGCTGACGTCCAAATGACTCGTCAATGTTCACGTTGCTCAATTTGTCCAAGAGCCTTAGCGCCAGGGTGCCGAGGCGTGTCAATCCAACGACCCGTTCCAGCTCGCTAACCGGAGGATTGTAGCCTTTGGACGCATAGGCGTAAGCTATTTCAGGCGGCACCGTAACGGCGTTGCCCCACCGATCAGAATGGTATCGCCTTACAAGGTGCGTTGAGCCATTTGCGTCCTCCAATTGTATCCAGTTGTCATGCGTCAACAGATTGTCACGAAAGTCATTCATGAAGAAACCGAGAATCGACAGTTGTGGTATCAGTTGCGGCGCAAACCCTTGAAATGTCGCAACAGCTTGATTCGTTCCACTGCCGTTTATTGCCATATTCCACAGAACGACTTCGGGCAACATGGCTTCAATGGTTTCCACATAAGATTTTCCAACCTCGGCCGATAAGCCCACCGTGAAAGAATCGCCCAAGGTCATGATCCGAATTCGTCCCGCAAAGTCATCTTGCACGACAAAGTCGTCCGTGTCCGAAAATCCCTGACGATTTATTACGCAGCGGCGGCCAATGAATACACCGTCGGCACAAGCGGCAATGACGCGGTCATAATTGTAGCGACAGCCCAGCTCGTCGCAGATTCGCCGGTCGCTGACTGAAACGTCAGGATCCGGTATCACGCTCGGGAAATACGTGGGCATGCCCCAGACGGTCAAGACGATTTCCATCACGAGCAAAGTTGTCAACGTAATCGACAATGCAATGCCGATTGTTTTGCCTGTTGAGCTGGAAAACCTTCGCCGAACCTTGGAATGGCGCAATCGCCAGGAACTCACAGAGAGCGCCAATCCGGCGGCAATGACTAGCAATTGCGGAAGATTCAATCCCGGGCTCGTGCCAGGCAAAATGTAGTCAACGGCGGCGCCGAAAATAGCGATTAGAACGCCTAGCGCTATTAGAAAACTGGACAAGTGATTCATCATTAGTCACCTAGATTCGCTGTCTCTTAGCTACGGAACAAAGGACAATCAGGTGCTGGGCTCGCGGAAGACATATTGTACGGACCAATTGCAACGGGTCATATCAGTACAGACCGGCACTATCCAATCCTAAGGGAAAGCCTAATAACAGGATAGGTCAATAGGATCCTTATTGCGCCGGCATTACCACGTTGTCGCATTCCCCCAGATCCCCGCTCTCGATGAAGGTTGCGACACAATCGGCCAGGAGCGCGCCGACTTTCTGGTGGCCTGAATTGCTCCAATGGCCGTCGGGTGGCGCGGCATAATCCGCAACGGGATCCAACATGTCAATGGGATTCAGATAGGGTATTTCCAGTTCTTGCATCAACTGGATCGCACTCAAGTACTCCTCGCCGGGATCTCCAATATCCCCGGATCGAGGGACTAGCAGTACGAGCAGAGTACTGTCCAGCTGTGATGTGGCATCACGCAACTGGGCCAAGTATTGGCGCGTTAATCGCCGCTGATTTTCCAACGACTCATCGGTGTACACGTTACCCAAGTTGTCCAGCAGCCGGAGTAGTAGAGTCCCGAGCCTTGTCAATCCAGTGACGCGCTCCAATTCACTGATGGGAGGTTTGTAGCCTCTAGCTAAATAAGCATTCACTTTATCAGCGGGCAATTTAACTGGGTTTCCCCACCGATCAAACCGGAATCGCCTCACAAAATGCACGACGCCGTTAGCGTCCTCCAAAACCAACCAGTCGTCATGCGGCACCAAGTTGTCACGAAAGTCATTCATGACGAAGCCAAGAACAGATAGCTGGGGTCGTAAAGTTGGCGCAAATGCTTGAAATGCTGTCGCGGCACGATTCGTTCCGTTTCCAGATATGGCTGTGTTCCAAACGATGAATTCCGGAAAAATGGCTTCAACATATTCGACATACGATTTGCCGATGTCTGCCGAATAACCCTGCGTGTAAGAATCGCCCATCATCATCATACGCATTCTGCTTTCGAAGTCGTCGCCGACGACAAAGTCATCGTTATCCGCAAAGCCCTGCCGGTTTACGATACAGGGTCTGCCGACGATAGAGCCATCAGCACAGCCGCGACGGGTCGCATCAGTTCCATGTCGACAGCCCAGCTCGTCGCAGATTCTAAAGTCGCTGACTGTGACATCCTGGCTCGGAATTACACTCGGGAAGTACGTGGGAATGCCTCCGATCGACAACGCGAATTCAAGCACGAGCATCGTTATCAAGGCGACCAATAGCGCCTTGGCGAGGAGCGTGCCTTTAGTGCCGGAGAATCTGCGCCGAACTCCCGGTCGCCGTAGTTGCCAGGCGCCAAAGGAAAGCGCCACCCCGGCGGCAATGATCAGCAGTTGCGGCAGATTCAAGCCAGGGCTGGTGCCCGGCAAGAGGTAGTCAACGGCGGCGCCAAACAGAGCGACTAGAACACCTATGACTATCAGAAACCCTATCAAATAGTTCAATGCAACCCATTCCTCTTCTGTCTTGCGATGACGATGCCCGTTGTCTCAAGATATCAACCTGCGTCAGATCCTGCTGCGTTGCGATTGCCCACTGTCGCTAGAAATCGAAAGGCAGATACTACTATGAACTAAACACAATATTCTTGCAGCGGGATAGACTTCCACTCGCGATGAACGATTCAATACAGTCGCTTAAATTTGCGCCGACCTTTTGATGTCCGGCGTTGTTCCAATGTACATCGGGAGGGGTCGCATAATCGGAAGTGGCATCCAGCCAATTTACGGAATCCACGAAGGGAATCTTAAGTTCCTGCATCAATTCAAGTGTCAACAGATAATCCTTGGTGGGCTGGGCAAAGTCTTTTCGCGTGGGTATCACTAGCACCAGCAGGGTCGTGCGCTGGGAAGCTGCCGACTCCCGCAGGTCCTCCAGGTATCCTTGCGTGATCAGCTTCACGTCGCGCTCTTGACGGGCGGAAACAATGACTCTGCCCACACTGTCAAGTACTCTAAGTACGAGTGTTCCCAGGCGAGTTGTCCCGAGCATGCGTTCAAATTCGTTCATCGGCGGAAACAGGCCTCTAATGCTATAGGCATAGATGATGCTCCGATCAAGGGTGCTTGGGTTTCCCCATCGATCATGCACATAGCGCCGGAGATGGATGAGGTTGTTCTCCGAATCCAATACCTTGATCCAGCCATCGAGCGGCAGCAGATTCTCGCCAATGTCATTTGTGAAAAAGCCGAGGATTGCCAACTGTGGCTGCAATTCAGGAGCGAAGGCTTTGAAGTTGGCCACTGCATTATGCGTCCCAAATCCGACAATTCCCGTGTTCCACAAGACAATTTCGGGCAGAGCCGCTTCAACGGTTTCCACGTATGATTTTCCTATGTCCGCCGTGAAGCCCTGTGTAAACGAATCGCCCATGACAAGTAGTCTGGTACGATTATCGAAATCTGCATCGTATACAAAGTCCTGATCGTCCGAAAAGCCCTGTCGGTTAAGGATACACTGTCTCCCGGTCATCACACCATTCTCGCAAGCATCGATCGCCGGTTCATACACATAATGGCAACCCAGTTCATCGCAGGTCCACCACGGGACTGAGTCAATAACTGCGGACAGCCGTTCCGGTGGGTAATAAGTCGTCATACCGAAAGCAGATAGAACCAATTCCAGTATAACCAGCGTTACCAGTGTGACTGCCAGTGACGGCACCATCGCTTTCTTTGCGGCGCGGAGCAACCACAGCTGATCTTTCGCGCGCCGCAGCTGCCAAGCAGAAGTCGAAAGAGCCAAACCCGCGGCAATGATCAGCAACTGTGGCAGATTCAGACCCGGACTGGTACCAGGCAACAAGTAGTCGATGCCAATTCCGAACAAGGCAAGCAGTATGCCGAATATGATCAACAGCATCAGAATCTTATTTTGCATGGCAGACTCTTCCGACGCTCAGCAGCTGAGTGAAACGCAATAGTTGCAATACGGGACGGGCGCGTCCAGAGAAATTCTAGTGCCTTTGATGTAAGGGGACAACCTACATCCGTACAGAGCCGACGAGATTGCTCTTCCGATTCGTGTTTCATAAAAAACACGCGTTCCTGAAACCAAACTAATCAATCATTAAGGTTGCCTTACATGTAACTTCCTCGTAATAAGCCCGTCCTACGCTTAGTGAGGAATTAGCAAACGGCAGGAACTGAAGTATGCTCAAGCTGGCACGGATACACCGCGTCCCGATGATCATCATCGCCATAATATTGACGACGGGGTTAATCGCGATTGGCGAGCGACACACATTGCTGCAGGACGAAGACTCGTGCCGCCCGCCTAACCTAAACACATCAAACTGGTCTACAGACTTCTGCCAATCTGTCGTGGACTTCACCGAAATCATCGTCGGCAATCCGACGAAGAATGGCATCCCTTCGGTGACCGACCCCAACCTGGAGTCCGTCGAAGATGCAAGCGCTTGGCTGAGCGAGCGCTCGCCGGTGATCGCGCTCGAGCTTGAAGGTGAGGCCCGTGCCTATCCCTTGGCAATACTGATGTGGCACGAAATTGCCAATGACGAAATCGCCGGCACGCCGGTGGCGGTGACCTTCTGTCCGCTGTGCAACAGCGCCATCACTTTCGATCGGCAGGTGAACGGCTCTGTACTTGACTTCGGCGTGAGCGGACTTTTGCGCAACAGCGATCTAATCATGTTTGACCGTCAGAGCGAGTCCTGGTGGCAGCAACTGACAGGTGAAGGGTTGGTCGGCGAATATGCGGGCGCCGTACTCGACATCGTGCCGTCACAGGTGATCAGCTTCGGCAGTTTTGCGCAGCGCTATCCGGATGGCCAGATCATGTCCCGCGATACCGGCTATAGCCGCCAGTACGGCATCAATCCGTATCGCAATTATGACAACCGACCGGGGCAGCCCTTCCTCTTCCGCGGAGAAATCGATACCCGCCTGGCTTCGCCGGTTGATCATGTGCTGGCCGCCATGATTGACGGCATTGCCAAAGCCTATCTTTTCACCACTCTCCGTGACGCTCGAGTCATCAATGATGCCGTTGGCGAGACGCCAATTGTGATCTTCTTCCAGGGCGGGGTTGCCACTGCCTTGGGCGACCGCGACATAGACACGGCGCGTGACATCGGCACGGCCGGGATGTATCAAGCCACGCTTGACGGCAAAGTCCTTCATTTCGTGGCGAACGACGATGGCGGCTTCAGCGATGAAGAGACCGGTTCCACCTGGAACGCCTACGGCACCGCCATTGCCGGTGAACTCGAAGGCAGTCAGCTTGAATGGATCAATGCCTTCCCGCATTTCTGGTTTGCCTGGGCAGCGTTCCATCCCGAGACCGAAGTTTATGGACTAGAGTGAGGTACCACCGGACGACGCCACTGCCAGCGGGCAAAGCGCCGGACTCAAATCGCCGACAGAGGATGCGCGATCGATGGCTTTTTCAAAACATACGCTCAAAATACTTGTCGTGTTGGCTCTGATAGCGGCGGCCCTAGTGCTGTTTGGGCGCGAGTTAATTGGTGGTTCGACAAATGGTTGGAAGACCGACTTCGACCGCGCCACGATCAGTATGGACGAAGTTATATCGGGTGGCGTGCCGCGGGACGGCATCCCACCGATTGATAATCCTCGATTCAAGCCGGTCCAATCTGTCACGGATCT
Source organism: Phototrophicaceae bacterium (assembly GCA_965249085.1). GTDB lineage: Bacteria > Chloroflexota > Anaerolineae > Aggregatilineales > Phototrophicaceae > UBA6055. The sequence goes on along the minus strand of OZ252218.1, from coordinate 3,346,512 downwards.
ATCCGAACAGTCACCGGTGATCGCCGTTAATATTGACGATGACGCCCGCGCCTATCCGCTGGAAGTCTTGATCCGCCACGAGATCGTGAACGATGTCGTCGGTGGCATACCGGTCGCAGTGACGTTCTGCCCGCTGTGCAACAGCGCCGTAGTTTTTGACCGGCGAGTTGAAGGTGAAACGCTGCGATTTGGCGTATCGGGCAATCTTCGTTACAGCGACCTGATCATGTGGGATAATGCCACCGAGTCCTGGTGGCAGCAATTGACCGGCGAAGGCATTGTGGGCGCCTACAGCGGCTATTATCTCGAATTTGTGACTTCGCAGCTGATCAGTTTTGGCATCTTTCGGGATCGCTATCCGGAGGGACAAGTGTTGCGCGGACCATCGGGTGCTTACGGGCGAAATCCGTATCAGGGATATGATCGCAGCGACTCACCCTTTCTGTTCCGTGGATCCCTCGATAAGCGGCTTCATCCGAGCGAACGCGTGCTGGCAGGCGAAGTCGCCGGACAAGCGGTCGCGTACCCGTTTGTCACGCTGCGCCAATCCCATGTAATCAACGACAGCGTGAATGGTGAAGAAATCGTCGGGTTGTGGCAAGCGGGCGCCGCCAGTGCGTTGGACAAATCAGATATCGATTCGTCTCGTGATGTTGGCATGGCGCTGATGTATTCGCGGCAGCTCGACAACGGTCGGACGCTGACTTTTTGCTACGCCGACGATAGCTTCATGGACAATGAAACCAATAGCCGCTGGAATATATTCGGGGAGGCGATCGACGGTCCGTTGAAAGGCGCGAAGCTCCGCCAGTATGACGCTGCTGCGCATTTCTGGTTCGCTTGGGCAGCCTTCCATCCAGATACACTACTCAAGCACATCTCGCGGGATGAGCAACAACTCTAGTACCGAACCGTGTGCAAGCTTCATTGCCTAGCAAGTTCGATCTTATCGTATAGTGCCGCAAATCTTGAGCAACGACGGCACAGCCACTTGAGAAATCTTCCACCAGTTAATATGCAAGGAGCTACCATGTACCGACAAGCCAAAGCTCTAATCCCAATGCTATTCCTGCTCGTCAGCATGCTGCTGCCCGCGACCGCTCAGGCGCAGCTCAGTTGTGAGAATCCGCCCGAGCCGTTTGACGATGCGCAGCTGCTGGCAAACTGGCGGACGGTCTGGGATCTGATGGATGTCTGCCAGAGCAAACAAGGCGTCTTCTTCGAAATATTATCGGGCGGCGTCGGCCGTGACGGCATTCCGCCGATTGACCAGCCACAATTCGATGACATCGCGACCGCCGATCTTTGGCTGCAGGACGCGTCGCCAGTGATTGCCGTAGAGGTTGATGGAATCGCGCGCGCTTATCCGCTGGCGATCCTGACCCGACACGAAATCGCCAATGATACCATCGGCGGAACGCCGATTGCCGTCACGTTCTGCCCGCTGTGCAACAGCGCGATCGTCTTTGATCGGCGGGTCAACGACTCGACCTTGCGCTTCGGCGTCAGCGGCTTGCTGCGCCATAGCGATCTCATTATGTGGGACGACCTAACGCAAACCCTGTGGCAGCAATTGACCGGCGAAGGCATCGTCGGCGCGCATACCGGCGCCTTGCTCGATATCGTACCGTCTCAGCTAGTCGGATATGCCGCATTCAAAGATCAGTACGCCGGGGGCGAAGTGCTGTCCACGGGCGGGCGCTTCTACGGGAGCAATCCCTACGTCAGCTACGACAGCAGCCCCAGTCCCTTCCTCTTTCTTGGAACGCCGGACGCGCGTCTGTTCGCCACCGAGCGCGTGCTGGGCGCGACGGTGAATGATGTCAGCGTGGCATACGCATTTGGGACACTGGCCGACCAAATGGTCGTCAACGATACGATCGCGAATGTCGATGTGGTTGCGATCTGGCAGCCGGGCGCCTTTAGCGCGCTGGATGCGGCCAGCATCGACCTATCGCGCGATGTCGGCATGGCCGCGCTTTTCGACCGTGAACTCGATGGCCGGACTTTGTCGTTCCAGAACCAGGACGGCGCCATCGTCGACCAAGAAACCGGCAGCCGCTGGAATATCTTCGGCAGCGCCGTGGACGGCGAACTGGCCGGCGCGCAGTTGCGGTCGATCAACGCCTTCCCTCACTTTTGGTTCGCTTGGGCGGCGTTCTACCCGGATACGCAGCTCTATGGTTACCAGGCGCCGTCAGCGGAAATGACTGAACGCATCGAGCTAGACCCGATCCTCGGCGATCCTGACGCGCCTGTCACACTAATCGAGTACGGCGCCTACGGCTGTCACGCCTGCAAATACTGGCACGAGGAGGGCATCATTGAAGAGATCCTCGAGGAATTCGGCGGGCGGGTGAATTTCGTTTATCGCGACATTCCAATCATCGTGCCTGAATTCAGCCAGCGGGCAGCCGAAATCGCCCAATGCGCGCTGGACCAGGGCAACGAGCAATTCTGGACAATGCACGATGCGATCTTTACCTTGGCTGAACAAGGTCGGTCTAGCGCAGAAGAGCTGATTCAACTGGGTGGCGAAGTTGGCTTGGATGCGGATGCTCTCCGCAGTTGCTTCCAGGCGGGTACGCACGTCAGCACGGTGCGTTTCGATCATGAACGCGGCGCGGCGCTCGGCATACGGAGTACACCGACATTCGTCATCGCGGGAACGCCGACAAAAAATGCCAGTCCCGATCTGCTGCGAGACCTGCTGCAGGCGGAATTGGATAAGCTCGAAGGCTAACAGGGCAATCAACCGCCACAAGCGAGTCACAATTTACGGGCGACCCTTTTGGATCGCCCGTTGTCTTGTTGTGAGCGTTTGTCCTGGAGACCGCCGTTACAGAATCTGATCCAGGAATTCTTGCGTTCGTGGATGATGTTCAATCTCGGGACTGAAGAAATTCTCCGGCGGACCCTGCTCGACGATACGGCCCATATCCATGAAGATGACACGATCGGCGACTTCCCGCGCGAAACCCATCTCATGGGTCACGACCAGCATCGTCATACCGGTGCGCGCCAACTCTTTCATGACATCCAGCACTTCCTTGATCATCTCCGGATCCAGCGCCGAGGTGGGTTCATCAAAGAGCATGATTTTGGGCTCCATCGCCAGCGCCCGCGCAATGGCGACGCGCTGCTGCTGCCCACCCGAAAGCTGCCCGGGATACTTAAATGCCTGCTCCGGGATGCCCACGCGTTCCAACAGCTCCATCGCCCGCTGTTCGGCTTTGTCGCGCGCCCAGTGTCGCACCTTCATCGGCGCCAGGGTGATATTGTCCATGACGGTCAGATGCGGGAAGAGATTGAACTGCTGGAAGACCATACCGGTCTCGCGGCGGACCTCGGCGATATTTTGCACATCGTGGCTCAGCTCGATGCCGTCCACAATGATCGTGCCGTCTTGATGCTCTTCCAGCCGGTTGATGCAGCGGATGAAGGTCGATTTACCGGAGCCCGACGGTCCAATGATCACCAGCACTTCTTGCGGCATTACCTCAAGTGAGACATTACGCATCACATGGAAATCGCCGAACCATTTGTTCATATCGCGACAGATGATAATCGGCTCGTCGCTCGCCATGACTTGCTTGGTGCTGTCTTCCATAGGACCCTCCGCGATTTCGTTAGTGCTGGCCAGCCCCGCGCGTTCTGGAGATTGCCACCTGAACCATTATAGCTGCTGTGCCCGCACCGCTCCCGAGCCGGTCTCTTCTACGCGGCGGCTGATATAAGACATGATGTAACTGAAAACAAAATATATGATCGCAACGTACAAGAATGTTTCCTGCCGCCTCTGCAGAAACTCCGGCTGGGCGACGACGCGGACCGCGATGCCGGTGATCTCCGCCAGGCCGACGATGAACACCAGCGATGTATCCTTGAATAGCGTGATGAACTGCCCAACCAGCGCCGGAATCACTGCCCGCAGAGCCTGTGGCAGGAGGATATTCAGCGTCGTCTGCCAACCGGAGAGGCCGATCGCTTGCGCCGCCTCGGTTTGCCCAAGATCGATTGACTGCAGGCCGCCACGCACGTTCTCCGCCAAATACGCAGCGCTAAACATCGTGATGCCAACCCAGGCGCGCACGGCGTTTTCGATTGTCGCCAGCGTCGGATCAACCAAGGGCACCAGCAGCGTCGCCAGGAATAGTACCGTGATTAACGGTACGCCACGTACGACTTCAATATAGAGAATGCAAACGTATTTGACCACAGGCAGTTTGCTGCGCCGTCCCAATGCCAGCGCCAGTCCAATCGGGAAAGACGCGACGATGCCGAGCACGGTCAATTGCATCGTCAGCATCAAACCACCCCAAAGGCGCTTGTCCGATAAGGGCAGCAATTCATTTGGCGAAGTCTGCAACACACCTTGTGCATCGAGTCCGATCACGACACTTGGTATCAACCACAAGGCCGCGAGCCAGGCGACTGCCGCCGCGTACATGCCTTCCCGCTGATAGCGCTGGATAAGCCCACTGTTCGAGGCATCCAGCGCCTTGCGTTGATCGCCCTGAGCATTTTCGCCTCGCCTGAACGCCAACGCGCCGGCCGTCAACCACAGCGTGAAATAAGCGATCGACCAGCGATCGACCAGGGTCCAGGTTTGCATCCACAAAAAGGTCAGCAGCAGCAAACCGATGATAATGCGATTGGAATTCCATTGAACCGCGCCGGAAAAAAACATCCAGCCTAGCCAGAGAACGAAGGCGATGCCCGCCATCATAGCCGCCGACCCATCTACTTCTTGCGCCACCAGGTTGGTGTTGACGAAGACGAAGAGAACGGCCAGAGAGCATATCAGGTAGCCGATTCGTTTAGCGCCAATCGTTATGTTTTTGAGCGCCGCGCCACGCGTGCCCGCGGCTATGCCGATGATGGCGAGTAGCAGCCAGAACAGTACTGAACTACTCGGATCGCTATTCCAACCGTCCCACACCAGATTGATGACGAATGCTTGTGCGATCTGCAGAAAAAAGCCCCCCAGCAGCAGCGCATACCCCAATGTCCCGCGATAATTCAGCCCGATCAGATACATCAGCAGCAGCCAAATCAGCCCGCCTGCGATGCTGCCGACCGCCGCGCCCGATAAGCCGCCAACACCCGAAGCCATCACGTACATGATGAAGGGATAAATCCCCCAGCCATAGACGAGCAGCCGATTCAGCGAGCCCTCTGCCTCTTCCCCGCTATTGCTGCGGTTCAGCCAGCTCTCGACGCGGCGCACCAAAAGGACGGCGCCGAATGCCGCCACGATCTTCAAGACCAGCGCAAGCGGTCCCGTAATGACGCCTTCGCCATCGAGCAGGGCGAAATATGCCAGCAAGACAAGCAGGGGGGACATCGACCAAGCCAGCACCACCAAGCGGCTTTCGCGACTGTTGTAAATGGAGTTCTCGCCAAGCATGTGGGCGGCGCCGCGTCCCAGCAAATAGCCCAAGGTAATCGTCATCACGAAGGGCAGCAGCAGCGCTTCAACCTGCTCAAAGAAGGGCGGAATGAAGTGGACGAGGTAGGTGTCCAGGTCGCGCAAACCGCGAAACTGATTGTCTATCAATACGGCAAAGGCGATGTTCTTGCCATCAACCTGAGGCCGGCTCTCGGTGACGACCAACTCGTTGTCCGTCAAGCGCACAAAACGAGACGCTGTCGCGCTGAGCGTGCGCTCGACGACGGGATGGATGCCCTTCACCGAGAGGATCGCCGTGCCCTCTTCGCCTTCGGCGGCGTCCTTGGACAAGATATACCAGCCATCATGCGGAATGTCGTAGGCGACGACATCGCCCGCTCCGCTCAAGACGCCTTCCGCCAGCACCTCCAGCGTCCGCGCATCCTGAATCGCAACGGCCATCGGTGTCTGACCAAGCGTGTAAAGATCCAGCACCGACTGTGGTGTCAGCAGGCGCACGAACAGATCTCGCAGGAATGCCGCTTCCCGCGGTGATGGATCGATCAATTCCTCATCATCATCGCTCTGATCCGGCTCACCGATCAGATCCTCAGACAACTGCACGACAATCAGCTTGCCCAGGTCTTCCAGCTGGTCGCTAGCCAGCACGACTTCCGTAAGGTTAGACAGCGCCTCCGCTGACGCCGCCGGAATGGCATCGGTAACGGAGAGGTTGACATCGGTGTCTTCGACCGCTTCCACCGCCGCCAGAATCGCAGCCTCGCGCGGCTCCAAACCCTTGGCCGCCCGTTCCAGCAGGCCGACCCACACCCGCATCTCCCCTACCGTCGCGTCAGCGCTGGACAGGCGAACATCGCTCTGATTGACATATTCGAGGGTGGAGGCCAGCATATCGTTCGTTCGCGTGAAGGTGCGGATACTGAGCCGGGTGCGTTCTTCTTGATCTTCGGTCATTTCGCCACTGAGCATCGCGTCGAAGGTCTCGCCGGTGTTGTGCCGCCTTTCCAGTCGGTTGCGCGCGGCATTCGCCAGCGCATTCGCTGCACGGTCGGAAAAGCCAGCCATCTGGCTGAGCGTTTCAATATCGCGGACCTCGTCGAGCGCAAGACTAAGGGATACTGTTTCGCCCGCCTGCGCGATAAAACCCAGGTGCTTTTGCGGCCTTAATGCGGTGGCGCGGTCGATGATATCGACATTACCCGCGGTGAAATATGAACTCGGCTGCTGGACGGTCGCTTCAATGATTGGTGGCAAGACGCCAAGGACTGTGACCGCAGCCAAAGAGACAATGGCAAGCGGTCGCGCGGAACGTCGTGCCCAAGCCGCCAGGCTCACTCCGGTCAGGAGCGCGGAAAGCAAGACCGTCAGCGCGAGGCGCCACTCGAAAGCCGGCTCGAACGATTCCATCATGAAGAGACGCTGATTGTTGATGATGGTGAACCAGTTAGCGGTCCGAGTCGACCAGTCAATAAAGCTGACCACCAGTACCAGAATCAGCAGGGACGCCACAATCGTGACGACGATATCAGCGGGCGAGCCGAAGAGATTCTGTCGCATCCAGCCGGCCAGGCCCACCTCAAGCTTTGGCGGCGGTTTTTCCGGCTCATCCTGGAAGTTGATGATAGACCTACTGGCGTCGGCCGGTACCCATTTAGACATCAGTCCGCTACCTCGATACCAATTGGAAGCGTTGATTGACCAGATTCATCACCAGCGAAATGCATAAGCTGATAACGAGATAGGCGAGCAAGACCATCAATATGCCCGTGACAGATTGGCCGGACTGATTGATGATCGTATTGGTCACCTGATAGATGTCGGTGTACGATACCGCGATCGCCAGGCTTGAGTTTTTCGACAGATTTAGAAACTGATTGCCCAGGGGCGGAATGATTACGCGCAGCGCTTGCGGCAAGATGATCAAGCGCAGCATATCGCCTTGCGATAATCCAAGCGCGCGCGATGCTTCCAGCTGCCCTTTTGGCACGGCCTGAATGCCGGCGCGGACGATCTCCGCGATGAAGGCGGAGGTGTAAATCACCAAGCCGAGGAACACGGCCAGATAAGAAGGCGCAATCTCAATGCCTGTGTCGATATTGCGACCCCGGCGGTCGAGCGTCGGCGGCCGGTATAATAGCGGCTGACGCGTAAATTCCAGCTCCTGCTCGATGGTCAGCTTGCCCGATTCAAACGCTTCATCGTAGTCCATCTCGACGAATTCATCTCGGTCCTCGTCAAAAACCGGGATCACTGACGGCGTCGGGCGCATGCCCATAATCAGCCAGCCCAACAGTATGAAACCGATGACCGCGGCAACCGCGTAGCGCGTCCGTGGTATGGGCTGACCAGTCGATTCTGTAATGTAACCGAAATAGCGCCACATCATCATCGCGACCACGACCCCGATCACGACGAAGACTATCCAGACGCCGAAGAGCGAACTCGGAATGAGTTCAAAGATGGCGACGCCTTTGATGCTGATGTAGATGCCCGGGCGGAATTCAATGGGCGAGCCCGACCCCACCACCACGACGCCGAGCAGATTAACCAATACGACGATGGCGATGCCCACCTGTCGCACTCCCGTCCGCCAAGCCGGGCGGCGCAGGGACCCGCCGTATTGCCAGATGAACAAAATGACGATCAGCGACAAGGCGTACTGCAGGAGCGGAAGACTGCGTATGCCTTCTTGCGGGAAGGCGAAGGACTCCTGCTGCTGTGGCAATGCGAAAATGACGATGAAGAACCAGGCGAAAATCTGCAGCAGAATCGGTGTATTGCGCAAAACCTCTACGTAGGATCGGGAAAGCGTTCGCACAAGGAAGTTGCGACTGAGCAAGGATATGCCGACCAGGATGCCAATCACCGTGGTGGCGAGCAAGCCAAGTAGAACAACACGCAGCGTATTAATGAAACCGACGCGAAAAGCGTCAATATACCGGTCGCTTGAGTGGTAATCGCCCGAATCCGCGATGTCGAAGCCCGCGCGGTTTTGCAGGAATTCAAAATTGGGGGACTGATTGGTGGAATCCAGCGCGGTATTGATTCGTGTGCCCAGATCGTTCATGACCACGACGACGATCATGACGAAAATTAGCTGGGCGATCCCTTGCAGGATGCGACCATCGCGGAACAATGTCGGCAACACGTTGTCATGCTGACCTTGTTCGGCCTGCATCCGCATCGGTCGCTCCAGTGATATTCTGTCAACTCAGGTATGGAATCGTCCTGATTGTGTCAATTTTATGCAAAAGGACGGCGTCTGACAAATTTTTCTTGAGGCAATAAGCCGACGCCGGTCGTCTATCGGACTTAGAAAAAATTGCAGCTACTATTACCGATATTGATTTCGCTAACAAAAAGAAAACGGGGTGTGTCAACTTTATGCTGACACACGCCGCTTTGAAACTTACAGACTGCTATCCTGACAGCGGTTTAACGGAAGGGCGCCGCGTAGAGCAAACCGCCGTCCGTCCACAGCGCGTTGACGCCACGGCTTAGACCGAAGATCGTATCCGGACCAAGCCAGCGATCAAAGATTTCGCCGTAGTTGCCCAACTGAGTGATCACATCAACCATGAACTCATCGTTGATGCCGAGATACTCACCGGCCACGTTGTCGCCCAAACCAAGCAGGCGGGCGACGCCAGCATCTTCGCTGTCCATAAAGTCGCCGATGTTCATGCTGTTGATGCCGAATTCTTCGGCACTGACCAGACCCCAGACGGTCCAACGAATGATATCAGCGAAGGTCGCGTCGCTCTGCGGACTGACCGGGCCGAGCGGCTCCTTGCTGATCACTTCTGGCAGTATCAGGTGAGCTGCCGGATCAGCCGAAGTGGCTTTACGCGAAACCAGGCTGCTGACATCGCTGGTAAAGGCATCGCAGGCGCCAGCTTCATAGGCATCCATAATCGCATCGAAGTCTTGGAAGGTGCTCAGTTCCCAGTCTGCGTCCAGCTTGTCGGCCGTGTCGGTGATATTCAGCTCCGTGGTCGTACCGGCTGTGGCGCACATGGTGATACTCTCTTCGCCAAGCTCGGCCAGATTGGTCACACCGAACTCAACCTTGACCATGATGCCCTGGCCATCGTAGAAGGTGGTCGGACCAAAGGTGGCGCCCCATTCCGTGTCGCGGCTGAGCGTCCAGGTAGTGTTGCGGCTGAGCATATCAATTTCACCACCGGCCAGCGCAGTCGGACGCTCGGCGGCGGTCAAGGGACGGAATGCAATCGCGTTCGCGTCACCGAGAATGGCGGCGGCTACGGCGCGGCAGATATCCACGTCAAAGCCTTCGAATTCGCCGGCGTCATTCTGAGTGCCGAAACCCGGAAGTACCGAGTTCACGCCGCAAATCAGTTCACCACGGTCGCGGATGCGCTCGACTATATGCCCATCCTGAGCAGCGGTGAGACCCGTACCGACGACGAGTACGGAGACCAACAAAATCGCTATCAATACAAGGCGTTTCATTTGTTTCTTTCCTCCCTATAAGGCTTGTCCGGTACTGAGTGACAATATTTCAATGCGGATTGAAAGAAGGTGCTAATTTAGAGTAAGTGCCAAACTCTCACATAAGGAGCTTACTCATGGATTTAGACACCTTCTTAACGACATTATACGTGGTGATTGACGATTGGTACAAAAGGGAAATGCGGGTTCGGATGAAGCGTCACGCGGGTCCTTCCTTGCAAATGAGTGACAGCGAAGTGTTGACCGTTGCGATTGCTGCGCAATGGCGAGATGGTGTGCCCTGGCAGTCCGAGCGTGGCATAGTGCGTTATATGCTAGGCTATGGTCGATCATGGTTTCCGAGGATGCTCAAGCGCAGTCAGTTTAATCAGCGGGTGCGGAATCTGTGGGCTGCTTTTGTCTGCTTGCAGCAAGAGCTGGGGCAGATTCTCAGCAGCGATGCAGTCTACGAGGTGGTGGATTGTACGCCTTTGCCGCACTGTAGTCTGGGGCAAGCCATCAGCCATGATCGCCATTGGCTGAGCGGCAAAAAGGGACGCGGCGGCAATCATGGCGGCTGGTTCTATGGCGAGCAACTGCTGTTGTGCGCCAGCGATAAAGGTCTTGTCACCGGCTGGATGACCGGTCTGGCAAACATAGATGATCGCTGGGTGATGGAAGCGTTCTTAAGTAGCCGAAAGGGTGAAAAGCAACTGATAGAACCGCCACTGCCCAAACATAGAACATACAAACAACGCTTCATCCCAAGTCTCGAATCCTTCAGCCCAGCGCTAACGGCCGGGCGCGACCGCAGCTTGCCCTTCCTTGCTGATGGCGGATTCAGTGGCGAAAGACGGATCAATCATTGGCGTCTAGAATATGGTGCCGAGGTCTTTGCCCCACGAGCTAGCAACATCAAAGGGGACAAGCCTGGCAAGACCATGCGCTGGCTGCGCAAACATCGGCAAATCATCGAGACGGTCTTCGCCAGGCTTGTTCAAAACTTTGGGTTACATCGCATCAATGCCCACAGTGAACTCGGCATGCTTACACGCATTGCAGCCAAAATGGCTGCGTACAACATCGGTGTCATGCTCAATCACACTAGCGGACGTCCGAGAGGAGCAATGGCAACTCTGATCTGCTAGTACCGGACAAGCCTTATAGGTTGTTCGCCACAAGCACCAATTCCGATCGGCTACGGCGAACCAGAAAACCGTACCGTTAGATCTATCTTAACGGAACGGTTTACTTGCAGTCAAGTTTACGAGTTGATTGGTTCCCAAGGAGAACTGACTATTTCGCCGCCAATTCAAAATCGGGCGGGCGAACGGTCTCAAGCACCTTCATGATGCCAGCCCGGACTTCGCCGGGTTCGGCATGACGGCCGACAGACTGCTTCGAGAAGATCAACTCACCATTGACCGAGACATCAAAGACACCGCCGGTGCCGGGGACCAACTCCCAACTGCTGACAAAGTATTCTATTTCACGCTCGTTCAAGATTTCGTCCGTCAAACTGACGGCAATAGGTTGGTGTCCTCAAGTGGCGCAATACTTGACGACGATCTCCATTCCACCTTCTTGCATGGGGCACTCTCCTGTCAAGTGATTCGTGTCGGTCGATACGCCTAGAATAACGCAAAGGCAACGGGATTGCAAATCAACATTCGGGCACGAACCATCGGCTAGTATCCTTGAGCCGTGCTAAAGAGGGCGACTCAACGAGCCGCCCCGACATCGTCTCGTTGTTTGCAAGAGTCGTGAGGTCAAACCACGATATTCACCTTCGGATCGGTACCGTTTCTGCCCGGAATGAAGATCGTGCGCTTGGGCGGCTTCCCACCCAGGCTGCGTATTGCCGCGCCGCTCGCCAGCGCCATCTCCTGCGCCCGTTCGCGCTCGATATCGACCGCCACGGCGATGGTTTCACGCGGCCTGCCGTTGATCATCACCACCAGATCCACCATGTCTTCGCGCGCCTTCTCCGCATCATATTGGGGCCAGGACTGTGTATGCACGCTGTACTCCCAGCCCAGCCGCACCCAAATCTCCTCGGCGACATGCGGCGCGAATGGCGCCAGCAGGCGGATCATCGCATGCATCGTGTCGCGCCATGCGTCCGCGCCGATCGAGCTGCTGCGCAGCGCTGCCTTCAGCGCATTCTTGAACTTCATCTGTTCGGCGATGGCGGTGTTGAAACTGAATTCCTCCAGGCCTCGGTCGATCACGGCGATGGTCTGGTGCAGTTTGCGTTCGATATCGCGCTCGGCGGCCGGATCGCCTTTCAGCGCGGACGCGCCCGCCATGGCGATTTCCCACACATCGTGCAGCCAGCCTTGCGGACCCTTGATATTGTTCTCGTTCCAGGGACCGCCCTTCTGCCAATCGAAGTTGAACATCAGGTAACAGCGCACGACATCGGCTCCATATACCGCCACCAGCTTGTCAGGACTGACGACGTTGCCCTTGCTCTTGGACATGCGCTGAATATCCAGATGATGGCGCAGCTGATTCACGTTGTTGGCGCCCGGGATGTCAGGGATGCTAATTTCGGCATCTGGCTGGACCTGGACAAATTGTGTGATCCCCGCCATGTCCACGTGCAGCACATCTTCCGTTCGATGTGCGATTTCGCCGAAGACGCCATCAAAGCCCGCCGGCACTTGATTCCACTCGGCGACTTCGACGCGCTGCGCCAGCAGCTTTTCGCCGAGCATGCGGCCGCTGCACAAGACGAAGTCGCCCGGCTGCTCGCCGCCCAGCACCTGTCCCTGATTGCGCAGCACGATCATCGGCTCATCCAGGGCGCCTTGCGGATCGCGCCCGTGGCGGCGCATGGCCGCGGCAGCATCATCGTAAACGCCGATGTCGCGCAGTACTTTGGTGAAAAAGCGCGTATAGAGCAGGTGCATAACCGCGTGTTCAGCGCCGCCGGTGTAGACATCGACCGGCAGCCAATAAGCCGCTTCCTCGGCATCAAAGGGCGCGGCGTCACAGTCCGGCGACAGGTAGCGCAATTGATACCAGGAGGAGCACATGAAGGTATCCAGCGTGTCGGTCTCACGGCGGATCGTCTCGTCCACCTTATAAAAAGGCTCGTGATAGGTCAGCGGACTGCGGCCGGTCGGCACGAAATCGACATCTTCCGGCAGCTCGACCGGCAAATCCTCGTCAGCGACCGGGACGACTTTACCGTCGTCGAACATCATCGGGATCGGACTGCCCCAATAGCGCTGCCGGCTGATCAGCCAGTCGCGCAGGCGGTAGTTGACCGCTTCTTCGCCCTTGCCTGTTTCTTCCAACCAGTCGATGACGCGATTGATCGCCGGGTTCTTCCTTCCCTTGGCGTAAGTGCTGACGCTGCCATCCATCGCGTCAGAATTTGCCATGACGCCCGGTCCGTCGTATGCCTCGGTCATCGCGTCCGTCGTCAGCGCCTCTTTCATATCCTCCGGTTGGATGACCACCCTGATCGACAGATCGTGGGCATGGGCAAATTCGAAGTCGCGCTGATCGTGCGCCGGCACTGCCATGATCGCGCCGGTGCCGTAGGTGATCATGACATAATCCGCGATCCAGATCGGGATCTCCTCTCCATTAACCGGATTGATCGCGTAAGCGCCGGTGAAGACGCCGGTCTTCACCCGATCTTCCACCATGCGCTCAACTTCGGTTTCCAGCGCCGTCTGCTCCACGTAGGCTTCGACCGCAGCGCGCTGTTCATCAGTGGTGATCACCTCCACCAGATCATGCTCCGGCGCCAGCACCATGAAGGTGGCGCCCCACAGCGTATCGGGACGGGTGGTGTAAATCTCGATGGGATGACCGCCGACCCCCGTGTAGAAAGTGGCGCGCGCGCCTTCGCTGCGGCCGATCCAATTGGTCTGCATGATCTTGATGGATTCGGGCCAATCCATGCCCTCGAAATCCAGCAGCTCATCGGCATATTTGGTGATGGCGAAGAACCACTGTTCCATCATCTTGTGCACCACCGGTTGACCGGTGCGCTCGTCCTTGCCGTCAATGACCTGCTCGTTCGCCAGGACGGTCTGCAAGGTCTCCGACCAGTTGACCAGCGCCGACCCGCGATAGGCGATGCCCTGCTCATAGAATTTCTTGAAAAACCACTCTGACCACTTGTAGTACTCGGGTGTGCAAGAGATCGCTTCCCGCTCCCAATCAAACATAGCGCCCATGCTGCGCAGCTGCTCGCGCATCCGCTCGATATTGGCGTAAGTCCATTTCCAGGGATGGATATTTCGCGATATAGCGGCCTGTTCAGCGGGCAAACCGAATGCATCGAAGCCCATCGGGAACAAGACGTTATAACCGCGCATGCGCATCCAACGAGCGCGCGCATCCGACGGCGTCATGGCGAACCAATGGCCGATGTGCAAGTCGCCCGATGGATAAGGCAGCATGGTCAAAGCATAGTGCTTGGGTTTGTCCCAATCGACTGTCGAGCGATAGAGCTGGGTCGCGTCCCATTTCCGCTGCCACTTCACCTCTATCGCATGTGGTTGATATAACTCTGTCATCAGTTTAATCTGTCCCCCGTCAAATGCGGTTGATACAAGTCGACGCCGCGACCGTCAACACGAAGCGCTTGTGTCGGCTCGGATAGTTTCAAATGTGGATTCGTAAAGGAGCTGTGCTGAGAGGCTGCGTGAAACAGAGCGTCCTTGCGGACTAAATAAGGAAAGAGGGGGTCACCCCGAAACCCGAAGCCATTTTCACTTTCATCGCTAGCCTGCCCTTATGATCTGTCCTAGTGGCAATACTCGACACAATAACACCAAAACTTTATCTTGTAAACAACCTTTTACCCGTCCTCATACTTCTGCGATTTTCGCTGCAAGGGAAAAGTGATCCCACCGCCATCACAGTAAATCCAAGCCATAGCAGACAAATAAACCTGGCCCGTTCATTCTGTATATTGTGCTTAAGACGCAAGAATTTAACCGTGACTAACCATACAAGACTTGGAGAAAACCATGCGCCATGTATTCACGATTCACAACAACTTCTGCCTAACGGCGAAAACACAGTTTGGACCAGGGGCGGCGCTACTATTGGTTCTGACACTGTGCCTCTTGTGCTTGCCGCCGCCCACGGCGCAGAGCCAATCTTCCTGTGTCCAACGCCTATCACAGGTTTACCTCATATTTGAGGACAATTTTCTAGCCGCGGGAACCCATCAATCTTACTTGGACAGTGGATGTACAGTCCTCTATAGAGCCTTTATTCTAGACTTTGATAGTGTCTATTCAACAGGCAATCGAGCCGCGGCGATAGCGATTTGCAATGCCGGCAATGGCCAAGTCAACGACGCCTATAAGTATCCGGGATGAACAAGCCTGTGGGAATGCGTACCCACCGTAGCGCTGGCCACACCAGAGGTTCAAGCGTCATCAGAAACGACATCATCAGGAGGACGATCTGGCAATAAGTCCCGACGATCTAGCAAAAAGTCCCGCAGCATAAAGGCAACGCCCGTCCCGATAATATACACCGGCGAAGTAATGAATGAAGAAACCGACATTATAGTAACAGCCAGCAGCGGTCTCAGAAGTGGCGTTCAGTTTCAGCGTGTGCATGGCGCCGGGATCGGGATTCAGTCCATCCTTGACGCCGGCGCTATTGACGCGGTTGATGTCTGGGGAAACATCCTCGGCACGGTGGAAGTCTGTTTCCCGCAAAGTGGCAGGACGCTCTTCCTGGATGCAGCCTACTCGCCGCGGACAGTCAGTTGGATAACGTCAACCGCCAGAGCTGACGGCTACACCTGCGATACGATAGACCGCGCCGGAACGATTGTCCTGATGCCGCCAGAGGAATCCGAAGTCATCTAAACAGATACAGAATGCAAATGGAGGCGGAGCGATTTCGACTCCGCCTCTTGCTTTCCGCCTAAGCCTTCCAGGTCTGCCGCAAGACCCGCACCCAATTCTGATGTGTCAGTTTGTGCAGCAGGGCATCGTTGTAGCCGGCGTTCTTGAGCGCCGCCATCAGATTCGGCAGCTTCGAGACATCCCCCACCGCGTCGGGCACGCGCGCGCCATCGTAGTCCGAGCCCAAACCGACCCGCGTTTCGCCCAGCCGCTCCACCATGTAGTCGAGATGACGCACCATCACATCCAGCGGCCGGTCACTATCCCAGGCGCCGTCCTCATTGAGGAATCCAGTGGCGAAATTCAAGCCGACCATGCCATCTGATGCCTTGATCGCATCCAGCTGCTTGTCGGTCAAATTGCGCGATATCGGGCAGAGCGCATGCACGTTCGAATGCGTAGCGACCAGCGGCGCATCGCTCAGGTCCGCCACATCCCAAAAGCCCTTCTCATTCATGTGCGACAAGTCGATCATGATGCCGAGTTCGTTGCAGCGCTTGACCAGCCGTTTTCCCGCATCGGTCAAGCCAGGTCCGATATCGGGCGATGAGGGAAAAGAGATCGGCACGCCATGCGCGAAGATGGTCGGCCGGCTCCAGACGATGCCCAGCGAGCGCATGCCCGCCTGATAGAAAACCTCTAGCGTGTTGAGATCTTCGTCAATGGCTTCCGCCCCTTCGAAGTGCAAGATGGCGGCGAATACGCCCGCATCGATACACGCCTGCAATTCGTCGGCCGTGCGGACTACTTTGACTTGCCCCGCCGATGCCGCCTGCAACTTGAACAGGTCCGCCATCTGGCGCAGGACGACTCCCTGTGAATAGACAAATTCGACCGCCGGCGGCGCATAGGGTTTGCTGGTGTCGGGCACGGTGTCCGGCGCGATGCGAGTATCGGGATTAGGCACATAGACGGCGCAGAAACCACCGGCGAAGCCACCGCGGCGCGCCCGCGCCAGATCGATATGCCCGCTGTCCATCTCGCCCAGAAAGTCGCTGTAATGCACTTCATTTCGGTAGAAGCGCAACAAAGTATCGTTGTGTCCGTCAAATATCGAAAACTCGGGCATAATCTCTCTCCCCGTTCATCTGTATATCGCTGACACTAGATGATGTCAGCAATCACTGTCAGATGCAAACACTGACACTGCCGGTTATAAAGGCTGAAACAAAAAACGCAGTTCAAATGAACTGCGCCAGGGTGCTGATTGGGAAGTTTTCCGTTTATGGATTCTCGTGACGATTGCGCCCTTTGTCGGCCGGCACGGGAACGCGGACGGGCTCGCGCGGACTCTGCGCTTTGGGGTCGAGCAAGTCGTCCAGTTCGCGCAGCATACGGCGCCCCAGTTCAAGCAACTCATCCCAGACCTTGCGCTTGTGTTTTGCCACCTTAACGCCCTTCCACGAGTAGGTCGCTGACGGTTCTGCCTGTGGACCTGAGGGGACTCGAACCCCTGACTTCCACAATGCCATTGTGGCGCTCTCCCAACTGAGCTACAGGCCCGTGCGAATCGGTATGTTAGCGACGCTCGCGCGGGCTGTCAATGGATAGTGCCTCGTGCATCTCCTCCAGCACATCGGCCGGCGGCGATTCGAGCGGACCGCTTGCGAGGAAATCAGCCGCCAACTGCAGCTGCACCGCGTCGTTTCAGGCGCAGCCCGGCTGATCCACCCACTCGATGGCGCCCGCAGCCAGATCAAGCCGCGCCCCCTTGACGCCGCCACTCGCTTCGTCCGCCCAAATCCAGCTGGTTGTCGTTATATCCATTTTCGTTTTGAGCCTTCCACCCCGCCGTCATCATCGCCGTACCTGATTCTAGCGCAGGAAGTCTTAAGCTGTCCAAGCCAATTCTGGACGCCATTCGCGCGAAACGCACGTGCCCAACCGCCGCCTTTTATGGCATAATGGCGAGAGTTTTCCCGCGCTGCAAGGGAGTGAGCGATGGCAGAGGCAACTAACAAATTGAACGTCTTGGTCACCGGCGGCGCTGAAGGCGTCGGCTTGGCGACGGTGCGTGCGCTGCTGCAACGGGGACACCGGGTCGTAGCGACTGCCTGTGATGCGGAAGGCGCGTTGGCCTTGCGACAAGTTGGCGCGCTGCCGGTCTACCCCGACCTCAGCCGTGCAAGCGAGGTGTTGAGCGCCCTGCAGTTGGCGAAAGCTGATGCGGTCGTCCACGCGGGTCCACAGATCTGCGGCGGTGTACCGCATGCCAGTGCCGAGTTCGCCGCCTATACCGATCAACTGGTCTCGTTCACCGCGGCAGTGGTTGAGGCGGCACAGGCGCATGCTGTCAAACGCATCGTCTCGCTCAGTTTCGCTTACCTGTATGAGGCCGAGCACGGCGCTGCCAGAGAAGGCGACCACGATGTCCATGACGGCGATTATGCGCCGATGCTCAGCGCGGAATCCATCGTTCGCGACAGTGGCTTGAACGGCTGCATCATCCGCAGCGGCTATATCTATGGCGGCCATAGCCCAGACACTGCAGCGCTCGCTGGCTCGATTAAACACTCCCGGAAGCTGCCTGCCGGAGCACAGCCAGCTTCATGGATCCATGAAGATGACCTGGCAAATGCAATGGTGACGCTCTTGGAAGCGGCAGATGATAATAACGGCGTCGAAATCTTCAACGCCGCCGATGATAAGCCCTGCAGTCCTGACGAGTTCGTGACAGCGACTTGCGAAGCGCTCGGGTTGAACACGGCTGCATTCGCCGCCAAAGGCTTCTTGAGCACGCTGCGGCCGATGACATTGGGCGACAAACTGCTGGCGCGCGAAATTGTCATCGACAGCGGCCGGCTGAAAGAACAATTCGGTTGGCAGCCAAAGCACGGCAGCATTGAAAGCGGATTAGAGGCGACGGCGCTTGTCTGGCGCATGAAAGACGCCCTGAATGCCGACGATTTCTACAACAGCTATGAAGACGTTGCGGCGCAAGCGATCGAAGCCATTGTCTACGACCTCGCCTTGCCAGAGCCGGTCGCCGAGCGGGAAGCGCCCGCGGTTGCCGAAACTGCCGCCGCGCCAACACCAGCGCCGGTCAAAGCTGCTGCGCCGCCGCCGTCCGCTGGACCGACACCCTGGAACGAAGACGAAGCCAAGCGTGAAGCACGCCGCCTTGAAGCGCTCGAACGGAAAGCCAAACGCGCTGCAAAAAGCGCCGGAGGCTAATCCGCTATGGCGTGCCAACTGAAGGGCGTCCTCTTCGATTTAGACGACACCTTAATCGACTGGAGCGGCGTCGAACTCGGCTGGCGCCAGATTGAAGCCGAGCATCTTTCTCAAGTTCTAGCCTATCTGAATTTCGAGCCGTCACAGAGTCACATTGAACTCGAACGGCTGGTGGATCTATATACACAGCGCACACGTGAGGCCTGGGCACTAGCGCGAGCCGATCTGCATGCTCCGAACATGCCCAGAATACTTTCCGCAACCTTGACGGAAATAGGAATTGCCGAGGCGGACCTATGCCTCAAGGAAATCCTGGATGCTTATGACTGGAATGTCGTGCCGGGAACAGTGATCTTCCCTGATGTCCTGCCGCTGCTGAAAACCCTGCGCGCAAGCGGCATCAAACTCGGAATTGTCACCAATGCCTCGCAGCCGATGTGGATGCGCGATGCCGAGTTGGTTTCGCATGGTCTGATCGATTTCTTCCCCGATTGCCGGCTTTCAGCAGCCGATAGCGGTTATCTCAAGCCGCATCCGCTAATGTTTGAAGCGGCATTGGAGCGCACGGGCACGACGCCTGCGGAGACGGTATTCGTGGGCGACAATCCGCTGGCGGATATCGCCGGCGCGCAATCGGTCGGCATGCGCGCCGTGCGGCGTGTCAGAGGCCGTGCGGTCGTTAATGGCAATTTGACGGCGCCGCATCCCTGCCTGCACTCGCTTGACGAGCTGCCCGCGATCCTGGAGCAGTGGTATCCCGATTGGCAAACCGGTGGCGCGTGAATATCCCCTGCATGGCGATCTCAATCTGATCGTCACCGGATATGTCGAACCCAATCGGCCGCGGATCTCGCGTCAACTCGCCTTGCGCCTTGGCCTGCAAATGATTGACGTCGAACAGCAGATTGAGGACCGCACCGGTGACACGGTTGCCCAGTTGCGCTCGCTCTATGGTGACAGGCGCCTGAAGGCTATTGAGACGGAGATCATTGACGAGATCATGCTGCATCGCCGCGCACTGATTCGCGTCTCGGGTACAACCGTGCTGAATAGCGGCCATCGGGCGGAACTGCAGCGAAACGGTGTAATTATCTGTCTCGTTGCCTCGCTCGATTCGATTTTGCGCCGCATCCATCTCACGCTTGGCGGACGCTATCACAACCCGGTCGAACGCGCGCGCGCTATCGGCGAATTGCAGCAGGAATGGAAAATCCGTGAGATAGCGGACGTGGTCGAGTTCGATGCGACGCATGTCACCGAAGCGATTCTCATTGAGCGCATCGTCGCCTTCTGGCGCGATCTCGCCATCCGCCGCGGCTGACCTTGGGAACGCAGAGACGGCTCGAAGGGTCGATCAAAAAGAGATGCCCAGCAAACCGCGCGTCACCTGGAAGTCGTCGGTTCCTGTCAACTGATGCCGCGGGATGTAGTCACCCGCCATGGTCACCACCAGCAGTTTGAGCAAGTCGCCCGCCACATCATCGCCGGCGGACAGCAAAGCGTCCAGGTCGTCCGCCGCAGCGGCGCTGTCGCTCACCTGCAGTACCGGCACCAGCGGATGCCCTGCCAGTGGGTAGGCTTCGACATAGCCGAGCATGAGTTCCACGCCACTGGCGCCGAGCCCGGCCAGGGTCTCCCCCCAGTGACGGCGCGGATTCGCCATAACGTGGAAGCCGGCTTCGTTCGCCTTCTGACCATAGCCCAAGGTCGCTTCGCAGCTTTCCGGCAGATCCAACGCTGCTGAGAACGGACTTTCCAGCAAGTCATCTTTGTCGGAAACGACAACCGTGCCACCGCCAGCGACGATGATTCTGCACAATTCCGCCAAACCCCGCGCAATATGATCGGGCGCGCTACCTTGTGTCACCACGCCGACCCTCAGCGCTTCTATACCGGCTGATCTTAGCTGTGCGGGCACATCAGCGCGCAGCTTGTCGCTGAACCAAGCGACGATCTTTCGCATAACGGCATCGATACCGCCATCGAGCTGGATGCTTGCCCAGCCAAAATCATCCGGATTCAGACCCCGTTCCGACATCATCTCGCGGAAATAACTGTTGTGCGTGATCTCGCAGCCATGTTCCAGCAAGAGCACATGGCGCAATTTCGGATGCTGCAAATAGCCGAGCTGCATCTCTTTATATTCGGGCACGACACTGCCGCCACAGCCTTCGGTATGCACCAGCGTAACAAAGCGTGATAGCCCGGCGGCCTCGCCCAGACCTTGCGCGTTCAGGTTGTCAGTCGTCATCTTGGCGATCTGCCCGGAGCACAGGCTCGTTGGCATCACCAGACCGATCTGCTCGGTCGTCAACTCACCGCCCACGTCGTACACCGGTATGTCCACCGACGGCGCCGACACAGCGGCCGGGATCGCGATCGGCTGCCCGCTATAGGTTTTCGGTTCCAGCAGCGTCACATTGGCGGGACGCGTCTGCTGCCAATCGCGCCAGATCTGCACCTGATGGTGGCCCGCCTTCTCCCCTACCGATGGCAGCCCGCCGGCGACTTCAACGGTCAGATCCAGCGTTCGCGCGCCCAGCTCGTCCAGCGGCGTCCCATCGAGGTATTCTCCCGCGTTCACATCCATATCGTATTTAAGCAACTCGTATCGCGTCGTCGTCGTCACGTACTTGATGGTCGGCACGAAGGGGAAATTCGTTATCGAACCATTGCCGGTGACGAAGAAGATCATGTTGCTTCCGCTCGCCACTTGCCCGGCGATGCATTCGAGGTCGTTGCCCGGGCTGTCCATGAAATAGAAGCCGCCGCTCGTCATGCGCTCGCTGTAGTCAATCACGTCATGCAAAGGCACATCCGGGTGTCGCTTGGCAGCGGCGCCCAGTGATTTCAGGTAAATATTGTAAAGGCCACGGAACTTGTTTCCGCCTGAAGGGTTGCCTTCCACAGTTTGACCGTGCCAGCCGGCCCACTCTTTGAAGCGCTCGACCCGCGCCAGAAACTTGCGGGCGCTCTCGACTCGCTCTACCCGCTCCAGCACATACGATTCGGCGCCCATTAACTCGTCCGTCTCGCCCAGGTTGGCGGATCCACCATAACGGATCACCTCTCTGGCGACCCAAGCCGCCAATGGATTCCCGCTGACGCCGGAAAATGCATCCGAGCCGCCGCACTGCAAGGCGATCTTGAGTTCACTCAAGGGTTGCCGACTCCGCTCGACGCGATTCACCCGCGGCAGCCATTCCGCCAACAAGTCCTTGAACCAATCAACGTTCGCTTCAAAACTTGCCGACAGAGAGTGAAAACGATGGATCACATGTTCAAGCGGATAGTCGTGCGACCGCAGATACTCCCGCAGATCTGCATTGGAGACCGCTTCATTGCCATAGTCGATCGCCACAACCGCGCCGACATTGGGATGCGCCACAAAGCCGGCCAGCGTCCTCAGCAGCCGTTCGCGATTGTTGGGATTGCTATGACCTCCTTCGGTATGCGCGACCGGTACAATACCGTCGACATTGGCGTAGTCATTCGCCATCGACGCCGTAAGCTGCGTCAGGGTCCGCACGAAACCGGCCACCAGCGAAGAGGCGCCCAATACCACAATCATATTGCGCGTACCGACGCCCCGGCCGCCAGCCCGTTCATAGCCCAGGAAGTGGCGCATTTCAGTGTGACGCTGAATAGGAGGCGCCGGAACAAAACTTGCTTCATCGAATTCGTAGGGCGCGATCGTCATGTTGTCGAAGTTTGAATCGGCCGGAAGCTCAAAACTGAGGTTGCGCCGCGCCAATTCACCCTGGACGCCGTCGTTAATCACGTATTCACCCGCTCCCATATCCCGCGTCGCCATGCCAAAGCGCTGCCTCCAGGAGGTCAACTCCTCGCCTTGCCGGATTAAGCGGATGGCGAAGCGATGCCCTTCCAGGACATGGTGCGACAAAGCGAATTCCGCGTTCCCATATTGAACCTTCAGCCCAGCTGGAAGGTCGCGAATGGCGATGGCGCAATTGTCAGATGGATCTGGCAAGCGTCCTACATCATTGAGTTGGGGCATGATCTCGTCCTGATTCAAATCGTCTATTACAAATATTGGGGGACTTTACCGCAGTTTTGAACATTTGAAATGTACCACAGCAGCAATGTCGGTACAGCGGTGACTTAGCAGGATGCGCATGCGATCAACTGGTCAGCAAATCCCGCAATCCCCTTGCATATCAACTTGATGTCTCGTATCGTATTGAGGATGTCGGCGCGAGAGCATCTCCCTTCAAGATGATCAAGTTCATGATCATGTTTCGGCAACCGAAAGAAGCCGAATCATTCGAAAACGTGTACCAAGACTTCCTGGCGTTGGTCGAGCGCATGCCGCATATCCTGCGCCGGCAAGCCGTTCACGTCACAGGCAGCCCGCAAGGCAGTCCAGAATTCTACCGAATCCTGGAAATTTACTTCGAGTCGGCAGAGAAACAGCAGGAAGCGCTGATTTCCACCGTTGGCCAGGAAGCTGGCTCAGAACTTGCGCGCCTGCCCGGCGAATCCGTGCAATTGCTCTTTGCCGATGTCTACGAAGAAGATGGCAGCAGTACGCCTCAACCGGCAACGGACGAAAAAGCTGCCGAAGCGGCGGATGAAACCGGGTCCGATAAGGTCTCTACGTCAGTCCCCGATTGAAAACAGCGTCGTGAGACCAGCGACAAAGTCGTTCTTGCCGCCCTGCGCGGGATGCCGCACTTTCTGGCTGACTACCGGTAAGGCGCGCAGCGTCTCATAAGCGACATTGCCCACGGCGATGATTCGCTCGAATCCCCATAAGTCCAGTATGCGTCCCAGGAATAATGCGCCTAGCGCTATCTCGGCTCGGCGTGGCTTGCGATTGCTAAGCGGCAGACCGGCCTTGAACGGATGAAAGGGAAAGGTATTCCAAATGAAAGGCAGTGAATCCAGATCGGCGAGTGTAGCCCAGACGATCGTGGCCGACTGTTCGCCGTAAACACGCTCGAAGCCGGCGTCTTCCACGTCGTGATAACCCAATTCTTGCCCAAACATACTCAGACGGGGTACGCCTTCCAGCAAGACTCTGCGACTGGTCACCGGTACGCCGGTCAAACGGCAGCCGCGGTAACCCGGCGCCTCCATCACGAGCAGCGTCGTGGGACTGCGCTCCGCCATTGCGCGCAGATATTGTCGCAGATTCCTCCGCCGGATCGCGTTATTCGGATCGCCCGGCGCGTATTCATTGAATGCGTCATCCGCCAACTCCGCGATTGACAGGTCATGTATGAAGGCATCTATTTCTCGATCAGTGGGTGACAACATGCCCTGCTTTCGGCCGCGTCTCCGGCTGGTTATTGGGGCGCGCTTGCGTGGCGCCAAAGCAGAATTGTAGCGCAATTTGTCAGGGGTGGATGGATTGCGAGAATATCGTTTTCTCCGCTGGATGGCCGGCCCTATGGCGGCGCTTCGGCGTTTGGGGCCAGCGGATATGCGCCAATGGCGCCGGCGGTCTGCGCGTCTCGGGTCTTGGAAAACACATTGTTCAGCACTATATTAGAGTTGGAACGGATGCGCAGGTATGATGTGTTTTTCCGCACACCAAGGCGATATACGGGCGGCATCTAATGTCACGTTGGCAAGTAATCGTTTGCCTCTTCCTCAGTAACTTCATCGCCTTCGCGCAGGCCCAGCCTCGCGATTATTCCATTTCCTTGCCCCGGGTAAGTTATGCCAATGATGGCTTGGCCGCCATGGTTTCCTTCACGGTTAGCAACCAGGGTGGCGATGCCCCCGAAGATTCACAAGTAATCATCGAAGAGTATCAGTCCGGGCGCGTCGAAGTCAGCGAGAATCTGCCTGCCTTGACGGCGGGCCAAGAGCGTGCTTTCTCGGTTCAACTGTCGCTGGCGGACTTGGCAGGAAACGGCATCATCTCCTTCAAGGTCGAGGCGGGAATCGATGAGTATGAGCTGGCTGGCAGCCCGATCGCGCGCAACAATTCGCAGTTGTTTCACATCGATATGGCGGCCGCGCGGGAAGCGATCGGCGATTCTACTGGCGCGTCGGCTGACCCACCCGCTGCGCCTTCATACGACTTGTTCGTCCCGCTCGTGAATCTGGGTGTGAATTTCTACGCCGATGGCATTGATCTAAACGAGCGCTTCATCACAAGTCAAGAGATTCTCGTCGGCGTCGGCCTCATAGTGGTTGCGTTCTTCTGCCTCTGGCTGCTTAGCCTGATACTGCGGCTCATCTTCCGCCGCCCGCCAACGTTCGATACCTGGCAGCCGCCCTACGCTGTCAATACCTGGTACGATCCTAATTCCGCAATGGGACGCCGCCAAAGCTGGCAGTACCACGCCCAAAACAGCACAATCAGCGCGCCCCGCGTGCCAAATCAGGTGGCGGTGATCAAGCGGCTGTTTGACAAGCAGGGCGTCGCGCTCGGGGGCTGGCAGGTACGAGCCCTGCGCACTGTACAATATGACATCTACGGGCGTATCAATCGCA
Source organism: Phototrophicaceae bacterium (assembly GCA_965249085.1). Classification (GTDB taxonomy): domain Bacteria; phylum Chloroflexota; class Anaerolineae; order Aggregatilineales; family Phototrophicaceae; genus UBA6055. The sequence continues at coordinate 3,321,111 of OZ252218.1, read as the reverse complement.
CGGAAGTGATCATGCCGCAATCGATCAACCGACAACTCAATCGTGTCGCGCGGCGTGCTGATACGATGGACAATCCGCAATTGCGAAAAGTCATCGCCCCCATTGCGAAGCGCTTGAGCGCCTATGCTCTCGCCGCCATCGAAAAGCAGAATCTGATGTTGCCAATGGCGCTGGATATGCGCTTTGAAGGCGAAGTTGGCGAGGTGAGCGTCCTCTTCGAACTCTATCAGTATCGCAGCGATGCCTGGCACATGATCGATAATTGGGAGCCTGAGATGGGCCAGATAGGCGCGCATATCCCCGAGCATTTCACCTTCACCTTGAATGGGCAACTGCCAGGTGAGAGCGTCCGCGAGTACCAAGCGCGATTGCGCGAGGATGTTACGCAGTTGCTGGCGGGCATGTTTTATCATCACCAGGTGGAGCAAGCGAAAAACGCGGAATCGCCGAGCGACCAGCCAGCGGATGCCGCACCGACCACGGATAGGAGCTTGCGCATTGGCGATCTGTTAGCGACCGATGATGAAACGGACCAACCCTAGCGCCGAGATACACGCATTTCGACTGACCAATTCAAATAGGAGAATACAACAATGCCCGCAACCATCCCCGACAACTTGAAAGACCTGCTTGAGCGGCCGATCGTCGTCGCCGTCGCTACCACCAATCCCGATGGACAGCCGCAGGTGACGCCGGTCTGGGCGAGCCAGGAAGGCGACCAGGTATGGATCAATTCAGCTTTGGGACGGCGCAAAGACCTCAACATCCGAGCCAACCCGAAAGTAACTGTCCTGGTGATTGATCCCGAGAACGACTTCCACTGGGCAGAGATCCGTGGCGAGGTGGTCGAGTTTGACGAATCGGCGGCTGCCGTCGACCATATCAACAAGCTTTCCGGCATGTACGCCGGCAACGAGGATTATTACTCGTTCAATCCGGATGGCCAGGGCCAGGAAACACGGGTCATCTACAAGATTCAGCCGACCAAAGTCAACGGGATGTAAGCGCGCTCAAACGCGTCCGGCACGCCCGGTATAATCGCGTAAATAGAGGAAATCATGCCCGATGCTGCGCTTGCTGAGCTTGGCGATATTGGGCATGGTGCGCTTGTAGTGATTGGCTTTGACTCGTTCCCAGATCTTAACGACGAAGTCGCGGTCGAAGCCTTCCTCCGCCACTTCATCCACCGTGTAGCGCTCATCAACCAGCAGAAATAGCACTTGGTCAGCTTCATCGTAGGTAAAGCCCAATTCGTCTTCATCCGTTTGCCCGACCCATAAATCGGCCGAAGGCGGCTTTTCGATAATCGAATTCGGCACACCCAGGTAGCCCGCCATGTGCCGTACCTGAACCTTGTACAGGTCGGCGATCGGATGCAAGGCGACGCCACTGTCGCCATAAATCGTGCTGTAGCCGAGCAAGAACTCGGTCTTATTGCTCGTCCCCATTACCAAGCCGCCCCAAGCCATTGACTGGTCGTAGAGCGTGATCATACGCATGCGTGCCATGACATTGCCCTTGCGCAAGTCGGTCATCTCCGGGAAGCGCTCAATCAGGGGATCGGCCATGGCGCTGATCGACACCGTCAATTGCTCGACGCCCAAGTCTTTGATCACCGCTTCGGCGTCACTGAGGCTTTCCGCTGACGATGTCCGATAAGGCATGCGCAGGGCCAACACATTTTCCGCGCCCAAGGCCCGCGCCGACAGATACGTCGATACGGCGGAGTCAATGCCGCCGGACAAGCCGATCACCGCGCGTGACATACCGGCTTTGGTGATGCTGTCGCGGATGAATCCGGTGAGGATACGCGTCGCGAGTTCAGGGTTGATCGTAAGGCGTGGCAGAATCGAGTTCACGGGTTTCGTGGTCAACGCGGCGCCTCAGCCCTCAACAGCGAGCGATTGCAGCGAATAATGCGTAATCTGATGCGGGTAGCTTTCATTAACGTTCATCTGCAGGCGCAAGCGCGCCTCACCCTTCTCACCGGTCATGATCAGCCGAAGCGCATAATCCTCAGCTGCTTCCACTTCCACCACCTTCAGGCGCCCATGCAGACGCCGGGTCGCCTTTAGATCGAGCAGGCGCCGCTCGACCGGGTTCTCCATCAACACCAGGTCATAATAGCCACTGTGCATGAAGCCGCGCAACTTGCGAAAGTCACCGTCGTTGTAATAACGCATCTGCGCCATGAAACGCCGTCCGGCTTTGCTCGCGCCGATCAACAGCTTCAGATCATCCATCGTCCGCGATGTGCACTCCGACTGCGCCAGTCGCCCGCCCGCACCTTGTCGCGAGCAGGGCATATCATAACACATGCGTCTCAAAATCAGGTATGATACGCCTCGACAGCGCCATTGACGGCCGGGAGACAGCATGGGTGACAGACTAACGGAGATCGAGCGGGCGCTCGCTAGCTTCCGGATGGACGAAGCGCGGGAGTTGGTGCAGGAAGAACTCGACGAGAATCCGAGCGCCACCGCCTACTACCTGGCCTCGCAAGCGGCGCTCAACCATGGACAACGCGTCGACTACCTGGAAAAGGCGCTCGAGCTTGATCCGACTTATCAAGTCGCTCAAGACGAACTCGCCGAGATGAGCCCGGAAGAAGTCAAGAGCAAAAGGGCAGATGAACCGACGGAAACGGAATTCAGGCTGGCAGGCATAACCAGGCGCTTTCTCGCCATCATAATCGACGGCATTATTGTCGCCATCGCCACCTTCGCCATCATGGCCGTTAGCGATTCATTCGCGCCGCTTTACGACGCGATGTACAGCGCCGATGATCTGGCAGTTTCGGCGGCATTCAATCAGTTTCAGACGGACACCATCATCATCAACCTGGTGGTCAGCGCCGTTTATAATGTCGTACTCATGACCCTGCTGAATGGTCAGACGCTGGGCAAGCTCGCATTCCGCATGCGCGTCGTCAAAAAGAACGGCCGGCGCGTCTCGATTTTGGATGCGCTCTTGCGGAACGTCTTCGGCTATACCGTCAGCCAAATCTTTTTGCTGGGATATTTGTGGGCGATTTTCGATAAGGAACAGCAAGCCTGGCACGACAAGATGGCGGGGACAGTTGTCGTTGATGAGCGGAAGACCGTGTCATCATGAGCATACCAGCCCAACATTTTTGCATCACAACCAGGCGAAACACGCGAGCGCGATCACCATTCCTCGCACTCGACTTCGCTAACTTTGCAATCGTTGGCGGTTAGCCACCCTTCGCATACCGCCGCACACGCAGATCGCATTGTTCCTTGTGACCCATAAAGCCTTCCAGATCACAGAGGCGGCTGCCGTACTCGCCGATGAACACGCTCGCCTCCTCGGTCACCCGCTGATACGTCACCGTCTTGATGAACTTGCCCACCCACAAACCGCCAGTGTAACGCCCGGCTTTCTGGGTCGGCAGCGTATGATTGGTGCCGATGATCTTGTCCCCATAAGCGACATTGGTCTCCGGCCCCAAAAACAGCGCGCCGTAGTTACTCATGTTTTCGAGGAAATAATCCGGATAGCGCGTCAGAATCTGGACGTGCTCGCTGGCGATTTCATCGGCGACTTGCACCATCTCCCGGTCGGTATCGACCAGGATGACTTCGCCGTAATCCCGCCAAGCCACGCCCGCCAGATCCGCTGTAGGCAGGTTTTCCAATTGACGACCGATTTCCGCTTCGATGCTCTCGGCGAGTGCGCGACTCGTCGTTAGCAGAACAGCCGGTGATGTCGGTCCGTGTTCCGCCTGGCCCAACAGATCGACCGCGCACATCTCGACATCGGCGCTTTCGTCAGCAACCACCAGCACCTCGGTTGGTCCTGCCAGCAGGTCTATCCCGACCAAGCCAAAAAGCTGCCGCTTCGCCTCGGCGACATAGGCATTGCCCGGACCCACGATCATATCGACCGGTTCGATGCCCAGGGCGCCGTAAGCCATCGCGGCCAGCGCCTGTACACCACCGAGGATGTAGATCTCGTCAGCACCGCCAAAGTGGATGGCGGCGACTGTTGCGGCAGGCATTTCGCCCCGGATCGGGGGCGTGCAAGCGATGAGATGTTTGACGCCGGCGGCCTTCGCCGTCACCGTGCTCATATGCGCCGAAGCCACCATGGGATAGCGTCCGCCGGGCACGTAACAGCCGACGCGATTCACGGGGATATTCTTATGTCCTAGCACGACGCCGGGCAGCGTCTCCACCTCGATGTCTTGCAGCGCCGCCCGCTGTGCCAGGGCGAAATTCCGCACCTGCTCCTGCGCGAACTTGATGTCTGAGATCGCCTGCTCCGGCAGAGTGCCGATGATCTCTTGTATCTGCTCGTCGGTCAGTTTGTAATCCGCCGGGCTCCAATTGTCGAACTTCTGTGACAGATCACGTACGGCGGCGTCGCCGCGCTCGCGGATATCCGCCAGGATGCCGCGCACGACCTCCTGCACCTGCGCGTCGGCGTCCGCTTTCTGTTCGACTGTCTTGCCCCGCTTGATGTATCGAATTGCCATGTGCCGCCTCTTAGCCTGTCGTCATGAATGTCGGTCCCAAGCGCATCAAGCCCATAATCTCTCGCTCGCGATCCGCGCGCCGTCTGACAGCGACCTGAGCTTGGCATAAGCGATGTCCGGATGCACGGCGCCGAAGCCGGCGAAAGTGCCGAAGCCGCAGTCAGTGCCGGCGATCACACGTTCCTTGCCGACAATCGCGCTGTAGCGCTCGATCCGTTCCGCCACCAAATCAGGATGCTCGATGAAATTGGTAGTCGTGTCCAGCGTGCCCGGAATCAGAATCTTGTCGTCGGGGATCTTTGCCTCTGACCAAATGCGCCATTCGTGCTGATGCCGCGGATTGGCGCCTTCAAACTGAATCGCCTGCGGCTTTGCGGATAGCACGATGTCGATAATTTCGCGCAGGTCAACATCGTGATGGTGCGGTCCTTCATAATTGCCCCAGCAGAGGTGCATGCGCACGCGGTCGGCCGGCACATTCTCCAGCGCATAATTCAGCGCCTCGACCTGCGCCCGCGCCGCCTTCTTGAAGGTCGCTGAATCTTCATCGCGGAAACGGATATGCCGCCCCATCGCCAGATCGGGGCAATCCACCTGCAGGATCAAACCGGCTTCCGTGATCTTCTCGTACTCGACCTTCATTACTTCCGCCAGCGCTTCCAGAAACTGCGCTTCAGTTTTGTAGTATTCGTTGGGCTGGAACACGGCGATGACACCGGGCGATGCCGAATTCATGAAGGCTTCAGTCGCGCCGGCTTCCTCTCGCGCCGCCAACAGGTTGGTGATGTCCTTTTCCAGCGGCGTCAAATCCTTGATGCGAATCGCATCGCGCACCACCGGCCGGTGATATTTCGGTGTGCCACCGGCATCCGCCAGGCGCTGCTTGTAAGCGGGGAAGTCATCCAGATCTTTTGGCGTGGCGCGCGGCACTTCAGCGATTTCAAAACCGGTGAAACGGTGGCGTATGTAGGTAGCGTAGCTGATCTTGCTCATCTCGCCATCGCTGATGACATCGACGCCGGCAGCCACCTGCTTGCCAGCGACGTCGCGCACCGCCCGCTGCATCACGCTGTCAAATTCGTCCTGGTCGTACGCTTCGCCCTGATCTTGCGCGAACAACTGATCGACCACGTATTGGGGTCGCGGCATGCTGCCCACATGCGTGGTCAGAATCCGTTCGGTACTGGTTTTCACGGGCTTGCCCTCCTTACCTTTGCGGCCGGAAATCCTTCAAGTCCACGCCCGTCAGCTCGCGGAACGTCTTCAGCAAGTACTCGTGTTGCTCCACCTTCTGCGCCTCATAATCGGGTGGATGCACCATCTTGCCGCGCGCATCCGCTTCATAGCCGTTGGCTTTCGCCGCCGATTCGATTTGTGGCGACCAGTAGGGATCCTTGCCTTCAAAGACCTCGTGCGATTCCAGCACGGCGAAAAACCAGCCAATCGAGTCTCCAGAATATTCAAAGCTGCGATACATGCCGGGCGGCAGTGAGATCATATCCCATTCGTTCAGTACAAATTCGCCTTCGACCTTGTCCGGATCGTCCTCGTTGCCCCAATAAAAGGTCCAGGGACCGTTGAGGACGAAAAAGGACTCGACGTAGTCGTGTGTATGCCAAGCCGGACCGCAGCCGGGCGGCGCCCAAGCCATGCCGATCTGATAGCGATGCGGTTCGGTGATGGCGCGCTGGATGCTATAATCCGGGTTCTCCGCGGCGGTATCGCCGATCACGGCGTAATTCATGCGCATGTGCCCGGTCAGCATGCTGTCGATGAACATGATCGGGATGCCTTTTTGTTTGAGTTGGTCAAAGCGCATGACCCGCGCCACCATACTCTCCTGCGTCTGTTTTGGATGCTCCATTTTAGCGCTCTCCAAGGAAATGTTCGTGCTGAAACAGTTCGCAGAAGCCTACAAAAAAGCGCTGGCTTTGTCAATCAGTGTCCCACACGTGCCAGGCGGCGTGCCTGCTAGGAATCCCAGCCGACGTCACGCCGATTACACTTTCGCACGATGATCTAAGTGCTAGAGAACGCCAGGGGGCAGTGAAGTGTCATATCGATGCGAATCTCGCAGGGCGTCGAACGCGTAGTCCAGACCCTGCGCCCTGTAGCCGAGCGCGCGCCTGACCCGCAAGAGTTTAGCCTTGCGTATCATTTGCCACCGATTCACATCGCCGTCGTATCCACATCCCAGATCAACATGCACTCGCCCACCAGCATCAGCGAAACCGCCAGCAGAATCGTACCGCTATTGCCCGCTAGGTCGCGCGCGACCTCAAGCGCACTGGTCAGATTGGCGGCGAAACGAACATCGTCAGCTAAACCTTGCGCGGCATCCAAGGCATCCTGGCGAGAAGGAAACCGCGTATTGGGATTGATATCGGTCTCGGTGATGATGAGCGTTCGGCTCACCTCGGCCATCACCTTATATACAGCGGCGTAATCACGGTCGCGCGGAATGCCGACGATGGACACCACCGGCTCGTTCAGCCGAATCGCCACGCTGTCGACAAATGACTGCGCCGAAGCTACCGTAATGGCGCCATCAACATAAGTCGATGGATTCTCGTCCAGCTTTTGAACACGTCCCAGCCATTTCACCGCGCCCAATCCCCGCCCTATGGCATCAGCGACAGCCGCAGTGTGTACAGCATGACCCTCTGACCGTAGGAGCAGTTCCACCGCTCGGATGGCAAGCGTCGCATTCTCGATCTGATAGCGGCCCAGCAGCGGAAAATCCAGCTCGCCGTAAGGCGGCAGATATATCCGCTGGCCCTGAGGGAGATCAGCGACCCAACGCGCCAAATCCGTATGGGACAGAATTGTAAAATTGGCGTCCTGCTCAGCAGCCTCCCGCTGAAGCTCGGCGGCCGCTCCTTTTGCCTGCGGCAGGCTGATGGCGATGGCACGTTCTTTGATGATGCCCGCTTTGTGCCAGGCGATGCGTTCCAAGGTCTCGCCGAGCAGCGCCTGATGTTCCAGCATGATCGGCGCGAAGACCGCCAGCCTGTTCGGCACAACCGAGATATCGTCGAAACGGCCGCCGCGCCCGACCTCCAAGACCGCAATATCGACATCGTTCTCATCAAAGTAGCGCAAGGCGATGGCGAGAAAGATCCCTTGCGGACTGAGATACTGGGCGGCGCGCATGGTTGCGGTAATCGTGTCGATGGTCGGCTGCAATTCGCGCGTGATGCGCAGGAAATCAGCGGTCGGGATCATGCGGCCGTTGATGCGGATCCGTTCGTTCCAATGTACGAGGTGCGGACTGGTGACCGTGCCGACGCGATGCCCCGATGCCTCGAGCAATTTAGCCATGATGGCGGTGACAGAGCCTTTGCCGCGACTGCCCGTCACAACGGCATATTCGCGCGCTGTCGCCAGCAGACTTTCCTCATCCAGTAATCTACGCGTGGTCGAGATGTCACGTGTATATTGATCGAGGCCGCGCGGCGTCTCGTCCAGGCGGCGACGCGTGCGGAAGATGTAGTCGAGCGCCGCGTCCATCGAGTCGATCATCGGCCGAAATACCCCGTCGCTGTTGCCTATAGTGGTAAGCGCTGCACATGAGTATTTAACCACAGCCGCTCGGCGGCAGCGAATTTGGGCTGCCGCGCTCAGGCAAAATAATAGACGTTCCAGGCTATCCGGCATAGTGGTTTAGCAAGGCAGAAAACACAGAGGGCACAGAGATTCAGTCAGGCTCATCCGCCAACAACAACTGTCGATCGTACTCTCGAAAAAGCAAACCTTTGCCCCTGTGTTTATCAGGGCCTTTGGGCTAGATTTCGAGATAAGACTGGATGGGCAAACCGAGTAAAATGTCTGATTCCGCAACGCTTTCCGGCAGCGATGCCAAACGCGCCGCGCGCAACGTCAGCGCACTGATGATCGCCAGCGTCATCAGCAAAGGCGCGCTCTATGTTTGGCAGATTGCGCTGTCGGTCTTGTTGGGACCGACCATATATGGCGTCTACGGCACGGTGGGCGGGATGATGGTGACGGCTGCATCGGTCGCCAGCTTCAGTATGGGTTTGATTGTCATCCGCGATGTCGCCCGCGAGCCTGGCAAGGCCGGCAAGTACTGGTCGGCGATGCTGTTTTCGCAGACCTTGCTGGCAGTGGTCGCCTATGTCGCCATGAATGGCTTCGCCAGTGGTTACAGCGAGACCGTGCGCGCCTTTACCGCCCTGGCGGGCATCAACCTCTTCATCGACCTCTTTGGAAATATGGGCTACGACCTGCTGCTGGCGCGGGAGCAGATGGTCAAGACCTCCCTGGTCGAGATCGTGCATATCTTCCTGCGCATTGGGCTCGCCTTGCTCGCGCTGTCGCTCGGCTGGGGCTTGCTCGGCGTCTACGGCGCGGCAATCCTGTCCGGCCTGCTCCGCTCCCTAGTGTTCGTCGGCTTCCACCTGCGCGCGGGCATCCGCCCCGAGTTCCCGCTAGACCGCGACATCGGCAAGTCACTTCTGATCAACAGCGCCCCGCTTGCTCTGGCATCATTCCTGACCCTCGCATACAACCATTCTGATAAGCTAATGAGCACGGGCATTTTAGGCGAAAGAGTCACCGGCTATTTGACCGCCGCCTTCGTTATCAATTTTGGCGCCATCGAGCTCTTCAGCACCTCGGTTTTGGTGGCGGCTTACCCGCTGCTGTCCCGCTACTTTGACGGCGGGCGCAACCCCTTCTTCGGCTTCATGATCGAAAAACTTGCGCTTTATATGATCATCGTCGGATTGCCTATGGCGCTGAGCATCAGCATCCTCGCCGACAAAATCATTCTTCCGCTGTTGGGCGAGGCCTATGCGCCCTCGGCCGGCATCCTGCGTCTGTTGATCTGGTACACCGCCATCACGATATTCGGCAATGTATTCAGCAAAGGCATGCTGATCCAGAATCGGCAGCGGCGGCTGTTGCTGATCCGCGCGGCGGGATTGGCGCTCAATATCTCGCTCACGGCTATTCTGCTATTCAACTGGCGTGATCCGCGTGGCGCTGTCATCGCCTCGATCATCGGCGAGATACTTATCGTGGCTCTACTCTGGCGCAGTTTCAGTGCAGTCGGCTGGAATCCGGGACGTATCGCCGGCAGCGGCCTCCGCCTGCTGGTCATCGGAGTCCCTAGCGCGCTGGCGATGCTGGCTCTGCGCGAGCAGTTGATCGTGTTCCCGCTGATTTGCGGACTCGGCATTTACCTCCTGGGCGTCCTCGTCGGTCGAGTCTTGAGCGAAGAAGATTGGGATCTGCTGTATCGGCTGACGGCAGCGTTTCCTGGCGGCGCAATCGTGCTGCGATATTGGAAGCGCGATGTCGAGCTGAGTTGGTGACTCGCATGCATATCCTGCACATAACACCCTACTACGCGCCCGCTTATCCCTATGGCGGAGTCGTGCGATCAGTGGAGGCGATGACATGCGCGCTAGCCGACCGCGGCCATCAGATAACTGTCTTGACCACCGATACTTTCTCTCGGCAAATGCGCTATGAAGGCCCCTCGGACGAAGAATACTATTCTGGACTCCGCGTCATTCGCCGTCCCAACGTGAGCCCTTGGTTACGCGGAACGTTAAACTTGTCCACACCGCGCAGCATGAAAAGGACGGCGGAGTCGATTCTGCCGTCCGTGGATCTATTGCATGTGCATGAATTCCGTACGCTGGAGAACCTGCTGGTGACGCCAGTTGCGCAGAGGCTGCACGTGCCGATCGTACTCTCGCCACACGGCACACTCAACCTGAGCACAGGGCGCGGGTTCTTGAAATCCGTCTGGGATCGTTTGCTGGGCGCAGGCGTCGCGCAGCGAATCGATCATGTTGTCGCTTTGACCGAGAACGAACGCGCGGAAGCTGAAGCTCTCTGGCTGTCGTTCGGCAGGCGAGAAACGCCGACTCGATTCAGCGTCATACCGAACGGCGTCAACCTAAATGAATTTTCTGACCTCCCGAACGCCGACAAATTTCGTGGGCGCTATGGCTTGGACGACGCGCCGACCGTGCTCTTCATGGGTCGGCTACAGGCGCGCAAGGGAGTCGATGTGCTCATCCAAGCGTTCTTGTCCGCCGGCGTCAAGCATTCGCGCCTGCTTATCGTTGGCCCGGACGAAGGCATGCTGCCCTCTTTGCAAGCCATCGCAGGCGACGACGCGCGCATCGTATTCACCGGCTACCTGGAGGGCGCTGATCGTCTGGCATCCCTGGCGGCGAGTGATGTATTCGCTTTGCCCGCCACCGGCGAAGGGCAGTCGATGGCAGTGCTGGAGGCGATGGCGGCAAGCTTGCCCGTTGTTCTGTCGCCCGGCTGCAATATGGACGAGGTCGCGGGATATAGCGCCGGCTACGTCGTTGAAGCAACCGAAGAGGCGTTCGCCAAAAAGCTGAGGACGCTTTTGACAGATGAAGATTTGCGCCGGAAGATTGGCGCGAAGGCGCGACGGCTCGTGGAGGAGCGGTATACCTGGGACACAGCGGCGGAGAAGTTGGAGCAGGTGTATATCGGGCTGATGTGAACTTGCGCTTGAACGGGCGTCCGGGCGGCATTCTCCGTTCACATTTTGCTACAAAATGATACAATTGTTAACGGGAGCGAGGGGGCACGGCATGATAGGGGCAGGGCTGAAACAAGCGCGGTTGTTGAAAGGTTGGACTCTGACGCGGCTTGCCGAAGAGCTGGGCAAGAATGGATTCGCGATTAAATCTCGTACGATTTCAAAGTACGAAAATGGCATGAGTTTTCCCTCGGCATCTTTTCTTCTCCTGGCTGCGAGCATCCTGAATGTGCCCAGCACATATTTTATGCATGTGCCTGACATAACCATCACGTGGAGAGCATTCCGGAAACGGAGTGGATTCGGGATCAGGCGTCAGGACGAGGTCAAGCAATATGCCGCAGATCTTACCGAACTTCATATTGAGTTGCGGTCGCTGCTGAATCTCGAAGGCAAGATAGATTTCCCCGAGACCAAAGCGGTAACAAATGCTTATGAAGCCGAGAGCGCGGCAGGCGAATTGCGCAAAAGATGGGACATTGAAGAGGGTCCGTTTCGCAATCTGGTGAGTACAGTCGAGGACCGAGGTGTCGTTGTCATTGGCAAGGATGACACGAGCGAAAAGTTTGATGGGCTTTCGGGATGGTGCGACGAGTACCCGGTGATCGTGATAAACAGAAACATGAGTACCGACCGTTTGCGCTTTACCGTGGCACATGAGATTGGACATCTTGTTATGGACACATCTTCCGCTGCAGAGGACGAAGAAAAACTGGCGCATCGCTTTGCCGCGGCGCTCTTGGTGCCCGCTAAAGACGCGAAACGAGCATTAGGCGAATCGCTCGACTGGGATGTACTGAAAGACCTAAAGCGCACGTACGGTTTGAGCATGTCTGCTGGCGTGCGCCGCGCAAAGGACTTGAATATCATCAGCGGACACCAGTACAAACAGCTGATGATCGAAATGTCGGATTCACAGTGGCGCAAAATCGAGCCGGTCAACTACGAAGGAAATGAAGAGCCGGTGCATTTGGAGCAAATGACTCAACGGGCGATTTCAGAGGGGACGATGAGTGTTCACCGTTTGTCGTATTCTGACGCAGACTTTCTGGCACCCGTCGCTGAAACACAGCCGACAGGAGAATTCCCTTCCGCTACTGAATTGATGCAAATGGACGAAGTTGAACGTGAAGGCTGGATGACAAAGATGTTTGACTTGGCAGAAGGCATGGAGTTTGAAGTGTTTGAAGCCTACGGAGAGGAAGAATTCTAAACATGCCGTCTATCAATCCAGCGAAAGGAGAAGTCTGGAACGTCAGATTTGACCCTGCGACAGGAGCAGAGATCAGTAAGATTCGCCCTGCGCTCGTTATGAATATAGCAAAAGCAGGGCGTTTGGCGCTGCGAATGGTTGTACCAATCACGACTGGGAGCGACGGCTTCAAGAATCTTTTTTGGATGGTTGCGGTTGCTGCAGATTCAGCCAACGGATTGAGCCACGATTCGTATGCGGATACATTTCAGTTCAAGTCTGTATCAGTGGAACGTTTCCATAGACAATTGGGAGAAATAAAGTCGCAAGACTTGCTTCACGAAATTGCATCAGCGATAGCTCTTTGTATCGGATATACACTGCCAAGTAGACAGGTCAATCGTTAAGATAGTTTTCCCCATAGTGATTGTCACCCCGACTGGCATCTGCACCGATGCAATTTAAATACTCCCCCGTTATCCTGTTTTGATGCGGTGCGAAAAACCGTCTCGACTGTACAATGGATCATAGTTCGTGTGCAGACACCCGCCTTCACATCAGCAGATGGCGGAATTTCAAACAATCGATAGAAGACTTGACGCTAGAAAAGATGTCTCTGTGAAGGAACACCCATGATCCGATTCGACCGATTCACCGAACGCGCGCAAGACGCCGCCGCCCGCGCCTACGAAATCCTCCACCGCTATGGCCACTCTCAAGTGGACACCGAGCATATCCTGCTCGCGGTGCTGGAACAGACCGACGGCGTCGTGCCACAGATATTGGAGCGCCTGACCGTCGATGTCGGCGCCCTGCGCTCCCGCGTCGACGATATCCTTCGCAGCAGCCCGCGTACGGCAACCATCTACGGTCAAGGCACGAATCAGGTCTTCATCACACCGCGCTTGAAGAGCATCATCGACCGCGCCAATGAAGAGGCGAATCGGCTCCGCGATGAGTACATCAGCACCGAACATATCTTCCTGGCGCTGCTGAACGAGCGCAACACCGCCATCGCCAAAACCATGGCCGAGTATGGCATCAACCGTGAGCGCGTTGCCGACGCCGTCAAGGATATTCGCGGTGGGCAGCGTGTCACCGATCCGCAAGCCGAGAGCCGCTATCGCACGCTGGAAAAATACAGCCGCGACCTGACGCGAATGGCGCATGACGGCAAGCTCGATCCGGTCATCGGGCGCGACAGCGAGATTCTGCGTGTTATTCAGGTCCTCAGCCGCCGCACCAAGAACAACCCGGTGCTGATCGGTGAAGCAGGCGTCGGCAAGACCGCCATTGTCGAAGGTCTGGCACAGAAGATCGCGGTAAACGACGTGCCCGACCTGCTTCTGGGCAAGCGCGTGCTCAGTCTCGACTTAAGCGGCATGCTGGCGGGCAGCCGCTTTCGCGGCGAATTTGAAGAACGCCTCAAAGGCACCATCGAAGAGATTCAGCGCTCCGAGGGCGAAATCATCCTTTTCATCGACGAGCTGCATCAGGTCGTTGGCGCGGGCGCGGCGGCCGGCGCCATGGACGCCGGCAACATGATGAAGCCGGCTCTGGCGCGCGGCGAATTGCAGACTGTCGGCGCTACCACTATGGACGAATACCGCCAGCACATCGAAAAGGACAGCGCTCTCGATCGGCGCTTCGCCCCCATCTTCGTGGAGGAACCCAACGTCGAGGATACTATCGACATGCTCTACGGCATCCGTGATCGCTATGAAGCGCATCACAATGTCAACATTGCCGATGACGCCATCGAGGCCTCCGCCCGCCTCTCCGCTCGTTACCTGACCGAGCGCAAACTGCCCGATAAGGCGATTGACCTGCTGGATGAAGCCGCCGCCAAACTGCGGGTCGCGCTCTTCTCCATGCCGCCCTACCTCAAGAAAATGCGAGAAACCGTGGATCAGCTGGCGCTGGAAGAACAAGCGGCCGGCTTGTCGCGTGATTATGAGCGCGCCGCCGATTGCAAGATGCAGCGCATCCAGCTGGAGGAAGAGTATGAACATGCGCATCAGACCTGGCGTCAAGAGAATACGCTTGACGAGTTGGTGACCGCCGACCACGTGGCGCAAGTGGTCGAACAATGGACCGGCATACCGGTTCAAAGCATGCTCGAAACCGAATCGGAAAAACTGCTGAGAATGGAAGAGGTGATCAACGAGCGCGTTATCGGTCAGGAAAAGGCGATTGCAGCCCTTTCCGATGCGATCCGTCGGGCGCGCAGCGGCTTAAAGGACCCGAAGCGGCCAATCGGTTCCTTCATCTTCCTCGGCTCGAGCGGCGTCGGCAAAACCGAACTGGCGAAAGCGCTGGCGGAATTCATGTTCGATGACGAAGACAATCTCGTTCGCGTAGACATGAGCGAGTATCGTGAGAAGCACACTGTCAGTCGACTCTTTGGCGCGCCACCCGGATATGTCGGCTACGAAGCTGGCGGGCAGTTGACCGAAGTCATCCGCCGCCGCCCCTATCGCGTCATTCTCTTCGATGAGATCGAAAAGGCGCATCCCGATGTCTGGAGCGTTCTGCTGCAGGTGCTGGAAGATGGCCGCATGACTGACGGACAAGGCCACGTCGTTGATTTCCGCAATACGGTTCTCATTATGACCAGTAATCTTGGCACGGAATTCGCCAGACATGGCGGCGCCTTGGGCTTCCTGCAGCAGGATGAAGATGCTGTGGCCGATCACCGGAAGATCGAAAAAGCCATGCGCGATACCTTCCGTCCCGAGTTCCTCAATCGCATCGACGAGATTATTATCTTCGAACCCTTGACACTGGAAGCGGTCGAGCAAATGGTCGACCTGCAGATTCGTGAACTGGCCGAACGCATGGAAGAGTCTGGTCTAGCGATACACCTGACGGAACCAGCACGTTATTGGCTGGCGAAACAAGGCTATGACCCGCAATTTGGCGCGCGACCGCTGCGCCGCGCCATTCAGCGTCATATCGAAAACCCGTTGAGCATCCACCTCTTAAAGGGCGATTTCCGCGCCGGTGATCTGGTGGTCATTGACGAAAAAGACGAGGGCCTCGATTTTTCGCGCCACGCCGATCAGAAAAGCGACTTTGGGGAGAGCGAGGAGGCATCCGCTACCCATAACGATGCTCCTTACGACGAAAGCTATCCGGCGCGCGAATATTACGATGCCGAGTACGAGGACGACGACTTCGCCGACTTTCTTTCCCAGACCGATGATGACGACGAATTCGACCCGTTTCCCGCGCCACCGGCGCGCCGCCCCGAGGACGTTGATCGCATTGAGTAGTTGACGCGTTGGCACGCAGCCAAACTCTCCGCCATCCGTTCCCGCTTCCAATCCGCGCAGCACATGCCCCGGATACAATCTGTTGTCTGATCCACCGTTACACTACGCCTTCAATTTGTCCTTTGACTAAAACCGCGCTCTCGCTATAATTGCTGCGCCAACAAAGAGCAAGAATTGGAAACCGCCATGAGTGTAGAAGAACGCGGGAAGAGCGAAGACCTGCCCCAGGATGCTTCGTCTGCCGAGTTGCCGCCATCAGACGCAACAGCACTTACCGAAGCATTAGACACCGAAGCCGTACCTGAGACTGCCACGGACGTTGCCGGCGCGGTTGACGAGCCTGTGGCTGAAAACGGTGCAAATAGTGCTGACGCGACGGCGATGCCCGTCGACGAGGTCTCGCCGGAAGAGCCGTCGGCAGAAGAAAAACCGACAGCAGAGGATGAGCCGTTGGCGGAAACTGCCATCGCGGATGATGATAATGAAGCGGTGACGATGCCCGTCGACGAGGTCTCGCCGGAAGAGCCGTCAGCAGAAGAAGAACCGACTCCAGTCGAAACAAGCGAACCGACTGCGCGGGATGAGCCGTTGGCGGAAACTGCCATCGCGGTTGATGATGAGGAAGCGGTGACGATGCCCGTCGAAGAGGTCGCGCCGGAAGAGCCGTCGCAAGAAGAAGAACCGACTGCAATCGAGTCAAGCGAACCGACAGCAGAGGATGAGCCGCCGGTCGAGACTGCTACCGAGGATGACAACAGAGAAACAGCGGCGGCAACCACTGAATCAGCTACCGAGGCGGATCAGTCCGCTGAAGACCAGTCCCCGGAAGCAGCGGCCGAGAGCGCGCCCGCCAAGGAAGACGTGAAATACAAGCGCGGGCAGGTGTACCAGGGCGTAATCAGCAGTACCACGCCGACAACTGTCTTCGTGGACCTCGGCGATGGCGATCAAGGCGTTGTGCCGGGCCGCGAATTGGAACTGATGACACGTAAGATGCTCGAGTCCTTGACGGTTGGCGCCGAAGTTGATGTCTATGTGGTCAACCCGCGCAATCATCGCGGCGAAACCGTCTTGTCGATCAATCACGCGCTGGAAGAACTCGATTGGCGCAACGCCGAAAAATTCTCCAAGTCCAAGGAAGTTTACGAGGCGCAGATCGGCGGTTACAACAAGGGCGGGCTGATCGTGCGCTTCGGCAGATTGCGCGGTTTCGTGCCACAGAGTCAATTGGCGGAAGACCGCGTCCGAAACATGACGGGGGACACACCCGAAGAACGATACGGACCGATGGTCAATCAGCCAATCGGCGTCAAAGTGATGGAGGTCGATCGTCACCGCAATCGACTGATCCTGTCTGAGCGCTCCGCCACCCGCGAAGTCCGGCAGGCCCGCAAAGAAGCCTTAATTGCCGATCTGAATATCGGCGAGATCCGCAAAGGCAAAGTTGTTAGTCTGGAAAGCTTTGGCGCCTTCGTGGATATCGGCGGCGGCGAAGGTCTGATACACGTTTCCGAATTGGCGTGGGGGCATATCACCCATCCGCGCCAAGCGGTGAGCATTGGTGACGAAGTCGAAGTCGAGGTAATCAGCGTCAACACCGAGGCCAAACGCATCGGTTTGAGTCGCCGCCGTGTCTTGCGGGATCCCTGGGACGAGATAGCGACATCATTGCGCCGCGGCCAACTGGTTCGCGGACGTGTAACCAAGTTGACCAAGTTCGGCGCTTTCGCCCGGCTGGTCGATCATGACACCGTCGAAGGCCTGATTCACATCTCTGAACTCTCTGGTGATCGCGTCACTCACCCGCGCGAAGCGGTCAATCGCGGAGATGAACTGGTCTTGCGCATTATCAAGATCGATATCAAGGAACGCCGTCTGGGTTTGAGTTTGAAGTCGGTGCAGTCGACCGAATATCTCGACCTGGATTGGGAAATGGCCATACAAGACTCGGCGAGCTTGCCTGCCGCAGAGCCGCAAGCCGAGGCAGATGATGTGGCGTCAGAGCCGGACGTTGAATCCGAAGCGGCGACAGAAGAATAAGCCTTCCGTCCTGCGACAGCAGCATAAATCGATATGGGAGAGAGACCTTTGTTTGTGTCTCTCTTTTCTTTCCCGTGACAGAATTTTCCTTGCTTCAATTCAATTGCTCTCGCCTATTCCACTCGCATGAGGTTTGGCGGTGGCGGTCGTTCAATGGCAGCCTATTTGAAGTTGACCGCGAGGAATCGATTCGCGAGCCGAGATATTCGCCGGATGCTAGATATTTTTGGGCCCCTGGTCGCCGTGAGGGCGGTGCTCAGGTTGCGTGGGCCCTTTGCTTTTGCCCTTGGAGTGGGTTTTCCGTTGATTAATTTCCGCCCCTCCGCTACTATAACCTCACCGGTTGGAGTCGTATCGGCCAAGGTTAGGGTTAGGCTTATCTGTCGACGCGGCTATGCCTGAAATAGGTGAACTGCTGGTATAATATTTCATGTCGCAACATTTCGTACGCGTCCCAACGGCGGACGGCTGGTGACGGAGGAATAGACCGTGCCGAACAAAATGGAACGCTTCACACAGCGGGCGCGGCGTGTATTGAGCTTGGCACAGGAAGAGGCGGAGCGCCTGCAGCATCACCAAATCGGCACGGAACACCTGTTGCTCGGTCTGATGCGCGAAGAAGGCGGTGTCGCCGGCCGAGTCCTGCGTGATCTGGGATTGGACCTGCGTCGAGTCGAGGAACTGGTGACGCGTCTGTCAACGGCGGACGAGCGCACTTCCAATTCGCAATTGGATTTGTCGCCGGGAACGAAGAAAGTACTTGAACTTGCCGTCGACGAAGCGCGCCGTATGGGTCACCACTACATCGGTACGGAACATCTGCTGCTTGGCTTGGTGCGACAACAGGAGGGTATCGCCCTGGATGTGCTGCGTCGGCTCGGTGTCAGTCCGGAAGAGGTCCGCCGTCAGACCAGCAAGGTTCTGCAAGAAAGCCCGGTGCAATCGGCGCAGAAAGCCCACGATCGTCCGCAAAGCAAATCATCGCGTAAAGACAGTACGCCGCTCGTCGATCAACTGGCGACCGACCTGACCAGCCTGGCTGAATCGGGCAAGCTGGACCCGGTCGTGGGACGCGAAATGGAAATCGAGCGTGTGATTCAAGTCCTGAGTCGGCGTCGCAAGAATAACCCCGCACTCATCGGCGAGCCCGGCGTGGGCAAGACAGCAATCGTCGAAGGCTTGGCACAGCGCATCGTCGAAGGGGACACGCCCAAGCCTCTGCTGCGCAAGCGCGTGCTGCAACTAGACGTCGGCTCGCTGGTGGCCGGCACCATGTATCGTGGCCAATTTGAAGAGCGGCTCAAACGCGTGATTGAAGAGCTCAAAGCCTCCGACACGATTCTGTTCATTGACGAAGTTCATATGTTGGTGGGGGCGGGCTCCGCCGGTAGCAGCGTAGACGCCGCCAACATTTTGAAACCAGCGCTGGCGCGCGGCGAATTGCAATGTATCGGCGCAACCACGCTCGATGAATATCGCAAGCATATCGAAAGTGACGCCGCCCTTGAGCGCCGTTTCCAGCAGATACAGGTGGCCGAACCCACAATCGAAGAAACGATCGAGATCCTGCAAGGCATCAAATTTCCTTATCAAGATCATCATAATGTCGAGATCACCGATGACGCCATCGAGACCGCCGCAAACCTTTCCGCCCGCTATATCCCTGACCGTTTTCTGCCTGACAAAGCCATTGACCTGATTGATGAAGCCGCGGCTCGCTTGCGCATGTATAAAAGCCCGGAGGCAGCCGCCGTGCGCCGGGTGATGGACGAACTGGAAGACGTGAATGAAGAGATTGAATTGGCGGAAGTCGCGGGCGAACAAGACGAGATGGCTTCATTGCTTCTGCGCCGCGAATCACTTGAAGCGACCCTTTCCGATATCCGTCACAACTGGAACGAAGAGACCGGGCAGCCGCGTCTGATCGGCGAAGATATCTCCGAGGTGGCAGCGATGTGGACCGGAATCCCGGTCACGCGAATCGCCAACGAGGAGAGCGAGCGTCTGATGGAGATGGAAGAAAAACTGCACGAGCGGATCGTCGGGCAGCACGAAGCGATCGTCTCGATCAGCAAAGCCGTTCGCCGCGCCCGCGCCGGTTTAAAGGACCCGCGCCGCCCAATTGGCTCCTTTATGTTCCTGGGCCCAACCGGCGTTGGTAAAACCGAATTGACCAAGGCGCTGGCAGAGTTTCTCTTTGGCAGCGAAGACGCGCTGATCCAGCTTGACATGAGCGAATTTATGGAACGGCACTCGGTGGCCCGCTTGGTTGGCGCCCCGCCCGGCTATGTCGGTTACGAGGATGCCGGTCAATTGACCGAGGCTGTGCGACGCCGTCCCTACAGCATCGTAGTTTTTGACGAAGTCGAAAAAGCGCATCCGGAAGCCTTCAACATGCTGCTGCAAGTGATGGAAGAAGGAACGCTGACCGATGCCCGCGGCCGCCGCGTGGACTTCCGCAACGCGATGATCGTGATGACAAGCAATGTAGGCGCCGAATTAATCAAACCGAATTCCGGCTTGGGTTTCAATATGCAGCTCGACGCCGGCAAGCTTGATGATGAAGCCTATGAGGACATGAGCCGCAACGTCACTGATCAGCTTCAGCGTCTATTCCGCCCAGAGTTCCTTAATCGTGTTGACGCGACGGTCATTTTCCGCTCGCTCAGTCGCGACGAGATTAGACAAATTGTCGATCTCGAACTGAACAAGGTACGCGAACGGCTGCTGGAACACGCCATCACTCTCGAAGCCACTGATGCCGGCATCAATTGGCTGTCGGACAATGGATATAATCCCGAATTCGGTGCCCGTCCCCTGCGCCGGCTTATTCAAAACGAAGTCGAGGACCGTCTCTCCGACGGCATACTCACTGGCGAGTTTGGCTTGGCCAGCGTGGTCCGGATCGATGTGGACGATGACGGCGCGCTGACAATGTGCACTGTCGCCGAAGAAGAAGTCGCCGACGAGCTTGAGGCGCAGGTGTAATGCAATTCGCAATCATTCTGAAAGAAGCGCATGACCGCTTCAGCCATGAAGCGGTCGCGTTAGCACCCTTTGTGATATGCCCGACTCGCGCTCCCCTTTTTGAAAGCTTTTCAAGTATCGTTTCGATTTTCTCTCTGATTTACAACCGCCATCATCGTTAAAACTGAAATCGTTAATACAACCAAGATGAAGAGCGGCGTTCGGAACTCGCCACTTTCGCTGTTCACTAAGCCTGCTTGACTGAGAAAGCTGAGATTAAGTCCGCAATAGGCGGCGACCGCAGCCAGCGACAGCTGACGTGACCACTCGGCAAACTTGCCGGATACACTGAGGGCGAGCCATCCAAGAATGATGATGTTCGCTGCAATACGGATCGGCTCTGCCTGATCTGTTGCGACGTGAAGAACAATGTCAAGTATCTGTACTAGCGAAATTACGATCGCTAGCGCCTCGACTTTCCCGATAGATTTCATGTTTGATTATTCTCTTTTCTGCAAGCTGCCGACAGTTGGTTTGACGATAGAAAAGAGGACTGTGCAACGACAGTCCTCTGGTAAAGCTAGGGTTTCTGGCAGAAAGCCGGCTTACATCATGCCGCCCATACCGCCCATGCCGTCCATGCCACCACCACCGGGCATCATCGGCGGCGATTCTTCCGGTACATCCGTGATCAACGCTTCCGTAGTCAGGATCATCGCAGCAATCGAGGCGGAGTTCTCGATGGCGCCGCGTGTCACCTTTGCCGGATCGGGAATTCCCGCTTCGATCATATCGCCATACTCACCGTTCATGACGTTGAAGCCAACACGATGGTTGTTGCTGTCGGCTTGGGCACGGCGCACGTTCTGGATGATCACCGCACCATCTTCGCCGGCGTTCGCGGCGATCTTGCGCATCGGCATTTCAAGCGCGCGGCGCATGATCGTCACGCCGGTGTTCTCATCGCCGATTTCCAGGCTGACGCCGTCGAGCGAGCTAACGGCATTGATCAAGGCGACGCCACCACCCGGCACGATGCCTTCCTCAACGGCGGCCCGCGTTGCGCTGAGGGCGTCCTCAACACGATGCTTCTTTTCTTTCAGTTCGGTTTCGGTCGCGGCGCCAACGCGGATGACCGCCACGCCACCACTCAGTTTCGCCAGGCGTTCCTGCAGCTTTTCGCGATCATAGTCGCTGGTGCTGTTGTCGATTTCACGGCGGATCTCGTCAATGCGGCCGACAATTGCGCCTTCTTCGCCCGCTCCATCAACGATGACCGTGTCGTCTTTGGTGCTGACGACCTTGGCCGCCCGCCCCAAGTCCTGAACGGACACGCTGTCGAGCTTGCGACCCGTCTCTTCACTGATCACTGTGCCACCAGTCAGGACAGCGATGTCGCGCAGCATGGCTTTGCGGCGATCGCCGAAACCGGGTGCTTTGACAGCCAGTACGTTGATTGCGCCGCGCAGCTTGTTGACGACCATGGTCGCCAGCGCCTCACCATCGACATCCTCGGCGATGATTACCAACTCACGCTTGCCAATCTGATGCAGCTTTTCCAGAATCGGGATGATATCCTGCGCTGCACTGACCTTTTTGTCGTGGATCAGAATGTAGGGTTCTTCGATGCTGGATTCCATCGTCTCGCTGTTGCTGACGAAATACGGGCTGATGTAACCGCGATCGAATTGCATGCCCTCAACGTATTCGGTTTCGAATTCCAGACCACGGCTCTCTTCAACCGTGACCACACCATCCTTGCCGACCTTGTCCATGACCTCGGCGATCAAATCGCCGATCTCGGAATCTTGCGCCGAAACGCTGGCCACGTTGGCGATTTCATCTTTGGTCTCGATGGGAGTCGCCTGATCAAGAATGTTGCGCGCCACGATGTCAGCGGCGTGGATGATGCCGCGCTTCAAGAGCATCGGATTGGCGCCGGCCGCCACGTTTTTCAGACCTTCGCTGACGATCGCTTGCGCCAGGACGGTCGCGGTGGTCGTGCCATCACCTGCGATATCGTTAGTTTTGGTCGCTGCTTCCTTCAGCAATTGGGCGCCCATGTTTTCATAGGGATCTTCCAATTCGATCTCCTTGGCGACGGTGACGCCATCATGGGTCACGGTCGGTGCGCCGAACTTCTTGTCGAGCGCGACATTGCGTCCCTTGGGACCGAGTGTCGTGCTGACAGCATTGGCGACTTGGTCAACGCCGGATTTCAGCTTTCGGCGCGCATCTTCCTTGAATACGAGTTGCTTTGCCATTGATTCCTCCTGGATTAACTCCGTCTAATCGCGTGTAGCGTGTGTCTCGGAACTGCCCAAGCCCATTCTAGACTTCGACAATACCGAGGAGGTCGGATTCTTTCATGATGAGCATCTTGGTGCCGTCAAGCTTGACTTCAGTACCGGCGTACTTTGCGAAGAGGACGCGATCACCTTCCTTGACGTCCATTGGAACGCGCTTTTCGCCTTCTTCATCGTACTTGCCCGGGCCCGCCGCGCGGATCAGCCCCTGTTGGGGTTTTTCCTTGGCGGTTTCCGGCAATACAAACGCGCCGCCAGCAAAGGTCTCTTCCGATTCAACCGGCTCGACCAGGACGCGATCACCAAGCGGACGGATACTAACAGGCATTTTCTTCTCCCTCTTGCACTATAGATACGATTACTGAGCAACGACAATCTTGACTCGAAAGCCTGGCACTCACCTAAGGAGAGTGCCAAGTTTCCAACCGTAAATTAGCACGATTCGCGCAAAGAGTCAATAGAATTGGCAGAGATAGGGAGTGATTGCCAGAAAAAGTATGGATTTCTTATGTTTCACAGATTGCCATGCACTATATTCGGGGCGTCAGACCTCGTCCTGAAGAATCGACTCCACGCCATAGTAGTTCGCAGCTAGGCGATTCACCGGACCAGTCGACATGTCGGCATTCCAAAAGTATCGAGAGAGGTCATATTTGAGGGGCGCCACCTCAACGCTGGTCAGTCCGCTGTCGCGCATAGTGAGGATGTATTGATGACGCGCATCCCATTCCCGCGCGTATACTCGAAGGTCAGGTATCCATTGAAGCCGACCAAAGAGTATACCGACGCAAATCGTTGCAATGACCAGCATACTCACCATCTTGTACCAAGTCACCCACGCCGAACTTGCGCCAGACAATTCTATGTTTCGGCCCAGCCAGTATCCCAAACAGGCGCCCCAGATTAAGCCGGTCGAAACCTGCACCCAGCTTAAGGGAGCCATGGCGCGATCGCGAATATATCCGATTGAATAAGTAGCAACGCCTAACATAACGAAGGCGACAATCACTACGGTTGCAAAGCAAAGGATTATCATCGCCCCGCCCCATCGCGCCTCCGCTGTTGGAGCTGTTGTTGCATTCATCCAAGTCAAACATCCCAATAGCGCGATAGTTGTAATGTACAAGTGGCCCGCAGCTTTGTAATCAATGCTTCTGATTTGCGTCAAGCATAACAGGGCTAGCACGATCAGCATAAGGACGGACGACAAGTGAAGCGGCCTATGCGGACTCGCCGTAATATAGACGCTCAATCGCTTGCGCTGCCACAAGAGCAGAATGAAAGCGAATATGGCAACGACATTCACACATATGACGACCATGAAAGCATAGCTGAATCGCCCGAAGACCTGCAGGCTATCGCTGGTATGCAACCATAAAATCGGGACAAAGCAAAGTTGTACGACCAATCCGATCCACAGTGGTGGAGCCGGCAACGTGATTGATCTCGACGAGACCGACCTCTGCCGCGGCTTGCGGAGGCTGAGCGCGAGAAGGAATCCAGAGGCAAAGAGCAAGGCGAAGCCTGCAAAGGTGTACTGATTCGCCACGTACAGCAGCGTCCGGTCCAATACAAAGGGTATTAGGTCTGGGAGCGTTCGAATCGGAGTCGTCACCCCTCCCCCTACGAACCAGTCCACGCGCCTGACAAGTCCGGGAGCCGTCAACTGAACTAACGCGCATAAAGCCGTTGCAAGGCAGCATGCCATAATTACTGGCAAGATCCATCGGCGATGCGCTCGATTCGCGAGAATAAAGCTGGCAGCCAAAAGAGACGCGAGCACCAACAACTGAAAGACTAGATACATTTCAGACAAGGCAGCAACCAGAAAGCATAATATGCCAGCCCAAAATGCCGTAAGATACACGCCCCGTCGCGTGTGACTGCGTAGCATTGCCGCCGATACGGCAGCGATGCATACGGCCAAGAGTGCAAGCGGCAAGCTATAGCGAGTGCTTGCGAAATAAACCAGTAGAGACTCCAAAGTGTAAAAGCCATTTATCGTCGCGCAGAGAATCAGTGATGCTAGGGCAATCGCAATGGCAATCAGATGTTGCTCGACGTTCAACTGTTTCAGTATATTCTTAAGGAGCCATATCATGCCGAAGAGCCACAACACGATGATGAACGCCGGCAGTATCCGCGCAACCTCCCAGTCCAGGGGAGCGAGAAGTCCGTGCAAGAAAAAATCAGCGAACGCGCCATTCCATCTACTGCGCATCTCTAGCGCGTGAGCGAAGGGGTCGGATCCACGCGCGACGGCAACATTGCCATAATCGTCGCGCATTAAGCGACTGAACTGGCCCATGTACGCAAAAAGCGCGGTCGGTGCCAGTGACAGTGGAACAAGCAGCCACTTGAGTGCAAACTCTTTGTTCAAACCAACTGTCCCGCTATGACATCGTCAAGCTTTATCATTCTATCCGCCATCGACGTACATCGCCAACGCAGGCTGCATCCGATATTCAACCTGGTCGGTTGGCGCTATCATATGAATCAAGTTACTAGCCAACTTGATTTCAGCCGCGATCATCGTCACTCGGAGGACGCGATCACCAAGCGGGCAAATGATTTCAGCCATTGTCGACTTCCGCAGGCATGGATACGTCCGCTGAGCAATGTCTTTCTTTCAGCGAAAGCCTGCCGCTCGCATAAGGAGAGTGCCAAGATTTCAGCCGCAAATAAACACAAATTGCAAAGAGAGTCAATAGAATTGGCAGAGATAGGGAGCGATTGCCAGAAAGTATATGGTTTTCTTATGTATTCGACGCGCATGGAGCAATGCGCGAACGTTGGCAACTCAATTCTATTCCGGTCCAGCAAGAGGTGCGCATCCCGGCCAGATAATGCAAAATCTTCGTCCAAAGGGCCGCGGCAACAGCCTGGCGATTACCCGAAACACAAGTATGGCAAGTGGCTTTTCATGATTGAACAACACTTATTGTTTCCCTGTTGAAGTACGGTGTTGGCCCCAACGTTAGTTGCCAAGACCTTCGCATAGGCATAACTGAATCGACCGGCAATCTGATGCAAATCACTTACATGCATCCACAAGATCGGAACAAGAGGCAACTGGACAATCAGGCACAGCCAGGGCGGCAGAAATGCGAGCGTTTTGGGTTTGGCCAATGTCTTTAGCTTGAGTCAGGATGAGGCAATCGCACTAAATTTGAGGATGTCGTTCAGTCTTCAACCTCGTTACGCGCAGCTGAAAGTCTGCCGTAGTAATCCATAGCATGCAGATTAGATCTATTGTTCGAACAGCAGAAGTATTTGTCCACCGGAAAGTTTAGGGGAGGCACTGCAACATCTTCCTGATTGCTATCAATTGCGCTCATGATCATTTGATGCCGAGCGTCCCATTCGTCAGCGAAGATAGACAGTTCAGAAATAGATCTCCCGTGTCCAAATACGATTCCGACACATATGACTGCCAACAACCCAAGAGAGAAACGGCAAACCCAAGTCGTCCATGCCCGTCCAGCTTCCGTTCGTATACAGGTATGGCTGATCAACGTACCGGGTAAGCTTCCCCAAATCAGCCCCCCTGATACTTGCAAGAAAGCCACACCGGACATAATGCGAACTGTCACTGCGCCATGTACATATAGCGAAAGCATGACCTGCACTGCGATCACTATCACCGTCATCAAGATCCAAGCTAAAGAAAGCTGTCCCATTCTGGTCACTCGCGGTTCAGATACGGTGTGCGCCAATTGCCAACACAATACACCTAGCAATGTCATCGCCGTAACGAACAGGTAGGTGGCTGCCTTGTAGTGGATGCTCCTGAGCTGTGTCAAGACAAACAGAAGGAAGAAAAGCGCAAGTAAAACGCCGCAATTTACCCTCCAACCGCCGCGTTGACGCTTCAATAGTCTAGTGAAGGATTGGCGCCGCCAGGTCAGAACGACTAATGCAATTATCAGTGTGGCGTTCAAGGCGACAACTGTCGCGAACGCATTGCTAAACCTCCCGAGTACCTGCGGTAAGTCGCTGAGGTGTGTCCATAAGATCGGCGCAAAACACAGTTGCACAGCTAGAGTTAGCAGAAGCGGCGCCGGCGTAATCGTTATGAGATCATGATTCGAAACCGTGGGCACGGCACGGTTGCTTCGCACGGTCAGGACAATGCCAAGTGCCAGCAGGATCACGAATCCTGCGAATGCTTCCTGCCGGCCAATGTACTCAAAAGTCAATTCCGTTGTTCCGGTTAGCAACTCCGGAATTGTGCGAATCGGATTTGCCCAGCTCTCCTCACTCATACGCATTCGCAAGGCTACACCTGGAGCACTCAACTGAGTAACGACGCTTGCAATGGTCCCAACCCATCCGGCGCCGATCAGGACGATGTAAGCGCGCCGTAGCCTCCTGTCGATGAACAGGAACGAAAAAAACAATAGAAGCGACAAGCACACAAATTGAAAAACCAAATACATAGCTGAGAGACCGGCGTTCACGAAACAGATTACAGCCAGAGCTAACGCGACGCCTATCCAACCGCGCAGACGGGTCGCACCGGACACCACCAATGCCAGGCAGACGGTCAGCACCGCGACGGGCAAAGTGTAGCGAGTGCTGGCTGTATACCAATAGATTGACTGCGGCGTATGAAACGCGTTGATCGCGGCAGCAGTGATGAGCGCTGAACAAATGGCCGCGGACGCAAGTGGATCACCCTTGAGTCGCAGAAATGACAGAAAATGAAGGTGCAATAATACAAGACCAAGCATCGCCAGCGCGATGATCACGGTCGGAACAACAGACGCCGACTGAATATCCACTGGAGCCAGCAGACCGTGAAGGAAGTAGAACGAGTAGCTGCCATTTGCAGTAATGCGCCAATGGAGCATGCTGCCCAAAGGACCCAACTCGCGCCCTATCGACAGATGCATTAAGTCGTCAGACACGATGCGGCTGAAGGACCCCAAATACGCGAATAGCGCGGCCGGAACCAGTGAAAGTATTACCAGCAGCCACTTGAGTGCTGACTCTCTATTCAAACGAATCATGCTGCCATAACTTTGTCTTCAACTGGCATTCTATCCTCCGTCTCTGAATCATCGCCAGACCTGTCAGAAGATGCTAGGGTTCGGAAACTGTGACCGAGTCCAGGTCATAATAATATGTGGAGATCTTGCCCATCGGCAAACCCCGAGACGAGACGTAGGCAGTCATGTCAAAGCTATAGGGCTTAACCACGATTTCGCGTTCACCGCTGTTTCGCAGCCGAACGATAAGCTCGTGGCGCGCATCCCATTCGCGGGCAAACGCCGCGAAATCCGAAATCAGTCCCAAACGCGGCGAGACGACGCTACCGATGACAATCGCCACCGTGACCACAAATCCCGTCATGGTAATCCACTTGAACAGCGCCGAAATTGGCTCGGTCGACTGGTAAGTGCGTTTGATCAGATAGCCGACATACGCGCCCCAGACCAAGCCAACAACAACTTGTGACAAGGACGATACGGCAAGCGTTCGTTCGAAAATATAGCCCAGCGTGTAATGTCCGACGGCGATTGGCAACGTGACGCCGATAAAGGCACACAAAAGAGTCAGCAATGCCGCCAGATTCAGGCGCCGCGACTGGAAATCCTCGTACCGCGAATTCAATTGCGCGCCCAGAATACATAAGAGTGCCAGCGCGCTGACAAACAAGTAAGCCGACGCGTCAGCGTACAAATCTTGGTGTTGCGCCGCCGCAAGCAATACGAATACGGCGAGCAAGACCGCCGCGGTCAAAAGCGATGCGCCATATTTGCGGTCATTGAGAAATGCCTGCATTTGCTTTCGTCGCCAAATACCGATACAGAAAGCGGCGATGAAGAGAATCTGGAGACATCGGACCAAAGTCATGGCGGTCTTGGACGTCTCGAGGTCAGTTGTCTGCGCGCCGCCTGACATCCAAATAAACGGGACCAGAAGTAGGTGAAGAATCAGTCCGAGTATGAACGGAGCAGCTGCCACCTTCAGCGGTTTGTCTACAACTTGCAGCTGTTTCGGCCGGCAGATTACCATCGTGACAGCTAAGCCTACGACCATCATTAGCATAAAGCCCAGTATGCTGCCAGGATGGCCCATGATCATAAAGGACGACTCCAGCGTTCTGGCGACGAGAGAGGGCAGCTCGTGAACCGCATTCGTATACTCCAGCGTTGCCGTCTGCTCGACGCGGATTGTCGAGCCGGGTGCAGACAATTGAACAAGCAAGCTCACTGCGCTACCAACCAGGCCGGCTGCAAACAACACAAATCGGGTCGTGTAAAAAGGGCGGCCCATGACAACAAGCATGCATGAAATCACGAGCAAGAATGAAGCGATTTGAATCACTGCAGACAATTCAGACAGCCCGGCTATGACGAAGCAAAGCAAAGCGTAACCAGAGGCAGCCAACAAGGTCTGAGTCTTCGAGCGGATGAGTTCCGCTAACTCCAGCGCCAAGCCGACAAAGACCAGTAGAACACCTACAGGTAAGGTATGACGTAAGCTGGCTGTGAAATGGTAGAACGACTCTCCTGTATGGAACGAAATAACTGTGGCGAATGCGCCAAGCCCAGCCACCGCGATTGCGATCAACAACTTATCTTGCCGCAACTCCAAGCCACGCAAAACATGCGAGATTATCCACGCCAGACCGATCGTGAATGTCACAATGATCACGGTGGGCATGAGGGGCGGGAAGTGCTGCGGTCCCAGCGGGGCCATTACGTCATAAGCGACTATAAATGTGTAGCTTCCATGCCAGTTATTCCACCAGTGGCCAAAATTATCGCGGAATCCAAGCCGTAACACCGTGGAAAAGTAACTGTAGTCATCACCCATCAATCGGCTGAAACTCCCCAGATAAGCGAAGAGCCCAACCGGTATCAAGGACAGCAGCAGCAGTAGCCACTTGAAAGCTGGCGCATTCGCCAATCGCGTCATCGTACTTTTATTTCGCAAACGCTCATCCACCTATTCGCGCGCCACGGTGATCACCAAGTCCGACTCCGCTCGATTGCCGACCTGATCGAATGCCAGCGCTCGTAGAACAATTTCGCCGGCAGTATCCAAGCGGTACTCCAAACCGTAAGGCCAGTTTCGATCGACACCTACCAGCTCATCTTCGCGATAAATCTCGACTCGTTCGATTGTCAAATTGTCACTGACCTCTGCCACCAGAGAGACGGCCTGCCCCACCGCGAATTGGACGCCCGGATCAGCGTCGCTGGTCCGCAGCTTCACCGCTGGCGGTGTATTGTCGAAGGTCAGCAACTTGCTGTCGGTCTCCGTGCGACCTTCTCCAAAGGTGACGGTCAGGCGCAAGCTATAGATGCCACTGAAAAGCGCCGTCTCCCAATCTGTCGTGATTTCGCCGCTGCCATCCGACGTCCGCCGCTCGCCGATGGTGATCCAGCGCTCGGGATTAACATCCGCTCCGTATTCCAGCAGCCAGGATTCGGCCCCTGGTCGATTGATCCTGCCAACGATGTCAACGCGCGCGCCGACATAGGCATAGTCAGCCGGTGTCGTGATTTGCACCGGTTTGGCGCTTATATCCCTAGCATCAGTGCTATAGCTGTTAGGCGGCAGCGGCTTCTCGTTTTCCAGCCACCACTCGAGAATCTCGTCGGGGGGTACAAAATAGGCGGTCCGTTCGCGAAGATTCGCTGGCGTATTGACTGTCGACAGATGGCCCGTAGAGCGGTTGATCTCTACAGTTTGCCAAAAGTCGTCGCGCCGCAGCCGCGAGCCCGCCGGCACAATCTCTCGTCTCGTCGGACAATGATCCGTAGTCGCCGGCAGCAAGCCCGAAATCTCACAGACCAAATACTCCTCGATATCGGCCGGCACTCGCCAATCACGTTCCGGCAGCGCCAATTGCTGATGCGCGTACTCCATCAGCGACCGCCAGACCGGCGCTGTGCCCGCACGCTCGTAGGAATTAAAGCTGATAGCGCCACCATCCCCTCGCTCCATATGCAGCGCCAGCGACAGATCCGGCGTGTAACCGACGGTCCAGTTGTCACGCTGATCCGCGCTCAACCCGTCTAGCACGGCTGCCGTCCGGCTCAATCTTAATTCCAGATCGCTTTGCTCCAACGCCGTTTGACGCGCAGTCGCATCCGCCAGTATGTCGTTCACCATGTAGGCCAGACTCGGCTCAATGACTGCGATTTCCCTTAAATCGCGTTCGACTTGGTCATAAGACCAGAGTACATTGCCGGCGCCATCTTCAATTTTTGTGATCGCGACCGGGTCATGCCCTCGGAAATCAGCCGCCAGCGGCACTGTTGGCACGCCGCGCATCGAACCCATAGACGCCAGAACGCTATAGACGTAGGCGCTATCCAGGACCGAGAATTCTCCACCGCGTTCCAGCACGTCCAAATCATACCGGCTGGCATCCAGGCCGCTGAAACCCATCGCGCTGGCCGTTTTAAGTATCGATGCCATTCCGCCAGTGCTCGCCACTTGCACAGCGGGAGGCAATAGACCGGCCGCCATGGCATCGCGCAAGTTCATCGGCCCGCGATGGCGGCCATCTGCATTAGCGGCTGCAAAAATCAACTCCGCCGACGGACCGGGATATGATTGCGGAATATCGTAGACCATCGAAGCCGGCGTGTAATCGCGGCGCAGGAAGGCATTCATGTAGACGAAGGGCTGCAGTACGATGCCCGCCTGATGACGGTAAGCGGCCGCTTCGCCCACCATGCTCAGGATTTGCCCGCTGTTTGCATCGATCAAGGTCAAGGCGCCACGGTCTGGCGCGGAAATGATCTCGCGAACAGGTCTGGGCAGCCCCCGCGCCGCCTCGCAGCTAGAACCGTCCAATGCGCTTACCTGACCGCCTTCACCACGCAAATTCCGCAGGTGTGTACGGAGCAGGCATTCCGATTGCAGCTGCAATTCCAGATCGAGCGAAGTTGTAATCTTGAGTCCGCCGCGGGCTATCAGTCGGGCGCCATCCAAACCAAGCCGCTCAAGGATGCTTTCGGCTTGCGAACGCGCGTATTTCAAGAATTCCTGAGCGAATGCGGCATCATCCGCTGCCGGTTCGCCAACGACAATAACATCGGAAGATGCCCTGTCAAACTCCGCCTTGTCGATCATACCGGCATCGAGCATGTTGAACAGCAGGTCCGCCCCGCGTTCCCCTGCGCGCGCCTCCGCATCAAGCGGATTGAGAGCAGGCTCCGCGCCGACCGCCGCCAGGATTGCCGCTTCTAATAGCGAGAGCGACTCCGCGGATTTGTCCAGATAGATCTGGGCCGCCGCGTCTATGCCATAGGCACCATGTCCGTAATAGCGACTGTTGACGCGCCATTCAAGTAAATCCTGGGGCGAAAGCGTTCGCTTGCTCTCCGCCGTGAGGACGATTTCAAGCAAGTCTCGGTCCAGCCCGCTGGCATGTGTCAGCGGCAGCATGGTGTCGCGCACCAGCTCGCCGGCGATGCTCCTATCGCTTTCAAGCGGCAGGTCAAAGATATAGCGCCAAAGCTGCATCAAGGTGGACAGGAAGTCAAAAGACATCCCCTCGGAAGGGAATGCGGACTCTTCCGCCAGCAAGGTCGCGTCAATGACGCCAGCTGGCAGGTCTTCGATTTTCAGCCAGCGCCTGTTATCGCCCAGCGGGTCTTCCGCGCTGTGGAGCAGCCTCTGACCACTCCGATCGAAAAACTGAGTGACGCCGGTGACAGCAGCGGGAAAGATCGTATCCTCGGTCGCCGGCATGATGCTCGCCGCCGTACCATAAAGCCAGACTGACAGTCCCAGTGCAGCCAGCAGCGGCGCAGACGCCAGCATAGAAGGAATGCAAATGATGACGAAGATCCAAATTGCGGAACGCCGACCCTGCTGTTGGCGTCGACGCTTGCGATTATGACGGCGACGAATGATGTGTGCGACGCTGGGCATAGTTCTGCTCGAAATCGAAGACGAAACCCCATGAATCAGTTTACTTGCTTTTTCCGCCGACGCTAATGCTGACCGACCTGTCCGGCTTATCCAATTATCCAATCTGCCCAAACAAAAAGCGGCTGAGAATTTTGCCTCAGCCGCGCATGGCCATTGCCGACATGGAGCATCTCAGGCGGAATCCAAATAGCCGCGCAGACCTTCCCAATCGCCATTGGCGGCAAATTCAGCTTGAACTGACCAGGTCTCCAGCCGTCCCGGACGACTGCGATTAGCCGCTTCGAAAATCGCTGCCAGTTGTTCTGTTGATGTCACTGCCAATTGAGCGTATGTCGTGATCCCGCTGTCGTTCAGCACAGTCTGAAAGACGGCGCCGATCCCGTTGATTCTCGTCAAGTTATCGGGCGCGGCCGTTGCTGGCTCGTCTTTTCGCCGGACGATCGTACGGCGGGCCAAGTCCTCAGCCTCACTCGCGGCGTCTTCCGCCGCCTCAACCACGTCGGCATCGCGTTCCGCCAAAGCATCGCGGCGCATCCAAATCCAGAAGAAGATCGCCACCGCCAGTATGCCAACCGTCCAGGAATACATGTCGCGATTCCCTTCGGCGCCAACCGCGAGATTGGTCGCCAGCGCTATCGCAAGCACCAGCGCCATCACCGCTATCATTCTCTTCGCTTCCTGACTGAGTTTCATGTCATCGTCCACCGAATTCTGTCGTCCAACTCAGGACGAATTATAGCATACCGCAGCGACCATTCCCGTCACCCAAATGAGACTTGCCAGCGACAAATTATCAGCCACCGGTCTATCCGATTCAGACATTGGCAAGGAAGATTCCGCAGGCGATACAATAGTGAGAATTCGGTCGGCGGTCCGGGAGCTAATAGCATGGACAATACCTTCGGTAAACTCATTAGCGATGAGCTCAAGCTGACCAATCATCGCGCCCTCTTGAGTGGCCTGCAACATCGGCACAACATTTCCCCAGTCGATCCCGCGCCAGGCCAAAGGGTCAATATATATATTATTTCGAGCTGCCAGCCGGCTATCGACCGCGCCGAGCTCAGCTATACCACAGACGGAACGGACCCACGGAGCGGCGCCACGAACACCGCGGCCTTCCGGCCAGTGCACACCGAGTGGGATACCTTGGTCTGGGACTACATTACTTATTGGCAGGCGACAGTGCCGGCGCAAGAAGAGGGCACGATGGTAACCTATTTCATCACGGGATGGACAACGGATGGCGTTGCGATCCATGCCGATTATCCCGATGCTGAAGAGCGCGTCGAGCATGCCACCATGCTGCACTTCAAGAACATAGCGCCGGACACGCCCTTCACCCCCTCGCCGCAAGACACAATTCCGCTCTTCTGCTACCACGTCGATCGCATCGGAGCGCCGGATTGGGCGAAGGACGCCATCATCTATCACATCTTTCTCGATCGCTTCTATCCCGGTGACGGCAAAGATTGGCTCCAGTCGACCGACGTACAGGGCTTCCACGGCGGCACGCTCTGGGGCGTGCGCGACAAGCTGCCCTACCTGGCTGACCTCGGCATCAACTGCCTCTGGCTCAGCCCCACCTGGAAGAGCCCCAGCCATCACGGTTACGATGTCGCCGATTATGATCGGGTTGAACCGCGGCTCGGCGGCGACGAGGCGCTGCATGCCGTTGTTGAAGGCGCCCATGAGCGGGGCATCCGCATCCTGCTTGACTTGGTCGGCAATCATTTGTCGAACGAACATCCCCTTTTCCTGGACGCTTTTCAAATCGCAACCAGCCCTTATCGAGACTGGTTCACCTTTGACAACAAGTATCCGCATGGTTACCGCAGCTTCTTCAACGTCAAGACCATGCCCAAGATCAATCTCGAGGCGCCAGCCGCGCGCGAATGGATGATCGGCAATGCCATTAAGAGCCTGCGCGACTTCGACGTCGATGGATTTCGGCTGGACGTTGCCGCCGGCGCCGGTCCCAATTTCTGGACCCACTGCCGTCCCCGCCTCCGGGCGGTGAATCCGGATTGCCTGCTCGTTGGCGAGATCATCGACACGCCTTCATATGTTCGCATGTATCGCGGACGGCTCGATGGCTGCCTCGATTTCTCACTGAACGAAGCGCTGCGCAAGACCTTCGGCTGGGGCAGCTGGGACGAACCGCGCATGAACGCCTTCATCGACAGCCACCGCGAGTACTTCGGCGATGACTTCATCTTGCCCAGCTTCCTCGACAATCATGATATGGATCGCTTTTCCCTCATTGCAGATAACGACAGCGAGAAACTCAAACGAGCAGCGGTTGCGCAGATGCGTCTGCCCAACCCGCCGATCATCTTATATGGTACGGAAGTCGGCCTGCGGCAGCGTGTCAGCACGCGTGTTAGCTCACTCGATGCTTGCCGCGAGCCTATGCTTTGGGGTGAAGAGCAAGACCGGGACTTGCTCGCGTTTTATCAGCAGCAGATTAATGATCGCAAGAACAGGAAAGGCAGAATCGAATGATAATCGGTTTGACGGGTGTCTTCGTCGATGACCAGGAAAAAGCGCTGAGATTTTACACAGACATGCTTGGTTTCTTACCAAAGCACGATATCCACTTCGGCAACGAGGCCGGCGACCGCTGGCTAACCGTCGTCTCGCCGGAGCGACCGGATGGCGTCGAGCTGCTGCTTGAGCCCAACAGGAGTCCCGTCGCCACCGTCTTTCAACAGGGCCTGATGGAACAAGGCATTCCAGCAACCATCTTCAGCGTCGCTGATGTCCAGGCAGAATACGAACGCCTGAGCGCGCTCGGCGTCGAATTTACTGTAGCGCCGACGGACTACGATACGGTATGGATTGCGACCTTTAAAGATACCTGTGGCAACCTGATTCAGATTCAACAAGACAAGTGAACCGAGTCAGATTAGGTCAATCAGCCGCCGTGCTGCCGCAGCAGGCGCAGCGCGCTTTCCGCCATGACGCCCACGCCAATCGGCAGGCAGCCTTCATGAATATCGAAGATGGGACTGTGATGAGGCCGATTTAGTTCATCCAGTTGCGCGCCCAGGCGTAACATGGCGCCAGGCGCCTGCTGAACCATGAAGGCGAAGTCCTCGCCCGCCATGATCGGTTCGCCCTCGCCCGACAACTCCTCGCCCAGTAGATCCACGCCGACCCGGCGAATCAAGCCGGCGACGCCCGGATCGTTGTATAGAGCCGGATAACCGGTCGAGATCTTCAATTCGTAATCACCGCCGAAGTGCCGCACCAGCGCAAACGCCTCTTCCACCAAACGATGAATGTCTTCACGCGCCTCTTGTTCAAAGGTGCGGATCGTTCCGGTCATGTAGACTTCGTTAGGAATGACATTTGGCGCGATGCCGGCATGGATTGTGCCAACCGTGACCACCGAACGCTCGGTCGGGTTGCGCCGCCGCGAACGGATTGCCTGCAGCGCGTTCACGACCTGCGCTTGCAGCCAGATCGGATCCAAACCATCATGAGGCGCAGCGCCATGCGTGCCTTCGCCGATGATCTTCGCTTCAAAGACATCAGGCGCCGCCAGCGAGAAACCGTCGGTCACTTCTACCAGACCCATCGGCGAGCCGCTCGACACATGGCAGGCGATCACCGCGTCCAGGCCATCAAGCGCGCTCTCTTCCACCATTAAGCTGCCGCCGCTATGGCCATCGGATTCGCGCCACTTTTCCTCGCTCGGTTGAAACAGCAGGCGGATTTCGCCGGCCGGTCTATCCGGCATCTCATTCAACACCTTGGCGACGCCAAGCAGCATTGAGGTATGCGCATCGTGCCCGCAGGCGTGCATCAAGCCGGCCGTCTGCGATTTGTAGGGGACATCGTTGGTTTCCTGAATCGGCAAGGCGTCCATATCGGCGCGGATGCCGACAGCCGGTCGACCTTCCCCGATGCGCGCCACCACGCCCGTCTCGGCCACTCCGACTTCAATTTCGATGCCCATCTCGCGCAAGGAATCGGCAACCAGGCGCGATGTCCGCTGTTCCTCGAAACCGAGCTCCGGATGCATGTGAATATCGCGCCGCCAAGCGACCAATTGCTCTTCCATCTCTTTGGCTTTATCCAACATCGTCATGGCTCAGTCCTTTTTCCCGTCTCAAGTGGCACCATCTTACCGCAGATTCGAGGGCGCTGGAACATCAGTCAGCCTCGAACGTGAGCGGTGGATTCGGCGCCTCATTCACCGTGAGCTTGAACACATCCGGGCGGTTGTAGTGCCCGACCACATCAAAGTCGAGATGCCCTTGATGGATCTTGTTGAGGTCGAGTTCGGCATATAAGACGCCCTCGCTGCCGTAGAGCGGCTCGCATACGTATTCGCCAAATGGATCGACAATGGCGCTGCCACCGCGGCAGACTTCCTCGGGCAGATCCGCCAATTCATCGTAGAGCGCCAGCTCGCGCGGATACATCGACTTGGTGAAATATTGATTGCAGCCAAGCACGAAACAGCGCCCCTCGCAGGCAATGTGGCGCAGCGTGGCCGACCAGGAATCGCGATGATCGGCGGTCGGCGCCAAGTATATGTTGACGCCTTTGGCGTACATCGCCATGCGCGCCAAGGGCATATAATTCTCCCAGCAGATCAAACCGCCGATCTTGCCGAATGGCGAGTCAATGGCGGTCAAGGTGCTGCCGTCGCCGCTGCCCCAGATCAGTCGCTCGCTGCCCGTCGGCGTCAACTTGCGATGCACGCCGAGGGTTTCGCCCTGCGGTCCCAGATAAAGCAATGAGTTGAATAGCGTGCCACCGTTGCCGGCTTCACTCCGCTCTGAGACGCCGATTACGACGTAGGCGCCCGCTGCCTGCGCCGCCTCTCGCAATGGCTGCATCTCGGCGTCGTCAAGACTCATAGACGCTTTCCAGTAGCGCGCGAAGTCCAGCCGTCCGGCTGGCTTGCGATTGCCGACATAAGCGCCGTAGGTGAAGCCACGCGGGTAGCCCGGGATCATCGCCTCAGGCAAAAGCACCAGATCAGCGCCTTCACGGCCCGCATCCCTTATCACTCTGACGGCCTTCGCTATGCAAGCGTCCTTGTCGGCGAAGACCGACGCCACCTGCGCCACCGCCACACGAATCGAATCCATGCTCTGTCCTTAGAAGTCTTCACGTGCGATTCAGGATTCTAGCGAATCACGCGGGAATTTCCGAGCGGTCGTGCTGATACTGGGTTTAGCTACGTATGCTGCAAACTTAGCTGCGAAGTGCAGGAGAATCAGCCGCCGGCGACGGCTTCAAGCGGACAACCCTGATTCGCCGAGGGACCGGCCACATCCGGACATTCATCAGCCGCAGTATCGAGCCCATCGTCGTCGAAGTCGCGGCAGCCGCGAGGACTGCCAGGGGCGAATTCTCGCGGACAGACATCGGCATCATCCCGTATCCCGTCCAAGTCAATATCATCGGGATAAGGGCAGCCCTCGTTGTCCACATAGCCATACTGTTCCGGGCAACTGTCTTCGTCGTCTGTGATTCCATCAAAGTCGCCATCCGCGATCCCGCCGACGTCCGTGGCTGCCGGTATTGTCGCTGTCTCGGTTGCAGCAGGCGAAGGACTCACAATCGTCTGCGCCACGATGGTCTGCGCGGGAATTGGAGTCGGCGGCACAAATTGAGCAGGAGTTGGCTGCAGAAGGCTCAGCGGCGTATTGGTCGGGATCAACGGTTGGTTCGCCGTCGCCAGCGGCGAGGCGAATAGATCGGCGCCCAGCGGCGTAAAAGAGGGCGCCGGCGCCGCCTCCGTCTCGGCTATCTTCGCGGCTGCCAGCTCAACCGGCGCGCTGCCAATAATGTATATCGCGAAACAATAGAAGGGAAAGGTGCCGACGATGATCAGCAGCATCAGCAGGCGCAAGCTCTGATTTCGATTGCTCTGTCCCTGGATAACGTCGATCGTTCTCATCGGCTGAATTGCTGTGGCTGAGCGTTGACGCGTATCTCAGCGCTGAAGGGGCGCGGGCGTCAAGGTTATTCTAGCGGAAGGGGCGGATCTTGCGCCGCCATGACGTTTAGATCGCGCATCTGATACAGCGCGCCATCGGTGAAACCGCGTTTGCGATAGTACTCGCGCGTGCCGATAGCAGAGATAACCGCCAGCCGCGCGTAGCCGTGATGCGCCGCGATTTCCGCCGCCTTTTCGATCAGGCGCGTGCCGAGCCCGGCATGCTGTGCCCGACCGGCCACTGCCGAGCCAATCCCAAGCGCCAGACCGTAAACGTGCACCTCGCGTATCATGGCGCAATCCCGCAGTTCTTCCAACATGGGCGCCTCGGCTGCTGCGGGCAGGGACAAACGCAGAAAGCCGGCAATATCCCGCTCTTCGGTGATGAATTGCAGGAAGACTTCTTCACCGATGCTCGAAGCATAGCGATGGCTGTCCAGTCTCAGATCGCCACCTGCGACCGCTTTCTTTCGGATTTCGCGCGCGCGGATATCGGCGCTCTTCGCGCCCTGCCGCGCCATTTCGCGCTCGACAAGTTGTCGGAAGTTGGTCACTTTGTTGCCATCGACAATGTCCGTACCCGGGATGTCACGGATGACGCGCGTCAAACGGCAATATTCCGGCATCCGCTTGAAACAGTCGACCAGCAATCCCAGCAGTTCCTCATGCGTGTAAGGCCGCCAGTCGCCCGCCTCATACTGCTGCATTAACTCGGCGCTTTCAATCAGCGAGCAAGGATAGATCTTGAGTTCGTCCGGACGAAAGTCCGGGTCGCCGAAGAGCTTGTCGTAATCGGCGCGGTCCGCCTCCGGCGAAGAGCCGTAGAGATTAGGCATCCAATGAGCATGAATCTTGAAACCGGCTTTGCGCAGCAGCTTGACAGCCCGCCGCGTCGCCGCCACATCATGCCCGCGCTTGTTCAGCGCCAGCACATGGTCATTCAAACTCTGAAAGCCGATCTGCACTTTTGTACAGCCCAGTCGTCGAACGCGCAGCACTTCGTCTTCGCTGATATGGTCGGGGCGCGTCTCGATGACTAAACCGACCGAGCGACAGCTGGCCATTTCGTTTTCGCGCTGCACCGCTTCCAATTCTGCCCAGGTCGCGTACTCATCAGCGATGCCGCGCGCACGTTCGCCCAGCGCGATTTGCTCCGCCATACCGCGCGAGCGGTGCATCTCCTCGGCGTAGATGCTCTGTACCGTCTCATTATACGTGGCTTCCATTACCACCCCTTGAATGGTCACATCGCTGATCGGCTCCCCGGCGAAAATTGACTTCTCGCGCAGGGCAGCGACCACCTCATCGCGCCGGTCGATGCCATTGCCGAAATCGTGCATCGCATCAAATATTCGCTTGACGAACCAAATCTGATAAGTCTCCGGATAAAACGACCAGGTGCCACCAAGGATGATGATCTCGATCTTGTCGGTCGAATGCCCCAGATTGTGGTAGGTCTGCAAGCGCACCCAGGTCTGCAGGTAGGGGTCAAAGGCGTTCTTCTCAGCCCGCTGAGCGCCCGGTTCATCGGCCAGATAGCTCTTGGGCATGCGTACATCGTTCGGGCAGAAGATGCAGGTGCCGGGGCAGGGAAAGGGTTTGGTCAGCAAGGTAAGCGGCGTGACACCCGACATGGTGCGCACCGGTTTGCGGCGCAATTTGTACAGCAGCGCCTCATCATATTCCGCCACGCCGTCTTGCCCAGCGAAGGCGCGCCAGGCATCCACCAGATTCGCCAAGCTGTAGAAGCCTTCGCCCGCCGGTTTCGGATAGCGCCGCATCAACTGCTGATGCTCGCGCGAACTCAACCGTCCCGGCGCATTCAGTATGACTTTCAGCAAGGGGATCAACTGCGCGCGATGCGCCTCGACATCAAACTCGTACTTGGTGTCAGTAAGCATTCGTCACCCTGAACCCGGCCTTTCCCAACATTCTAGCGGCGAAAGGACAAAATATGAACCAAGAGCTAAGACCAACCGCGCCCACATTGCGTCTGTTTCAGCCTGTCGATTTTTCGTTACACTTGGCATTGTCGAGTCACGCATTCGCAAAGGCTGAAATGTCCCACCTGCTCCCGCCCTTCACCCGCGTCTTGGCACGACGCCCGGCAGCAAACTTCGCCGACGGCGTAACCACAGCCTCTCATCTCGGCAAGCCCGATCATGACAAGGCGATGCGACAATACGAGACATATCTCCAGGCCTTGCGCGATTGCGGGCTCGCGGTCACCGTATTGCCGGCGG
Organism: Phototrophicaceae bacterium; assembly: GCA_965249085.1. Lineage (GTDB taxonomy): Bacteria > Chloroflexota > Anaerolineae > Aggregatilineales > Phototrophicaceae > UBA6055. The sequence goes on along the minus strand of OZ252218.1, from coordinate 3,280,172 downwards.
ACGAACGCTTTGCCGATGGGCACTTTGTCGAAGACCCATTTGTGATTTTCCGCGATCTGGCCTTCCACTGCCGTTCCGGCGAAACGTCGCGTCAGGGCGAAGGCGAATCTCTCAAGCCGCATCTCTCGGATCTTCACCATGTCGACCCACCACCCGAAGCCAGCATTGACGGCGGAGATGTACTCTTTTGCGCCGATCGCGTATTAGTAGGCATGTCCGCTCGCACAAACGCCGCCGGCATCGAAGCGCTGCGCAAGGCGCTTCAATCGGTACAGGCCGATATACGGGTCGATGCTGTACCCTTCAGCGGCGTATTGCATCTCAAGAGCGGCTTGACCGAACTGGCGCCGGGAGTCCTGATACACGACCCGGCCCTAAAAACGGACTTCGATTTCACCTGGGCGGAAGTGGTTACCTTGCCACTGCAGGAAGGTTTCGCGGCCGATGTGCTGCCGGTCAATGATACGCTCTTCGTCGCGGCGGACTGCCCGACGGCTTACGGCGCCGCGATTACGTACTGTCGACGGGTCATTGCCCTTGATATGAGTGAATTCGTCAAGATGGATGGTGGCTTGACATGCCTGTCCTTACGCTACTGATTCGCTGGGGCTCGCGTTTCCTTTTTGGACTGACGATGATCGGCATATTCAATGTCGGCAGTCAGGCGCAAGAACAGGACTTGGGCCGCTGCTCCAAGCGATCGACAGCCATCCAGGGCGAACTGTATGTCGATAACTACCGCTGGTGCACAGAAACTGTCGTGCACGACCGGCAGATCGAACCGCTCTCCTTCACCGACATGGAAGTTGCGCCGGACGGGACGCTTTTCGCAACGCGCCCTTTGAGTGGCCAGGTCATGGCAATCCGCGATACCGATGGTGATACGCTTCCCGACGCCATGGAGACCTTCGCGGATGGGCTGACTCTGCCTAACGGTCTCGCCTTTCACAAGGGAGATCTTTACGTCGCCGGTGGCGCCAACATCTATCGCATCACGCCGGCGGGCGCCGTCGAGGCGCTTGTAAATGATCTGCCGAGCGGCACAGGTTTCTGGACCGGCGGCTTGGCGGTCGGCGACGATGACAAGCTCTATGTGGCAGTCGGCGCGCCTTGCGACAACTGCAATTACGCTGCGCCGGACCGCGGTGTCATCCTGAGCATGAACCTGGATGGCAGCGAACGTCAGGTGGTTGCCACCGGATTGCGCAATCCCACCGATCTCGCCATTTTCCGCGACCGGCTTTGGACGCTCGACAGCGCGCCGCGTCAAAAGCAGCGCAACGCGCTTGACGAACTGAACCTGGTACGAGCCGGCGGCTGGTATGGTTTTCCCCATTGCCTCGGCGAAGATACTATTAACATCGCCTCCGACGATATCGACTGCGCGCGGAGCGTCCAGCCGGTCATGCGATTTGGCAGTGGCGCGAACCCGACCAGTTTGGCGGCTTACCCGTTCGATGTCTTGACAGGAACGGCCGACACCTTGATTGTCGTTCTCAGTGGAGAACCGAGCCAGGTTGATATTGTGGGTTACAAAGTCATCATGGTCACATTTGATGAAGCCGACCGACCGCTCGGCGCGTCGATATTGACCCCTTATCGTTACGAAGGCGGCCGGCATGCTTACATGCCTTACACTGGCGCAGGTCTGTTCTGGAGAAAGTTCATCCACGTCAGCGAACAGGGCTGGGGCTTCTATCCGCAGCAGCCGCTTGCAGTCGCCGTCAGTCCGCAAGGCTGGATCTACATTAGCATGACCGGTGGGCGAATCATCGCCTTGCGCCCCCGCCAATCGGCAGTCCATGACGGCGAAAGATATCCGATATGGACGCCCATGAATCCGGACTTTGATCCGTCGATAATACCCACCATCGAAGACAGCTAGTTTACAGTTCTGGCATGTATTGCCGCAGCCCGATAAGTCCTGGTCTGCGCGCCTGCCGAAATCCGACCAAACCGCGGCAAACAGCAGAAATCTGCGAGTGTGTGTCACACATGCCGCATTCAGCTGACGTGTTACTGTTGCGCCGCTGCGAGAGCGAATGACCTGAGCACAAGCGGCTTCACGATAGTTTCGATCCCGATCCCTTTGCCGCATAACATTAGAGGAACATTAATTTCACCGTTGGCAAAAAACTTTTCACGCACTAAGATGAGATTCCGTGGCTTGTCATCATGAGAATCTTTGACGTCTCACTCTTGCAGTTTCGCTGGCCGTCGCAGATGAGGTGACCAGCAGGCGTCTCGTGCGCAAGTTTACATCTGCCGATTCATATCTTTACATGTGATATCGGTGCGCTAGTATCGTTATTATAAATGCAAATAGATACATGCGAGTTTTCGCTTATGCCAGAATCCAATTACATGACTGCCCAGGAGGCTGCCGACGAGCTAGGCGTGAAGATAGGTACCATTTATGCCTACGTCAGCCGCGGTATGATTCAATCCCAGGCTTCGGTCGACGGCCAGCGCAATAGACATTACTCCCGTGAAGATGTAAATCGTTTACTGATTCGCAGACAAGTGCGCGTTAGCCTTGACGGCACACCCGACGAGGTCTTGCATTGGGCGGCACCGGTCCTGGAATCCGGCATCAGCTTGATTGAAGACGGAAATCTCTACTATTGCGGCATTTCCATTGAGGACGTTGTCGCCATGCTGACGGCCGAGGAATTGGCCGCCCTGGTTTGGACCGGCGACGCGTCCAACGCCGCAGAGCTCTTTGATCATCGGCGACATCCGTCCGTGAAAAAGTATCGAAAGATGTTACTTGACCTCGACATCAATCGTGGCAGCTTTCTGTCGGTACCCACATTCCAGATCATCTTGCCTATTGCGATGGCGGACGACCCCATCGCTTTCGATATGCGCAGCGAATCCATCGCCCTGAGTGGCGCGCGGATCCTGCGCCTGTTGACATCCTTGGCGTCCGGCGATGTTGCGGAAGACCTTAGCCTGGCGGCAATGCTGCAGCGTGGCTGGCAGCCGCATGATGAAGAAGGTGTACGCTTCTTCAACATGGCGCTAATCATTTGCGCCGATCACCAGGTCAAGCTGGCGACCTTTGCCGCGCGTGTTGCGGCGGCGCTCGGCACGACACCCTATTCGGTCATCAATACCGGCATTGCCGCGCTCTCAGGGCCCCAGCAAGGCGGATATACAGAAACTGTCGAAGCCTTCCTGGACGAGGTCAAGGCGCCGGATAATGCCGTTTCGGTTATCTGCTCGCGTATGCGCCGCAGTGAATCGTTTCCGGTGCCAGGCTTTCACAATCCTCTTTATCCGGCTGGCGATCCGCGCGCCCGCGTCATGCTGGGCGCCCTTTACGCGGCGTATCCGGAGTCCCCGGCCCTTGTCCTTGCGCAGACGATACAGCAAGCTGTCTGTCAAATGCGCGGCGAGCACCCGAAATTGGAGTTCGCGCTGGCGATATTCCGTCGGCATTTCCAGTTGCCGCCCAGCAGCACTCTGGGTATATTTGCCTTGGGACGCATCATCGGCTGGATCGGCCACGCGATCAAACAATATGATGCCAAGCAGACCATCCAGCCGCGCATTCGCTATACCGGGCCAGCGCCGCAACGGTAATCATAACGGGATGACCGCACTCGATATCATTGCAAAACACAAATTGGTCGCCATCGTCCGCCTGGACGATTTATCCGTCGCCAAAGAGCTCACGACCGCCTTGGTAGAAGGCGGCATACGGGCCATCGAGTTCACCTTGACCAATCCCACCGCGGTGCAAACCATCGCCGATATACGCAGCATTGTAGACAGCTCGGTTGCGATTGGCGCCGGCTCGGTTATCACAGCTGAGCAAGTGTCGGCAGTCGCGAATGCCGGCGCCCAATTCGTCGTATCACCGGTTTGGAAACGCGAGGTGGTCGGCGCGTGCCATGAACTTGGCCTGCCAACGATTCCCGGCGCCTTCACGCCAACTGAGATCCTGCAGGCTTGGGAATGGGGCGCGAGCATCGTCAAAGTCTTTCCCGCGAACCACTTGGGACGCCGTTATATCAAGGATGTCTTGGCGCCCATGCCACACCTCCGTCTGATGCCCACCGGCGGCGTCACTGTTGAAAATATGAGCGAATTACTGGACAACGGCGCCTTCGGCCTGGGTGTAGGCTCGTCGCTGATCAACAACGAGGCAGTCGCCGATCGCGATTGGGACCGACTGCGCGCCAACGCCCGGCGCTACGTCGACCAGCTCGCGTAGCGGCTAATTCACCCCAGCAGCTTCAGCAATCGCTTGCAAGTGTTCCAATTGCGCGTGGTGGATCTCAACCCAAGCGTCGTTCCAATGCGCTTGGTATCCAACTTTGAGCGCGCCATGCCATCCGTGTAATAGATGAACAGCTCGTGGTCATCGGCCTGAATAATCTCGCTTCCGGGGTTGTTCTCGCACAAGTCCTCTAGCGCGTCACTACGCGGCGCGTCCGACAGGAAGGCCACCGCGGCTTTTGCAGGATTGTCCAACTGCGCCGCGCAGAAATGATGACGCTGGAAGATGGACTTGAAAGCGTCTTCTGAGCGCGCGATCACGACCACGTCAAAACCGAAAGCATCGCGAATGCCCGATTCCAGCCGCAGCCGCACCGCCGTGAGATCAACCGATTCCGTTTCGAATACCAGGTTTCCACTCTGCAAAACGGAGCGCGTGTTGACCAGTCCCAGCGTGTCACATAGCGCGCGCAATTCAGCCATCTTGACTTTGTTGTGACCACCGACGTTGACTCCCCGCAGCAGCGCGACGACGACTGGCATTTGGATACTCCTGTCCATGTGAAGACCTTGCGCACAGTCTAACAGGCAAAGGGCGAAGGGCGTATGGTGGTGCGCACAGTGCAGCGCCCACCATTTGCCTCGTGCTCACACAGGCGGATTTCCTCATCCTTCGGCTGCAGGTTTTAGGATTCACGATGTCTTTCGGCGACTAGGCGGCGGTATCACCGGCGATGTCTAGGGCGCCATCGGTGAACTGAGCGAACTGCTCTGTTTACTGGCGCTCGGACTGTTCAATGCCTAAGCGATTGATCTTCTTGCTGGGCGGCGCCCGCCGCGGCAAGAGTCGCTACGCCGATCAGTGGGCACGAAAGCATGACGAATGCGCCCTCTTCGTCGCCACCACTGAGGCACGCGATGCGGACATGTGTCGGCGCATCGCCAACCACCGCGCCAGCCGTCCGTCAGCGTGGCAGACGCTGGAAGCTCCGCGGGACGCGGCGCGGCACATTGCCGAATCAGGCGCTGTATATGACACACTCCTGCTGGATTGCATCACGCTGCTAACGAGCAACATCCTGGTAGACCTGCCGGAATCGGTCACGCAGGACGAGGCAAATCGAGCCATCCTGCGCCAAATTGACCGCTTGCTGGATGTGCAGGCGCGCTCAGAAGCGACCTGGCTGGTCGTCAGCAATGAGGTGGGGATGGGTGTTGTGCCGCCAACAAGGCTGGGGGTGCTGTATCGCGATATGCTGGGACGGGCCAATCAGCGCATCGCCGAGCGCGCGGATGAGGTGCTGCTGCTGGTGGCGGGATTGACGTAGCGGTTAAAGTGACCGACTCAGATGCTGCTGAAAAAGTCGCTGCTGACTGTCATTTTTTCCAATATTACGTTTGTTGTGTGAACTCCTAACGACAGTTCTCGTAGTTTGTCTACCAGCTGCTCGCCATCGATCAAATCAATCTCTGGTGCGCCATCGCGCGTGGCTTCGCGGATGGCGTCACGCGTGAAACTACCTGTTGTGACGATAAGTCCCTTATCTGTTCGTCCTATCATCGCACCGCGAAAATCGCGCACTATACTAGCACTGATTGACCCTTTCCAACGCTTGCATTGAAACAGCACACGAAACGACAAGAACCCGCCGATCCGAATAACCCCGATCCCATCTATGCCGCCATCGCTGCTCCGACCCGTGACTTCAACTTGAGTAAAGCCGCTCTCACGCAAGACCCTTTGGAATAGACGTTCAAATGCAGACGGATGCAGTGCGAGAAGTATCGTCATGAGTTCTTCTCGCCACGAAACATCTTCACCCACGTCATCTGTGCCGCCAGCGTCTGGACTGCCCCCGCTCTCCTTCGTGTCCCGGAGCATTTGGCGTACGATTGACACGATTTCTCGCGGGTCAATAGCTGCTTCATTTTGTCCTTTCGGGGTAAGCGCCCAAACTCCCCGGCTTGAATTGTCTATTAGACCAACTTTCTTTAGATACGTCCGAGACCAAGCAAGTCGATACGCAATTTCTGTCTGATTACTCCGCTCGGGGTTGTGAATGACTTCAAGCTGTTGGTCGGTGAGTTGCATGATTGCAATCACTTGCTCGTATATCTCAAAAACTGTTCCAGAACCGCCAAGTTGATTAAGCGCCTGCAACGTAGGGATCATCATTTTGTCGAATGTTGGAACGGCCATATTTGTCATCGTGTACGGTCTAATTGACTACCTGGTTGAGATTCGTATGCCAACGTGACTCGCTACACATCCCGCAGCCACTCTTTGTCTATGAGCACCTGCTCCACGACCACCTGCTCGGTCCGTACACCCAACTGCAAATCCTTCAACTTGTCAGTCAGCTCCTCGCCATCGATCAGCCGTATTTCCGGCGCGCGCTCACTCGCCGCCTTCAACGCAGCCTCCTGTGTGAATTTGCCCGTCGTGATTAGCAGTCCCTTGTCCGCCCGGCTTACCATCACGCTGCGGCGGAAATCATCCACCTCGGCCGAGCTAATCCGCCCGCCCCCGCGGATGCAGCGGAAGGACACGCGGAACGAGAGAAAGCCGCCGCCACCAAACACACCCATGCCTTCGATCGTATCGTTGGCGCTGCTCAACTCAATCCCGCTGACGCCGTCTTTGTCCAGCACACGCAGGATCAGCCGCTCAAACGACTCCGCGGACATCTGCTCAAGCGTATCGATCAATTCGTCGCGCCAGCCCAGCAAGCTGTCCATCAAGTCCTTCACATCGATTGGCGCCGGATCCGAAGTGCCGGAATCAGGCGGCAAAACAACAGTCGCGGAATCCTCCGCAACTGCTTCAATGACTTCCGTTTGCTCTAAGACTTCCTGGCTCATCTTATCCATCCTCATCTTTAACATTCCGAAATGTGGTCATGCATTTGCGAGACCGGTCGCCAACTGATCAAGCGCCAGGCGCGCGTCTATCCGACCCGTCTTCATATCCTGATCATAACGCTGCAAGCGCTTCAGTATCTCATCTAACTCCTCGGCGCGAAACCGTCTCGCTTGCGCCACCAGCTTAGGGGCCACGAAACGCCGCACGCCTACCACCTTGGCGATGACTTCGGCCTGAGAACCACCACCTTGATCAAGATGGTCCCGTGTCATCACAAGCAGGCGAAACTGCCGCACGATCAGCCCGAACAGCTTGAAACCCGGGTCGCGCGGATCATCGCGCAGCGATTGCTTGATCAACTCCAGCGCTCGTTTTCCATCGCCGCTTGCCAGTGCATCCACCATCTCAAAAACATTGGCTTCGGGCACGTAGGGCGTCAACACCGCGACATCATCTTCGTTGATTGGGTGCTCACCGTCAACATAGGTGACCAGCTTAAAAAGTTCGTTGTCAGCGCGCTGCAAGTCGTCATCGACGACTGAGGCGATCGCATGCGCGGCTTGCGGCGTTATCGCGGCATCGTATTCTGACTTAGCGCGCTCCATGATCCAGCGCGTCAGGTTCTGTGGCGCGCGAAACTCGGAGATAAAGCCATTGTTTGTTTTCCGCGCCGCTTTCAGCACGCGATTGCCGTCCGTGAGCGCCTTGTCCTCCACCAGCACCAGCCGCGCGAAAGCGGGTAAGCCCGGCAGTTCGTCGATCAGGCGGTCAGTCGCGCGCTTGCCCGCTTTACCGGCGCCCTTGCGCGTGATGTGGCTGATCAATCCCCTGACGATCACCAGCCGTTTGTCAGCCAGGAAAGGCAGCGATTTGACCGCCGCTAACGCTTCCGGCACGGTGATGTCGGCACCCTCATATTCAGACCGATTGAGGTCGCCGTCTTCGCCCATCGCCCCCCGCATGCGTGCCAGCGCCACGCCTCGGCTGAAGCTGTCATCACCGTGCAAGATGTAGAATGTCGGCGTCGCGCTCATACCGTAACTAGCCCTGAATAGTCACGATACGGTGCAGCGTGATTTCTTGCCCATTGAATGGCAGGGTCATCGTGTCCCGCGTGACGCTGACCAGCTCCATCGCGCCCAAGTCGCCTTCGGTCGTGAAATGCTGCTGCAGGCTCATGCCGAGCGGCATCGACAACAAGACGACCGCCATCATGATGATCATCATGGTCGGGAATCGCTCCCAACCGCTGCGCCGTCCGCGCCCGGCAAAACCCAAAAACGCCGTCGCCGTCGCTACGAAGCCGGTCGTCACCAAATTGGTTCCGCAATTGGGATGTAGCGCCAACTTGTGCTCGCCCGCTTGCATGCGTTGCAGCGCCTCGATGACAGCGCTCTCGACCTGTTCGGTCGGCACCTCACCCAAGAGGATAAAGCCCTTGTCACTGCTGCGCCCGGACAGCTTGTATCGCTGCCGATTCAGGATATGAATGGTCGCGTGTTCCAAGCCGTGGTTGCGCCGAACACTGAGGATGTACGGGTGCATGAGAAGCGGCGCGGCGGTTTCCGCCAACCGTTCGAACGGGGTCATTGCTCTTCCTTCCGCGGGACGACGATGCCCACTAAGTTAACACAAAGGCATGGCCCTTGCGAACGTCTAATCTCGAACAGTCGCCTCACTTTGCTATGCTATAATGCCGCCATGGACAACGCCCACAAACCTCCCCATCCCATCATGCGTATCGGCAGCTTACTGAGCGCCGGTCCTCGCGCAGTCGCCTTGCGCTGGGTCGATCAAATCTACCGGCGTACAACGGGCAAGCCGGTCTGGGGTTTAAGCGCCGTTACGCCGCAACTGCTGCTCGGCGGTCAGCATTACAAAAATGGCTACGCGCGCATGTGTGAATTCGGCATCAGCGCGATTGTCAATATGCGCAAGGAACATAGTGATATCGAGAATGGCATAGCAGGCGAGCGGCATCTGCAGTTGGCGACAATCGATAATACGCCGCCGACTGTCGAGGACTTAATGCGAGGCAGCGATTTCATAAGAGAGGAAATCGAACGCGGCGGCAAAGTCTATATCCACTGCGCTGTTGGCTGCGGACGGGCGCCGACCATGACCGCTGCTTACCTGATCTCCACCGGAATGTCGCCGGAAGCAGCTTTGAAGCGCATCAAGAAAATACGCCCCTTCATTAATTTGACGCGCAGCCAGAAAAACGTTCTCGGCGAATTCGCTTCGCACTGGGGGGAGCGCCGCGGTTCAGCCCCATGCCAAAACTGATCATCACCGCTGACGATTGTGGCCTGTCCGAAGCGATCAACCAGACGACCTACGACCTGCATCAACGCGGCTACATCACCGCTGCCAGCGTGATGCCGAATTTCCCGGCCCATCGTCACGCGCTGGACATCTTTGGTCCTTGCCCGGACCTGGATTTGGGCGCACACCTGACGCTCACGGATGGCCGGCCAGTCAGTGAGAGCGGACCGCACCATTCTCATCTTCTGAAAGACGATCGTGACTTTCGCAACAAGTTCAGCTTGTACCTGCGCTCGCACTTCTTCAGCGCCGATACCGTCGACTGGATACGCCGCGAGTTGGATGCTCAGTTGCGGCGCTTCGCCGCCGTCGGCACTCAGCCGCAGCATATTTCGACCCATCATCACTTTCATTCGATCAAGCCGCTGCGCCGGATCGTGCATGACTTGGCCGCCGAATACCGCGTTGGCTGGGTGCGCGGCCATGACTTCCGCGCGTCGCTGTCCCCACACAATCCCCTTCATCGCGCCCAGCGCCAGCACAAACACATCGGCTTCACCATGCCCGATCACATGACGGCGATCCAAGGCTGGATGTCACGTCCCGTTGAAGACTTCTGTCGCCGCGTCGCCAAGTTGGACGGACTGGTCGAGATTGTCGTGCATCCCGCCCCGGCGCAAGATCCCGGTTTCCCGGTCACAATGGACTACGGTCCCGCGCCCCGCTATGCGGAGTCACAATTTTTGATTCAAGCGATTGATCGCTTGCGTGACCTCGGGGTAACGGACTGATCACTTCGCGGGTCCAGCCAAACGTAGCGCCGCTCCGAGCCTGATTGACATTGCATCGGCCATAGCCTACAATGGCAGCCGCTTCCAGAAGCCTCAGCATGTGCGGACGCCATCGAGAATGATCAGCGAAAAGACGATCGTCACCCTCGAATTGCATAAAATTCTACAAGAGCTTGCCGGTTACACCACCTTCGGCGCCGGCGAAGAGTTCGCCATCGAACTCTACCCGTCGACCGAGCTGGAAGAGGTGCAGCTGTGGCAGCGGGAGACGGCGGAAGCGGTGGCGCTGCTGGAAGAAAGCTCAAATATTACCTTGCGTGGCGCGCGTGATGTGCGTGATCCGGTCATTCGCGCGCTGCGTGGCGTCATCATTGAACCGAGTACCCTGCTCGACATTCGTTACACCTTGCGCCGCGGCTCGACGCTCAAGCGCACGCTTGGGCGTATGAAAGCGTCTTTTCCGCTGCTGTCCGAACTGGCGAATGAAATTGAAGAGTGTAATGAACTGCAGGTGGCCATCGAGAAAACCGTCGACGACAACGCCGAAATCAAAGACACCGCCAGCGCTCGACTCGCCATCATCCGGCGTGACCTCAAGGTCGCCTTTGACCGCCTGCAGAACAAGCTAAACCGCATCGTCACCAGCAAGGCGAATCAGGTCAAGTTGCAGGAAGCCATCGTCACCATGCGTCACGGCCGCTACGTCATACCGCTGAAAGCGGAGCACAAAGGCAAAATCAAAGGTATCATGCACGATTCCTCAGCCTCGGGCGCGACAATTTTTATTGAGCCGCTGGAGACAGTCGAACTCAACAACAAATGGCGCGAATTGCAAGTGGAAGAAGAGAAGGAGATCCGCCGCATTCTCGCTGATTTGACCGAAGAAATCGCCGGCGAGAGCGAGCGCATCGTACGCACCGTGCAGCTGCTCGGCTATATCGATCTCACCTTCGCCAAGGCGCGTTACGCCCTTGATCACAGCTGCATACAACCGAAAATCCTGCCCTTTCGCCAAGCGGCGCCTCAACCCGGATCGACAATTCATCTGAAGGCCGCTCGGCATCCGCTGATCAAAGGGCATGTCGTCCCGCTCGATCTCGCTTTCGACGATGACAGCTGGGTGCTGGTCGTCACCGGACCCAACACCGGTGGAAAAACGGTCGCCCTCAAGACCGTCGGCTTGATGATCCTGATGGCCCAGTGCGGCCTGCATATTCCGGCGGACGAAGCGGAGCTGTCAGTTTTTCGGGGTGTATTCGCCGATATCGGCGACGAGCAAAGCATCGAGCAATCGCTTTCCACCTTCTCCTCTCACATGACTAATATCATCGACATCCTGGAACGCGCCGACGCGCGATCGCTCGTGATCCTGGATGAAGTCGGCGCCGGCACCGACCCGGCCGAAGGCTCCGCCCTGGCGCGCGCCTTGCTCAATTGCCTCAAGAGTCGCGGCGTCACAACCATGGTCACCACGCACCATCCGGAGTTGAAAGTCTACGGCGTCGAAACGCCCGGCGTACGCAACGCCAGCGTCGAATTTGACCTGGAGACGCTGCAGCCGACCTATCGCCTGATAGTTGGTTTGCCCGGCCGCTCCAATGCGCTGGCAATCGCCGAGCGCCTCGGTCTAATGGCAGAAATCATCGCCGATGCCCGCGGCATGGTCGCCACCGCGGAGCTGGAGGCGGACGACCTGCTGGACGAGATTCAGCGCACGCGCGCCGAGATACGCCTGCAGCATGGCGACATTGATCGCCTGCGCGAGCAGTTGTCGATACAGCGCGATGAGCTGCAAGTGCGCCTCGACAAAATTGAGGATGAACGCCGCGATGTGATCCGCGCCGCCCGCCGCCACGCCGAAGAAGACCTGGCTGATTTCAACAAGGAACTGCGGAAAATGCGCAACGAATTGCGTACGGCGGGCATGCCGGCCGAGACCTTGAACGCGCTCAAAGCCGCTGCCGATAAAATGACTAGCTGGACCAACGCGCCGCTGGATGACGCGGAGGAAGTGCAGCAGATCGAAGATATCGATTGGCTGCCGCGGGTCGGCGATACCGTCTTCCTTGATACGCTCAATGCCGAGGGCGTCATCGTTGAGCTGGACGAGAAAGAGGCGCAGGTGCAGGTGGGCGCCTTGCGCGTACGCGCCAAATACTACGATATGCGAAGACGCACGCGCAGCGAATTGCGCGCCACCGAGCGCGGTCACGTCCGCCAATACGAACCGGCTGACGTGCCGCCACCACCGGCCGAATCGCCGGGCATGGAACTCGATATACGAGGCAAGCGTGTGGACGAAGCGCTGGAGATCCTCGACCGCTATATCAACGCCGCCTACAACTCAGGCTTGCCGTTCGGCAAAGTCATTCACGGCAAGGGCACCGGCCGTTTGCGCCAGGCTGTGCGTATCTATCTCAACGACCACGCGCTCATCAGCAAAGTGACTCAGGGCTTGCAGAGGGAAGGTGGCGCCGGCGTCACTGTCATCCACATGGTACCGATCACGTGACTTCCCCACTCCGCATAAATGTAGGGGCAACTTTGTGAGTCGCCCGACAGACAACACACCGATGTCCGACCGCCACGAGATGTTCAGCGAACGCTACGCCGGCGGGGACATGCCTTGGGACAGCGGCATCACGCCGCCGGAAATCTTGGAGATCCTGGCGGAACTGCCTCCCGGCGATGCCCTCGATCTAGGCTGCGGCACCGGCACCGTGCTGGTCGACTTGCTGCTCGCGGGTTGGCGGGCTGACGGCATCGATTTTGTGCAGCGCGCAATCGATTTGGCGGCGCAGAAACTTGCCAACTTCCCGCCTGACTCATATCGACTGTTTTGCGGCGATGTCACTCGGCTCGACGATCTGCGCGACCTGCGTCCGTCCTACGATCTCATCATTGATATCGGCTGCGGGCACAGCATCGACAAGGCAACCAACGAAGCCTATGCCAGCGGCATCGCCAACCGGCTGAAGCCTGGTGGCGCCTTGATGCTCTATGCCAGTCAGCCGCGACCCGATTCGACCGTCGGCTGGCGTCCGAAGCAGGTCGAGCGGCTCTTCGGCCGAAACCTCGAGCTTTACTGGCAGCAGATGGGCGATGACATCGCCATCGGCGCGCCAGCATGTTGGTATCGGATGCGGAAACCGCAATAAGATAATTCGCTATACTTATCACTCATTAGCATCGGATAGCGGGGCACTGAATGCTCACCGGTCCTACAGTCAGGGATGAGATAATCCCGCGTTCGCCGTGGTGGTGGCTATCGCTCGCGCTGCTCTTGATTCTAGCGGGCTGGCTCTATCTGCGCGGCTACAACGTCAGCTTGCCATATATCGACCACAACGACGAGCCACAGCATGTGATCGCGGCTCAGCACATCATCGACTTCGGTCATGAGAGCGGTATACATGATCAATACCCGCCCGGCACGAAGACCCTGGCCTACCTGCTGTTGAAGCACATCAAGCCAGTCGAGGCACATCATGGCACAATGCTGCCGGCGCTGCGACTGATCACGATTACCGCTTGGATGTTAGTGATCGTATTGATTGCCCTGCTCGGCACAATGATGGTTCATCCGCTGGCCGGGCTGATGGCGGCGACATACCAGCTCGTCTCCGGATTATATGATCCTGCCACCTGGCAACGCCTGCTGTCGCCGGACGGCGCTGACCACATTGAAATCACCGAGATTGCAGTGCATCAGCTTGAGACTTAGCGTCGACCAATCGGCGGGGCACAGGAGGGACTTGCTACACGCATCACTTGCAGCGTGGTTTCCTGCCTCGCCGTCGAACCCGATTCCGCAATTCCACTATAATCAAGGCGCAGATTTAGCCTAGTAGCCACAGGTCGCCGTGCGCCAACACATCCTGCTCTGCCTCGTCGCCCTTGTCATATCCAGCGGATGCCGCCAGCAAGCCGATCGCGCCGCACCCTTGCCGACCGCGCCGACTCAACCCACCCCCGTTTCCGATCTTGTCGCGGCCGGGCGCGTGGCTCACGAATTTCTTGATGCCTGGCTGGGCAGCGACTTCGTGACGATGCACGGACTGCTCACCTTCCGGAATCGCGAACTCACACCTTACAGCGAGTTTCTGTCCCTCTATCAGATTGTGCACAACAGAATGACGCTGGAGCGCATGGAATACAGTCCGCAGACCTTGTCTGGCGAGGACCGTGTGCTCCTATTCCATTACGAAATGACTTTTCACACGCGCATCCTCGGTTCGTTCACCGATGCCGACCGGCTGCTGCACCTTGTGCTGGATCCACAGGTGGGTAGCTGGCGCGTCGCCTGGTCGGAAGCTGACATTTTCGCCGAGTTTGGTCAGGGCGCCGCCCTCATCTATGAAGCGCAAGTGCCGGGCCGCGCCAATATCTACGATCGCAAGGGCCAAGCGCTCGCCGATCAGAACGGGCGCGTCGTGCGCGTGCTCGTCAACAACGGACGCATTCCCAATCGAGATGCCTGTTTTCTACTCCTGTCCGAGACATTGGGCAAACCTCTGACGGATATCGTCGATCTCTTTGATGTGCGTTCGGGCGTCGACTGGCTTGTTGATGCCGGCATCCTGGAACCCGATGTCTTCATCAAGGCGAATGACCGGATCAAGACCGCTTGTGACGCCGACTTCCGTCAGCAGCCCACCCGCCGCTACACCAACGGTTCGCTGATGCCGCACATCATCGGTCACGTCGGTTATCCCGATGCCGACCAGGTCGCTGGTTTGGAAGCCATCGGTTTCAATGCTGAGACGATCATTGGCAAAGCCGGCATTGAAGCAAGTATGAACGACACCTTGGCCGGGCGTCCAGGCGGGCGACTTTCGCTGGTCGGGACGGACGGTCGCCGCATTCGCGTACTGAGCGAAGTCCCGTCGCAGGTGCCGGAAAGCCTTTGGCTGACTATTGACGCCGACCTGCAAGCAGCGATCACCCGCTTGCTGCAGCGCGCCTACGAGCGCAATGCCTGGGCCGCCGACTCTCCGGGCGCCACCGTTTTAATCATGAACGTCACCAACGGGGAAGTCCTGGCCCTGGTCAACTACCCTAGCTATGACGCCAATATCATCAATCCCTTTCCTTCAATGGGTCGCGAGCGAGCCCTGCACGCACTTGAGGAACTCGTAAACGATGAAAGATTGCCGCAGCTAAATCGCGCAACCCAGGGCGTTTACGTCACCGGTTCGGTGATGAAGGGCCTCACTGCGGTTGCAGCGCTGGAAAGCGGCGTTTACGATGAGACCACTCGCTATAACTGCATCGGCACTTGGGTTCATGGCGGCGACGTCCGCTATGACTGGCTGCGCAGCGGGCACGGCATCATGTCCGTGCAAAGCGGCATCACCAATAGCTGCAATCCATTCTTCTATGAAGTCGGCTTTCGCCTGAACGCCGTCGATCCGGGGCTGCTGTCATCCTGGGCACTGAAAATGGGATTGGGTCAACTCACCGGTATCAACGTGATTCCGGAAGTCGCGGGCAATATCCCCACACCGGCAAATGTTGCGCTTATCACCGGATTGCCTTGGTCCTATGCGCACGCCGTCAATCTGTCCATCGGCCAGGGTGAGGTGCAAGTCTCGCCACTACAGATGCTGCGAATGTACGCCGCGATCGCCAACGGCGGTTTTCTCTTGCGCCCGCATCTGGTGCGCGAACGGGGCATCCTCGATCAGCGTACCCCGATGGCGGCGCGCGATGTCATGCTCGATGCGAAACTTGACCCCGCCAACCTCGCCATCATCCGCCGCGGGATGTGCGATGTCATCAACACCTATAGCGGTACGGCTGCGCATCAATTCTACACCTCGCCGCTGCTGGATATCGGCGTCTGCGGCAAGACGGGCACGGCGCAAGTGCCTGAGCCTGACAAGCCGCCGCACAGTTGGTTCATCGCCTTCGCGCCGGCCAAGGAGCCTAGAATCGCCATCGTGACTTTGGTGGAAAACGCGGGGGAAGGCTCGGCTGTCGCCGCGCCGCTAACGCGCGACATCCTCGAATACTACTTCTTCGGCACAGCCTGACCTAGCCCGCAATCAACACTTGCAGGCCGATAATCACCAGTTCAGCTGCCAAAAAACGCAGGTAACGACCCTGAATGCGCCGCTCACGCCAATGTTTGAAGAAATAATCCAGGCAATAGATGACGATGCCGAGCCAGACTGCGCCGCCGACCAGCAGCCAGATATTCCGTATTGTCACCAACGTATATGTTCCCCGCGTCGCGCTGCCCATTGACGCGACGATCGCCGGGGCGCTGATCGTCAGCAGTATTTCCAGTAGCGAGAAAAACGTCACCAAACCCAGCGCGATGACAGCGGCGAGCAGCAATGCATTAATCGCAACAGTGGCGGCCTGAGGCTTTGTCGAGGCTTCCTCTTTGTACATAATCGAATTCAGCAAATAGGCTGCAATTGATCATATAGTACCCGAGATACAGGCGAATGCTCAAGCGCCATCGGTGCCTTGCATGCGATAATCTCGCATGTGGCCTTCGGATGTTCACTTTGTCGCGGCACACGCGAACTTGAAAAGGCGCTGGCTTTTGGCTACAATTGTGAAAAATACAACAAGCGACAATTCTCAACTGGAAATTAGACTCGTGGCGCCTTTGTAGTTGCGGCAAAAACGGTAGATGCGCACGACGAAAAAGGCTGGTGACATGGCCGCAACACTCAGGTGGTAATCCAGTATGGAAAACAATCGTTCGAATGTCCCGTCGATAAGCCCGGCCGCGGTTGTCGTGACTGCCGTGTTCCTGCTCGTGAGCATCATCGGCATCAACTGGTTCACGACTTTTGTGCCGGTCTGGCTGCCGCCGCAAGCTTCAGCCGAATCCAAGAGCGTCGACGAACTCTTTCATGTTCTGATGATCATTGGCGGCGTCGTCTTCTTCCTGATTCAGGGCATGCTGCTCATCTCGGTGCTTTTCTTCCGCGCCCGTGAAGGTGATCAGAGCGACGGCCCCACCTATCATGGCAATCCCCTGCTGGAAATCATCTGGACGATCGTACCGGCGCTTGTCGTCGTTTTCATCGCCGTGATCAGCTTCAACATCTGGAATCAGAATACCCAGCCCAAAGCGGCCGTCAATATGGTCAACGGCGAAGAGATCAAGATCAATGTGACTGGCGCCCGCTACGCCTGGACGCATAACTATGAGACCCACCGCCTCGACGAAGATGGCGATCCCATTGTCATCAACAGCGGCGACAAGCTCTACACCTACATCGGCCAGAATGTCGACCTGGAATTGCGGACGCAAGACGTCATCCATTCTTATTGGGTGCCGGCGATGCGCGTCAAGCAGGACCTGCTGCCCGGCAACCCTGATTTCGGCGGTCGCCCGACGGAGATTCGTTTCACGCCGGTGCGCGTCGATGGCGCCGAATACCCGGCCGAATACCCGATCGTTTGCGCCGAGCTCTGTGGCGATGGCCATGGACGCATGCGTGGCACGGTAGTCGTCCATGAAGACGAAAGTCAATTCCTCGCGCAATTCTTCGAGCCGGCCATTCATGCCATCCTCAACCCACCGGCCGATCCCGTCCTGCGCGGCGAGATTGTCATTCAAGAATACATCTGCAACAGCTGCCACACCTTGGACAGCCTGGAATGGAGCAGCCGCACGGGTCCGTCGCTCAATGGCGTCGCCGATCGCGCCGGTGAGCGAGTCTCTGGTCAATCGGCCGAAGAGTATATCGCCAACTCCGTCTGGAACGCGCAGGCATTTGTCGTGCCGGGTTATAACGAACAGATGGCGGTCTTTGGTCCCGACCAAACCGATGCCAACCACATGAGCGCGGAAGAACTCTACGCCATTGTCGCCTACCTGTGCACCCAGGGTGAACAGTCCGACTGTGATATGGAGAACAAGACCGTAGCCATTCCGGAAGCGATCAAGACCGCCTTTGGACTCGATGTAGATGTCACCTTCGGGATGGGCGACGAAGAAGAAGAAACGGCGGCTGAAGACCAGAACGGCGAGGGTTAGCGAGTTTGCCCAGGCGCGACAAGGGCTCTGCGTGAGGAGGACGTTTTTTGATCACCAGGTTGATGGGCATATCCGGCAATGTCAATGTCGACAAACTTGCCAAAGATTACGAAAAACTGCTGGCGCCGGAAGAGCACATCCACGCCGGATTTCAAGTCGTTCGCGATCTGATCATATTTACCTCCAAGCGCATCATCATGATCGACGTTCAAGGCATGACGGGACGGAAGCGGGAGTACCTGACAATTCCGTATGGCAAGATTGCAAAATTCAGCATCGAATCTTCCGGGCATCTGGATTTGGAGGCCGACCTGAAAATCTGGGTGGGTAGCGACCCGGTGCCGATAGAAAAGAAATTTAACCGCAAGACGAATATCTATGATGTGCAACGAATCATGGCAACATTCCTGTAGACACGGTCGCTGAAACAGAGAGCTAAGGTCTACGCACTTATAGAGTTGTCGCGGCAAGGTACGAAAGAGAAAAGGCGCAAACATGGCGACAATTGCCGTCCCCCTGGGGGCACAAGAGCAGAGTCAAGAGGCTGAAGCGGTTCGGCGCCCGGCACTAAGTGAATACCTGCGCTGGAGCGTCGACCATAAGATCATCGGTGTTCAGTATGGCGTTGCATCATTCCTCTTCTTCCTCATCGGCGGCACCATGGCGATGGGCATCCGCCTCGAATTGTGGACGCCGGATCTCGACCTGATGGTGTCGGGTTCCGCCTACAACAGCCTCTTCACCCTCCACGGCACGATCATGATCTTCCTCTTCATCATCCCGATGTGGGCGGCTTTCGGTAATTTTGTCGTGCCGCTACAGCTCGGCGCCAAAGATATGGCCTTCCCCTGGCTGAATGCCTTCGCCTTCTGGCTGATTCCGCCGGCGGCGGTGGTCGTGCTACTCGGCTACTTCGTCAGCCCGGCCGAAGCCGGCTGGACATCCTACCCGCCCTTGTCCACGCTCTTCAGCGGCGATGGACAGACGCTGTGGGCACTCGGCGCGCATCTGCTGGGCATCTCGTCAATCATGGGTTCTATCAACTTTATCGTGACCATCCTCAATATGCGGCCGCCGCAGATGACGCTCTGGCGCATGCCCCTACTCTGCTGGGCCGTCCTGGCGACGAGCATCATCGCCGTGATGGCGACGCCCTTTCTGGCGGGCGCCTTGACTCTGCTGCTGCTGGATCGCGTCGCCGGCACCACCTTCTTTGACGCCTCCGGCGGCGGTGATGTGCTGCTCTGGCAGAATATATTCTGGTTCTACAGTCACCCGGCCGTCTACATCATGGTGCTGCCGGGCATGGGCGTACTCTCCGAAGTGTTGTCGGTCCACAGCCGCAAACCGGTCTTCGGTTATCGCATGGTCGGCTTGTCCAGCATGGGCATCGCCTTTATCGGTTTCACCGTCTGGGCGCATCACATGTTCACCAGCCTGCAGCCGGAACTGCGCATCCCCTTCATGATCACGACGATGATCATCGCCGTGCCGACCGGCATCAAGATGTTCAGTTGGCTGGCCACGATCTGGGGCGGCAAGATCCGCTTCACCAGCGCCATGCTTTTCGCGCTTGGCTTCATGTCCATGTTTGTCATCGGCGGCATCACCGGCGTCATGCTGGCGGCCTTGCCTTTTGATATTCACGTGCACGACACCTACTTCGTCGTCAGCCACTTCCACTTTGTACTCTTCGGCGGCAGCGTTTTCGCCATCTACGCCGCGCTCTATCACTGGTTCCCGAAGGTCACCGGGCGCATGATGAATGAACGCCTGGGCCAAATCCACTTCGCCTTCACTTACTTCGGCTTTCTATTCACCTTCTTCCCGATGCACATCGTCGGCATGTTGGGCATGCCACGGCGCGTGGCGGTCTACGTTCCCGAATTCCAACCCTGGAATCAACTGATCAGCTTTTCCGCCTTTGTTCTGGGGTTTTCCACCTTTATCGTGGTCTATAACGTCATCAAGTCTTATTATCACGGACCGATCGCCGGGGCAAATCCTTGGCGCGCTTTGACGCTGGAGTGGGCGACCACGTCGCCGCCGCCCGTCACCAATTTCGTCGACGATCCGATTCCCTTTGAAGATCCCTACGGCTATGGCACTGAAGCAGCCGCAGCCTATCTGGAGGCGGTCGATGCTGCCTTCGAGGGCGGAGGATCACCAGCAAGTGGCGGCCACTAGGCGTTCCTTACTAGAGGATATGATCTCGTTATGACCAGCTACGTCGATCGACAGGAAAAGCCAAAAATCGGCGTCGACCGCAATGAAGCGATGCGCCTGAAAAACAATCGCCTGGGCATGAATATCTTCCAGGCGAGCTGGATCATGATCTTTTTTGCCATGATCGTCGTCAATTGGCAGTTGCGCTTCAGCTACGCTCAATGGCCGCCGGCCGGTGTGACGCCTTTCGATCCGCTGTTGCCGAGCATCGCGACGCTGGCGCTCATGCTGAGTTCGATCTTCGTTCGTCGAGGCCGGCAGAGCCTGCGCGCGGCGCGGCTTGGTGGCTTTATGATGAATTGGCGCGCGGCGATGGCCTTAGGCGCCGCCTTCATGGCGATGATCATTCATGAGTTTATGACGGTGTCGGAGGCGGCGTTGGCCACGCAGTACGGCGTCACCATGCGCTTGATGACCGGCTTTCACTTCGTGCACGCCCTGGCGATTCTCGCGGTCATGCTGAAAGTCTATCGCAGAGGCGCGGCCGGTCTTTACAGCGGAAACGCCTACGATTCCTGGGCGGTGGAAGGCACCGCCAAATTGTGGTACTTCGTGACCTTTGCCTGGATTCTTTTTTATCTTGTACTCTATTGGATACGCTGAGGATGTCGACTTGAACGCAAAGTATTTCGGTCGGATGCTATACTCGGCTCGCTTGAGAGATAAGGGAGTGGCAAGTCATGGATAAACCCGGACTCGGCCGGGCGATACCGGCTCTGATCGTGGGCTTCGTCGCATCGCTCGCCTTTGTCTACGCTGTGCGATCACTGCAAAACATGGATCCTGTCTGGATGAATGCCGAGACGAGCGAAGGCGCGCAGGTCGGCATGGTTCTGGCGGCCTTTGTCTGTATGGGCGCCTTTATGTGGGGTGTCGGCGCCTTCGATCCCAAGATGAGCGAACACGGCGAACACGCCGACGAACAGGAAGAAGAAGCGCCCGAGAAAGACTTCGCCTTGCGCACCACCGGTCCGGTCTTCCGCGCCGGTAATCGGCTCTGGGATCTGGCATGGCAGATCATCAACGACACGCCCAAAGCCTGGCGCTTTCCCTATCTGACGGTGAGCTTTTTCCTCATCAACTGGATCGTGAACCTGGTCTGGTTCGCCATCTGGTTCGCCATTCTCTTTCTCGCCTGGCGCGTCTTTTTGGTTACGGTAGCCGGCATTCCCTTAACGCTCGCCGTCCTGCTGATGACACTCTCCTGTCTCTGGCAGATCATCGCATTCTACGCCGGTCAGCTTTTCCTGGTGCTGACCATCTCCGTCATCACCACCATCGTGCTTTTCACCTTTGCGCTCCTGCCACATGGTTGGGGCTTGCAGATCGCGACCGAACCAAACGCCGATTTCTTCGCCAACGGTTTTGGCGACTTCACCATACCGATACAAGAAGTTCTCGGTTTGGTTCTGCCGCCGGATGACTTTGCCAATCAGACAATTGAAGGCACAAGTCAATTCGCGGTACTGCTTGGATTCATACTGGTCATGTTCGTCTCGCTGGCGCTGGTTGCCGGCGGGATCGCTATATTCTTCTATCTGGCGCACCGCGGCGTGCGCGAAGTGAAAGAGATTGAACCCACCGATGGCGAGCGGACGCAAATCCTGCCGATCCGCGAGGCGGGCACGATCGCCGGTGGCGTCGCCAGCGTCATCCGCGCCATCCCGCGCGCTATCGGCTACGAAAAATAGTTTCACTAAATCGGCGCATTCGTATGAAGTAGCGGCGACCTGGCAAGAAAGAGTGAGATACAAGATATGGCAGAATTGACAGCAAATCAGCTAGGCGCGTCCGCTCACGACGACCACGGGCATCTCAGCGAAGACGAGCAAAACAACAATCTGAAACTTGGCGTCTGGATCTATCTTGCGTCAGAGATTGTGATTTTCTCCATCATGATCGTCGGTTATGTGATCTTTCGCATCAACGAGCCGGCAGTGGTGGCGGAGGCGCATGAGCAGCTCGGAGTCGGGCTGGTCACCGCCAACACCTTCGTCCTGCTGGCCAGCAGCTTCTTCATGGTGATGGGCTTGCGCGCCATGCAGCAGGGCAATCGCGCCGGCATGCTGCGCTGGATCGCGCTGACCGCGGCCGGCGGCGCCGTCTTCCTTATCGGGCAATACATCGAATACAGCGAGCTGTCGCATCTTGGCATCGTACTCGGCTACACTGACTCGCAATGGAGCACGCTCGGCATGCGCTTCTACGCGCCGACCTTCTTCCATGGCGCTCATGTTTTCGTCGGCGTCGTCTGGGCGCTTGAAGTCGTGCGGCGCGGCGCCAAAGGTCGTTACGACCATAACCCTATCGGCATCGAAATGTTTGGCCTTTACTGGCACTTCGTCGATGTGGTTTGGATTATGCTTTTCACCCTGATATACCTGGTTTAGTGCCCAATAGAAGAGAGATACGCGCGATGGCAGAAGCGACGCACCACGAAGGCGGACACCACAGCAATACGGTCCGTTTGCTCGGCCGTGAGATCACCGTTCAAGGCGGTATCTATACAGTCGTCTTCGGCGGCCTGGCCATATTGACGGTGATCGAGGTGATGAGCGCTGAATTCCTCAAGGGCGTGATCCACGATGCCCCGGACGCCGCAGCGACATTACAGGCGATCAAAGCCATCCTGCTTTTGGGCATCGCCATCATCAAGTCAAGCCTGGTGATCTGGTTTTATATGCACCTGCGCGATGAAAAGCCACTGCTGGCCGTCGTGCTGCTGCTGCCTCTCCTGATTGCCGCTCTCTCGATTATGTACCTGCTGGCCATTCCGCCGATTGGGTACGGCGTATAGAGGAGCAAGCCATGCCTGTTGACATTGTGCTCGGCGAAGGTACGCGCACCACCATCAAGGTCCGAAATCACCAATGGCATGTAGACGAGCCGGTCGAAGACGGCGGCACGGACACCGCGCCCACGCCGGGCGAGATGATGCTGGGCGCGGTCGGTTCCTGCATGGCGATCACCTGCAAGATGTATGCCGAACGCAAAGGCTGGGACTTAAAAGGCGTCGAAGTCAAACTGGACTACGAGCGCTTCCGCGGCCGAGACTATCCGCCCCATGCGGGAGACGATCTTTTCGTGCACGAGGTGCGCGAGGCGCTGGTCTTCCATGGCAATCTCGACGAGAAGCAGTTGGCGCGCCTGCGCGATATCGCTGGCAAATGCCCGATTCACCGCCTGTTGGCCTACCCCACCTATTTTGTCGAATTGGCGCTGGCGGAAGAATAGCCCCGCTGTCGCCGCTTGGAATCTTGACTGCTGCCGATCTCATCCGGTTACGGCGTACAGTTGCATTCTGCTGATATTTCCAGGGCGGGGAAACTCAGCAATGAGAGTCAATTCGACACCCGTCAGCTCTTCCCGCGCAACCAATCCGCCGATCTCCAGGACCAGATAGTATCGCTCATGGCTGCCCGCTTCCCGCGGCAAGTGGACGTTAAGATACTTGGCCCGCCGCTCGCCTGACAGCACATTCGGGCATTGAAGCGCGACGCTTTTGTCAGCCTCGAGATACAGGCGCAAAGTGTAACAGCCGACCAAGGCGCCCTCCACAACAATCGAATCTTCTGAAGCCACTTGAATCAGATATTCTGAAAGTTCAGGAATGCCGAAACCGGATGAGTTTCTGCCGATGTATTCGTGCCAGTCACCGCGAGCAAGACCTGCAGAAGTCGGATTCCGATAGAGATCCTGGATGAATGGCAACGACACCGTGACGATCCAGACCAACATCAAGCCCACAAGAATCGGAAAGACGTCATGCTTGAATCTCCGTTTGGCAGCTTGAGAAACGACCGTCAGGGAAATACTTGCCGCCACCAGCAGGAGAGGAAGCACCGGGACAAAATACCGATTGAAAAGAGCTTCGCCGCCAAGCCAAACCAGGGCAATCTCGTATCCTGCGACACTCGCGAGTAGCAAGAACAGCGCACCTGGTTTGCGCAGCACAGCAGCGAGGCAGGCTACAGCCACCGCCAGCATGAAGACAGCGCCGTCGTAAGACGCGAAGGCATCAAGCATGGACGA
Source organism: Phototrophicaceae bacterium (assembly GCA_965249085.1). Taxonomy (GTDB): domain Bacteria; phylum Chloroflexota; class Anaerolineae; order Aggregatilineales; family Phototrophicaceae; genus UBA6055. The sequence continues at coordinate 3,255,763 of OZ252218.1, read as the reverse complement.
CAGATTATTGCCCATCCGACTGAAGTCAAATAGCGCGCTTGCGGATGACAGTGCGCCGTCGGATTTGCCGAAATAGTCGATCTGGCGCGATGACAGCAGGAGGGTAAAGGGCAACCACAAAGCGGCGACCGTTCCGTAGAGCACGCGCGAGACCTTGAAGCGATCCCCCAATCTCCAGCGCGGCATGACCCAAGAAAACACAATCGGCAAGGGCAGCAGAAATAATGCCGGCGCCTTGGCGAACAGAGCCACGACATACAGCGCTCCACACAGAATCGCCATCGTGAAGCTAGGGCGTGGGCGGTCAAAGACCTTGAATAATGACCAGATCCAGATCGTAAAGGCAACGTGCAACATCGTATCCGCTAGTACAAGACGGTCGAAAAAGAACAGCATAGGCGAAAATGTAATCGACAGGATCGCCAGTAGACCTGCTCGTCGTCCACCAAAACGGCATGCAATGGCGGTCGCGCCGGCAAGCCCCAAGCACGTCGGTATCAAGAAACTCAACCTGGCGATCCAAACAGAATTGGTATGCGGCTGAAACGGAAGCAGATAATATGGCAGCAGTAATTTGCCGGTCCGCGCATGCTGCAGCAGGATTCCATCCAGAATGTTTTCGCTGCGCTCGATGGCAATCGATTCGTCTATGAAAAGTGGAATCGCATCAAGGCTGTGGAGCCGGATTCCAAAAAAGACCAGAATACCAATTGCCGACAGCCAAAGGAAAGATGGCGAACGATTCACAGTGACAACGGGTCCCGCTGCTCAAGGGGGCGCGCGCATATCCAGCCGCCGCAAAAGGCAATCAGAAGGAGAACGTGGTCGGGTTCGAAATTCATGGTTGAGCCGGATTATGTGCGCTAGTCGACTCCCATTCTAGCAGAATCCACTTGCCGTAGGGGGCTTACCCTACTAAATGGAGAGGCGCTGTGGTCAACTGGATGCGCCTCGCGAATAAGACGCCCACAGGTGGAAAATGTCGCTCAGTCCCAAGGCGCTGCTCGACAGCTACGATATCCTGCCCAAGAAGAGCCTGGGCCAAAACTTCATGCACGACCCCAAGGCCCTGGAAAAGATCGTCGCTTTTGCCGAACTGCAGCCGTCAGATACGGTCATTGAAGTCGGCGCCGGCACCGGCGCCTTGACCAATCAGCTTTCCAAAGCCGCGGCCCAGGTCTTCTCGATCGAGGTCGATCAACGTTTGCAGCCGATCCTGGAAGAGCGCTTTGATGACTCGCGGAACGTCTATCTCGTTTTTGCTGACGTGCTGAAGACCGACGTCGTAACCTTGGTCGGAAATGACGACTACAGCGTTGTCGCCAATGTGCCCTACTACATCAGCAGCGCAATTCTTTGGCATTTCCTTGAGGCGAAACGTCCGCCCAAGCGGATGATCATGACCATGCAATTGGAGGTGGCTGAACGGATCATCGGCAAGCCGGGCGCGATGAATCTGCTTTCGATCGCCGTGCAATTCTATGGCATCCCGCATATCGTCAGCAAGTTTGGACCCGCGGTATTCTGGCCACGTCCAAACATTCAAAGCGCCGTCATGCGCATCGACACCCATGAGTCACGGCCGGTGGAAGTTCCATCGACGAAAGCATTCTTTCGCGTCGTGCGGGCCGGCTTCAGCTTGAAGCGTAAGCAGCTCAAGAATTCGCTGGCAAGCGGATTGCGCATCAAGGCTGCCGCCGCCAGCAGCTTGATCAATGCCGCCGACATTGATCCCCAGCGCCGTGCCGAGACCTTGTCGCTGGAAGAATGGGCTTGCCTGGCGCGCGCCGTCGTCTCCGCCGAACTGCCACTCTGATACGAGTTTTACCTTGCCGTAGTAAAACGGCAAGATTCATCACCCATACTTAAGATGAATTAGCCGAGTAGAGGGATGAAGATTATGAGCAAGGAAATCGCGACATTGGGAGGCGGATGCTTCTGGTGCGTGGAAGCCGTCTACAACCAGCTGACCGGCGTCGAGTCCGCGATCTCGGGTTACATGGGTGGCCATGTGGATAATCCTACCTATGAGCAAGTCTGTGCCAAGAGGACCGGTCATGCCGAAGTGGTCAACGTCACCTTCGACAACGAGATCCTCAGTTTTCAGGATGTGCTGAATATCTTCTTCACCGTTCACGATCCCACCACCTTGAACCGCCAAGGTAACGATGTGGGTCCGCAATACCGTTCCGGCATCTGGTATCACAGCGAGGCGCAGAAGCGCATTGCCGAAGAGACGATAAAGCGCATTGAAAGTGAAGGCTTGTATCGCGATAAGATCGTGACCGAAGTGACGTCGGCCAGCACCTTCTGGGTCGCCGAGGGCTATCATCAGGACTATTTCGTCAACAACCCGCGCGCCGGTTACTGCGCTTTCATCATAGCGCCGAAGGTGGCCAAGTTCCGCAAGCAATACTTTGAGCGTCTAAAGCGGTAGCGTCGCCTACGCCATACGCCGCCGTCCAGCGCGCGACAACAGTGCAAGGTCACGCAATCAGATCACTCGTCGTCTGTGACACGAAAAAGGGCGAGCCACTGACTCGCCCCTACAGACTCTCACTGTTGAAGACACCGTTATCAGAGCGTCGCTGCGCCATCGTGGCGAGAAGTGCCTAGATCGCAGGCTCGACGCGTACGCCAGGTCCCATGGTCGAGGTCAAGACCATGCGGCGGACGTAAGGGCCCTTCTGTGATTCAGGTTTGACCGCCCGTACCGTGTCCACGAGCGCTTGCAAGTTCTCCGTCAATTGCTCATGCGAAAAACTCGCCTTGCCGAACGGTATATGCAGGTTGCCGGTACGGTCGTTGCGGAACTCCACACGACCCGCTTTTAGTTCGTTGATCACGCGCGATAAATCGTCCGGCGGCACCACCGTTCCCGCCTTGGGATTCGGCATTAAGCCGCGCGGACCAAGAATGCGGGCGATCTGCCCAATCTTGCGCATCATCGGTGGCGTGGCGATGGTCGCGTCAAACTCCAGCCAGCCATCATTGCGGATCTGGTTGATCACTTCGTCCGTGCCGATGATATCAGCGCCGGCTGCCAAGGCCGCTTCTTCATGCTGTTCATCGACAAATGCCAGAATGCGAATCGCCTTGCCCGTGCCGTGCGGCAGCATGACCGTCGTCCGGATCTGCTGCTCACTGTGGCGTGGATCAATTCCCAAACCGAAATGCACCTCGATCGTCTCGTCGAACTTCGCGTTGGCGTTGGTCTTGACGATTTTCAGCGCATCTTCCATCTGGTAATTCTTCTGCCGATCAAAGGTCTTCAGTGCATCATTGAAACGTTTTCCCATTGGATTCTCTCCTCGTGGTTAGCGGGCGTCGCCGCCCTCCCACAATTGCAATTCGATACGCGGCAGCGCTTTATGCGCTAGTCAGCAACTTTGACGCCCATTTGCCGGGCAGTGCCCTCGACTTGACGCATCGCGCCTTCAATATCGATGGCGTTCATGTCATTCATCTTGACCTGCGCGATCTCCCGCACCTGATCACGCTGCAAGACGGCGACCGTTTCCGCCAGCGGATTGGAAGCCGCCTTTTGTATGCCGGCCGCTCTTTTGATCAGGAACGAGGTTGGCGGACTCTTCAACGCGAACTTGAACGATCCATCGGCGAAGATGGTGATCTCCGCCGGCACGATCTCACCCATGCGGCTCGAGGTGCGGCCGTTATACTCTTTGCAGAACTGCATCAGATTGATGCCATGCTGTGCCAAAGCCGGTCCAATCGGCGGCGCGGGATTCGCCTTGCCCGCCGGAATCTGCAGCTTCACAATTGCCTTTATTTTCTTCGCCATTCTCTTTCCTCACTCACTCACAAAATCATCCCGGCTGAACATGCCGGGAATCAAGCTGCTAAATCACTTGCGGCCTGTGTTGCGCCGCCTACATCCGCTCTACTTCCATGAAGCTGAGCACGACGGCGGTCTCGCGCCCGAAGAAATCGACCATCACGCGCACTTTCTCGCGCCCGGAATCGATCGTCGCCACCGTGCCGGGAAAATCGTTGAAGGGACCTCCAACGATGCGCACGCGCTCGCCGATCTTGTAGTCCACCTTGACCACTTTGTCGTCTGATTCCATGCGATCCATGATGCGCTTGACCTCTTCGGTCCGCAGCGGCGTCGGCTGATTCTCGCCACCGACAAAGCCGACCACGCCAGGCGTGTTGCGCACGGTATACCAGGCGTCCTTGTCCAACTCACTGTCGTCGTTGTCCCAGCGCATCTGCACCATGACATAGCCGGGGAAGACGCGCTTCTCGACCGTGCGGCGCTTGCCGTCCTTGACTTCGATTTCGTCTTCAGTCGGGATCAGCACATCGTAAATCTGATCTTGCATGCCCATGCTCTCAATGCGCTGACGCAAGGCATGTTCGACCTTCTTTTCGTAACCGGAGTAACAGTGAATGAAGAACCAACTGCGCTCCAGTTCCTCTTCGTCCACCGCACCATCCAGTGAGATGTCCAATTCCTCGGCATCTTGCGCCGAGTTTGCCTCATCAATGAAGACCGGCGCCGGATCGTAGTCGGTCGTTTCCGTGCTTGTTTTTGCTTGCTCGTCCATGAGATCACTTCGTCCAGACTAACAGAAGCCGTCGATGTTAGGGCTAAATCGAGCCGCGGCGGATCATGTAGAACGCCGCGCCGACCATCACCACAATCACCGCCAGCAGCATCCAGGCGTAGCCCGGGTTCAGCCCAATGCGCATAAACTCGGACCAGATCACGGCCAGTATGCCAAGGAATATCGCCGATGCGATCGTGACGTTGATGCAGAGGATCGTCAGCCGGCGCGTATCTTCCCGGCTTGGCCACGCCACCTTGTTCAACTCGGAGCGCACATTGGCGAAATAATCGAGGGCCATGTACAGCGGACGCGTCACGGTGTTGCCTTGCGGTTCGGTCTTGGCTTTCTTGACCTTGCGCGTGCGCCGGCCCGGTGTCGCTTTACCCTTCTTGTCGGTAATCGCCTGCTGTGTTTGTTCTTCTACCGCCATTTGAAGACGCTCCTCACTCGAATCCTGGGCGCCAATTGCCCATCCCTGATATATAAACACCGTCGCGGAGGACGGTGTTTATCGTGTCCCGACAGGGGCAGAAAGACTCGAACTCTCGACCTACGGTTTTGGAGACCGTCGCTCTACCAACTGAGCTATACCCCTATGTTTGCGCGCGTCCCGCATCTACTATACACCAATACGCAGCGCATATCTACTTGGTTTCGCGATACAGCACATGCCGGCGCAGGTAGGGGTCAAACTTGCGCAACTCGAGGCGCCCTTGTGTATTGCGGCGGCTCTTCTCCGTGATGTATATGTGTCCGCTTTCCGTGCTGCGCATTTTGACGACAATGCGCTGTCCCTTTTTTGCCATTATCTTCCCTCACCCATTTCTCTCAGGCGTCTGTCGTTGCCTGGGGTCCAGAGCCTCCGATGAGATTTGAACTCATGACCTCGCCCTTACCAAGGGAGCGCTCTACCCCTGAGCTACGGAGGCATTCTGCCGCCCGCAAAATACGAGCGGTGAATGAAACAGTGGGCCGGACTGGATTCGAACCAGTGTAGGCTCTCGCCAGCGAATTTACAGTCCGCCCCCTTTAGCCACTCGGGCACCGACCCCCATGATTCGGCTGTTAAGCCAGAGCCACCACTGGGACTCGAACCCAGAACAACCTGTTTACAAAACAGGTACTCTGCCAATTGAGCTATGGTGGCACAGACCCGCAAGCCTACCACGCCGACAGAGCGCGCTCAAGGTGTGTTTCCCGCGATGGACAACGGGCGACATTGTACGACGGCGGTCGCTCCATGTCAAGAGGACGGCACAGCGTCATTCGCTCGCATCGGGATCGAGAAAGTCGGGTCGCGCCCACGCCGGATCGGGGTACTCATAAAAGCCCCGCCCGGTTTTCACGCCAAGTTCGCCCCGCTCGACCCGCTCCGTCAAAATTCGCCGCGGCAAATCCGCTGGATCGCCACTCTCGGCCGCGTAATTCAACTCGATATCGCGAATCACATCGAGGCCGATGCGGTCCATCTGCGCGAAGGGCGGCGGCTTGTCCCGCCCGAACTTGATCATCCAGGCGCGATCGATGTCCTCGACGCTGGCGACGCCACTATCGGCCACGCGCATCACTTCTTTCTTGACCGCCCGCCATACGCGATTGAAAACGAAGCCGGTACTCTCCCGGCGTACGCGCAAGGGCAAAATACGAATCTGGCGAGCGAACTGTGTCAAAGCATCCAAGACATCGGGACGCGTGCAACTGCCGCCCCCGATCTCCACCATGGGACTGTCCCACACTGGCAAGTAGAAATGTAAATTTGCCACCTGTTGCGGGCGCTCGGTCGCATCTTCCAGCATGCTCACACGCATCGACGAGCTGTTCGTGGCAATGATGGCGCGTTCGCAAACCAGGCCGTCCACTTTTGCGAAGACCGCCCGCTTGAGTTCAATCCGCTCCGGCACCGTTTCGATAACCAGGTCAACATGGCGGAGGGCAAGCTCCAAGTCGCTTTCGTACTTGATTCGGCCGAAGATGGCGCCTGCATCGAGACCGGCTTGGCCGGCGCCTGCGATCCAATCAGCCACGGTCTGTCGCTGCGACTTAGCGGCTTCAGTCAAGGCGGATGCATCGATATCGTAGAGCGCCACCGGAAAGCCATTCCCTGCGATCTGGAGCGAAATCTGCCGCCCCATCGTGCCTGCGCCGACTACCGCGACGCGCCGAATTGTTGTCATCGGTCTTCTGCTCGCGCTTACTCGGTCGCCGAAGAGAAATCGTTCAAGAGGCGGTTGAGCGCGGCATAACGTCTGTCACGTTCGATCAGCAGTTGATCGCGCTCTTCTTCACTGTAGTCGTAGAAACCGGCCAGCGACTTGGTGCCGCGCTTGCCGCCTTCCACGATTTTCGCCAAGCTTTCCGGCGTCTCCCAGCCGTCACCTAATCCCTCCTGCAAGACGGGAAAGATGTTGGCGTAGACATCCAAACCAGCCATATCGGCGATCTGAAATGGACCATAGAAAGGCAGGCGGAAGCCAAAACAGCTGCGAACTACTTCATCGACCTCTTGCGGCGTCGCCAGCCCGTCTTCCACACATGCCAGCGCCTCGCGAAAGAGCGCAAACTGAATGCGATTGGCGACGAATCCAGCCCCGCTGCCGACGGTCGCCGGCCGCTTGCCAATCGCCGATAGAAATTCTCGCGTCCGTTCGACTGTTTCCGCAGCTGTATGCGCCGAAGGAATGACTTCGACACCGGGCGTCCACTCGGGCGGATTGAACCAGTGCATGCCGAGGAAGCGGTCTTTGCCATTGACGAACTCAGCCAGATCATCAATCGGCAACGACGAGGTATTCGTGGCAATGATGGCGTCAGCCGGCGCATGGACATCACATGCGGCCAGCACATCGCGCTTGATCTCAATGCGTTCTGGCACCGCTTCAAAGACCAGTTCGGCCATTGCCACTGCCGCTGCGATGTCTTCAGCGGTCCGGACAGTTTGCGCCCGGTCGATGGCGGATTCCGGCAGCAGACCCGCCTCGATGTGTCCCCGCACGCGCTGCAGCAGCCGGTCCAAGGCTTGACGGGATAATTTCGCGTTCGCGTCCACCAGCACGACATCAAGCCCGGCCAACGCGAAACACTCGGCCACACCCAAGCCCATCGTGCCGGCGCCAATGACGGCGGCGGACTGTGGCAAGCCATTCAGATTGCAGTCTTCGCGCATCATATCCATATCATTTGCAATTCATGTCAGGTTTGGAAACAGCAGGGGCGACCCAGAAGGTCGCCCGCTTTACAAATTCACCATATTCATTTGCGACACGCGCCATCGACGGGCACATGCCACCCAAGTTTTTCCGCAACGCCTACAAACGAACCGCGGACCGCATTATGTCATAACGGCGCCGCAGTCATTTTCTGATCAGGCAGCCGCTTATTCCATCCAGAGCAGCGATTGCATGCTGCTGTACTGTGACTGATACGAATAGGCTTGCATCTGCACAGCCTGGGCACTCGCCGCAACGATCGTGCCACACCTTCCGCTTCTGCGTCTGCGTTTATTCGCGTCGTTCAGGCATTCCAGCACATCTTGCCCGGGCGCCGTCTGCGTATAGACCACCTGCGTCCGTTCAGCATAGGCCACGTGTTTCTCTACTTCGTGCAGCATTTCCTGCCCGTCATAGAACATGGTGCCGGCATCGCTGTCGACGAACATGCGCACCTGCGAAGCGGCAAAACGCTCACGCTGGCTCATCATGTATTGCCGCTCGGTCGTCACAACCACGCTCAGCGTTGGCTGCTGTAAGTAACGCTCGAGCTTTGATTCGGCTGTGCGCCGGGCGTTGTCAGTTGCCTTGAGCATCTGACTGCTTTCCGCCAACCCTCTTGCGGCTTCACGCAATCTGCTCTTCAACTGTTCACGATGAGCGGTCAGCCCTTTGATATGCCCGCCGGCATACTCAAGCGCCTTGACACTCTTGTGCAAGACAACTGACTGATCTTCAAGCTCCTGCTGCGTTGCCGCAAGATCATTCTCAGTTGTCGCTAGATCGTACTGGGTGATGGCGAGCTCGCTCTGGCTGTCAGCCAACGCCGCATAGACCGCAGAAAGTTCGCCCATCAGATTCTTAACGCCGCCGAAGACCAGCACGGAGACGATGGCGAAGGCAATCAGCAATCCAAGTAACCGGGACCAAAATAACGACTTGCGCTCTAAGTATTGTGTGCGTTTCATATCTTCCTCCAAATATCGTTACATAATTGCAGGTCAATGCGCCGCGATGTTGCCGGAATTTCTTTCCGTCAACCTAGTGTACCTCATTCACTTGTATTATACCAACAGTTTTGCCTTTGCGGATCGCAAGCTTGACTTCGCCAATCGCCTTGGTGACCTCGATATCACGTGGACAGGCCGGTGTGCAGTTGAAAATGGTGCGGCAGCGCCAGACGCCGTTCGGCTCGCCCAGGATATCCAGCCGCTCTTTCCCAGCTTGATCGCGCGTATCAAAGATGAAGCGATGTGCCTGAACGATCGCGGCCGGACCGACATAATGCCCGTTCGCCCAGAAGCTGGGACAGGCGGTGGTGCAGCAGGCGCAGAGAATGCATTTCGTCGTGTCATCGAATAGCTCGCGATCGTCCTGCGTCTGCAAACGTTCGCGCCCATCAGCCGGCAACGGATCATCATTCACGAAGAAGGGCATCACCTGCTTGTAATGATCAAAGAAGGGCTCCATATCGACGATCAGGTCTTTGATGACGGGCATACCCAGGATCGGCTCAATCTGAATCTTCTCGCCGACATCGCGCACCAGCATCTTGCAAGCCAGCCGGTTGACGCCATTGATGCGCATCGCGTCCGAACCGCAAACGCCGTGCGCGCAGGATCGCCGCAGCGACAGCGAACCATCCTGCTCCCATTTAATGCGATGCAGCATCTCCAGCACGCGATCAGTGGGGTCGACTTCCTCCAGGACAAATTCCTGCCAGTAGGGTTTTTCGCTGCCGGGAACATCCGGGTTCTGCCGTCTGATTCTAAAGGTGACTTCCATGATTCCCCTTATCCCCCATTCTGTTCGACGAATTGCGGCTGTCGGCTAATACACGCGTTCTATCGGGCGGAACTTCTGCTGCTCTTCCGGCACACCCTGCTCAATCTCCTCCTCCCAGAGCGAGAGATCGACCTTCTTATCAAAGTTGGCCTCAAAGGATGGGTCCGCCGAATTTCCTTGCTGATAAATCAGTGAATGCGCCATCCACTTCTCGTCATCCCGATTCTTGAAATCTTCCCGGCTATGCGCGCCGCGGCTTTCCTTGCGCTCGATCGCTGTCCGCGCAGTCACATCCGCCAGATCCAACAGGCAGCCAAATTCCCAGGCTTCCATCAGATCGGTATTGAAGACGCGCGATTTGTCATCAATTTGGAGATCTTTATAGAAACGCTCGCGCAAGTCCGCCAAATCCTCGATGCCCTGCTGCAGTGTTTCCTCTGTCCGGAATACGCCAACATTGTCCATCATGGTCTGCTGCATCAAGTGGCGCAATTCTCCCGGACGAGACTTGCCGGAACCGGCGCGTATCCGCTGGAACTCGGCTTCAATCTCGGCACCCGCATCCGCTGGGAGCGGCGCCCAGTCGCTGCCCTTGACATATTCCGCCAATTTCATACCACCTCGCCGCCCGAAAACGACCAGGTCGACCAGCGAGTTGGTGCCGAGTCGATTGGCGCCATGTACGCTGACACAAGCGGTCTCACCGGCGGCAAAGGCCCCCGGCATCACCGTCCCGGCAGCATCAATCAAGACCTGGGCGTCAACATTCGTTGGAATGCCGCCCATCGCGTAGTGCGCGGTCGGCTGCACCGGCATCGGCTCATTGACCGGATCGACGCCGAGATAGGTGCGGCAGAAATCGACAATATCCGGCAGCTTGCGCAGGACATGGGTTTCATCAATGAAGTCGTTGCGATCGCGCCCTTCCTCGGCAAAGTAGCGGTTGACCGTCTGCGGGCGCACATCCAGGTGCACATAACCGCGGTTCTTGATGCTGCGGCCGGCACGCGTCTCCAAATAGATAGCGCGGCTGACCACATCGCGGCTCGCCAGATCTTTGGCGCTCGGCGCGTAGCGCTCCATAAAGCGCTCGCCCTGACTGTTAACAAGCACACCGCCCTCGCCGCGCACGCCCTCGGTAATCAGGATCCCCATCCGGTAGATGCCGGTGGGATGGAACTGGAAAAACTCCATGTCTTGCAGAGGCACGCCACGCCTCAGGGCAATGGCGGCGCCATCACCGGTGAGCGAATGCGCGTTGCTCGTCACCGACCAGCAGCGCCCCCAACCGCCGGAAGCGAAGAAACTCGCCTTGCCGTGAAAGATGTGAAACGCGCCCGTGCCCAGTTCGATCGCCACAACACCGGCCACCGTCCCGTCCACCACGATTACATCGACCACTTGAAACTCATCAAAGAACTGGACTTCGTTTTTGATGCACTGCTGATACAGCGTCTGCAGAATCATATGGCCGGTGCGGTCAGCGGCATGACAAGCGCGGCGCACCAATTCCTCGCCGAAGTTGCGCGTATGCCCGCCGAAGCGCCGCTGGCTGATGCGCTTTTCAGAGGTGCGGTCGAAGGGCAAACCCATGTGCTCAAGCTCAATAACGGCTTCGACGGCGTTCTCCGCCAGGATCTTCGCCGCCGCCTGATCGGTCAGGTAGTCGCCACCCTTGATGGTGTCATAGGTGTGGTAGATCGGCTTGTCCTCGTCCAGGTTACCCAGCGCCGCGCCGATACCGCCCTGCGCCGTACCGGTGTGACTGCGTGTGGGGTAAAGCTTGCTCACCACTGCGACATCAGCGCCGCCTTTGCTGGCATACAGCGCCGCCATGAGCCCGGCGCCGCCCGCGCCTATGATGATCGCATCGTGCTTGTGAATTTGCATGTATTGCGTACTCCTGCCGTGTAATGCGCCTGTCCGTCAACCGCCGCTCGCCAGCGCCGATTCCCTATTAGTCTTCTGTCTCAATCTCAACATCACCGTTGAGCCAGGCTTGCAACTCAGCCGGTGCTTCTTCACCGCGCAACTCATAGATCTCAGCCGTGGCGGCCATCGCCTCGTTGATGATGTCTTTCTCCAGCGGCACGAATAAGGCCGCCGCCCCCACCGCCAGCAAGATTGCCGCCACCAAGGTGCACAGCGCGACCGAAGTCCGCCGCGCGTAGGCATTGAAACTCGTATAGTCGGTCAAGACATAACGCAAGCCATTAAATCCGTGCAGGGTCACCAGCACCAGCAGGAACATATCGTAGACGCGCCAGACGAAGACGCCGCCGGCGGCATAGCTCCAGCGATGGTAGACAAATTCAACAGCGCTGGGCACGGGACCGATCGTCCCATTGTTCGCCAGAGTACCGGCAACTTCTTGCGCGGCCGTGATATCAAAGACGCCTTGTACCACGTGCATTAGCGCCAGATGACCGAAGACCAGCGGCACAATCAAAATACCGCTCAAGCGCATGAACGCCCACCAGAAGCGCTCGACCGGGCTGGCTTCCGGATATTTGCCGCGCTGTGTCGAATCGCCACTGATTAGGCTGTATGCAGCCGCCAGCACAACTGCCGCCGCCAGAACACCGACGAAACCGGCGATGAAAGGCAGTTGCTCGATGATCGAGAAGACCACCACATCCATCAGTCGATCCCCGGCGATGGCATGCTCGACAAAATAAAAGTCAATCACGTGTGACAGCATGCCCAGGAAAACCGGCGTCAGCACCAGCAGCGTCACGACCAGCACAGCGACCGCCGCTTGCGCCTGATGCCGCCATAGTTCCGGCTTGTAATCGAAGATGACGATTCGAATGCCGTTGAAGGCATGATAGACCACCGCGAAGACCAAGCCAAATTCGCCAATTGTGAATAAGGGCGATTGATAAGCGGCGATAGCTTTGACGTAGAGGTCGGGATAAAAGACCGCCCACGACGTATCGATCACGTGCAGCGCCAGGAAAAGCACAACGCCGACGCCCGTGAGCCGATGCAAGACCCAACTCCACTGCCCGATGGCGCCGCGGTAACGCATTGTCTCTCTGACGGTCAGGACAAGAGAAGTCACGGGACCACCTTTCTCAAGCTACTTGTTCGGCGTATTCCAGTTGACCGCGCTCTCCAACCGAACAACGCCGCTGATTATAACACGGGCAATCGACGGCGAAAGGGCAAGCGCAATCCGCCCGCTTAAGCCCATGTTGACACGCGATTAATTCCTAGTAAGCTGAAACTGACCGCAGGTGGGAGGTTAGCAGATGGATAATATTGCTGCGCTGATGGATGGGCTGCATGGCTTCAGTATCGCATTGGGCTTGGGCATTGGCCTGGTCGCTGGATTCGTCTTCGCGATGTTGACCTACCGTTTTTACGGCAAGAATTTCCGCAATACTTTTGAGCGGCTCTCGGACGAGATGAAGAAGTCTTATGACGGCGTAACAGACGAGATGAAATCGTCCTTCAAGAGCCTTTCGTCGGAAGCCCTGACAAGCAATCAGGAAAAGTTTCTTTCTCTAGCCGACCGTGAGCTGGACAAGAAGACCGAACAGCACGCGACCGAACTCGAATCCAAGAAAGAGCTAATCGATACGCAGCTGCAGAATATGTCCGAGACCTTGAAGACGGTGCCGGCGGAATTGGACAAGAATCAAAAGAACGTTAGCGAGGTCATCGAGAAGTCGACCAAGAGCCTGGAAGCATCGAACAAAGTGCATTTGACGCAACTGCAAGAACGATCCGATACGCAGACAAAAGAGCATATTGCCAAGCTCGACGAAAAGGAGCTGCTCATCAGTCGGCGGCTGCGTGAAATGGATGACAAGCTGGGCAAGGTGCAGACTCTGATCGATGAGTTTGAGAAGGCGCGCGAAAGCAAACTCGGCGCCCTTGATGATCAACTGAAGACCTTGACGCAGACCACGTCATCGCTGCAGAAAGCCCTGTCGGATAACCAGGCGCGCGGGCAATGGGGCGAGCGCATGGCGGTACAGATTCTTGAGTATCTTGGTCTTAAAGAAGGCTTCGGCTATAAGCTGCAACAACTTACTCCATCTGGAGCGAGGTCCGACTTTACTTTTCCATTGCCCAATCGCTTGTCGCTGAATATGGACAGCAAGTTTCCGATTGATAACTACCTCAAATATGTCGACGCGGATAGCGACAGTGAGCGAAACGAATACAGCAAGAGCTTCCTGCGCAATGTGGAAAAGCACGTATCAGATATCTCAAAGAGAGACTACATCAATTCGCAGACCGTTGATTGCGTCCTGATTTTCATACCGAACGAGCAGGTCTATCGTTTCATTAACGAGCAGGGAAGTTCAGTGATCGACACGGCATTACGCAACAAGATCATCCTCTGCTCGCCGATGACGCTTTACATTGTGCTTTCGGTAATACGTCAAGCGGCGGAAAGCTTCGCGCTTGAACAGAAGTCACGAGAAATCTTCGCCGTAATCAACGACATAAAGACGGAATGGGCAACGTACACTAAACTAATGGATGGTATGGAAAAGAACTTCACCACGTTGGAAAACAAGTTCCGTGAACTCACCGGCAAGCGGACCCTTCAGCTTGACCGCAAGTTTGACCGGATTGATACCATGATTGACAGCAACGAATTAGAGACTGGTGTCGATGTTAGGGCGCCGCAACTCCCCGAAGAAACCACCTAATCCACCGTCGCGACAACCGCACGTTCAGCCATCAAGTCCATCAGCGTATTCGCGATCAACTCAGGATTGTGGCGGATTGTATCCTGCTTCTGCCACAGCGCCCGCTTGCCCGACTTGGTGTCGGCGACATCGGCCGGAACCGGTCGAACGTTCATCGTCAAGATATTGTGTAGCTCATGCGTCGTCGGCAGCAGCACGTTAACTTTCTCCCGCGCGTACAAGTCCATCAATTCCTCGCTCGGCGTCGTGGCGTTGAGTACCACATAGTCGAGAACGCCGATGCCAAGATATGAGATCACCTGCCGCACATGATCTGATAGCGTGTAACCGTCGGTTTGGCCCGGCTGCGTCGTGGTATTGCAGATGTAAACCTTCAATGCCTTGGAATCGCGAATCGCCTGTGTGATCTCCTTGAAAGCGAGGCAGGCGATTACCGTCGTGAAAAGGCTGCCCGGTCCGATGGTGATCAGATCCGCCTCACTTAAGGCCTTGATGCAAGGCGCGTAGGCGGTGGCATCCGGATTCTGCACGAAAATGCGCTTGATCGCCGCTTTGTCCAGTTGCCTTACGTTAAACTCCTGCTCGACGATCGTGCCGTCCACCAGCTCGGCGCATATATGCGTATTCTCTTCCGTCACCGGCAAAATATCCGCCTGCACATCGAGAAATTCGCTGATCTGCGCAATCGCCAAAACAAAACTGTCCGACATCTGCGTCAAGGCAGCGATGAGAAGATTGCCAAATGCCATGCCATCCAGCTTGGGGTCGCCCGGCGCCGCGATCCGATGCTGCATGACACGCGTCAGCAAGGAGTCGTCATCGAGCGCAAGCGTCGCCAAGGCGTTGCGGATATCGCCCGGGGCTGGAATCTGGGCGAATTCACGCACGATGCCGGTACTGCGACCCGTGTCGGTGACGGCGATGATGCCAGTTAGATCGCTTGTATGGCGCTGCATGCCCTGCATGATCTGCACCGCCCCCAAACCACCGCCGACAGAGACAACCTTCATTCCACCTTAGCCTCGCGTATCGCGTCCACAATTCTGCACTAGTATAGCGCAAAATTTTTCTGGTGATGCGCCAACCTGATAGCGGATTCCCTGGCTTTCGACTTCAATTATTGAGCCTGTCATAGCGCCAACTATCGAGCGCTTTGCGAGTGTACAGGCGGCGATCCTGGGTGGAAGCGTTGGCGTCGCCGCTGGAAAATTAAGCAAACTGTGCCATGATATTCACGGTCGCCAACACGCCAGGAGATCGCGCCCTAAATGCCCCGAACCACCGCGGAAAAGACGCTCTTCATCGCCATTCTGCTCGGCTATCTGATTGCCGGGGCACTCTTCGTCATTTACACGCCGCCTTGGCAAACACCTGACGAACCCGCGCATTACAACTACATCCGACAGATCGCCGAAGACGGCTGCTGCCCGCGCATCAATGCAGGCGATTGGGACAGCGCTTACCTTTCGGAGCTGACGACGGCGCGCTTTGCACCGGAATATCTCGACCGCCTCGACAGCATCCAATACGAAGACCACCATCCGCCCCTGTATTATTTGCTCGCGTCGATCGTGTACAAACTTAGTGCCGGCGGACTCGTGGCGCTACGCCTGTTCAGCGTGCTGCTGGCAGGCGGCGTAGTCGGTTTGAGCTACTTGATCAGCAGACGTATCCTGCCGAATCAACCGCAGGTCGCCCTCGGCGTGATGGCGCTGACGGCCTTCCTGCCCCAACACTTGAGCATGATGAGCGCGGTCAATAACGACGCGCTTGCGGAACTGCTAGTCGCGCTGATGCTTTTCTGGCTGATACGATACCTCGATGAAGAAAACGTCCCCATCTGGCAGCTGGGCCTGCTCGCCGGTCTTGCGCTCTTGACCAAGATCACGATCTACTTTGTGGCGCTGCTGGCGCCCTTGGCAATCTGGCTAAAGTGGCGCAGAGAGAAGGGCTCGCCGCGCGTGTTGATACGCTCCCTCGCGATCTTCGCATTGATCGCCGGCGTCATGGGCGGCGTCTGGTGGCTGAGAAACATCAGCGTCTACGAATTTCCTGATTTTCTCGGTTTGGCCGCGCACGATCGCGTCGTCTCCGATCAACTCCGCACAGCTGATTACATCGCGCAGCACGGCAGCGCGACCTATCTCAGGCAATTGCTCAGCGCGACATTCAAGAGCTTCTGGGGCCAATTCGGCTGGATGGCGCTGCCACTAGACGGCGTCCTGGGGGGCTGGATTTACCGCGCCTTCGTTCTGCTTGCCCTGGTCGGATGCTCAGGCGCGTTATTGGGAGGTGGGCAGAGCCGATCGTCGACAAACGACAATGAGCCAGCGCGTCAGATTCCCGCGGCGGTTTGGGTCATTCTGCTGGCGACCGTGCTGGTTGTGCTGCTGCAATACGTCTACTACAACATCGAATTCGTGCAATGGCAGGGGCGCTACCTCTTCCCCGCGCTCATTCCGATTGCTTTTGTTCTGGTGTTTGGCATTGACCACTGGCGGGCGCGCTTGCTCTGGCGTTGGGATGCCGCGCGCTGGCTAACACCAGTGGCGCCGATGTGCTTATTCGCGCTGGATATCTATCTGCTGTTTCGCGTGATCGTGCCGGGCTTGTCGCCTAGATGACTGACCGCGCGCAGATGATGAAAGGTTCGGGCGACTCGTCTGGTCGACCCTACGCCTAGTCAAACGTGATCGTCCGCAATGCGCCCGGCGAAGATCAACGGATCAGACAAAAGGATCGTTACTTGCTCACGCGAGTGACGTAGGACTCTTCTTCTAGATTGACCTTGACGACATCACCGACATTAATGAACATCGGCGCGCTGACCTCGAAGCCGCTTTCGAGTTTGATCTTCTTGGTGGGGCTGTTGGCCGTATCGCCGGCGACCGCAGCTTCCACCTCAATCACCGCGTATTCCATCGTCTTCGGCATTTCGTAGTCAATGATCTCGCCCTCATAACTCAAGAGCTTGATCTCCATACTGTCTTTGATGTACTTGAGATCTTCACCGAAGATGTCGCGGTTCAGTTGTGGCTGGTCGTAAGTCTCGGTGTTCATGAAGGTGACGAAGTCGTCATCGGCGTAGAGGTATTCGACTTTGTTCGCTTCCACGCGGATATCTTCCACCCGCTCGCCGGAGTTGAACGTCATCTCGGTGGTGGAACCGCTGCGCAGATCGCGCACGGTCACGCGGATCGTGGCTTTGCCGCGCCCGGGTTTGTGATGGCGATACTCCATGACACGATAGAGATTGCCGCTTTCGGTGAAGGTGGTGCCCTTGCGCAACTGATTGACGTCAATCATTGACGGTGCTTTCCTCGCTTGTATGCCGTGCTCACGCTAACGCTCGGCAGTATAGCAGAGCGGCTACGACCTGCGTAGACCATCATTCCAGCAGCGCTACGGCTTCGACCTCGATCAAGGCGCCGGCCGGCAATCCGCCCGCCTGCACCGTCGTTCGTGCCGGCGGATCGGTCGGGAAGAAAGTGCTGTATACCGCGTTGAACTCGGCGAAGTCGTTGATATCGGCCAAGAAGACGGTGGTTTTGACGACCTTCTCCATGCCACTACCGGCCGCTTCTACGACGCCCGTAATATTCTCAAGCACTTGACGCGTTTGCGCCTGGATACCACCTTCGCGCAGATTCGTCGTGCCTGGGATCAGCGGGATCTGCCCGGCGGTGAAGACGAAACCGTTGGCGATGATGCCCTGCGAATAGGCGCCGACGGCGCCGGGCGCGTTTTCGGTTGAGATGACTTGTTTAGGCATGGGATGGTCCTTACTAGTTTGATGGAATCCATGCAGGCATTGTGGTATCTTTAGGACAAGTGTCAAGGGGAAGGACCGAGTGATGACGCCAGCAGATCGCAAAGCGGCCGCTGAGATGATGGAAGAGGTCAGCGAAGTCGACGCCTTGGCAGACGATGACGAGCCTACCTCGGAAGAGCTAATAGTCATGCTGAAACAGGCCATACGCGAAGTAAACGAAGGTAAAACGCGCCCGGCCAGAGAAGCAATGCGCGAGCTCCGAGAGATGATGGCTGCCGATGACAACGCGAGTAAACTTCGCTGATACTTTCAATAAGGAACTTCGGCGCCTGGCACGGAAGTACCCATCCGTAGCGGATGTCGTTGACGAGTTAATTTCCCAACTCGAAAGTGACGACAGACCCGGTGCATTGTTGCCTGGGTTGGGATACACCGTATACAAAGTTCGTCTGGCGAATCGATCCGCCAGGCGAGGGAAGAGTGGTGGACTCCGCGTCATTTACTACGAGCAAGAGGAAACACTAGTGCTGCTTCTCATCATATACTCCAAGACAGAAGCCTCTGACGTCCCTGACGACGTGATACAACGCTTGATTGCCGAGTCGGGTCTGTAATCGCAAGACAAAACTATCAAGAACGGGCTTACTCGCCGCGAGGCTTGGGAGTGAGCCTGTTCTACGTTCGCCTGCCGTGGCAGCGCTTGAACTTCTGCCCGCTGCCGCAGGGACAGGGATCATTGCGACCGGCTTGGGCGAAGGCGCGCTCCAATTCGGCATCATGACGCGCCATCTGCAGCATCACATTGGCCGGGGCGCGCCGCTGTGACAGCTCGCTCGTCATAAAGTTCATCGTCGGCCGGACGTGATTGAAGAAGGCGCGATAACCGGCGCAAAGGTAATTCAGTCCAGGCTCGCCATCCGGCGTTGATATGAAGCGGTTCTTGGGGCAGCCGCCATTGCAAACAAACTTCACTTCGCAGTCGAGGCAGTATTGCGGCAGCGTATCACGCTTGGCCTGGCCAAATTCAATCTGCTCGTCCATCACCACAATCTCGCTCAGCGGCACATCCATGATGTTGCCCAGCTTGAAATCCGGCTCGACGTAGTGATCGCAGGAATAGACATCGCCGTTGTGCTCCATCGCCAGCGCCAGGCCACAAGTCTCGTCAAAGATGCATAAGCCCGGCGGCGCGCCGGTCCAGGCGGCCAGCGCGATATCAAAAATCTGCACGAAGACCTGCCCGACATCATGCCGTACCCACTCTTCGTACATGTCGATCAAGAATTGCCCATAACCGGCCGCCGTGATCGAGCGGTCAGTGACCTCGTCGCCCTCCTGATAACCGGTGTCGTTGTCCCGCTCGACGATGGGGATGAATTGCATGAATTTGGCACCCGCCTCATCGCGCAGGAACTCATACACGCGCGCGCCATGCCCTTCATTGGCGGCATGAACGGTGGTCAGAATGTTGTACTCGGCCTCGTGCTTCTGCAGCAGCCGCAGGCCATCCATGACGCGGTGGAAGGTCGGGTTGCCACCCTTGTCGACGCGGTAGTAATCGTGCACATCGCGCGGTCCATCGAGGCTGACGCCAATTAAGAAGTCGTTGTGGACGAAAAAGTCGCACCATTCGTCATCGAGGGTGACGGCGTTGGTCTGCAGCGCGTTGGTGATGCGCATGCCCGGTCGCTTGTACTTCTGCTGATAGCGCACCGCCTGCCGGAAGAACTCGACGCCCATCAGGGTCGGTTCGCCGCCTTGCCAGGCGAAGTTGATGTCGTTCACCTGCTGCGCCTCAATGTACTGGCGAATGTATTCCTCGAGCAGATTGTCCGACATACGGAACTTGCTGCCCGGGTAGAGCGCTTCTTTGGAGAGGAAATAGCAGTATTTGCAATCGAGGTTGCAGATGGCGCCTCGCGGCTTGGTCATCAAGTGGAAGGCGGTGGGTTGGGCGGTCGTGGCTTGCATGCCGGGGAGTATAGCGGATTTCACCAGAAAGGCACAGAGAATCAGGAACGAACGAATAAAACAATGAAGTCTTGGCACTATTGCGGTTATTAATATTACGTTATATTCTCTGCTCGATGGACTTACCACCTTATCTAACGGAGTTACGTAATGGACTTGATCGAGAGAATGCGCGAGATATCTAACGCTGCGCCGCGTCGACTGGAGCACATCAAAACGGAAGAGGCCACTAAGAACGCCTTTATCATGCCCTTTATTCAGGCGCTAGGTTACAACGTGTTCGATCCTATGGAGGTCGTTCCGGAGTTTACAGCCGACATTGGAACCAAGAAAAACGAGAAGGTGGATTATGCGATCATTCAGGGCGGCAAGCCGATCATTCTTATCGAAGCGAAGTCCGCAACGTCTGATCTGAACGGAGAGCACGCGTCACAACTATTCCGCTATTTCAGCGTAACCGAGGCACGGATCGGCATTCTTACAAACGGCCTTCAATATCGCTTTCACTCCGATCTTGAAAAGACCAATCATATGGATGAAAAGCCGTTTCTCATCATTGATATGCTGAACTTCGACACGCGTCCAATTGCGCAGCTAAAGAAGTTTACCAAGGCGGCCTTTGATGTCGATCGTATCCTGTCCAGCGCCAACGAACTGAAATACAAACGCGAAATACGTCTTTTACTCGAAGCCGAATACAATCAGCCGACGGTGGACTTCGTTCGTCACTTTACGAAGCCCGTCTATTCTGGACGACTCCGAGAATCAGTAATAGATGAGTTTACCGAGATCGTAAAGCAGGCATTTCGCGAATTTCTCAACGACAGGATTGCCACTCGCTTGCAGACAGCCATCGACTCTACGGCAGGAAACAGTGAAGCGGCGACTGATGACCTCGCTGACGAGACGCAGGTTGACGATTTGAGAGACGGTATCGAAACCACACAAGACGAATTGGATGGATTCTACGTCGTCAAAGCAATCTTGCGCGAAGACATTGATGTATCAAGGATTTCGATGCGCGACGTTCGA
The DNA here is from genome assembly GCA_965249085.1 of Phototrophicaceae bacterium. Lineage (GTDB taxonomy): Bacteria > Chloroflexota > Anaerolineae > Aggregatilineales > Phototrophicaceae > UBA6055. Next base: position 3,234,753 of record OZ252218.1, on the reverse strand, counting down.
TCCTATTGCGGCATACTTCTCGACGACAACAACCGCCAGCCGATTTGCCGCTTGCGCTTCAACAGGTCGGTGAAGTATTTGAGCTTGTTTCACAGTGACGAAGAAGAACGTGTTCGGATAGAAAACGTGGACGACATTTATCGATATGCGAACGAGTTAAAGGCGGCAGCAGCCAAGTATCTTGAAGACGACTAACGCTCAGCGCAGCTTCGCCATCACAGCCCGCAACCCCAGCGGCAACTCTGAGTCGAACAGCGTCCGCGTCCCCGTGTCCTGCGAGATGAACGCCGTGCCAATCATCAATAAGAATAACTGCGGTACCCGCAATCGAAGTTGCAGATCGCGCCTCGCGGCTTGGTCATCAGGTGGAGGGCGGTGGGCTAGTACGTGATCGTGGCTTGCATGGTGGGGAGCATAGCGGATTCCGCGGCGGGGGCACAGAGAGGACGGCGAGACTCAGTCCAAACAGCCTCGCGACAAATTGTAATAACGAGGACATGCCGTCGTCTGCTTCGAGAGTCTCAATGTGTTAAACTTTCGCTAATGTTCTAAAGGTCGCGTTCGGGTACCAACATGACGTTAGTAGATAATCTGCGAAAGTTGTCGTCCGATATTCCACGTAGACGCAAGGCCGCCATTGATGAAGCTAAAACAGAAAGCTTTTTGCTTGATCCGTTTATCAAGGCGCTCGGTTACGAGCCGAGCGAGCCCAACGATGTGGAGCGTCAACATACTGCCGACGTAGGAATCCAACGTGAAAAAGTCGATTATGCGCTAATGAAGGACGGTAAGCCGGTTATTTTGATAGAGGTAAAACCGGCGACATCTGCGCTAGGTGACTCCTACGCGGAACAGCTCCGACGCTATTTTGGGACTAAGTTGGAAACGCGATTTGGCATTCTTACGAACGGGCTTGAGTATCACTTCTATGCCGATATCGAACAACCCAATGTAATGGACGACGAACCTTTCCTAATGGTAGACATGGAAAGTCTTGACGCTAGCAAAGCCAGCGAACTCAGCGTTTTTGCTAAGTCCGAATTCAATGCTGATCTTGCTCTTTCAGTCGCTCAAACTTTGAAGAACAAGAGCAAAATCGAAATAGTAGTCAATAGAGCATTTAACCCGCTGTCAGACGAGTTAGTTGAGCTGCTCATTCGGAAAGTGTATTCGGGAAAGTTGACGAAACTTATGCGGGCTGAACTTGCACCACTTGTTTTGCAAGCGTGGCAGAAATTCCTGCAAAGCAAAGCTTCGACTATGCCATTGATTCAGTCTAGTGAGCAATTCGGAAATCTTGACCCAAATATCGGTGTTAAGCCTCCGTCGCTGAATAGCCTGGTACCAGACGGCGGTGTACCACTACCCGTACATATCAATTACCGTCCACGAGGTTCTAAGACAAAGCATAGGTTTCATGGTACCTTGATTCTGACCGACACTATTGGCAGAAACCAAAACATAATTGAATACGAGGGAGAGATTTTGCCGCCATCGGAAGCCGGCGGTCGCGCAATTCGATCCGTCAATCCCGGAATATCGAATCCGAACGGCTGGGTATATTGGACATTCGTCAATCCCAACACTGGGAAAGATGACGTCATTGATCTGTTGACCAAGGACGACGAGCTACGTCGACAACTCTTGCGAAGTGGCCGAGAATAACCCCTGCGCCCGAGTGGCCTAAACCTACCGCAGCTTCCCCATCACCGCCCTTAACCCCACCGGCAACTCACTCACAAACGCCATCCGCCCGCGCGTGACTATTCAGTCGCTTCTTGGCTTGTTGCTGATGTTACGCTCTTTTAATGATTCGACTCTTACCCCTTCCGTCGCACCGTCCACCCGCGCGCATCAAAGATTCTTTCGGGGAAAAAATGTTTTGATTCCCCGAAAGAAGCACACAAAAGCCAAAATTCTTCCCATTAAACTGGAAATTCGACCACGATTGAGGCGAAAGCGACCGTTTTCGCGGCACAGTCGACGCCTGCCGTCGTCGGACTTAGCGCAGCTTCTCCATCACCGCCTTCAAGCCCAGCGGCAACTCACTCACAAACGCCATCCGCTCCCCCGTGACCGGATGCTCAAACGCCAACTCATGCGCATGCAAAAACTGCCGCTTGAGCTTGACCCGCTGCTTGCGATAGCCATAGACCGTATCGCCCACCACCGGGCAGCCGATGAAGGCCATGTGCACGCGAATCTGATGCGTCCGCCCCGTCAGCAGCTTCAGCCGCACCAGCGCGCGGTCATCCTGAAAGTCGTGATCCAGCACCTCGAACTCGGTCTGTGCCGGCTTGCCATCCCGCTGCACCGCCATGCGTCTGCGCTGCCGCGGATCGCGCGCGACCGGCGCATCCACCAAGCCCGTATTCGACTTGGGCCGCTTCTCCAAAAGCGCCAGATACACCTTGTCCACCCTGCGCTCTTGAAATTGCCGCATCAGCGCCAGCAGGGTCGGCTTATTCCGCGCGACGGCGAGCAAGCCGCTCGTGCCGCGATCCAGCCGATGCACGATGCCGAGCCGCTCTTCCGTTTCCGGATCGGCCATCATATCCGCCAGTTCCGGATAGCGCGCCAGCAGCGCGTTCACCAATGTACCGGTCTCGTTGCCCGCGCCGGGATGAACCACCATGCCGGCCGACTTGTTAATCACCGCCAAGTCATCGTCTTCATAAACGACATCCAGCGCAATTTCTTCCGGCTCGACCGATGTCTCTTCCCGTATTGGGATGCGCACGGTAACCTGCTCGCCGCCCTTGAACTTGTAACCGGTCTTCTGCGCGGCGCCGTCGACCAGCACATGCCCGTCACGGATTAGCGCTTGCACCTGCGTCCGCGAGAATCCCGCCAGGTGCGCCAGCACGAACTTGTCCAGGCGTTGCTTGGGCTCCTCAGCCCTCAAGCTAATGTTGTCTCTCTGCATAAATTGGCTAACTAATGATTGCCGTACGCTCAACAAACGATCAAGCCATAGCGACGGAACTAAGAACGGCGGCGGCCGAGCCGGCCACGACGATCGCCAGCAGAATGATCAGCGCCATGCGCAACAGCTTGCGCAGCGCCGCCCGCTCTGCATCCGACCAGCTCGTCTCGTCTTTCCGCTCGTCAGTCATCACCGCTCTAACGCTGATCTCCTTCACCATCGATTAAACCACAGGACCTTCTCCCCCCACAATATACGCTTGACCGCCCGCTCCGTATCGCCCTTTGCCTCAAGCACGCCCATACCGCGGCTATCGTTGACCGTGAGCGCGATATTTGACCACCCCTGCTGACGGGCTATAATCTTCTGTCTAAAGGAGACGCTGGCTTATGAAAGTCCTGGTGACCGGCGGCGCCGGCTATATCGGCAGTCATGTCGTGCAATTGCTCTTTGACCGCGGCTATCAAGTCGTCGTCTATGACAACCTGATCAAAGGCAATCGCGGCGCGGTCCACCCGGATGCGACCCTCATTGTCGGTGACTTGCACGACCGGTCTGCGCTCGCCGCCGCCTTTGAGGCGCATGACTTCGATGGCATCATGCACTTCGCCTCGCAGATTCTAGTCGGCGAGAGCATGCAGCAACCCTTCACCTATCTGAGGGATAATGTCTATACCGTCGTCAATGTGCTGGAACTAGCGAGCCAACACGAGGTCAATCGCTTCATCCTCTCCTCCACCGCAAACCTCTACGATCAGCCAAAACGTCTCCCGATCGACGAGAGCGAAGCGCTGATGCCCGGCAGCATCTACGGCGAAACGAAATACATGGCGGAGCGGCTGCTGGGCTGGATGGACCGCCTCTACGGCATCAAGTACTGCAGCCTGCGCTATTTCAATGCTTGTGGCGCCCATCCCGACGGGCATATCGGTGAAGCGCACGATCCCGAATCCCACCTGATCCCGCTGGTGTTGCAGGTTGCCTTAGGGCAGCGCGATTCTATTCAGATCTACGGCACGGATTACGACACGCCCGATGGCACCTGCATCCGTGACTATGTGCACGTGCTTGACCTGGCGCGCGCCCATATCCTGGCTCTGGAGGCGCTGCAGGACGGGCACAGCCGCGTCTACAACCTCGGCAGCGGCAGCGGCTATTCCGTGCTCGAAGTCATTGAATCCGTCCGCGAAGTCACCGGCCATCCCATCCCTACTGTCACCGCTCGTCGCCGTGACGGCGACCTGCCCGTCCTGATCGCCGACAGTGACAAGATAGGCCGCGAATTGGGTTGGGAGACCGAATACAACGATCTCAAGACCATCATTCATACCGCCTGGAATTGGCATCGCCGCCATCCCGCCGGCTACGACGCCTGACTGCGGAAAACCTGACCAAGCACTGTATCAGCTTCCAGAAAAGGAGAAGCCGATATGACACGTTTGGCTATCCTCGCCGATATCCAAGGCAACGTGCCCGGCCTGAAAGCCGTCATCGACGAATTTCGTAGCGCGAACTTAGCCGTCCATCCCTACCAAATGTGGAAGCAGCATCATTACGCCGGGCAGCAGGATAGCGTCGATTTATTGCAAGAATTCCTCGCGCTCGATGATGTCAGCGTTTATCTGCCACCGGGGTATATCAGCTTGACGAGCGAGCTGCATCGCGACTGATGTCAAGCGACATGCTAGAATGTCTGCATAGCGCGGCTAAACATGAGGATACAGGCAATGTGCCGTAATATCCGTACGCTCTACAATTATGAACCGCCCAGCACAGCAGCTGATATCGAAGCGGCTGCCCTGCAATATGTGCGCAAAGTCAGCGGCTATACAAAGCCGTCAGCGGTCAACGAAGCCATCTTTCAGGGGGCGGTTGCCGATGTCGCGCGGGCGACAGCGACCTTGCTCGACTCACTGCAAACCTCGGCGCCACCTCGTAATCGCGAAGCGGAAATCGCCAAGGCGCGCACCCGTAATGCAGCGCGTTTCAGCGGCGGCTAAGCCGTTTACAGCGCATATGGCTTGCGCTAGACTACTGCCAGAATCGGCGATGCCTGACGAGAGGGGAACATGACGGAATCCGGCAGCAGCATGCGCGCCGTCATCATGGAAAACATCGGCCGGCCGCGCGTCCTGAAAGTGACAAGAGTGCGCCGTCCACAACCGGGACCGGGCGAAGTCCTCGTCAAGATTCATGCCACCTCGGTCAACCCGCAAGACCTGCTTTTCCGCAGCGGCCGTCTCATCATTCGCAAGCCGATGCCGCATATTCTCGGCGCTGACCTGGCCGGCGAGATCGTGCAAATCGGCGATGAAGTGGACAGCTGGCAGGTCGGCGATCGCGTGGCCGCCTGCTTTGAACAGCTCGGCTGCCAAATCAATGGCAGCTATGCCGAGTATTGTGTCATTCCAGCCGACCAACTCATCAGCCTGCCCGATGATCTCGATTATCTGTCGGCGGCTGCCGCCGGCGCTGCCTTTGCCGCTGCATTCCTGGCGTTAGTGACCAACGGCAAACTCAAGAAAGCGGACACGGTGGTCGTTCGTGGCGCGGGCAATAGCCTCGGCGCATCCGCCGTGCAGATCGCCGCCGCGCGAGGCGCCAAAGTCATTGCCATCAGTGAGAGCGATTTCGCGGCAAACTTGCACGATATCGGCGCCGATATCGTACTCGAGGATGCCGGTAATGATTTGGTGCGACAGGTTCAGCTCGCCAGCCAAGAAGAGGGCGCCAGCCTGATCCTGCATTGCAGCGAAAAGCTCAACCTGGCCCAGTCTCTGCGCATGCTCGGATACGGTGGTCGCCTAGTCATCGCGGCGGTCCTGCGCAAACCCCAGGCGCGTTTCGATGCGATGGACATGTACTTGAAAAACCTCAGCATCCTTGGCGCCTACGGTTCCATCAAATCCAAGGATTTCGAATCCATATTGCGCAGCTTGGCGAAAGGTACCTATCGCGCGCTCATTGACGAGGTCCTGCCCTTAAGCCAGGTCCACAAAGCGCATCGAAAACTGGAGAAGAATCCAGGATTCGGCAAGATCGTGCTAGTGCCGGATTCGATCATGGAAGCGGCCAAGAAACCATCCAACTGGATCCCGATCGAGTAGTGACTCCTCAATCAAGTCCCGGATAATCTAGAAACAAGGTGTCCAGGGCCAGGCGCAAGTTGGCGTTGGTATCCAGCGTGCGCAGTGTTCGCCGCGTCGCCGCCAAGGCCGCAACGGCATTAGACGGTCCGGTACGCAGCGCGAGCGCGCGGATCTCGTCGCGGCGGTCGCCGTTGCAGGGTTTGACCGCGCTTTCATAACACTGCAGCGAGACGTCGCGCCAATAGGTTTGCCAGATCTCAAGAATGTGACGAAGCTGCACCTTATCCCGCCCTACCCGCCGGCTCAGCTTGTCCGAGGCTTTCATGCGCGCCAGCCGTGTTCCAGCCAGAATATCGTGCAGAAGATCCAGCACATCTTGTCGAAATGCAAGCGTCTCGCCGTCCGCGATTGCCGCCAGCGCCCAGCCGACCCGGCCGCCGCTCAATCGCGCAATCAGATCGGCACGTTCTTCGTCACAGCCACGGCCAATCAATTCGGCTTTGATCAACTCCAGCGGCGCCGGCCGCAGCGGCAGCATCTGCGCGCGGCTGCGAATTGTCGGCAATATGCGTTCGGCGGCGCTTGCGAGCAAAATCAAGATCACGTAGTTCGGCGGTTCTTCCAGCGTCTTGAGCAGCGCGTCTTGTGCCGGCGGCGCCACCAGATCGAAGTCGGCGAAAATCGCCACGCGATAGCGCGACGAAAAGGGCTTCAGCGCCAATAGTCGCGTGACATTGCGGATTTCATCGATCTTCGGCGCCAAGCCGTCCACCGGGCCAACTTCGATCAAATCGGGATCGCGTCCCCCGTCGATGGCTTTACAAGCGCGGCATTCAAGACAAGGGCGGTGCAAAGATTCCTCATTCTCACAGTTGAGCGCCATCGCGTAGGCGCGCGCCAGCTTCATCTTGCCCAGCGAGCGGCTGCCGCTGATCAGGTAGGCATGGCGATTGCGTCCGTGCCGCATCGACCGGCGCAGGAATGCGACCGCCCATTCATGACCGATGACGCCCCAATTGCCCGCGATTTTGTCTTGCTCTTCCATGCGCCGATTATACTGCGGTGACGCCACCTTATGAAATGCCGGACACGGATTTCTCCCTGCCGGATTGCTGCGCGTAAAACGATTGTAAAGTGGATAGACAGCGCAGCATGTGACGGTTGAAAAACCCTATAATGGTAGGAAGCGGCTTGCTAAAGTAACCGCAATCTAAATCGTGACACCGGTGAACCGACCAAAGGACTTTCGCATGCCATCAATGATCGCGCGACTCCTGCGCCTGACCATACTCCTCTTCGCCTTTGCCGTCCCTATACTCGCGCAGGACACGCCAACGATCTCCATCACACCGTCCGCCGGCGAGGTCGAAAGAGCCGTCTTCGAGATTGTGATCACAGGATTGGAAGCGGATACGGGCTTCACGGTCGAGATCCTCTTTGACGCCGACGTGGTCTTCAGCAGCGAAGAAACAAGCGACGCCAACGGCACGATACCCTATCCTGTCAGCAGCACAGAAGGTGATCAAGCGGGCATCTATACCATCCGGGTTGTCAGCAACGGCGAGATCGTCGCTAATGCCGACTTTGAATTGACCGCCGCGGCTGACGGCGACGAAGACCAACGCGAATTTCTCGGTGATGTCACGGTTGCGCCAGAGACAGCGCCCTTTGGCAAGGTACAGAAGATACGCATTGCCGAGCTGGAGCCGGATACACAGTATACGGTGGCCATCACCGCCAGCGAGACGCTGCAAGTGGCTTATCGCCGCCAGCTCAGAAGCGAAGACGACGGCCTAATCGAGATAGAGGTGTTCGCCGAAGAAGATGATTCGCCCGGACTGCACGAGATCTCTGTCCATGACGCGGACGGCGAGTTAATCGCCGAGGGCGTATTCACGATTGAAGCGCCGCCCGAACGCGATGTTACCGTAAGTATTACACCATCGGCTGTTGCCGCCGGACAAGCGGTCGAGATCGCCGTGGCCGGCAGCGCGGCCTTTGACAGCATCACGGCACAGATCACCTCAAGCGACGGCGTGCTGATCGATACAGTCCTCGCGCGCGCCTCCAGTGAAGGCGAAGCGAAACTGAGCTTCGTCACGCCGTCTGACCCGGCTGAGGGCGAGTATCTCGTTGATATCTTCGTCGAAGGCGAAAAGCTTGCCAATGCAACTTTGACGATCGGCGAAGACGATCCCAAGCTGGCGGATACAAAAGTATCTGTCGATCCGACGGCCGCTCCACAAGGCAGCGAACACACGATCACGGTCGGCGGTCTGGCTGCTGAGAAGACATTCGCGCTAATCATTCTTGATCCGGCCGGCAACCAGGAATACAGCACGCAACGCGCCGCCGACGCCGACGGCATCCTCAGCCTGACAATCTCAAGCACAGTTGAAGACGACGCCGGTACCTACAGCATTGAAGTCCGTGATGATAAAAGCGGAGACTTGTTGGCGTCGGCGACTTTTGAAATCACCGCTGACGATGCGGCTGCAGAAGCCCTTGACGAGCCAAGCGATGTTGTCAGCGAAGACGCGCCTGAACAAACGGAAGAGCCGCCCCTCGTGGACGATGCCAGCGCCACGATATCACCCCGGTCGGCGCCAATCGGTTCGGGCCATCGCATCACCGTGCGCGACCTGCAGGCCCGTGAAAGCGTCACAATCGATGTGGTTTTCGCCGACGCGTCGGTCTACAGCACTGAAAAGACCGCCGATGCCAGTGGCACGGTCATGCTTGAGCTTTTCACCAGCGACCAAGACGAACCGGGCGACTACACAATCAGAGTGTTGCGCGAGGCGGGTAATCAGCCGTCGGTCGTTCTGACCGCCACCGCCAGGAGAAGGGACGCCACCGTAAGCCCTGCGGTCGGTGAAGCCCAGGTCATTGAAGGCAATTTGACAGATGGTAGCGCGGAAATCGAGTTCGAAGGCGCGCAGGGGCGATACGTCCTGCTCCGCGTATCGTCGGAAGACTTTGATCCGGCTGTCGCGCTAATCGATCGCGATGATCATGAAATGGCCTTCAATGATGACAGCCGCGGACGCAAAGACGCCCTCATCGGTCCCTTGATGCTGCCCTATTCCGGGCGATACGTGCTCGAAATCGGCGCGGCGCCGCTGATGATGGCTCAAGGCGCCATCGATGGGGACTTCGTCGTCCGCATTGCCAGCGTGAGCATCAATTCAATAGCGTTCGAAACGGACCTGCGCTTTTCGCTGTCCGCCGAGACGCCGGCGCTTTATTTTGCCTTGCCTGTCGAAACCGGTGACAGTTTGACAGCAAGAGCTGATAGCGGCGGCGCGCTTGATACGCTGCTGCAAGTGGTGTCACCCGCGGGCATCGAATACGCTTTCGATGATGACAGCGGCAGCGGCTTCGATGCCGAGCTGAGCAATCTGGTGTTTGACCACTCGGCAGCGTACATTCTGGTCGTTTCGACTTTTGATGATAGTGCGGCAGGAGCCGGCACAATTACCGTCTCGCATAATCCGGTGCATGCGCTGGAAGATGGCGAGACCATCGTCACGCTCAACGACAAAGCGATCCGCGATCTGGTCGTATTTGATGCCGAAGAGGACGAGCTGCTGGTCCTTAATCTGGAAAAACTCGCCGGTGATGTCGAAGATCTGTACGTCACCGCCACGATCGACGGCATGGAAGTCATGGCATATAGCACGATGGGCGTGCCGGAGCACCTGCCGCTGGCTTTCGTGACACCCATGAGTGGCCGCGTCGTGGTCACGCTGGAGAAGTTCGGCTTCGACGATGCCATCACGCTGGAAGTGTCGCTCGAGCGGCCCTGATCCTTTGCCAAACAGAAAGAACAGAACATAGGCGGGCGACCCACTGGGTCGCCCCTACACTCAGACTTAGCAGCGAAAACGACCTAATACGCCTGCAAGCCACGCGCCTCACGTTTGCCATCGCGCCAGGCTTCACTGCTGCCGTTATGCGCCGGCAAGTCCTTCACCCGCAAACCCGATAACGCGGGATCGTCGTGGCTGGCGTAAAACGCATCCAGTCGCGCTCGGTAATGTGCGACTGTTTGCGGATTCTTGTCGTAGAGGTTCACCAGTTCAGCGGGATCATGCCGCAGGTCAAACAGATCGTGCGGTCCATCCGGGTAACGCAGATTCAGCTTCCAGCGCTCATCTCGCACCATGCGCAGATCGCCGTATTCACCGTAGCGCGTATTCTCCCAGTCGACGCTTTCACCGCGCAGCATTGCCGTATATGAATCGCCGGCATATACCTCATCGTCCGGCAGGCGCACTCCCGCCAACTCGCAAATCGTATGAAAGCTGTCGCAATGGTCAACGTACTCCTCACGTACCTGTGTGTCGATGCCCGGTCCAGCAATGATCAGCGGTACACGAAGCGAGATCTCGTACATGTTCAGCGGGCGCGTGCTGTTGCCTTTGCCGAAGAATCCCATCTGACCCATGGAACAGCCGTGATCCGAGGTATAGATGATGATCGTGTTTTCCCACTTGCCGCGCGCTTTCAAGGCACTCATGACGCGGGCGACATTGTCGTCGATCTCGGTCGCGGCGGCATAATAACCGATATAGCGGTCGCGCAATTCATCCTCGCTCAACGTATTCGAGCCGCCTTCATTCTTGACCCAGGGATGCGGCTCGTATGGCGGGACGTCGCTGAAGGCGCAGTCCTGATAGCGTGCCGTCTGCTGCGGATCATGCGTCTGCTGCTGATAAGGCGAATGCGTGGCGATGTAGCCGATATTGAGAAAGAAGGGTTTGTCGGTCGGCGCCGATTCGAGGAATTCAATCGCATGGTCGGTGATGAATTGCGATTTATTGCCATCCAGCTCGATCATTTCGCCGTTGCGTACATAGGTATAGGGTCCATTGTGCGCCCCTTGCCAGCCGGGCAGACCAAAGTGGTAATCCGCCCCCTTCGGCGCCAAGTGCGATTGACCCAGATGCCATTTGCCGCTCAAGCCCGTATGGTAACCGGCCTCGGCCAAGTACTTAAAGAGCGTCCGCGTCCCGCCCAGCCAGTCGCGCTCCCCGATCTCGGATATCGCCTCCTCCAGCCAGTCGTGGATGCCCACTTGTGACGCGGTCTTGCCCGTTAACAAACAAGCGCGCGCCGGTGAGCAGACCGGGGTCGGCGTGAAGGCATTCTCGAAGCGTGTGCCAATCTGTGCCAAGGCATCGAGAGTAGGGGTCCGCACCTCGCCATTGCCATAACAGCCATGCGCCCAGGCGCCATGATCATCCGTGAGGAAGAGTACGATGTTGGGTCGTTTTCCCATGCGGGACTCCAGAATCTCTGAATCTCAATCAGCGGAGTTTAGACCACTCCAACGGATTTACCTAGTTCCAGCACGTGTCGTTACTCGTGTTGACAAGGCGGGCTGGCGGGTTAAAATTGCGGACAATATGCGTGTTCAGGAGATAGAGTCATGACTCTCGTATCACCTAAACAAGTGGAACATTTTCATCGCGACGGTTACTTTATTCTTGAATCAGTCATACCTGAAACCGTCCTTGATGCCTTGCGCGACGAATGCATGCGCTTTGTGGAAGCGCACGACCGGGAAATGGAAGCCAAAGGCGTCACCACTCAAGGCATCACGCATTACAAGAAGCGTTATTTCATCGGCAATCGCAGTTACGACAGTCCGATCATGACCAAATTCCTCTTCAGCGAGTTAATGGCGGAGATTTGCCAGGCCACGCTTGGCGATTCCGCCTATCTCTTCCATGAACAATACGTGGTCAAAGCCGCCGATACCGATTCCAAATTCGCCTGGCATCAGGATTCCGGCTACGTCGGCCACTACCACCGCGCCTATCTCTCCTGCTGGTGCGCGCTCGACGATATGTCGGTCGAAAACGGCACCGTTTACATCCTGCCCTATCCGCGTGACGGTCGCAACTCAACGGACGAAATCATGTCCCATGAGATGGAAGACAATACGAACGACAAAGTCGGTTACCACGGCGACGATCCGGGCGATCCTGCAATCGTTCCCGCCGGCAGCATCGTCGTCTTCAGCAGCCGCACCTTCCACCGCAGCGGTCCCAATATGACCGATGCCTACCGCCGCTCTTACCTGGCGCAGTATTCCGCCGAACCGATTATGAATCGCGATGCTAGCGAACTGTGGGGACGGGCGGAGCCAATCCTGCAGAACGGCGAACGCGTCGCAAACTGATTGCCCCACGGGACATCAACCGAACAACGCCAGCGTCCCGCGCATCTCCATCGGCAGCGAAAAGATCTGCCAAGCAAGCAGCATCAGCAACAGGAAAACCAAGGCCCAAGGCAGCATGCCCAAGAGCGCCTTACGTCGATACAAAAGCAGCGCCTTCCGTTGCGCCAACCGCAGGCTCCAGAGGAAGCCGGATATCAGCACGACGAGCTGAATCAAGCCGACGGCATTTTCGTTGATGCTGAAACTCCAAGCCTGCCAATCACCGACGCCGCCGAGAAACTCTTGAATCACCGGCACGATCAAGCCCGGACCGACCAGCAGATGAAAACTGTAATGGGCGAACCAGATGCCGAAGCCCACCGGCACGAAGGCAGGCGCGAAGGCAGCGACCGTATCGCGGATCGAGTCCCGCTTGTGGAAGCCGGTCATGCGCGCACCGATCCAGGCAGCCGCAACCGACACAGACAGTGGCAGTAGCAGATTCACCGTGGCGAATATCAGCAGCAGAACGATAAATTCGCTCGTGATATTTAGGTTTAACGCCAGCCACTCCTGCAGCGCATAGTAGGGCGGCACCATGCCAAAAGCGTTCGATACGCCCATGAAGGCTAGCGCGATGGCGAGCAGCGACACATCCCAGCGCCGCGGCCAACTGTCGGCGCGGTTCAACTCGGCGCCAGGCGACCGCGTGAACAAACTGACGTTGTCATGCGGGCAGGCGCGCACGCAGTCCAGGCACATGGTGCAGTCCAGATTGCTTCGAATCTGAGGCGCGAACAACTCGGTGCCACAGCCTAATGCGCCACTCGGTCCGTGCACGACTTCTTTCGACTGCATTGTATCGCCTGAAGCGGTTGGGATTTCATCGACCCGGATGACCGTCTGCGCGGCGTAACTGCCATTGACGCATTCCTTGCCGACACAGCTTGCGCAGACATCATGTGATTTTACCGCAATCTGCGTCGGGGACAGCGCCGAATAAACCATGTTGAACGAACCGAGCGGGCAGACGTATTTGCAGAAAGCCGATTCGCTGAAGACCGCTTCCATAACGAAGGAGGCGACAAAATAAGCCACGATCAGCCAAGCCGTCAGCCAGGGACTGGCCCATAAATCGAAATACTCATAGGCGAAAAATAGCGCGAACAAACTGAAAATCGCCAGCCACTTATTGCGCAAGCGCTGCGGAAAGCGCCGACCGCCACCAGACAAGCGTTTCGCCAGGCTGCGGGGCAAAGTGAAGGGGCAGCCCATGCAGACGAGATTTCCCGCCAGCAGCAATACGAGCACGGCGAATCCGCGCAAATGCACCCAGGGCGTCACCGTCGCCAGATTGCGCGCCGCCGATTGCGGCCCGACCAAGCCATCGATTACCAGCGCCAGCGCGACCAAGGTGAGAATCGTTTGCAGCGCGAGGCGGCCATGCCGATGCCGTAGCAGCCGGCCCATCAGAGGCAAATTTAATACATCCATCCCGACTGCGGGCTGTTGCAGCTGTTCTCCTGCGTTTGCGCTCATTCCAAATTCCGAATCGCGGCGTCAGCGCGTCGCTAAATGGCGCTTCCGCTCGCCAGCGTATAGACGACGAAGACGGCATACAGCATGAGCAGCACCCAACCTTCCCGCCGACTCAAGCTGCGTTCGCTCTCAAGAAAGCCGAAGAGTACCAGCGTCGTCCCCACCAGAATGCCAATCGAAATCCACAAGTCATTCGTCGCGACTTCGATCCCGCTTATACCGAGAATTGTCAGCGCGATTGTCCAGGGCAGCGCCAATCCAACCAGCAGGTCAAAGGTATTGGAGCCGACAGCATTGGCGACCGCCATGCCGCCCCGCCCTTCGCGCGCGACATCAACCGACGAAATCAGGTCCGGCGCCGATGTACCGGCCGCCAGCAGCGTCAGGGCGACGATCACCGGCGGTATGCCGATGCCGGCGGAAAAGACGATTGTCGCCTCAACCAGGATATAACTCAGTGCCACTATCAACGTGATCGAGACAATGAAAGCCCAAACGAAGTTCTTTTCCGGCGCGCCTGTAATGCGCCGCAGTACGCTGACAACCAGGGACTCGAACTGTCGCCAGACTTGGATCCCGGCCGCTGATTCCGCTGAGCCTTCGTTGTCCAAAGGCTCCGGCTCGTCGTCAACCTCCGGATCCTTCAGCACGATGAGCACACCCATGTAAACGACGTACCCCACTAAACCCAGGATCGCTTCAATCAGCGAGACATGCCCATCGAAAAAGACCATAGCCAGATAACCGATCGACACCAGGTAGTACAGGATATCGCGGCGTACGGCAAAAACGTGAATGTGCAAGCCGCTCGCGACCACCGCCGACACGCCTGTGATCACCAAAATATTGAAGACCGCCGAGCCGACAATCGTGCCGATGCCGACATCGCTATGCTCGCCACCGCCGCTGAACAAGGCGATCAGCGCGATCGCCAACTCCGGCGCCGATGATCCCATCGCCATGAGCGAGGCGCCCGCCACTTCATCGGACAGTTTCAAGCGGCGCGAGATCTCGTCGAGGCTGGGAATGAAGAATTTGTCAGTGATGACAGCCAGCACGAAGACCGCTACGAGGATCAGCGCTAAACTTCCGAGGGTTTCGGGCATGGGGAGCGCTCCGGCTGCTTCGCGTCCTTAGATGTCTCCGTTAATGATACAGCCACACGAATGGCGATGCTATTGCTGCCCGCGCGCCGGTATGATCTACCAGCGGCCGATGACGGCGCGAAAGATCATTTTCCGCTCCACCATTTCATCAGGCGCCTCACATTCCTGTTCCAGCCAGCGACGCAGCGCGCGTATTGCCTCGCGATGGGTCTTTTCCGCTAACGCCCAGTCGCTGCTGAACATAAGCTTGGCCCGGCGCTCGACCATCATGCGGCAGGATACCGGTTTCTCGATGTATTCCAACAGATTGACCAGTGATGCCGTTGCGCCGCTAGCACGCATAAAATCGACCATGACTTCGTCGGCCAGCCGGATGTCACGTTGAAGGCCTCTATCGCCGACCCCCAATCCCCGCAGAATTTCATCCCACTTGATTTGAACAAGCGCCCAAGGCGGCCTATCGGATTCAGCCGGCGCGACGTTTTCCGCGATGAGCAAGGCGCCGCCCGGCTTCAGCAGGCGCCGCGCCTCGTCAATGCAGCCGCGCCAATCATCCAGGTGATGAAAGACGCGCGCCGCCTGCACGATGTCGTAGCTGGCAGCCGCAAAGGGAAGGGTGCGGATGTCGGCCTGAACCAAGAGCGGACGACGAGCGTCATTCAACTTGCGCGCCACCTCTCGCATCATTGCTCGCGACAGATCGACGCCGGCATAGTTGTGCCCCGCCGCGATGAAGGCCTGCGCGATCAGCCCGGTGCCGATCCCCAATTCTAGGATGCGCGACGATGGATCAGCGCCGGTGACGTCAAGAAACGCGTCACGGTAGCGCTCGGCAACACCATCGCGATAGCCGCGTGTGGCATCGTAGTATGCGACAGCCTGGTCGTAATTGATTGGCATAGACAGTAGCCAAATGCAGGATCACCTGCCAGTATAACGATTCTACCGACAAGAGGTTTCTCAAGGCCGATGATTCGCCGCGGGAGGTGGCATGAAAGTCGAAGACATCAAACTGTATTACGCCTACAACGAATGGGCAAACAAGCGCATACTCGGTGCCGTGGAGCGGGTCTCGCCTGAGCAGCTGACTGCGGAAAACGATCTCGGCTGGGGCACCTTGCGCGGCGCGCTGGTGCATATCCTGGACGCCGAATACGGCTGGTTCGATTTTCTTTTTGCAGAAGACGATGCCCCGGATGACATTTACCCGGAGAATTTCGCGGATCTTGACGCGTTGCGCAAGCGGTGGCGGCGCGAGAATGAAAATCTGTGGCGCTGTCTCGATACGCTGAATGACGAGGACCTGACCCGCGTTTACAAGAGAAAGCGGGGCGACCGCGAATACACTGCTGTTCTGTGGCAAGCGCTGGTCCACGTCGTCAATCACGGTACCCAGCACCGCAGCGAATGCGCCGCCCTGCTGACCGGCTTCGGACATTCTCCCGGCGATATGGATTTCACTTTGTTCTTGAGCAGCCGCGAAAGCAACTCTTGAAGCAGCCATCATGAATCACGACGAGATCAAATTGCTCTTCCAATATAACGATTGGGCGAATGATCGCATCCTCGACACAGCGCAGAAACTGTCGCCCGAGCAATTGGCGGCGGAAAACGAATTCGGCTGGGGCAGCCTGCGCGGCGCGCTTGTCCACCTGATGGATGCCGAGTACGCCTGGCGCATCCTGCTTAAGGACGGCGTGTTCATCGACGAGCTAAACCCGGACGACTTCGCTGATGTCGCCGCCATTCGCGCGCGCTGGTCAGATGAGCGGGCTGCGTTTTCGGCTTTTCTCGCCAGCTTGAGCGACGAAGCTCTAAGCGGCACCATTAGCTACGACGCGGAGGGTGGGATGCGCCACCGGATGCTCTGGCACTGTCTCGCCCATGTCGTCAATCACGGCACGCAGCACCGAAGCGAATGCGCCGCGCTGCTGACCGGCTTCGGTCACTCGCCCGGCAATCTCGACTTCACCGTCTTCTTGAGCCAACGCTGACTTAGTTGCAAGTTTGGCGACACTATCGCGCAATTTAGCGAAGAGGCCGCATTTGTGGTAATGTACCGACAAGTCTCGTGCATAACGGCGGGAGAAGAACAACCTGGTTCGCGGCTTATCTTGTTCGATGCGTCTAAATTGAATGGTGTTTCAATAAGGAGAAGAATCATGCGTAAACTTACTCTCGTGAGCATTTTGCTGCTAATCGTGCTGTCGCTATTGCCGGCAGCGGTTCTTGGGCAAGACGCCAAAGTGACAATCGTCACCTGCTGGGGCGGTCCCGAAGGCATCGGCTTCAACGCCGTAAACGCGGTTTTCACCGAAGCGACCGGCATTGAGGTCGAGCACATCGATGATCGCGATTGCCATCTGCTGCCACAAATCATGGCAAGCGCCGGCAACCCGCCCGATATATCCGCCATGCCGCGCCCAGGTGTTATGGCGCAATTGGCGCGCGAAGGCTTGATCATTCCTTTGACCAGCGGTGATGATCCGGTAATGACCGACGAATTCGTCGCCGACAACTACGGTCAGTCGCTCATTGATCTCGGCTCCGTTGATGGAGAATTCTACGGCGTCATCAGCGCGGTCAGTTCCAAGAGTACTGCTTGGCGCCGCACGGATGTATTTGAAGATATCGGCGAAGACGCGCCAACCACCTGGGACGAGTTCATCGAATACCTGGATATCCTGGCGGAAGAGGGCATACCGTCCCTGTCCCTGGGCGCCCTGGATGGCTGGACGCTCACCGACTTCTTCGAGAACCTGTATCTCAATGTTGCCGGTCCGGAAATGTATCACAAACTCTTCGTCACGCACGAAGTTGAATGGACCGATCCCACCGTCATCAGCGCGCTTGAGCACTTCGCCGAAGCGGTATCGCCGACTGACACACGGCTGGCCGGCGGCTCAGACGGAACGCTCGCCACCGGTTTCATCGAAGCCATCGACAAGTTCATGGCTGGCGAAGGCGGAATATACCCCTTGGCGAGTTTCGTGCGCAGTTTCGCCCAGGCAAACTTCCCGGGTCAGACCTGTCCCGATGATTTTGGCTACTTCCAATTCCCGAGCATCAACGAAATGTACGCCAATTCAGTCGTTCTCGGCGGCAACTTCTGGATCATGTTCAACGACCGGCCCGAAGTGCGCGAATGGCTGCGCTGGATGGCCGGCGCCGAAGCCCAGGTATTAATGGCTACCCAGCCAGTGGGACCGTTCATGTCGGCCAACTACAACGTTTCCGCCGATGTCTACGCCGAGCCTTGTGATGGCGCGGCCGCTTCCATGGTCGCCAATGCCAACCACGTCGCCTTTGACGGCTCGGACCTGGCGCCCGGCGCCGTCGGCGGCGATGCCATGTTCACCGGCTTGCAAGACCTGATCGCCAATCCCGATGCGGTGCAAGAGGTCGCCCAATTCATCGAGGATGTCGCCGATACCGCCTACGATATGTAGAATACGCGAATCTTCAGTACCGAGGGCAGTCCAGGTGGGCTGCCCTCTTTTGGCAATTCCGCGCGCCTTACCTTCACCCAGCTACCAATAACTGGACTGGACCGCAAAACATGCATGCGGGAAGATTCAGCAAACTGATTCCCTGGCTCTTCGCCGGACCGGCGCTCATCGCGATGGCGCTCTTTTACGTCTATCCGACGATCGTGACGGTCATATTGAGTTTCACCCGAGGCACGATCACAACACCGGCCAAAGAATTCGTGGGGCTCGATAACTATCGGATACTATTAACCGAAGATCGCTTTTTCTTGAGCTTCGAAAACGGAGCGTTCAGCGGCGCGCTGGTCAACAGCCTGGCCTGGCTCATCCTCTTCCCCACCGCCGTCGTGCTGATTGGGCTTTTGGTCGCCGTCCTTGCCGACAAGGTCAAGTACGAAGCGATCATCAAATCCATCGTATTCATGCCGATGGCCATCTCCGCCACCGCTGCGGCGGTAATCTTTCGCCTGCTTTACAACCAGAATCCGAACCTCGGCTCCCTCAACGCGTTCCTCACGTCAGTCTTTCCCGATTTCGAGCCGATCGCCTGGTTAGGCAGCGTTGACGTAGCGAACCTGGCGGTGATTTTCGCCGGCGTCTGGATTATGACTGGTCTATCCGTCGTTGTGCTGTCGGCGGCCTACAAAGGCATTCCCGAAGAGATACACGACGCCGGCAAGATCGACGGCGCCAATGCCTGGCAACTATTCTGGCGCGTCTCCGCCCCCATGCTCAGCGGACCGATCACCTTCGTCGCCGTCACCATGATCATCAATGCGCTGAAGATG
Organism: Phototrophicaceae bacterium; assembly: GCA_965249085.1. Taxonomy (GTDB): domain Bacteria; phylum Chloroflexota; class Anaerolineae; order Aggregatilineales; family Phototrophicaceae; genus UBA6055. The sequence continues at coordinate 3,215,648 of OZ252218.1, read as the reverse complement.
ATCGATCTGGTTTTGGTGATGACCAAGGGCGCGCCACGCGGGGCGACCCGCATCATCGGTTACACCGTATTTTGGGAGACCTTCAACAACAATCGCACCGGATATGGCAGCGCGGTAGCGGTGATTCTCCTGCTGATGGTCATCCCCTTCATCATTTATCAGTTGCGGCAGGTCCGCCGCGATCTATGAGCATTTACAAGGACTAACGATGCAAAAGCGGCGCCCAAGCCTGACCGAAACGCTCATCACCTTGACCAGGCGAGGACCGATACACGCAATACTGGTGATCATCGGAATCATATGGCTGGTTCCCTCGGTGGGTTTGGCCGTCACTTCGTTTCGCACACGCGGTGACATCTCGGCATCCGGCTGGTGGACCGTCGCCAGCGGAAACCGCACCATTACCCCCAAGCTCTTGGAGCTGAACGTCATTGCGAACGGCGAAAGCAGCGAGAATACAATCGTCGCCGGCGATTCATTGACGGGCGAACTACTCGATGACGCGGTTCAAGGCGTGCCTGACGCCACGATCCGCTTGGTGCGTGTTCAGCGGATTCGGGGCACAATCCCGGTCGAGGAAATCGACCAGCCCATCTCGTTGAATGGTGTCGGAACAGTGACGGTTCTCGCGGACGGCAGCTATGATTTCGTCCCCGATGACAGCTATGCCGGCGCTTTTGTAGCGGATGTGGATAACAGCGAGTCACCGATTATCGTGGAATACGAGCTGAGCGGTTTCGAGTCCATTCAGGGTGAACTGGAGATTGAAGCGATCGGGGAGGAAGTTCGTGTGCCCCGCGCCGGCAAGATTATCGTGAATGCCGACGGCAGCTATGAATTCGAGCCTCGGTCGAGTTTTTTCGGCACCTTCTCCGCAACCATCGATCGAAACCTTGTTAATAGTCCGCCGTTTACCATTGCCTATTCCATGGAGCGAGCCGGCGGTCCGCTGTCGGAAACCGATGCCGGCACCAAGATCGCGCTTCCCTTGGCGGGCACGTTCCAGGTTAGCCAGGACGGGCCCTTCCAATTTGATTCAACAGCGGGCTTCACTGGCAGGGTCGACATCGAGTTGGGCATTCAGAACGCATTGTTGACGCTGGACAATTATTCGGAAATCTTTAATCGGCCGCAGTTAGCCGAACCGGGATTCCTCAACTTCTTCAAGAACAGTTTTATCATCACCATTCCCAGCACAATATTGCCAATCGCAATTGCGTCGCTCGCCGCCTACGCTTTCGCCTGGCTGGACTTGCCCTATCGTAATGTCTTCTATCTGCTGGCGATCGCAATGCTGATTGTCCCGTTGCAAACGACTTGGATCCCAGTGCTGCGCATGCTGAATGCCTTCGGCTTGATCGGCACCTGGCCCGGCATCTGGATCGCGCATTCCTCGTACGGGACGCCCTTCGCTATCTTCCTGCTCTACAACTTTTTCCGCGATCTGCCCGGTGAACTCTTCGAAGCCGCGCGTGTCGACGGCGCATCCGAATTCGGCATGTTTTTCCGCATCGTTGTTCCGCTGTCCTTGCCCGCGCTCGCATCGCTGGCCATCTTCCAATTCGTCTGGGTATGGAACGACCTGATGAACGCCTTGATCTTCCTGGTCGATCAGCAGAAGTTCCCGCTCACGGTTGGCATCCGGCAGCTCGTAGGTCAGTACGCCAATGAATGGGACATCCTGGCCTCCGGCGCCTTCATCACCATGCTAGTGCCCCTGATCGTCTTCTTCAGCTTGCAGCGCTACTTCGTGCGCGGTGTGACCGCCGGCGCAGTCAAGGGATAGAAACAGTATGCCAGGACGACTTACCCAAGCCAACTCGATATGCCGTCTGCTCATCGTCGCTGTCATATTTGCCCTTGCATCAAGGGCGATGAGCCTGACCGAGATCATTCGCATTCCCGACGACTACCAAACAATATCTGAGGCGCTTTCTTCCGCGCCCAATCACGCAGTTATTGAGATTGCCGCCGGCACTTACCATGAAGCGCTCTTGGTGGAACGACCGGTGACCTTGCGTGGTGATGAAGCGGGCGGTGTAGTCGTAGTCTCCCCCGATGACGTCCCGGTAATCTCGGTCCTCGACACCGCCGCGGTCACGATTGAAGGTTTAACGATCATTGGCGGCGAGTACGGCATTTTCGTGACCCATAGCCAAAATGTCACCCTGCGAAACAACTTTGTCTCCGACAGCCGATTGACCGGTATCAAGGTGCGTCTTGGCGCCGCCGACATCCTCGACAACACGGTAGTCAACGCGCGGCCGCCTTATGGCATGGGCATCCATGTTACCAATACGACGCAATGGCCGGAATCGCGCGTCATCGGCAACATCGTGGTGGGCAATGCGCGTAGCGGAATCTACACCAACATGACAGCGATGATCACGATCGAGGACAATATCGTGCGGGACAACGGCGCGCACGGCATTGCAGTCACCGAGATGTCGCACGCCGATGTGATCGGCAACCTTGTAGACGACAATGCGATAACCGGCATTCAACTCCTGGACATGTCAATGGCGTTGATCTGTGACAATATCGTTGCCGACACACGGAGCGAAGCGGACTCCATGAATATCCGCCAGGGTAATGGCATCACCATCGATTATCATTCCGAGGCGATTCTGGCCGGCAATACCATTCTTGGCAGCGCGCAAAACGGCATCAGCATCCTCTTCGGTTCCACCGCGTTTCTGCACGATAACAGCATCAAAGACAGCGAGGCGCAACCGGTCTTCGTCGATGAAAGTGAAGCGCCCGAAGGCAGTGGATGCTCGGAGGGCGAGTGATTGGCTTCTACTTGCCTGAAGTCCTAAGAGTCCAATCCCAGCAAACTATAGTATTCGGCTTGCCGTTGGGAATCATGAAGTATATCTTCGACAGTAAACAGGTAGTTCACACTGAACCGGTTAGACTCAATATCGTTCATCGCTTGCGCCGACAGCGAAACCGCCGACATTACAAGGATGGTGATCGCGCCCGGGCTTTCCTCATTCGAACGCCGCAAGCTCTTTATGGCGGCGCCAACACGTTCTAACACTCCCGCCGTATCGATTCCGCCCTTTACTTCCACAGCGGCTTGAATCCTGGCGTTTGTGTAGACCTCAATATCTGGCTCCGACCCCATCCGCACTTTACGGCCGTCGCGCAGGCCCAACTCTACGACTCGGGGAGATGTGTCTACCGGGCTTTCCTTATCTATCAAGCCGATACGGTACAACTGAGAAACCAAATCCTGCCTTATAATCTCTTCCGCAAGATCACCCTTTCTGTTCTGCCAAGATCCTTGCGCCTGGGAACCCGCCGCCATGCCCCGCCATAAATCAAATTCACGTCTTTCAATGTCTTGCTCCAGTTCAATCAATTTGCTTACCAGCGCGTTTACCCGTCGAGCAATACGAGTCGCAGTCGTGTTATCTGGGAGTTTGTCTGTCTTCTCGAAACGAGCTGTAGAAAGCCCGATATGATTCATGGATTTCTGCGACACCATTGATAGCATTCGGTAATAGCTCACAGATTTTTCTACGGTCATCAATACTGTCGGATGTGCAAACACTATGATCGGTTTGATCCCACTGTGGATAATTCTATTCCAAGCTATTTCAGATATGTTTAAATCCGGCAAATCCCAAGCGAGAGATTCACCCGCAATGCCTTCTATTGCTTGTGCCACGTCTATCAGTTTCCATTCGTGAAGTCGCTGATGGAAGAAGAGGCTTTTCTGGAGTTGGTCTAGTGCCCAAGCTCGCTGCTTGTCAGATTTCATCACGTCATCCGGGCTTGTTCCAAATCAGTATGCTTTTTCGCAGCGCTTCGCGACCGTATTTACCCATCTGCTGGCTGCTATTGCCTTTGCGCTGAGGAAGCACACAAATCTTTTCGGGAATAAACCCAAGATTGCTCGCAATGTCGGTCATGATCAAATCTACTGGAATTGTCTCGCCGCTATATCGCACGTTGTCGTTTACTATTCCAACACATGCGCCGGGCTTACAAACTCTAAACAGCTCGAAAGTGACAAAGGCCAGTTCTGTGAAGTATCCCTCGACCATTGAAATGACACCCTTGTTATTCACTTCTCGACGTCGGCTTCGTATCCGCAGCGCCTCCATCGACTCTTGTAATGCCTCGTTGTTCGCTAGAATTTTTTGAACAGTTTCAAAGTCCTGCACACGACCCACATTTTGGTATAGTCTCCGAAGTCGCTTTACCTTAGGTCGGTTTTCTACCGTGCAACTAATCAGATCTTGTCGCAGAGCTAGCAGCTCATCGTTCGTCATTCCCAGGAAAGCCAATTCGAGCGCGTACGTACGGGTGTAATCGTAGCGGTTACAATATGGTGGCGAAGTTATTACAGCATCGAACTGTTCGGCCGCTTGCAGAGGCAGTTTTTCCAACACGGTCCCTTGTAGCAGCTCTTGCTCACTTGTTTGATTTTTTGAATGTCCAGAAATGGCTAAATCACTAATTATTAAGTCCAACGCCTTCAATATGGCAGTCTGCACGTCCATAATCGATGTCTTGCGAAATTCCCTAAAAGGCCGTTTCCCTGCGGCGACTCTTTTCTCATTGCGCTGACACACTTTCTTGGAACGACTGTCCCAACGCAAGAACTGTCCATCCTTGCTGGTGTAACTGATATCTTCCAGAATGGAAAGCAAGACGAACTTTAAAAGAGCCTTCAAACTATTTTCCGCATCCCAATCTTCGAATTGCCCTTCGTACCACATCAACTGCGCTTCAGACTCGGCGTCAAAGGCGTATTGAGTAATCGGAATGTGAGGGAACGATCGCTGAGATTTCCCTGGGGGCGTCGATATGACCCAATGACGTATTTCACGCAGCTTGGCAACATCATGCGGGTCGGCTTGCGACTTCGCCTTCCACACAACGTCGCCTATCGGCATCACTTCAATTCCCATCGCATTCAGACCGCGCTCTTGCGCAACTAGCAAGGTGGTAGATACCCCCGCAAACGGATCTAGAATGTGCTGCCGCGGTCCTAAGCCGAATTCTTCGATAAGCTTATGGACGAGTTGTGCTGAAAAGCCTTCTTTATATTTGAACCATCGGTGTAATTTGGCGGATTTGTTCGCCTGATAGCTTACAATGCGACGGTTGAATCGTTCTGTGGGACACAGTATCCCCCGGTAGTTTCTCTCCAATTCAACCCGCGCAGAAGAGGACGTCACCCGGTCGGATTCATAGATTTCCCGCAATTCATCGCTTGAATGCGCGTTATCGGTAAATATGGATAGCTGTTTGATATCAGCCCAGCCTTCATATTTTTAGAACATTTGACTCATTATAGTCTAGATGGATACGACTTCCCATTGGATATCGGTCAAAATGGTCGACCTTACTGCTCGTCGTTTCGCCGGCGCCGCTTCCGGCCACTCAGGAGGTCCCCCCCCAAATTGCGCACTTCTTCCGGCGGCGGGATGAAATCAGGCTCACGCGTGGAGGTCGGCTTTGTGACCGGCGCTGGGCTGGGCGGCATCGGATCGGCCTCTGGCGGACCGGCGCTGGGGCGCGGCCTGGGTCGGAATCGAATTCCATCGCCATAACCTGTCGCCGCACGGCCACGACCGCGAGCGCTGAACAACGCTTCCATTTGCCGTGTCCGGGCGTCATCGCGCCGCCCGCCACCGAGATAGGCTCTTAATCGCATCAGATCGCTCCGCGTGATGATCAGACGACGCACGGCAATGTCAAATGGCAGCAAGATCAGCGCCAACAAAATCAAGCGCTCCCAAACATCGCTGGCCGCCTGCTGTTCCCCCAGATCATGTGAAAACACATCCGCCGGCCGATCCGCCAGGTTGTTGCCACCGGTGATGACGGCGATCTCCGCCAGCGTCCGCTCGTCCTGCGGCCGCGGAATATACTCCGGTGAATAGGACATCACCCAGCCGTTCAGATCGGTCAGGGGTGTCGTTGCATCGCCGATTTTCGCCTCCCCGCTGATCGTCAGAAAATAGGCGCCTTCGTTTTGCGGGATGAAGGTCGATTCATACCGGCCGGGCGCAGTCTGCTGCAGCGGGATGCGGCGACTGCCACCGGCTGGATTCAGCACCGCGCTGCTCAACGACAGCCCATCGAGGAATTGTCCGTCGTCGTTCCGCGCATCGACCACAATCCGCGCCCGCTCGTTTTCCAGCATCACCCGCGTCTCCAGGTTCTTGCTGGCGCCGGCGTTGATGCTCCAGCTGACGGCTTGCCCCCAAAAGCGAGAGAAGTCCTGCCACTCCACCCACTCGTTCGCCCAGCGCGCGCTGGCATCGGAAGTCCAGGCCACCACCCGTCCCAAGCCATATTGCCAAGCCGCCAGAATCGGATCGGAATACGGCTCCGGACCACTCAAGATCCGTTGCGCCGCAACCTTCGGCGTCGAGGCGACGTAGCCTCTCAAGGGCGGCGTCGTGGCGATGCCATCCATGATCGCGCTGCTGCCGGTGACGCGCGGCGCAAAGCTATCTTCGACGATATAGGAACGCGAAGCGAGCACCGTTTCCTGCGCGAATATCAGCGGAATCTGCGCAGCATCTTGTACTTTGTAGTAGTTGCCTTGCCCGGCTTCCGCCATCGTCTCCAGGATAGCCGCCGGATTGCGCCCGATTGCGATCGCGGACAGCGTAACATCGAAGTATTCGTAAAGCGCCTCGGTCAACTCAACGAGGCCCGTCGGGCTCGCGCCGCCATCGGTGAGCAAAATCAGATGTTTGACCTGCGATGGTTCCACAATGATATCGCGCTCCACCAGGCGCAGACCGGCCAGGATATCAGTTCCACCGCCGGACCGAATCGTGTTCGTCATCGCGATTAGCGCCTGTGCGTCATTCACCTGCTGAAATGGGACGACCCAGGCGCCGCCGGTATCAAAGGTGCCGATCGCCACACGATCAGACGGCTGCAGCAGTTCCAGCGAAAGCACGATCGCCCGTTTCGCCAACTCCAGGTTCGGCACGCCGCTGCGTCCCATCTGGCCCATGCTGCCGGAGCGGTCGATCAAGTAGGCAATCGTCAGCTGCGGCAAGCGCTTTTGATCCTTGATCTGCATGTCGACGGGCAAGGTGCGCTCCAGCGGCGTCTGATAATAGCCGCCCGGCGCGTAACTCTCCGGTCCTCCGATCATGACCAGGCCACCGCCCACATCGCTGACAAATTGATCCAGCAGCGTCATCTGGACCCGGCTCAGTTCGGTTGCCGGCACGTTCACCAGAATAACGCTCTTGTAGTTCGCCAAGCCCGCCATATTGACCGGCAGGTTAACCGGCGGCGCCACATCTACAAGAACACCCGCGTTCTCCAATGCCGGCAGCAGGAACTCGGTTTCAGACGGGTCCACGCTGACCAGCAGGACGCGAGACGGACCTACAACCTGACTGAAAGCGCCAAGCTGGTTGTTCTGATTGAAGCTGTCATTTTCACCCGGCACGACGATCTGCGCGGTAAAGTCGAGAAAGCCGGTCTTCTCGCTTGTCTGCGTCAAGCTAAAGCGGGTATCCCCGGCCTGTAAGTTCATTGCCTCTTCGTGGATCAGCCGACCGCCGGAAAAGATCAGCAGCGTGGCCGGCGTGGCGCTCTCGGCATGCATGCTCACGGCGATGTCGAAGCTCTGATCTTCCGCCACCCTGCCCGGCGCATCCATCGCGGTGATCCGCACATCGGGCATGGGCTGCCGATAGAAGGGCACATAGCTGATCTCAACACCTGATACTGCTGCGCGTTGTGCCCGCGCCATCGCATCACCCTGCGTCGCTTGACCATCACTTAAGACCACGATTCGGCGCGACGCGTCCGGCGGGAACATCGACAATGCCGTCTGTATGGCGTTGGCGATATCCGTACCCGTTGTCAGCGGCGTGGCGCTAAAACTCTCAAGCTCCCCCACCAGGCTGAAGTCAGTTTCCGGTACGGCGTTATCGCCAAACAACACGGCAGCCCAGGTATCATCCACTTGCTTCGCGTCGATCGCCTCGCGCACATACTCCAGTTGCAGGTCTTCCGTGCCGCTGCCCATGCTATCGGACACATCGACCAGGAACACGACCGCCAACCGATCGACGGCCTGCACGCTCTGCAATCCCGCCAATGCCAGGACCAGCAGCACCATGATGAATGTCCGTAAGATGTTGCTGCTGATGTCGCGCCGCCGCCGAAACGCGTGCCGAGGATATCCAATGAACCAAATGATAGGCAAAAGAACGAGCAAAAGCAGGGCAATCTGCGGTGCCGTGAACTGCATCAAGTGTCCCGATCTGCTAACCCGTTTGCGGAATTATTGACTGACATGATCACTCTGTAAATGATTCGGCTTCACTTGAGATTGTAACGACAACCCTATTGCCTTCAAAGGGTAATCGCCTTTTCCGCGGTCTCCCGCAACCGCGATCTGTTCATCCTGATAACGCATAGGCATAATCCAAGCGCGACGGATGCGCGGCATAACTAATGGTTCAACTTGGTTAAGAGTGTTGCTCGCTAGCACACGTTTCGGCGAAATTCCAGGATTTTGACAGGACCAATCATGACAGTTTGTTATTAAGAGAGGTTCTTGACTGACTTGGTAAGATCGTTGATGAAAGACGGTTGCAGCCGAACAGAACAGAAACTACCTATGAGTCGCACAATACTGTTACTTTTTGATACAGAAGTTTATTTTACTATTACATTTCTGTATGTTTCTTTATATTTTGTGGACTTATCGCCGAAAAAGTTGTAAACTCTGAATCATGGGTATAACCTTGTATATGGGTCGCTTTACTTGTTATAAGGGGGATTAATGTCCGAAAATGATAGCCGCGTACCTCAAACCGATTCTTACGTAGAAGACGGTGGTACACACACAGAAGACAAGCCGGATATCATCAAGGTTTCAGCGCGCTCGCGCTCGACCGCCGTCGCCGGCGCAATCGCCGGTGTCATGCGGCAGCATAATATGGCCGAAGTGCAGGCAATTGGCGCGGGCGCAGTTAATCAGGCGGTGAAGGCACTGGCGATCGCGCGCGGATACCTCGAGCGCGATGAGATGGACATCGTGACAACGCCGTATTTTACCGAAGTGGATATTGACGGGCAAGAAAGAACGGCCGTGCGCTTTCGCGTTGAGCCGCGCCCCGAATAAGACAAACGCAGGTTTCATCCGTTTCTCTCAATGCGCGCCATGATATTCAATGGTCGCATTTTCGCATTCGCGTCGCTCTATGCAAGGTTTCACCGGCTTCCATCTCAACCTGCCATCCAGCTACATCTAGCCCACTACTCCCTTCTCGCCGCCACCCACTGTGCGGCCTTCGGCGTGCTTGGCGGTGGTCATCTCCGACCGGCCGGCGCAACCAACTGAGTCAAGCGCAAAACCAACGTCTTGTAAGTGACCGAGCTTTGGATGGCAAGGTCGTTGGCTGGCGGCTGACCTTTTCGCCCGCGCCCGGCCACTGTTATAATGCACGCCATCATTACTTAGGCACAAGACAGGAGTGATTCGGTGTCCGAATTGACCAACCTCGCGATCAACACCATCCGCACCCTGGCGATGGATGCGGTGCAAAAAGCCAACAGTGGTCACCCGGGTCTGCCAATGGGCGCGGCGCCGATGGCATACGCGCTTTGGATGAAACACATGCGCTTCAATCCGCGCAACCCCGCCTGGCACAATCGCGACCGCTTTGTACTGAGCGCCGGTCATGGCTCCATGCTTCTGTATTCACTGCTTTATCTCACGGGATACGATGTCTCGCTCGCTGACATCAAGAACTTCCGCCAATGGGGAAGCATCACACCCGGCCATCCCGAACGTGGCGATACGCCCGGCGTCGAAACGACCACCGGACCGCTGGGGCAGGGCGCCGCCACCGCCGTGGGCATAGCGCTGGCCGAGGCTTATCTGGCGCAGTATTTCAATCGCGACGGTCATGAAATCGTCGATCACCATACTTACGTTCTGGTCAGCGATGGTGACCTGATGGAAGGTGTATGCCTGGAAGCGGCCGCGCTTGCCGGCCATTGGGGCTTGGGCAAGCTGATCTTCCTCTACGACGACAACCAGGTGACATTGGATGGCGCCGCCGACATGATCTTCTCCGAAGATGTCTGCGGGCGCTTCCAGGCGATGGGCTGGCACGTCGGTCGCATCACCGACGGTAATGACATCTCCGCTGTCAGCAAGGCGATCACCGCGGCCAAAGCGCATAGCGATCAACCCAGCCTGATCGCGGTCCGCACGGTCATCGGATATGGCAGCCCGAACAAACAGGGCAGCAGCGAAGCACATGGCAGCCCCTTGGGCGAGGACGAAGTCAAGCTAGCGAAGGAGAATCTCGGCTGGAGCACGCCTGAGAGCTTTTTCGTGCCCGGCGAGGCGCTGGAGCATTTTCGCAGCGCCATTGACGCCGGCAAGTCCGCTGAATCCGAATGGCAGGGCAAATACCAAGCTTGGCGCGCCGCCTATCCCGACTTGGCGAAGGAATGGGAGCAGGCGATGGCGGGAGAATTCGCCGATGGCTGGCGCGCTGCGCTGCCGAGCTGGGAGGCGGGCGCATCCATCGCCACCCGTAATGCCGGCGGCGAGGCGCTAAATGTGCTGGCGCGCTTCGCCCCCACGATGATCGGCGGTGACGCCGACCTGGCCGGCAGCACGAAGACGCTGATCTCGGGTGCGAATAATACCGGTAAGGGGCAGCCAGCGGAACGCAATTTGCGCTTCGGCGTACGAGAACATGGCATGGGCGCCATCGTCAACGGACTGGCGCTGCACGGCGGCATCGTCAAACCATACAGCGCAACATTCTTCACCTTCAGCGATTATATGCGGCCCGCCATCCGCCTCGGCGCTTTGATGGATATACCGACCGTCTACGTCTTCACCCATGACAGCATCGGCTTGGGAGAAGATGGCCCGACGCATCAGCCGATCGAACACCTGATGTCCCTGCGCGCCATGCCTAATTTGCACGTCTTCCGACCCGCCGACGCCACGGAAACGGCGGGCGCCTGGGCCGCCATCGCCGAACTTGAGCACCCCGCCGCCATCGTTCTCAGCAGGCAAAACCTGCCTGTGTTCGCCGGCAATGACGCCGGGATCCATGAAGGGGTCGCGCGCGGCGCCTATGTGCTTTCTGAACATGAATCTGGCGACATCGATGCCATCATCATGGCGAGCGGCAGCGAGGTTTCGATCGCGCTGGACGCCGCCGGCTTACTGGAAGATGCCGACATCCGTGTGCGCGTTGTCTCCATGCCTTGCTGGGAACTCTTCCAATCGCAAGACGACGATTATCGGGCGAGCGTCCTGCCCGCAGATGTAAACCGCCGTGTCAGCATTGAAGCCGGCGTCACACTTGGCTGGAGCAATTATGTCGGCTTAGAAGGCATCGCGATCGGCGTCGATCGCTTCGGCGCGAGCGCCCCCTATTCAAAGATTTACGAAGCCTACGGATTAACGCCTGGTCACGTTGCCAATGCGGTCAATTCGTTGCTCGGTGAATGACGGTTCCAGGGCAAACGATGTCCGATGCGCCGCCCAAAGTGATGGTCGTTCTGCCGACCTACAATGAAGGCGAAAATATAGTCCGGATCGTGCCGGCGCTCTTCGATCTTGACATCCCGAATTTCCATCTGCTGGTGGTTGACGACAATTCGCCCGATGGAACCGGCGATATCGCGGAGGAGCTGGGGCGGCAAGACGCCTACGCCGGTCGTGTCAATGTGCTGCATCGCCCGGAAAAGCAAGGGTTGGGACCGGCCTATATCCAGGGTTTCATGAAGGCCTTGGCGCTTGGCGCGGACCTGATCATTCAGATGGATGCCGATCTCTCTCACCAGCCGAAATACATCCCGCGGCTCCTGAATGAAATCAAGCATTATGATCTGGTCATCGGTTCGCGCTATGTCGACGGCGGCAGTGTCGATGAAAGCTGGGGACCCGTGCGCAAACTGTTGAGCTGGTGGGCAAACCGCCTGTATGTGCCGGCCATCCTGGGCATCCCGGTTCAAGACGCCACAGGCGGTTTCCGGATTTTCCGCCGTAACTGCATGATTGGATTGGATGTCGACAAGGTCAAGGCGAATGGCTACGTTTTTCTGGTGGAAATGGCCTGCATCGTACACCGACTCGGCTACAAAATCGGCGAGATTCCAATTCACTTTCCCGATCGCCAACACGGCAGTTCAAAGATGTCCGGCTCAATCGCTTTGGAAGCGGCGATGCGGGTCTGGCAGATCAAGTTTCGGCATCGGCGCCTCACGCCGGCCGACCGCCGCTCAACTCCCTATTTGGCTAACAACTAGGTCGTCCGCCTAGAGACTGTCAGCTGCCCAAAGCAATCCGCGCCGCACGATCTCGCGCGCCTCCCGCACGTCAAAGTCGGCAATCACATGCCCGAGTGAACAGTAGAACACCTTGCCCAGGCCATACGAGCGCGTCCAGACCACCGGCATCACAGTGCCGTCAATCCAGGCCGCGTGCTCGCCACCAAATGTGGTGGTCGCCAACACCTCATTGGACGGGTCGGTGTGCATATAATACTGTTCCGAGTGCATATCAAAATCGGGGATGCCCGCAGTTATCGGATGATCCTGGTCGGTGACATTGACACGATAATCGATGACATTGCCCGGATGCGCCACCCATTGCCCGCCGACCATAAACTGGTATTCAGTATTGTCGCGGAAAGCATCGGCCATCCCGCCGTGCCAGCCGCCGGCATTGACGCCGCCCTCACGGATCGCGTCCAGCAAGCCGGCTTCTTGCTCTCTCGTGATCGTGCTCATTGTAAAAGTGGGCACGACCATATCGACCGATCCCATTAAGTCGGCATCGAGAAAGCTGTCGAGTGTCTCTGACAGAGTGACATCCAATCCCGCGTCTTCCAACAACCCGGCGAATAAATGCGCGGTTTCCTTTGGATCATGCCCATCCCAACCGCCGTAGACCATCAATACCTTCTTGCTCATTGATTTCCCACTTTCAATCTCGCTGAATAGTTAGCCTGTAACTATAACCACAAACGGCATCGGATAACAGGCGACGCTGCAACCAAGACCGACCATATCGGCCAGTTCCGCTATTACTGTTCAGCCGGGAAAATGATGCTGGCTGCGTCTACAGGAAGTCCATATTGATGTGAAAGATGGTGTTGCCGGACGCCACGTACAAAATGTTCTGTTCGGGGTATGCCACGACGGCCGACATCAACTCCAGCTTGTCTTGATCGAAGGCTTGATAACTATCCATGAAGGTGCCGGCTGCCGTGGTCTCAAAGATTGTGCGCGTTCCTCGGCTGATGACCAGGAAGCCAGGCGCAAATATACTGTCGTTCAGGTAGAATCCCTCGGTCAGCACAACGTTTGGTTCGCTGCCTTCGTTGAAGCCGCTGAAGGCGAATGGCGCCTCATTTCCCGAGATGTAACTCTTCATGACGCCGTCGGCGTAAAGCACATACACATAGCCTTTGGCGCTAATGGTGAAGTCGACCACATTGCGCAAATTCGGCAGCGCCGTGCCCGCGAAATATTCTCGTGGCGCGCTGACATAGTTGCTGCCAGAGGGGTCGTAACGCCAGATCTGCCCGCCTTCGCTATCCAGAACATACAGCTTCCGATCCCAAATGGTGAGCGCAATCGGCTTTTCCCAGTTTTCCGAATCGAGCACGCGCTGGACATCACAATTCAAGATAAACTGCGGCGCACAGCGCATCAAAGTGCCGTTCGCATCCAGCATGGTGATGTCGCCCGAGTGGTCATCGAAGGCAATATCGGCAATCTGCCCGATGGTAAAACCCTGGTGCGTCGCGCCCAGGCGCATCAGCGGCACCGGTTCTTGCTGCAGCGGCTCAGTGCCATCATCCGAAAGCTTGATGCGATACACCAGATCGTTCTTGTCATCCAGCGCGTACATGTCGGTGCCTTGCAGGCGCAAGCGCGTGATGTACGCATTCTCGAAATTCGTCAGCGGAACGGCTTCTCGCCGTTTGACGTTGTTCAATGTATCGATCAGAGACTGCGCCTCTTGCCGCATCGAAGCCACAATCGGGTCGTTCGGGCGCATGACATTGCAGGCTTCCGACACCTGTAACGCGGCGTTCCAAGCCGAGGTCACAGTGCGCCGATTGCCGCTGTCGATGGATCGCGCCAGGTTCGCTGTCTCCTGCAGCTTGCCCAAACACTGCTCGAATTCAGTTTCACCCAGATTCGAGACCCAGGATACGACAACGATGCTGACAATGATCAGCGGTATCAGCAGGACTGTCAGCAACAAGGTGCCCGATGACAGACGACGCGACGGTGTTAATTCCGGAAGCGGAAACAAGCGCTGAAAAACTTCGCCAAGGAAAAAGAGAACGCCGGCGGCTCGCCCAGCCAAGCGCCCGAATCCCCACCGCAGCAAAGAACCAAAGTCTCCCCGCCGCGGCAGCTTCCATTGAGCCGCGTCCGCATCCAACTGCATGCGCGCCTCACCCAGTTTCATGTTCACTTCATGCGAGGATTCGCCCGGCGCCGCCAGCACCGCACCCTCATATTCCGGCGGCACCAACTCGACTAGCATCAGTTGGCTCTGGATCTTGATGGTATGGCGCAGGCTTTGCAGCACCTTTTCAATGTCGTTTTCCAGCAGGATGCTCGTAATCCGGTCACTCGGTATATCGGCGAGGTTTCCGTCGGACAGCACCAATCTACTGCCTGCATTGACGCCATAGCGCACCATCGAGATCTCGGGCTCCGGCAAGAGACCCAAGGGTACACTGAACAAGGGCTCGTCGTCAGTCAGGTCCTCGGGAAAGGTCAGGGTCAAGCCAGCCGTCTGCAAAACGGAGACGACCGGGCCCACCCGCGCGACATACATATCGTCTTCGTGTAAGACGGCTGTGATCATGCTCGTCTCAAACTGCTGCCCGCCGGCCTCGGCATGTTCCAGATTGTGATCGTACAAGTTGCGGTTGACTTGCTGGAACATCGTGCGCAGGGCAATAGTGACGCTGCCGCCCGTGCTGAAATAGCGTTCGGCCGCCAGCTGTGCCAATTGCTCGTAAAAGGTAGTCGGCGCGATTGAGCCGGAAGGCACGATCAAGGTGAAGAAGGTGTCCCCTTCACGACCCGGCGCAGCGGTGGGCGGCGCAACTTCAACCACGGCGCCCGGCGGGTTCACGTTGATCACACGTCCGCCAACAATGTAGAGATGCCCTACCAATGCTTCCAATTCAAACGCCATGCACCACCAAAACGGCTTCCGTCGACAGCTACTTCGATTTTACTTGAATGCCGAAACCGCGCTAGCGATGTGTAAGCCGACCTTGCGTCTGAATGCGCGGTCGAGTCTATTCATCGGCATCGATCTGGTATGTCTGCGCCATCTCCAATAGAATGTAATGTGCGTATAGTGGAAGGGCAACAATACATGGCTGCGACAAGACCCGCCGATCAACTAGATGCAATCCGCCTCTGACCGGCGCGCATTCGCTGGCCACCCCGCGGATAACCTGCGCCTGGACTGGCTCATCGCTATCGCGTCCTGCGTCATTGGGTTTGGCCTGTTTATCGATGGCTGGGCGCACAATCACGGCCAAGTCGACGACACCTTCTTCACGCCATGGCACGCCGTTCTCTACAGCGCGATCGGTTTCGCCGGTCTCGCCTTAATCGTTACTCATTTCCGCAATGTCGGCCGCTGTCATCGCTGGCGCACAGCCCTGCCCGTCGGTTACGGACTGTCGCTGGTCGGCTTCTTCGCCTTCGCCACGGGCGGCGTCGGCGACCTGGGCTGGCATGAGATTTTCGGCTTTGAAGAAAGTCTCGAAGCCCTGCTTAGCCCATCCCATCTTTTCCTTGCGCTTTCTGGCCTGCTGATCATCACCGGTCCCATCCGCGCATTCTGGGGACGAGAAACTGAAAACAACTGGCGCAGCCTGTTACCCGTAATTCTGGCATTCACTTGTATCACGTCGATTTTCACCTTCTTCACCACTTTCGCCGCCGTCACCAGCGAATTGGACGACCTGACGGGATCGCGCCCGGCAAGCCACACATTCATCGACCTTTACGGCATCTTGTGCTTCGTCGTCCACAGCAATATCCTGCTCGCCGTCGCGCTGTTTATGGCGCGCCGCTGGCGCCTGCCCTTCGGCACGCTCACCTTGCTCTTCACCGTGAATGCGCTGCTGATGACCTGGCTGCACATCGGCGAAACCGGCGAATTCATCTTCGCTGTCAGCGCGGCGGCGGTTGGCTTGCTGGGAGACTTCCTGTTGCGCCGATACAGCCTCGACGCCACCTCTCGGCTGCGCTTCTTCTCCTTCATCATGCCTTTCGCCTATAGCCTGGGCGCCTTGTGCGCGCTTCACCTTATCGGCGCCACAATCTGGGGTCACGGTGGACTCTGGTGGGAGATTCACATGTGGCTGGGCGTGCCCGTACTGGCCGGCGCCTTCGGCTACGGATTGAGCCTGCTAATGCGACCACCTGGTGTATCGGTCAAGATCGCCCGATAACGGAGAATCAAGTGACAAGTGCCCATCGCCGATCGACATACCTGCTCACACTTCTGATTCTGCTCACGACCGCCTGCCGACAACAGCAGTTGACCGCTACCGACATCCAACTTGAGATGTCCGTCACCGACGCGCTGGTCGGCGAAACAACCTTGCTGGTCACAGTCAAGGATGAGGATGGCAAGGCTATCGACAACCCTGGCGCCCTCAGCATCCGCGGCGACATGGATCACGCCGGCATGGCACCGGTCTTCGCCGAAGCGGCGGCAGCCGTCAACGGCGTCTTCACCATACCCTTTGAATGGACGATGGGCGGCGGCTGGACCGTCGAGGCGAGCTTGAGATTGGAAAACGGCCAACTCGCCAGGCAGACCTTCGAATTCGAAATCCTGACAGAAGCCCGCGACGACGGCATGACCGGCATGGATCACGATGCCGATATGGCTGGAATGGAGAACAGCGCCCTGGGCGGTGAATCAAGCGCCGTCTACATGCAAATAACCAATCGCGCTGATACCGACATCACCATCCTCTCGGCCAGCAGCGCCGCCGCCAACCGCGTTGAATTGCACCAGACGATCATCGAAAACGACATGGCGCGCATGGAAGCTTTAGACGGAATGGTTATCCCCGCCGGTGAAACAGTCGAGCTTCGACCAGGCGGCGTCCACATCATGCTGATGGCGCTCACCGCTGACCTCGTGCCCAACAATCAGTTTGCGCTCCAACTCATCTGTGATTCCGGCGAGATATACAATCTTGATATCAGCATAATCGACATGCGCATGGATGACCTCGATGACGCCGTCGAGATCGGCGATCTCGTCTTCAGCAATCGCTGGGCGCGCCCGGCGCAGGCGCGGCTCATGGAAGACGCCGACCTAGACATGAGCGCGACGCCCGGCGGTCACCGCTAGCGGGTATCGGTTTCGGACTTTATGCCGATTACGGCGCGGCGCAACGGCTGTATATCAAATGCGGATACCTGCCGGATGGACGCGGCGCGCACTATGGGTGCGAAGCGGTAGTTTCGGGCAAGTCGTACCCTCTTGATGACAACTTGGCGCTGTATCTCGTGAAGAATCTGCAACGCTGAGAACAAGCTAACTTTGGGCGTTACCGGCAATCCATTGCACGGCTTGTGAACTCTGCGCAGACTCCGGCAGCGCGCCGCGCAAGGCCTCACGTTCCCCGGCATCCAGCGGACGCAGCAGCAGCAATACCAGCACATAGACCACGCCACTCGCCAAGAGCGCGAGCAGCGCCTGTCCCAGTAGAATCAGCGCGAGCAGCATGGCGGCCAATGCGATCATAGGACGCCAGACCAGTCGAGCAATATTGACGTCTTGAAGCTTGCGCGACAGAAGGTAAACAAAGGGCAGGAAGAGTACGACTTCGGAGGCGATTGTGGCGAGTGCCGCCGCCCGCAAGCCATATTGAGGAATGAAGATGAGATTCGCCGCCACGTTGAACAGCACGGCGATGACAAAGGCGCGCGTGATCATCCGCTGCAAACCCAGGCTGACCAGCGCGTATTGCATCAGGCTGTTCATCCAGCCGATTGGAATGCTCCAAATCATCAGTTGCAAGGCTATCGCGCCATCCGGCAAGTACCGTTCACCGCCCAGGATCAACGTCAGGGGCTCCGCCAGAACGGTGAATGCGACCGCCAGCGGCAGCGTCAGGGCGAAAAGCAGCTTGATGCCGAATCGCAGCGTGCGGCTCAACGCCGGCAGGTCATCCTTCGCCTGCCGCGACATCACCGGAAACAGCGCCTGGGTAAAAAAGGCGGGCACGATATTGATCGCCAGCAGCCATTTGTAACCGGTGCTATATTGCGCGACCGTGTTCGCACCCTTCATTGCTTGCAAAATGAGAATGTCAACCTGAAAGAATATCGTCGCCAGAAAGTGATTGAGCATCAGCGGGAAGCTTTCGCTCACCATCTCGCGAATGAGCTTGAAATCGGGCAAGCGCGGGCTGAGGCGCCCGATGAAGCGGCGCCCGGTCCAAAGCAATACCAGCAGGGTCAAGACGTTGTTGAAAATGCTTACGGCCGCCAAGCCGACGATGCCGTGCCCCAGCAGGAGCATGATCACGCCGAAGACCACTTTGTTCATCGTGGTGATTGTGGCGATAGCCGCCGGTTTCTCCGCTTGCTCATTGGCATAAAACAGCGATGTCATTCCCTTTGACAAGCTTGCCGGGAACAGGCCGATGTAGAGTAGACCGATCGCGACCATGCCGTCGCTGCTGATCGCCTCGGCGCCTGAGCTCTGCCAGAGCAGCAGCACGCCGGCCAGCAAGGGCGCGCCCATCGCGCTTAAGACGAGGCGAAAAAACGAGGTATTGTAGAAATAGTGACCGGCGTGCTTTCGCTGCTGCGATGCCTCGCGAATCAAAAACAGATCCAGGCCGAAATTGGTGAAGATATCAAAGGCGACAAATAGCACGATTGCAAAATTATAGATTCCCACCTCCATCGGCAGGAGCAATCGATACATGACAATGGCGAAAGCGAAGTCGATGCCGCGGTTGAAAAGGTTCAGAATGATCGGCGCGATGCTGTTCCGCGCCACTCTCGCTACGCCGGATGATTCTTCCGTGTTCAAACCGATGTACGCTCGCCAAAACCAGGCGCCGAGCATGAATACGATCAAGGCGACGCTGATCGACGAGGTGAACATGCCCAGCTGCACGCTCGCCGGGCTATAGACAAGGCGCACCGTCCAATCGCCCGCCGGCAGCTCGACGCCTTGAAAGTTCGCCAGCACGTGCCGCACTGCCAGCCCAAACTCCTGATCTTCGCCCGCAGCCCAAGGCCGTGCAAATGCGCGCCAGCCCGGCATGAACGTCTCGCTGACCACCAGCCAACTGTCCGACGGCACGCTGACATCAATGAACTTTTCCCGGCCGCTGTCACGCGAGATGGCCGCCGTTCCATAACGGGGCACATGCATGCCACCGCCATAGATGTCCAATTCGCCGAACTTAAAGCCGCCCCCCGCTTCCGCCAGCCAGCGGTCATCCCAATCCGCTTTGTCTACAGTGAAGACGCGCGGCATGACGAATTCGTTCTCCCAGATCGCCACTTCCTGACGGTAGACATCCGTCCAACCGGGCACGCGCATCTCGAAGTCCGGCGCCGTCAGGACAAAACGCACATTCAGCAGGTTCAGGAGGTCGGATTGCAGTGTCTGCTGGTAATCGGCATGGTTCTCCTCCGGAGCGGTGTAGAGCGGCGAAATCCGATTGAAGTCTAGTTGCCGCTGCGGCTGCAGCGCCCGCATCGTCGCCACATAGCTGGCCGGTATGATACTGTCGTACCCGCGAACATCGTCCAAGCCGAACTGTAAACCCATATTCGGGTTTAGAATCGTTCCGCCTCCGCCGCCGTATTCCAGACTTGTCACGCGGAAGTGGCCGTCCTGTCCCCCCAAAAACTCGACCGCCGGCGGCACGAAATCCAGCAGCGCCGGATCACTCGCCGGATTGAAACCATAAGACGCGATCAGTAGATCAAGCCCCGTCACGCCGAGTACCAGAAGCGCCCAGCGCGCGGAGCGGCTCCGCACCGCCCAGAGAAAAACGGCCCCGCCGACCAGCAGCAGCGCGGCCAGGATCTGCACTTGCGGTAGCAGATAACTGAATAGCATCCGCCCATCAGAGAATGCGGCGTCAGCATGTGCTGTGCTCGCGACTATGTGGTCGAAAAGCGCTTCAAATTGATCGAAATTCTGATTTATGGCACCCGTTGCCAGCGCCAGCGCCAGACCCGCTGCTGCCAGACCCAATCCAAAGAGGCCCTTGCTGACACGACCCAACCTCGTCGAGCCGAGGCGCGCCTGCAATAGCTGCATGCCGATGCCAGACATTGCCGCGATCGCCAGTGTCAGCGCATAAATCCAGCGAAAGGGCGTATTCAGTTGGTTGGAACCGGGTAATCGGTAGATCAAAGCGTAGGTCGGCGCGCCAAACATCAAGGACAGCGCCAACAGCGCCATCAGCCCAAACAGCAGCAGATACTGCGCCTCCTTCTTTCGCCGCCTTACACCTGCAATCAATGCGTAGGCAGCCAGGAAAAGCGGCAGCACGCCCAGATAGAGCGCGCCCTCGACATAGTTCTTGACGCCCCAGTATATGTAATCTCTGGACAGACCAGCCACATTTCGCAAGTCGTCGATCAGTTCGCCAGTGAAGACATCGACATAGCTGTGGTGCGCCGGGCTGCCGAAGACATTGGGCAGCAGAAACTGCGCGAAGTCCCGCGGCACATGCGCGTAGCCTAACACCCTCTCCAGGCTGGAGCGTTCCGCGCGCCAATTGTCTTGCACAAACTCGTATAGCGGGATCAGCTGCAAGGCCGCCAAACCCAAACCCAGGATCACCAACAGCAATAGCGTAAGCGACGATGATACCGTCCAGCGGAGCGGCAGCCGCCCGGTCACGCGCCAACGGCTGATGAATTCCCAAGCCAGGCGAAACGCCGAATAATAGCCGGCGATGAGCAGGGTATACATTGTCATTTCAGCGTGCCCGGCCAGGACATTACAGCCAACCGCAATCGCGCCGATGGCGAGCCAGAGCAGTGCCGTCCCGCGGAAAATCCACACGTTGCGGCCGCGTAAGATGTTCTCGATCATCCACAGGATTAGCGGCAGCCAAACCGCCGCCGCCACAATCATGGGAAACACCGCGTTGGCGATCAAGAAGCCCGATAACTGATAGACCAGACCCGCCAAAGCCGCGCCCCAGCGATTGACGCCGAGAGCCCGCATATACCCCGCCATGAACAGACCGGCCAGCCACAGATTGAGTACGATGAACCAGCCGAAAGCCGCGCTCAGGGGCATGACATAATATACGATGCTCAATGGATATAGCGCGGAATGCTGCCCGGCGGCGAAGAACGGGATGCCTGCGAATAAATGTGGATTCCAAAGCGGCAACTCGCCGGCGGCGATCTGCGCGCGGACAAAACTCTTCCACTGGTAATTTTGCAGAACCATGTCCGAAAGCAGATGGTTGTGCGGGATTGCCGGCGCCTTGACGACCTCGCGATAGGCTGAGTATGGCAAGAATTGATACAGGTTTTCCGTCGGCAAAATCGTACGGTCGCCCAGCGTCTGCTGATGAAACATCGCCAGAGGCGCAAGCAGCAGAACGATGATCAACGCGAGATCGGGGGTGACTCGGCGGCGCAGCGGCATCGGCATCGGTTTAGGTCAGTTCTCTTATGTGTCGCCTACCGTCAGAGGGAATCACATCTGTTATACACAGGCTGCAAGTATTTGCCTAGTCAACTCGCTACCATTCGGCATATCCCAAGACAGCGCGGATATATCCCAAGAATTCTGCGATATATCCCTTGCGCGTCCGTCGAATCGACCTAGAATTAAAAGCATCCGAGTATCCAATCCCGCTAAAAATGGCGCCAAACACGGTATTGCGCGACCTGTATGGGCGACGACGCTGCAGTCCGCGACCCAGCGACTGGAGCAGGAGAGCGGAATCGAGGACATAGAATGAGGGAGCAGCCAAAACAACGCAGCCCATGGAACTTCAGCAGCAGCCACTAAGGGAAACCGTCATGGCGGACAGTTTGTTTGACAACCGCTATCGGTACAATTACATTTACCCGCGCGGCCGTTCGGGCGAGACCCTGCGCGCCGTCGATACGTTGACCGACGATCGTCCTGTCGTCATCAAGCGCCCCAACCCCAACGACGCCCCGCCGATCCGTGCCGGCCAGGAAGTCAGCATCATCAACGAGCGTGACGCCCTGACGCGCCTCGCGGGCCACCCCGTCCTGACCGAACTGCTCGGCAGCGGTCAATTCTTCGTCGGCGGCATTCCCCATCAATACATCGTGATGGAACGGGCCGAAGGCGTGATCATCGCCGATGAAGTCGCCCGTCTCGCCAGCCAGCATCAGCGCCTGCCCGTGCTGGAAATGCTGGAAATCATCGACCGCCTGATCGACCTGCTGCGGGCGGCGCATGATATCGACATTGTGTACAACGATGTCGACGCCAAACACCTGTTTTGGAATCGCGACAAATATGAACTCAAGTTGATTGATTGGGGCAATGCCGTCTTCCTCGAGGGCGATGAGGTTACTTTGCAGGGTATCAGCCGGCAGACCGACATCTACCAGCTCGGCGAGCTACTTTATTTCATCATGTCCGGCGGCTATCGCGTGGAAGTGCCGCGTGATGCCGACGCCGAATTCCGCGTTGACTTCCATCAAGACAGCGAAGCCGTCGATCCACGCTTGCAAGCCATCGTGACACGCGCCGTTCACCCCAACCTGCGTTACCGCTATGCCTCGCTGACCGAACTGAATGCTGATCTGCTGCGTTTTCGCACACCGATGGAACAAGATCGTAATATCATCGTCTCGCGCACAATTGAGAAACTCAAAGTGCAAGACCTCAGCCGAAACGATCTGCTTGCTTTGCAAACCAATATGCAGTCCGCTTTGCGCCATAATCCCGCTCACCCGGCCGCACGCAACACCTTCCGCGAGATTGTCGATAGACTGCGCGATTTAGAAGTCTCCGCCGATCTGGACGCGGTGAAGATCTACATGGGCAACAGCAATTGGGCGAGCGCCGGTGATCTGCTCTCCGAATTGCGTGAACGCGCCGGCAGCAAGACCGGTGGGCTGGTGCATCTGCTGCTGGATTGGCGTCTGCAGTTGACCGACAGCCAATATGAAAGTGTGCCGCCGTCTATCGCAGAGGCGACTGCGCTGCTCTTTGAGTACCGAGCCGATAAAGCCGCCAACACCTTGCTTCTCGACACATCTGAAGATGAAGCCCTCCGCCTCTTGCAGTCGCAGATGGCCGAGCGTATTTCTTCACATTTTCCCGATGTGCTGCTCCTTCAACCCAATCTCAATCGGCTCGATCAAGCCGTGCGTCAGCTGGAAGCGGATGGCATCCCGGTCGATGACGCGCTGGGCATCCTTGCCGGCATCTATCGCGCGCTGGATCAAGTGTCAGGCGTGGAAGAACCGAGCGCCGGCGACCTGCGCGACGTCTATCGCGACGTGGTCGAGAGCTTGTCCGCGCTAAATGGCAATCTGCAAACACTCAGCCTGCAGCATGAATTCTACGAACGCCGCCTCCCGCTCAACGCGCTGACGCGGGCGCTCAACGCCGCCATGGCGCTGGCGGACAATATGCACGTCATTGGCAAGCAAGCCGCTAACAATCCGCGCGACGCCTTGACCGCCCTCGATGCCAGCCGAGCGATTGATCCGCCAAACCCTGTCTGGGACAAGATCGAAGACTTCCTCAGCTTGCTCTATGAAATCCTGCAGGGCAGCCAGACCTACGTGCCCGCCGCCGACGGCTCCGACTTGGAGAAGTGGCTGCGCGCCACCTACGACGAACTCCTGCCCTTCGCCGGTCAGCTCTTTGACGAGATGCTGAGCGACATGTTGGAGGGCATATCAACCGCCCAATCCGCCTGGCAACATTACCGCGAGGTCATCGTCGCCGGCGACAAAACCGAAGCCACAGCTGTCCTGGGAACGGCCGCGGAAACCGTCAGCACCATCAGCCCGACCCTCTCCAGTTGGTTCAATCAGCTACAAACTGTTGTCAAGAGCGCCGATTATATCGAACGCCATTCTGTGCCCGGTCACCTGGGTCGGACGCTTGCCGACGGCTGGGCCGCCTTCGACCAGGGACAGTTGGCCGATGCGCAGCGGCTTGGGCAGCAAGCGATGGAGATCGCCCGCAGCGAAGGCGAGCAATTCATCGCCGAGCGCCTTTGGCGGCTGTCCCGCATCTTACGCGATTGGGTCGAGCGCAACGGCGTCGAAAGCGAAGAGCGCACGCAGAAGGCGCTGATCGATATTGAGGACCTGTTTACCGATCCGGAAAACCGGGCCATCAACGGCTTCGCCACCCAGATGCCCAGCACCGAAACCTATCTGAAGGCGATGGGCCAAGGTCTGGTGCAGGCCTTTGCCAGCACCAACACCGCCGCCCTGCGCATTCTCTTCGCACAATACATCCTCTCCGGTGTGCTGGACGCCCATGACGGCGTCATCGATGATGCCCGCTTCTGGAGCGCCGCCGCCTTGCGCACACTGCCTGACCTGGCCGAGCGCCACGTTGCCCTGCACAAGCTGGACGAATTTATCGAACGGCGCGACGCGCTGCTAAGCGCTGCCAAGGTCTTTAACGAAATCACCGGCTCTCAGATCGTTGACAGCATCGCCGAAGTCGCGCGCCAATTGGAAAGCGCGTCGCAATCCCGTCTGTTGACGCCGGGCATCCAGAGCCTGCGCGCGCTCGAATCGGCGCTTCACGATTGGGCGGATGCCGAATTCCGCGGCGCCGGCAACAAAATTGACCAGGTTCTGCGCGGCATCACCGAAGCCGAATCCAACGCCAACATCAAACTGACGGCCTATCGCGACTGGATGATGGAACTGCAGCAGGCCTTGGCGGAACTCAGCGTCAAGCGGCGCAATCTGATCCAGGACATCGACCGTCAGCTTGACGAGCCGCAGCCGAGTATCCGCGAAGCCATACACCTGCAGGCGGATGTCACGGAAGACTTACTCGGCTACAAGCACGCCCAGATGATGCTGGGTTGGCGCGACACTTACGAATCCTTCGTCGGCATTTACAGCGGCGACAAACGCCGCAGCCAAAAGCTGGAAGCGATGGACGAGCTCTTCAAAGCGATGTTCATCGATCGCAACCCGGCCTACCCGCTTTTCCGCCATTGGTATCGACTGGCCGAAGCCATGCCGGAAGCGCCGCCGGAAACAGAAGAAACGCCGGAGCCTTTGCCGGCCGCCACGATATCGCCCTTAGTCACCGACCGTGAAGATCTCGCCGATGCCGCGCCGGATGCCCAGTCGGAGGCGAAAGCAGCGGGCGCCAATCGTTGGGTTTTCAACGCTGCACTGCTCATCGGTCTCATATTGGTGGTCGGCGGTTTGATCTCGCTGGCGGCGAGTGGCAATCTGGATCGCGTTCTGTCCGCCTTGCTGCCGACACCGGCAACGGCGACGCCGGCCAGTGAAGAACCCAATCCGGCACTTGCGCAACCAGAGTCGGTCGCCGACGAGGAATCGTCCGCATCAGAGGCGCCGAGCGTAGAAACCGAAACGTCCGCCGGCGCGGCAAACGAGCAGCCCGCTGCCGAAGATGAAAATGCGATCGCAGCAGCGACATCGGCGCCCGCCGCCACTGACGCGCCCGCGCCAACGAACATACCCACCGACATTCCAACCCTCGTCAATACCGTAGCGCCGACGGCGATACCAACGGCCGACTTGCCGCCCGAAGGATTAAGAGGATCGCAGGATCTTCTCGATCTTTACCGGTCTGCCCGGACAGCGCCATTCTGGAACCAGGATCGGTTCAGCCTGCTAGGCAATTCGTGGCGTCTGGGGAGTGGCGACGAAACGGATGGCGAGACGATCTTCCACTTCCCGCCGGCCGACCTGCTCAACCAAAGCTACGGCAACGAAGCGCCCCGCCGCATACGCCAGCTCGAAGCCGAACTGGCATTGCGCAGCACCAACCCGGCGGTCGTCTCGGACGATGAAGTCTATTTCGGCGCCCTCTTGCGCAGCGCTTCGGGCGGGCAAAGCGCCGGCATTCAAATTCAGCAGGTGGGACCCAGCGTCATTAGCCTGGCGCTTGTCCGGGACGGCCAAGCCGACTTCATCAGCCAACGCTCGGTCAATAACGTCATCACGCGCCTGCGCCTCGATCGCGACCCGCAAAGCGGCGCGGTGAGCGCCTTCTTCAACGATTCGCCGATTGGCGATCCGATCGACTTCGTCGCCCCCGATGAAGAGATCGTGCCGGTCATCTTCGTCAAAGATGGCGGCGTTACAATTGGCGTCTCCGCATGGAGCGTCACGCTGGAGTAGGTCCGAGAGAGTAAAGCGGCGACCCTCAAGAAACTCTGTGCCACTGTGGTGAAAAAATCCGGGCGACCCGGTGGATCGCCCTTTTGATTATCTAACGGCAGCTCATTCAGCCACAGCTTCCTTTACGGACTCCTGTTCCTGAACATCGCTGCCGCCGTTTGACAAGGCCGCGCCCGCGCCCATCGTACTGACGAAATTCTGCACCATACTCGTCAGTTCCATCGGCAGCACGAACTTGGTCGAGGGACTGCTGCCCACTTTTTCCAGCATTCCCATGTATTGCAGCGCCATCGTCTTGCTGTCGATGTCACGCGCTTGCTCGTAAATCGTCTTCAGCGCCGTCGCGTAACCTTCCGCGCGCAGTTTCTGCGCCTGCCGCTCGCCTTCCGCGCGCAGAATCCCGGACTGCCTTTGACCCTCCGCTTCGAGGATAGATGACTGCTTATTGCCTTCGGCGCGGGCGATGGCGGCTTCTCGCTCACCTTCCGCCATGGTGACTTCGGCACGGCGATCGCGCTCGGCGCTCATCTGCCGGTTCATCGCATCGAGAATCGCCCGCGGCGGCTCAATCTCGCGGATCTCGACCGTCGTAATCTTCATGCCCCAGCGCTCGGTCGTCTCGTCCAGCTTGACGCGCAGCACATCGTTGATCGTGTCGCGCTTGGAGAGCACATCATCCAGCACGATATCGCCGATCACCGCGCGCAAGGTCGTCGTGGCGATCTTGCCCGTCGCCTCTACCACATCTTCCACCTTGGTGATCGACAGTTCCGGATCCGTGATGCGATAGTAGACCAGGAAATCGATGCCGATCGAGGCATTGTCCTTGGTAATCGCGGTCTGCGACGGAATATCGATGATCGTTTCACGCATGTCGACCTTGGTCGCCTTCTCCACAAAAGGCAAGACGAAGGTCAAGCCGGGACCGCGCACAGTTTTGAAGCGCCCGATGAAAAAGATTACCAGACGGTCATATTCCTTGACCGCGCGGATCGTACTCCTAAACAGCGCAAAGATCGCCAGCGCCACGATGACAAGCACTATGCCTTGTCCTCCGGCGCTCAATGCGTCTAACAATTCTCCGTTCATTTCTCACTCCTCAATGTCATAAGATTTTCGAAATTTGCAGCCACCTACATGACGCTACTCGGCCTCCTGCCGCTTAGCCTTTTCAACATGCAGTTCCAAGCCATCTTGCTGCGTTACCACGATTTCCGTGCCGCTCTCCAGCCGTAAGCGGCTGCGCGCCGTCCACAGCTCGCCATGCACATGCACCGTGCCCCGGTCTTCAATTGTCGCCATCACACGCCCGCGGGCGCCTACCAAAAACTCATCCTTCTGTGTCGAGGACAGTTGCTGCCTCTGCTTCAGAATCGAGCGCAAGATGCCTCGGTGATAAGCAAATGCCAGCAAGACTCCCACAGCGATCAAAGCAGGCGAGACACTCGCCTCGGCGAATAAGAAAAAGCTCGCCAGGGCTTGGAGAACCAAACCGCCGATAGCGAAATTCTCCCATTCCGACTTGAGCAGCGGCAGCAAGAAGAAGAGCGACGCCCCCGCCACCAACGCGATCACCGCGATCCAATTGGTCGCCACCAGGCTCAGTAAGACCAGCGTACCCAGGATTAAAGCGGCGCCGCCCACCTCGGCCACCCCGGTGCCCGGAATATAAGTGCCGGTCGCGCTGATCCATAACCCTGCCATCATAAGCAAATAGATGACATTCGGATCTGTGAGAAACTCCATACGGCTACCCCTATCCCAGCGCCGAGCCCACAACGAGAATGAACAGTAACAAGATTATGCCCCATAATCCCAAGCTAAGCACCAACGACAACAGCGCGCCCAGCACGGCAAAGATCGCCCGGCGGAAAATGAATGCCAGTATCAACATGACCAGACAACCCATCTCAACCTCCGCCATCCGTGTCTATCCACAGTATAATGGATAATCCGGCCGTCAAACCCCCAGACTTCGGGGTTCTAATCTGAAGGCGCTAAAAGTTGGAATACGACGAAGCGATCACGCCTGTAATCTTCTGTAATCCTGAAACCTGCCTCTTTTAGCGCCGACAGCCAAGCATTATGCGCCACGTCAACCGGCGCGACCAGGTAACGTGCGCCGATCTCATCCAATGCTAATGCGCCGGCAACCAGCGCCTCGGCAGTAGGATAATGCACCCGCCGCTTGTCGCTCCATACTCCCAGATAATAGCCTAACTCCCAGCCAAGCCAGGGGTCATAAATCACGGTCGCAACCGGTTTGCTGTTGAGATGCGCCGCCAACCTGTCAATGCCCGCATAGTCGGCGCGCTTCCCTTCGATCGGCGTGCCAACGCCCAGTGTATAGACTGCGCCACCCAACACCAGCGCGGCGCAGACGGCTGCCAACAGATTACCGCGCGAACGCCGGTCGAGAAGAGTCACCATTCTTCCGGCGACCAATATGATTAGCAGGGGCGCAATGAGCAAGAGATAGCGCTCGTACAAATTGAAGTTGAAAACGCAATGGATGACGCCGAAGGCAAGGACAGCGTAGGCGAACAGCTTGTTGAGACGGCAAACTGGAGTCGTCGATTTCGCCATCGGTCGCCCGAAGAGGTGGCCAAGAACGGTGAAAGCGAGAAGCAAGACCGTCACCAGCGGCGGTCCCAAAAGCCAGCCGCCCGCACGCGCCCACTCCATCAAGCGCCCCGGCCACGTGGTCGGTTCGGCCAGCCAGTTTGGCGGCGTGTTGTTCACGACCCCCTGCAGGAAAACGCTCGTCTCCGGACGCGCGCCATCCCAGATCAGCATGACAGCAGCCATTACAAATACGGGCAGCAGAAGGCGAATTCCATCGGCTCGTCTGGCGCCCCTAAGCAACCACAACACAAGGATGAACACAGCAGTGTAGATCGCCTGCTGCTTGCTCCAGAATGCCAAGCCCAGCGCAACACCGGCCAGCGACCAACGCCGGACCAGCCCAAGATACAATGCGACAAGGGACCAAAACAGCAGGTTCATATCGGTGAAGGCGCTGGCGCCGTAGACCAGCGTGTAGGGAGAAACCGCCGTCAACGCGCCGGCGAGAAGCGCAGCATTCTCGTGCCTGCAAGTAATCCATGCCAGGCGCATCATCAGCGCCACGAGCAAAATGCCCAGCATGGCATTCGGCAGCAGACCCGCGAACTCGCCGAGGTGGATATCAAGCTGCAATACGCCCGCGTCATCGGCGGTGTTGCCAACCGCGACCATACTCAAGGCGCTGAAATATATGGCGAGTGGGGGCTTGTCCAGCGTGCCGGGCAGCAGCCAGTCGCCGTTGACCGCCGCGCCGCGCGCGAATGTCATGAAGAACGCTTCATCGGGATGGAAACGCAGATCCGCTGTTAGCTGATGAATCAGTGTGAAGGTCGCCAGGAGGACGAGGGCGATGCGAAGTCCCAGGCGCCTGATATAAACGATCCGCCTCTTGCCGCGCTCAGCCAAAGCGCTCCCGCAGATAATCCAAAGCGACGCGATCGATCGAATGACGATTCTCATCCAGCGACCAGCGCATTTCCAGATTCTCGTTGCCGATCAACATCCAGAACACCTGCTGGCACACCTCATCCCAGTCGCCATTGACCTCGCCAGTCATATAGCCTTGCCCGATCATCATCGCCTGCAGTTCGCGCGCGATTTCGTCGTCTATCCTGATATTGTCTTCCGGCTTGGGCGGCTGAAAGTACAAATGATGCATCTTCACCAACTCGATCAGCCGGTTCACTGGCTCGTCAGCATCATCCACCCGCAGATCCAGATACCGATCTGTGTCTCCGCCATATCCACCGTTCGGGCGAACGACCTGCACCGCCGCCGACTGTTTGCCGCGGCGATCGCCACCGGCGAACTCACCCGCCCGCAGCGCCGCCACCAAGCGATCGGCCAATTCGCCTTCGCTTTGCATGAAGCGCGTCGCCATTGCCTCGATCACCTCTTCACCCGCCAACAGGTTGCCCTGCACGGAGAAGCCGTTTCCCGTCCGGTGCCCCGCCCATTCATTGCATTCGCCGCCGGTGTGTGCGGCCACGCCACCGCGATTATCAACAAGCGCCACTTGTCGCGTCTCCCGCGCCTCGTCGGCTTCCAGTATGCGATGCAGCGCCTCCTCCGCCGTGAGTCCTTCCGCCATAAGCGCCAAGCCATCAGGACCGAAGCTTAGTTTGGCATAGGATTGCGTTGCCACCGCGCCGACGCCCGCTTTCGCCCATGGTACAACTGCGCCGACCGCGGGGAATTTGCTGGCGACCGCGACGCCCCAGGCACTTTCTTCCTCGCTGTGGGCGACTATAGAGAATGTATTGATCTTCATCATCGCCTCGACTTATCGAACGCGCAGAGATTATAGCAAACATATGGCGCTTGCACATCAATACCCGCCATCGCCATCAGCCGCAGCTTCGCGCAAAATATGTGGAATATGCAAGCGGATGCCGAAGGAGACCGAATGGAATACCTGACTCTTGGACGAACCGGCTTGAAAGTTTCACAGTTGGGCATCGGCGCCGGTGGTCCCAGCCGTCTCGGCCAGAGCGACAACATCCGTTCCCAGGCGGAATCAATCGACCTCGTCTTGCGCGGCTTGGACGCCGGCGTCAACTTCATCGATACCGCCGAAGCCTATGACACTGAAGACATCGTCGGCGCGGCAGTCTCCCGGCGCGATCGCGATCGTATCGTCATCTCGACCAAGAAACGGCTGCGCGGGGAGAGCATCACGCCGGATCAATTACGCGCCGGATTGAATGATAGCTTGCGGCGCCTGCGCACTGATTACATTGATATCTACCATCTGCATGGTTTGCGCCCTCAACAATACGATTATTATCTGCACGAGATCGTGCCGACGCTGCAGAACCTGCAACGTGAGGGGAAGATCCGCTTCATCGGTGTCACAGAACATTGGGGTGGCGACCTCCTGCACACGATGCTGCAGCGCGCGCTCCAAGATGATGTTTGGGATGTGATCATGGTGGGCTTTAACCTGCTCAACCAGACGGCCCGCGACTCCGTCCTGGCTGCTGCCATCGAGAAAGACATCGGCGTCCTGATCATGTTCGCCCTGCGCCGCGCCCTCAGCCGGCGGGACAAGCTGCTGGCCACACTGCAAGCGCTCATCGAAACCGGTGAACTCGAAGGGGACGAAGTCGATCTGGTCAATCCCTTAGGATTTCTGCTGGAGGACGGCTTATCTGTCAGCATCACCGACGCCGCCTACCGCTTCTGCCGGGCCGAAAGGGGCGCGCACGTTATTCTGTCGGGAACCGGCAATCCGCAGCACCTGGACCACAACTTGGCATCATTTGCGCGGCCGCCTCTTCCGCCGGAACACGTCGCCAGACTGAAGCACGTATTCCGCAATGTCACGTCCGTAACCGGTCAGTGATACGCCTCTAGCTATGTCGGCCCGTCTCATTCGGCCCAACTGCGGCATTGATCACAAATTAACTGTAGGGGCGAGCCAGTGGCTCGCCCGCATTGGACAACGCGACACTTTCGGCAGCCGCGCCATTGATCACAAAGCATCTGTAGGAGCTCGCCCACATTAGACGACGCGACGCTTTCGCCGCTTGCGCCATTGATTACAAAGTAACTGTAGGGGCGAGCCGTTGGCTCGCCCGCATTGGACGACGCGACACTTTCTCAATTGGACGTCTTGCAAAAAAAGAGAGCGAGTCGTGTGACTCGCCCTCTCTTCAAATCTAACTGTGCGGAGGTCTAGTGGCCGCCGTCCGAGCAACCGTTATAGCCCGGTATCGACATCGGAGCCGGTTCGGTCACGTCAACGGCGACATTGATCGTCCCGTTAGCGCCGCCTTCGGCATGGCTGACGACCAGAGTATACTGACCGCTCTTCGGCAGCTTGTAGTCCGCGATGATGGAATCATATTCGCTGCGCGAAACATCATCATCACCGACCAGGGCTTGGCCATCCGGACCGATCAAAATGATCAGCGGATCGACGAAACCGGGGGCGACAGTCGCGACTGCGATATCAATCTTCTGACCGCGCTTCGCGTCAAAGGGAATGCTATAGACCCAGCCCTCGCGCATCGGCAGTTCAAAGGTGCTGTCACCTTCCAACTCCGCGTGGAAGAGCGTACGGTCGCGATTCAGCATGGCGTAACGATAGTAATCGCCAGCGCTCGCCTCGGGATTGCCCATCTCTTCATAGGTGATGCCGCGCGAAAGGTAAGGCAGCGTGTAGCTGTCGTCCAGGCGCATCGCCATGCCAATGTGGATGATCGACGATTCATGTTCGCCCATGTAGCGATAGGTCACGCCCATCCAGTTCATGGCTTCGGCATCGTTGCGGTTGAGATTCAAGGCGCGGCGGAAGTTCTCCAGCGCGGCCTCATAGTCGCCGGACATCAAGGCGCGGTAAGCATCGCTCTTGAAGCGGGCGCTGTCGTTGCCCTGGGTGAACAATCCCGAAATCTCGAAGGAGACTTCGACCCGGCCCTCGGTGCTGCCACCGGCATGGGTCAGTACGACCGCGTACTCGCCACTAACCGGCGCGCGGAAGTGAACGTAGCTGTCCCACCAGTCGCCTGTGTCATCGTTAGCGGTTAGCGGTTGTCCCTGCGGATCCAGGATCAAGACCAAAGGATCGGAATCCAGATCGCGCTGACTGCTGATGGCGGTCACAACAACGTCTTGTCCGGCACTGGCGGTGAAGGGGAAGACGTAGACATTTCCTTCAGCCATGGCCACATCAATGCTGCCCTCCCAGGCCAGATTGTCATTGCGGATCACGCGTTGTTTCTTGCGCTTGATCCACTCGACATAATCCGCCATCGCGCCGTCCATCTCACCCATCTTTTCGTAGACGATGCCACGATTGAGGTAAGGATAGTCAGCCTCAGGCACAAGCGACATTAATTGGTTGCAGTCGGCCAATGCGCGTTCGTAGTCGCCGACTTCGCTGAACGCCCAGCAACGATTGTTGAGCGCGCCCAGGTTCTCCGGCTGCTGATGCAGCACGACCGAGTAATCTTGCACTGCCAAACTGTGCGCATCGATCATGCTATAGGCGTATCCGCGGGCGAAGAAGGTATCGATATCGGCTGCGCCATCCGCGATCAAAGCATCGTAGAGAGCGATCGCCGAGCGATATTCTTCATTCGACAAGCTAGACCATGCCATATTCTTTGCTGCGCTAGCGCTCAAGAAACCGCGCGGCACGGCGGCTACTTCCGCAGCCTGCGCCATCGCTTCGGCAACTTCCGCCAAAGCGGCTTCCTGAGCAGCGATGATAACTTCCAGCTCGGCAATCACCGCGTCACTGTTGTCTTCGACGGGTGCTACCGGAGTCAGGAATCCAATGGTGACGACGACGGCAACCAGCACCAACAAACCCTCTATGATCAGAGCGCTTGGGCGCTGGCCAAGAATGCGATCTTTGAGTGACCGTTTGGGAATATCGTATTCCGGGTATTGTTTCGTCATAAAAATCCCTCGCACTTTCAGCTACCGACCACTGAATAAACTACCTAGACGTTAGTATAACACATTTGGCTGTGCAGCCGTCAAGCCGCTTAGCCAACGCCACACCTATGCTTACTATCCGCCTGCTACGCCGCTACTCGCAAGCAGGCGATATTGCTCATAACTTGCCAGCGCCGCGGAGCGATAACCAAGTGTATCGTAAAAGGCGGCAATCTCCAAATACATGTCCGAATAGGTCGAACCAATTTGAAAGGCCATGTTGAATTCGCGCAGAGCCTGCCGCGCTTGACCCTGTGACGCCAGGATCCGGCCCAGGTTGTAATGCGCCAGCGCGCAGACCTCGTGCTGACAGCCGCGGCTAATTTCCAGAACAGCCAGGCAGTCCCGCATCGCGGCGGACAATTCTCCCATTTCAACTTGAACCCAGCAGCGGTTTTCCAGGCTAATCGCATATGCCGACACCGAACTTGCCAACCGCAAAGCGGCGTTACAGTGCGCGATGGCGGAAGTGAATTCGCCGGTCTCACCGTAGGCCCAGCAGAGCGAATTGTGCCCATCGAAGTCCGCCGGTTCCAATTCCAGCAGCGTGCGATAGTGGCCTTGCGCTTCCCGGAAGTCACCGGCCAGCATATCAATATAGCCGCGCCAGCTGTAATTGGACTCGTCTGCAGGATCGACGATAATCGCAACGTCATACATCGCCGCGGCCGCAGCATAGCGCCCATCGAGGATATATGTGAGCGCCCGTTCCTTCACCGGATCCAGCCAATCACCTTGCCGTTCCTCGCCCGCTTCCGCAGGCGCGACAATCGGCTGCGCCGTCGCGGTGGCTGAGGCATCTTGACCAAAGGGACCGAATAAGTCGAAGGCGCGTCCGGCCGCGAAAGTAATCACTACCGTCAACGCAATCTCGATTACGATGGCGCTCCAACGCTGGCCGAAAAATCGCTGGACGATGTTGTTCTGCGGCACATCATATACCGGATATTTGTCGTACATGATCTTCCTCGAAGTTCGTTGAAAGCAGTATAACGCAACTGGAGTCATCTCTGCCAATTTCTAATCTACGGTTGCCTTACGATCCTCGCGCGCGCCACCGACACCATTACGTATAGCGTAACACAGAAGCATTAACCATCCATAAATACACTTGGCGGCGCAAGACTTCTCTCTGGCGCAATTCAGCGGCAGGGCCGCGACACGCAGAATTGCGGCAGATTATACCGTCCGGCGATCCGAACACCAGCAAGTGCGCCCGGCTCGAGCTCGGCTGCAAACTGACATCGCGCTTGCTGTGAATTGCCAGCGCATGATGTCATAATCCTGGCAGGAGACGAATGCCAATGACACTAGCTTCAAGGAGGAACAGGAATGAGCGACCAGCACCTACGCGAACAACTGGCAAACGCCCTGGCCCATCGACAGGCGCATCAACTGTTCGACACTGCCATTAAGAGCTTCCCGCCCGACCACTACAATACGCGCCCGCCGAATGTGCCCTACAGCTTCTGGCACCTGCTCGAACACCTGCGCATCGCCCAGGCGGATATCCTCGATTACATTGAGAATCCCAACTACCAGTATTTGAACTTCCCTGATGACTACTGGCCACCTCCTGACGAGGATGCCGATAGCGTGAAATGGCAGAGCACGAGTGCTGCCTTCCGAACAGATCTCGCCGCGCTCGTCCGGATTGTGAAGGACCCGGCGCGCGACCTCCAGGCGCGGATACCGCATGGGCAGCCGGGTCACACCATCCTGCGCGAGATTCTGGTCGTCGCCGCGCATAATTCTTATCACATCGGGGAATTTGGCATCCTGCGCGCGACCTTGGATCTGTGGTAAGAGCGGAAGCATGGAATTTCCCCAATTGTCGTCAGCCTTCACCTCTATCAAACGCGCGCTATACTCTAATGATACGTAGTCGATGCGAGGTTTGACATGTCCGTTTTAACCCCACTGCGGCTAACTGTCGCGGAATACCTCGAGTGGGAAGAAACGAATGAGGTCAAGCATGAATACATTGACGGCGAACTTCGCTCGATGACCGGCGCCAATCGTAATCACAATCGTATTATGACCAATGTGACGATCGCCATCGGACGACAACTTGACAATTCAAACTGTTCGTTGCTAAGCAGTCAAATGAAAGTGAAAGTCGGGGAAACGCGCTACCTTTATCCCGACCTAAGCGCTGTCTGCGGCGAAGAGACGTTCGAACGAGAAAACGAGATGGTATTGCTCAATCCGGTACTCGTGATTGAAGTCACATCGCCGTCTTCCATCGAGTTTGACCGCGGTGAAAAGCGAGACTTTTATTTCGACGTACCCGCCATCCAGGAATATCTCGTCATTGACCAGCACCGCGTGTATGTGGAACGCAACACACGCTCGGAGTCCGGTTGGCAAGTGCAAGTCTATGCGGATTTGGAAGACGTCATCCCGCTTGAAGCGCTCAACTGTACGCTTCCGCTTGATCAGGTTTACCGAGGTATCAGCTTCGAATCGCAGCGCAGCTAGCCGTCCACCGCGGCCAACAACAGCCGCAGCGCCGCCTCGACGCTTCTTACCTTGTTCTCAACGCGATCTCCGTCCCAGACATGCCGCTCCACGCGCAGCAGACCGCCCCGCCCGGCCAGACCGATGAACGTCAAGCCGACCGGTTTCTCCGCCGTGCCTCCGCCGGGACCAGCGATGCCGGTAACGCTCAGCGCATAGTCCGTGTCGAACAATGCCCGTGCTCCCAGCGCCATCTCAGCGGCGATCGCCTCGCTGACCGCGCCATGCTGCATCAGTGTCTCCTCGCGTACTTTCAGCATGCGCATCTTGGCTTCATTGGAATAGGTCACCAGCCCGCCCTCGACATAAGCGGAACTGCCGGCGCAATCGGTCAATGTACTGAGAATGAGCCCGCCCGTGCAGGACTCGGCGGCGCTCACGCTACTGCCTCGCTCGATTAGCGCCGCGCCCACCCGCCGCGACAGCGCCATCAAATCACTTCCCATTACACCTGTGCCAAAATTAGTGTATTGCCTTCGGAATCCTTCATCAGCGTGTAGCGACCCCAAAACTGCGTATCCGGCTCGGCAAGGAATTCCACGCCGCGTTCCTTATACAAACGATAGGTCTCGTCGATGTCCTCGCATTGCAAGGTCAGCGATTGCGACTGCTGGAAGGTCGAGCGGTAGTGCTCCCAATGCTCGTCAAACTTGTAGAGGGTGATCAACGTCTCCGCGCCGGGCGGCGCCACCTGCAGCCAACGTGAATCGGCGCCAGGCCACAATTCGTCATCTGATATAAGCTGCATACCCAGTTTCTCGGTATAAAATGCCTTCGCCCGGTCTTGATCCTCCACAAATATTGATACCGTTCCCACTCTGCTGATCATAGTCCGGCTCCTTAGCGTTGACATGTCATGAGTATAGAGGCGACCGGGCAATCCGCAATACGGGAAACAAAAACGCCGGACAGCTCCCTGCGCCGACGCCTCGACATTGATGCTTCGTTATTGTTGAAGTGCCTCCCTAAGACCGCTGCCCCAAAACGATTTGGTTGCCTTCCGAATCCAGCAGCATGGCGAAGCTGCCCCAATCCTGCACCTGCGGCTCAGCCAAAAACTCGACGCCTTTCTCCTTGAGCTCGCGATAAGTCTTCATGATGTCGTCGCAATGCAGGGTGAAGCATTGCGGCTTGCCCATCGCCTCGCGGTAGGGCTCCCACTGCCCGCCCATGGGGAAAAGCGTGAGTTCCGTGGGACAGCCTTCCGGCGCGACAGTGATCCAGCGCATGCCGGAGCCGGGGAACATCTCCGCGTCGTTGATCAGCTGGAAGCCGAGCTTCTCGGTGTAGAAGGTTTTGGCGAGGTCCTGGTCTTCCACAAAGACGCTAACGGTGGCTATCGTCGTGATCACAATCTATCTCCAGCGCAGTAAGGTACGTTTTTCTCAGTGTTCTCTGTGCCTCTGTGGTGAAAAAAATGGCGCCTCGCGAGCGGGCAAACGCCTACTTGTTCTCCACGCTCTCGCTCAAGAAGGCGCTATACCCATTCTCCGGATCATTGCGCACCACCAACATGCGCTTGCCACCGACATGCGAGATGCCCGGCACTTCATAAGATTTGGCGGGATTTCCCTGGCTATCCAGCCGATTGCACCA
Source organism: Phototrophicaceae bacterium (assembly GCA_965249085.1). Classification (GTDB taxonomy): domain Bacteria; phylum Chloroflexota; class Anaerolineae; order Aggregatilineales; family Phototrophicaceae; genus UBA6055. The sequence goes on along the minus strand of OZ252218.1, from coordinate 3,177,623 downwards.
ATAGACATGGTCATCACGCTGCCACATATAGATCACCGGGACGTCATCAACGACGATTTCCATGCGCCGCCGGCTGAAGGGTGAAAACCGCGGCGGATGAAACCAGGGCACCCAGGCGCCGTCTGTCTTCGGCGTCTTCATCGAAACGGCGCTCTGCGGCAAGATTTCCTTGCTATCCCGCGGTGACTCCTGATTGATGAACTTGATCGTCTCATCGGTGGTATTAAACACCGAAGTCAATTCTGTGACTGGCATGGCCGTCCTCACTGCAACTGAGCCTTCATTGATCGCTTGTCCGGTCAAACCGAAGCCCTTGCCAAGCAACTCAACGGTTTTGACAATGCCCTTGCCGATTTGACCGAGTAATTTCAATCCGTCCATCGCACCAGAACCGTAAGTCTGCATGAGAATGATAGCCCTATTATACACCGACGAGAATCGGATTCCGATGCGCTATCTATCTATACGCAGGGCAAGGTTGTCCGTTTCAGGGCGCGGGCTATGGCAGCGCTGTGTCAACACAAGCTAACCAGGTCAGGTACCTGCGCCATGTGCGCGCGACCGGCGCGCTCGGTGAAGATATCATCGCCGCTGAACTCGCCGTCCCGATCCCAGTCGATGCCGACGGTCCATCTTGTTGTCATTGCCTAGCCTCCCAAATAGATTCGTCGTATCGTTGAACTGTATCACTGACTCTGCTAATTCTCCCCCTTTGATTGCGATCGTTGGTCGAATACCGATGTAGGGTTTTTACTTGTATTTGTTTGGCAAATATCTACCGCAATTGAGATAAGTGCCGGTCACTCGCCATTCACCATCGTGGCGAATAAGTGAATGACAGATTCTAAGATACGTCCCCGGTTTTCTGTTTAGATCCGTAATAATCGCACGCTGCTCCAACTCGACAACGGCATATTCCTCGGTCAAGTTGACAATTCTAAAATACTCCCCTATCGCATGCGGTGGATCGCTACCGTTACAGAAACCTTCGTTGCAGTGATCTGTCTGAAATTGCAAGGCAGACTCCGTCACAACCTTTTCCAAAACACTGATATTCCCCGTGAGTTCGGCTAGACCATCTCCAAAGTAGTACGTCTCCATTACTGACCTCAGTTCTCGTTCAGGGAAAGTTGAAATTACATATCCTCGGTCAACGAGAAAAGTCGAGAGCAGGAATCCGATAATCACGCATGCAAATGCCAGACACCCTCCAATTCTTACAGTGTCTGTTCTGTTCGTTCTTTGTAGCTCTTTAGATTTGGTCTCTAACGTCATCAATCAATCCTTAAACTACTGCAGCTCAGTCACATACTCGGTGACTTCGGAATATGTGCCGTCCCGGTTCCAATCTGCTTCGACTTTCCAATTTGTTGCCATTTCTTATCCTCCCTAGCTTTAAGTGAGAATGAAATTTCTACAGCTTCCCAACGATTAACTGCGACTCCCATCCCCCAAAATGTACCGCACATTCGGTGAAGGTGAGGGTATCAGCATAAAAGACCAATAACTCCATTTCACTTCAGAAAGCAAAAGACCATCTGGGCTGAATACCACAGCTGTCCCCGGATTGCGGTCATCTGACCGATCCAATCCCGGAATGAATATTTCGGCATCCGTAGTCAAATCCCAAGCACGGAGTTGGCTGCAACTGTCTGTTGTCATCAACAGAGTTCCGTCCGGGCTTATGTCGCCATCTACGAACAGACAGATACGTTTGGAAGGATGGCGTCTGAACTCGCGTACGAAGTTCAAATGATTGTTCGCAAGTGACCAGCGGCTCACGAATGTATCTGCCACTACAATTAGGTGAGTGCTGTCTTTCGTAAATAACAGATCGTTGACTGAATCAGCGGAAAATCGTTGAGGCTCCCATTGCACCCAGGAACTCCAATCCCATATCCTGAACGTCTCGTTTCCGCCGATCGCTAGCAATTGACCGTCGCTCGAAAATGCCAGGGCATGTATTTTCAGTTCCTCGGTGCCCTGTAAGTGGATTTCAGCGGCGGATTGCGACTCTAAGTCAAACTGAAATAGCCTCGAGTCATCAATGACTGCAAAGAGCCACTCGTCGCTTGGATGCAACAATAATTCGCTGACTTCTCCATAGCTCAGGTGTAAATCATAGATAAACTCTCCTTGCTTTATGTCCCAAAACAGAAGTCTGCCACCATCTGTCCCAATTATTATCGCGTCCGATATAACTTCCAGCTGTGTAAAGGGGCCGTTGACTAGGTAGTATCTGCTGTAGTCTTTCATTTCCCCGAATTCCCAAACCTCAAGATCAGAACCGGGAATCCCACGGTTTAAGCCAGGACGCCAGTTGGTCAAGATGAATACGAGCGGTTCTGTCTTATGCCAGCGGACTTCTAAAATGCCCCCCGGAGGCTCCGCTCCAAGTCCGTGAATCCGGTGGATGTTTTTAGCAGAAAACGCCTCTTCTGGTATGCAGTGATCAATACATAATTCTTGAGCGAAGCCAAGGTTGGCCATAAGCACAAGCGTCAGAATGCCTATCGATTTCTTAATGATTTGTCACCTCCTTTCCGTCATCTAAGCGCGATTCCATGACACCTCGCGTCTTCCACTATATGCACTCTACTTCTTGGGAAGCTCCGAATTCAATTCCTCTACGCACTCTTTTCTGAATGCTTCAATCTTGTTCAAGGTTTCCTCGTCATAAAACTTAAGAAGTGCAGCGAGTTTTCCATAGCCCGCTTCAAAGCCATCAAATCGTTGCAGCAGTTCATAAGTCACAGCGTCCCAAATGCGTATTCCGCCGAATTGTCCAACTGCCGCTAACCGGCTGCCGTCAGGGTGCCAAGCCAATGAATCTACAAAATGTGCGTATGGCTCCTGTACAAAATGGATTCCTCCTCTAATTGTCGCTAGTAACCTACCATCGCGCACGTCCAATACATAAATGAGGCATCCCTCGCTGCTGTATACATACTTGCTGCCGTCGGGTGAGAACTTCCGATCCTGCGCCTCTGCAATCAAATCACTTGAATGTGGAAAGAAGCTCTCTTTGAGACTGAAGTAATTTTCATCGCGCCAAGGCTTATAGTCTTCAGAATAGGCGCTTCGCTGTCGGATATCTTTGGATATCCAATTGCAACGAGATAACCACCCGCATTCCAGTCTACTGATCTCGGCGAATAGCCATAGGCGCCTTGCTTGACTTGAACGTAGCCCAATTCATTGAATTCAGTATCAAAGAACCAAACACCTGTGCTGCTGGCAATCGCTATCATCTCGCCGCCCGGACTCCACTCGATCGCCGATGCAAATCCTCGGTCCTGCGCGGATGCGAAAATGCACACCCATAGCGCGCAGATTGCGGCCAAGCATGGTTTCAGCCTTTTTATTTGTGTTCTCCTTCTTTCTATTTATCGGCTCTTTAATGTGTAAGGGATGTTTTCGAACAGGAGCAGTCTATCCTCGGTCCAGAAAGGATCCTCCAAAAGCGACAGCTCACCGGCGTGGCGAATCAGGACTTCCCTTTCTGGATTGTCGAGAAACAGCACTATGCTGTCATCGCTTGTCGTAATCAGACCGATCACACCTTGGAGAATGACATCTCGCAGCGGCGGAATATCCCATTCTCCATTGACCTTGATCCAGACCGCTTCGCTCCTACTATAGAAGACCGGCATCAAGAGGTTTGGAACGAAACCATACTCATCCATCCTCATGCGCTTAATGAATCCTGGTGAGTTAGACGGTTTCGCAACTATTGAGAATCGGCTCTTATTGACTGTTGTTCGTCTGTTACCGATGGTTCCAACTACCTTCAAAACGAAGTCGTCAAAGGCATGATGGCAAAAGTTTGCCATTATCTCCGGTCCCTCATGTGTTGACTTGATATAAATCGCATCGCTAAATGACACTTCTGCTCTCCTTCTAAATCGGAATATGTGCCATCCCGGTTCCAACCTACTTCGACTTTCCATTTTGTTGCCATTTTTCTCTCCTATGCTTTGATTACCAATTCAAATCACTCAGGTTGGTAAATAAAGAACAAAGTCCAGCCACCCTCTGCCGCCGCCAGATACCGACCGTCGGGGCTAAATTTAACTGATATGCCAGCAATATAATCGTCTGCGAAATCTAATTGCGGGATGAAGATTTCTGCATCCACATTCAAATCCCAAGCTCGGTACTGACGGCAATCATCTGTTGTCATTAACAGACTGCCGTAGGGGCTTATGTCACCATCATTGAATTGGCAAGGACGCTTGTTCGGGTGGGAAATCAATTCCCCGATGAAGTTTAAGCTCTTGTCTGCAACCGCCCATCGGCTAATAGAAGCGGCTGCCAAAACGATAAGGTAAGAATCATCGTTTATAAACAGCAAATCGGCTATCGACTCGGCAGATATGGATTGTGACTGCCAAGCTTCCCAGGAGTTTGTATCCCAAATCCCGATAGTGCTATTCCCGGCAGCTGCTAACAAATGACCAGCGCTTGAAAACGCAAGGGTATTCAGCGCGACATCTTCACTAGCGTGCAAATGAATTTGAGTCGCGGCCTGTGTCTCCAAATCAAATTGAAACAGCTTCGCCGCATCAATGACCACCAACAGCCACTCACCGGCAGGATGAAGCAGAATCTCTGTGACTTCTCCGTAGCTCACGGGAATTGCATAGGGCGGCTCCTCTTCATTCAGATCGAAAAACAGGAGAGTACCACTATATGTACCAAGGATGACTAAATCCCCTACGACTTCCAATTGAGTAGCGGGCACACTACCGACAAGCCTTCTTCTAGTCCAAGCCCCGGCGCCATCGGGATTGTCTACTTGCATAACTTCAAGGGTCTTTAGCCTCATATCAAATCTTGAGGCTCCAATCTTCGTAATCAATAGAGGCTCACTCTTATGCCACCTCGTTTCAAGTACGGGTGGAGCATCAAAACCCGTATGTTGAATCTGATGGACATTGTCTATTGAAATGGGCACAGTCGCATGACAAGTCCAATACCTAATCGTGGGCGAAGGACACTCCATTTCTGCCTCATGTGTTGAATCGTTTGTATACGCAATGTTAAGGAAAAGCAGACTCGTCAGAACTAGGATCGCTTTCTTGAGCATTTTCCACCTCCTGTCTAAGACCAAATCAATTGCTGTATCCACAAGGCATATTCCATTCGATCTTGGTCTCCGTCGCCTTCAGGAATTGCATCGCGCCGGCAACGCGGATGGTCGCCGTGCGTTCGCCATTCTGATTGGCCGTCGGGTGGATTGATTGCACCTAGCCTGAGAAGTGGCGGCGCGTGGTCGTGCCGTCGTGCGATTCGATCTTCACCGGACGCAGCGGCGCCAGCTTCCCGCTCAGCGGACCAGCGCTGTTATCCTGCGAGAACCGCTTGTCCTCATTGCGCATGAGGAGGCGAAGCTGCGCGTCATTGCCCACATCCATATACGCTTGCTGGAAACCGAGCATCCACTTGGCGGAATCGACGCGCGCCGTCTCGTCCGTGTAGCTGCCATCTCGATCCCAGTCGATGCCTATCGTCCATCTTGTTGTCATTTTCCTTCTCCTTCTATTATTTTGTTAACTATTCCCCAGATTTCGATCCTGCCGTATGTCGCACTTTCTATTCTTGTCTCGATCAATACGAAAACGAGCCTGCGGTCAGAACTGAATAGCATGGCTGTTATGCACTCACGGTTATTTAAGTGATCAGAAAAATGTCTTGATAGCTTATCTTTTGCAAACCCGTGCGCACATACTTTGCGTTTCCCGTCCGCGTTCACTGGAAGAAGGCGACGTTGGTGCTGATCTGTTTCGAAGAGATGTTTGAAGTCGGTTGTATACTTCAATTCTTGATTTGTGACTCGGTCGAAAACAAACCGGCAAGTAATGCCTTTGCAGTCGCCTAAGGAGTTATCAAGTCCATGTTGATCAAACAGGACGTAGCGATTATCTGCGCTGATGCCTCTTGCCATTACATGCCGCGGGCCCTGACGAGGTATGAGATAGCATAGTGGATCTTCCTTCTTATTGACTTCCCATATCGCGATGGAACTATACCAATACGATCCCGATCTCCGTGAATCCCAGTAGGACGCTATGCCTGAAATAACTAGTATTTGATCGTCAGGTGAGAGGATGGCACCTAGTTTAGTCGGGTCGGCAACACTAAAACCACTTGACCATGGTTTGTTTGACGAAGCGAGAAGCGTGAGTTGTTCTAAACTCTCCAAATTGATCGTCTCTTGAGCCATATCGACCGCATGAGACACATCCAAATCCTTGGACGGAAAACAGTCAAGCCTGCTCCTAGATTCTCGTCCCTTCAAAAACATAATGAGAACCAGTGCACATATCACTGCGATTATTGCGATAGGCAGCCTTCTGAAAACGATCGATGCTGGCTTTTGGCCTATCACCACGTTATCCTCCCACCTTATTGAGTAAGAGTTTTCTGCCAAAGCTCCTCTAGCGCGCCATCGCCCCGCAACCGGAGAAGTGGCGACGCGTGGTCGTCCAGTCGTGCGATTCGACCTTCACCGGGCGCAAAGGCGCCAGCTTGCCATACAGGCTGCCCGCGCTGTTCTCCGGCGTGAAGCGCTTGTCCTCGTTGCGCATGCGGAGGGACAATTTCGCGTCATTGCCCACATCCATATACGCTTGCTGGAAACCGAGCATCCACTTGGCGGAATCGACGCGAGCCGTCTCGTCCGTGTAGCTGCCGTCTCGATCCCAGTCGATGCCTATCGTCCATCTTGTTGTCATTGCTTTTCCTCCTCTGTGATTCGATATTCGGAATGATTAACATCTATGGTTGCTGATGAATCAGACGTTCCCTCCTCTGGCTATTTGGGCGACCAGCTTATTTCGGACACACGACAGTCTAAGTCTGTCAACTGCTGCACTCCGGTCCCATCCCGTCTTATCTTGAACAGTTGACCATCGAGTTGATTTGAGGAGAACGCGATCCACTGGCTGTCGGGCGACCATGAAACTGGTGGAGTATAGATGTCACTGATGACCTCTTCAACCTGACCGGTGTCGGTATCTAGTACATAGAGGTTGCCTTCTAAGGATCGGTAGCCGGTACTTTCAACATCGCCCATACTCGTCAATTCAGCATTTTCCCAACGCACATCATCTACGTTGATAATTGCGATCCACCTGCCATTTGGCGCCCAGCGTGCCGATTTAACCCTCATATTCAGCGAAAGCTCCCTTGCAAGGGTTACCACATCAAATGTGTGTAGTCTCCCAGCGTATTCGTGATACAGAAAGCGTTCACCATTTGGCGCCCATTCGTAGAATAGACCATGGACGCGCCTAATTTTGGGGGAGATCAACAACCGCAAATCCGATTGATCTCGATGTAGACTATAGTCATGTGAGGAATCCCCGGTGGTATTGGGAAGGACTGAAATCAGAAGGCCATTGGGAGAAATGATGTATGAATCATAATCAAGTTGAGTTATCAGTTGAAGTTTACCAGTGTCCACTGCTAAACGATAAAGTCCGCTCGGTAGAAGGGGCCTGCGCGATGCAGCGTGAAAGTATAGCGATGCGCCGTCATGCGACCATTGAGGACTCCAATTAGCCTTTCGATCGGGTGTAAAGCGTCGTGAAACAGCACCATCGAAACGAACTCTAAATATGTCGGAATAAACGCCGTAATACCAAAACCCCTCAGGATTCCGGTACCCCTCGTATCGCATCTCCAAAACAACCCAAACGCCATCTGGCGACCAGCTAAGCGCCTCATAGTGCTGTGAATGACTCTCTCTAATGAGCCGCAACCGGCTCCCATCAGGATGGACAGTGTAGAGATTTGAGTTCCCCCAAGGATGCTCGCAAGCGAATGCGAGCATATCGGATTCTTTGTCTGGTGGCGGAATCAATGTTTTGACGAATCCCTCTACTAACAAATGAACTTCAGGTGAATTGATGGCAAACACAGCTAACGAAAACAGAAGGCACGCCATGAGAAATAGGCTACAAGGTGGAAGTACCAGTCTGCGATAACGGTTCCACATTGGACAAGAATTCCTTTTTTCTTGTTTAATCATCGCTACCCACCCTTAGATCACTCGAGTAGTCGCGGAAGGCTTCCAGATTGGCCAGCTTGGTCGATTCACCCACCTTGCAGAGATCCGGGGTCGCCCAGCACCCAGGAGTCGCTTAGCGCCGGCGGGAAGATGACCTCTTGAATCAGCGCGTCGATGATCTGGTCGCTGCGCTGGTTCTCCTGCAACCCGATCTTGGTCTCCGTCGCCTTCAGGAATTGCATCGCGCCGGCAACGCGGATGGTCGCCGTGCGTTCGCCATTCTGATTGGCCGTCGGGTGGATTGATTGCACCTAGCCTGAGAAGTGGCGGCGCGTGGTCGTGCCGTCGTGCGATTCGATCTTCACCGGACGCAGCGGCGCCAGGTTCCCGGATAGCGGGCCGCTGCTATTCTCCGGCGAGAAGCGCTTGTCCGCATTGTTCAGGGTCAAGTGCAGGTACGCCTCCGATGCCGTGCCCATATAGGGCGCGCGGAAACCGAGAAACCACTGCAGCTCGGTCACGTGCTCGGTGACCTCGGAATATATGCCGTTCCGGTTCCAATCTACTTCGACTTTCCATTTTGTCGCCATCTGTTGTCCTCCTTATTTTGGTTGCCTAATGTGAATTCTCGTCGCCAGGAACTATGAGCCAAGTAAAACCGTACGGTTCGGATCTATCGACAAGATATCGTCCGTCCGCGCTAAAGCTCGTCGGTACACCGACATGATCCTCGCCTATGTACCACAGCTGTGGGACATGAATCTCGTGATCCGACCGCAAATCCCAGGCCCGCAATTGACCGCATTCATCTGTTGTCATCAGCAACGTAGTATCCGGGCTTATACCACCGCCCAAGAAGGCGCATTGAGTCGCACCCAAATGCGGTTCCAGCATTCGAACCAATTCCAGACCATCGTCAACTAGCGACCAGCGGCTGACCGACATATCCGCCAGCAGGATCAACTGTGAATCATCTTTTGCAAAGTGAAGCGTTACTGCCGATGCGCTAAATGAGGCTATCGGCTCCCACGCTACCCAGTCATCTGTATCCCAGATACCGACATACCCATTTCCAGCAGCCGCGAACAATCGACCGTCGCTTGAAAACGCAAGGGCGTGCAATGGTAGCTCGTTGCCATTCTGAAAGGGAATCTCAGCGGTGGTCAGTGATTCGAGATCGAATCGAACCAACTTTGCGTCATCAATAGCCACGACAAGCAATTCTTCACTCGGATGCAGCAATAATTCCGTGACTTCCCCCTCATTTACTGGCACCTCATACAGATACGTCTCCTGTGTGAGATCCCAAAACATGACAGTTCCTCGATCCGTCCCAATGGCGATCAATTCAGGTGTAAGTTCCAACTGTGTAAACGCCCAGTCTCCCGTGCCAAATCTGCCGACATTGTTCTCCACATCCCAAACATGGAATCCGGGCATTGATGGCTGATCCGCATCGACAGAGGCACGATACAGTAGAACCAGAATCGGTTCAGATTTGTGCCATCTGGCTTCAATAATACGTCCTGGATTAGCGCCCTGTGAGCAGATCTGCTGAACGTTGTCCGCAGCAATGACCTGAAGCCTATCGGGCCAACGCTTGCACTGTCTATCTTGTGCGGACAAAGTGTTGGCAGCAATTATCAGTATCAATGCCAGCATTGTCAGCTCACGCATCCGTCACCTCCCGTATGCAGCATCAATCAGTATCGGAAACCAGCTGGCGTCATCCTGCGTGAACCGCTTGTCCTCGTTGCGCATGAGGAGGCGAAGCTGCGCGTCATCGCCCACATCCATATACGCTTGCTGGAAACCGAGCATCCACTAGGCGGAATCGACGCGAGCCGTCTCGTCCGTGTAGCTGCCGTCTCGATCCCAGTCGATGCCGATGGTCCATCTTGTTGTCATTTCTTTTCCTCCCTATATGTGTTGGACAAATTGCGTATCAGAATGTTGTCGTCACCAGTCACCACCCAAAGCAGCCACTTTGCAGGTGTCACCATTAAGACGCGTTCTAATAAATCGACCACGGCGCTTCTCGCATGTCTTTTGCGTTCTATCCCGCCATAGTCGCGGCTCATTTCTTGTGCTGCGATGTCCCATCGAACAAGTCGGTCATGCATATCCATAAACCCAAATTTCCGTAATCCTATCGTGCTGGTTTCCAGATCGTCCTCATACGTACCATCTAATTTGAGATAAATGTGAAATCGAGGACCATAATCGGTTGAATGGTAAAACCAGATTTCTGGCGGATTCAGTAGATGTTCAATGCTAAAGCGCTTTTTATCTTCGTAAAACGGGCTACTTGAATCCAAGACTTTTAGCACACCAGACTTGATCAATTCCGGATCATCTATACTGCGCAGTCGCGCGAATTCATGCGAAAAACTGAATCCATATTTGCAGCGTACAATCCTAGTGCCACCTTCTTGACTCAATTCGCGCCAAGCGCCTTCCTCTTCAAACCAATCTAAGCGCTTGCCATCCGGCGCTGTGCAGGATGTCCCATATTCGCGATAGGGGACGGAAAGGACGAAAGTGTACGAAAGATCAATGAGATGCAATTCATACTCATCCATAACATCAATGGTATTCCCATCTGGCCTGACTTTAATTGCAGTATCAGCATCTTCTAAATATGCTTCCCATCCTAATTGATCAAACGTTTCATCAAACGCGCCGTAAGCGAAGGGCAGTATTATGGAATCGTCTAGAGTAGACCACGTTCTGCTTGAATCGTCGTAGAAATACCAATCAGCATCTCGCTCGAAGATATCCACTTCATAGAAGAACCCTGTGCGTCCTCCCACAAAGGCATCAGCGTCCGGTGGGAAGTTATCGGGGCATGTCTCAAGCTCGACATAGCAGGATACGGTTTGTGCAGTAACCGTGACTAGCAAGATCAAGATACTGAATACGGCAATTATTGTTCGCTTCATACCTAATTGTCTCCACCGGGACTCGATTTGTATGTGCTTTGCTGCCAATAGTACGATACGTAACGATCCATGTAACCATGAGAAAATGCCTCCCTTTTTCTGATTGCCAATATCTGGTCGGCAAGCGGATCCAGCTTGTATTCAGCTATAATGCGGTTTCTCGACTCTTCAGTGTACAGGTACAAAGGATTGAGAAAATACTGGGGTCTATGGTCTATGCTCTTCGCTACATACTCGTCATTTGCGTCGAGTAGTACTCCTGTCTGACCGTGGGTTTTGACCTCAAAATGCAAGTGATCGTTGTCATGATGCGGATCATCACCTACAGCCCCTATGGGCTGGCCCGCAACAACATGTGTACCCACTTGAATGGAATCGGGATCAAGGCGTCCGCCAGCGCCGGCGGGAAGATGACTTCCTGGATGAGCGCGTCGATGATCTGGTCGCTGCGCTGATTCTCCTGCAGCTCGATCTTGGTCTCCGTCGCCTTCAGGAATTGCATCGCGCCGGCAACGCGGATGGTCGCGGTGCGTTCGCCATTCTGATTAGCCGCCGGATGGATCGATTGCACCCAGCCGGAGAAGTGGCGGCGGGTGGTCGTCCCGTCGTGCGATTCGACCTTCACCGGACGCAGCGGCGCCAGCTTGCCGCTCAGCGGGCCGACGCTGTTCTCCGGCGTAAACCGCTTGTCTTCGTTGCGCATGAGGAGGGACAATTTCGCGTCATTGCCCACATCCATATACGCTTGCTGGAAACCGAGCATCCACTTGGCGGACAAGACGCGAGCCGTCTCGTCCGTGTAGCTGCCGTCTCGATCCCAGTCGATACCTATCGTCCATCTCGTTGTCATTGCTTTTGCTCCTTATCTTAGATATACGATTTGGTAAACTAATGCCTTGGTACTGGCAAAACCTCAAGCAGTTCTTGCGACTTGATGTTCCATATCCACACCCTGCCATCTGGACCGGAAGTCGCCATTAGTTCTCCATTGGGATGAACTTGCGGATTGGTTCCCGGATAGACCGACATCTCAAATTTGTCTTTTGCATCCCTTACAATGATCTCAGAATATGCTGACACTCGGCCAAGTAGTCCAGCTACCAAAACACCATCGTCTGGCGTGATATATCTGAATGGCCCTCCTCCTTCGGTTTGAAGGAGCAATGCGCCGGTTTCGATATCCCAAACGAGTAACTGATCACACTGGTAAATCAACCATGGATTAAAATGTCCGAAAGCCAGGATTACATCCGCTCCGCCACAGGAATGTTCGCCGCCAAGGACTTGTATGTACGACAATTCCCAAGTGTCAGTCCGATAAACCTTTATCTCGCCATCCGGTATCGCAAGCCCAAACAGGGAACTATCGGGGCTGAAAGCGATGCCTCGTACATCGCTAGCATCGACCGAAACGACGCCAAGCGGTGAGCCAAGCCCCTGTTGAACGTCAAATGGGTGAATTTGCATCCCGTCGGGATGCCACCAATCCAGAAACTGTCGCCAGTCGGGACTTAACTTGGGGAGTTGCCAGGACTGCCCAGCTCGTTCCGCGGGAATGGACAGGACCCGCGATCCCACGTCAATATCCCATATCGACAGTTCATGCTCCCACGTTGCCCACCAGTCGCTCAAGAACATGATGGACTTACCGTCAGGGCTGAACGAAATCGTACTTAGGTCTAAAGGTTTTTCGGTTGCTGTTCGCTGCATGTCGAGAATTAGAGAGTTATCCTCTATATTGAAAATCTCTAATCGTTGATATTCAGCGAGTGAGATATATCGACTGTCAGGGCTAATAGCTATAAAGGTGGCGTAAAAGCTCGCTCCCCGGAGGTAGCGCGGCGGAGTCGAAAGATCGTCAAGGTCGTATATCCATACTCCGCTATCGTAGCCCGACTCGTCTCTATCTTCTTTCTTCACATAAGAACCATACTTGACAGCCAAATGCTGACCATCGTTGGACATTAAGATCTCGACGGCTTCCCAAGTGACCCGATCTTGCGCCTGTATCCAATAGGGCAGACATGCGAGGGAACAGACTAGAATCGCAATGATGTACACTCGATTATTCATCTTCAAAGTAAATACTGTCATTCGGATCTCCTTCAGCGGAAAAGTATTGAGCGAGTCCTAGAACGTCAAGTTCAGGGTGAGTCCTCGCAGTTTCGAGATTTTCAATGTACAAGTCAGAATTACCGTTTGGGTAAAGCTGGCTTGCTTCAACTAAATCGAAAAAATACTCGACAGATTGGGACTTTTCATCTACTTACTTCTTCCTTAACCAATCCAGTGCGCTTTCGGCTGCACCGCTACCTGGTTCACTTGAACCAACGTACAGTTCGAGCAAATCCAAATGATGGTATTTTATGTATTTTCCTGTTGCGCCAGTTGTGCCAATAAGTGATGTATCTACATCATCAATGATGTACCCGGGAACGATATAGGGTTCGATCTCAGATAGGTGAGCGTACGCTATCATTTTCCTGCCACCTTCTTCCCAGCGCTCAGGATTATGTTCGGTCAAGCGCGCCATACGCTGCATTTGCGCACGATCATTATCAGTCAGATGGTCCTCCGCCAGACTTCGGTTCCACAAACGCTGTGACGCCAAATTCTGCATCTTCAATTGGTGCATGAGCTCAGGGTCTGATAGGTATACAGACGCCGGAAAACTTATGACAACATAATTGCCTAATCTTGATTCAGGATTTAAGACAAATCGACTGACCAATTCGACTCTAACGTCAGGCCCAATTACCGGTGACTGCACCTCAAATTCAGTATTCGTCCTGGTATTGTAATCGCGTGTTAGCGAACCCAATTGGCTTAGGATCCTATCTGCATAAACTCTATGCGATATTTCGACATCTTCCGTTCCGGTATCCTCACCAGGAACAATGGATTGTTTTTATAGTCAGTTGGATTGTCAATGGCGACGGCATCCTCAAATAGAACAAGCTCGAACTCAGCGTCCGGATCATTGGTATCTATCCAGTACTTCCGGCCAGCATAATCAATTAACACGGCATGCGGATTCTGTTCAGACTTCTCATACACGTTAAATTGTATTGGCTAGTCACCGACCGAAAATTCCGGTACGCCTATGTCCACATTCGGAGTAAGTCCTTCATTTGTGTAGATTCTTAATGTGCCCGATACCGTCATTACCCCAATGGGCTGTGGTTCTAGTGCCTCTGTCAGTGCGCTCATGAAGTCAAGAGAAGTGTTATCATATTCCTGCCCCGATACTTGTACGCGGCGTGGTTTGGATGGATAAGGCGCGATGTCAACTCGCTTAAACTCTAACTCAACAGCGTCGTCTCTAAGATCTATCCAGAATTCCTTCCCATTGAAGTCAATCTTGACGGCGTAGGGATATGAGGGGGACTGATCCACTACCCAAAATGAAAAACCGTCGGACAGTAAATGCAAAATATCCTTCGCCTCACTACGGAGAACAGCTTCTTCGCTCTCATAAACTTTCAGGTTCCCTTTTATTTGCACTTGCAACGCCAGATCTTCCCACTGCGCGATTGTGGCGAGCGTCGCCCAGGCCACCGCATCCGACGCTGCGTCCCAGCCCGAGAGCGCGTACTGCTCCATAAAGTCGCGCCATTGGTTCTTGGGCGGCAGGCCATCCCGCTTTAGCGTGATGAGTACCTCACGCGCCAAGCTATCGGTCTCAACGCTCAGCAGATGGTCGACATGCATTTCCTGGCCCAAGGTCAGGCGAGCGCTTTCGTACCATGCGGGCGTCCCTATTCAGTTGTCTTTTGCTAAGGAATCACTCGCTCGGATGCTCCCGCCGCATATGCGCCACCGACTCCGCGACGATCTCACGCAGCACATCCAGGTCAACATCCGCCAGCTTGTTGATGTAGAGGCAGGAACTGCCCGTCTTGTGCTTGCCCAGCTTCCCCAGCAGCTCTTCATGCCGCTCGAAGCCGCCCATGATATACAGCGTAAGCGCTTGCTTGCGCGGCGCGAAGCCGGTGATCATGAAGTCGCCTTCGCGCCCGCTCTCATACTTAAAGTGATAACTGCCGAAGCCGACAATGCTCGTGCCCCACAACTCGGCCGGCTCGCCCGTGACCTCGCCCATCATCTCCAGCACGACCAGCGAGTCCTCGCGCCGACGCTTGTTACTCACCGACTCCAGATAGGCCAGTACATCGCCATCGTTACGCTGCGTTTTGTTCTCAGCCATGTAAACGCCTCCTTCTGCGCGCCGTCAGTATTGCGACAACGCACCAGTTATTGAACACCGAGCGCGGCGCAAGTCTCCCCCTAATGCTTTGGGGGGAGATTTAGAGGGGGGTAGACGCGTCCGCCGCGTCCTGGTCGACCGGATCCAATTCTATGCCATCGAAATCTGCCGCCTCGGCGGCCATCGGCTCCGCAATCACCGTCTTCACCTCGGCAAAAGGCAAGTCCCCGCTCGCTGACCCGGTCGCCGCCTGCATCAGCAGCGTCAGCCGCTCGGCCATGCTCGAGGGATCTGGATGAATGCCATCCTGCAGCAGCGCCGTTTCAAACACCTGCTCGACTACCGCGTCAATCAGTCCGCTGTCACCGCCGCCGCTAACGAGCTCGCCCAGATTGTGCATCAGCGGATGGCGCGGATTTAATTCCAGCCCCTTGACCGGCAGCTCATAGTCTTTATCCATCAGACGATTGATGCGGAACATATACCGATTGGTGCTGTTGTCTTCGCTAACCAGGCGCGCCGGGCTGCCAACCAGCGTCTTGCTCTCAATCACGTCGCTTACCCGCTGACCCAGGGTCTCCTTGACCCGCTCGCGCAGCGCCGCGAATGAGTCGGCTTCCAGCGCCTCCGTGGTCTCTTCCACTGCCTCACTCACTGCGCCGACATCGTCCAGATCCAACTCGGCCGAATCGACGCTTACCAACTTTTGCCCCTTGAAATCGGCCATGCCCATCGGCAGCATCGCATCCACCGGATGCGTGAAATACAGCACCTCAATCCCGCGCTGTCGAAAAACATCCAGATGCGGGCTGCGCGAACCACTGGCGTAATCGTCAGCCACGACGTAGTAGATATCGTCCTGGTTTTCCGACATGCGCTCGACATATTCGTCCAGCGAATAGAACTGGTTCGGGTCGTCATCGTGCGTCGTCTGGAAGAACATCAGCGGTTCCAGGTCGCTGCGATCTTCAGTGTCAATCACCAGCCCCTGCTTCAGATAGCTGTCGAATTCCTGGAAAATTGCCAGGTATTTGTCACGGTCGTTTTTCGCCATGCGCTTCAACTCTGACAGCACGCGGCGTGTAATCGTCTTCTTCAAGCCCGCCATCACCCGCGTCGCCTGGATACTCTCGCGCGTGACGCTCAGCGGCAGATCTTCACTATCCACCACGCCCTGCACGAAGCTCAGGTACTCCGGCAGCAATTCACGATTGTATTCTTCGATCAAGACCTTGCGCGCATAGAGCTTCAGACCCGGCTCCTTGCGCTGACTGAACATGTTCTGCTGCCCGCTGCCCGGCAGGAAGAGCAGCGCGTAGAACTGCATCGGCACATCGGCGCGCATGTGAATGTGATGGCTGGCGCCGGCGAAATCCATCGTCAGCATCTTGTAGAAGCTGTCGTATTCCTCGTCCTCGACTTCGGACGGGCTGCGTCGCCAGACAGCCTGCTGCTTGTTCGTCGGCTCTTCATCGTCGCCCACATAGATGGGAAATGCCACATAATCCGAATGCCGCCGAATGATATCCTTGATGCGGAAGCTCCGCGTGAATTCTTCCTCGTCGTCCTTCAAGTGGATGACGACTTCGGTGCCGCGGACATCCTTCTCCACGTTCTCCAGCGCGTAGTTCGTGCCGCCGGTCGCCGCCCACTTGACCGCCTCGTCAGCCGGCCGGTACGAGCGCGAAATCACATCCACCTGCTTCGCCACCATGAAGGCGGAATAAAAGCCGACGCCGAATTGCCCGATGATATCCGAGGCGCTCTCCGGCTTTTCCTGCATTGCCTCGATGAAGGCTTTAGCGCCCGACTTGGCGATCGTGCCCAAACCAGCGATGATCTCATCACGATTCATGCCGATGCCGGTGTCGCTGACCGTCAGCGTCTTCGCCTCTTCGTCGAACTCGATGTGGATCTCCAGGTCGGCCTGCGGATCCGCCACATCATCATTCGTCAACATCTCAAATTGGAGCCTGTTCAAAGCATCGGACGCGTTCGAGATCAACTCGCGCAGGAAGATCTCCTTCTCCGTATACAGCGAGTGGATCAAGATGTTCAGCAGCTGCTGGGTTTCCGCCTGAAATGTACGTTGTTCGCTCATCGTCTTCCTTTTCATATTGCAGCGTCGTCGCCAAACCAGCGACGCGGCGCGACTTCGTCAAGTTAACGTCACAGTTTTATCACAGCTCTGTAAGAAGTAAATAAAAACTTGCCAGCTACCCCGACAGCCAGGGCTCGGCGAAGTACTGTCCCTCAAACCCCTCGGCGATCCAGCCCACGAATCCCCGGTAATCCACCTGATACCAGGCGTAGGGTCCAGCGCAACGCACGCCATCCAGCACCAGAAAGTCATGCAGCGGCGCCATCTGCGCCATCACATTGAAATCCGTGCCCGGTCCCGTGCGCAGATTCAGCCACTTGCCATCATCCGTCAGTGTCACCCGTCCCCGCTCACCCACAACCAGAATTGACTCCAGCACACCCGCACAAAAAATATGCGGCGTCAGCGTCGGCCAGGCCGCAGCGGTCGGCAGCGGCGATGCGGTTGCCGGCGGCTGCTCGGCCGTCAAGCGCAGCACAGTCGTGGGCGTATTCTGCGGCGCGCGCGAACAAGCCGCCAGCCCAATGACGAGAAAGAGCCACAACAGACAAGCGACAAATGATTTCATACGCCCATTCTAACGCAGACCATCCGCCAAAGGCAGCATGACCAAAGCCGCCGAAACTGATATACTCAGCGCGATTGTGCCGTCCCCAGTTGGAGAATCCGCCTGATGAAAGCCGTTCAAATTATCGCCCGCGGCCAACCCGTATTTGTAGACGCGCCGCTACCGTCCTTGCAGCCGGGCACCGCCATTGTCAAGTCGCTGCGCCTGTCCCTCTGCGGCAGCGATGTGCGTCATCTGCATTACTTGCCTGAGCACCATTATCCCACAGCCATCGGCGAGACCGGCCACGAAATGGTCGGTGTCATCGAAGCGATCGACCCGGCGCACAACGGCTCCAGCGTTGGCGATCTCGTCCTCTGCCTCGCGCCCGACCACCGCGCCATGTGCGAATACTACCTCGCGCCCGTCGACCGCCTGCTGCCGCTCGATCCCAACACGCCACTCGAATACTCGGTGCAGGCGCAGCAATTTGGCACCGTGCTTTACGCCAGCAAGACCCTGCCCGACCTGCGCGGCAAGACCGTCGCCGTCATCGGACAAGGCTCAGCCGGCCTCTGGTTCAATTTCGCCCTCAAAGAGCGCGGCGCGGCCAAGATCATCGCCCTCGATCTCAAAGCCTACCGTCTCAACTACAGCAAACGCTTCGGCGCCACGCACACGATTCACAACGCGGAAGGCTCGCCTGCCGCCGCCCTGCGCGAGATCAACGGCGGCAAACTGCCCGATGTCGTGATCGAAGCGGCCGGCGAAGACGAATCCATCCGCCTCGCCGTCGAGATCGTAACAGAAGAGGGCTTCATCCTCTATTTCGGCGTCCCCCGCTTCGAGACGATGAACTTCCCCATCTTTGAATTCTTCTGGAAGTCGCTCACCGCCCGCTCAAATGTCGGCACCATCAACGATCCCAATCACGCCAGCACGCGTCAGGCGCTGGACTATATCAATACGGGCGCTGTCGATGTCGGCCACATGATTACGCATACCTTTGCCTTCGCCGATGTCATTGAGGCTTACGAGCTGCACCGCATCCAGGACGAAGGCGCGGTCAAGATTGTAGTGGACATGGAGACTTGATATCTTGCTTTAACCACAGAGGCACAGAGACACAGAGACACAGAGAATTATTCACCACAAAGACACGAAGAACACAAAGATATTTACCACCGAGGTCACCGAGAAAATACGACCCTTGCGTCAAATGCCATTGCAAACAATTCGCAGATCATAAACGCGAAAATGTAGGGGCGACCCATTGGGTCGCCCGCCAACCTAAGTAAGACACGCTTTTCACAATGAGAATTCATTCACGCCAACACGGTGCCTGCTTAACGGCTACTGAGACGGCAGAATGCAACACGTGCCGCACCGCATCCAGGACGAAGGCGCGGTCAAGATCGTCGTGGACATGGAGGCGTGAAGGTTCCTCGGCTAGATAGACGGTAGACTTTAGCGTATACTTGATCATGTTCGCGTGAGGATTTTCTTACATGCCAGATAAAATCACGCTTGTTGAAAACTCGCTGAATAAGATTGCCAAAGTCATAATTGGCGTGATTCAGCAACTACAGTTGATGGACGAAACGGCCAAAATATTCGGACGAAAAAGCGCACTGCTTAATCAGAATCCGATTGAATCGAATTTGCGCAATAAACAGCTTCGTATCGCGGAGCAGTTTGCCACAGAATTGAAGAAGAGATCGCCGCAAATTAATGAGCTTGCAACGGAACTGCAAGAGAGTTGCACAAACTTGGACGCGGGCTTCGAACGATATCCTTCACTAAACGATGTTGAGGACTCGCTAGAACTTGAAAGAGTTCAAAACTCTATCACGATCCTTAAAGACTCGAAGGACGATCTTATCGGAACAACTGAGGAATTGGAGAACATCCGTGACATGACCGATAGATTCCGTAAATTCCTTTTGCAGTCTGTTGGAGAAAATGAAGAAATCGATTCTCCTCTATGCAAGGCAACTGCGTCGCTCAGCAATCTGATCGATCAATTGCGGCACTTTGAGACATTGTCCACCGCAATTGTCAACCGCTTTCCCTAATTCTGCAAAACAAACGTGTGAGCGATGAATGTCTTCGTAATTATGCAATTCGACAACGAAATGAATATGGTCTACCATAACTTGATCAAAAAGCCGTTGGCGCAGAAAGGCTATATCGTGAGTCGATCGGACGATCCGAGTGACGAAGAGATACTTCACGAAAACATTTATGACCGTATCGTTCAAAACCTTTGGGACGCCGACTACGTTATCGCTGACCTCACAAGAAACAATGCAAATGTTGCATATGAGCTCGGCATAGCACATACTCTTAACAAGCGTACCATTCAAATCTCGCAGAATCTCAAGATCCCATTTGACATAAAATCACAGAATGTTATTTCTTACATAGTTGACGAACAGGGGAAGTCAAAACTATCCGAACGCATACTTGAGGTTATTCAGCGGGCGGAGAAGGGCAAGTACATCTTTTCCAATATAGTTCACGATTTTTTGGCTAGGACGGGTAGAGAAATCGACACTCAGCCACCAGCCAGAAATTAAGAGGAGCTCAAGATGTCGTCAACAGATCTCCAAATGCCTGATGCTGCTAGTCTGCTGGTTGCTGCCGAAAATGCAGTCGAACATGCAAACAACCAGATTGAGTATTGCATAGAATCTATAGATCAATTTCGTGAAAGCGTGCGACATCATGCGATCGAGACCATTGACGTGTTGCTTTCATCTCCTTTAGAAAATAGCAACGAGCCAGCGAAGGACGAAGTCGTCGATGAGTTTAAGTCTACTCTCTTGGGCTTCTCGGAAACTATGAACCGAATTCTCAATATTGTAAATGTGTCATGGATGGAAGTGGATCAGTCATTGGGCTTTTATCTCATTTACAGAGGACGCGAGGAAGACACAGATCCTTCCGAGATTCGTGATTTGACCAATGTTATGTCCGATTCTCGACACAAGATTCCTGAAACTTTGGAGGTAATTTCCAACCTCTCAATGGTGATAAAAGGTTTCGCCTTCGGGCTTACAGAACTTGAAGACGTGAGTGCGAAAGCGGTTCGCACGCTAGAGCGAATAAACGGCGAGCTTGACTTGGCGGATGCGGTACTAAAACGCCAGATTATCTTGGCTGGACGACTGCTTAAATCTCTGTAGCGACGATGAACTCAACGTATCGCTGCAATTCGTTCGCTTTGAATCCTAAGCGAACTCACTCAACTCGCTGCCCTCGGCGGTTTCAGCCCTCTGTGCTCTCTGTGCCTCTGTCGTGAAAAAAACGCGACCATACACTCGCCCCTCCACACCTGTTTCATGTTATCCTGTCCCACACCACGACGAAACAATCTCGTCACACAGCGTGGGGGGAGGGGTATGCGATCAAGCCGTAACCGAATCAGCCAAAACCCAGTAAAACCAAGCCATAGCGACATTCGAGACCATCAAAACGCAGCAAATTACCGGTTTTTAGGGGCATTTTAAGACTATCCAATGGGGTCGTATGGAGATATTGTGCGCCGCAAGCGAAGCGACTTTGTCCGCCAATCGCGCCAATCCCGTGTACAACACGCCATAACCACTCGCTGCGCTAACTCAACTCGCTGCCCTCGATGGTAATTTCCCGTTAGCCCTATGCTAAAATGACATCATGAACCTCATCGACTACACCAACATCCTCATCCGCCGCGGCTGGATCATGCTCCTGCTCGCCATCATCGCCGCCGGCGCCGCCTTCTTCTTCAGCCGAACCCTCGACCCCGTCTACCGCGCCACCCAAAAGGTGCGCATCGAACCCAGCCGCACCGACTTCGGCTTGACCCAGGCCGCCAAGCAGTTGCTCAACAGCCACGTCTCCTACCTCGATAGCTCCCTGCGCGCCGCCGAGGTCATCGACCGCCTGCAGCTCGATATGCTGCCCGAACAGCTGCGCGCCGATGTCCGCTTTGCGCCCAACCTCGATAGCCTGGTCATCCAGATCGACGCCGAGCACAAAGACCCCGGTCAAGCCGCCCGCATCGCCGCTGAATGGGCGCAGTTGCTCGTGCTCTATCGCAACGACGAAAACCAGCAAGCGCGCCAGGAAGATCGCATCGACGCCCGCCTGCAAGACAATCCGGTGACCGTGCTCGCCCGCCCCAACTTGCGAATCAACACGCTGGTCGGCTTCATCGCCGGCCTCTTCGTCGGCGGCATCATCGTCTTCGTGCTGGAATACCTGGAAAGCGCCATCGTGCGCCGCCGCGAGGATGTCGAGTCGCTGGTCGGTCTGCCCGTCCTGGCCGCCGTCCCGCCTACTGACTGACGCGCTATGACACGCGATGGCGCCGCGAAGGCATGGTGTAGGGGCGAGCCATTGGGTCGCCCGCCGGTGTATGAACCAACGGACAAGTAATGGAGAATCGTCGCATGAACAATCTGGAAATGCAGCAATATCTCTTTGATTTGAACGGTTACCTGGTTATTGAAAACGCCTTGAGTCCGGACGAAGTGGCGACACTGAACAGGCTGATCGATGAGCAAAACCTGCCGCCGCCCGCTGAATCGCCGCGCTTCGGCAGCGCGCCTACGCTGGGCGCATCGCTGCTGAAGGCAGAAGACGCTCCGGAGAGCAAGGACCGAGGCGATCGAGACCGACCGGTCGGCTCCGGCTTTCTAAATTGGGGCAAGCCCTTCTGCGATCTGCTCGATCATCCCGCCATTATGCCCGTCCTGCGTTTCCGCTTGGGCGACTGCTTTCGCTTGGATCGCCTCTACGGCATGTATATGCACAAAGGCATGAGCTACGGCGGCCTGCATGCCGATTATGGGGCAACGGCGCCGACATCAGGTGTGCATCCTGGCGAATATTACGCCTTCCGCAGCAATCAAATCTACGAAGGTTTCATCGTCGTGTCCTGGGCGCTTTCCGATTCAGGACCCGAACAGGGCGGCTTCTGCTGCATTCCCGGCAGCCATAAGAGCAACTACCGCTTGCCGCGGCACATTGCAGAAGATCATGAAGATTCACCGCATGTCGTTTTGCCACACACGCCCGCCGGCTCGGTCATCTTGTTCAGCGAATCGCTGACCCATGGCACTGCCAAATGGCATGCCAACCATGAACGGCGGACGCTCCTATACAAATACTGCATATCGCATTTGGCATGGACTTCAAGACGAGTCGAGGCGCCGACCGACGTCGAACTGACGCCGCGTCAACGCATCCTCCTGCGAGATCCCGGCGATCCGCTGCGGCACTTCCCGTCGCTATTTGAAGAAGTCGCTGTTTGAGGCTGTGCCTAAAACCCGCACAATGCCACGCGGTAGGGGCAACCGGATCGGCCGCCCGTGTGGTAAAGACTGTTCCAGAGCTGTGCCCGCAACAGCACTGTATTTCCCCTTCCCTCTTGATGGGGGAAGGGGCTAGGGGATGGGGGTTTCCAATATCCCCGCCAACACCTTGCGGTCGATATTCCCGCCCGAGACAACGCAGACCACCTTGCCGCCACCAGCCATTCCAGCCAACGCCGCCGCGACCGATGCCGCACCCGCGCCTTCCACGATAACACGCTGCCGCTCCGCCAGCATTCGAATCGCCGCCCGCACCTCATCCAGCGACACCACCAACGAGCCGTCCAGCAAACCACGCACGAGGTCCCACATCTCCGGCAGTACGCTCTTACCGCCGATTCCATCCACGAAGCTCGGCGTATACTCGACCTCAACCGGTCGCCCCGCCCTCAGCGAAGCCGCCAATGGCGCCGCCGTCTCCACCTCAACGGCATAGACGCGCGTGTCCGGCTTCAGCGCACGAATCGCCGAGGCGATGCCGCCGCTCAAACCGCCGCCGCCATAGGGGATGACCACGGTGTCGACATCGGGCAAGTCCTCGAGAATCTCCAGGCCGATCGTGCCGTTTCCCGCGATCACATGTGGATTGCACACCGGGTGAATGAACAGTCCGTCCAAGCCTTCGAATTCGCTTGTGATGATCACCTGCCACCAGCGCTCAAACGGCACTTTGATGACCTCGCCACCCAGCCGCCGAATCGCCGCCAGCTTCGTCTCCGGCGCATGATCGGGCGCCACCACTTGACACGGGATGCCCAGCCGCCGCGCATTCCAGGCAACGCCCTGCGCCATATTGCCCGCGCTCGCCGTGTAGACGCCCTTCGCCAGATCGTCCGCCGAAGCTAGCGCCATTGCGTTGCCGGCGCCCCGCAGCTTGAAGGAGCCGATCGGCTGTAAGTTTTCCAGCTTTAGGTAGATTTCCACCGGCGCCTCGTCCACAGGCAAGCGCAGCAGTGGCGTCCGCACGGCCGAATCGGCGATGCGCTCGGCCGCGTCCTGAATAGCTTCCAGTGGGATCGCGCTGAACACTTACTTGCCCTTGCTGAATTGGTCCAGGTAATCGGGGTCGACATCAACGCCCAAGCCGGGCGCAGTCGGTACTGCCACCCTGCCGTCTTCAATCTTGAACAGAGGCGTCGTCAGCTTGTCGCGAAGGGGATTCTCAGAGCGATCCATCTCCAGCAGCGGCTCGGGCATGCGTAGCCGGCCCGGCACCGGATCAAGCGTGCTGACCATGTGCAAGCCGGCCGCAAATGCGATGCCGCTGCCCCAACTGTGCGGGATGACGTTCGTCTGAAACGCCGCAGCCAGCGCCACGATTCGCTTGGTCTCGGTCAGACCGCCGGCGCCGCAGATATCCGGCTGCACGATATCGACGCAGCGATTGCTCAGCAAATGGCGAAACCCGGCCAGCAAATATTCGCATTCGCCGCCGGCAATGGGGATGGTCGTGCGCTGACGCAACTCGTGGTAGCCCTCGTAGTCTTCGGGCGAAACCGGTTCTTCGAAAAAGCTGATGTCAAGCTCCTCAATTTGCCGCGCGAAGCTGATGGCTTCCGCCAGCGAATAAGCATGGTTGGCATCCACCATAAGCTGCAGGTCGTCGCCGATCGCCTGTCGCACTGCCCGCACATGGCGCACATCCGTCCTCACACCCAGCCCAACCTTCATCTTCAGCGCGCGGAATCCCTGCGAAGCGTAGAGCTGCGCCTCATCAACCAGCTTGCCCGCCAGGTCATCGGTTTCGATGAAGTACATACCGGTCGCATATACCTTGATCTCTTCACGGCGCCTGCCGCCCAGCAGTACAGAAACCGGCTGTCCAAGCAGCTTGCCGCGCAGATCCCAAAGGGCGATGTCAACGGCGCTGATCGCCGCCACCAAAACGCCCCGCCGCGCGTAATCCAACGAGCGCAGGTGCATCTTGTTCCAGACAGCCTCCACTTGCAGCGGATCTTCGCCAACCACCAGCGGTGTCAAGAACTCAATCCCGGCGCGAATCACCGTGGCGGGACCGTAGCCCTCGCCCCAGCCGTAGCTGCCATCTTTTGCAATGACCTTGACCAGGCAGATCTGCCGCGTCGAGAATCCGAATTGCGAAAAGTAGAAGGGCGTATTCAGCTGCTGCTCCGCAACATAAGTTTCTATGCGTTCAATTTTCATCTTGTCGCGCTCTTCCTCTGGCGTACAATCCGATATAGTTTAATGGATTCCAAGCGATTTCGCGCCGCAATTTAGACAAGTCGCCGGAGTTCGATCGACCCTGCTGATTTACACAGTCACCGCTATATGCAAGAACCAGTCCAAGCCGCCGAATTTCCAGAAGTCTCGCCAGTCCTTAATCTGCTCATCGACGGACTCAAGTCCGCATTGCATGAGCAGCTGATCGGAATCTACCTTTACGGTTCGTTAGTCACCGGCGACTTTGACCCCGCGATCAGCGACATTGATTTGGCCGTCGTCTTGACCTGCGAACTCAATGATGACACTTTCCAAGCGCTGCACCAACTGCATACGCATGTTGTAGCGCTTCATCCCTCATGGAATGATCGACTGGAACTAGCCTACATCTCACGCGAAGCGCTGCAAAGCTTTCGCACACGCACAAGCACCATCGGCATTATCAGCCCGGGCGAGCCCTTCCACCGCCTGCAAGCGGGAGCCGATTGGCTGATTAGCTGGTACGCGCTGCGTGAAGACGGCATCGCCCTGCATGGTCCGGCTATCAAGACGATACTCGATCCCGTTTCAAACGCTGAGTACCTGAATGCTGTGCGCGATCACATCCAGAATTATCGTGAATTCGTCAAAGAAGCGCCAACCAAGCAATTCTTGTCCTACATCGTCTTGACTGTCGCGCGCGGCGCCTACACGCTCGAGCATCGGCACGTCGCCTCCAAAATCCGTGCGGCTGCTTGGGCGAAATGCCGCTTTCCCAGATGGTCTGGACTAATCGAAAACGCAATGGATTGGCGCCGCGATCCGGAATCTGATGAACTCACCAAGGAACAGGTGCGGCCTCAAGTAGAAGCGTATGTGATCGACATGCTGTCGGGCTCGGCAGGCACAGCGGTTTCGGACGAAGAACAGCTTACGAGGTACTAAGTAAGATCAGCGGCAACAGAAGTTTAGCGTTATTCGCACAGGCCTTCCGTCTGCACGTAGTCGGCGCTGATCCAACCGCCCATACCCATGAATTCAACGAAGAACCAGCTAGCGGTACGCGCCTGCGCCGACAAGGTCACACGGAAAGGCACCAGCGCCCTTATCGTCTGCCCGCCCGCATCATCACGGAGGCGCAGCACGTTGGCGGTGGTGACCAGGCATTCGGTAAGCGGTATAGATTCGTCGTCGGTCAAGGCCGAGACATGGACGATTACGCCGCTCTGATCAAAGCGCGCGCACATCAAGTCGCCATCGGCATAGAGCGGCAGCCGTGTGACCCCGGGCGGCGACTGTGCCGTGTCCATAAAGACGAGTGACCCGTCGCCAGGGAAACAAACCTCTACACCCTCTTCGACGCGTCCCCAGACTTCAACCGCCACCTCGATGCCGGCGTTCATAAAGGGATGTTTGTCGATGTCGCTAATCTCCACCTGTTCGCAGCGCACGTCAGGGCTGCCCGACTTGATGAAAATCTCCAAGGGAATATTGTCACAAACGTATGGGTCTTCGGGCGAAACAGGTTCGCAACTGGGAAGTATCAACTCCTGGCCAACTGCCAGCGCGTCTTCCGTCAAGCGGTTGAGTGAGCGCAAGTCTTCAATCGTCGTGCTGTATCGCAGGGCAATCGTGTACAAGCTGTCTCCGCCGATCACCTGATAAACGCAGTCAGGAGTCTCTGGTTCGACAGGTGGTTCCGGCCGGTTCGGCGGATCTGGCGGATCCGGTGGCTCTTCTTTCGGCTCTTCCGGTGGTCTAAACGTATTCAGCGCTGAACCGCCGGTTCACACCAAATGCGACCCAGCGACTGTCCATAGCAACTTCTCTCCCGGTAGAGTCGCCTTGGAGAAGCCCCCACGTTGGATTGAAGCAGCCGCCCAGCAGTCGCTCCGAGGCTCATCAGGTCAAGGAGTTTGCGTAAAGACCAATACCACCAAGCCCGGGCGATCGACCATAGCGCAATTCATGCCATCGCTTGTGAAAGTCGAGAGAGTGGTTACAACCCGCTCAGGCGTAGAGGTATCAACAAAAACTATCTCGCCTTGATCCACGAAACAGATCTGCGTACTTTGGAGCGAAGAGAAGCTATCCTGCTGGCATATCAGCCGTATCAATTCCTAGCCCACAAGCAACTGGTTGCTCACAAGATTGTTGTGGCGTTTCAGCGTTTCCACTGTTGTGTCGAAGTCAATCGCCAAACGAAACAGATTGTCGCCGCCGGTCACGACGTATATGCAACGGTTATCGCCACTCCATATACGTACCGCAATGCGTATGCCTGCCAGAGCCGGGTGTTTGTCAAGTGCAATGATATCCACTTTCTCACAACTGATATCATCGTCGTGCGACAGCACATAAACGCGACCATCGATAATACAGACTTCTGGCGTAAGCGGCGGCACAGGCACAGGCGACGGGTCCGCTGAATCAGGTGGATCGGGTTGATCACGTGGATCCGGTGGATCGGGTTCATCACGTGGATCAGGTGGATCGGGTTCATCACGTGGAACCGGTGGAACGGGTGGTGGATCCGGCGGCTTGGGATATTCATAAGCGCCGATGTCGCAATTGTCATATTGCGGTCGAGCGGTCCCGGGTTGATCGTCGTCCAAACAATACGCGGGATCGGCCCCGTCAATTGCTTGGCTGCCCCACTGCAGCGGGTAATAAGGAGGGTCGCCGGAGACTCCTCTAAGCAGGGGATCGACGAGAATTGTATCCTCATCATCGTGGTCACCGGCATGCTGAGCCCGCAACTCTTCGCTCGCGCCGGACCTTCCTTGGCTTTGCGCCGTGTTGGGATCAGGCGTGGCGGTGGCTTCTTCGTCGGCCGCTGGGGGATTACAAGACCCATCCTGAATGAAGTTGCCAGTGAACTCGATGATGATCTCGGGGTTGGGACCAGGGTGACAATCGCCGCCGCTCGTACTATTGGTAATCAAGGTATTGCGTATCTTGAAAGAACCGGTCCAACCGATAATGGCGATGCCGCCACCCTGCTCATCAGCGGAGTTCAAGGCCCAGGTCGTATGCGTCAGGGTCACATCAGAATTGAACGAACTCAAGCCACCGCCTTCTCTGGCTGAGTTGGAACTGAAGGTGCTGTTTTCAATCGTCAGAGTTGCGCTGTTGCTTTCAATTGCTCCGCCTTCATCCCCCTGATTTCCTATGAAGCTGCTCTTGGTGATATCCACGATGCCACCCGCGATTTTCAAAGCACCGCCATCCTCGGCCGAAGTGTTGTTGTTGAAGGTAGAGTTTAAGATATCGAAAGTGTGCGAACCGTCAGAACTGACAAAATAGATAGCGCCGCCGTGGCTCCTCTCCGCCGTATTTCCGATAATGCTGCTGTCGCTAATGGTGACATTGGTATCATTGGAATAGATACCGCCCCCGATATCGCCCGCCACATTCGATTTTATGGCGCTATTGCTGAGGCTTAAATCTCCGCCTATGGTGTAAATCGCACCGCCATAAACATTGATTTTGCCTTTGGTGATGGTCAAATCCTTGATGGTGACCGAAACGTCTTGCATCAGAAAGATTGGAAATTGCTCATCGCCGGATATCGTCTTGTTCCTGCCCTCAATAGTAATCTGCGACGTAATGTCGGGCAATACCTCTGTCAAAGTGATATTCCCCGACAACTGGACTACGTCCTCGCCCGTCTCCGGTGGATCGGCAGTGTCGTCAGGCTCGGTACCATCCTCGCAATCGTCATTGCCATCGGAGTCGCCGCTCTCTTCGACTTGGGCATCTCCATTAGCGGAACGAATGGCATTTGCCAGGCTGCAGTTGCCATCAACTGTGATGGTAGTGGCGGCGTAAACCGATGTCGGCGCAAGGAATAGCGAGAACAGAGCGAAGAGAATTAACGCGCACGCTAGTTTAGACCATGCCTTCATAGCACCATACCCCAATTGTGTCATTATTGTCTCGCATTGTATTATAGTATTGGCGCGAATGTCCGCAAGCGAATAATGATTTAAATTGCAGCCAATTCACAGCGAGTGGTCGAAGGAGTTCTGCTACGGGAAAACGCGAGGCGCCGCAATGACAGCGCATCAGCGGAACCGTAGATCGCGCCACCATCAACACCAGCCTTGTTGCCGATGAAACTGCTGCGCCAGATTGTCACATTGCCGCCGTGGACGTCCAGCGCGCCGCCGCTCGCATTCGCCTCGTTTTCCGGGTCCGCGCTGATATCGGCCGCCGCGCAGCCTGACGGTACGTCTTCGCCAAAGGTCGTCTGGTCGATAAGAAGCGTCTTGACCACCATATCGTCCGTCCAGCCCACGTCATCGGGAGTGTTCGAGAAAAACGACAGAGCGCCGCCGAGTGACCCGGAAGTGTTGCCCACAAAAACGCTATCTCGTATGATTACGTCGGTGTTTGAGGTTGCAATGGCGCCACCCAGCAGTCCCGCCTCATTGTCTTCCAGCCGACTATTCGTCACGGTCAAGGCGGAACCATCGGTGGTATTGATCGCACCGCCGTAGTCGCCCGCGTCCCCTCCGGTCAACGTAATGTTGTTGATCGTCAGATCGCCGCCATCGACGTTAAATATCTGGTATTTGTCATTGCCGTCGATGTCGTAATTCGCGCCCTCAATTGTAATTTCCGAGGTGATATCCGGTAGATAGTCGTCCAGTGTGATATTGACACCTAGCGTGATCGTATCGGCGCCACTGCCTGCCGCACAGCCGTTGGTCGCGGTATCCGTGTTAGCAGCCGTAATTGCATCCGCTAGCGAACATGTGCCATTAACGTCGTCGTCAGCGCTCTTATCTACTGTAATCGAGGCAGCCTGAACCTCATGCACAGACACTGCTGGTACAAAGAGAACCACCGTAGCCAGCAAGTACGCAATAGCTCGAGAAATACAGATGTAGCGAATGATGCCGCTTCTCCTGTGTTGAGTAAGTGCTATGAGACGCCAAAGTCATTATAGGATAGCCACAAAATGCGCACAAGCGATCCAGCCGCCAAGTCCGCACTATCCCTGCCGCGCATCCTAATCCCCTGAAAAGGCGCGTAAACACTGCAATGTTGCCCGCGAATTCGGTAACGTCATAAATCTTAATTATCAATTATACTCGTCTATTTGTATTGGTCATCGTTCTAGTAGGCGCTTGCGGTCTAGCACTGCTGGTCTGATAATGAAAAGTATATGCCGACTCCAGAAATAGACAGATCGGGATACGTTCCAACAGCGCGTCCAGGCGAAAGTTTTATCGATGTGGCAAGTCAATTGAGGACGCTAATGCACATGGGCTTTTCCGGTATCGCACCCAGCCGTACCATGCCCTTGATATTCTGCCTGGTATTCCTCAGCGCCTGCAACCTCGGCAGACCGGCGCCGACGCTGACTCCTGTCCCGAAGGCGACCTCGCTGCAGGTGCAAATACTGTCGCCACCACATAATCAGCGCGTCATTGAAGGTGTTGTCTTCGATATTGAGATTCTGGCGTCCGATCCCATGGCGGGGATCGAAAGAGTCGAACTCTACGTCGACGAGCAGCTAATGCAATCCAGCGTAAGCGAAAGTGGCAGCGTAGGGCGTTTCCGCGTCACCATGAATTGGTTCGCCAAGGAATTGGGCTGGCATAAATTCGCCGTCATTGCTTACCGCGCCGATGGAACCGCCAGCCACCCGCACATCATCGCCCTCGAGGTCATCCCGCCAGGCTAGACCCCGTGTTCAGGCAAATTGGTCAATTGATGAGACTGCGCTACAATTAACAATTGCGTTTCGCCAGCAGCCCCGCCAATAGGTACGCCGATGGACATCGAACTGCGAAACATTCACAAGCGCTTTGGACCCGTCCATGCCAACAATGACATCAACGTCAGATTTAACCACGGTCGGATCGTCGGCATCCTGGGCGAGAATGGCGCCGGCAAGTCAACGCTGATGAAGATTCTGTCCGGTTTTCAGCCGGCGGATGAAGGCGAAATACACATCGACAACCAAGTCATCGATTACACCGGACCGACAGCGGCCATCGCCAACGGCATCGGCATGCTGCAGCAAGATCCACTCGATGTCGGCGCATTCACTGTGCTGGAAAACTTTATCTACGGCGGCGCCGAAGGGTTCAAGCTTCAGCGTGCCCATGCGGAAGCCCGCTTACGGGAGCTGACTGCGCGCTTCGGCTTCGAGCTGGACCCTCATCAGCCGATCGACAATCTGCTCATCGCCCAGAGGCAGCAACTGGAAATCATCCGTCTTCTGGCGCTGGGCGTGGAAACGCTGATCCTGGACGAACCGACCACGGGCATCTCCGCCGAGCAAAAGGAAATCCTCTTTAATGCGCTGCGTAAGCTGGCGCTCGACGAGGGGATGGTTGTACTGCTTGTCTCGCATAAGCTGGAGGACGTGATCGACCTTTGCGACGAGGTCGTCGTCCTGCGCGCCGGCGTCCTGGTCGGCGACATGGATATGCCGGTCAGCGACGACATGCTGACCAGCGCCCTCATCGCCGAAACCAAACGACTGCTGGTGACGATGATGTTCGGTGAAGAACTCGAGGCGCAGAGCCGCCCGCATTACGACATGGGGGCGCCCGTACTGGAGATACAGAATCTCGTCGTGCACGATCTGCGGCTGGATATGCAGCCGATCTCGATGACTGCGCACGCCGGCGAAGTGATCGGTCTGGCCGGCCTCGGTGGCAGCGGGCAAGAACTCTTCATGCGCGCCTGTGCTCGATTGCAGCGCGTGAACAGCGGCTCGCTGAAATTTGACGGCAGGAATATCCTGGGCGCAAGCTACCCCCAGCTATTTCGGCGTGGCTGTGTTTTTGGCGCCGCTGGCCGCCTGGAAGAAGGCTTGATCTCCGGTTTGACCCTGACCGAACACACGGCGCTGGTAACGGACGAAAATCTTCAGATCGACTGGAAATCGGTGCAAAAGCGTACTGATTCGCGCATCGAGCACTATCGCATCAAGGGACGCGCCTTTGACAATATCGAACAGCTATCCGGTGGCAATCAGCAGCGCATGCTGATTGGCCTCCTGCCCGATGACCCCAAACTGTTGATCCTCGAACAGCCAGCGCGTGGCCTCGATGTCGACTCGGCGCGCTGGATTTGGACACAACTGCTTGAGCGCTGTCAGCGTGGCGCCGCGATCATCTTCAACTCATCGGATCTGGAAGAATTGGTCACCTACAGTGATCGAATCTTTGTCTTCTTCGCCGGGCGCGTACACGAGGTGCCTGATGCGAACGACACAAGTATCGACGAATTGGGCTACATGATCGGCGGGGAGTTTCAGGCGACTGCCTGATGGTTAGAATCACAATTGTAAACAAGGAACGGTAATGCCCCTCAGCGAAAAACACGGCGAGACCAAAACCTACGATGATATTCTTAACGCCGGGCCACCGCTCAACCAACTGGCGCGCAATTTCGTAACGCCGACCGAACTTTTCTTCGTGCGCAATCACACGCGGATCCCGCACCTGCAACTGGATAGTTACCGCCTGTGCGTGCGCGGTCTGGTCTCGCGCGAACTATCGCTTAGCCTCGATGAGATCAAGAAGAAATTCGAGCAGCGCACGCTGGTCGCGACCCTGCAATGCGCCGGCAATCGACGCAAGGAACTGGTCGGCTACAAACCGATCGATGATGGTCTGGCTTGGGACATTGAAGCGATCGGCACGGCGGAGTGGACGGGTGTCCGCCTGGGCGACATCTTGACTTCAGCCGGCATCAGCGACGAGTCTGCCGCGCATGTCGCCTTCCTCGGGCTCGACACGATCATGCGCGACGGCGATCGAGAGGCCTTCGGCAGTTCCATCTCGCTGGACAAGGCGCTCGGCTGCGAAGTCCTGCTGGCTTACGAGATGAACGGCGAAGATCTGCCCTTGGCGCATGGCTGCCCCTTACGCGTCATCGTGCCCGGCTATATCGGCGCGCGCAGCGTCAAGTGGCTGAGCGAGATTTGCGTACAAGAAGAGCCATCCGACAATCACTTCCAGCAGGTGGGCTACAAACTCTTTCCGCCCCATATCAATTTGTATAACGTCGATTATCATGAAGGTATGCAGTTGACCAAGCTGCCCGTCAACTCGGTCATCGTGCGCCCGCAGGATCGCAGCCTGCTGCCGGCGGGAAAGATCGTCGTCGAAGGTTACGCCATGAGTGACGGCGAGCACGAGATCACCTGGGTGAGCGTTTCACCCGATGGCGGCGAAACCTGGCAGCGCGCCGAGTTTCTCAACGAACGGCAGCTTTGGACCTGGCAGCTTTGGCGGACGGAGTTTGATCTGCCACCGGGGCGGCATGAGATTGTCGTGCGCGCTTGGGACAGCGCCGCCAACTCCCAGCCGGAGACCATCGCCAGCGTCTGGAATTTCAAGGGCTACGTGAACAACGCCTGGCATCGGGTCGGGATTACGGTGAAGTGAAAAAGAGTATGTCTCAAAAGAGAAAACAGTCAAATATACCTCTTAATAATGCTAGGCTAGTATTGGAGGCGGTATTCGAGAGTTCGCATGCCAAGTACGAGTCTCATTTGAAGCCCAATGAGTACTTCGAGATATTTGTATCTGAATTAATTCTGAGGAACCGCTCTCTGAGCAGAAATCAACTGTTGAAGGGACGGCTCGGTGGCGGTGGTGACGGAGGCGTTGATAGCTTCTACATTTTCGTGGATGATGATGTAGTAACCGAAAGCAATAGACTCGAGATCATAAATCGCAATTCGATTCGGCTTATTGAATTGTTTTTGATTCAGGCAAAACATAGCAAGAGTTGGGATTCCAACGCAATCCATAAGCTCAACCCGTTTGCGAGAGATCTTTTGGATCCAGGAAGAGCATTGCCAAATAACAATCAGACATACAGTTGCCCCGTCTTACGCGCCTGCAATACGTTTCGAGAAATATACGACTCTCACTCGGCGCATAGTCCCACCGTCAATTTAAGATTTTATTATGCGTCGAAAGGCCGTGATATAAGTGCGGAATTCCGCCATTTGCGCAAAGACTTTTGTAGGTTTGTAGGAGGACTAGCAAACGGATACAAGTGTCACTTTGAAGTATTAGGGGCTGCTGCACTAGTTGACCTATCGCGCATACCCTTCCCGCGCGACTACTGCCTGCAAACCGATGGCGCACCACTGCAAACTTGGGACGAAAAGAGCTACATTGTCTTAGCAAATCTCAAAAAGTTTGCACAGTTCATTTCGGACTGTGAACGCAAATTGAACACAACTCTATTTGAAGCAAATGTGAGAGACTGGGAAGGAAAGAACAAAGTTAACGCTCAGATTCGCGAGTCTCTGGATTCAGCACTAGTCGAGGAGTTTTGGTGGCTTAACAACGGAATTACGATATTGGCGGCCAGTGCTAAGTACGACGGCACGTTCTTACGCATGAACAACCCTGAAATTGTAAACGGTCTACAGACTTCGCGTTCAATCCATGAGTATTTCTCTGAGAAATGTGAATGTGACACAGAAAACCGACGGCTCCTTGTGCGTGTGATTGTGTTGCCTGACGGTGATGGAAACGATGGCCGGCGAGAGGTGATACGTGCGACAAATAGCCATACTGCAGTAAAGGACGCAGAAATCCGTTCTTTGGATGCTATTCACTTCGACATACAAAAGATACTGAATAGTCTTGATCCGCCTGTGTACTACGAACGACGCAAAAAGTATTACAGGAACTTACGTCCGAAAGTAAAGGTAAGCCAGATAATTTCTGTGTCTAGGCTCGCGCAATCTGTAATCGCGGTACTTTTGTGCAGACCTGACGATGCAAAGGGACGGCCAGGCGACTACTTACAACCCAATAGCCACAAAAAATACGCAAGTGTCTTTAACCCGGAATACCCACTCGAAGTCTACTATTACTGTGCCATGCTTTTTCTCAAAGTAGACAAGTTCATGAAAACCGATGAACGTCACTCTAGACCCAGCCGTAATGTACGATTGAGCCTTAGATATCACGTCATGACACATCTTGCCATGATGTATGGTGATCCAAATCGAGACAATCTAAAGAAACGCGCGGAAATACTTGCTGAACAGGACGTGTCTGAGATTCAGGACTTCCAAATTTCGGACAGCGTTTCCATCGTGCTCAACCTGTACAGAGAAACTAGACGGCTTCAGGGAAAGTTCCCTTGGAAGCCATTTGAAAGCGAGCTTTTGAAGAGGACTGACAGATTCATAAGTCAGCGTACTGTGATAGCAAGTAACCCTGTCACACCCAATGAGCAAAACATGCCATGAAAAACCCACGCGGACTCGCCATCCAAGTCGGCTTCCTGCTCCTTCCCATCGCCATATCCCTGGCGGTCGCCGCGGCACTGGTCATCGCCGTCGGACGCGACCCCCTCGATGTAGTCGACTCCCTGTGGAAAGGCGCCTTCAAAGACTCGCGCAAGATCGGTGGCGTCTTCAACTTCTGGATCCCGCTTACGCTGGTCAGCATCGGCTTGGTCGTGACCTTCCGCGCCGGCTTGTGGAATATCGGCGTCGAAGGCCAGATGATGATGGGCGCGATATTCGCCAGTTGGGGCGCGCAATATTTGCTGCTGGACGCCAGCCTCGCGCCCCTGCTCAACGTGATCCTGATTGCGCTGTCGGCTTTGGGCGGGATATTCTGGGCCTTCGTGGTCGGCATCCTCAAGATACGTCTAGGCGTCAACGAAATCTTCGGTGGCGTGGCGCTGAACGCGCTGGTCAATGTCATCTCGATCTACTTGATCTCCGGTCCCTGGCAGCCACGCATCGGCGGCTCAGCGCAAGGCACCGAACCCTTTCCGATACCAGCCCTCCTGCCCGAATTCTCTAAGACCTTTCCCGTCAATCTATTCATGATCGCCCTGGTCATCGCCGCCTTTGTCATCGTATACATCATGCTCAATGCCACGCGCTGGGGTCTGAACCTGAAGGCGGTCGGCAAGAATATGCGCTCGGCGCTGCTGCTGGGCGTCGCCACCGAACGCACTTCCATGAGCGCATTCCTTGTCTGCGGCGCGCTGGCGGGCATGGCCGGCTCGTATCGCGTGCTCTTCACCTTTGACAACCTGCGCCCGCTTTCATCCGGCGGCATCGGCTTTCTGGGCTTGCTTGTCGTGCTTCTTCTTAGCATACGCCTGCTCTGGGTACCGCTCATCGCTTTCGCTTTCGCCGCCATCCTGACCGGCAGCACGCGCCTGCAAATCTCGCCGTCGCTCAAGCTCGACTCGTCATTGGCGGGCGTGATGCAAGGCATGCTGGTCTTGTTCGTGATTCTCTTTCATGGCGTGCAAGAGGTCTTTTTCCCGCAAACCCTGGCTGAAGACGACGGCGAAATAATAGACGATTCTGTGTCCTCAGTAGTCCAGAATAAATCATGAAAGAAAGTCTTCTCCAACGCATTAAGTTCCCCTTCCCTCATTTTGGGGGAAGGGGCCAGGGGATGGGGGCATGAACGAAGAATTCCTCAACACCCTCGGCAGCATCATCGGCACGGCCACGCCGCTGGTCATCGCCAGCTTGGGCGAGACCATCACCGAACGCGCCGGCGTCGTCAACCTGTCAATCGACGGCAGCCTGGCGCTGGCAGCCGTCACCGGTTTTGCCGCCGCTTGGACTGCGCAGGAAATCGGTGTGCTGGATGTGCCGCTGCAGATCGCTGTGGGGCTCGCCGCTGCCATGTTGGTCGGGGCGCTGATCGCCCTGCTGGTCGGCTTTTCCAGTATCAAACTCCGCCGCGATCAAGTGGCGGTCGGCTTTGTCCTGACCCTGCTGGCGGCCGATTTGGCGCGCTTTCTCGGCGCCGACTACACCCGTATCCCCGGCCCGCAGATCACGCGCTACGCCATACCGGTCTTGTCCGACCTGCCGATTCTGGGGCCGATTTTGTTCCGACAGAACGTGCTGGTCTATTTCAGTTACCTGTTGATGTTCGCCATTTGGTTCTGGCTCTTCCGAACCAAGGGCGGCTTGACTTTACGCGCCATCGGCGAACGCCCGGAGGCGGCATACGCTCGTGGCGCTAGCGTGCAGCGCCTGCGTTACTGGTATACCTTCGTCGGTGGCGCGCTGGTCGGCTTGGCCGGCGCTGCCTATTCGCTCAATGTCAAACCCGGTTGGTCCAGCCCGCCCGCCATGCAAGGCGACGGCTGGATCGCCCTGGCGATCGTGATCTTCGGCGGCTGGCATCCCTTCCGCGTCGTGCTCGGCGCTTATCTCTTTGCCGCCCTCCGCGCCGTATCCAGCAATATTCAGACCAACGGCTTGTTCTTCTTCGGTCAGGAGATCAACTTTCCCTTCATTCTGCTGAATGCGCTGCCCTGGTTGCTGATGATCGTAACCCTGCTCATCGTTAGCGGCGGGCTGACAGAACGCCTGCTGCAATACATGCCCCGCGCCGTACAACGCCGGCTGCGCTCCTTCCTGCGCTCGGATCCTCCAAAAGCGCTGGGCACACGCTTCGAAATGGAATGAGCCAGGTCGGCAAGATATCGTGGGCAAGAAACGCAAAAAGAAGCGCATTCGCCCGCTGGCATTATGCGTTTTCCGGCGCGAGGACAAGATCTTCGTCGCGCGTGGATATGACGCGCACAAGGATGAAACCTTCTACCGCCCGATTGGCGGGCGCATCGAATTCGGTGAACGCGGCTGCGCTGCGGTCATTCGCGAAGTCAGGGAAGAGCTGGACGCCGAGGTCGTGGATGTGACCTTCCTCGGTGCGCTGGAAAACATCTTCACCTATGACGGACGGCCCGGTCATGAAATCGTTCTCATATACGACGGGCGCTTTGCCGATCCCGCCTTGAATGCGGATGATATCCGGCTATACGGCAAGAAGGGCGCGGAAATCCTTTACGAGGGCTGTTGGCGGTCTATCGGTTTCTTCAGCGGGGGTGAGGCGCCACCGCTGTATCCCGAGGGCTTGCTCGACCTCCTTGCTGGTCATGATCCGCCCATAGGCGAGAATTAGACCCGGCATGAGGGGCGCGCCGCTCATGACACTGTGTAGGAACCACTCATGCATCGCGTGGCGATTCCTGCAAATGAAATGCTATAATACGTATTCAGAGTCGCTACCCGGATGAAGTCTATGGACATCCGCTTGCCGCTGCCGGCCGCACTCCGCCATCGCGTTCAATCAGAGGACAAGCTCTGGGCGCACCTCGTCTCCCTGATCGTCAGTCCACCGGTAGTCTGGACGATTTGGGTTTACGCGGTATCTCTTCCGTCAGCGGAAAACCTCAGCACCGCCCTACTCTTCGCCTCGCTCTTCGCCCTGTCGATCTGCATCGCGCCAATGCTTTTCGTCGCTTACATGGTGCGCATCGGCAAAATCGGCGACATGCACATGCGCGAAAGCCGTGAGCGCTTCATTCCCTATCTAATCGCCATCGTCCTCGGCGTCATCAGCGAATCCATCTTCCTGCGCCTGGACGCCAATCCGATATTCCTAATGGTCACACTGGTTAGCATCGTCGAGTTGACGCTCATCCTGCTCGGCACGTTCTACATTCACATCAGTCTTCACGCCATGGCGATGTCAAGTATCGTCTCGGCGACGGTCATCATGTCTGGCTTTAACCAGAGCCTCGTTTTTGTACCGGTGCTGCTGCTCGTGGTCTTGGCTCGCCTGGTCCTCAAACGCCACACTGCCGCTCAAGTATTAATTGGTGTATTGATCGGCGTGCTGACGCCGCTGGCGGTAGTTGCGCTGCTGGGGACGATGATCTAAAAGCGTGTCAAGGCTTCCAAACCCGTACGGTTTTGTCCCAAGACCAAGACAAGATCCGGCTCGCATCGCTGTTCCAGACAGCGCCGCGCACCAGATTGCGGTGCCGATAACGCTGTACCAGCGCGTTGTCGTCCCACAGGTAGACATAAATGTGCGACCAGGACAGAACGCGCACTTCGTCCGGGTCCCAGCGGGCGCCAATCACCCAATCTTCATGGCGAAATACGCTAACTGAGCGCCCGTCATTGGCCGACCAGATATGTACGGTATCGTCGCCGGCCCAGGACATGACCAGCGATTCATCGCGCGACCATATCGCGCGCTGTACGAAGCTGCGGTGGCGTACGCTGCTCAAGGCTCGTGAATTGACGCTGACGCCGTCCGTTTCGTAGACCTGAACTGCGCCATTGGTGAACCAAGCCAGCACACGGGTGTCGCTTGCATCCCATGCCATGCCCAGCAACATGCTCCGGTGCGGGAGCGAAAAGTTGCCGTCTTCACCGGATTCCAAATCCCAATAGTAGATGCGACCGGCTTCTGACCAGGCGCGAACTCTCGATTCATCCGAATGCCAGCCCGCTCCGCTGATCGCAACCGGCGCTTCGATGTCAATGATGCGCTGGCCATCGTCCAAGGACAAAAGGGCGCCCTTGCCGGATCGGGTAAATGCCAGAAGCACAGTCTCCGCAGCATTTGACACGAGCGACAGCGGCATACCATCAAGCTGCCAGCTCAACAGCATCGTACCATCGGCTGCATCGCTTAATAGAACCATGCCGCTTTCGTCAGCGGAGAGGATCGCCGCGCCTTCGTCCACCCACGCCGCATGGGTCAAGGGATTGCCCGCGTGGTCGATCGTCAGCAGAAGCTCACCATCCGCCACTGACCAGACCTGCACCAGTCCGCGTTCGCTTGCGCTGAGGATCTGCGTCTCGTCAGCGTTCCAGGATGCAGTCACCACGCCGGAGTCGTGCTGTAATATCAGTTCCGCTTCGGCGGTCTGCGCAGCGACCGGGACGATCCACAGCAGACACATTAGCAGAATCAGGAGAAACCGTGTCATTCGCGTAACCTGTAGGATTCGAAGGACGTTTACCGACTTAGCTTAACATACAATTCTTAAATTCTAATGACGAGCTGAGGTCTGAAAGGCGGCTCGCTTTGTCGCTTGACTGACAAGTCAGCGACTGGGAACTGCTGCATTTTCGACGGTCACCCGCCGACCGGTTTCGTACGATTCGATGGCCGCATAAGCCAGCAGCAAAGCACGATAGCCAGCGCGCGCATGTATCGGCGGATCGTCGCCACGCTTGAAAGCGTCCAGCATCACATCAAGGTGGTCATCAAAGGTGCGAAGGAATTCCCGCTCCCTGTCATTGAAATAGCCTGCTTCCCAGGTTTCGCGCGTTTCGTTTCCAACACGGCTAAACGTGTAGCGCTTTACCGTATCCTCGATTAGTACGCGGCCCGCCGTGCCGTTCACCTCCACCAAATGCGTATCGGGATAGGCATACGATGAATCATAGGAACCGAGCAAACTGCCCACTGCGCCATTCGCAAACTTCAGCGACAAGACCATCGTGCTAAAACCGATGCCGGTCATATCAGTCATTTCCGCCTGCACCGACGCGATCGGACCGCAGAGATGCTCCAGCATGTCCAAGCCGTGGCACTGTGTCTCGATCAAGTTCGCGTGGGGATGTCCGCCGCTTGCTCCCTCGCCTCCAAGTCGCCAGGTCGCAAAAACCACCTCGCCCAGACGCCCTTCGCATATGGCCGCCTTTGCCATCCGCACCGGTTTGGCATAGCGATGGTTGAAATTGATGGCGAAGAAGAGATCCCGCTTTTCCGCTTCACTAAGCAAGGTCTCCGCTTCCGCCAATTCGAATACAAGCGGCTTTTCCACCAGCAACGGATAACCAGCCTGTATCACCTGCAGCGTCGGTTCGTAATGTCCCAAATTGGGCAGGCTGAGGCTGACCAAATCGGGCTTTTCAGTATCGAGCATCTCTTCAATATCAAGGTAGTAGGTCATGCCGAATTGCTCGGCTCGCGCTCTTGTCCGCTCTTCAGTACGTCCGGCGACAGCGCAAAGATGCACATCATCGCGCGACGCAAACACACGCGCATGCTGATGCCCCCAACCACCGGCGCCGACCAGGGCAACTTTGATACGATCCTGCTTGCTCATTGTTCGATAACGACCTTTCCCGTGTTGCCCGCGAAGAAAAGCTCAAAGGCCTGCTGAATGTCGTGGACTGGCATGCGATGGGTGATGATTTGCATCAAGTAATCTCTGTGTTCCCGCAGCAACTCCAGGTTGTCGGGCAATTCGTCAAAGCAGAAGTATTCGCTGCCGAGGATCGCTCGCTCCGGCGCAATCATGTCGGGCGAAATCGTGAGGTCCAGTCCCCCGCCATGGCCGATGCAGACCAATACGCCCCGCTTCGAAAGGCGATCCAAAGCCGCCCGCCGCGCGCTGCCTGCCCCACTGGTATCGAAGGCGGCATCGACGCTGTGAACGCCGTGCGATTTCATCTCCTCTTCCAGCGACGTCTCGGCGACATTGACCGGCAAGCCACCCATCTGCTCGGCCAGATCCAGCCGATATTGGATCACATCCGCAATCACCACCGGCGTTTGCATGCCCAGCATGGCCTTGAGCATGCCCAACATGCCCAGTCCAATCGGCCCCGCCCCGGTCACCGCAGCCGACTCAATGTCCTCGCGCACCAGTTGCGCGCGCCGGATGCCGTGACCGTTTGTCCCCATGATATCCAGCAGCAGCGTCGCCTCCGTCGGCGTCATGTCGCTATCGACCGCGAAGAAGACATTTTCGTTGACCAGTTCGTAGATGCCGAAACCACCATCTTTATTGAAACCGTAATCGCCGCGTTTCTGCAGGCATTGATTGGTAAAGCCAAGCACGCAACTGCGACATGCTCCGCAGAAGTCCATCAAGAAGACCGCGCCGGGCGTCCCAACCGGTGTATTCGTTTCCGGACCGGCCGCGGCGACAATGCCCGCGCCTTCATGTCCGGGCGTGACGGCGCTGCCTTGATAGAACTGACCGCGCTCCGAGCCGCAAAGCGCGTTGGCGCCCATCTGTAGCAGCAGCTGACCGGGGCCCGGTACCGGCACATCCTTCTCGTGAAAGCTGATGATGCCGCCCCCCTCGAAGTTGGGCACGGTCATGATTTCTGGTATCGGTTTTAGCATCGTGCAAGTGATCCTTGTTTAGCGCCCGCCCATGCCGGTGAGCATGAAACTTTGCGTGATCCGGCGCTGAAATATGACGTATACGATAAGAACCGGAATGCTCGACATGGAGCTGGCCGCCATGATGAGGGCGGGCTCGGTGAAAGAATCGCCGGCGCCGTAAGCCCCCGCCAATACTGCCAAGCCAACCGGCAGCGTCCGGTTTTCTACACGGCTGAGCACAATCAGGGGCCAGAAAAGATCGTTCCAGGAGTGCAAAAAGACGAAAATGCCCAGGGCGATCAGTGCGTTGCGATTGACTGGTATCATCAGCTGCCAATAGATGCGAAGACGGCTCGCTCCGTCGACGTAGGCGGCTTCTTCCAGTTCGCGCGGGAATGTGGAAAAAAACTGCCGCAACAAGAACAAACCAAAGACATTCGGCGCCGCCGGCCAAATCAGCGCGTGATAGCTGTCCAGCCAGCCCAGATCGCGCACCAGCAGGTAATTGGGCACCATGTAGATCTGCGACGGAATCATCAGCGTGAAAATGACAACAATGAAAATGAGATTCTTGAATGGAAAATCCAGCCGGGCAAAACCATAAGCCGCAAAGCTTGTCACGAAGAGCGTGACAGCGGTTGTGCCAACGGCAATTACCAGGCTGTTCCAGCCCCAACGCGGCACATTGATATCGTCCCGCGTCATGATCGTTTGGTAATGTTCCAGAGTCGGTTTAGGGGGGTAGAAGTCCGGCGGATAATAGAAGGCTTCTGGATTCGTTTTGAGCGATGTCGCCACCATCCAATAAAAGGGAAAGAGTATCGCAATCGCAAGGATAATCAGCAGTACATAAAGCGCGACGCGCGCAATCAGCGTATTCGCGTCAGTCAAGTGCGGAGGTTGAGCCTCTGCCTGCACTATTCCTCCTTAGTATTCCAGTCGGCGGCCGCCAAATCGAAATTGCAGCAATGTAAACGCCATGATGATGACCGCCAGCAATACTGCCATCGTCGTGGCAAAGCCCATACGGAAATAGGTCCAGGCCGCGCGGAACATGTAAAGGATCACCGTGAAGGAGGCTTGCCCGGGACCGCCGTTGGTTATCACGTAAGGCTGTGCAAATACCTGAAAGTGCGAGATGAGCTGGGTAACCGCGACGAACAGGATAGTCGGGCGCAGCAAGGGAAGGGTGATGTAGCGCGTCATTTGCCAGCCGCGCGCGCCATCGATACGTGCAGCTTCATAGATGTCTTGCGGAATGTTGCTTAGCCCAGCCAAGTAGATCAGCATCGGGAATCCGAAGCCCCACCACAAGGTTGTCACGCTCAATGACGGAATGACCAGGTCGGAATCGGCAATAAAGGGGATGGGACCAATCCCGATCCCATCAAGCATGTAATTGACGATGCCAAATTGCTGGCCCAGCAGCCATCTGATCACCAGACCAACTACCGACGCGCTGAGTACGTACGGGAAAAAGAACAAGGTTCGGAAGACGTTGCGTCCTCGAAATTGAGTATTCAAAGCGATGGCAATGAAAATCGGCACGGTGGTTAGCAAGGCGCTGGTCAGGAAAGCGAAATAGACTGTGTTTCGCAGCGCCACCCACCATAGGTCATCATTCAACAGCTCATCATAGTTTTCCAATCCAATGAATGGCTTGGGGCCAAATATCTCCCAGCGGAAGAAGCTCATTTGCAGGCTGGCGAGGATGGGCCGGAAAATGAAAATGGCGAACAGAATCATGAAAGGAAGAATGAAGATATAGCTGCTGAGGTACC
Organism: Phototrophicaceae bacterium; assembly: GCA_965249085.1. Taxonomy (GTDB): domain Bacteria; phylum Chloroflexota; class Anaerolineae; order Aggregatilineales; family Phototrophicaceae; genus UBA6055. Next base: position 3,133,598 of record OZ252218.1, on the reverse strand, counting down.
ATTTCCAAGTCCGCCAACTCCCCGAAGCGCCCTTTTTCTCAGGCAGAAGCGATCGCCGGAACCGGCCAATCATATTCGCGCTCCAATCGGATCTCGCAATGAAATGAGAGACGGTCATGCAGGCCTTTGGCGCGCCTGCATGACCCGAATTTGCATCGGCTCACACCATTAGGTACGAGCGCGATACCGGTGATTGTCGGCTATTTGTAGCGATCCAAAATGCGCTGGATTCGCGCGTTCGCGTCCGCGAAGACATCCGCCATCGAGATCTCACATTCGCTCTCGAAGGCGCGCGCCATGGCATCAGCGTATTGAGCCTCGATTTCCAGCCAATTGCGATGCTGGCGATCAAATACGCCGTTCTCCAGCAGGTTGGCGCCGAAAGTCGATGCGGAGGGATACACTTCCGGATCCATGTCTTCAATCTGCGAGATGCGTGCGGGTGGCATACCGGAATGCGCCCAATCCAAACCGTGATCGGACATATAGGCCAAGAAGCGCTTGGATGCTTCCAGCCGGATGCCGTCTGCCTGGATCGGAAGATAAAAGACGTGAGCGCTAGCCCAGACAGCGCTATTGCCCGACTCGCCCAATGCCGGATAAGGCAATGCCATCCAGTTTTCCACATTTTGGCTCACGAAGTTCCAAGCCCAGCTGCCATGGTTAAAGATTGCCATATTGATAGACAAGGCTCGGTAGCGATCGAAGCCGGCCGGCGGTGGTACCACGCCGTGCACACATTCCAGATCCTGGAACCACTGCATAGTCTCGATGATGTCCGGATCATCAAGCAGCGCCTGTCCCATATCATCCGCCCAGCTCATGCTGTTTTGCGCCAGCGCCGTCAGGAAGCCGGGACGATACCAGAAGATGGATGTTCCCCACTGAACAACATTGTCCGCATCAAAGTCCGGCGACTGCGCGTTGTTGCCATTCCCGTCCAGCGTCAGCCTCTGCGCCAAGTCCAGATACTCGTCACGCGTTGTAGCCAACGAGTCACAAGGTACTCCAGCCGCGTCAAACAGGTCACAGTTATGCCATTCACCGTATCCGTGAAAATCTAGCGGCACACCCATGATCTTGCCATCAAATGTCAGCGCTTCTATGATGGCTGGCGAAACATCGTCAATCGGAATCGGACCGCCACTGTTGGAATACACGTCACTTAAATCGCGCAACACACCCATGGTAGCGAATTGCGTCATCTCGTACTCGTGCATCAAGAAGACATCCGGCGGATTGCCCGCCGCCAAACCAGCCAGCAATTTCGGGAAGTATTGCTGCGTCCAATTCAGGCGCTCCATACGTACCGATACATCGGGATTTTCTTCTGCAAATGCCTTAACCAATCCGACCATGGTCTCGCCATCGGGACCGGTCAAGCCATTCCAAAACAGCAGCTCGATTTCGCCGGTGCCAAATTCGCTGACCATTTCATCGTCCTGCGCAAGAACACCGACGCTTGCAGCCAGGGCAAGCACCAGAGCGATCAATATGAGCAACTTAAATCGATTCATTTCGGGTCTCCTAATGTTGATTCTTTTTGCAATACAAATGGGGATTCAATGATCTTTCATAGGCGACTCCCTAGCCACGGACAGCAATAACCGAATTGTAGCCAATCTAGGGTTCATTGCCAAATATCGCGCATCGGCTTGTCATAAGGTGAAGTTTGCAGGGAAAAATGCACAGCTTGGCACTAGCGCTGCACCCATCAACTGTGACGGTGTCGAATTAGCTGCCGGACTGCAGTCTGGTCACTCGTGATCTCCAGAATCTGAGACAAAGTGACCGCGCATCCTGTCTTGCCTAAAGCGAGATTCGCAGAATGTATCAAGCTTGTTTTTCCGGTCAGGGAATCGCCGACAAGATAGTTATGCCCCTTCGCCCCTGCTTGCGAGCCCTGCTCCCTGGCTGTATCATCGAATTAAGGACATCTGACACAAGGCATTCGCTATGAGCCGACCAAATATCTTGTTCATGATCGCCGATGACCATCGACATTCCGCCATCGGCGCGCTGGGTACGGAAGCAGTCTCAACGCCAACATTCGACCAGCTGATCGCCGATGGCGCCTGTTTCACGCAGGCGCATATCATGGGCTCAACTTCCGGCGCTGTCTGCATGCCCAGCCGCGGCATGTTGATGTCGGGCCGTGGTCTCTTCGACACGCCCGACCCGCTGCCGGATGACGTCCCGCTCCTGCCTGAACTGCTGCGGCAAAATGGCTACACGACTTTCGGTACTGGCAAATGGCACAATCGCCGCGGCAGCTACGCGCGCTCATTCGAAAGAAGCGGCAAGGTCTTCTTCGGCGGCATGTCGGATCAATACGCCATGCCAGTAAACAATTTTGACCCGGCCGGCGAATACCCGCCCGAGGAGACCTATATCGCCGATGGCTATTCCACCACCGTCTTCAGCGACGAGATGATCGATTTTCTCAACACGCGCGGCAGCGATGACGAGGAGCCCTTCTTCGCCTACATTGCCTTTACCTCCCCGCATGATCCACGTACGCCGCCTCCGCCATACGACACCATGTACGATCCTGATGAAATCGAGTTACCGCCCAACTTCTTGCCCGAGCACCCCTTCGACATCGGCGTGCGTGACATACGCGATGAATTATTGGCCGGTTACCCGCGCTCGGAAGCCGAGGTCAAGCGTCATATCGCCGATTACTACGGCATGATTTCGCACATGGATATGGATGTCGGGCGCATCCTGGATACGCTCGAGGCGCGGGGTTTGCGCGACAATACCATCGTCATCTACACCGCGGATCATGGCTTGGGCGTCGGACAGCATGGCTTGATTGGCAAGCAAAACCTCTACGACCACAGCATGCGCATCCCCTTGATCATGCGCGGACCAGGCATCCCGCAAGGTCTGCACTCCGGCGCGCTGCTGTATCTACACGATCTCTACCCGACGCTGCTAGAGATGGCGGGCGTCGCCCTGCCGGATACAAACGCCGGACACAGCCTGATTGCGCTGCTGAACGAAGTCACCTACATGCACCGGCGAGAGATCTTCTCCGCCTATCAAGGCGTGTTTGGACATCCGCAGGGACGGCCATATCAGCGCAGCATCAAGGACGAGCGCAACAAACTGATCCAGACCGTGGTCAATGGGGAAGAAACCTGGCAGCTTTTCGATTTGGCGCGGGATCCCGACGAGACCAACAATTTAGTCGATGAAGCGGACTATTCCAACTTGGTCGATCAACTGAAGCGCAGCCTGCGAGAACGCCAGAATCGCGTCAATGATCCGCTGCTGGCGGACGCCTGAGCGAGACGACGTTAAACCCGGTCTCAACTGCCCTGAGCTGCTCCTGTCGAAACCTAGAGGAGAATAATCATGACCCATGATATTCGCATTGATGGCGCGCGTCTGTGGGACAGCATCATGGAAATGGCGGAGATCGGCGCTACCGCGAATGGCGGCAGTCATCGCCTGACTCTGAGCGACGAGGACAAGACCGGTCGCGATCTCTTCGCTTCCTGGTGCGCGGAAGCTGGCTTGACGCTATCCGTTGACGAGATGGGCGATATGTTCGCGCGCCGCGCTGGGGAGAATGACAGTCTGGCGCCGGTCGGCATAGGCAGCCACCTCGATACACAGCCCTACGGTGGCCGGTTCGACGGCGTCTTCGGCGTGCTGGCCGGTCTCGAGGTCATTCGCACCCTGAACGACCACGGCATCCGAACACGGACGCCCTTGGAAGTGGTCAACTGGACCAATGAAGAAGGCGCGCGTTTCGCCCCCTCTATGCTCGCTTCAGGCGTCTACGGTGGCGTATTCGATCTTGAGTGGGCACAATCACGCACAGCGGTAGATGGCGGCGCGAGCGTACTCGACGAACTGAAACGTATCGGCTATCACGGTGACTTGCCCATAAAAGACCTCGCATTCTCCGCCTTCTTTGAATGCCATATCGAGCAAGGTCCGATTCTCGACAGCGGGGGCATCGCGGTCGGCGTTGTCAATGCAGCGCAAGGCTTCCGATGGTACGATGTCTCGCTGGAAGGCTTCGCCCAGCATACCGGCTCGACGCCAATGGTCGGCCGGCGCAATGCCCTGCTTGGCATGGCGAAGGTCGTTCAAGCCGTCGACGATATCGCCCTTGAACACGCGCCACTCGCTCGCGGCACTGTCGGCGGGCAGGTCGAGGTCGCGCCCGGCTCGCGCAATATCATCCCGGGCAAGGTCAGTTTCACCGTCGACTTGCGCCATCCCGCAGCGGAAACGCTCTCCGCGATGGACGCCGCCCTGCGCGAGGTTTGCGCGGATGTTGCTGCCGACATCGGTCTGGACCTGTCGCTGGAAGAGATCTCCTATACCGCTCCGGTCGCCTTTGACGAAAAGTGCGTCGCTGCCGTCAAGAATGCTTGCGAGCGTCTCGACATATCGCATCAATACATCACTTCCGGCGCCGGGCACGATGCCTGCTATGTTGCCAATCGCGTGCCCACAACGATGCTCTTCGCACCTTGCAAGGACGGCATCAGCCATCACGAATCCGAAAGCGCTGAACCGCAAGACCTCGAGGCGGTTTGCAACGTACTCCTCCATGCGGTACTCGATTACGCGGGCGCGGTTCAATCGTGAAAACGGCCTAGAACCTGATAAATCTTCTCGCTGCCGAAGTGCATCGCGTCGATGGGGATACGTTCGTTTGCCGCGTGCACTGTACTCAGGAAGTCGAAATCCTCCGGCAGATCCATCGGCAGGAAGCCATACGTCTGGATATCCAGCTCACTGAAGTATCGCCCGTCGGTGCCGCCCGAGATCAGCAGCGGCACTGTACGCGCTTCCTGTCCATCCAGCAATATATTCGATAGCGTGTCGAACAATCCCATATCCAGATTACCATTGCCGGCACTGTGGCGGATCAACTCGACCTCGCCCCATTCGCCGACCAGATGACGTATTTCGCTCATCGCTTCTTCCGGATCGAAACCGGGCACAATCCGCATATCAATCTCGATTTCGACTTGGCCGGGCACGACATTAATCTTGTCACCACCGCGGATAATGTTCGGGCTGGCGGTGTTATGCAGGATCGCGTCAAATTGCCGCCCCATATCGCCCAGTTCATCGAGCACGGCATCGGTCTGCGCCGGTTCCAGCAGTTGCCGCATCGCCTTCGCAGCTTCTCCGTCTAAGCCATCGGCGATCGCGCTGATCATATTTTCCGCCGCCGGCGTGATATGCACCGGCAGACGATAGGTATTGAGCGCTTCCAGCGCCTTCGCGAGCTTATATGTCGCGTTCTCCGGGCTGCGCCGCGGCACCGAGCCGTGCCCGGCCGGACCAGTGAACTTCACTTTCGTCGAGCAGACGGTCTTCTCCGCCACTTGCACGGCGAAGAATTTCTTACCGCCGATATAGATGGGGAAGCCACCAAATTCGCCGATGGCGTACTTCACGTCCGCAAAGAGTTCCGCGTGATTCTCCACCATGAAGGCGGCGCCGCATTCTCCGCCCGCTTCTTCGTCGCTTAGGATGCAAAGGATGACATCGCCCGGCGGCGTCCGCCCCTCGGCTTTGGCGCGCAGGAAGGCGGCCGTCATCATGGCCACGCCGCCTTTCATATCCAGCGCGCCCCGTCCCCAGATCATCCTGTCGGCGACATCACCGGAAAACGGCGGACGCGTCCAGTCCTGGTTCGCCGTGCTGACCACATCGACATGGCCATACAGCAGCAGTGGCGCCGTCTTGCCCGCTCCCTTTATCCGCGCCACCAGATTCGGACGCGCCGGATCTTTGGCGTAGGTCTGCGTCGATATGCCCAAACTGTGGCAAAGCTCCGCAATGTATCCCACACAGGCGGCTTCGTCACCGGGCGGATTGGTTGTATCAAAGCGGATTAGATTCTGCAGCAGTTCGTCGGGCCGTTGATAGATCGTGGTCACCGCTGTTCTCCTTCATAAGCCAAATTTGATGCATTAGTGAGCGCCAATCATACCGTATCGGGCCACGCCCTGGGAGCCGGACCCGCGGTTGTTACGCTCGCGCAAAGGTGGCGTAGGGGCGGCAAATCCGGTCGCCCACGATTTCCTCGGCTGACTCGGCAATTTCGTACATCCTTGAACCTTATCGCGTCGTTCAGCATAATGCTCTCGACTGAGGTCAAACGTCAATCGACTAAGGACTTAAGCGCATGAATTGGCACATCCTGGCGCTCCTGCTCATCATCGGCTTGATCGTCACTTTTGGCTTCAGCCTGATCGAACCGCTTGGCGGCAATACGCTCAGCGCCATCACACATATCGAAGCGCCGTCACAAGCTACGGAGGGCTTCGCCCGCGCCATCGGTCCCCGTGAATGGCAGTTCCCGCGCGACCACGGCGCCCACCCCAACTATCAAACTGAGTGGTGGTATTACACCGGCAACCTTTCTACCGACAGCGGCCGTCGCTTCGGCTTTCAATTCACGATCTTCCGCCGCGCCCTTTCGCCTCTTGCCTCGCCATCCGACTCAGAATTCCGCACCAACAACATTTATATGGCGCACTTCACCGTCAGCGACATCGCCGGCGGCGACTTCTACCATGATATGCGATACGCGCGAGGTGGAGCTGGTTTGGCGGGCGCGGTGGTCGATCCCCGCTACCGCGTCTGGCTGGAAGATTGGCAAATCCTTGCGCAAAACGATGACGCCACAAAAACCAGTATCAGCGCCGCCAGTGAAGAATACGCCATCGCGATTCAACTCAAGCAGGTTAAACCGCCGGCGCTGCAAGGTGATGAGGGGCTCAGCCCCAAGAGCGCGGAAATTGGCAACGCCAGCTACTATTACAGCTTGAGCCGTCTCCATACCGAAGGCAGTATCAGCATTAGTGACGACACTTTCGACGTTGCTGGGGTAAGCTGGATGGACCACGAGTTCAGCACATCCACGCTGGGCGCCGATGCGCAGGGCTGGGATTGGTTCGGCTTGATATTTGACGATGAAACCGAAATGATGGTCGGCCAGATCCGCTTGACCGATGGTGGAATCGAGCCAGTATTCGGCGGCTTGCTGATCTACGCCGATGGCAGCACGCGTCGCTTGCGATCCGATGACATCAACATCTCGGTCACCGATACCTGGCGCAGCCCGCATAGCAATGCCGATTATCCAGCCGGCTGGGATATCGAGATTGACGGCGACGGCGATTTCCGCATCGTGGTCGCGCCGCTGCAAGCCGATCAAGAGTTACATGGCACCGACATCGTATACTGGGAAGGCGCGGTCGTGATCAGCGGCGACAAGACCGGCTACGGTTACGCCGAGTTGACCGGTTACGTCGGCTCAATGCAGAATCGCTTTTGAGCCAGACCATGATTGACAGCGAACGGCGTCATCTATTCAACCAGGTGGCGCAACTCTATGATGCCGCCCGCCCCGGTTATCCTGGCGCGCTCTTCGACGACATCCTGAGCTATGCAAATCTCCCGCAGAACGCGCGGATTCTCGAGGTCGGCTGCGGCACCGGTCAGGCGACCCTGCCGCTGGCAAGACGCGGCTACGCCATTGACTGCATCGAACCCGGACCGGCATTGGCCGCCATCGCCCGCGACAAACTGGCTGCCTATCCGGCCGTTAATGTCATCTGTGCTGATTTCGAATCTTTTGCTAGCGCACCCTCCAGCTACCATTTGCTGCTCTCGGCAACGGCCTTCCATTAGATCGACCCTGAGCTCCGTTTCCGCAAGGCGCATGACATGCTGAAACCGGCGGGAACGCTGGCGCTCTTTTGGCATCGGCCGGCACAATGCGCAATCAGCCGTCATTTCATGGCATCGCTGCAGCAGGTCTACGCGAGAGTCGTACCGGAGATGGCGCGAGACTTCACGATGCCACCCCACCCTAGCGAGGTAACAACCGAATACGAAGACCTCATCCCGGGCAGCGGATTCTTCAAAGATCTCGCGATACGCAAGGATGATGTCGCGACCAGGTACAGCGCCGCGGCTTACGTCAATTTGCTGCTCACCTTCTCGGATCATCGCGCGTTGGACACAGCGACTCGGAAGCGACTCTGTGCCGAAGTTGAGACACTGATCCAAACGGAATTCGCCGGCGAGATCGTAAGGGAGACGGTTGCCTTGCTTTACCTGGCGCGCCGCAAATAACCGTCAATCTTTATCGACCAAGTATCCATTCTGTTTAGCGTGTACAATCCACTTGGAGCATTCGTCCCACTCTCGGAAAAGGACAGGGCATGATGCGCGCATTGATCACTGGCGGCGCCGGCTTTATCGGCAGTCATCTGTCGGAGCGGTTGCTGAAGTGCGGCTACCAGGTCACCGTCGTCGACAACCTTTCCACCGGCCGGCTGGCAAATATCGAACACCTCGCGGCTGACCCCAAGTTCAGCTATGCGGTTGAGGACATCCGCAACATACATGTCATCGACCGTCTCGTCAGCGAATGCGACATCATCTTTCACCTGGCGGCGGCGGTCGGCGTCCGCAATATCATCGAACGGCCAATCAATACCATCGAGGTCAACATCGGCGGCACGGAAACGATCCTGAAGACAGCCAGCCGCTATCGTCGCCGCGTCCTCATCGCCTCCACGTCGGAAGTCTATGGCAAGGGCGTTACATTCCCCTTTCACGAAGATGACGACACGCTCTCCGGACCCACCATCCGCAGCCGCTGGAGCTACGCCGCCTCCAAGGCGGTCGATGAGTTTCTCGCCTTCGCCTATCATGCAGAAATCGGCTTGCCCGTCACCTTGTTTCGGCTATTTAACACGGTCGGTCCGCGCCAGGTTGGCCGATACGGCATGGTCGTGCCGCGTTTCGCGCGTTGGGCGCTGGCTCAGGAACCGATCCAGGTCTACGGCGACGGGCAGCAGCAGCGCTGTTTCGGCAACATCTACGATGTGGTGACGGCGATTCAAGGCTTGGCGGAGAGCGATACAACCGTCGGCGAGCTCTACAATATCGGCAGCAGCGAAGAAATCAGTATCATGGAATTGGCGCAGCGCATCCGCGACCGGGCCGACAGCGCCTCCGAGATCCAGCTAGTCCCTTACGAGCAGGCTTACCAGCAAGCGGGCTTCGAGGATTTCCGCCGCCGTGTGCCCAGCATCGAAAAGGTCCGCGACGCCATTGGCTGGCAGCCCACGACACCGCTCGACCAGACCATCGACCAGATCATCGCCCACTTGCGGGCGGAGATGATCGCTTCAAAGGCGTAAGCCCCGCGTGGATTGACATGAGGAACGCGGCCGGAGGACAACTTGCATATCGCCATCAACGGCTGGTTCTGGGCGCAGGAGTCGACCGGCAGCGGCCAGTACCTGCGCCACCTCTTGAGCAGCCTGCCCAAGGTAGCGCCTGAACTTGAGATTTCGCTGATCCTCCCGCCACATATTCAGTCGCCCGCTGATATCCCGGGGGGCGTTCGGACGATTGAAACTGGCCGTCGTGAACGGTCAAGCAAGCTGGGCAAAGTCTATTTTGAGCAACGCAGCTTCCCGCGCATCGCCCGCACGATCAACGCCGATATCGCCCACGTCCCCTATTGGGGCACGCCACTTGCCTGTTCAATCAAACTCGTGACGACCGTGCTTGATGTCATCCCCCTGCTCTATCCCATTTACAATCAAGGGCTTTTCACCAATCTATATACATCGCTGGTCAGCGCGGCGGCCCGCGGCAGCAATCACATTATCACCATCAGCGAAACCGCCAAAATCGATATCGAAGAACAGTTGCGCATCCCCGAAGAACAAATCACCGTGACTTATCTCGCGCCTGACGACCGTTTTCATCCGCGCATCGGCGCCAAACACGACGAAAAAGTGCGCGAGAAATACGACCTGCCTGAGCAGTTTGTGCTTTATCTAGGCGGCTTCGACTGGCGCAAGCAGGTCAACGAGCTGATGCTCGCCTACACCTACGTGGGCGAAGCCGATGGCGATACCTTCCCGCTGGTCATTGCCGGCCGCGAGCCGCCATACGACGACGCGCTCTTTCCGGATTTACGCGCATATAGCCGCCGTCTGAAAATCGACGAATACGTGCACTGGATCGGCTTTGTCGATGAGGCCGACAAACCGTCGCTCTATCGTCTCGCCGATGTTTTTGTATTCCCCAGCCTGTATGAAGGCTTCGGCTTGATGGCCCTGGAAGCGATGGCCTCGGGCACACCGGTCGTCACTTCTAATGCGATCGTCTTTGAAGAAGTACTGGAAGATGCCGCCTACATCGTCAATAATGCGCGGGAGATGGCGGGCGCCATCATCGCCTTGCTGATTCAGCAGCCCTTGCGCGATGCCATGATCAATCAGGGATTGGCCCTGGCGAGCAACTATTCCTGGCGCAAGACAGCGCAGGAGACGGTGGAAGCTTACGAGCATGTTTTGTACAGTTCGTGAGTAGACGGCGCTAGAGTAGGAGGTCGGTTGATGACCGAAAAACTGAAAGACCGCCGCGAAATGTCTTTGCGTGAGAAACTCTCCGCCCCGGAGGTGTCGCCGCCGCCCTGGACTCTGCTGAGCGCAGCGCTCACCGTCATAGCCATGCTGATCACCTTGATCAGCGTGGGACCGGCGCTGGCGTCGATCCTGCTTGGAGGCAATTCGATCTCGCACTTCCTACTGATGCTCAGTTGGTCATTTGGCATGGCGTTTACTATCGTTTTGGTCCTGGCAAGCCGCCGCAGCAATGCGGAAGTCTGGCGGGCGCTCCATTTGCAGAGAGGTCACCTCCCGCTGGCCTTCGCCCTGCTCATCGGTGTCGCCATCGCCCTCACCGTCGGTCTCTTCCTCAGCTTGGCTGAGGGTCACTTCCACGCTATTCCCGAGTTGTTCGGCTTCTACGAAACGAAAGCGCTGAATGTCATTCTCGCAGCACTGCTTGTGGTCTTGCTGCAGCCGGTCGCCGAAACGCTGGTATTTCAAGCGGTGGTGCTGCCGTCTCTGCGTTGGTGTTACGGACACTGGGGCGGCGTGCTCCTCACAAGCGCGCTCTTCACGCTACTGCATCTGGCAGTATTCTCGGTAGCCAATCGCGCGATCTACACCAGCCCCTGGTTCGATATCATCTACCCGCTTATTACCGGCTTCGCCTACTGCCTTTTGCGAGTGTACACTGCGTCCAGCAGCGCCGTCATCATCGCGCGGATTGGCGCCGGTCTCATCTTTTTCTTGACCGGGCTTGCGCTCTCGGGCGGCTAAAGAAGATTTCTGTCAGCCGCAACAATGACTGATTCAATTTCACCGCGTAACAGACAAGGATAAACTCATGACCGTACATCAACTGAGAATTGGCGATATCGAATGCGCCGTGCTGCAGGAAGGCGCAGCCTCAATGGATCGCGCCAGCGTCGCCGCGCGCTACCCAAACGCCAGCCCGGCCGAGGTAGAAGCCGCGCTCGGAGACAGTGAACCCACCGGCAGTCTCAATCTGCTTTACATCAACAGCGGCGGAACGCGCATCTTGGCCGATGTCGGCTTCGGTGAAGCTGGTCCGCCGGGCATGGGCGGCGCGCTGAGAGGATTGCAGAGCCTCGGCATGTCCGCGGCTGATATTGATATCATCTACCTTACGCATTGGCATGGCGATCACATCGCCGGCCTGGTCGATGCCGATGGCTCACTCGCCTATCCCAACGCGCGCTACGTCACCACGCAGGCGGAATGGGACGAATGGACGGGACGCTGGGAAGCCTCCAATACAGCCGGAGATCAGCAAAACCTCGAGCGCTTCACGGCGCTGCGTGATCGTTTCAGTTTTGTCAGCGCGGGCGACGAAGTTGCCCCTGGCGTGTCAGTCGTCAACCTCGAAGGGCATACGCTGGGTCACTCTGGCTTGCTGACTGAATCCAACGGCGAGCGTCTGCTGCATGTCGTTGACATCTTGCATCAGCCCTTCCAGTTTGTGCACATCGACTGGCACTTCGGCTTCGATTCCGCTGGCGCGCTGGCGGAGTCGACCCGCCGTCGTGTCTTGCAGCACTGTGTCGACGAGGGAGTCCTCACGCTCTTTTATCATCTGAACTTTCCCGGCTTGGGCAAAGTCACCCGGGACGGCGATGCTTTCGTCTGGAATCCCATCGATTAGCGATTTGCATCACTGACGCATTCATTGGCAGGACGAAACGCACCTGCAGTTTCTGATCTGCTGCAACACGGCGCCGCAATTCGCCTCCGCCGCCGTCAAAGGCGCTGCCGAATTCACGGCCATGACCGGCATCAGTGTCAGCTGGGGTGACCTGCCCTTCCGCTCTTTCCAGGAACAGCTCTACCTGGAAGCGACCAACCCCAATACCGAATATGACATCGTCGCCTTTGTTGATGCCTGGGGCACCAACATCTATGACTTCCTGCATCCGCTCAACGATTTCGTTGAAGACGCCGGCATCGATTGGGACGACTATGGACCGGCTTATCAATCCGCCGCGACTGGCAATAGCGACACCATTTACGGCATGCCCTTCCGCGGTCATCCCTTGCTGCTCCACTATCGCGCCGATGTCCTGGAATCGATCGGCATGGATCCGCCGCAGACCTGGCAGGATGTTTCCACTATCAGCCAAGCGATCGTCGACAGCGGCATGGATATCGCACCGATGGCCATGTACTACGGCTTGAATGTCGACCAGAATCTCTTCAACTGGTACAGCCATCTCTGGGGCGCCGGCACCGATATCTTCGACGAAAACTGGGAACAGATTTTCAACAATGAAACCGGTCTCGCAGCCACCAACCAGTACCTGAGCTACGTGCGCGATGGTTACAGCCCCGATGCCTCAATCGCCTGGAACGAGCAGGAAGCCAATCAGGAATTGGTACAGGGACGCGTCGCCATGTTCGTCGGCTGGTGGTGGATGGCCAGCCGCATGACCAATTCGGAAGTCGACGAAGTAGCGGATAACGCCGCCTTCGCGCCCGCGCCCGGTTGGGAAGGCGGCGGTACGGCATCTTATGGCTACTTGTGGCCGGTCGGCATCCTCGATCAATCCGATGACCGCGATGCCGCGCTTGAGTACCTGAAGTGGCTGACGCATCCCATCACCGAGCGCCGCATTGTGCTCAATGCCGAGGATCCCGCGCTGGATACCAACGTGGCGGTTCGCCTCTCGGTCCTGGCGGATCCGGAAGTGAACGAAGTCCACAATGGCTTGCAAGGCGTCGCCTCCGCCGTATTGGCCGATGCGCGCACCATCCCGCTGATTCCGGAATACACGCAGATCATCCCGGTTCTGGCGGAAGCCATCAACGAACTCGCCACTGATCCGGGCGTGGATACCCAGGCTGTGCTTGACCTGGCAGCCGAAGACGTGCGCTTCGTCATGCAGGCGGCTGGCTACTACGACTAAGCCGGCACAACGATCCCCTTCAGCAAAGCTCCCCTTCCCTCATTTCGGGGGAAGGGGCTGGGGGATGAGGGCAGATAGTGCATGCGTAAGAAACGCTGGGTCCGATGGGTACTTGTGGGACCCGCCCTTCTCATTGTTGTCTTGACGACAATCTATCCCCTTTTGGCAGCGCTTTATTTCAGCTTCCATAAATACACCTTGCGCAAGCCGCCGCAGTTCGCCATTCAAATCGGCGAGGGCGGCATTTCGATCGACTTGAGCCTGCTCTCCCTCAACAACTACGCGCTGGCATTTAGCGACTCGCGTTTCATCAACAGCCTGCAAGTCACCTTCTGGTTCACCGTCATCAGCGTCGGCCTGTCCGTCATCATCGGTCTGTTCATCGCCGTCATCGTACAAAAAGGCGGCCGCCTTCACACGCTGACGAAAGTGCTGCTGATCTTTCCCTTCGCCGTCAGCCCGGCGCTCAAGGGCTACAGTTGGCGCTTCATGCTCAACGAAGAGTACGGCATCTATGATCTGCTTATTGACCAGTTGATCGTAACGCCGCTCAACGCCCTGCTCTCGCTCATCAACGCGCTGCCCCTCATCGAAATCCCGCTCATCAGCGAATCCATCGTCTGGCTGGGCGACAAGTTCTGGGCGCTCTTTATGCTGGCGATGAGCGAGACCTGGGGCTGGGCGCCTTTGATCGCGCTGATGTTCGTCGGCGCGCTCGGCTCGATTGACGAGCAAATCTTTGAAGCCGCCCGCATCGATGGCGCCAACCGCCTGCAGATCTTTTTCCGCGTGACGCTGCCGCTGCTGCGACCGGTCATTCTGATCGTCGCCATGCTGAAAGCGATCTTCTCGCTGAAAATGTTTGACCAGGTCGTCACCATGACCGGCGGCGGGCCGGTACGGGCGACCCAAACGATCAACTACTACATCCACCAGATCGGCTTCGTGCGCAGCCTCGATATCGGCTATGCCTCCGCCATGTCCTATATTCTGGTTGTCGTCCTGACGATTTTCGCGGCGCTCTATGTGTCGCTCGTGCTGAACCGCGAGTGAGGCCCAATGATGGCGACCCTGCCAGCTAAACGCAAACGCCAGCCACCCAACTCCGATCTTTGGCAAGATGGCGCCAAGATTCTGGAGACCCTGTCCCTGCTGCTTATCATCTTCTTCATCATGCTGCCGATCGTTTGGCTGGCGCTGACATCGATCAAGCCACAAGAAAAGGCCTACACCACCGACATCATCTTCCCGCCGACCCTCGTGAACATCGAAATCATCTTCTCCGATACCAGCGTCCTAATCAACGAAGGCACCAGACGCGAACGTGGCGAAGTCGGCCGCGATATGTTTCCCAATGTCATCAACAGCATCGTGGTCTCCGGCGAGACGATATTGATCGCGATCCCACTGGCGACGCTAGCCGCCTATGCATTCAGTCGCTATCTATTCCTGGGCAATCGCGTCCTGCTGATCTGGATACTGACCACGCAGTTCATCCCAGCCATCGTGGTCGCCATCCCTTTCTTCACCTTGTTCCGCACCGTCGAGGTCTTTGACAAGCCCCTGCTCGGCACGCGACTTGGCTTGATCATCGTCAACATGTCAATCGTCCTGCCCTATACCATTTGGATGATCAAGGGATTCGTCGATGCCCTGCCGACCGAGATTGAAGAAGCCGCTTTCGTAGACGGCTGCAACGATTTTCAAATTCTCTTCTTCATCTCGCTGCCGCTGATCCGTCCCGGCATTCTGGTGGCGTCAGTCTTCGCCTTCATCATGTCCTGGAACGAATTCCTCTACGCCCTCATCATCGGGCGCGAAATGCGCACCATGCAGGTCGCCCTGATGACCACCAGCGGCGCGCGCGGCGTCATGTGGGAGCAGATGGCGGCCGCCGGCATGGTGGTGATGGTGCCGATCTTCTTCCTGGCCATGTTCATCCGCAAAAACGTGGTCGAGGGCTTGACCATGGGCGCGGTGAAGTAACAGAGAATCCTCAGCGTGGCGTGCAGTCTAGGTCGTGTCCGGCGGATCCAGCCAACTCTCGGGGATCACAACCGGATGCTCCTGGCCGGTCACGGCGGCAAACCAGCGCAACATTTTCACCGCTCGCTCGCTCATCGTGCCAGCCGCGATTGTGTTCAGCCGCGCATCAATGAGAACGCCTCCGCGCCCGCCTCGCACCTGCAAGCGCAATCTCCGCTTGCCACCTATAGTCAAGCCGCGGCGCGTTTGAATTCGTAGATCGACAGTTGTGCTCGCCGGCGCCGGCAGATGCCAGACATCCCCGACGGCGAGCTCCTTCGAGAAGCTTTCACCGTTTTCCCGCTTGACCTTGACTTTCATGGCGGCCGCCCCGCTGGAAGCCTCACCTTCGACGCAAATCAACGTGCCGACATGTTCCAGGGCGCCGCTCGTGGCCAATTGCACAACCGCCGTCGGCTCGACGGCAGCCAACGCTCCCAAAGCCGCCAAGACCCCGTGCGGATCCGACTTGACCTGGACCACGCCGTCGCTCGCCAAGGCATCCGCCAGCAGCAGCATATCCAGCGCCCCCTGCCCGCTGCCGGTGATCGTCGCGCCCGCCACCAGCACCAAATCCACCCGGGACATGTCCGTCGGGCTCAAGTTTCCGCTGCCCAGTTTCGCCAGCATGTAGCGGATTCCGGCGCGCAGCAGCGCATACTCGATGTAACGCTCGCGCATATCAAGCGGCACGCTTCCCAGCCGCAATCCTTTGTTCAGCGCATATTGCTCCAATTCGCCCTTGCGCGGATGAAACGGCAGCCACTTCGCTACCGCTTCAGCGCCGATCAATTCCAGCGCGCTCGCGGCACTCTGCCCGACGCCTATATCGTTGCGAATCACTGTCTGAACCGCGCCTTTACTCGCCAGCGACAGCATCGTGCGGGCGCTGCCAAAATCAATCGTCAGTACATCAACGCCGATCGTACGTGCGAAGAATGTCGTCATCGTTTCGACGCCGCGGGCCGTCGGCACAAGACCCGAATCGGTCATGACTGCGATGCGCTGAAAGCTCTGCCTGTGCCGCTTGCTCTCGTCATAGTGACGCGCCAGTACCGCCTGTACCGGTTCCAGCGCCTCGCTATCACGACGCCGTATATTTGGCGCGATCAAGACCTCGACTTGCTGGCTCAACATTTCGCGCACGGACGGGATCAAGCTGCTGTTGCCGGCATACAATACGGCGGGACGATTGCCCAGCGGCATCAAAGAAACCGCCTGCCGCACAAGCGATACCATCTCGAGCAATACCGACCGCGCGCCGTCATCGGTGCCGCCCGTGATGACGATCAACTGCGGCCGACTGTGTACGATGCGGTTGAGCCGCCCCTTTGGACCCAGCCCGTCTTCGAGATGCACTTCCGCAACGGCATCCAGGTAGAAGGGCGCGATGGCGCGCCGGGCGGCAGCGATGTCGATCTGTGGATACAACCCAACCAGCAGTGTTGGCACCGGCTTGCCGGCGCTGGTCGTGGTGACAAAATAGTCGACGCCGACACGATCGCTTTGTTCCGGCTTGATCAGTCGTCCGCCCTCATCGAGGAATCGACGACCGGTCGAATTGCCGATGTCTCTCAAGACCGCCGATAAGCCCAGGTGAACATCATCCTGTGGAGATCCGATTGTGGTCTGTGCAATGCCCTGCGCCACCAACCGATACTCCCCGTCCACCAGATCAAAGAGCAGCGCCCGCGTATTGGCGCTGCCGAAGTCGGCGGCCAGGATTGAATTGATGCGCGACTCCGACATCGGTCAGGCTCCAAATTGAAACAGGAAACCGATTCGTTCGGTCAAGATCGTCAGGCTGGACAAGATGGTCGAGGCATAGATGGCGCCCAGCGCGGTCACCAGAAAGATTTTGCCAATATGGCGAATACCACTTCCCAGGCGGCTCTGACGCGGAACGCCATCCTCATGCGCACGCACTTGATAGTGGAAATAGAAGAGTGCAGTCATCGTGCCCACGAATATCAGCAGAACATCGACCATCGCATTGAAATCGCTCAACAAATTAGTCGGCAGGGCAGCGGTCGCATAAAGCAGAGGAAACAGCGTGCCCGTCAAAGCGCCGACCACCGCCACCGAAGCGCTGACGACGATCACGACGGCGAAGATGCTGTTGGTCAGCCAGGTGAGCGACTTGATCGGCTTGAGCAGCAATAAGAAGCCAAAAAGCAGCGCGGTGAAAAATATATAGATATCGGCGCGGTTGCCCAGGCTCGTCCAGCTTGTCGTCGGGTCTTGAATATCCTGCAAATAAGGCAGGACTAATCCTTCGAAACTGACGATCAGCGTAAAGGCGGCGGTCATGCCCGCGAAGATATATACCGCGACGCGATAGACATGTCCGATCAAAGGCACATCACCCAGGAGGTAGCTAAACACCATCAGGGTTAGGACTAAGCTGACGAGCGCGACTGTGTTTTCTGCCATCAACGGCGCTCCATCAATTCTGCCCTGGCTCGCGCCGACGCTGGCCGAAGGCGCGTAGAGCGGAAACGAGATTGCCGATCACAATGACCAAGACTGCTCCCAAGGTGCCCAGCGTCATCGCTTCGAGCCGCGGTACTTCTCCCCTTCGATCACGCAACTGTACGAATTCGGGCTGATCTCCGGTGTCGGGCGGCAGTGCCTGATAGAAGCGCGGCTGATTCTTCCCCAGGCTCAGCGTGAAATCCAGGCGCATCACCGCCCGTTCCCGTGGCGCGCTCGCGGAAGCCGGCTCCTCGCCGGGCGTTATGAGCAGCTCCTGCACCAGGAAGGCCGCGATCCAGGCTTCCAATCCGTTTGGCAGGAGAATGTTATACCAACTGCCGTCGCCGTTGGTCCCTAGAACTTCGAAGGTGTCGCCCGCGCTCGCCACTGTCAGAATGTCATCCGCTGTCGTCGGTCCCCGGCGGATATTCACCAACTGCTGCGCGATGACCTCAACATACAGCACGGGTTCGCTCGTGGCGGTTGGAACGGGCGTGTCGGTCGGCGGCGGTATATCCGTCGGGGGAGGATCGGTCGGCAACGGTGTAGAGGTGGGAAACGGGGTTGCTGTCGGCTCCGTCGTGGCGGTCGGCTGCAGCACGGCGGTCGGGATTTCACTTTCCTCTTGCGCTTCCGGCGCCTCGTTCACCGGCACCGGCTCGATTACCGGTTCTTGCGGCAACGGGTTCGGCGGCTGACTTGGGTTGAAACCGCCATACGTGGTTGCCAGCTTTTCGCCATAAGTATAGGCATCGCGAAAACCGACGATCAGCCCGACAATCTCTTCCAAGCTGTCGGCATAGGCTTGCGCAAGCGGCTCGGCAGCGTATCCGGTGGCAGCGAGCAAGCGGGCATCGACGGTCTCCGGCAGCACCTGCTCCGCCCACAGTCGCATATCTTCAGCGCTTTCCGCGATCAGCAGAATCAGGCTCATCTCATCCAGCGCGCTGAATTCGAGGCCGGTCAACACGCCTTTGGCGGAAACGCGCGAGACATCGTCAAAGTTCTCGCTGAGCTCGCGCAAGCCCAGCGCCCCGCCCGGCAGGTAGCGCAGAACAAAATAATCCCTGTTGTTCTCCAGGCTCAAGCCCGCTGCTTCAACCGAGCGATTGATCTCCGCGATGAGATTCTGCGCATGTACGATGGCAATCGGATTGCTGCTGACGATGACGGGCTTGGCGAGTTGCGCGAAAATATGTCGCAAAAACAGATCCGCCAGCGCATCCAGCTCGCCGGCCGCCGTCGGACCATATTCAAATGCCATCAACACATAATCATCCTGCGAAAGATTGTCCAGCAAGTCATAGACGGTCGTTGCGTTTGGCCGATCTTCGCCGAAGTCAGCGGGAGGCAACGCTCCCTCGGCGAAATCCGATGACACGAAAGGCAGTGATACGGCGAGAATCAGGATTGATGTGGCGATGAGACGAGGCGCGGCGCCAATAGAAAAGATCGGCAACGGCCGCGACAAAATGCGCCTGCCACTGCCACCGCCATCTTGCGTGTTAAGAGGTCCGCCGACAATATCCTTCAGCATTTCAACTTGCTGCTGCTGCGCTTTCGAGAGCGCCACCGCGCTGATCACGCCACCCGGCTTCTGCTGAAATTCCGGCGTCACCAGTACTTCATCAACATCGTAAAGCGCCTGATGTGTTTCGAGGCTCGGCTGTTGGTCCACGACCGATCGGTCCCGCAAAGCCTGCAATCGATTGTCCAGTTCCGCAATAGGCCGGTCGGCTTGCCCGCTCAAAATGTCCGCCGCGGACGGCTGAGCGCTTGCAGTTTCCGATTGTCCCCGCCGCAATCGTGGCAGGCGGGGCAGGCGCAGACGCGGTAGACGTAGACGAGGCAAACGAGGCAAACGAGGCAAGAAGCGCCCTAGACCACGACGCCCTGTATTCCCCGCGTCGCTTGAGCTAGCGGAAGGCTCTTCCTTTTCATCGTAATCCAGCCAGCTGAAGTCGTCGTTCATCGGCTAACCCCGGTAAGAACGGTCTTGACCCAGCAAAACGCGAACGCCCGTGACAACCGTGCCCAAGGCAATGCCCAGCAACATGGCGCGAGCGCCCGCGCTGACAGGAATCCGCATCAGCCAGTCGCGCCAGGCTTTGACCGGCGCCAGTTCCGCCAGCGGCAAGCTGGCCAGCAGCACGATGAGGACGACCGCGACAAAGAGCAGCCCCCAGGCATCGGCGCGCTTCTGCAAGACACGAGAACCCCCAACCACCAGCGTCAAGAAGAGCAGCGCCGCCAGCGAGGATTCAATGGGAATCTGCACCGCTTCCAGCAGCGATGTATCCCCTTGTCGCGTGACATACCAATAGATGGTGAAGCCGAAACTCGCCAGCAGCACGCCGCTGAAGACCTTGCCGCGCGCCACCCGACTGACATGCACGTACAGCAGGTTGGCGATGCCGATAACGATGCTGAGCGCGATCACGATCACAACCAGGCGCAACAGCACATCGCCCGGCAGCGCCAGCAATTCAGCCAGGCGCTCACTGCCCGCCTGATCGCCAAAAAGCGCCGGATTATCGCCCAGCAGCAAGCTGAGTACGGTGGTGACCCCAACCGCGAAGGCGACGAACGCTGAGAAGGCCATGCCGAAGCGCTGTCCGCGACCCATCGATTATCTCCTGCGATGGATTACGATAGCGATGACAGCCAGGATCGCCGCAATCACAGCCATCAGCGGCCAACTCAACCAGGGCATCCCTTTGGAGACTTCCAGCAAGAGCAAGACGGTCACGCCCATGATTAGCAAGCCGCGCCAGACATCCATGACGACGGCGTCAGCGCCGGCGCGCCCATCCTCGGACACGTAACCCGGCGCCGCGAACAACTCCTCGCCGATCAGCGCATGGTCCGCCATCGCGTAGGCCACCGCCTGACCCTCCAGCTGATCGCTGACCGCCAGACTCGGTTGTCCCATTCCATCGGCGCTATTGAGCATCAGCGCCAGTTCGGGCCCGAAACTCCCCGCCAGAATATGCGCCGCCGGTTCGTCAGCCCGCATCGTGGCAGTTACTGATGCGGCGAAGGCCAGCGAGCGCTTGCCCTGCGGATACCAATGCACGCGCGACAGATAATCGCCGCCCTGCCAGGCGCGCCGCACCGTATCCTGCGCCAGCGGAATCGTCGCCGGCGATGACATCGACACGATCGGCGAGATATCACTTGCGCTCGCGCCCTGAATGATATGATGAAAGAATTCCGCCTGCGCCAGCGCCACGGCGGTATTGTCCTCGCCGATGCCCGCGCTGCCGAACGACAGATGCAGCGGCCGCTTCGATTCAATCGCTTGCCCGGTCCAGTTGGGCAGCTGCGCAAAGCCCGCGATCTGACGCTGCGCCCGCCGCTTGCCCCGCCGCGCCTGCAAGAACCGCGCCGTATACACCAGCACCACCGTCGCCATCACAAAGAGCAGGCTGTACACCTGCAGCGTCGTCTCGTCCAATCCGCTCACTCCAACGCGTCGTCAGACAGTTGCTGACGCAAAACCTGAATGCCGTCCGGCTCTTCCAGTAGGTCGGCCAGTTCCCGAAAGCCAGCCGCGCCCGGCAAAAAGCTCGCCAGCGGCTGCGCCACCAGCAGACCCTGCGCCAGCGCCGGCGCGATCGGCTCAATGACATCCAGCACGGTGAGTACAAGCGGGACTTGTCCGCGTCGCCTGGCGCTCTTGATCCAGTTGGAAACCTGTAACTGCCCGTCCATACAGGGCAGTATAGCATCGTTCATATCTGCGGGTTGCCTCGGCGCGGGCGGATTTGCGGGCGCTGTGCGCGGCGAAAACGAACATGGTAGAATCCGCCCTGACGCAAGGAGAGACGATGACTCCGAAAGAATTCGTCAACAAATGGGCGAGCACCACGCTAGGCGAGTTGCAAAGCGGTCAAGCCCACTTCCTCGATGTCTGCCGTCTGGTCGGCGTGGAGATGCCCGGCGGTGATGGCAGAACCGAATCGGGCGACACATTTGTGTTTGAGCAATCGCTCAAACAAGATAGCGGGCACGGTCGCGCTGATGTCTTTTACGAAGACCATTTCGCCATCGAATACAAAGCGGCTGACAAATACAAAGACCTGAACACCGCCTACCAGCAATTGCTGCAATATCGCGAAAACCTGAGCAATCCACCGCTCTTGGTCGTCACCGATATCAACCACTGGGAAATCCATACCAACTTCCCCAATACGCAAAAGCGTGTCTACGCCTTCAATCACAGCGAAATCGCCAGCGATGCGGAGAAAAGGGGCTGGCTGCGCGATATGTTCCATGCGCCCGCACGCCTGCACCCGGGTCGCCATACCGAGCAAGTCACGAAAGAAGCGGCACAAGTATTTCGGCTAATTGCCGACAATATGCGCGAGTGGGAAGCCGACCCGCGCCGCATCGCCTTCTTCTTGACCAAGCAGGTATTCTGCCTTTTCGCCGAAGACGTCGGACTTCTGCCCACTGCCGCCAATAGTCCGCAAGGCATCTTCAGCCATATCATCAAACAGGCGCGTGGCAAACCCAAGGTCTTTAAGCAGTACGTCCACAATCTCTTCGTCGCCATGAACAATGGCGGCAATATCCTCATGCGCGAAATCCCCTACTTCAACGGTACGCTATTCAACGTCGTTACCGTCGAAGAGCTATCGCATGAGGCAATCCAAGCGCTGGAAAAAGCCGGGCTGTTGAATTGGGAAGCCATCGAGCCGTCGATATTTGGCACGCTCTTTGAACGCAGCCTCGACCCCAACAAACGCGCGCAACTCGGCGCCCACTACACCTCGCGTGAGGACATCTTGCTCATCGTCGAACCCGTGCTCATGCAGCCACTGCGCTACCAATGGGATACCGTCCAGTTGGAAGCCGCGCCAATCCGCGAGCGCTATGACAACGCCCGAACCGGACGCGCCAAAACCAATGCAACGAACCAATTACTAGAGCTGCGCGAACGCATCTTGAAGCGCATCCGCGAAACCACCGTGCTCGACCCCGCTTGCGGCAGCGGCAACTTTCTTTACGTATCGCTGCAAATGCTGATGGATCTGGAAAAAGTAGTCATTCAGCATCCGCTTTGGGCGGGACTACAAATGGCGACGCGGGAAGTTCATCCGCGCCAAATGTACGGCATCGAAATCGACCCCATCGCCCACGCGCTGGCGAGCATCGTTGTTTGGATCGGCTATATCCAGTGGCGCATAAACAACGGCTACGGTCAAGAATTCGCCAAACCAATCTTGGAGCAACTGCAGCACAACATCGTCTGCAAAGACGCGATTCTCACATCTGACGACGAAGGCAATCCGACCGAACCCGACTGGCCCACCGTCGATGTCATCGTCGGCAATCCACCTTTTTTGGGAAATCGCAAAATGCGTCCAGAACTTGGCGACGATTATGTCGATGCGCTTGTGCAACACTTCAAGTCTGATTTTGGTCACCATACACCCGACTTGGTCTGCTACTGGCATCAGAAAGCACTCAACCATTTGCTAGCGGGCAAGGGCAAAAGAGTAGGCTTGCTTGCTACCAATTCAATTCGCGGCGGCACTAATCGACAGGTACTCAACCATATAGTCGACAAAGCGCAAATCTTCAACGCGTGGGCAGACCGTCATTGGATTCTTGATGGTGCTGCTGTTCGCGTCTCCATGATTTGTTTCGATAATGGAACTGAGGATACCATTCGTCTTGACAACACACCTGTCAAGTCAGTTTTTTCCGATTTGACTGCTGATGTAGATATTACTGGTGCGAACATAATTGCTGACAATTCGAAGCTGTCGTTTCAGGGCATAATCAAACGTGGACCCTTCGACATTGACGAATCTAAAGCTTTGTCTTGGATAAAAGCTGACCAGATTAACATGAATGTATTGAAGCCAATTGCGAACGGCATCGACATTACTAGGCGACCAAGACGCATGTGGATTATCGACTTTGGCGTCGATACGTCACTGGATGATGCACGGCGCTTTTCGCAGCCCTTCAAATACATTGAGGAAAACGTGAAACCAATGAGGCAAGAGACTAAACAGGCGAATTCTCGTGAATTTTGGTGGCTGCATTGGAACAGTCGCCCTGCAATGCGAGAGGCACTGGCTGAAGTCCGGCGGTTTATAATCACTCCGCGGGTAGCAAAGTATCGACTATTCGCATGGATGGATCAAGCCGTTCTTGCCGACTCCGCGACCGTCGCCATCGCCCGCGATGACGACTACTTCTTCGGCGTCCTCCACTCCAAACTGCACGAAGTCTGGTCTCTCCGCATGGGCACATGGCTAGGCAAAGGCAACGATCCGCGCTACACGCCGACCACCACCTTCGAGACCTTCCCTTTCCCTTGGTCGCCCGGGCACGAAGACACCGACCACCCCGCCCATGCCGCCATCAGCGCCGCCGCTGCTCAGCTGCACGAAGAACGGGACGCCTGGCTCAATCCGCATCAACATCTGGCACCCAGTCGACAAGACTCCCCTTCCCTCCTTGTGGGGGAAGGGGCCGGGGGATGGGGGGCGAAACAACTCAAAGACCGCACCTTGACCAACCTCTACAACGCCCTGCAAGTCTTCCGCGGTAGAGACAGCATAAAAACCAAAGCCGCCGCCGCTAACTTCGCCCCACGCCTCGATGAACTCCACCTGGCTCTTGATCACGCCGTCTGCGATGCCTACGGCTGGGAGTACGATATTCTCAATGACGAAGAAGAAATCCTGCGCCGCCTGCTTGCCTTGAATCTTGAGCGCGCCGCTTCACAGTAACTCCTCTGTGGTGAAAAAAGTCTCCCCCAACGCTTTGGGGGAGATTTAGAGGGGGTTGAAAACCGCGACCATACAGTCGCCACATCACATCCCAGCCACGCTACCCTCAAGCCATGACTGCCTCTATCCCCACCCGTTTCCGGGCAAAATCCAGGTCTCGCGGCAATAAAACCTTGCCAGATGGCCGAAAAAGTTTTTTATGCGGTCACAAAAACGGTCACGACCGCCTTCGCCCGTCCGCGCCCCAATTCCCGCTGCAATTTTGGGCGAGGGATTTACGGTGAGCGCAGCCGCCCCTGCTAAAATGAAACCGTCCACATATCCCGGAGGCCATATCATGTTCGCAGGAATCAGTCGCGGCATGCAGAATGCGGTGGGGGAATTCAAGACCTTCATCATGCGCGGCAATGTAGTCGATCTCGCTGTCGGCATCATCATCGGCAGCGCCTTCAAAGGCATCACCACCTCGCTCGTCAAGGACGTCGTCACGCCGCCCATCGGCCAGCTCGCCGGCGGGCTTGACTTTTCCCAATGGGTCATCCCCCTCGATTTGCTGAATTTCGGCCGCGAAGTCGCCGGTGAAGCCGCCACCATCAACATCGGCAACTTCGTCAATGTCGTGATCGACTTTGTCATCACCGCCGCCGCCATTTTCCTCTTGATCAAGGTGGTCAACAAATTGGAACAAGCCGTCGATGACATCGGCGACATGCTCGATGGCGAAGAAGAGGAAGTGGTGGTTGAGCCCGAACCGGAGCCGGAGCCGGAACCGGAACCCGAGCCGGAACCGGAGCCCGAACCGACCACAGAAGACAAGATCCTGGAAGTTCTGGAGAGAATATCGGCCCAGTTGGACGAGGCATGACAGCCCTGCCGCAATCAGCTATACTGGCGGCGCGCTCCCCTTCCCTCTTTATGGGGTCGGGGGATGGGCGTTACGTTAAAAGGAGAAGCTGAGTATGTCGGACGATACGATCAAAGACGCTTTGAAGATGATGCCTTATGGCTTTTATTCTTTCACCACCAAGAACGGCGCTGATGTCAACGCCATGGTGGTCAATTGGGTCTCCCAGATGTCTTATGAGCCCCGCCTCATCGCTGTCGGTATCCAGAAGTCCTGCTACTCGCGCGGCCTCGTGGAAGCCGGCCGCGTCTTCGGTTTGAACATTTTCCTGCAAGCCGATTCCGATGCCATCATGCCCGTCACCAGCGGGCGCTCGCGGAAACCGGAAAAGATGGACGAAGCCGATTATTCCGCCGCGCCGGAAACAGGCGTGCCCGTGCTCGCCGGCGCCGCCGCTTTCATCGAATGCAAAGTGACGCGGATTGTCGATGTCGGCGGTGATCACGACATCGTCGTCGGCGAAGCCATCAACGCCGAGGTCATCAAGGAAGGCGCGCCGCCCGATGTGCTCTCCCTGACCGAACTCGGCTGGAGTTATGCCGGCTGATTAGCGCGGCAATTCGCCCGTCGTCAACACCGACAGCAGCCGCTCAATCAGCTGCGGCAGACTGTGTTCCCGCACGACATTCTCGCGCAGTTGATTGCCGATATCGGCGCGCTCAGCCGCCGAGAGCGTGAAGAGCCGCTCAAGCCGCTCGCTTAAGCCGCTGACATCCTCCGGCCCCGCGGTCAGCAGCAGATCGGCATAGTCGCCCAGCAGCGGCGTGAATGCCGGATTGCAGACAATCGTCGGCACGCCGCAAGCCATGCTCTCCAGCGCCGCCTTGTCAAACAGACCCGGCGGGCTCATGTTGACAGCGACCGTCGCCCGGCCATACCAAGCGCGCGCCTCTGCCGCCGGCAGGTCGCCCGTGAACTCGCAGCGCTCCTCAAGCTCCAGCCGGCGTATCAAGTCCCGCAGCCGCCTTTCATAGCCGACTGCCGAGCCCGGCTGCGACCCGCCGATCAACGCGAGCCGCGCCTCGGTCTGCGAGACCGCCTCGATCGTGCTCGCCTGATGCTTGATCTCCGCCAGCCGCGCCACCTGCACCACCAGCGGTCGACCCCCACTAGCAGCGAAGGGGGCAGGCGCGTAGAAATCGCAGTCAATGCCGTGCCCAAGGACGCGCAGCTTGTCCGTCTGGTAGGGAAAACTCGTCTCGTCCGCGCTGACGGCACGCCGCGACATCGCCAGCCCCAGCCGCAATTGCGTCGACCGCTGACGGTGGGTGTACCACAGCGTTGTCGGTATGCCGCGCGCGCTCAGCAATGGCCCAGCCAAACCGGCGAAGAGCGGCATCATATGGGCGAAACAGGCATCATAGCGGCGTGTCGACAGCAGCCGCGCCAGTTGCCGATAGAAGCGCGCCAGCCGCGCCGCCTTACTCAAGCCGCGTTCGCGCCCGGCGGAAAAGACGCGCACGTTGTCCGGTGGCGAAAAGGCGCCCTGATACATCGTGATCACGTCCACGTACTCGCAGTGCGCCGCCACCACCCGGATCCAGTCGCTGGCAAAGCTCAGCACCGGATCCGCGTCGTCGGTCACGAGGTTGAATAGCAGCAAACGCGGCGCGTAGCTCATCAGCCACCTTTGGTCTTGTGGCTATACTTGGGGAGACCTGTGCTCAAGTTGAACACATGTCACGAATCACTTTGGATAACCCAGCGCGTCAATGGCAGCCGCCGCCGCAAAATCCTTGGCGGAGAGCTTGCTGCCGGCGTCATGCGTCGTGAACGACACGCTCACATTCCGCCAGCCGATACTCAGATCCGGATGATGATTCAAGCCCTCGGCGATAACACCCACAGCCGAGGCAAACGCCACCCCCGCCAAGTAACTGTCAAACTTAAGCGTCTTCACCAGCGTGTCGCCGTCCCGTTCCCAGCCGCTCAGATCGGCCAGACCCGCGCTGATTTCCGCTTCACTCATTGCTGTTGCCATGGTCTCGTCTCCCGTCGCTTGTCCTGTATGAATCTAACACGAGCCTGTCTCGCGCCCGCAAATCTTGCGCGGGTCTCACAGAGGCGTCCCGCATGAACAGCAGCCGCAGTCAGCGTCCGCACTTGCCGTTGGCACATAGCCGTCAGTGCCGTATTCCACGCCGACTAGTTCGGCCAGGTCAGCAAGCTGCTTGAGTACAGCCGCGCCCGGGCATTCTGTCCCAACGTTGAACTGGCTGTGCCCGGCCAGATGCGTCAACTGCAACTCACTTACGAGCCAACGACTCAATTTGATCGATGCATCCCACTGGATCGTAGACGGAGGGCGCGTGCGAAAATCACCCAACAGGCAGACACCGGCGCTGCCCGTGTTATGTCCAGCCGTATGTACACCGCGAACAGCAAGACTCCGCCCCTCGTAGATCTTGCCGGTCCCGTCCACCATGAAGTGATAACCGACATCAGCCCAGCCGCGATCGTTGCGATGCAAGCGTTGCACTTCGAGAACAGTCGCCAATCCGTTTGCCTTGTAGAACGCGCTGTGGTGGATCACCAGCGTCTGATAGCTCTCGCGCAGATCGCCCCCATAGACGTACCTGCCCTGCGGATTGCTGTCCTTCTCGTAATAGCCACCCTCGTTGCGGGCGCTGATATCGACCGGCAACGCGCCCCAATCATCGCGGCCGACAATTGTTAAACCATCCGTCGTCGATGCCATACCGGCTACTTCATTGTCATTTGGCAAGACGACCACCCTCGGACGGTTCCGCAGCCAGACCGCGCCGGCGCCTCCCAGTCCGACTAGTCCGCCGGCAGCGCCAAATGTGGCCAGCCGTTTTAACAGCTGTCGCCGGCTGATTCCACGACGCTTTAGATGACTTCGACGCGGCATATTCCAAGGCAACCTCTCATCCTACTGCCATCAGTATAGCCGACGATAGCCGTCGCGCTGATCTCGTCATTTGACCTAATTCGGCCGCTTGCGTCGGCGCCGGAACGCTTGTCATAGACGCGGGCGACAGTTATGCTATACGGGCGAAATCGACAGAGAAAATGAGGAAGATCTGTGGCTGACGACAGCTTTTTCATCGTGATTGAGGGCATGGACGGCGCCGGCAAATCCGGCATGGTCCGACAGCTCCATGCCGCCCTGACGCAGACGCACCTCGACAGCGTGAGGCTCACCTACGAGCCACATGATCCATCGGCGGCAGGCCATTATATCCGCGACGTTCTGGCGCAACGAATAAAGGTAAGCCCGCTCGCGCTCGCATACGCCTTTGCGCTCAACCGCATTGATCACCTCGACAATATCGTCAACCCGTATCTCGACTTCGGCGCCCGACGGATAGTTATATGCGATCGCTATGTCTTGTCTTCGCTTGTGTATCAATCAACCGGCGGTTTGAGCATGGACGAAGTCTATAGCCTGAATCGCTGGGCGCGGCGGCCCGACTTGACGATCAATCTCAGCGTCAGTCCGCACAACTGCTATGCCCGATTGCGCAATCGCCCAAGCGACCGCGAACTCTTCGAGCGAAATCTCGCGGAGCGCGCCGAGAAGTATGAGTTGGGTATTGCGCTATTGCGGCAAAAGGGCGAGCAGATCATCGAAGTCGATGCCAATCCCCCGATTGCTGACGTATTCGATAACGTCCTGGCTGCGCTCAAGCAAAATGGTCCCGCTTGGTTGCGCATTCAGCGGCCGCTGCTGCTCGATTGGATAGACAGCGATTACGATAGCTAGCGTGCCGCGCAAGTAAACTCTGAATTATCCGTCTGTTCCACTTGACAATGACACAAATGTTCTATAACATAGAGGCATGGCTGGCCGACTTGTCTCCGAAACCTTGACCAAGCTCTCGCAAATGGGCGATGTCACCCTGCACGAACCCGCCGGCGACAGCCCGCAAGCCGAGCGCGCCCGCCGCACCCGCAAGCAAGAATTCAATTTCAGCGACTGCATCGCCAATCTGCAAACGCCTCGCGGTCCCAAACCTGTGTTGAAAACCATGATGACCACCGCTTGCGAGCGCAACTGTCATTATTGCGTTTTTCGCGCCGGCCGGGCGAAAACCAAGCGTGTCACATTCTCCCCCGACGAAATGGCGACCGCCTTCGATACCCTCGAAAACAGCGACAAGGTCGACGGATTGTTTCTCTCTTCAGGCATCATCAAAGGCTCGGTTGCCACTCAAGACAAGATCATCGACGCCGCCGACATCATCCGCCACAAACAAGGCTATCGCGGTTACATTCACCTCAAAATCATGCCCGGCATCGAATACGATCAGCTCTATCGCTCGATGCAACTGGCGGATCGCATATCGGTCAATCTTGAAGCGCCGACGACCGCCCGCCTGGCTGCGCTGGCGCCGAAGAAAGTCTTCGTCGAAGAACTGGTGCAAATGCTGCAATGGGCGCAGCAGATCCGCCAGAGTCATCAGAACGAGCGGCTGGCTAGCAGCGTCACCCAATTCGTGGTCGGCGCAGTGGGCGATACCGACCTCGAATTGCTGACGATGAGCGACAAGCTCTACAGTCAGGCGAAATTAGCACGGGTATACTACTCGGCGTTTTCTCCCGTCCCAGGCACGCCATTCGAAGGCTTGGCGCCGACCGAAGCGATCCGAGAGTTTCGGCTCTACCAGTCCAGCTTTCTGCTGCGCGACTACCGCTGGGATGTGGAGGAACTGCCTTTCCTCAGCCACGGCAACCTGCGCACCGATGTCGACCCGAAACAAGCTTGGGCGGATGAACACTTGATTCATCAACCAATCGAAATCATGAAAGCGGAGCGCGAGCAGCTGCTGCGTGTTCCCGGCATCGGCCCCATCGGCGCCAACAAGATCCTGTTTGCGCGGCGGCGCGGCAATCTGAGCGAACTGATTCATTTAAAGCAGCTTGGCATTCGGACGCCGGACAAGCTCGCCAAGTACATATTACTCAATGGAAGACAGCCCGCGCATCAGCTGAATCTGTTTTGAGCCTTGAGCCGACTCCAGTTTAAGGCGCGCGCGATTGCTATGCGCAACCTTCAGGTGGCGTAAGGTTGTTGAAATCCGTCTTGCGATTCGCTAGACTTAGGTGGATTCAAGCCATATGGCTGTCACGATAATATCAGTTGCTTAAAGGAGAAAAACTCATGAAACGCGCAATACGCTTGTTAGTTGTACTGAGCATTTTCGCCACACTGGGCATCGGCATCAACGCCCAGGATACCGAAATCAGTTTGCTGCAATGGAGCCACTTCGTGCCGCGTTACGATGAATGGTTTGACGGCTATGCCGCCGAATGGGGCGAGGCGAACGGCGTCGGCATAACAGTCGATCACGTCAATTTCACCGAACTCTTTTCCACGCTCGCCGCCGAAATTGACGCCGGCGACGGACACTCCATCGTCGAGGTACTCTTCTCGCCAGCCTCTTTCATCGACGGTCTGCATGACCTCGGCGACATCAATGCCGCCGCGGCGGAAATGCATGGCGAGCGCGCCGGCACCTGCCAAGCCGCTTCCTACCTGCCTGTCGTCGATACCTATTACGCCTATACCAGCGGATACGTGCCCGACCCCGGCGATTATGACATCGCGCTCTGGACTGAGGCCGGCTATCCCGAGGGTCCAAATACCTGGGACGATTTGCTTGAAGGCGGACGCGCCATCTTTGAAGCAAGTGGCATCCCCGTCGGCATCGGCATGAGCCCGGAGCTTGACAGCCGTATGGCGAACCGCGCCGCGATCTGGAGCTTTGGCGGCAGCGTTCAGGACGAAAACGAAAATGTCGTGCTCAACAGCGAAGAGACCATCGCCGCCGTCAAGTATCTGGCGCAGCTGCAGAACGAAGCCATGACCGACGAGGTCTTCGGCTGGACAGCCGCCAGCAACAATCAGGGGCTTATCGCGGGTGAGCTCAGCTATATTCTCAACTCCAATTCCGCTTATCGCAGTCTGCAGAAGATCGACGAAGCGGCCGCCGCCAACATCGGTTTCACCAGCGCGCTTGCCGGTCCCGGCGGCGCTTGGGCTTCGTCGCATGTCTGGCAGATCTATGTCATTCCCGAATACGTCGAGGGCGATGAACTGGCAGCCGCCAAGCAATTCATCCTAGACCACACGGAGAATTACAGCGAAGCGACCTACCATAGCGAACTCTACAACTTCCCCTGCCACCCCAGCACGGTTCCCGAGTTGGATGGCTGGCTGGAAGAAGATCCCTGGGGTTCGCAGCCGCCCAACAAATTCGAGGTCCTGAAGACCGTCAACGACTGGTCGGTGCACCTCGGCTTCCCGGGCGTCACCAACCCCGCCATCAGCCAGGTCTTCGCCGAAAGCATCATCGCTAACATGACCGCCCAGGTAGCGTTGGGTGAAAAGAGCGCGGAAGAGTCGGTGGCGCAGGCGCACGAGCGCGTTGAGGAAATCTTCAACGAGTGGCGCGCCAGGGGTATGGTTGGCGGCGGAGAATAACCGTCTTGTCAGGCGAGACGGCCACCGGCTGCCCGCCACCAGATTAGTCAGAAGATGTAGGGGCGACCCAATGGGTCGCCCATTTGCTACCGTGCCCTGGAGTTGGACGTCCTCATGAGCGTCGTACAGATCAGCGGACTAAAGAAATTCTTCGACACGGTGCATGCCGTCGATGGCGTCGATCTCGACATTGACCAAGGCGAGTTTCTGGTCATTCTGGGTCCGTCCGGCTGCGGCAAGACCACGCTGATGCGCATGATCGCCGGTTTGGAGAAACCCACAGCCGGGCACATCTCAATAGACGGCGCCGATGTTACCGATCTGCCGCCGCGCAAACGGGGCGTCTCCATGGTCTTTCAGAGTTACGCCTTGTATCCGCACATGAACGTCTTCAACAATATCGCCTTTCCCCTCCGTGCACAGCGGCGCGAAAAGAAACTCGACAAACGGACAATTCGTGAAAAAGTGGAAAGCACCGCCCGCGTGCTGGAGATCGACATGCTGCTTGATCGACGACCGCGGCAACTTTCCGGCGGCCAGCAGCAGCGCGTCGCCATCGGCCGCGCTATGGTGACGCAGCCGGCAGTCCTGCTCTTGGATGAACCGCTCTCGAATCTCGATGCCAAGTTACGCGCCAACGCCCGCGACGAACTCAAGGATTTCCAGCGATCGTCCAATATCACCGCCGTCTTCGTCACCCACGACCAAATTGAAGCGATGGGTCTGGGCGATCGGATTGTGGTGATGTCCGAGGGCAAGATTCAGCAGATCGGCACGCCACAGAATATTTACGACGACCCGGCCAATGAATTTGTCGCCACGTTTCTGGGCTCGCCAAGCATGAATATCCTCAGCGCCAACGGATTTCGTTATGGCTTTCGGCCGGAGCACTTCCTGCCCAAGACGCTCAACGACAACCCGGAAAATGCGCGCTTATTCCAATACTACGTCAAGCGCGTCGAATACCTGGGCTCAGACCGCCTGGTCTATGGCTACGTGCGCGGGCACGACAGCCACCTGACCCTGGCAAAAGTGCCTTCCAATGTACGCGTCTCGCTCGATGTCGAAGACGACTACGAATTCGCCGTACACAATAGCGACCTCAAATTCTTTGACAAAAGGTCGGGCCAGCGCATTGAGCAGCAGAACCTGGGTGAAGCCGTCTAATGGCGTCCCTGGCTCTGCCCGCTTTCCCGCTTGATAACCGACGTCTCGTGGGTATCTTGTTCCTGGCGCCGGCGCTGATCTACATTGTGCTCTTGGTGGGTTTCCCCTTCGCCATGGCGATCGCCTTCGGCTTCTCCGATGTCACCGTCGGCAATACCGATCTCAACTTCGTTGGCATGCGCAACTTCGAAGCGGTCTGGGAAAACGATATTTTCCGTCAAGTCTTTGAGACGACGATACGCTTCACACTAATATCTCAGGTTTTCATTCTGCTCTTTGCCAATATCCTGGCGATCATCTTCACGCAGAATTTCACCGGCAAATGGTTCGCCCGCTTTATATTCATCCTGCCTTGGGCAACACCGGTCTCGCTGGCGATGATCGGCTGGCTCTGGATGTTAGACACCAAATACAGCCCGATTGACTATCTGCTGTTGCAAACCGGCTTCCTCGGTCGAGGCGGCATCTTGAGCGACAATCGAAATCTATTCTGGCTGGCGACGCCCGAGCTGTCCCAGATCAGCGTCATTTTCGTGCAGGTCTGGCGCATGACGCCGCTGGCAACGGTGATTCTGATGGCGGGCCTCTCATCCATCCCGACCGATATTCTCGATCAGGCCGCGGTCGATGGCTCGCGCTTCATGCGCACCTTGCTGCAGATCAAGCTGCCACTGATTTTGCCCATCATGGTTATCGCCCTGCTCTTCAGCATGATCACGATGTTCGGCGATATGACCGTCGTCTATGTTTTGACCCGCGGCGGACCGGTCGATTACACGCGCGTGCTGGGCCTCTATTCGTTCCAAGTCGGAATCGAGGGCGGCAATCTAGCGCAGGGCGCGGCGATTTCGCTCTTCGCCTTCCCGCTTCTGCTGGCAATGGCGATCTTTATGCTTCGCACAGCGAGCCGGGCGGAGGTCCGCTGATGGGCGTGCTAGGCTGGATTCTAACCAATTTCTGGGCGCTGCTGCTCGTCGCCCTCCTTGCGCTGGTCGGTCTGCGAATCGCCTGGCGCATCCAAAAGTATGGCGCCACGCGGAAAGAACTGTCATATATCTTGCGCCGATCTCCCTTTTACTTGGTGGTGCTGGTCTTCTGCTTCTTCGCCGCCGCGCCTTTCTTGATCATGTTCCTGCACACGTTCAAGACCGATGGCGATCTCTATCGCCGCCCGCAACCCTTCGTCTTCCGACAAGAACCCACCATCGAACATCTCGATACACTATTCAATAACACCGCCTACCTCGACTTCATCCGTAATTCAGTCGTCGTTGGCATCGCCGTCGTGATGATCACGCTGGCGCTCTCACTGCCGGCAGCGTACGCATTGGCGC
The DNA here is from genome assembly GCA_965249085.1 of Phototrophicaceae bacterium. Lineage (GTDB taxonomy): Bacteria > Chloroflexota > Anaerolineae > Aggregatilineales > Phototrophicaceae > UBA6055. The sequence goes on along the minus strand of OZ252218.1, from coordinate 3,099,163 downwards.
GGCTGACCGGCCGCTGGGGTGAACGCGCCGGCATTTTGATGTTCCTTGTCTACCTCGTACCGCCCACCTTGCTTTTCATACCCATGTTCCGCATCGTCGTCTTGCTTGGCTTGAAAGACAGCCCCTTGTCACTGATTGTCGTCTACCCCTCCTTTACCGTGCCCTTCAGCGTGTGGTTGCTGCAAGGCTTCTTCAAAGCCGTGCCACCTGAATTGGAAGAAGCAGCGCTCGTCGATGGCTACAACCGCATCGAAGCTTTCCTGCGGGTCGTGCTGCCTCTTTCCCTGCCCGGCATCATATCCACTGTCGTATTCACATTTACGCTGACCCTGCACGAGTTTATCTACGGGCTAGTCTTCATCTCCAATACCTCACGGCGTACTCTCAGCGTCGGCGTTCCGACCGAACTCATCCTGGGCGATGTGTATTTTTGGCAGCCTTTGCTCGCCGCCGCCCTTATTATTGCCATCCCGGTCGGCCTGGCTTACAACCTGTTCCTTGACAGCCTCGTACAAGGTTTTACCATGGGCGCTGTCAAAGGCTGACCCATGCTATTCTAGGACAAGATGCTTTAGGAATTGAGATGCCAACAATCACAGTGAATCTACAGCAAATCGACGATGCCACTACCGCCGCCCAAATCCGCCATCACAACATTGACATTGACCGCCCGCAGGCCAAGGGTGGAAACGACAAAGGCGCCATGGGAGGCGAGTTGCTGCTGGCTTCGCTCGGTGGCTGCTTCAACAGCAACCTGCTGGCGGCCATCCGCGCCCGCGATCTCGAGATCGACGATATTTCCATCGAGGTCAGCGGCGAACTGGCGGAGGCGCCGGCCCGCTTCGACGCGATAGACATGGTCGTCAGCTCGGCATTTGAGGACCGCGATACATTGGAGAAACTGGTCCTTATGTCGGAGCGCGCTTGCATCGTCGCCAACACGCTAAAGAAATCGGTCGATCTCACTGTCACCATCGGCTAGGCTCTAACCGACACGGTCAGCCCACGTGCCCATATCCGAGTACATCAAGAATATCCGCGCCAAGATAGGCAGCGATCTCCTGCTGGCGCCCGGCGTGACCGCCGTCGTCATCAATGATCAAGGCGAAGTCTTGCTACAACTCCGACGCGATACCCAGACCTGGGCGCCGCCGAGCGGTGGTGTTGAACCGGGCGAAACAGTCGCCAACTGCGCCATTCGTGAAGTCCGCGAGGAAGCCGGCATCGAGATTGTGCCGGACGTCGTCGTCGCTGTACTTTCAGGGAATGAGTATTTCGTGACTTACCCAAACGGCAATCAGATGGCGACTGTGACCACCGTTTTTCGCTGTCGCCCGCGGCACGAGACGGCACCAAGCGTCAGCGATGACGAATCACTGGACATTCGCTATTTTCCCGCCGACGCTCTGCCGGAAAACATGCTGCCCCGACATCGCCGGATCATTGGTCTTGCCTTGGATAAAGAGGCCAGCACCTATTTCGATCCGCCATCAACATAGACCGCGCGAAAATCATCTTGATTCAAATCGCTGCACCAATCATCGGTCGCGCAGAGCAAGGCGCCAATCCGCCCGATCTCGTCTGACGATTTCGCGCCCATGCCATTGCCGGCGGTCGCCAGGTAAATCTGTCCCGCTTCCAGCGCATCGATATACGGATTGCCGTGCGCGCTGTAGGTGATAAGGCAAGGAACCGAGTGATACGAAATCGCCTTCAGTCCGGGGATCATGCTGTGAAGCGCCGCTTTCATCGCCTCGCCGATGTCTGTGCGCCCTTCCGTGTGGAACCAGTCCAGCAGCTGCCTGTCATCGTTCACGGCATTGAAAAAGGGTTCGGGCGCAGGCAACTCCTGTGGTCGTCCGCTCGGGCCCAGCTTGATATAGGTCTCCCCGTCGGGATAAAGCACGGGCGGCAGCATATAAAGCGAACCGACGGCATCGTGCTCAAACGTACTGATAATGGACGGCATCGCGCGCAGCCGGTCAACCTCGTCCGGCGGAACTTGCGCCAGCAAGATCGTATGTCCCTTGGTCGGCAAATCCAACTTTCTGTCGAGCAGCGTATTGCTGTAACCGCCCGCCGCGAGCAGCACTTTGCGCGCTCCCATTTTTCGACCCTCTCGCGTGCGTATTGTCACGCCATCGCCGTGGTTCTCGATCGAACTGACGATGTCGAGGATGATGTCGGCGCCGCGGTCGGCCGCGACTTTCAACTGCGCTTGGATCAGGGAGCGCGGGTTGATATAACCGGCTTCACCTGTCTCATCCCAGGCGACGAAGTCGTCCGAAAATGCCAGGAAGGGATAAGCCGCCAAACAGCGGGCCGCATCCAGGCGCTGATGTGGCGGTTTGTATTGTGCTGCGCAAACATCCACCTCGGCGATGCGCTCCGGCAAATCAGTCGCGCGCAAGCAGCCCACGCGGTGGTGAAACCTGATACCGCTCGCCGCCTCGATGATCGGGTACTGCGCGATCGACTCGCGCGCTAACTGTCCCCACTGCGGGCTCGGATCCAGGACGCGGGTGATGCGTCCCTGATCGTAATGGCTCGCGAAAACGCCGTTATGAGTTCTACGATCTTGCGGTTCGTCGGGCCCGATCATGCAGACCTTGCTTTCCGGGAATTTTATCGTCAAATGACGGAGCGCCGCGGAACCGATCAAGCCTTTGCCGATGACTGCAAAATCAAATATCGTCATGAGTCGCCTCTAATCACTGTTCAGCCATGTCTTCCACCCCAAATGATAACCACTACTATTGCGAGGAGACAATGAAGTCATAGAGTTCCCCCTATCGATAAACCGTTGCTTCATTCGCCGTATCCAGGCATGATCTAGTCATGCGCACAGCATATTCACGATGCACACCATGAGCAAACAGTATGGCCACGTTCCAGCCGACAAACTGGCGCTATACAAGCGACTTATCGATGCTCATCCGGAGATTGATTTGAAGGGCGGCACGAAGTTGCCAAACACTTCGTATCAGGGCAATATGTTCAGCCAGCTGACCAAAGCGGGAACTGTTGGATTGCGGATGGGAAAAGCCGAGCGCGAAGCGTTCATGGCCGAGTATGACAGTGAATTGCTAGTCTCTTACGGCACGACGATGAAGGAATATGTCGCCGTTCCCGATCAACTGTTGCAAGACACCGACAAGCTGCTGCCATTTCTTGAAATGAGCTACGCTTACGCCAAGACACTCAAGCCCAAGCCGGCAAAAGGGAAAAAGTAACCGGCTTTGCTTAACTGAGAAGGCAGACTTCAAACACTCATAGAGGAGATATGACATGCCGGCAATCGAAGTTGACCTCGCAGCCGCAGGTTTTTCCCAGATATTTGCCCGCGATACGGAAATTGAGACGATCGCGAGCGGATTCAAATTCCTCGAGGGACCGGCCTGGCATCCCTACGAAAAGCACCTGCGATTCAGTGATATCCTGGGAAACTCAACTTATGAATGGTCGGAAACGGCTGGCTTAAGCATCTACCGGCGTAACAGCCACATGGCAAATGGCAACACCTACGATCGCCATGGACGGCTCCTCAGCTGTCATCATGCCAGCAGCCGAGTCACACGCATGGACGATGATGACACCATGACCGTGCTCGCTTCACACTACCTAGGAAAAGAGCTGAACAGCCCTAACGACCTCGTGGTCAAGAGCGATGACAGCGTCTACTTCACCGATCCGCCCTACGGACGCGAGCCCAAAGTCGGTATCCCGCGCGAATGCCAGCTGGACTTCAGTGGCGTCTATCGCTGGGACCTCGCCGATGAGTCACTGACATTGCTAAGCTCCGCGCTCGACCGGCCCAACGGTTTGTGCTTCTCCGCTAACGAGTCGCTGCTTTACGTCGCCGACAGTCCCGAATACGAGATTCATCTCTTCGATGTGCGCGAGGATGGCGCCATTGCCAACCAACGCCTGTTCGCCGACACGCGTGGAGATGGACCTGGCGTACCTGATGGCATGAAAATCGACAGCGAAGGCAACCTCTACTGCTGTGCCCAAGGAGGCTTGCACGTTTTCAGCGCCAACGGCGCCTTGCTTGGACGTCTGCGCACGCCGATGCAAATCCCCAATTTTACCTGGGGCGATGACGACCTGTGCAGCATTTATCTCACCGGCATCACCACCTTGTATCGCGTTCGCGTCCGCATACCGGGCATCCCACTCTTTTGAGCAGTGATCCCAAGCGAAATCGTTCACACATGACGTGCGAAATGGTTGAATACTAGCTGCAGCTTGGAATCATGCCAGTAACTTTACTGGCATGCCCGCGCGTTCTATCCAGTAGAACATCCGCCCGTGGGCGATGTCGCAGCTTTCCATGATTCGCTGATGCAGCGCCTCATCCTGGGCATAGGCATCGATATGGACCACTCGCTCGCCCCCCAACGCTCGCCGCGCCAGCTCACGTTCCCGCTCGTCCTCGGCATCCGCGAAGGCCTGCAACTGCGCTTTCACCCTCGGTGTTATACCAAGCCGCACCAAGCCGAAGACGATAGAAAAGCGATATTCCGCATCCGCCATCAGACGCGTCAAAGCGTCGGCGACCGGCTGAGTCAGGTCGCTTTGGAGACGCCCTTCATCGCCGGCGAGCATGCTCAGCGCCCGGCGCCGCGACTTGCGCTTCATTGACTCATCGCGGGCGATGTCTTCGAGCCTCTCCACAATGAGTGTATGCGCCAGGTAATTCGGACAAGCTTGAATCGCAACAGCGCAGACACGACGTTTCTCATCATTCAATCCCGCCAAAACGCCGCGCATTGCCCGCATGCCATGTTGGCGTCGCAATACGCGCAGTGTCAAAGCGCGCGCGTTTCGGTCGGGATTCGACATCTGTGCCACCGCAAATTCGATCAGCGCCTCGTCAGATGGACTGCTGATCCGCCTTAAGGCATCATCGAGCGCCAAGCCGCCCGACACGGCGTAGGCCTCACGAAGCGTCTTGAGGTCATCAATCTTGAGCATGAATCGTACCTGCAAATTACCAAAGCGGCGGGCAGTCTGTTATATGCTCGACACATTTCAGAATCTTTAGCAATGATCCCCCGCCGCGTTTGATAAGCTACCACTTGCCCCGGCCTCTATACAAGGCTCTTGCGCGCAAAGAGCACGGACATCATCCTGACTCACTTCGGTATTGACCAGACGGCATGCAGGTTTATGCTTGCTGCAATTCTCGTTTTACCACTATTGAACGAGATCATGGCATCTCGACGATCAATCACTAGCTGACGACAGGAGAAACAATTGTGACACAATTTGGATTGTTATACGTAGGAGAACCCCAACACGGCAGCGAGGAAGAAGCGCAAGCCCATCAGCAAGAGTTTTTTGCCTGGGTAGGCAGTCTGGGTGAGGCGCTGGTCAATCCCGGTATGCCCTTCGGGCCGCCCACGCGTGTATCGGCTGAGGGCGTTTCCGACGATGCCAGGCAAGATCGTTTGACCGGGCTGACGATTGTGGAAGCGGAGGATATGGACGCCGCCATCGAAATCGCCAAGAGCTGCCCCTACATCAAGGTGGCCGCGCTTGATGTCGTGCAGATTTTCCAAATGGGTTAGTTCCCGCTACGGGCGCTTGTCGGGCCAGCGCGAATCGCCGGTCCGGCAGCCCTGCTTCTCCCCCTTTCAACGCCACCCAAGCTGATGCATATAGGCGCGGTCGCGCCAATTTCATCCCTTAACCGGCGCGCGCCGTTCTTCCGCTTGCGTTCGCCGCTTCTCCCACGAAAATTACCCCATGAGCACATCCTTGTGACACCGGCGTATCATCGCTAAACTCTGCGCGTGTCTCGACATTACGGTAGATTTTGAGATGACCTTGGTCCTTCGTTACATGCGGCTGTCTGATGTTCGGCCCGTTGTGGCTATTGATCGGCTCTGCTTCCATCCGTCCTGGTCGCAAGACTCTTACGCCTTCGAAATTAACGAGTCGCGCGTCAGCCACATGGTCGTGCTGGAGCAGTTGGAGAGCGGACATCAGCCGCAGCCGGCACGGCCAGACGGCTGGCTGTCAAGGCTCGGCGGACGCTTGCGCGGCGATAGCCAAGTCGCCGACCGAACCGGCGACATCGTCGGCTATGGCGGACTCTGGAAAATCGAAGGTGAAGCGCATGTCAGCACCATCGCCACCCACCCGGATTGGCGTGGCCACGGCTTCGGCGAGATCCTGCTCGCGGGCATGTTCGGCAAGGCGCTGCGGTTGAATGCCGAATTCATTGTGCTGGAAGTGCGCGTCAGCAATGCAGTGGCGCAAAGCCTCTATCGAAAGTACGGCTTCTGCCGCTTTGGACGCAAGAAGAATTACTATCGTAACGACAAGGAAGATGCCTGGGACATGCGGGTGGCGCTAACTCAGGAGGCGCGGCCGCGCTTTGAACAGCTGTACGACAAGCTCAGATTACAGCATGGTTTCCAGGATAATTACAGCTTTGTATCGCATCCGCGGCGGTGAGTGGCTCGGGTAAGCGTATTACGTTTTCAAGAGATGGTGAAGTACAATAATCGTCAGATTGTACTCCGAAAGTGAGCGGATCCTTGATGAACCGAATCGTGCCAATCAATGGTACGCCTTTTGAATTCTATGAGACGCTCAACAAGCGCTTGGACAAGCTCAATAGTCGTGTACAAGATATGCGAAAGGTGGGAAAACTCAGCCCCCAGGTACTCGGGCGGATTCAGCGGTATTTCAAAATCAAGGGCATCTATCATTCCAATGCTATAGAAGGCAACTCGCTCAGTATCGGCGAAACACGCCTGGTTGTCGAAATGGGAATGACAATCGCCGGCAAGACACTGAAAGATCAGGCGGAAGCCAAAAACCTCTCGGCAGCGTTGGACTTCATGGAAGAAATAGCGGTTTCTCAAGATTCGCCGATCCTCGTTGGCGACTTGCGGCAGATCCATGCTCTCATTCTCAAAGACATCGACGCCTCAGCCGGTAGATACCGGACGAGCGAAGTAAAGATTTCCGGCTCCGAATTCAAGCCTCCTCAAGCACACTTAATATCGCAACAAATGGATGACTTGGGTGCATACCTAGCGTTGGTTACCAAATCAGATTCATCAGACGCTGAGATCCCGATTCTTTCCGCCGCGGCCGCCCATGCCTGGCTGGCACAAATTCATCCTTTCATCGACGGGAACGGCCGCACCGCCCGCATATTGATGAATCTCATATTGATGCGCCGAGGTTATCCCGTCTGCATTATTACGCGCGACGACAGATTGCGATATTACCATGCGCTTGAAGAATCGCAAGCGGGTGACTTAACACCCTTGGTCGAGCTGGTCTATGAAAACGTCGAAGATAGTTTGGAAGAATGGGAGAAAGCGGCCACCGAACAGAAAGTGCAACAAGATTGGCTCACTTCGGTCACAGCCAAATTCGAGCAGCCAGAACTCAATCGCGCGAGAAACGCGTATGAAGTTTGGCGGAGGGCAATGGATCTATTTGGCGGGTATTTCAAACAGACTGTCGACGCCTGGAACGAGAAACTGTCTGTAGTCAGCGTTTCATTGCGTTTCCAAGACTATGGCACCTTGGACTTTCACAAATATCTAAGTCTACGTGATGGAGGTTCCGCCAAACGAACTTGGGATTTTGGTGTTGAGTTTAGACGAGGGCAACAACGAGCACGTTACCTTTTCTTTTACGGCTACGCGGACCATAGATTGCGAGGTCGTGCACGCGTAGTTCTATTCGTTGCGAAGAACGTCGACCATCAATATGAACGGCTACAAGACATCACGCAACCGAACAAGCCGGACATATTTCAGGTTGGATTTGACATGAAAGAGCAGACCTTCGTTGCCTGGACTATCAGTGGGGTTCAAGAAGCCAAAGTAGAAGCTCTTGCACGCCGATTCTTCGAGCAAGTCGTCGAACGCGACTTCAGCGCCTAACTACTCTCGCAGCGCTCGCATTCCGTTCAGCGTCACCGCCAGCGACATGCCGACATCGGCAAAGACCGCCACCAACATACTCATATTTCCCGTCAGCGCCAGCAGCAGGAATAAGGTCTTTACGCCAAATGACAGCGCGATATTCTCGCGGATTAACCGGCGAGCGAATCGCGCCCGCCGTATCGTCGACGGCAATTGCCGCAGACCCTCCGCCATCAAAACTATATCGGCTGTCTCCATGGCCTGCGCGCTGCCTGCGCCGCCCATGGCGATCCCGACCGAAGCCCGCGCCAGCGCCGGCGTGTCGTTGATGCCGTCGCCAACCATCGCCACTTGACCGTGCTTAAGCGCCAGTTTCTCCACCTCGATCACTTTGTCCTGCGGCAGCAGATTGCCGTAAAAGCGGTCGACGCCGACTTGCCCGGCGATCGATTCCGCCACTTGACTGTTGTCCCCGCTGAGCATGACGGACTCGATGCCCATTTCACCCAATTCGGCAACAACGGCGCGGCTCTCTTCGCGCGGCGCGTCGGCCAGCGCGATCACACCGCGAACGTCCTCGCCATCATGGACCAGAACCGCGCTCTTGCCAGTCTTCTCGATGGCAGCCGCTCTGGCACAGAGACTTTCGCTGTGGTCGAACTCGTCGTCAAAGTAACTATGACTGCCGATTGTCACAGGCCTGCTGTTCACCTCACCGCGCACACCCTGGCCGACTAGCGTCTGGACGCCCGTCGCGCCTTGATAGGCCAATCCCCGATCATCAGCGGCTTGCAAGATCGCAGCGGCGAAGGGGTGCGAACTTTGTGCTTCCACCGCTGCCGCCAGCGCTATCAATTCGTCGCAGGCTTTGCAGTCGGCATCATCGTCGCAGACGTTCGTGTAAGTGGCCGCCACGTCGAGAACGCCACGCGTCAGCGTGCCCGTCTTGTCGAAGGCGATCACGCCGATTCCCGCCAAAGCCTCAAGCGCCGCGCCGCCCTTGATCAAGATGCCGCGCCTGGCGGCAGCCGTGAGGGCGCTGATCACGGTCACTGGCGTGCTGATCACCAGAGCGCATGGGCAGGCAATCACCAGCATCGCCAGCGCTCGATACAGCCATCCATGTCCGTCGGCCGTATCCCAGAAACTGCCCCCAAGAAATACCGGCGGAATCACGGCGACCGCCAGCGCGGCCAAGGTCACCATCGGCGTATATATATTGGCGAACCGATCGACCAGGCGTTGGCTTGGCGCCCTACGCGATTGAGCGATTTGCAGCAAATTGATAATCCGACTGAGCGTATTGTCCCGAGACAGGCGGCTGACACGAACCTCGATCGCTCCCTCGCCATTGATCGAGCCGGCGAAGACCTCATCGCCCTGAGCCTTCGCGACCGGAATACTCTCTCCCGTGATATGTGCTTGATCTACCGCGCTATGGCCGGTCTCGACCGCGCCATCCATAGGGATCCTCTCGCCCGGCAGCACGCGAATGCGATCTGCGATCCGAAGCTGCTCGACGGGTACAACCTCCGTCCTGTCATCTGCAATCCGGTGAGCAGTGGGCGGCTTCAAAGCAACTAACGACCGCAGGCTGTCTCGCGCGCGATCGGTGGTATACCCTTCCAAGGCCTCTCCAATCGCGAAGAGGAAAATCACCGTTGCCGCCTCAAGATATTCGCCCAGGATCAACGCGCCGATGGCAGCCACCGTCATGAGCAGATTAATGTTGAACTCACGGCTACTTCGCAGCGCCGTGACACCACTCAAGGCGATTGGTTTCATCGCCACCAGCATGGCCAACACATAGACGAGGCTGCTGACTGCGGACGGCAAGAGTTGCAGCAGATCGATGGCGATAGCGATCAGTAGCAGTGCGCCGCCGATAATCGCCAGGCGGCTGTCCGGCTTCGCGCGCAGATAATCCCAGAAACCGAGCACTCCCGCGCGGCGAGCCGCATCAAGGTCGTCGTTCACCGTCTCAATACCGGGTGTAATCGTCTTGCCAAGCGCTTCAACCTGCGCCTGCAATTGCTTAAAGTCAACATTGCCAACCAGCTGCATGCTATTACTGAAGAAATCTACTTGCGCCAGCTGAACATCGTCCAGCTTGCCCACCGCATTCTCAACTTCCCTGGCGCAGCCCGGGCAGTCCATGTTGCCAATGTTGAATCGCTGTGTTTCCATCAGGCAATCCTGCTAATGATATTATGTATCATTAGCAACGCACTTACATTTATCAGAATCATTTTACTTGCCCTGACGATCTCTGTCAACAACTGGCGAATTGCGCCGCGCAAGATTTGCCCTAAGCGTTTACCCGCTTCAGATTAGCATTGCCCCGCATGTTTTTGACTATTCGCCGATGCGGTTTACACTATGGTTAGCGACCGATCTCGGCATTTCCCCGGGATTATCTATCTGGAGGTTTCCAATGTGTAATGCACATGTTGCGCAAACCGTGCGCGAACGCATCAAGAAAGAAGGCTTGCCTAGCGTCAGCTGACGCAGTTTCCTTAAGATCGGCAGCATTTTGACTGCCGGCGCCGCCCTGGCGCCACAGATTGCCCGTGCCGACATGCACAGTTCTGGTTTGGTGGATCTCAGCCATGCCTTCACAACGGACTTTCCTGTCTTTCCTGGTGGCCCGCAAGCGCAGCGCGAGACCCTGGTCAGCGTCGAAGAAAACGGCTACTACATTCAACGCTGGAACTTCGCCGAACATACTGGGACGCACATGGATTTCCCTGGCCATTTCATCGCCGATGGATTGCGTACCGACTCTTATCCCGTAGAAATGCTAATGGGTCCCGCGGTCGTGATCGACATCGCCGCGCGCGCCGAGGACGATCGCGATACGATGGTCACGGTCGACGACCTAAAGGCTTGGGAAATGGAGCACGGCGAAATCCCCGAAGGCGCTTTCGTCATGATGTATTCCGGCTGGGAACATCACATCGGTACACCCGCTTTCCTGGGCGATGACACGGGCTTGCACTTCCCCGGCTTCAGTGGCGAGGCTTCCGAGTGGTTGGCTGGCGAGAGATCAATCCACGGCATCGGCGTGGACACCCTCAGCATCGACCACGGTCCATCCGCCACCTTCGACACGCACTACATCATTCTCGGAGCGGGTTTGTTGGGTATTGAAAATGTCGCAAACCTGGCTTCGATCAAGGACGCCCATGCCACCGTCATTTGCGGCATACCGGCTTACGAAGAGGGATCCGGCGGGCCAGCGCGCATCCTGGCGCTAACCTAAGCGGAAGCGTATTCTCGACGGTCTTCGCTCTTGGCTAACGCGCAAGCCAATAGCGTCTGATCAGCGCTGAAGCGACAATCACGAGGACTGCCAGAGGATGGTAGTCCTCGAGTCCGATGCCGGCGGTGATGAGATCGATGCCGAACCAGAGCAGCAGCAGGATCGTTGCCAAGATCACATAGCGCAGGTATTCGACACGTACCTTTCGCGCATGGTGAAATAAGAGCACCCAGCCACATAGACCGCTCAGAAAGGTGCCGTAGAAAGCCGCCAGGAACCCCAGCGCGTTCCAAGCGGATATGTCTAGCGCCTTCACAAAAAGAGGACCGTTCACTGTCGCCCAGAATAGCCAGGGACCGGGACTGAGAAAATTCATCATGATACCGGTCAGCAAGATTCGTCGTGTGCCATCGGCATCGCCGGCGCGTTGAGCAGTTACCGCATTCAGCGCCGTGCCAGCCTGGAATTGATTTAGAGCGCCCTGGGCAATGTACAGAAGCAGGCAGCCACCACCAAGCTGAATCAATTGGAGTAATTCGCCGGGCATCTGCCCCAGAATGAAGGTCATCATCACGATGATCGGCACATCGGTTAGTAGAGGCGCAATCACCACCAGGAGCGCCTTGCGGGGACCCTGTGTCAGTGTCGTATTGACCAGATAGGCGATGAGCGGACCGGGTATGGCGGCTGCGCTGATGCCGAAACTGACGGCGGGCGCGATAAAATTCTGCAACATTGTCTACCCTGCTCGTACCTAACGGTTCCGGTCTAGTCAAAATCGGTCGGGAGATCCGGCTGACGAAAATGTGCGAACCAGCGTTTGATCTGCCCCTGGGTCGCCCGTCCCGTAGAGAGCGGCGGCAGATCGTCTTCGGTAAACCAGCCGACGGCGGTGGTCTCAGCGCTCGTTTGCGCTGCGCCACCGATCAGTTCACAGAGAAACGCCAGCTTGTAAACCGCATGTGGAGAGGGCGGATGACGGCGCTTGCGGTCTTCCAAAGCCAGCAGCTTGATCGCTTTCGCTTCGTAACCGCTCTCTTCCCTGATCTCCCGCTCAACCGCTTCCGATGGCGCATCGCCAACATCGGCCCATCCACCAGGCAATGTCCACAATCCATCGATCGCTTCGCGGACCATCAATACCTTGTCATCGCGAAAGACAGCGCCACGCACATCGACTTTCGGCGTGACATAGCCGTCGTCACCTTCCAGCAAGAGCTTGATCGCGGCCGTCTCCGTATCAGCCGCTGCCGCCAGCATTTCGGCGGCGATGTCCAGCAGTTGCTGGTAGCGATCCGCGTCATAGTGATTCTTGGTGTAGTGCATGCCCGTCCTGGCGAGCGCCGCGATCCGCTGCGCCCATTCGATTTGATCGCTCATGCCATCCCTTTACCGGTTAGCCGCTGGGCCGCCATTATACACAGCACCTTGACTTGCCGCATACTCGCTGCGCGTCGGCGTCGGCTACTGCACCGTCGATGGACGTTGCAGTGCATATCGCTGCCGCCAAGCCACTGTGGTAAAGTTAGCGCAGCTGTTCCTGCAGGTACGGCCGAATGAAACCCTACCGCAAGATCAAACGCAACTATAGCAAGCCCTTCTTCAGCAATCGTCGCCGAGGTTTACGCGGCTTTCCTCTACTGCTATTTGTGCTAACTATTGGCAGCGCCATCGTTGGTCTGCTTGCATTGACCCACTTGTTCTACGGTGAATTGCAATTCGCCGCCCTGGACCTGCTCGGCGTAGCGCCGGAGCCGACGCAATACGCCAGCGAACGCGCCCAGCAGGGTATTACCCTGTACAACCAAGGCCAGGTGGAAGGGGCACTGACGGAGTTTGAGGACGCTGTTGGCCAGCGCCCCGACAACGTAGATTACCTCTACGAATACGGTCGAATCCTCATCGAATTAGACAACTTCGAAAAGGCGGTTGAGGTCGCTGATCGCGCAATTGAGGCAGAGCCCGCTGATGCCCGCGGTTACGCCTTGAAGGCGCGCGCCCTTATGTGGAGCGACCCAGGTGAGGCGATCCCTGTCGCGGTCTCCGGCCTGGATCACGATCCTGATTTCGCCCCCTTGCATGGCGCCCTCGCCATTGCATACACGAATATCGGTCGATATGAAGAAGGTTTGCAGCGCGGCATACGCGCAACAGCGCTAGACCCGCTTGACTCCTTCGCCCACCGAGCTTTGGCTATCCCACTGATTTATACGGGACGCCGATCAGAAGCAATCCAGGCACTGGAATCAGCCGTCGCCATCAATCCCAATCTGACCGCACCCTACTTTGAATTGGCGCTCCAATACCGTCAGCAGAACTACCAAGAGATGGCGGTTGGAATCTATCGCCGCATCCTGGAACTGGAACCGGAAAACGCCAAAGCCTATCTTCGCATCTGCCAGACTTATGCCGAGGTGGGCGAGTTCCTGGAAGGTACGCAATTCTGTGAGACCGCGACCGATCTCGACGAGAATTACGCGGCCGCCTGGCAGTGGTTGGGGCAATTGCAATACAACCGCCGTAACTACGAAAGCGCCCTTGAATCCCTTCGAAACTGTGTTGCGCTCGGTTCCACCGCCGTTGAGTGTTACTATATCCGCGGCTTGGCAGAATACTTCCTGGGCGATTGCGATACGGCTTGGGAAGTGCTGCAAGAGGCGCTCGCCTTAACCAGTGAACCGCACATCATAAACATCATTAACGAAGGCTTGGGCGGCGTTCGCGCCAACTGCCCGGGCTTTGAAGACGCCAGGTTGCCGACACCGATCCCGCCCACAGCGATCCCGCCCACCCCCATCGGAGGCATTTAGGGCATGAGGATCAAGCGAGATTACTCGCAGCCCTTCTTTCGCCAGCCCAAACGCCACCCCATTCGTAATTTGCTGATCGCCGCCCTTCTTGGTCTGCTGCTCGGGCTTGCAATCCTCTGGCAATGGGAGACGGTGGAGCAAGTCGTGCAGCGCCTGGGGAGCGACCCACCCACCCCAACACCGACAGCGAACGAACTGGCGACGCGCGCGGCTGAACGGCAGCAGGCCGGTGACTTGATCGGCGCGGAGGCGCTGCTGGCAAAGGCGGTTCAAGAACGTCCCACAAATTTCACCTATCTCTATGAGCGCGGACGCGTTCTTATCGAGCTGGGACGCTACGACGAGGCGCGTTCGCTTGGAGACGCGATCACGGACCTCGATGCCCGTGATGCCCGCGGATTCGCGCTTAGGGCGGCCGCTTCGACCTGGCAGGGTCAGCCAACGCTCGCCATTCCCGTCGCCCTTTCTGGGCTGGAAACGAACCCCCGCTTCACGCCGCTCTATGCGACGCTGGCGCGCGCCTATGTCGATGCGGAGCGCTGGGCGGACGCGTTGGAAGCGGGCGAACGCGGCCTGTCCATCAGCAGCGACGACGCGGAACTGCTCCGCGCCTATGCCTACGCCTTGCAATCGGTCGGCTCTTATGACGATGCCGTCGGCTACCTGCAGCGCGCCATCGAACTGCGTCCGAACTATCTGCCCATCCACTTCGAACTCGCTGGGATCTACCTGTCGCGCGATGAGGACCAGAGCGCTATTGACCTGTATGATCGCATCCTCTCGTTCGATCCGCGTAACGCCCGCGCCATGCTGCGGCTTTGCCTGGTTTATCGCAAGGTTGGCGAATTCGCCCGCGCGCTGGGCTTTTGCAAGGACTCCGTTGATCACGACGCCGCGGACCCCGAAGCGCAATTTCAACTGGGCTTGCTGTACTATCGCGAGCGTCAGTTCGATTCGTCGCGCGACGCCTTCCAGCGCTGCCTGGAATACGATGACGGCTTCTACGATCTATCTTGCCGCTATCGCCTTGGCCTTTCCCACTATTACACAGGCGATTGCACGCGCGGCTGGACGCTGCTGCGGGATTCGCTGGCGCTGGCACAGGCCGTCGCCGCTGACGCTACCACGGTCAGCAACATCCTGCAGGGCCTGGACGCCGTCGAAGCCGATCCGCAATGTATCGAGGAAGCAGCGGCGCCCGTGTCGGTTCAGGATTGACCTGGTTCGGCCGCTCAATTAGGCTACACGGAAACACCCTTCTCGACTGATCAAGATGCGCGTATTGGATACCAGCCTTTGGCTCTACCGCAAGACGGTGAAACGGATACGCCCGGCCCATAGCGCCATGCACCGCTTGATGGGCCTTGTTGTTCTCCCCGGGCTTGAGCGCGCCAACGATTTCCAGACGATCGGCGAAGATCCCTTCTGGTTCCGCCTCGAGCTGCTGACGCGACAGCACGAGGCGGGGACGCGGCGCCTGCTGGAGCGGCTTGTCCAGCCGGGCATGGTCGTGCTCGATGTGGGCGCGCATGTCGGTTACTTCACACGGCTCTTCTCGGGTTGGACAGGCGCGTCCGGCCGTGTCATCGCGCTGGAGCCGCATCCGGGCACGCATCAGGTGCTGCGGCACAATACGCGCAAGCTGGCGAATGTGACAGCGTTGCAGCTGGCGGCGGCTGAAACGGAAGGCAGCGCCGAGCTCTACGATTACCTGATGATGTCGGCGAGCGGCTCGCTGCATTATGACGAGTCGCTGGCGCAATTGCAGCGGGCGCAGATGGGCGAGCGTGATGTGGCGCCGCGGCGGGAAGCCGGCTTCGAGCCGCAGCGGTATTCCGTGCGCACGGTCGCGCTCGATGATTGCCTGCGCGAGCAGGGCGTGGAGCAGATCGATGTCGTCAAGATGGACATCGAGGGGGCGGAGTTGGCGGCGCTGCGCGGGATGCACAGGGTCATCGCTGTTTCGCCGGGGTTGGCGCTGGTGATGGAGTACAATCCGGGCGCGCTGCGCGCCTTCGGGCATGAGCCGGCCGATGCGCTGGCGGAGGTGCTGGACCTGGGCTTCAGGCGGGTGGGGGCGATCGAGGCGGACGGCTCGTTGCGGGACTGGGGCGATGCGGCGCTGGTGGCGAGGGAGACGGCGCGGCTTGAGGGAAGCATGGGTGTGGTAAATTTGCTACTTAGTCGGTAGACAGTTCTTCCATTCGTTCTCGCTGCCACTTGATGAATTCTACATAGCGCAGGGACTCCGCCATCCCGGGCGGTTTGTCGTGCACCATGTCGTCATAGACGAATTCGTGGCGTATGACTTGCTCCGGATTGAGGCTGGGCAGCAACAGGTCCAAATGATGAATTTGGTCAAGGATGCGCGAGAGCGCGAGGCTGCGCCGATTGATATCGGGGTCGTCGGGTTTGAGGTTGGCGGCGAGCTGTTGGGCGTGACCCATGAGGATTTCGCGAACCTTGCGAAATTCGTCATAGCCGTTGGCCGGGTCATCGTCGTCTTCAAGGGGATAGGGATAGGTTTTGCCGGGAACGCCGCGTTGGGGTTGGTCCGGTGGCGGATCGGGAGCGGGCGGCGGTTCGGGGAGATCGGGAACGCCGTACTCCTTCAAGAGGCTTTCACGTTCTTCGTCGGGTCGTTTTGCAACGACCTGGCCGGAGGGCAGGCGCCAGTACTGATCGTCGCCATCCTGAATGAGCTTGGCTTCGGGATGGTCGGGTGGTGGAGATGATTCGGCTTGTTGGACGGCTCCAATTGGAGACGGAATATTTTTTTGTCCAATAGAGACGTTTTTGTTGGACAACTCTTGGTCACGCCAATAATACAGGGTGGAACGCGGAATGCCGGTGAGCTGATGGACGATGGGGACGTTATGGTTGTGGAGTTCGAGGAGATCGAGGGCTTCTAGTTTGCGCCCGGGTGGGTACTGATTGGGCATGGGTTTCCTGTTGACGGGTGGATGGATGGCGGCTAGAGTATAGCACGTCTGTTCTGTATTTGTCAACCCGGTTGGCCGCATCGCCGCACAGGTCACGATGCCTCAGTGGGCTGCCCAATGTCTTAGATCAAGAGACCCGGGGATTCGCTTTGATATTTCAGGTGATGCTTATGAGAGGAGGTGCGGGCAAATATCCTAGTCCCTACAAAATCCCATTAGCGGCTAGCCGCAGGGCAGGTCCAGGCGCTCGATGAGGGCATCTAATTTCCGCGGATTCTCAAGGATCATCTCTCGGTTTTCTGTGACCGCCTCCATCAATCCCAAGATTGCGGTTTCGACCATGTCCACCTGGTCAAAGAGGTCTCTTTTTGTAATCCGAGATCTTTGATTCAATCTGTGTTGAATCCCATTGGCGGCTTCTGGTATGGCACATCCAAGTGCCCGATTATTGCCAGCAACATTTCGGTGTGCAGGTCCAATATTTGGCGGTGTTGTTCCAACGTCTCGGAGTTTTGACTAACAGCTTCTGTCAATCCCAAGATTGCGGTTTCGAACGTGTCGACTTGGTCGCTGACCTTGTCCTGGACTTCGTGTGGTTCGCAAATCATTCCTTGAGGAAGCCCGCCGGCGGCTTGTAGGGCACGTCCAGGTGCTTAAGCAGGGCGTCCAGTTTGCGCGAGTTTTCCAGGATCATCTCTCGGTTTTCTGTGATCAACTGGCGGTTTTCTGCGACCGCTTCCGTCAATCCCAGGATGGCCGCTTCGATCGTGTCGACTTGATCGCTGACGGTGTCCTGGACTTCGCGCGGTGTGCAGCTCATTCTTTGAGGAAGCCCGCCGGTGGCTTGTAGGGCACGTCCAAGTGCATAATTATGGCATCCAGCTTCTGATTAGTTTCCGTCAGTTCCTGCCTGACTTCGCCAATTTGCTCGCTGTTTCGATTGACCGCTTCCGTCAATCCCAAGATGGCCGCTTCGACCGTGTCGACTTTGCCAAAGAGATCGGTCTGCGAATTGCGCACACTCTGATATTCGTCATTTATGCGTTTGAAGCGAATGTCAGTTGTCGCCATGAGGTTTCAGTTCCCGTCAAAATCAATACAAATGCGCCAATAGATGATGTTTAATTGACTATACAACATTATTATTCGATTGTCAACAGGTTAATTTATCGTAATATTCAAGGGTCGGCTTGGCGCAGACGGGCGACATCAGTGTCGCCCCTACAAGGCTTGTCCGGTAGTGTGGTGTTTTCAGCGGTTTTTCTACCCCATCCCCCAGCCCCTTCCCCGAAGCATCAGGGAAGGGGAGCGTTGACCATCCGAAATAGTCATTGGCCGGCGATTTTCTCCGTAGTGACAAGGCTGATCCAAGGCGATTGCCTGAGTAAGTACAGCAATATGCAAGTATCGGACAAGCCTTACAGATTCTACATTAGCCGAGACTAAAGCACGACCGACTTCTCTGCAGCGCCGTATTCCGCCACGAGCCCCTTCCAGGCAGCGCCGATCCGTTTGAAGCCTTCCTCGATCACCGCCGGCCGATGAATGCCGAAGTTCAGCCGCAGGGCGTGACTGCCCCCGTCCCCCGTGTAAAACAGGCTGCCAATGGCGAAAGCGACATCGCGCTGAATGGCGGCGATAAAGGTCTCGGTGGCGCTCGGACCCTTAGCCGGCAACTCGACCCAGAGGTAGAGGCCGCCCTGTGGCGCGGTCCAGTGGCTGCCCGGCGGGAAGTGGCGTTGGGCGGCGGCAAGCGCGGCGACACGGCGACGACGCAATTCGATGCGGTTGCGCTCCAGCTGCTGCGCCAGCATGCCCCGGTCCAGCAGCAGGTGGATGGTGCGCTGGTTCAAGCCGGAGGTGGAGATATCGGCCGCTTGCTTTACGCGCACGAGTCGCTCGTAATAAGCGCCGTCAGCAATCAGGTAACCGATACGAATGCCGGGCAGCAGCACTTTGGTGAAGGCGTTGGTATGGATGACAACGCCACTCTCGTCGAGCGCCTTGAGCGGCGGCAGCTCGTCGCCGTCGTAGCGGAATTCGCGGTAGACCTCATCTTCGAGGACGGGGATACGGTGCTGTTCGGCAAGGCGGACGAGTTGGCGGCGGCGGTGCATGGGCATCAAGTGGCCGGTCGGATTCTGGTAACTGGGCATGACGTAGATCAAGCGCGGACGCAGGTCATGCAAGGCGTTTTCCAGGGCATCAATGCGGATGCCGTCATCGTCGATGGGGATGCCGTGGATGTGGACGCGGCGCGCGCCGGCGATATCGATGATGCCGAGGTAGGTCGGGTCGGCGGTGACGAGCGTTTCACCCGGGCTCATCAGCGATTGCAGCACGAGGTCGATGGCTTGCTGAGCGCCGCCGGTGATGAGCACATCGTCGACGCGGCAGTCGATGCCGATGGCGCGCACATAATCGCGCACGGCGACGCGCAGCGGCCGGTAACCTTCGGGCACCTCGTAGGAGAGGGCATCGGCGCCGTCGCGTTCAATGACGTGGTTGATGGCGTCCTGCAGATAGCGGACGGGGAAGAACTCGGTCGGTGGCGAGCCGCTGCTGAAGTCCAAGACGCCGGGTCTGTGGGCGAGACGCATCATCCGGCGGATGGAGCTGGCGCGTTGGTGCGGCGCAAGGGGTGGAGGTTGGGACGGCACGCCATCGCCGCTATCGCGCTCGCGGGCGACGAAGGTGCCGCGTCCGGCGCGGGCGCTCAAATAGCCGGCGCTGCGCAACTCGCTGTAGGCGTTGACGACGCTGATGCGGCTGACGCCGAGCTGCCGGGCAAGACTGCGGCTGGCGGGCAGGCGCGTTCCGTGTGGCAGGGCGCCGCTCTCGATCCGGTCACGGATATGCGCGATAATTTGACGATAGATCGGTTCTTCGCTCTCGCGCTGGAGGGTGATGTTGAGCGGCTGGTCCAGCATAGTGGCCTCGTAGATATTCGAAGCGGGTGGTTCAATCCAATTATAGAGCCAAATATGTCCAATCGGTAGATTGTCGATGTCGTTTCGTCCGTGCGGGTCCCGTTGCGCCGGTTAAGCGCGGGATCGTCCCCGCTACGATGTCGCATCATTTGGACGTTCGCATGGCGACGCGGTAACATCGCCTAATCAAATGAGATGGAATTAGACTGTGGCGATCAGAGGCGACACATCGGGTTTGGAGAAGAGCTATCTGCTGGATATGCTGGGCGGCGATGTCGGCTGTGTGCTGGAGATAGGCTGCGGCGACGGCCGGCTGACGGCGAAGTATGCCTCGCTGGCGGCAGAAGTCGTGGGTATCGATCTGCCGGGGTCACTGCCGGCCAATGGGCTCGCGGCGTTCCCGAATCCAGTGCGAGTGGCGGCGGCAAGCGCAGTCGCCCTGCCCTTCAGGCAGGCGCACTTCGACACAGCCATTTTCTCCCTCTCGTTTTGATGAATTGAGCCGGAGGGCATGGTCCATGCCCTGTCAGAGGTTCACCGCGTACTCAAGCCCGGCGCAACGCTGATCGACCTGCGGCCGGACACGAGCAATCGCCGGGTCGAGCTGGAGTTGGCTGAAGCCCGGTTGTACATCGGCGAGATTGATTCGGCGATTACGTTTGCTGACCATGTCGTTGCCGATGATACGCTGCGGTCGGCGGTGGCGGCCGGCCGTTTCCAGTTCGAACATCGCGCCTCATTCGAATACGTGACCGCTTTGGATACGCTCGCGGATCTGCGAGAGTTCGCGGCTGACCTGCGCCGGAGCGTCATGCCCGCATCAATGATACCGCAGATCGAGCGCCTGACGGCCGATGAAGAAACCGACTATGTTATCCGGTCACTTCGCGACATGGTGATCGCACGATATCGCAAGACACTTCTCACCTAATCGACAATTGACCAGGCGCGCCGACTTTCTTTCGATGCAATACTTCATATGCCTTTATTTACATATATTTTTGATATCGTATGGTTAAGGAGAGGATCAACAATTTAGTACTTTGCTTGGCTGTTTTCTCAAATTAATCACTTTTCGGAGTTGTCGGCGTCGCGTTTGGTCTGCGCCCTGGCATAAGATCGGCGATTGATGCCGCCGACGACGAATATTGCGCGGACAGTGATCAGGGAGGCAGGGCTCGGCCGCAGGGTGACAGCTGCAATATCGGGGCTTAGGAATTCCCGTCGACAGAGGGCGACGATGGGCTGGCGGCGGAGACTCAGGCAGTGGTAGACGAATCATCAACCGCCACGGCTACGTCGACTGCGACAGCGACTTCAAGGCCATTGCCAACGGATACACCGGTTCCGACCAACACGCCGGTGCCACCGACGAATACGCCAGTTCCGACCGACACGCCGGTGCCGACGACGAATACGCCAGTTCCGACCGACACGCCGGAACCGGCTAATAGAAACGCGGTCAGCAATCTCAGGCTGTCAAGCGATCAAGCCGGTGAGCTGGCCGTCAACTGGAATGCCCCAGCGCTGACGGCGAAAGATTACCGCGTCAATTGGGCGAAAGTCGGCGATGGCTTCCCATCGTACAAAGATAACTATGGCAATGGCTATCCGACCGACAACTCCTATACCATCACCGATTTGGAAGCAGGCGAGCAGTACAAGGTGAGGGTGCGCGCCCGCTTTGACGGCGAAAATCCGGGTCCCTGGACCGAGCCGGTTGAAGCGGTGACGGCGAGCTAACGATAGCGCACGCGCGCTTAGAGGGGCAAATTGGCGGGCGATCCAGGTCGTGGGTCGCCCGTGAATCTCTGAATTGCATTTGTAATCCGGTCTGTAAATGTTTGCCATTTTCAAACTAGAGCAATTGCTTGCCGAGACATTAGAATCTGTTACACTCTAGGCGGTGGCGTTCCGCCGCTTCTGTTCTGTTTGGTAGGACAATTCTAGGAGGGCTCTATGTTCCGCAGATTGCCACTATTGTTGCTGGTACTTGCGCTGGTTGCGCTCGCGGCGGTGCCCGCGATGACGCAAGACGATTTTGTATTTGGTGTGGTTCTTGTCGGTCCTAATGATGACCGCGGCTGGAGCACATCGCATTTTGAGGCGGGTCAATATGTCGAGGCGAATCTGGAGGGCTCGACGATGCTCTTCTTCGAGAGCCTGAATCCGGCCGACTCACCGGAAACGACGTTGATGGATGTGGTTGAGTTGATGGTTGACGAAGGCGCTTCCGTCGTCTTCAC
Source organism: Phototrophicaceae bacterium (assembly GCA_965249085.1). Lineage (GTDB taxonomy): Bacteria > Chloroflexota > Anaerolineae > Aggregatilineales > Phototrophicaceae > UBA6055. Next base: position 3,077,075 of record OZ252218.1, on the reverse strand, counting down.
GACCTCCGACAGCTTCGAAGAGGACACAAACGGTGTTGCGGCAGCCTTCCCCGATGTCACGTTCATCAACATTACGGGCAGCAACGCCATCCAAGCGAGCAGTGTCGTCGAGGGCGAGCACGCCATGATGCACGACCTGCCCGAATTGCCGCCGGCGAATGTGGGCAACTTCAATGTCTACATGGAACTGCCGCGTATGCTCGCCGGTTGTGCCGCCGCGCTGACAAGCGAATCGGGACAGATCGGTTATCTGGGCGCGCTGATCAATCCGGAAACGCGCCGCTTGGCTGCATCGAGCTATCTGGGCGCGCGTTACTGCGCCGAGAATTACCGCGATGACATGATGGCCGATGACATCAGCTTCGAGGTGGTCTGGATCGGCTTTTGGTTCAATATTCCGGGTGTGACGCTGGACCCGACCGAGGTCGCGACAGGCTTCCTCGATGGCGGCGCCGATGTCATCATCTCCGGCATTGACACCACCGAGGCGATCACGGTCGCCGGTCAATACATGGCTGAGGGTGATGCGAGTTTCGGCGTACCCTACGGCAACGTCAACGGCTGTTCGGAAGCGCCTGACGCTTGCATCGGCGCGGCCTATTACAATTGGGGTCCCGCCTATCTCAGTGTGGTAGAGCGTGTGATTGATGGCAGCTGGTCACAAGAATGGAACTGGCTGGAACCGAAATGGGACGAGATCAACGACGACGGCTTGTACACTGACGCTGACTACAGCGTTGGCGGTTTTGTCTTCGGCGACGCGTTGAGCATGGACACGATCGAAACGCTGAAAGCCTTCGCCCAAGAGATTCATGACTTCCAAACTGATCCGATGCATGCCGGCGAGATGTTCCTGTGGGGCGGTCCGCTGAACTTGCAGGATGGCACGGAGTTGGCGGGCGACATGGAGCCGGTGAGCTTGCTCGATATCTGGTTCCTGCCGCAACTGCTCGAGGGCATGACCGGCGCCAGCGAGTAAGAGAGACGCACATAATACGTGAAGCAAGCTGGGGCGATCCAATGGGTCGCCCCTAAATTTTGCCATCAGCAATGATCCATACGTCGGGTCGGGCGACCAAACGGTCGCCCCTACATATACCCAACAGCACTGATCTGAGCGTACCGGCGGGCGACCTGATGGGTCGTTCCTACGTGTTCTTTCGGTGAACGGTTGGTACTGGTCAAGCTGGGGCCGCGTCATATAATCGGGACGGCGACGACAGACAGATTTGAGCGAATCGATGCGGATATTATTCTGCGGACTGATACTCTCGGGCTGGTTGATCGCTTTTCCCCTGGTGGCGCAGGACGAGCCAGCACTGATTCTGTCCAATACAGAATTGGGCATACAGCCGGACGCGTTTGGCGGCGAATCACCGGTGGTCACCGGCGAACTTTATAACCACGGGACGGCAGCCTACACCAAGGTCAGCATCAGCGTAGAAGCCTTCGATGCCGATTTGGAATTGATCGGCGAAGGTTTCGGCTTCCTGGTGGACGCCTGCGGGACGGCGCTGCTGGATTATGCGCTGCCGCCCGGGCGTAGGCAGGCATATGCCGCGCCATACGAGCTTTTTGTCGAAGGCGAGGTGGCGCAGGTCAAGTTGAGCATTGACGCCGAATCAGTCGATTTGGAAGCGCCCACACAGATTGAGACGCCGGCTGTCCGCCGCGTCGCCGAGGCTGAGGTGGTCATGCTGGAGTGGCTGGACGAGCAGACGCTGATTTATGGCGCCGGTTGCGATGGCGCTGTTTTCACCGAACTGGACTGGCGGCGCTATAGCTTGGCGGATCACGCGGTCAGCGAGATTGATCACCCGGATGCGCATCAGGTGACGGCGGAGATGATCGCAAGCAGCGACGCCGCGCTGATTACACAGTCTGGCGAGCAGAATCCCGCGCTCTATTACGGTTCACAGATGACATTCCCGCCAAATGCGCGGCGCATCGTGTATCAAAATGATCTGCATACGATATTTTCGGCGGAACCGAAGGGATCCTACAAGCGCTTGATCCATGACAAATTGCATCAGCACAGCCTGCGCGGCTTCATCTGGGCGCGGGATCCCGGCGTTTTTCTGGCTTACTACTTCGGATCATATGGCGAGTCCGTGCACTATTTTGTGGCGAATGTCGAAGGGCGGATGATCAGCAATCGATTGGAGGAACTGCCGCCATCGCATATCGTACCCGGTCCGGCGCCCGATGGCTTGGCAGTGGTGGTCGGCCGGCGGATTGGCGACTTGAGCGGCTACTTCTGGCAATATGCTTTTGGCGGCGAGGAACTGCTGTTCGAGGCGGAATTGCCGGGCAACAATTATCCGGCGCCGATCGTGACGCGGGACCTGATTTATCTCATCCGGCCGATCGACGATGTGCCGTCCCTACAATGCTACCATCGGCAGTCGCGGGCGCTGGAGACGATCAGTGCCCTGCCCCTGCGTCTGACACGGGAGTCGCGCGCCTGGTCATGGCTGTCGCCGGATGGCGCGAAGCTGGCGTTGGCGGCCAATGGCGTCGACGGTGGCCTGTGGTGGGTGGATTTGGCGGGACATTGCGCAGCTTGAAAGTTGGTAGGAATGAAGTAATGATTATTCAGATTCTATTGCCAGCGAGGGCAGTGAGATACTCCTTTACAGATAGATTGATTCATGTTGTGGCGGCGCACCTGATGCGCTTGCGTTGTCGCAAGGAGACTCATAAATGACCGCAGAGTATGATGTCATCGTCATCGGCGTCGGCGGGATGGGCAGCGCGGCGCTTTATCATCTGGCCAAACGCGGGATGAATGCACTGGGCATCGAGCAATTCGAGATCCCGCACAACTTCGGTTCCTCCCACGGCATCACCCGCATCATTCGACTGGCCTACTATGAAGACCTATCTTACGTGCCCCTGCTTCGCCGCTCATACGAGCTATGGGCGGAACTGGAAGGCGCATTCGGCGAGCAGCTTTTCTTTCAGACCGGCAGCATCGACATGGGGCCGGAAGACAGCGATGTCTTCAGCGGCAGCTTGCGCAGCTGCATCGAGAATGGCTTTGAACACGAGGTCCTTAGCAGCAAGCAGTTGACAGCGCGTTTCCCTGGCTATCGCATGCCGCCGGAGACGATGGCGGTCTTTCAGCCGCAGGGCGGCCTGCTGGCGCCGGAGCGCTGCATCAGCGCGCATGCGGAGCTGGCCGCCGCTCATGGCGCCGTGATCCATAGCGGCGCACGTGTGCTGGGCTGGGACCTGCTGCCGGACGAACGTGTCGAAGTCAGGACGGATGCCGGCGTCTACCGCGCCGAGAAGCTGGTCATCTGTGGCGGCGCGTGGGCATACAAGCTCGCGCCTGACCTGGGCGGAAAAGCCGTTCCCGAGCGCCAAGTCTTGATCTGGTTCGAGCCGACGCGACCGGAATGGTTTGGACTGGACCGCTTCCCCGTCTGGAATGGTCAGGTCGAAGAAGGACGCTTTTATGGTCTGCCGGAGTTCAATCCGAGCGGCTTGACACCCGGTATGAAACTGGGCCGCTACCACCATCGGGACGAGATCTGCGATCCCGATGAAATCGACCGGCAGGTTTACGCGGAAGATGAAGCGCTGCTACGCGGCTTTGCCGAGCGCTATTTCCCCGATGGCGCAGGCGCGACGCAAGACTTGGTCGTCTGCATGTTTGCAAACACGGCTGACGAGCACTGGGTGCTGGATACCTTGCCGGGATTGCCGCAAGTCTCGGTCGCCGCCGGCTTCAGCGGTCATGGTTTCAAGATGGCGAGCGTCATCGGCGAGGTCATGGCGGATCTGGCGCAGAACGGCACAACCCACCACGACATTTCCCTGCATCAACTGTCACGCCTGTAGATATCTCCTCAGCGCCAGCCCAGCACGAGCAGCATTCAAGCATTATATCGAGTCGGCGTTTCGGACGAACCGGCGGGGCGACCCGACTTGGCGCATGCGGCGCTGTCTTCGTCCGCGACAGGGCAGACATTGCCACCGAGTACAATCCATAGTATAATGAAAAATCAACCGAAATCTATCTTAATATTACGATACAGGCCAGCACATATATGGCCCGTGCCAAAGGGATTGTCATCGTCTTGCTCATTCTCTTGCTCACGCGAAACCAGACAATCCACGCGGTTAACATTACGGTCAATGAAAGGTGCAGCCTGGTCGATGCCATCAAAGCAGCTGAACTAGACGCGGTCAGCGGCGGCTGCCCAGCGGGCAGCGGCGCTGATACGATCGAAATCTCCGCCGATATCACACTTTCAACGGCACTTTGGGATATCCGCACTAACATAACCATCAACGGGAATGGGCACAGCGTCAGTGGCAACGGGGCCAATGCCGATGACGACTCGCGCTTTCGGATTTTCGAGGTGGCGGGTGGCAGCCTGACGATCAACGACCTAACGATGACAGATGGCTGGCATAACCAGAACGGAGGCGCGTTTCTGGTTACGAGCGGCGCGCTGACGTTGAACAATTGCATCGTCAGCAATAGCCATTCGCGGAATGAAGGCGGCGCGATCTACGGGCAAAATGGCCACATTACGATCAATTACAGTTCATTCAGCGACAATTCGAGCTACGGCAACGGCGGCGCGATCAGCTTTTCGGCGACCAGCAGCGAGGAGCAGTGGCGCCTCCAGATTTCGGGATCAACCTTCAATGGCAACTCGACCGAAGGCGACGGGATTAACGGCTCAATCGGTGGCGAGGGCGGCGCTGTCTATCTCGATGGCGGCATTTCCAGCATCAGCGCGAGCAGCTTCATAAGCAATTCCGCCTCCAAGCGCGGCGGCGCAATTTTCAATTACGCGGATGCCAATACGCTGGCAGGGTCCGGCTTGAGCATTGTCAACAGCACATTTCTTGATAACAGCGCGGCAGTGGGCGGGGCCATCTACCTGGAAATCCTGTCCACGACAACGCTGACGCACTTGACGATCGCCCGCAATACCTCCGATTCTAAGTTGCCCAGCCTTCACAATCGCGGCGCGCTGAAACTCCGCAACAGCATCATTGCCGCTTCTGTCAACGGCATCGATTGCGATTCAGATCCTGACATTGACGAGAACAGTGGCAACCTGATCGAAGATGGTACCTGTTCGCCCACGCTCAGCGGTGACCCGCTGCTGGGAAAAGCGGAGGGTTCGCCGGCCTACTTGCCGCTGTTGGCCTCCAGTCCCGCGATCGACGCCGCCGACCAGGCGCACTGCGCAGGTGTGGATCAAGCGGGTACGGTGCGTCCGCAAGGCGAGGCCTGCGATATCGGCGCTATTGAGTATGCGGGCGAAGTAGTCGCGGTAACCGACACGCCGACGCCCACTGTCACGCCGACTCAAACGCCCACCGCAACGGCAACGTCTACTGACACACCGACGTCCACGGCCACGGCGACTCTCACGCCTACCGCAACTGCAACGCCGACGCCCACTGACACCGCGACGCCCACGCCCACCGCAACGGCAACGTCTACTGATACGCCGACTCACACTTCCACTGCGACTCAAACGCCAACTGCGACTCAAACGCCAACTGCGACTCTCACATCAACTGATACGCCGACCAATACAGCGACGCAAACGCCAACGTCGACAGACACGCCGACGGCAACGGCGACTGACACGCCGACGGCGACGCTGACCGATACGGCGACGCCAACTGAATCGCCGACCGATACGGCGACGCCAACTGACACGGCGACAGCGACCACCACTGCCACTGCGACGGCAACTGACACGGAGTCAGCAACACCAACTCACACGCCCACTGACACCGCGACGTCCACGGCCACGGCGACTCTCACGTCGACCGCCTCGGCACCACCTGATACGCCGACGCCCACTGACACGGCGACGCAAACGCCAACTGCAACGGAGACGCCGACTGATACACCGACGCAAACTGACTCGCCAACGCCAACTGCGACTCTCACGTCCACTGCAACGCCAACTGAAACGGCGACTAATACAGCGACTCTAACGGCGACGGCAACTGATACGCCGACCAATACAGCGACGCAAACGCCAACGGCGACTGACACGCCGACGGCGACGCTGACCGATACGGCGACGCCAACTGACACGGCGACAGCGACCGCAACTGCCACTGCGACGGCAACTGACACGGATTCAACAACGCCAACTCACACGTCGACCAATACAGCGACTCAAACACCCACGGCGACTGACACAGCGACGTCTACCGCGACTCAAACGCCAACTAATACAGCGACGGCCACGCCGACCGATACCGCTACCCATACGGCGACGGCGACTCATACGTCGACCCGCACACCGAGAGACACTGCAACGCCAACGGATACGGCGACGGCGACCCAAACGCCAACTGAATCGCCGACTCATACAGAGACCGCAACTGACACGGCCACGTCTACAGCGACTGAAACGGCGACAGCAACATCAACCTATACGGCGACGCCTAATGATATAGCGACCGCAACTGGCACGGCTACGGCAACTCTGACCGATACGGCGACAGCAACATCAACCTATACGGCGACGCCTACTGATATAGCGATCGCAACTGCCACGGCGACGTCCAAGGCGACCGATACAGCGACTCATACAGCGGCTGCAACTGACACGGCAACGGCGACTGAAACGCTGACGGCAAGGCCAACTGACACGGCCACGCACACTCCGACGGCAGCTGACACGGCCACAGCAAAGGCAACCGATACGCCTACTCCGAAGGACACGGCGACCAACATCGCGACCGCAACCGCAAAGTCTTCTACGAACGCGACGAAGACGACTGGCGAGTTGCTTCAAGACAGTGGCATTCACGTCTCGGCGAGATACGGGCTCGGGAGCGGCATCCAGTTCCAGCGCCTTGATGCGGCGGGCATTGGCAAGCAGGATGTCTTGGATCGGGGCATGATAGACGCGGTGGATATCTGGGGATACGCCGAGCAAGGCTACGAGATCTGCTTCCCGGCGCTGGGAGAATTGCTCTTTCTGGATGCGGCGACCTCACCGCGGCAGGTCACGACGCTACCGGCTCGCTATGACGATGGCATGACCTGCACATCGGTCGATCGGCCCGGTACTGTGGTCCTCGTGTCCGCTTCGGCGGACATATTCGCTGGCGACGGCGAGCCGACTGCGGCGTTGAAAGGCTGCCAACTAACTACGAATTACATTCTGAATCTGCGCGATGCGCCTGGCGGAGAGCGGGTCTTGGACTTGATACCTTACCAGACAAGATTGACGGCAGCGGCGCGCGTGTCGAATTGGTTTCAGGTGACACACCTGGGCGTGACTGGCTGGATTAGCGCCGGTCATGTTCGGACGCGCGGTCACTGCGGCTGAACACGTCTGATATACTGACTGGCGGCTTGAGAAAGGCGCGTTTCGAAATGAAGACGATCGGATTGATCGGTGGCTTGAGTTGGGAATCCAGCGTCGAATACTATCGTATTATCAACCAGGAAACGCAGCGGCGGCTCGGCGGTTTGCACTCGGCCGATTGTGTGATGGTCTCATTTGACTTTGCCGAGATTGAGTCGCTGCAGGCGGCTGGCGAATGGGATGCGGCGACGCAATGCATGGTAGCGGCGGCCGAGAAGTTGGCGCGCGCTGGCGCTGACTGCATCGTCATCTGCAGTAATACGATGCATCGGATGGCGGCGGATATTGAAGCCGCGGTTGACTTGCCGCTGATTCATATCGCCGATGCCACCGCCCGACCGATCCTCGAGGCTAGCATCAAAACCGTTGGCTTGCTGGGAACGCGCTTCACCATGGAGCAGAATTTTTACCGGGGCCGGATGATCGAGAAATTCGGACTTGAGGTGCTGATACCCGATGCCGCCGGGCGTGATATTGTGCATCGCATCATCTATGACGAGCTGGTGCGCGGCGAGATCAGGGCGGAGTCGCGGCGGAAGTATCAGACGGTGATCGCTGATCTGAAGGCGAAGGGAGCGGAAGCGGTCATCCTCGGCTGCACCGAGATCGGCTTGCTGATCAAGCCGGAAGACAGCCCGCTGCCGAGCTATGACACGACGGTGCTGCATGCGCTGGCGGCGGTGGACTGGGCGCTGGTAGATTGAAGACCTGCCGACAAAAGCGCTAGAGCTTACGATAATAACGAGAGTTTGAACAAATTCGCCTAACATGCTAGTCTATGCCTGCTCGCATACGCAATCGTTTCCGACACAGTTGCGTCACGCAAGGGGCCTACGTCAAGATTCAATTTTTCACTAGCGCAGGTGATGAGATGGCAGAAGACAAGCGGAAAGCCAAGGAACTGAAAGTGACCAAGCCGGTGGCAGCCGACGAGAAGTCGCGGATCACCATGCCGAATTTGATCGATATCCAGTTCATAGAAGACGCCAGCGGCGCGCGGGCGCAGTCAATGGACGGTTTCAGCCCGCGTTACAAGGATTTCGTTGAATATATCATCGGCATTACCCACGAGATTTGGGAAGAAAAAGGCATCGGCAAGCTTTACGACTATTATGCCAATACCATCGAAATCCATACTTCGAGTGGCATGATTTATGGGCGGGAAGCGGTCTTTGCGGCGACCATCGAGGCGCTGGCGGCGTATCCCGACCGGCGACTGTATGGTGATGAGGTGATCTGGGGCGGCAACGATGTCGAGGGCTTGTATTCGTCACATCGGCTGACACATGCAGGAACAAACCGCGGCTGGTCGCAATATGGGCCGCCGACGGGAAAGCGCGTCACTTACCGTGCGATCGCCGATTGCTCCGTCAAGCGGAATATGGTGGTGGAAGAATGGATCGTGCGTGATGAATTGACACTGGTCTTGCAGCTGGGCTTGGATCCGGTTGAGACGGCGAAGAAGATGGCGGCCAAGCAGCGCGACGCCGGCGGGCAGCTGCGCATTGCCGGCGATATCGAGCGCGGGCTTGGGCAATTGCCGCCGCCAAAATGGCCCGACGCGCAGTCAGATCACTTTGATCCGGAGGATTTCATCGGACGCATGATGCATGAGATCTGGAATTGGCGTTTATTGAACAAGGCGCCGGAGTATTATCACGAGAACTTCACGTTTGAAGGACCGTCTCGGCGTTCATTCAGCGGCATCGGCGATTTTCAAGCCTACGCGCTTTCGCTGCTCTCACCCTTCCCCGATTTGGCGGTCTACGCCGATCACTTTTGCTATGTGGGCGATGAAGCGGCGGGATATCGCGTGGCGACACGCTGGACGATGCGTGGGACGCATACGGGATATGGCATCTACGGCGAACCGACGGGCAATCCGATTCGGTTGCTGGGCTTCAGTCACCATCTGATTGTCGATGGTCGTGTGCAGAGCGAGTGGACGCTGTTTGACGAATTTGTCCTGCTGAAGCAGATTTACGCCTAGCGCCATCCTAGTGCACGGCGCGACCTGGGTAATGCCTCGCGACATTAGAACAGAAAAGGCAGAAGCGTATTGACGGCCGACAGAACCGACAAGTACTTCACGGCGTCTTTTCAGTATAGTCCGATCAATCAGGCGGAGAATATTGCCAACAAGCGCCGTGTCATGGCGATCATGCGCGCCATGGCTGAAGAGCCGATCGACCGCCTGTCTAAGATCGCGCGCGAGAGTTTCGCGGCAGACGTCGCGCTCAATGTGACCCATCCGATCAATGAGCTTGCCGGAATCGGAGCCGGGCTGGAGCAACTTTGGCTGCCATTGCGGCGGGCACTGCCGGATATGGAGCGGCGCGAGCATTTTGTCGCCGGCGGACGCTACCGCGATAGCAACTGGATCGCCTGCATGGGGCATTATCTGGGCACCTTTGAGCGCGACTTGCTGGGTATTCCGGCGACGCGCGGCGTGGTGCATCTGCGCTACTGTGAGGGGCACGAACTGCGGGATGGTGTAATCGTCGCCAGTTATCTGTTCCTCGATTTCTTGGATCTGATGCATCAGGCAGGATACTTTCCGCTGGCGCCGAGCCTGGGGCGGGAGATGCGCTGGCTGCCGCCGCGAACGCTGGATGGCGTGATCCTGACGCCACAGGACGAATCACGCTCGAAGCAGACGATCGACACGATCCTGCGGATGCACGCGGCGCTCGGTTTCTACAGTGGAGAAGCGCCGACGCAAGCCGTGCTGGATGAGATGGAACAGGCGAAGCACTGGCATCCCAACTTCATGTGGTACGGTCCGGCCGGCATCGGCACGACGCGCGGCTTGAAAGGCTATGAAGATTATCATCAGATCCCGTTTCTGGTGGCTTTTCCCGATCGAGGGGGGTCGGCGCAAGGGCATTTCATCCGCATCGGCGATGGCTATTATGCCGTGACGGGCGGCTGGGGCTATTTGCGGGCGACGCATACCGGCGGGGAGCTCTTTGGTGTGCCACCGACCGGCAAGCGCCTCAAGATGCGGGTGATGGACGTTTATCGCTGTGACGACGAGACGATCGTGGAAAACTGGATTCCCATTGACGTGCCGCATGTTCTGCTGCAGATGGGCGTCGATGTCTTCGGCCGCATGCGGCATCAGTTTCGGCAGCGCGGGGCGATCAGCGCGAGCGAGTGGCTGGTCAAGGGCGGATAGTCGTCTACCACCGAGTCCACAGAAGTAGTTCCAAGTTAGTCATGCGAAAACGCGATCACTGCGATTCTACCCCATCCCCCGGCCCCTTCACCCGAAGCATCAGGGAAGGGGAGCGCTTTTCCCGGAATACGAATGGGATCCAGAAGTTTCGCTGCAAATGAAGTTTCTTCGCATTATATTCTTGGAACTACAGAGGTCTCACTGTTTAGCATCGAGTGATGGCAAGATTCGACATAATCACAAATTGACGCTGTCGAAACGATTCACTTATGGGTTGAGTAAATGCGGCAGCGCCTGGCTGCAAGGAAGGCGACAATGGCGGCGTCAATACATAACAGCAACAAGGAGCGGATCGGGGCTTTTCGGTCGGCGCTTTATGACTGCGATCCGAGGCTTCTGCGCGACCAGTTGGGTGAGATATTCGCGGCCGACTGCGAGGTGCACCTGGCGAATCCGCTGGAAGATCTGGCTGGCGCCGCTGGCTTATATGAAGAGGCGTATGCGCCCCTGCTGGAGGCGGTACCGGATTTGGAGCGGCGCGACTTCATCGTCATGGCCGGCGAAGCGCAGGGGCAAAATTGGGTGGGCTGCTGCGGCCATTACATAGGCGTATTTGAACGGCCCTGGCTCGACATCCCGCCGACGCAGCACCTGATGGCGATGCGCTACCACGAGTTCTTCCGCTTCGAGGACGGGCAAATCGTGGAGATGCAGGCGCTCTGGGATATCCCGCAGGTGATGATGCAGGCGGGCGCCTGGCCGATGGCGCCGAGTCTGGCGGTTGAGTGGCTGGTTCCCGGTCCGGCGACGCAAGACGGCATCGTCACAAGCCCCTACGACGCGGCGCAGTCGCAGGCCAGCCTGGATTGGGTGGTCGCGATGATGAATGCCATGGCGCGCTCCCCTGAGGGCGTTGACGCCATGGAGCTGAATCGTTATTGGCACCCGAAGTTTATCTGGTACGGACCGGCTGGCATCGGGTCAATGCGCCGGGAATCCGGCTTCCGCAACTGGCATCAAATTCCATTTTTGAAGGCGCTGCCGGACCGCAGCTTATTCATTGACAAGGGCATCATGTTTGGCGATGCCGCGTATGTCGCCTTCACCGCCTGGCCCGGCATGGGGATGACCATCAGCGGCGATGGCTGGCTGGGCATTGCGCCGTCGGATCAGAAGATTACGATGCGCAGTCTGGATTTTTGGCGCTGCGAGAAGGGCTTGATCCGCGAGAACTGGGTGCTGATTGATCTGCTGCATGTGTACGAGCAGATCGGCGTGAACGTCTTTGATCGCATGCGCGAGTTGACGGTGGCGCGGCACGGGCGAATGGCGCAATAGGCGAGTTCATTTTTACCACCGAGGACACCGAGGGCACCGAGTTGGCTGCGGTCGGCGCATGCCATGGGATCACATGAAATGCGGGCGAGCCAATGGGTCGGCCTGAGGGTTTCGCGCAGGTCGTCTTTTATCGGGCGACTCAAGAGTCGCCCCTGCAATTTCCCGTTGAGCAGCGTTATTGGGGCTGAGCTTGTGGCGAGATGTCAGCGATGAGCGGATTGTTTTGGTCGCGGCCGGATAGCGCGGGCGCGCTGATGCCCCAGTCGATGTTGGCATGCGGGTCATTCCAGGCGATGCCAAATTCATCGGCGCCGCCATCGTAATAGTTGTTAACAATGTAGATCAGTGTACAATCGGTCAGCGCGGCAAAGCCATGCGCCACGCCCTCGGGGATGAAGAGACCGAGCAGATTATCGCCGCCCATGTCGATGGTGGCAGAAGCCAGGTAGGTCGGTGAAGAGCGGCGCAGGTCAACAAGCCCGACGCGGATGATGCCGCGTGTCACGCACCAGTAGTCCACTTGCTTGAAGTGATAATGCAAGCCACGCAGGATGCCGGCGCTGCTGTCGCTGCGGTTGCTCTGCAGGCGATCCCAGCTCACCTGCGGGAACCATTCTACCCGGAAGGTTTCCATGAAGCGGCCGCGATCATCACCGAATGCCGCTAAGGGCACGGTCATGACGCCCTCAATTGGCGCGAATGGCTGTGCGGGTGAGTTGCTCATGCAGCGGTCCTCTGTTTTTCGGCGGCGTTTATCTTGTGGCGCACTTTGTCCAGCAGCCCGTCGCTATCCCAGGACGCGGTAGGCAAAGCGCAGCATCAATTCCTGATGCGCGATCTGCTCCTCGATTTTGAGCGAGCCGTGCCCGGCGTCAAACCAGTGAATATCGATGGACTTGCCCAGTTCTTTGAGCTTAGCCTCGTAGACCTGCATCTGGCGCGCAGGACAGCGGGTGTCATTCGCGCCTTGCAGCACCAGGATATCGGCGCTGATGTTTTCGGCATAGGTGATTGGGGACGCCCGCCGATGGGCTTCCGGCTTTTCATCCGGCGTGCCGCCAAATATGCTGCGCTGATAGCCGCGCAGGGTGCCGGCTTGATCTTCGTACATCAGCCGCCAATCGGCGATAGCGACCACGGCCATGCCACCCGCCCACAGTTCGGGACATTTGCCCAGTGACTGCAGCGTCAGGTAACCGCCGTAGGAGGCGCCGGTTTTGAGTATGGCCTTCGGCTGGGCAATGCCCTCTTTTATGAGCCAATGCACGCCGGCGGCCACATCTTGAACTTCCAGGTCGCCCAGGTTGCCATCAATGGCATGCTGGAAGTCGTAACCGAAAGTGGTCGATCCTCGATAATTGAGGCTGAAGAAGGCGAAGCCGTGATCAAGCCAGGCTTGGGCGTCCGGCTTCCAGGTGTCCGCCTGTACGGCAGTGGGCCCGCCATGGGTATGCACGATGGTGGGAAAGGGACCGTCGCCGGGCGGGGTCGCCAGCCAGGCTTGAATCGGCGTGCCGTCGGCCGAGTCGTAGGTAACAGAACGCCAGGGGATGCCCGCGGGCACATCGACGCCCAAATCAATGACATTGCGCCGGAACGCGCCGGTCGCCGCATCCAGCTCGACCAGACGAGACGGTCCAGCCGAATCGGCAATATGCACTTGCAGGCCGCCGTCATCGACGAAACCACCCCCAGGGGACGGCACGCCGGGTGGGGTTTCCAAGCGGTGGACGCGGTTTTCGCCAAGGTAGCAGACATAAAGCGCATGCTGCGCGCGATCGACTTGATGCAGGAGCAAACGGTCTCCGGCAGGTGACCAGTCCCAGACGGTGACATTGCCGCTGAACTGATCGGAGTGAATATCGTGGCGCACGTTGGTGCGTGGATTCCAGATGAAAGGACGGTGGTAGCCGCTCATGTTTGAGGAGCCGGCGAAGCGCATGTCGCCGGGTACAGGCGAAAAGGCGCCGGCGTCGACGCCGCTTCCCTCGCCATCCCAGAGTTCAGCGATCAGCGCGCCGCTGTTTACATCGTAGGCTTCCAGCGCATATTCGGCGATGCCGGTCTTTTCGGTCGAAGCGATGATGGCGATCTCTGCATCATGCGAGAGGAAGGGTCCCTGCGACAAAGCGCTTATCGTATGCGAAAAGATGCGTTTTCTCATATTGCGCGCATCATAGACGTGAAAGTGGAAGCCGTCATCATCCACCGCGGTAAAGCCCAGCGCGTTGCCGGACATGCTCTCGCTTAATGAGTGCGAGGCATATTCGGGCAAATCCGGTGTGATGTCCTCGGGTTCGCCCCCGCCGAAGGGCAGGCGAACGTAGTGGCCGATCTCATCGCCGCGCTGATCCTGCAGATAATAAACGCAGGCGCCATCGGCCGAGAGGTGACCGCTTGAGACACCGGACGGATCGCCGGTCAACTGCGTCAGTTGAATGCTTTCCGGCTGCCAGGCGTAGAGCTGATAGACGCCGTCTTTGTTGCTTATAACAAGACCGCGACATGGGTTCTGCGCGGAGAGGCGGGACCAGGCGATCGATGGCGCGCGGAAGCGTTGTTTCCAAGGCGCATTGTCATTGAGGTTGAGAGGATTGAGCACGAAGGCAGCCTTTCGGTTCGACGACCGTGATCCAGGGAGCCATGATGATAGATGGTATTGGGGCGTGTATCAATGGAGGACGTGCAGAATTCAGCCTGGCAATCGCGGGCGAACCAGTGGGACGCGCCCCCATGAATGTTCCAAGCAGATATTGTTGTGGCAGGGGCGAAACGACCTAGACCTGCGCCTGATAGTCGGTCATAATATAGGCATTGAGGCAACGAATCCGGAGGTCGGCAATGGCGATTGCGGTCATGATCGTGATAATCCTCTTGAACATTACGCTTCTGCTGGCCGTGATGCGGATCGGCACCAACGAAGACTTTCACGATGAAGTCGCCGCCGAAGATTCGGCTGCGGTCCTGGCTTGGCGGGCGCGGCTGGCCGCCCGTTCCGATGGGCAAGTCGCCGAAACGAGCGAAGCCTAGTTCACCGGCAGCTTGAGAGCGATAACGCGCAGCTTTCGGCGCAGGCATGCAGATCGGACTGATCACCTCAGACCTCAGCACAATGAACGGCTGGGCGACCTATAGCCTGAACCTGGCGCAGCAACTGCGGGCGCAGGGCTTCGATATCACGGTCGTCTGCTCGCGGAACAGCCCGCAGACCGATTTTCCCATTCATCCGGTCTTGCCGACGGTAACACCACCCGAACGCCATACCACTATAAAGTCGATGCTGCAGTTGCCGCGCGTGCGGAGCTTGCTGCGGGATTGCGATATCGTGCATGCGACCTGCGAACCTTATGCCATTTTGGCGGCGGCGCTGGCGGGAGAACGTCCTCTCTTCTTGACGGCGCATGGCAGTTACGTCAATCTGCCGCGGATGCGCCGCTTTCCCGTAGGGCAGCTGTATCGCCGCGCATTTGAGCGCGCAAATCTCATTTGCGTCAGCGCGCATACGGCTAAGGTCGCGCAGGAGATCGTGTCCGCAGCGCCGATACATGTGATCAACAACGGGGTCGATGCCGAAAGATTTGCGCGGGCAGCGGAGATAACAGTGGACAAGTTCGAGCCGACGGTTGTGACCGCGGGCGGGATCAAGCCGCGCAAAGGCACGCTGCCATTGGTGGAGGCGTTCGCCGTCGTCCGCGACCGGTTGCCGCAGGCGCAGTGTCTTATCATGGGCAATCCGCAATACGGCAGTGCTTACACGGCCAAGGTGCAAAGACGGATCGCCGAGCTGAATCTGCAGGACAGTGTGCATATCATGGGATTTGTCGACGATGAATTGATGCGCGCCTGGCTGGCGGCGGCCGATGTCGTGGCGCTGCCGGCGATGAATGATGGCATGTGGTTTGAGGGCTTCGGCCTGATTCTGCTCGAGGCGAGCGCAGCGGGAACGGCCGTGATCGGGACGGACAACTGCGGCGTCGCCGATGCTATCGAGCATGATGTGACCGGATTGATCGTCTCGCAAAATAATGTCGCTGAGGAACTGCCGCGCGCACTGCTGGACTTGCTGGAGGATCCGGCAAGAGCCGAGCGCATGGGCGCTGCCGGTCGAGAACGCGCACGGACGCAGACTTGGGCGGCGGTGGCGGATCGGGTGGTCGAACACTATCGAGAAGCCTTGCGGTAGCTCGACTTTGCTTTAGCTCAGCTTAAGACCATCGGCGTAAAGGAAGAAGTTGTCGGTCGTCTTCACCTCAATGTCGAAACCATGCGCGCGCAGGGTGGCAGACAGCTGCCCGGGATCATAGTAGATTTTCACAATTTCGTAGCGCCTGCCGTCACTCAGTACGCGCTGCTGGCGATCGCCGTCGAGATCCTCGGTTTGGGTATGGGACTTCGCTAGATCGACGCCTTTGGAGTCGACGATGAAGAGGCGGCCTGCAGGTTTTAGTGCCCGGTGAACAGTATCAAGAAAGACCGTCAGCGTTTCGCTTGGCACGTGGGAAAGCCAGAAGCCGAAAAAGACCATGTCATATTGTCGAGTGGGCCGCCACTCGAACAGGTCAGCCTGCTGATATTCCACCTGGGCTGAAAGCAGCTTGGCGCGATTGATATTAATCATCTCGGGTGAGGCGTCGAGGGCGGTGAGGCCTTCGCCGATTTTGATCAACTCTTGTGTCCAGATGCCGGTGCCGGGCGCCAACTCCAGAATATGCGCGAAGCCCGATGCGCTATACAGCTGGTCGCGAACTTGCTGCGCCTCGGCTTGCCACTGCCGCGTATGGGCATCGCCTTGGTCATAACGTCCGCGGCGATAAAACCAGTCGTCGTACTCCGGGGCGCGGGCGCGGTAATATTCGATTTGGTGCTTCAACAGTTCGGACATGGCGCCTCATTCAATGTGCGGGCAACTCACTGACTCGCCCCTACAATTGTCGTCGGGCCTCGCGGCGACGAACCGTCGGGATCGTTCAATTCGGCGCCGGGTGGTGCGGGCACATGCCCTTTCAGCAGCGGATCATTTGTCTCGTGCATCCAGCGGTCGAGGCGGACACGCATGTCATCACGAATCAGGGCGCAGTCAGCATCGTCAATGAGATTGACCTTCTCGAGCGGATCGAGCAGGGTGTCGTAAAGCTGTTCGGGCGCGGGCGCCTGCTCGCCGAAGCCGGCGGAGACCAGTTCTGATTTGGCGAAGCCGTCATCGATATTTGAGAGGACGGGCGATTCGCGTTTGTCGTAGCGGCGGATGTATTTGTAGCGGTCGGTGCGGACGGCGCGTTTGGGTTCGTAGGCCGCGTGGAAGGTGACCTCGGCGAATAGCTCATCGCGGATCGATGTCGTTTCGTCACGAAGAAGAGGCATGAATGAATGCCCTTGCAGCCACGCTGGCGGGTCAATATCGAGCAGGTCGCAGAGGGTCGGGAAGATGTCGATATGGCTGACCATGCCATCGACGACGCGTCCGCCAGTGAAGGGCGCGGCGCCAGCCATGATCAGGGCGACGCCGATGCCGGCATCGGTCAGGCTGCACTTCATGCCCGGGAAGGCGAGACCGTGATCGGTCGTGTAGATGATCAGCGTGTTTTCGCGCAGGCCGCCCTCATCGAGCGCGCGTAGAACGTGCCCGATTTTCTCATCCAGGGTCTGTGCCATGGCCATGTAATTTGCCATGTCTTGTCGTACAGCGGGCGTATCGGGCAGAACAGCCGGTGGCTGGACGTAGTTGGGATTGATATCGTGCTCGGTCGGGAATTCGCGGTGGGTCTCGAAGAAGCCGACGGTCAGCCAGAACGGCTCCGACGGATTCGAGCGGATGAAGTCGGCCGCGGCGGTATGCGCTTCCTCGCGAACGGTAGTCAGCACCTGGTCGTAGCCGACTTCGTCGGCGCCACGATGGAGCTTGAATCCGGCGAGATGCTGGCTGCCCGCGAGCGCTGCGGTATAGCCCGCCGGTTTGAGCGTGTGGATGATGTGCTGGCTGAAGTCGCCGAGGATGAAGTGTCGATTGGCCAAACCCAACATGCCGGCGCTGTGGGGCGATTGGCCGGTCAGCAAGGCGGCGCGGCTGGGCGAGCAGGTCGGGGCGGCGCAGTAGGCGCGGCGGAACAAGACACCCCGCTCGGCGAGGCGCTGCAAGTTCGGCGTCGGGATGGCGTGACCGTAGGGCTGCAGGTAGCGGCCGGTGTCGTGCGAGTGGATGTAGAGGATGTTGGGTCTGGGCACAGAAGCGGTCCTCAGGCTGGCATCCAGTTTTCCACGCCGCGGAACGGCATGTGGACGACAGGATCGAAAATCGGACGTTTAGCGTACTGGTTGCTGTTGCTCGCGTCCGGATTGCCACGTACCAGGATGGCGCGATGATCATCGCGTTTGACGCGGGTCGAGGTCGGGATGTAACGCAGGGTTAGACCGATGCGCCAGGTATCGGATGTATTCGATTCGCTGCCATGGATGATCTTGGGATTGTGCACGGAGACATCGCCGGGCTGCAATTCGAAATCAACGACATCGCTATCGTCGATCATCGACGGATGAATACCGGAGGAGAGTACATTCTTGCCATCATCGACATCGATCATTTCGCGGCGGGAAAGCAGGCGGCTGTTTTGCGTACCGGGTATGACGCGCATACAGCCGTTTGCTCGCGTCGATTCGGTGGCGGCGAGCCAGATGGTGGTGACCTCCATGGGTTCAAGGGGCCAGTAACTGCCGTCCTGGTGCCAAAGTACTTCTTGCCCGTGCTTTGGCGGTTTGGCGATGTAGTGCGCCGACCACATGGCGATGTTGGGACCGATGAATTGCTGGGCGATGTCGACCAGGCGATCATCGCTGACCAGCCGGTGCATGAAGGGATCGGTCACCAGCATGGAATGGTGAAATTGTTCGGGACGGGTAGCGGGATTGCGCTCCGCCAGCCAATGCACGTGCTCGGCGGTTTCGCGCGCGAGATCGGCATCGATGGCATTGCGCACGATCACGAAGCCGTTTTCGTCATAATCTTGTTGTAAGGCGCTGGTCATGTTCAGCCTCGGCATCAAATGCCAACTATGCCGTCGAGAGAGGTTATTGAATAGGGGAAATGATGAACCGAGTTGCCAGGAATGTCAAGCGATTCTGCCCTCGGCCTCCCCCGAAGCATCAGGGAGGGGTGGCTTTTTGCCCGAAGTGACTGGTTTATGGAGACTTATAATTGGCGGAATCGGCGTACGTAAATGGTCGCAAAGGGACTACTACAACCCCGCCCCCGGCCCCTCCCCGAAGCATCAGGGAGGGGTGACTCGTTGCCCGAAGTGGCTTGGCTTTGCAACGTGATTATTGGCGGAATCGGCACAAACGAATGGTCAATTAGGGACTACTCGATGTCGACTTCTTCTTTCTGCTTGCGCGGCGGGTATTGTGGTTTGAGATCGAACGTGATGCCGCCGAAGATAGGGGCGCAGATGTTGTAGATAGAGACGGTGAGGGCGGTGGAGATGGCGCCGAGGGACGCTGCCAGCATGGCGGTTTGCGCCAGCATGGGACCAAGGACATCGGGCGGGATGTCGATGTCCCAGAACTTGAAGATGGCGTTTAGCAGGACGAGGATGAGAATCGGCAGGACCGCGGCGGCGGCCGAGACGACCGCGGCGATCTTGACGGCGGACATGAAGCCGATGCGCTTGAGCGTGTAGGTCATCTATGGTCCTTTTTGCATTTTGTAGCCAGCCAAATAGACCAGCTCCTGAACTACTATACGTATCTCGGATTCATACGTGTCAATATCGTCACGATTAGCATTGTACAGTCTCTTGTGCGCCGACCAATTGCCAATTTGCTTCAGCTTTTGGAGTGACCTGCCGCCGTTGTCCAATTCCCAACTCGGCTCGCTGGAAGCCCGAGAGACGAGTTTATTCAAGTTTACCAGTGTGCCATCCTTGGTTTTGATTTTAGATTTCATTCCCCTGGCTAGATACATTTCAATCAACAGAGTCTCTATCAGGCGCCGCAACATCACGGCGCAGGCGTCGTACCATCCGTGTTCATAGGCGCCGTTAATTTGATGGACCACGCGTTCAAGGTGCGCACCGGTTCCCTTGACCAAATTAAAATCAACAAGTTGATGTTTCTTTGGTTTCGTTCCTTCAGGTGATGGCTTTGATACAGTGTTTACCTCTTTTTGTATCTGCCCGGCGACCTTAAGCGCGTATTTTGCAATGTCACTCATGGAGACTCATCACTGTCTTTTTGGTAAATGTGAGTCGCCATACTCTTGAATATCTGGTCAATTTGCGCCGCATCCGCATCCGAAGATATATGCACTTGAATATCGATGTGAAGTGATGGAGTGGGCGAAGGCGCGACGATCGCTTGCGCCGCAATCGTCTGAGCGTGTCCTGATACCGTCTTTGCCTTGGATACTGAAGTCTTCTTTGATTTTGTCTTTCTTTTTGGTTTTTTCCCACTTTGACCATCAGGGGATCCATCAGCTTGACTCTGACTAAAATCTGCCAATGTACACAAGGCCTTGAAGGTATTCACCGTTTTCCTGATGACCTGTTCTCCCGCTGACGGCTTCTGCGCAGTGAAGAAGCTTCTCAAGTCCTTCTCATCGCGGTTGTGGGCATCGGGATATATGCTAAAGAGATCGGCGTAGCCTCGTAAGATCCCCTCAGCCATAACCCTTGTTGATTGACTGCTGTCGCGGAACGCTGTCCATCTATCGGTGGGCTTTTTCGACGCGGTGAAGCCAATGAACTCCAGAATTCCGATGACCGGGCGATCATTTTTTGACTTAAAACCGACCGACGACAGCCACTTTATGGTCACAAGGTCCGGCGCGGCCACGGACGGGACTTTGGAAAAGAAGTCTTTCATTCGACCGGTCGTTTGCATGTAGGGAAAGTCAGGCATGTCGGGGGCTCAATCGTCTGATAATGGATAAGAAAATCGTACAATGAATCGGGCGCAATTGCGAGCGAATGTCAAGATAAGCGACAGGCTCAGTTCCATTGGTTCACGGTGGGCAAGTTCAACCTAAAATCTGCGCCGCCCGATCCAGGTTGCCGACGCTGTAGTACTTGGCGGCGGGATGGTGGGTGAAGAGGGCGGCGGTACTTTGCTCCGGCACCCACTGCCAGGATTCGGTCAGTGACATGCCCAGCTCGGTCTCCAGCTGCGGCAGCAGGCGCAGGACGATGTCGTGATCCGCCAACTCTGGACAAGCGGGATAACCCCAGCTGTAGCGTTTGCCCCGCCCTTCTGGAATACCAAGCTGCCCCTGCACGATGTGGGTCAGGTAGTTGGCCGTGGCTTCCGCCGCTTGCACAGCGAGACCGTGGAAGAAATAAGCCTCGCTGTATTCGTTCTCCGATTGCAAGCGGTCGAATTCTTCGGTGGCGGCCGCGCCCACAGTCACTGCTTGCAGGACCATCACATCAACCCGCTCGCCGTCGATGGGGGCAAAGTAGTCGCTGATGCAGAGGTAGTCGCCATCGGGCTGGCGCGGGAATTTGAAGCGGGCGACTTCGCGCGTCTCGCCGGTCGCGGTGTAGCGTTCAGCATCCCAGACGATCAAGTCGTCGCCGTCGCTGTTGACGGGCAAGTAAGCGTAGACCGCCTGTGGCTGCAAGGTGTGGCGGCGATGCGCGTCCTTGGCCATGCGCAGCAGGCGCTCTCCAAAGTCGGCCGACAGTTCTTGCCACGCTTCGCCCTGGGTGTTTTTGGCGCCCCAGGAAAGACGGAAGAGCTCGGGTTTGTGCAGGTATTGCAGGACGATCTCCAGCGGCATGGACTGGACGACGCGTCCCCCCCAGAATGGCGGGGTGGGGATGTTGGGCGCGTCCGTCACGGTCTTACGGATCTCGCCGCGGCGTGAACGACGGCGACGGGGCGCGCGCTCGACCTCGGCAAAGGCTTCGTTGAAGACTTCGTCGAGGAAGCGCTGCTGGCGTTCGTCATCCAGCAATTGATCAACTACCGCCAGCCCCTCGAAAGCGTCCTTGCAATAGAAGACGCCGGCTTCGTAAGGTTCTTTTGTGTCTTGCAGGAAGAGGATGCGGCGGCCGAAACGGCGGTTGATGGCAGCGCCGCCGACCAATACCGGGATCTGCAGGTCGCGGCGGGCAAGCTCGTTGACGATCAGCGGCATTTGCTTCGAGGTGCTGACGAGCAGGGCCGACAAGCCGATAGCGTCCGCCTTGAATTCCAGCGCTTTGTCGATGATGGTGTTGGCGGGCACCTGCTTGCCGAGATCGTGTACAGTGTAGCCGTTGTTGCTCAAGATGGTCTTGACCAGGTTTTTGCCGATATCATGCACATCGCCGTAGACTGTCGCCAGGACAACAATGCCCTTGCTGACGCCTTCCACTTTGTCCATGAACTGTTCGAGGTAGGCGACTGACTTCTTCATCACCTCAGCCGACTGCAGCACGAAGGGCAAAATGAGCTCGCCGGCGCCGAACTTATCACCGACCTCTTTCATGGCCGGCAGCAGCACGGTGTTGAGCGCGCGGACCGCATCCATGCGCGTGAGGATGTCGTCGATCAGCGCTTCCACGCCCTCCTTCTTGCGATGCACGATCTGCCAGTGCAGAGCTTCTTCGCTGGTCATGTCCGCGGTCGGGTCGACCACTTCGGCGCCGGCGAGCTCCACCTCGTTTTCCTCGAAATACTGGATGAAGCGCGGCAGGGCATCGGGGTCGCTATTGAAGATCAAGTCTTCGGCGATTTGTCGCTGGTCATCGGGAATCTCGAAATAAGGCGTGATATGGGCGGGATTGACGATCGCCATATCCAGGCCGGCTTTGACCGCGTGGTAGAGAAAGACGCTGTTGAGCACGCCGCGAGCGGCCGCGCCGACACCGAAGCTGACGTTGCTGACGCCGAGCGCGGTCATCACACCGGGAATCCGCTTCTTGATCAGGCGGATGCCTTCGATCGTCTCGACGGCGTCGTTGCGCAGCTCTTCCTGCCCGGTCGTGAGCGGGAAGGTCAGCGTG
The DNA here is from genome assembly GCA_965249085.1 of Phototrophicaceae bacterium. GTDB lineage: Bacteria > Chloroflexota > Anaerolineae > Aggregatilineales > Phototrophicaceae > UBA6055. The sequence continues at coordinate 3,054,213 of OZ252218.1, read as the reverse complement.
TCGAAGATTAGATCGTCAGGCGTCATGCCGTAATCGCCCAGCGCGACATCGGTGATGCGGCGGGCGATATCCAATTTCTTGTCGCGGGTGTGCGCCATGCCCTCTTCGTCGATGGTCATGGAGAGGACGGCCGCGCCGTGTTTGTTGGCGATGGGCAGGATTGAATCGATGCGCTCTCGTCCGTTTTCCAGGTTGTTGCCGTTGATGACGCCGCGCCCGGGATAGAGCGCGAGCGCCGCTTCGGCGACATCGGTTTCGGTGGTGTCGATGATCAGCGGCACTTCCACCGCCATCGACAGCTTCTTGACCAGCTTCTGCATCTGCTCGAGCTCGTCATCGCGCTCGGTCAGGGCGACGCAGACATCGAGCATGTGGGCGCCACCGCCGACTTGACCGACGGCGATCTCGACGATGCTGTCGTAGTCGTCCTCGAGCAACAGGCGTTTGACCTTGCGGCTGCCCTGGCTGTTGACACGCTCGCCAATGAGGGTGGGACCGGGATCTTGCATCATGCGCGTCGCCGTCATGCCGCTGGAAGCTTGCGGCTCGTGCATGGTCTGACGCTTTGTGGGCGGCTGGGGTGATGAACGTTGAGCCAGCGTCTCTTCGTAGGTCCGTCCGTGCACCTGTTGGTAGAGCCGGGCGATGTGTTCCGGCGTGGCGCCGCAGCAGCCGCCGACCACGTTGACGCCCCAGCGCGTGAATTCGGCGACCATTTCGCTGAAGGGCTCGGGCTGCATGGGATAGACCGCTTCGCCATCGACATTGATGGGCAAGCCGGCGTTGGGCAAAACGCTGATGGGATACGGCGAGCGCTCGATCAGATACTGGATCGGCTGGCGCATATATTCGGGGCCGGTGGAGCAATTCATGCCGAGCACATCAATCGGCAGCGCTTCCAGCGTGGCGAGCGCGCCGGCGATATCCGTGCCGAAGAGCATGCGCCCGCTGACATCGAGGGTAATCTGCACTTGCAGCGGAATGCGCTGACCGCTATCGGCGAAATAGCGGTTGATGCCGTACACAGCCGCCTTGACCTCGAGGATGTCTTGGCTGGTTTCCAGCAGGAGAAGGTCCGCCCCGCCCTCGACCAAGCCCTGCGCCTGTTCTTCGAAGAGATCGGCGAGTTCATCAAAACTGATGTCGCTGAGGTCGGGATCGTCGCCGGAAGGCAGCATGCCGCTGGGACCGATGCTGCCGGCGACAAAGCGCGCTATGCCGGTTTCCGCTTCGGCGTGGTCGCAGGCGGAGCGGGCGATGCGGGCGGCGGCGCGATTGATCTCGAGGGTGCGGTCGCCCAAGCCCTGTTCGGCGAGGGTGCGGCGGTTGCTGCGGAAGGTATTGGTCTCGATGGCTTCGCTGCCGACGCTGAGGAAGGACTCATGAATCTCGCGGATGATATCGGGACGGGTGATGACGAGGTAGTCGATGCAGTCCTGGTAGGCTGCGCCGCCGAAGTCGTACCTCGTGAGCTCATAGCTCTGGATGCTGGTGCCCATGGCGCCGTCGAAGATGACGATGTGGTCGTCGACGGCGTCCAGGTAGCGCCGGTTGGTGAAGGATGTCGATGTGTTTTTCATAGTGTCATCATAGCACAGTGAGATTAGCCGATGTAGGCTATACACTAAAGTCCACCCCGCGCGTGGCGGTCGACGTATAGACGGGCGACCTGATAGGTCGCCCCTACAACGCTATATAAGTGAAGACAGGGGAACAGGCGATCAGGTGGCTTGTTCGCCGAGGCGGCGTTCGGTGCCGTCCAGCAGGCGCTGCACATTGCCACGATGGCGCAGCAGCAGCATGACGGTTAGCGCGATGGCATAGAGCAGCAGGATCGGCTTCTGAAACTCGGTGCCGACCAGGAGAATCAGCCAGAAATTCGCCACGGCAAATCCAATCAAGACGCCGAGGGAGACATAGCGGGTGCGGGCGACGATGGCGATGGCGATGCAACCCGCGACCAGAATCTGAAAGGGCTGGATCATGAGCATGGCGCCAAAGGCGGTTGCCGCGCCTTTGCCCCCGCGAACGATCAGCTTCAGCTTGCCCTCTTTAATGGATGCGGTCAGCACGGTGGCGAAGAGCGACCAATTATGCCCGACCACCACGCAGGTCGCCGAGACCGAGGTGGCGACGCCGACCTGTTCCGGCAGGATCACATCACGGGCGAGCCAGACGGCGAAAATGCCCTTGGCGACATCAGCGATGACCGTCAGAATCGCCCAGCCCTTGCCCATTGTGCGCGCGACATTGGTGCCGCCCATGCTGCCGCTGCCGTGCTCGAAGATGTTGATGTTCTTCAGCTTGCCGAGGAAATAGGCGGTCGGGAAGGAGCCGATCAGATAACTGGCGACAATTGTCAGAATCACTTGGGCGGCGTTATCGGCGTTGAACATTGATCAACCCTTGTCACTGCTGCCGGGGCTGGCAGCCAGCACAACATTTTACACTGAAATCTTAACCGATTTTGGTCAGTTTTTCAACATATATGCGCAGCCGCTTGTCGGTTTGGCGCGCGGCAAGCTAAAGCTATGGCGTGACCGTCACAACTCTATTAGGATACGGGCGGCTGTTGGCATTGAGGAGATGGTATGACAGGCAAAAGCGTCATCGCGATTGTGATGGGCGATCCGGCCGGCATCGGTCCCGAACTCATTGTCAAGGTCTTGGCGGATGCCACGCTTCTAGATCGTTGCCGCCCCTTCATCATCGGCGATCTGCAGGTCATGCGCGCCAATGCCGAGGCGCTCGGTTCGACGCTTCAGTTTCGGACGATCACTGATTTGGCCAATGCCCGCTTCACGCCGAACTGCATCGACATCTTGAATCCGGCGGGCTTCGAGTTGGGTCCCGTGCCGGCGCCGGCAGTGCATCCCAAACTGGGTGAGGCGGCGGGCGTGTACCTCGCGCTTGCATACCAGCTTGCCCTGGAATCGCAGGTCGATGGCGTGGTGATGGCGCCGATGAACAAAGAGTCATTCCGGGCGGCCGGTTACGACTATTTCGACGAATTGCAATTCCTGGGCGAGCTCACGGGCAGCGACGAGCCTTTTATCCTGGGTGCGGCCGGACCGATTTGGGCGGTGGCGGTGACCGAGCATATTCCATTTCAGGACATTGTCAGCCATATCACGCGTGCGAACGTGCGGCGCTACATTGAGCATTTGCGCGATGTTTTGCGCCGCCTGGGTTTTGAAGAGCCGCGTATCGCGGTGGCAGCGCTGAATCCGCACGGCGGCGAAGGCGGGCTATTCGGCCGGGAAGAGATTGACGAGATCGCGCCGGCGGTGCAAGACGCCAACCGCGACGACATCCGAGCCGTCGGCCCGGTGCCGGCTGATATCGTCTTCAAGCGCGCGCTGGACGGCGATTTTGATGGCGTCGTCTGCATGTACCACGATCAGATGAATATCGCGCGGAAGCTGCAGTCGCGGGGGGATATCGCCACGCTCTGGATGGGACTCCCGGTGATCGGCGCCACGACCGCGCATGGCACCGCCTTTGATATCGCGGGACAAGGCATCGCCGACCCGGGAAGTCTGCGCGCGGCGCTGGAGTATGCGATCAAGCTGGCTGAACCGGGGCGTTGACGCTTGCCGAAATTGTTCAACGGAGGACGCCGTGGCCCGGGCAAACCCTATTTTTTCACCACATCCGCTCGGCGGCGAGTTTACATGCCACGCTCGCGCAAAATAATGAAGCTAATGCGCTTCAAATCCAACCCCCTCTAAATCTCCCCCAATGCATTGGGGGAGACTTATTTCACCACCGAGGCACCGAGGGCGCCGAGGAGGTTTTCCGTGCGAATGTTAACATTCTCTTAGCGAATAGCCGTGGGCGCGAGGGGACGCTTTATCGAGATGGTAAAGCGCGTGTGAGTGCAGGGTTGCATGGATGGAGATGTGAGTGGTGAGTGTATGGCCGCGGGTATACCCCCACTAGATCTCTCCAAAGCATTGGGGGACACGTTTTTCGCCACCGAGGGCAAAGAGAACGACGAGGACAACGAACTTTTTCTCAGTGATTCAAGTCAATTGGAGTGCGCAGACGAGCGCTAGTGGCGACCGTCAAGGATTGTAGGTCTGGATGCCGGCGGCAGCGTCACGACGGCGCAGGCGCTCCATCCGCGGCAGGATGTTATGCATGATTTCGCCTTTATCAAGCGTACGATGCTCGCGATCACGCATGATAATCTGCCCATCACAGATGACTGTTTTGACATCGCCTGCGCGCGCGTTGTAGACCAGGCTGGCGGTGATGCTGTTCAGAGGCAAGTGATGCGTCCCGCTCAAGTCAACCAGGATGATGTCAGCCAGCTTGCCGACTGCCAGATCACCGAGCTCATCGCCCTGCCCGTAAACGCGAGCGCTATCGGCTGTGGCGATGGCCAGCGCCTGCGGGATGGTCAGGTTTTCGGCATCACCCGTCACTTGTTTCTGCCCCATCGCGGTTAAACGCATGGCCTCCCAGAGATCGAGCGTATTGTTGCTGACGGCGCCATCCGTGCCCAAGCCGACCGTGATACCCAGCGCCCGGCACTCGATCAGGTTGTTGTAACCCATGGCCAGCTTGGCATAGGTTTTAGGACAGTGGGCGATACCGACCGGCTGCTGCAAATCGGCCAGGATTTCCAGATCGCCGGGCGTCGCGCCGAGCGCATGCGCCAGGATCGTCGGGACGTTCAAGATGCCGCAGTCGCGCAGCACGTCGATCGGCGTCTGTCCGCGGCGCTGAAGGCTGGCTTGGGTTTGTTCGATTGTTTCGGCAACATGAATATGAATGCCGCTGCCGATGGCTTCCGCTTTGCGGGCACTTGCGCGCAGAAAGTCGTCATCGCAAGTGTAGGGGGCGTGGGGCGCAAGTATCGTGCGGATGCGGCCGCCGGCCTGCCCATGCCAGCGCTGGACAAAAGCGGCGGTCTCGTCGATCTGGCCGATGCCGTTGGCGCCGAACATCGCCTGCCCGAGCAAGGCGCGCGTACCGGCCTTCTCGACGGCGCGAGCGGCATAATCCATATGCCAGTAGTGATCGCTGACAGCGGTGATGCCGGCTTCGATCATCTCCAGCAAACCAAGCTGCATGCCCCAGTAGACATCTTCCGGCTCAAGGTTGGCTTCCAGATGCCAGATGTAATCGTTGAACCAGCTTTCGAGGTTGACATCTTCGCCCAGGCCGCGCCAGAGCACCATCGGCGCGTGGGCATGCGTGTTGATAAAGCCGGGCATCGCGATCATGCCATCGGCGTCGATCACCATGCGTGAATGAGAGGCGTCTATCGTACCGGTCGGCTCGATCGCGCTGATGCGATTGCCGCGAACGGCAATGTCGTGGTCGCTGAGGACGCTGGCCATTTCGTCGCGCAATTGGAGTACGCGGGCGTTGCCTATCAGCAGATCGACCATCGTTGTGCCTTATTCGGCGCTTGGCTCTAGCGAGGTGAAATAGTCGCGCACGACATCGCGCAATCCTAGCGGCACATAATCGCTTTCCAAGGCGCGGTTAGCGGCATTCTGGTACTCGCTGAATACGGTGTCATAGCTCACGCGCGATTCGCCCAGTGGATTGTCATCGAAGTCGCCTTCTTTCAGCGTTGTGTCGCTGGCATCAGTCTGGAGCTGAATCTCTTCTTGTCCGCCGCCGCCGATGCCGCTTGGGCTGTAGAGGGCTTCGTATTCGATTTCGGCCTGGCCGGTGGTGCGGTTGTTGGTATCGGCGCCTTGATCCTCGCCTGCGCTGCCCGGCAAGCTCTCGTTGCTGGGCGCGCCTTCGCCAGCGCCGCCGCCGGATGAGCGGCTGTCTCGACTGCGACTCATGTTTTCAGCGGAGCCTGGGCGATTGGTCTCCGGAACTTGGTTGCCTTGACTGGCACCCTGCCGCGCCTGGTCCGATTGCTGGTCTCCCTGCTGGCCGCCGCGCTGCTGACCGGATTCGGATTGCACGCCCTGGCCTTCCTGGGCTTGTTGGCGCGCGATCGCTTCAGCCGACTCCTGAGCCTGTTCCGACTGCTCCTGGAGCATGGCGCGCGCGTCTTCGCCCTGCTGTCGCTGCTGCTCTTCCTGCGCCAACTGTTCGCGCGCCGCCTCGAGCAATTCTTGCAACCCCTCGGCATCAGCATCCTCCAGCGCTTCGGACATCTCATTCAACTGACGCGAGAGTTCGTCATTCATCTGAGACAGGGCTTCGGCGGCATTCTGGAGGGCTTCGGCAGCCGCAGCCGCTTCCTCCGGACTCATTTCCTGCGCGCCCTGCGCCATTGATTCCAGGGTTTGCGAGAGATCCAGCAAGTCGTCGGGCGGCGCCTGAAATTGATTGGACGAATCGGCATTGACGTTTTCGGTCTCGGATGGCGGGATGAAATCTTCCAGGGCATCGAGCGCCGCTTCGGTCGTGGATTGATCGAGCTCGACCGTATCGGCCAGTCTGACATCCATTTCATCCAACTCCGCCGCCAATTGGCTCATGGCGGCGAAAGCTTCTTCCTCGCTGATGTCCTCTTCCTGCAGGCGTTCCAGGGCAACCTCGAGCGCGTCCAGCAAATCTTGCCGATCGATATCGTCCAGGTCAGTGTCTGTGGCGACCGCCTCGATAATTTCGCGCAGATCTTCGCGTGCCGCTTCGACGGCCGCCGAGGTCGCGTCGGCGATGAGATCGACATCGACAAAAGCCGGCAGTACAAGCAAGCCCAGCATCACAAGCGAAAGAAAAAGGAGCGCAGCGAGTTCGCGCGGTCGGAAGTCCATTTGGATGCGCGCTCGCGGCTCAATGGCGCGGGCATGTTCCAAGGCATCGGCGATCTGGCGCGACTCGATCTCCGGATGCGTCATGATGCGACCGTGCATCAGCTCAAAGGCAGTGGAAATCCGTTCTTTTAAGTCGAATTCAAGGTCGAAATAACGGGCGCGGACAGACAATGGTCGGGGAAAAACCAGCGTGTAAAGCACGTTGAGGATGCCGCCGCCGGCGCAGACTCCAGCGGTGATCAGCGCGAGTTGCTCAGCGGAAAGACGAAAGCGAAGATAGCCGGCTATGCCGACGACCAAGCTGATCAAGAGAGCCGCGATCAGTGAACGCGGCACTGTTTTTGAAAGCAGCCGCCATTCGTGGCGCCGCTCCCAACCGTCGACGATCAGTTCGAGTTCGGTTGCTTTGATTTTGTGGCCGGTCGGTACGCCGCGCTGCGCCATCCAAGGTCCTGCAGTCAGTGTTTGCTTGCTCTTCAGTGTAACAGGGACGGTTGGCGATTCCTAGTCGAGCGCATTGGTTGGGTGAGGTAAACTCGCATACGGCCGGGCAACCTATCAGGTCACCCGAAGCACAACATTCTGACAGCTTGCACTTTCGCCGTGCACAGTCTATTGTGGCGCTTGAAGGGATGCGAGGAGCAATATGTCTCAGACCTACGTGGTAACGGGCGCGGCCGGTTTCATCGGTTCACATATCGCGGAACGCCTGCTGCGTGATGGGCAGCGCGTGCGCGTCATCGACAATTTGCTGACGGGTAAGCGCGAGCATCTCGATCACCTGGAGTCGCTCGGTGGCGACTTGTCAGTCAGCATCGGCAGCATCACCGAATTAGACGGGGTGCAAGACCTGTTCCGCGGCGCCGATTACGTCTTGCATCAAGCGGCGCTGCCATCGGTGCCGCGCAGTGTGGCCGATCCGCTGGAGACGCACCGGCACTGTGCCACGGGTACGCTGAATGTGCTGATCGCGGCTCGTGACAACGATGTCAAGCGCGTGGTGTACGCCGCCTCTTCCGCCGCCTATGGGGATCAACCGGGCGATGCGAAAGTCGAGACCATGAAACCTGCGCCGATCTCTCCCTACGGCGTCGCCAAGCTGGCGGGCGAGTATTACGCCGCCGCTTTCACGCACAGCTACGGTCTGGAGACAGTCTCGCTGCGTTATTTCAACGTCTTCGGTCCGCGCCAAGATCCGGCGTCAGAATATGCCGCGGTGATTCCCAAATTCATCACTGCGATGCTGGACGGCGACAGGCCGACGATCTACGGCGATGGCAGGCAGACGCGCGACTTCACCTATATCGATAATGTAGTGCAGGGCAATCTGCTCGCGTGTACTGCGCAGGCGGCCGTCGGCGAGACGATCAATCTGGCGGCGGGCGGACGGATCGCTCTTAACGATTTAGTCGCGCAATTGAACACGATCATGTGTACTGACCTGGCGCCGATTCATACGGCGGAACGACCGGGCGATATCAAACATTCACGGGCCAGCATCGAAAAGGCGCGTGAACTGCTGGATTACGAGCCGATCGTCAGCTTCACCGAGGGGCTGCGCCGCACGGTGGCGTGGTATCGGCGAAGTGAAGCCCGTTAGTCTCCTCCCCTATCTAAATTCTGTCAGTCATATAGGGCGACCCGATGTGCCACCCAACTGGATGCCGCACGCGAGCGTACCGTCGTTCGATTGGCTCGCACGCCACGCATTTGGCTATCCAGTCCACCTTCGCTATAATGCCCGAAATTGTCAGGACGGTCGGAGGCGGCCATGTACACCGACATCAGCACGGAAGAATATCGCGAGAAGTTCGCCGGCGGAGCGGGTGGAGAGCGCCAGTTCATTGATGTGCGGGAGGAAGAGGAACATGGCGAGGGGCATATACCGGGGACGATCAATATCCCGTTGAGCGAATTCATGGCGCGCGTCGATGAAATCAGCGAAGATACGCCCGTGCTGCTGGTCTGCAATACCGGCGTGCGTTCGTCGCAGGCTGCGCTTTACCTGGCAAGCATGGGTTATGAGGACATTTACAACCTGGAGGATGGCACCAAGGGTTGGATCAAGAAGGGCTACGCTGTCGAAAGCGTGTGGGGGCCGTAGTCCGCAAAGCAAGAGTTTTCTGAATTACACGACCAAGTAAGGAGTTTATGGCGATGGTTTTACGCTCGATGGTAGGCGCAAGTGTCAAACGCAAGGAAGACCCGAGCCTGATTACCGGCGCCGGCAAGTATGTCGGCGATATCAAGCTGCCGGGCATGCATCATGTGGCGTTTGTGCGCAGTCCGTACGCCCACGCGAAAATCCTGAGCATCGATACATCGGCGGCGGCAGCGCGTGAAGGCGTGGTCGCGGTCATCAGCGGCGAGGATATGCGCGATCAATGGGCGCCTGTGCCGGTCGCCGGTGGCGACAATGCGCTGGACAATTACAGCCATATGGCGCTTTCGGTGGATCGGGTGCGTCATGTCGGTGAAGTCGTGGCCGCCATCATCGCGACATCAGCCGAAGTAGGAGAAGACGCCGTCGACGATGTCGAAGTTGAGTGGGAAGAATTGCCGGCTGCGGCCAACTTGCTGAGCGCCTATGAAGGTGATGCGCCGCCCGTCTTTGCCGGCCTTGATTCGAATATTATTGATACGGGCGAAAAGAAGACGGATGATGTCGACGAGGTTTTCGCCAACGCGCCGCATACGCTCGGCCAACGGATGCTGAGCCAGCGCCTGGCCGGCGTGCCGATGGAAGTGCGCGCGGTCGCCGCCACGCCCGATGCGGTGACCGGCGGCATTACGCTTTGGTCGAGCACGCAGATTCCGCACGGCGTTCGTTCGGCTTTGGCGACGGTATTGCGCCTGCCCGAGAATATGCTGCGGGTGATCGCGCCGAATGTCGGCGGTGGCTTCGGCGTCAAGAATCAACTTTATCCGGAAGAGATCGCCGTGGCCAAGCTGGCGCAAATGTACAACATGCCGCTGAAGTGGGCCGGCACACGCGTCGAGCATTTCGTCTCGACGACGCACGGACGATCACAGATTGCCGATATCGAGGTGGCATTTGACGGTGAAGGCACGATTCTGGGATTGCGCTTGCACGTGATCGGCGAGTTGGGCGCCTACCCGCCCTTCTACGATATCGCGCATCTGACCGGCTTAATGGCGACCGGAAACTATGACATTCCGGCGGTGCATTTCAAAGCGAGCAACGTCTTCACCCATACGATCGCCGTCGCCGCCTACCGTGGCGCAGGCCGGCCGGAAGCGATCTATTATATCGAGCGCGCCATCGACATGATCGCCGACAAACTGGGCCTGGATTCGGCTGACGTGCGGCGGCGAAATTACATTAAACCCGAGCAATTCCCCTACAAAACGCCGACCGGCTCGAACTATGACACCGGCAACTACGAAGCGAATCTGGACACCGCGCTGAAAGCAGCCAACTACGAAGCGCTCCTAGCCGAGCAGACGACACGGCGCGAGGAGGCTTCCGATACTCTGCTTGGCATCGGCATGGCGACTTATGTCGAGATGTGCGGTTTTGGCCCCTACGAAAGCGGTCAAGTTCGGGTCGAGCCTAGCGGTACGGTCACCGTGTACACCGGCACATCGCCGCATGGGCAGGGCCTGCAAACCACCTTCGCCCAGATCGTCGCCGACGAGATCGGCGCGGATTATGATCAAGTCGTGGTGCGGCATGGCGATACCGGCGCAGCGCCGATGGGCACCGGCACCTTCGGCAGCCGCAGTCTGGCGATCGGAGGATCGGCAATCATCCGCTCGGCGGGAGTCGTGCGGGAGAAGGCGATCAAAATCGCCGCGCACATGCTGGAAGCCTCGCCCGGCGATATCGAATTTGCCGAGGGGGAGTATCGCGTCAAGGGCGTGCCTAGCCGCAGTCTCAGCCTCAACAAGATCGCGGCGCGCGCCTATTCCGACCGCCTGCCGGATGATATCGACACCGGTCTGGAAGCCACCGATTTCTTCCGCCCGGCCGATTTCATTTATCCATTTGGCACGCATGTGGCGGTGGTCGAAATCGAACGCGATACCGGCGTCATCAGCCTGCGCGAATATTACTCGGTGGACGATTGCGGTCCGCGCATCAGCCCACTGCTGGTCGAAGGACAGATTCATGGCGGTCTGGCGCAAGGCATCGGGCAGGCACTCTTGGAAGAGGTGATCTTCGATGAGCAGGGGCAACTGCTGACCGGCACGATGATGGATTATGCCATGCCGCGCGCGGACAACTTCCCGCCCTTCACCATCGACAAGACAGTGACCGAGACCACGCTCAATCCGCTGGGAGCGAAGGGCATCGGCGAAGCGGCCACGATCGGCTCAACGCCGGCGGTGGTCAACGCTGTTGTCGACGCGCTGGCGCCATACGGCGTGAGCCATCTGGACATGCCGCTTACGCCGCGCCGAATTTGGGAAGCAATGCAAGCGGGCCAATAAGCGCCATGTCCACACGATACTCGCTCGAACGCGACCTGGATGAACTCGAGCGGATGGCGGAGCGCCTGCACGAATACCTGCTGGGGGACGTGCTCTATTTGTCGATCGGCGCCGGATTCATCCGCGGCGATAGCATGCCACAGCTGACGAGCGGTGCCGTGCTGCTGCGCCGCCGCCGACTCACATCCCTCCGCCCAAGGCTGGATTCAAAACAGACGGCGCGGTTTAGCGCCTCGCTTGCGCAACATGATGATGTGCAGCGTGAGTGGGCTTTGCACTACGAGAAGAAACTGAAGCAAGAGGTTCCAGCGCGTCTGAAAATGATGCGCGGTTTCTTCCTCGACTGCAGCCAAAACCCGCGTGACTGTGACGCCGCGTATCCGGTCGAGGCGCTGCGGCGTACCATTGTGCAAGAGATCCTGCTGGCGATGGACGAGTTCAGCTACGATAAACGCGAAATGCAGGCATTGGCGCAGCAAAATGATACGGCGCTGCGGCGGTTGCTGCGTGCTAGCGCCTTTATTTGGTCCCCGATTCTGGAATCGGTCTACCCGCAAGAAACGTTTTGGTGGCTGTATCAGCGTCCAGAGGGCTAGCCCGACTTATCTCGGGAGTATCCCGTGGCAGCGATAGCGCTCGCAAGCACGCATCGCCTGTAAGCAACTTTAATTGACTTCGCGCGGCTTTCCACTGTCGGCATCGCCCGGCCCGGAGGCCCGAAACTTGCATTCCATACTGAAGCTGGGCATACTCCCGAAGTCAGTCCTGCTAGAGCTATTGCGTGGCGTTATCCTTGAGGACGACATAGTGAAGATGAAACGTATAGCAATAGTCATTACATTGTTTCTCGCCAGTCTTGTTATATCGGCGCAAGAGTATCAAATTCGTACAGAGAATAATACCAACCTTCGCGAGGGCAATAGTCTTACGGCCGGAGTCGTCGTCACGGTAAGCTCAGGCACGGTCCTGCATGTGGTTGGCAACGTCAACCGATGGCTGCAGATCAACAGAAACGGCAGCATCGTGTGGATGGCTTCGTGGGTCGGTCATACCCGTTTGGACGGCGGCCAATCCCCGTCGACCGACATTGACAATTGCTGTTTCGTCGACCGCCAATGCAATACCGACCATGAATGGACAAGTGGCTATTGGGCCTTTCAGAACGGCCAGTGCGCGACGCCTGCACAGACTCAGCAGCAAACTACCGTACAGCCTGCGACAGCACAGCCATCGCAAGTCGACAACTGCTGCTTTGTAGACCGCCAGTGCAATACTGACCACGAGTGGACGGCCGGGTACTGGGCCTATCAGAATGGCCAATGCGGCGCGCCCGGCCAATCGCAGCAATCAACATCGCCGGCGGCAGTCCATGGCGCGTCTGATGTCGACAATTGTTGTTTCCTGGATTGGTTCTGCGACAGCGACGATGATTGGCTACGCGGCTTTTACGCCCGTCAGTCCGGTCAATGCTTGTACGGGGGCGTGAAAGTCGTGGGCTCACAGAACTTTATCACGTTAGTGGACCGGGCATTTGATCTGCTGAAGAGACACGCGACAAATTGGCGTGAATATGTGGTCGCGAAACTTCACGCCATCAAGCAGATTCCCAAGGGGGAAGGTTCAGGAATCCTCATTGATACGCGAACGTTCGTCGAAAGCGTTCATGGTCACGTTCCCCCCGACGATTATGCCGTCATATCCATGGTCGGCCGGATGGTGCATGAGGCCTGCCACGTACATCAATGGGATGAAGGGGTAGCCACAGAAGGTTGGCGTAACGAAATACGCTGTGTGCGCGAGCAGCTCGCAGCATCTGAGGCGGTCGATCCACTCAATCGTCAAAGCCCATGGCTGCGCAATCTAATCGCCAATATCGAGAATCCGGAGTATTGGTGGTGGACCGATTAGTACCGCCAGCGCAGAGAGGAGATTTCATGAACAGCCCTTCGGAATGGATGACTCGCCATTCAGTAGCCACCCGATTGATCGGCGTAACGCTCCTCGCATGCTTGCTTTGTAATGTGGCATCGGCGCAAGAGTATCAGATTCGTACCAATCACAATACCAATCTTCGCGAAGCGAATAGCCTAGCGGCCAGAATCGTTGTCACGGCGCGTTCGGGGTCCGTCTTGTATGTCGTCGGCAATGCCAACCAATGGCTGCAGATCAACAGAAACGGCAGCACCGTGTGGATGGCTTCGTGGATCGGTCATACCCGTGTGGCTAGTGTCCAATCCCCGTCGACCGACATTGACAATTGCTGTTTCGTCGACCGCCAATGCAATAACGACCAGGAATGGACGAATGGTTATTGGGCGTTTCAGAATGGTCAGTGCCTTGCGCCGGGACAGTCCCAACAGCAGACGACAGTTCAGCCTGCGACTGCGCAACCGTCTCAAGTGGACAACTGTTGCTTCGTGGATCGCCAGTGCAATACCGATCACGAATGGACGAGTGGTTACTGGGCTTATCAGAACGGTCAATGCCGTGCGGCCGGGCAATCTCAGCAGCAGATTTCATCGCAGCCCGTGACAAACGGCGGGTCTCAAGTCGACAACTGCTGTTACGTTGATTGGCATTGTACGGACGACGAAGATTGGCTGCGCGGCTTCTACGCCCATCAATCCGGTCAATGCTTGTATGGGGGCGTGAAAGTCGTGGGCTCACCGAACTTCGTCACCATGGCAGATAGGGCATTTGACCTGCTGAAGAGACACGCGCCGCATTGGTATACCTATGTGATCAGCGGCTTAAACGCGATAGAGGAGATCCCGCCGGGCCAGTCTTCCGGCATCCTCATCGATTCAAGAGTTTATGTCCAGAGCTACGACAGCGCGCAAGTCCCCACCGATTGGGACGTGATTGATCTGGTTGGCGGGATGGCGCATGAGGCTTGCCACGTGCACCGATGGGATGCCGGTTTACGAGAAGAAGGATGGCGCAACGAAATTCAGTGTGTGCAAGAGCAACTTGCGGCGACCGAAGCGGTCGATCCAATCGATCGTCAAAGCGCCTGGCTAAACGACTTAATCGCCAACATCGAGAATCCCGAGTATTGGTGGTGGGTGGACTAGTGCTCAGACGCGAAAACGGGGGTACGCTGAGCGGCTTTCCCTCCTGGACCGTTCGTTGAGTTTGCCTGTCGATGAGGTATAATTTGGGTGAGGTGTAGGTCGCGGGAGCTTTGGCGATGAAGACTTTCACAGTGCAAGAAGCAAAAGACAACTTTGATGAAGTGCTGAAACACGCTGCGCAAGGCGAAACCGTGTTCATTGTGGGCGACGACCGACAGGCCTTTGAGCTTGTCGCTACCATCTTGCCGGAGAAAGGTCCGCGCAAGGCGGGGAGCGCCAAAGGGAAAATCATAATCACTGACGAGTTTTACGAGCCACTGCCAGAGTTCAAGCCGTATATGGAATGAGCTATCTGCTGGATACATCTTCCTTCCTCTGGTTCGTCGACGATGACAAAAGGCTTAGTACCGTTGCAGCGGAACTCTTGGAAAACTCCAGCAATGCCATTTACTTGAGCCTCGTAAGCATTTGGGAGGTTGCAATCAAAGTCAATCTGGGTAGAGGCTTAGTGTTAAGTCACCCGTTTCCCGAGTTTATCGACGACCAATTGAACACCAATCGATTCCAAGTACTGAACATCAACATATCGCATCTCAAGCGCGTAGCCGAACTCCCACTCATCCACCGAGACCCTTTCGACAGGCTTCTCGTCGCGCAGTCTTTGGCGGACGGCCTGCCGATTATCTCCAGTGATCGTGCCTTCGACATGTACGACATTGAACGGATCTGGTAGCCGCCACCCCCAACAATGAGCCTCTTCATTGTCTTTATCCTGGCAGCGGTACTGCTCGGCGCAGGCGCCATGTTATCTCCCGCCTGGCACACGTCTCAGCCACGCGTGTCGCTCTCGGCTGCGTTCTGCCTGGCGCTGGTGATGGGTGGCGCCGTCTTCTATGCCGAAGCGTTCGGCTGGGATACGCTTGTCGTCGATTACCTGCTCTTTGCTCTGCTTTCGGGTGTCGTGCTCGGCGGCACGCTCTCCACGGCGCAGGCGCGGGCTGAGGCGCGTGGAGAGCATCTGGCGGACCGCGATCTGGGTTGGCCGGGACCGAAGGATTTAGCCTTCTTCGCAATGGTGGCGCTGGTCGTCCTGATTCCGCTTTTGCATTTGCCGGCGTCCCTGGGGGATCAGGGGCAAATCGCCGGTATCCACAGTTTGGGCGCGCGCGAGGGGGAATCATTCAATTCGCTGGCGCCGCTCTATCCGGACAGCCATGTCATCGTCTCGCCCGGTCTCCACGCGCTCACGGCATACCTCAGCCAGCAACTCGGCCATTCGATCCCGCTGATCCAGTTGAGCATGACGGCGGTTGTCGTCTTTCTCCT
Organism: Phototrophicaceae bacterium; assembly: GCA_965249085.1. Classification (GTDB taxonomy): domain Bacteria; phylum Chloroflexota; class Anaerolineae; order Aggregatilineales; family Phototrophicaceae; genus UBA6055. The sequence continues at coordinate 3,038,618 of OZ252218.1, read as the reverse complement.
GGTCTGGCTGGCGTATGATCTTGGCGCGGAGCTGCGCGACAAACGCCTGGGACGCGCCATGGCGGTCGCTTCACTATGCTGCGCCGGTCTGCAGCACAGCTATCTCGATGGCCATTTCGCTGAACTGCTGGCGCTGCTTTACATGACGGCGTTTCTACTCTTTGCGCTGCGATTGGCGCGAAAGTTCAATCCGGCCGACATGATTGCCGGCGGCTTGATGATGGGCACCGTCATCTACACCAGCTTGAGTCTCAGCCTGATCATGCTGCTGGGATTCGCGACACTTTGCGTCCTGGTTTGGATCAACCGTTTTGATGAGCCGGAGTCGACGTCCCGTTGGGGCTTGACAATCGGATTGCCGCTGGTGGCTCTCATCGGCATCTCGCCCTGGCTTGTCAACAATCTGCCACTGATGCTGCCCATCAAGCCGTCACCCTTCCCGGCGGATCTCAGCTATTTTGCTGAGATGACGCGTGGTCAAGGCATGGTTATCGTAGTGCTCGCGCTTTGGGGCATGTGGCTCGGATTGCGCGAGCGCGGGGCCATCGGTCAGATCTCACTTCTCATGCTCATCTGGCTGCTGCTGATCATTGAGTTTTCGCTCTTTGGCGTCATTGGCCGACTGCTGCCGCCTCTCGGTGAAATCACGCATGCGCCGAATCTGGCGCGACATGGCGTCATCTTGCCCTTCACTTGGTTCGGCGGCATCGCCCTGCTGCAGCTTTGGGACGCGAAGCTTCCGCCAGCGCTCAAGATACGTCTGCGAAAATCTGCCTATGCCCTGATGGCGCTGACCGGTGCCGTACTCGTGCTAATGGGTACAGCTTTCCATCCATTGCTGAATGCGCTCAGGCCGATGCTGGATTTCCCGCCGATGACCGTGACGCGGGACGATGCGGCGGCGATGAGCTGGCTGCGTGACAACGCGGCAAAGGATGCCCTGCTGCTGTCCGCCGATGGCGCGGGTTGGCTGCCGTTGTTTGCTGAGCGGCGGTCGGTCGACTTTCGCGCGGTGGCATATTTTGAGTGGGACGCCTTGGATAATGCGGGTCGCATTGATGAGGATATCGATTATGTGTTTGTGCCGGCCAGGGCAGATTTGCCCACGAGCATGCCATTAGAATTGGTGTTTGAGCAGGGCGGCGCGCGTGTGTACGAAGTCGCCGCCGCTGATCCATTACCGTAAGTGAAATGGCGACGGCCAGGCTGCTCTCTTGCCGTCACACTCGTCGCCATGCGAATCCAACAGGAGAATCAGACATGTCCAAGAGAAGAGTCGTCGTCACCGGCGCCAGCGGTACCATCGCCGGTGTCTTGCTTCCGGCACTACGCGAACGATTCGACCTCACCTTGCTCGACACACGCAATACGGACAGCAAAGGCAACGCGGTCGAAGGCGTACAGATTGTCGATTTGCTGAACAAGGATCGTGACAGCTATCGGCATTACTTCAGCGGCGCTGACGCGGTCGTGCACTGCGCCTACTACCGCTTGCAAAATCAAGGGGATGACGTCTACTTCTCGTCCGAGCTCGAAAACCTGCAGTTGACCTATAACGTCTATCAGGTCGCCTGGGAAGAGCGCGTACGGAGACTGGTAGCGGCGAGCACCAACCATGCCGCCGATTTCTATGAGAATTACGCTCTCGACGGCGCGGCGCCGATGGTCAGGCCGGATATGAATGCGTCGGACAATTGGTATGGCTGGGGGAAGATCGCCTTTGAGCAGATCGGACAGGTATACGCGAGCGGCGTCACCCATGGCGGACGCCCGCTGGAAAACGCGCAAATCCGCATCGGCGGTCCGCGCGAAACGGATGTGGCCGCCGCCCCTCTCGGCGACTTGAGGCGGATGCGCCGGGCGTTGGCAGTATACATCAGTCAGCGGGATATGGCGCAGCTCTTCATCAAGAGCATCGAAACCGAGGATATTCGCGATAACCTGGGCGTACCATTTCAAATCTTCTATGGCATCAGCGCCAACCCGCATGCGATCTGGAGCATCGACAACGCGCGGCGCGTGATCGGCTATGCGCCACAGGACAATTCAGAGGAACGCTTCTTCGATCTAATTCAGGCGCACATGAATGCGGCCGGCGTCGGGCAAAAGTGAGAGTTCTCCAGCGCGCCGGGGCGATGGCGCGAGCCGCGGGTTTGTGTCGCGAGTCTTAGTCGGCTACGAGCCTTGGGGCGACCTCGCGCATATACGGTTTCAAGGTCTCCAGCGCGCCTTCGACCACGGCAAGGGTTCGGTTGATGTCATCGTCTTGCACCGCCGTTGACATGCTGAAAAGTCCGCGATTACTGATGTATACACCGCGATTCAGCAGCTCGAGATGAAACAGCTGATGCAGCTTGCCGATGTCCTGGCCGGCGCGGCGGGCATCGGCCAAGGTGTGGATAGGCTCATCCGTCCATTGAATCTGCTGCAGTGAACCATATCCCAGGCATTGCGCGCGGATAGCAAGTCTCGCGCACAGCCGATTGATATTCGCTTGCAGGCGCTCGCCCATGGCATTGATACGGTCGATCGCCGCTTGATCGAGCCGATGCATCGCCGCGAGACCGGCGGTCATCGTGACATTGTTGCCGTTGAAGGTGCCGCTGTGAAACAGGAAGTCCGGATGCAGATCCGGATCGAAATGGTCCATGATGTCTTTGCGTCCGCCAAACGCGCCCACCGGGAAGCCGCCGCCGATGATTTTGGCGAGGGCGGTCATGTCGGGTATCGCCCCCTCGATTTCCTGGAATCCACCGCGGCTCAAGCGCAGCGTGACGATTTCGTCGAAAAGCAGCAGCACGCCATATTCGTCCGCCAAGGCGCGCAGACCACGCAGATAACCCGGCGCGGGCGGCACCATCCCGCCGGCGTTGGGCATCGGCTCCATGATGATGCCGGCGATGCGCTCGCCGTGTTGCTGCAGGAGCGCTTCCATCGCTGTCAAATCATTGTAGGGAGCGACCATGACGGCATTGAGCACAGCGTCTGGCACGCCGCGTCCTTCGACATGTGCTGAGGGCTGGCCAGCCGAGTCCAGATCCGCCTTGACGCTCACCTCGACGAAGTCATGAGAACCATGATAACCACCGTCCATCTTGACGATGATATCGCGGCCGGTAAAGGCGCGCGCCGCCCGCATCATCATCATCGTGGCTTCCGTGCCGGAATTGGTGAAGCGCAGCAATTCGATGCTGGGCACGCGTTCAATCAGCAGCTTGGCGAGCTCGACCTGGGGCACAGCGGCCGTCCCGAAGACCGTGCCGCGCGTCAACTGATCGGCAGCCTCTTCCAAGATATCCGGCTGCGCGTGGCCATGGATCAGCGAAGTGAAATTGTTCAGCAGATCAAGGTAGCGATGGCCATCGCAATCGGTGAGCCAGGCGCCGTCGCCGGAGGCCATATAGGTGGGATAGGGCGCGAACCAGGTGGCGGCACGGGTATCGCCGGCGGGCAGATATCGACGGGCCTCCTCGTGACGGGCGCGGGAACACTGCGTGCGCTCGCGATAGCGCGTCAAAATCTCAGATTCTATTTCGTCAGCCCGCTGCTTGATCATCATGGCGCTATCCTCGCGTAAGTTTCTTTGAGTTTTGTGGCGCTGGGAAAAGCTCCGCTCGTTCAGGCGAATTGTAAACCCTGTCGCGCGGAAATCACAACCGATGATCACGTCCCTCGCCTGCGCATCTCTACTACAAGATGGTCGGCAGCTACATTCGTAATAGATAGTCAGGTTTTGCAGCCTGTTCTATAATCGGGCGTAGGTTTGACTGCGACATGGAGTACAAATGCGATACCTTACCTTGCTTCTACTAACAGTAAGTATATGCGTCGGCGCAGCCAGCGCCCAACCAAGCGAGTTGATGCTGGAGTGGGATCCAGTCAGGAATACCGTCACCGGCTCAGTTGACCTGGTCGGAACCGCAAACATCCCCGACCTAATGTGGTATTTCGCCGAAGCCGCGCCCTACGCGCCGGGGACCGAGTCCAACGCATGGGCGCCGATTACCAGCCCGCAGTTCTCGCCCGTGGTAGATGGCGCGCTCGGCACCTGGAACACCGCTATTTTGACCGATGGCTTTTATCAACTGCGCTTACATGCGGTTAACGGCGCGCAAGAGAGCTTTCATTACGCCCTGGCGCCGATCGCGGTCAACAACGACGGCGATATCATCAACACCGAGCCGGTGCAAGTGATCGCGCAACCATCGCCAGATCCTGCGCACGGTATGGCGCCTGCGCCGACCGTGGATAACCGCTTGCCGATACCCGTCGGCGGGCACGTTGCGCATTTCGGCGAGGCGGCCATTGAGGCGATGCAGTCCGCCGGCATGACCTGGGTTAAGTGGCAGATACCTTATTTTGACGGCGTCGACCTTAGCGTGGCGCGCGACCGCATCAACCGCTCGCATGAGGCGGGATTCCTCATTTTGCTAAGTATCACGGGCAAGAAACATGAATTGGCCGACGGCGGCGACGCCTACCTTGACGACTACGCCGCTTTTCTGGGCGATGTGGCTGAGTTGGGCGTCGATGCCATCGAGGTCTGGAACGAAATGAACCTCGACCGCGAATGGCCGACGGGGCAGATCGATCCCAAGCGCTATGCCATGATGCTGCAGAAAGCCTACACCGAGATCAAGGCGGCCAATCCCGATACCATGGTGATCACAGGCGCACTGGCCCCGACCGGCGCCGAGGGCGCTTTTGGTTTGGCATCGGTCTGGAATGACGACCGCTATTACGCGGGCATGGCAAATGCCGGCGTCGCCGATTATGCCGATTGCATCGGCGTCCACTACAACGAGGGCATCTTGCCGCCGACCTCGCAAGGTGGCGACCCGCGCGGTGAGTATCCGACCCGCTACTTGCCGCTCATGCTCGGTCGAGTCGCCTGGCCCTTCAACTACGCCGATATTCCCATGTGCATGACTGAGATGGGCTATTTGTCGCCGGAGGGTTACGGTCCCTTGCCGCGAGGCTTTGAATGGGGGGCGACTACTTCGGTGGCGGAACAGGCAGCCTGGCTGTCACAGGCGATCTTGATCAGCTCGAATTATCAACGCATGCCGGTCGAAATGGTTATCGTCTGGAATATCGACTTCGATATCTACGATGCTGACCCGCAAGGGGGTTTCGCTATCATCCGACCGGATGGCAGCTGCCCCGCCTGTGGCGCGATTGCCGCGCTGCAGCGATAGGCGCTGGTTTCCAGCAATTTAGTATGCAAATCGACGGGGCGGCCTGACAGGTCACTCCGCACTTGTAACTAGTGCGCATTTGACAGGCGGGAGCGCCAGCTCATGTCGCCCTTCCCTGCTCGCTTCTGTGGCAAAACCACTGTTCCATTATAAGATTAATGGCACAAGGTTTACCCAAGAAGGTCTATGCTGCGCATTCTCAGATCGCTGATACTCGGATTGCTCATTGGCACGCTGGTCGGGCTGTATTTCGGTTGGGTTCCGTTTCCCGCCGATTCCCGCAGCAGCGCGCTGCGCGATCTGGCGAGGCAATACCGTGACGACTATACGGTGATGGTCTCTGCCGGCTACCGCGACGATGGCGACCTGAAGGGCGCTGTCGAGCGCTTGCAGCTGTTGGCGGTCGAAGACGCGGGGAGCTACTTGCGTCAAACGACGGAGCGGATCATCGCTTCGTCTTCGCGTAATCTGGCGGACATTCGGCTCCTGGTAAGTTTGACTGAGGGCTTGGGCCAGTTGACAGCGCCGATGGAACCCTTCTTCGATCTGGCTGGTGACAAAGCATGAAGCAGAGCGATCCACGGTCAGCTGCCTCGGTCGCAGAGGATCAACGAACGCCCGCCTACTTTTCCAATTCGGTCTTCGCGGTGAGCCTGATCATCGGTCTGGCGCTGGGATTGGGTCTGACGCGCCTGCTTGGTCCGATGCAGGCCGGCGGGGCCGAACCCTGGCAACTTGGCGCTGACGCTCGCAATCACTATATGATGGCGATCGCCCTCGAATACGCGGAGAGTGGCGATCTGCCGACCGCCCTGAACAAGCTGATCGCGCTGCGCCCGGCGCAAGATCCCCTGGGGGCGCTGGTGGAAGGCAGCTGCGCCTTGGGCAGCCGCGGCTATCTAAGCAGCAAGAGTGGCATAAGGGCGCTGCGCAGCGCCGTTAATCTTTACAAGTCGCAAGGACGCGAGGGCTGTGCCGAACGCTTGCTGCCGCCGGAAGACGCCGCTACCGCACCGACCCTTGAGGCGAAAGACGCGTCCAGTCTCGCGCGTTCGACGCCTCAACCAACCAAACCGCCACTGCAAGACGGACGGAACAGCCACACTAGTTTGCCGATCATCCCGACGCGGCCCGTGGAACGGAGCTTTGCAGGCCGTCCCGTGCGATCCTTTTGTGATCTGTCCCGACCGGCTGTGATCGAAGTGTACGTCGTGGATTACTTGGGTCGGGGCATCCCGGGCCAACGGATCCGTGCGCGCTGGGGGGATCAGGAGAGCATTTTCGTCAGCGGTCTCAAGGTTGATCGCGGGGATGCCTATGCCGATTTTCAGATGGAAGCGGACATCAATTACACGCTGGATATGCCGGGCGCCGCCGAACCGCTCGGGGCGAGTCTGCGCACTGGCGCCTGCTACAGCGGCAACCGTGAATCGCTGAAGTCGTATCGCGTGACATTTGTTGAGACGTAAGGGCGAGCATGGGCACTGGCAAAGGCTGAATCCATAGACGCAACCCGAGACGACACCGTCCGTATAAAGAATAGCGAACAAATACAGGATCAGGATTGGATTGATGGGCAAGGATATTAGCGAAAAAGCATCACAGATCGGGACCGGCGTCTTCTTTGTCGGGCTCGGCCTCTTATTTCTCTCGGGCTGGTGGTGGCCGGGGATCATGTTTGTAATCGCCGCTTCAATTCTGGCAAGGACGATGGCGGAGGGCGAAGGCTGGCAATCGGCAACGGGCGCTTTCTGGCTGATCGGCATTGGCGTCATCTTCGGCTTACCCGGCCTGATCGGCGATATCGCCGGCGCATTTGGACAGGTCTTCCCGCTGATTCTGATCGGTATGGGTCTGTTCATGCTATTCGGCGGACGCTACCGTCCCAATGTCAGCGGCAAGCGCAAAAAGGACGACGACGAAATTCACCAAGTTTAACGCGCTACAAGTCGCGGTCATATTGACAGACAGACCGTCCGGGCTATACTGATGCCTGCGGCGGGATGGTGGAATGGCAGACACGGGTGCCTTAAAAGCACCTGCCCGCAAGGGCGTGAGGGTTCGAGTCCCTCTCCCGCTACTTTCGCCTGATTTGAACCACGGTGTATCCGCAGGGCATCCAGCGGAAACTCTACATCCGTGATATTCTGAATCCGCGGCGGCATCGGCAATCACCGGCCGCTAGCGAGCCAATTGCAGGTTGTACAGGTTCGCATAAACCCCATCGCTGCTGAGCAACTCCTCATGCGTCCCCTGCTCATGAACGCCATCTGCGGTCAGCACCAGGATGCGGTCGGCATTGCGGATCGTTGACAGGCGATGGGCGATGACGAGTGTCGTGCGGTTTTCGATCAGGCGCTCAAGTGATTGCTGCACGACCCGCTCGCTTGCGCTGTCGAGCGCGCTGGTGGCTTCATCGAGGATAAGCAGCGGCGGATCCTTCAGAAAGACACGCGCGATACTAAGACGCTGGCGTTGGCCGGCCGACAGTTTAATGCCGCGCTGGCCGATATCGGTGTCGTAACCCTGCGGCAGCGCCATGATGAAATCGTGCGCGTTCGCCCGCTTTGCCGCGGCGATCACTTCTTCCTCTCTGGCGCCCGGATCGCCGTAGCGGATGTTCTCAGCGACAGTGGCGGCGAAGAGGTAAACATCTTGATCAACCGTGCCGATGTTGCGCCGCAGCGACGCCAAGCTAAGCGCGCGGATATCGATGCCGTCCAGGCAGATGCGTCCGTCACTGACCTCGTAGAAACGCGGGATCAGGGTGCCCAGCGTCGTTTTCCCCACGCCGGAAGAACCGACGAGGGCGACATACTCGCCTTCGCCAATCTTCAAGGATAGATGACGAAAAATATCACCGAATGCCGACTTGTAGCTGAAACTAACATTCTGCAATTCCAGCTTGCCGCGCACGCGCTGGGGCAGAATCGCTTGGTCGCCATCTTGAATCGCGGGCGGCAACTCGATCATATCCATGAATCGTTGAAAGCCGGTGATGCCCTCCTGATACCAGCGGGCGAAGTTCACCAGCCGTTGAATCGGCTCGACCAGGATGCCCACGTAAAGCAGAAATGTAATCAGATCGGCCAGGTCGAGCGACGCCCGCGTGATGGCAAGAGCGCCAAAGACGACCACCACGACAGTCATCAGCAAGGAAAAAGCGTCCATGCCGCCATAAAAGATGCCCTCGCTCTTGTATTCCAGGCGGCGGCTCTCGACGAAGCGCGCATTGGCCCGGTCGAATTTTGCCTGTTCCAGCGCTTCATTGGCGAAGGATTGCACGACGCGAATGCCGGCCAGCGAGTCTTCGGTCTGGGCATTGACCTCGGCGATGCGCTCTTTGCTCAGGCGTAAGGCGCGATTCATTTTGCGATTGAAATGCAGTGAGAAGACGAACATCAGTGGCAGAAAGGCGCAGACGATCAAGCTCAGCGCCGGGTTGATACTGAGCGTGATCAGGAAGACACCGCAAAACTTCATGATGCCGATGGCGAGGTCTTCCGGACCGTGATGAAAAAGCTCGGAGAGCGCAAACAGGTCATTCGTGATGCGTGACATGAGCTGGCCCGTCTTCTGGTCATCATAAAAGCTGAAGGACAGCTTTTGAAAATGGGCGAACAGCTCCCGCCGCATATCGCTTTCCATCATGGCGCCCATCATGTGGCCCTGATAATCGACGAAGAGATTGCAAAGGGTGTGCGCGGCGACCAGCGCCAGCATGAGCAGCCCCACGGTGGCGATGTCACGCATCTGATGCGGCGCGCCGGCATCCAGCAGATTTTGCGTAATATAGCGGACGCAGAGCGGCAGGATCAGCGTGATCGCCGAGATGATGAAGGCGCAGATGAGATCGACCGTCAGCAGTCCTAGGTAAGGCCGATAGAAAGACAAGAATTTTTCAGCGCGGGATGGCACGAAACCCCTCCTTTGCCCCGGGCAACGAACACCAGCCGATTATAGCAGTAGACAAGAGCGAGCCTTTCCATTTCGTAATATTGCGATGGGTTGTGTTAGAATCATTCTGTCATATTACGTAATTGAGTTGTCGGCAAGAGAGGGCACTTGGAACCGATCCGCCGGGCAATTGTCATAGCTGCGGTCGCGATTTGTCTCGCGGGCTGCGCCCCGCTGACCGCGGAACTCAACCAGGAAATGCAACGGCAGATCAGCACCGAAGTGGCGGTGCAAGTGGCGACAGCCGTCGCCGATCTGCGAGTCGGCTTGCCCCCGCCCGCTACTGCCGTCACTGAATCAGCCTACGATTGCGGACCGAAGTACTGCAAGGATATGACGGATTGCGAAGAAGCCGTCTACAAGTTGACAATGTGCGGCCACAGCCGACTGGACCGCGACAACGATGGCATACCCTGCGAATCGATCTGCAGCCGCGCACTAGTCGATTCGATCAGTGCGAATCAGTCCGGTACGTCCCCACCCGCTCCGCCGGCAGAGTCGGCTGAAGAGATCGGACCCGTGACACGCGTCGTCGACGGCGACACGATTGACGTGCTGCTCAAGGGCGTCAATACACGGATACGCTACTTGCAGATGAATACGCCGGAGCGCAATGAGCCTTGCTCCAGTGAGGCGACGCAGGCCAACGCGGACCTTGTCGAAGGCAAGACCGTGCGTCTCGTGCCCGATAAAGAACTGGTAGATCGGTACGACCGCCTGCTGCGCTTCATCTACGTCGATGAGGTCTTGGTCAATCGCGTCCTGGTCGAACAAGGCTACGCCGAAGTTGTGCTGTATCCGCCGAATGACGCGCACTACGAAGAATTTGTGACGCTGGAACAAGAAGCGGCGGCGGCAGACCGTGGCTGCCACCCGACCGGCATCTTCAATGACGGCACGACTACGCGCTAGCGGCTGGGCCCAATTTACTGACATTCTCCCGACTCATGTGGTAAATTGGATGCGCAAACCGTACGGCAAGCGTTCGAGCGATCCCGAGCATGGCGGTCAAACAGTTAGTCTACTTCCCGCAGGATGAGGCGCGTCTGCGGCAATTGAGCAAGCCGGTGGCGAACCTGAAAAACAAGCGTCTCAAGCGGCTGATACAAGACCTAAAAGATACGCTGGAGGCGCAGCCCGGCGCCGCCATTGCCGCCCCGCAGATCGGCGCCCTCAAGCGCGTCACCGTGGCCAAGTTCGGCCAGAACGATGAAGATGAAGAAGAGCCGATGCTGACGCTGATCAATCCCGAGATCATAGAAGCGGGTCCGCCCGAAACCGGCTTCGACGGCTGCCTGAGCATCCCCGACATTTACAGCTGGGATACGCTACGCCCGAGTTGGATACGCTTTCGCGCTCTGGGTGAAGACGGGGGCGAGATCATTCGGCGGCTGGAGGGCATGGATGCGCGCGTGCTCCATCACGAGATCGATCATCTCGACGGCATCATCTTTCTCGACCGCCTGCAAGATCCCGACGAACTATACACGCCGGTGGCCGGTGAAAACGGGAAGACGAAAATGGTTCGCCTGATTGACTTGCAGAAGATGGGCTGATGTCTGGCACACTAATGTCCAGAGCAACGCTTGACCACCAAGGCGACAGCACTATCCTACTCCCCTTCAATGATCTCCCGCGCGCGCTGCAGAAGTTCCTCACGCCGACCTTCCTCGACATCACGGCTCTCGAAGTAGCGCTCGAGCAGCTCCAGCGGCGTTAACCCCTCGGGGCTGACACCCAAACGCGTCCGCGCCTGGCGATCGACTTCCTTGCGAATCCCGGCGATATGGAAGACGCCGGCCCGTTTGAGTTCGTCGAGGATCAGGGATTCGTTCAGCAGGGTCTCGCTTTCGGGCGTCAGGCGAATCACCAATCGCACGATAGCGTCTTGCAGATCGTGGCGTCGCATCTCGTCGAGCACCGCACCGGTCGGATTCTCGATCGCGCGGCAGTCGGCGGAAAGCGTCAGCATCACGCGCGCAGCCAGTTTGATGAACCGCCAGTCGGCTCGTCCCCTCTCAAGCTCGACCCAGCAGAAACCTTTGATATCGTTCTCTTCGCCGAAGTCGATACGCTCAGGGCTGCCGCTGTAGACAACCGGCGGCACATCGACTCGCTCCGCTGTCAGGTTCTGATGCCGGTGCACATGCCCGAGGGCGACATAATCCCAGCGCGGATCGGCCAGGACTTCAAGATCGACGACGGTATCCCAGCCCAGCATGACGCTCCGTTCGCTGCCCCAGCGAGCGCCGCTCACGCTAAAATGCCCGGTGAGCAGGCGCGGCGTGTCGGCATCCGCCAGCGCGTCGGCGTCTTCGCTGAGCGCCGCCAGCCGCTCATGCAGGATGCGCTGCAATTCGGCGTCTTGCTCGGAGATGGTCATGCGGCGGGTGTTCGTCTCCTCCAAGAGGCGCGTTCGAATGGGATAAGGCGCTGCGCCGACCAGCACATCGCCTCGCTTGGTCGTGACACGTCTGACCTCGTATTCTTGCGCCACCCAGATATTGGGCACGCCCAGCGTATCGTAAATTTCGATGGTCGAGGCTTTTGACAAATTCTGCGGTACGTCATGATTGCCCACCAGCAAAACTGTCGGCGCCAGCTGCGAGAGCCGGCGAACGCGCCCGGCAAATTCGCGCTGGTAGGTTTGGTTGGGACTGCGGCTGCGAAAGGCGTCGCCGGCGAAGATCACCAGATCGACGTCACCTTCGCGGGCGAATGCGATCATATCATCCAGGCGCTGCAAGAAGTCGCTAACGCGGCTGCTCACGCCGGTAGCCGGGTCGGTTCTACCGTAGTTTTCCATGCCGATATGGACATCGGCGAAGTGCAGGACGCGAATCGGCGCGCTCATGGCGAAGCTGGATCAATGCTAAAGCCGCGTTCATTCACTGACGCGATGGTCCTCATCACCCGTGCCGACCGGCTCGTTGGTCGTGGTGACACTGGTCCACTGCGGATAGTCGCCGCGGAGATGACCGAAGATAGGCTTCTCGTTGCGCAGGATATCGACAAAGGCGTAGATATCGCTGATCGGCATGAAGATGGCGCCGCGCCGCTTGTTGATATCCACCTGCGGATCCGGCATATCGCTTTCGGGCGCCAGGAAATAGACGTCAAGCCGATAATCGTCCTGGTCTTTCGTACCGACGCCGTTGCAACGGACCAGCCCACGAATCCGCGCCAGCACGCCGGCGAATTCGCGCTCTTCCAACTGGCGCCAGATCACCATGTAGTTCTTGATTTCAAATACCGCCACGCGCTGATCGCTCATCGCTCGAAGGTCCTCGACCCTGCTGTCTTGTCACTAGCTCACAGTGCCGCGTACCACCGGGCCAGTTACAAGCGCGGGAAGCGATACCTGTGAATGCCTCTCATTATATCGGTATCAGGTCAGCCGCGAAAACAGCGCGAATGGAAATACCGGCAGCATTTGCCACCGGCAGCGGAAATAGGAGACTATTCGAATATGCTTTTGATCTATCGCGGTTTTGGCTCGCCTGCAGCAACATCCCTCAGGCAGACAGCGCATATAAGACAAAGGCACAGACGCATAACAAGAGCATGAAGCGGATATAATAGAGTTGCATGGGTAACCCGGTCCTTTCTTCCGGTCGTCACGTTTCATATCTTACAGCCGGGCGGAGAAAGAACCTTTACGCATAGCCGTCGCCTAACCTACGCCTGTTCTACGCCCTTATGGGGCAGTGCGAAATACCTTCATCTTGTCAGGGGCACAATGGCAAACTAGAATCGCTGCGATGACGACGACACTGCTGACAATATATGCCCTCTGCGCGCTCTCGCTCGGCCTCTATACGGCGGGACAGGCAATCCTGCTCTGGCGATATTGGCGTACACGCCGCGCCAAGGTCGAAGCGGAACGCATGACGGATCTGCCGCATGTCACCGTACAGTTGCCCCTCTACAACGAATACTACGTCGCCGGGCGGCTAATTGACGCGGTGGCGGCCTTCGACTACCCGCGCGACCGGCTCCTGATTCAAGTACTGGATGACTCTGATGACGGCACCGTGCAACGTGTGGCGCGCAAGCTAGCCGATCTGCAAGCCCTTGGTCTCAACGTACAGCATATCCGCCGGACCCAACGCATCGGCTATAAGGCCGGCGCCCTAGCACATGGTCTGCAGCATTGCGAAAGCGAATTCATTGCGATTTTCGACGCCGACTTTATTCCAGCGCCGGACTTCCTCCGCCGCACCTTGCCTCACTTGCTGACAGATTCGGACATCGGCATTGTGCAGAGCCGTTGGGGTCACCTCAATGCCGGCGAAAACAACCTGACGCGCGCGCAGCGTTTGTCAATCGACACGCATTTCATCGTTGAGCAGGCGGCGCGCAACCGCAGCGGCTGGCTGATCCCCTTCAATGGGACGGGCGGCGTCTGGCGGCGAACATGCATCGAGGCGGCCGGCGGCTGGTCGTCCGATACACTCACCGAAGATCTCGACCTCAGTTATCGGGCGCAGATGGCTGGCTGGCGCTCGCTCTTCTTGCCGGATGTGGAAGTGCCGGGTGAGATTCCGCCGCAGTTGGCCGCCTACAAGCAGCAGCAGACGCGCTGGGCGACCGGCAATACACAGTGCCTCATCAAGCTGGCGCGTCAGATCGTCGGCGCTGACTTGAGCGCGTCGCAGAAGATCATGGCGATTCAGCATCTTTGCCAGTATCTGCCGCAGCCGCTGATGCTCTTGATGCTCCTTTTGACGCCGCCCTTGCTGCTGACCGGCGCGCTGACGGGTCTGACATTGGCGCCCTTGGGCTTGCTGAGCCTGGCGTCGCCGCTGATGTATGTCGCGGGCCAGATTCGCTTATATGACAATTGGTTAAGTGGCATGGCCGCCTTCCCTGCCCTGCTGTTCATCGGCACGGGCATGGCGGTGAGCAACAGCCTGGCGGTGATTGCCGCGCTACTGGGCATCAAAACCGGTTTCCGGCGCACGCCGAAATTCGAAAGCGACTGGGCACGCAGCAGCTATGCCTTATCCGCCGATGTCACGACCTGGCTGGAACTGGCTCTTGCTCTATACGCGCTGTGGGCGGCTTGGCTGGCCTGGGATCTGCAACGAGGACTCTGGCTCTACCTGCTGATATTCGCGGTCTCCTTCGGGACGGTGGCGGGCTTGAGCTTGCGCGAAGGCTGGATCGTGCGACGGGCACGGCTCTTCACGACCGAGGACGGCGAAGGCGCCGAGGTTATTCCATTGCGTCAGTAAACAGCGGCGAAACGCGCCGGTCGGCTATAATGGGCGGAGCGAGCGAGGTGCAGCGCGTTGAGACAACTGATGGCAGACAAGCGCATTCGGCAGTTGGTGATCGCGGTGCTAGTCGTTGTACTGGTCTTGGGCTTGCTCAACATCGTCTCCACCGCTTTCAGCCTGCTCGTGCCAGTGGCGCTGGCCGCCGTCGCCGCCTTCGCCTTTTACAAAATTGTGCTGGAAGGGCGCGATTCAGCCGAAACCATGGAAGATGAAGTCGCCGAGACGACCGGCCTGGCCGAAATGGCGGACGCCGATGATAGCGCACCGGTCATCCACGAAGACGACACGGATGCTGAGACGGACGAGGCGCGGCAACGATTGAGCGCGGTCAAGAGGGCGCAGAGCGAATTCTTCGAGACGACGACGCCGGCTGAAGAAATCCTCGAGCAGATCAAGACGCGTAAACAGCGTTTGCAGGGGGACGACGAGACGTGAGATTATTGTCGATCAATGTTGCGCAGCCGAAAGCCGTCGATGTCGACGGGCGCCGCTATCAGACAGGCATCTACAAGCGGCATGTCATGGGGCGCGTCTGGCTGGGACGTCTGGGCCTTGATGGAGATGGACAAGCCGATCGGAAGGCGCATGGCGGGCCGAACCGCGCCGTCTACTGCTATCCACATGAGAATTACCCCTACTGGGCGGCTGAGCTGGCGCGGGAAGATTTTCACTACGGGCAGTTTGGCGAGAACCTCACGCTGCTGGGTTTGCTGGAAAACACGGTCTGCGTCGGCGACAGCTTCCGCATCGGCGAGGCGGTGATTCAGGTATCGCAGCCGCGCGTACCCTGCTACAAGCTGGCGGGGGCAATGGGCATCCCCGGCTTCGAGAAGACTTTCCTGCGAGCGAACCGCATTGGCTTCTATGCGCGCGTGCTGGAAGAAGGCTACGTAGAGGCAGGCGATCCAATTCAGTTGATAGAAAGAGACCCGGTCGGCATGACGGTGGCCGAGATCAATGCCGCGCTCTACCTGGATAGGCAGCCCAGCGCGGCCGAACGCGCGCTGAAAATTGAAGCGCTTTCGCCAGGATGGCGGCGTTCATTTGAGGCGCTCCTGGCGAAGGCTTGACGACTCAACCTCAGTTCAGATTCACAACTGTCACCGAATGTGGCGAACATTCGATTTCAAAGCTGCGCGTGTCCGTTACGGAGAGATGGCGCTCGGCGATCGTGACGGCATCCGGTCGATCAATTGAATTGTAAGCATCAACCGAATCACCCTTTACGGTGCGAGCCGTAATCTTGTCAGACGCGCTGTGCAATCCGCGAATCAGGCACGAAATGGAGTCCGCGCCATGCAGATTAACCAGGGTGATGCCGATATTCCCGCTCGCCGGATCCCGCGTGACGACCGCGTCAAGGTGCGGCACTGACTTGACCGGACCATCATCTGTGCCGACCTCGAAGGACGGCGATGCCAGGGCAGAATGTACGATCTCTTCGTAGGTGTGATTGGCGAAGAGATCGAAGACATGATAGGTCGGGCGCAGCACAATCCCGTCCGCGTGGGTGAAGATCGCGCCGACCGTGTTGACCACGGGCGAGAAATTCGCCATGCCCACTACATCGCAATGGCGCAGGCAGCTGTTGAGGAAACAGGCGGTGAAGACGGCGTCCGCCATATTGTAGTTGCTGTTGATGTCGTTTCTGTCCATGAGGTCGTGGTCGGCAGCGCCGTAGGCCATAAAGCGGGGATGACACCAGCCACGCAGGTTCCACTCGTCGAAGGCGATGCGTAACTTCCCCAGGTAACCCAGCGAGCCCAGAATATGCTTAACGGTGGCGATCCTCTCTTCCGGCTGGAAGGCGCGGGCGATGATATTGTCGTAGCCCGTCTCGAACTCGCCTTCGTCTGTGGCGCGAGACCAATAGCCATGGATGGACACCCAGTCCAGCAGGTCACCGGCTTCGCGCAGCACTTTGGTATTCCAATCGAGATCGGGGATCGAAGCGACGGCGAGCTCGATTTCGGGATCGACGCGCTTCATCATCTTGGCTGATTCCAGAACGAGGCGCGCCCACTCGTCGGCCGTCTTGGCGCCCATCTCCCAGGCGCCATAATTCTCATTGCCGATGCTCCAGTAGCGGACTTTGAAGGGATCCTCATGTCCGTTCGCCCGGCGCAGTGCCGCCCATTCGCCGATGTTTAGATTGCAGTATTCGACCCAGTCCGACATGTCCTCGGGTGTACCGGTGCCGGCGTTAGTGCAGATGAATGGCTCCGCGCCCACCTCACGGCAGAGGGCGATGAACTCATCCGTGCCGAAGGCGTTGCTTTCCTCGACGCGCCAGGCTTTATCGTAATAGGGAACGCGCTCGCCGACGCCCTTCTTCCAGGGATACGCCGAGACGAAGCAGCCGCCGGGCCAGCGGATGACCGGCGTCTTGAGCCGCCGCAGCGCCTCGATGACATCGCGGCGCAAGCCGTTCTCGTCCGACAGGTGGCTGCCCGGGTCGTAGACGCCGCCGTAAATCTGCCGATGGAAGTGCTCGAGGAAATGACCGAAGATCATGAAATCGCGCGTGCCATCGACATGATTGGGCAGGATATCCAGTACAGCATGCTGTTTCATCGTTCGCTCATCTCCTGGATCTGATTCGCTGTCATTGTAACCCATCTCTACCTCGAGTTGACTCTGCTTCACCCCCCGCCGAGCGCCTGCGGTGAAAAAACCTTAGCATCATCCCCGCCCGACGCGCCCTACGCGACCGGCGGTCAGTGTCGGCGGGCTGTGTCTACGCGCCCTTCGCGACCCCATTTTGGGAGAGGGGTTTGGGGTGAGGGCAAAACCGCGACCATAAAGTCCCCACCCCGAAGCCCAACCGGACTACACTCAGCGCATGACCCACTGCGCCCGCATACGAATCCATACAAAATCCGCCGTATTCGGACACAAAACGTTGCCATATTGCCGAAAAAAGTTTTCTCCCGGCAACAAATCGGCCACAAGCATGTCACGCCTTGACGCTCAGTGTCAACGCGACCTGTGCTGAAAAAACCTTGACAACATCCCCGCCCCACTCGACGAAGCCCCTCTGAAGGTCAGCGTCGGCGGGCTGTGCCTACGCGACCGCCAAGCAGTTGTGGTGAAAAAAGCCCCTCTCCCCTTGTGGGAGAGGGGGCAAACGCGCGACGATTGTTCAGGCTTTCACAATGTTGGCAGCGAAGGAGAGATATGTGTTGGACTCGATTCAGGATGGGGGAGTGTAGGCGAAATCCATTCCACACTTCAACGTACAGCCTATGTTCATTTAGGAGAACAGTATGATGTTTGGTAAAAGCACTGCTAAAATTTTGGCTCTTTTGCTCGTAGTGACGCTCGTCTTGAGCGTCGCCCCCGGCATCTTTGCGCAAGAGGAGATGAGCGGGACGATATCCTGGTACCCGCAATACTATTATCAGCCGGACAACGAAGGGGAAACCCCGCAGGCAATGGCCGCAGCCGTCGAAGCCGTCGCCCAAGACTACATGGACCTGCATCCGGGGGTCACCATCGACCTGCTGCCTAGCCGTGGCGCAGCCTATGGCGAGTGGCTGGGCACGATGATGGCGGCCGGAACGGCGCCGGATCTCGCTTGGTGGCAATGGCAAGATCGCAATAACGAAACCCGCGACTGGTGGGTGCCGCTGACGGAATACCTTGAAGCGCCGAACCCCTACATCGCCGACGGCGAATTGGGCAGTGAGCGCTGGATCGATACCATGCCCGAAAACGTGACCAACAACATCCGCGCCGGCGACGGCAACTGGTACGAGATTGCGCTCGACTGGATCGAACTCGGGCTGATCTACAACGCGGACCTGGCGGAGCAAATCGGCATCGCGACTGAGTGGAGCAACTGGGGCGAATTCGTCGCCGATATGGTCAAAGTCCAGGATGCCGGCTACATCGCCGTCGGCATGTACCTCGATCCAAGCTGGGGAACCTGGTGGCACGCCGATGTCATCATCTGGACCGCGGTCTACGCCGATCTGGCGGAAGAGATCTACCTGCCGCACTGGAACGCCGCGATGCCGAGCATGCCCTTCCGCTCCTTTGCTGTAGAGGAGGTCGCCCACGGTGTAATCACTGGAGCGCTTGACTACACCGGCCCGAGAATGGACCGTTACCTGGAAATTTCCAAGGAGTTCGCAGGCTTGATGCCAGTGGATTACGCCGCGCTGGATGGCGAGCTGACGAAGAGCCTCTTCTTCAGTGGCGAAGCCCTGATCTACTGGGGTGGCAGCCATGAATACCCGGGGATTGTGGATGCTGCGCCCTTCAACGTCGACGTTGCCTACTTCCCACCCTTCACCGAGGACGATTTCCCGGGCGCGCCCAACACCAGCTACCGCGTCGGCGGTCCTAGCGCCGCTGCCCAGTGGGGTGTCCCGCGTTCCTCCGAAAACATCGAATTGGCGGTTGACTTCATGCGCTTCTTCTCCACGCCGGAGAACTGGGGCCGCATTAGCGCGGCTTCCCGCTACGCTTTCATCCCGCAGGTCATCGGCGTCGAAGTCCAGGACGCTCCTTACCTGGACTTCTTCCAGGATGTCACTCTGCTGCCGGAGCGACTGGTGCCTGTCTCCGGCGGCGGCTTGAAAGCGGAGTCTACCGTTGAGGGGACCAACATCATGGCTGCCTTCTTCCTGGGCGCGTCCGCCGAGGAGACCAAAGCCGCCTACCAGGAAATGATGATGCGGATCTCGCTGGAAGTCTGTGAGAAAGAGGGCTGGGAGTGGTGCCCATAAGCCTGTTGCCGCGCTGATCCCCAATGTCAGCGCAATACACAATTAACATGCTGCCGCGGTCAGGTTTGCCAACCTGGCTGCGGCGCCTTTCCGCACTTGATGACTCACAATAAAACGATCCAAGGACACACGCGTTGACCACGAATCGCTCCAAATCCGTTGGCGCTTCGCTATCGGCGCCCTTCCTCTTCTTGCTGCCTGCGCTATTGCTGCTGATCTTCCTGCGTTATGTGCCGGCGATTTCCGCCTTCTATCACTCCTTGACCGAGTGGGATGGCGTGGGAACGGGCGTCTACGTCGGGCTGGACCAGTACCGTTCCCTTTTTGAATACAAGGTTTTCCTGCTGTCGCTGCAAAACATCGTGAAATACGGCGCAGTGCGCACTTTTATAATCGTCGCGATGTCGTTTTTTGGTGCGGAGTTGGTCTATAACTTGCGCAGCAGAAGAGAGCAGTCCTTTTGGCGTATCGTCTTTACCATACCTATGCTGGTCCCGTGGACGGTTGAGTTGCTGATTTGGAGCCAGATTTTCGCTGCCCGTCGAGGATTGGTGAACGAATTTCTCAAGAGCTTCGGCATCATCAAACGCGTTCACCCCTTCTTAGGCGATCCGAACACCGCCTTGTGGGCCCTGGCTGTGGTCGGCTTCCCCCTGATTACCGGTATCGGCTTCCTGGTGCTGCTCGCCGCTTTGCGCAACTTGCCCGCCGAGGTCAACGACGCGGCGCTGATCGACCGCTGCTCACGGCTGCGCCGCATCTTTGCCATCGACCTGCCCAACATCCGCGGACCGCTGGCGCTCGTCGCCATCATCAATCTCAACGCGACGCTGCAAGCTTTCGGTCCCATGTTCGTCATGACGGGCGGAGGTCCCATCAACGCCAACATGTCGCCGGTCCTCTTCGTTTACCAGCAAGCCTTTCAACGGGTAAACTTCGGCTATGCGACCGCCGCTGGAGTGGTGCTAATGTTTCTTACCTTGAGCCTGAGCGTGGTGATCCTGCGCACACGCTACAAAGGAGCCCACGATGTCGCCGTCTAAGGGCAGCTTTCGCAAGAGTAAACGCGGTCCCCGGCGTGATTGGCTGCTCAGAGCGCCGCTAATCTTGCTGGCGATCATCACTTATGTCCCGCTTGCCTTTACCATCATCACCTCCTTCAAGACTAACGAGCAGTTCTTCACCAATATTTGGCTGCCCGAGCTGCCGCTCCACCCGGAAAATTACCAGCGCGCCTGGGTCGTCATAAGCCGCGCGCTCAAGTGGAACGCCATCTATTCCCTCCCTAACATGGTGCTGGTCGTGGTCGTTTCGGGGCTGGCGGGCTATGCTTTTGCCCGTTATCGCTTTCCGCGGAAAGAACTGCTGTTCACCGCCATCCTGGCGCTCATGATGCTGCCGAGCGCGCTCACGCTGATCCCGCTCTTCTTGCAGATCGTCGACTGGGGGTGGATGAATACCGTGCATGGCATTGTGCTGCCCTGGACCGCGGGCCAGATTGTGCTGGGCATGTTCTTGATGCGGATTTTCTTCGAAACGCTGCCCGCGGAATACTTTGAAGCGGCGCGGCTGGATGGCGCCAATGAGCTTACACTCTTCCTTCGTATCGCCGTTCCGCTAGCGCTGCCCGCGCTTGCTACCCTGGCCATCCTGGACTTACTATTCACCTGGAATGATCTGATCTGGCCGATGGTGGTCACCGTCGACTACGAGCGGCTGCCGGTTGCCGTCGCCATTCTCACCTTCGACAGTGACTTTTATAGCCCGCAATATGGTGTCACTTACGCCGGCTATATCATCACGATCGTGCCGCTGATGATCGTGTTCTCGCTGACCGCCCGCCGCTTTATGGATGGATTGGAAGGCGGGCTGGGCAACTGAGCGCTCAACTCGCTTTGGAGTGGATCTAGCGGCGACCCTTGGGCCGCCCGCCATTTTATGGATGGGCTGGAATGCGGGCTAGGTAACTGAGTGCGGGCCTCGACTTAGAGTGGACGTAGGGGCGACCGGCGGTCAGTGTCTACGCGACCCTTGGGTCGCCCGCAAATGCA
The DNA here is from genome assembly GCA_965249085.1 of Phototrophicaceae bacterium. Lineage (GTDB taxonomy): Bacteria > Chloroflexota > Anaerolineae > Aggregatilineales > Phototrophicaceae > UBA6055. The sequence continues at coordinate 3,017,397 of OZ252218.1, read as the reverse complement.
CTGGGCCACTTAACGGTGCACACCGCCGCATCGTTTCCCACTACGAGACGACAGCTTCGCCCTCCAGCTCTTCCGTCCACAGCCCGACCGATGCCAGCCCGTTCATCTTGGCGCGGTGATACAAGGCGGCTTGCGCGGCCGGCACGTTCTCGGCGCGGTTCTGCCAGATGCTCATCGGCTCACGCTGAAGGGCGCGGGCGTAAGAGAAGCTCAGCTTCCAGGGCAGCTCGTAATCGGCATTCATGGCGTTCAGGTGAGCGGTGGCGTGATAATCACTCTGTCCGCCGGAGAGGAAGACGATGCCGGGAATGGCGGAGGGAATCTGCCGGCGGAAGACCTTGATCGTCTGCTCGGCCACGGTATCGACATCGGCTTGCTGCGGGCATTTGTTGCCCGAAAGCACCATGCTGGCTTTGACCAGCGTGCCTTCGAGATCCACGCGATGCACATAAAGCGCCTCGAAAGTGCGGCTCAGCACCCATTCGGTGACGGCGAAGCATTGCTCGATGCTGTGGTCGCCCACGAGCATGATTTCGGGTTCGACGATGGGCACGATGCCGGCTTCATGTGAGAGAGCGGCAACCTGCGCCATCACATAAGCATTGGCTTCGATCGCGTAGTAGCTGGGTGTCCCGGGCCCGACTTGGAAGGCGGCTTGCCACTTGGTGAAGCCGACGCCCATCGCGGCATATTCTGCCAAGCGCTCGCGCAAGCCGTCGAGGCCGCTGCCGACCGTTTCGCCATCGCTGCCGGCCAGAATTACCATGCCCTGGTAGGGCGAAATACCCGGGATCATGCCGCGGTCGATCACCTGTTCGATTAGCGAGGCGCCCTTGCTATCCGCGAGGCGCACCTGCTCATCGGTCATGATGATGCCGCTGACGGCTTCGTTCAGCTGCGGCGTGAGGAAGAGCAGCTCCGACCAATTGCGGTAGCTATTGTCGTCGCTCGGGATGCCTTCGTCTTTCAGCATGCTATGGAATGCCGGCGACGGACGGTCAGCCGCCATGATGCCCTTGCCCGCCGCGACCAATTGATTTGCAATTTCATATATGCTCATATTGTAATTTCGTTCCTCGCCTATTTTGCGCTCATACTGCAGAGTATTGTGTCAGCGCGGCATACGCTGCGCAAGCCTGAGTCGGAGGCGTCACACAATCATAACATTCGCTCGACGGGAAAGCCGATCTCTTCAAGCGCCGCGGTGAGGACTTCTATGGGCAAGCCAACCACGTTGCTGTAACTGCCCTCGATGCGCGCGACCGGATGAAAGGCTTCGTTCTGGATGGCGTAGCCGCCGGCTTTGTCGAAAGGATCTCCGCTCGTAATGTAGGCGTCACTTTCCTCATCGGTATAATCCCGCATATGCACCACAGTGCGTTCGTGCCGCGTGATGAGGCGTGGCGTTTCGCTATGTTTGTGTAGCGTGAAGGCGGTGATGACGAGATGAGGGCGATTTCGCAAGCGAGTTAACATGATTCTGGCATCGGCGATATTGGCGGGTTTGCCGAGCAATTCGCTGTCCAATTCAATGTTGCTGGTATTCGAAGCCAGCACAACTATGGTATCCGCCGAGATGATCAGGGCCGGCTCGGTTGACAGCGTATTCGCCACCGCCTGCGCCTTTTCGCGGCTGAGCCGCTCGGCATAGGCGACCAGCCCTTCGCCTGCATAACGCGACTCGTCGATTTCGGGCTTGATGACCTCGAAGCAAAGACCGAGTTGCGACAGGAGCTCTTGGCGGCGGGGCGATGATGAGGCGAGGACAAGACGCATGGGCTTTTAAGTCTCTCGACGGGCAAACGCGAGCATTATAGCAGGCAGCCGGGCATGAAATACAGTTGATGAGACCAGAGGACGAAGCCTGGGACACAAAAGAAGTGCTGGTCAGCGTTCGGGTCGGGCGCGTCTTCCACCCTGTGACACTCGTTTACGCGGCGCGGCGCTTCATGGCCGAGTCGGCAGCTATGAAGGCGGCGGCAACTCCGGGCGAGGTAAAATAGTTAGAAGCGCGTAAAATCGCGGGGGCGACCGCATCCAGCAGGTGGTCAATCCGTTATAATGTTTAGTATAATGAGGTGTACGCGTCGGCAGACGGCGCGCAAAAATGCAGGAGGACGACACATGAACTTTAACCCCAATGCGCCGGCAATCGACATGACGGGCAAGGCGAAGCGCCCGCTCGATAGCGTGCAGCTGAACGCGGTGATGCGCAATGTTTATGGCTGGATGACCATGGGTTTGGGCATTACAGCTTTCGTTTCAATCTTGTTAAGCGCGACCGGATTCGTGCCTGAGCCGATGATGTTCTTCGTTGTGATCATCGCGCAGTTTGTGCTGGTGATCGCGCTGAGCCGCCGGATGCACAAGCTGTCGGCGACCAATGCCGGCTTGCTCTTCTTTACCTATTCCGCGCTGACGGGCGTGACCTTCTCGATCATTTTTCTGGTTTATCCCATTGGATCAATCGCGGCGGCTTTCCTGAGCACAGCCGGCGTCTTCGGCGCGATGACTGTCGTCGGGCTGACGACCAAGACGGATTTCAGCCAATACAGCAGCTATTTCATGATGGGGCTAATCGGGCTGATGATCGCGATGTTCGTCAACTGGTTCCTGGGCAGCGCCATGATCGACTACGTGATCAGCATCTTCGGCGTGTTGCTCTTCACGGCGCTAACCGCTTATGACACGCAGCGCATCGCCAATATGGCGGCTGATCCGCGGCTTGACCTGGATCCTGAGATGAAGGTGAAATTCAGCGTCATGGCGGCGCTGACGCTTTACCTTGACTTCATCAATCTCTTCTTGTTCCTGCTGCGACTGTTCGGCGGACGCCGCTAGCTGACGAAGCGACACAATCGTTAGGATTTCGCGCTGTAATCTGCCTAAAGTATTGACAAGTAAACAAGAAACTAGGGGTCTTGGTCTTGCCACAGACCCCTAGTTTTGTTTTTCTATTGAGGAACTAATCAGCAATTCATTGGGGATTCAATAACTGCGGTCAGACTCTCTTATACAGCGGAATACACTGCTGGCTGCTTACATTTTAGGAGAATCCTCATGAGCCACTCGCCTATTGCGACAATTGCACAACGAATCTCTCCAATCTGTCTACGCCGTGCAAACGACTCCGAAGCGCTTCACATATTCGCGAAATACAGGCTTTTCGCCGTTATCGCCGGAATCGCATTCGTGATCTTTCTGTCGGCATCTTCCACGTCCGCGCAATACGAGCCGCCAGATGATTCGTTGCCGGCGCCTTTTTTTGACGGAGAATGCGACGGCGACATCATGTCTGGCACAAGAGTTGTTGCCTCATGGTGGATGAACGGTATCGGAGAATATGGAGTAAACGGCAACACAAGTGGTACCGTCGAAAAACACAGTTGGGTCTCCGATATCGATTCTCCGAGACCGGAGCATAGTAAATACGTCTGGATTGATTTCCTTGGGCGTACAAGAGAAGGTGGGCAATACACACAGCGTCTGTACTTTACTGTGGATACCGCCTGGGGGGTTCATTCTCGCATCAGCAAAGAATGTGTGGTTCGCTTCCCGTAAGAGACGCAGTCCATTGCCGTCTTTCCCCGACCGACCGCGGGCGAAGTTGCGCCCGTTGTCGGTCTTTCTTTGCAAGAATGCTCTCTTTTCTTGCCCTACCTAAATATGCTGTGCGGAGCGGCCCTAGACCTCAGTCTTGATTTACGCCCGGAAAGCTACCTCAACGGAAGCGCGGTATGGAGTGACAGCCTCATCGCACCGCGAAATGACATGTCGTCGAAAGAAGGTTACAGCTGCGAATAGCATCGGTTCATTGGCGCGCCACTCGTCCATATATCCAGCGATCGCGGTCGTGCCTTTGTTCAACCAGCAGCGTCTCATCGGTCGGCTAGTCGCAGCGCGAATCCAGTAGAGCGCCCGCCCTCACTTCACATTGCGCCGGCGGTAGCTCAAGAGCACGACCGTAGCGAAAAGCCCCGATGCCGCCCAGAGCAAGAATGGCGCGTTCAAAGAGATCTTACTGAGCGTGTTGCCGAGCGGCGGCAGAAGCGAGGCGCCCAAATTCTGCAGCATCCCACTGAAACCCAGCGCGCTGCCTACCAGAGCGACCTCCAGGCCCTCCACCTCAGTGATCGAGGCGCCCATCAAAGCCATGAAGCTGTCAAAGCAGAAGCCGCTCATCGCCATCGCCAGCATCACTGCCCAGAAGCTTTCGCCGGCGAAGAACATTAACAAGGTTCCCAGCGCCATCATAGTCGTGCCAAATGCCATCAACAGCCGACGGTTGCCCAAACGATCTGAGAGATGAGCGATTGGCAACACGCCAATCAAACTGGCGAGGAAGAAAACCGGGATAGCGCTATCGGCATCGACAGCCTCCCAGCCAATCTCACGCAGGTAGGTCGGCACGTACCCCACCATGCCCTGCATCAGCCCCACCACGCCGAGGACTGCCAGCGCGATCACCCACAGCTCGCGGAAGCGGGCGACATGACGCAAGTTGGACAGGACCTGACGCATGTCGAAACTTATTGTGCGCTGCCGCTCGACAGGCGGATGCACGACCGCCCATATCAACGCCAGAACGACCGAGCAGAGGCCGAGGAATATCAGCACCGCCCGCCAGCCACCCAAGAGCGGAGACAGTACCGTCGCGCTAAAACGCGAGCCGAGCATCGCGCCCATTGCGAAACCCACCGACATGAAACCGGCGGCGAATCCCAACTGTCGCGAAGAAAACCATTCACGATTCAGCTTGATGAAATTCATCGGCAGGATAGGTTGCACCATGCCGAACAAAAACGAAAACAGAAAAAGTGACCAAAAATCGACAGCCAAACCGCGCAAGGCGCCCGTGACGCCTGTCGCCAGGCACAGAACTACGAGTGTACGTCGCGTGCCGAAATAGTCGATGAACGTGCCGCCCAACAACGAAGTGAAGATACCCATCACCATGCCGACACCCCAAATCACGCCGATCTCAATCAGATCAAGGTCGAGCGACTCGGCGATCTCGCTGAACATCGCCGACAAGCCGGTTATAGGGAAACCTATAGCAATGAAGCCCGAGAGGGTCACCATCGCCAAAATGACCCAGCGATAGGATGAATGTTGGCGGTCGCTTTGATCTATATGAGGGGGCATCTGCGGCATTTAGCCTGATTTGCTCGGGCGCAAAGGTCTCTGCGCTATCGCAAAGCAAGGCGATAGCAAGGGACAGGGGGATGGGGTCATTGCAGTCCGGCTCATTACGGCTACCGTACATTGCGGCGGCGGCAACTGAGCAGAACAACCGTGGCGAACAAGCCGGACGCAGCCCAGAGTAAGAAGGGCGCATTCAATGCGACAGTCGATAACGCATTGCCAAGCGGCGGCGTCACCGTCGTGCCCAGGTTCTGCAGCACGCCGCCGAAACCCAGCGCGCTGCCCATCAAGACGAGCTCCAAGCCTTCTACCTCGGTGATGGAAGCGCCCTTCAGCGCCATGAAACTGTCGAAACAGACGCCGGCCACCGCCATCGCCAGCATCACCGTCCAGAAACTGTCGCCTGCGAAGTACATCAGCACCGTGCCGAGTGTCATCATCGCTGTTCCAAACGCCATCACCAGCCGGCGATTGCCCAGACGATCGGAGAAATGCGAAATCGGCACGACGCCGATCAGGCTGCAGAAGAAGAAAATCGTGATCGCGCTGTCGGCATCCACCGCCGTCCAGCCGATCTCGCGCAGGTAGGTCGGCACGTAGCCCACCAGACCGCGCATCAAGCCCAAGACGCCAAAGACCGCCAGTGAGATCACCCATAATTCGCGAAAGCGCATGACATAGCGCAAGTTGGCGATGACCTGCCCGAACTCCATGCGCTTGCTTTGCCGCCTCTCGGTCGGCGGATGCACAATCGCCCAGACGACCGCCAGTACAATGGCGCAGACACCGAGGAAGATCAGCACGGCGCGCCAACCACCCAGCAAGGGTGACAGGACCGTGGCGCTCAAGCGCGCGCCGAGCATCAAACCAGTGGCGAAGCCGGCCGACATGACGCCGGCGGCGAAACCCAACTGCCGCGAGGCAAACCATTCCCGATTGAGCTTGACAAAGTTCATGGGCAGGATGGGCTGGAACATGCCGAAAAAGAAAGAAGTGAAAAAGAGCGACCAGAAATCGAATGCGAGGCCACGCATGGCGCCGGTGACGCCGGTGGCCAGGCAGAGCAAGACCAGCATGCGGCGAGTGCCGAAATAGTCAATGAAGGCGCCGCCCATCAAGGCGGTGAAGATTCCCATCACCGAGCCGACGCCCCAGATCACGCCGATCTCGATCAAATCGAGGTCGAGCGAATCGGCGATTTCGCTGAACATCGCCGACAGACCGGTCGAGGGGAAACCCATTACAATGAAGCCGGAGAAGGTCACCATCGCCAGTATGACCCAACGATAGGATGAATTTTGCCGTTCACTTGGGTCGATTGGCGGGCGCATCCGCGGCATCCAGGAGGAGTCGATTTCTGACAATTGCAGTATGGTAACGCAAAGCGAGACGTTAACAAAGGATAGCGTTGCGGACACAGGCCTAGTCGCGCTTGCGGCGCCTACCCCCGCTGATAAGCCCAATACTGCGGCGTGGCAAGTTGTAGAATTACGTTTTGTAACTATAATTCATTCACAATTCATATTGCTGGAAACGGACGGTCACTTGACTACCAGACCTTGCGAATTGCGAATCAACAATGAACGGCTGCGCGCGGATTTCGAAGCCTTGTCAGAGATCGGCGCGACCGTCGGCGGCGGCGTTTCACGTCTGGCGCTGTCCAATGAGGATTTGGCGGCGCGTTCCTGGTTTGCCGACCGCATTGAAGAAGCCGGGTTGCAGGTGACGGATGACGAAGTCGGCAATTTGAGCGGTTTCCTTTGCACTGATGACCCGGCCGCCAAGACGCTAGTGATCGGCTCACACCTTGATACGGTGCCGAATGGCGGGCGTTTTGATGGCGCCATTGGCGTCTTGATCGCGCTGGAATGCTTGCGGCGCATTAAGGAGGCGGGTGTCCTCTTGCGCTATCACCTGGAGGCGATCAACTTCACTGATGAAGAAGGCACCTGGAAATCGCTGTTTGGCAGCAACGGCTTGATCGGCAAAATTGCCGCGGCGGATATCAGTGATTCGATGCAAGAAAATATGGCCTTCCGCGCAGCGCTCTACCGCGCAGGCATACGGCTGCACGAGATCCACCGCGCCCAACGCGATGCCGAGTCCATTCTCGGTTTTCTGGAAGTGCATATCGAGCAAGGCAAGACTTTGCACGAAATGGACTATGACCTGGGCATCGTCGACAGGATCGTCGGGCGGGCGACATATAATGTCGTCTTCTATGGTGAAGCGGCGCACGCCGGCACGACCACCGCGGATGAACGCCGCGATGCGCTGCAGGGAGCAGCGGCGTTTATTATTGCTGCCCACCGGCTGCTGCAGGAGGAGTATCCCGCAGGCGTCGCCAATTGCGGCCATGTGAGCGTCGTTCCTGACAGCTTCAATGTCGTGCCGGCCGAGGCTTCCCTGCGCGTAGAGTTTCGCCATCCGGACACGGATACGCTCAAAGAAATCGAGGCGCGGCTGATTCGGCTGGCACAAGACTGCGCGGAGGAATATCGTCTGACAGTGGTGACAGAGCGCTCGCTATATCGAGAAGCCGAGCGCATGTCCGGCTATCTCTTCCGTCAGATCGAACAAGCCTGTGCCGAGGCAAATGTCCGCTACATGCCGATCGCCAGCTACAGCGGCCACAATGCGCAGATCATGAATCAGATGGTGCCGGCGGGCATGATTTTCTTGCCGTCTGTCGACGGAATCAGTCATAATCCCAGAGAATTCACCGAATGGCGACATGTGGAGCTGGGCGCCAATGTGCTCCTGCGGACGATTCTGCAGCTGGCAATCTAAGCGACCGCAGCATGGAGATTTGTAGGGGCGACCCATTGGGTCGCCCACAGCGCGGATTCATGTAGGGGCTCCGCATTTGGGTCGCCCGCAGCACGCGGAATCGTTGGAGCAACGCTTGGGTCGCCCGCCCTCTCACTAAGATAGGAATTCGCCCATGAGCCAACTCAACCGACGCGAAAAAGAACGAGAGATGCGCGCAGCCGGTCGCCTGCCGGATGGGCAATCGCTGACCGAGAAGTTCCCCGTTCTCACTTACGGACCAACGCCCGCGTTCTGTCCGGAGACCTGGGACTTGCGCATATTCGGCGCCGTCAAAGAAGAGAAGCGCTGGACTTGGGACGAACTCCTGCAGCTGCCCACAGGTCAAATGACGGTGGATATCCATTGCGTCACGCGCTGGAGCAAATTCGACACGATCTGGGAAGGCGTCATGTTCCGCGATTTCCTGCGCGAGCTTGCGTTGACCGACCAAGCGCGTTACGTCATCGCGCACTGCGATTACGGCTACACCACCAATTTGCCGCTTGAGGTGATGGACGATGACACTGTCATGCTGGCGTACAAATACGAGGGTAGATTCCTGCATGAGCCCGAGCTGATGGAGCACGGCGGTCCGCTGCGGACGGTGGTGCCGAAGCGCTATTTCTGGAAGAGCGCCAAATTCCTGCGCGCGCTGGAATTCAGCCCGGTCGACAAGCCAGGATTTTGGGAACAAGGCGGGTATCACAACGATGGCGACTTCTGGAAACAAGAGCGCTTCCAGCGGCGGGGATTCTTCTAGGCTGGAATTCACCATGCACTCGCATTCACCCGGTCGATAGACGCGGCTTCCGGGAAGTCCGCCCCCCGTTGAGCGGGGGGACCGAGGGGGGACCAGGCGGCTATCACAACGACGGTGACTTCTGGAAAGAAGAGCGCTTCCAGCGGAGGGGGGTTCTTCTGGCGGGACGATCGCCAAGGTCAAGTTCTTGTTGAATAAACAATACGTGTTATACTTTGCGCTTGCTTAGCGCTTGAGCAACTATTCAGGATAGACTTATGCCCAAAATACTTACGGACGAACAGATCAGCTTTTATCGCGAAAAAGGCTACGTCAAAGTCGAGAATGTCTTGCCGCCGCGTTCAATCGACCTGGGTCGGAAGGTTAGCGCCGATTGGGTTGACCGCACGGTGGCTGGCTGGGTCGACGAAGGGCTACTGGATGACGGGCTTGAGCATCTAGACTTGGGCCGCCGTCTGACGGCCGCCTGGAACGAGGCGGGCAAACCGGTCTACCAGCGCAGTCCGCGCCGCCAAATCGTCTGCCCGGAACTCTTCCAATTCATGACGGAGCCCAACGTGATCGACATCGCCGAAGACTTGCTGGGCACGCCGGAAGTCTTCATGCACGGCGTCTTCAATCTGCGGCCGAAGCTGCCCGATCAACGCTGGACGCGCACCCCTTGGCATCAGGATTCGCAGTACTTCCCCTCGGTCGCCCATGTACATACACTCTCGATCTGGATGCCGCTGCAGCGGGTGACGACCGAAAACAGCTGCCTGCAAGTGGCCGAGGGCTATCACCGCGGCGATATGTACGCCATCACCGAAGACGAAGAGACCGGCTTCCTCGGCATCTCCAAAGAAGAGCGGGCGGCGATAGCGGGCATCCCCATCGAGATGGAAGCGGGCGATGCGCTCTGCTTCACGCAATTGACGCCGCATGCCGCGCTGCCCAACAAATCCGATGCCGTGCGCTGGTCGATTGACCTGCGTTATCAGTCGATTTCAGACGCCATGGTCGATGAATACAATGTCGAAATCGGCGGCCGCGACAAAGGCTTCATCGCCCGCAGCCAAGCCGATCCGGCGTCGGTGGCCACCTGGGAAAGCTGGGCACGCCAGTGGGAAGGAGACCCATATAGCGCATACTGATAGATAAAATCGCTCCGAGTCACTGATTGACCTGAATGTCACTGTACGAAGAAATTCTCCTATGAGAGGAAAACTCATGAATATCACTCGTCGGTTATGCATACTTCTGTTACTTGTCAGCCTGCTCGTCGGCGCCGGAAGCGCCTCGGCGCAAGACGACGTCACCCTGACGATATGGACCTTCGGCTCCTTCTTCACCGATTTCTATGAAGGCATTGAAGCCGACTACAAGGAAATCGCGCCACATGTCAGCATCGTGGTGGAAGAGATCCCAGGCGGCCAACTCTTCGATAACTTGCAAGGCGCCTTCGTCGCCGGCGTCGGCGCGCCCGATATCGCCGATATCGAGCAAGGTTCCATCAGCCGCTTCCTCAAAGGCGTGCCCGGCCTGGTTGAACTGAATGACCTGATCGCGCCTTACGAGGATGACTACATCATGGCGAAGACGGGCTTATACGCCTCCCAGGGCGCCATCTACGGCATCGATCACTGCCTCTGCCCGGTGGTCTTGTACTATCGCCATGATATCTTCGCCGATGCCGGCATCGACATGCCCGTCGCCACCTGGGATGAGTTTGTCGAGGCGTCTTCAGCATTGACGGATCAGGGCATCGCGGCGCTCGTGCTATCCGACCGTAGCTGGGGCGATTATTACATTCTGCTGCTGCAATCGGGCAGCCCCGGCTTCTTTGATGCCGACGGCAATGTCATCGTTGATTCGCCCGAAAATATCGCCGTCCTTGAATGGTATCTCGGCTTGCTCGAAAGCGGCGTGGCAATTTCTACTGAAAGTTCGCAAACGACTTTCGGTCTGATGGCGGAAGGCCAGATCGCCGCCGCCTTGGGCGCCGATTGGTATGGCGGCTTCATCAAGAACAATGTGGCGGACACATCTGGTTTGTGGCGCGCGGCGCCTTTGCCGGCGTTTGAGGAAGGCGGCGCCCGCACCAGCACACACGGCGGGACTGCCTATACCATCACCAATCAGAGCGAGCATCCGGAAGAAGCCTGGAAGTTCATCGAATTCGCGCTGTTCAATGAAGAGAACAAGATATTCGAGTGGGAAGTGAACAATCTCATTCCGCCGGTGCTATCGCATCTGGATAACGAAGCGCTGCTGCAACCGGACGCCTTCTTCGACAATCAGTCGCTGGGCGCGCTTTACATGGAATTGGCGCCGGAAGTCCCCTTCCAGGCGCGCGGTCCCTGGTTTAACGAAGCCAGCACCCTCGTGGGCAACGCCGTTTTCCAAGCGGTCTCCGGCGAGAAGACGGCTGAGCAAGCCCTGAAAGACGCAGCCGACGAACTGCGCCGGCAGATTGATTTCGGTTAGAGATCGAAGTGGCTTTACCCCCATCCCCCGGCCCCTTCCCCCAAGATGAGGGAAGGGGAGCTTAGTTGAAGCGAGTTCGCTAAAGGCGACGGAAGCCCCTCCCTCTTTATGGGGGAGGGGTTTGGGGTGGGGGTCTTAGCGGGGAATAAAGTAGACATGGCGTCCTCGACTATGGGCAGCAGAACTAGCAATTCGGGCGAAGACCGCGGCCTGCGCGCCTGGTGGAGCCGTTCCGAGCGCAAGGTCGTGCCTTATGTCTTCATCTCGCCCTTCTACATCCTCTTCATAGTTTTCTCGGTGGGACCGCTGATCTACGCGCTCTACCTGAGCCTGCACCGCTGGCCCGGCAGCGGTCCCATGCGGCATGTGGGCCTGGGAAACTATACCTACCTGGCCGGCGACCCGGTCTTCCTCAAGTCCCTGTGGAATACCGTCTACTACGCAATCGGCGCCTTCTTTTTCATCTTGCCGCTGGCGCTGCTGCTGGCGCTGCTGATCAACTCAACGCTGATCCGCTTGAAGAGCCTCTTTCGTATCGGTTACTTCCTGCCGATTCTGACCAGCACGGTCGCCGCCACCATCATGTTCCTGATGATCTTCAACAATCAGTTCGGGCTGATCAACCAGGGACTCGGGCTGATCGGTATCCCAGCTGTGAAGTGGCTGGACGAAGAGCTGGTCAAAGTGTCCGTTCTCTTGGTCGCGACCTGGCGCTACACCGGCATCAACGTCTTGTACTTCCTGACCGGCCTGCAAAGCATCCCGCCGGACCTCTACGAAGCGGCGCAGGTTGACGGCGCCGGGACCTGGGCGCAATTCCGCTACATTACCATCCCGCAGTTGCGGCCCATCGCGCTTTTCGTCGGCGTGGTCACGATGATCGGCTCGTTTCAATTATTCGCCGAACCGCTGCTGCTCGCCAACGGCGGACCCAACGACGCCAGCCTGACCATTGCCAACTACCTGTACCGCATGGGCTTTACTAATGCCAAACTCGGTTACGGCTCAGCCATCGGCTGGGTGCTGGCGCTGATCATCTTTGGGCTGTCGCTGATCCAGCTCTATCTCTTCGGCGCGTTCAGGAAGGAAGAGTGAGGCGATGGACGATACACTCACTCGCCGCGCCCAGCGAACCATTGCCTACGGCTTCCTCTTCTTCATCCTGATCTCAATGGCGACACCCTTCGTCTGGATGCTCTCCAACACCATTAAGGAACAGTCCGAGATCTTTCAACTGCGGCCGACGCTAATCCCGGAAGAACCTCACCTGCGCAACTATGTCAGCCTCTTCGTCGACTTCGACTTCGCCCGTCACTTCCTCAACAGCGCCTTTATCGCCGTCATTCACACGGTTGCTCATCTATTCCTGGCATCGCTGGCCGGCTTCGCCTTCGCCAAATACACCTTCCCGCTGAAGAACTTCCTCTTCATGATCCTGCTCGGCTCAATGATGGTGCCGCTCTACACCATCTTCATTCCGCTCTTCGTGCTGGTGATAAAGCTCGGTCTGATTGACAGTTATGCCGGCGTCATCATCCCGGGCGTGGCCGGCGCTTTCGGCATTTTCTTCATGAAGCAGAGCATGGAAGCGGTGCCCGGGGAATTGCTCGATTCCGCCCGCATCGATGGCGCCTCCGAATTCCGCATTTACTGGCAAATCGCGCTGCCGCTGGTGCGGCCGGCTCTAGCCGTCTTGGCGGTACTCGCATTCATGAACTCCTGGAATGATTTCGTCTGGCCGCTGGTTGTGCTGCGCAGCCGCGACTTGCAGACGCTGCCTGTGATCATGGCGGGCATGGTGAGCATGTATCGGATGGAGTACGGCGTCGTGATGGCGGCGTCTCTTTTGTCCACCCTGCCGATATTTCTGCTTTTCATGGCCTTGCAGAAGCAGTTTGTGCAAGGGCTGACGGTCGGCGCGGTCAAATCTTGATGCGGATTCAAGCCGCTATCCTGACCGAAGCCAATACCCCTTTCCAGATCGAAACCGTGACGCTCGACGCGCCACGAGAGGGCGAAGTACTCGTCAAGATTGGGGCGAGCGGCATCTGTCGCAGCGACTGGCGGGTGGCAATCGGCACCGCGCCCAAACCGATGCCGATCATCACGGGGCATGAAGGCGCCGGCGTGGTCGCGGCGGTCGGTCCGGGGGTCTCGCGCGTCAAGGCGGGCGATCATGTCATATTGACCTGGGCGCCGGATTGCGGCGCCTGCTTCTATTGTCACCGTGGCAAACCCAATCTCTGTCAAACCTACAGCCAGCTGCTGGCGACCGGCCTGCAATGGGATGGAACATCACGCATTCGCTGGACGGGACAGCCGGTTTATATCCTGGCCGGCTTGGGCAGTTTCGCTGAATACGCCGTCGTGCGGGAGGAAAGCTGTGTGCCGATGCGCCACGATATCCCGCTGGAACTGGCGGCGCTGGCGGGATGCGCTGTCGCCACTGGCGTGGGCGCCGCGATGTATACCGCCGGGATACAGCCCGGGCAGAGCGCAGCGATTTTCGGTACCGGCGGCATCGGCTTGAATATCGTCCAGGGTGCCGCTCTCTGCGGCGCTGATCCGATTATCGCGGTCGATACCAACGAGGCCAAATTGGGCATCGCGCGCCAATTCGGCGCATCGCACAGCGTCATCTCCGACGACGATTCCGCCGCGGAGGTTCGCAGGCTGACCAGTGGCCGCGGCGCTGACTTCGCCTTTGAAGCGGTGGGCATGCCGCAGCTGCAGGAGCGCGCCTTTGAGGCGCTTCGACCAGGCGGTCAGTTGACGCTGGTCGGGACGGCGCCGGATGCAAGCCGCACCAACCTGCCCGGCGCCGTTATCACGCGGGGCGAAATGACCGTCCGTGGCAGCTTCTACGGCTCGGTACATCCGCGGCGCGACATCCCATTTCTTCTGGACTTGTATCTAGCGGGAAAGCTCAAGCTGGACGAATTGGTGGCGCGGCGATATCGACTCGATCAGATCAACGAAGCGTACGCCGACATGCTGAGCGGCGAGGTGGCGCGCGGCGTCATCATCTTATGAACATCATTTCCGACGCCGATCGCCCGTTTTCGCTTGTGGCATAAACGGAAGGGCGACACAAGTTTCGTGCGCGATGCCGAACATGACAAACAAGGGCGACCTGATAGGTCGCCCCTACAAATGTGCTTGCGGGAGAAAACGTTAGCCGGTCGCGGCTGCAACCGCGCGCTTGAGGAAGACACCCGCCATCTGCTGGCGATAGGCTTCCGGATAGACGATGTCGCCGGCCAGCCAATCGGCGATATCCGCCTTGACCGCTTCCGCCGCCGCATTGAGCGCCGCGTCATCGAGCGAAGTACCAGCCAAAGCCGCTTCCGCGCCGGCGCATTTGACCGCTTTCACGGTCGCACCGCCGACTGCGACATGGGCGTGTTCACAGGTACCGCCGTTCATCTTGAGGGCGACGCAGACGCCGACGATGGCGTAACGCGAAGCCGGATGCGGGAACTTGGCGTAAGCCGTCTGGTGATCGCTTAGATCGGGCACATTGACGCTGGTGATCAACTCACCCTCATCGAGTGCCGTCTCGAAGAGATCGACGAAGAAATCCTCAGCGCCGACCGAACGCGAACCGCTTGTACCCTGGATATTGACCGACGCGCCGACCGCGACCAGCACGGTTGGCGGATCCGATGCCGGATCAGCGTGGGCGATGTTTCCGCCAATGGTGCCGAAATTGCGCACACCTTGATCGCCGACCTGGCCGCAGGCGCTCGCCAAAGCGCCGCACATCGACTGTACAGCAGCCGAGGTAGCGATGGCGTCATGGGTCGTGGTCGCGCCGATGCTTAAGCCCCCGTTTGCCGAAATGCCGCTCAACTCGGGGATACGGCCGATATCAACCAATTGTTCCGGCGCATCAAGACGCAGCTTCATCACCGGCAGGAGGCTATGACCGCCGGCCAGAAACTTGCCATCGTCCGTGATCAGGGAAAGCGCTTCATCGACCGACCCCGCCCGTGCGTAATCAAATTTGTTTGGCCACATGCCTAGTTTCCTCCTCCGTTTGCACTTGCTGCTTGTATCGCCGACCAGACTTTCGCCGAGGTCAGCGGCATGTCAATCTGCCCCACGCCCAATGGCGTCAGCGCATCCACTACCGCGTTGTATACCGTTGGCGTACTGGCGATGGTACCGGTTTCGCCAACGCCTTTCACGCCGACCGGATGATGGGGCGACGGGGTTACCGTCTCGCCCAACTCAAAGTTAGGGAACATATCCGCCTTGGGCATGCAGTAGTCCTGCATCGTGCCCGTGAGCAGCTGCCCGTTTTCATCGTAGATGACGCCTTCGCAAAGCGCCTGCGCCACACCTTGAACGACGCCGCCGTGGATTTGCCCGGCGACAATCTCGGGGTTGATCTGCGGACCGCAGTCGTCGACCGCTATATAACGCTGCAAGTCGATGACGCCGGTTTCAGCTTCCACTTCCACAATCGCGATATGCGTGCCGAAAGGGAAAACAAAATTGGGCGGATCATAAAACTGCGATTCTTCAAAGCCCGGGTCCATTCCTTCAGGCATGTTCCAGGCGAGATGCGCCATCAGCGCCACGTCCTGAACACTCTGGGATTGATCGGGCGAGCCCTTGACCGAGAAAGTGCCGTCAGCGTACTCGATATCATCGACGGAAGCTTCCATTAGATGCGCCGCCAGTACGCGCGCTTTCTCCTTCAACTTCCGCGAGGCTACCGCCAGCGCCGCGCCGGTCACCGGTGTCGTGCGGCTGCCATAGGTGCCCCAGCCCATCGGCGTCTCGGTGGTATCGCCATGCACGACTTCAATGTCGTCCACCGGGAAACCGAGCTCCTCCGAGATGATTTGCGCCAGCGTCGTCTCCGAGCCTTGACCGTGTGGCGAAGCGCCGATCAGCGCTTGCACCTTGCCGGTCGGGGTAACGCGGATAGTCGCGCTCTCCCACAAGCCACCCTGGAAGCCAACAGCGCCCGCAACCTGACTTGGTCCCAAGCCACACATTTCGGTATAGGTGGTGACGCCGATGCCGAGGTAACGTCCTCGAGCGCGAGCGGCCGCTTGCTGCTGACGGAAGTCACCGTAGCCGGCCATATCCAAGGCCTTCTCGAAAGCCGCCGAGTAATCTCCGCTGTCGTAGTTGAGGCCGGCCGCGACCTCGTAGCCATCTTCAAATGGCGGGATCAGGTTCTTGCGCCGCAAATCCGCCGGATCCATATCGATGGCGCGCGCCACATTGTCGACCATCCGCTCAAGCAGGAAGGTCGCCTCGGGACGTCCGGCGCCGCGATAAGCATCGGTTGGCGTACCATTGGTCATCACACCGATCGACTCGCAGTAGACGCTGTCAATCGTATAGGGACCGACATAAAGCAAGCCGTGCAGAATCGTCGGGATGCCGGGCGCCGCTGTCGAGAGATATCCACCCATGCCGGCGTAGACTGTCGCCCGAACGCCAAGCAGCCTGCCATCGTTGCTGGCCGCCATCTCGACGTGCTGTACATGGTCGCGCCCGTGAATCGTGACCTGGTAATTTTCCGAGCGGGTCTCGGTCCATTTGACCGGCACACCGAGTTTCATGGCCGCCCAACTGACCAGAGCTTCGTCGGGATAGCACGGAATCTTGCTGCCGAAACCGCCACCGACTTCCGGCGCGATCACCCGCACCTTGTTTTCGTTCAAGCCGGTCACCCCGCTGATGATGAAACGGTGAATATGCGGATTCTGCGAGGTGCACCAGAGCGTCAGCTCCTGCGTCGCCGGGTTGAATTGCGCCATGGCGGCGCGCGGTTCCATCGCCGTCGGCAGGAGGCGCTGCTGCAAGATCCGCTCGGACACGACCACGTCAGCCGCGTCAAAGACGGCATCGCTGGCCGCCTTATCGAATGGCGCCCACTTGAAGGCAATATTGCCTTCGACATCGTCATGGACCAGCGGAGCGCCTTCTTGCGCCGCCTCTTCCGGATCGATCACAGCGGGCAATTCTTCATAGTCGACGACGACGGCATCAGCCGCGTCCTGCGCCCGGTAACGGTCATTCGCCAGCACGATTGCCACACCGTCTCCGACATAGCGCACTTTGTCTTTCGCCAGTGCGGGATGCTCCGGCGTCTTCAAGTCGCTGTCAGGGATGAGCCAGGCGGTGGGAAGGCCGGCCAGGTCTATATCGGCGCCGGTGTAGACAGCGACAACGCCGTCCATCGCTTCGGCCGCCGAGCTGTCGATCCCTACGATATTGGCGTGCGCGTAAGGACTGCGCACGACCGCCATGTGCAAAACGCCGGGCAGCTTGATGTCATCGGTGTAGCGCGCTTCGCCGGTGATCAGGCGTGGGTCTTCTCTCCGTTTGATGCCGGAGCCAAAAATGCGCGTACTCATTGGTCACCTCCTAAGCGCCGGCGGCGTCAGCCACCTGTTTGACCGCTTTGACGATGTTGTGATAGCCGGTGCAGCGGCAAATGTTTCCTTCGAGGTAATGGCGGATCGCCCCTTCGGAGGCGCCGGGGTTGTCCCGCACAAAGGCGGCGCTCGCCATGATCATGCCGGGCGTACAGTAGCCGCATTGCAGACCATGGTTCTCCCAGAAAGCAGTTTGCATGGGATGGTGTTCGCCGTTCTCCGCGAGGCCCTCAATGGTGGTGACGTCCGCGCCGTCGGCTTGCACGGCGAGGAGCGTACAGGATTTGAGTACCTGGCCATCCAGATGGACGGTGCAGGCGCCGCATTGGCTGGTATCACAACCGATCTTGGTGCCGGTCAGATCCAACTCTTCACGCAGAAAGTGAACAAGTAATGTGCGGGGTTCGACATCACGCTCACGTTCGACCCCGTTTACACTGATTGAAACTTGCATTAAGGCCTCCATTTCATTTCCAGAATCTTCTCAGCGTCAATAAGGTGGTCTTGCAGTTCAGCACAATTATAACTTGCCCACTGCGAAAATGTCACTTGCACGCACGAAATTCGAAGTTGACCCGGGCGAAACTCTACATTGCGCTGGGCGAAATTGTAACTTGCTTTACGCCGCTTCGCTACAATTCGCTATTCTCCGCCTGCGCCCGCCGGGATCAAACGCGTTGTGCTAAATGACAGGTATTGCTGAAGAGGCAGATTCTTACGCTAATTTATCCGCCGGCGTGGCCAAGGAAGGCGCCCAAATGATCTTTCCAGATGCCGGCCAGGGTATGCGTGCCGTGCCCACGTGTACGGTCGTCAATCGGCAGCAGAATGTAGCGACCGCGTTTCACATCCGCCATCGCCGCTTCCATCAAGCCCAGCTCCGGCGGATTCACCTGGTCATCAGCCGAATTGATCGCCAGCAGGGGCGCTCTGATTCCAGACAAGCGCGGCGCCGGATCGTAATCCTCGGAAGCGGCGTATTGGTAGATCATGTCATTCGCATCCAGGGCGCTCGCGTAGGCGCGCACGCGTTCGACGAGAAAGGCGTCGGCTTCCGCGCGGGTCGGCGCTTCATTCTGCCATTGCAGCGGGCAGCTTGTCATCACGATCATCAGGTGTACGGCATTGATCAGACCGGGCGGCTGCTCGTCGTATTCGCCGTTTATCCAGGCCGGATCCTGCCGGATCGAGTCCATAATCATCTTGCGAATCATACGATTGCGGCCGGCGATCTCGGCCGGCAGTGATGCCAGCGGCAGGAGATAATCCATGAAGCCGGGATAGTGAATGCCCCAGAGCCAGGTATGCATCCCGCCCATGGATGTGCCCATCACCAGGTGAAGATGATCGACGCCCAAGCCCTCGGTAAGCAGGCGGTGCTGCGCGCGAATCATGTCGAGATAGCCGTAACGCGGGAATTGCAAGCGCAGACCGTCGCTGGGTTTGCTCGACTTGCCGTGCCCAATGCCATCGGGCAGAATGATGAAGTGGCGCTCGGCGTCCAGGAGTTGGCCGGTTTGGAATAACTCGCCGGCGAAACTCGGTCGCAAGAATTGCCCGCCATTGCCGGTCGTGCCGTGCAGAATGAGAACGGCGTTGCGCACTAAGCCGCTTTCATCGCGCCGGGGCTTGCCCAATGTTCGGTAATGAAGCCGCAACTCCGGCAAGGTTTCGCCACCATTGAAGGCGAACTCGCGCAGGAGAAATGTATCCGAGTGAATCTCCACCGGTATGACTGCCGCCTATGGCCTATGGATTAATGGCCGGCAAACTGTAGCGCCGGACAAAAACTCGATTGTCATCCACCATCACCAGATTGAAACCACCGGGCGTGAGCTCATCGACTTCGAAGTCGCCCAAGCCCGGGTAAGCCGCCAGGTTTGACCCGAGCGATTGACAGCTGACATACAGCACGCCATCGCAATGGGTGTCCATACTTTGGTGAATATGGCCGTGAAAAACGGCGGCAATTCGAGAACTGTGCCGCTGCAAGATGCGCTGGATTTCCTCGCCATTCTGTACCCGCATCCCGTCATCAATCAAGGGCACGCCCGTCTTGATCAAGGGATGATGACAGGCGACGACCGTCGTTTGCCCGGCGCTCTCCTCCAGGCAGTCAGCGAACCATTCGATCTGATTATCACTGAGAGTGGGCGAATGCGGGTCGCCGGCGCCGTTGGTATCCAGGGTCAAGAGCTGCGCTTCCCCGACTTGCACCCGCGCATCACGCATGACATGCAATCTTTCCCCGTCATGCAAATGGTCCTCCATCAACGGGGCCGAGTCGTGGTTGCCGGGCAAGATATACATCGGCGCCGGGAACCGACTTAGCAACTCACGCGCGCATTGGCAGTCTTCCGCCGTCGGATCAGCACAGACATCGCCGGTATGCACGATGAATTCAAAGGCGAAGGGCAGACCCTGAATCGCTTCCAGCAAAGCTTCAGCGCCCGGATTGGGACGTGAAACCCGCTCCGGTATCGAGTGCAAATGATAATTTGGGTCGGCGCTGATATGGGTATCACTAATGTGTAGAAAAGTCAGCAAGGGCGCGCTCCCTAGAATACGCGCGAACGGTTGTCGGCATTGTATCGCCTGCGCCACTACTTCAACAAGCCTGCAGTCGCCAAGACACCATGTCTCGTAGACGAGCTGACCGACTGCACGGCCGGAAATCGCCCCCTTCGGCTGCAACGCAGGAGAATCGTAGGCAAAAGCCTGGCTAACTTGCCTGCGCCTTATTCAACGCTTATCTGTAGAATACAGTGAAGCGGGTTTGTTGTTCCTGCTCTTCGGATATTAAACGGCAACTCGAGATGGTTGGGGAGATTCTTCCAGGACTATGACAGCTAGCGCTCACGTTCGAGATATATCGCTCGGCGCGGATGTGCCGGCGCTGCAACGCGGAGAACTGTCACTTGTCACGCTGATTGACACCATCCGGGAGCGCTTCGAGGCGTCGGAGCCGGCGATGCAAGCCTTCCTGTTCGAGCGGCATCGCTTCGACCGTTTGCGCCGAGACGCTGAAACTTTGGAAGCGCGCTATCCCGACCCGACCGACCGCCCGCCTCTTTATGGGGCGATGCTCGGCGTGAAGGATATCTTTCATGTCGACGGTTACGTCACGCAGGCGGGCGCGAAGGTGCCGGCAGCCTTGTTCGCGGGCGTCGAAGCGGCGGTTGTTACACGTCTCAAAGAGGCCGGCGCCTTGATCCTGGGCAAGACGGTCAGCACCGAATTCGCCTACTTTGAACCGGGACCCACACGCAATCCACATAATCTGGGCCATACGCCCGGGGGCAGCAGCAGCGGCTCAGCGGCGGCGGTGGCCAGCGGCCTGGCACATATCACCACCGGCACACAGACCGTCGGCTCGATAATCCGACCGGCAGCTTACTGCGGCATTGTTGGCTACAAGCCATCTTACGGCCGCGTCTCGACCGCCGGCCTGGTCGTGTTCTCGCCTTCCGCCGATCATGTCGGTTTCTTCACGAGTGATATCGCCGATATGTCGACCGTGGCGGCTGCCGTGATTGATGATTGGAAACGCGGCGAGGTCCGCAGTGACCGCCCGCGGCTCGGCGTGCCGCCAGGCGCATACTTGGAGCAATCGACAGCGCTTGATGTTTTCGAAGCCCAGATCTACGTGCTGGAGCAGGCGGGTTTCCCCGTCATTCGCATTCCCCTGCTGGACGATGTCGTCACGATCGACGGCTACCATCAGGACATGATCGCAGCCGAGTTGGCGCATGAACACCGGAAATGGTTTTCGCAGTACAGCGATCTCTACCGTCCTCGCACCGCCGAATTGATTCAGTTCGGTCAAACGATATCGCCCGAGCGTCTGCAAGCCACGCGCGAACACCGGTTCAGCTTTCGCGAACGCCTGCACAGGGTAATGGACGCTGAAGGCATCGACATGTGGATCTGCCCGTCGGCGCCCGATGTCGCGCCATTTGGCATTGATGCGACCGGCAGCCCCAAGATGAATATGCCCTGGACGCACGCCGGATTACCCGCGCTGTCCTTGCCGGCCGGGCGCGGCATGTCGGGCTTGCCTATCGGTCTACAATGCGTGGGGCGATTCGGTCAGGATGAAAAATTGCTGACTTGGGCAGCGGCGATTGAGACCCAATTCAAAGGGTGAACTGTACTAGACTGCTTTCGCTGCTGCGAGCGTCGCGGCTTCAGGCGATCGCGATCGGGTTCACCCAAGAGCCGGTGGCGCCCGTCAGCTTCAGCGGCGCGATGATGAGCAGGAATTCGTAGCAAGCGGCCGCCGCTAACTCATCCAGATTCAGATTCTCCATATGCGTAATGCCGCTATGAACCAGCAGAAAACGATGCACCGAATGATCCATCGGCGGCATCGCTTCCACCGCCATATTGTCGGCGCCGACTAGCGTCATGCCTTGTTCGACCAGGAACTGCGCCGCTTCCAGGTTCAAGCCGGTTTGCGCGTCGCGATAAACCGGATCGCCATCGCGGAGCAGATGATAAGAGCCGGTGCGCACCAGAACCGCTGTATCCGCGCCGATGACCGTGCCCTGCCGTTCCATCGCGCCGCGGATATCGTCAGCACCGATGCCATAGGCGGGCGGCAGCATCCCCACCCCTTTGTACGCCGCGACATCCAGCAGCACGCCGCGCGTGATTATCGGCGGCATCCTCTCGATGCTGAGGTGCGTTTGACCGGCCGACGTGACACATTCGCTCGCGGCGACCGTTTTCCCATCGCCGTCATAAAGGCGTGGCTCCCCAGCGGAAGCGGGATTGCCATCCGCGTCTTGTTTTTCCGAGATGTGGCATAGCGCGTCAATATGTGTACCCACATGAATTGACATGCGGATCACTTCGGCAGCGGCGGTACCTGGATCAATTCGTGAGGGATCGCTGTGACGCAAGTGTGGCACGATCGAATAAGACTTCATGGCGTCGCCCGGCGTCAACATACCCTCCTGAAAATCGATGCCCAGGCTGTAGACCTCGCCGGACTTCACCAAGGTTAGCAATTCGGGCGATAGCCGGGGAACAGGCAACTTTCCATACGCGGACAGACTCATATCCACACCTCGTTTAGCTGTTGAATTCGACTAAGTGTAGCGCATCTCGGGCACCCTGGCCGTGCCGACGTGACACTAACGCGGGAGCGGATCCAAGGGCAACCCGCTCGGCACTTCGGTGGGGGTGAAATGCGACAGATCACGCGCGGCCGGATCGGTCAAGGCAAGCAGGAACTCGACAATATCGGCTAGTTCGGCTTCACTCAGCGGCATTCCCGCGCGCATGGGCCAGGCGACCGAATGCGCCTGACGGTCGAAGTCGTAAGCTAGGACTTGATCCTGAAACGTTGGCGGCAGATGCGCTGACGGGTCATAGATCATATTCGCCCGCCAGGGATCGGCATGGTGCCGGATGACGGCCTCGAGCGATCCATAAGCGCCGCTATGGAAATAGGGCGGCGTTAGTTCCACATTGCGCAGGCCCGGGGTGCGGAAACGGTATTGGTCGCGATAATCGAAGCTGACATTCGCCCGACCGAAATCATCGTTTCCAGCGATGCCGTTGTCCTTGCCGGGTCCAATCTGCGGCGCCAGCAGGTTGTGAAATCGCTGATCGGTGAAAAGGTCGCCGCTGTGGCAGGCAGCGCAATTGACTCCTTCGTTCAGCGCGCCGTAAAAGAGCAGCGCGCCACGCTTCTGCTCTTCATTCAAGGCATCGACAGTGCCGGCGATATAGTCATCCCAAGGCGAGGCAGTGAAAATCAGCTGCCGCTCGAAAGCGGCAACGGCTTCCGCCATTTGCCGCAAGCTGACATCGCTCTTGCCGAATAACGCTTCGAATCGCTCCGTATAACTCGCCTGGCCGCGCAAGCGACTGAGCAAGGCTGAACGAACGACCATCGGCGGATAGTTGCCGAAGGTCACGCCCGCCATTTCGTGCTGAGAGGTGATGGGAAAGAGGACCTGCGCCATCAGCGGATCGGTCAAGTCGAGATCATTGATCGCATCTTCCAGGGTGACGACGTCAGTGGCTTCCGGCCGCTGCTCGACGCGCCCGTCCCAAAACTGGCTGCCCAGCAAGGCGCTGTTGATGATGGTCGGGCTGTTACGGGGGATAAACACATCAATGAAAGGATTGACCAGCGTTCCGGTATGTTCGGCGCCGGCATCCCCGTTCAATTTGATCAATTTGCGGAAGGCGCGGCCCTCGCCCAGCCCGTGCCCACCGGCCCCAATCGGCAAAACTCGCCCATCGGTCATGGCAAACTCCGGGTGGTGGCAGGTAGCGCAGGAGATATTTTGATCGCCCGACAAGATCGGATCGAAGAACAAGTCGCGACCCAATCGCGTCAGCTCGCTCTCGGTCTCTTTCAGGTCCCGACCGGGATAGGCCGTCAAGCCCTGCGCATCGATCACAGCGCGCAGTGCCTGATCGAGGTCACCAAACTCGCTGGTTGTCGCCGGCGGGCGCTCAGCCGGCGGGAAGCGGCGCGGCGCATCCGTTTCGACGTCAAAGGTGATGTGAAGGAGCCTGCCACTATAGGCTTCGGCGATGTAGAGGCTGCCGTCAGGCAAGGGCAACACCGAGGCGGGAAAGTGCAAACCCTCGGCAACGGTTTCCAGCAAGCCATCGGCATTGATTCGACTGAGCCGTCCGCTCGCCTCGTACTGATCAAGTTCGATAAAGCAATCGCTGCGCGGCGACAGGGATGCGAATTCCAGAAGCCAGAGCTCGCCCTGCGCGCCGGCCGCCACATCGATCGGCATGGTCAATCCATCGACGATCGTGCTTTGCGAACCGTCATCGGCCACGGCAACCAATTCGCCGCTGTTGGGCACATGGGGGCAACCGCTGAACAAGGTGACGTAGAAACCACTGTCGTAGCGCGCCAAGCCAGTCGGCAGCGGTTCCAGCCGACCGCCGGCATAATCCGGATTGTCCAGCGCGGCGAATCGGTGCAGGTGGCCCAAGCCGCCATCCGCCCTTTCGCTCACCAACCCGTTTCCAGCCGCGTCGGTGACCACGGGCGCGCCGTCAGCGTCAAAGGCCATATCAAAGGGGTGCAGGAGGAAGATATTGCCGCGTTCCTTTTGCCGCCGCTCCAGGTCCTTTGGCATGAATGGGCGATCTGGCAGGCTCTCTGCCAATGCGCGTGGCAGGCTGTAGAGCTGGGAACCGGCGAAACCGACGATGATCGTCTCGCCATCGGGGGCGACGGCCAAGGCCGGGGCGCCGATCAAGTTGCGGCTCACCGGTCCGCTCGGGACGGCGGAGACCAGACGGCCCAGTTCGCCATCTGGTCGCAGTAGGCTGATGCCGGCGCTATGTTCACCGCGGCCGCCCGCTTCTGCAATCAAGATGCCGCCATCCGGCAGCAGCGCCATACCGACGGGATAGTACAGTCCCTCGGCAACGGTCGTTATCGTTAGGCCGTTTTGCGCCCCGGCACCGAATGGCATAGACGAGAGTACGAGCACGACAAGGAGAAAGACTCGTCTCACAATGCAGTCCCCAACCAGCGAAAGTTTGTTACAAGCTTAACACATTCTGGCGCGGGTCAATGAACCCAGCGCTATCCTGCCTGGAACATGCCGAGAACAATCTGTTGCAGGATTGTTTGCTGCGGAGATGACGCCGCACGCGCTACATGAGCGGCAGTTGCATGAGGTTGGCGCTGAGATCGTCTTTGAGCCAAGCATAGTCGGGATCATCATAGGGCGGCGTTTTGCGTTCTTCGTCGATCAGTTCACCCGCCAAATAGTTCAGGAAGTACAGGTTCGATCCCGGCGCGGCCGATGTCGAATGGAAACCCTGCGTGACCAAGACCAGGTCGGTATTGCGAACGGCGAAGATCTCCTCGAAGTCAGTGTCGCGCCGGTAGTTGCGATGCAGCGCGACGCCATCGGCCGGATCGGTGCGGAAGTAGTAGGTCTCGTCGAGGTGCGCCGATCCAGCATAGCCGTCGTGACAATGTGGTGGATAACCCGACCAGGCGCCACCCGGGACATAGACTTCGTAAAGTATTAGACGCTCGGCCGGCAATGGATGCGCCAGGGTGTGATTGACCTGCCGCCGCGCCGCGCCACCGCCGCGCACTTCCGACTTGATTTCTGCGGGCGTGAAAAGTCGCAGCGGATATTTCCCCTCGGCCGGCGCGGCGCCGATTGCAAACTCGAAGCGGTCACTCGTGACCACGCCAAATTCGTGACCGGGCGGCACATAGAGCACGGACGGCTTCTCTTGAAACACGCCGGCACGCCCCAGCGAGAAATCGCCAGCCGTCGTCTGCACGGTGCCGCCGCCAGACAGCGGGACCAGCGCAAGTTCGGTATCAGCCGTCTGATGCAAATAGACCTGGTCGCCGCGTAAATTGATGATGCAAAATGACAGGTATTGCCAATTCGCCGACGCCGGCGTCACATCCAGTACGATCATCTCCTCGTAATTCGACTTTAGATGATGGCTCATCAGCCCTCCCCTTCTCGCTCACGCATGAACTCGTCGACCTCATTCAACCGGGGCAGCGCCCGCGCACAGCCGTGCCGCGTCACGACAATAGCGCCACAGGCATTGGCAAAGCGCGCCGCCCGCTCCCAGTCCCAGCCGCGCGACCAGCCGTAAATCAAGCCGCTGGCAAATCCGTCGCCGGCGCCGACGGTGTTGACGATCTCGACGGTATAGCCGGGCACGTCAGTTTGCGTCGTCTTTTGAAAGATCGTCACGCCGCGATCGCCTCTTTTGAGAACGAGGACCGCTTCGCTCTCGCCGCAGAATTCGAGCAGCAATTTATGCAAGTCCCCATGATTCGTGACCTTTTCACCCGCTATCACCGACTCCGGCGTCGGCGAGAGCGCCGCATAGAATTCTTCTTCCGTGCCGATGATGACATCACAGAGCGGCAAAATGCGCCGAATGTGCAAGCCAAACGCCAGTGGATGCGACCACTGATCCGGCCGCAGATCGAGATCAATGAAGGTCGTAAGCCCGTGCCTGCGCCCCTGCTCCGCCAGGAACAGGCTAACGTCGTGCGCAGTGCCGCGGCTCAAGGCGGTGCCGGAGAGCGAAAGCGCCTTCGCGTCATCGAGCGGAAGCGCCTGGGCCTCGTCAATACTGAGGTGGATATCGGCCGGATTTTCGCGGTAGAACAGCAAGGGAAAGCGATCGGGCGGCTGCACGCCGACCACCGCCATGCCAGTGCGCCGCTCAGGTTTTGTCGCGATGAAGTCGGTAATCACGCCTTCGTCGCTGAGGAAACGTCGTACAAAACGACCGACTTCGTCATCGCCGACGGCGGTGAAAGCAATCGACTTCAGTCCGAGACGGCTCGTGCCGATGGCGATGTTGACCGGGCTGCCGCCGACGCCGGTCTCGAAGGCGGTAATGTCGTGGAACTCAGCGCCGATATCGCGGGCGAAAAGGTCCATCGAGACGCGCCCGACCGTGATCAAGTCGACGGTCATCCGCTCGCTCTCCGCAGCAAATCCGGCAAGTCGCCCGCTTCGATGGCCTGAAAGCACTCACTGATCTCCGTGACCAGATGCGGCACTGCGCTCAGATCCCGATCCCAAAGCGACTCGTTGCTCAAGACAGCATGCGCCAGCGCTTCGCTCGAGTCGGCCTCCGCCCACTGTTGGCGGAACCATTCCAGCGTCTGTGGATCATCGTTCAGCGCGATGGTTTCGCCGCGCCATTCGCCACGGTACAAGCGGATGAACGCCGCCAGCGCGATCACGAGGCGGGGAGGCAAGTCGCCCGTAAAGTCCAGATAGCCGAGCAAAGACGGGATGATGCGCTCTTTGACTTTTGACGCGCTGTTGAGCGCGATTGTCAGCAGACGATGATGGATATGGGGATTACGGAAGCGGTCGAAGGCATCGCGAGCGAAGTCTTCCAGTTCGGCGCGCGGCACTTCCGACACGGATGGGATCACTTCCCGGTTGATCAGGTCCTGTATGAAGGAACCGAGCAGGTCATGTTCGACCGCCTCGCGCACCGATTCGATGCCCAGCAGCAAACCGAGCGGCACCATCGAAGTATGGGCGCCGTTCAGCAGGCGCACCTTAATTGTGCGATAAGGCGCGGCATCAGCCACAATCTTCACGTTGAGCGGCGTGCGCGCCTTTTCCACGGGAAATTCATCCAGCAGGCTCGGCGCCGCCTCGATGATCCAGCTGTGATAGATCTCGCCCGCCACCAGCAAGCGATCTGCATAACCGAGACCGGCGAAGATGCGTTCGGCATCGGCCGCCGGGAAGCCGGGAATGATGCGGTCGACCAGCGTATTGCAGAAGGTGTTGTGCTCGTTGATCCAGGTACGAAAGCCCGGGTCGAGGCTCCATAGATGGGCGTATTCCAGGATGATTTGGCGCAGGCGGGTCGCATTGTCGACGATCAGCTCGGTGGGGATGATGATGCAGCCTTTATCGGAAGCGCCTGCGAAATGCCGATAGCGTTCGTAAAGGAAGCGCGTCAACTTGGCCGGGAAGGTCGCCGGCGGTTCGTCCGTTGCGCGGTCTTCGGCGGAAAATACGATGCCGGATTCGGTCGTGTTGGAAAAGATGAAGCGAATCTCAGGTTGTCGCGCCAGCGCCAGATAGCCTGCGAAATCCGCATAGGGATAGATCGTACGATTGACGGCGCCGATTAAGCGCGTCTGTTCGACGTACTGCCCTTCCTGAATGCCGTGCAGGTAGGTCGTGAAGAGGCAGTCTTGCTGATCGAGTTCGTCGTAGCTGCCGGGAGTCGCCTTCACCATCACGATGCCACCGGCGAAGTCGGTCTCGTCGTTGAGCACATCGACAACCCAATCGACGAAGCCGCGCAGAAAATTGCCGCCGCCGAACTGCACAATGCGCTCCGGATGGCGCTTTGCATCGGGAAAGTCTTCACGGTTCAAAAGCTGTGTCATACTTTTCCATCCAGTTTGTAGGTCTGTTTCGCCAAGTCATAAGCCAGGGCACGCATCATCTCGCGCGCGTCCTCCTCGTCGATGAAACCGCGCACGAGCTGCCCCGCCAGCCAATCGGCACAGACGCGCCGCCAGACGTCATGCCGCGTGGGAATGGAGGGATAGGCGCGGGTGTCGTCATTGAAACCGGCCAGATTGTAGATGCCGGCCGTCTCCACGACCGCATCCAGAAAGCGGGTCATGCCCAGCCAGCTATCAAAGAACCACCAGGGCGGTCCCAGGCGCAAAATCGGATAATGCCCGGCGAGCGGCGCCAGCTCGCGGCTGTAGGTTGTCTCATCGAGATTAAAGAGCACAAGGGTCAGGTCGCTGTGATTGCCGAATCGGTCCAGCAGCGCCTTGAGATTCTTGGTGAATTCGCTGCGGATAGGGATATCCGCTCCCATGTCGCGCCCGTAACGCGTATTGATTGAGGGATTGTGATTGCGCCAGGAACCGATATGCATTTGCATAACCAGGCCGTCTTCGCTGCTCATGCGCGCCATCTCGACCAGCATGTGGCCGGTGAAACGAGCGGCGTCTTTCGCAGTCGCCTCGCATTTGAGCGCCCGCTGGAAAATCGCATCGGCTTCGGCGGCGGTCAGCGATTCGGTGTAGGCAGTCAGGGCGGCATGGTCAGTGGCGGTGGCGCCCATCGACTTGAAGAAGACGCGTCGGTCCTCCAGCGCCTGAATATACGCTTTGTAGTCATGGACGTCGATGCCGGCGACTTCGCTGAGCAGGTCAATGTTAGCGCGCCAGCCAGCGCCATCGATGTTGACGACGGCGTCGGGTCGAAAGGTCGGGATGATGCGCCCGTCCCAGCCGGAGTCGCGGATGGCTTGATGCTGTGCCAGCGTATCGGTCGCCGCGTCAGTGGTCGCCAGCGCTTCAATATTGAAACGTTCATATAGCGCCCGCGGTCGAAAAGCGGGGCTCTTGAGTTTTTCGTCGATCGCATCGTAGATGGCGTCGGCGTTGGCGCGATTGATCTTGAGCACACTGCCGAATACGTCGGCGAGTTCATCGCGGATCCAGATGCCGGTAGGCGTCGCGCGGAAACGATTCCAATTATCGCAGACCGTCCGCCAGATTTGTCGGTGGTCGCTATCCGATTGCAGCCCAGCCACCGTTGGAATGCCTAATTCGTCCAGCGAGATGCCTTGTGAATACAACATGCGGAAGACGTAGTGATCGGGGATGATAAGCAAGTCGACCGGGCTGCCGAATTGATAATCAGGGTCGGCAAACAGACGTGGATCGACATGCCCATGCGGGCAGATCAGCGGCAGATCTTTGACAGTCTCATAGAGTGCGACAGCGGCGCGGTTCTGTGCCGGATCAGACGAAAAGTAGCGGTTAACCATAGGCGCTTCTCATCGCGGCGGATAAACGGCGCTCATTGTACCGCAAGGCGCTTAGTCCGCCACGGCGAAAGGCGGGTCTCGAATTACAATCGCAGGAAAAGGGATTGCGCAGGAAATGAGATTGCAGCGAAATGCTAGCGCTAGGCTTTCACAGCCGCGCCGTTTTCGCGATAGAGGTAACAGGCGACTGACTGTCCGTAGCCGCCCAGGTAATCCTCGGGCGTGGTCTCGCATTCGGGCATGGCGTGCGGGCAGCGATGGCGGAAGAGGCAGCCAGCGCGGTCGGCGCCCGGCGTCAACTCCTCCAGCGGAATCTCCACCCGGCCCTCCCAGGTCTTCTCAGGATCAGGGCGCGGAATCGAGCTGACCAGGAGCTGCGTATAGGGATGCTGAGGATGCCGGATGACCGTGCTGGCGTCGCCGACTTCGACCACGCGACCACGATAGAGAATCAAGATCTTGTCGCTGATCTGATGGGCTGTCGCCAGATCATGCGTGATATAAAGCAGCGAAATGCCAAACTCGTCGCGCAGCTGTTTCAGCTGGGTCAGAATATTGGCGCGCAGGGAGGCGTCGATCATCGAGACCGGTTCATCGGCGACGATGAGTTTCGGCTGCAGCAGTAGACTGCGCGCGACCACGATGCGCTGGCGCTGCCCACCGCTAAGCTGATGCGGATAGCGGCCGAGTACTTCGCCCGCGCGTAAACCGACCTTCTCCAGCACGTCTTCCATCAGTTCTTGCGCATGCGCCCGATTCTTCGCCAGTTTGAAAGTCCGTATCGGCGTCTTCAAGAGACGGTCGATAGTGTAAAAGGGATTGTAGACGGCGAAGGGATCCTGGAAGATCGCTTGCACTTCCCGGCGGTAATCACGCCGCTGGGCATTCGACATCGACCAGAGGTCTTGGCCCTTGTAGATGACGCGTCCGCCGGTCGGCTTGACCATGCCCAATCCGAGCCGCGCCAGCGTCGTCTTGCCGCTTCCGCTCTCGCCGGCAATGGCGACGATCAATGGCTCATCGGCGCGGATCTCAAGGTCTAGGCCCTCCAGCGCGACCACGCCATCCGGGTTTCGCCGGTTGCCGCCGAAAGCCATGGTGACATTATCAAAGTGGAGTAAGGAGTCCACGCTCATAACACTTCCGCTTCCACCAAATGACAGGCGGCGCGTCGTTCACTGCTGATTTGCCGCAAATCGGGAATCTCTTGCCGGCAGCGGTCAACGGCAACCGGGCAGCGCGGATGAAAGGCGCAGCCGGTGGGCAGCTCGAGCAGCGAGGGTTGGCTGCCGGGTATGCCCGCCAATTCGCGCTTTTCTTCCGGCGACGGCAGGGAACTGATCAAGAGTTTGCTGTAGGGATGCTGCGGGTCGTGGAAGAATGGTGAGATCGGCGCGACCTCGACCATCTTGCCTGCGTACATGACCGCCAGCCGATCGGCCGACTGCGCCATCAGCCCCATATCGTGCCCAATGATGATCATGGCGGCGTTGAGCTGCGCCTGCACGTCATTGAGTGTCTGCATGACCACGCGCTGCACAACGACATCCAGCGCGCTGGTCGGTTCGTCGGCGATGATAACCGACGGCTCCAGGATAATTGCGAGCGCGATGCAAACGCGCTGCTTCATGCCACCGCTCAATTCATGCGGATACATCTCGGCCACGCTGCCGGGCAAGCCGACGCGACCCAAGAGGTGATCGATGTGCTTGGCGATCTCTGCCTTCGTCAGACCACGCTCATGCGCTTCGACAGCATCCGCCATCTGGTGTTTGATCTTGACCACGGGATTGAGCGAATTCATCGATCCTTGCGGAATCAATGACAGTTTGCTCCAACGCGTTTGTCGCATTTCTTCACGATCGAGCGTCAGGATATCGCGGCCATCCAATACCGCTTCACCACCCATGATGTAAGCCGGGGGCTTGTGCAGCCTCATCAATGCCAGTGCGAGCGTGGTCTTGCCGGAGCCGGATTCACCGACGATGCCAAGCCGTTCGCCCGGGTAGAGCGAAAACGTGACATCGTCAACCGCTTTGACTTCTTGATCGCCAGTCATGTAGGAGACGCGCAGGTTGTTGACCTGCAGGGCGATATCTTGATTCATCCGGTTTTCCTCAGGCGAGGATTAACAAATTCATCCAGCGCCGCGCTCGTCAGGAAAAGCCCGACGAACAAGACGATCAGGACAAAGATCGGCGGCAGCCACCACCACCACAAGCCGCGTATCAGCGCCGAATACAGCTGCGCCCAGTATATGGTCATGCCGAGCGTCGGCGTGCGCTGCGGTCCCAAGCCCAATACCTCCAGCCCGATTCCGGCGAGAATCGCGCCCGATGTCGCGCCGACAAAACTGGCGGCCGCCAGCGGCAGTATATTAGGCATGATTTCTTCAAAGATGATGCGCAAATCGCTAAGCCCGGCCAGTCGCGCCATGTGCACGTAGGGCTGTTCGCGCAAGGAAAGCACCTGCGCCCGAATAGTCCTGGCGGGAAACATCCACGAGAGCAGCGCGATGATAATCGCCATATTCTCGACGCTCATCGTACGAACGGAAGCAGCCACCACCAGCAAGATCGCCAAGGGTGGAATAGTTAGCATCGTATCGGTCGCTGTGCTGATGATCATATCGACTTTGCCGCCATAGTAACCGGCGATCAAGCCGAGGCTGGTGCCCAGGAGAACACCAACGACGCCGGCAAGCAGACCCATCCTCAAAGTTTGCGGCGTACCGACTATGATAACTGCCAGGACTTCACGGCCGCCGCTGTCAGTGCCCAGCGGGTACTCGGCCGATGGCGGTTGATTGGTCGGTACGCTGATCGGCCTGGCCTTTTCGACATCGACAAACAGTGGCCCGACCACGCCAAGCAGCAATAGCGACAAGAGCATGGCGAGACCCAACATTAGTTTCGGCGTGCGCCATATGTATTGGATGCCGGCCTGCAAGCGACGGAGCATGATTTCGGCCATCGTTAACTCTCTTCTTGCCGAGTTCTAGCGTTCAATGCGCGGGTCGAGCAGCGGATAGATCAAATCAACCACCAGCACAGAAATGGCCACCGTCAGAATCAAGAAAAACGCCACGCCCTGTATCAGGTAATAATCCGAACTGCGCAGCGCGTTGTACAGCAGCCAGCCTACGCCGGGATAACCAAAGATCACCTCAACCAAGACCGATCCCGACGCCACCGAACCCAGGGCGATCGCAAGCGAAGTCACTTGCGGCAGCATGGCATTGCGCATCGCATAGGCGAAAAAGATACGCCTGTCCGGCAGACCCTTCGCTTCCGCGAGCGTCAGGTAATCTTCACCGAGCACCGTCACCATCGTGCCGCGCATACCCAACGCCCAAAAGCCCAATCCAGCCAATATGATCGATAGCGCGGGCAGAATACCGTGTCGGATGACATCCAGGAGAAAGCGCAGACTCAATTGCGGAACAGTACCGGATGTGTAGGCGCCGCCCAAGGGTAAGACCTTGGCGACAAACGCGAGCAAATAAAGCAGTATCAGCGCCAAAAGATAATAGGGCACAGCAGATAAGAGCATCAGAATCGGCAGAAATCGTTGCGAGAGACCTGGCGCGCGCGGCCAAGCCATGATGGCGCCGAAACAAGACCCGAGTACGAAGGCAATCACGGTCGCCACCGTCAACAAGCCGATCGTCCAGGGGAGCGCATTGAACAGGGCGCTCTCAACTTTCTGTGGGTAATAACTGATGGAATAACCCAAATCAAAGCGCAAAGTATTATACAAATAGCGTAAGTACTGTTCGTGCAGCGGCAGGTCCAGGCCAAATCGCTCGCGATAGGCGGCCACGATTTTGTCCTCACCGGTGGTCGATGCCCCCCGCGCGCGCAACTCTTCCAATACGGAAGCGATCGGATCCCCCGGCGCTAGCCGTGGAATGATGAAATTCAAGGTCGCGGCCAGGGTGATCACGATGAAGAACATTATTAGCCGGCGGACGAAATAGGCATATTTCACAGCCAGCACCTCCACTTAATAGTAGCCGCCAGCCCTGAGCGGCGCGGAAACCCGCGCTCCACACTCTCCACAAGCAGCGATTCAATATCGAGGCAAAAGAATGTGCCCGAAGCACAGGGGCTCCGGGCACATTCAAGGAAATCAACTTATTGCGCAGGTTCGATTTCGGTGATCATCAGCAGCGCTGTCATCCACCAGAAACCGGGATGGACGTAATTGTTGTCTTCAGTCGGCCAGTTGGTCCAATAGTGGTTATTGAACGGGGTCAGCAGCGACGCTTCCGTCAGCGGCATTGCCGGCAGATCGGCCAGCCAGATTTCCATAGCCGAACGGAAGAGCTCATGCATCTTGGGATCATCCGGACCGGTCACGGCCATCTCGTCCACAATCACATCAAAATCTGCGTTGGCGTAACGGGTGCGGGAGCCGGTCGCGGTCTCGCCGATTGGCTTGGCGTGACGGCCGTGGAAATAGTCCAGGGTGCCATAGGGATCGCGCACGCTGCCGCAGGACACATCAATCCAGGCGCTGGCGAGGCCATTGCGCAGCGTCTCGCCGAAGGCGCCGACGTCCTGCAATTTGAAGCTGGCATCGAAACCGGCGCGCTGCAGCAATTCGGCGATGACCGGCGCCATCTTGACCTGGAAGACTTCACCCTGACGGATAACCACATCCATGACGACGCGGTTGCCGTCGCCATCGACCCAGAGCCCATCACCGTCTTTGCTGAAGCCAGCGCCGGTCATGAGCGCGTCGACCTTGTCGAGGTTCTGTTCCAGCGTGGGGTACGTCTCAAACAGGTCGGCATTGGCATCCATGTAAACGCGCAGCGGCGCGTAACCCGGCATCAGCCATTCGTTGACAGCGGTCAAGCCTTCCCAGGCGATATCGACCAGAGCGTCGCGGTTGATGGCGTGGCTGATCGCCCAGCGCACATCCCGATTGTCGAAGGGCGCAACAGCGTTATTGACAACCAGGTAGCGCGGGCAAGGATCGAGATAAGCATAGGGCGGCTCGGCATACCAGCCGGTCACAGCGGGATTCTGGGCGACGACCGTTTCAAAGGTGCTGCGGCCCATCAGCCACATGGTGTCCAACTCGTTGTTGATCGCCATGGCGGCGCGGCGCTCTTCGCTACCGGCCGACAGGAAGACCACGCGCTCCGGCGCAGGCAGGTCCTGGAAGCCAATCTCGGACGCCCACCAGTCATCGCGTCTATCCCATACCGTTTCGTTCTGGGTGGAAATCACCAGGCGATAGGGACCGGTGGCCACCGGATAGCCCATTTCAAGGTCGAAATTGGGGAAGGTAGCAGGATCGTCGACCATGGAGAAAATGTGCTCGGGTACGATGTAGGTAGCGCCGTAAATGCGCACGCCAAAGACGTTGAGCAGGTAGCGCGGGCTGGGACCGTTCAGCGTGATCTTGACCGTCAGATCGTCCACCTGTTCCACAGCGGCGACGAAGGCAGCATGGTCGTTGGAATAATTCAATTCCGGCGAGTGCTCGATCAGCAAGTTGAGAGTGAAGACGACATCGCTGGCGTCGAATACTTCGCCATCGCTCCAGGTGACGCCATCACGCAGGTTGATCGTTAGCTCGGTGAAGTCATCGTTGTAATTGGCGCTCTCCGCCAACCAGGGCACCAGCTCGCCCGTCTCATAATTGTAATAGAACAAGGACTCGTAGCCGACCTGCTGCAAACCGGCATGCCTCAGGACGCCACGCGCCAGCGGATTGAAATTGTCGGGCGTAGTATTGCGAATGCTGATGTTCTCGATGACCAGCGTTTTGTCGCGCGAAACTTCGGACATCTGCGCAGTGCTGACCGAGGCAAACATGCCCAGCAGCAAGCAGACGACGGTAAGAAGCAGAACAAGCCTGCGACGTGATACAGAAAACATAGTGTTTCTCCTGTAATTTCGGGATACATAGGCTGGCGAATCGCGATCTGCGGACAACAAATCACGAAACACGCCGCCGCAGTGTAGCGCAAGTCCAGCGGGGAAACAAGCTAAGATCTTTCCGCTGTCCACCGCGTCCGTGACATCATTTGCAGAAGCGCGGCTGATTTCTGCAAGCGACAAAGCCCAAGCATTTGACGCTTCACGTCTTGAATTCCGCCGCTTAGAATCGCGGAACCATTCACAGTTAGGACAGGCGTACGTCATCATGCAGCGTCCAGGGCGCCCTAATATCCGTGTCCATTCCCAAATCAAACTTTCGGCTTGGATCAACCCGCGGCCGAGCGATGACGAATTGCTCTTCTTGCGACAGCTCGGCTTGGCACACTGCTATACCTGGCTGCCGGATGAATTGACCAACCTCAGTTACTTGTCGGCGTTGGTCGAGAAAGTGTCCAAGGCCGGTCTGTCGCTTTACAATGTTGGCAATCTGAATCTTGGCAAGTCCCCGCGCATACACCTCGGGGAGCCCGGCCGCGATGAAGATATCGAGCGCTTCGCCAATATGCTGCATGACCTCAGCCGCGCCGGCATCTATACGACCACCTTCACCTGGGAGCCTGATCAAGTCTGGAGTTCGGCGCCGCTCGAGAGTCGTTATGCCAAAGCGCGCCATGTCGATCTCACCGCGCTCAAATCGCTTCCCTTCACGCATGGGCGCGCTTACAGCCTTGATGAACTTTGGGAGAATTTCGAATATTTCATGCGCGCCATCATCCCCGTCGCCGAGGAAACAGGCGTGAGACTGTCCTTGCACCCGAACGATCCGCCGACCGACGCGCTTGGTGGCATTCCCTGCCTGATCAACAGTCGCGAGCGCTATGACCGCGCCTACAAAATCGCCGCCAGTCCAAATCTAGGCATGGAGTTTTGCACCGGCTGCTGGTTAGAAGGCGGAGAATCCTTCGGCGATATGCTGGGCTCGATCGCAGATTATGTGACTGAGAAACGCGTCTTCATTGTGCATTTCCGCAATGTCAGCGCGCCGCAGCCCGTTTTCACTGAGACCTTTCTTGACAATGGTTATTTCGACATGTACCAAGCGATGAAGGTATTGGTCGCTAACGAATATGACGGTACGATAATCCTCGACCACACACCTGAATTCCTGGGGGATTATCATCTCGGCGCCGGCACGGCTTATGCCATCGCTTATATGCGCGCTCTGATCGAACGCGCCGAAGACGAGTTGAGCGCCAACTAACCTGGAAAGGACAAGAGGAAATGCAGCTAAGGCAACTGGGAAACTCATCACTGATGGTCTCGCCGATCGGCGTCGGCTTCTGGGGCATCGTCGGCGGGGATTATTGGGGAGAGCAAGACGAGAGCGACACCATCAATACCGTGCACGCCGCGCTTGATGCCGGCATCAACTTCATTGATACGGCCGAAGGCTATGGCAACGGCTACTCGGAAGAGATGCTGGGTCGCGCGTTGAAGGGTCGGCGCAGCGAAGCCATCATCGCGACCAAGGTCAGCCAGAGCAACCTGGCGCCGGCCGATCTACGCGCCGCCTGCGAGCGCAGCTTTCAGCGTCTCGATACCGATTACATTGACTTGTATCAAGTGCACTGGCCCTGCCAGGACGTGGCGTTCGGCGACACGATGTCGGCACTGCTGGAACTGCAAAACGCGGGCAAGATCCGTGTGATCGGCGTCAGCAACTTTGGCAAGCTGGATATGCCGGACATGCTGAACTGCGGGCGCTACGAAGCCAACCAGCTGCCTTACAGCCTGCTCTGGCGCGCCGTCGAATACGACATTCAACCACAATGCGTCGAGCACAATATCGACATTTTACCCTACAGCCCGCTCAATCAAGCCCTGCTCACCGGGCGTTACCGCAGCGCCGACGAGATGCCCTACTCGCGCACGCGGACGCGGCATTTTCGCGGTGACCGCCAGGATTCCCGCCATGGCACTGCCGGCTTCGAAGACGAGACCTTCGCCGCCTTGGAAGCGATTCGGCAAATCAGCGCCGATATCAATCAGGAAATGGTGCATGTGGCGCTGGCTTGGCTGCTGCATAAACCGGCGGTGACATCGGTGCTGGCCGGCGCGCGCAATCCCGAGCAAGTTGAGAGCAACTTGATCGCCGGTAATCTGTCGCTATCCGACGAGACGATGAAACGGCTGGATGAGGCCACAGCGGATCTCAAGGAGAAACTTGGACCTGAACCCGATATGTGGGGTATAGGCGCAGATTCGCGTTATCGTTAATCACGGATTCCACACGCAGGGGCGACGCTTGTGTCGCCCGCAAATTACATCACAAACTCAACGCCTCGACAAATTGAACAATTCATCCACATTGATCAACTGGCCGCTTTCGATCGACATATTGGCGGCGATGCCGACCAGGATTGACGCCGCGCCATCAACATGAGATGCCGCTCTGCGCAGCGGATCGGCCGCCGGATTCGGCGAGAAAATCTGCTTTAGCATGACCGGGTCGGCGCCGCCATGTCCGCCCTCAGCGACCGGCACATCGACCAGGTAGCTCTCGCCGAACATGGGAAAGGCGCGGATCTCGGTTTTCTTGAAGGCGCCTTTGCTGGCTGAAGCCGATGCGCTGTCCGACCGCAGATGCGTTACGGATTCGGAGATGTCCATCTCGACCCGCCCGCGCGTACCGGTTACGGCGACGCGCAGTCCTTCCCAGGGCGCGTAAGCGATCAAGCAGTAGGAGAGCAGAACACCGTTGGCGTAACGCGCGGTGACGTTCATCGTGTCTTCGGCCGTGATGGGCTCGCCGAAAACATTGCGGTCGCGGATGTAGCCTGTCTCCGCCTCGGCATCGAGATAGAGGCCCTGATAGGCCGCTTTTTGATCGAGGAAGATCGCGAAGGGATCGTCCGCCGCCGCGTCGTTTCCGGTGTAACGGCTGTAGGCAAAACGTTGACCGCGGGCGGCCGCATTCTCTTTGCCATAGAAAAGCAGGTCGCCCATGGCGAAGACCTGCTGGGGAACCGAGTCGATCCACCAGTTGACCAGGTCAAAGTGGTGCGTCGCTTTATGCACCAGCAGGCCGCCGCTGTTCTCCTTTTCGCGGTGCCAGCGGCGGAAATAATCGGCGCCGTGACTGGTATCCAGCACCCAGGCGAAATCGACCGCCAGCGGACGCCCGACCGTACCCTCCGCGATCAGCTCACGAAAGCGCGAATAGGCAGGCGCATAGCGATAGTTGAAGGTGACGCGCAGGGACTTGCCCGTGCGCTCAATTGCGTCGTAGATGGCGCGCAGCCGGTCGAGCGTCGTGGTCAGCGGCTTTTCGCTGATCACATCACAGCCGAGGTCCATCGCCCGCACAATATAGTGGTGATGCCAGGCATCAATCGTGGTGACGATCACAGTGTCCGGCTGGGTTTCCCGGATCATAAGGTCAAAGTCGTCAGCGTGAAATGTCGGCACGGGTCGATGACCGGCGTCTTGCAATTGCCGGTTATACCAGTTCATGCGGGTATGGCTCAGGTCACACAAACCGACCAGATCAGCGTATTCGACAAACGACTTGGTTAGCGCCTCGACGAACATGCCGGCGCGCGATCCCGTACCGACGATGGCGTAACGCTTTCTCCAACTCATATTTCCGTCCTGACCGCGAAATAAGCACAGGCCTCATTCTAACTGATACTGCCTACTGCGGCGCGGCCCTGCGTTAGCACTTAAGCCTGCGCGCATGTTACAGTCGAACGAGCGACAAGTGGCGAAATGAGACAGGAGCGGGCCATGGCGCATCAACGGATCCTCACCAAGAGCAGCAAAGACGGTGATATCTTCCCGGATATCGACTACCGGACCTGCAAAGCGGTACGCGCGGGCAACATGGTCTTCGTCGAAGGGCAAACCGGTTTGACGATGGACAACCAGTCGTTTGTCGGCGAGGGCGACCCGGCGGCGCAAGCCGATAACGCGATGAAAAACGTCAAGATCATCCTGGAAGCGGCCGGGGCCCGCATGGAGGATATCTGCAAGATCACGACTTACATCACGGACGCCGCCTATCGCGACCTGGTGTATCCGGTGCTCGCTCGTCACATGCCCGAGGTATATCCCTGCTCGACCGGCGTGGTGGTCAAGGCGTTGGGCAAGCCCTATGCCGATTTTGAAATCGATGTCTTCGCCGTGATTCCGGACGAGCGCGCCTGAGCCAGCGCAGGGTCTACAGTTCGTACCAGTGTCCCGCCGCCGCAGCGATTTCGTCGAGAGAATGCTCAGCTTCCAAACGGGCGATGATCAATTCTGCTTCAGATGGCGTCGCCTGCAGATTGGGCAAGCGCTCGGTATAGTCGTAGACCGAGGCTGATGGCTGCAAGGCGCGGTCGACCGGCAATACGCGGGCATGTCGATGCTGCAGCAGATGGCGATAAACCGCGGCGTAGATCTGCGGCGAATAGGCGACATCACCCGGAACCGCCTCCGCCAATCCGAGACGAACAGCAACGCGATAGACATTTTGCCAAGACGCCCTCAGCACCTTGGGCGGCGCATCATGCGCTTCGTTTTCGTGCTGCGGCGTCGCAATGGATCGCTCGCGTCTCGACTCGATCAAGGCGCGTACGGCTTTGGATGGCGTCGGGATGAGGAACTGCGTACGCGTATCTCGCAACAGCGCTTCGGCAGGGTCGGCGGCGGGTCGGGCGATCTCCATCAGACGGCCACCGATCAAAGGCGCCTCGCCGATCAGCATGGCGTCCGATCCGCGCGTCGTTGACTCCCATTCCAAGAGCGCGCCACGCAGCCAGGCGCCAGTCGCGCGGATCACCATTGGGTGCGTGACACCGTCTTTGAGCGGGTACGCGCCGGTCTCGAAGGGTTGGCGCGCAACATCCCATTGCAGAAGGTGAACCCGGCGCCCGGCATCTTGCGCCATCAGCGCCATTTGTCCCAGCAGCAGGCTTTTGCCCACGCCAGGCAAGCCGGCGAAGAAGACGTGGTCGGCGGATGCGATTGTCTCAGCGAAAGTCGCATGCAGCGCCGAATCCGCTGCAATGACGAGAGGCGACATGGCGCGAATCAGCTTTGGCGCGGCGGGCGGATGCGCCCCTGGTCACGGATGCTGTCGAAGCTGGGTGTATCGCCCATAGGCACATCAATGATGGTGGGCAAATCGCTCTTGAAACCGTAACGCATCGCCTCGCGCAGCTGCTTCTCGGTGTCCGCGCGGAAGGCATTGGCGCCAAAGGCCTCGCCCAGCTTGACGAAGTCGGGATTCACCAAGTCGCTGGCGATGACACGCTCATCGTAATCGCGGATCTGCATCATGCGCACATTGCCGTAGGCGTCGTTGTTGAAGACAAGCGCCACCAGCGGAATGCGGTGCTGCACAGCGGCGGCCAGCTCACCGGCGCAATACATGAAGCCGCCGTCGCCGGAAATCGAAATTACCGGCACATCCGGCCGGGCGACCTTCACGCCCAAGCCCGTGGGGAAGGCGTAACCGAGCGTGCCCTGGTAACCGCTGCTGATGCTGGTGCGCGGCTTGTAGACCGGGAAGTTGATACGCGCCGCGTAGGCCACCTGGGTCATGCCCATGACCGCGATGCCGTCTTCGCCCAGCTCCTCGCGCAGTATGCGCGAATAAGTATTCTGCGGCTCCAGGAAGGCCATCTGCTTCGCCGCCTCCGCCCGCAGCTCCAGCATCTGCTCAGTGCGGGATTCGCGCGCGCGATTGTGC
Organism: Phototrophicaceae bacterium; assembly: GCA_965249085.1. GTDB lineage: Bacteria > Chloroflexota > Anaerolineae > Aggregatilineales > Phototrophicaceae > UBA6055. Next base: position 2,975,862 of record OZ252218.1, on the reverse strand, counting down.
CGCGCAACCGCATCCAGCAGTGGCGGCAGGGCGTCTTCCGCCCGCGCCACAATCGCCAGATCAGGCGACTGGATACAGTCAATCGCCGCGCGGTCGACATCGAGGCGAATCACCTTCATATTCTCGTCCGAGCCCCAGCGCTGCAAGGGCAGGCGCATATTGCTTCCAATGGCGATGACGGCATCGGTCGTTCGGTAGTAGGTATGCGCTTCGGGTGATTTCAGGCTCAGCGGATTGCGGCTGTCGAGCACGCCGTTGCCCGTGCGATACGCCATCACCGGCGCTTGCAGCATCTCCGCCAACTGCGTGACTTCGGCGCTGACGCCCAAGGCGCCGCTGCCGACGAATATCATCGGGCGCTCAGCCTGGCCCAGAATCCCTCCGGCCACTTCGATCACGCCGGCATCCACCGCTGGCGCAACCGGCTGCAGGGGCGCGGGCGCGGCGGGTACTTCCGTTTGCAGCTTCAGCACATCGGGCGGGATCTCCAGCGCGACCGGCCGCGGCCGCCCCGAGTTCGTCACGAAGAAAGCCTGCGCCACTTTGCGCCCGGCATCAGCCGGATGCAGCACCAGCTCGCTCCATTTTGTCAGCCCGCGCAGGACCTCCGACTGGTGGGGAATCTCGTGCAGATCGCCCATGCCTTTACCGATGCGCGAACTGTGGATCTGGCCGGCCAGGCAAAAGACCTTGGCGTTGACCGCGTAGGCGCTCGCCAGGGCGGCGCCGGCGTTGAGCAAGCCGGGACCGGGCACGACGCTGAAAACAGCCGGCTGCCCAGTCGCCGCGGCCGCGCCGAAAGCCATGTAAGCGGCGCCTTCTTCGTGGCGGGTGTGGATGACGCGGATGCTGTCGCGGTTGTCGAAGAGGGCGTTGTATAGCCAGTCGTTCTGGACGCCGGGGAGTCCGAATAGTGTGTCTACGCCGTGCGCGATCAGGCTCTCGACGATGGCTTCGCCGCCTGTTTTGATTGGCACTTTCCAGCCTCATTTCGTGTGCGGATTGTTAACCATGTTTTACCACATGGATAGCCTGGTTGATATGCGGCGCTGGATTACCGCGGCGACCAACTGATGTGGCCAACGTCGCAGCCAAGATTAGTGACTTGTCTCTTTCTATTACCGTCCCGACTGATGATAACAAGTTGATTTGGACCATTGCGGCGAACCTCGGTGAAAGCGATCCATTCACCATCAGGCGACCATGAGAATCGAGACTTGCCGATGTCACCCGTAAGCCGCTGTACCTCACCGGTTTCAGTATCCAGTACTGATAGGCTTTCAACATTCCACTGCCATTCCGCATCGCGGACTGACAGGGCTATCCATCGGCCCGATGGCGACCAAGCAGCAAAGTACGCTTTCAGGTCAAGCACGTGCTCGTTGGTTCTTGTTTTTATATTGAAAATGTGCTGCTCGTCAGAAGCTTCGAACGTGATTCGTTCACTATCCGCAGCCCATTGGATATTGTGCACGACACCCGGCACAACGCGCTCCCACTTTTGTCCTGAACCATCAAGCGCGTAAAAGATCAAAGTGGAAACTCTCACGGATAGTCTACGTAATCGTACAGTCACAAGCCATTTGCCATCGGGCGATATGCGCTGAGAACTAGTTGGGTAAAAGCTGGAGTCTAGCTCAGTACGCGTGTCCAATTGCGAATACTCCTCGTTTCCGTCGGGAGATACCCGATGAATCCATTTGTGCTCACGCACATATAGAACTGCTGTTCCGTCAAGCGACCATTGGATGAATGACTCTTCCTCAATGTTAAATGTCAATCGATTCGTTATAGATCCGTCAAAGTGGACGGTAAACACTTCCGGACCGCGCCACTTGGCAAGCTGATCATGCAATGGCATAGCCAACCATTCGCCGTCCGGTGACCATGCAATTCTTGCACCACGAACGAGAAGCAAACCAGCTTGGATTCGCCGCAGATTAGTGCCGTCCGGTTGTATCGTGTAAACGCCGTTGTCACAGGTGAATGCGATTAGCTCAGACGACTTCGCCACCGGGACAGCAAAGTTAACGTGCCTTAGTAACTGGTAGGTCGACCTCTGAACGGAGGACAAATAAAAGAGATTGTACAGGAAAAACACGGTCAAATACGCAACCAGCAAAGCAACACACGTGATTCTCAACAATCGCATGCATCCTTGTCCGCTCGCGCGTGGTGCCCGTTTTCTCTTTTCTTTCATGACAAATCCTACTTGTCTTGGGACGTCGTCCTACTCCTGCCCCACTTCTTCCGGCTCACCGTCAGCGACAATATGCAAACCCGCGCCACGCCGCCTGCCCCAGGGACTGGGCGCCGCCGAAGCCGAACGCGCCGTCACGCCGTGCTGCTCCAGTTTCTCCATATCAAACTGAATCCCGTTGCCCGGCCGATCGCCCAGGATGATATAGCCATCCTCGACACGGCTATCGTGATGGAACATCCGGTCTTGCCCGGCATCGACCACTTCCATCCAAATGTGGTTGGGCAGCACAGCGGCGAAATGCGCCATGAAATTGCCCGGACAATTCATCACCGAGACGGGCAGATCGAAGCCGTCCGCCATCTGCGCCACGCGCAGCGCGCCGGTGATGCCGCCAGTGCCGACGCCGATCTGCAGAACATCGGCGGCTTGATAGGCGATCAGCGCACGGAAGTCAGCGGCGTCATCCAGGTTTTCACCGGTGGCGACCGCCGCGTTCACCGACTGCGAGACCTGGCGCAAGCCAGTGTAATCCCAGCGGCGCGCCGGCTCTTCCGCCCAAAAAATCTCGTGGTGGCGCTCGAAATAGCGAATGTGCTGGATCGCCTGCTTCGGCGACCAGTACTCGTTGGAATCGATCAGCAGAATCGGGTCGCGCCCCGATGTCGCCAGCGCCTCGCGCATGATGTCGATGCGCCGCAGATCGCCTTCTCGATCCAGGCCAACCTTGAGCTTGCCGATGCAGATGCCGCGCGCCGCCTGGCTTTCGTAAAAGGCGCGGATCTTTTCATCGTTGAGGCAAAGGTCGATGCCGCTGGCATAGGCTTTGACGTTGCGGCTGGAAGCGCCGAGCGTCTTCCAGAGTGGTTCGTCGTTCGCCTTGGCTTTCAGATCCCACAGCGCCACATCCAGGGTCCCGATGACATCGGTGATGGCGCCGCGATTACCGCCTTTGAAGGCGAAATCCGCCATGCGCTGCCAAAGCCCGACCACGCCGCGCGGATCCCGCCCAACGAGCAGGTTCTCCGCCAGCGCGTGGATATCACTCGCCGCCGATGGATTGCCCAGCGCCACGCCGGTCAGGCCGGCGTCGGTATCGAGGAAGACCGCCAGCGCCGCATACTGATCGCGTCCGCGCGGATTGTTGGCATCGCCAATTGGGCGCGCCATCTGATGCTCGAAGAGGATCGAGCGGATGCCGGTGACTTTCATGAAAAGTCCTTTCTTTAAGTCAATTCTCCGGCGGCGTGCATCTGCCGCAGGACCTTCTTGTCCATTTTGCCGACGCCGGTCTTGGGTATTTCTGCGACGACGACATAGCGATCGGGCAGCCAGTACTTGGGGAAATGCCCCAGCAGGTACCGGTTGAGCGCCGCCGGATCACAGGCGCCTTCCAGCGGGACGAGCACCGCCAGCGGACGCTCCCCCCAGCGTTTGTCGGGCACGGCGATCACCGCCGCTTCCAGCACATCCGGGTGCGAGATCAGCGTATTCTCCAGGTCGACCGACGAGATCCATTCACCACCGCTCTTCACCAGGTCTTTGGTGCGGTCGGTGATGGTCATAAAGCCGTTGGCATCGATGGTGACGACATCGCCGGTGCGGAACCAGCCATCATCGGTGAAGTGTTCGCTGTCGTGGTCAATCTTGAAGTACTGCCCGACAACCCAATAGCCGCGCACCTGCAATTCGCCCATGGTGTCACCGTCCCAGGGCAGTTCGCGCCCCTCGCTGTCGACGATGCGCGCATCGACGCCGGGCACGAAGTAACCTTGTTTGGCCTTGATATCCCAGCGGCCGGCGGCGTCCAGTCCGCGATGCTGCGTCTGCAGCTTGGAGACGCTGCCGATGGGCGACATCTCGGTCATGCCCCAGGCATGCACCACATTGACGCCGAAGTCCCGCTCGTATGCCTCGATCAAGCCGCGCGGCATGGCGGAGCCACCAACGACAAGCTGTGTGATGCAGGAGACATCGCGCGGGTTTTGGCGCAGCTCGTGATAGAGTCCATTCCAGATCGTCGGCACGCCGGCGGCGATTGTAACGCGTTCGCTCGCAATCATCTCCGCCAGCGGCGCCGGCTGCAAGTGTGGACCCGGCATGACGATGGTCGCGCCCACCCAGGCGCAGGCGTAGGGCAGACCCCAGGCCATGGCGTGGAATTGGGGCACGACCGGCAGCACGACATCGGCTTCGGTCGGACCAAGCGCCGCCGCCTGCAAGACGCCCAGGGTATGCAGCATCATGGATCGATGGCTGTATAAGACGCCTTTGGGCATGCCCGTTGTGCCGCTGGTATAGCACAAGCCCATCGCCATGTTCTCGTCATGGCAGCGCCATGTGTAGTCAGCGCTGGCCGCCGCCATCAGGTCTTCGTAATGTGATACCTTGGGCAGGTTGCATTCGCGATTTCGGTCGAAGTTGAACACGACAAAATGCTCCACCGACTCCAGTTGATCGGCAATCGGTTCGATCAGTGGCAGCAGTGTGCCGTCCACAAATATGACCTTGTCTTCGGCATGGTCGATGATGAATTTAAGTTGTTCGGGTGACAGGCGGATGTTCAGCGTGTGGCAGACCGCGCCGGCGCAGGGAATGCCAAAATAAAACTCCAGGTGCTGGTAGTTGTTCCAGGCGAAGGTGCCGACGCGATCGCCGTTGTTGACGCCCAGCGCTTCCAGCACATTGCCCAGCTTTTTCACTCGTCGGTAAAAGTCGGCGTAGCTGTATTCGTGCCAGCTCCCGTCCGGCAGTTTGGTTCTGATCGTCTTCTGCGGTGTCATGCGCTTGGCATGTTCGACAATGGTGTCCAGCGTCAACGGATAATCCATCATCAGACCATGTAACATGCGAAGTCTCCTAATCAGCCGAATTCAATGCCGTGAAGCGCCAATTGCAAGACATTATACGAGATGGCTGCGACCTTGTCAGCCAAATGACACAGGCGCCAGGTGGCGGCGCCGGTGAATGCTTCGGCTGCGGCGACTATTCCGGCGTCACATAGGCGGCGGTGATGCCACCGTCAACGAGGAAAGTGCTGCCCGTCACAAAGGAGGAGTCGTCCGACGCCAGGTAGAGCGCCGCTTTGGCGATTTCTTCCGCCTCACCGAAGCGCCCCATGGGTATGTGCACCAGCCTGCGCTGTTGCTTTTCTTCGGTGTTCAGGTATTTCATCAGCAGTTCAGTGCGCAGAGGTCCCGGGCAGAGGGCGTTGACGCGGATATTCTCGCGCGCGTGAATCGTCGCCAGTTCGCGCGACATGGCCAGGACGGCGCCTTTGCTCGCGGTATATGCCAGCTGTGGCGTGGCTGCGCCGAGGACGGCGACGAAGGATGCCGTGTTGATGATGCTGCCACCGCCGTTCCGCTGCAGCGCCGGGATGCCATATTTGCAGCCGAGAAAGACGCCTTTCACATTGACTTGCATAGTCAAGTCCCAGACGGCTTCCGATGTATTGACGGCGTCATCGTCGTCGGCGTGGCTGATGCCGGCGTTGTTGAAGAGGATATCCAGCTTGCCGTAGCTTGATTCGGCGGCGGCGATCATTTTCTGGCAGTCGGCCGCGACCGAGACATCAGCGTGCACATAGGTGGCGGCACCGCCGTTTTCGACGATTTCAGCGACGCAGCCCGCGCCACCCTCATCGTTGATGTCGACGGCGACGACCGCCGCCCCCTCGCTGGCGAAGAGCTGCGCCGTTCGGTAGCCGATGCCGCTGCCGGCGCCGGTGATCAGTGCCACTTTGTCTTTCAATCGCATGGTTAGTACCGTACCTGTCCTTAGCATTCAGTTGGATATCGTTATTGCGGGCGACCCAATGGGTCGCCCCTACGCATGCACGATTAGTTCAAAGCCTCAGCGTCGTGCTGTGAGATTACGATGCCGCCGCTGAAACGATCGAATCAGATTCGCTCGAAATAGCGCTTTCGCTCCCAGTCGGTGACCGCGCTGCGGAAGCTCTCGTTTTCGCTGCGGAAGAAATGTGTGTAGTGCTCCACCACATCGACGCCAAAGGCAGCGCGCGCAAAGTCACTGCTCTCGAAGGCATCGACCGCCTGCTCCAGCGTGTAGGGCACGCGCCGCAGATGACGCGCGGCGTAAATGTCGCCCTCGAAAATGTCCGGCGGTTCGATCTTGTTGCGGATGCCATCCAGCCCCGATGCCAGCGCCGCCGCATAGGCCAGATAGGGATTGCAGTCGGCGCCCGGTACGCGGCACTCGATGCGTAAGCTGTTGCCGCCACCGACAACACGGAAGCCGGCAGTTCGATTGTCGTAGCTCCATGCGATGCGCGTCGGCGCCCAGGAACCATCTTCAAAACGTTTGTAAGAATTGACGGTCGGCGCGTAGCAAACCATCAGTTCTGGCAGGTGCGCCATCCAGCCACCCAAAAACCAGCGAAACACATTCGAGCCGCTTACCGGTCCCAGTTTGATATCGCCGTCAAAGGCATTCACATCGCCGCGGAAAAGGCTGAGATGAATATGACAACTCGAGCCGGCTTGACCACTGTGCGGCTTTGCCATGAAGGTTACACTGCAGCCCTGACCATCGGCGATCTCTTTCAAGCACTGTTTCATGACTGTGTGGCGGTCGGCCATTGTCAGCAGATCGGCGTAGCGGATATTCAGTTCGTGTTGACCCAAGCCCCATTCACCCTTACTGCTCTCGACTGGAATGCCCGAACGCTTGAGATGGCGGCGGGCGGCAGCGGTGAAAGTCTCTTCGCGTGTGCCTTGTAATATATTGTAATCTTCCAGATACCAGCCCAGCGGCTCCAGATCGGCATAGCCTTTTTCCTGCGCGTCACGATAGGAATCTCGATAGATGTAGTATTCCAATTCGGAGGCCGCATTCACCGAGTATCCCAGTTTATCCGCGGCTTCCAGTTGTCGCCGCAGGATTGATCGAGGCGCTACCGAAACCGGCTGATGCGCCGCTTCGTCTTCGACATCGCATAAGACGAGCGCGGTCTTGTCCAGCCAGCTCGCCAAGCGCAGAGTCGCTAGATCCGGCACGAGATGGAAATCTCCGTAGCCGAGCTCCCAGTTGGCAAAGTCGTAGCCGGGTACCGGCTCCATCTCCATGTCGGTGGTAAGCAGGTAGTCGCAGGCGTGTGTGCCCTGCCGCGCCGCTTCCTCCAGGAAGTATTCGGCATCCAGGCGCTTGCCCATCAGCCGACCATAATGATCGCTGAAGGCGATGATCACGGTTTCGATCTCGTCGTTCTGCACTCGCCGCGCCAGTTCGTCTAGAGTCAGCATGCCCTGCGTTGCACTCATCGTTCCCGCCTCATTCTCGCAAGCCAAACAGACCAGCCGCCTTCGTCTTGCTCTGCGGCCAGACATCCAATTCGTCGATACCGTCTATGCCCATCCGGTAGACGGGATTCGCGCTATCCAACGGCAAGCTGACGACGCGCCCGGTTGCCGCCGAAGCATAAGCACCGAGCACAACTTCAAGAGCGCGGGCGCCTGCCGCAGCCGGTGCCATCGGCTCGCGGTCCTCACAGATCGCATCGCGAAAGTCCGCCCAAAGCTGGGTGAACGAGCGAGCGACACTATCCTCGTGCTGCTCAAGATTCGCGATCGCATGATCGGTACGATTCCATTGGCTGTCGACGCTGTACAATTCGACCGCCTGATTGAAACCACCCGATTGATATTGTTTGTAACGCAGGCGAATCTGTCCATCACTGCCGCTGATGTCGACCCCGCCGACGCCCACGCCCCAGCCCATGTGGATCGCCGCGTAGGCACCGGGAAAGGCGATTTGCAGCAGCGCCAGATCCTCTATGACGGGATCCCGCTGGGCATATTTCGGCGCATCGACAAAGGCCATCACTTGCTGCGCTGGCTCGCCGACCAGCCACTCTGCCAGGTAAACGGCGTGGATCATGTCCAGCAAAACGCCGCCACCGGCCACCATTGTATGGCGCCAATCTGACTGAAATTCGGCCGCGCCGGGATAATCAATCACGCCAAGGAAGTGCAGCATGGCGACGCGCACATCGCCGATCAAGCCGTCGGTCAGCATCCGCTTGATCTGACGGAATTCGGGCAGGAAGTGATAGTTATGCACCATCGCCATTTTCAAGCCGGCGGCGTCGGCGGCGCGGACCAGGTCGGCGGCAATCACGGGGATATTGCTGATCGGCTTCTCGCTGAGCACGTGTTTGCCGGCGTCGAAGGCATCCAACACGATCTGCGGGCGGAACTTCTGTGGCACGGCAATCGCCACCGCCTCGATTTCGTCAATCGCGAGCAGCGAACGGTAGTCCGTGTGCAGTTGGTCATCGCGCAGGCTGAACCACTCCTTGCCGATTTCACGGCGCGCGGCTGTGATATCGGCCAGGGCGATCAATTCGACGTCGGAGAGCGTCGTCAGTGCCGGCCGATGTCCGTAGTACACGACATTGCCGCAGCCGATGAGACCGACCTTGAGTGGTTTAGCCATGCTACCCCCTGCAGTGAAACCCGGAAGCCTTTCGTTGCGCTGACTCTGTTTCAGTTTAGTCAAGGAAGATTCTCTGATTCCGCCAGTTACCAGGTCTTCAAACCGAGAAGTTTTTCACCCAAGGGCGTTAACTCTGCGGTAGTACCGTGTTCGATTTCCCAGCGGCGCGGATCGCCGGGAAACGCCGAACCGATGAGCGGTTTGCGCTCGCGCCATGAGTCGATGCGTTGCTTGCGCAAGACTTCATCATCTTCTCTTGCCGGCGACATCGTGATGTATTGAGCAAGCCGTGGACGCGTTGAATTATTGCGCCCTGTACCGTGCGGAAGCAGTCTATGCCAGATGGCAAGATCGCCGGCGTTCATTGCCACAGATTTAAGTTCAAAGCCGGTAATGTCGGGTTTCCGCGGATCGCGGTCAGCTGGCTGCGTCTTTACTCACTCCTCAAACTGCCGATGGAAACCGGGAATTACCTGTAGACCACCCGCCGCTTCTGAAACATCGACTAAAGCCAGCACGCCTTGTACGCCATAGGGCAGCGGCCGCAACGATGTATCAATGTCCCAATGGACAAAGCCCGGGAAATCCCAATCATGACGAGCCGGCGGGTTCAGATTGACACGATCAATCGATACCCATAGCTTATCCGTCTCCCAGATATCAGTGAAAGCCCCGTACACACCCTGGTGCTGGCGGTTATCCCAGAGAGACTGATGCTGATACAGTTCAACCATGCCGGATCGATTGAGCTCAACCACCCCGTATTTACTGTGCGGTGGACGGTACCAGCTATCAGGGTCGTCCCGATCCATCTCCATGAATTCCCAAAGGATATCGACCACGGCATCCACGTTTGCCTGAGGTACCGCATTACGCACGATGACGTAGCCGTTGGCGTGCCATAACGTCAAATCCTCTTGTGTCAAAACGCGCATCATCTTATCTCCCTATTCAATATTGGACGACTTGATAAGTCGCTGTTGAAATTCAGCCCCCATCCCCCGGCGCCTCCCGCCATCCGTATGGCGGGCATCCCCAAAATGAGGGAAGGGGAGATTTCCGACCCGTATGAGCCGTTAAAAGCCCCTCCCTCTTTATGCGCCGCGTAGACACTGGCGGTCGGGGAGGGTTTGGGGTGGGGGTGGATTCCGCGGACCACTTAAGGATAGTAGCTTTCGCGTTCCTTGTATGCCACATACGCCTCACGCGCCGCTTGCACCGAGTCGCTCTCGGAGACTTCCGCCACCGGCACATCCCACCACGAACCGTAACCGGGCACGCGCTGCCGCCGATCGACCTCGGTGACGATGCAGACCGGTCGATTCTGTATACCATTCGCCTCGTCAATCGCGCGGGAAAATTCTTCGCGGTCCTTGGCGCGGATAACATGAGCGCCGAGGCTTGCGCAATTCGCGGCGAAATCGATAGGCAGCGTCTCACCGTCTAGCTGACCCGAGCCGGTGCGGTAGCGATACTTGGTGCCGAATCCATCGCTGCCGACGCTCTTGGACAAGCCGCCGATGCTGGCGTGTCCGTGATTGTCCAGCACGACAATATTGACTTTGATGCCCTCCTGAACCATGGTCACAATCTCGGTATGCATCATCAGGTACGAGCCATCACCGACCATCACCCAGACTTCGCGATCGGGATCGGCCATCTTGACACCCATGCCGCCAGCGATCTCGTAACCCATGGTCGAGTAACCGTATTCGAGGTGGTAGCCCTTGCGATCCCGCGTGCGCCAGAGCTTGTGCAAGTCGCCGGGCAGGCTGCCGGCGGCACAAACCACTGTATCGCCGGGTGCGGAGAGCGTGTTGACCATGCCGATCACCTCGCCCTGGCTCAGCATCGGCTCATGCTCCAGATTATAAATGCGATGCACTTCGGCATCCCACGATTGATTAAATGCAGCGACACGCGCGCGGTAGTCGTCCGCGACGGCGTAACCGCTCAAGGCGAGCGCGAGTTCCTCCAGCGTCACGCGGGCATCGCCGACCAGGGGCAGCGCGTTGTGCTTGTAGGCATCGAATTCGGCGACATTGATATTGATGAAGCGCACATCTGCGTTGGTAAATGCGGTCTTCGAAGCGCTGGTGAAATCGCTGTAACGCGTGCCGATGCCAATCACCAGGTCGGTCTCGGTCGCCAGTATATTGGCGCCTTCCGTGCCGGTCACACCGATCGCGCCCAGATTAGCCGGATTGTCATATTTGAGTACACCCTTGCCCGCCTGCGTCTCACAGCTGGGGATGCCCGTCCGCGCGACGAAGTCCTCCAGCGCGGCGTAGGCATCGCTGTAATGGATGCCGCCGCCGGCGATGATCAGCGGCTGTCGGCTGCCGCGGATCCACTCGACTGCGCGTTGAATCGCGCCACGGTCGGCTCGATTTCGCGGGATCTCCCAGACGCGCTTCTCGAAGAGCGCCGCCGGATAATCATGCGCTTCCGCCTGCACATCCTGAGGCAGCGCCAGCGTGACCGCGCCTGTATCGACCGGCGATGTCAGCACGCGCATCGCCTCGGGCAATGCCGTAATCAGCTGTTCGGGCCGATAGATGCGATCCCAGTAGCGCGAGACCGGCTTGAAGCAATCGTTGACGCTGATGGCTTGACTGTGCTCGCTTTCCAACTGCTGCAAGACTGGCGCTTGAATCCGCTCGGCGAAGAAGTCACCGGGCAGGAGCAGCACCGGAATGCGATTGACGGTCGCCACTGCCGCGCCGGTGATCATGTTGGTGGCGCCGGGTCCGATAGACGAGGCGCAGGCGAAGGCGGAGAGTCGGTTCTTGTGTTTGGCGTAGGCGACCGAGGCGAGCACTTGCGCTTGTTCGTTGCGGCTCTGGTAGTAGCGCAGATCGGGGGCGTATTGTTCCAGCGCCTGGCCGACGCCGGCGACGTTACCATGGCCGAAGATGCCCCAGGCACCGGCGAAGAATTGGTTTTCGCTGCCATCGCGGGATACGTATTGGCGGGAGATATATTTGACCAGCGCCTGCGCCATGGTGAGTCGGGTGGTGTTTTGTGATGTCATGCGGCGGTGTCCTTTCAAAGCTTGGGCTTAAGAATCTTATATGGGGTGTTGCTGGATTCCCAACTTCTGATGCAACTGTATAAGGATGTTTGAAGAAAGTATCCGTATTCGTATGCCATGCGCAAATCCTTCGACAGTGCCTTGGCCTTCGTGGACGGTGCCGTTGCGGTCGACGACTCGTCTTCAAACTCGCGCTTGAAGAGAATCGGAAGAATCACGCTAATAATTGCTACGATATCCTTGCCACGACATAATTGAGGGTTTTCGGACGGGTACTTATCTCTTAGTTCATCAACTTGCTGCATCAAGTCTTGGGCAGTAATCGCTGGCTTGTCGCCAGCCAACTTGCTAGCGACCAGTTCGCTATCAAGTCCAAGCTTGTCGTAGTCGATAACCTCGTCAAACCTAATTGAATTGCAGTGAAGCCAATAGTCCGTCAAATGATTCAGCAAGCGGAAGTATCCAAACTCCGAGGCGATTCTTCTTGCTTCCGTCACTAGCTTCTCGGCAAAGCCGTGAATCTCTTCTATGTCTTCAATGTCGATGGAATGCCGCAACACCTTTTTTAGCGCATCCGAATCGAGTAGAAGTGACTCCATATCCGGGCAGCAGTCATCATAAAGCAGATTCTCCGATCCAAGTTCTTTAGCATCCGTGATAAGCCAGTAGTCCGCATCAACGATACCGGCGACGCCGCCTAATCCGCGTTTCTTGGTGATGTCTAGAGCGGCGATAATCTTGTCTTTCCCCTGGGCCGGATATAGCGTGCAGTCTTCCTTGGCGCGATACTCTTCCCATAGTACGTGGTCGGTTTTTCCTTCGACCATGACGAAGGTCTCGCCCTCGCCGTAGATGCGACTTTGGATCTGCCGCACACCAATTTCATTGGCGATTTCGTGCGGTGTCATTTCCGGGGGCATCAGTCGTCCACCTTCTCGCCCAAATGCACAACCCAATCCCACTTGTCGTGGATGATTTGCGGCGAATGAGTGGCGATGAGGACATCGAAGTTTCGTAGTTCAATGATCCGCTGCAGGTCTTTCACGAAGTTGCGCTGCCAGACGACGTTCATGGACAATTCGGGTTCGTCGATCATTACTAGGGTGTCGGGCTGGATTTCAAAGAGGAGTTGAAAATACAAAACGAAGAGTTGCTGTTCCCCTAATGACAGTGTTGATAGTGGAACTTCGCTGCCGTTTTGTGCAATAATCTTGAATTCGTACTTCGTCATTTCGTCAATACTCAATGTCTTGAACAAAAACCGTTCATTGATTATGTCAAGGAGCATCTTGCTGCCCCGGACGAAATCGTGTAGCTCACTAATCCTATCCTTTTCGGAATTTAGCTCTTCGACTCGACTACGAAAATCTACATGCGAATCACTATCACTTAGCCGTTCGGCTTGATAACTAAAATAATCACTAAAATAACTTAGCGTATCGCGTGGAGGGGTAAGGTTATAATGGCCGGGAAAGTGCTTGTGCTGTTGAATTGCACGAAGCAATTCAAACCCCGTTGATTCGAGCTTCAAGCGCGCCGTCGAAATATATATCGGGCTGGCTTCATTTAGAAATTGCGCAAACCAATCTGGGATTTTCCCATATACTTCGGTATGGAGCAAAGGATATTTACGCAGCAAGTCTTCCGTTGTTAACACTTCTCGTTCGTCTATTCTCACTTCTAAATCTTCAGATTCAGACACCCAATACATATCGGGTCTTTCGTTACGCATATGGACCAAGCGTAGATCCGGGCGCAACTCCTTTATGGACTCTTCTAGGATCCGCGTGGCCGCTACCAATGGTGTAAACGGAATGTGCTCATTGCCCGTGCCATCTTTATATTGGATGAGAAGAACTGGATATTTGGCTTCATCAGATTCGGTTATTTCTTTTTCCACTGAAATGCTTTCGCCATTCTCGAATTCAAGGCAAAACTGCTCAAACGGAATCTGTCCAATCAACCTATACTCATAGTGAAATAAGTCATGCAAGATTTGCAACATGACCGTCTTGCCGACCCCATTCAGACCGTGGATGATCGTAATCCGAGACTCCTGATTCAGCGGAATCTCGTGATCAAACATCCCGAATAAGCCCTTCACAGAGACCTTCGTTATCCGCATCTGCCCTAGCCCTCCATGCCGTGATGCACAATCGGCAGGCGCGGATCCTTGAAGGTCCAGGTCCCTTGCACCCAGGCGTAAGCCGGATCATCACTGTTCGCCAGCGACTGCGCTGTGCCCGCCAGGAAATTCAGATAATAGGTCGTATAGCCGTGCGCGCTGACCACCGGATGATAGCCCTCCGGCACCAGCACGCTATCGTGATTCTGCGCCATCATCACGCCATCGATGCTGCGGTCGTCATTATAAACGCGCTGATAAGCGTAGCCGCCGGGATGATCGATCTTGTAGAAATAGATCTCTTCCAGGTCGGCTTCCAGCAGGTTGCCCGCTTCGTCTTCGACATGCACATCGTGTTTATGCGGCGGATAGCTCGACCAATTGCCCGAGGGCGTGTAGACCTCGACCGCAACAATGCGATGGCAATTGAAACCGGGCGGCAAGATGCCGTTGATTTGGCGCGAAGCATTGCCGCCGCCGCGCAGCTCAATCGCGCTCATGTCCGGCGTGACCAATTGCGTCGGGTAATCCTGATCGGTCGGCGCCCAGCACGAGGCAAATTCCAGCGTATCGCTGACCGCCGTGATCTTGAATTCATTGCGCCGCGAGATGTAGAGCGCGTGCGGCATGCCGCTGAAGACATCCGGTCTTCGACCGACATTCTTGAATTCGCCGTCCGAGGTGACGATATCGCAGACGCCGCCCAGGATGACGGTGGCGTTTTCGTGTTCGCGCGTTTGGACGCCGAAGCTCTCGCCGCGGCGCAGGCGCATCGCCGCCATGTTGAGATAATCCCAACCGGCCTGCCCGGCGCTGACCTCGGCGAAAATGCCCGATTCGCCGCTGTCCTTCGATTTCACCAACATCGTCTCTGACGTGTAATTCATATCGTTCCTTCCTGTACCTGTATCATCCTCGGTTCCTGCTTGCTGGCTTATGAAGCCCCTCCCTCTTTATGGGGGAGGGGGCAGGCTGTCTACATAGGCCCGCAGGTCATCCACGTGATCGGCGTAGTGGGCGAATGTGTTGCCCACCAGAAAATAGAGCAGCGGCATTTCACGGATATTACAGACCTCGGCGTCATTGATCTCATCGTCATCGAGGCGTTCCAACAGCGCTTCCACGATGGGAAAGCTCGCCTCGAATGTCTCAAGTACAGCCGCCAGGGACAGATCGCGGTTGTCTTGGAAGACGCGCGCGTTAATCTCATCGGGCGTTTCGGTGCGCGTGAGCATTTCGCCGCTCAGGGCGCGCTTCACCCAATTCACCATCGATTGCTCCCACCAGGTAATATGCGCGATCACATCCTTGACCGACCAAGCCGGCTGCGGGCCCGGGCGCCGCGTCATCTCGTCCTCGCTCAAGCCGTGCCAAAGCGCCGCCAGCGCCTCGCGTTCTTCTCGCGCGCGCTCCAGCAGGTCATCGCCACTCATGTAGGTGATCCAGTCTTCGGATGGCTGAGCGCCGTTGGATTGGTTCGTTTCCATATTCATATTGTTTATCCGTGCGGGCGACCCACCGGGTCGCCCCTACAACAAAACTCTTTGCGTGTTTCGTTCAATCCAGGCCGCCATAGGGTTCGACGAAGGCCTCGACTTCCGCCAGCGTCGGCATGAAGTTGGCGCAGCCATGTTCGGTGACGACGATCGCGCCACAGGCGTTGCCCAGACGCGCTGCGCGGTACCAGCCCCAGCCCTTGACCAGCCCGTAGATGAAGCCGCCGCCAAAGGCATCGCCCGCGCCCAGGATATTGGTCACGTCCACCGGGAAACCGGGCGCATCAATCACCTCGCCGCTGCGCAGGTGAATGCGCGCGCCTTCGGGACCGATCTTCTCGATCACCGCTTCCGGTCCCATGCCCAGCATGAATCCAATGCCGCTGCGCGTATCGCCTTCGACTTTGGTGTCGGAAATCTGCGAGTGCGTCAGGCTCATCTGCGAGACATCGCTGAGCATGGCGGCGTTGATCTCGTCTTCGGTGCCGATCACCACATCGACCAGGCGCAGGGCACTGCGCGCCACCACGCCAAAAGCGCGTACATCATGCCATTGATCGGGGCGAAAATCGACATCGAAGACGACTTTGGCGCCCGCCCTCCGCGCTAATTCCGCGGCGAACATCGTGGCGCTGCGGCTCGGTTCCAGGCTCAGGTTGGTGCCGGCGAATTGAAAGACTTCGCAGTCAGTGATCGGCGCCGCCAGCACATCATCGATAGTCAAGTTGATATCGGCGCAATTGTCGCGGTAGAAAACCAGCGGGAATTTGTCGGGCGGCTCGATGCCGAGTACGACAGCGGAGGTGCGATGCTCGGGTTTGCGCGGGATGAAGCGCGTTTCCACGCCTTCATTGTTGAGGAAATGCAGGATGAAATCGCCAACGGGATCATCGCCGATCGCGGTGAGTAGCGCAGTCTTTAAGCCGAGCCGCTTGCCGCCAACGCTGATATTGGTCGGCGAGCCGCCGACATAAGCGGCGTAGCTGTTGATATCGACAAAGGGCGTCCCAATATCATTCGAATACAGGTCGATGGAGCTGCGCCCCATGTGCAGCGAGTCCCAGGTCTTGCTCATGGCTCCACCTCTGACAATTTCACCGGACGATTCTCGCGGATGGAGCGCATGCCGGCCCGCGCCATCAGCACCGGTACACGCCCGTCATTGCCCACCACCGGCACCCGCTCGCCGTTGGATATGGCATCGACAAATGCGATCATCTCGCTGACATAACTTTCGAAATAGCGCTCCACGAAGAAGTGGAGCGGCAAATCACGGCGGACGCTATGGGCATCGCTGATGGTGACAGCGTTGGGATGCCAATTGCCCGTTGTGGCCGCGCCCTTGCTGCCGAAGACTTCCACCCGCTGGTCATAGCCATAGACCGCTTGACGGCTGTTCTCGATTGTGCCGATCACGCCACTCTCGAAGCGCAGCATCACCTTCGCCGTGTCAATATCACCCGCTTCACCAATCGCCGGATCGACTTTGACATCGCCAATCGCATACATCTCGTCAACTTCGCCCAGCAAGAAGCGGCACAGGTCAAAATCGTGAATCATCATATCCATCATCAAGCCGCCGGAGACCTTGATGTAGTCAATCGGCGGCGGCGCCGGGTCGCGGCTGATGATCATCATCGTGTGTGCTTCGCCGATTTCGCCGCTGTCGATGGCCTGCTTGAGCCGCGCGTGGTTGGCGTCAAAGCGGCGATTGAAGCCGATCTGCAGCTGAACACCCTGCTCGGCCACGACAGCCAGCGCCGCGTCGATCTCGGCCAGATCGAAGGCGATCGGTTTTTCGCAGAAGATCTGCTTGCCGGCCCGGGCCGCCTCGATAATGAAATGGCAATGCGTATCGGTCGAGGAGCATATGACGATGGCATCGATGTCGCCACTGTTGATCAATTCGGCGGGATCGGCGCTGTAGTCGGGGACGCCAAAGTCCGCCGCTGCTGATCTTGCCGCCTCTTCGAATATGTCGGCGACCGCCAGCAGCTTCGCGCCGGGAATGCGTGTCATCAAGGTATTGGCGTGCAGCCTGCCGACGCGGCCCGCCCCGATGATGCCTAGATTGATCGTCATCGCTTCTCCCAATCCGACTCATAATCCGCAACTTGAATTGCGAATGTATCAACTCTGGAAATCCAGAGTCGAGAGCGCTGAATCCCTACGCCACAAACTGATGCGCTACTATGCGCACATCGGCATATGTTATATCAATCCGCGCAAAATAAGTACGCCGATATGTCGGGGCCCAGCGATGACGAGAACGGGATGTACAGTCATTTCAGCCAGGTCAGCACCTTCGCTGTTGAGGTCGAACAATGGTTCAGGCTGTTGACAAAGTCCTCATCTGATCAGGGCTTTCTAATTTGGCTGGCAACGATCTGTTCCACTTTGCGTAATTGACTGAAAGCCTTTGGACTTTGATTAACTCTCTGCGCTGGTGACCATGAAGTCATTCTTCAGTTCCAATCGAGAGCGTCGACTCTGGTCAGCGCTTGTCATCGTCTTGGGTGGCATATATGCCACCTTGGCGCATGTCCCGGCGATCGCCGCGATCCTGCGCGAGCGCAACCAGCTCACGGGTTTGATGTTCGTCGGTTCTCTTGTGGCGCTGGTGGTGATCACAATATTCTTCATTAGAGGAAGACCCGGACGCGCTGAGATTGCGGTAGCCGTGGGCATCCTGATTGTTTTTCTGACGGCCTGGCTCAGAATTAGGATCGGCACACCAGAGGAGCGCACCCATCTGTTTGAATACAGCCTGGTGGCTGCGCTGGTTCACGAAGCCCTGCTGGAGCGGCGCGAAAATGGTCGCCGCGTTCCCCTGCCCGCCATCCTCGCCTTGGCCATTTCCATAGGGTTGGGCTGGCTCGATGAGGGCATTCAATCCCTATTGCCCAACCGCGTTTATGACCTCATGGATGTGCTTTTCAACGCGCTCGCCGCCACGATAATCATCGGCGCGCGCTGGACATTGGCATTCGTACGACGCTGGGTGGGCGCGCGACGGAGTAGTGCCTAAGTTCTGGCTTACGGCGGGCTGTTTGTGAATCAAGCCCCGATTGATTATTATCCTGGCAAGTCAAACCATTGATTTGTTCTGTTTAGCGAATAGGCAACTAGTAACACTGCCGAGGCAAATCAGCTTTGTTAAATTGCCCGCACCACAGCTTTAGCGCCGAATTCGACCCGCTCGACCTGAGCGATCCCTATCCCATGCTGGCACAGGCGCGGCGCGAGCAGCCGGTCTTCTACAGTCCGGCCATCGACTACTGGGTGGTCACACGTTACGAAGATATCAAGGCAATCTTCCGCGATCACGAAACGTACACCGCCGCCAACACCATCACGCCGATCGTGCCGTTTTCGGAAGCCGTTCAACGGATGCTTGCTGACGGCGACTACAGCCCGGAGCCGGTGCTGTCGAATAATGTACCGCCCAGCCACACGCGCGTCCGCACGCTCGTCAATCGGCTGTTCACGCCGCGGCGCATGAAGAGCTTCGCGCCCGCCATTCGTGCTATCGCCGAGCGCGGCGTCCGCCATATCATGGATCAGTCGCCGGTCGATATCGTGGCGGCATTGACCTACGAATATCCGGCCTACGTGCTCTTTCACGTTCTGGGCGTGCCGGATGCCGATGTAGCGCAGGTGAAAGCCTGGGCGGGCAACCGCATCAAGCTCTATTATGGTCGTCCAAGCGCCGATGAGCAGATCGCGATGACCGAAAACCTGGTGCCCTTTTGGCGCTACGTAGTGGAATTGGTCACGGAGAAGAACCGCAATCCGCAAGACGACCTGACCAGCGACCTCATCCGCATGCGGGACGGCGACGACAAGGTATTGACACTCAACGAAATCGCCAGCTGCATGATCACGCTCCTGGTGGCCGGGCACGAAACGACAACCTCGCAGGTCAATAACGCACTCTTGCACCTCTTGACGAAGCGCGAGCATTGGGATCGACTTTGCGCCAATCCGGCTACAATTCCGACCGCATTGGAAGAGATGATGCGCTACGATCCGTCGGTCTGCACCTGGCGGCGACGGTCGGCAGAAGCCAGCCGCATCAACGGCGTCGATATTCCGGCGGACGCCGACCTGCTGCTGATGCTTAATTCGGCCAATCGCGATGAGGCGGTCTTCCCCGAGCCGGACGAGATCATCTTCACGCGGGACAACTTGAAAGATCAACTCGCTTTCGGTTATGGCATACACTATTGCGTGGGCGCGCCGCTGGCACGGCTGGAAATGGCGATCCTGCTGGAAACGCTGACGCGTGAACTGCCGGGTTTGCGACTCGTCCCTGGGCAGAACATCGCATACACGCTTAATATCTCTTTCCGCGGACCGGTGGCGCTGCACGTCAGTTGGTGATCGCGCGCCTACAATTCCAAGACCACTGCACTATCGGTATAATGAGCGCCACATAGGATTTCGCAGGTCGCAGAGACAATCATGGCAGCTGATTTATTCGCTGAATTTGAACCGGTGAGCCCTGAGCAATGGCTTGAGGCCGTGCGGATGTCGTTGCGCGGCCGACCGCTCGACAGCCTTGTCAAGCGCAGCATCGACGGCATCGACATGCACCCGCGGACGGGCGCCGCTGACCTGGACGGTATCGCCCATCACCGCAGCCTACCCGGGCAGTATCCTTACGTCCGCGGGACCGACTCCGCCGGCTATCGAGCGACGCCCTGGCTGATCGCGCAGGACATAGAAATCGCCGACCCGCGTGAATTCAATCTGGCGCTCAGGGACGCGCTGGCGAACGGTCAGAGCGCAATCGTACTCGGCGACGCGTTGCAGTTGGCAGAGCCGGACGATGTGAAGCGGGCATTCGCTGATATCGACTTGGGACGATATCCCATCTTTTTTCAGTCAACACGGTCATCGGCGCGCGCGGCCGACAGTTATGACTTGTTCCTCTCTGCACTTGGCGAAGACGAAATGCAGAGCCTGCGTGGCTGTGCCGGCTGCGACCCGCTGGGCAGATTGGCGCAGTCGGGTAGCATACCCGCCGATGCGTTTGAGCGGTTGACAGCGCATGTGACAAACGTATCCGAGCATTCGCCGATTCTCGGCAGCATCGCCGTCGATACCGCCGCCTATCACGATGCTGGCGCCAACACGGTACAAGAACTGGCGATTGCGCTGGCAACCGGCGTGACCACCCTGCGCGAATTGAGCCAGCGCGGTCTCGCTCTGGACACACTTGCCTGCAAGACACAAGTATCCATGAGCATTGGCGAGAACTTCTTTACGGAGATCGCCAAGTTCCGCGCTATCAAGCTGCTCTGGGCGCAGATGATGCGTGCCTTCGGCGTGAAGGGCGGCGGGCAGACGGTAAGCCTGCACGCGCGCAGTGGACGCCGCAACAAGACCCGTCGCGACCCGCATGTCAACCTGCTGCGCCTGACGACGGAAGCGCTGTCTGCCGCTCTCGGCGGCGTCGACGCGCTGACCATCGCTCCTTTCGATCAGCCGCTCGGCGCATCGGACGCTTTTTCTCGCCGTCTCGCGCGCAACCTGCAACTGATTCTGCAGGAAGAATTGCAGTTGACGCAGCTGATCGATCCGGCCGGCGGGACCTGGCACATTGAAAAACTGACCGACCTGTTGGCACGCAAAGCATGGGCGCTCTTCCAGGAGATAGACGAGCGCGGCGGCCTGCTGGAAAGTCTGGAAGCTGGTTATTTGCTGGTGGAGATAGAAGCGGTCGCTGACCGGCGCCGGCGCGATATGGCCGAGGGCAACGCGATTCTCGTCGGCAGCAACAAATATGCCAACCCCGACGAGCCGTTACCTGTGGTTCAGCCTGGGACGCAGCAAGCTATAGATGACGCCGCCGGCGACGATATGATCAGCGTGGAACCACTGAAGCCGCTGCGCTTGGCTGAACCCTTCGAGTCGCCGCCGCAGGGCAAGGGGGTTGACGCATGAGCAAGTCGCCCGATTTCAGCAAGATCCCTTACGACCCCACCCTGGACGCGCCGGATATCGCACAGTGGCGCGCGGACATTGAAGCGCTGACAGGCCTGCCCGCCGATGCGCATGTCTGGGGTACGCACGAACAGATCGACCTCAATGCGCTGCACACTGCTGACGATTTGGCTGAGGTGAGACATCTCGGCTTTGTCGCTGGCATCCCGCCCTTCCTGCGCGGACCCTACCCGGCGATGTACGCCGTTCAGCCCTGGACGATTCGGCAATATGCCGGTTACTCAACCGCCGAAGAGAGCAACGTTTTCTATCGCCGCAACCTGGCCGCCGGTCAAAAGGGACTCTCGGTCGCCTTTGATCTGGCCACGCACCGCGGCTACGATTCCGATCATCCGCGGGTAGTCGGCGATGTTGGCATGGCCGGCGTGGCGGTCGACAGCGTGCTCGACATGAAAGTCCTCTTCGACGGCATCCCGCTGGATCAGATGTCGGTATCGATGACGATGAATGGCGCGGTGCTGCCGGTGCTGGCCTTCTACATCGTCGCCGCTGAGGAACAAGGTGTCGTCTCCGCACAGCTGTCCGGCACCATCCAGAACGACATTCTCAAAGAGTACATGGTGCGTAATACCTACATTTATCCGCCGAAGGAGTCGATGCGGATCATCGCCGATATCTTCGCTTACAGCGCCGCGCAGATGCCGAAATTTAACAGCATCAGCATCAGCGGTTATCACATTCAGGAAGCGGGCGCGACCGCCGATATCGAACTGGCCTACACCTTGGCAAACGGACTGCAATACCTGCGGACCGGCTTGGCTGCGGGCCTGGATATTGATACCTTCGCGCCGCGACTCTCATTCTTCTGGGGCATCGGCATGAACTACTTCATGGAGATCGCCAAGATGCGGGCGGCGCGCCTCCTCTGGGCGAAGCTGGTCAAGCAATTCGATCCGCAGAATCCCAAGTCGATGGCATTACGCGCGCATTGCCAGACCTCGGGCTGGAGCCTGCAGCAGCAGGATCCCTACAACAACGTGATCCGCACCTGCCTTGAAGCGATGGCGGCGGTACTTGGCGGCACGCAGTCGCTTCATACCAACGCCCTCGACGAAGCGATCGCCCTGCCCACCGACTTCAGCGCGCGCATCGCCCGCAACACGCAGCTTTTCCTGCAGCACGAAAGCGGCATCACCGATGTCGTCGATCCCTGGGGCGGTTCCTACCTGGTGGAGCGCTTGACACCGGACCTGGCTCGGCGCGCCTGGTCGCATATTCAGGAGATCGAAGACCTGGGCGGCATGGCCAAGGCGCTGGAAAGCGGCATGCCCAAGATGCGCATCGAAGAAGCAGCGGCGCGGCGGCAAGCGCATATCGACAGCGGCGCCGAGACAATCATCGGCGTCAATAAGTATCGTCCGGCGCACGATACCCCGATCGCCTATCGCGAAGTCAACAACAGCGTCGTACGCCAGGCGCAAATCGAGCGGCTGCGTCAGCTGCGCGCCGAACGGGATGAGCCTGCAGCGCAAAGCGCGCTGCAAGCCTTGGCCGACTGCGCGGCTTCGGGACAGGGCAATCTCTTGGCGCTATCGGTTGAAGCGGCACGAGCGCGTGCAACAAACGGCGAGATATCGCTGGCGCTAGAGAAGGTCTGGGGGCGGCATAAGGCAGCGGTTACTTCCATTACCGGTGTCTACAGCAGCGAGTTTGGCGAGGCGCAGGATGTCGCGACTGTCCGCCAGTTGACGGACGACTTTGCGCTGAGCGAGGGTCGCCGTCCGCGTCTGATGGTGGCGAAGATGGGCCAGGATGGGCATGACCGCGGCGCCAAAGTCATCGCCAC
Source organism: Phototrophicaceae bacterium (assembly GCA_965249085.1). Lineage (GTDB taxonomy): Bacteria > Chloroflexota > Anaerolineae > Aggregatilineales > Phototrophicaceae > UBA6055. The sequence continues at coordinate 2,952,756 of OZ252218.1, read as the reverse complement.
CGCCTTCGCTGATTTGGGCTTCGATGTCGATATCGCGCCCCTGTTTCAGACGCCGGCCGAGGTAGCCAAGGGGGCGGTGGAAAACGATGTGCATATCGTTGGTATTAGCTCGCTCGCGGCGGGGCACAAAACATTGCTGCCGCAGCTCGTGGATGAACTGGGTAAGCTGGGACGCGCCGACATGATGGTGGTGATCGGCGGCGTGATCCCGGCGCAGGATCATCCGTTCCTGCGCGAACAGGGCGCATCAGCCATCTTTGGACCCGGCACTGTCATCCCGGCCGCGGCACAGCAAGTTCTCGAAGAATTAAATCGGCGCTTGACGGCCACTTAGTGATGGCGCGCCGATTCGATGTGACTTCAGCCCAGTGAGGCCGCCCGATCCATCGCCGCTTTCGCTTCCGTTCCACTCAGCAGGACGGTCGTCTTGCCGGCGGAATAATGTCCTTTTGCCGTCATCGCCAAGACATAAGCCGCCATGCTTTCGTTGTCCGGCATCTCCACCACGGCGATGAAGTCGTATTCGCCAAAGGCCACCCAGGAATGTAGCACCTTGCCGCCAAAGTGCGCCGCGTCTGTGTCGCCCGCGGCGAAGAGCGCGGCAATCGCTCCCGATACTTGATCCTTCCAGGCGGAAGACGTCAGCGACGTCTGCCAGAGATATTGCGCCATCATCAGCCTCCTAAGTACAGGTTATTCGCCTAGAGTGTAACAGATAAAGTCTATGCGGTAAGATGAGCGAAAGCCATCGACCGGCGACAGGCGATGAACGACAGCAGCCAGAAATCTCAAATTGCGTTAACGGAGCTTGCTGAAGGCGTCCTCTCGGGTGATCGCGCCGCGCTCGCCCGCGCCATCACATTGGTCGAGAGCAAAGCGCCGCAACACCACGACATAGCGCGAGCGCTGCTCACCCAGTTGCTACCGCACAGCGGCGCGTCAATCCGCATCGGCATCACCGGCGTGCCCGGCGCGGGAAAGAGCACCTTCATTGACACCTTCGGCTGCATGCTCACGGCTGGCGGTCACAAGGTCGCCGTCCTCGCGATTGACCCCAGCAGCAGCCTGACCGGCGGCAGCATCCTGGGTGACAAGACTCGCATGGAGAGCCTGTCGCGCGACGAAAACGCCTTCATTCGACCCTCACCAACCGGCGGCATCCTGGGCGGCGTCGCCGGACGGACGCGCGAAGCCATCCTGCTCTGCGAGGCGGCAGGCTTTGATGTCGTCATTGTCGAGACGGTTGGCACCGGTCAGAGCGAAGTGACATTACGTTCGCTGGTGGACTTTTTCCTGCTGCTGCTGATCACCGGCGCCGGCGATGAATTGCAGGGCATCAAGAAAGGCGTGATCGAAATCGCCGATGCGCTGGTCATCAATAAAGCGGATGGCGACTATATCGCCGCGGCCGAGGCAGCACGGGCTCAGTTTCAGCGCGCACTGCACTTTGTGGCGCCGGCGACCGTCGGCTGGCAGACCCGCGCATTCGTGGCCTCCGGTTGGACCGCCAGCGGTATTGACGAGATTTGGCGCGCCATTGGCGAATTCGTCGCGGCGACAAAAGCGAGTGGCGTCTTGACAGAGCGGCGTCAATCACAGCGGCGCGAGTGGCTGCACGATGCGCTTGAGGCGCAACTGCGCGATTATGTGTTTGGCAACCAAGAGGTGCAAACCATGCTGCCCGAGATCGAGGCGGCTGTCATAGACGGGGAATTGCCGGCTTCGGTCGCGGCGGAACAACTGCTCAAGCTGATATTCCCCGACCGTTAGCGCCTGCATCTCGACCCTACGATTGACACGCTGCAGAGCCATCAAGTCTAGCCATAATGCGTGCCGGCCAATATATTACGGGGCGAAAGCCAACGAGAAACGAACTGGAGCGGTTACTGATCGTCACGACAACACCGAGCGTGGAAGGGCATGCCGTAGAGAACTACCTGGGCATCGTCAGCGGCGAAGCGGTCATGGGCGCGAATATCTTCAAGGACATGTTCGCCAGCATCCGCGACATCGTGGGCGGGCGTGCGGGCGCCTACGCAGAGGAACTGCGGCGCGCGAAAGATATTGCCTTGCAAGAGATGGGTGAAAACGCGCGGCACTTGGGCGCGAACGCGGTCTTGAGCGTCGATCTGGATTACGAGACCATTGGATCCGGCGGCAGCATGCTAATGGTTTCGGCGAGCGGCACCGCGGTACGCCTGGACTAACTACGGTCGTGGACGCCTGACGGCAGCGTTTCGGCGTAAGTCTTAGGTTCTGGTTGCCGCTCCTCGCCTATAACTCCACGCGATGCTTAACCCGCAGCAGGTCGATTGCGCGCCGAATCTCCGCCTCTTTACACTCTGCCGACCAGCCTAGCATATTCGTGCAGATATCGGCCAGTTCATGCAACAAGTCGAGCGAGAGGTCGCCCAGCATCGCGATCAGCGTGCGGCGCAGCAGCAGGTCATCAATACGTTCGACCTTTTCCTGTCCGAGGATGTATTCTATTTCGCGCCGGCTGAATCCTGCATTGTGCTGCAGGGCACGGTCGCTATCCCGCGAGATATAGGTCGCTATTGATTCGGCGCGCGTACCGTAGCGCTCGAAGAGTTCGCGCAGCCGCTCGACCGGCAGCTCGCAACGTCGCTGCAAGTCACCCAGCCATTCCGCCAGCGCCGCCTCGCCCTGCGGGTAGTCCCGTCCGCCACCAATCGCCAGCGCTTCCGTGCTCGTCACCCGCGACTTTCCCAAATCACTCAGCACCAAATCGGACGTCTCTTCCGAGAAGGCGCGGAATGTCGTCCATTTGCCGCCGATCAAGGAATGAATCGGATAGGCGCGCTCGGCACTGGGCGGGATGGTGCGGAGGCTGTGGTCGCGGCTGATCTGACCGGTGTGGCTGCCTTCGCTATGAGGCAGGGGACGGACCGCTGAAAATGTATAGACGATCTGCGAACGATCGACCTTGATGCTTGGGAAGACCTTGTCCACCATCGCCAGCAGATATTCGATCTCGACATCCGTGATGACCGCTTCATCGGGATCATCAATGCGGATATCAGTCGTTCCAATCATCACCCGCTGGAAATAAGGCAAGATCAACACAATGCGGCCATCATCATTTTCGAAGAAGATTTCGCTGTCGCGCGTCGCCGCCAGCAGTTCGGGATTGTCGAGAACGAGATGTGAGCCCTTGGTGCCGCCGATGAAGCGCTGCCTACCCTGCCCCAGCCCGGCATTAACGAAGTCGATCCAGGGACCGGCCGCGTTCACCACCACCTGCGGCTTGACGCTATAGATCTCGCCGTTGAGTTCGTCGCGCAAGGTAACTGAATCGCCGGCGCCAGCAAGGGCACTGACATAATTGAGCGCGCGGGAGTTCGCATTGCTCGCCTCGGCATCCAGCACCATTTCCAGGCAGACGCGTTCCGGATAGGGCATCCAGGCGTCGTAGTAACTCGCGGCACAAACGATGTCCGGATTCAATCGCGGGTACTCGCGCAGCGCCGCCGTCCGCCGGCGAAACTCATGCGTCGGCATGGCGCGCTCCGAGCGCACGAGAAGGTCATAGAGCGTCAAACCGAACTTGATGACAAGCGCCCCGCGTTCCCCCGGTCGATCAAGCAGGTTGAGGAACTTCAGCGGCGCGTTGAGCAGGCCGGAAAACCAGCGGAAGATTGGGATGGTCGTGCGCAGCGGTTTGGCGTAGTGCGGCGCATTCTGCAGCAAACGGTCCCGCTCGTGCAGCGCTTCATTCACCAGGCGGAACTCGCCGTTTTCCAGGTAACGGATGCCGCCGTGCAGCATGTGAGACGAGCCGGCGCTGGTGCCGCTGCCGAAATCGCCGCGCTCGGCTAGCAGCGCGTCAACGCCTTGCAGCGCCAGATCGCGGAATGTCCCAATGCCGTTTACACCGCCACCGATGATCAGGACCGAGACATTGGGATTGTCTCTGATCAATTGCAGGCTTTCTTGTCGGTTCATTGCTCAGCACATCCGCCCATTTGCGAATGGCGCCTTCTGCGCCAGCATCGGCATCGGTTCGGAGTTGATGACGACCTCATCAGCTGATCACTCGTACTGCTCGCACCAAGCTCCTACCCGTCATCTCCGGCGGCTGCTCAACATCCAGCAGATCAAGCACCGTCGGCGCTACATCAGCCAGCCGTCCCCACGAATGCAGATCGTAATAATGCGCGCCGTCGATCACGAAGAGTGAGACCGGTCCTACGGTATGGTAAGTATGCGGCTCGCCGGTGACTGCATCGGCCATGCGCTCGCAATTGCCGTGATCGGCAGTGACGATGGCGACACCGCCCTTTTCCACGACGGCATCGACCAAGCGACCGGCGCAGGCATCCACTGCCTCAACTGCCTTGATGGCAGCCGGCAGCGAACCGGTGTGCCCGACCATGTCCGGATTGGCGAAGTTGAGCAAAAGAAAGTCATCATCCGCCGCTTGCAAGCGCATTAGCGTTTCGTCCGTCAGTTCGAACGCACTCATCTCCGGCTGCAGGTCATAGGTAGCGACTTTTGGCGACGGCACGATGACGCGCGTTTCGCCGGGGAAAGGCGCTTCTTTGCGTCCGTTGAAGAAGAAGGTGACATGGGGATACTTTTCCGTCTCGGCCGTGTGATACTGCGTCTTACCGGCTTTGCTGAGCGTCTCCGCCAAGGTATTAGCCAGCTGCTCCACCGGGAAGAGAACAGCGTCTGTCAACCCCTCCATGTACTCCGTCATTGTGATAAGGCGCAGATCCGCAATCGGTCGGAACATATCGGCGCCATTGAAGTCCCGCTTAACGAAGGCTTGCGTCAACTGTCGCATGCGGTCGGCGCGGAAATTGAAGCAGAGCAGCATATCGCCGGCGTCGATGCCCAGGTCCTCATCGCTTCCGACAACCGTCGGCGGGATGAATTCGTCGGTCACCTCTCGCTCGTAAGACTGTCGGATCGCCGTTAACGCGTCAGGCGCCTGCACATCGCTTTTGAGAAATGCCATCGCGTCATAGGCGCGTTTCGTCCGCCCCCAGCGCTGATCACGGTCCATCGCGAAATAACGTCCGCTGACGGTCGCCACGCGGCCAATTCCATCGGACTCGATGACATCCAGAAGCTCGGCGCAGAACTTGATGCCGTTCTGCCTTGGCGTATCGCGCCCGTCGGAAATCAGATGCAGAACGGGGTCAATGCCGTTCGCGGCCGCGATATCCATCAGCGCGTAGAGATGGTCCGAGTGGCTGTGTACGCCGCCACTGCCGAGCAAGCCAATCAGATGCAACTTCTTGCCCCGCTCTTTGATATAGGCGATGGCATCCTGCAAGACCGGATTCTCAATTAGCGAACCGGCGGCAACGGCGTTGGCAATGCGCGAGATGTCCTGATAGACGATGCGCCCGGCGCCCAGATTAAGGTGCCCAACTTCGGAATTGCCCATCTGCCTCGGCGTCAACCCAACGTGCTCGCCCGATGTGTGCACAATGGCGCGCTCAAGCGTCTGCAGCCAGCGGTCGAAATTCGGCGTCTCAGCGAGCGCTACAGCGTTGCCTTGCCTAGTCGCGCGGATGCCCCAGCCGTCCAGGATTATCAGCAGCACCGGTGCACGTGCCATCAGCATCCACCTTCAATTGCGCTCTTGGATCAAGAATATCGTTATAGCACAGATTTGTTGAGGTCAGTATAAGAGGTTCGTGCTTCAGTCACGTAGTGCAGCGCCGAGCATGGTGGTTGCGCGCGGCGGGAGCGGGGCATCGGCGTCGTATAGTTGGCTTGCGTCGTAGGGTATATCAATGTCCAAGCCCAGGAATGCGGCGGGATCTTCGATCAGGTCAACGGAGAGGTCGACGTTGAGCCGGAACACGAGTGTGCGCTGTAGCAAGTCAGCCAATTCGTTTGTGTCAACAACCGTGTTTTCACTTTCAGTCAAGCCGCATAAACGAGTCGACAAACAGAAAGAAGCCGAATCAGGCCGCGCTTGTGGGTAGATAACGTGAAATACGCTGTCCAACATTCCATTGTGTACGAAGTCAAATATGCCCAATGTACGTAGGTCTGCCCTGTCCAATTCAGTAGTGATCGATATCTTCGCTGTTGGCACGACTGCCGGTACCGTCTCAACCACACCATAAAGAACCCACGCCTTGTTTTTGGAGCTTTGAATATAGCTGTCGTGCTGCAAAAGCAGGCGCGACATGGCCGGCGCAATCAGTATTAGGCAGATGACGACCACAGCCCACTGGCGGAGCCTCATACGGCGTATCGGCCGCGCCAGGACTACGATGGCACTGAATAAAGCAGCGGACGCGCCAATTGGCACATAAAAATACATGCGCCATGGATCGCCGCGATAATAGGGAACCCACATCAGTACGCCCACTGCTGGAATAACGAAGAGCAATCCGCCTAGAAGCCATTTCGCAGTCCGGCGCAGTTCAGTTCCATTCAGGCTTTCGCGCGTACGCGCTAGATACCAGGCAACAGCAGCGATTCCCAGCAGTGCAGCAACCGTCTCTGGCCACCAGTGATTCTCCTGAATCGCAGCGAAGGCTTCTCGCCATCCGTCTATAAAGGTGTGTGGATACACCGCTGCCATCACCTGAACGAAAATGCCCGGAATTGTTGTAGCCGCACCCGGCTGATCATTGCCGGCATCAAATCCAGGACCTTGATAGTAGCCGCGGTCGGACAGCTGCAATAACACGATGAAGGCGAATTTGAGCACGGGAACAATGTACCAGACCGCGGTCAGGTTGACGTTGCGCCAACTTAGACTTCTGCTTCGTAACCACCACAGCAGCGGTACAACCAAGATAACCGCATACCCGGTTTCATTGGAACCGACGTTGTAAAGCAGTGCCAGCCACACAGCCACCAGAGTCAGCCGTCCGGGCCTTTTGATGTAAATCAGCATAGAATAGATCGCTGCCAGAAGAGAAAGCATGCTGAAGTTCATCGGCAGCGAGCGCAAAGACATCAGCCCCGAATTCACTGGAAAGACCATGAATAATACGGCAATGAGAAAGGCATGCAGCGGTAATACCTTGAGCTGCCGCAAGATGCCGTAAAGCAAGATCATCTTTCCGGAATAGAGTGCGAAATGAACGAGGTGATAGCCGATAAACGATTCTGAACTAACAAGATACGCCAGCGAGTGCGGCGCCATGGCAAAAAAGCGCGAAACATTTTCGGTGGCGAACACCGATAGTGGGCCTCCCTCGTAGTAGGCAAAGACATGCCACTCTTCCCAGTGCCCGCTGCTATCGAATCCAAAGGGCAAATACAGTATGAAGACGAGAAAAACGCAACCGCCAACAGCCACGAAGTCGCCGGAATGCCTCTTCTGCCACCCTTCCCTCACCATTCGCGCGCATAGCGGCACGAAGACAAGCCCACCAAGGAGGAGCCCGAATCGCGTCCAATAGAGGAAGAAAGGTTTCGATTGTATCGATGGCAAAAGTGACGGTATGAAGAGGCTATAACTGTAGCTGGCGCCGTCTTCTGTCACGGCTTCAAGCGTCGCTTGATCTCCATGCCCTGGGCAATGCTCGGTCTTACCTAGAAGCTTGCTATGATTGTAGTCGTTGCCGTTGACAATCAACGACTTCGCGCCGACCACCGACCACCTGACGTCGACGCACTCGTGTGGAAACACGATGCGGTCATGTTCCGCCCACATCCTGACCGCCACGTCGCCATTGTCTTCGTCAATCACGGTTGGAACGGTTGGGCGCAATCGCAGCCATCCGCCAACTGCTGCCAGTAGCAAAGCGCCGATCAGCATCAAATACAGCGGCATCGGCCGCTCTGTATGGTATGCGAACAAATAATAGGCAGCCAAGGGGAATGAACCGACCAAGCCGACGAAGCCAACAAGATAGAGCAGCAGATCAGGTAGATGATGTATCTGGAAATCGAGGCGCCGGTAGATTCCGTTCTGCGCCGTGACCTCGATGCGCGGTTTGGTCGCATTGACTTCCGGGCAGAACGGCATTTCGCCCCAGCCGATTTTTCCCTCACGCTCAATATAGAGCGACTTAATCCCTTCGAGTTCCCACGTGAGGTTAACGCAATCGCCCGGGAACAAGGTCCAGCCGCGGTCAGCGGCTATTTTGATGCTGGTTTCGCCATACTGGAGATCGAATTCGGGGATCGGCGTGTTAAGAATCGTGAGGAACAGCAGAACACAAGCCAAGAGCGTCAGACCGATAAGCGTGACACCGTGACTATTTACGGCGCGTGAAAGTTTCTCGCCGCTCATTCGATCAGTTCTGACCGTTTGCGGGTGGCATCCCAGCGAATGTCGGGAATCAGCACCTCGGCATTTGCCTGGATACGATCCCTGTTGTCCAACAAGTCCTTCATCATCTGCTTCATCACCGACTTGATATCGCGCGTAGGCTGATAACCTAGATCCAGCAAGTGTTGTCTATCAGGATTGTAATAGTGCTCTTCCTTCTCTTCTCGCGGATTCTCATAATGTCTGATCTCGACCTTCAAGCCGATCTCGGCTGCCACCGCCTGGACCATATGTGCCAACTCGCTGATCGAATAGGCATTCTCAAACTGATTGAACACGCGGAATTCCCCGCGTTGCGGCGGGTTTTCAACCGCAAGGCGCATACAAGTCACCGAATCTTGCAAGGGCAAGAATCCACGTTTCTGGCTACCGACGCCAAACAGGGTCAGCGGATGGCCGATCACGGCCTGACAGCAGAAGCGATTGATCGCGGTGCCGAAACACTGATCGAAATCCAGGCGACTGCGCAGGCGCGGATCATCGCCCATCTCGGCGCTCCGCGTGCCGAAGACAACGCCCTGCATGATATCGGTCGCGCGCAAGCCCCATATCTTGGAAGCGAAATGTGTATTGTGCGAATCATGCACCTTGCTTTGATGATACCAACTGCCGGCTTGTCGCGGGAAAGGCAGGCGATCTTTCCGTCCACGAAACTCAACTTCGAAAAAGCCCTCAGGAATGTCTACATTGGGCGTGCCATATTCGCCCATCGTGCCCAACTTGACCAGATGCGCATCCGGCACGACTTCCTTGATCGCCCACAGCAGATTGAGATTGTTGACAACGTTATTCTGCTGCGTCCAGACGCAATGCGCCCGGTCAATCATTGAGTAGGGCGCTGAGGGCATCTGGCCGAGATGCACCACCGCCTCCGGCTGGAATTCCGCAACCAAACCGGACACAAATTCATAATCGGTTAGATCGCCCACGTGAAAGGCAAGATCCCGGCCGAATCGCTGGCGGAACGCGCAAAGGCGCTCTTCACGGCTGGCAATCGGCTGGGCGCTCACGCCGCCGACCTCCGCCACCCATTCGCGCCGCAACAGCAGGTCAGCACCGGCGACCTCATGGCCATGCGCGCTCAAATGAATCGCCAGTGGCCAGCCAAGGTAGCCGTCTATTCCTGCTATGAATACCTTCATCTATTGCTCCCGCTCGGATAAAATCGTGTTGATACCGGCGTCAAGTTTGACAGCACAATCTTACAGAATACGGCGAAAAATTGAATAGCGCTGTTATGTTCACAATCGGGATTGGCGCCGAGCGCTAGGGAACAAGGTATCGCCGGCTCAATTGACAATATGTGATGGGCGCGGGAACATATAGAATTGCGGCTTGGCGGCCTAATGCTGGCGCGTGTGTGCAAACAAGACGCGGCACGCCTCAAAACTGCAGTTTGAAAATGAGCAAAACTTGAGACGACCTGACGCAAGTCAATCCGGCTACCTGCAACTCATACGTGGCAATAGATCCTTTCGCTATCTATGGTCGGGGCAAATCATCAGCCTGACAGGCGATTGGTTCAACTTAATCGCATCGGCCGCCCTGATCGCCATCTTGACCCAATCGGGCACAGCCATCGGCGGTCTCTTTGTCGTCCGCATGCTGGCGCCTTTTCTGGTAAGCCCCATCGCCGGCGTCGTCGCCGATCGCTACAGCCGCAAAGCCATCGTCATCACCACCGATATCCTGCGCTGCTTTGTCGTACTGGGGTTTGTGCTGGTGCGCGAACCGCAAGACGTTTGGCTGATATATGTTCTTACCGCCATTCAGAGCGCCTCGCAAGGCTTCTATTTCCCCGCCTGGAATTCGATGCTGCCCGATATCACCAAGCCGCACGAACTCGGCGTCGCCAACGCGCTGTCGTCCGCCACCTGGTCGGTGATGCTGGCCTTTGGCGCTGCCCTCGGTGGACTGGTTTCGGGCGTGGTCGGGGTTTACCCCGCCTTTGTGATCGACGCCATCACCTTCCTGCTCAGCGCCACCATCCTCTTCAAAATGCCCTATCAAAAGATCTTGACCCCCGACTCCGATCAGTCCATCGTCGCCGGGGTCCGTCAGTATCTTGACGGGCTCGGCTATTTGCGTCGGCACGTCGATACCTTTTCCATCGCTATGCACAAAGGTATGCTGGGACTGATGATTATCGGTTTCTTTCAAGTGGTGCAGGTCACCATCGCCGAGCGGTATTTCCCCATCGGCGAAGGCGGCAGCATCAGCCTTGGGCTCATGTACGTCGTGTCCGGGATAGGCTCAGGCATCGGTCCTATTCTTGGACGCAACTGGGCGCGCGACCGCGACCGGCAGCTGCGGCTCATGATCGCGCTTGGCTATGCCGCGTCAATAGCTGGATTTGCCATTTCTGCGACCTTAATTTCGCTGCCTGTAGTTCTGCTTGGCACACTGCTGCGCGGCATCGGCGGTGGACTGATCTGGGTATTGGGTACACAGCTTCTGTTTCAAATCGTGCCGAACGAGGTTCGCGGGCGCGTCTTCTCCACCGAGTTCGCCATGTACTCGCTACTCGCCGCCATCTCCTCCGGCGCTACCGGCTGGCTAATCGATACAACCATGAGCGTCAGCGAGGTTCTGCTCTTCAGCAGTGCTCTGCTGGTGATTCCTACAGTGCTCTGGACGCTATGGATCTTCTTCGGCAAACGCGACTTGATCCCTGGCAGTACGTCAGCACCCGCCTGAGTTTCTGGTACGTTGTGAAACTTCATCAGCTATAATTGTCGCATTGCGCTTGGACTGGCGGCGAATATGATTCCCTTCAATCAATTGAAACCCATGCACGACATGCTCGCGGATGAGATAAATGAAGCGATCCTCCGCGTCGCCGATAGCGGCTGGTATATTCTTGGTCCCGAGGTGGAGAACTTCGAGCGGGAATTCGCCGCTTACCATGATGTGGATCACGCCGTCGGCGTGGCAAGCGGCACCGATGCGTTGGAGTTGGCGCTGCGCGCCGGCGGTGTCGGACCGGGCCATGAAGTGATCACCGTAGCGCACACGGCAATGGCAACGGTGACGGCCATCGAAAGCACCGGCGCGACACCCGTGCTGGCCGATATCGATCCGCGCACGTTCACCCTGGATCCGGAAAGTGCCCGCGCTGCCGTAACCCCGCGGACGCGCGCCATCATTGTCGTACACCTCTACGGAGGGCCGGCTGAGCTGGATGCCTTGAGCGGTCTGGCCGATGAAAAGGGTCTGCTGCTGATTGAAGATTGTGCGCAGGCGCATGGCGCGGCATACAAAGGCCACAAAGTTGGCACTATCGGCCGCATGGGCGCGTTCAGCTTCTATCCGACGAAGAACATGGGCGCTTACGGCGACGGCGGCGCGGTCATCACCGACGATGGCGAGCTGGCGGACAACCTGCGCAAACTGCGGAATTACGGGCAGACATCCCGCTATGCCCATCAAGCGCGCGGCACCAACAGCCGCCTCGATGAAATGCAAGCGGCCGTCCTGCGCGTAAAACTGCGGCACCTCGACCGTCACAATGCGCGCCGCCGGCAGATCGCCGCGCTCTACGACATCCATCTCTGCGGGGTGAAGACACCATGCGCGACGCCGGATTCACAGCACGTCTATCATCTTTACGTAATCCGGGACAGGCAGCGCGATCAACTAATGGCGGACTTAAAAACCAGGGATATTGGTACGCTCATACACTATCCGATTCCCATCCACCGGCAGGAGTCACATCGCGATCTCGGTATGGGGCCGAGCTCGCTGCCAGCGACAGAGCAAGCGGCGCGGGAAATCCTGTCTTTGCCGATGTATATTGGCTTGAGCGACGATGATGTGTTGCGCGTCTGCGCCGAAATCGAGCGACTGCGAGGCTGATGCCTATGGACGTTGGTCACGGATTTGGCGGTAAACGTGCCCTGATCACGGGTGGTTTGGGCTTTACCGGCAGCAATTTGGCGATCGCGCTGGTCGGCGCCGGCGCCGATGTCACCATCGCCGATGCGATGATTCCTGTCTATGGCGGCAACCTCTTCAACATTGAACCGATCAAGGACTGCGTCACTGTCAACTTCAGCGATGTCCGGGATGTCAACGCGATGAATTACCTGGTGCGCGGGCAAGATTATGTCTTTCACCTGGCCGGGCAGGTCGATCACATTCTCAGTCTGACCGACCCTTTCCCTGATATCGGCATCAACATCAAAGGTACGGCAGTCCTCATGGAGGCGCTGCGGCAACACAACCCCGGCGCAAAAGTCATATACACCGGCACGCGTGGGCAATACGGCCCGGCCGTGTCCCTGCCGGTCAGCGAAGACGCGCCGACTCACCCGAAAGGCATTCACGAGATTTCCAACCTGACCGCCGAGAAGATCATCCAGGTCTACAACGATGCGCACGGCATTGCCTCGGTTCTGCTGCGATTGACCAACACATACGGTCCACGCGCCCAGATGAAGCATCCGCGATACGGCGTGGCAAACTGGTTTGTGCGCCTCGCCGTAGATGACGACACGATCAAGGTGTTCGGCGACGGCAAAATCCTGCGCGACTTCCTCTACATTGATGATGCGGTCGAAGCGATCTTGCTGTGCGCGCTGGAACCGAAAGCGGCCGGCGAGGTCTTCAATGTCGGCATTGACCGACCGACGAATTTCATCGAATTGGCGGAGACTTTGATCGATGTTGCGGGAAAGGGACGCTGGGAATTTGCGCCCTTCTCGCCTGAGCGCAAAGCGCAGGAACCCGGCGACTTTTACAGCGATATCAGCAAGATTCGCCGCCTCGTTGGTTGGCAGCCGCGCACGGATTTGCGCGACGGCTTGCGCCATACGGTTGAATTCTATCGCAAGCACAAGAAGCACTATTGGAGTTAACATGACCGAACATGATATTCACCCATCGGTCCGCCTCGGCAGTAACGTAAGCATTCTGGGTGGCGTGACGCTGGCGGCGGGGGTCGAAATCGGACCCAATGTGACGCTGTATCCGAATGTTATCATCGGTGAAAACGTCAAGATTCTCGCGGGCGCCGTCATCGGCCGGCCGCCGATCCCGACCGGCAGCCTCACTCGCAAAGTTGAAGTTGGCACGCAAGAAGCGCGTATCGGCGCGAATTCCGTCATCGGCGCCAACGCCGTTCTCTATACCGATGTGCATCTCGGCGAGGATGTGCTCATCGGTGACCTGGCGACGGTGCGTGAAGGCAGTCGTCTGCACGAAGGCGTAGTCGTTGGGCGCTCTACGACCGTCAGTCACAATGTCACGATGCTGGCGCGCAGCCGCCTCCACGAACTGGTGCATCTGACAGGACATACGCTCATCGAAGAGGATGTCTTCTTTGGCGCAACGGTCAGCTCCGTAAACGACAATGATGTTTTCCTGAAGAGATATGGATTGATTCCCTTTGAAGTCAATGCGCCGAAAGTGCGGCGCTTCGCCGTTGTTGGCAGCGGCGCGACGCTTGGATCGGGTGTCGAAATAGGCATGGGCGGGGTCGTTGCGCCCGGTGCCCTGGCGGTCAAAGACGTGCCACCCTGGACGATCGTCGTCGGCGTACCGGCGCGCGAGGTACGAAAGATCGATGATGAGACGCGCCTGAAGTTGCTGAATCACTTCGGCCTGGACCCAAACAATACGCCATGAGCTCCTTTTCGATTGTCGTTCCGGTATTCCACAACGCGCGCAGCCTGCCGGATCTGCTGGCCGAGTTTCAAGCCGTCGCCGTGCGCAATCCGGATGACGACTTTGAGTTCATCTTCGTCGATGACGGCTCGCGCGATGACTCCTTTGACGTGTTGAAAAAGCTGGCAGCCGGCGAGCCACGCATGAAAGTCGCCAAGCTGTCGCGCAACTTCGGCTCCAACCCGGCGGTCATGGCCGGCCTGAGCCTGGCAAAAGGAGACGCAGTCGGAGCGCTCGCCGCCGATCTGCAGGATCCGCCGGCGCTGCTGCACGATATGATTTCGCGCTGGCGGGAGGGTCATAAGGTGGTTATCGCCGCCCGCCGCGGCCGCGGAGATCCCTTCCCTACATCGCTGCTGTCCGATACCTTCTATCGACTCTTTCGCCGTTTCGCCATCAAGTCGATGCCGAAGCGCGGCTTCGACTTCTTTTTGATCGATCAGCAAGTCTGCGCCTTGATTAGTGGCATCCAAGAGAACAACGCCTACTTAATGGGACTGATCCTCTGGCTCGGCTTTGAGCCTCACGTCCTGCATTACGATCGGCAGGCGCGCGAAAAGCGCTACGGCCAGTCGATGTGGACGCTCGGCAGAAAAGTCAAATACTTCATCGATTCCTTCGTCGCCTTCTCTCACTTTCCCATTCGCGTCTCGTCGGCGCTTGGCATGCTGTTCAGCCTGGTTGGCTTGCTTTACGCCGTCTGGGTGATCTATTCGCGGCTGGCGCTCGGCGTGACTATCGAGGGTTGGGCGTCCTTGATTGTCGTGGTCTTGATCGCGGCCGGCATGCAGATGCTGATTCTCGGCATTATCGGCGAATACATGTGGCGCAACCTCGATGAAACGCGGCGGCGTCCCCGTTTCATCATCGAGACGATCATCCAACAGGAGAGCGAGCCGGCGGAAGAAGATACTGAACAAGTTGATCAGAATTGACCGCAGAGTACAGCCAAACATAAATAGCGAGGACGAAATGAAAGTTCACGGCATCGTACCACCGATGGTGACTCCATTCGCCGCCGACGAATCGGTCGACGCAGCGGCACTTCGCGCCGAAGTCGAGTACTTGATCGCTTCCGCCAGTGTGCATGGGGTGGCGGTCGGTGGCAGCACCGGCGAAGGCCATACGCTGAGCACTGACGAACTACGCTGTGTCGTGGCGAATGCCGTGGAAGTCGCCGCCGGGCGCGTTCCCGTCATCGCCGGCATCATCGTCGACAGCACACGCCAGGCTATCGAGAAAGCGGAGGCGCTGGCAGACCTGGATGTCGCCGCCTTGCAAGTGACGCCGGTGCACTACCTCTTCCGTCCCTCGGACGAGACCATGTACGCCCACTTCGCCCAACTTGCCGAAGCCGCCGCGCAGCCGGTCATGGTTTACAATGTCGTGCCCTGGTCTTACTGTTCGCCCACGCTGCTCGACCGCATGATGCGCCAGATCGATGGGCTGATCGGCGTCAAACAAAGCGCCGGCGATCTCAAGCTGCTAGCCGATCTGCTGGCGAATTCCGCCGATGCCGGGGTGATCATGTCGGCCGTGGACGCGCTGCTCTATCCGTCATTCAGTCTCGGCGCGCACGGCGCCATCGCCGCGATCCTGACCGCAGCGCCGGAGCTTTGCGTCAAGGTGTGGGACCAAGTGCAGGCTGGTGATCACGCCGGCGCGCTCGATACGCACCTCAAGCTGCTGCCGATTTGGAATGCCATCATGGACGACAACCTGCCGGCCAATGTGAAGACCGCCCTGGCACTGCAGGGACGTCCGGCCGGCGTACCGCGCATGCCAATGCCGGAAAGCTCCGTGGAACAATGTAAGGCGATTGAAGCCGCTCTGACTAATGCGAGTGTAAAAACCGTCGCCTGAGCCGCTAATCCACCAGATACCGCTGCAGGGCGTCGCGATTCAGCTCAATGCCCAAACCCGGCTTCTGCGGCAGCGGAATCTCGCCGTCGATCATCTCCAATTCATCGGCGACCAATTCATCGCGCAATACCGATTCCGACAAATGCGTCGGCAAGAACTCGATAAAGGGACAGCAGGCGGTGGCGAAACCCAGATGGGCGCTGGCGGCGATGCCGATGCCCGTCTTCCAGCAATGCGGCACGATAAGACGTCCGTAATCAGCGGCTAACTGCGCGACCTTGCGCGCCTCGGTGAAGCCGCCGACCCGTCCGACATCCGGCTGCAGCACATCCAGCTTGCCCCGATGCGCCAGGTCGATGAATTCCCAGTGCGTGTTCTGCCATTCGCCGGCGGCGATGCGAATTGGCGAATGATCGCTAATGAATGCGTATCCGTCGAGATCATCGATATTGATGGGCGTCTCGAGGAAGAAGAGATCGAAGGGTTCCAACTGCTTGATCACCCGCAGCGCCGTCCGCGCGTCATCCCAAGCGTAGGCCACATCGACCATCAGGGTCATCTCGCTGCCAACAGCATCACGGCATTCGGCGACGATGCCGGCGATGTGATCGTCATCTTCCTGCAAGGCGTTATGCGTGTAGGGACCGTTGATGCAGATTTCCAGCTTGGCCGCTTTGAAGCCGAATTCCCGCGCTTGCAGCAGCTTCGCCTTTAGTGAATCGCGATACCCCTGCAGCGTGTCGCCGATCGGCAGCAAGGAGGCATAAGGTACGATCGAGTCTTTCACGGCGCCGCCGAGCAGTTTGTAGATCGGCAGGCCAAGCGCCTTGCCCTTGATATCCCAAAGCGCCATGTCTATCGCGCCCATCGCGCAGATCAGCGCGCCGCGCCGCCCATTCATCTTCGAGCCGCTGTAGAGCTTCTGCCAGATCGCTTCCGGCTGCAGCGGATCTTCGCCGATCAGCATCTCTTCAAGACCCAAACCCATAATGTGCGTACCCATCGCTTTGATGCAGGCTCGCGCGATCCAGGGATTGACATCGGTCTCGCCGATGCCGGTGATGCCCTCGTCGGTGTGGATTTCGACCACCAGATTGTCCTGCGCCGAGGAACAGGCTTCGGTGTGGAACTCGGGAACCAGCAGAACATGGCAGTCAATGCGGGTGATTTCCATGATTTATCCTGTCATTTCAAACGGTTGTCAGTCATCGGTTTTCACCGGAGCCGCTCGCAAATCACGACTTGGCGCACGTAAAATAATGAACCCAGCCCCGTCACACACTTCGGTTCAGTGTCGATGTAGGGGCGACCCTTGGGTCGCCCGCGACAGCACCGCTCCGCAATCGGGCGACTCGCAGAGTCGCCCCTACAGATTTCGAATCTGTAGTAGATAGGGAGAGTTCCAGGTTCATAAGAAAGAGACATAGAGCATGCAGAGATTCCATCATAAAACACGGTTTAGAGTCGCTATGGCGTAAGCAAGACACAAGCCAGGCTGCTGCCCCCCACGCGCAAACTCATCTCGTTGCCGGATTGGTCGATCAGGTTGTCTCCCAGCGGATCGATCACGTCGCCAAATCCTTCCTTACTGATCGTCTCCACCACCGGCACGGGCGTGAGATTGATGAAAAACCAGGCTTCCCGCCCATTGTATTCCCGCCGCCGCCGCAGCAAGGATCCACAGCGGTCGCTTTCGACATCGGCGGACGCCAGCAGTTCCAGCAGAAAGCGATCCGTCTCCCCGTCAGCTTCACGATAAGCCAGCGCGCTGAAACCGAGAAAGGTGCCGATCAAGACGCTCCGACCGGCGCCGACCCGGTTCAAGACACCGGCCAAAGCATCGCCACTTGTCAGGATCGCGCTGCCCGTGGTCGGTTGCAGGCGCTGCAGGTAGAAGTTCGCACGCACATTTTGACCGGCGAACTGCCCGCAGCCTGAGAGCACGGTCGGCGGATCAAACTCGCCGAAGCGTCGTTCGTCGGGCATCCAACGCGGATTTACGCCCGGCTCCTTGACCAGCACCAACTCGTCGTGCGTTGCGCCAAAGAAGGCTTCTCCACCGTCGACCATCTGCGTCACCGTGCCCCAACCGTATTTGTCCCAGCGACCGGGGCAGGCTTCGGCGATCAGCGTGCCGCCCGTATCGACGAATTCAACAAGCTGTCCGAAGTACGCGGCATCCAGGCTGAGCGGCATCGTCAGAATCGCTGCCTTGTAATTCGTCAGTTCACCGGCGGCGACCTCATGCGCATCGAGGAAGTCAACCGGAATCCCCAGCCGCCAGAGCCGGGCGTACCAGCCGCGCATGTTATAGCGATAGTGATGAATGACATCGCCGTTGCAGGCTTCAAAGAAATGATAAAGATCTTCATTCACCAGCAGGGCGACCTCGGCGCGCGGGGGCTGCGCCTGCGAGAAAAACTCGCCATGCCGCTGAATCGCCTTGCCGATGCGGCTGACCGCCGACATGCGTGCGCTGATCTCACCAACGGAATCGAGCAGACCGAATCCGTTCGCCTCTTTCCAGAAGCGCTCGACGCGATGATTCCAAAAACTGATGCCGGTCATGCCAGCTGCCAGACCCGCCAGCAGCCAGACGCGCAGGTCATTCGGCGTCGGTGTCCGGCCGAAGTGCAGCGAGGTCGAGATCGGCCCACCCTGAAACTCCGCCCCCCAAAGCGCGCGGTCACGCCCGTTATTGCAGCGCGCCAAATCGGTGCAGAGCATCATCTCTTCCCAGATTTCGTTGAGCAGCGCCGCATTTTCGTTCGTGATCGGATCGTCCCAGGGATGGCCGTTATTCCACTTGGGATAATTGCTGGTGCCGAAGAAATCGGCCGTCCGCGCCCAGCGCCATTCCGCGCCTGAACCGATGCGCGGCGTATCGGCATGGCTGAAAACCGGTCGCTGATAGGGGTCGTTCTCGCGCAGCGCCTTTGTCTTGAAGGCCAATTGCCGCGCCATGTAAACATCGTCCATGAAGTAGCGCCAGTCAATGAAAGGCGCCAGCGGCTCTTCCCGGCGCGGCGGCTCCACCTCGTCCCAGTCCGCGTAGCTGATCTGCCAGGTCGCGTTGAGCGCCGCCAATGTGCCGTATTTCTCACGCAGCCACTCGCGGAAACGCGCCAGCGTATGCGGGCAGTAGCAGAAGCCCAGCTTGCCCGCCGTGTTGGGCCAGAAACCAATCTCCTGAAAGGTATTCCAAGCCCAGATATTCTTGTATTGCCCCAAGGTCCGCGCCAACTCGCCGATGAAACGCGTCGCCGCCGCCCGCACGCCGGGATGATCCCAGCAGGGTCCAGGCTTGCCATCCATCGGGATGGTGTACTGCGTCGGCTGATTGTGTCGCCGGGCATCGCTATAGACGAAGTGGCAATCGGCGTACTTGCGCCAGATCCAGGCCGGCGCCTGCTCCATCGTCAATCCCAGGTAGACGCCCAGGTCCAGTTCGTCGGCGCGTTTTACTACTTGCTCAACACGAGAGAAATCGTATTCGCCTTCGCGACTTTCGTCGGCCGACCAATGCTCCTGAATCTTGATCATGTTGAAGCCGTAGGACTTCAGCAGCGGCAGGTCGCGCAGGACGCCGTCGATATCCAGGCAGGGCTCGCGATAGACGTGGGTGCCGAAGGGGAACGCGCTGTCACCGAAGACGGGTCTTACGCTCACAGCTCACTCCTTCACTGCGCCCAGCTTGATGCCGGAGATGAAATAGCGCTGCAGGAAGGGATAGACGATCAGGATCGGCACGGTTGCCACGACGATTTGCGCGCCGCGGATGGCTCGATCGGAGAGGCGCTGCAAGTCTTGCGGATTGATGCCCACATGCGTCAGATCCAGGGTGACTATCACCGTGCGCAAGAAGGTCTGCATGGGATAATTGGCGGAATCCGTCATGTAGATCAAGCCGTCAAACCAGGCATTCCAGTGGTTGACCGCTGAGAACAGCGTCAAGGTGGCGATGGCGGGCAGGGACAGCGGAATATAGATGTGCCAGAGAACACGCCAATGCGAGGCGCCATCTATCACAGCGGACTCTTCCATTTCCTTTGGCACATCCCGGAAAAAGTTCATCATCAGGATTACGCTAAAGATCGGCACCGCATTGGGCAGGATCAGCGCGCCCAGCGTATTCAGCAAGCCGAGGCTGCGTATGACCAGGAACGACGGAATCAAGCCGCCATCGAAGAGCATGGCAAATACGAAGAACCAGATGAAAACTGTGCGCCCTTTGAAAGCGCGTGGCGTCTTCGACAACGGATAAGCCGTCAGAATCACCAGGATCATGTTCAAGCTCGTGCCCGTCAACACGCGCGCCACTGAGATAAAGAAGGACCTCAGAAAGGTCGGGGAGCCCATCACTTGCTCATAATTCTCCAGCGTGAAGTCTATCGGCCAGAACGAAACGAAGCCCCCGGTCGCCGGCGCCCGCCCGCTGAGCGAAACCGCGAATATGTGAATCAGCGGCAAAAGGCAGAGCACGGCGATGGCAGTCAGAAAGATATAGTTGAAAGCATCAAAGAGTCGGCTGAACCAGCCCTGGTTGCGAATCACAAATCCACCCTCACAAAATTCGATAGCCAGCGAAACGATCCGCCAGCCAATAGGAAACCACAATCAAGATGAAGCCAATGAAGGACTTGAACAAACCGACCGCCCCCGCCAGGCTGTATTGCGCCGAGATTAGCCCGACGCGGTACACATAGGTATCGATGATGTCGCCGGTTTTGTAGACCGCCGGGCTGTAAAGCGTAAGGATCTGCTCAAAGCCGGCTTGCAGGACATCGCCCAGGCTGAGCGCCGCCAGCAGCACGATGGTCGGGCGGATTCCGGGGAGAGTGATATGCCAGATGCGGCGAAAGCGACCGGCGCCATCAATCGCGGCCGCTTCGTGCAAGACCGGGTTGATCGCCGTCAGCGCCGCCAGGTAAACGATGGTCGAAAAGCCGACATTCTTCCAGAAACCTGAGGTGATGATGGTTCCTCGGAACCAGTTGTTGCTGCCGAGCCATAGCTGCGGCTTCAGCCCGAAAGCGCCGGTCGCCTGATTAAGAATGCCGCCCGCCGAGAGGATATCCAGCAGGATCCCGCCCAGCACAATCCAGGACAAGAAGTGTGGCAGGTAGATCATGGTCTGAATCGTGCGGCGGAAAAACAGTTGGCGCGCCTCATTCAGCAAGAGCGCCAGGATGATCGCCCCTATCTGATCGGCGACGATCTTTGATATGGAAATGACCAGCGTATTGCCGAATATCCGGCTGAACTCCGGCAAGGAAAACAGGAACTCGAAGTTCTCCCAGCCGATCCAGGGTGAATTGGCGAAACCCCTGGCCGGACTAAAATCTTGAAAGGCAATGACCACGCCATACATCGGATAATAGCGAAACAGCAACACGAAGATCACCCCGGGCACGATCATGACGTAGAGGGGCCAGGCGCGTTTCATGTATGCTTTGAAGGTCATGCGGGCAACGAACCCCCATCCCCTGACCCCTTCCCCCAAAATGAGGGAAGGGGAATTCAGTCAGATCGAGTGCATCAATCAGTCAAAGTCCCTCCCTCTTTATGGGGGAGGGATTTAGGGTGGGGGTCTACATCTGCCCGTGCCACCATTCGTTGACTTCATCCGTGATGCGATCGCCACCGCCGGAATGCCATTCTTCGGCAAAGGAATCAAAGCGATCCGGCGATTCCTGTCCGGTGATGATGTTGATGAAGGTCTCGGCCTCCAGGCCGTCCAGCGATGTACCGGCCCGCACCATCGTACTCGTCGGCACGGTGGTAAAGTGATCCTTGATGCCATCGGCTTCCCAGTGGTCGACGGCGAAGACATTCGCCTCGTCCCACAAGACCGAAAGCGGATCGCCGCCCTGGAAGGCCTCCATTAGCGCATCACGCTCGTCTTCCGGCGTGTTCGCCCAGACATCGCGCCGATACTTGATCCAATTCGTTTCGAAGAAGGGATCGGTACGGCTGCCGCCATTGGTGCCCGGCGGACCCCAAATATGCTTGGAGCTGTCATAACCGTTGAGATCGAGCGTGCCGCCCATCGGATCGAGATCGCCGTCTTCGTTGCGCCAGAAGTAATCGATGCCTTCCCAACCGTGGAAGCGGTTGCTGGGTGTTTGCATCAACTCCGCCCACCAGGCGACCTGCTTCAATACCAGGTCGACATGCTCAAAGCCCTTGCGGAAGCAGTAAACGGTATCGGGCACCGGATTGCTCCAGGCTTTCTTCTTGATGCCTGTCGGACCCATCGGAATATCACCGAAAGCCCAGCGCGCGTCAGGATCGTTGGCGACGCTATCCGGCAAGCCGTATACCGCGCCAAATGCCGGCGCAAATATCAAGCCGCCGAGGTTGCCGCCGACATGCGTTCCCGCAGTCTGCCAGGGCGCGAACGTGAAGAAGTCCTGCGCCAGCAAGCCTTCGGCATACCATTGCGCCAAGGTCGCCAGCACTTCCTTGATCTCCGGACGGACGCTGTCGTAGCGCAAGTCGCCATTCTCATCCGGCGTCCAGGCCGTCGGCATTACGCCCCAGGCGCCGAAGATCGGATCGAGTGACGCATACCAGGTATTGAGCTGGCTGCAGGCGATGATGCCGAGGGTCGTGCCGTCGCCGCCTTGTCCCATATCGGCTTGCTTGAAGGCGGAAGCGACGGCGTGCAACTCTTCAACGGTGGTCGGCGCGCTCATGCCAACGGCGTCCAGCCAGTCTTGTCGCATAAACAGGAGCTTGTCGTTCTGCGCCGCCTGCTCAATGTAAGGCAGACCCATCTTGCGACCGTTGACTTCCGCCAGCCGCCAGGCGATGCCATCACTGAAACCCATCGCTTCCTTCAGCCATATAGGATGCGCGACTTCGTCATAGACATCGGTGATGTCCTCCAGCAGGTCATTTTCCAGTAACTCGGAATAAACCTGCAGCGGCACCGTTTCCATGAAGTCAGGCAACTCATTGCTGGCGATGGCGAGATTGTATTTCTGCAAGACCTCAGCCTCATTGTCCGTCCAGTTGAAAGCCAGCTTCCAATTGATGCCGGTTACCGCAGCGTTCAAACGCGTGAAGGCGGAATTCTCGATGTCATCGCCATCGGGGAATTCCCAGGGACCGCGGCGGCTGCCGGTAATCGTCACCGGCGGATCAGCCGGCATGCCTTCGGGGATCGGGGGCAGGGTTGTCGTCCAGCCTCTGGGATTGTTGGGGCTGCCCGGGTGCAAATCGGCCGGGATATCGTCCATCATCTGCGCCAGCGCCGGGCTCATGCCGTAGCGCGCCATCATGGCGGCCGCCATTCCCAAGCTGCTGGCCCGTAAGAAGTCCCTGCGCGAGGGCTTCAGGTCCGATGTGTTGTAGGGAAACTTCTTATTCATCGTAACTCCTCAACAAGACTGCTAGATCATACCGTTCACAATTGGCTGTGGGCGATAGGCGCCTCCTTAGGCTCCGCTTGCTGACTCTTCGGTCGATTCAGCGTCGGCATCGGCAGTCAACGAAATCACCGTCTGCCAGACCTCGCTGCTAAATTGAATGTGATCGCGCATCAGGTCTCCGGCGGCATCTGCGTCGCCGCGGGCGATAGCGTCAAAGATTGCCTGATGGGTGCCGCCGCCCTCGGCCAGTGCCGGCAAGCTATCGGAATGTGTCTCCTGCATAACTTCTTCCAGCAGATCGATCAGATTGTTGACGAACTGACTGATGATGGCGTTCTGGCTCGCCTCTCCGATGCGGCGGTGGAAGTTCATATCCGCCTTCAGGTATTCGCGCACCCGGTCCATATTGGCATGCATCGCCCGCAACTCGATCTCGATTCGTCGGTTTTGCTCGCGTGTTGCCCGTTCCGCCGCCGCTCGCGCCGCTTCCACCTCGATCATTTTACGCGCGTCCAGCAGCTCAATAATCGTCCCGCCCCAGGTTGCCAGGCTCAGCCCGAGTATGCGCCCGAAACTCGCGCCGGTATTAGTCGTGAGGAAGGTGCCCTCGCCCACGCGCGACTCCAGCAATCCAACCGCCTCCAGCACCTTAAGCGCTTCACGCACGCTGTAACGGCCGACGCCGAGTACATCCGCCAGCGCACGTTCCGAGGGCAGTCGCTCACCCAGGGGCACGACGCCGGACAATATGTAATTCTTTATTTGCTCGAGGGTTTGGTCTTTGACGCTGGCTTTTTCGATGGTCTTCAAGCCAGACATGCTCGGCGACGTGTATTTCACGGTGGACCTCGCTTTGACCAAGTAAAGATTGGTCAGTGGTGCTACCAATTGTAGATATAGTTCCAGATCTTGTCAAGTTTTTGGCGGCGTTCAAATGGGCTGGAGGTATCTCGGGTCAATTTGTGGGGGAGAGGTTTGAGGCTGAGGGTCGCGTCGCGGGAAACTGAATCGAGAATAGGCAGTACAAAAAGAGCGTCCGAATTACACCCCGTATCCGGACGCTCCTCGCCGCGTCAACCGGCTGATGTACGCCATGTCGACGCTAGGCAATTCCAAAATATATCCGATGAAATCTGTAGATTTCTCAGATAACCTGCAACCAGTATACCGCATAATCATAAAGCATCGCAAGTAACATACCAACGAAATCAAGGGTAAATCAAGCGACGAGGCGATCCGCTACAAGGTTCGACGGAAAAACTCGACCGTGGCTACGACCATCGCCGGCAGGTAAGCGTGCTCAACGCCTTCGTACAGCACGAGTTCCAGCTTGTCGGCTGCGCCCGCCTGCCGGTAGACGTCTCTTGCGTAATCCATCACCTTGTGAATCCCGCTTACGGGCGAAAGCGGATCACTGTCGCCGGTCAGAATCAACTGATGCCGCGGCGCAGTCAAAGCGACGATATGCTCCATGTCGATGCCCGAGGCCAAAGCGCCCGGCACATAATAATAGATGCCGTGCCCGCGGTAGTTGCCGCTATCGGCAAAGTCCCGCCAGCGCGTCATCTGTGAAATAGGTACGGCTGCCTTGACCGAGTCGTCGAGCGCCGCCACCCAAGTCGTTCTCGAGCCACCGAGGCTCATGCCGACCGCGCCGATACGACTCGCATCCACTTCTTCGCGACTGCGCAAGTATGCCAGCGCGCAAAGGTCATCGTGCACCATCATGCCCCAGAGCGTCCTACCCTCCCAAAGAAGGCGCTTGAAGAGCGAAAGCTCGGTGCCGAAGCCGCTTTCCTGCTTCCCTGCCGGACCTTGATGCTCGCGCTCACAGAATCCGTAGGCGTCGATCGCCATGACTACGAAGCCCGCCTTTGCTAGCTCGATGCCCGGCGCATAGCCATTCTCGCGGATCTTGAGCGCAGCATCCTTGCCCAGCGGATATTTGTGGCCATGCTCGTGGTGGTAGAGGACTGCCGGCGCCGGAAAGGTGGCCTCTTTCGGCAGCAGCAGATAGCCAAAGACTTCGTCTCCCAGTCCATTGAAGAAGCTGAAGTGCTCCAGCCTATAAGTCGGCTCGTCGCGCGTCGACAAGATGCTAACCTGCGGCAAGGTCGGCGTCGGAATATCGCCCAGCATCTGCCACAGCTTTTGCCTCGTCTCAGCTGGATTTAGCATCAGCTCCATTTGATCACCATCCCTAGCGCCTCATTATCCCAATTTGCCAGACGCGCATATGCGCGGGGAAAGTCTTGCCAACTATAGCGGTGCGTGATCAGCGGCGCCGTTTGCACGCGATCGCGCGCCAGCAAATCCAGGCAGACTTTCTGCTCTCTGATCTGCGTCCAATAGCCCGGGCTGTTCTCATGGCGCGGGCGGATTATCTCGTGCCCTCCGATGACGAGCAGACCCTTGCGATGCACATCGCGATAAAAATTCACTTGCTCGGTATCGCCGCGTGTGCTGCCGAGCAGAACCACTCTGCCTCTTTCCGCCGCCAGCTGAAAGGCGGTCACCACCAGTTGTGGCACACCGGTGGCTTCGATCACCACCGCGGCGCCGTCGGTTCCGAGCATTGCGCTCAAGCTGTCGTGAAGCTGGTCGTCGCTCAAGAGAACTTCGTCAGCGCCAATCTGCTTTGCCAGCGCCAGACGTTTCTCGTCCACGTCAATACCAACCGCAGGCAGGCCACCGGACAATTGCGCCAAACGCATCGCCAATATGCCGATGATGCCAGCGCCCAACACCGCCACCGACTCACCCAGCTCAATTCGCGCCTTGCGTACACCTTGCATCGCAATTGCCAGCAGATTAAAGAAGACCGCCTCCTCGTCCGAAAGCGGCGCCGGCACTCGCAGGCATATGCTCGCGTCCACCAGCGCATGCGACGCGTGAGTCGCCGGGCACACCACGCGGTCGCCCACCGTCAGCTGCGTCATTTCAGCGCCACGAGCAATGACCTCGCCCACGAAGCTGCAACCCGGATATAGCGGATAGCCTGGATTGGTGTTGTCGAGATTAAGGTAGTAGGCGCGTTCCGTGCCCGGGCTGATCAGCGTTGCCAGCGCGCGCAGCAAGACCTGCCCAGCGCCCGGCTGCGGCGGCTCGAACGCCTCCAGCGTGACCTGCCCGGCTGCTGTGACAAAGACCCGTTTCCCCTCCATCATTTCATCCCGGTCGTGGCGATGCCGGTCGTGATAAAGCGCTGTAAGAAGGCGAAGACCAGTGTAATCGGCAACAGCGTCACCACGGTCATCGCCAGCACATAATGCCACTGAATCTGTAACTCGCCCTGAAAGGCGTTTAATCCGACCTGCAGCGTGAAATAGTCGTTCTGACTGAGCACAATCAACGGCCAAAGGAAATCGTTCCAGCGCCACATGACCGAGAAGATCGCCAGCACTGCCAGCGCCGGGCGCGCCAGTGGCAGGATAATGCGCCAATAGATATGCCACTCGCTCCCGCCGTCGATCCGCGCCGCATCCAGCAATTCATCGGGGATCGTCAGCATATACTGCCGCAGCAGGAAAATACCCGTCGGCGTGGCGGCGCCGGGGATAATCACACCCCAAAGGTTGTTCTTCCAGCCGATCGATGTGATCACCAGGAACACCGGCACCAGGATCACCGTGATCGGGATCATCAATGTGGAAATAAACAAGACGAAGATGGCGTCACGTCCCCTGAACTGATACTTGCTCAAGGCGAAAGCCGCCATGCTGTTGATGATCAGTGTGATCAGCGTCGCCACCGTGGTCACGACGACGCTGTTTTTCAAATAGGTGACAAAGTCGAAATTGTCCAACTCCACCAGCGGATCGAGATAATTCTCCCAGGCCAGCTTGACCTCTTCCACCGGCTCGCGCTGTCTGATGTTGACCTTGATCTCGCCGGCGCTCGGATCAGCCGGGTCGACCATGCGCGCCTCAATGCCGACGCGGCGGATCTGCGCCAATTCGCGCAGGCTGCCATCCTCCATCGTCACCATGAATAGCGGCAGCGTTTCGTCGAATCCTTCGACCTCGACTTGCACCTGTTGATAGGGCAGGAGTGGCGGCGGATACTTGACCAAACCGGCTTGCGTCTTGAAGGAGGAGGCGACCAGCCACAGCACCGGACCAAACATCAGAATCGTGCCAAAGGTCAAGTACAGGTACGTCAGCGCATCAGAGGTGTTAATGCGCTTGCCGCCGCTGCGCCGAACGAGAAATTGTGAAATAGTGCTTCGGTCTGCCTGCATGATTGTTGACCTAAGCCAGACTCGACTGATTTCCGACCCGCAGCTGCAGCAGGGTCAAAATGAGCAGTGACACGCCAAGCACCATTGATGCGGCCGCCGACAAACCGAAAAGTTGAATCTGACTCGAAAAGCCGGTGTTGTAGATGTACTGCACCATCAGATGCGTTCGCGTCCCCGGTCCACCGCCGGTCAGGACGAAGATATGATCGAACATCTGCACAGCGCGAATGAGCGACAGTACCAGCACGACGTACATCGTCGGCATCAGAAGCGGCATGGTGACAAAACGGAAATCTTGCCAGTTATTCGCCCCGTCAATTGAACTTGCCTCATATAGCTCCGGCGGAATGGATTGCAAGCCCGCCAGCAAGATCAGGGTATAAAAGCCCATCAGCGCCCAAACGCTGACGAAAACGACCCAGAACATCGCCCAATTGGTATCCAGCAGCCAGCGTTTGCTCTCGCTGCCAAGAATCTCCACGATGGCGTTTAAGACGCCCTCATACTGCAAGACCCACTTCCAGATCAAGGCGACGACCACTGGCGAGAGCAGTACCGGATAAAAGAAAACGCTGCGGAAGAAACCGCGCGCCACGATTTTGCGATTCAGAACCAGCGCCGTGATCAAGGAAAAGAGTACCATACCGCTGACCTGAAAAATCACGTACTGAATTGTGTTGAAGATGCCGCGCCAAAACAGGTCTTCCTGGCAGCTGTTGGGTTGCAAGAAATTTTCACAATCGAAGAGATTCTGGAAATTACCCAAGCCGATGAAGGGGCGGTCGGCCGGGAAGAGCTTGGTGCCACCGGTCATCGCATAATAGCAATTAAGCAGCATGGGAAACAAAACAAAAATGCCAAAGATCAACAGGTTCGGCAGTACAAAGAAGTAGCCCATCCTGTCGATACCGACGCGGCGCTGTATTGGCGTCAGCAACCGGCCGAATGTAGTTCAATGCTGGCGCATTGTCAAGCGGGGGAACATGACCGGCCTTTGCGTCTGACCTAGTCGACTAGCGGTTTTGGCTCATTCGGTTCTCGGCTACAATCTCTACACGCATCATCAATACAGACGGAGGGTACAATGCCCGTTGGAACAAAGAATCAAACGATGGCCGGGCTGGGCAGCCACCATATCGCTGTGCAGACGCGGGACTACCAAGCCTCGGTCGACTTTTACACCAATGTGATGGGGATGGAAAAGGCGGTCGAGTTCAACGCCGGCGGACGCCGCATCGCCCTGCTCGATATCGGCGATGGCAGTCACCTGGAGCTTTTCGAGCCTGTCCCCGGCTCAACACCGTCCGGCGACGCGACGAACGATGTCGTCTTTCACTTCGCCCTTGCCACAACGGACGTCAAAGCCGCGCTTGAGCGCGTTCGGGCGGCCGGCATGGAAATCACGGTCGAGTTGAAAACGGCGGATCTCGGTCCACTGAACGTGAGCATCGCCTTCTTCAAAGGGCCGAGTGGCGAAGTGGTTGAGTTCTTTCAGGTCAACAACTAAGCTACACTTCGACGTAAATCGCATCGTCGCGTATGACAATGGGAAAGCGCTTTAGCTGGCGGCGGTCGGTCAGACACTGCCCGCTGTGCACGTCGAATTCCCAGCCGTGCCAGGGACAGCGCAGGATCTCGTTGTCCCGCCCCCAGATAAACTGACCGGGCTCGCTCGGCAAAGTCGTGCCACTGAGCTTTCCCCGGCAAACCGGCGCGAAGGCATGCGGGCAAATGTTGAGCACCGCCACGATCTGCGAGCCGGTATTAAAGACGCCGATTGACTTATCCTCGATGCTGATGAGGCAGCGATCGCCCCGCCCCAAATCCGCCAGCGCCGAGACATAGACCTGGGAACTAGCCGGCATGTTCGGGCGCCTGAATTTTGAAGACCCGCTGCGCATTCCGAAACATCACGGCGTCACGCATGGAGGGCTCCAGCGCGCGCATGGCGAAATCCGGCGTGTCGCCATCCCAATGCGGATAATCACTGGAAAACATCAGCATCCTCTCGGCATCAAACATCTCCAGCAATTGCCGAAAGTGCCGATTGTCATCCGGTTCTTCAATGGGCTGCGTGGTGAGCACGACATGTTCCTGTATAATCTCGCTCGGGCGGCGCGTCAGCCAGGGCGTGGTCGAGCGCAGGGCTTTCCAATTTTTGTCCAGCCGCCACATCATCGATGGCAACCAGGCGACTCCCCCTTCAACGAGTACGAATCGAAGCGTCGGGAACTTCTGAAATACGCCTTCGACCACCATGCTGACAAGCTGCGTCATATAGGATGTCGCTAAGAGCGTGTGCCATTCCAGGTAATTGGCGACCATTCCAGCGGTGCCGCCCGAGCCAGCGATACCCACTCCTTCCAGACCCGGATGAATCGCCACTGGCAAATCGTATTCGACGGCCGCTTCATAGATGGGATGGAAATAGCTGTGGCCCAGCGGAAATGGCGACCCGCTCACCATCAGCACCTGGGCAACCCGCGGATGCGCGCCCAGCCGATGGATCTCCTGCACCGCCAGCTCGATATTACTGAAGGCGACCATGACCGAGGCCAGGTAGCGCTCGTCGACCGGCAGCCAGTCTTCAACGAAATGACTGTTCACCGCCGTCAGCGCCGCGGCGGAATAATGGGCGTCGGGCGAGACGCAGTGTTCCATCGCTTCCATCGGATTGAGCACGGCGAAATCAATGTCGTAGACATCAAGGAAGTGGCTGGCCATTGTCTCGGGCGATCTTTCGATGCGTCGCCCGTCTTCGGTCACAGCGTCCGATTTCATCACCCCGTTGGGATTGTAAAGATTGGGATGCCCAGCGCCATGATCGCCGCGTAGATAGCGCGAGCGCCAAGGCTCATCCAGATACTCCGCCACCTGCTCATGCACTGGCACTGGATGTAAATCGGTATCGATAATCATCTTGGGTTTGGACATGGGGCGCTCGCCTGAGTGTCTCATCATCTGAAATATAACACATGGTTTGCATTGTCCTATTCCACGCACTATACTAACATGGTCGAACAAAGTTCAATAAAGTCAATAGGTTAAAGAAAGGTCTGATCATGAAAGTCAAAGTGCGGCTTGTTCTTCTGATTGTTGGCCTGCTCGTTCCATTCGCGCAGGCGCAGGACGAACCGGTGACGATCTCAGCCTGGGGTCACAATTATCGGCCGCGCGTCGCCCTCGATCAAGAAATGATCGCCGCCTTCATGGAGGACAATCCCCATATCACGGTTGATTACTTTCCTGTGCCGCCGGACTTCTACGCAACGCTGAATACCGCGATGGCATCCGGCGCCGGACCCGACATGTTCAACCAGGCCACGTCTCACCACGTCGAGTACTACCTCCAGGGCATCCTTGCTCCGGTGGACCCGGCCGCCTGGGGCTTCGAGAGCGTTGATGAAGTGAAGGCGCTCTACGGCAGCGGCGACATGGCTGAGGGCATGCTCACCGGCGCCACCTACGATGGCACGCTCTATGGCATCCCCACCGAAATGAGCTCCTACGCCTGTTATGTCAACCTTGACTCCTGGGCTGAGGCGGGTCTCGACCCGGCGGAAGACTTCCCCAATACCTTTGAAGCCTTGCCCGATGTCGCCGAGAAGTTGACCATCCGCGACGAAAACGGCGTCATCACCCGGCGCGGTTTCGACTTCAACTGGTCGCGGCCCATTTACATGATGCTTCACTTCAACCCCATGGTGCAGCAGCTCGGCGGCGACATGATTGACGAGGTCAACTACGTCGCCCACATCAACACGCCCGAGGTACGTCGCGTGCTTGAATATTGGAATAACTGGGCGAACGAATGGAACCTTGGCGGTCCCGAATACGTCGTTTCGCGCACTGGTTTCCGCTCCGAGGAGCGGATGGCGACCGAGTGCTCCATGGGCAATTGGGCCGTGCCGCTGTTGGAAGCCGAAGACAGCTTTGCTCCCAACTGGGCTCTCTACCCGCAACTGCGCTGGGAAGACGCGGTCAACCCCAACGGCTTCGCCAACTACGGCTTCTACTGGATGGTCAACGCCAATTCTTCCGAGGCGAAACAGGCCGCCGCCTGGAAGCTGATCGCCTGGCTATCGAGCCGGCCCGATCGCTACCTCAACGAAGGGGGCTTGTTCCAGCCGAAAATCGAATACCTGGAGAGTGAAGACTTCAAGAACAATGAGATCATGCCGGTCTTCCTCAACGAGATAGCGGTCAGCTACTTCCATCCGCGTTTCGCCGGCTTCAACGAGGTGATTGACGCCATCATGCGCATGCGCGATCGCGTCGTCATCGGCGGCGAAGACATCGATACCGTGCTGGCGGAGGCCGAAGAAGAAGTCAACGCAATCCTGCAGCGGGTCAAGACCGAATTCTAGGTCTCCCGTTTCTGTCGAAACCGGAACGCGCATGGGCCGCGCGCGCCTGGAGCAAAAAGGCAAGAATTCGGAAACGAATCGTGCGCCCCCGTCTTGACTAACGACTGTCGTGACGGGGGCGCATCCTGAATCCTCCAAGAGGAAGTTATGCGTATTGGTCGGCATTTTAGTGCCTGGCGGACGATAGGGCTGGTGCAGAAGCGCCAATACTACGGGCTGCTTTTCGTCGCCCCAGCCACTATCTTCTTCCTGATCTTCTTTCTCTATCCCATCGTCATCGGCTTCGGCCTCAGCCTCACCGATTTTACCCTGCTGAAACCACCGGTCTGGGTGGGTTTGCAGAATTACCAGGATCTGCTGAACGACCGCCTCTTCCTCAAGTCGCTGAATGTGACGATCGGCTTTGTGCTGGGCAGCACCGTGCCCGTATGGATCATCTCGCTGGCGATGGCGCTGCTCTTTTTCCAGCGCTTCCCCGGGCGCGAACTGATGAAGGTGCTCTTCTTCACGCCGCTGCTGCCTTCGGTTGTGGTTGTTTCGGTGATTTGGAAGCTGCTGCTGCATCCTTCCGGGATCTTGTCCGCCGTGATTGGTCCTATAGTGGGGCAGATGCCGATCAAGTGGCTTTTCGATTTGCAACTGTCGCCGATCATGTCGGTCGTGGTGCACGACTGGCACATCGCGCCCTTCTATATGATCATCTGGCTCTCGGGTCTGACGGCAATCCCGCCGGAATTGCGCGACGCGGCGCGGGTGGACGGCGCCAACGCGCTGCAATCCTTCCTGCGCGTCGAGCTGCCTTTGCTGAAGCCCACCGCCGTCTTCGTGGCTGCCATTTCCACCATTCGCGCCTTTCAGGGCTTTTCCATCCAGTTCGTGCTTTCGCCGTCTCAAGGGGGACCGCTCGATGTCAACACGACGCTGGGCATCGTCATCTGGAAATACGGTTTCCAATTCTTCCGCATGGGCGACGCGGCCGCCATTTCCGTCGTGCTCTTCGCCTTCATTCTAATCTTCACTCTGTTCCAATTGCGCCTGGGACGCAGCGATGATTTCTCTCTCAGTTGATTTGGTTGGGCTGCCTGCCGGCCTGGAACAGCCGCATGGCCACAGCTAAACCATACGAAAGCGACTGGGCTTTCGAGGCGCGCCTGCGTCGGCGCATCCGAAACCTGATCCTTTTTTCGGTCGGTCTGCTGATCTCGCTGCTATTCTTCTTCCCCGTCTACTTGATGGCCAGTTCCAGTTTCAAAGCCGAGGGCGAGATCTTCGCGATTCCCATGCACTGGTTGCCGCACGAATTTCAAGGCTTGCGCCAATACGAGTACGCCTTTGAGGTAACGCCGATTGCGCGCTGGTTCTTCAATAGTTTGTTTATCGCGGCTATCCAGACCGCCGCCACAATATTCTTCGGCGCGTTGGCCGGTTATGGCTTCGCCAAGTTTCGCTTTCCCGGACGCAACCTGCTTTTCTTGTTTGTCTTGAGCATCATGACCGTGCCTTTTCAGATCCTGGTGATTCCCATGTTCGTGCTTGTCCGTCAATTGGGCTGGCACAATAGCTATGAAGGGATCATCATGCCCGGCCTAATCAGCGCCTTCGGCGTTTTCATGATGCGACAATTCGCCTACAACATCCCGGATGAATTGCTGGACGCGGCCCGCATTGACGGCGCGAGCGAGTTCTCCATCTTCGGTCGTATCGCCTTGCCAATGCTGAAACCGGCCGCCGCTAGCTTGGCGATCATCACATTTCTCTTCAGTTGGAACAGCTTTCTCTGGCCCTTAGTGATCGCTCGGGATCGGGACCTGATCACGCTGCCGGTCGGTCTCACCACCTTCTCCCAGTCGCTTGACCGGGAGCCCTTGTGGGCGGTCGCTATGGCTGTTTCCACCATGGCGACCATCCCGGTCATTCTGCTCTTCGTCTTCTTCCAGCGCTACTTCATCGAAGGCATGATGGTCTCCGGCATCAAGGGATGATGCGCGACCGCCTTATTGAGCTGCGCGAAATCTATCGGCGCGAGCTATTCGATAGCGTTATCCCCTTCTGGCTCAATCACTCGCTGGACCACGTCAATGGCGGGCAATTCAACTCGCTGGACCGCGACGGGACAGTCTTCGACACCGACAAGTCCATGTGGCTGTAGGGCCGCGCCCTCTGGATGTTCGCCAAGCTCTACAACGAAGTTGAAAAGCGCCAGGCCTGGCTGGATGCCGCCCGCCACATTTACGACTTCATCATGCGCCACGGCTTCGACAGCGACGGGCGCATGTTCTTCGCCGTCACCGCTGATGGACGTCCGCTAAGAAAGCGGCGTTATGTTTTCACCGAGACCTTCGCCATCATCGGGCTGGCTGAATACGCCCGCGCCACCGGCGACAGTGCCGCCTTGCAGCGAGCGGTCGACACCTATCGGCTGGTCGTCGATCACTTGCGCCAACCGGGCAAACTGGAGCCCAAGGTTTTCCCGCAGACGCGCCGCGCCAAAGCGCATAACGTCTCCATGATCATGCTGGCGACGACGCAGGAGTTACGGCTGGCCGCCCCGCCCGACGCGCTCTATGCCGAGCTTGTCGACGACGCGCTCGATCAGATCCTCAACCACTTTCTGGACGAGGCTGCGGCGGCGGTCTTCGAGGTGCTGGGCGCGGAGCACGAACGCCTCGACACCGACGACGGACGGCGCATCACCCCGGGCCATGCGCTGGAATCAGCGGCATTCGTCATGCACGAAGCGATCGCGCGGGATGATCAATCGCTGATTCCGCCGGCGCTGAAGATGATCGACTATTCAATGGCGCGCGGCTGGGACGAAGAATACGGCGGCTTGCTCTATTTTGTTGATGCCGCCGGCAAACCAGCAACGCGCCTCGAATGGGATATGAAACTTTGGTGGCCGCACGCTGAAGCGCTTTATGCCCTGCTGCTGGCTTATCATTTGAGCGGTGAGGATCAATACGCGCGCTGGTTTGAGCAGATGCACGAGTGGACATTTCGACATTTTCCCGACCCGGAATTCGGCGGCTGGTACGGTTACCTGCACCGTGATGGCAGCTTATCTACGCCACTCAAGGGCGGCATGTGGAAAGGCTTCTTCCATACGCCGCGCGCACTTTGGCTCTGCTGGAAGCTGCTGGGCGAAATGCTCGTTTGAGCCGCCGCCTATTGACGCAGGTTGATCCGCGATCCAAATCGCAAATGAGTGATTCCACCCGCCTCATCCCGGATGAAGTCCGCGCGCGTTCCCTTGTCGGCACCTTCAAGCACAAACAGTTGATCGTCGCCACAGCGCGCCACCTCGGCGGGCGGAATCTCGGTCTGCTCGCGATCGCTCGGCATGCCGCCGCGCAGGCGAATCTCAGCGACTAACGCCCCGCCATCCAGCCGCAACTCGATCTCGCGCATCGTTCCCTTGTAACGCCCGACATACTGCGCCAAGTCATCAGGCGAAGTTTCGATGACCTGTGGCTCAGGAATGTGAATGTCGCAGAACTCGGCCAAGACCGCCTTGTTATAGCGATCATGCAGCGCATGGCCGGCATCTCCATTGGTCATCATGGCGAGCGCCAAGCCGTCTTCCGGAACGACTGTCAGTACCGCGTTTTGGCCGTTGGTGCCGCCCGTATGCCAGAGCATCGTTTTTCCGCTGTATTCGCTGCGCATCCAGGCCAGGCCGCACCAGCCCAGGTACGGCATGCCGCGAACATGACGCCTGTGCATCTCCCGCAAGCTTTCACGTTTCAGCAATGGTGGACCCTCGCCGAGATGATAGGCGCCATAGCGCAGCAAGTCATGAACATGGCAGCCTATACCGCCGGCCGCATTCATGCCGCGTGGAATCGCCCAGGGGCTAAGGACTTTCGTTTTGGATTCGCTCACTTGATGCCCGACAGCGAAACGGTGCAGCATCACCTCATGCGGAAAAAAGAAGCTGCGCGCCATTTCCAAGGGCTCGAAGACCAGATCGTGAATCGCCGCCTCGAAAGTTGCGCCGGTTATCACCTCGATAATCCGCCCGGCGACGCAAAAGGAAGCGTTATTGTAAGAAAATATTTGCCCCAGCGGAGCAAGCTGCTCGAATTCTGCCATACCGGCCACATAGCGCTCGGCGGCATCATCGCTGTTTCCGGTATCCGTAAAAACATCACCCGTCCAACCGGCGACATGCGTTAACAGTTGCCATACCTTGACGCTCGCGGATACGCCCCGGTCGCTGACGCGAAACGCCGGTAGATAATCACGCACGGGCGCCAGAAGATCCAGCACCCCTTGCTCAACCAGCCGCATCATCGCGGTGGCGGTTACGGTCTTCGTGATCGATCCGATCTGAAAGATCGTTTCGTCCGTGACCGGCAAGGGATGATCCACACTGGTCACGCCGACGCCGCCGCTGCTTACCTGTCCATTGAAGCGGATGCCGAAGGTCGCGCCTGGCACGCGCAATTCCACGCGCCAGCTTTCGACTTGCTCGGCGATCCGCTCGAAGCGATCTCTGGTATCTGTCATCATAGCCACGCCTCCTATTATTGAGTTGTGCGCAACGCCGTCAAACGAATGCTGACGCCGTTCAGCACGACGAGTATTGCCACAAGCAGCATGATACTCCGCGTGCCAATCCCACCCTGCAGCCAACCAAAGCTGAGCGTCGAAGCGAACCAGCCGAAATTCCAAAATACCAAACCGACGCTGCTGGCAACGTTGTGATACGCGGAATCGAGCGAATCCATCAGCAGAGGCTGGAAGAGCGGCTGCATCGTATTGCGCAGGCCGATCGCCATGACATAGAAGACGACAGCGATCACCAGGACCGTCGACAGACTGAAGCCGACGAACGCGCACGCGCTGACGAACATCAGCGCGGTCAATGCGCCCGCACGTCCCATCCGCGCTTCCCAGACTGGATTGAATAAGGGCATCAGTCCCATCGCCAGCCAGCCCAAACCAATGACGCTGCCGATGGCGCTGTCACTGATGCCGAAGAGCTCACGAAATATAAGATTGAAGAAGGGGAAGGTTAAGCCGCCTGAGAGGCCGAAGACGAAAAGGGGAAAAGCCAAACGCAGGACCCGGCGCCAGGGTACCTGGCCGGCCAGACTAAGTCTCTCCTGCCGCGAATCCATTCCATCCGCAGTTCGATTCCTCAAGCAGAGAATGGGTACGACACTCAAGAGCAGCACGATGGCAGCGGCGATGATCGAAGCGCGATAAGCCAAGGGCATCTCCTCCGGCCGCAGACCGACGGCCGGCTCAATGGTCAGCAATTGACTCATCAGAATCGGCAACAGGCCGCCCAGCACGCTGCCGATTGCAACAGAAAACATGCTGACCAGATTATGATAGGAGAATTGCGCCGTGTGTTCGCTGCGGTCGGTCAGCGTGACCATGAAGGGCGACTTGACGACTTGATTGGCGCCGAAACATGCGCCCCAGCAGAAGCGGCTGATGCCGATTACCAGCAGGTTCGGCGTCAGCGCCGTGGCCGCCACCGACAAGGCAAGCCCGCCGGTGGATAACACAATTAAGCGGCGATTGCCCACGCGGTTGGCGACCAGACCGATTGGCAAACCGATCAAAAACCCGCTCAGGCGCGGCAGTGACTGCAGCAGGCTGATCGTCGTCGTGTCGTAACCGATGCTGACCAGGTAGAAATTGAGCAGGATATCCGCGATGCCCAGCAAGCCGATGTGAAACAGCAGGCTGTGGCCGAGGAAGAGCAGCACCTGCCGGTTCAAGCCGGGCACGCGCCGCTGGCGGATCAATCGCGTCCGCGCGCTGAGTGTCGCCTTCATGCGCATTCCCGAAATTGGGAGCTGCTATAGCCGAGCCGGGACGCTCTCATATTATCACTCTGTCGCTACAAACCGCGCAGCTCGACTAATGCCGTTAACAAGTCTGGCGCCGTCCAAGTATCGCGCGAATTGCTTGACATGCCTTGGCAGCAGTCATATAATCTCACCCATTCGCGCAACATTGTCGACATTCATGAATATTATACTGACGCGGCTTATAAATTACACATTGCCGCGCTGAGCGGCGGTCGGCGCAGGCAGCGGTCACCACGTTAGCGGCCGATTTCGCCCAGGTACTCAATTGGCAATACGGCGGCAAGCGCAAATTAGCGGAAATCGCGCCAACACTCAGAACAGGAGCTAGAAGATTGTCATCACAAAACAAGTCCCGCTTACTCAGTCAGCATGAGACGAACAACGATTTGAACACGCCCCTGCTCGGGCAGACCATGCAAAACGCAAAGGACCTCGGCGCTGACGATATCTTCAGCCCCCTGGACGAGCGCATTATCGCCGCGGCGTCCGAGGCCATGGAAGCCGGCGAGACGCATTATGTCGATGTGCCGGGCATCGCGCCCCTGCGCGCGGCAGTGGCGGAATTCCTCAATGACAGCACGGGCGCGGCCTACCAATCCGGCAATATTGTCGTCACCGCCGGCACCCAGGAATCGCGCTTTTTGACGATCCAGAAGATCGGCGAGCTTTACGACAGTATCGGTGTTCCAGCCGTCACGCATCCGGGTGTGCGCAAAGCGCTCGGTGTGCGTCAGCGTAA
This sequence comes from Phototrophicaceae bacterium, assembly GCA_965249085.1. Lineage (GTDB taxonomy): Bacteria > Chloroflexota > Anaerolineae > Aggregatilineales > Phototrophicaceae > UBA6055. The sequence continues at coordinate 2,914,401 of OZ252218.1, read as the reverse complement.
TGTCGTTTCGCTGCCGGTCGATGAGGCGCGCGGTTACCTGCCGTCGCTGTCGGGTATCGCGGATGCCGTCAAGGCTGGCTGCCGTCTATTGGTTTTGGAATCGCCCTCGCGACTGACCGGCGCCGCCTATTCCGCTGACGAAGTAGAGGCTATTGGCAAAATCCTGAATGAGAACGATGCCGCCGCCATCTGGGATCAAGGCTTGGCGGTCTGGGTCGATGGCGGGTGCAGCAGTTTGGCAGCCCAAGAGGGCGCCCCAACGCGCATCGCGACCATCGGCGAGAGTTGGCCCGGTCAGGGCTTGGCAAGTTGGTTCATCGCATATATCGCCGCCCCGGAAATCTGGGTGTCATCAATGCAATCGCAGAAGCAGATCATGGCGATCTGCACCGCCACCGCCAGCCAATACGCGGCGCTGGAAGCCGGCGGCCTTTTTGCCGAAGCGCAAGCTCGTCAGTCGGCCCAACTCATTCGACAGCGCGCCGACTTGCTCGAGCTGGCGCGCGAACGCAATCTCAAAATTTGCGCAGGCGATGCCAGCAACATCATCGCTCTGCGTTTATCTGAGGGTGCTGCAGGGGCGGTTGCCCGCTTGCGCAGCGCCGGTTTCGACGCCGCCGATGGTAGACTTTTCGGCGCGCCGGATGTGATCCGTTTGTCCGTTAGCAGCGCGGCGGCAGCTGCGCTTGAAGCACTCAGTTGACCGACTGAAAGGGAGACGATGAGCAAGAAACAAGACCAAGGCACAAATCTGCTTTACAAGCTGATCGGTGAAGCGCGCACCTACGATGATGTCATCGTGATGGGGCGTGGCGATCCTGATTTTGATACACCGGCGCATATTGTCGCCGCCGCCAAAGAAGCCATGATCCACCACCACGCCGATTACACGCCGCCGGCAGGCCTGCCCGCCTTGCGTGAAGCGATTGCCGAGCGGGTCAAGCGCGTCAACAACGTTGATGTTGATCCGGCGACGGAGGTTGTCGTCACCAACGGCGGACAAGAAGCGCTCTTCCTGATGGTCCTGGCGGTCACGTCGCCGGGCGACGAGATGATCGTGCCCGAACCCAACTACAATACCTACGCCGATTCGCTGGCTTTCGCCGGTGGTAAAAAAGTCGATATTCAGACCTGGCCCGAAGATGACTTCCGCGCCGACCCCGCTGCCGTCCGCGCCGCCATCACCGACCGGAGCCGCGCGCTCCTGCTCGTATCGCCCAACAACCCGGCCGCCAGCGTCATCTCGCCGTCTGATATGCAGGAAATGCTGGATATCGCCATCAAACACGACTTGATGATCTTGTCCGATGAAATCTATGACCTTTTCGTTTATGACGACTTCGTCCATACCAGCCCGGCATCGCTGCCCGGCGGCAAAGAGCGCACGCTCACGCTGAATGCCCTCTCCAAATCTTATTCGATGACCGGCTGGCGGCTCGGCTGGATCGTGGGTCCGGCCGACTTGATGGCGCGCGTGACCGAGCTCAAAGCGGCTATCACCGGTGGCACCTCGGTCATCTCCCAATACGCCGGCATCGCCGCGCTGACTGGACCGCAGGAACCGGTGGAGATGATGGCGAAAGCCTACCGCCAGCGGCGTCGCCTTGTGCTCAATGCCCTTGATGCGATGGGCATGAAATATGGCGTGCCACAAGGCGGGCAGTTTGTCTTTGCCGATATCGGCTTTACCGGCCTTGATAGCGCCGAAGTCGCCCAGCGCATGCTGACCGAACAGCACGTCCTGGCCTATCCCGGTTCCGCCTTTTCCAAAGATCGCAAAGATTATCTGCGCATGACCTTCTTGCAGCCGGAAGAACAGCTGAAAGACGGCCTGCAGCGCATGAAGACCGCCATGCAGAACATCATGGCGGAACAGTAGGGCGTCGGATGCGCGTTCGTGCCGTGAATTTGTTGCGTGGTCATTTTCACGTTCTGCTTATCGTGCCACTGGTCATTATCTTGATGACCTGGCCGACCTTCGCTCGCATATTCGAAACAAATGAGTTTTGGCTGCACACGACGCACACCTATGACGCGGGGCTAAAGCTCTGGGATGCTTGGCATTTGGAGCGCGTCCTCACCGGGAAATCCGATTATTTCTACACCGATGCAATGTTTAATCCACGTGGCGTATCCCTAGCCTTTCACGCGGCCTCAGCTCCTCACGCCCTAATGTTGCTTGCATTACAACAAGTGATTTCGACGGACGACGCATACAACTTGCTCTATCTGCTGATGCTCTGTTTCAACGCATTTTGCGCTTACTTACTGATACATCAGTTGTTGAAGGACAGATGGATCGCACTGTTCGGGGCGGTCGTCGTTGGCGTAAATGTATGGTTTACGGATTATGTGACCTCACCCGACCTCTTATTGATTGGGACGCTGCCTCTAACTCTATATTGCTTGCACCGTTCGGTCATGGAGAGTCGATGGCGCTTCGCGGCGCTCGCTGGAATATGCGGAGGCTTCACTGCTTTCATCGGCGTCTATACTTTCGTTTTTGTCTTGATGACAGTTGGCATTTACGCCATCTTCCTATCTGTGTCGCATTGGAGGCAATCTGCATTCTGGCTTCGGCTCACTCTGTTTGCCGGGGTTTGCGCTTCGATTTCCATCTTCCGGGTCTATCCCATGCTCGCAGATGCTGCAGTGCTCAATGAAGGGGTGGCTTACCATCTCGTCAAAGAAGAAAGCACAGACGTCTTGAACTTTTTAATCCTTTCACGAAATCCAATCACAGGCGATTTCTTGCATTCCGTGTTCAATGCAGCGCCCGACACATCGTACAGCACCGCCTACCTGGGATATATCAACCTCGTATTCCTCGCGTGTGCGGTTTTCCATGCGCCGCTTCGGCGAAGGTTGGCGCCGTGGTTAGTGGCTCTAGTCTTTTTTGCCGTGTTGAGACTGGGTCATTATCTGACATTCAACGGACTGGCGCATACCAGCACTGTGCTGCCTGAAAGCGTCTTGAGCAACCTGTTTCCCACAATTATCGGGTCGATTGGCAAGACGAGGTACTTCCAGATAGGCGTTATAATCCCACTCGCAGTGCTGTCATGTTATGGTCTCTCCGTGCTTTTGAAATCGAAGCGAGCCGAGAAACGTGTTGCTCTCGTACTGCTGTCCATGCTGGTCGTCGCCGTCGAATACTACTTCCCACGTGAGGGAACAGTACTTGAGCGCGAGCGGACCTTATATATCGACTGGCTGCAATCGGAAGACGAAACCCCGATCAAGCTCATTAACCTGCCGCAAAGCAGACTTTATTCGACCTTTTATCTTTACTTTCAGTCGTTATCAGATTATCCAACCGCTTTTGGATACGCAAATCGTAATCCGCATAACGTCCAAGCCTACATTAACCGCAACTTACTCCTGCGCAGTTGGAAAAACTTCCACCCGGTAGCGTGTCTGCCCAGTCCTAAGACGCAATCGTTCACTGCAGCGTTGGATGAGTTGCTGCAGACCGGTTTCACGCATATTGTCTTGCACCACTGGCTGCATGACGAGCAGCATTTAGTGCGAAGCTTTTTCAACGTGCCGGCCGCCTATGATGATGGAAATGTCAGCGTGTATCGGCTGGCGGATATGCGCCTGAATTGCGAGCCGCCTCTGATACTGCCTCCGATCAATCGTTTTGTGCAATCGTTCGTGGAATCGTGGTGGGACCTCCCGGAAGAAGGCTTATCAGTCCTCAGCTATCACCCGAGCGAAAGCATTGACCAGGATAGCTTAGCCTACCTCGGCTGGCTCCTGTCCGATTGGGACAGCGTGCTCCACCTGTATATGGATTATGGCGAGTGGATGATGCAGAGCGCCGGCCAGCCCTTTGCCGACGTGGACGAGTCTGTACAAGACAGCCTGCTCGTCTATCTCCTCTACGATGCGAGTCACGGCGCGCCAAGGCTGCCGAACGGCGTTGAGTTCCGCGACGGCTTCAACTTGTGCCAGCGCGAAGCGCATTCAGATAATGCCGTCATTGAACTCTACCTAAGTCAACGTTTTTCGTGTACGCTCATTGCTTCAAGCAGCCCATTACGCGTTGAGTACGATAACGGCGCCGTGCTCGAGAACCTGCTGTACGAGTTTGATCAAGATTACGTTGACCTTCAATTCATGTGGCGTAACTTGCCGAGCGAGGCGCATTCCATATCGGTGCAGTTTTTCGATGCCGCCGGCAACAAATTGGGCGGGCAGGACTATGTCGTCGGTCACGCGCCAGTCGCCCGCCATCTAATCGAAGCGTCATCCTTGCCTTCGGGCGACTATGTGGTCAAACTCATCTTTTACAATTTTCGGACCGGTAAAAGCGTACCCGGCACAGTCAGCAGTGACAGCACGCGGTTCGGCCGCGAGTTAGACGTCACTGCCATTCGCAAGCGCTAGAGTGGGCTTGGAGTAGCATGAATAGAATCCTTAACAACAAAGTTGCTGTCATCACCGGCGCGAGCCATGGCCTGGGTCAGGCCGTCGCCGAACAAATCGCTGCCATAGGCGCCCACGTCATCTTGATCGCCCGCCGGCCGGATCCCTTAAACGAAGTCGCCGAGTCGATCAGGGCGAACGGCGGCGCGGCAACTGCTCTCCCCTGCGATGTCTCCGATGCGGCGCAAGTGCAAGCGGCCGCCGCGCAAATCCGTGACACATTCGGCAAGGTCCATATTCTCGTCAACAACGCCGGCATCCCCGCGCCGCGCAGCTTCGCCGAGACCGACTTCGCCGATTGGGACGAAGTCATCGGCGTCAATCTGTCCGGCGTCTTCTACCTGACGCGCGCCTTGTGGGACTGCCTCCTAAGCGCCGAGTCCGCCTACGTCATCAACATCTCGGGCACGGCCGGCTTGCGCGGCGGCGGCAGCCCGGCCTACGGCAGCACAAAATTTGGCATGACCGGTTTGAACGGCGCCATCGCCCAAGCGGGCAAGGAGCACAATATCCGCTCGACCATCCTCTATCCCGGCGGTATGGACACAGGCTGGCGCGGCGCGCCCATCGGCGTCTTGCCCAGGCGCGAATCGATGGATCCACAAGTGGTCGCCAATATGATCGTCCAGTTGGTGACGAGTCCGCCCGAGTTCGTGGTCAACGAAGCGGTGCTGAACCCGCTCGATCATCCGTTCATGTAAGGTCATCCGATGGCATACGACATTCAAGACGCTTCGCTGGTCAATCACTACACGCTGGAGACCCTGCGCGCTTTCGCCGTTGACTTCATGTGTGGCTTGGGCGCGACCGCCGACGAAGCCGAGATCATCAGCGACGGCTTGATGACAGCCTCGCAGTGGTGGCATCCGGGCCAGGGGCAGGGTGTCGAAAAACTCTTCCGCTATCATCGGCGGGTCAAGAATGGCGGCATCGTGCCGGACGCCCCCATGCGCTTCATCAGCGATGGACCCGCTTACGCCTTGCTCGACGCCGCCAAAGGCTTCGGCTATATCGCGGCGCAGCGGGCGATGACCTGCGCGGTCGAAAAAGCCAAGGTCAGCGGCATCGCCATGGTCGGCGTGCGGCATAGCAATCACTTCGGCATCGCCGGTTACCACGCCTTGACGGCGGCAAAAGCGGGACTGATCGGCTGGTCCATGACCAACGCCGCTGCTGAGATGGCGCCTTGGGGCTCGGCGAAGGTCGTGCTCGGCACCAATCCATGGGGCATCGCTATCCCGCGCAGCGCCGACAATGCCATCGTGCTCGATATGGCGCTGACGATGTCCGGCAAGGGGATGATGCGCTGGTACGAGCGTGAAAATCGCGCAATGCCTGACAATTGGGCGCTGACACCCGCCGGCGAAACCACCACCGATCCAAAGGCGGCGATGGATGGTCCACTGCTGCCCATCGGCGAATATAAAGGTTACGGCTTGAGCCTCTTGACCGATGTCCTGGCCGGCGTGATGACCGGCGCGCTTTTTGGTATGGATGTTTTTCAACACGACCAGAACTTCGATGTCGGCCACATGATGATCGCCATCGATCCGGCCGCGCTCATGCCAGCGGACGAATACGACCGGCGGCTGGAAGAGCTGGTGCGGCAAGTCCAAGGCGCCCCGCCCATCGATCCGGCGCGTCCCGTTCTGCTGCCGGGCGAAGTCGAGTTCCGCCGCATGGCCGAACGGCAAGCGGACGGCATACCGGTTTCCCGCGTGACGGTCGACGGCTTGCGTGAGTTGGCAGCCGAAATCGGCATCCAATGTGATCTATAGGGAGCCGGCTGAGAAATGCGATGAATTGACAGGGCACGACAATCGCCAAGCTAGCGTGCCAAAATTGATAACAAGATATTAGAGGACAATTGCATGGACGAAAATTTTGCTGTGGCGGTCAATCGGCGGCGTGGGCTCATCCCCGAAGATTTACTGAAATTTCGCTGGCTCGCTGAAATCATCATTTCAGCGGACGGCAAGCAGATTGCCTACACCGTACGCCGCCCCGAGGCCGCTTCTAACGGATACATCTCTCATCTCTACTTGCACGATCTGGAAACGGACAGCGCGCGCCGCTTGACCGATGGCGCTGGTGAGGTCTCGTCAATCGCCTGGAGCCGTGACGGCGGGCGAATCGCCTACAGCCACAGTGATTCCGCAGGCGATTCGGTGCGCGTCCTCGATCTTGCGGACAAGAGCACGGGCGTCTTCGCAACAGACGGCATGCCGATGTCCGGTCTCGATTGGTCCGCCGATGGCAGCAAATTGGTCGGCGCGCGCTGGACGCCGATACGCCGCGCGGAAGACCGTGGACCGGTCGAAGGCATTCCCAAGCCGACAGTCAAAGTCGTGCGCCGCCTGCGCTACAAACAAGACGGCGTCGGCTGGGTGCACGATCGTTTCCGGCAGATTTGGGTGCTCGAATTGCCAACCCGCGATTTCGTACAAGTGACGCACAGCGAGTGCGATTATTCCGAGCCGAAGTGGAGCAACAGTGGATCGCGCCTCGCCTTTGTGGGCATGGCGCGTGAACAGAATGTTCCCCTTGGATATGGGCAGATTCTCACCTGCGACTATCCCGACGGCGAACCGCGGCTGCTCGTCCCCGATTGGCAAGGCACTGCCTTCAGCCCGGTCTGGGGCGCCGATGACAAGTACATCGCCTTCGCCGGGCACAATCTCGCGCCGCCGGTCAACCGCCGCAATTTCTGGCAGCCGCATCTGGCCGATGTCGCCGCCGGCACCGCCTGGAAGCTGGGCGCCGATATCGACGAGGAAGTCGGCAACTACGCCACCGCCGATCAGCGTGTTGGCTTGTCTAACGTCACCATGAAGTGGGCGGTCGGCGATGAATGGATCTATTTTCTGCTCACCGAAAAGGGCGCTTCCAATGTCTTCCGCATCAACACGGACGGCGAGTACGAGCGTCTGGTCAGCGGCGACAGTATCACGTTCGAGTATGGCCCGGCGCTTGGCGGCTCAGTCGCCTACGGCCAAGCCGACCCCTCGAATCCCGGCGAGCTCTACATCTGGCGGAATGGCGCGACACGCAAATTGACCAACCTCAACCCCTGGCTGCGCGACCACGAACTGTCGGCGCCGGAAAGCTACTGGTATGACGGCGTCGATGGCGCCAAGGTCCACGCCTGGCTGATGAAACCGCTGGGCTTCCAGGAAGGCAAAGCCTACCCGCATGTGCAATACGTGCACTGCTCCATGTTCGGCTGGGACTTCAACCACGAATTTCAAGTCTACGCCAATGCCGGTTATACGGTCGCCTATTTCAACCAGCGCGGCACAACCGCCGGTTATGGCCAAGCCTGGACCAAAGCCAGCGAAGGCGACCAAGGGGGCGCGGAATACGACGAGACCATGCTCGGCGTTGACGAACTGGTATCGCGTCCGTATATCGATAGCACGCGCATGGGTGTCACCGGCGGCAGTTGCGGCGGCTTCATGACCAATTGGGTTGTCGGCCACACTGACCGCTTCGCCGCGGCCGTCACGCAGCGCTCCATTGTTAACCAGATTAGTTTCTTCGGCACATCCGATATCGGACCCGAATGCACCGGCGGCGAGACCCGAACCGATCCCTGGCGCGACTTGCAGAGCAGTTGGGCGCAGTCTCCCGTCGCCTACATCGACAATATCAATACGCCGTTGCTGATCATCCACAGCGACGAAGATCACCGTTGCGCGCTCGAGCAGGCTGAGCAGATGTTCGCCGCCTTGCGCTGGCGCGGCAAACCGGTCGAGCTGGTCATTTTCGAGGGCGAGAATCACGGCTTGTCGCGCGGCGGCCGTCCCGGCAACCGCATCGAACGTCACCATCGCATCCTCGACTGGTTCAAACGGTATTTGGGCACACACTCGGTGGAATCCGTATCGAAGTAGGGGCGACCCGGGTGAATGCCCACAAATGCTGAATCTGTAGGGGCGACCGGGTGAACGCCCACCAATGTTGAATCTGCAGGGGGTGACCGGGTGACTCACCCACAAGTGTTGAATCTGTAGGGGCGACCCGGTGGGTCGCCCGCATCTGATAAACAGAATCATAAAGGAGACTTTACATGTTACAAGTAGGCAACCTGCAAGCCAAACCCGGAGAGAAGACCTTCGGCTATCTGGAGACGGCGCAATCGCGCTCCGGCATGCGGCTGGACATCCCCGTCCACCTCATCGCCGGCGCCGAACCCGGACCCACCCTGATGCTGCAAGGCGCGATCCACGGCGCTGAAATCATCGGCTCCATCGCCATATTGGATTTCGTGGCAAAAGCCGATCCCAGCGCTATCCGCGGCAACGTGATTGCCGTGCCGGTGGTCAATCGCGCCGGCTTCGAGCTGGGTGAACGCGGTTCCCGCGTTGACGAGAAGGACATCAGCCGCCTTTTTCCCGGCAATAAAGACGGCAGCGTTTCCGACCGGACGGCCTATGTCTATTTCAAGGAAACCATCGCGCAAGCCGATGTCCTGATCGATTTTCACGCCGGCGCGCGCACCGCCTACGAACGCTACGTCCTCTTCACCGCCGAGTACGACCCGAACAACCTGAGCCTGATGGAAAAACGCCGCCGCAAACTTGCGGTCGCCTTCGGCCTCGATCAAGCCGCGTTTTTCCCGCCGGGCACATTTGGCAGCGGCCTGGCCAAAGTCGCGATCGAGGAGGCGAATACCTTGCAGATCACGCTCGAGTTCGGCGGCGGCACCGGCTGGTTCAAGAATGGCGAAGACAACGTGCGCGATGCCAATCGCGGCATCTGGAACATCCTGAAGGCGATGGGCATGCTCGATGGCGAAATGGAAGCGGACGGTCCGCTCTGCACCGTCTACGAAGCCGGCGTCGTGATTTGGAAGCCGGACGTCGATGGCTTGTTCATCCGCGACCGCAAATTCAGGGACGAACTCAAAACCGGCGATGTCTATGGCCGCCTGGTCGATCCCTATACCGGCGAACTTCTGGCGGAGATGCCGACGCCCAAAGACGGCATCGTCATCCCCAGCGGGCAGGAATGGCCCACCGTCGGCGCCACCTCTATCGGCATCCTCGGCAATATCGACCGCGTCGAAGACCGCCGCACGATGGACCTTTCGGTCTCGTTCGATTGACACTTGTAGGGACGACCCTGAGGGCCGCCCCCAAAGGAGAACACAGATAATGAAAATCGGCACAATTGAAGCCGCTCCCGGCAGCAAAGCTTACGGATTCTTTCAGATCGGCCAGACTCACGGGCGCTTCCCCGCCCATATCCCGCTGCATATCGTCAACGGCGCCGCCGACGGACCCACCCTCGTCGTGCAAGCGGGAACCAGCGGGCTCGAAATTGAACCCTCGCTGATCCTGCCGCATGTCGTCAACGAACTCGACCCGGCAGACATCAAAGGCACGCTTGTGATGGTGCCGCTGATGAATACCTCGGGCTTCGAATTCAACCAGATCAACAGCGTCTTCGACGACAAGCATCTCAACGAGGTCGGCCGCGGCAATGCGGACGGCAGCATCAGCGAGCAATTGGTCGACGCCTACTACGGGGCGGCGATCGCGAAGGCCGATGCCCTGCTTGATATTCGCACCGGCTCGCAGTGGAGCTACCATCACTTCGCCGCCGTCTATGAGGATGGCGCTGTCGACAAGTCCAAAGCGCTGGCGGCCGCGCTCGGCTTGCCGCAGGTCGTACTCGGCAAAAGCGCCGATGGCTCAATGGCCTACGAAGCGGCGACCGACGGCATCGCCACCGTCTCCGCTCATATCGGTGGCGGGCCCGGTTTGCGCGATTATCGTGATCGCGATCTGGGACGCATGCGCAACGCCGTGCTCAACGCCATGCGCCACCTGGGCATGATTGAGGGCGCACTCGAATCCGATGTTGCCAAGGTGGCGGTCATCGCCGGGCAAACGGCGATCAAGCCAACAGGCGCGCGCGGCTTCACCTTCATGAACAAGCATCTGCGCGGCCAGCAAGTCAACGCCGGCGATGTACTCGGCTACATTCGGCATCCCTTCTCCGGCGAAACGCTGGAAGAAATCAAAGCGCCGCATGCCGGCATCGTGGTCGATGGCGGCGCCTCCTGGCCTGTACCGCCCGAGGACACCATCCTGGCGATCCTCGGCGATCTGGTGGAGGAGATAGCGATTGGGTAACCCGTCACCCCGGAACAACCCCCCACAAGGAGGGAGGGGCTTCAGACGTCTAAGACTCGTCATTTATCTGCCCTGCCCTCATTTTGGGGGGAGGGGCCGGGGGTGGGGTCGGTTCAAAGGGTGGAGGGCTTGATGATCCTCGCCCTCATCAACCGCAGCAGCTTCCGCATCGGCGTGTACCGCTGGTACTGGGCGGGCAATGTGCTGGTGCATATCACCTACCTGCTGCAGGCGGTCGCGCTTGGCTGGCACATGCTGGAAGTGACCGGCTCGCCCTTCCAGGTCGGCTTGGTCGCCTTCACCTACGGGGCGCCCTTGCTGCTCATTTCACCCTTTTCCGGCGCCCTGGCCGATCGCTTCAAGCGGCAGTGGCTCGTGGGCGCGTCGCTGAGCGCGGCCGTGCTCGCATCCGGCCTGCTGGCGATCACGGCGGCGGGCGGCGGGGCAGGCGCGCCGCAGATCCTGGCGACATCCTTCACTCTCGGAACAACCTTCTCCTTTTACGCGCCGGCGCGGTTGGCGCTGCTGCCCAACCTCTTGCCTGATGACATGGTCTTCAATGGCGCGACGCTAAGCTATTCCGGCACCCGTCTGATGGGCTTCTTCGGTCCCGTGTTGGCAGGTCTCCTGCTCGATCTCACCGATATCGCCACGACCCTGACCGTGCAGACGGCGCTATTCGCCATCGGCGCGACCATCTATATCAAAGCGACCCACTTTCTGCCGCAGCCCAAACGCAAAAACAGAGCCGGTGGCAATTTCCTGGCGTCCTACATCGAAGTCATCGCTTGGCTGCGGCGTGAACGCGCGCTTTTCGCCTTGACTCTGCTTGCCCTGGTTTTCGTGCCCTTCGGCATGCCCTACCAGAAGCTGATGCCCATCTTCGTCGACGAGGTGCTGGGCGAGGGACCGGCGCTGCTCGGTCTACTCGTCGGCAGCGCCAGCCTGGGTTCGGCGCTCTCCGGCTTTGCGGTTGCCCTGATCGGCAATGTTTATCCCAAAGGCTTGGCGGTGCTGGTCTTCTCGACGCTCTTCGGCATCGGCATGGTCATCTTCTCCTTCACGCGGGATCCGCTGATCGCCTGGGGCATCATCTTCATCGTGGGCGTCTTTTCCGGCATCTTCCTTACGCTGATCAACGCCATGCTGGTGACGAAGGTGCCGGACTATATGCGCGGGCGCATGATGAGCATCTGGGGCATGGTCTGGGGCTTGATCCCTTTGACGACGCTGGTCGCCGGCTCAATTGCCGAACATCACGGCATCGCGATCGTGCTCGCGGCCGCCGGCTGCTGCGTCACGGTCACCTGTCTTTGGATGTTGGCGACGCGTTCGCCCTTGCTGGATCTGTAGGCGGCTAAGCAGCTCATGGTCTTGTTATTGCACAATCACGAAATCCGCGGCTTGATGGATCTGTCTGAATACATCGAAGCGGTCGAAGCAGGTTATCGCGAATTCGGCAGCGGCGCGGGCGTCGCCTTCCCGCGCGAGAATCTCTGGATCCAAGGCGAGAAGCAGGACAGCCACGGCGGCGGTCATCTGCCGGCCGGCAGCAAAGCATCCTTCAAGTTCAAGGCCGGATTGCTGCCCGGCTTGAGTGGCGCCGGCGTCAACGCCTACACTGCCGGCTTGCCAAGCGGACTCGAAACCTTCATGTTCCTCTTCGATACGGACAGTGGCAACCTCGCCGCCATCATGGAAGTGATGTATCTGAGTTGGCTCAAAACCGCAGCGGTATCGGCACTGGCGACGCGCCATCTGGCGCCGCCCGGCAGCTCTGTGCTGGCGCTTTTCGGCACCGGTCGCCACGCCCGCTCGCAACTCTACGGCGTGACCAAAGTGGCGGATATCCAACGCGTTCAGGCCTACAGCCGCGACCCTGCCAAACGACGGGCATTCTGCGAGAGAATGACGCACGAACTTGGCATCGACGTGATAGCAGTCGACTCAGCGGAAGCGGCGCTGCGCGATGCCGATATCGTCACCGCCATCACCACCTCAGCCACGCCCGTCTTTGCCGGGTCCGCCCTGCCCGACAAGCCGCTGCACATCAATGGCTTGGGCGCTCACTATCCCTGGGTGCGCGAACTCGATACGCATACCGTGGTCAAGAGCCGCGTCTTCGTCGATGTCCTGCAGCAAGGCATCAGCGAAAACGGCGAACTTGTCATTCCGATGGGCGAAGGACACATCGACGAATCCCATGTCGCCGGCGATCTCGGCGCGCTGGCAGCCGGCGTCGTGCCTGGTCGCCTGCCCGATACCAAATGGACGCTCTTCCTTTCCGGCGGCACCGGCATAGACGATATCGCCGTGGCGACGCGCCTCTACCAACGGGCGCGCGAGCACGGCATCGGCACGGAATTTGCATTCAACCAACCTTACGAGTTTGAGCGATGAGGAGTTGTCGCTGGATGTCAACACGTCAGGAAGCCGGCGACCCGCTCCTCGCCGCTGAAACGATAGGCTGCAAATAAGCTCATGGTCTTGCTGCTGCGCAATCACGAACTCCGCGGACTGATGGATCTGTCCGAATACATCGATGCCGTCGAAGACGGTTATCGCGAAATCGGCACGGGCGCGGGCGCTGCCTTCCCGCGTGAGAATCTCTGGATCACGGGCGAAAAACAGAATAGCCATCGCGGCGGTCACCTGCCGGCCGGCAGCAAAGCCTCCTTCAAATTCAAAGCCGCGCTCTTGCCCGGCTTGGGCGGCGCCGGCATGCAAGCCTACACCGCCGGTCTGCCATCCGGGCTTGAGACATTCATGTTCTTATTCGACACCAACACGGGCGCGCTCGCCGCCATTATGGAGGTACTCTATTTCGACTGGCTCAAGACCGCCGCTGTCTCAGCGCTTGCGACGAAATATCTCGCGCCGCCGGGCAGCACAACGCTGGCACTGTTTGGCACCGGCCGCCACGCCCGGTCGCAGCTTTACGCTCTGACGCAAGTGGTCGATATTCAGCGCGTTCAAGCCTACAGCCGCGATGCGACGAAACGAAATGCCTTCTGCCGGAAGATGTCCACCGAGCTGGGCATCGATGTGACACCGGCCGCTTCACCACAAGGCACCTTGCGCGACGCCGATATCGTGGTCACCATTACCACCTCGCCCACGCCCGTTTTCGCCGGCGTTGATCTGCCGGACAAGCCCTTGCACATTAATGCGCTGGGCGCCCATTATCCCTGGGTTCGTGAAGTAGACGACCACACGGTGGTCAATAGCCGCGTCTTCGTCGACGAATTGGTGCAGGGCTGGGGCGAAGAAGGCGAACTCATCATGCCAATGGAAGCGGGGCTCATCGACAAATCGCATGTCGCAGGCGATCTGGGCGCGCTCGTCGCCGGAAAAGTCCCGGCGCGCGCGAGTGACAGCAAATGGACACTTTTCTTATCGGGCGGCACTGGTATCGAAGATGTCGCCGTAGCGACCCGCCTCTACAAGAGAGCGCTTGAACGCGGCATCGGCAGCGAATTCCACTTTAATCAACCATACGCATATGAACTATAAGGAGATGAAGCAATGCTAACACACGATGCACTGAAACGAGACACGGCGCGGCGGGTAGCGCGCCTGCAAAGCATGATGAAAGACCAGGACCTGGATGCCCTCATCATCACCGGACAAGCGATGCCGGGTGGCATGGGCGCCATTCGCTACATTACCCATGCGCACCTCTGGGGTGGCGTGGCGTACGCCATCCTCGGCGCCGACGACCCGCATCCCTGGCTGCAGGTCTGGAGCTCCTATCAAGCCGTCTGGAGCCGCAACGAAACAACGACCTTGCCCGAGCGGGTCCTTTCCCCGTACGAAGACATTGTCGCCGCCACCGCCGACACCGCCAAAGCCTACGCCACCGGCAGCAAGCGCATCGGCATGGTCAACATGAACAAGCTGATGAGCCTCGGCACCTACAACGCCTTCTCCAGTGAGCTCGAGGGTTACGAGATGGTTGAGGTCAGCGCCGCCTTCGATGCCATCCGCCAGATCAAATCGCCCTTTGAGCTGGAAGCGATCCAGCAGAACGGCGCCATCCTCGATTCGGCAATGGATGTCTTCAAGGATGTCGCCGGCGTCGGCGTCCGTTACTGGGATGCCTGCGCCGCCGTCGAGGGCTATATCAAGTCTTTCGGCGCATTCTGGGGCCGGACGAAGCTCTCGCTTGATGGCACGCCTTACACGGTGCCAACGCCCAAGGATCTGCGCATGGGGAGCGATGACGTCATCAACTTTGAAATTGTCTACGAATCGCCTTACGGCTACTGGCTGGAGATGACGACCGTCTTTTCCTTTGAGCCGCTGCCAGCCGAGTCGCGGGCGCTGCTGGATGGCTATCTGGCGGCGGTTGAGGCAAGCTCGGCGGTCGCCAAAGCGGGCAATACCTACCGCCATATTTCCGACGCCAACGACAAGGCGCTGCGCGATCGCGGCTTCCCGGTCGACGGCAAGCACACGCCCGATTGCCACAGCACCGGGCTGGATGGCAGCGATGGGCCCAACTCTCTTGGCGCGCCCGACTTCGTGCTGAAGTCGAATATGGTGCTGTCTTATCACCCGGGCACGGTGCTGGAGAATGACCGCGGCTTCCTGATCTCGGACAATTTCCTGGTCACGCAGGAGGGCGCCTTCCGCCTCTCGCCGCACCACGCCGACCGTTATTACATGCAGCTGGAAGCCTAAGGCGACCAGTCGAAATCCCGGTCGATGGGGTACATCGGCCGCTGAATCTTGTGGAATGACAGGGTCTCCGGCAAGGCGTTGACCGCGCCCGGGCTGAGCGCCATGATCGCTTGGGGCGCGATGCGCTGGAAATCGGGGAACAAGTATCCGAGCTTGAGACAGACGACCTTGTAATCCAGCGGGTCAAGCCCCAGCTCGCTGAATTGCGCCAGCGTCGTGAAGGCCAGACGCCGCTCGGTCAGGATCACATTGATGCTGTCGATCGTCAGGATCGCTTGGCGTCCGTCGCGGTCACTCTGATGCAGACGCAAAACCGTGCCGGTGACCGGCAGGGGCTGACCGTGTACGGGATCGAGTTTGCCGCCCAACGAAAGTTCCAGTTGCGCGCCGACTCCCGCCTTGAAACATGCGTCGACCGCCGCCGCATCGGTGATGCTCGCGAAGAGCGTCGCCGGCACTTGATGCGCCAGCAGGCGTTCCAGCATGTAGGGCAGATCACCGGCCGCGCCCGCCGTCACATTGTCGCCGGAGTCGCTGAGAAAGACGGTGGACGCTGCCGATTCCAGCGCCATCTCAATGCAATCATCGACGCTGCCGGTCGGCACGGCGAAATCAAACTCAAAACGCGCATCCCAATAGGCGCTTGCCAATTGACGCGCCACCGCCCAAGTCTCCGCCTCGTCCCGTCCCAAGGCGACCGCTGACGCCGCACTACGCGCTTGGTCAGCCCAGGTGAAACCGACCAGCAGCGAGGCATCCAGCACCACATTGCCGTCGATTAGGCGCTCAATGCCGCCGTAGACACGCTTGCCCGGCTCGACCAAGGTCATCGTGCGCTCGCCCGAGAGCAGCAGCGGGATGGGAATGTACGCTTTGACCGGACGAAAGCCTTCTCGCCGGCACTGAATCAGCAGGCTGAAAGCGCGTCCGCGCGTCTCGGCGGCGTCTTCGTGGGGAGCGGTTCGATAAGCCGTGATCAGATCCAGCTGATCCATGATCGCGGTCGACAGGTTGCCATGCAAATCGTAACTGGCGCTGATGAGGCAGTCGCTGCCGACGACGGCTCGGACAGCGCCAATGAAATCCGCTTCGGCGTCATCCAGGCCCTCAACCGACATCGCCCCGTGCATTTCAAGGTAGACGCCGTCCCTGGCTTCGGCCGATTTCAAGCCCGCCAGGAACTCATCCTTCAGGGCAGCGTACACCTCGCGGCGCAACACACCGCCGGGCACAGCGTGCGCCTGCAGCAACGGTACGAGCTCGACCTCCGCATGCCGGTCGGCGAACGCGTAGCGGTCACGCAGCCCGTCGCCGCGCAGCACATGGAAGTCGGACAATTCCGACAGCAGCGGCGAGAAGGTGGCGCATTCGATGGCGATACCGCCGGCAGCGATCTTTAACATGTTTCGATTCCTCCCAGATGTCACTCAATCGGCAAACGGATCGTCGATCCAGGGATATTTGCGCAGGTCGGCACGTTGATAAGGGATCTCTTTCATACGTGGCGCGACCGCGCCCGGACCAGCCATGTAAATGATCTGATCCGCAATCGGCGCGAAGCCGGCGTAAAAGTGCTGCGTCGACTTGACCACCAGCAAACGCTTCGACCGCGGTTCGATGCCGAAGTTCGAGAACACTATCGGGCTAAAGACCTGGCCACGATTGCTGTTGACGATGATGTCGATGCCCCGGCATTGCAGCATGACCGAGTCGCCGCAGTCGATCGGCACCGGGCCGTCGGTCTGCGTCCACAGCTGCTGCATATCGGGGATGATTCGGGCCACCGTCACGCGCAGATCTAGCGGATCGCCCGACATTGGCCCCATCTTGCCGCCAAGCCGCAGGTCCAGTTCAGCGCCTTCGCCCGCCGACATCGCCACTTTGACCGCGACGGGATCCCACATCATGCCGAGCGCCGCATTGCTCACGCCGCGCTCCAACAGCGCACGCAGGACGAAAGTGGAATCGCTGGGCGCGCCGCCGCCGGCATTGTCCGCTTGATCGGCAACGACGACCAAACCCTCCTTGACCGCCAGCGCCTTATCCAGCGCCCCATCAAGTGAATGCAAGCTTGGTTCAACTTCATGACGCATGGTGTAAAACTTCTGGCCGAATTCACGCGCCAGCCTGTCCGCCAACGCGGGATCATGGTCCGTCACCGCCAGCATCTGCACGCCGCAAGTTGGCACATCGCCCCAGGGAAAACAGTGCGCCAGCGAGAGCGAGAGCACACCCGGCTCCGCTTCGCGCGCGATCATTTCGTCGACGAAGCCCCGCATCGGCTGGTATGGTGTCAGGAACATGCCAATCATCCGGCAATCAAAGAGCGCCATGGTCGGCCGCGTTTTGCCTTCGGCGGCATCTGCGATGATGGTGAAGAGTTCCTCGGCGCGCTCGTTGACATCGATATGCGGATACTCCTTGAAGATGACGACCGCATCGACCGCGTCGATCAGCGCTTTTGTTACATCACAATGCAAGTCAAGTTCGACGCCGATCTTGGCGCGCGGACCGACGATGTCGCGTACGCGTTCGACGATATCGGTTTCACAGTCGTCGTAGCCCTCAGCCACCATCGCGCCGTGCAATGGCAGCAGCACGATGTCGACCGGCATGGCGGCTTGCAGCGCCGTCAGCAGCTCGTCGCGCAAGCTCTCGTAGACCGCGCGGACGGTGGTGCCGGCCGGCTGAGCGGAAGCAAAGAGGCTGAAGATGTACTCCCAGCCGCGTTCCTGGCAGCGTTGACGAAAGATGTTGCAGGGTCCGCCGAAGCCGGGCAACTTGCCCGATTCATCGAGCTCAGCCGCGCGGATGACCACGAAGTCCGCCATTCCAGTCGGCATGGGCGAAAAGGTATTGGTTTCGGTTTCGATCCCGCCGGCGAATACTCTCATTGGCACGATTCCTCGTTTAGTTGATTTGCAGAATATAGTCGGTTCGCTGGACACGCGCAATGCATTCGCAAGTCCGCTTTGCCTGGCCGAGCGCCGTCGCTATAATTGGCGCTGTTACATATTCCTGTCTCATTAACTCGACGGACAGGACTTGGCATACAAGCAGTCGTGACGGCGCGGCGCGCCTCTTTCACCCGTTCCCAAGCTTCGGGAAGCGGGAAGGTGGCGGCGTTGTCAACGGCGATAAAGGAAAGGCGTCTTGAAACCAATAACGATTCGATCCATAAAACTGCATACGGTGCTGCTGCCCTATCTGGCGCCCTTCGAGACCAGCTTCGGCGCCGAGACGGACAAGGTCGCCATCCTCGTCGAACTCACGACTGACGCGGGTGTGGTCGGCTGGGGCGAATCTTCAGTCGAGTTCTGGCCCGGTTACGGCCAGGAGACCGTCGAAACCGGACGGCATATCTTGTCTGAATTCATGATCCCGGCAGTCATCGGCGAATCGGTCAACTGCCCGACCGAGTTTCCCGCGCAAATCAAGCGCTTCCGCGGTAATCACCATACGCGCGCCGGCTTGGAAGCGGCAGTTTGGGATGCCTTCGCCAAGACCAACGAAATGAGACTGACCGACCTCTTCGCCCACTGCGCGCCCGCCGGTCACGCTTCCGGAGGGCGGGCGACGGTCGGCGTCAGTATCGGCATTCAACCCTCACTCGAAGCGACCGTCGATGTGGTGCGCCAACGCGTCCAGCAAGGTTACGGGCGCGTCAAACTCAAGATCAAGCGCGGCTGGGATGTGGAAGTGGCGCGGGCGGTGCGCGCCGAATTCCCCGATATCCTGCTCATGCTCGATGCCAACAACGACTATGGAATCGAAGATGCCGACCATCTGGCGCAGCTCGACCAATTCGATCTGCTCATGATCGAGCAGCCGCTTTCGCATGACGACATCTATCAGCACGGCTCGTTGCAAGCGCGGCTTAAGACTCGCGTCTGCCTTGATGAGAGCGTCAAATCGGCGAGTGATCTGCAGGTGGCGCTGCAGGTGGGCGCCATCGGCATCCTCAACTTGAAGCCGGCGCGGGTCGGCGGCTTCAGCGAGTCGCTGGAGATCTATCGCATCTGCGTCGAAAACGACCTGCCCCTGTGGATCGGCGGCATGTTGGAGACGGGCGTGGGACGCGCGGCAAATGTCTCCTTCGCGGCGCTGCCAGCCGTCAACCTGCCCTCGGATATCTCGGCCACCGACCGCTATTTCGCCGCCGATATCAGCGAGCCGCCCTTCGTGCTGGGCGCGGACAGCACGCTGGCGGTGCCCGATGGCTGCGGCATCGGCGTCACGGTGCAGCGCGATCGGCTGGAAGAAGCGGCGCAGCGCTGGCGCGACAATTATCCTTACGAAAAGGGCGGCTACGCATGACCCTCGCTGATCGAATTCAAGACATCATGGCGGCGGCCGATATTCACGCCGGCGTGGCCGCCTGGCATATCGAGTCGGATACGCGGCTGCATGTCAACGGCGACGAACCTTTCCCAATGGCCAGCACCTTCAAGATTCCAATTCTGGCGACGGCTCGCCGGCAGTTGACGGACGGCGCCATCTGCCTCGACAGCCGCGTCCCCCTGCGTGACGAAGACAAGAGCCTGGGCAGCGGCATCCTGCCTTTCTTCGAGAGCGGTCTGGAACCGACCCTGCGCGACTTGCTGACCCTGATGATCATCATCAGCGACAACACCGCCACCGACATCGTAGTCGACTATTTAGGCGGCGCGACGGTCATCGAAGGCTACATGCACACGCTGGGCTTTCGTGAAATCCACTTCAAGCTGAATTGCAAGGAACTGCTGTGGCACCTCTTCCCGCCGGAGATCGCGGATTTGCCGCGCGAAGAACTGCGCCGCTGGTCGATTGAAAACGACGTGCTGCGCGACGGTCTGGCTTTCAGCAAAGGACCTGAGAATAACGTCAGCACGGCCAATGCGATGAACGCGTTGCTGAAAATGATGCAGGGTGATCTGTTTCCGGAAGCGATACGCGCGGTCGCCTTTGACATTCTGTACAAGCAGCAATTCAATGTGCGGCTGTCGCGTTTTCTACCGCTGGGTACGAAAGTGGCGCACAAGACCGGCACCATTGGTGGAATCCGCAACGACAGTGGTATCATCACAATCAGCGATGAAAATCACGTCATCTTGACGCTTTTCAGCGAATGGGATGAAGCGTCCGTCTGGAACAAGCCGGCGGCGCATCATCAACGCGTTTTCGCGGTCGAGACGGCCATGGGCGAGATCGGCCGCGCCGTCTATGACCAATTCAATTCCGCGACCTAAAACAGCGGCAGGGAGGGCAATGGCGATTCCGAAGAATTATCCGCATCATTCAATTGTATCCACCTGGGAGGATTAGACCGTGTTCAAACTTAGATCTGCAATACTGTTTTCGCTTGTGATTGTGCTCGTCGCGCTGGGTGGCGTCGTGCTCGCGCAAGACGATATGATGGAAGGCAAAGGCGGCCGGCTCATCGTGGCTGACGCCAATTCCAATACATCGCTCGATCCCTTTGTATCGTCCTGGCACAGTTGGCCGCATTACGCGATTTACCCCACTCTGTTCGCTCGCGCTCTGGATATGTCGTATGTCGGTTTCCTGGCTGATACCTGGGAAGTCTCGGAAGATTCCAAGTCGCTGACCATCAACTTGATCGATTCCGCCAGCTTCACCGATGGCACACCGATTGACGCGGCGGCGATCCAGTGGAATCTGGAACGCTACGCCAATCCGGATACGGGCGCCTCGCAGGGCGCTGACCTGATCACGCTGCTGGACAGTATCGAAATCAATAGCGATCACAGCTTCACCATGCACATGACTTCGCCCTATGCGCCGCTCTTCTTCGTCTTGTCCGGTCTGGAGATCGTTTCGCCGACCGCGTATGAAGCGGCGGGACCCGACAACTTCGGCACCAGCCCCGTCGGCGGCGGTCCCTTCATGTTCAAGGAATTGGTCACCGACAATTACGTACTCTTCGAGCGCAACCCCGATTTCACCTGGGCGCCGCCTGAGCTGTACGATCACTCGGGTCCGGTCTTCCTTGAGGAGTTGCAAATCCTGTTCATTGGCGAAGAGCAGACAGTATTGGCAGCGCTGGAAACCGGTGAAGTTTCTCTGGCCGGCATTCCCACGCAAAACCTGGCTGGTGCCGAAGCCAACCCGGATATTGATGTGCATGTCGCGCAGTTGAATCAGATCCGCTACGTCGGCTTCAACACATCGAAGGATCCCTGGACCAATCCGGATTTGCGTAAAGCCTTCGCCTATGCCACGGACCGGCAGGAATTCGTCACGCTAGCCTGGGAAGACCTGGCTGAGCCGCTCTATCAGCCGCTGCCGCCGACCATCTGGGGACACAACCCCGATCTGGATGCGCAGGCGCCGAGTTTCGATCCCGACAAGGCAATGGCGATGCTCGATGAGCTCGGTTATGTCGATGTTAATGGCGATGGCTTGCGCGAAGATCCGGACGGCAACGCCTGGTCGGTGCCCTTGGCGACCGCCTCGCCCGATGAGTGGCGCCGGCAAGCGGAAGTACTGGAGGCGCAATGGCGCGCCGTTGGCATTCCGCTGGTGATTGACCTGTTGGAATTCTCCGCCTTGGTCGATCTAACCACTACCGGCACGCACGATCTCTTCCTGCTGCTCTATGGTTATAGCGATCCCAGCATCCTGACCTATTTCTTCGATCCGGAACGCAAGGGCGGCAGCAACCGCGCCTGGTTCTCCACCGACGAACTTACGGACTTGCTGGTCGCGGCCGATACGCAGCTGGATCCGGAACTGCGCTATGAAGCGGTGTCCGCCGTTAGCAGTTACATTATCGAAGCGTCGCCCTGGGTCTATCTGGCAGTGCCACCGGCCCTGACCGGCGTCCGCGCCGAGCTGGAGAATTGGCGCATCCATCCGGACCTGAGCTTCCTGTACTGGAACGCTTACTTCGAGATGGAATAACCGTTAAAGACAGCCTGCAAACGGGTCAGCCATTGGCTGACCCCTGCAGCTTTGCAGCGGATGGCAGGGGCGATTCAATCGCAGCGCCCCTTTGGCCTTCCCATAGCGAATACCGGTGACCGTCCGCTGAGGGCGATTGCGGAAAATATCGAAGGATTTGGCTTCTTCCGGCTTTCACCGGCAGGACCTGTGGCGTGTCAACTGCATATTCTTTGAACCGCTCTCAACCTTGTGCTACATTATTGGTGGCTTGACAGGAATGCCCTATTGCAAAATTACAGTCTCCGTACCTCGATACGAAAATCGACATAATGCGTTTTGCATCTGAAAACGCGCATATCAAGCGCCGAGATTGTACGGGCAAGGAGAATATGACATGACGAGGGACATGACAGTAACAGTTGTGCCAGATGGAGATTTGCTTGTTTCTCATTGTCTAGACTTGGACATTGCAAGCCAAGGGAACTCCGAAGACGAAGCCATAGAGAATCTCAAAGAGGCGGTGTCCCTCTTTCTAGAGGTGGCATCACCAGATGAAATCCAGGCGCGTCTTGATCGGCGAGGGACTATAAGACAGATAAGTTTCGATCTTGCCTAAACTGAGAATATTATCAGGCAAGGAAGTATGTCGTATCTTGACGCTAAACGGGTTTTCAGAAGTTCGCCGAAAGGGTAGCCATATTGCTATGCAGAAGAAAACCCTTCTGGCAACAGGAAAGCGTAGCACTATCACTGTACCCGTACCCGATCATAAAGAATTACGCCCCGGTACATTATCTGCAATTATTCGACAGTCGGGCGTACCTCGTGAAGCCTTTGAATGAGTTGCTGCACTCGAAGACTTCGCCGAGAAGCGGGACGGCATCCGCAACACAATTGACGAAGGCTGCCTGGTTGGGCAATGGGATAACAGCCACCACTCTCTGCAAGCCATGCGTCCTCTATTGGAATGCTTTCGTCGGGATGGCGCAAAAGCCAACGACGACCTGCAAAAGGGTGAGCCAATGGCTGACCGATACAGCGTGGAAGCGGATGGCAGGGGCGATTCATTGGAGCGCCCGCATAGCCTTCCCATACCTAAGGTAATTCGCGCGTGAGCCAGTACATCCTGCGCCGCATCTTGATTGCCTTCCCACTGATCCTGGCGGTGACCACGGTCGTTTTCGTCATGCTGCGCGTCGCCCTGCCCGGCGACCCCGCCAAGTTGATGGCCGGCGACCGCGCCTCACCCGCGCTGATCGAGCAAATCCGCCACAACCTGGGCCTCGACCGCCCCGTCTTCGAGCAGTACCTGATTTTCCTGCGCAACTTCGCGGGCGGCGATCTGGGCCGCTCGGTCAAGTTCCGCGAACCGGTCATCGGCGTCATCGTCAAAGCCTTTCCCTTCACCGCGACTTTGACCATGCTCAGCGTCACGGTCGGCACGGTAATCGGCTTGGGCATCGGCATCCTCACCGCCGTCTATCAGCGCACCTGGATCGACAATCTTGGCATCGTCACCGCTGTTTTCTTCTATTCAATCCCGACCTTCTGGCTGGGCTTGATGCTCATCCTGATATTCGCCGTGGGTTTAAGAGTATTACCGGTGCAAGGCGCGGGCACCTGGCGCCATTTTGTCTTGCCGGTGACAACCCTGGCGGTTGGGCAAAGCGCGCTGATCGCCCGGCTGACGCGCTCCAGCATGATCGAAGTGCTGAGCACCGACTACGTACGCACGGCGCGGGCGAAGGGCTTGGCGCGGCGGCGTGTGCTGATCCACCATGCATTGCAGAACACCCTGATCCCGATCATCACCGTGGTTGGCTTGTCGGTCGGCGGATTGCTCGGCGGCGCGGTCATCACCGAGAGCATCTTCGGCTTGCCCGGTGTCGGGCGGCTGGCGATTGACGCCATCAGCAACCGCGACTACCCGATGATACAAGGGGCGGTGATCCTGGTCGCGGCCTCCTTCGTCTTCGTCAACCTGATCGTCGATATCATCTATGCCTTTGTCGATCCGCGGATTCGTTATGCCTAGTCTAGCGTTATGAGCCAACTGCGCGGCGGCGAACGCCCAACCGGCTTGTATACGCTGGTCTACCTCAAATTCGTGCGCAACCGCGTGGCGTTGGTCGGGCTGCTCTGCCTGGCTGTGATCTTGCTGGCGATACTATTCGCGCCGCAGGTGACGCCCTACGACCCGATCGGCAAAAGCACGCCGGAGCGCAATCAGGCGCCCTCGCTGACGCATCCTTTCGGCACGGACAAGCTGGGGCGCGATATCTTGAGCCGCGTGATTTATGGCGGGCGCGTGTCCTTGCAGGTCGGCTTCCTGTCGATTGCGCTGGCAGTCGCCATCAGCGGGCCGCTCGGGTTGATCGCCGGCTTTTTTGGCGGTCCCCTCGACAATGTGATCATGCGCGTGATGGATCTGATCCTGGCCTTCCCCGGCTTGATTCTGGCGATCTGGCTGGTGAGCCTGCTCGGCTCTAATGTCATGAATGTGATCATCGCCATCGCGTTTTTCTCGCTGCCGACTTATGCGCGGCTGATCCGCGGCATCACGCTGTCGATCCGCGAGATGGAGTACGTGATGGCGGCTCGTAGCATGGGCGCCGGTTCGCTGCGCATCATGTTCTTTCACATCCTGCCGGGTGTGCTGGGTCCGCTGATTGTGCTGACGACGCTGGGCATTTCCGGCGCGATTGTTGCGGGCGCGAGCCTGAGTTTCCTCGGCTTGGGCGTGCGGCCGCCGACGCCGGAATGGGGCGCGATGCTGGCCGATGGGCGGAATTACTTGCGGACGCAATGGTGGATTGCCGTCTTCCCCGGCATGACGATCACGCTGGTCGTGCTGATCCTCAACATCCTGGGCGACGCGCTGCGTGACGCGCTTGATCCCAACGTGCGCGCCTGAGGGGAACGCGCGAGCCGTCAGCCCCCTAGGTCCACAGGTCCGTACTTAGGTACTTCAAGCCGGAATCCGGCAGCAAGATCGCGATGCGGCCGCCGCGATGAGTCGTCTCCAACAGCTGCAGCGCGGCAGCCAGGTTCGCTCCTGACGAGAAGCCGGCGAATAGTCCTTCTTCTTTTGCCAGGCGTCGCGCCATTTCGATTGCCTGCTCGTTACCGACTTGTAGGCAGCCGTCAACCAGCGCGCGGTCAACCAGCGCCAGCTCAGGCATGGTGTATCCGCCGCCCTGAATCTTGTGGTTGGGTCTGGTGACCTGCTCGCCCGCAAAGGCGGCCGCCCCCTGCGGCTCGACCACATAGCACTGAATCGCCGGATTACGTTCCTTGAAATAACGGGCGCAGCCGGCGAACGAACCGCCGCTGCCGATGAAGTCGCAGAAGGCATCGATGCCGCCCGACTGACGCCAGATCTCGGGCGCGGTATGACGGTAGTGGGCGCGTGTGTTGCCCGCTAGCTGGAACTGATCGGCGCGAAAGGCAAGGCGCTCCCTGACGATTTCTTGCGCGCGTTCTTCGACGAGCTCCAGGTCGGCGCCCGAGACCTGGCCCGGCGCGGAATCGGGAAGCTGGTCGACCAGCACGACTTCGGCGCCGAGCGCGTTCATCATACGCGCCCGTTCCAGCGAGTTGCCGCGGGACATGACGGCCACAAAGCGATAGTCCTTGGCTGCGCATACAATCGCCAGTCCGGTGCCGGTATTGCCACTGGTCAACTCGACCACCGTGTCACCCGGCTGAAGCTCGCCGCTGGCTTCGGCATCTTCTATCATCTGCCGGGCGATACGGTCCTTCTTCGAATAGCCCGGATTGAGGAATTCGAGCTTGGCGAAAACTCGCCCATCAAGCCAACGCGTGATGCGCGCCAATTCGACCAGCGGCGTATCGCCGATGACCTCGAGCACGGAAGCCAACAGCTTGTCGGATCGTGCCAAGGTTCAACTCCTCATCGTGACTGCCGCCGCACGGTTCTTAGCAGGTCGGCTGAATCATGTCCCTGCCGCTTGTGGGCCAGAGCCAACAGATTATAAAACCCGCGCGATGGATTAACAAACTCAACGGGCACTTTGCCATTTGCACCCGCGCTTGCTATCATTGCAAACGTCCGTTTTCGAGGCGGCAAGCACCCTATGTCTGACCAAATCATCATCCGTGCATTGACCAATATGGCCGACCTGTCTGCGACCGCTGATTTGCAAAAGGCCATCTGGGAGATGCACGACGTCGAGGTGGCGTCACCCCATACGCTGAGGGCGATCGTTCACAGCGGTGGCGCGGTCTTTGGGGCGGAGTCCGACGGACGGCTGGTTGGCTTCTGCTTCGGCTTTGCTGCCTTGCGCGACCGCGAAATCTGGCTCTGGTCGCATATGGCGGGCGTCCTCCCCGAGATGCAGGGTAGCGGGATCGGATTCCTGCTGAAACAGGCGCAGCGCGAGTGGGCGCTGGCGAAGGGCTACCGCCGCATGGCCTGGACCTTCGACCCGATGCAGAGCGGCAACGCCAATTTCAACTTCAATCGCCTGGGCGTGACGGCTGGGCGCTACTCGGTCGACCATTACGGCGAGATGCAGGATGGCATCAACGCCGGACTGGCGAGCGATCGCCTCGAGGCGCAGTGGCAGCTCGATTCGCCAAAGGTGATTGCGCTGGCGGAGAGTAGCTTCCTACAAAGCGAGGATGACCTGCCAGATGCGCTAAAGATGGTGGTTTCGGACAAGAGAGGCGCGCTCCAATATCGCCAGCCCCCGACGAGCAGTGGAATGGTATTCGGCGTTGAGATACCGGCAGATATCGCTGAATTGAAGCTGTTTGACCTCAAGCGTGCGAAGCAGTGGCAGCTTTATGTGCGCGCAGCGATGACCGAGATGCTGGCGGCGGGTTATGGCGTTACCGGTTTTATCCGCCAGGGCGACAAAGCCTGGTATGTCCTCAGCCGCGAAGCCTAGACACCCACAGCTTCCCGCGCGGCGCAGAGCTGAGTCAACTGCCCGATGTGATCGACCGATTCCAACCCGCTGCACAGCGCATAAATCTGTTCGGCCTGCGCCTCAGCAAAGAGGTCGCGCGTCAAGACGCCGAATTTCTCGCGCATTTCTCCATCGGTCATGCGGAATTCCGGCTCGCCCTTCATATTCGGCAGGTAGGCTTCGCGCCGGCTGCCATCGTTCAATGTGACCTGCAGTCGGCAGCCGTTCAGCGCCGGATAAGACTCTTCGATCTCATCATCGACCTGCACATCGATCAAGTTGCGCAGGCGACGGACTTCGGGATCGTCCCAGCTGGCGAAGTCATGCGGCCAGGCGCTGCCCTGTGTGAGCGCCACCGCGGTCGACACACGGATGCTCAAGCCGGCCACTTTTCGCGCGGTCGGGTTGGGATCGACGCGGAAAATAGGGCGCGTCGCGTAGCCGTAGGTCTTCAGGCTAATGTCCTCAATCTCGGTCGTCTCGAGCGGCCCGTTCGCGAGCAAAGCCTGGACGGCGTCAATCGCCTGATGGGTGTGTCGGCAGCCGCCGTGCGGCTTAAAGCCGGTACCCAGGATCGCGAATTCATCGCCGAGATCGGCAAAGGTATCGGGGTCGAAGCCGTCACCGAAGGCGCTGAAGAAGCCGTATTCACCATCGAGCGCGCCGCGCGGACCGTAAAAACCGGATTCGGCCAGTCTCAGCGCAAAGACCGCGTTGCGAGAGGCAAAGCCGGAGATTAAGTCTTTCGTGTCGCAAGGACCGCCGTCGTAAACATACTGCTCGGTGCCCGATGCGAGATCGGCGGCCAGGGCGACCGTGTTGATTGTATTCTCACGATCGAAGTTGGCGCAGCGCGCGGCTGCCAGCGCAGCGGCCATCGCGCCAACCGTACCCTTGAGATCGAGACCGCGCGCTCGCTGTGTGGCGCGTACCTGCCGGCCGACGCGCACGGCGAAGTCATAAGAGGCGACGATGGCGACCAGCATGTCCGCACCCGTGCAGCCGTAGGCTTCGCCCACTGCCAGAACGACAGGCACGACTTGCGAGGCGATGTGGCCAGCCGAGCGATGCGAATCGTCCATACCCAGGATCTTGACCATGACGGCGTTGGCGAAGGCGGCGCCTTCCAGTGAGACGCGTTCGCCGCTGCCGAGCAATGTCGCTGCGTCGCCGGGCATCATTAGCGCGGCGTATCGAGCCGCCTTCTGTCCCAGGTCTCGCTGATAGCCGCCCAGACCGGTGCCGATCGAATCGTAGACGATCGTCTTCGCCAGGTCGCGGGCGTCGGCCGGGATATCATCAAGCTGCAGGTTCAGGGTGTAATCGACGATTTGTTCGAGCAGGTTCATGAGTTTGCTCCTTATTTTTGCGGGCGACCCGCCGGGCAGCCCCTACAATCTATCAGGCGGGCGATTTAGTAGATCGCCCTATAGTTTACATCATATTATTCTAAGAGTTTTCGCGTTGTTTCGATCATATAATCAACTTCTTCGGCGGTGAACTCAGGTGTGATTGGCAGATTGACCAGCTCCTTCGCCAATCGATCAGTCACACCTAACTCGTGTACATTAGGGAATTGGCCCGCGTAAACCGAGTATTGGTATATCGGCGGCGCATAACTAAGAGCGGCTTCGATTCCAGCGGCTCGCAGCCCGTGATAGATGTCAGATCGCCGGTCGACACAGATCATATAGGAACGGAAGGTCGGCGCGGATTCGGCGCGGAAACTCGGCAATCTCGCCGACGTGCCGGCCAAGCCGTCTTCCAGCGCTCCTACTATTGCCCGCCGTTTGCCCGTCCATTCTTTCAGATAGGGCAGCTTGACCGACAGCACGGCCGCTTCCAGGGCATCGAGCGGGACGTTGTAGCCTTCTTCAGTGTAGTTCTGGTATCCGTCTTTGACACTGGCTCGGATCGGATCATGACCGTAACCAACCAACAGACGCAGCTTGTCATGAATCTCTTCATCGCGGGTGACGAGCATTGCGCCGTTCCCGGAACTGCCCAGCGGCTTGAAGGCGGAAAAGCTGAACATCGTGACATCGGCAAAGGCGCTGACCGGCACGCCATAATCGCATGCGCCAGCGGCCAGCGCAGCGTCTTCTACAATCTTCAAGTTATAGTGGTCAGCCAGTGGTCTCAATGCATTGACGTTGGCGGGATGACCGTGCATATCCACGGGCAGAATGGCCCGCGTTTTCTTGGTGATCAACCTTTCGACCAGATCGGAATTGATCGTGTAGTCGCTGGCCAACACGTCGCACAAGACCGGAATCGCGCCACATTGGCTGATGGCGCCGGTGGTTGAGATATCGGAATTGCCGACGGTGATGACTTCGTCGCCGGCGCCAATGTCGCAAGCGCGCAACGCCACGAACAAGGCAACCGTGCCGGAATGGGCGGCGACGGCAAATTCCTGGTCGACTTCGGCAGCGAAAGCCGCTTCCAGATCGGCGCGAATGGTGAAGCTATTATGATATGAGTCAAAAATAATCGATTCCAGCGCCGCCATAATTTCATCACGCAGGCTTTGGTGGGTCTCGGTGGCGCGGGAGCGAAGAACTCTGAATTGAGTGGGGTCTTCCATCGTCATATCCTAGCCACGGCCGCGGATATTGGGATCGAGGAAGTCGCGCAGCCAATCGCCCAGGAAGACCACTCCAAGTACAGTGATCGTGATGGCAATGCCCGGGTAGGCGGTCATCCACCAGGCGCTGTTGATGTATTGCTTGCCATCCGAGAGCATCAAGCCCCAGGTCACTGTCGGCGGCTTGACGCCCAAACCCAGGAAGCTCAACGAGGATTCGGCGAGGATGGTTACGCCGACCTGCACGGCCGCCAGGACGATTGCCGAAGAGACGACATTGGGCAAGACGTGCAGAAGCATGACCTTGAGGCGATGCTGCCCCAAGGCGTAGGCGGCGATCACGTATTCCATTTCGCGCACTTTGAGCACCTCGCCGCGGATGACGCGGGCATAGGTGATCCAGCCCGTGAAGCCCAGGATGAGGATGAGTGTGGACAAGCCCGCGCCCACCACGCCCGATATGGCGATGACGAGGATGATGAAGGGGATGGCGAGCAAGCCGTCCACAATGCGCATGAGCACGCTATCGAGCAGGCCGCCGACGAAGCCGCTGATCAGGCCGTATAAAACGCCGATGGTGCCCGAGATGAGGACCGAGACGACGCCGACAAGCACGGAAACGCGGCTGCCGGCGATGATGCGGCTCAAAATGTCACGGCCGAGTTGATCACTGCCCAGGATATAGGTGCCGCTGCTATCCTCGAAACCTGGCGGCTGGAACCGAGAGCGGATGTTTCTACTCATCGGATCGCGAGGCGAAACCACAGGTCCAAAAAAAGCCAATAACACGATGGCCGTTACGATTATGCTGCCCGCAACGCCTACCGGACTCTTCGCCAGGATCGACAGAAGACGCAATGGCGGGCTGCGCCGGGCTGGCATGTCGGCAATTGCGCCCTCTTTGGAATGATGATTGCTCTGCGTGGCCATCGACATTTTCTATTGAAACTTTATGCGCGGGTCAAGAATGATATAGATTACATCAATCGCGTAGTTGATCAGAATAAATGACAAGGCAAAAAAGAATAGACCGGCTTGCACGACTGTATTGTCACGGACGCTAATCGAGTCGATCATCAGCCTGCCTAACCCCGGCCAGGAAAAGACGCTTTCGACCACGACCGAACCACCCAGCAGCCAGCCCAATTGAAGACCAAATACGGTGACGATCGGTATCATGGCGTTGCGCAGGGCGTGCCGCGTGACGACAGTTCTCTGCATCAAACCTTTGCTATGGGCGGTACGGACATAATCTTGATTCAGCACCTCCAGCATGGCTGAGCGTGTCATGCGCGAAAGCCGCGCTGCCATGCCGACGCCGAGCGTTACTGAGGGCATGATGATGGCTTTTGGCTCATAGGCGCCAAACACCGGCAGCATACGCAAATGGACCGAAAATATGACAATTAGCATGAGGCCGAGCCAGAAGCTGGGCATGGCGGTGCCCAGGGACGACAGCAAGGTGATGATCAGGTCCGGCAAGCTATTGCGCTTTAGCGCGGACAAGATACCGAGCGGTATGGCGATAGTCAGCCCGATGGCGGCGGATGCTGAAGCCAGCACCCAAGTGTAACCCAGGCGTTCTACGATTAACTCCATGGCGGGACGTTTGGCGAGATAGGAGGTGCCGAAATCTCCCATAATGGCTTTGCGCATAAAGGTGATGTATTGCTCGCCCAGGGGTCGGTCAAAGCCCCAAAACTTGCGCATTTGATCGATTTGTTCCTCGCTGAAGAAATCAGGCGCCACCACCAGGATGGGGTCGCCGCTCAGGCGAATGATGAAGAACACGACCACGGAGACGATAAACATGGTCACGACCAATTGCGCCAATCGGCTGATAAAGAATCCGCGCATGATGTCTCCGGTGCCCCCCGCCCCAAGTCCCTCCCCCGTAAAGAAGGAGGGACTTAAACGCCCCTTCCCTCATTCTGCGGGGAAGGGGTTGGGGGAGAGTGAACTACATGTCCGCGAGTTTGAGTCCGCGGAAGGTCATCCAACCGTCTTTGCGTGGCGTGAATTCGAATCCTGCTGTATTCAGCGCCATCACATTCGTGACTTCAAAGAGCGTGATTGTCTGGGTGAGGTCAATGTAGTGTTCCCACCATTGTTCCCAAAGGTCAAGGCGGGCATCGCCATCGATCGTCACCTGGATCGCGTCCCCTATAGCATCCCAGTCCTCGTCGCAAACGCTATAAGCGACTGCCGACCAGTCGCACTGGTAGAAGAGTGACAGCAGCGCGGGACCGCAGCCGAGGGTCGCCAGCATCAGTTCGCGGTTGTTGCCACTGCGCTGCACTTCGACAGCAAAGGAGGAGGCGTCGCGAATGGTCAGATCCACTGTGAAGCCGACATCCTCGAGCATGGCGGCAGCGACTTCGGCCACTTCTTTGGCGCTGCCTCCTCGTCCAACGACGGGCGAATCCAGATAGAGGGTGGGACCTTCGCCCTCGGCGTAGCCAGCGGCCGCCAGGTATTCGCGCGCCTGATCGGGATCGTACCATTCGGAGATCACATCGGGATCAGCATATTTGTCAGCGAAGCCTTCCGGATAGTAGGAGCAGACGCGCGCCAAGCGGCCGCTCGCAGCACCATGCACTTCCGCCAGCAGATGACGGTCAAGCGCGTGGGTGATGGCTTTGCGCACATTGATGTCCAGGGTGGCGGGCTGATAATCGGGGAAGGTCTCCGGGTAAGCACCACTCTCGGTATCGACGCGGGCGTAATAGTGGTACATCATGTTAGCGCTTTCGGTGAGCAGCGTGATGCCTTCGGTGGCTTCGAGCGTGGGGCGGTCGGGCACTGGCACGCCGTTCATCATGTCAATTTGCCCGGCGCGCAAGGCGGCGACCTGCGCCGATGGCTCGGGGATGACCTGATAGATCACACGATCAATCTCGGCGCGCCCGGCCCAGTAGTCGTCCCAGGCTTCAAAGACGTAGCGATCGTTCTCGCTGAGTTCGACCAGCTTGTAGGGACCGGAGCCGACTGGTGCGCGGTTAAACCCGTCTTGGCCGACTTCTTCGAAGTAATCGGGCGGGATCAACTCGCAGCCGTTATAGCTGACGTCATACTCGAAGTAAGCATGGGGTTCGTTGGTTGTGATATCGACGGTAACGTCATCCACAACAATGACTTCTTTGACGAATGCCCATTGCTGATAGAGCGGGATGTCACCGATCGGGTGACGCACGCGGTCGATATTCCATTTGACGGCATCGGCATCGAGCGCTTCTCCATTGTGGAAGGTAGCGCCATCACGCAGGTGGAAGCGCCAGGTGGTGTCATCGACGCTTTCCCAACTGTGGGCGGCTTCCGGCACGTAGCCGCTGCCATCGGCGGCGCGCCAGATCAGGCAGTCGTAGTACAGTTTGAGCATCCAGTGCGTCGAGCCGTACCAGTGCGAGTGCGGATCCATCGGACGGATGGGACCGGTATGGGCGAAGACGAACTCGGACATGTTATCTTGCGCCGTCGCCGGCACAATCGCCAGAGCGCCGATGAGGGCGACCAGGCTAACGAGTAGAAACAGTCTTGCAGTTTTCACGGTTATCTCCTTCTTTGTTTGAGCGAAACCATATTAACAGAACCATCGTGCGTACATATTGGCAATAGTCACCTCCTTTTATCTCTCTGACTTGGGAACTCTCGCTATGTGTTTCACTGCAGTGCTGCAAAGTGAGCGAGCTTGTCCTCATCAATCTCGACCCCCAAACCAGGCCCGGGCGGCGGCTTGAGAATCTGACCTTCCGGCGCATAGGGTTCGGCGAGAATGCTCTCGGTCATGTCCGAGAATCCGGCCGGCCATTTGGCGACCGGCGTGGCGGCGGCGAAATTGGCAGCGGCGGCGGCGATGATATCAAAATAGGGCGCTACCGAAATTTCCAGGCCCGCCGCTTCCGCGATCGCAGCCATGCGCGCTGACGGCAGCAAGCCGCCATAGCGGTGTATCTTGAAGTGCA
Source organism: Phototrophicaceae bacterium (assembly GCA_965249085.1). Taxonomy (GTDB): domain Bacteria; phylum Chloroflexota; class Anaerolineae; order Aggregatilineales; family Phototrophicaceae; genus UBA6055. Next base: position 2,880,779 of record OZ252218.1, on the reverse strand, counting down.
AGACGTGCGCGGCCCGCTCTCTCGCAATCTCGTACACGCTTCGTGGACCACCGCCGGTCGATTCATCCGCTTGCATGGGCGTCTCCAGCCGCGTCACCAGATGCGCCATCTCGTCCAGATGGCGTACCGGTTGCTCAAATAGCGCGACGCCGCCCAAACGTTCCAACTGCGTACAGGCGTGCACCGCATCGCCGAGAGTATACCCCGTATTGCCATCAAGCTGAAACCGTATTTCGTCGCCGACCAAATCGCGCAGCTGACGATACCACGCCAAGTCTTCGTCGACTGTAAAACCGATCTTGGTCTTGTACCAGGTCCAGCCTTCCGCGGCGCTTAGCTCTTCAATGCGCGCCGCCATCGCTGCCGGCTCCTCGCGCTCCACGAAGCCATGACAGACCGCGCCCGGCATACAAACCCCGCCGAGCAACTGTACCACCGGCACGCCGAGCGCCTTACCCTTGATATCCCAAAGCGCGAAGTCCAGCGCGGTACGCGCGTTGATCGCGGCTCGATGCGCCTGAAACATGCGCTGATGCAGCCGCTCGATATTGAAAGGGTCCTCGCCCATGAGCGCCGGACCCAGCTTGTCATCTATATGGTGCTTGACCGTCTCGACCGTGTCCCCGCCCCAAGCGCCGGGCGCAACGGTCTGGCCGATGCCGGTGACGCCGTCGTCAGTGTACACTTGCACGACCACCGTGTTGGTCGCAGTCGAGACGCCATACGCAGTCGCCAGATCACGACTGCGCGAGATATTAACGATCGTGCTGCTGATTCTTGAGATTTTCATGGCTATCCTCTATACGGCCACTTTCTGCGGCACCGTTAGCTGCGCCAGCTCGCCCACATCGTCCATCTGCTCAAGCCGTCCGGCAGAATGCAAGAGCGACCCGATCTGCTCGTCCGGCAGCATGTCGCCGACCAGATAGCGGAACTTCTCTTCGAATTCTGCGTCGCTAAGCATATTCTCCGGCTCGCCTTTGGCGTATTCGACACGTCCTTTGTACGCCGCGCCGTCTGTCGTCGCGATGCGCACCTCACAGCCGTTCGTCAGCGGATGACCCGCTTGAATTTCCTCGTCCAGGCCCACCTTGACCAGTTGCCGCAGGCGGCGCTGCTCCGGCTCATCGAATGTCGCGATATCATCCCGGAACCAACTGCCGCGTGTCAGAATAACGGAGACGGTGACCGGCAGGCTGAAGCCGGCTTGACCGACCCTCTGTGGCTCGTAGTTCACGCGGAAGTCGGGCGTGATGGCTTCGAGGTAGGTATCAACTTCGATGGAAGTGATGGCGGCGAGATCGGGCCGGCCGCTCTTAAGCAGCTCCATTGTCGCATCGACACAGGAATGCACATGACGGCAGCCGGCGTGTGGTTTGAAGCCGGTGCGCGCCAGCGCTTCGCCATCGAGCCGGTCGAGCGCGGGCGTGTCCCGGCCCGGTCCGAAGGCATGGAAATAGCCATAGGGTCCATCGAGCGCGCCGGGCGGTCCGCGGAAGCCGAAGTCCGCCAGTTTAGCAGCGTGGATGCCATTGCGCGCGCCATATCCGGCCAGCAGATCTTTGGTATCGCAGGCGCCCGCATCGTAGACGTACTGCTCGGTGCCGCATGCCATATCCATCGACAGCGCCAAGGCGTGGGCAATTTTCTCGGCGGGCAGGTCCATTGCTTTGGCCGCGGCCACCGCGCTACCCAGCGTACCCGCTTGCCCCTTGTGATCCAGCCCGCGTTCGCGCTGCCAGGTATCGACCGCGCCATGTACCATCTCCATCACGTCATAGCCGACCGCCAGCGCCGTGATAAGCTGTTCGCCACTGAGTTGCAGCTGCTCGCCCAGCGCCAGCACGACCGGCACTATCTGCGAAGCGACATGACCGCCAATGCGGTGTGAATCGTCCATGCCGAGGAACTTGCCCATGGTCGCGTTTGCCCAGGCGGCGCCCTCGACAGTGCTGCGGCGGCCATCGGCGACGATGGTCGCGTCGTCGCCGCGAATCATATCCGCCGCATATTCGGCGGCCAATTGCCCGAGTTCAGTTTGGTAACCGCCGAGCATGGTGCCGATGAAATCAAGCACGACTTGGCGCGCGCGTATGATGGTGAGGTCGCTCAAGTCGCCGTAGCGGCGTTCCGCGGCAAACTCGCCAATGACGGTGACGGCGCTTTTGTCTTTCATCACTGTGTTCCTTTCACTTGTGGCGCTTCAAGCCCACAATCCTTCTTGCCTGCCGCAATGCAGGTACAAACTATATTAACAGATACGGGATGCCAACGCCCCATTTTGCAGTCGACGGCAGCAGGGGCGCCCACGGCTTTACCCTTCCGAGCGTGGCAACGCGTCAATACGCCGTTGTCTACAGCGGATCAACCGCCTCCAGCCCGAGCGCCCGGATCGCCGCATTGAAGTCCGCGACTGTCTCGCCCAAATCCGAGCGCGTATATGCCAGCTGCCCGTCCAGTTCTTCACTGAGTTGCGCAAACACCTCGCGCGCCTGCTGCGGTGGCGCATAATCGGCGCTGTCGACCGACTCGAAGAGCGCATTGAACTTCTCATGCAATCCACTGGCATAAAGCTGCGACTCAGTGAAACCCACATTAATCAAGTCCGGCAGCCGCCCATCGACCTCGGCGCAGATCGCTTCCGCAGCCGCCTGCAGCGCCAGCGATTCCGTGCGCTCTGCCCACGCGCCTACTTGCTGCTTCAGCTTCACAAGCTTGTTAACCAACGCGTTGTTTTGCGACAGCCGATCGCGGATTTCCAGCAGCATATCCAACTGCTGCTCGTAATCCGCCGCGCTCGCTTCAACGCGCGGATCGGCGCGCACCTCAAATTGCTGCGTGCTGCTTTCTCCATCGACAACCAGATCAGCCAGATACTCACCTGGCGCAACCAGCGGACCATCCGGCCGGTCCCACCAGCCATCGACGCCTTCGACCTCCGCCGCGCCGGGATAGCGCAGATTCCAATGGAAGCGATTCAAACCACGTTGCGCCGCCGGACCCTCGTCCGCGTCACTGCTATAACTGCGTATCAATTCGCCTTCCGGTTTGCGGAAGTTGAGCAGGACTGGCTTATTGTTCGACGCCGGCAGATAGTAACAAAAGACGACCCCTTCACGCGGATTCAAGCCGGCATTGAGGAAATGAGGCCGATCCGAACCCGCCCCCGTTGTGAAGCCGGCCACGCTTGTGCCAATACCGCCATAGTTGACCACTTCCGCTCCATAACTCTTATCCCAGCCGCCGAAACCCGAGTACTCTCGCATGCGCGCTTTTGGCGCCGGCGCGAATAAGACAGCGCCCGCATCGGCCGGCGATTGCCGCAGCGGAGACAAGTCGTCCAGGATCCAGAACGAGCGTCCGTGCGTCGCCACCACCAAATCGTGATCCTTGATCACCAAATCATGGATCGGGCTGATCGGCAGATTCCCGCCCGCGCTTGCCCAGTTAGCGCCATCATCGAAGGAGATGTAGATGCCGGTCTCCGTGCCCGCATAGAGCAGACCGCGCCGATCGGGATCTTCACGGATGACGCGCGTGAATTCGTCATCGGGTATGCCCTTCGTGATCAGCGTCCAGGTCTCGCCGTAGTCTGTGGTTTTGTACAAATAGGGCCGCATATCATCCATCTTGTAGCGCGTGGCGGCAAGGTAGGCTGCGCCCACCATATGCTCCGAAACATCAAGTATGCTGATCAGCGCCCACTCCGGCAGATCCGGCGGCGTAATCTCGCGCCAGGTTGCGCCGCCATCGCGCGAGATATGCGCCAAACCGTCATCGCTGCCCGCCCAGAGCACACCCGGCTCGTGCGGGCATTCCGCCAGCACAAAGATATTGCAATACACTTCCGCGCCGGTATTGTCCCGCGTGATCGGCCCGCCGGACGCCTTGAGCTTGTCCGGATCATTCCGCGTGAGATCGGGGCTGACCACCTGCCAGCTCGCGCCCAAATCATTCGAGCGGTGCAGGTGCTGGCTGCAGGCGTAGAGCACGTCGGGGTCGTGCTGCGAGAACATGATGGGGAAAGTCCATTGAAAGCGGTATTTCAGTCGCTCGGCGCCGACGCCCCAGCCATATAATTCAGGCCAGACCGTATTGATCCACTTCTGCCCGGTGCGATGGTTATAAAGCGTCATATGATCGTTATAGGCGCGCTGCCCGGTTGGGCCTGATGCTACAACAATATCCGGATCATCCGGCTTTATGGCGATGTATCCGCTCTCGCCCCCGCCGGGCGCATACCAGTCCCGCTCGTGAATCGCGCCATCGACGGTCGCGCTCGGCACCGTGATGGCGGTGTTGTCTTGCTGCGAGCCATAAACCCGATAGGGAAAGCGGTCATCAGTGCAGACGTGATACAGCTGCGCCGTCGGCTGATTGTAAATCGACGACCAGCTTTTCCCGCCATTGAATGACACGCAAGCGCCGCCATCATTGCCGCGCGCCATGCGTTGATTATCGGCCGGGTCAATCCAGAGCGCGTGCTCATCGCCGTGCGGCGTAGGCATCGTCTCGAAGCTCGCCCCGGCGTCGATCGACTTCCACATGTTGTAATTCTGGATATAGACCGTGTCCGGGTCTTGCGTGTCGGCGGTGACGTGCATGTAATACCAGGGCCGCGTCCGCAGCAGCGATTCCTCGCTCAACCGGATCCAGCTTTCACCATAGTCGTCCGAGCGGAAGACCGCCCCGTCCTCCGCTTCGATACATGCCCACACGCGCCCCGCTTTGACCGGCGAAAGCGCCACGCCAATCTTGCCCAGCAGCCCGGTCGGCAACCCGGCATGGCGCGTGATATCCTGCCACGCGTCGCCGCCATCCATGCTGCGCCACAAGCCACAGTCCGGACCGCCGTTTTCCAGCTTGTGTGGATAGCGCTGTGCCTGCCAAATCGCCGCGAACAAGATGCGCGGATTGTTCACATCCATCGCCACATCATGCGAACCGGCGCGTTCACTCTTATAGAGGACCTTCTCCCAACTGCCGCCACCATCCAGCGAGCGGAAGACACCGCGCTCTGTGTTGGGCCCAAAGGCGTGGCCGAAAGCGGCGACATAGACGATGTCCGGATTCTGCGGATGAATCACAATCTTGCCGATATGGCGCGAATCGCTCAGCCCGACATGCTGCCAGCTCAAGCCGGCGTCCACCGACTTGTATACACCGTCGCCATGCGAGACATTGCCGCGGATTGTGCTTTCGCCTGTACCGGCATAAATCACATTGGGATCGGAAGCCGATACCGCCAGCGCGCCGATTGCGGCCGTATTAAAGTAGCCATCGGAGATATTGCGCCAATATAGTCCGCCATCGGTCGTCTTCCACACGCCGCCGGCACAAGCGCCCATGTAAAAGGTCATTTTCTGCGAGACATCGCCGGCGACTGCCACCACCCGTCCGCCCCGATGCGGTCCGATGCAGCGCCATTCGAGATTGTCCAGCAACTGCCTGCGAATCTCTTGCGTCCTTTTGGAAGGATTATCGGTCATCAGCTTCTGCTTTCTACAAAATGGTTTTAGCTTCTGCTTGCCCAAACGTACCCGGCCCCAGCCAGATCCGGCGAGCAGCAAGTGCCGCACAGTTTACCCAGCGCCGCGGGACTTCGCTACTTAGGTCGGCGCTTTCTCGCACGCTGCCTGCAATATTTGGAGTTGCTGTCGGATTTCGTTACAATGAGACTGATGGTAGGTCAAACCGTTAGTTTTCGCGTCATGCCAAGCTCAATGTGCGGCAATGGCTAACGGTGGAGCGGAGGCTGGCAAACCTTGGTTCCACATAGCGACCTCATATTCTTGTTCTGTAAAAAGCTGAAAGGAAGTAAAGGATGAAGAAGCTACTTGTACTCTTGGTTCTTGTGCTTTTAGTGACACCAGGCCTGGCGCAGGACGACATGGATCCCTGTGTCCTCGATCCGCCCGAATCGGCGGCAGAAGTCAACTTTATCGGTGTGGCATTTCCGCTCATTGAGTTCATGGCCGATGAGTTAGAAAAATGCAACGATGTTGATAACTTGGCTGTCAACGCGCAGCTGCTAGATTCGAGCAGTTCAACGGAACAAGTGAACCTGGCTTTAGCCGGCGGTGGCGCATCGCCTTGGGCGCTACTCCACACGGACTTGTCGCGCATCGCGGAGTTGAACGAGTTTGACGCCCTACAACCGCTCAACGACTTGGTCGAGAAATATTGGGAAGTCTACGACCTTGGCGATATTCCTCAGACGGCTTGGGATGCGGTTACTCTCGACGGCAACATCTACGGTGTGCCGTTCATGCAGAACACCTTCCATATCTTTTACCGGTCCGATCTCTTCGAGAAGTACGATCTAGATCCGCCGGCTACCTACGACGACGTGATCGATGCCTGCGACGTTCTCAAGCAAGAGCCGAGCATTGACTTGCCCTTCACCATGAATCTGCACGCTGGCTGGGCTTGGGAGATCGAGTTCATGCATTTCTTAAGGGCCTTTGGCGGCGCCCATCTGAATGACGATGACACGCCAGCCTTCAATAGCGAGGCAGGCGTCGCCGCATTGAACAAGATGAAAGAGGTCGTGGATGCCTGCATGGGTGTGGAAGGTTTGACCTACAGCATTGACGACAGTGAGATCGGCATGGAAACAGGCACACTTGCCTTTGTCAATATATGGGCCAGCCGCGCGGCTAACATGGACAATCCGGAAAAGTCGGACTACGTTGGCATCATCGGCTTCTCGCCTGCGCCTATGCCCGATCCAGACAGCGGCATTCTGGGAGGGTCCGCCTGGATTGACGCCTTGTCTGTTACCAAGCGGTCCGGCGCGGATCACGATCTGGTCTTTCGCGTCATTATGGAGACCGTAGACAAGGCGAGCCAGGCCGAAGGCGCGGCGCACGGGCCGATCCTTCGTACGTCGGTGATCGAAGCCGGAGGTGGCGGACGCTACTTTTATGCGATGGGTACCTCCGTGGCCAATGGTGTAGGTTCGTATTCAATGCGTCCAGCTGCGCCGCTCTTCCGTACCGCCCTAAGCAACTGGCTGCCCTTGGTCGGTTCCGGTGAACTCACGGCAGAAGAAGCGCTGCAAGCCGCCGCCGACGAATACACTGCCGAAGCGACGACTCAAGGATTCATCGACGGCTAAAGCATCGGCATATATCAGTTTGCTCTGAGTGTGAGGGTCGAGCCCAATGGCCGACCCTCACCGCTCTATCCATATTTTTGACATGCAGTCCCTGCATTACCAAAGGTTGCGCATTGATCGCTCTGCGCTGCCGAGACGAGTAGAGCGCGCCCATGAATAGACGAACTTTCTACATGTTCATGTCCCCCAGCCTCTTCGTTATGCTCATGCTGATGGTGTTTCCGCTCGTCACGTCCGTCTGGCTAAGCACGCACTTCATCACTTTTCGCAATATCAACACACCAGTATTTGTCGGCTTGAAAAATTACATTGATGTGTTCGGCGATCTGAAATTCTGGTCTGCGTTCACTTTCACACTTACCTTCATCGTCATCGCCGTGCCTATGCAGATCTTCACCGGCTTTCTAATCGCCGTACTGCTGGATCAGGTCTCTAAACGCAGCCGCGGCATCTTTATTGCAGCATTTCTGATGCCGTTCATCGTCGTGCCCGTCGTTGGTACGCTGATGGTAAAGCAACTTTTCGAGTCTGGCGGTCTCGTGGCTTGGGCTTTTCGCGAAATAGTCGGCGCGCGTTTTATTCTTACGGAGCAGACCGTTAAATCGCTCATTCTCGTGCACGCGCTTTGGGCAGCAACTCCCTTCCCGCTCATTGTATTCTTCGCCGGCTTGCAAACCCTGCCTCACGAACTGGTCGAGGCCTCCATGATTGACGGCGCCACGCGCCTGCGCCAGGTTCGGCATATCATGATTCCCCATTTGCGATCGCTTTTCATATTCATAGGCTTGATTTCTATCATGGATGCCTATCGCGTTTTCGATAGCGTCTTCGTGCTCACTGAACAGAACCCCGTCTACAAAGCCGAAGTCATGATGCTCTATACCTTCCGCACCGCCATGAGCGTCCGGCGGCTCGGCAAAGCCAATGCCATGTCCATCATCACGGTCATTCTGATCCTGGTGGTCCTCTTGCCTTTCCTTTATCGCACCTATAAAGAGCAGATCGAGGAGCGATAAAGTGAAACGGATCGAGAATCGCTATGTTCGGGCGGTGATATACGTCATCTTGACGTTTTACGCCTGCTTCAGCGTGCTGCCGTTCTTTTGGACCACGCTGCAGTCCTTCAAGACACCGCGGCAAGCCAATTCACGCGTGCCACTGCTTATATTTGAGCCGACCGCCGACAATTACACCGATCTGTGGCTCAAGTCGATTCCCGACGATCCGCTGTTGGTCACGCTAGTCCTGGTGGCCATTTTCGGCTTGCTAACGTTTATCGCTATCAATGCACGGCACTTACCGATTTCGCGTGGCTATGTCTACCTTGCCGTCCTGGCGATCGGATTCTTCGTGCTGCTTCAGATTCCAGCATTCATCAAGACCGAGCGATTTTATCGCTATTTTCTCAACACCATTATTGTGACGGCCGGCACGATCTGTATATCCATCTCGATAGGCTGCCTGGCCGGCTATGCGCTGTCTCGTTACGCCGGGCTAGCCGGCGTCATCATACTCGTGGCAGCGCTTGGTTTTCGCTCTTTGCCCGGCCTGTCTTACATCCTGCCCTATTGGTGGTTCGGTCAGCGCTCGGGATTGTACGACACGCATATATTGCTGATTATCACGCTGGTCGCCATCAATCAACCCTTCACCATCTGGATGCTGCGCAGCTTTTTCATGAACATTCCCAAAGAGATCGAGGAATCGGCGATGGTCGATGGGGCAAATCGTCTGACCGCCTTCACCAGCGTCATCATTCCCATCATGTGGCCCGGCATCATCTCGACCGCCCTGTTCACCCTCCTGCTCGCCTACAGCGATTTCTTGCTGGTACGTATCCTCACGCAATCCAACTGGACGCTGACGGTCGCCATCTCAAAATACGCGGGTGGCGAAGACCCGGGCCATATCACCCTGGCAGCAGCCGCCGCAGTTTCGGCAGCCGTACCCATCATCATTGTTGTCTTCATTTTTCAAGGCCAATTGGTCAAGGGTTTGACCGCCGGCGCGGTGAAAGGCTGATCGTGGCTGTCACGCTCAGCGAAGTCAGGGGGACGGAAGCAGGCCTACATCCGCGTTACCGCTTCGTCATCGGCGCGCTAATCCTCGCCGCCCATCTGACGATCGGGCTGAACTTCTTCAGCGTCACGCCACTGCTTCCCCTCGTCATCGACGATTACGCGATTTCGCGTGCCAGCGCCAGCCTCCTGATCGCCCTGCCAACGGTCGTCAAGGCGCTCGTCGGGTTGCCGGGCAGCTTGATCATCAATCGCTTCGGACTCAATCGCACCTTCGCGCTAAGCTGGTTCATGATTGGTCTGCTGACGCTTTCTCCGGCAGTCAGCGATTTCTCGACGATGATCCTGCTTCGACTCTTCTACGGATTGGGCGCCGGATTAATCATGACCGCTTCCGCCGCCCTCATCATGCAATGGTTCCCGCCGCGAGAAGTGCCGGTCGTCAATACCCTGCTCCTACTGGTAATCGTGACGGGCACAGCCGTTTCAGTAACGCTGGCAGTTCCCATGTCCCAGATGATGAGTTGGGAAACTGTCCTGGGTGTATTTGGAGCCGTGGGCTTGTTAGGCGCCATCGCCTGGAGCCTCTTCGGTCGAACGCGCCAAGAGGCAACGGATGCGCGCGAGGTTTTTACCCTGCGCGACTTGTGGCTTGTCTTCAGGAATCGGACCGTGTTTCTGCTCGTCGTTGGCGATGCCCTGGTCTTCATCAACTACGCCGCGATCACCAGTTGGCTGCCGGCCTTTCTCCATGAGTTTCGCGGCATGACGCTGGAACAAGCCGGATACATCACGGGTATTCTCCCAACGGTTGGCGTGCTCTCCGTCGTCATCGGCGGCTACCTGACAATGAAGGTCAAGGCGCGGCGTCCTTTCTTCATCGTGCCCGGCATCCTGGTCGGTTTGGGTGGCTTCGGCTCCTTTCTTCTGAGCGATGTTTTCGCTATCCAGCTCTGCGTCATGCTGCTCGGCATCGGCACCTGGATTTACCAACCCATCCTCTTAACCTTGCCCATGCAGTTGCCCTGGATGACACCGCGCAAGATCACGGTCGTTTGGGGGGCTTCTCTCACCATCGCCGGCTTCGGCATGTTCATTGCGCCGATCGTCGTCGGCGCCTCGCGGGACCTGCTGGGCAGCTTCGTGCCCGGGTTCGCCATCTGGGCGGCGCTCGCCTGGACCTTGGTATTGACTGGCGTCCTATTGCCGCGCAAATCGCGCTCGCCGGCATAAGCCTGGCAAATCGTTTACATCTCAAGAGAACCGAAAGGATTTGAGCAAATGTCCACCCTCCTGAATCAACGCAACAAAGAAGTCGTCTGGAATTACTGGCAGCGACTCAATCATGTCGGCGTCGATAACGTACCAGACGTCGTTCGCGCCGCCGTCCATGATGACGTGGACTGGAATGGTTCGGCGCCAATTGACCAGATCGTCGGCGTGGACAACCTCATCGCCGATTTCTGGCTGCCGCTGTTGCACTCTTTCCCCGATATCAAAATCAGACCCTACGTCTTCATGGGCGGCATCGAAAGCGGTATTTCGGAATGGGGGGGTGAAGCGGGCACCGAATGGGTTAGCGCCTGTGGCTACCTCACTGGGACCTTCGCCAACGACTGGCTGAGCATACCCGCCACTGGCATTAAGACCAACATCTGGTTCGGGCAGTTCTATCGGATGCACGAGGGCAAAATCGCCGAAAGCTATGTCCAATATGACGTCCTATCGGTTGCGCGCCAGGCCGGCTACCAAGTGCTGCCGCCGGCGCCCGGCTTTGAAGGCGGCAAGATCCCTGGTCCCGTCACTAAAGACGGCATCCTGCATACCGAGCAAGACCCGTTGGAATCCCGCAAAACCATGCAACTGGTGGAAGCGATGGGTAAGGGCTTGATGCGCTACGTTCGCAGCCGCGATGGCGACGACATGAGCCGCATGGAGCAGGACAAATACTGGAGCCAGGACATGAAGTGGTATGGACCCAGCGGCATCGGCGGCTGCTTCACGCTGGAAGAATTCGAAGACTTTCACCAGCGCAATTGGCTGCACGGTTTCGGCGATCGCCAACTCGAGGTCGAGCGCGGCGGCGTTGGCGTGGGCTTCATTAGCGAGGGCATGTACGCCTGCGGCGGCATTTGGGATATGGCTTTCTCCTACAATCACGGCGACTACGCTGGCATCCCCGCCACAGGCAAGCTCATGACCATGCGCGACTTCGATTGGTATAGGCGCGAGGGCGACTATCTTATCGAGAATTGGGTGCCCATTGATATGATCGACCTCTGCCGCCAGCTGGGTGTCGATCTGATGGAACGCCTGCGCCAGCAAATTGAGCAGCGCAAGCGCAGCGCCTAAGGGACCGGAGCCTAGCCCGATGCCCGAGCCGCCCGCACGGAAACAAAGGTGAAAGCCAGCAAGCTGACAAAGTAAAGCAGCGCGCCGACCCAAGTCAGCGTGTCACCGCTGCCGGCATACATCATGACGAGTGAAGCCACCGTCAAGATGCCGATCACAAGGACTATCGGTTGGCTGACCGAAGACTTCAACTTGCCGTTGGTCGGCGCCGCGCCTTCGTCAATGAAACCATGCTCGGCCAGGCGCTGTCGCGATTCCGGATCAACTGAGGCGTAACCGCCACTCACATAGTTGGCCGCTTGGCGCAAGCCGAATTCGACGCCGCTCGTTTCCGGATGCAGCAGCAGGACCGGCGTCCGCGTCCGCTCGGCGATGATCATCGAGGTATTGCCAAAGAGGCGCTGCCGCACCTTGGTCTCCCGCGTCTCGCCCAACACCAGATAATCATAGTCGCGCGATGCCTGCACGAGTGCGTCAATTCGATCCGGACTCACGTCGGTCAGCAAGTTGACCTGCATCTCCGCAACCTTCACCGCCTCAATTTGCCGCTGGAAGGCGCGCGTCATCCGCTCGCGATCAGCCGCCGGCGTGTCCGGTGAGAAGACATGCAGCAGATCCAGGGTCATATCGGTTTCCGAGAACAACTGGATCAATTGCAGCGAATAGCCCACCTGCCGTGGCTCAGCGATCGGCATCAGAATCCGCGACGCTGACGCCGTATCACCCGTCTGCAGCATCATCACATCGCAGTTGACCTCGCTCAAGACCTGGTCGATATTGGAACCAAGCACCGTCCTGCCCTCGACGGTTTTCGCGCCCTGCCAGCCGACGACCACCAGATCCGCTTGCTGCTCCTGAGCCGTGTCAATGATGGCAGGCGCCACCCGCCGCGCCACCCGCACGATATACTCTACCGCCACTTCTTCATCGCGCACCATCGAGATCGCGCGCTCCCGCAAGCCATCGCTGGCGGTCAGATAGCGATAACCCGACGACAAAGGCGTCGGCGAAGGCACAGTGACGATATGCAATAGCGTGACCTTGCCACCATTCAAGCGGGCGGCATTAACCGCCGGCGGCAAGAGGGTCGAAAGCGAATCCGGATTGGCGACCGGCACCAGAACGCGATAGGGCACATCTTGAGTCGGCGTCATCAATTCGGTCTGTTGTACAACCGGCGTCCGATGCGCCCGCTCTTGTCGCGGACGCGCATAGAAGAAATAAAGCAGGAAGCCGCCCGCGATCCAGAATACCGCGTAAACCCAAGCGATGATGGACACCTCAAACAGCGACAGCACCAGCAGGAACTGCATGCCTATCGCGATCATCGGCAAGATCGGGAAAAATGGCATCAAGAAGCCGTATTTCAAGTCCTTGCCGTACTTGCTGCGGATGGTGATCACTGCCAGATTGACCTGAAGGAAGAGCAGAATGAACATGATATCGGCCGATGCCGCCACATCTTCAATCGGCAAAGTCAGCGCGACGAAGAGGATCAAGACGCCCGACCAGCCCAAGGCGATATGCGGCGTGCGCGTTTTGGCGCTGACGCTGGAGAAACTGTCGGGCAGCGCCCGGTCCCGCCCCATCGCGAAGGAAACCCGCGTCGAGGAGAAGGTGGTGGCGTTTAGCGCGCTCATGGTCGAGAGCAAACCGCCAAGCATAATCAGGAACAAGCCAAATGGCATGAACTGGGCGGCGGCACGGGCGATGCCAATCTCACCCAAATCGCCCAGCCACTCGTGGATGGGCTGTCCCGCCGGTGGATCAACCGCCCCGATGACAACAAAGGCGACCAGCATATAAATCGGCACCACGATTGCCAGCGATAGAAAGACCGCACGCGGAATATTCTTGCGCGGTTCCCGCACTTCCTCGCCCGCCTGCACGATGATCTCGTAGCCCTCAAAGGCGATAAACGTCAGCCCCATCGCGCTGACAATTCCGATGATGTCCCTCGGCGCAAATGGCTGGAATGACTCGAAGCGCGCCGGCTCGCCAAAGATGACGAACAAGCCGCTGACGATGAAAATCATGATGATGATTACTTTCAGCACGGTCACGATATTGCCGACCGCGCCGGTCTCCGATGTGCCTCTGTAGTTGATATAGAGGAAGAGCAAGATGATCAGAACGGCGAAAATCTTCTGCACCAGATCGGCTTCCGTCAATTCAAGCCCAAAGGGCAAGTGCAACGGACCCGACAAGAAGATGCCCGTGTGCTCATCATGGGGCGCACTCGGATCGAGAAACAGAATCCGCAACAACTCATATATGAAACCGCCGAAGCCGACGCCGTAGAGGCTGCCCGCCACCGCATGGGCGAACCAGCTCATCCAGCCGGCCAGAAAGCCGTTCGGTCCCGGCAAGCCCTCCTTCACCCAAAGGTAACCGCCGCCCGCTTCCGGTATCGCCGAGCCCAGCTCTGCGTAGACCATCGCCGTCAAGACGGTGATGACGCCGTTCATGGCGAAAGCCAGGATCAGCGCCGGACCGGCCGTGCCAGCGGCGATGCCGGTCAAAACGAAAATGCCGGCGCCGATCATCGCGCCGACGCCAATCATCGTGATGTCAAATAATCCCAGATTGCGGACGAGCCCAACGTCTTGATGCGCGCTATCTGTCGCAGGTGCCATGGTCCCTATCCCTTATCCTATGTTGAAGCTGCGATGCAATGCAAAAACCAGCCAGCGACGGCAGAATATGATTTCCACTTTAGCCTAAATGTAAGTTCTTTGACAAGTACCCGCGAATTTGCATAAGGCAACCATCTTACACGAGGCGCAATTTCGAATGCTGACAACGGGAGAACATTCATTGCTGCACACTAGCCGGAGCCCCATTCCTAGAGAACGCGAGTCCAACGCAACCTTGCGGCCTACACCTTCAGTATCTCCCCGCATAGCTATGGATAGAGGCTTGCCAATCTAGCGCGCAGAGCGCAAAGACGGTGAACTGTGCCAACGCCTACGACCTGTGTCTCAGCACCAGCCTTGCATTGAGCCCGCCACCACTCCAATGCTTTGGGGAAGGGGCCGGGTGCTGGGGTTGGGCCGTATCGCTCACCCACTCAGCTTATACGCCACATCATTCCAGCGCAGTTCATTCTTGAATTGACGCAACTCGGTTGACTTGTCGATCTGCACGTATTCGACGCCCGCCATCTCGCTGAAATCGTAGATATGTTCAGCGTTTAGCGCTTGACTGAAAACGGTGTGATGAGCGCCGCCGGCATAGATCCAAGCCGCCGCGCCAACCTGCAGATTCGGCTGCGGCCGCCACAAAGCCCGCGCCACCGGCAACTTCGGCAAGGGCGCTTCCGGCTCGATCACATCGACGGTATTGACAATCACCCGGAAGCGATCGCCCATATCGACCAGCGAGGCATTCAGGGCAGCGCCCGCTGGCGTATTGAACACCAATCGTGCCGGATCGGCTTTGCCGCCAATGCCCAACGGGTGCACTTCCAGGCTCGGCTGTCCGATCGCGATGCTCGGGCAGACTTCCAGCATGTGCGCGCCCAGAACCGCCATCTTGTCGGGATGGAAGTGGTAGGTGTAATCCTCCATGAAAGAGGTGCCGCCATCCAGCCCTTCCGCCATCACCTTCAGCGCGCGCAGCAGCGCCGCCGTCTTCCAGTCACCTTCGGCGCCGAAGCCGTAACCCGCTTCCATCAAGCGCTGTACAGACAGACCCGGCAGCTGCGCCAGTCCATGCAAGTCCTCAAATGTCGTGGTGAAGGCGCCGAAATCGCCGTCTTGCAAGAATTGCGTCAAGCCGATCTCGATGCGCGCTGCCTCGCGGATGGAATCATGCCTTGCACCGCCCGTCCGCAGATCGGCGCTCATTTTGTAGCTCGCTTCATACTCCGCAGCCAGCGCGTCAATTTCGGCGTCGCTCACTTGATCCACCACCGCGGCCAGATCGCCGATGCCATAACCATTTACCTGGTAGCCGAATTGCACCTGCGCCGCCACCTTGTCGCCCTCGGTCACCGCCACCGCGCGCATATTGTCACCAAAGCGCGCCACCTTGAGATTCTGCGTCTCCGCCCAAGCGGCCGCCGCCCGCGCCCAGACACCAACCTGACCCTGCACTGTTTCATCGCGCCAATGCCCGACCACGACTTTGCGCTGCAGCCGCAGCCGACTCATCATGAAGCCGAACTCGCGGTCACCGTGCGCCGCCTGATTGAGATTCATGAAATCCATGTCAATCTCGGACCAGGGGATATCGCGGTTGTATTGCGTGTGCAGATGCAGCAAGGGTTTCTGCAGAGCGGTCAAGCCGGCAATCCAGTTCTTCGCCGGCGAGAACGTATGCATCCAGGCGATCACGCCGAGGCACTGCGCGTTTGTATTCGCCTCGCTGCAGATATTGTAAATCTCCTCGGCGGTCGTCAGCACCGGCTTGTAGACGATCTCGGGCGGAATCGCAGCGGCGCTGTCAAGGTCAGCCGCGATCTCTCGCGAATGCTCGCCCACCTGCTCAATCGCTTCCGGACCATAAAGATGCTGACTGCCGGTCAAAAACCAAACTTGATAATCACTCAGAGCCATGTTGTCCCTCTGCTTCTCTTCGCGCGCACTTTTATTTCATCAAAGACGACGAATAACTTTCATTCTTGTGGAAAGACGGTACTAATCAACGTCGTCTTCACTTGAATTTCGCATTCGATTAGTCATACGTCTTCTAATCGTTGAAGTGCTTGAAGTAGCTACCTGATCGAAAGAAGGATATAAGAATAGATTCGAAATCAGTCGCTTCTCAAGTTCATTAAGCAAAGCCATGCATTCGCTTCGAGGTAAAATAAGTCTGTAGACACTGGGAGTTTCTTTGTTGACAAACTTGAGCAACATTTCCTCAAATGGCCGCCAGCCATCACGGAGTATGACGCCCGTGTCATAAAGAAAACAGCCTTCTTGTGCATGGAGAGTTTCTATCTCACGATATGAGTGCTCTAACAATGCAATAGGAACTTCATTAAGATGGGTTTGGTTTATGGCCCATACAACCATGTGTCTAGCGGCGTAGATTTCGCCAATGGTGTGCTTAATGTATCGTAGGTGGTCAGGTGGAATGGATTGCATGTGCCAGCTGATTTCGTCGTCAGGCTTGTCCAATTCAAAACGATACTTCATTATGCCGCCCGACGGTGCAGAACAAAGCATTCGTTGTATATTGGTCATTTCGTCTGCGCCAAAATAAGCGGCTACCAATGGATTGTAACTAAAGTCGAGTAACCTCGTTGGAACACCCGCATGCTGTGCAAGTGCATATGAAATATCGCTAATATCATATTCGATGTCCCGTCGAATACCGGTTGAGTTGTTTGTTTGCGTAAGCTTCTTTGTTGTGTTTGTACTCTGAAGAACCAGTTTTGGCCCGTAAGGAACTGGTTTTTCGACAAGATTTAGCATTCTTAGGAATTCTTCAATAAGATCCCTTTCGAAATCAAGATAAGTCGCGTCGTGCCATCCGCGGAACAGACTAGGTGTAAGTGGCCATGTGGCAACGTTCTGGCCGCGAAAAATCCAATGCGTTCGTTTTCCCCACGGCGCATCAACATCTTCGAGTTTGGTAATGAAGTCCTTGGCCGTTTCATACTCTCTTGTCACCGGCCCAAACTCTTCTTCGTAGCGATAAGGCTCGCTCACAAGAAATGCCTCTCAAATACAGACTCAGAACGGAAAAGGAGGCTTGCCTCTACTGCTGACCATACACATTCTGATAGCGGTCATGCAAGCTGTCGATATCGTCTTGCGAAATCGGAATCACCTCGCCGAGTTGACGCGCTGTCCAGACAATCGCCGCATTATCTTCCGTCATCACCGCCGCCTTGACCGCCGCTTCTGCACTGTCGCCGATCGTGAAAACGCCGTGACTGCGCAGCAGCGCCGCCGGACTACGATGCCCGGTCAGGCCATCCACCACCAGCTTGCCAATCTCGTCGCCGCCGATCAAACAGAACCCGCAGCAGGGTATCTCCCCGCCGAATTCATCCGCCATCGCCGTCGTCACGCAGGGGATCGGCTCGCCGACTACAGCAAAGGCCGTGGCGTAGCGCGAATGCGTATGCGCCACGCCGTTCACGTGCCGCATATGACGATAGATGTAGCAATGAGATGCGGTATCGGAGGAAGGCGCCAGGTCGCCATCAACGACGCGCCCATTCAAATCAACCACGACCATATTCGCCGGCGTCAGATCTTCAAACCGCACGCCGCTCGGCTTGATCACGACCAGGCCCGTCGCCGGATCACGCGCGCTGATATTGCCGCTCGTCCAAGCCACCAGGTTATTCGCCGGTAACTCAGCATGGAGCCGGCAGACTTCCTCACGTAATTTCGGTAGGAGCATGGTACTCAGGTGCTGCGCTTATCCGCGCCAGCATTTTCCATCCACCGCACGACAATGCGGTTGGCAACGGGAATTGTCCGTTCTTCGCCGCGCAGCGCGACCACCAGGCTGACGACCCAGTTTACCGCCAGGAAAACGGCCATTGCGATCACCAGCGAGAACAGCGCAATGGAGACTATCGGACCGGCGATCGGAATCAGCGCCACGATATAGCCAACCACCGCCCAAACGAAGAAACTCAGAATAAGGGCCAATACCGCCGCGATGCTCTGCTGCGCGTGATTGCGCGTCAAGTGATTGTTCCCATCCGCCGCCAAACCAATCAAACCACCGACACCCGGCAGAATGTATGCCAGCACCGCGAACTGCCGCCCGCCAGTCCTAAGCTTCTGCTTCGACATAGGCGACTCCCTGCAACTCCAGTTCATCGGCGAAGTGGCAACGCGCGACATGCTCCGGTCCGATATCCACCAGTGGCGGGACCTGCTCCCGACAGATATCCTGCGCATATCGGCAGCGCGGATGAAACACGCAGCCCGATGGTGGATTCGCTGGACTTGGTACATCCCCTTCCAGGATGATCCGTTCCATCTTGATCAGCGGATCGGCCGGCGGCACCGCCGAAACCAGCGCTTCGGTATAAGGATGTTTTGGATTGCGCAGCAATTCGTCAGTGGGCGCCAGTTCAATCAGCTTGCCCACATACATCACCGCGATTCTGTCACATATATGCTCGACCACCGATAGATCATGGGAGATGAAGATGAAAGTCAGCCGCAGTTCATCCTTCAAACTTTGCAGCAGATTGAGCACCTGCGCCTGCACCGACACATCCAGCGCCGAGACCGGTTCATCGGCTACGATCAACCGCGGATTCAGCGCCAAGGTTCGCGCCACGCCGATCCGCTGCCGCTGCCCGCCGGAGAATTCGTGAGGATAGCGACCCATGTAAGCCGGCTTCAATCCCACCGACTCCATCAACTCGGCCACGCGCGCAGTGATCTCGTCGCCGGACGCCGTGCCATGAATCACCAAGGGTTCGGCGATAATGTCCCTTACCGTCAGCCGTGGATTCAGCGAACTGAATGGATCCTGAAAGATCATGCGCATCTCCTTGCGCAGCTCTTTCATCTCCTTGCGGCCAATCTTCGCCACATCCACCCAGCTGCCATCCTCCCGGTGAAAGAGCACCTCGCCGCCGGTCGGGTCATAAAGACGCAGGAGCGCACGGCCGACAGTCGTCTTGCCGCAGCCGCTCTCGCCAACCAAGCCCATCACTTCCTGTGCGCCCAGCTCAAAGCTGACGCCATCCACCGCCTTGATTGTGCCGGCTCGCCGCTGCAGGATGCCCTGACGCAGCTGAAAGTGCATCTTCAGATCTTTGACCTTCAGGATGATGTCCCGCTCGCCGTTTTTCGCGGAGCTCGTTTCTGCCATGCCTTTATGTCTCCGGCTACAGATTTGAATAGGGATCGGCCGCGTCGCGCAAGCCATCCCCCAGGAAGTTCAGACCCAGCACCGCCACCACAATGAAGATCACCGGCGTCAGTATCCAGGTATTCTGGCCCAATGTCTCCAGGCTTTGCGCGCTCTTCATCAAGAAGCCCCAGCTAGTCAGCGGCTCGTTGATGCCGATGCCCAGGAAACTGAGGAAAGCCTCCGCCAGGATGATACTGGGGATCAACAGTGTCAAAACCACGATGACATGGCTCAGCACATTGGGATACAAATGTTTGAAAATGATGCGGAAGTCACTCGCCCCCTGCTCCTTCGCAGCCAGGATGAAATCCGTCTCGCGCAGCGAAAGCACCTTGCCCCGCACCTCCCGCGCCAGCACCGCCCAACGCAAGAAGGGGAAGATCAATGCCATCGCCAAAAACTTCTGTTCGCCCGACCAGGTCGTCGGGATCACCGCCGCTAACGCCATCCACAAGGGCAGCTCCGGAAAAGACATCACCACTTCCACGAAGCGCTGAATCACGTTGTCTATTGCGCCGCCATAATAACCCGATATCACCCCAACCGACGAGCCGACCACGATCGCGATCAGCGCCGCCAAGATGCTCAGCGACAACGATACCCGCCCGGCCAGACAGATCCGGCCCCAAAGATCGCGCCCAAAGCGATCCGTTCCCAGCAAGTGCAAGCGCACATCGTCGGTATCCAGTCCGAATAAATGCAGGTCCGTGGTAATCAGACCGAAGAGCTCGTACTCCCAACTGCGCACGAAGAACTGCACATTGTAGCGACTGTCCGGATCGATCTTCGGCCGCGCCTGATACGTTACCGGGTCGATCTCCAACTCCTGCTTGTAAACAAAGGGAAGCAAACTGAAATTGCCATCCAGATCAAAAAAGCGAATCTGCGTCGGCGGCGTATAAGAATCGCCCAGCGCAGTCGCGTATAAGTTATAGGGCGAAAAGAACTCGGGGAGGATCGCCAGCACGACCAGCATCAGGATCATCAATCCGCCAACGATCGCGGCCTTGCTGCGGCTGAAGCGCTGCCACACCAACTGCGAATACGAGTCGCTGCTCTCTTCTGCCTCTTCTTCTACCAGCAGTGCGTCTTCGTAAACCTCTTGCACCTTGATTTGCCCTACCTCTAACTGTAAGAGATGCGCGGATCGAGCACAGCCAGCGCCATATCGGCGACGAAGTTGCCCGCGATCAACAATATGCCATACAGCAGCATGACGCTGCCAGAAAGAAAGACATCCTGCTTCAACAGCGCTTCGGCGAACATCGGCGCCATCGTAGGAATGCCAAATACAATCGCCGCTTCCAGCTCTCCTTGAAGCATATAGGGCAGCACCGTACCCTGATAAGCGATAATCGGATGCAAGGCGTTCGGCACCGCATGCCGATTCAGCACTCGCCCCTCAGTCAAGCCCTTGGAGCGCGCCGTCGTCACATACTGTTGATTCAACACATCAAGCAAGTTGCCGCGCATCACACGCATATTCCGCGCCACACCGCCCAAACCCGCGATCAATATCACGGGACCGACGTGCCTGAGTAAATCAATCGCCTTGGCGATCGACCAGGGCGCATAGCGGAACTCGGGCGATTGCATTGAGCTGACGTGCTCCCAGCCCACCACAAATGCAAGAAAGTACATCACAATTAAAGCCAGAGAAAATCGCGGTATAGACGTCGCAAAGAAAGCGAAAGCCGCCGCTGTATTGTCTGCCAGGCTGTATTGACGATTGGCGACATAGATGCCCAGCACGATGCCAACCAGAGACGAAATGGCATGCGCCGATAATGCGATCCAGATGGTACGCGGCAGACGCTGCGCCAGCAGTTGGCTGACATCAACTCGCTGCGAAAACGACCAGCCAAAGTCGCCGTGCAGCACAATCGCGCCGATCCATTTTAAGTATTGAAACGGCAGCGGATCCAGCAATCCGTACTTGTCGCGCAGCTTGTTGGCCGCTGCCTCGGCCTCTGCTTCCGATGTACCACCAAGCGCAACCAACTCTAGCTTGTAGACATCGGCAAAATCGCCCGGCGGAATTTGAATAATGGTGAAAGCCACTATCGTAATGACGATCAAAATCAGTATTGATGATAACAGGCGATGTACAAAGAAGCGTATCATGGGCGGCTGACCTGTATGCCGACAAACCGTTCTGCGCGATAACCACTCAAGTATATGCCATCATATCTTGATACGGCAACAGGGACGCGGCATTGCGCGTCCCTGCTCGTTGCTAATCTACCGGGACTAAACCCGATTACGCAAGCTTACATGTCATCCATGCTGTAAGCTGGCGCCCTATCCGGGAAGATCTGGTTGATCTGCTCGTCCGGGCTGACCCAGACGGCTTCCGGAATCACATTGCCCCATGTCCACTGATAGAAGAATGGCGGCGCGCCAACCGGAATGTTGTTGAAGCGCTTCGCCAAGCCCAGTCCGTAACGACCGACTATGCCACCGACTTTGTAAACGTTCTCGGTGAAGAGGCGATTATAACGCGACATCAGGTCCTTGCGCGTGTCGAAGTCCGGCTCGAGGCAGAAGGCGTTCACAATCTCAACGATCTCCGCTTCAAAGTCCAACAGCTCACGCTCGCCACCATCAGCGCGGTGGAAATCAGGTGTGATGTCCGTCACCGGACCTAGATCCTGACAGCGGGTGAAGGACGTGGTGTATTCCTGCCCGATACGATCAACACGCATTTCCCAGGTACCCGTGGTGGTCGCGTCATTTGAGGCAGGACCCTGCAGCGGACGCAAGTTGACCTGTACGCCGACTTCCTGCATCAAGAGCACGAAGGCGTCGCCGATCTGCCCGGTCGCTTCCGCGGCCACGCTGGTATCGAGAACCACAACAAGGTTGTCACCTGCCAAGGGACCGTCGGTCCAATTCAGGACGCCATCGCCATCGGTATCTTCGAAACCGATCTCAGCCAAAATTGCTGAGGCAGAATCGGGCGAAAACGGGTAATAGACGACGCTGTCGATATCGAAGTAGGGCGAGCCGGGGGTGAGGCCGCTGGCGAAGGCGCGCATGAATGGTCCGCGGATTACCGCTTGTCCAATGCCGTCGCCGTCAACCGCGTGCTGTACCGCCCGGCGGAAACGCAGATCGCGGAACAGATCGCGCAATGCCTGATCGCGCTCATTCTGTACGCCAAGCGTCGCCGACAGGTTGAATAAAATATCGAAAGCCAAGGTCTCAGGACCCCACTCGATACGGAAGTGCGCATCGTCTTCCTGCTGGCGTGTCATGGCTTCTACGTAGGTGCTGGGGTTCTCAAGATTCGTATGATCGATCGAACCGGCCAGCGTGCCCAGTGTACGGCCAATACCGCTGGGACCCTTCTCGAAGGTTACTTCCTCAAGGTAGGGCAGTTGGTTGCCCTGCTCGTCGACCTTCCAGTAGTATGGGTTCCGGCGGTGCACCATGAACTCATCAATCAGGTAATCGACAGCGACCCAGGGACCCATCGTCGGCACGGGCAAAACATCCTGTACCTGGAAGGTCTCGAAGGCGTCATAGTCGGACTCTTCGTTGAGCGCTGGGTGCATCGGCGCATAGGCATGCTCGGCGCAGATATTAAAGTCCAGGAAGTCCATCTTGAACAGCAGCTGAACCGGAAAAGCAACCGGGAAGGTCCACTTGATCTGGTCGTCGCCGGACTGCTCGAGTGTGATGTCCTCGTCGTTAATCTGCCAGGTGGAGCGGTTCGTCCAGGAATTCACGTTCTCATCCAGGATGATGTGCTCCCAGGTGAACATGATGTCATGAACGCCAAAGGCATGGCCATCGGACCACTTGGCGCCGCGGATGATGTTCATCGTTAGCTCGGTGCCGTCTTCGCTCCATTCCCAGTCCGTCGCCAGATTCGGCAGCGGTTCCAGGTTGTCATGGCGCAAGAACATGGGACCGGACTTGACCAGCGATTCACCATAGATGTAGTTGATGCCGAACCAGCCCTGAGTCTGACGGGCGCACAGATTCCAGCCAGCAGTCGGAACAGCCGAGAAATCGCGCCATACGCCGCCATAGACGCCCGGACCAGTCGACATGCCCGATTCCAGAATAACCTGGGGATTCTCAGGCAAGCGTTCTTCCACCGGCGGCAATTCGCCAGCTTCGACCATCGCCGTCATCCAGGCCGGCTCGCCATAAGAATCAAGCGCCTTATAGACGAGCATCTCATCCAAAGAGAACGTGACGATCGGGTTATCACCCAACTGTACGCCCTCCGGATACGGAATCGGATCAGCCACTTCGCCCATCTGCGCGAAGCCTGTTCCGGCCGCTGCGAGCATCACTGCTGCTACCAGCAAGATGCGTAAAAAAGTAGGGAGTTTCATCTGTGTTCCTCCAAATTAGATTGACAAAATTAGCCCGCCGACAGCGCCGACAGGTTAATTCACACTGAACTTAGGCGACCGCCTCCGATGCATTCGGCGCGCCTGTACCCTCTTCGTGCAGCCAGCAGGCCACCTGATGTTCCCCGGCAACCGTTGTCGGCGGTGGAAGGTGTGTGCGGCACTTCGCCATCACATGCGGGCAGCGGTCGGCGAAGGCGCAACCCGCTATCTCCGTTATCGCATTCGGCACGATGCCTTCAATCGGCACCAGGATTTCCTTGCGCCGTCCCAAAACCGGGATCGACTGAAGCAAACCGACAGTATACGGATGCTGCGGATTACGGAAGATATCGACCGTCGTGCCGTACTCGACGATGCGCCCGAAATACATCACCGCCACATGATCCGCCATCTGCGACACGACGCCCAGATTGTGCGTGATGATGATGATAGACGAGCCGAAGTCTTCCTGCAGCTTCTCCATCAAATCGATGATCTGTGCCTGAATCGTCACATCGAGCGCAGTCGTCGGCTCATCCGCGATCAAGATCGATGGATTGCATGACAGCGCCAGCGCGATCATGACACGCTGCCGCATGCCACCGCTCAGCTGATGCGGATACTGTTTCACACGCTCTTCCGGGTCAGCGATTCGCACCCGATCCAGCATGTCGATGGCGACTTTCATCGCTTCCTTGCGGCCTAACCCTTGATGCAATTCCACCACTTCCGAAATCTGCCGTCCGACTGGATGCAAGGGATTGAGCGAGGTCATCGGTTCCTGGAAAATCATCGAAATCTCGCCGCCGCGGATGCTGCGCATCTCCACGCCCTTGGGATCGAGTTGCACGATATCAATCGTCTCGGCGCGGCGTTTCTGACGCCGAAAGATGATCTCGCCATCGACGATCTTGCCCGGCGGCGACTTGATCAATTGCATGATCGAACTGGCCGTGACACTTTTGCCGCAGCCGCTCTCTCCCACGATTCCCAGCGTCTGCCCGTTCGCCAGTTGAAAGCTGACGCCCTTGACCGCCTGCACGACGCCCTTGTCAGTGAAGAAATGCGTCTTGAGGTTCTTGACTTCTATAATCGGCTCCGCGCCGTTAGCAATACTCATAATAGACCAATTCACTTGCCCGCAATGTCTTCGACGGGCGATCCAATGGTTCGCCCCTACACATGGTTGACTTTCTCTTGCTAGCCCTTGTCGGAGGTCCGCGCCGTTTCCTGCGCCAGCTTGTCCGCCGCCAGCTCTTCTACGCTCCGCGTATGCAAACGCGCCGCGCCAACCGAGGCGCTCAAATGCACCCGCGTGCCATTCGCCTCATGTTCATCCAGCCGCCGCCGCGCCGCGTCAATCTCGCTCGCCGCGTAGTTCGGCAGCCATTCCGCCTGCGCCACCAGCAAATCATCGGTCATCTGCCAGACTTCTTCCGGATTGCAGACCGCGCCAACCAGCGGGTCATGCAGCATCGCCTGCTTTAGCAGCGTCACATCACCGCGCACCGCCGCTTCCATCGCCATCTCTTGTACGCGCACGCTGGCCGAACAGGTGGCCGCGGCCGCCAGCGGCAAGTCTCCCACCACCGGCATATTGATGCCGTTTTTGTCGGCATAACCGGGAATCTCCACCACGCAGCCAGCGGGCAGATTGGTGATGTAGCCCTGGTTGGGAACATTGAAATGCCCGCGATAGACGCGGCCGGTTTCCAAACCTTCAATAATGTAGGATCCGTGTTCTAAACTGCGCCCGGCGTCGGCGATCCGTGGCGGCACTTCTTCCAGCCAATTGGGGAAATCCGTCTCGAACCAGTTGCGCCCTTCGGTGCAGACGCGCAGATAACCGCCCGTCTCACCCAGAATCCAGCGATTCATGCTTATCCAGTCGGCGATCTCGTCCGGCCGTTTGCGATACCAGGGCACGTATTCACTCAAATGCCCATTCGACTCGGTCGAGAAGTAGCCGAAGCGCCGCAACACGTCAATCCGCACCTTCTCCTCTTCGCGGTAGACCGGATGCGCCTCGAACAGTTCCAGCAAGAGCGGCGCCATATCCATGCCCCGCCACATAATCTTGATATACCAGGTCTGATGATTGATGCCGGCGCAGATAATGTCTACGTCCTGCAGCGTCACACGCTCTTCCGCGCCGATTTTGCCCTCGCGCCGCGCCCATAATTCAATGCACTCGGCGATTTGTTCATGTCCGTGCTGAATGCCATGGCACAAGCCGATGGTCTGTACGCCACCATACTTGTTGCAAGCCCAGGTGTTCATTGCCATCGGATTAGAATAATTCAGAAAGATCGCGCCCGGCTTCGCAAGCTCGCGGATATCGCGGCAGATATCGAGCAAGGCAGGAATCGTGCGCTGCCCATACATGATGCCGCCGGCACAGATCGTATCGCCGACGCATTGATCAACGCCGTACTTCAGCGGGATATCGATATCGAGCCGAAAGGCGTCCAGGCCGCCTTGCCTGATCATACAGATGACATAGTCGGCTTCGGCGATCGCTTCCCGCCGATCGAGCGTCGAACTGATCGTCGCCGGCAAGCCATTCGCCTGGATATCGCGCTCGCACAACTGCGCGACCATGTTCAGATTGCGCGCCGAAATATCCATCAGCGCAAAGTGCGTATCCGCGAACTCGGGCACGGTCAGCAGATCCGTCATCAGCCGCCGGGTAAAGCCGACCGAACCGGCGCCGATCATCGCAATCTTTAGAGCCATGACATCCTCCAACTAAGGTTTCCGCGGACGAGGTAGCCATGAGGATAAGGCTTTTGCAGAAACTTGCAAGGGCGGTGGAATGATGGACGTGAACCGAAGTGATTCCGCGTAACAGTCAAAGATTCCACTTAACTAAATGAATGTTCAAACACTTTATTTTGCACATTTAAACAATAATCATGCGGATTGTCAAGCAATATCGTTCAGCAATGTGCACAAAACATGCAGTTTGAGGTATGCTGGAATGAGTGATTACACAGCGCGGCAACCGAATGCTGCTCCTCAATTATGAAAAAGTCTGAACGACAAGACTATATTTTGCAGCGCATGCATGACGCCTCGCCCCGGCGGCTGCTATCCACTCGCGAACTCGCAGACCAGTTTGCTGTCTCAGAAACAACCATCCGTCGTGACTTCCAGCAACTCGCGGCGGCCGGTTTGATCCAACGGCAATACGGCGGCGCGCACAAGGCAAATGCGCCGATCCGCGGGCAGCGAAGTCAAATCGGCGTCTTGCTGGTTTCAAGAATCGACAAGTACCGCGACCCCTTTTACAACATGGTGCTGGAAGGCGTCGACAAAGCTCTCGAGCGACGCGGACTTCAGATCGGCTTCGTCAAGACCCTGCACGACATCAGCACGGCGGCGGAGGCGCGGGACCTGCTCGATTCTTTCGACATCAAGGGCTTGATTCTGCTCGGCACTGAAGACATCGAAAGTATCGCTTATCTGCGGGACCATTTCTCGCCCATTGTGACGATGACTGACAAACACGATATTGAAGACGATTTAGTCTTATTTGATGGCCAAAGCGGTATGCGTCTGATGGTGGCGCACCTGGCAAACCTGGGCTACCGCCGCCTGGCTTATATCGCCGGTTATGCCGATATTCGCTACGCTGGTTTCCGCGCCGGCCTGCAACGCTGCAACCTGGAACACGACGAGACGCTGCACCAAATCCTGGAACCTGGTCCCTCCGGCTGGACGCCCGATCTCGGTGAGCGCGGGGCGCGCAATCTAATGACGCGAGGGCGCCATCCTGATGCCATTGTCTGTGCCTCGGATCGTCTGGCGATCGGCGCCATGGGCTGGCTGCGGCAAAACGGCTATCGTATTCCCGAAGATATCGCCGTCACTGGATTTGACAATATCCCCGATGCTGATTTTACCTTCCCGCCACTGACGACTGTGCGCGTGCACAAAGTCCTGCTCGGCGAGCTTGCCGCGGACCGTATCGCGCGCCGAATCGAAAACCCTGACGAGGTCTATCTGGAGTTGACCACACCCACTTCGCTAGTCGTGAGACAATCCTGCGGGGCGCGCCGCTGACAGAATGCCGTCTCAGCGCATAGCCGCTTTACAATCCAGCGACATTCCACAGCCGATCCATGTAGCCGGCGGTCAGGCTCGCCGCCTCAAACGGATCCTCGATCGCATTCACCCGCGCGCTGAAAGGCTCCGGCGTCACCGGCCCGTCGTAACCCAGCGCAATTAGTTTCTTCATGAAGCCTGCCAGCGGTATCACGCCCGATTCCAGCGGCAGCCGTCGATCGTGATCGTTGTACTCGGCCATCGTCAAGCCTTCCGGCGCATCGTTGACGTGCACGTTGACGATATCGGCACTGCTGATCTTGTCCAGATCGTCCAAGGAGCCGCCCGATGTGTATAGATGCCAGGCATCCAGCAGCAAGCCGACATTGCCCGTGCCTATGGCCGCCGCCAGTTCCAGCATGCCCTCCATGTTGTAAATGAAGTCATGCTGATCGGCCGGGCGCAAGCTCTGCGGACCAATAAACTCGATGCCGAAGCGTATGCCGTGTTCGTTGAGCACTTCGGCAATCGCCTTGAAACGCTCCAGATGCCAGTCGAAATTCTCGGCGAAAGGGCGCGTGGGGGATGACGGCGGACACCAGGTCGAACTGCGAGTCGCGCCCATTTCCGCCGCGACAGCAGCGTATTGCGGCAGCTCCGCCAGATCATCGCGCCAGTCGTCGCTTTGCCAGCGGACCGTCACGCCCCAGGCGCCGTATTTTATGCCCGCGTCAGCGAAAAGCGCCCCTGTGGCAGCCGCGCCGATCTCGGCCGCCTCTTTGATGCTGAAGTCCAGACCGCCAAATCCAGTCCTCTGCGCCAATTGGAGACTTTCCGCCAGTGAAAGGCCTCGGATGCCGATCGCGCCGGGACTCAAGGTTTTGTACATCACAACTCCCTTTCTACGAGAAGATCGCTTAACCTGTCTTTCGCCTCGGATACTATACCTTATGCGCCTGTCCAATGCATGTGTCTGTTGACCTTCCAGCGACGAGATCATGACGACACGCAAGGGACACAGCGCCATACTCAACCCACTCACGTATGACTGCTACGTGTCGTCCCAGTCTCTGTGGTGAAATTCCGGCGCGGACACCGTATAATCCACCTCCGAGGAGACTGCCATGTCCAGCCATGCACTAAAGCAGCAAGCCGCCGAATACGCCGCCGAATGGGTCGAATCCGACATGATCGTCGGGCTTGGCACCGGCAGCACCGCCATCTTCGCCACCCGCCGCATCGCCGAACGCATCGGCAGTGGCAAGTTGGGAGATATCCTGGCCGTGCCCACCTCGCTCGCCACCGAAGCGGCCGCCATCGAACTCGGCATCCCCTTGACAAGCCTGGCCGATCACCCGCGCGTTGACATCACCATTGATGGCGCCGATGAAGTTGACCCCGATCTGAATGTGATCAAGGGCGGCGGCGGCGCGCTCCTGCGAGAGAAGATCGTCGCCCAAGTCAGCGAGCGCCTGGTCATCGTGGTCGATGATTCCAAACTGTCAACTCAATTGGGGACGCGCTTCTTCGTGCCGGTCGAGACCATCCCCTTCAGTTGGGAGTCGCAGGCGGCTTTTCTCAAGGCGCAGGGCGCGAAAGTCGTGCTGAGAATGGACGGCGACCAGCCCTACCAAACCGACCAAGGCAACATCATCCTTGATTGCCACTTCGGTCCCATCGCCGATCCGGCGGCGCTAGCGCAGCGGCTCAACGCCCGCGCCGGCATCGTCGAGCACGGTCTATTCATTGGGATGGCGCGCGACGTGGTGGTTGCGGGCGAGCGTGGCGTGCGGCATTTAGAGCAGTAAGCTATAAGCCGTCAAGTTCACCTAGCATCATCTCCCAATCAATTCGATTGATCTCTGCATCACGAATTGCATTTAATGCGGCGAGCGTCAGTTTAAACTCAGAATGCTCCCTGTCGGTAAACTTAGCAATCACGTCGTAGTCCATGTCATCGGAAAACACAGTGCCATCTGGTAGCACGGCACTTGACAGCTGTGTGCCTCTTTGCCAAAACTCGGTATATTTTGAGCCACCACCGTCTTCCCCGTTTCCATGATGCAGCCTCGCCATTCCATCGTAGGGCCAGATGTCTGCTCCTTCCAATAGCGCGCCGTACAGATTTGCACCTTGGAGATTCGTGCCAATGAGATTTGTATTTCGCAAATCTGCCATTCGCAGATCTGCCCCTTTCAGATGCCCGTCCTCAAAGTCTGCGCCCACAAGATCTACACAGGTAAGAGTTGCACCCTCGAAATTATCTGAGTTGCGATCGGTTACACTCCGCAACTTTGCCTTGTGCATGTTCGCATGGAAGAAGTTGGTTCTTGATGTGACCGAATTTGTCAAGTCGACATTTAGCATTCTTGCATGCCTAAAGCTCGCATGGTCAAGATTGGCTGACCGGATTTTGGCACTTCTTAAGGTAGCGTAATCGAATAGCGCATATTTCAAGTATGCACCTTCCAAATCAGCCGAATTCAACGACGCGCGTTCTAACATTGCTTCGTTCAATACGGCACTTTTCGCTTTTGCGGAGACCAAGTTCGCATGTTCCAGATTAGCTTTTCCAAGTTTCGCGCCGCAAAGATTTGCAACGCGCAAGTCTGTCCGTTCAAGATTCGCTCCCTGTAGTCGCGCATCGTTCAGCTGTGCCTCGCGCAAGTGCGCACCCTTCAAGAGACCATTTTCGCCCTGCAGCCAGCCCTCGCGATCCATCCATTCGACTGCAGAAATGGCAATATCGTGCGATCGACTACCCGCCTCACGAATCAGACGCCGCTTCAAACTCTCTGTAGCGCGATATTCATTGAAGCGGTCAATAACCAATACGGTAACGCCCGCGCCAACTTGAACCTCAAACAGAACAGTAAACAGGTTTCGCCAAAAGGCGGAGAATCCAACGTCAACTGTACTGAACAAGCCTACGAGACATGCCGCACATACGTAAGTGAAAAACACGAATGAACCGTGCCGATGAATAAATGCCATTCGATTTCCTTGAATCCACCCACAAATTACCTGACGTTCAGCATATCACATCCCCTCTGCGCCTCAGCCATTCAAAGAAGATATTGAAATTTTACGGACGCTGATGTGACCAGAATTCAGGCGACCTAGTGGCTCGCCCCTACGATCACGCTGTTCGCAAGTTCCGTCTGTTGCGGGCGACTCACAGAGTCGCTCCTACATCTTCTTGTTTTCATACGCTGGTAATTTTGCGTGAGTCAAGTCGCGACCTGAGAATGAGTGTGGCCAAAAACCCCTCGGTGAACTCCCCAAGGCTCGGAGTACTCGGTGGCAATAAGAATCCTTTGTGCCCTTTGTGCCTTTGTGGTTAAAATCCCCCTACCAACCCGCATCACGCAAGGAGTCCCAACACCATGACCGACCAAGCTAACTGGCGCGAAAACGGCGTCCGCATCGTCCGCAGCAATGAGCTCGATACCAACACGCCCCAGACGCCGGGCATGACGCGCGCCGCCGCCATCAACCACGCCAAAGCCGGCGCCAACAAACTCTGGGCCGGCACCGTCAACATCCAGCCGGACGCCAAGACCGGCGCCCACCACCACGGCGAACTGGAAAGCGTCATCTATGTCATGAGCGGGCGCGCCCGCATGCGCTGGGGCGAAAACCTGGAATATGTCGCCGAAGCCGAACCGGGCGATTTCATCTACGTGCCGCCCTACGTGCCGCATCAAGAAATCAACGCCAAGCCGGATGAGCCGCTGGTCTGCATCCTCGTGCGCAGCGATCAGGAAGCCATCGTCGTCAACCTGGACATTGAACCGGCTGAAACATCAGCAGAAATCTGGATCGGCCCCAACCACCCGGACGAATCCGGCTAAGCCCATCACATGAAATCTGTAGGGGCGAGCCATTGGGTCGCCCGCCCTGAGGGGGGCTACAAACCTGGCGTCAGCAGCACCTTCGACACATCGCCGGGCGCCTCAATAAGACGCTCGAACCAGTCGCCGCCCTCGCCCAACGGCGCTTCCACTATCCAGGGATCGAGCCGGATCGCGCTGCGCCCCAGCAACTCAAGCGCCCGCGCAAAATTCGCCGGCGTATAGGCGAATGAGCCAATCGCCGTAATCTCGCTCCGGATCATCGCCGCCACCGGCATGGCGCTGCTCTCTTCGTGCAAGCCGCTGAGGATGAGCCTGCCGCTCGCTCGGGTCGCCGAAACGCACTGCTCGCGGGTCAGGGCACTGCCAACGGCATCCAGCGACACGGCAGCGCCCGCGCCATCGGTCGCCTCCCGCACGACCGCCACGGCATCGGCTTCGCGCGGCTGTATCGGAATCCCGCCCAACGCCGCGCCCATCGCCAGGCGCGCCTCGTCCAGCTCAGCGATGAAGACACGCCCGGCGCCGTTGAAGCGCAGCATCTGCAGCGACAGCAAGCCGATCGGTCCGGCGCCGATGATCAGGCAGTCGCCATCGGCGACCTCGCCCGCCAACTCGGCGATGTGCACGGCACAGCCAACCGGCTCGGTCAAAGCGCCGATACGCGCGTCCATGCCCTCAGGCAGCGCCAGCGCCAGCTTCGCCGGAGCGCTGATGTACTCAGCGAAGGCGCCGGGCCGATGCGCGCCCAGCAAGCGCCGATTGGCGCAAAGCTGGTTGGTGCCGGCAGCGCATGCCGCGCAGTCACCGCAATACCAGAGCGGATTGACCGTCACAAACGCGCCGATCGTCAAGTCCGGGCGCAAGGTCGGCACGAGCGGACCCATGTCGACGATCTCTCCGGCGAATTCATGTCCCATGATCAGCGGCGGCACGCGCAGCGCGTTATGCCCCAGATACCCGCTCAACTCGGAACCGCAGATGCCGGCGTAGCCCACCTTGATCACGATTTCATCGGCAGCGGCTTCCGGCTCGCGCTCGTTCTGCAAGGTCATCTTCCGCGGCGCTTCCCATATCAATGCTCTCATCGCACTCTGTCCTTCAGCGGCTGGCTTCCCGCTATTCCAACTTGATTTGACCATGTCCAAACGTCTGAATTATACTCTGCGGACTTGGTCATTCCACTACCCATCCCGCTGCTGTTCACGAGAATCCTTACCCATAAAGTCACATGTTGCTGAGGCTTAACGGATGAAAATCAAGAGCATCGAAACGGTCAAGGTCAATCTGCCGCCGCGTCAATACAGCGTCGAACCGCGACGCGTCAGTTGGAATACGAGCGCCGAAGTCGCCAACCCGATGTCCCGCTATCCCCATGTCAAGCGCCATCGCAGTATGTGGACAAACACCGGCTGGGGGCATGTCTGGGTCAAAGTCACGCTGGAAGACGGCACTTGGGGACTGGGTTCGTCGATACATGGCAGGCCGGTCGCCGCCATTATCGATGACCATCTGGCGCCGCAACTGGTCGGTCAAGACGGCTTTGCCATTGAGCGCCTGTCCGACATGATGTTCCGCCTGACGAAGTTCTACGGCTCAACCGGCCTGGCGTCCTACGCCATCAGCGCCGTCGATCTGGCGCTCTGGGATGCCAAGGGCAAGGCGCTCGGGCAACCGGTCTACAGCCTCATCGGCGGGAAGCAAAAAGATCGCCTCTACTGCTATTCCACCGGCAACGATATCGATTGGTATCAAGAAGTGGGCTTCACCGCCCACAAGCTGGCATGTCCTTATGGTCCGGCGGATGGGCTGGCGGGTTTAGAGAAGAATGTCGAGCTGGTGGCGGCTGTGCGCGAGCAAGTCGGCGACAGCTGCGAGATTATGCTGGACTGCTGGATGGCTTTCGATGTCGATTACACCGTGCGACTGGCGGAAGCGCTGCGCCCTTACCGCGTCAAGTGGATCGAAGAATGCCTGATCCCCGAGGACTTCGACGCGCATGCCGAGCTGCGCGCGCGGCTGCCCTGGCAGACGCTGACGACGGGCGAACATTGGTACACGCATGTGCCCTTCCAATACGCCATCAAGCATAATCTGGTGGATATTCTGCAACCGGATATCGAGTGGGTCGGCGGCTTGACCACCTGCATCAAAATCGCCCATGCCGCCGATGCGGCCGGCAAGCAGGTCATTTTGCACGCCGGCGCTCGAACACCCTACGGACAGCATTTCTCCTTCGCCATGCCGGCTGTGCCCTGGATTGAATACTTCATCGGCGCTGACCCCGGCATCCCGCTCAGCGAGACCACCTGGCTGCCCGGGATGGCATACGCCGTCGATGGCTGGCTGGAAATCTCGGATGCGCCGGGCTTCGGCCTGGGCATTGATGAAAGCTGGATCGAGCCCGCTTGAAGCTGCCGATACAAAGGCGCTCAGGCCTTCAAACCCAGCCGTTCGTACTGCTCGGGCGGCGCGTCGTTCACTCGCATCAAGTCGACCAGCTTCTCGGTCATTTGCGCTTCAACGGCCGCGTCCTGAATCGGATTCAGTTGCCCGGGATCCGACTCCAAATCGAAGAGCAGGGTCTCGAAGAAGGGAATCCACAGCGGGCTAAGCCCGGCAGCGATCTGCATCGTCTGGCAATCTTTGGTGAATGAAAAAGGCGCCGCGAGATCGATGTCTTGCAGCTCTTCCACCTTGAAGCGGTTTCGCATGTGAGTCGGCATCAACGTGTAATTGTAAAGCGGTTGATTGTCGTCATTTACAGTGGCGCGCATATATACATGTCGCCCATCCGTGACGTTGACGTGTCCGCCGTGCGCGCCGTATAACGCCGCCTCCCGCACAGGCGTGTCATTGACGATCGTATCGCGCAAGGGGACGCCCTGCATATCGGCCGGTCGGTCAACGTCAAAATATTCCAGGAGGGTCGCTGGAACATCAATGTTTTGCACCAGGCTACTGCGTCGCTCGCCCGCCACCTTGGCTCTCGGGTCCCAGACGAAAAACGGGATATTCGCCAACTCGTGGTACCAGGGCATGCGCATCTTGCCCCACCAATCGTGCTCGCCCAGATGGAAGCCATGATCGGTGTTGACGATCAGCATCGTATCGTCCCACAAATTCAACTCATCCATCACATCGATCACCTTGCCCAGATAATGATCGCACATGCTCATCAAGGCAGCGTATTCGTAACGCATGTGCTGCACTTGATCGGGCGGCTGATCGATACGCGTGTAGGGCGGCCAATCGAAAAGCGGTCCGTCATACTCATGGGGATAAAGTTCTTTCCAGCCCGGCTGCGTGAAGAAGGGCTCATGCGGATCGAAAGTCTCGAGTTGGAGATACCAGTTGTCCGCTTCCGCATTCGTGCGAATGAAATCGACGCCTTTGGCGAACGTCTGCGCCTGCGGCATCAGCGTTTCTTCGTCGAGGTATGACCGGTTTACCTGATCCTGCAATCGGGTGCGGAAATGCCTATTCCCTTCCTTGCTGGAGACGCCGGCCTCGACGACGCCCTTCCACGGGTCGCCTTCTTGGCCGCGCACGAATTCATGCGTTGTGAAGCGCGTGTGGTAGGTGGCGCCGCCGTCTTCCCAGTAATGCTGGTGATCGGTGACGATATGGGAATGGACGCCGTTTTCGTCGAGGATTTGCGGCATGGAGTCGTCAAAAGGTTCCAGCGGACCCCAGCTGCGATGCAGGAAGTTGTAACGCCCGGTATGAAGTTCGCGCCGCGCTGGCATACAAGGCATGCTGCCGATGCAGGCATTCTCGAAGGTTACAGCGCGCTCGGCAAGTCTGGCAAAATTCGGCGTATGCACCCAATCGCAGCCGTAGGGTTGCATCAAACGGCGGTTCAGCGAATCGAACATGACCATGATGGCTTTCATTTATTGGAACTCCTTAGGGTTGGTGTGCATTGCCAGTCGGGCGACCCAATGGCTCGCCCCTACAGATTTGGTTCATGTCGCTTGCGGGCGACCTAACCGGTCGCCGCCAAATGTCCCGAATCTGCGCGCGACAAGCGGTAAACGGGGGAGCGCGAGCGAGATATCCCTTTAGCCCTTCAAGCCGCTGGTCAATCCGCCGCTGACCAGGAAACGCTGCAAGAAAATGTATAGGATGATCACCGGCACTACCGCCATCACAGACGCCGCCATCAGCTCGGCCCAAGCCGTGCCCTGCTCTTGATCGAAGACGCTCAGCCCCAGCTGTATCGTCTTGAGGCTGTCTTCCTTCACGACCACCAGCGGCCAGAGGAAGTCATTCCAGGACCACAAGAAGGCGAAGAGGGCCATCGTACCCATGACCGGTTTCGAATTTGGTACCAGGATGCGCCAGTAAACGCCGATGCGCGAGCAGCCATCGACGATAGCCGCTTCCTCGATTTCTTTGGGAAAACTGAGGTAAAACTGTCGGAAGAGAAAGACGCCGAAAACCGAGACGAAATTGGGAAACATGATGCCGCCCAGCGTGTTGATGAGCCCGGTGCCGCCTTGCCCCAAGAGGTCGTTACCACCCGCCAGCGGAAAGAAGCGGATCAGCAAGAAGACCGGGATAATCAGCACCTCAAAGGGCACCATCATCGTCGTCAGCAGGACGAAGAAGATCAACGTCTTGCCGCGGAAATGCAGTCGGGCGAAGGCGTAGCCCGCCATCGACCCCAGCAAAACCTGCGAGGCGACCGCCACCGCCGTGACCGCGACGGTGTTTACGAAGAGGCGTGGCATATTGGTCTGCTCGAAAGCATCGGTGTAGTTCTGCAGGTCGAGTTCGGTCGGGATCCAGCGAATGGAATCGCCGAATATTTCGCGGTCCGGCTTGAGGGACGTCGATACCATCCAGACGAAGGGCATGATCATCACGATTGCGCCGATGACCAGGAAAACGTAGGTCAGGATCAGTGGCAAGCGAGCTTCCCAAGCCGTGAAGGTGTCATGCGGTTTTCTATGGATCGACAAATCGGCCGCCATGATTACGCCCCCTGCCGTTCCCGCAGGACGCGGAAGCTAATCAGGGTCAGGACGAGCACGATCACCAGCATCACCACCGATATCGCGGCGCCGCGCCCCAGGCGCAGGTAGCCAAAGACGTTCTGATAGACTTCCCAGACCATGGTATTGGTGCGGTTGAAAGGACCGCCCTGCGTCAGCATGAAGATCAAGCCGAAATTGCGGAAGATGCTGATGGTGAAGGTGACGACGACGAAGAGGATAACCGGACGCATCAAAGGGACAGTAATCAATAGGAAATTCTGCAGGGCATTGGCGCCATCGACGCGGGCTGCCTCGATGACATCGCCTGGGATATCCTGCAAGCCAGCCAGGAAGATGACCATATTGCTGCCGATGCTGCCCCAGATGGTGACGATCACCAAGCTGATCAGCGCCAGGTTCGGGTCGTTCAGCCAGTTCTGCGGCGGGATGCCGACTGTGCCCAGCAAGTGATTCAGTAAGCCATGCTGCGGGCTGTAGATCCAGCGCCAGATCATCGCTGAGACGACCACCGAGCTGACCACCGGCAGATAATAAAGCGTTCGGAGCAAGACGCGCCCGCGGATGGATTGGTCGAGCAGTTTGGCGATGATCAGCGCCAGCGCCGTACCGATCGGGACCGCTTCAATCGTGAATAGAAGTGTATTGATAATCGATTGGCGGGTGACCGAATTGCTGAAGACATAATTGTAATTCTTCATGCCGACGAAACGCGGCGGCTCGAAGAGCTCGTAGCGGGTGAAGCTCAAATAGAGATTGTAGAAAACGGGCCAGATTTTCAACGCTGCCAGGAGCAGCACCGGCACCAGCAGAAAGAGAAAGCCGACGAAGGCTTGGCTGTTATAGAAGCGGTAGAGGCGGTTGCGCCAATCGACCGCTCCTGCGCCGGCAATGGAAGTCTTGTCGATAGCGAGATTCATCGTCGATCTCCGCGCCAAATACGCAACGCGTACCTGAGACCCAGGTCAATCATGAACGGGTCAAACAAAGAAGCGAGGTTCCCCCTCGCTTCCCTGATTCCAAATCAACTCGGAAGCTGACGGCAGCCTGTCCGCACCGATGCGGCAAGTCTAGTCGTCCGCCAGGATTTCGTTGATGGCGATAGTCGCGTCGGAAAGCGCATCGGCCGGCGCCTTGTTGCCGCTGAGCGCCTGTTCCAGTTCAGCCGCGATCGGACGGAAGAGCGCGATCAGATTGTGATGCTGCGGGAAGGTACGCGCATAGACTGCCGACTCCAATACCACCTTGTGCTTCTCCGACATGTATTCCGCGTCCAAAAGCGAAAGACGTGGTGGCGTATTGTTGTTGGACGCCGAGTACACCTCGAGCATATCCTGGCGCGTCATGAAGCGCAGCAAGCCCCATGACGCCGCGGCATCGGGCGTCTGTGATGAGATGAAGAATTTGTTCACCCAGGAGTGCGTCGCTTGCACGTTTCCGGTCAACGGCAGCGTGGGGTATATCGTCTCCGCCTCGTCCGGCGCGTAAAGGTTGATCACGCGCTCCATATCGGCGCTCGACAATTGCATGGCGGCATCAAGTCCCGCCAGCACATTCAGATCGCCTTGCGGCTCCAAGCCGGGATATGACGTCACTTGATGCTCTTGCACGAGGGCGACCAGCCATTCCAGCGCTTCCAACGCCTGTTCAGAATCAAGCGCGCAGGTCGTCAGGTCGTCACTGAGGAACTGGCCATCAGCCATGTGCAGCCACATCAGGAAAGGCTGCCAATCACGCTGCCAATTGCCGCTGGCATCGGAGTAATGGTAGCCCTCGACGCTGAAGGCATTACCATCGCGCACGGTGGTCGCTTGCGCCACCGCGAGGAATTCATCCCAAGTGGTCGGCGCTTCGTCGAAGCCGGCATCCGCCAGCATCGCCTTGTTGTACCAAAGCGTGCGCAAATCCTGCCGATAAGGTACAGCGACGATGTCGCCGCGGATGGTGACATCGGCTTGCAAGCCGGCCGGGAAATCCGCCCAGTCCCATTCCTCGTCGGCGTTGATGAAGTCGTTGAGCGGCACCGACCAATTGCGCCGCGCCATCTGGGGCGCCCAGACCGCGCCACCCTGGAAGACATCGGGCGTCACGCCGGAAGCGAAAGCGGTGGTCATCTCTTCGTTGTAGCGTCCCCAATTGGTCCAGTTGATGGTCACGCTGGAGCCGGGATTCTCTTCGAGGAAGCGCGGGACAATCTCTTCTTCAAAAGCGGTCTGAACCGGATCGCTCCAGTCCACCATCGCCAGCGAGAACTCCACGCCATCAGCTTGGGCGGCGATAGGCTGTACGCCGATGACCGCTAAACCGGTCGCCGCGCTGGATGTCGCGGCGATCTTGAGAAAACCGCGTCTAGAAAGTTTCTTGGTCATACAAACTCACTCCTGTCATGATAGGTGATTCTGATTGGACAAAATGAAAACTCTGCAGGGCTTCAGCGCCACGCTATGTTACCGCAGGTTGTTTGCTGTTTCAATGTAAGCAACAGTGGTCTGAAATCCGGATTAAGCGATAGCTGCCTTCAGCGCCATCACGGCTGCCTCTTCCGCGTCACGAACCGTGAGAACATGCCCGCGAATCGCGTCGCGCAGCTCGGCGATTTCCGCTTCACTTAACGGGAAGTCGCTTTTCGCCTCGGTCTTCAGGGCGTCGATTCGCTGATTGCACTCGATGATTTCGTCGAGATGGGCCGCGCCGCTCTCGATGAAGAGCGTCGTCTTCCTGTCGATGGCTTCGCGCGCGTTCCCGAGCATCGGCATGCCTTCCGGCAGCAGGCTGTTCAGCAAGCCTTGCCAAGCCGCGGCGGACTCACGGTATTTGCCCGCGACATCTGCCAACGCATCCAGGTTCAGGACTTGCGCCGCCTCATCGAGGAAGTCGGCATAGACATCGCGCTCAGCGGACATCGTCTTGCCGAATGCCGGCCCCAGAAACGTATAGGAACTGATCAGCACTGAAAGCAATGGACGGCCGGTGGGGTACTCCTTGGCCCAACTGCCCTTGCTCGTTTTGGTCAGCATGTCGGCCCAGTGCTGCAGCGCGCGGAGCCCGAAATTCTTGGGTGATCCTTTCGGCGGTTTTTCCATCATCAACTGAATGGTGTCGCCGATGCCAGCCCGGACCGCGTCCGCAAGCTGAATCTCAGCCGGCTCACCCAGCAAGAGCAGGCGATGCCGTTCCTTTTTGATTCGGCCGCGTGCCGCATCGAGATCGTCCGTGCTGACAGTCAAGCCGACACGGCTGCGGTCGGAGATGAAAGCCTCGCCGCTGTCCGGCTCGTAGCCGTAGATGACCAAGGGCATGCCACCCCACATGCCTTTGTCATAAGGCAGAGCATTGTAGGGAAGCAGCCACATGTCCGGGCTGGCGACCGGCGCGTAGCCGTCATCCAAGGCCTTGATTAGATTCTGCCGCGCCTTGTCGGCGCTCGTTGTGCGGACGGCTTTGGGCGCGATGCCCATGCGCTCGAAGATCCGTTCCATTGGCTCGAAAGTATTGCGCGTCAGCAGATTGACCTGCGGATCGTAACCACCGTAATGGAAGGTGAAGTAAGCGAAAGTCGCGCCACCGCTCACACCCAGCAGCATCGCCTCGCTGTAGGGCTTACCGGTGTGGGGCGCCGTCGCGCCTTGATAATCGAGGGCATTGCGGATGGCGGCGGTATCCCAATATCGACCTTCAAATTGTGTGAAGTTTTCCAGTGTTGGCATGCTGTCTCGCTCTCTTCATCTAGACTTCTTCAGCTTGAGCGTCAGTGCTGGCGACGACGCCTTGTCCTGAACCGCCCAGGAGGATATCGAAGTCTACGCCGCGGTCGGCTTGCTGCACATGATCGAGGAAGATGCGCGTATAGCCGCGCGCTTCACGCGCCGATGCACTCTGCCAGAGACGGCGGCGCCGCGCCAGTTCTTCCGGCGTCACATGGAGCTGCAACTTGCGTCGCGGCACATCCAACTCAATCATGTCGCCTGTTTGCACCAGCGCCAATGTCCCGCCGACGGCCGATTCCGGCGCGATATGCAAGACAACTGTGCCGTAGGCGGTGCCACTCATGCGGCCATCGGACAGGCGCACCATGTCACGTACCCCTTTGTCGAGCAGCTTTCGCGGCAAACTCATGTTGCCGACCTCGGGCATGCCGGGGAAGCCCTTGGGACCGACATTTTGCAGCACCAGCACCGAGTCTTCGTCCACATCTAGATCTGCATCGTCAATGCGCGTGCGGAAATCTTCCAGCGACTCGAAGACAACTGCCCGTCCCCGATGCTGCATGAGCTGCGGTGTGGCGGCGGACGGTTTTACGACGGCGCCGTCGGGACAGAGATTGCCACGCAGCACAGCAATGCCGGCGTTCTCTTGCAGGGGTTCGTCCAGCGTCGCGATGACATTGTCATCGAAGCAGACCGCGCCTTGCGTATTGTCGCCATGGCTTCTGCCCGTGACCGTGACAGCATTCATATCGATGATCTCGCTCAGATTCCGCATCACGACGGGTAGTCCACCGGCATAATAGAACTCCTCCATCAAGAACTCGCCCGAAGGCTTGAGATTGACCAGCAGCGGAATCTGTGCGCCTAACCGGTCGAAATCTTCCAGACAGAGCTCGACGCCGATCCGCCCGGCGATCGCCAGCAGATGCAAGATCACGTTGGTCGAACCGCCGATGGCGGCGTTGACCACAATAGCATTCTCAAAGGCTGCCCGCGTCAAGATCTTTGAAGGCGTCAGGTCTTCCTTGGCCATTTCAACGATGCGGTTGCCGCTGTAGTGACACAGGCGGCGACGGCGCGTATCGGGCGCCGGGATGGCCGCGCCTCCCGGCAGCATCAAACCGAGCGCCTCGACCTCGCAGGCCATGCTTGATGCCGTGCCCATCGTCATACAGTGCCCGTCACTGCGGGACATGCAGGTCTCCGCCTCGATATAGTCGGCCGTAGTCATATTGCCGCTGCGCCATTCTTCGGTGAAGCGGAATTTGTCCGTGCCGGCGCCGATATCCCGCCCTTGAAACTTGCCATTGAGCATGGGTCCGCTGGTCACCACGATGGTGGGGATATCAACGCTGCAAGCGCCCATGAGGGCTGCCGGCGTCGTCTTATCACAGCCGACCAGCAAGACGACTCCGTCGAGCGGATTGGAGCGGATGGATTCCTCGACATCCATACTGACCAGATTGCGGTACAACATAGTCGTCGGGCGCATCAAAGGTTCGCCGAGGGACATCACCGGGAATTCCAGCGGGAATCCGCCCGCCTCCAACACACCGCGTTTCACATGTTCCGCCATAATGCGCAAGTTTGCATTACAGGGCGTCAACTCGGACCAGGTGTTGCAGATGCCGATAACCGGTCGACCATCAAAAAGCTCCTGGGGCGTTCCCTGGTTTTTCATGCGGCTGCGCGCTTTGAAGCCCGCTTGGCCGCTGCGTAAAAACCAGTCATGACTGCGCAAGGGCATGCTTATTCTCCTCGTCCTGCGGACATTATCGCGCCGAGTATAACAGAACTTGCCGCTACCACATGGCAGCCCTCATGTTTCGGCGGCGCAATGTTGCCACTTGAGATACCGATTTTCTTTACCTATTCTGACAACCGACGAAACACGAAATGCGGCGTATGAAGCGATTCCGGCAACGTCAGCCAATCTATTACGGCTGGTACATCGCCCTCGTTCTGGCGATCACCGAGACAGTTTCCTTTGGCGTGATGTTCTACGCCTTCACCGTTTTCATCACGCCGATGGAAGCCGACCTCGGCTGGTCACGCGCGGAGATTACGGGCGCCTTTTCCTTGTTCATGCTGCTCACCGGTATCATCGCTTTCCCGGTCGGCTACTGGCTGGACAAGCACGGCTCGCGGCTGCTGATGACAGTCGGCTCGGTCGGCGCGACGGTCTTGGTGCTGCTCTGGTCCGGTGTGAACACATTGCCCGAATTCATCGTGATCATGACGCTGATGGGCTTCTGTGGCGCGGCGGTACTCTATGAGCCGGCCTTCGCCGTGATCGCCACCTGGTTTGTGCACAAGCGCGGCACAGCGATGGCCGTCGTGACCTTCGTCGCCGGATTTGCCAGCACGATATTCATTCCGCTCACCGATGTCCTGCTGGTGGCATTTGGCTGGCGACAGGCGGTCTTTATCCTCGGCGTCGTGCTCGGTGTCATCACGATTCCGCTGCATGCACTGGTATTGCGGCGCAAACCGGCCGATCTTGGATTGTTGCCTGATGGCGGCGAGGAAACTGTCGAGAAGCAGAAGCGTCCAGACATCAATCTGCGCGGCGTCGTGCGTTCGCGTTATTTCTGGATCCTGACCTTGGCCTTTTCACTCTCAACATTGTGCATATCAGCGGTGCGAGTGCATTTCATTCCG
This sequence comes from Phototrophicaceae bacterium, assembly GCA_965249085.1. Taxonomy (GTDB): domain Bacteria; phylum Chloroflexota; class Anaerolineae; order Aggregatilineales; family Phototrophicaceae; genus UBA6055. The sequence continues at coordinate 2,837,832 of OZ252218.1, read as the reverse complement.
CTGTTGATCAGCGTGAACATCCACCCGAGCAGCGCGGCGCTAGCCAGCGGCGCCATCGGTGTGATGCAAGTGGTGGGGCGCATGATCTTTGCGCCGGTTGAGCGTCGATTCTCTAGCAAGACTATGGTTATTGGCGTGTTTCTCTTGCTGGCGCTGTCGCTGGCGACCTTGCTGCTGGGCAGCGCGCCCTGGCTGATCATCGTCTTCGTCGCCCTTTTTGGCATGGCTGCCGGCACCCACACGCTCAGTCGTCCGCTGATCGTCGCCGATAGCTATGGCGCGACGTTTTACGGGCGCATCAGCAGTACGATGGTCATCTTCCTCACCATGACCCGCACCGGGGCACCCTTCGCAGCCGGGATTATATTCGACTTGTTTGCATCGTACGAACCGATGCTGATACTTGTGACCGGCTTTAGCCTGATCGCAGTACTTCTGATTCTATTTTTGCCCAAAGATCCGCTAGCCGCCGACGCCACGATGTCCCCAAACGCTAGCGACTGACAGCACTCGGATGCATCCAGGCGTCAATTGGCAAACACAGGTTTTGATACCTGGTCGCACATAGATAGTCCGGCATTCAACGCGTCGCCCAGCCGGCCGCCAGGCGCGTCTCGGTTGCTGCCCAACTGCGGACGCCGGTAGTGGCGTCGGCCGCTTCGATATTAAATGCCGCCACTGCGCAAGCCCAGCGGGCGCAAGCCTGATAATCCAAGCCACGGACAAGCGCGGCGAGCAGACCGGCGTAGGCGGCATCGCCGGCACCGGTTGTACCGCCTACTTCAACTTGAAAGGCCGGGTGCCAAGTACTGGCGCCCGCCCAGCCGACGGGGGACTGACCCAGCGCCTCCAAGAAAGCAAGTCTCTCGGTCTCAGGCGCGCCTCTTAAGTACAAGCCCCGCTCGCCCAATTTGAAACCAGCGATGCCCGCGCCCATCTTCAGAAGCTCGTCGGCCAGATCCGCCAGGTAGTCTGCCGTTAGCCGCTGGAAAAGCGAACTCCCCCAGCGCTCCAGATCGTGGCGGCGGAGCATGAACATGATCTCTTCAATGCTCGGCACGAAGATATCGACGAAGGGCAGGCAGCGCTGCAGGATTTTGCGCCAGTTTGCCCGTCCGCTTGGCTGATCGGGGGGCGGCAGAGACATGTCTATCGAGGTGATGACGCCGATCTCCTTGACGGTCATCAGCAGCGTCAGCAATCCCGCGCCATCGTCACTGAACATACGCGGCAGAAGCGTCGGGTAGCCCATGTGGAAGAGCTTGCGGCCGACGACCAGGTCGAGATCGATGCTGTCCAGGTCGTAGTCGTTGTAGACGCCGGTATGCGTGAGCAGGGTACGGTCGTGATTCTGCGGCTCGATGACGACCGTATAGGGGCTGGCGGCGCCAGGGACAATCCGAATGTGATCACCGAGGTCGGCGCCAAAGCCGCGCACGTAGTCAATGATCGCGCGCCCAACCCAGTCATCGCCGACGGCAGCGAGAAGCTCGACATCAATACCGAGCCGATGCAGCGCCAGGCCGGTGTTGGATACAGCGCCACCGGTGGAATAAGAGATTCGACCGATCTCGAATACCTTGCCTGCACCGATGACCTCCTCCGGCTTCAACGACGACATGTCGGGCAGGATATCAAGCGCGATATGTCCCGCCACGACGATATCAGATGGCATCTCGCTCCTCACGGTTACAGCCTAAACGCATTGCGCCATCGTGACGCAGGCGCAGCGTCTACTTTTAACATAGAAGCTAGACGAAAGAAAACACGGTCGGCTGCACTAGCCGGCGGTAATCGGCGGAAGTCATCGCCAGAGAAAAACGCCGATCGCCGGCGTTGAAGACAATCCGATCGAGGGAGAAAAGCTCGGGCGGGACGTAGACGGGCAAGTCGAAGAGGTTGCCGAATGGCGGTACGCCGCCGGGCTGAACACCGCCGGTCAAGGCGTGAACCTCATCTTCGCTGGCAAAGCGGATATCGCGGGCGCCGAAAAACTCCTTGACGACTTTACTGTCAAATTTGCGATCGGCCGGGAATACCAGCATCACAAAGAACTTGTCTTTCCTGGAGCGCTTCACGCGCAGGACGATGGCTTTGGCGCCATGATGCAAGCTGTAACCCGGGCGCGTCGCCGCCGCTTCTTCACTCGTGCGAACCGGCGGATGGTGGAAGGTTTCGTACCAGCAGCCACTCGCGCCGAGCAGGTCGGTGATGCGCCGCGCGACCGCGTGCAACTCGTCAGTTTCTGTCATCAGTTCTCCAGTTGCACATCGGCGAAGTTCACCGAAGCGGTCAAATCCGCGGATTCACAAAAACGTTGGCCGGCTTGCACGAATACAGACAGGCCAGGAAGTACGGAACTGCACATGAAGGCGGCGCGCCATGACCGCTCGTTGTCAGGGCTGTCGTTCGCAGTCCATCGCCTGCAGCCTAATCAGACAGCGCTGATTCGGCTCTACATTCGTGTATTCATGGTAGTCGCCATTGAGCCAGCTGACGATAACGCGCTCGATCTCGGCACCACCCAAGCCGAAGTGCAGAACCAATTCATTGCCCGCGCCCAGGCTTGAGCCCGATTTCAACTCGCGAAGCTGAGTGAGCCCATCGTCGGTGACGACATAGACGCGGGTACCGAAGGCGTCCCGCGCCATCATGTTGCTGCCTTCCAAGTCGAAGGCGATCCAGCCGTTCTTCACGGCTTCGTGTGACCGATTCTGAATCAGGCGGTGCCCTTCATTCCAGCGGGTCAGCACATAATCGACGCGACCGTCACGGTCGTAATCAGCGGTGCTGAAGCCCATGGTGGGATAGACGCCGTCGCTGAACTGCTCTTGTGGCACTGCCGAGAAACTTCCATCGCGCTGGTTATGATAGAGCATATCGGGATATTTGAAGTGCATGCCCGCCTTGCCATAAATGGGCGAGATACCAGTGGCGGTCAAATACAGATCGAGCCAGCCGTCGTTGTCATAATCGAAATAGCCCGTGCCCCAACCCACCGCATCGCCGGTCAGATAATCCACGCCCGCCCGCGCGCTCACATCGTGGAAACGCCCATCGCCCGCGTTCTCCAGCAGCACCATCGACCGCACCATATTGGAAAAGTAAAAGTCCAAATCACCATCATTATCATAATCGCCCGTCGCCAGACCCATGCCGTGCGCCACCACATCCGCGCCCGTCCGCGCGCCCGCATTGGTGAAACACCAGCCGCCACAGCCCGTCCCATCGTTGCGCCACAGCACATTGCCCAAGGCATTGACCGCCTTGTCGTTCACCACATACAAGTCGAGGTCGCGGTCATCGTCATAATCGACCCAGCTGACGGAAAAGCCCGCGCCCAGCATGGCCTCGAAACCCAGCAAACCGCTGACATCGGTGAATGTGCCATTGCCGTTGCTGTGATACAGGACATCGCGGCTGCGCGAGAAATCGCTCATTTCGCATTCGGGGATGCAAGACCAGTTGGTCACGTAGAGATCGAGGTGGCCATCTTCATCGTAGTCGCCCCAAGCCGCCGTCGTGCCCTTGCCGATATCGCCGACCCCAGCCGCGACCGTCACATCGGAGAAGCCGGCGCCCGCCAGATTGCGAAACAGCCGATTCGCGCCCATATTCAGCACATACAGGTCGCGCCAGCCGTCATTGTCATAATCGGCCCAGGCCGCCCCGCCGCTCGGCGTTTCCGGCAGGCTGAGCAGCGCCGAATGTTGGGAGACGGCAAAGCTGCCGTCGCCCTGGTTGCGGTAGAGCACATTCGGGTCCAGATTGCCACTGACAAAGAGATCGACCCAGCCGTCCCCGTCATAGTCGGCCCAGGCGGAACCGGCCGCCAGATAGCCGTCTGCGTAGGGTCCGGGCGCGTTTTCGTTCCAGATGGCGCGATGCGTCGCATTGATGCCCGCTTCGTCGCTGACATCCAGAAAGAGCAGATTGTCCTGGATAAGAAAGAAGAATAACAGAAAGGCCGCAACCTTCGGCATCATGCGCGGGCTAGCTCCCGTTGGCGATTTGCCCATCGCGCAGCGTGATGATGCGATCGGCATAGTCGTCAACGATCGGGTCATGGCTCGATAGCAGAATCGATGTGCCCTTCAAGCTGACGAAGTCTTTCAGCACTGCCAGAACTTCATGGGTCGTTTCGCTGTCGAGTTCGCTGGTCGGTTCGTCCGCCAAGATCAGATCCGGCTCGGTGACCAGCCCGCGGGCGATGGCGATGCGCTGCTGCTGCCCGCCCGACATTTCATAAGGCCGGTGGTCGTAATAGTCGAGAAGATCGACCAGCTCCAGGCTGTCGAGGATGCGGCGGCGGCGTTCCGCGCGCGGCACACCCCCCAGCCGCGCCATCACATCGAGGTTCTCATAGGCGGAAAAACTGGACAGCAAACCCATCTGCTGGAAGACGAAGCCGATGTTTTCGCGCCGCCAGCGGGTGCGCTCCCTTTCGTCCAGCGAGGCGATATTGGCGCCCTGAATCCAGATGCGGCCGCTGGTGGGATTGTCCAAGCCGCCGAGGCAGTTGAGCAGGGTCGTCTTGCCGCTGCCGGAGCGTCCGCGCAACGCGACGAACTGCCCGCGCTCGACTGAAAGCGTGACATCCCGTAAGGCATATACATCGCCCGAATCGGAGGCGTAGACCCGCCCGACTTCCTGCGCCGCAATCGCATTGTCGCTCATGACCTTCTCCCTCGATGCCAAACCCTCATGATTTCTTCCCGCGGATACGTGAGAGCAAACCGCCCTGGCTGCCCTTGCCGGCGCGAATATCACGCTCGATCTGGATCTCCGCCTGCGATGATGTCTCATCCAGGTTGCGGGCTGGGCGGATCAGGATGCCGCTGTCAGCCACCTCCATCTCGACCCGATTCTCGAAACCCAGCTCTTCGCGGTACTGCTTGGGAATCTGCAAGCGCCCAGCCGAATCCAGCACGATCAGTTCCTCGAAGTGATCTTCCCAGCGCGCTTCGGGATCGGTCGCCGGCACGTCCGCCTTCCCTCCCGGCGCCTCTGCGCCCGGGCGCCGCCGGACCGTCTCGGCGGCCAGCTTGCCATCACGGATCTGAACCAGCCGCTGGACTTGCTGCGCGACCAGCGGATCGTGGCTGACGATACAGATCGTCAAGCCCAGGTCGCGGTTCAAACGACGGAAGAGCGCATAAACCTGATCGGAGGTGGTGGAATCGAGCTCGCCGGTCGGTTCATCAGCCAGCAGCAGCTTTGGTTCGTTCGCCAGCGCCACCGCAATCGCGACTCGTTGCTGCTCGCCGCCGCTGAGCTGAATCGGCTTGTGATCATAGCGATCGGTGAGATCGACTAGATCCATCAGCTCGCGCGCCCGCTTATCGAGTTGTCGGCCCGCCTGCCCCGCCAGCGTCATGGGCAGCTTGATATTGTCCAGCGCCGACAGGTAAGGAATCAGATTGCGGCTGCCCTGTTGCCAGACGAAGCCGACTTCCACCTGCCGATAGGCCGTCAATTCGCGCGTGCTAAGCTTGAGCAGATTCTTGCCGTCAACAATGACCTGGCCAGCCGAAGGACGCGCCAGGCCGCCCAGCACGTTCATCAGCGTGGTTTTGCCACTGCCACTGGCGCCGATTACGCCGACCAGCTCGCCGCGCTTGACCGTCAAGTCCAGCCCCTGCAGCGCCATCACTTCGATATCGGCGACTTTGAAGATCTTGTACAGATCATCGCAGATCAGGAATGCACTCGCCTCTTGTCTGTTTTGCATCCGGCCTTACCTTTCGCGAATACTTATTCCTCGTCTCAGTGCCACGCGCGCACTGAGCCCAGCCTCATTCCCTCGTAAGAGCAGCGAGTTGAGCGGGAACAGAGCCCGGAGTGGCGTTGAACGGAGCATTAAATCGTCTCGCCCAACTTGACAGCGGCGAAGATCCGCATTCGCCGCAGAATCACCAGCAGAATCAGCATGATCAATAGGAAGGTGCCCAAGAAAAGCGCCACGATCTGCGCGATCTCCGTCCAGGCCATCGTCACCACATAGGGCGGCACCACACCCTCCAGACTGCTGACGAACTGCATGTAGGGGATGTAGAGCACGCTCACCGCCAGCCCGATGCCCACACCCAGCGCCAAACCCATCACAATTAGCAAGCCCAGCTCCCAGGCGACCGAGACGATCATCGATGATTGAGACAAGCCGATGGCCCGCAAGATGCCCAGTTCGACATAGCGGCGTTTGTAGGAAAAGACGGTGTAGAGCAGGAAACCGATCATCGTCGCCAGCGACGAGGTGATGAAGCCGATCGAGAGCAAGCCGAAGAGGCCCTGCCGCTCCGGGCGCGACTGCTCGCGGTTGATGCGCGAAACCGGCTCGTCCAACAGGACGCCGGCCGCCCCCCGGTCGAAGACCGCGCGCCTGAATTCCCGATCGTTGAATTCCGGCTCGACCCGCGCGATAACGCGATGCGCCAATTCGATCTGCGCCTGCTCGAAGAGATAATCGAGATTGCCGACGAAGAGCGCGCCGTCCTTTTCCGGGTACCAGCGCGGGAAATAATTGAGCACGCCGACGATCTGCAGATTGATCTTGTAGACATCACCGGCGCTGCGGACATCCAGTTCCAGCAGATCGCCGATATCCAGCCCCCGCCGCTCCAGAAACTCGCGCGAGACCAGCACCGAATCCGGCTGCAGCGCCAAGGCGTTGGTCAAGTAGCCGAGGCGGATCGGGGCAAAATCGGCGCGCCAGAAGATCACCGGACCCAAGTCAGCGCGGTCGACGCCGACAAAACGCCCGTCGACGCTGCCGGAGGTCAAGCGGGCTTTCGCGCTGTATTCGCCGATGCGAGTGGCGCGAATGACCTGCGGCATCGCATTGAATTCAGAGATGTGCATGTAGGCGGGCGGCGCTTCGCTGCCTCCGCCGCCGGGGATGCTGCCAGGTTCTTGACTGAAAACGCGCACGGACATATCGGCCGAGACGCGATAATACTGCTGTTCGTAAAGATAGCGGTCGATGGTGCGGGCGAACGAAGCGGTGTAGATGCCCAGGCTGATGGTGCAGACCAGCAGAATCAGCGGCAGATAGTAGGCGCCGGGCGAACGCTCCAGCTGCCGCGTCACGATCAGCAGGCCGACGCTGTTGCTCCACTGGATCAGCCAAGCCAAGCCGCGCAGAATCAGCGGCAGGAAGCGCAGGATGAACAAGGTCAAGGCGAAGATTGTCAGCGGCGGCAGCAGGAACACAAAAGGCTGATTGTAGGCGTCTTCGATGTTGCGCAGGCCGCCTTCCACCTCGATAAGCCCGCCCTGCTGCCAGACCGAATAATAGAAGTAGCCGATCAGCGCGAGCAGGAGGATGTCGATGCCGAGCCGCTGCCACCAGGGGCGGCGCAGCAAGCGCGATTGGTCCATTTTGTAGCTGATGATGGTGTGGCGGGCGGCGCCTATGGTGGGCGCGACGCGGATGAGAATGGTGAAGACGATGGCCAAGGCGATGGTCGAGCCGATGGTCGGCGGCACGGATACGATGAAATGATGCCCCAAGCGGAAATCCATGAAGCTGCGCGTGGTGCCGATGAGCTGGGTGAAGGCAATGGCGAGCAAGCCGCCGACGACCAGGGCGATGACACCCATGATAAAGCCCTCGACCGTGGTCAAGCCGACCACCTGGAAGGGTGAGACGCCGCGGCTGCGCATGACTGCCGTCTCGTTGCGCTGGCCATCCACGACCAAGCCGACCAGCATGATGAGAAAGACGATCAGCAGGGCGACGATGGGGATGCTGAAGACGGTCAGCGTCAGGGTCAGCACGATGACGATGCGCTGGTAGGGGCGCAGCTCCTCGATCGGCGAGGCTTGGATATAGGTGCCGGGCAGGTATTGATCGGCGATTTTCTCGGTGTCATTGTGGCGGCGGATCAGCTCGTCGACGCGGCTGGTATTGACGCCTTCGCCGTCGCAGACCAGGTACCAGACAGCCAGGTTGATCTCGGATTCGGTAAAGGGCGCCAGGCGGTTTTCGAAGGTCTCCGCGCTAATCAGCAGGATGTCCTTAAAGACATTCGGGCGATAGAACCAGAATTCCGAATCTTCGTCGCGCGGGCGCCAGACGCCGGCGATGCGGATGGTGGTGATCTGCATGGGATCGTCCGGCTCGAGCCGCCAATTGAAGCCGGTGTAGGTTTCGCCCGTCTGGATGCCGAACTCAGAGGCGAAGGCTTGGTGGATCAGCACTTCGACGACGCTATCGGGCGATGCTTCGGCTGGCGCGGGATAGCTGCCCTCGACCACTTCGACCTGCGCGTCGATATTTTCGGTCGCGCCGAAGCTGACGTAATCAAGCGAGCGGTTTTCATTGCGGTAGTTGGTTTCGTTGGCCGGGTAGAGGCGGAAGTTCTGCGTCTCCAGATGGCGAACGATGCGGGTGGTGTTCAGGCCGAGTTCGCTGCCGCCTTTCTGCCGCAGGTAATCGTCCAGGCCGCCGATCGCTTCCCAGTTGACCGGTTGGTTCCAGGAGCCGATGTAGCTGAAGAGGAAGGAGAATGGCGGGCGGTTGGTGCGGTCAGGTCCTTCGGTGAGGCGCTCGGTGAGCACGCGGAAGGCGACCGATTCGGAATAGATCGGGATGGTGAGCACGAGGGCGACGGCGACGGTCAAGCCGGTGATGGTTGCCAGGGAGAGGAGGGGCTGTGCCAGCAGGCGCTTGACGGCGACGACGAAGATCGCGCGGGTTCGCAGGTAGGCGCGCATCATGGACCGATGACCGTCTGACTCTCTTCCGCGCCTTCCAGAACCTCTACACGCCCGTCGCCTTCCAGGCCCAGACGGACGTCCACACGCTGCTGTACACCTTCGTTTTGCACGACAATAAAGTTTCGGCCGCTGAATTGGCGGATCGCCGATACCGGCAGCCAAAGCACATTATCGCGCTCTTCAATAAGCACGCTAAAGGACATGCGGTCGCCGACCTTGAACTCATCGGCGAGCGGCTGCTCGTCAAAAGAGACATGCACGAAGCCATCGGTCGACAAGCCATAAGGCGCAGGCAAGCTGGCAATGGCGCCGCTATAGACATTACCGGGCAAAGCAGCGCGCTGTATGGTCAGCGGCATGCCCTCCGCCAGTTCGGTCAAGTCATCGGCGTCCATCTCATCCGTGACTTCCAGAACGGACAGATCCGCCACCACCGCGATCGGCTCAAATGAAAGAACAGGCTCGCCGGGATCGGGCGCAAAATAGACCAGGCGTCCGCTCATCGGCGCGATCATGGATGCTTTTGAAATTGTCTCACTGATCTCATCGACGCGCTTCTGCGCCCGCGTCACATCAAAGCGCAACTGCGGATCGACGCCATCGGTTAACTCGTCGATCGCTACCTGCGCCAAATCTCGCTGGATGATCAGCAGGCTGATAGTCAGTGCATCGTCTTTGGTCGGCGAATCAGACGCGTTGGTATTCGCGTGATCCAGCCGCAACTGCGCCATCTCGAGATTGAGCACGGCGCGGCGGCTGTCGAAGCGCACTTTGGCGCCGGCGCTCTCCAAGATCGAGGTGGCGATGGCCAATTCTTCGTCCGCCGCCAGCAACTGAATTTCCAGCGCGGCGGTGTTAAGCAGCGCCAGGACATCACCGGCCCCAACATCTGCGCCGGCATCGACGTAGGTTTCCAATACACGCCCATCAATCTCGAAGCCGAATTCTTCGGTGACCACCGGCGCGATTCGCCCGAAGAAACGGCGTTCGTAGGCGATCTTTCCGCGCTCGACCTGGTAAACCGGTTTGCTCGGCACGACCGGTGTCGGAATGGCGGTAGGCTCTCCTTGAGTGATTGCATCACCAAAGGTGGCTTGTGAGGCGCAGCCGGACAGCAAAGGCAAGGCAAGCGCCGCTAATAGGATGAGTCTCACGGGATTCCCTTCTATATTTGCGACCGACTGTTGAGGCAAAATCTCAAACGATAATGGAGTCTCGACTTAACCATTTCTCATGAATCGCCTTAGTATACAGCATCTTAATGTAGACTCCACCCACGACTGAGCGTGCCTGCATGTTCACTTGCAAACCGCTGTCGGTATAAAACCAGTCGGTCAGAGGCACGCGGCTTTCACTCTCGTTCAGCCAAGCGTAAAGCGGCGCGATAAAAGACTCGAAGTCTTCCTGCAAATCCGCCAGACTCGCCACCCATACGATCCAGTCCAACTTGGCATAGCTGCTGCGCATATCCAGTGGCAAGCCATAACGCTCCTGCTTCGTCTTGTAATAGGCAATCTCCTTCTCGCGCACCTCGGCCGGGAACAAATCCAAATCCAGCAAGCTATCCCAAACCAGGTTGTATTTGCAACTCCAGCTCCCGGGACGGTCGAAGGTCAGGCGGTAGTGGTCGCCATCGTCCACCATGCGCTGCCAATCCCGCACCATCGCCTCAACACGGGAGCGAATCTGGCGGGCGTCCCCAGGCAAATCAAGCTGCTCGCAGAGCCAGGCGTAACCGGCGATGCCAACCAGTGCTTTGATTGACAGGTTGACGTTATGCGCCAAGTGGCCGGCGAAGTCATCGGTACAAAGTTGATTTGCCGGATCAAGCCCGTTGTCCAACAGATACATTGCCCATTTCGTCAGTGTTCCCCAATAACGCCGAGCCAGACCGCTGTCGCCTCGGGTTTTGCAAAGGGCCGTCGCCATGATTAACATGTTGCCACATTCTTCAACCGGCATCTGCTTGAATTCGGATGTTTCCCCGCCGCCGTAGACCTGACCGTTCGCCAGCGGATAGCGCCCGACATCGTGTGGGGCAAATTCGAATTGCCAGCGTGGCGACTCAGCATAATCGAGAATCGGGCGCAACATCGCTTCGAGCAGATCGGGATTAAGCAGCAAGAACAGCGGACTGCTGGGATAGCTGACATCGACCGTTCCCATGCAGCCGTTGCTGAAGTTTTCTTTGGAAAAGAAAAGCGGCCTGCCATCGAGATCGGCAACCAGCTTGTGCGCGCCCAGGCATTGCCGGAAAGCCAGCGCCGCCAGTTGCGCATAATCCTCGCCGCCGACCGAGCGCAGATCCGCCATTAGCTCTTCATCATAGGCAACGCAAGCTGCCTTGATCGCGGGCAGCTGCTCCATTGAAAGCGCGATCATGTCCGCCACGCCCATACCATGCCGGCGCCAATAGGGGCGCAGCTTGCGATGCATGTATTCGACCGAAAAACCATCATCATAAGCGAGCATGACCTGCCAGCTAGCCGGATGCTCGTCAACCGTAGTTGAGTATGCCCAGGCCATCGCGGGATGCGGCGGACGACTGTCGATCGGCCGCGGCATTTCCGAATCGTCGCGATCAGGCAGACGACCCGTCGCCGCAAACTGATTGCGGAGCAATGTGCTGCCGCCCAAAGCGCCCGTCGCCGCTTGAATTGAAGCCATATATAGATAACCCCAGTCAATACGCAGGTCATCGCCCGACTTCGCCAGCATCGCCTGTTCCAGGGAACCCATCCAAAGCAGGTCGTTATCCTGTAGCCGATGACGGCCCCAAATCACTTTCTGTGCAAGCGTATCCACTACCCAATGCCCGGACACATCAAGGTAGATTTCGACGGCATGCTTTTGACCGTCGGTCGCTTGCACCTGCATCTCTACAGTCGTCAGTGGACGCGCAAGTAATTCCAGGTCATGTGGGGTGGCCGCCGTCAAGAATGTCAGATTGAGACGGATTCCGCCCCCTTCCATCGTATAAAGCGTGCGCGTTGGCAGGACGGTCAAGGTGGTCTGTCGCATCGCGGGTAACTCTAGCCCGATGTAAGTCAGCGCGCCGCCGGCGAAGCGCCAGGTTTCACCGTCGATCCGGATCAGGCCACAGAGAGGATGAGGCTGTCCGGTCCAATGACGGGTGTCGTCATCAGTGAGATGGTCAGCCATCGACCAGACGCTCATGTAGGGATCGTTAACGACTAACGGAACTGCCGGCGGTCGCAGCGCTTTCATTGAGTTTCCCTCGTTTCCGTTCCCCTAACTCATCCCGTAAGCGCCGAACCTGCACCCCTGTCGTGCGTCGGCGGACGGAGACTACCTAAAAGATTCCAATGGGCGGCTCCCCGCAGCCGGCATTCGCATCATAGACGCGGAAACTAAAGTCGGGTATGGAAAGCACACCGTAAGTATGGGAAGTGGCGCGGGCGCACTTGAAAGTGTACAAGGAGCCTGGGTTAACCAGGCAGCCCCATTCCGTCTTGATATACAAGGGCAAATGCGTGTGCCCGGTAACGAGTACATCAGCTCTCAACGACTGAAGCACCATCTTTAGATAGGTCTTGGACAGGTGATCTTTGTACATGCCCCACATGTTGTTGCCGGGCTTGCCGTGACACATGTACATCTTCACACCGGCAAGCTCACCCTGCCAATTCAGTGGCAATCCACGCAGATACCGAAGGTTTTCCTGGCGCAGACCGTAGACCCATTCGTCGTGATTCCCGCGGGCGACGGGGATGCTGTGGGCGCGAATCAGATCGATTACACGATCTGGATGGGGCCCGCGCCCGACCAAGTCCCCGGCGCATAGAATCTGGTCTACATTATGGCGCCTGTCGAATCGATCGAGTACATCCTCTAGCGTGGCATAATCTGCGTGTATGTCCGAAATGATCCCAATATGCATTCACACTCGACCCTAACCGTTCACTACGTCCACCATTATACGACGGCTTAATTCAGATGTAGAGACAGGAAATACCCCTCCTATTCTCACAATAAGGAACTGGATCAATACTCTTCAGCTTTCCATCCTGCTCGCGCTGTCGACAGACTCCCGATCTCATCACGCATTTCGCTCATCGCCGCTTCCTTGCAGCCGAATCGCTGCAAGGCGAAATACCCCGCATTGACCCCAAGAATGGACTCCCAGAGGTCTGTCTGCGTCCCGATTCATCAATCTCAAACCTAAATAGTACTTATGACATTTAACAATAATTGCTGACTCGGCGATCGCTTACTCGGCGCGTAAATGCGGAATACTGTTGCTTTCTCTGCAATCCTGTTGCATGCTATTTCTGGCCGGAGCGATATTTCGGGTTGGTCATTTCATACTGGAAATTTCTTTACTTCATGGTCACTATGTGCTACAAAGTAGGTAGTAAGGCATCTTGCGGCGAACATTAACAGCATTTCACTCTCGACAACGTAGCTGTCTAACATTGCAACTAACGTTGATCACAGTGCAACATATTGCGAACATCGTATTAGTGAGAGTTGAAACATCGCAGACCTGCAAGCAAGATGCCTGCACACCATACACATTGACGGACATATTGACGATGCAAAGGCGATTCCACCATGGCAAAACTATCACTGCTGATCGCAATAAGCGTTTTGATGATTCTACTGTTCGTTGTACCGGCTCTCGCCGTCCAGTCGGGGGCGTAATCCGATTTCGTCAACCACTGCCTCTTCCTCGCGCATCTCGTCCGAGCGGCGAGCGCCGGAAAGGCTTAATGAGGAAAGCTGGTAATCTACGTTGCAGACCTTCCTCGTTTATCACCGTGACCACGGTTTTGCAAGCATCGCGCATCACATCACAGCCACTTGTGAACCATGGTCGAGCACTGAGGAACATCGCAGATCAACATCGCCGCCCTTCCTCATTCATTTCTACTGACCGCGGTTTCGCCGGCACCGCCTCTCGCATCGCAGCATGTGGCGGCCCGCGGTCAACCTTAGAGGAATATCGCTGATCCACATCGCAGACCTTCCTCGCCCGTCGTTTTGACCATGGCTTGCAAGCATCGCGGACCACATCGCAGCCGACACGAACAACGTTGCAGCCACTTGCAAGCCCTGGTCAAGCGGCAAACCCAAACATTGAACATCGCCGCATGGGCGGCTTAGCAGCGGTAAATCGGCAGCGCGTCTGCCGGTTTCAGAGGAAATTCGCTGAACCGCATCGAGGACAGACATCGCGCCTTGCTTCGACCACGGCTTTGCAGTCATCGCAGATCGTGATGCTGCCCTTCTGCAGATCGTGGTCCAGCGATACGCGCTCATCAAATACGAAGCACTCGCCTTGCCAAAGAGACTCCGTCGGCACAATCCGCTCCAGATAACGCAGAATGCCGCCATGCAGTTGGTAAACCTCGTCATAACCTTGCTGTAATAAGAGCGCCGTTGCCTTTTCGCAGCGGATGCCCCCGGTGCAAAACATCGCAACGCGTTTATTCTGCTGGGGATCCAGGTTGTCGGCGAGGAAACGCGGCAATTCGTGGAAGGATTCGGTCTCAGGATTCAGTGCCTTGGGAAAGCTGCCCATTCGCACCTCGTAATCGTTTCGCGCATCGATCAGAATGACATCTTCCTGTGCGATCAATTCGTTCCAGGCTTCCGGCTCAACATGCATGCCTGCGCGCGTGTTGGGATAGACATCGGGCACTTTCAACGCCACAATCTCGCGCTTGAGCCGTACCTTCATGCGCTGAAATGGAACGGCGTCGTGTAACGATTCTTTCGTCGTGAGGTTGGTGAAACGCGAGTCGGCGCGCAGGAACGCCAGGACCCATTCCACACCAGCACGTTCACCGGCAATGGTGGCGTTGATGCCCTCCGCAGCCAACAGGATCGTGCCGCGTACCTCAGCAGCGCGGCAAACACGCAGCAGCGGCTGCTGCAGATCGCGGTAATCGGGCAACGACACGAATCGGTAGAATGTTGCGATGACGATTGGCTTGTCTGATCCCATGACGCGATAATCCTTCGACACCATACGATATTGTAAACGGCTGCGCCGACTCTGTGCAGGTGGCAATGCGCGAAACCAGGCATAATGCTGCCTCCCCCGCTGGCCCGCGCAAACGTAGCGATAAGACCATGTATGCTATACTCGTGCCTATGAGGGTTGGACTCAACGCGCATCTTCTTTCGGAGGGCGAGGGCTATCGCTCGGCCGGGATTCACGGTTACATCAACAATCTGCTCCGTCAGTTACCTAGTCATGCCCCGGCCAGCTGGCAATTCGAGGCGATGGTCGGCGCCTCCAATTCGACGACCTTCCCCGGCGTCAGCACGGCGCGCGCGCCCTTCAATACTGAATCTCCCTGGAGTCGCATCTTTTGGGAACAAATCGCGCAACCGATGCAGCTGCACCGGTTTGACCTCTATCATGCCTTGGCATTTGTCGGCCCGCTTTTCTTGACGGCGCCGATGGTCGTCACTGTGTATGATCTGAGTTTTATGCGCTATCCCGAGCGGCTTAGCGTGCCGCGCCGACTTTATCTGCGCAGCATGACAGCCTTGACCTGCGAACGAGCGCGGCGTGTACTGGCGATAAGCCAAAACACCGCCGATGACTTGACCGCTCTGCTGGGCGTGCCCGGCGACAAGATCGATGTGACCCCACTGGGTTACGACAGAGCGGCATTCCGTCCGCTGCAGCCGGCCGCCATCGATCACTTCCGCCGCAAACAGAAGCTGCCGGAGCGCTTCTGGCTCTACGTTGGGACGCTGGAGCCGCGGAAGAACCTGCTCATGCTGCTGCGCGCCTACAGTCAAGTCGCGCCCTCAGAGCGCCTGCCGCTCATTCTCGGCGGTGGCATCGGCTGGCGTGGACGAGCAGTTCTGGCAGCCATCGAGCGCCTGGGGTTGCGTGACAGCGTTAAGCATGTGGGATTCATCCCTACCGCTGACCTGCCATTTTGGTACAATTGTGCGGAAGCCTTTCTCTACCCGTCGGTGTTTGAAGGCTTCGGATTGCCGGTGCTGGAAGCAATGGCTTGCGGCGTACCGGTGGTCACATCAAACGCCTCATCCTTGCCGGAAGTTGTGGGAACGGCGGGCAAGTGCCTACCGCCGGATGAACACGGGCACTGGGCCAGCGCCTTGATTGAGCTGAAAGCTAACGCTGAATGGCTTATCTCGGCTCGAGCAAGTGGCCTGGAACGTGCGAGCCTCTTTAGTTGGGCGCGAACCGCCGAGTTGACGCTCGCCAGTTATCGCAGGGCGCTGGCCGAGCGCGAAGTTCCGCTAAGCGAGGGCGAACAGGTGACCCGCGTTGAACCCTAGTGATGTGCCCCTGCACCTTCAAACCAAGTATAGCAAGCTGAGTGTCGGTCGCGACCAGCAATGAATTCGCATCTTTCGCTATCGGAACGCCCCACTGTTGAACCGCGCTGGCTGCTCCCGGCCATTGATGCGGCGGTCGCCTTTTTGGTCTTCGGCCTTGCCTATGTCTTGCGTTACGAATTGCAGATCATTCGTCCCGCATTCGATCCGCTCGGACGTGGTTTCGTGCCCTATATCCCCTTTGCCGCCGTTTACGCCGTACTCATCTGGCTCAATTACCAGCGCAGCAACCTGTATCGCAATATTGTCGGTCGCGCCTGGCTAGAAGAAGTCTACCTGATCGCGAGCGGCGTGGCGGTTTCCATCGTCATTATCCTGGCGATGTTCTTCATTCTGCAGCCCTTGGTGACAAGCCGTTTGATGTTGGTCTATGTCGCCGCGCTGACGCTGCTGTCAGGCGCGATTGTCCGGCTGGTGCGTCGCTGGGTGCTGGCTTATCTGCGCAATCACGGCATCGGGATTCGGCGAGTGCTGATTATCGGCATGGCCGATGTCGGTCGGTCGCTGCTCGGCATCATGCTGGCGCGCCCGGAGCTGGGTTACCATCCCGTCGGCTTTCTCGATGATGACGAGGAAAAAAGCGCCGTCAGCATGGGACGCGTCGAAGCCTTGGGCGGAACGGCAGCGCTCGACGAAGTTATCCGCTCACATTACATTGACACCGTCATCATCACCTTCCGCTGGAAACATTACGACCGCATCCAGGAACTGACGGAAGTCTGCCGCGTGTCCGGCGCCGACCTGCGCATCGTGCCGGAAATCATGCAGCTAAACATTCGTCAGGTGCAGGTCGAGAACCTGGATGGCATTCCTTTACTCGGCATCGGCGCCTATCGCTCATTTGGCCGCGCCAATCAATTGCTGAAGCGCGCGCTGGATATGGTGCTGGTGATCGTTGGCTTACCAATATGGATGCCGATCAGCCTGCTGGTGGCGCTGGCGCTGTGGCTCGAAGGCGAGGGACCGGTGCTTTTCCGGCAAGTGCGCGTCGGCAAAGATGGCCACAATTTTGAAATGGTGAAATTCCGCAGCATGGTCGAAGGAGCGGAAGAGCTACAGGAAGCGATGCTGCGCGAATCCGGCGAAGATCCGCGCCATCCCAAGTTCGTTGACGACCCCCGCATCACCCGCGTCGGTAGCTTCCTGCGCCGTACCAGCCTCGATGAATTACCGAATCTGATTAACGTATTTCGCAGCGAAATGAGCCTGGTCGGTCCGCGACCGCCAACGCCTGGCGAAGTGGAATTGTACGAGCCTCACCACACCCGTCGTTTGCAGATCACACCCGGTATCACCGGTTGGTGGCAGGTACGGGGACGCAGCAATATCCCCTTTGACGAGATGTGCGAGATGGATATGTACTACATCGACAACTGGTCAATCGCCATGGACATCGAGATCTTGTTGCTGACCGTCCCACGTGTTTTCTTGCGCAGCGGCGCTTATTGACCGGCCGACCATTTGCGGCATGACGATTCCCGCCAGCTTCGCGATCCCCTGCGGGATCATGGGCATAAAGAACATTGGCCGCAACAACTTGAACAATTCGTGCACAAACCGCAACAGCTTCTGCGTCGATGCCTGACCGGGCGAACAATCGTACAGCCAATACAGGACCACCAGCATGTGCATCGTGTACAAGGCGATGCCCAACTCCAGCGCCTTGGTATCGCGAAGCGCATCGTCAGATTCCAGCACCAGGAGATGATAGGCCGAGGCCTGGCGCTGGGCAAGCGCTCCACTCATGACGTCAAGATCGGCGTCCTCCGCCATTGCCGCGGCAAAAAGCATGGTCAGAGCGCCCCGGTCAGCTGACAACCGATCGATGGCATGCTGCAAGACCTTGTGATAGCGATCCGCCAATTGGCCCGCCGGTTGCGCTTCAGCGAAGGCGACCTGCTTGTCGACGTGACCAGCATAGATCGCCCAGGAGATAGCGACTCGGTTTGGAAAATGGCGCCTGCACTCTTCCAGGGATACGCCCGCCGCCACGGCGATATCCTCCAGATTGGTAGCCGCATAGCCGTGCGCGCGGAAGAGTCGCGCCGCTTGCCCTACGATTTCTCCCCGTATTGACTCATGGTCCGTCGCTGATTCACTTTTACTCGACATCTCAATCCTCATATTGACTGGACAACCGCGCCAGCTGCAACCCCACGGCTCATTCTGCCGGGCGTTCCCCTTGCGAAGACGAGCGCCTCAATTGCCATTCGCAGCGCCCAAGGGCATAATGCAATCATCGATCGAATATGCGCGGACGCCAGTTAGCCGCGACACGACCATGAGCGCATCTGCCCGGATACGACAGTCTTGGCGAGCCAGATCACTGGTTTCGCTCTTGCTGGGCGCTCTGCTAATGCTTAGCGCCTGTGATTCAATCCTGCTGCAAGATGTCTCACCCGCGGTTCCCGACACGCCCATCCCAGCAGGCCAAAGCACCAGCGCAGAACCGGCCGAGGTATTGGATCAGTTCATCAGCGCCTGGCGAAACGAGGATTTCGAAGCCATGTATGAGCTGGTGGCCAACCGCAGCCGTGAACTCCATCCGCAGCGAAACTTCATCGAAAAGTATACCGCAGCGCACAGCGTTATCCGCTTCGGCGGAGTGGACTATCAGCTCAACAGCACGAATTATCAAGGCACGACGGCGATTTTGAACTACGACATCCACATCGAGTCTCCGACCTTTGGGTCAATCGCGGACGAAGACCGTGTGATGCGATTGGTCGAGGAAGGCGGCTGGAAGATCGCCTGGTCCTCCATGGATATTATTAAGAGCATGTCCGCGCGGGCGCGCCTGGTCCCGCGGGCAGATTTCCCGCCGCGCGCCAACATTTACGACCGCGATGGCCGACTTCTCGCCGAGCAAGACAGTCAGGTATACAGCCTCTACGCCGTCAAGCAGGACATGCCTGATGTCGAAGCTTGTCTGGGCACGCTTGCCGAGTTGACCCGCCAGCAAATCAGTACACTGCGGACGATCTTTGCCGATTACCTCAGTGAGACGCGTTTCCAGATCGCCGAGATCGACAGCGCGCGCTACAACCGATATCGCGAGGCGCTGGAACTGGACTGCGCCATCTTCCGCACGGATGGACTTTTCAGCAAGGTAAGGCAGTACAATTCGCGCAGCTATTATGGACACGGCATTGCCACACACATCGTCGGTTATGTCGGGACCGTTCTCGCCGACCAACTGGAACGATGGGAAGCCCTGGGCTATGCCGCCGGCGACCTGATCGGCAGAGCCGGCATCGAGCTCTCGTATCAGGCAGAGTTAGCGGGGCGGCCCCAGCGCTTTGCACGCATCGTGGAAGGCGGCAATACCATCATCCGCGAAATAGCCGGCGCAGCGGGAGAACCGCCCCACCCGGTCACACTCACGATCAACCGTAACCTGCAAGAGATCACGGCGCAGGCAATGGCCGACGCGGTTAGTTATGCCGTCCCTGATTGGGGCGGGATCACAGGCGGTGGCGCGATCGTCGCTATGGATGTGAATAGCGGAGAGATTCTTGCGCTGGCGAGTTATCCCAGTTTCGACCCTCATATTTTCAACCCCGACACGGAATACAATGTGGCGCGGGCGGTGGAGCGGCTAAACGGCGATTTTCGCAATCCATTTGTCAACAAGGCGCTTGCCCTGCAGTACACACCGGGCTCCGTCTACAAAATCGTGACATTGCTGGCGGCGGCATCGGAAGGCATCTGGACGCGAGACCGGATATTCGAGTGCGGCTATTTCTGGTATGGGGACGCATTCGGCGACTCGGAGCCGCGGCGCACGGATTGGCGCCTGCTGGAACCGGGGCCTCCGCCGCCGACAGGTGATGTCACAATGGCGCAGGCGCTGGCCGCTTCCTGCAATCCCTTCTTCTATCAGATGGGCGCGCTGATGTACGACGTCCGCCCTGACATGCAATCCGGCTACGCCAGATTGCTTGGGTTTGGCCAACCGGCCGGCATACGCGGACTTGGCATTGAAGCCGCCGGCGACGTGGCTTTTCCCAGTGAACCGGCCGCCGCCATCAACAATGCGATCGGTCAGGGCAACGTCACCGTCACCGTCATGCAGATGGCGCAGTTGACTGCCCTCATCGCGAACGGCGGAACGCTCTGGCAGCCTTATATCGTTAGCCATATTGGCAGGCCCGGCGAAGCAGGTTATCAGGTGGAGCATGTGCCAACCGTCGTCGCGGAACTGGATCTGGATCCGGAGGCGCTTGATATCGTGCGCGCAGGGATGTGTTTCGTCACAACCGTGCGCGACCTGGGAACAGCTGAGCGCGTCTTTCGCGGCGCGGACTTTAGAGTTTGCGGCAAGACCGGCACGGCGGAAACCCTCGGCAATCCACACGCCTGGTTCGTCGCCTATTGGCCGGCGGAAGACCCGGAAATCGCATTCGCCGGTGTGATGGCGCACTCACGGGAAGGCTCGGAGGTGGTGGCGCCGATGATCCGGCGTATTCTCGACGATTATCTTGGCTTGCCACGCAAAGCCTTCCCCGATTGGTGGCAAACTGCTTACATCCCGGTCAAAACACAGGCGCAGGCACTGGCTGAGTTGGAGGCGGAGAATTAGGCGCAATTGCCCAGCGGCTTTCTGGCAGGCGACCAGGGCGGGAGCCGATAGATGATATCTGCCGGAGGCGGCCACAACAAGTAGACCCAGGTGTATCGAGTCGCAGCATTCGCTTGCCCGGCTTTTGCCGCGCTGCTGAAACCGAGGTCGATCCAGTAATCTGTGCTGGACGGTCCGGCGCCTGTATCCAATATTGTTCCCTCGCCGTATCCCGGCACATAAACCTGTGTATACAGAGGAATAAAGCGGCGTTTTGCGGCGACCACACCCCGGTAGATTTCGCCTCCCGTCGCCGTAATATTGGGTGGCGGCGTGTAGTACGTGGCGACGACGCAGAGCTTGCGCCAATACGACCGCGATCCTTGTGGCGTATTCACCGTGCCTTGCGCGACAACCTTCGTGCCATAGGCGGTGATCTCAGGGACCGGCGCCTCGACATCAAGCGTCTCGCTGAGGACGCGGCTGACTTCAGCGCCATTTTCATAGCGCACGCGGTATCGAGTCTCGCGTCGGCCATCCTGTCCCGGCTGAATCACGGCGCTTTGATCCAGCGCGATGTCCGCGTCCGGCTGCAGACGCCGCTCATGCGTGATGGTTTCACTTTCCGATACGATCTCCTCGGTAACGCGAACGATTTCAATTGTCATGCCTTCGCTGACGGCGGCATCCTCAGGCGGAATGACATAATCCAGACCAAAAAGCGGCGCATTCAACTTGACCAGCGCATCCGCCACGACTGCCGCGTTGGTACGCGCCTCAATGACCACGCCGTCGACCATTAACTGAATCGGCATCGCACGCTTGATACGGATTGTCATCGCGCCGCTGACAGCGCTAGCAAGGGGTGGGCTCACCTCATCGGACAGATAGAGCGTGACACCGGCGTCGAAGAGCGCTTGGCCAATCGTGTCAGAATTTGTCACGATTGCGCTCTGTTTCCCGTCATCAATGATGGTCAATTGCGCCGCCCGCCTAATGCGAATGTGTCGAGCGGGAATTGTCCAACGCGGCAGGGCCTGAACGTTTGCCAATGCGCCATTGATCCAGATTTTATCGGCGCCGCTTATCGCGATGTCGGCGCTCTCCAGAATCGCCAGCGGATTATCCAGCACGGTTTCGAAAGTGTACTCTCGTCCGTCTTCAACAATGGTTACTTCACCGGGCAACTTGACGACGACGACCATGCCATCGCTCAGGCGCTCGGATGCCGCCGGCGACAGCAGCGCATTCGTCGGCACCGCTAACTGCTGTTCGTTCAGCAATTCGCCGACCGTCACGGCAGTCGTCTCTAGCGTCCGCAGCGCCCCGCCATACTGGATGCCAACGTCTTTCAGCTCACCGGCGTCAATGCCGCTACGCAGCGGAAGCGCGCGAACGAACAAACCCAAAGTCAGTGCGAGTGTACAGGAGGTCATGAGGATAATCGCCAGCAAGAGCCAGCCTCCGCGCCTCATTCGCCCGCGCCTCCGTCTTGCCGGTACATAAGGCGGAGCAGCTTGCACCGGGTGCGCTGCGGGCTGGGTATCGTCGGGGGCCGGCGGTGATCTCCTCATGGTGGCGAGTTTACCCGCAGACAATCCCAATGAACAGTAAAAAGCAAAGCGCGCTCCTGCGTGTATGTACCGCAATCGTGGCGCGTCGGTCGGCATTTCCGGCCTTGAACTCGCGATAGACTCTGGTTATAATGAGACTTTGTATCAATAAGAAACTGGAGCCTTCGACTAATGTGGCACAAGATCGCGCTACCCGTCCTGCTCATCGCGGGCTTTCTGCTGCCCTGCGTCTCTACCGTCGCACAGGAAGAGGCGCTGAAAGTCGTTGCATCGCACAGTATTCTCGCCGATGTCGTACATAATATCGCGGGCGACCGAATTGAGCTCACCACACTGATCCCCGTCGGCGCCGATGCGCACAGTTTTCGACCAAGCCCGCGCGATTTGACGCCGCTGTCAGTTGCCGATGTGGTTTTCGTCAACGGCGCCCGTTTAGAAGAAGTCTTGCTCGAGGCAATTGAAGGCGCTGCCGGTGCTGTCCCGATTGTGGAAGTATCCGCTTGCATCGATATTATTCCCTTTGGCGCGACGGCGGACATGCACGACGATCACGCCAGCGAACGCGGCAACGATAGCGGCAGCCGCTGCGACGATCACGCAGCCGAACGTCAGATGATCATCGGCGAAGAAGAAGATCATCTGCACGTTTCGACATTGGGCCGGCTTGAAGATATCGACTGCGGCGGCGGTCATGACGCTAACGGACACGCTCACGAAGCGGACGTCTGCGATCCACATGTATGGATGGATCCGCATAACGTCATTTTCTGGGCGCTGATGCTTCGCGATACTCTGTCCGCGCTCGACCCGGACAATGCCGATGCCTACGCGGCCGGCGCCGCCTCATATATGGGGGATCTGTTCGCGCTGGAAGCCGAATTCATCCTGCCGCTGCTGGCAGAGCTGCCGCTGGAAAAGCGCATTTTAGTCACGAATCACGACTCACTGGGCTATCTGGCGACCACCTTCGACTTTCAAGTCATCAACACAGCCATTCCCGGTGGCGCAACTACAGTCGAGCCGAGCGCGCGCGAAATCGCCGCCTTGATCGACCTCATCAAAGATGCCGATGTCCCGGCCATCTTCGGCGAGACGACCATCAGCCAAACCGTGATGGAGACGATCGCCGACGAGACGGGCGCGGAATTGGTCATTCTCTACAGTGATACGCTCAGCATTGATGGTCCGGCAACAACCTACCTCGACTATATTCGCTACAATTTTCGCACGATCGTCGATGCGTTAAGCGTAGACGTCTAATCCGGGGGCTAAGATGGACAGTTGGTCCGGAATGGATTGCGCATGAGCAAGGGAAATGGCTTCGACCTCAGCCAGCCCTCGCTGGTCGTCGAGAATCTGGCGACCGGCTATCCCGGCAACAGGCATGCGCTGTCCGGCGTAAGTTTCACCGTTGAAGCCGGGGAGCGGGTGGCGGTGATCGGTCCCAATGGCGCCGGCAAGAGCACGCTCTTCAAGGCAATTGTAGGTTTGCTGCCGTTTTCGACGGGTCATATCTCAATCCACGGCGTAGATTGCCATAACAGCCACAGCTACGTCGGCTACGTGCCACAGCAGAGCGATATCGACTGGACGTTTCCGGTATCGGTTTATGATGTTGTGATGATGGGACGCAGCCGTCATATCGGCTGGTTTCGCTTGCCGGGCAAAGCTGATCGTGACATCGTCTACGACCTGCTGGAGCATTTGAGCCTGGGCGAACTCGCCAAGCGCCAAATCAGTGAATTGAGCAGCGGGCAGCGGCGACGCGTCTTCATCGCTCGGGCGCTGGCGCAAGATACGCGCGTTCTGCTGATGGACGAGCCCTTCAGCGGCGTCGACCAACACGCGGAACAGGAGATTATTGAGGCGCTGGATATCCTTACGCGCCACGGCATCACCATTCTCCTCGCGACACACCACCTGGAAAACGCTGGCCTGCACATTGACAAGGTTCTCATTTTGAAGGGGCGACTTCTGGCCTATGGCGTACCGGAAGAGGCGCTGCGTGGACCGCGGCTGAAGGAAGCGTTCGGACCGGCATTGCCCTTCTTCCCCGATGACGATGACCTGCTGCTCTTTCGTACTGACGAAGAGCGAAGGCAATAAGATGGATGTCGGCAGCTTCTTGACTGAACCGCTCGGTTACACCTTTATACAGCGTGGCATGCTGGCGCTGATCATCGTCGGCGGCATCAATGCCGTCGTCGGCTGCTTCGTCGTGGTTCGCGGCATGGCGTTTTTCGGTGACGCCCTGGGACATGCCATCTTGCCCGGCATCGCCCTGTCTTATACGGCCAGCGGCGGCAGCGTGCACAGCAATCTATTTGTCGGCGGTCTGGGAGCCGGCATCGTGGCCGCTGTCGTCATCGCCTGGCTCACACGTAAGCAGGAACTCAAAGAAGACAGCGCGATCGCCATCGTCTTCGTCACCATGTTTGCGCTGGGCATCGCCATCGTCAGCACCCAGTCCAGCTACGCCGTCGATCTGACGCATATTCTCTTCGGCAGCATCAATGGCATTAGTCAGGATGACCTGGTCACGATGGCGGCAATGTCGGCGGTTGTCTTGTTGGTGATTCTGCTGCTCTTCAAAGAATTCCTCATCATCAGCTTTGATATGAGCCTGGCACACAGTCTCAAGCTGCCGGTGCAGCTATTAAACATTCTGATGCTTGTGCTGATGGCGGTGACGATCGTCGCCAGTATGCAGGCGGTCGGCATCGCGCTGATGCTGGCGCTGCTAATCACGCCGGCGGCCACCGCGCGCCTGCTGGTCAAGCGCATCCATCATATGATCGTTATCGCCAGTCTACTGGGCATCATCAGCGGCATTGTCGGCTTCTACGCCTCCTACTATCTCGATATCCCCTCCGGCGCCTGCATCGTGCTAACGCTGAGTTCGCTCTTCGGCGCGGTATTCCTGCTGCAATCAGGCTGGAATCTGCTGCGGGAACGCGACTAGCCTGAATCACGCTACCGCCATCCAGATGAGTCAGTTTCACACGCTCGCCAACGCCAACTACATCTCAATCGAATCATATCGCCGAAATGGGCAGGCTGTACAAACGCCGGTTTGGCTCACGCATGAAGGCGAAAGCCTCTTCTGCTGGACATTGGCAAACAGTGGCAAGGTCAAACGCATCCGACAGAATCCACGCGTCAGGCTGGCGTGCTGCAATGCGAGCGGAGCGATCAAAGGTGAATGGGTTGAAGCGGTCGGGCGCGTCCTCGATACACGGGAAGAAGTGAGCAGGCAGACGCGGCAGATGAGCGCCAAATACAGCTTGAAGTTTCTGCCCTTTCGCCTGATCGGATTATTGCGCCGGACAAAAGCCGTTGCCCTTGAATTCAGTCCTGCCGACACGGCAGCCGTATGAATGCACCCACGCAATTCTAATTCATTCGGGTAGAATGGGTGTCCATCCCAACACAATTACAGGCGAGGGACTTCGCATGCAGTACCAAATAGAAACGATTATCAACTTGCCGCGCGAACGCGTGATTGAGCTCTTTGACAGCTTCGAAAATCTCAAGGAGTGGCAAGAAGGCTTGGTCAGTCACGAGCCGATCAGCGGGGAGCCAGGACAGGCGGGCGCCATGACCCGACTGCTGTATGACATGGGCAGGCGGCGCGTCGAGATGGTCGAGACGATCATTACGCGCAATATGCCCGATGAATTCTCCGCCACTTACGACGCCTCGGGCGTACACAATATCGTGCGCAACTTCTTTTACGACGAGGGCGAAACGACCCGTTGGGTGCTCGATACCGAGTTTCAATTCAGCGGATTTATGCGCGTTATGTCATTCTTCATGGGGAGCGGCACCTTCCGCAAACAAACGCGGAAAACGATGGAAGCATTCAAGCAATTCGCTGAAAACGCTTAAGCTAGCGCCGATCCAGCAATTGACGGGTCATGCCGGCATGCCCCACATGTTCGGCGGTATGTGCCACAGCCTGCATAAGCGCCCAGCCACGGCT
Source organism: Phototrophicaceae bacterium (assembly GCA_965249085.1). Taxonomy (GTDB): domain Bacteria; phylum Chloroflexota; class Anaerolineae; order Aggregatilineales; family Phototrophicaceae; genus UBA6055. Next base: position 2,811,647 of record OZ252218.1, on the reverse strand, counting down.
GAATTGCTGCGGGGGCCAATCGCGATAGCGGCTCACGTCGACCACCTCGTCCAAGCGGCTGGCAGTCTGTGACTTAAGCGCTTCCTTATATAATGCCACATTGGCGGTGAAACGCGCCTGTAGCGCCGGACCTTCATAACCTGCAGCCCGAAACTCGGCCGGACGATCCCGCGGCGCGATATCATCGACCACCGCGCCGATCCAAAAGCGTTCGGCCGCCGTGACGTGTACCGCCAGCACGCAGAGCGAGTTCATCTCCGGGCCAGGCGACCAATCCAACTCTTCGGTCGTCAATCTGTCCATGTACTGGAAGTATTCCCCGTGCAGGATTTCCAGCCGCTTGATCACATCGGCGAATATCGGTTCCATTTGACACCTCTGATTTTGTTCTATATTGGGCGGTTCCGAGCCAATGCGGGCGCTACTGTATTCTTACCATCACCTTCGAGGCGGCATCCCAGAGTTCTTCCAAGGCATAATAATCGCGCTTGTCCGGCGAAAAGAAATGCACCACGACGTCGCCGTAGTCCATGACGACCCAGCCGTTTTCTGCCTTCCCCTCATTGGTAAAGGGCAGCTTTTGATATTGCTGTTTGACGTCCAGACGGACAGTTTCGGTAAGGGCGCGCAGGTGGCGTTCGTTGTCGCCGCTGCAGATGATAAAAAAGTCCGCGATGATCTGATCAGGCCGGAGGTCGAGTAGCAGGATGTCTTCCGCTTTGCGATCCTCCACGAGATCGACGATATGATGTGCCAATTCTATTGACTGCAAATAGCGTGTCTCCGTATGCCAGGAACGATCAATGCCTTTATTTTAACATAAGTCGCGTGAAGTCGACATGAGGACCCGTCAACGGGGGCGCATGTATCCCTGAGATTCTCAGCTTGCTTTCATGACATCGACCGCTACAGTTTGAAACACATGATGTAGAATACACGCGTACTAAACAGTCAATAAACTTGGTTGTGACCATTGAGCTCGTGTCAAGGTCAGCGTCAATGCAGATGCCTGCCGAGGAGGGAAGCCATGTCAATTCGACGCCGCGTACCAGCACTGTTGCGTCTGTTCATTATGCTTGTCCTGATAGCGCTGGCTCCCACCGCATTTGCGCAGCAGCCGGGGAGTTCCGGTGTCGGCGATGCGCTCTTTCCGCACTTGGGCAACGGTGGCTACGATGTGCAGCATTACGACATTGACTTGGTCTTTGCACCGGACCAGAACCATATCGACGCGCGCGTGCAGATCGAGGCGATTGCCACCCAGGACCTGTCGCGCTTCAACCTCGATCTCAGTGGGCTGACAGTTGAATCGGTCTTCGTCGACGAGGCGACCGCCGACTTTGAACGCAGCGATGGGGAACTGATCATCACGCCAGCCCAATCGCTCATCAGTGGCGCAGCCTTTTCCGTGACTGTCGAGTACGAAGGCGTGCCCGAACCGATTAGCGATCCCGCCGTGCCGTTCGTCGATTTGGGATGGCAGGCTTGGGATGATGGCTTCTTCGGATCCGTGAGTCAGCCATCAGGCTCGATGAACTGGTACCCTTGCAACAATCATCCGAGCGACAAAGCCACGTATACGATTCGAATCACTGTACCGGGGGCGCTCACCGCCGCTGCCAATGGCGTCCTGATGGAGGTGATCGAAAACGATGACGCAACCCGCACCTTCGTATGGGAAATGGACGACCCAATGGCGAGTTACCTGACCATCGTCGCGGTTGGCGATTTTGTGGAAATGCGCGATGAATCGGGTCCCGTACCTATTCGAAATTACTTCCCGCGCGGCACGGACGCCAGCGTGATAAACGGTTTCGGCATCACGCAGCAGATGATGACCTGGCTGATCGACACGATTGGTCCCTACCCCTTTGAGGAATATGGCGCCGTCATTTTGCCTGGCTTTCCGGCCGCCCTGGAAACGCAGAGCCTGTCGGTGTTCGGAAGTGGCGCGCCCGATCCCACTGTCATCATGCACGAGCTGGCGCATCAATGGTTTGGCAACAGCGTCGCGCCGGCGCGCTGGCAGGATACCTGGCTCAACGAAGGCTTCGCGACCTATTTCATCGCGCTCTTTCTGGAGAACAGCTACGGCGCGCGAGGGATGCAACTCTTTCTCTCCCAGGTGCCGCCGTCGCTGGAAGCGCCCGGCAGCGTCGCGGTCACTGAGCTCTTTGGAACCGCTGTATATTTCCGCGGCGCCCTGACATTGCATGCCCTGCGGGCTGACGTGGGCGACGAGGTCTTCTTCGATATCTTGCGCGAATACTATGCGCGCCACGCCGGCAAGGTCGTCACCACCGAAGATTTTATCGCTGCCGCCGAAAGCGTGAGTGGCAAGGATCTCGACGCATTGTTTGACGCCTGGCTTTATAGCGATGAGATGCCCGATTTGCCATAATCGCGCCTTATTGGCATCAATGGCAGATCGCGCACCTTGGAGATAATTCATCCCTACCTGGACCAGATAATCGCCTGGGCGAGCCGGGAAAAAGCCATAAGGGCCGTCGTCATCACAGGCTCGCTTGCGCGCGGCGACGGCTCCACCGACGCGTATTCCGATCTCGATGCCCAAATCATCACAACCGACATCAACCGTTACACCTCTGATGATTCGTGGTTGGATACGCTGGGTGAGGTCTGGATTCGCTTTCCCCTGGGCAATGATGTGCCGTATCGGCTGGTGTGGTTTGAGGGCGGCATCAAGGTCGATTTCCAGTTCATCCACTTCGGCAGCATCAGGGCAATTATCCAGCGCGGTGAGCTAAGCGCTGAATATCAGCGGGGATACATCGTTGCGCTGGACAAGGACGGGCTATACCGTGAACTGCCGCCTTCGCCGCGAATTTTTCCTGCGCCTGCCCCACCGAGCGCCGACGAGGTCGAGGCGACTATAAACGAATTCTGGTTCGAGGCGATTCACGTGGCGCAGTTCATCCGCCGGCGCGAATTCTGGGTTGTGAAACACCGTGATTGGACGATGAAAGCGAATCTGCTGCAGATACTCGAGTGGCGGGCGCACGCCATCGGCGGCACAGACGTCAACACCTGGCTGCTCGGCAAGCGCATTCTGGAATGGACGGACGAGACGACGGCCGCCGCCATCAAGCAGATTTGGACGGGCTGGGACGCCGCTGAATTATGGCGCGGGCTCTTGCTCCAGTTGGAATTGTTTGGGCGCCTCTCGCAAGAACTGGCAGCGGCGCTGGGATACCAATATGCGAGCGAGACGCAGCGGGAAATTGAGCAGTATATCCGTAATCTATGGCTGGCGGATGAAGAGGCGCGCGCTAAAGACTGATTGTGCCATCGGGCTCGAGGACTTGCGCTTCGGCAGCCGTCTCGTTCGCCACACGTTCCGCCCAAGCCGCAGCGTCCTGCTCAATCGGCGGGAAAGTGTTGTAGTGCATCGGCGAGACAACCGTGGGATTCAGCAGTTTGATCGCTTTGATCGAATCATCAATGCCCATGGTGAAACAATCGCCGATGGGAATCAGTGCCAGATCGAGCCCTTCATCGCCGATTAAGCGCATATCACTGAATAAGCAGGTATCGCCGGCATGGTATAGTACCGCTCCTCCGCCGCGAATCACGAAACCGTTGGGCTGCCCGCCGTAAGTGCCATCGGGGAAGGACGAACTGTGGAAGGCGATGGTCCATTTGGCGCTCATCCAATCGTTGCTGAACGTCCCGCCCGGGTTGCCCTGAAAAACATTCTGAACGCCGTGCGCCAGATACCAGTCGCCCATTTCAAAATTGCATACCACCAAGGCGCCGGTGCGCTTGGCGATCTCGACCGAATCACCGACGTGGTCGCCGTGGGCATGGGTCAGGAGAATAACTCCCGCATCCAGGTCCTTCGCCGCGGTCTTCGCAACAGGATTGCCGCTGACGAAGGGATCGATCAAAACCTTGTGTCCATCAATATCCAATGAATACGCCGAATGCCCTAACCATTTGATCGAAACAGACATGTCTACCTCCAAGCCTGTCGCTGTGCTTCGAATTCGGATTGATAGGCGAAATTGTAGCACCCTCTGTCGCTCAATGCGAAACTTGCCTCTTGTGAGCAGGCAGTCAATACAAGTGTCGATAACGCAACGGACACGCCATCAATGTCGCGCAGCGCGCCGATGTCCAACTTAGCGAGACACAGATCTGTGGCGCGCCAATGAAAGCTGAGGAGAAGCTGGCATTCGACTTGCTATATCCCAAGGCTCTCCCAATGTTTGCGCCATTTCCCAGCTTTATCCCAAATCCATCGAATCGACTTGGGATATTGGGATATTTTGCGCTAATTTTTGGGATAAATGTTGAAGTCGCCCATTAGCGATGAATTAGCGGCAACTGCATTTTCCGCGCACAATCGGATAGAATGCATTTATCGGCGCGTGCGCGCTGATGGCAGTTTCAGTGACTTGAAGAACCGATCAATTCCGAAAACAGGAGATAGAAGCGATATGACGACTACAAATGGGCGCGGCGTACCGTATCTGTTGGTGCTGGTTCTTCTGCTGATCGCGCTGGCGGGCGGCGCAGCGGCTGGCATCCTGGGTTATATCTGGATCACCGGTGGCTCGGGTGAAGCCAGCCTGACGGTCGAGGACGCGCTGGCTACACGCGAGGCGAGTGCGGGCAACACTGCGGAAATTGTAGCGACAGCCATCGCGGAGATGGCGGATACTGTTGTGGCCGATGCGGTCGCGGCGGTGGCGAAAGCGGTCGATACAGGCATCGCAGCCATCGAAGAGGCGCGCGTGGCCGACAGTGAACCTATCGCATTCAGTATCGTTTCGGAAGAAAGCACGGCCAGTTTCACGCTGCAAGAAGATCTGCGCGGCGTGCGTACAACTGTTGTCGGCACGACCAATGAAGTCGGCGGCAATATCAGCGTCAACCTGGCGAATCCGAGCGCATCCAGCGTCGGCACCATTCTGCTCAATGCGCGCACCCTGGAAACCGATAGCAGCCTCCGCAACCGGGCGCTGCGCAGCCAGATCCTCAAGTCGGCGCGGGACGAATACGAGTTCATCGTCTTTGAAGCGCGCGAACTCAGCGGCTTCTCGGCTGAGTCGGTCTCAGTCGGCGAGACGATTACCTTTGATGTCACGGGCGATCTGACCGCAGTCGGCGTTACCCGCAGCGTGACTTTCAACGCGACTGTGACACTGGACAGCGAGACGCAAGTCAGAGGCAGCGCTTCGGTGAATTTGCTGTATGCAGACTTTGGCTTGGTGATTCCGGATGTGCCGTCAGTGGCGAATGTGACCGACGATGTCAATTTGCGCCTGGACTTTGTGGCTCGGGCGAGCGGCTAACATTTCGGATCGTCCGAAAATTGCGCTTGAATAATGCGGGCGACCCAATGGGTCGCCCCTGCGGTTTCCAGTTTAGTGCAGATGCGGCGTCTGACATGCCTCGCCACTATCCCGAATCGCTCACCTCTGCGATAATTCACCTGTACGTCCGAATCAACCCCGGATCAGACCACAATGCCAAGACCACTCTATGTGACCGAACCCAAGGTCATCAACGCCTTGAAGTCGCGGAGCGCCGTCGGCAACTACCTCGAGATCGCCACGACAAACCGCAACAAGCTGGAAGAATTCCGCCGCATCCTGCCTGATTTCGAGATCATCGGCAAGAGCCTCGATATCGAGGAAATCCAGAGCCTGGATGCTTACAAAGTTGTCAAACACAAGGCGATCGAGGCTTACAAGGCGAACGATTACAATCCAATTCTGGTCGAGGAGACATCGCTGGCGCTTCGTGGCTTGGGCGGACGACCGGGCACTTATATCAAGGACTTCACGGAAGACAGCGAAATGCGGCGAATGATCGTCGAGAGTTGGCTACAGGGACGTGATCGGGCGGCATTGGCGAAGGTATTGATCGCCGTCTTTGATGGAGGCGAGGTACACATCCGCGAAGGCGCGACCGCCGGCAGCATCGCGACGAGCCTGCGCGGGACCGATGGCTTTGGCTGGGACGACATGTTCATGCCGGCAGGCCAGGACCAGACCTTCGCTGAAATGGGCGACGCCGCCAAGGATCGCTATTCCATGCGGCGCAAGGCGCTGCAAGCGCTAAGCGATCAGCCTCTTAAATTGGGGCAGCCGGTCTTCATGATCCCGGAGCCTTATCGGCAGGAAGTCGAACGGGTGGACTACGGCGCGCTCAACCATAGAGCAGCGCTCGATTTCGCCTTTTCGCTGGAAGCCCTGGAAGATGACAATGCGCCGAATCGCGATTTCGCCGCGCCGAATTATCAGCCGATCGAATACGAAGAGAACATTTATTACACACGATATTTGCCCAAGGCGGACAGCAGCAGCATCGGCTTGATCCTGACCGATGTCGATCGCGGCACGCTGCACATGAACAAGAATGGCACGCCGATCGTCTGGCAATTTGGACCGGAGCGCCGCACACTCTGCCTGGCGCAACGCGCCGATTTCTTCCAGAGCAACCAAAGCACTGATGTGCTGGCGACACTCGACCGTATCGCTGAAGATGGTTCGATTCCACAGCGCAGCAACAAACACTCGAAGACAGTAGAAACGGTACTGGGATTGAATGAAAACCCCTTCATCACCAGCACCTACTCCTGGAAGGATCTGGGTTATCGCAAGATGTCATCGGAGCGGCACGTGTCGCGGACACACAGCGCCGAATGCGGCCTGTTCAACCGGGTGGGCAAGTATCCGCGCAGTGTGCTCGGCTTCGGTTCCATGCCGGCTATATCCGGCTGGCGCGATGTCCTGGCCACGGCCGCCATCGGCCATCATCCCATCTTTACGCATCGCAACAGCATCTTCGCCGGTTATATCGAGAGACAAGCGGCGGTCATTAAGGCTGCGAAGGAAGTACTCCGGCGCGTGCTGCCCTCCGAAATCGACTATCAGCGCGCCGCCCGCAATATCGGCGCCGCCATCGGCTGCAGCAATGTGGCGGACGAGGTGGCGGACGCGCGTCATCTGTATGACGAGGCGGGCGTGCGACTGTTTCGCATTTACACCATCAATTCCGATCCCCGCGTGATTGAGGTGGCGACTGCTATCCGCGCCGAATTCGGCGATGAAATCGAGTTGTTCGTCGGCCAAGTCAGCGACAAGAATCAGTGCCTCAAGCTGATCGCGCCAGATGTGCGCGCCGATGGTCTTTTCTTCGGGCATGGCGGCGGACGGCAGTGTACCTCGGCGACCAACGGTATGGCGGTGACCACGCTGGAAGAGGTCTACAGCATCACGACTGACGAGCGCTTCAACCACGTCACCATCGCGGTTGAAGGCGGCATCGGCACCTCGATGGGTCACCTGCTGCTGATGGGCGTCGACCTAATCTCCTACAATCAGCAGCTCGCCCGCTGCGTCATTGAGCAGGGTGATATATACTTCGAGCACAAGAGCGGCAAGGTCTGCATGCCCTATCACGGCAGCGCCTCGGCGCCGACTATGATCATCGAGAGCGCCAACCCCGCTTTGGCGCGCAAGCGGCTGCGCCCCGGTGGCCGAACGCGCAATGTCGAAGGCAAAGCCGGTTATCGTTTCTTCGAAGAGAAAGCCAATTCGATGGTCTTCTACCTCAATACCTTCAAGCACTATGCGGCGCGGGCGCTGGCCGATGTCGGCGTGACGGATATGGCGGAGCTGCGCCAATTCGTGCGCGACCACGACGAGGAGTTAATCCGCGTGGTCAGCTCGCAGGCGAGCGCGGTGGGTCAGGCGTACGGGAATCAGATGTAGGGCTACGAACAAGAGTCAGTTTATCAATTTGCTCGGACTGTCAGCGCATTGGCAATAAATGCGTCACGGCCTCTAAAGCTGACCTGATACCATTGGCTGTCACCTTGTAGGCTCTCACCGATTGTTGTCCCTATCACTTCTATGGTATTGCCGCCCAGAATCGATCCTACTATAGCGAATTGAGTGCCAGGACCTTGGCGAAGATTAACTTCTCCTCCAACAATGATGTTAAACTGTGGCGCCGCTGGTGTGATTGAGAAGATATTGCTGGAACTGGATCGTGTGGAAACAGTTGCATTAGAGTTACGCGCTTCTACGCGGCCTGCCGTCTCCGCTGATTCATTGCTAATCCAGAACGACCATCTTGAGTCAAACCACTCTATCTCGGCGTTGAATCTGCAGCCTTGACCTTGTGACAGAAGGTATATTGTTGGATTGGCGGGTCCATAAGGCAGAATCACTATGTCTTTTCCGCTGTGAGGCAAGCATCCGTCTGATAAATCAAGCAGGCGAACTTCAGCAAGACCGTCAGAGTGTCGAGTTATTTCGTAACGAACAGCCGATGGTGGCAAATAGAGCGAACCAAGTTCTGCGACAGGCAGATATCCTGGCTCCGAGTCCTCTCTGAAGTCTTTGCTTTGGAATTCATACAGTACGCCAGTTTCAGGCGCGTCCCAATCCACTGGCGCGGTTGTCGCCCTGAGTGCTTTAGTTCTGCGAACTGATGCCGAAGGCTGACGTGTTGGTATAAATGTGGCTGTGGCAACGGCGCGAGCGCTACCCGTATCTTCGTTGCCTTGGTTCGCGCCAGAACCTTCAGAAAGAATTACATAGACGATCACAATGACAATAGCAATTATCACTGCCATTCGATTGGAGAGCGTAGGCCGTGCATTGGTACGCTTATGTTTGTCCGTATCTTCAAGATTAGCCTTATAAGATTCGCTATAGATCGGCGCATTCTCACGTAAGCGCTGATGAGGAATCGGCTTGCTTTGAGATTGCCGTTTCCGGATAACATTAATCTCTTCATGAAAATTTGCAGCAGAAATTTTGTCACTGTCCCGGGCATCAACTAGAGCTCTAATCCTTGCAATATCGTCACCGCGCGCATTTCTGATTGTTTCGGCTGTTCTCCGTTGGAGTTTATGTTGTATGTAAGCCGCCACGAATGCGATGACAATCATGCCCACGCCGATTAACCCGATGAGGCTTTCGATTCCCATTTCTGATCCTCTTGTTCAACGCGAATGAATTCCCAGATTACCAAATCGTTTCTGTCAATTTGGCGATTTCAAAACACAACCATGCCGCGCGCCACGTCACCGGTCAGCATGGAGGCGTATGGCTCGTTGATTTCGTCCAGTGGCTAGCACTGCGCGGGCGACCCAAGGGTCGCCCCTACGAGTCTCGCCTAAAGTGAGTCTGGGAAGCTAGAATACAATGATGCCGCGCGCAACCTCGCCGGTGAGCATATTTTCGTAGGCTTCGTTAATCTCATCCAGGCGATAGCGACGCGTCACCAACTCATCCAGCATGAGCTTGCCATTGCTATACAAGTCCAGGAACATGGGAAAGTCGCGCCGAGGATGGACCGAACCATAAAAGCTGCCGCGGATGACCTTCTCCGTTCGGGTAATGATCGCGCCGGGCAGGTTGGTTCCGCTGCCCACCGGTGTCAAGCCGACCAGGGTTAGCGTGCCGCCAGGTCGTGTCGCATCAAAGGCCGTCTCTTGCAATGACTGCAATCCCACCGATTCAAAGACGTGATCGGCGCCGCGGCCACCCGTGATCTCCTGGATCTGCCCGACAGTCGTATCGTCTGAGTACAGTGTATGGGTGGCGCCGAATTCGCGGGCGATCTCCATTTTTGTGCTGTTGGTATCGATCGCGATGACCGGGTCCGCGCCGCACATGACCGCGCCCATGATGATGTTCAAACCGACGCCGCCCGCGCCATAAACCGCGACGCTCTCACCCGGGCGCACATCGGCGGTATACATGGCGGCGCCCACGCCGGTGGAGACGGCGCAGCCCACCAGCGCAGCCACTTCCAGCGGCACATCGCGGCGCACGGGCACAGCGGCGTTCTCGGGTATGACCACGTATTCCGCGAAACAGCCCAGACCGGTCATGATGTAAACCGGCTCACCATTCCAGGACAGGCGGCTGGTACCGTCCTTCTGCAATCCCGACCTCAGCACGGGTGTATAGGTTTCACAGAGGTTGGGCTTGCCGTGCTGGCAGTAAAAGCAGTTGCCGCAATAGGCGCGGAAATTCAGCGCGACATGATCGCCGGGCTGCACTTGCGTGACGCCTTCGCCCACGGCTTCCACCACGCCGGCGCCTTCATGGCCGCAGATGATTGGCAGGGGAAAGTAGGACAATCCTTCCACCACGTGCCAATCGCTATGGCAGACACCGCTGGCCGCCATCTTGATCAGGACCTCGCCCGCTTGCGGCGGCGCGAGATCGACCGTCTCGATGCGGAAGGGCGTGTGGGTTTCGATGAGGACCGCGGCTTGCATTTTCATAAGACAATCCTTTCAAGCGTTTCGCTGCGAACCAACGCGAATTTGAATACGAGATTATAGTACGGCGACATCCCAATTCGCCACAAAATATCCGAGAGTCGCGCCGCATTTTAACGAGGCGACGCTAGATTCTCTCAGCGCCATCGCCACTTTTCGATCCCGCCGGTCCCGCCTTATAATCGCCTGCTAAACGACGCGTTACCGGGAGCTAACCATGAATTCACAAATCAAAGAATTCTGGGACTTGAACCGTATGTATGTCGGATTGCGCGACAGCCTGATGGAAGAGTTGACCGATGAAGAACTAGCCTACACGCCGGGTGGCGACAATCCCACACTTGGCGCGCTCTGCCGCGAACTCGGCGAAACGCAGTATGCCTACGCCCAGTCATACAAGACCTTCAAGACGGACTCCAGCTACCGCACGAATGACGACCAATACCTCCGAAGCGTCGCCGCGCTCAAGGCATGGTACGCGCAGCTTGACCAAGACCTGGAAGCCGCGCTTGAAGCCGTCACCGATGAAGATGTCGCTCAAAAACAAATGGACCGCGGCGGCTATAAAGTGCCCGTGCACATCAGCCTCGATATCCTGCGTGAGGCGATGCTGATCTTTTATGGCAAGGTCAGCGTCTATCTCAAAGCGATGGAGAAGCCACGGAATGAACTGTGGCGGGATTAGATCGCGTAGTCAAGCTTGCTGCGCAGGCCAGGCAACACGCCCTGCGCATGTGAAGCGCAATACGATAGAATACGGATTCGAATTGATGACAGAAGCGGGTGAGCCGCCGGCTCGCCCTCACAGACAGTTGGGATGAGAAGGAATCAATGTTCAATTCCGTTGATGAACTACAGAGTGGATTGGGCGAGCAGGATTACATCGCCGAACGTGGACTTTCGGTGGCGATCTATCTGGCGCTAAAGACGGGAAAACCCCTCTTCCTGGAAGGCGACGCCGGCGTCGGCAAGACGGAAATCGCCAAAGTGCTGACGGCGCTGCTGGAGACTGATCTGATCCGCATGCAGTGTTACGAGGGTCTGGATGTCAACACAGCCGTCTACGAATGGAATTACGCCGGGCAAATACTGCACCTGCGGCTGATGGAAAGCGAAGGCATGGCGCGCGAGGCGATGGAGAGCGAACTCTTCTCCGAGCGCTTCTTGCTCAAACGGCCGCTGCTGCAGGCGATCGAAATGAGCCATGATGGCAAGGCCCCGGTCTTGCTGATCGACGAGCTGGATCGCTCCGATGAGGAATTCGAGGCGTTTCTGCTGGAATTGCTTTCGGATTTCCAGATCACGATTCCGGAATTGGGCACGATCAAGGCGACAGTACCGCCGATCGTGGTGGTGACATCAAATCGTACGCGCGAGATTCACGATGCGCTAAAGCGGCGCTGCTTATACTACTGGATCGACTACCCGCATTTTCACAAAGAATTGCAGATTGTCGAACGAAAAGCGCCCGATGTTGCACCAATGCTGGCGCGGCAGATTACTGCTTTCATTCAGGATATGCGTACGATGGAGCTGTTCAAGCGGCCGGGCATTGCCGAAACGCTGGATTGGACGGCCGCCCTGATCGCGCTTGATCAGAACGAACTGTCGCTGGAGACGGTGCAGGATACCCTGGGTGTGATCCTCAAGTACCAGGACGATGTCGAGATGCTGGATCCAACCACGATTCAGAACATGCTCGAACGGGCGAAAGTCGAGGCGCAGCGGGCTTAGCATGTCGGACGATCCCCCCATTCACAGCTTGTTTCTTGGTCCCGCCGATGCGCCCTACGACTATCGCGGCGGCAAGCTGACGCATAACCTCATTTTGTTCGGGCGTGTCTGCCGCGCGCTGGGCATGAACGTGACGCCAAATCGTATGATGGAAGTCGGACGAGCGCTGGCGCACATTCAACTGGGGCGCAAACAGGATTTCTACTACACGCTGCGGGCGCACCTGGTGAACCATCCAAAAGAATTCGCCTACTTCGATGAAGCCTTTGAACTCTTTTGGCGGCGGCCGTCGGACGGCTTTACCACGCTGAATCTGCAGTCCCTGGGCGAAGAGCGGCGCAAGAAAAAGACGCAGTTTCTTCCCCCGCTGGACGCAAGCCCGAGCGAGAATGGCGCGTCGGCGAAAGATATCGACTCCAGCATGATTGCCCTGATGCCGACTTACAGCCGGCAAGAGCGCCTGCGTCACAAGGACTTCGCCGAAATGACGGCCGACGAGCTCGAGATGGCGAAGCGCGTGATGGCGAAAATGCCCGATTCACTCGGCATGCGCCGCACCCGTCGCTACGAAAACGGCAAGGGGCGGCAGGTCAACATGCGGCGCCTGATGAAGGACATGATCCGCAAGCGCGGTGATGTCACGCAGTTGCCGACGCACCGCCGCAAGGAAAAACCGCGTCCGGTGGTGCTGCTCTGCGATATCAGCGGCAGCATGGAACGTTATACGCGCGTGCTGCTGCACTTCATGCACACGCTGGCGGGCTCGCTTTTTCAAGTTGAGTCCTTTGTCTACAGCACCGATATCACACGGATCACGCGGCAAATTCGGCAGAAGAATGTCGATGACGCGCTTGAGGATATCGGCGGGACAGTGCTGCAATGGGGCGGGGGTACCATGACCGGCGAGTGCCTGCACCGCTTCAACTGGACCTGGTCGCGGCGGGTTTTGGGACGCGGCGCCGTCGTCATGCTGATCACCGATGGCTGGGATCGCGGCGATATCCCTTTGCTGCACGGAGAGATGACGCGCTTACGCCTTGCTTGCAAGCGGCTGATCTGGCTGAATCCATTGCTGGATGTGCCGGAATACGAACCGCTGACGCGGGGCGCGCAAGCGCTGCTGCCGTATGTGCATGATTTTCTGCCGATCACGAACCTGGCGAACCTGGAAGCGATTGTCAAAGCCATGGGCAACCTGAATGCCCGTCCCAGCGCCGAGGTCTATCGCAAGCGTTATATTGCTTAGCGGGAGGCATACGATGTTAGACATCCTCGCTACGATGAACCGCTGGCTGGCGGAAGAGCGCGCGGTCGCACTGGCGACAGTGGTCAAGACCTGGGGTTCCGCGCCGCGCCGCGAAGGCTCAAAAATGGGCATTACCCGCGAGCCAGCGATGATCGGCTCGGTAAGCGGCGGCTGCGTCGAAGGCGCGGTCGTGGAAGAAGCGGTCGCCGGCTTGAGAGATGGCCGCCCCCGCCTGTTGAAATTCGGCGTCGCCGACGACATGGCCTGGGAGGTCGGCTTGACCTGCGGTGGCAGCATTGAAGTCTTCGTCGAGCCGCTGGATTCTATCTGGTGGGATGCCGTCGCCGAGCTGGCGGAAAGCGATATCTTCGGTGTGACAGTCACGCTCATGGACGGCGACCTGATTGGCGAGAAAGTCTTGCTGGACGCGACCGGAAACGTGCTCTACAAGACGGGCAATCTGGCTGACGACCTGCTGGCGTCGCTGAAGACAGCCGCCGCCAAGAGCAGCAAGAGCGGCATCACCACGCTGGGCGAGACGCGCGTCATGGTCGACCTGCAGGTCGAGCGGCCGCATCTGATTCTGATCGGCGGCGTACACGTCTCGATCCCACTGCAGAAGATGGCGGCGCAGGTCGGTTTCCGCGTGTCGATCGTTGATCCACGTTCCGCCTTCGCCTCTCGCGAGCGCTTCCCGCAGGTGGCGAATATCCTGCACAGCTATCCCGACAAGGCGCTGCCGCAACTCGGACTGGATCGCAGCACCTACCTGGCCGTTTTGACGCATGACCCAAAGATTGACGACAAAGCGCTGATCACGGCCCTGCCGGCCAATATCCCTTACGTTGGCGTATTGAGCAGCGGTCGGACGCATCGGCAGCGAGTGGCGCGACTGAAAGAAGCCGGCTTGAGCGACGACCTGATCGCGCAGATTCGTACGCCAATTGGTATCGATATCGGCGCGAGCACACCGGAAGAAATCGCCGTCTGCATCCTGGCCGAGATCATCGCCGTGCGCAACGGGGTACGCAATGAAGTTCGGTGATGTGCCAATCGGCGAGGCAGTCGGCGCAATTCTGGCGCACAAACTCTACGACGAATCCGGCAAACTGATCTTCAACAAAGGGCATTTACTCACTGAGGCGGACCTGAGCGTGTTGCGTCAACAGGGGCGTTCACAGGTCACCGTCACGCAACTGAGCGCCGCGGATTTGCACGAAGATGCCGCCGCTGAGCGCATCGGCATTGCCGTAGCCGGCGCGAATGTGCGCATGCGGGCGCCCGGTGTCGGCCGGGCGAATCTCACGGCGGGGCAGCGCGGCGTACTACACGTCGATGTGCCGAAGCTGGAGCTGATCAACCATATCTACGATGGCATCACCATCGCGACCTTGCGTGAATACAGCCTGGTCGAGGTCGGCGAAATGGTGGCGCTGGTGAAGGTCGTGCCTTTCGGCGTACCAGCCGCGAGAGTGGTCGACGTGGAGCGGATTGCCGAAGCGAGCGCGCCGGTCTTGCAGGTGCGGCCGCTAGAAGCGAAACGCGTGGCGTTGATCGTCTCCGGCACGGAAGCGACTCGATTGCGCCTGATGAAAAGCTTTCACCCGCCGGTGCGCAAGCGCATCGAGGGCTGGGGCAGTCAACTTCTGGAGCCGACTTTCGCCAGCCACGATGCCGCTTCCATCGCCGATGCCATCCTGGCGCATGCCGAGGGACGTGTTGACAGTGCCCCGCCCGCCGACATGATCCTGGTGGCGGGCATCTCCGCCATCATCGACCGCGAGGATGTCGTGCCCTCGGCGCTGCTGCGCGCGGGTGGCAGCATCACCTTGCACGGCGTACCCGTTGATCCGGGTACATTGCTGATGATGGGATACCTGGACGATGTGCCGGTCGTTGGCGCGCCGGGTTGCATCAAGTCGCCGAAAACCAATGTCATCGACTGGATACTGCCGCGCTTGCTCAGTGGCGAGCGCCTGACCCGCGCGAATCTCGTGTCGATGGGACATGGTGGCTTGCTCAAAGACATTGCCGAGCGGCCGATGCCACGCAGCAAGACGGACCGCTGAGCATGGACAACTTCGGCGCGATCATCCTGGCGGCTGGTTTGTCCTCGCGTATGGGTGAGAACAAAGTCCTGCTGCCCTGGCGGGACGGCGTGACGATCGTCGCTCATGTGGCGGCGAAATACATGCGTACAGGCATCGAACGTGTCATCGTCGTAACCGGTCGCGATGCAACGCAAGTCCGTGATGCCCTCGCCGAACTCGATGTGAGCTGCGTCCACAATCCAGATTACGAGACCGGTGAGATTTTGTCGTCGGTGAAGGTGGGATTGCGCGCGCTGCCGGATGCCTTGGCAGCCACCTACATTCAGCCGGCCGACATGCCCTGTGTCCCGGTTAATGTAATAGCGCTCCTCGCGCAGCAGCACGAGGCGGGCTGGAATGTCGCGCCGCGTTACGGGGGACGGCGCGGACATCCGGTGCTGCTGGATCGGGCTTTTTGGCGAGCGATGCTGGACTTGCCGGCGGATGCCATGCCGAGGGCGGTCATCGAGGCGGCGCGGGAGTGTTTGCGTCTGGTGGATGTTGAGGATGAGGGTGTGCTGCTCGATATTGATACGCGGGATGGGTATGAGCGGGCATTGTATACGGTGTCATCGAAAACGAGCGTTTCAGACTGATTGGCTTCCCTAAGCCACACCTAAGGCAGCATCCTGCGCTGCCATTACCTGACCCGCCTCAACCCGACTCGAATTCAAGCGCCACTTCAGCGCCCGCCACAGAAGCAAAATCACCAGTTCGCGCAGCGCGATTATCAGCAGCAGCGCCGTGCTCTCCACGCCGATCCGCATCAGTGGCGCCGGCTCCACGACCAGCCGACCGAATGCGAAGAGGATCAGCCCGGCCGCCAGCCACGGTATAGCGCTGACCACGATATAGACAAATACACCGAAAACCGTCGCATCGGGCTTGGACCACTCGAAGCTGCTGGAAAGCAGACCAATGATCAAGCTCGTCACCAGGGTTTGCACCATGTTGCTGTAATAGAGCGCCAGGAGCAGCACAATCAGCACTAGGAGACGCGCCTGCTCGAAGCCGAGCGCCCCCCCACCCGAGATCGTCATTGACAAGGCGAGAATGCTCAGCCCGGCCAGAACGACCAAACCGATGCGCATGGCGGTCAGCGTTCCCCAATGCAGGGCGGGAAACCAGCCATCACGGTGGGTGATGCCGGTGGCGAAGGACCAGCTCACGCTGAGTCTGCCCTGGGTCAAGGCGCAGATGAGATCGTAAGTATACTGTCGCTTTTCGCGGTAGATGCCGCTGATGACCTCGGCGGTCAGATGCATGCCAGCCAGCAAAGTCGCAATCGGCACAAGCAGTGGCGCGGCCACCATCGTCCCGATCATCAGCATCGGAATGACGAAGACGAGTATCAACAGAGCGGGCGAATGAATCACGGCGGCAATCATCGCCAGCGCGCCCAGTAGCGCGACCAGACGCGGTAGGCGAAACCTCGGCTTCGGCGCTTGGTCTGGCATATGAATCTGGCTGACCCGCCGGAAAATCGGGTCATTGATATCCGCCGCCATCGATTGCCAGAGACGCCAAGACAACATGCTCATCTCGCTCCATGAATGCAACTGCGCTGAAACTATCTTAGCGGAAGATGGGTGCTCGTCCAACTGTGCGGGCGAAGCGCTACATTAGAAGCGCCGGTCACGGCGTATAGGTCTGCTCGGGCGTTTCATGATGCAGCAGCACATCAATAGTGAGCGCCATGCTTGCGCTCGAGACTGCGCTGCGCAGGGCTGCCTTGACGACGGACGCCACATCAACGATTCCAGCCTCCACCATATCCGTAATGGCGCCGTCCCGAACATCAATGCCGAAGCCATTCGGCTGACCGTCCAACTCAGCGACTTTGGCGGAGTCGAAGCCGGCGTTGCCGCAGATCACCCGCAGCGGCTCTTCCAGCGCACGCATCAGAATCCGCTGCGCCGCACGCTGATCAATGTCCATTGTCTTGTCGCCGTTCTGCGAGAGCGCGGCCCGGCAAGCCAGCAAGGCGACTCCCCCACCGGGCAGCACGCCATCGCTCAACGCGCGCCGCAGCGACTTAGCCGTTTCTTTCGCGATTACGATGCGGCTGTCCATCCGCGTTGGGTTCGCATCGCCGATGCGCAAGATGGCGACGCCACCGAGGATTTTGCCAATGCGTTCGCGGAGAAATTCTTCCGCATCTTTGTCGCTGGCGTATTCGAGCAATTCCAGCAAATCGGCCAGATGCTCGGTCAGCTCCTGCTGATCCTCGCGGTCGGAGACGAGACCGAACATCGTGCGCTCGACCCAGGCTTGTTTCGCCTGACCGTAATAACTCGCGCGCGGTTCCGACTTGAGCTGTTCCGGGGGGCGTCCAGCCGCTGTCAACAAGGTATCGCCGGCAGCCTTGAAGAGGGGGATGCCGCCGGTAATCACAGCCATGTCACTCAAGTGAGCGCGTCGTTCGTGATCGGTACCCCCCGGTGTCTTGACCGCCACAATACGAAAGGCTTCCGGTTTCTTATTGTTAAGCATGAAATTGATAACGGACTCGGAAAAACTCGCGCCGACCAGCAGCAGTGCTTTGGCGCCCGCCCGCATGAGCACGTTGATCATGGGCAGCAGCTCTTCCGCATCCTCGATATCGAGATCGCTGAGCAAGATGGCGGCGTCGTTCATGACGATGCGGTCGGGTTCCTTGCCGTCGCGCAGCATCGCTCGTGAAACGGCGCCGCGCGTCCAATACATGCCTTTCATATAATCGTGTTCGATATAGCGCGTATGGCTGCGCCGCACATCGAGTTGGCCGTGTTCGCCGATGAAATGGAGTATTTCGCCCAGCTTTTCCGCCAGTTCACGATCGTGGCAGATGCATTCGGCGAGCTGCGCCAACTGCTCACGCCCGGCGATTGGCTCCGTCATCTCGCCCAGCCGGCACAAGACCAGGTCAGCGCCCGCTTGCAGGTAGTGACGCAGGCGCATCGCATTGCCGCCGGCGGTGACGTACCTGATGCCCTCGTTGTAGATCGACTGGAACATAAGGGCGGCGGTTGCCGTGCCGTCGCCACAATCTTCGTATAGCTGCCACAACATCTGCCGCAGCAGCATCGCGCCCATATCGGCATCGGGATCGGGCAGATCGGTGATGCGCCGCGCGATCAAACCGCCCTTGTCCAGCAGTTCCGGCGGCTTGTTCTCCATTGCCTGGCTGACGGCGACAGTACGGGGAACGGGTCCCAGCGTCGGGCGGATCGCCTCGACGATTAGATTGATGCCGCGCTGCAGGCTGAGGGAAGCATCCGGTTGAAAGACCAGGCGTTCGTTGCCACCGTAACCCTTACCCGACGCATCATATTGGGGAGACGTTCGACGCTTCCCCCCAATGCTTTGGGGGGACCGAGGGGGGTTGATTCGTGCTGTCAACCGCGAATCGCCCCTTGTGTAAGTCCGGCGATGATCTGCCGCTGCATCAAGACGAAGACGATGAGGATGGGCAAGGTGGCCAGGAAGGAACCCGCCATGATCGCGCCGGTCTCGACTTCGTAAGGTCCGTCCATGGTAGCGATGCCGTTGGAAAGCAGGTATTTCGCGTCGTCGTGCAGGACGACCAGGGGCCAGAGGAAATCGTTCCAGGTCGCCACGAATGTGAGGATGCCGACCACACCGAGCGCCGGACGCACCAGCGGCAGGATGATGCGGTGGAACATGCCGAACTCCGAGGCGCCGTCGATGCGCGCCGCGTCCATCAATTCATCGGGCACCGACTCAATATATTGGCGCATGAGGAAAATGTTGAATACGTTAACCATCCCGGGGACGATAATGGCGAGATAACTATTCACCCAGCCAAAATCGCGCATCAATAAGAAGAGCGGAATCAGCAGCATATGGAAGGGCAGCGTCAATGTCGCCAGTACCAGGAAGAAAAAGAAGCGCTTGAAGCGAAACTCGTATTTGGCGAAAGCGGCGCCGGCCAAAGCAGCCAAATAGACGCCGATAACCGTGCGTATACTGGCGGTGAAGATGGTATTGCCGTACCACCTGACATATTCCGTTTTGTCAAAGAGCGTAACAAAATTGTTCCTGGTCCATTCGCGCGGATAAACCGTCACCGGTAACTTATACAGATCCCCCTCACGGCGGAAGCTGGCGGAAATCATATAGATGAAGGGAATCGCGCATAGCAAGACGCCGACGAACATGACCGTATTCATAGACATGACGTTGACCCGGCTGGGACTCAATGCGCTTTTGCTTTTCGTCTTGAACAACATGCCGCCTCACACCTTCCACAGGCGGAACAAGAGAAGCTGTAAGCCGGTGATCATGAGAACAACCACCGTCAAGATATAACCGATAGCCGAGGCATAACCCATGCGGATATTCAAGAAAGCCATGTCATAGAGATACATCAGCGGGAACAAGCCGCTGTCCAGCGGACCTGTACCAGGGAAGTCGAGAAGCAGGTAGGGCTGGCTGAACAGGCTGAAAGAGCCGATGCCGCCGGTGACGACAACGAAAACAAATACCGGGCGCAGGAAAGGAATCGTGATATGCCAAAAGACGCGCACGGTGTTGGCGCCGTCGATGCGCGCCGCTTCCTTCAGATCTTCCGGCACATTCTGCAAGCCGGCCAGGAAGAAGAGCGAGTTAAAGCCGACCCAAGTCCACAAACCGAGGATGATCAACGCCGGCATGACGAAATTCACGTCGCGGAGCCAGGCTGGACCTTCTATGCCCAACTGCGCCAGCGCCGAATTCATCCAGCCAAATCGCTGGTCGTAGACGAATCTAAATATCCAGCCGACGACGACCGCCGAGGTGATGTAGGGCGCGAAGAAAGCTAATCGTCCCAGTACCTTGAAGCGGACATGGGGCGAGTTCAAGAGCAAGGCCGTACCCAGCGCCAGCGGCATCTGCACGAGCAAGGTACCCAGCCAGAATTCGGCGCCATTGATCATGGCGGTACGGAAGCGCTTGTCCTTGGTCAGCAGGCGCTCGAAATTCGCCCAGCCCTTGAATTCGAGGACGACCCCGCCGCCTTCTTCTGCCGGCAGGAAGCCACGCGTGCGCTGGAAGCTCAAGTAGAGCGCGGTCCCGGCCGGGTAAACCGTGAAGACCGCGAATGACAGCAGGAAGGGGGCCAGGAATATATAGGGGATGACCTTACGCTGGTTGCGCGACCACCAGTCGGACATTGGCAGCCCTTCTGAGCGTTACTAAGTCGATATAGCCCCTCCCCGTTTATGAGGGAGGGGTTGGGGCGATGGTTGATTTTCCTACTTGCTGAACTCGAATTCTTCGATCGCTTCTTCCAAAGCGGCGCGCGGGTCGGCGTCCTGCACGAAGACCGGATCCATGACGAGGCGATTCACGATATCACCGAAGAGCCCCCAATAGGGATCGACGTTGACGACTGCCATGCCGGCAGCCGCTTCCGCGATGAATGCGCCGGGTACTTGTCCGCCGAAGTAATCATCGGCGCGCAGCAATTCCTCGCTATCCCAGACCGGCGTATAGGATGGGAAGAGGTTCATGCGGCGGAATGCCAGCAGCGAACCTTCGGCCGTGATATTGCAGACGCGGATGAAGTCATAGGACTCCTGCTTGTTTTCGGAGGCGGCGGTGATGCCCATGCCCGTGCCGCCATAGGGGGAGGTCTTGGGGCTGTCCGCATTCCATTTCGGCATGTGGCGCATCCGCCACTGGCCTTCCATGTCGGGCACGTTCTGCTTCATGAAGCCCTGGAGCCAAGGCGCCGCGTATAGCGTGAAGA
This sequence comes from Phototrophicaceae bacterium, assembly GCA_965249085.1. Lineage (GTDB taxonomy): Bacteria > Chloroflexota > Anaerolineae > Aggregatilineales > Phototrophicaceae > UBA6055. Next base: position 2,790,567 of record OZ252218.1, on the reverse strand, counting down.
AGGATCCGTCGCCCATCAGCCCCCAATAGTCGGCGTCCGACACCAGGAACATGCCGGAATCGACGTGTTCCTTTTGCCAGGTCAAGATGTCGACAGCCAGGTCGTTATCCAGCACCGTCACATTGCCGTCGCCATCAAAGAATTGGCCGCCGGCTGCGTTGAGAATGTTGTTCAATTCACGCCAGCTTCCGGCGCCTCTGTCAAAGTTCGTCAGTGCCGTGCCCGAATCAAGGACCGGGCCGCCAACCTGGTCAATCCACTCTGCCCAATTGGTCGGCGCTTCGGCATCCACCCCCAGTTCTTCCATGACGTCGAGACGGTAAAGCATCAACAGCGGGTTCACTTCGTTCCCGATGCCGTAGATGTTGCCGCGTACGGTCCATGGCGCTGTAGCGGATGGAATCGAAAGGCTGTCCAGGTCTTCACCGAGCAGGTCGTTGAGCGCGGCGAAAGGCTCGGCGCCGGGTTCGCGCACATATTGGCCAGTCTGGTTGATCTCGATATCGACCATGTCGGGGATGCCCGAACCGCCGACAAATACCGCAGTCAGCTTGGGCCACAGGTCCCAATAAGGCGTCTGCTCAAAGGTAAAGCTGACGTTCGGATGCATTTCCGACCAGATGTCGTCAACCACATTCTGCATCCATTCGACGCGATTGCTGGCGAAGCCCCAGAGCAAGAGATTCACTTCATCGTCCTGGGCGCGCACCATGCCAACCGGCAAGGCTGCAAAGCCGCTGGCCGCCAGCGCGGTTGATGCCGCTTTCAAGAAGTCGCGGCGGGAAAGTTTTTGTTCGGGCATCGTTATCTCCTTCTATTCTAAATGGAATACTTCACGTGCTGGTTGCAGTGCCTGATCCTGCGCTTTTCACCTCCTGTACAGCGCCGGAGACGCCAGTCCATTCCCGTCGATGATGGCTGCTACTTGGTAATGTACGATCACAGCATCGTTAACAAGAATACCATACCCCCCCCAAAAAACAAAAAGTCAAAAACAGGCGAAAGAATGAGCGAGAGCTTGACAGTTAACAGCGAGTCGATCGCGGCCGGGCGGCTGTACGAGAAACTGGGATTTGAGATCGTTGGCACTGCCAGGCGCGAACTCAAAGTACAAGGACGCTTCCACGATCTGCACTACATGGAATTACATTTCTAAGTGAGCTACTGCTTGACCGCGCCAATGGTCAAGTTGTCGAGGATTTGATTGCGCCCGGCTACGAAGATCAGCACGATAGGCAGCGTCGCGATGAAAGCGCCGCCCAGGATCATCCCGTACTCGACTTTGTACAAGCCCTTGAGCGTCGCCAGCCCGACCGGATAGGTGAACTTCTCCGGCGTGCGCAAGACGATCAGAGGCCAGAGGTAGTCGTTCCATGCCGCCAGGAATACGAGCACGCAAAGTATCGACAGGGCGCCACGAGACAGCGGTATGCCGATGCGCCAGAAGAGTCCCCATTCACTGGCGCCGTCGATGCGTCCGGCATCAAGCAATTCTTGCGGTATCGACACCATCGCCTGACGCATGAAGAACGCGCCGAATGCGCTGACCGAGCTCGGCAGGATGACACCCAGGAAACTATCCAGCAAGCCAAGACGCACGATCATCTGAAACAGCGGCACAAGCGTCACCTGAAAGGGAATGGCGAAGGTGAAGAGCAAAAAGATCGTCAAGAAGGTCTTGCCGCGGAATTCGTACTTGGCGAAGCCCCAGCCGACCATCGAAGCGAAGAGCAGCGTCAAGGAGCTTTGGCTGACAGCGATGATGACGCTGTTGCCCATCTGCTGCAGATAGGGGATTTCCTCGCCGCCGAGCAATCTTTCGTAATTCGTATACGTTGGCTCCGGCGCGAGCAGATTAATCGGCCAGGAAAACAGTTGACCGTTGGTTTTGAAGGAGCCGGTGATCATGTACAGGAAGGGAATGCCAACGAGCAGGGCGAAGAAGAACAAGATCGCGTAGACGACTGTCGCTTCCAAGAGCTTCACATAGAGCGATTTGCGCTCGGCGGTATGCGGGGGTGGCGATATCGCGAGTCTCATAGCCATCAATCCTCGCGGAAGGCCCGAATCAGGAAAAGTTGAATCACGCTCAATACCAGAATGATGACGGCGAGCGAGTAGCCAATTGCCGAGGCGTAACCCATCTTGAGTTCGCGGAAACCACGGGTGTAGAGATACATGGTCATGGTCAGCCCGGCGTTATTCGGCCCACCCTCGATGCCTAGCAGAATCGTGGGTTCGGCGAAGAGATTGTAGGAACCGATGATGGCAATGGTCAGCACGAAGGCCAGTATGGGGCGCAGCAATGGCAAGGTCACGTGCCAAAAGACCTGCCAGCGAGTGGCGCCATCGACGCGAGCCGCCTCTTTCAGCTCGGGCGGGATATTCTGCAGACCCACCATAAAATAAATAGCGTTGACGCCGGTCCATTTCCAGGTGCCCAGCAAAATGATCGCCGGCATGACCCAGCGCGGCTCGCGCAGCCAGCGCACATTGTCGATGCCTAGTGGCGCCAGCAGCAGGTTATTGATCAGGCCGTACTGCTCTTCAAAGACGAGACCGAAGATGATGCCCACCACGACGCCGGCGGTGATGTTGGGCGTGAAATAGAGAAAACGGAAAAACTCGCGAAAGCGCAGTTTTGGGCTGTGCAGAATCATCGCCAGCAGCAGCGCCAGCGGCACGATGATCAGAATGCTGCCCAAGGCGTAGTAGGTCGTATTCGTCAAGGACTTGATGAAGAGGTCGTCTTTTGTGACGAGCCGGATGTAGTTGTCGAAGCCGATGAAGCGTGGCGCTTTATTCAAGCCCACTTGCCGAAAGAAGCTGAGTTGCAGTGACTGAATAACAGGCAGCAAGAAGAAGATGGCGTAACCGACGAAGAAGGGACTGATGAAGAGATAAGGCGCGATTTTACGGCCACGTCCAAACATCGCGGTTCCTTAGGGGCAAAATGAAAAGTGGTGGCGCGCCGCAGCCCGCCACCACCTGTCTAAGTAGTACTAGCTATCGAATTCCATCTCGTCGCGGATGGTGTCGGCGATTTCGGTGAAAACCTCTTCCGGACTGCGGTTGCCATCAATGACGTCCTGCCAGGCCGCAGTGCGTATTCTATTCAACTGCGAGCGGAAGGGGCTCTGCCATTGTGGCGGCGCCTCCGGTCCGACATCAGCGAAGACCGCGCCCAGATCTTGTCCGGAGAAGTATTCGTCGGAGGCGTGCAGACGCGCATTATCCATTGCCGGGATATAGGGCGGGAACAAGTTCGTCAGCTCGAAGCGGCGTACGTTGCCTTCAATCGAAAGCATGGCGAATTCCAGGAAGTTCAGCGCCTCTACAACGTGGTCGCTGGTCTTGACCACCATTGCGCCGGTGCCACCCCAAACGCTGGTGCGGCGACCACCCTCTTCAAAGGCCGGCAACGGCGCCGCCTTCCATTTGCCCGAGAGTTCTGGCGCGTTGTCTTTGAAGAAGCCGGCGTACCAATCGGCGCCAACCATTGAGATCAAGGTGCCGTCCTTGAAGGCGGCCCACAGCGCGTCCCCCGCTGGCGGATCGCCGGCGACGCCTTCGTCCTTCAGGCTCAGCAGCCAGTCCATCAGTGCGATCGATTCTTCGGAATCAATGGTGACCTCGCCATCGGCATTGAAGTAATCGTGGCCCTGTTGACGCAGCAGCAACTCGTGCAAGCCGCCGTGTATGTGCAGCGGCACGACATCGGGATTCTCGGCGACAATCGCGCGTCCAGCATCCACAAAGTCATCCCAGGTGACGAAGTCCTGCGGATCGAAACCGGCGCCTTCCCAGACATCTGCGCGATAGTAGAGCACAACCGGCGTCAAGGCGTGTTCGATGCCATAGACCGAACCCATCGAGGTGTAGAGCGCCTGGCGCGCCGCGACCAGATTTTCCGTGTGTCCGCCCTCATCAAGCAGCGCGTTTAACTCGACAAAACCCGGATCACCGCCGCCGCGCAGGAAGCTGCCGAAGCGCCTCTGCTCAACATCGGCGATATCGGGCGCGCCGTATGCCATAAAGCGCCGTGAAAAACGAGCGCGCTCCCGCGCGTTCCGGTCAAGATCTCGGCCTCGGGCGGCCACTGCGTATTCCACTCACTTGGCGGCATGTGGCCCTTTACATGGCTGTTGGGCGCAAAGCCGGTGCCGCCGTTTTCCTCGCTAAAGTCGTCCAGCATCAGAATCGTTTGGCCGCAGACTTTCTCCAGCGGCCAGGGCTGGTTGATCCAATAGTAGGGATAATCTGAATGCCAGTGGTAACCGTCGTAACCAGGATACGATGTATTGGCCGTCCAGGTTGAGCAAACGATATCTTCGTCATCCAGGAAGGTCTGCCAGATCTTTACAATGAGCGGATTCTCCAGCAGCTCGGCAAATATCGGATGTTTATAGGCGATACCGTGAACGCGCTGCGTTTTGGCTGCGCGTGTCTCGTCAGTAATTTCGTCTTCCAGCAGCCGCTCCAGAACGGCGCGCGCCTCGTCCGCCTTTTCGGATGAGATCACGGACGGAACAATACAGTAGCCGCGCTCCCGGATCTCGGCGACGATACGGCTCACATCGTGCTGTTTATTCGGCGAATCAACCATAATTTGTCCCCCTCTTGTTCGCATCCGCAAATGGCAATCAACAGACTATATCGCAAACGCGGGAGACCCTGCAAAGAAACTGGAGCGCGGCTAGGCCTTGATCGATCCGCTGATGGTATTAAGCATCGTTGGCGGATTGGGATTGTTCTCGGTCGGTTTATCGGGATACTAGGCGCCCACCGTCGCGAAGATGGTAAGCTCATCTTGTGTCAGTCCGGCAAACGCGCCGAAGACCAGCAAGAAGAGCGGAATAATCAGAAGTCGTCTGAACATGATCAACTCCTTCTGACGTTTGCGTATGTATGCAGATGAAAAACGTTATCGGCCGCAACCTTAAACATATCTACATTTGATGCGTCAACGTTAGACTATGAATCAGCCCAGGAAGGCGTGAAGGCGACGGTTGAATTCAGCCGCCTTTTCGACAAAGGGCGTGTGGCCGCAATCCTCTATGACTGCTTCGGTCACATTGCCGCCCGCGCCTTGATAATTGGAGAGAACGTGATTAATTTGCTGGATCATCGGCTGCGGTGGGCAGACATCCTCGCCGGGCCAACCGGGAATCACGCCCAGCTTCCCGAAGGTTGCCAGGTCAAACATCGACATATCAGCGATGACCTGATCGCTGTCGCCGCGCAGCCACATGACCGGCGGTTTGGGGTTGATGGCGTATAGTTGCTTCACGTCGGGCTGGTTGTTGGGCGCCATGCCATTGAGCACACCCCATCGCCCCGGCGCCACGCCCGGCCAATTCTCCGAGGCAACGGAATCGCCCGGGTAGTCCCGTTCGCCGGTATGCGACTGCAAGACGGATGTGAGCAGGTCTTCTTCGCGCTCGGACGTATAGGGCGGCTTCCAGTAGAAACCGTTCATGACCGCGCGCGGCGTCATCTCGCCGTCGCCGCGTTCACCCTCTTTCAGCAGCTGCGTGTACTGCGGATTGGCGACGCCCCCACCGGACCCAGCCGCATCGTCGGCGCAAAGATTGCCCTCGGCATCCTTGGTGCCACCGAAGCCGAAGGGCGAAACCGGCGCGATCAGCGATGCGCTCAAGAGGCGTTCCGGCGCGTCCACCATCAGCCGCCAGGCGACGCCGCCTCCCATCGAATGACCAACAATGTGCGCCCGCTCAATGTCCAGCGTATCCATCAGAGCAAGCGCGTCATCCGACATATCCGCGAGGCCGCGCGACCCGTCGATGTGCGCATCGGCATCGGCTTCACCAAATCCGCGCTGATCGAGCGCGATGCAACGATAACCCGATGGCATCGCCAACATCGTTTCTTCCCAGAATGTGGCAGAGGTTAAATTGCCATGTACAAAGATGACCGGCGTCCCGCTCTCGTCACCCGCGCTGAGGACACGCGTCGTGATGCGCGCCGAGCCAATGGTTGTTGCAGTGATGCCGGGCAGTGTCGGTATGGACATGATTTGGCTTCCTTTCTTTGGTGGCTGCAGACGAAGACACTCTAGCGCAACGTCGTGGGGCCTGCCAATTCCCTAATCAAAATGGACCATACTCGTCGGTCTGTTCCGGATGGGCGTAAACCGTGGCGTCGTAGCTCTTCCGCATCAGCTCCCATTTCACCTCAGCGTAATTCGGATCTTCCGACAAATCATTATGTTCCCAGGGATCCTTTTCCAGGTCATACAGTTCGCAGATATCTTTCTGATGATAGACTGTCAGCTTCCAACGCCGATCGCGGTACATGGTGGCGTGGGTCTTGTCGGGGAAGTTGGTGGCGGCATAGTGCTCGGTGCGCACGAAGTCGCGATGCGGCGCGGATAGCTCCTCGCCGCGAATCCAGGACGCGGCCGAACGACCCTGTACGTATGTTGGCACATCCATGTTCAGCAGCTCGTACAATGTCGGCACGATATCCAGCAACTCGATCAGTTCATCGCTGACCTGTGGCTGAATCCGGCCGGGCCAGGAGACCATCAGCGGCACGCGCACCAAGCCTTCGTAGAAGCGGCAGCCTTTGAGCACCAGCCCGTGGTCGCCCAGCGTCTCGCCATGATCGCTCATGAAGATGATAATCGTGTTCTGACGCTGTCCCGTTTCGTCCAGATAGTCGAGCAGCCTGCCAAACTCCTCGTCGAGGAACTCGATCATGGCGTAATACGACGCCTGAATGTGCTTGTGCTGCAGGTCAACGGGATGACGCGCCACATTCTGAAAGTCGATGCCCGCGGCGGTCAGTCGATTCTGATGGTCTAAATCGCCGTCTTCAAAGTGGGCGCCGGGCAAGGTGTCGGGATCGTATCGTCGATAGTATTCATACGGCGCGTCAAAAGGCGGATGGGGGTCAAAGGGGTTGATGCTCAGCAGCCAGGGTTTTTCCGGCTCGCGATTGCGCTGAATGAACTCGATGGCTTGCTCCGTACACCAATGCGACTGATGCAGGTGGGGTGGCACATTGTCCTTATCCACCGTCGGCTCCATGAATCCGCCGAAACCAGGATGCTGGTGTGAGTTGCGATAGTCGTGCAAAGACGAGATGCCCCGCGGCTGCAAGACCTTGTTGTGATCAATGCCCTGCGCCTTGATCCACTCCACGTATTCGTTGCCGCGTTCGTTGCCGCCTTTGTGATCGTGGCTGTATTGGAAGTAATCATAGCCGTCGTTCACGCGCTCTTCCCGGCGCAGGAAGGCACTGGCGAGATGCAGCTTGCCAATTAAGCCGCAGTCGTATCCGGCGTCGTGCAGCACTTTTGTGATCAGCCGGTCTTCCTGATGTCGCGGGAAGGCGCCGAAGCCGTTGCCATTGACGCCGACCGCGCTCGGGTACATGCCGCTGAGAAAGCTGGCACGGCTTGGCGTGCAGATCGGCGATTGACAAAAGGCATGAGTGAAGACCGCCGACTCCGTCACAAAGCGGTCAAGGTTGGGTGTGTTGATATGTTCGTTGCCCAAGGCGGCGATGGTATCAAAGCGCTGCTGATCGGTGCAGTACCAGAGAATGTTCGGCCGAGATGGCATCATCAGGCTCCAGACGAATCATGCGAACGGAACATCAATCTTATCCTTTTCTTTCGTTCTCCGCAGTAAAAGTGACGGCGGAGTATTCAGCGAAAACACAGTACAATAGCGACAAAGTAATCTCGAAATTCGAAATGATGAGGAGAGAGAATATGGTGGATTTCGGATTGGGTTTGCTGCACGGACCACCGAAAGGACAAAACGATCAATTTCTGGCGGAACTTGATAAGACGCTGCCTCAACTCAAGGGGACATTCCGCAGCATCTGGATGACCGACCACTTTCAATGGGACGGACAGCCGACCTTCGAAGCCTGGACGGTGTTAAGTTATATCGCCGCGCGATATCCAGAATTTGAAGTTGCCCCGATGGTGCTGGGGCAGAGCTATCGCAATCCGGCCATACTGGCGCTGATGTCGGCGACTTTGCAGGCGCTCTCCGGCGGCAGGTTCATCATGGGAATCGGCGCCGGCTGGAAAGAAGATGAATATCACGCCTACGATTATCCCTACCCGTCGCCAAAATTGCGCCTGGAGCAGTTGGAAGATACGTTGATCATCCTGAAGAAGATGTGGGAAGAACCCGGGCAGGTCAGCTACCAAGGGTTGCACTACAGCATCAAGGACGCCTGGTGCGAGCCGAAACCAGAGCCAAAGATTCCGATTCTGGTGGGCGGCGGTGGCTATACCACGATGAAACATGCTGCCAAATACGCCGATATCTGGAATCTGCCCGATAAGCCGCTAGGACCCTATTTGGAGCGGCTGAATATCCTGCGGCGACATCTCGATGACATCGGTCGTGATCCGGCTACGCTGCGCTGCAGTTGGTTTGGGCGCGTCTCATTGGGCCGGACAGATGCCGAAGCCGAAGCGCGCGGCAAATCACGCGAGCAGCATTGGACACGCGACAATTCTTTTGTTGGCACACCGCAGAGCGTGGCCGAGCAATTGAACGGCTTTGTCGAGCAAGGCTGTGATTATTTCATGGTGGATATCATCGGCGCGCCCGATGAAGAGGTCATTGGCATGTTTACCGAAGAATTAGTCCCAGCCCTAAAGGGAGCGTAAAGCCATGAAAATCAAGTGGTATGGACACGCCGCGTTTATCGTCACCGCCAGCGATGGCACCTCAGTTATCACTGATCCTTATACGCCGGAGACGTCGGGATACCAGCCGATCCCCGATCATCCCGATATCGTCGTCACTTCATCGCTGAACGACTCATTTCATGACCGCTCCGATCTGATCGGCGGCGATCCCGCACGCCTCAACATGCTGGAGGTGGCGCGCGACGGCGGTGAATTCGCCTGCAAGGGCGTGAGTTTCAAGGCCATCGAGTCGTCCGAAATGTACGCTCATCCCGAACATGAGCCGGATAAATGTGCCATGTACCGTTGGGAGATGGACGGCATCAGCATCGGGCATATGGGCGATGTGGGCAATCCGTTCACGCCGGAGGAATACGAGTTCTTTCGCGATCTCGATGTCTTCCTGGTCTTGGCGGGCGATGTACCGACTATCGATCTGAGTGACCTGAAACAGGTGATCGAGCGCTTGGCGCCGAAGCTGGTCATCCCGATGCACTTCCGCACGCTGCGCTACAAGCCACGGAACATGCAGTGGATCACCACATTCTTAAGCCACTTTGATGATGGCGATGTCGATTTTCAGTCGGATTGGGAAGTGGACTTGAACCGCAGCGATCTGCCCGAGTCGACAAGGGTGTTGGTTCTGACTCACGCCTCGTAGTTACGCAGCAGCCGCCAGGTCGGTCATTGTGCCGGCAGCAGCTCGAAGGATTCGCAGTGTCGCGGCCTGTCAATGTTGAAATCGCGTCGGTCAAAGGTGGCGATTTGCGTGATGCCCAGTCGCTCCGCCAGCGCCATGATGCAGCAGCCGACGATGAAACTGCTATCAGCGACAACCGTCATGAAGACCGCCGCTGTTTAAGATAGTCTGCGTATTCGGTTTGCAGGATTTCGCGGCTGCGTTCAGCAGTGTCAACCGGCTCTGGTGTAGACATGCCAGCCTCAAGTGCGTTTCGAGCCAGATCCTGCAACGTGGCGCCGTTCCGCTTGACATCATAGTCACTTAACATATTGCAGAGCAATTTTTCTACAGACAATTTCCGCTCTTCAGCGAGTTGCTCTAGATGTAATCCTGTCTCGTCCGAGACTTCAATCTTCATGATTCTCGCCCTCTTGACACCAATCTCGTCGGCGCTCACGCATATTGTACACGAACATATGGGCGAATTAAAGTTTCGCCCGGCCCGCTTCACACGTCCGACAGCACCATCACATGCACCTCGCGCGGACCGTGCGCGCCCTTGACCAGCTGATGCCCGATATCGGCTGTCTTGCTGGGACCGGTCACAATCACGGTATTGCTCGTACGCGTAAATGCGGGATGCCCCAGCCCTCCCTGCGCCGTCGCCCAAGTCTCCAGATCGGGCAGGATCTGATCCGCCCGCATCAGCGCGATGTGCACATCGGGCAGCAGCGAAGTCGTGCGATGGCGTCCCGCGCCGCTCTCGACGACCAGGCTACCGGTCGCCGCCAGCGCCGCCGTCACCCCGGTGATACCGACGCGCACATCCCCATCATCGTGGCGCGCGACCGCCACGCCAAGTGAGCCCAGCGTGTCGTGCAAGCCGTCCAGCGGCATCTGCGATTCGTCCCAACTCAGTACAGCTCTGTCACCATCTAACAGGTCCATGATCTGCTCAACGGCTTCGTTGGCGTCTATCTGGTAGACAAAACAGCCGAGACTCTCCGCCATGGTGATAAACTGTACTGCCCGTTCGTCTGCGCTCATCTCGCGCGGCGGCACCATTTCGCGGCGTTCAGCGATCGGCTCAACGTCAGTGAAGGGTTTCTGGGCCTGCCGTAAGCGGCTAAGGATGCGCTCACGAGCCGTCACGGTCGCGCTCCTTCCACAACTCACGGAAAGACTTTGGCGCGAATTCGGGAAAGTCGCGATGCGCGCTCCAGTTGCCCAAGACACCCGGCATATACTCGCCCATGACCGCTTGACCCGCGCGAGCGGCGCGGCCACCGAGAGCGAAGCGCGTCGGCGAGGTCATGCCGATCGCCCACATTTTCATCGCCAGATCCCAGCCTGCCTCGGATTGGCCCTGCTGCACGAGATCCCAGCGCAGGTCGAGCAGCATGCGCGGCAGGTCGATATCGACCGGGCAGACCTGCTTGCAACTGCCGCATAGGCTGCTGGCATGGGGCAGCGGCGTGGCATTCTCGAGCCCGACCATTAGCGGGGTCAGGACCGCGCCGATCGGACCGCCGTAGACCCAGCCGTAAGCGTGGCCGCCTGTGCTGCGGTAGACGGGGCAGGCGTTCTGACAAGCGCCGCAACGGATGCAAGCCAGCGCCTCGGCATAGTTCGTGCCATAGATCTCGCTGCGTCCGTTGTCGACCAGGATGACATAGGCGTGCTCGGGTCCGTCCGCTTCATCCGCGCGTCCCGGCCCATTAAGGATATTGGTATAGACAGTGAGCGGTTGCCCGGTTGAACTGCGCGGCAACACCTGCGTCAGCGTGGCATAGTCCTCTACCGTTTCGACCAGCTTTTCAATGCCGACCAGGGCAATGTGAACGCGCGGCATAGATGTACACATGCGCCCGTTGCCTTCGTTCATCACCAGACCGATGGAGCCGGTTTCGGCGATGAGGAAGTTCCCGCCGGAAATGCCCATGTCCGCGTTCAGGAAATCCTCTCGCAGCATCTTGCGGGCGAAGGCGACCATCGCCTCGGCATCATCGGTCGGCTCCATGCCCAGCTCGCGCACGAAAATATCACGGATATCCGCTTTGGTTTTATGCATGACGGGCGCAACGATGTGACTTGGCGTCTCGTTGTTGAGCTGGATGATATATTCACCGAGATCCGTCTCCACCACGCGCAGACCGGCCGCCTCCATCGCGTGGTTGACGCCAAGCTCCTCGCTGAGCATGCTCTTGCTCTTCGTCACCGTCTGGACACCGTGGCGCCGCGCGATTTCCAGCACTAGCCGATTGGCTTCGGCCGCGTCTTCCGCCCATTCGACGCCCCAGCCATTCTTCTTTAAGTTGAATTCCGCCGTCTCCAGCAGATCAGGCAAATCGCGCAGGGCGCGCCGTTTTGCCTCGGCAGCCTGTTTCCGCATGAACTCGCCGTGTTCGTTGCCGTGGGCGAACATCGCTTCGAGCCGTCTGCTATATCCCCCGCGCGTCCCCGACCCGACCGCATGCTGCAGATCCGGGTTATGCAGGGCGATATCGGCCAAAGCGACAAAGTCGTTCGATTGCAATTCGATCGTCATGCGCGGCCTCCCGGCAGTCCCTTCGCCAGCACATCCGCCAGGTGCATCACGCGCTTTTCGGACTTGCTACGGGACAAGCCGCCGTTCATCTGTGTGAGGCAGCTAACATCGCCGGTGACAATCATTGCCGCGTCCGATGCTTCGATATTGCTCACTTTAGTGCGCAGCATGGCATTGCTGATATCTGGCATCTTGATGCTGAACAGACCGCCGAAGCCACAGCAGACCTCGCATTCGTTGAGTTCACACATTTCGGCATTGCCCAGGTGAGCGAGCAGGTCGCGGGCTGCCTGCCCCAGCCCCAGACCGCGCAAGCCGTGACAAGCATCGTGGATCGCGAAAGACTCGCGCTGCGGCAGGTCCAAATCGAGATTGGCGATGCCTAGCCCATCCACCAGATACTCGCTGAATTCCCAGGTGATCGACGCCATCCGCAGCGCATCATCGTAGAGTTCACCGTCGGCGGGTGTGAACAGGTGCGGGTATTCATGTCGCACCATCGCCGCGCAGGAGCCGGACGGCGTGACGATGACTTCGGCGTTTTTGAAGGCTTTGAAGAAATGCTTCGCGACCGTGCGCGCCTCATCCCGATAGCCGGAGTTGAAGGCGGGTTGGGCGCAGCAGGTCTGGTCCGGCGGGAAGTCCACCTGGACGCCGACGTGCTCCAGGATGTCGACGACCGACATGCCGGTATCCGGATAGATCATGTCGACGATGCAGGTGACGAAGAGGGAGACGGGTTTGCCGATTGGCGATTCGCGTGCGGATAATGCCATGCGGGTCGCTTTCGCTTGCTCATATCATTTACTTGGCGTAGTGTACCAAAAACCGCTTGACATTCTATTGTATGAAATAGTATCGACGGCAAATCACCTACCTGACGCTTGGTCAACGCTATTCCTAATGGGCTAGCCCCGGTTCCTTGAATGCTTTACATTGTGTATAGAAGAATAGGTATGGGTGTTAGGCGGAAATCATGTTTATCAGAGACTTTAATGTGTCTAGGTTGCTTGCGTTAGTTTTGCTACTGAGCTTATGCGTCGTCGTTGCGGCACAGGACGCGGCGAGCGAAGCTGAAACCGAGCCTACTTGTACGCTCGCTGATCGGATCACCTCTCTTAACACGGGCGAACAGGTCGAGGGTTGCCCGGTTAAGCAGGGTTCGCAAGCGATTCACCTGTGGGACGATGTTGTTTTGACCGAACCGTTACCGGTCATTTCATCGCGTATCACGATTGTTGGAAACGGACACTCAATAAGTGGCAATGGTCAGTTCCGCATATTTGAAGTCGACGGTGGCGAACTTACGATTAAGCGTCTTTATATGCGCGATGGCTATGCCGAAGTTGGCGGTTGCCTAGCGGTAAAGAACAGCGGAATGCTGTATGTGCTTGAAAGTACCATGCAACACTGTCACGCCACAATGTACGGCGGCGCGATAAGAAATGTGCATAGCGATCTGGTTGTTATCGACAGCGTGATGATGTGGAACTCGGCAGTAATGGGCGGCGGCGCAATCTCTACCGCAGGCAGCCTGTCAACAGCTGTAGAGGACAGCCTTCTCGAACATAATTCCGCGCGTTGGGGCGGTGCTATCGTTCTCCATGAGGACAGAGCGGTCATCAAGCGAACGATACTTCGCGACAATACTGCACTTCAAACGGGCGGCGCCATTGAGAATGTAGAAGGCGTACTGCAGATTAGAATGAGCGTAGTCAGTCACAATTCCGCGGGGGGTGGCGGCGGGATCCACAGTCAGGGATGGAATTCGGCATTGATAGTAGACGACAGTACCTTCGCAGGCAATGTTGCTGCCGGTAGAGGCGGCGCTATTCGCATACGAAGAGGGTCGGATGTATACCTCAAAAGCAGTGCAATCATTGCTAACATCGCGGATGAATCTGGCGGCGCAATATATTCTTTTGATGGGTCGCTGACCATCATCGATAGCAAGATATCGAATAACGAAGCTCACCAAGGTGCTGGCATCTATGCCGAATGTTGCGATGTCACGATAGTTGAATCTTCGGTGGGTGACAACATCTCAAGCGACGGCGAAGATCCGGTCTACGCGGACAAAGGCGAGCTACGAATTGTCGCAAGCGTCGGCGGTCAAGGAGACTCAGGCGATTGAAAGACCCCGTGGCAGCTCTCTGCCCTGTCATTGGAGGAGGCTCAAGCCGGAATCCGTTTCTGTAATCATGCTGACGCGTGTACGCAATAGCCTGGGAGAAACTGTCTGCACGCTCCCAATCACTCTATCGCCCGCTACAAGCCTTTTTGTTACAATCTCCGCCAAACTTGACCTCAGCAAAGGATGGCGAAAATGGCGGACTACACCCCTCAACCGGAACACAAATTCACCTTCGGCTTGTGGACGGTGGGCAATATCGGGCGCGACCCCTTCGGCGAGCCGACGCGCGAGCCGATCTCACCGGTGCAGATCGTGCACATGCTGGCGGAAGTCGGCGCTTGGGGCGTCAACCTGCATGACAATGACCTAGTGCCCATCGACGCCACCCCCGCCGAGCGCGACCAGATCGTCGCCGATTTCAAGCGCGCCATGGCTGACACCAGCATCGTCTGCCCGATGGCGACCACCAATCTCTTCACCGATCCTTCATTTAAGGATGGCGCGTTCACCAGCAACGACCCCGCCGTCCGCGCCTACGCCCTGCAGAAGACGATGAGCTCGATGGACCTGGGGGCGGAGCTCGGCGCCAAGGTCTATGTGTTCTGGGGCGGGCGTGAAGGCGCCGAATCGGACAGCGCCAAGAACCCAGCCGATGGCGTCAAGCGCATGCGCGATGCGATCGATTTCCTTTGCGAGTACTCGAAGGACAATGATTACGGCTACCGCTTTGCGCTGGAGCCCAAACCCAACGAACCGCGAAGCGACATGTACTTCCCGACCGTCGGCAGCATGCTTGGCTTCATCGCCACGCTCGACGATCCGGCAATGGTCGGCGTCAATCCCGAGGTTGCCCACGAGCACATGGCAGGCTTGAATTTCCTGCACGCGGTGGCGCAAGTCTGGGAAGCGGGCAAGCTTTTCCACATCGATCTTAATGATCAGATGTTCGGCCGTTACGATCAGGATTTCCGCTTCGGCAGCATGATGATCAAGCAGAATTTCCACGTGGTGCGCTTCCTGGAAGATGTCGGCTACGATGGCAGCCGCCACTTCGATGCCCACGCCTACCGCACGTCACAGTATGAAGACGTCAAGGAATTCGCCCGCGGCTGCATGCGCTCCTATCTGGTCTTCAAAGAGAAGGCGGCGCAGTTCAACGCCGACGCTGAGATTCAGGCGCTGCTGGCCGAGATCAACGCCGATGATGGTAGTTACGCCTTCCTCAGCGGTGGCTATAGCAGCGCGGCTGCCGATCGGCTTAAAGCGACCGAATTTGATCGTGCCGGCATGGGCGCGCGCAACCTGCCCTACGAACGGCTGGATCAACTGACCTTTGACGTCTTAATGGGTGTGCGCTAGCCACGGATCATGGCTTCCCAATGAACGGGATGTAGTAGGGGCGATTCGGTGGATCGCCCAACCAATTGCAGCGATGGACTCACGCGGGCGACTCGCTGAGTCGCCCCTACGATGCTTCGGTCCGATTGCGCTGTGGGTCTTCGAGAAAGGAATCACGATGCCCTACTTGATGGGACTTGATATCAGCACGACAGGCGCCAAGGCGCTGATCATCGACGAGGCGGGAACGGTCATCGCCGTCGCCAATACGCCACAGCCGATCAGTCAGCCAAAGCCCCTTTGGAGCGAGCAGAATCCCGCCGACTGGTGGGATGGCATCTGTCGGAGTATTCGTCAGACGCTGGAGGAATCCGGTCTGAACGGCGGAGATATCAGCGCCATCGGCTTAACAGGCCAGATGCACGGGCTCGTCCTGCTTGATGAGCATGGCGACGTGCTTCGACCGTCGATCTTGTGGAATGATCAACGCACGCAAGCGCAATGCGACACTATGACGGCGCGAATCGGGGCGCAGAGGCTGATCGAATTGACCGGCAATCCGGCCGTCACCGGTTTCACCGCGCCGAAAATCCTCTGGGTGCGCGACAACGAACCCGATGTTTATGCCCGCGCGCGACAAGTGCTGCTGCCCAAAGATTACATCCGCTACAAATTGACCGATGCTTACTCGACAGATTTGGCGGGCGCGGCCGGCACCTCTTTGCTCAATGTCGCCGAGCGCGCCTGGTCGGAAGAAGTCCTGGAAGCGCTTGAGATCCCCGCCGATTGGATGCCACCGGTCCACGAAGGCACAGCAGTCACTTCGACCATCAGCGCGGTGGGCGCGGCGGCGACCGGTCTCAAGGCGGGTACGCCGGTGGTCGGCGGCGGCGGCGATCAAGCGGCGGGCGCCATCGGCATGGGCTGCGTCACGCCGGACAAGATCGGCGTTACTGTCGGCACATCGGGCGTGGTCTTCGCTCCGCTCAGCAGCTATGCCTACGAAAGCGAAGGCCGTCTGCACGCTTTCTGCCACGCCGTGCCCGACACCTGGCACTTCATGGGCGTAATGCTCAGCGCCGCCGGCAGCCTGCAGTGGTACAAGGACACTTTCGCCCCCGATCTAGATTTTGACAGTTTGCTTGCCGAAGCGGCGACTGTTCCCGCCGGCAGCGAAGGGCTTTTCTTCCTGCCCTATCTAACCGGCGAGCGCACGCCTCATCCCGATCCGCTGGCGCGGGGCGCATTCATTGGCATGACGACCCGTCACAACCGCGGGTACATGACCCGCGCCGTACTCGAAGGCGTTGCCTTCGGCTTGAAAGACTCTTTCACCTTGATCGCGCAGGCGGGCTTGCCGGAGACATTCGAGGTGCGAATCAGCGGCGGCGGCGCAAAAAGCCCGATATGGCAGGGCATCATCGCCGATGTACTGGCGGCGCCCTTGGTCAATATCAATACGACCGAAGGCGGCGCTTTTGGCGCGGCGATCTTGGCATCAGTGGCGGCCGGTATCTTCGACGATGCGGCCTCGGCCTGTGCGGCGCTGATACAGACGGGCGACGAGGTGGCAGTTGGTGCGGACGCCGACGTCTACGCCGAGCGTTACGAAATCTATCAGTCGCTCTATCCCGTGCTCAAAGAGACTTTCGCCCGACTATAACGCACGCAGCCGGCAATCACTGGGCGTCTCTTAGCCGTCCTCGATGCCCACCTCAGCCATGAGCTTGCGCAGCGCGCCCACCGCCAGCGCCATGCCATCCTCGCCACTGAAGCCGCTGGAATGCCGCGCCTCCAGCAGATGCGGTTCCAGCGAGAGCACACCGGCGTAACCCTTGGCTTTCAGACGTGTCAGCAGTTCCTTCAGTTGTCCGTCGCCATCGCCGGCGACGGTCACCGACTTGTCCGCCAACAGCGCGTCTTTGATGTGAATGTAGCCGATGGTCGGATGCAGGTCATCCCACCAGGTGTCGATCTGCTCAGCCGCGCCGCATTGCACAAAATTGGCTGGATCCCAGATGAAACGGAAGTGTGGCGACTCAATCGCCTGCATGATGCGCAGGCAGTTTTCCGGCAGATCGCCCACCACGCCCTTCTCGTTCTCCAGCAACAAGAGCAAGTCATTCGCCGCCGCGATCTCGGTCAATACGCCGAGCCGTTCAATCGCCGTCGCCATCGCAGCATCGTCGTTCTCGGCGACCGGATAGAAGCTGAAGAGCCGGATATTGCGCGTGCCCAGTTGGTGGGCGATATCGCCGATGCGTTTCAAGCGCTCGCTCTCAATGTCGATGGGATCCTGAATCGGCGACTTTCCAATCGGGCTGCCCATACAAGCAACATCAATGTCATATTGCGCGCAAATTTGACGGATACTTGCGATGTGCTCGTCGGTGAAGACTGCGCAATTGACGCCCCAAGCGGCGCGTATATCAATCATGGGGATGCGCAGGCGCTGCAGAATATTTAACTGTTCTTCAAAGTCGACTGCGGTTTCGTCGCCAAAGGCGCTGATTCGCATTGCCATCTTGGTTTCACCCCTGCTCTTAGCTGGATCGGTCAGCGGAATTGTATCAGATTGGGTCTACCGATTCAGCTAGGTAAATCAAGGCGCGTACCCTGGACCCAACTCGCGCAGCAATTCAGCAAGGTACGGCGGATCCTGGAATAGCAGACCGTCATCGCCACCCGGAACCGGAAACGCCGGCGCTTCGTAATCGCGCCATTCGCCATCGCGCACCGCCATCTCATAACCGTCGCGCTCGAAGCGTTCGATGAGCAGACGCCGCATTGTTTGCAGCCGGTCAACGTAACGTGGATTGCCCGCCCAATTCTTCGTCTCGCCCGGACCAACGCGCAGGTCGATCAGCCATTCCTGACGGTCGGCCGCTGAATAGATGTATTTCAGATCGCGTCCGGCGATCATGTAGAGGCCGGTATTGCCCTCGCTGAATTGGCTGAAGACGTGCTCGCGGTCCGATTTGCCGGCGGCAATCTCGATCAAGTTCTGCCCCTCGCGTGAAGGTGCAGGTTCATCGGCGCCGGCTGCCGCGGCGAAGGTCGGGAAGAGATCGAGCAAGCTGACCGGCGTGTCAATTTGTCCTCGCGGCGCAATGTCCGCAGGCGCGCGTACGAGCAGCGGAACTTTCACTGCCGGATTGAGCATCGTGCGTTTGCCCACGCTGCCATAATCGCCCAGCATTTCGCCATGATCGGAGGTGTAAACGATGAGCGTGTTGTCGATTTCGTCGCCCACGGCATCAAGGATACGACCGAGGTTAAAGTCGATGAAGGAGATACAGGCATAATACATCGCCTTGATCGTGCGGAAGAGCATTTCATCGTAACCCTTGTCGCGATACTTGTAGCGATTTTGGTGATGATTCCAGTAGGTCAGCAATTGCTCGAAGCCTTCAGGACGGTGCGGCGGCAGCATGTCGGCAGCGCGATAGAGCTTGTTCCAAGGCACAGGCGCTTCAAATGGCGGATGCGGCTTGATGAAACTGGTCCAGAGAAAGAAAGGACGTGCCCGGTCGCGCCGCGCCAGAAAGTCGATCGCGCGGTCGGCGACCCAGCTCGTGTGGTGATGTTCGGCTGGCAGCTGCGACGCCTGCGGCACACAATACATCTCGCTGCGTATGCCGTGTGGTTCCAGCACATGACCATAAGCGTTATTACTGAGGTAGTCATGAAAATCGTTGCGGCTGTGCGGCGAGCGCGCGCCTTCTTCGGAGATGTCGCGGCTGTCAAAGCCCCACATGGCGTCTACTGTCGGGTTGAAGTGCATCTTGGCAATGCCATGCGTCTGATAGCCGCAGGAATGCAGCACCTGCATGATGCTCCGCATACCGAGGGGCGATGCGTTGTTGGAGGTACAGCCGTTCAGATGAGGCGGTACGCCCGTGATGGCAGCGCTGCGAGCCGCCACGCAGACCGGCGACGGCGTGTAACAGTTGGTGAAGGCAGTGCCGGACTCGACCAGCAAATCGAGGACCGGCGTGCGTATCGCGCGATTGCCTAAAGCGCCGATCGTGTCGCTGCGCTGCTGATCGGTCATGACGAAAAGTATGTTAGGCTGCCCGCTCATAGGCTCACTTCTTTACTATGCTTCACAATAATGGACGAATCAAAGAAAACCTAAAGTGGTTAACGGCAGGTTGAGGGTCACAGAGCGAATGCTCGCTTGTTTAGCGATCCGCCGCCACTTCCATGACCACCTTGCCGAAGTGATCGTGCTCTTCCAGGATACGATGCCCTTCGCGAATCTCCGTCAGCGGCAGCACACAATCGATCACAGGGCGAAGCGCGCCCTGATTTGCCAGATCCAGCACCGTGCATAGCTCGTTGTAGGTGGCGCCGTTGGCACCCAGAATACTCAATTGCCGGTGGTAAATCTGCGGAATGCTCAAGTTGAATTGCGTCCCGGAATGCGAGCCGCAGACGACCATCCGCCCGTTGCGCGCCAGGGTGCGGAGCGAATCCGCCCAGGTCTGAGCGCCGACGAGGTCTTGCGCTACATCGACTCCGCGGCCGCCAGTAGCGTCAATTACCTGTTCAACCCAATCCGAATCACGATAGTTGACCACCTGGTCAGCGCCTAGCTCCCTCGCCTTGTCCATCTTTTCTGCGGTTGATGTGCTGGCGATCACCCTCGAACCGGCCTGTTTCGCGATCTGAATGCCCATGGAGGCAACTCCGCCGCCCGCGCCGGGGATGAAGACGGTCTCGCCCGCCTGTAATCTGGCTACGGTTATTAGCATGTGCCAGGCAGTGCCGGCGACCACTGGTAAAGCAGCCACCTCGACATGCGTCAGGTTCTTCGGTTTGGCGATGAGATTGCGCGCGGGCACTATGATGTATTCGGCCAGCCCGCCATTCATGTGCTCGCCGATGATTTGGTGCTGTGGGCAGACAGTCACCTCGCCTGCCCGGCAGAATTCGCATTCGCCGCAGGTGACCAACGAGTACATAGTCACTTCGTCGCCGGCTCTCCAGCCGACGACCTGCTCACCGACCACGTCGATAACGCCGGAGATGTCGACGCCGGTGGTGAGCGGCAGGGGAATGGCGCCGAATTTAGGCCCGCGCCGGATGCCGACATCCAGCCAATTCAATGCGCAGGCATGCACCTGAATCCTTACTTCATTGTCGGCTGGCCGGGGGATCGGCACCTGATCCAGCCGTAATACGTCACGGTCGCCGTGTTCGTGGAAGCGCGCCGCTAACATTGTTTCCACAGTAGTCTCCCTTCTAGAGCAGGCATTATTCAATCGTTATGGTGCCAATAGGCACACGGGCATCACGGAAGATGCCGCCAACCGTGTCGCGCGCCGGAACCCGCTCCTGATCTCTTGTGCGGTACAACCCAGTAAAGACTATGTACTGCCCGGGTACCAGGTCTTGCGGAAGCGGCACCTGCCAGGTTTCGCTGTCGGCAAGGCCTTTGTACCAAAGTCGGGTGGGCAAACGTTCACCCAATGGCTGCTGGTCATAAACCCACCATTCGCCGCTTTCTTCGTGACCAAGATGCAGGAATTGCACATGGTCCTCGCCGCCGTCCACATCGCTGCGCCAGGTGAATGGGATGGTCAAGGTCTCGCCTGCGCGCGCGGACTCCGGCATCTCGGCCGCGTCTAGAATAAACCCGTTGTCGAATTCGGCCAGCGGGTCGATCGTGGCTTCTTTCGATTCTTCCTGCAAGACCATCTCGCCGAGCACAACCTGAGTTTCATTCAGCATGCGGTGATCGCTAGATATGATTTTCTGGCTCACAAACTTGCCATCACTCTCGTGCCAAAGTGTGAGCGCAATCCATAAAGCGCGGTTGGTTGGGGCATGGAGTGGAAATCCCATTCGCATCCATTGCCGGTAAACAGGTATAAATCCTGGAGCTAAACTGAATTCCAGTCGTCGATGCGCATATGTGTCGCGACTGACGATAGAGTCGCCGGTCACTTGGTCGACAAGGTGAATGGAATAGCCCAGACCGTTGTAATCCCATCTCTCTGGAGACAAAAACAGGCGGATAGTAAGATCGTATTCTGTTCTGTTTAGGCGGTAGGCGTGCAAACCTGCGCCCGACTCAAACTCTATGGCGGCAGGCGGACTATCGACTTGACGCGCAACGGGTGGTACGGGCGATATTATGACAATCAGGGCGATCCAAAGCGCCGGAAACAAGAATAGCGCCAATCGACCACAACGTGCCCGTGACGACACATAAGAATAATGACCGAGAACGGCAATCAACGTGAGCCAAATGCCTATAAACTCAAGAATCTCTTCTAAAGGCCACCGTGCATGCTGGGGGCACTGGTCGATGAACAGCACGCCGAAATCGCCACAGACACTCCCAAACGTTTCGACATGGATAGCGCCCAAGGCACTTATTGCAAGTCCGATCAGCATGCAAGAATGCCATTTCCAGGACCGCCTCGACGATCGTGCAGCTACAAGCAGCGTTATAACCACAACAACCGCTCCGAAATTGACGAATACATTCCATCCAATGCGATACTCATGAAGTTTGAAGTATTCATCAAACGCCAAATACAGAAAAACCAGAGCGATCCCTACGAAGTAGAGGCGCTGAAAGGCCTTACGCGACATGGAGAACCATGCGGTTGCCAGCGCAACTCCACCGACCAGCGCCAATTGCGTCGAAGCAAGCGTAGCGGGGAGATTCCATTCTTGGCTAAGATCCCACAGCCAAACTTCAAAACTCGAAGCTGGTTCTCGGTAGATGGAAAAACTGATTGTCAGCACCTGCGCCAATAGAATGAAGGTTGCCAGGCGCTTTACTGAAGGTGAAAGGTCGGGCATGAGCCAACGGTAAACAATTGCACCAACCAAAACGAACAGCAGCGGGAATATGATGCGTGTAAGCGTTTCAACCGTAATGTATAGGGTACTGTTCTCCACTAGCGCCCAACTCCCGTTACGAGCACGAACAAACCTCCTCGTCAATCTATGATCAAGCTTCCCAGCGACACGCGAGCATCAAGCCAGTACATTCCCTCCTCGTCGCGCGCCGGAACACGCTCCTGATCGCGTGTCCGATACAGTCCTGTCAACAGATTGTAGCGGCCGGGCGCGAGGTCCGCCGGAAGCGGCACCTGCCAGGTTTCGCTGTCGGCTAAGCCTTTGTACCAGAGGCGGGTGGGCAAACGATCACCCAGTGGCTGCTGGTCATAAACCCACCATTCGCCGCTTTCTTCGTGACCAAGATGCAGGAATTGCACGTGGTCCTCGTTGCCATCCACATCGCTGCGCCAGGCAAATGTGATGGTCAAGGTCTCACCTGAACGGACGGACGCCGGCATCTCGTCCGCGTCCAGAATAAACCCGTTGTCGAATTCGGCCAACGAACCGGCCGCCGCATTTGACGTTGTCGCCGGTATGACCAGTTCGCTCAGGACAACTTGCGTGTCACTGAGAAGTTCGTAATCACTTTCATGCACGGCTTGGGGCACGAATACATCGCCGACCCTGCGCCAGTGCGTCAGCACAATCCAAAACGCGCGGTTGCCCGGGGTCTGTGGCGGGATTTCTACCTCAATACGTTGTCGGTACAGCCGCCATTGTCTGATGCCGAGAGGCAAGAGGCGGCCATGTTGATCCATCAAGACGTCGCGTCCTGCGACGGACTCTTCCGTAGCTTGGTCTATGAGGTGAACCGAATAGCCCCCGCCCTCAAAATCCTGCGCGCTGGCAGAGGCGTAAAGCTCCACGAAGGCTGCCTCATCTCCGTAGTCGATACGAAGACCTCGCAGTTCCACGCCGGACTCGAAGCGCACGGTAGCGGGTCGCGCCCCGAATACGTATTCATAGGTCGGGACAATAGAGTCGTGTATCAGCAGAAATACCCAGAGCAGAGGCAGGGAAAAGAGCGCGAGCCCGACACGGCGCTTCGGAGCGTGCACGGCGTCGGAGAATTGGCCCAGCACGGCGACCAGCGCCAGCCAGATCCCCGAAAACTCCAAAATTTCTTCAAAGTGATAGAGCTTGAAACATCCATCGAAGAAGAACATGCCCTGTCTACCACATATAGTTTGAGGATCCAACGTGTTTACGACTATCGCGCCAAACGCGCTCATAGCGAGACCTGCCAGCAAACAGACGTGCCAGATTCTGAAATGCCGCTGAGAACGCAGAGCCATGACTGCCGTTACCGCTACCACCGCCGCCCCGAGTACAGCGTAATAAAATTTCCAATTCCGCATGAATTCATGTATTGTTACATATTCATCCCAAGCCAGATACAGAAAAAGCAGCCCGATTGCAACGAGATACAGCCGCTGCAACGCAGGTCGCCTGGAGGCAAGCCACGCCGTCATCAACGCGACCCCGCTGACCACTGACAGCTGCGCGGACGCAAGCACAGTTTGAAAATTGCCTTCCTTGTCCAGATGCCAAAGGTTCAGATGCAGGAGCCCTGTACTAGGGTTTGAGGATCTATTCTGTACTTCCAGGGAAACAAGTATCGCCATAGCCTGAGCCACCAACATGAAACCTGCCATGCCACGAGCGGTTAGCGAAAGGCGGCGGAATAGCCGACGGTAAAAGAACGAGGCCAGCGCGATGTAGAATATAATGACTATGAGGAAGTTCGCTGTCCTGACTGAAATATATAGCTGACCACTCTCCATCGGCTTACGACTCCGTTTTCCAGCAGTATTGGTCTTCCCGTCGCCGGGCCAGCCGGACTCGGCGCGATAATTGCCTAATCGATGCGCAAGCTGCCCAAGAGCACGCTCGCGTCCGGGAAGGGCAAACCGTCGGCGTCATACGCTGGAATCCGCACCAAATCACTTGTGCGATAAAGTCCAGTCAAAACGCTGTATTGACCGGGCGCGAGATCATCCCCCAACGGCACCTGCCAGGTTTCGCTGTCGGCGAGACCTTCGTACCACAGGCGGGTCGGCAGCCGGGTGCCCAAGGGCTGCTGATCGTAGCCCCACCAAGTGCCACTCTCTGCTTGCGCGAAATGCAGGAACTGTGCAAGATCCTCGTCTCCAGCGACATTGCTTCGCCAGACAAAACGAATGTTCACGGTGTCACCTGTGCGGACAGCCGCCGGCAATTCAACCCTGTCAAGCATGAATCCATTATCAAATGCTGCCACGGGAGTAGCCGCCACATCGCTCGTCATCTCCGGAATAACCAGCTCACCCAAGACGATTTGCGTTTCATTCAGCATATTGTAATCGCTCTCGACGACCGCCTGGCGGATAAAACCTCCGCCCTGCCGCCGCCAAACCGTCAGCACGACCCAGAGTGCGCGATTGACAGGCGTCTCCGACGGAATAGCGACCTTCATACTCTGTTCGTACATGGGTACGTAGCTCTGCAGACCGTAATGACAGCACCAATCATCATCGCGGCTGGAGACAGAGCCCCGGCTGACTTGATCAACCAAGTGAATGGAATAGCCCAGCCCGAGATGACGGCGCCAAGGGGTAGCCGCATAAAGCGAAATCAGTAAGCTGCCATCCAGGGGCTTAATGCGGTGGCCATGCAAATACACGCCGGATTCGAACTGTGCCGATCCCCGCTGAGAAGCCGGTCCAATCTCATTGCTGACGAAAGGGGAAGAATACACGAGCAGGACCACCCAAAGCACCGGTATTGCAAAGAGCGCAATTTGCGCGCGTGGACGCGCGGTTGGGACCGCGTCAGAAAAATGCCCGAGTATGGCCACAAGCGTCAGCCAGCCGCCGGCAAATTCCAGGATTTCATCAAGAATCGCCTTGAATCTGAGACATCCGTCTATGCGCAAGAATCCGAGACTCCCGCAAGCATTCGGCAGGTTGTCCAAGACTAAGCCGCCTGTCGCAACGAGCGCAAGACCTGTCAGGAAGCAGATGGACCAAATGCCCGTGCGCCGGCAGGAGCGCGCAGCCAAGATAAGCGTCGCCAGGACAAGCGTCGCGCCCAGTATCAAGTAAAACAGTTGCCAGTTAGGTATGAATGATCTCAAGTTAAAATAGTCGTCCAGCGCGATATAGAGGAACAGCAGACCGGTTCCGGACAGGTAAAGACCGTGCCAGGCGGATCGCCGCCGGACGAGGACAGCAGTCACCAATGCGACGACCGCTACTACGGCCAATTGTGTTGAGGCCAGCGTACTCGGGATGTTTCGTTCCTGATCCAAGTACCAATGCCAGCTCTCAAAGAACGAGTAGGGTCGGACTTCCAGCGACAACACGATGACCAGGACTTGTGTCGCCAGCATACCACTCGCCAGCCACTGGGCTGTCGGCAGCAGGCGCGGGTACAGCCACCAGTAACATGTCAATCCAGCCGACAGATAGACGAAAAGGACAAAGAGGCGATTCGCCGTGGCTACTGAAACAAAGAGTTCAGCACTCTGCATCGTCGGTCACCTACGTTGCGCGGTGCGTGGTCGCTTGCCATTGCCCGGTCATGCAAACTCCTTAAGTTAATCTACCGCTCAATGATCAGCGTGCGCAGCGGCACACGGTTATCGCCGAAGTGGTCGCCATCCCCATCGCGCGCCGGAACCCGCTCCCGATCGCGCGTGCGATACAGCCCGGTGAAAACACGGTAGCGCCCGGGCGCGAGATCTGCTGGCAGCGGCACTTGCCAGGTTTCGCTGTCGACGAGGCCTTTGTACCACAGGCGGGTAGGCAATCGGGCTCCCAGCGGCTGCTGGTCGTATACCCACCACGTGCCGTCCTCTTCGTGCATAAAATGCAAGAACTGCACGTGGTCCTCCAAACCGTCGGCCGTTGCTCGCCAGGTGAATGTGATAGGCAGGGTCACGCCTGACCGGGCGTTTTCTGGCATGTCAACCGTGTGGAGAATGAACCCGTCGTCGAACTCGGCCAGCAAATCGGTTGCAGGTGCATGCTTTAATTCGGGCAGGACAAGCTCGCCCAATAGAACTTGTCTTTCGTCCAGAAGCTGAAGATCGCTGGCCAAGACTTGTTGGCGCACAAAATCACCGTCGTGTTCGCGCCAGTGCGTTAGTACGACCCACAGCGCGCGGTTGACCGGGGCCCCTGGAGGGAATTCAATAGACATACCATGTTCATAAAAATGCAAATAACCATCATGTCTGACATTTGAGACTTCTTCCTGGTCCACCCTGTCATTCCAGCTTGCTATTGAGAGACCACTGACCTGGTCTATCAGATGAATGGAATAGCCCAGTTTCAATTTCATTGCATGGTCAGGAACAAACATAAAGCCTACGGAAGGAAGCCCCGTGCTTCCCTTAACGAAGCCATGAAAGTGGATTCCCGTCTCGAATTGGACCGAGGTCGGTTGAATCGAGGGATGAAGACTAAGACTGTGGACAGGAGATGCCACGATCAAAAGGGTAATCCACATTAGCGGAAAAACGTAAAGCACGCGACGGACTCGCGGTTGCAGCGTCGGCATCGCGTTGGAGAGCAGGCCGAGCATTGCTATCAGCGCCAGCCAGCCACCCAAGAGCTCCATGATTTCATCAGGCGCCTTCGAAGGATTGAGACATCCATCAATGTAAAAGAACCCGATCTTGCCACATAATTTCGGCAGATTATCGAACACAAGTCCGCCTGTCCCAATCAGCGACAGACCAACTAAGAAGCAAATGTGCCACAAACGTGCGCGCCACGAAGAACGCACCGCCACTACTAGCGTGGACAGTACAACCGACGCTCCGAGAAGGGCAGAGCAATTCTTCCAGCCCAGCGTGCACCATTTCACGGCGAAATACTCGACGTGTCCCAAGTACAGGAAAACCAAACCCATTCCCAGCAGATAGAGACGTTGCCATGCGGGCTTTTCCCGGACGAGAAAGGCGATTAGTAGCGATATGGCCCCAACCAGTGCGTACTGCGTGGACTGCGGGACCGAAGGGATATTCCATTCCCCTTCCAAGCGCCAGAGCCACTCTGCATACGCTGATGATGGTTGGAGTTGAATCGACAAAAAGATTACTAGCACCTGCGCCACCAGCATTAAACCTGAAATGCGCCTGCATGTTGGTGAAAGTAGTGGGAACAGCTGCCGGTAACATATCAGGCCGACTGGAAGATACGACAAGAGGAAAAAGAGGAGATTTAATGTCGCTACTGAAACAATGAGTTCAGCGCTCTCCATTGTCTTTCGCCTCCGTTGTGTCGCGATCCTTCGCATGCGATTGCCTGGTCATCCGCAATTCTCACACCAGCTACCGCTCAACGATCAGAGTGCCGAGCGGCACACGGGAATCGGGCCAAGTTGTTCCCTTCGCGTCGCGTGCCCGAATCCGCTCCAGATCGCGCGTACGATACAATCCGGTGAATACATTGTAGCGTCCAGGCGCGAGGTCTGCCGGCAGTGGCACCTGCCAGGTTTCGCTGTCGGCTAAGCCAACGTACCACAGGCGGGTTGGCAAACGGGGACCTAGGGGCTGCTGGTCGTAGCCCCACCATGTGCCATCCTCTTCGTACACTAAATGCAAGAACTGTGCAAGATCCTCGTCACCAGCGACATCACTGCGCCAGGCAAATCGAATGTTCAAGCTTTCGCCGGGAAGCGCGCGCTGCGGCAATTCGACCGCCTCAACCGCGTACCCGTTGTCAAATCGAGCCAGTGGACCGGTTGTGGGTAAGGTCGATTGATCCGGAATGACCAGCTCGCCCAGCACAACCTGTGTCTCGTCCAATTGCTGAAGATCGCTGGCCCAGACTTGTTGGCGCACAAAATCAGCACCTTGTTCGCGCCACAGTGTCAGTACGATCCACATGACGCGATTGACAGGCATCTCCCGCGGGAATGCAAGCTTCATCCATTGCCGATATACTGGCACGTAGCCGGGACCAAGCAAGAAGTCAAGTTGAACATCCACATACTTGTCGCGGCTGACAATGGAGTCGCCACTGACCTGGTCAACGAGGTGAATGGAATAGCCGAGGTCGTTGAAATCCCCGCTTCTGGGAGACAAAAATAGATGAATATTGAGATGTTTCCTGCCGCGTTCTATGCGAAAACCATGCAAATCTACGTCCGACTCGAACGCTACGGCTGCTGGCTGAGCATATGCCTGCCGTGCTATCGGGATGATCGCTGTTGTCAGGACAAGCAAAACAATCCACAGCGCCGGTAATACATAGATCACGCGTTGTATACGACGTGACGGACGACGCGGCAAATCTGAAAACCAACCCAACATGGCGACCAATGCCAGGAACATACCTGACAATTCGAGGTATTCTTCGAAAAGACCGAGCTTGAGACAGCCGTCGAGTTGCAGAATTCCAACTCCGCTGCACAATTCATGATGCCGGAAATGCTCTAGAACAAAGGCGCCCGACGCACTGATGGCCAGACCGGCCAGGAACACGACATACCATATCCACGCGCGCCTCGGCGAGCGGACAGCGATCAGCAGCGTAGCGCAAACCACCACAAAGCCGAGTGCAGCGTAGTAAGTCTGCCATTTGCTAATATACTCGTGCATAACAACATATTCATCGCGCGCAAAATACACAAAAATCACACCGATCGCGACCAGGTAGAGGCGCCTCCAAGCGGGACGGCTCTTGGCGAGCCAAGCCGTTGCCAGCGCAAACGCGCCGACCAGCGCCATTTGCGTCGAGGCAAACGTAGCCGGGATATTCCATTCCGCATTTAGATGCCAGAGCCATCGTTCGAAGGCCGAACTTGGTTGGATTTGCAGCGACACTACAATTACCAATACTTGCGCAACCAAAAAGAAAATCGCCAAACGTCTGGCTGTTGGCAATAGACGCGGAAACAGCCGAAAATAACAAATCAGACCAATGGACAGATAGAGCACAAGGACAAAAAGGCGATTCAACGTGCCAACTGTGACGAACAACCCGCCGTTCTCCATTGTCATTCGTCTCCTGGTTGCGGCGGAAAACCGCTTGTCATGGCCGGGTCATGGGGAAGTCTCACTGCGCGTCAATTCTCAAGGATCAGGTATCCCAGGAGAACACGAGCATCAAGCCAGGGCACTCCGCCCGCGTCTCTCACCGGGACGCGCTCACGATCCCGCAAGCGATACAGTCCGGTGAATACATTGTATCTTCCGGGCGCGAGATCTTCCGGGAGCGGCACATCCCAAGTTTCGCCGTCGGCCAAGCCATCGTACCACAGACGGGTGGGCAAACGGGGTCCCAGCGGTTCTTGATCATAGACCCACCACTCACCGCTTTCTTCGTGACCAAAGTGCAGAAATTGTATGTAGTCCTCGTCATGACTTTGATCAGTGCGCCAGGCAACGGGAATGGTCAGAGTCGCGCCAGCTTGCGCACGTTTCGGAAGTTCTACAACTTCGAGAAAGAGCCCATTATCGAATGTTGCCAGCGGTACGCTCGGCGCGGGGGCAGGTTCAGCCGGCAAGACCTGTTCGCCCAAGACAACCTGAGCATCATCCAGCAGAGGTTGATCGCTAGCGAGAATCTTTCGGCGCACAAATTCGCCGCCTTCCTTACGCCAAAGCGTCAACACCACCCAAAGCGCGCGGTTGGCTTGTGCTTGCGCTGGGATATTGACCTCCATCCGCTGTCGGAAAACGGGCGAATATTTGGGACCAAGCAGCCATACACCATGCTGCCGATCTGCCCACTCGTCGCGACTGGCGACGGATTCGCCGCTAACCTGGTCAACCAGGTGTATGGAATAGCCCAGACCCATATAATCCTTTTGCTTGGAAGAGGCATATAGTTGAAGAATTGATTTCTCCTTCCCGTAATCGATGCGAAAGCCATGCAGATGCACGCCTGACTCGTACTGTATGGAGGCAGGCTGTGCCACGAGTCGAAATTCCAGGCGGGGGAAGAGCGAATAAACCAGCAGCAGCAGAATCCAAAGCCCCGGCAAGGCATATAAAATGCGGTTTGCGCGGGGCAATGACATGGGCGCCGCGTCGGAAAACTGGCCAAGCATGGCAACCAGAACCAGCCAGATGCCCAGAAACTCGAAAGATTCCTCCACAAAGAAAAACTCCAGGCACCCATCGAAACGCAGGAGTCCTAAGCTGCCGCAGGGTGCTGGGAACGCATTGAGCAGAATTGCCCCCGCCACACTTATGCCCAGGCCCAAGAGAAGACAAGAATGCCAAAGCCATGAGCTTCGCGGCGAACGCAAAGCCACCACCATCGTTGCCAATACAACGACAGCGCCCAAGGCAATGTAACGCATTTCCCAATGCGGAACGGCCTCGTGCAGCGCGAGAAATTCATCCAGCGCCAAGAAAAGGAAAACCAAGCCGATGGCGACCGCGTAAAGGCGCTGCCAAGCGTGTCGCAGCTTGGCATGCCACGATGTCAGAAGCGCTACGCCACCAACCATCGCCAATTGCACACTCGCTAACGTCGCTGGGATGTTCCATTCTTCATGGAAGTCCCATAGCCATGTTTCGAAATCTGTAGCTGACTGGGTCTCCAACGCCAGCGATAGCAGGATCACCAGCACTTGCGCCACCAGCATGGCGCTCGCCAAACCTTTGGCAGCCGGCGACAGGCGACGGTATGGCCACCGGTAACTTATCAAGCAAATTGGCAGATAAAGCAGCGTGACAAAGAGGAGATTCAATGTCGTAACTGAAACAACGAGCCCGCCGTTCTCCATTGTCATTCGCCTCCTTGTTCCGGCGGCAAACCGCTTGCCGTGGTCGGTTCATGGGGACTTCTCACAGCGCATCAATTCTCAATGATCAGGTTTGCCAAGGGAACACGAGCATCGAGCCAGGGCGCGCCGTCAGCATCGCTCACCGGGACTCGCTCACGATCCCGCGAGCGATACAAACCGGTGAAAACCGTATAGCTTCCGGGTGCTGCGTCAGCGGGCAAGGGCACATGCCAAGTTTCGCTGTCGGTCAAGCCATCGTACCACAGGCGGGTGGGCAAACGGGGACCTAGCGGCTCTTGATCGTAAGTCCATGAGGCGCCAGCTTCATCATGCTCGAAATGCAGGAACTGAAGGTGGTCCTCGCTGCCGTCCACGTTGCTGCGCCAGGTCATCACGACGCTAAATGTCCCGCCGGGTTGGGTGCGCTCCGGCAAGTCGACCAGCCCAAGAGTGAACTCGTTGTCAAACTCGGCCAGAGGAGCCGCTGACGAGGCAGCTGTCACTGCCGGCAGCACCAGTTCACCCAATACAACCTGCGTGTCATCCAGCAATTGCCGATCGCTGCTGAGGATTCTCTGCCCCAAATCACCCCCGTCAGCTTCGCGTAAGAGAGACAGCACGATCCAAAATGCTCGGTTGACCGGCGCTTGTGCCGGAAATGCAACTTCGATTCGCTGCTGGAAAATCGGTGAAGCGCCTGGCTTCAACATCCAGAAATTCACGCGGGGTTCTGCCTTCTTGTTTCGACCGGCGATGGCTTCGGCGGTTACCTGGTCAACGAAACGCACCGAATAGGTTACTCCCGCGTGTATCCCCCGCTTTGCCGATGTGTAAAGCACGAGGCGGGCTGCTCCGCCGCTCGTATCCAAACGGAAACCACGCAGATGCTCCGCTGACTCAAACTTGACGGATGCCGGCTTGGCGAGGAGTTGGAGTTCAAGGCGCGGGATGGTTGAATTGATGATGAGTAGCAAAAGCCAAAGTACGGGCAAAAGCCAAAGGATAGCGTTGACTACCCGTGTTGGCCTTGGCAATGTCTCCATCAAAAGGCCGACCATCGCAACGAGGATCAGCCAGGTACCGGCAAACTCGGCCGACTCTTCCCAGACTCCTAGGTCGAGGCATCCGTCTACGCGAATCCATCCCAGGTCGCCACACGCCGGTGGAAACAGCTCAAATACTGTTGCGCCCGTCCCACTTATTGCAAGTCCGATAAACAGGCAAACATACCATTTTCGCGTGTGCCTGGGCGATCGCAGCGCGATCATTATCGTAGCCAAGGCAATCATGCCACCGAGCGTCACGTAATATCTTTTCCAATGGTTAAGCTGCTCGTGCACCGTGTAATATTCATCCCACGCCAAGAACAGGAAAACCAGTCCGATACCGATTAGGTACAAAGGTTGCCAAGTGGCTTGTTTTCGGCTAAGCCAGGCCGTCAGCAAGGCGACGCCCGCGACCAGCGCCAGTTGTGTCGACGCCAGCGTGCTGGCGATGTTGAATTCCCGACTTAGATCCCACAACCACCAATCAGCACTCGCAGACGGCGGGTTTGCCAAAGAAAGGAAAACCACTGTCAGCTGCGCCGCCAGCATGCCAATTGCCAACCACCTGGCTGCAGTCGACAGTCGGGGCAAGAGCCGCCAACAGCAGTAGATGCCGATTGGGCCGTTAAGCAGGACTACGAAGATAAGGTTCAATGCGTCAGATGAGATTGTGGGCTCACCACTGGTCATGAGTTCGCTACTCTACTGCGCTGCAGTATCAGGCGGACTCGCGCTCGGCGTCCCGCTTGAGCTTGGGCGAATCGCGGTGTTCGCCATACAAGTGACACTGCGCCATGTGGTCCTTTTCGTTCGTGACTTGCGGTGGACGCACACTGAGGCAGGCTTCCATCACATCTGGACAGCGTTGTGCGAAGGGGCAGCCGACAAACAGCTCGGTCGGGCGGGGGACGCCTTCGCGGATACGCAGCGGTGGATTCTCCAGGGTCGGATCGGGCGCTGGCACGGCGGCGATCAGCGCCTGTGTATAGGGGTGCTGCGGGTTGTGGATGACCTCGTTGGTCGGACCGATTTCGACGATTTCGCCAAGGTACATGATGGCAATGCGATCACAAGTGTACTGCAGCAGTGACAAATCGTGCGAGATATAGACGGTGGCCAAGCCCAACTCGCGGGCGAGCCGCCGTGTGGTATTGAGGATGCCGGCGCGGACGGAGACATCCAGCATCGAGACCGGCTCGTCCGCTACCAGAAAGTCTGGGTGAAGGACAAGGGCGCGAGCGAGCACGACGCGCTGCAACTGCCCGCCGGAAAGCTGATGCGGATATTTGTCAAGAAAGGCTTCTGGCGGCCTCAAGTTGACACGGTCGAGCGTCTCCATCACGCGCAGCAGGCGCTTGTTTTCGTCTTTCCAGCCGTGAATGATCAACGGCTCCATTAGGGAGCGATAGAGCGTGAAGCGCGGATTGAGCGCTTCAAACGGGTTCTGAAACATCAACTGCACCCGTTCACGGAAGTCCAGCAGTTCATCACCGTCGAGTTGCGCGAGATCAGCCCCATCAAAGATGATGTTACCATCGCTGGCGTCAACAAGCTTGACCAGCAGTTTGCCTGTGGTCGACTTGCCGCAGCCGCTTTCGCCCGCCAGCCCGAGGCTTTCCCCCCGTTCCAAGGTGAATGAGATGTTGTTGACGGCGTAAACCGTCTGCTCTTTGTCGCCGCGGAGAAGACCGGCCAATCCGCCGCCGATCTTGAAGCGCTTCGAGACATTACGCATCTCGATGAGAATGTCACCACCCCCATCCCCCGGCCCCTTCCCCCATAAAGAGGGAAGGGGAGCATGAATACCCTGCTCGTCTACCGTTGTTGTAAGTCCCTCCCTCATTTTGGGGGAGGGATTTAGGGTGGGGGTAAGCTGCTGCGCCACTTCCACATTCTGCCATAGCGTCGGATCCTCAGCCATTACCCGCAGTTCATTCATTTCGCTCGACCGCAGGCAGGCAGCCAGGCGATTTTCGCCGACGATCTCCAGTTGCGGATCAACTTCGTGACAAGCGGGCTGCACAAAGGGGCAGCGCTCGGCAAAGCGACAGCCCGACGGCGGTTCGCGCAGATCGGGGGGATACCCCTCGATCGACACAAGCACATCGCGCGGTCGGGCAAGATTTGGGAATGCTTGCTGCAAGCCGAGACTGTATGGATGCGCGGGGGAGGCGAAGAAAGGCTTCGCCGCCGCTTGCTCGACGATGCGGCCAGCATACATTACCGCTACTGAATCGCAGACTTGCGCAACCACAGAGATATCATGGGTGATCAGCATTACAGTCAGATTCAATTCCTGCTCGAGTTCGCGCACCACCTCAAGAATCTGATGCTGTACGATGACATCAAGTGCCGTGACCGGCTCGTCGGCAATCAAGAGGCTCGGTTCCAGCGCCAATGCCATGGCGATGACGGCGCGCTGTTTCATGCCGCCGGAGAATTCGTGTGGGTAATACATCAGCCGCTCGGTATCGAGGCCGACCAAATCAAAAAGGTCCACCGCACGCCGTCGAGCCGCCCGCTTGTCATAGCCGCCGCGCACCCTTAGCAGTTTCAATAACTGATTGCCGACCCGCTGTACCGGGTTCAGCGAATCCATCGAGGCCTGCGGGATGGTCGCGATCTCACGCCAGCGCAACTGCCGCATCTCGGCGGCTGGCAATTGAAGCAGGTCCATGCCTTTGAATTTGATTTCGCCGGCGCTTATGTGACCATTGCGCGGTAGAACTTGCACGATGGCATTGAGCAAGGTGGTCTTGCCGCAGCCCGATTCGCCGATCAGGCCGAGCTGCTGGCTTTCCTCGACATCCAGCGATACGCCGTCCACCGCTTGCACGGTGCCGTCTTGCGTGGCGTAATCGACTTTTAGATCGCGGATGGAGAGTATGGACATGGCAGAACCCTTACATCCGGCGCAGTCGTGGAAATAGTACTTCTTCGTAGCCGCGCCCGATGAAGAAACCCGCCATCACCGTCAGCATAATGCAAATGCCCGGCGGCACAATCCAATAGAAGGCCTCACGCGAAAGCGCCAGGGAGTTAAATGCATCCTGCAGCATGAATCCCCAGCTGATCGTCTCCGGATCGCTAAACCCGAGGAAGCTCACCGACGCCTCAGTCAAGATTGCCCAGGCAATGGCGAATGACCCATAGAGAAATGAGAGGGGCAGGATACTCGGCGCAATATAAACAAAGATGATACGCAGATTGCTCGCGCCGGAAACGCGGGCAGCGCTGACGAATGCTTGCTCTTTGATGACAAAAACCTGAGAACGGATCACGCGGCCTGTGTCCCGCCAGAGAAGCAGCGCCATCGCCACTACCACATTCCAGATGCTGGGATCCAGGAAGGCGGAGATCACAATGATGAAGGGGATGAAGGGGATGCCAAAGGCGACATCGGCGGCACGCATCAGGATCGCATCAATCCAGCCGCCGTAATAGCCCGCCAGCAAACCGACTACAGTACCGATGACCGCCACCGCCGCCGCCGCCGAGAACCCGACCAGCAACGCGGAACGCGAACCGTGAATCAACTGCGAGAAGATGTCGCGCCCGATGTTGGTCGTGCCTAGCAGGAAGTTGTTGCTGTAGCCCTTAGCCTCGTCCTCACCTGGTACAGCGAGCCAAAAAGGCTTGGCGTCCTTGACCCAGTCGCCATTTTGGTTCTTGAGCGGCGTCAGCGGGTCGTTGGGGGCAATCTGAGGCGCAAATATCGCCACGATGGCAAAGGTTGCGAAGATGATCAGACCAATCAGCGCCAGCTTGTCACGCTGGAATACCTCGCGGTTCGTCTCCCAGAGCTGGCGCAAGAGCGAAATCTGGCGGATTCCGGCTGCTGTACTGCGTAGCCCTTCTTGAACCTCTGCTTCCTGCTGCATGTCTCTACCTCCGCATTACGAGGCCTGCGCCTGCGCCGATGCCCCCACACGCGGGTCCAGCAGACTGTATAAGATATCGGCGATGAAATTCATAAATACAATGATGAGCGCAATTAAGAAAAAGGCGCCCTGCGCAAGTGGATAATCCGCTTGCTGGACGGCCCGCACCAGCGTCCGCCCTAACCCGGGCCAGGAAAATACGTGCTCGATCACCACGTTGCCACCGATGCTATAGCCAATGCCCAGTGTCAGCGCGGTCAACACCGGCAGCATGGCATTGCGCGCCGCCGTCTGAATCATCACCCGCCACTCGCTGTAACCGGCCAGCCGACTCATCGTCACATAATCCTGGTCCAGCACTTCGAGCATGTTCGAGCGCATCAGCAGCAGCGGCAGCCCATGCAAGTACAGCGCCAGCGTGAAGGTGGGCAGGATCATATGCCGCCAGAACACCGGCGACATCAACTTGTCCCACTCGGTAACCCAACGGTATCGCACGAGCGCCGGCCCAATGCCTGATGACGGCAACAATTTCCACTGAAAGGCGAAGAAGGTCAGCAGCAACATGCCCACCCAGAATTGCGGCGCCGCCCGCGTCATCAGCGTGAATGTCGTTCCCACGCGCTCAATCATGCTGCCGCGCATGGCCGCCATCGCGATTCCCCCCAGCACCCCCACGACGTACGCCAGCAGCAACGAACTCAAGGTCAAATACATGGTATTTGGCAAATCCGAGCGCAAGATATCCAGCACCGACGTGCCGGTGTAACTGAAGGCGTCGCCCAGGTCAAGTTTGAGCAGGTTGACCAAATAAATGACGTACTGCTCGTGCAGCGGCTTATCGAGGCCAAAACGCGCCAGCAGCGCCGCTTCCTGCTGTTTGGTGAAAGTCGTGTCGATATAGCTGGCCAGCGGATTGCTCGGCGCCAGGCGGAAGAGCAAAAAGAGCAGAGTGACGATGATCCAGAGCACCATCACACTCTGCAGAAAACGCCCGACAATGTAATAGGCGACGCCGCGTTTCATACGCTTCCCCTATAGCCAGCTTATGGTCCCGCTTGGGTGGGAAGGAGCCAAAGCCCCTTCCCACCGATATGGAGATATTGTCAGGAAGACTCAGTTGCCCGGGTAATGCAGGCGTCCGACGTCATCCCAGCTGTAACCGGCACTCTCCAGCAGCGCGCGTGCTCCGTCGATGCTGAAGTCGTAGGTCGGCAGGTCGTCACATTGGCGCCAGAATTCGAGCGCGGCCGAAACAAAGCTGTCCGCCGGCGCGGCGAAGCCGTTGTAGATGTTGTCGATGATGAACTGCTGCGGGATGATGTGCGCGATCGCCTGACGGAAGGTCACATTGTCAAAAGGCGCGTAGCGCACGTTGAAGGCGAAGTAGTCCATGCCAATGCTGATCGCCGAGAACAGGTCAAGCTGATCGTTGTTCGCTACGATATCCTGCAGTACGGCCGGATCACCCGGCCATTCCCAGAGGAAGTTCATCTCGCCGGACTGAATCTGGCCCAGCGTCGCTTCCTGGTTCGGCAAGACGTTCATCAGCCAGGCATCGATCTTGGGCCGCGCCCAGTGGTCTTCGAAAGCCTCGAGCAAGACGAACTCGTTCACATCAAAGGCCACATACTTGAAGGGACCGGAACCGATCGGGATTTCTTCCTGGATCGAATCGACATCGGCGTCATCTCTCATCAGCAGGTCGTTCATGATCGGTTCCCAGATGTGCTTGGGGATCAGATTCAGCTTGGCCAGCGAGCTGGTCTCGAAAGCCGCCGAAGGGGTATGCAGCGAGTAGCGCACCGTCAGGTCGTCGATGATCTCGATATTGGCGACATTGCGGGCAAAGGGATGGTAATCTGGCGCTTCAGGACGGAACTCTTCATTGCCATCCTCGTCCACCTGCGTCGTGCCCGCCAGGGCCGCTTCGAAAGTATAGGCGGCGTCTTCGGCCGTCACCGGCTCGCCATCATGCCAGGTCATGCCCGCGCGCAAGGTGACGACGACGTTCAGCGGGTCTTCCCAGACGACGCTCTCGGCCGCCCAGGGCTCCGCCACGCCGATCAGGTTGATGCGCATCAGGCGGTCCCAGGTCATCTCCGTAACGCGGCTCGGCGAGTCACCGGCGATCTCCAGCGGGTTGAAGGAATTCAGGAAGGAGGTTGTCGAGGTGATTAGCGTCTTATCGTCGGCAATCGGCTCGATACCGATCCAGGTCCAGAAATTGTGTACGCCAATGCCGGCCTGCGTCAATACGCTATCCGCGTTGAAAACATCCGTATTGACGACCTGTGGCGTGAGCGGGTGAACGAAGTAAGCGTTCACCATATCGTTGCGAATGACTTGTTGCGCTTCGCAAATGAGATCCAGCCGCGCTTCCTTATCGGCCACTTCCACACGTTGCGCTTCGGCCAGGGCGTCATATTCGGCGTTGTTATAGCCGACGAAGTTGTAACCGCCATCGCGCACGCTGGAATGGAACAGGTTGTAGGTGAATTCATCCGGATCCGAGCGCTCGGGGCGGCCGACCATGCGCCAGTAAGTCATCTGGAACGGTCGCTCTCCACGGCCTTCGCCTTCCACGCGACTGTACCAGATTTCATCAATCCACTGGGGAAAGGGGACGGTGCGGTGTTCGACCTCCAGCCCTAGCTCGCGCATGTTCTCGACGACCAGGCGCGTGGTCTCATAATCAACCGGGCGCTCAGCCTGCGTGAGAGAATGAACGATGATCGCCGGCACAACTTCGCCCGACATCTGCGCCGTTGCCGGTACGACAGCCACCAGCACCAGCATCAGCAAGACAAGTAACGATGAAACTCGTTTCAATTTTCTGCTCATGGTTGGATCTTCTCCTTACCAATCTAAAAGTACGACAAACGTAGGTACCTCAGAATCTGCAACTTGTCTGATTCTAACCCACCTCCTCTACAACATGAATTGGCAGCTTCGCAAAAGTATGCCGTTTACCTTACGACATTTGCAAATGGCCCACGCCGGCGCCGAAACACAGGCGCGCATTCGGCGACATTGCATCCAGGCGTTCGATGACGGACCGCGCCTCCTTACCCTGCAACAACTGTGGATTGCCGGCTGCATCAAGCAATGCCGGCTGCAAAGTATACGTCACTTGTCCGGTGTCCGCGACATCGGCGAGCACGATGACCGTCTCCGACCAATTGCGATTGCGCCGATTGACTGTTACCGCATAGGGGGCATTGCGGCTAATCGGCGTTTCGCTGACCGGACCCTTGTTTTGATGAAAGACGAAATTGCCCAGACTGTAGAATATCGGCTTGCCACCGTAGATCTCCACTTCCTGCAGCGAATGCGGATGATGCCCAACGATAACATCGGCGCCGGCATCGATCAGCGCGTGACCGACTTCAATCTGATAATCAGCCAAACCATCCTGAAAGCGAGAGCGCCAGAATGGCGGCACACCCCAATGCAGCGCGAGCACGACCAGGTCGGATTCAGCGCGCGCGGCTTCAATGGCAGCGATGGCGCGTTCGACATCTTCGATCCAGGCGCGGGTGAACACGTATGGCGCGCTACCGGGCTGTTCCATGCTGCCGGCAAAATCGATATTGTAAGACTCCGACGCATGAATCGGCGCGACGCCGGGTCGATCTACAGTCGCGGCTGAACCCGGGCCCAAGGTTGATGCCGCGCCCAAGAACGCCACTTTCCTGTCTCCAATCGAGATGACTTCAGCACGCCAGGCGGCAGCGAGATTTGCTCCCGCGCCGACATAGCGCAGGTCACAATCTTCCGAGTAACGCAGGGTATCGAAGAAGGCGACCTCACCGAAATCCATCATGTGATTATTCGCCAGCGTCACTACATCAAAACCCATGTCGATCACATCGGGCAACCGGTCAGGCGGCATGCGCATATTGATCCACTTCTCGACAGGCGTCCCCCGCTCGGACACCGGCGTTTCCAGATTGCCAAATGCGATATCGGCTGAGCCCAGCAACGCAGACACCTCACG
The DNA here is from genome assembly GCA_965249085.1 of Phototrophicaceae bacterium. GTDB lineage: Bacteria > Chloroflexota > Anaerolineae > Aggregatilineales > Phototrophicaceae > UBA6055. The sequence continues at coordinate 2,750,670 of OZ252218.1, read as the reverse complement.
GATTTCGGCACTGTGCGGCAGGGCGTCCTGCACGAAGATATCGCCGACCATCGCTATCGTCGCCATCGTGATGTCAAATGATCCCTAGGTCTTTATGCCGCCTTTGTAGACGGCGGCGATTTTGCGCAGGTTGCGGATGTCCACCAGCGGATCGGCGTCAAGCAGCAGCAGATCGGCATATTTGCCCGTTTCGACCGTGCCGATCTCGTCCTCCCAGCACAAAATCTTGGCGTTATTACGCGTTCCAATGCAAATCGCTTCCATCGCGGTCAAGTCATTCTCAACCAGCAATTCAAGCTCGCGCGCCATACTAAATTGGTGCGGCGCCAGCGGATTGCCACCGGCATCGGTGCCGCAGCCCACGAATACGCCCTTGGAACGCGCCAAGGCGATAGTCTTGCGAATCTGCTTGACACCTTGCTCGATCATCGGTTTGCGCCGCTCGGCGTCCGCCTTTTGCACCGGCGACAGTGAATAGCTCTCCAGGTCCGGGTTGCCCACGCCAACGGTCAGCACCAGCGAGGCGCCATTCGCCACCATCATGTCAGCGGTTTCTTCATCAAGATAAGTGCCGTGCTCGATCGAGTCGACGCCACCGAGCATGCAGTTGCGGATGCCGCCGGTCCCGTGGCAATGCGCCGCCACCGTGCGTCCCATCATGTGCGCGACTTCGGTGACCGCCTTGATTTCGTCGACCGTGAGTTGACTCGCGTGGATATCCTGCCCCGGCGTAGCGCTGCCACCGGTCGCCATCAGCTTGACCAGATCGGCGCCGGCTTTCATCTGTTCGCGCGCCGCCTTGCGCATCTCGTCCGGCCCGTCAGCTTCGCGGGCGATGAAATGCGCATGCCCGCCGGTCATCGAGATGACGCGGCCGGATAACTTCATGCGCGGTCCCTCGATAAAGCCACGGTTGATCGCATTGCGCAGCGACATCTCGATGTGATTCTCACCACCGACATCGCGAATCGTTGTCACGCCTTGGGAGAGTACCCGCTTACAGATATCCACCGCTTCCAAAACCAAGTCATCGCGATGCTTTTCCAGCAGGGCGAAAACGCTTTCGCTGCCGTTGTAGCAGATGTGGATATGCGCGTCGATTATGCCGGGCATCAGCCACTTGCCGGACACATCCACCCGCTTTGCCGCCCGCGCTTCCGCCGGCAAGTTAGCGGCGCTGCCGACCCAGGCGATCCGATCTCCTTTAACGTGGACGGCGCCGTTCGCCACTGGTTCGCCCCCGTTTCCATCAATCAAGGTTGCCCCAGTTAAAACGAATCCCATGTTGTCTTCCCTCAATTCTTGCTGTGATAGAGTTCCCCCGGCGATGACGCCTGACCGGAGGCGATCTTCGGCGGTGTCATATAGGCGCGCTTGGAATGGCTGAGGCCGGAGCCGAGCATCGCTTCCAGGAATTTGAGCTGCACACGCGCCGGATTCAGGAACGGTACGCCCAACTCGGCTTGGCAGGCTTCTGGAATCTCCAGGAATCCCATGCTCATGCAACCGACGATCAGCGTATCGGCGCGGTCTTCTTCGATCGCCTTGCGCCCTTCTTCGATTGTGACCTCGATTGCAGCCTCACGGTCGTGGTGCAATTCGAGAACCGGGATGTTCACCGCGCGCACACTCGCCAGCTTGTCGCCGCCGCCGCTGTTGCGCATCGTTTCCTCCAACGGTCCAAGGACGCTGTCGGTGACAGTGATGACCGAGTAGCGGCGTCCGACTGCTGATGCCATCAGCGCGGTCGCTTGGCCGGCGCCGACCACCGGGATATCGACTATCTCACGCAGAGCGCCTAAACCGGGATCACCATAACAGCCTAGCAGGATCCCATCCCAGCCATCGGCCTGCAGTTCATGCGCCCGCTTAACCGTCTCCGGGATGGACAGGTATTCTTCGTACATGCTTTCGATTGAGCCCGGTCCTGCCGGGATGTCCGTGATATCGACTGCGGTGTCGGGCGCGGCATGACGCTGTAAGTATTCACGCCGCCGTCCTAATTCCGCCTGCCCTGCCGGCGTCCGGCCCATCGGTCCTGATACCAGGTAAATCAGTTTCATACTGTTTTCTCCCAAGCGGGCGAACCACGGCGTCGCCCCGACAATTGGTGCTCTCTTATGCGTTGATCTTGTCGAGTGCGGCACGGACGATATTCGCGGAAGTCTCAAATGCCCAAGCCACGCGATTCACGCCGCGCAGCAGATGTGTCCGCGTCACCCGCCGCATGTGATGATCGGCATTCGCCAAATCGAGCGCCGGCGCCAGATCGGGCAACTGTGATACGCTCACCGCCGGCTCGCTGCGGAAGCGACCGCAGCGCGTGTAATTGATCGGCACCAGTTCGCGCGCCAGCGCCAAGAGCGCATCGTTGTAAGCGCGCACGGCCGGGTCATCGACCGCGCCACTCGCCAGTCCAGCGGATGCCGCATAAAGGTCATCCAGCGCGCCATTCAAGTCCGCCAGCGCGTCATATGCCGGCGAGAAATCGGCACCGTCGCCAGCCGCCGTCGAATAGGTGTCGAGCGTGTCTTTGAACTCGGCGGTCAGCGCGCGGAAGTCGTATGGATGCAAGGCATTATTGAGCAGGCGCTGCAACGAAGTCGCGTAGACGCGCAGGTCGCGCATCAAGTTGTCTTTATCCGCGATCTCCAGCGTATCGTTTTCCGTATGCCAGGCGATATTGGCGCCGCAGCCGCCGACCCGGTAGAAGCTCATTTCCTCTGCCTTCGCCGCCGGCATCGTCGACAGCAGCATAAACAAGCCCGAAATACCGATATTATTGAATGAATAGTCGCCCGCCTGCATAGGACGACCGCCAGTGGCATCCTGTCCCGTAGAATCGCTGATGGATTTGACGACGAATCCTTCAGCTTCGGTCATCACGGTGACAACGCGATACTCGGTCGCCCAGCGGCAGCCCGGAGAATCGATATTCATCTGCGCCACGCAATTGCGCGCCAGATCCAGTCCAAAGGCGTCGGCGTACCAGGTCGAAGCGCCGTAACGCCCGGTCGAATGCCCCGACCACCAGGCTACCCGCAAGCTGCGCGCCATTTGATCGCGATTGTTCTGAAAGATGCGCGCCAGCTCCAGCAGTGTGGCGTCGCCGACCGCGTTATCGCCGATGCCGACATCCCAGGAATCGAGGTGCCCGTGCGCCAGGACGAAGCGCTCCGGCTCCACATTCCCTTCGATTTCCGCCACCAGGCAGGGGCATTCGAACCAGCCCTCTTTCAGCTCGGCGTGCAGAGTTACCTCGCCCGCGCCGCTCGCCAACCGCGCCAGCAATTCTTCGCCATCCGGTCGATTGATCGAGACCACCGGAATGGTCGGCTGCCGCTGATAGTTGTCCAGGTCGGGCGCGCCCCAAATCGTCGTACAAATGCTCCAATGGATGTCGACACCCGGGTTGATGAAGATCGCGCCCTTCGCGCCCTTATTCTGGAAGTGCCAAACCGGATCCGGTCCGCCAAAGCCATCGACCACCACGATCTTGCCCTCGACGTCAACTTCGGTCGATGGTGTGAATTCGAAGAAATCGACCCTGCCTCCCTCGCCGAAATCTTGAATGCGCACCGTCTCGCCACTAATGCCGCTGGCGGGCGTACTGATGGAAAAGGCCGGTGTCTTCGCGCGATAAGATTTACCGCCCGCGATCAACGATGCCTTGACCGGCACGCTCAGGAAAAGCTCCGGCATGTGCATGGTATGCGGCACGCCAAGCTCGCTCAGGCGGTCTGCAATGTACTGAAATGCGGTGACTTCATCTTCGGACGACGACTCGCGCACGAGCGTTGTGAAGCGCTCGACCAGCGACCAGGGTTCCTGCGGTGACAGCGAATCCAGCAAGGCAGCTTCCAGACCGGCATTCTTTGATTCATAAAGTGCTTGCATTTTCGGGTTTTCCTCCAACTGCTCCGTGTGCAATAGTCAATATTAAATAGATTCTGCCGGCTACGCTGACAGAAATCAATAGCTTGGATTGTAACAACCCTCAACGCTTCTGCAAAGTTCGCGTCATCAACGGTCAATGGTTATGCTCCACGTTGATGTGGCAGATGTATCGTGAGGAACGATGGCAGACGACCGCCTTGCCGCAGCGCTCGAAGAGTCACATTCAAAAGAGGTGACCAATCTCGAAGGCTTCAAGACGCTCCTGCGCTTCCCGTCAATAAGTCTTGATCCAGCATTTCTACCGCCGCTTCAGGCTTGCGCGGACTGGATCCTGGCCGAGATGCGGCTGATTGGGTTGGAAAACTGCCAGAAGCTGTCGACCGCCGGCAATCCCATTCTCTACGGTGATTGGCTTTATGCCGGCGCGGATAAACCGACGATCCTTTTCTACGCCCATTATGATGTGCAACCGGTGGGAGACACGTCGCTCTGGGAGTCGCCACCCTTTGAACCCACGCTGATCGACGATCGGCTAGTGGCGCGGGGCACAGTCGACGACAAATGCGGCATTTGGGTCAATCTCAAAGCGATCGAAGCGGTCTTGACAACTTGTAGCAGATTGCCGGTCAATCTGAAAATCTTTTTTGAAGGCGAAGAGGAGCTCGGCTCAAAGCATGTCGGTCCCTTTGTAAGGGAGAACAAGGACTTGCTGGCGGCTGACGCGCTGATCATCTCGGACGGTCCCTTCTCGCCACAGCAGCCGGTGATCGGCAATGCCGTGCGCGGATCAATCATGGGCGAGGTGCGGGTCAAAGGTCCGCCGCACGATCTGCACAGCGGGCGCTATGGCGGCGCGGTGAAAAACCCGATCCACCAGCTGGCGCGCATCATCGCTTCGCTCCACGACAGCAGCGGTCGGGTTCAGGTTAAAGGCTTTTACGATGACGCGATTCCGCTGAGCGATCGCCAGAGGCGGCATCTAAATGAACTCTGGAAGACGATCGGACCGCGGCTGCAGCGCGCGGCCGGCGTCGATGCTTTCTTCGGCGACTATCTGGGCGTATTCGCCGAACGCACGACTTCGCAGCCGACGCTGGATGTCGGCGGCATCTACGGTGGCTATCAAGGCGAAGGGGCACGCGCCATCATCCCGGCGGAAGCCGATTGCAAAGTCACGATCCGCACCGTCGCCGGGCAGGATTCCAACAAAATGTGGCAGCGCTTCGTTGAGCGCGTCATGTCATTTGCCGAGCCGGGTACCAGCATCGAAACGGAATTGCTGAGCATCGCTCATCCTTTCCTGATGCCGGATGATGGCCGAGAGATCCGCGCCATTCAGCGCGCCTTGAAAGCGGTCATCAACAAAGAGGCGCTGCTGATGCGGCACGGCGGCTCGCTGGCGATTGGCGGGCTGCTGGGGCGGGAGCTGGATGTGCCGGTTACGATGTTCGGCTACGGATCGGGCGACTTCTCGCACGCGCCGAACGAATTTATCTACCTGGACGATATCCAGGTCGCGACTGAGGTGGCCATACGTTTGCTATTCGAGATGGCGAGGAACGAATAGATCGTTGCCGTTATCACATCTTGATGGCGCCGGCTGTCAGTCCACTTTGTATGCCGCGATTGAAGATCAGGTAGAAGATCAGCGGCGGCAGAATTGAGAAGACCAGACCAGCGCTGCGTTTGGACCAATCGATGGTGAATTCATCCGCATAACGCAGCACACCTTGCACGAGCGTGAACCACTCCGGCCGCTGAATGAGAATGAGGGGCCAGAGCAAATCGTTCCAACTGAAGAAAAACGCGAAAATCGAGACGGTGACCATGGCAGGCGCGGCCAGGGGCACATAGACGCGGAAGAAAACACCAAACTCCGAGCAGCCGTCGATCAAGGCGGCTTCCCTCAATTCAGTTGGTACCGTCAGGAAATAGGTGCGCATCAGCACGATGCCGAATGACGTGCCCGCCAGATAAACCAGAATCACACCGGTGAGCGTATTGCGCAGTCCGAGCGAGGCGATTATGCGGAAGACCGGCACGATCACCACTTCACGCGGCACCATCAAGCCCATAAAGAAAAAGAGAAACAGGAGCTTGAATAATCCGCTCTGGCGTTGTGAGAAGACATAGCCCGCCATCGTTGACATCGTGACCACACCAGTCACGGTGACCAGGCTGATAATCAAGGTGTTGCGGAAGTAGCGCAGAAAGTCGCCTTCCACCCACAGTTCCACAATGTTGTCGATCTGCGGTTCGCGCGGGATGCTAAAGGGATTGGCAACCAATTCCGCATTGGTTTTGACAGACGACATCACGCTCCAGAAGATCGGGTAAGCCATGATGACCAACAAGCAAATGAAGATAGCGAATCGACTGATGCGTAATGCTGGCGCTGCGTCGTTCAAGGCAACCCTCGCTAATAGAATTTAGTGCTGCCGGCGCGGGTGACGCGCAGTTTGAACAAGGTGACCGCGGCGATAATCAGAAACAGTATTACCGCAATTGCCGAGCCATAGGACATGCGAAAGGCGATAAAAGCCTGCTTGTACATAAAGAACGATAAAACTTCTGTGGAGCGGTAAGGTCCGCCTCGCGTCATCGTGAAGATGAGACCGAATGATCGAAACGCGCCGATGAAGATCAGAATGAGATTGATAATCGTCGTTTCGCGCAATAGGGGGATGGTCACACGCCAGAAGCGAGCCATCAGACCGGCGCCGTCAATTTTTGCCGCCTCATAGAGTTCTTCCGGGATCGCCTGCAACCCAGCAAGGAAAATGAAGGTACTAAAGCCGACGCCTCCCCATACGTGCGCAATGCTGACTGCGACCAATGCGCCATTCGGCTGGGCAAAGATATCAACTGGTTCGTTAGAAAGCAGCGCCGGTATGCCGATCTGAGGGCTGAACAAGAAAGTCGCCAGGATACCAATCGCCACAGCGGACATGGCGATGGGCGTCAAGATCGCGACCTTGACCGCGCCGGACAGCATCCCGCTGGCACTGTTGATCGCCGCGGCGAGAAACAGGCTCAACAGGAGGAGCGATGGCACGATCATGGCCGCATAGCGCAGCGTGATACTTAACGAAGACCAAAACTTCCTGTCACCCGCCAATTCGATGTAGTTCTCAGCGCCTATCCATTCCATGGTGAGCGCCCCGCCGACGCCCGACCAGTCGCCGAAACTCAAGGCGAGACCCAGCACAATCGGAATGACAAAGAGCGGGATGTAAAAGGCCAGCGCCGGCAAAACCATAAGGCTGTGCACAAGGTTCTGTTCTGAAAGAACGGCGCGGTATTTGAAAATGAGGCGAGGCAAAAGCGTAGCCTGCGCCATTTTCGACACTTGCGAGTGTTTCATTTCATCTCACAGAATTGAGGACAGGAAGTTGCGCCCCACTGAGAGCAGGGCGCACCACTGATCGTTATTCGGGCCGGAAGCGTTCGATGGAATCCGCAATTTCGCTCAAGGCATCCTCAACCGATACATGACCGAGCAGCATACCCTGGAATTCCTCGTACATCGTGGCGGTGGCTTGCGTGGGAATCGCCACATCCGGGATCGGGATTAGAGACGTCGCATTCTCGTAGTAGTCGTATTTCTTCGCCGTTGGACCAGCGATTTCTAAGCCGGACGCTTCAACAGCGCCAAGCGCTCCATAGGTGTCTTGACGAATCTGGAAACTCAGACCATGCATGGCGGCAGAGCCCAGGGCATCCAGCACTTTCAACCGCGCCTGTATCGCCGCGCTGTCATCGGTGGCCGATGCCGCCCAAAGTGAACCCCAGAAGATCCAATCGCTGCCCAAGCCGGGCTTGCCTGCCTCAACCGGGAATTCCATAAAGTCCGCATTGAAATCGGGATCGTCGGCCATCTTGTTTACCAGACTGCCAACTTCCCAGCCACCGGTGCCCAGCATCAGTGTTTGGCCGGCATAGAACAATTCCGAACCGACACCATAGGACTCGTTGAGACTGGTGCCATAATAGCCGTTGTCAACGAAGGTCTTCATGCGATTCGCGCCCTCAATCGGCTCGGCATCCGCCCAAGTGCCTTCTCTCATGGAAAACAGCGCATTGGCGCGCTCAGCGCCCATGATGTTCTTGACGAAGTTCGCGATCCAGTGAACAGCGTTCCACTGATTCTTGTTACCAAAGCCGATAGGCGTGATGTCAGCCTCGAGACCCTTTTCGCAGACATTCATCAAACCATCTATTGTGGTGATGTCCTCCGGGCTTGCGCCAATCTGATCAAACAAGTCGAGATTGTAATAGAGGAAGGGCGTACTGCCGACGCGCCAGGGGATAGCCCAGTATCTGCCTTCAAACTCATAGGTTGCTTCGACGCCGGGGATATAGCGATCGCGCAGGCTGGTCTCATAGAAATCGCTAATGTCCAGCACGGCGCCTGGGCGCACAAAGGCAAAGAGCCATTCAAATCCAACGCTGGCAAAAATATCCGGCGGCGCACCACCGGCAAAAGCGGTGTTCAGAATCGTCGCCTTGTAATCCTCGTTCTGGAAACCCGAGTGTTCGAGGACGACATCCGGGTTCGCCTCGTTGATCGCCGCAACCATCGCGTCAACCGCTTCCAGTGTATTGCCGGCGGAAAAGTTTGACCACATCACGAGATTCATGGGGTCGTCCTGCGCCGCTACAGGAAGTGGTATCACCGCAGTCCAGACAGCTGCAGCGCTCGCGGCGGTCGCTTTCAGAAAATCACGGCGGGAAAGTCCTTTTGCCTTTTGCGTTTTCATGGAATTACCTTTCAAACCTTCTAAGAATTTGTCGTTCTCATCGTGCTTCGAGAAATGAGTCTTGCCTGGCATACTCCTTTCTGTCACTCTCTCACAACTGAATGCCGCGCGTTTCTTGATATATAGCAAGTTTCCTGATGTATAGCAACTTTCTTGATGGATAGGGCTTTGGGCAATGCCTTGCGCGAGCAAAGCTCGATGCGCCAGAATATGCTCAGCAACTGCATAAAAGGGTCCATATCTATGAAAACCATGTCTTTCGATTTCAACTCCCGCCGCTCGATGATCAGCGCCCGCCGCGGCATGGTCGGCGCCAGCAACCCGCTCGCCGCGCAAGCCGGCCTCAACATTCTGCGGCAGGGCGGCAACGCTGCAGACGCCGCCGTCGCCACATCCGCCATGATGAACGTGATGGATCCCGGCTCCTGCGGTATTGGCGGCGATTGCTTCGCGCTCTACTACGATGCGGAGTCCAAACAGGTCACCGCCTTGAACGGCAGCGGACGCGCGCCGGCGGCGTTGACGCTCGACGCAGTGCGGACCTTGGGCTGGGGGAAGATGAACCCCCATCATGCGCACGCCGTGACCGTGCCGGGGGCGGTGCGCGGCTGGCATGACTTGCTGCAGCGGCATGGCACGATGACGCTGTCCGATGTTCTGACGGATGCCATTCACTACGCCAGTGAGGGTTATCCGACGGCGCCGGTGGTCGGCTACCGCTGGGAACGATCAGGCGGCTTCCTGCGCAATGCTGCCAACGCCGTAGACTATTTGCCGCATGGCGTCACGCCGAAAGCCGGGCAGATTGTGCGACTGCCGGGACTGGCGAACTCGTTGCGCGGCATCGCCGAGGGAGGACCCGACGCCTTCTACACGGGACCGGTCGCCGAGGCGATCGTAAGCTCATTGCAGGAGCAGGGCGGCGTCATGACCCTCGATGATCTAAAGAAGCACCACTCGACCTGGGACGAGCCAATCTGCACGGACTACCGCGGTGTGACCGTCTACGAATGCCCGCCCAATGGCCAAGGTTTGACGGCGCTGATCGCGTTGAACATCGCCTCACATTTCGATCTCGGCTCGCTGCCCTGGGATTCGCCGGAGCGCCTGCACCTGATGGTCGAGTGTATGCGGCTGGCCTGGGCCGACGCCCATGAATACATCGCCGATATGAGCCGCGCGGATGTCCCGGTCCAAAGGCTGCTAAGCAAGGAATACGCCGCGGGACGCGCAAGCTTGATAGACCACTGGCGTAGTTTCGATCCTTCACCGCCCCCTGGCGAGCTGCCCGGCGGCTCAGACACAATTTATCTCAGCGCGGTCGACGGCGCGGGCAACGCCTGCTCTTTCATCAAGAGCCTGTACATGAGTTTCGGCGTCGGCATTGTCGCCAAGGGAACAGGCGTCTGGCTGCAGAATCGCGGCGCCGGTTTCTCGCTGGCGCCGGGTCATCGCAACGCGCTGGCGCCGGGCAAGCGACCTTATCACACCATCATCCCCGGCATGGCGCTCAAGGGTGATGAACTTTGGGCGAGCTTCGGCGTCATGGGCGGGTTCATGCAGCCACAAGGCCACTTCCAGGTCATCAGCGCCATGGTTGACGATGATCTCAATCCGCAAGAAGCCTTAAATCGTCCACGCTGGCAAATACAGAGTGGCGATCCCGGCGGCGAGTTGATGATCGAAGAAGGCACGCCCTTCAAAACGATGGCGGCGCTCGCCGAACGCGGACATCGCATACAGCCGGAAGCGGGCTTGGGACGGGGCAGCTTCGGCCGCGGCCAAGTCATCCGCCGCGATGCGGAAACCGGCGTGCTGCATGGCGGCAGCGAGCCGCGCGCCGACGGCCAAATCGCGGCGTATTAGCGAGCGCTGTCTGCTAACCCCTCAAAGCCCGGCGGCGGGGCTTGGCCAACCGAAGGAACCGGTCGCTGAATAGCACCAGGTGTCCGTGCAAATCCAATCAGCATGCGCGCTTGCAAGAGTTAGGAACACGAGTGCGGCAATTGCGGCCGCGACCCAGACAGACGTCACGATCTGCCATATTCTTCTTTGGAATCGTCCGGCGTCAGGAGCGGAAGAGAAGACAACAAGGGCTAGCTGGAACACGATCGCCTCGTTTTCGCTAGATATGTCTACTTGTAATCATGACGACTCGCCCTCGCAGGATGATGAAGAACACATAAAGAGCACATGAATGCCTCCACGAATCGATCGCTTTATCCACTGTTCGGCGTAGGCCTTGGCGATCAGCAAAGCTTGTATCTGCGGGCAATACAAGGCATCGCCTTGACACAATCGGATTTGCTGCGATAACCAGCAGCGGCTTGAAGGGTTGAACGCCTGCCCCGGCAGCAGCCCCTCGCTTGGTCCATTCGATACGCACCTGATTCCCCAAACATCACCCGAATCGGTCGCTTCCGTTGGGTAGAGGTTTGCATTCGCTTTATCTTTCCGTTCGATGCGCTAGCCGCTGCACATCCTGACAGCATGCTGGCCAATTACGACCTCGAATCCGGCTTCCACCGCTTCTTGCTCGGCGACACCTTGAAAGTCCATCTTTCGATTGGGCTCTAAAGCTGCTTCAGTGGAATACAGAAAATACCCTCATAACAGCGTTTCATTAAACCGATTACTTGACAAAGCATTTTTCGTTGCGCTAACATTCAGCTGAATAATTTGATGCCGGATCCTTGAGTTACCATTGCCCGGATTGCTCAAAGAGCGAAACGTTGCAAGCGATCACCAGCAGCGTACTTAAAGATTGAAAAACATTCTTGCGCAATCGGTTTTCGCTGCGTTATTATTTGCGTACGGTCGTTCCTGCCGTTGGCCAGCGCAATGCTTGCATCATCGTCGAGAATCCCTGCTTTGGCCGGGTTGACTGTAATAGAGCCGCAAACTTAGGCGGCAAAACGCGAAAGAGGAGGCGCCATCAAACAATCGTAGTCATTCTATCGCACCGTTCTTGTCTACTCTATAGGAGGAAATAATGAAACGCATCAAGCTTCTTTTCGTAATCACTGTTCTGGTGCTGTCGCTAGCGCCCGTCGGCGCGCAAGATGTCACCACGGTCACCATGTGGTTCTCCGAAGGCTCCTCCCTGGATTGCAGGGGTCCCATCATGGAATCGTTCAATGACATCGACCCGTCGATTCAGGTAGAAATCGTACCGCAGGCCAATAGCTGGGATGTCACCCGTACCGCTGTCGCCGGCGGCGGCGGGCCGGACATCGTCCGTACGCCAGGTCCGTCATTCGTCTTCGAAATGGCGCAGGCTGGTCTGATCCTGCCCATGGACGCCTTCGCCGATGAATTGGGCTGGGGCGACTTCTTCTTCGACTGGGCGCTTGACCTCGGCTTGGTCGACGGTCAGCTCTACAGCCTTTCCGATGATCTCGAAACGCTGGTTCTCTATTACAATGTGGATGTCTTCGAAGCGAACGGCTGGACGCCACCTGACACGATGGACGACCTCAACGCCCTGGCCGAAGAGGTTGAGGCGGCTGGATTAACCGTCTTCTCCCATGGCAACGCCAGCTGGCGCCCCACCAACGAACACTTCGTTGGCGAATACATGACTCAGGTCGCCGGTCCGCACAACGTCTACAAGGCGCTGAGCGGGGAGATCCCCTGGACCGACGAGAGCATGGTGGAAGCCATGGAGCTCCTGGACGCGCACATGCAGGCTGGTTGGTACGGCGGTGGAGTGGACCTTTACTTCACCAACGACAACGTATACCGGCGGACATCGCTAGCCGAGGGCTCCGCGGCAATGAATATCGAAGGCAGTTGGGCCATCCGCGGTACGGTAGAATACTTCAGCGAGTCCGGCCAAACTTGGGATTGGGTCCCCGTGCCCAGCCATGATGGCACCGATTACTTCACCATCGGTATGGGCAACACCAGCTCGATCAACGCCAACAGCCCGTATCCGCAAGCGGCCGCGCAATACCTGACCTGGTACTTCTCGCCGGAAACGCAAGGCAAGATGCTTACGACCTGCCTTAAGGGACCGGCCCCCGTTACCATCGGAGAGGAAGTCATGGGCGAGCTTGACCCGCGCATCGCCAGGATCTATGCCGAGCTGGCCGATGCCTCCGCCAATGACCGCTACGGTTACACCACCTGGACCTTCTGGCCGCCCAAGAGCGATGTCTACATTTACGAAGACGTAGAGCGCGTCTGGACCGGCGAAATCACCGTCATGGATTATCTCGAAGGCTTGAATGAGATCTTCGCCGAAGAGCTTGCCGACGGGGACATTCCACCGATTCCAACCCGCTAAGCTTGGTTTTCTGGCGCTGGCTGTCGTCACGGCGGTCAGCGCCTCCCCCGCCCGCGGTCACCCAGGAAAGGCAAGAACAATGGCGGTTCTCACCCAGAAAAGGCCAAAGACCGTGATCGAGAAGCTCAACAATGATGCCTGGCGCAAGAAGTTCCTGCGCAACGCCATCATTCCGTGGCTCTTCATCGCGCCGCTCTTGATCATCCACATTTTCGTTGTCGCCATACCGGCGGTGCAAGGCGTCTACATGTCTTTGACCGATTGGACCGGCGTTGGTCGAGACGTCAACTTCGTTGGCCTGGACAATTATCATGAACTGTTCTTTGAAGACGAAACTTTTGGCAAGTCTTTGGGCAACAACATCATATGGATGGCCTTCTTCCTTACAGTGCCCTTTATCCTGGCGCTTTTCTGCGCCGCCACGCTGGGGCAGGTCAAGCGCGGCGGCATGGTGTATCGCAGTATCCTCTTTATCCCCTATGTCCTGGCGAGTGTTGTCACAACGACAATTTGGAAAAACTTGCTGAACCCGCGGCAGGGTATCGGCGCCGCCTTGGCTGAGCTTGGGATACAGGGCTTCGATGTCGCTTATCTCGGCCGCTCAGACAGCGCTTTGATGTCAATCGCCTTCATCGATAACTGGCATTTCTGGGGTATTTTGATGGTCTTGTTTCTGGCCGCAATGCAAGCCATCCCGCCCGTGCTCTACGACGCGGCAAAGATCGACGGCGCTAACCGCTGGCAGGAATTTCGCCATGTGACCTTGCCCGGCATCAGACCAACCTTACTCTTCATGTTTATGATGGTGGCGATCTGGTCATTCCTGGCCTTTGATTACATCTGGCTGTTGACACAAGGGGGACCGGGCGGCGCTTCAGAGGTGATCGCCACGCAGCTCTACAAGAACGCCTTTTATCGCTTCAATGCTGGCTACGGCGCCGCGCAGGGAGTCGTCATCAGCATATTCGCCGGCGTCATCATCTTGATATTTGTCACCATGCGCCGGAGAGGATGGGATATATGACCACCGTTGGCAAAGTATCGCTACGGGACAACATTCTGCAACGAGGAGACAGCCGGGAGCGCGGCAAGTTGCTTGTCTTTAACCATACGGTGCTGCTGCTATTGACCGCCTTCGCCGTCGTACCGCTGTTGGTATTGTCATTCAACTCGGTCAAAACAAATCTCGAAATAGGTCAAAACCCGTTAGGACCGCCACGGCATATAGTGGCCGACAACTTCCCTAACGCCTGGGACAAAGGCAATTTCGCCACGACGATGGGTAATAGCATCATTTACGTCACGACCACTATCGCGGCTGAGCTGGTATTGGGTGGCTTGGCTGCGTACGCCCTGGCGCGCAAAAGACCACCTGGCTCCGACGCGCTCATGCTCTACTTCCTCGTCGCCTCGACTATCCCGCTATGGATGTATATCGTCCCGCTCTTCGTCCAAATCAACAGTTTGAAGCGACTTGGCGTGGATGCTAGGTTCCTGCTAATCATGGTCTACGTTGCCGGCAACGCGCCCTTGACGATCTTCCTGCTGCGCTCATATATGATCGACCTGCCCACCGAGCTGGAGGACGCCGCCCGCGTCGACGGCGCCAACGAATTCCAGGTGTTTACGCGCATCGTTCTCCCTTTGACCAAGCCCGGCTTCCTGACAGTTGGCTTGGTCGTTGGCTTGGGTGTCTGGAACGAGTTCTTGCTCGCGCTGACCTTCATCCACGACCCGAACCAATTCCCGGTCACCACCAGCTTCTACAAATTCGTCGATCGCTTCGACCGCGATTGGGCATTGACCAGCGCCGGCGCCATTATCATCATTTTTCCGGTAGTGGTTCTCTTCCTGGCAATGCAGCGTCAATTCATTGAGGGCTTGGCGGAAGGCGGCGTCAAGACCTAGGCGACCGTGGGTATGATGTCTACAGCATCAAACGTTTTGGTAACGAAAGGGAGCCAGCCGCAGGCTGGCTTCTTCAAATTTGTTAAACAAATTAGGAGAAAAAAATGGCACTCCCCCCCGATTATCTTGAACGCGTTTACGCCGGTGTACTGGGCAAGCTCATCGGCGTCTACCTCGGTCGCCCCTTTGAAGGCTGGACCTACGAGGCCATCACCCAGCACCTGGGCGAGATTAACTACTACGTGCACGACAAGCTGAATGTCCCGCTGATCGTCACTGATGATGACATCTCGGGCACGTTTACTTTTATTCGCGCGCTGGAAGATTACGGCTACGATCCTGAGATCTCAGCGGCGCAAATCGGTCACACCTGGCTGAACTACCTTATCGAGGAGCAGACGGTGCTCTGGTGGGGCGGCATGGGCAATTCCACTGAGCACACCGCTTATTTGCGGCTCAAGCAGGGTTATGAAGCGCCGCTCAGCGGCTCGGTTGAGCTCAACGGCAAGGTCGTTGCCGAGCAGATCGGCGCGCAAATCTTCATTGACGGCTGGGCGCTCGTGGCGCCGGGCAATCCGGAATTCGCCGCCGATCTGGCGGGACGCGCCGGCAGCGTCAGCCACGGAGGCGAGGCGCTCTACGGCGCGCAATGCCTGGCAGCAATGGAAGCGCAAGCCTTCGTCGAATCCGATATCAACAAGCTCATCGACACCGGCATGTCGGTCATCCCGAATGATTCGATCATTTACACGATGATCAACGACATCCGCGAGTGGCACGCCAAGGAGCCGGACTGGCGGGTGGCGCGCGAGTTGCTGGCGGAAAGTTACGGCTACCACATTTACGGCGGCAACTGCCACATGATTCCCAACCACGGTCTGATGATTCTGTCCCTGCTCTACGGTGATAATGACTTCCAGCGCACATTGATGATCGTCAATACTTGCGGCTGGGACACGGATTGCAACTCCGGCAATATCGGCTGCCTGATGGGCATCAAGGACGGGCTGGCCGGCTTGTCCACCGGACCCGATTATCGCGGCCCGGTCGCCGACCGCATGTACCTCCCGACCGCCGATGGCGGCAACGCCATCAGCGACGCCGTCACGCAAACTATGCGGCTGGTAAATACCGGGCGCGCGCTGCAAGGCATGGCGCCCATCGCGCCCAAAGACAGCGCCCGCTACCACTTCGATCTGCCCGGCGCCGTGCAAGGCTTTATGAACGATGACGCGGTCGATGCCCGCGATGTTGTCGCCATCAGCAACGTACAGGCGCCAGATCTTAGTTCCAACGGCGAGCGTCTGCTCGCGCTGGATTATTCCGCCCTGGCGCCCGGTCGCGTCGGTCGTGTGGGGACTGCCGCCTTCGTTCCGTCGGCCGCCGTCGGGGCTCACTTTGAGGGTCAAGGTTACAAGCTTTTGGCGAGCCCGCAACTTTACCCGGGCCAGACGATCCGCGCCCGCGTCTTGACCGACAGCGGCAATGCCAGCGCCGTCGATGTCGGCGTCTACGTCCAACATTACAATCGCGACGATGGCCTGGATGTGCTGGTGGGCGCTTCTGAGCAAATGAGCGCGGGCCAGTCTGCACTGCTGGAATGGCAGGTGCCGGATCTGGAAGGCTATCCCATCGCCAACGTCGGCATTCAGATCAGCGGCGATAGTGGCGCGAGCGGTCGCGTCTATCTCGATTGGCTGACCTGGGACGGCGCGCCCAACGTGCGGCTGAAACGCCCGCACACGCGTGACTTCTCACGCTGGGATCGGAAGCTGAGCGGCATGATGTGGAAGAAGGCTTGGGTTAATGGTCTCGACGCGGCAAGGGGCCGCATGGTTTACATTGATCGTTATCCCGAAACCTATCGTCTGATTCAAAATGAGGGGCGCGGGCTGATGATGCATGGCTGCCGCGACTGGACCGACTACGAAGTCAGCGCCAAGATGACGCCGCATATGTGCAAAGCCGGTGGTCTGGGCGCCCGGGTTCAAGGCATGAAGCGCCACTATGCCATGCTTTGCGATGAAGAGGGCGTCCGCCTGGTCTCAACACTGGAAGGTGAGGACACCGTGCTGGCAGAAACGAGCGGCGGCTGGACGCTGGGCAACGAGCACGATCTCGCGCTCAAGGTCCAAGGCAGCACGCTCACCGGCTATCTTAATGGCAAGTTGGTGGTCAAAGCCGACGATCCGGAGGCGCGCTTCGCCGGCGGTGGCATCGCGCTGGTTTGTGAAGAAGGGCGGATCGGCTGCGAAGAGGTCGAAGTACGGCCGGTTTAGGGTTCAACGGTATTGTAGAACTTGCAGGGGCGTCCCGTCGGGTCGCCCCCATGCCCTTGGTTTAGTTGCTGAGTGACACATGAGCGTCCTATGCTACGGCGAGATTGACCTCGACATTTACCTCAAGCTCGATCGCCTGCCGACTATGGAGCTTTCAGCCGAATGCAAGGATGAATTCGAAAATGTCGGGGGCGCTGCCGCCAACAGCGCGCTTTGGCTGGCAAATTGGGGCGTGCCGACGCGTTTGGCGGGCCATGACCTCGGCGACGACCGGGCGGGCGACGCTGTCCGACGAGTCTTCGCTGAGCATCCAGAACTCGATACAAGCCATGTCGCTTGCCATTCAGGCTATCGAACGCCACGCTGTCAATGTCTGGTGACGCCGGACGGCGAGCGCAGTTTCATCATGCACTGGATGGACGAAGTGCGCATTACCGCGCCAACTGCCGAGATGCTGCAAAACGTCCAATGGCTAAATCTCGACAAATCGGGTCCTTTGCCCCCGCGTCTGCTGGCGGCACAGATGGCCGTTGAGCGAGGAATCCCGATACTCATCAACGACATTTACGAAGTGGACAATCCCTTACTTCCTCTGGTCGATGTACTGGTCATTTCTGCCGCCATCATCCACAGTAGACACCGCCACACCGATCCGCTTAGATTGGCGGTCGAACTTCAAAGCGCCGGCGACTGCCATGTCATCATCACCAACAGCAGCGGGGATCTCACCGTGCTTTCGCAAGGCGGCGAGCGCGACACAATCACGCCGCCCGCCGTCCACGCGCTGGACACAACCGGCGCGGGCGATATCTTTAAGTCCGGCGTGCTCTATGGGCTGTTGCGAGGCCTGCCCGTGTCCGAAGCCGCCCGTTGGGGCGCTGCGGCCGGCAGCCTGATGTGCCAGTACGCCGGCACGACGAAGACGCTCGCTCCGCTCAGCGCCGTCGAAGCGCTGCTAGCCACGATGGACTAGAAACAGCCTGGTTCGAGCGATATACGACCTGATATGCGGCACAACCTGCGAACGCCAGGCCTTGCGGCCTTTCCAGTCCGCAGGTCGTCACTGGAATCCAGCCAACAGCGCTAGCTGCCAAGCCTCACCTTTGCTGTTGAGTCTCAAGCCCAAACTGCTACAATGACGCCTCGACCAATTCGTTGTTTTGAGGGCTATTCGCATGGGAAGCGAAGCCGCTTGGCGTATTTTCACCGATGTGAATGACGCGCGGGAGAACATCCTGAAGCGACATTCCCTACGCGATTTTGAGGTCCCCGCAGCGCTCATCGAGCGCTCGCGTGATCTCTTCGGCGAACGACTCATGCCTGAAGAATCAGTACGCCGCATCATCCGCAGTGTGCGCGCAGACGGTGATCATGCCCTGCTCGACTGGAATCGCAGAATAGATCGGACTGATACCGAAGAACTCCTCGTTCCGCCCGACAGGCTAAAAGCAGCGCTGGAAACTATCCCGTCCGAATTGCGCTCCGCCCTGAAACTCGCCGCCGAGCGCATCCGCGGCTTTCATCAGAATCAACCGCTGCAGAGCTGGATCGATGCCGGGGCTGACGGTTCTCTGGGTCAGTTAATTCGGCCGGTCGATTCGCTCGGCGTATACGTGCCCGGTGGCACGGCGCCATTGCCCTCGTCCCTCTTGATGAGCGTGATTCCGGCGCAGGTGGCCGGCGTGCCGGAAATCATCGTCTGCACACCGCCCGGCAGTGGCGGCGACGACATCCACCCGGCGATTCTGGCGGCGGCCGCCATCGCTGGCGTCGACCGCGTTTATCGCGTCGGCGGCGCGCAGGCGATCGCGGCGATGGCCTACGGCACCGAGAGTATCCCGCGGGTCGCCACGATCGTCGGCGCCGGCAACCTCTTCGTCACGCTGGCCAAGCAGCAGGTCTACGGCGATGTCGGCATTGACGGCTTGCTCGGTCCCACGGAAACGCTCGTCATCGCCGACGACAGCGCCGACCCGAAACTGGCTGCCGCTGACCTGCTGGCACAGGCGGAACACGATGTGTTGGCTTCGGCCATTCTGCTCACGCCGAGCCTCGACCTGGCAAATGCCGTCCAGAGCGAAATCTATCGACAATTGGAATTGCTGAAGCGGCGTGAAATCATCTGCGGCGCGATGGTCAACCGCAGCGGCAGCGTCATCACGCGCGACCTGGACCAGGCTTTCGAATTAGCAAATGAATATGCCGCGGAACATCTTTGCCTGCTGGTCGACGATCCCTGGTCGTGGATCGGGCGGGTACGCAATGCGGGTGGCGTCTTCCTGGGTGAGCACTCATACGAGGTATTGGGGGATTACGTCGCCGGTCCCAGCCATGTCATGCCCACGGGCGGCACGGCGCGTTTCGCTTCGCCCTTGAATCTGCTCCACTTCGTTAAGATTACCAGCTTGATCGCGCTGGAAAGAGACTGCGCCCGCGCTCTCGGCGAGCCGGCACAAGTTATCGCCCGTGCCGAATCACTGGGCGCGCATGCCGCCGCCGCGGCGCTTCGAGGGTCGCAATGAGCGATAAAGTGCGGATCCGCCGCGATATAGCAGCGATGAGCGCGTATATGCCGACCACTTCGCTGGAGGTCTTCGCCGAGCGGCTGGGCTTGGCCGCGGGTGAATTGATCAAGCTGGACGCCAATGAGAATCCGTTTGGTCCCTCTCCCCGTGTCAGCGAAGCGCTGGCGAACCTGGCGAATATGCACGTCTATCCGGATCCGGAATCGGGGCGCTTGCGCGAATTGCTAGCCGAATACACCGGCGTGCCGGCCGAGATGACTCTGTGTGGCGCCGGCGCCGATGAATTGATCGAGCTTATCCTCCAGCTCTTTGTCGAGCCGGGCGATGTCATCATTGACACACCGCCGACCTTCGCCATGTATGGCTTTAACGCGCCGCTCTATCATGGGGCGGTGGTCGATGTCTATCGGAGAGTGGATTTCTCACTGGATGTCGCGGCGATTGAAGAAGCCGTGCTTGAACATAATGCCAAGCTGGTCTTCCTCTGCTCGCCTAACAATCCCAGCGGCAATTTGCTTGCCGCGGCTGATATCCGGCGGCTTCTCGATCTACCGACGATAATTGTCGTTGACGAAGCCTACATCGAATTCGCTGAGGCGGAGAGCCTGGCCGCCCGGGTTGCGGATCACCCCAACCTGATCGTCCTGCGAACGATGAGCAAATGGGCCGGTCTGGCGGGACTGCGCGTCGGCTATGGCATCTTCCCGCCCGCGCTGATGCCGCACTTGTGGAAGATTAAGCAACCCTACAACGTCAATGTCGCCGCCGATATCGCGGCACAGGTCTCGTTGCAGGATGTCGATTTCTTGTTGGAACGCGTGCGCCAATTAGTCGCGCAGCGGCAGCGCCTTATCGTTGCATTTGATGAATTGCCCTACCTTTCGCCCTACCCCAGCCAATCAAACTTCGTGCTCAACCGCGTAATCGGCATGTCGGCGGCGGACTTCCGTGATCGGCTGGCGCGCGCTGGCATCATTGTGCGCCATTACAATAAGCCGCGTCTGTTCGACCATATCCGCATCAGCGCCGGCACACCGGCCCAAGTTGACCGCCTGCTGGAAGTTCTGCGGGCGATTCCCAGTGGCTAAGGGCTACCTACCCTGTGCTAAAGCGCAGACTATGTTATCTTCTGGGGCGAGGAACTAGACCATGACCGAGCGTCAAGCCACGATCCAACGCGACACCAAAGAGACTTCGATTGAACTCAGTCTCAACCTCGATGGCGTCGGTTCGGCGGACATCAGCAGCGGCATCGGCTTCTATGATCACATGCTGGGGCATATCGCCCTGCACGGCCAATTCGACCTGCGTGTCAAAGCCTCGGGCGACCTGCATATCGACGCTCATCACACGATTGAAGATATCGCGATTTGCCTGGGACGAGCGATCGATGAAGCGCTCAATTCGCGCGCAGGCATTCAGCGCATGGGAACGGCTTATGTGCCGATGGACGAGGCGCTGGCGCGGGTCGTCGTTGATCTGAGCGGACGCCCCTATGCCGTCATCAATGCCGATTTCAGCACGCCGCTCATGGGAAAGATGCCGACCGACCTCGTCGCGCACACGCTGGAGACCATTGCCGCTCATGCCAAGATGAACCTGCATGCTGAAGTCCTTTACGGACGAAACGATCATCACAAAGCCGAGGCGCTCTTCAAAGCTTTTGGACGCGCCTTGGCGACGGCCGTATCGATTGATCCAAAACGGCAAGGCATACCCAGCACCAAAGGCACTTTGACGGAGTAAGCGAAAATGCGCGAATTTGTCGATTTCAGCAAAGAGCTTGCCCGTGCCAGCGGCGACGTCATCATGCGCTATTTTCGCAGCGATTTTACCGTGGAGACCAAGGCGGACGAATCGCCCGTCACCATTGCCGACCAGCAAGCCGAAGAGATCATGCGTGAAATGATCATGAAGGAGTTCCCCGAGCACGGCATCATCGGCGAGGAATTTGGCAATCACAACGAATCTGCAGAATATCAATGGGTGCTTGATCCCATCGACGGCACCAAATCCTTTGTCAGCGGCACATTCCTCTTTGGCACGTTGATCGGCTTGATGAAGGACGGCCAGCCGATTGTCGGTACGATTCATCATCCAGTCACCGATCACCTGCTAATCGGCGACGGCGAAGAAACGCGCCTCAATGACGAGCTGGTGCGCGTGCGCGGGACGCGACATCTGCGAGATGCCGTGATGTGCTACACCGATTTCATTCACGTCGGTCAATACCAGAACGGCATCGCCTTCCAGCAGTTGATGGGCAAGACGAACTACAACCGCACTTGGGGCGATTGTCACGGCTATTTCTTGTTGGCAACCGGCTACGTCGATATCATGCTCGATCCGATCATGCACCTCTGGGATATCGTCGCGCTGGTTCCGGTCATTGAAGGCGCCGGCGGTAAAATCACCTCCTGGAACGGCGGTCCCCCGCTCAGCGGCAATGGCGTCATCGCCAGCAACGGCATCTTGCACAGCCAGGTTCTGCGTGTCTTGATCGCATAAGCTCGTCCGCGGCCTGTCGCAACATTCTCATCATTAATATCGACTGCAGCGTCAGCGCCCCCCGTTGGTCTCGTCCGTCTCAGGATCATGACTTGGTGGATCGTCCGCCGGCGATTTTACTCACAGTGTTCTTAGATCTGATAGCAATTGCGACTCGCGTGTAGCGCAAACCGCGAGAGGTGATTTCCCGCTTCCTGGTTAAAACCAGCGCCGAGATTTCATTCCCAAAACATATTGCATGTCCGTGTTTCATAGGGGAGCGCAAGGAAGATTTTGCCGTAGGAGTGCCTATGTTGTATCGTAGGGTACTTTTACCTTTTCAATCTTATTTTTACGTCTAAACGGGGGCTGACAATGAAGTTCAGATTATTTGCAGTGACAGTACTATTGATCTGCTTTTATGGTCAGGCTTCGGCGCAGACTTATCACATCCGCGTCACACAAAACACCAATTTGCGTGCTTCCTACAGCCTGCAGAGCGGGATCGCTGAAACAGTGCCCGCCGGTACGACCTTGCAGGTGGGTGGCAGCTTCAATCGCTGGCTAAGCATCAGCCGTAACGGCGACGTCTGGATGGCGGATTGGGTGCCATACGACCGCGTAGAATCCGCCCAAACTCCATCAGACGTCAACAACTGCTGTTTTGTGGATCGGCAGTGCGCGACTGATCAGGAATGGACGGACGGCTATTGGGCATTCCAGAACAATCAATGCCCGGTGTCCCCACCGGCAACGCGACAGACATCAACTCAACCGTCAACTACGCAACCACAGTCAATCGACAACTGCTGCTTCGTTGACGGCAGTGCACGACCGATCAACAGTGGACGGCCGGCTATTGGGCGTATCAAAATTCCCAGTGCGGCTATCCCACTCAATCGAAAGCCACGTCATTGCAAACTCCAGTCAGTGGATCATCTGACGTTGACAATTGCTGTTTCATCGGTTGGGCATGCCATTCCGACGACGATTGGGCGGCCGGATTCCACGCCTTTCAGAATAATAGCTGCGCACACCCCTGGGTGGAGATACTTGGTCCTTCATTCTTCCTGAACCAAGTCAACACAGCACTCGATACCCTGCAGAGCGGAGCGCCGCACTGGTATCAGTACACCGGAAGCAGCGGACTCCGCCGAATCGAGTACCGAGCGGATGGCGGCTTCGGCGGCTTTAATCCCCACAAACTGGCCATGTATACGTCCGGTGACAATGGCAACCCCATTTACTTCCTTTCCGCCATCGTGCACGAAGCCTGCCATGCGGAACGATGGATAGCCGGCACACATGTGGAAGGTTGGAGAAACGAAGTGCCTTGCGTTCAAGCGCAGATTGACGTGATCAGCGCTATCGAACCTTCCAATTCACACGTCTTTGGGCTTGCGTGGCTGCTGGCGAACATCGAGGACCAGTCCAATTGGTGGTGGACTGATTGACGGTTCAACGGACGAACGGTGACCTACCGACTAGCGCTGGCCACATGCTCCGCGACACAGGACAGCTGTATGACATGCTCGAGAGAATAATTCAAGTACAGGAAAATGGATTAATCAGCGGGAGAAAGACATGATTAACAGTTTGACGACATGGACCGTACGTCTGATGGTAGTTTTCGTGTTTTTGCTCACGGTTAATGGTCTGGCATTGGCACAAACTTATTCCGTCCTCGTCACACACAGCACCAATTTGCGGGCTTCCTACAGCCTACAAAGTCCGATCGCTGAAACCGTGCCCGCGGGTACAAGCGTACAAGTCATCGGCCGCTTCAATCGCTGGCTGAACATCAGCCGGAACGGCGAAGTCTGGATGGCGGACTGGGTTCCGTACGACCGCGTAGAATCCGCCCAAACTCCATCAGACGTCAACAACTGCTGCTTCGTGAATCGGCAGTGCACAACGGACCAGGAATGGACGGACGGCTATTGGGCGTACCGTCGAAATGAATGCCCCGCGCCCGCGCAATCGCCGCAGCAAAAATCCCCACAGCCCATGACCAGCACACCGGCTATCGTCGACAATTGCTGCTTCGTGAATCGGCAGTGCGCAACGGAGCAGGAATGGACGAACGGCTATTGGGCTTACCAACGAAACGAATGTTCCGCGCCCACGCAATCTCCCCAGCAAACATCCCCGCAGCCCATGACCAGCACAGCGGCTAACATTGACAATTGCTGTTTCATCAATCGCCAATGTACCACCGACGCCGAATGGCAGGCTGGCTATCGGGCCTACCGGCAGGATAATCAATGTCTTGCAGCCCCACTCCCTACCGCCCACAACACACACTCAATTCGGATCGAGGGATCAACCGGCTTCCGACGACAGGTTATTGACGGTCTCGATCTGTTGCGCAATAAAGTTTCCCACTGGTACCGCTACGTCGTCTCACGGATCCGCAAAGTCAAGCAGGATCTATCCCAGGATTACGTGTATGCCGATGTTGCAAAACGAACGATGGTTATGGACTTCAGGGATCATCCACCGCCTGATCAACCATACCACGAGCATGTCAACTTCATCGCCCAGGCCCTCGTTCACGAGGCTTGCCACATGGATCAGGACGCGTCAGGTGTCGAGGGCGAAATCGAATGCGTGGAAGTGGAGCTTAAGGCAACTATAGAATACGCTCCCACAAGCCGTTGGGTTGCCGAAAGCCGAGAGGTACTCGCCGAGCTCTACGATGAGCTGGATTGATGGCGCGCTTAAAATCAAAACAGGAGGCCGCTCCATGAGACCGCTTCAACAGGTCCCAATACATCTAGTGCTGATCGGAATGTTATTGTTGGCGGTCAGCGGCATCGCCTCGGCGCAGACGTATCACGTCAGCATCACGCACCGAACAAATCTGCGAGCGAGTTACAGCTTGCAGTCTGGCATTGTGGATGTCGCAGCTGCCGGCACAACGCTTGCAATCATCGGCAGTCACGAGAACTGGCTAAGGATCGAGAGGGAGGGCGGCGAGGCATGGATGGCCGATTGGGTGCCCTACACCCGCGTCGAAGGCCAGCAGCCCGCTTCGTCCGACATCGACAACTGCTGCTTCGTTGATCGGCAGTGCACGAATGACCAAGAATGGACGGACGGCTACTGGGCTATGCAGAATAATCAGTGCGGTACGCCAACGCCCCAGGTGAGCATCGTTGCGCCACCGATTACCACCGTCACTTCTGATGTGGATAATTGCTGCCACCTTGGCTGGAGTTGCCAAACCGACCACGAATGGGAGCGTGGATTCTGGAACAATCAAGTAGGCCAATGTGAGCATCAGGGCGTCATCATGGAGGGATCCGAGCAGTTCAAGGCCACGATGGACGCCGCGCTGCGCCGTCTGAGGGAGAGGTCGCAACACTGGTATTGGTACACTCTTGATGGTCTATCGAAGATCCGAGAAGTGACCGGGAACAGAATCCGGGTCAGTTCCCGCGGTGGTGACAACAGATGGGGAACGGACGCCTACCTCGGTTTTGGGGGAAACACTGCATCGCTGGGCGCTTTGCTGGCGCATGAAGCCTGTCATGTCCACCGCTGGCGATCCGGACAGAACTCTGGAGGAGTGGTTGGCGAAACCGCGTGTGTGCAAATCGAAGTCCAGGCGCTTGACGCAATCGGTCCGGATCCGAGACGGCGAAACCGCCTACAATACTTGCTAGACAATATCCATGATCCGGCCGTTCAGTGGTGGCATGATTGACGCCTGTGCGCGGATTTTGAATTAGGGGTTTCACCTGTGATCACCAAGTCTTTGGCCGCGATATGCTTCGTGTTGCTGATCTGCGCTGTGGTCTCGGCGGATACGTATCAGATCCAGGTCACCTAAGAGAGGAATGGGTGTGCGGGGAGCCTCTTTTAGCGGTGGAACATGCGCTTGATTCGGCCTGAGCGCCTGGCGGATGAACCCGCCATTTGTCCTGGTAAGAACACGTTGTGTGGATGGCCACGGACCCATTCGGTAAGGTCGGCCATCCACTTGAAAGGGGCAATGCATGAAACGATTCTTCTTAGTCGTAACGATATTGTTGATGCTCAGCGGCATCGCGTTCGCGGAGACGTACCAGATTCGGGTGCGGTGGCCCGTCCGCTTACGAGCGTCTTACAGCCTGGACAGCCCAATCGTTGAACGAGTGCTCGCCGGTGATGTGCTGCAGGTGGTGGGCAGATTCAACCGCTGGCTGAAAATCGACCGGAACAGCGAGACCGCCTGGCTGGCGGACTGGGTCGATTATACCCGACTGGATCAGCAGCTGGCGTCTCCCGCCGTCGAAGTCGCGACCGGCGTGCAAGCACGGTCTGCAATCGACAACTGCTGTTTTGTCAATCGACTGTGCCAAAGTGACCGAGAATGGGTGGAGGGCTACTGGGCGTACCAGCGCAACGAATGCCCCGCGCCGACTCAGCCTGGGTCATCATCGCCGCGGGCTGCTGGACACCCAACGATAATTGACGGGTCTTACCTGTTTAGGGGCATAGTGACGGAAGCGCTCGACGCCCTGCGGGACAGAGCGCCACAATGGTATGAGTACGTAACCAGCAACTTGAACCTGGTGGTTGAGCGCGACTCCCGTCTTGGCTGTAAACGTCCTGCCGCGGGGACGTGTTGCTTGACGCCATACGGCGAGATTCCGTATCTTGAACATGAGAGGAATGTGTTCAGCTATGTGTCTTCGCTCGTCCACTACGCCTGTCATTCGGCTTATCGGTCCGCCGGACGTCCCTATGACGGCTATACCAAGGTGAACGAAGAGGCTGATTGCGTTCGTATGGATAATGCCGCGACAGACCTTGTCGCCCCGCATCATCCACCCGGGACCTTCGGATCTATGATTGGAATATCCCACTGCGTCGGCGACCTAACCAATAGCCCGCGCTGCCGATTCGTGCGCGAAAATTGTGAATGGGCTGCCGATGGTCAACTGATTGACTGCCCCGCGATCGGTCTGATTACCACTACATATTAGCTACCGCCGATAGCGCGCAAATTACGTTAAGGTCCGACAACGGACTTACAGGAAGGAATACTCTTCATGTTAAAGGGCAAGACAGCGATTGTAACTGGCGCCGCCGGCGATCTCGGCAACGCGATGGCGCGGCAGCTGGCCGAGCAGGGCGCGCAGATCGTAATGTGGGATGTCGTGCCGCAGGCGAATGCCGCTGATGCAATCGAGCGCGTCGCCGCGCATGACGCGTCTGTACAGTATGACGCAATCGATGTGCGTGATCGCGCTGCCGTTGACCGGGCGGTCGATGAGATCAAGCAAATTGATATCGTCTGTTCCAACGCCGGCATCGTCGACGCACAGCCCTTCCTCGAGCTCAGTCAGCAGAACTGGCAAGACCACCTCGACATCAACCTGACCGGCTGCTTCAACGTCTGCCAAGCGGCCGCGCGCAAGATGGTCGCTAATGGCACGGCGGGGCGTCTCATCCTGACGTCGAGCTGGGTCGGGTCCATCCCCTGGCCGGAGATCACCGCCTACAGCGTCAGCAAAGCCGGCGTCAATATGCTGGTCAAGCAGATGGCGCGTGAACTGGCCGTGCATGGCATCCTGGTCAACGCGGTCGCGCCGGGCATCGTCAATGCCGGCTTGGCGGGACGACAACTGCGCGAGGAGCCTCAGTACGCCGCGCGGGTAGCCAAGGTGATTCCGCTGGTCGAGCCGGGTTCGCCGGAAGAAATCGCCTCGGCCGTTGTCTACTTGTCAAGCCCGCAAACCGCCTACATGACAGGCAGCATCTTGACAATCGACGGCGGCTGTTCTCTCTTTCAATTTGATGCCTAAGGGTAGACGGTTTCCGCGCCTTTGCTCGCTTCCGTGATATAGAGGGTCGGCTGGTTTCCCGTCGCTTTGGCGTAGCTTATGCTGACCCGCTCGACGAAGTCCTCAGCGCCCTCCGCATTCACCAGCGCGACCGCGCAGCCGCCGAATCCGGCACCGGTCATGCGCGCGCCGAAGCAGCTCTCTTCTGAATTGGCGCAATCGACGATGGCATCGAGCGCTGGGCTGGACACTTCAAAGTCATCACGCAAACTGATATGGCTCTCGATCATTAGTTGGCCGAGCACCGCAGCATCGCCCGTATTCATCGCATCACGCGCCCGCAGGGTCCGCTCATTCTCTGTGATGACATGCCGCGCTCGCCGGCGGATTAGCGGATCGAGTTCGCGGGCACGCTCCTCAAATGTCGCGCCGTCGACATCGCGCAGCGCGCTAACACCGAAGTGTCGCGCTGCCGCTTCACACTGTTCGCGCCGCTCGTTGTACTTTGAATCGACCAGTCCACGGCGCGTGCCCGTATCGAGGATGACAACCGCCGTGCCCTTTGGCAGTGGCGCGGAGAAGGTCTCCAGGCTGCGGCAATCGATCAGCAGGGCGCGGTCTTGCACGCCGGCCGCCGAGATCATCTGGTCCATAATGCCGGTCTGAACGCCCAGCCATTGATTCTCCGCCGCTCTGCCCACCTGCGCCATTTCCGCTACGTCCCACTTGAAGTCAGACACGCAATAAAAGGCCCGCGCCGTCACCAATTCCAACGCCGCCGAGGATGACAGACCGGAGCCGATCGGCACATCGCCGCTGACGACGCCCTCCCAGCCGCGCAGCGCCATGCCACGCCCCTGTAGCGCCCAGGCGACGCCGATGAGATAGTCGCTCCAGTTGTTCGCCTCGGGGGGCGAAAAGTCGTCGAGGGCGAATTCGCGCTGGTCATCCATGTCGATGGAGATCGCCACCACCTTGTTGTCGTCACGCGGACGCAGAGCGATGTAGGTCGCGCGGTCGATCGCCATGGGGAAGACGAAGCCATCGTTGTAGTCGGTATGCTCGCCGATGAGGTTGACCCGCCCCGGCGCGCGCACGATGAAGGCGGGGTCTGAGTTGAATGCTCCTTTGAACTTCCTCTTCACAATTTCCGCTAGTGACATCTTCCACCTGGTTTCCTCTGCGAATCCGTGCGCGCATTCTAACGCAATTTTCGCTTTGACACCCTTACGCCTAGTCAGACGTGGTTTAGCAAAAGCGGGCGACACAAGTGTCGCCCCTACAGATTATCCCGCTGCGCCGCTCTGTGTCCCTTGTGTCTGGGTGGTGAAAAATAACAAAGATTTGAAAAAATCGCCAAAACCCTACATAATATGGGCTAACAGTCTCAGGTCGTGTCTCACGGCGTTAGGTTACCCTATCGAAAAGTGCCTCGCTGACTGATTGAAATAAAGATAGGGAGGCACGAATTATGATTAGCTTCCAGCTTAACGGAC
This sequence comes from Phototrophicaceae bacterium, assembly GCA_965249085.1. Classification (GTDB taxonomy): domain Bacteria; phylum Chloroflexota; class Anaerolineae; order Aggregatilineales; family Phototrophicaceae; genus UBA6055. Next base: position 2,721,256 of record OZ252218.1, on the reverse strand, counting down.
GATCCGTTCACTACGATGGCGATCCCGATCTCTCGCTGATGACCCATCTGCGCGAGGACTTGGGCATCGTATCGCCGAAAGATGGCTGCGCGCCGCAAGCGGCTTGTGGCTGCTGCGTCGTGCAGGTTGAGGACAAAGCGCTGCTCTCCTGCGTCACCAAGATGGAGAAAATCGAAGGTAAGTCCGTCACCACCACAGAGGGGCTGGGCGAATACCGGCAGAACGTCTTCGCCAATTCCTTCGTCAAAGAAGGCGGCGTTCAGTGCGGCTTCTGCATCCCCGGTATCGTCATGCAAGCCAACAACCTCATCAATCACAATCCCGATCCCACACGCGCCGATGTCGAAAAATGCCTGACCCCGCATCTTTGCCGCTGCACCGGCTACAAGAAAATCGTCGACGCCATTCAGACTGCCGCTGAAGCCATCCGCAACGAAGAAGAAGTTGAGATGCCGGAGGTCGATGGCAGCATCGGCACGCGCTTGCCGAAATACCACGCGCAGGATCTCGTACTTGGGCAGCATCGCTACGTCGATGATATCCGCATGGACGGCATGAAGGTCGGCGCGCTCAAGTTCAGCGACCACCCGCGCGCCCTGATCAAGTCGCTGGACCTCAGCGCCGCCGAGGCGCATCCGGGTGTACTGCGCATATTCACCGCTGCTGATGTGCCGGGCGACCGTCATATCGGTCTGATCAAGCAAGATTGGCCGCTGATGATTGCGGTCGGCGAGAACACGCGTTATGTCGGTGACGTGCTCGCCGTTGTCGTCGCCGAGAGCGATGCCGTCGCTCGCGAAGCCGTCGCCATGATCGATATCGACTACGAGGTGCTGGAACCGGTCACCGACATGCACGCCGCGTTGCAGGCGGAAAGTCCCTCGATACATGAAGGCGGCAACGTCCTTTCGCAGTCGATCACTAACCGAGGCGATCTCGAGAAATCGATGGCGGAATCGGCTTATTCCACCCACGGCGTATACGAGACGCAGATGATTGAACACGGCTTCATGGAGCCGGAAGCCTGCGTCGCCTACCCCAAAGGCGATGGCGTCGAAGTGCTGTCGCAGGGGCAAGGCATCTTTGAGGACCGCGTGCAAATCGCCAAACTGCTTGGATTGCCGCAAGAGGATGTGCACGTCGCGCTCGTGGCCAACGGCGGCGCCTTCGGTGGCAAGGAAGATCTGTCTGTGCAGGGGCACACGGCGCTGGCCGCCTACTTGATGGGCGTGCCGGTCAAGGTGCGGCTGACACGCGATGAGTCGATCATCATGCACCCGAAACGGCATCCAATCTGGATGGAATACACCGTCGGCTGTGACGAAGACGGCATGCTGACCTTCTGCAAAGGACGTTTCGTCGGTGACACCGGCGCTTATGCCTCGGTCGGCATGAAAGTGCTGGAACGCTCGGCCGGCCACGCCACCGGCGCCTACAACTTTCCCGTGACCGATATCGTCAGCACGGCGGTCTATACCAACAATCTGCCCTGCGGCGCGATGCGCGGCTTCGGCGTCAACCAAACCGCCTTCGCCCTGGAGAGCTGCATTGATGATCTCTGCGAGCAAGGCGGCTTCGACCGCTGGGAATTCCGCTACAACAACGCGCTTGATGACGGCGACATGACCGCGACCGGTCAAGTGATCGAAGCGGGCGCCGGCGCCAAAGCCACCCTGGAAGCGGTGCAGAATGAATTCCGCAATGCCAAGTTCGCCGGCATCGCCTGTGGCATCAAGAACACCGGCATCGGCAATGGCATGCCCGATTCGTCTATGGTGAAGATCGCGATCGCCGCTGAAGACAAAGTCGTCATCGATCACGGTTGGACCGAGATGGGGCAGGGCGTACACACGGTAGCGGTGCAGGCGCTGGTCACCGAGACCGGCATCAATCCGTCTATGATCGAGGTTCGGGTCGAGACAAGTTCAGAGATGCTGGCGGGCATGACGACCGCCTCGCGCGCCACTTCGCTGATTGGCAACGCCATCATTGACGCCAGCAAAGCGCTCAAAGCCGATCTGCAGAAGCATACGCTGGCGGAATTAGTCGGTAAGGAATATGTCGGAGAATTCACCGTCGACTGGACGACCAAACCCGGCGCCATGGTCGAAAAGATTTACACCCACTATTCGTACAGCTACGCCACGCAAGTCGTGATTCTGGATGAGTCTGGACAAGTGGAGAAAATCATCGCCGCGCATGACGCGGGCAAGATCTTCAATCCCACGCTCTTCGAGGGCCAGTTGGAAGGCTCGATTCACATGGGCTTGGGTTACGCCATCAGCGAGGACCTGCCGATGGAAGGCGGGCGGCCCAAGAGCACGATGCTGCGCAAATGCGGCATCCTGCGCGCCAAAGATATGCCGGAGATGGAAGTCATCGGCGTGGAAGTGCCGGATCCTTATGGACCCTACGGCGCTAAAGGTGTCGGGGAAATCGGCTTGGTGCCCACAGCCGGCGCTGTCGCCAACGCGCTTTATCAATTCGATGGCGTGCGGCGTCACAAGCTGCCGATGCGCCTGCCGCGGAAGCGCCCGGTTCGCGCCCGCTCGAATGGCAAGAATGGCAGCAACGGGAAGCGCTAAGTAACGCTCGAAAACACGATAGAAAATGTAGGGGCGACTGGCAGAGTCGCCCTTTTTGCTTGAACCAAATTTTATACCTGAAAAAAATCAGACCTGACTGTCCTCCGCTTGGACCGTTTGTTCGGCCTCACTTGCGGAGAGATCATCGGATTGCACTCGCATCTCTTGAATCCGTGATATTAGCTTAGCGGGTAGGCCTTGAATAGCGGACAGCAAGCGAGGATCAATCTTGTTCCAAAAGAGTAGGCCTGCAATCGCAAGCAGCCCGATTATGCTTCCTGTCACAATGCCAGCGTTTGTTGACCACCATAACGCAATTAATGCGCCAATGAGTGTCGCTACTCTCATTTTTAGAGTGCCAAAGAAGCCAACGCCGAAGTAGATAATGGTCACCGGAATCATTATGTGCAGGTTGCCGACATAATCCAGGATCGCCGTAACCACGAATCTGATGATCCGCCAAACACCTCCGACGACGTGGCCCGCGTCGTCTGCGGTTCCGCGCAAGTCATCCTTCAGATCACTGAAGCGCGTCGACAGGTCATCTCTCCAGTTGTCTAATCCCCTTTGGACTCGCGTCACGAGATTTCGCTGAGCAGCCAGCTCGGCTTGAACATGTTGATATCGCGCATAGCCCAAGAGCGAAACTACGACCACTATGATGACGAAGAGCGAAAGCGATTTGTACGGATGGCTTTTTATCGCTTTTCTAGATTTGCAAACTGTCTTCTTGAAACTTTCAATAGCACTCATCTTCAGTCTCTTCAGCGTGCAACGCCGTGTCATTGTGGCAGGGAATTACTTGCACATTCGCTCGCGCAGCTTCGCCATTTGGATCTTACAGGGGGCACGTCGGGGAAGCCGTCAGCTGGGGAAGATATCGCCAACGCGAAGTTCAAATCCCGGCAGCACTTCGCCGCCGGACAGGGCGTCATTCTCTTACAAGGTATTGGCGCCGGCTGCCGTATGCGCGACTACCGTGCGGCTTTCGGGATAGATTAACCAGATGAGGCGCGTGCCGGCATTCAGGAGTTGCATCACTTTCACATGAATATCGCCTGCGCGATGGTTCGGTGAGATCACTTCGACAGCCAAGTCGGGACCCGTCTCGTACCAGGTGAATTCGAGCGGTTCCGGTGCTCTTGATTTGCTGACGAAGGCGATGTCCAAGCCACGCACTGTATCGCGGCCATGCGGGTTGCGTTCAAGGATAAAACCGGTGTCAGCGGCGGTAACCATACCCAGTTCATTCGTCTCGACATGGTTGGCAATCTTCATAGCCAGCCGCATGGTGATGACTCCGTGTTTCATAGTCGGCTTCGACATCTCGACGAGTGCTCCTTCCACGAGTTCCAGGACGCGATCTTCATACTGTGGCCGTTCAACCAACTCGAGAAAGCCCTCGGCCGTGATGGTTTGCTCTTGAATCGCCATGTTAAGTCCGAACCTTCCGGTGTCTTCGCTGACACAGCGATTATAGCTGCTGCACAGGCGAGCACAAAACAGGGGAAGTCAGCCGCAGTCAGCCGATCGCGAACCGCTATCGTTTCACGAGATCGGAGTGAGCCGGGTGTTGGCTAGTCGCAGAGATTCTCGCGCAGCTTCGCCTTCTGAATCTTGCCCAGCGCATTGGCCGGAAACTCATCGGCGAAAATGACGCGTCGTGGCACTTTGTAGGCCGCCAATTGTTCGCGGCAGAAAGCGCAGATCGCGTCCTCATCCGCTGTAACGTCGTCCCGCGCGATGACAACCGCCACCACTTGCTCGCCCCATTCCTCATCGGGGCAGCCGACCACCGCACAAGCCGCCACCGCCGGATGCTCCATCAGCACCAGCTCGACTTCCGGCGGATAGACATTCAAACCGCCGGTGATGATCAAATCCTTGGCGCGTCCCTTGAGCGTATAGTAGCCATCGACCTCGCGCATGCCCATGTCGCCCGTTCGCAGCCAGCCATCTTCGGTGAAGGCACCCGACGTCTTCTCCGGTTGCCGCCAGTAGCCCTTAAAAACGTGCGCGCCTTTGATCTGTACTTCGCCGACTTCGCCGTCGGGCAGCGGAGTTTCGGTTTCGGGGTCGACAATCCGAGCCGAGACGCCGGGCAGCGGCAGGCCCACCGAGCCGACGCGCCGCTCGCCGTGCAAGGGATTCGACAGGTTCATACCGGTTTCGGTCATGCCGTAACGCTCCAGCAGCGTGACGTTGAAGGTCTCTTGATAGCCGAAGAAGAGATCATCGGGCAAGCGATCGGAGCCGGAGGTCATCAGCCGCAGATGGCTGAGGTCTACGCGGCGGTCACCCGCCTGCTGATACAAGCGGCGGTGCATGGTCGGCACGCCCATGAAGACGGAGAAGCGTCCAGAGCAGAGCAGCTCCAACGCTTCTGACGCCTCGAATGTCCGGCACATCACGGCGGTCGCGCCGGCGTGCAGCGCGCCGTGCAAGGCGACCACCAGCCCATGCACATGAAAGATGGGCAAGACATGCAGCAGCACATCATCCGCGCGCCAGCCCCAAGCTTCGTGTAGAGAAGCGATATTCGCCGTCAGATTGCCATGCGTGATCTCAGCGCCTTTGGGACGGCTGGTTGTGCCGCTGGTGTAGAGCATCATGGCGGTCTGATCGGGGTCGCGCGGCAACGGATAGCTGCGGATCGAGGACCTGTCTTCCAGCCAGGATTCGCCGCTGTCCTGCGGCTTATAGAGGTATGTCGTCTTCTTGTGGTCAGGCAGAGGGTCCGTTATCGGATCGAGCCTGGATTGATCCTTGGCATCGGCTATGAACAGTTTGGCGCCTGAATCCGCCAGGAAGTAGCGCAGCTCGGCAACGGGATAAGCGGGGTTCAGCGGTAGGAAAATGGCGCCGATTTGCATTGCTGCCAGATGAAAATAGATGAAGGGCAGGCATTTGGGCAATTGCACGGCGACGCGATCACCCGGCTCGATGCCCAACGAGAGCAGGTAGTTGGCGCTGCGATTGACCCGCTCTTCAAGCTGAGAATAGCTGACCAGTATCTGCCCTGAATCGCCGAGCAGGGCGATGGCGGTCTTGTCTGGAATGTCCTGGTAATGCTGCGCGAGCGTATCGAGGAACATCGTGAAGCTTTCCCTTTTCATCGCCTGAGTTATTCAATGTAAAGCGGACTGGCACCCCAGCAGGATTACCACGGAACGGGCGCCCACGGTCATCGTATCCTGGTCTCTCAGCACGATCTCCTGTCCGGGTGAATGGCTGTCCTCTGGCGGGCAGCGTCCGGTGTTAAATGCCAAATGCCAGTGGACGCCCTTTTGCAGCGGCGGCAGATCGAATGCTGTGAATTCCCAGTGGGCATTCATGATGACATAAATCAGGTCGCGCGGCCTGTCCGAATTGCCAGCCGCAGAGCCGCTAAACAGCACCGCTAGTTGTCGGCTTTCCTGTGACCAATCGGGCTGCCAGGCATGCCGGCCGTGATAAGAAATGCTGTCGCAGCGAAAGGCGCCTTTGCGCTCGGCGCTCGCGTGATCCTGGTGCTGCAGATACTCGCGCCGGCGCAGGACCGGATGCGCTTTGCGGAACTGAATCAAATGCTGCACGAAACGGAAAAGTGAGCGATCTGTGTGCAGCCGCTCCCAATCGAAGTAGTTGATTGCGCTATCATGGCAGTAGCTATTGTTGTTGCCGCCTTTACTTTGCCCGATTTCGTCACCCATCAGCAGCATCGGCACACCCTGGCTCACCAGTAGGATGCTGAGGAAATTTTTCATCTGTCGCGCGCGCAGGTCATTGACCTCCGGGTCGTCGATTTCGCCCTCCCAGCCACAGTTCCAACTGAGGTTCTCGTCGAAACCATCGCGATTGGCTTCGCCGTTGGCGAGATTGTGCTTGTGATTGTATGACACCATATCGCGCAGCGTGAAACCATCATGAGCGGTGATAAAGTTGACCGAAGCGCGTGGTCCTCGTTCGCCATAGATATCCGGCGAGCCCTGAAGGCGCGCCGCCATCGTGCCAACCAAACCGCCGTCGCCCTTGACGAAGCGGCGGACCTCATCACGGTAGCGCCCGTTCCATTCCGCCCAACGGCCGTATGCCGGGAAGCTGCCCACCTGGTACAAACCACCCGCGTCCCAGGCTTCGGCGATCAGCTTGGTATGCGCCAGGATGGGATCGTAAGCCAGCACCTCCAGCAGAGGCGGATTGGGATCAGGTTCGCCTTCAGGATCACGTCCCATACTGGACGCGAGGTCGAAGCGGAAACCGTCAATATGGTACTCACTCACCCAATAGCGCAAGCAGTCGAGCAAGACGACGCGCACAATAGGATGATTGCAGTTGAAGGTATTGCCGACGCCGCTGAAGTTATAATAACTGCCATCCGGCTTGAGCAGATAATAGATGCTGTTGTCGATACCGCGGTAAGAGATAGTCGGCCCGTTCTCGTCGCTCTCGGCCGTATGATTCAAAACCACATCAAGCCAAACCTCGATGCCATGCCGGTGGCATTCCTTCACCAAGGTCTTGAGTTCGTCAGCCGCCTCGTCGCAGCGGGCATATCCGGCTTTGGGCGCGAAAAAACCTATCGGATTATAGCCCCAGAAATTAACGAGCGGCTCGCCCGTATCCGGACTAACGAGATCATTCTCCAATTCGTCAAATTCAAAGATCGGCATTAACTCGATGCAATTGACGCCGAGTCCCTGCAGATAGGGTATCTTCTCGATGATCGCGGCATAGGTGCCCGGCGCCTCGACACCCGACGCGCAATCAGCTGTAAAGCCGCGCACATGCATTTCATAGATGATCATATCTTCCAAGGGAATGTTTAACTGTTGATCGCCCTCCCAATCGAAGTCATCGATATGCGGGCGCGCACGATAGGGAAATATGCCGTTCCTGCCGCCGAACTGACCCCAGACCTCAAGACCGCCGATCGACTTGGCATAAGGGTCTAGCAGGATCTGCTGCGCGTCAAAGCGATGCCCCAGCCCGGGGTCATACGGTCCGTCAAAACGGAAGCCGTATTCGATTTCGACGGGGTTCAGGTCCACGACAGTCATTGCGTAGACATCACCGGTACGGAATGATTCCAGAAATGGAATCTCGACCAAGGGCCGTTCCTCGCCCCGCTTGAACAGCACCAGGCTGCAGGAAGTGGCGTTACAAGAGAATATTGAAAAATTGATGCCATCCGGCAAAACCGTGGCGCCAAAAGGGCGCGGCTTCCCGGGTCGAAATTTGAAATTGCCAAGCTCATAGCTTGGGTAGACAGCCATAATAACACTGTAACAGAGTTCAAATCCTAATGCGATAATCTCTCAAGTTGCGCTTCGGTTTCGACAAGAAGTTGAATTAAGGATCAAAACAAGGCATACTATCTGCGTTGTAATGAAGTCAGTATGATAATGAAACAGTTGTCCTAAAGTGCCTCAAGATGTCGACAGGATAACGCATCGGTGAATAAGGCTTCCGGCTTCTCACAACTGGTAGCGGCGTCGCGTCTCAATCGGCTGATCGATTTCTCGCCGGTGCTGATCGCGCTTGTGCTAGCGCTTGTGGTTGCCTCGGTACTCCTGCTCGCCCTCAGCGCCAATCCACTTGAAGCCTACGCCGCCATGCTGGAGGGCGCGATCGGCACTGACAACGCCACCGCCGAGACGCTGGTCAAAGCCACACCCATTCTCTTCGTCGGCATTGGCATTACAATCGCCTTCCGTGGCGGCATGATCAATATCGGTGGCGAAGGGCAGATGATCGCCGGCGCATTGGCGGGAACGACCGTCGCCTTGATTCTGGGCGATATGCGCATCGCGCCCGAATTCGCCAAGGAAAAGGGCGCCTTCGACCTCATCATCGTGACCTGTTCCCTGCTTGGCGGTTTCCTGGCGGGCGCGCTTTATGGCGGGCTGGCGGGCTTTCTAAAAGCCTATTTCGATGTGAACGAAATCCTGAGCACGATTATGCTCAATCAGATCGCCGTGCAGATGATGAACTTTCTGCTTAACGGCATCTTGCTTGACCCGGCAGAGGCGGGGATCAACAACATTCCCAAGACCGCCCGTCTGGTGACAGCGGCGCAGTTGCCGCGACTGTCTCTGCCTATCGGCGATCCCTATCTTTTCACGCGAACCCGTCTGCATTGGGGTTTGATCGTCGCGATGGTCCTGGCGGTAATCATCTATATTTTTCTTTGGCGTACCTCACTGGGGTATCGCATTCGAGCGGTCGGCGAGAATCAGCGCGCATCCAGTTACGCCGGCATCAATGTCAAGCGGCAGATGATGTTATCGATGTTCCTCGCTGGAGGCTTCGCCGGGCTGGCTGGCGTGGTGCAGGTGCTGGGCTTGCAATACCGGCTACAGACGGACGGCTCTCCCGCTGGTTTCACCGGCGCGGCCGGATTCAACGGCATTGTGGCGGCGCTATTTGGCGGCTTGAACCCAATCGGCGCGATACCGGCGGCGGCGTTTTTCGGTGGGCTGCTGGTGGGCGCGCAGAAGATGCAGCGTGATCTCGGCACACCCGCCTCATTGATCACGGCGATTAACGGTTTGATCGTGGTCTTTGTCGTCAGCAGTGAGATCTTCATCCTGCAGCGCAGCAAACGCCGCGTCAGTGTGGAAGAACAAACTGGCGAAGAGGAGAAGGCGGAGGAAGACGGCTGATGGGCCTGGAGGAGATTTTTGCCGCCAGTGTCTTTGCGTCCGCCATTCGCCTGGCGACGCCCTATATTTTCGCCGCGCTTGGCGAGACATTCGCCCAACGCAGCGGTATTCTCAATCTTGGTGTGGACGGCATGATGCTGATGGGCGCCTTCACAGGCTTTTATGCTGTCTACCTGGCGCAGCAGAACGAGACGATTAGCGAACCGATGAGCCTGCTACTCGGCGTTGTGGTCGCGCTGATCGTCGGCGGTTTGATGGGCTTGGCGATGGCATTCGTCAGCGTCACGCTGAAGGCGAAACAAGGCATCAGCGGCATCGGCGTATATCTATTTGGTCTGGGTCTAAGCGAGCTTCTCTTCCAGCAATGGGTGGGAACGCCGAAATCGATCAGCGGTTTCCACCGAATCGAGTTTCCGATTCTTACAGATTTGCCGGTAATCGGACAGATATTCTTCCACCACAATCTGCTGGTCTATGTGGCGTTTGCGCTGGTGCCGATCTCCGCCTTTGTCCTTAATCACACGACCTTTGGTTTGATGATCCGCGCGGTGGGACAGAATCCGGAAGCGGCCGACGCGATGGGCGTCAACGTGGCGCGCGTCCGTTACGCCACCACCACCATTGGTGGAATGCTGGCGGGTTTGGCGGGCGCATCTCTCTCGATCGCGCTGATCAATCTTTTTCAGCAGAATCTCACCGCCGGACAAGGCTTTATTGCGGTGGCGTTAGTTTATTTTGGCGGGTGGCGTCCGTGGGCGGTGGCGGCAGGCGCGCTGCTGTTCAGCTTCGTCAATGCCTTGCAGCTGCAAATCAAGGTGATCGGCGCTGATATTCCGTCCGAGTTCGCGGTGATGGCGCCTTACGTCATAACCATTATCGCGCTGGTCTTCGCGGCCAAGCGGCAAGAGCAACCTACCGCCTTGACCAAACCCTACGAACGCGGGGAATAGGCCTAACGGTATATTTATTTACGGGTAATTCCACCCGATAAAGAGCAAGTATCCAAATAAGGAGAAAGTACCCATGAAGAAAGTTCTACTGCTTACCCTGATAGTCGCCCTGTTTATCGGGGTGATGCCCACCATGGCGCAAGACGACGTCTTTCGTGTTGCGGCGGTTGCGCCCAGCGCGACCAACGATCTCGCCTTCAGCCAGAGCATGTACGATGGGCTGATGGCGGTCCAGCAAGCGATGGGTGAAGACGCTTTCCAGTTCGATTTCCAGGATGGCACCTTCATCGTTGATGACGCAGCGGTGGCGTTGCGCGAATGGGCGGCGTCCGGCAATTACGATCTGGTGATTGCGCACGGTTCGCAATTCGGTTCGGTCGTCGAGGAGCTGGCGGCGGAATTCTCCGAAGTTTCATTCGCTTGGGGCACCGACGAAAGAACATTCGGCCTGGGCAACGTGTACGCTTACACCGCTGCATCGGATCAAGGCGGCTTTGTCAATGGCGTGATGGCGGGATTGATGACTGAATCGGGCGTCATCGGCGTTGTCGGTCCCATTGAAGTGGGCGATGCCAAGCTCTATGTCGATGGCTTCGTAGAAGGGGTCGGCGCCTCTAACGCCGATGCCACCGTCAATGTGGTTTATATCCAGTCCTTCAGCGATGTCCCGCTGGCTACCGAAGCTGCGGAAACCCTTATCGCCAATGACGCGGATATCCTGACCGGTACGGCGCAGATGGTCGTTGGTCCCATCGCAATCGCCATCGAGAACGGCGCGCGCTGGTTCGGCACTCAAGCCAGCCAAGCTGATCTTTCTCAAGGCGCAGGCGTTGCATTCCAAATCTACAGGTGGGATGTAATTTTGGCCGACATCGTCGCCAATATCCAAGCGGGCGTGCTGGGCGGCGAATCTTATTCACTGACGCTGGCCAACGGCGGCCTGGTCATGGAGTTTGGCGCCTAGACCGGTTGCCAGTCAATATTCGAGTCTGTCGGGGCGATCCCTCGGGTCGCCCCCTGGCAGTCTACCTTTGCTGAGAATGGCGCTTCAATAGAGTCGCATCTTTACGAAGTCCGTCCGAGGACACGGTAATCGCTGATGGCAGAGATCACCAAGGTCAAGTCCCACTTGCTGCCCACCGGTCACGAGCGCATCAATCAGCTCGAGATGAGCGGGATTGTCAAGCGCTTTCCCGGTGTGTTGGCGGCTGACCGGATCGACTTCGATGTGAAATCCGGCGAGATCCACGCCTTGCTGGGCGAGAACGGCGCGGGCAAATCGACGCTGATGAAGATGCTCTACGGGCTCTACCATCCCGACGCGGGCAGCATCCGCATCAACGACGCCGAGACGATCATCCGCAACCCGCAAGACGCCATCCAGCATGGCATCGGTATGATCCATCAGCACTTCATGCTCGTGCCTTCGCTGACAGTAGCCGAGAACATCGCGCTCGGTATGAAATCTTCGCGCGGTGTTCGGCTTGATCTCGATGTCGTCAGCAAACGCGTGCAGGAACTATCGGAGATCTATAACCTCAAAGTCGATCCCGATTATCCGATTTGGCAGCTAGCCGTCGGTGAGCAGCAGCGGGTAGAGATCCTGCGCGCGCTTTATAAGGGCGCGGCGCTGCTCATTCTCGACGAACCGACCGCCGTACTCACGCCACAGGAAGTCGACGGCTTGTTCCACATTCTCAACCAATTGGCGGATGATGGTCATGCGCTGGTTTTCATCTCGCACAAGTTGCACGAGGTGCTGGAAATCAGCCACCGCGTCACGGTCCTGCGTGATGGTCGGCGAGTCAACTCGATCCCCACGAGTGAGGCGACACGGCCTAAACTCGCCGAAATGATGGTCGGGCGGCCGGTGCTGCTCGAATATGAAAAGAATCCGGCGCAAACAAGGGACGAGCGGTTGATCCTGGACGGTGTGAGCGCGTTCAGCAATCGCGGCACGGTCGGCTTGGACAATGTCTCACTGCGCTTGCGAGGCGGGGAGATCGTCGGCATCGCCGGCGTCTCAGGCAATGGTCAGCAAGAATTGGCGCAGTGCATCACCGGCTTGCGCGAAACAACTGCGGGCCAGGTCATCGTGGATGGCAGCGATGTCACGAACGCGCATCCGTCGATTTTGAATGCGATCGGCTTATCGTATATCCCGGAAGAGCGCATGATCGACGGCGTCATCAAGGAATTCAGCGTCGCCGAGAATTATGTGCTGCAGGATCACGGCCATCCCAAGTTCACGCGGGGCAGAATTTTTATGCTCTTCAACAAGATCCGCGAGGCTTGCCGGCAAGCGATCAAGACCTATGAGATCAAGACGCCGAGTACAGAGACGCTGGTCAAGAGTCTGTCGGGCGGCAATATCCAGAAGCTGGTGCTGGCGCGGGAACTATCGCGCGACCCCGGCGTGCTGATCGCGGCGCAGCCGACCCGCGGCGTCGATATCGGCGCCACCGAGTACATTCACCAGCGGCTTCTGTATGAGCGCGACATCGGCACAACAATCCTGCTCATCAGCGAAGATCTTGATGAGATCCGCGCCTTGTCCGACCGGATCGCGGTCATGTACGAGGGGCGGATCGTGGGCGAGGTGGAGAATGTCGATGTGGATATCGAGCATATCGGCTTGCTGATGACAGGCGGGGAGTAGGGCTGTAGCCCGTCTAGTTTCGACTCCAAGTACGTGACTCGTCACTGTATTGCCATCCATCGGGGATCTCCGGCTGACACGAGAGAGGCAGTTTTAAGTCGCCGTCTCTCTCAGCGAAAGTAATGTGCGTTTTGCTGCCCGTAAGCGCATGGACGAAGGAACCAACGATTATGCTTGCCTGCTGTCCGGCGCGACCTAAGATATCAGTGTCCAGCGAGCGGTCGACGAATGCCTGCATGGACTGGGCTTCGCCGAGAAGCCTCACCATATCCCAATCTACGCCACACCAGGTACGTGAACTGTCATATTGCCGGATGTATTCCACTCGGCAGCTGGTGAGGGCCGGTGGCGGCAGCTGCACAGAGTAGGTTTCGTCATTCCAGTCGTAGCTCGTGTCTTCTTGCTCGATGTCGACAAAGTCAATGCCGGCCTCAATAACGACCTGCGCGGCATGGTCGGCGCCGTGACTGCATAATCCGCTGCTAACGCCAACGTGGATATCGGCCCGTGCGAGTTCGACGCTGATTAACACCAGTTGTCCCATTTCCCGAATGTGCTGATACATTGGTATGGGCGTCGGCGTGTTGGTGAGAGTTGGTGTTGCCGACGCTGTGCTGGTGAGCGTTGACGTGGCTGTGGGAGTCGATGTATAGGTCGGCGTGTCTGTCGCTGTTGGGGTGGCTGTTGCCGTATGTGTGAAAGTAGCGGTGGCCGTGGCTGTGCTTGTGAGCGTTGACGTGGCTGTGGGAGTCGATGTATAGGTCGGCGTGTCTGTCGCTGTTGGGGTGGCCGTAGATGTAAGCGTTGGCGGTGCTGTGTATGTCGGCAAGGGCGTATAGGTGGGGTATGGGGTGTATGTAGGAATCGGCGTCGCGGTTGCTGCAAGCGCGCCGCTTGCAATATCACGAATGAAAGGATAGAAACCCGGATTACTCAATAGCACGACAAGCACAAGCAATACCAATCCCACAACAAGCGTGATGAGGTAAGCTCGGGACCTACCGAACATTCCGGCACGATCAGCACTACCCTTGTTGTTTGTCATGTTTCACCGCTACCGCTCGCCGAAATAGATTGGTCAACTCTCCCTTTTCCAAGCGCCGTCGTCTCCTTTTGCCCAGCCGCTCGGTGTGATAGGCTGGCAAGAAATCGGCAAATCGAGTTCTCCCTCCCGTGCTTTGAATTCAATTTGCGCCGCATTGCCGGTTAACTTGTTGACGAAATCGCCCATTTGCAATTCTGCTTCTTTCTCAGCTCGCTGCAGAATGCCCGCCTCGATCATCTCCCGTGCGAATTTGGTAATTGCGTCATGCTGCGCCAATTGTCGCACCATATCCCAATCTGCAGAAAGAAGCGTGAATGAATGCTGATTCTGGTCAATGTGCTCAATGCGGCAACTGGTGATAGTCGGCGCGGGCAAGCTAAGTGTGTAGGCGTCATTCTGAAAGTGTATATCTTCTTCGTCGATCATTTCGAAATCAATGCCAGCTTCGATTGCGCCAATGGCGATGTGGCTTGCGCTATAATACCCGGCGTTGAGGAAACCCTGGTGAATTTCGACCTTGACATCAGTCGTGGCGATCTCGGATGTGACCGTCACCAACTGCCCCATGCCGCGAATGGCGTTTACGATTGTTCGATTTGTAATTACATAGGCTTTCGTCTCCGGGAAGAAGAAGTCACGCACACTGTCTACAGTTCCACTTATATACCCGCCAACTATGAGCGCTATGACTACCAGCGCAACCGTAAGGAAATGCCGCCCGACAAATTTCAACGCGCTTATCATGATCTATTTCCATTTAATCTTCGCTTGCGTAATTTTCATTAACGAAACCTACTTTGTAATTATAGCATCGTGCGGACCCGAATTTTACATCTAACTCCGAAACTCAGGCAGCATCGCAAGTGACTTGGTTTCATTATGCTTGCCCTATTATTTCCATTTCGATGCCACTACCTTTGTAAGGTAATACCGCCTATGTTTTCGCATTCCGACCCGGACATGACCACAGTTCCCGCCTCTCTATTTCCGCCCTTCGTCAAACTTTACCGGGCCATGTCACGCTCGGTTGTAGAAGCCTTCTGCGTCAGCAATCCCTTGCTCAACGCCATCCTCCATCTGCTCTGCCTGCCCTTTGTACTTGAGTTGACACGGCTGGGCATCAAGATGGAAGCCATGATCGCGCGGGATGGTCATCTCAAAGGCGCCAGCCAGTGGCTGGTCGATATCGCGTCCAAGGGCATCTATGTGCACGGGGTCGAAAACGTACCTCTGTCGGGACCCGTTCTATTCGTCGGCAACCACGCCGGCCTGGGCGATGCTCATGCGCTGCTGATGTCGTCGCCGCGCACCGATACGCATGTTCTGGCGCATGATTTCGGCATCTTGCCGGGCTTGTCGCAGTTTCGACAATATGTCATCGTCGTCGACATGGACCGCCCGCAGGCAGCGCTGCGCGGCTCGATTCGACATCTGAAGGCGGGTGCTTCTCTGTTGCTCTATCCTTATGGTCGGATCGAAGCGGATCCCGGTCTCTATCTGGAAGACGCGCTGGCGACACTGCCCGAATGGTCGGCCAGCATCGAGCTGTTCGTCCGCCATGTGCCAGGCTTGTCAGTCGTGCCTTTCGCTGTTGGCGGCGTGATCTCGCGGAAAGCGCTGCGCAATCCCATCGTCAGGCATTACAAAGATGAGGACAGACGCCATTTTCTCGCGGCGACCTTCCAAATGATGTTCCCCTTTTACCGCGATCCAACGATCGGTCTGTATTATGGGCAAGCCCTGTGCGGGCAAGACGCCACCCGCAGCAACGTCATTCGGCAGATGGATGACTTGCTGCGACAAGTGCGCGCCGAACAGCTGGCGTTGAGACAAACGACTAGCAAAGCGTGTATCTGATCCTGGTGTATTCAGCCTGTATAAATGTGCGTTACGGGCGATAATGTTTGGGCTATCCGTCATCAGAGACATCTGCACGATGAGCCAGTGGTCGAACAACAATCCCTCCCAAAACAACGCCCAGTTACTGCTTAGTTACTGGAACCTGCTATTCTCGCTGGCGAGTCGAGATATCCGGGCGCGCTATCGCCGCACCTTGCTGGGACCGCTTTGGGCGATCATTCCCGCCATCCTGTCTACGGTGATCTTCAGCTTCCTAGGCGGCTTGATTGATGTCCAGACTGAAGGGGCGCCGCGGTTGGTTTTCGTATATGCCGCGACCTTGCCCTGGACGTTTTTTCAGGCCTCCGTCGTACGTATTCCGCACGGCGTGCTGGCGAATAGTACCTTGCTGCGCAAGATGCCGGTGCCGCGACAGATATTCCCGCTCGTCGTCCTCTTGACCAACTTCTTCGACCTGCTCATGGGCTCGATCGTCTTATTCGTCGTGCTGCAACTTTATGGGATTCCGGTCACTTGGGCCTGGCTGTGGCTGCCCGTGCTCGTGCTGCTGGCGAGCTTCGTGGGCTGGGCCGTGGGCATTGGCATCTCCGCCTTTTCCATCTATCGGCGCGACATGCTGCACGGCATCCAATATATCATGCAAGTCTGGCTCTTTCTGACACCCGTCTTCTACTCGGCAACGGAGCTTGAAGAACGTATGTATATTGTCTACCGGCTCAACCCCGCCGTCGGCATCATTGATGGTTTTCGTAAAGTCCTGCTATTCGGTCAGTCGCCTGATGCAAGCCTGCTGCTGACTTCCTTCGCCATGGCGTGCGCGGCGCTCGTGATTTCTTTTCCGCTCTATCGCGTGATGTCGCGCTACTTTACCGATGTTGTTTAGACCAAGAACAGTGAAGCCACGATGCAATCCAACCTGGCAATAGAAGTAAATGACGTATGGAAGCGCTATGGCTTGCCTCTGCGTCCAAACCTGCAGCGTCAGTGGGATCGTTTGCGCGGCAATTACCAAAACGGTCGCGAGGCTTATGGTCCCTGGGCATTAAGAGAAATCTCGTTTGCTGTGGAAAAGGGCGAATCACTGGGCATCGTGGGCAAGAACGGCGCCGGCAAGAGTACATTGCTCAAGCTGATCGCCGGCGTTAGCCCGGCAACCTACGGACAGATGCAGGTTTACGGCCGCCTATTCCCCATGATCGAGTTGGCGGCGGGCATCCATCGCGATTTGACCGGGCGCGAGAACATCAAGCTTCTCGGCGCCATCATGGGCTTCACGCCGCGTCAGATGGAAGCCAAGATACCCGAAGTAGAAGATTTTGCTGAGTTGGGCGAATGGCTGGACAAGCCGGTCTGGCAATATTCGAGCGGGATGCAGGCGCGGCTGGGTTTCAGCGTGGCGGTCAATGTCGATGCGGACATTCTTCTGATCGATGAAGTGCTTTCAGTTGGCGATGTGAATTTCCAAAAGAAATGTCTGAACCGCATGGACGAGTTATCGAATAGCGGCGTCACCATTATCTTTGTCACCCACAATCCGTATTCCGTTGAGCGAATCTGCGAACGGGCGATTTATCTGAAAGACGGGCGGATCACCGCCGCCGGCGCGCCCGGCGATATTTTGGCCGCTTACTTCGACCAGTCGATGGATCGCTCTACCGTTATCGCGGGAAAAGACGCGATCGCCGCTGATCTGCGCGAGGGCACCGGCGCCTTCCGTGTGACTGCAATCAGCATGCATGACGTTGTGAGCGGTCAAGAAATCACAGGCTTCAGCACCGGCGAGTCAGCACGATTCCGAATCGCCCTCAAGGTTCACGAACCGACACGCAGCTATCGCTTTTCCGTCCGCATCGTTGATCCGGCCGGCACGGTGGTCAGCTTCATCGACGTGCCGATTTCCACGCGGCGCTCGCTCGCGCTCGAAGGCGACAGCGTCCTCGAATGTCAAATCGACAATATCAATCTGCTGCCCGGCCAATATTGGATCAATCTGGTGGCGCGCGAAGTTGCCGGCCCGGTGATCGATTCCGTTTCCTATGCTTACGCCTTCAACGTGCTCGGCAATAGTCAAGTCGTCGAACAGATGGAGAATCGCGGCATCATCTATCTGGCGGCGCACTGGTCGTTGGCTGAGGAACGTGAATTCGCGCAGGTTGATAGATCCTGAACGCATTACGGGCTCAACCCGATGCGACTGGCATTTGCCGCATAGATTCACAATATCTTCAGTGCTTTCAGTACCAGCACAATCGCGACCAAGACGTCAGCCATTAGAATTTCTCGCCATGAGCATCTCCCGCCAGAGTCTTGAGATCGCCGTGCAGCAGATCAATCCAACCTGGAAGCTGCACGGTGTGCATCCGATCAGCCGACGCGCATCTACGCTAGAGATCAGCAATGACCTTAAGCAGCGCAAGCGGCTGATCCTTCTGTCACACAGTGATGGCGATCGCGAGAGGAATCCGCAGATCGCGCGCGACGAGTATCGCCTGCTGCATCTATTGCACAACGCCGGACTGCCGGTCGCGCAACCGATGCATCTCGACGAGACGCACGATCCGCCATTTTTCATCACCTCATATATAGCGGGATCAACGCGGCATTCGACGGCTGATCTGCCCGGCTTCTGTGGAAAACTGGCAGATACCCTGACTGCCATCCATGCCGTGGACTTATGTCGGCACGAATTGTCTTTTCTCCCGCTGCAAGAGGAGATGATCTTGCAGCGCCTGCAGTCAGTGGACGCGAAAGAGGATCGAGCCGTCACGCTTATGCGCAGCGCAATGCGACAGATCAAGATGAACCCGCCGACGCTATTGCATGGGGATTTCTGGCCCGGCAACCTGATCTGGGAGGACGATCGCGTAACCGGCATCATCGATTGGGAGGACGCCATGCTCGGCGACCCGCTCGGCGACTTAAGCAAGAGTCGCCTGGAGATTCTGTGGGCGCTGGGGACGGAGGCGATGACAATCTATACAAAGCGCTATTTGGCGCGGAACCCCAAATTGGATGCGACCTGCCTGCCCTTCTGGGATTTGTGGGGCGCCCTGCGGCTAGCGCACTTCGCGAGTTTCGCCACAGACGCGGACCGTATCCCGATGATGCGGGCGGAATACGATTGTTTCGTCGCCGGTGCAATCAGAGGCTTAGATGCCCTTCAGAAATGACCGCAACACGGCGTAGAATCTTTCAGGCTGCTCCAAATGGACGTTATGTCCGGCTGAAGCGATAACGGCCATCTGTGCTCGCGATATTGATTCCGCCATCCGCGCATTGGTTCGCCGAAACTTGTCGTCCAACTCTCCCGCAACCAGCAGCGCCGGCAGCTTTAGATCCGGCAATTCACGCCAGAGGCTCGGTTGGGCGCCTGTACCCATCCCGCGCAAGCTATTCGCCAAGCCCAGCGGCTTGTTCCGCAAGCGCTGATTACACTGCGAACGCAGAACTGTTTTCGGCAAACGCGACTGCGACTCCCAAATTGGCAGGCGTTCCCAGTAATCGACGAACCACTCGATGCCGTGCGCCTCGATCTTGTCCGCCAATTCGTGATCACGCCGCTTGCGTTCGGCGCGCGCCATGTCATCAGCCAAGCCGGGCGAGGCGCTTTCCAAGATGAGTGAAGAGAAGCGTTCAGGATAGCGTAGCGCCAGATACAGCGCTAACCGACCCCCCATCGAATAACCAAGCAGGTGTACACGATTCAGACCCTGCTGATCCAGCAGGCTGATGATGTCGGCGGCGACCGCGCTCATGCGATAGCACGCCAGGTCGGCCGGCGAGTCGCTCGCGCCGTGCCCCAGGATGTCGAGAGCAATCACTTGAAATTCGCCCTGCAGACGACGGATGGCATCGTCCCAAGATGAACAATCACCGCTGAAACCGTGCAGCAGGAGCAGCGTTTCGCCCGCTCCAACCACTTCTTCGTTGTAGTGGTTTCCGCTAGCTGCTCGATAGCGCATCGCCAAAGGCTTTCCCTGCTTTGCGTCGATTGACCTTGCCCAAGGCAGTGCGCGGCAATTCTGAAACGAATGCGAACTGGCGCGGGACCTTGTAAGCGGCCAGATGCTGACGCGCGAAAGCCCTTATCTCCTCGGACGAAATCGAAGCGCCCTCGTGCAGCTCAAAGACAGCCGCCACGCGTTGTCCCCATTCAGCATCCGGCAATCCAAAGACGACCGCTTCAGCCACGTCAGGATGCCGGCGTAAGACTGCCTCTACTTCGGCTGGATAGACATTTTCGCCGCCGCTGACGATGAGATCGGCGCGACGCTGCATGATAAAGATGTCGCCATCTTCGTCCAGATAGCCGATATCGCCCGTATGCAGCCAGCCATCCTGCAGTGCTGTATCGGTTGCGCGGCGGTCGTTGGTGTAGCCGCGCATGACGGCGCCGCCCTCGACGAGCACCTCGCCGGGAACATTGGCCGGAACGTCCTCACCTTGCTTGTCTACGACGCGCGCCTGCATGAATATGAGTGGCTTGCCGACGGTGCCCGGTTTTCGGTAGACCAGCTCAGGCAAGGCAGTCGCCACCTGTGACGAGGCTTCGGTGAGCCCGTAGCTCGTCGCGATCGGCAACCCATCCGCGATGCAACGCTCCACCAGGGCCTCCGATGGCGCTTCACCTCCAAGCAAGATCAAACGCAGGTGCGGATTCCAGGCGCGCGTCTTCGCATCCAGCAGGCGACTCAGCATCGTCGGCACCAGCGATACCAACGAAATCGGCTTGTTGCTGAGCGCGTGATTCACCACCTCGACATCAAATGACGCGGCCCGGATCAACTCGACGGCTGTGCCATAGATCAGGGAGCGCATGATGATGCTCAAGCCGCCCACGTGGTAGAGCGGCAAGACGCAGAGCCAGCGCTCGTCCTGCATTTTGCCCAACTTTTTCGCTGACGCGACGGCACTGTGATAGATATTGCCGTAGGTCAATACGGCAGCTTTAGGTCTGCCACTTGTGCCAGAAGTATGAATGATGGCGAAGTCGTCATCGAGATCCATTAAGCCGAACTCGTGCATTTCAGACGCCGAATCTTTAAGGCTGATCGGCGGCAGTTCAATGACGTTGATGCCGATCTCATCAACCTTCGGCCGCGTCTCCGGGGTGCAAACGACCAGGCGACAATTCGCGTTTGCCACCTGCCAGGTCAGTTCGCTGGCCGTAAGACGGGTGTTCAGCGGCACGGATACAGCGCGCAGCCGCATCAAGGCCAGAACGGTCAGGACAAATGGCAAGCCATTGGGCAT
This sequence comes from Phototrophicaceae bacterium, assembly GCA_965249085.1. GTDB lineage: Bacteria > Chloroflexota > Anaerolineae > Aggregatilineales > Phototrophicaceae > UBA6055. The sequence goes on along the minus strand of OZ252218.1, from coordinate 2,700,260 downwards.
GAGAATACCGACTTTGTCACCAGGCTTGATGTCCACCTGTTCTAAAATGACCTGGCAAGTCCGCGACATCAGGTGACTGACCTCGGCGAAGCTCAGATCGCGTTCGTCGACAAACAGAAAGCTCTTGTCTGGCGCGGGATTCAGACGAATCTGCCGACTTGCTACGGGTTGATCCGTCACTTGTTCTTTACCTCTTGGCTCGAAACCTTGCACATGCTCACGCCCGGCGCGGGAACTTGCTGAAGTCCGGCTTGCGCCCTTCCAGAAAGGCATTCTTGCCTTCGCTGCCTTCTTCGGTCATATAGAAGAGCATGGTTGCATCGCCCGCCAGCACTTGCACGCCGGTCTGCCCATCGAGTTCAGCATTCAGGCCGGCCTTGATAAAGCGCAGCGCGATCGGGCTTTTGCTCAGAATCTCGCGCGACCACTGCAGCGCTTCCCGCTCCAGGTCAGCCAGCGGCACGACTGTGTTGACCATGCCCATCGCTTCGGCTTCGGCGGCGCTGTACTGCCGACAGAGGAACCAGATCTCGCGCGCCTTTTTCTGCCCAATATGCGCCGCCAGGAATGACGAGCCGAATCCGGCATCGAAACTGCCCACGATCGGTCCCGTCTGTCCATAAATGGCGTTGTCGCTGGAGATCGTGAGATCGCAGCAGACGTGCAAAACGTGGCCGCCGCCGATCGCGTAACCGGGCACGACGGCGATCACCGGTTTGGGAATATTGCGGATATAGCGCTGCAATTGCAGCACATTCAGGCGCGGCACGCCGTCATCGCCGACGTAGCCCGAGTGCCCGCGCACCTTCTGATCGCCGCCGGCGCAAAAGGACCAGATGCCGTCTTTGGTGCTGGGTCCGTTGGCAGTAATCCACAAGACACCGACCTCGCCATCGTGCCAGGCGTCCAGAACCGCTTCCGTCATTTCATCGATCGTCTTGGGACGGAAGGCGTTGCGAATGTTCGGACGATCAAAGGCGATGCGGGCGATACCTTCGGCTTTGTGGTAGGTGATGTCGTCATAAGGTTTCACCTCCTGCCAGTCAGCGAGTTGCATCAAGTCTTCGTTTTTGATCAGCGCCTGCTGCTCGGCTGTTGTCACCATTTAGTTTCTCCTTCGGCTTGTCAATTGGAACTTTCGTATTCACTTGGCCGCAGTTGCCGGTGAACCGCTGCCATGATTTCGTCCCGCCGTTTAAGATCGGCGATGGCGTCCGTGCGCACTTCGATGAGCGTTGACGTCTCGCCGCCGACAGAATCTGCGAATGCCTGGCGAAACGATGAACGGTCGTCCGCGCGAACAAATTCCAGGCCGTACATTCTCGCTGCATGCGCGAAATCAAGGCTGTGCGCCGTAATGAAGTAGTCGCTGAAATGCGGCTCAAAGTCGCGCACGGGCAGCCGATGGAAGATGCCCCCGCCATCGTTGTTCAGCAGCACAATCGTCACTGGCACATCACAGCGCCGTATGGCCAGCAGACCGTTCATATCGTGGTACAGCGTGATATCGCCCAGCACTGCAACCAGTGGCAAGCCCGGCCGCGCCGCGCCAGCGCCCAGGGCGGTCGACACGTTGCCGTCGATGCCCGATGCGCCCCGATTTGCCAAGGCGAAATTTGCTGTTTCGCTGGACAACCCGAACTGGTCAAGATGGCGAATCGGCAAGCTGTTGCCGGCGAAAAGCGTGCTGCCCGCGGGAATCAGGTCAACGATGTCGTAGAGTACCGCCCCATCAAAATAGTCGCCGCTTTCGATCTCGTCCGCAATGACTTGGCGGGCAGTACACTCGGCGCGTCTCAATTGGCTGGACCAGTGGCTGGGCGACAACGCGGCTGGCTCGAAGCCGTCCCATTCAGCGGCCGTTAGAGCGGCGGGATCCATCACCAGTTGATGGGTGACGCTGTGGCTGTCGTCCGCCCATTTGCCCGCTCGGCTGCAATGTATGTGATAACGCAGGTGATTATTTGCCAGAAAGTCCCGCATCACTTTGCAGAGCGGCGGCGCGCCAAAACGAATCAAGACCTCGACCTGCGAAAGATCGACCGCCTCCGACCCGAGATAGGTCTCGTAGGCACCGAAAGCGTCAACATATCTCATGTTGGAGGTGACTTCAGCCAGGATCGGATAGCCGGTGATCGCGGACAGGCGTTCCGCCCACGGTTTCAAGACTGCCGTTTCCGCTTCGCTGCGGCAAGTGCCGTGACCGAAATAGATGATGCCTCGGCGCTCCAGCATATCGTCCGTCAGTAGAGCCGAGAGCCCGCTCGAACCCGCCCTGCTTTCGTCCGCAAAACTCGTCGGCACGCGCCGGTCGATAGTCATCACCTCAGTATCATCGGCGCCCGGTTCAAAGGGCTTGCGGAAGGGACAATTGATGTGCACGACAGCGCGTTTGCTCTTTGCCAGGGCGACGGCGCGCGCCGCCAGCGTCTGCAGGTTACGCAGCGCCACAGCCGGCGGATCCGCCTCGGGCAAGGGCGCGTCGACAAACCAGTCCACGTAATTGCCATAGAGCTTGACCTGGTCGATGGTTTGATTGGCGCCGCTGTGACGCAACTCAGGCGGTCGATCGGCGGTGAGCACGATCAATGGCACGCGCGACTGATGCGCTTCGACGATCGCGGGGAAGAAATTGGCCGCCGCCGAACCCGAGGTGCAGACCACGGCGGCCGGCTCATCCGACCCCAGCGCCAATCCGAGGGTGAAGAAGGCCGCACTGCGTTCGTCCAGGAGCGAATAGATTTCGATCTCGTCGCGGTGTCTTGCGAGCGCCAATACCAGCGGCGTATGCCGAGACCCGGGCGCGAGGCACACGCGCCGTAGACCTGCGGCGATCAAGGCATCAATGAATGTATTGGCGTAGAGCGTGTTTGGATTGGGCATACTTCTTCTTCATTTTTCACCACAAAGACACGAAGGACACAAAGATTTTTCTACAATAAGACTCTCTTGATTCCTTCAGTCAGCGCTGGCACATTGAAGTTTATCAACAGTCCAGCTCTAAGTTTTGTCAGCTTCAAATATGTAATCAGTTGCGCGGTGTGAATTGGCGCCAATGACTGAACGGACTTTACTTCAACTATCGCCCGGTTTTCGACGATGATGTCGGCATACATTTTGCCGTCTTCTTGTCCTCTTTCGTGATGAACCCGAATTTCACGCCGTCCAACCCCCTCTAAGTCTCCCCCAATATATTGGGGGAGACTTGCGCTATTTCGTGTGGACGTTTGATAACATGGAAATCTCGCCACTAGCGCTCCCCTTCCCTGATGCCTCGGGGAAGGGGCCGGGGGATGGGGTTGGATTTCGCACGCAGGAGGTTCATAATTTTCTGTGAGCGCGGTATGGAATCTCGTTGCCACCGAGCAACTGTGGTTAAATCGTTTCATTTGCACTGCCATGCGCATCTAGCATGGGGCGGAATTTCAGTTCGGATTCTTCCCATTCGCGCTCGGGCTGGCTATCAGCGACGATGCCGCCGCCGGCGTAGATCCAGGCGCGGGCTTCCTGCGCCACCGCCGAGCGGATCGCGACAGCGAATTCGCCATCCAGCCGCGCGTCAATCCAGCCGACCGGCGCCCCATACCAGCCGCGCGGAATCGGCTCGAGCGCGCGGATCAAGTCCATCGCCTTGTCGCGCGGGTCGCCGCCCAGCGCGGGAGTCGGATGCAGCGCCTCCACCAGTGGCAGGATGCCCACATCGCGCTGCAAATTGGCGCGGATTGCCGTATGCAGGTGCTGAATATTGCTTAGCTTCAACAGTCCGGTCGGCGCCATTGACAGCGATTTCGCCAATGGCGTCAAGCGCTCGCGCAGCTTGTCGACGACAATCTGATGCTCGTGGCGATCTTTCGCGCTGTTGAGCAGTTCTTCGCCAAGCGCCCGGTCAGCAGCGGCGTTCTCGCCTCGTCCGATACTGCCGGCCAACGCCATCGACTCCAGTCGCCGTCCATGCACGGACGCCAGCAATTCCGGCGAGGCCCCGTAGAAGGCATAGTGCGGGCGCGGTTCAAAGAGAAAGCGATTGCAGTCAGCGTAATGCGCTGCCAGGTGGCGCAAGACAGGAAGCAACTGAACGCGGTCGGCAAAGCGCACTTCCGCCGCGCGCGCCAGGACGACCTTCTTCAGTTCGCCCGCTCTGATTCGGCTGGTCGCTTCAGCGATCATCCGCTGCCAGGTGGCGCTGCTCATCGGATAGTCAACGGCGAGAAGCGCACTTTGTCGCGCTTCCCGATGTGTCTTTATGTCCGCCTTCAACCGCGTAATTTTTTTTCTCAGGGCCGCCCGCAAGTCGGGAATCAATGAATCGGGTGATTCGTCGAGCGGTATTTGCGTGTTAATCGTCAGCCACATCTGCCCGCCACAGTTCACGAGCTGGTAGTGAGGCAAGGCGAAAAATGCCGGCGCATAGATCGACCAAGTATTGTCCGGTGTGAAATCGCCGCGGAAAGCGAAGCCGCCGAAGAGACGCGGCCCGACGTGCGGATTACTGCCGCCCTCGATGTGCGCGCCAGCGAACAACTCCCGCGCGTACTTTTCTATCTTGCTAAAGCGAGCATCGCCCCAGGCCATCAGCTCGACGGCCGTGCCGGCGCCGGCGAAGGCGACCGAGCCGCCTTTTGTCTCCCAGTAAAAGCGTGATTGACCTTCGGCCGCCGCCAGAAATCCGGCGAAGCTGAGCCCGCTGCAAGGGATGCTGCAACTCAGCAAACGACCATAGCGCTGATTGAAAGGCGCGTAACGAATGACTGTCGAGTCCATGTCTAGTCCTGATAGTCGACGCTTTTGAGCAGCAGCGGCAGCAGCGCGTCCATGATCTCATCCTTGCTCGGTTCGCCGGTGTAAACCCACTGAATGACGACATTGTAGATGGCGCCCATCCAAGCATGGGAGACGATATGCGTATCGACCGGCTTGATGGAACCGTCCGCCACCGCTTCGTCGAGGTAAGTCTTGATCAGCAGCGCAAAGCGATCATTGACCTCCATGCGCTTGCGCTCGAAGACCGTGCCCAAACCGACGGCTTGCACCAGCAGCAGCTTGGCCGGCCGCCGATACTTGCCGAAGGTCTCCAGCACGGCTTCCAAGGCGACCCGCACGCGCTGGATTCCCTTTGCTTCCTCGGCGATCGCTTCATTGGCGCGCCGCTCGATCAGATCGGCAAATTGGTCGACCAGCGCGATGAAGAGCTTTTCCTTATTGGGAAAGTGGAAATAGATCGAGCCTTTGCTGATGCTCGCTTCGGCAACGATTTCATCCAGCTTGGTGTCGTGGAAGCCCTTGGCGCTGAATATGTTCATCGCGGCCTCAAGGATGCGCTCGCGAGTGGAGCCTGTATCTGTGGCGCGCCTGTCCATGATGCCTCGCAGTACTGACTGGTCAGTACTGTCATTGTATCACAGTTTATTGAGTTGTACTCGCCTGCAAACAATGATACACAAGGCGGTTATATTGGAATGGATCTAGTCGACAGACAAGGCCAATACGCGGCGAAGAGGTCGGCGCGCTATATGATCCGAATCTGTGACTTACGGTTTTGTCAGCGGCGAAATGCGGGCGGTTACACGGCGCTTAGTCCGAATCCATCCCGTGCACGTAAATACCCACCAAGGCGCCGATCGCGAGGGCAGCGGCGGCGTTATTGTCAAAGAAGTGCTTGACGATAGTGATGATGATATTGTCGTCTTCCATCGGCGTGATCAGGCCGGTGCCTTGAACCAGCGAAATGATCAAGCTCGCGACGATGCCAACGACGATCACGGCGACGATCTTCGCCGGCATCGAGTCAGCCTGTTCACGTTCCGCCAACGCGCTCAGGATTTTCTTGCCCGCTTGCATGCCGGCACCATAGACCGTGGCCATCACCAGACCGAAGAGCAAGTCATTCCGCGTCAGCAGACCGAAGACTACAAAGACGACGACACCTACAACTGTAGCGATGCCATGTTTGTTTTCACGCCAATCTTTATGTTGATCGTTTCCATTTTCGCTCATTTTGGAACTCCTCTTAGAAAAAACGTTGTTTCCAGCAAACCTAACTTTACCAGATTATAAGCCGCATTACGTGAACTTGCTGTGGGCTGCGGTACAATCGCAGCAAGATAATGGGTACGTGCACATGCACAGGGCTGGGGAGCAATAATATGGATCGTTTTATGGCGATCGCGATTGAAGAGGCGAAAGCGACCAAGGCGGAAGGCGGCAGCCCATTCGGCGCCGTGCTCGTGCGCGGTGAGACGGTCATAGGTCGCGGACGGAATCTGATGATTCAAAATAACGACCCGCTCAGCCACGGCGAGATGGAAGCGATCAAGGCGGCCGGATTGCAGGAGAGTTACGCCGATACCGTCCTTTATACCACCGCCTTCCCTTGCTTGATGTGCGCCGGCGCCATCGTGCGCTATCAGATTCCGCGCGTGATCATCGGCGCCAGCTGGGAGCATAGCGCGCCCTCGCGCGACTTCATGAGCGCGCATGGGATTGAATTGGACGAGTGGCGGCTCCAGGAATGTTACCAGTTGGTGGAATAGCCGTCTGCTGACGATCAGGCGCCCATGATCTCAGCGTAGGCGTGGTGAAAAGCCGATTCGGTGTCCAAGCCGAGCGCATCATTGAACTTGTTCCAAGCGGAACACAGGGCGAATCGCATCGTCATATCCACAATCTGCCGGTCGTCAAAGTAACGCTGCAGTTCCGTGAAGATGTCGTCGGCAATCTTGTGCCGCTCGCGCGTCATCTGCTCAGCGTAGCGGATCACGAGCCATTCCTGCTCCGACCACAGATCGCGGTGCTGACTCCACACGCCCTCTTCAATGCTGCGCAACTGCTCTTTGCTCAGCCCGGAGGCGTGAGCCAGCGGCGTGTGGTGCTGCAGGCAGTATTGGCAGGCGTTCACGCGCGAGCAGATCAGCACACCCAACTCGGTAAGTTTCCGCTCACCCGATGGTGACGCCCCTAACGCCTCGTAGACGCTGATTAACGCGCGCAGCAATGCTGATGATGCGTCAGCGCCCGGATTTGATTACCGAAAAGCGTCGGACCGGGAATTTGCCCATCCGTTATCGCGGCGTCGGCGCGCTCATACAGCGCGGCCAAGTCCGCCGGCGCTTCATCTTTCGGGATCAAGCGAATGCGATCATTATCCATGGTCGTTCTTTCAGTTGGTCTATCTTTCAATGATTTCGTTCAGTGCCGGCCATTGCTTTTATCGATGGTTGAATTGTAGTGGCAAGCGATCAGGCGGTACGACACCCGGCGAATGCAAAATGCGGGCGACCCAATGGGACGCGCCTGGCGTTTGTGTACATGATCGGAGGTCATGCTTCTCTTGGTCATCGGTGATTCATCTGAGCATTAAGCCTGTGGCAGCGTGAAGCTGAATGTTGTACCCTCGTCTTGTTCGCTTTTTGCCCAAATTCTGCCGCCGTGCGCTTCGATGAACCCGCGCGCAATCGCCAAGCCCAAACCGGTGCCACGCGCGCCATCGTCCCCACGCATGCGCGAGCCTTCGCCACGATAGAAACTCTCAAACAGACGTGGCAGCACGTCCTCCGGAATATAAGAACCGCTGTTGTGGATGTCGATGCGGATCTCATCGCCGCCGCGCCAAGCGCGCAAGGTGACTGCTTCGCCGCTTCGCGTATACTTGATCGCATTGTCCACCAGATTCGTCAACACACGCTGAATCTTGTCCGGCGCCATCCGTATCATATCCACATCGTCGGATACTTCGCCTTTTAGGGTGATGCCGTGCTGGCTCGCTTTCGCCATCATGCTGCCAAGCGTATCCGAGATTAGATCGCTGATCGACGCCGGCTGCATGTTCAGCCTGAGATGGCCAACATCCAATTGCGCCAACTCAAACAGATCGTCGATTAAATCGCTGAGATGTTCGATCTCGGCGCGGCTGTTGTCCAAATAACGGTGCACCGTCTCTTCATCTTTCACCACGCCATCCAGTATCGCTTCGATCATCACGCGCATTGATGTCAATGGCGTCCGCAAGTCGTGCGATACCCAAGCGGTCAAGTCGCGGCGCGTTTCCTCGAGCTGCCGTTTCTGTTCTTCGACGTCCTGCAGATTCTGCGCCATGCCGTTGAAGGTATCAGCCAATTGGGAGATTTCGTCATTGCCGGAGATATTCAGGCGAATGGTGAAATCGCGCCGCGCCAGCGCCTGCGTCGCCTCATGGAGTTTGCTCAGACGGTCGGTCATGGTCTTTGAGGCGAAGAAGCCGATCGTCAATGCCGATAAGCCGGCGAAAACCAGCAAGACAGAAGTCAGCGTGAGATAGTGGCTTTGGATGAAAGTGAAGCGCGCGATCACCCAGACATTGAGGAAGATCATCAGCACCAGCAGCGCGATCACCATCCAGATGGCCCAGCGCAAACTGCGAAACCATTCGAGCACACCCAGCCGATAAAAGGCGTACGATAGCAAAGAACTGGTAATGCCTGTCACCGTCATAAAGGCAACCAGTTGCTGCACCTCGTTGCCGGGCAGGTCGAACATGACCAGTTCGCTAAACAAAGTGCCAGCAATTGGAATCACCAGCACGATCACAAAGATCAGCAGCGGGTTGCGCGTCAGTCGTTCGTCAATGCGGGCAATGGTCGGCGCTTTCTGTTTCATGAGTCTGGAATCTCGAACTTGTAGCCGACACCCCAAACGGTCTGTATATAGCTCGGTTTGCTGGGGTTGGGCTCCAGCTTTTCGCGCAGACGCCGCACATGCACGGTTACCGTGCTTTCATCGCCGTAGAACTCATAACCCCACACCTTGTCGAGCAGCTGCTGCCGTTTGAAGACCTGCCGCGGATGGCGCATCAGAAACCAGAGCAGATCGAATTCTTTGGCAGTGAGTGACACGCCCTTTTCAGCAACGCTCACTGACCGGCTGCGTGGATCGAGATGCAAGCCGCCAAACTCCACCGGCGACTCACTTTCGACTTCCACGGCAATACTGCGCCGCATTACCGCTTTGACGCGCGCCACCAATTCACGCGGGCTGAAGGGCTTGGTCACATAGTCGTCCGCGCCAAGCTCCAGGCCAGAGACGCGATCGACTTCGTTTGACCGCGCTGTCAGCAAGATAATCGGAATATCGCCATCGATGCTCAGCGGGCTATAGTCCGATGTCTGACGCAAACGCCGTGTGATCGAAAATCCATCGACGCCCGGCAGCATGATATCCAGCACAATCAAGTCCGGTCGATTCTCTTGCAAGATTGACAGCGCCTGTGGTCCCGTTTCCGCTTCCGTGACTGCGAAACCTTCCAATTCCAGATAGCGGCGCACGACTTCTCGAATTGTACGTTCATCGTCCACCACAAGAATATTGCGTTTTTTAGACATATCACCCAGCCACTCTGTGATCTTCGCCTGCAGTCTAATTCAACTTACATTGTATATCTACATCAGCCCGGTAGACATACGACGCCGGCCGGACTGCCTTCCCTGCAAGCTTATTCGATAAAGCTAACGGAAGGATTTCAATGTGGAGATCGGAAGAGCCGCATCTTGGACGCGGAATAATCGCGGCGACTGCGCTATGATGTTGGGCAGGCAATCATGGAAACGCAAAGGCAAAAAGATGACCGATACGATCAAAAGCGCGATTGACTACCTGCAGGAAACGCAGGACAAAATGATGGAAGATTATAAGGAATTGCTGCGCTTCGCTTCTATAAGCGCTGACCCGGCTCATGCCGGTGATGTGCGGGCTTGCGCCGATTGGATTGTCGGCCAACTCGAGGCCATGGGCTTCGCGAACTGCGAAGCGGTTGCGACTGCCGGACTTCCGGTTGTTTACGGTGAATGGCTGCGGGCCGGGCCGGACAAACCGACTGTGCTCGTCTATGCGCATTACGATGTGCAGCCGGTTGATCCGCTGCCGCTGTGGCACTCCGAGCCTTTCGAGGGCGTCATCCGCGATGGCAAGATGTTCGCCCGCGGCGCCAGCGACAACAAAGCCGGTGTTTGGGGGAATCTCAAGAGTTTCGAAGCGCTGCTGCGGGCGAACGGCGAATTGCCGGTCAACATCAAGATCATGTTTGAAGGCGAAGAAGAATCCGGCTCGCCCAGCATCCGCGACTTCGTGGAGGCCAACAAGGAGCGGTTGGCTGCCGATGTGCTGTTAAACTGCGATGGCGATCTCGCGCCGGATAATCCGCGGCTCACGTATGCCGGGCGCGGCATGGTCACGGCGCAGGCGCGCGTCAGCGGACCGAAAGCCGATATCCATTCCGGGCTTTATGGCGGGCTGGTGCAAAACCCGCTTCACATCGCCGGCAAGATCATCGGTTCGTTCCATGACGACGCAGGGCGTATCCAGTTGCCCGGATACTATGACCGCGTCCGCGAGGCAAGCGAAGCAGAAAAGGAGCGCATCAGCGCCGGTTTCAGCAGTGACGATTTATTGACGGGAGCAGGCGTGGATCAATTCTGGGCGGAGACCATCGCGCCGGCCGCGGAACGCGCGACCGTCTACCCGACGCTTGATATCGTTGGCATGTGGGGCGGTTACCAGGGACCTGGAATCAAGACCATCATTCCGGCCGAAGCCGGCTTCAAAATCACCATGCGCCTCGCGCCGGATCAAGACCCGACACAAGTTTCCCAAGTATTGAAACAATATGTAGAAAGCTTCGCGACTGATACCGTAGACGTCGAATGCGTGATCGGCGAAGAAGCGTGGTATTTCCAAATCGACACCGAGGGACCTTGGCTGGAAGCGGTGCAAGCGGCCATTGAATCAACCATCGGACGGCGGGCGCAACTGGTCCGCACGGGCGGTTCAATTCCAATTCTAGGGGTCTTCAATCGGCTGATCGGTGTTCCGATGGCGGCATTTGCCTTTGGCGAGGGCGAGGGCATCCACTCGCCGAATGAATACTTGAAGATCGACAGTTTCTTCACCGGTCTGGAAGCGGCCGTGCGCTTGTATCACAATCTGGGGGAAATCAAGCGCTAGCTGGCGCCTACATTTGGCGGACCAGTATGATCAACAAACAGCACTTTACATCGTGACAGCGCAAGTCTCATCGATTCCAATCGCGCAACATAGGATGCTGACGAACGTACTCACTTGATTTCACACTCGCCCTAATTTGTGTTAAAGACCTGCAGGAAATGTGCTAAGCTACCAAACCTAGATTTTCCCGTACAATATATGTACGGGAGAGAAGGAACGTCTTATGGCAATCAAAGAGCAAGCGTCGCGAATTCGTTCTCGCTACCGAGATTACGTCATACAAGGGCTTGCATCACCCTTTTCATTTCTCGATATTTTCGCTGATATCCATCTCGCTGATTCGCCTGAACAAGCCGATGCTCGAGCGCTACGTGAGGATTGGGAGATTGTTGGTGAATGTATATGGGATGCAATGGAAGAACAGCCGTATTTGATTGAATCCCGCAACCGGAAAAATCATGACCAATGAAGAGCACCGACCCGACAATGAAGAATCAGTTTCGATCTATTATGCGCGACATTCCTCCGGACCGCTTCCGACGCCTGACTCATTCCGAGAATACGAGGATGTGTTACCCGGTGCTGCAGATCGGATTCTCACAATGGCGGAAACTCAACTTCAGCACCGGACGAGTATACAGAAGCTCGCGTTATGGATAGCCTTTATAGTTGCGATTGGATTCCTCATTGGTGCCGTAACCTTGGCCTTTGTAGCGACTCCAGCGGCCGCGGTTCTGTTTCCTGTAGTCCCTATCCTTGTTTCTGGCGGCGCCTATGTGTATGGGCTGCGTAAGCGATCCGAACAACAACATCAATTGCCGCCACCAGCAGACAGAGACTCGCAACATAGACTTCCTAGCGACACGGGCGATGGCGGCAACACTTAGCACGGTACTGGAATCAGAAGGCCTATATCATCAGCCCCAGCGCCACAAATACGACACCAAGCAGCACAAAAATCAGCGCCGAGCGGCGCGTCTTCTTATCCCAAGCCTCCGTACGCTCAGGGTTGTCTTTGCGCCAACGCGGCTCCAGCGAGTAGAGCCGCCAGACCAGATCCCGACGAAAGGCGCAAAGTCCAGCCAGAATCCAAAAGATGATGCCGCCCAATATCATTATGCCATCGCCCATGCGCTTGTTCCGTTGCAATTCCTAATTCGGCTGCAGAATGATCTTGGCGTCCGCGCGGTTCTCCAGACGCTTGAAAGCTGCGAGCGCGTCGTCAAGCGGCAGGCGCGCGCTGACCATCTGGCGCATGTCGATGCGGCCCGCCGCCATCATGCGGATCACATGCTGGAAGGGTCCGCCGGCGTGACCCAGTGAACCGGCATACTGCACACCCATGCGCTTGTAGGCGACGATCGGCATCGCCGGCAAAGCGCTACCCATGCCGATATCGATGATTGAAGCGTTGACCGCCAGGCATCTGTCGAGCGGCTCGATCGTCTTATCGGCGAAACCGGCGCATTCCACCACATAATCAACGCCGCGCCCCAGCGTATGCTCCATCAGCGCTTCGTCAAGATCGGCGCCGATCGGATCAAGCGCGACCGATGCGCCCATATTTAGCGCAATATTGCGGCGGCTCTCGGATGGGTCGGAGACAATCACAGTCCCTGCCCCGGCGGCGATCACCAGAGCCTGCGCCGCCAAGCCGATGGGACCCGCGCCGAAGATGACCACATTGTTGCCCGGCTGCCAGTTGCGCAGGCGGTTGAACAGACCTTGATAGGAGACGCCGGTCGGCTCCACCATCGCGCCCATCACCAAGGCTTCCTCCTCGCCGTAGCGCTCGGCGATCTCATCCAGTTTCCAGCAGTATTTGGCGCGTACGGGCAGATACTGCGCCATGGCGCCGGGAATGGTAAAGCCCAGTTCCTCGATATCCAGACAGTGATTGACGAAACCGCGCCGGCAAGCGTTGCATTCGCCGCACCACTGAATCTCCTCAACCGCGACCAGGTCGCCGACAGCCAGGTCCTTGACATCCGCACCCAACTCGACGATGCGGCCGGCGAACTCATGCCCGATGATGTTGGGTGTGTGCACCAAGCCCGGATATACCATGTACCCGTCAGCGCCCGCTTCGTACATGTGCATGTCCGAGCCGCAAATGCCCACCGCCGCGACTTCCAGCATCGCTTGATCGGGCTTCAGGCGCGGGTCGGGAACATCACCCAACTCGATGCGCGGACCTTTCCAGGTCATGTTGGCATTGCGGGGACGGCGCAAATCGCGTTCGCTCTCGGTTAAATTGTAGCCGGGCTTCGGCGCCCAATCCGCCGTCAAAGTCAGTGCTTTCATGCGTTTGCTCTCTCCAGCCGTTAGTTGTCAATAGCTCTGCTATGCGCTGCGTGGAAAGCCTCCCATTCCGGTCGGAATTCACGCAGACCTTCCACCAGGTTGTATGTCCGGCGTCCCAGCGCCTTATACGTCTTCTCGCTATTCGCGACGGTGCGGAACGGGATGCGGATATGGCGAAACTTGTCCAGCATCGCAGGATCGGTCGGCACTGGCACGATCAGTGTCCGATCAAACTCAAAAATATCGGCGATGTGGCGCGCCAGCTGCAATCGGTTGGCTGCCTCGCTGCCCCAACAGTGGAAGATGCCGTCTTCGTCGTGCTCCGCCAGGCGCAGCAGCAAATCCGCACCATCCGACGCCAACGACGCATGCGCCATCTCGTTTACCTTGGGACCGGTCCAGACTTCGGCGACCAAGCCTTGTGACAGTCGATCTATGACGTAGTTGGTTATGGGAAATCCCAGGTGATTGTCTTTCATCAGCAGGCTCGGATTGCTGTAATTCAAGCCATAAATGCCGGCCATACGTCCGATGCCGTAGTTCAAGCCAGCCACGCCCATGATCTCGCGTTCGCAGACAGCCTTCATGAAGCCGTAAAATAGCACCGGATTCGGCGGCGAATCTTCAGTGACCAGCGGCTGCGTCCCGTCGAACACCCAATCCGAAGAGACAAATACATAGCGCGCGCCGACCTCAGCGCAGCTCCGTGCGAAGGCGAGATTGGCTTCGACGGTCGCTTGCCAGGCTTCGGCCAGGTGATATTGCATGTAGACATGGTCAAGCATCGCGGCGCAATGGATCACGGCATCGGGTTTATAACGCTGCATCGACTCGCGCACGGCCGCCGTATCGGACATGTCGAGCGGATCGAGCACGTAGTCGACATCCCATTCCGGTTCGGGACCATATTGGGACGCGATAATTTCGATATCGCCGCGCATCCGCGCCAGCCGGATGATATTGCTGCCGACAAGACCGGTTCCGCCGGTGATGTAGAGTCGCATTCTCTTTCTCGCGAATTAATCGCGTCAAGCATAAGGCATTAGATGCCACCTGTCAAAAGGATATGGAGGGCACAGTTGGCAGACCATCCCGGCAATCCAGCCTTTCCGACCAACAGCGCTAGCGAGAATTTGCAATATTTTGCAGGATGGGTTAAACAATACACGTTGGGGATTATTCCTCTTCTATTTCGAATGACTTTCTTAAAGGAGTTCAGAATGAGTAACACAAAAAGAATATCACGTCGTTCATTTTTGAAAGGGGCTGGCGCGGCTGCGGCCAGCACATTGCTACCGAACTTCCCCAACATCATCCGCGCCGACAACCACGAGATCAACGTCATCGGCTGGGCGTCGGATTGGTTCAACCCGCTCTATGAAGCCTGTACCGAAGCGACCGGGATCACGATCAATAGCGAAGGTTTTCCGGCGCGCTGGAGCGATACCATGCAGAAGTTCACGCTCTGGGGCCAGACGGGTTACTCTCACATTGATGTCATGATGACCGATGACCTGCTGGCCGGCATGTACGGCATGAATGGCTGGGCAATCGACCTGAGCGATCTGGATGCCTATGTCGACAATGCAGATGACATCACCGATAGCGTCAACGTATTGGACAACGCGATGGGCGGCGTCTTCCGGCTCTTCTACTTCATGGGCGCCACGCCTCTCTTCCGTAATACCAACCTGGTGCCGGATGCGCCGGCGACCTGGGAAGACTTTGTCGCCGCCGGGCAAACCGCCACCGACCAGGAAGCAGGCGTATGGGGCTGGCGGCCGCTGGGCGGCCAGGGACACGCCTTCAATACCATGCTGCAGGCGCTGCACCACTCGGGGGCAGACCTGGAGACGCTCAATGACGACGCCACGCGCGTCGCGCTGCAGTGGATGTACGACTGGGTCAACAATTACGAGATCACCCCGCCCTCGACCATCAACGAAGGCTATAGCGAGGTGATTGGGTTGATGGCCGCTGGCAAAGCCGGCATGTGCTGGAACTACGAAGGCTCGTATACCGAAGTAACCAATACCGTTGACGCCGTCGTGAGCGAAGACAATTACAGGATGTCGCGCTTCCCGATGGGTCCCGCCAACGACAACTTGCTGCTGCATGGCTGGGGCTACTCTATACCCAGCGCCTCTGCCAAAATTGAGCAGGCGAAAGAGGTCGTTGAATTCCTCGGGCACTATGACAACCTTCGCTATGTGGCGCTGCAAAACGTCGTGCCGGGCTTGAAGTCGCTGTTCACCGACGAAGAAGTCGCTGCGAATATACCTGTCTTGGCGCCTGAGCATGACTGGGAAGGATTGGTCGAGGGCGCGCAGTTCCGCTACCCGATAGTGAATCATCGGCAGGTGTCGCAGCTCTGGTCGATGTTTGACCAGCTCGGCGAGTTCATCCTCTCCGGCGAGCGCAACGTGGACGAAGCTTTCCAATGGGCGCAGGACGAGTATACGATCATCAGACTCGCTTACTAAGTAGGTCCAGGCAAGCAGCGGAACTGTCGTGAACACAGTAAGCAATAGCTGAGGGGCGACTTGATAGATCGCCCCTTCATGACTTTAATTCCAACTTAGCCCCTTGGTTGCCCGGATGGCTCAAGCCGGATCGACTCACCTCGCGCAGGGTCGCCTGCAGAATTTGTTCTCTAGCAGGTATGCCGTTTTCTATGTGCTGGTGCTGCCGGCATTCCTGCTGCGCATGATCTATACGGTCATCCCCATCATCCAGACGGTTTTGATCAGCATGACCAATCGCACCATCTTAGGGGGGCATTACATCGGCCTGCGCAACTACGAGATGCTCACGCGAGACGCCACCCTGATCGGAAGTCTGGGCTGGACCCTGCTTTACACGGGTACCGCCGCCGTGGCCGAAACCGTCGTCGGCTTGGGCATCGCTGTGCTTTTGATGCAGAAGCTGCGCCTGCGCTGGCTGAGCAATTTCATCATGCTGCTGCCTTGGGTGGTCGCGCCGATGCTGGCGGCGGTCGCTTTTCAGATCCTTTACTTTGAAGATGGTGGGATTCTGAATGAGATCTTGCGCCAGCTTGGTTTTGGCAATACGGCCGTGCGATGGCTAAGCGATGCCGAAACGGCGCGCTTCTCCACAATTGCGATGACGGTGTGGAAGAATGTGTCTTGGGTCGCCCTGATCTTCATGGCGGCGATCGGCTCTTTGCCCAAGGAGGTGCTGGAAGCGGCCGCTGTCGACGGCGCCAACACCCTGCAGCGCTTTTGGTACGTTATGCTTCCCCTGCTTAAGCCGGCCATTTACCTCGTGCTGCTGCTGCGCGCCATGGCTGAAGTGCAGACCTTCGAGCAGATTTATGGCTTAACCCGCGGCGGACCCGGCAGCGCCACCAAGACACTTGCGCTTTACGCCTACGAGCGCTTCTTCCTGCAGCTGCGTTATGGCTACGGCTCGGCAGTGAATATGGTTCTGCTGGTCGTGACTATCGCCATCGGCGGCATCTTCGCCTGGCTATTGTATCGTTCGCGGGAGATCTGATGAACTACCGACGGCGCCGCCTGCAGAATATCTTGCTCTATGCCTTGCTCGCCATCGTCTTGGCGGGCTTGATCTTTCCCGTCCTTTTTATGGCTTTCACCTCGTTGAAGACGGCGAGTGAAGTGAACCGCATACCGCCGACCTTGTGGCCCAAATACCCGACCTTGGAGAACTACCCGTTCATGGCCAGAGCTTGGGACTTCTGGCTGGCGCTGCGCAATTCCGTTTTGCTCGCGGGCGGTTCCGGTCTGGCCGCAACCCTGCTGGGCGCGATGGCGGCTTACGCCTTCAGTCGCGGGACCTTCCGCGGCAGGACGTTGATGTACAGCCTGATGGTCGCCAGCATGGCGGTCCCGGCTATGGTCACTCTGGGACCCATCTTCATCGCGTATTTGCAGCTCAAATTGCTGGACACGCATATCGGCTTGATACTTGTATTCACCGCTGGCGGCATGCCGCTGGCGACCTTGCTCCAGTTCGCCTATTTCAACGCCATCCCGCGCGAGCTGGACGATGCGGCCGCCATTGATGGCGCCGGGCGCTTGATGACCCTGTTCCGCATCATCATGCCCATCGCAATGCCCGGGGTTTTCGTCAGCTTCCTGCTGCTCTTCATCGCTGGTTGGAACGAGTTTCTCTTTGTGTTCACCTTGTCGACTTCGCCGGATACCCAAGTGCTCACGACGAAACTGTATACGATTCCTCCACGCGCGGCCAATTACAACTCAAGCAATCTCGATCTTGTGGCGACGGCCGGCATGTTTGTCCTGCTGCCGCTCGTGCCATTGCTGATGCTCACGCAAAGACAACTGGTGGAAGGCATCACCTTCGGCGCCGTCCAGGGATAGTGCAAATGCTATCCTTGTACGTTGAAGTGTTTGCCCCCCAGCCCAATTCCCTCCGCGCGACTGTAGGGGCGATCCAAGGATCGCCCCTACAGTTTCCCGTGTACGTGTCAGCGGGCGACACAAGTGTCGCCCCTACAGTTTATTCGAGATGCTGTGTCTAGGTTGCGCATGTATCTTGACCAATCCTGGAGAATATAACAATGGCTGCCGAGAAGAAGATCAATGTCGCCCTGGCTGGATTAGGTTTTGGCGCGGAGTTCGCGCCCATCTATATCCACCACCCCCGGGTCGAAAGCCTGACCATCTGCGATCAGGATGCGGAGGTCTTGCAATCGGCCGGGGATCGCTTTGAAGTTGCCAATCGAGTCGCTGATCTGCGCGAAATCCTCAGCAATGACGACATTGACGCCGTACACCTGGTCACCCCCATCCCCGTCCATGCCGAGCAGACGGTCGCGGTATTAAATGCGGGCAAGCACTGCGCCTGTACCGTGCCGATGGCGACCAGTATCGACGACCTCAACGCGATTGTGACGGCGCAGCGCGAAAGCGGCAAAGTGTATATGGGCATGGAAACGGCCGTGTACACGCGGCGTTTTATGTACGTACAAGATATGCTGAAAAACGGCGAAATCGGTCGCATCCAGTTCTTGCGCGGCGCGCACTATCAAGACATGGAATACTGGCCGCCCTACTGGAGGGGCTTGCCGCCAATGCACTACGCGACCCATGCGGTCTCGCCCGTGCTGGCATTAGCCGATACGCAGGCGCGGGCGGTGCATTGCTTCGGTTCCGGCGTCATGCGGCCCGAATTGCACGAGCAGTACAACAATCCCTTTCCCATCGAAACGGCGATTTTCGAACTTGAGCATGAGCCCGCTCTCGCCGCCGAGGTCACGCGCAGCCTCTTCCATACGGCGCGCGACTATACGGAGAGCTTCAACGTGTACGGCGAGAGAGCGACGTTTGAGTGGGAGCAAATCGAAGATGAAGCCCCGGTCGTCTTTCGCATGACGCCGGCGGAGGCCGCTTCCTGGGGGCGTGGAAACGAAATCACCGTGGAGCGCGTGAACGCGCCTGATCGCCAAGACCTGCTTCCGAAGGAAATCGCACGCTTCACGCAACGCGGCGTATATGACGAGACCCACGCCCATTTGTCCTTCCTGCAGGGTGGGGGACATGGCGGCTCGCACCCGCATCTGGTGCATGAATTCGTCAGCAGCATCGTGGAAAAGCGCCAGCCCTGGCCGGACGCGATGACAATGGCCGCGTGGACAGCCGCCGGTATTTGCGCCCATGAATCCGCGATGAATGGCGGAGTGCGCATCGAGATTCCACAGTTTAGCCACGGAAGCTGAGAAGCGATTCATCCGTCTATCAAGGCAGTGGTGAAGGATGAGAGCATAGGTTAACCTATGCTCACAATTCACTATGCCAGTTGCGGAGAAGCGCATGATACAAGGTATCGCCCCGATACTGTTCACCCCCTTCGATGAAAACGGCGACATTGACGCGGAGAGCCTGCGCAAGATTGTGCGCTTCGAGCTTGACGGTGGCGTGCATGCCATTGGCATCAACGGATTCGCCAGCGAAGCCTACAAAATGAACGATGACGAGCGGCTGGAAAATGTCGCGATCGTCGCCAGTGAGATGGCGGACGCTGTACCGCTGATCATCGGCATCGCCCCCAACAGCACTGAAGCCGCCATCCTGCAGGCGCGGCAACTGTCGCAATTTCAGCCCGCCGCGCTGATGGCGCTGCCGCCACCGACGATGGACAATGGCGACCAATCCCTGGTGGACTTCTACGTCGAACTCGGCGAGGCCAGCGATGCGCCGATCATCGTGCAGCAAGCGCCGCATATCCCGCAGTATCGGCACACCGAACTGCCGGCGGAGGCGCTCTCCGAAATCGCTGACCGTGCGCCAAACGTGCAGTACTTCAAAATCGAAGGTCCCGGCTCGGCGGACAAGATGGCGGAGCTAGCGCCGTTGCTCGGCGACGACAAACGCATGTTCGGCGGTGGCGGCGGCATCACCGTGCTCAACGAACTGCGCAATGGCGCGGCCGGTTTGATTCCCGGCGTCGGCTTCAATGAGATTTTCCTGGCCGCCTGGGACAGATGGACGACGGGCGATGACGCCGCGACAGCGGGCATCATTGAAAATGGCAATGCCTTGATCAAAGCCGTCTCCGGCAGTGGACATGAATACTCGCTGCACATGCGCAAGCAACTGATGAAGCGGGACGGCACTATCAAGAGCGCCTACGTGCGCCGCCCGACAGTCGCCTTCGATGAATGTGATTTGCCCGCTTTCTTTGCTATAGTTGACGCATTGGATTTGCGCGTCAGCCAGCCGAACGGGGACGCAGCACGACAGTAGCGCAACCGGTCGCAGCAAGGCGAATGCCCACCGCGCTTGACACGCAGCACTTATCAAACTTGAGAGGAGACCGATGAAACTCACAGGTCGCAACTATATCGCCGGCGCAACATCCGCCGACGGAACCGACACATTTTTCAGCGTCGATCCGCGTAACAAGTCGACTGACAGCTTGCCTTTCTACAGCGCGACGCGTGACGAAGTTGACCGTGCTGTGCGCGCAGCAGTCAGCGCGTTTCAGGAGATCCGCAACTATCCCTCCGCTCGCATCGCGGACTTTCTCGATGAAGTCGCTGATCAAATCGAAGCGCTCGGCGACGACTTGCTGCATTCTGCCGACCGCGAGACCGGGCTGGGCCTGCCGCGCTTGACCGGCGAACGGGCGCGCACAACCGGGCAATTCCGCGCTTTTGCCGCGCTGCTGCGTCAAGGCACTTATCTGCGCGCCATCATCAATACCGAGCAGCCCGGCCAACCTGCTGTCAAGCAGATGCAATTCCCGGTCGGACCAGTCGCCATCTTCGCGGCGAGCAATTTTCCCTTTGCCTTTGCCGTGGCCGGCGGTGATTCGGCCTCTGCGCTGGCTGCCGGCTGCCCGATCGTGGTCAAGGCGCACCCGGGACATCCAGCCACTTCGGAGATGTTCGCGCAGGCGATTGGCGCTGCCGTCAAGGCGCAGGGCTTTCCCGCCGGGACTTTCTCCCTGCTGCAGGGCAATGGCATTGATGTCGGTCAATGGCTGGTGGCGCATGACGGCATCGAAGCGGTCGGCTTCACAGGTTCGCTGCGCGGCGGACGCGCCATTTATGACGCTGCCGCACGCCGTCCGCGACCGATCCCGGTTTACGCCGAGATGGGCAGCATCAATCCGGTGGTCATTACGCAAGCCGCCCTGCATACGCGCAGCGCGGACATCGCCGATGGCTTGGTTGCTTCGGTGACGATGGGCACGGGGCAGTTCTGCACCAATCCCGGCTTGATTCTGCTGGAAGACAGCCGGGCGAGCCAGGACTTCATCGCCGCCGTCACCGAGAAGATGCAGGCGGCGCCTGCGGGCGTCTTGCTCAATGAAGCGATTGCGGCCGGCTTGGACAACGCCGTCAGTCAGACGGCCGCCAATCCGCAGATCAGTGTGCTGACCGGCGGCGACGCCATCGCGGATGGCGAATATTTCTGTTACAGCAACACCGTCATGCAAACCAGCGCCGCCGCCATCCGCGCCGACGATCAATTACAGGTGGAGCACTTTGGACCGGTGACGCTCTTCGTCGTCTGTGAAGATGGGAATGATTTGAGCGCCACGGTCGACGCGCTCGAAGGCAATCTCACGACCACCGTCCATGCCGAAGATGACGAGCTGCATAGCATCGGCGACCTGCTGCATCAACTGCGGGAGAAAGCCGGGCGCGTAATTTGGAACGGCTTTCCCACGGGCGTGGCGGTCGTGCATGCCATGCAGCATGGCGGACCCTACCCGGCCACGACAGCGCCGGGCACGACATCGGTGGGCATGAACGCGATATACCGTTTCATGCGGCCCATCGCCTTTCAGAATGTGCCGGACGCGCTGCTGCCGGATGCGTTGAAGGATGGCAATCCGCTGGGGATTATGCGGCTGGTGGATGATGTGTATATGGATGGGGCGATACAGGCTCTTATGCGGTAGCCCGCCGTGCGGTACTTGAGTACAAAAGGCTTTGCGACCAGCTACCGTTAAGTAACTGGAACTGAAAGTGGAAGGCAAAACTTCGGTGGCAAATTGGCGTGTGCTCTTTAGTTTAGAGACTTGGAAAGCTTTTCTTGAACGCGGCGGTGAAACAATGGGTTTTGCCGACAGAAAATGGGCGACCGTACAAAAGATACAACCAGGCGATAGCCTAATCTGTTACATGATAAGGGAAGGAAAGTTCTTCGCCATACTCGAAGTCACCGGAAAACCGTTTAGAAGCACCAAGGCGATTGCGGAGGACGCAAATTATCCGGCCCGGGTCAATGTAACAGTGACACTTTCATTGAGTCCAGAACTGGCAGTTCCCGTCAAAAAACTGATAGGACAATTATCCTATCTCCCTGCTGAGAATTCCAAAACGTGGGGTGTCCATTTTAGAGGATTGCCGAAACCAGAAAAGGAATCCGATGCCGAGATCATAATTGCTGCCTTGCATACGGCGGAAGGATCGCGATGTGGGCCCATACCGCCTGCGGAATTCAGCCATGACCAAATACAGTGGCTTCTGCTGTCGCTTGGCAGCGCCATGAAACTGGACCTGTGGGTAGCAAACAATGACCGCAATAAGTCATTTCAAGGCAAGGTCTTCTCCGAAATACCGAGACTAAGGCGCAATCTTCCAGTCCAATTTGACCAAAAGACTCAGAGAATAATCGAGCTCATAGACGTGCTATGGCTTCAAGGAAACAGTATCATTGCAGCGTTTGAAATTGAGCATACAACGTCGATTTTTTCAGGTCTTCTTCGCATGTCCGATTTGATGGCTTTGCAGCCGAACTTGAACATAAGCCTATTTATTGTGGCTCCCGATGATCGACGTGACAAAGTGAAATCCGAGATCAATCGACCGACATTCGCGAGATTGAAATTGCCTCAACGATGTTGCTATATCGCGTATTCACGTCTCACACAGAAGTTTGAGCAAGCGACGCGCGGAGGATTTCTTCGTCACCTCAGCCCATCTATCCTCGACGAGCTGGCGGACGACATGTCGAAGTAAAACAGCCGCATCACATGACGAGGCTGCAACAGTTCTGCGGTATCTCCTGCTGAAAGGACGGCGGCAGCTAGACCTTCTGACCAACGAAGGGCGAGCCAGTGGCTCGCCCCTACAGTTTTCCAGTCAGCTGACTACTCCAGCAGATCGCCCGACATCAGATTGACGCCGGTCTCGATCTCGCCGGCGATCAACATCGCCGTAACCGAATCGACCTTCGCCCAGACTGCGTCGGGGATATCGGCTTCATTCGGACCCGCCAAGCCGACACCATTCATCGCCGCGTCCATCAGGAAGATGTCGCCGCCGGGGAAGTCAATCAAGTCCCCTTCCGCCAGCATGGCGACTGAGTCGTAGACACCTTGATCCACCCGCTTCAAGGCGCTCGAAATGATGAACTCCGAACCCGGCGTCGCACCGCTGCCGAAGCTCGTGACCCACTCGTCTTTGTCAACGCCGATGACGTAGACGCCTTCCTGCGCGCCCGCCAGAATCGCACCCGTACCAGTGGGTCCGCCGCCGCCGAAGAGCACTGTCGCGCCCTCGCCGATGAATTGAATAGCCGCCGACGCGCCACGATCGGGCGCGACAAAGCTGTCGATGTAGACGCCCAGGATCGTGAGATCGGCGTTGACGTAACGCGCGCCCTGTTCGAAGCCGTTGCGGAATTTCTTCACCGGCGGGATGTCGATGCCATAGACACCGGCGATCGTATCCGAGCCTTGCCATTCCGCCACACTAGCCGCCAGCACACCGGACATAAAGCCGGACTGATCCTCGCGGAACTGGATGCCTACATAATTCGTGGGGCCGCCCATGACGAACTGATCGACGCCCAGGAAATATACATCGGGATTCGCTTCAGCCGCGGCGTAAGTGGCATCCGCGATCAGGAAGCCGACCGTGATGATCACTTCAAAGCCCTCGTCAATGCAGGTCTGAATATTGGCTTTGTAATCGGTCTCGGCTTGCGTCTCGATGAACTTGTACTCGAGATCATATTCATCGGCTGCGGCGTCCGCGCCTTCATGGGCCGACTGATTGAAGGTGCCGTCATTGACACGACCCAGGTCAGTGACCAGGCAGACGGTTTCGACACCCATCATCATGTCGGCGGCATGATCTTCCATCATGTCGTCCATCGCCAGGTCACCCGAAACGGGATCGACGCCGGTACTGACGGTGCCGGCGATCATCATTTCGGCGACTGTGGCGGCCGTCTCGAAGAAGGCATCGTCGATATCGGCTTCGTGTTTCTCCGCCAGGCCGACGCCATTCAGCGCCACATCCATCAGGTAGATGCCACCGCCGGGGAAGTCGCCCATCATGCTTTCGGCCAGCGCCGCCACCATATCGTAGACACCTTGATCAACTCGCTTGATCGCGCTCGAAATGATGTATTCGGAGCCGGGTGTTGCACCGCTGCCGAAGCTTGTGACCCACTCATCCTGATCGACGCCGATGACGAAGACGCCCTGCTGCGCCGCCGCCAGGATGCCGCCGGTGCCTGTAGGACCACCCGCGCCGAAGATGACCGAAGCGCCTTCGCCGATGAATTGTACTGCCGCCGATGCGCCACGATCCGGCGCGACAAAGTTGTCGATGTAGACACCGAGCAGGTTCATATCAGCGTTGACGTAATGCGCGCCCTGCTCGAAGCCGTTGCGGAATTTCTTGACCGGCGGGATATCAATGCCGTAGACGCCTGCGATTGTGTCCGAACCGATGGAATCCGCGACCTGCGCCGCCAAGACACCAGCCAGGAAGCCCGACTGATCTTCGCGGAACTGAATGCCGACGTAGTTGGTCGGCCCGCCCATGACGAACTGATCGACACCCAGGAAATAGACATCGGGATTGGCTTCCGCCGCGCCGTTGGTGGCATCGGCGATCAAGAAACCAACCGTCACAATGACTTCAAAACCTTCGTCGATGCAGGTCTGGATATTGGCTCCGTAGTCAGTCTCCGACTGCGTTTCGATCCACTTGTATTCAAGGTCGTATTCATCAGCCGCTTCCAATGCGCCTTCGTGGGCGAACTGATTGAAGGTGCCATCGTTGACCCGACCGAGGTCGGTCACCAGGCACAAGGTTTCCACGCCGTCCTGCGCTGCTACAAGGGGTACAAGCCCCAGCACGAGCGCGATCAGGCTCAAAAATACGAAGAGCTTTTTCATGTGATTTTCTCCCAGAGAGACATTAGGCGAAGTTAAGTTTACGCCCTTACTTTACTATCTTGACGGCTAATTTTCAAATCGGTACTCTCGTCAAACTCGCCCGAAAATCCCGCGCCGAAGCTTCGGGGAAGGCGTTCTGGTGGCGAGGCTGAGCCTCACTCCTTCACATAAGGCTGGCCGACCGCTTTCGGTGGAGACGCCCGCCCGATGAAGCCCGCCAGCACTACTAGTGTCACGGCGTAGGGCACCATCTGCAGGAATTGCACGGGGAAACCGACACCGACCATCTGCAAGCGAATGCCCAGCGAATCAGAGAAGCCGAAGAGCAGCGCCGCGCCGAAGGCGCCGATGGGCGTCCATTTGCCGAAGATCATGGCCGCCAGCGCGATGAAACCAGCGCCGCGCGTCATGCCATCGTTGAAGCTGCCGGTCGCTTCCAGCGAAAACCAGGCACCCGCCAAACCGGCGATCATCCCGCTGATGAAGACGTTGATCCAGCGTGTGCGATTGACGTTGATGCCCAGCGTATCAGCAGCGTGGGGATGTTCGCCGACCGCCCGCGTCCGCAAGCCCCAGCGCGTATAGAACATGACGATATGCGTGAAGGCGAGCATGACGAACATCAGGAAGAAAATCGGCTGGTTGGTGAAGATCGCATCGCCAATCACGGGCAGGTCGCTCAAGATCGGGATGGAGACATTGCCCAGCTTGGCCGCGCCCGCTTCGGTCGAAAGCAGATACTCGCGCCGAATGAAACTCGTCACGCCGACGGCGAGGATATTGATCACGGTGCCGCTGACGATCTGGTCGGTGCGGAAGGTGATCGAGAGCCAGCCGTGCAGCAAGGCGATCACACCACCGGCGAGCACGCCGATGATCACCGCCAGCAGCTGCGCAGTCTCCAGTGGCAGCGAGGTACCGCGCAGAAAGAAAAGCGTGGTGAAACCGAAGCAGGCGGCGAAGAGCATCATTCCTTCGATGGCGATATTGACGACGCCGGCGCGCTCACACCAGATGCCGGCGAAAGCGCCAATGGCCAACGGCGTCGCCAGGCGCAGGCTCTCGGCGACGATCGTGGTCAGGTTGGTCGCGTTGCCGGCCGCCGCCGCAATAATGATCGTTGGAATGAATAGAACAGCACAGAGCCCCAGCAGGGCCAGGCTGATCCGCCGCCAGCGCGTCTCCTCAAACTCCACGAGGTTGAGCGCGCCGCTGACCACGAAGAGGATGCCAATGACCAGCAAATAAGCGGACGTCGGCACCGGGATGCTACCGACCGTGGGCGTTTGTCCCTTCGAGGTCGATTCGAATGTCAGGGTGGTGACCAGGTCGCTATCGAGCGTACCCGACTCGGTGAAAATGAAGACGCCGAGCACGATCAGCACGATGGCGATGATGCCTTTGCGCGTCAGCTTGAAGGCGAGGCGCCACATCGGCTTGGCTTTGGCCGTCGCACTCATGGCTAGCCACCCCAGCCGGTGGAGAAGACCAATTCGCCCTCTTCTTCGGCGGTGCGTTTGGGCACGCGCCACAAGAAGCGGATGATCTGATCGGCGGCCACAAACATGATGATCAGGGCCTGCACAATCTTGACCAGGTCAATGGAGATATCGGCGCGTATTTGCATCAAGGCGGCGCCGCTCAGCAGTCCGCCCCAGAGCAACCCGGCCCAGACCATGCCTTTTGGATTGTTGCGTGCCAGCAGCGCCACGGCGATGGCGTCAAAGCCGACACCGGCGAAGAAGCGCGGCAGCATCTCGTGCTCGACGCCGCTGATCTCAATCGCGCCGGCCAGGCCGGCCAGCATGCCGCTGAGCGCCATCGCCAGCACGACATTGCGCGGCACACTCATGCCGGCGTATTTCGCCGCATTCTGATTCGCGCCCACTGTGCGCAGCTCGAATCCGAGAGTCGTGCGCATCAAGAACCAATCGGTCAGCCAGACTGCGCCAATCATCAGCCAGAAGCCAAAGTGCAATTTGGATTGGTCACCGACCGCGATCAAGACCAGGAAGAGCTGCAGGACACTCATGACAGCGGCCCAGATCAAGCCGCTTCGCAGCGCCGCCTGGGGATTGTCGCGGCGCAAAGGCAAGTAGTTGAGCAGGAAGGCGACTATGGCAACCGCCGCCATCACGATTAGCAGCGCCAGCGGTGAGTTGATCGTGTCCATGGTCGGCAGCATCGCCGCCGGCAAAATGACCGGAGTCTTGGGTACGCTGGCGTTGACATCACCCAGGATGACCGGATCGATCGACTTGATCAGCCAATCGACAATCAGGATGGCGATGAAATTCAACATGATCGTCGTGATGACTTCGTGAGCGCCGGTATAGGCCTTTAGCGCGCCCGGCAATGCGCCCCAAAGAAAGCCTCCAAGGATGCCAAAGAGCAACACAACCGGCAGCAAAACCAGCGGTGATGTCGACGGCGCGGCAAATGCGCCTACCGCCGCCACCGCGATGGCGCCGGCGTAAAGCTGTCCCTCGGCGCCGATATTAAAGAGCCCCGCTTTGAAACCCAGCCCCACCGCCAAACCGGCGATGATGAAGGGGATGGCGCGGACGATTGTCTTCTCCAGATTTGACGGGATAAAGAGCAGCACTTGATCGCCCAGGCGCAGGAAGAGCACCTCGAGGTCCTGGTGGTTCTTGAGGATGCCAAAGGTCACCCCGCCCAGATCGTCGGCGCTCAAGACACGATTGCCCGGGCGGCGGATCACCAGATGCTGCTGCAGGGCGGCATCCAGTTGCTGGTCCAGCACCGCGTTCACGGAGTCGCCCGTCAGGTATCCCGCTTCATACATGCGGCCGACGATGCGGTACTGCGCCCCCAGCGCCGCCGGATCATTGATGCCCAGCGCATCGAGAACCGCCAAGGTATCGATGGCTTCGCGAACATCGTCATAATCGGCCGCAATGATCGCCATGATCGTCTCGGCTTCGGGGCTGGTCGCGCCGATGCCGAGCGCGTCTAACCGCATCAAGGCGCCGTGGCTCCGCAGCAAGTTCACTTGCCCGTATTCATCAATCTCTTGGATAGCGGCAATCGCCTCTCGCAACTCCTCGGCGGACATGTCCGCCAGCGCGGGATAGAGCGCGGCCGCCTGCGTCAGCGCATCCTCGCCCAGCGAGGGTCCGTCGGCTAACAGCTCCGTCAGATCACCAACTTCCGAGCGTTTCAGGTCGGCCAATCCATCCAGCAGTGGTTTCAGACCGCGCAATGTGTCTTCGCCGACTTCACTAATGGCCGAGATGCGCTCGCTGATGGCGGTCGCGCTGTCTTCGTCAATCTCGTAGCGGGAGAAAAACGCGCCGTAAGCTCGCGTTTCTTCCCTGCCAACTTCGAGGATCCGCTCGAAGGGACGCGCCTGCCGTGACAGGCTGCGCCGCGTGGTGATGTCATGCCGGGCGGCATAGGTACGCATCTCACCGAAGTCGTCGACGGCCGCCACCTGATTGATTGTCAAACCGGTAATCGACTCAACCAAGGCGACATAGGCCGTTGAGGAGACGCGCAAACCCTCGGCGATATCCGGCTGCAGCGCGTTATCACTGACCGTAATCGTGATGAGCGGGATACCGGCCAAAAAGGCGGTGATCACTGCCAGCACCGGTACCAGACTTGGTGAGATCCCGGCCCAAAGCCCGATGATGCCGCCGCGCCGCCGACTTTCTCGAACTTCGCTCATGCTTCCGCTACCGCCTGAGCGTCATCACGAACACCCGCCATTCGCAAGCCAACCGTGTCGCGATCGGCTTCTTCGATCGGGAAGATGTCGATGATCTGCCCTTCAAACATCACCGCCACGCGATCGGCCAAACTCAGCACTTCGTCCAACTCTGACGACACCAGCAATATGCCCGCGCCTTCGTCGCGCATACGAATAATCTGTCGATGGATGAATTCTATCGAGCCGACATCAAGGCCGCGGGTCGGCTGCGAAGCGATCAAGAGATCCACATCGCGGGAAAACTCACGCGCCACGATCACCTTCTGCTGATTGCCGCCGGAAAGACCGCCGGCGATATTATTGATGATCGGCGGCCGTACATCATATTGCTCGACTAGTTGGTGGGCATTTTCGGCGATAGCCCGGTCATCCACCACAATCGTCTTGGCAAAATCATCTTTGTAATAAGTACAAAGTACGAGGTTGTGCATGACGGTGAAGCTTGCCACCAAGCCGTCTCGCTGGCGATCTTCCGGCACGTGCCCAACGCCCTGCTCGGTCACCTTGCGCGGCGAAGCGCCGCTCGAATCTTCGCCTTTGATGTATATGCGTCCTTCGTCGACCGCGCGCATGCCGGTCAGCGCTTCGACCAGTTCAGTCTGTCCATTGCCTTGCACACCGGCGATGCCGAGGATCTCACCGCGCTGTAAGCCGAAGCTAACGCCCTCCACAGCAGGCAATCTACGATCGTCGTGCACATGCAGATTGACGACATTGAGGATTTCGTCGCTAGGCGTTGCGTCGTCCTTTTCCACCTCGAGGAGAACATCGCGGCCGACCATCAGAGACGCCAGCGATTGCTCGGTGGAATCTTTCGGATCGGCGTGCCCGGCGACTGCGCCGCGCCGCAGCACCACCACCTTGTCGCAGATTTCCAGCACTTCTTTCAGCTTGTGGCTGATGAAGATGATGCTAACGCCCCGTTCCAACAGCGTATGCATAATCTTGAAAAGACCGCGCGTCTCCTGCGGCGTCAGCACCGCGGTCGGCTCGTCGAGGATCAGGATGTCGGCGTGGCGATAGAGGGCCTTGATGATCTCGACGCGTTGCTGAATGCCAACCGGCAGATCGGAGATCAGCGCATCGGGATTAACGTCCAGGCCGTATTCGCGCGAAAGCTGCTCGATTTCCCGCCGCGCCGTATCGCGCCGCAGGAAGGGTCCGCTGACCGCCTCGTTGCCGAGCATGACGTTTTCGGTCACACTCAGTACATCGACCAGTTGAAAATGCTGATGCACCATGCCGATGCCGAGCTCGATGGCGTCCTTGGAACCGGATATTTCGACCGGCTCGCCGTTGACCAGGATTTCGCCCTCGTCCGGTTTGTACAAGCCGTAGATCAAGTTCATCAGCGTGCTCTTGCCGGCGCCGTTCTCGCCGAGCAAGCCGAGGACCTCGCCTTTATGCAGCGTCAGGTTGATATTGTCGTTGGCGAGCACGCCGGGGAAGCGTTTGGTGATGCCCCGGACTTCAAGCACAGGCGGGGCTGTGGTCATGCAGCGGCCTTTCGGCTTGGCGCAGAGTTTAACGCTTGATTGGAATTATAACGTATGTCGCCGGGATAGACGCGCGATTGGCAACATGCCCAAGCTGTTTCAAGGTGGTGTCATCCGAGTTATTGCAAAGCATGTCGCATCAATAGGTCAACCATCTGACCCTGCAATCGCGCCAGATCGCCCTGACAAGCCGGATCATTAGCGAGATTGACAAACTCCTGCGGATCCGTCCCAAGGTCAATCAACTCGGTATGCTGCCGCTCCCCCTGCGCCACACGCACCAACTTTAAGCGTCCATCGCTCACCGCCAGGAATCCCTCGCCTTCAGCGAAGACGTATTCGGCGCCGCCGCAGGCAACTCGCTCGCGCAGCGGCACACCGTCGCAGAAGTCGTGGGGCAAGCCCGCGGCATCCAGGCAGGTCGGCAGCACATCGACCAACATGCACAGGTCATCACTCGTCTGCGCCTCTTTGTCGCCCGGGTACTTGACGATCAGCGGCACCTTCCAGACGTCTTCGTAGGCGCAGTTGTTCTTGCCCCACAAGCCGTGATTCCCCAGCATCTCCCCATGATCGGCGGTGAAAATGATTAGAACATCTTCGCCGAAACGGGCTTCCAGCGACGCAATAATACGCCCGATATAATCGTCAATCTGCACCACATTGGCGAAATAGTTGTGCCGCAGGTCGTGCCAATAAGCTTCGCTGAAATTCTTCGTTGCGCCTTGAGGCGCCTGCCCCATGCCATCGATCGCGCCGGCGGGTCCTCCATGAAAAGTCTCGCTATGAATCCGCGAGAGATCGTCGAATTCGGACGCGTTGCTGACGCGTGTGTCAACGGACATGTCGACGCGTTCGTAGTATGCCGCCGGCGCGTCGAAGGGGTAGTGAGGTCCGCTGAATGAGACCCAGAGGAATAGCGGCTGCTCACCTGCGAACTCGTCCACATATTGAGCGGACTTGCAGCCAACCCAGCTGTCGGGATGCCATGCAGCCGGTCCCGGAAAGGGAAAGACCTTGGCATTGCTGCGGTCCCAGGTGGCATCGCGGTAGGCGGCTAAATGCCCCGCCGCATCGAGTTCGCGCGCGTAATCGTCCATGAACCAGACCGATACCTGCTTGTCATCCTGCAGCGCGAGGTGATCGATGCCGAGGCTAAGGTAGTATTTACGGAAATCATCGTAGGGCAAGGTCAGGTCGGGACGCGTATCGCCATAGGGCACCGGCGCGTAATGACATTTGCCGATATGCGCCGTGTGATAACCCGCGCTCCGCAGCAGCGAATAGATATTCGCTAACTCAGCGTCCAGCGGCACATCGCGAAAGTTGCTATAGGAACCATTGCTATGCGGATACAAACCCGTCGCCAGGGAACAACGGCTGGGCAAACACCAGGGGCTGTTGGTATAGGCGCGCTCGAAGCGTGTGCCGCGCTGAGCCAAGGCATCCAGATTCGGCGTGCTGATAACGCGATTGCCGTAGCAGCTCAGCGCATCCGCCCGCAGCTCATCACAGGTGATCAGCACGATGTGAGGTCCTTCGCGCGTCATCGCCTAGCCTTTCGTCCCGGTGAAGACGACGCCTTGAATGAAGTAACGCTGCATGAAGAAGAACAAGATCACAATTGGCAATATGACGAAGACCGATGCCGCCATTAGCAGGTGCGTCTGCGAGTAGTACTGCTCATTGAAAAGACGCAGCCCGAGCGCCAGCGTATATTTCGCACGATCGGTCAGGTAAATCATCGGCAGCAGGAACGAGTTCCAGTTGTTTTGGATGATAAAAATGGCGACGACGGCGAAGACCGGTTTGGCGTTGGGCACGATGATACGCCAGAACAAACCGACAAAGTTGCAGCCGTCAATGCGCGCCGCGTCAATGATGTCCTGGCCCATGGTCATGAAAAACTGCCGGAAGAGAAAGACGAAGAAGGCATTCTCGGCGAAGAAACCCGGCACCAGCAAGGGCGCGAACGAGCCGACCCAACCCAATTTGGAGAAGAGGATATAGCGGGGGATCAGCGTGACTTCGGTTGGGATCATCAGCGTCAGCAGAACGATGAAGAAGAGTGTATTCCGCCCCTTCCAGCGCAGCTTTGCGAAGGCAAAACCGGCCAATGAACAAGTCAGGGTAAGGCCGATGATCCGCCCCACCGCCAGGAAAATCGTATTGAGGAAGAAGACATCGAAAGGCATCGCCGTCAGCGCCTCGGGGTAATTCTCCCAAGCGATCGGATCGGGGATGAACTCGGGCGGGAAGGTATAGACGTCGCTGGCGGTCTTCAGCGAAGTCGAAACGACATAGATAAAGGGCATCAAAAACATGATTGAGCCGACGATTAGAATGATATGCGCCAGCACTTTCGCCCGATCGATCGGGCGCCGCGGGGCTGGCGTTGCTTTCAATGAGGTTTGCGCGGTTATCGGCGTCATCTTTGATTCACTCGTTCTTGATCTCACCTTCGTAGAAGACCCAGGCGGCGGAAAACCTGAAGATCAGCAGCGTCAGGATAGCGATGTACATAAAGAGCACCCAGGACAATGCCGAGGCGTAGCCCATGCGGAAGAATTCGAAGGCATTACGGAACAAATGCAGCAGATAGAAGAGGGTCGAGTTCTGCGGCCCGCCCTGGGTCATGATGAAAGGCTGGGCGAATACTTGAAAGGCGGCGATCAGCCCGACCACTAATTGGAAAAGAATCACGGGCGAGATCATCGGCAAGGTGACGTAGACAAATGACGCCCAGGCGCCGGCACCATCGACTTTCGCCGCTTCATAAAGATCGGTCGGGATGCCCTGCAGGCCCGCCAGATAGATTAGCATGCCGGAGCCGACACCCCAAAGGCTCATCAGAATCAGCGCGGGCAGCGCCCATTCCGGCTCGGAAAGCCAGCCCGGACCGAAGACGCCAAACAAGGACAAGAACCAGTTGACCAAGCCCCAATCGCGCGACAGGATCCAGCGCCACATCACCGCTACCGACACGATCGGCAAGACTGCCGGCAGATAAAACAAGGTGCGATAGAGACCGATGAGCCTGATCTTGGTGTTGAGGAGGAGAGCGATGAACAAGCCAACCACGATCTGCAGCGGCACCGCCACCAGCGCGTAGATCGTCGTCACCTTGAGTGACTGAAAAAAGAGCGGGTCGCGCAGCATGAGTTCGTAGTTGCCCAAGCCAGTAAATATGGGCGGATTGACGATATCCCATTCGGTAAAGGAAATGACAAGCGATGCCAGGATGGGACCGCCGGTGAAAAAGATGAAACCGAGTATCCAGGGCGCCACGAAAATCCAAGCGCTGAACGACTCCCAGAAGCTCAGTCGTTTGGGCTTGAAAAGATCATGAATTAGCATCGTGTTATATACGGCTGTGCGAACTCAGCCTCATCCCGAGGACCTTCACAGCTGACTCGAGGACCGGGTAAGTTGGTAATCGTTGGTACCATAACCAATGCAGACGTAAGTGGCAGGGGCGACCCGGTGGGCCGCCCGCCAGGTATGTTATCGAACGGACGGGCGACCTGGCAGGCCGCCCCTACATTGCCCTGAGCAGCGCAACGAAATGTAAAAGACGTTATTCAGCGCCTAGAATCGCATTGACCTGAGCGGCAATCTCGGTGCCGACATCTTCCGCAGACTTGTCGCCACTGTAGAGGGCGTCAAGCTGGCTATTGATGGCGGTGCTGATTTCGGGCCAGCGTACATGTTGGGGCCAGGTGCGCGCCCAGCCGTTTTCCATGATGTCGTTGAAGACCGTGTTGAGCCCGGTGCCGATGGCTTCTCCGCAGCTAAAGTTCACATACCAGTCTTCCGTCACTACCGAACGGCGCGAAGGATAAGCATAACCGGTGCTGATCTTAAGCGTCTGACCACGGCTGCTATTGATGAACTTGAGCAATTCCCAGGCGGCGTCCCTATCGGGCGTTCCCGACCACATGACGGTGGGTCCCACGTTAGTACGTCCCACACGGACGGCGCCCGCCGGAGGCAACGCGGCATCAAAGCGGAATGATGTGTTGCACAAGGCGCCGAGGAAGCCACGCGCTATGGTGAAACTCGCCATACGGCCCGAGGTGAACAAGGCGGCCTCGTTTTGATCCGCCAGGTCAGAGCCTGAGGGCGCGCATTCGTGTTCGATAATCAGGCTCTGCGCGAAGCGCAAACCGTCGATGGCTTCCGGCTCGCCCATGAGGCATTCCGTGCCTTCTTCGTTGAGCACATCGCCACCGGCTTGCCAGATCCAGTCGATCCAGGCGCCGCGTCCACCACCGATAACGCTGGCGCGACCACGATCATCACGGTCGGTCAGCGCAATGGCTTGCTCCACGTACTCTTCCCAGGTTAAACCCTCTGGATAATCAATGCCGGCCTGGTCATAGATATCGGCGTTGAAAAAGGTCGCGTAGGGCGCGCCATCACGTGGCAAACCCCAGAGCTGATCTTGCCAGCGGAGTGCCTTGATATGACCTGCGTAGTTGTCTTCCAGATCGACATCCGGGTTCGCCTCCACATAGCTGTCGATCGGCACCAAGATGCCGCGAGCGGCGAAACCCACCGTGAAACCGTCCATGACGAAGAAGACATCGGGACCCGTGCCCGCCGCCAGCTGCGCCTGCAATAGCTGCAAATACTGCGGCCCATAGCCACCGCCAACGGCGAGATAATTGGCCTGGATAACGTCATTCTCTTCGTTGAACGCTTCCCATACCGGCTCCCAGGCAGCGTCTTCAGCCACGCCGCCCGGCGTAGCATACGTCACTTCGGCTACATCCTGCGCGGCGGCCATGGGCATACGGGTGAGTAATCCGCCCGTCATTTGTGCCCCGACCACCGTGCCGGATGCGGCCAAGCCCTTCAAAAAATCTCTTCGACTTAACCTAGCCATTAGAAAATTCCTTTCTATATGCTTCTTTTTCGGTAAACCTCATATTGAGGGCGTTACCATCGGGCGACTTACATTCCTATTTCTGTTACGACGGGCGACCCACTGGGTCGCCCCTACAATTCCATAATAGTGTGAAACCGGAGCGTAAGCTGCCGCCCCCCACCACCAGCAAGTTTAACCTAATCCTCCAGTGTACTCAAATCGCCAAGCGGTTGACCGAGCGCCTGCGCCTTCAGCACGCGCCGCATGATCTTGCCACTGCGCGTCTTGGGCAGATTGTCCACAAACTCGATCTTGGCCGGCACCGCGATTGGGCCGACCTCATGCCGGACGTGCGCCTTGAGCTCCGCCTCTAGCGCCGGCGAGCCGGCTGCGCCTTCCACCAGGATGCAATAGGCGTAAATGATGTTGCCCTTGAGGTCATCGGGGATGCCGATCACCGCCGACTCCGCCACTGTGCTGTGACTGACCAAGCCTGACTCCACTTCCGCTGTGCCCAGCCGATAGCCGCTGACCTTGAGCACATCGTCGTTGCGGCCGATCACCCAGAGATAGCCATCTTCATCGCGCCGCGCCGTATCACCGGCCAGGTACCAGCCCTGAGCGCGGTATTTCTCCCAGTATTGGCTGATAAAACGATCATCATCGCCATAGA
Organism: Phototrophicaceae bacterium; assembly: GCA_965249085.1. Lineage (GTDB taxonomy): Bacteria > Chloroflexota > Anaerolineae > Aggregatilineales > Phototrophicaceae > UBA6055. Next base: position 2,664,561 of record OZ252218.1, on the reverse strand, counting down.
CCGTTCGGATCATGCTGGGCCAGGGCGACTTGATCACCAGGTTGCCGTCTTCATTGGTCGCTACCGGCACGCCATCGTCATCGACAATATCGACCTCGATGCCGGGGAAGGGACGGGTGGCGCTGCCCGGCTTCAAACTCACCGACGGCAGCGGCGTGATCATGATGCCGCCCGTTTCCGTCTGCCACCAGGTATCGATGATCGGGCATTTCTCGCCGCCGATCACGCGATGATACCAACGCCAGGCTTCGGGATTGATCGGCTCGCCCACTGTGCCCAGGAGTCGCAAACTGCTCAAATCGTGGCCTCTAGGCCAATCCTCGCCGAAGCGCATCAAGCCGCGTATGGCGGTCGGCGCGGTATAAAGAATAGTCACGCCATACTCCGCCACGATGCGCCACCAGCGATCGGGCTCGGGAAAGGTTGGCGCGCCTTCGTAGATGATGCTGGTCGCGCCCAGGATCAGCGGCGCGTAGACGATATAACTGTGTCCGGTGATCCAGCCCGGATCGGCCGCGCACCACCAGCGATCTTCTTCCTTCAGATCAAATGTCCAGGAAAGCGTGGTCGCCGTATAAACTTGATAACCGCCGTGCGTATGCAAAACGCCCTTGGGTTTTCCGGTCGTGCCGCTGGTATAGAGGATGAAGAGCGGATCTTCGGCATCCATCACTTCAGTCTCGGCCTTTGTGCTCGCAATCGGCAGCGCCATCAGGTCGTGATACCAGTAATCGCGGCCCTGCTCCATGTTGATGTCGTGACCGGTGCGCTTGACCACGATCACGGTTTCGACCACCGGTGAGCGCACGACCGCCTCGTCAACCGTGTCCTTGAGCGGAACGACTTTGCCGCGCAGCCAGGCGCCATCGCAGGTGATCAGCACCTTGCTCTGCGCGTCTTCAATCCGACTGGCCAGCGCTTGCTCGGAGAATCCGCCGTAGACGACGCTATGCGGCGCGCCCACCTTGGCGCAAGCCAGCATGGCAATGGCGATCTCAGGCACGCGTCCCATATAAATCGTGACGCGGTCGCCTTTCTTGACGCCCATGCTGCGCAGGACATTGGCGAACTTGTTGACCTCTTGCCACAGCCGCCAATAGGACAGCGTCACTTTGTCGCCGTCTTCGCCCTCCCAGATGATCGCCAGCTTGTTGCGCCGCCAGGTCGTCACATGCCGGTCCAGAGCGTTGAGCACCATATTGGTCTTGCCGCCGACAAACCACTTGTAGAAGGGTTTGTTGCTGTCATCAAGGACCTTATCCCATCTCTGATACCACTCCAGCTCCTCGGCGCGCTTTGCCCAGAATGCCTCCGGATCCTGACGCGCGAGCTCATATACGGCGTCGTAATCCGGGACAATGCAGCCCTCCGTGATGTTCGCTGGAGGGTGATACCATTCGCTGGTCGGGGGAGTAAAACCTTGTTCAGCCATCGAAACCTGCCTTTCGTCGTTCATCCTTGGCGCGCGCTTTGGCGCTTCCTCAAATAGCCTGCAATCACAATGGCATATTATAGACGATACGCCTTATAAGTCGAAACCAATTCATGCGTTCACGAAATCGGCAATTGTAATAGATAGTCATACTCTCACGACCTGAACTATAATGCGCCAAATAGAATTCGTAATGGAGTGTAATGTGCGGAATCCAAGGCAGCTTGTATTGGGCGGCACTGTTGCGTTCGTAATCTTGTTGACCGGACTCATTTTTGACACCTTGGCCGACGAGACGCACTGGGGCTACGACGGAGACGAAGGACCGGCCTTCTGGGCACAGCTTTCGTCCGAGTTTTCGCTTTGCGCTGACGGCTCGGCGCAATCCCCCATAGACATTCACGACGCCCGCGAACTCGATCTGGTCGACATCGAATTTCATTATGGCGAAACGGATCGCGACGCCGAAGCAACCGACAGCATTTACAACAACAGTCATACCATTCAAGTGAACGTCGCCAGTGGCAGTTACATTGTCTACAACGGCATCCGCTATGACCTGCTGCAATTTCACTTTCACAGTCCCAGCGAGCACACGATCCTTGGCGTGGCAGCGCCAATGGAAATCCATTTCGTGCATCAAGACCCAAACTCGGGCAACCTCGCCGTTGTCGGCATGCTGCTGACCGAAGGCGAGAGCGAGAACGAGGCTTACGCCGCCGTCTTCGATCACTTGCCGGCTGAAGTCGGCGATCCGGAAGCCATGCGCAATCCGCTAATCCTGGACACTCTGCTGCCCGATCAACTCACCTTCTATACCTACCACGGCTCGCTGACTTCCCCACCCTGCAGCGAGATTGTGCGCTGGCTGCTGCTGGATACGGCGCTTAAGTTGTCTGCGGAACAAATTGCCGCCTTTACGGCGATCTACGACCATAACGCTCGGCCCGTTCAGCCGCTGGGCCAACGCGATCTGCTGCAGGACAGCCACTAGTCTGGCTCAACGTGGCTTGGCGCTGCTATCGCGAATGACAAGTTGGCAGGGCATGACGATGTTGATGGGCACGTATTGGGAGTTCTTGATAATCTGGTGCAGCCGCTGCATGGCGATATGCCCCATCGCCAGCCGTTCACTCGTCACCGTGGTCAGCGCGGGCGCCGGATAAGCGTAAGGTGGCATATCGTCAAAACCGACGATGCTGATATCCCGCGGCACCTGCAGTCCCGCTGCCTCAACCGCCGGGATCACGCCAAGTGCCGTCCGGTCGCTAACCGCGAATACCGCAGTCGGCGGCTCATCAATGGCAAGCAACGCTTCCATTTCCCGATAACCCTTGTTGGGCAAGCCACTTGACAGGGGTTGCTGAATGAGTTCCCGATCGATTCCATAGCCGGCATCGACCATGGCATTGAGGTAACCATGATAGCGTTCGGTCAGGCTCTTGTATTTTCTCGGTCCCTGGATGACGGCAATCCGTTGATGTCCCAGTTCGATCAAATGACGGGTCGCCAGATAGGCGCCGCGATAATTGTCGACGACCACGCTGTTCAGGGCTTGCAGATCGCTCTGATTATCCACCGTGACCAGAGGCATGCTGCTTTTGATGATGAGCTGGAGCAACTGATCGGTGATATCGCCCCCACCCAGAGCCAGCAGCCCCATCACAGAATCTTCTGCCACTAAACGCGGCAAGACCTCGGTCGGCTCGCTGATCACGCTGACAGCAATGCTATAGCCTAAGCGTTCCGCTTCTCGTTGTATGCCATTCGTCACATCAGCATAAAAGAGATCGCCGGACAGCAAGGTGGGGAGCTTCTCGACCAGGACGCCGATAAAGCCTTTGGACTTCCGTCTGGATTGGTTGGAGCGCCGCACATAGCCCAATTCGTCGATAGCGGCGGCAATCCGAACCTGCGTCTCGACGCCAATACCGGGACGATTATTGAGGTACATCGATACTGCCGATGGCGATACACCCGCAAGCTTGGCAACATCAGTGATGGTCGGTCGCGCCATGTTCTTCGTCTTGTCAAATTTTACTAAACGAAAGATAATTTTACTAAAGTCTTGTCGTTTGCCAATATACAGATTCCTCTACGACGATTCTACGCGATTTACTAAAATAGGTCAATATTTCGAGTAAATTATACTAAAATACCTACTAATCCCTTGACTTATTTTACTAATTGGTTATGCTTGAGGGGCTTGCAAATTCATATCAGATTTGGGAGAAAGATTATGTCTAAACGAATCTCACGCCGCGCATTTTTGAAGTACACAGGGATGGGCAGCGCCGCTGCCTTTGCCGCCGCCTACGGCATGCCGCTCGGCACTGCCCTGGCACAATCGCCCCCGGGCGATACCTCCGGCCATCTGGTCATCTACAACTTCGGCATTCCGGAGCTTTACCAGCTAGCGATCGACCGTTTTAATGAGCGCTATCCAAATGTGACGGTCGAGGCGCTCTACATTCCGTCAACTGAGGGCTGGGGCGGTTACCAGACCAATCTCGCTCTGCGTATGCGCAGCGGGCAGCAGACCGACGTCATGGCCACGGCGATTGAGGTGGCGCATGAAGCCATCGCCCAAGGAATCTTGCTGCCGCTGGATGACATCATCGTCACCGAGCCAGAGTTGCAGACCGTGCTTGACGATTCGCATCCGGCGCTGCGTGACGCGCTGCTCGGCGCGGATGGCAACAACTATTACATCACGCGCGAGTGGAACAACATGATCATGCACTACAGCCCGTCGAAGTTTGAAGCGGCTGGGCTGGGCACACCGGCGCCGGACTGGACCTGGGACGACTTCCTCGAAGCCACCATCGCACTGACCTCGGGCGAGGGCGAAGACAAGGTATTCGGCTATGTCCTGCCTTGGTTCTTCTTCGGTTATACACCCTGGTTCTACACCAACGGCACATCGGTGCTGACCGAAGATTGGTCGCAGTCCAACCTGGACGACCCCAAGGTGATGGAGACGGTGCAGTTCTTGCATGATCTGGTCTACAAGCATGGCGTAGCGCCCAACGTCGAAGGCGCGGATCAAGGCGGTCTCTTCACTTCCGGTCGCGCGGCGATGGTATCGGCAGGCCGCTGGCCCTTCAACTCCTACCATGTTGCCGAACACGATGATGTCGATATCGTGCATTGGCCCCGCAACCGAGCTGCCACCACTGTCTTCGGCTCCGGCGGCTGGGCAGTGACACGCACGGCGGAGAATGTTCCTTTGGCAATCGAGCTTATCAAAGACCTCTCCTCGCTGGAGACAGACGCGGACATGGTCGCCTATCGCACCTCGATGCCGGCGCGCCCGGAAACGGTGCAGACCGAAGAATTCCTAAGCTTCCCCGCCCACGCCAACTACTTCTGGGAGAGCCTGGACGATATCAAGCCGGTGCCTTCACCGCCCAATTTCGCCGCCATGCAGGAGATCGTCCACCGTCACCTCAGCGACATCATGGCGAACAATGTCGAGATTGAAGCCGGGCTCGAAGCAGCGCACACCGAGCTCAGCGCCGAGATGGCCACCCTCGATAGCTAGCGCGCTGGCTGGGAAAGCCTACGCTGCCTTTGCCAATTGGCGCATAAGCTTGCATAATACATCGTGCAAGCTTATGCGTGCATATTGTTGAAGGGATAATGATGTCGCGTCTCACGCCGAAATCACGTGAAGCGATTGCCGCCTATCTCTTCATCTTGCCGACGCTGATCGGCTTCGCCATTTTCATCGCCTATCCCTTGGTCGAGTCCCTGCGCATCAGCTTCTACGAGTACGGCATTTGGGGCGACACGACCTACATCGGCACGGAAAACTTCCAGCGCCTTTCGACGGATACGCGCCTGCATCGTACTTACCGCAACACTGTCGTCTTCACGATGTTCGCGGTCTTTCTGAATGCAGGCGTCGGCTTGCTGCTGGCGGTCTTTCTCAATCGCCGTATGCCCACGCTGATGAGCAACTTCTATCGCTCGGTCTTCTTTTTCCCCATCCTGGTCGCCCACACTTATATTTCCGTCATTTGGAAATACCTCTACGCCGAAGACACGGGTGTTCTTAATTTCTATCTCAGCTTGCTCAATATTGATGCCATACCCTGGCTGCGGGAGCCAGGCTGGGCGATGGCGGCGATTATCATAATGGATGTATGGAAGAATGCCGGCTTCGCCATGCTGGTTTTCCTGGCGGGTTTGCAATCGATCCCCAACGAATACTACGAGGCGGCGCAGCTGGATGGCGCCAGCGAACGACAGCTATTCACCCGCATCACCGTCCCTCTGCTTAGCCCGACGATCTTCTTCATTCTGGTCATCTTCTTCATTGGCGCATTCCAGGTCTTCGATTCCATCTTCGTGCTCACAGCCGGTGGTCCAGGCGATGCCACGCGCTCGGTGGTGATGTACATCTATCAGCAGGCTTTCCAGCGCCTCGACTTCGGCTATGCCGCGGCGATATCGTGGACGCTCTTCCTGGTGATCATGGCGGTGACACTGGTGCAGTTTTGGGGCGGCCGCCGCTGGGTCCACTACGAATAGGCGAGAGAACGGGGCATGCAAACACAGGTCAATCTGCAACGCGCTCGTATTAAAGCCCTGACCTTGCGCCGAGGCAAGCCGCTGAAGTGGCATGATATGTTTGCCTATATCGTGCTGACCATCGGCGCGATTCTGGTGTTGATGCCACTGCTGTGGATGTTTTCCCAGTCGCTGCAGCCACTTGGCGAAGGCTTCAGGCTACCGCCGAGCTGGCTGCCCACCCAATGGAACTGGGACAACTACTTGAAGCCTTTCCAGGCGCGCGAGGGCCAATACAGTGTGCCATTCGCGCTCTTCTTCGGCAACAGCTTCAAAATCGCCGCGCTGACGACCATCGGGCAACTCATTACCTGCTCCATGGCCGGCTATGCCTTTGCCCGTCTTCGCTTCCCCGGGCGTGACATTTTGTTCATGGTGCTGCTCGCCGCGCTCATGGTTCCGGGTCAAGTGACCATCATCCCCATTTACTTGATGATGGCTGACTTGGGGCTGGTAAACACGCACGAATCGCTGATCTTACCGGGCTTGGTGAACGTCTTCGGCCTATTCCTGATGCGCCAGTTCTTTAAGCAGGTGCCACAGGAGCTATTCGACGCCGCGCGGGTGGATGGCGCTGGGCACTTCCGCTGTTACTTGCAGATCGCGCTGCCCTTGGTCGGTCCAGGCTTGGCGACTTTGGGCATCATCACATTCAACAGCAGTTGGAATGGCTTCTTCGCCGCGCTGATTTTCTTGACCGACGCTGACTTAATGACGCTGCCACAGGGCATCGCCCTGCTTACAGGCCGCTTTAGTGGCGGCGATCCGTCGGTGGTGATGGCGGCGGTCGTCTGGGCGATACTGCCGGTGCTGATCGTGTTCATCGCGGCGCAGCGCTGGATCATCGAGGCATTGACCCGCTCCGGCATAAAAGGTTAATTCAAACAGATTTTGCAACCCGAGGTATAGACCAAGCGCGTTCGGGCGACCTGATAGGTCGCCCCTACAGATAACACGTTTAACCGAGCAGTGAATTGTGACCGGCTCAAAGACAGGATGACCGCATGACAAATTCAAATGGTTACCCCGCATTAGTCACCTATGACCAAGAACACCTGCGCGCGATCGGCTTGCCGCTGGGCGGCATTGGCACCGGCGTCGTCTCGCTGGGCGGGCGTGGCAATCTGCACGATTGGGAAATCGTCAATCGCCCGGCAAAAGGCTTCGATTTGGAGCAGAGCTTTTTCAGCCTCTTCACCAAAACCAGCGCCGGCCGCAAAACTGCCCACGCGCTCGAAGGCGTCATTCCGCCGGCTGATTACGAAGGCGCGCGCGGTGCCCTTGTGCCTAATCATGGTTTGCCACGCTTCCGCAATTGCAGCTTTGAATCGGCTTATCCTTTTGGACAAGTCAACCTCGGCGATGACGATGTACCGCTCGCTGTCCGTCTCGAAGCCTTCAACCCGCTCATCCCGACTGACAGCGATGCCAGCGGCATCCCGGTCGCGATCTTGCGCTTCGTGCTGACAAACGCGGGAGATGCTGATGTCGAGGCGGCCGTCTGTGCCAGTCTGCAGAATTTCATCGGCGCCGACGGCACCGCTGGCGAGGCGCGCGACAACTTCAATACTTACCGAGAGGCGGATGGACTGGCGGGCCTGTTCTTGCAATCCAATGGCGTCGACAAAGACGCCGCGCAATGGGGCACGCTCGCCCTGACCACGCCGTCACGCGATGGAATTACGGCGCGCACTGCCTGGGCGAACTACAGTTGGGGCGATTCGCTGCTCGACTTCTGGGACGATTTCAGCGAAGACGGTCGATTGGAAGAGCGCGATCGCGACGGCGTCGACAATCCGACCGGCTCGCTCGCCGTCTCCATGACCGTTCCCGCCAATGAATCGGTCGCGGTGACTTTCTTCCTGACTTGGCACTTCCCCAATCGCACAACCTGGAAAGAAGCCGGCTTGAGCCATCCGCAGAGTCCCGTTCAAGCGGGCGTGCGCATCGGCAATTACTACTCCGCGCAGTACGCCGATGCCTGGGACGCAGCTGCCCACACGGCGCGCAACCTGGATAGGCTGGAGGCGGAGACGAAGGCATTCGTCAATGCGGTCTGTGACAGCGACTTGCCTCAGGTAGTGAAAGAGGCGGCGCTCTTCAATTTGAGCACACTGCGATCGCAGACGGTCTTCCGTACACCGGATGGGTTCATGTTCGGCTGGGAAGGCTGCGATGACACCGCTGGCTGCTGTTTCGGCTCCTGCACGCACGTCTGGAATTACGAGCAGGCAACCGCCTTCCTCTTCGGTGGATTGGCCTTCGGCATGCGCGAGGTCGAATTCAACTACGCCACGCGCAACGACGGTGGCATGAGTTTCCGCGTCGACCTGCCGCTGGAGCATGCGGCATCCTGGTCGCTGGCGGCGGCTGACGGCCAAATGGGCTGCATTATGAAACTCTACCGCGACTGGCAGCTGAGTGGCGACAGCGATCGCTTACGCAGCCTATGGGACAATGCGCGGAAAGCGCTTGAGTTTTGCTGGCTGCCCGGCGGCTGGGATGCCGATAAAGACGGCGTCATGGAAGGCTGCCAACACAACACGATGGATGTCGAATATTACGGTCCCAACCCGCAGATGGGCATCTGGTATCTGGGCGCCTTGCGGGCGATGGAAGAGATGGCGCGTCACCTGGGCGAGGACGACTTCGCCGATGATTGCCGCCGACTCTACGAAAACGGTAGCGCCTGGATTGACGCCAACCTCTTCAACGGCGATTATTACGAACACGAAATTCGACCGGCCGCGGGCAGCGACGCGGTGCTCGGCATGCTGATGAGTACGATGGGCGCCGCCGACTCCACCGCGCCGGTGCTGCAGTTGGGCACGGGCTGCCTGGTCGATCAACTGGTCGGGCAATTCCTGGCGCATGTCTGCGGTCTGGGTTACCTGCTGGACGAAGCCAAGGTCAGGCAGACGCTGAACAGCATCATGCGCTTTAACTTCAAGGAGAATATGTACGGCCATTTCAATCACATGCGCTCGTACGTGCTCAACGATGAATCGGCGCTGCTGATGGCGACCTACCCGCGCGGCAATCGGCCGGATCGCCCCTTCCCATATTACAACGAGGTGATGACCGGCTTCGAGTACACCGCCGCCATCGGCATGTTATACGAAGGCGACCTTGAAAATGGGCTCAAGTGCATAAGCGCCATCCGTGACCGCTACGACGGCCAGAAGCGCAACCCCTACGATGAAGCGGAATGCGGCCATCACTATGCGCGAGCGATGGCAAGTTGGGCGGGGATTCTGGCGCTGACCGGTTTCCAGTATTCGGCAGTCGATCAAACGATCAGCTTTGCCGCTCCATCGGACGCTCGCCGGCACTTCTGGTCGAACGGTTACGCTTGGGGCACTTGCGCCCTCACCCCGAATGGCGGCGCAAGCTGCGAAGTCGAATTCTCCGTTTTGCACGGCGAAATCCAGTTCGCCGAGTTGTGTCTGACAGGACTGGGCGCGACGCGGGTCGAGGGAGCTGGGGTCTATATGAAGGGTGATACACTGCGCTGTACCGTATCTGGATAAAGCTGAGGACTCGCCCGGCCAACCCCTCCCCCCAACCCCCCTCCCCAATGCTTTGGAAAGGGGGCTTAACCCGCCGCGCCTAATTTGGAGAGAATCTGAAACTTCCATCCATGGATGAGCTAGAATACCTGCTAGTTCATCGATGAGCACCTAACGAGGAACACAGCATGATCATCATCGCCAGCCATAACGGCGACATCGGCATCGACGCTGCCATGTACTCGCTGAAAGACGGCGGCAGCGCACTGGACGCGGTCGAGATCGGCATCCGCGCGGTCGAAGCGAATCCTGACGATCACACAGTTGGTTACAACGGCTATCCCAACATTCTCGGTGAATTGGAATTGGACGCCAGCATCATGGACGGCAGATCGCTCAATTCCGGCGCGGTCGCCCTGATGCGCGGCTTCCCCTTCGCCATCTCGGTCGCCCGCCAGGTCATGGACCGGAAGCTGCCGCATGTGCTGCTGGCCGCTGAAGGCGCCGAGCGCTTCGCCCGTGAGATCGGCGCTGAGAGTTGGGATGAGATGTTGACGGATGAAATACGGGAGATCTGGCGGAATCGCCTGCTGGCGAACCGTTCAACCGCGGACTTGCCCGAAATACCAGACGACGCGCCGCTGCTCGATTGGGTCAAGCTGGCAACCGATCCGGAGCGCGTGGCGGGCACGGTCAATTTCATCGCCATCGACCGCTTCGGTGACATCGCCAGCGGCGTCAGCACCAGCGGCTGGGCTTGGAAGTACCCGGGGCGCATCGGCGATAGTCCCATCATTGGCGCCGGCAACTATGCCGACAATCGCTACGGCGCCTGCGCCTGCACCGGCATGGGTGAAATGGCGATTCGGGCCAGCACCGCCCATAGCGTCATCCTCTATCTGAAATTGGGCATGTCGCTGACCGAAGCCGCTCGTCAGGCCATGCTTGATTTGCGCGACCTGGGTGGCGACTACATCGGCGGCATGAACCTGATCGCGCTGGACAAAGAGGGCAACCACATGGGCATGACCAGCCGTCCCGGCGGCAGCTACATCTTCCAGCACGCCGATATGACTGATTGCCAAAAGATTGAACGTGAGTTGGTGACGATTCCCGCGCGCTGGGCGGGCATTCCGCGCGATTGAAAAAGGCTATTGGGATGGGCCTTACCGCACCAGGCACCCGCGCTGGGTGCAAACCTTAGTCGCGCCGGATAGTCCAGTGTAAGGTGAACAACCAGTCCCGCCTCAGTCCGCAAAGGAAAACGACCGGATTAGCTTGATCTCTTCTTCGTCATAGGGCGTGCCGTCTGCGTGCAGGATGTCGTGCTGCCAGGACGTGCTGTCGGGCGTGTTCAGTTCCCGCCGCCAATCGAGATAAGTCTGCGTCCGCCCGGCGACCAAGCCCCAGTTGTACCAGCCGACGCTCTCGCGGGCGAAAATCGGCAAGATCAGCTCGACAGTCTGACCGACAACCCGCCGCAGCCATTCGGTACAAAGCACGGGCCGTCCATAAGCCTGACAGCGCTGAATGATCGGTTCGACGCCGGCCTCGCCGTAGTGATGAAACGACGTGACATCGGATAATTCCAGTATCCGCTGCGACACATTGTAGTCGTCATGCAAGCGCCAGATCGAGGTCGTCAGTGGTTGCCCCGCTCCCGCCTCGCGCGCCCATTCGAAGCTCGCTTCCACCAGGGGCAGGCTCCCCTCGCCCATTTCGCTATTGCCCGGCTCGTTGTACAGGTCCCAAATCTGCACTCGCTCGTCATTGGCGAAGCTGCCGACAATGTCGACAACGTAGTCTTTCAGCGCGGGCCAAACAGAACGATCCATCACCCGCTTCAATCCCGGGCTGGGCGTCCAGCCGCTGTTATGCACGTAAGGAACGGGATCATCTTGCGGGCCCAGGTAGGGCTCCTTGCCAGCGAAAGCGCAATCGTCGAATACAATGAACATCGCTTTGATGCCACAGCTGCCGGCGATATCCAGGAACTGATCGATGCGGCTCTTCAAGCCAGCCGGGTCGGCCTGCCAGACGATGTATTGCAAGAACACGCGCACACCGTTGAAGCCCGCCGCCTGCGCCCAAGCCAATTCTTCGGCGATTGCCTCGGGATCAAAGGACTCGGCTTGCCACATTTCGGTCGAATTGACCGCTGTGCGCGGCAGATAATTGCAGCCGCGGATGGGATCAATCGAAGCGTACCAGTCGTTGGCTTTTTGGGGCGTCCACTGTTCGGTCATTGTTAAGCCTCTCCAATAAGTTCAGTCGGATCAGGTAAGTCTGACGCTGGAAAGCATGCCCGCGCGAGCGCCATTCGCATCCAGGATATTCAAGCGTATCAGGCGCGCATCGACGTCGTCTCTTACGAGCGCGTCTACAAAGAGGAAATGCAGCGGCGTCACCGTTCCCTGGTCGATTTGGTCGAGCGTGTCGCCGGCGTCATCGAGAAACTCAAGTTGCGCGCGGCCGGCAAGGAAGCAGCCGAAAACGCCCTGGATTCGGGTGCTGCCGTAATAGTTTTTTGTCGAAAGCGGCTGGTGTACACAGCCGACATCCGTGACATCTACAATCGGCCCGGGACAGTTGGCCGCCGACCAGGTGACGCGATGGCTGGCGATATCACCGGGTCCCAGCGTGAACAGCGGGCTGAGGATCTCCGCTTCCAGAATGTAGCCCGGCGAGCTTATCGGTATAGGCGAGGGCGCGCCGGGTGATTCCGTCCAGCATTCCACCGTCGCGCCATTGTCGGAATACTCTGCAGCGGGCGCATAGGGGAATTGCATGCAGAGCGCGAAGCCAGCCAGCCTGTCCGCGAAGGCGATCCATCCGGCCGGGCTATGCACGCCGATCTTGCCGACGATGCCCTGATACTGCACCGACAGCAGTCCGCTTTCCGAATCCAACTGATACTGCGGATTATCATCGCCGAACATGATGTCGTAGGGTCGTTCGCGCTGGGGATCTGTAGGGATATAGAGCCAGCAGTCGTCGTTCAGCCGCCCGTCGGTCGTGCGGCACAGCATCTGCGCGACATCCCATATCGACCAGCGTATCGTTCGATTCGAAATGTTTTCGAACGACAGGTCGAGCCGCAAACGTGAGCTCGCCGGTTCGAGGCTGATCGCCCGCGTAATCTGCAGACCCGAGCGCTCGTCCTTAGGGCTTGTCATCGAGATGGACGCTCTCTCGTCGCTCTGCCCCGTTTCAATTTCGTAGCGGCCTGAATCGAGAACCGGATCGGGCGGACCGGGCCATTGACCCTCGCCATCCCAGCCTTGCGGCGCGGGCCAGGTCTTGTCACCGCCGTAGTTCTTCCAGTTGAGAAGAGTGCCATCGCCGGCGTGTTCCTCAAAAGTGAAGCGCCTGCCCAGCAAGTCCGGATTCATAAAGAGGAATTCATGCGGGCCCAGACTGAATTGCATCAAGCGTCCGCCGATCTCCGGCACGCAGACGGCCTCGATCAAGCCGTTGCCCAAATGGACGGCGTCCCAGCCTTTGAACGGCAGTTCCTCGACGAAGGGAAGACAACGCATTTGCTCGATCCGCCGGGGCTCAGCCTTGTAGACCGGTCGTGGAGATGCCGCGCACGAAGTAGCGTTGCAGCAGCAAGAAGAAGATCACCGCTGGTATGGTGGCCGCGGCCGCCGACGCCATGATCACGCCAAAGCGCATGGATAGCCCCCGTCCAACGAAGACCGCCAAGCCGACCGGCACGGTGCGGGTGGCGTCCGTGTTGCTGATGATGAGCGGCCAAAAGAAGTCGTTCCAACTGCGGACGAAGGTGAAGATAGCGACCGTGGCGATGACCGGCTTGCTAAGAGGGATGAAGAGGCGCCAGAGCAGACCCAAGCGGCTGCAGCCATCCAGTCGACCGGCTTCTTCCAATTCCACCGGGATAGTCAGGAAGAATTGCGTCATCAAGAAGACGCCAAAGGCGTTGGCCGCGGCCGGAACGGCGATGCTGAAATAGGTGTTGGCCAGCTTGAATTTGATCATGCCCAGGAAGAGCGGCACCAGCAGAATCTCGCCGGGCAGCAGGAAGGTCGACAGGATGATCAGCAGCACGATCTTGCGGCCGCGGAAGCGCATCCTGGCCAGCGGGTAAGCGGCCAAGATATTGGTGGCCAGGGTCAGCGCGGTGGTGATCGTCGCCACGATCAGGCTGTTGCGAAACCAGGCCATCATCGGGAAGCCTTCAAAGAGCCGCGTGTAGAACGTGAGGGTCGGCTGCTCGGGCCACCAGGTAGGCGGATAGCGAAAGACCTCGTTATCCGGCTTGATTGAGGTGACGAACATCCAGATGAAGGGAGCGCCCCAGATAATGGCGACGAAGATCATGATGGCATAGAGCGCCAGCCGCCCATAGTTGATGGAGCCGTCGCGATAGACGCTGTCGTTGCGCCAGGATTCGCTCATTGTTTGCCCACAAACTGAACAGAATTCCAGGCGCCAGAGGTGTTTGTTGTTTTGCAGTCTTGCATCTACTCTTCTCGCTGCCGCCGAGCGGCTATATCACTTTCATCGCGCGCAGCTGAATGACCGTGAAGCTGAGGGTGACGAGCATCAGGATGACGCCCGCCGCCGAGGCTAAGCCCATATTGAAGTTTGTGAATGCGGTCTCATAAATGAATTGGGCGATGGTGAAGGTGCTGCCTTGCGGTCCACCGCGGGTCATGACAAAAACCTGCCCGAAGACGCGCCAACAAGCGATGACCGTCAGCGGGATTATGAAGGCGTTGACCGGCATTAGCATGGGGATGGTGACATAGCGCACCTCTTGCCAGGCGTCCGCGCCGTCAATCTTCGCCGCTTCGTACAAGTCGGCAGGTATATCTTGCAAGCCGGCCAGGTAAATAATCATATTGCCGTTGACCGTCCACCAAATGGTGGTGATGGCGATGGCCGGCATCGCCCAGTCGGGTTCGCCCAGCCAGTTAATCGGCGGATTTACGCCCAATAAGCCAAAATAATAATTTAACAAGCCCGAGCTGCGCTCCAGGATCCATTGAAAGATTATGCCCACCGCCGCCACGCTGACGACATGCGGCAGGAAAACGATGGTGCGCGCGATATTGCGGCCCCTCAGCTTTTGATGTACCAGCAGCGCCAACAGAAAGCCCAGCACAATCAGCGGGATCGCCGCCAGAATAACGAAATAAAGCGTGTTCTGCAGCGAATCTATGAAGATTTCGCTGTTAAACAGCTTGGTGTAGTTCTTAAACCCGATCCATTTGGGCTGGCCGATGATGCCCCATTTGGTGAAACTGGCGTAGACGCCGACCGCCGCCGGCAGGAGCAGGAAGACGATGAAGAGGACCAAATATGGCGTCATGAAAGCGTAGGCGATCAAGTCATTCTTGATGCTTATCCAGCGGGATGTGGCGCGTTTATCTCTTTTCGACGCAAGGCTGCTCATAATACAAGTTCCACTGTTAAGAAGTCTTGTAGGGGCGATTGACAGCGAGTGTCTACGCCGCTTATCAAATCGCCCGAACATTCATTACAGTTTAGGCGGGCGACCAGGTTGGTCGCCCCTACAGTTCGATAATCGTTGCAAGGTGTTGGCGGGCGACCCAATGGGTCACCCCTACATTTCGCAACAGGTTGCGCGGTGGCGGGCGACTCACCGAGTCGCCCCTACAGTTTTCGCCTTGAAAGAAGGCTTTATGTAGGAGCGACATATGACGTCGCCCAAACACCAAAAACGAGCCTACTCGTCCAGCAGGAGCTCGTCGATGCCCGCTTTCATGTCGTTCAAGGCATCCTCGACGCTCTTGTCGCCGGCCAGAGCCGCTTCGAGATTCCGCAAGAGCGGTGACTGACCGCCAAAGGAGAAGACAGATGTGTACTTCTCGATGGCCGGTTCCATCACGGAGATGGACAGCGATTCGACGAAGGGCGCATAGTATTGGGCGTATTCATGATCGGTCCAGTAGGGGTCTGCCAGGGCCACCGGCAACACCGGCACGATGCCGACTTTAATTCCCGGCTCGGCGTAGTTCTCCAGGAACCACTTCACCACCTTCATGGAATTGAGGTAGTTGGCGTCGCTGTCTTGCACCGTCAAAGCCAGGCAGTGGGTATTGGTCCAGGTGGCCGGGATATCGCCCATCGTTGGCATCACGGCTGTGCCAATGTTCATGCCGCGCGTGATGTATGAATTGACCATCCATGGTCCAACCAAGATCATGCCGCCGCGCCCGGCATCAAAAGCGCTGATGTCGCCGTAACCCGTGCCTCTGGTCGTCCAACCGGTTGCGTGCGCATCCACCAGCCACTGCAGCGCCCTTTGGCCCGCTTCGCTATTGACCACCGAAAGGCCGTCCTCGCCCAGGTAGTCGCCGCCAAATTGGTAGAGCAACGTGTGGAAGAACCAGCGGCCCAAGCCGCCGCCATACGGCATGTCGAGGCCGTACTGCGTCACCACGCCGTCGTCATCGGTTAGCGTCATCGCTTCCGCCCAAGCCAGGAATTCCTCGCCGGTGGTGGGCGGGCTGTCCGGATCCAAGCCGGCTGCTTCGACCAGGTCGACGTTGTAATACAGGTTCATCGGATGCAGGTCGCCCGGCAGGCAGTAGAACTCGCCATCGATTTGACTCAGCTCGATGATGTTCTGCGGCACGCCGGTGAGGTCGATGCCGACCGCCGCCATCAGATTATCAACCGGCAGCAGGACGCCTTTTCTGACGAACTCGGTCACCTCCGTGTTATGGAACATCACCACATCGGGCGGGTTGCCGGCGGCGGCGGTGAGCGTTAGCTGAGTGAACAGATCGTCCCATTGCAGGGCGGTCGGCTCGATGACGAGGCCGCCTTCGTTATCCATATTGAAGCGGTCGAAGACGGTGTTGAGCATCTCGGTATTGTCGGCGCCGGTCCAGCCGTGCATCAGCGTCACTGGCGTGGAGTCTTGCGCCAGCGCCGCACCCGGCAGTATCAGCAGCACGAACAAGGTGAAAAGTACAATCTTGTAAAACGAACGCTTAGTCATTGTTCTCTCCTTATGACTAAAACTTGCTAATCGCAAATCGAACAGCAATTGGCGGTCAGCCGCGCAGGTGCGCATCCGGCGCCCCCTCACGAAAAGCGCGAAGCTGACCTTACGTAATTTGAATACCTCCAATAGTACCCCCTTCCGTTTCAGTTTCCCAAATCTACGGCAAATTGCGCCGCATCGATTTGCCGATGCAAGGTCGCGCCCAGGTGATTGGGATCGCGCGCCAAGATGTCGTCGAAATAGCGCTCAGCCCTCTGATGATCACACAAGCCCAAATGCCCAAGGGCGATCAGATACAGGCAGTGGATGTGATTGCGCAGCGAAAGATCGTCCTCGAAGACGAGGAAATTCGGCAATGAGACTGCGAAATAATCCATCGTGACCTCGTCATTGAGATGCCCTTCTCCGTATGCCACCAGGCGCTGGAATATGGATCGCGCCAGTTCGCGCCGGCCCAGTTTTTCTAGCGCCAGGCCTTGGTAATAGATGCTTTCGGGCGGCTGATCGTTATAGTACTTGGGCGACGCCGGCTCAAATGAACCTTTGGCGGCGTCCTCGTAATACTGCCGGGCGGTCGTCATGTCGCCGCGAAGTTCGTAAGCCAGTCCCAGGCAATAGAAGACATCGTTTTCCGGTACGGTTAGCAACTTGCCTTCGCCCAGATCATGCGGATAACTGCGGGCCCGTGTCAGACAGACGATGGCGAGGTCGTATTCACCCCGTCGCATGTGCCCGCGCGCCAGCTGTATGAGGCTGGTGACGTATTGCCCGGTGACCACCCCCTCGCCGCCTTCCCAGGGATGGAAGACGCGGCTCATGATGATATTCAGCGCTGCTTCTGGACGTCCCAAAAGATTGTACAGCGTCGCCACCTCGATGGTCAGATCGTCGCGGCGGTCGACGCAGTCTTGATGCCCCTGCAGGAATGCCAGTCGTTCCGCCGGCGCTACCCCGGTCTTGAGGGAGAGTTGATCCAGCTCAAAGAGGATGCGGGCGTCCGATTCGTCCAGCGCGAAGGCGCGCTCGTAGTGATGCAGAGCACGCTCGCTATCGCCACGCTTGTTCCTGAGCGCCAAGCCAAGGTTGCGATGGGCGGTCGGGTTGCCATCATCCAGTTCCAGCGCCCGTTCCCAGTTGTCGATCGCTTCATCATAGCGGCGGCGCGCATACCAGAAGTTGCCCAGATAGTAAGGCGCCCGGGCGTCGTCCGGGTTCAGTCTCATCGCCGCTTCCAGCGCTGCGATGCATTCGATGCGGTTGGGGAAACAATAATCCGGCGACATCCGCGCCGCTGCTTCAAATGCGGAAACCGCGCCCTCTTCGTCGCCAATCTGATCGTAGCACCAGCCCAGATAGACCTTCACCATCGGATCGTCCGCCGGCGACTCTTTCAACAGATCAATCGCCTCTTCGAATAGTCCGGCATGCGCATAGTCCAAAGCGAGTTCGATGGCGCTGTGCGCGTTCCGCCGCAGCAGCATGCGATAGCTGGGGTCAGCCGCGAGGAGACGACGTTCGTAAACAGCGCCGATGTCGACCCGATCGAGCCGCAAACTGTAGTCGGCTTCATCCAATGCCACTTCAGCACGGCCCATATTGCGCAACAAAGCGATTTTGAGATGACGAGCGCGGTGATGACGCCAGTTCGAGACCAGCGACCGTTCCGTTAAATCCAGCGCATCGGCATAGCGTCTGCGGCGGCAATCCAGGCGCGCCAACTCAAAGTAGGCGGCGCTTGCGCAAGCGGCATTCCAGGTCGCCTTATAAAAGGCGTTGTACGCTTCTTCGAATTTCTCCTGGAACTTGAGCGAGAGCCCCAGGTTGTAGAAGGCTTCGCCATCGTAGGGGTTAGGATTTCGCCGTATCAAGCTGGCGGTAGCGGCCCTGAAGTAGGCCTCGGCCTCGGCGTATTTCCCGCGGCGCAAAAGCAGCAGCCCCATGGCACTGTTACAGCGGCTATCAGAGGGATCGCGCCGCAGCGCTTCGAGATAGTACGGTTCCGGCTGGTAGGTGGCGTGGCGATACTGCTCCAAATGCAGCCCATTCAGATACAGCTCGTCGTTGGAGGCGATGTCAGCCGGTGGCGGCGTCTCAGTCGCAGGCGCTGGAACCGCTACCTCAGTATCTCGTTCCGGTGAATAGCTGATCAGTACGTCGTCGCCGGCAATAACACTCAGCGTGAGTTGATGCGCTGGGACGCCGGCTGGAAGAAGGACCGTCTCGCATAGTGTTCGCGTGGGCGAAAGCGTCGCCCGACATTCGAACAGCACGGCGTCTTGCGTTGCCAGCTTCACCGTCACATCTCGGCGCGATGTGAGATATACGCCGATCGTCGCGCTGTCGCCGTCTACTTCGAGGTTGATGAACGCGTCTTTGCTGGCATTCTTGGCGGGACCGATCTCTTTGTAGGGCATGAAGGTCTGTTGAAAGCGCTTCTCTTCGCCGGGATGCATCCAACTGAAATCCGGTTGATTGTCGGTGAAGGCGCCACACATCAGCTCAATGTACGGTCCGTCTTCATCGGTCAACTGACGATCCCAAGCCCGGCCAAAATCGCCCTTGCCCCAGGTCCATTGCTTTTTGCCCGGCACCAGACGGTGGTTGGCCACATGCATCATGCCGGCGCGCCGACCGTGATCGTAACTGCCGAGAAAGTCATAATCCGAGTGATCAGCCATATACGAGGTTGGCACCGGTATGTTTTTGTAGCGGGAGATATCGGTACCCGGCGAATAGTCATGTTTGTAGTAGATGCCCGTGGCGATGGGGAAACTGGAAACATCACGTTTTCCGTGATCCATCACCGCTTTCACATCGGGCGGGAAAACGGACTGATAGTCGTCATTGACGTGGACGGCTGGATTGGCCCACCAGAGGAATGTTTGCGGAAAAGGCGTCCGATTGTAGAGCTGGACGTCGAGTTCGAGACAGGCGCGACCCGGATACAGCGTGAAGCCAACCATGCCCTTGGTCCGGAACATGCGCTCGATCTCGCTAAACCAAACGGTCTTGCTGCCATCTGTGTTTTCGTCAATGCGATAATCGAGGGGCTGGAAGGTGCTCGGTCGATGATGCTGCGGCCAGTTGAACTCGATGCCGCCGGATATCCAGGGGCCGGCCAAACCGACAAGCGCCGGCTTTATCACGCGATTGTGGTAGACAAAGTGAAAGTCATTGGTCTTGTCGCGCGCCATCTGCACGCGGCCGCCGAGCTCCGGCAACAGCATAATTTCAAGAAATTCATTCTCAAGGAAGATCGCCGTGTAAGTCACCTCCGACTTGGTGTCGGCGACTCGTTCAACGATGGGATGCGGATAGATAACGCCGCTGCTGCCCTGATACACCCGGTTTTCCAAGAACATGGGGTTCTTCTCGGGTATACCGGCGGCATAAGTGGGGATAATCGTGTCTTCGACACGAACGAGGACAGCAGAACTATCGTCTAACAAAGCCTGGCTCCGAAAAAGAGAGAATCCACATTTATATTGCAGAAAGCCTAGCACGTTGTGTCGCCGCGCCGCAATAGAATATAAGCGCGGTTGCTGGACTATATTCTCATAATGTGATAAACTAGTTGTGTCATTCGTGAACTTCAAAGTGCAGGGGAATTCCGCCTATGCAACCGTTACGATTGAAGGATGGCTTCCCGGGCGAAATCATGTATGTGGTGCCGCGCCCCGTCCTGGATAAGGCCCGATCGCATCCGTTGGTCAGCCCGCTGACGCCAACTGACATTGGCTGGTTTCCATCAGCGCGCTTTCACTATCGCGAACGGCCGGCGGGCGCCCCTGAACATATTCTGATTTATTGCGCAGAAGGCAGCGGCTGGTGTGAGATTGACGGTGTCAGACACAGAGTGGCTGCCAGTCAGGCGCTCATCATACCGAAACAGCAAGCTCACATTTACGGGGCGGTGAACGACGATCCCTGGTCAATACATTGGGTGCATTTTGTGGGCACATCCGGTGACTACTACATTAATCAACTGAAAAAAGGCGTTCATACCTTATCGATTGACGTCGATATGAAAGCGTCTTTGGAGGCGCTCTTCGCCGCTTGTCGGGATAGCTTCGTGGCTAACTTCCTGTTGCCGCGCATGATTTACGCCTCGCAAACGCTGCATCATCTGCTGGGGCATCTGTTTTTCAACAACCGCGCCTTCTCGCCCTTACTTCGCAGCAGCCGCTTCCGCAGCATCGACAACACGCTTTCCTACCTGCATGACCATATGAGCGAGCAGCTGTCTCTGCAAGACATGGTCCAGCATTCAGGATTGTCAAAATCCCATTTTCTTCGACTGTTTAAAGAACAAACCGGCCATTCGCCAATGGACTATTTCATCCAGCTCAAAATGCAGCAAGCCTGCATGCTGCTCGCCTTTCGGCAGGACAGTATCAGTCAGATTGGCATGGAGTTGGGCTACAGAGATCCCTACTATTTTTCGCGCGCATTTCGCAAGGTGATTGGCATGTCGCCTACACAGTACCGGCGATCAACCTATAACTGACGCTTGGCAGCCGATCTGAAGACCGGGTACGCGCCGTCTTGCGCGCCAATCCAGTTTGACCAACTCATGAAGTGGCGGCGGCTGAACTCCCGCAGGCGGCGTCACCTCGCCGAACAGTATCGTCGATCGATACTAGGTCAGAGCAGCAGCGAAAGATCACAGATCGGCGCTTATAAAATACGCTGTAGAAGCAACCCTTGGTCCTGAAGAAGCGCGAATTGGACAAGCACAACTCACGACCCCGCCACCGCATTAAGCGGACTGATTCGACCTTTTCGGCTGCCATAGGTATCCTATCACTACCTTCTCAAGCACAGGCTTGCCCAATGAGCAAGGCATGTCAGGCGAAACGCTGACCTGGCCCCTCGACGCTTGACAATGAACCTCAGTGGTAAGAGGAGCATGATCAATGGTTGAAATAACTACGAGAGTTGACGGACTCCGGGCAGAGATTGAAGAATTGAAAAGCAGCACCATTTGGTGGTCTATCACTGGCTTATTGCTGGCAGCTTTCAGTCTTTACCTGGTCGCAGTGACCTTTCCCAATCCGATTTACGGCGCCGTTCCCGGCATGCTTTTGCTGCTGTTGTCACCTGTCATCTGGTTTCTTCGGGAAAAGCTGCATTATCTGATCGCCGCCTGGCTACTGGTGATCGGCTGCTTCGGCGAGGATGCTTATGCAATCGACTTCCTGAGCTCCTTGGATGACTTCCTCACGGCGCAAGCGCCTATGACTATCCACAGTACCTGGCCGATGCAATTCTTCACCGACGAACTCCCGGACGAGTTCGGCTTCATGATCTTGCCGCCCATCGAAGACAGGCCGCAGGCGATGATTCGGTTGATGGGCTCCGGCTGGTTCATCCCGGCTGACACCGAACACCCTGAGGAGGCTATCAAGTTCCTGGATTACCTCGTGTCCGAGGACGTGATTCCGCTCTGGGTCGAGGGCGCCAAGTTGCTGCCCGCTCTGGCCGGTGTCGACTATAGCGGATTGGATATTCGGCCCGTATACCGGGACTTCACCAACCTGGTTGCAACTTGGGACGGAGATATAGGCTACCATCTCGATGTCGTGATACCGTCAAATATCTATCTCGCGATGAAGGAAACATTCCCCGACGTAATGGCGGGCAGGATGACGGCACAGGACGCTGCCGACCGCTTGGAAGCGGAGTCGCAGAAAGCCATCGCCGACGGCAGATACGTGGATCTTACGCCGTAGCTTGGGTTAGCGTGTACAGGGGCGACACTTGTGTCGCCCACAGCCAGCGATGTCAGATGTCGCCCCTACAAATACCATTTATGTTGGAAACCGTAGGGGCGACCAATCTCTGCGCGTAGACACTGCAGGTCGGTCGCCCGAAAACACAGCAAATTGTCCGCGGGAATTGATTCAGTTGTTGCGGGGGGGGGGCGCAATGGGTTACAATTCTTTGGCAGCTGAGTGCATTTTCGAAAGCTCGGTATAAATCCATTCTTTAAGGAGAACAAAGATGAATCACAAAACAGTATTGCGGCTTCTTGCCCTTGTGCTGGTGTTCACCCTCTTGGGCAGCGCCTACGCCCAGGATCCGGTGCAAATCCTCGTGTGGGATGAAGCCGGCAACGAAGCCAACATGGCGGGGATGGAACAGATCGCCGCCAATTTTGAAGAGGCGAATCCGGGTATTGATATCGTGATTGAGAACCTTAACTGGGACGTCATGCGTGACATTGCCAAGCCGTCTTTGGAGGCGGGCGAAGGTCCGGACATCTTCCGCTACGACACCGGTCCGGCTAACGCCGGCATCCTGGCCAACGCCGGTTTGCTGCTGCCGCTTGATGAAGCCTATGCGGCCAACAACTGGGATGAGCGCCTCGTCTCGATTTCCCGCACCTGGAATACCTACGACGGTCAGGTCTATGCCATCGGTCATGAGCTCGAGGCGCAGGGCTTGTACTGGAACAAGCGCATCTTCGCCGAGGAAGAACTGGAGCTGCCGGCGACCTTTGCCGAGCTGCTCGAATTGTGCGGCACATTGCGCGAGCGCGGTTATGAGGGCCCGATGGCGTTAGGCTGGGGGAATCCGCACGCCTTCTCGCTGGTGCACAATTGGTACAACATCCTGGCCAATTATGTGCCGTCCGAGACGGTAGCGGCGATGATTTCCGGCGAGCATCCCTTTAGCGATCCGGAAGTCGTGGCCTCGATTGAACTTGTCACTACCGATATGGTTGACGCCGGCTGTTATCACGATGACGCTTACGCCATCGGCTTCCTCGATGGCAACAACATGCATTACGCCGGCGAATCGCCACTGATGCTGATGAGCACCTGGGCCATGGGCTTCTTCACTGACGAGGTCACCGATGAGTTCGGCTTCATGATCTTGCCGCCCATCGAAGGCCGACCGCAGGGGATGATTCACCTGATGGGCTCCATCTGGACAATCGCAGCTGACACCGAACATCCGGTGGAGGCCATCCGCTTCCTGGATTATCTGGTATCTGAGGAAAACACCCAATTCTGGCTCGACGCCGGTATACTCCCGGCTCTAGCAGGCGTCGACTACAGCCCGTACGAGATGCGTCCGGTCTACCGAGATTTCGTCAACCTGGTGTCAACCTGGACCGGCGATGTGGCATACCATCTCGATGTGTTGACCCCGGCCAATTGGAACACCTTTGCCTTTGAAAATGCGGGCGAGATACCAGCAGGCAGGATGACGGCACAGGAATTTGCCGAACAGTTGGATGTCGAGATGCAGAAAGCGGTCGAGGAAGGCAGACACGCGGATATCACGCCGTAGCTGACTTCTACCCCCCTCAATCCCCCCAAAGCATTGGGGGGAAGCTGCTAACACGGTAGCCAAACTCCCCCTCTCCAATGCATTGGGTCGCGTAGACACAGACCTTCGGGAGGGGGCCGGGGGTGGGGTTAGACAAGGAGCGGGCGATCCAAGGACCGCCCCTACAGCTGTCGTTATTGATTGGTAAGTGTAGGGGCGACGCTTGTGTCGCCCGCATCGCAAGACTAAGGGTCATCAAGGACGCCGAATGATCAACACCATTCGCCAATTCTTCGCCAACAGGAAGCTGCGCGATTACGCGACCGCCTACGCCTTTGTCATCCCGGCGCTGGCGATATACGTCTTTTTCGTCGTCTATCCCTTCTTCGGCACCATCTACCTCAGCCTCACCAAATGGGATGGGGCGAAGCCGGTCAAGCAGTTCGTCGGTCTCCTGAACTATCAGGAGCTGGCGGGCGATTCGCGGCTGTGGAGCGCGCTGAGCCACAATTTTATCTGGATCATCCTGGGCACAGTGACGCCGGTGGCCATCGGCTTGTTTTTGGGCGTGCTGCTCTGGCGTGGCGTGCGCGGCATGGTCTTCTTCCGCACCGTATATTTCATGCCGGTGGTGCTGGCGCCGGTGGCGGTCGGCATCATCTGGAAGTGGATGTACAACCCGCGCTTCGGTCCCATCAATGTGACGCTCAAGGCGCTTGGGCTGGACTTCCTGGCGAAAGGCTGGATGGGCGACCCCTATGTGGCGCTGCCGGCTTTGATCTTCGCTGGGGTTTGGGGCTATTTTGGCTTCTGCTTTGTCATCATCATGGCGGGCCTACAGAACATCGACATGGAGCAGATCGACGCGGCGCTGGTCGATGGCGCCAATGGCTGGCAGCGACTGTGGTATGTCATCATTCCCGGTTTGCGGCATGTGCTGACGATGATCACCGCTTTCACACTGATTCTGGGTGTCAACGTCTTCGACATCGTCTGGATCACCACTCGCGGCGGTCCTGCCCGGGCGACTCACGTCATCGGCACCTTCACTTACGTCACCGCCTTCCGCGAGAGTTATGTTGGTTATGGCTCGACGCTGGCGATCGTGATGGGTATGGTGTCGCTGGTCGTGTCTTTCATCTTCATCTCCATACGCGAACGTGGGGGAGATTAGCGTCATGGCGAACGCAATGACAATCCGCCCGCGCCGGCCTGCGGGATTCTGGATCGCCAGAGGAGCCCAGTACGGCATGCTGATCCTCTTCGCGCTCTATGTGCTTGTGCCTTTCATGTGGGTGATCTTCACCGCGCTGAAGACGAACTTAGAGATCGCCCAAGACCCGCTGGGACTGCCACCGAACTGGCGCTTCGAAAATATCGCAACGGCCTGGAACCAAGGCAAGTTCGGCCGCTACTTCATCAACAGCGTGATTGTGACAGTGCCGATTGTTCTTATGGTGGTCAGCCTGTCTTGCCTGGCCGGCTACGGCTTGGCGCGCCTGCGAATGCCGGGCAGAATGCTCATCTTTTATTTCTTCTTGGTCGGGCTGATGGTGCCCTTCACGGCGATCATGATCCCGCTCTTTTATATCTTGCGCGATATCGGCGTGTTGCGGACCTATTGGGCGATGATCCTGCCGCAGACTGCCATATCCCTGCCCTTTGGCATCTTCTTCATGCGCGCCTTTTTCTCGGGCCTGCCCTATGATTTGACCGACGCGGCCAAGATCGACGGCTGCAACGATTTCGGCGTCTTCCGCCGCGTGATGCTGCCGTTGGCGGGTCCCGCCGTTGCCGTCCTGGTCGTCTTCAACTTCATGGGCTCCTGGAACGCCTTCCTGCTGCCGCTCTTATACCTGCAGTCGGACAAGCTGCGACCCGTCATGACCGGCATGATGTTCTTCACCACCAAATATGGCGTCGATTACAGCATGTCCATGGCCGGCACTCTCATCGTCATGCTGCCGATTATGGCAGTATATCTGGTCTTTCAACGCCAGTTCATCCAGGGTCTCACGGCCGGCGCGGTGCAGGGATAAAAGCCATGAAATTGTCAGCGCATCAAACTCTGCTGCCGGGGGCTGATCTCTCCGAGCGCTTCCAACGCGCAGCTGAATGCGGCCTTGATGGCATTGAGCTGGCCTTTGGCCGGACGGCACGGGTGTACGAGCTGCACAGCGAAATCGACAAAGCGATGGTCGCCAGCGGTTTGCCCGTGGGCAGCATCTGCGGAACATATGCGGGACCGATCATCCATCCCGACCCGGTTGAGCGCGAGAATCGGCTGGCGGACGTGATCCGCACGCTGGAGTTCGCTGACGAAATCGGCGCGCGCGGTGTCATCTCGGTGCCGATCTTCTCGCCGAAGTTTATGCCCGAGCTGTCGCCACAGCGACTGCATGATCTGTCGCCATTTGCCGATGAAGATACGCTGATCACGCAACTGCTCTTAGCCATGCTGGGCGAGGTCGTCGAGCGGCACAAGGATGGAGAGGCATCAGTCTTCCTCGAGCCGCTGAATCGCTATGAGGCTTATTATCTGAACACGGTGGGTAAAGCGGCTGATTTGTGTCGCGCCGCCGATCATCCGCGCATCCAACTCATGGCTGACATGTTTCACATGAACATCGAAGAAGCCGATATTCCCGCTTCTCTGCGAGCGGTCGCGCCGCATCTAGGGCATGTGCACTTGGCGGATAGTCAGCGTTGGCTGCCCGGGCATGGGCACAGCGACTTTGTCAGTGCCTTCCGCGCTTTGTGGGAAATCGAGTTTGACGGCTGGCTGGCGCTGGAATGCATGCCGACGCCCGGCGATCCGCTGGAGAACATGCGCGCCTGCGTCGAGTATCTGCGGCGCTGCTGGGAAAGCGCGGTCGGAGAACAATAAACGATGTCTGAAGGGGCGACTGACGGATAGTGACTACGCAACCCTGTGAGTCGCCCGCGATTTGCTTTGAGGAGACAGAATGCCAATAAGAGCCGTTTTCAACGACAAACACGAGGCAGCCCTGCTCGAATACGTTGACCGTCCTTTGGCGTCGAATGAGGTGCGCATTCAGACCGAATACGCCTCAGGCAAACACGGGACGACCATGCACTTGATGGATGGCCGCAACCGACAGGGGCAGCGTTGGGATGCCGCCAATCGTCTCTATCTCTTTACTGATGAGCAGGATCCAGACCCCGTTCCCCGCAGTCAGGTCGGCACCAGCGCAGTCGGCGAAATCATCGAGGTGGGCGCGGACGTCCGCGACTGGCATGTCGGCGATCGGGTATTCGGCTTCATGGATGTGAGCGAGACGAATATCGTCACCGTCGATCGTCCGGCAGACTTTATCTGGCCCGGCTTTGCCGAGCCATCGCCCTGGCTGATCTGGGAATTGGGCGATCTCGATCCGCTGCTGGCTTTATGCTTCGAGCCGGCTTATGTGGCGATGAATAGCGTGCGCGAATCCAAGGTCCGCTTTGGCGATGCGGTCGCCGTCGTCGGGCTGGGCGCAATCGGTCTGCTGACTGTCAAAGTGGCCGCGCTGAGCGGCGCGGACTTGATTTTCGCCGTCGATCCGCTGCCCAAGCGCAGGCAGCTAGCGCAGGATTACGGGGCGCATCATGTCATTGATCCTTTTGCGGTGGATGCAGCGCTGGCGATCAAAGAGTTAACCGGCGGCGCCGGCGTCGATGTGGCGATTGAGATCAGTGGGCATTATGGCGCCCTGCATACGGCGATTCGAGCGGCGCGCTTCGGCGGAACGGTCTGCCAAGCCGGCGCTATTTCGGGCAACGCCGCGGAATTGTGGCTGGGCCGAGAGTTTCTAGCCAATAGCCTGAAGATGATCGTCCCGCAAGGCAACGGCGCGATGGAGTACAAACCGGCCGACTACCCCTTGTGGGACCAGTTCCGTATCTTCGACACGATCGTAAGCAAGATGAAGCAAGACCAACTGACCGTCCCCGGGCTCATCGACCCGCTCGTCTCTATTGAGGACTTCCCGGATGTCTTCGAACAGATCAAGCACAACCCGGCTGAAGTGGTCAAATACGGAGTGCGCTTCTGATACAGCTAATTTTGGAAATGGAGACTAATAATGGTGAGTCCAGCATTATCTTCGGTAACCCTCAATACGCTTTTGGGTTTTGTGACTTATTTATTGGACGACGCAAGCTCAAAAATGGTCCAAGCGCCAGCCATCGACTCAACAAGGCCGGATGGTTGGGTGGTCAAGACGCCCAGCCACACGCTGCTGGAGTTGCCGGCCGAGATCGCCGCGCATGGTTATGACTGTTACGATCTCACCATCTTGCATCTGCCCAGCACAGACCGCAGTTATCTGGCGGAGCTGCGCGCCGCCTTCGAAGACGCGAAGGTGGAAATCTTCCAGCTGCTCATTGATACCGGTGAAGTTGGCAGTCCCGATCCAGAAGAGCGGAATGCCGGCATTGATCACACCAAGTTCTGGATGGAGGTAGCGGTGGAGTTGGGAGCGAGCGGCGTGCGTTATGTTCCCGGCGACAGCGAACCCAGTCCGGAGACCATTCGCTCTTGTGCCGCGGCCTTCCGCGATCTATTCGATTTTGCCGTCGGATCTGGGCTGAAGCCCGCCACCGAAAACTACAGAATCTTCACCAATGAGGCGGAAGATCTGCTGCAGCTTGTCGAGCTTTCTCAGCGCGACTATGGATGGATAGCCGATACCGGCAACCCCAAAGGTCCGGAAAAATATGATAACTTGGCCAAGCTGCTGCCGGGCGCGACCTCGATGCACGCCTGGGCGCTGCCCAATGAAGACGGCACGCCTGACAATGAGGAGTTTCGTCAATGCTTGACAATAGCTCGTGATAGCGGCTTCGACGGACCCATCATGTTGCACGGCACCTACACGATGGATAACTATGGTTGGGTGCCCGATCTCTGGTCTGGCGTCGAAGAAATGCGGGCGGAAGTCCTCGCCGTATTCGGTGATGATAGCTTAGGAGCAGAATAACCGATGACCGCACCGATTCGCGTGACCGTCTGGAACGAATTCTGGCACGAGAACCCCGTCCATTGGGATACTGTGCAACGCTCCTGGATGAGCCACGGCTATAGCGAAGCAAGCGCGATCGAAGAAACCGAGGGCGTCCAGAAGATTTACCCTGTGGGCATACATGCCGCGATTGCCGCCCCCTTGCGCGAGCAGGGCTTCTCCGTACACACCGCGACGCTTGATGAACCCGAGCATGGCTTGACCCATACAGTGCTGGACCAGACCGATGTGCTGATCTGGTGGGGACACATGGTCCACGACAAGGTCGAGGATGCGATTGCTGAGCGCGCCTACCAGCGCATCGTGGACGGCGGCATGGGCTTCATCGCGCTGCACTGGGGCGCCGGTTCCAAAATCTTCAAGAAGCTGATGGGTACCTCCTGCAGTGTGACGCCCAATGTGAATGGCGCGCCGGAACGGCTCTGGGTGGTCGAGCCGGCGCACCCCATCGCCAGCGGCTTGGGCAAGTCCTTTTCTATTCCACAAACAGAAATGTATGCCGAACCCTTTGACATCCCGACTCCCGATACGATTGTCTTCATCAGTTCATTTGTTGGAGGTGAAGTCTGCCGCAGCGGCTGCTGTTTCCAGCGCGGACGGGGTAAAGTCTTCTTCTTCCGGCCCGGGCACGAAACTTACCCGATCTACCATCAGGCCGAAGTCCAGCAGGTCATCGCCAACGCCGTACGCTGGGCGGCAGCGGAACAATAGACACCTAGAGGGAGTGCGATGCCGCGCAAATTGGCCTTCACCGGCGGACATCAAATAGAAGTGGTCGACTATGAAGAGCGGCCGCTGGCGCCGCATGAGGTGCGCATTCAGACCGAATATGCTTCGGGCAAGCACGGCACGCCCCTTGCGATTATGGATAGTCGCAACGATCAAGGACAACGTTGGGATGACGAGATGCGTCTCTTTATCCCGACTGACGAACCTGCGGCGGAGAATCTGCTCGCCGGCGCGCCGGTCGGAACCAGCGGCGTCGGTAGCATCATCGAGGTCGGCGCGGATGTCTCGGACTGGCAAATCGGGCATAGGATCATCAGCTTCCTGGATGTCAGCGAGACCAACATTATCACTACCCGACGAAAGCTGCCCTGGGACGGCCCGCCGCTTTGGCTGGATGGCTGTATCTGGCATCTGGGCGATATTGATCCACTGAACGCGCTGTGTTTCGAGCCCGCCTTCGTTTCCTTCCACTGCATCCGCGAATCCCAGCTCCGCTTTGCCGACACGGTCGCCGTTATCGGGCTGGGCGCGATAGGCCTGCTGACAGTGCGCATGGCTGCCTTAAGTGGCGCGGAACAGATCTTCGCCGTCGATCCGCTGCCGAAGCGCCGGCAATTGGCTCTCGACTATGGCGCGCACCACGTCCTTGATCCCTTCGAGCTGGATGCCGCGCTGGAGATTCACAAGCTGACCGGCGGACCCGGGGTCGATGTGGCGATTGAGTTGAGCGCGACATATGCGGGCTTGCAGAGCGCGATTCGGGCGACGCGGATGGAAGGGACGATCTGCGCTTCCGGCGTCTACCAGGGCGAAGGGCGCGACCTGTGGCTGGGACGCGAGTTCCACCGCAATCGCCTGACGGTGATTGTGCCGCACGGCTGTTATTTGGGCCATAAACCGCGCGACCATTCGCGCTGGGATGAATATCGCGCCTACGACGCGATTATCAGCATGATGCGCCAGGGCGTGCTGACCGCCCCCGGCTTGATCCAGCCCCTGGTTTCGCTGGACGAAGGACCTGCGGTCTGGGACCTGGTTGTGAAAAAGCCGGCGGAAGTGGTAAAGTTTGGCATACGTTTTTAGAGTGATTACCTTAATGGAGAGGGAGAAATCTAATGGTACGTGCAGGATTATCTAGTTTTTCGTTGCATCTGCCGGATGCCCTGGGGGATCCATGGTATGAACTGGACGCTGGCGGCAAAAGCGTCTCCGGGTCCTTTCGCCAGACGCCGACCCTCGATCTGATGGATTTCCCGGCCGAGGTCGCCGCGCTTGGGATCAACTGTGTCGATCTCTGCATTCAGCATATCTCCAATATCGAGCCGGGCTATCTGGCCGAATTGCGGTCCGCCTTCGAATCGTCCAATGTGGAGCTGTATCAACTGCTGATCGATATCGGTGAGGTCGCCAGTCCTGATCCCGATGAGCGCAGCGCCAGCATCGCGCTGACCAAACGCTGGATGGAGATTGCCGCCGAGCTGGGATCAAGCGGCGTCCGCTATGTACCGGGCGACACTAAACCCACGCCGGAGTCCATCAGCAATAGCGGTGAAGCTTTCCGCGAGCTGTACGATTATTGTGTCCAATGCGGGGTGGAGCCAGCCACCGAAAACTATAAGGTCTTCAACAATGAGGCCGACGATCTCTTGCAGGTTCTCGATCTTTCGGAGCGCGACTATGGCCTGGTCGCCGATTTCGGCAACGCCGAGGGTCCCAACAAATACGCTATTTTGGAGAAGTTAGTGCCAAGGGCGACCGCCATTCACCAATGGGTCATGGTCGACGAACATGGGACGCTCAATATCGAGGATTCCAAATATTGCCTGAATATGGCGCGCGAAAACGGCTTTGACGGTCCGGTCATGCTCTTGGGCGGACACCCCTATCAACTCTACCGAGACACGCGGGAACTGTCGGGCGCTGTCGAGGAATTGCGAGGGGAAGTGCAGGCCGTATTCGGCGACGATTTCCAGGCCTGAGAACAGCCGATTGGACGCGCCTGATCGTAAACAAGACAACAATGCAGGGGCGACACTGTGCTGCGCGTAGACACAGCAGGTCGTCCGCCCAAATTGCTCACGTCAAGAATTTGTAGGGGCGACCCTTGGGTCGCCCAAGAACACAATTATGCCAAAGAGAGAGGTGACTTATGGTTTGCGCAGCGGTATCAACTGTAACTTTAGCAAAGGCCTTGGGGAGTCCACTCTATGAAATGGACGCCGACACTGGCCAACAGGTCGGGTCTCCCGTCGAGCCGGCTACGATCGATCTGCTCGATGCACCGGCTGCGGCCGCCTCGCGTGGATTCCACAGCTTCGATCTCAGCGTTTATCACCTCCCCAGCATCGAGCGCAGCTATCTGGAGGCGTTGCGTTCCGCCTTCGAAGAAGCGAAGGTGGAGATTTTTCAGGTGCTGATTGATACGGGCGAAGTCGCCAGTACCGATCCCGATGAGCGCGGCGCCGGGATCGAGCATATCAAGCGCTGGATGGATATTGCCGTCGAACTGGGAGCGACCGGCGTGCGCTATGTCCCGGGCGACAGCCAGCCCACGCCGGAGACCATTCGCGCGAGCGGGAAAGCCTTCCGCGAGCTTGCTGATTATGCCGTCGAATCAGGATTGCGGCCGGCCACCGAAAACTACAGGCGCTTCAACATGAAGGCCGACGATCTGCTAGGTGTTCTTGAGCATTCTGAGCGGGAATATGGCTTGGTTGCGGATTTTGGCAACGCCAGAGGTCCCAACAAATATGAGACTCTCGAGAAGTTGATGCCCCGCGCGACCTCGATCCACGCCTGGGCTGAGGTCGACGAAAACGGGGATCTCATCAGCGAAGATTTTCGGCGCTGCTTGACCATGGCACGCGATAACGGCTTTGACGGTCCCATCATGCTGCAGAGCGGCTACCCGGTAGACGTCTTCCAACGAACGCGGGAATTGTGGACCCGTGTGGATGAAATGCGGGCAGAAGTGCACGCTGTATTTGGTAATGATTTGGAACAAGGAGCATAGCAAATGTCAGCGCCAATCCGTGTGACCGTTTGGAACGAGTTTTGCCAAGAGAATCCGCAACGCCACGCTGATATGAAGTCGCGCATGATAGCCAACGGGTTCAGTGAAGAAAAAGCCATAAATGCAACCGAGGGCGTGCACCGCATCTACCCTGATGGCATGCATGCCGTCATCGCCAATCACCTAAGCGAGCAGGGCTTTTCGGTGCGCACGGCAACGCTCGATGAGCCGGAGCATGGTCTGACCGAAGCGGTATTGGACCAGACCGATGTCCTGACCTGGTGGGGACACAGCGCACACGACGAAGTCAGCGATGAGATCGTTGACCGGGTACACGAACGCGTGAACATGCATGGCATGGGTCTCCTCGTTCTGCACTCCGCGCACTATTCAAAGATTTTCAAGAAGTTGATGGGCACCTCGTGCATGTTAAAGACGCGCGAGGCGGACGAGAAGGAACGCCTTTGGGTGATCGAGCAGGGACATCCCATCGCCCGCGGCTTACCGGAATACTTCGAGATCCCGCAAACCGAAATGTACGGTGAGCCCTTTGACGTTCCCGCCCCCGATACGCTGGTGTTCGTGAGTTGGTTCCAAGGCGGCGAGATCTTTCGCAGCGGCTGCTGCTATCACCGTGGGCGCGGCAAAGTATTCTATTGGCGGCCGGGCCACGAAACGCTGCCGATTTACTATCAGCCCGAGGTGCTGCAGGTGATCAGTAATGCGGTGGGCTGGGCGGCGCCGTCCGGCGGTCCCGAATTGATCTTCGGCGATCATCCACCGCTTGAGAAACTGGACACATAGTTGCAAAAGGCCATCGCGGAAGGTGGGCGCGAGGATAACACGACGAAGCTGAGAGTTAACATTTGTAGGGGCGACTCTGTGAGTCGCCCCTACGCGTATCTTGTTATTAGAAGAGTATAGGGTCCGAGGTCTTCGGGACCAAGCTTCCAAGGAAGAACGGGGTCAAATGAAACTGCTGACATACGATACCGGAAGCGGACCGCGCTGCGGCGTACTAAGTGACAACCTGGTGCTCGACGTGACGGCGCTGCTCGGCGCTGATCAAACCTTGCGCGACGTGCGCGCTCTGCTTGAACTCGGCGACGGGGGACTTAACCGCGTAAGGGACGCCTTGGCGAGAGATAGCGGCGCGCCAAGCGTACCGCTGGACGAGGTCAGGCTGCGCGCTCCCGTCCTCCAGCCGCCCACCGTGCGTGACTTCATGAGCTTTGAGGAGCACGCCACCGGCCAGGGTGCGCGCATTCTGCACGAGGCTTGGTATCGCCTGCCCGTCTTTTACTTTTCCAATTCGCTGCGCATCTTCGGGCACGAAGATCAGGTGCCCTTCCCTGCGGCAACGGAGCGGCTCGATTATGAGATGGAGCTGGGCTGTGTTATCGGACGAGCGGGAAGCGACATCGCGGCGGCCGATGCGCTGGACTATATCGCCGGCTTCTGCATCTTCAACGACTGGAGCGCCCGCGACCTCCAAATGGATGAAATGGCAGTAGGGCTTGGTCCCGCCAAAGGCAAGGATTCTGCCAGCTCGCTCGGTCCTTGGCTGGTCACCACCGACGAAATGGCGCCTTACCTGCGCGATGGCAGACTGCAGGTCAAGTGCACGGTACGGGTCAACGGTGACGTCTGGTTGCATGAAGGCGATGGCGGCGCCGCGCATCACAGCTGGGGCGATTTTGTCGAGCGCGCCTCCAAAGACAGCCGCATTGTGCCTGGAGATGTCTTGGGCAGTGGCACGGTTGGGGGCGGTTCCATCCCCGAGGCGATCGCCAGGGGTATCCAATCCGCCCGCTACCTGCGACCCGGCGATGTGGTTGAATTGGAGGTGGAGGGCATCGGCACGCTGCGCAACGCTCTCGGTCCCAAGGAAGCCTTGGATCCCGATTACCGCTACAAGCCAAAAGTGTAGCGGCTCTGTCCCACGCCAGCATTGATCGCAGTCCAATCCTCGACTTTGTGCCATCCTTTGCTTTGATGAGAATGACCGATAGGAGACCTAAGAATTATGAACGCGGACGAAATCGGCAGTGTTGCTTGTGTAGGTGGCGGTACGATCGGGTTCTCCTGGGCTCTTTTGTTTGCCCAACATGGCCTTGAGGTCAACATATATGATATCTCTGAAGCCGTGTTGAGCCGGGCGCATATAGAGTTGCGGGATGCCTATGAAACCCTGGTCGAAGCCGGGACGATGACTGCAGAAGACGCTGCGGCTGCCCTCGACCGCATCACAACGACCACCGACCTGGAGCAGGCGGTGAAGGATGTGGAATTTGTGCAGGAGTCAGGACCCGAGCGGTATCGGATCAAGCGGGAGATTTACCGGGAACTGGACAGGCTCGCCGGTCCGGATGTCGTACTCGCTTCCAGCACCAGCGCCATGCTGATGACTGAGATTCAAAAGGCGACGACGCATCCCGAACGCTGCGTGGTGGCGCACCCGTATAACCCGCCACATATCGTACCCCTGGTGGAGATCGTTCCCGGCGAAGCGACCTCGGCTGAGACCGTAGCACTCGTGCGGGACTTCATGGCGAGGATGGGCCGGGCGCCGGTGGTTGCGCGCAAAGAATGCCGCGGACATATCGTGAACCAAATGCAAGCCGTGATTTATCGTGAGGCCAAATAGTTGGTGGGCAATGGTGTTGCCACAGCGGCTGAGATCGATCTCGCATTCAGAACCGGGCCCGGTTTGCGACTGGCGCTGATGGGACCTTTTTTGGTGGGCATGTTTACCAGCCCCGGCGGCTTGCAGGATACCATGGTCGACGGGAAGCTCAACCACGCCCTTGAAGATGACATTCCCTCGCGCGTTGAGCGTGAGGCTCCCGCGCGAACGCCGGAAAACGACCTCGAATGGGCGAAAATTTGCGTTGCGCAAATGGAAGAGGCGTTGGCGGGCGCGGATATGGAGCAGGTCAAAAAGTGGCGCGATGCCAAACTGTTACAGATCATTGAGGTGCTGGCTTCCGATTAATCAGCGAGCGAAGCAATACCCATCGCACTCCCCGGGCTACAATTGAAATATAGGACAGCCAATGAAAATCACAGATGTCAAAACTACGAATATCTTTATTCCGCATTTGAGTACCATTCAGGATGCGACCATTCGCCACCCGACGCCGGGCCGGGGCCAATGCTTTGTTCATATCTTGACCGATGAAGGATTGGAAGGACTGGGCGTTGGCGGCGGCGGACGAGCAGCGCAGGTGCTCATCAATGACTCGCTGAAATCAATCTTGATTGGGCAAGACCCGCTGTACATCGAGAAGCTGTGGGACGACATGTTTTGGCGAGTGCGCGGCGTGGGCCGGAAGGGCCTTGCCTTTACGGCCATCTCGGCGCTGGATACGGCCTTGTGGGACTTAAAAGCAAAGTATTTCAACGTGCCGCTCTACAAATTGTTGGGGGCCTACACCGACACCGTGCCCATATACGGCAGCGGGGGCTGGACCAACTTCAGCGTGGACGAACTGGTCGCCGAGCAGACCGGTTACGTCGAACGCGGCATGAAGTCGGGCAAGATGAAGGTGGGCAAGGATTTCGGCAAAAGTGAAAAAGAGGATATTGAACGCCTGGCCGCCGTGCGCGAGGCGGTTGGGGATGACGTTGAGATTCTAATTGATGCCAACAACGGCTACTATGCCAAACAGGCCATTCGCATGGCCCGCGATTTCGAACCCTACCGCGTGGGCTGGTTCGAGGAGCCGGTATTGGCCGACGATATCGAAGGCTTGGCCGCCGTCGCCGCCGCTATAGATATCCCGGTCGCGACAGGTGAGCATGAGTACACCAAATTCGGCTTTCGTGAGCTCATCGCCCGAGGCGGGGCTGATATCGTGCAGCCGGATATCGGCCGAGTCGGCGGCGTGACCGAGTGGATCAAGGTGGCGAATCTGGCTCACGCCTTTAATCTGCCGGTGGCCCCCCACGCCTTTCAGCTCATCCATCTCCATGTCACCTGCGCCACACCTAATCTGCGCATCGTCGAGTATTTGGGCGCGTCTGAAGAGTTTGATAAACTGGTGTACACCGAGTTCCCCGAGCCGGTAGACGGCATGTGGTCGCCTTATCCTGACAAGCCGGGGTTGGGGTTGGAGCTGAACCCGGACGTGGTCAAGAAGTATGGATCGTAATCGGAAAGCTTGAAAGAACAGCAGAGCAAGGAGCATGCCCATGAAAGCAGCAGTGCTGTACGACTTCAACACGCCCTTGCAGATCGAGCGCTTTGATATGCCCGACATCGCAGATGATCAAGTTCGCGTCCGGCTGATGGCCAGTGGCGTCTGCCACTCGGACTGGCATATTATCAAGGGCGAATGGGTCGATATCAACCGTCCGCCCGTGATTCTGGGTCACGAAGGGGCGGGCGTGGTCGAGGAAGTTGGGCCACAGGTACACAGTGTCAAAGCGGGCGATCACGTGGTGCTGTCGTGGATGCGCAACTGCGGTCTGTGCGAGATGTGCCAGGTGGGTTATCCCAATCTTTGTGAGGAACCTTGGGATCGGCGGGGACAGCCTCTCTTCGCGGACAGTGAGCGCCCGATGAAACGGATGAATGCGCTGGGTACTTTCAGCACCGAGACCATCGTTCCCCAAGATGTTGCCATCCCGATTGACCGGGAGATTCCCTTCTCGCAGGCCGCGCTGGTCGGCTGTGGGGTGATGACCGGGGTGGGCGCCGCCCTGAATACTGCCAATGTCCAGCCCGGCAAGTCGGTGGCTGTCTTTGGCTGTGGGGGCGTTGGGCTAAACGTGATCCAGGGAGCGGCCATTGCCGGCGCGGAGCCGATTATCGCCGTCGATATCCTGGACAACAAACTCGAAATGGGCAGGCTGTTTGGCGCCACGCATACGATCAATTCAGCTCTCGTTAATCCGGTCGAAGCCATCCAGGAGCTAACGGATGGCAAGGGCGTGCACTACGCCTTTGAGGCTATCGGCCTGGTGCCTGAGCCGTTTAAGCAAGCCATACTTTGTACCCGCCGACGAGGCGTCACTGTCTTTGTCGGCCATGCTCCCGACAACACCCCGCTTGATTTTGACGCAAAAATGTTGGCCTTGGAAAAGACAGTCATCGGCTCGATGTACGGGTCTTGTCGTCCCCGAGTGGATTTTGCCCGCATATTCAGCCTATACAAAGCGGGCAAGCTCAAGCTTGACGAGTTGGTGACCCGCGTCTACCCCCTCGAAGAAGTCAATGAGGCCTTCGACGCCCTGGGTAAGGGTGAGGTGGCGCGCAGTGCATTGGATTTGAGCTGATTGGTTCAGCCTTTGTTCAAGCGGTCGGTAGACTGACGATAAAGTGTCGGTCGCAATTCTTGACAAACCGCCTGTTGATTGTCTGAAAGCCAAAGGATTCCAAGCCCATATCGTAGTCGGGAGACGCTCATGCAGATCAAAGGAAAGTCGGTCATCGTCACTGGCGCTGCCCGCGGAATCGGGCGGGGTATCGCCGAAGGATTTGCCCGTGAGGGCGCAAACGTGATTGTCGCTGACTTAGGCTCGCTGGCCGCTAAACCGGGGGCCGATTGGCTATACTCACTCGCTGCCCGTACCGAATTGGAAAAAGCCGCAGAAGAAATCAGCGAGAGCAGTGGCACTTGCATACCGATTGAAGTCGATGTCTCTGAGCGCGCGTCCTGTCAAAATCTAGTTGACAAGACGGTTGAGGCATTTGGCGGAATACATGTCATCGTGAACAATGCCGGCATTATTCAGACGGGCCCCCTTGTAGACTTTGCCGAGTCTGATTGGGACCGAGTCTTTGCTGTGAACGTCAAGGGCATCTTCTTGATGTCGCAAGCTGCCATTCCCTCCCTCATGCAAAATGGCGGGGTCATCATCAACATCGCCTCGGTTGCCGGCAAAAGAGGATATACCGAAATGGGCGCCTATTGCGCCTCAAAGTTTGCGGCGATTGGCTTAACCCAGTCCATGGCCGCCGAACTTGCCGCGTCTTCGATCAGAGTGAATGCCATTTGCCCCGGCAATGTCGATACAGCGATGTGGTTTGATCATCTTTCCATAACAGAGAACCGACGGCGCCAGTACGGTACGGATTCGGTTGAAGACACCTACAGTGCCATGGTCCAGGATCTCGTGCCATTGGGTCGTGAACAAACTGCAAAAGATATGGCTGAGGCGGCTCTCTATCTAACGCGCGCCGACAATGTGACCGGCATTTCGCTTACCGTAGCCGGCGGGCAAGAGATGAATTAGAGCTTAAATCTCGACACAGAACAAAGGATTCGGACATGAAATCAGCAGGAAAATTCGATGTCATCATCATCGGCGCCGGAATCTCCGGCATATACATGCTGTATCGCATGCGCGAATTGGGATTGTCAATACGAGTGATCGAGACGGCTTCCGATGTGGGCGGCACCTGGTTTTGGAATCGCTATCCCGGCGCGCGCTGCGATACGGACACGATGGAGTATTCCTACAGCTTTGACGAGGATCTCCAGCAAGAGTGGGAGTGGCCCGAGCGATATCCAACCCAGTCGGAGATTCTGGCGTACCTAAATCATGTCGCCGATCGCTTTGATTTGCGGCCCGACATTTCTTTCAACACCCGCGTTGACGCAGCGGTTTTTGATGAGACCAGCAGCCGTTGGCGGGTCAAGACCGATGACGGAGCGGAGCTGTCCACCCGGTTTCTGATTATGGCGACGGGCTGCATATCGGAACCCAATATACCAGCCATCAAGGGGATGGAGACTTTCAGCGGACCCATCATCCACACGGCGCGCTTTCCGCATAAAGGCCTTGACTTCGACGGGCTGCGCGCAGGCGTCGTCGGGACCGGCTCATCCGGCGTACAGGCGATACCGGTGATCGCCGAGCAAGCGAAGCATCTCACCGTGTTTCAGCGCTCGGCTCAATGGTCTATTCCGGCGCGCAACCGCCCGGTCGACCCCGCATCAGTTGCCGAGATCAAAGCCGATTACGCCGGCTTCCGCGCCCACAATCGGCTGCGTCCCGGCGGCGACAGAGCCTCTTCGCCCGCCAACGACTTTCCGGCAATGTCAGTGGGGGAGGCAGAGCGCCGGCGCATCTTCGACGAGCGCTGGCAAAGTGGCGGCCTCTCCTTTTATAACAGCTTCAACGACATCAAGCTCGATCCCGCAAGCAATGACGCTGCCGCCGATTTTGTGCGCGGGAGAATCCGCAAGATTGTGAACGATCCGGCGGTCGCCGAGATGCTTTGCCCCAGCCACACGTTTGGCTGTAAACGCGGCGTAATCGACAGCGGCTACTTTGAGACTTTCAATCGCTCCAATGTGATGCTGGTCGATATCAGCGCCACCCCAATCCAAGCCATCACCCCCGGCGGAATTCGGACAAGCGACGCCGATTATGATCTTGACATCATCATCCTTGCCACCGGCTTTGACGCCATGACCGGCGCCCTGCTCAAGATCGACATCCGTGGGCGAAATGGGCTGTCCCTGCGAGAAAAGTGGGCAGCCGGACCTGTCAACTATTTGGGGCTTGGCGTCCCCGGCTTCCCCAATCTCTTTACCATCACCGGTCCGGGCAGCCCATCGGTTTTGGCCAATATGATGGTGACCATCGAGCAGCACGTTGAATGGGTGGCGGACTGCGTCAGTTACCTGGTCGAGCGCGATCACGCGCGCATAGAAGCGACGGAAGAAGCGCAGGACGCCTGGGTCGCTCATGTGAATGACGTGGCTGACAGAACGCTGGCGGTGAGCTGCAACTCGTGGTACCTGGGCGCCAACGTTCCGGGCAAGCCGCGGGTCTTCATGCCCTTGCCGGGTTTGCCGCCTTATATAGAAAAATGCAACGAGGTCGCAGCCAACGGGTATGAGGGTTTTGTGCTGTCAGATTCGTGATCAAGGAGACGGTCTTTCGACGAATGTCCTGCGCAATCTGGTGGTATCTGTTTAGGATCAGTCGCGCGATGTCTTTCTCGCCGAGGAGATCCTGAAGGACGCTTCGAAAGCTGATAGCGCCTTCACTTTTATCGGCGTTTAGCACACAGGATTTGGATATGAATACAACCGGAAAATTCGATGCCATCATCGTCGGAGCCGGAATCTCCGGCATGTACATGCTGTATCGCATGCGAGAGCTTGGCCTGACCACGCGTGTCATCGAGATGGCCCCCGATTTGGGCGGCACCTGGTATTGGAATCGGTACCCCGGGGCGCGCTGCGATACGGACACTCTGGAGTATTCTTACAGCTTTGACGAGGATCTCCAGCAGGAGTGGGAGTGGCCCGAGCGATATCCGACCCAGCTTGAGATTCTGGAGTATCTCAACCATGTCGCTGATCGCTTTAATTTGCGTCCCGACATCAAATTTAACGCCCGAGTAGAAGCGGCGAAATTCGATGAAGCGAGCAGCCGCTGGCGGGTGCGCACCGATGACGGGGCTGAGCTTTCCGCGCAGTTTCTGATCATGGCCACGGGCAGTATATCGGAGCCCAACATACCCGCCATCGATGGGATGGACAGCTTCGCCGGACCCATCCATCACACCGCGCGTTTTCCTGAAGAAGGTGTTGACTTCAGTGGGCTGCGCGCCGGCATCATCGGCACTGGCTCATCCGGCGTCCAGGCGATTCCGGTCATCGCCGAGCAGGCGGAACAGCTCACGGTATTTCAGCGCTCGGCCCAATGGTCTACGCCGGCGCGCAATCGCCCGGTTGATCCAAACGTCGTCTCCGAGATCAAAGCCGATTACGCCGGCTTCCGCGAGCGCAATCGGCTGGAGCCGTCAGGTCAACTGTCTCATATCCCCGGCAATGATTTCTCCGCCATGTCGGTGGAGGAAGCAGAACGCCAGCGCATATTCGAAGCGCGCTGGCAGCTTGGGGGCTTTTCCTTTTACGGCAGCTTCAATGACATTCAGATTGATGCCGACAGCAACCAGGCGACGGCGGATTTCGTGCGGTCCAAAATCAGCAAGATCGTGAAGGACCCCAAAGTCGCCGAGATGTTAATCCCCGACTACACGATTCATTGCAAGCGTCCCGTCCTCGATAGCGGTTACTTCGAGACCTACAATCGATCCAATGTGCATCTTGTTGATATTAGCGCCACGCCTATTGAGGCGATCACACCCAATGGCATCCGCACTGCCGACGCGCATCATGATCTCGATGTCATCGTCCTTGCCACCGGTTACGACGCTATGACCGGCGCTCTGCTCAAGATCGACATCCGGGGGCGGGATGGGCTGCCTCTCCGTGATATGTGGGCGGCCGGTCCGGTCAATTACCTGGGACTTCAAGTGGCTGGATTTCCCAACCTGTTCACCATTACCGGGCCGGGCAGTCCCTCGGTCTTGACCAATATGATGGTGGCCATCGAGCAGCACGTCGAGTGGGTGACGGACTGCATCAACCACATAGTCAAGCATGAGCACGCTTCCATTGAGGCGAGCGAGGACGCCCAGGATGCCTGGGTCGCACACGTTAATGAGGTGGCGGGCAAGACCTTGCAGGTGACCTGCCATTCCTGGTATCTGGGCGCCAATATTCCGGGCAAGCCGCGGGTTTTCATGCCCTTGCCTGGCTTCCCGCCCTATGTGGAAAAGTGCAACGAAGTGGTCGCCAACGGCTATGAAGGCTTCATACTTTCGTAAAAGGAGAG
Organism: Phototrophicaceae bacterium; assembly: GCA_965249085.1. Taxonomy (GTDB): domain Bacteria; phylum Chloroflexota; class Anaerolineae; order Aggregatilineales; family Phototrophicaceae; genus UBA6055. The sequence continues at coordinate 2,622,353 of OZ252218.1, read as the reverse complement.
AGGTCGAAAAATGATCGAATTGACAGCGCCCAACGAAGTCGGATTGTCCGCAGTCCGTCTCGCCAGGATAGCCGCTCACTTCAACCGCTATGTCGATGAGGGCAAGATACCGGGCTATCTCGTCCTGATCGCTCGGCGCGGGAAAGCAGCTTACCTGCATCGCTACGGCTTGCGCGATGTCGAGGCGGCGCTGCCCATCGAAGAAGACACGATTTTTCGCATTTACTCCATGACCAAGCCGATCACCTCGGTCGCCGTCATGATGCTGTACGAGCGCGGCCTGCTTCATCTCGATGATCCGGCGTCCGAATTTATTCCCGGACTTAAGCAGCTTGAAGTCTTTGAGTCCGGCGATGCCGAGAGCTACCGGACCGTGCCGGCTGAGCGAGAGATGACCATCCGCGATTTGCTGACCCATACGTCCGGCTTGACCTATAACCACATGCATGCGCATCCTCTTGATGAGATGTATCGTCAGCGCAAGCTGTTGGAAAAGCCGGACATGACGCTGGCGGGGCTGGTCTGCCATCTCAGTGAGTTGCCTCTGCTGTTTTCGCCGGGCACGCGCTGGAACTACAGCGTTGCGACCGATGTCCTGGGTCATTTGATCGAAGTCGTCTCGGGTCATTCGCTCGATCGCTTTTTCGCCGAAGAGATCCTGCAGCCGCTGGGCATGGCGGATACCGGCTTTTCCGTTTCGCCGGATCAAGTCGACCGTTTTGCCGCCAACTACGAACGTGATGGCGGCGGCTTCCGTCTCATCGACAAACCCGGCGAAAGCACTTTCTTGAAGCAGCCGAAGCTATGCTCCGGCGGCGGTGGTCTGGTCTCCACCGTGAGCGATTATCTGCGCTTCAGCCAGATGCTGCTTAACAAGGGCGAGCTCGACGGCGCGCGCATACTTGGACGCAAGACGGTTGAATTAATGACGAGCAATCATTTGCCGCAAAAGGGTGATCTGACCAGCATGGGTTATACCTTGTACAGCGATACGTGGCCGACAGGCATCGGTATGGGTCTTGGCGCCCGCTATAATTTGCGCCGCGGTGGCCTGCGTACGCAAACGCCTCACGACGGCGTCGGTTTTGGATTGGGTGGTCACGTTTTGCTTGACCCGGCCGCCGCCCAGATTCTGGGCTCGCCCGGCGAATTTGGCTGGGGCGGCGCCGCCAGCACGGTATTTTGGGTTGACCCCAAGGAGGAGATGACCGCCATCTTCCTGACCCAGCTGATGCCCTCTTCGTCGTACCCTATCCGGCGTGGGTTGCGCGTGCTCGCAAACCAGGCGATTGAAGACTGAGATCTGTCAATGTGCTGACAACCGGCATGAATCTGGAGCGTTTATCGACGTGAAAGCAAGCACAAAACCATTGATTGCAATCACCATGGGAGACCCTTCGGGTATTGGACCGGAAATCATTCTCAAACTGTCTCAGCAGAAAAAAGTCTTTGAGATGTGCCGGCCGCTGATCATCGGTGACAGGCGCATTCTGGAACGGGGCAGCGAATACACCGGTCTGGCTCATATTGGTCTCGACACGATCGCTGACGCGCAAGATGTCTCTGCCAGGGCGGATGTGTTATCACTGCTCGATCTGCAAAATGCCGATCCCGCTGAGTGTCCGCTCGGTCAAGTCAGCGCGGTCTCCGGCAAAGCGGCAATTGAATACATTTTCAATGCCTGCGATTTGGCGCTGGCAAATCAGGTAGACGCCATCGTTACCAGCCCCATCAATAAGGCAGCCATCAACCGGGCTGGTTACCAATATGCCGGCCACACTGAATTACTGGCGGAGCGTACGGGCGCGGAACGATATAGCATGCTGCTGGTGGCGGAGAAACTGCGTGTGGTCCACGTCAGTACGCATGTCGCTCTGGAAGAAGCCATACGTCGAGTGACCACGGAACGGGTGGTAGAAGTGATCGAGCTGGCGCATCAATCTTGCCTTGCCTTGGGTATCAGGGAGCCGCGGATCGCGGTTGCCGGGCTGAATCCACATGCCGGCGAGAACGGATTGTTTGGCGATCAAGAAGAGCGTGAGATTGAACCCGCCATCGATGTTGCCCGTCGGCGCGGATGGCGCGTGTCCACCCCGCAGCCGCCGGACACCGTGTTCCTGCGGGCAGTCAAAGGCGAGTACGACATTGTAGTGGCCATGTACCATGATCAGGGACATATCCCGATGAAACTGTTGGCTTTCGATACGGGTGTGAATGTGACGATGGGTTTACCGATCATCCGCACTTCGGTCGATCACGGCACGGCCTTCGATATCGCCGGCACTGGTAAAGCCAGCGAATCCAGCCTCGTGCAAGCGCTGGCCGTCGCCGTACAGATAGTGGAAGCTCGAACGGCTGAGTGATGCCGTCCGGACATGAGCAAATTCTGGTAGTCGCGGATGATCTCACAGGCGCCGCCGATTCCAGCTTGCCTTTTGCCGAGGCGGGCATCCCCACAACAATTTGCCTGAATACAGAACAGTTACCCGCAAGCGGGGCAGTGGCGCTGGTGACCAATACCCGAGCGAGCTCGGCAAGCGAGACCGAAGCGCGAAACTTCGAAATCGTGCGGGGCGCCACCGCCGACCGCCCTAACACGCTGGTATACCAAAAGATTGATTCCACCTTACGTGGGCGCCCGGCCCATGCATTGGCCGGTACTTTGCGCGCGCTGGCTGTCGAGCGAGCTCTCGTCGCGCCCGCTTATCCCGAGCAAGGTCGAACCACGGTCAATGGTCAGCAGCTGGTATTTGGTCTGCCGCTAGAGGAATCCACATTCAAGCATGAAGTTCAGAATAGCGATATTCGCTACATTCTTCGCGGACGTTTCCCTTCGGTCGCGTTAGTCCCGACTGTCAGTGATGCCGATTCGCCGGACTTGTCGGCAAAGCAAGTGTTCATTGCAGATGCCGAGACGGACGCTGACCTGGATAGATTGGTCGTCGCGGCCATGGCCACTGACATGCGGGTCTTATGCGGCTCGGCCGGGCTGGCTAAAGCTCTGGCTAAAGCCCTGCCTTCTCAGCAGGCGCAGAGCCCACTCATCACCGAGCCTGCATCATCCGGCGCCACTCTGGTTGTCATTGGGAGTCGACACCCGACGAGCAGGCGGCAGGTTGAATTCGCAGCGGAGCATGGCATAGCCGTTATGGAGCTCACTGCCGATGAATTGACCGCTGCACCGAAGTCGCTAGCGCACGGACTGCGCACTGAGCTGTCGAAGGCCGAGGCCGTGATTCTGACCACTGCAAAGCGTGAATTACCCTTGGAGCCGCGAATAATCACAGCGCATTTGGCTGAGATTGTGCGCGAGGTACTCAATCACACGGATGCATGCAAGTTGGTTTTGTCCGGCGGCGACACGGCCCTTGCTGTGGCGGAGGCAATCGGCGCCACTCAGATTCGACTCCTGCGCGCGATTGAGCCGGGGATTGCTCTGGGGCGCTGGCAAGATGGTCTGGCGAAAAATCAGACCGTGGTGACCAAGGCAGGTGGTTTCGGCACGGATCGTTCATTGGTTCAAGTCATTAACTTCTGTGCGCCGAGCCCGAAATCAGGGCAGCATCCACTGACATAAGTGGTTCCACAAAGCGCGAATGATTCAATCATTGCCGCAAAGGGCAGGGACGTATTCGCAATTCATTTCCTCGAATTTGATTGCCCTGTTGGCTATGGATATACTAGATGCAACCTATTAACCTGCTACCTAAGTTTCACTGGAGCAATGAAGTATGAAAATTACCGGTGTTGACACCATTCTGATCCGCAATATTGAACCATTCCACGGTGGCCGATACTGGCTCTTTATAAAACTCAGCACCGATGAAGGCATTACGGGTTTGGGGGAAAGACCAAATGGCGGAGTCCTCAATTTGGAGCCCCAGATCAGCTTGATCAAGGACTTGTGTGAGCGGTTTGTTATCGGCAGCAGCCCCTTTGAAATCGAACGCATATGGCAGACAATCTTTGCCGCGGTGCACGACTTTCGTCATCCCGGCCTGGGTTTGACTCCCGCCCTGAGCGCCATCGAAATGGCCTTATGGGATATTGTGGGTAAAGCCACCAATCAACCGATATACAACCTGTTGGGTGGACAAGTGCATGACCGGTTGCGAGCCTATGCTTATATGCCCACCGAAGGCATTTGGGAAAATCCTGAAAAGGCCGGTGACATTGCGATTAAGCTTGTAGAAGAAGGGAACACGGCTTGTAAGTTCGACCCCTTTACCCCGTTTCTCCCGCAACCGCGAGACTTCTCCCTGAAGACGATTCGTCACGTGGCGAAAATCTTCCAAGCTATCCGCGATGCCGTAGGCGACGAGTTGGAAGTTGGCATTGGGACTCACGGTCAATTCAGCACCGCCGTTGCGATTCGCGTAGCCAAAGAGTTGGAGGAGTTTAGCCCGTTTTGGTTTGAAGAACCCGTTCCGCCGGAAAACGTCGACGAAATGGCGCGTGTAGCCGCGCACACCAGTATTCCCATTGCCAGCGGTGAACGCAAAGTAACGAAATATGAATTCGCTGATTTGCTAAAGAAACAGGCTGCGCAGATTATTCAACTTGATGTGGGGCAGTGCGGCGGAATCTTGGAGTCGAAGAAAATTGCCAGCATGGCCGAGGCCTTCTACGCCATGATTGCGCCCCACATGTACTGCGGCCCGGTTGCCGCCGCCGCCGCCGTTCAACTTGACACCTGTTCACCTAATTTCCTCATTCAAGAGTACAACGGCACCAGCCTGCACAATGATATTTTCAAAGAGCCCATTCGCATTGAAAACGGCTTCATCACACCACCGACCGGGCCCGGGCTTGGTGTGGAGTTGGATGAGGCCGTCGTTAAGAAGCGCTTGGCATAGACCTTGGCGAAAACCTTGTCTTCGCGGCAGACACAAAACACGGTTGTCGTTCGTGTTAGCAATGCCTTGCCTCAAAGCGGTTCGACATGACGAAGCTGCTAGAGTGCCGCTTCAGCGGGCGCCATAAGCCGGCAAGGCTTCGGCTCTTGGAAGGCGATTCGACTTAGTGATACGGTCAGATGACGGCAAGCCGAGCATAGCGCCTAGCAGAACTCAAGTCAGATTCTAGCGCGCTCACACGGTTCCGGGGCACAGTGCATTGGACACGGAGCTCCCGCACGACAAATACAGCAATTACCTTTGCGGGTGGATTTTGCGATAGAATACCCGCTATCAGTTCGGAGAACAGGATCTGCCATGACAGATCAAGCCACTGTGATAGCCATTTTCGGCGTGACCGGCGATCTCGCCCGCCGCAAGCTAATCCCCTCGCTCTATAGCAATTTCGTCAAGGGAAGACTGCCCGAGCGTTTGCGCATTGTCGGCGTCGGACGCCGTGAATGGACGGACGATACCCTGGTCGACCATGCCCAGCAGTCGCTGCAGAATTATGCCGCGCCCATTTACAATGACGATGCTTGGAATCGCTTTCGGCAGACCCTGTCCTACAGCAAAGTCAACCTGCCGCAGCCGGAGACCTACCAGAACTTGAAAGATGACATGGACGCGCTGGACAGCGGCAATAGCAATCGACTGTACTATCTGTCGATCGCGCCCGAGTTTTACCAGGACGTCATCGTCAATCTGGGTCGGCTCGACATGGCGCGCGAGAACGGCGGCTGGCGGCGCATCGTCATCGAGAAGCCCTTCGGTTATGACTTGGCAACCGCGCGCGCCTTAAACCGGCGATTGCACGTGGTCTTCAACGAATCGCAAGTCTATCGCATCGATCACTATCTCGGTAAAGAGACGGCGCAGAACATCCTCTTCATGCGCTTCGCCAATACAATCTTCGAGCCGATCTGGAATCGCAGTCACATCAGCAATGTGCAGGTGACGGTGGCGGAGACGGTCGAGGTCGGCACGCGCGCCGGTTATTACGATAGTTCGGGCGTCATGCGCGATATGGTGCAGAACCACCTGTTGCAGCTGCTTTCGCTCATTGCGATGGAGCCGCCCTCCGCCTTTGATGCCGATGCCCTGCGTAACGAAAAGGTCAAGGTCCTGCAAGCCGCCCGCGCCATCGAACTGGGCGACGCCGTGCGCGGTCAATATGAGGGTTATCGCCGCGCCGCTGGCGTATCGCCGGATTCCACCACGCCGACCTTTGTCGCCCTCAAGCTCTTCATCGACAACTGGCGCTGGAAAGACATCCCTTTCTACCTGCGCTCGGGCAAAGCGATGCGCCAAAAGACCACCCAGGTCAACATCCAATTCAAGCGGCCGCCCAACAGCATCTTTGAGCTAACCGAAAGCGGCGACCATTCGCGCAACATGCTCTCGATCTGCATTCAGCCCGATGAAGGCATCCATCTGACGATCGAGGCCAAGATCCCCGACCAGCAGATTGCGAAGTCAGTCGACATGGAATTGCATTACGAAAACGCATTCGTGACGGAAAATCTGCCCGATGCCTATGAGCGCCTGATCCTGGACGCGATCAATGGCGATGCCGCGCTCTTCATCCGCAGCGACGAAATCGAAAGCGCCTGGGGCATCGTCGACCCGATCATCGACGGTTGGGCCTGCGACCCGGCTGCACCACCGATGCAATGTTACGACAAAGGCTCCTGGGGACCGGGCGCGGCAGACGACTTGCTCGAGCGGGAAGAGCATCTCTGGCGCCTCAGCTGCCTGCATCAAGCGTAGCGAGCTTACCTCCAATAATGCCGATTAGTTGTAGGGGCGGCCCATCGGAGTCACCCGCTCGCTTCCTGATTTACTCTTCCCAAGCGTCAGCCGCGATCAACTGCATCACATAGAAGTGCGCGCCGGCCGGATCCTTGACGATTGACCACCAGCCGGTATCGGGCGCTTCGTGCTTGCCGACCACCACGGCCCCGCCCAATTCCTCGACGCGTTTCATCGCATCATCAACGTTCGCCACATGGAAGTAGGGCATCCAGCAGGGCGGCATATCCTTCATCTCGATCATGCCGCCGTTGTTGCGCCCGCGGTTGCTGATGTGAATATAATGGTCGTCGCCGTAGAACTCCCAACCCAGCAATGCCGCATAGAATGCTTTGGCGGCCGCGGCATCATTGGTAACCAGGTCGTTCCAGCACATCGCGCCCACGGTGTTGACGACGCCGGCGCCGATATGGTTCTTCGGCTGCCACAAACCTAGCTTTGCGCCGGTACGGTCCATGAACTGCAGCATGCGCCCGCTGTCAAAGATATCCATCGGCTCAAAAAGGATCGTGCCGCCGTTAGCCTTGACGGGTTCCACCATCGCGTCCACATCATCGACCGACACATAATTCGTCCAGTGAGAGGGAATGCCCTGCCCCTGCATATCGGGCATCATGGCGGCGAAACCGGCAACGTGCTCGCCCTCATGCTGGAACATGGTGTAGAACATGCCGCCGCCGAGTGGTTCGTCGACCTTGCCCCAGCCGAACAAATCCATGTAGAAGGCTTTTGCCGCTTCTGCGTTGGTTGATGTATTGTCCGTCCAGGAGAAAGTCCCGTGCGGATACTTTGTTACTTTGTACATTTTTCTCTCCATGATTCGTGTTGCATTTACGCTGGACTTTCGCTGAATTCGCCTAGTCTTGCCAGGGTTCTACCAGGGTCAGCTGTATGATGTAGAAATGCGCGTCCGCCGGATCGGACATGAAGGCGAAGTGGCCGGCGCCGGGCGCTTCCGTTTTGGGAATGATGATTGTCGCGCCGAGTTCCCCGGCACGCTCGATTGACGCGTCAATGTCAGCAACCGTGAAGTAGGGCTGCCAGACGGATGGCATGCCGCCAAAGCTTTCGTCCATCTGCATCATCGCGCCATTGTTGCGACCGCGATTCATAATCAAGATGTATCCAGACTCATCGGTGACGAATTCCCAGCCCAGCAGCTTGCCATAGAATGCCTTCGCCGCTTCGGCATCGGTGGTGAGCAGCTCATTCCAGCACATTGCGCCAACCGTGTTGACGATGCCGGCGCCAATATGATTGATCGGCTGCCAAAGGCTGATCACCGCGCCGGTCGGGTCCTGAATTTGCAGCATGCGCCCGCTATCGAAGACGTTATCGGGACCATAGATTATGTTGCCACCGTTGGCTGTCACGACATCGACCAGCGCATCAACATCGTCTACCGTAACATAATTATTCCAATGCGACGGGATGCCCATTTCCTGCATCTGCGGCATCATTGGCGCCAAGGCCGCCGCGCTTACGCCTTGATTCTGGAACATGGTATAAGTCATGCCCTCGCCCATTGGTACTTCGACCTTGCCCCAGTCGAAAAGATCCGTGTAGAAGGCTTTCGCCGCGTCCGCATCGGTTGAACTGTTGTCCGCCCAACTGAAAGTGCCGTGCGGAAACTTGGTGACTTTGTACATTGATTCGCTCCCTAGAAAATTTGTTCAAGGCGCTTATCCTATTGCCTCGCATAGTTGATGTCAATACGTATTGATTTCGCGCCCCGAATCATCCCAAGCGTCGCAACTGCAAGGCAGCAAAAGGCAGAACAGCGCGCCAGTAGCGTCACGGAGGAGCCGCTTCGGAAGCGGGGCATCAGATGAAGGTCAATATTTGAGCGCTGCAGGCGGTATCGAGCGTGTCGGCTCGACTATTGCTGAGCCATGTCTTTCTGCTTCAAGGACTCCTGAATCTCGAAAATGGAGCCGGCGTTCTCCGGCTTGGGCAGGGGGATGATGACCGGTACGGCTTCCGTTCGGGGTCTTACGCTCGGCTCGCCACGAATAACCGTAGCGCGAAAGTCATCAAATGTGGCCTTGCCCAGCAATGGCCAGGAATCGAGCGAACAGTATTCCTGCAGCAGCAGTCGCCGCGGTTTGGTCGAGTGATTCGGTGTTGAGGCGTGCAGGGTGCGCGCATGATGAATCGAGATGCCGCCGGCCTTGACTTGGCATTTCGCTAAATTACGCGGCGCAAAGTCAGGCTTGCTGACGGCGCCGACGAAGACGCCATTCTCGTGGTGGCTGTGCAGCTCGCCCGTATGCGAACCCGGCACCATTAGCATGCAGCCGTTTTCCTCCGTCATGTCATCAATGGCGACGCCGACAGCGAGGATGTCGTCATTCGTATGCGGGTAAAATGCCCAGTCCTGGTGCCATTCCACCGCGCTGCCGTGATCCGGTTCTTTCATATTCAGCTTGGCATTATTGAACCGTACGCCGGGGCCGATCAACTGCTCGACAATGTCAAGTATGCCCTTGTGTCGCAGTGTCTGGTCATACACCTCGTGATGTTGGTTTGGATTCTTAATGCGGCGCAGGCGCGGTCTTTCCGGGCTATGATTCTTCTCCAGGTCAAACATCTCGTTATGTTGGCTGAACGCGCGGGACCGATCCACAAACTCATCCGTCACGCGCTGCAGCGCCGTCAACTCATCGTCGCTGAGCACGTTCTCGACGACGATGTAGCCATTCTCGTGATAAAAGGCGATCTGTTCCGCTGTTAACATGGTGCAATTTTCCTCAAGTGGATTTGGCTCAGAGTTTACAAGATTCGCCAGCCGCTGTCCACAGCAAGCGGATCGTCTGCGAATGTCCTGAAGCTGTTTCAGTCAGGGACTTACACTTCCCCGTCATGAGACTGTTTCGGCTACCGATGTGCTCAATCCACGCCCATTTCAAAAACGAGATTGAGAAAGGCGAAGATATCCACCTGTTCTTCGATCATCTTCGCCGTCGGTTTACCCATAGCGTGCCCGGCTTTGGTTTCGATGCGCAACAATATGACATTGTTACTTTCATCGGCGTCTTGCAGTGAGGCTGCCAGCTTTTTGGAATGCATCGGTACGACCCGATCATCGTGATCCGCCGTGAGAATAAGTATGGGCGGGTACTTTCGCCCTGTCCTTATGTTGTGCAATGGACCGTAGGCGGTCAAAAACTCAAAGTGCTCTTTGCTGCTTTCGGCGTCGCCGTATTCGTTGGTCCAATGACGTCCCGAGGTGAAGTACTTGAAGCGCAGCATATCGATGGTCGGCACATGACACAGAATCGCGCCATATAAGTCCGGACGCTGTAACATACAGACGGCCACCAGCAGGCCACCATTGCTCCTGCCCTCAATCGCCAGCTTCCTGTTCGAGGTGTAGCCGTTCTCGATCAGCCATTCCGCCGCCCCATGGAAGTCTTCGTAGGTCTTCTGCCGGCCAGCAAACATGCCAGCGCGATGCCAGGCTTCGCCGTATTCGCCCCCGCCGCGGATATTGGCAATGACGAAAATCCCCCCGCTTTCCAACCAGACGGGCAGCCACTCGCGGTAACTCGGCGTTTGACTGAAGCTGTAACCGCCGTAGGCGAACATGATGGCCGGATTGTCGCCATTCAGTTCCAGCCCCTTTTTGCAGGTGATGAAGATTGGAACCTTCGTGCCATCTTGAGATGGACAGAATGCCTGTCTCGTTTCGTATCGGTCGGGATCAAACGAGGGTACCGCCGCTTCGAAAAACGGTTGCGTTTCGCCAGTCGCGAAGTCGTATTGCAGTATCTGTGTCGGCTGCAGAAACGAGGTCCAGGCGATGAACATGCTGTCATCTTTTGCCCCGCCATAGGCGCCGGCGGGCTCGCGCTGGACCACGGCTCCCATCCCGGGCGGCAGCAGCTCGCGCTCGAGTGAGCCGTCTTTGTTATAAATCTTAATTACATGTCGGGCGAGGCGCATTGCGGTTACCACAAACTGGTGATTGACGATCGCGACACCAGCGATGGCTTCCTCCGATTCGGGCACCACTTCCACCCAATTGTCACTCGCCGGATTCTTGATATCCACGGCGACCACGCGCCAGTTCAAGGCGCCATTGGTTGTCAGAATGTAAAAGATGTCACCGTCGTTGCCAATGAAAAAATATTCATCGTCCAGATCGTCAAAGAGACGAACAAAATCTCCCTCATCGTCGATCGCTTTGTAAAACAGGCGATTGGCGACCCTCGATTCCCAGTTGATGTAAAGAATGAGAAATCGATCATCCGAGCTGACCACCGCCGTTAAAGTAATGCCTTTGCGCCCCGGATCATCAAAGATCAGTTTGTCGTCGGCTTGGTCTGTCCCCAGCTGATGATAGTACAGCTGGTGTGATACCTCTGGATTGGCGGGGCCCTCGTCTGGCGCGCCCTCGGGATAGCGACTGTAAAAGAAGCCGGAGCCATCCTTGCGCCAGGCCGCCGAAGAGAACTTGAGCTTTTGCAGCCGGTCGTCCAAATCTTCGCCGCTTTCAACGTCCCGAATCCGAAAGCTGACCCAATCCAGTCCGCTTTCCGAAAGGGCGTACATCACCAGCCGGCCGTCGCCCGTCGGCTGCCAATCGAATATCGCGACGGTACCATCATCGCTGAGTTCGTTGGGGTCGACCAGCACCCGCGCTGCCTCGTCTCCCTCTTGCACATAGAGTATCGGCTGTTCCTGCAAGCCATCGTTCCGCATATAGAAGAGACGATTGCCTCGTTTCCGCGGAATCTCGAATTTGGGATAATCCCATACCTCGCGCAGTCGTCTCGCAAAAGTGTCACGCCCTTTCAGGCCGGACAGTATTTCTGCAGCCAGGTTATGCTGTGCTCCCGTCCACTCCAGCACTTCGGCATCCTCGGCGTCTTCCAGCCAACGATACGGATCGTAAACCGCCGTACCAAAAAAGTCATCAACAACATCGACTTTGCGCGTTACGGGATAGCTCATTTTTCCAAACATCTAATTGTCCTCAGTCGATTTCATACCTTCTTATCAGAAGCGCGATTGGCGATTAAATCGCAATAAAAAGCGGGCCCTGCATCTATTGGATCTGGAAACCCGCCGGTGGATCGACACCGAGCAGATGTCGCACAAAGTAATCCCAGCGCCGGCGCACAAAATACGGATGATGTGTGCTGGAGTGAGGTTGATTGGGCATGATGAGCAGATCAAAGTCTTTATTGGCCTTAATCAACGCGTCCACGACAACCATCGTCGATGCCACATGGACATTCTCATCCATATCCCCGTGTATCAGCAGCAGCTTGCCCTGCAGGTTCTGCGCATGGTTTTGATTCGCGGAAAATACATAATGTTCGGCAACCGGCAGCCCCATATATCGCTCTACCCAGGTAGCTTTGTCCAGCCGATGATCGTGATTGCCCGCCGACGAAACAGCGACCTTGTAGAAATCGGGATAGGTGAACATCGCCCGACACGAGGCGTAACCGCCGGCCGAATGCCCAAAGATGCCAACCCGAGAGATATCAAGATAGTCGAAGCGATCGGCTAGCTGTCTAATTGCGCTGATGTGATCGGGCAATCCATTGTCCGGCAGATTGCGATAGCTGTGATCGTGATGCGCTTTGGAGCGACCCGGCATACCAAGACCATCAATCATCACCACCACAAATCCCAGCTCCGCCAGTGACTGCGCCTCCCAGAAGTTATTTTCACGTTCGCGCGCGGCGTCAGCAAAAGCCGCCGGCGCTTGGATCGCCTGCGGACCGCCATAGATGTAGTCAACGACTGGATACTGCGCTTCCGCATTCAAATCCGAGGGGCGGAAGATCACGCCGTAAATGTCGCTGCTGCCATCGCGCGCCTTGGCTTTGAAGCGCTCCGGCTTCCGCCAGCCCGTCGCTTCCAAGGCACTGATATCCGTCCGCTCGAGTTCGCAGATGATCGATCCATCCGCCGCCCGAAGCAGAATCAACGGCGCCTGATCCAGCGTAGAATAATTGTCAATGAAGCACCCGCCGCCGGGCGCGAGGTGGACCGAATGATCCGCATCTTCCGGCGTCAGCAGCTCCGGTTGCCCACCCTCAAGACTGACGCGATACAGGTGGCCGTAATACGGATCACGATCTGATTCGCGCCCCATCGCGGTGAAGTACACCAACCCGGTGGCTTCATCGACAGTTTCGACATTGCTCACTTCATAACTGCCCGAGGTGAGCTGTCGGATCAATGAGCCGCTGTCAGCATCGTAAAGATAGAGGTGGCCCCAGCCGTCCCGCTGCGAATACCAGACGACCCGCGAGCCGTCCGCGAATATGCGCACGTTCGACGTTCCGCGCCAGACCGACGGATCGATGCCGGTGCTGCTCTCCTCCGAAATGGCGCTGCGCGCCGCGCCCGTCGTCGCGTCAATAATTGATAAATCAATGCGAAAATAGCCACGCCCTTGCCGCACAAAATAAATCGTTCCCGAATCCGCGGACCACCACAAGCCATCACCGTATACCGGTGGACCATGATATTGAACCTCGATGGGATCGATATTAACTGCCGTGAGAGTGCCCGCGTTTATATCCGCGCAAACCAGGCGCGCCAGTGGCACAACTTCATCGCCCGGCAAAGGATAGGCGTAGGAATGCAAATGAGGCCGAATGCTGCCATCTTTGGGCACTGATTGCACCAGGTGAAACTGCGGCGACTCGCGCTGATCAACGCGGCAGAACAGCAATTTATTGCTATCAGGCGACCAGCTGATGGAAGGCAGCGGCGGATCCGCAATGTCCCCGGTCGTCAGCGGCGAGAGCAGCGGATTGCCGTAATCATTCTTGTCCTCGCCATCAGTCGTGATCGCCCGTTTCTCGCCAGTCGCGACCGAGCGCAGCCACACATCATGATCGCGAGTGAAGGCTTCCCAAACGCCGTCGGGCGAGAGCACGGCGTCCTTGGCCGGCGCCGGCGCATTGCCGACGCGCGCGCAGCTATAAGATCGCAAGTCGCATGACCAGCGCTCGCTCTTTGCTTCAACATCGATATCAAAGACGATGCTGCGCCCATCTTCAGCGAATTCGATTTCTTTGAAGGGCAGTTGCGCGGCGGTGCAGGGCGCACAGGTCGCCAGACTGAGCGCGGCAGCCAGCCGATCATGGTCGAAGGCAGGCTGACGTTCTCCGGTCCCAGGCTCCACCAGTACAAATTCGACGCCCGACAACGATTGCCAGCGATACCAGAAGCGGTCAGAATCGCCGATCCAGTTTGGCTGGATAATTAGATCAGAAGTCAGATTTGCCGCATTGGCGCCCAGCAGACGTTCAGCCCGGACGTAGCGCTGCCACATTGGCTCGCTTTCCGGCGACTCCGTTTCAGGCGATACGTTCAGTTTGACTTTCATTTTGATTCCTCACAATAAACATCTAGTTTGCAGGTAGCGTCCAAATGCCTATCCGGCACTGCGCAAAAGCCGCGCCCCTTGGCTTAATGGACAAATTTGTCGAGCGCGTTCCTCACTGAATATAGGGATCCAAGGCATCGCGCAGCGCATCGCCGATCAAATTGATCGAGATCACTGTCAAGGAGATCAGCGCCCCCGGGAAGATCATCAGCAGCGGCGCTTTGCGCAGATAGTTGCGCCCGTTGCTGAGGATGTTGCCCCATTCCGCCTCGGGCGGCTGTACACCCAAGCCGAGAAAACCCAAAGCCGCTGTCGTCAGGATCGCTCCAGCGACGCTCAGGGTCGTATAGACGATGATCGGCGCCAAGGTATTGGGCAGAAGATGCTGGAACATAATTCGCTTGCGGCTGGCGCCAACAGCCCGCGCCGCTTCAATGTAATCTTGCTCCTTCAGCGACAGCACGTTGCCGCGGACGATGCGCGATAGTGACGGCGTTCCCCAAATCGCCAGCACGATGATCAGATTGAACTTACTCGGTCCCATCACCGCGACGATCAGAATAGCCAGGAGAATTCCGGGAAAAGTAAACATGACATCGATGACGCGCATCACCAGCATATCCACCTGGCCGGCAAAAAAGCCGGAAATCAAGCCGATGATTGTTCCACAGAATACACCGGCTGCCGTGCCAACGATGCCGACGAAAAGCGAGACGCGCGCGCCATACACCAGGCGCGAATAAAAGTCGCGCCCCAACTCATCGGTGCCCAGCCAATGTTCCGTAGTCGGCGGCTTCATCCTTTTTCTCAGGGATTGCTTATAGGGATCATGCGTAGACACTATCGGCGCAAAGGTACCCATAAGCGCGATGAACAATATGAAAGCCGTACCAACCAGCGCAAAACGATTGCGCCTGAATTCGAGCCAGGCGCGCCGCGTACCGGAAATGCGCCGGAATTCGTCACCGTCCAGCCGCGCGACTTTACGTTTTCCGGGTTCGATTGCGTCCTGTTCTTTCACACGACAGCTCCTGTTTACACTAGGAAACTCGCGCCTTTATTGGCGACGCTATAAACCCCTCATTCATAGCGAATACGCGGGTCAACATAGACCAACAGCAAATCCGTAATAATATTGCCGGTCACAACAGCAGTGGCAATCAGCAATACCGCGCCTTGCACCACGGGAAAGTCGCGCCCGCTGACGCCGTCGATCAAATACAAGCCGACGCCGGGCCAAGCGAAGACCGTCTCCACAATGACCGAGCCACTTAAGATGAAGCTGAAGTTCAAGCCAAGCACCGTCACGATGGGAATCAAGCCATTGCGGAAGGCGTGCCTGATAATGACATTGCGTTCCGATAATCCTTTGGCGCGCGCTGTCCGCACATAATCGTGATTGATGATTTCCAGCATGCTCGAACGGGCATAACGCGCCAGGTATCCCGCGCTCGTATAGCCCAATACGATGGTGGGCAAGATCATGTGTTTTACCCCGCCAAGCCCTGATGGCGGCAATATTGGAAAATACAAGGCAAACAAGAGAATAAGCACATAAGCAAACCAAAAATTGGGGATCGAGACGCCCAACAATGCCGATACCATCAAAGCGCCGTCGGTCCAGGTTGCCCGTTTGATCGCGGCCAAAATGCCCAGGGGTATGCCCACCACAGTGGACAACAGGAAGGCCGCCACGCCAAGACGAACCGTATGCGGCACGCGGCGTCCCAGATCTTCCGTTACCGGGCGCAGCGTACGCAAAGACGATCCGAAATCGAAGCTCAGCGTATTGCCCATGTAGCGCAGATATTGCACTGGCAGCGGGTCGTTAAAGCCGTATTTCTCATTGATTGCTTCCAGATATTCGGCTGCCTCTTCGCCCTGAAAATCCGGTGGTACGAAAAGCACCGCGGGATTGCCCGGCGCCAGCTGCATAGCAAAGAAGACCGCCGTGGCGGTACCGAGTATGGTGGGTATCGCTAGCAATAAGCGCTTGATGATGTAGGTGCGCATGAGGCAATGATCCTTATTGCAGCATCAGCGACAGAAACATTGAGCCGCTGAGACGCGCCTCAGTTGATCTGCCGCGGTGGATGCGCGCAATTGCGGCGCTTCACAGAGTGTCGGCTCTTTGGCAGGCGGGCGGCAAATGCCCTGCGACTTCTGCCGCCCTGATGGTTATGCTCGAAATACTTGCTTAACCGTTTTGCCTTACTCGTTAAGCCAAGCCTTGTGGAACAGCGGAATACGACCACCGAGCTCAAATTCAAGCCCTTCTACCTTGGGACTCACAACATTGAACCAGGGCGAGTGCCAGCCCCAAATCGTCAGTTGCTGTTCCAGGAAGATGGTCTGCGCCCGGTGCGAAAGCCGCTTGCGCTCTTCCAAATCGGTCGTCGCGGAGAAGGCATCGCCGATCGCTTGCAGTTCGGCTGCCACTTCAATCAGATAGGGTTCGGTCGCATCGTCAATCTGGTAGATGGACCAGAACGCGTCTGGCTTCCAGGCGGCTTCGATAGCCAAGGTCACCGCGAAGAACCCCCCCTGCGAATGGTGACCGAAGGTCCAGTTACCCTGATTCTCCCGCCATTCATCAAGCATGGCGTTCCATTCCGCCGTCTTGATCGGCGCATCGATACCGATCTCCGTCAGATATTGCTGGTAAATCTCGTTGAACAAGCCCCAAAGGGCGAAGTCGGCGGAGATGATATTAACAACCAGCTTCTCGCCATCTCGGTAACGGAAACCATCATCGGCAAGCAACCAACCGGCTTCGTCCAGAATCTCGCCCGCTTTCACCGGATCATAGGGCGCCAATTCTGGCAGGTCGTCAGTGAAATACGGTGAGTTGGGCGATACACCGCCGCGCGAACGAACGGGGAAACCGTACAATATCTCTTCAATGATCGTATCGAAATCAACCGCGTGAGCAAGCGCCTTGCGCAACGATAGTTCGGTCATGGGATAGCGTGAAGTGTTGATGCTAATCATGGTCACACCAGGACCAAGCGGAGCATTCACGACCAGGTCGGTATCATTCTGCAGGCGAACCGCGTCTTCCGGCTCAATGCCATCGACATAGTGCACATTGCCCGATTCGATTTCGATCAAGCGCACAGTGGGATCCCCGTGAATGCGAACGGTGAGACCATCAAGCAGCGGCGCGCCCTGCCAGTAATTCGGGTTCGATAAGTATTGAATCTCGCTCTGCGGTTCGTGCGACTTGAACATGAAGGCGCCGGTGCCGACCGGATTCTCGTGGAAGGTTGATCCGTCTTCGCCCCAGGCCGTCGGACTGATTTGGTACGAACCCGTTCCCACGGTCACATCGTATATGAAGTCGCCGTTAGCTTCGCCAATCTTGATCCAGACGGTATGGTCATCTATCGCTTCCATTTCCGCGACGCGACTGTACGCGACGTGACTGCGGGCATCGGGATCGTCGATTTGACGCTGAATATTGAAGATCACCGCATCGGCATTCCAGGGCGTGCCATCATGGAACATCACATCATCGCGCAGACGGAAGGTGTATTCCAATCCATCGTCCGAAATCTCCCAATGGGTGACGAGGAACGGAAGCAAGTTGTCGTTGTCATCGGTCGTCAACAAGGTATCGTAGAGCGGACGTACATCGCGAATGCTGGGCCAGGTCGTTCTGGTTTGGTCCCAGGCAATGACATCGGCGGACTGCATCATGACCAGCGTGCCGCCCTCCACCGCACCCTGTGGTTGGACCGGTATGACAAGCACCAGCAAAGCCAACAAAAGAATCGTCACCGTCAGTACTTTCTTGAACATTTTCTCACTCCTAATTGACTTGAACTTCAATGCCATTCGTTTATGACAATAGACTGTCTACCTCCCTCCGCATGCTCACTAGGTCCTCGGGAACAACTTACTTTCACTCAATAAACTCTGTTCGCGTCCAGCCAATAGCCCCCGAAGGCAATTACAAGAATAACAAGCCTGGCATGCTTAGGCAAAAAGCTGCGCGCAACGGGAGTAGCGACGCAGCGGTAGTCTCTCAGTATATTCTTACGCAGAGGCTACGTGACTACCACAAGCCCGGAGCGCCCAGTTTCCGCGCCTCGATCAGCAAGCGCAGCCGTTCCATCAGATCGACGTCCATCTGCCGGAGGAGGTCGATCAAATCGATGGGCACCCAATTCTCGATTAGATAATCGCCATCACGCTTCCACCAGTCGAAATCGCGCAGGGTCATCAGCTTGCCGCTGCCGGGAATGCCGGCATATTCGTCGTGATGATGCGAGTAAGCCGTATCCCAGATGCCGCCGCAGCAATAGGCTCCCTCGCCAATCCGCCCCATCCGTCGCCCGCTGCCCTCCCGACTGATGTTGCGATCGCCAAAGCCATGCAGCCAGGGCCGCTGATGAAAGTCTTCGTATTCCTCAAGCGTGAAACAAGCGCCGATGCCACTCGGACCGTACCACTTCATATCCTCATGCCAGTATTTTCCCTGCTCCATCGAGCGCAGATCGCCGCCGTCGCGCCCCCGCACATAGCGGCGCATGCCCCGTCCCATCGCCTGCACCAGCTGCTGACTCTTGCGCGATTCCAGCGGATCCTGTTCCGTCAGCAGAATGCCGTCCTTGGCGAGCGGTCCAGGTATCTTGCCCCCCTCGGCGCCCGGCGCCGGCGGCAGCACCTGATAACCCGCTTTCCGCATGACCGCCAGTACATCCACTTGCAGGTATGCTTCGGCGATCTTGCCTTCGCGCATCACATAGAAGAGGCCGAACCAGATATTGCTCTTCTTGCTTGTCGCCGGAATGCCCAGCCAGTCGTTGACGAAGGTACCGGTCAGATAGCCGCAGCCGCTGACCCATTCTTCTCCGCCATCGGTGGCGTAGAGTTCCGAGCTTTCGTCGATTCCGCCCATGAAGACGTAGGGCACTCGCTTTAGATCGGGAAAGGAGTGTAAGAGCGGCAGCCAGAAGTCTGCGATCAGCGCCTCGACACCGAGCACCTGATCGATCGGCGCCGACACATTCCAGTTCACATCGTCGTGCACCGCCGCCTCAACCAGATCCGGCAGTTCGTTGACGCCGACATAGTTGAGCCGCTGCCAGAAATCCCAAACCGCTTCTTTATTGGCTTGATTCAATTGACTCGACATTTCGATCTCACCTCGCTTCTTTTGCCGATTCTCTCTCGCTTACCACCTGCAATCCAGCGTCTAAGGCTTCGGTGATCTTGTCCACGTCATAGACACTTCCCGCCCAAACGCCGCCACTCGCCGCCTGCAGCGCCGCCCACAAGCGCGTATCAGCGGGAAGGTCGGGATGCGGCTGCAAGTCAGGATGTGGATCACGTTCATCTAGCAGCGTCTGCGCTTCGTCAGCCGACAAGTCGCCCTGCGTCGTGCCGACCAGATCCACCGATCCGCTCAGGCTGCTGCGATCAATGGAAATCTCGATCAGGTCGCCATCGCGCAGCTTGCCGATGGGACCACCTGCCAATGCTTCCGGTCCCACATGGCCGATGCACGCGCCGGTGGATACGCCGGAAAAGCGCGCGTCGGTGATGATCGCCACCTTTTTGCCCCAGGGGATGAACTTCAGCGCCGAGGTCAACTGGTAGGTCTCTTCCATGCCCGTGCCCATCGGTCCGATACCGGTCAACACCAGCACATCGCCGGGACAAATCCGCTCGCCTTCCAAGCCTTTCAGCGCCCGTATTGCCTCGCGTTCCGATGTGAATACGCGCGCCGGTCCGCGGTGGTGGTACTTCCCATCGGCATCAACCACCGAGGGATCGATAGCGGTCGCTTTGATGACCGAACCTTCCGGCGCGATGTTGCCCATTGGGAAGACAACCGTGCTCGACAAGCCATTGGCGCGCGCCTGTTCAGCCGACATAATCACATCATCGGGGTCAATGCCGTCGCTCGTCCGCAGGCGGTCCCGCGCATTTCGCCGTCGGTCGCTGCCTTCCCACCAATCGAGCACGCTATCGAGCTTGTCACCGGTCACCGTTAGCACGTCCGTGTTCAGGACGCCCATCGCGCGCAAATGGCACATCACCTCCGGCACGCCACCCGCCATATAGACCTGCACGGTGGGATGATTGCGCGGTCCATTGGGCAAGGCATCGACCAGACGCAAGGTGCTGCGATTGACGCGAATCCAGTCGTCGACCGTCGGCGGCGTCAAGCCAGCGGCATGCGCGATCGCCGGGATGTGCAGCAGCAGATTGGTCGAACCGCCAAAGGCCGAATGCACTAGCATAGCGTTCTCGAGCGCCGCCGGCGTCAAGATATCTGCCAGTGTGGTATTCGCCGCTTTCATATTCAGCAGCGCCAGAGCCGAGCGTCGGGCATTATCCAGCCAAACTGGCTCGCCCGAGGGCACCAGCGCGCAATGCGGCAAGCTCAAGCCGAGCGCCTCGGCCACGACCTGCGAGGTCGCCGCCGTGCCCAAGAACTGACAGCCGCCACCCGAGGACCCGCAGGCTTTGCAGCCCATCTCGGCCGCGTAATCGAGGCTGATCATGCCGTGGGCGAAACGGGCGCCGATCGTCTGCACCGTGCCGGCGTCCTCCGCGCCTTCGGCCGGCAGGGTCACGCCGCCGGGCACGATGATGCCGGGCAGATCGCCGCAACCAGCCAGCGCGATCAGCGCCGCCGGCAAACCTTTGTCGCAGGTGGCAACTCCCATGACGCCGTCCCGCGTCGGCAAGGAGCGGATCATCCGCCGCATCACCATTGCCGCATCGTTGCGGTAAGCCAGGCTGTCCATCATGCCGGTTGTACCCTGCGAACGGCCGTCGCAGGGGTCGGAGCAATAAATAGCGAAGGGAATCGCATCACGCGCGCGGATCGTCTCGGCTGCTTCTTTGACCAGCAGGCTAATCTCCCAATGACCGGTGTGATAACCCAGCGCGATCGGGCTGCCATCCTCGCCGCGCAAGCCGCCCTTGGTGCTGACGATCACGTATTGCTCGCGATTGACCTCTTCCGGATGCCAGCCCATCGCCACGTTTTGCGTCATGGCGAAGAGGTTGCCACTAGCTTCATTGAGCAGCATGTCTTCATCGAAGGGCAACTTGCCGTCCCTGCCCTGCCCGCGCGTGCGCGTTGTCGGCAGCAGATCCGCCCCGCCGTAAATGTCATTGTGCATATTGCTGGCTCCTGTAAATTTCACTGCTGACTTCTGCCATCAGCTGTGTGTCAAATCATGCCTCTTGATGATGCAACTGCGCGCGACCCGATGAGTCGCCCCTACCATTTCTCGCAAGCGTGATGTTCACTCTGTGTCCTCGGCGTCCTCTTTTTTGATGAACCGCCTTCTGCGGTAGCCGAGCAGCCGAGCTTGTTTGGTGTGAGCGCGGCAACCCAAATTCGCTGCCGCCGAGCGGCTATGGTTAGAATATCAGTGCCGCAGCTATCGATCAGGGCAGATTATGACACAGAAGCGATTTCCAAATCAAACCGTCATTGTCACCGGCGCCGGCGAGGGCATCGGCTATGAGGTGGCGCGCCACTTCTGCGCTGAAGGCGCATCCGTCATCCTGAACGACATCCTGCCTGACCGCGCTAGTGCAGCCGCCCAAAGAATCGCCGCCGAGACCGGGTCCGTCTGCATCTCCGCGCCGGGCGATGTCGCCGATATCGAGCTGGTTCGCGGCTTGGTAGCGCTAGCGGTGGAACACTTCGGGAAACTCGATGTCTGCGTCTGCAACGCCGGTCTGACCTCATGGGGCGACTTCTTCAGCTACGCTCCCGAAGATTTCGAGCGGGTGGTCAGCGTCAACCTGCGCGGAAGCTACTTCCTGGCGCAAGCGGCCGCTAATCAGTTTCGCGCGCAAGGCGGCGGCGGACGTATCGTGCTGATGTCATCGGTCACCGGGCACCGCGCCGTCCCCTACCTCAGCGCCTACGGTATGACCAAGGCGGCGCTGGAGATGCTCGCCCGCAATCTAGTGCTCGAACTAAGCCCGCACGGCATTACGATCAACTGCGTGGCGCCCGGCGCCGTTATCACCCCGCGCAACCTGAACGACGATCCGGACTACGAAGAGCGCTGGGGAAATCTCATTCCAGTCGGCGAAGCGATTGAAACGGCTGACATCGCCAACGCCGTGCTCTTCCTGGCGTCGCCGGCGTCCGGCCGAATCACCGGCCAAGCCATCGTGGTCGATGGCGGTTGGACCAGCACCAGCCCCATACCCGCTATGGATTACGGCAAGGATTACGAAAACTAAGTCATCCGTAGCGCCGGACCGCCGCAAAACGATTCCGCCACCGCTTGCTGCAGAGGCGGCCGGACACTCGATATCAGCAGTTCAATACCAGGTCAGTCCCTGAGCCGCTTCCGCTTATTGAAGTCATGATTTGTCGGATATCAGGGAGCGATGTCACCTGTCTCAGAGATTTTCGGCTTCGCTCTGCGCCGCCGACCGCGTGCCAGGTCGTATCCCAGCCAGCCCAAACCCAGGACGGCCAGACCAACGCCGCCGAGCACCATCATGTTGGATCGTTCGGCTTCCATACGCCGCCGCGCGATGTCAGACGCCATCAAGCCTTGCGCCTGGCTCTTGCTCTCCACGGTGACCTCGCCGCCGCTGTCGTGGATCTGCGCCGCCATGTTGCCCGCAAGCTGATTCGACAGATGGACATACTGAAGCGCCGCATATCCAGCCAACAATATGCCAATCACGATGGCGGCAAAGAGCAATCGTTCGACCAATTCGCTATCGAGCAATCCGCGCATGGGCTCGTCCTATAAAGCATTTATTGCCTAATGCGGTACGAATACCTACAATAGGCGCACGATTATTCAGGCTCATTTTACGGAAGATGCCCATGACTGACAACATGGTATCCCTCTCACCTGTTCACGTTATTCGCCGACAGTTGGGGACTTCAGAATAATGTCTGACGAGGCTAAACCAAGCCGCGACCGCCGCGTGGCAGTGGGTATGGTCGGCACAAGCTGGTGGGCGGACGCCATGCACCTGCCCGCGCTCGCCAGCCACCCAAGCGCCCGCACCCTTGCCATTTGCGGCCGCAACCGCGATAACGCGCGGAAGATGGCGCAGGCCTGGGATATTCCGCAGGTGTACACCGACTACAACGACATGATCGAGACGGCCGATCTCGATGCCATCGTCATCTCCACGACCAATGATTCGCATTATCCCATCACCATGAAAGCCCTGGAACAGGGCTTGCACGTCCTCTGCGAGAAACCGATCGCCCTGACCTACGGGCAAGCCCGCGAAATGGCTGACCTGGCGGAAGCGAACGGACTCAAGACGCTGGTGCCCTTCACCTACCGCTACATGCCGACCGCGCGCTATCTCAAGGAATTGATTGACGACGGCTATCTCGGTACGCCCTATCACCTCAATATGCGCTACTACTCCGGTTTCGCCCGCGAAGGTGAATATCAGTGGCGCTTCGACAAGAGAATCGCCGGCGCCGGCGTCGTTGGCGATCTGGGACCTCATTTCATGTATCTGGCCGAATGGTTATACGGCGAGATCACAGCCATCAGCTGCCGCCTCGGTTTCAGCGTGCCGCGCCCGCCGCTCGATCCGCAAGGCGATCCCTACGAGATTCTCGATGATTCCTGCATGCTCACGGTGGAATTCGCCAATGGCTCGCTGGGTATGATTCACTGTACCGCCGTGAGTTACGAAGATACGCCCTTCGGCCAGACCCATCACATGGAATTTCATGGCTCGGGTGGCACGCTGTACAGCTTCACGGATTGGGACAAAATCCAGCAGGTTCGGGGCGCGCGCGTCGGCGAAGGCATGGTCCGCGACTTACGGATACCCGATCATATTTGGGGGGATTCCCGCCGCGATACCGTGCACAATACCTACCGCGATATGTTCCGTTCGGAAGACTACATGATCCGCGGCTTCATCAACGGCATCATCAACGATAGCGAGCTGTCACCGGATTTCCATGATGGCGCGCGTATTCAGCGCCTCATCAGCGCCGCTGTGCAAAGCCACGAAAGCGGCCGGCGCGTTGAAGTCGATTCGATTGCGGAATAGCCGCCTGTTTAAACTGACGAAGAGAATAGGGAGCAGAACATGTCAAATGCGCCGTTGCTAATTCGCTACCATCTGCCGGGAGACGGTCCGCGCCTTGGCGTCCAGCGGGGCGACGCGGTCCACGATATCAGCCACTGCTTTCCAGCGCTGGTCGATGTCTTCCGCGATTCCTGCGGCGATGTCAGCGGCTTGATCGCAGCCGTTTCCCGCGCCGCCGATGATTCTGGTCGCACATTTCCGGCGAGTGACCTCGACAACCCTCCCGCCGCTGATGTCCCGCACTGGCTGCCGCCGGTGGACGAGCAGGAGGTCTGGGCTGCCGGCGTCACCTATATCGTCAGCCGAGAGGCGCGCCAGGAAGAATCCGCCGATGGCGGCGATGTCTACGCCCGCGTCTACGATGCCGATCGGCCGGAGATCTTCTTTAAGGCGTCAAGCAAGAACACGGTCGGCCACCTGGACGCGGCGGGGATTCGGGTGGACTCGCGCTGGAATGTGCCTGAACCGGAACTGGGGCTCGTCGTCAATCCAGCGATGGAGATGCTCGGCTTCACTATCGGCAACGACATGAGCAGCCGCGATATCGAAGGCGCTAATCCGCTCTACTTGCCGCAAGCCAAGGTCTACACCGCTTCCTGCGCGGTCGGCCCGGGCATCTTGCTGGCGCCCTCGGACGACTGGCTAGCTACAACAATTCGCCTCGTCATCAAACGCGCCGGCGCCGACGTATTCAGCGACTCAATCTCCACCGACCAGATCAAGCGTCGCATACCGGAGTTGATCGACTACCTCGGGCGCAGCAACACCTATCCCGGCGGCGCCATCTTGCTGACCGGCGCCGGTATCGTGCCGGAGGCCGATTTCACGCTGCAGCCGGATGACAACGTTACCATTACCATTGACGGTATCGGCACCCTGCAAAACCGCGTCATCGAGGTCTGAGTCAATGCGAAACGTTGAACTGGCGCAACTCCACCTGCCGGAATTCGGATTGCCGACCGTCCAGCCGATCATCCCTGCCGCCACCTACCGCGCCCGCATAGAAGCCGCTCTCGAGCGCGCCACTCAAGCCGGCTACGACGCTCTGCTCGTCTATGGCGACCGCGAACACGCCGCCAATGTCGCCTATCTCAGCGGCTACGACCCGCGCTTTGAAGAGACCCTGCTGATCCTGCGTCAGGACCGCGCGCCCATCCTGCTGCTGGGCAACGAAGGCATGAGTTATAGCCGGATTTCGCCGCTCGATATGGATCGCGTGCTTTATCAGACCTTCAGCCTTCTCGGTCAACCCCGCGGTGACAGCCCTATGCTGCGGGACATTCTCAGCCTAGCCGGGCTCAAGCGCGGTCAGCGCCTCGGCATCGCCGGTTGGAAGAGCTTTGACCAGCGAGAATCAAGCGAGCCTGAACACTCGCTGGAAATCCCCGCCTTCATCGTCGAGGTCCTGGCCGAAATCGTCGGCGACCGCCGAAAGCTCTATAACGCGAACAAGCTTTTCATGGACCCGGCCGACGGCTTGCGCGCCATAAACGATGTCGATCAACTGGCATATTTTGAGTTCGCTGCAACGCACACATCGCAAGCCATTCGTAATCTGATCTTCGGCGTCGAGCCGGGCTTGAGCGAATTTGAAGCGGTCGCGCTGATGCAACTGACCGGCATGCCTCAATCTTGCCATTTGATGTTTTCCAGCGGTGAACGCGCGGGTCTCGGCTTGGCCGGCCCATCGCTGCGCCGCCTTGCTGTCGGCGACCCGACCTTCCTCGCCTATGGCATTTGGGGCGCGCTGAATGCGCGGGGCGGCTGGCTGGCGCGGGATGCCAGCGATCTGCCCGCCAAAGTACGCGATTATGTCGACAAGCTGGTCGCGCCTTATTACCGCGCTATCGTCGCTTGGTACGAAGCCCTTGGCATCGGCGTGACCGGCGGCGAGCTACATGAAATCATCGCGTCGCAGCTCGGCGATCCATTTTTCGGCATCGGCCTCAACCCAGGCCATCTGATCCATCTCGACGAGTGGCTGCACTCGCCGATCTATGCTCACTCCGAGATTCCACTGCGCTCGGGCATGGCGATTCAAGCCGATGTCATCCCGGCCACGCACTCGCCCTATCACACGACCAATATCGAAGACGGCATCGCCCTCGCCGATGAAGACCTGCGCAGAGCCTTCTGGCAGAAGTACCCGGCCGCCTGGAACCGAATCCAGCAGCGCCGTGCCTACATGCGCAATACGCTCGGCATCAAGCTCAAGCCGGAGGTGCTGCCATTCTCCAACATGCCCGCCTACCTGCCGCCCTATTGGCTCGCGCCTCAGTGTGCCATGCGCGCCGTGGCGTAGAATTGCCGAATACCAAAGCGGCGTTTACTCAACATTCTTGTCGTTACGAATTGCACCACCGAGTTCACCGAGTTTGGCGAGTTAGATTCGTTCGGCAAATTGCGCCGCGTGGCTATCCTTTGGTCGCGACCAATTACGGCCAATGGTCTCGTATAACGACACAAAATGCAGGGACAATTTATTATCTGTCCCCGCCACAATTCCAACTGTGTGAAGGTCGCACGCATTTCGACTGGAGTAAACGCTGTGCCCTCGGCGCCCTCGGTGGTTAAAATATCTTTCACTAGCTCGATGCAGCCGGAGCACTGAAATGAAAATCACCGCCATCGAAACCCTGCAATGGAAAGCCTACCCGCGCCTGCTCATCGTCCGCGTCCACAGCGACAGCGGACTGATCGGACTCGGCGAGACCGTCGACAAGATCCCGGCCGCCAAAGCGGCCTTGCACGGCACAATCGCGCCGCTCGCGCTGGGCCAGGACCCGCTCGATATCGAAGGGCTTTGGCGCTTCGTCATGGACAACATCATGTACCACGGCTATGCCGGCGCCGAGACGCGCGCCCTCTCCGCCTTTGAAGTCGCGCTCTGGGATATCATGGGGAAGCATTACGGCGCGCCGCTTTATCATCTGCTCGGCGGCAAGAGCCGCGACGAAATCCCCACCTACAACACCTGCCTCAGTTTCGGGGGTGTCCAGGACTACGCCGCCTGGCATACGGATGCCGGCGCGCTGGCGCAGAGCTTGCTTGATGATGAACTCTACGCCATGAAAATCTGGCCTTTCGATCAATTCAGCGAGCGCAGCTTCGGCCAGCGCATCACCCAAGCCGAGATCGAAAAGGGACTGATCCCGATAAGGCAGATCCGCGACGCCGTCGGCGACCGCATGGAGATCGGCATTGAATGTCATTTCCGCTGGAACCGCGCGTCCATGGAGCGCATCGCCCGCGCCCTCGAGCCCTACAATATCCTCTTCCTCGAGGACGTCATGCCCGCCGTCTATCCCGATGAGATCAAAGCGCTCGCCGACCGCACCAGCATTCCCATCGTCGGCTCAGAACTGCTGATGACCCGCTGGCAGCTGCGGGAATGGCTGGAAAAGCACGTCTCACAAATCGTCATGACCGATGCTGTATGGAATGGCGGCATTGCCGAGACGCGCAAAATCGCCGCCCTGGCGGAGACCTTTGGTGTGCCGCTCGTGCTGCATAATGTCGCCGGCGCCATCTGCCACGCCGCCTGCATGCACCTCGGCGCCCATATCCCCAACCTTTTTTATGTCGAATCCGTGCGCGCCTTCTATAAGGGGTATTTCCCTGTCCTGACCGACTTCTCGCCGACCGTCGCCGATGGCCATCTCGACATCCCGGCGGGAGCGGGGCTTGGCGTCACGCTCTTGGATACTGCCTTGCAGCGGGACGATCTCATTCGCGAAGTCTCGGCGGGCCCGGGACTAGCCGGTGGACGCCGCGCCATGGGCGATCACTGGGCGATTGAAGAGATCCGTTGATACGCCTAATTTTGCGTCATTATGCCCTGTTTGATATTCCACTGTCTTACGCTATAATACACTCCACTTCGCGGGCAATGGGTCAACGCAGGACGATGTGTAGTCCACTTTTCAAGCTTGAACGCCAAGCGATCAACGAATTGGTCTCGACAGGCAACTTGCCTGAGACAACATTTACAGACGGTTAACTCGAGGAGTTTTGAAATGAGAAAGTTGCTTCGTACCATCCCTGTGCTGCTTTTGGCGCTGGGTATCATGATTGCCGCTGTCGGCGGTGTCGGCGCGCAAGACCAACTGACTTTCAGCATGGTCAGCCACGGCGGTATTGGAAATCCCTTCTGGGTCGTCGTCATCAAGGGCATGGAAGACGCTTGTTCCATACTGGGCGCCGATTGCGCATGGCTGGCAGATCCGGTTGACAGCATTGATGATATGGCTGGCTACTGGGATGATGCCTTGGCTCGTAATAACGATGGAATCGGCACCACGGTTCCGAATCCGGAAGTTATCCGCGACGGCGTCAACCGCGCTGCTGATGCTGGCATTCCTGTGATCGTCTTCAACACGGCCGATCCCAACGCCGGAACGCCGGATGCGCTGCCGACCCTCTTCTACATCGGCGCTAACGAGTTCCTCGGTGGACGTTCCAACGCTAACGCTGTGCTTGATGCAGCCGATGCGGCTGGCGTCGAAATCGCCGGAGCAGTTTGCCCGATCCAGGAAGTTGGACACAGTGGCTTGGAAGCCCGTTGCGCGGGCGTCCGCTCTGTCTTTGAAGAAGCTGGCATCCCGCTGGATCAGTTGACCATCAATAATGATGTGACTGCATCCGCCGGTACCTTCGCTGACTACTTCAGCGCCAACCCCGATACCAACGCTGTCTTCAGCCTTGGCCCGAACCCGGCAAGCTCGCTGAACCTCTTCATTCAGGAAACTGGCGTCATGGCCGGCGATATCTTCGCCACCACCCATGATACGAGCGCTGAGATCTACGAGATGATCCAGAACGGATACTTGATCCAGGCAATCGACCAGCAACCTTACTTGCAAGGTTTCGAGACCATCATGTGGCTCTACCTGAACAGCCAATTCAAGATGGCGCCGGGTGGCGACATTTTGACAGGACCTGGCGTTATCGATGGCAGCAACGTTGATGCGATCATCGAACTGACCGCGCAAGGTTATCGCTAAACCGATCTCGGTTTTCGCAATGGGTGGGAGAGGTTTTCCCACCCATTTCTCCTGATAAAGTTTGGAAGAGAAAGCCTGGCTCGGCGAATGCCCGCAGCGCTTTGCCGGCGGTTATTTGCGCTCCGCTCCTCCCACCGAACGGGCTCCGTAAATAGATTAGACGCAATCATTTCATTGGCTAAACCATATTGATATCAGGTCTCCGGTAGCAAAAACTAGTAGTCGAGAAAAAGCCTATGATGCAAGCATATTTGGACGGCAAGCGAGAAGCCTCTAATACGGGTTTGCTGGTCACAGTTCTGACCTTTGGCTTCGCAGTCTTGGGGTTCCTAATCGCCTTTGGTGTCTCTTTCGGCTGGATACCCTTGAGCGAACGGGAAATGATTCTTCGCAGCAATCTCAACGCGCTTGAGATCATCGTGACCATTGCCAGCTTGATCTACGCGATATGCTGCGCGCGAACGGCATTCGGGCTTGTAAACCGCGAAAAGTCCAGCCTGCGTTGGTCCCAGTGGGTGCTATTCATCACGGTCATGATTGGCGGCGCCATCCTACTCAGCGTCATCATTCCGGTCGGCTTGAAGTTCTCGCTCTTGCTAGCGCAAGATATCGACCTGCGAACAATCATCAACGAGGATCCAACTATAAGCGGTTTGGCGCCGCTGGCTTTGTCGATTGGCGAAGGGCTGATCAGTATCAGCCTGTTAGTTATCGGATTGGTCGCCCTGCTGGCTTTGCTGGTATTCCTCATACCCCCGCTTGGTTTCCTGCGGCGCGTAGATGGTATTCGTCTGGTCGTGTCGCCTCCGCGCCGGTTTATGCTTGCGCTTCTGGTATTGCTGGCGGCGGGCGTCGTCGGTGTTTTGATCGCCGGCGCTTTTGTCGTGCCGCTCTATCGGGGGACTACGACCATTCGCGATGCGGAGAATCATCGTTTGCTGGCGGGTTTTCTGTTCTTCTTGCCTGGTTTTGTCGGCTACCGCCTGGTCAGGCAGGTAGAAGAAGAGTCGGATGAATTGCGACGGGCTTTGGCATTGACGCCGGGCAAGTACATCCGCGCCACGCTTGCCAAGTCGCCAAGCGCCGGGGCAATTATCGGTTTTATCGCCATCTTAATGTGCTTCACGATGGCGACCGATCTCTTCCTTTTACCGAGTTCGATCGCCTCTTTTCTGAGCAACGTGGCGACCAAAGGCGTCATCGCCATCGGCGTCACCTATTTGATGATCTCTGGCGAGTTCGATCTGTCGGTAGGGTCAATCCTGGGTGTCGGGGCGCTGTCCTTTATGAACTTTATGACCCATGGCGCGCCCGTATTTGGTGTGATGGAGCCGATCCCGGCGGCATTGCTCGCCATTCTCCTCACAATCATCCTCGGGGCGGTCAACGGTGTGCTATTGATAACGACTCGCATCCCGTCCTTTATCGTCACCTTGGGTACCATGCTGGCATTTCGCGCCATTACGCTGGTCGCCATTGCCGGCGGACGCATCTTGCGCTACAGCGATCATCACGAATCACTCCCGATCATTGGTATCAGCAACGTCGTCTTCCTCGTGCTCGCGGTGATCGGCATCGCGATTGTCGCTTTCACTGGCTATCGCGTTCTGCCGGTCCTGTATCGACACGCGATTCACGCTTGGTCAATACGCGAAAATAACGGTGACTTCGGCACCAGCGGGGCGATCGTCCGCAGCGGCATATTCTTACTGATCCTGCTGATTCTTTTTGCCATCATCGTCTGGCTTGCGGCCGTTCTTTCATATCATGGCAGCGCCAGCGGTGGACAGATCGTCGAGGTCGGCTACTTCGACCTGTTCAACGGGCGTGTGTTGGCAATCGGCTCCGAAGGCGACTTCTTCCACATGCAGATTCCGCGCAATGCCAATGTGCGTCTGGCGATTGTCTGGTGGTTCATCTTCGTGGCGATCTTCCATGTTATCCTCACTAGCACCTCCTTCGGCAATAGCATCTTCGCCACCGGTGGTAACCAGGGCGCGGCACGCGCACAGGGTGTTAACGTTGACCGGGTCAAGCTGCAAAACTTTGTCATCGTCGCCATGCTCACGGGGATCGCGGCGATCTATGAGACATCGCGAAACCCCGGCGTCGACCCGCTAAAAGGCACTGGCTTGGAACTTGAAGTCATCGCCATGACGGTGATCGGCGGCGCCTTGCTCACAGGTGGATACGGCAGCGTTGTCGGCTCATTGCTGGGCGCGCTGATCTTCGGCATGCTGCAAACCGGTCTCGTCCTGGTCGGCATCGAATCTCGCCTTTTCACCGGAACGATAGGCGTGATCATCATCGCTGCGGTCGTCCTGAACACCTTCGTGCGCGGCACGCATCAAAATTAGGGAGCCTTAATCATGCAATATTCGGAGAAGAACCCTGACGCCCTGGTGGATATGATTGATATCCACAAGTATTTCGGCAGCGTACAGGTTTTGCGCGGTATGGACTTCCACGTCGATCGGCAAGAGATCGTCGGCTTGCTTGGCGATAACGGCGCCGGTAAATCGACGCTCATCAAGGTACTCACTGGCTTCCATAGCTTGACGCGCGGACAGATCTTCTTTGATGGCGCGGCGGTGGATATCGACTCGCCGCACGACGCGCGTGAATTGGGCATCGAGACGGTGCATCAGGATCTTGCGCTCGTCCCCCTGATGAGCATTGCGCGCAACTTCTGGTTGGGGCAAGAACCGACCTATACGGTTGGTCCTTTCAGTTTCCTCGACAAGAAGACGATGGCGAGCGAGTCCATGCAGGCGCTGGCTGATGTCGGCATCCACATTCGCGACGCGGAAGAGACGGTCGGTACCATGTCAGGCGGGGAGCGGCAGTCAATCGCGATTGGCCGCGCCGTCTACTTCGGCAAGAAGCTTCTCATCCTGGACGAGCCGACATCGGCGCTTTCGGTTGGCGAAACACAGAAAGTACTCGACTATACTATCGCCGCCAAAGAACAAGGCATGAGCGTCATCTTCATCACGCATAACATTCGCCACGTCTATGAAGTTGCCGACCGCTTCACCATCATCGAACGTGGTCATAAACTCGGCGATTTTCACAAGAGCGACGTGAGCGAAAACGAGGTCGCCGATATGATCGTCACGGCTGAAATACCTGAGCGCCTGCGCTTGTACGACGAAGAAGCTGTTGGAGATGTATCATGAGTCCCACTCCAATTCAGCGGAGCCGCCTGCTGGTCCTGGCGCTGGTCGCGATGATGGTATTGGCCGCCTGCCGGCCGGACGACACGCTGGATATCACGCCATCGCCAACACCCACGCCCATACCCACCGCCACCCCGACGCCCACGCCAGTTCCCGAAGACTACGTGGAAGCCGTCAATCCCAATGAAGAGGTCATCGCCGCGCTGCTGGGGTTGCTGCCGAAATCGCTGCCGGCGGGTGAAGAAGAATGGAAGTGGGATTACTCGCGCGGAGATGACGGCATCGGCAGAGTCCGCGGTGTCCGTAGCCCATCCGTTGCCACGAGAGTCTACTACAGATCGCAAGAAGGCGGTTTGATTAACCTCGATTTCGCCGTCTTTGATACGGCTGAAGAAGCGGCAGCCAATTACGAACGCATTCTTGGCATACGTTCTGTACTGGAAACTGGCAAACCCAACGAAGATTTCCCCATGCCGAATGTCTTCGGCGCCGGCTTGTACGGCTCGGTCGCCATCTTCCAGATCGACAACTACTTCATCGAAATTTTCGTCGAGCTCTTCACACGCGGCAGTCCCTTGGTCCCGCTCGCGACTCAAACCATACGCTTCTTTGACAACAACCGCGAGGTCTTTGAGGCCGCCGTCAGCAGTTCGGCGATGGACGACGGGTGAAGAGATGTGCTGCAGGCTGTGCTCGACAGCCTGCCGAACCAGATCATCACCAATACACAATGGCGGCGCGACTTTTCTCGCTTTGATGGCGTCGATACACCGAGAAACGTCGTCAATGGTAAGGCGATACGCGTCTTTTATAAGGACCAGGCCGCCAACGTCTTCAATATGACCTTCGGCCAATTCGATACGGCCGCCGACGCCATGAATCACTACGATAAGATCAAGGGCATTCGCGAAGGCATCGAAACCGAGAATACGGTCGAAGACTTTCCACAGCCACACGTCCTGGGTCGCGGTCTGTACGGTTCGGTGGCGCTCTTCGTCATGGACGAATTCTTTCTCGAAGTCCTGGTGGAACGCGCGCCGGGCACCAGCGCCAACCCGACCGAAGCCATCGCCCGCAAAGCCCTGGCGATGCTGGCAGGCGCCCGCGGCGAATAGCTGGACTGCCGCCAGTCGAACGCTGTGCTATAATCCGCGCCGTATCCACAAACTGAGGAGCGAGTGATGTCCCAAATGTCCCGGTACCGGCGCTGGCAAATAATGGCGCTGGAAAAGAATATGCTCAATATCAAGCACATCGTTTCGACAATCAGCGATCCCGCCATCTTCGACAAGCCCGACGGCGGCGATGGCTGGACCATTCCAGAAATCCTCGGCCATCTCGGCGATACCGATAGCTACTTCCTGGCGCGGGCGCGCGCGCTCGTTGACGGCAATGATCCGCCGGCGGGTTCCGGTCGCAGCGTGGACGAACGGGTCAAAGAAGCCGGCTATGCCGAGCAAGACGCGATGGACCTGCTGCAGAAGTGGCTGCAAGTCAGTGCTGCCTATCACGAGTTTATGGCGTCCTTGCCCGAAGACGACGAGGAGCTCTGGGAGCGCCCCGGCCGCGCTGCCGATGGCGGCGGATTTACGCTCAATGACCAGCTCATCCTCAGCGCCTACCATGATCTCGATCATGTTCATCAGATTGTGAAGATTATCCGGAGTTGACCGAGCGCCTGGTCCTGTGCGCTAAAGTGCTGTCAGCCTACCTGATATAATAGCGGCATCCGCCCACTCAGCCGGAAAGCCGACGCATGTCCCACCCGCCCCAACCGCTAGCCGAACGCATTCGCCCGCGTGACCTCAGCGGCTTCATCGGCCAATCGCACCTTGTCGGCGAGGGCAAGCCGCTGAATCGCGCCCTGCAGCAGCGGACCGTGCCCAGCATGATCTTCTGGGGACCGCCCGGCGTCGGCAAGACCACCCTGGCCCGCATGATCGCCGAGGTCGCGGAGAAGCCCTTCTACAATCTCTCGGCTGTCTCCGCCGGCAAAGCGGAGCTGCGCCAGATTGTCCAGTCGGTCCAGCTGCCCGGCGCGAACAGCCGAAGCCAACTTGGTCTTTTCGCCACGCCTGACGCGTCAGACGCGCCCGACTCGGTCCTCCTCTTCCTCGACGAGATTCACCGCTTCAACAAGGCGCAGCAAGATTTCCTGCTGCCCTACGTCGAGGACGGCACGATCACACTCATTGGCGCCACCACAGAGAATCCCAGCTTCGAGGTCATCTCGGCGCTGCTTTCGCGTATGCAGGTCTTCACGCTCAACACGCTGAACATCGACGAAATCAAGCAGATCATCGCTCGCGGCGTCAGCGCGCTTAAGCTCGACATCGAAGCGGACGCGGTTGATTTCCTCGCCAACTACGCCAATGGCGATGCCCGCGCCGCACTCAACCTGCTCGAGAACGCCGCGCGCCTTTACCAAGCCTCGACCATCACTGCCGACCATCTGCGCGAGACGCTGCAATCCAGACACTTACGTTATGACAAGACCGGCGAGGAACATTACAACACCATCAGCGCCTTCATCAAGAGTATGCGCGCCAGCGATGTGGATGCCGCGCTCTATTATTGCGCCCGCATGATCGACAGCGGCGAAGACCCCAAGTTCATCGCCCGCCGCATGGTCATCTTCGCCAGCGAAGACATCGGCATCGCCGACTCCAACGCGCTCACTGTCGCCAATGATGTCTTCCGCGCTGTTGAATCCATCGGCTTGCCCGAATGCCAATTCAACCTGGGCCATGGCGTCGTCTACCTCGCCCAAGCGAAGAAAAACCGGGGCGCCGGCGACGCCTATTTCCGAGCGCTTGATGATGTCAAAGAGTTGGGCAATCTATCGATTCCGCTGCACATCCGCAACGCGCCCACACAGCTCATGCGCGAGTTGGGCTACGGCGACGGTTATCAAGCCTACACCGATGACAGCTTGCTACCGGAGGCGATCAAAGGTAAACGCTTTTTTCGCAGTCAGCGCTGAAGCAATTTCAATATTGACCTACCTGCAGGGAAAGGCTCCATGCCAAAACTCAACGTCCTGCTCATTACATCGGACCAACAGCACTGGAATACACTCGGGCAGAATAACCCCGAGATCCAAACGCCCGCCCTTGACAAGCTGGCGGCGCAGGGCACCACCTTCACGCGCGCCTATTGCCCCAACCCCACCTGCACACCCACGCGCAGCAGCATGATCACCGGCAAATACCCGTCGCAGCATGGCGCGTACTCGCTCGGCACCAAGCTGCCGGAAACGGAGCCGACCGTTGGCGAACGCTTTCAAGACGCCGGATACCGCACCTCGCTAGTGGGCAAAGCGCATTTCCAGCCCCTGCAATCGACCGCAGAATACCCGTCGCTGGAAGCCTACCCCAAGCTGCAAGACCTCGATTTTTGGACTGACTTTGAAGGACCATTCTACGGATTCGATCACATCGAGCTGGCGCGCAACCATACCGACGAATCCCATGTCGGACAGCATTATGCCCTCTGGATGGAAGAGAAGGGCTTGAGCAACTGGCGCGATTATTTCTTGCAGCCAACGGGTCACGTGGAGGCGCAGCGGCGCAAGTGGCTGATCCCGGAGCAGTTTCACTACAACGCCTGGATCGCCGAGCGCAGCAACGCCTTGATTTCCCAATACAACGACGCCGATCAGCCCTTTTTTCTTTGGGCGAGCTTCTTCGATCCCCATCCCAAGTACCTCGTCCCCGAGCCTTGGGATACGATGGTTGACCCGGCCGAAGTTTCCGTGC
Source organism: Phototrophicaceae bacterium (assembly GCA_965249085.1). GTDB lineage: Bacteria > Chloroflexota > Anaerolineae > Aggregatilineales > Phototrophicaceae > UBA6055. The sequence goes on along the minus strand of OZ252218.1, from coordinate 2,586,278 downwards.
CGACGGTAACGCCGGGCGAGCACGAGGGTAATCCACCGCACCTTCAATTGACGCAGCAAGCCGATCCCGACTTTTCCGCCTGGCAGGAACCCAACGGCAGCGGCTGTCACGGCTTCCATTCGCACCTGCAAGATCGGGACGAATTGGCGAAGGACATCGCCTGCTACTACGGCATGGTCAGTTGCATGGACAAATACATCGGGCAGATCGTCGACCATCTGGATCAACTGGGTTTGGCGGACAATACCTTGGTCGTTTTCACCAGCGACCACGGGCATTATTTCGGCCAGCACGGGCTCATTGCCAAAGGCGCCTTCCATTACGATGATGGCATTCGTGTCCCGATGATCGCTCGCTTGCTCGGGCGCATTCCGGCCGGCCACGTCAGCCACAGCTTGCAAACACTGGTGGATTATGCCCCTACCCTGCTCGACTACTGTGGTCTGGACGCCCCAGACGATATGACCGGCATCAGCCAGCGCACCGTGTGGAACGGGGATGAGTCGCAGGCGCGAGACCATGTCATCGTCGAGAATCGCCACCAACCGACGACCTTACACCTCAAGACCTACATCAACGAGCGCTACAAGATTACGATATATTACGGGCGCGATTATGGTGAAATCTTTGACCTGCGCGAGGACCCGGGCGAAGTCAAAAATCTTTGGTCGGATGCCGCGCTGCGCGCCGAATTGACCGAGGAATTTCTGCGTGCCGAGATGCTCAAAGAAGAGCCGCTGGACGACGAGAGTCTGCGTCTGCCCAACAAGTCAGCGGCGATGTATCTCAAGAGCTGCAACCTGCGGCAGTGGCAGATCAACTTTGATCCGGCGGATAGCCGCTATGAGTTATTCGACCTGTCCACCGATGCGGAACGCCTGCACAACCTGTGGGATGATCCGGACTGTCGCGGTAGGCGGGCGGCCATGGTGCGGGCGCTGCTGTTTTCTCGCTGGGGTTTGGAGCCGCTGTGGATGCCGCGGATCGCGGGGGCGTAAGAAACTTATCCCTTGCGCACCACGTAGTACAATGTCGCCAGCGAAATCACGGTCGCCACTTCGATCGGCAGCGTCGGCTCCACGAAGCGCAGCCAAAGCAGATGAATCCCGATCAGAATCATCGCGCCGATGAAGACACGGTCGAAGGCGTTGGTATGAAAGGGGAGGAATCCCTCCAGCTCTTTCTTTGTATCGGGGTCGTTAGCCGCTGAGATTTTTGGCTTCTCCATCGCCCTACTCCTTGACCGCGCCGAAGGTCAAACCCATGACGATGTAGCGCTGCGCGAAAATCACGATGATGGCGGACGGAATCAGCGTGATCATCGACATCGCCGCCAGCTCACCCCAGTTCGTTCCGGTCACCGTCACGAATTCCGCCAAGGCGGTGGTGATCGTGCGCGCTTGCACGCTTGTCAAGTTGGCAGCGAACAAGTATTCGTTCCAAGCGAAGATCCAGCTGAGAATGCCCGTCACCGCCAAACCCGGCGCCGCCAGGGGAATGATCACATTTCGCAACACGCCCCATAAACCGGCGCCATCGATCATCGCCGCATCGTCCAGCTCAATGGGAATCCCGTCCACCACGCCTTTGAGCAACCAGATTGCGAAGGGCAGGTTGAAGACGCAATAGAGCAAGATCAAGCCGATCTGCGTATCAAAGAGCGTCCAGTCACCCACGCGAAACGTCCGTGTGAACATGATAAACAGCGGCAGCAAGAAGGCAGCCGGCGGCGCCATCCGGTTGGTGATCAGCCAGAAGAAGATATTGTCCTTGCCGACAAGCTTGTATCGCGAAAGCGCGAACGTCGCCATCAAAGCCAGGACCATCACCAAGACCGCATTACTGGTCGAGACCACCAGCGAATTCGTCATGTAGCGCTGAAAGGTGCTGTCGGTCAATACGTTGGTGTAATTCTCGACGAAGAGCCGACTGAGCAGGAGATTCGGCCGGCCGAAAAGCTCCACCCGGCTGCGCATGGAGACGACGAACATCCAATACATCGGGATCAGCGTCAGCAAGGTCATGAAGATCCAGACGCCGTAAGTGAGGGCGAAGCTGCGGGCGCGCTGCCGCCAGCTGAACGTCATTCGACTTCCCCCTTGCGCCGTCCGGAGATGCCGATGAATAGCAGCCAGCAGAGCACGATGGTCAAATAGAGCGTGATGATGGAAATCGAGGAGCCGTAGCCGTAATCCGTGCGCGGGAAGACCACCCGCCAAATATAGATGCCGGTGAAGCGTGTACCGGGACCGCCACCGGCGAGCATCCACACTTCGTCGACAGTGCGGATGGCGTCCATGATGCGGATGAATACGGTCGTCAGCAGCACCGGACGCAGGAAGGGCAAGGTCACATACCAAAAGACCTGCAAGCGACTGGCGCCGTCCACCTTCGCCTGCTCAACCGGCTCACGCGGTATCGCCGACAAGCCGGCCAGCATCGTCAGCGTGACGAAGGGCGTCCAATGCCAGACGTCCATAATCACCGAGGTCCACAAGGCTTGATCGGGATAGCTGCCGATTTGGTAGGTGAGATCGAACCAGCGGTCCAGGAAGAACGGAACCGGACCAAAACCGGGTATCACCAGCAGACGCCAAATGGCGCCGACGGCGATTGGCGCGACCATCAAAGGGAGCGTATGGATGATGCGAAAAAGCGTCTTGCCGCGAAAGTCCCGCGTCAGCATCTGCGCCAATAGAAATCCAAGAACGACTTGGCTGGCAATCGCAAAGACGGCAAAGCGAACAGTCAAGCCGACCGAATGCAGAAAGTCGGCGTCGAATACCAGCCGGCGGAAATTGTCCAGGCCACTAAAGCGCAAGCCGTCTTCCGCCGCAAAAACATTCCACTCGTTGAAGCCGACGAATAAAACATAAAGAAACGGCACAAAGCCGAAGATCAGAAGAATAATCAATGTGGGGCTGAGTAGCAGCCAACCGGTGCGTGGATTCCGCATTAGCGCGTTCCAGATATTCCCCTTCCCTGTTTACGCGGGAAGGAGATGGGGGCAAGAAACAGGGTGACGAATCCGCCACCCTGTCGAGACTTCTAAGGCCGTGGCCTACATGCCATAGCCCAAACGTGAGAGTTCTTCGTCCACAGCCATGGCGGCTTGTGACAAGGCGTCAGCCGGTGTCAGTTCGCCCAGAATGGCACGTTGGATGAAGGGATCAATGACTTCGCGTACCTGCGCGTGGAAGGGGAAGGGCGGCGCGCCAGCAAACAGCGGACCCTGTTCTTCCAGCAGCGTGTAGTAGCCATCAACCTTGGTATCTTGCTCGGCGATCAACGGATCGTCGAAGGTGGCAGTGTGGGTGATGCGCGCGCCAACGGCAGCCCATTCCGCCTGTACCGACGACTGGCCGATGAACTGCAGCCAGAGCAGCGTAGCTTCCTGGTTGCGTGACGAGTGCGGGATACCGAAGGCGCCACCGTCATAATAACCGATGTAGCCATCGCCCATCATGGCAGCGTCGATCACGCCTTCAGCGGTGACCGGCAGACGTACACCGACGTTGCCGGTGATGGCGGAACGGGTGTCATCGGTGGCGATCCAGGCGGCGTTCTCGCCGTAGACCCAGCCTTGCGCGGCGCGGCCGGCAGCGAAGGTCGACGCCACTTCGTCCCAAGTGCTGGAGGTCGCCTCGGGCGGCGCAAATTCCAGCATGCTCAGCCAGAAGCTCAGCGCCTCAACAGCCGTATCGCCGTCCAGCGCGCCACCATTGGCGCTCTGTGCCGAGCCGGCGTCCAGGTTGATGCCCCAGTTGTACAAGCCGAAGGAAGGACCAATCGATTCCAGGAATTCGTAGGTCGAAGCCGGATGGCCGGTCGAGGCTTGTACCGTCGTGCCCCAGAGATCCATATCCATGCTTTCGCCATAAGCAGTGAAGAATTCGGCGTTGTCACGATATTGGTCGAAGTTTTCGGCCGGTGCCAGCGGGTAGCCGTAATCAGCTTCGAAAGCAGCCATGATATCGGCGTTCTCGAAGAGATCCTTGCGATAGAGGTAGACCTTGACGAAGGCTTCCATCGGCACGCCGAAGAGATCGCCATCAGCATTCTTGAAGTAGTCGGCGAAGCTGGTGAACTCGCTCTCGTCGTAATCAGGATAGGCCAGCTCCGCGTTGTTGGCGGCGAACTGTGTCAAGTTAACCAGATAATCCTGCGCCAAGTACGAGTAAATGATGTCCTGCTCGATGTAGACGAAGTCGTAGATGCCGGTATTGGCTTCCATGTCGTTGATCGCCTTGGAATACATCTGATCCCAGGACGTCGTCTCAAACTCGACATTGATGCCGGTGAGTTCGGTGAACTGGGCAGCCAAGACATCAGCGACATAATTCGAGGGCGGTGTGCTTTCAGATACGCCACGGATGGTCGCGCCCGCGTAAGGCGCCGCGGCCTCTGCCCACCAGTCATGCATGTCTGCTGTGACCAGGCTCATATTGGCGAGCAGCGCGAATGCCACCAGCAATACGAAGGTGAAGATTTTCTTCATGGTTAGTCTCCCTAGAGTAAATCGATCGGTAATTGAAACTGCGCTGACTAGCTATCTCGCCGATAAAATCGCCACCAGATAGAAAGTGGACAGAAAATAACAGCGCAACCTTAAGTGCGAACAAATTGTATCAGACAATCCCACTAAAGAAAGAGGACATATAATCGTAGGCGCTCGGTCTAACCTGGATTTCCATGAAACATTTGTGCTTACGAAGTTTCTGTGACATAATTGCGGAAACTGGGTAATGGAACAATGGTTGACCTTTCGCGTTTAAGGCAACGGACAGGCATAACGATAACTGACGATGCGGAAATCGCCGGGCACAGGGTACGTCTCATTCTTCCACAGGAAATCAAGCCTAAAACCTCCTTTACATTTATCGATCTGTTCGCAGGAATTGGCGGCATGCGCCGCGGTTTTGAATCCATAGGTGGAAAGTGCATCTACACCAGCGAATGGAACAAATACGCGCAAGAGACATATAGCGCAAATTACCAATGTGATCATGAGATCGCAGGGGACATCACCCTCGTCAAGGAAGAAGAAATTCCTCAACACGATGTTCTGCTTGCTGGATTCCCCTGCCAGCCGTTCTCGATTGCCGGTGTCTCAAAAAAGAACGCACTCAATATGCCACACGGTTTTCGTTGTGAGATGCAAGGAACCCTATTCTTTGATGTAGCGCGGATTATTGCCCACCATCGTCCCCATGCATTCCTGCTGGAAAACGTCAAGAACCTTGTTAACCATGACAAGGGACGTACATTCAGAATCATCCGTGAGACTCTTGAGGATGAGCTTGGTTACCAAGTCAAATGCAAGGTTATTGATGCTAAATCGTGGGTTCCCCAGCACCGCGAACGTATTTTCATAGTTGGTTTTCGAGAAAGAAACGAATTTAGCTTTGAGAATATGAAAATCCCTGATCCATTTCATGGACCGAAACTGAATACGATTTTTCATCCCGAAAACGGCACAGAAGCCAGTGAAGCACCGTACACAAAGGGCAGGCGCGCAACGGTTTCGGATAAGTACACGCTTTCCGATCACCTGTGGGAGTACTTACAGGCGTATGCTGAGAAACATCGCAAGAAGGGTAACGGTTTTGGCTTCGGACTCGTCGGTCCGGAAGACGTGTCACGAACCCTATCAGCCCGATACTATAAGGATGGTTCAGAGATTCTCATTAGACAGGCAAAAAAGAATCCACGTCGGTTGACACCAAGAGAATGTGCAAGATTAATGGGATTTGATCTAACGAACGGACGGGACTTTAAGATTCCTGTATCCGATACACAAGCATACAAACAGTTTGGTAACGCTGTCGCTGTGCCGGTTGTCGAAGCCGTAGCCAAACACATGGAATCATATCTGGCAACACGTCCAACATCGGCTCATTCAACCTCGTGGAGCGGCAGCAAGGAGTTACTAACGGTTGACTGATGTTGTGAGCGCGAAGAAGCGAAGCGAGATGATGGCGGGAATCGCTGGTAAGAATACCAGGCCCGAACTCCTGATAAGAAAAGGCCTTCACGCAGAAGGATTCCGATATCGGCTTCATGACCGAAATCTGCCAGGAAAACCTGACTTAGTGTTTCCTCGCCACAAAGCAGTTATTCTCATCAACGGTTGCTTCTGGCACGGTCACATGTGTCATCTATTCAAGTGGCCATCAACCCGTGCTGAATTCTGGAAACAGAAAATCAATGATACAGTCTCACGAGATTGCGACAACTTCGCAAATCTGGAAAGGCAAGGGTGGCGCATTCTGACAATATGGGAATGTGCGCTTAAGGGCAAAACACGCTTGCCATCGGAAATCGTCATCGAGGCTGCTTCAAAATGGCTTTCGTCCAGCACAAGTACCTTGCAAATCGAAGGACGAGATGATGTCACTACTTGATGTCAAGGACTGGATGAATGACTATTCTGGACGAAACCATATTTGGTATGTCAAACGTCTATCTGGGAATGACACTCACGCTAATGGATCGCATCAAGCGGGACCATATTTCCCTAGAAAATTCCTTTTCACTATGTTCCCCCACATAAATGATCCTGATGCAGAGAATCCAGACATATGGTTTGACTGTTATGTTGATTCTCATTCGGACCACAGACAGGTGCGCGCTGTTTGGTACAACAATAAGCTTCGCAGCGGTACTCGAAATGAATCAAGAGTGACAAACTTTGGAGGCGCCTCTTCTGCTCTACTTGACCCTGAGAGTACGGGCGCATTGGCAGTATTTGCATTCATTTTAGACGACGACAGAAAAGCGCTTGAATGTCACGTATGGGTTTGCAGACACGGCACCGAGGAAGACATCATTGAGGAGCGTATAGGCCCTGTTGAACCTGGCCGCGAGGGATGGCAAGTGTGGACGTCTGATCTGCTGATTCAAAGCGAATTCAAGGCCACAGTGAAGCAAGCAAGACGATCTTGTCGACTCGGTCTCGACGAACTACCTCACAAGTGGCTGGCTAGCTTTCCGACTCCCACAGAGATCATAAGTAAGTCCCTGGAACTGCGACCTGTTCATGAATTATGTCCAGACAATCGATTGATCAAGCGGCGACAATGTGAAACCGAAATCTTTCACAGCATTGAAGAAGCTATCGCGACGCCGCTAATAATAAAAGGGTTCAAAAACCTTGATGAATTTGTTGCGCTTGCTCAGACTATTTTGCAGAGAAGAAAAGCACGTGCTGGTCGTTCACTTGAACTTCACACGAAGGAGATATTCCTAGAAGAAGATATTTTGGAGGGCCGCCAGTTTTCTTATCAGCCTGAATCGGACCCCGGAAAAAGACCCGATTTTCTCTTTCCCTCCGAAACAGCGTACAAAGATGAGTCCTTTCCCAACAGTAAGCTGCGCATGCTTGCAGTAAAAACCACTTGCAAAGATCGATGGCGTCAAATCCTGAATGAAGCGGATCGGATTCCAGTAAAGCACCTGCTTACACTTCAGCATGGCGTGTCTGAAAGACAGTTTAGTGAAATGACGGAGGCTAACGTAAGACTAGTTATTCCTGAACCCCTACGAAAACACTTCCCGAACTCAGTTCAGCCTCATTTGCAGACATTGGAAAGTTTCATTGCGGACGTTAGGTTGCTATCCGTTGAATGTTGAAAATGTCTCAACTACCCACTCGCCTGCGTGATCGCATCGCCCATGCTGTTGATGACAATATCGACCTCATCGGCCGTGATGCACAGCGGCGGCGAAAAGGCGATTGCCTCACCTATCGAGCGCGCCCGCAAGCCCATCTCCAAGGCCGCATTACTGATCTTTTCCGCACGTTTAGCATCGGGCTCACGGCTATCCTTGCTCTTCACTACGTCGAAGGCCGCCATCAGACCGAGGCCGCGCGCATTGTCGATATTGGGGAATTCATCCACCAGCGACTGCAAGCCGCTCAGAAGACGTTCACCCAAGACTCGGCTGTTCTCCAGCATGCCATCGCGCTCCATGATGTCGATATTGGCGATGCCCACCGCGCAAGCCGCCGCATGCCCGGAATAGGTATAGCCGTGCATCCAACTCTGGTCTTCCGGTGCGCTGATAATCACGTCGCGGATTTCATCGGTCATTTGAATACCACCCAGCGGCAAGTATCCGCTGGTCACGCCTTTGGCGAATTGCATGATATCCGGCTCGATGCCAAAGGCGTCGCTGCCGAACCAATTGCCGGTGCGCCCAAATCCACAGATCACCTCATCAACGATGAACAAGACCTCGTATTTCTTGCAGATCTGCTGCACGAGATCAAAGTAACCGTCATCCGCCAGTATCACGCCGCCCGCGCCCTGTATCGGCTCGGAGATGAATGCCGCCACCGTTTCCGGTCCTTCGCGCAATATCGTCTCTTCCAAGGCGCGCGCCGCCGCTTGTGCGACCGACTCACCCTCTTGCAGGTCACCCTCGTAGCGATACGGATTCGGATTCGGCACATGCACGAAGCCATCCATCACACCGCCGAACATGGTGTGAAACTTACTCATGCCTGTTGCGCTGGTGGCCGCTAGCGTCATCCCGTGATAGCCATTCAAGCGCGATATGATCTTCGTCTTTTCCACCTTGCCCAACTGATACCAATAAAAACGCGCCGTCTTAAACGAAGTATCGCTCGACTCAGAACCGCCTGACGTAAAGTTGGTGAAGTTCATATTCGGGCGGAAGAAACCGGCCAGCTTGTCCGCCAGCATCGCCGAGGGCGGATTTGTCATACCGGCGAATCCGGAACTGTAGGCGATATCAAGCATTTGCTCGTATGCGACACGGGCTAGTTCACGATTGCCGTAACCGATATTCACATTCCACAAGCTGGCCATCGCGTCGAGGATTTTCCGGCCATCGGTGGTATAGAGCCAGACGCCGTCACCTCTCTCAACCATGGCGGCGTTCTCGGTACGCGACGGATGGTACATAGGATGCAGTTGCCGGCTGTCTTGCTCAACCAGTGTGGCGTAACTGTTTGCAATCATCGTGATTAACTCTTTTCGTCAAGATCGGGTAGCTCCTAGCATAACGAATTATGCGCAGGTTTTCGACTGCCGCTTGAGATTGCCACCGTGCATCTCATACTGCCCGCGCAAGCCCGGGCGTATGTAGTCGGTGCGAACTGCCGCGATGCTGGGGAGATAGCTTCAGCGCCTTTTGAGCGCATCCTTAAGCCAAAGCGGCAGGCAGCGCGCGAGGAGCGCCTTGAGCCCTGACCACGACTGTCGCAGCCAAAGCGATGGTCTATTGGCTGACATCACAAAAGCGCGACCGACCTGATACACCTTTGAGTTCAGCAGCGCCTGAATATCATCTGTCCGCCTCGTTTCGATCGCTGAATCCGGCGCCGTGATATCCTGCCACATCTGCAGCAACTGCGGCGGATGTGACCCGTGATAGCGGTAGAGGCAAGCGGGATACGCCGCCACGTTGTGCATGTGGAAAGGTCGCTTCAGCGCAAAATAGGCTTCTTCCGCCCATTTGAGGGCGTCGGCGCGCTGCGCCCATTCCGCCTGGCTATAGTACTCACATTTTTCCCGCACTTGTTTGGGCAGCAGCAGCGAATAGTGATACAAATTGATCCCGCGCTTTACCATTTCGTCTCCCGTAATCCATTGCGATTCGCGCAGGTCCCGCCCTTGCGCATCCACCACGGTCGGCGGCCGGTGTGTCACATAACGATAGCCTTTGCCCCACTTGAACAGGCGATGATATTCCGCGGCGCCGCGCCGATGATGCCAAGCATCCACGCGGTATCCCGGCGCGCCCCAAAATGTGATCGTATTGAAGGAAATTGCCGTGATGGACGGCTGCGCTTGCAGCATCTCGCACACCGCGCGCATATCCGCTGGCTGATAGAACTCATCAACATCTACCTGCCAGAGATAGTCACCGGTCGCTCGCTCGGCATACGCCGCCGACATCTCGTCCTTTTCACTCCAGAAGCCGTCGCGCGTCACGATAGTCAATTTGTCGTCCGGATCTTCCATCGCTTTGAATCGGCGCAGGCTTTCAAGCGTGCCGTCCAGAGAGTGACCGTCCGCCGTCGCGATGTTCTTCGCACCCGGCGCCGCGCCTTCCACGACGATGATTTCGTGGGCAACGGGATAGAGCGCGTTTAAGGTGTAGCGGATGAAGGGTTCGCCGTTCAGGACGATGATGCCGAACGTGATGCGCGGATTTTCGCTCACTCTATGTCACCGAGCAGCGACTGATACAGATGGATGTATTGCCCGGCAATCTGCCGTTCGCCGTAGCGGGCAATGATCTCTCGGTGCAGGTCCGTTGCCGACCAGGGTTGCGCCATTACCCACTCGATACCCGCCAACAAATCAGCGCTGTCTCTTAGTCTCGCTTCATAGCCATTCTGTCGATGCAGCACAATGTCGCTAGCGCCGGAGCCAGCGAAGGTGACACAAGGCGTTCCACTAGCCAGCGCCTCGATAAGCGTGTTGCCGAGCGCTTCCTGCAACGTCGGCAGCACATAAACATCGCAAGCCGAATAGAGCAGGCTCAGGCTCACTTCGTCTTGCAAGCGCCCGATCTGATGTGATGGCATATCGAGCGGCAACCGATCATTGGATTCCCCACCAAATATGACCAGATCGGCGCCGCGGATCCCGGCGAAACCGCGCAAGGCATCTTGTAGGTAGTGAAATCCCTTGCGCGAATCGCTCGTCCCGCCAATTGCGCCAAACAGGATCAGCTTTTTGTCGGCTGGCAAGTTGAATGCGGATCTCGCGGCCGTTTTATCGTGCGGCTTGAAGATAGACGGATCAAGAGGATTGCCGATGACCTCGATGCGCTTGTCCTTGAAAAGGGCGCTTTCCCCGGCGCAATCCGCCAGCCATTGGCTCAAGCATACAATCGTCATTGGCAAATCAGCCCAGGCATGCCGCTTCTGCAAGTTGACGCGCGCGCTGATATCGTCCGCCGAGCCGGCCAGCAACTGCGGGCAATTGCCGCAGCCTTCACGGTAACGCAAACAGTCGCCAGCATAGTGACAGCCTCCCGTGAAAGCCCACATATCGCGCAAGGTCCAGACGATCGGCGCTTTGATCTTGGACATTTCCCCGATCGGCAATACATTATCGCCAACCCAATGCACGTGAACGATATCCGCCCTAAATGAATTAATCACGTCTGCTATTGGATAGCGAAACAGATTCAGGCTCCAGTGTCCACTTTCCTCGGTTCGTGGGTTGGCTGACAGGCGCCGCTGATGCCGGCGTTCACCCAGGCGGCGTATCAGCCTGCCCCAACGATTCATAAACGACGAGAGCCGATGCACGTTCGGATCGGCCGTCACTTTGCGCAATACCAGCATCTCACTTTGCACGCCCGCACGTCGGAGACTCTGATGCAGGCGATAAGCGCCGATGCCGGCGCCACCAGCGCGATCAGTTGCCGATACAGACAATATTTTCAAGGTACATGCCTTTCAGCGGACTCTACCTGCGATTATACACAGGCAACTTCAAACACATCAGCGGCTCGAGTCAGTTGAACCTGCAATTGGCGAGATCAGCGCATATACTGAAAGCGATGGACAATCCTTCTGCAAGCGACCCAGTGCATACGAGCAAAGCCAGCGCCTGGTATCAAGCCATGCGTCCGCGCGTATTCACCGCGACCTACGTGCCGATGGGCTTGGCCGGCATCCTCGCGCTCGACGACGGCGTCTTCGACGCGACCGTATTCCTGCTAGCGCTGATTGGGACGCTGCTGCTGCAGAGCGCCGCCAATCTCATCAACGAATACGCCGACTACCGGCGCGGCGCCGACAGCCTCAAGCAAGCGGGCCAAGGCATGACCATCAAGCACAAGATCCTTGAGCCGCGCAGCGTACTCTACGGCGCAATCCTGACGACCGCGGCCGGCTGTCTCATTGGCTTATACCTGCTGTCGCAGAGCGGACCCTTGCTCTGGCTGATCGGCGTTGGTGGCGTGCTGGTGTCAATCACCTATACCGCCGGACCATTCCCTTTGGCATACAACGGGCTGGGCGAGATTGCGGTTGCCATCTTTATGGCACCGGCGATTATTGTCGGCGCTTATTATGTGATGTCTCCCGCCGTCAGCCAGCCCCGCATGGGCGAACTCTGCTTAATCTCGCTGCCGATCGCCTTCATGGTCTCCGCCATTCTGCACGCTAACAATATTCGTGACATGGAAGCGGATCGCGCGGTCAACAAGCGCACCTTGGCCGTCATGTTTGGCATTCGCTTCGCCCGTGCCGAATTCATGTTTCTCGTGATCGGCGCTTATGTCGCTCAGCTGCTATTGGTCGCTGCCGGCCTGCTGCCACCTCTCAGCTTGCTCAGCGCCATCACGCTGCCCGAGGCGCGGCGACTGATCCACATCTTTAATACCAGCCGCGCCGTGCCTCTGATGCACCAGGCACAAGGTCGGACCGCCAAGTTGCACGGTCAATTCGGCCTACTGATGGTGGTGGGCTGGACGCTCTCGATGTCGCTGCCTCTGACGTAACGAGATCCCAGTCGCCAGGGAACTGTCACACTTGCCAATCCCAAATCTGATCCCAGGCGCTCATCCAGTCGGCAGCGCGGCTGTAGACTTTCTGCGTCTCATAATCCAATTCCACGCCGACCCGTCCCTGAAAATCCGCCATCTTCTCCACCTGATCGATTTCAATCGTGATCGTCACGGGCGACGCCGGTACCCAGGGCGCGACCGCCGACAGATTCTGCAGCGCTTGACAAGCGCCCTCCTCGATCATGTCACGCGCTCGGCTTGGCGGTATCTGACGAGCCGAGAAGCGTGTCAGCCCACGCTTGACCGCCACCGTGGTCAGGCCATCGCCCAGCAGCGCTTTCACTTCACGGCAGACGGCTTCATCACCCGTGACCAGCAGCACCGGGCAGCTGAAATGCCCGCAAAGCGCGGCATTGATCCCCGATTCGCCAACCAGTTCATCGTTGAACCAGAGGTTATGCCATTTCACGGTCGAGATCGTATGGCTCATGACGCCGTCGGCCGTGTTGTTGCGCGCGTGCATGCCTACCAGCAGGCAAGCATCGGCGCCCTGCTCCAGCAATTCCGTGTAACGCGACCAAGGATGATGCGCCACCCAGGTACAGGCGGGATCAAGCCGCTCCGGTATCAGCGAGTTGAAGCTCCAATCCCCGCCGGCGCCGTGGCAGTCTACGACGACGATCTCTTCGGCGCCCGCCCGAACGGCCCCCCTCACCGCCGCATTGATCTCTTCGGTGTAGAGTATGCGCCCTTCTTCGTACATCGGCCTGCCGCCAATCACCTGATCCCAGGTCACAATCCCGCTCACGCCTTCCATATCCGCCATGATCAGTATTTTCACGTCCAGCCCACCCTTCTTGTCCACTCGCCCATATCGGTCTGACAGCTATACCAGTTTCGCCAGCGCAGCTTGCATCTTGGCCAAGGCCCTGTCCACCGCATCAATCTCTACAAATCCACCATCAATCGGAGGCGCCCAGCTTAGGTCCGCCTCGGTCTTGAGATAAAAGCTGCATTCGCTCGCGCAATTCACGCCAGCGCTACCGGCAAAGACCGCAGCCTGCAGACAGCCGAGCAGCGAACTCGCTTGCGAACCCACCATCACACTCTTGCCATGTTCCCGGCAAAGCACAAGCATTTGACGCGATTCCGAAAATCCCGACCGCGCCGTCTTGATGTTGAGAATGTCAAACGTGTCGAAATTGATTTCGCGCTTTAAGTCGGCCAAGCCAAATGCCGAGTCGTCAGCGATGATCGGCATGGCACAGTCCCGCCGCAGTTGCCGCCGCTCCCGCAGCCAGCGCACAGGCAGCGCCTCCTCGCAATGAATCACGCCAAGCACTTGCAGATGCCTGAGAATCGCCGCCGCATTCGCCGCATCCAGCGTCTCATTCGCGTCGACATAAAACTGTGCCGCCGGATAGTGGTCGATTAGACGCGCCAACATCTCGGTTTCCCCGGCGATATCGCGCCCGATCTTCACTTTGAAGACGCGCAATCCCGCCTGATAAGCCGCTTCGACATCAGCGCTGACGGCAGCCGGCGAACCCGTGCTGACGATCGTGCTAAGGTGGAGATCCGAGTTGGTCACACCGAGATACCCCGCCAGGCTTTCTCCTCGACTCAGGGCGAGCGCCTGATGCGCCGCCATATCCAGCGCACCCTTGGCCGTGTTGTTGTTCTTGATCGACGACAGCCGCTCAGTCAGCGCAGACACGGAACCGAAGCCGTCGATCTCCTGGTCAAGCAAGAGCGGCGCCAGATGTTTCTCGAGGATATGCAAGACCGATGCCTGCGTCTCACCGTAGATGCTAGGCCGCGGGGTCGCCTCGGCGATACCGACCGCGCCATCGGACAGGTCCACGCGCAAAAGCACATGCTCCAATTGACGCAATTCGTGATCGCTGCCCCAGGTCAGTGTGCTTTTGAGCGGGACGTCGAAAGGAACGGCGCTTATTCGACGGATACTCGGCATGTTACTCTCTCTCGTCCATGAGACGTGAAGCGTTGCGCCCATTCCGCTAGCGTCAAATGGCGCGACGCCGCTCGATAATGCCCATCACGCCTGCAGCAACTTCTTCGGGCGAGACGCCCTCAACATCCAGGAGATGGTAATGTGGATAGGCCGCGCCATCAGCGAAGGCGTAAAGGCCATAATTCGCCGCTTCCGCCCGAATGATCGTCAGCGCTGTCGCTGTAATCTCGCCCGCTTCCAACAAGCGCTTCGCCTCGGCTTGCAAGGCAGAGGGCAAAAAAGACACATCCACCTTTCCAGCCGCCCGGTCAAATTCGTCCTGCCGTTTGCTCAGGCGGCGCAATCGCGCCAAGGGATCCAGCGCCAATTCAACGATCTGCCAGCGCGGGAAATGCTCCAGCGCGTAGCGTATTTCGTTTCCGCCCCGAATGCCTTCGGTGAGGATCGGGCTGCCGTAATCATCCGCAATGTTTAGCCAGGAAAAGGCCGCCGCCATCCCACCGGCGACGCGCTCGGCGAACAGCCGCGTTAGCGCAAACCGTCGTACCCGATCCGGTTCCGGCGCCAATGCTAGCCCAGTCCAATCCTGCGCCAGTGGGATCGCGATCCAATCCGCCACCTCTCGCCGCGACGGGATGACATCCGCGCCGAAGTCACTGAGCCGGTTCCGCAGATGATGAAGCGTCGTCGATTTTCCTGCGCCGGTCAAAGCCACCAGCATCAGCATCGGATGCTGTCCAATCGAGTGAGAGCCTTCACCATCGACGAGGCTCACCAGCGGATATGTCTCCGCAAGCGGCAAATTGAGCTGCGAATAGACTTCCAGCAAGTAATACGCCTTGGCATCCATTTTGGCACCGTTCCGTCAATACGCCGTACTCATCATACCCGCGACGCCCTGCACTTCCAACTCTTCCCGCTCCGAGCGGTCTGGAAAGTTCCTGGACGATGTCGCAACATTCGATAAAGATACGTTCATCGCTATAATCTGATGAACAAAGTCGACTTTGAAGGAGATCCGCCATGCCTCTGTTTGACATGCCATTGGAAGAGATGCGCATCTACAAACCCCTGCGTGACGAACCGGATGATTTCGACGCGTTTTGGTCCGACACGCTGTCGGAGGCGCGGACGCATGATCTGCACGCCACATTCGAGCCCGCCGACTATGGCCTGGCCACCATCGACGTCTACGATGTTTCATTCTCCGGCTTCGGCGGTGATCGCATTAGAGGCTGGTACATGACTCCGCGCGATGATGCAGGACCCCTGCCCGCAGTCGTCGAGTACATTGGCTACGGCGGCGGGCGTGGTTATCCGCTGGAATGGCTGGCTTTCCCCTCAGCCGGTTTCGCCTACCTGGTGATGGACACGCGCGGCCAAGGCAGCGTCTGGCGGCACGGTGATACAGCCGATATACCCAACGGCGCTAATCCATCGATACCCGGCTTCATGACACAGGGCATTCTGAATCCGCATACCTACTACTATCGCCGGCTCTACACCGATGCCATACGCGCGGTGGAGGCGATTCGCAGCCGTCCAGAGGTCGATTCCACAAGAATCGCCGTGACCGGCAGCAGTCAGGGGGGCGGGCTCTCCATCGCTGCCGCCGGCCTATTGCCCGAGGTTGCGATCTGCATGACCGATGTGCCTTTCCTGTCGCACTTCCGCCGCGCTGTCGATATCACACCGACCAATCCCTACCTGGAAATCGCTCGCTACCTGCAAGTCCATCGCGACAAGGTGGATACCGCCTTCCGCACGCTGAGTTATTTCGATGGCCTCAACTTCGCCACCCGCATGTCGGCGCGGGCACTGTATTCGGTCGGCATTATGGATACGGTCTGCCCGGCTTCGACCGTCTTCGCTTCCTATAATCATGTACCAGGCGAAAAAGAGATTCGCGAGTACTACTTCAATGACCATGAAGGTGGCGGCGCGCATCATCTCCTGGAGAAGATTCGCTACCTGCGTCAACTGTGGCAAGTATGAGCCGTACGCAGATCGTCATCCTGGGCAGCGGCACACCAAACGCGGAAGCCGATCGCGTCAGTTCCGGCGTTGCCATCGACGTCGATAATCAACCTTATCTCATCGATTGCGGGCACGGTGTCGTGCAGCGTGTCGTTGAGGCACATGCCGCCGGAAAAGTTGCCTGGGACACAACTGCGCTGACACGCCTCTTTGTTACCCACCTGCACGCTGATCACACGGTAGGACTGCCAGACCTGCTCTTCACCCCGTGGATTCACGGGCGCGCCGAGAAAGTCATCGCATGCGGTCCATACGGCTTGGACAACATGACGCAGCATCTCCTGGCAGCCTACGCCGAAAACATCCGCGAACATCAGGCAGCGCACCCTTCCAGCGAAACCGGCTACCAGATCGACGTGCATGAATTGAGCGCTGGACCCTGCTATCAGGACGCGCGGGTGGAAGTACAAGCGCTGGCGGCCGATCACGGTGACCTGGCCGCCTACAGCTACAAGTTCATCACGCCGGACGGCACGATCGTCATCTCGGGCGATACTAAACCGGTTCCGGATTTCGCCGACTGGGCGCGCGGCTGTGATGTTCTAATCCACGAGGTCTACTCCGCAAGCCAGTTTCCCGACCATCCACCAGCCTGGCGGGATTATCACTCCCGCGTACATACTTCGACGCGCGAACTGGCGGCGCTGGCAACTTCAATACGTCCCGGTCGCCTGCTGCTGCATCATCAGCTGTTTTGGGGTCTGACGCCCGACGAACTGGTCGCTGAGATTACGAACGAATATGACGGTGAAGTCGTGAGTGCAAATGACCTGGATATTTTCGAGCTATAGAGACAATGGTGGGAGTATGCCCTGATGCCCGCGCAAGCGAAATTCGAAGCGCTCGGTTTTGACAAGTTAACTGAGCAAGACCAACTGCAGCAGTCAGCGGAGTTTCTCCAGCGCATGCTCAAACGCCGCAGTGTGCGCCACTTCTCTTGTCAGTCGGTACCATTCGAACTAATCGCCAACGCCATCCGCGTCGCCGGTTCCGCTCCCTCAGGCGCGAATCAGCAGCCCTGGACCTTCGTCGCGGTCAGCGATCCTGACTTGAAGCGCCAAATCCGCGTCGCCGCCGAAGCTGAGGAGAAAGAAAGTTACCAGCGGCGCATGAGCCAGGAGTGGCTGGACGCGCTGGCGCACCTGGGCACGGATTGGCGCAAACCCCATATCGAGGACGCGCCCTACGTGATCGTTGTCTTTCGGCAAGCTTATGGCATCAGACTTGCCGATGATGGCAGCGAAGTCCGCGTCATGCACTATTACAGCGAAGAATCGGTCGGCATCGCTGTCGGCTTTTTGCTGGCTGCCTTACACCTGTCGGGCCTGGCTACCTTGACCCACACGCCCAGCCCGATGAAGTTTTTGTCGGAGATACTCGGCCGCCCGGCGAACGAACGCGCCTTCGTCTTGATTCCGGTCGGCTATCCGGCAGGTGATGCCGAAGTGCCCGCCATCACGAAGAAATCGCTGGATGACATTATGATCCGTTTGTAGTCGTCTAGAAGCGCGTGCCAAAGGCGGGGATGATGGCGCCATTGATGATCGCGCCGGCATCGGAAGCGAGGAAGGCAATCACCCGCCCCAACTGCTCCGGCGTGACACCGGCATGCGGATCGGCGGCATACTGCTTAGGAGTTGCGATAGCCGAGGGCAGCAGCGCGTTGACCCGAATGCCGCGCCGCTTGTACTCCTCCGACATGCTCTCGGTCAAGCGCAGCACAGCAGCTTTGGAGGCGGCATAGGCGGCATCGTTGCCACTGGAGCGCATTCCAGGCCTGGCGCCGATATTGACGATTACCCCGCTTTCCTGCTCCAGCATCGTTGGTACCACCGCGCGGCTCATCAAGAAGGTGATGGTCGAGTTCAGGCGAATCATCGTCTCCCAGGTATCCAGCGTCATTTCATGCACGGGCTTGCCGGCATCCCAGCCGCCGACGATATTGACGAGCGCATCAATACGTCCGAAAGTAAAAAGCGCGCGCTTTATGAAACTGTCGACCACTTGCGGGTCGGACAGGTCCGCCGTTTGAACGCAGATATGGTTGCTGTCGTTCCGCAGGTCGGGAAACCGTTCATACAGCCGGTCGTCGCCGCAGGTCAACGCCAAGCGCGCGCCTCCCCCGCGGAATACTGGTATTACGCCGGATGCCAGAAATCCCGACGCGCCCGTGATCATGGCTACTTGTCCGCTGAAGTCGACCATGGCTCTCTCCGCGTTCCATCACAATACGCTGGAGGATACCACAACTCGTCGCCTTCACTTCCGCCTGCCGCTGGCGCTCGAACTAAGAATGAGATGCCTTTTCCCGCCAGTTCTCAACCGCCGCCGCTGCTGTCAGTTAGCATTTGCAAATCTCGACTTTGACAAGTAAAGTATCGGAATATTGTTGGCATGGTGACGTGATGACACGACGGAAAGAAGCGGCTGAAACGATTGCTGACGAACTCGTCGCCCGCACTGTTGCCAACCGTCAAGCGCCTCTTTTCCACCTCCAGACCTCTGAAGACCCGGGGCCGGCACAGCCGCCACTTTCACTCGACGGTGAAGCGGATCAACTACCCAATGTCGCTGTATTGGAGTGCCGGGACAATCTTGACTTTCTGCGCGAGCAGCCGAGTGAAAAATTCAAGTTGATTGTCACCTCGCCACCGTACAACATTGGCAAGAGTTATGAGGCGCGGTCGTCGCTGGATCATTATTTGGCTGGCCAGGAACAGGTAATTCGTGAATGTATCCGCGTCCTGCACCCAATGGGCTCAATCTGCTGGCAAGTCGGCAACTACACGCATAACGGCGAAATACTGCCCCTGGATTCTCTACTTTTCCCTATCTTCCGCGATTTCGGCTTGAAGCTTCGCAATCGAATCGTTTGGCACTTTGGCCATGGCTTGCATTGTCGCAAACGGCTGTCAGGTCGCTACGAAACCATCAATTGGTGGACGAAACGCGATGACTATACCTGGCATTTGGACCCGATAAGAGTCCCTTCAAAATATCCTGGCAAGCGACATTTCAAAGGACCGCGCAAGGGCAAATTATCTGGCAATCCAAAGGGAAAGAATCCGAGCGACGTTTGGGAGTTCCCGAATGTCAAGTTCAATCACCCGGAGAAAACCATACACCCATGCCAGTTTCCGGTTGAATTGGTCGAACGATTGGTTCTGTCCATGACCGATGAAAATGACGATGTGCTTGACCCCTACGTGGGTGTAGGCTCATCAGTCATTGCCGCTTTGAAGCACAAGCGCAACGGCTATGGCTGTGATGTTCTGGAAGAATATATCGCGATTGCCCGCGCGAGAGTCAATGACTTTCAGTCCGGCCGCCTCGAAACGCGACCAATGGGTAAGCCGATATACGACCCAATGCTGCCAAATGGCGGACATTGATGCAAATTGAGGCAAAATACTCCCATTTGAATGGCTTGGAATATATGCTCGTTCACCACTGCGCTTTGTGGGACGAGATTCAGGATGTGATCGCTCGCGTTGACGCCGAAGCCTGTAAGACTAAGGTATCCAAGGAGAGGACAATGCCCGGCAAGTTGTTGTATTCGCCGGGCGATATGAATGACGAATTCAAGGTCAACTTTGAGAATTTGGGCTGGAAGCAGCATCGGCAGACATTCTGGGTCACAGCCGACGACCGCCTCATGCGCGGTATTTACAACCAGCCAGAGCAGGATCAGAAGAAGGCAATCGAGGCCGCCGGCTACGACCCAATCGTGTCATACAACCAGACCGATTTCGTGAAGGACCGCATTGCCGTCGAGGTTCAATTCGGAAAATATGCCTTTGTTGCCCATGATCTATTTGTCAAGCACCTGAGTTTCTATGTGGCGGATATCATCGACGTCGGTATCGAAATCCTGCCAATGAAGCAAATGGAGCGTGACATGTCCTCCGGGGTTCCATATTATAAAGGCGACCTGGTGAACGTACTGCGGCAGGGTCGCGGCGTTCCTGCTGTCCCATTAATTTTGCTTGGAGTAATACCTTAGTAGAGATTGAGCGGACCCGCACTGTTAGCAAAAAATAACTTCTGCCTTTGCCGAAGGAATCGACCATGCCCCAATACGATCTCCTGCTGAAGAACGGCCACGTCATCGACCCGGCCAACAACATCGACGGGCCGATGGATGTGGCGCTTGCGGGCGACTGCATCGCCGCCGTTGAGTCCAACATTCCCTCCGCGGACGCGGCGCAAATCATTGATGTGTCCGGGCTGTACGTCACACCCGGCCTCATCGACATACACGTGCACGTCTATCACACGCGCGAGCCGGAGACGCTGAGCATCATCGCCGATCATCACATGTTCCGTTCCGGCGTCACCACCGTGGTCGATACCGGCACAGCCGGCGCCAAGCACTTCCTGCACTTCAAGCGCACCGTCATTGACCATTCCAAAACCCGCATCTTCGCCTTCATCAACATCGTCAAGTCAGGCATGATCGGTCCCTTCGAGCAAGACGTCAGCGAGATGGACCCGGAACTAGCCGCTTCAATCGTGCTCGCCTACCCCGAAGATTGCGTCGGCATCAAGACGGCGCATTATTGGGTGTCCGAGCCCTTCGATGAGGCGCATCCGCCTTGGGCGGCAGTCGATCGCGCGCTGGAAGCCTCCGAAATCTGCCGCAAGCCCCTTATGGTCGACTTTTGGCATCGCCCCGGCCGCACCTACCAGGAGATTCTGCGTAAGATGCAGCCCGGCGATATCCACACACACGTCTACGCCCAGCAATTCCCCATTCTCAATGACGAAAACAAACCGGCCGACTTCATGTTCGAAGCGCGTGAGCGCGGCATCATCTTCGACCTGGGGCACGGCGCCGGCAGCTTCTGGTTCCGGCAAGCCATCCCCGCCTGCAACGGTGGCTTCTGGCCCGATTCCATCAGTACCGACTTGCATATCGGCAATGTCAATGGCGTCGTACACGATATGCTCAATACCATTTCCAAGCTGCTCTGCATGGGCATGCCGCTGTCCGAGGTGATCTACCGCTCGACGGTCACGCCGGCAATTGAAATCGGCCACCCCGAGCTGGGCACGCTGAGCATCGGCGGCGAGGCAGATATCGCCGTTCTGCGACAAGACGAGGGGCAGTTCGGCTACGTAGATTGTGGCCAGGCGCGCCTGGTCGGCGACCGCAAACTCAGCTGTGAACTGACGGTTCGCGCCGGCGAAATCGTTTACGATCTCAATGGCCGCGGCACACCGCTCTGGGAAGAAGCGCCGCCCGACTACTGGAAAATCCGCTATCCAAAGAACATCGTCTAGCCATGACAGATTATCAGTCGCTCGGCATCCGCCCCGTCATCATCGCCTACGCCACCGTCACCAAATTCGGCGGTTCGCTTATGCCACCCGAAGTCATCGCCGCGATGAACGAGGCGGCCGGCAGTTTTGTCGATCTGGCGCAGCTGCAGCGCCGCGTCGGCGAACGTATCGCCGAATTAACGCGCAATGAAGCCGCCTACGTCACCTCGGGCGCCGCCGCAGGCGTGATGCTCTCCGCCGCCGCCTGTGTCCTGCGCAGCCATCCCGAAGCGCTCAAGCGCTTTCCCGACATCGCCACATTCAAGAATGAGGCGATCGTGCACCGCACGCATCGCAACACTTACGACTACGCTGTGCAGCAGATCGGCATGAAGTTCGTCGAAATCGAACCTTCTCACGCCGACTTGCGCGCCGCCATCAACGCGCGCACCGCTTGCATATTCTGGTTTCAGGGCGCCATGAATAGCCCGGACGACATCCCTCTCGCTGATATGATCGCCATCGCAGACGAACACGATATCCCGGTCATCGTCGATGCGGCGGCGCAACTGCCACCGGTCGAGAATCTCTGGCGCTTCACCGAGATGGGCGCTGCGCTAGCGCTCATCAGCGGCGGCAAAGACCTGCGCGGACCACAACCCAGCGGTCTCATGCTCGGACGCGGCGACCTGATCGAATCCATCCGCCCGATCAGCAATCCCAATCACGGCTTGGGACGGCCGCTCAAAGTGGGCAAGGAAGAAATGATGGGTTTGCTCTCCGCCGCCGAGCGCTATCTCAAGTTGGATCACGCCGCCCGCGCTCTATACTGTGAGGATACAGTGCAGATATTCTGCCACAGCCTGAATCCCTTGGCGGGCGTGAAGGCTGAACGCGCCTTCCCCAACGAAGCCGGCCAACCGCTGCCCTGGTGCCGCGTCACCATTGATGCGGCTGTGCTCGGCAAATCGGCCGATGAACTGGTATGCGCCTTCCTCGATCACGACCCGGCCATCGCCGTCTCGCCGCTCAATGAGACGCAATTCCACCTCAATCCGATGACGCTCAATCCGGGCGAGGAAATCATCGTGCGCGATGCCTGTCTCGCGCTCATAAAGCCATGACTTCTGTTCTAGAATCGTGTATGCATGCCCCGCTGGGTCGCCTGATTGATCGCAATAGGTGCCGCTCATGAACCGACCATTCGAACTCTATGACCTCCGCGTCACCGTCGAGCGCATCGAGGGTCGTTCGGTCTGTGGCTTGGAGGTTGGCGACTACTTCGAACTGACCGAAAGCGCCAGGCTGCGCATCCCAGCCGGCAAGCATTTCTGCATTTTTGCCTTGTCCGCTGTCTTGCCCTTGCTCGCCGCCAAACAGCGCGAACTCTCGGAAAACGATTGGATGACCCGCGATACCGTGGCCGCCTGCCCAGATGTGGACGAACGTCTGATTATGCGCATCGAGCGCATCAACAAACGTCAAATGGACAGCGACGAGTTGACCTGACATCTTGTGCAATCTGCAAAACCGCGCCCCGGCGCGCCGCATCCTGCGGTAAGATTAGGTTGAGCGTTCGCTATCGGGCGCTCGGGAAAAGAGGAAATCATGGCAAAAGAACGCAAGCATATCAAAGTGACCTATTCCACACTCGGCAGTCCGGATCCGCTTCTGCACGAGTACTTTGAGGAAGATGTCGCCGCGCTTAAGAACAATCTCGGCAAGACCTATCAGTTGTACATAGACGGCGCGTGGGTTGACGGCGACGGCACATTTGAGAACCGCTCGCCGATTAACACCGACTGGCTGCTCGGCAGATTCGCTCAAGCATCAGCCGATCAAGTCGATCAAGCGGTGGCGGCGGCTAAGGCGGCATTCCCCGCCTGGCGCGATACGCCCTGGGATGAGCGGACCGCCCTGCTCGAGCGGGCCGCCGACCTGATCAGCGAGCGCCTCTTCGAGATCTCCGCCGCCGTCAGCATGGAGGTCGGCAAGAATCGGCTGGAGGCGATCGGCGATGTCGAAGAATCCGCTGACCTGATTCGCTATTGCGTCGAAGCGATGCGCGAGAATCAAGGCTTCGACCGCCAATTGCTCAGCGAAAGCGAGCAGCACTTCAATCGCAGCGTGCTCAAACCTTACGGCGTCTGGGGAGTGATCGGTCCCTTCAACTTCCCGGCCGCCCTGACCGGCGGACCAACCGGCGCCGCGCTGATCGCCGGCAACACGGTTGTGCTGAAACCGGCCGCCGAAGGTTCACTGACCGCGCACATGATCGCGCAGTGCATCGAAGACGCGGGTGTGCCGGCCGGCGTTTTCAACATGGTGCTCGGCGGAGACGAACCGGGCATGGCGCTCACCGCCAACCCCGATCTCGCCGGCTTGACCTTCACCGGCAGCTACGATGTGGGCATGAGCATCCTCAAGAACTTCACTACCGCCGCCGGCTATTTCCGCCCCGTCATCGCCGAGATGGGCGGCAAGAACCCAACCATCGTCAGCGCCAAAGCCGACCTCGACAAAGCCGCGCTCGGCGTCATGCGCTCGGCTTTCGGTTTGACCGGACAGAAATGCTCGGCCTGCTCGCGCGTTTATGTCGATGCCGCCGTCAAAGACGAATTCCTGTCCAAGCTGGCCGATCTCACAGCCGAGATCAACATCGGCGATCCCACTGACGCGTCGACCTACATGGGTCCCATCATCAGCGAGACCGCTTACGCTGCCTACCAGCGCTACATCGACGAGATAGACGCCGGCAATATCGTCAGCGGCGGGGAGACGCTCGGCATCGGCAACGGCTATTTCGTCGCCCCCACCGTCGTGAAGGATCTGCCGGACGATCACCGCCTCTGGCAGCACGAGATGTTCGCGCCCATCGTCACCGTCCGCGGCGTCGACAGCCCGGACGAAGCCATGCGGCTGGCAAACGACGTTGCGCTCGGCTTAACCGCCGGCATGTACAGCGAAGATCCCGACGAGATCGAATGGTTCCTGGACAATATCGAAGCCGGCGTGCTCTACGTCAATCGCGCGACCGGCGCAACCACCGGCGCCTGGCCCGGCTACCAATCCTTTGGCGGCTGGAAGGGCAGCACCGGCAGCGGCAAAGCCTCCGGCAGTTGGTACTACCTGCAGCAATACATGCGCGAGCAGTCGCATACGGTTGTGGGGGGTTGATCTTTCCCACCCACAATTCGTAGGGGCGACTCTGTGAGTCGCCCGCTTATGATTTGCCACAGAGGCACGGAGAAAATATCGATCTGTAGGGCCGACCCCGCGGCTCGCCCACCTGACGTTCATTACGAATTGTAGGGGCGACTTTGTAAGTCGCCCGTGCATGGTTTGCCTGCTAGGTCAGGAAAAACGTAACGCTTTCCTAATTAGTCTTCCAAGAGACCGTACCCCAATATTCCCCGAAAACCGATGTTTATTGATTTGCGAGTCATCTTGTATCCGCCATGATTAGGTTTAGTAAATTTTTCCATATCGGTTTCGTCAGTAAACTCTGAGCCATCTGGCAGAATCGCGCCTCTCGCAGATCCGCGTCATTTAAGTCGGCTTTTCGCAGATTCACCCATTGCAGTTTTGCTCCTTTAAGATTCGCCTCAATCAAAAGGGCGTGATTCAGATTAGCCCCGGTCATATACACATTTTCCAAGTTTGCATACACTAAGTCTGATCTTCTTAGCAAGCCGTTTTTAGCTTTCAACCACTTTTCTGCACGCAACCGACTCACTGCATTCTTGGCAAATTCATTTGAACCGCTGCCCACTTACCGTTTTAGATTATTTTTCAGACGTTCTGTGTTACGTCGTTCATACATCCGGTCAATGACCAACACTGTAATACCAATACTGACCGCTACCCCAATCATCTCTGTAAAGAGATTCATTTCATAGCCATTTTGATCGCTAAACAAAGCTGCGCCTAGCAAGATGCCTACTCCGACGAGAACAGCACTACCACATATCCTGTAGAACAATCTGTATTCTTTGTGAATCGCTCGTATTTCTTTAAGCCGAGTCCAGCCTGCCATCACATTCCCTACAACACCGTGACCAAATAATGACATCAGCATAACATACCCGACTCGAATGAATCGCCCACTTATTGGGGGTATCTCAGTGCCCTCGGCGGTAAGAATAAAGGGCGACCCATCGGGTCGCCCCTACAGACTTCGCCTGAATTGGAGTTCAGCCATTTAGCAGCAGCTTCGTGCCCTTTGTGTCTTAGTGGTAAAAACTTGCCCCAACTCCTGTCCATGACACGATTCAAGTAGCGTATATAACCGTATATTGCCGTAAACTCTCACCTTGTTCTGTGTGGCTCTGTATTGATATCACAAAAAAGGGCGACCCAATGGGTCGCCCTTACAGATTTCTCACGATGCGACGAATCGCCCCCCCGCGTTTCTCTGTGCCTCTGTGCCTCTGTGGCAAATTAATCCTTGTGACGTTGAGGTGAAACCAGATCACCCCACCACAATCAATTCCTGCCAGCCGTTCGTCAGCTTCTCGCCGCCACCAGGACGCGCCACCACGATATCCTCGACCCGCGCCGAGTAATCGTTGAACTGCATGATGCTCGGCTCAATCGTGAAACACATCCCCTCTTCCAGCGGCGTCTCGTCGCCCTTGGTCAAGAAGGGCGGCTCATGCACATCCATGCCGATGCCGTGCCCCAGTCGATGGCGGAAGGTCTCGCCGTATCCTGCCCCTTCGATGACCTGACGCGCCGCCCGGTCGGCATCCGAGGTGGTCGCTTCGCCCGCTTTCAGCGCCGCGATGCCCGCCGCCTGTGACGCCATCATCAGGTCATAGACCCGCTGCGCCTCTTCGTTCGGCTCCCCGAAAAAGACCGTGCGCCCAAAATCGTAACACCAGCCCTGATAGATGCCGCCGAAATCAAAAAGGATCGACACCGGCGGATCCAGCTTCCGGTGCCAACTCTCCATGCGCTGTCCGAAGAGCAGCGGATGATTGGGTCCCGTGTTGTAGAGCGACGTGGTGAAAGACTGCCCCAGCGAACCATGCTTCCGCAGTTGATAGTTGACCTCTTCGACAATCTCCAGCTCGGTCATGCCCAGGCGCAGCGCCTTCAAGGTATCGGCAAAAGCCGCCTCGGTGATGCGCCCCGCGACTTTCATCAACTCGATGTCGTCTTCCGATTTGATGACGCGCATCGGCCGCAGCAGAGCCGTGGCCGAAAGCCAGGTCGCGCCGGGCAGCAGCGGCTGCAAATGCGAGACGGTCTCGCCACTCGCGAAATCGCTGATCGCCACCCGCGGATTGTCCGGCAAGTCGAAGTCATCAAGGATGCGCTTAACCATCTCGGCGGGTTCATCCCAGTCGCCGAGCACACGGATGTCGATGCCTTGCAGCCGGCTCAAGCCGCCGAATTCCGCCGTCATACGCGGCAGCGGCAGCACCGGCGACCGACCCGGCGTGATCCAGGCGCCTTCCAGCCAGTCGCCCGGATGAATCGTATGCCCGTAATTGGGGAAATCCCGCGGGACACCGGTCAAATATTGCAGGTCTGATGAGATGGGGATAAAGGCGAGATCGGCGTGTTCACTAAGCACTTGCTGAAATCGTTGCAGTCGATCGGTCGACATGAGGCGCTCCTTTTTACGCTAACTGAGTCCCGTTATCTTAGCGTGTCCCCCACGAAAATACACGGTTTCCCAACGATGACCCAATGGCATTCGCTTCGGCAGTCTCAAGTGGATTACACTTGAATCGCTCGACGCCCGCATGTGGGAGGCAACTATCAGATGAGAAAGCTATTTGTTTTATCCGTAATGCTCTTGTTCATTACCGGCCTGGCTCAGGCGCAGAGTAGCGATCCACCGCTCTGCAGCGAAGCCGATTGGGAAAAACTAGTGGGTCTGGAAGACGACTACTATGCGCTGCTCAACCGCTCGTTTCTTATGCGGGACCTGGATACGCTGATTGAGGTCGCCAACACTTATGTCCAGTGGCGTGCCGAATTGCTGCCCCAATTGCCTAACTGCCATGAGGCGCGCGAGATCGGCATCTTGATGGTGCAGATGGTGGGCGACGGGGTTGTAACATCGGCCTTCGAGAAATTCATAGGCGTGTCTGCTGACGACAATCCCGTTATACCGTCAGTAAAGGAAGGCGCTGCGCGGCTATACGAATTGTCTCTGCGAGAGACGGATGCAGGCGATCCAGTGACTGAGACTTCAACGGATGAAGAGGTCTTATGCTCACTCTTCGAGACGGGCGCCGATTTTGACTTGACGGCCGGCTATGAAGATCTATATGAAACATTGACGAACGTCGCCACGATGGAAGGCTTGTTGCGTCTCAGCGTCAGTCAGGTGGCGTGGCGCGTGCAGCTGTGGCGCCAACTGCCCGCCTGCGCTGAGCATTACGACATCGCCTACTTGCTCAGCCATCTCACCAGCGATCTGGTAGCAGTGATCGCATTGGTGAACGCCGGCGTCGACCATGAGTTGAATCCCTACTTGGAGTCCATTTCCGAAAGCCAGTCCGCGCTCCAGGACTTCTTCAGCGAACAGACCCTTCGTCAAGGTCCACAGAACGTTCCGACATTGACACTAACACTGCCTGCCTGTGGAGTCGACGAACTCGACGGCATCGGGCGCGGGCAAGACAGCTACGTTGACCTTGTCTTCCAGATGAATACCGGCGTCTATAGTAATGACGAGTTGACTGCCTTTGCCGAAGCGATGCTAGCCTGGCGTGATGACTACCTTCCCAAAGTACCGCCTTGTGAAGAAGCGGTGGCGGTAGCGCTGTTGGAATCATGGCTAACGGGCGATTTCATCTCCGACACGGTCACGATGTGGATTGGTGTACCTGCGGAAGACAACTTTTATGCGGAACAGCGCGGCGCCAACAATGTGCGATTGACCGAGCGGGGCATGGCCCTTAGCGCGGCAGATGCTTCGGCAGCGCCCGCCACAACCACTGACATGCTGCCTGCGTGCGACGAGGCACAACTCGATGAGGTTTTCGGCAATCTGCTTACCAACTTCCAAAACCTGACGCAGAACGCCGCCTCCATCAGCGATGCCAGCAGTTTCCTCAGCTACGCCTACTATCAGGCGTTTTGGCGACTATTCGTATGGGAACACCTGCCGCCCTGCAGCGAAGCCTTCGCCATGGCCATGCTGATGAATGAATACGCCACGGATGCCGTGTCTTACCACGCTTTTCGCTTCATCAACGTGGACGACGAAGACAATCCGTTCTGGGACAAGCTGGGGCATCTCCTGGAACGGTTTGACGAGTTGACTGCCGCCAGTGGACGCGACCTGTAACAAGAATCATCCAGCGCTGGAAGGAAACCGCACTTGCGAAAGTCTATCGTAATTGGCGAAATCTCTCCCCCAGAGGACCTTGGCTATTCTCTGGGCAGAGATAACATGATCAAGTGAGACATAACGCAATGTACCAAGCCATCCTCTTTGATCTCGACGACACGCTGATCAGCCTGCGTGGCTGCGAAGCGGAAGCCCTGCAGCGTACCTTGAGCGCTGCCGGATTGTTGCGGCAGTTGCCGGCCGATTTCACGCTCGTCGCCGAGTCTTTCGCGCGCACCAGTTCGGGGTATTGGGCGGCGCGCACGGTCGATGGTCACATGCAATATACACGCGAGCAAATCACAGAACACAGCTTGCGCGACTTCTTACGGGAATACTCGCTGGACGTGAGCCGGTCAGAACGACTGGCGGAACAGTATTGGACCGAGTTCTGCCGTTCAAAGGCGCTCACACCCGGCGCGCTGGACACGCTGAATCACTTGTCACGGCCTTATCGGCTGGGCATGATTACGAACGGCTACATTGATTCACAACGTGGCCGGCTCAAAGCCACGGGATTGACGCGCTACTTCGATCCCATCTTGATCTCGGAAGAGGTCGGCGTCGCCAAGCCGGACGCGGCGATCTTCGAGATGGCGCTCGCTGCGCTGCAGCTTGGGCGCGATGAGGTGCTGTACATCGGCGACTCTATCAGCCACGATTATCAAGGCTGTCTGAATGCGGGAATCGATTTTTGCCACTATTATCCTGACTCAAGAGACGACTCAGGATTGCCCCGCGTGAAATATCGAATTAGGCAGTTGCGAGAGTTGCACGACCTCTTATTGACACAACAATGATTAGTCGTGATCACCGCAGCCCAGCGCTATTCCGTGATCGTCACCTTGGACAAGCCACGCGGTTTATCAACCTCGTAGCCACGAGCAAGCGCCCCCTGCATGGCGTAGACCTGGCCGGGCATGACACTGATGATCGGGCTGAGCCATTCAGGCGCTGCCGGAATGGGTATGGCCTGTGTACCGCGTCCCAGCAATTCATTATCGTCGCTGATGATCAGCGTCTCGGCGCCGCGCTCCGCCAGGTCCCGCTGCATCGCTTTCATGCCGGCGACGGTTCTGCCTCGTGGCGCGATCAGAATGACCGGATGCCCGCGGTCGATGGCGGCGATGGGTCCATGGCGGAAATCCGCTTCGCTATAGCCCTCGCTGGCGATATAGGTCAATTCCTTCACCTTTAGCGCGATCTCGCAGGCGGTGGCGTAATTGAAGCCGCGTCCCAAGGTGACAAGTCGCTCGCTGTAACGGTAACGCTGCGCCCAATCAGCGATGCGCGCCGACAACGCGATTGTTTCGGTGGCGAGGACGGGCAATGCGGACAACTCCTCGCGCATGGCTTGACCCTCCGACAGCGCACAGGCCAGCATGGCAATGACCGTGAGCTGCGCGGTATAAGTCTTGGTGGCGGCGACGCTGAATTCTTCGCCCGCCCGCAGCGGCAGATGGTGCGCCGCCGTCTGCGCCAATGGCGACTCGTCGAAGTTTGTCATCGCCAGGGTCAGTGCGCCACTCTGACGCGCATCGTCTAAGACCGAGCGCACATCTTCCGCTTTCCCCGATTGTGAGATGCCGATGACCAGCGCGCGCGACAGATCCGGTGGCGTGTCATATACGGTGTGTAGCGAGGGCGTCGCCAGCATCACAGGCCAGCGCAGCGCATGTCCAAAAAGGTATTGGCCGTAACGCGCGGCGTTGTCCGAGGTGCCGCGCGCCGCGATGCAAACATACGTCGGCTTGAAGTCTCGTATAGAGGCGGCGACCTGCTCGGTTGCCGACCACCCTTCTTCAAGCAGCCCTTGAATGACGCTCGGCTGCTGAGCTATCTCTTTTTTCAGGTGCATGGCGATCTCTATGATTCCCGCTCAGTCGTCGAGCGGACGGTAGTTGACATTTAGTGCATCGAGGCAAGGCAGGTGCCGTTGCAGCCTCCCCACGAGCGCGGCGTAATCGCGGTCAGCCGGGTGATTCCAGAGCACATCGGCGATGGCGATCGCCCGCGGATACGCCATATACTCGAGATGATCCGAAGTGGGGATGTATTCGGTCCAAAGATTGCCTTGGCCGCCGAGGATGTGATGCCGCTTTTCTGCCGCGATCCGCTCGGGAACAACGACGTACTGCCACACCTGCTCCAGCGGCAATATCGCTGATATCGCCGGCGGTTCGCTGTCGGTATCTTCCGATTGGCAATAGTCGAGATAGCAGTAGTTGTTCGGCGTCATGATGACATCGTGCCCGGCATTGGCCGCGGCGATCCCGCCATCGCTGCCGCGCCAGCTCATCACGGTGGCGTTTGCCGCCAGACCACCCTCAAGAATCTCATCCCAGCCGACCAGGTTGCGGCCGCGCTCATTCAGCCAGCTTTCGATCTGCCGAATGAACCAGCTTTGCAGTTCATCTTCGTCGTCCAGCCCCTCTGCCTTGATGCGCGCCTGACAAGCGGGGCAAGCCTTCCAGTTGTTCTTGGGCGCTTCGTCGCCGCCGATATGGATATATCGCGAGGGAAACAGTTCCAGCACTTCGCCCAAAACATCTTTCAAGAAACCGAAAACCTCATCTTTCCCGGCGCAAAAGATGTCCTCGGCGATGCCCCAAGTCGTACCCACTTGATATCCTTCGCCGACGCAGCCCAAGGCCGGATAGGCGGCAAGTGCCGCTACCGCGTGCCCGGGCAACTCGATCTCCGGCATGATGGTGATTCCCCGCTCGGCGGCGTACGCCACCACTTGGCGCACCTCATCTTGTGTGTAGTAACCGCCGTAAGGCTTCCCGTCATATTGATCCCAGGTGCCGGCGACAACCGTCTCGGCGCGATAGCCGCCGATCTCGGTCAAGCGCGGATATTTCTTGATTTCGATGCGCCAGCCCTGGTCCTCGGTCAGATGCCAGTGGAAAGTGTTGAACTTGTAGAATGCGAGCGTATCGATGAACTTCTTTATGAAGGCGACGGGGAACATGTGTCGGCCAACATCGAGGTGCAGGCCGCGCCAGCCGAATGCAGGCGAGTCGCTGATGCTGACGGCCGGGATCGTCCAGTCGACGCCGGCCTGCTCGGACGAGAGGATTGCCGGCGGCAAGAGCTGTCGCAAGGTCTGTATGCCATGATGGATTCCGGCCTGCTCCGCTGCGGCAATGACCACACGCTCCGGCGATACGTCCAGACGATACGCTTCGGCGGAGCTTTCGACACCCGCCGCTGTCGTCAGGATAATGACATTTTCGCTCGCGCCGTCCAGCCCCGACACGGGCAAACTAAAGCCGGTAGCGGGCCGCAGATATTCCGCCAGCCTCTCGCCGAGCTTACGATCGTCGGCGAGGATGCGCGTGTCGGCATTCAGCGTGAACTGACCGGGCTTTCTTTCAAGCTGCTGCGGTTGGGGAAAAAGTGTGATTTCAGACATTTGCATATCTTCCTTTTCGAACCATTGTCTTTAGATATCATCCAGCGCAATGACGGCGCTCAAGTGGGCGGGTTGATCGGGATCGCAGCCGTTAAATATGGCGCGATGATAAGCCAACAATTGCAGAACCGGCAAATACAGAATCGGCGTCGACCAAGTGGGCAGGTCAGCAGGCAACGCCACATGATACTCCATATCGGTCGGCGTCTGCCCGATTGCCAGGATCGTCGCGCCCATGTCCGCCATTTCCTGGAGTACACGGATTTCGTGTCGGGAAGAGGCAGGCGTGATCAAGCCGATGACGAGGCTATCGGCGCCGACCATCGACATCGGCCCATGGCGGAACTCAAGCGTGTGAAAAGCTTCGCTATAGGCCAAGGACATCTCTTTCATCTTGAGCATCGCCTCGCAGGCAATGCCGTAGAGCGCATCCGACCCTAGAAAGAAGAACTTGTTGATGGCGCGGTTTTCACCCAATGACTGGGCGAGAACCGCATGATTTTCCATCAGCTTGCGACAATCGACAGGCAGCCTCTCGGCGTCGCCGAGATCATGTCCTGCTAGCGTCGCGGCCAGCAGTTGCAGCACGACTGCCATGCTGCAAAAGGAGCGCGTTTGCGCCACGCTCTCTTCTTGCGCTTCATAAATAGCGATGGCGAGATCAGCCTCTTGCGCCAGCGGGCTGCCGCTATCGCAGGTGACCGTGACCACAGCGCCGCCGCTGACGGACTTGAAGATCTGCTGAGCCCTAACCGTCTCTGTAGTCGTGCCCGAGCGCGAAACGGTGAGCAGGAGATAGCGTCGGCCCGCCGGACAAATCGAATACGGATGCAGCAGCAGTTCAGAAGCCGGGCAGGCCAGCGCGTCAACGCCGGCTCGGCGCAGGAGCCGAGAAGCAGTCAATGCGAGATAGTAGGTGGAGCCACAGCCGGTCACGATGATCTGATCGAAGTCCGCGGAATTCAGCAATGAGCTGACTGACGAGCGCTTTGCGGCGAATGCGTCAATAGCGTGAGACCAAACCTCCGGCTGGCTCATTATTTCGCGCAGCGTATGTTGACCTGCCGCCATACAAACTCCCCTAACAGATAATGCCCGCGCCGCCCATTTTAGCAGACACCTGTACGCTTCACAGATTAGCCAACAACTCACCGTCTACTTTCGACCGCCCCCGCGGCAGCAACGAATGTTATACTTTTGCATACGCTCGCAACTGGTTGAAAAGAGGGGACCTGAGCAAGTGACGCGCACATTGATCGAAAACGGCTTTGTATGGCAAGAGGACGGCTTCGTCCGCGACCAGACGCTAATTGTCGTCGATGGCGTCATTCACAGTCTGCAAGCGACCAATAAAGTCGAAGCGCTGCCGGGCGACCGCCAGCTGGATTGCCGCGGCGCCTATGTCATGCCCGGCTTCGTCGATCTGCATGTCCACGGCAGCAATGGATTTGATGTCATGGATGCGACGGACGCGTCCCTGCTTGGTCTCAGCGCATTCTTCGTCCGCCAGGGCGTGACCAGCTTTCTGGGTACGACCATGACGGATTCAGCCGAGCGGATCGAGGCGGCGCTTTCCGCCATGCGCGATTTCGCCGGAAAACCCAATACGCCATTGCTGGGCATACATCTCGAAGGTCCTTATCTCAGCCCTGACTTTCGTGGCTCACAGCCGGTTATCCACCTGCGGCCGCCAGGTCGGGAACAATACCTGCCCTGGCTCGAAGCCGGGCATATCAGGCTGATCACGATGGCGTCTGAACTGCCGGGCAGCGATGAAATGATTCGCGAGGCGCTGGCACGCGGCGTCACCGTTTCCATGGGGCATAGCGGCGCGAGCTACGAAGCGGCCCATGACTACTTTGCCATGGGTGTCCGTCAGATCACGCATACCTTCAACGGCATGGTCGGCATCCATCACCGGCAACCCGGTCTCTTTGTCGCCGCCAGTGAGCGGCCCGAGGTGACGTTCCAGATCATCGCCGATGGCGTGCATGTGCATCCAGCGGTGGTGCGGATGCTTGTAAGGTTGGTCGGCAGCGAACGAGTGCTGGCGATCACAGATGCAATGCGGGCGACCGGCTTGGCTGATGGTCCTTTCTCTCTCGGCGATCGCAATGTCACCGTCAAGGATGGCATCTCGCGGGCGGAAGATGGCCGCTTGGCCGGCAGCACGCTGACAATGGCGCAAGCCTTGAAGAACATGATGAGCTTCTGCGATTTGACTTTAGCCGAGGCGTTGCCCACGGTCACGCGCGTACCGGCACTGTCGATCGGCATGTATCCGCGGAAGGGTTCGCTGCAAATCGGCACGGACGCCGACATTGTGATCTGGGATGAGGCGACGGGTGTGCAGGCTACCTTGATCGGTGGCGAGCCGGTACACCTCGCTGAGCGCGCGACGGCGACGGGAAGTTTGGCGCGCAGCTAGTACATCAGGTCGATATCGAGTTGGTTTTCCAGTGGCTCACCATTCAGATAGTGATGCAAATTACGGATGAAGAGGTCGGTGAGCTTCCCGTTCTCGGTATCAGCTGTGCTGGCGGAATGATGGCTGATGATGACATTTGGCAGATCCCAAAGTGGATCGTCCGCCGGCAGCGGCTCGGGATCAGTGACATCAAGCGCAGCGCCACCGAGATGACCATCGCTCAGCGCCCGCGTTAGCTCGCCTTGATCGACGATTGCGCCACGAGCGATGTTGATCAGCACGGCGCTTTGCTTCAGCAGTCTTATGCGTTGGGCGCTAATCAAGCCATCGGTATCCGGCGTATGCGGTGTACAGAGGACCAGAAAGTCAACCTGTGGCAGGAGCGCGTCCAATTGATCCGGCGAGACCAGTTGGTCCACCGTTGGCGGAGTGTCGCCTAAGGTGCGGCGGCAAGCGAGCACGCGCATGCCAAAAAACTTGCAGACCTGCGCCAAATCGCGCCCAATACGGCCCAATCCGATAATGCCGACTGTCATACCGCTTAACTCGGTATTATTGAACCGCTGCCATTGATGCGAGCGTTTTTGGGCATCCATCAGCGGATAATTCTTGACGAACATTAGCATCGCCATCAAGCAGAATTCCGTGAGCGGGCGGGCATGCACACCGCTTGCCGTGGTGAAAATCCAGCCAGTGCTATCATATCCATAGCGTTTAACGGATTGGCCGATGCCGGCGCTGGTGCTTTGAATCCATTTCAGCTTTGGCGCCAGCGCGGGCAAGTCTTGGCGGTGCGTATGATCGAAATCAAAGAGGATCTCGGCATGGGCAAGCAGTGATCGCCACTCCTTCTCCTGCTGCGGGCTGCGCTCGATTAGGGAAGTGTGATCGGCCTGGAATCGCGGCGCGCCGATCAGGTCAGGTCGATAGATAATCTCGACCGCGGGCACTTGCGCGCGGATGCGGTCGAGATGTTCACTTTCGAGGTAAGATGCGATCAATACCTTCGGCGACATGGGCTGAACCAATGCTAGCGCGGACAGTGCTACACTCTAACCGAAAGCGCGTGCGCTGCAAAGTCTTGTGGTCTGCATCAAAATCGTGCTGCTATGCTAACGCTGATAAAGGTGGAGACGGTCAATGAAGCCGGATTCCGGGCGAGCGATGTGCTGCGGCTACTGCGGACGGCTGAGCCATCGCTGCGCTTGCCAGCAAGTCGATAGCGACATCGCTGTCTTTCATAGACGTAGCGGACGGGCTTTCACGGCCAATTGGCGGGCGACGCCCTATAAGCGGGCGGTGCCGCCGCAGGTCAAGCGCCGCGAACGGGCAGCCTTGAAGAAGCGCTACTCGGAATGGTATCAACAGTTGGTGGAGCACTATGGCGAGCGCTGCTTCAACTGTGGCAATGAGGATACTCTGGTACTGGATCACGTGATACCCATTGCCAAAGGCGGGGTGTCGGCGATCGACAATCTGCAGTTGCTCTGCGCCGAATGCAATCGTATCAAAGGCAAACTAGTGATCGACTGCCGTTCGTTTACGCCTCCAGAATGTAACGCTGCATGGGACTGAGGCGCGCGAGCCTCGCGCCGAAGAGGAAGGCTCGTTGGTCGGCTTGCCGTGCATCGTCTCGCTGATGCCATCCCGTCCAATTGCCGTCGACACTTATGGTAGCGAGGCCGCATCAGACGGGAAAATCCGGCCATGTAGCGCAGCGGACCTGGCGTATCCGCAAATCATCCGCAATTATTCGTCATTACTGCGCAAACTTGTTATACTGCTTCTGCTTTGACGCGGGGACGCGGCTTGATTGGTCGCCGTGGCAGCATTTGTCCGTTGTTTAGTGCAATACAGGAGATTTCCATGAAAGTCAAACTTTGTATTCTGATTTCGATATTAGTTCTGTTAACAGGGGCGTTCGGCGTCGCGGCGCAAGATACCTTCTTCGGCCTAAGCGCCGAAGATCTCTTCCCCATCCCCGAGGTCGCCGAGACGGAGCTTGAGCAAACGCTCGCCTTTCAAGCCCTGCTCGCCGCCGACATTCCCGACGGCCACGCAATCGGCGAAGGCAAGACGATCACCTTCGGCGTACTGGGCCAAGGCTCCCGCGGCGGCATCTCCGGCACCATCTACTTCTGGCGCAACGCCTTTGAAGCGGCGACCGGCGCTGAGCTGGAGGTCGTCGAAATCCCCTACAATCAATTGGGTACGACGATTCCTGCCGACTTCCTGACCGAGCAGTACACTTATGACGTCTTCATCGGCGCTGCCTGGCAGTATGGCGACTGGATCAGCAACGGTTGGATCCAACCGATCGACCAATGGATCGGCGATGAGCGTTTCGCCCACTGGTCACCGGAAGACACCGCGCCCGCTTTCCGCGCCCTGCTGCAATGGGAAGGCCAAACCTACGGCAGCCAGATGGACGGTGATGCGCAGCTCTTCTACTATCGCCACGACATTCTGAACGATCCCATGTGGCATGAAGCTTACGAAGAAGAGGTCGGCGAGCCGATGCCCTATCCCATCCAAACCTGGCAAGATCTGCTGGCGATCACCAGCTTCTTCAACGGAAAGGACTGGAACGGCGATGGCGATCCTGATGACGGCATCAGCTTGCACCTGGCGCCCGGCGGACAAGGGCACTTCCACTATGCGACCCTGGCAGCGTCCTTCGCCGTAACACCGGCCGATGGCGATGACCCGCGCGCAGTCACCAAATACGACAACGTCTTCTGGTTCGATCCGGATGATATGACGCCGCTGATCAACGAACCGGGCCACGTCATGGCGCTGGAATTCCTGCAAGAACTGGCAGCCACTGGCCAGCAAGCGCAATTCGGCTGGCAGCTGGGCGAGGCCTGGGACAATTTCCTCGGTGGCAACGCCATCGCCACCTTCA
The DNA here is from genome assembly GCA_965249085.1 of Phototrophicaceae bacterium. Classification (GTDB taxonomy): domain Bacteria; phylum Chloroflexota; class Anaerolineae; order Aggregatilineales; family Phototrophicaceae; genus UBA6055. The sequence goes on along the minus strand of OZ252218.1, from coordinate 2,548,404 downwards.
GCTGGGGCGATGTCGGCTCGCTGTCACAGAATACGGATCGCTCGGCCATCAGGGGTGTATTGGGCGCTTCGTCGATTCCCTGCTCCTCGGTATGGTATGACCGCGAAATCGGAGAGGTTGTCACTGACGAAATGCACCCGAACTGCGTCGGCAACACCACCGGCGGCTCCTGGCATCCGACCATGTCCACCTTCACGGACAATCCGGAGTTGACCTATTTCTACATGGCGCTGATCGCCAACCCGTCGATCAACTTCTACAACGCCACCACCGGTTGGCAAGGCGTGGACCCGTGCTGCACCTACCAGCTCTATGAACCGCGCGGAACGGCAGTGTCCGAAGATTACACCGCTGTTGGCTTTGATGCGGGCGACATGGAACGCTACATCAATGCTTACGGCTCCAACGTCTACGACAAGCCGACTTCGGTCACCTACCTGCGCATCCCGGGCACCCTGGAATACATCCAGGAGACCCTCGATATCCGCCTGTCCGAAGCCATGACCGGCCAGTCCAGCGCGCAGGAAGCGCTTGACAACACCGCCGAAGATTGGGAAGAAGTCACCGATGACCTGGACACCGACAGCCAGCTGGAGATCTATCAGCAGGCGATCGGCTATCACGGGGATATGTAGCTTGATTTAACCCCCATCCCCCTGGTCCATAGCAATGGAGAGAGGCTTGGGCAAGAACTGTGCGGGCGGCTCATTGGGTCGCCCGCCCATCAACCCAAGCGGGTCAGCCAATAGCTGACCCCTACAGGGAAACGGCGAACCGGATCGAACCATGAAAAGCAGTAGAGCGAAATACTTCTTCTTGATGCCCGGCGTTTGCTGGATCCTCGCCTTCACGCTCTTCCCGCTGGTGTATTCATTCAGTCTGAGCTTGTCCAATTATCGCCTGGGGAAGAATCCCAAGTATATCGGCTTCGAGAATTATGCCGAGATCCTGGGCATCGGCGACGAAAAGATCGATAAGAAAGCCGTGAGCACGGCGAGTTTCAGCGCCTTCCTCTTTATGGGCAGCACGGCCGCGACGCTGATTTTCGGCACGTTTGTCGCCTGGGTCTTCAATCATAACTTGCCATTCTTACGACAAATGCGGGCGATAGTCACCATGCCGCTGTTCGCCGCGCCTATCGCGCTCGGCTGGCTGGGCGTGGTCCTCTTCAACGAACAGTCAGGGCCGATCAATAACGTTTTAGAAGGAATTGGTCTTGGGCGCGTCAACTGGTTCATTGAGCCGATGCCGGCGCGCCTTGCCGTGATGTTCACCGATGTTTGGCAGTGGACGCCATTTGTTTTCATCATCATTCTGGCGGCGATGCAAGCGATCCCGGATGACCTGTACGAGTCGGCGCGGCTGGATACAAAATCCCACTGGCAGCTATTCCGCTCCATCACCTTTCCCATGATTGCGCCGGCCTTGGGCACGGTGATGCTGCTGCGTATGGTCGAATCGCTGAAAATTATCGACATCCCCTACAGCCTGACCCGTGGCGGGCCGGGTTCGGTCACGCAGACCTACGTCTTCTACGCTTATGAAAAGGGGCTGGTTGGCAGTTTCCAGCTTGGGGAAGCGGCTGCCTTGGCCTATCTCATGGTGGTGGTGGCGATTGTTATATCATCCATTTATTTCTACCGCGTTCGAGAGCGCTTCGAGTAAGGCGGGGTGACGAGCATGTCGGAAAAGCTCAAAGATCCAACACCCCGCATCGTGCGCGCGCGCGCATCGCTTGGCGATCGCCTCATCATCGCGCTGGCGATCATCTGCACGTTCATCGCGTTTTCGCCCTTCGGTTACGCCGTTTTGACTTCCTTCAAATCGGAGTGGAAAGACGGATCCATCATCCCCTTTGTGCAATTTGAACCGGTTATGCTGAACTGGCGGCAGGAATTCGGCTCGGGTGGCGCGGAGACTGTCAAGGCATTGCGCAACAGCACGCTGATTTCGTTGGGCGCAACCCTGGTCGCGACGACGCTCGGCACGCTGGCCGGCTACGGTTTGTCCCGCTTTAAGTACGGCATCGGCAATCGCAACCTCGTCTCCTGGTTTCTCTCGCAACGCTTCCTGCCACCCGTCGCTACGCTAATTCCTTTCGTGCTGATGTTCCGCGACCTGAAACTGCTCGACACCTTGCCAGGCATGGTCATCGTCAACGCCACCTTCACCTTGCCTTTCGCCGTGCTCATCATGCGCGATTATTTCGCCGACCTGCCGCCGGAAATGCGCGAAGCCGCGCTGGTTGACGGCGCTGGCGAAATCACGACATTCTGGCGCATCGCCCTGCCCTTGGCGCGCCCGGCCCTGGTCGCCTCGACGCTCATTTGTTTTGCCTTCGCCTGGAACGAATTCCTCTTCGCCAGCGTGCTTGCCAACCGCAATTGGAAGCCCTATCCGATGCTGGTGGCCGGCTCCGATACCGTGCGCGGCATCGACTTCGGCTTCGTCACGACCCGCATGCTCATCGCCGTCACCGTGCCCGTCATGCTATCGCTGATGGTGCAGCGCTTCATCGTGCGCGGCTTGACCTTTGGGGCGGTGAAGGGCTAAGGGATCGCTACGACAATCCCAGCGCGCGCAGATTCCGGTAGCTGATCGCCAGGCTGTCGAAGGGATCACGCTGGCAGATATCCTGCTCGACCGCGTACCACTCGACGCCGGCGCGCTCACAAGCGGGCAAGATGCGCGCCCAATTTAGATTGCCCTCGCCGACTTCGGCAAATACCTGCTCTGGACGTCCACCATCTTGGGTCGGCAGCATCACCATGTCCTTGAGATGTACGATCGGCATGCGCCCCGTCACCCGCTCGATCCAGGCGGCCGGGTCCGCCCCGCCGTGCTGAATCCAATACGTATCCAGCTCCGCCTGGAAAAAGCGCGGGTCCGTCTCTTCGAAGAGCAGCGCGAGCCCGCTCCGCCCGCCGAATTGAACGAATTCGAAGCTGTGGTTGTGATAGCTAAAGGTGAGCCCGGCGGCCGCCAGTCCTTCGCCGATGCCCGCGGCGATCTCAGCGAAACGCCGGAAACCGGCTTCGCTGTCGCGATATTGCGCTGGCATGCCGCCTATCGCCACGTGCCGGCATTCCCAGAGCTGATGCTGTTTGATCACCGCGTCCAGATCATGCAGCAATGCATCCCACTCGGTGTGGGTGGCGCAGATGGTCAAGCCGTTCTCATCGGCGATTCGCTTGACCTCGGCATCGGTGATGTCACCGAACCTGGAGAGCTGCACCGCCCGGTAGCCGATCTCGCGGACTTTGCGCATGCTGGCGGCGAAGCCAGCGGGCGTCTGCGTGAATTCGCGCACGGTGTAGAGCTGCGCGGCGAGTTGGTTGTCGGGCATAAGATGTACTCCTTTATGTGCTGACGGCCCACAGGGTCGCCCCTACAATTTGCTGGGTTTGGCGGGCGACCCATCGAGTCGCCCCTACAAGTCTAATGGATGAGGTTCACTCATATTGCTATGCCGGTGGCTGCGCGATGTACTGCGCCAACAGTTCGGCAAACTCATTGCCATCAAGCGGCATCGTGACGCAGTCATTCTTGTGAGCCGACAGAATGATGGCGTTGTTGATGGCGACTGAATTAATGCCCTCTTCCGCCGGGGTGATAAGTTGTGCGCCGTCAAGGATGGCATCGGCGAAATTAGCGATAATGAGCTCGTGGCCGTGCGTCTGGCGCTCCTCATACGCGATCGCTTCACGTTCGCAGGGTACCTGCTCGAAGCCATCTTCAGATTCGCGGATCTGCTTGATGGACGACCAGGCGTTGCGATAGAAGAGCAGTTCGCTATTCTCGTAAGTCAGCTTGCCATTTTCGCCGACGATTTCCAAGCGGTTGGAGCCGGGCGATTCGCCAGTGGTGGTGATGATGTGGCCGACCATGCCATTCGCATATTCCAAATAAGCGGTCACCTCGTCTTCGACTTCGATGCAGTGGTGTTTGCCGAAGCTGACGAAGCCCCGCAGGCGCGACGGCATGCCGACGAACCACTGCAAAAGATCGAGGTTGTGCGGGCACTGGTTCATCAGCACGCCGCCGCCTTCGCCGCGCCATGTCGCGCGCCAATCGCCGCTGTCGTAGTAACTCTGCGCCCTGAACCAATCGGTGATGATCCAAGTGCAACGCTGCAGCCGGCCGAGTTCGCCCGCGTCGATCAGCGTCTTGATTGCCCGCCAATGACCCCAGGTGCGCTGCATGAACATGGCGGCGAAGACGAGATCGGGCTGCGCTTCCCGCGCGGCCTGGTAGCCATCGATCATGCGCTGCGCCTCCTTGACGTGCACCGCGATCGGCTTCTCGACCAGGACATGCAAGCCGCGCTCGAAAGCCGCCAGAGTCATATCGGGATGGTCGAAATGCGGCGTGGCGAGGATGACGGCGTCGAGGTCAGCCGAAGCGAGCATCTCGGCGTAATTGCTGTAGCGCGGGACATCAGGCCCGGCATCGCAGGCGTCCAGGCGGTCAGTGCGACGGTCGCAGATGGCAGCGAGTTTGGCAGTCGGCAGGCCAATGACATGGCGGATGTGCGTCGAGCCCATGTTGCCAATACCCACGATGCCGATCTTAACTTGGCGTTCTGTCATTGCTGGTCCTCTCTTGGGTGACATGTCAAATCACGGGCGGATGAATACCCTGTTCGCCCAACAGTTGCAGCACAAAAACGGGCGACTCACAGAGTCGCCCCACCATTTCTTTCATTGCAGCCGCCATCTGTTTTATTGCTAGGCACCGGCGGCGCGCGCGCCTTGCTCAAGCAGCGTTATCGACTCCTGCCCGCGCAGCTCGGCGGCGATATTGGCACTCACCCAGAGGCTTTCCAGCGACATCGTGTTCTTGATGCGTACGACCCGCGCGCTGGCACACTGCGCTGGATCGGCGCGGAAGGCGTCAAATAGCGCCGCCTTGATCGCCTCCTCGTCGCTCTCGAACACGAGCGGCATACGACAGCGCTTCAGGAAGCCGCTGGTGAACATATTCTTCATCGTGATTGGAAAATCAATTTTGTCGAAGAGCTTGCGGGACATAAAATCGGCCAGACCATAGGTGGTCGCGTTGCCGTGGGAAGCTGGCGTCAAATCGAGGATGACGATGCGCTTGATCCTGGGCGATTCGGGTTCGGGCTCGCCTTCAACCATCCAACGGCCGATGATGTTCGTATCCATGCCGGCGCCGCTGATGTCCTTGCCCATCTCATCAATGATCAATACATCAATGTTCTCCACCGGCAGGCTCGGCATCAGTTCGCGCGAACGCTGCAAAAGGCGCTGGTCGCCCTCGACGATTGACTCGGCGGAGAAGCCTTCCAGTTGGGCAACCCTATGGTAGCCGTCCTCGACTACGCCGAAGCCCGCCACGAAGTTACTGTGCCGTAGCAGGTGCTTGGCGATGACCGGCATATGATCGCGCAAGCCGACCGTACCTTGTTGATGAATCGTGCGCGCGCCCGTTTCCTTGCCGAGGCCGATGGCCAGCATCTTAAGTAAGCCACTCTCGTGCGGACCGTGGAAATCGGTGTGGACCTTCGTGCGATTGGTGATGATCAGCCCGTCGGCCTCGGCGACATTCTTGTCCAAGTAAGCGGGCACACCGCAGCTTGTGACCCCGGTATTGACAACTTCCATGGTGGCGTGGATGGGACATCCCATCGTCGCTTCGCTGATGCCCAAGCCGTCGAGCACCTCGATCTGCCCCTCGGGCGTGCCGCCGCCGTGGCTGCCCATGGCCGGCACGATAAATGGCTCACCGCCGGACGCCTTGACCAGCGTTACCAGTTTCTTCGCGATGCGGTCGATGCTGGCGATGCCGCGGCTGCCGAAGCCAAGTGCGATGCGCTTGCCCTGGACTTGCGCCGCCAGACCGAGCCGCGCCCATTCGGCGTCGAGCTTCCGCTCAATGTCGACGGGATCGGCTTTGGGCAGTCGCTGTACAATCGGATGAAGGGTCGGGATTGTCACGTTTTCCATGGCTACGCTCATTTCACTCACATTTTAGTTTTGCGCTGTATTGTAACGATAATGTGGACGATGGCAAAGGGACTATGGCGGAAGCAACGCGCGGCGAACTGGCGCTGGGACCGCCGCGCGATTGAGCGGCTCATTTAGGTTGCCAATGCGACAGTGGCCCTCAATCCGCATTGGAAAAGCCGCTTTCGGGCAATCTCGATATATTCCGCCGAAATATCAATGCCGACAAACTGTCGCTCGTTGAGCAGCGCCATTTTGCCGGTCGTACCCGCACCACACATGGGATCGAGGACCAGATCTCCAGGATTGCTCCATGAGAGAATGTGATCTTGCGCCAGCTTTTCTGGAAAAACGGCCGGGTGCTGAAACGCTATCTTGTCAGACGTTGTGCCACCCAAACCGACAGCGTAAGACCAGATATTGGTGCGTGTCTTCTCCTTCTTCAGTTCGGCGCGGCGCTTCTTGTTAACGCCGTCCGAGAGTTTGTTGTGGGGCAACATCTCGTAACCCTGCCGTTGAGTGGGCTCCTTCAATGGATTGAAGGTCGCCGGCTTTCCTTTCGACATGATGAACATCATTTCGTAGGCATTGGTGTAGGCATTGCTGCGCATGAAGGGCGTGTTTTTCTTTTGGTAGATCATCACATCGTGCGTGGTGAAGCCGATCTCCTGGAAATAGATCGCCTGTCGGAAAGAAGTCAATGTGCGTCCGCTATTGATTCTGTCTCCAATCACCCAGACAACTACACCGCCAACAGCTGTAATGCGATAAAGTTCGTTCGCGATTTCTTTAAAAGGGAAGTCATAGCCATTGTAGTTTCTCAACTTGTCATAAGGTGGAGATGTGACTGTCAATTGAATGCTGCCGTCTTCCCACTCACGCATCACGTCGACGCAATTGCCTACGATAAGTTTGCCAGTCAATCCAGATGTCTTTACCGGTTTCTCTTCAGATTGTGGATGCCCAATCTCGTGTAAACTATCCGCCGATAGATTCTTTTCTAATTGCTGCATCCTTTTCTCCTCCACCACCTGCCCCTCCAAACGATAGGTCGAGACTGTGAGGGGACTACTGGCAAACTAAATTCAGCAGACGAATTGAAGGTGACAAATTCTGTTATCTCTATTTCTTGTAACTCTTGACCTTTCTAAGACCTGTGCAGAAGCGCCCGATACGTATCTACCAAGACGTAAGTTACCTAATAGAGCATATATTCTATAGTATAGTGAAATGATGTGAGTTCGCCAGTGTTTCGTGCAATGAGAATATTATGGCTTTTACAGCCGGTCGATCTTCATCGGAGAGACGTCTCTGTGTGACCCTCTTGCAATCGTGCTAGAATCTCGAGACTAATGAGGACGGAGACGGACAAACAATGGTAGCGAACGGCAAGCCGATTCTGTTGGACGGCGGCATGGGGCAGGAGATCGTGAATCGCGGCGGTAAAGGCGGATTTGGCGAATGGGCGGTCGCCGCACTCCATGAAGATCCCGACCTGGTGCGCGACATCCATCTCGATTACATCCGCGCCGGCGCCGATGTGATCACGACCAATACCTATGGCACGACGCGCGTTCGCCTGCGGCACGTGGACATGGAGGGCCGCTTCGTGGAGTTGATGCGCATCGCCAGTGAACTGGCTTTTAAGGCGCGTACCGATAGCGGCAATCAAGACCTGCGAATCGCGACCAGTCTGCCGCCGCTGGAAGCGAGTTATATCAGCGAATTCGAATTGTCGTACCAACAAACAGCCGCGCATTTCGCCGAAATGATGGATCTGCTCGACCCCTATGTCGATATCTTCCTGGGCGAGACCTTGTCGACCGCATTTGAAGCGCGCGCCTTCCTCGAAGCGGCGCAGAACCGCAGCAAGACGGTCTGGCTGTCACTGACGCTGGACGATCACGGCTCAACTAACCTGCGCGGCGGGGAAAGCCTAGCGGAAGTAATCGAGAGCCTGCGCGATTACCAGCTTGATGCGCTGCTGATCAATTGCTGCACGCCCGATAGCATTCACGCCGCCTTGCCGATATTGCAGGCCGGCGGTCTTCCTTTCGGCGCCTACGCCAATGGCTTTGTCGAAATCCCGGATAGTTGGGACGAGGTCGGCGGCGTGAAGCAACTTTCGACACGCAAGGACTTGTCGCCCAAAGTTTACGCCGAAGATGTCAAGCGCTGGATCGACGCCGGCGCGGCCATCGTCGGCGGCTGCTGCGAAGTGGGTCCGGCGCATATCGCGCGCCTGCGGAAGCTGATCGACTGCGGCGCTTAATCCAGCACGTGGGCTTCATCAATCAGGAGACAATATGTCAGCAAGAACCGCAGTAATCACAGGCGCCGGCAGTGGCATGGGACGCGCCATCGCGCTCCATTTCGCGACTGAAGGCATTCATCCCATTCTCATTGGCAGAACCGAAAGCAAGCTGCGGGCAGTCGCGGAGGAGATCGCTGAGCAGGGCGGCAGGGCCGGCATCCATGCGCTGGACGTGACCGATGACACGGCGGTGGCGGAGCTTGGCGCGGCGCTGGACGGCAGGACGGTCGACATCTTGGTCAACTGTGCCGGTGATTGGCTTATTTCGTACCTGCAAGACACCAGCAACGAGCAGCTCGATCACATCCTGCGCGTCAACCTGCGGACGCCTTATATCCTCTCGCGCACCCTGCTGCCCAATCTGCTTCGCAGTGAAAACGCCAGCATCATCAACATCGGCTCCATCGTCACATCAATGTCAGTGCCGACAGTGACCGCCTACACCGCAGCCAAGGTCGGCTTGCAGGGTCTGACCGGGTCGCTGGCGGCCGAGCTCAAGCCGGACAAAATTCGTGTGGTGATGATCTCGCCCGGACCCGCCGATACGCCCATGCGTGACGCCGCCTCGCCCGGCATTGACAAGTCAGTTCTGGTTCAGCCGGAGACCATCGCCGAGATGGTACACAGCGTTGCCTCGCTGCCGCGTGGCATCACGACCAGCGATTTCGTCTTGTATTCCATGACATTCCAATAAGCAAGTTTTCCTGGCAGCGTAAGGCCTTGTTTGACTTTCGCCAGCTTAATACACCTTGTCGCTGCCGCCGAGCGGCTGGCAATAGGAATTAGAGCTTGAGACGCGGGTCGAGGATATCACGCAAGCCATCGCCCAGCAGATTAATCGACAGCACCGTCACCATAATCGCCAAACCGGGAAAGGTCGTCACCCAGGCGGCGACCCGAATGAACTCACGCCCCTCATTGAGCATCAGCCCCCATTCCGGATCCGGCGGCTGTTGACCCAGACCGAGGAAGCTCAGCGCAGCGCCCGCGATGATGGCGCCGGCGATGCCGTTGGTCGCCACGACGATGATAGGCGCCAGCACATTTGGAAAGATGTGCCGCGACATGATGCGCCAGGACGAGCCGCCGAGCGCTTGCGCCGCCACGATGAAATCGACCTGCTTCAGAGACAGGGTGCTGCCGCGCACCACCCGCGTATAGACCGGGATCGACGACAGGCCGACGGCAATCATCACGTTCTGCAGGTTGCGGCCCAAGACGGCGATGATGACCAGCGCCAGCAGAATGCCGGGAAACGCCAGCATCATGTCAATGAAGCGCATGATCAAGACATCGACCCAGCGGCCGGAATAACCGGCGATCAAGCCGAGCAAGGTGCCAGTGGTCGCGCCGATAGCGACCGAGACGATGCCGACCTGCAGCGAGACTTGTCCGCCATACAAGATCCGCGTCAGGATGTCGCGGCCGAGATTGTCCGTGCCCAGCAGGAAGTCGGCGTTGGGTGGCTGCAGGCGATCACGGCGGAATTGCTGAGTCGGCTTGTAGGGGCTGATAACCGGCGCCAGCAACACTAGCAGGATCACGGCGCACAGAACGAGCGACCCCGCCATCACATTGCGCGAGCGCAAGAAACGCTTGGCGAAGCGCAGCCATTGCGGCGAACGCCCCACTTCCAATGCGGCGGGCTGGCCATGCTGCTCAGTCATAACGAATCCGGGGATCGACAAAGGCGTAGATCATGTCAACCACGATATTCACCAACACGTACATCAGGGCGATAAAGAGGGTGGTGCCTTGCACCATGGTGAAGTCCTTTTGCAGCACAGCCTCGACGTATTTTTGACCGATACCGAGGCGAGCGAAGATGGTCTCGGTGATGACGGCGCCGCTGAGCAGATTGCCCAGCATCAGACCAAGTATGGTCACGACCGGGATCAAGGCGTTGCGCATGACGTGACGGATGACGACAAGCCGCTCGGTGATGCCTTTCGAGCGCGCCGTCAGGACAAAATCTTGATTCAGCACTTCTAACATGCTCGAGCGCACCATGCGCGCCAGCGAACCGGCGGATACCAGCGCCAGCGCCGTCGCCGGCAGAATCAGCCGCTCCAGCCCGCCTTGACCGATAGCGGGCAATAGGCGAAGCTGCACAGCGAAGAGCAGAATGAGCAGCAGCGACGACCAATAAACCGGCATGGAGATGCCGACTAGCGCCAGCGCCATTGCCAGGGTGTCGACAATGGTATTGTGGTAAAGCGCCGCGATGACGCCGACTGAAACGCCGACTGTGGCGGCAAGGAGCAGAGCGGCTGCTGCCAGTTCGATCGTCCAGGGCAGGCGGTTCAGGATCTGCTCCATGACAGGCACGTTGGTTTGCAGCGAGCGTCCCAGGTCGCCGCGCAGCGCATTTCCCATGTAACTCAAGTATTGGATATGCAGTGGGCGATTCAAGCCCATGTCCTCGCGCACTTTTTCCAGCAGCTCGGGCGTGCTCCGTTTGTCGCCGAGGAAGACTTCGGCCGGGTCGCCAGGCGTAAGGTGCAGCATGAGGAAGACCCCGACCGTCACGAGAAAGACAGTCGGAATGGTTTGCAAGAGGCGTCCCGCCAGGTATTTGCTCATGATGGATGGGCGCGCTCAGCCACGTCGAGATTCGGGAACTCCAACAACGGTACTGATATTAGAGCAGACTAGGGTACTTCACATGGATATTCGCCGCGTATCCAAGCTTCATATCGCTGAATGATACGGTGCTCCATGTTCATTCGCAAAACGGCAATCGTCGCGCGTCCTTCGGGCGTGAGACCGATCATGGTCATATCGACATTTAGTTCAAAATGATCATCCCACTCTTGTTCGCGCGGACTGTATAGTCGAGTTGGGCTTTCCGTATCTGGATCAATGGCGGCGACGTTAGGTCCCTTGTAGCTGTAGCAGTCTAAACAGGCCAGGCAAAGATTGCCGCTTGCATCCAGACCGCCGTGCTTTATGGGAATGATAGGGTCAATCTGGAAGGTGGCGAACTGTACATTCGGAGCCAGAAGACAGTATTCACAGCATCCACCGGAAAGCCGCCGAATCTCGCGTATTTGTGCAACGGAGACTGTCACAGTTTGCCGAGCCGCTGCCGCCGTTTGATCTTGGCTTTCAAGAGCGAGAAGAAGCCGTTAGCGCGGACGATTTCGAAGAGTTCCTCCTTCTCATTGGGCATCAGTTCGTCTTCCCCATGTAACCCCGCCAGGAAATCCGCCCTGCCCTGTATGTCAGGCGGCAAGTGACAAGCTAGCACTTCGTCGTCTGTTGGCCTGCAGGCCAGGAAGTCGGCGATGACGTCATTAACTGCCCGTACCGGCGCGTCTATCATGATCCATTCCCTTCCTTCTTTTCAGCGCCAGCCGCTGGTGCTTCACCGTCGTTTTCTGCGCTGGCTTCGCCGGAATTGTCACTGTTCGCCTGATCCAGCCTGAGTTTGATTTTGGCTTTGAGGCGCGTCATCACGTCGTCAACGAAGCGGAAATCGCCCAACTCTTCGCGTTGCGCCGCCGTCAATCGCTTCTTGCGCTTGATCTCCAGCAGAGCATCAACCTGTGTCTGCAAGTCGGGCGGGATCTTGTAATCCAGCACTTTCTCATCCGTCGGCTGCGACGCGAGGAAGTCCGTCACTACATCGAAGACTCTTTGTGGCGGCGCGTCAATAGCGATTCTTCCTCCATCTGGCTCGCATTATCATTATATCCGATACTGCCAGAGATAAGGGCAGGGACTCCTTTGCCGTCCCTGCCCTTCAATTTCATCTGCCGATGGCACTCTTACATGCCAACGGTCGCAGAATAGAAGTTGGGCACAAAGCCACCACCAAGTATCGTCACGTTGTGTACGTCCGGTGTACTGGCGTACAAGACCACCGGATCATTGAAATAGGCCATGACGACTTCATCAGCCAGCTTCTGCTGTATATCGGCGTAGGCGGCGGCGCGCGCTTCCAGGTCACCGATGCCCACCGCCGCGTCAATCATCGCGTCCATGTCGTCGTTGCGATAATTGTTGCGGTTGGTGCCGCCACCGGCGTTGGACGAGTGATAGAGCGTGCGGAAGACGCCATCCGGATCGGTCTGGGTATCCCACCATTGCTGTGTATTGTGCTCGCCAGCGCGAACAACGGTCAGGTAGGCGGCGATATCGGAAAGGTTAATCTGGAAATCGATGCCGAGCGCGGCCATATCTTCTGCCAGGAATTGGGCGGTGGCGGCGCTCAACGGGCGATCGGGCGACCAATGCTCAATACTGAGCGGGGCCCCATCGCGCTCGCGAATACCAGTCTCGTCGTTCATGACCCAGCCGGCTTCGTCCAGCATGGCGCCGGCGGCTTCGGGATCATAGGGATTCGCTTGGCAGAAGGCATCGGTCCAGCCGAACATCGACTTGGTCAAAGCGCTGCAGGCTCGGCTGCCCAGGCCGTCATAGACGATATCCTGCATGATGTCGATGTCGATCGACTGCGCGATCGCCTTGCGAACTGCCAGTTCATCCGTTGGCGATTTGATCTGGTTGAACATGAAGGAATAGCCGTGACCCGCTTGGTCGTATTGCGTGACGATGAAGTCTTCGCTTTCATCGAGGCGCGCGACATCGAGACCGGGAACGCCGTTGATCATATCAACTTCGCCACTTTCCAGCGCCGCCAGACGGGTGCCGGGATCGGTGAGGATCTTGAAGATCAGACGGTCGACGTCAGGCGGACCGCTGCGACCGAAGACGTCCTTATTGCCCCAGTTGTAATCGGCGTTTTTGACCATGACAACTTCCGAATCGGGGATGTAAGAGTCGAAGGCGAAGGGACCGGTGCCGACAATGCCGGAAAAGCCCCAATCGGCGCCGAGGGCTTCAACGGCGGCCGGCGAGACCGGACCTAGCTGCGGATGCGAGACACCATCCAGGAAAGCCGCGTTCGGCGACGAGAAGCGAACGGCGATGCTGTACTCACTTAGCACTTCCGATTCGGCGTAGGGACCGATGAAGCTGAAGGCCATCTGCGACTTGGTATCGGGATCGACGATGCGGTCGAAGGTGTACTTGACCGCCTCGGCATTAAAGGCCGTGCCATCATGGAACGTCACGTCATCGCGCAGGTTGAATGTATATTCGGTGGCATCGTCGCTGACCGTCCAGTCGGTCGCCAGGCCGGGATGGTAGACGCCGAGCGGCTGCTGCTTGACCAGCGTGTCAAAGACATGGCCGACGATGATTTCCACGCTGGAGAAGGTGGTGGCGGTATTGTCCAGCGTGTCCACCCCACTGCTGATGCCAAAGGTGAGCACGACCTCGTCCTGCGCTGAAAGCGGCGTGACAAGCAATATCAACAGCGCAAAAAGCGCAAGTGCAATAGAGGCAATACGGATGAGGCGTTTCATAACAAACTCCTTGAGATAGAAAAATCTTCGGGGTGATGAACCTCGAACGGCCGCCCAAGGTCGTGTGAAAATTGACAGACAAGCGCGCAAATACTAGAATCTGCAGACCATTGAGCGATTGTCGTCAACAATTTTTGGTCTTGCGAGTATAGAAATTATCGCGACTACTGTCAAGAAAACCGGGACTGCAGGACGCTATGGCGAGGGTTTGGGAAAAGATGCGCTGGCGGGGCATCGGTATCGGCGCCACGTCCGCTTGGGGATCGACTGACTTGCAGCTGGGCGAGTTCGGCAGTGGTCCGCCCCGCATCCTGATCACCGCCGGCATCCATGGCGACGAAGGACCCTGGGGCGGCTTGGCGATTCACAAGCTCTTGCGCCGCCTCGACGCCCATGATGTCCGCGGCTTCATTCGCGCCGTACCGCTGGCCAATCCACTGGCGATGCAAGCGGACAAACGCAACGCGCCGGTTGATCAACTCGATCTCAACCGCAGCTTCCCCGGCGATGCGTCCGGCTCCTACACCGAGCGGCTGGCGCATATTTTGGCGACCGATGCGTTGGACGGTATTGACTACGTGATCGACTTGCACGGTGGCGGCAGTTGGTGCGTCAACGCGTTCGTCTTTGAGATGGATGGCGGTCGTGATTTGTCGCTCTGCTTTCCCGCGCCTTTCATCGTGCAAGCGCCGGCGCGTGACGTCAGCTTGACCGGCCATGCCCGATCACGGAGTCTGACTGTGGCGGCGGTGGAAATGGGCGGGCGCAGCCAATACGAGGAAGCGTGGGCGGATCTCATCGCCGACGGCTTGCTGCGAGCGCTGTGCAAAGTCGGTATTGTCGCTGAAGACGCCACGCCTGAACCGAATCCGGCGCCGCTGCCGGTCACTGGCACGACTGTCCTGCGACCCAATCAGGGCGGGATATTCTCGCCGGCGCTCGACGCTGAAAAGATTGGCACGATCGTCGAGGGTGGCAGTCTGCTCGGTCGCATGCTGCATCCGGCGTCCTACGCCGTGCGGGAGGAGTTTCGCGCGCCCTACCCGCAGACGGCGCTGCTGCTGCTGCGTCCTTTCATGGCGCAGTTGGAAGCGGGCGCGATGACCTACGTCGTTGCTGAACCTGTTTGAGCATATGAGAAAAAGGAGCGTCAAACATGCCTGACAAGCTACGAGTCGGCGTCATTGGCGCCGGGCGCTGGTCGAAGAGTGCTCACCTGCCCGGTTTTCAGCGCTCGCCGCATTGTGATGTAGTCGCCATCTGTGACATGAACGAAGACCTCGCCAAAGACGCCGCCGCCCGCTTCAATATTGAGTCGGTCTACACCGATTACGAGAAGATGCTGGCGCGCGCCGACATTGATGTCATCGACGTCTGCACGCGCGGGGGAATCGGCGACAAGAACAATCACGAGCCGCTGGCATTTGCCGCTGTCGAGGCGGGCAAGCATTGCCTGTGTGAGAAGCCGGTCGCCCATGACTACCGCAGCACCTGGCGCGCGCACGAAATCGCCCAAGCCAAAGGGCTAAAGACAAAGGTCGGCTTGACCTTTCGCTACGCCCCGTCCATGCAGTATATGCGCGACCTGATCGCCGATGGATTCGTTGGCGATCCCTATATTTTCAACGGTTATGAACAGAATTCACAATTCATCAGCCCGACCGAGCCGGTGAGCAAGGTCGATCTAATTCCGGAGACGGAGCGGGACGAGATCAAAGTTTCGTCCATCGAGGGCTACGGCGCGCCAATCATCGACCTCAGCCTCTGGTTCATGGACAGTCCGCTGAAAAGTCTGGTCGGCTTGCTCCACAATTTTGTGCCCTACCGCACCATGCCCGGCGGTCAGCGCATCCGCACCAATATCGACGACGGCGATGTCTATATCGGCGAGTACAGCCGCGGCGGCTTCTGTACCATTCAATCAAGTTATGTGACCGTCAACAGCTATCCCGGGCTTGAGGCGCGGATGTACGGCTCCAAGGGCGCGCTGCTTTGTCGTCTCGGCGCCGAGTTGGAGACGCAAGAGGTGCTGCGTCAATCGACCAGCCCCGATGCGCACGAGGTCGAGTATGTCGAGGTGGCGATCCCTGACATCTACTATCCGCCCGCCTACAAACCCGGAGAGCCTTGGCCGGCCATGTTCTACGCCAATTTGGTGCACAATTTCATGACAGAGATCGTTCACGACAGCGCGGAGAATCAAGGCAATTTCGCCCAGAGCGCGCAAGTGCAGGAGATCATCAACGCGGTCGAGATCTCACATCGGGAGCGGCGTTGGGTGGATCTGCCGCTCTCTTAGAATGCAAGCGGGCGACCAGGTTGGCCGCCCCCAGGAATATTGATAAGCAGGAGGGCGACCCAATGGGTCGCCTCTACCGGTTCTCGTTACTCCATCATGTCGTCGACAGCGATATTGATCAGCAGGAGGGCGACCCAGTGGGTCGCCCCTACGGTTTCTTGCTTATTCCATCATGTCGTCGACAGTGATGGTGACGCGGATGGTTGCGGCAACCGGCGGATATTCGTACATATCAGCGGCATCAGCCTCCAAAAGCACAACGCCCATTTCATCTGCGCCGGTGTCGGGTCCGGCTTGCCGCGGCGCTTGATCGGCGCCGACGCCCGGTTCCTGATTGACCTCGGTACCGGCATCCCACAGATCAATTTGGCGCGTGACACGTCCGGCGACCGGTTGTCCCATATCGTCGAATAGCGCGATGCCGCTTTCATCAGGACCGTAGAAGAGGTCGTTGGACTGCACGAACATGGTGGCGAAGGACAGATACTCTCCCGCTGACGCTGTCACACTGAAGCTGTAGCTGTCGCCCGGGAAGGCGGGTCCAGGACCGTCTGCGCCATCGGGGACGGCTTGAACGCCGTGATTGCTTTCCATCAGCGATTCTGCCAGCGGAGCGGGATTGCCATCTTCCGCCAGCGCTTCCAAGCCCTGGCCACGGTCGGCTTCATCGGTGGTGAAGAAGACGCCAGCGCCCATCGTATCGCCATGCACCGTCCAGACCACCGGCGCCAGCGGCGTTGCGAAGTCGCCCCCGCCGAGCACAGTCGCCAAGGTTGAGGGATCGCCATCTTCCGCCAGCGATTCCAGCCCATAGCCATAATCGGGTTGACCGCCGGTGAAGAGCGCGCCGCGGACCATCATGTCGTCATCCATCATCATGTCCATATCGTGCGATTCGACGATCCAGACGACCGGTGTGATCGGCGTGTGATAGTCCGGGCTCATGGCATTGTTGGAGACGTTGTCGATGCGGACTGTGAATTCGCCCATCTCGCCCGCTGTCAGGCTGACCGCGACGATCTCATTTGAAGTCGGATAATTCATTTCGTCATTGAGATCGCTAACAAGCCGCACAATGCCCCCGCCGGGGGTACCGGTATTAGGTGCAGCTTGACGCGGCGCCTGCTGATCACCTTTGCCGATAGTCTGATTGCGCTCGGTGCCGGCATCCCAGAGTCGCACCTGATCGCTGACATCGCCGCTGACCGGATTGCCGTCCATGTCGTAGAGGGCGATGCCGTGTTCATCGGGCGCGAAGAACATATCGTTGGATTGCGCCAGCATGGTGGCGAAGGTCAGTGTATCGCCTTCATGCGCGTGGATGACGAATTCGTAGGCGCCGCCGGGCAGCGCGGGACCAGGTCCGTCACCGCCGACCGGGACTGCCGCCACACCGGTGTTCTCGAAGAGACCGATGCCCGAGATGTTGTCGATGGCGACGGTGAAAGTCACCTCGTCGTGGTTGTCTGCCAGTGCGCCGCCGCTCATAACGAGCAGAAGCATTGCGGATAGAAGAAGTGCTTTACGCATGTGGATTCTCCTTGATAGTTGGATTCGGCAAGGTGTCCTGCACCTTCAGGTTACGCAGGTGAGATTGCCAGTAAGTTAACGCAGTATTACAAGGGGATAACGGAGCTAAGGTCGCTACGCATGCCCTTCGGCCGTCTTCGACGCCCTCAGAAATCGTCTGCGCAGGCTCTCAGGCCCAGGTCCAGAGTCCATTTGGGGTCGTGCACTTGTCGCGCAGCCAGCCGATTACGACACATTTAGCGGTAGGTAATATATGATCATTCATACTAAAATTAAGTATTATTACATTACTATCTCTTGTGATAGCATTGCCGATCACGCTAAGCCACTTACCCAGGTTTCGCAAGAGGGAATTGGCAATGATTCGTCACTGGCAGTTTATCGGAATATTAGTAATCAATATGATGTTTCTTTCGTCATGTAGACAAGAACTTGGCTCGCGAGACATTGGAATCAGGCTGGTAGTTGTCACTGTGTCTAGACAGGAAAATGAACGGCAAGAGCCTGATTCGCAGACTGAATTGAGTCAGGCAGATACGCCGATTCCGGCTACCGAGACGCCGATTCCGCCGATTGCTTCGCCCGTGCCGACGATTCCTCCAACAGCCTCGCCCGTACCGCCTACTCAGCCGAGTTTTGCCGTGACGCGGATATCACCGCCGATGACGAGGCAGACACGTGGCGAAGTGAACCTGCGCGGTGGTCCCGGCACAACATACGAAGAGGTCGGCTCAGTGTCGGCTAATTCAACGCTTCAAATCATTGGGGAAAGCGGCGACTGGTATGTGATCAGCGTCAACGGGCGCGACGTCTTCATCGCAAGCTGGCTGACGTATGAATTGCCGACTGCGATTCCCACGGTACAAAGTTCCTCGAACCGATCTACCTCATCGACATCACAGATACAGGTACGCCGATTCTCGTCTCCGTTGAACAAATACACTCATGGACTGGTGAACCTGCGCAGTGGACCGGGAACGACCTATAGTCAAGTTGGCGCAGTGGTGGCCGGGGCAACCCTGCAGGTCTTGGGTCAAAGCAGTGATTGGTATTTGATCAACCACAATGGTCGAGACGCTTACATCGCAAGCTGGCTGACATTTGACGCGCCGTTGAAACAGGTGAGTCGATCGTCAACATCGTCCGGTTCTTCATCAACGGGCGCGGGTCAACAGCAGCAACCAGTGCAGCAACCGGCGCAACAACAACCTGTTCAGCAGCCGGTGCAACAGCAGCCGTCATACGCCTGCGATTGCAGCAAGACTTGTACGAAGATGGCGTCCTGCCAGGAGGCTTACTTCCAGCTGAACAACTGCGGTTGCCGAAAACGTGACGGGAACAATGACGGCGTACCCTGTGAGAGCATCTGTCGCTAATCGGCGGACAGATCGGACTGATTCCGAACGGTTACATGCAAACCTGCCGCTTCCAGCCGCGCGCAAAGGCACTGATACGCGCCATCCCAGATTTCCATCGCCAGCCACTGGCGACCCAGCCGCTCGGCAGCGACGGCGGTCGTGCCACTGCCGCAGAAGGGATCGAGCACGACATCGCCCTCGTTGCTGGCGGCGCGGATGATCCGCTCGTAAAGCGCCAGCGGCTTCTGCGTCGGATAACCGGTCGCTTCCGGCTGATTGCCGCGCAGGGCGGCGATATCCCAGACATCGCGCATCGCCACCATGCGATAGTAGCCGCGCCTATCCTCTTCGATGTCAATGTTTGAGAAGCCATATTTGTGCGTGAGGTAGGACTTCTCGCGCTGCGGGTGAAAGGTGTAGGCGTCCGCCTTGCTGTAGAAGAGGATGATGTCGTGCTTGCGGCTGAACCAGCGCGCACTCACGCCGCCGGTTTTGTAGAGCCAGACGATTTCATTGCGGCAGTTCGCCGCGCCGAAAACGGCATCGAGCAGCAGCTTGACATAGGCATGTGTGCTGCGGTCGATATGCAAAAAGAGGCTGCCATCGGGACGTAAGACGCGATGCATCTCCAGCAGGCGAATGCCAAGCCAGCAGAGGTAGGCGCTCATGCTTTCGCTGTGGCCAAGACGCGCCGCCTCGATCACCGCCCACAATGCCGGATGGTCGACGCGGATAGCCGCGACCCACTCCGCCGCCACATCGCCCTCCCACGACCACTTGTCACGGAAGCCAGCGCTGCCGCGGTAGAAGTTGCGATTCTTGTTGAAGGGCGGGTCAGTTGCGATGAGGTGAATAGACTCCGCCGGCAGCGAGCGCAAAAAGCCCAGGTTGTCGCCAAGATACAGGCTGCGGTTTAGGGCGTCCAAATCGTCGCCTCAATGAAGCGCTCGCCATCGCCATCGGGCCTGTCGTTGAAATAGTAGACGGCCACGACCGCGCCATCGTCCCGCGCGACCGCCCGCACGTAGCCCATATCTCCATTCCCGCCGCCGCCGCGCAAGGTGACCTCGTCGCTCCAGGATGCGCCACCGTCTCCACTGAGGCGCGCGCCAATGGTATAAGGTCGGTCGCGATTGCCGTAGATCAAGGCGAGGCGTCCATCGGGCAGCTGCAGCAGGCAGGGCGGATTGCCGCCGTGTCCCGCCTCATGAAAGTCGACCGGTCGCGCTAAATACTGCCAGGAATGGCCGTTGTCATCCGAGGCGAAGAGATCAATCCAGCTCATGCCTGCGGCGCCTTCACGGCATCTGCGCGCGCACAGCAGGCGACCGCTCGACAGTGGCAGCCCCGCCGGCATGATGGCGAAATCGCCTTCTTCGCGCAAATCCCTACCGACATGGGACAGCAGTCTAAACGTCCTGCCGCCATCGTCGGTGCTGACGCAGATGACCTTGCCCTCTTGCCCATCGGCTTTATTGGCGGTCAGGAAAATGATGCAGTGATGTGCGCCCTGTACCACATAGTCTGTGCGGGCGGCGATGCCGGTTTGGCCGAACATTGGCAAAGCGTATGGTCCCGCCCAATGCCCACAGCGGTCATGCGATAGGTAGAAAAACGAGAAAGCGCCGCGTCTTAGTCCGGTGCGCGCCGCCATCAAGGCGAAATCGGGCTGAGCGAAATCCTGCGGCCCCGGCGGGATGGCGGCGTCATCGGCGTCCATAACTTCCGACAGTCGCAGACCGGCGTCCATGTGCTCATCGGCGGACAGTCCGCGCCCAGCCGGCAATGACCCGCTAAACGGCTCAATCTGCCAGCTTTCGCCGCCGTCGAAGCTGCGCGCCTGCCTATTGATGAAGGGCTGAGACTTGTCACGCGCGTGTCCGCGCTCGACCGTCTTGTGCGTGCCGACGGTGAAGCCGACTACGATCTCATTACCCCAGCGCCAGATGCCATAATTGGCCGGCCAGCCAGCGAAACGTCCCGGCTCGCGGTAAATCGTCACCTGTCGCATCGGTCACGAATCCAGGTGGCACATCATCTGGCGGATTTCGCCCAGGTGATAGGCGCTGTGGGCGATGATGCCGAGCATGGACGACAATTCCATGATGCCCTGCCAGTCATCGGCCTTGTCGAGATGACCCTTAATGCGCTCGTAGATCGATTTCAGGTCAGCGATCATGGCTTCCCAGGCGGCTTCGTCGACGTCACTGACTTCTTCCCAGATCTGATCCCAGTTCACGTAGCTCAGGTCGCGGCCGAACATGCGGTCTTCCAGCACCTCCATGTAGTAGCGCGTATGGGCGACATGGGCGGCGATGGTGGCGCAGTTGCCCATCGGTTGGGAGGCCTGTTCGGCAGAGATGCCGGCGAGTGTTTCGAAGAGGGAGGTGCCTTTGTCGAGGTAAGCGCCTTGTACGCTCTCGAAGGTTTCGGTGAGCAGGAAGCGGAAGCCGTTGGCGACTTCGCTGATGGGGATTTGAGCGGGCATGGCTTGCTCCTCGGAAGTGAGTCAATTGAATGCCGATGATGATAGCATGGCCGCCGGCGCGTCGACAGCCGCCGACTTGGGCGCGCCCTACCCTTCTATTATAATTATGATGCCGGCGCAAGAATCCGTTCACAAGCGCCGGATACGCTGAAGCTGAAATCTAGTACGAAAGGGCTAAAGCAAATGACTGAGAAGATTGTAAAGTCCGATTCCGATTGGCGCCGCGAGCTCAGCCCCGATCAATACGCCGTTCTGCGGCAGCATGCGACCGAGCGCCCATTCGCCGGCAAGTACGTCAATTCGAAAGCCAACGGTGTCTACGCCTGCGCCGCTTGCGGGCAGGAACTCTTCTCTTCGGAGACTAAGTTCAATTCCTACAGTGGCTGGCCCAGCTTTTGGGATGTCGTCGACGAGGGCAATGTCGCCTTGCATGAGGACAACAGCCATGGGATGCGCCGCGTCGAGGCGGTCTGCAACCGCTGCGATTCGCACCTCGGGCATGTCTTTGACGACGGTCCGCGAGACAAGACTGGCCTGCGTTACTGCATCAATTCCCTGGCGCTTGATCTGAAAGAGTGTCAATAAGGCGATATTGCCCGGCGGGATGAGGGGAGCGAACGGAGTGGATCCGAAGCAGGAACGGCGCGCGCATTACAGACACCAGCTTCGCATCCCCACCCGCTGGCGCGACAACGATGTCTATCACCACATCAACAATGTCATCTATTACGAGTTCTTCGACACTGTGATCAACGGCTACCTGATGGACGCCGGCGGACTCGACTTCAGCGGCGGCGATTCAGTCGGCTTCGCGGTCGAGACGCACTGCCAATTCCTCAAGCCGATCCAATTCCCCGAAGTGGTCGATGCTTGCCTGCGGGTGGCGAAACTGGGCAATGCCAGCGTGCGCTATGAGATCGGCATCTTCAAATCTGGAGATGAAGAACCGGCGGCGGTCGGTTACTTTGTGCATGTCTTCGTGGATCGGCTGACGCATGAGCCGGTGCGGATTGGCGGGAAGCTGCGGGAGGCGATGGAAGCGCTGCGCGTCTAATGCACGCCCAGGTAACTCTTGATCGTCTCCTCATCGCGCAGACACTCGGCAGCAGTGCCCGCAAAAGCCAGCCGCCCCTCGCGCAAGACAAAGGCATAATCGCAGTACTGCAGCACGCGCCGCGCATTTTGCTCGACCACCACCAGCGTGATGCCCTGTTCTTTCAATGCTTGCAGGATGCGGAAGACATCAATGGCGATGGCCGGCGCCAAGCCGGCGCTCGGTTCATCCAGCAGCATGATCCGGGGACGGCTGAGCCAGGCAATGGCGATCGCCAGCATCTGATGTTCGCCGCCGCTGAGCAAGCCGGCTCTCTGCGATTGACGGCGGTCGAGGATGGGAAAGACCTCCAACAATTCCTTCAGCGCCGCGGGACGGCTCGCGGCGGTGAGCGAACGCGCGCCCAGCTGTAGATTCTCCCGCACGCTCAATTCGTCGAAGATATTCTCACGCTGCGGTACGTAAGCGATGCCCAGGCGGGAAATCGCTTCGGTGCGCATGCCGATGAGTTCCTGTCCGTTCAACGCGATCGAGCCGCCGAAGACCGTGTTAGTACCCATGATCGCTTTCATCAGCGTGCTCTTGCCGGAGCCGTTGGGTCCCAACACAGCGGTGAATTGCGCGTCCTGGAAGCTGAGGCTGAGGTCCTGCAGGATTTCCAGCTTGCCGTAGCCGGCGGTCAAGGATTCGACTGTGATCATGCGACCTGCCTAGTCACCAAAATACACCTCGCGCACGGTTGTGTGATTGGCGATTTCATCCACGCTGCCCTCCGCCAGCAGATTGCCCAGGTGCATGACGTAGACATAATCGGCAAAGTCGAAGAGGATCTCCAGCCGGTGCTCGACGATGAGGAAGGTAATGCCGTAGTCGTCACGCAAGCGCGCGATCTGCTGGAATATTTCGTAAGCCAGCTTTGGCGCCACGCCCGCGGTCGGTTCGTCCAACAATAGCAGCTTCGGCTTGCCCATCAGCGCGCGGGCGATTTCGAGCAGTTTCATCTGCCCGCCGGACAGATCCGAGGCCAGCGTGTCATAGTGCTGCAGGAGCTGTACCTGCTCCAGTATATCGAGCGCCTCCGTTGCTTGTGTCGCTTCTTGCGCCTGCCAACTGCGCCAGCGGGGAGCGTACCACGGGTGTTCGCCGCGCTGTTCCTTGACCGGCAACAGCAGATTATCGAGTACGGTCATCTGGAAAAAGAGGGCCGGTTCCTGGTAGCCACGCGCGATGCCCGCCTGAAATACCTGATCGGAGCTGCACTCGCTGATGTCATCGCCCGCAAAGATGACCCGCCCGTTGCTGAGATCAGTCGTGCCGGCGACGAGGTCGATTAAGGTGCTTTTGCCCGAGCCGTTGGGTCCGATCAATCCGATGATGGCGCCTTCCGGCACCTCAAGCGAAACGTCATCGACTGCGCGCAAGCCGCCGTAATCCTTGCGCAGGTTCTTGAGTTGCAGCAGGGGCATTGGCGATTTCGCTGTCATAGCGGCGCAGGCATCAGCTGTCAGCCTGCCTCGCGACCAGTCGCTTTACCACGGCGTGCGCATTGGTGGTCAAGCGGGACTCCGGCAGCAGCCCAGCGGGCCGATAGCGCAGCATCAGCAGCAGGATGACACCGAAGGCGATGAAGCGCACGTAGTTGAATTCGATTGGGGAGCCGCTCATATTCAGCGCGATCGCGCCCACCTGCGTGAAGCGATCCATGATGGCGATCATTGCCGCGCCCAGCAGAGCGCCCCGATTGTTGCCGATGCCGCCCAGGACGACCATGACCCAGATATCGAGGGTCATAGTGACGACATAGTCATTGGTGTTGACGAAGCCGGTGTTTAGCGCGAAGAGCACGCCACCGACCGCGGCGATGGCGGAGCCGATCAGCATGATTTGCGCCCGCGCCAGCGAAATGCCTTTGCCCAGCCCGCGCGTGACATCTTCGTTTTCGCGCAGTCCCTTGAGCATACGTCCGAATGGCGAGCGCACCAGGCGCTGGCTGTAGAAATAAGCGACTAGCGCGAGGCTAAGCGCGAGCAGCATAAAGAGCAGCGAACTGCTGCGCGCGTCACGCAGAAAATAAAAAGGCTGCGCCACACCCGAAATGCCATTATGAGAGCAAATCAAGTTATCGGCGCCGCGCACAATGATGCGCACGGTCTCCCCGCCAACCAACAGCACCAGTGCCAGAAACCATTCCTCTTTCAGCCGCAGCGTGACATAGGAGATGGCAAAACCCACCGCGCCCGACACTATCGCCGCGATCACGAGAGTGGCCGCGAGGTTGATGAAGCCCGCCAGCGGCTGCGTTGCCATGATCTCCGAGCGCATTTGCAGCGCCGCCCCCATCGTCGGACCGCAGGGATGTATGCTATCGACGCCCGCCAGCAGCGGCAAGAGGCGCGTATAGGTGATGCCGGCGACATAGGCGCCGATGGAGACAAATAGCGCTTGTCCGAAATTCGGAACCCCGGCGACGCCGTACTCCAGATTGAGGCTGATCGCCATGAGAGAGTAGATGCCGAAGAGCGTCAGGATAGCGATGGCGGTCGCGCCGATGTCGATATTGATCATCGTTGCAGATCCCCGCCGCGCCTGATCAGCTCGGTAAAACCTTGAGGTCTCAGTATCAAAACGGCGATGATAATGACGAACGGAATCGCCGGCTTATACGCGAGATCGACGTCGAAATTGAAATTGAGGAAGAGTATCACCGTATTTTCGGAAAACGCCACGACGTATGCGCCGAGAATCGTGCCGGAAAAACTGGACAAGCCACCAAGGATCGCCGCGGCGAAAACGGATATGATGGCGACCCAACCCATAAGCGGGCTGACGGCGGTCTGCAAACCCCAAAGCGCGCCTGCCACACCTGCCAGGCCGCCGACCAACAGCCAGGTAAAGTTTTTGACGCGCTCCACCGGGATGCCGATGACGCGCGCCAGATTCGGATTGTTCGCCAGCGCGCGCATCTCCCGCCCCATGGGCGTACGATTTAGCAGGAGCGTCAGGACCACGACGAGTAAGACGCTTGCCGGCACGACCCAGGCAAAAACATTCGACAGTATCAGCGAACCCTCGCGGAAGACAACTTGCAGCGGAATGCCGATGCGCAGATCGAAGATATTAAAGTAGTCGGCGATCGTGAACAAGACATAGCGGATGATCAAGCCGACGGCGAAGGAAGACAGAATCAGCGTGTAAAAGGATACCTGCCGCCCTTCGAGCGGCTTGAAGACGACCAGATGACTGACGAGGGCGACCAGCGCGCCAACGAGGAATGCAGCGGCCATAATTACGACGGGATTCAGCACACCCGACAGAGAGACGATCAGTGCGGCGTAGGCGCCGGCAGTCACGTACTCGGCGTGGGCGAAATTGGGCAGCTTGACAACGCTGAAGGTCAAGGTGATGCCCAGCGCCATCAGGGCATACAGGCTGCCAATCTGAATGGTATTGACGATTGAGGTCACAAATAGGGAAAAAGGCATCGGCAACCGTGACCCCTGTTATTTGGAGACTAGAAACCTTGCGAGTTGACCCCTCCCACTATGCTGCGGGAGGGGTCAAAAGCACGTGCGGTATGCAGCGCTATACGGTCAGCCGATCAGTTGTAGGTGATGGTATCGGTGTTGCCGTTGTAGGTGCCGATCACCTCGAAGGCGGTGCCATCTTCCTGCACCTTACGGATTCCATAACTTGCGATCGCCTGGTCGCCGTTGTCGTCGAGGAATGCCTGAACAGTGGTGCCAATGTAGTGGTTGCTGATGAACGGCAGCATCGATTTAACGGCGGCGCCGTCGTTGCCGGCGGCCAGCATGGTCAGCATGGCAATGTTTGCCGCATCAAAGGCGTAATTGGTGAAGATGCCCGGATCCTTATCGAACATGGCGACAAAGTCGTTCAGGAAGATTGGTGTAAGTGGTGTAGAAGCTGCCGATTGGGACACCGTAACGAAATCGGCATTTATCAATGTTTGAGCATGACCGGGATCTTTAAGCATCTCAAGCGTAGTCATCGCCTCATTGCCCATCCACTGCACCGAGGTCAAGACGGGGTCAATCTGCGCGATCTGCACAAATGCCTGCGCAGCGCCCGGGAAGCAGACACAGAAGAAACCGGCGTTATCGCCGAAGCCCGCCAGGGCGGCGCTGACTGCGGCGACTTCACTAGAGAGTTCCGTGGATTGCGGCGTATAGGCAAAAGAAGCGACTTCGACACCGCCACCGGCCACAAAATTGCTGGTGAATTGTTCATTCATGCCATTGCCAAAGGGATCGTCGACATGCAGCACAACCATGTTTTGGTGGCCACGTGCGAGCGCAATGGTGGCAAAAGCCTTCGATGAAAAGGTATCGGGCGGATAGATGACGCGGAAGATATTGTCACCTGGGATAGATGCCGCCGGACCGCTCGAGGCCATCGCCACAATGACGACGCCGTTTTCATCGGCGAATTGTTTGGCGCCAAGGACCTCGTCGGTGGTCAAGGGACCGACGACAACCTGCGCGCCGGTGGTCTGGACGATGGTCTGCAGCGCGCGGGCGGCGCCTTCGGGCGTCTGTTCGGTATCGGCGCTGGCGGTCTCAAAATGAATCGATGAACCGGCCGCCTCCAGCTCGGCATTCATCTGCGCCACCGCCAAATCGATGCCGCGTTCGAAGTCCTGGCCAAAGGTCCCAAACGAGCCAGTAAATGGCAGGGCGACACCGAGAACATAGGTCTCCATATCGTCTTGCGCGGTGGTGGTTGCTCCGAGCATGACCGTCATCATGACGACGAGCAGCACAATCAGAAACTTCTTAATCATGGTCATTTTCCTTTCCATCAGTATCAGCACCTAAGAAAACGGTAGCGATAAGTATACCGAGAGGGTGTCAACATAGCAATAAGCCGGCGACGACCGTTGCCGAGCAGGAAGGTGCGGCTCGCAGCTTATTGTCGCCTCAGCCGGCTTGTGGAATCTTATCGGCGACGGTCCATCGACGCATCGCTGCGATTGTCGAAAAAGATCAAGAATGCGTCTTGGTCATTGACCGAAGACGAACTCATACGCTAGTCATGGATACAGGCGGCTGCCATCATGCCCGGAGGGAGGGATCCACCTCGCTCCGCCACCAGGCGCAGAACGCTTCAGATGCCTAAGTCATCGCTGGCAATTATTGAGCGGCGGTATCTGCCCCGGTAATGGCGATCAGAATCGCCAGAAGTACCAGGATCGCCAAAGGAACCAGCAGTGGGTGAGTATGCCGCAACATCATGCTTACACCGCCTCTCGCTGAACCTGCGCGGGTCAGGCACATTCAGTCGTCACAATTTCATCATAGAGCTCGGAGCAAGTCGGCAACATGAACAGCCGATGAAAAGCAGATGAGTGAGTTGACTGGCAAGGGATTCCGGTGTGATGACACTGGCGCTGAAACTAGGGCGACCAGTATTCCTGCAGCGCGGGGAGGATTTGCCGGCCGATGAGATCGATGCCGGTCGAGGCTTGGTTGACGCCGTGCGGTGTGCCCAGCTCGATGCGTTGCGCCCCGGCATCGTAGAGACGCGCGCACTGCTCAATGATATCGGCCGGGTCACCGGCGAATATAAAGCGATCGAGAATGTCATCGGGAATGAGCCGCGCCGCTGCATCGTCTTCGCCGGCGTTGACATGCGCTTGTACCCGCGCCATCAATTCCGGATCAATCATCATGGTCGGATCCAGCCTGGACACAATCGGCATATATAGCGAGACCGCTTTCCGCGCCATCCAGCGCGCTGCCTCACGATCTTCGTCGATTACCGAGACCGCGCCAATCACAATCTTGACCGTCCCCTTTGGTCGTCTGGCCCGCGCTTCGCCAAGCGCAATGTAGTCGGCGATGACGGGAATCACATCGGGGTTGGCTGAGCCGCCGATCTTCACTTCATCGGCGACCTCTCCGGCCAGCGCCGCCAACTTCTTTCCCCAGGTGCCGATCTGCAGCGGGACATTGCCCGATGGCAGCGGATAGGGCGCGCGAACGTGGTCGGCGACTTGATAGACAGCGCCGGCGTATCCGGCTGATTCGCCCGCCAGCAGCTTACGGATAATTTCAATCGCTTCTCGCATGGCAGTGATCGGCGGATCGAGCTCGCTGATGCCGTGCTCGGCGAGCCAGCCGCCACGCACCAAACCAAGATATACGCCGGCCTGTGCTATATCGGCGAGCAGCGCTGTCTGTGCCGCGATATCCAGCGGGTGCATGCGTGATGGTGGAATACCGGCGGGTCCAATACGCGCCCTTTGAATGTGCGGCGCCATCAAGAGAAGCGGACCGTAACTCGGATGGAAGGGAGCATCACAGTAAACCGTTACCGCGTCAAAGGCATACTCATTCACCAATCTTGCCAGAGCGATGTATTCTCCAGCGTGCTTGTCCGTCTGAAAAGCGATGCTCAACTCGCGATTTGTCATTCCTGCACAACTTTCGCTACGATATATTCTGTTGAATCGGATTATAGCAACCTCATGACCCCATCGGCTGCAAACTGTTTGGCCGGAAGTTCGTCATACTAACGCGAGCGACATGCACTTGCCGCCTGCCATGTCAGGGACAGAATTGCGCCGGCAGTATAATTATGTTATTGTTAAGGTCCTTAACGAGAATTTAATCTCATTGGTTGAAGACATCATGAGTGAAGAAATACAGATTAGCGTGGCAGAAATGAAAGCGGAGAGAAAACGTCTGTCTACGGCGCGCGGATTGCTGACACGCGAACGGAACAAGCTCGCCCGAGAAAGCGAGCAATTGCAGACGCTTGCGCTGGAGATTGAACAGGGGCAAGCTGACTTGGCGGCGGACCGCGAGCAATTTGAAACCGCCCGCGAAGCAGTGCTCGCGCAAGAGACTGATATGAGCAGCTTGCGCGCTCAACTGGTGGAGGCGGAAGACAAACTGGCTCAGTCGCAAGCGAAGTTGCAATCGCAGCGCGAGAAAGCCGCCAAAGCGTCAAAAAAGAAAACAAAAAAAGCCGCGACGAAGAAGGCGCTAAAGAAACTCGCCAAAGCGAAGTCGAAAATCAGGAAACTGGAAAAAGCCGCGAGTCAGGAGGCACTCGCGGTCAGCGTCGGGGCGCAAGAACAGATCTAGGCCGAATCCACAAGGGTGTTGAACCCCATCAAGCGAAGATGCTCAGCGGCATGTGCATCGCCACGACCCAGTTCGGCACATCCACAATCTCGGCGATCTTAAGATCCCCTGCGGTGCTGCAGAGGCAGTAGGCTTGGCTTTCGCTTAAGTCGTGATTCTCAACCAGCCACTCAATCATATAACGGACGGCGTTCTTGGCGTTTTCCATCAGGTCGGGTCCATGTGCGGTTGTGATGTGGTAACCGGCAGTATCGGTCTTGGTCATCGGACTCGGTCGTTGCAGTTGCAATTCCCTTATCGACAGATCCTGCCTCAGGTTAAAGCGCATCGTGACGGTCATCGGTGATTCGATGGCGGTGCCACTGACTTCGCCTTGACCCTGCGCGCTGTGGCAATCACCGGTAGAAAAGAGCGCGCCCTCCGCCAGGACGGGCAGCCAGAAGGTGCAGCCAACGACCAGATCGCGAATATCGACATTGCCGCCGTTGATGCGCGGCGGGATAGTGGTCAGACGGCCGGGCTCAGCCGGCGCCACGCCGACGCAACCGGGGAAGGGCTCAAAGGGCAGCGTGATGTCGTTGACGCCAAAGCGGCAGATATCGCCGTCCAATTCCCAATGATGAATGTATGAGAAGTCGAAGTCTTCCTGCAGCAAGCCGAAGCCGGGGATGTGGCCGGTCCAACCCCAGCCCTTGTGCTGCATATCGAGGATTTCCACCTCGAGAGCATCGCCAACCGCGGCGCCATTGATATGGATGGAACCGGTAAGCGCATGCACCAGGCCGAAGTCGAGATTCGCCAGATCATCGTCGGTCGATTCGGGCCTTATCTGCCCCACCGGCTCGGCGCATTCAATCACAACGGTGTCGCCGGGATCAATCGAAAGGCGCGGTGTCACCGAGTTGTCCCAGAAAGGTTGGGTGACGCTGTCGTCGAGATAGTGTTCGGCCATATCTTTCTCCTAAAATATCAGCCACAGAGGAACAGGCGCTCGCACGTCACGACCTGGCTCACACAAAAGAATGTACCCTACCCTACACCCTGCACCAGAGTCAGTGTAGGGGCGACCCTTGGGTCGCCCGCGACATCACCGTTCCGCTATTGGGCGACTCACAGAGTCGCCCCTGCAATTCCCATGTCCAGATACTTTCATGAGCCGAGTCGAGACCGGTGAACCTCTGTGGCAATATTAGAGCAAGTCAATCGCATCCCAACTGCCGTCACTGCGGGCAGCGACGCGATGACCGGTTACGCCGGCGGCGGTCTGCTGCGCCAGGAAGACAAATGCGGGCGCCAGCAATGCCGGATCGACCCAGCTCTGCTTCTGTTTTTCAGTGTAGTTGGAATCCGACATTGGCGTATTGATCGGCGCGCCCGGGGTGGCGCAGTTGACGGCGATGTTGAATTCCGCCCCTTCCATGGCCAGGCATTTCATCAAGCCTTCGACGCCATGCTTGCCGGGGTTATAGGCGACTTCCTCGATGAATCCCTTGTAACCCGAGCCGGAGGACAGGTAGACGATGCTGCCGCCGCCGGCATCGATCATCGGCTGCCAGACTGCCTTGCTCAAGATGAAAGCCGCCTGCAAGATGATGTTGATTTCTTTCTGCCACTGCGCCAGCGTGATCTCCCGCATTGACCGCGTGATCAGCAGCGCCGCGTTGTGAATCAAAACGCGAGGCGTGCCATAGTGCGTCAGTGTCGCATCGATCGCCGCCTGCGTTTCAACTGCATCAGAGAGGTCGACCGTAATCGGCAGGACGTCGCCGCCCAGCGCCGCGAGTTCATCGGCGACGCCCGCCAGAATGTCGCCGCGTACATCCATCAGCGCCACCTTCATGCCCTCGGCGACGTAAGCTTTTGCGATGGCATAACCCAAGCCCTGCGCCGCGCCGGTGACAATTGCTGTAGAGCCGTTAACCATGTTCTGCTCCTAGAGACCTTGACCTGAACCGCGCAAGCGCGGATCAAGGAAATCACGCGTCCAGTCGCCGAGTATATTGAGTGAGACGACCGTCAACATGATGGCAATGCCGGGGAAGACCGCCAGCCACCAGGAGCCGCTGAGAAGCTGATTGCGGCTGTCGGCAAGCATCGCGCCCCAGGTCGGCACGCTCTCCGGCACGCCAAGACCGAGAAATGATAAAGACGCTTCCGCCAGAATGACGCCGGCGACGTTGAATGAAGCGATCACAATCAGCGGCGTCAGGATATTGGGCAAGATGGTGCGGAACATGATTTGCAATTCGGTGGCGCCCAAAGCGCGAACCGCTTCGACGTATTCTCGCTCGCGCTGCACCAACGTCTCGGCGCGGGAGATGCGCGCGTAGGTGACCCATTGACCGATCCCCAAGACAAGGACCAGGTTCAGAACGCCTTCTCCCAGAATCGTCAACATCATGATGGCGAATAGAATAAAGGGGTAAGCCAATTGGATGTCGGCGAGGCGCATGATGATGTCATCGACGCGGCCGCCGAGATAGCCAGCCGTCAGCCCAAGGAACGTGCCCGCGCCGCCTCCAAGCCCGACCGCTGCCAAGCCGACGAAGAATGAGATGCGCGCGCCGAAAATTGCCCGCGAAAGCACATCGCGTCCGGTTGAATCGGTGCCCAGTATGGACTCGAGTTCGCCATCACTGTTGTAGCTGAAAGGCGGTTTGAGCACGGAAAATATCTCGACGCGGTTGGGATCTTTGGGCGCCAACTGCGGCGCGAATATTGCGCAGAGGGTAATCAGAGAAATGAATATGACGGCGATTACCGGATAGCGCGATTGTACCATGCTGGAAGCCGCCCGCCGAAAAAATGGCTGAGGCTCATACATTTCGTCGATTTGAAAAGCGAGCGGCGAAACGCGGCTGGATGGCGCTGGATTGGAATCAAGCGGGGCGCTCATCAGGATTATCTCACTCCAGCCGGATGCGGGGATCGAGGACGCCGTAGAGCAAGTCGGCGATGAGGTTGGCGGCAACAAAGAGGAATGAAAGCAGCACAACCGCGGTCATCACGAGGGGCACATCGCGCTGATTAACGGCGTCAAATACCAGTCGACCAACGCCAGGCCAGGAAAAGACGGTCTCGGTCACTATCACGCCATTTAAGAGGAAGGCGAACTGGAGCGCCAGGACGGTCACAATAGGGATAAGCGCGTTGCGGACGGCGTGGCGGATCAACACTGTGCGTTCGTTCAAGCCCTTGGCGCGGGCAGTGACGACATAATCTTGATTCAGGACTTCCAGGACGGCGGAACGAATCAGACGTGAGTTGCGGGAGATGGAATAGACCGATACCGCCACCACCGGCATGATCAGGTAGCGGATGGCGTTGGGCAGATTGGCGAGCGCTTCGCTTGCGTTACCCTCGAGAAGCGGCTTGAGAAAGGGCACGTGCCCGGAAACGGGCATCCAGCGCAGGGTGACGGCAAAAAACAGGATGAACATCAAGCCCAGCCAAAAGCTCGGCATCGATTGCCCCAGCATCGCGCCCAGCATCATGGTGCCGTCGGTCATGGTGCCGCGCCGCGTCGCTGCGAGTACGCCGATGGGAAACGCCACAATGGTCGACAAGAGAAAGCCGCCGATCGTCAGTTCCAATGTCGCCGGCATGCGCTCCATCACGACGTCAAAGGCCGGCACACGATGCTGCAGCGAATTGCCGGTATCGCCGCGCGCCAAGTTTACGAGAAACTCGAAATACTGTACGTGCAGCGGGCGGTCGAAACCGAGGCGCCTGCGCGCTTCCAGGCGCTCTTCTTTGCTGGCGCGCTCGCTGATGTAGAAGAGAGTAGGGTCGCCCGCCAAGTGGATGGAGATAAAGGTCAAGAGCGTGACCCCCAGGATCACCACCACAGTCAACAGCAAGCGGCGTATGATGTACTTGTGCATGGGTGAAGCGACCCCAATCTGAATTTCGCCGGCTGAATGGTTCCGTAGGGGCGACCCAATGGGTCGCCCGTTTATCGAGAAGCTAGGTGTGGGTCAGCCACAATGGCTGACCCCTACAAACTACCCCGTGGGGTAACCTACATATCGTCCTTCAGCGTGGCGGCGTAGGCGGTGATGAAGTAGTCCGCGCGAGACCTGTAATTGATGCGGTTGCTGACGGCCTCGGTACGCGGTCCGGCGTAGAGCATTAGCCAGGGCGGGTCACGATAGAACTCTGCCAGCATGGCGATTTCCAGCGCCCGCTCGGCCTCGGGATCGGCCGTAAAGTTCGGCAGAGCGTCCCAGCCATCGAACCAGACATCGTTGTTCCAATGCGTGTAATTGGTTTCGGCAGCGGCGCCGCCAGCGATATGACCCGGAATATCAGCCATGTCGTACTGCGCGCTCCACTTGCTGCCGCCGGTCTGGCCCATGTATATGGGACCAAGCTGATGGTAGATCAGCTCTTCGCGCCAATCGGCCGACTCCATAAAGATGGCTTCGGTTTGCACGCCGATATCGGTGAGGTACTGCGCGACTGCCAGGCTGACATCGGAGCCGCCCGCGCCCGTTGCCCGCCGCGCCTTCAGGCCGAGCGAGAAGCGCACGCCGTCATCGCCGCGCGGATAACCGGCCGCATCGAGCAGCTCTTCCGCTTTCATCGGATCGTAGGCATAGGGCTCAAGGGTCGGATGATTGTTCGGCCGATTGACGAGGCTGGTGGCGCGATCGCAGGTGGTGAGCAGCAGATTCTCGCAGATGGCGTGAACATCTACGGCGTATTGCAGCGCCACGCGCACATCGGTCTCCATGACGGCGTCGGCGCCGAGGCTCGGTGTATTCACGCGGAAACCGGCTTCGGGATTCAAGTTGAAGCCGATGTAAACACGCGTCGTGCCGGGGAAGCTGCGCGCTTCGGCGACGCCGGAGTTGGCGATGGCGTCGAACTGTGTCGCCGGGAACTCCTTGTAGATATCGACATTGCCGGTGATGACTTCCGCCACCGCCGTTGACGGCTCGGGGATGAAGCGCCAGACGATTTCATCGAAGCCGGCATCGCGCGGTTCAAAGCCTTCGACGCGTTGCATACTGATGTATTCGCCGGGCACCCATTCGATCATGGAGTAGGGACCGCTGCCAACCACGTTGCGCGCCGCTTCTTCCAGGGTCATCGCTTCGTAGGAATCCTTGCAGTGGACCAAGATTTCGGCGATCAAGCCGAGGCGCATGGCGCGGTTCTGCGGCTTCCGGGCGACGATGGTGACATCCAACTCACTGTCGGCGCGGGCTTCAACAAAACCGGTCGAAGCTACCACGAAGCCGGCCGAGTTGCCGGTGAAGCCGTTGGAGGGATCCGCCATGCGATTAAAGCTGTAGGCGGCATCTTCCGCCGTCAATGGCTCGCCATCGTGGCAGGTCAAACCTTCGTTGAGGTGGAAGGTCCATTCCGTGCCATCCTCGGAAACATCAAAGCTATGGGCGAAATAGGGATCAATGGCGCCATCCGCCTGACCCAACTCGTAGAGTGAGCCGAAAAAGTGCATCATAATGCGGAAATTGCTTCCGCCGGTTGCGCCGCCAACCTGCGACGGATCCATCGAGCCCGGTTCGCCGTTTATCGCCACGACGAGGGTATCGTCGTCCGGCGTCGGAACTGATTGGGCTTGCCCCGCAAGAGGCATCAGCCCGAGAACTATGATCAGCAGCAATGAAAGCAGCAACGGGATTTTCCTATTCATGTTTTACTCCTGAGCTTATTGCTAAGTCTGACGAAAATTTCCAGGATTTCGATTCGCGCTCCTTTCTCGCTCAATCCGCGATTGCAACGAATATACCGCATCCGCGCGCGCAATGCACCAAGTCGATCATATGCTTGGTACGAAGATTATCCGACGCCACGGGTTGTTTCACAACCGGTAGCGCTCGATCACCGGCAGCATGCGCTCCACGGCCTCACGCAATACGTCAATTGGCTCCAGCATGGTGATGCGCACATATTCGCGCCACTTCTCGCCAAAAGCCGTGCCGGGAAAGACCAGAACACGCCCTTCCCGCAAGAGAAGGAGCGATAACTCGGCCGCGTGGATGCCGGTCGATGAACTGTCGGCCCAGACGAAGAGCCCGCCTCGCGGCTCCCCATAGGCGAAGCCTACACGATCCAGCCCTGCCAGCAAGACGGCCCGCCGCTCCGTGTAGATCTCCTTGTATTGGCTGACGCAGTCCTGCGGTCCCGTCATGGCGGCCAAACCCGCCCATTGCGATACGGTGGCGACCGGTCCAGTGGTGACCGCCTTGATGCGCGCCATCGCATCTATAACATTCGCCGGCGCGGCGACATACCCGCAGCGCCAGCCGGTCATCGCGTAGGTTTTGGAGAATGCATCAAGCGTGACCGTGCGCTCGGCCATGCCGGGCAGCGAACCGATGCTGAAATGCTGCCAAGGCTCGAAAACAATTTTGCCGTAAATCTCATCAACGATGACGATCAGGTTGTGGCGTATGGCGACCTCGGCAATGGCACGCTGGCGATCCTCGGTGACGATGCCGGCGGTCGGATTGCTCGGCGTCACGATCAGCAAAGCTTTAGTCGCCGGCGTGATGGCCGCTTCGACCGCGTCCGCCTCCAGGTTGAAGGCATCCTCGCGATTGGTCGGCACCATGACCATCTTGCCGCCGGCGCGGCGTATCGCGTCATCGTAAGAGCTGTAGCGCGGGTCCGGCACCAGGATTTCGTCGCCCGGGTCGATCAGCGCCTGCACCGCCAGGAAGAGCCCCTCTTGCCCGCCCGTCGTGACCATCACGTTCTCGGCGTCAACGGGCAAACCGTTCACTTCGCGCATGTGGTCGGCGATGGCTTCAAGCAGCGGTCGCATGCCCTGGACCGCCGTGGCGCCCGTAAGTCCGTCGCGCATGGCGCGGTTGGCCGCCTCGACGATATGCGGCGGTGTCGGCAAGTCGGGATCACCCCGCCCCAACGCGATGACGCCGTCCAGTTCCTTCGCCATTTCCATCATGGCGTAGCGCAACTGCGTGCCATCGGCCGCGACCCCGCGTACCGCCTCCGGTATATTGGGATTCGCCGATATCATGCGTCGTCCATTCTCACTAGTTCCAATCCGGCCCATTGAGAGACGGCGGTCGTACAGATCGTGATCGCCTGTTTGCCCGCCCGCAGGCGCAGCGCTGCTTCCGAGCCCGCCATCCAGCCCAGCCGCCAGCCCGCCATGCGATCCGACAGCGAGTCAATAGTGACGACGCGCTTGGCCAGCGCTTCGTTCTGCGCCGGGTGAAACGGCGGTGATGTCTTGGCGAAACTGAGATCGTAGACGATCCACCAGTCGGTATCTTCGGCTCGCTGCAACAGCTCAATAGAGGTTTCGCGATAGACGTCAGGCGTGAGATAAAGCACGCTGATTGATTCGGCATCCTCCGCCGACTCAACCACATCCGCGCCCAGCAGGTGCAACGCGCCGCGAATGCGCGAGGCATCGCCCGGGCACAAGACCTTGCTGCCCGGCTCGGTCAGCAATGTCATGCTGACGTAACGCGCTTCGGTCGAGCCGCAGGTGATCGTCACTTCGCTCGGATCGACAGTCACGCCCCAACGCGCCAGCAAATGATCCGCCACCCAGGCCCGGAATTCCGGGATGCCAGGCCGGTCGGTGTAGTGCGTCTCGCCCCGCGCCAATGCGTCAACCGCCGCCTGGATTACGTTAGGCGGGATAAGCTGTGCTTCGTCCGGTGGAAGCCGTAACTCTTCCAATCCCGCGACGCGGTCCGCCAGGCTGCGGGCGAGTGCCTTTGGTGCTTGCATTTGCTCCTGATCCTCCTTCGCGGACGACTCACCGCGTCGCCCCTACGGGTTTATACCGGTAGCGCAGTCAGATGTCAAAGGTGATCCCCAAGGCGTCTGCCAAGGAGCGGAAACGCTCAATGACGCCCGCGTCCAACTGCGCGCCGTCGCGCCGATACCCCATCTCGCGCCGATGATCAATCTCGCCGGGCACGAAGATCTCTTCGACACCCGGCCGGGGGGCGCTGCTCTTGATCTCGGCGATGAAGGCGTCTATGCGCGCCTTGAACGCAGCCAGCGGCATGAACCACTCGATATCAATGGCGATGAATGTATGCGCCACATCCAGTTTGGCAATGTTGCGATCGGCAAAGGGCGCCAAGCCGAATCCGCCGCCCGTGATCACACCGGTCAGCACATCGGTGAATAATGACAAGCCATAACCCTTGTATTCGCCTATGCCCAGCAATGCGCCGGCCATCGCCGCGGTCGGTTCGTCGGTCTCATGCCCATCAGGCGTCAGCGCCCAATCGCGCGGCATCTTCTTGCCTTCCCGTTCGAACCAGCGCATCATGCCTTTGCCGGCTGTCGTGAGCGCGATATCAAGCACGACGGGAAAGTCGCCACCGGTCGGCGCCGCCAGACCCCAGGGGTTGGTGCCGACGCGAGGATCGCGCCCGCCCCAGGGCGCCATCTCGGCACCGGCATTGGTCATGGCGATGCCGATGCAATCGTCCGCCAGCGCCCGCCGCGCATGAAAGCCCGACGAGCCGAAGTGCGTACTGTTGTAGACGAAGACAGCGCCCATGCCACATTCTTTTGCCTTGTCAACGGCGATCGCCATCGCTTCCTGCCCGACCACCGAGCCCATCACCATGCGCGCGTCAATCAACGCAAGCGCGGGCGATTCCTTAATAATTTCCATTGTTGTGCCGGGTTGGTAAAGCCCTTTGGATATGCGATTGTAGTAACCGGTCAGGCGTCCCACGCCTTGACCCTGCCCCGGCAGGCAGCGCAACTCACTGCCCATCAAGCCGGCGGCGCAGCATTCGACCTCCCAGGGCGAGAGGCCCATGGCGACGAAGGCGCGCCGGACGAAATCTTCCAGCGCATCGACATCAACGCGGACCATTTGGATAGTCAATGGCCGCGTCCTCTAATCACGAGTAGCCGGCGGATTGGCGGGCGACCCAGCGGATCGCCCCTACAAATCGCGTCTTCTTGTCCCAGTCGCGTCATCGGTCAAATTCCGCGGATCGATTTGTACTGCTCAAGCTCCGCCGCTGTATAGACTTGCATCAATTCCAGCTCGATGCCGCCGGTCTCCTGCTCGAGGAAGGCGACGTAGCCTTCGGGATGCGGATGGCTGCCGCTCACTTTGCAGGAGCTGCATTCTTTCAGCGTGGCGCCTTGGCCCTGCGCTTCTTCCAGGGCGGTGTCGATATTCGCGACGGCGTAGCAGATGTGGTGCAGTCCTTCGGTGCCGCGCTCGGCGATCCATTGGCTGAAGCGCCCGTCAGCATCCAGCGATTCATTGAGCTGGTACTCGACATCGCCAACGTTGAAGATCGCCACTTTCATGCGCGCTTTCTCGGCGACCACGACCTTGGCGTCCAAGCCTTCGCCGAGCAACGTCTGATAGCGCCCGAGCGTTTCGTCCACACTTTTCACGGCGAATGCCATGTGCTTTATGTACGTCATAATTTGCCCCGAAATATTTAGACAGTTCGGGCGATCCACCGGATCGCCCCTACAGTTTTCACGTATCGTCTGCCCGTGAGCAAAGGTTACCAGTTACAACAATAGATCCATCAGATTCACACCCGGCGTGACCATGGGCGCGATATTGCCACCGGCGGAAGTCATAATCAGTGTGATGCCCGGACCGTAACCGGCGCGCGGACTATCGCCCTGCGCGATCACGCCGATGCCGACCGCGTTGCGCAAATAGCCGTGATTCCAACTGCTGTCGTAATCGGTCAGCGCCACTACATCACCCAGACGCAGCTGATCCAGACCGGCGTCTTTCACGGCAGCGCGGTCGGCGGTCTGAATGTGGATCGAGCCGCCGTCGCTGACCAGGCCGGCGCCCGCGCCAAGCAAATGCGGCGGCACGGCGGCCACCACAGGCACCGAGAGCTTGCCCTCGCTGTCCGTCGTCACTTCCAGCGCTTCGACTAATTCAGGCGAGCAGCCCTTGAGCATGACATCGGGATGATCATCGAAGGTCATGCCGACGCCCTTCGCCTTGATGACGATCTTGTCGCCAATGGCGAGCTCTTCGCGCACCTCTTGTTCGAAGTGAATGATGACATGCTCGGAGAAGCGACCGGTTTTGCCGGTGACGGCGCCGCGGGCGCGCTGGGCATTGCCGGTCATGACGATGGCGGTATTGCCGACGCAGGAAAGCACGTTCAGCCCGCGGTTGCCGGTCGCGTCCTCGACCTTGACGCTGACACTCGGGTGGACGCAATCCGCCAGCCAGCCGTAAGCCGAATCCCCGACCGAGACGTTGTAGACGATGCTGCCATAGGCGGGCAGCAAAAACGGCGTTCCATCGGCCGCGAGCGAATAAGGCATAGCCGGCAAGGGCGGCATACGCGGTGGCGTAACGACACCCTGCACCGAAAGACTGATCACTTGTTGGGCATTGTTTTTTGCGCTCATGATTCCTTCCGAATATTCAGGTAGTTTGCGATATTGGCGTTCGGGTCGATCACCCATTCAATGCAGGGTTCGGCGCAGGTCAGCAGCGTCAGAATGCCGGGACCGTGGCCGGTCATGATCGAATCACCGTGAATGCAGAGACCGATGGTGACGGCGCCCGGTTTGTAACCGCGGCCGTAGCGATGATCGGCATGGTCGACGACCACCAGATCGCCCAGGCGCATTTGGTCGATGCCAAGCTCCGCCATCAACTCTCGGTCGCCCGACATCAAGTCCTGGTCAACAAAATCGGGATTAAGCTCGGCGCCCGAGCCCATGATGCGCACGGGCAATTCCATCGTGACCGGCA
Source organism: Phototrophicaceae bacterium (assembly GCA_965249085.1). GTDB lineage: Bacteria > Chloroflexota > Anaerolineae > Aggregatilineales > Phototrophicaceae > UBA6055. The sequence goes on along the minus strand of OZ252218.1, from coordinate 2,508,179 downwards.
CGCGAATCTTGCGTTCATCCACTGCTTCAATCGGCAGGCTCTCGATAAAATTCGGGCTGCACTTCTTCAGCGTGATATGCGGGTAATCGACTAGTTGCAGCCCCTGCCCGACTGTACGGATCTGCACGGCATCCCCGACATTGATCAAGTCGGCCGCTTCCGGCGGAAAGTCGACCAGGAGGCGCGCATGCTCCCCGGTGACGATACCTTCGGTGCCCTGCGCCAACCCGCTCATCAAAAAGGCTTGATTACCCATGCAGGTCAGATAGTGCATGGCGTAGTCGGCATCGAGGTCGGGATGGGCGATGGAAGCGCCCGGTTCCAGGTGGTCGGCCGCCCAGCCAAAGGCGGCATCGCCGACGCGAGCGTTGTAAATGAAGCCGGACATGCCGGGCAGGATGGTTGCCTCCCCCGTCGCATGCGGGGTGTAACCGCGAACGGTAGGCTGGCTGACATAACCGATGACGGCCATCTGCACCAGCTGGTCGGCGTTGGTAGCTAATCCCATAGTGTTCTCCTCCTGCAAAAGCCTCGCCGGTGACAAAACCGGGTTGCGATCTCGATCACGGACACAAACTAAATTGGTAAGATTGTCGACAATCTTGGATCGGGTAGAATGTAACATGTCGTTGTCAAAAACACAACTGCATTCTGCAATCGGCCGGCTGGGCAAATTTTCGGCCGGCGGCGGGCGCAGGGTAATCCGCTTTGCTTGACACCGATTCGACGGCTACCTATAATCGAGTGATCCTCGTTCACGCGGAGTGATTGTAACCATTCGCGACTACAAGCCACTGCCCGAAACCAACGACGAAGGCGACATCATGGAACCCATACAATCCCGATCACTGCGCGAGCGCGTCATCAATATCCTGCGTGATGCCATCATCAAGGGCGAATTGCTGCCCGGGCAGCCGCTGGTTGGCACCGAACTGGCGAGCCAGATCGGCGTCAGTCAGGCGACATTGCGCGATGCGATCTACGCCCTCAGCCTGGAAGGCTTGGTCGATACAGTCGCGTTTCATGTTTCGACCGTCAAGCAACTGACGAAGACGGATATCGAGGACCTTTTCAGCGTACGCAGCATGCTGGAAAGTTACGCAATTCGGCAGATTGTGGCGACTGAGCTGACTTCGCCCGCCCTGCATGAGCTTTACGCCATCTGCGACGAGATGGAAGCGGCGGCCGAGCTGGACAGCCTGACCGAGGTCAATCGAATCGATCGCAGTTTTCATGACGCCCTGATTGAGCACAGCGGCAATCAGCTGCTGGGTGTTCTGTGGAGCAGTGTGGCTCAGCGGGTGCAGCAAGTCATGTCATTGAGCAATCAGCAGCAGGGCAACTTACGGCAGATCGCGCGCAATCACCGCGAAATCGCGCAGGTCATTGAGAATGAAGACGCGGAAGAGGCAGTCCGCCTGATGAAGACGCATATTAGTTATCAAGCGGATGAAATCGCTGAAGGCTGGAACCAGTTTGCGCCGGATAAAGTTCAGGAACAACAGGGAGTTGGAAAATAATGGCGGAATCGACAGGCAAGCCACATACAATTTTGATCGCGGACGGGGGCTATGAGACGGCGGCAGCGGATTTGGCCGCGGACTTCCCAGACCTCAATGTGCTCTGCGCCGATGGCGACCCGCGGGCGCTGGCTTCAGGTGATGTTGCCGGCTTGATCGCGGGGACGGCGACAGTTGACGACGCATTTCTCGGGGCGCTGGACAATCTGCAGGTCGTGCTCAAACTGGGACGCAGCTACTACAACATTGATGTCGAAGCGGTGCGGCGGCGCGGACTAAACTTCGGCTGTGTGCCGCGCAAAGGACCAAATTGCGTGGCGGAACTGGCAATGACCTTGATCATGGCTTTGAGCAAAGATCTCATCATCTCCAACGAGGCGGTGTCTCTGGGCGCCTATCGTTATCGCGGCCTCAAACCGGAGTTGACCGCCGAGCGAAAAATCGCTTTCCACTGGATGCATAATATGCGCGTGCACGAGGTGCTGGGCAAGACGCTCGGCATCATCGGCATGGGCGAGATCGGCTGTGAGCTGGCGCGGCGGGCGAGCGTGATGGGAATGCGCAATCTCTACTACAAGCGAACGCCGCTGTCGGCTGAGCTGGAAGGCGTGTTTGACGCGACCTACGCCGATCTGGACCATCTGCTGCGCGAGAGTGATTACGTCTGCGTGGCGACGCCGCATACACCAGCGACCGAAGGCATGATCGGCGCGGCGCAAATCGACATGATGAAAGAAAGCGCCTATATCGTCAATATCGCTCGCGGCGGCATCATCGACGAAGAAGCGATGATCGATGCCTTGCAAGAAAACCGCATCGCCGGCGCCGGGTTAGATGTATTCACCTACGAGCCGCTGCCGGCCGACAGCCCGCTCTGCTCGCTGGACAATGTGATCCTCTGCCCGCATTTCGGCGGCGGAACCGGCACCAATCGCAATATCGAGTTGGGCGCGGCTTTGGCTGAGATGAGTCGTGTCTTGGCGGAATAACCGACGCCGGCGATCAGGGCTTCGTCTTGCTCGCCAGGAAACCGGCGATATAGGCCGTCTGTCCGTCGTCCAGATATATCTCGTACCAAGCGCCGGAATCGTCAAGAACGTCCAGCGCGTCGCCATGCCGCAAAGTTGCCACGACTACACATTCGGTCGAGCCGCAAGAACGCACATTGGCGATTGTTTCCGCCACCACGTAGTAGGTGTTTGCGGACGCGATAAGGCTGTCTTCATTCGCTTGCTCGAACCGCTCGAATAGACTTTCGATATTGACCGCTACCGCTCTTGTGTAGGGGATATCCTGGATGGGCACACCGGCGCCTTCCAAAGCAAGCATGGCGCTAAAATCTGCCGCAATCCCGCGCATGCGCCGGCCGTATTCCAGCGCTTCGATACAGCGCGGCAGGTGCAGCCAGAGCAAGTCGCGCAAGTTGGTTGAACTCGTGGCGAGGGCGCCGACTTCGTTCGCCGATGAAACCGCCAGGGCGGCGTCAAGAAAATTGCGAAACTCGGGCATGATATAGCTGCCGAAAAAGATGCGTTCCGAGTCGCTGCAGCTAGCGGCCCCGCCGAGAGCGGACGCCAGCAGTCGCTGCTCGCCGTCCAGGATACGCTTGATACGCGCCAAGCCGGCCTCAGCTTTGGCCGCATTCTGCTCGACGCGGTCCGTGTTGCGGCTGATTGCGCCGGCCGCCGTCGTCGTTAGCGATGAAGCGGCATGTGCTGTCAGGTCATTGAGGACTTCGCCGACCCACCAGCCCGCGTTAAATGTCTCCGCGCACAAGGGCAACTGTGATAACTGGTTTTCGCGATAGGCGATGAGCCCTTCGCTGAAGTTGAGCAGACTGAAGGTCGTTCTGATGGCGGCGGCGCGCGCCGACAGTTCAGCGTATGGCAGCAGGATCTGGTAAGCGGCTGTCGATTCATCAATTGTGCAGGGTGGCAGCGATCCACCGACGCTCAATGAAGATGCGCGTATTATCTGTATCTGTTCATGCCAAGCGCGCAATAGCGCGAGCCCGTCGGCCTCAAGATCGACATAGGGATTCGTCTCGTCGGACACGCCGGCATAGGCGAGAGCATGGCGGGCGGCTGCATCGGTGGCCGTCTCGTTCAAGCGCAACGAGAGTTCGACCGACTCGGCGCAGTCCGGCAGATTAGGCAGTTTGTCTTCCCGCCATTGCAATCGCCGGTCAACTGAAACGACATAATGCGCCCGGTCAACCACAGTGGCCGTGGCGGCGAGTAAATCGAGAAAGCTGCCGATAGTCTTGTCAAGCAGTTGCATATCCGTTAAGAGGCAGGCAGGCAGGCTGCGTTCCGCCGGCGCCGGCGCCTGCGATCGGTCCACGCCGAGCATCGTCGCCGCCAACTCTGTGACTCGATCATGATCGCTGGGCAGCCGCAATCGATAGGGATTCTCGCCAGCAGGCAAGGTGGCGAGCTCCAGGGCGGCACGCGCGACCGTGTCCCCGCCAAGCTGGATGAACAAGCGACGAATGGCGACCGCATCCGAGCAGTACGGCAGCTGCGTCAGGCTTCTTTCACGATTTACAATCTGCGCGCCGCCGTAATCCAGTAGATCGCTAAAACACGCGAAGGATTCGTCAACCTTGACCTGATACTCGACGATCAAGCTGAAGATTTCGAGAAACTCATCGCTGGTGCAGATGGGGAGCGAATCAACTTCTGCCTTTGAAGCGGGCACAAGGTTAAGCAATACGATTAAGCCCAGCAACGCAAGTCGCCGCATATCCCAGCCTTTCCGCAAAACCGCTCTGTTCCAATGACCATTCTAGGTCATCGTGACGAGTATTTGCAGACATGTCCCCTGGTTCACAGGGTAAACGTATTACAGCAGTAGTGTACTGATGCCGCCGGAAGTGGCAAGTCAGTCTTAAGAAAAATGGGAAATGACATCGCGGCCGATGGCTTGGATGGAAGCGAGAATATCCGGACCAAGCGGCGGACCGAAGCTCATGTGAGTCACGCCCAGCGCCACCAGTTTTTCCAGCCTGGCAATCAGCGTATCTGTCGTGCCGGCGATACCAATACGCAGCATCGCTGGCGTCACCATCTTGCGCGCAGCATTTATGTCCCGGTCGACATGATATGCCCGCCGGATCGGCTCGAAGTCCCCACGCGTCAATCCCAGCTGCTCCAGAATCAGCGGGCTCATGGCATGGCCGTAGTAGGCGATTTTATCCGCCAGCACGGCTTCCGCAGCAGCCTGATCCTCCGATACGGAGCACCAGATACAAGCCGCCAGGTCGATGTCTTCAAGTGAGCGGGCCGAGCGCGCCAAGCCCCGCTCGACATGGGGCAGCACCTTGGCATAGTGCTCCGGCGGGAAGAGCAGCGGCAAGCCGCCATCGGCAATGGCGCCGATCTCCTGCAGCATCCGCGGGCTCATGGCGCCCAGATAGATCGGCACGCGGCGAATTGCTTCGAAGCGCAGCCAGGCTTCTTCCGTCCATTTCAGAACGGTTCCGTTCGAGGCCGCATTCTCGTTGGAGGTCAGCTTGTTTGTCGCCTCGACCGTTTCCAGGACGCGCGTACGTGGATAATCAAAGTCCAAGCCCAGCCAGCGCATGAAATCTTCAGCGCCGGCGGATAAACCCAGATTGAAGCGGCCGCCCGAAAGCTCGTCCAGGGTGGCGGCGAACATCGCCATTTCCGATGGATGCAGGGTGAAGGGACTAACGATGCAAGTACCGATCTCGATTTTCGCGGTTGCCATGGCGATGGCGGACAAGATCACCGGCGCGCTGCGCAGGAAGAGATCGTTACTGACCCAGAATTGGTCGAAGCCGGCCGCTTCCGCCGCTTGAGCGTAGGTGATGTAATCACGGACTGGCAGATCGTTATTGAAGCGGAGGCTGAATTTCATCAATCGTCAGCGGGAATGATAGCTTCGGCTTCCATCTCGACCAGATAGTCCTCGCCGACCAGGGCGTGAATGTAGAGCAGCGTGTTGGCCGGGCGGATCTCGCCGAAATACTTTCCGTGTACGCGCGCCACTGCTTCCCAATCGGCGCCCGGCGCCAGATAGATTCGTGTGCGCACGACATCTTTCAGTTCAGCGCCCGCTTGCTGCAGGGCGTTTTCAATCTTCCGAATGATGAAGTCGGTCTGCGTGGCGCTGTCGCCGATGCCGATGATCTTGTGCGCGCCCTCGGTAGATGTGGTGCCGGAGACATGAACGGTGTTGCCAAACCGCACTGCCCGCGAGTAGCCGGCGATCTTTTCGTATTCCGTGCCTGATGAGATATTTTGTCGCGCCATTTCTATGCCGCCTTATTCCCGTACGATGCAAGATTTGGTGGCTCGTGCAAATCGTCATCTCGATGACAGTCGGTATGACTGCGATTATCGCGTTGCCGCCATCAGTTCGCGCCGGGCTCGGCAAGGTCCGACAATTAAAGATTTTCTCTCGCCAGCGCCAGCACTTCTTCCGCGCAGCCCCAAGAATATGTGTAACCGACCCCAGCGTGACCATAATTGTGAATGACGGTGCAGCTGTCCGAAAGCCGCTCGGCCTCCAGGCGCACTTCAGCGCGGCCAGGTCGCAAGCCGACAAACTGTCTCAGGACATTCGCACTGCGGAGGCTCGGTTCTATCTTTGTGACGCGACTGATGATATCGGCGGATACCGCCGGATCAAGCTGCCGGTTCCAATCGCCCGGGACCTTGACGCCGCCGACGAGAACGCCATCTCCCCGTGGAAAAATGTGGTCTATGGCGTCGTTGTCCATGTAACCGAGGGCGATATCGGGCGCTTCAAGAAGCATCGTTTGCCCGCGAATGGGATAAACTTCCGTGTCGTTAGCCACTTCGCGCGCGCCAACGCCGGTGCAATTGACCAGCAGAGCAGCCTCATTCCGCAGTTCATCCAGCGACGCCACCGCGCGCGTCTCCATGGTCCCGCCCTTGGCGGCGAATTCATCATGCAGGTTCTGCAAATAGAGCGGGGGCGCGACCATCGGCACGTCCATCAGGTAGCCGTCTCGCATATGGGGCGGCATGATTCGCTGCGGGACGCGGGAAAAGAAGGGCAGCAAATCCCGATACCAGGGGTCGGCGACGGGTTGGGCGTAGACTTCTCGCATACGCTGCAGCGTGACGCCGCTGCCGGCCTGCTCCGTGAGCGGGAGAAAGCGCTTGAGTGTGCCCGCTGCCCATTGCCGGCTCTTGCCGAGTGCGTCCGAGCCGGACCAGACAGCGCCGGCCGCCACCGATGTCGTAAACTGCGGTAGGTCTCGTGTCAGGATTCGGACCTGATAGCCCGCCTGTTGCAGGCGGAGCGCCGAACTTAAGCCGATGACGCCGCTGCCGATGACGATAATTTCGGGCATGGTTCGCACCTGTGTCGGAACTTGTCTCGCTGATGGACGATAAAGACTGCGCAAGTCAACCTGACTCGGCGGGAATTTTAACATACCTTGAGCACGGGATGTGCAGCGGGAAACGGATGCGCCAAGTCGAAAAACTCGCAATGACAATAGAATTGCGCTATCTTTGTAACTTGATTTTCGCATGTCGTGAAGAATCGCAAGCGTGTCGTATGTGACCGAGAGGGGGAGACTATCGAGAATACTGAAGTCAGCGAATTGTCTGTGCAGGCAGGTGATTTGAAATTTTCGCCACGTAATACGATTAATGATTTGGAGAGTGCAATATGTCAAGAAAGATAAGCATGAGCCGGCGCGATTTTCTACGTATGGCGGGCATGAGCTCGCTAGCTGCCGGCGTTTACAACTTCCCGGGCATGGGCAGCGTCGTCGCCCAGGACGATCAGGAAGTCTCCATTTTCTTCTGGGATGGTCCGCCTTTGATCGGCATCCGCGAAAAGGCGCTGGCGCCCTTTGATGATGCCTATCCGGGCTGCACGCTCAACTTCACGTCGGTGCCTGGTGGTCCCAATGCGGGTTACAACGACAAGCTCTTTACCAGCCTGGCGGCCGGCATTCCACCGGATGTCTTCATCATCGAGATCGGTCTGCTGCCAAGCTTCCTGAACGACGATCTGCTGCTCGATCTCAAGCCCTTCGTCGATGCGGACGACTATGACCTGACCCAATTCCCCGATCTGGCAATCGAGGCGTATACGCACGAAGGCGGCATCTACGGCATGCCGGACAACGTGGCGTCGATCGCCATTTTCTACAATCAGGACATGTTCGAAGAAGCCGGCGCCATGCTGCCGACCGCGCAATGGGATGACGAGGGCTGGACCGTCGACGACTTCTTCAGTTCTTGTGAGAAGCTGACCAAGGTCGATGCCAACGGCCGCACCACTCAATACGCTTGTGATGTCACCGGCTGGGACAAAGTCTGGCAGACCTGGGTGCGCATCTTCGGCGGACAAGTGGTCGATGATCCCTTCTTCCCCACCGAGTGTACGCTCAACGAAGCGGGTGCCGTAGAAGGCTTGCAGTTCTACGCTGACCTGCGCTGGGAACACGGCTTCGCGCCGCGGCCGGAAGCGCTGGCCGAGATGGGCACCAACGCCCTGATGCAGACGGGACGCCTCGGCATGTTCTACAGCGGCAGCTGGAGCTTCCCCAGCTATCGCGAGTCGGACTTCAATATTGCGCTCGGGCATTATCCGGCGGGACCGGGCGGCCGCGCCAACTACACCTACTACTATCCGCTGGTTGTCCCGAAGACAACGCAAGCGCCGGAATGCGCCTGGAACCTGCTGAAATTCTTCAACGGTCCGGCGATGGAAACCATCATTCGCGAAGGTGGCTTGCAGGGTACGTCCTTCGCCGAGCAAGAGAAGTGGTTCATCACCGATCCGCTGCCGCCGGCCAACAAGCACGTTATGCTCGACGCGGCCAGGCATTTTGTCGCGCCCGATCCTCTATTGACGAACTTCGGCGAGATCTCGCAGATCATGCAGGCGCAAATCGACCTGCTGCTGATCGGCGAGGAACGCGATGCCAAGGTCGTCTGCGACGAGATCGTGCGGCAAGTCAATCCGCTGATCAAGGAAGGTCAATGGCGGACGGGCTAGAGCCTTTAGCCGAAGGTGGCTTCACCTTGATATTCGGGCAGGTCTTAAATTCGCTACCCAACCCCCCTCTAAATCTCCCCCCATCGCGATGGGGGGAGACTTTGCCGTCTCCCGATTCTGAATCTACTTGGTTCGAGACGTCGCGTTCACGCTTGACCGGCGCCCGGACAAAAGACGTGGCGGGATTTCTCCCCCTCTCCATTGCGATGGGGACGGGGACGGGGGGAGGGGTTAGCCAAGCGTGAGCCTCGGCCAATTCGTCAAGAATCAAAGCGGATTCCCTAACGTCAACATCAGCTACCAGCGCGGCGAATCGGTGCTGGCCTGGGCGATGGTCTCGCCTTGGGTGGCGGGTTTCCTATTGCTGACGGCTTTCCCGATGATCGCCTCGCTGGTGCTCTCATTCTTCCGCTGGAATATCTTGTCGGAGCCGCAGTGGGTCGGTCTCGCGAACTACGAGAAGCTCTTCTTGACCGACCCGCTGCCGATGCATTCGCTGAAGATTACGGTCATCTTCTCGCTGGCGTCCATCCCGCTGAATATCGTCTTCGGTTTGGCGATTGCGATGCTGCTGAACACGAATATCCGTGGCTTGTCGGTCTTCCGCACCATCTATTATCTGCCAGCGATCCTGTCGGGCGTGGCGGTGGCGATCCTCTGGCAGTGGATCTTCTCCAGCGATTTCGGTTTGCTCAATACGGCGCTGCGGGTCTTCGGTATCGAAGGTCCGGCTTGGCTGGGCAGCAAGATTTGGGTGTTGCCCGCCTTTGTGATCATGCGGCTCTGGAGCGTGGGCGGCGGTATGGTCATTTACCTGGCCGGCTTGCAAGCGATCCCGACTGACTTGTACGAAGCGGCCGAGATTGATGGCGCAAATTGGTACCAGCGTATCTTCCGCATCACCTTGCCGATGTTGAGCCCGACCATCTTCTTCCAGTTGATCACCGGCGTCATTTTCACGATGCAGATTTTCACCGAGACTTTCATCATGACGGATGGCGGACCGGCGAACGCCTCGCTCTTTTATCTGCTCTACCTCTACCGGCAAGCCTTTCAGAACTTCAAGATGGGTTACGCCTCGGCGCTGGCCTGGGTCTTCTTCATCGCCATCTTACTGCTGACCGTGATCTTATTCGCGTCGGCGAAGTTCTGGGTGTATTACGAAGCGGAATCGGCGGAGGATAGCTGATGAGCAGCACAGGCGTTGGCTTGAACGCGCGTCAAATAGTCAGCAAAATCTTCGTCTACCTGATCCTGGGTGTCGGCTCGATTATCATCCTGCTGCCGCTGCAGTGGATGATTTCCACTTCGCTGAAGCCACTCTCGCACGTATTTCGCTTTCCGCCGGAATTCTTTCCGCAGAAGGTCCTCTGGTCGAATTATTCTGACGCGCTGACGCAGTTGCCCTTCGATCGCTATTTTGGCAATACGATATTCATCGTGGTACTGTGCCTGTTGGGCGAGGTGATCGTCTCGTCGGTCGTCGCCTATGCCTTCTCGCGCTTGCGCTGGCGCGGACGGAACGTGCTTTTCATCGTGGTATTGGCAACCATGATGCTGCCGCGGCAGGTCACGCTAATTCCCGAATTCCTCATCTTTAGGTATCTGGGCATGATCGACACCTTCTGGCCATTGATCCTGCCATCCTGGTTCGGCAATCCCTTTTATATCTTCTTGCTGCGGCAGTATTTCTTGACACATTCGCGTGAGCTGGATCAAGCGGCGGTCATCGACGGCTGTTCGCGCTTCGGCGTTTTCTGGCGGATCACGCTGCCCATGTCGAAGCCGGTGCTGGCGGCGGTGGCGATCTTCTCATTTCAGTTTCATTGGAACGACTTTTTCCGCCCGCTCATCTTCTTATTCAGCGAAGACAACTATACGCTGGCACTGGGTTTGCGCTTCTTCCAGGGCACCTATGGCACCGAGTGGAATTCGCTGATGGCGGTCTCGCTGGTTGTCATGCTGCCGCTGATCATCGTCTTCTTCTTCACGCAGAAGTATTTCATCCAGGGCGTCGTCTTCACCGGTTACAAATAAAGCCCTGAGTATTCGACACCCCTGTTCGATTCAGTTTGATTGACCGAGGACAAAAAGAAATATGCAGACCAAGACGAAGTATCAGAAGTTATTCCCGCTGGCGCACGATGCCGTAACCTGGAAGGCGGGCTTTTGGGGCAACCTCTTTGAGTTATGCCGGGACACCATTTTACCGAGCATGCGCAAGGCGCTGGACGAGCCGGATAATGGCGCCGTCTTCAGCAACTTTTACATCGTCGCCGGCCTGCAAGACGGCGATCGCAAAGGCACGATGTGGAGCGATGGCGACTGCTACAAATACATGGAAGCCATGTCGCATGTTTACGGCGCCACCAAAGAGCAGGCCATCATTGATGAACTCGATGAACTGATCGATGTGATCGCACAGGCGCAGGAAGACGATGGTTATATCAGCACGCCGATGCAGCTGCGCGATGACAAAGACTATTGGACCAGCCTGCGCGACCATGAGCTTTACAATATGGGGCATCTGCTGACCGCGGCCTCGGTGCATCATCTCATTACGGGTAAGCGCAACTTCCTGCAGATCGCAATCAAGCAAGCCGATTATCTTTACGACCTCTTCATGCCACGGTCACCGGAGCTGGCGCATTTCGGCTTCAATCCATCCAATACGATGGGCGCGGTTGACCTCTATCGCGCCACCGGCAACGAGAGATATCTCGAGCTGGCGCAGTGCTTCGTCGATATGCGCGGGTCGCAGCCGGGCGGCGGGGACCTCAATCAGACGCTGGTGTCACTGCGCGCGGAGACACGCGCGGTCGGGCATGCGGTGACCGCCGGTTACCTTTACTGCGGCGCCGCCGATGTGGTGGCGGAGACCGGCGATGAAGAATTGTTGGCGGGCCTGGAACGGATTTGGCACAACGCCATCCACAGCAAAATGTACATCACGGGCGGCACTTCGGCGCAGCATCACGGGGCGTCACAGCGGCCCGAATTTCGCGGCGCGGCCACCGAGGTGCACGAAGCCTTCGGTCACGAGTTTTCGCTGCCCAACGCCACCGGCTATAACGAGACCTGCGCCAACATCGCCAATGCCATGTGGAACTGGCGGATGCTCAATCTGTCAGGTGATGCCAAATACACCGATATCGTCGAACTGGTGCTCTACAACAGCATGCTTTCATCGATGAGTCTGGACGGTATCACTTTCTGCTACACCAATCCATTGCGCTGGTATGGGGCGGACCAGCCCCTTCTCAGCCAGGATGCCTATCACCGCTGGTTCATTTCTCGCTGCTACTGCTGCCCAACCAACACCGCCCGCACGATCGCCCTGCTGCATAACTGGTTCTACAGCACATCGGACGAGGGCCTCTGGATTCATCTCTACGGCAGCAACAGCGTGAATACGCCGCTGGCTGATGGCTCCGGCATTGCGCTCACCCAGCAGACCGACTATCCCTGGGATGACGTGATTCGCATGACGATCGACACGGCGCCGGCAAGCGAAGTCAGTTTGATGCTGCGCATACCCGGCTGGGCGGGCGCGGCGTCTTTGCAAATCAACGGCGAGGCGAGCAATCTGGCATTGACGCCCGGCAGCTATGTCGAGGTCAAGCGCGCCTGGCAGGCTGGTGATGTGATTGAGTTATCGCTGCCGATGCAACCGAAGATGATCAAGGCGCATCCCAAAGCGGAAGAGATTCGCAATCATGTCGCTGTCATGCGCGGCCCGATTGTGTACTGCCTGGAAGGGGTGGACTTGCCGGAGGATGTATCGATCCTGGAGGTCTACGCGCCGGACGATATGCAGTTGGCTGCGCACAAAGAAGACGATCTCTTGGGCGGCGTCACCGTTATCAAGGGCGTGGCGCGCCGCTTACACGAGGAGAACGGCTCAGCCGGCCTGTACATGGAAGCGGGCAACGAGCGGGAAGAGGAACTCGATATCACGCTAATCCCCTATTACGCCTGGAACAACCGCGGGATCAACGAGATGACGGTCTGGCTGCCGCGCCGATTTTGAGCTTGCGCGCCGTTATTGGATAACAAGCGGGAAGGTCGACAGCGGATCGTCTCATTATCTTCAATTGGAATGAACAAACATATTCAGGCTTTTACGCGCCAGCGAAAATCAGTATGGTAAATGGCGAACGTCGAATAACCAAAAGGATTACCGCGCTCAGTCCCTGTTCTTTATGGCCAGATTATCAGTAGAATCATCTCAACAATCGCCTGCTTACAAGTCCCCTCCGCGCAGTTCCGTGATGCGCAGTTTTACCTTCCTCAAAAAGTATCGTCATATTGCCATCGGCGTTTATGCGCTGGCGACCCTGACCACCGGTTTGGCGGTCCTGATTCCACAGACCATCCGCTGGATTGTTGACGCGGGCATCGTCCAGCAGAACATGCAAATCCTGCTGACCTCCCTGCTCGGCTTGCTCCTGTTGACGCTGGTCAAAGGGCCGGTCGATTTTATGCTCGGGCGCTGGACCGAGGTCGCCTCGCAGGGCGTCGCCTACGACATCCGCAACGCCATCTACGAAAAACTGAGTTCGCTCTCGTTCTCCTACCATGACAGCGCCCAAACCGGGCAACTGCTGGCGCGGTCGATATCGGATGTGGAGCGGATCCGCTTCTTGACCGGGCGGGCGTTCCTGCGCTTGTATCAGCACACAGCGCTGATGCTGCTGACCTTCGTCGCCCTTCTGTTGATGAACGCGCAGCTGGCGTTGCTCTCCATGATACTGATGCCATTGATGGCTTATGTCGCCTTGCGCTTCGGGCGCATATTCCGTCCCTTGTCCCTTGATTTGCAGCACCAGCTGGCGGAGATGACGACCGTGCTGGAGCAGAACCTGCGCGGCGCCAAGATCGTCAAGGCGTTTGCCCAGGAAGATGCCGAGGTCGAGCGCTTCGAAGCGGAGAATCGCGCCTGGTTCGGCTTGGCGCAGAAGCAAGTCACTGTGCAGACGCAGCATATCCCGCTGCTTGATTTCATCGCAAGTTTGAGCACCGTCGTCATCATTTGGCTGGGCGGCCGTCTGGTGATCGAAAACAACTTGACCATCGGCGAGTTGGTCGCCTTCACCGCTTACGTCGGGCAACTGATATCACCCGTACGGCGCTTGGGCGTCATCATCCCGGCGGTGGCGATGGCATCGGCCGCCGGTGAGCGGGTCTATACGATCCTGGACGCGCAGTCTGAGGTGACCGACTCGCCCGACGCGACCGCGTTGCCGCCGATCAAAGGGCGGGTGCGCTTTGAGGAAGTCTCGTTCTCTTACTTCAATCAACGGCAGGTGCTGGACAGCCTCAACTTCGAGGCGGAAGTCGGCGAAGTGGTGGCGCTGCTCGGCGCGACCGGCTCCGGCAAATCGACCATCATCAATCTGATCCCCCGCTTCTATGATGTCACCGGCGGTCGCGTACTGGTCGACGGTACAGATGTGCGCGATGTGACGCAAAATTCACTGCGCGACCAGATCGGAATCGTCTTGCAAGAGACGGTTCTGTTCGCGGCGACACTGCGGGAGAACATCGCCTTTGGCCTGAACGGCGTCTCCGATGCCGATGTGATCGAGGCGGCGAAAGCGGCGCAGGCGCATGATTTCATCACAGCGATGCCGGATGGTTATGAAGCCGAGGTTGGCGAACGCGGCGTGACGCTCTCCGGCGGGCAGAAGCAGCGCATCGCCATCGCGCGCGCCCTGCTGAAAGACCCGCGCATCCTGCTGCTCGATGATGCCACCTCGAGCGTCGATACGGAAACCGAACGCTTGATTCAAATCGCGCTTGAGCGACTAATGGTGGGGCGCACCTCATTCATCATCGCGCAGCGTCTGAGTACCGTACGCATGGCGGACAAAGTGCTGGTTTTGCAGGGCGGGCGCATCGCCGCCGCCGGCACACACGAAGAGTTGCTGCAGACATCGGGACTTTACGCCGAGATCTACTATCGGAACTTGCGAGAATGAAAATGCTCTCCCCGCCTCCCTTTGTCTCCTCGCTTAACGAGGAGAAGATAACCGAAGCTTCAAGGAGCGGGAGCGACTTTTACTCAACTATTTCGCCGTGGCGACAGAGGTCTCCCCCATCGCTTTGGGGGAGATTACGAGAGGGTTAGTTTATGGGATTTACGCTAGGCACCTCGGGCGTCAGAATGGGCGGACCGGGCAGTACGCTGCGCGGCTTCGCCGACCAGGTTGACGGCCGCTCATTCAACCTGCGTGTCCTTTGGTACCTGCTCGTCTTCATACGACCATACACCATTCGCATGATCGGCGCCTTCCTTGCGATGTTGGCCGTCTCCGGCTTGACCCTGCTCACGCCATTCCTGATCAAGGTGGCGATTGACGAACCGATTGCCAATGGCGATATCGCCGCCCTGAACGAAATCGTTCTGTTGATGCTGCTCGCCCTCATCGGCCTGTACCTGTCATCGATGGCGCAGCGTTACCTGCTCAGCTGGGTTGGGCAAAAAGTGCTGGCCGATTTGCGATTGGCGCTCTTCCGCCACCTGCAGGAACTTCCGCTGTCCTACCACGACAGTCACATCGTAGGCGTGACGATCTCGCGGGTGATCAGCGATGTCGGCGTGATTAACCAACTGCTGTCGCAGGGCTTGATCACGCTGACCGGCGATACGCTGTTGCTCGCCGGCATCATTGTTGTCATGCTCTCGCTAAACGCACAGTTGGCGCTGGTGACATTCTCCATCATTCCTGTGATCGTACTGGCGACCGTTATCTTCGCGCGGCGGGCAAAGCTGGCATTCCGCAAGACGCGCTCCCGCAACGCCAACATGATCGGCGACCTGGCGGAAAACCTGAGCGGCATGCGCGTGATACAGGCATTCGCCAACGAAGACAGTACTTCCGAGAAATTCGATGAGGTCAATCAAGCCAATCGCGACGCCCATATCGAAGCCATGTCGCTTTCCTTCGTCTTTCTGCCGACAGTCGAGTTCCTCAGTATCGTGGCAACCGGCATCGTGTTGCTCTTCGGCGGCTTGAGCATCGCGCAAGGCAGCCTGACGCTGGGCACAGTGATCGCCTTCCTCGCCTACGTCAATCGCTTCTTTGTACCGGTGCAGGAACTCAGCCAGTTGTACGCCACCATGCAAACGGCGATGGCTGGGGGCGAACGGGTCATCAACCTGCTGAATACCGAACCGGAGATCAAAGACGGCGAGAATGCGCGTAAAATGCCGGCGATAAAAGGCCGGATCGAGTTTTGCGATGTGCATTTTGGTTATCGCGAAGGGTTGCCCGTGCTGCGCGATATCAAGCTCGAGATCCCGGCTGGCATGATGGTGGCGCTGGTGGGACCGACCGGCGCCGGCAAGACCTCGATCGCCAACCTGATCGCGCGCTTCTACGATGTCAGCGAGGGCGCCGTGCTCATTGATGGTATCGATATCCGCGAGGTACAGCAGCGGTCGATGCGGGAACAGATGGGTCTGGTCTCGCAGGACCCGTTTATTTTCGCCGGCACCATCGCGGATAATATCCGCTTCGGCAAACCGGAGGCGACGCTGGACGACGTGATTGCGGCCGGTGAACTGGCCAACGTCTCCGAATTTGTCAGTGATCTGCCCTATGGCTATGAGACGGAAATATTTGAAGACGGCGCCAATCTATCGGTCGGGCAGCGGCAGTTGATCTCGATCGCGCGCGCCATCCTGGCTGACCCGCGCATTCTGATCATGGACGAGGCGACATCAAGCGTCGACATGGTCACGGAAGCGCTGATTCAAGACGCGCTGCACAAGCTCCTTTCGGAACGCAGCGCCATCGTGATCGCGCACCGGCTCAGCACCATCGTCAATGCTGATCTGATCTGCGTCGTGGATGACGGCCAGATCTGCGAGAAGGGGACTCATCGCGATCTGTTGGCGCGGCGGGGCCTCTACCACGAACTTTACGAGCGGCAGTTCGTCGACGTGGCGGACTAAGGCGGACGTTCTAGCCCCAGCGGACAACAATCAATTCAATCCAATACGACGCGCGGGTTCAGCCAGGCGTAAGCCATATCAGCGAAGAGGTTGGCAAAGAGGATGATGGTCACCGTGACCATCACGATCGCTTGCACCAGTGGCAGATCGCGGCGTCCGATGGCGGCGATGAGCAGGCTGCCCAACCCAGGGAAGCCAAAAACAAATTCGATCACCACCAGCCCGCTGATCAGCCAGGTGATGCTGAGGGCGATGACAGTGATGGTAGGCAAGAGCGCATTGCGCAGCACATGCCGCCAGATGACCGCGCGCCAGGGGATGCCTTTCAGTACCGCGGTACGGACGTAATCGCGCTTCAACTCTTCGATCACGCCGGCGCGGGTCAAGCGGGAGATATAGGCTAGCAGCACCAGGGTGGCGGCGATCGCAGGCAGCCAGAGTGCCGGCAGCATCTCGCTGAAGGAAGCGTTGGCGGGTACGGCGGAACTGGACGGGAACCACCAGCCGAGCGATTGCGCCAGCTCGCTTTTACCCCAGCGCAGCGCCACGATATTGATCAGGAACAATCCCGTGACGAATTCCGGCAAGCTGACCACGGACAGCGTCAACAGGGAGATCAAGATATCAGGCAACTTGTTTTCGGTGAGGCCGGCAATGACGCCCAGCGCCACTGAAATCGGCACGGACAGCAGCAGCGCCACCATGGCGAGCCGCGCCGAATTGATGCTGCGCTCGACAATGAGATCGCGATTGTCGGCGCCGCGGAAGGCGATGGTGTCACCCCACTCGCCGCGCAGGAAGTCCCGCACCCAGGTCAGATATTGCTCCGGCAATGGCGCGTTCAAACCCAGTTGTTGGCGAATTTCCGTCACTTGATCTTCAGTGGCTTCGCGCCCGCCTGCGATCACCCGCGCCGGATCGCCCGGCAAGACCCGCAGCAACAGAAAAACAATCAGCGAGCTGAGGAGATAGGTGAACAAGAAGAACGCGAATCGGCGGCGCAGGAAATCAAACATGCCGGCTAGTCCGTCCCGCCGTTCACTGATGCGCCACGTTGGAGGATCGACAGTTCCTCCAGCGGGATATGGCAGCGGATCAAACGCCCGGCATCACCTTCGCGCCAAGGCGGCTCTTCGGCTTCGCAAATGTCGCCGATCTTGCGCGGGCAGCGCGTATGGAAGCGGCAGCCCGTCGGCAAGTTCTGCGCGCTCGGCAGGTCATCGCTGAGCAGAATGCGCTCGCTCTGGCGCTGCGGATCCGCCACCGGCATCGCCGAGACCAGCGCCTCGGTGTAGGGGTGGAAGGGCGGCTGAAACAGGTCCTCCGCATCGCCGATCTCAAACAGCTGCCCCAGGTACATCACCGCGATTCTGTCGGCCAGATAGCCGATCGCCGACAGGTTGTGAGAGATGAATAGATAGCTGCTGCCGTGTTCGTCCTGCAAATCCGCCAGCAGATTCAACACGGCGGATTGTATGGACATATCCAGCGCCGACACCGGCTCGTCACAGATGATGAGATCCGGATTGGAGGCGAAGGCGCGGGCGATCGCGACCCGCTGCTTCTCGCCCCCGCTCAATTCATCGGGGTAACGTTCGGCGTATTCCGCACGCAGGTTCACGCGATCCAGCAGCTCTAACACTTCGGCATCCGAGTGCTCCGCTGACACGCCGCGCAGTTTGATCAGTGGACGGCGCAGCGCCTGCCGCACCGAGAGATAGGGGTTGAGCGAGTTCTGCGGATTCTGAAAGACCATTTGCAGTTTCGACAGCACATCCGGGCTGCGCTCGCGCACGCTGTTGCGCACATCCAGACCCAGCAACTCCAGCTTGCCCGATGTGCGTTCTTCCAGGCCGATGATGACACGGGCGAGCGTCGTCTTGCCGCTGCCGCTCTCGCCGACCAAACCGAGCGTCTGCCCGGCGCGAAGTTGCAAATCGACGCCATCGACCGCCCGGATCGGCGTTGGCGGCCGGCGTTCAAGCACATCGCGCAGGCTTCGCGAAACCGGAAAATGCTTGGTCATGTTGGTGACCTGAAGCAGAGTGTCACTCCGCTTGGATTGTGGCGGAGGACTCAGCGGGTCGCCCCTATGACTCGCTTTCTCAGCGGGATGGAGATGGAGTGCGGAGCTTACCTCTTGCCAACGGTGGCAGCGTACCAAGCGCCCGTCATCCAGACCTTCCAGCGGCGGTTTCGCAGCGACGCACAAGTCGATCACCAGTGGGCAGCGCTCGGCGAAAACACAGCCGCTTGGCAGCCGTGTGAGCGCGGGCGGATTGCCGACAATGGATTGCAAACGCGCCCGGCGCTTGCTCTGGCCCGGCTTGGGAACGCTGCTGATCAAGCCCAGCGAATAGGGATGACGCGCCTGCGCAAAAAGCTCGGCGACATCGGCGTCCTCCATGATCTCACCGGCGTAGAGCACCAGTACGCGTTGGCACAGTTGCGCGACGACGCCGAGGTTGTGCGTGATGTAGATGACGCTGGTATCGCGCTCGGCGATCAGCTTGCGCACGAGATCCAGAATAACCGCCTCGGTGGTGACATCGAGACCGGTGGTCGGTTCATCCATGATCAGCAGTTCCGGATTGCTGATCAGCGCCATTGCAATGGTCACGCGCTGCTGCATTCCGCCGCTGAGTTCATGCGGGTAGCGCTCGGCGACTTGTTCCGGATCAACCATGTTGACGTCCTGGAACATCTGAATCATCGCATCGTAAGCGGCACTGCCTTCGATACCCTCTGCCGCCTTGAGCACCTCAGTCACCTGTGGACCGATTCTGATCGAAGGATTCAATGCGGCGGCAGCGTTCTGAGGCACCAATTTGATGCGCTTAGCCCAGAGTTGGCGCATTTCGGCATTTGATTTGGCGAGCAGGTCTTCACCGGCGAATTTGAGCGTGCCGCCAGTTTCGACGCGTCCGTTGCTGCTCAGATAGCGCATCAGCGCCAACGCGACAGTCGACTTGCCCGAGCCCGATTCGCCGACCAGACCGCAGATCTGCCCCCGGTGAAGCTGAAGCCGAAAATCGCGCACCGCCGGCAGCCATTCATTGCCGATCTGATAGCTGATCGTCAGGTCGGCGACATCAAGCAGACTGGGACCGTGAGCAGCCACAGTCATACACCCTTTTGCACGGCGCGGCGCACGCCATCCGACATCAGATTGACGGCGATGACCAGAATGGCGATCGCCAGCGCGGGAAACTCCAGCGCCCAAGGCGTCAGTTGATAAAAGCCGCCGCGGTTTTCGTTAACCATCAGCCCCCAATCGGGCGATGGCGGGCGGGCGCCAAAACCGAGGAAACCCAGCGATGCGACCAGAAAGATGGCATAGGAAAAACGCAGCGATGCCTCCACCACCAGTGATGGAATCACCGACGGCAGAATCTCGCGGAAGATGATATAAACCTTGCTCTCGCCGCGGATTTCAGCCGCTTCTACAAATTCGCGCGTTTTGATATCGAGCGTAGTACTGCGCGCGACGCGGGCGACGATGGGGATGTAGAGTACGGCGATCACCAGCAAGACGACATTGTCCGCCAGTTCCGCTTGCCAGCTGCCGATCTCAAAGTCGAGATTGCGGATGATGCCGACCAGCACCAAAGCCAGCAGCAGCGCCGGTATCGCCAGCAGCGCGTCAATCACGCGGCCCAGCACCTCGTCCATCCAGCCGCCCTGGTAACCCATGAACAAGCCCAGCGCCGAACCCAGCGTGACGCTGACCAGCGTACCCAGCCCGGCGATGCGGAAGATGCTGCTGGCGCCGAGGATGACGCGGCTATAGACATCGCGGCCGAGTCGGTCGGTACCCAAGGGGTGTTCGCCCAGTTGAAGCGCGCCGATATCAAGCGTCGGCGCAAGCCGTACATCGTGGCTCTGATCATTCGGATTTGGATGAGGCGCAAGCTGTACACCGAACAAGGCCAGAAAAAGAAAGAAAAGGACCAGCCCGGTTCCCAGCGCCGATTGCGGCTGGCGCAAGAGCGAGCGCAGCAAGCGCCAAAAAGCGGTGAGGCTGCGGCTGAATTGGCTGGCAGGCGATGCACTATCCATGGACGTCACGCAGTCCGCTGAAGAGGTGCTCCCCCTCCCTGAAGCTTCGGGGAGGGGGTCGGGGGGCGGGGTTGGACGAGCTGCCTATCCAACCACCGCCGCGTTGAAGTTGGTGCGTCCGGCGAATGGTTGCAGTTCCACGCCGGAGACGCCGCCCGCCAGCACCATGAATTGGGCGAAGAAATAAGGCACAACGACGGGACCTTCGTCTAGCAGGATCTGCTGAATCTCCTTATAGGCGGCCGTTCGCTCGTCTTGATCCAGAGACGCGCGGGCGGTGTCGATCAGTTCATCGACACGCGCGTTGCTGTAGTGCGATTCGTTCCAGGGCGCTTCCGAATGATACGCCAGGTCGAGGTAGAGCTGCGCCACCGGGCGCGCGCCCCAACCGGTCACGCCAAGATCAACCGACATCCAGTCCTCGACCCAATAGCTGTTCTCGTCTTCCAGCTGGATCTCAACACGGATGCCAGCCTCTTCCCATTGGGCGGCAAACGCTTGCGCCAGATCCGGCCAGCTGCCGCTGTTCGGCACGTGCAGAGTCATATCCAGGCCATCAGGATAGCCGGCTTCCGCCAGCAAGGCGGCCGCGGCTTGCGGATCACGCGCCGGCACGTCGGCTTCCGCCAGGAAATACTGACCAAAAGCCGGTCCAATCGGTGAATCCTTGCCGAGGGCGCCGAAGCCCAGCTGCACCCGCTCCCAAATCGCATCGCGGTCGGTTGCCAGCTTGAAGGCTTTGCGCACGCGCACATCTGAGCCCGGCTCGCGATCCGCACGCAGACGCGCCAGATGATGCCCGCTGGTGGGGATATCGGTCGTATTGAAGTTCATATCTCCGCCGAAACCGAGGAAGCTGGAATTGTCCAGGCGCATGATGCCATCGACGCTGCCACCTTGTACGGCGGCGATGCCGGCCTGCTGGTCGCCAAAGTATATGAACTCGAGGCGATCGATGCTCGGGGCGCCGCTCCAGTAGTTGGCGTTGGCGCGCAAAATGGCGCGGTCGCCAGGAATCATCTCGTCCAGAATGAAGGGACCGGAGCCATTGAAATCGATGCCGACATTCTCCGCGCCAGACTTGAGAATGACGAACTTGTTGTCTGTCAGGTTATAGAGGAAGTCCGGGTTCGGCTCGCTTAAGGTCATCCTGATGGCGCTGTCGCCGGCGGCTTCGATCGATTCCGTCACACTCAGCAATCCGGCAACCGTGCTCTCGGCTTCCTGATGCCACTGAATCGTCCAGAGCACGTCGTCAACGGTGACCGCGCTGCCGTCATGCCAGGTGGCATCGGAACGGATTTGCAGCGTGTAGACCAAACCGTCATCGCTTAGATCCCAGGATGACGCCAGGCGTGGCACCAAATTGGAGGCGGCATCGGTCTCGATCAGATAATCGTACAACGCGTTCAAAACAGCGATTTCGCTATCGCCGGAGGCTGAACGCGGATCGAAGGTGGCCGGCGTCAGCCAAGCCATGCGCAGGGTACTGCTGTCCTGGGCGTTGACGATGCCGCCGAGCGGCGCTAGCGCTATCGAGCCAACCGCGGCGGTGGCGCCCGCGGCGAAAATATTCAGAAATTCACGGCGGGAAACTGCATTGGCGGGAGTATTGCTTTCTTGCTTCACGATTGACCTGTCCTTTGCATTATGGAAACAGACTGTTTATCGTCGCCGAGGGGTGAGGTCGCATCGTGAAGGCAAGCGCCAGCGCCACAGATGTGGCTAACGCGGGGGCGCCAGAGAACGCTCTCTGCGCTGACGGATTAATTCACGACTTTCGGCCATTTTCATCCCTCTGCATTGACCTCGCAGCCGAATAGCCACCAGGTGCGCGCATATTATGGCATACGAATGCGACGATTGGAAACATGAATCCTGAAGCGCCAGCCATAGTGGCAGCACACATCTGTAGAACAGCGCAGCCGCGACTGGAGTCTAGTAAACTGTGATGAAGCGCATAGAGTAAAGACTCCTGATACCCGGATTCAAGCGCCGTACGCGCTCCCACTCTCTGATGCCTCGGCGGCGGGGCAAGAGGGTGAGCTTGGAATAGGAGGTGAACATGAGTGCGCGTGTCCACAAACTGATTAACCAACCGGAAGACCTCGTCGACGAAATGCTGGAGGGCTTTTGCGGCGCCTATAGCGATATCGTCCGCTTCGCTGGCAACCGCCTTGTTCTGCGCGCCCGGCCGAAAGCGCGGGGCAAGGTCGGCTTGGTCATGGGCTGCGGCAGTGGCCACGAGCCGGCCATGATCGGCTGGATTGGCGAGGGACTCCTTGACGTCAACGTCGTGGGCGAGGTATTCGGGGCGCCGGGGCCGGATCAAATGCTGGACGGTATCCGCGCCGCCGACCGGGGCGGAGGCGTGCTCGTCTGCGTTTCGCATCACGCCGGCGACTTGCTCAACGCCGAACTGGCGCTGGAGCTTTGCGAGGCGGAGGGCCTTTCGAACGTCGACATGGTCGTGCTTTATGATGACGTTTCCAGCGCGCCCAAGGGTCGAGAGCCAGAACGCCGCGGTACCGCTGGCTTGTTCTTCGTCTGGAAGATGCTGGGCGCGTTCTGCGAAGGCGACGCCGATGTCGCGTCCGCCAAAGCGCTGGCGGAAAAAGTCCGCGACAACACGCGCAGCCTGGCGGTGTCGCTCAGCTCCTGCTCCAGCCCGGTCAGCGGCGAAGTCATGTTTGAGATGGCCGATGGCGAAATGGAAATCGGCATGGGTCTGCACGGCGAGAAGGGCATGGGTCGGCGGATGGCGCTGGCTGCCGACGAGACCATCGACCTGATACTGCCGCAACTACTGGAGGACCTGCCCTATCAAGCGGGGGATGAGGTGCTCGTCCTGCTCAACAACAGCGGGAGTCTAACGCTGATGGAACTCTTCATCCTCTTTCGCCACACCGCGGCCAAATTGGCGGAAGCCGGCATCCGCGTCTACAAATCATGGATCGGTCCCTATGCCTCTACGCAGGAAATGGCGGGTTTTGCCCTGGCGCTTTGCCGCGTGGACGAGCAAATGAAGGTGCTTTGGGATGCGCCGGCAAATGGCGCTTACATGAAACAGCTGTGAATACGATTGACGCCGCGCAACTCTGCGACATGATCGCGGCGATGGCACAGCGCATCGGCGACGAACGTGAGTACTTGAATCGTCTTGATGCGGCGGTGGGCGATGGCGACCACGGCACTGCCATCAGCACCGCCTTTGCAGCCGCTGTTGACGAGATCGCCGCGCTGGCTGAGCCGACACTCGGCGACATCTGGCTGACGACGGCTAAGGTCTTGATGAATCGTATGGGCGGCGCCTCGGGCGCGATCTTCGGCACTTTCTTTCTGAAGGGGGTGGCGCTATTGCGTGATACGGACCGCTTGAGCAAAGCCGAAATGGGCGGGATGCTAGATGCGGGTTTAAATGGCGTCAAGGTTCGTGGGAGGGCGAATGTCGGCGACAAGACGATGGTGGATGCACTGGAACCGGCGGTGACAGCTTTTGCGGCGGCGGAAGATTATGCGGCAGCGTGGAAGGCTGCGGCGGCGGCGGCCAGGGCCGGCGCTGAATCGACGCGGGAATTGGTGGCAGGACAGGGACGGGCGAAGTACCTCGGTGAACGCGCCAAGGGCCACATTGACCCGGGCGCATGGACTATTGCGCTGATGTTTGAGGCGATTGATGCCTGGTGGGCGCAGGAGCGCCAATGACAAATTGGCTCTTTTGCGGAAAAGAAAAGAGGGCAAGCGTTTGCGGCGCTGCCCCCTCGTCTTCGTGCGGTCGCTTTGCTCGGTCGCGGATGGTCAATCGTACTGCGGGAGCGAGGCTGGCAAGTTGCTCTCTTCTGCGCTTAAGCCAGAGTCGTGCGAGTGCGCGATGCCATGCCAGTGCATCAACTCATGTTTTAGAAGGCGGTGGTCACCGCTCGTCTCGCCACTCATGAAATGCCATAGCCAATGAAACGGGAATTGCTCGCCGATGATTGGTATGACTAGAAAAGCAACAGGCCTGGCGCCGTCGCTAACGGTATCGTGCGTATGTGGATTGTCAGTCTCGTGAGCGGAAGTGAGCCCGACACTTAGCGTCAGAATCAGCAGCATTGCGGCGGTGGATACGAGCTTTACCAACTGTTTTGTGGTCATGCTCTTCACTCCCTTTCTTATATTTGCGATACATAAACAGGATAATCAACTCATATTAGGAGCGGCTGAGTGAGCGGTTAGTGGTAGCGGAAAGCGAGTCGGCGCTGAAATTGGGCTCTGTTGGCAACGGGCATAGAGCCTGGCTATAATGAAAGTAAGAGTTTTCTATTAGAGAGACGATCATGAACGCATTGCTGCCGGACTCTTCTGTACGCACGACCTGCCCCTACTGCGGCGTGGGCTGTCAAATGAACCTGCACATCAAAGATGAAAAGATCTACCGCGTGGAAGCGCCTTTTGACAGTGCGCCCAATTACGGCAATCTCTGCGTCAAGGGGCGCTTCGGTTTGGACTTTGCCACGCATCCACGCCGCTTAAAGAAGCCGCTGATTCGCGATGGCGCGCGCGGCAATTTCCGCGAGGCGAGCTGGGACGAAGCGCTTGACTACGTCAGCGAGCGGCTCTCAACAATCGTCACGCAGAACGGCGGTGACAGTGTCGCCACCTATGCATGCGCCAAAGCGACCAACGAAGACAACTACGTCTTTCAAAAGTGGGTGCGGGCGGTGATGAAGACGAATAATGTCGATCACTGCGCGCGACTCTGCCATGCCGGCAGCGTCACCGGTTTACAGCTGGCCATCGGCTCAAGCGCGATGAGCAACAGCATCGGCGAGATGGAGCATCTCGATACTTTCATCGTCACGGGCAGCAACACGACCGAAACCCATCCCGTCATCAGCCTGTTCTTGAAGAAGGCGGTGCGCAAAAACGGCGCCAAGATGATCGTGATTGATCCGCGGCAAATCGAACTGACCGACTTCGCCACGCTGTGGCTGCGGCAGAAGCCGGGCACCGACGTCGCTGTATTCCAGGCGATGGCGAATGTGATCGTCAGCGAAAACCTCTTTAATCCGGCCTTCATCGAGGCGCGGACCGAAGGCTTCGACGACTATATCGAATCGCTGGAACATTGCACGCCGGAATGGGCGGAAGAAATCAGCGGCGTGCCGGCCGACGATATTCGGCAGGCGGCGCGCATGTACGCCACGGCGGAGCGTGCCGCTTTCTATTGGGGCATGGGCATCAGCCAGAGCACCCACGGCACCGACAATGCACTGTCCCTTACCAACCTGGCGCTGATGTGCGGGCACGCGGGCAAGCCCGGCACCGGGCTTAATCCGCTGCGCGGCCAGAACAATGTGCAGGGCTGTTCAGACAGCGGCGGTTTGCCAAATGTGTTCACGGGCTATCAGTCTGTCGCCGATGCGACGATCAGGGAGAAGTTCGAGCGGACGTGGAACGCGGACCTCAACCCGCAACCGGGCTTGACCGTCACCGAAATGGTCGACGGCGCGCTGACCGGGCAGATCAAAGCGATGATCGTCATGGGCGAGAACCCCATGATGAGCGAGCCGAATCTGTCCCATGCACAGCACGCGATTGAAGAACTCGACCTGCTGGTCTGCATCGACATCTTCATGAATGAAACGGGTGAAATGGCCGATGTAATCTTGCCATCAGCGAGCTTCGCCGAGAAAGAAGGCACCTTCACCAACAGTGATCGGCGCGTGCAGCGGGTGCGGCAGGCGCTGCCCGCTGTCGGCGAGTCGCTGCCCGATTGGCAGATTGTCTGTGCGCTGGCCAAGCGCATGGAAGCGCAGCTCGGCGCTGAGCCGAGCGCCGGCTTCGAGTATCAAGATGCGGAAGAGATTTGGGAAGAGATTCGCGCGCTCACGCCGGATTTCTACGGTATCACCTACGCGCGGCTGGAAGAAGAGAGCGGCGTGCACTGGCCCTGCCCGGCGGCCGATCATCCCGGCACGCCCTATCTCTTTGAAGAGGACTTCCCGCGAGGCAAGGGCAAGTTCTGGGAGCTGGAATATGGCACGGAAAGCGAACTGCCCGATGAAGAGTATCCCTATCATCTGACGACCGGGCGCGTGCTATTCCACTGGCATGGCGGCACGATGACGCGCAGTTCGCGGCTGGAGGACGCTTTTCCTGTACCCATCGTTGAGATGCACCCGGCCGATGCCGGCGCGCTGCAGGTGGTCTCCGGCGATTGGCTGCGGATCACTTCACGGCGAGGCTCGGTCGAGTGTCAAGTGATGGTGACGGGACGTTCGCCAATGGGCACACTCTTCTTGCCCTTCCACTTCGTCGAGGCGGCGGCGAATCTGCTGACGCTGGACAAGATCGATCCGCGGGCCAAGATCCCCGATTTCAAGATGGCGGCGGTCAAGCTGGAAAAGGCGGACCGAGCGCCGACCGTCCTGGAAGAGCAGGGCGCGATCAAAGACCCGTTGCGGTATGTGCACTAGGGCAAGACCTGACTGGATCCCTGCTTATTCCGTAATACGCGCCTAAGTGTTATCATGGGGTCAGAAGGAGTAACTGCCATGGACGAACTGGAACACGTGGGCATTCCCGTGGACAAGATACGCGAATACTGCAAGGGACAACCGATACGGCGTCTGTCGGTGTTTGGCTCTGCCTTACGGAATGAATTAACGCCGGAGAGCGATATAGATCTGCTGGTAGAGTATTCGCCTGAGGCGGGAATCAGCTTGTTCGACATGGGCGGGCACTTGATAGATTTGAGCTCGATTGTTGGACGCCGCGTTGACCTTTGCACACCTAAATCGCTTAGCAAATATATTCGTCGAGACGTAATTGAAGCCGCGAGACTGATCTATGCAAAAGAGCTCGAAGAATGATCGTACTCGCTTACTACATATGTTGGATGCCGCAAAGCTTGCACGTCAGTTCCTAGATGGCAAGACAAGACAGGCATACGAAAAAGATCTTCAACTGCAGTTTGCGTTGGCTCACGCCGTTCAAATTGTTGGCGAAGCGGCCTGCAACGTAACCACAGAATTTCAAGCGCAATATCCTGAATTAGCTTGGAAAAACATGATGGGCATGCGTCAGGTCTTGGTTCATACCTACTTTGATCTTGACCTTGATGTGGTCTGGCGGACGGTCGATGTACATCTGCCACCGCTCATAGTGCAACTGGAAGCGATTCTTTCATCTGAAGACAAATCCCCATGAACAGCTTTGACGAAACTAAGGCACAGTTTACAGTCGCCATCATCGCCGGTGGACAGAGCCGGCGCATGGGACGGGACAAAGCCTTTGTCGATTTGGACGGCAAAACCTTGATCCAACACGTCATTGATCGCAGCGCCGATCTGGGTCAAGCCGAGACGATCCTCATCACCAACAAGACCGACGCCTATCGTCATCTGGGCTTGCCGATGTACCCCGATGCGCTGCCGGACAAAGGTTCACTAGGCGGCATCTACACCGCGCTGCTACAAGCGCAATCGCCCGCTGTGCTGGTGTTGGCTTGTGATATGCCCTTCATCAGCACGGAATTGCTGCGTCACATGGTCGCGCAGATTAACCAGACCATCGACATCGTCGTGCCGCGCGTGAACGGATATCCGCAGGGCATGCATGCGATCTACATGAAAACTTGCATCGAGCCAATCGCACAACAGCTGGCGGCTGATCGGCTGAAGATCATTCGTTTCTATGATCAAATGCGTGTGCGCTACCTCGATGAGCCGGACTATGCCGAATGCGACCCGGACGGACGCTCTTTCGCCAACCTGAACACGCCGGATGAGCTGGAGCAAGCGCGAATACAATTTGCCCGCGAAACAGCGGAAAGCTCAACCTCATGATCGCCGATATCAACATTGACGCCTTGTTGCAGGAATTCCACGGCCGCGGTCGCGAGGCGCTGCTGCCTGCCCTCTGGCAGGTGCAGGGCGCGCACGGCAGCATCAGCCCCGAGCACGTGCATCAAATTTCGCATACATTGCGCGTTCCGGAAGCCGACATCTTTGGCGTGATCGGCTTCTACACCCTCTTCCACGATCAACCGACCGGACGGCGCATCATCCGCGTCTGCACGGATCCGACTTGCGCGCTGGCAAACGCGGATGATCTCTTGCAGGGCCTTTGTGAGCGCCTGGAGATTCATGCGGGTGAGACTAGCGCCGATGGCGAATACACGGTGGAACACTCACCTTGCTTAGGCTTGTGCGAATTTGCGCCGGCCGCTCTCGTGAGCGAGCGCGGTGAGCCGGATAGGTCACTGTCCAACGTGACAGTCGACTCGCTTCTGGAAACCTGGGATGATACCTATTTCATGCCGGCGGGCGATGAGAAGTCGGTGATGCTGGATTCGTCACTCGAATCAGATCCGCAAACATTGTCCGCTTACCGCGATTACGCGGCGCTGCGCGCGGCAATCACAAAAATGACACCCGAAGAGGTGATTGCTCAAATTGAGAATTCGACGTTGATTGGGCGCGGGGGCGCCGCTTTCCCGACCGGCATGAAATGGAAGTTCACCCGCGCGGCTGAGGGCGACGTGAAGTACGTCGTCTGCAACGCTGACGAAAGCGAGCCGGGCACCTTCAAAGACAGAGTGCTGATGGAGCACCGGCCGCATCTCTTGCTTGAGGGTATCGCGTTGGCAGCTTACGCTGTCGGCACGGACAAGGCATATATTTTCATCCGCGGCGAATACCCCAAAGCGACAGCGATTCTGGCGAATGCGATTCGGGACGCCGAGTCAGCCGGTCTGCTGGGCGAAGGCATCATGGGCAGCGATTTTTCGCTGACGGTAGAAATCCGCCGCGGGGCGGGCGCCTACATCTGTGGCGAGGAGACGGCGCTCTTTGAGGCGATCGAAGGCAAGCGCGGCTTTCCACGGATGAAACCGCCCTACCCGACCACTTTCGGTCTCTTCGGCAAGCCAACGGCAGCCAACAATGTCGAGACGCTTTGCGCCGCGCCGCTGATCATTTCACGCGGCGCCGATTGGTTCAAAGGAATCGGCACTGACGGCAGCAGCGGACCCAAGCTGGTTTCGGTCAGCGGACATGTCGGCAGGCCCGGCGTCTACGAGATCGAACCGGGCATCACGCTGCGTCATTTCCTGGACGACATCTGTGGCGGCGTGACTGGCGAATTGCAGACGGTGCTGATGGGTGGCGCGGCCGGCACCTTCTTGCTGCCCCACGAAATTGATGTAGCGCTGACCTTCGAGGACCTGCGGGAGGCGGGCAGCACATTCGGCTCGGGCGCCATCATGGTCTTCAATCAGACGACCGATCTGCGCGATATGCTGAAGCGGCTCGGGCGTTTTTTCCAACACGAAAGCTGCGGCAAATGCTTCCCCTGTCAACTCGGCACGCAGAGGCAGGTGGAGATACTCGAGCGTTTGGATGCGCCGCAAGCGGGCGACAGCGAGCGGTTGATGGACATCGGTATGACAATGACGGAAGCCTCGCTCTGTGGCTTGGGGCATACCGCCGGCATCGCTGTCATGAGTGCGATTGAGAAATTTCCCGACTTGTTTGAAGCGAATGGAAAACATCATGGCTGACGAAAAGATCAACCTCGAACTTGATGGTGACGAGATCAGCGTGGCGAAGGGCGCAACACTCCTGGATGCGGCGCGGCAAGCTGGCGCCGATGTGCCGGTCATCTGCTATCACGAAGCGACCTCGCCCAACGGCTTGTGCCGCATCTGCGTCGTCGATGTCAACGATGGGCGCGTCTTGCAGCCGGCTTGCGTCGTCGAGTGCCAGGCGGATACCAAGGTGGAAACCCACAACGAGCGCGTCAAGCGAAGTCGGCGGACCATCCTGGAGATGCTGAATGCCTCGGTCAACCTGGAGCAAGCGCCCGAAATTCAGCAGATGATGACCGACTACGCCGCGGATGACGCGCGCTTCCCCGGCGCCCATCTGCGCGAGGCCGAAGTGATCGATGACAACCCATTCTACGTCCGCGATTACGAACAGTGCGTGCTCTGTTGGCGCTGCGTGCAGGTCTGCGCTGAAGACGCGCAGTACACCTTTGCGCTGACGCTGAAGAACCGCGGGCACGAGACCTCGGTGGCGACCGCTTTCGACATTTCCATGACCGACTCGCCCTGCGTTTTCTGCGGCCAATGCGTCGGCGTCTGCCCGACCGGCGCCCTCAAGCCAAAGGTGGAATGGGGCATGGAGCAAGGTTGGGACGAAGGTGAGATGCGGCGCAAAACCCGCCGTCAGCGTAAGCGAAAAGAAGAAAACGGCGATGGCGCATGAAATAAGTGACAAGCCGATCGGCGCCCTGCCCTTCACCTATCAGGTCATTGAAGGCGATTCTGTACGTCAGGTCGAAGGCGGCGTCATCGACGAAGGCCTGTTGTCGATCTACGTCAACGGCGAATCACTGGCGACGATGATGTGCAGCCCCGTGCAGTTGGAAGCGCTGACCGTCGGCTTCCTGTACAACGAGGCGGTGATCGACGGTTCAGATGAGATCGGCTTGCTGCAACTCAATCAGACCAAGAGCGTGGCCGATGTCATCTTGACGCGGGACGAGGTGGCCTTGCCGCGGCGCATGATCCTGACAACGGGCTGCGGCGGCGGCATCACCTGGCAAGAACTCTCGCACGAGTTTCCGGCGCTGGAATCTGATTTCGTCACGTCTCCCGCGATCATCTTGCGTTTGATGCGGCAGTTGCAAGGCGCGGCGCGGCTCTACAATGCGGTGCGCGGCGTGCATACGGCGGTACTCGGCGACGCAGCGGGCTTGCTGGTCAGCGCGGAAGACGTCGGCCGACACAACGCCGTGGACAAGGTGGCGGGTCAAGCGCTGCTTGATGGCATCGACACCCGTGACCGGATTCTACTAACGAGCGGGCGCATCAGCTCGGAGATGTTAGGCAAGGCCCGGCGCATGGGCGTGCCGATCGTGGCCAGCAGGACCGCGCCGACGAGCATCACGGTGGAGCTGGCGGAAGCCTGGCAGATCTGCGTCATCGGCTACGCGCGGCAAGGCGGCATGCGCGTTTATACGCATGGCTGGCGCGTCGGTCTGTCCGGCTAAAGTCTCACGTCCGGGGGCGCCGAGACCACTGATCCCGCGGCCGAGCGGCTCTGCTTTCCCCCAAAAACCACGACCATACTGTCGCCACCCGCGCCCGCAACCCTGCTATACTAATCTCGCCTGCGCCTTAACAACCGAATCGCTCTTCCGGCCAAATTGCCAGATTGCCGAAAAAGTATTTACCCCGTCAACGGCCAAACGGCAATTGGACTTTGTGAGACAAAAATTGTTTCGCCCTCTCATGAAATTCTCAATCAAACCCGAATCCGCCGCTTCCCGCTATGCCGCCGGGACGTGACCGCGCGACCCATTGCGGTGCGGCTTTAGCCCGAGCTAGACTTTATGTCCGAAAAAGCATTTACTTCGGACATAAAACGAGTCGGCTCCGCCATTGACGATGCCCCGCCTCCGCGACTCGGGAATCGGAATCAGGCGGCTTCTGGTTCAGTTTATCAATGGCGATCAGCGCTAGCGCCGTCTATGTGTTGGACCTCATACAGAGGCTAGTGTAGGGGCGACCCGATGGGTCGCCCACCCGACGATTGTAATGAATTGTAGGGGCGACCCATTGGGTCGCCCACCCGACGATTGTAATGAATTGTAGGGGCGACCCTTGGGTCGCCCGTGTTCTCTCACCACCAAAACGGGCCAACTTCACAATACTGGCGTCAGCAGTGGGACGATGATGATGAACTCTACACGGATACATTTGCCGAAAACTTACTCGCTCGCGCAAACGCAAAAGCTGCCGTCCAGTCCCCCTCCAGCCCTGATGACAACTCGGATTCAGCCATTGCGCAGACCGAAGATTCCTTTGCGCAATACGCGCAAATCCGCGACAAATTGATGGAACGTGCCGCGACCCTCGCTAACAATCTGATGCTCGGTGATGTCCCGCGTCCGGCAGTCTGGAGTCGGAATACGCGAGCTTCCGGTTCAGTTCATCAATGCCGATCAGCGGTAACGCCGTCTATGTGTTGACTTCATACAGAGGCTAGCGTAGGGGCGACCCATTGGGTCGCCCTTCCGACGATCATGATGAATTGTAGGGGCGACCCTTGGGTCGCCCGCTTCTTCTACGGGAAACTTCGATATCACTAACATTTCCGCCCGAAACGTCACTGTAATGGACCCCAGAAATGCTGGACTCCTGACGCGCATTGTATCCGCCGAAACCGGGCAACGCCGCTGTGGTACAATTTTTCCACGCATCATCTGTGGTGAGATAGAAACAAGATGCCTTCGCCCGAGTTCTTTCAGGTCACACCGGTCGCCGATGCGCTGCATCTGCTAGACGCGCATTGGCAGCCGCAAGCGGCACATGAGTCGATAGCGACCGAAGATGCGCTCGCCCGCATCGTCGCCGCCGACATCCACTCAGCTGAGCAAGTCCCCGCCTTTCGCAAGAGCACGGTCGATGGTTACGCGGTGAAAGCGAGCGATACTTTTGGCGCCACTCAAGCGCTGCCGGCTTTCTTGGAGGTCCGCGGCGAACTGAAGATGGGTGAAGTGCCGCAGGTCGACATCGACGGCGGAGAAGCGCTCTTAATCCACACCGGCGGCATGCTGCCGATAAGCGCCGATGCGGTGGTCATGGTCGAGTACACGCAAGCGGCCGATGAGACCGAGATTGAAGTGCTGCGTGCGGCGGCGCCGGGCGAAAATGTGATTCAAGCCGGCGAGGATGTGGCAGAGGGGTCGTCAATTCTGCCGCGCGGGCATGGCTTGCGGCCGCAGGACATCGGCGGTCTGCTGGCGGTCGGCATCACCAAAGTTGACGTCTTGCGGCGTCCGCGGGTCGGTATTCTGAGCTGTGGCGATGAGCTTGTATCGCCGGAAGCCGAACTGCTGCCGGGCAAGGTGCGCGATATCAACGCGTATACCTTGAGCGCCCTGGCGCAAACACATGGCGCGAAGCCGATTCGGCTTGGCATTGCCACCGATACACCGGAAGATTATCAGCGGCGGGCGGAGGCTGGATTGGCCGATTGCGACATCTTGCTGTTGAGCGCAGGCAGCTCAGTCTCGGCGCGGGATTACACCCGTGATGTGATCAACCAGCTGGGTGCGCCGGGCATCCTGCAGCATGGCTTGGCAACCAAGCCGGGCAAACCGACGATCATCGCCGTCTGCGAGAACAAGCCGGTCATCGGCCTGCCGGGCAATCCGGTCTCGGCGCTTCTCGTGGCCAGACAGCTCCTGCCTCATCTGATTGCGCGCTACACCGGGCAGCCGCGCAACCCGCCGCGCAGCATCCGCGCTCGCTTGTCCGGGCGGGTGGCGTCGGTCAGCGGGCGCGAGGATTGGGTCGCTGTGCGCTTGTGTCAGCAGGACGATGGCTTGCCCGTGGCGGAGCCGATCTTCGGCAAGTCCAATCTGATCTTCACCTTGATCGGCGCTGATGGTTTGCTGGGCGTGCCGCTGAATACAGGTGGCTACGATGCCGGCAGTGAAATTGATGTGATTCTGTTTTGAGCAGCGAGATGCCAAAGCGACAGATATACCTAGAAGATATACCACTGGAAGAGGCGCGAGCCAAGTTGCAGGCGGCGCTGGAAAACGCTGGCCGGTCAGGTCCGCTTGACGGCGAGAGTATCCGGCTGGAAGACGCGCTGAGTCGGGTGACCGCCCAGCCGGTTCATGCGCGCCGCTCGTCGCCGCATTTTCACTGCGCGGCGATGGATGGCTACGCAGTGCGGGCGGCCGACACCGTATCGGCGCGGGAGACGCAGGCGCTGTCGTTGCGCCTCGGTATGGACGCTTTCCCGGTCAACACGGGCGATCCCCTGCCGGAAAGCGCCAACGCGGTCATCATGATTGAAAACGTGAATCAGGCGGATGCCGATACGCTGCTGATTTACGCGTCAGTCGCGCCCTGGCAGCATGTCCGGCTGATGGGCGAAGACATGGTCGAGACCGAGACCGTACTGCAAGTTAATCACGTTCTGCGGCCGGTTGACATCGGCGCGCTGGCCGGCTGTGGCCATCACGAAGTACCCGTGCGGCGCAAACCACGCGCCCTGATCATCCCCACGGGCAGCGAAATGCTGCCGCACGATGAACAGCCAAAACGCGGCCAGCTGACCGAATACAACAGCCTCATACTGGGCGGGCAGATTCGCGCTGCCGGCGGCGAAGCGACCGTCACCGACATTGTCGAAGACGACTTCGAAAAGCTGCGTAATGCTTTGCAGGTGGCACTGTCGGAAACGCCCGATCTGATCCTGGTGCTGTCCGGGTCATCGGCGGGCGCGCATGATTTCACGGCGGCCGCGATACAGGATCTGGGCGACGTGCTGGTGCATGGTGTCGCCGTGCGCCCGGGCCACCCGGTCATCATCGGCATGGCGGCGGCTATCCCTGTTATTGGCATACCCGGTTATCCGGTCAGCGCTGCGCTCACTGGCGAGCTCTTTGTTCTTCCCTTGATTCACCGATGGCTGGGACTGCAGCCCCCGGCGCTAGCAACCGTGGAAGCCGTTTCGACGCGCAAGATTGCCTCCCCGATCGGCGATGACGATTTTGTTCGCGTGGCGCTGGCGGAGATCGACGGTCAGCTGCAAGCGACGCCGCTGCAGCGCGGCGCCGGCGTCATCACATCGCTGGTACGTGCCGATGGCCTGGCGCATATCCCGCGCTTTCACGAAGGCGTCGATCGCGGCGGCACGCTCAAGGTTTCGCTCTATCAGCCGCCCAACCTCATTCGGCAAACGGCGATGATTATGGGCAGTCACGATCCGATGCTGGATTTGCTGGCAACGCATTTGCGCTTGCGGGCACCCGATCATCGGATCGTCTCCGTCAATGTCGGCTCATTAGGCGGGCTAATTGCCTTGCGGCGCGGTGAGGCGCATGTGGCCGGCTGTCATCTCTTCGACCCGGATTCGGCGACCTACAACGTATCGTACGTAAGGCGTTACTTGGGCGACGAACCGGTCACGCTCGTGACATTTGCCCAGCGCGAGCAGGGACTGATTCTGCCGCCGGGCAATCCTCTGGCAATCACATCTATCGCCGACCTGCGCCGAGCGCGTTACATCAATCGGCAGCGGGGCGCCGGCACGCGCGTCCTCTTCGACCACTTGCTGGCGCAGAACGAGATTTCGCCGGAGGCGATCAGCGGATACGACCACGAGGAGCATACGCATCTGGCGGTGGCGGCGGCGGTCGCCGATGGCATCGGCGATTGTGGCATGGGTCTGCGCAGCGCGGCCGAGGCGATGCGTCTCGATTTCATCGGGCTAACCTGGGAGCGCTTCGATCTGGCGATTCCAGACCGTTTTCTGGAGACGGCGCCGGTGGTGGCGCTGCTGGAGACGCTGCACGACGAGGATTTCATTCATGACCTGGGCGCGCAGAGCGGCTATCGCAGCGACGAGACCGGGCGGGTCGTGAGCCTATGACTGAAACCAGCGAGGGCGTAATGCTTCTTTACGGGCGAGCCGACGGCTCGCGCTTATGTTGCTGACACGATTAGCGGTCAACGATACGCGCTAAAATCGTGCCGATAATCGACCGACGGCGTGCGCAGCTGCGCGTCCATACCGCCATCGACGAAGATGCGCGTGCCGGTGATATAGGCGGCGTCATCCGATGCCAGAAAGGCAACCGCGCCGGCGATATCGTCCGGTGTGCCTTGGCGCGGCAGCGGGATAACAGCCGACGGCGGGATAGGCGCGTCACCAACCGACGTGCCATGATCGACGCGTGTACTGCCCGGCACAACCGTGTTGACGCGGATATTCAGCGGCGCTAAATCAAGCGCCATTGCCCGCGTGGCCGCCTCGATGCCGCCTTTGCTGGTGTCATAACCAAACATGTGGCGATGGGCGCGTGAGGCGCCACCGCTGCTGACATTAACGATGACGCCGCCTTCGCCGCGTTTTGCCATTAAGCGCGCGGCCGTCTGCGAGCAATAGAACAGGCCGCTGAGATTGACGCCGAGCGTGCGCTGCCAGGCTTCATCACTGTATTCGAGGAAGTTGGAAATGACGCCCGCTTTGTGCACGAAAGCGGCGTTGTTGACCAGGATATCCACCGCGCCGAATGCAGTTATTGCAGCGTCGAAAAGCGCCTCAACCGAAGCGCGCTGTGACACGTCAGTGTGGACGTACAGCGCGGCATCGCCCAGTTCCTCCGCGAGCGCCGTGCCGCTGGCATCATCGATATCGGCGATGACCACATTTGCGCCCTCCGACGCCAGGCGGCGGACGCAGCCGGCGCCGATGCCATTGCCGCCGCCTGTCACGATTGCGGTTTTATTTTCCAGTCGCATAGTTCTAAACTCTTCCACCAACCTCTCGCCAAATCATGGGGGAGAGGAAACGTTTTCATTGATTTCCGATTTTCGGGCAACTCACTGGGTCACCCCTGCAGCATTCTGACGGTGGCGAACGTTTCACTGGCTCAAGCGGTCCAGCTTAAATGCCGAGATGTCGAACTCGGCGCCACCGTCCAGCGCCATTTGGGTCAGCGTCTGGCCGACCGCCGCCGAGTGCTTGAAGCCATGACCGGAACAGGGAGAAGTGATGACCACCCGCTCCGAAGCGGGATGATAATCGATGAGAAAATGCTCGTCGGACGTCAAGGTATACAAGCAGACCTCGGCGTGGACTTGATTGTCGCGCAAACCCTTGAGCCGCGGCACGGTCAAGCGATGGTACATATCGGCGGCTTCCTCCGCCGTCACAGCGCGGCTGACGGCATCGGGCTCGGTCGTCGTGTGGTATTGCTCGGTCACGAGCTTGACGCCCGCCATGCCATCGCGCGGCGCGGGAAAGACGGACCAGAATTCTTGCATCGTATCGCCGATCCAGATGACAAAGGGGAAGCGCTCCGGATCAAAGGCGCTGCGGTCTTCCGCTTCAAACCAATGGATCAACTGCCGGCAGACGCGGATGCCGCCGCGATATGCCTCCGGCAGGAGGTCGACGATCCAGGCGCCCGCCGAAAGAATCAGCTTGTCCGCTTGGTAGCCGCCGGCTTCGCTGGTCACGGTCACGCCATCAGCGCACGCTTCATAAGCGGTGACGCGTTCGCCTGTGCGGATGGTCGCGCCGGCTTCACGCGCCAGGTCAAGTTGCGTTTCAATGCAGCGTTCCGGGCGCAGGACACCCGCAGCAGGTTCGTAGTAGGCGCGGTCGATTTGCCGCGGCTTCAGCAGAGGAAAGCGCCGCCGTATTTCATCAGCGGTGAGGACTTCGTACGGGATGCCATACTTCTCCGCCATACTCGCGGACAAGGCTACAAAATCGCCGCTGACGTGGAAACTCGCCCCGCCGGAATCGGGCGCAATGATGAGACCGCCACTCTGATGAAACAGGGTGCGTCCGCTCTTCGACTCCAGCTCACGCCAAATCTCGTTGGACCGTCGAATGAAGGGCATATACATGTCGCCTTCGCCGATGGCATTGCGGGTGATGCGGGTATCGCCGTGGCTCGAGCCCATGTTGTGTGGCGGCGCGAAGCGGTCGATGCCGAGGACCGAGGCGCCGCGCTTCGCCGCCTGATAAAGGGCGGCCGAGCCCATCGCGCCCAGGCCAACAACGATCAAGTCGTAGTTTACAGCTGTCATTGGCTTCGCTCCTTTCGCAATGCCGCCGTCGCCGATTCGTCAACGGTCATGGTATCGGTATCGACCACAACTGCGTAGTCCCGTTCTGCTGCCGCCGACGATAGGTAACCCTGCCGCACATCGTTCAGAACCTGCTGCGTATCACGTTCAATTGGCGCGCCGTAGCCGCCGCCACCGGGCAATTTCAGCGTGACGCGCTGCCCGGGCTGCAAGACGTAATGGCTCTTGGGATGCGGCTGTACGCCATTTGAGAGCCGCACTTCGCCGGCCCCTCCCGGCTGCCCACCCATGAGACCCACGGCCGGGTTGCCGGTACGGTCGTACATGCAGGAGTGGTTGGCGGGGGCGCCCGTGATAATCTCCATTTCCATCACTTGCCCCAGACCGCCGCGGAAACGACCGGGTCCGCCGGAGTCTGGCCGCAGTTCTCGGCGGTGCATCAGCAGCGGCGCGGCTGTTTCGATCGCTTCGACCGGCACGCCCATGATGCCGCTGGGAAAGGCAGTCGCCGACATGCCGTCGCGATCGTGGGCGGCGCCCATCCCGCCGGCGGAGAAAAAAATGTAGGCGAATTCACGGCCGTTTTCATCCGTGCCATCCATCATCGTGTTCCACAAGCCAGCCGAGCCGTTGGCGATCACGTTCTCCGGCACGACCTCTGCCAGCGCAGTCAGCAGCGGCTGGCTGACGAAATGGCCGATCAGATGACGGGCGCTGACCGGCGCGGGACGGCGGCAGTTGAGGATCGAGCCGAGCGGCGCGCGAACCTCGATAGGACGGAAGGCGCCTTCGTTGTTGGGGATGCCGGGCGCGAGGGCTGCCATCAGCGTATAGGTAGTGTAGGCGTGGGTGTAATTCAGCACGACATTGATGCCGCGATCGACTTGCGGCGACGAGCTGGCGTAGTCTACTAGCAGTTCATCGCCGGCGATCGTGACCGCGCAGGCGATGGTCAGCGGCTCATCAAAGCCATCAATCGTGATCGTGTTGCGGTAGGCTCCATCGGGCAGAACACGGATTGCGTCTCGCACTGCTTTTTCCGTGCGATCGAGGATCAGCGCCGAAACCGCCTCAATATCGGGCAGGTCATATTCTTCCAGCATCTCGATCAACTTGCGCGCGCCGACCTGATTGCCGACTTCCTGCGCGTAGATATCGCCGATGACTTGATCGGGCACACGCACATTGGCGCGGATGATATCGAAAAGCTCGTGATTGGGTTGGCCGCCCTTGAAGAGTTTCATCAGCGGGATGGCAAGCCCTTCTTCGTAGAGGGAGCGGGCATCGCCGCCCATGGTGGCGCCACCGATATCGACCGCGTGGCAGGTGCTGGCGAAATAAGCGACGCCGCGCCCGCGATAGAAGACCGGCGAGACGATGGTCAAGTCGAAGAGGTGACCTGATGCTTCCCAGGGGTCGTTCGTGATTAGCGTGTCGCCAGGGTTGAGACTGTCGATGGGATGATGCGGCACGATGAACTTGCGTACGCAATTCGCCATCGTGTTGATGTGGCCGGGAGTGCCGGTCACAGATTGCGCGACCATATTGCCCTCGCGGTCGAAGACACCGGCGGAGAGATCGCCCGCCTCGCGCACGACCGTGGTGAACGAGGAGTGGATCAGCGCCGCCGCCTGCTCATCCACCACCGAGATCAGGCGACTCCAGATCACTTCCAATGTGATGGGATCAATCATGGGCAGTTCTCCATTTTCAACGCCGCTCCGTGCCTCTCTCAATGCCTTGGGGGGAAATTCAGAGGCGGGTTGCTTACCTGGCGTCTCACTTTCATCATAAGTATTCTCCGGCGCTTTCCTGCGTCAGTAGCAGGCAACCGCCCTCCGCAACCCGGGCGGACCAGCCAGGTGCAACCACCGTCGTCGATGCCGCTTCCTCGATGATCAAGGGGCCTGCCGCCGACCAATCCCTGCCAAGCTGCTCGCGGCGATAAACCGGCGTCTCCAGCGGCGCTTGGTCGATCGCGAAGCGAACGCTGCGGCAGGCGACTGGCGTGTCATTCAACGTAGCCGACTCTTCAAAGGCAGCGCTTTCGATTTGTGGCCGCGGACCACTAATCAGCACGCGCCAATTGACCGCCTCAATCGGCACGCCGTCCGCCAGTTGCCCATAGAAGGCGCGATACTCGGCTTCAAAGCCGCGCTGCATTTCGCGGACATGCGCAGCGGTCAGCGGCTCCATCGCGAAGGGCACGCGCACCTCATAACCTTGCCCGACATAGCGCATATCGATATTGAGCCTGACCATAATGTCTTGAGCCGACACACCCGCCGCTTCGACGATCTGCCGGCCTTCGCGCTCCAAATCGGCAAGGATGTTATTCAACTCGTTGAGATCCAGGTCGCTCAGCCGGGCTACGTAACTGCGGGTGAAATCGAAGGCGATGGGCGCCGTGAGGAAGCCGAATGCAGAACCGACGCCGGCCAAGGGCGGGATGATGATGCGGCGAATGCCCAAACCCTGCGCCACACCACAGGCGTGGACGGGTCCGGCGCCACCGGTCGCCTCCATGCAATAACGGCGAATCTCGAGCCCGCGTTCCGCCGCGTGGACACGGGCAGCCGCCGCCATATTTTCATTGACCAGTTGGTGCACACCCCAAGCCATGCGCTCAAGCGGCAGATCCAGCGCCGCCGCCAGGTCCCCGAAAGACTCGTGTGCCGCCGCCGTATCAAGCTTGATGTCGCCGCCGGCGAAATAATCGGGATTGAGATAGCCCAGCAGCAAGTCGGCATCGGTGACCGTCGGCTGCGTCCCGCCCTTGCCGTACGACGCCGGACCGGGCGCGGATCCGGCGCTCTGCGGACCGACCGCGGGAAGACCGAGTGCGTTCAGATGGGCGATGCTGCCGCCACCAGCGCCGATCTCGATCATCTCAATCATGGGCACCATCAGGGGCAAACCGCTGCCACGCTTGAAGCGATGCACATGCGCCACCTCGGATTGGTGGCTAATCGCCAACTCGCCCGCCCGTGTCAGCGCCGCTTTGGCGGTCGTGCCGCCCATATCAAATGCGAGTACATCGGCCTCTCCCAGCAGCCGCCCCCAATGGACGCCCGCCAGCGCTCCGCCGGCCGGACCACTCTCGACCAGCCGCACGGGAAAATCGCGCGCGGCCGCCACAGTCGTTGTGCCGCCGCTGCTGAGCATGATGTTCAAAGGCGCTGCGACGCCACTTGCTTTCAAACCGGACGCAACCCGCTCCAGGTAACGCTCCGTGATGGGCTGCACGAAGGCATTGGCAATGGTGGTCGAGGCGCGGGGGTATTCACGCATGCCGGGCGCCACTTGATGGGAAACGGAGACGGCGATTTCCGGCAGCTCGGCGCGGACGATCTGCAGCGCCACCAATTCATGCGCCGGGTTGGTATAAGCGTGCAGGAAGCAGATGGCGACCGCTTCCACCTCTTCCGTACGCAATTGCGCGCAGATGTTGCGCAAGCATTCATCATCGGGCTTGAGCCAGACGCGGCCATCGGCCAGCATCCGCTCCGGCACATCAAAGCGCAGACGCCGTTCAGCCAGCGGCGCCGGTTTCTTCAGCGCCAGGTCGTACATATCGTAGCGTCCCTCGTTGCCGATCTCGACCGCATCGCGGAAGCCGGCGGTCGCCAGC
Organism: Phototrophicaceae bacterium; assembly: GCA_965249085.1. Taxonomy (GTDB): domain Bacteria; phylum Chloroflexota; class Anaerolineae; order Aggregatilineales; family Phototrophicaceae; genus UBA6055. Next base: position 2,466,381 of record OZ252218.1, on the reverse strand, counting down.
AACGCGGTGCGCGCGCCTGTGCGTTCGATCAGCGTATTGGTGATGAGAGTCGTGCCATGGACGACATAACGGATTGCGCTGGCCGGAAAGCAGGCACCCTGTATCAGATTGCTCACACCGTCCAACACGGCGTTTGACGGATCAGGATAAGAGGTCAAGAGTTTCTCGACGGCGATGCTGCCATCCCGCAGATCAAAAGCGACGATGTCGGTAAAGGTGCCGCCGATATCAACTGCCAGCAAGATGGGCGGCGCGTTCATGGGCAGTGCATCCTCATCGTTGTCAGTGGACAATTTCGCGCACAATCATAAGAGTTGTGATTGCAGCTGTCAAGCAAACTCAGGCGGACAACGCGCATGGTGAAATGATCTCTATTTGCAACAACTCGGCGCATACGACCAGCACGAATCTGTTCAGCTGTCGTGAGCGGCTAGAAGGCAACGGCGGTCCCTGCATACCAATGATCGGGCAGGGCATCGCGCTCGGCAGCCAGCAGATCGCGCAAGATGGCGTCGGCATCGGCCACTGAATTGCTTAGCGGATCGGTCAGCAGCGCTCGGCGCAGCAGCGAGTAATCCGCCTTGACGATCGCTTCCGCCGTGAGTTCGTGCGTATCCAACACAAGTTCGGTCATGCCACGCAGACCACGCGGCATCTCCCCGGCAGGTCGCGGTCGCGGGCCCTCCATGTCCACATCACAGAGCAATTCCAAAAAGGCATCAGCCGCCATGTTGCTGACAGCACCACGGTTATAAGTATTGATGTAAAAGGCCTGACCCAGCCCGCCGACCATATTCTCGATGATATCGGTGGCGTGATCGGGACCAAGAGTCGTCATGAATTCGCCAATGGGAGTGGCGCCGCTGATGAACTCGTCGACCTGCCGCCACATGGCGTCGTGACGAGCGTAACGCGGCTCGGTCTCCCATATTGAGAGCGGCGGGATGTCTTCGGACAGTGAGCCATGCCCCTGATAGAAGCGCAGGTATTCCTTCGTGTGCGCCACACAGGTCGGAATACGGCCGAAGATGTTGTATAGCTGCCAGGCGATGGCGTCGTTATGGATTGCTTTGGCGCCCTTGTCCGCGCCATTGTCTGCGGAGGCGGCGCTGCGGCGCAGGCGCTCGGCAATCTGTGGCTGCAGATCGCGTCCCTGATATTCTGCTTTCAGCATCCAGGTGAAGTGATTGACGCCGGCGATGCGCAGGTCAAAATCGGCGTCCAGATCGGCATTCCATTGCGATGCGTCGGTGATCAGCCCGGCTCGCTGCGCGTAACGGGTCTTGATGTGGGGCATATGCAGCGAATCGCAGAGGGCGAAGCTCTTGACCGCCGGCTGGAAGCGGGCGATCGCCATGCCATTGACCGCGCTCGGATTGATGTAATTGATCACCCAGGCATTCGGGCATAAGCGTTCGACATCTGACACGCAGTCCATGATCAGGGGCAGTTCGCGCATGCCGCGAAAGATGCCGCCAGGACCGATCGTATCACCGCTGCACATGCGCAGGCCGTATCGCTCGCTGATCGCGCAGTCGAGTCCCCGATAGCGCACGGTATCGGCGGCGAAGCTGAGCACGACGAAGTCGGCGCCGGGCAGAACGTCCTTCCAATCGGAGGCGACTTCGATCCGCAGGTCCACGCCCTTCGCATCGGAGACTTTCTCGGCCAGCCTGCCCATCTTCTCCATGCGCAGGGGATCTTTATCAACCAGCGCCAGCGTACCGCGGTTCAAATGTGGCGACTGCACCATCTGCCAGATCGCTTGCCGACCGAAGAAGAGACTGCCCGATCCAATGACTACGACTTTCGGTTTCTGCATGGCGCTCATATCCCGCTCTATAGCCGCCACAAGTCTACCCGACGAGGGCCGAGTCTGTCGCTAATTATTGCTCATGCGCCGTCAATCGCGCTCAGACACGATCAATCTTTGGCGCACCTGATGGCGGGTTGCGCCAAGACAGCGCACAAAACCAGCCCGGCTGTAGATCGCCGCGCGGGGTTGCGCACTATGCAGGCGGGACATGGCGACGGCCAATATCGGCCTGCGTCTCGCCCGCAGGGAGAACAAGATCAAAGCCCGAAGGCTGTGCGTGTCGTGGTGAGTCTAGTAGTCCCGCTGCGGGCGCTTGGCTCGCCGCCGCCGATTTGCACGGGGCGGATTCTTCGCGGGAGAGTGAGACCGTGGCGCGGCTATGGCAGACGCAAAGGGATGCTCCGCCACCACCGGGATCGGTTGACGAATCAATTCTTCGATGCCGTACAAGTATTTACGTTCATCGGCTTCACAGAAGGAACACGCGATGCCGGATGCACCTGCGCGCGCCGTTCGTCCAATCCGATGCACATAGCTTTCCGGAATGTTAGGCAGGTCAAAGTTGATCACATGGGTCACTGCCTCGATATCCAAGCCGCGAGCGGCGATATCGGTTGCGACCAAGACCGGTGTTTGCCCGGACTTGAATTTCGCAAGGGCGCGGGTCCGCGCAGTTTGTGATTTGTTGCCGTGGATCGCCTCAGCCGGAATGCGCGCGGCGTTCAATTGCTTGGCGAGGTTGTTGGCGCGATGTTTGGTGCGGGTAAATACCAATACGCGTTCGGAGGCGGAATCTCGCAAGATATGTTTGAGCAGCGCCCGTTTCTCGCCACCTTCTACAAAATAGACTGATTGATCGATCTTCTCGACAGTAGCCGCTTCCGGGTTCGCTTCAGCATTTACCGGATTCAGCAAGATTTTCTTGCTCAAGTCTTGAATCGTCTGTGGCATCGTCGCCGAAAACAGCAAGGTCTGGCGCTTTTTGGGAACGCATCTGATGATGCGCTTGACATCGTAGATAAAGCCCATATCGAGCATGCGGTCGGCTTCGTCCAAGACAAAGATTTTAACCTGTTTCAGATCGATATAGCCCTGGTTTATGAGATCGAGCAAACGTCCCGGCGTCGCCACCAGAATATCGATGCCTCGCCGCAGCGCATTGACTTGTGGCTGCTGACCGACGCCGCCAAATACTACCGCATGCCTGAGCGAGCTGCCCCGCGTGAATTTGCCAAACTCTTCATCGATTTGCGCCGCCAGTTCGCGGGTCGGCGCCAACACCAGAACGCGGATATGCCGCTTGGTGCGATTCTCCTGAAGCAATTGAACAATGGGCAATACAAAGGCGGCCGTCTTACCGGTGCCGGTTTGGGCGCAACCAATAATATCCCGTCCTTGCAGGATATGCGGTATGGTCTGTTCTTGTATCGGTGTCGGCGTGGTGTATCCCACTTTATCGACGACATCGAGCATTGAGCGATTCAACTGCAGATCTTGAAATAACATATGCTGTTGTGTTTTCTCCAACGTTTTGAATGTGCAACCCATTATCCTCTCACACAAAGGCGGACAATACCAGTTCCGTTACTTATTGGATACGCATCCCCTTTCGCATCGTGTATCATGCGAGCCATATATCGAGATAACAGAAGAAAGCGGGCCAAATGATGAGCACCCCATACGACTACGCAAAGGCAAACCAAGAACGCTTCCTCGACGAGTATCAGACACTGCTGCGCATTCGCACGATCAGCACGCAGCCGCAGCACGCCGACGATGTGGCGGACGCCGCCGAATGGCTCAAGGCGATGATGCTGCGTATCGGCATGAAACGCGCCGATGTGATCCTGATGCCCGAGGGACGCTGTCCCTTGGTGCTGGGTGAATGGGATGACGCCGGCCAAGACGCGCCGACCGTGCTGATCTATTGCCACTATGATGTTCAGCCGGCCGAAGTCGCCGATGGCTGGCTGACAGAACCCTTCGAACCGACCATCAAAGACGGGCGCTTGTACTGCCGCGGCGCCGTCGACAGCAAGCTGCACGTGATGGCGAACTTGAAGGCGGTGGAATCCTGGCTGGCCAGCGACGAGAAGCCGGCGGTCAACATCAAGGTCGTGCTGGAGGGCGAGGAAGAATCGGGCTCGGAGAATATCAATGCGTTCATCGCGGCGCATCCGGAACGACTGGCGGCCGATATCGCCATGGTCTCCGATGGCGCGATCCTGGCGCCGGATCAGCCGAGCCTCACTTACGGCTTGCGCGGTATCGCGGCTCTCGAATTACATGTTCAAGCGCCGGTCAGTGATCTGCACAGCGGGCATTGGGGCGGTTCGGTGCACAATCCGATACAGGCCCTAACGGAAATTGTGGCGCAGCTGCATGACGAAAACGGGACGGTGACCGTGCCCGGCTTTTACGATGACGTCGCTGATGTGACGCCGAAAGACCGCGCCCGGCTGGAAAAGGTTGAACCTTTTCTGCAAGCGGAATGGGACGATGTGGTCAATGCGCCGGCTGTCTGGGGTGAATCCGAGTACATATTGCCGGAGCGCCTGGGCGCCCGTCCCACGCTTGAGATCAATGGCATCCAGGGTGGCTATACCGGCGCGGGTATGAAGACGGTGCTGCCGGCGCGCGCCTTCGCCAAGATCACCTGCCGGCTGGTGCCAAATCAGGACCCCGCTCGCGTGCTTAAGTGCGTGACGGATCATATCAAGAACATCGCGCCTGAGACGGTCACGCTTGATCTGCGTCCCAGCGAACCCGGCGCCGAGGCGGTGCTGCTTGATGTGGATGGCGTGGCGATGCGGGCGGCTGCCGAAGCGTACACCTACGCCTGGGGCGTCGAACCGATATTTGAGCGCTCGGGCGGCAGCGTGCCAATCTGCGTCGAATGCGCCAAAGTGGCGGACGAGGTCGTGATCATGAGTTATGGCTTAAAGAGCGGCCGCGCTCATGGTCCGAACGAGAATATCTACCTGCAGAACTTCACCAATGGGATTCAGGCGACGATCAAGTTTCTTGATGTGGTTGGTGAGAGGCGGGGGTAGTCGTCAAGAATGGACGAGGCGTTGTCGATGGACGGACAAACAATCGGATTCATAATCGCGTTGATCGCGATACTTGTGAACATAGGCGCGCTCGCGTGGAACATTCACAAGACCTCTATTCAGAATTCAGAGACAAAGAGGCTTGCCGAATTGACTGCGAATCTTGACCATCGGGTCAACCGCTTGTCCGTTAGTCTGAATCAAGAGATAGCACACCTTAACAGGATACTAGATCTTGTCAGAGGCGCGTATTTGAGTCTCTCAATTTACAGCAAAAAGTTCTCATTTATGTCCCATGCGGTTGGAGAAAGCCCCGATAAGACTGAGGACAAACCGAAGATATTCACACTTGATGAAATGGCCCTTACATACGTAACGTTCGACGGCGCTATAGTTGAGATGCATGCCATAGCGCGTGCGATGAACAACCGAGAACTGGAATCGCAGATTAATGACTTTGCCAACTGCGTTCATGCCTTTGATCCTGCTATTTCAGTCGAAGAGAATCAGATACGTGACAACGAATTCGTCAAAGCTACGACGGCACTTCAGGAGAAGATTTACCGATTGCTAAAGGATGCCGCTGACGCAAAGTGAAGTCGCGGCAGAGCTACCCTGATTCTCGGACACAGTGGATTTGCTTGCTGTCGCCAAAGTTATTGGCCTGGTAGACATTTAGATCTCCCAACACCCGACATTCAGCACCACCGCCTCATGCTCGCCGGGCCAGGGCGGAGTCGTCGCGATGATAAACTCCAGCGGCACATCGCCGGTATTGCGAAACTGAAACTGCGTACTCAGCGGAATCGTCAGGCTGACGCCCTGGCCAACATCCAGCACCTCGTCCCGCTCACCCTGCTTGCGCCAGACCTGCCCTCGCCCTGCCAGGAAAAACCAGACTTCTTCGACCGTGCGGTGCCGCACCGGGATAGAGACCGCGCCCACCGGCAGCGCGCAATGCGCCACGCTCGCGCCTTCCAGGCTGTGCAGCAGGCGAATCTCGGAGCCATCGGGCGCCAGCACATCGTAGTCAGCAGAAACCAGGTTGCTTTCGAAAGGCGGCATGGTTGACCTCCCTGTGCCAGGGAAAGCGATAAGTGCAGATAGCGTGTTGTCCCGCCCTGATGCTTTGGGGCGGGGACGGCGGGTGGGGTTGGAGAAGCTAGCGCCCCGCTTCCCAGCGCGCTTGAACCGCGTCCCAAACCTCGGGATTGATCAGATGCGGTGGACGTTCGCCGCGCAGTACCTGCACGACTTGCTCCATCGCATGGATGAAGAGCCGCGGCCGACCGGCGACGGTGGCGCTGGCTATATGTGGCGTGATCACGACGTTATCGCGACCAAACAACGGATTGCCTGCTAAGGGCGGTTCCGGATCGGTCACATCCAAGCCGGCCCCGAACAGATGCCCACTGTCGAGGGCAGCGGTAAGCGCTTCTTCATCGACGTGCCCGCCACGCGCTGCATTGATGAAAACCGCGCCCGGCTTCATCTGCGCAAAGCGCTCGGCGTTCATCAGCTTGTGCGTTTCCTCATTGAGAGGCAAGTGCAGGGAGACGAAGTCCGATCCGCCCAGCAGCTCTGCCATCGAATTCGCCTTCTCCACGCCCAGCTTAGCAAAGCGCTCATCCGCAATGTATTGATCGTAGGCGACTACTTTCATGCCGATGGCGTTGGCGATGCCGCTGACGTGGCCGCCGATCCGCCCCAAACCGACGATGCCTAGTTGCGTGCTGTGCATCTCAAACGCAACGTACTCGCCCCAGATATTCTTCCGAACGCCGCTGTCCAGCATGCGATTGAGCTCGTTTTCGACCCGCTTGATGCTGCGCGCCACCGTCATCATCAGCGTGACCGCTAGTTCGGCGGTTGAAATGGTCGGCGCGTCCGGCGCATTGATCACGGCGATATCGCGAGCGGTGGCGGCGGGAACATCAATCGTGTCGTATCCAACGCCGGTGCGCGCGATGATCAGCAGATTGGGCGCGCGGTCCAGCGCGGCCGCATCGTAGTCGCGTCCTCCCGCTATGACCCCATGCGCCAGATCCAAGCGGTGATACGGGTCCCTCTTGAGCTGTTCACCCGGGCTGATACCTTCAGCGATATCCTCAAACATGTACCGATATTCATCCGGCACTGTTGATTCAAACCAGATTCTGTACATAGTAAAGTCTGCCCCCATGGATGAACGGACCTAGAAGTGGACGTTCTCGTCGACGATCTGTCCGACATCGTCTGTTTCTTCGCGGATGAGCTTGAACTCAGCGGTCAGCGCACGATTAAAAGAGGAGATGTCAGAGCTGTGCATCACCAAATTCGCGCCGGCTTTGATCCACTCGATTTCGTGGTGGGTGAAATTGTGATGGATGCCGATGCCGACGCCGGCTGCGCGCGATTTGTTGATGATCTCGCGGATTGCGGCATCGAAAACCGGATGATCGTATTGTTCCGGCAGACCGAGGCTGCAAGACAAATCGTGCGGACCAACCAAGACACAGTCGATGTATGGTGAGCGAAGGATCTCATCAAGGCATTCCAGCGCCGGTACGCTTTCGATATTGATGAAGAGCGCCTTGTTGGCGTTGCGTTGCGCCAGATAATCGGCCAGCTCAGGCTCGAGTTCGGCCTCGCCGTCCAGCGCTGCGCGCAGCTTATCGCCCTTGAGCGGGCCGAACTTGACGGCGCCGCCGAGCGTCTTGACCTGCTCGGGCGATTCGACGTAGGGGGCGATGATGCCGTGGGCGCCACCGTCCACTATCATCTGCGCCAGATACGGATCCGGCTCCGGGATACGCACAACCGGCGCCAGATTAAGCGCCGCAAAGGCATTGCACATCCAGGAAATCATGTTGCGGTCCTGCGGCGAATGCTCCGTGTCGATGAACACCATGTCGAGATCCAGGTTCTGTACCACGCGAGGCCAGATCGGCGAAGGCGAGTAAATCGCCGTGCCATAAACACGCTTTCCGGCGCGGAGCGCTTGTATCAGTTCGTTTCCATTCATCCGGTTTTCTCTTCTTGTTAGAGGCGGTAAGTCAAATGAGGATATTAGCCGCAACATGTTGATAAGTCAAAGTAAAGCGTATAATCGTCGCTTGTGCGCGCTCACGGCCTATGCGAAACTGCTGGGCATTTGCACCCACGGAGGACCTGCATGCGACTGGGATTGAACATCGGCTATTCGGGCGCGCGGATTGATCTGCCGCTGGACCTGATCCTGGAAGCCGATCGGCTGGGGTATCACGCGGTCTGGACGGCGGAAGCCTACGGCTCGGATTGCATCACGCCGCTGGCCTGGATTGGCGCGCTGACCCGCAACATCAAGCTGGGCAGCGGCATCATGCAGATGCCGGCGCGCAGTCCGGCGATGACTGCCATGACTGCCATCACGCTCGATCAGCTTTCGGGCGGGCGATTTCTGCTGGGGCTGGGCTTGTCCGGTCCGCAGGTAGTCGAAGGCTGGCACGGACGACCATACGGCAAGCCGCTGGGCAAAACCCGCGAATACGTATCGATCGTCCGGCAGATCCTGGCGCGGGAGGCGCCGCTGGCGCACGAAGGCGCGCATTATCAGATCCCATACCATGAGGACGATGCCACCGGCTTGGGCAAGCCGCTGAAGAGCATCATCCGTGGTCGCGCCGACATGCCGATTTATCTGGCGGCGATCGGACCCAAGAATGTCAAGCTGGCCGCCGAGATTGCTGATGGCTGGCTGCCCATCTTTTTCTCGCCGGCGCACTACCAGGACGCGTATCAGGCGTCGGTCGATGCGGGCCTTGCCAAAGCGGGTACGGGCAAGAGCCTCGCGGATTTCGATATCGCGCCATCGGTCACCGTCGTGCTCGAAGACGATCTGGAGCTGGCTTACAACCAGATTAGGCCGCTGCTGGCGCTCTATATTGGCGGCATGGGCGCCAAGGGAAAGAACTTTTACTATGATCTGGCTGGCCGCTTCGGTTTTGAAGAGGCGGCGGACGCCATCCAGGAACACTACCTGCAAGGTCAAACGGGCGAGGCGATCATGGCTGTGCCCGATGAGCTGGTCGATGCCGTTGCGCTGGTCGGCTCCAAAGCGCGAATCCGCGACCGGCTGCAGCTTTGGCGCGAATGCCCGATCACGACCTTGAACATCACTGCCTTCTCGGTCGATACCCTTCGCTTCATGGCGGGAGAAATCCTTTAACCACCGAGTACAGCGAGATGTTTCCCGGAGCTTGCCTTTATCTATGCCCGCTATGGCAAAAAGAATTCTATGATGTTCGCTACACCGACAACCGCCCTCAAGCCCCTGCAAATCGGGCAAATGCTCATCGATACGCCGCTGACGCTGGCGCCGATGGCCGGGCATACCAATTATGCGCTGCGCAGCTTGTGCCGTGAACTGGGTGACTGTGGTCTGGTCTGCACCGAGCTGATCAGCAGCAATATCGTCAAGAATTCGCGGGCACGGGCGCTGCAGCGCTTTGACTGGCGCGCGAGCGAAAGCCCGATCGCCGTCCAGCTTTTCGGCGTCGACCCGCAGACTGTCGCCGAGGCAGCGCGCGTCGTGGTGGATCATGGCGCTGATATCGTCGATATCAATATGGGTTGCTGGGTGCCGAAGATCGCCAAGAAAGGTGGAGGCGCCGCCCTGCTGCGCGATGTGAAGGCGGCAACGGCGGTGGTCGAGGCGGTCGTCAAAGCGGTCGATGTGCCGGTCACAGTCAAAGTGCGCAGCGGTTTTGAGGACGGTTTCGTCACGGCTGTGCCCTTCGCTGTAGCGGCGGAGCAAGTGGGCGCGCAGGCAGTGGCGGTGCACGCCCGTTTCGCCGGGCAAGGTCACGGCGGCGCGGCCGATTGGGATGTGATCGCGGCGGTCAAAGAAAAGGTGCGCGACATGCCAATCATGGGCAACGGCGACATCCATTCGGGCGAAGATGCCCGGCGGATGCTGGAGCAGACCGGCTGTGATGCCGTCATGGTCGGCCGGGCGGCGCTTGGCCGGCCCTGGATATTCCGGCAGATCGCGACCTATCTCGCGACCGGTATCAGTCCGCCGGAGCCGACACGGGCGGAGCGGGCACACATCGCGCTACGGCACGCTCAGTTGGCGCTGGAAACCACGCGCCTTCCTGAACGGATTGCGATTTTGGAGATGCGCGGGCAAATCAGCAAATACAAACTCGATCCGCCGGGATCTGTGACTGGAAGGAATCGGTTAGTGCGGATTGAGTCTTATGCGGACTTGGAGTCGATTCTGCTAGAGGTGGCGTCTGAGGAATGAAGGTACACAAACTGTATTAGTCTCAGGCTACAAATCTCACTTCGAATGCGCGAGCATGCTTCGATAGAGTACAAAACGGGACAGCAAAATGACCTACCTTGTCACAGGCGGCGCCGGATTCATCGGCAGTCATGTCGCCTTAGAACTCCTGCGCCGCGGTGGTCGCGTGGTCGTCATCGACAACTTTAACGACTATTACGACCCGATGATCAAACAGCGCAACGCTAAGCAACTCCGCGACTACGACAACTGCGTGATGATCGAAGGCGATATCCGCGATGTCGCGCTGGTGGAAAGCCTCTTTGCCGAACAGTGCATCACGCATGTGGCGCACCTGGCGGCGATGGCTGGCGTGCGCGAGAGTGTGCGGCAGCCGCGCCTTTACTTGGATGTCAATCTGACCGGCACGCTGAACTTGCTTGAGGCGGCCAAAGCGGCGGACATCGAACAGTTCGTGCTCGCATCCACATCGTCTGTCTATGGCAAGACGGAGGTTCTACCCTTCGTCGAGTCCGACACGGCCGATCGTCCCTTGGCCGCCTACCCCGCCAGCAAACGCGCCGCCGAGCTGCTGGCGCATACCTACACCAACCTCTTCGGCATGAACATTACGGCGCTGCGCTTCTTCAACGTTTACGGTCCGGCCGGGCGCCCGGATATGATGCCCTGGCGCTTGCTAGAGGCGACGCAGACCGGCGAGCAGATCAGGCTATTCAACAATGGCGATATTCATCGCGACTGGACCTATATCGCCGATACGGTAAAGGGCGTTCTGACGGCGCTTGACCAGCCGCTCGGCTTCGAGATCATCAATTTGGGCTGTGGCGCGCCGATATCGCTCACGGACTTTGTCGAACTCATTGAGGAATATGCCGGCGAATCTATCAATACTGTATCCGTACCCACGCCCCTGAGCGACCCGCCAATTACCTACTGCGATAACACGAAGGCCCGCGAACTGCTTGGTTTCGCGCCGTCGATCACTATTCAGGACGGGTTGCATCGGACCTGGGAGTGGTATCGAGATTTCCACGGCCTGTAGCGCCTTTGCCGTGCTAGCCGCCGATAATGCTCGGCTGATGCCGCTTCGCCCCCATTAGCTGCTGCACGATCTCCGATGGATTATCCAGCTTGGCCAGTTGCGCGCCCATATCTTCCTGAGTCACGAAAAATGGCCGCATATACATGCCCAGCAAAGCGCTGCGCGCCTTATTCGTTCGATTCGGTCTGGCGCTGTGCCAGGTGGCGCCGTGGAATACCATGACGCTGCCACGCGCGCCGGTCAGGATTTCCGCATCCGCCTGCGCTTGATTTGTCATTTCTGGCGCTGGCGGATGACCCTTGCGATGCGTATGCGGCAAGATACCGGTGCCGCCATTCTCCTCGGTAAAATCATCCAGCAGCCATATCGTCTGCCCGCAAACCTGGTCGAGCGGCCAGGGCTGGTTGATCCACCAATACGGATAATCCGGGTGCCAGCCGTACTTGTCGAAGCCGGGATAAGCCGTGTAGGCGGACCAGGTGCAGCAGATAATATCCTCGTCCTTGAGGTAGGCTTTCCAGAGCGCCACAATCAACGGATGCGCCATAAGTTCGACAAAGATCGGGTGCTTGTAGGCGATGCCGCCCACGCGCTGTGTCTTGGCGGCGCGAGTGACATCGGTGGCTTCTTCATCCAGCAGCCGTTCGAGAACGATGCGCGCCGCGTCCGCCTTCTGTTGCGTTATCACCGATGGAATGATGCAAAAGCCGCGCTCGTCGATCTCCGCGATGATGCTTTTTATGTCATGGTCAATACCCATCGTCATTCCCTCGCTCAATAGAGCGCCGGACGCTCCATCCTAATTGGTCGCTCCGGCTGACCGGTCTCCGTTGAACGGATGCAGGCATCGGCGACGACCAGGGACATATAACCATCCCACGCCGAGGGACCGGTGGGCCGCTCGTTGAGTATCGAATTAATCCAGATTTGCGCCTCGTCGATGTAGGCGCCGCTGAAACGCTCCGGCCAGTTCGTTGTCACCGCTTGCGAGATCGTGCTGCCTTGCCGCAGAATCGGGCTGGTATGGCTCGTCGTTCCTACTGTCCCTGTCTCGCCGCTGATTTCCACCATCACCTCGTAACCATAACCGGAATCACCGCTCCAATCCATCGTGCCAACTGCGCCATCTTCGAATGCCATCTGCACAATCGCGAAACGCGCGCTCCGTGGCTGATCCGCCTTTGACGGTACCCACTGCACGTAGACACTGCTGATTTCGGACTCCATGATCCAGCGCGCCGAGTGAATATCGTGGATGAGCGAATTGACGATCGCGTTTTCAATCGTAATCATGCCGCGATTGGGATTCATGTGCGTGCCACGGAATCGCAGCGCGCGCCCGATATCACCGCGCCGCAGCTGGTCATAGACGTCGACGTGGGTACGGTCATAGATGCGCATGAAACCGACATGCACGAGGCGGCGTCCCGCCGACAGCTCGGCGCGAATCACGCGCTCGGCATCAGCAACGGCAGTCGCCATCGGCTTTTCGCAGAGCACCGGCTTGCCCGCTTCGATGCAGGCGACGGTCAAACCGGCGTGGGTGTGATCCGGAGAGGCGATCAGCACCGCGTCCACCATTGGATCGGCAATCAAAGCGGCGGCGCCGGTATAGGCGCGTGCGCCACAGGAAGTTGCCACTGTTTTCGCGCGTTCGCTGTCGATATCCATGACGGCGACCACCGTAGCATTCATCGTGCGCCGCGCCAGATTTTCGGCGTGCACCGTCCCGATCATGCCGGTGCCGATGACACCAACCCCTACAACCTTACCCGTCATTTCGATCGTCCTTTCCGTTGCGCCAACACTTTTGCCTTGGATTCTCTGCAAAATAGGCCTGCCGTGAACATTGTCACCTCGTGCCGCTGTTGACGCAGCCACTGCCGCGCGCATTGGCGTGGCACGATTATGCCCAAGCGCCCGACGCCCTGCCAGTCCCGCAATCGCAGCGGCAGCTTGGATTTTACGCGCGCTCACGATATACTCACGTATAGGTGTTGGCCCTTGCATCGGCCGCACCCTTTTTTCACCAGATTTCCACAAGTTACGATAGAAGGAGAAGCTCCATGAAGAGACTAGTTCTTTTGCTCGCTGTACTGGTTCTTGTGCTCCCGGTCGCCGCCCAGGATATGGGCAGTTGTATGCTCGAAGCGCCGGAAACATCCGCGACGATCAATATGATCGGCTGGACCTATCCCATCATTGATTTCTACGCCGATGAACTCTCAGCCTGCAATGCCGTTGACAACATTGATGTGAATACGCAATTGCTGGATTCCGGCGCGGCGCATGATCAGCTTCGCCTGGCGCTGGGCACCGGCGGCACATCACCTTACGACATCATCATGGTGACAGAGGGCGATGTCGAGTCCTACGTTCACGAAGGCTGGATGATGCCGCTCAACGACTTGGTCGAAAAATACCAGGAAGCCTACAATATCTCTGACATTTCCGGCCTGGAAGATATGACGGTGGACGGCATTCTCTACGGCTTGCCGATGGAGCTGAATACCCGCCACCTCTTCTATCGCCCCGACTTGCTTGAGAAACATGGTGTCGAGGTCCCCGAAACCTGGGACGATGTCATCGCCGCTTGCGGCGTACTGCATGCGGAAGAAAGCACCGTTCTTCCCTTCACCATTCAGCTTCATGCCGGCTGGGCCTGGCGCAGCGAGTTCAAAAATATGCTGCTCGGCTTTGGTGGCAAGTCACTCAATGACGACAATACGCCCGCCTTCAACAGCGAAGAAGGCGTCATGGCGTTGGAGAAGATGGTCGAAATTGTCGATGCTTGCATGGGCGCAGAAGGTTTGACCTATAGCATCGACGACAGCCAAATCGGTATCGCTACCGGTGAGCTGGCGATGGCTTTCACCTGGGCCAGCCGCGCCGCCTCTATGGACGATCCGGACTTCTCCGATTATGTCGGTGGCATTAACTTTGCACCTGCTCCCAGAGCGACCGAGGATGGGCTATATGCGTCAACCGGTGGCACGGGCGCAGGCTTGGGCATCCCGGCGAATATCGATGACGATCCCGATCTGGTCTTCCAGGTTATCATGGAAGCAATGGATACGGAGAGCCAGGTACGCGGTTCCGCTGTTGGTGTCATCAGCCGCAGCGAAGTCGCCGCACAAGCCGATGCGCGCTATCTGGAAGCTGTCTTTGAAACCATCCGGGGTGGCGTCTTAGGCTCGGAAGCACCAGCTATTGGCGCCGTTTTGAACCCGGTTCTGGGTCAATGGCTGCCGCAGATCGTCACCGGCGAAATGTCCACCGCGGAATTGCTGGACGCCGCCGCCGATGCCTACACAGCCGAAGCGACCGCTCAGGGATTCATCGAGGGTTAGCTAGCATCAAGGTCTCGCGCCCTTGCTGGCTTGCCACAAGGGTACGGGCCTGTTGGGCGAACCACCGGTTCGCTCCTACAGTTTATGCGCTCTTCGTAGGGGTCAGCCGGCGGCTGTCCCCTTTTGGTTTTCTGGCCAACCCTATCAGTATGATCTGGCGCAGATGTGGCGCGCCATGCAATATCAGCAAGCGCGCTTGTCCACGCGCGGGAAGGTCATACCGGTCGAAGCGGGACACGCCGTCTTCCGCCAGCGGCCGGAGGCAGTCATCGCTGCCGCGCTAGAAATGATCGAAGCGGTCACCGCGCAATAGAACCAGGAGAGTCGCTTATGAAAAGAGGAACCTTTACTTTCTTTGTCGGTCCCAGCATCTTCATTATGCTGGCGCTTATGACCGTCCCCTTGCTCGCATCGATCGTACTCGGCTTGCATTTCATCACCTTCCGCAATTTGGACGAACCTTTGTGGATCGGCCTGCGAAATTACGAGGAAGTACTGAACGATCCTGAGTTTTGGGATTCGCTGGAATTCACGCTGCTCTTCACCGCCGTCGCCGTGCCACTTCGCATCCTCTTTGGCTTGATGTTTGCCTTGCTTCTTGATCAGATCAGACGCATTCGCGGCGTTTTCATCGCCGCCGCGCTCGTGCCTTTTGTCATGACCCCGGTCGTCGGCACGCTAATCTTCCGTGATATGTTCGATCGCGGCGGACCCTACTGGTATTGGATGCAGCAACTCTTCGATTATCGCTTGTTCATGAGTAGCACCACGGTGCCCCTGCTGATCATCTTCCACAGCCTCTGGAAGTCGACGCCCTTCGTCATGATCGTGCTCTTCGCCGGCTTGCAGACACTGCCGCAAGAATCGCTGGAGGCGGCGCGCGTTGACGGCGCGAGCTGGTTTCAACAGCTCTGGCATGTCGCCCTTCCGCATCTGCGCTCGCTTTTTGTCTTCATCGGTTTGATCTCGATCATGGATACCTACCGCGAATTCGACAGTGTCTTTGTCCTGACGCAGCAGAATCCGATATACGATGCAGAAACGATCATGTATTACAACTTTCAAGTCGCGCTCAGTTTTGGCCGATTGGGCAAAGCCAATGCCATGAGCGTCCTCACCGTGCTCGGCATCTTCGTCGTCTTGATTCCATTTCTCGTGTTAACCTATCGCGACCAGGTGGAGGAAAGCTCATGACACGGACGGACAACCCTATTGCGAGAATCATAATCTATATCGCGCTGGCGCTGTTCACGATATACAACCTCCTGCCCTTCACCTGGACAATCATGAACTCGGTCAAACTGCCGAAGGACGCCAACGCCAGAATACCGCGCTACGTCTTTAGCCCGACAGGCGAGAATTATGCTGACCTCTGGCTGAATATACCGCCGGAAGACTTTGCGCCCTATGGCTTGGCGCTGATCCTCATCTTCTTCGTCCTGGTGGTGATCGGGCTTTCCGCCAACCGCATCCCCGCGCCCAATTCGGTCGTTTACATCGGCTGCATCTTCGCCGGGGTCGCCGTCGCGCTGATCTTGCCGGAGATCATCAATACGGCAGAGTTCTACGACTATTTGATCAACAGCGTGATTGTGACGATGGGCACCCTCTGCGTCTCACTGACTATCGGTGCGCTGGCGGGCTATGGGCTGGCGCGCTATCGACATGTTGTTTCGGTCTATATTCTGGTGATCGCGCTGGCTTTTCGCTCACTGCCGAGCCTGGCGCTGGTGCTGCCCTTCTATTACCTGGGGCAGCTTTCCGGCTTGTACGATACCCATATCCTGCTGATTCTCTGTTTGGTGGCAACCAATCAGCCCTTCACCATTTGGATGCTGCGCAGCTTCTTCATGGAGATCCCACGAGAAATCGAAGAGGCGGCGATGATTGATGGCGCCAGTCGGCTGCGTTCCTTCATTTCAGTGATCGTGCCCATCATGTGGCCCGGCATCATCACCACCGGCTTGTTCACCTTGCTGTTGGCTTACAACGACTTCTTACTGGCGCGCATCCTGACGCAGATCAACTGGACGCTGCCGGTCGGCATCGCGCAATTCACCGGCGGTGAAGATCCCGGTCATGTCACGCTCGCGGCTGCCGCTTCTGTCTCAACCACGCTGCCGATTCTGGTTGTGATCATCTTCTTCCAGAAGTACCTGATCCGCGGGTTGGCGTCCGGCGCGGTGAAGGGGTAGCCACTCATTGACCACGGAGGACTCAAAAAGTGTTTTCCGGCCAATCTTGCACAATTGGCGAAGTTTGTAGGGGCGACCCAGTGGGTCGCCCGCATGTGGAGCGTAGAGTTTTTGGGCGATCCACCGGATCGCCCCTACATGTTTCAAACTGTATGAACGAAAGCGAAAATGAATACGGCAAGTCAACCCGGGAGAGAACACACACATGAACATCATCTGCGTCGTCACTGATACCCTGCGAGCCGACTATCTGCCAACTTACGGCAACACCCAGGTCATCGCGCCCAATCTCACTCAATTCGCCGAAGAAGCCATCGTCTTTGAAGACTGCCGGGCGGCGTCTTTCCCCACCATTCCGGCGCGCGCCGATATCGCCACCGGACGCTTCACTTTCACCTATTTGACCTGGGGACCGCTGCCACAAGAAGAGATCACGCTGGCGGATCTGATGACAAAAGCCGGCTACACGACGATGGGTGTGGGCGATACACCCTTCCTCATCCGTAACGGCTACGGCTACGACCGCGGCTTTACTGACTTCATTTGGATCCGCGGCCAGCGCGAAGCCTCCGGACGCGACGACGTCACCAGCTTGTGGAAAGAAGAAGACGACCGCTTTGCGCCGCAAACCTTTAAGACGGCGATGGACTGGGTCGAGCGGCACTATGAAGAACAGTTCTTTCTCCTTATCGATGCCTGGGACCCGCATGAACCTTGGGATCCACCGGCGCACTACGTCAAACCTTATCTGCCGGATTATCAAGGCGAGCAAGTCTACCCGGCTTATTGGGATTGGCAAGACGCAGGTTATAGCGAACGTGACATGGAGGTTGCCAGAGCCACCTATATGGGCGAAATCACCATGGTCGATCGCTGGTTCGGCGCACTGGTCGACCGGCTGAAGACGCTCGGCATCTACGACGACACCGCCATCCTCTTCGTCTCCGATCACGGCTTTTATTTCGGCGAATTCGGCATCTTCGGCAAGCGCCGTTTCCGCTGGCCGGACAATACAATCCCGGTGATGGAGGCGATGGCGCGCTTCAAGCAGGGCGCGATTTCTTACTGGTGCCCTACGCATAACGAGTTATCGCATGTGCCGCTATTCGCCAAGATCCCCGGTTACGAGCACCAACGCGTTTCCGGCATTGTCAGCATCCCCGATATGATGCCGACCATGCTGGAGCTGGCCGGCATCGAGCAGCCCTCGCGCGTGCAGGCGAAATCGCTGCTGCCGCTGGCCCGCGGCGAAGTCGACCGCCTGCATGATATCGTAGTGACCTCACAGTCCCTGGCCGATGTCGCCGGCAATACCACGCTCATCGTCGATGATAGCGAGCGCGTCGTCATCGAAGTCTCTCCCAGCGCGATAAGCGATGGCGAATGGGATTTCCTCTATGGCCTGGAAGGTGACCGGATTGAATTATACGACGCGGTTAATGACTACGGTCATCAGCACAATCTGGCGACTGAGCGGCCGGAGATTTGTGAAATGATGCATGCGAAGTTCGTCCGCTGGATGGACGAGATGGGTACGCCTGAGGAGTATGCGGCGCCGCGCCGGCGTCTCTAACGTGAGGCGGCAGGTCTCGGCTGGGGGAGCACAGCCGACCGACTCACGCGCCATCTGACATTTCCAGCGAACAGGCATCGTGGGCCAAGCTGGCGCCATTTCTGCGCATTACATATTCCCGTCGCTGATGTATACTGCCCGCTATTTGCACTAGCAAAGCGAGTCTCCTAATTTGAATATCAAAGCGTTGCCATACGTCATCCTGCTTGGTCTCTTCTTCGGTTCTTCGCTGGTTGCCTCGCGTTTCAGCGTGGGGCAGTATGACCCAACCACCTATATCGGCTTGCGCATGATTATCTCCAGCTTGATGTGTTTGCTGGTTTACCGCTTGGCTAGCGGCCGCCGGCTGCCGCGGGATCGGGAATTGTGGAAGCGCGCCGGCCTTTTGGGCGTCTTTGGCACAGCCGTGCCCATGACCTGCGTCGTCACGTCCCTGCAATATCAGTCGAGTGGCGTCGCGTCGCTTTTACTAGCTACTGGTCCGGCGCTGACCATCTTGATGGCACATTTCATTCTGCCCGACGAGCTGCTCAATCGGCGCAAGGTCATCGGTGTTACGCTGGCTTTGAGCGGCGCCATGTTGCTGGCGCTCAGCGGCGAGGATGGCTTGCCAGATGTGACACAAGCTGTGCCGACCGGTTATTTGCTCGTCAGCGTCGGCATGATTTTCAGCTCGGTGATGATCATTTACGCGCGCAAGTATCTGAGCGGCTACGATGCCTACGAGGTGGGCAGCATCCGCATATTCAGCACTGCGTTGGTTATGATGCCGCTTTCGCTCTTGGCCGTCGGCTTCGATATCAGGGCGGTGAACGAGGCTGGATATATTGTTTTGCTCTATTCAGCCGTGGTGGGCACCTTCCTCGGCTTGCTGCTGTCTTTCTACAATATCAAACGCTTCGGCGCCACACCGGCGGTGATGACCACCTATGTCATCCCGATTGTAGCGGGTATCGGCGGCGTGCTTTTCCTGGGTGAGATCATTACAACCACGATGGTGATCGGCATGGTCGTGATCGTCGGCGGGATCGCCTTGCTGCAAGAGTATAAGAAGCCAGTCGGGCTGCTGCGCCGCTACCCGCATCGCGGTTCGTACTAGGGTGGGACGGCCTTACGCTACATTACAGACCTCATAGGCTTGCCGCAGCGCCGCCTTCCAATCGCCCGCTGGCACAAACTCCTGACCGACATAGCCGTTGAAACCCGTCTCTGCGATCGCCCGGCAAATCGCAGGGTAGTAGAGTTCCTGCGTATCGTCGATCTCGTTGCGGCCCGGTACGCCGGCCGTGTGATAGTGGGCGAACCACTCATGATTGTCGCGGATCGTCTGGATGACATCGCCCTCCATCACCTGCATGTGATAGATGTCGTAAAGCAAGCGGGCATGGGGCGAGTTCACCGCCGACACCACCTGCACACCCCAAGCCGACCGGTCGCACTGATAATCCGGATGATTGACCTTGCTGTTCAGCAGCTCCAGGATAAGGATGATACCGGCTGATTCGGCATCGCGCGCCAATTGCTGCAAATGCACGATGGCGTTTTCGGCGCCACTGGCATCATCCAAGCCCTCGCGATTGCCGCTGAAGGCGATTAGAAAAGGGATGTCCCATTCCACTGCCAGCTTGAGGCTGGCATCCGATTGGCGCTTGATATCGTCCCAGTATTTCGGCTGGCTGATGCCCTGCGGCAGCGGCAAATGCAATTGATGCGCCGCGATCTTCATGCCCTGATCCCGCACCAGTTGAAATTTCTCGACCGGAACCAGCTCCATCGCCGTGTAACCGATCGCCTTGCAGGTCTCGATCAGATCGATCGCATCAATATCTTCTCGATCGAAACACCACCACGATACTGATTGTTCGAAAGCCATCTTTCTAACCACCGATCTCCATTGTGAGCCAATAGCTGCGATAGGCGCGAGCCTCGCGCAGGAGCAGGTCGAGCCGCTCAAGCCACTTGTCCAAGTCGTCCTGCCGAGCCCGGTCGACAAGCTCCAGTTGATGCAACCCGCTTTCCGTCACTCGACAATCTAGTTTACCCAGCGCGCCCAGCACTTGCAATCCAACTTGCACCGCCCGCTCCCGCTGCGCCAGCGCCGCCGCCAATTCCTCCAAACCGACAGTCCCGCCTCGGCTGCTGATGGCATACTTGACCAAGCCCGCCAGGCGCTCGAGGAAGCCGTTCGTCTTCTCGCCGGCGGGTAGTGTCCCGATAAGGATCAGGCGCGCCGGATCTACTGTTGCCAGCGCCGCCGACCAAATCTCCGCCGATGCCGGCGCCGTCCAGACAACCAGCGTTTCGGCCGACTGCAGATGCAAACGATCAACCGCCCCTTCGACCTTGTCGGCTTCCGACCAAATCAGGCAATTCGGATAAGGCGCGAATACGGCTTCGAGGTCAGATTGAGGCAACCCGCTGCCCCGAAAATCGATGAGGTCGTAAGTCGGTTCAGCCGACTGCAGATCGGGAAGCGCTGTGCTCAATGCCCGGTAGTCCAGCCATTCGACCAATGCCTCGCGCTGGCCCTTAAAGGTGCTGGTGCGCAGGGTGTAGGCGAGGTCGAAGCGCCCGCTAGGCAAATCCGCAGCGGCGCCACGCCACCAAATGACCCGCTTCCGATGGCCGGCCTCATCTTCGATTTCCACGTGCAGGTGCTCGCCACGCCGTCCCAGCCCCTTGCGGCTGACCAGCCTTAAGTCGCGCGTCGCCAGTGTCAGCGGCGGATTGCCATTGCCGAATGGCGCCAGGCGCTCGATATCCGCTGTCAAGTCGAGCGAAATGTCGGACAAGCCCAGATAGCCATCAATCGTGAGGGTCGGCGCAGACGGCAGGCCTTCGCCCATTTCACGAAGCGCGCGGGAGAGAGCGCGGCGGAACTGGTAAATCTGTTGCGCCGGCAAGCTGAGTCCAGCCGCCATGCTATGCCCGCCGAAGCGAGACAGCAGATGCGCCACCTGTCCAAAGGCCGCCATGATATTCAAGCCGGCAATCGAACGCGCCGAACCACGCCCGATCTCGTCGGGCGCGGCGAACAGCACGGCCGGGCGTCCGAACTCTTCGACCAGGCGGCTCGCCACGATGCCGATAACGCCGCTATGCCAGTCCGCGTGGCTGAGTACGAGCGCGGCGTAATCCAAAAGCCAGGGCTCGTTTTCAATTTGGGCGATGGCCGATTCATAGACCTGATTCGACAGATATTTGCGGCGCGCATTATAGCTCTCCAGCCGGTGTGCCAGGATCTGCGCCCGACCCCAATCGTCCGTGGTCAGAAGTTCGACCGCCGGACTCGCGTCATCGAGCCGTCCCAGCGCATTCAAACGCGGCGCAATCGCGAAGCCGATATGCCCTTCGTTGAGATCAGCCGCTGGAATCTCCGCCCGCTCCAGGATCGCCCGGATGCCCAGCCGCTGATTCTCTCGCAGCCGCTCCAGACCGCGCTGCAGGAGGTAGCGCGTGTCATCCACTTGCACCATGACATCGGCGACGATGCCGAGCGCCACCAGATCAAGCAGGGAATCCGTTTCTCGCCCGTCGGTCAGCGCTTCAATCAGCTTGTAGGCGACGCCGACGCCGGGCAGCTCGCGCAGGGGGTGGCCGGCGGGCAAGCGCTGCGGATTGACCAGGGCAAAGGCGGCGGGCTGCGTCTCCGCCAGCGCGTGATGATCGGTGATCACGGTTTCGACGCCGCGACCGCTTGCATATTCCACCGCCTCATGCGCCGTTACGCCGGTATCGCAGGTCAGGAGCACATCGACGCCGCGATCAAGCTGACGCTTGAGGGTCGGCAGATGGATGCCGTGCCCTTCGCTGAAGCGATTCGGCACATGATAACTGATCTGCGCGCCTAGCAGGCTCAGCGCGGAATACAACAGCGCGGTCGCCGTCTGCCCATCGACGTCAAAGTCGCCCCAAATCAGAATCCGCTCTTTGTCGCGGATGGCGCGCTTGAGCCGCTCGACGGCGCGGTCGATATCGGGCAGGTCATCGGATGATGCCGGCATATAGTGCACCGGGGAAAGGAAGCGCTCTGCCGCACTCGGCGTCGTGATGCCCTTGCGCGTCAAATGCTCGGCAACCAATTGGTGCCCGCCGACGGCAGCGCGCAGGGACTCCGGCGGCGCAACCGACAGCGGCTCAAGCCATTCGCGGCGGGGACGCTCTCGCGTTTCCATCAGCCGGCCAGCGCCCGCTCCTCCATGACGGTCAAGCCTTCTTCCGCCAGGTCCATGTTCAAGCCGGGCGCGGTCGGCAATTCGATATGCCCATCAACCGGCGCCAGCTTATGTTGGTAGAAGACATTGGTCAGCCGACCGATTTGGAAGAGCCATTCTTGCATCGGGCAGGTCGTCAGGGCTTGCGAGGCGATCAAGTGCGTCGAGGGCCAGCCGCCGTGATGCGGGATGACGGGGATGGCATAAGCGGACGCCAGGGCGCAGATCTTGGTCATCTCGCTCAAGCCACCAGCCCAGGTCACATCGGCTTGCAGGATATCAACCGCCCGCGCATCGAGCAGCGCCTTGATGCCCCAACGGGTATATTCGTGCTCGCCGCCGGCGATGAAGACGCCACGGGCCTCGCGCCTCAGTTCGGCGTATAGCGGGATCAGATCGGCGAGCACCGGCTCCTCGAACCAGGTCGGGCGATACTCGGCGGAAAGCTCGATCATGCGCAAGGTGTAGGGTACGCTCCAGCTGCTCCAGGCGTCAAACATCAGGTTGACATCGGGACCGGCCGCTTCCCGCGCCGCGCGGATCACCGCCAGATTTCTGCGAATGCCCGGCTCGCCATCTTTGGGCGCGCAAGGCAAGAACCACTTGAAGGCGGTGAAGCCTTGCGCCAGGAAGTGCCGTGTGCGTTCGATCACCCGGTTCGGCTCGACCGAATAACCCAGCATCGAGGCATAGGCGCGGATTCTGTCGCGCGATGGTCCGCCCAGCAGTTGATAGACCGGCGCGTCCAGCAGCTTGCCCTTGAGATCCCAGAGAGCCAGATCGACCTTGCTGAGCGCCATCATGGGGTTGCCCTTGCGACCGTGGATGGCGTGGCGATACATCTTGTCCCAAATGCGCTCGATCGCGTGGGGATCCTCGCCGATGAGAATGTCGCTGAAGTAGCGCTCGATGATGTCGATTTCTTCCGCATCGACCGGTCCGCAGATGCCGGTGGCGCCCTCGTCAGTGTCAATGAGCAGGAAGCGCGCGTCGACGGCGTAAGGCGGTCCGCTTGACTGGTCAGCGACGGGCCAACTCGGCAAGCGCGCCTCAAGCTCGGGGTAGATATTCACCGGTCGCGACAGAAAGGCTTCGCCCAGCGGTTCGTGGTAGTCCCACTGGGCGGCGACGTGCAGGCTGCGGATGCGGTCGATTTTCATAGTTTGCTCTCCCTTAACTCAAAACTCTATCTCAGCGATCTGGTCAAAATCCAGCGCAATCGCTTCTTCGTCGTCGACCACTTCATCAAAGTCGAAATCTTGCAAATCACCATCCTCGCCGCGGTCACAGAGCGAGCGGTAATTGCAGAAACGACAGCGCCGTTCGTCCTCCGTCAGCGGGAAGTCCGCCGCCTCGCCGATCGCGCCGATCATCTCCGAAAGCAGCGCTTCATCCTTCGCCATTTGCGCCGCCGAATAGACGAAGCTGATGCGCTCTCCGTCGGCTGCCACGTAACAATAATCCATGCGGATGCGTTCCGGCGGAATGGGACCGCCGTACAGGTGCGCGCCGGCACTCGCCAGCACGTAGCGATACACGATGGTCTGCAAACGCTTCGCCAGGTATTGGCGTGAGGGGATACGCCCGCCCGTTTTCCAGTCGACGATGACCGCCTCTCCGCCCGGCTGCAGCGCCAGCAGGTCGTATTTGGCGATTAGCCGGTGCCCGGCGAGAAAGGTCTGCAAGGTGATTTCACTGTGGCGTTCGGTCGGCAGATCGGCTAGGCCGCGCGTCAAGGCATACTCCCACCAGCTCCTCAGTTCGCCATCATCGGCGAGGGAGCGCTCAAGAACATCCGCCGGCACACCCAGCAGATGCTGCTGCAAGAGCTTGTGAAAGCGGTTGCCTTGTCGGATCCGCGCTTCGTAATCCAGCGCTTGCCGGACTTCCAGCGCGGGGTAGCGCATCCGCTTGATGTAGCGCAGTTCGAAGCGGCGGGCGCAATCGGCGTAATCTTGCAGGCTGCCTTGGGTGAAGGCGAAATCAGCGCTGAGCGGCACGGGCAGCTCCTTTTTCCGTCTCCGCTTCCCAGAAGGTACGCAATGCCAGCACCGGCGTGGCTTCGGTTGCGCTGCCCCGACCGGTATTCCAGGTGATGGTCAGTGTCTTTCGCGCGCGGGTGATGCCAACGTAGAGCAGACGCAGACGCTCGGCGGCGTAACCGATGCGCGCATCCAGGCTGGCAAATCCCTCGTTGTATGCGCGGCCCGCTTGCAGGGATTCCAGCTGCTCCAGCGCTTCAGCCGACATATTGAGATCATCGCGGATATACCACTTTTCACCGATGAAGCTGTCGTCCGGGTCGGCCGAAGGAAAATCGTAATTGTTGATTGAAATCAGGTAGACGCGGTCCCATTCCAGACCCTTGGCCTTGTGCAGCGTGGTCACGGTCACTTTGCCTTTGTGCGCATCGGGGTCGAACTGGCTTTCATCGTCACCCAAGCCAGAAAAGCGGCGTTTGTTCTCGGCGATCTCGAAAAGCTCGGCGGCAAATTCGGGCAGGCGCATGAGCGGATGCGCGTCCGCCAACCGCGCCAGATGCAGAGCGATCATGTGCCCGGTGGCGATATCACTCACATCGCGAAAGATATCACCGCTAAGGGTGAGGATCAGCTGATCGATCGGCATCTCGGCCGCACGCAGCCAACTGCCGACTTGATCGCGAAATTGGCGAAGCTGCTCCCGCAGTTCGGCATGTTCTTCCTCGATGTGCGCCTCTTCCAGCCAGTCGCTCAGGCGGGGCGCGACCAGGTCTTCGACTTTCTTGATCCGCCGCAGACTGTCGGCTACCCGCTTGATCTGGGCCGCCGCATCACCATCATCCCGTTCATCACGCCGCCAGACTCGATACACTTCCGCCAGTTTGGCAGCGCTCTTTGGATCGGCCAGATAACCCAGCACACGGGCCAATGCGCCAACGACCGCGCGGGTCGTCGAGGTGCTATTGAGATTCTCGACGTAGGGTACGCTCTTCTGACGCAGGAACTTGACAATCTCCGAGCCACGGCCGTTGCGCGCCACCAGGATCGCCGCCGTCTGATCCGGATTCTCCGCCAGCCAGCGTTTGCAGGATTCCGTCACCATCATCGCTTCTTTAGTCGCGCTGTAATTCTCCCCGGAGAGCACGACCGCCGCCGGGTCGTCCGGCGGATTCGGCTGGGGATCGCCTGCTGGCGTCGGCAGAATATAAGGTGGCGTCAGTGGCGTGCGCGCGCGGATCGCGCTATGCGGGTGGCTCTGCGACCATTCGATCAGGTAATTCGCCAGTTGCTGAATGCTGCGCGAACTGCGTCCCGAGTTGGGCAGCTCACGTCCGTCAACAGCAGCTGAGGCGATGAACTCGCGCAAATACTTGGGATCGGCGGTCGTGAAGGTCTCGAAGATTGCCTGATTCGGGTCGCCGACGCGCACCCAGTTGCCTCCCTCGCCCGCCAGCAGACACAGAATGTCTTCTTGTAGTCGCGAACTGTCCTGCGCCTCGTCTTCCA
The DNA here is from genome assembly GCA_965249085.1 of Phototrophicaceae bacterium. Classification (GTDB taxonomy): domain Bacteria; phylum Chloroflexota; class Anaerolineae; order Aggregatilineales; family Phototrophicaceae; genus UBA6055. The sequence continues at coordinate 2,440,384 of OZ252218.1, read as the reverse complement.
GGATGTAGATCCATTTACGCTGCAGCAGCGCCAGATAACCCGGCTCTTCCCGCAGTATCGTCAGCGCCAGACGAATCAGGTCCTGAAAGTCCACCGCCCCGCGATAAGCTAGCGCCCGATCGTAGTCTTCATATATCTCGGCGCACATCTCCGCCAGCAGCAATTCTCCCTTGTACCGGCCAAGTCGCTGGCGCAGATCGGCCGGCGTCAGCAAGTCGTCCTTCGCCTGGCGGATGAAATTACGCGCCGTATCCGTCAGTGTCTCGCTCCACTTCTGCGTGCGATAGTGGCCCTTGTCCACATATTCCGGCGACAGATAGGCATCGGGCGCTTCCGGATTGCGGCGGATCCAGGCATCAACCGCGTCAGCCAACATCTCATTGCTCGCGCGCTCGTCGACGATGGTGAACTGCTCATCGAGGCCGGCGGCGGTCGGCTTCTGCCGGACGATATCATTCGCCAGACTGTGCAGCGTGCGCACGCGGTAACCGTAACCCGGCAGCAAGCCATCGTCTTTGACATAGGCATTCACTTGCCGCGCGAAATTGGCGACCGCGGAATTGACCAGGGTCACGATCAAGATTTCCTGACCATCTTCCAATTCGGTCTCCGCCAGGAGCTGCGCCGCCAGGTAGGAGAGCGTCGCGGTTTTGCCGCTGCCGGGCACGGCCGCCACACCCATGCGGCCATGTCGATATTGCAGCACTTCCGCTTGTTTCGGCCGTGGCTTAAACATGCTCTTCTTCGCGTGACAGCCGTCGCAACACGCCCTGAATCGTTTCCAACAGCAAACCGCGCCCCTCGTAGCCGCTTTCGCTCAACTCGCTGAATCCCAGGTAGACCGCCTTGCGGCACCGACGCGTCAGCGCCAGCAGCAGCCGGCTCAAGGTCTGCCGGTTTAGCTCCTGCTCGTCTTCGTCCGTCCAGATGGCGCCGCCAGGCCAGCCCAAGCTCAAGACATGAGGATGCGTCAGCGGCTGGTATAGGCGCCGCGACCAGCCATCACTGCCGATATTGAGCCAGAACTGATAATCCACCGCCCGATTGCTCAGCAGGAAGGTGTAAGCCGGCGCGATCAGTACACCCCCCTCGCTGTCCGCCACCCAGTCGCGCAAATAGAAGTTCGCTATCACGCCGCGGTCCACCATCTTCACATAATCCAGACCCAGATCGAGTGGCTGATCATAGCGGCTCATGAAGTCGAGCGACCAACGAAAATCGCGCGCCGAATCGACCAGGTTCATGCTGATATTGCCGGCATCGATATCGTCATGAAAGCCGAAACCGGCGCGCGAGAGCAACTCGCCGAAGATGCTGCGAAAGAAGATATCAATGGCTATCGTCTGATTCTGGTTACTATATCGTTGCATCCAGGTACAGACTAAATCGTATCGTTCGCCCAGCTCGAATGTGATCCGGTCTTGCATCGCCGTCGACCTGACTTCGGCAAAGGGATACAATCGCCCATCCCGATAGAGCATCTCGGCCAGTAATTTGGCGCGAACCAGGTCCAGTCCGTCGATCGCTGTCATCAAGGCGAAGGCGATGTCCATGCTGGCCGGCGCCATGTCCCATTGTGGATGTGCCAGACGCGCCAGGGTCAGCAGAGTACGGGCGGCCGGCTCATCGCGCAGCGCCCTCGATGGACGGTGAGAGCGCGCCTCGATGCCCCGTTTGGCCAGCGCTTCCACGAGCCCGAAGCGCAGCACGTCGGTGAGAAATGGCGCCAGCAGTACAATCTGATCCGGCGCGACGCCTTCGTCGTTGATGAGACGGCTGACCTGATCGGCGACCCAATCCACCATCTGTGGATGATAGCGATGCGCCTCGGTGATCAGCGCCGACCGCGGATCCGCATTGGCGACGTCGGCAGTTGCGCCGGCGTCGCCCAATTGCGCCGCCATCAGTGAACCCAGCGCCTTCACTTCCGCGCGCATCACGAAGCTGTCAGCGGATTCCACTGATTGATCACAGAAGCGCTGCAAATGACGAGCGTTTTGCGGATCCGCGCCCAGGAAACGGCGGAAGCCGGCATCGCGGTCATAGATGATCAGCGCCGACTCACAGTCCTGCAGCAGGCGCGCCAGGAACTGATGGGAAGCCGGATTATCCTCTTCGACATTATCGACGATGACATGCCGGAAGCGGCCGCGAAGATAAGCGCGCGCTTGCGGCAAACGCATGATCTGATCGCGGAAGATCTCCAGGTAAAGCGAGAAATCCAGCAAATTATGCGATAGGCAATAGTGGCGGAATTCCAAGGCGCAGGTCTGCGCATCATCAAAGATATGCGCCTGCTCAACGCCGCCGCCCAGCGCCGATTTCAAGCGCGCGCCGATCTCGCTGATGGGAAAGCCGACCAGCGCCGCCTTGTTCATATTATCGACTATCTGGCTGTATAGCCGCGCCCGATCAATCCGCACACTGTTGAAGTAATCCCGCTGATTGACCAGAGGCTCGATGGCGCGGGTCATGAAGTATTGGACCAACTCCAGGCTGAGAAAATTCGGCAGGTCCTGCGGATGGTTGAAACCAGCGTCCTCCGCAACCAGAAACCAGAATATCTCCACCATTTGCAGAGATAAACTGCCGATGGTATGGATCGACACCAGCCCGCCACGATGGAAGGACTGTCCGCGCAGCGCCTGCACATAGGGTTCCGCCAGCGACCGCTGTGGCACAAAGATCAATAACGATTCAGCCGGCACACCTTCTTCCAGCAAGCACAGTATGCGCAGAACACCAGCGCTTGTCTTGCCGCTGCCGGCAATGCCTTCCAACCAGATTTTCTCATCAAGCGACGCCTTCACGCACGACGTCTGTGGCGCCGACAGGCACAGATTCGGATCAAGCATTCAGCTATTATAGTCCGTGACCATGCCACACCCTAGCCTGCACAGCCCGCCTCACGCGCCTCAATTTGCCTGCCCCGCCCCTTCAAGCGCGCTCGCTAACCGGATACGGCCATGGTACAATCGCGGCTCGCCCCTGAACCGACTGCCTAACAAAAACTTACAAATCGTTAATGGACATTTTATTTTCTTAACATTTACTAAATCTCGCCTCTTTCTCTTGCAATTTCGTCAAATTCACGATACACTTACATAGTATCTATACTGTTCACTGTGGGGGCCGCTCCATATATGACCCAAGATCATCGTCCTCGGTCCGAGACCCGGCAGTTGATGATCGACATCGTTGCACAGAGTGAGCGACCGCTCACTCGCACGGAGATTGTGAACCGGCTCAATCGAAAAAAAACCCCTCATCTCATCAACATGATGGATGCCTTGGTGGAAGACGGCATATTTCGTCGCAGCATCGTCACCTTCAATAATGGCGTCACCGGGTATGTCTATGTGGTCGCCCGCGAATACGCTCGGGAATAGGTAGTGCATTATGAAAATCATCACCCTCTTGAACGAAAAGGGCGGCGTTGGCAAGACGACGCTGGCCACTCATCTCGCTGCCGGTCTTGCCATCCGTGGTAAACGCGTCATCCTGGTGGATGCCGATCCTCAAGGGCACGCCACAATCGCCTTTGGCCTGACAAAAGAGCCGGGCTTTTATGATCTGATCGTGCGCAACGCTCCGTTTCAACAAGTGTTGCGCCCGGTACCGGCCGAGCGCTTCAATGTGCCCGATGAGGCTCACAACACGACCGGGCAGTTACTCGTGGTTCCATCCAATATAGAAACGCGCAGTATTGCCGGCAATATCTCCGATGCTTTCACCGTGTTGAAGCGATTTAATCAGTTACGGAACGCCATTGATTTTGTCTTTTTTGATACCTCGCCGACGCCCTCTCTACTGCATTCGTCCATCTATATGGCGACCGATGGCATTATCTATCCGACCAAATGCGAAGCCTGGAGTTTCGACGGTTTGCGCGAGAGCCTGTCGCATAAGGATCAGTTCAGCCCAATTCGACAGCAATACAATCTGAACGATATTAAAGTGCTGGGCGTAGTCCCGACTATGTATCGCGGCCGGACGCTGGAACACCAGGACAACCTGCGTCGCTTGCAGGACACCTTCGGCAGCTTGGTCTGGAAGCCATTGCCGGTCCGCACCATTTGGACCGAGGTCGCCAGCGCGCGCCGGACTGTCTTTTCACTGGCGCCGAGCAGCACCACCGCCGACGACGCCTGGCGGCTGGTGGATCAATTGGAGGAGCGCATCTATGAGCAGCCGTGAGCGCAGGCGCAAAATCCAGGACGAAGACAATTTGCTCTACAGCAATCCCAACACGCTTGATCCGAAAACAGCCGATGCGATCGGCTTTGGCTTGGGCGAATTGGCATTGGATATCGCCGCGGCCGATAGCGAGTTCCAGGCGATTGAAGCAGTCAGCATCCATGAGATTCACCCCAATTCAATTCAGCCTCGTTACAGCATCCCGCACGATTTGACCGATATCTTCGCGCTGCATCCCAACAACATCGTCGACATATTTGAACGTTGGATTATCGAGGTTCAGTTAGAGACGGGACAGAAAGACTTCGATATCGTCCCCTACCTGCTGGGCCAAGCGACGGACCGCGGCCAAGACGCGGAGAACGAAAACGGAGACGCCGGCCAGACTGCCAATCAATTGCCATCCGCTAAAGAGACGGCGTTGATGAAGCTGATAGACCTGGCGGCGAGCATCCGGCGTGACAGTCTGTCCAATCCGGTCAGTCTGGTTCGTCATCCCGACCACTACGAGATCGAAACTGGCGAGCGCCGTTGGCTGGCTTATCACGTCCTCTATTGGAAATTCGGCGATGGCGATAAGCGGCCGGACGGCAGCGTCGTCAACTGGTCGCGCATCCCGGCCCGTATCGTCACTCAGGTCGATGTATGGCGGCAGGCCAGCGAAAACAATGCCCGCGATAACCTCAACGCGATCAGTCGTGCGCGCCAGCTCTCGCTCCTGCTGATGGACCTCCACGGCTGGCACAACTTCACAGCACTCGACGCTTCTGAAAGCGAGCAAGCATTTTATTCCCAGGTCGCCGAAGGCGCTGACTGGCGCATTCCACGCGGACAAGGAGAACGGCTTCTCAACGCCATGGGAATGTCAGACGCCGGTCAGCTGCGGCAATATAGAGCGTTGCTTCGATTGCCGACCGACCTCTGGCGCAAAGGCGATGACGAAGACTTGAGTGAAGGAGAGTTGCGTCGAATGAAAGCGGCACTCGATAGCGTTACACGTGTAACGGTACGCGCAAGCAAGTCAAAGAAAGATGCCGTTTCCCGCTTGGCTGCTGACGCCAACCAATGGCGCAACAGAATGCGTAAAGAGATCAATTCGGTCGATCCAAGCGCGCGGCCCAAATTGCGCAAGCTAATTGAAGCAGAGATCCGACAGCTACTCCGCCTGATGGCCGACATCGACGAATCCGACACTTCCTAATCCCTAATCCCGACAAACCCACCGCATATAAAAAAGAGGCGCATCGTACGATGCGCCTCTCCTGCTCTCTCCCCGCAATACCGTTACAGGAGTAACGCTACACGTGCCAGAACTCCCAAACGCGATAACGGCCCGGCAAGCCTATGAAAACGCCTGAGCCAGCAGATCCACGCTCTGTCTCACCTTTCCAGCCCGCAACGCATGACGTGCCATCGACACCACCAACTCGCCGTACCCATCGCGTAGCGCCAAGAAGACATTTCCGTTGCCAAATTCCTTCAACATGCGATAGGCGACGCCGCGCCGTGCCGGTCGCCGCACTTCACCGCCTCCGCTATCATAGGCGTACAAGTATCCATTGATGGACTCCGCCACCTTATCCTCTGCGATCCGTACCGCCACAGTATCGTAATCAAGCTGCACCTTCTGATAGCGCAACACCGACGCCCGGCGCCTGGCAGACCGGAGCATCCCTTTCACCCTTTCCACCATCCCAAGACCTTCGACACCTTCGCCCCGCCATGCTCTCACGCGAACAAACTCGGACACGTCCAGCTTGTGGTATTCCACCGACGGCACTAACCCACCTGACAAGCTATACGCCGACGCACGTCTCAAGCACAATTGCACGCCACGCTCCTTACGCTTCAACAAACCCACGCCGATGTGTCGCCACGCCGGTAAGCGAACTCCGGTCATCGTTTCAAGCCAATACCCATCGGTTGACTTCTTCCGCACTCCACGCCGCCGCACGGGCAGGCACCCCACGTTCTCCTGGGCCAGTCCAAAGCGGCCGATATGCGAAGTCACGGCAACACCCAACTCCCGGTTATACCGACGCGCTGTCCGTTCGCTAACGCCCAAGCGCACTCCTAATTGCTTCATAGAAACCTGTGGCGCCACTCGTCGAATGTACTCCCGATGCACTGCAAGACGATATCGATGCGCGCTCCGGACATCCTCCTCCCTCACCTGATCAGACGGCGTCCAGCTCACCTTCAGCACCGACAACAGCCGGGCAGCGCTCGGCACTTGAAACATCAACTCCACCGGCCGGCCACGCTTACGACATTTAAGTCCGCCATTGACCAGGTAATCTACATATCTTCTACTGATAATATGCTTCCCATCGAAAATAGCCCGGTCGCCGGTTAACACATCCAGCACACTTTTTCGATTCAGCCCATACCTCTCGCCCATCTTGATCGCCTCGTTCAACGTAAAAAACGAATCCGCTTCCCACTTCACCAAATACATTGCATCCAGGAAACGAGCCATCACAGTCGACCCTTGCAGCTTCAGCAGACGTTCACGCACGGAATTCGGTAACGTCAGTCTCATCTCGAATTCTTTCACCGCGCCCCGGTAAGCGCTCTCAATCGTCCGCTGACCTTCCATTAAGCGCTCCCTACGCGTCTCGAACTTGTGACCAGGATCTCCTGCTTCTTCTACGTGACCGATCAGTAAACCCTTCTCCGCGTCACTCCTGCTCATCCCTTGCTGCCGCGCAACCGATGCCGCGCGGTATAAGGCATTATTCCGTCCCAACTTCCCGGCTAAGCGACTATATAATTGCGCTACGTCCAAATCCGCTATCGAACGAATAGGTTTGCCCGCTACCACATGAACCATCTCCCTCACGTGAAAATACTCCAGCAGCCGGTCTACATCCGCTTTCTCTAATTTCATCACTTCAAAGTCACAGACTGACCGGTACTCGAAACCTCCGATGACCGACGGCGGCGCAATCACATAAGACCGGTCGCCCTTGATATCACCACCATCAAATTGATGGCTTGGCACGCGCTCCCTGACACGAAAATACAAGTGGAAGCCGCGGCGCGTCTTCACCGTGTAGGTCCGCGAAAACTGCGGTAGGTGACGACAAAAGCGCCGGTAACGGAAGTGCTCATCAAAGTCGATGACAAGCAGCTGTGATACACGGCCACATACGATGCCCAAGGCAGTCACGTCGGCGGCAAAGGCTGCATCCAATTCCTTATCACCCGCGATCCGACGCTGATATTGACGCCATTTGATTGCTGGACGTTTCGGCTCGTTTGCAGAATAATCACCCTGCACCGGGATCACGGAATAGCCGCAATCAGCCAATTGTTTTGCTCGATTCAGTAGACTTTTCGCATGAGATTTCTTCATATTCCGCATCCCATTTTCGTCAGTATTTCCATCTGTTTCTTGAAAAATTCTGCAAGAAACGGTAATATATAGAAGGAGCAGACCACCCTTGAAGCAAGGGTAGCTGCAACACATAAGTGGATCGGTGCCTGCGCCAACATGGGCCGATCCTCTTTTATTCGGTACAACTAGCGGGAGCGCCCCTCTCTCGCTTTTGAGAAGAGAGGTCTATACATTTGCTCAACTTAGTCAGAAGAACTCGCGAAAACGTGCAACTCTGAAGTCGAAATGTAAAGTATACGCTGACGAAATTCAGCAGCTCAGATCAGTCTCCTGAGCGTGAATCTGGACAGAAGCCGCATGATCTTCGTGAACTAGCCGCACGGAGCGGAACAGGATCATATCGGAGACTTAAGCTCGCAGCGAGTTGTACTCGATATATTTATACAGTCTATAAAATATTGAATCGATAAGCAAGTTTTTTGTCCAAGCTCGTCGGTTGGATTCTTCGAACTCAATTTATAGCCGCGTCAAGCTATCGATAGTAGAATATGCGTTCTATAGTCTTGGCTCCGCAGCATGTGATGGGAGAGGGAATCGGTCAAGGCGTGCTGGCGAGTGGCGGCACTGAATGGTCGAAACATGGTCTGCCAGGCTGTGGCTTGTGGAGGTCTATTATGTAGGTCGTGTTTGGCGAATGGGCTGAAAAGAGAAGGCAGCCGGATTTAGGTTAGATTATCGTAAACCGCGAGAGGCGTGGCGGCGAGGAGTCCGGCGTCAATTGGCAAGACAACGCCTGATATCCAGCGGGCTTCCTCGCTAGCCAGGAATACGGCCGCCCAAGCGATGTCCCAAGCTGTGCCTTCCGTGCCTAGGGGCCCTATCTGGCGGCGGCGAGTTCGGGTTTCGTCGGGAATGTTGCGGACAAAGGCGCCATGAATGTGGCCCGGGGCGATGCAATTGACGCGGATGTTGTCGCGACCATGATGTACGGCCATCACGCGGCTGAGCTGGACGAGACCGGCTTTGGTAACGGCGTAAGGCACGTTGCGGCTGAAGCCGGCGCGCAGTCCGTCAATTGATGCGATATTGATAATTGAGCCGCCGCCGCTCGCTTTCATCACGGGAACCGCGTGTTTACAGGCGAAGATTGCGCTTTTTAGGTTGATGGCGAGGACCTGATCCAGTTCTTCCTCGTCAATCTCCGTGACCATACCGGTGCCGTAGGTAGCGACATTGTTGAACAAGATGTGCAGACCGCCATAGCGCTCGGTGCAGGTCTTGATCATCTCGCGGCAGGCGTCTTCGCTCGTGACGTCCGCTTGATAGACGGAAGCGATCCCACCCGCTGCCGCGATCTCTCTCCTGCTGGTCTCCGCCCGGTCGATGTCGTTATCTACCAAGAAGACCTGCGCGCCCTGCTGCGCGAAGAGCATGGCGGCTGCGAAGCCGGTACCGGCCGGTTCACCGCGGGAGCCGGCGCCCACCACAATGGCATTCTTGCCTTCCAGCCGACCTTTAGTCATTTGCTTTTCCTCCCATAAGTTGAGCAAACGGGCGACCTATTCCATGTGCAGGCCGCCGTCAACCGTATAAGACAACCCAGTAAGAAAACTCGCTTGATCAGAGGCGAGGAATGCCGCCATATTGGCGATATCAGCCGCTTCCGTCATCCTGCCAAGAGGGTTACGCTCGATTGATGTATTGATCATGACCTGCCGGAAATCGGCGGCATCAATGTCTGCCGGCCTGAGCGCCGCCGCCATTTCGTCAATGCGCTCCGAGGCGATCAAGCCGGGGCAGATCGCGTTCACGGTAACCTGATACGCCGCCATTTCCAGCGCCATTGCCTGGGTAAAGCCGCGCACGGCGAACTTCGAAGCGCAGTAGGCGGCGAAGCGCGCTACGCCGTATTTGCCGGCCGTGGAAGAAATATTGATAATCCTGCCGCCCCCGCCACGGGCGAGCATGTGACGGGCGACAGCGCGGCTGCAGAGAAAGGTGCCTTTCACGTTGACCCGTTGGACGAGGTCGAATACTTCTTCTTCCAAGTCGACGACGGGTACGCGATCAGGCCCGGCCAGGGCGCCGGCATTGTTCACCAGAATATCGATCCGGCCAAAGTGATCAAGCGCGCGCTCGACCATTTCATCGACTTGCTCGGCGTTTGATACATCACCGAAAACTGCCAGGGCGCGCCGCCCAAGAGCTTGAATGGCGTCGACCGTGTCGGACAGTCCCAAGCGCTGCGCATTCGCTTCACTCAGATCGTTCACCACGATATCAACGCCCTCTTGCGCCAGGCGCAGGGCGATCGCGCGTCCCAGTCCGCCGGCGCCGGCTGCACCGGTGACCAAGGCGATCTTGCCACTCAAGTTGTACATCATGATCTCCTGTCAATCACTTAGCGAAGGATTCGCTGATCGCTGATATCTTTGCCGCCGATGGTCTTCATCAAGCTGGCGCCGCGATATTCGCGAATCTCTAAACCGGCCAAGCCGTTGACGATATTGTATTGCGTAGGCATATCTTCCCAGCGCGCCGGGTGAAATTCGAGGCTGCCGCTGCCGACGTGACGTTCGAGAATGCGCTGATTCGGTGTTTCCGCCGGTGTCAACACGGCATAGGCGACATCCGCTGTACCCCATTCACCGGTGCGCGGCATGTATTTGTAATGCATGGCGCCGGCGCCGGTCCGGCTTTGCTTCATTGCCTCAATTTCTTCAGGCGATTGCTCGCGCAAATCGTTGACGTAAACATCGAGGAATTTGAAACCGAGCCAACTCGCGATAATGTGATGTTCGCCACGCAGATAAGTGGGGTAGGGCAGCTCGCAATAAATCTTGGAGAAGCCGATTTCTTCGCGACCGGTGAGAATCGGGTCGGTCAGGTTTTCCCAAAGCACGGTGAGCAGATTGCCGCTGAGTCGATCTTTCTCACCTTCGAATCGGACAGGGAAGGAGGCGCCGAGCGTATTGTAGCCGCGCCCCGCCAGCCACTCGATCTCGGTCATATAGCTAGCGGATACGGTCACGACCGGCTCGCCGTCCAGTGTGAAACCGGGCGGCAGCAGCGCTTCCAGCTGGTCGGGGTTGCTCAGAAAACTGACTGAGAACGACGTGCTGCGCGGCGTATCCCGATTTTCAAAGCGCTGTCCGTCGGGGCCACGCCGCGGTCCGGTGCGCGGTCCGAAATGCGTCGGCATGCGATACATCTTGTCGGGATCAAATTGGTAGGGCATGGGCCTCTCCTGTTATTCGGGACTGTGCTCCCTGGCGTCCAGCATCCCAATTGCAGCCGCATTCGACGGTAGCGGCTTAGTAACCTGGATCATAAGGTATCCGGCTAAACCCCAGATGGCGGCGGCGAAGAGCTGAAAGAAGTGGAGTAAGAAGCCGGCGGCGGTCGCATCGGCTTCGTGCCAGCCGGCAAACTGGACGAGCCCGAAGCGCCATGACAGTTCGACTACGCCAAAGCCACTCACGTTCAAGGGAAAGGCCGAAGCGAACATGCCAACGCTGATGATAGCGATTATAGACGAGAGTTCAACGTCGATGCCCAGCGCCTGCAGCAGAATAAAATTGGTTAGGAATGACGACGTGTATGTGAAACACGAGATGAAAAGCGCAGAGAGGAAAAGGCGCGGCTGCCGAACGCGGTCCAGTTCATCGGCGAGCTGCAGCGATCGGGATTCTATACGCGCTAGCATGCCGCGCTCGCCCATGCCGGAGCCGCGCAGCGGGGGCAGGAGCAGGCGCGCCAAGCCTCGTATCAAGCTGCCGCCGAAATAGAGACAAGAGACACTGACGACGAAAGTAACGGCGATGAGCAGCATCAGCTTGACGCGCTCCGCCGCGAGTTGTTCGGCTGCCGTCAGCACACCGGAAGCGAAGACCATGACGATGATTAGCAGTTCCAGGATCCGCGCGCCGAACAGGCTGCTGACGCCCTCTTCCATCGAATAGTTGAGCCGGGAACGCAGCAGGACGATGTAAGACAATTCCCCCAATTTGAAGGGCAAGGCACGGACCAGGAAGTTGTGATACAGCGTGATCGGAATCAGAATGCGCCAGGGCGAATCACTCTTGTCGAGCAGAATGCGGAAGCGCAGGGCGCGAAATAGATTCAAGGCGAGGTAGGCAAGCAGCGCTGCCAGCCAGCTGGTGACCGCAACTTTACCCAGCAGATCGTCGAATTCGTCCCATTTGACTTCGCCAGCCAGTACAGCCAGCAGAATCAGCGTGATCAAAACACTCAGGACGCGGATAAGGCGCTGACGGCCTTTACCACCATTTTTTCTCTGTGTATCCGGGTGTGCGGTGTCTGCCATGGCGCTATCAATCTTCCGTCGACGTTTGATACCAATGCGAGAGATCGCGGTCGATCAAAGCACTCAAAGCGTCAATTTCGCCTTGAAGTTCACGTCCGAGGCGCTGACGCAGTTCCATCGTCAAGGGTGAGCGTTGTTCGTATTTCGTGTAGGCAGCGATCACGCCTTCCACCGCGCGCGTGCGATAGGTATAAGGTACAAGGGAGTGCGTCGTCGCGAGATAGGTCAAGCGATCTTTCAGCAGCATCAAGGAAAAGCCGCTTTCGACTATCAGCTCTTGCAGCCGCGCCAGACGCACTCTCTTGTTCGGATTGCGTATATCGAAAGCGGTCTGAAAACTACTGTCCACCTCCAGAAACTTGAGTACCGCGCGATAGACCGCCGGCGTATCAGCCTGGAAGTCATCAAAGATAATGACGAATACATTTTCGGCACCAAAGCGTTTGAGATAGCGCGGCAGCTGTTCGCTAAAGCGCGTCATATTGCGGTATTGCAGGCCGGTGATGCAGTGCGCGGCGGGGCGGATGCGCGCTCCAGACCGTCGGTCCTGCTCGGCAGCGAGCGCATCCTCGAAGGTCTCGATCTGCTCGTTGCCGCTGTAACGAAACTGGGACCACATCGAATACATCATGTCGATCGGGTTGCGCAGCATGATGATGATCTTTGCACACGGGTCGTAGGCGTGGATTTCAGCGGCGGCGCGCTGGCTGGCAAGATACCAAGGCGATGACTCGCCGATGCGTCTTTCGCCCCGTACATCGCGAAATATCTTGAGATATCTTTCCGGCTTGTCGCGGAATTGGCGAAAGCGCGACCCCTCGAGGTCGGAGCCGAAAAAATGCGGTTCCTTGAAGTATGGCATGAAGACATCGGGATGGCGCTGCAAGTATTCGTGCAAAGAAGTCGTGCCGCATTTTGGCGCGCCAACGATGAAGAAATTCGGCTTTGACCCGCCCCCCAAATTGGCGGCCGGAAACGCACTGTCTGCTAACGCCATAGATGATTGCGCGATCTCGCGATTTGATCCTTGTGGATTATAGTACAAAACGTTTCGGCGCGTAGCCTGCGGCGCAGGTGGAAGGATGACTTTCGCCACCTTGGCAAAGTTTCCAACAGCTGACAATAAAATTTGTTATGCTATTAGGAATAAGCGATTTGAAGAGCGATTCTGGAGTGCCGCATGTCAAAGAAAAAGTCGCAGAAGGAGAAAAGTGGCGGGCGCCTCAAGAAGAAGTTCTACGAGAAAGAGCTGCTGCGCCTGCAGTTTGAGTTGGTGAAATGGCAGTATTGGATCAAGCATAGCGATATGCGGGTGATGATCACCTTTGATGGGCGGGACGCGGCCGGCAAGGGTGGGACGATCAAACGGATCATGTCGCCGCTGCAGCCGCGGGATATTCGGCTGGTCGCTTTGGGCAAGCCCTCCGATCGCGAACAGACGCAGTGGTATTTCCAGCGCTATGTAACGCATTTGCCGGCGGCCGGCGAGATCGTACTCTTCGACCGCAGCTGGTACAACCGCGCCACGGTGGAGCGGGTCATGGGCTTTTGCACCGACCGCGAATATTGGGATTTCCTGCGTGACGCCCCGAATTTTGAGCGCCTGCTCATCAACGACGGGGTCATCCTGCTCAAGTACTGGCTGTCAGTCGATGACGATGAGCAAGAGCGCCGCTTTCAGGAACGGGCCTCTAATCCGTCACGCCGCTGGAAACTCAGCCCAATAGACCTCGAGGGTCGCAACCGCTGGGTGGAGTACTCCAAAGCAAAGGATGCGATGATCGAGCACACGGATATTCCGGAATGTCGCTGGCGCCAGATCAATTCCAATGACAAGCGCCGGCTGCGGCTGAACATCGTACGGGATATGCTGGACGCGATCCCTTATGAGAATGTGATCCCGAGACCGATGAAATTGCCGGAGCGGCCGGAACAAGAGGCGTACACCACGCGGCCGCCGCGTGACGCACACTACATCATTCCGGACTATTACTCCGATATGTGAGAGGAATCATCCGCATTCCCCGGCCCGTTCCGACATCAAGAGGCAAGGGGAGAAACGTTGGTACAGCAGATAACCGTCATATGACTTACTTCTTGCCGGTCGCGAGCTTTTTGCGCGTCTCTCGGAGGGCGATGGCGGGCAGGCTGTCGGCGTTGGCTTCGAGGTAGGCGGCGATGCTGTCGCGGTGCTGCTTGATGCCCTTGCGCAGCAGCCAGGAGATCGCCTTGGTGATGCGCTTGTCGTTGGCCGCTTTGAGGCGGTCGATCAGCTGCAATGACAAGTCCAGGATACGTTGATCGGCTGACTGCGAGATGGGCGCGGTTAGCAGCACGAGTGCCGCGCGGCGCTTGTTGACCTTGGGGTCGGCCGCCAGTGACTGCAGCAGGGTGGACCAGCCGTCCCAATCGGCCAGCAGATCGGCAGCGCTGAAGACGGTTTGGCTTGTGCTGTCTACTTCAGCCCAACCATCGAGGCAGCCGAGCCAGGCGTCCAGCTGCGCCAGCGGTAGTTGACGGCGATAGCGCGGGTACTTGAGCAAGAGCGTCTGCGGGGCGCAGCGTTCCTCGTAAGAGCCGCCGTGATAGAGGCTATCGATCAGCGCCAGCCAGTCGTCAAAACTGAGGTCTTTGTGGGCAGCGCAGAAATCGAGCATGACGCCGCGGCGCTGCTCGTTCTTCAGCCCATACCATTTGCGGGCGCTGCCGAGGTGTTCGGGGCGTTGCGTGGTGGTGCCGCGGCCGGGTTCGGTCGTCTGGAATCGATTGAGGATGGACTGGTGATGGGGGTTCATATGATGTTCTTGAAAAAGAGAAAGGCGACTCACAGAGTCGCCCCTACAGTTTTCTATACCGCCAAGAGCTGCGCGGTTTAGAGTAGTTGCTTGAGCGGGATGTTGCGCCGCTTGAGGAACTCCATGAAGCCGATCTTGTCGATGGTCTTGATTTCTTTCGCCGTGATTTTGACGCGCACCCAGCGGTCGAGCTCGGGCACGTAGATGCGTTTGTTTTGCAGGTTCGGCTTGAACTGCCGCTTGACGGTGTTGTAGGATTTGCTGCGCGATTGGCCGAATAGTGGCTTGGTGCCGGTGATTTTGCGTTTGCCGGGCATACTGCTGCTCCCTAATATGCTGCAGCTCGGTTAACGTCACGGGTGCTGCAGACCAGATTTGCATTGCAGGGACGGTATTATACAGCGTCGGTGGTAGATGTCGAGGGCTTTTCTGCTGTGACGGCGGTACGCGCCTTTGCCGGCAAATTGCCAAGAGAAAATGTTTTTCGGCAATATGGCAATTTGTGGCAGCTTTGTGTCGGTAGGAAAACTTTTTTCGGTCATAAAGCTGATTTCGGACATAAAATCCCAACGTCGCGCAATTGCTGTGAATTGGATGTTAGCAGATTGCAGGCGGGGCAGGGCGACTATTTGGTCGCGGCTTGCGATTTTCCGGGGAGGGAGGCCTATTCCACGATAATTTGGCGCGACACTGGCGCTTGAAGAGTGGCACCGTTAGTGGGCGAAACTTTGCTACTCTACGACAAAAGACGGCGGCAAAAGTGTCGTATGAGCCACGCTACGGCCTGCTGACCAATTGAGAGAGCAGTCCTTCAATTCTATCCAGGCGGTCATCAATATTATCTAGCCGACTACCAATGCCATTGAGCCGGTTGTCGTGTCCGTTAAGTCGTTCGTCTATGCCATTCAATCGATTATTCAACCGCGTCTGGCCATCCAAGAGACTTCCAACATGGCTGACAAGCTCTGAGAATTGTTGGGTTGCGGCGAAACGCTGTATTTTGCCGACAGCTTCTAAGACTTCATCGAATCGTATATCAATACGACTGACGGCAGATTCAAAGCCTTCAATCTCGACTCGTAGTTCAGCTTCGGTTTCAGCAAAAGTTTTACCCTCGTGTTCCGAGCGTTCCTCAAGTTCCTTTTTGAATTTGTCAAACTCAATCCTTGGCACAAAGTCTTGAGTTGGCGATTCGGCCGCTGCATTCATTTTCACACCTTCTGTTGATTTCGAAGAACAGACCTTACGCGATTACAGTGCTGGTAGCCAACAACGCAACGCAAAAGTAATTTCATACGTTCTCCGTTACTCGAATTATACATGAAATTGATAGACGCTTGTTCTAATATTAGAACTCCGGGCAAGCTATCATAAAATATATCTACAAGATATACGCATATTGGCAGAAGCAACGATCACACACTGGATTGACTATTCAGATGCGCTTTCCCGACCTGGAATATAGATAGGAAATCCCCTCAAGAATTTGCCTTGTCCGAATCCGGTATCATGTCAGGCAGTCCGCACCCACATCACCGTGAGAAAGATCGGTTCGTATCGAATGATCCAAGAACTAGTTGTTCGATAGGCACTATATTGCCTCTATGCAGTGTCGCAGCCAGAGTTCGGTATCATAAGCCCATGCACATCCGCAGCATCCAAGCCAAGTCCATCCTGACACCGCAGAAGCGCGGCTTCCTCACGTCCGGCGCGCGACCCTACACCCATAGTCTCTCCTGGGCGACCGGCTGCGGCTTCGGCAAGCTCTACTGCGGCGCCTACTGCTACGCGCAGATGCTGCCCAACTGGTACTACGGCCGTCGGGAGGGCGAGGCTTGGGGCGAGGCGTTGGTCATCAAGGAGAACGCGGCGGAACTGCTGGACAAACAGCTCGTTCGGGCGCGCAATCGCAGCGCCATGCGCATCTTCATGAGCCCGGTCACCGACCCCTATCAGCCGCTCGAGCGCAAACTGCGGCTGACGCGGCGCTGCCTCGAGGTCTTCGCTGGCTACGATGACCTCGATCTGCTGCTGATTCAGACGCGGGGACCGGCGGTGGTGGATGACCTCGAATTGATCGCGGCGATTCCTTATGCCTGGCTGGGTATGACCATTGAGACTGACCGGCATGACCTGGCGTATGGACCGAGCAAATCGCACATCGAGCGGCGCTTCGATGCCGTGGAGCGGGCGGTGGCGCGGGGCGTGAAGGTGCAGATCGCCGTGTCGCCTTGTTTGCCCTATTCGTCCGGCTTCGCCGAGCGTCTGCTTGTGACCGGCGCCCAGCGCATCGTCATCGATACCTTCGCTATTGGCGATGGCAGCCGCGGTCAGCGCACCGCCAACAGCCCCTTCGCCGCGCTGGCGGATTACGACTGGCGCGATGATGAGATCGCCATCAGTCTCTATCACCAGCTGAATGCCTATCATGATGATGTGGGCTGGAGCGGGGCGGGTTTCGCCGGCATACCAACGCGAGTTTCTGCGGGCCAGTGAACCTTTCGAGCACTGGATGGATCTTTTAGTTGACAGCGGGACAGCTTGCCGAAAGCTAGCGAGCCGACAAGCATTCGACCCTGCGCATTGAGGACGACGCAGTGGGTGGCCCCTGCATTTCTGGATTCAAAGAGAAGGGGAATTAGACGGCGGGCAGCAGTTTGCGCTTGGGTTTCCGCTGGCGGGTGTAGAGCCAGAATGTGAAGGTGCCGATGAAGGAAAAGAGCGCGCCCAGCAAGAATAGGTCGCGGAAGGCAAACTGGGACAGCAGCAGTCCGCCACCCAGCGCCATGACGGCGAAGCTCAAGCCGGCAGCCATCTCGCCGCTGCCGGCCATGACCGCCTGCTGCACCCTGGGCACCAGATCGAGGATGTAGACGACGAAGGCGGTATAGCGGACGGACATCATTGCCACAGATCCGATAAAACCGAGAGCGGCCGCCAGCCAATGTTCCACCAGCGCCATCGGGATCAGACAGACCGACGCCACTAATGATGACCAGATCACCACTTTGACGTTGCCCCAGCGCCGCACCAGCCAAGGCGTGATCAGCGCAGTCGGCACGCCGGTCAAGCGTCCCACGGCGGCGATGACGCCGATCGTCGCGGTCGATATCGCCAGTTGTTGGTCCATGTAGACGTTGAAATAGACCAGCGCGGTCGCCGATCCCGCCACCTGGAAGAGTCGGATGATGGTCATGACCACGATCAGCCCGATCAGATGCGCCGTCCAATTCATGCGCGGGCTGGAAAGGTCAGCGGGCGTGTCGGCGGTTGCAGCCGCGCGGTGGTCGGGCAAGGGTCGGATGCGGAAAATCAGAATAACGGAGACTAATAATACTACGCTCGCCAGGTTTAATGTGAGGCGATAGGGCGTCGGATCGTCGAGGCTGACATTTTGCAAGCTCGCGATGACACTGGGCAGCACCCCGCCGATCAGGCTGCCGGCGAAACCGGCCAATGACCAATGCGCCGCTTTGAGGGCGAATGCCTTGTGCTTGAAGGCGTTATCGACCACATTCATCAGGAAGGGCGCGCCATTGACGAAGAAGAAGGAAAATCCGCCCAGCATCAGCGCATATTGGAAAATCAGCCAGCCTTCGCGCCAGCCGGGCGGGAGCTGGTCCACGAGCGGCAGCAGCGAGCCGCCGACCAGGCTCATCATGGCGCCGACCTTCATCAGGCGCGTGACCGACAGGCGCGAGCCAAGTATGCCGGCCGGCAAGCTCGTGAAAGCAAAGGTCAGCAGACCGGCGGCGTTGACCAGGCCTATGAATTCGATGCTGTAGCCCAGGCGCAGTAAATAGAGATTGAGCAGGACGGTATAGATGCCGTCCACCACGAGAGCCAGCCCGACGATGACGACGAAAAACAGCCGCGCCTGCGGATTAATCTGGCGGGCTGCATTAAGAGCGCGAAGGATCATCGATTTTTCAACCGCTCCCCGAAGCTCCGGGGAGGGACTTGGTCGCGAGGCGATCGCCTCTTGCGCTGAACGAATGAAAGATTAGAGTTGTTCCCTTAGTCCAGCACTTCGAACATGGCTTCGATTTCGACGGCGAAGCCATTGGGCAGGGAGGCGAAACCGAGAGCGCTGCGCGCGTGCAGCTCACCGTCGTATAGCTCCCAGAACAGCTCGGAAGCGCCGTTGATGACCAGATGCTGGTCGGTGAATTCCGGCTCCGAATTGACAGCGCCCAGCAGCTTGCGCAGGCGCAGATTGTCCACAGTGCCGGTGATGGTATAGGCGGCTTTCAACAAGTCGACCGCGCAGACGCGGGCGGCTAGTTTGCCGGTTTCCACATCCACATCGCGCCCAAGCTTGCCCTGGTAGCTGGTGGAGACATGCCCGGAAACGTAGATCGTGTTACCGATGCGAGTCGCCGGCGCCAGCGTCGCCGAGGGCGTGAAATCTTCAATATCGATGCCCATCGTTTTCACTTTGTCGTCGAGAGTCATTTAAGGTCCTCCGAGGGAACTGGTTTCATTTGCGTGGCAATGCGAGGATTATAGGCGCGTCTGTGGGCGAAACCATACCCAATAAGCGAGCTGACTCGCTGAATGAGACGGCAGGCGGTTTGGCTGCCGGCGGTTTGCTTGCTTCCGGCTTGCCTGCTTTTGCCCAGGACGGTGTCACCATCCGTTCACATACGCGCAGCGGCCGGCAAGCAGACGCGCAGCGTCACTGGGCGGAAATCTTCAATGAAGATATGGCTGGCGAGGCCCAGATCGCCATCGAAGACTTCCCCGGTTCGGAATATTTCCAGAAAATCAATACCTTGGCAGCCGGCGGCACGATGGGCGATGTGATCTGGATTTCGTCCATTGAGGGCTACTTCCGGCTGGCGGCGACCGGCGTCCTCGCGCCCATTGACGAAGTCGTTGAAAGCTTGGGTTATGATCTCGAAGAGCATTACCCTGCCACGATATCGGCAGCCTACCTGGATGGAAATCTCTACGGCATTCCCATCCTGGCGCATCCAGGGCGCGTCGGCTTGTTCTTCAACAAGACCATCTTTGATGACGCCGGCGTCGATTACCCGGACGAAACCTGGACCATGGATGACTTCCTCGCCGCCGCCATCGAGGTGACCGACCCCGATCGGCGCATTTGGGGCTTCGTCGATCCTGAGGGCTCCTACTTCACATCGATCGTTTTCATCCGCGCCTTTGGCGGGGATACGCTCAATGCGGACGGCACTGAGTCGCTTCTCAATTCGGAAGAAGCGATTGCTGCCTTGAAATTCCAGAGCTCGCTCTATAACGAGCACAAGGTCGCGCCGGCGCCGGGTACAGCGCTGCAGGGACCCTACCAGCTCTTCGCCGCTAATCAGCTGGCGATGTTCCAGTCGGGCTTCTGGGGCAGCGGCGTCTCCCAGTTCGTCGAGGATCCAAGCACCGTCGGTGTGGCGCCGATGCCAATCGGGCCCTCGGGCCATCGAGGCAGCATGTTCGAGTTTGATCCGCTTTGTGTGACTTCTTTCACCGAGAATCCGGAAGAAGCCTTCAAATGGGTGGATTACAACACCAGTTTCGATGCGCAGCTGCGCGTTACGAAGCTGCATAACGTCACAGCCAGCCGACCGGCGGTGATGGCTGACGATGTGGTGCAAGAGAGCGATACCTTGCGTGTCTTCTCCGGCATCATGGAGGATGCCTTGCCCCTGGTGCTGCCGGCGAACTTCCGCGAGACCGAGCACTTCAAGTTCATCGGCGACCAGATTCAAGCGCTTTGGCTGGGCTTGGCAACCGTCGACGATATCATCGAAGATATCAATTCAGGCGCTCAAGCAATCCTGGACAAAGCAGCGCTCGGCTAGTTTGCCTTTTCTGGTGTGGAGATCTATGGCGATCTCCACACCTTCGGTCCTTCGTCCTGTTTGACAGACAGTAACCAGCACGAGAAACTGGATGATTGCCCCTATCAAGCAACGCCTTGGCTTGAGTACGCCTCTGACATTGAGCCAAAGGGAAGCGCTGCAAGGCTTTATCTACATCTCTCCCTGGATCATCGGCTTCCTGGTCTTCACGGTGGGGCCAATGATCGCGTCGGCCTACCTCAGCCTGACGGACTACAACATCGTCACCCCGCCGCGCTTCGCCGGGCTGAACAACTACGAGTACATGTTCCAGGACCGGCTATTTTGGAAATCCATTGAGAATACACTTTATTACACCATCATCTTTGTTCCCATCGCCATTGCCGGCTCGCTGGCTTTGGCCATGCTGCTCAATCAGAAGATCGCGGGCCGGGTCGCGTTGCGGACGCTCTATTTTCTGCCATCGATCACGCCGGTGGTGGCAGCTGCCTTCCTTTGGCTTTGGATATTTCAGCCGCAGATCGGGCTGATGAACGCCATAATTTCGGCCCTGGGTCTTGGCAATGGTCCGCTCTGGCTGGGGCATCCCGGGTCCTCTAAGCCGGCGTTGATCATCATTAGCTTGTGGGGCGCGCTAGGCGGCAACACTATGCTGATCTTCCTGGCGGCGCTGCAGGGCATTCCCAAAGAGCTGTATGAGTCGGCCGATATCGACGGTGCTGGCGGTGTGGGGAAGTTCCGCTATATCACCGTGCCGAGCATATCGCCGGTCATCCTCTTCAATACCGTGCTCGGCGTGATTGGGGCGCTGCAGATGTTCACGCTGGCGTATGTCGCGAGCAGCGGCCGGCAGCAGCAGTTTTCGCCGGGCGGCCCGCTGAATTCGACCCTGTTCTACGTCTTGCATCTATACAACAGCGCCTTTGATTTTTGGGAAATGGGTTACGCCTCGGCGCTGGCCTGGGTCTTCTTCGTCATCGTGCTGGCCATCACCGGGTTCCAACGGTGGACGTCCCGCCGTTGGGTCTACTACGAAGGGGAGGATAGTTAGCTATCATCAATGAAAGGGCAGGGGAAGTAGCGACGTGTTGAGTGAGATGCTGCCGGCTTGGCGGGTGAAGAAAATCATCCGAAACTTATTGCTCTATGCTGTCGCCTACGGCCTGACGGTCATATTTGCGCTGCCCTTCCTGTGGGCGGTGTCATCGTCTTTGAAGCCGGTCAACGAACTGTTCCTTTGGCCGCCGCAATTGATTCCCAAGACCTGGCGGTTTGAAAACTATGTCGAAATCTGGCATGTGGCGCCGCTGGCGCGCTTCTTTCTCAACACCGTTTACGTGACGGTCTTTTCGGTTTCCGGCCGTATTCTGTCCGCAGCATTGGTCGCCTACGGTTTCGCCCGCTTCCGCTTTCCTTTCCGCAACTTCCTTTTCCTGCTGCTGCTGAGTACGCTAATGCTGCCTTACCAGGTCACCATCATTCCGACCTTCTTGCTCTTCAAAGTCTTCGGCTGGCTGGATACCTACAATCCACTGATCATTCCCAATTGGTTCGGTGGCGGCGCCTTCGCCATATTCTTGTTCCGGCAATTCTTCCTCACCATCCCCAAAGACCTGGATGAAGCGGCGAAAATTGACGGCGCGAATACGCTTTGGATATTTATTCGCATCATCTTGCCTCTGTCCAAACCGGTGGTCATCACCATGGTCGTCATCGGTTTCCTGGAATCCTGGAACGACTTTTTTGGACCGCTGATTTATCTGAATACGCCTGCGAAATATACGCTGTCGCTGGGTTTGGCCAACTTCCAACGGGTCGTATCAGCAGGCGGCCAGGCGACGGAACATCTATTGATGGCGGCGTCCATGGTCATGACCTTGCCCAGTATTTTGGTCTTCATTCTTTTGCAACGTTACTATATTCAGGGCGTCGTCATTTCTTCCGGCGGCAAATGATCTATTCCTGAGCCGTGCCGGCAAGGCGACCGGCAAAGCGCAAACTGAGGAAACCCACAGCAGATGGAATACACAAGCGTACTTTTCACTGGACCCGAGCAGATAGAAGTACGGCAGATAACGAGCGACTACGGGCAGCTTGGCGCGCATGATGTCTTGGTCAAGACAGCTTACTCGCTCGTCAGCGCCGCCACCGAGCTCGCCTGTTTAACGGGCGGCCAAGCCTGGTTTACCTTTCCGGCGACGCCCGGCTATGCCGCTGTCGGCGAAGTTGTCGATGTTGGGGCGAGCGTGTCAGCTCTATCGGCGGGAGACAAAGTGTTCTACTGGGGCGGGCACAAGCAGTATCACGTCATCGATACGGCTCACCCGCGGGGGATGTGCATGAAAGTGCCGGACGGGCTGCCGCTGCCGCTGGCGCCCTTCACGCGGATGATCACGGTGGCGATGACGGCGTTGCGGATTTCGACCATCGAACTTGGCGACTTTGTTGGTATTGTCGGGTTGGGCAGCGTCGGTAATTTTGCCGCGCAGTTGGCGCGCTTGCAGGGCGGATGCGTGGTCGGCCTGGATCTGAGCGAAGGGCGGGTCGAGCGGGCGCGCCGCTGTGGCATTCCGCACGCGCTGGTGGTTGATCGCGCGACGATGGCGGCCGAAGTAGACGAGATTACCAAGGGGCGGGGCGTGACGACGCTGATTGAGGCGACCGGCGTACCGGCGGCGCTGCCTGACGCGCTGCCGATTGTGGGACATTACGGCGAAGTTATCCTGTTGGGTACGCCGCGCGGCGTCTTTGAGACCGATCTGACCGGTGTACTCGATTATGTTCATCTTCATGGCCACGGCAATTTGACCTTCAAGGGAGCGCATGAGTGGCGCTATCCGGTGGCGCGCGATCCCTTTGTCAAGCATTCGATGGAGCGCAATTCCGAGATCGCGATGGATCTGATTCGCTCGGGCGATATGCAGGTGACGCCGCTGCATACACACACGCTGTCGCCTTATGAGGCGGAAAAAGGTTACCGTGGATTGCAGCGAGAAAAAGACAAGTATGTCGGCGTCGTGTTTGATTGGACGAGCGTGTAGCCAATCGGCGAAACAGCTTGCCGCTACTCCCCGCGGTGGTTTGACACGCCCGCACAATCGATCTTGACCGCAAATTAGCGCTACTGCGGGGCGCCGATCAGCTTCAATTCCTCGGCGAAGTGGCAAGCCGCCCATTGGCCGGGGGTGATTTCTCGCAGGGCCGGCGCTTCTGCTTGACAGCGCGCTTGCGCATATTGGCAACGCGGATGGAAATAGCAGCCGGTGGGCGGATCGGCCGGATTGGCGATTTCACCCGGCAAAATAATACGCTTCTTTGTAAGATCGGGGTCCGGCCTTGGCACGGCGGAAAGCAAGGCCTCCGTATAGGGGTGTTTCGGGATGAAGAAGAGTTGATCTTTCGACGCGACTTCTACCAGCTTGCCGACGTACATCACGGCCACGCGGTCGGATATATGCTCAACCACGCTCAAGTCATGCGCGATGAAGAGATATGCCAGCCCAAACTCACTCTGTAGATCATTAAGCAGGTTCAGAATTTGAGCCTGGCTCGACACATCGAGAGCCGAAACGGGTTCGTCAGCGACGATCAGGCGCGGGTTTGTCGCCAGCGCGCGCGCCACGCCAATACGCTGACGCTGCCCGCCGCTGAAAGCATGGGGATAGCGCCGTAGATGTTTTGATTCCAGGCCCACGACATCCATGAGATGGGCAACGCGCTCCTCCAGCTCACGGCCCTCGGCCAACTTCGCCAGTTGCAGCGGTTCGCCCACGATATCGAGAACGGTCCAGCGCGGGTCAAGCGAATAGTGCGGATCCTGGAAAATCATGTTGGCGTAGCGCCGCAGCTCGCGCAGCTGCCGTGGTTGATGCGCGCCATATCCACCGTCATCTCGTTGTTGATTTGGAACTGAATCGTTCCCGCGGTCGGATCAAGCGCCCGCAATATGCAACGTCCGACGGTCGTCTTGCCCGAACCCGACTCGCCGACCAGCCCGAGCGTTTCTCCCGCGCCGATTTCCAGGCTGACATCATCGACCGCTTTCACTTGCCCGACCACTCGCCGCAGAAATCCCTTCTCGACCGGGAAGTATTTCTTCAAGCCCTCAACTTTCAGGATGGGCTGTGCGCTCATATTGCGGCTTCCTTCCGCTCATCGTGCAGGAAACAGCGGACGTAATGCTTATCTTCGATCTCCACCAAGGCGGGCACTGCCGTATCACAACTGCCGGGGACCAAATCCGTGCACCTGGAGCAGAAACCGCAGGCATGCGGCAAGCCGATGGGGATAGGCACGGTGCCGTCAATTGTTTGCAGCCGCGCGCTGCGCTGCCCGATCTGCGGCGTCGCTGCCATGAGCCGGCGCGTATAGGGGTGCAGGGGATTGTGGAAGATATCCCGCACCGAGCCCTGCTCGACGATCCGTCCCAGATACATGACCGCGACTTCGTCGCAGATTTCAGCGATGATGCCGAGATCATGCGTGATATACAGCACCGCCATTTGGAACTGCGCCTGCGCCTGCGCGATAAGGTCCAGTATTTGCGCCTGTACCGTCACATCGAGCGCAGTTGTCGGCTCGTCAGCGATCAAGAGGCGGGGGCGACAAGACAGAGCCATCGCAATCATCACACGCTGACGCATGCCGCCGGAGAAATGATGCGGATACTCGTCCATGCGTTGCACGGGATTGGGAATACCCACCAGGTCGAGCATCTCCAGCGCTGTCTCATAGGCTTCGCGTTTGCTTCGCGTGATGTGCAGCAAGACCGCTTCCATGAGCTGATTGCCGATGCTGTGGATGGGCGACAGGCGAGACATCGGCTCTTGAAAGATCATGGCGATCTCTTTGCCTCTGATGCTGCGGATTTCGCTGCCCGTCCCATCCACTTCCGCCAGATCGATCCGGTGACCTCTTTCCGTCCGGTAGTTGATTTGCCCGTTCACGATGCGCCCCGGTTTCGGCACCAGGCGCATCAAGGACTGCGCCGTCACCGTATTGCCACAGCCGCTCTCGCCGATCAAGCCGAACATCTGCTGTTCTTCGATGGCGAAATTGACCCGGTCGACCGCCTTCAACGTGCCTTCGTCGACGGCGAAATGAACGCTCAAGTCCTCGACCTCAATGACTGGCATTGCCTCAGCCACCGCCCGGTCAGGTCTATGCGCGGCGTGATTCATGCGCTTACAAGCTCACAACCGCGGCATTCCAGGCCGCGACGCCGACGCCGCCGACCTGGCTTACAGTGATTCGCCTTGTCTCGCCGGTATCCAGCCAGAAGTAGCTGTCGGCGCAAGAAAAGTAATCGAATAGCGCCGGACAGTCGAAGTGGACGCCGACGGCGGGCTTGTCGCCGCTGTTGCTGATCGTGACTGCATCGGCGCCATCAGCGTTGATCGAGAGCTGCGTGGCCGGCCGGTTGAAAAGGCAGCCTTGAACCATCGTGTAGTTGAGCCAATAGAAGACGCTGTCCTGCAGTCCGTCCGCCGTCGTGATATCGGCGGCGATGAAAAGTGGACAACTCCAGGTTTGATCGGCATCGAGCGTGAAGTCGCCGAGCCGATTGACCGCTGTTTCGTTTCCGCGGCCACTGAATTCGCTGCTTTTGATCAGTTGCAAGTCACTGTCGAAGGCGCGCAGGCGAACCGTCCACGATGTATTCTCCAGCGCCCCGCTAGTCATCCAGCAGGAAGACGGGCAGCTCGACGGCTACGCCCACGAAAGACAGCCGATTGAACAGCAAGCAAACATGCAGCGGACGATAGGCGGCGCGCAAAATGTGATAGGCGATTTTCGGCACGCCGTACCAGTCCGCCGTCGCCCAGGAAGCAGCCGGATTGTTGTCGGTCAGCTTGTAATAGGCGACGCCGGTGGCTTCGGGCCAGCGGGTGCGCGCCAATTCCAGCGTATGGCGCATACCGGTCGCTTGCGCCATTTGCATGCCGAGGATGAAATTCTTCCGCGAATCGCCGGGGACGAAATCGGCGACATATTGCGCCATGATCGCTTGACCGCCTTTCAAGTTGAAGACCGGCATATGATGCGTAAAGCTGCTTTCGCTCACGGGTGGCCAGAGCGCCAGTTCGTCCGCGGGCGTATAGCGTTCCACCGTCTCGTAATTCGGCAGCGATGCCAGACCGAATTCGCCAATGAACGTCGCCTGCAGCGACAGGTTTCTATCCAGCGGCTGCCGTCCCCAATAGACGTCGTAGCTGTGAATGCTGCCGCCCCAGGGTTCGCCGCGGTGGAACGGGCGGGTGCCGTCCAGCTTCTGGCTGTAACGGCCCATCATGTCGATGGCGGGACCGCTGGGCTCACTGGATTCGTTGCCGCCGCCCCACATCACCAGCGATGGATGATTGCGCAGGCGAATGGTGTTGTGACGGACGGTCTCCTCCAGAATCTCGTAGGGCTGAATGCGATGGCTGTTCCAGGCGGTCGGCCACTCCTGCAAGATCATGATGCCGTAGCGATCGGCCAGGTCGTAAAAGTCGTCGGTCTCCGGCATGCCGCTGCCCCAGGCGCGCAGCAGCTGCATATGCGAGTCCCTGGCCAGTTGCAAAAAACGATCGTATCGCTCCCGTTCAAAGCGCAGCAGCGCGTCCGGCGTACACCAGTTCGCCCCATTGACGAATATCGGCGCCCCATTGACGACGAATGTCCAGTTATATTTCTCAGGATCAGGACCGTCAGGTGTCGGACGCATTTCGATGGTGCGAATGCCGAAGGTGAATGTCTTATGGTCGGGCGCGCCGGCGTCCGTCAGGAACGAGAGCTTCATGCGGTACAAGTTGGGATCGCCATGATCGACCGGCCACCACAACTGCGCGTCAGGAAGGGTGAATTCCAGCAACTCAGTCATTTCCCGCTCGGCGGAAGCCAGGTCACAAGCGAAGCGATACGCCTCTCCTTCGAAGTTCTCGGGTTCGACGCTGCCAACGAGGCGGCCGCGCCAGTTTTCTCGCGCGCCCTGCAATGTGAGATGCAGTCGCATCAGGCCGGCGGCGGCATCCTCTGTCGCGATGAATGGATCGACTATTTCGACTGTTGGCAAGGCCTGAAGTGAGACAGGTCGCCAGATACCGAGCGTGGGCAGGTTGATGTAATGCCAGCCGTAGATGTTGTTGATCACGGCGCTATTGAGCCAGCCGACATTCATGCCGATGAAGAAGTCATTGGGTTCGCCGCTGCCGATGCGCTGCGGCACAGGATCGAGCCGAACGATGATTGTATTCTCGCCGTCTGTCAAAAGTGATGAGATGTCGTAGGTCAATTCGGCGAACATGCCTTTGTGTTCACCCAGCTTTTCACCGTTGAGCCAGATGGCGCAGGAATCGCAGATGCCGCCGAAGACCAGCCGTTCGCCGCTCGATTGCGCCGGCCCTTCGAATGCCCGCCGCAGCCACCAGGTCTTGAAGCTCTCGCCTCTTGCGATCTCGTCGTTGCGGCCGACGTAGGGATCGGGAATCCGGCCTGCCTTGAGCAAGGCGGTCTGCACGCTGCCCGGCACCACCGCGGGGATGGTATCGGCCCATGCGCTTGACAGCCGATCGCGCGCGTCGCCGCCCTCGACCATGTCCCAGCCGGTGTCCAGCGAAATGCAGGTCGGCCCAGCAGGATGCTCGGCGCCACCTCGCAGCAGCACAATCGATCGCGCAGCCCCTGATGTTGGCGCTGGACCGGCCGCGAAGGACTCCCGGTCGATTTGGTCAAGGCTTTTCAATGCACTCATTGCGCGCTCCCGCTTTGGTCGATCATCAGAGCGAATACGGATCGGCCGCGTCGCGCAGCCCATCGCCGACGAAGTTGAACATCAATACCGTCACGATGATGAAGAGGCCCGGGATGAGCTTCCAGGGCTGGTGGACGAGCGCGCCGAAGTTCATGGTGTCTTGCAGCAGCACACCCCAACTGACGCCGGGTTCCTGCATGCCCAGCCCGATGAAACTCAGTGCCGTCTCGCCGGGACCACGCCGCGCTGCCATTGAAACCAGGCGTCGTCCGGCGAGAAGTACATGCCCACCGGCAGGTCGTTCGCCCGCAGCGCGTCCACATACTCGCGCAAGATGTCCACACCGCAGGGCGTGTTCATCACGTTGAAGGGGGTCGTGGCGGTATCCCACAGGCAGAAGCCGTTATGATTCTTCGCCGCCACTGTCACATAATCGAAACCGCAGAGCTTGGCCAGGCGCGCGTACCAGCCGGCGTCGCATTCGCTCGGATTGAAGAAGGCGGGCAATTCAGTGAAATAGCGACGTAGATAATTCGGCGATGCCCCAATCACCGAATGCGCGTTCACCATGCCGAAGGGCGCGTCGACCGTCCAATATAGGTACATGCCCAGCGCCATATCCTGATACCAAGCGAGGCGCTCGGGTGTATTGTGCATTTCGGTATATACGCCTTGTGAGGCGCGGTCCTGCTCTTTGTCCGCTGCCGCCGCCATTAGACCGCCTTTCCACTACGATCGTGCCCGGCTTCGTCCGCGAGGCTAGCAGACCGCCTGTCGTGTTTCCAAGACGACATCTTCATTTGGCCCGCTATCTGCTCGGAGCAAGTTAGGATGCGGCGGACCAATACACCCGCAGCGCATTCAAGCCCAATACCTGCGCGCGTTCCTCAGCGGACATGAAGTCGCAATGCAGCCGGACGTAATTCAGAAGCTGCCGATAGCTGCCGCTGGTCAGCAGGCCCGGGACATCGGTACCCCACATGATCTTGTGCGCGCCGATCAGTGTCAGCGCCCGCTGAATGTAGTCTTGCGCCGGCGCATAGGGATATTCGTCGTAAGCCGGTGAATAGGCGGGCAAAGCCGATAGATCAAAGGCGACATTCGGCTTGCGACCCAATAGCATCTGTTTTTTCCATTCAGCGTTCAGCGCAGCATTGTTGCTGTTGCCAATCGGTGGCTGCGCCAGATGAGCGATGACGATCTGCATGTTGGGAAAGCGATCGGCGAGGGCGGCCACCGCCTCGGTCTGATAGGCGTTGCTGCCGATTTTGCCAAGATCAAACGTGACGACCAGTCCGTTCCGGTCGGCCGAATCGAATATCCAGCTGAATTGCGGCGCGTCAATGCGGAGGCCGGGGTAGCGGCCGGTCAAGCCGGT
This sequence comes from Phototrophicaceae bacterium, assembly GCA_965249085.1. Taxonomy (GTDB): domain Bacteria; phylum Chloroflexota; class Anaerolineae; order Aggregatilineales; family Phototrophicaceae; genus UBA6055. The sequence goes on along the minus strand of OZ252218.1, from coordinate 2,410,799 downwards.
GGGCTCGGTTAACTCAAACTTGACGATGCGCAAGCCATGCTCTTCGACGCATCGCGCGAATGTTTCCCTGGCGGCGGGCGCCAGCGGATCGGGAGCGAAGGCGCCGATAAACCGGTCAGGCCAGCGCGCAACGGCGGAGGCGACATAGGCATTTGCCTCGCCATAGAAGGGACCCTGCAGCAAAACGGCCCGCTCGACACCGGCCCAATCCATCTGCGCCAGCAGCGTTTCTGCAGGAAATGTTGTCGCTTGAGTGAAGGGTGGCAGCAGTTGAATCGTCTGGTCGCCCCAGCGCACTTTGCCCCAGGAAAGCGAACGGGTGGGACCGGTCGCGGTCGTCCCCTTGACCGCCGTCATGATATGGGCATGCGCGTCTATGATCATGCGATGGGGGCTTTCGAGCAATTGTCGCAGTCGGGCACTAAGCGGATAAGCCGGTGATTTGGCGCGCTTCTTCGGGCGTGGCAATCTCGCGGCCGACCTCATTGGCAATGCGCACCGCCCGTTCAACCAGCTCGGCATTGCTCTTGGCGTAGACGCCTTTTTCGATATAGGGGCAATCTTCCATACCGACCCGCACATGGCCGCCGATTGCGATGCCGTGCGCGATGACCGACCAGTACACCTCCGGCGCCATGCAGCTCATGCTCCAGTTCATATTGTCCGGCAAGTGATCGACCATGAATTGAATGCCTTTGGCGGATGGCGGCGTCCAACTTTGGCCCGGCCAGCCGAAGAACAAGGTCGCCCAAAGCGGATCGAGCAGCAAATCCAACTCATCCTCGCGTTGGTCGCCGACCCAGAATTCGCCCGCGCGCACTTTCTCAATGGCCCAGAAGGCGCCGGTGCTGAAGCATTCGATTTCCAGTTTGACGTCGTTCGCATTGGCCAGCCTGGCGTATTCCCGCAGCTCGGAAATGGGATGGATCGAATAGCAGTAACCGGCGGGCGGATGTTCCGGCACCGGCTGAAAGTATTCGTCGTGCGAATCAAAATTAATCGAGCTCATATCCGGCTTGAGCTGCTGCCAAAGCTCGACTTTCTGTTCCAGGCGGATACTCGCCAAGCCGAATTGCACCACGGCTTTGCCCGTACCGCGAATGCGCTCGGTGATCTCAGCCCAGCCTTCCATGATCGGAATTTGCAGCAGCCGTCCATCGGGCTGGATTTCCGTATCGCTGATATAGGACCCGTGCACATGACAGATCGAGGCGCCGGCGTTGATTGCGCGCGCGTATTCATCGGCGACGCCCGTTGGGTTATCAGGTTTCGGTCCGTGCGGATTATGCGGATAGGTCAAGGTCGTATCGCAAGTGACGGTAATAACCAGCTTTTCCATGATTTGCTCTCCCCGTTCAATAATTCGCCGGACGCGATTCTGTTCATCGCCGCTTAGTCGAAGGTCAAGACGAGGCGGCCGATGGCGCCGGCGCGCAGTTTTGTCAACGCCTCGTTGACCTGATCCAGGGCGTACTGCCGGCGCACGATTGAGCGCAGGCTGCCCGCCGCAACCAGTTGGAGGCAGCGACCCAGATCATTGCGCCGCCCCGCGCGCGTGCCGATCACTTCTTTTTCCTGTTGCGCCAGTTCTTTGCCGGAAAGCGGCATGTGTTCCGGCGTATAACCCACCACGACCATGCGCCCACCGCGGCGCAGCGCGGCGAATCCGGCGACCATCGTGCCTTCCAGGCCGACCACATCAATCACCCGATCCACACCGATGCCGCCGCTCAACTGGTGGACCTGCGTCACAAGTTCAGCATCGGCGGCGGACAAGAAGAATGCCGCGCCTTGCTGCAGCGCCCATTCTGCCTTTGACGCGTCAATATCGACCGCGATCACCTTGACGCCTGACGCCGCCAGCAGCTGCGTCACGATCGAACCGACGCCGCCGATGCCGATCACGAGCACCGCCTCGCCGATTTTCGCAGCCGCGCGATCGACGGCATGCAGGGCGGTCATGCCGGCATCGCAGCAGGTCGCGCCATCGGCGAAACTCACCTCGTCAGGCAAGGGGATCAGCTGCTGCGCCGGTAAGCAGACGTATTCGGCGTATCCGCCGGGCACATCAAGCACGCCCACGATGCCACGCATGTCGAGGCAGAGTTGATCGCGGAAGCTGCGACAATAGACACAGCTGTTGCAGGTGACGAAGTTGTAGACCGCGACGCGATCGCCCGGCGCGAAGTCGTCGACGTCTGCGCCGACAGCGGCGACCTCGCCGGCAATCTCGTGCCCCATGATGAAGGGCAATTGCGGCACATAGCCGAAGCCATCCAAGAGCTTCAAATCTGTGCCGTCGATGCCGCAAGCCCGCACTTGAACCAGTACCTCGCCGGCGGCCGGTTGGGGCTGTGGCACATCCTGGATCGCCAGCGGCTCGCCGATCGATTGCAATATGGCCGCTTTCATGAGTCGGCCTCGTGCCCAATGCCGATTTCCATTAGCGCGGCGCGGTAAACCGGCAGGCCCCAGATATAGCCCTGCTCCGGCACCGGATAACCATACATATCCAGAGTCGAGGTGCCGGCGAAACCGATATCAACCAGCGCCTGATTCATCGCTTTTAGGTCGAGTACGCCCTTGCCCGGCGGATAATGCAATTCGCTGGTCACGCCGTCGGTATCGGAATAGTGCAGGTGCTCAATCCGCGAGCCGAGCTGGTAAATCGCGTTCACGCAGGTCCGTGGCTGGCCCACGCCATAATGACAGAAGTCAAAGAGAATGCCGAAATGATCGCGATCCAGTTGGTCGCAGAGCAGCTTCATGAATTCATTGTCCATGCCTAGCGTAAAGGGATGCGGTTCGGCTGTGAAACGTACGCCCTTTGGCCGGGCGTAGTCGATCGCCTCGCGGAAGAGACTGACCAAGACAGAAATCAGATCGGCGTCGGGAATGTCGCTGTCTGTTGGTCGAACGCCCTCCCAGACCATGACATCAGTGACGCCCAGCTCCAGCGCATAGTCGACGTCCGCTTTCAAGCCGGCCAGGGTGCGGTCGTAATTGTCCTGTGAAGCGAACGGCTGGAAATAATCAGCGCCGACGGCGTTCAAGCCCCAGAGCTCCAAGCCGAGCTCGGCGGCGAAATCGCGAAACTGCTGCAATAGAGTGGGCGTGCGGCAGCCTGCTAGATGAGGCGGCCACATCTCTACCGCATTGCAGCCCGCCGCTGCCAATCGCTGACAGGCTTCTTCAACGGTGTAATCTTGAAATGTGATGGAATTGCCGCAAAGGCGCATCTTTCAGTCTCCCGCTAATTCCACGCCGATTTCCGCCGCCAGTTCACGGATGGCTTTTAAGAGGCTGTCGGGCACGTCTATGCCTTCGCGCTGACGCTGCTGCGTCGAGCGATATTCGGGTTCGCCCGGGAAGAGCACTTCGTCGACACCATCTCGCGGCCGCGACGATTTGACATGGGTGATGAGTTCCCGCGTGCGCCGCGTGAAGTCCTCGATGTCCTCGAAGGCAGCGATATGCATCACCTGAAACAGCACGCCGTTGCCGTGTGTCAAAGCGGCCTCGCTGACGTAGCCGGCGCCGCTCAAGCCGCCGGCCAGCATTTCGATCATGACGCCAAGGGCGTAGCCTTTGTGCCCGGCGGGCCCGCCTAATGGCAGGATGCCCCCCATCGGCGGTCCGTAAAAGGCTTTGGCGTCTCGGGTCGGTTTGCCCGCGGCATCGATAATGACATCTTCCGGCAATTGCGCGCCGCGGAACAAGTGATCGCGCACTTTGCCTTCGGGCATGACCGAAGCGGTAATATCCACCAGCACTGGCCAGTCGAAGCCGCTCGGCGCGGCGAATGCCAGGGGCGTCGGTGTGAAGCGGCCTTCGACGCCGCCCCAGGGCACGACATTGCCGTTGCCACCGGTCTGTGAATTGACGTAGGCGGTGCCGATCATATCGCGTTGGGCAGCCATTGTGACATACTCGCCCAGACGGCCGATATGCGGGCAATTGCGCAGGGCGACCATGCTGATGCCGGCCACTGCCGCCATATCAATGGCGCGGCGCATCGCCTGTCTGGCGGCGACCTGGCCCCAGGTGCGCTGCGCATCCAGCAGCGCCGTGGCAGCCGTCTCGCGCAAGGTAACAATGTCAGCCCGCGGATTGATGTGTCCCTCGCGCAGGTGCGTGGCATATTGCAGCAGGCGCATGAAACCGTGGGAATCGTGCCCGGCCAGGTTCGAGCGCAGCAGGGTTTCGACCACCCAGGCTGATCGGTCGTGAGGTGAGCCAAGGGCATCAAGAATAGCCGTGCCCAAGCCTCTCAGCTCTTCAACGTCCAGCTTGGGCATTATCAATCTCCGCTTGCCGCCGCGCGAAACCTGTCCAGCATCGCCCGCGCGCCGGCTAGAATCAAGCCCTCATCCGATGCGATCGGGATGATGTGCAAGCCCTGCTTCAGCAGGTTCTCCCGACTGAAGGGGCTGCTCTCATCCTCATCTGGCGGCCTGCCGGACATCAGCGGCATGTTGGCTGCGCGCGCCATCTGCGCCAGGCTGTCAATCTTCGCGATCACGCGCGGATCGTCGAAGTCGGGCAGCAGGCCCATGCTCGCGCTCAAATCGACCGCGCCGATCATGCATGCGTCCAAATCGGCCAATTCGAGCACGGCAGCGAAATCTTCGACCACCTCTACCGTCTCGATCATGATGACGACGATGGTCGATGCGTTAGCGTCCGCCAGGTAAGCTTTTTCGTCCAGTCCATAGCGGCTGGCGCGGCGAGGACCCGTACCGCGGATGCCCAGCGGCGGGTATTTGCAGGCGGCGACCGCCAAACGCGCTTCTTCGACGCTGTGAATATGCGGCACGATGACGCCGGCGGCGCCTAAATCCAGCACGCGCTTGATATGGAAGGGATCGTTGCCGGGTACGCGCACGATGGTCGGCGTATCGCCAAGCGCGATGAGCAGGTTCTGCAAGCTCTGCAGATCCAGCGCCACATGCTCGGTATCTATGGCGACCCAATCCAGCCCTAGATCGCGGATCATCTCGGCGACGGTGATGTCGGTCAGACTCATCCACATGCCCGGGCTCGCTTCGCCGCGCCGCCACTTCACTTTTAACTCGATTGCATTCATCTGTTTCTCATTTCTGTGAGTTCATGGATAAAAGCTCTGCATCGCTGCGCATTGGCAGCGGCCGCAAATGCAGACCGCCATCGACGACGAATTCGGCGCCGGTGGTGTAGGGGCTAAGCCGGTCCGAGAGCAGCAGCACCGCCGCCGCCGCCAGCTCATGCGTCCCGCCAAAGCGCCGCAGCGGGATTTCCCGGCGCAGCATCGCCGCCTGTTCGTCGCTGATGCCCTCGGTCAGCGGCGTCTCAAAATGACCCGGCACCAGCAGATTGACACGAATGCCAAACGGCGCCATCTCGATCGCCAGCGTGTTCTTGAAGGCGCGCAGGCCCGTCTTGGAGATATGATAAGCCGCTTCGCCGTAGGCTTGATTGAACTGCGCGGTCGATCCGATGATCAGGATGGCGCCGGCGCCGCGCGAAATCATAAGGCGGCAAATCTCGCGGCAAGCCCAGATACAAGCCGACAGATTGGTGTTGATCGTGTTCAGCCAAGCATTGCTGCTGATCTGCGTGATCGGCTGGTGCATCGTGATTGCCGCGTTGTTCACGTAGAGATCGATCGAGCCCAGTCCCTCAATCGCCCCCTCGACCATGCGCGTCACATCGGCTTCGAGGCTGACATCCGCTGGAACATGCAGCGCTCGCACGCCGAGTGACTTGATTTCGCGCAAGGCATCGTCTTCGGCGCGATTGCTGCCGATGGCGATATTCACGCCTTCATTCGCCAGCGCCAGGGAAATAGCGCGCCCGATACCGCTGCCGCCACCGGTAATCAGCGCATTCTTGTCGCGCAGCCCGCTTTCCATCAGGATCCATCCGCCGCATGATTGTTCAGTAATGTGCGCTCGCTTGCGGCATCAAAGAGATGCATCTGCGCGCTGTCAAACTGCAGATGGCAGCCTTCGCCGACCGCGGCCGAATCCAGAGCATCGACAATAACGCGAAAGAGCTGCTCTTCGGCACGGACGAAGATCAGGTCGCGGCTGCCAAGCGCCTCCACCAGTTCGACTTTGCCGCTGACGCAGTTCTCGCCCGGCTCGGCCACCAGTCTGATGGCTTCCGGGCGGATGCCCCAGAGGGCTTGATTTCCCGGCATTTGTACCAGCCCGTCGCTGAAACGCGGCGGCAGCGTCAGAGCGAATCCGGGCAGTTGCGCGCGATAGTCTCCCGCCTCAGTCTTAGTGACCGTGCCGGGCAATAAATTCATGCTTGGGGTGCCGACGAAATTCGCCACGAAGGCATTCCGCGGCGCGAAGAAGACTTCGTGCGGGGTGCCCACTTGCTGTATATCGCCGTTGTTCATCACGATGATCTTGTCACCGAGCGTCATCGCTTCTTCCTGGTCGTGCGTGACGAAGATGAAAGTCGTGCCGGTTTCCTGATGAAGGCGTTTGATCTCGGTGCGCAATTGTACGCGCAATTTGGCATCCAGATTGCTCAAGGGTTCGTCCATCAAAAAGACTTCGGGGCGGCGCACCATGGAGCGCGCCAGCGCAACCCGCTGCGCTTCACCGCCGCTGACCTGCCGTACGCTGCGCTGCAGCAAATGGTCGATGTTGACCAGGCGCGCCACTTCGCGCACGGTGCAGTCGATCTCTTTTTGACCCATCTTGATCGCGTGGAGGGGGAAGGCGATGTTGTCATACACGTTCATGGTGGGGTACATGCTGAAGTTTTGAAAGACCATGGCGACGCGGCGATCCTTGGGCGCCAAATCAGTGATGTCGCGCTCTTGAATCGTGATGCGTCCGCTGTCCGGCTGTTCCAGGCCGGCGATCATGCGCAAGGTCGTCGTCTTGCCACAGCCCGATGGACCCAGCAGAACTGCCAACTCGCCGCTGTCGATAAGCAGATTGATCTTGTTGACCGCGGCGCGATCAGAATTAGCGAACTGTTTCACCAAGTCTTTGAGGACGACCTTCATGATTTTCGTCTACTCCAGAATGCCGAAAGTCAGGCCTTTGACCAGCTGCTGCCGCAGGATGATCGTCAGCAGGATGATCGGCACCATGATGATCAGATTGACGGCGAACAGGTTGCCCCATTCGACGCGCGTGCGCACGATATAGGTACCCGCCGTCTTGGGCAGGGTGCTGGTCCGGTTGCCCGACAAAATAAGCGCCAGGAAGAATTCGTTCCAGGCGAAGATGAAATTCAGGATCGCGGTCGCCACAATGCCGGGCCAGACCACCGGCAGCACCACGCGCAGCAAGGCGCCCAGCCGCGTATACCCTTCGACCATGGCGCTTTCTTCCATGGCGGCGGGCAATTCCGCGAAATAGCCGCGCATCATCCAGATGACCAGCGGCAGGAGAAAAGTCTGATAGGTGATGATGAGACCGGGATAGGTATCGCGCAAGCCGATATTGAATGACCGCTCGAGAGTCAGGAACATGACGTAGAAGGGCAAGCCGACGACGATCGGCGGGATCATGCGCAGCGAGATCAGCCATTGCATGAGCGCCTTCGAGCCACGGAAGCGAAAACGGGCGAAGGCGTAGGCGGCCGGCACGCCCAGAATCAAGGCGAGGACCACCGAACCGATCGAAATGATCAAACTATTGCGTAAGTAGACCCAGCCCTTACGCGTGAAGAACACGAATTCGAAGTTCTCCAGCGTGGGCTCGAAGATCCAGGTCGGCGGACTCGATACCCAGATGATCTGCGGTTTGAACGCGGTGACGCTCCCGGCAAGCACCGGAACCAGGACCAATACCGCCATCGAGATCAAGATGACATAAGCCAGGATTCGTTCGGAGGTGGGAACGCGCATCGCCGCTTATCCCACTTCGACTTCGCGATAGAGATAACGGAACATGATGGCGGAGATCAATCCGATGACCAATAACATCAATATCGAGCCGGCCGCCGCCCGACTCAGTTTGTTGAAAGTGAAGGCGGTGCGATAGAGATACAGGCTCAAGGTCTCGGTGGTGAGGGCCGGTCCGCCATCGGTCATGACGCGCACGAGATCAAAGGTGCGAAAGGCATCGACGGTGCGCAGAAGCAGCGCCACCAGAATCACAGGGCGCAGCATCGGCAGTGTAATGCGGCGAAATATCATCCAGGACGAGACGCCTTCCAGCCGAGCTGATTCATAAGGCGCGCGCGGCAAGGTCGCCATGCCCGCTTCCATGATTAGAAATACGAGAGGATACCATTGCCAGATGTCCACCAGAACAACGGTAATCCGTGCCGTACCTGCCTGCGCCAACATGGTTTGCCCGGGGATTCCCACCAGGCCGAGAAACCAGTTGACCAGCCCGAAGAGCGGGTCCAGCATCCAATTCCACATCAGCCCGACCACGATAGGCGCCATGGTGATGGGAATGATGAGAATGAGGCGAAGCAGGTCCTTACCGGCGGTCACGCGGCGGATCAGCAGCGCCGCGCCGAAACCCAGGACGAAGGAGCCGGAAACCGAGAAGACCACGTAGTAGAGCGTATTGTACGCGCTCTGCAAGAAGTCGTCGTTGCTGAGCATGCGCTCGAAGTTTTGCAGGCCGACGAAGGGACGTGACTGCGAGGCGAAGGTGACGCGAAACAGTGATATGCCGGTCGAGAATATGATCGGGTAAATCACCACCGCCAGCAGAATAATCAGCGCGGGACCGATAAAGAACCATTGCCGGTGCCGCTGCGTCAGGTGGTAGAAGCGCGTCGAAAAGGACTGGTCTCGATGTGGTGGCGCTGAATCGATTTCCACTGGCGCTTTCTCCATGCAGTGCGGGATTGCTTCCCCCAGCCCCTTCCCCCGCGTGGAGGGGGGGAGTTGAGCGCAATCGTTCAAACGCCCGAAGTCCCTCCCGCTTGAAGGGGGAGGGATTCCGGGAGGGGGCTGCTCAGGCCTACATGCACTCGTCGTGCTCCAGGCCCAGCTCGGCGAACTTCGCGCAGACGAAGTCTTCACGCTGTTCCACCGAAACGTAGGTAATGCCTTCGTCGTAGTAACCGGCGTCTGCGACGATCTCCTTGATGTCATTGTTGGCGTCCATCATCAACGATGCCGCATCACCGCCAGCGGCGACCTCTTGCAAGGCGCGGCCGATGGCGTTTTCCGCTTCCGGCCACCAAGGTTCCGCCGGGCGTCCGATGCCGACTTTCGCCGCCTCGTAATTCGCCGTCAGATGCGGCCACTTTGCGACCAGCTCGGGATCGGTCAGCGAGGAGATGCGATGCCCGGCGCCCGTTTGATCCGCCAGAATACGGGAAAACTCTACACCGTGAGCGAGTTGCAGGTAGTCCCAGGCGATTTGCTTCTGCTCCTCGGAAATATGGGCGTTGATCATATAGGCGGGACCGGCGGAAAGCAGTGCCGAGTGAATCTCGCCCGTCTCCGGATTGCGCCAGCCGGGCACCGGCGCGAAGCCGGTCGTCCCTGCCACGATCGATGCTTCGGGATCCAGCAACAGCGGGATCGCCCAGCTTTCCGTGCCGTACATCGCCACCTTGCCTTGGGCGAAGTTTTGCATCACCTCGCCGAATTGGAAGGATTCGCGTCCCGGTGGCTGCAGGCTGAGGAAGTCCTGACCGGCGAAGAAAGATGCCGTATCGATTGCCGCTTCGGTATCGAATAGCGGATTGAAGTCGCTGTCGAAGAAATCCACGCCGCGTGAGAAGCCGAAGTGGATCATGTAATCGAAGAGGATATTGTTGGGTGTGCCGTAACGATAGTTGAAGCCGTACATTTCATCATCCGGCCGGGTAAAGAATGCGCCGACTTCCGCCAACTCATCCCACGTGACCGGCACGGTGAGCTCACGCCCGGTCTGCTCCATAAAGGCCGCTTGTTCGTCCGGGTCGTCAAAGAGATCGGTGCGATAGGCGAACATGCCGACGGCGACCAGCGTGGGAATGCCAACCCATTTTTCTTTGGCCATCGCCACGGTGCCGAATGCGCGGGTAGTGAAGTCTTCCGGATGCGAATCGCCCGGCGCCGCCAGATAGAAGCGATCCAACTCTTCCAGGCAGCCCAGCGCCGCCAGCGCCCCGGCCCAGCCATCCTCGACAAACATGATGTCGAAGTCGTCGCCACCGGCCGCGCAGGTAGTCTGAATGCGTGGCAGCACATCGCTATGCGCCGCGTTTTCGTAGATTAGCGTGACGCCGGATGCCTCTTCATACAGCGGATCTAGAATCTCGTGCTGATAAGCCAGAATCGGCACGACCTCCGTGTTGAGGATGCGCAACTCTTTCCCCTCCCAGGGACGCGCGCCCGTTTCCGGGTCCGTCAGCGGGAATGAATCCTGCGCCGAAACGAGCGGCAGGAACAACGCACATACAACTAGCAAGATCAGAATGGTCTTAAGGCTTTTCATCTCTGTAACTCCTTCACGACAATACTATTTGGGCTTTTGAGACGATGCTGCGGTTGTCCTTCGATAGTGGATGCCTTTCTACTCTTGTATATGAAAAGACTGTTGGCCGGATTCTGCGGTTTCGGCGTCCGGCGCGCCCAGGGAAACTGAAAAGTCGTGGCTTAGATCGCGCAGATATATCCCGTATTGGTGCAGGCGATCCACCGTCAGGCGAGTCGATGGGCCGGAGATGCCCATGGCGGCGATGACCTCGTCACGGTGATTGCGCACGGGCGCGGCTACACAGCGTACACCGTCAAATGTCTCTTCATCATCAATCGCATAGCCGCGATCCTGGGTGCGGATCAAATCCGCTCGAATCCGCTCGACATCGGTAAGGGTCTTGCCGGTCAAGGGGACGCGCTCAACGAGGTGAAAGAGCCTGTCTTGTTCCGCAGCGGGCAAGTGGGACCAGATCGCCTTGCCAACCGCCGAGACATAGACAGGCCGCCGTACACCCAGCAGCGGCGCGACGGTGATCGCCTCCTCGCTTGGCAGATGATTGACATAAACCACCACCGCATCCTGCAATACCGCTAGCGAAGCCGCTTCACCGGTTTTTGCGCGCAGCCTTTCCAGGTAGGGGGTGGCCAGTGTTGGGAAGTGCAGTTTGCCAACGACGCTATGGGCAAAAGAAAAGACCTTGCGCACATTGATCACGTATTGATCGTCGAGCGGATCGCGCAGCACGAAGCCGTGCGCCGCCAATGTATTGAGGATACGGTAGGCGGTCGTGCGATCGACATCCAATGTTTTGGCCAGGCGCTGTGGCGTCGCCGATTCCTCGAGGACCAACTCCAGTGCGGTTAAGCCGCGCGAGAGGGATTTGATGACATTGCCATGAATTTCATTCACTTCTAATAACTCTATTTCTCTAGCGCGTCTGTCTTGCACAGCTTGTGCATAATGCGCACCTTGCGTTGATTGTATCGCGCCTGTTTAGCTTCGTCAACAAAACCGCCCTTCATCGCTGCCGCCTGTTAATTGAATATCTAACATGACGGCAACAGGCGAAGGCGATATGACTCGTAACAGCTTGGATGGGACAGCGCGGACTGCATTGCCCGCAGACGGTTTCAGCGTTCAACGCCGCGTCCCGGTTTTTGGAAATCTGGTGGAGTTGCGTTATTGTATCGTCGAGGCTGTAGACATTGTCGCAACCGATAGTCAGTTAGCAGCTGGGACGTTGGGAGAAGGGAGAGACCTGCTAAATTGATTTAAGGTATTGGCAGTTCAAATAATCGAAAATAAGGAGACTTACCATGTACGATAGATTGAGCAAGCGCAAATTCTTGTGCGTCTTTTTGTCGCTTTTCCTGCTGCTTTCCACGGTACTCATAAGCGCGCAAGAGCAAACCGAAGTCGGAACGCCCCGTGCGACGACCTTGATTGTCGATCAGCTTGACGGCCGCATCGACAATCCCACGCAAACCAATCCCTATCAGGCAGGCACCAGGATGAACCAGGGCTTGCACCAGTTGATTTACTCGACCCTTTGGGAGATCAACACCGCCACCGGCGAGCAATTCCCGGCTTTGGCGGCTGAAATGCCCGAGGCCCTCAACGATGATTACACCAGCTTCCGCATTACGCTGCGTCCCGATTTGCGCTGGAGCGATGGCGAACCACTCACGACTGCCGATATGGCTTTCACCATCGACATGGTTTTGAGCACGCCCGAGTTCCCCTATAGTGGCTTCTTGTCGCAGGTAGTGGACAACTACGAAGTGGTTGACGAGCTCACTATGATTCTCAACTTGAAGCGCTCGGAGCCGCGCCTGGCCTATACCCTCGGCGTGCACATTTGGGGCGACAACTTCCGTATGATTCCCAAGCATGTCTGGGAAAACGAAGACCCGGCCACCTTCCAGAATTACCCGCCGGTGGCCAGCGGACCCTACACAATGACGGATGTTGACCCCAATGGCAATTGGTTCCTTTATACCAAGCGTGAAGACTGGCAGCATACCGATGTAGGTCAGATCTTCGGCGAGCCGGGACCGGAATACGTGCTCTTCCGCTTCTACGGCACTGAAGAACGGCGCATCATCGCCGGCATCCAGAACCAGTTAGATATCTTCACCGATATCTCGCCAGAGGCTTGGGATATCTTGCGTGACGCTAATCCCAACGCGCGCGCCTGGCACGAAGACTTCCCCTATGCGAACTTCGATGACCCCTGCGAGCGCGGTATCGTCTTCAACAACACGCAAGAACCCTGGGATAACCAGAATGTCCGCTGGGCGATGGCGCTCGCTACCGATGTCAAGAGCGTCGGTCTGGCGACCTTTGCCGGCATCCTGCGCGTATCGCCGCTTGCCACACCGCCCGTTCAGGCCATTCACGACGTCTTCCACAAACCCATGCGCCAATGGATGACGGAATTCGCCTTCGAAGATGGCTACCAGCCCTTTGATCCGAATTATGCCGTGGATATCGCGGCGATCCTTGGTGACCAAGGCATAGAAGGCTTGTCCGCTGACGAAGACGCGCTGGTGGATCTCTTCGGCGTCGGCTGGTGGAAGCACGATCCGGACAAAGCCACCGAAATGCTGCAAGCCGAGGGCTTCACGCTGGATAACGGCGAATGGAACAAGCCCGATGGCTCTCGCTGGCAGATCACCATCAACTCGCCCTCCAACTTTGAGGTGCAATCGCAGCGCTTGGCTTTCGCCGTCGCCGATAACTGGCGCGCTTTCGGCATTGATGCCACCGTTCAGCAGATGGACTCCGGCACCTTCTGGAGCAATTACAGCCGTGGCGAGTTTGACGCCGGTTCCTATTGGCCCGGCTGTGGCGCCTTGCCCGATAGCTGGGATCTGCTGGATGTCTTCTGGCACAAGCGCCACATCGTGCCTGTCGGCGAGCCAGCGCCTGGCAACAACCAACGTTACGACAGCGACGCGCTCAGCGGCATTCTCGATCAGATCGCGGTACTGCCGAGCGACCATCCGGACACGATTCCGTTGCTAACCGAGTTCGAGAAGCAGTTTGTCGTGGAGCGGCCCTGGCTGCCGATGTTCGGCACGTCGAAATTCGTGCCGGTCATCACGACCTATTGGGATGGCTTGCCCACCGCCGACTACTTCTACGAAGGACCCTGGTGGTGGTGGTCGCTATTCAAGTATCACATGCCGTTCATCCAGCCAAAGGGAGACGGCTAGGCTGAACCGATAATCTGATGAATAGGGTGTGCTCTAAGGGGCACACCTGTTTTGTCTTTCCCGAGGCTCGCACATGCAATTTGCCAAGTTCGTGGTCACGCGGATCATCACCTATATTCTGGTGATTTGGATCGGCATCACCGTAGTCTTCTTTGTGCCGCGCTTTCTGCCATCGGATCCCGTAGAGGCGATGCTCGGCCGCATTATGACCCGCGGCGCCTACATGGAAGCGGAACAGGTCGAGGCGATGCGCGCTACCCTCACGCAAGCCTTTGGCCTGGAGGGCACCCTGGGCGAGCAGTATTTTGGTTTCTTTCACCGAATCATTGTCACGCGCGATTTTGGTCCCGCACTATCCATGTTTCCCACCCCGGTCAACGAATTGATCGGGCGCGCGCTGCCCTGGACGCTCGCCCTCTTGCTGACATCAACCATCATCGCCTGGATTGTGGGCAACGCCATCGGTCTGCTGGCGGGTTACAAGAGCCGTTGGATCTCGTCGCGTACCCTTGAGATCATCGCCATCTTCGTCTATCCCATCCCCTACTACATCACCGCGCTCATCTTGATCATCCTGTTCATCCATATCAATCCTATTTTCCCGCTCGCCTTCTCCGTTCGCGGCGCGCCATTTTCCTTGCAATTCATTTCCAGCGCCATCTACAACTCGGTTTTGCCGGCGCTTTCAATTGTCATCGTCGGCTTCGGCTGGTGGGTCCTGAGTATGAAGGCGCTTGCGTCGAGCATCTCGGAAGAAGACTTTGTCTATTTCGCCAGGCTGAAAGGCGCCGGTGAAGGCAGAATCATGACCGCCTATGTCCTGCGCAATGCCATCCTGCCGCAGGTCACGGTCTTGGCGCTGCAAATCGGCGCCATCTTCAACGGCGCCCTCATCACCGAGATCCTATTTGGTTATCCCGGCTTGGGCACGATGACCTACTCCGCCGTGCTGCAAGCCGATTACAACCTGCTGATGGGCACGATTACGATTTCCATCATCGCCGTCGCCTCGTCGACCCTGGTTATCGACCTGCTCTACCCCGTATTTGATCCGCGGATCAGGCAGAGGTAGCGATGTCCCGCTCAAATCCGCGGCTGACTGTTGGCGTTGTCGTACTGACCGCCTTCATCATTCTGGGCGGCATCTTGCCCTTCTTTTCGCCGGAAGATCCGCGCTCCTGGATTAGGCACCCGCGTAACTTGCCGCCGAGCGCCGAGCATCTGCTGGGCACGACGAATCTGGGGCAGGATACTTTTTGGCTGCTTTCCTACGCCACACAAAACTCGCTCTTTATTGGCGTCTTTGTGGCTTTTTTTGCCACAATTATCGGCGTCTTTGCCGGCTTGGCGGCCGGATTCCTGGGCGGGTTTCCCGACCGCGTCATCACGCTAGTGGCGGATGTATTCATCGTTGTTCCGTCCCTGCCCATCCTCATCTTGATGGCGTCCCTGCTGCAGGGACGCGCCTCACTGGTCCTGATCAGCATCGTATTGATTTTGTTCAATTGGCCTTGGCCCGCCCGCCAAATGCGCTCGATCGCCTTGACCATGCGTGAACGGCAGTTTGTTAACACAGCGCGCTTTTCCGGCTCGAATACGCTGACGATTCTGGTAGAGGAGATCGTCCCCCATATCTTCAGTTGGGCAATGGCGAACTTCGTCAACACGGTGCTGGTCGCTATCGCCACTGAATCAGGCTTGGCGGTGATCGGCTTGTCCAGCCTGGAAGAAGCCACCCTCGGCACGACGATCTATTGGGCGCTGCAGCATCAGGCGCTCCTCGGGCGGCGCTGGTGGTGGATCGGCTCACCCGTTGTTGCCATTGTGGTGCTGTTTATCGCCTTGTTCCTGATTTCGACCGGCATCTCGAGTTTGTCGGCGCAGAGGCGGGGGCACGGCGATGCTTAGGCTGCGCGATCTGAAATGTTACTACCAGACCCCGCTCGGCGTCGTGCAGGCGGTGGATGGCGTAACCCTTGATATTCGCCCGAACGAAGTGCTGGGCATTGCCGGCGAATCCGGCTGTGGCAAATCCACACTGCTGAAGGTGCTCTACGATTTTGTGCAGCCGCCGCTGCAGATTGTCTCCGGCAGTTACGAAGCCGATTTCCCGGATGGCAACGGCAGCGTGAAGACGATCGGTCCGGGCGCAATCCGGAAACATTGGTGGGAGTACATCTCCTATATTCCGCAAGGCTCGATGAGTGTGCTCAATCCCGTCATCCGTATCGAGAGTCAGTTCTTTGATGCCGTGCCGAAGAGCCATCCTCTGAAGGGCAAAAAGGCGATTCGCGAGCGGGTGGCGGCGTATCTGAAAGAACTGGAGCTGCCGGTCGAGGTATTGAAGTCTTACCCGCATCAGTTGAGCGGCGGCATGAAGCAGCGAGTGCTGGTGGCGCTAGGCACATTCTTGCACCCGCAGATCGTCCTGGCGGACGAGCCGACTACGGCGCTGGATGTGGTGGTGCAAAAGGGCATTCTGCTGATGCTGATCGAATTGCAGCAGCAGATGCAAAACACCTTGGTTGTGGTCTCACATGATATGGGCGTGCATTATCAGATCAGCGACCGGCTGGCGATCATGTACGCCGGCAAGTTGGTGGAATATGGTCCTACCGACGCCATCTTTAACAATCCATTGCACCCCTATACGCAGATGTTGATTCAATCCTTGCCACAGGTGGGAGATCGATCGCAGCGCGTCGGCATCTCAGGTCGGCCACCCAATTTGATTGACCCGCCGGGGGGTTGTCGGTTTGCCGCTCGCTGCCCCAAAGTGATGGACCATTGCGCGCATCAAGAGCCGGCGCTAGAAGAGCTTGAACCCGGTCATTTTGTGTCCTGTCACCTCTACGGAGAGCGAGCATCTTGAGCGAAAATCTGCTTGAACTGCGCAATGTCACCAAGGTCTTCCGTATCGGCGGCTTGATCCTGGGCACGCGGCTGGTGGCGGTGGACGACGTCAGCCTGAGTTTGCCGGCGGCTGAACCATCGATACTGAGCATCGTGGGCGAATCGGGCAGCGGCAAGACCACGCTGGCGCGGATCATCCTGGAATTGGAACATCCGACGTCCGGCGATGTGCTGATTGACGGGCATCCTTTGTTTGAAAAAGGTGGCGCTGGACTGAAAGGGCGAGATTATTATCGCGCGGTGCAGCCGATCTTTCAGAATCCGTTTGAAGCGTTTAGCGCGCGCAAAAAAGTTGACCGCTATCTCTTTGATGCCGCATTGCGCTTGGGCATCGCGCAGAATAAAAAGGACGCGCGGGAAATCGTCGCCGAAGTGCTTGAGTCAGTCGGCCTGGAACTGTCGCGCATAGAAGGCAAATATGCCAATCAGTTCTCCGGCGGCGAATTGCAGCGTATCTCGGTCGCGCGCAGCTTGATTCCACGCCCCAAACTCATCGTCGCCGATGAACCGGTGAGCATGATCGATGCCTCGCTGCGCATGAATATTGTCAACTTGTTCCTCGAACTGAAGGAACGGTACAAAGTCAGCTTCGTTTACATCACGCACGATCTCTCCACCGCCTACTACGTCAGCGATTACATTGGCATCATGTATCGCGGCAGCGTGGTGGAGTACGGCCCATCGGAGCAGATTCTGACCGAATCGGTCCACCCGTATACCGAGCTGCTGCTCGATTCGGTGCCGACCGTCGACCACAAATGGGAGCGGGATGTCGCGCTGCCGGATATCGAGATAAAAGAGTTTCAGGCGCAAGCCTGCAAGTTCGCCAAACGCTGCAAGTATGTCGAAGCGATCTGCGAACGCACGGTACCCCCGATGGTGCAGATCTCTGAGGAACGGCAGGCGCTCTGCTACAGGCCGGTCGGTTATGAGCCGCAGGCGACCGTTCAAGCTGGCGAGGGAACGGCTGCCACAGCGGTAGAATCTTAGAACAACGTCAATTCAGTAGACGATTCATGAGGTGATAAAGTGGATTACTTCAACGGTTTGCATTTGAATATGGGCAATATTTCGCGCTTGTCGAAGGCGAAGACGCGCTCGATCAGCGCCGAGAACTTTGCCGGCGAGAAGGGCAAAGGTGGCATGTCCACCGATGGTGTCTCCTGGTCGGCGGCGCAAGACTTGGGACTGGGCTGGAAGGTCTCGCCCTGCATCAATCTGGCGCCAAATAGCGTCACGACCTTGGCGGAGATCGAAGGCCCGGGCGCGATTCAGCATATTTGGATCACTACCTATCCGCAGTATTGGCGTTCATTGATCTTGCGTTTCTATTGGGATGACGAAGAAACGCCGTCGATTGAAGTGCCATTTGGCGATTTCTTCTGCAACGGCTGGA
This sequence comes from Phototrophicaceae bacterium, assembly GCA_965249085.1. Classification (GTDB taxonomy): domain Bacteria; phylum Chloroflexota; class Anaerolineae; order Aggregatilineales; family Phototrophicaceae; genus UBA6055. The sequence continues at coordinate 2,392,884 of OZ252218.1, read as the reverse complement.
CCGAGTATTGCCATGTCAACTCGCTGCCGATTTCGGTGAATCCGCACAGCGCCTTCAACAGTTATTGGGAGATGCCCTTCCGCAAGAGCGCCCGCGTCACGATAGAGAACCTGCTGGACAAACCGGTGCAGCCGCTGTTTTACCAATTCGACTATACGCTGACCGATGTGCCGGAGGATGTCGGCTATTTGCATGCGCAATGGCGCCGCAACAACCCGCTGCCTTACAAAGAGGTGCATACCCTGCTCGATGGCGTCGAAGGCATGGGGCATTATGTCGGCACCTACATGGCTTGGGGCAGCAATAATCGTGGCTGGTGGGGCGAAGGCGAGATCAAATTCTATATGGATGGCGACAGCGATTTTCCCACCATCTGTGGCACCGGCACTGAAGATTATTTTGGCGGCGCCTGGTGCTTTGGCAACCAGGATGGCGAGTACTCCGCCTTCTCCACGCCCTACCTGGGTCTGCCGCAGGTGATCAAGCCGGACGGCTTCTATCAGAGTCAGCAGCGATTCGGGCTTTATCGCTGGCATATACCGGATCCGATCCGCTTTGAGGAAGATCTGCGCGTGACGATTCAGGCGCTGGGATGGCGTTCCGGGTCGCTACACGAAGCGCCATTTGAAGAGTGGCGTTACCTGGCGCTGCAAGACGATATCGCCTCGACAGCCTTCTGGTACCAGACCGAGCCACATGCGCCCTTCCCGCAGCTGCCGGATCGGGACTACCTGGAAGTGATCTAGCGCACGAGCGACGGCCCCGTAGCGAATTACACGGCCACCGTCTACAATCGGAACATCTTCCTGGACGAAAGTGTTCGATACGATGTTTCGACTGGTATGTATGAGTTGTGGGGAAACCTGCAGCGATTTAGGCGCGGCGAGTTGTCCGCATGACGGGGGCGTGCTGGACTTTCTCTATAGCTCGGCCGAGATTCCCTTCCAGCCACAGCTGCCCGGCATTTGGCGCTACGCCGCCCGCCTGCCCTTGACCGACCCAGAGCATATCGTCAGCCTGGGAGAGGGCGGTACGCCGCTGCTGCCATCGGCGCGGCTGGGTCCGGATATCGATCTGCCACAGCTCTATTTCAAGAATGAAGGGCTTAACCCGACCGGTTCCTACAAAGACCGCATCGCCAGTGTCGGCATCAGCATGACGCGTCAATTGGGCAAACGCGGCTGGGCTGCCATATCGTCGGGCAATGCCGGCGCCTCCCTGTCCGCCTATGGCGCGCGCGCCGATGTGGCCGGCTATATCTGCACGCTGGAACGGGCGCCGCGGGCGAAGATCGCCCAGATCATGGCTTACGGTCCAAAGGTGACGGCGGTGCGCGGCTTGGGATATGATCCGGCCATCGAGCGAGCAGCCTGGGATAATATTGCCGCGCTATGTCGCGCGCGTGACTGGCAGATGTTGATCACGTCGCGCAGCGATAGCCCGCAATCGATGGAAGGCGCCAAGACGATTTCGTATGAGATCTGCCAACAGTTGGACAAGGGCGCGCCTGACCTAGTCTACGTGCCTGTCGGCGGCGGCGGATTGCTGAGCGCGATCTGGAAAGGTTTTCTGGAGTGGCGCGAGGCGGGATTTATCGATCGAGTGCCGCGCATGGTGGCGGTGCAGCCGGAAGGCTGTGATCCGGTGGCGCAAGCTTGGCGCGCCGGCCGTTCCGTGCAAGCGCTGGACGATTGTACCAGCGCCGTCTCCGGCATCATCCTGACCTCGCCGCCGGATGGCGACCTGGTCCTGGACGCGCTGCGTGAATCCGACGGCTGGGCCGTCTCCGTAGCCGACGAAGCGACGTATCAGGCGCAGGCGGAAATGGCGGCGGGCGAAGGCATATTCGCCGAACCGGCAGCTGCCGTGCCCTGGGCGGCGGTCAAAGCGGACAAGAGGACGGGTCGGCTGACAGGTAAGGAGAAGGTGGTTAGTATCGTGACCGGCATCGGCTTCAAAGACAGCGCGGCCCTGCAGCGAATGACCGAAGCCACCGCGTTGCCCATGATCGAAGCGGATGAGATTTTGCGGCTGAAAGCATAGATTTCGGCGGAGTACGTCATGGTTGGACGACTGCAGAATAAAGTCATCATCATCACGGGCGGCGCGACCGGCATCGGCTGGGGGATCGCCCGCAGTTGCGCGCGGGAAGGCGCGTCGGTGGCGCTGGCGCAGCGGCCGGAAGATATCGAATTCGCTGAAGTTAAAGTCGCTGAATTGCAGGGCTCAGGGTACAGCGCCCTCGCCGTCGGCTGCGACATCACCCGGCGCGAGCAGGTGAAAGCCATGATCGCCCACACAGTCTCCGCGTACGGGCGGCTGGATGTGATGGTCAACAATGCCGCTCTGACCGGTACTTCTGCCGAGGTCCGCCCCTTTCTGCAAGAAACGGATGAACACTGGCGCCGGCTGATCGATGTTAATCTGACGGGCGCTTTCATCTGCACTCAGGAGGCGGCCTTGCAAATGGTGGAGCAGGGTGGAGGCGGCTGCATCATCACGATTTCGTCAGTGGCGCAATTTGCTGCGCAAGAAAACGCCACGCCCTATGGCGCCGCCAAAGCCGGGTTGGATGGCTTGAACAAGGGCGCTGCCATCGAATTGGCGCCGCATGGGATTCGCGTCAACCTGGTCGCGCCGGGCGATATCTTAACCGAATCGAGCGCTGATATTGTCGAGCAGGTCACCGACGCCGGCGGCAGCGGGCGCTACTTCCGCCACACGCCGTTAGGGCGCCGCGGAGAAACGCGAGAGATCGGCGATGTGGTGGCTTTTCTGGCGAGCGATGAAGCCAGCTTCGTGACGGGCGCGACCTGGCAAGTCGATGGCGGATTTCTAAGCTATTGAGGTACGACACACATGAACAAAAGTGCAAGCTGTGAGTTCCAAGAAGTAAGTCCTGGTATCAGCATCGTTTGAGCGCGCTGCACGTCATTGAAGCAGATCTGTGGCCTGGCCGTCAGCCGTGTCAGTTTCCCCAATTTGTGTCAATAATGCGGTTACGGCGTCTTTGAGCGCTGGCAGATCCTCTTGCGCGAAGTCCCATACCAAATCGAGTCGAATGTTGTGGTATTGGTGGATCAGGACATCGCGGAAGCCGGCAAAATCACTCCAAGCAACATCGCGGTATTGTGCCGTTAGTTGCGGGTCCAGGCGTTTTACCGCTTCACCGATTACTTCAAACTACGAATTACGGCGTCTTGGAGTAATTCCGATGTAAGAAAGGCATCGCGTCCATTGGCCGAATAGGTTTGGATGCGCCGGATTCGGTCGAGAATATCGAGGCAATATATACGCTGGTCTCTTGTCACAGGCTTTGAGCTTCCTCAAGGATGGTGTCGCGCAATTCCTTACGCAGCGAGCGCCGATCCACCACATCCACCCGCCGACCCAGCAATTGCTGCAAACCCTGTATCAGGCGGATGTGATCGCGCAATTTGTAGTCCGCCTCAAAATCGACAAGAAAATCTATGTCGCTACTCGACTGCAGTTCGCCACGCAATACCGACCCGAAAACGGCAATCCGACGCGCGCGATGCTGGCGAGCAAGCGCCAAGATTGTATCGCGCTGCTGGCGTAACTCATCCAGGGTAACGGTTTTTTCGAAAACCATGTCTTTCTAACCAGGTACGCACTCGATTGGCAAGCAGGATGCATCTATTGTAATCGAAAACGCGGTCGGGCAGACATCAACTTGTTAGGGCAGACGCCCTACTCCCCACGCAAGCGAGGATCGAGGATATCGCGCAAGCCATCGCCGATGAAGTTAAAGGCCATCACCAGGCTGGCGATCGCCAAGCCGGGGAAGAGCCACATCCACCATTGATCGAAGAAATCGATGCCGATGCTGACCATGCGTCCCCATTCCGGCGACGAGGGTTCCGGTCCCAAGCCGATGAAACTCAGCGCGGCGAAACTGATGACGGCGGTGCCGATATCAAGGGTGGCGAGGATGACGGCGGGGGCGATGCAGTTGGGCAAGATGGTGCGGAAGAGAACGTAGAAGCCGCTGGCGCCGGCGCTATGGGCTGCTTCGACAAATTCTTGCGCCTTGACCTCCAGCACGAGTCCGCGGAGGATGCGCGCATAGCGGGGCCACCAGACGGCCGACAACGCCAGAACGGCATTGCGGATATCAGGACCCAGCGCAGCAGTGACCGCCATCGCCAGGATGATGAAGGGAAAAGCCATGAAGAGCTCGGTCAGGCGCATGAGTAATTCGTCGACCAGTCCGCCCGCGTAACCGGCGACAGCGCCAATGATGACACCGAGCGAACTGCCGATGATGATGACGGCCATGCCCGCCGGAATGGTAATTCGCGAGCCCCAGAGAACACGACTGAAGATGTCCCGGCCCAGTTCGTCCGAGCCCATTAAAAACAGATCGTTCGGCGGTTGCAGGCGGTTGAGCAGGTCTTGCTTCAAGGGCGGGAAGGGGGCGATCGCGGGCGCGACGAACGCGATCACGAACCACAGTATGGCGATGATCAGCCCGAGCAAAACCAGCGGGTTGCGGCGCAGATGATAGATCGCCAGCTGGCTGCGGCTAAACGATTCGAATTCGCGGGTCGAGGAAGAAGTAGAGGATATCGACGACAAAATTCACTCCGACATAAATGAAAGCGAAGAGCAGGCTGACACCCATAATTGCTGGGAAGTCTTGTGAGGTGCTGGCGCGGAACATATAAAAGCCGATGCCGGGATAGGCGAAGATCGACTCAATAAGGATCGACCCGACCAGTAGATTGCCATAAGACAAGCCGATGACGGTCACCACCGGAATCAGGGAGTTACGCATGCCATGAAAGCCGATCACGTAACGTTCGCGTAAACCTTTGGCGCGGGCCGTGCGCATGTAGTCTTGATTCAACACTTCGAGCAGGGAAGAGCGGGTAATGCGGGAGATGATGCCACTGATGTAAAGCGCCAGGGTCAGCGCGGGCAGGATGAGATGCGAAAGCGCATTGGTGAAGGTGTTCCAGTCGCCATTGATCAGGGCGTCGATCGTGTACATGCCGGTGACGGTGGGCGGCGGACGCATGATGATATCGAGGCGTCCGGGACCGGCGGCGATGCGCAATTGGGCATAAAACACGGTCAAGAATATCAAGGCGATGAGAAAGACCGGGAAACTGACACCGATCAAGGCGATCACCCGCGCGATGTAATCCGCCCAGCTGTCCTTCCAAATGGCGGAGACCAGACCAAGCCCCACACCCAGTACGATGCCATACATAATGCCGAGCGTCGCCAGTTCGATTGTGGCCGGCAGGCGCTTGGCGATATCCTCGGAGACGGGCTTGCGCCATTTGATGGAGACGCCCATATCGCCCTGCAGCAGGTTGCCGAGATAGGTAAGATATTGTTCGTGCAGCGGCTTGTCCAAGCCCCATTTCTTGCGGAAGGCGGCGATGGTGTCTTCGTCATTGAGCGCGTTGGGCGGCAGGTTGGCGTTGATGGGGTCGGCCGGAATGGCGTTGGCAATGATGAAGGCGACCACGGTGATGCCGAGCAGTAGCGGGATGATGAAGATGACGCGACGAACGAAATACTGGAGAAAATTCATAGGCAGCAGGGGCAACACGTTGATGAAACGATGAGGCTTAGTTTACCACAAGCGGGCAGTTGGGTGAAAAAGACGCAGGGTCGCGCCACTCCCCCACCCTAAATCCCTCCCCCAAGATGAGGGAGGGACTTTTAATACACTTAGGACGCAGGGGAATTCCCCTTCCCTCCTTGTGGGGGAAGGGGTTAGGGGATGGGGGGAACCTACTCGGCTCTGCCCAAGATTGAGACATCCAGCAGCCAGTGCGGATGCCAGATATAACCCTGAAGATTGGACCGATAAGCAGTCGTTACTTCGGGCACGTTGAAAGGCGCGAAGGGACCGTTCTGCTGGGTGTATTCTTGCAGCGCCGTGAAGAGCTCCATGCGATCCGCGGGAGCGGAGGCCACCTTGGCCTTGGCGATCATATCCTGGATTTCTTGGGGCACCTCGTCAAGGTCCCAGTTATTGCGTTCGGTCGCGACCTTGCCGCCAGGCATAAAGCTGAGGAAGTCCAGCGGATCAAGGATATCCGGACCCCAGAGCCAATAACCGACGCTGTGTTCTCCGCTGCGGTACTTCTCAAGGGCGACTTGGATCTCTCCCGGCAAGAGCGTGACGTTGATACCAACTTCCGCCAGGTCCGCCTGAATCTTCTGCGCGTTAGTGCCGAAGCTCACGCCACCATAGACCATGTCGGGGTATTCCAGGTCCATATCAAGCCCGTCGGGGTAACCGGCTTCCGCCAGCAATTCGCGCGCTTTGTCCAGATCACGAGAGAAGGCGCGGTCCTCGCCAAAGGCGGAAAAGAAGCCGACCCACATGTTGGTGCCAGGTGTGACCCCGCCCCAAAGCGTCTTGTACCCTTCGTAATCCAGCGCGTAACGCACGGCAAGTTGAACAGTCGGGTTGGCGAAGGGGCCGCTCTTTTCTTCTTCGGTGTTCATGATGATAAAGTGGGTCAGGGTGCTGGGTCCGCGATAGACCTCGATCGATTCATTGCCCATCAATCCGGAAACTTGATCCGGGTTAAGATCAAACGCCAGGTCGATATCGCCAGCTTCCAGCGCCGCTTTTTGCGTGGCGCCTTCCGGCATGTGGACAAAGATCACGCGGTCGAAGTAGGGCTGTTCGCCCCAGTAATTCTCATTGCGGATCAGTTCGGTGCGATTCTGTGGCTCCCAGAAGTCCAGAACATAGGGACCGGAACCGGCCGAGGTGCTGTCCAGATAAGCGCCGGCTGTATCGGATTCCGCCGCATCTTCCGCATCGGTGCCGCCATTTGCCATGATCACATCGGCATTGGAGACGCTAAAGATGGAGCTGGTGATCTCGGACAAGAAGGAGGGACGAGCATCCGGCAAGGTAAAAGCGACTGTGTCGTCATCTATCGCACTTACGGACTCAATGCCATCAGCCAGGAAGGACGGATTGCCCTTGTAGTTTTGCAGCCGCTGGATGGAAAAGACGACATCATCGGCGGTGATATCATCGCCATTGGCAAAGGTGGCGTCCTGGTTGAGCGAGAAAGTGTAGGTGGCCCCGTCTTCGGAGATTTCCCAACTGTCGGCGAGCTGCGGCAAGATTTCGCTGGCATCTTCATCCGGGAAGGTGACCAACTGGCTGTAAGTGACGTGATTGATGATGTGCGTAGAATGTGTGAATCCGTTAGCCGGATCGTAGGCATCGGTGTTTTCTGACCAGCCTATCACCAGCACCTTTTCATCCTGCGCGAGGCCGGTGAAGGCGCCGAGCATGAGAATCAGCACGGCGATGAAAACGAGCAGATATTTTCTTCGGTTCATTTCTAGTGCTCCTTCAAAATATGCAGAACAGAGATTTTAAGCAGAGGGAGTATAACGAATAGCAAAGAAAGCCGCAAAGATGCGGGCCGGCAGCCATGAACCAGCGGATGCGCAGCGGGTGTTACGGAAGCAGGAGGACCTTGCCGGTCATGCCGCGGCTGAACAGGTCGAAGGCGGCGGGCGCGTCAGCCAGCGCGAACCGATGCGTGATCAGGCGCGTGACATCCAGGCCCTTGCGCCACAGGTCGAACATCTCGGGCACTTCGCTCATGAAATAGTACCAGCAACCGACCGCCCAGATTTCGCGGCGGTTGAAATCGCGGCTGGGCGCGAGCATCTCTTCCATGGATTCGCCGTTGAAGACGACCGTGCCTCCCCGACGGACAGCGAGGAAACTGTTCGCCACGCTAGCTCGCTGGCCGGCGCAGTCGATGGCCACATCAGCGCCTTCACCGTCTGTGAGGTCCATGATCCGGTCGATGAGTGAGTCATCGGCATTGATCGTCACGTCCGCGCCGAGTTGCGCCGCAAGCTCGACCCGATAGTCAAGGATGTCGACGCCAATGACGCGCCGACCCAGGTGGGCTTGCAGCAGGACATTGCCCAAGCCGATCGGTCCCAAGCCCATGACGACGATTGTATTGATATCGGGACGGTCGATCTTCTTGGCGCTATGCCAGGGCACACCCATGCCATCGCCGGTCAGCAAAGCCGCCTCTTCCCAAGGCAGGTCATCCGGCAGGGGACTGCAAGCGTGTGCGGCAATGGCAAATTGCTCGGCGTGCATGCGAGAGCGCGACCCGACGGACTTGCACCAGGTGTAGCGTCCGCTTGCGCATTCGGGACAGTCGCCGCAGCCGATCACCGCGCTGACGCCGACGCGCTGTCCCGCTGCCAGGCCGGTGACGCCTTCGCCCAACTCGACCACGGTGCCGACCGCTTCGTGCCCGCTGTTGCCGCCCGCCATGCCTTTGCCACGGTAGGTTTTTAATTCGCTGCCGCAGATGGCGGAGCGCGCCGTTTGAATGATGACTTCGCCGCGTTTGGGTGAGGGCGGGTCGGCTTCGATGACGCGCGAGGTCCCGTTGCCGGTGAGTTCGAGGATTTTCATAACAGTTTCCCTCTCTCTTGGTGGAAATACACCCGCCGACCTTCCCGAGCCGACTTATACGCGCCCAGGATCATCTCGATGCAGACCTTGCCCTCTTCGGTAGTGGCGAGTGGCGGACGATCTCGCTTGAGAAAGTCGATGACCTGGCGGGGCACAGCCCTAATTCGCGAACCTTGCGGCACGACGGGGAAGTCAAATTTTTCCCAGTCCGCGCCCCCACCACGGAAGAGCTTCAGCACAGTTCCCTCGGCGGGGAACAGCGACGAGGGCAAGTCGCCGTAGTTTTGCTGGATTGTTCCGGCATCGCCGTAGATTTCGGTGGTGGCTTCGGCGGCGATTTGGGTTGAGCTGTTGAAGAGGATGCCCATCTCGCCCTTGCTGAAGCGGTAGATGGCGACGCCGTTGTCGTCTGGCGCAAGGTCCGTGACCACGTTGTCGATCTCCGCCATGACGCTGACCGGCTTGCCCAGCATCCAGTAAAACCAGTCGGCGGCATGTGAGGCGTCGTCCATGAACATGCCCATATTCTGGACGGGATCGATATGCCAGTTGCCGGGGACGGCCCATTGCTCGTTGAGCAGGGCGGGGATGGCGTGGCGGCGGCGGATCACAGCGATGTTGCCAACAGCGCCTTCGTCGAGCAGCGCTTTCATCTTCTGGTTGACAGGATCGCAGCGCATCTGATAACACATGCTGAACTTGACGCCCGTTCGTTTGACGACATCGATGATGGCATCACAGTCTTCCAGCGTGAGCGCCATCGGCTTTTGCAGCAGGACATGCTTGCCGGCTTCGGCGGCGGCGATGACGTGCTCGGCGTGCTTGTTGGTCGGGCTGGTGACGAAGACGGCGTCGATGTCATCACGCGCCAGCAGCTGATCGAGATCGGGCATCCATTCCAAACCGAACTCGGTGGCATGCTTTTGACCGCGCTCATGATCATCATCCCAAGCGGCGACCACCTCTGCGTCGTCAAAGTCGGCAATCGCCTGGCAATACATGCGAACATGGGCGTGGGCGAAGCTGATGACGCCGAGGCGAATTACATCGGGCAAGGTGGCTATCCTTCCGCTACGAAGTCGTTGACATCGACATTGACGATGAGGTCTTCACCGTCCACGACGATGGGGTAGGTCTTGACGCGCACCGCCGGATCCACCAGGCATTGACCCGTGGCGATATCGAATTGCCAGGCGTGCCAGGGGCAGCGCAGGATCTCGCCATCGCGTTCGTAATCGACAAAGCCGTTTGTCACAGAGGGTGGGGCGGTTGTGCTGCTGCGTCCAGCGACCTCGCCGGTGCAGAGCGGACCGCGTTTGTGCGGGCAGATATTGCGCAGGGCGTAGAAGGCGCCGCCGACGTTGAAGATGCCGATGCCGGCGCGGCCGCGAAAGGGCACGATAATCTTGCGCCCGCCGACCGGTATATCAGCGGCCTTGCCAACCACGATGCCGGTCATGCAGTCGCCCGCTCGATCATATCGTCAGTGATGCGCAACAGGTCGAGCGCATTCTCGGCGAAGATGCGCCGGTGCATGTTCTCGTCCAGCTTGGGCAGAACAGTGACCGGGTCGTTCCAGTCAAAATGCGGAAAGTCGGTGCAGAAGACAAGCGTTTCGTCGGCCCGCAGCATCTCCAGCATTTGATATAGCTGCTCGGTTTTCGGCGGCTCGTGCATCGGTTGGGTGCCGATGCGAATGTGCTCGCGGAAATATTCGCTAGGCAGCCGCTTTAGCCAAGGCGTCTGATCGCCGATGGCTTTCCAGTCCGTGTCCATATGCCACATCAGCGGCACCGCCCACATCTGCTGCACTTCGATCATGGCGAACTTGAGCGTGGGGAACTTTTCGAAGACACCTTCGCAGATGAGAGAGGCGGATTGGGCGCTGGCGACGCTGGGGCGGGTCATGCGCGATTCCATGTAATAAGCGGGGAAACCGACCGGTGTTGGTGTTGAGCCCGGACTGCCGCCGCCGATATGGGCGACCACGGGCAGATCATGCTCGGCGCAGGCTTCCCAGATGGGATGGTAGATACGGTTGCCGAAGGGATGCGGCGTCTGCATCGGCATCATGACCGCCGCCGTGTCCTTGCGCTGCGCCAGACGATGAATCTCCTTAACCGCTTGCGCCGGGTCATTGGGCGCCACCAGAATGGCGTTGAGTACGCGCGGGTCTTTGTCCAGCCAGTGTTCGATCGTCCAGTCGTTGAAGGCGGTGCAGAGCGCAGCCGCCCAATCGGGGTCGGGCATGGCGGCGTAGCCGTAGAAAGTGGGCGGTCCGGTGAGCAGGGCGAAATCGATATTCCAGCGGTCGAGCAGTTCTTTCTGCGTGAACTCGAGCGAGAAGTTGAATTCGCGCTCTTTAAGCTCGGGGTCTTTGAGATCGGTCCGCGTCCGCCGGTAGGGGGTGTTGGCGTAGCCGTTGCCGGGCAGGTGCAGCCCTTGATCGAGCAGGTGTTCCTGATAGAACTTCGGCAGGTAGGGCAGGAGCTGCTCGGGGTCGTGGAAGCTGTGGTGCACATCGCAATCGACCAGCTTGACGCGGTCTTTGCTCTTGGCGGTCCAGCCGGGCGCGGCGATGGGCGCAGCGCCTTTCTTGCCGATGTGGATTTGCTCGAGTTTGTCCGTTTGTTGCATCGTTATCCCCCATCTTGTCGTGCTATAAGCGCATACAGACGATGGTTCTAATCTCCTATGTGCCCATGTCGCGGATTTCTTGCAGTTGCGCGTCGGTTAGCTTGAACCAGCCACCCGTCTCACATACAGCATAGCGCTGGCGGAGGAAAGTTTGAAATGACTTGGCGTGTTCTGCCTTGATTATGCATTTGAACTGGATTGGCTCAGTCGCAGTATGTACGTCATGGGGATTGTTTAACATCAGCGCTAATCGGATGTCGCCCGCTAATCCCTTAGGATGTAAGGTTTCCCATATTTTACGGAGTTTGCCGGGCTTCACGCCCTGTACGAGGCAAACGTAACCGGCCGGCTTTTCTATTTCGGGATAGTCTTTGTAGGCGTCGCAGGTCAAGGTTTCGAGTCCCCAATGCGTCTTTGGCGAAATATACACACCGCGGTGCTTCCAACCTTTTGATGCGGCATTTCTGATTGCACCCAACTCTTCATCAAAAAGATTAACCCATTCAGTTGCATTTTTCCGTTCAGTTGGCGAAAGCAATTCGGCCCGCACTTTTTTCTTGTTGTCGACTTTCAAGATCAAGTCGATCTCTAGCGGAAAGCGAAGCGATCTTTCCAAGAATGCGGCTTCAATTGAATTCACGGGATGACTGTCAAGAAAGACCTTGCCCTGCTTGGCATCGTTGTCTCGAATAACGGACAGGTAGGCTTCTTTTCCCTTTAGCTTTGGCAGAGCTTGGTAATCCTTGTTGAGCACACTTTCCCAGTTCCAGTCAAAGTCGGGGATCGCGGAGAACTTATCCAAGTCAGTTTCGCTGTCATTCGCCCCGACATCCTCACTAGGCTGCTGGTGCGCGGTTTCCCAGCTGGTCCACATCGCGGTTGCCAGCCTTTTTAGATGCGTGAGCAGTCTTTTCGCCAAGTTAACGACTTCGTCGTCGACTGGAGACATTCCAAGACTTTCGCCCGCAACTGTCATTACCAGAGCGGCGATTATCAAAATCTCTCGGCGCTCACTTTCGTTTAACGTGAACCACTCGCCTCTCATACTGCCCTTGGCGTAAGCTCGCCGCAGTTTTTTCTCCAGGGCGCTCGCGTCCTTTGCAGGTATGATGAGAACAAAGTCTTGACTCTGTCCCATCTGTGAACGTAGTTGACTGTCTCGCCATGGGGGTTTTGCCCGATGCCCGATCTTGAAGCGCTCTCCATTAGCCTTGTCTCTAATTGCATATACAAAACCTGCTCTGCCAGACTGTCTGGGCCCGTTGCTGTTGTCGGCATGAATGATTGAACGGTCAAACTGCTTTAGCAATGCAATGATAAAGTGGACTGTCGGAAAGCGAGTGTGTGCATTCATAGCAATTTGGGCAATTGCGATCAGCGCTTTCCAATTCATTCTGTTTCCCCAAAAGTCCCACTCGTGAGCATGTCTCAAGTGTTATTCATTATGCCATGTAGGGTCTGGATTTACCCGGGCCGCATCTCGCCCAGCGAGCGCTCACCCTGCCGAATATAACCCGCCACCGGACTCTCGATCCGCCCGTAGGCGTTCCAGATCTTGAATCCCAGCAGCGCCAGCAAGTCTTCGTCCGCCTCCGCCACCACTTCCGGCGCGGCCGCCATGGTGAAATTGACCTGCGTGCGGAACTGTGGCGCGACGAAGGTGGAAAGCACGCCGAGCCGCTGCCCGTCACTGACGTTGGCGCCGGTGCCGTGCCAAACACGACCATCGAAGATCATGGCGCTGCCGGCGACGCCTTCCCCCGGAATGCTGACCACATCCTTGTCGCGCTCGGCGTCCGGTCGGCGACCGTAGACATGGCTGCGCGGCGCGATTCGGGTGGCGCCGTTTTCTTCCGTGAAGTCATTGAGCATCCACATGACATTGACCACCACCGGCGGCGCAATCATAGCGGGGTGATCGTCCACGCGGTTGGAAAGCTCGCGCGTTAAAGAACCGGCCGGCACCGGATTGGGACGGCGATGGATCGGCTCGGGCATCCACCACTGGTCGGTGTGCAGGTTCATGGCAATGCCGCCGGGTTTGGCGATGTTGGCGCCGTAGCTGGACAGCAGATAGTCATTGCCCAGTATATGCCCGATCACCGCCCGCATTGTTGGCTGCGCCAGCATGTCGCGCCAGACCCTACCTTTGTTGATCAGCATCCAGACGCGCTGATTGACGCCGCCGGCTTCTGCCGAGAAGGCTTCGCGCCGGACGCGACCTTCTTCATCGGTGAAGTTGCCCCATTGCTGTTTGGCGCCGCCGTCTTCAAAAGCGTAGCCGCCTTCCAGTTCCGCCTGCGCTTGTTCCAGCAAGCGCTGTTTGGCGGCAGCCCGTTGATCGGCGGGCATGGCGTTTGCCACCAGGCAGTAGCCGAATTCGTCGATGTTGGCGTTCAAGGTGGCGACGTCTGTTGTCGGTTGCGGCAGTTCTTCGTATGTCCAGTCGAACATCTATTTCCTCCAGAATGCTACGCGCTGCGTGTCGCTGCGCGAGAGTGACTTGCTGATTAGGCAGGAGAATACATTAAAGCGCAGGGCACTGCAAATTGGCGAGAGGCAATCGACCGGAATCTGCAAATCTTCATAGTTTAGCGACAGTCGAGAGGAGGCAGGGGCAGGGCGAAAACGGCAAGCGATCACTCGCCAATCGAGGAATCTAGTCAAGGATTGACAAGAGGGTAATCAGCACGTCGTCAACAATTTCATCGGGTACACGCGCCAGGAATTTGGAATCCCTTGCTCGCCAGTCAATCGATCTTACCTGATGCGCAAGTACGACTCCCTCAACGTCCAAGCCCTTGGGCAAGACAATTTCAAACGCAGACCGTTTATCTTGGCTGGTGATAGGACAGCAGATCGCTAGTTTTGTCCTGCGATTGAATTTTGTCGGTGAAAGAACAAGGACAGGGCGGTGCCCGGGGTGCTCGTGTGCGACGCGGGGATCCAGGTCAAGCCAAATTGCATCGCCACGATTGGGCAGGTATGCCACTACCAGACCTCATTGCCGACCGGTGGTCCTATGTCCCGTTCTTCAGGCTCATAATCGTCGGGGACGCTGGCTAGCAATTCATCAAGATCGTAGCGCTTCTTCCTCACAGGTCTGATGCGGATTTCTCCATTTTCAACCACCATGTCAACTGCTTTCCCAACATCAAGCCCAGCTTCCTCCGCCAAGGCTTTTGGAATCCGTATTGCTCGACTATTGCCCCATTTCTGAACCTTAGTCAGCATGACCTGTACTCCGTATATACATTGTAGAAACATTCTAGCACGACCTTCACGGTAAATCCAAGATCTGCGGTCGACTTGATGTGACGACATTCAGTGCAGCACGCGACATGAAAGCAGTTTTTCGCTACAATTGGTGCATACTTCTTCTTAGTGGGGTCGTAAAAATGACTGTTCCCGCCGCAAAAATAAGCGAGTTTGACGCGCAAGGGTTTACCGTTGCCAAGGGACTGTTCAGTCCCGACGAGGTCGCGCAGTTGCGCGAGCACTATTTCTGGATCAATCGCGAACATCGGCGCATTGAAGACAACGTCGTCGATCAGAACGACCCGCTCGCCAGCTACCCGCGCGTGATGCTACCCCATCGCTGGGACGAGACCAGCTTGCAGTGGATGATCGACGCCCGCCTCAACGCCTGGTTGACGAACATTCTGGGGCGCGAACCCTTCGCCGTGCAGACGATGTTTTATTTCAAGCCGCCCGGCGCGCGCGGTCAAGCCTTGCATCAGGATCAGTTCTATTTGCGCGTCGACCCGGGCACCTGCGTCGCCGCCTGGATGGCGATTGACCGCTGCGATGAAGAAAACGGCTGCCTGCGTATTGTGCCGGGCACGCACGACATACCCGTCCTGTGCAGCGTCGATGCGGATACCGCGATAAGTTTCACCGGTGACACGGTCGAGTTGCCCGCTGGATACGAGCCGGTGCCGCTGGTCATGGAGCCGGGCGATGTGCTCTTCTTCAACGGACAACTGGTGCACGGCAGCTATCCCAACAGCAGCGCCGATCGCTTCCGCTGCGCCTTGATCGGACATTACATCGTCGGTGAAGCCGAAGCCGTCGCCAAGTGGTATCATCCGGTCTTGCGCATGGATGGCGCGGAAGTTGAAATCGGCGTCAGCGAACAAGGCGGACCCTGCGGCGTGTGGGTGGACCAAGACGGCGAGCAGGTGGCCGTGCTCGAAGGCATCGAAACGCGACAGCCTTGAGGGTTTTCTCGTCTTGGATTGATAGTCTGATGTGCGGGCGGCTTAATGGGTCGCCCTTTTGTTTGTCGTCGTGGGCCTATGGTCACTGGCGGCCGCAGGCAAATTCGGGACGTGTTTGGATTCATCCGAGCAAAGCGCAGTGGCAGCGAACCTGGCGCGTAACAATAACCGCTGTTGCCCGTCTTTGCGCTGCGTATCGAGACCTCCAACATGAAAATACTCTTCATCGGCAATAGCTATACATACCGGGACGCTGCTCCCAGCGGTTATCCCAATGACGTTCCCGGGTTTCTGAGCGAACTGGCAGCAGGCGCGGGCCAAGGCATAGAGACCACGGTTATCGCCCGGGGCGGAGAAACGCTGGAAGGACATGCCTTTAGCCAAGAGACTCTGAGCGTTCTTGACGCCGGAAAGTGGGATTTAGCGATACTCCAGGAGCAGAGCACTCGCCCGGTTGTTGCGCCCGAGCTTATGGCGCGCCCGGCGCTGGAATTGAAAAACAGACTTGGTGATAGCGAACTCATACTTTATTTGACCTGGGCACGGAAGCTCGCACCCCGGATGCAGCGGTATCTGAATGAATCAACCAGTGAGCTTGCCCAACTTCTGGGCGCAAGGATCGCGCCCGTTGGCATGGTCTGGCAAAGGGTGAAGGCGAGGAATCCGGAAATTGATCTCTACGAGCCGGATGGAAGCCATCCAAGTTTGTTGGGCACCTATTTGACGGCCCGTACCTTGTACGCCGTGCTTTTTGGCGCAACGCCGGCGGCGCTGCCCAACAGAATCAGGCACTCAGATGGTGTTACTTACGTCATTGATGAAGACATTGCGGCAGTCCTTCAAGTTCAAGCTTGGGAGGGTGTGCAAGAATTCTCGGGCTGAACGACGCGCTCCCCTGAATGAAGATCGCCTCAGATTTGCCGGAGTTCGGCTACTAAATCATACGCCTCTTCGCCCAATGCGATTTCAGCAATCGTGACCCCCGCGGAAACCCAAACGAGCAAAAAGTTAGCCATTTGGTTTTGCATTGGATACAATCCCGCGCAATGTTTTATTGCACCCTATTAGAAAATAAATGAAGAAGGTTGATATGAGCAATCGAACTGCCTTAATTGGTGCCGGCGGGATGGCGCGCCACCATCTGCCCCTGATGATCGAATCCGGCGCCGATATCCGCGTCATCTGCGAACCGTCGTCGGACAACTACGAACGCGCGCTGGAACGCCTTGAAGAACTGGGCGGACCGACGCCACCGAATGAGCCTGACCTGGCGAGGATGATCGACAAATACGGCGACGTACTCGATGCCGTCTTCATCATCACGCCGCATAACCTGCACCACGATCATGCGAAGATGTGCCTGGAAGCCGGCTTGGATGTCCTGCTGGAGAAGCCGATGGTGCTGAACGCGGCTGAAGCCGTCAGCCTCATACAAACCCGCGACCGCACCGGTAGGCAGCTGGTGGTGGCTTTTCAGGGCGGCTTGTCGCCGCAGATACGACATGCGGCCGACCTGATCGCTTCCGGCGAGTTGGGCGAACTTCGCACGGTGACCGGCATGATCTGGCAGGGCTGGAAAGAGACGACCACAGGCAAGTGGCGGCAAATCCCCGAGATCGCCGGCGGCGGCTTCCTCTTCGATTCGGGCGCGCATATGCTGAATTCGGTCTGCACCTTGGTCGGCCAAGACTTTGAGACGGTCGCTGCCTGGTTGGACAATCGCGGTACCGATGTGGATATTGACGGCGTCGTCATGGCGCGGCTGGAATCCGGCGCTCTGGTGACGATCAACGGCTGCGGCGATTGCATCCCCGGCTTATACAACGAAGTGTATGTGAACTTGACCGGCGGCGTCATCCGCACGGGCATTTACGGCGAGCGGCTGTCGGTCCGCCGTGCGGGCGAGACAGAATATATCGACGTTGAAGGCTTGCCAAAGATGCGCGGCGCCTGGGAGCAGTTCACGCAGGTTCGCGCGGGCGAGATCGAGAATCCTTGCCCGACCGAGGTGGGCTTGCGTATGGCGAAGCTCTGGGACGCCATTGTAAAGTCGGCGAGCCTAGATGGCGTGCCGGTGAACACAGATTCCATTGGCTAAATTCCAATACTAGAAGTCGCAACGCCGAGGCGGACGAAGGGCAGCGACAATACGAGAGTTCTCCTGCATACTGCCTGTAGGAATAAGCCTTGCCGTGAGTAAAATACGCCAAATCCACACAATCAGGAGAACGCGCATGAAGACAGCAACTGGGAACTACCCGCTCGGCTGGCGCCGCCGCAACTTTAGTTGGGAACAAGACTTAAACGGCATGATCGCCTGGGCGCTCGATAATGACCTGGAGGTTATTGATCTGGGGCGCGATGCCGACAGCACCACCAAGATGGTCGTCGATGCCGGCTTGCGGGTAGGCACGGCCGATCTGCCTGCTGGGGGCGAGATGATGTCAGCCGACGCAGGAAAAAGGCGTGAAGCTGTCGCCCAAAACGCCGCGTATATCCGTGCCTGTGCCGCTGCCGGCGCCAAGACCTTCTTTGTCTGCATGATCCCGGAAAATCCCGCACGCAGCCGAGCGGAGAATTTCGGCTATATGGTCGAAAGTTATGGCGAGCTGCGCGCGACCTTTGAAGAGAACGATGCTTATCTGGTGATCGAAGGCTGGCCGGGACCGGGCTCGCTCGTTTGCACGCCTGAGACGTACCGCGCTTTCATCGAGCAGATCGGCTCCGCCAATATGGGCGTCAATTATGATCCGTCTCACCTGGTGCGCATGGGCATCGACCCGATTCGCTTCCTGAAAGAGTTTGTCGGCCACGTCTTCCACGTACATGGCAAGGATTGCATGATTGTCGCTGAGAACCTGTATCAATATGGCAATCTACAAGAAGCGACCTTTGGAGAGTCCTACAAATATGGCGGCATGAATTGGCGCTATACCATTCCCGGGCACGGCGTTTCCGACTGGAAGATCATCCTCAGCATCTTGAAAGAAAACGGTTACAGCGGCTGCGTCAGCATCGAGCTGGAAGATCACTACTACAATGACACGGAGTACGATCAGAAGCAGGGCGTGCTGCAAGGGGTGAGATTTCTGGCGGGTTCGTAGTTGTACTCGGCTATCCTGAGGGTTTTGTAGGGGCGACTCATTGGGTCGCTCGATGTCTATGCGAGGGTGAACAAGATGAAGAACGTGGCCGTAGTCGGTTTGGGCAATATGGGCATGGGCATGGCGAAGAACCTGCTGGCCGCCGGCTTCCCGGTAACCGGCTTTGATCTGCGGCCGGAACGCGGTCAGTTGTTGGCCGAGCTCGGTGGCACAGCCGCCGCTGATTTGGCTGATCTGGCTGCGGCGAATGTCGTCTTCGTTATGGTCATGAGTGGCGCGCAAGTGCTGGATGTCGTGACGGCATTGAAGAATAAGCTGGCAAGGGGCGCCACCATCATCGTCACGGCCACCATCAAGCCGGCGGAGATGCAGTCCGTCGAAGAGTCGATGACCGGGTCCGGGCTCAACTTGATTGACAGCCCGGTCAGCGGGGGTCAGGGCGGCGCCGAGGCCGGCACTCTAACGATGATGGCAGCCGCTGCGCGAGAAACCTTTGACAGCAATCAAGATGTGCTCAACGCGGTCGGCGACCAGATAGTTCACGTCGGCGAAGTGATCGGCATGGGTCAAACCGTCAAGGCATCGCTGCAAGCCCTGATCGGCGTGACATTCGTCGGCATCTTTGAGGCGCTCGCCCTGGGCGTAAAAGCCGGTATCAAGGGCGAGACGCTCTACGAGGTCTTCAGCAGCACGCACGTCGCCAACACCCCCTTTTTCAAAAGCTGCGCCCAGCTAATCATGGGGCGGCAGTTCGAAGACACAGGCAGTCACATCGCGACCATGTACAAGGACTTGGGCATCAGCATGGCGCTGGCGCACGAGAATGGCATGCCGCTCTTCGCTACCAGTAGCGCCTACGAGCTCTTCCAAGCCGGTATCTCGCTCTACCCTGAAGGCGACAACTGGGCGATCGTCAAGTTCCTCGAGCAATTCTCCGGCGTCGAAGTCGAGTGGTAAGACAGGGAATCGAGGACAGTGTGGCAAAACTAGGCGTTATCACAGACGGCATCAGCCGCGAATTCGAACACGCGCTGGCCGTCATGAACGAGTTCGACTTGACCCAAGCCGAATTGCAGTTCTTGTGGGACAAAGAAGTCGGCGACCTGACTGACGCTCAAATGGATCGCGTACAGTCCTTGGTGAAGGCGCACGGTGTCGAGGTCTCCTGCATCTCGCGGCATGCCTTCGGCGGTTTGGCGCTCGGTGATCTGTCTACCAGCGCGCCGGCTTATCTGGAGCACCTTGATGGGCTGAATCGTTGCATTGACATGGCGCAGGCGTTGGACTGTTCCCTCGTCCGGATCATGAGCTTCAAGAAAGAAATGATCCTGTTTGGCAGCTACGGCGCTGACGAGTGGAATGTGGCGACGGGCGCTTGGGACAAGGCGCGCAAGTTGATCGACGGCGCGGTGCGAATTGCGGAAGATCGCGATATCACGCTGGTGGTCGAAACGGGCAATAATGCCATTACAAATTCAGCCTACCTGGCCTGCAAGATGATTGACGAGGTGGGCTCCGATCGGCTGCGGCTGCTTTGGGATCCGGCCAACGCGCTGTACTCCACGGAAACCGCGTATCCCGACGGCTACGAGGCCCTGCGCGGCGGCTACCTTGGCCACATCCATCTCAAAGATGTCCTTGTCGAAATCGCCAAGGCGACCATCAGTTGCCGCCAACTGGGTACAGGTCAGATGACGCCCTACCTGGCAGATATTGCCGCTGCGCTAGCTGCCGATGGCTATGCCGGTTCGATCTCGCTGGAGTCGGTCTATCGTCCGCGCGGCGGCAGCTTCGAAGATGGATTCCGCGCATCGGTGGGCGCGCTCCAAAGGTTATTTGGGTAGACGTACAGATCCTTTCGCGGTAAAAACTGAACTATCGTAGTTCCTCATTTTCAGGATGGCTATGCTTCATCTCTTGCGTGAACGCTGGCGGCAGGATCGCATTCCACTCTTGCTGTTTCTGATCACCTTCATCGTGATGACGTATCCCTTTGTCCTGCGGATGCACGATTCGCTTCCGATATACAACTCGGATACACATGAAATCCTTTCAAAGAATTGGTCACTGCGGGAAGCCTTGATTCATGGCAATGACCTCGATCATAGTAAGCTGCTATTTCATCCACAAGGCTTGGACATAAGCCTGCAGCCACAACGGTTTACGGCATTTCCGCTTTGGACCGCGCTGTACACCATCTTTGGCGACCCGCTTGCCTATAATCTGGTGTCGCTACTTGGCACTTTCTTCAAAGCATACGGGATGTATCTGCTCGGGCTCTATCTTTTCCGAGCGCGGATCCCAGCTTGGTTATGTGGCGCGTTCTACGCCTTTGCGGCACCGATCCTGGCAATGACTTTGCGGAATCCGGACACCGGGGCCACCGAGTGGATTCCCTGGTTTATGCTGGTTTTGGTTTACGGGCTAAACCGCCTCAAAACCAAGAATGAAATGCGTGCATCCAACCTCATCATGGTAACTGCTGGCTTATGCTTTGCCTTAAATATGTACATGAATATGAAGATCGCCATTTTTGCCATGTTGTTGGGCACCGGTTACATCGTGTGGAGCGCATTTGCATACAGACTGTGGGCGCGGCGCCGGTTTTGGATTTCGATTCTTTTGTTCGCTCTTACAGCGTCAGCGACTAGCGCGCCACTGTTGATCCGTGTGCTGCGTTCAGATTTGTATGGCTACGCTATCGACCGTCCAGTAAGAGCGGATTCTGGCGGAAGCACCGATCTCCTTTCTCTTTTCAAAGCCGATCTAGGGCGACCCTTTAATTACAGGCAAAGTATCGCTTCTCTCAGTGGCGATAAGCTGGAAATAGGCTGCTTGTGTCGGGGAATATCGCATGTGGGCATCGTCGGCATGGCCTTCGCAATTATGGGTGCGGTATATATATTGCGCTTTCAACGCAAGGAAGCGATTTGGGTCGTATTGACGGTCTTGTCGCTCCTGCTCAGTCTTGGCGTCGTTTTCTACGTGAACGACAGATCTTTGGACATCTTTTGGACGCCATACCGTTTACTGCAAGACAACTTTTTCTTTCGCGCGCTCTGGCATCCCTTCCGGATGATAGTTGTTCTGTTATTCCCCTTTTCCATTTTGGTTGGATATGGGTTGCATAGCCGGCTGCGTACTGTCAAGCTTGATCGACGCGGAAGCGTCTTGCTGACGATATCTGTGATCACGCTGCTCTATGGGACGAGCATATCGCCGATTTCGATGAGCGCGGCACCCCGCCCGGCCTATTTGTCGGTGCTGGAGAAGCTGCCCGAGGGTGCGGTTATCGACGTGCCAATGGGGCGTCACCCGTCGAAATACTATATGTCATTGCAGCGCTTTCACGGTCGCCCAATTGTAGAGGGAATGCTTCCGCGCACGCCACCGTATGCTTACAACTACATTAAGTCCAATATTCTGCTGAACATATTGCGTACAGGAAAGTTTCCGGAGGAGCTTTCTGAGGAAAACTGGCGAGCTGCGCTGGATGCCCTGCAGCGCGACGGTTTTCGATACTTGATACTCCACCGGGCGGTGCCTTCTTCAAATTCAAACGTAAAGTTGCTGCCTGGCTGGATCAACGAGACGTTCATCTTTCCCCCGGCCATCCATCAAGACGACAACATCAGCGTTTATGATATCACGCAGTGGGACGGGCCCTTCCCTTTTTCCAGATCGGGCGGATACACGGGTTTCCCGGAGGGTGTGGATCTCAACATTGCTGCTGGAGACAACTTTCGCTTGCATACCTGGTCACTTCTCGATTCCCATCAGGTCACACCCTGCCAATCGGTGACTGTCGAAAGCTGGTGGCAGAGTACGCGATGGGATCCCACGTCTCATTTGCTGACGCTCATTCTGTCGGAAGAAGACGGCAATGGACAAGTCGCAATTTCTTATCAGAGGCCCGCCGGCAAGCGTACCAGCGAATGGACAAGCGGCATCTTCTACCGCGACCAAGTTACGCTGGATATCCCTTGCACGATTTCAAGCGGCAGCTACGTACTTCTTTTGGGGATGCGGGACGGCGTGACCCACGAGCAACTGCAGCTGCGTTCTTCCGATGGCAGCACCATCGGCAGTTTGTATTACTTGACGACTCTGCATGTTGCGCAGAGTTGAGTTGCCACTCTACAGCGGCGCAAGCGCTCCAAGCCAAACCGACGCGCATGCAAAAGCCCTTCCCCCGCGATATAATGCAAGCATACTCATCTTCCACCAAGCGCAAACCAAGGAACTATCATGCCAATCCCCAAAAAAGCCTTCGGCCGAACCGGCCACATGAGCACGCGCACCCTGTTTGGCGCGGCCGCCTTCAGCAGCGTCACTCAGGACGAAGCCGACCGGACGATGGAGCTGCTGCTGGCCAGCGGAGTCAACCACATCGACGCCGCCGCCAGCTATGGCGATGCGGAACTGAGAATCGGACCCTGGATGCAGGAGCATCGCAAGGATTTCTTCCTCGCAACCAAGACGGGTCAACGCACCTACGACGGCGCCAAGCGCGAATTTGAACGCTCGCTGCAGCGTCTGCGCGTCAGCGAGGTCGATCTGATTCAATTGCATTACCTGGTTGGCGAAGAAGAGTGGGAGGTCGCCATGGGTCCGGGCGGCGCGCTGGAGTACCTGCTGGAAGCGCGCGACCAGGGCTTGGTGAAGTACATCGGCGTGACCGGTCACGATGTTGCCATCGCCGGCATGCACCGCAAGAGCCTCGAGCGTTTCGACTTCGATTCGGTGCTTCTGCCTTACAACTATCCCATGATGCAGAACGAGACCTACCGCGCCGGCTTTGAAGAGGTCGTACGGCTGTGCAAAGCGCGGAATACCGCCGTACAGACTATAAAAGGCATCACACGCCGCCCCTACGTCGGCGAACAGCGCAGTCACGCCACCTGGTACGAGCCGCTGACCGACCAGGACAGCATCGACAAAGCCGTACATTGGGTGCTGGGCAATGAAGATGTCTTCCTGAATACTGTTGGGGATATCAATGTGCTGCCGATGGTGCTGGATGCGGCGCGGCGCTATGAGGCACGTACGCCTGAGCCGGTCATGCGGGCGATGGTGGAAGAAGGTGGCATGGAGCCGCTGTTCATTTAAGCTTTGCGAAACTGTGGGATGTTGACAAGAGCGGTGTCCGTCTCAGCACCGCTCTTGAGCATTGCAATTATGTTGGATATAGGTTTAAATATGATATATTTGTTGTGTAGTGATGTATTTCCACGGATTGACTATGAAAAACAGGACTAAGGTAAGAAGATGGATAATCTTTTCAATTGTGGTACCTCTATTGCCTATGATGTTCGCAATACTGCTAAAGTTGGGGCAAGGACAGGAATTAGACTATCATAGTCTCTTGGGTGGTACAGAACTTTATATTTTGTCAGTTACGGTTCTTGCTTCAACGAAAAATGATCTGGACAATTCGGAAGCAGATTTTTCTCAATTTCGAATTTACAATATGTTAACAGAAGTCTTGTTTCTGCTGATAATCGTCATTGGCATGATGTTTGCGGCAGTTTATATTAATGAGCACGTACAAGATTTCGGACTCTATGAATCTTTTATAGCAGATCTAGGCATTGGAATAGGTATAATAACTACTGTCATATGCATTTCTCTGCAAATTATTCTATCTATTGCTGAGAATCTGAAGGAGTAGAGCGTAGAAAGAGGAAGCAATGGAAACCTTGTTGCTGCTTTTGTTCTCGATTGTATGTATCTATGCTGTAATTCTAGTATCCACATTAACCTATGATTTGGCCACAGGACGCTATAAGCGCTTGCAAGGTATGCGTTCCGATATGACTAACGTACTTATGGAAATAGAAAAAAGACGCAATCGCAGTAGCAAAGTTTGGGAGTCAATCAACAGTGACTAACTCGATCCGTGACTACTTGTATCTCGACATTGATCGAGTACGTTCCATTTATGCTCAAGCTACAGGTGGTTTAACCGAAAGCATTCGCGAACTACAGGAAGAAATCGATACCCATAGTAATGATCATCAAGCTAAGAACGAATCACTTAGTAAGAGTATTATGCTTGGCAGTGGCCGTATAGCAACTCGTGTGCTGCATGACTACCTGTTTACCGCGATGGAAGAGGAGCTTAAAGACAAAATTGTTGAAGTAAGCAAGAAAATCATCTGCGACGTCGCTCCCGGAACACTATTTCGTGTATCTGGCAGAGCTGAAGTCGATGATATCGCGAGAATGCAGATCATCATTGAGAACTACAATGATATGTACAAATATCTTTTGGCTATTTCTCAGGCTTCGGAAATACAGGAGACAGTGTGGGATCTTCAAGATGAGTTACAAACAGCAGGCAGCAATCGCAAAGGCAACCGCAGATCGAAAAAAGACGTCGAAACGCTTTTGAAACAGTTGGAACCGGAGGCAATTTCATCGACGATATTGCGAGAAAATCGCGCCGGAATATCTCCACTTATCTCAGAGACGTTTCGGCGAGTTTATGGACTATTTTATGATGATATATTTGAAGTGAAGATTATCCCTGACTTTGACGATGTTTCGGTCTTTAGAGGGATCGTCAATAAAGAATTTCTACGAGAAGATCCGACGATCATATATGCCAAGTACGGATCTCGCCCGACTGTAAATTGGACTATGGTTGGACAAGTGACTACCGTCAAGATACCCATACACTTGCAAGAAATTAATGATGTGTTATCTGACAATGAGTTGTCAGGAGATTGTTCGGATTCCGAGACTGAGCCAGATTTGAGACATTCGTTTGAGAATCTCTACACGACAGTAGCCAACGTTGAGGAATTCCTGATAGGGCCCGGAATGAGAACAACGTGGATAGCGACACCGCTCGCCATCTACCATGAAGTCAATTGACCGATAATCCCCCGTATCCGCGTCGCGGAAGCATAGCGCCGCGCATACTCCCCAATCTCCTCCCCCAACGACAGCCGTAGATTGTGATGCCGGATCGGCTCATCTACGATAGTTAAGAGACTTGGCTCATCGATCAGGGATAAGGGATCAATTCAACCTGCGGCAGGAAGCGTTGCATATCTTCGAGATGGTAAGCGGCCGTGCCCGGATGCAAGCAGACGGCCGTCGCCGCCGCGATGCCCAGGCGTAAGCCCTCCTCCAGCGCTGTGCCGTGATGGATCGCGTGCGCCAAGCCGGCCAGCACCGCATCGCCGGCGCCGGCGGGACTGCTCACATCGACCGTGATCGGCGGAATGCGATAAGTCCGGTCGTTCAAAATCGCCAGCGCGCCATCCTTGCCCAGCGTGATCACGACCTGCGTACCAGTGCGCGCCAGAATCTCGCTACCGGCGTCATATAGCGCTTCGATCGTGCTCAGCTTGCGGCCGACCAGCGCCGACAGCTCGTGCTCATTCGGTTTGATGAAGCTTGGACGCGCTTCCAGCCCGACTCCCAGACTCGGCTGCGAGGCGTCAAAGATGACCGGCACGTCATGGGCCTGCGCCAATTCAATGGCGTCGGCAAAAAACTCGGGTGACATGCCGGGCGGCAGCGATCCACCGGTGATCACCACCGACGCCGACTCCCGCGCGGTCACGTAACGTTCGCGCAGCTCGTCCAAATGTTGCGGCGACACGAACATTGAGGCGGTGGTGATGGTGGTATGCTCGCCAGTCGTTTCGTCCATGATGACGGTATTGATGCGCGTCTCGCCATCCGCCTCGACGAAGTCGGTCTTGACGCCGTATTCTTCAAGCATGGCTTTGACCTTCTCGCCGACAGCGCCGGCTGCCAAGCCCAGCGCCAGGCTGCCGATGCCCATGCGACCTAGTATCCAGGAGGCATCGGTCGGCTTGCCGCCCATGCTATGGATGGTTTGCGTGGCGCGGATGGTGGTATTCGTCACCAGCTTCGGGACGAAAACCGTCAGATCCAGGGTCGTATTCGGCGTGAGGGAGACGATCATCCGGCTCAGTCGTCGCGGAAGTTGGCGATCGCGGCTTCCATAGCGGCGCTTTCTTCAGCCAGGAGCGGGCTGGCGCCCAATTGCTGCGACATGAGGATCATGTAGGCATTGGTATCCAGACGCTCGACCGCATCCAGCGCCGCCTGCAAGTTCTTGCCCATCAGAAACAGACCGTGCCAGGGCGCCAAAGTGCCGGCGGCGTGCTTGGCGATCATCGCCTCGCGGCCACGCATGGTGGCGGTGATGCGCTCGCCCAGCTTCGGGCTGTGCGCCGGCGCATACTCGATGACCGGCGTAATACCAAATTTACGCGTGGCTTCCATTACCGGCGGCATCACCCGATTGGCGCAGGCAAAAACCAGCAGATTGCGCGGGTGGGCGTGAATGACTGCGCTGCCGTAATCGCTGTAATTCGCATGCAAACCGAAGTGGACCGCGCTCTCGCGAGTGAGTCCACCGTTGCCACAGAGGATGTCGCCGCCGCGGCTGACGACCAAGACATCCTCCGGCTCAAGCTGCCACTGATGCATCTGTCCGGCAAGCGTCGGGGACATGCAATAGACATCGCCGACGCGCAGGCTGATATTGCCGCCGCCGGCGTCGGTCAGTTGGCGGTCAAAGAGGAAGCGGCCAATCCGCGCTACCAGCGCGCGCCCCGCTTGCACTTCTTCGGTCAGCAGCGCTTCCCGTTGCAGCATTCGCATTTCTCCCGCCTTTTCGACATAATGCCATTATAACGACAGGCATTGCGATAACAATTGCGGATCGCGGCGTCGAAGGCTAAGGATAGGAGAATCATGCAATTTGAATTCGCCAGCGCAGCGCGCATCATCTTCGGCGATGGCAGCGCGGCGCAGCTGCCGCAACTGGTGCGGGAAAAGGGAGCGCACGCCCTGCTGGTAACCGACAGCTTTGAGCCGCCGGCCGTAGCCGCCATCATCCAGTCGCTGCGGGACGCGGGCTTGCCTTGCACCCATTTCCCGGTCAGCGGCGAACCGACTGTTGTGATGATTGATGAGGCGAAGCGCATCGCGAGCACAGCCGGCTGCGATCTGGTGATCAGCATCGGCGGCGGCAGTGTGATTGATAGCGGGAAAGCCAGCGCCGCGCTCATCCCCAATGAGGGAGAACTCCTCGATTATCTCGAGGTCATCGGCGCGGGCCGAAAATTGCAGGCGGCGCCACTGCCATTCATTGCGCTACCCACTACCGCCGGCACCGGCGCTGAAGTAACCAAGAACGCCGTCATCGGCTCGAAGGAGCATCGCGTCAAAGTCAGTTTGCGCGACAATCGCATGTTGGCCGATATCGCTCTGGTCGATCCCCGGCTGACGCACTCCGTGCCGCCGGCGGTCACGGCCAGCACGGGTATGGACGCGCTTACCCAGGTGCTTGAGCCTTACGTGTCCCACCTCGCCAACCCGCTCACCGATGCGATTTGCGTTGAAGGCCTGCGGCGCGCCGGCCGCTCACTGCGCCGCGTCTATGCCGAGCCGGATGACGCAGTTGCCCGCGCGGATATGGCGCTCACCAGCTTGATGGGCGGCTTGGCATTGGCCAATGCCAAACTCGGCGCGGTGCATGGATTCGCCGGCGTACTGGGCGGCATGTACGATGCGCCACATGGCGCGATTTGCGCCGCTTTGCTGCCGCCGGTGATGCAGGCGAATATCAAGGCATTGAACGAACGAGAACCGGAGAATCCGGCGCTGCGACGCTATGAATACGCCGCCCAATTCTTGCTCTTTGATCGTTCGGCCACCGTTCAAGAGGCGATGGAGTGGATCAGCGAGACCAGCCGGATCTTCGGCATCCCCGGCTTGGGCGAAATCGGCGTGCGCGCCGAAGACTTTGACGAAATCGTGGAGAAGTCGGCTGTATCGAGCAGTATGAAAGGCAACCCGATTGAGCTAAGCGCCGTAGAACTTAGTGAGATCCTCCACGCGGCGCTTTGAACGGAGAAGGGCAGGGCATGATCAGCAGAAGGCGCTCCCGCCGGACAAACATCATCACCGCCTACGTTATGGCGGTCGTCATGCTCTTTCTGGGGCGGCAGCTGGTAGCGCAGATTGTCTCACCCGCCGGCGAGCCGGTCGAAAACGCGCTGATTTTCATCTCCGATACAGACTCGATTGACGCCGGCCGGCAGTCCAATTCGGTCTATCGCATTGGGGTGGACGGCCGCGGACTGAAACGCATTGTCGGCTCCATCCCGCATGACGACGGCTACCTGCGCACAACAGACATCGACTGTCACGCGGCCTCGCAAGCGCTGGTGATCGCCAGCCATCGGCGCGATCTCAACGGCTTCCACCACGCGCTGCTAGACGGCTCGGGTTTGCATTTGGACCGGCCGGCCCACGGCGACTTGCTGTCGGCGACGCGACAGATCGCCATCGCGCCGGACGGCACGGGCATTGTGGCCTCGCGCCAATTCGAGGGCTTCGCGGAGCCGCGCTTCGGTTTGATTCGAGGCGATTTGTTCACCCGCTACTTCGACGTGGACAAGGCGCCGACGGCGCAGCGGTCTTATATTGCGCCGGACTTCTCACCCTCCGGGCATCGACTCGCCTACATCATCCAGCGACATGATGACAATGCCAGCTGGGCCTCCCGGCTGGTCATCACGAGTGCAGGGGGGTACATGGATAACGTCATCTATGAAACGCGCCGGCGGATAAGCGATGTCGCCTGGTCGCCGAAGGGGAAGTGGTTGGCGCTGGAGGTGGATGGGCAAATCTACCGTATTCATCGCTGGGGCGGCGCCGAACTCGCCAAGCTGACCGACCATGTCGGGGGCGCGACTTCACCGCGCTGGTCGCCGGATGGCGCGCACATCAGCTACGTGACGCAATCGACCTACCCCGGTATGCAACAAATCATGATCATGAATGCCGATGGCTCGGATAAACAGCGCGTGACCAACATCCGCGGCGATGTTGTACACGGCTGCTGGGTCTGAATCACCTAGCGCGGCGCGCGGCTCAGCTTGCGCGGCGCGAACAGTCCCCAAACAACTACCGTGCCGATCGCCAATAGCGCACTGAGCAGGAGCAGCGTTGAGGCATAACCCAAGGCGGCAATCGCCAGACCGCCCAGCACCGGTCCGGCCACCTTGCCGAAGTTCTGCATCATGCCGATCAAGCCCATGCCCGCGCCCAGATGCTGCGGGCTGATGCGGTCCGAGACCAGCGCCTTCGCCGCCGGAAAGATCAGCGCCTGCGCCACGCCCATCAGGACGGCCGGCAAGAGGAAGAACGGGCCGGATTCGAGCAGGCGCACCAATGGCAATGACGCCGCCAGGAGCAGCATGCCCAGGCTGATCACCGGCAGATAACCCCAGCGATCGCCCAGCCGCCCGCAGAATGGCTTGCCCAAGACATGTACCGCTTCGTTCAGGCTGAAGTACAAGCCGACCATCAAGACGCTCACGCCCGCTTCCAGCGCATAAATCGGCAGGAAGGCTTTCAGCGTGTAGAGGGCGATGAAGGTGACCGCCTCCAAGCTTCCGGTCAGCCAGACAGCCGGGGTGCGGCCGCCATCGCGGATCGCGTTGACGATATGCTGCAGGACGGGTTTGCGCTTGCGTTTCTCGCTCGGATGGGTCTCCGGCAATTTCAGCAGGGGCAGGAACATCGCGCAGCTGATAAGCCCGATCAGGGTGAAGACCGCCGCCGCATCCAGCGACAGCAGCAGCCAGCCCGCCAGCGCCGGACCGACGATGTAACCGCCACTGCGCGCCATCTCGAACCAGCCGATATCCTCGGCGATGCGCCCGCCACGTGAAAGCTCGGCAATATAAGCCAGGGTCACCGGACCGTAGATGGCCGTCGCCAAGCCGTGCACCAGCCGAATGACAAGCAGCTGCTCCGGCGTCTGAATGAAGCGATAGAGGAAGGGCATGAAGGCGAAGAAAGCGGCGCCGATCAAGAGCCAGATCCGCCGTCCCCAGCGGTCGGACAGGATGCCAAAGAGCGGTTTCAGGAAGAGACCCGTCACCGTAGAGACAGTGACGATTAAGCCGAGGAATGCGCCCGAAGCGCCCAAGCCCGCCGCGAAAATGGGCAGCAGCGGCGTCTTGCCCATCTGGTAAGCCGAACGGGCGATGAAGTCCGCCAGCATGAGAGTGAGGAAGGGTTTAGGGCGTTTCATCAATGCGAGCCCGTATGGGCGATCCGGCGGACCGCCCAAAACCATTGCCGCTCATCCGACGGGAGACCCAAGGATCGCCCCTACATGATCTCAGCATAATGCATACAGACTTTGTCGACTTACTCCACCTTCAGCGCGACCACCCCGAAGCCGGCGTTGCTCAGCATCGTGTTGAACTCGGCCAGGTTTCCATCGACGATATCACTAAACTTGTCTTCCACGCCGTCGATATCTTCCGCCATCTCGTCAAAGGCGGCGTATTCGTAGTCGGTCGGCTTGTAATCGCCCAGGTTGACGTTGAAGCTCAGGTTGCTGAGCTGAGTCGCCAGTCGATCGCCATTGTTCGTGGCATCGACCCTGCCCTGTCGTGTATCGGGTATCATCAGCTCCTTCTCGACTTCTAGCACCTGTTCTTCCAGCGCCTTCGCCGATTCGATGATGCCAGACGCCGACTCGAGACCGCTCAGCCGCTCGCGCCAGCCCTTGAGCTGCGCCCGCACATCGCGCATCTGATTAACCAGCTTATGCGTCGCCGAGACCTTGTCGCGGATCGTGGTCAGCAGGTCGAACTGCGCTTGCAGGTCGTCAGCGCCCGCGTCGATGCCGGCTTCCTTGACGATCTCGAAGGACTCGCTAAGCGTCTCGTCGCCGACGGTCAGTGTGACTTGGTATGTGCCAGGCACAGCATGCGGTCCTTTGATGAAACCCTGCTGATTATCATCATGCGGAGCAACCTTGCTTGCATCGGGATAACGCAGGTCCCAGATAAAGCGATTCCAACCGGCATTGGAGGGGATGCGCAGGTCCTTTGGCGTATCATCGGACGGGTCAGCGTCTCCGCGCGCCGCCTTTTCTTCTTCGTCGGCGTGAATGCTCTTGAAGGTCTTGACCTCGTTGCCATCGGCATCGTCGATGCGCAACGTGATGGTCGATTCCGCCTTCTCATGCAGGTAGTAGGTGATGACCGCGCCTTTGGGTGGATTCGCGCCGCTGTCGAGGAATTTGTGCACGACGCCGTGCTCGGGCGTCTCCTCTTTGACGTAGGCGGCGACCGCGCCCAGCGTACTCATGTACTGCTTGCCCTCGCCACTCTCGAACAAGCCGTCGAAGACTTTGGGCAGATGGCGCTCGACCGTGCCCGGCGCTAGCAGGCGAACCCCCTCGTGGGAGAAGGGGCCGGGGGATGAGGGGGCGATTTGATGCACTGCGGTCAAGTCGTCCAGAATCCAGAACGAGCGGCCGTGCGTCGCCACCACCAGATCGGTGCCTTTGATCTTGAGGTCGTAGATGGGCGAGATCGGCAGATTCAGTTGGAAGCGCTGCCAGCTGGCGCCGGCGTCAAAGGAGATGTACAAGCCGAATTCGGTGCCCAGATAGAGCAGACCCTCGCGAAGCGGATCTTCCCGCACGGCGCGGCAGAAATGATCGTCGGCGATGCCTTCGACGATGCGTGTCCAGCTCGCGCCGTAGTCGGTCGTCTTAAAGACGTAGGGCGCGTAGTCATCGTTCTTGTAGCGAGTCGCGGTGACATAGGCGGCGGCTTTGTCGTGCGGCGAGGGCTCGATCATATTAAACATCGACCAGTCACCCAGGTCGGGCGGCGTGATATCCGTCCAGTTTGCGCCGCCGTCCCGCGTGATATGCAGCAAGCCATCATCCGAGCCGGCCCAGATCACACCCGCTTCATGCGGCGATTCCGCAAGCGTGTAGACGGTGGCGAAGTGCTCGGCGCCGACTGCGTCGCGGTTGATCGGACCGCCGGATGGCTTGAGCGTTTCCGGATCGGCTTTGGTCAAGTCCGGGCTGATCTCCTGCCAGCTCTGTCCCTCGTTGGTCGTGCGCAGAATCTGGTTGCCGCCGACGTAAATGATATTGCTGTCGTGCGGCGAAAAGACGATGGGGTAGGTCCAGGCGAAGCGGTACTTTTCCGCACCCGCGCCCAAGCCGGTGGCGCTGCGTGGCCAGGTCGATATCAAACGTATCTGCTGTGTGCGGTGGTCGTAACGCTGCAGGCTGTTGCCGCCGCCCGGTGAGCTGCCGATCGCGCCGACATAGACGATATTTGGATCATCGGGATGCACCGCGATGTAACCGCTCTCGCCCGAGCCGGTGATATCGCAGTCGTCCCAAAGGATCGAGGAGAAGCGGCTGCGGCTCGGCACGCGTAAACTCGAATTGTCCTGCTGCGTGCCGTAGACGTAGAAGGGCTCGTTGCTATCGACATCAAGGTGATAGAACTGCGCCGTCGGCTGATTGTAAATGCTCGACCAGGACAGCCCGCCGTTCAGCGAGACGCAAGCGCCGCCGTCATTGCCGTGCACCATGATCTTGTTGTTGTTCGGATTGACCCAAAGGTCGTGATCATCGCCGTGCGGCGTGGTGATTTCGCTGAAGTTGTGGCCGCCATCAGTCGATTTCCAGAAACTAAGATTGTTGATGTAAATCGTATTGGCATCGACCGGATCGGCGGTCAGGTGCATGTAGTACCAGGCGCGCGAGATGAAGCGATTGTCCTTGCTGCCGACCACCCAGGTCTCGCCGTAATCATCGCTGCGATAGAGGCCGCCATCGGGCTGATTCTCGATGATGGCCCAGACGCGTCCGGGCTGCGCCGGTGAAGCCGCCAAGCCGATCTTGCCCAGTAGTCCCTTGGGCAAACCTTTGTTGGTGCTGATGTTCTCCCAAGTGTCGCCGCCATCCATCGAGCGCCATATTCCGCTGTCTTCACCGCCGGAGGAAATCTGCCAGAAGTTGCGATAGGCTTGCCAGAATGAGGCGTAGATGATGCGCGGGTTGTTCTTGTCGATGGTCAGGTCGATGGCGCCGGCTTTCTCGCTGACGTGCAATACATTTTCCCAGGTCGCGCCGCCGTCCTTTGAGCGGTAGACGCCGCGCTCCGGGTTCTCGCCGAAGGCATGGCCGAAAGCGGCCGCATAGACCAGATCGGCATTCTCCGGATGGGTGCGGATCTTGGCGATCTGGCGCGTGTCATTAAGTCCGATATGCTTCCAGCTGCGGCCGGCATCGGTCGATTTGTAGACGCCGTCGCCGATGGAGACATCAATGCGGATGGTGGTTTCGCCGCTGCCGGCGTAGATAACGTTGGGGTCGGCGGGCGCCACTTCCAGCGCGCCGACGGATGAGGACGTGAAATAGCCATCGCTGATGTTTTCCCAGTATTGGCCGGCATCAGTGGTCTTCCAGACGCCGCCGCAGACGCCGCCGAAGTAGAAGGTATTGGGGTCGCGCGGGTCGCCGGCGACGGCGACGACGCGCCCGCCGCGGAAGGGTCCGATGCAGCGGAATTCGGCCAGGCCGGCGAATTTGGAATCGGTCATGTGCATGTCCTTTGGTCGGTTGCGAGTGGTAGGATATTGTAGCGCGGGGCTTTTGATTTCACCACAGAGGCGCGCTCGCGATATCCGTAGGGGCGAGCCGGTGGCTCGCCCGCTCAACACGAAACTCATCTCACACACGCGAATTGTAGGGGCGACTCTGCGAATCGCCCAACTTATCATGGCCCTTGAACGCATGTTATAATGTCCCATTATCCAAAGTAGTATGACGAGGAGACATCGTGAAAAGCCTTCCGAGATATTTTGCGCTCTTCGTGTTGGCTGCGCTCGTATCGACTCTTGCTGGCTGCAATAGTCATGAAATTACTCAAAATGTCGAAGTGACCATAGATCAAAGCGATGCCGGGCCACAAGAGCCCGCAGCTAACGACACGGTAAACCCACTTCTCATCGTTGGTGGCGGAATGGCAATTGTGATCATCGGTTATTTGGCAATGGTCGGTTTCTCATTTTACTTCCGCGTACCGATTAGGGTTGTGGTAATGACTGTCCTAGTTCTAGCAATCCTGGTAATAATTATCGGGATTCTCTTGCCAACGTTGCCGAGGTATTTGGGACTTGTAGGTTAACATTGGACAGACCTTGTATTTGCTAGTTTGGCAACGCTCAATCTTTATCCACGTAAGTGAATGAGCGGTACAGCCAGCCGCTTTAATTTTTCGTTGTACCTTTGCGGTGTAAGAAAGCCCTCCCCAAAACTCGGCGACCTCGGTGGTAAAGAAAAAACCTCTATGCCCTCCACGCCTCTGTGGTGAATCTTGACACTTCCCCCCGCCTCAGTTCTAATCTAGCCCCAACACCGACCCACGGAGC
The DNA here is from genome assembly GCA_965249085.1 of Phototrophicaceae bacterium. Taxonomy (GTDB): domain Bacteria; phylum Chloroflexota; class Anaerolineae; order Aggregatilineales; family Phototrophicaceae; genus UBA6055. The sequence continues at coordinate 2,358,196 of OZ252218.1, read as the reverse complement.
GACACCATGGCTCACGTCAAATTCACGCCCAATCTCAAGCGTTTCTTCCCCGACCTCTGCGAATGCGAGATCGACGCCACCACCGTCGCCGAAATCGTCTCCACCGTCGATCAGCGCTGGCGCGGACTGGGCGACTACATCATCGACGAGCAAGGCGCCCTGCGCAAACACGTCAATATCTTCGTCGGCGACCAACTCCTGCGCGACAAGCAGACCCTCTCCGACCGCATCTCCGCCGACACAAAAATATTCATTGTGCAGGCGCTCTCGGGAGGTTGAGTTGATGCACGGCAAACTCCTGGTCGGCATGCGCAAGGGCTTGCTCATCATGAAGCGCAACGGCGCGGACTGGGCGGTCGAATCGGCGCACTTCGAAGCTATTCCCGTGGTCTACGCCTTTCATGACCCGCGCAGCGACACCATCTGGGTCAGCCTCGATCATGGGCATTGGGGCGGCAAGCTGCACCGCTCGCGCGATTTGGGCGCGACCTGGGAAGAGGTCGAAGCGCCCAAGTACCCCGAGGGCGACGCCGTCCCGCCTGACTTCACTGTGCCCGCCAAAACCAACTACATCTGGCTGGTTGAGCCGGGTGGCGCCGACGAACCGAATCGGCTTTATGTCGGGACCGATCCCGGCGGGCTATTCGTCAGCGATGACGGCGGCGAATCGTTTCAACTGGTCGACACGCTTTGGAAGCATCCCAGCAATGTGCACTGGTTCGGCGCCGGCCGCGATCATCCCGGCACGGTCGCCATCGTGGTTGACCCGCGGAACAGCCGCCACTTGACCATCGGCATCAGCGTCGGCGGCGTCTATGTCAGCCGGGACGGCGGCGAAAGCTGGGAAGCGCGCAATCGCGGTCTCTTCGCCGATTACCTGCCCGATCCGCTGCACGAGCACGGTCACGACCCGCATATCATCCTCGCCAGCCCATCGAATCCCGATGTGCTCTGGCAGCAGAATCATTGCGGCATCTACCGCAGCGAAAACGGCGGTCATCAATGGCAGGATATCTCCGACAAGAACGGCGGTCCGGCCGGTTTCGGCTTTGCCCTGGCGATCGATGACGAAGACGAGCGTGTCGCCTGGGTGGCGCCGGCGGTCAGCGCCGAGTATCGCGTGCCGGTCGATCGCGCCCTGGTCATCAGCCGCACCGAAGACGGCGGCGAGACCTGGCAGGACCTTCGCACTGGCTTGCCGCAGCAGCACTGTTATGATCTGGTCTTCCGCCATGCGCTGGACAAGACCGGCGACACGCTGGCCTTCGGCACGACCGCCGGCAACTTTTACGTCTCCGATGACCGCGGCGACAACTGGCGCTGCCTGACGCACAATCTGGCGGTGGTTTACTCCATACGCTTTATGTAAGTTGATGTCAACAGATTGTATGGATAGATTGAATCTGAAAAGGAGCACCTACAAATGACGGAATCCCCTGATCTCTTATTGAAGAAGGTTCAAGGCTGCCTTTACGGCGGCGCGATTGGCGATGCCATGGGCGGTCCCGCCGAGTGGCACACGCCTGAAGAGATTCGCGCGCGCTACGGGTACATCACCGACCTGGTCGAAGGCTGGGACGGTCCCAGTGATATCGGCAAGGGCGACGGCCGTTACACTGATGACAGCCACATGGTGCAACTGCTCAGCCGCTGCTATATCGAGCACGGCGATCATCTGGATGCCCACGAATTCTTGCGCCGCATCGGGCCCATGATCGGAATGGAACAGCGCTGGGTGCCGGAGCGCGGGCGTGAGATGCCGCTGGCCGAGCGCCTGTTTTATCCCGAGAAGTGGCTATTCATCCGCTGGCTGGCCAATGCCGATCCACGGTACGCCGGCGTCGGCAATATGGTCAACTGTGGCGCCGCCATGTATGCCGCGCCGATCGGCATCGTCAATGCTTGTGATCCGATGCGCGCCTATCAGGAAGCGGTCGATGTCCTCAGCGCTCACCAGGTCAGCTTTGGGCTTGAGGCGGCCGCTGTCATGGCGACTTGCGTGGCGGAAGCCTTCAAGCCGGATGCGTCCGTCAGCTCCATCATCGATGCGGCGCTCTCGGTGGCCAAGGACGGCACCGCCGATTGCATCGCTGCCATCGCCGAAAAAGCCAGCACGCTGACCGACTGGCGCGAAGCCATCGGACCGCTGCGCGATGTCATGCGCGAATACGACACCTCGCCCGATGACGCCAAAGCGCATCGCGGCGACGGCAGCAATCATTGGAATCCCAGCCGCGAACACAGCATCGAAGAAGTGCCGGTCGCGCTCGGCTTTCTGGTGCTGACCGGCGGCGACTATGAGCAGACCATCTTCGGCGCAACCAACTACGGACGCGACAACGACTCCATCGCCGGCATGGGCGGCGCGATCGCCGGGGCGCTGCACGGCATCGACGCCCTGCGCTCCGAGTGGGTCGAGACGATCAACAGCGCCAACCGCATCGACTTGAATCCCATCGCGGCTGAGCTGGCCGATCTGACGCGCAAACTGCAAGCTGAGCAGCTGGCAGCTGCAAACGGTCGTCAAGCGGCTTTTGATGCACTGAGCGGGTGAGGGCAGCTGCTATTTTCCCATAAATCGAATAGCTTTGGACAGGACTACCGCGACCTAGCGCGTCCTGTGCTTGCACCGGCAGTTGCCGAGCCTGTCGCTGACTAAACGCGGTATTATTGAGGCGCTGATCGCGCGGACGGATCGGGATATTGATAAGCTGGTGTATCGGCTGTGCGGACTGAGAGATGGTGAGGTGGTTATAGTGGGGGGTGGATGGCGCGTTATGATACAGCTGCTAGTAGAAACGCGGACAAATCGCAGCCGAAACGTCTATTGTTGTTACCAACCATCACCATTGACAGTTTCTACGGCCGATTCTACCCATTCTTGCTTCAATTCGTAAAACTTGAACTTCTCATACAAGGGATAGAGAAAGTCGTACAGAATCTCAACCAAATTGTCGTTGATCTGTTGCGGCGCTAAACGTCGCGGCGGTAAAGTGACGATGTCGATAGAGCTATGCGGATCGTCTGAGAGAGGTTCCCAAAAAGCTTGCATACCAGTAAGGTATCGTCCCTTCAACCCGGTGAGCTCCGAGCAAATGACTATCTCCGCCTCACCTCCGACTGACCTGGCTATCCGCGCGGCCAACTTCAACATCATCGCGTGCAGTTGAAGGGAAAGATCAGTATAGAGTCTGGTACCGGGTTCAGTACGTTTAGGTTGGCTGTCCTCGAAGAACCCTTCTAAATGATAGAATTCCCCACCCAAAGTAGCGCGCCAATAGGAACACCTATATGGGCTGCGGTTGAGACCTTCCTCAGGTTGGCCCGTCCAGGCTTCAATCGACCCTTCCGCCGCGTACGGAGATCTACCTAGTCCGGCTACATCTGCGAACAGACGACGACGCAAGCCTGCTGGTCGCGATTCGTCCAACGCGCCTCGCAAGTCGTTCAGCGTTGGCCACGTGCTTTCACCGACAATTGAAAAGGCGAATGCCCAATATCCGCGCCGCAAACGGGCAACATCGTCCTCCTCCACCTCGTGCAGTCGTTCCTGCCAACGCGCTTTCGACGCCGCCATAAACTTGCGCAGCTGCTGTTCGTTTGCTTGAGTAGGAGATATATCCACAGTTCTACCGTTAATGATCGTCCTAATGCCATCAAGCAAGCTCTCGCTGTTAGCCCTCACGCACCTATTTAGTAAGTCACGCCATTCCTGCGCAGTACGTGGCTCCTCGCTTTTTGGACCAGGTTTACGCACATAGCAAGTAAGCTTTTTGATTACACCGTCGAAGGACTTTTTTGAGAAAAAGGGTTGCTGCATTCCCCCCGGGATTTGCACAAACGCATACTCCTCGCCGGTTTCTGGATGGTTCTCAAATTCAAGATTGAAGTCAATGTCGGGATCGGCATATTTGTTTATCGCCGAGCCTATGGCATCGCCTGTATAACGGGACAACCTCGGAGGCTTAGGTTCGCATGTCAATCTTCGGCCAGCAGAATTGTCTTCAGATACACCAAATACAATCGTTCCGCCGTCTGAATTGGCCAGCGCTATTGCCGCTTTCGCGATCACTGCCTTGTCGTGGTTGTCGTTCAAATCAAGCCATGTCTTGCACTCTATTTTCTGTGTTTCGGTTGGATTGGCGAGTATCGCCAGCCGCCGTTCCTGCCTGCTATCCGTCACTTGTTTCTCCTTAACATCCACCGCAGATTATACTAGATGTTCGCCCCTTCCCCGCCTCTGTGCCTCTGTGGTGCAAGAAAACCGCGACCATTTAGTCGCCACCCACATCCAATCCCTGCTACCATGACCCCAGGCGCCTCACCAACTCTATTGCGCTGCCAGCGAAATGGCCGACTAAACGTTTTGCGTCGCACACAAAACGGCCATAAGACGTAGTGCCTTTGCGGTGAAAAATCTCTGTGTCCTCTGTGCCTCTGTGGTGAATCCCCCAATGCCTTGAGGAGATCAAAAGAGGTCATCGTATTATGGGACGGGGAGTTGCCTGTAACTCAATCCTTTACGAAACCCGCGGGCGGCTTGTAAGGTATGTCCAGGTGCTTCATCATGGCATCGATTTTCTGATTGAGTTCCGCGATTTGTCGCTGAGTCAATTCATGGTTCGCCGCGACCATCTCGGTCAATCCCAGCAGCGCGCCTTCGTAGGTGTCGATTCTATCCATCAACGCATCTTGCGCGTCTCGCACGCCTGTGTATTCGTGCTTGATTCGATCCAAGCGGATATCTGTTGTCGCCATGGTATCCCCGGTCTCTTCACCCGCATAAAGTATACTTGCGCTAAGTTAGCCTGTCAATCGTATGGTTTGAATTGAGTCGCGAAAATAGAACAAATACGGACTCGGGATAATCATGGCGTGACGATCTCTGTGCTCTCTGTGCCTCTGTGGTAAAACTGAAATAAAGAGGCGAAACCTCCATGACCCAAGAACCCGCCCGCAGCCAATCCTTCTTCAACGAAGACGGCGTCAGCGGCTTGACGCACCGCGCCTTCACCGCCGCTATGGGTTACGACAGCGCCGACATGTCGCGCCCGCTCATCGGCATCTGCAACACCTACAGCGAACTCAACCCCTGCAACAGCCACCTGCGGGGTATCAGCGAGGCGGTCAAGCGTGGCGTCCTGCAGGCGGGTGGCTTCCCGCTCGAGTTCCCCACCATCTCGCTCGGTGAGATTCACCTGAGCCCGACCTCGATGCTCTATCGCAACCTGGCCGCCATGGACACCGAAGAGATGATCCGCGGCAACCCGCTTGATGGTGTCGTGCTGCTGACCAACTGCGACAAGACCACGCCGGCCGCGCTCATGGGTGCTGCCAGCGCCGACATCCCGACCATCATGCTCAGCGGCGGTCCCATGCTCAACGGGCACTATCGCGGCGAGATCCTCGGCGCCTGCACCGACTGCCGCCGCTACACCGCCGAGTTTCAAGCCGGCACCATCAGCGCCGAGACTTACAAAGCGGTCGAGCAGAATCTCGTGCGCAGCGCCGGTCACTGCATGGTCATGGGCACCGCCTCGACCATGAATTCGCTGATGGAAGCGCTCGGCATTGCGCTGCCGGGCAATGGCGCGATTCCCGCCAGCGATTCGCGCCGCTTGCAGCTGGCGGCCGGCGCCGGTCGACAGATCGTCCAGTTGGTCGAGCGCAAAATCCGCTTATCCCAAATCGTAACCGCCGACGCCTTCGACAATGCCATCACCCTGCTGCACGCTCTCGGCGGCAGCACGAACGCCATCGTGCACCTGCCCGCCATCGCCGGACGCCTTGGCATCGACTTGCCGCTTTCGCGCTTTGATGAAATCAGCCGCCGCACGCCGCTCATCGCCAATATGCGCCCCACCGGCGCCTACCAGATGGAAGACCTCTTTTACGCCGGTGGCATCCCCGCTGTGTTGAAGCAACTGCTGCCGCTCCTGCATGGCGATGCGCTGACCGTCACCGGACGGTCGATGGCGGATAACGTGACGGATGCCGAAGTGATGAATCCCGAAATTATCCGCACGCTGGACGATCCTCTGCAATCCGAAGGCGGTCTCAGCATCTTGCGCGGCAACCTGGCGCCCGACGGCGCTGTCATCAAACACGCCGCCGCCACGCCTGCGCTTTGCAGCCATCGCGGACCGGCGCTCGTTTTCATGAATGTCGCCGATCTCAAGGCGCGTATCCACGATCCCTCGCTCGATGTGACGCCGAATCACGTGCTCGTATTGCAGAACGCCGGTCCCATCGGCGGACCCGGCATGCCCGAAGTCGGCAACCTGCCCATCCCGCAGAAGCTGCTGAAGCAAGGCCTGCGCGATATGGTGCGCATATCGGACGCCCGCATGAGCGGCACCTCATACGGTACGATCGTCTTGCATGTCGCGCCGGAAGCTGCGCTCGGCGGGCCGCTTGCCTTGGTGCGCGATGGCGACGAGATCGAGCTGAATGTCGACGAGCGCCGTCTTCACCTGCACGTCAGCAAGGCGGAGTTGGCGGAGAGAAGGGCGGAGTGGTCAGCTCCCGCGCCGGCGTTTGAACGCGGTTACGGGCAACTCTACTTGCAGACTGTCAATCAAGCGCCGCTGGGTTGTGATTTCGACTTTCTGCGTGGGAAGGATCCGGTTACTGTCGTTGAGCAGCCGAAATTTTAAGCCGATCTGGGCAGGTCAGCCACTGACTTCGGTTACAAGCTGTTGTATCTCACGGACACTGACGTCCATCTGGTCTGTTTTTGAGTATATTGTTAGCAATACTGCATTGTCCGCGAACCGCAAGTAATAGATGACACGAAAGCCGCCGCTTTTGCCGCGCCGCCCCGCCCGATTTGGCGGGCGGCATTTGTACACCTCATAACCCGTGCCAGGAATTCTTTGGCCCGGCCGTTCATCATTTTGCAGTTGCTCAATGAGTTGACGAACTTCAGTGGTTACTTGGGGGTATTTCTTTTTGAGAGACCTCACGCGCCTTTGGAAGGTTGGCGGAAGGGCTACGGTGATCGGCATCGCCCGCTATCTCGCTATCAATCTCATCAAGCACCTCCAAGGCCGGTCTTAAGTCGTCAGCCAGGGCTTCCTTCAATGCCTGTCGCAAGTCCGCCAGGATTTCCGCCTTTGTCGGCTCGGCAATATCATTTTGCGCGATCTTGTCCGTAGTCCCGATTTCAACCGGACTCGGACTATGCTTGGCAGCCATGCACTTGCTCCTTCGTTTCAGCCCACACCGTTAGCATAGCCAAATGCTATCGAAATTGCAACGATACGCGTGAGGCTGGGTTGTGATTTTGACTTTCTGCGCCGGAGTGATCCGGTGACTGTCGTTGAGCAGCCGAAGTTTTAGCGTGGGGATAGAGTCATGCATTCGAGTCAATCCAGATGTGAGATACTACAAGCGCAAGACGTCAACGAAGCGTCTTTGCCATGTTATGTAGGATTTGAACATTGACGCGATACGTTTTCCTGCCAGGAATTTGCGTCAGGAGTCCCAATTGCGCAAATCGCTCCAAATCTTTCTTGCGTATTCCGAGGTCATTAGCAGCGGGGAAGCCATTTGTGATCTCAAACGCCAACTCGAAACCATTGTCATCGGACTGCATAGTGTACCAAGTCCATTCCATCTTGACTGTCCCGTCGCGTAAGCCTTTTGAAGCGGCGCGAAGTATGTTTTTCTGTCGTTCGTTTAGTTGATGCTTTGGCATTATGGCTCCTAAAAGCTGTGTAAAACGATTCACAATTCCCGATACGCATTTCCAAATTGTGTGTTGCAAAGGCAAGCATTGAATTTCCTTCAAAATGCCTATGATACCTGTTTGTCGATGCCGCGCGGCGATCCTTTGTTGGATGCTGCCATTGTGCCAAGGGACGGACCGCCGTCATACTGCCTACTACTCGAAGGAAGCCCAGCCATAGACGCCGCTGGCAGCGATTTCTGCCCAGATACTGATATAGTCGGCACTGCGCGACCGCAAGGCGTTACCTGCGTTATCGGCGCTATTGATACGATGATGCTCCAAAGACGCTGTTGTCTCAGTGCTTTATGCGTGCTCGGTGGTCAATCAAACGAACCGCCTGAACCCAAACGCCCCCAACAGACCCGGCTGCTCCCCACTCAGCACCCACTCCGCCATCAGCTTCCCGACCGCCGGCGAAATCGCCCAACCGTGCCCCGACCAGCCAACGCCCACCAGCAAATTCTCCGCGCCGGGCAGATAGTCGATAATCGGGATGCCATCTACCGAGACCATCTCGGCGCGGTCGGTAGTGACTTCGTCAACCGGCGAATCCGCCAGCGCCGGATAAACCGCGACTGCCTCCAGCCGATTGCCCTCGACTTGCTCCGCAACCGGCTCGCCTTGACCGGTCGTCTCATCCCAGCGACCGCGCCAGCCGCCTGAGACCATCACCCGCCCATCCGGCAGCGGCTTGATCGCCAGTGTGCGATGCGCGTGACCGATGAGGTGCGTCATTGGGGGCGGGATGCGCGCTTCTAGCGCCATGACTTGTGGCAGCATGCGCCAGATCGGCAATTGAATGCCCAGCTCTTGCTCGACGACGCCGGCGACATGCGAATTCGACAGCAAGATCAGCTGCTTGGAGACGGGGATTTCGGCCGGCTCCCCATCAATGGACGCGCTAATCGCCACCACCCGCTCGCCGCGACGAGTCATACCGATGACGCGTGCATTCTCCTGGATCATTGCGCCTTGCTCTCGCGAGGCCAGTGCCATTGAGCGCGTGGTCGCCGTGTGATCGGCCACACCATCTTTCGGGCAGTAGATAGCCGCGATCACGTTTTCGCTCAGGTGCGGCTCCAACTCGCGCAATGCTGCCGCCTCCAGCAAGTGTGATTCGACGCCCTGCTGGTTCTGCAGCCAGACCTGCGCCGGCGCCGCTGCCAAATCTTCTTCTCGTTCGATCACGTGCAGATGGCCCAAGCGCCGATAGCCAGTGAAGCCGCCGATACGCTCGTGCGAGGTCGGCCAGATATCATACGCCAGCCGCATCAAGGGCAATTCGCGCAAGTCACGTCCGTTGGCGCGCACACCGCGTTCGCCCAAGCCGCCGGAGGCGCCGCTAGCGATGGTCTTCGCCTCCAGCAGTAGTACATCGGCGCCGCGCCGCGCCAGTTCCCAAGCGACCGTGCAGCCGTAGATTCCGCCACCGACAATGACATAATCCGCCATGATGCTGTCCCGCTGAGTTTTAGCTACTTTCGAGGAATTATAGCGCGTTCAGGCGCTGTCGGGGCGCTCATTCGATCGCCCGCATATCTGATGGATTGCCGAAAGGGCGACCCGCCGGGTTGCCCCGGCAATTTTCTATATCTCGGCGCTACCCTTGGTGAAAATGCCTACTTATACAGTAAGCCATCCGCCAAGCCAGACGGCAGCGCAAGCGGCGGATCCAGCCTGCTCTTGATCTTGATGTGCTGACCTTGCGCTGCCGATTCTTCCAGCGCTTGCATGATGTCCAGCACGTGGAGCGCCAGATCGCCGCTCGCCCGATGCGGCCGACCAGACTGAATCGCAAATGCCATATCGGCGACGCCAGCGCCGCGGTCGATGTCTGTGGTATGCGTCAGAGAGATATCGACCCACTCGCGCGAGCCGCCCTCTACGACAGTAACCTCGCCGTCGAAGCGGTTGGGATCGGGCACGCTTATGGAACCGTCCGTACCGTGGATTTCAAGCGTCGGCAGATGATGCTCCCAGATATCAAAGCTGGTGATGACGGTGGCGATGGCGCCATTCTCGAATTCCAGAGTGCCGGCGATATGCGTATTCACCTCGACCGGCAGCGCCTGCCCCATCAGCGCCTCGCTGGTGGCGATCCGCTCGGGGAAGGTCATGCGGGCCGATCCCGCTACCCGGCCGACCGGACCCATCAGATACACCAAAGCCGTCAGATAATAGGGCCCCATATCGAAGAGTGGTCCGCCGCCCTTGAGGTAAAAGATACCCGCGTTTGGATGCCAAGCCTCCGGTCCGTGGCTCATGAAGAAGGCGGTCGCGGCGACCGGTGCGCCGATGACGCCGTCATCGATCAATTTGCGCGCCGTCTGCACGCCGCCGCCGAGAAAGGTATCCGGCGCGCAGCCAATGCGAAGGCCCGCTGCCCTCGCCGCGTTGGCGATCTTCTCGCCATCATTGCGGTTCATCGCCAGCGGTTTTTCGCTGTAGGCATGTTTACCCGCCTCGATGATCTGCAGCGAGACTTCAGCATGGGCAGCCGGGATCGTCGAATTGATGAGGATATCAATGTCGTCGCGCTCCAGCAGGTCATCGACGCTGTAGGCGATCAAGCCGTGTTCAGCGGCAAAGTCCTGCGCCCGGTCTTCGAGAATATCGGCGCAGGCGGTCAGCTGGATCACATCAAATGGCGCGCAGCCACGGATATAAGCCGGCGCGATATTTCCGGTGCCGATTATACCAACGTTTAATGTCTGCACTTTACCTCCTTCGGGGACACAATCTTTGTGTTCTTTGTGTCGTTGTGGTGGCAAGCCTTAGGCGTCCAGCACGCCATCAGCCAAGCCGGCCGGCAGCGCCAGCGGTTGATCCAGCGTGCTCCTGATTTCGATATGGCGGCCCTGCGCCGATGACTCTTCCAGCGCCTGTATGATGTCCAGCACATGGAAGGCCAGATCCCCACTGGCGCGGTGTGGCCGTCCGGATTGAATCGCGTAAGCCATGTCTGCCACGCCGGCGCCGCGCCCGATGTTGGTCGTATGCGTCAGTGGCACATCAGCCCATTCGCGCGTGCCGCCTTTGAGCGTCTTTACAACGCCGGCGAAAGTGTTGGGATCAGGCACGCTTAGCGAACCGGTCTCGCCGTGAATTTCAATGTCGGGCAAGTGATTTCCCCAGACATCGAAACTCATGATCACCGAAGTGATGGCGCCGTTTTCAAATTCGAGCGTGCCGGCGACATGTGTATTGACCTCAACCGGCAACTTCTGCCCCTTCAGCGCTTCGCTGGTCGCGATCCGCTCGGGGAAGGTCATTCGCGCCGCGCCCGAAACCCGCGCCACCGGTCCCATCAGATTGATCAGAGCCGTCACATAATAAGGACCCATATCGAACATCGGTCCGCCGCCTTTGAGATAGTAGAAGCCGGCGTTGGGATGCCAGCTCTCATGGCCATGGGATAGCCAGGTAGCCGTCGCCGCCACGGGCTTGCCGATGACGCCGTCATCAATGACTTTGCGGGCGGTTTGACCGCCGCCGCCAAGAAAGGTATCGGGCGCGCAGCCCATCCGTACACCCGCTGCCTTGGCTGCCTTGACGACCCTTTCGCCATCCGCCCGATCCACCGCCAGAGGCTTTTCGCAGTAGGCGTGTTTGCCCGCTTCGATAATCTGCAGCGAGACCTCGGCATGCGCCAGCGGGATGGTCAAGTTGATGACGATATCAATGTCGTCACGCGCCAGCAGGTCATCCACGCTGTGGGCATCCAAGCCATGTTCGTTGCCGAAGGCTTGAGCCCGATCGATCAGGATATCGGCGCAGGCGGTCAGCTTGATTACATCAAAAGGCGCGCAGCCGCGGATATAGGCCGGCGCGATATTGCCCGTTCCAATGATGCCAACATTCAGTGTTTGCACAGCATCTCCTTTTTGTGTAATTAAGAAGCCTGTGGGCGACCCACGGGGTAGCGCCTGCATATGGACTGTTAACCTGCCGGGTCGCCCCTACAAAACCGGTGTACAGCGCTGTCCTGCACAATGACTCATCTACTTCATTAATTGCGGGATGTTGCCCCGCACCATCGGCGGATTGGAGACCGGCTTGGCCCAATTGATGGCGTTGGCGATCACCTGGTGCACGACGGGCATGTGAAAGATCGGATAGGTCTCGTGCCCGGGACGGAAGTAAAAGATCTTGCCCTGCCCGCGCTGATAGCAGCAGCCGCTGCGGAAGACCTCGCCGCCTTCGAACCAACTAATGAAGACCAGCGTGTCCGGTGGCGGGATATCGAAGTGTTCGCCGTACATCTCGGCTTGGGGAATCTCGATGTATTCGGGCAACCCTTCGCAGATCGGATGCGAGGGATCAACCACCCAGATCCGTTCTTTCTCATCGGCTTCGCGCCATTTCAACATGCAGCCGGTACCCATCAGACGCCTGAACGGTTTCGACAGATGCCCCGAATGCAGCACGATCAATCCCATGCCGTTCAGCACCCGTTCCTGCACGCGGTCGACGATTTCGTCGCTGACCTCGCCATGCGCCATATGGCCCCACCAGGTCAGGACATCAGTGTTGTCGAGCACCTCTTGCGTCAGCCCATGCTCCGGCTCATCCAGCGTGGCGGTGTGGATATTAAAGCCGTAGGGCGCCAGCCCCTTCGCCAGCGCTCCATGGATGCCTTCGGGATAGACATTCGCCACGTGCTCGTCGAGTTTCTCGTGCCTGTATTCATGCCAAACTGTCACGCGTAATGCGGTCATTAGTTTCCTCGTGCTTAAACTCTATCTCACCAATCTCGCATTATGCACCGCAGGCGGGCGATTTACAATCGAAATCTCAGGTCGCGCGGCGGATATCCCCTCATTATTGGGGGCTGCAAGGAACCGGCGCAGCGCTAGGCTTAGTCAAGGGCAGATACTTTAGGAAAAGGGAGGGCTTTCATGGAATTGCTTTTGCTCATTCCGGTCGGTATCGTGGCAATCTTGGGAATCGCCTTGATGGGTCTCTTGATGGAGATCTTTGTCTATGGCGGTATGATAGTGCTGGCAGTCGCCTTCGTTGTGGAGATTCTGAAGTTTCTGTTCTAGGGGTTGAGCGGCTTAAGAACTCTCCGTCCGTATCTCGGGGTAAAGCTCGCGCAACGGAATCTGGCAGCCAAGCGATTCAGCGACCATGGTGGAATCCGCACCCGCATACTCTCGATAGAGCCAATCATCGCCGTGCAACAGGTAGGCTTCAATCAGCGGTTTATCCTGCGCTACCAGGAAATAGCCCTGAAGAGACTCCAAATGCAGGTATTGCTGTAACTTGCGGTTGCGGTCGATTAGTTCGGTGGATGGCGACAGTATCTCGAAGAGCAGCGTAGGGTTCTCGAGTGTATCTTGTGCCAAATCGCCACGGAACCTGGGCTCACCACAGACTACAACCACATCGGGATAGGTAAAGGAAGCGACGGGGTCGACCTGCACCCGCATATCACTGGTACAAACCTCACATCCCTTGCCACTTAGTCTGGTGTCGAGCGCTGTCGCCAGTTTGACGCTAATGAAGTTATGCGCGCGGCTAGCGCCTGTCATATCATATACTCGGTTGTCTATCAGTTCGTGTTTATTGGGCTGGGCGCTTTCCCATTCTAGAAATGCTTCCGCGCTCAAAAGCCGTTCAGCCACCAGCGCTGACATCGCTTGCTCCTGCCAAAAGAACAGTGTGCCAATAGCATAACATATCGCCGCAAGATCCAATTGAATGTTCGACGAGCGTGCTTGAACACTCTAGCTCAAGCGCGCCTCAATCCCCGCCATCGCCTCCAGCGCGCGGATGATGTTGTGGTTGCCGTCGCCACCGAGTCCCTGCGCCTGCAGCGTCCGATACAGATTAAAACAGAGCGCCGTGGCGATGACCGGGATGCCCATCTCATCGGCTGCGCCCAGCACCAGGCGCAGATCTTTCTGCTGCAAGTCGACGGTGAAGCCGGGCCGCCAATCATCGCGGATCACCTGCGGTCCACGGTTCGCCAGCATCCAACTGCCGGCCGCGCCACCGGTTACGGCTTGCAGCATCTTTTCCAGATCGACGCCGCCCGCCTGCGCGAAGAGCAGCGCCTCGCTCGCCGCCAGCATATTGACGACGCAAAGAATCTGATTCGACAGCTTGACCGTCTGCCCGGCGCCGCCTTCGCCGACATGGGTAATCGTCGTGCCCATCGCTTCGAAGCTGGGCATGGCGCGCGCGACATCGTCTTCGTTGCCGCCGATCATAATGCTGAGCGTGCCCTTGGCCGCGCCTTCGCTGCCGCCGCTGATCGGTGCGTCCAGCATGTTGATGCCCTTGGCCTTGAGCTGTTTGGCGATCTCAACCGTGTTGACCGGATTGATCGTGCTCATGTCGATCACCAGGTCACCGGCAGTGGCGCCGTGAATCACGCCGTTCTCGCCCAGAATCACCGCCTCGACATCGGGCGTGTCGCTGACACAGATGATGATGATATCGCAGTTTTCCGCGACCGCTTTGGGCGAGTCAGCTGCCGCAGCGCCCCGCGCCACGAAGGAATCCATGCGGCTCGCCGTGCGGTTCCAGACCGTGACATCAAAGCCGGCTTTCATCAAGTTGTCGACCATACCGCGTCCCATGATGCCCAGACCGATGAATCCAATTTTCTCGCTCATTTTGTGCTTCCTCGTATGTCTCTCTGTTTGGTTATGGGGAATATGGTAACTCGATTGACAGGCGCTTTTCTAGCCCACACTCGATTCTTCATCCTAGAGACAAATCAGGCAGAGAGAGGTGTTAGGGATCGAGGGTTGCGCCCGCAGTTGAAGAGCTAACATGCGGTGTCTCTGTTGTTGGCGTCCATTCCGAGGAATGAGTCGATTCTACGCTCGAGCGCGGTGAAGCAATCTCTGTTGCACCAATGATTGTCGTAGAAGAAGGTTCAACTTCTAATGTCAATGCAGGAGTTCCAGACGTACCGTTTGTAAACAAGATCTCGACGAGTGGTATAGCTTTATCAATAACCAAATATCCGATAATTGCTCCCGCAATAGTCAAGAATATCCACTTGACCACTTTGCGCCATAGTGGCACTTCGGTGTCAGCCTCAACAGTAGCATCGGTAGATTCGGATAGCGGCTTGTCCGGTTCTTTGAGTCGGGTATAGACGACTTCGGAGTCAAGCTTTTCATCCAATCGATACTTGTGTTCACATAAGTAACACCAGCCTTCATCATCATTTACACGTTCCAAGGTAATAGTTTCATGGTCGGTGCTCGGACATCGGATTTCCGTCGTCTTGCGTACGATACAGGCGTCATAGCAAACATCGCCGGTCTGTTGGCACTCTTCACATCTTTGGATGAGGGCGCTCAAGAGAGCTTCTGCTTGTTCAACAACACCCGTAGTCCGTTGGAATTTACTAAGGGTAAATCTTCTGTGAACCGGGTCAGAAAAAAACTTCGCTATCTTCTCTTTCTCCGCATGGTTTACAGAACTCCTGAATCTCGAGTCTCTAAAGACAGAATCTAATACCTCGAATGACATCTCTTATTTCTTTCTCGGTTCTTTGTGCACCAATCCCAATTCGCTGATCGTCATCTAGTCTTGCTAACAGTTCAACACGAAACTCTTTCCTAGCCCTTGGTTTCCAACGAAGATCAAGTTTGTATCCGCTGAACACGGTCTGCTGCCGTTCCTGGACTTCGGCCAATTCGGAGTCTTCAGAAACGCTCTTTTGATGTTCATGGAAAAGCGCTATTCTGTTTCCGTCAGTGGTTGGAACGTCGTGTCTTGGGAAAACCACTTCGATGTCGTCGTCGAAGGTGGCTAGGCAATCCCGATTTGCCATTGCAGGTCGGATATCCAACCATTCAAAATCGACATTCGTAAAAAGGTCATTCAAATCGCGCATGATCCTTTTGCGCATCGGCTTATAGTCACGTTCGCTAAGCTTGTGAATCAGGAGCATGGCTTGTCCTGATCCAATCTCCCAATCAAACGAAATGATCCCTCTCCCTAGTGTCTCTCGGTAACCCTGAAAGATGATTCGTTCCAATATGTTGGCATCGTTTGATTCGAAATCTTCAGACCCGCTGTCGAGTGAAGTATCACGCAGTCTACTTATTAGTTTCTGAGCCCAAACGAAGCGAATCTTGGGATTCTCGTAATCTTCTGAATAGTAAACCGCTATTAGTTGAGGCGATTCTGGCAGTGCTAGAGGATTTCTCTCGTCCAAAATAAGAGTCGATTCGACCTCTCTCAAGTGTCTTTCCACCCATGCTCTGCTGTACCACGTTGACTTGAGAATCCTTTCGCTTGTTTTGCATTGGAAAAGGTAGATCTGTTGTTTTCCCCAACCTTCCAATTCGGTTTGGATGTCGACAAGATCTTCAACAACGAGTTCTTTTGCGTCAAGTAATTCTTCGAAACGAGCACGTAATTCGGCATTCGTAGGATTCGCTCGGACCGTTTTTTCGCGACGACGGAGAGCATTTACCACCAAGCCAGTCGTGTGATCAACTAAAAATCCAATAATCATATTGCGTTCTTGCAGAGAATATTGTCCGTTAGACCCGTCCGCGTTGTGAGAATCCATAGTGAATTCATGCTCCAATACCATTCAAATATTAACAGACGAGAATAATACCAATTCGCAGAACATATTGTCTAGGTCTTTGTCTCGATCTGACATAGATCTTACACCGCTGAAAAACTTGCTTTTTTGTAGATGCTGGCGATACTTGGAGTCCTTTTGTAGTGAGTTTTTCCGACGTGCTCCCGGTAATAGGGTCAAGCACGAATCACTGTCTCGCCGCGACAAACCCTGTATAACTTTCGTGCCTCGATATTGAAGGACTCTGTGCCCGATTAGCTTGCCCAGATTACCTCGCTAGCTTCAGCCGTTCCTTGACGACGCGCGTAAGCGCGATGCCTCCTCGTGCTAAGTGGCTGTCCAGTTCGCCTTTCCAATGTAAAGAACATGGTGCAGTGGTTTCAGCATCCAGATCCGCTCCCGTCTCCCCGCGATCTCGCAGCCCCTGATGGCAACCCGCTCGCCTGTAATGTGCGGAATTTTCTCTAATGTAAGACCAAGTTTCTGCTAATTCGCCGGTCGTAGACTCACTTTACCGGCAGGGTGTCGCCGCCGACCTGTTTTGCAGTTTGGCGCTGCCAACCTTGATCCACCGTCTCGGAGGCGCTCGCCGGCATTTACATTTTCGCTGTGCCTTCTTTTTTCGTTTTGGCAAGCAACGTATCGGAAACGCTGTCGACGACCGAACATTGTCGAGCGGAAGGAGACCAAGGATGTACTGCTCTGTCCACCATAAGACGCTAGCCACCGTCCTCTTGTCAGCGGCGCTATTGTTTGCCTTCCCGACGCAGGCCGGTGAAACCATCGAATTGCGTCTGGGTTGTACGCTTAACGACGCCATCCGCGCCGCCAATACGAATCAGCCGGTCGGCGCTTGCAAAGCCGGTGACCCGGGCCGCGACCACATCTATGTGCACGATACGGTCGAGATCTTGGAAAGCCCGGTAGAGATTACGGAAGACCTCGGCGTTGTCGGCGACCGCTTCACCGCGACTCTGGATGGGCGGGGTCGGTTCAGCTTCTTCCGCGTGGGACCGGACGTCGATTTGCATATTCAGGACCTGTTCATGTCGAATGGCTACGGCACACGTGAATCCGGACAAGTCCGTGTCGGCAGCGGCGGGCGCGTCTACTTCAGTACCGTCAAGGTCATCAACTGTAAGGGTGTCAAGGAGATCATCGCGGACTCCGAGGAGCAGGTTCATATCGGCCTTGCCGTGAGCATTTGCGGAAAGACGGAGCCCTTCAATCCTCATCTGCCAGTCGTACCGCTTCCCGATCCCGACGACGAGTCGCCGAGCGATGATGGGGACGATTCACCACGTCAGACTAAGAAGAACAACGGGAAGCCCGCGGAGCGCAACGTCAAGCCCGAAACTTACACCTGTGAGCATCTGCCAGCCAATATCAGAGTCCGACCGATAGCTGGCACGCGCAGCGGCATTCAGTGCCAGGTCCTCGATGCAGGCGGGGTAGGCCGTCAGGACCTCATCGACGCGGGCATCATCGTGGCGGTGGATATCTGGGGTTATGTTGATCCGGGCGTGGAAGTCTGCTTGCCCGGGCTGGGCGAGTTACTGTTCCTGGATGCGGCGTTTGCACCTCGCCAGCCTGCCTGGATCGACACTTTTTAGCAGGGTAATACAACCTGCGCCCGATTCACCCGCGCCGGTTCCCTTGTGTTGCTCTCTTCGGTACCAGACGGCATCGCGCCCCGGCAGGTATCAGAAGGCTGTGAAGTGCGTACGCTCGCCGTACTCAATTTCCGTAAGGAACCGGATGGGAGTACAATTCTGCGTCATATTCCGGCGGATGTTACGGTAACTGTCGCCTCAATTAGTGCCGGCTGGTTAAAAACCACGTATGGAGGCTGGGAAGGCTGGATCAGCGCGGATTATGTCGAATCGACCGGCGCCTGTGGCTAACGTTGCGCGATCATATCACTCGAATCCCAGTGCCCGCACAGCATCCCAGAAGCGCTCGACATTGCCCAGCTTCACGCTGTCGTAGCCGCGTATCATATCGGGCAGTTCCGCTAACTCCACCGCCCGCGCGTGGCTATCCGTGTCCAGCGTCTCAATAGACTCAAAGATAAAGCGCCGGTACTGCACGATCAAGTCCCGCTCAACGCGCCGCACGCGATCATAACCGAAAAGGTCGAAGGGTGTTCCGCGCAGAAAGCGCAACACATGCAAGCCGCGATAGACGCCATCAAACCAACGACCCAGCTTGATCTTGCGCTTTAATCCGAAGTGCTTCAGGAAGGGCGGGTGCAAGTGATAGTGCATGCGCGCCCGCGCGCCAAACTGGTCGCGCAGCGCCGCCCGCGCCGCCGGCTTCAGGCTGAGGCGCGCCACTTCGTATTCGTCTTTGTATGCCATCAGCTTGAAGAGGTAACGCGCGACCGCTTCGCTCAGGTCAGTGACGCCGGGGCATGACGCCTGCTCCGCCGCATACACCCGCCGTACATCCTCGACATATCGCCGCGCGTAATCCTCGTTTTGATAGGCGATCAGTTCCGGCACGCGAATCTCAAGCAGGCGCTTGAGCTCGCCTTCGAATGGCAGCGAGTCGATCATCGCTTGCGCCGCCGCTGAGGTTTCGACCGGCATCTCGACCGCGCTTGCACCTTTGCTATCCTGGCTCGCCAGCCAATCCGGCTGAGCGACCGCCAGCCTGCCGGCGCGGAAGGCATGTTGATTATCCTCGACCTTGACGCCGTTCAGTTCGATAGCGCGTTCGATCGCTGCCGCCGACATGGGCAGTGTACCCGCTTGAAAGGCTGCGCCAATGACGATCATATTCGCCATCATGTGATCGCCAAAGAGCGCCTCCGCCAATCCAATCGCGTCAAAGAAGACATTATCGCCCGCCCGCGTCTCCCGATTGATCAACTCCAGCAGACGGTCGCCTTCGGGGTATTCAACAGTCGTATCCCGCACCATCGCGCCGGTCGGCACTTTGCTCGTGCTGACAATAGCGATGCTGCGCTGCGGATGGGCGCGGATGAGATTCTTGCTTTCAGTCGCCGTCAGCACATCAAAGACGAGAAAGGCATCGGTCGCGCTCGCCCCGATCTTGGGCGCGATATCGACCGGCTCTGCCGTGATCTTCAAGTTGGAGACGACGGGACCGCCCTTCTGACTCAGCCCGGTCTGGTCCAGCGAACGCACATGGAAGCCATCCAGCGCTGCCGCGGTGCCCAGTATCTGATTCGAAGTGACCACGCCCGTTCCGCCTATGCCCATAAAGAGGATGTTCGCCGTCCCGTTCACTTGTCGCGCCGGTTCAGGGATCTCCCGCTCTACACGGAAGCCTTTTACAGCCTCCGTCTTTGGCATCTCAGCCGGGATTACACTCATGAAGGCCGGGCAATTGCCCTCAAGGCAGGTGTAATCTTTATTGCAGGACGATTGATGGATCTGCGTCTTTCGCCCAAACTCGGTTTCCACCGGCTGTACGCTGAGGCAATTCGAGACCGCGCCACAATCGCCGCAGCCTTCGCAGACCGCTTCGTTGATGACAATGCGCAGGGCGGGGTCGGCGGCAAAACCTCGCCGGCGTTTGCGTCTTAGGTTGGCGGCGCATTCCTGATCGTAGACGAGCGCCGTCACACCGGGCGTATCGCGCAGGAGTAGCTGCGCCTCGTCCATCCGGTCGCGTTCCCAGACTTCGGCGTTGGGCGCCCAGAGTGTATCGGGCGGGAACTTCTCCGGATCGGCTGAGACGACAATGGTCTTCACCACCCCCTCGGCATAGAGCAGATGCGTCATTTCCGGCACGGGCATCAAGCCATCGGCTTCTTGCCCGCCGGTCATCGCGACGGCGGAATTGTAGAGGATCTTATAAGTCATATTGGTGTCAGCGGCCGTCGCCTGCCGTATCGAGAGTGAACCGCTGTGGGCGAAGGTGCCATCGCCGATATTCTGGAAGATATGCTCAATATCGGTGAAGGCTTCGGCGCCGACCCAATTGGCGCCCTCGCCGCCCATCTGCGTCACGCCGGCGGTATCGCGATCCATCAGAATCGCCAGCGTATGACAGCCGATACCGGCCGATGCCATTGATCCTTTTGGAACTTTGGTCGAGCGGTTGTGCGGGCAGCCGGAGCAGAAGTAGGGCTGACGCCCTACAAGCGGGATGGTGCCCAGATCGGGCAGGCGGTTGATTTCCTCAAGACGGCGTTCCAACAGTGGCGCCTCGCCATGGCCACGCAGTCGGCGAGCGAGTACGCGCACGATTTCATCGGCGTCGAGTTCGTTGTCCGCCCGGACCAGCTTGTTGCCGGCTTCGTCTTTCTTGCCGACGATCAGCGGCGTATGCCGGCTGCCGTATAGCGCTTCCTTGCAGAACATTTCAATGAAGGCGCGTTTCTCTTCGATGACCAAGATCTCTTCCAGGCCGGTGGCGAAATCGTTCAGGATGTCCGATTCCAGCGGGAAGATCATGCCTAGCTTGAGCAGGCGAATCCCGGTCCGTTCGAGCGCTGCGTCATCCAGTCCGATTTCCTGAAGCGCGCTGCGCAGGTCGTAGTAAGTCTTGCCGGCGGCGATGATACCCAGCCAGGCATCGGCGGTCGGCACGGTGATTTCATTGATGCGATTCGCCTTGGCGAAGGCGAGGGCAGCGCCCAGCCGTTCATCGTGGATCTGTTGCTCCTGTTGCAAGCTGTAGGGCGAGATCAAGGTGGTATTCTGCCGCGGGCGCCAGAGCTGTCCATTCAACTCGTATGGCGGTTCTTCAATGTCCACACGATCCAGCCCGACTTCGACGCTGCTGTATTCGTCAGCGACATCAGTGACGATCTTGAAACCGACCCACAATCCGCTGAAACGCGAAAGGGCGAAACCGAGCAAACCCAAATCGAGGATCTCCTGCGCGCTGCCCGGGTAGAGGATCGGCATCAGAGCGTCGTAAAGCGCGACTTCCGAATGCGAGGGGATGGTCGAAGATTTGCAAGACGGATCATCGCCCGCCAGCGCCAAGACGCCGCCATATTGCCCGACGCCGGCCAGATTGGCGTGCTTGAAAGCATCGCCGCTGCGGTCGACACCCGGTCCCTTGCCATACCAAATCCCGCAGACGCCGTCATATTTGGGATCGGGCAGCAGGTTGACCGTTTGGCTGCCCATGAGGGCGGTGGCGGCCAGTTCTTCGTTCACCGCCGGGATGAAGCGGATATGATGGTCTTTCAGCAAGCCGGGTATCCCTTCCAGCACGAAATCCAGCACGCCAATCGGCGAACCGCGATAGCCGGTGATCAAACCAGCCGTGTTCAGACCCCGGCGTTTGTCCGCCCGGTGCTGATCCAAGGGCAAACGCGCCAGCGCTTGAATCCCGCTCATGATGACGCGGCCCGCTTCAACCGTGTAGCGGTCTTCGAGCTTGAATTCCGCGAGTTGGCGCTGTGCTGGCTGTGTTTCGGGCGGCGCTTGTTTCTCTAACATGATTGTCCAAATCGTCGAGGAGGCAATGTGTCTCTATGCTTCATTTATAACAGATAACGCGGGAGATGGCATTTTTGTTCGTTCATTTTACACACCTGCAGGTCGTCAGTATTGCTCGCCCCTACAACTTTCGTAGCTGCGAAAAAACTCTGTGCCCTCTGTTTGCTCGCTGGTTAGATCGCCGTTAGCCAGGCGCTCGCCGCCAGAATCGCAAGCGCCAAGAGAGCAATCAGCAGCGTCAGCCGTCGTTCCCTTCCGCGCAGCGTCTGCCACGCGTCGGCATCGCCTGCACCCCGTTCCAGCAGCAGGCTCGTCCGTTCCAGCGCCGGCGCCAGGCCAAATTGTAGCATCAGTCCGAGCGCGGCCAGCGCGATGATCAAGATATGTTTGAGCAGCAGCACCTGACTCCAGCGATTGCTGAAACTCAGCAGACCTTCATAATTGGGGTCGGTCGACATTTGCAGCACACCAGTGACGACTAAGATAGCCAGCGCCAAATTGCCCAAAACGGTGAAGCGCTCGCGCAAGCGCCGCAGCAGTTGAAACAGCGCCGGCTGCTCAGCCAGGACGCGATTGAGTTCGGGCACGACCATGAAGGTGATGAGCAGGATGCCGCCGATCCAGATTACCGTCGCCGCGATGTGGAAAAACAGGCTGATCGCCA
Organism: Phototrophicaceae bacterium; assembly: GCA_965249085.1. Taxonomy (GTDB): domain Bacteria; phylum Chloroflexota; class Anaerolineae; order Aggregatilineales; family Phototrophicaceae; genus UBA6055. The sequence goes on along the minus strand of OZ252218.1, from coordinate 2,335,811 downwards.
GTGCGGCTTCGGACATGAGCTCAGGACTGCTCCCGCAGCCAAGCCTCGTATTCCTTCTGCGCTTCCTCGTTCAGCGGGTAGTACTTGGACAGCAGGCCGCCTTCTTCCAGCTTCATACGGGAGAAGACTTCCCATTCCGCTTTTTCCGCCGAGACATCGCCGATCTTCTCCGCCAGGCCGATGGGCACGACCACCGCGCCATCATCATCGGCGACGATGATATCGCCCGGCATAACAAAGACGCCGGCGCAGGCGATCGGCACGTTCACCGCGTGCGGGAATATGTCGGTCTGCGTATGGAAATTCGGCGTGACGCCACGCAGCCACAGGCCGAGATCGATCGTTTGCACTTCGGGAAAATCACGGATGCAGCCGTCGATGACGACGCCTTCACCGCCACGCGCCTTGAAGGAGGTCAGCATCATCTCGCCGAATACGCCGCTGCTCAGGCTGCCGCGCGCGTCCACGATCACGATATCGCCGGGCGCGCAGGCCATGATCGCTTGGCGATGCAATTCCCGTTCAGGCGCGTGCGCGTATTCATCGCCCCAGTGCACGTCTTCGCGCTTGGGCATGAATTGCAGGGTCACCGCTTGCCCGCTAACCGCCTTTCCCGCATTGAAAGACGTCAGGCCGACCATGTGGGGATTGCGGATACCCTCTTTGGCCAAGGAGCCGGCGATGGTCGCCGTGCCGATATCTCGGAGTGTATCAAGCGTCTTTTGCGCGATGCGTTCGAATTGGGCTGCATTGCTCATGGGGATCCTGTCAATAGTCGTGACCTGTCAATTCGCCCGCGATTATACCACCGTCATCGTCAGCCAGGGCAGCCGCAGCCTGCCACCATCGACGCTCACAAATTAGACGGTTTTGCCGTAACATAGTGCGCAGATCGACCCTGCGAGGACCGACCCATGAGCTTGAGCATCGGCATCGTTGGCTTGCCTAATGTGGGCAAGAGCACCCTCTTCAATGCCTTGACCCGCGCCCAGACCGCCGTCGCCGCCAATTACCCCTTCAGCACAATCGAATCCAATCACGCGGTGGTAGCCCTGCCCGATGAGCGTCTGACACGTTTGCAGGCGTGGGTGGGCGTCCAGCAGGCGATTAATGCGCGCGTCGACTTCGTGGATGTGGCTGGTCTGGTCAAAGGCGCGCATAAGGGCGAGGGTTTGGGCAATCGTTTCCTCGGGCATATCCGCCATGTCGATGCCATCGTCCACGTGGTGCGCTGCTTCGATGACGAGAATGTCGCGCATGTCAACGCGCAGCCGCACCCAGCCGACGATATTCAGGTCATCAATACCGAATTGGCGCTGGCCGATTTGCAGCAGTTGGAACGCCGGCTGGAAAAGCTGGAGCGCGAAGTCAAAGGCGATCGGTCGCTGCAATCGCAGCTGGAGATGGCGCAACAGGTCGAAGCGCATATCGGCGCCGGCGAGCCGCTGCGAGATTTCGATGGGCGCGAGCAGCCTGACTTCGCCGCTCTTGATTTTGAGATGCGTTTCCTGACCGCCAAACCGGTCATCTATGTCGCCAACATCGACGAAGAGAGCCTGCAAAATGGAAATGCCTGGCTCGAATCGGCGCGTGAGATCGCGGCGGCGGAAGGCGCCCAGCTCATCACCGTTTGCGCCGGACTGGAGAGTGAACTGGCGACGCTAAACGCTGGGGAGCGCGATGAATACCTCGGTAGTTATGGCTTGGCGCAGAGCAGTCTGGAACGGCTGATCAGCGAATGTTATCGCTTGCTCGGCTTGATCAGCTATTTCACCTTCAACGAAAACGAGGTGCGCGCCTGGACGATTCGCCGCGGCTGGACCGCGCCCCAAGCGGCCGGCGTCGTGCACAGCGATATGGAGCACGGTTTCATCCGCGCAGAGGTCATCCCCTTCGCTGTCTTCGAGCAGCATCAAGATCGCAACGCCATTCGCTCAGCCGGCTTGCTGCAGGTGGAGGGGCGTGATTATGTGGTGCAGGACGGGGACGTCATTTACTTCCGCTTCAATGTCTAGGAAGCACAGCCGGCGCTCAGCGGCAGAAATCAGCGATGAGGTCGATGTAGATCTGCCGGCAGCGTTCCACCGAGTCCAGGTCGACCCATTCCTCGCGGGCATGCGCGCCTGTCCCGGCTGGACCCAGTACAACTGTGGGGATACCTTGCTCGGCGAAGAGCGCCGAATCCATCCACCAACTGCTGCCGATGAGCGGCACTTCGCTTCCCTGTCGCGCTTCCGCGGCGCGCTTGAGCTGCTGCACCACGGGGTGCCCCGCCTCAATGGCGAAAGGACCGCGCGCGAAGGTTGCCTTGACTTGTGCATTGAAGTCGGGATCTGCAGCCGCGATCTCATCGAGGATCGTCTGCGCTTCCGCCTCGACGCTGTCCTTTGACTCGCCCGGGATGGTACGCCGCTCGACCAACAGCTTGCAGTGCGCGGGGTACATGGAAATCTCCTCGCCACCACTGATGATGGAGGCGTGCAGCGAGCCGCTGCCCAGCAGATTGTGCGTCGGCTTGGCACGCATGGCTCGGTCATGGGCGTCAAGCGCGACCAGTACGTGCCCCATCTTGGCGATCGCGTCCACGCCGAGCTGCGGGCGCGAACCGTGGGCGGCCACGCCGAATGTCTCGATCTCCAGCCAGACGAAGCCGCGATGGGCGATGCTGATGGCCAACTCGGTCGGCTCGGCGATGAGCACGGCATGGGCGGGCCAGCGCTCCCACTCGGCCAGCAGCGCTTCGGTGCCAATGCTGCCGTACTCTTCATCGACCACGGCGCTGAGCATGACGTCACCGGCGAGTGACATGTCCTTCGCCGCTTTGACCGCCAACATGCAGGCGGCCATTCCGCTTTTCATGTCGTAGGCGCCGCGTCCAAACATGCACCCGTCGTGAATCGCCGGTTCGAAGGGCGCCGTCATGCCCTCGACGCCGACCACATCGGTATGCGCGTTGAACATCAGCGACTGTCCGCCGCCGCTGCCCCGCGCGATCAGGATCACGTTCGGGCGACCCGCTCCGGCTTCCTGCACATGGACTTCGAGCCCGGCTACACGTCCCCAATCGGCAATGTATTGCGCTAGCTGGCCTTCGCCCGCGCCGCCGGGCACCAGGTCGGGATTCACCGAGTCGATGGCGACGAGATTGGAAAGGAGGGTGGTCAGTTCAGTCATGGGCTTGTCTTTCGTGGGTCATAGGTGAGGCGCAATAATGGCGCATTTGCGCGATTCCCGCAAATGAAATCGCGGGTTGCGCCAATGCTGAATCGCAGCTCTGACAGGGGTTTCCCGGCGTTTGAATGCGCTATTTGCGTCCGCGCAGCAAAAGGTTTTTTGCGCAAACCGGCCGGATTGGAGACTCAGCCTATATCTGCGCTACTGTCAGGATAGCAGAGACAGAAAGGGGTGCGAGCGCCCGAATGCTCATGCCCGGCGAATCTGCCCCTTCACGTCAAGCAAGCCGAGCAAGAATTCGCGCGGATCCTCGACCGCGGGCAGCGGGAGTTGACGCAGCGGCTCGATGAAATCCACCGGCAAGGCGCCCTCGCTGATGATGCGGTTGATCAGCTTGCCGACCTCGTTGTACTGCATGATGATGGCATTCAGGTATTGATCGTTCTCGGTCACTTTCCAGAGTTCGACCGCCGATAGCAGCGCCTCGAGATTGTGCACCACCATGCCAATCTTGTAGCGGTATTCCGGCTCGTTTGTCAGGCCGCGCGCTTGAATCGCGTCCATGATCGCTGCGCTCGCCGTGATTAGCTTGCGGGCGTCCATGTCGATTGGTGGCGCGCAGCGATCGATATAGTCGGCGTAATCGAAAAAGGGCGGGCGGCGCGTCGCCCGGCTGCTGGTTAGGATCTGCTTGCCTTCGCGCGCGATGTAGGCGTTCTCTCGCAACATGCGCATCCGTTCGTCGATATCGCCTTGCGCCGTCGCCTCAAGGTAGCGCCGCATGTGTTTGTAGGTGAGCAGCGTGTTGAGGGTGTAATGCCCATCAAATACCGGGTAAACAAAAGAATCGATGGCATTGCCGCCGATATTGGATTCCTTCAGGAAACCTTTGGAGCCGGTGACCAGCAGATTCTGCGACAAGATTTCGTTGCACTTCAGGAGCAGCCATGATTTCAGCATGATGCCGTGGAATTGCAGGAAGGGGCTGTCGCTGAACGCCAGCGCGCGGAAGAAGGTGAAATTGATATGCGCCGCCTGCTGCGCCAGGTTGTAGAGTTGGCGGAAGACATTGCTGAACCGGATCGGATTGTTGCCAAAAATGTTCTTGCTGGAAAGGTGGTCGATGGCGGCGGGCAGGGAGTCGTCCACCATTTTCACGCCCATATAAGAGCAGTGGTACTTGGACGGCAGCGCCATACGCTGCAAGATTTCCAGGCCGCGCCCGACCTGGCCGATGAGGATGCCGGGTCCGTTGATGTCGAATTTCGTGAGTACCATGCTGCGCAGGACGTGGGTTTCCAGCCGTTCCCAGTTCTTGGTACTGCTGTGGGGCACGGCGAAGATGGAGATCGAGCGCGGGCCGTCGGCGGCCGGATCCACCTTGGCGATCACCGAGTGATAATCGGCATGATAAGAATTGTTGATCAGCCACTTCTCGCCCTGAATGTGGTAGCTCTTTCCGCCGGGGTCATCGGGCAGGGGCGTGGCGCGCGTGCGAATGCTGAGCAGGTCGGTGCCGCTATGCTCTTCCGTCCAGCCCAGCGTAAATATCTTGCCTTTGAGTTGGGCCGCCAGTTCGTCTTCTTCAGCGGCGACCAGCATCATATAGGCGAGTCCGCTGGCGGCGCAGGCGGTCATGTAATTGGGATTGTTGCGGAAGTGGCGGGTGGCTTCCAACATCGAGCCCAGCAAGTTGAACGTGGGATAGACATTGTCCAGCACATCCATCATGCCATCGCGCAGGCGCTGATAATCGAGAATGTCGCCGAATTGCGCGTCTTTAATCGTGTCCGTAAACTTAGGGTCGCTTGTCATTATTTCGCAGGCTTCTCTCGGTTGCACTTGCGACAGAGCATTTGGCAGTTGGCTTCGCTGGTCTTGCTAGCGTCATCATAGCCCTCGACCAGGTCGCGGACTGCAAGGTCTATCAGTTCGATATTCATTGCCCATGTCTTTCAGGCTGGGATCTTCTTGTCTATAAAACGATAGTAATTGCGCTTGCGGAAGTTAGGTTGGATCATGTGGTGATTGCATCCTCTTGATTATTGAATTGCGGCTTCAATCGTTGTCTTTAGCCTATCTAATATGCCGAGATTAGACAGAAGTTCTATGACTTGTAGTACAGTAAGGAAAAACACAGATATAGCTATAGAATTTGAGCGCAATGTTCTTATGAAAAGTATTAGGTCATTGGCTGGCAAATGATACGCCATTTGTGAAAGAGCGAGGTGTCCACCTTTCACTGTACTACCGTCTCTCTGTATAAGTTCAATAGCTCCGACATCAGTTATTTTTCCACTATATGTAGGATTGTGTCTTGTTTCAGGACTGTATTCAAGATATCCGCTCTTTAGCATTTTGCATACAAGATTGTGCACACATTGTCTAAACTCTTCTTCGGTTTTGTGAGATATGTAGTCTTTCAGAAGTTTAGTCAATACAGGTGAGTCTCCAATAACCCCCCACCTATGACATAACAATCCTTTATCATTTGCATTGGTGTTTTCTATACGGTTTCTCCAAAATAGAGGTTCATCTACCCATGTTAATTCCGTGTATTTCTTTGCAATTGCCCGTGTAATACGCCTTGTCTTGCGAGCATAATCAAGATTGCTTATCATCTTTATCATTTATCGTTCCATTGAATCGGGTTGTAATAATTCAAACGCCTTTGACGTAAGCCATGCTCTATTTCCACTAGACAATCTTGTTCTGTCCAAAAAATCAGCTAAGACAAGGCTTTCTACAATTAGGCCGAATCTTCTTCTGTCATATTCTACAGAAACACCGTTGAATACAGACTGTTTTTCCCTATTTGCAACATATTCCTCCAGCCCGATGTGGGGCTCCCAACCACCCATCATTTGCCGTGCAATTAGCGTATTCCAAAACCCTTTAGTAAGGCCATCCGCTAATTCATATGCAATCTGCGTTATCCATTGATATGGGGCTAGTGATAAATCATCTAGGTTGTTAAGCCATGTGTTAAATCGAGTACTTGATGTTTCCATAGTGTCATTCACGTTGTACCTCTTTCCTTACCACGACCGCCTCACGCGGAGCGGCGAATTGCTGCGCCTGCGCGAACCTGTGGTCGCCCATGCCAGCCCAATCCCTGCTACCCTTGATCCCAGTGCGCCTTACAAACCAAATCGCCCATCACGCCCTCTAACCGACAAATCATTTTTATGGCAAAATTGTCACAAAACGGCCCATTTTGCCATATAACGTGCGATCTTCGCCATAAAACCCTGGAGTTACGCCATAAAGCGACCGATCTTTGCCACAAAAGCTCGCCCTTTGCCAAACCCTTCTGGCAAATATTGCCATTTTGTCCCTTTCAAACAAGGCCGTTGCTTTCCCTGTGTCTCGGTGCCCTCTGTGTCTCTGTGGTGAAGTTCTTTCCCTACTTCACCACCACCGCTTCACGCTGCGCAGCGAATTGCTGGGCGAGGCTGTACAGACGCAGGAGAAAATCGCGCGGCGCTTCCAGGCGGCGCATGGGCTGCTGCCGCATTAGCGTCAGGAAGGGCGTCCGCAGGGCGCTCTCGCTGATGATATGGTTAAACTGGTTAACGAAGGCGTTGTATTGCATGATCACGGCGTTGAGATATTCGTCTTCTTCGGCCACTTTCCACATCTCGCAGGCGGCCAGCAGCGCCTCCATCCAATGCAGGAGGGCGCCTAGCTTGTAGCGGTGTTCCGGGTCTTGCATCAGATCGCGTTCGTGCAGCTCGTCGGCGAGCGATTGCATCGCCGCGACGACGGCACGAGCGTCCAAATCAATCGGCAGGTCGAGGTCATCAATGTATTGCTCATAGTCGAAGAAGTCCGGGTTGCGCAGCTTGCGCGAATGGGCGCGGATCGGATCACCAGCGAGTGAAGACGAAATGCCGTGGCGCAGGGTCGCCATGCGTTCGGCGACGTCGGCGCGGCGGCTCGCTCCCAGATAGCGCTTGACATGCTTCGCTGTCATCAGCGTGTTGATCGTGTAGTGCCCGTCAAAGACAGGCAAAACGAAGGAGTCGATGGCGTTGCGGCCGATGACCGATTCCGCCAGGAAACCTTTGGAACCGGCCACCAGTAAATTCTGACCGAGCAGCTCATTGGCGCGCAGCAGAAGCCAGGACTTGAGCATGACGCCGTGGAATTGCAGGAAGTTGCCGGCGCTGAAAGCCAGCGCGCGATAATAGATGAAATTCAGAACAGCCGCTTGCAGGACTAGGTTGTACATCTGACGCAGAACGTTGCTGAAGTTGATTGGATTCTCGTTGAAGATGCGCTTCTGCGACAGGTGATCGATGCTGGCCGGGATGGCTTCATTCAGCATTTGCACGCCGACGTAGGCGCATTGATATTTGCTGGGCATGGCCATGCGCTGCAGGATCTGCAAGCCGTGACCAACTCTTCCCAGCAAGCGCCCGGGTCCATCAATATCGAATTTGGTGAGTACCATGCGGCGCAGGACATGCGTCTCCAGCCGTTCCCAGTTAAGGCAGCTGCTCTGTGGCACCAGGAAGATAGACAGCGAACGCGGACCGCTGGATTCAGGATCAATCTTGGCGACGATCGTATGATAATCGGCGTGGTAAGAATTGTTGATCAGCCACTTGCGCCCTTTGAGATAATAGTCGACGCAATCGGGCTCGTCGTTGACGGGTGTGGCGACAGTGGTTGCGCTCAAGAGGTCTGATCCGATCTCTTCTTCCGTCCAACCCAGGGTGAAAAGGCTGTCCTTGAGCTCCTCGGCAATCTCGTCTTCACCGGCGGCGATGATCGTCATCCAGGCGAGCATGCTGGCGCCCGCGGCGATCATCAGATCGGGCTCGTCGCCATAGAGCTCGTTGCCAACTTGCAGGGATTTGTGCATGTTGAAATTGGGCAGGAGCGCATCGTAGAGATGATGAATCGACAAGCGCAACTGGTCGAAATCGACGATGTCCCCGAATTCGGGATCTTTCACAAACATATTGGCATTTCCATTAGTACGCAGCGCACATCAAGCGAGCCAGTATACGCTTGCACTGACCAAAACTCAATACGAGGCTTCGCCGACATCAACGGTACAAATTGCACAGATTTACGATGATTAAAACACTGTCGAAGCGAGAAAGCTACGCCGAGGGCGAAAGCGCATCTAAGCCTCGCGCACGGACTTGACGATTTCACGCAGCTGCCGGTCGAAATTCGGGTCTGCCGCTTTGAACTCCTGACCGCTGATCACCAGCGGCGCGCCGAAGACCACGATCTCCGCGCCAATTTCGAGCGTCTGAATCGCCTGGGGCACAGTCAAACCGCCGACCGCCTGCACCGGAATATCGACCGCAGCGAGCACATCCTCCAGATCATCGAGCGGGCTGAGGCCCGGGATCATGGCGCGTTCGTCGAAGCCGGTATGCACGATGATATAGTCGACGCCCATGTTCTGCGCTTCACGCGCGCGGCCCGGTTTGTCCGGGCAGAGCATGACATCGCACATCACCTCTTTACCGTAGCGCTGCGCCATTTTGACTTGTTCGATGATGCTGGCATCGTGCGCCTGTCCCATCACGACGACCATGTCGCCGCCGGCCTTGAACATCATTTCGGCTTCCAGCCCGGCGCCATCCATCGTCTTGAGATCGACCACGATCGGCGTGTCGGGGAAGTTGCTGCGGAAGGCGCGCACGGCGTGCAGCCCTTCGGCGAGCAGCAGCGGCGTGCCGACTTCGAGCCAGTCGACGCCGGCTTTGAATGAGGCGCGGGCGAGATCCAGCGCTTCAGCCATATCGATTACATCAATTGAGATCTGTATTTTGGCGTCGATTTTCTGCCCTCCGTATGTGCATTTTTGGGCGACCCACCGGGTTGCCCATCTTAAGAATAGTGTCTTTTCGGGCGACCCAATGGGTCGCCTCTACATTTTCCGCCACGGGTAATGTTCCTACGCCGGTACCAGCACGGACTTGACGTTGTTGCCGGCTTCCATCTCTTCGAAAGCCGCTTCCCAGTTCGCCAGCGGATAGACGCCGCCGACGATGGGCGTCAAGTCGATTTGCCCGCTGGATAGCAGCGCCAGCGCCCGTTCCCAAGTCGAGTAGAGGTGGCTGAAGCAGCCTTGCAGGGTCACGGCTTTCTGCACCAAGGGATCGAGGTTGAAATCGAGCGGCTGCGGGCCCCAGCCGATTTTGGTGATCGTGCCATTGGGCCGCGCCATCTCCATCGCCGATTTCAGCGCGATGCTGACGCCGCTGCAATCGACGACTAAGTCTGCGCCGTAGCCATCGCCGAGTGAGCGGACCAATTCCAGCGGGTCGTCCTCGTCGATGTTGAGCGTTTGGGTCGCGCCGATTTCCGCCGCGACTGACAGCCGCTGCCGGTCATGTCGTGTGCCGAGCATGACGATTTCGGATGCGCCGCGCAGCTGCGCCACCAAGAGCGCCATCATGCCGATGGGACCGGGTCCCTGAATCACGACCGTATCGCCCGGGCGAATGACCGGTGTCTTCTCCACCAAGGCGTTGTAGGCGACGCAGATCGGTTCGGTCAGCGAAGCGTGCGCAAAGGAAACGTTGTCGGGAATGTGATGCAAGATGGCCTGCCGGGCGGTGACGAATTGGGTGAAGGCGCCATCGTATAGAGCGCCGTAGCCGAGGCGATGGGGACACTGATTGTAGTCACCCGAATGGCAGAAAGCGCAATTGCCACAGACCTCGGCCGCCGTCTCCACGGCCACGCGATCGCCGATCTTGAAGCCCTCCACGCCGGCGCCAAGCGCGGCGACCGTGCCACAGAATTCGTGACCGAGCACCAGCGGCAACTTAATCGCCCAGCTCTGATGATCGCGCCACATGTGCAGGTCGCTGCCACAGACGCCGGCCGCGCCGACCTCGACCACCACCTGGCCGGGCAGCGGATCGGGCGGCTGCGGAATATCGCGCAGTTCGACATTTTTGTCTTGGCGTCCGTATTTGATCAGTGCGTCCATTGATGCGTCCCTGTTTCGATATTAGTTGAGAATGGGCGACCCACAGGATCACCCCTTACGATGTCTAAGTCTGCGCTGGGAAGTACTTGTCTCGCATTTGATGCAGGAATGCCAGCGACTCCCGCATTTCATCCATGCCGTTCATGCCGTCTTCAATGCTGACCCAGCCGTCATATCCCACATCACGCAGGATCTGGAATATCGTATCGTAGTCATTCAAGCCTTGGCCGGTGACGCCGTGCTGCAGCGCCGGTGAATAGCCGATGGCGCCGTCGCTGCCGCGCAAGTCGTCCAGTGTATAGCCCTCGGCGAGAAAACGATCGCTGGCGTGCATACTGACGACGCGATCGGCCACCGCCCGCAGCAATTCAAGCGGATCATCGCCGGCGACGATGGCGTTGGACGGGTCGTATTGCACGCCGAAGTATTCGCGTTCCGGAATGGCATCAAGCAATTCCAGGAAAATGTCCATCTTCTGGGCGAATTCGGGATACTCCCAGAAGCCATCTTTAAAATGATTCTCCAGACCGAGGATGATGTTGTGTTCGCGGGCGACGGGCAGCACCTGCTCGATACAGTCGACCACCCATTGCAAGCCCTGATCGCGGCTGACGTTGGGATAGCGTTGACCGCTGAGGACGCGGCAGACTGCGCCGTCCCCGCCAAGCAATTTGGTGATGCGGATCATCTTGACTTCATGCTCGACTGCGCGTTGGCGTTCGTCGGGGTCCGGGTGGGTGAAGTTGGGCGAGCAGCAGAGCATCGGCATGGCGAAGCCGGCTTCGGCAATGGCATCGCGCACCTGGAGGATGTAGTCATCTTCGAGGCTGGTGAAGAAGCCTTCATACATTTCCAGCCCGTCGGCATCGAGCGTCTTCGCCATGGAAATCCAATCAAAGACGCTCATCGCGCGCTTGCCGGCGATGTCATCGATATAGCATTTGGGAAAGGCGGAGATTCTCATCGATACGGCCTCGCCTCGAGATTAGGTTCCACAGGCGCTCACCAAAATAATTTGGCTTCCTGCGCCATTTTCGAGCGGATTCACGTAGGAATCCGCCCATGCCAGACCGCGCGATTTCCCGGCCTTGAGCGTCGCGATGCGCGTGTCGCGATAAAACTGTTTGGCTGTTTCGACATCGTCTGACGTTTCCATGATCCAGGTGGTAACACCCAAGGCGCGAGGGCGAAAGAGATCGTATTCGACGGAGACTGTCTCGCCGTTCGGGTAAAGAGGCGCCCACCAATTCTCGATATCGTAGCCGCATTTGATATCGGCGACTAGTACGATCGTAGCGATGAAAAGGACGGCGGTACCGACCAAGATGAGAAAAGTTTTTAAACAGCCTGTTTGACTGCGATTGGCTTCCACTTCTGGCCTTGTTCTCTTTTCGAAACGGTCTGCGTATGGGTCGGCTATCTATTGACCGTTTGCGTTAACAGCGTAGTTTTGCCGATGAATTTGCGGACTGCATCATATCATAAAACATGACAACAAGGGCGCTCCGCACTGGAAACTCACCTCTGTCGGCGGCATGAGCGATGATTTTTCGTGTATTGCATGCTGGCGCTGTTCATGATATATTCGCGAATTGTACATACATTTGTGTACATTCCTAAAGTGTTCTTTGCCGACCATACCGAACTTTATGCGCGACAAACTCGAGAAAATCCGGCTCGATCACAATAGTTATATCTCGCTGCACGTGCAGCTGCACAATCAATTGCGGCGGCTGATTGTCTCCGGGCGCTGGCATGATGGCGAGCGCATTCCGACAGAGACGCAGCTTTCCCGCCATCTCGATATCAGCCGTACCACCGTGCGCATCGCCTTGCAGCGGCTCGAAGTGGAGAGACTAATCAAGCGGGCGGCGGGCCGCGGCACCTTCGTTTCGTATCAACCGCAAGATCAATCCGCCAGCCATTCGATTGGCTACATGACCAATAGCTTCCACAATGAAATCCACAGTACCCTGCTGAGCAGCGCCGAGACGGAATTGCGTTCCGCCGGCTACCAGGTGATTTTCAGCAATGTCGCCAGCCGTGTTGAGCAAGCGGGCATGTTAAAGCAGCTTCTTGACGAAGACGTCGCCGGGTTGATTATATGGGCGAGCGCCAGCCCGACTGAAGAGATGCTGTCCAGCCTGCGGGAATATCAGCGACGGCGCATCCCCATCGTCTTTGTCGACCGACCGGTCGACGGTATCGCGGCGGATTACGTCGCCAGCGATAATTTCGGCGGCGCCTACGATTTGGTCACTCACCTCATTGAATTGGGACACCGCCGCATCGTGCAGATGATGCCCAACCTCGAAAGCTTGCGTCCGGTTGATGAACGCTATCGCGCTTATGTTGCCGCAGCGCAAGACAGCGACCTGAATGTTTATGCGCCTTGGAGAATCGATTCGGCCGACCGCCGCGAGTTTCTCGAAACCGATATTTACCGCTTGGTCGGCGAAGGGAGCGAGCAGGTCATTGAGCAAGTCGTTAGCTTGATGAACGGGGTGGAGCCTAAACCGACCGCCATCGTGTGCATAAACGATATCCTCGCGATCATCACGATCAGCGCATTGCAGGAGATCGGCTATCGAATCCCCGAAGATGTGTCGGTAGTCGGCTTTGACGACATCAGTTTGGCTTCTTTTATTGGCGTGCCGCTAACGACGGTATCGCAAAATGCCCATGAGTTAGGTAAGGTAACCTCCCGCTTGCTGCTCGAGCGGCTGGGTGGTGCGGATATAGCGCCGCGCTGCTACACTGTGCCGACTCAATTGCGCGTCAGATCGTCAACGGCAGCGCCATTGGTGCGTGCCGACAGTATGGTAGAGACCTAGGGAGAGGAGGCGATATCGGATAGCATTGATCGATCCATACCCAGGAAACCCAGGGTGCCGCTAACGTGCCCGTCATTCGCAGTGAATGACAAACCAATTTTGGAGTTGGCGAACGCAAACCATCTATTCAATAGTTGTAGGAGTACAACACAATGAAAGCAAGAACTGTTCTTCTCGTTCTTCTCGTCGTCGTTTTGGCGTCCTTTAGCTTCACGGCTATGGCGCAGGATGTCGCCCGTGAAGACACCGCAATCTTCGACCGTGACGGTCGAGTCGGACCCCAACCCGCCTTTGACAACTACAATCCCTACGTGCCGAACAATCTTGGCAATGGTGGTCTGGGGCAAGCTGTATATGAGCCGCTGGCCATCCTGAACTACGAGACCGGCGAGATCATGCCCTGGTTGGCGTCTGGCTCTTCCAGCAATGATTCGCTTGATGTCTGGACTTTGCATCTGCGCGAAGGCACGGCCTGGTCCGATGGCGAAGCGGTGGATGCTGACGATGTCGTCTTCACTTTTGGGATGCTGTTGAATCCGGATAACGCGGGACTCTGGCGTGCCCCTAACGTCCAGACCTGGGTTGAGAGCATTGAAGCTGTCGACGCGCAGACAGTTCAGTTCAACCTGAAGACGCCCAACCCGCGCTTCGGGCTGGATTTCCTGACGCTCAAGCTCGGCTTCAACATTCTGATCATGCCCGAGCACATCTGGGCTGACCAGGATCCCTTCACCTTCAAGAACTTCCCGCCCGTTGGTTCCGGTCCTTACACGCTGACCAGCGCCGACGAGACCACCTGGATCTACGACCGCAACGACGATTGGTGGGGCGCCGCGACCGGCGCCTTGAAGATGCCTGAGCCGCTGCGTTTAATGTGGATTATCACCGGTAATGACACGATTCGCACCTCTTTGGCCGTCAACAACGAAGTTGACAGCATCATGGATGTCACCCTGGGCGCCTTCGAGGCGATGCAGGCGCAGAACGACAAGATCTTCGCCTGGGTAGACGGCATGCCATTCGTATGGTTGGATCCCTGCGCGCGGCAGATGTCCTTCCAGACTGATGTAGCGCCCTGGGACAACGCGGAGATGCGCTGGGCGATCAACCACATCGTCGACCGTGACAACATCATCGAAGTTGCCTACGAAGGTGTCACCATCCCCTCGCGCACGATGTTCGTTGAGTATGGCTCCATGTTCCCCTTCATCGACGCGATTGAAGACGCCGGTATGGGTCTCAGCTCCACGTCGAACCATATGGCGGCTGAGGAATTGCTGACGGCGAACGGCTATGTGCGCGGCGGCGACGGCTTGTGGCAGGATGCTGATGGCCACGTCTTGAATCTGTCGATACAGGTTCACGAAGGCTTCATCGAGAAGCGTCGTATTACCTCGGTTCTGGTTGAGCAGCTGCGCGCCTTCGGCGTGAATGCCAGCGCCGCCGTGATCGCCGGACCGACCTGGGACGACAACAAGCGCTTCGGCAATTACGAAGCCACCACCGACTGGGACGCCTGTGGCTCGATTAACGAGCCTTGGGCTTCGATGGACCGCTACAGCGCGCGCCACTATGTGCCGATTGGCGAGCGTTCCTCGGGCGCCAACCATGTCCGCTGGTCCGGCATGAACAACGCGGCTTACAGCGAAATCGTCGAGCAGATTGGCGCGCTGCCGCTGGGTGATCCGCAGATTATTCCGTTGGTAATCGATGCGTATCAGTACATCTACGAAGACCTGCCGTTCCTGCCCTTGAACCAGGCGACCAAGCTGATTCCCTTCAACAGCACCTACTGGGAAGGCTGGCCGACGTCTGAGAACAACTTCAACCACCCGGCTACCTGGTGGCAATCGACACATCAGATCATCCGCGAGCTGCGCAAAGCTGGCTCGTAAGGGACGATTTGATTCCATTCTAGGTATGGGGTTCTCCACGGGCTACTGTCTGTGGGGACCCCGCCTCTCCGAACATAAGTACTTGGAACCAGGTCTCTTCCGCAGAGTCAAATATTTACACACGTTGTATTGCATTAATTTCTACGTTATGACTTTGCTTCATTCTGATATCACGGCGAGAAAAGATCAGTAGAGAAGGGCGCTGACATGGCAGGTTTGTCACTCAACTATTTGCTGCGCCGTCTGTTGGTGTTTTTCCTAACTGTGTGGGTGGCGGCGAGCTTGATCTTCATCATTCCGCGTCTGGCGCCGGGCGATCCCATTGGGGCGATGATCGCGCGAATGTCCCAAACGGAGGGCTTTATTGAAAACGCCGACATTATCATCGAGGCCTGGCGTAAGCGCTTCGGGCTCGATGACCCGCTTCATGTGCAGTACTTACGATTTCTGGGGAATACGCTTCGCCTGGATCTCGGTTATTCGCTGGCGAATTTCCCGGCGACGGTATCCGAATTGGTGGGGCGGGCGCTGCCTTGGACGATTGGCTTGGTCGGCATATCGACGGTCATATTCTTCACTGTGGGCAATCTCTGCGGCGCTCTGCTGGCCTGGAGGAAGACGCCGAAGTTGCTCAAAGTGATGATACCGATATCGATGACTTTCACTTCGGTGCCGCCGGCGCTGTTTAGTCTACTGCTCGTTTATATCTTCGGCTTCTTGATACCGATTTTCCCTCTAGTCGGCGCTTATGGTCGCGGCATGGTGCCTGAGTTTACCGCCGAATTCATCGGCAGTGTGCTCTATCACGGCTTCCTGCCCGCCATGTCCATCGTTCTGGTGACCTTCGGATTTTGGGCGCTGGGTATGCGCGGCATGATGGTCACCATCGAGGGCGAAGATTATATGATCCTGGCGCAGGCGAAGGGCTTGAAACCCTTCTATGTGCTGTACCGCTATATGATCCGCAACGCGATTCTGCCCCAGATGACGGCGCTGGCGGTTTCGATTGGCACCTTGATCAACGGCTCGGTGCTGGTGGAGATCATGTTCACCTATAATGGCATGGGCTCGCTGATCTATTCCGGGATACGCAATCAAGATTTTGGTCTGATTCAAGGCACCTCTTTTATCTTGATTGTGACGAGCGCCCTGGCGGTGCTGATAATTGACCTACTTTATCCTTTGATCGACCCGCGGATTAGCCTGGAGGGGAGGTAGACATGGCTGACTCCAATGCTTCGGGCAGCCCGCCTGTCAAAGACGTCGACACCAGGTATGCCGGTCTTGCGCCAGTCGCCGGTGGCACCAAGAAAGCCGGCGCCTTCAATCGCTTTGACAACCCTTGGCTGAATTGGAAATTCCTCACGGGCGCGTTCCTCATCGGCTTAATCATGTTTCTCGTCTTTCTCGGCAATCAATTGTGGGACACTGAATTGGCGCTCACCGGCAGTTCACCTTTAAATATGCCGCCCGTGGGCTTCACCAATTGGCGCAATCAAGAGGGCATCCCTGAGCATCCGCTGGGCACGGAAAACAGTGGACGCGATATGCTGGCGCTAATCATTGTGGGCACACCGAGAACAGTCGGCGTAGGTTTCATCGCGGCAACGGTGGGGATGGGCGTCGGCATCCTCCTGGGCTTCCTGGCGGGATTTGTTGGCGGCTGGGTTGACGATGTCATCCGCCTGGCTGTCGATGTCACCATCACCATACCCTCGTTACTGGTGCTGATCGTCATTCAATCTGTCTTGCCCAGGATTGACCTAGTGACGATGGCGCTCTTGATTTCCATGTTCGCCTGGGCAAGACCAACACGCTTTATTCGGGCGCAAGTACTCAGTATGCGCGAAAGCGGCTACGTACAGATGGCGCGTCTTTCCGGTGTACCCGTGCGCGATATTATGTACAAAGAGATTATGCCAAACCTGTTGCCCTACCTGGCGGCGAGCTATATCGGCAATATGACCGGCGCGATTCTCACCTCTGTTGGTCTGGAATTGCTCGGTTTCGGCCCACAGCGCATTCCATCATTGGGTGTGGCAATCTTCTTCTCTATTGAAGCAGCCGCCTTGCTGCGCAATATGTGGTGGTGGTGGGGCATCCCGACGGTGATTCTCGCCATTGTCTTCATTGCGCTGTTGCTGATTAACCTCGGTCTGGACGAAATCGCCAATCCGCGCCTTCGCAAAGCTTCCTAGAGGCGCCTGGAGCGAATGTCTATGTCACAACAGAAAAGCTACGGCAGCGACCGCGTCGTACTCAATGTTGACAATCTGCGCATCCATTACGAGACGCCGCAGGGCGACGTCATCGCCGTCAGCGATATCAGCTTCAACCTTTACGAAGGCGAGACGCTCGGCTTGGTGGGCGAGTCCGGCTGCGGCAAATCGACTACGGCTTACGGCATCCTGCAATTGGTGCAGCCGCCGGGTTATATCGTGCATGGCAGCGTCCAGGTCGATGGCACCGAGGTGCTCGATCTAAGCGAAGAAGATTTGCGCAAATTCCGCTGGACCGGGCTATCTCTGATCCCGCAGGGCGCAATGAATTCACTCAACCCGACCATGCGTGTCAAAGATCAGATCATTGATGTGATCGAGGCGCATGAAGGCAAGCAAAACGACAAGGAAGCGCTGCGCGAGCGCATCTTCGGTTTGTTCCAGAACGTCGGTCTGCCCAACCGCATCTACAATATGTATCCGCATGAGCTTAGCGGCGGCATGAAACAACGCGTTTGCATCGCCATGGGCGTGGCGTTGCATCCCACCGTGGTCATCGCGGATGAGGCGACCAGCGCCCTTGACGTGGTGGTGCAGAGGATTGTGGCGCAGACCCTGGTCAAGGTGAAAGACGAAATTGGCGTTTCGCTGATTGTCATCGGGCACGATATGGGTCTGTTGGCGCAGATAGTCGATCGCGTCGCTGTGATGTACGCCGGCAAGATGGTGGAAATCGCGCCGGTGGAAAACGTCTACGCCAACCCGCTGCATCCGTATACGCAGCTGCTGATTGATTCCATACCCTCAATCAAAGAGCGCAAGCCGCTCAAGATCACGGAAGGCATCACGCATGATCCGCGCAATCCGCCGTCCGGCTGTATCTTTCGGCTGCGCTGTCCCTTCGCCTGGGAGCATTGCGCCGAGGTGGAACCGCCTCCGATCTACGTAGAAGATGTGCACGAGGTTGCTTGTCATTTGTACGACGAGCAATTCGAAGAGAGGAGGACGAATGCCCACGCCACTATTGCAAATTCGTGACGCCACCAAAATCTATTCCAGCGGCGGCTTCCTCGGCAGCGGCAAGAAGTCGGTAGTCGCGCTTGACAACTTCAACATGACCATCGGCGAATCGCCCGCGACGATCACGACCATCGCCGGCGAGAGCGGTAGTGGCAAAACGACGCTGGCGAATCTGGTTCTCGGCTTTATCAAACTGACATCGGGTCACATCATCTTCGAAGGTGAAGACATCACCAATATGACCGATGCCCAACTCAAGGTATATCGGCGCAATGTACAGGCGGTTTTTCAGGATCCTTTTGGCGTCTACAACCCTTTCTACCGCATTGATCATGTCTTCGATCTGGTCAACAAGCATTTCAGCCTGTCGGATAATCAAAGCGAATACCGCGATATGGTGGAAGCCGGCTTGAATGTAGTCGGCTTGTACGGCGAGGACGTCCTGCGCAAATACCCGCATCAGCTCAGCGGCGGTCAGCGGCAGCGCATCATGATGGCGCGGGCCTACATGATCAAGCCGCGCCTGATCGTGGCCGACGAACCGGTCTCGATGGTGGATGCGTCTTTGCGCGCCTCAATCCTTGATGCCATGCTGCGCCTGCGCGATGACCATAATATTTCTTTCCTTTATATCACTCACGATTTGAGTACCGCCTATCAGATCGGCGATCAGATTTACATGCTCTATCAAGGCACGACGGCGGAGCGCGGCTCGGCAATGGATGTGATTGACGCGCCACAGCACCCGTACGTGCAGCTGCTGATCGATTCGGTGCCGGTGCCCGACCCAACCGACAAGTGGGATGTCAATATCAGCTTGCCGAGCGAAGAGGAAATGCGCACGGCGGCCTCGATCGGCTGCCGTTATTATCCGCGCTGTCCGCACCGCATGGACAAATGCCTGATTGAACAGCCGCCGCTCTTCAAGATGGACAAGCCGAAACACGAAGCGGCCTGCTACCTCTATGAAGAACGGGACATCGCTCCGATTGAGCCGCCGGTCCTGACAAACCGACCGATCCTGGATGCGGGAACGCCGTCGCCGTCCAAACGCTGGCAGGGTGTTGCGGCCGCGATTATCGTCATCATCGTTGCCTTCGCGCTCGGCTTTGCGTTCGCTTACAATCGCGAACCGGAAGAGGTGATCAAGGAGGTGACGGTCGTTGTCACCGCGACGCCAGATGAATCGGCTGGCGCGGAAGACATGGTCGAAACAGAAGCCGAACCTGCGCCGGAGCCGACTCCCGTACCGGCAGTGGATATACCGGACTTCATGCTGCCTATGGATGGCGCGACCGACAAAGGCGCGCTGGCGCTCAATGTGGTGACGAAAGACGAACTCACCGAAGCAGATGAGAGGCACGGATACACATTTGCGGCGGTTGACGGGCAAACGGTGAATATCAAGATTCGTACCGGTGGCGGCGGCTTGAGTGGCGCGAGCCTCAACTCGCCCTACGGCACGATTTATGGACCGGACGGCGAGTTTATGGCATCACTTGGCGATACTGCTGTCCGCCCGCGACGCAGCTACAATGCGCAACTCACTTTGAAAGCCGGCATCTACAGCATCATCGTCGGGTCGGCTGAGATCGATCGCTATGGCATCGTCGGTGTTGATGAGTACCAACTGACGGTCGAAGGCGAGGAACCGGCGGCGCCAGCGCTGCCCGTGCCAACGCCTCTGCCTCAGCCTGATTTCATCCTGTCAACCGATGGCGCGACGGATAAGGGCGCGCTGACGATTGATGAGGCGATGGAGGACGAAATCGTCGATGGCGACGACAAGCATAGTTACAGCTTTGTGGCGACCGGCGGTCAAAACGTGTCGGTCAAGATCAGGACAGGTGGCGGCGGTTTGAGCGGCGCCAGTCTTAACTCGCCCTACGGCACGATTTATGGACCGGACGGCGAATTTGTCGCGGCGCTCGGCGATACGGCCGTCCGTCCCCGAAGAAGCTACAACGCGTCGTTGACCTTGATTTCGGGCACGTACACCTTCATTGTCGGTCCGGCGCAAGTGGATCGATATGGACTGGTTGGCGATGACGAGTATCAATTGACTGTGGAAAGCACTGACGGATAGCATACAAGGATGACATCGTGCATCGTGTCGCCGCATGAATTGCTTGCCCCTCCCCGACGTATCGGTGAGGGGTGATTTTATGGAAACGAATCGAAAATAGCCAAACGCCGTTTGAATCTAATAGAAGGGAAACGTGACATGCTGACGCAAGACCAGATTGAGTTCTTCCATGAGAATGGCTATCTGCGCATTCCGCAGGTTTTCAACGAAGCGGAGATAACGGAATTATCGGACAGCCTCGACCGCTTGATCGACGAGTGGGCGATAACCAGCCCCGGTTGGTCGGGACCCTGGCGCGATGTGTATTTGGATGAAGAAGTGGAAAAGCAGGTACGGCTGACGGCGATGCACGACCTGCATCTGTATTCCGATGCCTGGATGCGCGCCGTTACCAATCCGAGGCTGTCCAAGGCGCTCTCACAACTGTTGGATTCAAGCGTGGAACTGCATCATACCACCATGCACATCAAACCGCCGCAGACCGGGCATCCCTTCCCCATGCATCAAGATTCGCCATTTTACGAACATAGCGATGGACGCTTTCTTGATACGCTGGTGCACCTGGATGACACCTTCCACGAAAACGGCGAAATCCGCTTCCTGGCGGGTTCGCACAAAGCGGGAAAACTGCCGCATGTCTTGAAGAACCCGGATGGCACGCCGTGCTCGCCACACCTCAACACAGATCAATACAAGCTGGAAGACACGGTGCCGGTGCCGGCGAAACGCGGCGATGTGGTCGTCTTCCATATTTGCTGTATACACGGCTCCTACATCAACCAGACGGATAACGCGCGCCGCATGGTGCGCATGGGTTTTCGCGATCCGCATAACGATCAGGTGGCCGGGCAGAGCAATGGCCGCCCGGGTTTGATCGTACATGGCTTTCGCGCACGCCGTGGTGATGAAGCACACTTGAAGCAAATCTAGCGCGAGCGCTCCACCGTGCCACAGCAAGAACCGCTAGCAATCGGCCTGGATATCGGCGGGAGCAAAACGCTGGCGGGTCTGGTGACGTCCGGCGGCGAAGTCATTGGCAGTCTGCAGGTCGCTACCGCCGCTTCTCCGCTGGCGATTTTGTCCGCGGCGCGCACCCTCTGTGAGAGGCTGATGGATGACGTGGACGCCCCCATAGCAGGCATTGGAATCGGCAGCGCCGGCATCGTGGATACGGTTGCGGGAACGGTCGTCTTCGCCAATGAGAACATTCCCGGTTGGACGGGTACGCAGCTTGGCGCGCTCAATGTCGCGGGTCTGCCGATCGTTGCCGAGAACGATGCGCGGGCGATGGCGTATGGCGAGGCTGCCCTGGGCGCCGGCACAGACTATGATTCACTGTTATGCGTCACTGTTGGCACGGGCATCGGTGGCGCCATCATCATCAATGGCGAGATCTGGCATGGCGCGAATTACAGTGCCGGTGAGATCGGTTATCTAGCCGTGGGCTGGGATGGCGACCGTGTGCTGATCCTCGATCAGTATTGCTCCGGTCCCGCCATCGAACGGGCTTATCAAACCACGATCAAATCTGACAAGCGCTTGCCCTTGACCAAGATCAGTCGACGCGCTTCCGCTGGAGAAGACCTGGCGAAGACAGTCATCAAACGGAAGGCGCGAGAGTTCGGCGCGATCATGGCGGGCATCGTCGCGACGATCAACCCCGATGCTGTCGTCATCGGTGGGGGCGTTCCGCAGATCGGTGCACTCTGGTGGGAGGCTTTTGGCGCTGCTTTCCGCTCAGCGGCGCCGCCGCCGGTGAAATCAACGCCGCTGCTGCCGGCAGCGCTTGGCGTGGAGGCGGTTATGCTGGGCGCGGCGATGCTTGCCTTGCGGGAGGCGGGCGCATGAATGCTGCCCCGTTTTTGTCCGCGGTCAAGGGAAGGTTGATCGTCTCTTGTCAGGCGCTTGCGGACGAACCGCTGCAAGGCGCTGAGATCATGGCGAAGATGGCGGTCGCAGCGAAGATTGGCGGGGCTGTAGCGATCCGCGCCAACGGACCGGACGACATCCGCGCCATTAAGCAGGCGGTTGATTTGCCGGTAATCGGCTTGTATAAGCTGGGCGAGAGCGGCGTCTACATCACGCCGACATTCGCCGCCGCCGCAGAGATCGCCGGGGCCGGCGCCGATGTCATCGCGCTTGACTGCACCGATCGTCCGCGTCCTGATGGCGTGCCGGTCGCTGAACTGTTGGAGCGGATTCGGAAGGATTTGGGATTGCCCGCCTTTGCTGATGTCTCGACCTTGCGGGAAGCGCGGGCGGCGGTTGATGCGGGCGTGGCGATGGCGGGTCCGACGCTCTCCGGTTACACCGAGACGAAACCGGCGCAGGACGGACCCGACTTTGAACTGCTTGGTCAGATGATCGCCCAATTGCCAATTCCGGTCATCGCCGAGGGACGCATTCATACGCCGCAGCAGGCGCGCCGGGCGCTGGATATGGGCGCCTGTTCGGTGGTAGTTGGCTCGGCCATCACCCGTCCGCGCACGATCACTGCACGTTTCGTTCGCGCGCTGGAGCGCGGCTATGAAGTTTGATTTTATTGGACGAAGTGATGTCAGGAGATGAGATGAAGACGATTGTATTTCTCGGTGTGGGGCATATCCACACGCCCAGTTTCGCAAAACGCATCAACGAACGGCTTGATCAGTTTAAGGTCAGCGGCGTTTGGGATGAGCAGGCGGCGCGGGCGGAGATCGCCGCCGGACACCTGAGCTGCTCAACCGTCGATGACTATCGTGACATCTTGCGTGATGATGATGTTGACGCCGTCATCGTTTGCTCGGAGACGGCTACGCATCTCGAATTGGTCGAGGCCGTTGCCGAGGCGAAAAAGCATGTTTTTGTGGAGAAGCCGCTGGGCATGGGCGCAAACGATGCCTATGCCATGCAGCGAGCGGTGGATGCCGCGGGCGTGATCTTCCAGACCGGGCATTTTATGCGCGGCATGCCGGTGTATCGCATGCTAAAGCAGTTGATCGACGATGGGGCACTGGGCACGATCATGCGGATCCGCCATGCGAATGTGCATGCGGGCGCGCTGGGCGGTATCTTTGAGCCCGGCGGCCGCAGCTGGTATGCCGATGGCTGGCTCTGGATGACCGATCCGGAACGCTCCGGCTGTGGTGGATTCGGCGATCTCGGCGCGCATTCGCTGGACATCCTGATGTGGCTGATGGGCGGCATCGACAGTGTCACGGCGCAGGTTGATCGTTTGCTTGGCAAGTACCCCTGCGATGAATATGGCGAGGGGATGCTGCGCTTTAGCAATGGGGCGATCGGCACCGTGGCCGCCGGCTGGGCCGATGTCATGCAGCCGCGGCCGATTTCGATCAGCGGCACGGAGGGCGTCGCCTATGTTGATGATGGTAAATTGTTCTTGAAGACGGATAATCTGTCAGGGGCCGACGGCGGCGAATGGACGGATCTGCCCGAAGCGCTGCCACATGCCTTCGATCTATTCCTTGATGCGCTAAACGGGGAGGATGCGCCACTGATATCGGCGAAAGAAGCGGCGGACCGCAGCGCCGTGATGGAAGCCTTTTACCAAGCTGCGGCAACCAATACCTGGGTTCAGCCCCAATCATCTTAAGGAGGAACAAAAGAAAATGAGTACATTAAAAGTGGGTGTGATTGGTGTCGGCGGGATTGCCCGCATGCATATGCCGGGCTGGGCGGCATCGCCCAATGCCGAAGTCGTCGCCGGTGCTGATCTCGTGCCTGTTGCGCTGGAAGGCTGGGGCGCCGACTGGGATATCACGCGTCTGGAGACCGATAGCGCCGCCGTCATCAACGACCCGGATATTGATATCATCGATGTCTGTACGCCCAATATGTATCACGCTGATTTGAGCATCGCCGCGTTGGAAGCGGGCAAACATGTCATCTGCGAGAAGCCGCTCGCGCCCACGCCGGCCGATGTCCAGCGCATGATTGAGGCGCGTGACAAGAGCGGCAAGATGCTGATGACGGCGCAGCACTTCCGCTTCAGCGGCCGCTCCAAGGCGCTAAAAGCCGAGATCGATACCGGCGCTCTTGGAGACATTTATCACGGCCGCAGTTGGATGCTGCGCCGCACGGGCATCCCCACGCGTCTCGCCTTTCTGTCCAGCCAGCATAGCGGCGGCGGCGCTTGCATCGATATCGGCGTGCATATTCTCGATTTGACGCTTTGGATGATGGGTAACCCGGAACCGGTCTCGGTCACCGGCGTCGCGCGCAATGTACTCGCCAAGAATCCCAAGACCTTCGGTTTGTGGCCGATGCACGGTCCGATTCCGGAGGGGATGGATGTCGAGGAAATGGCGATGGCATTTGTGCGCTTCGAAACTGGCGCGACGCTGATGCTGGAAATCTCCTGGCTTTTGCATCACAACATACTTGGCGAAGATGTACAGATGTGGCTCTACGGCACAAAAGGCGGCTCGCATTGGCCCAAATGCGAGATCTACCAGACCAACTTAGACACGGTTCAGACGTATAACCGCAGCCTGCAATTGACCCGTGATAAGGCGGAGCCGCATGCGCAGGAGTGCATCGAATTCGCGCAGGCGATTGTCGATGGCTCGCCCTCGCCGGTGCCGGCCGAACAGTCGCTGCAGGTGATGAAGATCTTGAACGCGATCTATGAAAGCGAGAAGACGGGCCGCGAGGTTTTGCTTTAGTTACCCCCCATCCCCTAGCCCCTTCCCCCACAAGGGGAGAAGGGGAACTTGGTCCGTAGTGGAAATGGAACTCGGCCACGGGAGCTCCGATGACATCGCCACGAACTTCATTTGCAAGCGTCTTGCTATCGCTTCTGCTACTGACCGCCTGCGGCACGATGGCGTCGTCTCCCGATTCAGCGACTCAGGAGCCGGTCATGCCGAGAGCCGGAAAGTGGTCACTGGAATACACCGGCGGCTGCACCGGTCGGGAATCCGAGCCGCTTCTGATTACGCAATTGGATGAAACCGAGATTGTCTTCGACGACATTCAACTGCTGCGCTCTGAATCGGGCGAGTATGTCGGCAGCGTTGTCTACTACGCGTCCATGCCGGTCGATGGGCGTGAGATTCCCTACGAGATCGCGTACGTGCTGAAGGGGACTGACGCCGGCGGTTTTGTCGGGACTGAGACGGTCACGGAAGGCGGCGGACAGTCGCTCGGCTGCCCGATTGAATTGGTTTACAGCGGGGACGGATAATCAATTCACGGCTTCAAGTCGTCGGTGACTTGGGTCGCCAGGCGGCGCTGCCCGATGGGGCGATCGTTACTCCACCGGATAGGCGATCGTCGTGATCAGACTCTCGATCTTGCCACCACTGGCATACATGCGCGAATACTGCACGCTGATCGGCACATCGCTGCGGACGCGCACGCCGTAAGGCACATCAAAGGGAATCACATACCCGCCGAGCTGCTCCGGCTTGTCCAGGCGGACATGCGGACAGCGCTTCGCCGGCACGGTGATCGCGATGCCCTCGACCGCTTCCCGATCTTCAAAATAAAAGTCGAATATGACGTTGGCAGCGTCGGGCGTGACGTTGAGGATGCAGATCGATTCGTGATTCTTGTTGATAGGGTCATCGTCGGCCGGTGTCGCCAAATAGGCATCGGGGATCAGCCAGGTCAAAGCGCCGTTGGTGGGCATCAGGTTCACTCCGGATAGCTTGGGTCAAGTTGGAGGGTTATTCTAGCTGTTAGGCTTATCTTCGACAAACAGTTGACGGCGATAGATTTCATCGGGTCGTTTATACAGGTGCCAGACCTCTGCTTCAGGCAGAAAGGTCGGCGCCCCGGTCAGCTGCGCGCCGAGGTGGATGCGTGCGGCTTTGACCGCCATCGCTGTAATTTTGAGGATTTCGGTCGCTGTGTCGCCGAGCGCGATCATGCCGTGGTTCTCGAGCAAGATGACTTTCGGCGCTTCGCCGTGTTCGTCCATATATGCCCGCACGCGTTCGCGCATCACCAATGCCAGCGGCAAACCCGGATCTGCATAGGGAACCAGCGCTGATTGAGGCCCGCAGAGCACGACCTCATCCGGGAAGCGGCGCTTGAAGGCGAAGTCGGCCGCGTATGCGCTGCACATGAGTTGGTTGATGACGGTGGGGTGCGTGTGCCCGATGTAAGCGACCGCGCATTCATGCAGCAGCATGGCGTGGAAACTCACCTCAATCGAAGGACTGCGATCAGCGCTCGGATCTAGCCGAGCCGCCAGCGTGATCGCTTTCTGTTCGCTCAAGGTGGCCGGCGGGTCGTCGAGCATCGCCAGCATTGGCGCGAAACGCACGGCGACGAATCCTTCCTGGCCGATACCGTGCATCTGATGTCCGCTGGCTTTGACATAGAAACTGTCGTCATTGATGCGCATCGAGGTGTTGCCCTCGCCGATGATGACGTAGTCCCGCGCCGGCTCGCCCAGCGCGCGCGTCATGTCGATGAGGCTGTGGAGAGAGTTGGTCATGGTATGTGCCATATTACCCCCATCCCCCGACCCCTTCCCCCATAAAGAGGGAAGGGGAGCAATACTAAATTGCTTGCGGGAGAATCCAAGTCCCTCCCTCATTTTGGGGGAGGGATTTAGGGTGGGGGCTTAGAAGTCGAAGTCGTTGATGTTGTCCATGTTGTAGGTGAAGGGTGGGCCAAGCAGGACTTCGCTGCCATTGACAACCACCAGCTCGCCCAGCTTGCCGGCCATGACCGAGCTATCGCCCGGCTGGAACTCGCCATCGACAACAGCGCGCAGAACGTAGAGCGCCGCGTAGCCGAGGTCAACCGGATTCCACAGGATGACATCGCGGACACAGCCTGTGCTGACGTAAGGCTTCATGGCGTTGGGCAATGCCAGACCAACGACAGCTACGTCTTCACAGACACCGGCTTGGTTGACGGCATCGGCGCTGGCGGGCGTGGCGACCGAAGTCAAGCCAATGATGCCATCCAGATCTTCGCCGTATTTATTGACCAGGGTCTGCGCTTGCTGGAAGCTCAAGCCGGCGTCTTCCTGCGCTTCGAGCGTTTCCAGCCATTCCAGATCGGGGAAGCACTCGGTGGCGTACGCCCACATCTCGGAGACCCAGCGCGCCTGATTCGGCGTGGTGAATGTCGAGGTGACGATGCCGAAGGAGGCGTCTTCGCCCTTTTGGTCGACCAGGCTGTCGATCAGAGCCTTGCCGATACCATTGAATTCGGCCTGGTTGACGAACCATTGGCGGGCATCCGGCTCGGAGTTGGCATCATAGCCAACCACGTAGATGCCGGCGTCCAGCGCCTTGCGCAGCACCGGCGCGATGGCGACCGGGTCGTTGGCGGCGAAGAGGATGCCGTTCACGCCCTGGGTGATGTAGCTGTCGATGACCTGGATCTGATCGTCGATATTGGCGTCGGTCGGTCCATCTGTGGAGACGGAAACATTGCCCAGCTCCTCAGCGGCTTGCTGCTGACCCAGGGTGGTGGCGCCGAAGTAACCGATGCCGATCAGCTTCGGTACATCAACCACAACGATGTCCATGCCAGCCATGTCATCGCCCATGGTCACCATGCCGCCATCGTATTCCATCATGTCCATCATGTCATCGTCGTCGTCTTCGTGGTCTTCCATGTCCTCGTCCATCATCTCGTCGCCCATGCCACAGGCGAGCGGATTGACATCGAGATCGTCGGAGCCGTCCCAGCGGTCTTGCGCGTTGAGCGGCATGCTGACCAGCGCCAGAAGAAGCGCAAGAATCAAGGTTATTGCGAACGTTCTTTTCATGACATTGACTCCGTTAAGCTAATTGGTTAAACGACATTGAGTAACGCTGTGATTTGCTTCTGTCTAAGCACCTCCTATTGGCTCTGCCTCCCGAATATTCAATCTTGCCTAATGTGCCCTGGTCGGACGATCCACCGGATCGCCCCAACGAACAAAGGCATGGTGGGGTAGGAAAGTTAATTCCCACCGCGGCGTCTCTGAATGAAATTATTCACCAGAATGGCGAAAATTAACACGCTGCCTATCACGACAATAGTGGCATCGCTGGTGACGCCGGCCAGAACCAAGCCATTCTTCAGCAGCTGAATCAGCACCACGCCGATGATCGTGCCCGGGATTGAGCCGGTGCCGCCGAAAATGCTAGTCCCGCCCAGAACGACTGCCGCGATCACATCCAGCTCGATGCCGGTGCCCATATCCGAGCGCGTCGTGCTGACGCGTGAGACGAAGATGTAACCCGCCACCGCCGCCATAAAGCCGGAAAAGGTATAGATGAAGAGCAGGTGGCGATTGACCGTTAGTCCGCTGAAGCGGGCGCCGGTTTCATTGTTGCCGATGGCATAGAGCGCCCGTCCCAGCCGCGTGCGCGCCAGGATAATAGCAAAGATGATGACGGCGATAATGAGAAGCCAAAGCTGTGTCGGGATGCCGAGGAATTCGCCTTGACCGAGTTGAAAGAACCATTCGGGATAACCGCGGGCCGAGCGCGCTTCGCTGATGCCCTCCGCCAGGCCGCGATAAAGCGCCAGCGTCGCCAGCGTCATGATCAGCGGCGGTACGCCGACGCGCACGATGAAGAGCCCATTGACGAAGCCGGCCAGCGTTCCGCTGAGGATGCCGGTGATGATCGCCAGCTCCAACGGAAAGCCCAGCTCCTGCCAGGTCCAGCCGAGAACGATGGCGGTCAAGCCCAGGATCGAGCCGACCGAAAGGTCGATGCCGCCGGTGATGATGATGTAGGTCATCGGGATGGCAATCAAGCCGACCTCGGTCATGAAGCGGCCCTGCTGCAAGAGATTGTTGACCGTGAAGAATTTGTCCGTCCTCGTCGCCAGGAAAAGCACCGAGACCAGCATGATGACGAAGAGCACACCTTCCTGACTGATTAGAAGATGGCGCAGCTTTTCGCTGAGCGTTGGGTTCCGCGGGACGGATTGCTCGTTAGTCACCGTGTCCATCCTCCTACAGGCGCTGCCGGCGGCGGCGAATCAGATCCGCTAACACCGTGACAAGAATTAGCAGACCTTGCACTGTCTTCAGCCAGAAAGGCGAGACATTAATGAAGATCATCGCCGAGCGGATGAAATTCAGCAGCAGGGTCGCCAGGGTCGAGCCGATTGCCGTGCCCGTCCCGCCCAAGATGCTGACGCCGCCTACAACGGAAGCGGTGATGATGGACAGCTCCAGCGCCGGTGGCGGGGTCACCTGAATGATCTGGAATTGCGTCGAGTACATCACGCTGGCAACGCCGACGAATACGCCGTTGAGTGTGAAAACGGTCATCAGCAGGCGCTTCTGTGACAAGCCGGAGAGCCGCGCCGCCTCCGCATTGCCGCCCAAGGCATAGAAGGCGCGCCCAGTGGCGCTGTAACGCATCCATAAGACCACCCCGATCGTCAGCGCCACCATGATGATAATCGGCATGGGAATGCCCAGAGGGCGCATTTGCGATAGAAAATAATCGGCCGGCATATCTATGACGCGCTCGCCGGCGGTCCAGATGATGAGAATGCCCTTGATGATGCTCAGCATGCCCAGCGTGACCACGATCGACGGTATGCGCAAATAGGCGACCATGAATCCGATCAAGGCGCCGATGCCCGCGCCGACGAAGAGCGGCGCCAACCACGCGAGTGGCGCCGGGATGCCCGCTACCACCAGCCGTCCGCTGATCACCGCAAGCAAGCCCACCAGCGAGCCAACGGAGATGTCGATATTGCCGGTGACGATCACCATGGTCATGCCGAGCGCCGCCACGGCGATATAAGCATTGCCCTGCAAGATATCGGAGATATTGCGCTCCCGCAAGAAGCGCGGATTGGCCATGCCAATGACGAATATCAGCATCAGCAAGCCAAAGAGGATGACGCTCTCCTGATTGCCATAAAGCTTGGTGATGCGAAAGCGCTCTTCGGTCGGTCCGCGCGGGATCAAGATCTGCAAGATGGCTAGGACACCAGCGACCAGCATGATCCAGAAGGCGCTGTCCATGCTGTTGATGAAGGTGGCTTCGTCAGCGGCATAATCGCGGAAGAAATTGATGTAGTAGACGACAACCAGCAATCCGGCCACGCCCATCAGCAGGGAGATGGCGCGGCTGGCGGCCGGCACGAACACATTCCAGATGCCCAGCAGCAGAATGCCTAAACCGGCCAGCGGGATGACTTCCAGCCCGGTCTTGAACAGACCCAACTCGTTGGCTTTCTTGCTCTCGGTCAAGACGGCCACAGTCGAGGGTCCGCGCTCCGGCTGCACCACGAAGGGCAGCGCGATGTATGTGCCGATGATGACGAGCGCCAAAACGATGCCGATGAAATGCAGGGGGCGGCGGGGAATGGCTGACCGTTTTGGCTTGATCATAGGCCCGCTCCGACCGCTTGCCGCGCTTCTTCGCTCATCATGGCGTGGGCGATGACTTCCTGCGTCGCCTCCTCGCGTGTGAATTCGCCGACCAGACGACCCTCGCGCATCACCAGAATGCGGTCGCTCATCGCCAGTATCTCGGGCAATTCGCTGGAGATCATCAGAATGGCCAAGCCCTCTTCGGCCGCCAGGCGGCTCATCAAGCGGTGAATCTCGGCTTTGGCGCCGACATCGATGCCGCGGGTCGGCTCGTCCATGATTAGCATGATGGGATTGCTCGCCAGCCATTTGCTGACGACCACCTTCTGTTGATTGCCGCCGGACAGCTTGTTGGTGATCTGGTCGGGCCCGGTAGCGCGGATGCTGAGCTGCTGTATTGACTGGTTGGCCAGCACACGTTCTTTGGTCCGGCGGATGAAGGTGTTGGTCGAGACCGACTCCAATACCGCCATCGAGGTATTCTCGCGGATGGTCATCTCCCGAATCAGCCCTTGATGCGCGCGGTCTTCAGGCACGTAACCGATGCCGTGATCGACCGCTTCCGAGGGGCGGCTGATCTTTACCGGTTCGCCATTCAGCAGGATCTCGCCCGATTCCGCCGGCAGCACGCCGAAGATTACCTGCGCCGTCTCGCTGCGGCCGGAGCCGACCAAACCGGCGAAGCCGACGATTTCGCCGGCGCGCACGGTGAAGGAGATATCGCGGGTCAGGGGCGGACGATTGAGATTGCGCGCCTCCAGCACGACATCGCCGATCTCGGCCGCTTGCTTGGGGAAGAGATTCTCGATGGTGCGCCCCACCATCATGCTGATCAGTTCGGCTTCACAGGTGTCCTTGACATCATGCGTACCGATATACTCGCCATCGCGCAGCACGGTGACGCGGTCGGCCAATTCGAAGACTTCGTTGAGGCGGTGGCTGATGTAGATGATGCTGACGCCACGTTCGCGCAGCAAGCGCACGATGCTGAACAACTGCTCGACATCGCTTTCAGTGAGGGCGGCGGTCGGTTCGTCCATAATCAGGATCTGCGCGTCGAGCGAGAGCGCTTTGGCGATTTCAACCCGCTGCCGATTGCCGACATTCAGCGTACCGACTTTGGCGCCGACATCGAGATTAAATATGTTGAGTTCGGCAAGCAGGGCTTCCGCCCCCACCTCCATCTGCTCCCAATCGACAGTCTCCAAGCCGAGCCGCTTTTTTGTCGGCGCGTGACCCATGAAGATATTCTCGGCCACCGACAACTCCGGGTATAAGCCGAGTTCCTGATAGATGGTGGCGATGCCGGCGACATGCGCCTCGCGCGGGTTGCTGAATTCGATGCCTCGTCCATCCAGCAGGGTCTCGCCGGTATCCGGCTGATAAACGCCGGAGATGATCTTGATCATAGTGGATTTGCCGGCGCCGTTCTCGCCGATCAGCGCGTGAACTTCGCCGCGGCGCACGTCAAACCGAGCGTCCTTGAGAGCGTGCACACCGGGAAAATGCTTGTTGATCTCCCGCAATTCCAGCAGTACGTCCGTCATCGTACGTTCCGGTGTCTCAGTCCGAGTGCTGGTTATTGTAACCGCCTAATCCAGCAGGGCACAAAATCGCCCGTAGTTGTCATCCCAGGCGGTCGTGTTCTGCGGTTCGAATGCGCGCAGTTCGTCCGACTCGCTCAGCAGCGCGCGCGCTCCGGCGACGCTGCTCAATTCACCGACGGCGATCAACTGCACGATGGCGTTGCCGATCGCGGTGGCTTCAGCCGGTCCGGCGATCACCGGGCGGCCGATGGCATTGGCGGTCATCTGATTGAGCAGGGCATTAAGCGAGCCGCCGCCGATGATATGCAAGCGGTCGACCGCTTGGCCCGATACCGCGATCAGTTGCTCCAGCACGTAGCGATATTTGTAAGCCAGGCTGACGTACACCAGCGCCATGACTTCGGCGTCGGACTCCGGCATGGTTTGTCCCGTGCGCCGACAATAGTCGATGACCCGCGCCGGCATATCGCCCGGCGCCAGGAATGAAGGGTCGTCCGGCTCGATAAAGGCTTTGAAGGGCGCGGCGTCTTCGACCATCGCCGTCAACTGTTCGAAGCTGTAGTCAGTACCCGCCGCTTTCCAGGTCGCGCGACATTGATCCGCCACCCACAGACCCATGATGTTTTTCAGCAGGCGATAGGTGCCGCCGTAACCGCCTTCGTTGGTGACGTTGGCCTCGTATGATGCGTCGCTGATGATGGGCGCGTCCAGCTCCAGCCCGAGCAGGCTCCAGGTACCGCTGCTGAGATAGGCGGACTTCCGCGAAGTAGAGGGCACGGCGACCACGGCGCTGCCGGTGTCGTGGCAGGCGGGCACTGTGACATTGATGCCGCTGTAATTGCCGATTACTGTACCGGGCGCGACGATCGGCGTGAGGATGTCGGTCGGGATGCCGACCGCCGCCATGATCTCACGATCCCAGTCTTCCAGCCGCGGGTTGTAGAGCTGCATGGTCGTGGCTTCGGTGAATTCGCAGGTTTTAGAGCCGGTCAGCCAATAATTGAACAGGTCGGCGATCGTCAGCAGCGTCGCCGCATGATCGAGCAGGGGGCTGCCGTCGCGGATGCTCGCCGCCAGTTGATAGAGCGCGTTGAGCGGCATGAACTGAATGCCGGTGCGCTGAAA
Source organism: Phototrophicaceae bacterium (assembly GCA_965249085.1). GTDB lineage: Bacteria > Chloroflexota > Anaerolineae > Aggregatilineales > Phototrophicaceae > UBA6055. The sequence continues at coordinate 2,302,647 of OZ252218.1, read as the reverse complement.
GACCTCGCGACGCGGCATACGCTCAAAGACCCATTCCATCGCGCCGTCTGTGCGGGAATCACGATAATGCCAGGGGTTCGCCAGCAGTTGGCCGGCGCTGTCGAGCAGAGCGTAATCGACGCCCCAGCAATCCAGTCCGATGGAAGCGGCCTCGCTCACCGCGTCGATGCCGAGCGTGATTTCCTGCCAGAGGCGCAGCACATCCCAGTGCAAGCTATTGGGCGTCTGCACCGGAATATTGGGAAAGCGATGCATCTCTTGCAGATGAAGCCGAGCGCCGTCAAAGGCGACGTCCATGACGCGGCCGGAGGTGGCGCCGAGGTCGATCGCGATGACGTGTTTCGCGCTCATTTTCCGCACCGAGCCGATGTCGAATTGCCAGCTAGGATCTCGACGCAAGGCCGAATTTGGACGCCAGGTGGTTTGCTCATAAGAAGTGGCAAAAGACTGATAATCAGACCGGCATTAGCGAGTACGGACAGCAAGAAACTTCCGCAATTATAAACAGATAAGCCCATTTTGTCACTTGTCGCGAAGCTGCCGACCTAAGCGCCGCGCTGCCGCTCGATGCGCCGCACGAGGTCAATGTTGAAGTCTTCCAGCGTGGTGATATGCGCGTCCGCCAGGGCCAGAATATCAGCCGTCAGCGGGTAATCCGGGCTGGGCGCCGCCACCGCAACCATGCCGGCCGCCTTGAGTGAGCGCAGTCCGTTGGCCGAGTCCTCAATGCCGAGGCTGACCGCCGGTGAGACGCCCATCTGCTGCAGCGCTTCCAGGTAGATATCGGGCGCGGGTTTGCCACGCGGCACCTCATCGCCATAGATCATCACCTCGAGAATCTGATCCAGCCCGGTGATGCGCAGTACCGCCTTGATGATCTCGGTGGGGGAGCCGGATGCCAGGCCGACGCGGAAATGCTGCTTCATGTGCGCTACTGATTCGAGGGCGCCGGGTCTGGTCGGCATACGCTCTTCGTAGTGAGCGATGACGCGCGCTTTCATCTCGGCAATGATCTCATCAATGGACTCGTCCAGCAGGAGATGCTCCTGCATGACGCCGGCCCAGCCAACCGTGCTGCGTCCCATCGCCAGGCGTTGGAACTCATCGGTCCAAACTTTGCCGCGGTCACGAGCGAATTCGACGCGCGACTTGTCCCAATAGACTTCGCTGTCGACCAGGACGCCGTCCATATCAAATATCACCGCTTCAATCGGCATCGTACAATCCTTCTCTTGCTTCCTTCTGTCAAAGTGAATGGCTGACGCCAGGCAGATTGAGAACGCTAGGGGCGACCCCTACATGTAGGCGATTCGGCGACGCGGCAAGGGTGCTTAAACCGCTTGGTCAGGCGGCGGATCCACCACGCCTATCGTCAGCAGAATATTGGCGTAAATGCGCTGTTCGCCGGTGGCGATGACCAGGCAGCAATCTTCTTTCTTGGCCTCGTCGTAGAAGGCGAAGCGCTCCAACGGCGTCAGCGCGATATCGTCCGGCAGCAAACGGCGGAATTCGGTATAGATGCTCGGTTCCGCGCCGTCATCGCGCCGCATGACATGAGCCGCTTCGATGGGTGTCACGCCCAAGACAGCTTCCATGACATCGGTGACGCTCACCATGCCGGGCGCCAGATTGAGATAGACCCGCTCCGCCAATGGGTTGGCGCCGGTGACGACGGGATAATTGCCGTCCGGGATCAAGATGGTGGCGCCGTGGCCGGCGGTGCCCAGCGCGCTCAAGATCTGCGGGTGGATCAGGTTGCCCTTTAACATTTGGAGGACTCCAAAGTTATTTCGTTAAATGCGATTGGCGGGATTATACCAGCACGAGAGGTCATGGCGAAAAGCGGACGCCCTAATCTGTGTAGTGGCGACTCATTAAGTCGCCCGTATGCCAGAGAAATTCGCAGTTTAGCAAGAAAGGGGCGACCTGACGGGGCACACCTACCGTTCGAAATCGCGGCGGATCGCTCAGGCGGAGATTGGTTCGCTGACGACCTAGAGCTTGGAAATACGGTCACCGACAGTGATGACGCCGTCGACCGTGACGCGGGCATAGACGCCGCGGCGGCGCTCGAGTTGACCCTCGTCGGTCATCACCCACTTGCGGCTCGAACCGCCAAAACGGCGGGCGAATTTGGTGCAGCCAGTATGCGGCAGCGTCGAAATCTCCATGACGACCTCGCCGAGTTGCAGCGGCGTGCCCGGTGGCAGATTCTCCTGCGAAATGTCGAGGTCGACGAAGAGCTGATCACCGGAAGCCGCCCAAGCGGATTTATCGCCGGCCAGCAACTGAATCACGCGGCTGTTCATCAGCGTGATTTGTGCGTCGGGGTCAGCGCTGCGCCGCAGCCAGTCGTCGCCGGTCAAGCCGGCTTCGGCGGTGAAGGTGGCGCTTTCCAGTTCCTCGCGCTGATCGGCGGCCGGGCGCCGCACGATGAGTTCGACGGTACCGTCGTCTTGTGGCGACTGCTCTGTCTGCGCCCAACGGGCATCCAATTGCTCAAGAGTCGATGTGGCTTCCATACATATACTCCGGGGATCATTCGGCCTTCCAAGTTGCAACTATACGCTAAAATCCGCGAATTGTCTTGCTCTTTCTCCCGAGGCCGGAGTTGAAAGCGGCATGGCAGGGACAGCGCGGCGCTGTTACCATCTACCCTATAATCGGAAGAAACTGCTTCGAACCAATTAAGAGGGGTGCAGCTACAAATGACTGTAGAGCATAAACGTTTGGGACGACACGGCGTGCTGATCAGCAATCTGTGTTTGGGCACGATGAACTTCGGCGCGCGCACATCCAAGGATGACAGCTTCGCCATTATGGATCGGGCGCTTGAGTTGGGCGTCAACTTCTTCGACACCGCTGATGTATACGGTCGGCAGGTTGAATACGGCTTGACGGAAGAGATTATCGGCGAATGGTTCGCGCAGGGCGGCGGACGCCGGGATGCGGTGGTGCTGGCGACCAAGGTCTTTAATCCGGTAAGCCGTGACGAATACCTGCCTGAGCCCAACCGTGATACTCGCAGCCTGTCGGCCTACAAGATCCGCAAGCATTGCGAAGGCAGCTTGGAGCGCCTGCAAACTGACCGGATCGATATCTATCAGATGCACCATGTAGACCGTGATTGCCCCTGGGATGAAACCTGGACGGCCTTCAACAGCCTCATTGGGCAGGGCAAGGCGGTGTACATCGGCTCGAGCAATTTCGCCGGTTGGGATATCGCCACCGCCTGCCAGGAAGCGGCGCGGCAGAATATGTTGGGCTTGGTCAGTGAGCAGAGCATCTACCACCTCGACAACCGTGCCATTGAGCTGGAAGTGATTCCCGCTTGCCGCCATTATGGTCTGGGAGTGATCCCCTGGAGTCCACTGGGGGGCGGGATGCTGGGTGGCGCGCTGCAGAAGGCGGAAACAGGACGCCGCAGTGATCCGAACATGATCGCCCGCATTGAAGCCAAACGGGGCCAGCTCGAAGCTTGGGAAGACCTCTGCCGCGCCCTGGGTCATGCGCCGGCTGAGGTCGCTTTGGCCTGGCTGCTGCATAACCCGATGGTCAGCGCGCCCATCATTGGTCCGCGCACGATGGAACAGCTGGAGAGCGCTGTGCGCGCAATGGATATCAGCCTGGATGCCGAGACGCTCGAGCGGCTTGATACGATCTTTCCCGGTCCGGGCGGCGAAGCGCCGAAGGCATACGCCTGGTAGTGGCGTTCACCATTGTGGCCGTTTCTCACTCAGCATCAATGTATTGTGAAGCTGACCTCTATGGGTCGGTCGACCGCTCGACAGACGGATTGTCTATAATAGCGTTTAGCGCCTGCGTCCTTGAGCCATCGTCACTTTGCTCACCCTTTGCTCTCACGCGGCTAACTTGAAATATACATAAGCAGTCGATATTATGTTAATAGGCAGATTCCTGTGATCTGGAAGGGGAGCAACTGATGACGAAGTCAATGACGTTTTCACGTGTTGGCGCAATGCTTGTTCTGGCGATTTACCTCCTATTGATGTCAGCTCTGGCTGTAAATGCCGCGGATATCCGCGTCGAGGGCAAATGCAGTCTGCGGGACGCGATACGGGCGGCAAATGAAGACAGAGAATATGACACCTGCGCTGAGGGTGACGGCCCGGACACCATCATTCTGACGGAAGATACAAGATCGGGCAGCGAACTTCGCACGATCCGGTCCACGGTTACGTTGGAAGGGAACAACAAAACTCTGGAGCTCGACGAAGATGAACCGGCATTCAGCGTCGAAGACGGCAACCTCACAATCAAGAACTTGATTGTCGAATACGATGAAAAGCGACGGAACAGACTGTTTGACATTGAAGACAGTCGCCTGACCATCATCAACAGCACCTTTAAGAACTGTCGAGCTGGCATCGAACAGAAAAACAGCCACATCACGATTTCGCGAGACAGCAATCTTTGCAACCTGCCGGTCGATAAATATGTGCTGGGTGAGATCACGGGCACGTCCACCGTTTCTCTTCCGCAGCCCCCTCCGGCGCGCACTTGTGAGACCTTGCCAGGCAACATTACTGTGATGGCCGCATTGGGCAGCCACAGCGGCGTGCAATGCACGGATGTGGGCGCAGCGGGTGTAGGCATTCAGTCCATTGTTGACATGGGCATCATTGATGCGGTCGATGTATGGGCATACGTTGAGCAGGGCGTCGAGATTTGTTTCGGGCGGGAAGGCCGGATCATATTCCTGGATGCGGCGACATCACCGCGGTCACAGGCGCAGGTCGATTCGTACCGTCTTGGGCACCAGACTTGCGCGTACCTGCAACGCGCCGGCACCGTCGTGCTCGTTCAAGGACAGACCCTTGAGGACAGAACGCCGGGTACAACAACGACGCCTGAGACAACGACTCCTACAACAACGACAACGACAACGACTCCTACGACTACAACTACGGTGACAACGACAACAACAACCGTGACTCAACCGGTTGTGGACGGCTGCCCGATAACGACCACGGGCCATCTAAAATTGCGGGCGACCCCATCTCTGGAAGCCGAGGTTCTTGGGTACGTCCTGCGGGGGACGACTTTGGGTTATATCGAGCGCACGACATTCTGGTTCAGAGTCAACCACTATGGCCAGACGGGCTGGATTGGTTGGAAGTACGTGGCGGTGATCGGGGATTGCGCCTAAGGATTGAGGCCACCGCGCGGGCAGCGGGCAGCGGGCACGTCCCGGCCGGGTGTGTCCGCTGCTGAAGTTTGTGTTGAGCGTAAGCGCCGTTTGAAACGATGAATTGCATATTTTGAGCTAGCCTGTTTTCAGGCGCAAGCGACGAAATGAGCCGACCGAGGACCGCGACGACATGCGGATCGGTCGGCTTTTTGCTTGTGTTGGCAGCGGATTGAGTCCGCCCATGCTCGCCGAGTCTTACCCGTCGGTCAATTGAATTTCGTCTTCGCGCTTTAAGGGCTCAGTAGTGGCAACCAATGCCAACAGGTGGATGCCGGGATGCGCGCTTATTTTGGCAGCTGGTAGGCCTCAAACAGCAATTCCGCCACGTGCATGACCGGCAGCGCCTTCGTCTGCTGCGCCAACTGCTGCCTCATTTGGGTGATGCAGCCGATATTTCCCGAGACGACCAGGTCCGGCGCGGCAGCCAGTATGCTCTCGACCTTGCGCCGACCCAATTCTCGGGCGATCTCCGGCTGATCGATATTGTAGGTGCCGGCTGATCCGCAGCACATGCCGGCGTCGGCAATCTCTAAAAGGCGCAAGTTGGGAACGGCATTGAGCAGATTGCGCGGTTCAGTCCCATGCCCCTGCGCGTGCAGCAAATGGCAGGCGTCTTGATAGACAACGCGGCGTTCGCTGGTGAAGCCGGGCGGCTCCGGCAAACTTAGATCCGCCAGGTAGGCGCTGAAATCCATCACCCTTCGTGAGAAGGCGGCGGCTTCTTCCTGGTCCGCCTCCCCTTTGAAAAGCAGCTCGTAGTCTTTCATGCCGGAGCCACAGCCGGCGGCCGTGGTGATGATCGCATCAACATCGGCGGGCATGGACCTAAAATTGCGCCGGGCGATTTTCTGTGCTTGTTCGACAGCGCCGATATGCAGCAGGATGGAGCCGCAGCAGCCTTGAGCGGTCGGGATATGCACCTCGACGCCGTTCGCCGCCAAGACATGCGCCGTCGCGTAGCTGATCTCCGGCGCGAGCGCCTGCTGCACACAGCCGAGCAGCAGCGCGACTTTACCGCGCCGTTCCCCCTGCGCAGGTAGAAAAGGTGGCAGGGGCAAGGGGCGCGGCAACTTGTCGGGCAGCAAACTTAGCATCGAAGCAAAAGCTTCGGGCAATGCCGGCGCCAGCGCCTTGCCAATCTTGCCCGTCGCCGCTGCCAAGCGAAAACGCTGCGGGTAGGGCAGCGTCTCAATGACCAGCTTCCGCGCCAGCGCATCCAGCGGCGGGCGTGCCCGTTCCTTTTCCTGAAGGGCGCGGTACCCCACCAGAAGGTCGCCATACTCGACGCCGGAAGGGCAAGCCGGCACACATGCCATACAGCCAAGGCAGCGGTCAATATAGGGCTGCGCGTCTTCCGCTGTGAGATTCTCCTCCAGCACGTTCTTCATCAGATAGATGCGGCCACGCGGCGAATCCATCTCTTCGCCGAGCAGATTGTAGGTCGGGCAAGCGGCCAGGCAGAGGCCGCAGTGAACGCACTGCTCGATGGCCTTTGCCATCTCCGGCGCGCGAGTGTCTTTGCTTTCGATTTGATGTCGCATACGATTTGTCCGTTTGGCCACAGAGGCACCGTGACACAGAGAGTTTCGGGTTCTGTGAATGCAGTGCTTTGGTGGCGAATCCCCTAGACCAGTTTATTCAGCGGATCGAGCACTTGCTTGACCCGCGCTGCAAGCACGTTCTCGATTGTCCGGCCAATAATCGCCGAATCAACCACACCCCGCAAACATAAACCACTCAATTCCTGCTGCTTCAGGGCTTGGTCGAGTGCTTCGCAATCATCGGTCGCGACCCAAGCCAGATTGCCGCCGACGCTGTAGCGCCGCGCCATGTTGCCGATCAGAGCGTCAAAGGCGGGAATCTGTTTTGGTGACAGCACGACTTTTATCAAGACGTCGCCGTTCAGACCCGCCAGTGGATCCCAGAGTGCCGCGTCATCGTCCAGTTGACAGGTGTCGACCGGGGTGGTCTCGTGCTTCATGCCGGCAGTAAAACGCTCAACGCGCTGTGGCAGCGTCTCCTCAAAGCCGCCGAGGCGCGCCAGAATTGACCAGCCACCGTCGGCCGGCGCCAGGTCCAGCGCATCCAATTCGTAAACACTCCGATTGAGGAAATAGATGGCATTTAGCGCCTCGTCCAGCGTCTGGTAGTCGAAGCGCAAGCTGCGAAAATGCGGCACATCCGGGAATACCTTGAAGGTCAATTCGGTCATGATGGCGTAACGTCCGAGACTGCCAACCAGGAACTTGCTCAGGTCGAAGCCGGCGGCGTTCTTCACCACCTTGCCACCGACGCGGAAAGCCCGCCCGAGGCCATCGACTACTGATGCGCCCAGGATGAAGTCGCGAACGCCACCGTAACGAAAGCGGCGCGACCCGGCTAGATTGGCCGCTACTGTGCCGCCGATCGTGGCGCATTGCGCGAGCAATGGGTCAAAAGGCAGATACTGTCCCTCTTGCCGCAGCGCCGCATGAATCTCGGCAACGGAAGTGCCCCCATGTACAGACACCGTGTATTCTCTCGGCTGATAGTCGATGATGCCGCTGAGTTGCGAGAGATCGACTTCGGTAGCGTCGGCGGCGTTGGCGTGCAGCGCCGACTTGCTGCCATTGCCATGGACGTGGATCCGCTCAGCCTGGCGGACAAGCGATTGAATCTCGGCGACTGACTCCAACTGGCATCCTGTCATTCGCGCGAAATGACTCCTTGTTTTTCCAGCGGGTGCATGCCCTGCTGCTTGAGAGCCGGCGCTTCGCCACCGGGGAACATCTTGCCGCGATTGGCTATTTCTTTGGGGTCGATTGACCGCCGCAGCGCTCGCATAATGTCGATTTCTTCTTCGCTGAACATCGCCGGCAGGTATTCGCGTTTCTCCATGCCGATGCCATGCTCGCCGGTGATCGAGCCGCCCAGCGAGATGCAGAGCGTTAGGATCTCGCCGGCCAGCGCTTCGGCTTTTTCCAGCGCGCCGTTTTCGCGGCCATCGTAAAGGATGAGCGGATGCAGATTGCCATCGCCGGCATGGAAGACATTGGCGACATCCAGGCCATATTTCTGCTTTAGCGCGCCGATCGCGACCAGCGCCTCGCCCAGACGGCTGCGCGGCACGACGCCGTCTTGCACAATATAATCCGGACTGAGGCGGCCGACAGCGGAAAAAGCGCCCTTGCGTCCTTTCCAGATGCGCGTCCGTTCCTCTTCGCTTTCGGCCACGCGCAGCTCAAAGGCGCCGGACTCTTCGATGATTGCCCGCAACTGCTCGAATTCGGCGTTGACCTGGGGCGCCTCGCCTTCCAATTCGACGATGAGCAGCGCCTCGGCGTCGGGATAGCCGGCGTTTAACGAAGCCTCGGCCGCCTTGATCGCCAGTCTGTCCATGATCTCCATGGCGCCGGGCAGCAAGCCCGATGCGACCACCATCGATACGGCGTCGCCCGCCTGTCCCAAATCATCGTAGGCAGCCAGCACCGTGCGGTAAAGCTCCGGCTGCGGCATGAGACGCACGGTGATCTCGAGCGCGATGCCGAAGAGACCTTCCGAACCGACGAAGAGCCCTATCAGATCTGGTCCGATACCGACGCCCTCGATGCTTTCGCTGCCGATTTGCGTCACCGTGCCATCGGCCAGCACGACCTTCATGCCCAGCACATGATTGCTGGTCATGCCGTATTTCAAGCAGTGGGCGCCACCGCTGTTGAAGGCGATATTGCCGCCGATGGTGCAGATCGATTGGCTGGATGGATCGGGCGCGTAATACAAGCCATAAGGCTGCGCCGCGTGCGTGATGTGCAGGTTGACGACGCCGGGCTCGACCACAGCGATGCGCTGCTCGGGATCAAGCTTCTTGATGCGATTCAGGCGGTTCAAGGCGATCACCAGTCCGTCCGGGATCGGCAGCGAGCCGCCCGAGAGACTGGTTCCGCTGCCGCGCGCGACAAAGGGCACCGCCATTTCGTGGCACAGGCGCACGGTATCGATGATTTCGGATTCATTCTCGGGCAGGACAACCGCGCCCGGTTTGAGGTGAAAGGCGGTCAGCGCGTCGGATTCGTAGGGCAGCAACTGGACATCGCGCGTCAAGATGCGCTCTTCGGGGTAGATCGTGTCGAGAGCTTGAAGAAAGGGGTGGTTCATCGAAGTCCATCCCCCTCTAAATCTCCCGCCATCGCAATGGGGAGAGACTTGTGCGCATTGCCGTAGATTTTGCTTTCCATTGGGCATCCGCCATTTGCGCGACCCGCTCCATTGCTATGGAGAGGGGTCAACTAACCCGCGACCAGCCGCGCCTCGACTTGTTTTGACAGCTTCTTCAGCGACTGCTTGGCGATCTGTTTGGCCGCCACATCGAGCAGACGCTGCCCAACCGCCGCGATCTTGCCGCCGATGCGGGCGTCGCCGGCGTAATGCATGACCGTCCCGCCGTCCGCTTGTTCCAGGCGGATCGTGCCTTCGCCGGTGACGTGCCCGGCCGGGCCTTTGCCCGCGACCAACAGGCGGTAACTCTCCGGCGCAATCATATCGGCCAGTTCGAAGTTTGCCTCGAATTTGCCGTTGACGGGTCCAACGCGCACGGCAAGTTTGCTCTGGTATTTGTTCTCGCCGATTTCTTGCAAACCCTTCGAGCCGGGGATGATGCTGCCGAGGACATCGATATCCATCAGCACGTCCCAGACCAGCTCGCGCTCGAATTCAAAGTCATAGCTGCCTTCAATGTGCATGCGCTGCCTCCTGCCCGCGTCGTAGCTTAATCATAATGTAAACCGGCCTAATTTGCGAACGTCGACTATTGTTGCCCTACCTCGCCATCCGCGACTGTTTCGAAACTTGTAGGAGCGCCCGTGCGGGCGACTCAAGAGTCGCCCCTACATATTCACGTTGTGAGAGGATGGGAGTTGAAGCTGTATCGCACGTGATCGCGTTCTGAGTTAGCCCACCCGCAGAATCACCTTGTTGATGCCTTGCTCGTAGGCGGCGTTGCTGGCGTATGCCTGCGCGGCCTGCGTAAGGTCGTAGCGGTGCGATACCAGGTCCTCGAGCTTGACCGCGCCGGATGTCGCCAGCTCAATCGCGCGCGGATAGGTATGCTTCATGCGCCGCGACATGATAATCGTGAGGCCCTTGCGCCGCGCCACCGAATGCTTGATTTGCAGCTTGTCATCCGGCGGAATGCCGACCAGCACCAGCCGCCCGCCAAAGCGCGCCATATCAGCCGCCTGCTGCACCGAGTGATCAGCCCAGGCAGCTTCGATTGCCACATCGACGCCGCGTCCGCCGGTCAAGTCCATCACCGCGTCGACCGGGTCGCAATCGTCGACCTTGTAAGTGTGCGTCGCGCCCCAGCCCTGTGCTTTGCGCACGCGCCAGTCATATTTGTCAAAGGCGAAGATCTGGGCGGCGCCCGCCAGCTTCGCCAAGCGAGTGATTAGCAGGCCGACCGGACCGGCGCCGAGTACGGCCACGCTGCTGGCGATACGGATTTTGCTGAGGTCTATCGCATGGATGGCGACGCCCAGCGTTTCCAGCAGTGGTCCCACGTCATCGCTGAGCCCCTCCGGCATGGGGAAACAATTGCGCGCGCTAACATTCATCCGTTGGCGCAGTGCGCCATCTTCGGGGAAGAGTCCGTAGAAATAGTGATTGGGGCAGAGATTGGGGTGCCCGTTCTCGCAAAGTTCACAGCGCCAGCAGGGCACGGCCGGCTCTACGGCGACGCGCTGGCCGACCCGCAGAGGCTGATGCATCCCGTCAAGCGCATCGGGTCCGACCGCGGCGACCACGCCCATGAACTCGTGACCGAGGACGAAGGGTTCGCTGGCGATGGTGTAACCGATGCGACCAGTCTCGTACATGTGCAGGTCGCTGCCGCAGAGCCCGACCGTCTTGATATTGAGCATGACCTCGCCGGGTCCGGGCGGTGGCGGTTCCGGTTCGCCGGCGATGCGGATGTCTTTCGGTCCGTGAAGTCGCGCAACTTGCATTGACAACCCTTTCGATTGATGCAGGACTCATCCGGCCATCAATCTAACACTGGCGTCGCTAAATCAAAAGAGGGCGATTGTCATCAACCGCCCTCTGCTCGCTTTGCCAGCTTGATTGCGCAGCTTAGTCGTCCAGGGCATCCAATTCAGCTTGCTGCTCGGCGATCATCTCCGGCGTACACTGGAGGCTATCCAGATATGCCTGGTCGCCTGCTTGGCTCCTGTCAACTGCACGAAGCTGGGAGATTTCGGCAATTGCGGCTTCCAACCGAGTCGAGTAGCGGGCCACGCCACCGTCAATCATTTAGTCCTCGTCTTCTTCCGCCGCCCTTGCATCAACTGGCGCTTGTTCTTCGGCGATACGCTCCGGCGTACAGTGTAGCGCGGCCAGGAAGGCGCGGTCATCTTCCAGCCGATCTTCCTTCGGCACGAGTACGCCGCGCTGTGCCAATACCAGTTGCACTTCCGGTGACACTTCCGCCAACTCGCCGCCTTCTATCACAACATCGACCTGGGACATGATTTCAGGAGCCATTTCAACGCCTTGCACAAATGCCGCATCGAGATTGACGCCGAGTCCCTGGCTGCTCTGCTGGCTGATCGCCGTCCGCTCAATATCCAGTTCGCCATTTAGATAGGCGACCAGCATACGACCAATTGTGACGCCATCTTCGTAATAGAGATAGAAGCCGGCGCCGACGGTGGCTCCATAATAGATCGCGCCAATGCTCGGATGGAAGACGGGTATGCCAGCTTCATTGGCGGCGATCGCAATGATTGGCAGCCCCTGAGACGTCAGGTGATCCTAGGGCAGGACGAAGGCTTGCACGCCTTTGTCGATCAAGGTGTCGGCCGCGACGCGGACATCGGACACTTGGGTAAGGCCTGCGGTTTCGACTGTGATGCCGTATCCCTCGGCGATAGCCGTGATCCGGTCAACGCCCCAGCGACCGCCGTCTTCGCTGGAATTAAACATGGTGCCGATCATCGTCAACTCGGGAAACTGAATCTTGAGCAACGACATGACGTATTCAAACGGCGTCAGTGATTCCGAGCCGGTTACATGGGCTGGTTTAATGCAAGGCGCGTCAGCGATGCCAGAGCGATAAGGATAGTTGACTGAGGCGAAGAGAACAGGCGGCGGATCATCCATATCCAGCGTAATATTCGCGGCCGCTTGTGTCAGCCAGGATGATAAGGTCACCAGTACATCAGGATCCATGTCGATGGCTCTTTCGACGGCTTGGCTGAGATCCGCCCTGCCGCGCCCGGGATCCACCCAGAATACGTTGATGTTTTCGCCTTCAAGGTCCTCACGGGATTTCAGAATCGCACTTTCTTCCGCGCTGACAAAGCCATAAGACTGCAGCATGTCGAAGATGGCGCCTTCCGTCACCTCGAACGAGGGAAACCAGCCGAAACCCATTATGGCGATGGTTGGTTTATCGTCATCCTGCGCCAGCGTAATGCCGGCGAACAAGAGTGATAAGAGAGTGAACAGCAGCAGAGCTTTTTATGACATCAGTTTCCTCCCGAGTCAGATTGAATGAATCAGGTCTCTGTACAACACGGTTCAGGCAGTCTCATTTGATGATACCAATGTTCTAGATTTCAAAGCAGTTGACAGCCGGAAATTCACATTTGAGAGGGCGGTCGTCAAGGGCAGCCCTCTGTTTTACTAGTCTTTGAGTTATGTTGATGCTATTGAGCACGAGCCTTATTCTTCCGCGGCATCCAGGTTCACCGCGACGCCGAAGCTTGGCGTGTTATTGATCGCAAGGGTATCGATATCAACCGAGCCATTGAGATGACCGATCAACATCCTGGCGACAATAATTGACTCTCGATAGAAGTTCTTATATTCGCTGCCTGCCGCTCCGCCGCGAGCGACAGCCATATCCATTGACTTAAACCTCTTGTTGATAAACAAGATTAGCTGAGTAGATTCCGATCCGACAGTTCAGCGCCCGTATCGAGCGAGTGGAAGCGGTTGATGAGATCGGCCGGTGTCAGGTTTTCCCGCTCCGGACCGGAGATATCGAACTCAATGTTGCCAAGATTCATCATGATAACCCGATCACCAAGCATACAAGCTTGCTGCATACTATGGGTGATCATGACAACCGCAAGATCATGCGCGTCCGCCAGTTCCTTCGTCAGCGCGATGACCTGCTCGCCCGCATTGGGATCGAGCGCCGCCGTATGTTCGTCGAGCAGCAGCAGTTTAGGTTTGATCAGAGTCGCCATAACCAGAGTGATCGCCTGCCGCTGACCGCCACTGAGCAAGGCGACATCAGCGTCCAAGCGATATTCCAAGCCCAGATGCTCGTGTTCCAGTTGATCGATAAACCAGTCTTGCTGCGCTTTTTTGACATCCCGCCGCAGGCTCGCTTGCCTGCCATGTATCGCTGCCAGCGATAGATTCTCGCGGATAGTCAATCCGGGACAAGTCCCCAAACGCGGATCCTGAAACACCCGTCCGATATCATGTGAGCGGCGGTATTCGGGCCAGTAAGTGATGTCCTCTCCGTCCAGATGAATCTTGCCGTTATCCGCTGTTGCGGCGCCGGAGATCACGTTGAAGAGGGTACTCTTGCCGGCGCCATTCGCGCCGATCACGGTGATAAACTCGCCATCTTCAACAAAGAGTGAAAAATCCTGCAGCGCACGAACTTCGTTTGGCGTACCGGCGTTAAAAGTCACGGACACGTTGTCAAGCGAGAGCATAATCCACCTATGCGCTGTGCCTCTGTCGATATGTTTTCCAGCGATCGTAAACGCGCGGCGTGCCCAGCGCTGCCAATACGACCAGCGCGCTGACAAACTGGATATCGGTCGTTGGCAAATCCAGGGCGCTGAAGATCCAGGCGCGTGATATATCGAATACCAACATGCCGGCGACGGCCGCAATCAGCATTTGACCGACGCTGCGCGGACGCAGCAGCACCTCGCCGATGATCACCGCCGCCAAGCCACGAACAATCAAGCCGAAACCGAGGCTGACATCAGCAAAGCCGAATTGCTGCACCACTAGTGAACCGGCGATGCCGGCCAAACCGTTAGCCACCATCAAGGCGATCGCGATCATCAAGTTGTGATTCAAGCCGGTCGCGCGAACCATCTGCGGATTCTTGCCACTGGCGCGAATCGCGAGACCGATTTCAGTACGCAAGAACCAGTAGAGAAGGGCCAGCACGATGATGACGATCACAGCAAAGAGCAAGATTTCCAGCAGATTGGTCGATTGGCGGCGCATCGAATCGCCGAACTGTTCGATTAACCGGGCACGCCATTCTTTGGAGAGTCGGCTGATAATTGTTTCCTCGCCGAGCAATGGGACGTTGCTCCTGCCACCCATGATATGCAGCGTGACGGTATATGCGCCGGTGATGACGATGATGCTCGCCAGCAAACCTTCGATCCTGAATATGATGTCGATCAAGGCGGTCGCCAAGCCGGTCAGCGCGCCGGCGACAAAGGCGGCTATAATCGCCACCTCGGGGGATTGTCCGCTGACGATGAGCACGGCGCAGACGGCGCCACCGATGGGAAAGGCGCCATCCACGGTCAGATCGACGAAGCCCAGAACGCGGTAGGTCAGATACACCGTGACACCGGCCAGCGCATATCCCAGTCCCTGGCCGATAGCGCCGATATTGACATTGCCGATCGACATGAAAATGGCGACGACCACGATCAGGATGGCGCCTCTCAGGAGAAAACCGCGGGCTCCGCTCACATCGCGCGCCTGTGAGTGTTGGGCTGATGAGGGACTAGCTGCCATAGGGATGCGTTTCACCGAGTGCGTGGGCTGCCTGCGATGAAAAAATTCACTTCCAATATTTTACTGTAAGTCGCATAACAAATATAGGCGCGTAGACAGTTTTGTCCAGTTATCTTGTGCAAGCACAGGCATGGTAAGATAGGCGTTATTGGCAAGACTGGAAAGTGTCAGGTAAATGGCTGTGGTTGAGAAGCGACCGATAGACAAGCTGACCATCAAGGGCTTCAAGTCCCTCCAGAATGTGGAATTAGAGTTGGGTCAACTGAATGTGCTCATTGGTCCCAATGGCGCCGGGAAAAGTAATCTGGTGTCGTATTTTCAAATGCTACGAGAAATGGCGGAGGAACGTTTACAAGTTTGGGTTGGCAAGCGCGGTGGAGCATCTCGTGTCCTAACGTTTGGCGCAAATCAGACGCCGCAGATGTCGTCCAAGATCACAATTAGTGAGAGCTTTTACGAGTTCACGCTTGAACATACTGACGATGATCGCTTTGTCTTCATAAGAGATAGTCTACGAATCGTTGACGGAGACCCGAGACTCTATCATACTACCTCAGGCGGTCACTTGGAATCTATCTGCTTGCCACTTGCTTCAAGGAATGACGATCCTTCTGTTAGGAACTTCTATTCGTCGATATCTGATGTACGCACCTATCACTTGGACGATACGAGCAACAGTGCGCGTGTAAAGCTTACGGGCCAATTGCATGATAATCAGTTGTTGCGAAGCGACGCCAGCAATCTGGCGGCATACTTATACATGCTCAAGCATGGTCATGAAGAAACCTATAACGAGATTGTGGAGACTGTTCGACTCGCTATCCCTTTCTTCAATGACTTTGTCCTGGACCGAGAACCACTAAATTCAAACAGCATCATGCTCAAGTGGCGGCACAAGGATTTTGATTATCAGTTTATTCCGAGCCAGCTTTCGGACGGCTCGCTTCGATTCATCTGCTTGGTCACAGCGCTCATGCAGCCCGATCCGCCTTCTACGATTATCATAGACGAGCCCGAGCTAGGTCTGCACCCCTACGCAATCAGCTTGCTCGGTAGTCTGTTGAGTTCTGCGTCAGAGCGGATGCAAGTCATCGTGGCGACGCAATCCCCCCAACTTCTTGACGAGTTCTCGGTTGACGATTTGATCGTCGTCGAATTGCGCGATGGCGTTTCGGTCTTCAACCGCCTCAAGGAGTCTGATTTCGATGTTTGGCTGCAAGATTTCTCCGTCGGCGAATTGTGGGACAAGAATGTTCTCGGCGGGGGCCTGCCCTAGTGACACAGGTCTATATCATATGTGAAGGCAGGACAGAGAGCACGGTTGTCAAGAACGTGATTGCTCCCGAGTTGGGGACAAAAGGCATATTCCTATATCCAATCCAAATCGGACGCCGACGCAAAGGCGGCAACGTTGCTCTAGACAGACTTCTTCCGACAATTCGTGCTCAGTTGTACAACAACAGAACTGCTTACTGCACTTCGTTGATCGACTATTATGGACTGCCTTCAGATTTCCCTGGAAAGAGACTAGCATCGAGAAAGCACGTACTCTCCGAGAAATCTGAGACAATCTGCGGAGAATTGGTCGAGCAATTGGGACATACTATTGACTGCGAACCTTTGCGGCGATTCATTCCCTATGTACAGATGCATGAATTTGAGGGTTTGTTGTTCAGCGATCCAAATCGGTTGGCGATTGAATTGGGCAGAGAAGACCGCTCGGAGTGTCTTTCCAGAATTCGAAATGAATTTGAGACTCCAGAGCACATAGACGATAGCCCGCTGACAGCACCTAGCAAACGAATCCAAGAGCTGGTTCCAAGATACAGAAAGGTTCAAATGGGCGAACGCGTCGCTAAGGCATTGACATTGGAGAAAATCCGCTATGAATGCCCCCTCTTCGATAACTGGCTAACTCAGCTCGAGAACCTGCAGCCACTCCCAGCCTAAACCCCCCAAATCAGCGCCAGACCCAACAGCATCGTCAACAGCGTGACAACAGTCATGCCCGCGCCTATTTTGGAAAAGTCGCTGAACTTGTAGCCGCCCGGTCCCATCATCAAAATATTCACCGGATGGGATATTGGCGTGATGAATGCCAGCGAGCAAGCCATGGCAACCGCCAGCGCCATTGCGCGCGGGTCAATGCCCATTTGTAGCGCGGCCTTGATGGCGATTGGACCAACCAGCAGCGGCGTTACTTGCCCGCCGATGACCTGGACTACCAGCATCGTTAGGAGGGCGATGACCGCAAACAACATAAGCGGGCTGGCGCTCGTAAGGCTCAGTTCCAAGAACGCGCCGACGCGGTCAGCCAAGCCGGTCTCGGTGATGGCAAGACTGAGTGGCAGCATGCCAGCTACCAAAAAGATTGTCCGCCAGTCCACCGCCGTGTAGAACTGCTCCATCCTCAGGCAGCGCGTGAGCACCATGGCAGTCGCTCCCGCCAGCATGGCAATGGGCAAGGGCACAATTTTCAGGAAGGAGAGCGCCAAGACTATGGCGGTGATGGCTACGGCGTAGGGCGCTTTACGGCTTTCAATGGCTTGCGTTGAGTATTCGCCGGCCGGCAAGATGAAATTGCTGTTGTGCGACAGATTTTGAATATCTGAGGATTGTCCCACGACCAGAATCGCATCGCCGACTTGAAGCGGCATCTTGCGGACGTCGGTGTGGAAGCTCTGCCCGTCGCGCCATAGCGCCATCGCCAACAAGCCCGCGTCTCGGTTAAGTTTCATTTTCGAGAGCGTCTTGCCGATGGCATTTGAGCGCGGCGCAATCATTATCTCAATGGGCTCAATCGGCAACTCGTCTACTGCGGCGTGCGCGCTACGCTCGATTAATTCGACTTCTTCGACGCCCCAATCCAACAGCTGCCGGACTCGCTTTTCGTGCCCGACTATCAACAGCTCATCGGCCGGGTTAATCACTTGAGTCGATTTGGGAATGGTGATCGTCTCTCGCCCGCGCCATACCGCCGCCACCGTCAAACCCAGCTCGGCATTGATATCGCTTTCCTGCACGGTTTGGTGAGCGAGGCGGGAACCAGGCATGACGCGGACCAGCCACATCCGATCCGCCAATTCATAGGTATCGTGCAGGTCAATTTGATGGAAGGATTGGGTCAGCGAGGCGCGATCGGGCAGCATGCGTCGGCCGAACAAAAGCATGTAAAGCATACCCGCCGCCACAATCATGCCTCCCACCGGCATGAAATCCAACATCCCTAAGCCAGCGATGCCTTGCGCAATCAGCAGCTCGCTCATCAAAATATTTGCAGTTGTGAAATAGGTCGCCATTCCGCCGACAGTTACGCCAAACGCGAGTGGGATCATAAGCTTTGAGGCGGCGACGCCGCCGTCGCGCGATACCTTCAGGACTGCCGGCAGCAGGACCGCTCCCGCCGCCACATTGTTCATTAGCAAGGAAACAGCCGCCCCCGCCGACATGACTAAGGCAATCAGCTTTGACTCGGAGCCGCGACCATAGGCTTGTAGCCGCCGCGCCACCCAATGCATGACGCCCGTCTGCTCCAAACCACGGGTGATCACGAGCAAGCCTAGAATGGTGATGACCACCGAGCTGCTAAAGCCGGAAAGGGCGTCGCTGGCAGGCACTAGCTGCGTCAGCACGACCATTAGCAGGACGAGCAAGGCGATAACATCGATGCGCAGCCGCGTAAAGGCGATCAGGGCGAGCAAGACGACAATTATGCCGATGACTGTGAGTTCGGGGTAACTGAGCATGGCGCAAGTATACCTTGTGAAAGTGATGCTGGGCTATAGCTCGCCCTTACAAGGCTGGGTTGCTCTGTGGTTAAATCGAGGCGATTTGAACGTGAGCTCGCGAAAGGGCGACGCATGACCAAAGTAACCTTCATCGGCGCCGGCAGCACGGTATTCGCCAAGAATTTGATGGGCGATATCTGGAGCTACCCCGAGCTGGCGGATGCCACCATCTGCCTGATGGATATTGACCCCAAGCGTCTCAAGCAGTCTGAGCAAGTCGCGGGCCATGTTATCAAGGCCCTTGGCAACGATCCGAAAGTGGAAGTCACCACCGACCGGCGCGCGGCCTTGGTCGGCGCGGATTATGTGATCTGTATGATCCAGGTCGGGGGATATGAGCCGGCCACGGTTATCGATTTTGAGATACCCAAGAAGTATGGCCTGCGGCAGACGATCGCCGACACGCTCGGCATCGGCGGCATCATGCGCGGCTTGCGAACGATGCCGGTACTGATCGATATCGCGCGCGATATGGAAGCGATTTGCCCGCAGGCGCTGCTGATCAACTACGCCAACCCGATGTGCATGAACCAATGGGCCCTCAGCCGCGCGACCGATATTCGCACAGTTGGCCTGTGCCACAGCGTACCCGGCACGGCGCATGAGCTCTCGCGCGATATCGGCATTCCCTTTGACGACATCAATTACCTGGTTGCCGGCATCAATCACATGGCCTTCTATCTCAAGTTTGAACGGCGGGAGACGGGCGAAGACCTCTACCCGCTTTTGCATCGCGTCCATCAAGAAGGGCGCGTGCCGCCGACCAACCGCGTGCGCTACGAGATGCTCAAGCGGCTGGGTTATTTCGTCACCGAATCAAGCGAACATTTCAGCGAATACGTGCCCTGGTTTATCAAGGATGGCGACTCAGACTTGATTGACCAATTCAACATCCCGCTGGACGAATACATCGAGCGCTGCAAAGCGGGCATCATCAGCTGGCGGCTGTTAGAGCAAGCGGAAGAACAAGGGCGCATTCCCACGGAAGAGGAGATCATGGACGCCCTGCGCGATGTGCATCCGATGCACAAAGGCTGGACGGTGCATAACATCACGAACTTGAATGAGGTGCATCGCAGCGTCGAATACGGCTCGCTTATCATCCACAGCATGGAGACCGGCGCGGCGCGTACGATTTACGGCAATGTGCCCAACGATGGCGTCATCGATAATCTGCCGGCGGGCTGCTGCGTCGAGGTGCCCTGTTTGGTCGATGCCAATGGCATACAGCCGACGCGGGTCGGCGCCATCCCGCCCCATTTGGCCGCGCTGATGCAGACGAATATCAATGTGCAGTCGTTGACGGTCGAGGCGGCGCTGACCGGCAAGCGCGAGCATATCTATCATGCGGCGATGCTCGATCCGCATACGGCGGCGGAGCTGACGCTGGATGAGATCTGGTCGATGGTGGATGAACTGATCGAAGCGCACGGGGACTACCTGCCGGCGTATTCGTAAAGTGACGGGCAACAAATGGGTCTCCTATGTACGCCACCAGCTTTCCTGCCCATGCCCAGCGAGGCAGAGCCTAACCTGCGGTAAAGCAATCGCCCTCTAGCTGGTATACTCAGCCCACTTTCGGGATCAATTTGCGGTCTGCTGGAAAGGAAATCTGATGGTATCTAAGAACCTCATCGGTGGCGAATGGCGCGGCAGTGACGATGTCATGGAGGTCCGCTTTCCGTATGATGGCAGCGTGGTCGGCGCGGTGTCGATGGCGAGCATCGCTGATATGGATGATGCCATGGCGGCGGCGGTCATCGGCTTCGAGATCACGCGCAAGCTGCCAAGCCACAGGCGTTCCGAAATATTATTGAACATGGTCCGCCTGCTGCGCGAACGCTTCGACGAGGTTGTCGAGACGATGATCCTCGAAGGTGGCAAGAACCACAAGACGGCGGTCGGCGAAACGACCCGCGCGCTGGAGACGCTCAAGGTCTCAAGTGAAGAAGCGCGGCGGATTGAGGGCGAGGTCTTCAGCATTGACTGGACGGCGGCCGGCGAAAATCGGCATGGCTTTACGCGCCGCACGCCCGTCGGCGCCGTGTTGGGCATCACGCCTTTCAACTATCCGGTCAATCTGGCCTGTCACAAGATCGGTCCCGCTATCGCCGCCGGCAACCCTATCATCATCAAGCCGGCGGAAAAGACACCGCTTTCGAGCGTGATCCTGGCGGAGATCGTGCTGGAAGCCGGTTTCCCGCCGCAGGCATATAGCATGCTCAACGCCTGGGGACCGGACACGGAGATGATGGTGATCGACCCGCGCATCGCCATGATCAGCTTTACTGGCAGCGGCTCGGTCGGCTGGATGCTGAAGAGCAAAGCCGGCCAAAAGAAGGTCACGCTGGAATTGGGCGGCAACGCCGGCGTCATCGTGCACGGCGACGCGAACCTGGCAGATGCGGCGGGTCAAGCGGCGGCGGGCGCCTTCGCCAACGCCGGGCAGAATTGCATCTCGGTGCAGCGCCTGCTGATCCAGCGCGATGTCTTCGAGGAGTTCACCGATCTCTTCGTCGACCAAGTCAAGGCTCAGAAAGTCGGTGACCCGCGCGATCCGGCTGTGGATATCGGGCCGATGATCAGTCTCCGCGATGCAGAACGGGCGGAAAACTGGATACACGAGGCGCAGAAAGCGGGCGCCTCCGTACTGGTCGGCGGCGAGCGGGTCGGGACTATGTTCCCGCCGACAGTGATGACCGAAACAGCGCCCGACATGCGCGTCAATTGCGACGAAGTCTTCGCGCCGGTGGTGACCGTCAGTCCCTACGAAAGCTGGGACGATGCCGTGACGATCATCAACGACAGCCCCTACGGCTTGCAAGCGGGTGTCTTTACCAACGATGTCAAGCGCATCATGGATGCCTGGGAGCGGGTTGAAGTCGGTGGTTTGCACATCAACAGCGTCTCGACCTTCCGCGTCGATCACATGCCTTACGGTGGCGTCAAGGCATCGGGTTACGGGCGCGAGGGCATCAAGTACGCGATTGAGGATATGACGGAACTTCGGCTGATGGTGTTGAATTTGTCGTGAGATTCTTTACCGCAGAGGCACAGAGGCACAGAGATTTTGTCACCACAAAGACACGAAGAACACAAAGGTTTTGTAGGGGCGACCCATTGGGTCGCCCGCATAATATTCAGATCTTTGGCGACGCCAAAGCAAGTAGAACAGGCGCCTGAAAAAAAGAGACACGACGGGTAAAACATGAACCCAGCACACATCCGCATCGGCTTTGTGCCCATCGCCCGCCCGACATTTGATCTCGATCTGGCGCGGCAAGAGACAGCAAAGGTCTACGAGGCCATCGGTCAAGCCGGCTTCACAATCTTCGGCTCACAAGACTTGATCATGGATGGCGCTGCCATCGACGCCCGCATTGCCGAATTGGCGTCCGCCGAGATCGATATGATCCTCATGCTGCAGGCTTCATTTGCCGACAGCACCATGGTCCTGCAATTGGCGCAGGCGCTTAAAGTGACGCCGCTGCTGATGTGGGCGCTGCCGGAGGAGCAGGTCGGCGGTCGCTTGCGCATTAATTCTTTCTGCGGCATCAATCTGGCGGGACATGGATTACGGCGGGCGGGTATCCGCTACGATTTCATTTATGCTGCGCCTGATGACGCCGCCGCGCAGGAGAAACTGCGGAAGTTTGCGGTGGCCGCCGCGGTTAAGAGACGACTTGCGGGTACGCGCATCGGCCGCCTGGGCGAGAATCCGGACGGCTTTGATACCTGCCTGGTCAATCACGAAGCGCTGCAGTCGCAGTTGGGCGTTGAGGTGGCGCAGTTTGAACTTGAGCCGTTTTTCCAGCGCGCCAGACAAGCCGATTCGGCGAAGGTGGCGATGGTTGCCGATGGACTCAGTACGCGCCTCGCCGGTTTCGCCGACATGGATCAGGCGGCGACGAAGGGTTCGCTTGGCGTCTACACCGCGCTTGATGAGCTGGTTCGCGATGAGAATCTGAGCGGGATGGCGGTGCGCTGTTGGCCCGAGTTCTTCACCGATTTGGGCTGTTCCGCTTGTGGCGCGATGTCACTGCTCACTGACGCCTTGACGCCCTGCAGTTGCGAAGCGGATGTCAACGGTACCATCACGCAGCTCATATTGCAGTGGATTAGTCGCGAGCCGGCATTCGGCAGCGATTTGGTCTCATTTGATGTCGAAGCTGATGAAGCCGTGCTCTGGCATTGTGGCTTGGCGCCGCTGTCGATGGCCGACCCCGATGCGCAGCCGCAAGCGACCATCCACTCCAACCGGCAGAAGCCGCTCTTGATGCAATTTCCGCTGAAGCCTGGGCGCGTCACGATCGCGCGCTTGAGCGAAGCTACAGGTGAATTTCGCCTTGTGATCGGCGGCGGTGAGATGCTGAAGGCGCCTCCCGCGTTTACGGGAACGAGTGGCAAAATACGTTTTGATTCCGGCGCGGCGGCGGTGATGGATACGATCATGCGCGAAGGATTGGAGCATCACATCTCCATCACCTACGGCGACCATCAAGCGGTTCTAGAGTCGCTGGCGGGAATCTTAGGTTTGCCCGTGCTGCGTCTGTGATGGGCAGATGACGCTCGCAGGGCGGTCGCTATGGCTGCGATCTTTCTTTCAATTCAGTAAGGACAACGCATCTGCTTTCGCAGGTGGAGGCAGGCGCTGCAGGCGCTCTTGCACGATCCGATGGTCACGGATATTGACAGCGGGCGTTCAATCCTTGATGATCTGGTGTCAGAGTTCGCGGACTATCGGTCGCAGTTTGACAACCCCCTCAGTCCCCCAAGGCATTGGGGAGAAGCTGTTCGCGGAAAATTAGGTTTAGGTTGTGCGCTCAGTCGCGCATTCGCAGAAAGGCAAAACATGAAAAAAGTATTCGTGGTCTACGCTACCGACAACGTGGGTACGGCCGTGCTTGAATCGATACAAGTCGGCGATCACGTTGGTTGCAACGGCGAGCGCAGCGATCTCGAAGTGATTGCGCTGGCCGATATCGCCTATGGGCACAAAATCGCGCTGATGGATATCGCCGAGGACGATATCGTGCTCAAATACGGCTTAAGCATCGGTTCGGCCAGCTGTGATATCAAAGCGGGCGATCATGTGCATACGCATAATGTCGAGAGCAATCGTGGTCGCGGCGATCTCGCCGAGCGCGCTGCTGTTCAAGCAGAGTAACAACAACAGTCAGGAGAACAAAACTATGTCAAGATTCATGGGATATCACCGCCCAAATGGCGATGTCGGGATTCGTAATCATCTGCTGATTCTATCGGGCACGGTCTATGCCAACGGCGTCTGCGAACGCGTTGCCGACACGATCCACGGCGCTGTGCCCATCACGCACGCCAACGGGCGCTGTCAGGTGGCGCCGGATTTGCGGGTGACGCGGCGCTATCTCGCCGGCACGGCAATGAACCCCAACGTCGGCGCGGTCGTGATTATCGATCACTTCAAGGAAGAAGGCATGACCGCCGAAGACCTCGCCAATGATATCGCGCCAACCGGCAAGCCGATCGCCACCGTCAATATCCGCGGCGATGGCGGCTTCATCAGCGCGGTGGAAAAGGCAACCCGCTACGCGCAAGATTTCGCGCGGCAGATCAGCCTGTACACGCGCGAGGCGGCGCCGATGAGCAAGATCCTCTTCGGCACCGAGTGCGGCACGTCGGATACCACATCCGGTTTGGCGAGTAATCCTGCCAACGGGCTGGCCGGCGAGATTCTGATCGCGCAGGGCGGGCGCATGCTGATGGCGGAATGCACCGAATGGATGGGCTGCGAGAACTGGCTGACCGAGAAGGCGACCAGCCCGGCGGTGGCGCAGGCGATCATGGCCGGCGTACAGCACATGGAAGGGCGCGCGCTAGCCAGTGGCGAGAATATCCGAGGCTCACAGCCTACCGGTGACAACATGGCCGGCGGTTTGACCACGATCGAAGAGAAATCAATGGGCGCGGTGAAGAAGATCGGCGACAGTCCAATCGTCGAGTATTTGGAGATCGCCGAAGCGCCGACCAAGATTGAGCCGGGCAATTACGTGATGTATGGACCGGGCATGGGCGCGGAGAGCATCAGCAGTATGGCGGCGGCCGGCTGCCAAGTGCTCACCTTCTGCACGGGCGGCGGACACACCTCGAATCATCCGATCATGCCGACCATCAAGGTGACGGGCAATCGTCAGTCCTTTGAGCTGATGCGCGATACGGTTGATGTCGATGTGAGCAGTGTATTCCTGGATGAGATCACGCTGGCGGAGGCGGGGCAGATCGTCTACGACGAGGTCGAGCGCGTCTGCAACGGCTATCTGACGAAGTCCGAAGCGCTGCGTGACAATAATAGCTTCGCCATTCATCGGGTGGGTCCGAGCATTTAGTTTGCCGTTTGCCGTTTGGCGCGGGCGATGGGCCGTTCGCAATCAATGCTATCTGTAGGGGCGAGCCGATGGTTCGCCCGTTTCTTTGTTATTCATAGCGACAGGACAAGACTATGAAAATAGAAATCCCCTACGGAAACCGCCACCTCACCGCCGAGTTGCCAGATGACTTCGCAGTCGATTACGTCATGCCTAGATCGCAGACGGCTGCGGAGGATCCGGCCGCATTGGTCAGAGACGCGGTCTATAATCCGCTGGGTGATGTTACGCCACCGCGCGCCGGTCAGACGGTCGCCATCGCCATCAACGACAAGACGCGACCTGTCCCGCATGCACATCTGCTGCCACCGGTGCTGCAGGGCATGCGTCACGCGGGCGTACGCGACGAAGATGTGCTTTTCATCATCGCGACCGGTACACATCCGAGCATGGAGCCGGCGGAGTACGGCGCGATCCTGCCGCCTGAGATCCTTGGTGCCTATCGCGTCATCTGCCACGATGCCACTGACAAGACGAATCTAACCTTCCTTGGCGACAGCGGGCGCGGGACGCCGATATTCATCAGCAGCCACTATATGGATGCGGATTACCGTATTGTGATCGGTAACATCGAGCCGCATCAGTTTCAGGGCTTCTCGGGCGGGGTCAAAAGTGCCGCCATTGGCTTGGCCGGTAGCGAGACGATCAATCATAATCACGCCATGATGCGCGAGCCCGGTGCTATGCTGGGCGAATTCGAGCGGAACCCTGCACGGCAGGATGTAGAAGAAATCGGCAGGCTGATCGGCATCGATTTCGCCGTCAACGCCATTCTCAATCGCGACAAGCGGATCATCAAGGCCTACGCGGGTGATCCCTACGCCGTTATCCAAGCGGGTATGCCCGATGTACGGGCGCTGTATCAAGTGCCGGTTGACGCGCCCTTCGACCTGATGATCGTCTCGCCGGGCGGGCATCCCAAGGACATCAACATTTATCAATCGCAGAAGGGCATGGCACATGCCGCCGCCGTGACAAGATACGGTGGCAAGATGATCCTCTGCGCCGCCTGTCCCGAAGGCAGTGGCAATATCGACTATGAGACTTGGGTGATGAATCCGCGTATTCGAACGCATAAGGATGTCTTCGAGCGATTCGCGGAAGACGGTTTTCAGGTCGGGCGACACAAAGCCTTTCAAGTCTCGCGCGATGCCTCGCGGATTCATACCACGCTCGTCTCCGACCTCGATGCAGATTTTGTGCGAGGACTTCTGCTGCATCCGGCGCTTGACTTGCAGATGGCGATTGACCGCGCGCTGGAGACCTTGCCAGGTGAAGCGCGGATTGGGGTGATGCCGGCGGCGAATTCAACGATGCCGGTGTTGCGTTCACATCTGAATTCACAACCATTAGCCTGATGGCCCAAAGCGCCGAGATATCGGTCCGCAGCGCCGCGCGCATCGTCATCGTCTGTTCGCTGTCCGTCTTCATTATCTTCGGCATTCGTTTATCGTTTTCCGTCTTTTTCGCCGAGTTCGTCCTCGCCGAGGGCTGGAGCAACGAGGCGTCAGCGGCGATCTTCAGCCTCAATATGTTGACCTTTGCTTTGGCCGCGCCGCTGTCTGGTATCGCGCTCGACCGCTACGGACCGCGCCCCGTCTTTGGACTTGGCGTAATCTTGATGGCGGGCGGACTCTGGCTGAGCAGTCGGGCGTCTTCCTTGGAAGATCTGCTGTTGTCTTACGGCGTGATAGTCGGTTGTGGTGTGGGGATCACCGGCTTGGGTCCGGTGGCGTCAATCGTAGCGGGCTGGACGACTCCGGCGCGGCGTGGTCGCGCACTGGGCATCGCCTTTGCGGGTACCGGGCTGGGTTCGCTTCTCTTTGTGCCGCTGGCGAACCAGTTGATCGAACTGTTTGGCTGGCGCAATGCCTATCTGGTTCTGTCCCTGCTTTGCCTGTTTGTCCTATTGCCGCTGATGGTGATCGGCTTGCGCAAACCGCCACATCCGGGCCGTCATGACTCGCGGGGATCGGCGCCCAAGCTTGACTGGCGGCAACTCTTTCGCAATCCAGTATTTTGGGTGCTGATGATCGTTGCGCTGACGACCATGGGACCGGTGCGCAGCCTGACGGTGCATCAAATCGCCTATATGGAGTCGGTCGGCGTCGCGCGGGCGACGGCTGCCAATGTGGTTAGTTTGGCAGGTTTCCTTACCAGTGGCTTCTTCATCGCCCTGGGCTGGGTATCGGATCGCTTCGGACGTGCGGTCGCCTTTACGATTGGCGCGGCTGGATTAATCGGCGCGGTGGGGATGCTGCTCTTGTTGCGCGCCGGTGATATCCCCTTCGCATTGATTCTGTATGCGCTTCTGTTCGGCATGGGCGAAGGAGCGCGCAGCAGCCAGACAACGGCGCTGGCGAGCGACGTGTTTCAGCGTCAGGGTCTGGGACTGATCAATGGGCTGGTTGGCGGTGTCTCTGGTCTTGGCGCGGCGTTTGGTCCTTGGCTGGTGGGCAGGCTGCGCGATGAGAGCGGCAGCTATGACAGCGGACTGCTGGTGATTGTGGTGATGGTGCTGGTGTCCTTGGCAGCTTTTTGGGCCGTGACCCGCAGCCGCTGTAGGGAGCTCGGTTAACTCCAATGGGCGTAGATCCGTTCAAATGTCGCGAATGGTACTCTGAACACCGTGGCATGCCGGGGGCGTGGCGGAAAAACGATTTGGTCGGTGACCACCTCCCACTGGTAGAGATCGGCGCTAATCGACGCGCCGAAATGTCCGTCCATGAAATGGTCATAAAACATCAGCCACTGATCCGCGACCGGGAATACCGTCGGTCCTTCGGTCAAATGGGCGGTGACGAACCCATCCTCAATTTCAAATGGTCCGGTAATCGCCTCAGCCGAAGCGACGCGCATGGCTTTGTTATCTGTACCGTGCTTGTTGTCGCCTCGCTCGTCCTTATAGATCAACACGTAATTTCCATCGTGATAAGTTAGGTTGGCGTCAATGACGGGATAGCCAGGATCGAAGAATGTTTCCGGCTTTGAAAAGGTGCGGAAGTCAGTTGTGGTCGCCGTCCAGATGCGATGATTCCAGGCGTTTAGAAAACGCTGAACTTCCGTATCATGCACAGTCGACGACCAAATCAGGCGGAATTCGCCGGCCTGCTCGTCAAAGAATATCTCAGGCGCCCACATATTCTTTGTGTGTTCCACCTCAGCCATGAGCGGCAGTAGGCGTTGTTCGTCCCAGGTTAAGAGATCATCCGAATGGGCATAGCCTATGCCAGTACTGTTCCAGCCATCCGTCCAAATCAGGTGAAAACTGCCATTGTTAGGATCGGGCAGTATAGACGGGTCCCTCATGCTGCCTGTACTAACCAGGGAGCGGAGTATGGGCTGCCCGCTGTTGACTGTCGCCCAAATATATCCGTCGCAACTGTAGGCGAGATGTAAGGCTTCATGTGCCGTAGTGAAATAGGACATCATGTAAACATGTCTGCAGGGCACGCGCCGCGTATCACTTTGCGCGTAGCTTGGGAATGAAACGGCGCCACTCAGGCATAGCGCGCAAAGAACTGGCAAGATATTGCTCGCCTTGGTCAAAAGCGACGCGGTAATATTTTTGATAGGCAAGGCACTTTGTCTCCGTGCAACCCTAATGCAGCGCGCGCAGGTTGTAGAAACGGGCTGCAAACATGCAAGCGAGGGTCGAATACTAATACAGGACAGACGATTCGAGCCAATGGACAATAAAGTCTATCATATTCCTGGCACAGATCCAACGAGTGATCCTGTGGACGCAGTAATACGCATGAGGGAATTGGCATTGTCTGCCGGCCCACCGTAGTTACGTATGGGCGGAAGCTGATTGAGGGCGAATCCAGGATTCGCCCCTACAGGTATTGGTAAGCCGGCAGTGTCAGAAACTCGCTGAAATCGTCAGAGCGTATCATCTCGTCGAAAAGCTGCATCGCCAGTTGAAAGTGCCCGCTCTCGAAGCGGGCCTCGCCGACCTCATTCTTGATGGCATCCATCTCTTCTTCAAGCAACTTGCCATATAGTGCCAACGTAAGCGGACGACCGTCTGCGAGAGTCGCGTTGTGGTGCAGCCACTGCCAGACCTGCGCCCGGCTGATCTCAGCGGTAGCGGCGTCTTCCATCAAATTGTAGAGCGGCACGCAGCCGTTGCCGCCGAGCCAGGCTTCGAGATATTGGATGCCGACCTTGAGGTTGAGTCGGATGCCCTCTTCGCTGATATCACCTGCGCTAGCCGTCAAGAGATCGGCTGCGGACACATTCACATCTTCGCGCTGACGCTCGACTTGATTCGGCGCGGGCATATATTCATCGAAGACTTCGGTCGCAATCTGCACCAGGCCCGGATGCGCCACCCAAGTGCCGTCATGCCCTTCTTTGGCTTCGCGCAACTTGTCGGCGCGGACCTTGTCCAAGGCAGCACGATTGCGCTCGGGATCGTTGCGGATGGGGATTTGCGCCGCCATCCCGCCCATAGCATGGGCGCCGCGCCGGTGGCAAACCTTGATCACATGCAAGGTGTAGTTGTACATGAAGGGCACCGTCATCGTCACGTCTGCGCGGTCAGGCAGCAGATAGTCGGCGTGGTTGCGTAACTTCTTGATGTAGCTGAAGATGTAATCCCAGCGCCCGCAGTTCAGTCCGGCCGAATGGTCCCGCAGCTCGTAAAGGATTTCTTCGGCTTCGAAGACCGCCAGAATCGTCTCAATCAGCACGGTCGCTTTGATCGTGCCCTGCGGCACTCCGAGCGCCTCTTGCGCGTGCACAAAGACATCATTCCACAGTCGCGCTTCCAGGTGGCTCTCCAGTTTCGGCAGGTAGAAATAAGGACCGGTCCCGTTTTCGAAGGCGACCTGGGCATTGTGGAAGAAGTAGAGACCGAAGTCGAATAGCCCGCCCGGGATTGGCATGCCATCAACCAGGAAGTTGCTTTCATCGAGGTGCCAGCCGCGCGGCCGCACCATCAATGTGGCGGTCTCATCATTGAGTTGGTAGAAGCGGCCATCGGGATTGGTGAAGGTGATGCTGCGATTGATGGCATCGCGGAGATTGATCTGCCCGCTGACCATGTTTTCCCAGTTCGGGGCGTTGGCGTCTTCAAAATCGGCCATAAAGACTTTGGCGCCGCAGTTGAGTGCGTTGATGATCATTTTGCGATCTGTGGGACCGGTGATTTCCACGCGGCGGTCTTGCAGGTCGGCCGGGACGGGCGCAACCTGCCAACTGAGATCGTCGCGGATGGCGGCGGTTTCCGCCGGGAAGTCCGGCATGACACCGCTGTCGATGGCGGCTTGGCGTTTTTCGCGCGCTTGCAGCAGGTCGTCGCGGCGGGAGGTGAATGTTCGTGCCAATCCGGCGAGGAAGTCGATGGCGTCGGGTGTGAGGATGGACTCGTATTCTGGCCAGATTTCGCCGCGGATGTCGATGCCGGTGGGGTATTTTGGTTGGGTCATGGGGAGATATACCTTGCATTGAATGCCAGAGTTTGGTGGGCAACTATATGCCAAAAGCGGTGCCGCGAGTAGGGGATTTTGTGGGGCGGGTGTGAGAAAACGGAAAGGTTCTATTGAAGAGTGGACGTTTGAGGTATTAACTGGGGACTATGTTAGCAAGGAGAACTTTGGTTGGCAGTGCCGACCTAAGTGACGCGAGTTTTTCGCGGATGTGGGGCGGAAAAGGGTCATTCAAGGAGAGGGGCATATTGCTGCAAGTCTAAGGCGGGTTGCTACTGCGCCCGCTTTGGCAAGGCCAGTCAGATACTCCTCAACCGTAAGAGGGGGATTCTTAAGCCGTGCTCTTATTTTGCGGACAGCCGCGCAGAATCTACCGGGAAAAAGGTCTAAGTGATTGGCGAGAAAGACGTCGGGATGTTGAGCCTCGATACCGTAGCGTTTGAGTGTTTCTTTGGGAAAATCCTTGATGTTTATTGTGACAATTACATCGCAGTGACCAACGATTGCCGCTGCCAGAACATGACGATCATCCTTGTCAGAAAGACTCAGATCATCTATTAGATCTTCATAGCCCATTACTAGCGCATCACGTGTTTCCGCATCCATTTGATCCCGTCGACGTTCTAACTTTCGCGGTTCGATAGACGGATGTATCTTGCGAACTGCAGCGATCCATTCACGATGAATGTGGGACGTCCACTTCGCCCGAAACAGGTCGTCTTTAGCGAGCTGAACGAATAAGTCTGTCAATGTCATTGAAGCCAATACATTGGCATCAAGAATTGCGGCATAGCGCCCACGGCTAGTCATACAGACCTAGCTCTTGAGCTTCGGCAACCATTTGATCGAGGATCGCTTCGCGTCGAAGATCGATTGCTTCCTTATAGTTCACAACATCCTCCATGCGAACGCGACGATGGCGGCCCACTCTGTGAAATGGGATTCCTCCTTCTTCAAGCAGCTTGATGAGATACGGGCGCGAGACGTTGAGGATATCAGCAGCTTCCACTGTTGACACTTCTGCGAGACGCGGAAAGAGGGTTATGCCATGTCCACGCGACATGAACTGGAGTACATCAAGCAGAACAGCTACCGCACCCGCCGGCAACGCTATCGACTCTTCGTTCTGCGAATCGTATATGAAGTGCGTAAGGGCTTCGTCTCCCCTCGGAGCGCATGTCAATCTTTCTGACGCAGCACGTGCAACTTCTAGTTCGTGCGCTGTCAATGGAATATAGTTGTTGACCATTTCGGATCTCCTTTGCTGCGTATCAAGAGACTAACAGCTAAACGCAATAAACGCAATAAGTGAAATATACGCAACGTTGACTTGATGTGGGCGAGGCACCGGCCCGGCCCTACGCGCCGCGTAGGACCGTGTCTTTCAGCACGTCCCCAAGGACCTCCATGAACAGATCGACGTGCTCGCGGCGGAAGATGATCGGCGGCTTGAGCTTAAGCACATTGTGATAAGGCCCCTCGGTGCTGACGAGGATGCCGCGTTCTTTCATGCGTTCGGCGATGTAAGTCGCTTCCCAATCGGCCGGCTCAAGCGAGTCGCGGTCGCGCACTAACTCGATGCCGAGGAATAGTCCCGATCCACGCACCTGCCCGATGAGCGGATAACGTTCGCTCAGCGCGCGCAGGCGCTCCATCCAATACTGTCCCGTCTCCAGGGCATTCTGCTGCAGCCCTTCGTCGGCGATGATCCGCAGCACTTCGGTACCGATGGCGCAGGAGACCGGATTGCCGCCGAAGGTATTGAAATACTCCATACCATTGTTGAAGGCCGCGGCGATTTCAGGCGTGGTGACCACCGCGCCCAGCGGATGCCCATTGGCGATGGGCTTGCCCATGGTAACGATATCCGGTACCACGCCGCTCAGCTCGAAGGACCAGAAGCGGTTCCCGACCCGGCCGAAGCCGGTTTGCACTTCGTCCGCGACGCAGATTCCACCCGCATTTCGAACCATGGCGTAGGTACGCTTTAGATATTCGTCCGGCAGCGGCATCTGACCGCCGCAGCCCATGATGCCCTCGGCGAAAAAGGCGGCCAGCGTCCCGCCGCGCGCTTGGATCGCGCCAATCTTGTCGGCGACTGAACGGGCGTAGAATTCGCCGGCATGGGAGTCGAAGCTGCGGCAGGCGCCACGAAAGCCGTCAGGCATCTGCGCCACCTCGACGTAAGCGGGCTTGCCACGTCCACCCGGCCCATTGAACTTGTACGGGCTAATGTCGATTAGTGCGCCGGTGTGGCCGTGGTAGGCGTGGTCGATGACGATGATATCGCTGCCGCCGGTATATGCCCGCGCCAGCCGAAGCGCGAGTTCGTTGGCCTCGCTGCCGCTGTTGACGAAGAAGCAGACCGACAGCCGATCGGGCAAGGTTGCTGTGAGGGCTTCCGCGTATTCCACGATGGTGTCGTGCAGATAGCGCGTGTTGGTGTTGAGCAGCGCCATCTGATCTTGCGCCGCCCGCACGACTCGAGGATGGCTGTGGCCGACATGGGACACGTTGTTGACGCAATCAAGGTAGGCTTGTCCATTCTCGTCGTAGAGATAGTGCAGGTAGCCGCGCACAATTTTGAGTGGCTGTTGGTAGGACAGGCTGAGAGCGGGATTGAGCGCCGCGCGCCGCCTGTCCCACAATGCCGTTTTCGACGTTCTTGGCGGTGGTATTGGCGAGAAAGGCAGCTGCAAGATGTGGTTGGGATTTGGCGACAGCGAAGTCCACAGTTCACGCAGCGCCGGCGAGCAGACGCCGGGAAAGTTGTCCTGATTATTCATCATATCGGTCACGATCTGGAAATGCAGATGCGGCGTCCAATCGCCGTTGCGCGGGTAATTGCCAATATGAGCGAGCAGATCACCGGCTTCGACTTCTTGCCCGACCTCCCAACGATCCAGGGCCGTCGGCGAGAGATGGCCGTACAGGGTGAAGAAACAGAATTCGGTCGTCGGCTGGTGCTTGAGGATGATTGTTGGACCGTAATTCTGTTCCAGTGGATGATCCGCCAGGCTGTGTACCGTGCCGGCAAGTGGCGCGTAAATCGGCGTTGCAGGCGGCGCGAAGAGGTCGACGCCGATGTGCACGGTGCGCCGTTCGTGGTGATCGATGGCGAAGACATCCGCCAGATAGACGGGACGCACCTCGTTGTAGAAGCCGATGCCGATCGTGTCCTCGCCGAGGAACTCGCGTAGAGGCGCCTCGTACGCGTGGGGGTCGGCCAGGTCGCTGACCCGTGCCAGTATGCGACTGGTCATGCCGAAGTCGATCAGCTTGCAGTTATCGGTTGTCAAGGGAAAGCCGAGGATCGGCGCGCAAGACTGTTCCTCCAGCCAGTCAATCAAGGCGGCGGTGTCGGGCCAGGCGGACAATCCGCAGGCGGCGCGAAAGTGATAGTGGGCATAACGGGGATGGATCGCGTGCAGTTGCGCTAGCAGATCCCAAGCGCCGCTCTCGCTAATGCTCAGGTGCCGATTGTCGGGTTCCTGCCTCTGCTGATGCCAGGAGATGCAGACGCTGAGGCAGAGCCGGGCGGCAATCAGCGGATAGAGCAGGCAAATCTCCTCTTCGCCCAAGGGGAAAGCGCGATGATAGGCGCGGACGACGGGCGCTGCTTTGTCCAGCGGACGCTCGCGGTCCATCATGATGTAAGCGAGGGCAACGGCCAGATCCGCCACCGTTGGGCTATAGACCATGTCGCCGAAGTCGATCAGTCCGACGACTTGGGGTCGCTCCGGCCCATTGGCGTGGATCAAGATATTGGTGTCGTTGGGATCGTTGTAGCTATGGCTGTGCCGCAGTTGCGGTAGCGCTGGGAGCACCTCTTCCTCGTAGAGCCGCAGGAAGTAATCCAGCAGCGATTTCTTTGCCGGGGGCATATCGGCGCCGTATGCCGCGACTTGGCTGAGATTGCGGATGTTCCAGCGATAGTCCAGGCGTTTTTCGTCGTGTCCGAAGCTACATATCCGCGCACTGAGCGCGCCGAGCTGAGCGCCGATGTCCGCCAATAGTTCGTCCGAATGCGGGCGGAACTGGCTAAGCGGGACGCCCTCGATGTAGGCGAGCAGGCGGGCGCGGTAGCGTGTCCCATCAGCCGCGGTGACGCGCACGGTATCGGCATGGTTCGTGGCCGGGATGAGCGCCGGGACGATGTCCAGCGCAGCGCGCAGGTGCTTCAGGGTTTGGTTCTGCAGGTCGAGCACGGAGTCGGAGACGCTGCTGTGAGCGATTTTCAGCACGTACTGCTCGTCGCTTTCGCTTCGTATGTGATAGTTGCGGTCGAGCTCGGAGGGCAGCGGTCGGATGGAGACGGGCTGGATGCCGTAATGCTGATTGAGGATGGCGCCGGCGTCTTCGAGGGAGAAGGGCGGGCGGGTGTTGTCTTCCATCGTGAGCATGATGTGGTCTCTTCCGCTGCGGATTGGCCTGGGAATTATGATAAGCCTGTGGCTGGAGTGGGGGAAGGGTGTGAGAGCGCTTGACAATGTAGCACAAATGTTCTACACTACTGCCTGCACGGTATCGATCCGCTGAAAGGTGGGGGATCACATGTCTGTTGAACTGCTCGTGACGGATATTCAGCAGCGCTTCGGCTATCAAATGCTGCGCCGGGCAGCGGAGCTGGCGCCAATCCGCGAGACCTTGGCGACCGGCCTGACGGCGGTCGATGAATTGCTGGATGGTGGATTGCTGCGGGGCGCGACGCATAGCATCAGCGGGGCGCCGACATCGGGCGCCACCAGCTTGCTGTATCAGGCGGTTGCGAGTGTGCAGGCGCAGGGCATCGCGGTCGTCTATCTGGATATGAGTGGCTTGTTCGACCCGCCCAACGCCGCCGCGGCCGGCATCGAGATCGAGCGCTTGCTGTTGTTGAGCGGGACCTCACTGCAGCACACGCTCTTTCTGATTCGTACGCTGGCGCAGCAGCAACTGCCTTGCCTGGTGGTGATCGATCATCCGCCGGCACTGCCGCTGGTCCAACTCAAGGCGGTCTTGCGCGATGCGCCTTTGACCCTGCTGGCATTGTCGCCGCAGTTGCTGCCGCCCGGCGGCGGCGAATTTGGCTATCGCGCTCAGGCAAAATTACAAGCCTCCTTCTCGCCTGAGCGACAGGGTGTATCAGAAAAAATGCAGGTGGCGCTGGAATGTGATCGACAGGACTGGCGGCTGGAGCACGGCGATATAGTCGGCTTCAACAGCGAATTGCGCTTGACCGCCCATCCCTTTCTGCCTTTCCGGCAAGTCAGGTTATCTTTCGATATTCCGCTGGAGGAAGCATGTTCAGCGCGCTGGTGATCTGGGATCTGGCGGCGACCATCGAGCGCCTGCATCAGCCGGGGCTGGAAGCGCGCCCGCTGATTGTGGTCTGCGGGGAGCATCAACTGAAGGTGCTGGCGACCGATGAACGGGCGCGGGAAGCGGGTGTGCGCGTCGGTGACAGCCGCAAGCAAGCTGAATGGCTCTGCCCCAACGCGACCCTTTTGCGCGCGCGCGATGAGGTCTATCGCCGCCTCTTCGCCGAAGTCACCGCCGACCTGGCGCATCATATTGACAAGGTCGAGCCTTGTTACCATCCCGGTCTGGCCTGGTGGTACGTGCCGACCGATCACAGTAAAGAGCTGGAGATCCTGCGCGAGCGGATTCGCTGTCAGCTCGGCGGCCGGGTCACGATTGGCACGGGGGGCGGCAAGTTCGTGGCGCAGGTCGCCGGGGCGAGCGGGGCGGAGCATTGCCGGGTGGCGCGTGGTGAAGAAGCGGCTTTTCTGGCGTCTTTCCCGGCGGCGCTGCTGCCGCTGAACGCCGATATGGAGCGCCGTCTGCCGATGATGGGCATTCGCCGCATCGGCGATTTCTCGGCACTCTCCCGCGCGGCCGTCTTCGAGCAGTGGGAGCGGCACGGCCGCTGGTGCCACGACCTGGCGTTGGGCTTGGACAAGCGCCCGCTGCAAGCGCATCAACCGCCGCCGGTGCTGGCGGGCTCGCTCTCTTTTGAAGAGCCGATCGCCGATCGAGAGAGTCTGCTGGCGGCTTGCCTGGGCTTGGCGCCATCGCTGATTCAGCACTTAAAAGAGCGCCAAGCCGGGCGGCTGATTTTGCTGCTGGAGGATGAAAACCATAACACACACGAACTGCACCTGCGCCCGAGCGCCCCGCTGCGCCGCCCCGCGCATTTTGAAAAGCAGTTGCCGCTCCTGCTGGAACGGCTGGTGGTCACGGCGGGCATCAGCGAACTGAAATTGCAGCTTTCCGAATTGACGGCCGTACAGCCGCGGCAGCTCTCGCTTTTTGAAGCTTCACACGAGCAGCGCTCACTGCGGCAGGCGGTCAGCGAGTGGCAGCAGCGCTTTCACGAGACGGTCTATCAACTGAGCTTGACCGATGTGCCGCGCCATTTCCCGCCGGCGCTGCAATATGAAACGGAGGCCTTGAGCGCATGAGCCGCTTGTGGACAGCAGAGCCGTCGGATCTGGGTGCCGCGGTGCAAGTGCGGACGCAGGCTGAATTGCCGAGCGCCATCCGCTGGCGGGATGTCTGGTATCCCATTCGGCATATCGCGCTGTCCTGGCAGTTGGACGTATGTTGGTGGCGGGCGCGCATCTACCGCGATTATTACAAGGTGGTAGCCGGGGGTATGGCGCTGGTGATTTATCACGATTTGCTGACGGACGCCTGGGCGGTGCAGCGAGTTTATGATTGATTGGGTGCCTCCACCATCCTAAATCTCGCCAAATTGAAAGGGATTCACATAAATGATTTCGCGGTGTAGGTTAATGAAAACATTCTTAGAAAAAGGAGATTTGTCCGACTTTCTACGAGAAGCTATAATATATGTAGGAGGCAGTAGATTCAGGATGGGTGCCATGAATACGGAATTTACTCGAACCGATGTATTGCTGAAGATCATCACAGCCGCCGAAGGAGATCCGATTACGCCGGTGCAGCTGCAAAAGATAGCGTTCTTGGTTGGGGAAGAATGCAAGGAATTTGTGCCAAAACCGTATTATAAATTCGTCCCCTACGACTACGGACCGTTTTCCGCCAAAATCTATCAAGATGCTGAGCTTCTTGAGAAGCAGGGCTTAGTATCAATTGACATTAGCCCCACAGGCGGATGGAAAGAGTATAGCGCTACATTCCGCAGCAGTGGCGCAGACACAAGCTCAATCCCCGAGATACTAGCGGACTACATTGAAACAGCAGTAAAGTGGGCAATGGAACTTACGTTTCGGGAACTTGTGAGTTCTATCTACCACCACTATCCCAATTACAGAGAAAACAGCATTTTCAACGGATAACAACTCATGACTCTTGTCATCGGTGTTCGTTGCGGCGATGGAATAGTCATCGGCGCAGACAGTATCTCTACGTATGCTACGCCTGATGGCCGTAGAACCGTAGAACAGGAAACCGACAGTAAGATACATGAAGTTGATGAGAAGATGATTTGCGCCTTTGCTGGTGACGTAGGTCTCGGTCAAGATGTATTGCATTCGCTAGACAAATCTCGGGAGAAAAACAAAGGTAAGTTAAAGGAGAACATAAAAAACGGTGTATCAAAGGCAGT
Organism: Phototrophicaceae bacterium; assembly: GCA_965249085.1. Classification (GTDB taxonomy): domain Bacteria; phylum Chloroflexota; class Anaerolineae; order Aggregatilineales; family Phototrophicaceae; genus UBA6055. Next base: position 2,264,476 of record OZ252218.1, on the reverse strand, counting down.
AGTAGAAGGAATCGAGGAATATGCTGGAAGAACTCATCATGTGAAATCGCTTCTAGGCGGAGAATATGTGCAAGCTCCTATTATCGAATCTATAGTCGCGTTTGTCGCAAAAGATAAACATGCACTAATACATTACAGTCGAGAAGGTAATCCCACAGAACTCACCAAAGGGATTCCATTTATTGCGATTGGAAGCGGACAGCCGTGGGCAGACCCATTTCTTGCCTTTGTTAAACGTGTGGCATGGAACGACCGACAACCTAGAACTGTCAAGCAGGGCATCGTAGGAGTTCTATGGGCGCTCCAGCATGTCATCAGAGTTAACCCTGGCCGTGGAGTCGGTGGCGAGATTTCAATCGGTGTTCTCGAGAAGACACAAGACGAATGGAGTGCAGAAATACTTAAGGAAGATCGCCTTGGTCTTTATAAGGGTGCAATAGAAAGCGCTGAACGTAGCTTGTACGAGGAACTGAATAACCTTGAGCCAGAAGCCGATTCTCCAGAGCCACCGCGCCTGCCTTCCTAACAACCCAAACTCCCGTCGGACGTTGGCACGGCGGAACGTATAAAGTCCCATCGCTGAGGGAAAAGTGGTAGACGCGAGAGCCAAAGGTCGCCCCCCAAACCACCATGCTTGCCTGCCTAAGTACCCCCACCCCCCACGAAAAACACTGCTGTACCCATACCGTGTCGATACCTTTTCGAGATTATAGCGGTTTTAAGAGGCTTTTAAGAGGCAAGATAGCATGACCGACACCGACTACATCGAACTCCGCGCCCACTCCGCCTACAGCCTCCTGCGCGGCACCTCGCCGCCGGAAGCGCTCGTAGCCGAAGCGGCGCGCCTGGGCATGCGTGGCTTGGCGCTGACCGACCACAACAATGTCTACGGCGCGGTCAGCTTTCAGAAGACAGCTCAGGCGCTGGGCTTGCAGCCGATCCTGGGCGCAGAGTTGACCGTCGAATGCCACTCGGCAGAAGTCAGCGCAACTTCGGATGCCCCCCTCCCTGATGCTTCGGGGAGGGGCCGGGGGAGGGGTTGGGAAACTGCTCTAACCCTGCTGGTCGCCGATGAAACCGGCTGGGAGAACCTCTGCTGGCTGATCACACAGGCGCAGCATCAAGCGCCGAAGGGCGAAGGTCTGCTGCGCTTCGAGCAGTTGGAAGGGCGTACCGCCGGGTTGATCGCCTTGTCCGGCGGGCGCGAAGGCGAGATCGCCCGCGCGCTGGAAACCGGAGGGATGAGCGCCGCTTGGGGGGCCGCAAGGCGCTATGCAGCGCATTTCGATGACGGCTGCTTCTTTATCGAATTGCATCATCACCGCCGTCCTTATGACGGGCAGCGGGTCGCCGCCCTGATCGAGCTGGCGGAGTCGCTGAAGCTGGATGTTGTGGCGACCAACCACGTCCACTATCCCACGCCGGCCGAGAAAAACCTGGGTGATGTCTTGACCGCCATAAGGCACAACCGCTCGCTGAACGCGGTAGGGGCGCATCTCTTCCCTAACGGGCAGCATCACCTGAAAACGGCGGAGACGATGGCGGCTTTGTACCATCGTCATCCACGCGCGCTGGCGAATACCTTGCAGATCGCGGCGCAGTGCCGCTATCAACTGCCTTCCGAATTGCAGGTGCTGCCACAATATCCGGTGCCGGACGGCATGAGCGCGCAAGGTTATCTGGCCGGGCTTTGCCGCGGCTCGGGGCGTTATCGCCCGCACATGGAAGAGCGCCTGGCGCATGAATTGGACATCATCGAGACGATCGGGCTGGCCAATTATTTCCTGGTGGTCTGGGATATTGTGCGCTTCTCTTGGGAGCAGGGCATTCGCTGTCAGGGGCGGGGCTCGGCGGCCAATTCGGTGGTGGCTTTTCTGCTGAAGATCGCGCCGATCGATCCGATCGAGCATCGGCTGGTCTTCGAGCGCTTCTTGTCGGAAGAGCGTCAGATGACACCCGATATCGACATGGACTTCGATGCCGAAACGCGCGAAGAGGTCATTCAGTATCTCTATGATAAATATGGCCGTACCCACGCGGCGATGGCTTGCACCTTCGTCACCTACCGCCACCGCAGCGTGATCCGCGATGTGGCGAAAGCCTGGGGATTTTCCCCCGCCATGCACCCTTTTTTGCGCGATCAGTGGGAAGAACGGGGTGAAAATACCCCGGCGCATCTGGGCGCTTTTTTTGATGTCTGCGAGCGTTTGCTGGGCAATGTGCGGCATATCGGCATCCATAACGGCGGCGAGATCATCTCCGATGTGCCACTCGCGCGCCGCCTGCCCACCGAGCCGGCCACCATGACCGATCGCACGGTCGTGCAATGGGACAAGGAAGCGCTGGAAGACGCCGGCATCATCAAGATTGATGTGCTGGGTTTGCGCATGCTGGCGGCGATTACGGAAATGGTCGAGCGGACCGGCATCGATGCCGAGGGCATCCCCTTCGATGATCCGCGCGTGTACCGGATGATCACGGAAGCCAAGACCTTCGGCGTCTTCCAATGCGAGAGCCGCGCGCAGATGAATACTCTGCCGCGCCTGAAACCGACGCAGTTCATCGACTTGGTCATCGCCATCAGCTTGATCCGCCCGGGTCCTATCATGGGCAATATGGTGCATCCTTATCTGCGGCGGCGGCGCGGCGCCGAAGAAGTCAGCTACCTCGATGAGCGGCTGAAACCGGCATTGGCAGAGACCCTGGGCGTGATCCTCTGGCAGGAGCAGGTGCTGAAAGTGGCGCATGATATCGCCGGCTTCAGTCACGGGCAGGGCGAGATGCTGCGGCGTGCCCTGGGCAGCAAGTATTCGTTTCAGCTGCTCGATCAGCTGGAGGCGGTCTTCATGGAAGGGGCGATCAAGAATGGGGTCGATGAGGAGGTCGCGCAGACCATCTTTGAGCAGTTGCGCGGCTTCGGCGCTTATTCCTTCGCCAAGAGCCACGCCGCCAGCTTTGCCGTGTTGACCTGGCAGTCGGCCTGGTTCAAGTACCATCATGCGGCGGTTTTTTACGCGGCGATCTTGAATCACCAGCCGATGGGATTCTGGTCGCCCAGCACGCTGGTTTATGATGCCATGCGCCAGGGCATCACAGTGCTGCCGCCCGATATCAACCGCAGCGCCGCCGATTGCACCATCGAAGAGGGCGCTATCCGCATCGGCTTGTCGTATGTGAAGGGCTTGAAGAGCCACCGGCTGGATCCGCTTTTGGCCACGCGCGGGCGGGCGCCATTTGCCGATTTGGCGGATTTCAGCCAGCGGGTCAAGCTGCCGCTGCGGCTGGTTGAGCGGCTGATTCAAGCCGGCGCGCTGGATCGCTGGGGCAACTCGCGCCATCAACTGCTCTGGGATGCCGGTGTGCTCTACAAATCGCGCGGTCGCTTGCCCCTGCGCCTGGCGACGCCGGCCGTGCAACTGCCCGAGCCGACCGCGATGGAACGGCTGAATATGGAATTCGCCTCGACCGGTTTATCAACTCAACATCATCCGATGCAGTACTTCCGCAAGTGGTGTGACGAGCGGCGCATCCTGCATAGCAAGCAGGTGATGCGCGCGCGTGAGCGGGCAGTGATCGAGACGGCCGGCATGGTCGTCATCATTCAATCGCCGGAGACTGCCAAGGAGATCCGCTTCATCACCCTGGAGGATGAATTCGAATTGATCAACGTGGTCGTCTTCCCCGACTTGTATCAGCAGACGCGCAAGATCATCCGGGGGGAGCGCTTCTTGTGGTTCAAAGGGGTGATCGAGCGCGAAGAGACAGTGACCACCTTGCGGGCGACAGGCGTACGCGCTTTGCCGCTGGATGCGCCCAGCCTGCCGAGCTTGCCGCGCTGGCGTACGCACATGCACATGCCTCAACCGGCGAACAAGGGCGTCGGCGTCCCCTTCACCCCCGGCTTGTAGCTGAAGAAACTGCCGGCCAGCGGATACTTGCCCTTATCTTCCTGGGCGATGCCCGTGCTCGCCGTGGTGATGTAGAGCGTGTCCAACTCAGCGCCGGCGAAGGTGCAGCTGGTGATATTCGGTACTGGCAAAGGCGCCACTTCGAGGATCTCACCGGCGGGCGAATAACGGGTGAGGCGCGCGCCGCCAAAATGCGCCACCCAGATGCAATCCTCGCTGTCGACCGTCATGCCATCAGGAGCACCTTCGTCGTCTTTCGTGAACTGGGTGAAGACCCGCTTATTACTCAGGTTGCCGGCCGCGTCCATATCGAGGACGTAGATCGTCCGCTTGATGCTGTCGGTGTGGTAGATGATGCTGTTGTCGAGGTTGAAGGCGGGACCGTTGCAAATGACGTAATCGGTATCGCACTGCGTGACACTCAAGTCGGGATCGAGACGATAGAGCGCGCCGGTCTCCTCAACCTGCTCGATGTCCATCGTGCCCGCCCAATAGCGCCCGCTGTTATCGACCTTGCCATCGTTGAATCGACTTCCGGGCATGCCGGCTTCCGGCAGGACGATCGGCTGGGCGGAAAGCACATCGAAGTTGATGTAGGCATAACCATCTTTGATCGTACCGATAAAACCGCCCTCCTGTCGGGGGGACAGGCTGGTCACCTCGAAGTCGAAGGTCCAGGTCATCTTGCCGCCGTCCGCCAACGCGTAACGGTGGACTTTGTTGCTGAAGATATCGCACCAATACACCGCGTTCTCCGCTTCGACCCAAAGGGGTCCTTCGCCGAGGATTGCGGGAATCTGCCAAACCAACTGTACTTTGCTCATCGCCATGTCCTTTTCACGTTATGGGCGCTACTTTGCGCATATTCTACCAATTCGTGACCGAACCGTCAGGTCGGCGCAGATGACGCAGCTCGCCCATGGAGAAAGGATACTTGCCGATCGCGTCCGGGTTGAACTCGATGCCCAAGCCCGGCGCGGTCGGTGGCAGCAGGTAGCCGTCTTCCCAATCCGGTTGATTCAGCACAAGGTCGGGCATGCTTTCGCCCGGTCTGCGCGGCAGCTCTTGCACAGCGCAATTTGGCACACTCAGGCAGAGATGCAGGAAGGCGGAGGTGGCAACCGGTCCGATGGGGTTGTGCACAGCCAGGTCGATGTAGTGGGTTTCGCACATGGCGGCGATCTTCTTCGCTTCGGTGAGTCCGCCGCAGATGCAGAGGTCGACGCGGGCATAATCGATCAACTCTTCTTCGATGACCTGGCGGAATTCCCATTTCGAGTTGTATTGCTCGCCGGCCGCCAGCGGCGCAGTCGTGCGTCCCCGCAATTGGCGGTAGGACTGCGAATTCTCGACGCGCAGCGGATCTTCGATGAAGTAGGGACGATACTGTTCGGCTTCCTGGCAAAGCCAGAGCGCATCCGCCATATTGAGGCGCGTATGCACATCAATGGCGAGTTTGATCTCGTCGCCGAGGGCAAGCCGCAGCGCCTCAAACTCCTTGATGGCCAGCCGTACGGCGTCCTGTGCTTCGAGGATGCCGCCGTCTTGATGCGCCAAACCCCATCGCAGCACCTTCCAGCCTTCGTCCAGGGAGCGCTGGCAGCATTCGACCAGCTCTTCGACCGTTTCGCCGCCGTTGTGATTGTAGGTGAGGACGCGGTCACGGGCGCGGCCACCCAGCAATTCATAGACCGGCACGCCCAGCGCCTTGCCTTTGATATCCCAAAGGGCGATGTCGATAGCGGCAATGGCGGCCGTCAGGATGCGCTGCGCCGGGAAGAAGCCACCGCGGAAGAGCACCTGCCAGAGATGCTCCGTGCGGAAGGGGTCCTGCCCAATGAGCAAGGGCTTGAAGTGTTCGATGGCGCCTTGCACCGCCAGTTCGCGCCCGGTAATCCCCGCTTCACCCAGACCGCTGATGCCTTCGTCCGTCTCGACGACAACAAAGCAGAAGGTGCGCCACTCCCGGGCGAGATAGACTTTCACATCGGTAATCTTCATGCGTGGTGCTCCTGTGCAGGTTGTTTCGTCCGTTTATTTTAACCACAGGGGCACGGTGGGCACAGAAATCGAATACGGGACTTGGAGATGAAAGCTGAAACTGCCTGCGCTCTCGTCACCGCATCGCTTGGCAGCAACCGCGTCCTTGGAAGGACACGGATAAATTTGGCGAAATGCCGGGGCGACCGCTTGGGCCGCCCGCAACCATTATCTGGCAGATTTAGTAGGTCAAGCCGAAGCCGTAGGGAAAGAGCGGATCTACCGAGTCGTGAGGCAGGTCCGGCTTTTGCGCGCGCACGGCATCCATTGACGAAGGCAGCTCGAAGGGGAGCTTGGCCGTCGGTTTGAAGCGCCCGAAAATAATATCGAGTACCGCCGTATCGCTGGCGCCGAAATTGGCCACCAGGCCGGTCGCTGCCAACGCGATTTCGGGCATGACCGCCGCCCGTTCCAGGTAGATATCGATGAGGGTCGGCACTTCCTCGGCGATCGAGAGGATGCGGCTGACTTCGGGTTCCTTGAAGTCGAGGTCGCCGGCGTGGAAGAAATTCTCCAGGAAGGTATTGCCCCGCGGTTCGAAGGGTGTGCTCAGGCGGAGAATCGCGTAGTCGGCTGCGCTCGGCTCGTCGACCACTTCGCCATATTGTGCCGCGACCTCAGGACTGATGTTTTCGATGTAGATTTTGGGTCTGCCCTTGAGCGGCAGCACAGCGTTATTCTTGAGCAGGACGATGGACTTGCGCTGCGCCAGATCACCGGCGGCGCGGAAAGCGGGATTGCCGGCGATATTGCTGGCGGCTTGCTCATCGACCGTGGCGCATTCGAATAGTCCAAGGCGGAATTTGTCGCGCAGCAAGCGGCGTACGCTGATATTGATGCGATCTTCGCTGACTCTGCCGCTGCTTACCAATTCAACCAGCGCTTCTGGGCAGGCTTCGCCGCCGAATTGGTCGATACCCGCATTCAGCGCCTTGGTGATGCGCTCGGAGAGGTCAAGGTGCTCGATGCCCCAGGCGCGCGCCGGGAAAGGCGTGCCGGCGATCTCGTCATCGGTGAGCGTGCCCCAATCGGTGCAGACGACCCCGTCAAAGCCGTACTTTTCGCGCAGCAATGTCGTGATGATGCCCTTGTTGAAGGCGAATCCGACCGGCTCGTGTTCTGTGCCAACGGGCATGCCATAGTAGGGCATGATCATGGCGGTGCCGGCAGCGAAGGCGGCTTCAAAGGGCGGCAGATGATAATCGAAATTGTCACCGGGATAGACCTGCTCGCGTCCATATTCGAAGTGCGGATCTTCGCCGTCTTTCTGGGGACCGCCGCCCGGAAAGTGCTTGGTCATGCAAGCGACGCTCTCTGCGCCGATCTCCCCGCCCTGGAAGCCGCGAATGTAAGCGGCTGTTAACTTGGCGGCGACTGCGTTGTTTTCGCCGAAGGTGCCGTTGAGGCGCGCCCAACGCGGCTCGGTCGCCAGGTCCGCCATCGGATGCAAGGCGCTGCGTATGCCGACGGCGATGTATTCCTGGCGGGCGATATCGGCGAATTCTTCCACCAGTTCCTCATCGCCGATGGCGGCCAATCCAGGCGGCTCGGGCCATTGGGAGAAGGCAAACGTCGCCATGAAGGCGCCGGGATTGTCATCGAAGCCATGCCGCGGATCGCTGGACATGGTGATGGGAATGCCGAGGGGCTTGGCAGCCACATGCGCTTGCAGTTGATTGACCCAGGCAGCGGTACTGGCGGCGTCAGCAGAGCCGACCAGATTGAAATGGGTCATGCCCTTGTCGATTAACTCGCGCATTGTGGGAAAGCCGAAGGCGCTCGACTCCAGGTTGAATTCGCCGTCGGGCGGGATCATGACCATGGTATGGAACATCATGCCGGCTTTTTCTTCCAGCGTCATGTGTTCCAGCAGGTCTCCGATACGGTCAGCGATCGAGCGGTTTGGGTCTTGGTAGGGCATCTTTTCTGACATCTTGGTCGTCCTCTGTTGATCAGATCAGATCGTAAAGATCGATGTATTTCGCCTGGAGATAACGGAGCAAAGGCGACACGCTCAAGCCTTCGCCGGAGACGCGCCGCAAGAGTTCATCGGTGCTGTAGGCGCGGCCGTGCTGGTAAATCGCTTCGGTCAGCCAGGTGAGCAGGCCGCCATATTCGCCCCGCGCCAGTTGGTCTTCAAGGTCGGGCATGTGGTTATGGGCGGCCGCCAGCACTTGCGCCGCCATGATATTGCCAATGGTGTAACAGGGGAAATTGGCGAAGGTGCCGGCCGACCAGTGCACATCCTGCAGGACGCCGCGCCGATCATCGGGCGGGGACAAGCCGAGGAATTCTTCCATCTTGGCGTTCCATGCATCCGGCAGTTCGTCGACCGTGACGGCGCCTTCCAACAGCGCCATTTCGATCTCCGCCCGTAACATGATGTGCAGGTTGTAGGTCACTTCATCGGCTTCGACGCGGATCAAGCTCGGGCGCACGCGATTGACCGCGCGATAGAAGAGCTCGGCGTCCGCTGGCGCCATCTGCGCCGGGAAATACTGACGCAAGCGGTCAAAATGCAGCGCCCAGAATTCGCGGCTGCGGCCGATTTGATTCTCCCACAGGCGTGATGAGAACTCATGCGCGCCATAACTCGCGCCGCCGACGGCATACTGCCCCAGGAAATCAGTCGTGAGCGCGCTGCGGGTCAGTTCCGGCGCGATGTTCTGCTCGTAGTGACCGTGCCCGGCTTCGTGCAGGGTCGCAAAGATCGACATGGGCAGAAAATTCAGGTCGTAGCGGGTGGTGATGCGAACGTCATTTCGCGTAAAGGAGATCTCGAAGGGGTGGGGCGCGCTGTCGAGTCGACCGCGCCTGAAATCGAAGCCGATCAATTCCGCCAATTCGTGGGAGAGCGCCTTCTGTGCCGCGAGGTCGTATTCCGCGTCCCATAAGTCGACCGGCAGGGGTGTATCGTTGGCGACGATCCGCTCCAGGAGCGGCAGCAGTCCCGCGCGCAAATCGGCGAAGAGCTGCTTGAGGCGGACGGCGGTCATGCCCGGTTCGAACTGCCGGATCAGCGCGTCAAAAGGATGATCGTCGTAACCGATCGCTTCGGCCAGTTCGATGTTGATGTCGAGCATCTGCTGCAAATAGGGCTTGAAGCTGGCGTAGTCACTGTTGTCCTTGGCGATGGCCCAGGCCGCTTCCGATTCCGGACCGAGCGCAGCCAGCCGCCCGACGAGCTCGGCCGGGATGCACTTCTGGAATTCGTACGCTTCCCGCGTCTGCTGCACCGCCCGCGCTTGATAGGAATCGCTGTCTGTGGAAGCGATTTCGGCTTCGGCGGCGTCCAGCAATCGAGCTGTTTCATCGCTGACGAAGATGCTTTTGGCCAGCTGCGTCAGCGTCGCCAACTGCGCGCCGCGAGTCGTCGCGCCGCCGGCTGGCATCTGCGTGCGCATATCCCACTTAAGCGTGTTCAGGATGTTGAGCAGGTCGTTGTAGCCGGCGATATGCGCCGCCAGCTTTTCAATGGCGGTCATGCAGTTTTCCTTTGTCAAATTTCACTTCTGAGATCGAATGACCAGGAGCGACCCTTTGGATCGCCCCTGTACAGACAGGCATCAAATGGAGCGCGCCGCACCGCCATCGACGCGTAAGGTCGCGCCGGTGACATAACTGGCGGCGGGCGAGAGCAGGAATGCGCCCGCTGCGCCGAAGTCGTCAATGGTTCCGTAACGCCCGAGCGGGATGCCAGCGCGACTGCGCTCCCGCACGTCTTCCATCGACAAGCCCGTTTTCTGTGACGTGACCGCATCAAGCTGCGCCACGCGGTCGGTGTCGATGCGACCGGGCACCAGATTGTTGAGGCGGATGCCATCGCCCGCCAGCTCATCGGCCAGGGTCTTGACCAGACCGGCCACACCGGCGCGCATGATGGTCGACAGACCCAGGCGTGCGGTCGGCTCTCGGACCGAACCGGAGGTGACGGTCAAGATTGATCCGCCGTTCGTCATGTGCGGGAGGGTCAGACGAATCATGCGAAAGCTGCTGAACAGGGTGAGTTCAAAGGCGGCTTGAAAGTCTTCGTCGTTGACTTCCTTGATGGTCTTGGCGGGCGGTCCGCCGGCATTAACCAGCAGGCAGTCAATGCTGCCCCAGGCGGCGACTGTTGTGTCCACCCAGGCTTGAATATCGCTCACTTGGCGCACGTCGCAGGCGGTGGCGAGCGTGTCGACGCCGTAGTCGTCCGAGAGTGTCTGCGCCGCGGCCTTGACTTCGGCGGCAGTGCGGCTGCAGAGCGAAACTTTCGCGCCCTCTGCGGCCAGCGCTTTAGCGATGCCGTAGCCCAAGCCCTTGCTCGAGGCGGCGACCAGGGCGACTTTGTCCTTTAGTCCTAAATCCATGTTTGTTTTCCTTGTATAGGGTCATTTAGAAATGGCAATAGCTGGGATTATATCGCTTGCGGGGAAAATGGTCAGCGGGGAATGGTGATTGCCAAAGCCGATTCCCTTGTCAGCGCGGGCGCATACGTTCTGCGCCAGGGAGTTGCGAGGGCGAACTGTAAGGTCGTCCGACATTTTGACCGATCCTTCGACGGGCGACCCAATGGGTCGCCCCTACAAGTCGAAGTGCCAGCGTAGATAGTGGTGTTGGCTGCCGTTGTCTATAGCGGCAGCTTCCTGGTCGGATCGTCGATGCCGACGCGCTTGAGCAGCCAGTCGATTTCCGCCAGCGTACCGGCGTCGATGGGATTGAAAGGCTGGCGTGGCGTGGCATTCGCGATCGCGCCGCGGCGCTGCAGGATCGCTTTGCGGATCGTGAGATTGATGACCGGTTGATTCTCGTAACGGATCAGCGGCAAGTACTTGTCGAAGATGGCTTCGGCTTCGTTGAGACGGCCGCCCTTGAAGGCTTCGTAGACCGCCACCAGGATCTCGGTGAAGGCGAAACCCGTCATCGTGCCGGATGCGCCGCGTCCCAGTTCTTCCAGAAGGAACATGCCACCCAAGCCACCGAAGATTTCGAACTTGTCCGTGACCTGGCGGATAGCGTCGATCTTCTGCATCAGGGGCGGATCTTCCAACTTGAGGTAACGGGCGTTAGGGATGGCTTCGGCGATATGCGCCAGCACGTCCGCTGACATGATGACATCGTTCACCGGCGGAAAATCTTGCACGACAATGGCGCCGCTGATCGTCTCGGCAATCTCACTGTAGAGCGCCAGGATGGCGGGGTCGGATTTGTCCTCCAGCGGCGGCGGGGCGATCATGACGCCGTCAGCGCCGGCCGCAAACGCTGCTTCGCTCAGTGCAATGCAGGTGGCCAGCTCGGTGTGGCTCGTGCCGACAACGATGGGGATGGCGCCGGCAACCGTTTTGATCACCGTGTCCATGATGGATTTGCGTTCGTCGACACTGAGCTTCGCCGCTTCACCCAGGACGCCGAGGATGGTCAAGCCCTGCGCGCCCACGCCCATCTGAAAGCGGACCAACTTGCGCAGGCTCTCGTAGTCAACCTCGTAGTCCGCCGTGAAGGGGGTGGCGAGGATGTTAAATATGCCGCTGATTCCACTCATTTATCCGACTCCGATCATTTGCTTGCCGGCGATGAAGACCTGTTCGACCTGCTCCAGCGCCCCGAGATCCGCCAGCGGGTCGCCGTCGATGACGATGATATCGGCTGCCTTGCCGACTTCCAAGCTGCCCAGTTCCGCGTCCAGGTTGCTGACGGTGGCGGCGGTGAAGGTGGCGCTGCGCAGCGCGTCGTAATTGTCCCGCTTGATGCCACGCTCGACCATGAATTGCAGTTCCGGCGCGACGACATCATGCCCGACGACCGGGCTGCCGGCATCGGTGCCGAAGGCGATGGTCACGCCCGCCTGCGCCGCGCGGACGATGCCATCAAAGCGTTCGCGGCCGGCGACCGCTTGCTGCCGTTCGGTGATCTTCCACTCAGGTATATCGTATTGGCGCGCGACTTCCGGCTGCGCTTGCATCAAGAGAGGCGCGAAGGTGGTGACGATGGGGATATGTTTGTCAATGAGCAGCTGAATTGTCTCATCGCTCATTGAGCCGCCGTGTTCAATGACATCGACGCCGAACGCCGCCACGCGCCGGATGACAGCATCGAAGGTGGCGTGGGCGGTGATGGGCAAGCCCATGCGATGCGCCTCATCAATCACCGCGGTCAGCTCCTCATCGGTAAATTCGATGGTGTCATGGCTGCCCATGATCTTGATCAAGTCGGCGCCGCGCTTGACCTGATCGCGCACTGCCCGCCGCATCTCATCAGCGCCGCTCGCTTCGCGGCAGCACCAGAAGGTATGTCCGCCAGTTTGGATGATCGCCTCGCCGGTGATCAGCAAGCGTGGTCCGGGAAAGATGCCTTGCTCCACCGCTTGCTTGGCGAAGAAGTTACTTTGATTCATGCCCAGGTCGCGCACCAGAGTAATGCCGGCGCGCAGGCTCTTGATCATATTGCCGGCGCATTTGTAGGCGCTGATTTCGGGCCCATCGTCCAGCGATTGCCGCGCGAGATCGTGCACGCCGTCCCACGCCAGATGCGCGTGCGAATTCATCATGCCGGGCATGATCGTTTTGCCGCTGCAATCGATCACATCGGCGGACGCGTCGCCGAGCTCGCTCATCTTGCCGACGGCTTTAATGCGGCCGTTTTCGATTTCGACGAAGCCGTTCTCGATGATCTCGTCGCCGCGGCAGGTCAGGACGCGCCCACCGGTCAGGAGGCGATGTGGGGCGGGGATATCGAACATCGGTTTGATGATTTTTTCGAAGCGCCAGGCGGGTGCTTCAGGCATGAGCTAAGGTCCTCGTCTTTGTTTTGGCTGTGACTGGGCCGGTTAGAAATCCCGACTGACGCGCGCCGCATCGGGACGGACGAACTGCCCGTCGCCCGCCGACCCGACGATCTCGCCGTCCGCGAAAATGGTCTTGCCGTTGACGATGGTCCGCTCGACAGCGCCATTGAAGGTCATGCCGTCGTAGAGTTTGTCGCAGTCGCGCGCCTTGCTGAAGAGCATATCGCGCTGAATGGTCGTCTTAGCGTTGGGATCGTAAATGACCAGATCGGCGGCCGCGCCGATGCCGATATGCCCGCGCTCGGGATAAACGCCAAAGCGCTTCGCCCCGTTGGTCGCGACCAGTTCAATCGCCTTGTTGATGCTGATGCGGCCGCTGAGCGCCTCGTGCATGACGCCGAGCAGCAGCTCCTCGACGCCGGGCGCGCCCGGTGGGGTCGCCCAGATGTCTTCGCGGGCGCGCTCTTTCTCTTCCACTGTGAAGGGTGAGTGATCGGTGGTGATCGCCATCAGCGTGCCGTCGATCAGCCCCTGCCAGAGCGCCACTTGGTCAGCCGCCTTACGCATGGGGGGATTGACTTTGGCGTAGGGTCCAACGCGTCCCAGATCGTCTTCGGTGAAGAAGAGATAATGCGGGCAGGTTTCGGCGCTGGCGCTGGAGCCGGTCGCCTTGAAGCGGCGCAAGACCGACAAAGCTTCTTCGCCGCTCACGTGAGCGATGTGCAGATCCGCGCCGATGCTCTCGTTGAGCGTCAGCAAGGTGGCAATTGCCAAGGCTTCGACATGGGGCGGGCGCGATTCGCCGTGCGCCGGCACATCGTTGCGATTGGCCTTGATCAGCTGCGCCGTATGCCATTCCAGCAATTGGTTGTTCTCCGCATGTACCGCGCAGACCAGCCCGGTCTCGGCGACCAGCTGCAGCGCCTGATACAGCTCCGGCACATCCGGCAGGCAAAGCCCTTCGAATTCGTCGTCTCTGCCCTTGGGCGCCGCCGTCATGAAGATTTTGAAGGCGATGGCGCCTTCATTAATCATGTCGGCGATTTCTCCGCGATCGAGCAAGCCGGGCGCCCCGTACAAGCCGAAATTGACATAGGAGTCGCGCTCCCCCAGCGCCTTGCGCATGCGGAAGACGTCGCCGGTGGAACAGCAGGGTTTGGAGATCGGCATCTCGAAGACGGTGGTGACGCCGCCGGCCGCCGCCGCGCGCGTCTCAGTGGCGAAGTCTCCGCGCTGTGGATAGGCCGGCGCCCGACAATGGAAGTGGATGTCGATGGCGCCTGGCAAGAGTAATTTGCCGGCAGCGTCGATTGTTTCAGCGGCGCTGATTCCGTCCGAGTCCGCCGTGAGCGCGGCGATGCGCCCGTCGCGGACGCCGACATCGAGGCGGCTGATCCCGCTTTCCAGTACAACTTGCGCGTTTATGATCAAAGTGTCTACATGCACGAGTTAATCCTTCAATAAGATGAAAACGCAGGCTAGTCCTGATAGAGTGTCCGCCGCAGAAACTTGAGCAGTATCGCGGTCGTCGCTTCGAAATCCGCCAGCTCTACATGCTCATCGGCGGCATGGGCGACTTCGTAGCTGCCCGGTCCGAAGATGATCATGTCGCCGCGCGCCAGGTCCATCAGATGTTTGGCATCGCTGCCGGGCAAATAGCCGATCGGTCCGGGATCGTCGTCCAATTGCTCGCGCACGCAATCCATGAAGGCGCCGGCGTACTCGGTGGCCAGCGCGGAATCGAACCAGCGCGAATAGACGAAGTCGCCGATTGCAGCGGTCGCCGGTTCCAGATCAATCGATTCGATGACGGCGCGCAGTTCGCCGATGACATTTGCCGGATCCTCGCCCGGTATCATGCGCCGATCGATTTTGATGGCGCAGGAATCGGGCACAGCATTGGCGGTGCTGCCGCCTTCTATCACGCCGATGTTGCAGGTGGGGACGCCAACCACTGGATGAATGAGGCGCGCCAGTTCCTGATGATAATGATCCAGCGCGGCAATGATTCTGGACATGGCCACAATGGCGTTGACACCGCGGTCAGGGTTGGTGGCATGGACGGAGACGCCGGTGGTCTTGACGGTGGCGCGCAGCACACCCTTATGCGCTGTGGCGACTTTGTTGCCGGTTTGCTCGCCGACGACGATAAAATCGCAGGCGGGCAGATGCCGCGAATCCGCCAGCCATTTCGTGCCGAGCTGTCCGCCAACTTCTTCTTCAGCGGCGGCAACCAGCACTAGCGTGCCGCTGAGCGCATCTTGCTCGGCCGCGTCCATCATCGCCAGCATCATCGATGCCAGCACCGCTTTGTCGTCGATGCTGCCTTTGCCGTAGAGCGCTTCGTCGCGAATCTCGCCAGCGTAGGGATCGACGCTCCACTTCTCGGCTTCGGTCGCGGCGATGGGCACGGTATCGATATGGGCGTGCAGCATGATGCGCGGTTCGCCAGTTCCCAAGACGGCAACCGTGTTTACTGCTTCCGGCTTGGCGGCGGGCGAGGGCTGCCGCACGGCGCAGCCAATGGCGCGCATCCGCTCGGCGACGAAGTCAGCGATGTCGCGGCTATCGCCAGGCGGGTTGGGCGAGGGAATCCGCACCAATTGCTGCAGCAGATCGATGCCGTCCATTTAGATGCCCTTAACGGCTTTGTACTGTTCCAGTTCTTCCGCCGTGTAAACCTGCATCAGTTCCAGCTCGACGCCGCCGGCTTCCTGCTCGAGGAAGGCGACCCAGCCTTCGGGATGCACATGGCTGCCCTTGACCTTGCAGGCGGCGCATTCCTTCAGGGTCGCGCCTTTTGACTGCGCCTCGTCCAGAGCCTCGTCGATATTGGGCACGGCGTAGCAGATGTGATGCAAGCCTTCGTAGCCGCGGTCCTTGATCCAGGCATCGTAGCGCCCGCCCGCGTCCATCGATTGGCAGAGTTGATATTCAACATCGCCGACATCGAAGATGGCGACCACGTTGCGCGACTTGTCGTATTCGTGAAGCTCGGCATCGTGAGCGACGCCGATGAACTCCTGATAATGCCGCAGCGCCGCCCGCGCGTCACTGACGGCGAAAGCCATGTGTTTGATATATCGTTCGTGCATTTTCGGCTCCTTTTGTTAGATTCCAGTGAATTGGGCGACCCAATGGGTCGCCCCTACAAATACTTCGTGATTTCGCGTCATCGTCGGTCAATCCGAGTCAAGACGTTCCCAGTGGGTCAGGTCGCGCCAGGTAATTCGCTTCCAGGCGCGCATACCCGACCGCGTGTCCGGCGCTTTGTGCCCGATGCAGATGATCATTTCCGGTATATAGCTTGCGGGCAGCTTCAGGATCACTTTGACCGCTTCCTTGCTGTAGGAGGTGACCGGTCCCGATGCCAGGCCGAGAGCGTGCGTCGCCAGCATCATCGTCTGGGCCGCTGTGCCCACATCAATCAAGAGGGCGCGGTCGGTCAGCGGCAGATGGTGCTCGGCAGCGACATCCATGTTGGTGCAGATCAGGATCAGAACGGGCGCTTTCTGAAACATGCCGGGCGAGACCAAACGAATGAGTCGGCGCGCCTCCGGGTCTTCGATGACGACGAAACGATTCGGTCGCAAGTTGCCGCCGCTGGGCGCCCAGCGCGCCGCATCGAGAATGGCTTCGATTTGCCCGCGAGTGACCGGCTCGTCCGTCATCTCGCGCACGACCCGCCGCGTCTTGATATTTTGCAGGACCGCTTCGCTCATGCGCCGCCCTCCTCAAGCTCGCTATGCCGCAGCAGGCACTCGGCGACCGACCGGCAGAGCCCGTCGAGACCCGCCGCATACTCTTCCCGGTCAGACATGGCCATGTGCATATCCGGGATGCGGTCCACATTGCCCTGCAGGAAACCGCGTGATTTGTCGGAACTGCGTTCTACGATCATGTTGCTGAGGCGCTCGGTAGCGGTCAGCAAGCGCAAGGGACCATAGTGCGCCGGCTCGTCCATTTGGATGCGAGCCGAACTGATCAGCAATGCCAGCAGTTCAATCGCTTCATCTTCTTTCAAGACCCAGTTTTCGCTCATACGCTGCACTATCCCCGGCACCATAACGGAGGACGACTTTGCTTGACAGCCCGGTGCTCTTCCGCTATCATCGCCGCTACTTTATCGATTGTCTACAATCTACAAGCGAACAGATTATATGAAGCGGCGCGAGTCGTGTCAAGTCGCTTGACAACTGCCTGGGCTGCCAGCCACCGAAGCCGATGAAACCGAATCTACCGCAGATCAAGAATATGTCC
This sequence comes from Phototrophicaceae bacterium, assembly GCA_965249085.1. Taxonomy (GTDB): domain Bacteria; phylum Chloroflexota; class Anaerolineae; order Aggregatilineales; family Phototrophicaceae; genus UBA6055. Next base: position 2,247,505 of record OZ252218.1, on the reverse strand, counting down.
ATCCGTGAGCAATCGCTGGATACCTTGCGAGAAGCGATTTTGTCCGGCGAGCTAAAGCCCGGGCAGGCGCTGACCGAGATGGATCTATCGGGACAATTGGGCGTCAGCCGCGCGCCGATCCGCGAGGCGTTGCGCATTCTCAACTCGGAGGGTTTGGTCGAGACGATCCCCTACCACGGCACCACGGTACGCCGCTTGACCACGGCGGACATCGAAGAGTTGTATGGCATGCGGATTCTGCTGGAGACCTACGCGATGAAGCGGGTCATCCAACTGGGAGAGCCGGCGGATGTCGGGCGGCTGCGCGCGATAGTGGACGGCATGGTGCGGGCCGGGGACGACGGCGATCTAAAAGCGGTCAATGCGCTCGATCGCGACTTTCACGATGCCTTAATAGGCATGAGCCGGCACACTTTGCTGCAGTCGATGTGGCAGATGGTGGCCATGAAAGTCCGGCAGGTGATGGCGCTGGTCAACCGACGCAATACCGATTTGACGCAGATTGCGCGCAATCATCTGCCGCTGCTGGATGCGATGGAAGCGGGCGATGTGGAGCGGGCGAGCGAATACCTGCGGGAGCATATCGCCTCGGCCGGCGATCTGATTGCGGAAGATTGGGTGGAGCCATGACGAAGCGCGTCATCGTCACCGGCGCGAACGGCTTCGTCGGCTGCAATATCGTCGCTGCCTTTTTGGACGCGGGTTGGGTCGTCAACGCGGTCGACCACGTCTTTGATAATCCTGCTTACTCTCACTTATCCGCCGAAAGATTACGCTTGATTGCTTCGGATTGTGCCAACTTGGCGCCACTCGCAGCTGAGGCGCTGGTGCATGCCGCCGCCATCACGGCGACGCCGGCAGCGCGCGGCGAATCTCCCGAGGCGAATTTGCACGCGAATCTGGATTCGCTCTTGTCGATCATGGAATACGCTCATCGGCATAGGATCGGTCGGGCGGTTTTCATCAGTTCCGCCGCCGTCTTTGGCAGCACGCCGGCCACTCCGATCGACGAAACCCGTCCGCCGCAGCCGCTTGGCGTTTACGGTGTTGCGAAGGCGCTGCTGGAAGATGTTGTCGAAACGATGCGACATGAATACGGCAGAGATGTGGCCTGCGCGCGGCTAGGCGGGATTTACGGACCCTACGAGTTTGTGCGTAGCAGTCGCCCGAAGCTGAGCCTGGTGGCGCAGATGGTCAGTGCAGCGCTGCGGCGGCGAATGATAGAATTGGTTCGTTCGGAAGAGCAGCGGCAGTGGACCTATGCGCCGGATATCGGGCGGGCATTGGTGGCGCTCATGAACGCGGAAAAGCTCAGTCACGGACTGTACAACCTGGCATGCGGCGAGCGTCTATCAGATCTGGAAGTCGCGCATCAGTTGGCAAGTTTGATAGATGGTCTCACTGTTCGAAACGCCATGGCACAAGAAGCGCCTGACCCGCCCTCGAGTCGTCTGGGCTGGCTTGATAACAGCCGTCTCCGGCGTGATGTCGGCTTCAGCGATTGGACAAATATGAGCGAGCGGACGCTCGAACCGACCTTGGACAGCATTCGAGAGGGGATCGCGAATGCTTAAGGTCTTGCTGGCTGGTCTAGGCGTTCGTGGCCGGCACTGGGCGCAAGTGATTCACGACTCGGAGCGTGCTGAGCTAGTCGCCTGTGCCGATCCCCGCCCGCAGGCGCTGGAGCGAGCGACCGCCGAATTCGGTGAGCGGCCCGGCTTCCCAAGTGTGAAAGCGGCGCTTGACGCGCTTGAGGATGTCGATGCGCTGGTTCTGGCAAATCCGCCCTTGGGGCGCGAGACGATTGTCCGGGCGGCGACCGCGCGAAAGCTGCCGATGCTGATCGAGAAGCCACTGGCGCTGTCGCTTGAAGAAGCGCTTACGCTGGTGCAAATCGCTGAGTCGGACGGAATCTCGCTCATGGTCGGTTTGAACTTCCGTTATCTGCCTGTGACGGGGGCGACGATGCGTTTGCTGGCGGACGATATTGTAGGGGGTGCCGAATTCGCGCGCTTCACCTACGAGCGTTGGCGCGATGGCCGGCGGACTGATTTGAATGACTATCCGCTGACCATGGATCACCCGATGCTCTGGGAGCAATCGATCCATCATCTTGACTTGATGCGCTATGTTTATCGGCAAGAGCCGGTTCGCGTACATTGTCAGACCTGGAATCCAAGCTGGAGCATGTACGCGCATGACAGCAACGTGGCGGCGCTGATCGAATTTGACGCTGGCCTGCGCGTGAATTATCAGGGTGCCTGGCAGGGCAATTGGACGGCGCCTGCTTTTGAATGGCGAACCGACTGCACTGCAGGCATCATTACACAGCGGCAGCAATTTGGCGCTCTATATTACGCGCGCCGCGATGATGCGGCCTTGACGCCGGTGCCGCTGCCGCCACACGAACGCTGGATCAGCGAGACGCGGGCGCTTTTTGCCGCCTTCGTCGATCATGCTCTCGATGGCGCCGACTTGCAGTGCAGCGGCCGCGATCATCTGATGTCGCTGGCGCTGGTGGAAGCCTGCGTACGATCGAGCGCGATGAAACAGGCGGTCGAAATCCGGGATGTGCTGCCCATCGGCTGAGCGAGCGATTGATCGGAAAGTGGAGAGACGGGAACAACCTGATTATGAGCGAACCATTTGTAGGCATACAGATCGGCGCGATCAGCTTCGTAGACGAAGGCGTCGAGCAGGTGCTCGACATCTTACAGGAGAAAGCCGGTGTCAACGCGCTGCTGATTTCGGCGCTGAGTTGGAGCATCGGCAACGCAGGCAGGGCGGCGTTTGGCTTCCCCGATCATGGGGTGCAGGAGCCGGATAACCTGCGCGGCGGCGGTTTCTTCAATCCCGACCCGCCCTACTACCGCAATACCTTCATGAAAGACTTTGCTGCGCCCGATGAGCTCTGCAGCGGATTTGATACGCTGGCGGATGTCGTTCCGGCGGCGCGTCGGCGTGGCATGAAGGTCTACACCTATTATTGCGAGACATCAAGCTCAGCGATCCGTTCCATCTGGCAGCCGGGTTTCCAGCACTTTCTGGATCGCGACCATTTGGGGCGGATGGCGACCCGCCCATCACTGCTGAATCCGGATTACAAGACCTTCTGGCATTCGGTCTTCGCCGATTGGCTGAACAATCATGATCTGAGCGGGATCATGTGGGGCATCGAACGGCAAAGCCCGCTGATGGATATCTTCCGTGGCGACAGTTCCACCGGCTTTGATGATTACTATGTGGCTGAGGCGCGTTCACGGGACATAGACGTCGAGCGGGCGCTGGCCGGTTATCGGAAAATCGACCACCTGCTCAAGCGGGTGCGGGGCGGTGAGCGGCCGAAAGAGGGCGTCTTCGTTCTGGTGCTGCGGCAGTTGCTGCATCACCCCGAGGTGCTGATGTGGGAGAAGATGTGGCTGGATTCGCATCACGCCTTCTATCGCGAGTTGGCCGGGCTGGTGAAATTCTACGATCCGGCATATGAATTCGGGTTGGGCATCTGGCAGGTCATCAATACCTACAATCCCTACTTGCGGGCGCAATACGATCAAAGTGAATACGCGCCCTATGCTGACTGGTTCAAGCCGGTGCTCTATCATACGCCCGCTGGCGCTCGCTTTGCTGACTTCGCCGCCTCCTGGGGTGCGGGCGTCATGGCGGACACGACGCCCGATGGCGCCTACAATGCGCTGGCGACCGTGCTCGGACTTGAGGACTTCATCGCGCCGCGCGAGGAAGGTCCATTGGCCGGGTTCAAGCCGGAATACATCAGAGAATGGACGGCGCGGCTGATCGAAGAGACGGGCAAGCCCGTCTATCCGGGCATTGGCGTGGGCGTCGGGCATCATGGCGTCAGCAAAGAAATCACACCGGAGGAGATCCGCGAGGGTGTGCATGCGGGTTTCGATGGCGGCGCGACCGGCGTGATGATCTCGCGCAACTATTCCGAAGCGGAACTACGCAATCTGGAGGCGGTTGGCGCGGCTCTGCGCGACCGTGGCTTGATATAGGAGACGAACATGACAATACGAGTCGGGACCATCGGGGCGAGTTTCGCGCGGCAAGCTTATCTGCCGGCGCTGCGGACGATCGACGATGTTGATTTGGTCGCGATCGCCAGCGCGCGCTTGTCCAGCGCACAGTCGGCGGCCGATGAATTCGGCATCCCGCGCGTTTTCGATGACTGGGAACGGATGCTGGGCGAGCATGAATTCGATCTGGTCTGCATCGCGACGCCCACGGTGCTTCACGCGCCGATGACGCTGGCGGCGCTGAAGGCGGGCGCGCATGTCCTCTGCGAGAAGCCGATGGCGATGAATCAGGACGAATCGGCGGAAATGCTGGAGACAGCGGAAGCGCTGAACAGGCTGCATGTCATCGGTCACGAACTGCGCTTCAACCCGAATCGCCGCAAGATCAAGTCGCTGATCGAGGCGGGTTATATCGGTGATGTTCGGCACGTGAATATCTATGGCGTGTCCGCTTCCTCGGGTGATCCGGCCTCACGACCAGCCGGTGACTGGTGGTCGAGCGCGGAAATGGGCGGCGGACGGCTGGGTGCGAATGGGTCACATCAGCTTGATCTGCTGCGCTTCTGGCTTGGCGACATCGGCGCGATCAGCGGACAAGTGGCGACGATGGTGCCGGACCGGGTCGATAAGGACAGCGGCGCGCGCTGGCAGGCGACGGCGGATGATCAATTCAGCTTCACGGCGGAGATGCATAGCGGGGCGCTTTGCTCGGTCTTTGTCAGCGGCGCAGCCCGTCACGGTACCGGCAACCAGACGCAGATCTTCGGCAGCGAAGGCACGATCATGTTGGCCGACGCCGATGAGAAGCTGCTGGTGGCGCGGGCAGGTGAGGACTTTGTCGATATGAGCGTGAACGACCCCAACGCAGACCTGGCTGGCGTAGGCACGGGCATCTGGAATGTTTCTTTTGTCGCGCTGATGCAGGAGTTGACGGCGGCGATCCGCGAGGGGCGTCCGCTGGTAGGATGCGCGACCTTCGCCGATGGGCATCAATGTCAAATTGCGATGGACACTTTGCGGCAGAGCAGTCGTGAGCGGCGCTGGGTCAACCTGGCAGATTAGAGTTTGATGAGATTGCCGTTTGACAGTGTTATAATCACGGCATATTGGGTTACAAAGGCCGAACCATGGTAATCGAGCGTGTCCACCAGACGACTGTCGCCGAATATCTTGCTTTTGAAGAAAGCAGCGACATCAAGAATGAATACATTGATGGCGAGCTATACCCAATGACCGGTGGCAGTCTGAATCACAGCAAGATTATCGCTAGACTGATCACGGCTTTGGGAATCCGTCTCGCCGAGACGAATTGCGACGTGCTTAGCAGCGACATGCGCGTCAGGGTTGGGCCATCTCGCTTCGTGTATCCGGACGTGAGTGTTATCTGTGGCGAACCGGAGACCGAATACAAAACGCTGACCCTGCTCAATCCGACCTTGGTTGTGGAAGTGACGTCGCCGTCATCCATCGACTACGATCGCGGTACAAAACGCGAATTGCATGGCGATGTGCCCTCCATAGCGGCGTACCTGGTTATCGATCAGCATCGCGCGCTGGTTGAGCTGTACACTCGCATGGAAACCGGATGGCAACTGCAATGTTTTGCCGACCTGGATGATGTCGTGCCGCTAGAAGCGCTGGATTGCGACTTGCCTCTGCGCGAAATCTACCGCGATATTGCTTTTGAACCAGAAGCCCGGACGGAAGATTCGTAAGAAGAAAGCGGGCGATCCACCGGACCGCCCACCTCGACCCAAGTTTATGCGTGGGCGACGAATTGAGTCGCCCTTTCTACTTCTGCGGCGCTTATTCCGCTTCCAGCAGGGTCACCTCGCCGAGCGTTTCCAGCTGCTCGTGTATCTCATTGGTATCGCCGACCACGACGATAATGAAGTCATCAGGCTGGATGTAGGTGTTCGCGATCTTTAGAACTTCGTCTTCGCTGACGTCGTTGATCAAGCCGAGCCATTTCCTCAGCCGTTCGAGTTCGACGCCGCGCGTCTTGTAGGAGGCGACCGTCTCGACGAAGTCCTGATAGGTTTCCATGCCGAAGACAAAGCTGCCCACAATGCCATCGCGCGCGTCATTGATTTCTTCTTCGGTGAGCGGTTGGGTTTGTATACGCTCGATTTCCCTGAAGACCTCGTCCAGCGTTGGCGCGATGACATCGTTGCGTACGGCAGCGCTGACGACAAATCGGCCGATATCCGCCGGATAGCTGAAACCGGAGCCGATGCTGTAGGTATAGCCCTTTTCTTCGCGAATGTTTTGCACCAGGCGCGAAGAAAAGCTGCCGCCCAAGACGCGGTTTAATACGCTCGCCGGGAAGAAGTCCAGGCTGCCACCCGGCATGCCAATATTGCCGAGGATGAAGTTGGCCTGGGTACTGCCGGGGCGATCCACCAAATAGATCTGGCGTCCGCTGTGTTCAGGCAGTGACGGGAAACTGACCGATTCGGCGCTGCCTTCCCAATCAGCGAAATGCTGCCGCGCATACTCTAGACCTTCTTCGGTTGTAATGGCGCCTGCAATGATTAAGAGACCGTTATCGGGTTGACGGCGCGACGCGTAAAAGGCCATGATGTCGTCGCGTGAGATCGCGTTCAGTGAGTCGAAAGTGGTCGCGTTGCCGTAGGGATGGCCCTCGTAAAGGAGCCGGCCAAAGGTGCGCCCGGCGACGAAACCCGGTTCAGCAAGGCTGGCTTCCAAGGCACTGATTAGCTGCTGACGTTCGCGCTCAACTTCGTTGTCGGGGAAGTTGGCATTGAGTGTCATATCGGCAAGCAGCTCGAAGGCCAGGTCGGTATCTTCGATCAATGCAAACACGCCCACGGACAGTCTGTCGCTGCCGCCGCCACTGCCGACAGCGCCTCCCACTTGCTCAATAGCGCCGGCAATGTCCTGGGCGCTGCGAGTTGCGGTGCCGCGCGAGATGAGAGAGCCGGTCATGCCAGCCAGACCCGGCAAGCCCTGGGGCGCAGCCGTTGCGCCGCCGGCGAAGTAGATATCGAGCGAGATGATCGGCATGTTAGGCTGCTCGATCACAACGACTTCCAAGCCGTTCTCAAGGACGTTCTCGGTGATATTTGGCAGATTGAATTCGCTGGAGTCCAGTGGCGGCAGCGCTTCACTCTGTTCGATGACGTATCGATAGTCGGGCTCTTGCTCGACGATATCTTCAGCGGCGTAGGGCTCAACCTTCGGCGGCGGATCCGCTTCGGAGGTTACGACGTTGAAAACGTGGCGGTCTGAATCTTCCAGGTATTCCGCCGCGACACCTTGGATATCCTCGCTGGAAACAGCTTTATAGCGATTCATTCCCGTGAATACCGCATGCGGATCGCCGAAATAGTAATTGGCACTCTGCACGCTCCCTGCCAAACCCAGAGCCGTTTCCAAGCCGAGGATTCCTCTGCTCCGTATTCCAGCGATCACTTTGTCTAGTTCTTCCTGCGGAACGCCTTCTTCAATGATGGTTTGAAGCTCCTCATATGCTCCCGCCTCAAGTTCCGCCAGGTCTACCCCAACATTGGCAATGAGAATGATGGCGAACAGCCCGGGACCGCGGTTGTCGAAGATCCATGCGTCGGCTTGCAGCGCCTTGCCGGTATCGACCAGACGTTTCGCCAAGCGGCTCGAATCGCCAACGCTCAAGATGCGCGAAAGTAAATCCAGCGCCGGGTAATCTTCGGAGACCAAGGGCGGAATCTCGTAGGCGATGAGCAGAGCCGGCAAGTTGATCAGCGGATCTTCAATGGTGATGAATTCGGCTTCTTCTTGATCCACTGGCACAAATGCGGGTAACACAGGTGGGTCATCACCTCGCGGGATCGGCCCAAAGAGTTCTTCAATGAGGCTGCGGGTCGCCTCAACATCGATGTCACCGGCGACGACCATGGTGGCATTGTTTGGTACATAATAGGTACGGTGGAAATCGAGCACATCTTCGATCTGCGCATTGTTGACTTCTTCTATGCTGCCAGCAGTGTGGCGTTGGTAGGGTTCATAGGTATAGGGAACGGTGAGCAGCGCCCGCACTGCCGGGCCATATGGGCTGTTGTCGTAACGAAGCTGAAGCTCTTCTATGACGATGGCGCGCTGATTGTCCAGATTCTCTTGCGTAACGTCCAAACCGCCCATGCGATCCGCCTCGATCCACAGCGCCAGCGGCAGCTGATGCGAGGGCACCGTGTCGTAGTAAGCAGTGAAGTCAGACACGACATAGGCGTTGGAAGATCCGCCGACTCTTTCCAGCAACTGGTCCATTTCGTTGTTGGCGATATGCGGCGAGCCTTCAAACATCATGTGCTCAAAGAGATGAGCGAACCCGCTTTTGCCGATTGGGTCATTGGCGCTGCCGACCCGAAACCAAATGTTCACCGCGACGGTGGGCGCCGAGGTATCGCGCACCAGGATCACTTCCAAGCCGTTGTTCAGCCGATAATGCTCCAGGTCGAGCGACTGTTCCGCTTGGGCGAGGCTCAATCCGCTGAGCAGCGCCAGGACCATCACCAACAATATGAAACGCTTCATACGTTCTTGTCTCCTTTCGATGCCAGTTACCACTGTAGCATGAAAGGCGGTGGTAATGCAGACGTTATGGCGCTGTAAATCGTCTGTAAAACTCAGACTGGAATGGTCAGCGATTCCAAGTCTCGTGGATAGTAGGTCAACATCTCGGCGCCGTCCTCAGTGACCAGAACGGTATCCGAATGTCGGAAACCGCCCAGTTCCGGTATGTAAAGACCCGGCTCCACCGTGAAGACCATACCGGCTTTGATCTCGGTATCGTCGCCGATATCCAGGAAAGGTCCCTCGTGATAACGCAGGCCGATGGTGTGGCCGCTATGATGTTTCCAATACGGCATCAGGTTGTGCAGGTCGAAATAGGCGCGGACCTCGCGGTCGACGGCGCTGCATGGTAGCCCCGGTTCAAGCGATTCCATGGCGATCGTCTGCAAATCATACATGTGGTCGAACATCCGCTTCTGCTCGTCTGACGGCGTACCGAGAATCATCGTGCGTTCCAGCTCACTGACATAACCCCAGACTGCGGCGCTCGCCCCGGTCACCAGTACATCACCGGCCTGAAACTTGGTATTGCTGGTCAAGGCATGGGGGTTGGCGGCGTTGCGTCCAATCTGCCCACGGTAGAGGGCGGTGGCGCCGGTGAACCAGGCGCTGTTGCCGCGCCAGATGGGCCCGATGGTTTCCAGCATCATGCGCGTCGCTTCGTCGCTGGCGCGCTGCGACACCTCGACTTCGCCGATGCCGACCTCGGTGTACTTCTGCAGCAGCATATGCGCCAGATTGCCCCACTTGCAGCTCTCTTTCAGCAGGGCGATCTCGGCGTCTGATTTCACCATCATCTGGTCTTCAATGGGCGCGCGGCAGTTAATGATCTCGCTGTTGGTCAATTGTGAGAGTGGTTCGCCGCGATAGCCGAAAATCCAGGGATAGCCGTCGCTGTCGGCGCCAATCTTGATTTTGATGCCCATATCCCACATCAGATCGACCAACACATGCATCGGGTGGTTCAAGTCCGGATATTCGGGATAGTGCGCGACGCGGTCTATGATGGACATGGACTGGGCGTGTTCCAATTCGAGGCGCGGCACGAAGAGGGCGCGCTCGCCCGCGTTGTTGATGACGTAAGCCATCGGGCGTTCGGTCGGGATGAAGGCGAAACCGGTGTAATACTTGATGTAGTCGGCATCAAAGAGGACGATGCCGCCCACGCCGAGTTCGCCGATGATTTCGCGCAGGCGCTCGTTGCGTTGGGCGTATTCGGCGTCGCTGATTTTGAGTTGGGTGGCGGTGAGGGGCATGGGTATTCTCCTCAAGTGATAGTCAAGGACAGGCCGAATTATAGCGCGGGCAAGCGAGACACAAAAAAGGCGACCCTATAGATCGCCGCTTACTACCCTATTAGAATGCAATCGTCAGGAGAAAAGCGACGCCAGATCGAGACTGAAGCCGGGTAGTACTTGTTCGCCGGAAAGGGCGCCGTCAGTGCCGATGAATTCACTCAGAACTTTGCCTTCGTCATCGCGCGTCAAGACTTCCACGCCTTGCCTATCGGGAATGATAACCCAGACCAACTGCGTGCCGTGTTGCAGATAGACCGCGGCTTTACGGCGTACTTGCGCCATCGAATTGCCGGGAGAAATGATCTCGACGGCGAGATCGGGCATCAGTGGCACCCATTTGCTCGATGGCGTCTGCGTTTCACCGTGCAGTCGCCTGAACGCGACATCGGGCGAAAGCAGGGTGGATCGGTCTTCAGACGGGTAGTAGCCAGTCTCGGCCGTAACGATTCCGAGACTATTCTCCTCCACAAACGCATCAAGGAATCGTCCTAATCGAATAGTCAAGTGTCCATGCAATTCGCCCGGAGGTGACATCTCGAACAATTCTCCATCAATTAGCTCAAAGCGTTTGTCGTTGTTGTCGGCTTGACAGACGAGTTGGCACAGATCGTCAATGTCGTAGAGGCGCTGTTGGACTGCCATTGTCCTCTCCAGCACTTGTGTTCGTTAGCGTAATCATAACACGGGGCGAGTCGTATTCCAACGTATCGCGAGGTCGTTAATGAAAGGAGGCGATCCCGTGGACCGCCTCTGTAGTGTCATGGATTGAGTGACGTTGCGCGGAAGAACCGGAGACGACTCACAACACCGGCGCGCCAGCCTCCCGCGGAATGAATTGACCGCTGCCATTGCTGCCCAGCCATTGATCGCCATCGACAAGCTTGTTGCCGCGCTGATAGACCTGCGCCGGCGCACCCGTAACCGTCATGCCTTCGTAACAGTTGTAGTCGACGCGCATGTGATGGGTCGCCGCGCTGATCGTGTGCTTTTTCCCGGGGTCCCACAGCAGAATGTCGGCATCCGAGCCCACCGCGATCGTGCCCTTGCGCGGGTACATGCCGAAGACTTTCGCCGGATTGCTGCAGCAAAGCTCGACAAAGCGCGTTGGCGACAGTTTGCCGCTGTTCACTCCTGAATCCCACATGACCATCATACGGTCTTCCAGGCCAGGCATGCCGTTGGGGATCTTGGCGAAGTTGCCGATGCCGAGTTCTTTGCCGGGTCGGCGATAAGAGGGGTCTTGCTTTTCGTAGCCGACCCAGTCCGCGCCACCTGTGCGCTCATTCCATTCTTCCCAGGGACCGTGGCCACCGTCGTACCAGAAATCGCAATGGTCGGTGCTGACAATCTGCAGGGAGCCGTCGCGCACCGCTTGCCATAGCACCGCGTGGTCATGTTTGCTGCGGATAGGCGGCGAGCAGACGTACTTGCTGCCCTCGAAGCCCGGCGCGGCCATGTGGTCTTCGACTGTGAGGAAGAAATACTGCACACAAGTCTCGCCCATGACCGGGTAACCGAGCGCCCGTCCCCGGCGTATGGCGTTAACGGCCGGCTCGCAGGTCACGTGGACGACATAGAGCGGGCAGCCGGTGATGCCGGACATGACCACGGCGCGGTTGGTTGCTTCGCCTTCGATCTCCGGCGGACGTGATGAGGCGTGATAAACCGGATCAGTCTTGCCCGCTGCCAATAACGCCGGCGTCAGGGCCGCTTCGACATCGCCATTTTCGGCATGGACCATGACGATCATGCCATTGTCCGCCGCCACCCGCATCGTATTGAAAAGCGTCGTGTCATCGATCTGGAAGACATTCTTGTATGCCATGAACAGCTTGAGGCTGGTGATGCCTTCATCGAGCATGGTCGGGATTTCTTTCATGACGGCGTCGTTGAGGTCGGTGACCGCCATGTGGAAGGCGTGATCGATCTGCGCCTTGTCACGCGATTTCGCCCACCAGGTCTCCAGCCCGTCGTGCAAGCTGCCACCGATCGGCTGGACGCAGAAGTCGATGTGGGTGGTGGTTCCGCCGAAGGCCGCCGCCATGTGCCCGACATCAAAGTCGTCATTGCTGATGGTGCCGCCGAAGGGCAGGTCGAGGTGGGTATGCACATCGATGCCGCCGGGCATCAGGTACTTGCCGGCGCAGTCTACGACATCGTGATTATCACCGTTGAGATTCTGACCGATCAGGGTGACGACTTCGCCCTCGACCAGTACATCGGCGCTGACCATGTCGCTGGCGGTGATGACCGTTCCGTTTTTGAATAATGTGCCCATTTTATGCTCCAATCGAAAGGAATGTTCGGCAAGTGTATTCACATTCGGGCGACCCACTGGGTCGCCCCTACAAATTTAGCCTATGGGAGGTGCTAACAGAACGCCGGAATGATTTTCTCACCGTATTCTGCCACGATTCGCTCTTCCTCGCCGCACATCAGATAGATATTGAATTGCGTCACGCCGGCCGCTTCCAGTTCTTTCAGTTTGGCGATGTGCTCGTCGACGCTGCCGAGAATGCCGAAGGCGTCAACGATGTCCTCGCTGATGAAATCGAGGTGGTCAGCGTCTTTGTCCGCGTGTTCCTTGTAGTCATAGCCTCGGCGCCCTTCAATGTAGGCGGTCAGGCTGGCCGGGATATCGGGGCTGTCCATGCCGTAACGCTCGACGATATCGGCCACATGATTGCCGACCATCGCCGGGAACCAGCCGGTCTGCTCGCGCGCCGCCTGCATATCGCCGACCCAAACCGGCGCCGCCGACATAATCTGATAATTCGACATGTCCACCCCAGCGGCTTCACCGCCGGCGATTGCTTGCTCGGAGAACCACCTCACCAGGCCGGGATCGGCCAGTTGAATCACCAGTCCGTCGCCGCTGCGTCCTGCGCCAGCGAGCGCCTTGGGACCATAAGCCGCAATCCAAATCGGCATTTCGTAGCCGTTGGCCCAGGGTAATCGCGCCGAAGTGTCGTCGTAGGCGACTTCATCGCCGCGCACCAGACCGCGCAGCACATCGGCGAAGCGCTCCGTATTGGCGACGGTCATCGGCTTCTTGCCCAGCATGCGGCGCGAACTATCGCCGCGTCCAACGCCGATTTCGATGCGATTGCCGCTTTGTACCGCCAGCGTGGCGTACATGCTGCCAGCCACGGACCATTCGCGCACGCCCGGGTTGGTCACCAGCGGACCGAAGATCATGTTGTCGGTATGCGCCATGCAAAGCGCCATCGTCAAGTAGCATTCGCGCCAGAGCACATGCGAATCGAAGAACCAGCCATATTTGAAGCCGGCCACTTCTGCTTGCTGACAGAGCGCTACCGTGCGTTTGGGCGAAATATCACCTTTGAACGTAATGCCGAAATCCATAAGTCAACTCCAGAGAAACCATTCTTTGTAATTCGGCGGGCGACCCAGTGGGTCGCCCCTACATCAAGGCCAAGGCTTGCAGGCGTTTGCCGGCGGATAGCCCGAATGCAGAAGCAAGCTGCTAACTGGTTGAGACTGTGTCCTGCACCAGCGTCCCATACTGATCGGGACGGCGGTTGAAATAGAAGTGCCAGGTATCACGTACCTCCTGAATCACATCAAGGTCCAGATCGCGCACGATCAATTCCTCGTCGTAAGCGCTGCCTAGGTCGCCGATGAACTGCCCCTTGGGATCGCAGAAATAGCTCTCGCCGTAGAAGTCGTCATCGCCATGTTCTTCGATGCCGACCCGGTTGATCGTACCCACATAATAGGTATTGAAGATGGCGTGCGAGGTCTGCTCGATGCGCCAGAGATGCTGGCTCAACCCACGCGAGGTCGCCGAGGGAATGAAGACCATCTCGGCGCCGTTCAATCCCAAGGCACGGGCGCCTTCCGGGAAGTGCCGATCGTGACAGATGTAAACGCCGACCTTGCCCACAGCCGTATCGAAGACGGGATAACCGAGGTTGCCCGGGCGAAAGTAAAACTTCTCCCAAAAGCCCGGCAGATGCGGGATATGGGTCTTGCGATACTTGCCCAGATAGCTGCCATCGGCATCGATGACGGCGGCAGTGTTGTAATAGACGCCAACCCCGTCACGCTCGTACACAGGCACGATCAAGACCATGTTCAGTTCAGCGGCAAGCCGGCAGAAGCGCTGCGTGGTGGGACCGTCCGGAATGTCTTCAGTGAAGGCGAAGAACTGTGGGTCTTGCACCTGGCAAAAATAGGGACCGTAAAACAACTCTTGATAGCACATGATCTGCGCGCCTTGGTCGGCGGCTTGACGCGTAAAGTCGATGTGCTTTTCGATCATCGATTCTTTGTCGCCGGTCCAGGTTGCTTGCAGCAGTGCGGCGCGGACGATGCGGGTGTCAGTCATTTCGAGTTGTCCTTTCTCAAATCTGCTTTACAGGTATTCAAAGCGGTTTATCATCCTGTCCGCTGTATAGTAATTTACCAGCCGCTCCAGCGTTCTGACGACATAGCCGATTTCTTGGCGCGTGTGGACGACGAAGAAGATTCCAGCATGTGTCACGTCCATCTGCGCGATTTTCTTGAAATCTCCGTCAGCAGTTACCATCACGCGACCATCCTCAGTAGCCAATTGGAGTAACTCTAGATCGTCCTCGCCTACGCGCTCAACATCCCGCACTGTAATTGCGTCGATACCCCGAAATCTCAACTGTTCGGCGATTGCGACAGCCACGCTCTCGTCAAAGAACAATCGGATTTTCTGGTCTGCCAACGCCTTCCGCCTTCAACTCCTCAAGCACACGAATCTCATCCAGGATGTCTTCGTCAATTTTGTCCTTGTGTTCATGATAATATGCCAAGGTAGCGTATACCTGTTCAGGAGGGATACAGTAATCATTCGCGATTTGCTCGGGTGTCCGCTTGGCGGAGTGCTGATGACTTACGATATCGAGTACACGCAAACCCGTGCCCACGATACAAGGACGTCCGCCGCGCACCTTCGGATCGCGGTAGATTAAATCTATGCTCTCGACACGTTTCCCCAGCTTCAGCCTTGCCTCTCGTCGCTCGGCAACAAGCGTCCCGCTAGCCCAGAACTCGGCAACTGCCGGGCTGTTCAACCATTCAACGCCTTTTTCTTCCAGCAGGTCACTGAATAGTTCATCCTCGCGGATGTCCTCGTCGATTTCCTCTTTATGATCATGGTAATACGCCAGGGCAGCGTAAACATGTCCCAAAGGAATATCGAAGTCCTCGGCTATATTCTCTGGAGAGCCTGAGCCGTAGCGCATATTCATGACCACATCTTTTACGCGGAAGCCCCTGCCGATAATACAGGGCCGTCCTCCGCGCCTTTTGGGATCGCGCCAGATCAGATTCATGCTTTCTATGTTTCGCATAAGAACTTCCCGCGCACGGGCGACCCGCCGGGTCGCCCCTACAGATTGACAACCTCACGAGCCATCAGTACTTGCGCTAGCCGACATGCTCCTTGCCGCAGCGCTCCAACGCCCGCTGCGCTGCCCGCACGTTGATCTTCGGCGCGACATCGCGATAGAAGCGCGCCGCCATCTGCGCCGCCGCCGCTTGTCCCTCGGCCGAGCCATTGCTCAGATCGAGCGCATAGTCCGCCGCATCCAGACCGGTGATCGGCTCAAGCGTGATTTCCACCACATTCTCACGCCGGACGCGCTCCAGCTTTTTTTGTCGTTTTTCCGCTGCTTTTGCACCCGCCGCATCGCCGATTACGTTGTAGTAGGCGCTTAGTTGCGCTTCCATCTCGACCGCATAGCTCAGGATGGCGCCGAAAGTATTCAGTGAAGCCATCGATCTAAACCCAACGTTCGATGACGATTTTGCGCTCGGTATAGAATTCGATCGAATCCATGCCCTGCCCGTGCAGGTCGCCGAAGAAGGAATCCTTCTGGCCGCCGAAGGGGAAGGAGGCCGATGGCGCGGCCACGCCGATATTCACGCCGATATTGCCAGCGTTGACACTGTACTTGAACTCACGCGCATGCTTGCCGTTGTTGGTGAATATGCTGGCGGCATTGCCATAACGGCTCTGATTGATGATATCGACCGCCTCGTCGAAGTCGTCGGCTTTCATCAGCGAGAGTACCGGACCAAAGACTTCTTCGGTCGCCATGACAGTATTCGGCTGCACATCGGCGATCAGCGTGGGACCGACCCAGGACCCGTTTTCATAGCCGTCAACGCTGAAGTCGCGTCCATCAACGACCACTTCGGCGCCCTCGCCTTGGCTCTGCCCTATCATGGATTCAATGCGCTCTTTCGCTGAGTCGCTGATGACGGTGCCCATCTGCGTCGTCTCGTCCAAGCCGTAGCCGACTTTCAGCTCCGCGACTTGCTTGGCCAGTTCGTCCTTGAGTTGATCATATGCATCGCCGACGCCGACGGCGACGGCCGCCGCCAGGCAGCGTTGGCCGGCGCAGCCATAAGCCGCGCCCAGGATATTCTTGACGCTGGCTTCAATATCGGCATCGGGCATGACGGCGATATAATTCTTGGCGCCGCCCTGCGCCTGTACGCGTTTGCCATTGCGGGTGCAGGTCTCGTAGATGATCTTGGCGACTGCGCTCGATCCGACAAAGGAGACGCCCGTGACATCGGAATGTTCCATCAGCGCCGTTGCCGAGGGCACACCGCCGTTGACCAGGTTGACCACGCCTTCGGGCAGATCCAGCTCATCCAGCATCTCGAAAAGAAACTCGGCGCTGAGCGGCGTCTGCGGCGACGGCTTTAAGATGAAGGTGTTGCCGCAGGTGATCGCCGTCGGCAAGAACCATAGCGGCACCATAAAAGGAAAGTTGAAAGGTGAAATGGCGACGAAAACACCGGCCGGCTGGCGGACGGTCGTTTCGTCAATGCCGGAGCTGATATCCTCCAGGCCGTCGCTGCGCATCAGCACGGGCACGCTCATGGCGAAGTCGATGCTTTCGATGCCGCGCCGCACCTCGCCCCGCGCTTCATCCATCGTCTTGCCATTCTCGCTCACGACAATCTGCGAAAGCCGCTCAAAGTTGTCTTCGACCAACACCTTGAAATGATGCATGTACTGCGCGCGCACCAAGACCGGTGTGCTGCGCCATTCATCAAATGCGCCCTTCGCAGCGCTCACTGCCCGATCCACATCGGCAGCTGTCGAATCTGGACAGTTGGCCAGCAACTCACAAGTCGCTGGATCATGCACTGGCGTGAAGTCATTTGCCTCAGATTCGACCCACTGGCCATCGACATAATTCTTAATTGTTCTGCTCATCTCGCGCTCCTCCACTCAATTCTGCGCTTCCGCACTCATCATACTGGAATCGTCGGGTGTTTTTGGATACCGTCCTTGGCTAATGTACAATCCTGATGAAGGTGTATTGTACAACATCGGCGGGTGCTTCGGGCATTGGTGGCGCCAGACGGTGTGGGCTGATGGTTCGAGTATGAATAGTCATCGTTCCGACCTTCAGCGCTTCGCCGCGTCCCTGACGGATTCTGTAAGGATTCTGTACACAGTGTATGAAATTACTCTTTCATGTTGGACACTTTGTTGGAATATGTTACACTATAGACGATCACAGACTGATTAGGCAATGGTAAAAGCGAAGCTTCACGCAAGCGGGCTATGAAGCGGCGATCGGGAGCGCAAGCATGACGAACTCCGCAGCAATCATGGAACGCTACAGTCAAGTGATGTTTCCGGCGGCGGCGCCGTATCACGGTGACAATCCGCTGGTCGCTGAGCGCGCCAAAGATCAATATATCTGGGATATTGAGGGAAAGCGTTACCTGGATTTCTTCGGCGGCATCCTGACCGTCTCGGTTGGTCATTGCAATGACGAGATCACCGAGCGCACGATGGCGCAGCTGCAGAAACTGCAGCATACCTCGACCATTTACGTCAACGAAATCATGGTGCGGCTGGCGGAAAAAGTGGCGGAGTTGACGCCCGGACGCTTGCAGAAATGCTATTTCACCAACAGCGGCACCGAAGCAAACGAGACGGCGGTGTTGGCGGCGCGGATGTTTACCGGCAATCCCGTCATCATTACCTTGCGCCATGCCTATGCCGGGCGCTCGCTGCTGGCGATGAGCCTGACGGCGCACGGCAATTGGCGCTTGGGCGGGGTGGTCGATCCTTATGTCAAGCATGTGCGCAACCCATACACCTACCGTGCCCCGGCTGGATTGACAGCGGCGCAAGTGGTTGATCTCTGCGTACAAGACCTTGAGGAGACCATCGCCACCACAACCGAGGGGCGCATTGCCGCATTCATGGCCGAGCCGATTCAGGGTGTTGGCGGCTTTATCGTTCCACCCGAGGATTATTTCCGGCGCGTGCTGCCGATCGTGAAAGAGGCGGGCGGCGTCTTCATCTCGGACGAGGTGCAGACCGGCTGGGGACGGACCGGCGGCAAATGGTTCGGCATGGAACAGTGGGGCGTCGAGCCGGATATCATGACTTTCGCCAAAGGTATGGGCAATGGCAGTCCTATCGGCTGCACCATCGCCACACCCGAGATCGCCGATGCGGTCGCCGGCTTAACCTTCTCGACCTTCGGCGGCAATCCAGTGACGATGGCGACCACGCTGGCGACAATCGAGTATATGGAAGCGCACGATACGCCGACCAATTGCGCCGTGCAGGGTGCGCGCATGGCGGAAAAACTGGCGGAGTTCGCGGCTGAGTTCCCTATCATCGGTGAAACGCGCGGCATGGGTCTGATGCAGGCGATTGAGATCATTCAGCCGGGTGGCATTGAGCCGGACGCCCCGCGCACCGCCGCATTCGTCGATACCTGCAAGGACAAGGGCTTGCTATTGGGCAAGGGCGGACTCTACGGCAATGTGGTTCGCATCGCCCCGCATTTAAACGTTTCGACGGCCGATATGGACATCGCGATGGATATCATCGCCGGCGCCCTGGCGGAGGTGTCATAACCTGCTGGACCTATGCTCGGCAGGCGCTAGCCATTGGTTCTCCCGCAATTATTGACCAGAAATATGCCGTTCAATTCTTTAGCGACAATCTGGTAATACATGACTGACATTACTGTTGAGCTGCCAATACAAGAGTCACAAGCGCATCCGCTGCAGAAGCCTCTGCTGCTCGCCTTGATGCTGCTGGCATTGGGTCTGGTTTTTGGCACCTTGGGGAGCTTCGGCTGGTTTGAACTGGAACAAGACGCGCTGGACGAATCGACCCTGGGCCGACTTGCGATTTGGATGGCCGATCAAAGCGGCAATGATCCGGACGAGATCCTCTCGCCGCTGGCGCATTACGCTGAAAACTGGGCGAATCAACTGGGCATGGAGGAGTTGGATCCGGAGTTGCTCTTCACCGGCATTCGCAATCTCAGGGCAATCTATTATTTCATCATCGTAATGCTGCTCGTTGTCGCGCTGGCCAGCATTTTTCTGCGCCCCAATTTGATTCAAAAGACCTGCTTCATCGTCCTGCTGATGCTGGATGCACTGCTTTTTTTCATCCCGTCTCTCAAAGGCAATAACGCGGTATTTCTATTGGCTGCCGCCATTCTGGTTGTTTTGCTGGCGTTGGTGGCGTCGCCTGGGAAGGTCAGCCGCGCCGTTGGCTTCTTTCTCGCGCTATCCTTCCTGTTGCTGGGCTGGGAAGCGAGCAAAGCCTTCGCCGATTCGGTGAAGTACAAGATTCTCTTGCCACAGCCGAGTTGGCAGTACGAAACGCTGCCCTCGATGGATGAGGCGCTGGATGCGCTGCGTGGCGGCGCAGTTGATTTTGTGATCGCCGATCGCAAAGACCTTAATGACTTGATGCCGCCGCATCCGCCTGATGACGATGACACCAGCGAATTGCCATACCAGGACCTGCGCTATATGGCGCGCTTGGATCGGAGCGAGGGTGTCGCTATCTTGCCCATCGCGCCGGCATTTCCCGGGCGACTGCGTGTCGCGGTCCGTTCAGAAGATGCAGCTGACTCCCGGTCGGTGCGCGACGTATTCGACGGCAAGATCGCCACAATCGCCGGCGACTTTGCCGAGGAGAAATTTTTCAGCAAGCCACGCAGTCTGGTGCTCTTCGACATGAAGATCCTCAACGATCTAAATCTGCCGCATTTGCAGATGATTTCGGAAGCCTTCTTGCAGCCGGCGCGGCGCAATGGCGAGCTGCTGCTGCTGCGTATCCTCGCCGACGCCGGCATCTACACCTTCAGCGAGGCGTTTTTTGGTTTTGTTTTCGGCGCTGTTCTAGGCTTCGTGCTGGGCACGGTCTTCGCCCATTCGCCGCTGATGGAACGGGGTCTGCTGCCCTATGTGGTGGCGTCGCAGACGGTGCCGATCCTGGCGATCGCGCCGATGGTAGTGATCTGGCTGGGCGCCGGTCAACTGTCGGTGGTGGTGATCGCGGCTTACCTGACGTTTTTCCCGGTAACGATCAACACCATGCGCGGCTTGCAATCGCCGGCGGCCGAGCAGGTCGAATTGATGCGCTCTTACGCCGCCAGCCGCTGGACCATCATGTGGAAGCTGCGTTTGCCTGCAGCGCTGCCCTATATTTTCACAGCGCTCAAGGTCTCGGCGACGGCGAGCGTGGTGGGCGCGATCATCGGCGAGTTGCCTTCCGGCATCGGCGATGGGCTGGGGCGGGCCATCCTCGATTTCAGTTCAGATTACAGCCTGGTGTCGACGCCGAAGCTGTGGGCGTCGATCGTGATGGCGGCGACGGTCGGCATCGTGTTTTTCGTCTCGGTCAGCCTGGCAGAGCGCTATGTCTTACGTGGATACATTCGCGAGATGGATTAGGAAGCTCGATGGACGAAGACAAGAAAGAAATCGCCATTTCGGCGCGCGACCTCTACAAGATCTTCAATCCGGGCACGGAGGAAGCGGTGATCGCGCTGCAGGATATCAACCTGGATGTCGAATCCGGCGAATTAATCTCCCTGATCGGTCCCTCCGGCTGCGGCAAATCAACCCTGATGCGGCTGATCGGCGATCTCTTGCAGCCGTCATCGGGTGAATTGAAAGTCAACGGCATGTTACCGCATGAGGCGCGGCTGGGGCGACAGTATGGCATGGTTTTTCAGGCGGCCACGCTCTACGACTGGCGCAGCGTGATTCGCAACGTGGAGCTGCCTCTTGAAGTGATGGGGTATGCCAAGGCGGAGCGGCGCAAGCAGGCGCAAGCCATGCTGGAAATGGTGGAGCTCGGCGCTTTCGCCAACCACTACCCCTGGCAGTTGTCCGGCGGGATGCAGCAGCGTGTGTCCATCGCGCGCGCGCTGGTCTTTGACCCGGCCGTGCTCTTGATGGACGAGCCTTTCGGCGCGCTCGATGAATTCACGCGCGAACGCATGAATCTGGAATTGCTCAGAATCTGGGAACAGACGGGCAAGACCATCATTTTTATCACGCACAGCATCTCGGAAGCGGTCTTTCTCTCGAACCGCATCGTGGTCATGTCGCCGCGGCCCGGTCGCATCACCGAAATCGTCCACAATCAACTGCCGTATCCGCGGGACTTCACGACGCGGAACGATCCGGCTTATCATGATTTGGTGTCGGCAGTGCGTGATCTGCTGCGTGATGCTATCGGGTCAGTGTCTACAGGACCCCTTGAGGTTTAGTCATGGCGCTGGCTAAAACACAGCATGATTCATCTAAAGGCGCGCGCATCAGCAGCCGCCTCGCCTATTATGCCCCGACCATTTCGATCGCGATCGGCGTGATCGTAATTTGGGAATTGCTCGTTCTCGTTTTTGATATTCAGCAATTTTTGTTGCCGAAGCCTTCCGCCATCTTCGCCGAGTTTATGCATCAAGTGGATTTGTGGCTGGCGCCGGATGAGCGCTCGATCCTCTTTGAGTCGAGCGGCGCGACCTTCTGGGAAGCCTTTGGCGGTTTTGTCATCGGTTGCGGCGGTGGCGTCTTGGTGGCGCTAATTACGTCGCGCTGGACCATTGTCAGTGAGGCGACTATGCCCTTCGCCATCGCGGCCAATTCGGTACCGATCATCGCTTTCGCGCCGATCATGAACAACTGGTTCGGCATCACCAACCCGGCGTCGAAAATGGCGATCGTGTCGATCATCGTCTTCTTTCCCACCATGATTAATACGGTGCGCGGCTTGACGCTGGTGGACGTGAGTGATCTGGAGCTCATGCGTTCATACGCCGCGAGTCCGGCGGATGTCATGTTCAAGGTGCGGATTCCCAATGCCCTTCCTTATATATTCAGCGCCTTGCGTGTAGCGAGCGCGCTCAGCTTGATCGGCGCGGTGGTGGCGGAGTTTTTCGGCGGTCCGCGCGCCACGCTCGGTGTCTATATCACGCAGGAAGCCTCGGCCTTTGATTTTGCCAAAGCCTGGACCGCCATTATGATGGCTTCGATCATTGGCATCGCTTTCTACCTGGCGGTGCTGATTATGGAGCGGCGGCTGATGCCCTGGCATGTCTCATTTCGCGAGACGGGCTAGCATGCCGCCTTTGTTTTCGTTCAATCCGTGTCCGGGAAATACTGTAACCCGCCACGATTGAGAAGTTTATCAACGTTGATGGAGGAAAAACATCATGCGTAAAGTAGTTGGATTGTTCGTCGTTTTGGTTCTCTTATTGGGAGTGACCCTCACCACAGCTGATGGTCACTTGACGCCGATTAAGCTGCAGTTACAGTGGGTGGCTCAATCGCAATTTGCCGGTTATTTCGCCGCCGTTGATCTGGGCTTCTATGAGGATGAGGGCCTTGACGTCACCATCCTGGAAGGCGCGGTGGAGATCGTGCCACAGCAGGTCGTGGCTTCGGGCGGCGCCGAATTTGGCCTCGCCTGGGTGCCGAAAGTGCTCGAATCCAACGAACAGGGCGTCAACCTGGTCAATATCGCGCAGGTCTTCCAGCGCAGCGGTACGCTGGAAGTCTCCTTCGTCGATACCGGCATCGAATCGGTCGAGGATTTCGCCGGCATGCGCATCGGCACCTGGGGCTTCGGCAATGAGCATGAGCTCTTCGCCGCCATGCGCGCTGCCGGAATCGACCCCGAAAACGCCGATGATGTCACCGTGATTCAGCAGCCCTTTGATATGTCGCTGCTGCTCAGCGGCGAGCTGGATGCTGCCGAAGCCATGACCTACAACGAATACGCGCAGGTCCTGGAAGCGGTCAATCCGGATACCGGCGAGCTGTACCAGCCGGAAGACCTGAACGTCATCGACTTCAACGATGTCGGCACGGCGATGCTGCAAGATCACGTCTTCGTCAATGCGGATTGGCTGGCGGAAGAGGGCAACGAAGATATCGCTGTCTCCTTCCTCAAGGCGAGCTTCCGCGGCTGGATTCACTGCCGCGACAATCCGGATGAATGCGTTGGCATTGTGCTGGATAACGGCTCGACCCTCGGTGAAAGCCACCAGACCTGGCAGCTGAACGAAATCAGCAAGTTGATCTGGCCCTCGCCCGCCGGCATCGGCGTCATGGACGAGGACTTGTGGGCGCAGACCGTAGCGGTCGCGATCGAAGGTCAGGTCATCAGCGAAGAGCCGGGCATGGATGCCTACCGCAGCGACCTGGCGCAAGCGGCGCTGGATTCGCTGGCGATGGACGAGGTCGATGTGACCGGCGACATGTGGGAACCGGTCGAGGTCATGCTGCGTCCCGGCGGCGAATAATAAATGGTGACGGATTTCCCAGGAAGACACGCCCACCAACAGTGGGCGTGTCTTATGCATCGTGACCGCTGACTGGCGCATTTCGAGACGCGCCGTGGAACGCTTGCTGGGCATGACTGTATTTCCCCGCTTCACCCTATGCCTTGTCTGCGTCGCGTTGCTTGTCGCAAGAAAGTCTTGAGGTGACATTGCTTGACGGCTCACAGGAGACCTGGTCGCTATAGCGTCACGACTGTTGGCACTGCTCATCATTCAGCTCGTCGTCCACCTGAAGAATCTCCTCAAGTTTCACGTAATTGATCGCCGCGCTTGCACTCGTCGGCGCCCTGCTGGGGGGCTATGCAATACATGTTTTGCACTTTGCTGTGCCTGTTGAATTGAGCATAATTGAAACATAAATCAATGGGTGCAATTCTATTTTAGAGTTGATGGAAACCGGCATGTTGTCAATCTCTCCCGATGCGTTAGTCCGCCTCGTCATCTTCTTGCTGTATGTCCCAGCTATTCTGATCAGCTATTGGCGACTAATTCCGCGGCTTTCACCAGTTGCCAAGCGGTTGGCGACTTCCATGATGGTGGCACAGGTGCTTACGATTGTCTTGTCACTGGAAATCCAGCCTAGATCCGCGGACGAGTTTCGATTCTGGGACCTGAATTACGAAAAGAATTTCCCTTCCACATTCGCAACGACGCAACTGGCGCTAGTCGGCTTTGTCGCCATGGCGACGGCATGGCTTGCTCGGACGCAACCGTCCTGGCGTCGGCTCTATCTGGTCGGTATGTCTATTGCTTTCCTATATTTAGCATGGGAAGAGTACAACGAGATGCGCCGGTTGATGTTTGTCGGGCAATGGGAGATTTACTACATTGCGCTCGGCTCAGTGGTCGTAGCGGCAACGACGATTGTCGCTGCTCGCTCGCCACGGCGCACTCGAATCTGGTACATATGCCTGCTATTCGGTCTGGCGGTTGCTACTGCAGGCGCATTCGGAATTGAAGAATTACGGTACGAAGGAATATGCCACAGTTTGGGATTGGTGAGTGGCCGCGGATGCCAGAGCTATCACATTGAAGAATCCTTGGAATTCCTCGGCATCTGGCTGACACTTCTTGCTGTGCTAGGTCAGTTTTCTGACGTGACTCCGCGGCGGCTGCGGCGTCGTTTTCGCCTTATTGTGTATCTAATGCCCGCGATTGCGTTTGTTCTGCTGCTGCTATCTACGCCAAACATCCTACGTCACTTGCCACGCACACTGTCAACCCACCTCATACAGTTTGAATACCAATTCCTCGCCCAGCCAATCTCTGTGGAATTTGAGTCAGATGTAAGATTGCTAGCCTTCCGAACTGATCAAGAGGCGGACACTTTCACACTTTGGCTATATGCGTCCACTAGCAGTTGGAACGCATACAGCGGATTGGGATATTCCGTTCATCTTGTGGATCCGGTCACCGGTGAATCAGTCGCCGGCAAGGACGAGTTCGCAAGTCGTAAGAATCAGTGGCAGCCTGCGCGCGACTTGTGGTTGTACAAAGAGCAGATAACCGTTCATGTTCCAGCACAGAGCCCCGCGATGCATGCGCTCAGGATTGTGCTATCAGCCTGGCGCGAGGAAGATGGTACATTTGTACCACAGAGAATCCTTTCAACTGATCACCAACTGCTACGTGAAACTCAGCTTGTTTTGGGGCAACTGGTATTGCCGGCGGAGTAAGCTACCTCGCCCGCCGGCATCGGCATCATGGATGAAGACCTCTGGGCACAGACCGTAGAGGTAGCGATTGCAGGACATGTCATCAGCGAAGAGCCGGGCATGGATGCCTATCGCACTGATCTGGCTCAGGCGGCGCTGGATTCGCTGGCGATGGACGAGGTTGATGTGACCGGCGATATGTGGGAACCGGTCGAGGTCATGCTGCGTCCCGGCGGCGAATAGTTACTGTCTTCGATCACTGAATCCCTCCCGCTACAAAAGGGGAGGGCTTTTCGCAAGAAATAGAAAACACGCTCACATTTTGTGGGCGTGTTTTATTAATCTAATGAGGTGGCTGCGGCAGGTTCGTCCGCCTCTAAGCCTTAGCTGCCGTGCATGGCGCGCCTCCGCGCCAGCATTTGCGCCCGCGCCTCCGGCGTGCCATCGTGGCTGGTGCCAAACCAATGGTCGAAGGGCATGCCCATTTCACCGTAGTTGCACTCGAAGTAACGGTGATGCAGCGAATGGTAGTAGGAGGCGGCTGACGTGATCGTCACGCCCTCTTTGACCACCAACTCATCGAAGCCACCGTGACCCATGATGGCGGCAAAAGTGGCATGCTGCCCATTCATCATCATGTGGATGGGATGCGAGGCCACGACCCAGTGAATCAGCATAGAGGTGTAGTAGAGCAAATGCTCGATCGGGTGCATCGACAAGCCGGACCAGGGTCCGATGTCGATATTCTTGTGATGTACATAATGCGCGATTTTGTAGAGAAATCTCACATGCAGCAAGCGGTGCGCCCAATAGAAGTGGAAGTCGCGCCACAGCGGAACGAGGACGAGTATCAAGACGAAAGTGACCGGTTGCTGGCGCGGATCAATGAAGGGGATGATGCCGTTGGCAAAGGCCCAGAGCATCACCACCTCGAAGCCCGTCCAAATCGTGCCGGCGCTGACGACGCTCCAGAAGACGTTGTCGCGAACCTGGTCGTTCCACAAGAACTTCTTGTTCTTGCCCATCCAATTCGGCGACCACTTGTACTGATAGCCCTGCGATTTCTGCGTCCACAAGTGAATGTGCATCACGGATGCCAAGGCGATCAGCATGACCTGGTTGCGGATGAAAACTTCGAGAATCCAGCCGGCGCTGAATTCGGTCATGCGCGCCATCGCCGGCGTCAGGAAAACCCAGGTCAACGTCGCTACGATCATGTAGATGAGATTGACGGGCCAAAGATAATCTTTCAGCCACTTCGCAACCGCCTTGGGTTGGGGCGGCCAGGAGAAAACCGGGTTCGGCGCGCCGAAATCTTTATCCGGCTTCCAATAACCGCGCTCGTCACGCGGCATGCCGTCAGCAAGACCATCTTTTTCTGCGCTTATGTTTGTCATCGCAAATCAGCCTCAGAATGTCATATATATGCATAAACTCTAAGCATATCGGATGGCTGGGGCAAGTGCAACGTTTCAGCGCCTGCATCGGCGTCGAGGGCGAAGAGCCGACGATGAACCTATACCTCACCGACCTGGCGCTAGCGGCGCTCGAGCTGACCGGCAACATGTGGGAACTGGCCGACGAAATGCTAGGTCTCGGCAGCGAATAATTTTCGAATCTGCATCCTGAATAGAAACTGTAGGGGCGACCCGGTGGGTCGCCCGCTTGTTGTCTTGCGTGCCTCGATTTTGGGGATGCTATTCATAGATTTGAGGAGAGGTCCCCCGGGCGGCGTCGCCTCAGCCGCCGTGCCTAGCGCGTCTCCTGGCCAGCATCTTTTCGCGTGCCTCCGGTGAGCCATCGTAGTTGGTGCCAAACAGATGATCAAATGGCACAGCCGGTTCGCCATAATTGCACTCGAAGAAGCGATGATGCAGCGAATGCCAATAGTTGCCATATGCTGGGATCTTCACACCGTCTTTGATGACAATATCCTCGAATCCACCGTGAGCCATAATTGAGGCAAAGGTCACCGTCTGCCCCTGGAAGATCATGCAGAGCGGATGCGCGGCGATGAGCCAATGGATCAGCATGCTCGCGTACATGAATAGATGTTCAATCGGGTGCTGCGATACGCCTGACCAGGGACCGACATCGATGTTCTTGTGATGCACATGATGCACGAATTTGTAAAGAAACTTTGTGTGCAGCAGGCGGTGTGCCCAATAGAAGTAACCATTGTACCAGAGGGGGGCGAGGAAGAGGACCAAAACGAAGGCGACCGGATGCTCGCGCGGGTCAAAGTAGGGGATGAATCCGTTGGCGTAAGCCCATAACATCACCACCTCGTAACCGGTCCAAATCGTGCCGGCGCTGGCGACACTCCAGAACATGTTATCTCGAACCTGATCGCTCCAGAGGAACTTTCGATTCTTGCTCATCCAATTCAGCGACCACTTGTACTGATATCCCTGCGATTTCTGCGACCACAAGCGAACATGCAACACCGTCGCCACGGTAATCAACATGAGCTGGTTACGAACAAAGATTTCGAGGATCCAGCCAGCGCGGAATTCTGTCATGCGCGACATCTCCGGCGTGAGGTAAAGCCAAGTCATTATCGCCACAAGAAGGTAAATAATGGTGAAGGGCCACAGGTATTCTTTCAACCATTTCACGACCTCATATGGCTTAGGCGGCCAAGAGAATACCGGATTGGGCACGCCGATTTCCATGTCCGGCTTCCAATATCCGCGCTCGTCACGTGGCATGCCGTCGACCAATCCGTCTCTTTCCGCGCTTATATTTGCCATCTCAATTGCCTCATTCCCAATAAAAACTATCTTATCCTGTAAGTATAGCCAGCGTAAACGACCTTGACAATTTTGCGCGGCTGGATTCACTGTCGCGACTACGCTGACGATTGTATGAGGCTACTGCGCGAGCTCGACTCTTCCTTGGGCGAAAGCCATCAGCAGCGGCCAATAGACTGCGAGTGTCCATGACTAAAATTTTTGTCGTCGGCTGCTATGTCCAAGGGCTCACCATTCGCGTGTCGCGAATGCCGGCGCTGGGGGAGAGGGCGTCGCCGTTTGCTCGGGCGCGTATACAGCGCTGCGCCACGGTATGATCAATGGCTTGCCGACGCGCGCTGAGCTCGAGCGTTTCCTCGCGTCTCACGGAGACGCCTAGTTGTCTCGATTCGCGCCCACGACATGCAGGTCAATATCATATTGCAGTATTTCCTCGCGCCGGTCATCAAAGATGCCGTCGTCCGTCACCAGCGTCTGAATACCTGGCGCCGCCAGGACTTGTACCATTGCAGTATGCCCGATTTTGCTCGAGTCGATCATCACAATGACGGCGTCTGCCGAGCGGATCATCGCCTTCTTGACCGCGGTATCGAGCATCTGTGAATCAGCGAGACCGGACTGAATGCTGAAGCCGACGCCGGAGATGAATGCTTTGCGCGCAAAAAAGTCTTCGAAGAAGCGTTCCGCGACCGGCCCGACAAAGCTCTGCGCAGCGGCGCCTAACAAACCGCCTGTGCAAAGTATGGTGGTGTCGGGCAGGTGGCGATAAAGTGCCTCAAGGGTGCGCGTGCTGTTGCTGGCAACGGTGAGATTTGGGCGCTCCTTGAGGAAGGGGATCATCGCGCGCACGGTCGTGCCGGAATCGAGAAATAGTACATCGTCGTCGTCGACAAAATGCTCGGCGACATAACGACCGATGGCGCGTTTTTCCGCGGCGCGGATCGTGGCGCGCTCAATATGATGCGTCTCATTTTGCTGGAATGTATCGCCGTCGTAGATGGCGCCGCCGTGGGTCATTGTCAGATATCCGGCTTGCTGCAGGGACTTGAGATCGCGGCGGATCGTCATGGTTGAGACATGATAGCGGCTGCTCAGATTAATGATGGTTTCGCTACCAACTCGGGCGAGGTGGCTAAGAATTGCGCGGCGTCTGGCTTCCGGCAGCATAAGCGTTTTCCGTGATTTACCAGTTGAATGAATGTCTTGTGAACGGGTCCATCTTGACAGGAGCGCAAGCAGTTGCTCCGGCTCTCGACTGGGAGCGCTGACAAGCTGGATGAAAAGACAGTCGCGTATTGTCTAACCCGGCAAAAAAAGCGGCGGGCAGATCGCTGTATCGATCGGCAGTTTCTCCCGCACCCGGCATGTCACTCGCAGCTGGCAGGGTGCGGTCCTGTTTGACATGCATGAAATTCGCTATATCATAGAAAGTAGCCAAAGTCCGCGCGAACGGAAACCCGCAACCGTTGTCTCCACCCGTGATCACGGCAAGTCCTTTCTTCGACCCAATCTCATGTGCTTCCAACGTGTTACCCTCAGCGCGGCATGTAAGATTACGGTATTTCATGACATTATACGATAACATTACAATACTTTACAAACTCATCCGAGTCAAGTTTTCTTAGAAAATACGAATCTTGCTAACAATAGATGATTGAGTTTGCTCTAGGTCGCCATCGGGAAGTGGCAAGAGGACGATATCACGCGTTGCGAACATGACGATGCGCGACCGTGGAAGGGCGACAGCGATTAGGCAGTGCGGTAACGCTCGATCGTCGGCTCGTTGAGGCTGAGGCCCAAACCGTCGCCGGCTTTCGGCAGCAACATACCGTTGCGCAAGTCGATCTTCTCGTGCATGACAGGTTGCCGCAGCGGATTGAAGAGCTGATTGTATTCATAAATCAGGAAGTTCGGCATGACGGCGCAGGTCGCGATGGCGGCGATAATGCCGATTCCGGCGCCGACGCCGTGCGGCGCGACCGTCACATTCTCGAGCGCCGCTAGATCAGCGATCTTCATCATACCGGTGATGCCGCCGCAGCGCGTGATGTTCGGCATGATCACGTCGACCGCTTCCGCCTTGAGCAGATCGCGAAACTGGAACCAGCTACCGAGCCATTCGCCGGAGACGACCGGCAGATCGACCCGCCTTCGAATCCGCGCCAGGTCATCTGCGTATTCGGGATGCACCGGCTCTTCCAACCAGTAGACGCCGAGCTTGACCAGATCTTTTGCCAGCGCAATCGATTCGCTGACGGTATAGGCGCCGTTGGCATCCGCGAGCAGCTTGACATCGGCGCCAATGGTCGCGCGCACAGCTTGCACGTGCTCGATATCAACGCCGATTCCACGGCCGATCTTCAGCTTGAGCGCTCGGAAGCCCGCCTTAAGAAACGCGCGCGCTTTCGCCGCCGAGGCGTCGGGCGTGGCCAGGTAGGGAATCGGACTGGCATAACAGTCGACCGCTTCACGCACAGCACCGCCGAGCAGGTTGGGCAAAGAGTCGCCGTAGATCTTGCCACGCAGATCCCAGAGCGCGATATCGACGCCACTGATGCCCATCGGCGCGAAGCGCATCTGCTCGTTCATGGCCGTCCACAAGGCGTGATGATGGCGCGGGTCAGCGCCGATCAGCATGGGCGCCAGCACTTCGTTGATATGCGCTGCCGTGCCGCGCGGACCGGGGCGTCCCATCGCTTCGCCGATGCCGACCAGACCCTCGTCGGTCGTGACGCGGACGATAACCGCGCCCTGACCGAGCAGGGGGTTGTTGCGCATGCTGAAGGCCGGCAGGGACAACTCGGGCGGCACGACATCCAAGGCGTCGGCGAAGGAGGCGAAGAGCGGGATGGCGTCGACTTGAGTGATTTTCACAGCTTAACCCAGGACCGGATTCAAATGACTCGCCGCCAGATTGCCCGGCTCGGTGCCCGGCAGCCAGCGATCGCGATCGCCGACGCGGTTCTTGTTATCCAAGGCGCTGAGCCGCGTGCCATCGGCATAATAAATGACTGTCATGGCCGGGCGCATTTCATCGGAGAAGTTTGGCGGGGCAGAGTGCAGCGTCCAGCCACTGTGGAAAGTGGCCGCGCCCGCTTTCATCATATCGGCTTGCTGCAGCGTGAATCCCTTGCTCTCGACAAACGCCTGCAATTGCGCCTCGGATTCATCCGAAATCGGGATGTCGCCCAGATAGCCTTCAACATGCGATCCTGAGGCGAAGCGCAGTGTGCCCATATCGGCGTCTATGTCGGCGAGCGTCATCCACATGGTGATGGTGTCATTGGTGGCGAGGGGCCAATAATGCTGGTCTTGATGCCAAGGCGTAATGCCGCCGCCGGCTTCCTTGAAAAGCGCCTGATCGTGATAGAGCCGGACGCGCTCCACGCCCATCAGCCGGGCGGCGATGCCGGCGAATCGCTTCGCCATCACATATTCCGCAACTTTGTCGCTGTACTCCCACAGGTTGGTCGTTTGCAAGAATGCCATGCCGTAGGTATCGCGGTCTTTCAGCTTGCGCGTTTCCGTGTTGCGCTCGGCGACCGTTCGGACGATGGCGTCGTGATACGGGGAAATGTACTCAGCCGTCAGCACATCGTCGAGCAAAATATGACCATCTCGCTGATAGGCCGTTACTTGTTCGTCGGTCAGCGGATAGTCGGTCTGCAGGATCATATTCTCGTCTCTTGTGTATGAGAAATCTTCTGTGACCGTTGTGCCTGGGTGGTGAGAATCTAGTGGTCGTGGTCGACATCTTCGTGCGGCACGAGCACCATGAAGCCGTTGCCATCGCCCATCATCGATTTGACACGATTGTCGTCAAAGCGCTCGCCGTATAGCTCGGGCGCATTGGCGGCGCAGAGCGTGCCGAACTTGGGCTGGGCGTAGGGCAGGTGGGTCGAGCCACGCGCCAGGATATGCTTGTGATTGGTGGCGGAGCCTGCTTCCGAGTCTTCGTAATGCGCTCGGTTGCTTCCGTGGTCCCATGCCACGCGCGAACGGGCATTGCAATAATGGCTGACGAAGGCGCGGCGCGGTCGGTCGGAATCGTTGCGATGCGAACGATGGAAAACATGCCCGCCGAAGAAGACCACATCCCCGGGTTCGGCATAAACCGGCACTTCCGCGTCATATTGCAGGGCGATCCGCGCCAGTGTGTTTTTCTCAACATCGGGATGGCTGACGCTTTTGACCGGATCGATATCGCCGAGGATCGTATCGCCCTGCTGCGAAGCGCCATCGCAATCGGGATAAATCGGTTCGTGCTGCGAACCCGGCGTCATCCAGAGGCAGCCGTTTTCTTCATCGGCCGGGTCTATCGCCAGCCAGGCGCCGATCAAGGTATCCGGCTGGGTGGGGATGTAGTAGGAATCTTGATGGAATCCCTGGCCCGCTTGACCAGGCTGCTTGAAGAAAAGCATCGTTTGCAGTGACAGCACATCGGGACCAATCAATGCCTCCAGCACATCGACAATACGTGGATGCAGCAGGAAACGCTCGGCGATCTCACAGGTGCGATGAGGCATGTGGATGCGCTCGTAGTAGTGGCGGCGCTCCCCTTCAGTCAAGTCGGCCGACGGCGCGGGTATGCCGGGAACGGTCTGGCGTCCCGCCATCATGTCATCGGTGAATCGCGCCAAGTCCGCTACTTCTTCCGGCGCGACCAGGTTTCTTACATGTAAATATCCATCGCGCCGAAAAGTCTTGTACGCTTCTACTGACACTTGATACTGCTCATGCGTGCGTTGGAGCGGTTCTGCCAAAACCATGTTTCAATCCTCTAGAACCCCATTCATCGTAAAGAATAACATTTCCTGCAAAGACTTCAATGTTTGCCAGGTGATCGCGTGGGCGGATTAGCCGTATCCTCGTTCTCCGGCGAGAAGCGCCGGTCGCGGTTGTCCAGGACCAGACCCAGCACCGAGTTTTGCGCGATGTCCTTGTAGGGCTCGCGGAAGCCCAGGAACCAGTTGACCCAGACAGCGCGATCGGTGACGATATCGTCGCCGCTGAACTTTCCATCTCGATCCCAGTCAATTGCAATTGTCCATGTTGTTGCCATTTGGGTTTTCCTCCTTTAGGTTGAATTTAGGCAAGTCACATATTTCATACCGTCTATCACAAACCTCGCTGCCAAAGCCTTTACTCACATTCGTATTCACAAGGGTCATGCCATCCTTCCTCATGACGATGATGTCTTCGCCGTTCTCCAGAAGCAGGAAATCGTGCGTGATTTCACAATATATATGTTCAATCATCCGATCAATCATTCCAACGACATCCGCCTCACTCGGTCTGATGACGGAACACGATACAAAGGTCTGAAGCTCCATGCCGGCGTGCTCTCGTATGCGTTCCTTTTCCCTCCCCGTGATATATCTGGAACGCAGCACATAAGCGCCGTCGTTCTTTGAAATCTCATAGTTGTCTTCCCCTCCCGGTAGAACGAGTTCGCCAAATAATCGGAGTGCGATCGACGGAGAGTAGAACGCGATGTAGAGTTGTACATCATGCCACATATCACTAACCTACCCTTCTATATCTGGCTTAAACACGCAGCATCCGGAATTACCATTCCGTTACTTTTCTAAATATCAAGCCGGTCAGGTTGTTGTCTTCAATCAGTTGCTTGAATCTGTCATTCACATAAGGCGCATGTGCAGGATCGCCGGGCAACTTAAAGATGGGGACGTCACCGATGCAATCACTTTTGAAAACATGCCGCTGGATACCTTCTACGTAGCCGGATTTTAGACGAGTGTTTTCGGACTGTTCCTCATCTAGGCAATCCAATACGGTCGTAGCATAAAAGACATACAGTCGCCTGTCCTTGATCGTCTCTGATAAGAGTGGAAGAAAGTCAACATGACTATAGAGCGATTGTTCTATAATTGACTTCGCGGTTTCATCGCACGTGATGAAACCTGATATCCTGGGAAAATTGGATATACGCTCGTATCTTTCATCTGTATCATCAGTGACGAACGTGATGTAATTCACATAGAATGGCTGCCATTCCTGCAATTCCCCGTCCTCATATGCCCACGTAAGTCGAATATCGCGTTCATCTGCGAAATTGAGTCCCAAGTACTCAGAGTCGGCTAGTATCTTCCAAATCGCCATCTTTAACCCCTTCCTACTCACCACGTGATTTTATCCAGTCCAAGACGTTTTCCCGATAGTGTGAAGCTAAAAACTTGTCTTCCGGATCCAATTTGCGCAGTCTTCTAGCCACTTCTTCCAAAAAACCCTACAATGACTTCCTGAGAGGCGTTCCTCATCTTCCACATTGCATTGTCAATTGCTACTGCATATTCAGGCTTGTATGTCAAATAATGAACATCCACGGGCAAGGCAACACCATTGATATGTGAATGTAATGATATTGAATGATGTTCTAGAATCAGCCTGTCCTGAGAAGACTGCTCCATGCCTTTTGGTTCAATATGGTGAGCGTGTTCCGCAATACTGGAATTCGGATCTGGAGCCTTCCAGGCCAGACTAGGGTCATATTCTGCTGCGCGTATCAACTGTTTGCTTAGGTCTTGCTTTGCTGGATGGCCTGGAATCGCAAAAAGACCGTCTGCCTGCTTAGTCCAGTTTGCTGGAGACGAATGGAGTGACGCCCAGTATGAAGTTTCCAATAGCAGATTCGATGTCATCCTCTGACAGGGCTTGAATAACATCAACTGCAGTAAGCACGTAATCCACGGGCTCGAAAGCAATACTAAGACCCATGATAAAGAGGAAACCAAGAACATCCGGCTGGCGAAATGTGCCTTGCAGGCGATCAATTACGCGTTGTGGTATATCTCCTGCCTCCCACTGATATGCGTGTAGGAAATCCCCGATTCGGTTTCCTTTTTCATTTTCATCAAGACCCATAAACTGGGGGACATCGTAATTCAATCGGTGAAAAAGCTCGTACTTCAGTTCGGTGGAACTCCCACTTCCCCAAAAATTATCCGCTATTGTCTGGCTTGACCTGACCGACCATTAGCAATCTTGCGCGCCTAGTCACCGAAGCGTTGGCGCGCTATCGGAGTCGCACGCAGGACTTCCAGGAATGATGACGCCCCGACAGTAAACGGGTATAATCGCCGCCAGACACTACCAGCTTGAACAGGAGAATGGGGATGGAACACCGCACCTTCGGCAATACTGACCTGACATGCTCGGCGATCGGTTTCGGCACCTGGGAAATGGGCACGACGCAGTATGGCGACATCGACATCGCCGACGCCGTGCGCGCCGTGCAGATGGCGCTGGATCATGGCATTACGCTATATGACACGGCGGAAGCCTACGGTCCTTTCACCTCGGAAGAGCTGCTGGCGCGTGGTCTGGGCTCGCGCCGCAAGGATGTCGTCGTCGTGACCAAGGTGGGATTCGTCTACCATGATGACCCCTCGATTCGCGGCGACGCCGCCATCGTCGGACGGGACGCCTCAATTGCTCATATCACCGAGCATACTGATGGCTGCCTGAAGCGGCTCAACACGGATTATATTGAACTCATGTTGATCCACTGGCCCGATCATAAGACCCCGCACGAGGAGACGATGCGCGGTTTGGAAGCGCTGAAAGATGCCGGCAAGATTCGCCATTACGGCGTGTCCAATTATGACGTGCCGATGATGAAAGAATGTCAGCGCTTTGGCAGCTTGACCGCCAATCAAGTTGGCTACAATCTGTTTGATCGGCGGACGGAAGCGGCGGTTTTGCCCTACTGCTTGGAGCAGGGTATCGGATTCATGGCTTATGGCAGTCTCGGTTTCGGCTTGCTTACCGGCGCCTTGACGCCCGAAACGCGTTTTGTCGACTGGGATTGGCGCAGTTCGGGCGTTGCCTTCGGCTTGCCGCTCTTTGAGCGCGAAAACTTCCTCAAGGAATTGCGTGTGACCGAGCGTCTAAAGGATTTGGCAGCGGGCTATGGCAAGTCGGTGGCGCAGTTGGCGCTGGCTTGGGTGCTGGGCAATCCGGCGGTGACCGTGGGTCTGGTTGGCATGCGGAATGAATTTGAATTACGGGAGAATGTCGCCGCCGCCGATTGGCGCTTGACGGGCGCGGACCGTGCGGAGATGGATCGCATCTTTGAAGAAGAGGATGTGCCCACACATGCGAGCTCGCCGCAGATGACGGACGTCAATTCGCGCAGACGCGCGATCGACGGTTGAGCCGATAGCAGCGGGGCTCTGATCCTTAGCCTGCCGGCAATCGCGGGGGCGCCTGTTCGCCGACGGAACATTCCAAATTGATAAGCGCGCTGGCTGCTTCGAATGGGGACTTTGACGCCGGATCGCCTGTCAGGCACAGCGAATGCAGCCGGACATGGGCGCCCCCATTTGGAATCTCGACACGTTTGATGTTACAATGCCTTTAACGCAAACTTTAGCTCATTGAGGTATGCACGATGAAATCCAGATTATGTCTTACTATTTTGGTCCTATTCATATTGGGCATGCTGACGGGTTTGGCAGTTGCGCAAGATGCTGTCAGTATCACCATCCGCTGTATTGCTAGCCCACCGGAAGAAGATTGGCGCTGCAACAATTTCGCCGAAGTCGAAGCTGATGTTGAAGCCGACCTGGGCATCGATATCGAGTTGAACCTCATCCAGGATAATGCCAGTTGGGGTGACTACAAAAACGAATTTGTCCTGTCTTCAGAAGCTGGTGAAGCGCCCGATATCATCCTCTCGGGTCACGAAGATATTGGCGCATGGGCACCGGCCGGGTTCATTATCCCGCTGGATGACATGATCATGGCACATAGTGAATATGAGGATATTGTGCCCGCCCTTTGGGCGTCGCAGCGATATGCCGGTGTCACTTACGGCATCCCGCAAGACGCGGAAGCACGCCCGATCTTCTACAGCAAACTCCTGTTGCGCGATCTGGGTTGGAGCGAAGAAGACATTTCCTCCTTGCCCGACCGCATTGTTGCCGCTGAATTCACCTTTGACGATATGCTGGCCACCGCTGCGGAAGCGATCGACGAAGGCGTTGTAGACGGCGGAAACGGCTTCTGGCATCGTCCGAGCAACGGTCCCGACTTCCTCTATTACTATTACGGTCATGGTGGTGAAGTCCTGGATATGGATGGCAACCTGGTCGTTGACCGCGAAGCCTTGGTCGCCGCATACGATTTGCTGGGCGGCGCTGCTTCATCCGGTGTGATGCGTTCCGATCTTATCGGCATCGACTGGAACGAAGTCTGGCATCCGAGCGTTGGCAGTGCGGATGTCGTGCTATTCGCCGCGGGCGGTACCTGGAATTGGCCCAACTGGGCGCTGAACTATGTTGCCGATAAGGGCGGTGACGCCTATCTCTTCGAAAATGTCGGGCTGGCTCTGATACCGGCGATGGACACCGGAGTAGCCATCACCTTGACGCATCCGCTGTCATACATGATTAGCAGCGGCAGCGAGAACGCCGATGTCGCCATGGCCTTGATCGCCGCGATCACGACACCGGATGCCAACAATCGCCATGCGATAGACAGCTTCCACCTGGGCATCCTCAACGCTCAACTGGAATCCGAGGCATATCAAGGCAATGCCTTGCTCAGCGGCGCGCACTATATGCTCGACCATACGACCTCGCTGCCCAACCATCCTGGTTGGAATGCCTGGTCAAACGCCTACTTCCTCGGCATCCAGGCCGTAGAAACTGGCGAAGCCGATGCAGAAGGGGCAGCCGACATCGCTATCGCGCAGATGGAAAATGAATTGGGAGATGGCATAACGGTTCGCTAGCGGAATCAGCGCCGTTCTGCCATAATTCAGCAGCAAGTAAGGGAAGGGGAGTTGAGCTTGCTCCCCTTCTACCGCATTCGATAGTAAGTAAGTGCTCAAGCAGTGATCCCAAGACTGCGCTTGCCGGAACACGAATGGCGGAAAGCAAAAGCTTAATTTATGAACAAGCCTAAGCATACCGACCCCAGCCGCAGCAATGCCATGCGCTCCTACTTGAGCGCCTATGGTTTTATGGCGCCGGCGGGCATCCTTGTCATCATCTTCTTTTTGATACCGGTCGCCATCATTCTCTACCTGAGCGTCACCAACCTTGCCAGCTCAAACTTCACCTCCAACCTCTTCGAGATGGAATTTATCGGCTTGAAGAATTATCGAACCCTGCTGAATGATCAATTTGCCCGAAAGATATTCTTCAATACGTTCTTTTATGTGCTGATTACGCTGTCGATTTTTAATGTCTCTTTGGCGCTAATTGTATCGCTGCTCACAACGCATATTGACCGCAACGCTGGTTTTGTGTTCCGCGCGTTATGGATCCTGCCACGCATCACATCGCCGGTTGTATACATCTTGCTGTGGAAACGGATGATGGCGGAAGCCCCCTTTGGGATCATCAACCAGTTCAACGAGATGATGGGGCAGCCGACCTACAATTACATCGCCACCAATCCCTGGGTATTTGTCGTGGTGGTCAATGGATTCATTGGTCTGTCCTTCGGCATGATCATTTTCACTTCCGCCATTGAGTCGATTCCCAAAGACCTGCTCAATGCCTCGCTGGTCGATGGTTCTTCACGAATGCAGCGCATCCGCTTCGTGATCCTGCCTTTGATCCGCTGGCCGCTCCTCTTTGTCGTCACCTATCAGACGCTGTCACTGTTGACCTCCTTTGTGGAAATCCAGCTCTTGACCGATGGCGGGCCAGGTCTCTACCGCACCGAGGTCTGGTCGTTAACCGCTTACCATCGCGCGCTGTCCAACTATTTCGGCAATGCGCAGTGGGGTTACGGTTCTGCCTTCGCCGTTCTTCTGGTTTTGATTGGCGTCGTGCTCGCCGTTATTTATATGCGCGTTTTCCGCTTTGATGAATTGGTCGCTGAACCACGAATAGAGACGTTATGACTGTGCGCGATGAGCTGTTCGAGCTCGCCAAGACCAAAACAGACGAGACCCCAGCGACCTTGCAACAGGATCTGATAGATTCCATGCGCACAGGCCTTATCAGCATTCTTGTTTTGCTAGTTGCTGCTTTAGTGTTCAACCGGGTCATCGGCCCGCTTTTTGCCCTCGGCAGCGTCGAAGAAACGGTGACGGATGTCTTGACACGCCTCGCCTTGCTTGCTCTTCCTTACATCGCATATATCTCAGCCGCCAGTGTCGCCCGTCGCTACACAGCAAGCGATACGCCTAAAGCGCTCGGTTTAGCTTTTGCCAGTTCTGTCTTGCTATTTGTCATCATTTCCGCCTTTCATTATGCCGCTGATTATGGTGCCTTCGCGCCGCGTCGGTCACTGCAGATGACGCTCAGCCAGACCGAAGCCGGCATCCGCGTCGATGCCGTCGTCGCCGGAGGGGTCGCCGAAATC
This sequence comes from Phototrophicaceae bacterium, assembly GCA_965249085.1. Classification (GTDB taxonomy): domain Bacteria; phylum Chloroflexota; class Anaerolineae; order Aggregatilineales; family Phototrophicaceae; genus UBA6055. The sequence goes on along the minus strand of OZ252218.1, from coordinate 2,208,213 downwards.
GCCGGCATGCAGGTCGGCGATGTCATCACAGCGATTCGCCGAGATGCGGTGGATCTGGCTGCTTTCAATCGACGTGTGAGCCAAGCCGACGATGAGGACCCGCTGCGCTTGCGATTTAGCCGCGGCACTGAAGAATTTCAGGAGACCGTGCGTGTCACCGTCGTTTCCGACAAGCAGTTGAGCGCCTTGTTACCCGGCTTGGCCATTGCGTTGGTCTTCACCGCTATTATCGTGTTTTTGCCCGGGAACTGGGCGCCGTATATTGCGTTGGTAGGTTTGCTGTTCCCCTTGTTGGTCGGTTACTTCTGGGTCATTGTGGCGACCTTCTCATACCGCACGAAAGGGCTCATTCCGCTGGACGGCAATGACAACTTCGGCGGCTTCACCCTGAAGAACTGGGAGTCGATCTTTGCCGGCAATATCGCCGGTATGAAATTCAATATCTGGCCCATATTGCTGACTTCCCTGTCAATCGCCGTTATCATGACTTGCGTTGTCTTGCTGGTATCGTCCATGGCCGGTTATGCCCTGTCGCGGATGAACTTTCCCGGGCGGCGCTTTTTCCTCTCCTTCACATTGATCCTTCACGGCTTCCCCGCCATTACTCTGCTGATACCGATCTTCTTTGTCTTGCTGCGACTGGGAGACATACCCGTCATCGGCGATTTGATCGGCTTTAATACTACCGGCGGCATTGCCATGGTCATGGTCGCCTTTCAGCTCCCGCTCGGAGTTTGGCTCATGAAAGGATTCTTCGATAACATCCCCTGGGATATGGAGCGTTCAGCCCTGATTGACGGCGCTTCTCGTTTTCGAACCTACTGGGAAATCCTCTTGCCACAGATACGTCCTGGATTGTTGGCACTCGGCATTTTCGCCTTCATCGGCGGTTGGAACGCCTACATTATCCCCGCGACCTATTCCATTGGCTCCGGCGTCAGCAATCTACCGGTCTTCTTGAACGAGTTGATTGACGCAACCGCGCCGGTGGATTGGAATCAGGTGGCGGCGGTCGGCTTGTTCCAATTGATTCCTATCTTCATCTTTTTCATCTTCGCCCAGGAATACCTTTTGAATATCTATGCCGGCGGCACCAAAGGCAGTTCATAAGCAAGAAAGTACGCTTACATGAAAGTGAACATAGACAATCTCAGCAAGAAATTCGGCGATGTCATTGGCGTCGAGAACTTGACCTTACATATTGACGATGGTGAGTTTGTGGCCTTCCTGGGTCCCTCCGGCTGTGGCAAAACGACCACGCTGCTCGCCTTGGCCGGCATCTACAAGCCGACCGACGGCGTCATCAGATTCGGCGACCGCGTCGTAAACCAGGTGCAGCCAAAAGACCGCAATATCGGCATGGTCTTTCAGAGCTACGCCCTGTATCCACACATGACCGTCTTCCAGAACATCGCCTATCCGCTCAAGCTGAAGAAAGTGTCAAAGACGGCTCAGAACGAGCGCGTCCGGCAGGTTGCCAATGTGATGGGCATCGGCGAGCTGTTGGATCGGCGGCCGGGTCAGCTTTCGGGCGGCCAGCAGCAGCGCGTGGCTTTGGGACGGGCGTTGGTCAAAGAACCCGATATCCTGCTATTTGATGAACCGCTTTCGAATCTGGATGCGCGGCTGCGCCTGACGATGCGCGGAGAAATCAAGCATCTGCAAAAAGACCTCGGCATCACATCTATCTACGTCACGCATGATCAGGTGGAAGCGATGACGATGGCCGATCGCATCGCGGTGATGAACGGCGGTCACTTGCAGGCCTTTGATTCGCCCGATGAGTTGTATGACCGACCAAAGACGCTGTTCGTCGCCGGTTTTGTCGGCAATCCGCCTATGAATTTCCTCAATGTGGACGTATCACAGTCCAACGGCGGCTTCGTTGCGGAAACTGAGTCGCTTCAATTGTCGGTGCCGGCCGAGCGCGGGGCGTCATCCGCCAGCTATGCGGGCGCTGTGGTCATGGGCATCCGACCGGAAGACATACAGATTGCGGATGAAGGTGATGTCGCCGGCGAGATCTTCGTCGTCGAACCCTTGGGACGCGAAGACTTGATCGATGTCCGCGTCGGGCAGCACAGCTTCATCTTGCTGGCGAATACGGAGAGCCAACACCAAGCCGGTGAGCGGGTCCAACTCAAGTTTGACATGGAGCAAGTCCAATTCTTCGATCCGCAAACGGAGCGGTCCCTTCTTTGGCAGCAGTAGGGGTCCGCGAGCGCTGTCATGCTTGAGGAGAATTTCCGCGGGCTAAATCGCAGGCACGTTTCGGAATCGGATCATGAACTTGCCCTGCAACATGCCCCGTTGATTCGCTTTGACGCGAAAGAGCCGTTCCTGCCCTCGGTCGTGGGGTATACGGTCTTTCGCGAGACTGCCGCGTCTGATTCGTTTCCCCGTGAAATCCAGCTAGAATACGAAATCGCCATTGCGATTGAATATGCGATTTGGTGGGATTGGGATATCCAGCACCTCTATGAACTGGAGCATGTCTGGGTGTATCTCGATGACGGCGGCAATCTTGTCGCTGCCGAAGCCGGCTGGCATGGCGGCTTCAACCGAATGCTGGATGACGATCAATGTATGCCGATGCGCGACAATCGTCTGGCGCTGTACTCCGAACCGGGCAAACACGCCTTCGCCCCGGCAGTGGAATGGTTGCTTTATCGAAAGACGATAACGGATTCAAGCTGTGGCGTTCATGCCGGCAAGAGGGGCGTGCATGTCACGCCCTTGTTTAAAAGCGTCATTCAGCAAGACAAGCCCTACAACAACCGCTTGGTTCACACCTGGCTTGAGCGCCGGCAGTTCGAGCCGAGCTATGACTTTTCCCAGGTGTTTGATCTCCGGGGGACGGTCTTGGTCCCCTGGCGCAATCTATTCAAGTGGATACCGGTGCGCGTAGACGCCTGCTTGAAGGAACTGCGGGCGACGATCCCGCCCGATCAACTGCGGGTCCTGCGCATCGCCCATCGGGGCGCCTCAGCTTACGCCCGGGAAAACTCAGCGGAGTCCTTGTGCAAAGCGGCCGACTTGGGCGCCGACATGGTGGAAATCGACATCCGCACGACGGCCGATAACATCCCGGTTGTCACGCACGACAGCAGCTTGAAGCGCATGCATGGCATCGACGGCAGCGTCTCGGATTACAGGTTGTCCGAACTGAGCCGCTTAACGGCAGGGCAGGGCGAGATCATCAGATTTGATGAAGCGCTTGAACTGTGCAAGCGGCTCAGTCTGGGCCTATATCTGGACATAAAGCAGCTCACAGTGCCGGCGGCCTTGGCCATGCTGGAGTCGCTCGAACACCATCATTACATGAAGCGTACGGTTTTCGGTTCATTTCGACCCGATTATTTGGCGGATATCAAGGCGGCGCGTCCCGACGCGAAGACTTCCATCTTATTTGAAGCTGTCGGGATTGATGCGGTGAAACTGGCGCAGTCGATCCGAGCCGATTATGTCCATCCCTGCTGGCAGAAGCGGGCGGAGCAGCCGCATCGCTTGCTCACGAAGGACTGGATTGATGTGGTACGGTCTGCGAACCTGGGCATCGTCTGTTGGCACGAGGAACGGCCCGCGGAGATCGCGGCGCTAAAGGCTCTGGGCGTCGATGCGATATGTTCCGATAAGCCAGAGCTGCTGTTGTTAGGAAGCGCTAGCGTGAGATAACCGCAATGTCTCTAGATACCTTATTCCCAACCACTGTAATCGGCAGTTTGCCCCGTCCGAAATGGGTGATTGACCTGCTGATCAAGCATCAGAACGGCGCGCTCAGTGCTGAAGAGCTTGATAACGCCATGGATAAAGCCATCACCTTCGCGATTGGCATGCAAGAAGCAGCCGGCATCGACATCATCTCGGACGGCGAGTGGCGCAGAATCGGCTACTTTGAAATGTTCGCGCAGATGATTGACGGCTTTCAAAGCGCCGAATATCAGACGCAAGCTCTTGCGCCGGAGGTCCTGCCGACTACTGGACTATCCGCTCCACAACAATGGACGCTGAATGAGTTTAAGCAGGCGCTTGTCGTCGACAGAATGACGTATTCGCGTCCGATTGCGTTGGGTGGCGCGGCCTTTCTTCGTCAGAATACAGAGAAGCAGATCAAGGTCGCGTTGCCATCTCCGCATATGATTGGCGGACGATTGTGGCACCCCGAGCATTCCAGCGCCGCTTATGCGACGCGGCGAGATTTTGTCGAAGCCGTCATTCCAATTTTGCGCGGGGAAGTCGTGGCGTTACGCGATGCAGGCGTCGATGTGGTGCAATTTGACGATCCCTGGCTCTGTTTCTTCGTTGACCCTGAACACCGGGCGAGATTTGCTGACGCGGACGCAGAAGTAGCGCGGGCAATCGATGATCTTAATCGCGTCGTTGCCGGTATCGACGGCATCAAAACGGCGCTCCACGTGTGTCGGGGAAATCGTGCCCGTACTGTTTATGCGAACGGGGATTACGAACCAATCATGCCATATCTGCTGGAGGCGGATGTCGACCAACTGGCGATGGAATTCGCGGTCTCAGAAGCGGGCGATATTGCGATATTCGGAGAATTCCCGACTGACAAGGAAATCGGCTTGGGCGTAGTTGATGTGCGCGGCGAGATTGTCGATTCAGCGGAAATCATCGTGGAACGGGTTGAAAAAGCGCTGAGATTCTTGAAGCCGGCACAGATCACGCTGAACCCCGATTGTGGCTTTGCGCCAACGAGCACGAATCCGATCTCGCTGGAAGAAGCCAGCCAGAAGCTGGTGGCGATGTCGCAAGCCGCCGGGATCTTGCGCGAGCGATACGCTTGAACACAGGTCTCATGTATCCGCTGCGGCATGATCGAGTGTGAGCAGATAAGCGATGATGTGACCGGTTTCCATCAGCGTCAAACGGTCGCGGAAGGCGGCCGGCATGGCGTTGGCGTAACCATCGAGCACGAGCGCGCCCGGATACAGGATCGATTCGAATAGATATTGCTCCGCTGACAAAGGCGGCCGCCTCAGCGCTGCCCGCTCCGCGATGCCGGCAAACAATGGCGCCACGCGTCCGTCGCCGGACACATGACAGGCGGCGCAGGCATACTCGGTAATGAGCAACTCCCCTTTCGCTTGCGACGATCCTTGCATCGCGGCGGCCACCTCTGCCAAATATGAATGCTCATCAATGGACACTGAGGGCGTGGTCAGCGATGCAATCGCGATATATTGCGCGATGAAAAACACGCATGCCACAGCGGCAAGCAAGGCGGCGCTGAGGACGATCGCGTACGGGGCTCGCCGCGAGGTCGCTTCGCCTTCTGTCACTCGGAGTGATCTCCTAGATTAGCAGTTTGTCGACGATCATCGCCAGGAACAGCAGTGCCAGGTAGAGGGACGAATACTTGTATAGCGTCCGGGCCGTCGCCTTGTCCTTCTTGCGGATGAGCTGGATGGCCAGCCAAATCAGCCCCAGGCCCAGCACCGCCGCGAGCGCCAGGTAAACGCTTCCGAGCAGAACCGGCGCATTTGGCATGCGCAGCAGCAGAGCAGGCGAGAGACTGATCACAAGCAATTGGAGGGAATAAAAGAGGATTTGATATCGCGTGACCCGTTCTCCCCGCGCGACCGGCATCATGGGGATATTTGCCGCTGCGTAATCCTTGTTGACCAGGATTGCCAGCGCCCAGGAGTGCGGCGGCGTCCAATAGAATACGATGGCAAATAAAATGAAGGCTTGCGGCTCGATCCGTCCAGTTGCCGCCGCCCAGCCGACTAATATTGGCATGGCGCCGGCACCGCCGCCGATCAAGATATTGACGACGGTGTTGCGCTTCAGCACGATGGTGTAAATGACAACGTAATATAGCGCGCCGGCCACCGCGAGTGCCGCTGCCAGCCAGTTTACCAGCGTGCCCAGAACGAGCGCGGCCGCTGTAACCAGGGTCAAGCCAAAATACAGAGCATTAGCCGGCGCAACGCGTCCTGAAGGAATCGGCCGACGAGCGGTCCGTGTCATTTTCGCATCGACTTCCCGGTCAAGGTACTGGTTAAGCGCGCTGGCGCCGCCGGCCGAAAGCACGCCACCCAGAATAGTGAAAATGAGAATGTCGAGCGGAGGCAGCGCGTCTGCCGCCACGATCATGCTCGTGATGCAGGTAAAGACGAGCAATATGACAATCCGCGGCTTCATCAATTCGATGTAGGCGCGTGGCATATCGCCCACGGCTACGTTGCTGCGTAAGGACCTTATCATGTCGACCTTATTCCACTGCTTTTGTAGCTAAGTTGATTGATGCGTTCTACTGAAACCATTGCGACCAGCACAGCCCAAACAGTTGCTGCCAGGCCAACATGCAGCGCGCCCCAGGCCGGTCCGGCAGTGCTGATTACAAACATGGCGCCAGTCCCGATTTGCAGCAAGTAGGCGCAGCCCGCCGCCCATGCAAGCTGCCGGATGACAGGCTCGCTACGTTTCTGCATGACATGTCTAATGAGCAATAGCAGGCAGAGCGCCATTGCCGCTACCGAAAGCCGATGAATCATGTGAATGACGGCGAGCAGCCCCTGTTCCAGCGGGAGCAGGACGCCATCGTTACAGAGCGGCCATTCGGTACAAGCCAGCGTGGCGCCGCTGCCGCGAACCAAAGCGCCCGTCAAGATAATGAGCAGCGCAAACACGGCGTTGATATTGCTCAGCGTGCTCACCGAGTCGGCACGGTAAGGCCTTGGCGGCGAATAAATCGCCATCACTGCCGCGCCGAGCAGGGCGGCCAGGAGCAGCATGGCGACGCCGAGATGCAGCGTGACGAAGGTAGGCGGCAAGTCCAGGAACACGACTATGGCGCCCAATGCGCTTTGAATGACGAATAAAGTTGCCGCCAGCCCAAATCAACTTGAAGACCGGTCTATCGTGGCGCCGGTAGTGACGCCAGGCAAGTGTGAGCGTCGCCAAGCCGAACAGACCAATGAGCAAAGCAAATAGCCGATGCAGCCATTCAATCCAGGCCGTAATGTTGTCCAGCGGCGGGAAAATGGCGCCGTTGCAGAGCGGCCAGTCATTGCCGCAGCCCAAACCCGAGTCAGTCACGCGAACGACCGCGCCAAAGACGATGAGACCCAATGTGAATAAGGCGGTCGATAGCGACAGAATTGGAAATGCATTGTTGCTTTTCGCTTCTGACATAGGCGAGTTACTCAGCAAAAACAGTCATGACCTGGGCCAAGGCAAGCGAGATGCCACGCCCGGCGCGGATTCAGACGACAATCAGACGGGACAAGCGAAACACGGAGGGACCATTCTACTTGTCGACCCTGACCGCCGCAAGGGGACTATGCCGAGCGCGTCGCTTGTATGTGGCTTCTACCCTATCGATCTGATCCACAACGCGCATTCGACAGCGGCGCGCGCATGTGTTAGATTTTCTTTGCAAGGCGACAGAATTGAGACTGGTCCGCATGGAACGCTCGAAACGCTTTGACCTGCTGGCGAAACGCGATATTAACAAAGAGACCTTCGTTGAGCCTTGGCCCGAAGCCGGTTTGATCGTCGCGGACAGCCCCTATGATCCGCAGCCGAGCATTGAGATTGAGTCCGGCCGCGTCATCGAAATGGACGGCGCGCCGCGCGCCGATTTTGATGCGCTTGACATTTTCATCGTCTCTCACGCGCTTGATTTGGATGTTGCCGAAACGGCCATGGCGCTGCCGTCTCAGGCATACGCCCGCATGTTGGCCGATATCAACGTGCCGCGCCGCGAGATCGCCCGCCTGATCGCGGGTTGCACACCGGCGAAGCTGACCGACATCATCCGCCATATGAATGTGCTGGAGATGATGATGGGTTTGTCGAAGATGCGCGTGCGGCGGACGCCGGCCAATCAGGCTCATGTGACCAACTGGCGCGAGCATCCGGCGTTGCTGGCGGCCGATGCGGCTGAAGCGGCGCTGCGCGGTTTCGCCGAGGTCGAGACGACCGTGCGCGTGGCGCGTTTTGCCCCTTTCAATGCGCTGGCGATTCTGGTCGGCACGCAGACGGGCCGCGGTGGCGTGCTGACACAATGCTCGGTCGAGGAGGCGCTCGGATTGCGCTTGGCCATGAAGGGGCTGACGAGCTACGCCGAAACGCTCTCAGTCTACGGGACGGAATTGACATTCACCGATGGCGATGACACGCCTTGGTCGAAGGCTTTCCTCGCCTCCGCCTATGCCTCGCGCGGGGTGAAGATCCGCTTTACCTCCGGCACCGGTTCGGAAGCGCTGATGGGCCGCGCCGAGCAGAAGTCGATGCTCTACCTGGAAGCGCGCTGCCTGCTGGTGGTCAAAGGCGCCGGCAGTCAAGGTGTGCAGAACGGCTCGATCTCCTGCATCGCCTTGCCGGAAGCTTTGCCTGGCGGTGTGCGGGCGGTGCTGGCGGAGAATCTGCTGGCGTCGATGCTGGGCCTGGAGGTGGCGGCGGGCAATGATGCGCTGGCTTCGCATTCGAGCATCCGCAAGACGGCGAAGCTGATGCTGCAGTTCATCCCGGGCGCGGACTTCATCTTCAGCGGTTACAGCGCGATCCCCAAGCGTGACAATCTTTTCGGCGGCGGCAATTTTGATGCCGAAGATTTTGATGATTACAACGTCTTGCAGCGTGACATGCAGATCGATGGCGGCGTAAAGCCGATCAGAGAAGACGAGGCGCTGGAAATCCGGCGCAAGGCGGCGCTGGCGATTCAAGCGGTTTATCACGAGCTGGACCTGCCGGCGATCACAGAAGAGGAAGTGGATGCCGCGACGGTGGCGCACAGCAGCGATGACATGCCGGGGCGCGACATCTTGCCCGACCTGGATGCGGCCGATGCTTTCATGGCTGGCGATACAGACTTCACTGCGGTGATCCGGGCTCTGCAGAAGAGCGGCTTCAGCGATGTCGCGGACAACATCCTGGAAATGGGGCGGCAGCGCATCGCGGCCGACTACTTGCAGCCATCGGCGATATTTGATGATGATTATAGGGTGCGCAGCGCGATCAACGACGCGAACGATTATACGGGACCGGGCAGTGGCTATCGGCCTGAAGGGCAGCGCTGGCAGGACATACAGGCGATCCCGCAAGCGAAATCACCGGAGGGCTTTGTCGATCCCCATGTGGGCGACCCGCTCTCGCGTTTGGTTGAGATTGGACCGGCGGCCAAGGGCGTTCAAAACGAAGTTGTATTGGCACTGGGTCCGGCGTTCGGCGGTGCATTGGGGACGACGATCGGCGGACTGGATCATGAAGATGTGCTCAAGGCGATCCTGACCGGCGTCGCGTCCGAAGGTTTGGTGGCGCGTATCCTGCGCATTTACCATTCATCGGACTGCGCGGCGATTGGCTATGTCGGCGCGCGGCTGAGCGGCAGCGGCATCGGCATCGGCTTGCAATCGCGTGGCACGGCCGTCATCCATCAGAAAGATCTGGCGCCGCTCAATAACCTGGAACTCTTCCCTCAATCGCCCAGCCTGCTGCTGGAGACTTATGAGCATATCGGTCGGAACGCCGCGCGCTATGCCCTAGGGCTGGCGACAGTGCCGGTGGCGGTCAAAATCGACAATGGCGCCCGCCTGCGCTTGATTGTGAAGACGGCGCTGCTGCATCGCCGCGAAACTGATGAGGTTGATGCGGATAAACCGCCGCATGAACTGCGCTTCGATTGGGAGCCGGACGTATGAGCGAGTATCCCTTGCGCGAAAACGCGGCCCATGAATTGCTGACACACAGCGGGAGACCCCTCGACGAAATCACGGCGGAAGCGGTCGCCGCCGGCGAGTTGACGGGAGATGACCTGCGCACGCATGCCGATACCTTGCGCTGGCAAGCGTCGATCGCGCGGGATGGCGGTTACCCGCAGTTGGCGGCGAACCTGCTGCGCGCTGCCGAACTGACCGATGTACCGAACGAAGAGCTACTGAAGTTATATGAGCTGCTGCGACCGGAACGCGCATCCTACGATGAGTTGCTCGGGCTGGCCGATTATCTTGAGCAGACTTACAGCGCAAGGGAGAACGCCGCCTTCATGCGGGAAGCCGCGGCGGTCTATCGAGAGCGAAATCTGCTGAGGCGCTAGCCGGGTAAATCCGCTACATTCAAGATAATGACTGATAAAGGGTAGATTATGAAAGAACAACACACGGATATTCTGATTGTCGGTGGCGGGACGGGCGCGATCGGCGCGGCGCTGGCGGCACTGCGGATGGGCAAGTCGGTCATCATGAGTGAAGAAACCGACTGGCTCGGCGGCCAGCTGACGGCGCAGGCGGTTCCGCCGGACGAGAATCCCTGGGTCGATCAATGCGGCGCGACCGCGACCTACATGCGTTTTTCCGATGGCGTACGCGATTATTATCGGCGCAACTATCCCCTGACGGAAAAGGCGCGCTACACCATGAATTGGAATCCGGGGCAGGGCAACGTCAGCCGCTTGTGTCATGAACCGCGGATCGGCTTGGCGGTGATTGAGGAGATGCTGGCGCCTTATCGTTCAAGCTTGCAGCTCGATGTCCTGCTCTATCATGTCCCGGTGGCGGCCGAGACCGATGGCGATCGTGTGCTGGCGGTGACGCTGGAAGATACGCGCACCGGCGATCAGGTGGTCATATCGGCGCCCTACATACTGGACGCGACCGAGCTGGGCGATCTGCTGGAGATGGCGCAGGTCGAATCCATCATCGGCGCCGAGAGTCAAGCGCAGACCGGCGAGTGGCATGCTGTTGAGGGCGATCCACAGCCGCTCGATCAGCAATCAATCTCCTGGTGCTTCGCCATCGACCACCTGGAAGGCGAAGACCACACCATCGACAAGCCGGAAGATTACGATTTCTGGCGTGAGTACAAGGCGGACTTCTGGCCCGGCAATCAACTGAGTTGGCTCTATCCCAGTCCGGTCACGCTGGAAACCGTGCATCGCCAGATATTCTACGCCGATTTTCGCCACCGCTTCACCGGCGGGCCCGGCGACCTCTGGCATTTTCGCCGCATTCTCTACAAGGGGCATTATCCCGAAGGCGCGTTCCGCAGCGATATTTCGCTGGTGAATTGGCCGCAGATCGACTACTGGCTGAAGCCGCTGCTCGGTGTCACTGAAGATGTGAAGCAGGCTGCCCTGCGCGAATGCCGGCAGCTCAGCTACTCCCTGCTCTACTGGATGCAGACCGAAGCGCCGCGAAGCGATGACAAAGGCTATGGTTATCCCGGATTGCGCCTGCGTCCCGATGTCGTTGGCACGACCGATGGCATGGCGAAGTACGTCTACGTGCGGGAGGCGCGGCGCATTCTGGCCGAGTTCACCGTTCTTGAAGAGCACGTCGGCGTCGAACAGCGTGGCGATTTGGTCGGCGCGGAGCAATTCGATGACAGCGTCGGTATCGGCAGCTATCGCATCGACTTGCATCCGAGCACCGGCTTGCGCACCTATATCGATATCAGCTGCTATGCCTTTCAGATACCGCTCGGTTCGCTGATTCCGCAGCGGGTCGAGAATCTGCTGCCGGCCTGCAAAAATCTGGGCGTCACGCATATCACCAACGGCTGCTATCGGCTGCATCCGGTGGAATGGAATATCGGTGAAGCGGCCGGCGCGCTGGCGGCATACTGTCTGGACAAGGACTTGACGCCACGGCAAGTGCGCAATACGGAGGAGCACCTGCGCGATTTCCAGCGCTTGCTGCGAGATCAACTGGGCGTGCCGCTGGAATGGCCGGCGTATGCCCGGCGCACGGTACGCTAATGGCAAGGGCGTATAAAGGCGGACGACCCAATGGGTCGCCCCTACATGAAATGTCGCAATGATTCCTAAACTGCTGGTATCGACTTTACTTAGTATTGCTCTGTGGCCTCTTCCGGCAATATCGGCACAGGACGCGGCTAATGACGAAATGCCGATCTTCCGCGATGTCAGCGCGGAGGCGGGCATCAGCGCGACCCACCGTGGCGTCTGGGATCCGGACGAGGCGCTCGAGGGCTATCTGGCGATCGGGCAAGCCTGGGGCGATTATGACCGCGACGGCTGGGTCGATCTGTTCGTGACTGGCAACCTCGATCCCAATGTGCTCTATCGCAACAATGGCGACGGCACGTTTTCCCAATCGGAATACTCATCAACCGTCAGCCAACCGGATGTACCGAGTGGGGGCGCGGTCTGGGCCGACTACGATAATGATGGCTGGCTCGATCTCTACCTGGTTAATTTCGGCGCGAACCGGCTCTTCCGCAACGAAGAGGGCGCGGGTTTCAGCGATGTCACCAGCACGGCGGGCGTCGGCGATACCGGCAAGGGCACATCGGCGGCTTGGGGTGATTACGACAGCGATGGCTGGCTTGACCTCTACCTGACCAACTGGTCGTGTTTTCCCGAATGTGATCCGGTTGACTTTTCCTTGCAGCAAGATCGGCTTTATCACAATAACGGCGATGGCAGCTTCACCGATGTCACGGCGACGCTGGATTATGCGCTGACGCTGGGCGCGGGATTTGCGCCGGCTTTCTTCGATTACGATGGCGATGGCGATCAGGATATTTACGTCGTCAATGACAAATTGCAGAACGAAATCGCCAACGTGCTCTGGCGCAATGACGGCGCCGGCTGCGCGCATTGGTGCTGGACCAATGTTTCTGCCGCGACCGGCACCGACCTTCTGATCAATGGAATGGGCGTAGACGCAAGCGATTACGACAACGATGGCGATATTGACGTCTATGTCACCGATATGGTTTACCAAATGTACCTGATGATGAACGATGGCGCGGGCAAGTTCCGTGATCGGGCGCGCTCGACCGGCAGCGCGATCAATATGGGACCCGAACAAGGCGTGGGCTGGGGCGCTGTCTTCTTCGATTACGACAACGATGGCTGGCAGGATCTCTATGTGGCATCGACGGAGTATTTCCAGACCTTTCCCGAATTGGAAGTCAGCTTCATGAACCCGCGCGCCGATGCCTTATTCCAGAATGACGGTCACCGTGGCTTTCACGATGTCAGCGGGAGCAGTGGCATCGCCGAAGCCTTGCCGACCCTGGGCGTCGCCTACGCCGACTACGACCATGACGGTGACCTGGATCTGGTGACGGGCAATTGGAACAGCGGCTACCGGCTCTACCAGAATCAAGGCAATGGCAATCGCTGGCTGTCACTGGATTTGCGCGGCGATGCCGATATCAATCTCAATGCGGTCGGTACACAGGTCTGGCTGAAGACGGACGATGGCGCTACGCAGATGCAGACGGTCAGCATCGGCGCCGGTCTGGGTGGCAATAACCAGCTGGAATTGCACTTTGGCCTGGGAGATTCAGCGACCGGCGATCTGCAAATCGTCTGGAGCAACGGCGCCCATTGCAGCTTCAAGGCAGTGCCGGCGAATCAGCGGCTGCGTTTGCAGTATGGCTTGACGGCGGGCTGTGGCTAGGTCTTTTTCCATCGAGTACACCAAGAGCGCGGAGAAAACCTCAGCGCACATCGGTCTTGTGGGGCACAACATCGCAGGTGTCTTGATACCAGGTGAGCAGGCGCTCACGCAAATCCGCCAAGACACCGGCATAGGCCGGCTCATCAATGAGATTGTGTAACTCGGCCGGATCCTGCCCTAGGTCGTAGAGTTCATCCAGCTCGTACAGGCGGCGCACATATTTGTAGTCGCGCGTGCGGCACATAGTCGCCTTGCTGTGTTCGCCGCCTTCGCTGCCCTGCAGTTGCACGCGCGGCCAGTAAAGTCCGCTCGGGTCGTAAAATGAGGGGCTGTCCTTCTCCATCGCCTGTTCCTCGCCGATGCGCCGCCCGCCCTCACAAAAGACGGCATCGCGATGCTCGTCAGCAGTCCCGGCGAGCAGTCCCGTCAGCGAGCGTCCGAAGTGGTCATAGCCCGGGTTGATACCCGCCCATTCGTAGGCGGTGGCTGTGAAGTCGATCAGCTCAACCAACTGATCGCGTATGCCGGGTTGAATGGGTGTATCGGCTGGCGGCTTGACGATCAAGGGAACGCGCGTCAGGCAGTCTTCGAAGGTGTTCTGCGTCTTTTCCACCAGACCATAATCACCGGTGAAATCGCCGTGATCGGAGAAGAAGAAGATTGCAGTTTCATCGTATGTGCCGCTTTCTTTGAGCGCGGCGACGACTCGGCCAAACTGCGCGTCCACCCGAGCGCACATGCCGTAGTAGGTGGCGCGCAATTCGGTCAAACGCTCCTCGCTCCAACCTTGCATGCCCTGCCGTTCGTAAATGCCGGCGGTCAGCTTGGGTTTCTTCTCCCAATCGGGCGTGGGGATGCGCGGGGGAATCCGGTCGCGCTCGATTTGGCTGTACCAGGGGTCTTCCACGCCATAGGGTGGGTGTGGGTAGGACAAGGGCAGGTAGATGCAGAGCGGTTGATCGGATGGCGCGTTGCGAATCTGTTCCACCGCGCCATCGACCATTGCCCAGTCGTTATCGTAGTAGGCGGCTTCATCGCCCGTATCCAGCTTGCCGGCGTAGAAGGAATAATAGTTGTCGCCGTCGGGATCGCCGCGCCAGTCATCGGCGCGATGCAAATTGGGGCGGAGTTCGCGCGGTGCTTCGTATTTAACATCGCAATAATCGGCGAAGCCATTTTGCCGTGGCACCAAATCGTTCTTGCCGCCCCAAAAGACGAAATAACCGGCGTCTTTGAGCGCCTTCAGCAGCACGGGTTCGTCGGGTTGCAGCATGTGAAACATAGTGCGGTGGCCGCGCACGTGCGGATACCAGCCGGTCATAAACGAGCAGCGGCTCGGTGTGCAAACGGGATTCTGGCAGAAAGCGTGGCGGAAGGAGACGGCGTCGGTCTCGATGATATGGTCGAGATTCGGGGTGACCGCGGCGGGATTGCCGAGGTGACGCATCACGTCCCCGCGCCATTGGTCCGGGTTAAAGATGATGATGTTGGGTTGGTTGGGCATGGCTGTTTTCCAAGAACGACGGACGATAAGGCTAAGCAATCGCCCAATCTTCGATTTGCAATTCCGGAATGCGGCTGAAATGTCTGGCGTTATGGGTTACTAGCGTCAGAGTGTGGACAAGGGCGATGGCGGCGATCTGTGTGTCTAGTGGTCCGATGCTAATTCCACGGCTTTTCAATGTGCCGTCAATTCGTCCATACTTATCGGCAGCGGCGTCGTCAAAGGGCAAACTTGCGAAGCGCAAAAAGAAGTCAGATTGGCGTTCACGCGTTCGTACCGGCTGCTGACTACGAGAGGCTCCAGAGTACATTTCCCCTTTTGTTATGGTGCAGACCGCGATATCTGAAGCTGGAACAGATTGCATCCGATGGTACACGTTCGGTTCGCGTCCGCTCAACAAAAAGACACAGATGTCGGTATCCAAAAGATACTTCATTTCATTTCTTTGCCGAGGTCGACGTGTTCGGGTGAATCGCGCTCGAGGGTAAAGTCCGGCAAGCTGCCGAATGTCCGGTCAATAAACTGGTCATAAGGAATTTGACGGAAGCTTTCCATTCTGATAGCCCTGCAGAGTAATTCGGAAAGGCGTTCGACATAAGCGTTCAGAATTGATCCTTCTTCACTAAACAAGGTAGAAAAGTCGGCGTGAACAGTAAGTTCTTTCAACTGCCGGCGGAACAAAGTAGAGTGATCGGACTCGTTTAAAATTGCTTCAAATCCCTCAGCAAGCAATTTTGAAAAGTCGGTCTGCTCTACCAACTCATTTACTTGTGCGTGAAGGAGTTGCGAAAAACGAGATGGGGATGTTAACTCATTGATTCGTTTTTCAATTAGGTCTATGAAATCGCCTTCAACAATTATTTCATTCAAGTATTTTGACGTCACTGCTTCAAGATCATTTTCGATTGCAGCTGTCTCAATACGCCGACTCAGCGAGGCAGGTAGATCTTCCTGTTCGATTGTCTGTTGCAGATTATCGGAGAGTACTTCTGCGAAATCCGTCTGAGCCAGTGTTTTCCTCATGCAGTCGTCTACCAAGCCTGACAGGGCAGCGCGTGCAAGGGGTTTCAGCACAGCGTCCTGAACTATCGAAGAAAGTGTTGTCTCTGCAACTATCTGACGCGCAATATGGTCCGGGTCGGGAAGTTTGGAAGCGATCAACTCCTCAATCTCAGCCATCTCCATCTTTTGGTTAGAGGTTAGCTCTCGCGCGATCTGTACTACCGCTTCCCGCTGCTGTTCGGCGTTTTCTTGAGCCATCATTTCGATCAGTTCTGACAAGTGATCTGGGATCGTCATGGCTGCACCTCTAGTGGTCTAGTTTAAAGTGCATCAAAATTGTATAGCACTTATGTTCGCTTCGTCAAGTCGCTAGCATCATTCTTTCCCTCATCCCATAATCCTGTTCCCACTACAACAAATCGCCCGGCAGCGGAGCGAATTCCACATCGTAGCCAAAGGCGCGCGGACCAACGACTGCCAGCGCTTCCGGCGTCTTCAACTCCTTCGGCGCCGGCATTGCCAACACTGCGACGCGCAAGCCGTAACGCAGCGACTCGGTACCGATCGGTTCGCCGTCATCCAGGCTGACGAGGGTGATCAGGTCCGGCACGGTGCAGAGCGCGTGACCGTTGCTGCGCGCGATCAGGTTCTCGTTTTGAAAGTCGATTTCCAATTGTCGTTCGAAGTCATCAAAGGCGCTAATCTTCAGCTTGCCGCGGGCGAAACCTTGCACCGTGCGCCGCTCGACATCGATGATCTTGCCGGTAAACAGTACCTTGCCGTTACATAGTTCCGCCACCGTCTGCGCCGGTTCGATGCTGCGCGCGCGGCAATCGAGAACGGTTTCGCCGATGCGCTTCGCCAAGCTGAGGGTGGCGCGGATGATGGTAGCTTTCAATTCGGCGCCGGTCATCACCGGCATGACAAGCGCAGCCGAACCGCCCATCTCGATGGTCAAGTTGCGAGCGAACTCTTCCGCTTGTTTCGCCGAGCCTATCCGCTCGAATATCGCTACATTGCCGTGCGAATCCGCCAGGACAAAGGGCGCGGGCGCCGCGCCATAAATCATAAAGGTATCCATATCCAGCTCGGGAAAAGCGCGGCCCATGCCATCACCATCGACCACGGGCAAGCCGCACTGCAGCGCCGCGACCATTGGGCCGAGGGCGTTGCCGCCGCCGATCTCGCCGATGACGATGGCGTAGATCTTCTGCCGCAAATGGTCTTCCAGGGCGCGGACGGCGGTTTTGATTTCGTGGCCCGCCTGCAATTTCTCATTGCTGACGGTCGGCGCGCCCATGCCACCAACGGCGCAGACCAGCGCGTCAGCGGGCACGTCGTCCGCTTGCACGATGGCTACGTGCCTGCCCTGATTCCGAATTTCGTTTTCGAGGCGCAGCCGGTTCAGATAGGTGCTGCCGCCGCCCCCCGTGCCCAGTACCCCGGCGCCGATGGCGATAGATTGGGTGTCGTCGAGCGTAACTGATCGCAGCATGTTATCTCCGCTACCCCCTTGCAGTCGTCTGACCTTCGTTGAGCCATTTTGCGATTTGACGCAAGAGTTCTGCTTGTGGCTCAAGTATTCCATCGCCAGTAACACAAAGCGCTTCTGACTTGTTCATGTATAGGTCATCTTTGCGTATACCGACGGCAACTTCATAAATCGCTGGCAATGCCTCTTCGCCCCACACAGAGGCTAAACCAGCGAGATAATTCACTAACTCGGCGATTGGTAAACCGTATCGGTTGGGTCGAGAAATACGAGCATGGCAATAAGAGCATAACGTGATCAGATTGTCAGGAGTATCATCGCCGCCCTTGCTTGAGGGCGTGATATGGTGAATATCCAATCGCGTATCTGTTGCGAAACAGAACTGACAAGCGTGGTCATCCCTCGATAGTATTTTTTCTCGCAATTCGCTCCATGCGCGAGTTCTTCGTTTCATCAACGTGTCCTGTTCATTTCCCCCCAAAGCGCTCTTCCACAGGCACGTAATCGACATCGTAGCCGAAATAGCGTGGATGCACGA
Source organism: Phototrophicaceae bacterium (assembly GCA_965249085.1). Taxonomy (GTDB): domain Bacteria; phylum Chloroflexota; class Anaerolineae; order Aggregatilineales; family Phototrophicaceae; genus UBA6055. The sequence continues at coordinate 2,190,280 of OZ252218.1, read as the reverse complement.
GTGCCAGCGCGGCCGGCTCCCGCCACTGCGGCGCGCAGGGAATTGCAATCACGGCGACGCGCATGCCGTAGCGCAGCGCCTCGGTGGTGATCGGCCTGCCGGTTTCGCTGTCGAGCACCGCGATCAGATCGGGCGTGGTCGCGGCGAATTCGCCATCGATCTGCGCGACCAGGTGCTCGTTTTGAAACTGGAGCAGCAGCTCCTTCCCCTCGAAGTCGCCGATGCCTGCCATCGTCGCGCCACCTCTGGCGAAGCCGGTTACCACGCGCCGATCGACATCAGTGATCTTGCCGCGGAAAAGGAGAAATCCGCGCACGGCTCGCCGCAGCGCGTCTACCGGATTCGTCTCCGTCCGGCGGGCTCGGCGCACGGTCCTGCCGATCGCCTCCGCCAGCGTGGTCGTGCCCTGGATCGCCGCTTCCTTGAGTTGTCCCACAGTCGCCGAGTACAGCGCGATGGCGCCGGTCGCGCCCATGTGCATGACGCAAGAGCGGGCGAATGTTTCCACCCATTTGTCGCTGACGGTATTCATCAGCAGGATATTGCCACGTTCATCAGACATGACGAAGGGGCTGGCGCTGATGCCTTTCGCGCTCATGACCGTCATTTGGATCTCCGGGAAGGCGCGGCCCATGCCATCACAATCGACCACGGGAATGCCTAAACGCGCGCCGACATAAATCGGCCGGATCGAGTTCATGCCGCCGGCTTCAATGCTCATGGTGGCGCGGGGCTCTCGCCCCAGGATCTTGCCCAGCGCATGAAAAGCGCGGATCACATCGTCGCCGGCGGGAAGTTTCTCCACGGCGACCGTTGGCGCGCCCATGCCCGCGGTGGGCACGATCAGATCAGCGTCGTCCAATTCATCGAGCGTGTAGAGCGCAACCGGTCCATATTGCCGAATGGCTTCGCGCGCCATCAGCATCCCGATGTAGGGATCGCTGCCGCCGCCGGAGCCCAATATTGCCGCGCCGATGGCGATGTCTTCAATATTTTCTTCATGAAGCAGGCGCATCAACCGCCTCGATAGCGCGCCTCGACCGGGATGTAATCGACATCGTAGCCGAAGTAACGCGGATGAGCCAATTGAAGCGCGGCCGGCTCCCGCCATTGCGGGGCGCAGGGAAAAGCGATGACAGCGACGCGCATGCCGTAGCGCAGAGCCTCGGTGGTGATCGGCTCGCCGGTGTCGCCATCGAGCACGGCGATCAGGTCGGGCACGGTGGCGGCGAACTCACCGTCCACGCGCACTGCCAAATGCTCGTTCTGAAATTCGAGCAGCAGCTCCCGCCCTTCGAAGGCATCAATGCCGGCCATCTTGGCATCGCCGCGATTCCAGCCGCCTTCGATGCGCCGATCGACATCGGTGATCTTGCCGCGGAAGATGAGGAATCCGCCGACCGCCTTGCGCACGGCATCCACCGGGTTCGCTTCGTTTCGACGGGCGTTGCGTACGGTTTTGCCGATCTCTTCCGCCAGTGTGATCGTGCCGTGTATTGCAGCTTCTTTCAGCTGTTTCACCGTTGCCGAGTAGAGCGCGATCATGCCTTCGGCGCCCATGTGCACGACGCAGGACCGAGCGAAGGTCTCGACCCAGGCGTTGCTGACAGTATCCATCAGCAGGACATTACCGCGCTCGTCCGACATGGCGAAGGGGCTGGCGGTGATGCCGTAGGCGGTGAAAATCGTCATCTGAATCTCGGGGAAGGCGCGCCCCATGCCATCACAATCGACCATGGGGATTTGCAAACGGGCGGCGACATAGATCGGCATGACGGAATTGAGTCCGCCCGCTTCGATGCTCATGGTGCCGCGTGGCTCGCGACCGGAGTACCTGCCGAGCGCCTTGAACGCGCGGATCATATCGTCGCCGGCCGGCAGCTTTTCCACGATGACGATTGGCGCGCCCATACCGGCCGAAGGTACGATCAGGTCGTCGTCATCCAGTTCATCGAGCGTGTACAACTCGACCGGACCATACTGCCGCACTGCTTCGCGCGCCATCAACTTGCCGACGTAGGGATCGCCGCCACCGCCGGTGCCCAGCACAGCCGCGCCGAGGGCGATGTCTTCAATATTCTCTTCGTGAAGTAGACGCATCTGGAGCCTCCTATTCTACCCCCCTCGGTCCCCCCAAAGCATTGGAGACTACCCCTTTCTCTCCCCTTTGGGGATGTTGGGGGGTAGTCTCCGCTGGCGCTGCGTTGTGTGGTGATTGTGGTGGTTGGGTGGGAATGTAGACTATAGTCATATTGTACCATTTGGGTATTGTAGGATCGGGGTATTGTAGCAGAAAGCAAAAGCCTTTTCTTCATTGTCATCGTGTAGCTAATTTATCTGGAATTTGTTATACATAGGAATTATTGGAAGCGTAAACGAGTGTCTTTGATCCGCGGAGCGATATAGGAGGACATCATTACACTAAAATGCGTGCGCCAAAAAAGTAGTGGGGTGCCCGTGCTTGGTGAGGAACAGGTACCCTTGAATGCAGCAGGGAATGCACCCTTTTGTGATAACGAAGATCACAAAAGGGCAGGGGGAATCCAGTACTTGTATGACGAGAATGGGAACAGGAACACTGAAGTGCCTAAACCTCTCGTTGATTTCATAGAGGGCTTAATCAATGCCTTCGCCGAGCTCGGTAGGTCTGTCACAAAGAGCATGGATAATCATCCGTAGATCGTGCGATAAATCGCGAACGGATAGACAATGATGTTCGGGTAGCTTGCAAAAACATCAACATCTAGAAAGGGCTTTATGGCTTCGAGGGCTTCGCTAATGGGCTCCGATATCGTTTGGTTTTGCGGTCCGGGCAGGAACATAGTCGGCTTATAGGTATCACGTAACGGGGCTGAAGTAACCATCCCGAAGATAGTTAATTCAACATCTGGAGAAGTGCCGTAGTGATAGGTGACATTTCCGAAATCTTTATCGAGGATGAATTTCTCTCTCAAGCTTGAATAGGCCGTGAAGGGCGTGGGGCTTGTAGAGTCTGGGAATGGCTGTATTGCAAAAAGCTTCCTATCAGACACGACCATACCGACAGCATCTGACAAAGTAATTGGGACGGAATCGCTTATAAAGAAAGCCGTGTTTCTCTTTGCCTTGGGTAGCTTGGACGCTTTGACTTCTGCATCTCCCTGCAAAAACGCCTCCATTAGTGGCTTCATTACACTTGCATCGCGAAATTCGCACGCGCCTTCAATCCGCACGTAAGGTGTACTCTCGATCATTTCACGAATCTCTTCAGGATCGGATTCTTCATTCTCCCATACGTTACTGAAGTCTATCAACTTATTGCGGCCCTCAAGTTCCTCTTCTGTTTTAATTAGCGTGTGATGGTGCATTGTCTTTGTCTCAGTTACACCTTGAGACACACCGATTTTTCCTTCCACCTTTACTGGCAAGACAGGGACATTAAATCCGCCCCCGCCTTCGCCTGACTTTTCTGTTGTTTCCTGTTTCTCTCCTGGTAAGCCTTCAAATAACTGGCTGTAGAGAGATTCTATCCTATCAGAATCAAAGTAGATCAAGTCTCGGATGTTATTATCTTTGGACATGTTATCCCCCGATCAGATTATCATCATTGGCAAGAATGGAACTGAATTCTTCCTGCGCCAACGATAGACCAAAGCCTACACGGAGTCAATAATGGGATAGATACCTTTGTGTGAAATTTGTGATACTTGTGTATAATTGCTGTGCATTTGAGAAACCACCTGCGAAAAAGACGTGAAAATGACACGTGATGTTGATTGCAAACTGACTGAAGCAGCGAACGACGCAACTGAAACAATGGATACCGTATCGGAAATCACAAGACTGATTACTTACTCCATCAATGCGATAGGCGACAGTTCGCGGGCGTGCACGGGGGAATTGAAAAATCTCTTGTCGAATCCCAATAAGCGCGTGATGGCACAAGGCAAGCATCGCATTCTCCGTAGATATGCGAGAGATGTGGATGAGTCCACTGATAGCATAAGAGGGAAAACTCCTATATTAAGAAAAGCTTGGGTTAGATATGAGGAAGCTGGAAGTCATTTTATATCGAAAATCGGGGTTGAGAATGATACTGATTTACAGGCATTCCTTTATCTAGTGGAGAAAATGCATAAACTGAAAAGAGAAGCAGCAAGCGTTGTTGCGGTTATTCAGAGTTTCCGAAGTACGCAACGCACTCTACTGGGATACTCAAGGGCGTCCGACACCGCATTGCGAAAATCTCTGAGAGCACTAGACGACCTTATTGATGTATTTGTGTTTGGAGATTCTATGATCGAGCGGTTAATAGATATCGCCAATGAAAGAACTGCCTCTCTATGAAATCAAGATCCATAGACATCTTCGACCGGGGTGTACTCAGTGTCGTAGCCAAAATAGGCGGGACCTACGAGTTCCAGTCCCTTCGGGCTCCGCCACTTGTCGGCGCAAGGGATGGCGATGATGGCGACGCGGAAGCCGTAGCGCAACGCTTCGGTCGTGATCGGTTCGCCGGTATCGACATCGAGCACCGCCAGCAGATCGGGCACCGTCACCTTGAATTCGCCATTGATGCGGGCGGCCAGATGTTCGTTCTGGAAACTCAGTTGCAGTCGCTGCCCAGCGTATTCGTCGATGCCATCGATGAAGGCGTCGCCTTTGGCGAAGCCCGCCTCCGTACGGCGTTCGACATCGCCGATTTTGCCTTTGAAAATCAGGTAGCCGCCGACCGCCTCGCGGATGGTTTCCACCGGTTCGTCTTCTTCCAGGCGGGCGCGGCGCACCACTTTGCCGATTTCTTCCGCCAGCGTGATCGTGCCCGGGATGGCGGCTTCGCGCAGTTCAGCAGCGGTGGCGGCGTAGAGGGCGATCATCGCCATCGCGCCCATGTTGACGGTGACGCTGCGGGCGAAGGTTTCCGTCCACAGGTTGCTGATCGTCTCCATCAGCACCGTATTGCCGCGTTCATCGGACATGGCGAAAGGCGTCGACGAGATGCCATGAATCGTATGCGTGACCATCTGCAGCTCGGGGAAGGCGCGCCCCATGCCATCGCAATCGACCATCGGCACACGCAGACGGGCGGCGCAATAGATCGGCACGACCGAGTTCAGCCCGCCCGCTTCAATGCTCATGGTTGCCTTGACCGGCTTGCCGATATACTTGCCGACCGATTGGAAGGCGTTGACGATGTCATCGCCGTTGGGCATCTTTTCGACCATAACGGTCGGCGCGCCCATCATCGCCGTCGGCACGACCAGGTCGTCATCATCGAGTTCGTCCAGCGTATACAGTTCGACCGGACCGTAGTCGCGGATGGCTTGCCGCGCCATCAATTTGCCGATGTAGGGGTCGCCACCGCCGCCGGTGCCCAGAACGGCCGCGCCCAGCGCCAGGTCTTCAAGGACGGCTTCGTCTATGATTCGCATTTTAAGCCTCCACCAGGTCGCCGATGGCTTTGACCATGATTCGGGTGGCGTTGCCGGGCAGGTAAGCCAGCGGCACTTCTTCCACATCGACGATTTCGATGCTCGCGGCACTGGCGCCGGCGTTAACGGCGCGGTCGCTGGCTTCTTGCTTGGCTTGATCCAGCGCTTGATCGCGGCTGAGCTCGGCCAACGAGAAGATGCGGTCGCATTCGCCGCCGACTTGGGCAATTGCGGCGCCGATGGCGTTGGCAACCGGGAAGTGATCGGGTTTGATAATCTCGGAAGCGCCTTCGATCGCGCCGGTGACCAGGATGCTGCCACCGCCCACCACGATGACCGGCACGGCAGTCGCGCTCGTCTTCATACGATCCACGGCGATGGTGATCATCTCCATAATGCGCGCTTTTACCGCGTCGACCAGGTCCGCATCGAGGTGGCTGACGGCATCCTTGTTGCCGATGTCTTCCGAGCCGCCGGCAACGATTGCATCGGTGGCAGTCAGAATATCGCCGCCGAAGACAAGCGCTTTTTCAGTGAGTTCGTAGCCGACGCTGCGTGGACCGACCTTAACTTCCCCCCATCCCCCGGCCCCTTCCCCCACAAGGAGGGAAGGGGAGTCTTGTGTCGAATATGTCCCTCCCTCTTGATGGGGGAGGGATTGAGGGTGGGGGTGAATCAGGCTGCCGCCGCCCAAGCCAATCGAGTAGGTATCGGGCATGCGGAAATTGGTGCGTACACCGCCGATATTCACCGCCAGCGCCGCCACCCGCGGAAAGCCATGCTGTAGCACGCCGATGTCAGTAGTTGTGCCGCCGACATCGACCACGATGGCATCGCGCAAGCCGCTAAGAAAAGCGGCGCCGCGCATACTGTTGGTCGGGCCGGAGGCGAAAGTAAGCACCGGATATTCTTTGGCGAAGTCGGCATTCATCAGCGTGCCGTCGTTCTGGCTGATGTAGAATGGCGCCGTGATTTGAAGTTCGTTCAATGCCGCCTTGAAGCCATCGACCGTGCGGGCGGCCAACTGCCGTAAGCAGGAATTCATGATGGCGGCGTTCTCGCGCTCCAACAGGCCGATGCGCCCGATCTCGCTTGAGAGCGTGATATTGGCATCGGGGATGACCGAGCGCACGATGTCGGCGCTCTGCTCTTCAAAGGTCGAATTGACCGGCGAAAATACCGAGGAAATGGCAATGGCGTTCAAGCCGGCGTCGCGAATTTTCTCCGCGATTTCGCGCACCTCATCAGGCTGATAAGCGGAGATCTCGCGTCCGTCAAATTCGTGCCCGCCGTGTGCCAGATGGGCGTTGCCACCGACGATGTCGCGCAGGTCATCGGGCCAATCCACCATCGGCGGCAGGCAGACTGTGGCCGGCAAGCCGAGCCGGATGCAGGCGGTCGGCGTCAGATGTTTGCGTTCGACCACCGCGTTGGTGAAATGCGTCGTGCCGATCATCACGCCATCAATGTTGGCTGTGTCGATGCCGGAATCCTCGATCACTGTGCGCAATGCTTTGGCGATGCCTTGCGACACGTTGGCGGTGGTTGGCGTCTTGGTTGAGCTGATGACCGCCGTGCCATCCATCAAGACGGCATCGGTGTTGGTCCCGCCGACATCTACTCCGATTCTCATGTGTGTGTTCTCCTTTATTGACCAGTTACCTTGTCACCTTGCGACTACTCTTACCACCACCAGTAGTCTGGATTTTCGATATTGGCGACTGTATCGCGCAGCCAGCCAATATCACCGTATGTCGGATCAATCGCCTCTATGACAGCCAATTGCGCTTCCGTACATTCCTTCTCATCCCGCCAGGCCTCGAGCATATGCGTATGGGTTCTTTGCTGCATAGCGTGACAGGCTTCATGCGTGATGCCGCCGGCATACCCGACCAGGTAATGGAAGTCAGGCGCCCAAGCTGGATCATCGCGCTCATAGGCGGTCCAGCTGTGCGATATGGACCATTCCGCATTGTAGAACCCACCGCGTTCTCCCGGCTGCCGCAATTCAAACTTGTGTGCGCCGCTACTATAAATGTAGTTCAGCCACTCGGGCGCGTGGGTTCTGATCAAAGCCAAAGCATCGTCCACTAGGCGGTGAAATTTTGGGTTGCCCTCAGTAGCGGGACGCGTGCCAATCGGCAGCGGATGCAAGCATTGGTGATTCTGATATTCCGCATAGCCGCGATTCCAATCCGCAGCACTAGTGCAGCGCCAAGCGTCCGGGTCCATGTAGCAGCAATTGTCGAATTTAAACGATGACAAACGCACTGTGGAACGCGTTACGGGCAGGGCTGGCAGCGACTGATTCGGGCTGATCGACGCCGCCGATTGAGCGGACGAATCGCAGAGATTATTTTGGTAGGCAAAATAGCCATTAGTCCATTCCTGGTCAGTCTGGCAATGCCAACCCACTAAGCAGCAATTGTCAATTTGAACTGGAGAGCCAGTAGTTGGCTGTACCGATACTTGCGACTGAGTCGGCGCGCTGCACTGACCAGCCTGGTATGCAAAATAACCGTCCGTCCATTGCTGGTCGGTACTGCATTGCCGATTTACGTAGCAACAGTTGTCGATGTTAGCTGGTACAGAACCGGTGGCCGGAGTTGATGTCTGTTCCTGAGACTGTGCAGGCGCGGTACATTGGCCATTTTGAAAAGCCCAATAGCCGTCCGTCCATTGCTTGTTGGTACTGCATTGCCGATCAACGAAACAGCAATTGTCAATTAGAGATGTTTGCTGCTGAGTCCCGGTCTGGTCGCTGCTTTCAACACGGGTGTAACCAACCCAATCCGCCATCCACGCTTCGTTTCCGTTTCTATTGATTTTTAGCCATCTGTTAACGTTTCCAACGACATGCAGGACTGCGCCGGGTGGTACAGTTGCAACAATCCCGCCACTCAGACTATATGTGTCTCTCAAATTGGTGTGGAACGTTGTACGAATGTGATAACCCTGTGCCGATACGACACCGTAAAAAGCTAGCATCGCTACTATTATTGCAATTAATCTGGTTTTCATTGACGAACTCCGTCGGAAGTTGCAGTGGATAAGCGCACTGAGCGCAACCCTGTCTTGATATTCGTATCTCATTTGTTCTCTCCTCGTTAATGAAATACGATGCTGACAAAAAGCCAGTTTTCTTACCACAAAGGCACAAAGGACACAAAGAAAAGATCAAAAAACGATTCTCTTTATCCCGTCTCTTAGAATTGGCACGTTGAAGTCGATGAGCAAGCCTGTCTTAATATTCGTAAGTTTGAGATATGTTATCAGTTGTGCGCTGTGAATGCGTGCCAAACTCTGAACAGACTTCACTTCAACAATCAGTCGATTTTCGACGATGATGTCGGCGAAAAGATTTCCTATTCGTTGTCCCTTGTATTCAAGCTCAATGCGTTTCTGCCTCTCATACTTTATGTTTCGATCATCAAGCTCAACACAAAGCGTATCTTCATAAACGCTTTCGAGTAGTCCGGGTCCCAGGAATCGATGAACTTTGATGGCCGCCCCAATGATCGAATATGACAACGGCACTCGTTTATCGAGCGCGTCAGTTTCGATTTTCTGCTCTCTATCACTTTGCAACTCTTAGTGTCCTTCGTGCCTTTGTGGTTAACGGTTTTTCGTTACCTTGCCCAGTCTTTCTAATCACTCTTGCGACAACCCGGCAAATAGCAATCACCCCGCCCGGCAGCGGACGGAATGGCACATCGTAGTCGAAGGCGCCGGGACCAACCACCTCCAGCGCCACATCACTTTTGAGTTGTGGCGGCGCCGGCACTGTGATCACCGCGACCCGCGTGCCGTAGCGCAGCGCTTCGGTCGTGACCGGCTCACCCTCCTCCTCAGTGACGATGCAGATCAGATCCGGCGTTGTCGCCACCACCTCACCGTTGATAAAGGCGATCAAGAATTCGTTCTGAAACTCAATCTCCAGGCGATCAGAATTGGTGAAACTGTCGAGCCGGACGCCGCCGCGGGCGAAACCCTTGGTCGTGCGCCGTTCGACATCGGCGATTTTGCCGCGGAAGATGACCTGTCCGTCCAGCACCTTCGCCACCGCCGGCGGCACATCGGATTTCTGCGCCTGCGCCTCGATCACCTTGGCGCCGAGGTGATGCGCCAGGCTCAAGGTATAGTGCACGCCCGCCTTTTTGACCTGCGCGCCCGTCATGATCGTGCCCGCCAAGCCGGCGCGCGCGCCCATGCTGACCGCGATATTGCGCGCGATCTTCTCGGCCCAGACATCGCTGATCGCGGAAGGCACAATCGCGGCATTATCGGCGGTGTCGACCATGGCCAATGGCGCGGCTGTCGCGCTGGTGTCGAAGAGGAATGACGACATCTGAATCTCGGGGAAGGCGCGCCCCATGCTGTCGCTGTCGACCGTCGGGATGCCGGCTTGCAAGCCGCCGATCAGCGGCTGCATCGAATTGGCGCCACCGATCTCGGCGATGGCGACCGCGTCGAAGTTCCGACCGATATGCTCTTCCAGCAGGCGCATAGCCCGCATCATCTCGGTGCCCTCGGGCAGTTTTTCGATGCTGACGGTGGGCGCGCCGATACTGCCAACAACGCAGCAAAGCGCATCGTCGGCCAGGTCAAAGGGGTCGATGATCGTCTGCGGACCTTTCTCGCGGATGACCGACGCCAAGTGCAAGCCGCCGAGGTAGGGGTTGCCACCGCCACCCGTGCCCAGTATGCCCGCGCCGATGCCTATCGGCCGAATATCCGCCAATGTCACTTCACGCAGCATTTAACGTTCTCCATTGTCGACATGGTATTCAAGCTCTTAGACCTGCTCGCCGGCCGCGCCGGCCATATGCTGGATCATTTCTTTGAACAAGATTAGATCGTGGCGGAAATCCTGCGGGGACGCTTTCGCCGGCTGGCCGCTAATGACGCTGTTGTGGAAGGCGCGCCATTCTTCAGTGAACGCGTCGCCCCATCCCGGATGCGTCACCGTTTGTGCGTTATTCACGCCATCAGTGGTTTCCGTGACGGTGAGCGTGATGGGCAAATTGCGCACAAATGGCGTATCGTAATCGACCCGAAGCACTTGATCGGCAGCAAAGACTTGCAGGTAGGTGTCAAAGCGCGGGATTTTGTCAGCGCCCGTCGCGAATAGGCAAACGTAATCGCCATAATCAAATACCGCCGTCAGATAGCGTCCGCCCTGCCGCTGTGAGGCGTGCAGTACTTTCTGCGGCATCCCGAGCATTTCGCGCATGGAGGACGTATCATGCGTACTCAAGCCGAGCATCATGCCATAGGCGGTTTTGAGCGCATCGGGCACATCGCCGATGGCTTCGCGCATCAGGCCTTCCTGAAGCTGGCGCATCGCATCTGTGATGGATTCCGGGATGTCGTCCCCTTTTACTACCTTTGAAGTCGGCTCAATCACCAGCGCATTACTTCCGATGATGTCGTGTACTTTCGCCAGGCGAATGTCTTTCATGTCTTTGACGATGCGGCAGGCTTCAATAAAGGCCGGCGCATAACGGCGCATCGTGCCGACTTGGACGATTTTTCCCGTCTTACGCTGTTCCGCGATGATGGCATCATTTTCCGCCAGAGTCAGACACATGGGTTTCTCGACCAGCACATGCTTGCCCGCGCGCATTGCCGCGATGGTGACTTCTGCGTGGTAGGGGCTGGGATTGGCGATTAGCACGGCGTCAACCGTAGCAAGCGCTAGCAGTTCATGATAACTGGTCACGCGGGTCGTGATGTTCCAGGCGTCACCCACGCCCGCCAGTACCTTCTGACTGACATCGCAGATCGCAGTGACTTCAAAGAGATCGCTTAACTGGTACAGCGTCGGCAAGTGAATGATCTGCACGACTTCACCGCAACCGACGATTCCAATTCTTATTCGCGACACGTTGTTGTCATCCTTTCATGGCAAAGTCGATGGCGGCGTAGATCAGGCGACGGTGACGGGCACGGGCGGATGCAAGTGGCAGGCGACCTGATGCGCCTCGTCCACTTCCAGCAAGGGCGGCAGCACCGTCTCACAGGTCGCCAGTTTGTCGGCATGACAGCGCGGCGCAAAGGGGCAGCCGTGCTGCGGAAAACTGTGCGACAAGTCGCCGCGGATGATGATTTCCTCGCCCTGCAAATCGGGATCGGGCTCGGGAATGGCGGAGATCAGCGCCTGCGTATAAGGGTGTTTCGGTTCTTCAAAGATGACTTCGGTCTCGGCGACTTCGACAATTTTGCCGAGGTAGAGCAGTGCCACCTCATCGCACATATAACGCACGACGCCGAGGTCATGCGAGATAAACAGATAAGTCAGGTCGAATTGGTCTTGCAGGTCTTGCAGCAAATTGAGAATCTGCGCTTGCACCGAGACATCAAGCGCCGAGGTCGGCTCGTCCAGCACAATCAGGCGCGGCTGCACGGCCAGGGCGCGGGCGATGCCGATGCGCTGCTGCTGCCCGCCGCTGAACTCATGCGGATAGCGATAATAGTGTTCCTCTTTGAGTCCCACCACGTGCATCAGCTCCAGCACACGCTCCCGCCCCTCATCGCCTTTGAGGCGCTCGTGAATCCAGAGCGGTTCGCCGATGATCTGTCCGACGGTCATGCGGCCGTTGAGCGAGGCGGCCGGCGCTTGATAGATCATCTGTATTTCGCTGCGCAGCCGACGCAATTCACGCGCTTTCAGATGGGTGATGTCCGCTCCGTCGTAGAGGATCTGCCCGGCGGTCGGCTCCAGAAGGCGCAGGATGCACTTGCCGATGGTGGTCTTTCCTGAGCCGGATTCGCCTACCAGGCCGAGGGTCTTGCCCTCTTGCAAGGCGAAGCTGACATCATCGACAGCGCGGAAATCCGCCATCTTGCGGTTGAGCAAGCCGCCGCGCACCGGGAAATATTTCCGCAAATTATTGATTTCCAGCAGGGCGCTCATGCATCCTCCGGGTAGAGGTAGCAGGAAGCCGTGTGCTCTGCGCCAACGTGGACCGCCGGCGGGACATTCGCGCGGCAGACGTCCATGACATGCTCGCAGCGTGGGTGAAAGCGACAGCCGGCCGGCGGATCAATCAAGTTGGGAATCATGCCCGGAATGCCTTCCAGGCCGCCGCGGCTCACATCTTTCTGCGGCACCGCTGCGATCAAGCCGCGGGTGTAAGGGTGCTTCGGGTTCTTGAAGAGTTCACGCACGGGCGACTCTTCGACAACGCGACCGGCATACATGACGGCGACGCGTTCACAGCTGCGGGCGACCACGCCCAGATTGTGCGTGATCAGTAGCACGGTCAAGCCAAGCTGCGCTACCAGTGACCGAATCAAACGGAGGATTTGCGCTTGAATGGTGACATCGAGCGCGGTGGTTGGCTCGTCGGCGATCAGCAGATCGGGGTCGCCGGCCAGCGCCATCGCGATCAATACACGCTGTCGCATGCCGCCGCTGAATTGATGCGGGTAGTCGAAGATGCGCACTTCGCCATCGGGGATGCCGGTCAGGCGCATCAGCTCGACCGCGCGTTCGTGCGCCTCCAGCCGCATTTGCCGCGCCGACGGCATAAAACCGCGCCAGCGCCCGGGCACCTTCTTCCCCTGCGCCCGCTGATAGAGGACGGCGTCCACCAGTTGCTCGCGAATGGTGAAGAGTGGATTCAGATTCGTCACCGGGTCTTGAAAGATCATGCCGAGACGGCGAGCGCGAAAGGCTTCCATCTCGCTTTCGGATTTGCTCAGGAGATCCTCGCCGTCAAAGGTGACGCGCCCGGCGGTAATCACCCCCGGCGGCATGGGAATCAAACGGGGTACGGACAGGGCGGTCATCGATTTGCCGCAGCCGGTTTCGCCCACGAGTCCCAGCACATCGCCGCGCTGCATCCTTAGGTCGACGCCGGCCAGCACTTTGGCCACGCCGTCGTAGGTGTGAAATTCGAGGTGCAAGTCTTCGATGTTCAGCAGTTCGGTCATGCCGGGTTTACCGCCGCGCCCGCGGGTCAAGGATATCGCGCAAGCCATCCCCAATCAGATTCCAGCTGAAGACCATCAGCCAGATCGCCAGGCCGGGGAAGGTGGCGATCCACCATTCGTCCGGGAAGTAGCGGCGGCCGTCGTTGATCATAGCGCCCCATTCCGGCGTCGGCGGCTGCGCGCCCAAACCGATGAATCCGAGGGCGGCGGCGGTTAAGACGGCGAAACCGAAGTCGGTCGTCATCTTGATGATGATCGGTGAGACGGCGTTGGGCAGGATGTGACGGAAGATAATGCGCAGGTGGCCGGCGCCGATGCCGTAGGCGGCTTCGACGAAAGGCTCCTCCCGCAGCGACAAGACGAGACTGCGTGTGAGGCGGGCGAAACCGGGCCACCAGACCAGCGCAATGCCGAGCATGGCGTTGATGATGCCCTTGCCCAGCGCCGCCGAGATGGCGATCGCCAGCACCAGCGCCGGCACGGTCAGGAATATATCGGTGAATCGCATGAGCAGATCATCAAGCCAGCCGCCGGCATAGCCGGAGATCGCGCCGATGGTGACGCCGATCGTTGTCGCCAGCAGGATGATAATCGTGCCGACTTGCAGCGCCAGCCCGGTGCCCATGACCACGCGGCTGAAGATATCGCGTCCCACCTTGTCGGTGCCGAAGGCAAAGTCCTCGCTCGGTGGCTGCAAGCGCGCGCTGACCCGGGTCTTGCCGGCGGCATCTTCCGGATAGGGCGCGATAACCGGCGCGAATATCGCCACCAGCAGGATGAAGATTAGCATCGCGAGCCCGACCATCGAGAGCGTATTGGAGCGGAAGCGATAGACGCTGCGGGCGATATTTTCCCAGCGGGCCGATCGCGCCGTGTAACGCTTGTCTTTTGTCATGCTGCGCGGCTCAGCCATAGCGAATCCTCGGGTCCAGCATGCCGTAGACGATGTCGGTCAGGATATTCACCACGCTGAAGACGACGCCGTACAAGATGGCGATGCCCATAATAGGCTGAAAGTCGAGGCTTAGCGACGCGTGCACAGCGTAAAGCCCGAGCCCGGGCCAGTCAAAGATGGTCTCGATCAAAATTGCGCCGGCCATCAGCCAGCCGAAGTTCAGCGAGATGACGGTGATGGTGGCGATGAGCGCGTTGCGCAGGACATATTTGAAAATGATGATGCGATAAGGAATGCCGATGGCGCGTTCCATGCGCACAAAGTCTTTTTCCAGCGCCTCGACCATACTGGCGCGGGTGATGCGAGTGATGCTGGCGAAGGCGCCGAATGAAAGCACCAAGGCCGGAATGAACAAATGCCGCAATGAAGCAAGAAAGGTTTCAATGTCCAGTTGAATGAGGCTGTCGATCAAGAAAAGCCCGGTTGTGGAAGCGGGCGGGGAGACTAGCACAGGCAGACGTTTGCTGATTGCGAAAAGTCCCAGATCGCGCCCGAACCAATTCTGGAAGATCATCGCCAACCAGAATGAAGGGAAGCTGACGAAGAAAAGCGACAGGATGCGCGCGACATGGTCGGGCAAGCGATTGCGATACATGGCGGAGATGACGCCGGCCGGTACGCCGAGCAGTGTGGCGATAATTACGGCGGCGGTGGTCAGCTCCAGGGTAGCAGGCCAGAAGGTGCGCAGTTCGCCGATTACTGAACGGCGGGTGTAGAGCGATTCGCCCCAATCGCCGCGGAAGAGACCCCTTATGTAGTTGATGTATTGGATAGGCAGTGGCTGGTCAAAGCCGAATTCGCGCCGAAATGCTTCTTTGATTTCTTCTGTGGCCTGAGGGCCAGCGGCCAAGCCGACCGGATCGCCCGGCACGATGCGGGAGATGGAGAAGGTCAAGAGACTAAGACCAATCAAGGTCGGAATGATCAGGGCGATGCGCCGTAGGATGTAGAAGCGAATGTTCATAAGCAGTGGCTCAAATCGCCATTAGGGCAGCAACCCACCTGAATCAATGTCCTTATTCGAGGATTGTATGGGCGACTTTGTGAGTCGCCCATTAGTCGTGTCCGCCTGGAAAGGGCGACCAGATAGGTCGCCCCGACACGGGTAAGTGACGACCGTCTAGCAGTCTTCCATCCACAGATCCTGGAAGAGGACCGTTATCGGATACATCGCCGAATATCGAAATCCCTTAACGCAGTTATGATAGGCCATCGTGTTGTCCAAGGTGTACATCCACACTGCTGGCTGTGCGGCATTGATGATCTGCTGAGCTTCGCTGTACCTAGCTTGGCGCTCGGCGGCGTCGCCTATAACGCGTGCTGTGTCCAGCAGTTCATCCACCCCTTCGTCCTTATAGAAACTACAGGAGTTGAAGCTGCCCCACTGATCGGAGTGATACTGATTGTAGAGATGCGCGTCCGGATCGATGAAAGATGGGAGCGTGTAGATGTTGATCATGTCCGGAGCCGTCTCGGGCGTGGCGCAACTAGCGACCATGTCTGGCCACAGCTTTGGTATCATGTTTAGTTCAATGCCAATCTCCGCCAAGCCCTCCAATAGGATCAGACCTGGAATTTCTTCATGTGAGAGCTCGGTGACATAGACATAGTCCAGCGTGATACCACCATTGGGCCAAGGCGTTTGAGCCAGGTACTCACGAGCCTTGTCCAAATCAAAGGTCGCGTAGTCCAAACCTTCCACAAAGCCTGCGAAATTAGACGGCGTCGGACCCGGCATTAGCGTAACTGACACATCTTGAGCTTCGACCATAGATTCATAATCCATGGCGTGGGCGACCGCTTTACGCAAGTTGAGGTCACTGGTGTATTCGCCCTTGGTGTTCATCTTCAGCGTATTGATGAAGAATCCACCATTTTCGTCCCAAACATGGTCTTCCGACGCGACGACCTCCTCTTTTTCAGTGCCTCCGAGGGCATCGCCGACATGAATCTCGCCCGCCAACAGCGAATTCAGTTTGGTGTTACTATCCCGTTGAATAACCCAGATGAAACCATCCAGATTGTCATCACCGGTCCAGCCAGCCCAATAGTCGTCCACAGCGATGAACTCGTATAGATTGCCGATTTCCCAGCGTCCTTGAGAAAAAGGACCTGAACCAGCGGCATTCTGCTTGAGGTAGGTCTGCCCCATATCGTCGCCCAGGTTGGCTTCGACAATAGCGGGATTGACTACGAAGAGTTGCGGCAGGGTGCCGATGAAGGGCGCGTAGGGCTGTGTCAAGCTGAATTGAATGGTGTGGTCATCAAGAGCCTGCGCTGAGTTCTCATCGGTGATCGTTTCCCAACGCCAGGTGGGCGGTCCGGAAATCGCCATCATGCGGTTGAAGCTGTAGACGACCGCGTCCGCTGTTAACGGGCTGCCATCTTGGAAGACGGCATTATCGCGCAGCGTGAAGGTCCAGACAGTGGCGTCATCGTTGACCTCATAGCTTTCGACCAAATGCGGTATGGTGTCGCTGCCACGATAGATGTACAGCGCGTCATAGAGGCTGCGAAGTGCGGCATTGATGGAATAGTTCTCGCCGGTGGCCGGGTCGATATTGTCAATATCCTGGTTGCCACCGTAGAGCAGGATATCATCTTGCGCCAGGACGGCGGATGATGTGAAAAGCGCGAGGCTCACCACTAAAAGAATGAAGAGCAAACGTTTGGACATTACTTCCTCCTTGCAGAAGTTTGTGAATCCAGAACAGAATGTAGCAGAAGTTTGCGGGATTATAGCCTCTTAAGCGCGAATCTGCCAGATAGCCGGAGGTCGCTGACAATGGCTGACCGCGCGCGCTGAAATCGACTGAATGCTCGGCGGGATGGCCATAAGTACAGAACCTGAATGAGGAAGGCAGCGCCATGAAAGTGATTCAAGTTGGCATCGGCGGGATGGGCAATGCCTGGCTCCACGCCGTGCGGAAGTCCGATGCCGTCGACTTCGCCGGCTTCGTCGAGATCAGTGAGGATATCGTAGGCAGGCAAGCGAAAGCCTATGGACTCGATCGCGCGCGCATCTTCCCTTCCTTGCCTCAGGCGCTGAAAAAGGTCGATGCCGATGCCGTGATCAACGTGACGCCGCCGCAATTTCACCGCGAGATTTGCGTCGCCGCACTGGAAGCGGGCTTGCCGGTGCTCACGGAGAAACCGCTGGCGGGAACGCTGGAGGACGCGCGCGCGATTGCCGCAGCCGCGGAATCCAGCGGCGTGTTGTGCAGCGTAGCCCAGAACTATCGCTATCGTCCACTGTCGCAGACTGTGAAGTCGACACTGGAAAGCGGCGAACTCGGGGCGCTTGGCGCGGTACAGGTCGAGTACTATCGGGGCCCGCATTTCGGCGGCTTCCGCGAGGAAATGCCCCACCCCTTGATCATCGACATGTCCATCCATCACTTCGACATGATGCGGCTCTTTCTCGGCAGTGACGCGGCGACGATCAGCGCGCGCAGTTGGAACCCGCCCTGGAGTTGGTTCGATGGCGATGCCTGCGCGGCGGCGCAGATCGCTTTCGCCAATGGCGTCGAGGTGAGTTACACCGGCTCCTGGTGTTCACAAGCGCTGGAGACAAGTTGGAACGCCAACTGGCGCTTTGAATGCGAGCGCGGTGTGCTGCTGGTGGAAGACGACAGAATTTTTCTGCAGAAGCTGCTGCGCGTCGGTGATCGGCCGGGCGCTCGGGTCAACGAACACGGTGAAAAGCGCGAAGTCCCGCTAATCGCGATGGCGCGCCAAGGGCAGGATTACCTGCTGCAGGAGTTCTACGAGGCGGTTACGCAGGGCAAAAGCAGCGACACGAGCGCGCAAGACAACATCCATACGATGGAGCTGGTGTTTGGCGTGGCGCGCGCCTGCGATACGGGGCAGCCGGTCAGGCTATAGCCGCCCGGTCTCACTTAATCGAAGTAACTATCCCCGTTCCAAAGCAGCGACTTGGCCACTTTGTCGTTCAGTTCGACGCCAATGCCCGGCAACTCCGACACGGTCATTATGCCGTTCTGCACGAAGGGTTTGTCGCCATCGCAGAGGTCGCTCCACCAGAAAATCGAGCGGGCGTGAAATTCCAGGAAGAGGAAGTTCGGCACCGCCGCCAGCACATGGCAAGCCGCCATCATGCCCAGAGGCGACGAGACGTTGTGCGGCGCAATCGGGATGTAGTGCGCGTCCGCCAGGTCGGCGATGCGCTTGCCTTCGGCGATGCCACCGGCTTTCGCTAGATCGGGCATGATGACGTCGACTGCTCCTTTGTTGAAAAGCTCGAGGAAGTCGAAGCGCGTATATTGATTCTCGCCGGTGCAGATCACGGTTGAGGTCGAAGCGCGCACCTGCGCCAGCGCGTCGACATTCTCGGCCGGCACCGGCTCCTCCAGCCAGAGCAGACGCAGCGGCTCCAGCGCTCGCGCCAACGTGATCGCCGAGGGCAGGTCGAAGTGGCCGTGGCAATCGATCGCCAGGTCAATCTCGAAGCCAATCGCCTCGCGCACGCCTTCGACCAGGTTGACGATATGCGTCATTTCCCGGGCGCCGACCGTCCAGTTGAATGCGTCAAGCTTGCCCTGACCGGTAAAGTCGACATCGAATTTGACCGCGCCGTAGCCTTCCGCCACCGCTTCCAGCGCCTTATCGCCAAAGGATGCCGGGCTGTCTTCCGCGCCAAAGTGACAGTCGGCATAGAGACGAATCTGGTCACGGAACTTGCCGCCGAGCAGCTTGTAGACCGGCACGCCGAGCGCCTTGCCGACAATGTCATGCAGGGCATTGTCGATGCCGGTCAGCGCGAAGATCAGCGGCGCGTTGCTCGCCCCGCCATAACGCCCCATCCGCCGCAGTTTCTCGTAGATCATGTTGATGTTAAATGGATCTTCGCCGACCAGCAATTCTTTCAGCGCCAGAATGGCGTGTTTGGTGGCGAAGCCGGAAAAGCCGGGACCGCCCGAATTGCATTCACCGGTGCCAACGATGCCTTCGTCCGTGTAGATGCGGACGAAGGTCCAGACGCTGCCGCCGCTGTCGGGCACTTGCCGGCCGATGACGCAAGCTTGTACATCCGTGATTTTCATTTGAGTTCCTTTCACGTAGGCGAAATCACCAAGTTCGCTGCAGGTCGATCGGTCCGGGTTGTTGGTCTATAAAGGGCCGTTAGCACCCCAAAAAACCTCCAAAAGGTATAGATACCGTAAGCCAGGTATCGCGGGAACAGGGGGATAGAGGCATGTTCGACGGGGGGTACCCCTAGATGGCGTAGAATTTGCGGGGCTGGATGACGCGTATGGCAAGAGCGCAAGGGCGAGCCTTGCCCGCAGAGAAGGAGGCAACCAGCCGTCTTGGAGATCGAATACATTTTGCCCATATTGTGGAGTTTAACATTTCGAAGGCGTGAAGGGGCGACTAAATTGACGCGATCCCGTCGTCATTTACATCGTGATTCAATAGTGATACTGCTTAAGCGCAGCCATGATTCTTTGGATGTCGCGCGCGATCGCGGGTGGGACGCGCGGGTTGAAGGGACCTCCCGTGCCGCCAACCACGTCGTCGAATCCGGAACAGTTGATCGCCTCCATCACCGCCGAATAGTTGTATGCTCGCTCTGCCATGAAGCGAATGTCCTCCAGTGGCGAGATGTCGTCTTCAATTTGTCGCGCCGCTTCGTAGTCATTGCGCCGCTGCGCATTGTTGATCTCGTCCGAGGCGCGCGCCACCACGATGTTGATGCCGGAGGTATGCCCTTTGGCGCCCATCTCGGCCGCCGCTGTCGAGCGGTCGCCGATGCCCCAGATGACAATTTTGCTCTCATCAAGCGCCTCGACAAAGGGCAGCACATCGTCTTCGTCCGTGCCGATCTTGACGCCGATGAAATCCGGCGAATCCTGCAGCAGTCGGATGATCATATCGCGGTCGCGCGGTCGCCGATAATAATAAAGGAAGCGCGCCCCGTGTTCGCGCGCTTGCTCGGCAGCGAATGCCATCAAGGTCTCGTAAAGGCCTTGAGGACCATAAGTGCCGCCCAGTGGCATGATCAAGTAGACATCGGGGGGACGCCGCAGGCTGGCCATTCGCTGAATCAAATCGGCGGCGGCCGGAAGCGGATTCGGCGCCACGGCGGCCATCAGCACGCCTTCGCCGCCCATGCCTTGCCCGGCGATATCGAGCAGTTCGACCTGATCATCATAGGCGATATGGTGAACCAGGCTGGTGCCGGCGATGGAGACCACGCGTGGGCGACCGCCGCTCAGGCTGTTGTTGCGCATCAGGTAGTCGATGTTCTTGGCGTGGCCGTCAAAGTCGATGTTGCCGCCGGCGAAGGGAATCAGCGGGATGCCGATCACCGAGTAGAGCGCATCCAATAGCGCAGTATTATCCATTGTCATCAATGCGCCTCGTTCAAGTCACGTAAACGTTAAGCAATTGCTGGTCCGCCGATGCAGTGAATGGAAGAATACCTGACCACGGGCGGACTCTGCCAGTTTATGACACTTTGATGGCATGGATGCGGAGTCTCCCTCCATTGCTTAGGGGGGAGATTTAGAGGGGGTTGAACACATTTACCACCGGGTCGCTTGAAAGGTCCAGCCGGGCCTTACCTTCTGCATCTCAACCTCGTCATTGCGTTCGGTCAAACCGCAGGCCAGGTACTGCTGATGCAGTTGCGCCAGTCGGTCGCGATCGATCTCTACGCCCAAACCGGGCGCGCGCGGCACTCCAACCGCGCCATCCTCAAATTGCAGCGGCTCAACCAGCAGATCATGCCCGTCCTGCCAAGGATAATGGGTATCGCAGTCGTAGGTCAAGTTGGGCACGGCAGCCGCCAGATGCACCATCGCCGCCAATGAGATACCCAGGTGGCTGTTGGAGTGCATCGACATGCCACGGCCGAATACGGCACAGAAACGCGCCAAGTCGAGCGAAGCGCGGAAGCCGCCCCAGAAGTGATGATCGGACAGGATTATCGACTCCGACTGATTGGCGACGCTGCCGGGCAGGTCTTCAAAAGAGGTGGTGCACATGTTGGTCGCCAGCGGGATATCCACGGCTCGCGCAACTGCCGCCATATTTTCCTGCCCGCGAGTCGGGTCTTCGTAATATTCCAAGACACCTTCCAACTGCTTGCCGGCGGCGATGGCGGTGTCGACGCGCCAGATCGCGTTGGGATCGAGGCGCAGCGGCACATCGGGTCCAAATTCCTCTCGCAGCGCCAGGATTGAATCGACCTCGACCTGCGGCGGAAAAGCGCCACCCTTGAGCTTGATCGACTTATGGCCGTAATGATCGACCATGGCCCGCGCCTGCGCCACAATACCGGCGGGGTCGAGCGCTGCTTCTTGCCGCGCCTTCGTCCAGCCGCCCGCCGATGCGTCGCGCCCGAAGCCGAATTCGCCACCCGCGCCTTCGTATTTGAAGAAGAGGTAGGCGGCGAAAGGCACAAGCTCACGGGCGGGGCCGCCGAGCAGATCGACCACGGGTCGGCCGACTGACTTGCCCATCAGATCGTAACAGGCGACTTCAATGGCGCTGCGTACGTGCACCCAGGTCCGTTGATCCCAGGGGGTCGCGCCGCGTTCGTCCGGATTGGCGAGGGATGCCAGCTTGGCGTCGATCGCGTTGAGATGCCAGGGGTCCATGCCAATGATGTTTTCGGCGGCGCGCTCCAGGGCGGCGCGCGTGTCTTCGCTGCCGGGGATTTCGCCCCAGCCGGAGAGTCCGTCAGCGCTCACCAGCTCGACGATGAGGCGCAGAGCGTAGGGCGCATGCAATCCGGCCGCGTTGAGCAGGGGCGGGTCGGCGACGGCGACGGGGGTGATGTGTACATGGATAATTTGCATCAGTCAGTCCCGAGCAAATGGTCAGTGGATAGTTCACCACAGAGGCACAGAGGACACAGAGAAAAACTCAAAAGAAGAAAGCGACCCTCGGTGCTCGCGGCGTACTCGGTGGTTAAGCATAACCTTGGCTTCCGACTGCTAACTCCACAGATGGTCTTGCGAGCGCTCGTCATCCCAAGCTTCGGTCGGCTCGAAATAACCGGCGTCGCGGTCGGGATCCATGTGCTCGCGAATCGCCGCTTCGTTGAGCTCGCCGAAGCCCAAACCGGGCGCTTCCGGCACAGGCGCGTAGCCATCGACGATCAGGGGCTTGTCGATGCCATCGATCAGGTCATCCCACCAGGGCAAGTCGACCGAGTGATTCTCCAGCACGTAGAAGTTCTGGGTGGCGGCGGCGCAGTGGATATTCGCCAGGAAAGACACCGGCGAACCCGCCATGTGCATCGCCATCGGCACGCCGTAATCCTGCGCCAGGTCGCCGATTTTCTTCGTCTCCATAATGCCGCCGGAGGTAGCGAGATCGGGATGAATCACTGACACCGCGTCCGCTTCCAGCAGCGGCAGGAAGCCCTCTTTCAGATAGATGTCCTCGCCGGTGCAGACGGGCGTCAATACTGACTGCTTGAGGCGCAGCCACTGCTCGGTCAATTGCCAGGGAATCATGTCTTCATACCAGGCCAGCGAGTAGGGATCGAGCGCCTGCCCCAGCCGAATGCAAGATTCGACATTTATATGGCCGAAATGGTCGGCCGCCAGCGGAATCTCGTAGCCGATGACATCGCGCACCTGCTGCACATAGTCGGCCAGGAATTCGATGCCGATGTCGGTGAGTTGAATGCCGGTGAAAGGATGCATGACGTCTCGCCGCTGGAGGGCGCCGGGTGGCGCCGTGACCGCGCCTTCAATCCCTTTGAGCAAGCCGATGCCGATGTCCATCTTGAGGAATTTGAAGCCATCGTCCATGCGCTGTTTCAGGCGCCCGCCCATCTGATGCCCATCGGCGACCGAGTCGGTATCGCTGTAGATCAGCACTTTGTCACGGAATTTGCCGCCCGCCAGTTGATAAGCCGGCACGCCATATGCCTTGCCCGCCAAATCAAAGAGCGCCATTTCAATGCCGCAGACGCCGCCGCCTTGCCGCCCGTGAAAGCCGAACTGCTTGATCTTGCGGAAGATCTTGTCGATATTGCAGGGGTTCTCGCGGATCAGGCGCGATTTGAGCAGCAGCGCGTAGGTCGGGCTGGCGCCATCGCGGACCTCGCCGTAGCCGCTGATGCCTTGATTGGTGTCGAGCCGCAGCAGCGTAACATCAAAGGGCAGCGCTTTTAGATTGACGATGCGCAGATCGGTGATCTTAAGATCAGTCGGGCGCGAATGGGTATTGACCTTGGATTCAAGTGGGCGTTCGCTCATTTGCCGCTCCAAGTAAGAGGGTTCAGATAGTAATGATCGGCTCGTTGTAGACAGCGCTGAACAGCTAATGCGCCGGTGTATGCTCGTAGCCGTTTTGGGCGCACCAGTCCGCGATTGGGTTGGCGCCGCCGGTGAAATCGAATTCCGCCGCGTCATCGACCGGCTCGCCAACCAGATAGCGCTGCATCGTCGTCAGCTTCTCGACCATCTCGCGCGGTTGCTGCCGATAGTCAGTCGGGTGAATCCAGTCATAGCAATAGCCGACCATCACTGCTTTGCGGATGCGATCGGTCAAGTTGGCGGCGCCGGCGTGCCAGGTGCGGTTTTCGAAGAAGACGCAATCGCCCGGGTTCAGCAGCGGCTCAACCTTGGTCGCCGGATCAACTGCGCCTTCGGGAAATTCAATGCGCTCTTTGAGCTGATTGCTGCCGGCCGCCATCATGGTGACGCCGGTATTGGGCGCGCTCAAATCGGTCAGATAGTACGCGACCTTCAGCGAGTGACGCGAAATCTGCCTGTGCCCCAGGTCGCGCATCGAGGGGTAATGATCGCGATGCCAGCCCGGCAGCCTGCTGGTATCGGGCGAACCGGCCGGATCGGGATGGCGGTAAATCAAGTGGCTCGTCAAGAGTGACAGATGCGGCCCCAGAAGTTGGGTCACAATGGGGAAGGTGGCGGGATGCGTGATCAATTGCAGGAAGGCATCATCCATCGAGACGCAATTGCGGAAACCGTCATACATGCCGCCGTTGCTGCGCTGCCGATTCTCTACGCGATCGCTCGCAGTCAAACGGTCGCCCGCGTCGATCAAGTCGGAAACGGTCTCGCTATCCAATGCGTTGCGTATGATCAGGTAGCCCTCATCATCAAATTGCTGTTTCTGTTCGGGCGTGATCGCAATAAACTCCATCATTTGCTCCTAAGTGTGTAGATACAGTTCGGACAATTCGGCATTCGAGCGCAACTTCACGCCGTCATAGAGCGCATCCAGCAATTGACCGCGCGTGCCCCCAAAGTCGGCTAGGTCTGGCGTATTCGCAGCGCGTGTCCAACGGCTTCTATCTTCATCGGAAACCGGCTGATCCAGCTTCGCTTTGTAACTGTCACCCAGGAAGCCACGCAGAGCGAAAAACTGCAGTGCCTCGTAGTGATCGTCGCCGGGCGCCGCATCTTCATAATAGGTCAACACCGCTCCGGCTGCTAGCAGTTGCCGCTGCATCTCGATCACGTTGGCGCCGCGCAGGGATGTGCCTTCATCGAGGCTGACGTTGATCGCCACACCGGCTGCTTCGCCCAGCGCCATCCAGCAGGGTTCCATACGCAGGGTGCTGAAGCCGATATGCGTGGATGAAGCCGGTGCCGGAATCAGCAGATTCTCGACTTCCAGCGGCACGATGACGCCGTAGGGCACGGAGTAGGGCGTGGTGCGATAAGCGAAAAACCCGTCCAAGTGGGGTCGTCCTGCCTCCCGTTTTAGGCAGGCATGCGAGTCCAGGCTGTAGTGGCTCGCCGTGATGCTTGTCATGTGCTCGCGCGAATGTCGTTTTGATAAGGCGTCATGGGCGGTGAAGAGATATTCGCCGCGGATGCGCCGTCCCTCGCGCACGTAGATCTGCCGCGGGAAGTGGTCGTTGTCGGTGAATTCGTCGCTTGCCAATCCCCAGCGCCGGCAACGTTCGCGGAAATCGGCGGGCAGCTGCGGGTCATTTTGGGCGAAATAGAACAGGCCGAGGATGTAATCCCGCAGGCGCTGGGCGAAGCGATCACGCCAGTCCCAGCTCGCGGTGGGGTAGGGCCAATTTTCCTCAGGCAGGTCAGTCGAGAGGAAGGCGGCGTGTTGATTGTTGCCGTCCACCTTTTGATTCGGCACCTTCGCCATATTGGTGATCAAGCCGATGCCCTCAAATTCCATGGGCGTCGGCGGACCGGCGAAGCGTCCCAGCCGAACATCGTCGATGAGATCGACATATTCATCTCGATTGAAGCTGGCGGGCTTCTCGATCCGCGTCATATTCGCCGGGTTGTTGGTCAGCGCCAAGCGATAGTTGTAAGACTGCACGGCGTTGTCGCCTTGCCCGGTCGAGTAGTTGAGGTCGGGCGGTTCGGTCCAGCGCTGATAATACTTGCCGGCACAAGGTTCGCCGTATTCGTCAGCGCCTTCCCGCCCCAGCATATAAGGAGCGCCGGCTGCCGCCGCCAGGTCGCCCTCGTAGGTGGCATCGACGAAGACCGCCGCGCTGTACACTTCTTCCGCGCCGGTCACGCGATTGAGGATCTTGATCCCCGTCAAGGCGGCGCCGTCTTTGATGACGTTGCTCGGCTCGTGGTTGAATTGCCTGCGATTGCGGACTTCCAGCTTGTCGCCGGCCTCGGCGATCATCGCCAGCAGAACCTTCTCGGCGACCTGCGGCTCGAAGCGGTAGCCTTCGGAGCAGTCGATGACCTGCTGGGATTCTGCGCCGTACTCGTCGCTATAGTGCTGTTTGATGCGGTTGACAAACTCGAGGAAGAGGCCGCCGGTTGCGCCTCGCGTGTGGATATCGGTGGCGCCGAGTCCGTTGGCGGGCAAGCCACCGACATACGCCGTTCGCTCCAGGATGACCGCGCGCCGACCCGCTTTGGCGACGGTGATGCCCGTCATGATGCCGGCTGGCGTGCCGCCGACGATGACTGCGTCGAAGTCAAAGGTTTGAGAAGATGTCATAAAGAAGTCCTTGCTGTTTTAAACTGTTAGAAGCGACCATACCCATTGCAGCGCCCAGGCGCCCACCGATGTCAGCCATATAACGCTCTTTGGCGATCACGTCTGTGCATTCTGCTTCTGCCCTTCCTTGCCGCCCAATTGAATGAAAACAGAATAACAGAATTATACCTGTCTCGCTAACAGCTCAACCGCCGACAATGCCTCTGACCACCGACAGGAGCCATTGAAACATCTGGTCCAAACTGACAAATCCGAACACCAACAGAAAATCCGAAAAGACTAAGATTAACATGTTGGCCATCATCCATAGCACTATCACTAACACGGCAATCAGCATACACGCCTGCGCCATCACGTAGAAGCAAGCGAACAACACATAGCCGATGAATTTCGCAAAATTCTTCAGCGCTTTCACTATCATGCTCGCTCGTCCTTTTCACTCTCCCGCGGCACTATCATGCGCCTGCGCCACGAGACTAGCTCCGCCAGTCTTATCCATACCTCGCTCATGTCGTCGATCGCCTCCTGACGATTGACCAAACAGACCGGGTAGCCCACCCATTGATGGAGCGCCCGTGCCAGGGCGGCGTAGTGAGTGCATGTAATACTCGGCGGAAAGTCGGGCGACCCAATGTGTCGCCGCTACGCTTTTCGTATACGTCCGTGGTTCATTCTTTCAACACTAGTGAAACCAGTACCTTTATTCCGTCGTATTCCTTAATACTACCGCTGAGCCGAAGCCAGCCGCCAAAGTGAGTAACCCTGCAAAATGTAACCTCATCTTTCTTTTTCGGCAGGCTGAAAGGCCAGCCATTGTCGACCCAATGAATTCCATCGGCTGATATTTGAACTGTGGCTTCATCTCTTCCGGCTTCACCAAGTGGGTGAACTTCCAGCGCGCGAACGAAGAATATTGCCTCGTGGGCCCAGGCCGCCTCGTATGGCTCAGTGGCGAATTCGCCTGACCAAAGAACATTGCGTTCGACAATCGCGGTGTAACTTCGTCGCAGCGCCATGATCAAAACTCCCCGCTGAGAAGCACGGAATCGAGGTAGAGGAAGGCGCGTTTGTCGCGGTTGGTCTCCACCCAAAAGGCAGTATTCAGCATGCAATTCAGATTGGGCATGGCTGGGATCGAGATGTATTTGAGAGCTTCGCCGCTATAAATCAGGTCGTTGCACTGGAAGCCCAGGAAGCGCCGCTTCGCCAGATCGACATTGACCCGCAGATAATGCCAATTCATCTTGGTCGCGATCTCGTTATAGGCGAGGGTTTGCGGCGGCAGGTCGATGTCCTCCCAGTTCTCCGGACCCAAGTGAAAATGCGAAACCGTCTCGCCCGAATCACCAATCCTGCTAAAGGCGCGGGTCGCCCCTTTCATCTGCCAGCGGTTGACCATCTCACCACCCATCGCGTTCAGATAGCGCAGGTGCGGCATCCAGCGATATTCCGGGTTCATGCCATCTTGCAGGTCAAACAAGACGCCGAAAGCGCGCACGTCATCCAGCGACAGGCGCAGTTCGCTCGCTTCGGGCTTGAAGGTGAAATAGCACTCCAGTTGGATATGACCGCGGCGGCGGAAGGTCAGGCGTTTGATGCTGGTCGCCAGCGACCCTTGGCGCGCTCGACTCGCCAATTTCAGCGAGTAGGTGCCTTCCATTGAACCGGCCGTGCCCGTGTCCCACATGGATTGGTTGCTGAGCATCGGCGGCCGCATATCGCTGTATTCCGGCAGCATTGAGTCGAGAGTATGTTCGTAGTTGCCGATCAGTTCCGACCAGCCGTGCATGCCCTCGTCGAAGTCATCATAGAAGATGATCCGCTCCAAGGGATCAAAACGGCTCAGTCGTGGATCAGCGTAAACTACGCTCATTCAATACACTTGTCGTCTATTTGTAATCCACTCTTCCGGGCAACGGCAGTTTTTGACAGCGCGTCCGCTTCGCGTTATATTGGACGTGGTCCGCAGTCGTTTTTGCGCCGCGTGACCAAAGTATAACCGGCGGTCGGCAAAGTGCAAAAAGCTGCGCCGCGCCATGCAACATGTGTACGAATGGCTGAAAAGCCATCATTTAATGCTATTGATCTTGTATAGGAGAACACCATGAAGTTTTCAATCGTTGTACGCCTTGCCATTGCCTTGGTCATGCTTCTGTCGGTCGGTCTCATTCCCGCAGCGGCGCAAGACTGCGATGGCGAAGTAGTCGAACTTGAGTTCATGAATTGGTGGGGCGCCGCCCGCGAAGCGCTGATGGAGACACTCATCGGCCACTTCGAGGCTGAGAACCCCTGCATTCGCGTCATCAATCAGGTCCAGCCATGGGATAACCGCGCCGAGTTGCTCGCCACTGCCGCCGCCAGCAGCAACCCGCCGGGCATCATCATGTCCACCCGTCCAGAAACCTATCAATTCGCCATCAATGGCTTGATCATCCCCATCGACGCCTTTGTCGAAGCCGAAGGTACGGATATCAGCGTCTTCTACGACGGCGAGATTGGCATCCAATACTGGAATGGCGAACTGTATGGTCTGCCGATGCCTTCCGCCGGTGGCTTGACCAGCTTGTTCATTTACAACAAGGACATGCTGCGTGATGCTGGCTTTGATCCGGAAGTTCCGCCAGCGACCTGGCAGGAGATGGAAGAGATTGCCGCCGCCATCACCGTCGCCGATCCGATGGGCATTGATGTCATGGGCGCTCCGGCATTCGGCGGCGACACCAACTTTGTTTCCTGGCTCTACACCAATAACGGCAAATACGTTTCGGACGATGGTCGCACCTTGCTTTACAACAGCGCCGAGGGCGTCGAAACGCTGGAATGGATGATCAACTTCACCAATGACATCAACAAAGGTACGGAGAATGTGACGGACTTCTTCCAGGACACCAGCTTTTCCCAAGGTGATCATCCCTGGTATGACGACGCGCTAGCCTTCCTGCCCATCAATACGTCTTTCTTCGGACACTTCAACAATAATTCGCCGGAGCACTATGCGGCGACCGACCGTTGGGGTGTCATGCTGCGCCCGCGAAACGGCGACAATCCCGATGCTGTGCACGCCGGGGTGACTGGCTACGGTTTCAGCGGTGGCTGGGCTTATACGATCCCGGCCGCGCATACGCCGGAGAAGCAAGCAGTGGCCTACAAGTTTGCTGAGTGGATCGGCGTTAATGAATTGGGTGGCTGCGCTTTCCTTTTCGCGCAGAGTCGTCCGTCGCCGGTCAAGGCATGCAACGAGAATCCGGCCTACTACGATGTCAATCCCTTCTGGGCAACCGTCCTGGAAGGTCTGGCGACTGATACCCCTGTGCCGATCACACCGGTGCAAGGGCAGTTGGCGGAAATCTTGAACAATCAGATTGAAGAGGCCTTCTTCGGTATCAAGTCAGCCGAAGATGCGCTGAATGATGCCCATGCCGAGGCTCAAGAGTTGCTCGACGAGTTCTGGGCCGAGTTCGACGCCGACAATATGTAACTCCAATCCAACAACCATCCCCTTCCCTTAAGTTTTGGGGAAGGGGAACTCCGTTGCTGGATTCCAGTTACCTCACTCCGTAAGTCTCGGTTGGATTTGAATATCTAAGGGGCGGTCGCGTTGATCGCCCTTCCTTCAAAGCTAGTCGGCTAGTTGCTAAGGCGTGGAACCTTGCAAGCGACTGTCAATCAGAATCGGACAGAAGAGCGAAGGCGTTGGAAGACGCGGCTGCAGGAATGGTGGTTTCGTAACCGGTCATTGATTGGCTTCGTCTTCATTCTTCCCTGGTTCGTCGGCTTCATCATCTTTGATGCGGGACCCTTCATCTACAATCTGTATTTGAGCTTCACCAACTACCAGATCGGAACAGTCGGAACGCCTCCCTGGTTAGGCTTGGAAAACTATATCGAGATCTTTACCGAGGACAAGTTCTTCGGCAAGAGCATGTACAACACGGTCTACTATCTGGGTTACAGTGTGCCCTTGCGCCTGATCTTCGCGTTTTTGGTCGCGCTTCTGCTGAATTTGCGCGTGCGCGGGATGCAACTGTACCGCACCCTGTTTTACGTGCCCTCGGTCGTTCCACTGGTGGCGGCGACAGTGATATTCGCCGGTTTGCTCAACACGCGCTATGGCTTGTTCAATCAACTATTTGTCTTGCTTGGCATCACGCCGGTGCGTTGGTTGTCCTCGCCGGATGCGATAAAACCGTCGCTGATCATTCTTAGTCTCTGGGGCTTCGGCGGGCAGATGATCATCTTTCTGGCCGGATTGCAGACCATCCCCGATGACCTTTACGAGGCGGTGGCGATTGACGGCGGTACCGGTTGGCATCGTCTTATCTATATCACGGTCCCGCTGATGACGCCGACGATTTTCTTTAATTTGTTGCTGAGCTTGATCGGCGGCTTCCAGGTCTTTGAACAGGTTTTCATTCTCATCGGCACCCATGGCGGACCCTTGCAATCCGGATTGGTATATATGCTGCACGTCTACAACAAAGCCTTTCGAGATTTTGAGTTTGGCTATTCCGCCGCGCTATCGGTGATTCTGTTCTGCATCATCTTTGTGTTGACTATCGTGCTGGTCTACACGTCTAATCGCTGGGTATTTTACGGAGACGCGCAGGACGATGAGACCTAGACGCTACTCCCTGTCCGATTTCCTCTCTCCAATGGTCAAGAGGAGTTATAGCGGGTCGATGGCATGATCGAAAATCCCAGAGTCAAACTCATCCGCCATGTCATCGTCTATGCCATCCTAACTGCCGGCGCAATCGTGATGATGGTGCCCTTGCTTTGGACCGTCACAACCTCGCTGAAAACGCGTGACAAGGTCACCATTCGCAAGCTGGAGTTGATCCCGGATCCGATCGCTTGGGAGAATTATCCCAATCTCTTTGAGATTCGCCCGATCGTCAAGTACACGCGCAACACGATGATCATCGTGGTGGCGTCGCTTTTTGGCGCTTGGGTACCTTGTACCTTGGCCGGCTATGCCTTCGCCCGCATTCCATTCCCAGGCCGGAGCGCTTTTTTTGGTATCCTGCTGGCGACAATGATGCTGCCTTATGTCGTTCGGCTAATCCCGCTGTTTCTGTTTTTCGATGAGATCGGCTGGACGCGCACCTTTGGTCCGCTAGTCTTGCCACGCCTCCTCGGGCATAATGCCTTCTATATCTTCCTCTATCGACAGTTTTTCCGCGGCATACCGGGCGAGATTCATGACTCCGCACGCATTGACGGCTGTTCGGAATTCGGTGTCTGGTGGCGCATCTTCATGCCCATGTCGCGCCCCGTGCTCGCGGCGGTATCAATCTTTGCCTTTTCCTTCGCCTGGAACGATTTCCTCAATCCGCTGATTTACCTGGGCTCAAACCAGGAGCTTTGGACGCTGGCGCTGGGCTTGAACGGCCTCAAGGGCTTCGAAGGTGACGAGAACAGCTTGAACATGCTGATGACATTCTCGATGCTGATGATCATCCCGATGCTGGTTGTCTTCTATTTCGGGCAGAAGCATTTGATAACCGGGGTCACCGCATCGGGCAGTCTCAAGGGATAGCGCCAACCCCACACCCGGCCCCTCCCCGAAGCTTCAGGGAGGCGTGAAACGCGCTGCGCCTAACCACCTGATTTGGAATTGCCCGCTAGAATCTGAATCGGCTTCAAGGAGCAGCGCGCGTTGGAGATCAGATCGGTCGAGAAACCCAACATCGTCTACATTGTCCTCGATCAATGGCGCGGGGATTGCCTCGGCATCGCCGATAGCGCCCATCCGGTGATGACGCCACATTTCGATCAGATCGCCTACGAAGGCGCCTGGTACGAGCGCGCCTATGCCGATTGCCCCATTTGCATGCCACAGCGCGCTACCATGCTCACCGGCTTCACCGCGAGCCAACACGGCATGCCCTACAACAATATGAGCGGACCGCGCACGGCGATCGCGCAAGAACACAGCCTACCCTTTCGCGTGACACGCGAGGCCGGCTACCAAACCAAGGCGGTCGGCAAAATGCACTTTTATCCGGAGCGGGCGCGCTTCGGTTTTGAAGACATCAGCTTGCATCCCAACGACTACGTCAATTTCCTGGAAGAGCGGGGCTACGGCGGTTTCTATCGGGGACATGGCTTGGGTGGCAACGAAGTCTATCCGGCGGTCAGCGCGGTACCGGAGCCGCTGACGCATACGCATTGGATTGTCGATGAAGGCATCCGCTTTTTGGGGCGGCGCGATCCCGAATGCCCCTTCATGCTCTTCATGGTTTTTGAGGCGCCCCATAGCCCCTTTGATCCGCCCGAGCCTCTTAATCGCCTCTACGATGATTTCGAGATTCCGGACGCCGTCATCGGTGATTGGGTCAATGCGCCGGGCGAGCCGAACGCGCTGATCGCACAGCGCATCAGCAATAAGGCCGATCGGGTTACGCCGCCAATCTTGCAGCGGCTGCGCCGGCACTATTACGCCCAGATCACGCATATCGATTATCAACTCGGGCGTCTCTTCGGCGAGCTGAAAAGCAAGGGTCTTTACGACAATACGGTGATTGTCATCACCTCCGACCACGGCGAGCATCTTGGCGATCACTGTCTCTTCGCCAAATATACGTTTCTGGAATCGGCGGCGCGCGTGCCGATCATCATGCGCCTGCCGCGCGAACACGGCATCTACAATCGGCGTGAGGATGCGCCGGCGCTAACGGCCGATATCGTCCCGACTCTGCTGCAATTGGCCGGTCTGCAGCCCGATCCGGCGATGGATGGCAAATCTCTGTTGGATCTTCCAGCGGAACGAATACTCTACGGCGAGACTCGGCATTCGGTCTTTGCCACCGACGGCCGCTTCAAATACATCTACTACTTTGATCATGCTATCGAGCATCTTTTCGACCTGCGCAGCGACAGCGACGATGTTCATAATCTGGCGGGATTGCCGACCTATGCCGATACGCAAGCAGCGCTGAAAGCCGGGCTGATTGCGTACCTAGGGGCGAACGAACGCCCGGCTGTCGTCGATGGCGCGCTGGTGGCGACCGAGACGCAACTGGATTACGATGGACTGCGGGCCCAAAATACGGCGGCTTGGCGCGGTCCCCTGCGCTACGGGCAGGGATATGGCTAGTCGGTAGCCGGCAGCTAACTGTCTTGAGGCGCCAGATAGTCTCCGACAATCGTGGTAAATTCGATGATATTGTCGAAGGGATCGCGGCAGAAGAAGCGCGGCCGGCCCGGGATCGGTTCCACATCATAAGGCGCGTAACCCGCGGCTGCGAGTTTCCGCTGCATGCCGGCCAGGTCATCAATGAAAAGACAGAAATGCCTAATTGACGGGTCGTCTAGCGGATCTTCGCGGAAGCAATGCAGCTCGGCATCTTCGCCGATTCTGAACCAGATCACTTCCATATCTTGAATGCTATCCGGCGCTGGAATCTCCGGCAAACCCACCAGCTCGCCATAAAAGGCGCGGGTAGCGGCTTCGCTGCCGGGCGGTCGTGGAATACTGACGTGATGCAAGCTGGCGCTCATCATCTGCTCTTTTCGCTCGAATCTCAGGTTGCAGTTATTCTACCAGATAGTGCCCGTGGACTTGACAGCAAGTCGGCTGCTCGCTAGACTCTGTGTAAATGTTCTCTGGCTGTGCATTTGCACAGTTACTTGTCTTGAGAGTTTGACATGGCTGAAGCGGTCGTCCTGCCAAAATTGGGAAATACGGTTGAGAGCGCCATCATCCTGGCCTGGCATGTCGCTGCAGGCGATACGGTTCATGCCGGTGATCTGCTCTGCGAGATCGAGACCGATAAGGCGACGCTCGAAGTGGAGAGCAGCGCGAGCGGTGTCTTGCTGGCGCGCTTGTACCATGAGGGCGATGAAGTACCCGTGCTCAGCAACATCGCCGTGGTCGGGCAGGATGGGGAGTCCTTCGCTGAGTTCATGCCGCTGACGGCCGCCGCGAAAAAAGAGCCGGCGCCTGATTGGACTGGCGCAACGCAATCGAAGGTCAGCGCATCGTCTATACCGCAATTGAATCAGCCGGTATTCATCTCGCCCCGCGCGCTCAATCTGGCGCAGCGCAGAGGCATTGAAATCGACAGTCTAGATGGCAGCGGACCCGAAGGGCGCATCATCGAACGCGATATCGAGGCGGCGATCGGCAAACGCGTCAAAGTGACCCCGGTCGCGCAGGCGATGCTGAATAGCGGCGACTTTGAACTCGCCGACAACTTGTTGACCGGGCGACGAGTCGGCAAGATCGATCTTGTACCGACTGACCGTGATGACGCGGTCGTGGAGATCCCGCTCAAAGGCGCGCGAAAGATCATCGCGAAGCGCATGCTCGAATCGCTGCAGACGACCGCACAATTGTCGCTGAACGCCACAGCCGATGCGCGGGCGCTGCAAGCATTCCGCCGCCGGCTTAAGGAAAGCGACGAATCGCTTGGTTTGCGCGATGTAAATATCAACGATCTGCTGTTGTTCACTGCCGCGCGCACCCTGCCCGCCTTCCCCGAACTCAATGCGCTTTTTGAGAACGATACCATCTATCAGCACAGGGCGATCCACCTGGGCGTGGCGGTGGACACGGAGCGCGGTCTGCTGGCGCCGGTGATTCCGCACGCCGATTCGTTGACGCTGAAGCAGATCTCGGCAGAGGCGCATCGGCTGGCTGAAGCCTGTCGCGTCGGGAAAGCGCGGCCGGATGAGCTGACCGGCGGTACGTTCACGGTGAGCAACCTGGGCGCCTTGGGCATCGAGAGCTTCACGCCGGTGCTAAATCCGCCGCAGGTCGGCATTCTCGGTGTCGGCAGCATCAACTTGAAGCCGGTGCAGTCGGGCGATGATATTGAGTTCGTGCCGCATATCGGTTTCTCGTTGACCATCAATCACCAAGTCGTCGATGGCGCGCCGGCCGCCCGCTTCCTGGCGCAACTGAGCGCGAATCTGGCGCAGATCGATTTGCTCGCCGCCGCCTAGCAGAGGTACACCATAATGCCAAAAACTCTGACCATCGACCCGGCCGAAGAGCGCCAAAGCTCGGTCATCCGCGCGCCGGAGATCCCGGTCAATGCTTACGTCTCCGACCCTGCCGCTGAGGCACAGCATTACTGCAGCGGCGATCTGGTCATTATCTATCACGACATGCTGCTCATTCGCGAGTTTGAAACGGCGCTGGACGGCTTCAAAAAAGAAGGCGTCTATCGCGGCATCCAATACAATCACGCCGGTCCGGCCCACTTGTCGATCGGGCAGGAAGCGGCGGCTGTAGGCCAATGCATTTATCTCGAAGCGCAGGACTTCATCCTCGGCTCGCACCGCAGCCATGGTGAAATCCTGGCGAAGGGACTCTCCGCCATCCGCAAGCTGGACGACAACCAGCTGCTGGATATCATGGAAAAATACATGGATGGGGCTGCGCTGCGCGTCGTCGAGGCAATAGACGTCTTCGACGATATCCGTGTGTTGGCGCGCGCTTGGCTGATCTACGGCACCTACGCCGAGATCTTCGCCCGTGAAACCGGCTTCAACAAAGGTATGGGCGGTTCGATGCATACCTTCTTCCCGCCATTCGGCATCATGCCCAACAACGCCATTGTCGGCGGCTCGGCTGATATCGCCCTCGGCATGGCGCTCTTCAAACGCATCAATCGCAAGCCGGGCATCGTCATTGCCAATATCGGCGATTCGTCGGTCGCCAGCGGGCCGGTCTGGGAGGCGATGAACTTCGCCGCGATGGATCAGTATCACACACTCTGGGATGCCGAGTTGGGCGGCGCGCCACCGATCCTCTTCAATTTTATGAATAACTTCTACGGCATGGGCGGGCAGCCGCAGGGCGAGACCTTGGGACACGGCACCCTGGCGCGGGTCGGCTTGGGCGTCAATGCGGAGGCGATGCACAGTGAACGGGTCGATGGTTATGATCCGCTGGCGGTCGCCGATGCCACGCGGCGGAAGAAAGCGCTACTGCTGGAAGGGCGCGGTCCGGCCATGCTTGATGTCATCACCTACCGCTACAGCGGCCATTCGCCCAGCGATGCCTCTTCGTATCGCGGACGGGACGAGGTAGACCTGTGGCGCGCGCAGGACTCGATCCGCGGCTACGGCGACTATCTGCTCGCCAACGACCATACCGATGAGGTGGAGCTGGCGGATATAAAGACCTCCATCGTCGAGACGATCACCGGGGTCGTCAGCGCAGCGGTCGATCTGGATCGTTCGCCGCGGCTGGACGTGGCGGGCGATGCGATCGGCGCGTTGATGTTCTCGAACGGACGAGCCGATGCGTTGGACGAGCGTGAACCGGAGGTGCTGCAGCCGCTGGCGGAGACGCGCCTGACGATCACGGCCGACAAGCACCGCTTCGGCACAGACGAGCAGGGCGAAGCGCGTCCCAAGCTCCAGACCTTGACCTACGCCGAAGCCATCTTTGAGGCGATGATTCACCGCTACTACAGCGACCCGACGATGATCGCTTTCGGCGAGGAGAATCGCGATTGGGGTGGTGCCTTCGGCGCTTATCGCGGCTTGACCGAAGCGATTCCCTATCACCGACTGTTCAATACGCCGATTTCGGAAGCAGCCATCGTCGGCGCCGCAGTCGGCTACGCGCTTGCCGGCGGACGCGCCGTTCCCGAGCTGATGTACTGCGATTTCATGGGCCGTGCCGGCGACGAGATCTTCAACCAAATGGCGAAGTGGCAGGCGATGTCGGCCAATGTGCTGCGTATGCCGCTGGTGCTGCGCGTCTCGGTTGGCATGAAATACGGCGCCCAACATTCGCAAGATTGGAGCTCCATCGTCGCCCATATCCCCGGTTTGAAAGTCTACTTCCCCGCCACGCCATACGATGCCAAAGGCATGCTCAATTTGGCGCTGCGCGGGACCGACCCGGTCGTCTTCTTCGAGAGCCAGCGCCTGTATAGTCAGACAGAGACTTTGCACAGCGGCGGCGTACCGATCGAGTATTACGAAGTCGCAGAGGGCGAGCCCTTTTTGCATCGCCTTGGCAGCGACATCACTATCGTCACCATCGGCGCGACGCTCTACCGCGCCTTGGAAGCGGCTGAGCGGCTTCAGCGTGAGCACGGTCTCAGCGCTGAGCTCATTGACGCGCGCTTCCTCAATCCGCTGAATTACCAGCCGATTATCGAGTCGGTTCGGAAGACGGGTAAAGTCCTGCTGACCTCCGACGCGACCGAGCGCGGCTCCTTCCTGCACACCATGGCATCGAACATCAGTCAACTCGCCTTTGATTATCTCGATGGACCGGTCGCCGTACTTGGATCGCGAAATTGGATCACGCCGCCGGCCGAGCTCGACGAAAGTTTCTTCCCCGGACCCGACGGGATCATTGATGCGATCCATCAGCGTATCCTGCCGCTGCCGGGTTATCAGCCGCGCACGGCACAAGGCGCGGGCGAGATCATGCGGCGCAACCGCGCCGGCGTTTAGCCATGATCGATACCACGCAGCATGAACTGCTGGCGAATGTCGCCGCGATGTACTATCAGCAGGAGATGACGCAGAACGAGATCGCAACCGCCTTGGACTTGTCGCGCGTGAAGATCTATCGTCTGCTGAAAGAGGCGCGTGAAACGCAAATTGTACGCATTTTGATCGACTGGCCGATCAAGCGATCAACCGAGCTCGAACACCAGCTTGCCCAGCGATTCGGCCTGGATCGGGCGCTGGTGCTGCAGACGGGCGCGACAGATTCGGCGCTGCTGCTGCGGCAAATCGCACAACTGGCGGCGCGCTATCTGGAGACGGCGCTGGTCGATCATTCCACCATGGCGATTTGCTTTGGCAGCACCACGTATGAGGTCATCAGTGCCATCCGCACTGACTTTCAGGCCAATGTCAAAGTGATGCAGGCGACTGGCAGCCTCTCGCACGCGCTTAAGGAATTCGACAGTTCGGCCTTGACGCGACAGCTGGCGCAAAAGCTGGGCGGGGAAGCGTTATACTTGTCATCGCCGCTGCTGGCGGATAATGCAGAAGCGGCTGCCGTGATCCGCGTGCAAGCGGTCGTTGGCCGGACGCTGGAGCAGGTTCGCCGCGCCGAAATCGCTTTGGTCGGCATCGGCGATCTCGAACCGGCGACTTCCGGCTTCGTCCGCGCCGGCGTGGCGGAGTCAGGGCAACTGCGGGCATATCGCGAGTCTGGGGCAATCGGAGACATGGCCTGGCAGATTTTTGACAGCTCGGGACGGCTCTTTTCCTGCGAGCTCAATCAGCGCATCATCGGCGTGACGCTGGACGAGTTACGCGCTGTGCCGCAGACCGTCGCGGTCGCGGTCGGTTTGAACAAGGCGGCCGCCATACGCGGCGCGCTGCAGACCGGCGCGGTCAATGTGCTTTGCACTGATGAAGACACCGCCGTGCGCGTACTTTCCGTGTAAATGTAGGGGCGAGCCACTAAGTCGCCTGCCCAATCCAGGAGAAGCACAATGCCAATCGGAGATGTTACGCAACAGGTGAAAATCGCCGCCGGCTTGTTCTGGGCGGATTACGCCGTGCTCGGCGCGCAGGTGCGGGACTTGGAAGCGGCCGGCGTCGACTGGATTCACATCGAGGTGCGCGATGGCAAATACATGGATTTCGCCATGCCCCGTGGCGGCTACGATATCATTGAAGCGACCTGCAACAGCACCAGCCTCGAGGTCGAGGCGCAACTGCAAATGGTGCGCCCGAACTTCAGCGTCTTTGATCAACTGGCCGATCTCGGTGTCAGCCTGATCAGCCTGCCGCTCGAGACGACGAACGAGATGATCTTCCAGAACATCACTTACATCAAGGAGAAGCTGGGGTTGAAGGTGGGCGTCTGGGCTTGGCAAGGGGTGCCGGCTGTCGCCTTCGAGCAGTTCATCCACCCCCATATCGATATCATCGAATACGAGAGTCGCGCGCCCTTCTGGAAGCAAACGACCGGGGGCAAGAGTCCGCACACCATCGACCCGATTGTTGTTGATACCGTTCGTAAGCTGCATGACATGATCGCGGCGGCGGGTATGGAAGATCAGATCGAGTTGATGGAAGACGGCGGCTTGAACACGGGCAATGTCGGTCAGTTCATTCAGGCGGGCATGACCGTCGGTGAGTTCTCATCGCCGCTGCTCAAAGGTCCCGCCGGCAAGTTTCAGCCCGGAACAGGTGAAATCAGCGCGGCTGTGCAGAACTTGCGCGCTGTCATGCGTGACGCGAGTGATAAGTATCGGAATGATCGGGGACGTACCAAGTAATCCCGCTGCGGTTCGACAATGCGGCCTCCGTAGTGTTTTGGGGGCGGGGTAAACATAGGATGAATCACATGTCAAAAATCAGAATCGGACTCATCGGCTACGGCGGCATTGGTCGGGTGCACGCGGCCGCCTACCGCGCCATCCCGTTCCATTACGGACTGCCGGCCGACAGCGTCGAAATCGCGGGCGTCGCCACAACGCGTACCGAGACGGCAAAACGCGCCGCCGCGGAGATCGGCTGCGACTTTTACACAGATGATTACCGCGCGTTGCTGTTGCGCGAAGATATCGACGCGGTCGATATTTGCACACCCAACAATTCACATCATGAGATCGTCCTGGCCGCGGCCGCGGCGGGAAAACACATCTACTGCGAAAAGCCGCTGGCGATGAATGTGGCGGAAGCGGCGAGCATGGCGAACGCCGTCCACAGCGCCGGCGTTAAGGCACAGATGACATTTAACTTCCGTTTCTTCCCCGCCATCATGCGTGCCAAGCAGCTGATCGATGCCGGTTTCCTGGGCCGAGTATTTTCATTCCGTGGGCGCTACCACCGCTCAAGTTATATCAGCAGCGAAAAACCGATGTCCTGGCGGCTCCAGCGAGAGATCACGGGCGGCGGCGCCCTCTTCGATCTGGGCTCGCATATTCTGGATCTGCTCTATTTCCTGCTCGGCGATTTTGCCGCGGTCAACGGTACGCTGGATACGCTGATTAAAGAGCGCCCCAGCGCGGCCGGCGCGGCGGAGAGAGTGCCGGTCGATGTTGATGATATCGCGCTGCTGACCGCCCGTCTCGCGGATGGCGCATTGGGCACGGTCGAGATTTCGCGCATGGGCACCGGCGCCACCAACGATCTGATTTTCGAGGTATTCGGCGATCAAGGCGCCATCCGCTGGGATCTGAATGATCCGGCCTGGCTCACCGTGTACGATACGCGCGATGCCGACGGTCCGCTGGGAGGGGAGCGCGGTTTCCGCAAGATCGAGGCGGTGGGACGCTACGCCGGGCAAAAGGCGCCGGACTGGACCATGACGCCCGATTTCATGCGTGTCCACGCCGAATGTCAGTACCAGTTCATCCGCTCAATCCAGGATGACAAGCCAACATCCCCTTCGCTAGACGATGGCTTGTACATCCAGCGGGTCATGGACGCGGCCGAACGCTCCTCTGAAACGGGAACGTGGGTCGACTTGGCAACTTAGGAACCGCCAATGGGGGCGGCATTACATCGGGAAATTACCCGATGCAACCGTGGCGCGCTCAACAGCAATTTTCTGCGTTATTGGCGTCTCTGTGGTTAGACAGAAAGGTGCACTGCGGTTGAACGTGAACCACTACGACATCATCATCATCGGCACCGGCATGGGCGGTGGTACCCTCGCCTATGCCCTGCGCGATAGTGGCGCGCGCATCCTGCTAATTGAACGCGGCGACTTCCTGCCGCAAGAGCGTCAAAACTGGCAGGTCGATGCCATCTTCAAGGAGAACCGTTATAAGCCGGCGGAGAACTGGATCGACGCGGCGGACGGGAGCGGCTTCAAGCCGGGCGTCCACTACTACGTTGGCGGCAACACCAAGGTCTACGGCGCCGCCTTGCCGCGTTTCCGCGTCGAAGACTTTGACGCGCTCGAGCATGAAGGCGGCACGTCACTCGCTTGGCCCATCAGCTACGCGGATTTAGAACCCTATTACAATATCGCCGAGGATTTGTTCTTCGTGCATGGCCGTTTCGGCGATGACCCTAACGAACCGCCACGAACCCGCCCTTATCCTTATCCCGAAGTGCCGCACGAACCCTATATCGCCGAGCTTATCGAAAAGCTGCGTCGTCAGTGTCTGCATCCCTATTGCCTGCCGATGGCGATTGACCTGCGCGAAGGCGGGCGCTGCATCCGCTGCAAGACCTGTGATGGCTTCCCCTGCCAGGTGCATGCCAAAGGCGATGCCGAGATCTGCTGTGTTCGTCCGGCGCTTGAGACTGATGGCATCGAGCTGTGGACCAATACGCGCGCGCGCCGCATCCTAACCGACGAAACAGGCAGACTCGCGACCGCTGTCGAAGTTGAGCGGGCGGGCGAATCGCTCGCCGTTTCCGCCGACCGCATCATCGTGTCTTGTGGCGCGGTCAACTCCGCCATTCTGCTGCTGCGCTCGGCGAACAGCCGGCATCCGGATGGTCTCGCCAATTCATCGGGCTTGCTCGGGCGCAACTACATGGTGCACAACAACACCGCTTTGACCGCCGTCGCGCCGCTGAAAACCAACCCGACGGTGTTCCAGAAGACGACCGCGGTCAACGACTTTTACTTTGGCGATGAAGACTTCGCTTGGCCGATGGGCAATATTCAGGCGCTTGGCAAGCTGCAGGCGGGCATGCTGTCGGCTGCCAAGCCCTACCTGCCTAAGCCTGTGCTGAAAGCGATGGCGAAGCGCAGCGTCGATTGGTGGGTGATGTCAGAAGATCTGCCCGACCCTGAGAACCGCGTCTATCTTGGACCGAATGGTCAGGTACAGGTGCGCTGGCAACCAAACAATCGCTTTGCCCATCAGGAACTGATCCGACGCGGCATTCGTATGATGCGCGAAGCCGGCTATACCTTCGTTTTCACCGAAACGCTGGGCATCGAGACCAACTCGCATCAGTGTGGCACCGCCCGCTTCGGCAGCGATCCGGCGATATCGGTACTCGATCCCTTCTGCAAGTCGCACGATATCGAGAATCTCTACGTGATGGATTCAGCCTTCTTCCCGTCTTCCACCGCCATGAATCCGGCGCTGACGATTTGCGCGCAGGCGCTGCGCGTGGCCGATCATTTGCGTGGCGCGCCGCCGTTGAAATCGGAGTTGGCGCTATGAGCTACGCCATCGGCATTGACCTTGGTGGCAGCAAAATCGCGCTGGGATTGGTCAGCCCGGCCCACGAGATTCTCGCGCGCCGCCACATCGATACGGACGCGGATCAAGGTCTGCACAGCGTGATCGAGCGTATCGCCCGCGAAGTGGGCGCGCTTAAGGCGGAGTTGTCGCGCGGTGACGCAGTCGCTGCGGTCGGCATCGGCTCGCCGGGACCGGTCGATCACATCAGCGGCGATTTGCTCACGCTGGTCAATTTGCCCGGCATCTCCAACACGCCTTTTCGCCGAGTCCTGCAAGAGCGGCTGGCGCTGCCGGTCGTGCTCGATCATGACGCGAAGGTGGCGGCTCTGGGCGAGTTTCATTTCGGCGCTGGCCGCGAGCGCGAAAGTATGATCTACATCGTCATTGGCACCGGCGTTGGCGCGGCAATCATCTATCAGGGCGCGCTGATTTACGGCGAGAGTAACAGCGCCGGCGAATCGGGCCACATGACGGTTGATCCGAACGGGCATCTTTGTCACTGTGGCTCGCGCGGCTGCTTGGAGACCTACACCGGCGGACCGGCGCTGGCGAAACATTACGCCGATGCAAGCGGCGAGGAAGTCTCAGGCGCGGAAGTGACGCGACGCGCGCTGGCGGGCGACAGCTTTGCCTT
The DNA here is from genome assembly GCA_965249085.1 of Phototrophicaceae bacterium. Lineage (GTDB taxonomy): Bacteria > Chloroflexota > Anaerolineae > Aggregatilineales > Phototrophicaceae > UBA6055. The sequence continues at coordinate 2,147,305 of OZ252218.1, read as the reverse complement.
GGATGTGCTGGAGAGCGCCGGACGCGCGCTGGGCATAGGCATCGCCACCCTGGCGATGACCTTGAATATCGAGTTGTTCGTCATCGGCGGCAGTGTCTCCCAAGCGGCCGAATTGCTGCTTGAGCCGGCTCGGCGCTCACTGAAGGGATATTCCTTTCAAGCGGTGTCAGCAAGGGTGAATGTAGCTGCCTCTCGCTTGGGTGGAGACGCGCCGATTTTGGGAGCCGCCTGGATGGCGCGGCAGGCGCCACGAGTTTGAATTACCGTTGGAGACTACCATGTACGTTTATGCCGACCAACTGCCGGCGGACGCCATCCGGCAAGACTTCGACATTTGTATAGTTGGGGCAGGCGCGGCCGGCATCGCCATGGCGCACAGGCTGGCAAACAGCTCGCTCAAGGTGATCTTGCTGGTCAGCGGCAGTCCCGCCGATCGCGGTATCCCCGAAGCGAATCGCCAGTCACTCTATCACGGCACGGTCGGCGGTTTTCTGGGCAAAGTCGATCCGGACTTTCTGACTCGCTCGCGTTTGAATATGTACGGCGGCACGACCAATCACTTCGGCTTTTGGGCGCGGCCGCTCGACCCCGCCGACTATATGCCGCGCCCGGGTTATCGTGAAGTTGGCTGGCCGATCACCCAATCGGAGTTGACGCCCTACTACATTGACGCGCATCACTTCGGGCAATTTGGTCCCTTCAATTACGATGACATGGAATTTTGGGAGCGCGTGCTCTATGCCCGCTCCTTTGAACCACTGCCGGGCGACAAAATGACCGGCGCCATCATGCACGCTCAGTACGAAGAGAATCTGCATGATTTTCAGGTGCAGTTCCGCGACGACTTGAAAGGGGCGGACAATATCACCGTCCTCTTCAATGCGCACCTGCTGACCATTTCGACCGACGAGAATCGGCGGCACGTGACCGCGTTAAACTGCTCGACGATCGTCGCCTCGGCGACGGCCGGAAGTAGTGAAGGCAATCGCTTCAAAGTCAAGGCGCGGCGTTACGTGCTGGCTTGCGGCGGCATCGAGAACGTGCGCCTGCTGCAGCTTTCCGGTGGTCTCGGCAATAACAAGCGTGATCAGCTTGGTCGCGGATTCATGGTGCATCCGCTGCTGACGAACGCGGCGCGGGTCTATTTCGATAAGCCGATCGCCAGCGAAATCCGCAACTTCTTCCGCGAACAACAGATCCGCCTAAAGCCGCCTAAAGAATCCGGCGGCGCGTATCAGCATATGGTGGCGCCCCTGGTCAATCCGGAGTTGGTATTCGAGTATATGATGTTCAACGCCTGGGGCGTGCTCGTTCCAACGCATGCCACCTTGCTCGAAGAACGGATTGCTAATTTCCGCATCATTTTGTACTTCGGCGATGATCTCGCTTCGGCGGTGGTCAATCTCAACTGGGAACAGACGCCGAACGAGCACAGCCGCATCAGCCTCGATCCGAGGCAAGTTGATCCCATCTTCGGTCAGCCGGTTGCGCATGTTGACTGGCGGCTCAGCAAGACGGACAAACGCAGCGCCGTGCGCGCCTTCGAAATCACCTTGGACTACTTGCTTAAGCATGGCGCCGGCCGACAAGAATGGATCACGGATGTAGGCGGTGGCGCCGAGGACTACACCTTCCCGCCCGCTGAGGGCGCGCTCGAGACCGGCGATCATCACATGGGCGCGCTGCGCATGTCGGCGGCAAGCGAAGATGGCATCGTTGACATCAACTCGCGACTGCACAGCGTGGGCAACCTCTACATCGCCGGCTCGGCGGTCTTCCCGACCAGTGGTTACGCCAACCCGACGCTCACCATCGTGGCGCTGGCGCTGCGCCTGGCTGATCATCTTATAGCGGTTAGCGGACGGGACTAGCTCTCGATCTGCAGGCCGCGCGGCGTCAGTACCGTTTCCAGCCGTCCCAGTACGTAGTCCGTCAAAATGGCCAGCAGCGCCGCCGGGATCGCGCCCAAGAGGATGAAGGCATCGACCGTCATCGAGAGACCGCTGGCGATGGGCGTGCCCAGACCGCCGGAACCAACAAAAGCGCCCAGGGTCGCCGTGCCGATGTTAATGACCATGCTGGTGCGGATGCCGGCCATGATGATGCGGCTGGCAATCGGCATTTCGATCCGCAGCAGAATCTGCCGCGATGTCATGCCCATGCCGCGCGCCGAATCGATAACGGTAAAACTGACCGACTCGATACCGGCGATGGTATTGCGCACAACCGGTAGCAAGCCATAGGCGACTAGCGCCACCAAGGCGGGCATGAATCCCAAGCCGATAATCGGCGCCATGATCGCGACTATCGCGAGCGTCGGCACCGTCTGCCCACCATTGACCACGTTGTTTACCAACGGCAAGAGGTCGCGGAAACCTTCCCGCGTCACAAGCACGCCCATCAATAAGCCGGCGGAAATGATGTAAATCGACGACGTGAGGACCAGTTCCAAATGCTGCGCCGTGAAGGCAATGACGGTGCCTTTTGGATGGACTAATTGAGCGCTAGTGGGGAATATCATGTGCAGTATGGCATCCCAAAGTGGCTCATGGCCGAAGATGGACCAGAAGAGCAAGAAGACCGAAATCACGTGCACCAAAGTGCGCAGCAGATGTTGTTCCCGTTCACCGTAAAAGATATGTATGCCGGCGTCGACCACTATCATGATCAGCGTGAAAATGAAGAGCGGTATGCTGGTCTGCGCGGGCTCAACAGCGATCGCCAGGATGGGCGGACGGATTTCCGGCGCCATGGTAAGGAGCCACAAGTTCGGCGACAGCGATGCGCGCGGATGAAACTCGTTCAATATGTCGCGCATACGGCGTACGAAGGGGTCGACCGCCGTGCCCTCGGCATAAGTGGCGATCAGGCGCGTCGGCTCCAATCGCAGGGATTCTATCGCCCGCGATTCGGCAAAGATGAATTGTGCCAGAGCGGAGCCCTTCTCGGCAGCAGCGCGACTTTCGTAATCTTCCGCCGACTCGACCAGTGACGGCGTGTACTGCGCGAAGCGGAAATGATCGTCGATGGTCGTGAAGATCAGCGTCTTTTCCGCATCGGGCGCCACAACTGCGGTAATGGTGGCGCGATCATTGGCGACCGCGATATTCACCGGCCGCCGCAAGCGACTGCGCACCTGCTCCGCTTCGGTCTCATCGTCATAGACGACCGTGATTGTCTGCGCCTCGATCGTGATTTCGCTGATGCTGTCGAGCGTGTCAAAGAGCACCTTGGCGACTTGCGGCGCGTCCGCCATATCGCGGCTGAATCTGCCCGTCTCGACCGGCTTGATAAGCTCCGGCACCATACCGTATTTAAAGGTGCCCGCCGTTAGATTCAGGATCAGCGTGTTCTCGCCTTCGCCTTCAGCCACAGCGAAGTCAAAGTCGCCTTCGAACTTCTCCCGATCGTGCAGCGTCACAGTTTGCTGGCTCACTACGAAGATCACCAGCGAGACGACAAGCCAGATGAGCGACGCGCGTGGCAGCGACCACCGCCCGCCGGAATCGGTTTTCAGTTTGTCGGCCCCTACGGTCATCGGCGACTTTCCCGTCCGTCAGAGCCGCCGATATCCGGCGCTTCGACCAAGTCTCGCAACTGCTCGATGCTGACGCCGCCGGTCAACACGCCATCCGCGTCGACCACCGGCGTCACTTCAAAGTCATAGGCGAGCATCACACTCAGCGCCTGGCGGGCGTCGGCATCTTCCGGAACGGCGATATGCGTGACCGGCGCCTGCGTCATCGCCTCCGCGAGGGAAGTACTCTTCCGCGCCGCCTCGCGCTCCACCCAGCCGAGCAACCTGCCATTGGCTTCGTTTACCACGAAGGCTTTATCCGACTCATGCTGATCGAGGCAGGCAACGACTTCTTCGATGCTGGCATGTCTGTTGCAGCTGGGTACGTCCCGCCGCATAGTGTCCCGCACCTTAAACAAGTGCAGCCGTTTCAGCGAGCGGTCGCCCCCGACAAACTCGCGGACGAAATCATCGCGCGGTTTCGCCAGCAGGTCGTCCGGCGTGTCGTATTGCACCAGGCGTCCCGCGCGCATCAAGGCGATGCGGTTACCCATAAAGATGGCCTCGTCAAGATCGTGGGTGACGAAGATGATCGTCTTGCCGACCTCGTGCTGAATCTGAATAAATTCTTCCTGCAAGATGGCGCGCGTGATCGGATCGACCGCGCCAAAGGGCTCATCCATCAGCATGATCGGCGGATCGGCGCCTAAAGCCCGCGCCACGCCAACACGCTGCTGTTGACCGCCGGATAACTGACGCGGATATTTGTCGCCGTGGATGCTCGGATCGATGCCGACCAAATCCAGCAGCAATTCCACCCGCTGCCGGATGCGATCTTCCGTCCAGTCGAGCAAGCGCGGCACGATCGCCACGTTGTCGCGAACGGTCATATGCGGCAGCAAGCCAATCTGCTGAATGGCATAGCCGATTTGCCGACGCAAGACCTCGGGTTCAAATTCAACATGCGGCTGTCCATCGATCAAGATTTCGCCACGGCTGATATCAGTCAGGCGGTTGACCATGCGTAGCGCGGTTGTCTTGCCACAGCCGGAAGGACCGATCAGAACGCAGATCTCGCCGTTATAGACCGTCATGTTCAGGTCGTCCACGGCTCTGAAGCCGTTGGGATACTCCTTGTAGACGTTCTTGAATTCGATCACGCGCTGCCTGCCTATCGCCGCTCAACGCAGCCCGATGCTCAGGAATGCCGGATGCCGGGCGATGTCAATATTCGCTCCGTTAGTCGCAGTGCCGCGTCCAGGACCACCGCCAACAGAATCGCCGGTATCGCGCCCAGCAGAATCTGATCGATGGAAGTAGAATTTACGCCGAGCAGGATAAAGTCACCCAAGGCGCCGGCGCCGATAATGGACGCTACGGCGGCGATGCCGACCAGTGAAATCGCCGCGTTGCGCACGCCGGCCATAATCACGGGGAAGGCCAGCGGCAGCTCGATCTGGAAAAACAGCTGGGCCGCGGTCAAACCCATGCCGCGCCCGGAATCGATAATCGCCGGATCGATATTGCGCAAACCGGCATAGGTATTGCGCACCAGAGGCAATAGCGAATACAAAGTCAAAGCGATGATGGCCGGCGCCGTGCCGATGCCCGAGACGCCAAAATCGCGAATGACCAAGTCTTCGAACGCCTTGTTACCGATTAGTCTGATGCTTCCCTGCCAAAGGAGAAGCAAGCTGCCGGCCAGCGCCACAAGCAGCGGCAAATAACGCAGATAGCGGTAGATGCGAAGATTGCGCGCCGGGACAAGGCGCTTGCCGGCCGTCTGCATAAGCGGGAAGACGAAGATCGCGGCGGCGGTGACAGTGCGCAGGGGCGCGAAATCCGCGCGCGTCAATACGAAGAGCACCACTTCAAAGCCAAAGGAGATCACAAGAACGACCAGGAGGGCAAGCGGAATTAAGATCAGGATGACTACCGTAATCAAGGCGAACTGGCGGGACCTGCTTGGCAACTGCGCATGGACCCGCCGCAGGAGCAGAACCGCTGCCAGCGCAACGGCCGCCAGTATCAACCAGTTGCGCGCGGCAGTCGTGAAATGGGCATCGCCCAGGCGCGCCAGCGGCACCAGCAAGATGCCAAACAGCGCCAGGCTCGGAATCGTCTGAACAATGCCGACGGCATACAGAATAACGTCTTCAGACGAGGCATCGCGGCTAGCCCATAAGCCAAGCGCGATACCGACGATCAAGCCGGCGAGCAAGGCGACGGCGACAAAGACAATATGCTCCAGAAACCGCTGCGCCAGCGCGTCGCCGCGCGAATGATATTCGACCATGATCGAATACACATCGAGTGTGCCATTCAAGAGCATGGCAATGATGACAAGTAAACCGATTCCGCCGGCCAGGGTGCGGAGGTGGCTTGACGCGCCGGCCCGCTCGAGGTCCAGCAGACCGGCGAACAAGATGATATATCCGCCCAGAAGGCCAGTCGCAATGGCGGCCGATGTCAATATCCGCGGGTTGCTGATGCGCGTGCCTTCTTCAAATAAGGCTTCCGCGCCGCTCAAGTACTGAACCCCGGCCAGCGCGGGCAAGAAGAGGGTCAGAATAACCAGCAAATTGCCCACGGCCACCAATGACCAGCCCCGTCGCTCCCGATCAGCAACGAATGCCAACAGCAGCGGGGTCAATGCCAAGAGAAAGAGCAGGAGATAACGCAGGTCGCCTTGGATTTCCAACAAGCCCACGGGCAGACCGGAAGCGAGCCGATTGGGTTTCACCTCAATAACGGGGAAGAAGAAAAAGCCGAAACTGGCAAACGCGCCGCCTAGCACGGCGATCAGGTTGCTTTTGCGAATTCTTCACCTCCAGCTTCAGAAGCGCGCCTTGATTTGATAGTTTGAGAGAGGCCGTGGAGGAGTGCAGGCACTCCCCCAAAACCTCTGACTATATGCGCCGTTGCTGAGGTTAGTTGCCGATGAAGCCTTGTTGCTGCAGCCAGTTCTGCGCCACATCAGCGGGATTCGCGCCTTCCACTTCAACTGCCGCGTTCAAGGTCTGCAGCGTCACGGTTTCAAGCGCCCGGAATATCGGGTTCAAGATACCGGCGATTTCCGGATTGGCGCGGATCACTTCCCCGCGGATGACCGGCGTCGGCGCGTAAATCGGCTGCGCGCCAAAGGGGTCTTCCAGCACGACAAAGTTATAAGCCATCAAGGCGCCGTCGGTCGAATACGCCATGGCGAAGTTGACATTATTGGCGCCTTCGTTCAGCGCCTGCTCCGTCTGTGCCGGTGTCGCGTTGGAAATGATCAGCAACTGATCGTCGGTCAAATCAAAGCCGTAGGTCTCCTCGAACGAGGCGATGCCATCGGGACGCTGCGCGAACTCGTCGCCCGTCGCCAGATAAACAAAGCCGCCGTCGTTGACGTAATCGGCCATTTCGATCACGGAATACATGTCGTTTTCTTCGGCGAACGCCGCGGTCACGGCGAAGGCATAGGTATTGTTGGCTGGTGTCGGCGCCAGCCAAACCAAATCGTTGATGGCGGCATCCAACGAGCTCACCAGAGCGTAACCCAGGACGCGATGGCCATAGGCCTCTTGCGGAATATCGGCCCACTCCACATCATTGAAGTAGTTGTAGACCGCGGTACCCGTGTACTCGGGGTAGATGTCGATCTCGCCGTTAACCAAGGCATCGCGAGTCACCTGTGTACCGCCCAAGTTGGTCCGGTCGACTACATCCAATCCAGCGTCTTCTAGGGCCGCTACGATAATCTGACCCATAACGATCTGTTCGGTGAATTGCTTCGAGCCGACGCGAATTGGACTGTCTTGCGCGCTCACGTTCCCGAATGGAATGATCAATAGGCTAGCGATCAGCAGCAAATATACGAATCTCTTCATGTTGCTCCTCCTTAAGTGATCAATCGATCAGTGCGACGGATCGACCGTGTTGCTTCCCTCATGAAGCAGCCCCCGGGTAATCGAACACGATTGGGAAGTCCGCCGGCACCCATGCAACATCGTGAATTGATGTTGGTCCTTGTGGCAAGAGTGTAATGACCGCGGACTCACTACTAAGTATAGCAGACTGATGACGCCGCTGTGTGTCTATCGCGGCAGGCAACATATGCAAATCGGCGCCAAGTGACCAAGGCTCAAGAGTCGTCACGCGCTAAGATTATCGACATCGGCGCGGTAAGGGGTGCTGGGCGCCGCGCCGGGTTTGGTGACGCTCAGCGCCGCCGCCGCATTGGCGAAGCGCACCGCGTCTTCCAGCGCCAGACCCTCCGCCAGCGCAACCGCCAGCCCGCCGTTGAAGGCGTCGCCGGCGCCGGTTGTATCGACCACATCCACTTTAAATGTGCCTACCAGACTGCTTGATTCCGGCGTGACGATCTGCGCGCCTTGAGCGCCCAGCGTCACCACCGCCGTTTGATCGGGACGGGTCAGCAAGCCACGCGCGGCCGACGCCACGTCAGTCACTGCGCCACCGCTAAGCGTTTCCAGTTCGGTCTCGTTCGGCGTCAGGTAATCCGCCAGGGCGACTGTTTCCGGCGGGATGGCCGCCGCCGGCGCCGGGTTGAGAATGGTGGTGACGCCGAGCGCTTTTGCTGTCCCCAAGGCATAAGCGACCATGTCCGTGTTGATTTCCAGCTGCGCGACCAGGACATCGGCGGCGGCGATTCGTTCGCGCGCCGCGTCAATGTCGCTCTTTTGCACGCGATTGTTGGCGCCCAACACGACCACGATCATATTTTCGCCGCTGCTATCGACCATGATCGGCGCCACGCCGGTGGCATGTTCGCTGTCTCGGCCGACATAGTCGCGGTTGACGCCTTCGGCATCCCAGATTTCGTACGCCAAATTGGCGAAGACATCAGCGCCGACGCGCCCAATGAAGGTGACATCGGCGCCCAAACGCGCTGCCGCCACCGCCTGATTCGACCCCTTGCCGCCGGCGCCGGTGACAAAGGTATCGCCGTGCACCGTCTCGCCCGGGCGTGGCATCCGCTGCATATAAGACGTCAGATCCGCATTGAAGCTGCCCACCACTACCACTTTCGCCCTCATGCCCATTTCCTTTTGCGTTCAGCTGCGATTCTATATACTCTATTTTGATCTATTTCTGTTCATCCGACTAGCGATTGGTGACATATGGCAGAGCTACAACTTGCGCTTGACGGCGAATTGAACCAGGCAGTCGCCATCCTGGAACAAGCGCATTCCTTCATTGACATCGCCGAAGTCGGCACGCCGCTCGTCTTCCGCGAAGGGATGGCGGCGGTCCACTGTCTTCGCGAAGCCTACCCGCAACTGAGGCTCGTGGCCGACCTCAAGATCATGGACGCGGGCGAAGCGGAAGCCAATATCGCTTTCAGCGCCGGCGCCGACGCTGTGACGGTCATGGCAGTCGCAAGCGACGCCACGATTCAAGGCGCGGTCAAGTCCGCGCGTGAAGGGGGCAAGCAAGTGATGGTCGATATGATGCAGGTGGACGACCCGGCGCAGCGCGCCTGCCAGCTCTTGGATCTGGGCTGCGATCTGCTCTGCCTGCACACTGCTCACGATCTGCAGGCGGCGCAAGGCTCGCCCTTTGCCCAACTGGCGCAACTGCGTGAAGCACTGCCGGACGTTCAGCTTGCGATAGCCGGCGGTGTGAAACTGCCGACGCTCGAACAGATTCTGCCCTTGGAGCCGCAGGTGATCATCGTCGGCTCCGCCATCACCGGCGCTGCCAATCCGCGATGGGCGGCGCAGCAATTTCAGGAGAGGATTCAAGCGTATGCAAACACCTGATTTGATCGATGCCATCCTCGCCGATATCGCGCGGACCTTGCGGGGTGTAGAGCCTGAGCAGATCGAGGCGCTGGGCGCGGCGCTGCTGTCCGCCGAGCGCATCTTCGTCGCCGGCAAGGGACGCAGTGGCTTGCAAATGCGCGCTTTCGCCATGCGCCTGATGCACCTGGGCCTGACCGTGCATGTTGTTGATGACGTTACCACGCCCGCTGTCGGAGAGGGTGACCTGCTGCTGATCGGCTCGTCGTCCGGACGCACGGGTTCGCTGCTGCGCTATATCGACACGGTACGCGCAACCGGTGCATCCATGGCGACTTTCACCGGCAACCTCGATTCGCCGATCGCGGACGCGGCTGGGACTCTGGTCTACATCCCCGCCACCAATTTCAAAGCCGGACGAGGCACGGGTGAGGGCTCAGTCTTGGCGATGGGTTCGCTCTTCGAGCATTGTTTGGGATTGCTCTGTGATCTGGTGATCATTCAGCTGAAGGCTGCGTTGGACATGCCTGAAGAGGCCATGAACGCGCGACACGCCAATCTGGAGTGAGCTCACACAAGATAACGCCGCCTGCGGGCTGGTTTGCACAGCCACGCCATTGTTGTTATAAACGCGCAGATAACTGGAAATACGGCAAGGGTTTAGACCATGTCCGGTTCCTATTCCGAGTTGCTCGGCATTCAGTTTCGGCGCAGCCCCGATAGTGACCAGCTGACCGAACTCTACTATTGACTTCGCCACTGGCAAGCTTAGTCTGATCAGAGCGCGATCGACCGATACGAACGACGTCAGCATCGGTTCCTACGAATGCGAGCTTATCCTCGTCGATGGCGAAGCGCTCGAACTGACGGTATATTTGGACAATTCAGTTATCGAGGTTTATGCGAACGAGCGGCTCTCGCTGACTAGCCGCATCTATCCTTCGCGTGACGATGCAAACGGTTTGCGGCTCTATTGCACTGGCGGCGGCGCGGCGGCGGATGTTTCGGTCTGGCGCATGGGCAGCATTTGGCAAGGCCGTGAATGACTTATCCTGTTACCGCTATTCAATACGAAAGGAAAGAGACATGAAAACATTGCTGAAGCTTCTTCTGGTAGTCTGTGCCCTGCTGATAACCTTGGCGCCGGTTAGCGCCGATGTGACCTGGACGGGCGCTTTCGTCCTGGGCAGTTGCTGCGAGCCCAACTCCCTTGATCCCGCCGCCATGGGCATCTCGCAGACCGAGGGCTACGTCGTCAATGCGATGTACGAGGGGTTAACCCAGTATTCGCGGGACGGTGAAATCGTGCCACGCCTGGCGACAGGTTGGGAGATCTCTGACGACGCGCTGACCTACACGCTGACATTGCGTGAGGGCGTACTCTTCCACGATGGCTCAACCCTTGATGCCGAAGACGTTAAGGTCTCGCTTGATCGTCACAAGGCTTTGGGGCTGGGCAATCTGGGATTCATCCTGGCGCCAGTCGATACGGTCAGCGTGGCCGACGATATGACGGTGCAGATCCAGCTCAGTACAGCGGACTTCCAGTTCTGGGCCGGCTTGCCGCATATCAAGATTCTCAGCGCTGGCGCCATCGCGGCCAATCAAATGGATGACGATATGGCGGGCGAATTTTTCCGCGAAAACGCCGTCGGCACCGGCGCCTATCAGCTGGTTCGCTGGGATCCGGGTCGGCAGACCGAGATGTCCGCCTTCTCCGATTATTGGGGCGGCTGGGATGGACCGCATATCGAGACCTTCATCGTGCGCTACGGCCTGGATTTCTCCACTCGCTTACTATTGATGGAAGATGGCGAAGTGCATTTGATCGACTGGGCGGGGCTTTCCGATATCCGGCGCGCCGAGACCACCGATGCCATGAACTTCAATCTGGGCAATCCGCTGCAAGGTTTCTATCACTTCATGAAGCAGGATGGACCCTTGGCGGACAAGCAAGTGCGGCAGGCATTGATGCATGCCTACCCCTACGAAGCAATGATTGAAGTGATGCAGGGGGTTGCCTTACCGCTCAATTCGCCGGCTCTGGGTGGCACCATCGGGCACTGCGATGTCTTCGAACCGGTGCAGGATATGGATAGGGCGCGCGAACTGCTGGCGGCATCGGATTACGCCGATGGCTTCACTCTGCGCCAAGCCTACCGTCATGCCAACGAACCGCGCCGCTTCGCCGCCGTGCTCTTCCAGGAAGCGCTGGCTGAACTGGGTATTGAGGTCGTGTTGGAGGATATCCCCTGGGGTACCTTCATCGATGCGCAGCGCAACTTCGACACCGCCTATGATATGAGCAGCCATTGGCTCAATATCCCCATTCCCTATGCGGGTGAAATGCTCTTCCGCCTTAATCACTCATCGCTGATTGATACGGGCACGGGCAACTGGGCTTGGTATAACAATCCCGCGTTTGACGCTCTGCTGGACGAGTCGCCGACGCTGGCGCCAGGCGATCCGCGGATAGACGAGCTGCTTTGCGAAGCGCAGCGGATGCTTGTCGACGACGCCGTGGTGATTCCGGTGATGCTCTCCCAGTACATTGACCTCACTCATTCGTCCGTAAGGGGTTACCAGTACGATCCTTACGGTTTCCCGGGCGATGTGCATCCTTACGATATCTGGCTGGAAACGTAGGTCCGGAGCTTGATGCAGGACGCGTCTCATTCAAGCTGGCGCGTTCTGCATCTTCTTTTCGACGATGGGCAAGTTACTTCTCGAGCGCCTCTTCACGCTGCTCTTGAAGCTCTTTGGCATGGCGGTGATCCTGTTCGTGGTCACGCAGGTGCTGCCGGCTGATCCGGCGGCGGTGGCGGCCGGGACCAACGCCCGCCCGGAACAGATCGAAAAGATCCGCCAGGACCTGGGCTTGGATCGGCCCTTCCATGAGCAGTTCATGACCTACATCGCCGGTTTGCTGCGCGGTGACCTGGGCAAATCCCTGCTAACGCGCCGCGCCGTCAGCGACGATTTGAAACTGCGCTTCCCGGCGACGCTGGAGCTGGCGATATTGTCCGGATTCGTCATCGTCATCTGGGGCGTCTCGATGGGCATTGTCTCCGCGATCAACGCCGGCAACGCGCTCGATTATCTGATTCGCGCTTTTGTCGTCATCAGCATGGGCATTCCGCCTTTTGTTCTGGCGCTTTTTCTGCAGCTCATCTTTGCCAAATGGCTGGACTGGTTTCCGCTGGAAGGTCGCTTGCATACGCTGATGGCGCCGCCGCCCTTTACGACCGGTCTCTACACGATTGATAGTCTGCTGGCCGGGCAATGGGATATCTTCTGGTCGAGCTTGCGGCATCTGGCGCTTCCGGTCGCCGCGCTTTCACTTGGTCGCCTGGCGGTTGGCGCGCGCTTCACACGCAGCGGCATGCTGGAGACACTGGGACAACCCTATGTGCGTACGGCACGAGCCAAAGGACTACGCGAGAATCGCGTGATTCTACGCCATGCCTTTCGCAATGCCTTGATACCGGTGGTGACTATGCTCGGCATACAGATCGGCTTTCTCCTTAGCGGCGCTGTGCTGGTCGAGGTGGTTTTCACTTGGCCAGGTCTGGGTCGTTATGCGGTGGAAAGCGTGGTCTCCTTTGACTTTTATGCGGTTATCGGAGCGGCGCTGGTGATCGCCGTGATCTTTGTCGTCTCAAATACAGTCGTGGATCTGCTCTATGTACAGCTGGATCCGCGCATCAAACACAAGTGAACTCATACAAGCAGGATTTGACATCTAGTGGCAATTGAGCTCGGATTCGATATTGGCGGCACCTTCACTGACTTTGCGCTTCTGAATACGGAAACGGGTGCGGTGGACATATTCAAGGTGCTGACCTCAGCTGATCATCCAGAACTCGCCGCTCTGGGCGGGATGGCGGACTTTCTGCGTGACAGCGCCTTGACGCACCAAGACGTTCAGAACGTCTTCCATGGCACGACGCTGGTGGCCAATACGCTGATTGAGCAAAAGGGCGCGCTGGTGGGCCTGCTGACCACGGCGGGATTCCGCGACATTCTGGAGATGCGCAGCGAGCAGCGCTACGCCATCTACGATCTCTTCCTGCAATATCCACCACCGCTCAGCCCGCGTTACTTGCGCCGGGGCATCCGTGAGCGCATCGACCGCGATGGCCGTGTGCTGCAAGCGGTCTGCGAAGACGATGTGCTCGGCGCCTTGGCGGACTTCAAACGCGAGGGCGTCGAATCTATCGCCATCGCCTGCCTGCATTCTTATCGTAATCCGGTCAATGAGCAGCGGATTGCCGAGCTGGTCAAGAGCGCGTGGCCGGAGGTTCCGCTGACCTTGTCGAGCGAGATTGCGCCCGAGATACGTGAGTATGAAAGGACCTCGACAACGGCCGCCAATGCGTACGTCCTGCCCTTGATGTCACGTTATCTGGAAACGCTGGACGATCGGTTGAGCGAGGCCGGTTTCGCCGGCAATTTCTACCTGATGCTCTCCTCTGGCAGCACGGCGCTGGCATCGGCGGCGCGCTCGCAGCCCATTCGGCTGGTCGAATCTGGACCGGCGGCCGGGGCGATGGCGGCGGCGTATTATGGCAAGCTAGCCGGACACGACGATCTGATCTCCTTTGACATGGGCGGGACGACGGCGAAAGTCTCCCTGGTTCACAATGGGCAGCCGGCAATCGCCTCGAGCCTGGAGGTTTCCCGCGTCCATCGCTTCACGAAGGGCAGCGGCTATCCCTTGCAATTCCCGACGGTCGATATTCTTGAGAGCGGCGCCGGCGGTGGCAGCATCGCCTGGATCGACAATCTCGGCTTGCTGAAAGTCGGTCCACAGAGCGCTAGATCCAGCCCGGGACCGGCTTGCTATGGATTCGGCGGTTCGCAGCCGACGGTGACCGATGCCGATCTGGTGCTGGGTTATCTCAACCCGGAGTATTTTCTCGGCGGGACAATGCCGCTGGATGTTTCCGCGGCTGAGCGCGCTTTGGAGCCGCTTGCCGCGGCATTTAAATGGACGGTTGTCGAGGCTGCTGCTGCCGTGCATCGCCTGGTCAACGAGAATATGGCGGCGGCCGCGCGCATCCACATCCTGGAGGGCGCGCGCGATCCACGCAACTACGCCATGATCTGCTTCGGTGGCGCGGGTCCCGTTCATGCGGCGGGAGTCGGGCGCATCCTCGGCGTTCCGGAGGCGATTGTCGCGCCCGCTGCCGGCGTGGCCTCCGCCATCGGTTTGCTGATCGCACCTATCGCCTTTGACTTCTCGCGTTCTTATCCGACCATGCTGGCTGATGCGGATTGGCGAGAGGTGGGTGAACTCTTCGCCCGGATGGAAGCGCAGGGGCTGGAAATGCTGGAGGCGGCTGGCATACCGGCAGCGGAATACTCGATAGAGCGAGGAGTGGACGGTCGTTTTCAAGGACAATTGCACGAGATTCAAGTGCCGCTGACCGACGACCTCGACAATATTGCGCTGGACGATTTCATTGGCCGCTTCAACGCCAAATATAGAGAACTTTATCATTATGTGCCTGATCATACGCCGATCGAGCTGCTGACCTGGCGTGCACGCGTTTCCGGATTAAGAGCGCCGGTGGTAGCCGCGACGCTGCCGAAGGCGGACTTTGATGCTGCCGCTGCCTGTAAAGGACAGCGACCCGTTTACTTTTCCGCGGCGGACGGCTTCCTGGAAACGCCGATCTACGATCGCTATCGTTTGGGCGCCGGCATGCGCTTTGCCGGACCGGCGATCGTCGAGGAACGGGAATCCACCATTGTTGTTGACCCGGGGACAAAAGCGACAGTGGACAGCTACGGAAACGTGCACCTGCATCTGACGAAGACGAGCGGGACTGGAGACGGTTAAGATGCGCATCCTATGGATTGATCCCATTGTCGAAGACAGGCCATACGTCAGCGCCTTAAGAACGGCGCTGGAATCCGCCCGGCGGCCGGATACCCAACTAGAAATCATCTCGCTGCCGGAGGGACCTTCGCCACGCCACTTGCGCTATCACGCTTACGAGGCGATGGTGGTCGGGGAAATCGTCACGGCCGTCTATCGGCTGGCGGCGGATTACGACGCCTTTATCATCGGCTGCTTTTATGATCTGGCGCTGCGGGAAGCGCGGGAAGTCTCAGGCAAGGCCATCGTCACCGCGCCCTGTGAATCCTCAATCGCGATCGCGAGTCAGCTGGGAAACACCTTTTCGGTTCTAGTCGGCGCGAGCAAGGCGATCCCCAAAATGCGCGAGAACATCCGCGCTTATGGTCTCGAGCACCGCCTGATGTCCATGCGGCCGCTCAATATGGCTGTGCTCGAATTTCAGTCACAGGCGGAGCGCACGATGGAGATGATGCTGCGCGAGGGCAAACGAGCCGTCGAAGAGGACCACGCTGAGGTTATCGTGCTCGGCTGCAGCGCCGAAGTGGGATTCCATGAGACCCTGCAGGATGAATTGGGCGTTCCAGTCATCGACTCGGCGCTGGCGCCTTTCAAATATGCCGAATTTCTGGCGGAGACGGCCGAGCGCTTCGGCTGGTATCCGAGCCGGCGCTGGGGCAGCGAGCCGCCGCCCAAAGAAGAGATCGCCGAATGGGGTCTGTTTTGACGAATGCAGCGATTGAATTGCGCTTGAAGGGCAACTGCAATGCCGGCTAACAGTCTCGATCCCCTTACATTGGAGATTCTTTGGCAGCGGCTGATCACAGTCGCCGATCAGATGTCGACGACCCTGGCGCGCACGGCCTTTTCCACCACGATCACCGCATCCAACGATTATGGCTGCGTGCTGATTGACGCCGATGCCCATTGCATCGCCCACGCGCATCGCAGCCTGCCCATCTTCAACCGCACCATGCCCTATACGACCGGCATCGTCCTGGAAAAATTCGGCCGCGACAACATCCGGCCGGGCGATATCTTCATATCAAACGACCCTTGGGAAAACGCTGGCCACAACCCCGATATCACCGTGATCACGCCGTTTTTCAAAGATGGCGGGCTGGTGGGCTTCGCGGCCAGCATCGCCCATCATGCCGATGTCGGCGGCGCCATCGATACGAACCAGGTCACCGACAGTTATGAAGAGGGATTGCTGATTCCGCTGGTGCATTTGTATCGCGCCGGCGAGCTCAACCAGATTGTGCTTGATTTCGTCGAAGCCAACGTGCGCCTGCCGACGGCTGTTGTCGGTGACATCCACGCCCAGGTCGCCGCCAACCAGACCGGCGCCGAGCGCTGCCTGGCGCTGCTCGAAGAATATAATCTGCCGGATCTGCGCCTGGTCTCGCGGGAGATTCAGAGCCGCTCCGAGAAGGCGATGCGCGCGGCGATCGACGCGCTTCCCGATGGCGTCTACCATTCGAAAGTGATCGTCGACGAGCTGGATCAACCGCTGCAGATCGTCTGTACACTGGAAGTCCGCGGGGACGAAATACAAATCGACTTCAGCGGCACGTCGCCGCAGCAGCCAAGGGGCGCCATCAACGTCACCTTCACTTTCACTCACGGGCAGATTTCGTATGCGCTGAAGGCGACGCTATTGCCCGATGTGCCGGGCAACGACGGCTGCTACCGGCCGATCCGCGCCAGCGCGCCACCGGGCTGCATTCTCAATGCGCAGCGTCCGGCTTCGGTCAGTCAGCGCCACCGCATTGGCGCGCATATATTCGGCGCTGTGCTGCAGGCGCTGGCGGAAGTCCTGCCTGAACGTGTGATCGCCGGCTCCGGATTCCTGGTTAGCACGCGCGTCTTTGCAAATGCCGCTGATGACAGCGCGATCAGGCACTCTTACCTCTTCAGCGCGGGCGGCATGGGCGCGAATGCCAATGCCAACGGTATTTCCACCGTGCAGGTGCCGGCCTTGGCGGGGGCGGTGCCGGTTGAACTCTTTGAAATCGCCGTGCCGATCTTGACACGCTGCCGCGAATTCATCCCCGACTCAGGCGGCGCAGGCCGTCAGCGGGGCGGTCTGGCGCAGCGCATGGAGCTGCAGTTGCTGCCGGATTTCGCTGGCAGCGCGACCGTATCGGTGCATGCGGCCGGGCAGAACGTACCGCCCTTTGGCTTAAGCGGTGGGCAGGGCGGGTCGCCGGCTGAAATCCTGTGCGACGGTAAAGTGCTTTCCCGTGAGGAGAAAGTGCAGCATGCCAGCGCGCTGCCGCTGGACAACGCGGACGTTACGGTCGGCTTCGACACCGCCGCTGGTGGTGGATACGGTCCCCCGCACGAGCGCGCGATCGAGCAGGTGCGAGCCGATGTGCGCGACGGCTTGGTCTCGTTGGAGGGGGCGGCTGAGACCTACGGCGTCGTGCTCGAGCCCTTGTCGCTGCTGCCCGATCTGCAGGCAACGGAAGCTAGACGCAACAAACTGTAGACTGGTTAAGAGAGTTCAGGCGCGATAGAGGTTGATGTGCAGCGCCAAACCGGACGCTTTCAGAAGTGGATCAAACTAGGCAAACAGAATCCCGGTCTGTTCGCCGGTTTAGTATTATTGCTGCCCTTCTTGCTTTTCGCGCTGCTGCCCAATGTCTTCGCCACGCATGACCCGATCAAGACATCGATTCGGGAACTCTATACGTCGCCGAATGCCGACCATTTCTTCGGCACCGACGAATTGGGACGCGACGTTTATAGCCGCGTCGTGCACGGCGCGCGCATTTCCTTGGCATCCGCCGCGCTGATCATCGGCAGCGCCTGCCTGATCGGTACGGTAATGGGCACGATCGCCGGCTATTGGGGCGGCTGGAGCGACCGCGTCATTATGACGCTGGTGGATCTGGTCTTGGCCTTTCCCAGCTTGATCCTGGCGCTGGCGGTCAGCGCGGCGCTGGGTCCAGGCTTACGCAGCGCCATCATCGCGGCGGCTGCGGTTTGGTGGCCGGTTTATGCCCGCCTGTTGCGCGGCATCACGCTGCAATTGGCCGAGATGGAATTCGTCACCGCGGCGCGGGCGATGGGCGCATCGGCGCCGGCCATCATCCTGCGCCACATCCTGCCCAACGCGGTCTATGCAGTCATCGTGCGTATCAGCATCGACCTGGGCTTGGCGGTGCTGTTGCTGGCCAGCTTGAGTTTCATCGGCCTGGGAGCCAGCGCGCCGACGCCGGAATGGGGCGCGATGGTGGCCTGGGGTCGGTTGTATTTTCTGACCGAGTGGTGGATCGGTGGCTTTCCCGCCCTGGCGATTACGCTGGTGGTGGTCGCCATCACCATGCTTGGCGATGGCTTGAATGACCTGCGCACGATACGCTGATGGCAGGCGAGGCCTACGATAATCTTGAACAGGAAGACTATACGATGACGACAAAACAACGATACGACAAGTTGTACGCGAGCATGCGTCAAGCTGAACTCGACGTGATGGCGCTCATCCCGGGACCGAATCATCGCTATCTCACCGACGCCGTTCATTACGTTCTGGAGCGTCCCATCGTGACCTTTTACCGGCCCGACCGGACACCGATCGCGGTGATCCCCGAGCTGGAAATCGCGCTGTTCGAACGCCACGCGACGCCAGCCGAGATCATCTCCTACACCGATGCCGAGGGCTATGCGGGCGCATTCGAAGCGGCGCTGGACAAGATCGGATCAGGGGGGAAAACCATCGGCGTCGAAGGCTTATTCATGCGCTTTTTTGAAGGCGAGATCATTCGTCGGTCGGCGCCCGATGCCGTCGTCGTGGATGCGACCGAGCCCTTGGCCGAGTTGCGCATGCATAAGGACGCCGACGAGATTGTTACACTGCGCCGCGCCATCGCCATTTCGGAGCGCGCGCTGCAAGCCATGTTTGACGAGGTGCGCGTCGGCATGAGCGAGATCGAGGCAGCCGCTATCCTGGAGAATCAAATCCGCGCGCTGGGCGGCGACGGACTGGCATTCGGCACGATATTGCATGCCGGCGGCAATACGGCGCTGCCGCATTTGGGACCGCTCGACTACCGTATCCAGCACGGTGATCCCCTCATCGTCGATTTCGGTGCGACCTACAAGGGCTATTGCGCCGATATCACGCGAACAGTCTTTGTGGGTGAGGCCAGCGGCGCGCAGCGCGAATTTTACGCGGTGGTGCAGGCGGCGAACGAAGCCGGCAGGCGGGCGGCGCAACCGGGCGTGACCTGCGAATCAGTTGACATCGCGGCGCGCCAGGTCTTCATTGACGCCGGTTACGAAAATCTCATCCGCCACCGTACCGGCCATGGGCTGGGCATGGAAGCTCACGAAGCGCCCTATATCGTGATCGGGAACAAACGCATATTGGAGCCGGGTATGGTCTTCACCGTTGAGCCGGGTATCTACCGTATGGGCGAAATCGGCGTGCGGATTGAGGACAATATGCTGATCACTGAGACTGGCGGCGAGAGCTTGACGACCTTTACGCGAGACATGGTCATCGTGTAGTAACATCTAGCGATCGCGTACGTTTACAAGATATTGGGACAAAGTTGAATTAGGAATGACGACTGGATAGATTCGGCGAAGGGCGTCAACTGTGATCAGAGGAGAATGGCATGAATACCGACTTGACGCAGCAACAGATTGATTTCTATCGAGAGAACGGCTATATCGTCATCGAGGAGTTCCTGACACCCGACGAGTTGGAAACCTGGCGGCTGCATGTTGACGCTGCGGTGGCGCAACGGGATGGTCGGCTGGTTGCCGACGGTCCCAGGGCGCAGGACCGCGTCGCTGATGAGGAGAGCCGCTATTACGACAGGGTTTTTGTGCAGCGTATGAATCTATGGACCGATCATGAAGGTATGCGCGAACTAATGATTGATCCACGCCTGGGCAAGATGGCGAGCGAACTGGCCGGCGTTGATGGCATGCGCATCTGGCATGATCAGGCTTTAGTCAAGCAGCCTTGGGCCAACCCGACAGGCTGGCACCTGGACAACCCCTTCTGGTCCTATTCATCGCGCGATACCCTGACCATTTGGGTAGCGCTGGACGACGCCACGCGTGATAATGGCTGCCTCTATTTCCTCCCGGGCGCGCATAAGACCGCCACTTTCGACAAGTCAAACATTGGCTCGAACACGGGTGAACTATTCGAGCTGTATCCACATTGGGCGGAAATCCAATCGGTGGCTGCGCCGATGCAGGCCGGATCCTGCTCCTTCCACAACGGCTTGATGCCACACGGCGCCGGCGCCAACATGACGCCGGGCTGGCGGCGAGCGATGACCTGCGGTTATATGCCCGATGGCTCCGTCTTCAACGGCACGCGGAATATCCTGCCGCAGGCGTACTTTGACTCGTTGACGATCGGCGACGCGCTGGATGATGACAGCATCAACCCGCTAATCTGGCACAAGTCGAAGCCCTGCGTGACGGCCTGAGGGCTGGCTGGAAAGCAGGGAGGTGACAGAAAGAAGAGCTATTTTTGCTTGGGCGCGTCGAAGTCCCACCCGTTTTTGTTGCGGCAATCACGGCGCTGGAAAGAATGTATTAGCAATGTCTGCCAACTGCGCTAAAATAGGCGCATAAGCTATTAGACTTTGGGAGTGGTTAAGAAGATGTCCGCAGAACTGAAAGAATTACGCGTTTCCAACGACGCCATGAACGACCCGGCCGAACTGCAGCGGCGCATCGATGATGAGGGTTATCTCTTTTTCAAGCGGCTAGTTAATCGCGACCAGGTATTGGAGCTGCGCCGCGAGATGATGAGCATGATTCAACAGGTCGGCTGGCTGATTGCCGGCACCGATCCCATGGATGGCATCGCCGATGTTAATATGCGCTACACCGAGGGCGACAACGAATACAGCGCTGGCTATTCCGAGGTCTACAAGATCGAGAATTTCCATCGCGCGGGGCACTGGCCGGAATACCTGGACGTCATCGAGAAGATGGTGGGTAAGCCGATCATGCCGCATCCGCAGAAGATTGCCCGCATCTGGTTCCCCAAGTACACCGAGCACACCACGCCCAAACACCAGGACTTCGTGCACTTTCAGGGCAGCTTCGACAACATCACCTGCTGGGCGCCGATCGGCGATTGCCCGATCGAGTTGGGCGGTCTGGCGGTGATTCCGGGTTCGCACAAGGTCAATCGCGTGCTGGATCATCACTTTTCGCTGGGCGCCGGCGGGCTGATTGTCGACGAAACCGCACACGAAGACATCAACCCGGTTTGGCATACCACCGATTATGAAGCGGGTGATGCGCTCTTCTTTCCGGCCTTGACCATCCACCAGGCGCTGCCGAACTATACCGAAGACAAAATGCGGCTCTCGCTGGACAATCGCTATATGGTGGTCGGCGACAAGGTCGCGGAGCACATGCTGAATCCGCATGATCCGAGTCAACTGACGTGGGACGATATCTACCCGAACTGGCAGTCGGATAATTTGAAATATTACTGGAAAACATACGACAATTCCGTTGTCGAGAGGGATTTGAGCTACGGTGAAAAGAGCCGGGCGGAAGCGATTGAAATGGCGCGGGCCGGCAATCAACATGCCATCTATGCGCTAGAGCGCGGCGCCAAGAATAATCCCGATACAGTAGCGCCGGAAGTGCTGACGGTCTTGGCCGAGCTCGGCGTCGAAATTTAGGTCGAGCGCCCTGCTGAAAGTCGGCGGCGAAACGGGGGATTTTCCATGGCATATCAAGAATTGTCCGAAGTTCGGAAGACGTTGCGGGTCGATTGGTACCGTTGCCCGACGCGATCCGGATTGCTGCGCGAACTGTCCCGGCGCAGCGACGCCCAGGGCTGGTTCCAGGCCGGCGGTCACTTGGCGCTCTTCATCATCACCGGTTCGCTTGTGTTTTACTTTTGGTCGCAAGAAGTCTGGCTGGCCTTTCTGGCTGCGCTATTCTGTCACGGTACCGTGTCCAGCTTTTTCACCGGTGTGGCGCCCCATGAACTGGGGCACGGCACGGTCTTCAAGACCAAATGGCTCAATAAAGTCTTCATGTACCTGTTCAGCCTGATCGGCTGGTGGGATCACTATGATTACGCCAGCAGCCACACCTATCACCATCGCTATACCTTGCATCCGGAAGGCGATCGCGAGGTGCTGCTGCCGCTGCAACCATCGCTCGCCTCGCGCTTTATGCTGCAACTCTTCACCATCAATTTGCTGACGCAGCCCGGGCGCACTTTTGGCAAAGGCGGGTTGATATCAACGGTGATCATCACGGCGCTGGGCGCGGTCGGTCGTGTGCCTTCTGATGAACGGGCGCCCGTTCACAATTGGCTGAAGGCGCTGCACCGTGATCAACCGGAGGAGCATCACAACTCAATCGTGTGGTCGCGCATTCTGTTGCTTTTCCACGGCTCAGTGCTGCTCATTGCCATCATCACCGGCTTGTGGGTCTTGCCGCTGATATTTTCCACCGCTGTGTTCACCGCCAATTGGCTGGGCTATTTTGTCGGCATTACGCAGCACTGCGGCTTAAAAGATCACAGTTCGGATTTTCGCAAGAACACGCGCTCGGTCAAGCTCAACCCGCTCTTCTCGTTCCTGTATTGGCGCATGGGCTGGCATATCGAGCATCATATGTACGCTGGCATTCCTTGTTACAACCTGGGCAAGCTGCACAAGGAGATTGCCGACGATATGCCGGAGCCGCGTACGCTGATCGGCGCCTGGCAGGAAATGCGTGAAGTCTGGCGGCGACAGATATCCGATGCGGATTACCAGTTTGAAACCCCCCTGCCGTCCAGCGCCAAGCATGCCCGTGAAGATGCGCCGGATGATCAACTTGAGAGTTCCATCGGTGAGTTGGCGCCGGCGGGACTGCAAGAGAGTCCATAACTAACGCTGCCATTCAAGAGTAGTTAAAACAGTATTTTCTAAATGGTGAAGGCGCGAGATTCGATGGATCGCGCCTTTTGTTTATCCGAACCCAAGCATTGGCGAGATGAATATGCCAATGATAATTGATGGGGCACGTAATGAATGAGCAAATCGCCGGCAGACCCGTGTTCACGCGTGACGTCCTCGAGCGTCTGCATGCGCCGGCGCCCGCGCATATCAAAGCCTTTCTCGACGAACCTTACGCGGTTGATCCCGCCAACGTAGATGAGTACCAACAGAAGGGTTACGTCCGACTGGAAGGCATCATCACTGGCGAGCCGCTCGACTACTATCGCGCGCTGATTGGCCTGTCGGTAGGTCACCGCTTCAAGGATGACCAGCGCGCCCTGCAGGAGAAACGCGTCTACGAGCAGAGCTTTTTGCAAGCCTTCAATCTATGGCCGCATTACCCGGCGATCGCCGAGTTCGTGCAGTGTAGGCGTTTCGCTGACGTCGCGCGGCGCATGCTGCAAGTTGAAGGCGTCAAGCTCTGGTTCGATCAGGCGCTTTATAAAGAACCGGGCGGTCGGATCACCGATTATCATGTGGATGCCGCCTTTTGGCCCGTGCAGCCGGCGGCTAAGACGACCACGATGTGGATGGCGCTGGTGGATGTGCCGCGCGAGAAGGGCTGTATATCTTTCGCGACCGGCAGCCACAAGCTGTCACCCGATGCCGAATTCGTCGATATCTTCAACGCGCAGGCAGAGATCGCTATCGGCGACAACGTGCGACATTATCCTTGGGAATGGGTGCCGCTGCAGCAAGGCGATTGCACCTTCCATTCCGGGCTGGTCTATCATCGCGCCGGCGGAAACCAGACCGACGAAATGCGCGAGGCGATGACGATCGCGTACATGACAGCCGACGCCACTTTTGACTGGCCCGAATCGAACCCCGGCGCTGGGCGGCGCCACGGTTTCGCCACCGAGGGCTTGCGGCGCGGCGATGTGCTGGAATCACCTCTTGCGCCGCGGTTGATATAGGAAATATTCTTGCTTAGCCGGCAGGCTGGAATCGCAGACCTGCGCTGCGCGATGCGGGATTGCCGCCATCTCGATAAAAGGTTTGATCGCAGTCAAACGTGAGATCGGCTCGCGCGAGTCGGCGACTGAACAAATTACTGTTGACTGAGATGGGCATTAAAAGTTGTTGTGTTTCCTGAAATATGTTATCTTGTCGCTTGTTGTACGCGCATCGAAAGAATTATTTCGGCTGCCAAGGTATAATTTTGGTTAGGCAGGATATGTGAAGGAGGAGGCTACTGAAAGGATTCAGCTTATTTATCCACCTGAATTAGAGCTGTTAAAGGAGGAATCATGAGTTCAGAAAAGAAGATGAGCCGCCGTGATCTATTGAAATTGGCGGCTGCCGGCAGTACCGGACTGGTCATGAGCGGGTTGCCCGTTCGTGTAATCGCGCAGGATATGGTGAACATCAAAGTGCAAACGGCCGGTCTCGATGACAATACGCTGCAGCCGGTCGCCGACATACAGATGGCGGCGAATCCCAACGTTAATGTCGAGTGGGTCGTGCTAACGGGTATCGACCACGAAGAAGTCGCCGCCAAGATTCTGGCGCTGGTCGCGGCCGGTGAATCGATCGATGTCGGCTATGCCGCGACCGAGGCCTGCCAGCTCTTTGCCGGTCAAGGCTTGGCGGCGGCGCTCGATGACCGCATCACCGGTGATCCGGATCAGGACTTTTGGACCGACTTCTTCGATGATGTCCACCCCTCGCTGGTGGAGGCGATGATGTACGAGGGCAGCCTGTACGAGCCGCCGCGCGACTTCAACGCCGCCAATATGTACTTCAACACCAACGTTCTTGCCGAGAACGGCTTCGACGTTCCGGGACCGGACTGGACCAAGGACGACTTCCTTGAGATCGCCCGCGGCACCACCAAAAAGAACGACGCTGGCACTACCGATGTATTCGGCTATGGCTGGACCAATCGCCTCTGGGGCAGCTGGATGCCTTGGATCTTCGTCGCCGGCGGCAACCTCTATAATGAGGAACGCGCCCCCGGTGGCGAATGGGTCTGGGACGGCTATTACGAGGGTGACGACGCGGCTGCGGGACGTGGCGGTGGCTTCCGCTGGCGGACGCCGGTCGCTAATTCGTCCGAGGTTGTCGAAGCATTGGAATTGGTCATCGACCTCTGGCAGGAAGGCGTGACGCCGGATATCGGCATGGGCACGGGCCAAACGCTCACCGGCTTCTATGCCACGGGCAAGCTTTGCATGACGCCGGCAGGCGGATTCTGGGCTGGCCGTCTCGCGAACGAGGGTATGGAAATGGGCGACTTTGATGCGCAGTATTGGCCAGCTTGGCGCAACCAGAAGCATCAGTTCGGCACTGGCGGCCACTGGCTGAGCAACACGTCCACTGCGCCCGACGAAGCTTGGGAGTTCATGAAGATCGAGGTCAGCCACGAAGGCTTCCAGAGCAGCATATTCTTCAACCCGGTGATCATCACGACGCCGGCACGCCGCTCGTATAGCACGAAATCGGCTTACGAGACGACCGGACCGGTCAACAGTGACGTTTTCTACGGCACGCTGGATGATCATCCGTCAACCTCTCCGATTCCGGCGCCGCCCTGGTCGAACCCGATGACCACCGTCTTCACGACCTACACGGGTTTCGCCACCTCCGGCCAGATGGAGCCGCAGCAGGCGCTTGATGAAATGCAGGCTGAGCTGGAATCGTTGACCAATCGTGAAGCTCGGAAGTACTACCAAGAATAGGCAAGTATCTGCGAGATGTAGAGCCAGTACGCCAAGTATTGGCTCTACCCCGTTATTAAACTGAGGCAGACGAATGACATCGCGTAATATCACAGCCGAGGAAGGTGGCGGCATTTTACACTGGTTGCTGCAAGATACCATGGATGGGCTGCGGCGAAGACGGGCCCTGTTGGGTTATCTGTTCTTGTTGCCCACGCTGCTCGGTATTTTTATCTTCACGGCTGGACCTGTTTTCGTCTCCTTTGGACTCAGTCTTTTTCAATGGAATATCTTCAAACCGCCCGAATTTGTCGGACTGGAGAATTTCGAACGTCTCATCGGTGATAGGCGGGTACTGGTCGGCTTAGGTAACACGTTGAAATTCACCGTGCTCGCCGTTTCTAGCCAGGTGTCTATCGGCTTGATCTTGGCGCTCGCCGTACACCGCATCAACCGCATCTGGCTGCGCTACTATTTTCGTACCGCATTCTTCTTGCCTCTGCTGATGTCGGGCGCGTCAGTGGCAGTCTTCATGGGCTATATCTTTCATAAAGAATTTGGACCGCTCAACTACTACCTGACGCTGCTAGGCATACCGCAGACTCCCTGGCTGACGTCGCCCGATCTGGTCATGATTTCTATCGCCATTATTTCTGCCTGGCGCAATATGGGTTTTACCTTTTTGATTTTCCTCGGTGGACTTGCCAATCTATCGCAGGAAGTTTTGGATGCGGCGGATGTCGATGGCGCGCAAGGCTTGCGGCGTTTGTGGTCTGTGACGATTCCGCTGCTCAGCCCGCAAATCCTGTTTGCGACGGTCACTGGTGTTATCGGCGCGCTGCAAGTCTTTGATGAGCCTTACATCATGACGCGCGGGGGACCCGGGAATGCCAGCCGCACTCTTGTTATGGTGATGTACGAACACGCGTTTAAGCACATCGAATTCGGCTATGGTTCCGCCATTGCGATTGTGGTCTTTTTGATGATTCTGGCAATGGCGATGGTCCAGATGTGGCTCTGGCGAAGTCGAGTATTTTATCAGTAGGACTAAGCAGGAGCAAATTGATGTCGACCAAGCTAAGTAGCGTACCTGGCGAAGTATCGCTACGGGAACATCGGCGGCAAGTTTTCTCCAATCAAATGGGTCGTTGGCTGCCGCTTATGGTATTGGCCATCATGAGCGGTGTAGTCTTGGCACCGATCATGTGGACGATCTCGACGTCGCTGCGTACCGGCGTTGATTCGTTCACGGTGCCGCCGAAGTGGCTGCCGACTGATTTCGCTTGGGAAAACTATGCCCTGGTGTTCGAGAGAGTGCCGTTCGCCCGGCAGATTGTCAACAGCACCATCATCACTTGGGGCACCGTGCTGGGCCAGCTGATCACAGCATCGCTGGCGGGATATGCCTTCGCCCGTCTGGAGTTTAAAGCGCGTGACCTGCTCTTTTGGGTCGTACTGGCGACGATGATGATTCCGATTCAGGCGACAGTCATCCCCGTGTTCATTCTGGTCCGAAGTCTGGGATTGTATGATACGGTTTGGTCGCTGATTCTGCCGGCCACGCCAACTGCCTTCGGCGTATTTTTGCTGCGGCAATACTATATGTCGATTCCGATTGAACTGGAGGAGTCCGGCCTTATAGACGGCGCCAATCAGTGGCAGCTTTTCTATCGCATCTATTTGCCGCTGGTCAAACCTGGCTTGGCAGTATTGGCAATTCTTAGCTTCAATTTTCATTGGAACGAATTCTTCCGACCGTTGATCTTCCTGCAGCACGAGAACTACCCCATCACCATCGGCATCTTCCAACTGCAGGGGTATATGATGACCGGCAGCATTTCTGTTGTGCTCGCCGGGGTGGTCGTTTCACTGGTGCCCGTCATCATCATCTTCCTGTTCGGGCAGCGTTACCTGATTGAAGGCATTATGCGCGGCGCGATCAAGGGATAGCGGGCATTTGTCGATTCAAGATTGTCGGTGTGCATGAGTGTTTTCTATAAGCCATCAGACGGCTTTGTCGGCGATGTCATTCCCTTTTATTGGGATGGCGTCTACCACGCCTTCTACCTGAAAGCGCCACTGCCCCCGCTGCGCGACGGCGCGCATTACACGCCCTATGCGCACCTGGCCTCACGCGATCTCGTGCATTGGGAGGAACTGCCGCTGGCCATTGAGCCCGGTCCGCCCGGTTCGCCGGACTCGGTGAGCTGCTTCACCGGCTCGGTCATCGAGCGGGACGGCACCTTCTACATGTTCTACACTGGATTTCCCGGCGAGCGCCAACCGCAGACGGTCTGCCTCGCCAAGAGTACCGACCTGATCAGCTGGAGCAAAGATCCGCGCAATCCAATCATTGAAGCCGACCCGCGCTGGTACGAGTCAATCGACTGGCGCGATCCCTTCCCCTTCTGGAATGAAGAAGCGGGCGAATACTGGATGCTGCTGGCGGCGCGTGAAAAAGAGGGTCCGGACAATCGACGTGGATGCGTCGCCCTGATGACCTCGCCCGATCTGGAGACCTGGGAGGTCAAGCCGCCATTCTGGTCGCCGCGTCTCTACTACACGCACGAATGCCCCGATCTCTTCCGCTGGAAAGAGTATTGGGTGCTGGTCTATTCCACCTTCAGTGAGCGCAACGTCACGCATTATCGGCTGAGCAAATCGCTGGCGGGTCCCTGGCTGGCGCCGGAAAACGATACCTTTGATGGCCGTGCCTTCTACGCCGCCAAGACGGCCGGCGATGGCGACAGGCGTTTTGTCTTTGCCTGGAACCCCACGCGCGAAGGCGAAACTGACGCGGGGATTTGGCAGTGGGCCGGTCACATGGTCGTGCATGAACTGTTGGCGCTGGACGATGACGGTTTCAAGTTGGCATCGCCGCCGGCGCAGGACGCTCTCTTTTCGCAGGATTGCGAACTCGGCTTCCACTCGCGCAGCGGTCACTGGACCGTTGACAAGCGGTCATATTCCGCCGAAGCTGCCGACAGTTTCGCCGCCGGCATACTCGGACGGATGCCGGACGCTGCGCTGATTGAGGCGCGGATATCGGCTCAAGCGGGTACGCGCGGCTGTGGCTTGCTGCTGCGCTGTGATGTGGCGATGGAGCGCTACTATCAGATCCGCTGGGAGCCGGGGAGAGGGCGCCTAGTCGTCGATCGCTGGCCGCGACCCGGCGACGAACCATTTATGCTGGAACGCGCGTTGCCCGGCGCTAATCGCGACGCCTTGAATCTGAAGGTATTCGTCGAAGGATCGGTCCTGGTCGTCTATGCCAATGACAAGGTCGCTTTGAACTGCCGGATGTACGACCATGCCGGCGGTCAGATCGGGCTGTTTGTCTCCGAAGGCGGCGCCGTCTTCGATTCTGTGACCATGCGCACCCTTCCGCAGCAATAACGCTATGAGCGAAGATAAAGCCTTTCCCTCCCGTAAGTCTTATCAACCAGGCCTGGTATTCCAGCCTAAGGTCCATCAGAACATTGGGCGCGGCATCGACAAGCTGGTGGCGGCGATTCGCCCGACACTGGGCCCGACGCCGCGCACTGTCGCCGTCAGCCACGTCCACAATGAGCAAAAGACGCCGGATGTCTTGGACAGTGGCGGTATCATTGCGCGGCGCGTTATCGAAATGGGCGCGCGCGACGAAGATATGGGCGCGATGTTGGCGCGGGCGCTGATCTGCCGTCAGCACGAAAAGATGGGTGATGGCAGCGCAACCACTGCGGTTCTGCTGGGCGCGTTATATGCCGGCGGCGTTCATTATCTGGCGGCCGGTGGCAATGCTATGCGCTTACGCCATCATCTGGAGCGGGCGGTAAAGCTGGCGCTGGAAGGCTTGGCTGAACAGTCGCTGACGGTTTCGGGCAAAGATGATCTGGCGCAAGTCGCCGAGTCGATCTGCCATGATCGGCCGCTGGCTCGGCTGCTCGGTGAGATCTTCGATATCATCGGCGCCTATGGTCAGTTGGATATCCGCAAAGACCACAGCCGCGAACTGCGCCGCGAGTATATAGAAGGCATGTTTTGGAACAGCGGCTTGTTCTCGCGCGATATGATCGAGAATCAGAAGGAATTACAGACGGTATACGAAGAGCCAGCCATCGTGATCGCCGATTTCCAGGTGAACGATCCGCGCCATGTCATGCCGATGCTGGAACTCGCCGTGGAGCAAAAGATCGAGAAGCTTCTGCTGATTACCGGCGATTTGTCGGGTGACGCGATCGCCGGATTGTTAATGGCGAACGGTAAGCTGAAGGATTTCCAAGTGATGGCGGTTCGTGGTCCCGGTGCGAATCCGGACGACCGGGAAGCGGCAATCGGGGATCTGGCTGTCCTGACCGGTTGTGTCCCCCTGCTCAAAGCGGCGGGACAGAGTCTGAAAGACATCACGCGCGAGAATCTCGGCGGCGCGCGCCGTGCCTGGGCGAGCACGCACAACTTCGGCATCATCGGCGGCCAGGGCGATCCGCGCCAATTGCGGCAGCACGTCAGCAACCTGCAGATGCAGTATCAGCGAAGCGATGATGCGGAGCGCCGCGACAAGATCCGCGGGCGCATCGGCAAGCTGATGGGTGGCTCGGCAACGCTTTGGGTCGGCGGTCTTTCCGAAACCGAAATCGACGGACGCAAGGCGCTGGCGGAATCGACAGCCGATGCGATGCGCGCCGCGGTCAAAGATGGCGTCCTGCCGGGTGGCGGGATGGCATTGCTGAATTGCCGCAGGCTGCTCGCGCCAAAGCTTGATGCCGGGGCTGACCCCGATGAACGCGCTGCCTATCGCATCCTCTACGATGCGCTGGCGGAACCGGCACGCGCGATTTATGAGAATGCCGGTTATGAGCCGGGCACAATCTTCGCGCAACTTTCTGATGCCGGCGACGGCAGCGGCTTTGATGTGATCAGCGGACAATTCACCGATTCACACAGCTTGTTGGACAGCGCCGCCAGCCAAACATCGGCGCTGCGGAATGCCGTCCTGACCGCCGGCATGGCGCTCACTATTGACGTACTCGTGCATCACAGGACGCCGGATATCGCGCGTTCTCCCGGTTAGGGCAGGCGCATGGACAAAGCGATTTACAATCTCAAGTTTGACGCGCCCGGGGAAACCGTCTACGACTTAGCCGGTTCGCAAGGGGACGTCTGCTTCGCGGCCTGCAGCAGGGGGATTGCACCTTCCACTCCGGGCTGGTCTATCATCGCGCCGGCGGCTACCAAACGGATACGATGCGCGAGGCGATGACCGTCGCCTACATGACAGCCGACGCCAGGTTTGATTGGCCCGAGTCCAACCCGGAAGCGGGGCGGCGGCATGGCTTCGCAACCGAAGGTTTGACGCGCGGGGATCTCCTGGAGTCGAATCTTGCGCCGCGCTTGGTATTAGGTTATGCTCCGCAGAATCTTAGTTGATGCGTGTCAGAAAACCAGATCAAGAGGAGGTAAACCTTCGGATATTTGAATTGCTTGCTTAACAGAATTACCGCTGTAGTATTTGAAAGGAATGAAACATGAAACGCTTGAGTTTACTGCTTTTGCTCACCCTGTTCATCCTTGTTAGCGCGGTCGGCGCGCAGGACGTTGTCACCGTCACCTGGTGGATGGAGCCGAGCGGCTCCGACGATCAGGTGAGGGAACTGATCATCGATGTCTTTAACGCCGCGCACGACAATATTCAGATCGACTATCAGCCGCAGGAATCGATCAACGACCAGCTGCGGCCCGCCCTGCAAGCGGGCGTTGGTCCGGACATCGTGTGGCTGGCGGGCAACGCGGCCGCCTCGCAATATGTCGCCGGCGGTTTCCTGCTGCCGCTGACGGGTTATGCCGACGCCTATGGCTGGGCAGACAAATTGCTGCCCTGGGCTTATGCCGCTGGCATTGTCGCCGGTGAATTGTATTCAATCCCGGTCACTTATGAGAGCATGGTGCTCTTCTACAACAAGACGGTCTTTGAGGAGAATGGCTGGGAAGTGCCGACAACGGCCGACGAGCTTTGGGGTCTGGCGAATCAAACTGCCGACATGGGCTTGGTGCCCTTCCCCTATGGCAACGCCACCTGGCAGCCCTCCAACGAGCATTTGATGGGCATCTATCTTAACAACTACGCTGGGCCGGAAAATGTCTACGCGGCGCTCATCGGCGAGAAAGCCTGGACCGACAGCGAATTTGCTGAAGCGACCGATTTGCTGCGCGAGCACATCGCCGACCTGGGCTGGTTCGGTGGCAGTTTGGAAGATTACTACTCGCTCGGCGGCGCTGATGAGACAGCGATGCTGGCTTCAGGCGAGGGGACGATGATGATGAGCGGCACCTGGCTGTTCCGCCGTATGGGTCCCGCTTTTGCCGAAACCGGCATGGAATGGGATTGGGCGCCCTTGCCACCCTTCAGCGAAGAGGCGGCCATGCAGATCGGTCCCTACTCTTATGACTTGGCGCTGGGTGGCAATCTCGGTGTGAACGCCGCGACCGAGCACCCGGAAGAAGTTGGCGTTGTATTGGACTTCCTCTTGAGCGACAAGGCGCGCATCCTCGAGCTGGCTTCGACCACCGGCTTTGGCGAATGGGTGATACCGCTGCGGTATGAGATTGAGGACTTCCCGCCCGGCACCGATGAGCGCGTGCTGCGTTTCCATTCTGATTTCGCCGCGACCACCGGCGCAGGGCGTTATGGCTACACGGCTTGGACCTTTTGGCCCGCGCGCGCCAATCAGCAGCTCTGGGAAGCCATCGAGCTGGTCTGGGCGGGCGAAATGAGCGTTGAGGAGTACCTGGAGAATCACGCGGCCGAATGGGCGCAGGATGCGGCCGACGGCCTCGTGCTTTCGATATTGCCGCGCGAGTAATCCGCGCTAGCTAAATGCGATTGCGGGCGAGCCACTGGCTCGCCCCTACACCTATTCAGTTTTACTGGAAGATCGTTCCGCTAAATGGCATTCAAGACCGACAGCCGCGTTGGCGTTACGACGGCCTATCGCTGGCGTCAAATCTTATCGAACTATGTTTTCCTGGCGCCGGTTGTCGCTCTGAACTTAATCGTCATCGTCATTCCCTCGCTAACCAGCATCTACATCTCCATGACGAAGTGGTCGGGATTGAACCAGCCGGAGTTCGTCGGGTTGGCGAATTTTGAACGGCTGATCAATGACCCGATCTACTGGAAGTCGCTCAGCCATAATGTGATATGGACGATCTTCTTCCTGACGATTCCGGTCTTCATGGGATTGATGGGCGCTTACCTGCTTTCGGGCATCAAGCGCTTTCAGATGGTCTATCGCGTCGCTTTCTTCATCCCCTATGTAATTGCCAGCGTGGTCAATACAGAATTGTGGCGGACGCTGCTGCATCCGCGCCATGGCATTGGCGCCTGGCTGGCCAAGCAAGGCATCGAGGGATTCGATATTCGCGTCTTCGGCAGCAAGCACACGGCGCTCTACGGCGTCGCCTTCGTCGATTCCTGGCATTTCTGGGGCTTCCTGGTGATCGTCTACCTGGCGGCGATGTACCAGGTGCAACCGGATTTGTACGAGGTGGCCATCCTGGAAGGCGCCAGCCGCTTTCAACGCTTTCGTTATGTGACCGTACCGGGTATAAGACCGACGCTTGTTTTCACATTGCTGATGATCATGATCTGGTCGGTGCCGGCCTTCGACTATATCTATCTCTTGACGGATGGTGGACCGGCGCACGCTTCCGAAGTCTTGGGCACATATCTGTACAATATGTCTTTCTTCAGATTTGAGGTCGGTTATGCCGCGTCCGTCGGCGTGACGATGGCGCTGATCACGGCCTGCATCGTGGCGATCTTCGTGATTCTGCGGCGGAGAGGCTGGGATATATGAGGCTTTTACGCTCGGGCCGGACGGAAACGACGGCCTTCAACCACGTCATCTTGTTTCTACTGGCGGTGTTCGCGCTCGGTCCGGTTCTTGTTCTCTTTCTGA
Source organism: Phototrophicaceae bacterium (assembly GCA_965249085.1). Taxonomy (GTDB): domain Bacteria; phylum Chloroflexota; class Anaerolineae; order Aggregatilineales; family Phototrophicaceae; genus UBA6055. The sequence goes on along the minus strand of OZ252218.1, from coordinate 2,113,584 downwards.
ATTCGGTCAAGACCAGCGAGCAGATTGCGCAGAATCCTTTTTCGATACCGGCTGAACCGCGCTTTGACAACTACGCCGTGGCCTTCGAGAAAGGCAATTACGCCAACACGGTCAAAAACAGCGCCATCCTGACGGCGGGCACGGTCATCGGCGTGCTGATCGTCGGCGGCATGGGAGGCTATGCCCTGGCGCATTTGGAGATCAGGGGCGCCAACATTATCGCCTTTTATTTCCTGGTCGGCACCGCGATACCGATTCAGCTATATGTTGTGCCGCTCTTTTTTATTTGGAAGTTCTTCGGCCTGCTCAATACGCATCTCGGCCTCATTATCATCTATTGCGCGACCTCGTCGCCCTTCGCCACCTATCTCATCCGTTCTTATATGGTGGCGCTGCCAAAAGAGTTCATCGAGGCGGCCAAGATCGACGGCGCCAGCAAATTTCAGGTCATGACGCAAGTGATCCTGCCGCTGTCCTGGCCCGGCTTTCTCACGACCGGGCTGATCGTCGGCTTGGGCGTTTGGAACGAATTCTTGATCGCCGTCACCTTTATACATCACCCGGATCTGAAGCCGGTGGCGACCAGCCTCCGTGCCTTTCAAGAGCGCTTCTCGCGCGATTGGGGCTTGACCAACGCGGCCTCGGTTATCATGCTGCTTCCGGTCTTGATCCTCTTCCTGCTGATGCAGCGGCGCTTCATTGAAGGCTTGACCCAGGGCGGCATGAAGATGTAGCGCTCTCACGACAATAGGAGGCTGTTATGGAAACGCCAGTTTCACCGGATAAGCTCGCTATGCAACTGCGAGAAGATGGATTCTGCGTGATTCCCAATATCGCGGACGAAGCGCTGCTGGGCAAGACGCGCGCCTGCGTCGAAAAGGCGCTGGCTGAATATGATGCGGAGCAGCGAGAAAATACCAGAGCGCCCGGCAGTCTCATCGATTCCAATTTCTATCCCGAATTGGCCGACCTGATTGGCAATCCGCGCGCGCTTCAAGCGCTCGGCGATATGGGCTTGGATGACATCAAGTTCTGGAAGGCGGTCATCATCAGCAAGCCACCCGGCGGTCCGCGCCTGTACTGGCATCAGGACTGCATCATGTGGCAGGATCCGCGCGCCTATAGCGATGTACCGCCGATGATCTTTCTCATGTACTACCTTGAAGATACGACGCGCGAAAACGGCTGCCTGCGCCTCTTACCGGGTAGTCACAAGCATCGTCATGTTCTGCACGATATGGGCGAAGCGCACACCAAAGATATCAACCGCCTGGACAACCCAGACGATCCTCGCTTCAGCGATCTTCTCGGCGAGGTGGATGTACTTATCAGTGCGGGTGATCTGGTGGTTGGGGATGCGCGGATGTTCCATGCCACACATGCGAATCTCTCTAAAGAGCAGCGCACGGTCATTACGATATGGTTCCATCCCTTCTTCTCCGACTTGCAGGAGGACACGCAGAGTTGGATCCATAGGGCGATGCACAAACAGCACGAAACCTGGCCAGCCGACGCGCTGGCGAAGATTCAGTCACTGATTCCTGCCTTCCAGGCTGATATGGAACCGATGGAACTGGCGCGGTCGCCGGACAACCGATTGCAGCGGCTTTGATGTGATCAGCGGACAATTCACCGATTTGCACAGCCTGTTGGACAGCGCCGCCAGCCAAACATCGGCGCTGCGCAACGCCGTCTTGACCGCCGGCATGGCGCTCACAATTGACGTACTGGTGCATCACAGGACGCCGGATATCGCGCGTTCTCCCGGTTAGGGCAGGCGCATGGACAGAGCGATTTACAATCTGAAGTTTGACGCGCCCGGGGAAACCGTCTACGACTTAGCCGGTTCGCAAGGGGACGTCTGCTTCGCGGCCTGCAGCAGCGGGTTGTATCGCTCGATCGACGGCGGTTGCAGCTGGAAGTTGTTGCGCGTTTCCGACGAGCAAGTAACGACAGCGGTGGCGGTCTCTCCTGGTTTCGACAGGGATCGTTCGGTCTTCGCGGCAGTGAAGGGCGGCATCCTGCGCTCCAGTGACGGTGGCGATACCTGGTTCACGACCGGTTTTCCCGCGCCGCCGCCTGTCTTCTCCAGCCTGGTGGTCTCGCCTGACTTTGAACGTGACGGGGTCCTTCTCGCAGGTACGCTGGAAGATGGCGTTTTTTCGTCAAGCGATCGTGCTGTCCGCTGGCAGCCGTGGAATTTTGGCCTCTTCGACCTGCATGTGCTCTGCCTGGCGATTTCGCCGCATTGGCGCGACGATGAGACGGTTTTCGCTGGCACGGAAACGGGCCTGTATCGCAGCAGCAACGGCGGGCGCGCCTGGCGTGTCACAGATTTCCCGACCGACCTGGCGCCGATCTTATGTCTGGCATATTCTTCCAGTGAAGCTGCGGGCGACACGAAGATCTTCGCTGGCACGGAAGGGAACGGTCTGCACGTCTCATGTCATACAGCTGAGAACTGGCAGCGACTGGACGCGCGGGCGATTGCCCCCGCGGTAAATCAGCTGCAGATGGTCGAGACTGCGGCAGGGAGTTGCACGCTGTATGCGCTCGTGGACGACGGTTTGTGCCGGTCGGGTGATTCCGGGCGGACCTGGCAAACGGTAGTGCGGGTTAAGGGTACCCCCACCGCGATGCTTGTGCTGGACAACGCCGTTTTGCTGGGTGTGCAAGGCAATGGTATCTTGAGAGAGCAACTGCCCTGAGCGCCTCATTGTATTGGAGCGTGCCTTGGAAGAGATGGTCTTTCGATTTGCAGTAGGGGACTTCCAATGCGTATCCATCAGCGATGGTATGCAGCCGATTGATGCGGATTTGCTGCCGACGTTTTTCGCCGGCTCATCGGCGGACGAACTGGCGCAAGCGCTGCAGCAACACGCCATGTCCCCCGATTATTACGAACTGCAATGCAACTGTCTGCTGATTGACACTGGGAACGAGCGCGTTCTTATCGATAGCGGTGGCGGTCCCGCTTTTGATCCGCACCTCGGTCAGCTAGTGCCCGGTCTGGCGCTGGCAGGTTATCAGCCGGCCGACATGGATATTATCGTGCTCACGCACGGGCATCGCGATCACGTCTGCGGCGGGGTGGATCACCATGGCGAAATGGTCTTTCCTAATGCGCGACATATCATGGTGCGCGGCGAATGGGAATACTGGGCGAAAAGCGCAGACATCGACACGATGGATTCCAGCGTCATTGAGGATATCAGATTCGCCCGCGAGTGCCTGCTGGCGGTTCAAGGGCAGCTGAAGTTGATCGAGGCGGGCGATGAGATCGTGCCGGGCATCCGCACGATTCCGACACCCGGTCACACACGAAATCATATTTCCGTCGCGGTCACGTCCGCTGATAGCTGTCTGATCTGCGTCGCTGATACGATGGACCTTCCCATTCACATTGAGCGGACGACCTGGCACCCGGCTTGGGATGAATTGGCGGATGTGGGCATCGAATCTCGGCGCATGCTGCTGCGGCGGGCCGTGGCGGAGAATGCGCTGATCCACGGTTTCCACTTTCCCTTTCCCGGTGTGGGCACTGTGCGAGCGGATGGCGCTGGCTGGCGTTTCCAGCCACATTGAGGACCTGTGACGAGCACAAGACCATGAGGCGATTGACGGACAAGGTGGCGATTATCACGGGTGCGGCATCGGGCATTGGCCGAGCGACCGCCCTGCGATTTGCCTCAGAAGGTGCCGCTGTTGTTATCGCGGATGTGAATCGCGCGGCTGGCAATTCCTGCGCCGATGAGATCACAGCTGCCGGCGGTGTAGCCACCTTCGTCGAGACTGATGTTAGCCGGGAACGCGACCTGCAGCGTATGATTGACGCCGCCCTGCAGACCTATGGCGGCCTGGATATACTGTATAGCAATGCTTTCTGGAATGAGCCCGGCGCTGCCGTCGATGTCTCGGACGATGGCTGGGATCGCACGCTGGCGGTGACTCTGCGTGCGGTATGGAAGGGCTCCAAGCTGGCGATACCGCATTTGCTCAAAAGCGAAGCAGGTGTGATTTTGATTACCGCCTCCGTGCATAGTATCGTCGGTTTCGCCGGTAGCGCGGCTTATCAGGCGGCAAAGGGCGGCGTACTGTCGTTGACGCGAGCGCTCGCGCTGGAGCTGGCCCCCCAAGTGAGGGTCGTTGCCATCCTGCCGGGTTCAATAGAGACGCCCGCGCTGCAGGAGGTGCCCGCTGGCGTGAACGAAGCCTTCCTGCGTCAGGTGCCCATGGGACGAATCGGCCAGCCGGAAGAGATCGCGAGCGTCGCCGCTTTCCTGGCATCGGATGACGCCAGTTATATCACCGGCAGCGGCATCGTGGTCGATGGCGGCTACACGACGCGTTAGGCGTGTGCAGAATCAAGCCGGATATTCGTTTTAATTGTTAAGAAGAGACAGGAATGAGAAAATTGTGAACGCTAACAGCAAACCGGATTACCGTTCGAAAGTACCTCAATATCAGTTCGCCGATGCTCTGGCTGAGCAGGAGGCGCAACTCGAGACCAACCCCATGATGCAGCGCTTTGCTGACTCACGCCGCCAATTGGCGAGCGACCCGCATCGGCCGCTCTATCACTTCGTCAGCCCGGAGAGCACCCTGAACGACCCCAACGGCTTCTGCTTCTGGGATGGGCGCTGGCACCTCTTTTATCAGGGTTACCCACCCGAGGATAACCGTCAGCATTGGGGACACGCGGTAAGCGACGACCTGATTCACTGGCGCGATCTGCCCTACGCCATTTATCCTGATCCGGAAGAATGCTGTTATTCCGGCACGGCATTGGTGGAAGACGACCGTGTCATCGCCATTTACCACGGTATCAAGCTCGGCAATATGGTGGCGCTCTCATCCGATCCACTCTTGCTCAATTGGGAGAAAGTCGGCGACGGCGCTGTGATCCCGATACCGGAACCCAGCGATCCGCCGGCTCCCTATAGCATCTTTGACCCCTGCATCTGGAAGAAGGGCGACTTCTACTATGCGCTATCCGGCGGATGGTTGCCCAGGGGACCGGCCAACAGGCAGGTACGCGCCAATTTTCTCTTTCGCTCGCGCGATTTGGAACACTGGGTCTACCTCCATCCATTCATTGAGGACGATCAATTCACGGTCGTTGGCGATGATGGCGCTTGTCCCTATTTCTGGCCGATTGGGGCTGACAAACACATTTTCCTCATGTACAGCCACATGACCGGCGGGCAGTACCTGTTGGGCGACTACGATACAGCGCGCGACAAATTCGTTGTCACCGATGGCGGATTGTTCAACTTCGGTCCATCGACGCCTTCCGGTGTTCACGCGCCCTCGGCTGCACCGGACGGGGAGGGCGGCGTCATCGTCATTTTCAATATGAATCAGGGCATACCCACGCGCGGCTGGAACCAGATAATGACCTTGCCGCGTCTGCTCACTCTGGACGAGGACGATCGTCTATTGATGGAACCCGCCGGCGATATCGAGTCGCTGCGCTATGGTCATCAGCAAGTCGCGCCGATGACGTTGCCGGCCAACGAAGAAATCGTCCTGGACGGCGTACGAGGCAATGCGATGGAACTCGCGCTAGAGCTCGATCCCGCGGGCGCCCCGCTGGTGGAATTGAACGTGCTGCGTTCGCCAAATCGAGAGGAATTTACGCGGATCGCGTTTTACAAGCATCGGGGCAATCGTTATCGTCAGCGAATGTCGACGACGCAGGCAATGAATGCCAGCTCGGCAGCGATGCAGCACTTGCCCGCGCGTTACGAAAGCATGATCTCAATCGATACATCCTACAGTTCGACGAATCCGGAAGCGCTTTCGCGAGCGCCGGAAACCGCGCCGGTATATCTCCAAGACGATGAGCCGCTGCAATTGCGGGTCTTCATCGACCGCAGCGTGGTGGAGGTGTTCGTCAATGGCAAACAGTGTGTCGCGGTGCGTATTTATCCGGCGAGGGAAGACAGCCTCGGCGTCTCATTGCGGGCGCAGGGGCGGGCAGCGACGCTGAATCGGCTCGATGCCTGGCAGATGGCCAGCATCTGGGATTGAAGCGAATCCTGGAGATCGGCGCGGCAAAGGCAATTGCGCCGATGAGAAAACTCAACGGCGAATTAGTTGACCACGCCCGGTCTCGGCTCGACTGTCAAGAGGCGCACATCTACGCGCGCGAGCTTACGCTGGTCGGTCATACATTTCACCTTCAAGACAGGGAATTCGCCAGTAGCGGCTGGGTGGAGCAGAATCCGGACGTTTGATGAGACGCAGTTGGTCTCGCAACGGGCGGCTAGCACAGCGAGACCGCTGTGGCGCGATGGCGCTCAGGTCCTGGCGCCCCTGATCATGGTTGAACCACGGAGCCCGCGCGCATGGGATAACAGCGATATTGACGGCCACGTGCAGCGCCCATGGATGGTCGGCTTGCCAGCCGTCTTCCGCCGTCTGTACGTTTATGGCGACCCGATGGAACCCTCTACCTACCTCCGCTGCAAGACTTGTACCGCTATGAATTGAGTGCTTGTATGATAATCGGGTAATATCTCTTGCTACCTATGGTGATAGACGAAGCGGCCGATTTACGTTATCTTATGGCGTAATGGGAAAGCTGGATCAACGCATCGTTCGCACGCGCAAGGCGCTGCAGGATGCCCTCATCGCCCTGACGCTGGAGCGCGGCTACGAAAATCTTACGATACGGGCCGTGACACTGCATGCCGGTGTCAGTTATGCGACGTTTTTTCGTCACTACAAGAGCTTGGAAGAGTTGACGGCAGACATGTTTACTGTGGTGACGACAGACATGCTGCAGCTGATCGACGAGCAAGAGACGCTTAGCGCTGAAACGCTTGCGATCTGGAACTTCATCAACGAGCATCAATCGCTTTATCGCTTGTATGTAGCCCTGCCAAAGACGCACCCCGCGCGTCAGGTGGTATTCGAAGCATTGGCCGAGTTCGTCCTTGGGCGCTATGAAAAACGAGACTCGAGTCCAGTGCCGCTAGAATTGTCCGTGACTCACATTATTGGGTCCACCTACCTGTTACTGCTCGTGTTCCTGGACCGTGCAGGTGATTATTCGCCTGAACAGATGGCTGCCATCCAACACGACCTTATCGTCAGGCCCACCGAGTTCATGGCGATTGCGCTGCGCGAAGACTGGCTGGTGCAGCACCCCACGTATCGGTGATAGCGGTCCATCTACCCTCACGACGTTTGATACACACATTAAGAAAGCTAACCTGTTTGCCGCAGTTCTACGCCGACTTCGGAGGTGTTGGCTCCTGTTCTTGTCGTTCATCATTCTCCGAGCACAGCACCCATGCTTCCCGCGCCGGAATCGTTTGACAAAGCGCCTGATACGCGGCTGAGGACGTTTATTAAGATTTGTCCGTACACTGTGGCGGTGGCACTCAAAGCTCAGATCAGTACTGATACGACCGAGGACTTAGTGAACGATGGTCCCCAACCGTAAAGAAGAGTGGGACATGAGCCTGCTTGCCCTAGCTGATGTGGTGGCTTTAGTCGAGGGGTCGTGCCATTTGGCATCGTAATCAGGTACTTTGCCAGGGAGGCGCGCAAGAATCACGCACAATAAGATCCGGCTCGATCAGGATACGTTTTTGCAGCGCGGGATCATCGGGCGTGTCAATGAGGGCAAGTAGTAAGTTTATCGCCTCGGCAGCGACTCTGTCGATGGGACGCAGTATTGTCGTCAGTTCCGGATGATTGATAAAGCCTTCTTCAATGCCGTCAAAACCCGTTACGGATACATCAAGAGGAACACGCAATCCGAGTTGTGCCGCGCCCTTGAGCGCGCCGAGGGCAAAACCGTCTGTGGCGCCGACGATGGCCGTAGGCCGCTCCGGTAGTTGCAGCAAGGCTTTGGAGTGCTCAACCGCAATCCGGTGTAGTCGTTCTACGGCGTCGATATCCCCCGGTTGGTAGGGATAGTTTTCCAACCCGGAGACATATTCCGGAGGAATGGACAAACCTTTAGCCGCCATATTTTCACGGAAAATGTGCAGCCTTGCTCGAACCAAGGGCCATGCAAGGCTGCCCATAAAGGCGATTTTCTCGTGTCCCAGGTCCGTCAGGTAATCAAGTATCATTTGGATCCCAAGCACTTCATCAGTGTGTACCATGGGACCCTCTACATAAGTTCCCGCCGCAACAGAAACTAGGGGTTTGTCCATGTCTTTTAGGTTACGCGCCACATCCCGGTAGTTCGGCATATCGCCGAGCAATAAAACACCATCGAACAGCCGACCTTGGAGAATCGTCAGTTGGGCTTCGACGCTGTCAGCCCCGGATTTCATCGTGCCAATAAAAAGTTCAATGTCATGCTGCTGAGCGGCGAGTTGTACTTGCATGCCCAGCCGACCCATGAACGCTCCGCCGGGGTTGAGATTTACAGCGCCGATGATACCGGTGCGATTAGAACGCAACGCTGATGCGAAGGGATTCGCCTGATAGCCTAAACGCCGGGCAACCTCAATGACTCGCCCGCGCGTGTCATCGCCTATGCGCACGCCATCAGTTTTGTTGTTCAGTATCTTGGATACCGTACCAATCGAGACGCTGGCCTCTTCAGCAATATCCCGAATGCCCACGGTTGATCTACGAACCATTAATCTGATCCTTCATATCCGGCACATGGTGCTTGTGACGCGCAGTAAATCCCATGATGAGTATAATTCATTTTTCTTTTGCATAGTCCCGGAGACAGTTGATATCGCTAAATGAGAAAACGTTTTTGAGAAAACGTTTTTTCACGATATAATACTTGATATCGGTGAGAGAGGCAAGATTAGTGTTGGCATGAGGACTGCCACAACCAGGCTAATCTCAACGATACCCGCATCTATTTTAGTCAAGTTAATGAACTGATGGAGGAGGAGTAATGAACAGCCTACATTTTGCACGGCAATATCTGCGCTTCGCCAGGGTGTTTGTCATAGTGCTGGCAATGTTTCTGCTAAGCACCGCTTGGTTGGCGCCCGCATCGGCGCAATCTGAGCGCACTATCACAATCGGCCTAAATTCTGTCCTGGAATCGATGGATGTTCACACCGCTATCGGTCCAAACGTTATCGGGATACGAACCTATGGATTGTTTCATGACACATTGTTGCTAACCGGTCATTCCGGCGAGCTTAAGCCCGTGCTGGCAACTTCGTATGAAAATGACGGGCTAGAGTGGCGTTTCGCGCTGCGAGAAGGTGTTGTCTTTCATGACGGAACGACAATGACAGCGGATGATGTCATTTACAGCTTTGAGCGCCTGCTCGACCCTGAAAATGAGTCCTCCAATTTTGGACGGGATCTGCAGCGCTTCGTCAGCGGTATTGAAGCCACCGGTGATATGGAGGTTACGATTACGTCAGTCAACCTGGATCCGCTGCTCCCGCTCCGCGTCGCCAGCTATTGGGCAAGTATTGTGCCCCGTGCCTCAACCGAAGCCATGGATGACGCCGCGCGCATGTCTCAGCCTTTGGGTGCAGGTCCATACAAGATTGTGGAATTCGTCTCGGGCGACCGTTTGGTCTTGCAGCGGCACGACGAGTATTGGGGAGGCGTGCCGGCAGCAAACGATATTGTGGTGCGTTTTATCACCGAGGATGCAACTCGTATCGCGGCCCTGCAATCCGGCGATGTGGATCTGATTTCGCAGGTGCCGGTTGATCAGCTTGAAGCCATTCAATCCATTGGCGGTCTTATTGTCGCCAGTTCAGAGACGAACAATCACATGGTGGTCAATTTCAACACGGTGAAGGGGCCGACTGCCGATGTAAATATCCGTCGTGCGATGTCCCTCGCCATTGATCGCGAACTGATTGTGGACGAACTCTGGCAGGGATTGACCACAGTTCCAGCGGACTACATGTTTCCGGGCGCCTTTGGTCATGATCCGGACTCTGCGGGCTTCAAATATGATCCTGATCAAGCGCGCGAATTGGTCGCCAACAGCGACTATGACGGGACAGCGATCAATTTCCAGGCAACGGCCGGCTACTATGCCAATACCGATGTCATTATGCCTGTCATGGCGCAAATGTGGGAAGACATCGGACTGAACATCAATTACGAGCCGATGGAAGGGTCCGCGTTTTTGGATCTTTACTTCGCCGGTGATATCATGACCAATCTGCAGCAGTTCACTGGCGCCGGGGATGGGCAACAGTTGTTCCAGACCTGGGCGGTAGAGAACATCTGGCGTCCCAACTATTATCAACCTCCGCCTGAATACGATGAGCTTTTTGCTTCCATTGCACAGTCGGTTGATGTTGATGAACGTTACGCGGGATTGCAGAGCCTGAAGGCAATCCTTGACGCTGACGTGCCCGCCGCTCCAATCTACCGCAACATTGACATATACGCCTACAGTGATGCGCTCGACTGGCAGCCGGGTCCGGGCTTTATCATGGATCTTCGACCGGATAACCTGAGCTTCTCTAACTAACCCTACGCCTTGGGTCGTCTTCTGCTACGCTTGCTGCGGTATCTCTTCCGTACCGCAGCAAGCTCTTGAGGCTCATTGTCATGAGGGGACTTGTTCTTCGTATTGCGCGCACAATGTTGACATTGTGGGGTGTGGTATCGCTGACATTTGTGCTAGGAAGATTGCAAGGCGATCCGGCAAAATTGTTGCTTCCTTTGACCGCACCGGCCGAAGATTTTCACTATATGCGGGTAGCTTTGGGCTTGGACCAACCAATTCCTGTGCAATATGCAATCTACTTAGGCAACGTGCTGCAAGGAAATCTGGGCAATTCAATTGCATCCGGACGCCCGGTGAGCGAAGTCATCGTTGAACGCATTCCGGCGACGATAGAATTGGGTATTCCTGCATTCCTGCTGTCGCTACTGCTTTCGGTGCCTCTTGGCATGGTGGCGGCGCTTAAACGCAACAGTATCGTTGATCGTACGATCATGACACTGAGCCTGCTTGGTCACTCACTGCCCGTCTTCATCGTTGGGATCTTGTTGATTTTCACCTTCAGCGTGAACTTGCGCTTATTCCCGACTTTCGGGCGGGGCGATCTGAGTAATCTTGTACTGCCGACGATCGCGCTCACCATATATCCGCTGACCATTCTTATACGGTTGACGCGTTCCTCCATGTTAGAGGTTCTGAACGAGACATATATCCAGACGGCATACGCCAAGGGTTTGTCATCGTCGAGAGTGATTGTGGTTCATGCGCTGCGCAATGCGCTTATCCCGATTGTGACCATTATAGGTCTGCAAATTGCGGGCATTATCAGCGGTTCGGCAATTGTTGAAACCGTGTTTTCCTGGCCCGGCATCGGCTGGCTGGCGGTACAGTCTATCGGGAGCCGAGATTATCCGATTGTTCAGGCTATCGTACTTCTCTCGGCTCTTGCCTTTTCTACGGTAAATCTGGCTATTGACGCTCTTTACGTCCTTCTTGATCCTCGTATCCGTGAGTAAAGCGATGGCAGAACTATGAGGTCGGCAACTATGTCTTCTGTCAAACACAAATGGAAAGCTGATCGCATTAGCGACGCGCGCCGGTTTGCCTTGTGGTGGCAAAATAACAGTAACCGCGCAGTCAATCTTAGTGTGGTTATGTTGATCGTTATCGCGTTGATGAGCGCTTTTGCGGACACACTGTCGCCATACGACCCCAATGCCATAGACCTTCGCAGTCGCCTGGCGCCACCGGCCTGGGTGGAAGGAGAGGGGGCCTGGTCTCATCCATTCGGAACGGACCGCATCGGACGCGATGTCTTGAGCCGGACGCTGCACGGTGGGCGAGTGTCACTCTCAATTGGCGTCGTGGCTTCGGTCGTTGGACTTGTGATCGGAACATCTTTGGGGCTGGTCAGCGGCTATGTGCGGGGTGGCTTCGATCATCTCATTATGTACCTTATTGACGTTCAGCTGTCGCTGCCGTTTATTTTGCTGGCGATCGCTGTGGCGCTGATCCTGGGGAATTCCCTGATCGTACTGATTGGGATTGCGGCACTATCCGCCTGGCCCTTCTATGCGCGTGTCGTACGCGGCAATTTGCTCTCGCTGCGAAGACGTGAATTTACCATCGCGGCACAAGCGCTGGGCGCATCCTCCTTTCACATTATGAGAAGACATCTCCTGCCGAATGTTTTGTCTCCCATTCTGGTTATCGCTACGCTCAGCCTCGCCAGAATAATCTTGTTGGAAAGCGGCTTGAGTTTTCTCGGCATTGGTGTACCGCCAACGACCCCATCCTGGGGTAACATGATTAACGCGGGGCGAGGAAACTTGAACAATGCAGCCTGGATCGCTCTGACGCCGAGTATTTTCCTGATGTTGCTGACCATGGCAGTTGGCACACTAGGCGATTGGCTGCGGGACGTCACGGACGTCAGGGTTGATAGATAAAGGACAAAGCAAAATGCTACTGAGTCACGCGCGACCATGGATTATTGCCCATCGGGGCGTTCCTTTTGAAGCGCCGGAGAATACCATGAAGAGCTACTCGGCTGCTATAGGCCACGGGGCCGATCTGCTAGAAATCGATCTTCATCTGTCTGCTGACAAACAGCTTGTCGTCATCCACGATGCCACCCTCGACCGTACAACAAATGGGACAGGCAGAGTCGACCAGTTTTCACTGGAAGAGTTGTTAACGTTAGATGCAGGCTTTTGGATGGGACCAATGCATTGCGGCGAAAGAATCCCCACACTTTCGCAAGTCTTTGATCTAAGTGCTGACAGCGTGGGAATCGTCGTTGATTTAAAGTATGGTTCTGATCGCTATGCGGGTATAGAGCAATTACTGGTGCAAGCTATTGAAGCCTCCCGGCGTCTCGCTGATGTCCTGGTCATTTCCCGAAACAGCGCAGCGCTTCAAACCATCAACGCTATCAATCCGGACGTAATGACCTTGGATTTCGAACATGTTCCACTCGCTTCATCAGAATGGGACAACGCTGAGCCGCTCACAAGACCTGGCAAGCGCTTTGTATTTTTCAATGCAAGCCAGGTTGATGCCAAACGCATCAAGCATATGCACGACTTGGGCTACCATGTCTTGTCCTCCATTGCCGACCAAGACTCAAGTCCACCTATACTGGAAAACTTGCTGGCGTCACCCGTCGATGGCATCATCACAGATGATGTGCTGGAATTGAAACGCGCGCTAGGACGTTGAAACGGCACCGCTACCATTCACGTCTCAACGTGGGGCGGACCAGGCGCTAGCCTCTTAACCTGATTCTTCAAGCCCCGGAGTCTTTCCCGCCCCTGTCGCAGTGTGGCTCGGGCTTATCAATCTCTCCTGGTTAAACAAGAAGGGTTTCCTCCGCTGTCACCTCGATAGTCCGAACTTAGCGGTGGACGGCGTGGTGTGAGACTTTTATTACTGCAAAGCGAGGAAAAAATGAATAAGCAAGTAACCACCAGCAGATCGAATCCCACCACTCATCCTTCCTCGTGACTGTTACGACTAAATGCTCAATCCCCCGGCCAAGCCATCCATGAAACGCCGGGAGGTAAAGGCGAAGATGATGATCAGCGGAAGCGACGCGATGACATAGCTGGCGAATGTGATGCCGTAGTCCGTGCCATATTGACCGCTGAACGTCAAGACGCCGATGGATACAGGAAAGCGATCGCTATCAAAAATGGCCACCAGCGGCCAGATGATGTCGTTCCAGGTGAAGAGCAGATTCAAGATGCCGAGCGTGCTCAAAGCCGGTATCGCCAGGGGCGCGGCGATACGAACGAGCAGCGCGAGTTCGTTGGCGCCGTCCAGCCGCGCCGCCTCGAAATACTCTTGCGGCAGCGTCTCAAAGAAAGTCCGCATGAGGAAGGTGCCAACCACGATCTCCACCGATACCCAGGGCAGCACGACGCCCTGCAGGGTATCGGTCCAGTTCAGGTCAATGATAATGCTGAACATGGGGATCACCAGCAAGATGCCCGGTATCATGATCAGCGCCAGGATGGCGAAGAAGAGTATTTCCTTGCCCGGAAAGCGATAGCGGGCGAAGGCATAACCGGCAAGACCGGAAATAATCAGCGTCAAAGCCACAGTCGGTATGGAGTAGCTGAAGCTGTTGAAGATCGCTCTACCCATCGCCGGCCAGGCGCGCGCGTAATTCTCTGGATGAAGAGGCAGGGCGGGCAACCAAAACTCAGTGAAAAACTGCGCATTTATCTTGAAAGAGTTGATGACTGTGAAAACGAAGGGAATATAGGTCACGATCGCCAGTAGGGTCAGCGCGACCCACAGCGGCCAGTCACGGCGCCAGGCGCGAGACGAAGACTTCGCTTTAGACTGCGACATCGTGAGCCCACCGGTAACGAATCCTGAGAACAAACATGCTGAGCACCAGGGTCATCATCAATAGCACCGTCCCGATAGCCGAGGCGTAGCCATGTTTGCCGTAATTGAAGCCCTGCGTGTAAAGATAGTATGCCGGGGACATGGTGGAGGTGATCGGACCTCCTTGTGTCATTATCAGCATAGGCGCGAATTCTTGCATGCCCGAATTCATGCTCAAAATAAGGATGAGCGCCAGCGGACCGCGAATGGCCGGCAGATCAATGGCGAAGACGCGGCGCAAACGGCTGCAGCCGTCTATCAGCGCGGCATCATTCACTTCGGATGGCAGATTTTGCAGGGCGGCCAGGATAATCAGGAAACCAAATCCAGCCACGGCCGGGAATCCAACGAGAATCAGCGCTGGCATGGCGGTATCGGGACGCCCCAGCCAGGGAAGAGGTCGAGCCAGGGCGCCAATGCCCACCAGGAATTCATTCAGCAGGCCCTGACGACCGGCATAGACCTGTTGCCAGATCAGCAAAGTGACCGTGATCGGAATCACCATCGGTATTGTGAAGACCACACGCCAAAAACTGCGGGCGCGGACGCTGGCCAAATTGTAAACCAGCTCGGCGCCGATAAAGGCCATGACCAGCGTGAGCAGGGTCCGCCCCACCATGTATTTTAGAATATTGGATATCGACTCCAGGAAGATCTGATCGTCCAACAGCGCGCGGTAGTGCTGCAATCCAACCCATTCGCCGGGTTGCGGAATATCCCAGACCGTGAAGGAATGGAAAATCGCCGATAGCGCCGGCAGGTAGCGGAACGAGATCAGCAGTAGCAGCGCCGGTACCAGACACAGGAAGGGCAAATAGATCGGTACGAACCCTTTGCCCGGTTTCCAGCGGCTGGCAACTGACCGGTATCCAGTCCCGGCACCGTTTTTCCGGCCTGTTTCATGCTTCAACGTTCTGTCCTCCACAGTGTGAACCGGAGCCGAATCGCCGACCCCGGTTCACGCATGTCACTTTTTCAGGCTAAGCAAGCGCCTTCACAGGCAGCTATGGACACCAGTCGTATTCCAACTGCTCGCAAATCGCCATAGCCCCGCTCATCAATGCTTCTTGCAACAGTTCCTTGGTCGTTTCATCATCGGTCGCGCCCAGGACGTAACCCTGCATGATCCTGGACCAGTCGTTGCCGAATTCTACCGTCAGGCGTGAGTCGGGGTCGCGGACCAAACGGTCAGGCAGCGCGGCAACCATCTGGAAGTTAGCCAGGACGGGACCGACTTCGGTGCCGGCTACCATCGGGATAAATGCGGCGAAGCTTTTAGCCAGCGGTCCGAAGTTCTGCGGCGCGGATATCCACCTCAAAGAGTCGATCGCAAGATCGAAGTTTTCGCCCGCTGCCGTAGACGCCGGGATGCCATACTGCCCGCTCGAGCTGGGACCGCCCACTCTATAGGTTGTACCGGGCGCGCCGGCGAAGTCCTCTTCGGTAAAGGGCGGTAAATACGCCAAGCCATATTCAAAGGTGGCAGACCTGGCCATCTCCTTGTTATTCCGGGTGCCGCCCCAGTAAACCGCCAACTGCTCGCTGAGGAACAGCCGCATGACGTCATCCAGGCTGGTGATGGCCATGTAATCGATGGGCAGAATCTCGGAGAACTGTTTCGAGATGCGCAGGAAGGTATCCATGCGCTCATCGTTCGCGTCCAGCTTGCCATCAATCACCGCTTTGGCGACCTCGTCGCCGTTCATCCCCCGCCATTGTAAGGCAGAATCCCGCCAATCTGGGCCAGAATACAGCTCGTTGTATTTGTCCATGTAGAATTCGGTGTTCATGTCGGCCCAGACGGCGCTGAAAAATATGCTGTCCACCCAGCGCCAGTTCGACCAGTCGGTCGCCGCGTGAAAAACGCCAAGAGCTTCCACGCCCAGTGTATCCAGGAGGGTCTTCATATCGGCGATGAACTCGCCCCAGTTGGCCCAATCCGCCTCAACGCCGGCTTCTTCGAACATGGCGACATTGTAAAAGAGCGCCGTTTCTACCCAGTCGAGCGAATCCCGGTACCAGTGTCCGTCAGGAGCGTTTGTCTGATTCATCACGAATTCGGGGAAGGAATCGATCCAGCGTTCGTGGCCCGGGATACCCTCGGGAATATAGGGCTTCGGCATTTCCCGGTATTCGTCCAGCGCCGTCCACCAGGAATCCATGTTGCGATTGCGACTGGAGAATTGATCTCAGGCGATATCCGGCGTTTCACCGGCCGCCATGCGCGAAGCCAGCCAGGTCACCCTGCTGGTGCCCGACGGAAGATCGGGAATGAGATTGATAGTGGCATTGGGATTCATTTCCATGTACGCCGCTGCGACGCCATCGGACAGGGCTGCGGTCTTAGGATCTTGCTCCGGCCGATAATAACCCTGCAAATCGATCGTGATTTCGCCCGAGGGACCATCCTGTGCCAATACGGGTCCGAATGCGGCGAAGAGCAGTGTGAATACGAGAAATAGTGACAGTTTCTTGAACATCATGTTACCTTTCATTTCTAAACTTCTATCGGGGTAGAGAATGCCGCATTCTTTACATAGGCGCACCTTCCTGCCCACTTGGGAGTGGTGAATAAGCGGCTTGCGCCAGCGGCGCTGACAGCAGCGGAAATAACATGATGAATAATCTCAGCCAGCGGGAAGGGCAGTAAGGGCGTTGTAGACTAGCGGGATTGTAATTAAGCGTAAGACGCGGGGGCAGGGGGGCGGGTAAGAGGTGATGTTATAATTGCGGCCATCCGATACTCAATCCATGTGAGCAATTGTACCGCGTCTTTTCCTGGCTGCAAAAGATTGGCAGGATTAAAATCGAAAATGTGGGCGACTCACAGCGTCGCCCCTACATCTATTATGTCCTGAGACAGGATTATTGGTTGCCGTGTCCTCATGTTTCACCACTCCCCTCACTTTGCAACCGCCGCGGACTCCAGCAAATAGGGCTTGTTCAGCAAGGGGACGTCATCCAACCAGGAATAGCGAATAAGCTGCGGATCCCAAACAAGGAGATGCGTGTCAACTAGCGGAAAATCCAGCACCGTTCACTCCCGAGTTTCTTGAAAGTCCCGGCAGGTTAAACAAAGCGGCGATTCCATTGAAATAACTCAGCCAATTGGCAAGAGGCCAATCTAAGGTCCCTTGCACTGCTTATCCAATAAGAGAAACTTTGTATTGAATATCCAATCAAATATTGCTGGCGGGAAGCGCGAAGGAGGCAGACGACGCCCGGCATTCTTGGTCGAGTCCGCGTGCCTTTGATTGTGCCTCGACAACTGCTGCGTCTCTTTGTGCATGTAATAAGGCGCAGTCCCTGAACAGCGCAAGACTCGATTCCAGCTTGACGGCGTGACGGAATTGTCCGGATTGGACGCATAAGCCAGCTTGCTGCCTCGGCTGCTTTGGGGCGAGCCGTTGGCAATTGCCGCGAGCGTCGCCGTCGGCTTTGCTCTCGTGAACTTTTTCAGATTGATGGCATCGTCGAAGCGGCGCAAGACATCGTAAATATCAAACCGTTGCCTGTCGGCGCGGGACCGCTTCCAGCGATTTACCGTTCGAGCCCTCGTGCAAAGGTAGAGCCAAAGTTAATGCATTGGAGACCCACATGCGAGATGGACAGCGCGTCACACGATCACTGGAGACTTATAAGCGAGCGGAAGAACTGATACCCGGACGGACTCAACTGCCAAGCCGGCGGTCGAGCCAATTCGCGCATGGCAATAGCCCGATTTATGCCAGCCGGCAAAGGGCGCGCGTTTCGTCGACGTTGATGAAAATGAGTACATCGACTGGCTCAACGCAGTAGGCGCGATCATCTTGGGACATGCTGGCGATGCGGTGGACGGCGCCGTGAAGGCGCAGATCGACCGCGGCAGCATCTTCACGCTCAATAGCGCCTTGGAGATTGAGCTTGCCGAGTTGCTCAACGAGGTGATTCCCAGCTCAGAGATGGCGCGCTACACCAAAGGCGGTGGCGAAGCGAATGCAGTAGCGGCGCGTATCGCCCGCGGCACAACCGGCAAGGACGTAATTCTATTCAGTGGCTATCACGGCTGGCATGATTGGTATCAGTCGGCCAATTATCTGGTCGATCCCGAAAGTGGAGAATTCCCCTTTGCCGGGATCGAGCCCATCGGCGTGCCAAAAGAATTGGCAGGCAGCGCGATTCCTTTTGTGTGGGGTGATCTTGCCCAACTGCGTGACTTGCTGCAGGCGCACAAGGGAAACGTTGCCGGCATCATGATGGAGCCCCTGCGTTCGGAGATGCCACCGCCGGGCTATCTGGAAGGCGTGCAACAGCTGGCGCGGGAAAATGGCGTCGTGCTGATCTTTGACGAAGTATCATGCGGCTTTCGGCCGCGTATCGGTGGCGTGCAAGAATACGTCGGCGTGACGCCGGATATGACCGTGTTGGCGAAAGCGATGTCAAATGGCTATCCGATGGGCGCGGTGGTCGGTTCGCGCGATGTGATGGAACCGGCGAGCCGGATGTTCATTTCGAGTTCTTATTGGAGCGACAATCTTGGCCTGGTGGCGAGCCTAACGACAATACGCGAGCTGCAGCGGCGCAATTCCGCGGGGCGATTTGAGGAGATCGGGACGGTGCTGATCGACCGCATGAATCAAGCTTTGCACAGTGTCGGCTTGGCAGGCGCCTGCGGCGGCATGTTCTGGAATCCTGTCATCAACGTGGAATTGCCGGACGAAAGCCTGCGCGGCGTGGTCAACACGATCTTCATTCAAGAAATGGCGCGCCGCGGCATTCATTGCAATATGAGCTTCAAAGCGACCCTGGCGCACACCGTGGAGGATATTGAGCAGACGGCGAATTGCGCGGCCGAAGCATTCGCCTTGATCAAAGCCGGGTTGGACTCCGGCGACCTGGATCAACTCCTGGACAGCGACCTGACGCAAGAACCGTTTCGCCGGCTGGTTCGATGACAGTGGCGCAAGGCAATTTGCGATGAGAATCGTCGACTCCGGCGTCATTACACATCGTGTGACGGGGACAGACCGCGCCGTGTATACCTTTCCGGCGCTGCTTCAGTGCCGCGATGGCAGGCTCCTGATGACCTGCAGGCGCGGGTCCAACAAAGATTCAGCCGATGAATGGGTCGAGCTCTATCCATCGACCGATGGCGGGCGCGATTGTACTCCAGTAGGGAGCGACTTTCCGGCAGCGCAAGTAGTGGGCGCGGCAAGTTCATTTCGACTTTGTTATCTGACCGAGATGGAGGACAGGCTTCTGCTGGCGGCATCATTGTGGATCGACCGCGAGACGCATCCTGGCGCGCCTCTGTTCAATTCGAGCGTCGACCGCATTGGCAGCGGGTCGATTTGCGCCAGAATCGCGGCTGATGCCTGCGCTGACTTTGACCCGGCGAGCGAAGTTGTCATATACACGCACGGCGAAAGGGATAGACACAAAAGCGGTATAAGCGGCACGCTGGACGATATGAGCATTTGGTCGTATGGCTTGCCCTATGCCGAGACGCTTGACAACGGCGATGTCATGGTCGTTTATCATGCCGGCGATCAGCACGCGATGGATATTCATTTCGCGCGCTTGTCGCTTTAACCACCAGCACTGAGGATCTTGCGATGCTGATAATTGATGCCCATCTGGACTTGTCGATGAATGCCCTGCAGCAGAATCGAAATCTGCTGGAATCGGCGTATACGATCCGGGCTACAGAACTCAGCACGCCGGGCAAAGGGCGCGCGCAGGGAACGGTTGCCTTGCCCGAGATGAGAGAGGGGAGGGTCGCTGTCAGCTTCGTCACCTTGATTTCACGTTCCACTGGTCAACAGGTCGAGCATCTCGATTACGGATCACAGGCGCAGGCCTTTGGCATGGCACAGGGCCAACTTGCCAACTATCGCGGCTTGGAATTGGATGGTCATGTGCGGATATTAGAAGACGGCCCCGGCCTGCGCCGGCATATCGACGAATGGGAAAACTGGGAAGCGAGTGGCGCCAAGCCGGGTGAATCACCGCCGCTGGGTTTTGTGATCAGCATGGAAGGCGCTGACCCGATTCGTGACCCGGCGCAACTGGAGGCTTGGCGGGATGCGGGTTTGCGCCTGCTGGGCTTGACCCACTATGGGCCCGGACGTTACGCCGGCGGAACTGGTACGGCGCTGGGACTGACCAAGTTGGGCAAACCCTTGCTGCAAGAAATGAGCCGGCTCGGCATGCTTCTTGACCTCACCCACTTCTCTGATGAAGCATTCTGGGAGGCGGTGGCGATTTATGACGGTTTGGTGTTGGCCAGCCACAACAATTGTCGGGCGTTGGCGCCGCATCAGCGTCAGTTTAGCGACCAACAGCTCAGACTGATTATCGAGCGCGATGGGGTGGTCGGCGCCGCCTTTGATATCTGGATGCTGCAGCCGGGTTTCACTTTCGGCGGCAGCAACGAAACGGTGCTCATCGAAACCGTTGTTGATCATATCGACCATGTTTGTCAGCTGGCGGGCAATAGCCGGCACGCTGCCGTTGGGACTGATCTGGAAGGCGGCTTCGGCCGAGAACAATCGCCCTGCGATCTCGATACGATCCTTGATTTGCAGCAACTGCCGGCGATACTTGCCGCTCGCGGATACGCTAAATCTGACATCAAGAACATCATGTACGGCAACTGGTCGCGCTTGCTGTATTCAGCCTGGGAATCCTAATATGACGCGCTGGTCATTGACGGAAGCCGATCGTGAATTCATCGCTCGCGATGTTGAGCCTTTCTTGCCCGACCGAATCTTTGACGCGCATGCGCACCTCTTCTGCCATGAGCATTTTGATCCGCTGCCCGCCGGCTATCAGGATATGCCCGCGCGCCTGGATCTCGCCAGCTATTACAACTATATCGGCTGGATTCATCCCAATGGATGGACACGAGGCGGACTATTCTTTGGCTTGGCATTTGGCGGCGACCGAGAGCGAAACAACCACTTCGTCGCGGAGGAAATCCGCAATTCGCCGGGGGAGCGCGACTTTGGGCAGATGATCATTTGGCCCGGCCTGGCGGCGGAGACCATCTACGAGCGCGTGAAGACCTGTGGTTTCGTCTGGCAGAAGTGCTACCATACGTTGGCGACCGGCTACGAGAGAAGTTGGCAGGCACCGATAAAAAACTATCTGTCGGAAAATCAGGTGGCGCTAGCCGGTGAGCTGGGGCTGTCCATCACCTTGCATATGGTGCGCGACCGCGCCTTGGCTGACCCGGTCAATCAGGCGACGATCCGGCGCTATTGTGAGCGCTATCCGGATATGCGCTTGATTTTGGCGCACGCCGGGCGCGGCTTTAATCCCTAGCACACCATCGAAGGCATTGAGAGCCTGCGCGGTCTGGACAATGTTTTCTTCGATACATCGGCGGTGACAGAAGCTGGCGCTTTCGAGGCCATCATTGATGTCATGGGTCATGAGCGCCTGCTCTATGGTTCGGACTTTCCCGTCAGCCACATTCATGGTCGCTGCGTCGCGATCGGCGATTCATTTCATTGGTTTTACGCCGCTGAGATGAACCTGGCTGAAAAGCACACCGAGCTAAAACCGGTGCTGGTCGGCTTGGAATCACTCCGCAGTTTGCGTCTGGCATGCTGGCGGACGCGTCTGAGTGATAGCCAGATCGAAGACATTTTCTTCAACAGTGCAAATCAGCTATTTGCTTGCCAAATTTAGCCTGGGAGAGAGCAATGCAGGGATCGGAACGCAGTGTTTATGACTTGATGGACTTGAGCGGGAAAGTCGCTATCGTTACCGGCGCTGATAGAAGCCTATCGCTGGCATTTACAGCAGACTTTCGCCAATCGCGATGCGCCCACGCTCTACGCGCTAAAGCATATCCTGATGGATGAGGCGGAACAGGTGGCCTGGGCGGAAGAGGAATTCGCCGGGCAGCCTGCCGGCGCCTGGCAGCGCTACATCGCCGATCTACTCGCCCATGCCGGGGGCATCACGGGTGACGCGTCGCGCGCAAAGAAACCACAAAAACCAGCCATTCGAGCGCCATTCTCAACGCCGAAGAAAGCAGCGCGCGACGACCGGTTCATGATTTTGCAGCAGCACTGGGGCGATGCGGAATCGCGGACACAGGATGAAAAGGCGGCGCGCCGTCTGGCTGAGTTTGAGAATTACAGCCAGGAAATGTTAGCGGCGGAAACAGTTGCCCTGATCATCCATCTTTCGCCGGATATGCCCTGGCGCTTCGTCTATGACTCGGCACGGCATTGCTATGACGAGACGCGACATTGTCTGCTGGGCATCCAATGGATGAGCAAGCATGGACTGGATTACAAGACGGTGCCGCAAAATACGCGGATCTATGAATGGCGCAGTCAATATGACGCGGCGACGCAGTACTGCCTGCTCAGGCGCGGCAATGAAGCGCATGCCTTTCCCCATCGTCGCGAAAGCCTGGCCAAATATGAGGCGGCGGGCGATCAGCTTTCAGCGCAATACGTCAGCTACGATATGTCCGACGAGCGGCAGCATGTGGCTTTCGGTACCCGATGGCTGCCGGAGTTGATGGCGAAGAACAACATCGAAACGCCGCTTGAACAGTTCATCGAGCAAACGGTTGCGCTTTGGCAGCGGGAGTACATGTCCGGCGAGCTGCCGATTCACGCCGATACAAGGGTGTTGTCATGAGCGGCTCGGGGACGCGTTATCCGAGAGCGATTCTGGTTTCCTGTGAGATTCCCTGGGACGAGAACGGGCAACTGCAGGAGGGTGTATTCAGGCGCTCGGTACAGAGTACATTGCAACATTTCAATCATCTATACATTTTTGGCACTGCGGGTGAAGGTTATGCGGTGAGTCAGGCGCAGTTCCGGCGCATCGTCGACATATTCTACGACGAGACGCGCGGCGATGACGTCCATCCGATGGTCGGCTTGATTGGCATGTCGACGCCGCTCGTGCTGGAAAAACTGCAATACGCCTATGAACGCGGTT
Organism: Phototrophicaceae bacterium; assembly: GCA_965249085.1. GTDB lineage: Bacteria > Chloroflexota > Anaerolineae > Aggregatilineales > Phototrophicaceae > UBA6055. The sequence continues at coordinate 2,090,321 of OZ252218.1, read as the reverse complement.
TCCGCGCGTTTCAGATTGCCTTGCCATCGTGGGGACGGCTGACTGATGCGGAAGTCATGACCCTTTTTCGCGATGTCTGCGGCGCGTTTCCCGCAGCGAGATTCTTGCACTACAACTTGCCGCGGGCGGGCCGAGTGCTGGAAGCCCCCGATTATCGCCCGCTGGTTGACGCCCTGCCCAATCTGGTCGCTACCAAGAACACAGGTGGCGGTCATAAACGGGCGAGCGAATTGGTCAGCGAAGTCGGTGAGCTGCAGCACTTCCTGGGAGAGGGCAATTTTCTGCAGGGCAGCCTGTATGGCGAATGCTCCTTACTGACGACATTCGGCTCGCTCAGCCCGCACAAAGTGAGAGACTATTTTGCCGCCGCTTTGGCTGGCGGTTTTCCCTCCATGCTTGTCATGCAGCGGGGTTTCCACGATTTGCTGGCGGATCTGTTCAAGATACTGGCGGGAGAAAGCAAAATAGACGGCGCCTACGACAAACTGTGGGTGCGTCTGGGCGGATTCGAGGAGATGCCCCTCATATTGCTATCGCCGTATCACTGATTTTGCGAGGCGCAGTTTCAAGCCTGCAAGCAACTGCTCGAAAGTAATTACGCGGACTGGCTGCCTGACTAAGCGCTCGGCAGCCGCTGGCCGACGACTCCAATTTCACAAACCGCGTTTTGCGATAGCCAAATGTGTTTGGATTATTGCCTTCGCGCGTTAGCCGGCTCGCTGCCGCCGCGAAGTTATTTGGCCAGCATTTGATCCAGTTCGGCGCTGGCATCCTTCAAAACGTTCATCAGGGAAAAGTCGCCCCCGAAAGGGATCATCAACGAACCTTGTCGGCGATAGCGGTCGACTTCTTCGATCGACGATGCGGTTCTCGCCCAGACTTTGTTGTGTTTGTCCGCCGCCGCCGCCACTTGCGCGACTGACTCGTCGATGGTCATGCCGATTTCAGGATAGGCGTCGAGGCGCAATCCCAAGTCTCCCGGTCCCACAAAGAGAGCGTCGATGCCGGCTACGGCAGCGATCTCTTCCGCCTTAGCAACAGCTTCCGGCGTTTCAATCTGCGCGACGATGAAGGTTTCGCGGTTGGCGTCGGCGATGTAGGTGCTATTGGGCGTCCAACTGTCGCCGCCGAAGCTGCAATCCAGGCCGGCGCCATCAAGTCCCCGGTTGCCGAGTGGCGGATACTTGGTCGCTGCCACGATCTGGCGCGCCATATCGGCGTCGGAAACAAAGGGAATCATCAAGCCGGCGGCGCCGTCTTCCAGATAGCGGTAAAGGCGCGTGCGCTGCACGGTCGGCGGACGGATCATGCAATCGATATCGTAGAGATGGCAGAGCGCCAGCAAATGCTGGACTTCGCGGGTGTCCATATTGCGATGCTCCAGATCAAGCCAGATGCCGTCATATTGGTAGTGCGCGGCGTAACGGATGAAGAAAGGCAGAACGTGCCCCATTGCGCAGAAACGAGCGAACTCGTTGTTGCGCTACTTCGCCAGAACCTTGCTCTTCCTCATGAAATCTGTCTCCTCATTGCTGCAAATGTGTAAGAATGTTCCGCTGACGCGCCGCCAACTTGGGCGTTGGTCAGATCGATTGACGCGACAACGCGTTAGGCGTCTTTGTGCACATAGCCGCCGTCGACGCGCACAATGGTTCCTGTTATATAGTCCGCCTCGTCCGATGACAAGAATGCGGCAGCATTGCCAATATCGGCGGGCGTTCCCAGCCGCTTCCAGGGCAATGCCCGCCCTTGCTCCGCCAGATGCTCAGCGCCGAAAGTTTCATGTTCGCCCGGTGTATCGATCCAGCCGGGCTCGATGACGTTGACATTAATCTTGTGCGGCACGAGCTCGCGGGCAATCGACAGCGCCATGTGATTCAGGCCGGCTTTGGCCGCGTTGTAGGCGATTGCGTTTTGCAGCGGCAATGCGGCATGGACGCTGGAGATGAAGACCATCTTTCCGCCCTGGCCGCGTTCTACCATGTGCCGGGCCACCAACTGGCTTAAGTGAAAACCGGCGATCAGGGTCGAATGAATGACACGCTCAAACACTGCCGGGTCATAGTCCAGGAATTCTCCGCGGATGCTATAGGCGGGATTGCTCACGAGAATGTCAATCCCGTCCACCTGCGCCAAGGCTTGGCTTAGAAGGGACTCACAACCCGGGCGGCTGAAGACATCTTCCGCAACGGCGATGGCGCTGCCGCCCAGCCCCTCGACTTCGGCAACTGTTGCTGGCAGATCCGGGCTGGCGGGTCGATCATTGATGATAACTGTTGCGCCGCGGCGCGCCAGTTCCAGAGCGCAACCCTTGCCGATGCCGCGTCCGCCGCCGGTGACCAGCGCAGTTCTGCCTGTTAGACTCATAACAAGATCCTTCAATCGCTTATGGCTACCCGTTGTCCATCACGGCTGCTTTGCTGCACCGCATCAAGGCAGCGGAGAATGTGGATTCCATCGCTCAGGGAATGATACCACTCCTCTCGACTATCCAAGGCAGCGAGGAATAAGGCAAATTCATCGATATAGGCTTGCTCAAGTGTATAGCCCGCGGGCGGATGCATCAGCTCGAATTGCCTGGCCGAATTCAGGTAGCGCCGCGCACAGGCTTGTGGCAACAAGCTGACTTCAATCACGCCCATTTCACTGACAACTCGATACTCGTAATTTTGCAAGTCTTGCAAGAGATCGAGCTGAAGGGTAACTGCCGTGCCGTCAACGGTGCGCGCCAAGACTTGCACATTGTCGGGACCCTCAATATCCAGAGCGCCGGATTGTCGCGTCTGCGCGTAGATCTCGCTGACCCGCGTGCCCAAAACTGTGTAGAGCGTGCCAAGTTCTTGCGCGATGACGCCCATAATCTGAGTCTCATCGTAGAAATCCTGATAAGGCTCCCAGGGGTGCCAGTTGGGCAGGTAGTTGCCGAAGGACATTTGATAGGTGAGTGGCGCGCCAAAAGTTTCTTCGTGCAGCCAGGCCTTTGCCTTTTGCCAGACAGCGTGACAGGGATTGTTGATGCCAAGAGCGGCGACAAGCCTGTGACTGTCAACCAGCGCAAGCAACTCATCGGCGCCGTCAAGACTGTTGGATAGGGCGATTTCGCAGAAGAAATCCTTCTTTGCGCGGGCGGCTTCCAGACAGTATTGCATGTGATATTTCGTCGGCGTAGAGACGATAAGGACATCCGGATTCCAATTCCAGCCGGCTGCAAAATCGTCAAAGCTATCCACATCATAGCGGGCTTTGCTTTCCGCCCGGCGGTCTTCCCGGCCGTCAACCAGGCGAATATCGCTCGCCCTTATTGGAACGCGACTTTCGTGAAAAGCCGGAAAATGCTTTAGTTGTTAAACTCTTTTGTGCCGATTCCTTGTGAGGCTTGCCGTAGCGCGGCCGGCGGGGAGCGGATAGGCAACAGGTATCGTCATGCTGCAGAGATTATCAAAGAGGGTTTGGGAGGGGCGCTGGGGCTATGTGTATATTGCCCCGGCGATGATTCCCTTCGTGACCTTTACCGGATATCCGCTGGTGCAAGGTTTGCTGCTTAGTTTCTACAAGGCCGGGGTCAATCGCGACAAGTGGAAGTACATCGGACTCAAAAACTACACCAACCTGCTCACGCGCGACCCAGTCTTCCCCACAGCCATCAAGAATACCTTTCTCTTTGTCTTGGGCGTTGTGCCGGCGGCAATGATCATTTGTCTCTTCGTAGCGGTGCTGATCTATCCGCTCAGCCAGCGCAAACAGACCTTCTTTAGGGCGGCCTTCTATATGCCGGTGGTATCGGCCGGCGTCGTCCTGGCGATGGTGTGGGTGTACATCTACAGCCAGGAATATGGCTTGCTGAATTACATATTTGAGTCGCTCGGCTTGCTCAATCTCTTGAACGCTGGTGAGAAGATCGGCTGGTTGGCGCATACGAATACAGCCTTGTTGTCGCTCGCGATCGTCGTATTGAGCTGGAGCCTGGGTCAACCCTTGATTTTGTTCCTCGCCGGGCTGGGCGCGATACCGGACCCGCTCTACGATGCGGCGAAGATCGATGGCGCCAGCTCCTGGCAGGCGTTCTGGAAGATCACGCTTCCCTTGTTACGCCCGACCATGCTCTTTGTCCTCGTGGTCCTGACGATTGCTGTCTTCCAGGTTTTTGTGGTCGTTCAGCTCATGACACTCGGTGGACCGGCAAATGCGACGCAGACGATCGTTTATCGCATCTGGGTGAGCGGCATTATCGGATCGAAGTTCGGATATGGTTCGGCGATGGCGGTCATTTTGTTGTCGATAGTGAGTGTATTGGCAATTTTTCAGTTCAAGCGGTTTGACAGGCAAGTGACCTAATCGGGCGGCGGATTGATTGATGAGAGAAGCGGACTATAGCACAGACAGCATTTGACGCCGGCAAGGGATTGATGCCCGAAGACTATGCCTTGCGGCGTCGATACACTGTCAGGCGTTGGCTGCGCTATCTGGCGCTGGCGATTGTGGTGGCCTTGGCAATCATTCTGCTTATTCCGATCGTTTGGATGCTGCTCGGGTCTTTCAAGATACAGCGGGTCGCGCTCGCTTATCCGCCGGAGTTAATTCCCAGCAACCCGGTATTGGACAATTGGGAACGACTTTTGATTGATCGTCCCTCCATGCGCTGGTTGCTGAATTCATTCATCGTGGCTGGCGGCATCGCGATTTTCGGCGTCATCACCAGCGCCTGTGCTGGATACGCCTTTGGCAAGAAGCAATTCCCCGGTCGGACGATCTTCTTCTGGCTGATCTTGATGACCATGATGCTGCCGCGGCAGATCTATATGATTCCATTGTTTGTGCTGATGAGGGATCTGGGATGGTTCAATAGCTACCAAGGGATGATTGCGCCTTATTTCGTCTATCCATTTGGCGTCTTCCTCATGCGGCAGTATATGCAGTCGATCCCCGATGAGCTGCTGGAAGCCGGCAAAATGGACGGCGCCAGCGAAATACAGCTCTTCTATCATGTGGTTATACCGCTCAGTCGGCCGGCCATCGGCGCTATCGCGATCTTCGCCTTTATGGCAGGCTGGAATGATTATCTGTGGCAACTGGTGATGGCGACCGATGAACTCTGGCTGACGCTGCCGGTGGGTGTTGCCAAGCTGACCGCATCGGGCGTTGGCAGCATTGATATAGGCGTTGGCATGGCGGGGGCAACATTCGCCTTCATCCCCATGCTGCTGATTTTCTTGCTCTTCCAGAGCTACTTTATCAAAGGGATAACCGTTGGCGCGCTCAAGGGATAGGCGAATGTCTTCGAGATCGAATATCTCAGATTTATGTTCTCGAGAACAATCTTTCGCCGGTCACGATAAGCACTTATTCACCAACTATTCTTAGTAAGCAGATCAATTGGTGATTGTGCCAAACTTTGCTGCATCATTCTTGACCTTCCGCATTGACTGGAATCTGAAACAGAGCCTCACCTCATCGCATAAGCCACCCTTTACGCTGAACAATGCGCGGATTCAGATCGAGTCCACCTGCAAAATCACGGACCGCGATTCCGGCGCTGCCGAGACTTTTGTACTCGGCGCATCGTGCAAGACCGAGTATGTCGGCGTTGACAGAGACATGTGGACGACGCCCAACGCGGATTTCTGCATCATCTTGTCGGCGGCGTCTTTCCTGATACTCAAGAGTTGGGACCGCAATAATAAAGGCGTGATGCTCTATCCCGCGTCACTGGGAGAGCAGCCCGAACGCCAATCCGGACGCGTTATCGATACTTACGAGCGCGTCAATATCAATGTGCGCAATGTGCCGGCGCAAAGACTGGATGGCAGGTGTGCGATTGTCGAGGCAACGCTTGCTGATGATATCCTGGTAGGGCGTTGCGCGTACGGTTTGCACGACCGTTTCGATGTTGAAATCGACTTCCCCATCAAGACAATGAATGCCAACGAACGCGAATGGGTTTATCAAACGGACACGGGCCCAATCCTTTTCCCCGACTTGATCGCGGATTGCGACAGCTGGATCGACAGCTTTCACCTGGCTTATGTCGCGTTCAATAACGATGACTGGGCCGAGTTCATACTACAGGCGCCAACGCCGCTTACCAAAAGCATCTCGGTGAATCATTATTCGCGGGTGGTTCAGATGAAGACTCGAAATTTGATCTACCGGGTGTCGCATGATTAAGCCGGGTGACACAGTCGCCGGACTGGAAAGCGCATTCAGCTGGTTCGCGCCAGGGGCGAGAATGGACCGGCTATGAGCGGAACCAAGACAACACATATCGTCATCGTCGTCGGCGGCGTCATAGGACTGAGTACCGCCTATCACCTGGCGAAGAGCGGTGAGGCGAGCGTGACTCTGCTGGAAAAGCAGGCGGTCGGCGACGGCTCAAGCTCGCGCGCCGGCGGCATCATCACGGGCCACCTCTGGACAAAGACCGGAGTCGAAGCGCGCAAGATCAGCCTCCGTCTTTATCGTGAGCTTTCTGAGGAGCTCAGTGCCTACGGCTATCAGTATCAAGCGGTGGGCTGCCTGAATCTGTTTGCGCCGGCGGATTGGCCGGAGCGGGAGAAACTGCTGCCGCTTTATGACGCCTGCGAGGTGCCTTATAAGATCATCGACGCCGAAGAGATTCGTCACCGGTGGCCGGCATTGAGACCAAAAGAAGATGCGATTGGACTTCACGATCCGCTGGGCGGATATAGTGAGCCGGATGACTACGTACCGGCCTTGGCGCAAAGATGTCGCGAACTTGGCGTGCAGATCCGTGAAGGCGTGACTATCACGGGCTTCGAAAAGGAGCGCGACAGAGTCACGGGCGTTTGCGCTGACGGCGAGTTGATAGAAGCGGATCAGGTCATCTGCACATTGCATAGCTGGACAAATCGTCTGCTTGCTGAAGTCGGGAAACAATTGCCGATCAAGTCTTTTGCGCATCAGCGGTATTTGACCGAGCCCTTGGCCAAAGCAACAGAATTGCCGGCGGTGAATGCCAATCCATACGAGGCTTATTTGCGCCCTGCCAATGGCAATCGCATTCTTGTCGGTGGCGAAACGCCCGACCGTCAGGAATTGGCTACGCCTTCTGTCGCCTTTCGCATGGGGGGCTCAGCGCTCCGAGCGGCTTCAGCGACAACCTGCGCGACAAGGTCAAGCCGCTTCTGCCCCTACTCGAGCGGCACGCGTTTAAGGACGAAAAGGTCGGGCTAATCTCGTTTGCCATGGACGGAGAGCCGATATTGGGTTCAGTGCCTGAGTTGCCGGGTCTGTTCGTTGGCGCATCCTTTCATTCCGGTGGTTTTGGCTACAATCCGGTCGCCGGCAAGTTGCTTGCTGAATTGGCAACCAAGGGCGAAACTGAATTAGACATCGCGGCGTTTTCGCCAGCCCGCTTTAGCGCCGCCGCGTCAGACGCCTATTTGGACTTAAGGCTGCAGCAGAAGGATGCTTTTTCACGCCGACACTGATCGGAAGGGCATTGATGCGATATCGCAAGCTGGGGAAAACGGATTTGCAACTCTCGGAGTTGTCGCTCGGTACGGTTGCGCTGGGCATGCCCTACGGGATAGGCGCGGATTCGAATGGCTCAAAGGGCGTAGAGCCGCCTGTTGACAGCGAGGCCTTCGAACTCGTCTATCACGCCATCGACCGTGGGATCAACTTTCTTGATACGGCGCGCGCGTACGGGCGCAGCGAAGAAGTGCTGGGGGCGGCGCTACGGTATCGCCGGTTACAGGCGCTGGTCGCGACGAAGATAACATGCCACGATAAAGACGGCGTCACCTTAACGGGACAAGAACTTACGCAGCACATGATTGAGTCGCTGCACACGAGCTTGCGGCTGTTGCAAACTGATCACGTGGACCTGTTGATGCTACACAGCGCTTCGGTCGATTTGCTGGATAACGGCGATGCCATAGGTATGCTGAAGCGGTTTCAGGCGCAAGGCAAGGCACGCTACTTCGGCGCTTCGACCTATGGATCAGTCGCGCCGCGTATTGCTATCTCTCAGGGAATTGACGCGCTTCAAGTCGCCTTCAATATTCTGGATCAGCGAATGGCTGATGAGGTGTTTCCTTTGGCGAAAGCTGCGGGGGTTGGCATTATTGTGAGGTCGGTGTTTCTGAAGGGCGCACTCAGCTCGAGAGCGAAATACTTGCCGGCGCGTCTCGCGGCGCTTAAGGCGCAATCTAGCGCGGTCAAGCAAGAAGCTGCCGCGCTTACGCCGTCATTGACATGTGTAGAAGCCGCCCTAAAGTTCGTCTTGGCGCAAGAGGATATCGCCACGGCTTTAGTCGGCGTCCGCAATGTTGCCGAGCTGGAGGCGAGCTTGGCTGTTACGCGCAGCCCGCGGTGGAGCAAAGCGATCATCGATCGCTTCAGGCTGCTGAGCTGCGATGAGCCGGGCTTGCTGGACCCGAGCAAATGGGGACTGGCTTGAATGGTGATGAAGTAGACTGGATGCTGGAAATGTCTCATACGACCATTGCAAAAGTTGGAGCATATGCATGAGTGAAGTAGGACGCGCGAAGGCCGACCTGGATACGCCGGCGTTATGGGTTGATCTTGATACCCTGGACAGCAACATTGCAGAGTTGGCGCGACACTTCGCCGCAGCCAATGTGAATTGGCGGCCGCATATGAAAGGCGTTCGCGTGCCGGCTATCGCTCATCAAGCCATCGCGGCGGGCGCAATCGGGGTGACTTGCGCGACGATCCGCGAAGCCGAAGCGATGGCGCAAAGCGGTGTCAACGACATCTTGATCGCTAACGAAATGGTCGGTGAGCGCAAGATCTCGCGCTTGGTGCAACTTTGCCGCGTGGCCGATGCCAAGGTCATCGTCGACAGCGCGGAGAATGTCAGGGAACTGAGCGCGGCGGCAAGCCAAAGTGATGTGCAAATCGTCATCTTGATTGATGTCAATACCGGCATGAATCGTACGGGGCTTCTACCCGGGCCCGAGGTGATCAAACTCGCCCAATTGGTTGAGCGCAGCGAGGGGCTTCGCCTATTCGGCGTGATGTCATGGGAAGGCCACGCCCTTGGGCTGGGAGGCGCCGAGCAACGCCAACGCGAGATAGAACGCGCGATCGGGCAGCTGGTCACGATCGCTGAATCCTGCCGAACTGCCGGGCTCGAAGTGTCTATCGTGAGCGGTGGCGGGAGCGGGACCTACAAGACGACGCCTTTCATCAAGGGCATGACCGAGATTCAGGCCGGTGGCGCGATATTCTGCGATGTCATTTATCAAAGCTGGGGCGTTGAAACAACACCCTGCCTTTTTGTCCAGACGATTGTCAGCAGTCGGCCAGCGCCTGACCGGATTATTGTCGACGCCGGCTTCAAGTCGCTGCCTGTCTGGCACGCTCAGCCCAGAGGAATCGGCTTGGAAGCCGTCAAGAACCATGTGGCGTCCGCCGAGCACGGCATCATCACGCTCGATCAAGCAGATGATCGGGTTAAGGTTGGCGACGTGCTGGACTTTGTCGTGGGCTACACTGACAGCACGATCATCTTGCATCGCAAGTTATATGGCATGCGTAAGGGCTTGGTTGAAGTCGTGTGGGACGTGCTATAGCGGCGACACGCTTGATCAGGTCGCGCAATACGCCGTATTTTCGGTTTTTTTTGCGGCAGATGTTATATTTTGGGCGATAGCAATATAAGAGGTTGTGACGATGCAAGACACTGCTGCTCTGCGCGTACCACTGACAAGTAACGGTTTCACGCTTTCCACCGGGCCAAATCGCATGGGTCGGTTGACACCGTCTGACGCGAGCACCTCAATCAAGACACTTCAAGAGCAATTTCGCGAACAAGGCTACTTGTGGCTCAAAGGTCTTCTGGACCGGGACGACGTTCTCGCGTTTCGACGCCGTTACTTCGAAGCATTTCGGCACACCGGTATGATCCGGCTCGATGCCGATCCCGTAAAGGGGATCTATGATGGGGCGAACGAAAACAAGAACCTGATCCGCAAGATGCAATTGGAAACCCATCGCTGGGCTGCTTATGAAGCTTTCTGTCTAGCCAAACCAATCTGGCAATTTTACGAGGCGTTCCTTGAGGGTCCCGTCTACCTGCACAAACGCAAACTCTTGCGCCACGTTCGGCCCGGTGAGTCCCTTTCCACCGGCGCGCACTACGACCTGGTTTATTTGCGCGCCGGCACCGACAGCGTCTGCACGAGCTGGATACCGATTGGCGATATACCGCATACGATGGGCGGCTTGATCTATCTGGAGAATTCACACCACTTCGGCCGTCGCAAGGAAGCCGAATTCACGTCGTGTAACGCCGATATGCCGCCGGAAGAAAGAATCAACGCCTACAACAAGAATATGGGCAAGCATGGCTGGCTGACCAAAGATTTGCCGTCTCTCGCCGATCGTTTGGATACGCGCTGGTTAATGGCCGACTATGAAGCCGGTGACATGGTGGTGCACGGCGCTTACACGACCCACGCGGCGACGACGAATGTTTCGCCGGACAACCGCGTTCGACTCTCAACCGATATCCGATATCAGCGCGTGCGCGAGGAGATAGATGCGCGCTGGAATAACCATTGGTCATTCGACGATTTCAATTGACCCTGTCTTTGATGCCCCTCCCTCTTTATGGGGTCGCGTAGACACTGACCCGCCGGGGAGGGGTTTGGGGTGGGGGCAAACGCCGCCGAAAAGGAGGTGAAGATAAGAGAGAAAGCTGGAGACGGCAGTGCAAGTTTTGTTTGCCAAAATGTATCTGACTAGGAGAATTTTCATGTCTGAAAACAAGAAAACAAGATTATCACGCCGCGATATGTTAAAGGCGATGGCGGGCGGTACAGGCGCCTTGGCGCTGAGCCAATTGCCGCTTCAAAGCGCGCTCGCGCAAGGAAATCCGGTCACCATTTCCTATTGGCATGGCTGGACGGAGCAATGGGAAAACTACGTTCAGGATATCGTCGATCAGTTCCATGAACACCAGGACGCCATTCGTGTTGAGCCGCTGGTCGTACCTTATAGCGATTTCCTCGTGCGCTTGACTGCCGCGATCGCAGCCGGCGACCCGCCCGACGTCGCGACCTTTTTTGGCTCCAACGAGATTCCCGGGCTGGCCGCGCTTGGCGGTATCACGCCTTATGCCGATTTGGGACCGCCGGAAGATCTGGAGGCATTCGCCGAGTTCCTCACGCCACCCGCATTGGCCGGCGGCGTCGTTGACGGCATGCTTTACGCTACCCCTAGCGGCTTCGGCGTTTACGATCTGGCCTGGAACAAAACGGACTTCGAAGAAGTGGGATTGGACCCCGACGTTGGACCAAGTACCATCGCAGAACTTGACGAAATGGCCGACATGCTGACGGTCGAAGACGCCGATGGCAATCTGGATCGCATAGGTCTGCTGCACCTTGGCCAGACCCCTTCGTTCGCTAGAGCCTGGTTCGGAAATTTCGGTGGTCAGATCTATGATGCCGAGTCGGACACGATCACCGCCAACGATCCCAACAATGTGCGCGCGCTCGAGTGGATGATGTCTCACAGCGAGCGCTATGGCGTCGACCGGCTCCAGCGCTTCACATCCGGGCTGTCCGGTGAGCGCGGCGGATCACAAGATCCCTTCATCGCCGGGCGTCTTTCGATGCAACTCATCGGTCCCTGGAAGCTCGGGGACTTCCACCGCTTTGCCGCCGACGGTTTCCGCTGGGGCATAACACACTTGCCGCCGGTGGCGGGTGAGGAAGACACCACCGGTTGGGGCACTTGGATCTGGGGCAACTACCAGATCATCCCGTCGGGCGCGCCAAACTCGGCGGCTGGCTATGAATTCGCCAAGTTCTGGTCCGGCATCACCGATCCCAACGTCATGGCGACCGTCGCCGCCTGGAAAGATACGCCGACCACGACAACCGGATCGCTTAAGGCCTTGGAAGTGCCCAGGATCGCCGCTCTCTTCGATGACCATCCCGACTATCGCTCATTCTTCGAAACCATGGGCAGCCCGCGCGGCTTGACCACGCCGATGATCCCGGTGGTTAATTTCTACATGGACCGGCTGAGCTCAGAAATCGATCAGGCTCTGCGGCTGGAAAAGACGGCGCAGGAAGCGCTCGATGCAGTTCAAACAGTAGTGGAGAACGAATATCGCCAGTTCTAGGCGCGAGCGAAAGTGTCGCGCATAGTACATAGCAACTGGCATTGACGAGCCATCACACGCGCATTGATGTTAACATTCTGTTGAAGCTGTGGTGGCTCCGTCCGTAATTGAACCCTGTGCATAAATCGGCGAACCGATAAATGATCGCCAAAACCGGCATCAAACGAACCAACGTTAACTCCATCGTGTCATTTGTCCTGCTGGTCGTATTGTCCGCGTCTTTCATTCTGCCGCTATTCTGGATGGTCTCGACATCGCTGAAGCCCATTGACCAACTCCTTCTCGACCCGCCGATCTGGATTCCGAATCCACTCGACTTCAGCAATTACCCCGGAGCGTTGCAAGAACAGCCCTTTCTGCAGTATTTGGGCAACTCGCTGCAGATTGCCTTTGCCGCGGTCGTGGGCGCGCTGATTTCGAATACTTTGATCGCCTACGGCTTCTCGCGCGTGGACTGGAAAGGTCGGGATGCTGTCTTCGTGCTCGTCCTGTCCACGCTGATGCTGCCCTATCATGTCGTGATGATTCCCTTATTTGTCACCTTCAGCAAGGTGGGCTGGGTGAACACCTGGCTGCCGCTAATTGTGCCCGCCTATTTCGGTCACCCTTTCTTCATCTTTATGCTGCGGCAGTTCATGTTGGGCATACCCAAGGAGCTGTCCGAGGCGACCCGTATTGATGGCGGATCCGAATGGGTATTGCTCACGCGCATCATCTTGCCGCTCTGCAAACCGGCGTTGGCGACTGTGGCCTTGTTCCAATTCATCTGGTCCTGGAATGATTTTATTGGGCCGCTGATTTACCTCAACGACCGCGCGCTGTACCCGATGTCTTTAGGTTTGGCTCTCTACCATAACTCGCAGGGCATTACCGATTTCAGCGTTTTGATGGCGGCATCGACGATGGCCGTGGTGCCGATCATCATCATCTTCTTTTTTATGCAGGGTGTCTTCATCCAGGGCATTTCGCTGACGGGCTTGAAGGGATAGACTGTGAGCGCGACTCATCATATCGGCGCCGGGGCAGATGGCGCATCCGGGAGAAAGAGAAAGAGTCCTCATTCCGCTTGGAATCGGCGCGAGTTGCGGAAGATAGCCGTCGGTCTGGTGTTTATCTCACCCTGGATAGTAGGGTTTCTGGCATTTAGTCTTTTTCCGATCATCTCCTCGTTCTATTACAGTTTGACCCGTTACTCGCCGATTTCTTCTCCCCGATTTATCGGCTTGTTCAACTATGAAAAGCTGCTCTTTTTTGATCTGCTCTTCATTAAGGCGCTTTCGAATACTCTGTATTTTGTGGTCTTCGCGGTGCCCCTGGGCAATATGCTCGCCTTGGCGCTGGCCATCCTGCTCAATCAGAAGGTGCGGGGATTGGCCCTCTTCCGGACGATTTTCTACCTGCCCAGCATCTTGCCGCTTGTCGCCACCAGCATCGTATGGACCTGGCTGCTCCATCCGCAATACGGCATCGTCAGCGTCATTATGTCAGGGCTTGGCTTGCCGGTCATCAGCTGGTTTTCCGATCCCGCCTGGGCGAAACCCGCGCTGATCATGATGAGTATGTGGGGAACAGGCTGGATGATGCTGATTTATCTGGCGGCGCTGCAAGATGTTCCTCAAGAGCTGTATGACGTGGCTTCGCTGGATGGGGCGAGCTTATGGCGTAAGTTTAGACATGTGACTGTACCCATGATCAGCCCCATTATTCTGTTCAACACCATCGTCGGCTTGATCGGCGCCTTTCAATATTTCACCGAGGCCTACGTCATCACCGAGGGCGGACCTGGCGATTCGACCCTCTTCTATTCGCTTTATCTCTTCAACAACGCCTTCGCTTACTTCAAGATGGGATATGCCTCGGCGATGGCTTGGCTGCTGTTTCTGGTCATTCTGATTCTGACATTCTTGATCTTCCGCAGCTCCGCCAAGCGCGTTTATTATCACGGCGATTGATTCTGCGTTTAGCCCAATTGATTCGAGCGTGTGTTGATGGGTGACGCTCTACGACGATGACGCAGTTGCGGATGTATTGCAGGAAGTTGAAGCGGTCCAGCGGATTGGCATAGGGCAGAAACGCCGGCGGAAATCGCTGGGAAATGCAGCTTCGGTTCAGATCACCCGCTGTTTCATCCAGGTGGCGCTATTGAAGAAGCTCGCAACCGCGCTACCCGGCGGCACCAACGCATCGCATGCCGCTGCCAAGTTATCACTTAGCGACATATCTAAAACAGGCGGCATGTGTTCAAGGTGTTCAAGGGTGCGAGGACCAATGAGAGGCGCGGTAATTCCTGGCTGATCTTTCACCCAGAGTGTGGCCAGCTGGGCTGGCGAAATACCTTGTTCCTTCGCCAGATCGACCATTCTGTTGCCTATCTCTATGCCTGGCTGGGTAATTCGCTGTGCATAAATGCCGCCACGAAGCGCGCTGAACTTGCCCCGTTTCGATGGACACAATTTGTGTCAAGTCGTCAGCAGTTCAAATTCCAGTGGACTGAGATAGCCAAGGACGACATCATGGGCCGTGCAATTCGAAAAGTGACTAATCGCCCGAGTAATCTGGTGGACGCTTTTCTCGAAATGATGCCAGGCCTTCTCTCGCATCTTGTGTATGGGCGGAGAGCGCGCCAGCATATGCTTCTAGTGTGACGCCGGCTGAAACCTGCAGTCCGCCGTCAATGGCTTGTTTAGCGAATTGCACGGCCAAAGGCGCATTTGCCGCAATCTGCTGTGCCAGTTCATCCGCGCGGCTATCCAGCTGATCGCGTGGCAAGACTTCGTTGACAAGTCCCCAATCTTCGGCCCTGGCTGCCGAAATACTTTGTCCAGAAAAAATCATTTGTTTTGCGCGACCTTGGCCAATCAAGGCTGGTAAGCGTTGTGTGCCGCCCCAGCCCGGCACCGTCGCAATCGATACTTCAGGAAAGCCGAGCTCAATCCTTTCTGCGGCGAGGCGAATATCGGCGGCCAAGGCAAGCTCTAAGCCGCCGCCCAAGGTAAAGCCATTAAGAACTGCGATGACAGGTTGTCGTAGGGCCGCGATACGATCAAACAAGCGATGCCCATCTCGTATCCAGCGCCGCCAAACATCAATGGGCGCAAGCGAAGACCACTCATTGATGTCCGCGCCAACACTAAATGCGCGTTCACCGCCTCCGCGAATCATCACCACCCGCACTTCGATACTCCCGTCAACTTGCTCGACTATTCCAGCCAACTCGTCGAGCATGTCACGATCAATTGCGTTCAGTTTTTCTGGACGGTTCAGCTGAATATGAGCGATATGTCCATTGGTCTCAAAGCTGATTTTGCTCATTAGAGGCCTTTTTGCCTTCCCAATTTCAGTCGCATCAGGTCGGGTGAAAAAAGCCGCGCATCCATCTCCCGCAGCTTGGGACTAACTCGAAGCGTTACGTTGGCTTGATTAAGCACATCCTCTTCCAGGCGTATGCCGGGCGCAATTTCGGTCACGGTAAGACCTTGCTCTTCCAATGCAATGACGCAACGTTCCATGATGTAGGTCACCTTCTGGCCAGTCTCACGCGCGCGATTGCCGCTGAATGTTACCTCTTCGATGTTGGGAACGAATTTCTTAAAGCGCCCCTCTTGAAGAATGCGAAGCTGTCCATTTTCGATTTCCAGCTTGAGCCCGCCGGCCGTGAAGTAACTGCTGAAGACAATATGCCTGGCCCGCGCTGTGATATCGATAAACCCGCCAATGCCGGCGGTTACATGAGGTTTGGACGCTAGCCGAGAGACATTCACACTGCCCGATGCGTCCACTTCCATAAACGACAGCAGCGTGCGATCGAAACCACCGCCCTGGAAGAAAGTAAACTGATCCGGCGATGCAATAATGGCCTCGAGGTTGGATGCGCAGCCAAACTGAAAATCTTGTAAGGGAAGCCCCCCGATCGCACCTTGTTCAATTGCCCAGGTGACCGCGCCATGTAGTCCTTCTTCCAGCAGAACGTAAGGCACAAGCGCGGAGATGCCAAAGCCAAGATTAACAATTTCGCCCTCCTGCAATGACATGGCGGCACGTCTTGCAATGATTTTGGACATGCCCCATTCCACCGGGGAGAAGCTGGTAATAGGGCGGCGCAACTCGCCGCTGATAGCAGGTTCATACTGCGTTTGCGTCGTCTGCATTTGTTCAGGATCGAGAACAATGTGGTCAATTAGCGTACCGGGCACGCGAATGGACTGAGGTGGCAAACTACCATATGGGGCTACGCGCTTTACCTGCGCAATCACGATTCCGCCGTTATTGCGCGCCGCCAAAGCCTGATCCAGCGCGCCCAAGTAGGCCCCTTCGTGCTCCATCGACAAGTTGCCGTTTTCATCGGCGGTTGTCGCTCGAATAATGGCGACATCAACCGGGATCGACTTGAAGAACAGCCATTCGTCACCGGCTAATTCAACTCGCGTCACAATGTCTTCCGTGGTGCTGCTATTCATCTTTCCGCCACGATGTACCGGATCAACGACTGTATCCCAACCGACCTTGGTCAGGACGCCGGGACGTTTTGCGGCGGCTTCTCTGTGCATATGGAAGATGATGCCACTGGGCAGGTTATACGCTTCCACCTCATTATTGTGAATCATTTGCCAGATGCGAGGTGACTCTCTGGAAGACGGACCACTCGGAAAAGAACCGGCAATTGCGCGCTTAAGCAGACCTTTCTTGGCAATGTGATCGATGCCATCAATGCCATACATATCGCCGGCCGCGATGGGATGGATCGTGGTGATACTGCGGGGCATACCGGAATTGTCGAAGCGCTCGCCAATTGCTTTTAAGGTCGCATCCGGACAACCTAATCCACTGGATGAACTGACCGTAACCACGGCATGATCTTGGATCAAGTCGGCGGCCGCCGCGAGTGATTTGAGTTTCTTATATGCCATTCAACAAGCCTGTCAATTTTATCATCTCAAGACCTTCGCATCGCATCGCCTTAAGCGAGTTACCTAACGATGATAGGTGGATACGCTACCGCTGTCAAAAAATCGTCAACATGTGAGCGGGGTATCGATAGTCAGGTTTTGTCACCTTAAACCAACTAAGTTAACTGGAGTTTCCGCAGCGTCTGGACGCGGCTGGGTTGCGCATATTACACTACCAGCCATTCAAAGCAATTGAACAGGCGATTTGATTCCGAACCCCTGCTTGGCAGATTAGAATGGGACATGACAGGATTCGGAAACAGGACAAGGCGGTGATGTAATGCAAGATGCACAAGCTTTTGCCGAGCGCATCCGCGAAGCTCTTGAATTTGCCGGGCAGCAATTGCGGCATTTGATTTCTGTCCACCCTGATTACTTTCCCATGTATACCGATAATGGCAAATGGAAACATGCCGGTGAAGCATGGACCAACTGGTGCGAGGGCTTTCTTGGCGGGCAGCTGTGGCTCCTGTTTTCATACACCGAAGATAGCTGGTGGCGAGACAAAGCCGAACACTATTCGCAACTAATTGAACATCGCAAGACGGATAATACTGTCCATGATCTGGGATTTCTCTTTTGGTCAACTTGGAAGCGCTGGCACGATCATTCGCCGGAAGACAGCACTAATGATGTCCTTGTTGAGGCCGGGCGTACCGCCGGGTCGCGCTTTCGTGACAAGGGACAATACCTGCCGTCCTTTGTTTCTGAAGAGAGCCTGTTCATTGATATCATGATGAATGTGGGTATCATTTTCTACGCTGCCGAGCAAAGCAACGATTCAAGCTTAAGGGACAATGCGGCGAAACATTGTCACACAACGCGGCGTTATTTGGTCCGCGGCGATGGCAGCGCCTCACACGAAGGAATATTCGATACCGAATCGGGAGAGTTCATGCGACAGAGTACCCATCAGGGTTGGCGCGACGATTCATCTTGGGCGCGCGGTTTAACCTGGGCAATTTACGGTTTCGGAACCGCTTATCGCTTTACGAACGATATACGCTTCTTGCAAACGGCGGAAGCATGTGCCGCCTATTATATTGAACGGACGCCGGCGCACGGTGTACCGCCGAACGATTGGTCGGAATCGAATCCCGCTTACGCTTATGAAAGCTCGGCCGCCGCGATTGGCGCCAGCGCTTTTCTGCAGCTAGCCGAACTGACCACAGACTCTGTTCGAGCAATCATGTATCAGCAATATGCCTACACGATTCTGGATACGCTTTTGCAGCCAACCTTTCTAGCCATCGAAACGCCCGCTTGGGAAGGTATTCTAAAGGGGGGGATGTATCACCAACGTAAGGGTCTGGGTGTCAATGAAAGCGTCATGTGGGGTGACTATTTCTTCCTGGAAGCGCTCCTTGCCGCATTCAGTATCTTGAATGGCCGGTGTACATCTCGATCTGCGCGGCCCGGCTGTTAGCATTATTCGCGCTGCAGATTGCTGCGCTCAGCCGCCGCCGCGGCGAATGACATTTACACTTTTCGCGCCGACTACGCGGGGCGCAGAATCAAGACCAATCGCTTCTACGGTGACATGCCCTTTATCCCACCGCACCATTCCCGCCTCCAGGCGCTCAAGGTGAACTTGGCCGCCCGGGACCTCGAGCGTCAATGCCGCTGCCTCGGGACCATGATAGGCGCCGACCCATAGGTCCGCTTCAGAAACGCCGACCAGCCAGGCGGCATCGCTGCCACAATGCAAGCGAGCATTCGCAAGCTCAATGTGGCCTGACCGATTCTCAAGAGCGAGGGGAGACAAAAGCATCGGGAAACCAAGATCCTCCCCGTCCGCCCAACGGCGCTGAATCTGCCAGCGCATGAGATCGACTTCGATGCCAAGAGTATGATCATCCCGGCTGTAGGCCACGCTCCATTTCCGTGAATTTGCGCCATCAAATGTGCGAATTTCATCCAGATCTTCGAGTATCTGCCCGCCGGCCAGGGCTTCAAACACGGCTTTTCCGCTGGCGTAATGGCTTCTGGCGACGACCTCAACATAGAATCCATTGCGAACGTATCCCTGGAAAAACGCGCCGGGATTAGCAAGTTCCCAGAACGTCTTGTCAGGACCGAGATAGTTGTACATCTCCAGAACCAGGCTGCCACGATGTTCCACCATGCGGATAGGCGCTTGCGCCCCCAGCTTCGTACGTTCAAGCGGACAAACAACGATGTAGACATCGCCACATCCAACCACTATGACTGAACGCTCCGGCACATCTACGGGCAGGTCGTTGATGCGCGAACCATCGATCCAAAGCTCGTCTACGTCTTCCGCGCGGCTCCAGATCAAGGCTGCTTTGGCGCTCGAACAGCGAGACCAGGCATCCAGTTCGCGTGAAGTATACAAGCCGAAAGCGCGCGGTCCGGCGAGTACCCCGCGGAAACTTCCTTCATCGCGGAAGACGTGATCACTCGTTCGCGAAGGTGTGGTTCGGTAGTCTCCAAGCCACTTGTCATTGATCAAATAACGGGAGAAAACCACGCCCGGTGCAGGCTGATTCTCTTTTGTGTAGTGGATCGAGAATACATTGGACTGGTTGCTGATGAAGCGGTTCGACTGCGTAGCCAGCTCTTGAGACGCCACGCCCAGGCTGAATTGAGAATCCAGATAGCTACTGATGACCACACCGGCCCCGGCATCGGATGTTTCGCTTACCGTCATCGGGACGGGACGATGATTCAGCACGGTCCCAAGCCAGCTTGGGAGCTTTCCTTCCACAATCTTCTGAGCAAATATGGACTCTTCAGGAGCCGTCTCACACACCAAAGACGGATAATAGGCGCGGCAATGCGGTGGCGCGAGCCGACCGGTCTTGACATGCAGGCGCAAGGCGACGCTTAATCCGATGCGGGTAGTCACCAATTGAGCAAGCATGCTGGCTTCCGCGTGTTGTGAGAACTCAACGACTTTGTTCAGCGCGTCAATCAGCACAAATGAGTATGTTGGGCTGTTATACTCATGTGGAATGCCGCTTTGATCGACGACGTTTACCCACTCACGAAGTTTCGCCGCCCCGCGCTGCACATATTCCGGAAGATTCAAGAGTTGGCCGCCCAAAAGTGAATTGGCGATGTCCTGCGCCACAATATTCGAGTAGATTGGCGACACGTCGATCCGGCGGATTTCGTCCAGGCCGATGCGGATACGCGCCCGCACTCGCTCAACGAGCCCTTCTGCCAAGCGATCAGAACGATTCAACAGCAGCGGAATCAAACGAACGAGTACGAACTGGACAGCGTTTAAGTCCTCAACCGCCAGATCCTCGTGCTCCCATTTGAAGTTTCCATAGTGAGGCGAGCGCACGTCCATATCCTGGCAATTCAGGACAGCTTCGATTACGGCTTCAGCACGATCAATCTCTTCTCGGGAACCATTCTCGACTAAGGCGACGGCGTACTCTGTGGACGTCCATGCAGAATGAAATATGCCATTGTCGATGGTGTTGGCGACAAGGTGAACGTCCGGGTCGTAGAAGAGCGGCGGCGCATTATCGTTCGCATGCGGAAAGATATCGGCAGGTTCTAGCATCTCTGGGTAACCTCCTTATGGGACGCAATCAATTGAACATGGTTCAAACGATTTGGACAGTGGCAGGCGGCTCGATCACTGGTCAATCCCGCCGAAGATCGAACGCATGCCGCGCACGATGCGAGCATCATGTATCCATCGTCGACCCAATTGATTCGAATCCGCGCAACTCTAGTTCTTCGGCAAAATGGCAAGCCACCCAATGATCGTTGCCAATCTCGCGCACCTCAGGTTCTTCATGTCGGCAACGTTCTTGGGCGAAACGGCAACGGGGGTGAAAATAGCAGCCACTGGGGGGATTGCTCGGATCGGCGACTTCGCCCTCCAGGCGGATGCGAAGGCCCCTATCCCGCAGGCGTGGATCGGGCTTGGGAACTGCCGACAGCAGGGCCTCGGTATACGGGTGCAGTGGATTCCTAAAGAGCTCCTCGGTACTCGCCAGCTCAACGATTTTGCCGACATACATCACGGCGACGCGGTGGCTGATATGCTCCACGACGCTAAGGTCGTGCGCGATAAACAAGTAGGTCAGGTTAAACTCCTGCTGCAGGTCCTGCAAAAGGTTCAATATTTGCGCCTGTACTGATACATCAAGGGCCGAGACGGCCTCGTCGGCAACAATGAGCCGGGGATTCATGGCGAGCGCGCGCGCAATGCCAATCCGCTGGCGTTCCCCACCGCTGAAAGCATGCGGATAGCGCCGTAAGTATTCGGGACGCAATCCGACCCGTCTCAACAATGACGCCACCCGGTCTTCCAGTTCTGACCCGCTGGCAATACGATTAACTTTCAGCGACTCTCCAACGATTTGAAGTATCGGCAGTCGCGGATTCAATGAAGAAAACGGGTCCTGAAAGATCATCCGAATGTCGCGCCGGAATGGCCTCAGTTCCCGATTGTTCAGTTCCGCCAAATCAATACTTTCCTGTTCTTCCACCTTATAAACAATCTGACCGGCCGTAGGTTTGTATACGCGCACGATGCAGCGGCCGGTTGTTGTCTTGCCACAGCCGGATTCTCCCACCAGGCTCAAGGTCTCCCCAGGCAGGATGTTGAAGCTGACGTCGTTGACCGCCTTCACGAAACCAACAGTGCGTCGCATGATTCCCCGTCTGATGGGGAACTGCATGTGAAGATTGCGAACCTCCAACAGCGGGCGATCGCCGTCCCTTGTCTTGTTCAGGTCAGAGTCACTGTTCAACTTGACAATCCCTTGCCAGGCTCCGGTTCAACCGCGGCGGAATAAAGCAGACAGCGCACGCTATGTTCCTGGCTGATCTTGTGGCGAGACGGGTCTATTTTGTTGCACCGTTCGGCGATGAAATCATCACAGCGTGGATGAAAGGGACAGCCATGCGGCCGGTCAAAAGGATGCGGAACGGTTCCCTTTATGGAATACAACCTCTGATTGTCCCGACTATCGTAGCGCGGAATTGACTGGAGCAGCGCTCGTGTATACGGATGTTTCGGATCGTGAAAAATGGCATCAACTTCCCCACTTTCAACGTCGCGTCCGAGGTACATCACAACGACTTCATCCGCAATTTCGGCGACAACCCCAAGGTCATGCGTGATGAACAGCACGGACATGCCGCTGTCCTGTTGCAGGTCCCGTATGAGGTCGAGAATGTTCGCCTGCGTCGTCACGTCTAACGCCGTTGTCGGTTCATCGGCGATGAGCAGCTGTGGCTCGCAGGCTAGCGCAATGGCGATCATGGCGCGCTGACGCATGCCGCCGGAAAGCTCAAAAGAATAGGCGTCAAGTTGTTCGCTTGGCCGTGGGATGCCGACAAGGTCGAGCATGGATATCGCTCGTTTACGCGCTTCCTGTTTTGTCACCGGCAGATGAAGCATGATCGCTTCCATGATCTGGCTCCCGATCGAATGCACAGGACTCAGTGAGGACATGGGCTCTTGAAAAATCATGCTAATCTCGCCACCGCGAATCTTGCGTATCTCACGCCCTTTGGGATTCAGCTTGGCCAAGTCGATCGTATTGTCATTGCTCCCCCGGAAGAGTATCTCGCCGGAGACGATCTCTCCCGGTGTGGGCACAATGCGGAGTATCGAGCGCGCAGTCACAGATTTACCACAGCCTGATTCACCCACGACGCACAGGGTCTGGCCCCGCTTCAGGGACAGGTTTACCCCATCAACTGCCTTGACGACACCTTCATCGGTGAAGAAATGCGTCTTTACATCCTTGACGTCGAGTAAGATCTCATCGTCGGTTGTGACAGTGTCATCAAGTTTGGTATGGGTCGGCTGCATCTCTCAAACCGTCTCCTAGAAAATTCATAGCCAGCACGGCAACAACGACCGCCAAGCCCGGGAACAGCAGCCAAGGCGCCGTCGCAATCGAGCGCACATTCTGCGCCTCCTGTAGCAACACGCCCCAACTGACCACCGGCGGTCTCAGTCCGATGCCCAGGAAACTGAGGGCTGTCTCGGCCAGAATCATTCCTGGAATTGCCAAAGTGACAGAGGCGATGATGTGACTTGTCATTGAAGGCACCATGTGGCGGAGGATGATTTGTATCTCGCGCACGCCATCCAAGCGCGCCGCGATAACGAAGTCCTCAGTCTTGAGCGACAGAAACCGACCCCGCACCTCGCGCGCGAGCGTTGTCCAGCCGATGAGCGACAGGAGCACGGTGATGGCAAAATAGACACGTATCGGCGGCCAGGTCAGCGGGATGGCTGCTGAAAGACCCATCCAAAGCGGAATCGTCGGCAGCGAGCGCAGAATCTCGATGGTTCGCTGGATCAAGTTATCGATCAATCCACCGTAGTAACCCGATACGCCGCCCAATATGACACCAAGCAATAGGCTCAATCCGACGCCGACCAGGCCTACCGACATCGACACTCTTGTGCCATATATCGTTCTACTCAGCACATCGCGCCCCAGGCGATCGGTGCCCAACAGATAAACGGGGTCGCCGAATTGCGCCGCCCCAATTAGATGCACGTCCAGTGTGAACAGTCCCCACAACTTGTATTCTTCTCCGCGGACGAACAGGCCGATCGGATAAATAATCGTCTCGTCGAGCACATAGGTGCGTTTATACGATTCGGCGTCCACTTCCACCTTGAAGCCATTGACATGGGGATAAAAGCGCCAACCGGTATCTGCCTGCTGAAAAAAGTGTACGCTTTGCAGGGGTATGAATGTGTGCGCAGCGCTATATGTCCCGGCCGAGTAAGGTGCGAAAAACTCGGCAAACAAGGCCACTGCATACAAAAATATTGTGACCGCCCCGGCGAACATCGCCAGCCGGTGCTTGCGGAACTTCCACCAGATCAACTGCCATTGATTGGCGACGACGATGCGCGTTTCTGATCGGACCTCGTCCGGTAGATTTGAATGGGCGTCTTCTTGTGAATGCGTTGAGGCTTTGGTCATTGGAGTTGAATCCTGGGATCAATCCAAGCCAGCAGAATATCTGATACCAGGGTGCCGATAATGGTGAGAACGCTAACCAGCAGGATGAGGCTGCCGGCAAGATACATGTCTTGAGATTGAAGTGAACGATACAGCAGGGGACCGGTGGTCTGAAGATTCAAAACAATCGATGTGATGGCGGACCCGGAAACCAAGGCGGGGAAGATCCAGGCTAAAGCGCTCACCAATGGATTCAGCGCCACCCTTACCGGATATTTGAAAAGCAGTCTTACTTCGGACAGGCCGCGCGCGCGGGCAGCATCAACATACAGCTTTGACAATTCATCCAGCAGGTTCGCGCGCATCACGCGGATTAGCGCCGCTGTACCGG
Organism: Phototrophicaceae bacterium; assembly: GCA_965249085.1. Lineage (GTDB taxonomy): Bacteria > Chloroflexota > Anaerolineae > Aggregatilineales > Phototrophicaceae > UBA6055. The sequence goes on along the minus strand of OZ252218.1, from coordinate 2,065,940 downwards.
AGGTCCCAAGAATGATGACCGGCAGCCATAGATGGCCGAGCAAATCGATGGCGCGGTCGAGTGACCATTCCGCCTCTATGTATTCCGGCGAGAACAAACCGCCAACACTCTGTCCAAAATACCTGAACGCAATATACATCAGCACCAATGCCAAGAGAAAATTCGGAATAGCGAGACCAATGAAACCGATGACGGTCACGATGTAATCGCCGATTGTGTATTTCTTGACGGCCGAGTAAATGCCAATGGGTATGGCAACAACCCATATAAACGCCAGCGTGAACAACGAAATGACCATGGTCAGACCCAATCGCTCCCAGATCAAGTCGCTGACCGGCCGATTCCATTCAAAGGAGTCGCCAAAATCCCCGCGGGCAATTATTCCACTGATCCACTTCCAATATTGAACGTAAATCGGTTCATCGAGACCGTATCGGTCCCTCAATGCATCTACCTGGGCTTGATCAACGGTCTCAACAGCGCTGCTGATGAGCGACGCGAGGAAATCGCCGGGCGGCAACTGAATCACAGCGAAGGCGATGATCGAGACGATGAACAGTGTTGGAACGAGGTAAACAATGCGCCGCACAATGTACCATATCATCGGTCACGCATTCCTCGACGATAGGCCATGTCTAATAGCCTGCGTTTTGATAATCGACGGCTGCGTTCGGTCCGTAGCCCAGTTCATCTCGACGAGTACGAAACTTGGCTAGCGCATCGGCGTAACGAGGATCGCCAACAAAATTGACTGTTTCTTCGGGGTTCTGTGACAAGTCAAACAAGACCTCGGGCATCTCCGGTCCATAATACTGATACTTGAGATGGTCGCGTTTGATCATCAGGTTCTCATAGCGATCGAAGTGCTCTTCATGCCCAAGATGAGTACCGCCATAATGCGATATGGTTTCGTTATTCCAGGCTAAGCTATCGCCGTTGAGCAAGGGAACCAAACTGCGGCTGTCAAGGCCGTCGACCAGGGGGACGTCGACCAGATCGCAAAGCGTCGCAAACAGGTCGCATAAGTTGACGTTCGCTTCCACGATCCGCCCCGCATTGGCGCCGCCGGGCAAACGGATGATTAGCGGCACCTTGACACTGCCTTCAAAGAACTTGGTCTTTTCCCAGAGCGCGTGCTCGCCCAATAACTCACCATGGTCACTGGTGTAGATGATGACCCAATCATCCAGGTCTTGACCCGCATGCTTGAGCGCCTCGAGGACGTTGCCGTAATCCTCATCGTTCTCTTCGACCATACCGTAATACGCCGCTGTCGCGCGCCGGATCTCGCGCTCGCTTACATCAACCCCCGGCTTGACCTCCCCTTGACCCAGAAAGGGGTGATCAAAAGCGCTTTCCTCCATATAGGGAGTGACACGGTTCAAGTAATAGGTGAACTTGTCGTGAGTGGTGAGGAAGGGGACGTGCGGGCGCACCAGACTTACCATCAGCAGCAATGGGCGCGCTGGCGTGGCGCGATCATAATAAGGGTCGGTGAAGAAATTCTCCACAAATCGCAGCGCGCCGGTCAGCGTGTATTCATCCGCCCCGTTGGTGCTGGGTCCCTTGCCAATACCGGCACGTCTGACTTCTTTTGCCTGCGACCATTTGTGTTCTGTAGACAGTGGTATGTCGCGCAGCGCTTCGAGGTTGCGTCCTTCGATGTAATCGTGTCGTACACTCATACCGTCGCCGATGCGACGAGTCCAGCCTTGCATCTGGTCGGTACCGCTGTGGTGCAGTTTGCCGCAGGCTACGGTTGCGTAACCATATTGGGACAAGCGCCGGGCAAAAGTCATGTGACCCGGCGCCAGGTCTTCCCCAAACACCTCGCAGCCACAAGTCCGCGGCAGCTGACCGGCCGCCATGCTCTGTCTGGCGGGAATGCAAATGGGAGCGGGCGTATAAGCGTTATTAAAGACAACCCCGCTTTGCGCGAGTTCATCAAGAACGGGCGTCCGCACGATGGCATCGCCCTGGAAACCCGCGACATCCGGACGATGCTGATCGCTCATTAGAAATAGTATGTTCGGACCTTGGCTGGCCACCTGTCCAATCCTCAAAACAGGCTAACAGGGAGGGTCACCCGCCAGACTCAGCATCAAGTCCGGCGGATGAAATTTCAAGTGATCGCCCTATTGCTGCGCGCCCTCTTCGATGAAGAACAGCGTCGTATTAATCGGGGCGGGCCAAGGGAACTTCCACGATCCGGTCGACGTTGCCGGCACATTGCGGAAGTAATTCTTGGCGATGCCGTAGCCTCCCGGGTTCGAGTTGATGCCCATGACATAGAACTCTTCCTTCGCGATCGCCAGCAGTTCCGCCATCAACTCGGCTTGCAGGTCGAGATCGCCGGTGGCTTTGATCTGGTCAAATAGGTCCATCTGCCTCTGGGCGGCGGCGGGCGGCTCCTCGCCGGTTTCGGGGTCGAAATACCACTTGGTCCACAGCGGCGCATAGGCGCTCTCGACCGGGTCAGACGGGAAGTACCAGATCGGCGTCAGATAGACATCAAGCCCGCCGGAGGCGCCCCAAATCGTGGCGTCATGTTCGCTGTTGACCTTGCGACTTACCAGCAGCGAGCGGTCGATAATGCGAATCTCCATTTCGATACCGACCGCTTCCCAATAGCCTTGGATCAACTCCAGAACATCGGGCCAGCCGCGGCCAAACAGGTCGCCTGCTTCAATGATGATGCTGATTCGGTTGCCATCGGGACCCAAACGGAAACCCTCGTCGTCTCGCTCTGAGTAGCCCGCCTTGTCCAAATGTTCATTCGCCAGGTCGACGCTGTATTCGGTGTACTGGTGGGCGAATTCTTCGTCGTAAAAGGGCGAATCCGGAGCAGGCGCGATCTGTCGCGGCTCGCCCTGGCCGAGGTAAACGATATCAACGATTTCCTGCCGATTGATCGCATGTGACAAGCCAATGCGGAAATCCTTGTTCTGGAAGATCTCCCGCTTTACCGGATCCAAATGCGTCAGGTTTATCGCAAGCGCCGTCATATTCGCGTCCTCGCCGATGATCCCGTACGCGCGGTAACCCCCCGCCTCGCGATTGTCATACACAATCGGCCGGTTCGCCGTCGAGTTGAAGTGCCGCGCCATCATATCGATTTCACCATTGAGGACTTGCAAAAGCAGGGTTTCCCTGTCCTCAAGCTGGTCAAAGATCATGCGATCAATGTAGGGCAGTTGGTTGCCCTCCGGGTCAGTCTTGAAGTAATAGGGGTTGCGCTCCGCTACCACGCGGCCGCTGCCGCCACCATACGTCGACGTGAGCCTCCAGGCGTGCATCGTCGGGACTTCCGTCGTCTGCCAGAAGCTGGTATTAGTCCAGAAGCAGGGCTCAACACCGCCCTTTGATTGGAAAAGCTCCACCCAGTCGCTCGCGCCGGCTTCAGCAATCAGCAAATCGATATCTTCTGCGTAGTTGATATGGAAGGGCTCAAGGTAGTGGCGGGCATAGCTGGTCGGTCCACAGCCCAGGATCGACGCCAGATTCTGCAGGAACAGACCGTTTGGCGTACTGAATGAAAACTTCACTGTGTAGTCGTCTACCTTCTCGACACTCAGCGGCTCGCCCCCGGAGACTAGCCAGGTGGCGATAGTCGGCGTCAGGTCTTCGTTCAGCAAGACATCTTCGTACCAGAAGGTGATATCGTCCGCCGTGTATGGTGCCCCATCCGACCAGCGCAGTCCCTCGCGCAATTCAAATGTGAACTCTGTTGCCTCGTCATTTCCCGAGAACGATTTGGCGACATTTTCCATAACGCCCGACCAATCCGGTGTGAAGCGTATCAGGTTTTCGTACGCCATCAGGCGGATCATCCAAATGTGATCCAACCCGCCAACCATAGCCGAACGCCATTCACCGCCATAATCGCCGATGCGTTCGTAAGGCGTTATCATCAGTGGATCGGATGGTAAGCGTTCCTCCACGGGCGGCAATTCACCCGCCTCGACCAGAGACGCCAAAATCGGCGCTTCTCCGTAACTTGGCATGTCCTGCGCTACTGTGGTGGAAAGGCTGATAATCAGCAACAGAGCGAGAAAAAAGAGCATATTCAGTTTCTTCATGAGGATTCTCCAAAACCAATTAATCGATAAACTAACGACGAAGTGATTATATTTCTGAACGCGACTGCTGTCAAAAATAGGCACGGCCCGGGGGCGGCGACGGTACAATTGGGTGCGGCGGCCTCGACCCGATGCGCAAATAAAAGTGAGAGTGGAAATGAATCTGATTCAACCCTTTGTGACCGAAGTGGATGCCGAGACCGGCGTATTATCGCCGCGGCGGGGCGTCTATCAGCGGCGGCTCAGCGATATGCTGCTGATGTACGCTGATCGGCGCGAGGCGGTGCGCATCCTGGCGGAAGAAGACGACCGTTTGATTTACGATGTGCATTCGGTTGAGTTGCCCGTCGAAGAAGGGCAGATCCCGCATGGCACGACGCGCATCTTGCCCGGTTGCATTGGTGACGAATATCACATGACCAAAGGGCACTATCACGCGCGGCGCGAACAGGGCGAGGTCTACTTCGGCTTGTCGGGTCAGGGCATCCTGCTCCTGCAGACGGAAGACGGCGCGACCAGTGAAATCGAGATGGTTGCTGGCAGCGCCGCCTGCATACCGCCTTATTGGGCGCACCGCACAGTCAACATCGGCGCTGAGGACTTCGTCTTCTTGTCGGTGTGGCCGGCGGAGGCCGGGCACGACTATGGCACAATCGAACGCGACGGCTTCCGCAAGCTGGTTGTGCGTCGCGATGGAAAGCCTAGGGTGATCGACAATCCCAAGTATGGCTGATGTCCGTTTTGAAATGTCTACCACGCGGTTAATTGGCGTACATTGGCAGGCAGCGCAGGCAGAAGTGAACGAAGGCAAAGAAATCACGACAGCCGTCCCTATCGCAAATGACAGCATGTTACGCCTAGGCCACCTGACGCTCGGCTGAAGTCGCTCCGGGGCTTTTTCATCTGCTGCCGTGGCGCTGGCTTTGCCGTGAAGCGTGTTACGGGTTAATCTCTTACCCTTACCGCGACACGCAGGAAGACAACATGACCCAGCCCAACATCATCCTCATCATCACCGACCAGCAGCGCTACGACACCATCAACGCGCTCGGCTTTCCCTACATGGACACGCCGAATCTCGACCGGCTGGCCACCGAAGGCGTCAGCTTCGACAACTGCCACATCACGGCGCCCTCCTGCGCGCCGGCGAGAGCCAGCCTCTTCACAGGCTATTACCCGCATGTCACCGGCATCATGCGCAACGGCGACCGCTGGCGGCACTCCTGGGTCGAGGACTTAAACGCAGCCGGTTATCACTGCGTCAACATCGGCAAGATGCATACGAGTCCCTTTGAGACGCCGCTGGGCTTCCACGAACGCTATGTGGTGGAGAACAAAGATCGCTTCCTTGAAGGGCGCTATTATTTTGATGAATGGGACAAGGCATTGCAGGCGCTTGGCCTGGTCAAGCAGCAGCGGGTGCTCTATCGCAAGCGGGACGACTACCGCGAGCGCATGGGCGCCTTCAGTTGGGACCTGCCGCCGGAGACCCATTCGGACAATTTCGTCGGCGGTTTGGCGCAACGCTGGCTGCGCAACTATCCCAAGACTGAGCCGCTATTTCTGCAGATCGGCTTTCCCGGTCCGCATCCGCCCTACGATCCGACGCCGGATGCCGCCGCCGAGTACATCGACCGGAAGCTGCCGCTGCCAGACGTGACGCAAGACGACTTGGACGGGCAGCCGCCGCCATTTCAGCAGCTGCGCAAGCACAATACCGAGGTCGATCACGATTCGGTCGTGCATACCGAACGGCCGTCGCGATTGCAGCTGCAGCGTCTGCGCGCCTACTACGCCGCCAACGTCAGCATGATCGACCGGCAAGTCGGCGGGATCATGAAGGCGCTGGAGGAGCAGGGCTATCTCGAGAACAGCATTGTCATCTTCACCAGCGATCACGGCGATTGCCTGGGCGATCACGGGCATATTCAGAAGTGGACGATGTACGACATCATCACGCGAGTGCCGGCGATCTTCTGGGCGCCGGGTCGCTTCCCGGCGGGGAGGCGACTCGATGCGCAATGTCAGTGGATGGACATCGGGCCCACCATACTGGAGTTGGCGGGCGTGACGCCGGCGGCGGATATGCAAGCTGAGTCACTGCTGCCGGCGCTGCAAGGGCAGGCCTGGCGGGGGCGCGAGCTCGTCTTCGCCGAACATCCCCCCGATGGCAATTATGAAGGTTCCTACATGACGATGGTGCGCAGCGACCAGCACAAGCTGGTGCACTTCGCCGGCGAAGACTACGGGCAGCTCTTTGATCTGGAGGCGGATCCGGGCGAGGTGCACAACCTTTGGGATGATCCGGCGCTGGCGGAAATCAAGCAGCAGCTGCTGGATGCGATGCTCAACTGGCGGCTGGAAAGCACGCTGCGGACGCGCAACCTGTATCAGGATCACCGCTGAGATACCCCCATCCCCCGACCCCTTGCCCCCACAAGGAGGGAAGGGGAGTCAAGTCTTATCCTGCGAGCTTGGCGCCACGCATAAGGCGCCCGACATGGGCACAGTCCGCGCAATGGAATCTGAGGGAAGTGCCAAAGCGGTATCGTAGTGTTTGCGCGGGTTTGCGCGCGTAGTGACATAGGATTGGCGTTCGCGCGTTGAAAGAAGTTCTGTGCCAATTGCTGTGCTGGATTGATCGGACGCGGACAATAGAAGCGAAACCATTTCGGACCATGGGACAGAGCTAATAGCATCGTACACGTTAGCGGTTCAGTCGAGTCGATGCCACAGACTAACCGAGGACGCGTGGAAAATGGTGACCCGAAAGTCTCTTTATCAAGGGGCGCGGCCAAAAGCGATTTCAGGCGAACGGGTTTACTTGTGTGGAGATGCCAACCGCATGAAGCGCTCGACTTCGGCGCGGGATTTGGCGCCGGCCATCGGTCCCTTGGCGGTGACGGCGAGCGCGCCGCATGCGTTGGCTAGTTGTGCGGCGTCCTCCGTTGGCTTGCCCTCTAGCGCGCCGGTGATGAAGGCCGCATCGAAGCAATCGCCGGCACCGGTCGGATCGATCTCGTCGACCGCGAATCCGGCAAGCTCGACGCGACCGTCCGCTGAATAGACCGTGCAGCCGTCCGCGCCGCGCGTGACCACGATAGTGCGGTCAGGACGCGCAGCCAGGAGCGAAGCTATCGCCTCAGTTTCGTTGCTAGCGCCAGTGAGAAGCAGGAGTTCGTCGGCGGTCGGCAGGAAGATGTCGGCGGCGGCGATGAAAGGTTCAAAGGCGCGACGCGCTTCCTCTGGCGGCAGCAACTCCGGCCGAAGATTGGGATCGAAACTGATCAGCGCGCCCGCATCGACCGCCATCTGCAGCGCCGCGCGGCAGACAGTCAGCACCTTAGCGCTCATTGACAGGGTCGAACCCATGATGTGGAAGCAGCGCAGCCCGTCGAAGAGATCCGGCTTGAGCATATCGGCTGTCAAGTGACCGCCCGCGCCCAGGCTGAAGACGAAGTTGCGTGAACCATCGGCGTTGTAAGCGACGAAGGCGATGCCGGTCGTCTGATCCGGCAGTTGCACGACGCTATCGGTGATCACGCCATCCGCGCGCAGTTGATTCAGCAGGCATTCGCCAAAGGCATCCGCGCCGACCGAGCCGATGGCGGCGGTTCGCAACCCGAGGCGCGCCGCCTGCACGGCGAAGATGAAAGGCGCGCCGCTGGGGTAGGGTCCGGTGAAGGGACCGGGCTGGTTCAGCGGCTGGTCAATGTCGCTGCGCATGACCTCGACAAGAGCTTCGCCGATGGTCAAGATATCGAGAGGCAACATTTCACTGATTAGCGCACTGGCAATACTTTGTAGGGCTTATTGTCTTCTTGCCAATCCGAAATCTTCTTGTGGAGATTGGTTGATGCGAAATGTTGCGGATTGAATATGGCAAAAAGCTGTCTTGCCAAATGTTTACCTGGCTGTGTTGTCTTTCCAAAGTAGATTATGCTTAGCTTAGCAAATATCCTACTGAGAATGTCAACCATATCGTGACCACGGCACAAGTCAGGCAAGAATACCCCTTTCAATTCTTGCAGTTCTTTCTGCGAGAATATCGTTTCGTCGAGATCGGGATTAGATTGCTTCAGTAAACTGATAACATCTTGCATAGAAAGTTCACAAGACGCATTCAGAGTCTGCAAGATTGTTTGTACGTGAATCTCTTTTGCCCAATTACGGTGCTTAGACTTAAACCTCACGTAACCAATCAATCCACCTATCTCAAATAGTCGGGTTCTCAATAGCGACTTAAATTCTTCAACTTTGCTATCATCCTTGCCGATCAATCTCGAACCAGCGAAGTCTTCTAGTGCGCTAGTACCTAATATCATTGCTTCCAAATCATGTCCGTCTGTTGTGAGGACATTTGGAGGCAAAGTACGCGCCACTAATTTGTCAAAGTGTGAATCCTTTATTGCCAGTATGCCCTTCTTGTTATGTTGATTATGCTTCTTGATGGCTCCTATAAGTTTCTCATCGCCTTCCTCTCTAGCTACTTTGCATTTGGCACAACAAACTAATTTTCTGAAAACGTACTCGTCATCTTGTCCTTCGACTAGCAGAAGAGCTTTTGAACATGCATCATCCTTTTCTAGCAAGATCGAATCAGCGACATATATTTCGTCAATATGATCTCTAAGGCTATTCACTTTCGGGTTCACCTTGATTGGCGTGGTCATGAAGACTGACTTCCAGGTCCCATCGGCCATTTATGATTGCAGGTGAGTGTGTTGCGATGAGCACATCAAAGCCTGAAAGCTTGCTGATCGTTTCTAAGCTCGAAACGAGACGTTTTTGCCAAGCGATGTGCAGGGAGATTTCAGGTTCATCAAGTAGGATAAGTTCGTCTTGTTGTTCGCTATCACGGAACAATAGATTGTACATTAGCACAATCAAGTGTTGCTCGCCGGATGACAATCCCTTTGCCGGAATGGATTGATCAGATTCTGGTTCTGACTTGAGCTGATAGCCTTGCTTTGAGATTATTAGATGCTTATCGTTAAGCATTTCTTGCAGGATTTCTTTGAAACGACCAATTTTTTCTGCCAATCCGTCGTAAACGTCCAGTTTCTTGTTGCTATCTCCTATGTAAAGCTTCAAGACTCTTCCCAAAGTGTCATCGTCATATTCCTCGACTTTGAGTTCATCGTCCGGTGTCAGATCGAGTATTCCTGCCTCAACCAAACGGTTTCTTCTCTCGTCTAGCATCTCCAATTCATCTAATACTTTTCCGTAGGACCAAGACTCCTCTTGTTGAAGTACGCTACTTACTACGTTGCTAGGGAAACTTCGATTTAGATCATTTTCAGTCCTATTTGCTTCAACAATGACTTCACTGATACGACGTTTCAAGTCCTTGGAATTCTCTTCAATTGTCGCAGCAGAAGTGATTTCTCTGCCTCTGGATCTAACTGAGGATGGTCGATCTTCCGATGCTCGTTTGCGTATTAATAGTCTGTCCGTACTAACAAAATGTATGACCAGTTTTGATCGTAGGTCATCTAGCCAAGATGGTTCGGTAGCAATGTCGGCGAAGCGGTCTGAAGCTACATAGTATCCCCCGTATAGAGTCCGAAACGGTTCAGTTTCATAATTGTCTTCACCTAATGATGACAGAATCTGCATCAGATCATCGTCTGAAAATTCACGTCGTACTGGTGGGGGGAGTCTCCTAAGCAAGTTTCTCTTAATATTCTTGCCCACTTCATATTTTCTTGGACGTCCACGTCCCTTGATGTAGCGGACAGTCGGGTACGACTCAAGGGGATTCTGTGGGTTGTATTCACGAGTTACTATCAGCTTGGACGAATCATCAAAAGCAACCTCAAACCTTCGAAACGGATATTTCCAGAAGATGAAGGGATTGAAATTGCCGATACCAAAAAGTCCGGAGATCATCTTGAATATTACGGTTTTTCCCGATCCGTTTCGGCCATGCAGAATCGTGACTGATGAACGCTTCTTGGGGTCCGCATCAATCTTTAGCCCGATTTCATAGTTGTAGGTGGGATTTCCAAAAAGCGCTTGGACGCTAACATTTGTTATTCGCATTCTATGCAGCTCCGCAACCAGCTAATCACTGTGACATTGTATTGATCAACGATCACTTAGTCAAATGGACGGGTCGACGAGCGCTTTATCGATAGGAAGAACAGCGAGCGGCACGCCCTAGTCCTCGAAGGGGATCTCCGGGACACCGCCGGCGAATGGCGCGTCGGGCCGTTCGTAATCGCCCATTATGGCGCGGCGCAGCGGCGGCATCTCAGCCAGGAAATCGGCGTCGCCGGCGAAGCGATCGGCGCGGCGCATCCAGGGCGGGCTATAGATGTAATGCATGTTGTAGCGGTCGAAGCCCTCATTGTTGGGCATGGGCGAGTGCCAGACGCCGTTGTGGAAGAGCAGCATCGCGCCCGCTTTGCAGAGGATATTGTGCTGGATGGGCGAGACCTTGACCTCTTTGCGTTTGTCCTTCGGCAGCGGGAAGGGGCTGCGGTGGCTGCCCGGGATCATCATCATATTGCCCATGAATTCGTGCGATTGATCGGTCAAGCTGTAGCTGGCGCGCAGCTGCAGCAGGGGCAGCGGATAGGCAAGCTTGGCGAAGTCGGAGGCGCCGGAGCCGTCCTGGCGCCAGCCGACAATTGCGCTGTTTGCCGCCAAGCGCGCGCACCAGCCCGATTGCATGACGAAACGGTAGCCATAGAGCCCGCGCACCTTGGGCAGGACGGCCGGGTGGTCGATGAGTTTGGCGAGGGCGGGTTCGCTTTCGTAGGAGTTGCCCAGCGGGCTGAAGACCTCCGTTGTATCGGCGTGGATGCGTTTGGACGCGGCGAGAGCGGCGTCGATCTCGTCGGCCGTGAGGACGTCTTCGATGATGAGATAGCCGTAGCATTCAAACATGAAGCGTTCGTCTTCGGTCATCGGTCCGGGTTGAGCCAGCGGAATCATGGGCGGGTCTCCTGGTAAAAGTATTTTTTGTGATGGCGTTTGAACAAATTGTATCATCGATCGCAGCGAGTTCACCGCGGGCAGCGGACGATTGCGGCGACACGAATTGTTGCGAGAATCCGTTCGATATAGGGGAGAATTCTTCTTGTCACAACAATGAGAATTGCTGATGCGCTGGGTGGTTCTTCAGGCGCTCGTTGTGGCGAGACCGGCATGGGTAGCGTGTGCTCTGGTGAGTGGATGGTCACGGGTGGGAGGCGTTATACAGCATTCGGAACATGGAGGAATTGAGAGCCCGCCGTGGACAACTCGGCAGGCTCCTTGCGGCTGTGGGTGCGATTGGCGCGAGCTGTCTCGAAGGACGATACCTTGTGCGCTGATGCGTAACTACGGCTGCACGACGATCTCAGCATCAATGGACAGGAGATCGGGACCCTCGGCAGCGCCGTTGTTGGAGAAGGAGGTCCCGGCCAGCATCGCGTGCCCATATTGGATGTACATGCCGCCGCCGCGCTTACCGTGTAATCCGTCGCCAAGGCGCTGTCGGCAGAAGAAATAGCACAAGGCAAGCGATAGAATCAGTAGAGCGGTGTGGACAGCATGCAAAATCATGTTGACCTCGATTCGGAGCGATGAAAAAGCAACTCGTATCGAAGGCAACGCACTGGCTGATTGCATTAATATTGCCATTCTATTATTACTTTCTAATTAGTTGTTTTTTTGTGCTTAAAGTGTCTTTCTATATGACGATCGCTTGACGCAATGTTTCTGACCTTCATGAAGAACCGAAGTATATTACATTAATGGGTAAACCTACGGATTTGCGGTGGCGCTGCTCACTGGATTCTCTGGATGACATTTGCATGTGAACTGAACACGAATCTCAAGAATCCCCCACCATGATTTCGGGACAGGCGAAGGCCGCGGACAGATTTGCCACGGCCGGCGAACAAAAAACGAGCCTGCCGGCAATGGAGCGACAGGCTCGTTTTGGGAGCGGTCTGATTGGAGCTAGCCCTATTGACGGACGAAGCCGTCGGCCGCTATGCTGCTGGACGGCTGCAGCGTGATCTCGGCGTCGACGGACAGGAGATCCGGACCTTCAGCAGCGCTGTTGTTGGAGAAGGTCGTGCCGGCAATGGTGGCGCTGCCATGCTTGATGTACATGCCGCCGCCTTTATCCGCCGAGTTGTTGTAGACCATGCTGTCTTGCAGGATCAGGTTGGTGCCTTCGTCGCCCACCCAAATGGCGCCACCTACTGGACTGTGATTATCCACGAACTGGCACTTTTGGCAGTTGGCCGAGCTACCGTTGCCGACGCGCAGCGCGCCGCCGCCCTTTTCAGCCCAATTGTCTTCCATACGCACGTCTGTCAGGTGCGCTTGTCCTGAAAGTACGCGGACTGCGCCGCCCCGCGCGCCATGATATCTGCCGGCGATGAGTTGCAAAACCTTAACGGTTAGTCGGCCGCCCGAGTCGATATTGAAGATGTGATAGGCGCCGGCGCCGCTAATCGTATGTTTCGTGCCGTTGTGCGATTTGACGGTGATGTTTGACACAATGTCGGGGAGATTGGCACTGAGCGTGATGTTGCTGGTGACAACAATGGTGTCAGAGCCTTGGCCGGCGCTGCAACTGCCAACGGCTTCGTCTCTGTTGGCCGCTTTTATGGCATTCGCCAAGTTACAGTCTGACGAGGAGCTGACGGAATAATCCGTTGCGAAAGTGGGGATCGCGGCGGCAAATGATAGAATCAGCACTATCGCCGCTAGCTGTGAGAGCAACTTTCCCGTGTTCATGTTCACCTCATGTTTTCACTCAGCTGGCTATAACTTAATGGTATGACAATCGGGCGATGTACAGATGAAAGTCAAAGCTAGTGCTCACGGTATTCTTAACATTACTTAATGTTATGATTTAGGCCTGAATCTCCAGCGACCTGCAACCTTCGTCGAGGTCAGATGTCGACGCCGGCAAAGCAGGATCGGTGAGCCGCGCTTGACCGCCGCGCAGGTATTCTGCTGTTGAGGGTTGTGAGACGTTCCGGCGCGCTAAGTCGCCTGCGTAGGGGCGTCAGGAATGCAGGGCACGCTGACACAGCGCAGTGGCGTAAAATTCGTAGCTGGCCGCTTGATCCGGCACATCGATCACATGCACGGTGAAGCGGGCAGGGACACCGTTGTCCGGGCAATGTTCCCGAAAGAAGGGGCGGTAGGCGCGGGCGTAGGCGCCCCGCAAGCGTTCCAGCTCGGCTTGATAGCCGACGGGATCGAGGTGGGGGCTGGGCGATTTTGGCTGGGTGCCGAAGGCGTGCATCTCAATAAAATCAACATTGGCGATTGAGTCGCAGATGCCTGCTTCCTGCAGCCAACGCTCCCAGCATTGGAAGACAAGCGGGATTTCGACTTCGGGATCCATGTGAGGGACTTCATCGAGATCGAGGATACCGGCAGCCGAAAAGCCACCGGTCAAGCCGGAGAAGCAAATGCGCAGGTCACCATCGGGCAGGGTCTCGACGACCATGTTAGAAAGGACCGGCTCATCGCTTTCGTAATATTAGGTCAGTTTGCCGCGTTTCTTGATTTTGAATGGCATGGCTGCGTCTCGCTAGTTCCGTAACTGCATCAGTTCGATTTTAACCACAGAGGACAAAGAGGGCACTGAGGAAGTTTTACCTGGCAGAAATCACTTTGTGACGGAGAAACGCACACGACATTCACGCGGCAAAGGAGTTTGGCGTGGCGGATCAGCCTTTGAGCGAGCCGGAGAGCAAGCCGCTGATGATAAAGCGTTGGAAGATGAGGGCGAAGCAGATGGGTGGGATGACCGAGACGACGCCGGCGGTGATGATGCTGACGAAGCTGACATCGACATCGGTGGCGAAGAGTGAGACAACCACAGTGCTGGTGTAGGAACTTGGCGACTCCGACAAGAGCAGGGCGAAGAGGAATTCACCCCAGGTCAGCAGGAATGCCAGGATGCCGGCCGAGGTCAAGCCGGGCAGTGAGAGAGGCAGGATGATCTTGTGCACGACTTGCAGGCGGCTGCAGCCATCGATACGCCCGGCGTCTTCCAGTTCCATTGGAATGGTCTTGAAATACGATTGCAGCAGCCAGATGACGTAGGGCAGGATGAAGGACAGATTGATGAAGACGAGCGATATAATTTTGTCGCTCATGCCGACCTTCTTGGCGACCAGCACAATCGGGATCGCCAGTGAAAGGGCTGGGATCAAGCGGCTGGCGAGGATGCCGAAGAGCAGGACACTGCGCCCGCGGAATTGCAGGCGTGCCAGTGGATAGGCGGCGTATGCGCCGACGAGCACGGCGATTGCGGCGACGCTGCCGGCCACGAAAAAGCTGTTGGCGAAAGAACGCAGGAAAATTCGCGACTGATAGGGCACGCCGGATGCTTCACCCAGGACGGCGCCCTCGAAGATTTCCCGGTAGCTATCGAGAACGATGGGGTTGGGCAGCCACTGGGGTGGTCTGTTAAGCAGCTGACGCTCGTATTGAAAGCTGGAACTGACCAGCCAGAGGAAAGGACCAACCGTGCCGATCAGCACAAGGGCGGCGGCGCTGTAAATCACAATCAGGCGGATACGCGCCATACGCGTCACTGTTCTGCTCCCTTGTCCAAAAAGGCGTAAAACAGAATGGCGAGCGCCAGCGTGATGCCGCCGAGCAGCATGGCAATGGAACTACCCGCGCCGAAATCGAGCTTGCGGAAAGTCTCAGTATAGATTTGCCAGCCGAGTACATTGGTCGCATCGGCCGGTCCGCCGGCGGTAAGTACGAAGATGATATCAAAGACTTTCAAGGCGAAGATCATCTCGAAGATGACGACAATAGAAAGCATGGGGCGAAGCATGGGCAGGGTGATATAGAGGAAGCGCTGTAAGACGCCCGCGCCGTCAACGATGGCGGATTCATAGATATCGCCTGGGATGGTCTGCAAGCCGGAAAGCAAGAGCAGGGTCGCCAAGGGGATGTGAATCCAGGAATAGGCGATGACAAGCCAGATCATCACGCTGGGCATGCTGCCTAGCATATTCTGATATTCGCTGATTACACCGGTATCTAGCAAGATGGCGTTGAGCAAGCCGTATTGGGGATTGAGCAGCCACTTCCAGAGCAGGGCGTTCACCACCGAGGGAATCGCCCAAGGGATCAACAGCAGCGCCCGCAAGGCGCCGCGCCCAGGAAACTTCTCGTTGAGCAGCAGCGAGATCAGCAGCGAGACAGCCACGATGACGATGACCGCCAGGATGGCGAAGGTGAAGGTGGTGCGCAATGGCTCCCAGAAGTCGCTATCCGTGAGCCAATCGATGTAGTTTTCCAAGCCGACAAAGCGCTCGCGACCCGGCCTTTTCAAGTTCCAGCTGTGCAGACTGAGGAAGACCGCCATGCCAAAAGGCACCAGGATCGTGGCGGCGATGATCAGCACGGCAGGCGCGCTGAACAAAAGCGCCATCAGGCCTTGTGACATTTCCTTGCGTGTGTCCGTCAGCTGTGATTGCATGGCGGTCTTCTCGGTAGAAAGCGGGCCAGCCAGCGGCTGACCCCAACAGTTTAATTCGTTGAAAGGGCTTGTAGGGGCGACCGACCGTCAGTCTCTACGCGACGCGGTGGGTCGCCCACAAGTCATTGTAGCGGAGTAGCCCGCTGTGGAGCTAGTAGTCCCACTCTTCCTTCAGTTCGTTCCATTCTTCGGCCAGTTCGTTGAGCACATCGCCTTTGTCCGCGTCGCCGAGGATGGCCGCTTGCAGCGGACCCCAACTGCCGATTTCCCAATCGGAGAAGAAAGGCACGAAGCGATAGGGGCGGGAGATGGCGTATTCGGCTTGCTCGCTGAGCAGGTCCGGATCAATCCAGCCGGAGATGGAGTTGCGCACGTCTTCGTCTTCGTAGAGTGGCGCCGGCGAAAAGCCCAGGCCGAATTCCAGCGCCCAGCGCTTCGGCACAAAGTAGACACCGGTGGCGTCCTTGCCACCCAGGAATTGTACCAGTTGCCAGGCGGCGTCCATGTCTGCGGCATTGTTGGTTATCGAGTACAAGCGGACGTAACCCCAGGTGCCGCTCCTGACTTCGTCGGTGCCGGGCACGAGAGCGTTCTTGATGTCGCCGGCGACGTTGGACTGTTCCGGATCATTCATCGCCTTCAGCGTGTAGTCGGTGGTTGTCATGAACGATGTGGTGCCGGCCGCCATCAACAGGGTGCCGTCATCGTCGGTAATCGAGGCCGGATCGATCACACCCATTTCCAGCCCTGCCGTCAGCCATTCCAAGGCTTGGCGCGCCGGACTGTCCTCAAGATGGAACAGCGGGTTGAGATCGTCATCAAATAGTCGGCCCCCACGCGAAGCTGTGAGCGTTTCCCACTCGCGCAGCAAGTAATTCTCGCCGCTGCGCAACTGCATCAGGATGGGAAAATCGACAACACCTGCGTCTTTGATCATCTGGCCTTGTTCCAGCATCTCGTCCCAGGTTGCGGGCGGCGCGTCAATGCCGGCCGCTTCCAGATGCGCCGCGTTGTACGCCATCGTCTGTACACCGGAATAGTAAGGCAAGCCGTAGACCTCACCGTTGTAAGACATCTGCTCGATGATGCCCTGCGGCAGATCGGCCAGCAATTCTTCGGAGTTGGGCAAGCCGGTGATCGGCAAGATCCAGCCGGCCGAAGCCCATTCCGCCAGGTAGCTGTCGCGAACGTAAGCGACGTCAAATTCGGTGCCGGCGACGAAGCTGGCGACCATCTTGTCGTGGTATTCGTTGCTGGGGAAGGGCAAGAATACGGCATCGTGGCCCGACTGGTCGGTGAAGCGCCCCAGGTTTTCAGTGACGACATCCACTTCGTATGGCCAGCCGGTCAGCTTGAGGCCATCATCCTGGGCAAAGGCTGTGGAGCCCAGAAGCAGGATGAAGACGGTGAGCAGCGCGAAAAGTTTATGTGAGCGTTGCATTTTTTCACCTCGTTTCGTAAAGGAAGTGCGTACGATTGTGTGATGCTCTAACATGCTTATCGGCGCCTCCTCTCGTGCGATACCTTACAATAAGGTGGATGAAATTTCTTGGGCTGAGTCAACGGGGATGGCGGAGGGCGGCGGACGCGTTGTTCAAGGTCGGCGGTTTGTTGAACGGAGCCGTGGTCTGCTATAGTCTTTTCCACCTGCTTAAACGGTAGCGCGCCGCGACTGGCGTTTGACTGCCATGTTTCTGCCATCATCGGAGGCAGGGCGACGATGACGACCCGCAGTAGCGAATTTGAAGAGCATATCCGCGACCTGTTGAGCAACCTCTACGATTACCTGAAATTGATTAACAACCCGGTCGCGCAGCAGCTGGTCCCCGCGCTCAGCGGCAACGAACGCATGCATGCCATCCGCCAAATTGTTTTGGCGGCGATTGAGCAACTGCGGTCGGAGAACGTTTCGAGTCCGGCTTCGCGGCAGAATCGGCTCTACCATATCTTGCTGCTGCGCTATGTCGAGGAGCAAGGCACTGGCGAAGTGCTCTCGCAGTTGGCTCTGAGCGAGCGGCAATACTATCGCGAGCATCAGCGCGCGATTCAGACAATCAGTCAGATCATCTGGGACGAGCGCTTCGCCGCCGCGCCTGCCGGGGAAGCGGCGACGCTCTCGCTGGCCGAAGAGTTGGATTACCTCAATGTCGACAGTAGCCACCGGGTGTTTTATCCGCAGGAGGAAATCACCTCGGCGGTTGAGGCGACGTCTGTTATCGCCGAGGGGCGGGGCATCGCCATACGTCTGAGTGAGGCGCCGGAGCCCATCACGCTGAACGTCTCGCAGCCGGTCTTTCGGCAGCTCGTCATCTATTTGCTCAACGAATTGATCGGCGCGACGGCGGTTGACGGCGAGATTGAGATTGCATTGGGCCTGCGCGATGGTGAACCGTTGATTAACATCGGCGCAATGAAACTGGCAGCGGAAGGGCGTGATTTATGCGAGCGGCTGCTGGCGGATGATACGGCGCGCGCATTGCTGAAGAGCCTGAACGCCCGCTTGGAATGCCAAGGCGACCCATTGCGGATCAGCCTGTGGTTTAGGCAGGAAATCCAGCGCATTTTGATCGTGGACGACAATCCGGACACGGTCAGTTTATTCAAGCGCTATCTGGCAAATCTGCCTTATCGACTGCTCTCGGCGCAAGATGAGGACGAGGCGCTGCGGATCGCGCGGGGAACGCCGCTGCTATGCATCATCCTCGATGTCATGCTGCCCGGTAAGGACGGCTGGCAGATTTTGCAGAGCTGCAAGAATCATCCCGCCACTGCGGATACGCCGGTCTTGATTTGCTCGGTGCTGGAGATGGAGGAGCTGGCGCTTTCGCTGGGAGCGGATGGATACCTGAAGAAGCCGCCCGCCAAGGATGAGTTCTTGTCAACGTTGAGCCAGTGGACGATGTAATTGTTTTCACCATCGAGGCTGGCGCCGGCAGGAATCGGCGGACGATATGCAAACCAGCTTTAGTCACCCCCATCCCCCGGCCCCTTCCCCCACAAGGGGGAAGGGGAGTCGTGCTTAGCCGAATCTTTGCTCATTGGGCAATTTCCGCAATGAACCGCCCACTATTTGATAGTCGCTGAAGCGTTGCGGGCTTTGCTGCGTGCGATATGATTTATCGGACAAACCGTGCAGGGTGGGCTGGCGGGACAGGTGTCCATCACCCCCCGCGATACAAGCGGTATTTCTCTCGCAATAGCTCAAATGCTTTTAGTCCGGGCTGCCACGCGTCGATGAGCTCGCCGACAGGCCTGCCGCTGTCGATGCTGCGGCGCAAGCTATCGCTGCCCCAGAGCAAGTCGATGGGCCGGCGCGCGCCCGCCGCCCAGCGTGGACGCCAGGCGAAGTCGTCTGGATAGCTCCGCTTGATCGTCTGCAAGACGTGCAGCAGGGCGCTGATCGGCTGGCAGCGCTCGCGGTCGGTCACGTACAGGTGGACGCCGGCGCAGACTTCAGCCGGATATTTGCCGAAGGTCGGGACGAAATACACCGGACGGAAGCGCAGGCCGGCAAGTTCCAGCGCGTTGAGTTGGTCGGCCAGTTGCTCGGCGTTGAGCCAGGGCGCGCCGATGTATTCGAAGGGTCGCGTCGTGCCGCGACCCTCGGAGATATTCGTGCCTTCAACGAGGCAGGCGCCTGGGTAGAGCGTCATGGCATCAAGCGTGGGCAGGTTGGGCGACGAAGGGACGAAGGGCAGGCCGGTTTCATCATACCAATGCTCGCGCGACCAGTCTTTCAGCGGAATAACGGTCAAGTCGCAGCCGACATGCGCTTCTGCGTTCAGCAATTGCGCGATCTCGCCGACGGTCATGCCGTAGCGGATCGGCAGGGTCCAGGGACCGACGAACGAGGTATAGGCCGGGTCGAGCATGGGACCCGCAACACGGCTGGCGGTGATGGGCGCCGGACGATCCAGAATGATGACGCTGACGCCGGCTTCGGCAGCCGCTTCCATGACGTACATCGTGGTCGCGAGATAGGTATAGAAGCGGACGCCGCCGTCCTGCAGGTCGATGATGAAGGCGTCGATGTCGCGCAGCATGTGGGGCGCCGGTTTGTGCGCAGCGCCATAGAGGCTGTAGGCGGGCAGGCGGGTCAGTGGGTCGACGGCGGTCTCGACCTTTTTGCCGGCTTGGGCATCGCCGCGCAAACCGTGTTCGGGACCGAACAGGGCGACGAGATTGATGTCAGGATGCGCCTGCATAAGCTCGACGCTGCTGCGTAAGTTGTGATCGACGCTGCTGGGGCAAGCGAGCAGGGCAACACGCTTGCCCGCGACCAGGTCCAGAC
Source organism: Phototrophicaceae bacterium (assembly GCA_965249085.1). GTDB lineage: Bacteria > Chloroflexota > Anaerolineae > Aggregatilineales > Phototrophicaceae > UBA6055. Next base: position 2,046,106 of record OZ252218.1, on the reverse strand, counting down.
CTGTTTCGAGAAAGACTTCCAATCCCGGTTTTGTCCTCATTCCCTGTTCCCTTTCACACGTGATCAACGAACGGCCACTTCCAGCGCGCGCCGCGCTTTCGCCAACTTGAGGCCGGCCGGCTGGCGGATGCCATCGATCAGCGCCTGGATGCAAGTCACCAATTCGATCGGCGAGTAGCCGGTTTTGCGCCGCAGCGTAATGTCGCCCAGGATATCCGGTGTGATGGATTCACTGGCGCCCTTAGCGGAAACCAGGACGATCGGTATCGAAGCCAACCTGGGATCTCCCTGCATGGTTTCGATCACGGCGAAGCCATCCATCTCCGGCATCAGTACATCGAGCATGAGCAGATCGGGCGGATATTCCAGCATGATGTCGATGCCCTCCGGGCCGCCGTAAGCGGCGCGCACGGTATAACCTGCATCGAGGCTGCGCAAGGTCTGGCTGAACAAGCGGACGATGTCGCGGTTGTCGTCGATAATCATGATCGACCGCAAGGCAGCGCCGAATTGAGACAAGACTTTGGCCAGCATTTCGCGCGAGACCGGCTTGACCAGGTAGTCATAGACGCCGCGTTGGCGAATGGCGGCGCGTCCGCTGGGCATGGGCAGGGTGATGACGTTAAGTGAGAAGTGGTTGCGCTTGATCTGGTCAATGAGCCGCGGGTACAGGTGGTCATGCGCCAGCAGCAGGACATCCGGCTCGAATCCGCTGAGCGCGTTTAAGGCATCCGCCTCCTCGTTGCAGGAAGCGACTTTGTGTGATTTGAGGTAGCGCGAGAAAAACTCGGTGACCGCTTCGTCGGGGTCGACCACGAGAATCCGTTTATCCTGCTCCGCCGGTTTGGCTAAATGGCTGCCGCTGGCGGGCATTTGGGAGACAAGCTGCTTGGTCGTGGGCAGGGAGAATGAGAATGTACTGCCGCGCCCGGCTATGCCCTCGCTGCTGACGGTCAGGCTGCCCCCGTGCAGGCGAATCAATTCGCTACTGAGCGTGAGACCCAGGCCGGAGCCTCTCTCGCCTTGCCCGTCGTCCCCGCCGACTTGATAAAACTCTTCGAAGACGTGTTTGATATCGGCTTCGCTCAAGCCGATGCCGGTGTCGATTACGCTGGTGATGACTTCTCTGTCATCAACTGTGATGCGGATGGTGATATCGCCCTGGCTTGTGAAACGGATGGCATTGACCAGCAGGTTGAGCAGAATCTGACGAATGCGCACCGGGTCAAACCAGAGATCGGGCAGCTCAAGCGGAACATCAAGATTGAAACTCAGACCCTTCCTGGCGATCAGATCGGCGACCATGTTGGACGTCTCGCGCACACAGTCGCGCAAGTCCCCTTTTTCCTTGACAATGGCGAGGTGGCGCGCTTCCAGTTGGGAGATATCCAGCACGTCGTTAATCAGGTTTTGCAGGTGTTTGGCATTGCGAAAGACGGCCTGGAAATCGGCGCGATAGCTCGCTGGCAGCGGCTGATCGTAGACTTCGGGCGCCAGGATCATCACCTCGCTGAAGCCGACGATTAGGTTGATTGGCGTGCGTAGTTCGTGACTGACGTTCGCGGCGAAGCGCGCTTTCGCCTGACGGGATTCTTCGGCCTGCTCGAAGGCGATCTCGAGTTTCCGATTGATCACCCGCAGCCGCTCCTGATATTCCTGCAGCTGCTTGGATATCAGCACGAGTTCGGCGCGGCTCTCGCGGGCTTCGTTCATCTGTTCGGCCGCGTAATCCTGGAACCCCTGGCTTATTCTTAGCTGATTGGCGAAGTAACGCCGCAGCAAGCCGACCATGATCACGTGGAAGCCGGCGAGCGCGAACATGAGCAGGGCATCAACCGGCGGCGCGAAGGCGAGCAAGAAGAGGCTGTCGACGAGCAGGGTGAAGAGCAGCCACGCGGGCGGCAGCAAAATGATGGCGAGGACAAGGCTAGCCGGAATCAAGTAGAGCACGGCGGGTTTGTCGCTGGCAATGGCAATTTGAACGGCCATCAGCGCGATGCAAAAGAGCAGGAAAAAACAGGCGATGTTGAAACTGCGCGATTTGATGAAGTAGCTGAGAACGCAGACGGCGATCATGATGACGGCGTCAAACATGATGATGTCGGGCAAGCTGCTAGGCAGGATGTCTCCGGCGAGGATGAGGCACCACAAGCCCATGCTGAGCAAGAACAAGGTGATGTTCATGAACTCGTCACGGATGTCGCTTTTGTACGTAATGAAGGTGGTGGTCATGTTTCACTCTCCCCAATTGGCCCATCGGGAGTTGACTTACATATTGTCACACGTTCGCAGTCGTTTTGACAAAGAATCGAACGCGGGTCATAATGAGGCGCAAGCGCTTTCTGGTTCTTCATGAGTTGGCCGATAGCGGAAAGCATCGGTATTAAGCGCGCATGTGAACGGCAGCAGCAAAGATTCATACAGTTTATATAGATAGAGGTTTTGAGAGGAGACGTAAAGATCATGAACGAAAGAAAGTTTTCACGGCGGGATTTTCTGCGCGCAAGTTTGGCAGCGGGTACGGCAGCGGGCTTGTCCGCCATGCCGGCTGGCTTGACCTATGCGCAGGAGCAGGCGTTCCTCAATTATTGGACGGGCTGGAGCGGCTTCGAGTTTGATGCGCTGCAGTCTCTGGTCGATCAGTTCAACGAAGAGCACGAGAATAACTACGTCAATATGACGACCGTGTTCGGGCAATACGAGAAGGTGTTGACGGCGATCGCGGGTGGCAATCCGCCTGATGTGGTCTCCGCCGTGTGGTTGCACCAGTTGGTGCAGGTCGCCTCGCAAGGCGCGCTGACGCCGCTGACCGCCTTTGCCGAAGAAGCCGGCATTGATGGCTCGGAATATTTCCCGCAGTTGTGGAACAATTGGTGGTATAACGGCGAGCTTTGGGGTTTGATGTGTACATCGGGCGCCCGCGTGTTAGCTTTTTCCCCGCCGGCTTTGGCAGAGCTCGGCTTTGACGCGCCGCCGACCAGCATCGAGGAACTGGACGCGGTTTCGCAAGCCTACGAGATCATCGACAGCGCCGGCAATATTGAACGGGTCGGTCTCTTGCCGGCGAATATCCAATGGTGGGGCATCGTCTTCGGCGGTAACTACTATGATGAAGACACCGGCACGATCACGGCGAATGATCCCGCGAATGTCGCCGCGCTCGAATGGATGTCGGGTTATTGGTCACGGCTGGGACCGGATAAAGTGGCGGCTTTCACCAGCGGCTTCGGTGATTACATCAGCACGCAGAACCCATTCTTCGTCGGCAAGGAAGGCTTCAAGCAAGTCGGCGAATGGTTCATCCAGTTCCAGAAGAAGTTCGCGCCCGATCTCGAGATGGACATGATTGCGGCGCCTTATCCTGACGGTGGGCGTCCCAACGCCACGACCTTCGGTGGTAGTGTGTTCACGATTCCAACCGGTGTGAAAAATCCGGAAGCGGCGTGGGAGTTCATTCGCTGGTTGAGCGAAGACGAGCACATGGGCGAGTTCTGCTACAACATTCAGAACATTCCGCCCAAGGTGGCGGCGGCGAATGCCGAGCGCTTCGTCAGTGACCATCGTTTCAAACTGTCACTGGACTTGCTGAATGGACCGAACGCCTTTGGTCCGCCGAAGATACCGGTGAATGACTTCTACAACTCGCGGTTGAACGAGGCCGAGACCTCAGTGAAAGCCGGGCAGCTCACCGCGCAGGAAGCGCTCGATCGCGTGACTGAGGAGGTCCAACGCGAACTCGATATGATGATGATGTAGGGTCACCTCTGCTCTTCTCACATATTGGCGACAGGGGCGGTCCGCTGGATCGCCCGTTTTCAAGATTGACCATTTTTGGGCGACCTCGCGGGTCGCCCCTACCCGCTATATCAAGCAGTCCTTGATTTGGTTCAGGTGCGTATGACCATCTCACCGGGACGATTAAAACTCACAAAGCGACAGAGAAAGTCGCTGATTGTCGGCCTGCTCTTTATCTCGCCGGCGATCATCGGTTTTTTCCTCTTCAATATCGGGCCCATCGTCCAGTCGCTGCAGTATAGCTTCACGCGCTACAACATCTTGCAGCCGCCGCGCTACATCGGCTTGAACAATTACAAGTTCCTGCTCGAAGACCGCGTCTTCAAGATCGGCATCCAGAATACGCTCTACATGGTGCTGATCGGATTGCCGATCCATCTGGTCTTCAATATGCTGATGGCGCTGCTGCTCAACACGAAGATCAGGGGACTGTCGCTATACCGCAGCATCTTCTACGTGCCTTCGATCACGCCGGTGGTCGCCTCGACCATCGTCTGGCTCTGGATCTTCAACGGTCAGTTCGGCATATTGAACGAATTTCTGCGCTTCCTGGGTCTGTCGCCCATCGGCTGGCTAACCGATCCCAAGTGGGTGAAACCCTCTTTGATTTTCATGGGCGCCTGGTTCGGCGGCAACACCATTCTGATCTATCTGGCGAGCTTGCATGACGTGCCGCACGACCTGCTGGAATCGGCGGAGTTGGACGGGGCGAATGCGGTACAGAAGACTTTCAGGATCACGCTGCCGATGATCAGCCCGGTGATCTTCTATACCATCATCGTCAACGTGATCGGCTATTTTCAGTATTTTACCGAAGCCTGGGTGATGACGGCGACGCGCGATGGATCGGCCGGCGGCGTGGCCAACTCGGCGATGTTCTATTCGATGTACCTGTATCAGACGGCCTTCCAGCAATTCAAGATGGGTTATGCCAGCGCGCAAGCTTGGATCCTGTTCATGATCGTGCTCATCGCCACGCTGTTCTTGTTCAAGACGGCGCGCTGGGTCTATTATCACGCGGAGGATTAGGTGACGACGGCAAGGTCCGGCAAGATTCGCTGGCAGGAAAACCGGCTCATTCAAGACCGCATCAAGCGGACGATCGCTTACACGATTGTCATCATCATGGCGGTCGCCTATATCTTCCCGCTTTATTGGCTGCTGGTTACGGCGCTGAAAACCGATTTGGAGATTTTCGCGCAGCCACCGCCGATCTTCCCGCCGAATCCGCAATGGCAGAACTTTGAAGCGTCAACAACCTACATTCCTTTCTGGCGTTATATGTGGAATACGATCGCGATCTCCGGTCTGACTGTTTTGGGCACAGTTCTCTCCTGCACTTTTATCGCGTATGGTTTCGCACGGATTCGCTGGCCCGGCCGTAATATAATCTTCCTGATTTATCTGAGCACGATCATGCTGCCATCGCAGGTGACGCTAATTCCGCTATACCTCATCTTCCGCAACCTGGGCTGGGTGGGCACCTTCTTGCCCCTGGTCGTGCCACATTTCTTCGGCAGCGCGCTCTATGTTTTTCTGCTGCGGCAGTTCTTGCTGACCATTCCGCAAGAGTTGAGCGATGCGGCAAAGATCGATGGCGCGAGCGAGTTGAGTATTCTGTGGTATGTCATGATCCCGCTGATGCGGCCGGCGCTGGCGGTGGTGGCGCTCTTTACTTTCGTGCAGACCTATCGCGACTTCCTGGGACCGCTGATCTATCTCACCAATCAGCAGGATTGGACGATCTCGCTGGGCTTGAAGCTGTTCCAGAATATGTACGGGGCGCAGTGGCAGTTGATGATGGCGGCCTCGACCTTGGCGATGCTGCCGACGATTGTGCTCTTCTTCTTCACGCAGAAGACCTTCGTGCGTGGGATTGCGCTGACCGGGCTGAAGGGGTAGGGCGACCTTGTTCAACGTCGTGTCGCTAGCTGCTGAACCTCAAAATCATGAAGGACAGCAACGGAATTAGCCTCCACGGACACCGAGGCGCTATCGTGGAGCAGGGACGCGGGACGGGACTGAACCGACACGGTGTCCGGCCACAGGTAGGGGCCGACCCACTGGGTCGCCCGTTCGGCTCTATCGGTCGAAAGGCTATCAATGTGGACAATGTGCCGAATGGCTTAAAGGGACTGGGCATGGGCAAAATCAGAGTGGCGGTCATTGGCGCGGGCGGGATTGGCGGCGCGCATTTGAGCGCATACGCGGCACATGCCGAGCGCTGTGAGATCGTCGGCATCGCCGATGTCGTCGAGTCGGCTGCGAAGGAACGAACTGCCGAGTTCGGTGGACGGGCTTTCGGCGATACCGACGAGATGCTGGATGTCCTGCGACCCGATGCGGTCAGCGTCTGTACGCCGCCGAAGTATCATCTGCCTGCGGTAGAGTCAGCGGCAAAACGCGGGATCGCCGTGCTTTGCGAGAAGCCACCGGCGCGTACACTGGCGGAAACCGAGGCGATGGTCGAGGCGATGCAAGGCGCGCTGCTGCAATTCGCCTTCTGCCACCGTTTTCATCCGCCGCTGCGGGCGGCACAAGAGTTGATCGCTAGCGGTCGGTTGGGGCGATTGGTGCAGATCGAGAATCGTTTCGCCTTTCGCTTTGCGCGGGCAGGCGCGTCCTGGTTCACCGAAAAAGAGATTGCGGGCGGAGGTATGTTGATCGATACGCTGGTGCATAGCATTGACATCTTCCGCGCCTTGACCGGCCAGGAGATTGAGAGCGCGCAGGCTGCACTCTCGACGGTACTGCCGATCGAGGTGGAAGACAGCGCTTCTCTCCTGATACGCAGCAGCGGTGGCGTGCTGGGAACGCTGAATTGCAGCTGGGTGACGCCGGTCGCGGACTCTTACGTGCGCATACATGGCACTGAAGGGCAAGCGGTGCTCGACTATAATGCGGCGGCTGGATTGCGCTATAAGCTGGCCGATGACGAAGACTGGACGGAACAGACATTCGACGAAAGCGATCGATTCATTGCGCAGGCGGGTCACTTTCTGCACTGCATCGAGACGGGCGAACAGCCGCTTGTCAGTGGCCAGGACGGACTGGCGGTGATGCGCGTTATTGAAGCGGCTTATCAATCGGCGGGAGAGGTGAGATGAAACTGAGCTTGAGTATGTACAGCCTGGTGGCGGCGGTGCAAGCCGGGCGGATGGATCTGATGGGATTCATCGACTACGCGGCGGCGCAGGGCGTTGCCGGCGTGGAATTGCTTGATATTTTCTGGACGGACGCCGAGCGGGAGATTCCGCTGGTCAAAGCGCGCATCGCCGACGCCGGCCTGGATGTAGCGGTATATTCCATCAGCAATAACTTCATTCAGCCCGAGGCCAGCGACCGCGTGCGAGAACTGGCCGACCTACGACGGGGAGTCGATATCGCGCTGGAGTTAGGCGTCGATCTGCTGCGCGTCTTCAGCGGCAGCGCGCGCGAGGGCGTTTCGCAAGAGCAAGGCATGGCTTGGATACTCGAAGGCTTAACCGCGGGCGCGGACTACGCGGCGTCGCGCGGCGTCACCCTGGCGCTGGAGAATCACGGGCGCTTCGCCGGGCGCAGCAATCAGGTGCGGGACATCATCGAGCAGGTCGGCTCGCCGGCGCTGCGGGTCAATCTTGACACGGGGAACTTCTTGCCGGTGGGTCAGGATCCGGTCGAGGCGGCGCAGGAGTTGGCGGACTGGGTTGTGCTGGTGCATCTGAAGGATCTTAACCTGGCACAGTCGGGCGAGACCGGGCATGTGTTTACCGACCCCGCCGGCCGTTCGCTGACAGGTTCCGTGGTCGGCGAGGGATTGATCGACCTTGCGGGGATCTATAGCGTACTCGACGGGGCGGGATACGCCGGCTGGTATTCGCTTGAGTACGAGGGATCGACCGATGCGGTGAACCTAGGTGTCCCGCAAAGTTTGGCGGCGGCGCGGCGGCTGCTGGCGTGAGAGTATGAGGTAAAATACCTTAAACATCTTGATTCTTTGCGATAATGACCACCTTTCCGCTTTGAGCGTTGCTCATCACTGCTCGAACAACCATAAGATATAGCTGGCACTGCCAGAACAAATGTATTAAGCTAGCTTTTGAGGAATGTCGCAAATATTATCATTTTAGTTTTTTCGCGATAGAATTGCACTTGGTACGCGATTCCTCAAGCTGATCGTCCAATGTCCCAATTGAGTTGCGACAAGGCAAAACTCGTGGAGAAGAATGTATGAAAATGATTGAAGGTGCTTCTCTGGAAGAGTTACAAATAGGAACACATAACGTGACGGTGTTCAAACCGCAGGGTGAGTTTGGTCCCAATAATCAATTAATCCAGGGTGACGCAACTGATCGTGACGTGTTGGAAAGAGAGTCTGTAGACCTCACTGTAACGTCACCGCCATACAACGTTGGAAAAGCCTACGACGGAGATGCTTCTAGTGACTCTGTCGACTATCATAAATATTTGCGCTTTACTCATGATTGGCTTTCTAACTGCCTTCATTGGACTAGGGACACAGGCCGTCTCTGTTTAAACGTGGCGCTCGATAAGAATAAGAACGGTAAGAATCCTGTTGCCGCTGATGTGACAAAGTTGGCGCTGGAGGTAGGTTGGAAATACCACGCTACTATTATCTGGAATGAAGGCAATATAAGTCGTAGGACTGCTTGGGGGAGCTGGATGTCTGCAAGTGCCCCTCACATTATTGCGCCGGTTGAAGTTGTAATCGTGCTGTATAAGAACGAGTGGAAGCGCAAGAATCAAGGAAAGTCGGATATTGAACGAGACGAATTTATGGAGTGGGTACTTGGAAGTTGGGAGTTTCCAGGAGAGAGTGCCAAACGCATCGGGCATGAAGCCCCGTTCCCGCTTGAACTTCCAAAACGCTGCATCAAGCTGTTTTCCTTCGTGGGCGACACCGTTCTCGATCCATTTGCGGGAAGCGGTACTACGCTTATTTCGGCGATCAACAACTCCCGTATAGCACAAGGGATTGAGCTAGAATCACAATACTGTGAACTGGCGTTACAACGAATCGAGGACGAGTGCAAACTAAGATTGATACAATCACCACTGGCAAGTCAGCGCACATCTATCGAGAATTGTTGGACTGTGTAGAGTATACGACGCCTCACCAGTTCATTGCTACAACTTACTCTACGTACCTTAATAAGTTCGAAACTACGGCAAGCACGAACGGTAGGATATTTGAGTATTTGGTATGCGAGACACTGGCACACGCAGGCATCATACCGTTTTACTATCAAGCGCGCTTTGAATTCGTTCCAAACGCGGACTTTGATGTCGTTTTGTATCATCGTAGATACCCGGTTGTTCTTACGATGAAAGTATCGATGAGAGAACGCTACAAACAATCAGTTCTCGAAGGTTGGGTGCTTTGGCAAGTCTACAAGAACGCAAAAACTTGGCTAATTACGCTTCATGAGCAAGAGGCTCTAAACGTACAAGGCAAGATCGACGCTGGCGAAATCGTGGGTGTCGATGGTTGCATACTCGCGTCCACTCCAGAATACAACACACTGTTAGGCAACCTTAAGATTCAGGAATTTCAAAAAGCTCAGGCCGTCACGCCTCTTGTAGGTAAATGCTACCCGCCTTAAGTGATGGACGCCCATTCTTTAGCAATCGACTTCGATTGTCGCGAACGCAAGCCGGGAAGTGTTGGATTTCGCGATCACGGAACCAAGTTTCGCATCTCTCCGCTGACAATCTGTCGTCTATATCTCAAGAAAGAACGTCTGTAGCTCGGCTGCAATGCCCATACGGCTCATCAAACATCCTGATTCTTCGCAATGATGACCAGGTTGCGGACCGTGACATGCCGCGGGCGCGACAACATGAATACAGCCGCCTCCGCCACATCTTCCACTTTCAAGTAATGCTGGTCTCCCACCGTCACTTTTTCGATATCGCCCGGGTCGGTCAGATTCCATAATTCATTAGCGACGCGAGCCGGCGCCAGCGACATCACGCGTATGCCGTCAGCCGCCACTTGCCGCCGCAAAGTGTTGACGAATGTCTCGACCGCGTGTTTGGTCGCCCCGTAAGCCGGACCCCGATGCAGTTTCTCATGGCCGGCGATGGAAGAGGTGACGAGAATATCGCCCGCGCCCTGCGCCTTCATGATCGGGATGACAGCGTGGGCGCAGCGCATGACGGCGTCCACATTGATTTTGAGCATGTCGGAAACGGTATCGATGTCGTTGTCGATAAAATCGCCATGAATGAAAATGCCGGCGTTGGCGAACATCACATCAAGGCGGCCGAAGCGCTCAAGAGTGCGCTCGACCATATTGCTGATATCAGCAGGTTGCGTCATATCGGCGCGGATGACAAGCGTTTCGGTCGGCAATGTGTCAGCGAGCGCCTTCATCTTATCGACGGAACGGGCGGCGAGGGTCAGCTTGCAGCCCTGCGCGGCGAACCGGCGTGCCGCGCCCGCGCCGATGCCGGAACTGGCGCCGGTGATGATAACAACTTTGCCCTCTAGTGCATTTGTCATTGGCGTAAGCTCTCTCAGATATTGACCTGATTCTGCGGTAGGATGACCACGTCGCGGATGGTGACGTGCCGCGGCTGCGTCAGCATGTAGAGCAAGGCTTCGGCGCAATCTTCCGAGGTCAGGTGGGTGCGCTCACCGGCCGATACACGCTGGATGTCCTCAAGTTCGTGGAATCCCCAAAGTGCATTCGCCACTTGCCCCGGCGCCAGCGACATCACGCGAATCCCGTCGCCGGCAAGTTGACGGCGCACCGTGTGCACGAAGGTCTGTACGGCGTGTTTGCTGGCGCTGTAGATCGGCTCCCAATTCACATCGATGAAGCCGGAGATGGAGCTGGTCACGACGATATCGCCGCTGCCTTGCGCCTTCATGGTCGGAATGACGGCGTGGGCACAACGTAAGACCGCATCGATATTGATGGTGAGCAGACGCGTGAACTCGTCGGGATCGCCATCGGCGAATTCGCCGGAGATATAGATGCCTGCGTTGGCGCACATGACATCGATGCGTCCGAAACGTTCGATGGTCCGTTCCACCATGTTGCTGATATCGGCGGGGGCGGTCATGTCGGCGCCGACGATCAGAGTCTCGGCGGAGAGATCGGCGGCGAGCGCTTCCATTTTGTCGACCGAGCGGGCGGCGAGTGTGAGTTTGCAGCCCTGCTCCGCCAACAGACGGGCGCAGGCTTCGCCGATGCCCGAACTTGCGCCGGTGATGATCACGACATTGCCGGCTAGTGTATTGCTCATGATTGTTCCTTGGCTACTTTGATAACTGGATTCGGACGGCGTCTTATTCAAATGCGGTTGCTTTGCGGCAATAGAACGAGATCGCGGATGGTGACGTGCGGCGGGCGCGTTAGCATGAACAGGATCGCCTCGGCACAATCTTCCGAGGCCAGATGCGAACCCCGTACCTCAATCGCCTGAAGGATTTCTTCAGCTTCGTAGAGCCACTGCATCGGATTGGCCACCGGACCGGGCGCCAGGGACATCACACGAATGCCATCTTCAGCCACTTGCCGCCGCAAGGTATGGACGAATGTTAGCACGGCGTGCTTGCTGGCGCTGTAGACCGGTTCCCCGACCACATCGACATGGCCGGAGATTGAACTGGTGACAAGGATGTCACCGCCGCCTTGCGCCTGCATAGTCGGGATGACGGCGTGGGCGCAGCGCATCACGGCGTCGACATTAAGCTGAAGCATCATCGTATAGGCGTCGATTTCGCCCTCAGCGAACTGCCCCGGGATATAGACACCGGCGTTGGCCAGCATGATATCGATTCGCCCGAAGTGATCGAGCGTACGCTGCACCATGTTATTAATGTCGGCCGGTTCAGTCATGTCGGCGCGGACGACCAGGCTCTCGCTACCCAGCTCGTTCGCAAGCGACTCCATCCGTTCGACTGATCGGGCGGCGAGGGTGAGCTTGCAGCCTTGTTGCGCGAGCAGACGGGCGGTTGCCGCGCCGATGCCGGAGCTTGCGCCGGTGATGATCGCGACTTTGTTGCTGAGGGAGGTTGTCATGGATTTTCCTTGCGTTTGCGGGCGACCTTATAGGTCGCCCCTACGGCGCGCGTAACCCGGCACGTCAGGGCGTCAGGGTGACTTTGACCGATTCGGTGCCAGCGGCCACCAAATCCATGCCGGCGTGAAAGCTGCTCAGCGGCAGTTGGTGCGTCATGATGCGGTCCATCGGCAGCAAGCCCTTTTTTAGCATATCGATGGCGATAGGGTAGGTGTAGGGGCTGAGGTGAGAGCCATGGATATTGAGTTCCTTGGTATCGCCGATGATGGTCCAGTCGGCCGTGACCGGCTCGCGCATGACGCTGAATTCGACGAAAGTGCCAAGCTTGCGGATCATCTGCAAGCCTTGCAGAACGGCGGCAGGATAACCCGTGGCTTCGATATAGACATCGCAGCCGTAGCCATCGGTCAGTTTCAGCACTTCATCGATCACGTCAATTGATCGCGGGTTCATGCTCATATCAGCGCCGCAGAGTTCGGCGATTTCCAGGCGATCGTCGTTCAGGTCAATGGCGATCAGCAGGCGTGGATTCTTGAGGCGGGCCGCCGCCACCATGCCCAAGCCGAGCGGGCCGCAGCCGGCGATCACGACCACGTCATCCAGTTTGATCTCGCCGCGCTGAACCGCGTGGATGGAGCAGCCGAGCGGTTCGATGAAGGCGGCGTGATGAGCGGGCAGGGATTCGGGAACTTTGTAGTTGAGCGCGCCGACCGGGAATAGCATGTATTCGGCCATGGCGCCGATCGTCGCTTGGCGGAAGCCGTAAACATCGTGCTTGTCCTGGCACATCCAGTATTGCCCGCGCTTGCAGAAGCGGCAGTTCCAGCAGGGCACGATCTGCTCGGATACGGCGATATCGCCCAACTGCAAACCATATTGCTGACCGGCGCCTTCGCCCAACGCGACCACCTCGCCGACGAACTCGTGACCCGGGATGACGGGTGTCTGACAGTAGCCTTCGCGCGTATCGTCACCCCAAAATATCGGCGCGCCTTGATAGCATTTGAGATCGCTGGCGCAAATGCCGACCGACTGCACCCGAATGACGACTTCGCCGGCGGCCGGTTCGGGCACGCGCCATTCTTCCAGGCGGTAATCTTCTGGTCCATGGCAGACGATGGCGGGCATCGTCTTGGGTAGCGCCTCGCGGGCATGATAATCCATGGTCGTTTCCCTTCAGGCCATTCATCAATCGTGACAGTATTGTAGCGTCTGCAAAGCCAATTTCCACAGCGGTGTTCTCAAGCGGTGGCTCAGCAGTAGAATCTCGCAATGGTTCCCCTATTTCGTGTACAATCGTGGAATTCACAGCAGGACAAGGCTGAGGGTATGACCCGAGTCGAACACAGCCGGTTTACACAGCGATGCTTGGGTGCATTTCCCGGCCGACCGAGTCCGGGCTATACCGGCTTAGGTGACGAGTTGCCCATAATTCAGGTTTACCCAACTGGCTCGATGCGCTACCAACGTTTGCGCTGGAGCGATTGACCGCCATGAGACGACTGCTCAATAAGAATCAGAACTTCATGGTTGGTACCTTGTGTATCACCTATGGCCTGCTCTATTTGGGACGCGTAAACGTCAGCGTGGTCTTGCCGATATTGGCGCTCGACCTCGGCGTCAGCCTTGTCGAAATCGGCGCCTTGGGCACGATCTTCTTTTGGTTTTACGGCATTTTTCAATTTGTCAGCGGCGAGGTCGGCAGTCACTTCAGTCCTTTTCGCATCGTCAGCGTCGGTTTACTTGCCACGGCGATCGTGAATCTCGTCTTCGCATTTCAGACGTCTCTGATCGTCATGTTCATATTATGGGGCATCAACGGCGTTGCCCAATCGGGCGGTTGGTCGCCGATGGTCCGCATCCTGGCGGAGCGCCTCGAGCCTCGTAACATCAAGCGCGCATCGACCCTCATGCCCTTCGGTTACGTGATTGGCACGGCAGTTACCTGGACGCTGATTGGGGCAGTGGCGGCGGGCGAAAATTGGCGCGTCGCCTTTTGGCTGCCCGGTTTGCTGCTGCTGCTGGTCCTGGCGTTCTGGCGGAAGGCTGGTATAGACGCGCCCAAGTCAACATCGTGCGGCTTTCGCTTGTCGATCATCGTTAGCGAATCGAGGGGCATCGTTTTCGTTCTGTTTGCCGCGGCGATGGCTGGTTTCGTCCGCAACGGTTCACTCATCTGGTTGCCCACCTATATTCTCGATACCGAATTGATCGCCGATAATATGGTTGGCCCGGTCGCTGCGCTGATGCAAGTGATCGTAATCCCGGGTCTGCTGCTGGCACATTATCGCGTGGTCAGCAGTAATCAAGTATTTGTCACCGCCGTTCTGATGTTTACCGCCGCCGGCCTTGCTTTTCTGCTGGCGGCCGTGACAAGCGGAATCTTCGCGATCCTGGTCGTTGCCTTCGCTTTAATGATGCTGAATGGCGCCTTCAACCTGGTGATTGCATCCATGCCGCTGCTGCTAGCGCCGCCGGGACGCGCCTCGGCGACAGCCGGAACCGTTAATATGATGTCGACCTTCGTCGGCGGGACGGCCGGTTTCGTCATCGGCGGTCTGCTGGAGATCAGCGGATGGGACATCGTATTTGGCTTGTGGGGCGTTGCCCTTCTCTTGGCGGCGCTGGTGATCTGGTGGAAGCGGGCGGCGGAAAACAGATGGTCGGAGGCGGTTTGAAGCGTCTCCCGTCGGCTGTACTATCTCGGCGTCCCAACCCACGCCTCAGGTGTGAAGTAACAAGGATAGGGATGGATGACCACGGCGCCACAAGGGCATGAAATCGGGAGACATCCCTTGCAGGCATCCTTGACGAAACCGCAAAACCTGATGGTGGGCACGCTGTGGATCACTTACGCTCTGTATTATCTGGGGCGGGTCAACATCAGCGTTGTCTTGCCGATATTGGCGATCGATCTCAATGTGAGTCGGGCTGAAGTCGGGTTTTTGGGCACCATCTTCTTCTGGATTTACGGCATCGGCCATTTTGTCAGCGGCGAGATCGGCAGTCACGTCAGCCCGTTTCGCATGGTCAGCGTCGGCCTGCTGGCGACCGCTATCGTTAACCTCGTTTTCGCCTTTCAGACGTCGTTAATTGCCATGCTGATATTGTGGGGCCTCAATGGTATCGCGCAATCAGGCGGTTGGGCGCCCATGTTTCGCATCCTGGCGGAGCGTCTCGATCGCAGCCACATCAAGCGCGTGTCTACGCTCATGCCCTTCAGTTATGTCTTCGGCACGGCGATCACCTGGACCGTGATCGGGGCAGTGGCGGCAAACGGAAATTGGCGCATTGCCTTTTGGCTTCCGGGACTGCTGCTGCTGCTGGCCTTGGCGTTCTGGTGGCGGGCAGGCGTAGACGCTCCCAAGACGAAATCGAGCGGTGTGCGTTTGTCAACGATCATTGCCGAGGCGCGAGGAATCTTCGTCATTCTCCTGGCGACGGCGATGGCTGGATACGTCTTCAACGGTACGCTGATCTGGCTGCCCACGTATATTCTCGATACCGCATTGATCGCCGAAAACATGGTTGGCTTGGTCGCCGCATTGACACAAGTCATCGCGATCATGGGTCTCTTCCTGGCGCGGCGGCAGGTGGTGCGCGGCAGCCAGGTGTTCGTCACGGCCGTGCAGATGCTGTCGGCAGCCGGCTTAGCCTTTATGCTGCTCACCATAAGCAGCGGCATGTTGATGTTCGTGGTGGTCGCGTTTGCCTTGATGATGCTGAATGGCGCCTTTGGCTTGATGGTGAGTTCGGTGCCACTGCTAATGGCGGGGCGGGGACGCGCCTCTTCCGTCACCGGGAGCGTCAACATGATGTCGACCTTCTTCGGCGGGATGGCCGGCTTCTCAATCGGCGGCCTGGTGGAAATCAGCGGCTGGAGCGCTGTATTTGGATTGTGGGGCGCCCTGCTTCTCTTGGCTTCCCTCTTGATTTGGCGCCGGCGGCACGAGGAGGACAAGCATGCTACCCGAGACTGCTGAGTCTCCCGCGCGCCTTCGGCATGTTGTAATCTCTAGCCATGTATCGACCACAGTTTGTTGGATTGAGGGTTTACCATGAGCGGAATCCCGCCATTGAGCGGTATCAAGGTTGTGGATCAGACGCAAGCGCTAGCGGGGCCGTACTGCACAATGATCCTCGGCGATATGGGCGCCGATGTGATTAAGATTGAGCGACCCGGCGTCGGCGATCAATCACGGCAGTGGGCGCCGCCCTATATCGGCGATCAAGGCTGCTACTATTTGGCGATCAACCGCAATAAACGCGGCATAGCCCTGAACATCCGCGCCGACCGCGGGCGCGAGATCATTCACAAGCTGGTGAAAGACGCCGATGTCTTCTTGACCAACCTGGCGACGACCGCGTCGCTGCGGCGCTATGGCATTGATTATGAGTCGCTGCGCGCGCTAAACCCGCGTCTCATCTACGCCTCGATCAGCGGCTACGGACGGACGGGGCCACGAGCCGGGCAGCCGGGTTATGACCTGGTCTCGCAGGCGGAGTCGGGCACGATAGCGCTGACCGGGGATGTGGACGGGGCGCCGATGCGCTTTCCCACGCCCATCGCCGATATGACCTGTGGCTTGTTCACGGTGATTGGCATCCTGGCGGCGCTGCGAGCGCGCGAGACCAGCGGCGTCGGGCAGTTCATTGACATGTCGCTGCAAGAGGGGCAGATGACCTGGCTGGCTAATCTAGCCGGCGAGCACTTCGCCGAAGGCGTCGATCCACCGCGCCGCGGCAATCGTCATCCGCAAGTGGTGCCCTACGAGGCGGTGCAAGCCGACGACGGCGACTGGTTCATCCTGGGCGTGGCTTCGGACAATGTTTGGGGCGCCTTCTGTCGTCATGTCGGGCGCGAGGAATTGGCCGCTGATCCGCGCTTCACAACCAATGCCCATCGCATCGCGAATTACGAGGCGCTGCTGCCGATTGTGCGCGAAATCATTCGCGGTAAAACCTGCGATGCATGGCTGGATGAGTTGCGCTCGGTCGGTGTGCCCTGCGGCCGCATCAACAGCGTGGCGGAAGCCTTGGGCGATCCTCATGTCATAGAGCGCGGCTTCATCGTCGAGTTGGAGCATCCGGCGTTGGGCATCGTCAAGTCGCTGGCGACGCCAGTTCACTTGGCCGATACGCCGCCGGTCTATCGTCGGCATCCGCCGCGCCTGGGCGAGCACAGCGATGAGGTGGCGGCCGAGCTAGGCTACAGTTCCGCAGAGGTGGCGGAGCTGCGCGCTCAGGGAGTGTTGGCGTGATGCGCCTGGATCGTTTTGCCAAACTGAGCGATGAACAATACCGCCATCTGCTGCGATTGCCGAGCGGCCGGCCGCGCTGCGTAATCGACACCGATACGCGCAACGAGATCGACGATCAGTTTGCCTTGGCCTGGGCGCTGCTGTCACAAGACGTCTTGGAAATCGAGGCGATTTATGCGGCGCCTTATTCCTTCCTGGGGCATTGGGACGGCGTGCGTGCGGCGGCCAGCGCCAAAGCCAATCCGGACGGGCTTTCGACCGAGGATGGGTTGCTGCTGGCGAGATATGGCGCGCAGCTCGAACGGCTTGAGCGGACGGGAATTGATGTGCATGACCGCGCGCAAGTCGATCCGCAGGGCCTGGTCATGGTCGAGCCCGGGCGCGGCATGGAGTTGAGCTATCAGGAGATCTTGCTGGTCGCCGAAAAACTGGAAATCGACATCGCGGATTTGGTATTCCGCGGTTCCGACCGCTACCTGGAGAACTATGACAAACCGCTGGAAAGCGACGCGGCGACGCATCTGATCAAGACTGCATTGACCGCCTCAGCCGAGGAACCTCTTTATGTGCTGGCGATTGGCGCGCTGACCAATGTGGCCTCGGCCTTGCTGCTGGCGCCGGAGATCATCGAGCGCATCGTGGTGGTGTGGACGGCTGGCTATCCGACCCGCGTCACCGATATCGTGCAGCCATCGTTCAACATGGAGCAGGATGTGCTGGCGTCGCAGTTGCTCTTCGACAGCGGCGTACCGCTCGTTTACCTGCCCGGCTTCCATGTCGGCGCGCAGCTGGGCCTGTCCCTGCCGGAGATGGAAGCCGGGGTCAAAGGCAAAGGTAAGATCGGCGACTACCTGTATTGGCTCTACACCCACAATCCGCATTACCCCTTTCAAGGTTTGGCGGATTACTTCGGGCGAACCTGGATCATCTGGGACTTGATCAATTTCGCCTGGCTGATCGAGCCGGATTGGGTACCCTCATATTTGATCGACGCGCCCTACTTGAGCGCGAACTGCAAGTGGTATCGTCAAGGTCCGGCGCGGCATCTCATTCGCGAGGGACTCGATATTAACCGCGATGCCATCTTTCGCGATTTCTTCAGCAAGCTGGATCAGGCCGCGTCCTGAGCGAATCTCGACCACGACTTGATTCGACCGTCGCTCGCCGCCGATCGTTGCGCCGGGCATAGCGATCGCCTAGCGGTAGGACTCGTACCAGGTTTCGGAAGACTGCGGCGCCCGGTAGAAATCCGTCCAGGGCCGCGACTCGGCCGCAGCGATCTCCAGCAATTGCCCGAGGCGTTTGCGTGCCGTGCCAGCGAGAAAAGTTGCGCGATCGGCAGTGGACATGGCGGCTGCTTCTTTCCAGATGGCGCGTCCGGCAAGGAAGCCGCTGGCGCCACATTCGCAAGCGACCTGCACTTGCGGCTTGAATTGCTCAAAGTCGACGCCGGCGCTCAGCAGCACCCAGGGCACGGTCGAAGCTTCGCTGAGCTGCACGCAGGCCGCCCGCCATTCGTCCCGGTTCTGATTGAACTGGATGTCTAGCGGGAACTCCATCTTCAGCACATCAGCGCCCGTACGTGATAGGCGGCGAGCCGTTTCGATGACGACCTCGGCGCGCCCGTCGGCGAATGATTCGCTTTCTTTTGGCAGCGCCGGATCCAGGCTGTAGGACATCGGCTCGAGGAATACCGGCAGATCCCAGGCATGGCAGTCCGCCACAACGCGGCGTATCAGCGCTTCCAATTCATCGGCAAGTTCGCCGCTGCCCGGATGGTAGTAGACCATGAGCTTGACCGCGCTGGCGCCGGTTTTGCGGATTTTCTCCGGCGTCCAACTGGGAATAAGTTCGGTCTTGCGGTAGCTCGAATCGCCGCTGTAACCACTCTTCTCCAGCGCCAGCAGCAGACCCGACTTGGAGCTCATTTGCATGGAGGCGCTCAGGCCGTAAGTTGGATCGGTGAGGATGGCGCTGGCGTCTTGTGACAAGGCGCCGATGATTTCGTTTTTCACTTGCACTAACTCGTTGTAATCCGCGTCCGGCGGCATCATGCGGCGGTAGCTGCCGCGCTGATCGAAGGCGATAATGCCGAAGACATTGGCTTCGGAGAGGCTGGTCGATTTCAAGCCGCGGTAGCGACCGGGCGTGAGTGTGCTAGGCATGGCGGTCCTTTCCTTTTTCGGTCAAGTTCAATGCCCCTCTAAATGTCCCCATTGCAATGGGGCGAAACTTTCCCACGCCTTTCAATCGTTGCAACGGTCTGTTCGCCCCCTCCCCAATGCTTTGGGGAGGGGGTTGAGGGGAGGGGTTGGGCTAGAATCCAACGTTCAAATCATCACAGCATCTTCGCCGTTCTCAACGCTGCCGACGATGTGCCGCACGATCAGCTCTTCAGTGGCTTCGGCGCGCGGGATATTGGCGACGATGGCGCCGCGGCGCATGATCACCATGCGGTCGGCCACTGCCATCACATCGTGCATGGTATGGCTGATGAGTATGACGGGAATGTTGCCCTCGCGCAGGGAGCGAATCAGGGCGAGCACCTTGCGCTGCTCGGGTACGCCGAGCGCGGCCGTCGGTTCGTCCATGATGACGAGCTGGGCATTCCAGTACATGGCGCGGGCGATGGCGACCGCCTGCCGCTGACCGCCGGAGAGATTGACCAGCTTCTGCTTGAGCGAGGGGATATGGATATCCAGTTCGTCGAGCGCGCCGGCTGCTTCCTGGCTCATGTAGCTGTCATCGGTCACCGGGATAAACCCGAAGAGGCGGCGCGTCACTTCCTTGCCCAGGAAGACGTTGGCGCCCACATCCAGGTTTTCCGCCAGGGCGAGATCCTGATAGATGGTTTCGATGCCGCGGCTGCGAATATCGGCGGGCGCGTGATATGTGACATCCTCGCCATTGAATTCCACCCGCCCTTGATCCGGGCGATACACACCCGAGATGCACTTGATCAAGGTGGACTTGCCCGCGCCGTTATCGCCGAGCAGGGCGACCACTTCGCCCGGGTAGACCTCAAAGTCCACCTCGTCAACAGCGGTCAAGCCGCCGAAGTACTTGCTCACGCCGGTGGCGGTCAGGATCGGTTCAGACATTGTTTTCCAATCCCCCTCTAAATTTCGCCCCATCGCAATGGGGTAAGACTAAACATTGGCTTGCAGCCTTTCCAACGCAGCCTGCAATTGGTTGACCAGGACGGCAATGATGATGACGACGCCGACCACGATGAATTGCCAGATGGAATCAATATTGAGGATGACCAGCCCGGTCTGCAGGACGGCGATGATGAGAGAGCCGACGACCGCGCCCATGATATCGCCCTCGCCGCCGAATAGGTTGGTGCCGCCAATAACGACCGCGGCCACCGATGAGAGCAGTGCCGCTTCGCCCGCTTGGGGCGCGCCCGCGGTAAAGCGGAAGAGGTGCAAGACACCGGCGATACCGGCGGTGAAGCCACAGATGACGTAAATGATGATCAGATGGCGGTTGACATTGATGCCGGAACGCAGGGCGGCTTCTTCACTGCCGCCGATGACATAGGTGTGCCGGCCGAATTTTGTCTGCGCCAGGACAAAAGCGAAGATGATGACGACCAACGCTGTAATGATGACGGGGTAAGGCATAAGATGTTGCAGGTGGCGCAACTGCTGTGGCTCCAGGTCTGGTGGCTTCGTAAACCAGTGGAAGCCGCCGTCTGGAATGTAATAAAGCAGGCTGCCATTGCCGATCGCGCGCAGCGCCTCGCGCAATTCGGAGGATAAACCGCGCACGACCTGCTGGCCATCGGTGAGCAGGAAGGCGGCGCCGCGCACGATGCCGAACATGCCCAGCGTGGCGATGAAGGGCGGCACTTTGATACGGGCCACCAGCACGCCATTAACCAAGCCTGGAATCAGCGCGACCAGCAAGCCGGCGAAGACACCCATGAGCATGGCGAAAGCGATGTCATTGCCGCTCTCGGCCAGGTCGCGCATGACGCGGGCGGTGGTGACGGAAGAAAGCCCGACCGTCCAGCCAATCGACAGGTCGATGCCGGCGGTGATGATGACGTACGTCTGGCCGATTGCCATCAGCATGATCAGGGTGCTGGTGGTCAAGACGGACGAGAAATTGCGCACCGAGAAAAAGCCGGTGCCGGTCACTGAAAAAAAGATGACAATCCCCAGCAAAAAGATATAAGACCAACTCTTTGTCAGGAATTCGATAGTCCGGGGACTGATGCGCGCGCTGCCTTGTGCCGGGTTTTTCAATGCCATTGGCGCTTCCTTGATTCCGCCCCCACCCTAAATCCCTCCCCCATAAAGAGGGAGGGACTTGTTGTACCCCATATTAGCATCACCAAAGGTGTACTCCCCTTCCCTCATTTTGGGGGAAGGGGTTGGGGGATGGGGGAGCTAGCCTGTGTAAATGAAACGGGCGACATCAGGATCATCGACATTGTCGATGGTGATGACGGCGTAGCCAGTCCCCATGCGTGCCGGCAAGGAAGTCACGCCGCGCAGGTTGGCGACTTGCGCGACCACGCCCAGGTAGCCCATGTCGGCGGGCTTCTGCGCGATGACGAGCGAGACGACGCCGTCGCGCAGGAACTGAATGTTCTCTTCGCCGGCGTCAAAGAGCGCCACTTCGATCGCGCCCTGCAAACCGGCGTTTTGGATAGCGTTGCCGGCGCCGACCGCGCCAAAGAGATTGGTGGCGAACATGCCGACGATGTCCGGATTGGCTTGCAAGACAGCGGCAGTCTGCTGCTGCGCCATATCAGCGCTGTTCTCGTTGTAATCGACGCGGGAAACCACCAAGCCACGTGATTCAGCCGCCAGCAAGCAGCCTTCTTCACGTTGGTCAGTTGTGCTGATTCCCGGACGCGTGTTGGTGACATAGATCTTCGCGCCTGTGTCAAGCGTATCGGCCAGAGCCGAGCAAGCGATAAATCCGCCATTGACGTTGTCCGAGCCGATATAGGTCAAGGGGAAGGTGACCTCGCCATCGGCGTAGTTGCCATCGCCGATGAAGGTGTCCACGGTCAAGACCGGGATGCCGGCTTCATGGGCGTCTTGCAGGACCGGTATCGACTGCTCCTTGTCATTGGGAGCGGTGACCAGGGCATCGATATCGCCACGGGCGATCAAGGCTTGTATGATCGGCGCCGAAACGGTCACGTCAAAGCGTTCCGGATCCTGCTGGATGACGTTGATGCCGTAACGCCCGGCAGCGGAATAGACGCCGCGCGACATGGTGATGTAGAAGGGATCGGGATTGACGCCGGGCACGAAAGCCAGGTTGTAGCTATCGTCAAGCGCGGGCGCGGGATCGCTGGTGTTGCTGGTGTAAATGAAGCGCGCGACATCCGGATCGTCTACATTGTCGACGGTGATGACGGCGTAACCTGTGCCGATGCGGGCCGGGATGCTGCCGACGCCATCGAGATATGCCGTGGCCAGTGAGACGCCCAGATAACCCATATCAGCCGGCTTCTGCGCGATGACGAGTGAGACGATGCCGTCATTGAGGAAACCGATATTCTCTTCGCTGGCATCAAAGAGCGCCACTTCGACCGAGCCTTGCAAACCGGCGTTCTGGATGGCGGTGCCGGCGCCGAGCGCGCCAAAGGTATTGGTGGCGAACATGCCAACGATATCCGGATTGGCTTGCAGGACGGCGGCCGTCTGCTGCTGCGCGGTATCGGCGCTGTTCTCGTTGTAATCGACGCGGGCGACGACCAAACCACGATCGTCAGCGGCGGCGAGGCAGCCTTGCTCGCGCTGATCGGTGGTGCTGATGCCCGGGCGGGTGTTGGAGACGTAAATCTTCGCGCCTTCGCCGAGCGAGTCCGCAAGCGCCGAACAGGCGATGTAACCGCCTTGGGTATTGTCCGAGCCGATGTAGGTGATCGGGAAGGTGACCTCGCCATCGGCGTAGTTGCCATCGCCGATGAAGGTGTCGACCGTGATGACAGCGATACCGGCTTCGTGGGCGTCTTGCAGCACGGGGATCGACTGCTCTTTGTCGTTCGGCGCAGTGACTAGGGCATCGATATCGCCGCGAGCGATCAAGGCTTGGATAATCGGCGCCGAGACAGTGACGTCAAAACGCTCCGGGTCTTGCTGGATGATATTCACGCCGAGGTCGGTCGCTGCTTGATTTACGCCGGTGCTCATGGTGATGTAGAACGGATCCGGGTTGACGCCCGGTACAAATGCGATGGTGTAGCCATCGTCTTGTGCGAGAACCCCGGGGACGAGGCTCAGCACAAAGAGCAGAAGCGTCGTGAGAACAAGAAGTTTCTTCACAGCAAAACTCCTTCAGTTGATAAGAGACGAACAGGTGCAAGTATAAACGCAGCAGAGCGTTCCACTCGCCTCATTAAGTTATCGCATAAACAGTTCAGATGCAAACATTAGGCGCGGCCATGCGGTTAGTCATGACGGACTGTCGACCGAAAGTTAGGACAAGGGCTTGTAATCAGGTATTATCAGCAGCGCTGTGCTGAAACATGGAGACAGGGCTGGATGAAGACAGCCATCGTCGTCAGCGGCGGCGACGCGCCGGGCATCAATGCGGCTATCGAGAAGTATGCGCGGCTGGCGAGGTCAGCGGGCGATGACGTCATTGGCGCGCAAGACGGTTTCGCGGGCTTGCTCGACGGGCGCGTGGCAGCCTTCGATCTCGCGCTGCTATCGGTCATGGCTGGGCGCGGCGGGTCAATCTTGCGGTCGAGCCGCGAACCCGTGCTGGGTCAATCCGGCGCTCGCGAACGACTGCGGGATGTGATGCGGCGGCACGAGATCGAGAATCTGCTTCTATTCGGCGGCGATGGCACATTGCAGCATGTCCTGCCGCTGCTGGAAAGTTGGGCTGTGCCCTGCGTCGCTTTGCCAACGACGATTGACAATGATATCGCCGGCACGGATTACACCATCGGTCATGATTCCGCCTGCAATTTTGCGATTCATGCGGCGGACGGTTTGCGAGCAACGGCGCATGCCTTGCCCGGTCGCATCTTCATGCTGGAGACCTTGGGCGCTCCGAGCGGCCACCTGGCGCTTGCGATTGCTTACGCGAGCGGCGCGCACGCCGCGCTGCTGCCCGAATATGACATCGATATGGACTGGCTTGCGTCACACTTGGAGTCCGTCGTGTCGCGCGAGGGCTATGCCATCGCTGTGCTGTCGGAAGCCGTGCCTGATATCGACCGCATCGTAGCGGAAGTGCCGCAGCGCACTGGCATTCGTCTGCGTTACACGGCGCTCGGGCACGCTCAGCGCGGCGCTGACGCCTCGCATCGAGATCGAGTCGTCGCCCGCGATATGAGCCGCCTAGCCTGGCGGGCGTTCAAGGATGGCCTGACTAGCGTCGTGGTTGTCTCACGCGATGGCGCGCTCGCGCTGCACAAAGGCAGCCTGCCGCCCGGCAAGAAGGCGCCGCCTGCTTATGAACTATATGCCCTTATCAACGGACTATGAAAGCACACCTGGCGCTTGATTTCGGCGGTACTCGTAGCCGCGCCGCCCTCTTCGATGATGACCTGACCATGCTGCGGCGGACGGAGATGCTGAGCCGCGTCGCCGATGGACCGGAGATCACGCTTGAGCGGCTGATCGCGCTGGGCAAGTCGCTGCTCGATGGGGAAAGCGAAGTCGCATCCATCGGGATAGCCGCGCCCGGTCCGCTGGATACGGCGGCGGGCACAATTGTCAAAGCCGAGACGCTGCCCGGCTGGTCGCAGGTGCCGATTGCGAGCGCCTTGAGTCATGCCTTCGGTGACGCGCCGGCCTTCGTCGAAAACGACGCCAATCTGGGGGCGCTGGCGGAATACCGCCTGGGTGCCGGGCGAGGCGCCGACCCGATGATTTATCTGACCATCAGTACCGGCATCGGCGGCGGCGCGATCATCAGCGGCGAGCTGTTCACGGGGGCGAATGCGCTGGCAATTGAACCGGGGCACATGCGGCTGACGTCGCCGGATGGCAGCATCCGACCTCTGGAAGAGCTGGCATCGGGCACCGCGCTGAGAAATTGGGCGCGGCAGCGATTGCAGACGACCGATCAGCCCTCGGTCCTGCGTGCGCGAGAGAGCGTCGATGGACGAGCTGTGGGGGAAGCGGCCATGGCAGGCGACGCATTGGCGCTTGCTGTCGTCACGCAGGCGGGCGCCTGGCTGGGCTTGGGTCTGGTCAATCTGCTGCACCTCTTCAATCCGCGCGCCATTGTACTGGGCGGCAGCGTCATGAAGCTCGGCGACCTGGTTTTGCAGCCAGCGCGCGCCGTCATCCGCGAGCATATATTGCACGATGGATTTTACCCGGACGACCTGCTGCGATTGGCGCATTTCAGCGAAGATATGTGTCTGATCGGCACCGCGCTGTACAGCCGAGACAGATTTAAGCAACCCGACCCTGAATCCCCACGCCAGGCTTAGTCGAGTTGACGTTTCCAATCCCCTTGCCCTGCTGATGCCCCGCCTGCCATGAGACTTGAGCGCGATAAACTGGCATTGCCTTCATTGACCTGCTCTTGATTGCCGGCTCGCCTCTTGGAAATAGCGGCAAATTTGGCAAGTGCAATAAGAAAGGATACAATGTAATCGATTGCATTTTGTTCCTATGGGAGATTCAAAAATGAAATCTATTAAAGTAAACGCAGTTCGTATGTTCCTATTGCTGGCGGTTCTCTTGCTCGTCGTTGGCGCCGTTTACAGCCAGGATGATCCGACGCGCGTGGCGCTTGTGGTGACGCAGGCGGCCGGCGACAATGGACCGATCGACGGCATGATCGCCGGCCTGGATATGGCGGCTGAAGAATTGGGTGTGGAGACGCAGTTCATCGAGGCGCTTGATCCAGCGACCTTTGAATTGACGCTGCGCAATCTCGCCCGAACCGGCGTCGATATCATCATATCGACTTTCTACGTGATGGGCGCGACATCGGAGATCGTTGCGCCGGACTTCCTCGATACAACGTTCATCGTCATCGTCGCCTCGCCACTCGATCCGCCGCAGCCGAACGTGCAGATCATGGAGTACCAGTTCTTCGAGGGCGCCTATGTCGGTGGCGTCTACGCCGCCCACATGACCGAATCCAATCAGCTTGGCTATACCGGTGGGGTGCCGCTGCCTTTCGCCTGGGCCGATTTCAACGCCTTCACCGATGGCGCGCATTCGATCAACCCCGACATCGAAACGACGGCGGTCTTCGTCGAGTCCTTTGAAGATCCGGTTAGGGGCCGCGAGCTGGCGGCGGGCCTGTACAGCAGTGGCGTCGACTTCATCTTCACCGGCGCTGCCGCCAGCGATATCGGCGTTGTTGAAGCCGCTTCCAATAATGACGCGCTGGTGATGGTTGCCTCGGCGCCGCTAGTTGAGCAGTCGCCGGAGAATGTCGCGATTCTGGTGCTGATCGAGTGGGAACGCACGATCATGCAAGAGATCGAGAATGCGCTGAGCGATGACTTTGAAGGTGGTTTCCGCTACGCCAATGTGCAGTCGGGCGAGATCAGTTTTGCCATTCCGGAGGCCTTCCTCGAAGCGACGACCGATGATCGGCGGGAACGCGCCGAAGCATCGCTGGAATCGATCGAGGCGCTGATCGAAGATATCACCAGCGGCGAATTCGTTGTCGAAGAGGACAATCAGGAGCGGATGGCCGACGATGACAGCGAAAGCGACGGCTAACGCTGATGCCGTGCTGCGCTGCGAAGACATTGCCGTCAATTATGGCGATGTCCAGGCGCTGCAGCCGACATCGCTGTCATTCGCTAAAGGCAAGATCCACGTATTGGTAGGCCAAAATGGCGCGGGCAAGACCTCTTTCGCCCGCGCCCTGGCCGGCATCATCCAGCCCAGATCAGGCCGATTCTGGATTGACGGTCAGGAAGTGCGCGGCGCCACCGTACAGATGGTGCGCGACCGCGGGCTTGATATCGTACACCAGCGCTTCACGCTGCCGCCGAGCTTCACCGTTGCCGAGGCGCTGGAATTGGTGTCGGCAAAGAAGTACGCCGGCGTATTCTTCTCGCTGTCGACCTTGGCCGATGCCTGGCAGGCTGAACTAGAGCTGGCGGAGATGGATGTTTCGCCAAATGCGCGCATTCGTGATCTGCCGATCGAGACGGTGCAGTCACTGGAAATCGTGCGGGCGCTCGCCGGCCACGCCCACTTTCTGATCCTGGATGAGCCGACCGCTTTGCTTTCGCCAACCGGTGTCGAGCGCCTCTTCGTCCGCCTGCGTCAATTGCGCGATGCCGGCGTGACGCTGCTGCTGATCTTGCACAAACTGCGCGAGGTGATGGAGATCGCGGATACAATCTCGGTGCTGCGCGGGGGCCGGCTGGTCTTGCCGCCGACCGCAGTTGAGGGCCTTAGCCAAGAAGCGCTGAGCGATCTCATAATCGGTGAAGGAGGGAGCGATTATGAGGTTGCTAGTGGCGAGTCGTCCTCGGTCGCGGCGGCGGAATCCATCAACCTCGCGCTGAGTGATGTCGTGACGCGGCATTCGGAAACGGAACCGGCGCTGACGAACATCTCATTGGCGGTCGAGTCCGGCGAAATCCTGGGCGTCGCCGGTGTCGAAGGCAACGGGCAGCGCAGCCTGGTCGATGTCTTGACCGGTTTGATGCCGGTGGCTGACGGCGAAGTGAGGCTGCTGAATCAGAATGTTACGCGGCTGAAACATCACCGGCGGCGGTCGATCGGCTTACGTGTTGTTCCCTTTGACCGGGTGGCGGAAGGCGCCAGCCTGTCACTGCCGCTCTGGGAAAACGTCGCCATCTGGAATGCCGAGAAGTTTCGCCACTCGTGGCTGCCCTGGCTGCGCATCGGCGCGATGCGTTCGGCGGCGAAGCGGGCCCTGGATCAGTTCGATCTGCAGTACGAGTCACTGGACCAACTCGCCAGTTCGCTTTCCGGCGGCAATATGCAGCGGCTGATTCTGGCGCGTGAACTCTCCGATTCGCCGCGCGTGGTCATCGCGGCGCAGCCAACGCGCGGCTTGGACTTTCGCGCAACGCAATATGTCTGGGGCGTCCTGCAGGCGCTCAAGCGGGAAGGCGCGAGTATTCTGCTGGTGTCTTCCGACCTGGACGAGCTTTTCAACTTGTCCGACCGCATCCTCGTCATACGCGGCGGGCAATTGGTTGGCGAGTACCAGCCCGCTTTCGACATGCGAAAAATTGGTGATGACATGATCGGGGCATCGCGATGAGCCGCTGGATCGAAGGTGGCATGCGCGCGCTTCTGCCCATTCTGCTGGCATTCACCCTCGGCTTCATTCTCTTCGCCGTCACGGGTTACGATGTGGGCGAAGTGATTGATGGCATGTGGCAAGGCGCAGTGGCGGCGCCAGGCTCGCTCGAGCAGTCCTTGCGCTGGGCGATTCCGCTGGCGGTCGTCAGCCTCGGCATCATCATCACGCTGCGCACAGGCGAATTCAATATCGGCGCGCAGGGACAGATCCTGATCGGCGGGCTTGGCGCTGTCATCCTGCCGCTGCTCGCGCCTGAGTGGCCCGTTCCGGTCGTCATTCCGCTCGCCATTGTCATGGGCATGATCGGCGGCGCGTTATGGTCGGGAATCGCCGGCGTCTTGAAGGTCTGGTTCAATTCGGACGAAGTCATCAATACCCTGATGCTGAATTTCATCGCTGTGTTGCTGATTCAATGGGTGACGACGGGCCCGCTGAAAGATGAGGCGACCCGGGGAGAAACCGCCTCCACGCCTCGTATCGATGGGATGTTTCGCTTGTCAGATGGCACCGGCGTCTCACTCGAATTGATCGTCATTGTTCTCATCGCGGCGCTTCTGGCCTGGATCATCATCGAGCGCACGCCCTTCGGTTTGAAGAGCAAACTGATTGGCAGCAGCCCGAATGTCGCCGCTTGGCAGGGTCTGCAAATTCGGCGCATTCACATCACGACGTATTTGCTGACGGGCGCTTTTGCCGGCTTGGCCGGGGCGCTCGAAGTTCTCGGTCCGAGCGCGCGCGTGGTCACCGGCGCGACGCCGACCTTGGGCTTCACCGCGATTGTCGTCGCCATCGTTGGCTTGCTGCGTGTGCCGGGCGCGATCATGACGGCGCTCTTCTTCGGCGGCTTGCAAGCGGCAATCTTATTCCTGCCCATCGTCAGCCGTTTGCCGAGTTCCGGTTTGCGCATCATTGAGGGATTGGTCGCCCTGCTGATTACGGCGCAGTTCATTTGGCTGAGGCGGCGCCGCAATCGTCAGGCGCAGTCTGCGGTCACCCTAGACGACGAGCCCTAACGAGGTCGCTTCACATGGAACAGTTTGTCGTCACCACCATCCGCTTGTCCGTCCCGCTCATTTTCGCTGGTTTGGGCGGCTTGTTCTCGGTGCGCGCCGGCATCTTCCACATCGGCATCGAAGGGCTGATGCTGGCTGGCGCTTTCGTCACCGTCGGTCTGGGGACGGCGCTGGGATCGGTTTGGCTGGGTATTCTGGGCGCGATAGTCGTGAACCTGATCCTGTCGTATGTGTACTGGTTTCTGATTGACCGTCTCAAGGCGGATATGATCATCGCGGGCTTGGGACTGACGACATTGTGCGTCGGCGGCACGGCGTATTTGATGAACGCGATTTTCGGCAGGCGCGGGTCGATGACATCGCAGGTGCGTCTGCCGCAGCCGGTTGTCGGACCGCAAGAGGGCTTGCTGGCCTTCGTGTCCGAGTTATCGATTCTCGCCTGGCTGTTGCCGTTCTGCATTGTCATCGTATGGCTGCTGCTGCGGCGTTCGCGGCTGGGCTTGCACATCGCCGCGGTCGGCGAGTATCCCTACGCGGCGGAAGCGGCCGGCGTCGATATCAGCCGGACCAAACTCAATGCCATGCTGATCACCGGTCTTTGCTGCGCGTTGGCGGGTGCCGAGCTGTCGGTCGGCGGCTTGGCGGCGTTCAGCGAAAACATGACAAACGGGCGCGGGTTCATTGCGCTGGCGGCCATACTGTTCGGCTCGCTGGAGCCGATACGGACGGCGCTTGCCGGCTTGTTTTTCGGCTTCGCCAACGCGGTTGGCATCAACAGCCAGATTTATGCCGGCGAGGGTAATATCCCGCGCCAATTTATATTAATGATTCCCTTCATGGCAACGATATTCTTCGTGACACTGCGCGGTGTTTTGTCACGGCGACGCGTGTCTCATGGGACCTGAATCCACGTAGCGAATTGGATGACGACGACGCTTATGTTGAGTATTCAAGCGCGCGAATTATTTGACGAAATCCGGCGTGCCAACAGTGCCGGTGGCGACGACTTTGACTTGGAGACGGAACGCCACAATTCGAGTCAAGCCGGTATCTTGACCGGCGAGCCGGCAAATGTGAATGTCGAAGAGCGGACGATCGCGGGCTTGCGCGCCTTGGTCTTGCGGCCGGCTCTGGAAAATCCGGGGCGCAAGCTAATCTTTTTGCACGGCGGCGCCTTCGCCTTGATGTCGCCGGAGACGCATAGTCGTTTTGCCGGGCATATCGCCAAGGCATGCCGCGCCGAGGTTTTTGTGCCCGGCTACAGCCTGGCGCCCGAATGTCCCTATCCGCGGGCCTTGGACGAGTGCGTCGATTTCGTGCAATCCTTTACGGCGTCCGCGCAATACGCCGATTGCCAAATTGTGCTTTCGGGCGATTCAGCCGGTGGCGGCCTGGCCTTAAGCGCGGCGATGAAAATGCGCGACGCCGGGCACAAGCTGCCAGCCTGCCTGATTTTGCTCTGTCCCTGGCTTGATCTGGCACTGAAGAGCGAATCGATCAGCCGCAATCGTGAGAACGCGATTATCCTCAAGCGGGGCAATCTGGAAGCCTTTGCGCGCCTTTACGTAGACGATGCGGCCGCATCGTCCCATCCTTACGTGTCACCGGTCTATGGTGATTTACGGAGTTTGCCGCCGATCTATATTCAGGGCGCCGAGCTTGACCTGCTGATCGATGATGCTGCCCGCTTGCAGCAGCGAGCGCGCGCCGATGGGGCGCCGCTTCGTTACGATCTCTTTCCACAGATGCCGCACAGTTTTCAGTTTTTTGCCGGCGCCATACCGGAAGCGGACGCCGCGATCAGCCAGATCGGGCACTATCTCGATCAAACATTCGGCGCTTGATCAGGCGGCGGGATCCCTGTATCGGCTCAAATTGATGAAGGGCTGGACGCTGACGTGCCCCAACAGATCGCCGTCGCGGTTCAAAGCGCTGCTGATCTGATCAACCAGGTTTCTTGCCATGCCATAGAGCGGATATTCGACTGAGATGAAACTGCCCGATACTGGAATCTCGGCATCCGGCAGTGGATCGAGGCAGACGATTGTCGCCCCTTCGTCAGCGGAGGACGACCCGCCGAAGCAGCGATCAAGGCGAAGCGCGATGTCCGCGCTTGCGCATATCACAAGACCCGACAGCGCATTGGGATTGAGCGGAGCGGCGTCCGGTTCGGGCGCGGAAAGGGCGGTTTTTCCCTCGTCGAGCATAAGGTAGTCATCAGTGCCGATCTCAGCCATCACAAGTTGAAAAGCGTCGCGTTTTGCAGCGGCGCAGAAGGCAGCCGAATCGTCGAAGTATCTTATCGACGCGTTCGGCCTATTGCGCAGGAAGCGCAAGGTAAATTCGATACCGGCTTGATAATCCAATTGGACAGTCAAGGCATTTGTGGCTTCAACCTGCCGATAGAGTTGAAACACTGGGATGTCTTCAGCAAGTGCGATATTGATGGCCGCGGCGCTCTGTACAGGATGGATCGGCGCAATCAGGAGGGCGTCAATGCGCTGGCCCAGCAGTCGCTCGACCTGAACGTACTCGTTGTTACAGGAGCCGAAAGATGTGACCGCCGCCAGGACAAACTCGGACTGGTAGAGTTCCTGGTTGAGCGCATACAAGAGCGCCTGCGCGTATGGAAAGGCGTAGTCGGGCAAGACCAGACCAACAAGATTGCTGCGCTTCTGCCGCAAGGCGCGCGCCACATTGTCCAAGCGATATCCGAGATCGTCGGCGATCGAGCGGATATGGCTGGCGGTTTGCGGCGCCACCCGTTCGCTGCCGGCCAGCGCGCGCGACACAGTGGCGGTCGAGACGCCGGCGACCGAAGCAACGTCCTTCAGCGTGATAGCCATGAAGCTTCTTTCATGATCTTAACGTCATCGCTGTCATTATATATGGCAAGCGCTTGCCTTATCAAATGTCGACGGCATCACCCGCCGCCACCGGCGCAACATGTGTTGGAAACAGGAGCGAAAGCGGAGAAAAGCACCGGGATGTGAAGATGACGGTTGGCCACGACATTGCTTCATGTTGCGAGAGTATGCGGTTGAGAGCGCCTCGGCTGACTGGACTTGCTTGTCACTGACGCCGATGCTTGAAGCGGCGCCATCTCGCGGTTAAGCTTAGTAAATGAAATCTCTTTGGCACATCTTTCGTTTCACGCGGCCTTATCGCTGGTACTTATTCTTTGGCTTTTGGACGACGGTCTTGCCGGTCGCCATGGAGTTGAGCGTACCGCGCCTGCTCCAATTCATGATTGACGACGGCATCCGCCCGCGCGAACTGGATATGATCTTCCTGGGCGCGTTCTGGATGTTCATCGCTGCCATGATTGGCGCGGGCAGCACGCTCGGTCAGGGCTGGTGCCGCGCAGTCATCTCGCAGGGTCTGGCTTTTGATATCCGCCACAGCCTCTTCCGCCACATTCAGTCGTTGTCATTCGCCAATCTGGACCAGATGCAGACGGGCCGCTTGATGACCCGTGTCTCGAGCGATGTCGATGTCGTGCGCATGTTTTCCAGCGCCGGTTTGTCACTGCTGCTGCGTGTATTGCTGATGATCATCGGCAGTATGGTGATGCTGCTGCTGACGGATTGGCAGCTTTCGCTGATCATGTTTGCCGTGGCCGGCATCTCGGGCGTCTTCATCTTTTACCTGATGACGCAGGCCACCCGCCTTTTCACGGCTGTGCAGCAAAAGCTGGACGCGCTGAACACGGTGGTGCAAGAGAATCTGGCGGGAATGCAGGTGGTTAAAGCCTTTGTGCGCTCCGGCTATGAGATCGATCAGTTCTCCCTCAGCAACATGGATTACCGCGAAAGGAACATCGAAGTTGGCAGGCTTATGGCGGTGGCGATGCCGATTCTGCAGGTGCTGACCAATGTGGGCACGGTGGCGGTACTCTGGTTTGGCGGCGTCTCCGTTCTGGGCGATCGTCTAACGATCGGTGAGTTGATCGCCTTCAACAACTATCTGATGACAGGCATGGGACCGCTGCTCTTCCTCGGCAATCTGCTGATGATGGCGGCGCGCGCCGAAGCCTCGGCCGAGCGCGTACTGGATGTGCTTGATACCAAGCCCGCCCTCAAGATCGCCGAGCAGCCGCATAAAGCCGCGCGGATTCAGGGCCGCGTCGACTTCCAGAATGTATCGTTTCACTACAGCCGGCGCGGCGCCAACAATTCCAATGGCCAGGGCGTCAGCGGCGAAGATGTCCTGCACGAAATCAGTTTCGTCGCCGAACCGGGACGGCAGATCGCCTTGCTGGGCGCGACCGGCTCGGGCAAGAGCACGCTGGTGAACCTGATGCCACGCTTCTACGATGTCCATGGCGGCGCCGTGAAAGTGGACGGGGTGGACGTCCGTGACTGGGACCCGACAGCCTTGCGCGCGCAGATTGGCATGGTGCTCCAGGAATCGACCCTCTTCAGCGGCAGCGTGCGCGATAACATCGCCTATGGGGCGCCCGAGGCGACGCTTGACGAGGTGATCGCGGCGGCACAGGCGGCGCAGGCGCACGATTTCATCGAGACCATGCCGAATGGTTATGACAGCGTCGTCGAGGCGGGCGGCGCCAATCTCTCCGGTGGGCAAAAACAGCGCATCGCCATCGCCCGCGCCCTGCTGATCAAGCCCGGCATCCTCGTCTTCGATGACAGCACGAGCGCCGTCGATATGGAGACCGAATACAAGATTCAGACGGCGCTTGAAACCTTGGCGGCGGCGTGTACGACCTTCATCATCGCGCAGCGCATCACGAGTGTGCTGCACGCGGATCAATTACTGGTGCTGGATCAGGGGCGGATTGCCGAGCGCGGGACGCACCATGAATTGCTGGCCAGCAGCCGGATCTATCAAGAAATCTACGAGTCACAGTTGGGCGAAGTGGTGCGGGCCAACGGGGGCGGGCAATGAGCAGTCAGGGTTCATCGGCGGTGCACAGAGAGTAGAAGGTAGAAGCCATACCACCGACCACACCGAGTTTGCTGAGTGCACCGAGGGCAAAGAGAAAATCAAGGGAAGCGAGGGAAAGTGTGTTCGGTCATGACCCGAAGACAGTGGCGAAATTTGAACGCGACGACTTGACATTTCGCATTATTGGTGCGGCGATGGCGGTGCACAGCGAGTTGGGACCGGGTATGTTCGAAAGTGTCTATGACAGCGCTCTTTGCATTGAGTTCGACAAAGACTGGCATAGGGCGATTCAGTGTATAGGCTTCGCTCGGTGATTTCAGTGATCTCGGTGAACTCGGTGGTTAAATCTTTTGTAGCCGGCCCGGCATGGAGCGTGATCGATGGCTAATCGCGGCGGCTCGACATCGCGTCCTAGCTACATCGGCGGTCATGGCGGCGGGCGACCCACCGGCGAGAAAGCCAAAGACCGGCGCGGTACTTTGCGGCGGCTGTCGGATTATCTCAAGCCCTACCATGGGCGACTGATTGTTGTCGGCGTCCTGGTGGTATTCGGCACCTTGATGGGTTTGGTCGGTCCGGCGCTGCTCGGGCTGGCGATCGATCAATATGTGATTCATGAAGACCTTGATGGTCTGCTCGGCATCGCGCTGCTGATGCTGGTCGTTTTTTTGGCACAGGGCATTTTCACCACCATCCACGGCATTATCATGATCCGCGTCGGGCAATACTTCGTCGCCGACATTCGCGCGTCGCTCTTCCGCCATTTTCAGGCGCTGTCGATGGATTATCACGACCGGCATCGGGTCGGTGATCTGATGAGCCGCATCAGCAACGACAGCGAAACGATCAATCAGATTCTCTCCAATGGGCTGATCCAATTCACCACCAATATCCTTTCGCTGGGCGGCATCATGGTGGCGATGCTGCTGCTCAATCTGCCGCTTGCGATCGGCACCTTGATCATTTTGCCGATCATGCTTTTCATCACGAGCCAGATCACCGAGCGGACGCGTAAAGCCTTCCGCGGCATGCAGAAGAACCTGGGCTGGCTGAACGCCGTCCTGGAAGAAAACATCACCGGCATCCGCGCCGTGCAAGCCTACGCCCAGGAGGACGGGGCGATCGCGCAGTTTCAGTTGGCCAGCCGGGCCTACCGCAAAGTCGGCATCCGCGCCGATTTCATCACGGCCGCGCTGGGACCGATGTTCACCACGATGATGATCCTAACGGTGGCGGCGACGGCGCTGCTGGGCGGCTGGCTGGCGTTGCAGGATCTTGTCACGGTGGGTGTGATCGCGGCATTTGTCATTTACATCATGAACTTCTTTCGTCCCATGCGCGGCATTGCCATGGTCTACAATCAACTGCAATCGGCGCTGGCCGGGGCGGAGCGCATCTTCGCCGTTCTCGATGCCACGCCGACTGTAACCGATGCGCCAGACGCCGAGCCGCTGCGGAACATCCGCGGCGCGGTTGACTTCGAGCGGGTCAGCTTCGCCTATGAACCGGGGAACCCGGTGCTGCAAGACATCAACCTGGCAGTCCAGCCGGGGCAGACTATCGCGCTGGTGGGGCCGACCGGCGCCGGTAAAACGACCATCATCAGCCTGCTCAGCCGCTTTTACGATGTCAGCGCCGGCTGCATCCGCATCGACGGGGCCGATATCCGCGCTGTGCAGCAGGATTCAATCCGCGAGCAGTTGGGCATCGTTCTGCAGGATACCTTCTTGTTCAGCGGCACGGTGATGGAGAATATCCGCTATGGGCGGCTCGATGCCAGCGATGGCGAGGTGATCGAGGCGGCGAAACTGGCGAACGCCGATGGCTTCATCCACCTCCTGCCGCGCGGCTACGGGACGCAGGTATCGGAAAAAGGGCATAACTTCAGCCAGGGACAACGGCAATTGCTGGCGATCGCGCGGGCGATCCTGGCCGATCCGCGAATTCTAATCCTCGATGAAGCGACCAGCAGCGTCGATACGCGCACGGAGATCCATATTCAAGAGGCCCTGCTGCGCTTGTTGGACGGGCGAACCGCCTTCGTCATCGCTCACCGCTTGAGCACGATTCGCAATGCCGACCAGGTGCTGGTGGTGAACGACCATCGGATCATCGAGCGCGGTACGCACGATGAACTGCTGGCGCTGGGCGGCTTCTATCACCAGTTGTATATGAGTCAATACGAGCGGCTGGAAGAGTTGGTGGCGGCGCCTTCCGCTGGCTAATCCACTGACGTATCCCGCCAGCTTGTGCCGAAGTGGTCCTCGATGAAGCGCTGCTGACGCTGAGTCTCGCGCACTTGGCGGTCCAGTGTTGCCGGGTCCCAATCCTCCAGCAGATCGACCTGCATCTCCACGACCAGGTCTTGATACTCCGGCTCACTGGACAAGTCGTGGAATTCGTCCGGATCGGCCACCAGGTCGTAAAGCGTGATCGGATCGCCCCAGCTGTAATTGAGCTTGTAGCGTCCGCGGCGCAGCATGGCATTGGGACGGTCATTGCCATGCGCCAGGTATTCGCAGAAGGCTTCGTCCTTCCAATCCGGGATGCTGCCGGTCAGCAGAGGCAGCAGACTGTCGCCATCGAGCGGCAAGTCGCAGGGATCGCCGGCGATATCGCAGACTGTCGCGGTCACATCGACCAGGGAGACCACCTCAGTGAAGCGGTCACCGCCGTCAATTTGCCCGGGCCAGACCACTTGAAGCGGTACGCGTGCTGAAGCTTCATAGAAGTTGGACTTGCGCCACATGCCGTGTTCGCCGTTCATATCGCCGTGATCGCTAAGGTGAATGATCACCGTATTCTCGACTTGTTCGGTATCGTGGAGCGCGTCGAGCAGTTCGCCGATCTTTTCGTCAAAATAGCTGATCAACGCGTAATAGGCGGCGCGCGCCCGCCGGACCACGTCATCGGGATACTGCGGGAAGCCGAACA
Organism: Phototrophicaceae bacterium; assembly: GCA_965249085.1. GTDB lineage: Bacteria > Chloroflexota > Anaerolineae > Aggregatilineales > Phototrophicaceae > UBA6055. The sequence continues at coordinate 2,008,914 of OZ252218.1, read as the reverse complement.
TCGCGCGCAGGCGCTGCGCCATGGGCGGCAGGCTGTCCAAATGCCCCTCGGGAATATTCGGCAGGTCCATCTCGTCGGGCGGGTACATATCCCAGAATCGCGGCGGGACGATGTAGGGAAAGTGTGGCGCAATGAAGGAGACGTTGAGCGCCCAGGGCTTTTCCACCCTAGCGGGATCGCGCAGATATGCGAGCGCCCGCTCCTGCGCCAGATCGTCAGCTTTCAGCTCTTCGGTCGTACCCGGTCCGGCATTGTAGACCTCCTGCCAAGGCTGCGCCGCCGGCACGATGCCATCATCCCAAAGATGTATCGCGTGATTCCACTCCGCATGCAGGTCACGCGCCAATTGCCGCTCAAAGCCGTGCAGCTGATCCGGTCCGCCGAAGTGCTGCTTGCCGGACAGCACGACATCGTAGCCCGCATTTCGCAATCGATGTGCCCAAGTCACCTGATCGGAGCGCAGGGGTGTGACATTGTCCCAAGTCCCGATCTTGTTGATATAGCGGCCGGTCATGAAGGACATGCGCGAAGGCGTGCAGAGGGGCGAATTGCAGTAGGCGGCGTCGAAGGTGGCGCCTGCTTGCGCCAGGCGTTCCATATTCGGCGTCTGCACGATGGGATGTCCGTAGACGCTGCTGTACATCGGCGCGTGCTCATCGGACATGATGATCAAGATATTGGGCTTGGGCATAGCGGGCTCCAAGGTTGAACGAATGTCGAGATTATAGCGTCGCTCATCGATGACCACGTAAATGTCTTGCGCAATGTCGCTGTGGTAATATGGCTTAATCCCGCCTCTAAGCGAGTCAGCGAGCATGTCAGAATATGTGGACGTACTGATCGTCGGCGCCGGCATTTCCGGCATCGCGGCGGCCTATTATCTGCAAAGGCGCTGCCCCAAGAAAAGCTGGACGATCGTGGAAGGGCGCGCTGCCATCGGCGGCACCTGGGATCTGTTTCGCTATCCCGGTGTCCGCTCCGACTCCGACATGTACACGCTGGGTTATCGCTTTCGGCCCTGGACGGGCGACAAAGCGATCGCCGAGGGACCGGCGATTTTGCAGTATATCAAGGATACGGCGCGCGAATTCGGCATCGACCGCGAGATTCGCTTCAACCAACGCGTGCGACATGTTTCGTGGTCATCCGACACTGCCGAATGGACGGTGACAATCGAGCAGGTGGCGGGCGCGACCCAGCGGCAAATGCGCTGCAAATTCCTCTTCATGTGCACCGGTTACTACCGCTATGAGCGGGGTTATACGCCAGACTGGCCCGGTATGGAAGACTTCAGCGGGAAGGTCGTGCATCCGCAGGAATGGCGCGAAGATATTGACTACGCCGGCAAGCGCGTTGTCGTCATCGGCAGCGGCGCGACGGCGGTGACAATGATTCCCGCGCTGGCGGAAAGGGCGGCGCAGGTCACCATGCTGCAGCGCTCGCCGACTTATATTGTCAGCAGTCCTGCTCGCGACCAGCCCTCGCTTTGGCTGCACAAACACTTGCCCTTTCGCCTGGCCGCTTGGCTGGCGCGCTGGCGGCTGATCCTGCGGCAGATGTTCTACTATCACATCGCCCGCACCAAGCCGGCGGAGACCCGCGCCAATATGCTGCTGGGCGTTCGGCAGGCACTGGGACCCGACTACGATGTCGAGCGCCACTTCAGTCCGGGCTACAACCCTTGGGATCAGCGCGTCTGTCTGGTACCCGATTCGGATCTATTCCAGGCGATCAGGGCAGGCACGGTGTCCATCGTCACCGACGCCATCGACCGCATCACGGCAAGCGGCATCCTGCTGGAATCGGGCGAAGAACTGCCGGCGGACATCATCGTGACGGCAACGGGCTTGGTCATGAAGATCATGAATGGCGTCGACATCCTGGTTGATGGCGACGAGGTCGAGCTTGGCGCGACGCTGAGCTACAAGGGCATGATGTACAGCAACATCCCCAATCTGGTCTCGGCATTTGGTTACACCAACGCCTCCTGGACGCTGAAAGCCGAGCTGATCTGTGAGTATGTCTGCCGGCTGCTGAAGCACATGGAACGGCGCGGCTACGACCAGTGTACGCCGCGGCTGAACCTGGCCGAGGCCGAGACCGAAGAGTATATTGATTTCACCTCCGGCTACGTGCAGCGGGCGCGGGCTGGTTTGCCGAAGCAGGGGAAGCGCCGTCCCTGGAAGGTGTATCAAAATTATTTGAAGGACTTGCTTGTAATGCGCTTCGGCGCGCTGGACGATGGCGTGATGGAGTTTCGGCGGGTAGGGCGTTAGTGGCGCATTCTCCATTGATTCCAACCACCGGGGACGCGGAGGACACCGAGGGAAAGAACGTGTAGGGGCGACCCATTGGGTCGCCCGTCTTTGGAATCGTCTGATGATGACTTGATTGGCGACTAGCTCAACTCGAATCCGCCATCCCGCACCGCCGCGCGGAACACGTCTTCCTCCAATTCCAAACCGAACCCCGGTAGATTCGGCATCACCACTTGACCCTCCTCGACGCGATAAGCTGAGGCATCGATCCCGGGTGTGGTCGTCTCGTCCCATTCAACGAAAGTGAAGCCTTCCACTGCCGTCGCCAAATGACCGGTGACATAATTGCCCAGGTGGCGGCCATAGTGGTGCGGCGCAGTGCGCACGCCCCAGGCATCGAGTTGAGCGCCCGTCCGCAGCCAGTTGCTGAAACCGTGGCTGAAGATATCGTACTGAATCACTTCGACCATGCCGTCGCGCGCCCAGTCCATCAGAACGGGCGCCGCCCAGCCTTCACCATCGGCGATCAGCACCGACAGCCCTTCCGCCGCAATCCATTGGCGCAGGTCAGCATATAGTTCGGGGTCTTCGTGGAAGGCTTCTTCCAGCCAAAACAGGTTGCAGTCGGCCGTTTCCGCCAGCACGCGCTTGGTGAGATTGAGGTTGTAGCCGTTATTGGCATCGATCATGATGCTGGCGTCCGGGCCAACGGCTTCTCTGATCGCTTTGATGACGGCGATATCGCGCCGCGTGCCCGCTCCAACCGGCATGTGACGGCCACCGCGCCCGACCTTGATCTTGAAGGAACGGTGGTTATCTTCGTAGTCGCCACGCGCAAACCCGGCGATTAGCGCCGCCCCTTCCTCATCTGATTCGAGGTGCAGGTCGTTCATATAGAGCGAGGTGTCGTAGCAAGGCACGCGCAGCGGCTCGCTGATGTCGGCGTCGCCGGGCGCCGCCAATTCATAGACCGGTTTGCCGCTGAGCACGCCTAGCAAGTCCCAAAGCGGGACATCAAAGGCGCGCGCCACATCTGTTACGCCGCCGTCCACGCTTAGCAAGTCGCTGAAATCAGCGCCGAGGATCGCCTGCGCCTCAGCCCGACCCGCCAGGCTAACACCGAAGCCGGACGCGCCCTCAGCGGTCGTCACGCGCGCCAGCGGCACAGCGACCTCAATGCCGTGGCTGCCCAGGCGCGCATTGTTGCCGGCCGCGCGCGGTCGCACCCCTGTCAGGGTCGCCGCTTCGATCTTGACGATTCGCGTCTTGTCCATCGTTATCCCTTTATCAAACCTCGCCATAGCGAATGCCGGTCGGTATCACATCGGTGGTATTGCCGCGCTGAATCGATTCGGCTGTTTCGAGGATGCTGTCGAAGTCGTGCTGCGGCTGGAAACCCAGCCGGGTCTTGATCTTGCTCAGGTCAAGCTCAAAGTAGTTGGCGTAAGGCAGGCGCGCCTCGGCGACCGGCATCTGATAGCGCTCCGCCAGCCGCGGGACCAATTTACCCCAGTCAAATATGGCGGCGCCCGCCAGGTTGAAGACTTGCCCAACTGCTTCGTCGCGCTCAATGCTCAGCGCCAGCCCCTGCGCGATGTCGCGTACATCGGCGAAGTGCTGGCGATAGGGCACGCCGTCCGGATTGAGGCTGATCAGCAGTTTCTCTTCGCCATCCCAGCCCGCCAGCAGCGCGTCAATCATGGCTTGATCGTCTTCAGCGCCATTATCCAGTATGCTTTTCATCTCGTGGGACGCGCTATCACTGTAGGCAGCGTATGCCGTGCTATACAGAAACTGCCGCGGCAGACCCGCTTCGTTGAGGAATTCGCTGGGATCAATGACCGTCGAGAAGCGCATCGCGGTTGTCGGCACGCCGTATTGAAGATGATAGGCTATCGCCAATTCTTCACCGAGCCATTTGGTCAGCAGGTAAGGCATGTGCGGATGCCGGATCCGCGTTTCTTCCCTGATCGGCTCTTTGAAATAGCGCCCGCTTTCGGTTAGGCACCAGTAGACGCCTTCGGTGCTGGCGTAAACCAGGCGGTGCAGGTTAGGGCAAAGCTCGCGGATGCTCTCCAGGATATTGAGCGTGCCCATCGCATTGATGTGGAGGTAGTCGCGGTTATCAAATGGTCCGCCGAAAGCAGCGGCCAGATGGTAAACGGCATCGACGCCGGCCACCGCATCCTTCACATCAGCGAAATTGCGCAGGTCGCCCACGACTGTTTCCACGCCCTCAAATGCGTCCAGTTTGTTTGCGCGGCTGGCATCGCCCGGGTAGACGAAGCTGCGAATGCTATGCCCGGCAGCCAGCAGTTTGATCACCAGATTGGCGCCGATTCGTCCTGTACCACCGGTAACAAGGATTTCCATATTTATGTCCTGTTCTACTGGCTATGGCGGCCGGCTACTGTTGCCGTCCGTCGTCCATTCCCGCGAACTTTATCCTACATAATGGCGGCGCGCAACCAACGCGCTAACAAGTGGCGAATTCGCTGCCTGGGCGAAGCCACTGCCCGCTCAATAATCAATCTGCATGACAATATCTTGCGGATGATTGCCGAAGTGACGTCCGAAAATATTCATCCCGCCCTTGTTCACGGCCTCATCATCAATGCCGACGCGCACTGAAATGTATGGACGCTGAGGCAGATCGAGGTCACGGATCTTAACACCAGATGTGTCGTGCCCGTCGATCGTTGAACCCTCGTCGTCCACGCGCCAAACCTTGAGCTGGCCATATTGGCTGTTCCAATCGGGCCACCAGGACGGTGTCAAGCTGCCACGCCGGTCGCTGAAGTCAGATGGAGAGGTCCATGTGCCGACCCGCAAACCATTGATTTCCAGAAAAATATCTGATTGCCAGTCGATGGCGGATGGAGCCGCTTCCGAGCAAAGCTCCATACTTAGCTGTAGGCTTTTGGGATGTTCGCGATCATGCGCATGATTGGGGAAGCGATACTCCAGATAGCCATGGGATAGCCAGACAATCTGCGCCGCAAGCCGCTCCGGCGCATAAAACAAGACAGGATTGTCGTAAGAGCCGATGACCGAATCAATACCGGCTAATCCACAGGGTGGCAGCACATATTGGTCGACGAAGGCGCCAACCGGCATGTGGATTTCGAAGTGGTCGACCTGGGCGAGCTGCGCCGTCTCCGGAAGATTGAACACCACCGTATCGTATAGGCGCGTGTAGATCCGCTGTTGGCCACGTTTGCCTGGTGCTGTCTGCGAGCTCAACAGCCCAGCTGCTTCCAAGCCGGAAAGATGCAGAGACGCGGTCGCCAGTGGCATGTCAAGCTCGTGCGCTATCTCGGAAAGGCTGGCTACCTTGGTCACCAGGAATTCCAAAATGCGCAAACGAGGTGAAGAGGCAAGTGCCTTGGCAACGGCAATACGGCGTTCGTACATGTTCGCGTCGTCTGTGACAACAAGCACTCGCGTTTGGTTTCTAGTATTCCGATCAAACTCTAGCATGCAGAGCCTCCATATTTTGCAGGTATATATGAAGTTAATGCCGATTATACTTCATGTTTATCGAAAGTAAAACGCTGGAAATCTGGTAATTATATAGGCAAGCTTGACATTTTTATAAAACGAGATATGATAATTTCGTAAATAGACAAAACATACCGGACCTAGACTCTTTCGTATGTTTCTTCACCATAAGCTTCTTCCACGTTCGCGGCGAGATTTCACCTTATCCGCCGACTCCATAGCCGAATCGATCGTGCGATATGGATTACTTTGATGACTGACTTGAGCTTCGGTCGCTTGACCGAAATCGTCCTCGGTTTCCTCGATATCTTTAACCCGATCGTTGAACCCTATCGCCGCTACCATCAGAAACTGCCACCCAAGGTGCAACAGACCGTCACTGCGTTTATATTTATTGCGCCCTTTGGCATCCTCTACGCAATCTTTACCATCGTGCCCATTTTCCAGACATTCTATATCTCCCTTCACAAATGGGAGATCATGGGCACCAATATCCGCTACATCGGGCTGAAAAACTTCGAGCGCCTTTTGACGCGCGACACACAGTTCCACCAGGCATTTGAACAGACGGTGCTCTTTGTTGCGCTGTCAATCCCGATCATCTTTGTCGGCTTGTGCTTCGCTTTGATGCTCAACCGCCCGGTCAAAGGCATCGGCATCTTCCGCACCATATTCTATTTGCCGAATATTATGGCGGTCACCGTCATCGGTTTGATCTGGGCGCGGGTCTTCGCTTCGTCGAGTCGCGGATTGCTTAACGCCGTTCTCGATAACCTCAACATGGACATCATTCCCTTCCTCGATCGGGGGGATCTGGCGACTTTCGTCGTCGCCTTCACCACGCTATGGTGGACGGTCGGTTTCAGCATGTTGATCTTTTTGGCGGGCTTGCAAGATATCTCGCAAGCGCTCTATGACGCCGCCAAAGTCGATGGCGCCAATCGTGTTCAGCAATTTCGTCACATCACCATTCCCGGATTGCGGCGTCCCTTCGCATTCTTATCCGTCTTGCAAGTGATCGCCTCATTTCAGATTTTCGGCCAGGTCGATGTCATGACCGGGGGTGGTCCCGCCGGCAATACGCGCACCATCGTTTACAACATCTGGGAGACGACCTTTTTGTACTTTCAAGTGGGATACGGCACGGCGATGGCGGTGATCATGTTTGCTGTGCTGCTGGTCATCTCCATCATTCAACTGAGTTTGTTTCGCGACCAGGGTGTGGGGAATTGACCATGACCGTCGTCGGCGCGAAACTCAAACGGTCACGGCAGGGGCGAGAACGTTTGCATGGCAGCCTCTATTTGATCGCGGTGGGCATATTCGCTCTGATTTGGATGTTGCCGGTGGTTTGGACGGTCGTCACCTCGTTTCGTCCGGAGCCGGCTCTGCAGCGTAACTTGGCCAGCTTGATTCCCTATCCCTTCACAACAGAGAATTGGGAATTCATTCTGACGAGCAGCCGGTTATGGAAATGGTTCGGCAACAGCGTATTTGTCTCCACGACGCACACGCTGGCGCAGTTGACCGTTTGTTCGCTGGCGGCTTATGCCTTCGCGCGGCTGGACTTTCACTTCAAGCGTCCGCTGTACATCCTGGTGTTAATCGGCTTGATGGTGCCTTTCGAAGCGACGTTCTTGCCGGTCTATCTCTTGTTCTCCAATTTAAGACTGCACAACACCTTGATCGCGCTGGTTCTGCCGGGCATTGCCTCTTCCTTTGCTGTGTTCTTGATGACGCAATTCTTCCGCGGCATCCCGCTAGAGCTGGAAGAAGCGGCGATGATGGACGGGGCCGGGCGCTTTCGGATTTTTCTGACGATCATCATTCCGCTATCGACGCCGGTGATCACCGCGCTGGCGATCTTCACCTTCCTCGGCAACTGGAATAGTTATCTTTGGCCGATCATCTCGGCGACAAGTTCTGAGGTCTACACGATCGTCATCGGCTTGCGCAAGATTTCTCAGGCTTGGGGTTTCGTCGACTTTTACGGGCGCAACATGGCCGCCGCAGTTTTCACGGCTCTGCCGATCGTCATCTTTTTCTTTGTCTTTCAGCGCCGCATCATCAGCGGCATCGCCATTAACAGTGGCATCAAGTAAAGCGGTTGTATTCCCAAATGGGGGAACGCGGAAGGGGGTATCAAGTATCGGAATCTCTTTTGTAAGCTTATCGACAAAGTTAGACGGTTAGGAAAGGAACAAAGTCATGTCGAAATTCAGAACCCTAATCTTGCTCGTCTTGCTTCTGGCATTGGTGGCTGTACCGGTCGCTGCTCAGGATGCAGTCGAGATCACCTTTATGCGCTTCTTCGGCGAATGCGCCGATGAATTTGGCGACAACGACGATTTGGCCGCGGCTTACGGCGAATGCGGCATCATTCAGACCTTGGCGAATTCCTTCAACGCCACACAAGACGAGATCATCGTCAACACTGTGGTCGTTGATTGGCCCGGCGTCACCGAGCTGAACGCTAACCTGGCAGCCGGCACCGCTCCGGACATCATGGTGCTGCATGGCAACCGCATTCCCAACTACGCCTCGCGCGGTCTGTTGACGCCCTTGGGCGACGTACTGCCTGGCGCCGGCATCGATGCTGACGATCTGACCACCGCCGCCCGCGGCTTCGTCGAATGGAGTGGCGAAATTTACGGCATTCCGCTCGATCTGCACGGTCACCTCTGGCACATCAACGTAGGACTGTGGGAACAGGCGGGCTTGGTAAACGACGATGGCACGCCCGATATTCCCTACGGCATGGACGAATTCTTGGCCGCCGCTGAGCAATTCAAGGAAGCGACTGGCTTGCCCTTCGCCGGCATGTGGACCAACGGCTTGAGCCGCAACTGGATGGCGCTGGTTTATCAGCAAGAGGGCGGCAGCATCGAAGCTGATGACGGTCTTCCGCATGTTAATAGCGAAGAAGGCCTGGCGGCGCTTAACTTCTTGATGGGCTTGCGCGATGCGGGCCATATCACCGATAACGTCGATTACAGCGCAGCGCAGGAAATCTTCCTCAATGGCGAAAATGGCAGCCATGTTAACGGTACCTGGGTCGTCAACTTCTATGACAACCAGGTCGCTGATCCGGAAGGCGCGTTGAAGAATTACTACGTGCATAACTTCCCGACCATCTATGATCAGCCGGCAGCCTGGGCGAATAGCCACGCCTGGATTATCCCGCAAGGGTTGAATCCCGATCCTACTCGCCTGGAAGCGACGCTGACCTTCCTGGACTACTTGAACGACAACAACATCGAGTGGGCGCGCACCGGTCACTCCGCTGTCAACAGCTCGGTCGTCGACAGCGACGCCTACAACGAATATCCGCATCGCTCCGAATACGCTGAGTTCGTGCCGAGCGCAGTGATTCAGCCGCGTTCCAACTGGAATACTGCGTTTGAAGCGGTAATGGACGAAGAGTTGTCCGCCGCTTTCATCGGTGACAAGACACCGGAACAAGCGTTGGAAGACGCCCAGACCCGTCTGCAAGACTTTGCTGACTTCGGGTAATACAGCGGGATTATGCTGGACGCGCTTGTCTAGCTGAATCAGTGACGGAAATACTGAGGGCGGGCTTTCGAGTTCGCCCTCTTCGCGTATAATGGTCGCCGTTAACGCATTATCTTTGTTCAATAATTGAGCCAAGCGCAATCATCATTTATTTCTATCTTTCTTGAGGAGAAAGAAATGTCAGACCTACCCCGCAATGAGTATCCGCGTCCTCAATTCGTCCGTGAAAACTGGCTGTGCCTGAACGGCGAATGGCAATTTGAGGTTGATCAGGGCGACAGCGGCATTCACCGCGGCTTGCTGGAGCGCGAGCTGAGCGACAAGATCGCCGTGCCCTTCTGCCCGGAATCAAAACTGTCCGGCATCGAAAACCACGACTATTACAACGCCGTCTGGTATCGCCGAAACGTCACGATCCCGGCTGAGTGGACGGATAAGCGCGTCTTGCTGCATTTCCAGGCTGTCGATTGTGACAGCACGGTTTGGGTCAACGGCGAAGAAGTCGGGCGTCATCGCGGCGGGTTCTCACCCTTTAGCTGTGACTTGAACGGCGTCGCCGGACCGGGCGATGACATCACCATCGTGCTGCGGGCGCGTGACGATGGGCAGAAACCGCAGCCGCGTGGCAAACAGGCGGTGGGCTACGGACCGCAAGGCGCCATTTATGTGCGCACGACCGGCATTTGGCAGACGGTCTGGCTGGAGCCGGTGCCGGATTTATCTCTGCGCCGGCCGCGCATCACACCCGATTTGGCGAATCGCGCCTTCCGCCTCGAACAGCCGATTAGCAGCAACGCGGCCGGTCTGCGCCTGCGGGCGACCTTGTCCGATGCTGCTGGCGAAGTCGTCAGCGCCGAGTGCTCGGCGGAATTCGACTTGTCACCGCGCCTCGATCTGCCCGTTCCTGCACAGCGTCTCAAGCTGTGGGCAGTCGGTGATCCGCATTTGTATGATCTGGAGATCGCGCTTGTTGACGCGAGCGGGAATGTGGTTGATAGCGCCAAGAGCTACGCCGGCATGCGCGCCATCTCCATCGACGGTGTAGCGATCAAAATTAATGGGAAGACGGTTTTCCAGCGTCTGGTGCTCGACCAAGGCTATTACCCGGACGGCATCATGACCGCGCCGAGCGATGCCGCGCTGGTTGAAGACATCGAACTGAGTATCGCGGCCGGCTTCAATGGCGCGCGACTGCATCAAAAAGTCTTTGAGGAACGCTTCCTTTATCATGCCGATCGGCTGGGCTATATTGTCTGGGGCGAGTTTGGCGATTGGGGCTGCCGGGGCAAGGGACCGCTCAATGGCGAACATCAGCTGCCGGGACCCGATTACATCACGCAGTGGCTGGAATGCCTGGAGCGCGATTATTCGCATCCGAGCATCGTCGGCTGGTGTCCGCTGAACGAAACCTGGCAGACGCTGCTGGATTCGATCACGGCGCTGGACGATGTCACCCGCGGCATGTACCTGGCGACAAAGGCGATGGACGGCACACGACCGGTGCTCGATACCTCCGGTTATTCGCATCGCGTGCCGGAAGCCGATGTTTACGACAGCCACGACTATACCCAAGACCCGGAAACATTTCGCGCGCGTCATGCGGGTTTGGCGCAGGACCAGCCCTACCTCAATGACGCTACCGGCTGGGGCTTGCCTGAGCGAATGGTCGGTAACATCCGCTGGTCGATTCCATACAATGGCCAGCCTTATTTCGTCAGCGAATTCGGCGGCATCTGGTGGAACCCGGAGGCGGCGGAAGGCGAGGATTCCTGGGGCTATGGCGAACGCCCGCGCGACCTGGCCGAGTTCTACGACCGCTTCGAGAAACTCTGCGCGATTTTGCTCGATGATGACAAGATGTTCGGCTATTGCTATACGCAGCTGACGGACATCTATCAAGAGCAGAACGGCATCTACAAATATGACCGGGGGATGAAATTCGATCTGGATCGCATCCGCGCCGCCCAGCAGAAGCCGGCTGCGATCGAGTTGGCGGATTCGACAACATCCTAAAGCGCTTGACACCCGCCATCGAGTCTCGCGCTCATACTGCCTGCTTGCGCGCCTAAGGATATCCAGGAGAGGGGGCGCTGCTGAATCATGCGCGTCCTGATGCTCTCAAAAGCCTGCATCGTCGGCATCTACCAGCCCAAGCTGGAAGCGATTGCCGCGCATGGCGTCGAACTGAAGGTGCTGGCGCCGCCGTCCTGGAAAGACGAAAGAGGCGTCCAACAGCTCGAGCGCCAATACACCGCCGGTTATGACTTGAGCGCCATTCCGCTGCGCTTCAACGGCAGTTTCCACTTGCATCACTATCCGACTCTGGGGCGCGAGATCGACGCTTTCCAGCCGCAGATCGTGCATATCGACGAAGAGCCCTACAATCTGGCGACTTGGCAAGCGCTGCGCTTGGCGCGGCGTATTGGCGCCAAAACGCTGTTTTTCAGTTGGCAAAATATCCTGCGCCGCTATCCGCCGCCTTTCAGTTGGGGGGAAGGCTGGGTGCTGCGGAACGCGGATTACGCGCTGGCGGGCACCGACGGCGCCGCCGATGTCTTGCGGCGCAAGGGCTGCCGCCGTCCGCTGGCGACTATCCCTCAATTCGGCACGGAAGAAGCGCTTTTCCAGCCGGCAGCATCCGGGCCGGATCGCCCCTTCACCATCGGCTACGTTGGGCGCATCGTGCCGGAAAAGGGTGTACAGATCCTGCTGCGGGCAGCGGCGCAACTCGATGGCGCGTGGCGGCTGCGTTTGGTCGGCGGCGGTTCGGCAGTCGAAGAGATGCGGACGCTGGCGGCAGCGCAGGGCATCGAAGACAAGGTCAGCTTCGTCGGGCAATTGCCCTCCGCCGACTTGCCGCCCGAGTATCACAAGATTGATGTGCTCGTCTTGCCCTCATTGACCCGACCGAATTGGAAGGAGCAGTTCGGTCGGGTGCTGGTCGAGGCGATGGCGAGCGGCGTACCGCTGATTGGCAGTGACAGCGGGGCGATTCCAGGAGTGGTCGGCGAAGCCGGGCTGATCATGCCGGAAGGCGATGTGGACGCGCTGACAGGGGCGCTTCGCAATCTGCGGGATCAACCGGCTCTGCGAGACGAACTGATTGAAAAGGGGCGGGCGCGTTTCCTGGCGCACTTCACCCACGACAGCATTGCCAAAGCGACGGTCGATGTGTATCGGGAAGTGCTTGGGTCTCCCTGAGGACATGTTATGATACGGTCAGAAAGGCTGCAGCGATTCAGCGCGCATTGCCGCAACTAGATACTCCCGAGGTTACTGATAATGGAAAAGCAAGAGGTAAAAATCGGCCGAATCAATACGCTAAAGGGCGCGATGCCGCTTGACCTAACCGCAGTAATGCTGAAGCTGCAAACGCTTACGACTCGTTTGGAAGAGCAAACGTCTGATTCAAAGGACCATTCCGATCGTTTGGAAAACATCGAAAACCTGATGTCCAAGATGCTGGACGAGCTAGTCGCCATCAAAGAAATCCTGGCATCATCACGAGGCATACAATCTGTTGCCGAGTCTGACGACAGTGATTAGTAAAGCCCCTCTTTGGTAACAAAACAACTCCTGTCCCACTCACGAGCCCGGCGAAGACTGTCGCAGGCGGCGGATGAAGTCAACGCTCTCCAGCTTACGCTCGAGCAAATGCGCAATATAGCCCAGCATGATCCTCTCGGCGTCTCTGTGTTGTGACGGCGAAACCCGCAAGCTGTTCACCCGCTCATACGCGTCCGTGCTGCGCTGCAGGTGACGCAGCAGTTTCAGCGCGGCGACATCGATTTCGATCAATCGCGTAGCCACCTGCGGCGCGGCGGCGCGGCTGACAACACCGCCTTCTTCATGACTGAAGAATTGCGTCTCGGGCAGCAGCTCCGTCCGTGCGACCACACATTCTTGCAATTCCGGCCGAAACCCGACCAGGTCTAGCAGTTGCAATTCGAAAAAACGTGCCGCCAGTCGCGGGTCAGCGGCATCGGCGATGCGGGTCAATGTCTGATGCAGCAGCAGGAAGAGGTCGCCACCCTCTTCTTCCTCGTCAGCCGTGAAACGATCGAGCAGTTCGGCGGCATAGTTGGCATAGGCGCCGCGTCCCAGATCTTCACGCAAGCCGAGATAGGGGTCGATCAGTTCGGCTTGGGTGAGGATGTCGAGGTTGCGCCCCTTGTGGATGACGACATCACTGCGGGCGAAGAGCTCAACGTGGCCACTGACTTTGGCGCTTGGTTTGCGCGCGCCTTTGGCGATGGCGCGGAGCTTGCCGTGTTCGGGCGTGAAGAGGGTCAGCAACCTGTCCGATTCGCCGAAGTCGCGGCGGCTGAGGATGATGGCTTGGGTGCGGAACTGGCGCTTGGGCTTGGGCATGAGGGAGGTATGGATTAAAATACGGAGAGCATTTATGCGCTGACCAGATTTTGCCACACGCTGCTGGTTTACAAAAGCGTTGAAAAACGCCACATATCTAGATTCTCACTGTTGTTTCTACGTGCTTTTTTGCAAAGCTCACGCAAGGGGTGTGGCATTGAAATTCTGCTATTTGGATGAGACTGGCATCGGTCAAGAGTCCTGCTTTGTTTTGGTTGGTATCCAAGTGGATGCTATGAGGATGCATCGAACAAAGCAACAGTGGGATCAGCTTATTGACTCAGTAAATGAGGACACTGGGCTGTCCCTAACAGAAATAAAGTCAAGTCGTTTGATACCTAATGCCAAGAAGTGGCGCGAAGGGGACGTCACAAACAAGGTCGCGATCGTTGACAAGATTCTAGACTGGTTCTCGACGCGAAAACATGAAATCACTTTCGCGGCCATTGACGTGGATAAATTCCGCTGTCTTCCAAATGAAGACATTCGCATGAGCACCCTGAAAAATCCTGAAATAGCGGCCGCGTTTCACATCGTATTGACATTACAGAAGGTGAACCAGACGGAGAAAAAGAATAAAGGTCATACGATTCTTATCTTCGACAAGGGCAAAGAACCTCCCCAACTGAAGAACCTGATTTCTGAGCCTCCAGATTGGTCGACTAGTTACTTCAGTACAAAGCAGAAAAAAAGCAAGAAGTCTAAGAATTCAGGGCTAGATCAGATAGTCGATGTTCCATATTACGCCGAGTCCCACCGTGTTGCTTTGATTCAGTTTGCTGACCTAGTCTGCCATATTCTGCGACGATATGCAGAATTAGTAGATTACGGTATGCCTCCTAAAGGTGATGAGGAACCAACGACCTACCGGAGGTGGGTAGAGAAAATACAGGTAATGTGCATCGCGTCTAGTCACCGATATAAGAAGTTAGGAGCTTGCGACACGTCACGATTCTTCTCCGACCTAGCGCCGGCAAGCTTGACAGAGCTTTGACGGCGGCGTTCCATCAAACTAGGAAAGAACCAAATATGACCGACCCACCCAAAAACGAAAAGACCGAGACACCGGAAATCACCGAAGAAGACCCCATCATCACAACCCACCAACTCGAGCTCGCGGACGCGACCCTGTCATACACCGCCACCGTGGGCAAGATGCCGCTCAAGGACGAGAAGGACAAAATCGTCGCCCAAATCTTTTACACCGCCTACACCGTCGAAGCAGATGCCCCCGCCACCCGTCCCCTGATCTTCGTCTTCAACGGCGGACCCGGCTCGGCATCAATCTGGCTGCACATGGGCGCCTTCGGTCCCAAGCGCGTCGACATGGGCGACGAAGGTTTCATGCCCCCGCCGCCATTCCATCTCATCGACAACGCCCACACCTGGCTTGATCTGGGCGATCTGGTCTTCATTGACCCGGTCGGGACTGGCTATTCGCGCGCAGCCGATCCGGCTGATAACGAGAAGTACTGGGGCTTGGAAGCAGACCTGGAAGCGGTCGGCGAGTTCATCCGCCTGTACCTCTCGCGCAATCAGCGCTGGACTTCGCCGCTCTATTTGGCCGGCGAAAGCTATGGCACCACGCGCGCCGCCGGTTTGGCCGGTCACTTGATCAATCACGGCATCGCGTTCAACGGCATCATCCTCCTCTCAACCATCATGAACTTCCAGACCACGCGCTTCACCAAAGCCAATGACCTGCCCTATGCGCTCTTTCTGCCGAGTTTCTGCGCGGCCGCCTTTTATCACGGGGTGCTGAGCGACGAACTGCAAGCGCGCGATATGCGTGAATTGCTGCATGAAGTCGCCGAATGGGCCGAGCGTGATTATACGGTGGCGCTGGCGAAGGGCGATCGGTTAGGCGCCGAGGAGCGCCAGGCTGTCGCCGAGCGCGTCGCGCGCTACACCGGTCTGTCAGAGCGCTTCATTCTGGGCGCCGACCTGCGCGTCAATATCTTGAGTTTCTGCAAGGAATTGCTGCGCGACGACAAACGGGCGGTCGGCCGGCTCGATTCGCGCTTCATCGGCATCATGGCCTCGGCTGAAGGCACGACATACGACTTCGACCCCTCGATGCACGCCATCACACCGCCCTATACCGCCGTTTACAATCAATATGTGCGCGAACAGCTCGGCCACGAAACCGACCTCAATTACGAAATCATGAACCGCAAGGTCAACGAAAATTGGAAGTACCAGGGTGGTCGCTTCCCCGATACCAGCGAGGGACTGCGCGCCGCCTTCGCCAAGAATCCCTTTATGCGTGTGCTGGTCGCGCAGGGGTATTTCGACCTGGCGACACCCTTCCAGGCCGCTTATTACTCCTTGGCGCACATGGGTCTCGACGCCAGCTTGCGCGGCAACATCACCATCGAGGAATACGAAGCCGGACACATGATGTATCTACACGAGCCGTCGTTGGCCAAACTGAAGGCGGATGCGGCGGCCTTTATCGACGCCCGCTGACAGCGTCAGTCAGCCGTTGATTAGCTGCGCATGATGTCCATCCAGAGGACGAGACCGCGCCACTCGCCGAATCTCTGATAATGCGTCTTGATGGCTTGCCCATCGCCTTTCACGCCGCCGTTATGCAAAGCGGCGAACATCGCATGGCAGGCGGTATCAATGGCGACCTTGTCGAAGTGGCCATACATGCGCGCGACCGTGCCGGCGGCGTAATCGCCGAAACCCTTCAGTGACTTGACCGCTTTGTAGAATGCGTCGCTGTCCAGCCTGAGCCAGGCAGCCAAATCGACCTCGCCGCGCACAATTTTCGGCGCCAGCTCGTGCAGGTACGCGTTGCGATACCCGGCGCGGATCGCCTCTGCCAACTCGTCGAAATCCAGCTCGGCGATGCGCTGCGGCGTCGGGAAGGCGTGGACGCCCTCTATCGTGGGATGCGCCGCCCCCAACTGGCAGAGCCGCCCGCTCATGTTCACCGTCTGCGCCCAGTTGCAGTTTGTTGTCAGCAACACCTTCGCCAGATCCTCCCATAGGCTCGGGCCGATCAAGATGCGGCCCTGCCGCTCCTTTTCCAGCCAGTCGTAGCCCGGGTGCGCGCGCATGGCGGCGTAGAAAGCGCCCAAATCCCAAGCGATATTGAGCATGCGCTTGAGGGCGGCGGTCAGCTCGGCTTCCAGCTGGGGGTTAAGTTGCGGACAATCCGGCAGATACACTCGTACGCCATCGGCTGCCTCGCTCATGCGCAGCCGATGCACCTTGCCGCCTGCGCTTTGATAGACGTACTGGAGCGTGCCGCTGTCCGCCTCCCAGCTGAATGGCGCCAGCATTAACCAGCCGTGACTGAGCACGGTATTTCGAAAGTCAAATTGTGGCGCCGTCGGGATGACGAAGCTCACGCTCGTCATGCAGGCATCTTGTCCAGCACGTCCTGGATTTGCACTAAGTGATTGATGCCGTGCTGAGAATAGGCGAAGGCCAATTGCTCGATGCTGTGATCCGGCCGGTCCGGGCTGGCGCCGCGGCCGATCTTGCCCCATTGCTCGTCCGTCAAGTTTTCCAGTAGGATCGCCCAGCGCGCCTGCAAGCCTTCCAGGATTTTCAGCGAATATTCGATATCGGCGTCTTTGGCATCGGGGTACTCGGCGATGGCGTTGACATCGTAGGCGGTGAACTGGAAACTGGGGCTGGTCAGAATCAGCTTGAAGCGGCGGATGCAGACCATGTGCGTGTCTGCTAAATGGTGGATATTCTGGGCGATAGTCCATTCCGGCGCGTTATAGGCGGTTGTCAGTTGCTCGACGGTCAGCCCCTGCGCCTGGTCGCGCAACTGGGCGGGCAGCTTGCGGATGGCGTCGATGGCATCGGCACGGGTGTCCATATTTGGTATCTCCTGTAGATTTGCTCTGTTTGCGAGGTATTGTAGCGAAGCAAAGGTAAGATTCGTAAGGGCAGGTTGCTGTCTTCATTGACGGCTGCATTACCCTGACTGGCGGTAATGGGCGGCAATAGGACTACCAGCTTATCCAGCAAGAATGATCGTCCAGGACTTCCTCAGTGCCCTCGCTGTCCTCGATGTTATGAACAAGACCAGCCTGTGCTGCCGGGCAAAGATTGCGCGAATCCATCATCTGCGCTACAAACTTAGCGGTGACGGCTATTTGCTATCGGGGAAAATGTGTCCGCTACTCTTGATATCGTCGGCATCGGCGTCTGCACCGTTGATCACCTGGTGACTGTGCCGCGTATGCCGCATCGCAATGAAAATATGCGGGCGCTGGGCTATGCGCGGCAGCTTGGTGGACTGGCGTCCATCTCGCTGATTGCTGCGGCGCGCCTCGGCGCCCGCGCAAAGATCATCTCACGCATCGGCGACGACGATAACGGCGCCTACATTCGCGGCGTCCTGCAAAGCGAAGGCCTTGATGTCTCAAAGTTGCTGGTCGAGGCGGGCAGCGAATCACATGTCTCGGTAATCCTGGTCCACCAAGCGTCCGGCGACCGCAGCATCATCACGCGGCCGCCGACGGGCGAGCCGATTTCACTTGGGGAGATTCAACGCGATGTGATGACATCGGGGCGCGTCCTTTTTGTCGATGACATTAATGACACGACGCTGCAGGCGGCGCGCTGGGCGCAGGGGGCGGGCATGAAGGTCGTGCTGGATCCGGCACGACCCTATGCCGAGATCAAGCCGCTGCTGGCTTGTGTCGATGTGCCGATTGTGCCCGCTTACTGGGCGGAAAACCTGATGCCGGGCAAGCCGCCGGCCGCTGTCGCTGAGCGGCTCGTTAGCGAGGGCGCGGAAATCGCGGTCGTGACCTTGGGCGAACGGGGCGCGGTCGTCTGTTGGGCAGGCGGCACTCAAGCGATCCCCGCCTACCCGGTCGATGTCGTGGATACCACCGGCGCGGGCGATGCCTATCATGGCGCATTCATGTACGCGCTGCTGCAAGAATGGGAGGCGCCGCAAATGGCGCGATTTGCCTCGGCTGTGGGTTCGATGAACTGCCGCGCCATTGGCGGGCGCAGCGCGCTGCCTACGCGCCCGGAGGTGGATTCCTTCATGGCAGCCAATTCAAAATGACTGCTTGATCGTCCTGTTCAGTAATAGCGATTACATCTAAAATGAGAAAGGTGTTAAGTTGTGGTATATGCCGCGAAATCTCAACAATTCGACCTGTGCAACTGTGAAAAAGTGCTATACTACAATCCGAGCATTGACGAAAAGGAGCAATTGAAATGAACAAAGCAGAATTAATTGGTTCGATCGCTGATAAGTCTGGGCTGAGCAAAGCAGATGCTGGCAGAGCGCTGGACGCATTTGTTTCTTCAGTTTCTGATGCCTTGTCAAGCGGCGACCGGATTTCGCTCGTCGGCTTCGGCTCTTGGTCTGTCGATGAGCGCGGTGCGCGTACAGGCCGCAATCCCCGCACTGGCGAAGAGATCCAGATCGCCGCAAAGAACGTCGTCAAGTTCAAGCCCGGCGCTGGTTTGTCTGACTCCGTTAACTAGTCTCATCCTGTAACATTGGGGTTCTAATCCCGGCTCCATTGAATAACGTTTTTCAGCTTGCTGAACTCAATTCAGCGAGCTGATTTTATTTCTGCGTTGTGGTGGCTTAGGCCAGGTTGCACCGACGCAGGTAGTCGAGGCTTTCCGTTAATTCAGCGGCTGTTGGGTGGCTGCTGCCCGCTATGCTGCTTGCCAGCACCAGCCAACGCCGATAATCCACGGACTTCAGCGCTTCCCCGATCGCGGCGAATGGCAGGAATCCTTGCCCGGGCAAACGACCGTTGTTGTCCGACAGATAAACGACGCTGATCGCCTCGTGATGCGCTTTAAGGCTGGCGAGCAGGTCCGCTTCTCCCAAAGCCATGTGGAAGGTATTGGCGGCGATGGTGATCTTGGGATGATCGTCCAACTCACGCCGAAAGAAGGCGACGCCCGCCATACGCGTGATAAAAGAAGTCTCGTAATGATTCACTGGCTGCAGCGCCAGCGCGGCGTCCATGGCATCGGCCAGGTCGGTAACGCCACGCAGCAGCCAAATTAACATTTCCTTTTGCATCTCTATTGGTGAGGCGAAGGGTGTCAGATCCGGCAGATCGGTAGCGCCGTACTGCGGCGCCAATGTTACATACGCCGCTTCCAAATCGAGGGCACAGGTCAAGGCCAGCCGCAGCAGGTCCGTTGCCCGGTCGCGCGTCCTCATATCGGCGGAAAGCCAGCCGTCCATCCGACCCATGTTCACGCCCGCGGCGGCCAAACCGTGTGTGGCCAGCGCCTCATGGATTTCCGGTACGCGGTCATCCAGCTCATCGGCGGCAAACTCGACACCGCTGAAGCCCAGTTCACGCGCCTTCGCCAAGCGCTGGTCGGCGTTCGCGCCCGGCAGCAGAATCTCTTGAATGGCGAGCTTGGGCATGGCTTAATCCGCTAGTTTGGGCACGGATTCCAGGACATCGGCAATCAGCTGATCAGTGCTCAGCCCTTCCGCCTGCCCCTCGAAATTCAGCAAAATGCGATGGCGCAGCGCGGGGGGCGCGACGGCGGCGACATCTTCAAAGGAAACGTTGCTGCGCCCATCGAGCAGTGAGTTGATCTTGGCGCCGATGATCAGCGCCTGGGCGCCGCGCGGGCTGGCTCCATAGCGGGCATATTGGCGCACGGAGGGCGGTGCTTCTTCGCTGTCGGGGTGGGTGGCGACGATGATGTGCGCGACATATTGGCTGACATGGCTCGGGATCGGCGTACTCAGCGCCAGCTTGCCCATGCCGATCACCTGCGCGCCATCGGCGGCTTTGTCCGCCTGCGGCTGCTCCACGCCGGTCGTGCGATCGAGAATCGTCACCAGGTCCTGGACGGCGGGAAACGGGACATTCACCTTGAATAAAAAGCGGTCGAGTTGCGCCTCTGGCAAGGGATAGGTGCCTTCCATCTCCAGCGGATTCTGCGTGGCCAGCACAAAGAAGGGCATATCGAGGTCATAGCGGCGTCCGGCAACGGTGACCGTCTTCTCCTGCATCGCCTCGAGCATAGCCGATTGCGTCTTTGGCGTGGCGCGGTTGATCTCGTCCGCCAGCACCAGATTGGCGAAGATCGGGCCGGCTTGAAAGCGAAATTGGCGGCGGCCGTCTTCGGTTTCTTCCAGGATGTCAGTGCCGACGATATCAGCCGGCATCAGGTCGGGCGTGAACTGAATGCGCGAGAAATTGAGATCGAGTACATCGCCCAGCGTGCGAATCAGCATAGTTTTGC
This sequence comes from Phototrophicaceae bacterium, assembly GCA_965249085.1. Classification (GTDB taxonomy): domain Bacteria; phylum Chloroflexota; class Anaerolineae; order Aggregatilineales; family Phototrophicaceae; genus UBA6055. The sequence goes on along the minus strand of OZ252218.1, from coordinate 1,988,047 downwards.
CCAAGCCGGGCACACCTTCCAGCAGGGCGTGACCGCCCGCCAAAACACAGATGATCGCACTGCGCACAACATCGTGCTGGCCGACGATGACCTTGCCCACTTCCGCCTCGATGCCGCGGGCGATCTCGCCGAACTGCTCCAATCCGATTTCTGCCGTCGCTGCGTCGCTCATGCGCGAGTCTCTTTCCTGTCTGTTGCGGTGAGTGTGCGCCATTATAGACCGAAACGGCGGGCGGGCGTGAGAGGGGAGTTGGGTGCGCCGGCGAGGCGCCGCTCATCCGTCCGGCATAGTCCGTCAGCGAGCGACGCGAAACAGCCATCGCTACTATAATAACGACATGGAAGCGACTTTGCAGGGGACAGCGGCGGCCGAGCGCCGGTCACAACTTTGGCGCGAAAACAGTGCCATATTGATGCCGCTTAATCCGAACAAGGATCAGAAGTCCCGCCTCGGCTTTTACATCGAGTGGCTATCGCGAAACCAGCTCGCTTGGTATCAGCCGGCATTGCAGGCCTATCGCGATTATCTGCTCTACGAGCGATTTCGCATTGACAATCGCGGGCAGCGCGTCCCGGCGACCCTCTCACCCCAGACCGTCGTGGCGCATTTGGCGACCGTGCGCGGCCGTTACGGCGAACTGACACGCAGCAACGAAGTCCGCGATCGACTCTTTGAGTTGACCAATCCCGATGACAGCGAGTCGGAGCAGCGGGCGCTGGTCGATGAGTTTTTCGTCCGCATGATGAATGATGTGCATCCGGCCACGGCCGCGGTTAAGCTGGTGGCGCTGCAAGACGTCGCCGACAGCGCGCATCTGCGCCTCAAGCCTTGGCAGGTCAGCGCTTTGGTACGGGCGCCGGGCATCTCGACCTTGCGCGGTTTGCGCGATACGGCGCTGATGACCTTGATGGTCTGCACCGGCATCCGTGCGGCGGAAGCAGCGGCGCTGCAAGTGGATGACCTGCGGCAGCACCTGGACAGCGAATTGTCACTGTGCGTGCGCGAGGGCAAGGGGAGCAAGCAGCGGCTGATCCCTTACGGTCCGCTGGACTGGTGCCTGATGTATGTCGATGCCTGGCTGCGCGAGGCGGGTATTAAGGCGGGACACGTCTTCCGCGGGATTCGCCGCGGGGGTAAAACCGTGCGCCCCAATGGCATCGGCACCTGGACCGTTAATGACATTATGAATGACTACCCGATCAGCATTGCCGGGGCGCTCTGTCTAGTCAAGCCGCACGACTTGCGCCGGACCTATGCGCGTAACGCTTACGATTTTGGCATGGATCTGGAGCGGATCCGGCAGAACCTGGGGCATACCAGCCTGCAAACGACGCAGACTTACATCGGCGAACTGAGCGGGCGAGACCGTCACCCCCCGAATATGTTCACGCCGCCGCACGATCAGCACAGCCTGGCGTTGCTTACGGGCAGCGCGATCGGCTAAATTATCTCTTCTAGTTGCTGTGAAATTACGCGCTGGCGGCCGCTTCGTCCGCCGGGACGTCCAGGGTGATCGCCTGGTCGATCAATTGGCGGAATGACTCTTCGGGCAAGGCGCCCGGCTGCATGAAGATCAGCTTGCCCTGTTTGAAAACGGCGATCGTGGGGATGCTGCGAATCTGAAAGGCTTGGCTTAGCCCCTGGTTGGCGTCTGTATCGACCTTGACCACCCGGATCTGCCCGGCGAACTCGGCCGCCAGCTTCTCCAGAATCGGACCCACCGTGCGGCAGGGTCCGCACCATTCCGCCCAGAAATCCACCAGCACCGGCAGCTCATGCGAGGCGAGGATGGCTTCCTGTTCAAAGTTGGCGTCGGTCACATCCAGCGGTTTGTCGAGCACGATAGCGGTCTCTTCTTCTTCGACGATTTCTTCTTGTTCAACCGCTGGCGCATCGGCGGCGATGGCATCATTCAGTTGGCTAATGTAGTCTGGCAGGTCACTCGCCCAGGGACGGGAACGCCGCCACAGCAATTCGCCGCGGTACTGGCCGATCAGCAGCGATCTGCCCTGATAGTCGAAGCGCTGGCTTAGTTGACCGTTAGCGGTGGGATCGACTTGCGCGAAGACGATGCCGTCTTCTTCGTCCGCTGCTATGGTGAAGGCGGTCTTGAAGTCGCTGCGCAGCTTGTCGTTGCCGTCGGAAATGAGAATCAACGCGGCTGACTCGCCGATATCTGCTTTGAAGTTGCTATCTGTCAAGTTTAAGATTGGCATTGATTATTCTCGCGGCGCTTTCAATTCAACCGATGTGATCAATAGTCTTGGATGGCGAGCGCTGCTCCCGGTCGGGCTGCTTCGTGGCAGCTTCGCGCTCAGAGGCGATCTCGGCATCCATCTGTGCCAGAACTTCCTCACTGAAATCGGCGGTGATTCTGAGTTTGCCGTTTTCAAACTCCGTAATTCGATAAGTGCCTGGCTTCGCGGTACCTTTGGCATATTCCAGCGCCTGTTGGGCACTCTTGATTAGTCGCTTGCCAAACTCAGTCATCGCGATTACTCCTTGTACTGCTTCAGAATTCTTACCAGCATGTTGCTAAGCCTGTTCGTTTCAGCTTGGGTGAGATTCGCCTTCTTGCTCTTAGCATAAATGTCTAGCAAGAAGACGGGTAGATCCACGCCGCTGAAATAGGTTATGACGCGATATCCTCCGCTCTTGCCGCGTCCTGCGATAGGTATTCGGACTTTCCTTGCGCCGCCGCTCCCGGGAATCACATCTCCATTGTCGGGCCCTTGCGCAATAATGATCTTAATGTTGTCCAGGTCCTCACCCGAAAGCCTCAGTTTCTTGACCTGGCGAATGAAATCAGGCGTCTCTACAATCGTCTGCATCTCGACGACATAAACTATATCGAATTGCGATTGCAGCTGCAACCATAAGTTGGCTTACCCCGCCAGGCGCTCGATGTACTCCAGGCTTTGATGACGGAAATAGGAGTCGTACAAGGTGGCGTAGTGCCCGCCGCTCGCCATCAGCTGATCGTGCGTGCCGTATTCAATGATATCGCCGTGATCAAGCACGATGATGCGATCGGCATGCTGGATGGTCGATAGCCGATGCGCGATGACGATGGACGTGCGGTTGCCCATCAAGGTATCGAGCCCCTCCTGGATCAAGGTCTCGGTCAAGGGGTCGACGCTGGCGGTGGCTTCGTCGAGGATAAAAATCACCGGGTCTTGCAGCAGCACACGCGCGATCGCCACCAATTGCCGCTGTCCCATCGACAGGTTGCCGCCGCGTTCCCCGACCTGCGTCTGCAGACCTTCTTGCAGGCTCACCAACCAATCGCCGCGTCCCACCTTGTTGGCGATCTCGATCACATCCGCATCGCTGGCCTCGGGTTTGCCGTAACGGATGTTGTTCATCACCGTGCCGTCAAAGAGGAAGGGCGTCTGCGTGACCACGCCGAGCTGTGTGCGATAACTGGCGAGATTGAAGTAGCGGATGTCCTGGCCGTCAATCAGCAGATCGCCGTCTTGATATTCGTAGAATCGGCTGATCAGCTTGGCGATGCTGGATTTACCCGAGCCGGTGTGCCCGACCAGCGCCAGCGTTTCGCCCGCATGGATGCGCAGGCTGAAGTCCTGCAATACTGTCTCGCCCAGGTTGTAATGGAAGTCCATGTTGACGAATTCAATCTCGCCGCGCAATTCGGCAACTGGGTCATCGGCCTTTTGCTTGACCAGCGCCTCGGCGTCAAGCAAGGCGAAGACCCGCTCGCCCGCCGCCAGCCCCAACTGGAATTGGCTCCAGAATGAGGCGATGCTGGTCAACGGGAACCAGATCATTCCCATGCCTTGTATGAACAGAAACCATTCGCCCGCCGTCAGCACTTCCTGCTGCGCCAGCTTGATGCCAAACCAGACGATCGCCGCGGTGCCGACGCCGGAGATCGTGACCAGGATGGGGAAGATACTGCCGAATACAAAACCGTTAATCTTCTCTACTTCATACGACTGGTGATTGACCGTCTTGAACTCGTCGTAAATCATCTGCTCGCGGCGGAAGGCTTTGGCGACGCTAATGCCGCTGATCGACTCCTGAATATGGGCGTTGACGGTGGCCAATTGTCGGCGCGAATTGGTGACCGTGCGGCGCGCGACCCGGCGGAATTTGAGCGCGGTATATACGATGAAGGGTATGATGGCGATCAAGATGAAGGTCATGTTCACGTTGACGGTGAAAAGGTAGATGGTCAACAGAATGACGAGCAGTAGGCGGCTCATCAAACCGATGGACAGGCGGACGGTCTCGGAGAATGCCTGCGTGTCGGAGAGAACGCGGCTGACGACCCTGCCGGTTGAGTATTGATCGTAGAAGGACATGTCGCGCTCGGTGACCGCATTGAAGCCATCCTCGCGCAGGTCCAGTGTGACATCGCCGACCGCTTCCGCCGAGAGCCACTGGCGTATCAGGTTGGCGACCCAGCCCATGCTGGCGGCGACGGCCAGCACGACTGTGGTGGCGATTGGGTCAAAACTTTCGGGCGCGAATTGCAGTTGATCCAGGGTGCGGGAAACGACGACGGGCAGCAGCAGGTCCATCAGCGAGCTGAGGAATACCACCGCAGCCACGACAGTCATCTTCCAGAGATGCGGCTTGAAGTAGCTGAGTATGCGTTTGACCAGCTCCCAATCGGAATACTGGCGGTCGTAATCTTCGGCTTCCAGGCCATCCATTATGAAGCCCATTGCGTGCCTCCTTCGCCGGCTAGCTGCCCAATGGGCGATTCTGCCGTGCCGTAACGGGCGAAGATGCGCCGATAATGGTCGGAGTCGAGCAGCAATTCTTCGTGCGAGCCGTTGGCGACCACGCGGCCGTTTTCCAACACGATGATGCGATCGGCCCAGCGGATTTGTGACAAGCGATGAGTGATCAGGATCGTGGTGCGTCCTTCCTGGGCGCGGCGCATCGCCCGCTGGATATCGTCTTCAGTGGCGCTGTCGATGGCGCTGGTGGAGTCATCCAGGATCAAGATGCGCGGCTGCCGCAAGAACGCGCGCGCCAAGGCAAGCCGCTGCCGCTGCCCGCCGGAGAGGGTCACGCCACGCTCGCCGATTTCGCTCTCATATCCGTCATTGAAGGACAGGATGAATTCATGTGCCTGGGCTTCTCTGGCGGCATTCTCGATATCGGCTTGTGAAGCGTCTTTAACGCCGAAGGCGATGTTTTCCGCTACGCTGCGCGAGAACAGAAAAATGTCTTGCTCGATTTTGCCCATCTGCGAGCGCAGCCGGTCCAGATTCCAATCGCGCACGTCCACGCCGTCGACCAATACGCGACCCTTGTCCACATCATAGGTGCGGCTGACCAGTTGGCTCAGTGTCGATTTGCCCGAGCCGGTCTGCCCGACGATGGCGATCGTCTGGCCCGGCTCGACCCGGAAGGAGATATCTTCCAGCACGGTGCTGCCATGAAACTTGAAGGTGACATTGTCGAATTCAATGGCGCCTTCGACGGGCGCGCTGTGGCCGGACAAGTTTTCATCGATATCCGAACGCTGATCAATGAGCTCAAGGATGCGGTGCGCGCCGGCAATACCCAGTTGAATCATGCTGATGGAGAAGAGTGAAACGAACACGGGAAACTGCAGTACGCCCATCAGGCCGGTGACCGCGATCACATCGCCGATGGTGAGGATGCCGCGGCTAAACAGATGCAAGCAATGCAGAAACATGAAACCAAAGGCGATGCCGTACATCAGTAGCGGCAGGTAAGCCGCTTCGATCTTGCCCTGCTTGACGAAGAAGTCGCGGAACTTGCCGGCGTTGCGCCGGAACTTCTTGCGTTCTTCGACTTCCTGCGCCGCCACCTTAACGATTTCAATGCCGCTTATGGTCTCTTCCAGGCGGGCGCTAAGTACGCCATATTGCATGCGCTGCTGCATCATCACGGGTTCCAGCCGCCGAATATACCGGCGCACGACTATGATATAGGTCAGGACAAAGATCGCCGGCACCAGGAGCAATTCCCAATTGATGAAAGCGATATACAGGATGGGCACGGCGAAGCCCAGCACCATATCAAAGATGAACATGATGCCCGGATGGATGACAAAATGCAGTTGGCGGACATCGTCGGTGGCGCGCGCCATCACATCGCCGACCCGCTGCTGATCGTGGAAAGTCTGGCTCTTGCCCAGCAGGCTGGCATAAAGCTCATGCCGCGAATCGCGTTCCACCCGCGTCGACAAGATGACCATCGCCATCGACCCGACCAACGAACCCAGACCATCCCAAACCGACACGATGAGTACACCAAGGCTCACGGCGATGATCGCCCGTACATCGCCACCATTGATGATCAGTTCCGCGCCTCGGCCAAAGAGAACGCGGGCTGTTGAAAAGGAAAAATAAGCGCTGGCAAAGCCCAGAAGCCCGACGAAGAAATACAGCTTGTGCTCCAGGCAATGCGAAATGATCCAGCGCACTGGGCCAGTGCGGCTGTATTCGCGCAGTCCTTCTATTGAGAACTCGCTTTTATGAGCCAAGTCGCGCTCCCGCATAAGATTGACGATGGCAAAGCAAGGGCGACGTATTCTACACGGCTTGCCCCTCGGTCGTAAGGGTGGTCATAAGCGCCTGAGCCGACGTGCTGCCCTTAAGCGCCTCGTTGTTCTGCCGCAGGATGTCGCCACCTCTGCCGCTGCGTTATACTTTTCGGCGACGAACATGTCGTGAACGCGCGCACAAATGGGAAGTGGCAGAATGCCGACACGCGACCCGATTCGAGCAATAAAGGCGAAAACGGGCGGTCGCCAATTTGTGGTCTACGGTGACAGTTGCTCCGGAGTAGCCGGCGCCCGGCACGAAGGCACGTTCGGGCAAGTCAACGACATGATCCGCGCGCTTGATACACCGCCGCAGTTCATCTGCTTCCCCGGCGACGAAATCATGGGCTTGACGACCGACGCCGCCGAATTGCGCCGGCAATGGAAATACTTCTTCGAGCGAGAAATGGACTGGCTGGATAGAGCTGCCATACCGCTCTATCACACCAGCGGCAATCACACCGTCTACGACCGCATGAGCGAAAATGTATTCCGCGACGTCATGGCGCATTTGCCGCAGAACGGACCGCCGGATCAGCGCCTGTTGTCCTACTTTGTGCGAGACGGCGATTTGCTCATTGTTTTCGTCAATACCATGTGGTCGGCAGGCGGGGGCGAGGGCACGGTCGAAACCGAATGGCTGGAAAAGACGCTGACGCAGCACCACGCCGCCCGACATAAATTGGTCTGCGGGCATCATCCAGTTTGGGCGGTGAATGGATACTATGGTGATTATCAGCGCCAGATCGAGCGGCAGAACGGGAAGCGATTCTGGGATGTCTTGCTGCGGCATGATGTGCTGGCCTACTTCTGCAGCCACATTCTCGCCTTTGATGTGCAGGTGCAGCGCGGCGTACTGCAAATATGCACCGCTGGCGCGGGCACGGCGCGTCGGATGCCTGCCGAACACGAATACTTGCATTTTGTCCAGGCGGCGCTGGATCAGGATGGCTTGCGCTATCAAGTGCTGGACCATTCGGGACGCCTGCGTGAATGGCTGTCCTGGAATTGGCGGATTCCGCCTTCCGCCTCTTGGGCGCTCTTTACGACGGACGCCGCCAGTAGCTTGCGCGCCGACTGTTTTCAAGAGTTGGACACGGCATATCTGATCATCTGGGAGATTGCCGGGCGCCTGCGAGAAAAAGCCGGACATGAACCGCAGACCATCCTTTGCGCACGCGACAATGATGATGCCTTGCCCGGTCTTTGGTTGGGCATCAGCGGCGTGGACCGGCGCATCACGCTAACCTTAAGTCCAGAAGCCAATCGAAGCCGGCATCGCTGGCATGGCCCGGCGCTGCCGATGAATCAACACTTCTGCATTCAGGTTGCTGTTCACAGCGGGATGGGACCCGGTGGTCTGCTCTGGCGCTGGCATGACGAACATCCCTGGTCAAGCATGGCGGGCGCTTCGCCATGGGGCGTGGAACGCTTGCATGGGGCGCGACAATGGCAGGTCGCTGCTGAATGCAATCAGGACCTGCGTCTAAAATGGCATTATCAGACGTTCGCGCTCAATGACCTTTTGCGCTAGTAGCTGCACCGCCCTCGTCACAATTAGGCGATTTCCTGGATTTTACGAGGCTGTCTGTCGAATATCGTCTGCACAGGGCTAGGAATAAAGGACGCTACATGGAAGCGATACGGGAAGCAGTTCGAGATGCCGCAAAACTCTGCCGCCTGGTGCAGCAGAAGTATCTGGTCGCCGCGACCAAGACGGCGGGCGATCAGCAGGAACCGGTCACCATTGCCGATTATGGCTCGCAGGCGATTATCTGCCGGGCTCTGCAAAAGCACTATCGGGACGATGCTGTCGTATCGGAAGAATCGGGCGCGCAGTTCTCTCAGCTGGTCTCTGCCGAACAGCGGGCGCAAGTGCTGGCGCTCTTGGCAGAAGTCTTGCGCCAGCCCGTCAGCGAAGCTGAACTGATCGCCTGGCTCGATTTCGGCAAGGGTCGATCGGCAGCGCGCACCTGGGTCATCGACCCCATCGACGGCACCAAAGGTTTCATTGCGCAGCGGCACTACGCCATCGCTTGCGGGGTATTGATCGACGGGCAGGTCACGGACGGTATCGTGGCGGCGCCCGGCTACGAAGAAGGCTCCGGCGCGCTGTTCTACACACAGGATGGCGCGACCTGGCGCGCGCCACTGACCGAAGGCGACGCTGTCAAGGTGACCGTGTCCCAGCGGCGTAAAGTGCGTGAGTTCATCGCCGTTCAGAGCTTCGAACGCGCGCATGCCAGCAAATCCCGCATGGGACGCGCCCGCGAATATGCCGGATTGAGCGATGTGCAGATTCTGGAATTGGACAGTATGGAGAAATATGCGCTGGTCGCTTGTGGTGCTGCCGACCTGTACATGCGCTTGCCGCGCGCGGACAGCAGCTATGCTCACAAGACCTGGGATCATGCCGCCGGTGTCGCGCTGGTGCAGGGGGCGGACGGAACCGTGACTGACCTGGATGGGAGCCCGCTCGACTTTTCGCAAGGCGAGACGCTGCCGAACGCCGGCATGATCATCAGCAATGGACAGCGCCACGCGCGCGTTGTCACGGCGGTGCAGCGGGTAATGGAGGAAGACTTACCCCCACTGAAAAATGCCTCGTCCGCCACCGGTACGAAAACGTAGGGGCGACCCATTGGGTCACCCGATGATGTGCAAATGAACGATTCTAGACGGCCACCGTCCGCGGCGCCCTTTCCGCGACCAGCGCCGCATAGATCTCAATCAGCTCATCCATTATCACATCCCAGGATTGCTGCTCGGCGTAAGCGCGCGCTTGCCTACCCATCCAGCGCATGTTTTCCCGGCTTGATGCAATCTTGCGCACGCCCTTCAACAACCGCGCCGTGTCGCCACTGGCGAAGGTGTAGCCGTTAATGCCCTCGCTGACAATATCTGCCACGCCACCGACCCGTGACGCCACCACAGGCAGACCCGCTGCCATCGCTTCGATGACGACCAGGCCGAAGGTCTCCAGTCTGGAAGGAAAGACAAAGATATCAGCGCTGGCGTATGCCTGTGACAAGCGCTCGCCACGCAGGTATCCCATGAAGGTGACCGGCAGACCGGCAAAGTGCCGCTCGAGATCCGGGCGCGCCGGACCATCGCCGACCAGCACGAGCCGTATGTTCGGCAGCGTCTCCAAGGTCGGGCGGATGTGTTCAAGCTGTTTCTCGTCCGACAAGCGCCCGACATAGAGCAGGACGGTATCGCCGGGATTGCCCCGCGTCATCTCAGACCGCATCTCGGGCGAGCGAAAGGCGGGATTAAAGGCGTCCGCATCGACGCCGCGGCGCCACAAGCCCACATTCGCTATTCCCAGATGGCGCATCTGCCGTTGCACCAGCATCGACGGCGCCAGGCTGCAATCCGCCCAGTTGAAGACGGACGTGGTCAACGCGTTGACCAGCGGACGCGTGAAGCCGAGGTCAAGCGGGCCGACGCTGTACTGATACGCCAGCTGCGCATAGTCGAGATGGAAAGAGGTCACTGTGGGCACGCCCATCCATTTCAGCATAGCCATCGTCGGGATGCCGGCCGTCACGGGATGGAAGAGGTGCGCGACATCCGGCTGGAAGTTGGCGAGATCGCGAAAGAGGGAGAAGGTCGGGAAGCCCAGCCGCGCCTCCGGATAGAGGGGCATGGACAGGCTGGGCAGGCTGCGGATGGGTACATCGTTGTATGCCGTGCCTTCGCCATAACGCGGCGCGATCACCATCGCCTCAATGTCGCGCTTCATCAGGTGATCCAACAACAGGCAGGCCACCTTGACGATGCCATCGACTTTGGGCAGAAAGGTCTCGGTTATGATGGCGACACGCATGCTCGGCTCCATAGGCGATGCATCATACCATTCTTAACACTTCCGGCGATTGCAAGACACGTGTTGCGCCGGCAAATAACGACCGCTTTACGCGTCAGCCCCGCCAAGTCGCCCAAGTGGATAATGAACCGCTGTCATGCTACAATGACGGCGAAAACGCTTGATGCGAGGCGCGTTATGATTGCCAAGCCGGCACCGCCCATGTTGACCGTGGAAGAGTACTTCGCCCTGGAAGCGGTAGAGAACGAACGCCGTTACGAGTACATTGATGGAGAGATTTTCGACATGACGGGCGGCACCAACAATCATAGCGCAATCAAGATAAATGTCATGGGTACATTGTTTAGTCAACTCTATGATTCCGACTGCACGCTGCGCAACAGCGATATGCGCGTCAAAATTAGCGATTCCCGCTACGTCTACCCGGACCTGAGCGCAGTCTGTGGAGCGCCGCAGCTTGAAGACAGCAACACAACTTTGATCAATCCGGTTTTGGTGGTCGAGGTCACATCCCCCGCTTCACTCCATTATGACCGTGCCCGGAAACGAGAATTCTGTGATATGGTGCCGAGCATCCAAGCTTATCTCGTCATTGACCAGCACCGTGTATTCATCGATTTGCATACGCGTACCGGACCGAGATGGCTGTGGCAGGAATTTAGCGATCTCGACGCCGTCATCCCGATTGAGATACTCGGCTGCCGTCTGCCGCTAACGGAGGTCTACGGCGGCATAAGCTTTGAAACGGTTTGACGCCGCCTGGATTGGCGGTTCTACCTTCAACCTTGAAACATAGTTGATAGCCTGAATCGCGAGACTGACATGGCCGCCAACGTGAAACCCCGCAACGCCGCCGATTTGATCGTAGTCGACGAGCGCTCGCCCATGGAGAGCCTGCCCTATTGGGCGCGGGCGACCAACCCGATCGTACGGCTGCATCTCGGTCTGTACTGGCGCACGCTGCCGCCTGAATTTGAGCCGATATTCTATATCTGTGGCTTTTGGGTAGCGGCGCTGTTGATCGGCATATTCTTTCCCTTCGTCACCGACCTGGCGACGACCGTGATCGTTGTTTCGGTGCTGGTTGTCCCGTTCGGCATCATCTTTTATGTGCGTGCGCTCTTTTCCATCGCGGCCAATTCGGCGGCGGTCATGGCCGACGAGATCCGCAACAATACGATGCAGCTGTTGATGTCGACGCCGATGTCGCTGGAGCAGATCTTTCTGGGCAAGGTGGCCTCGGCGCTCTGGCGCAAGATGGACGATCTGGTCTTGATTGTGCAAGGCGCGGCCATCTTCGGTCCTCCGCTAATCATCATGCACTACGCCGGTCTGTTACCGCTGCGCGAATCCGGCCCGCTGACTTACGTGCTAATCGTCGCCATGACCTTGACTTCTCTGGCGCGCCTGGTGCTGGAGCCGCTGATGTTCGGCATGGTCGGGGTCGGGATTGGCGCCTTCGTGCCCTTCCGCAGCATCGCCGTGCCTACATCGGTGGCATGGGTTGCCTTCTATTTCTTGCTGATCAATATGCTACAGCGGTTGAATCTGGAGTATCTGAGCGCGGCGCTGGAGGCAGCGCGGGAGGCATCCGAGTTGGGTGCGCAGTTGGCGAATATGCGGGCGGTGCTGGCGCTCGGCGTGACCGTGGGGATCGAGTTGGTGCTGCCGCTGGCGCTGCCCTATGCGCTGATTCGGCTGGTCAGCGGTTTGCTAGCGCGTCAGCTGCGGGAGAGTTAAGGAAGAAGGCAACCTTACCTGGGGTCGTCGCTCCCGGAGTTGGGCAATTGCGGTGGCACAGACGGTTGCTCCAACGATTCGCGCTTTTCCTTCAATTCTCGTCGCGTATTGCGGTGCCCTTGGAAAAACGCACCCGCTAGCGACGCAGCAGCCATGCCTACATACGCAACGCTTGCAAGTGGATATGCGGACGCGATGGCAAACGCGGCCAACGTCAGTAGGGCTAGACCCAGTACGAAACCGAGTTACGTAGCACGCCTATCTCTTTTAATGGCCGCATTTTGTCCGCGGTCTTCCATGTTTTGTCTATGGCGCTGCTGTTCTTCAGCCATAGTCAGAATTCGATCAGTGCTACCCTGAAGAAACCGTTCGTAGCCGGCAATGATTCGTGGATGTGCGATAGGGCCCGAATACTCTTCGCGCAATATCAGACTACGAACTAATTCTTCGCGCCGTTCTTCAGGTATATACTCGATTAAGTCCCGTTCTTCGGAACCATCGTGCTCGTGTAAAGGGGCTCTTGGAGACTCGTTGTCGTCAACCGGTGCGTGGTCGTTAGGTAGGCTGGCTTCTGCGTTGTCGTCTATGCTCAAGCCTTCTCTCTCTTTATGTCGTCATAATGCGTCACAATTGCTTCCGAGATGTAGTCACCAACAGCCAGCCAATCTGAATGCAGCGCATCATAGTCTGCTTTGGCCTCAGTAGGCGAGGCATTGTACGCGTTCAGAGTCCCGCAGACATCAATCAAGCTGCCGATGCCTGTCCATATGGTAGGCGTTGGAAACAAGTGCAACCGACTGGTTTTAGGATTGTACTGTTTCATAAATTTCCTCACCAAGTTACGGATGACAGTGGCTGTATGTGCCACTATGGTAAATTGACATCCTTATAACTGTCAATGTACTCTAATTTCATTCCAATGTGTCGTATATTGCCATGATATGCATGCTTGAAAATTGATAATATGCGCTCCAAACAAGCTTGACGAGAAATTTCGGTTATCTTGCACAATCCGTTGCGTTTGTCAGGCGAAAGTTCGATTGCCGGCCGTATTTGAACTAGCGTCGTACCCCATCACCGGTCCCAAGGCCAGAAACGCATAGACCTGCGAAGCCGCTCACCCCAACCACAGAGGATTCGTCCACGCCCGGCGGCCCGCATCATCGCGCACCGTCACCCGCAGCCAGCGAGAATCCACATCTCGCAAGTCAAACTCCGCGCCCGTCAGTCCCTTGCCGCCGACCTGCCACGCACCCGCACGATCACTGGCGACCAGAATCTGCACCGCCGGCGAACACTCCACGACCAGCTTGTCGCGCCCGTGTAACGCGACATCATGCAGTTGTACGCCGGTGCTTGAGTAGTAGTGCCCCGCTTTGAGCGCCCGCAGCAGCGCATCCGGCTTTAGCGACTCCGCCTTGACGCAGACCCAGCCGCGCATGAAATCGCCTATGCCTTTTGCCATGTGCGTGTCATCCACCGCGATCGCGCTAACGCGATGCCCGCGATGCAGCAGCATGTCGATATAATGCCAGCTGTAGCCGCGGTCGGCGCCGACGTCACAGCCCCCGTTATAACACTCGACGGCGTGAACTATCCCCAGGGTCTCAAAATCCTCCACCGTCAGGGCGAACCAGTTGGGATGCGGCACTGCCACGAAGGCGCCCGCCTCCCGTACGCGCTCGACAACGCTCGCTCCCGTATCGCCCGGGCGATTCGTCTAGAAATCCAGCGGCAAGCCCACCGCCAGCAAGTGCCAGGGCGAGCCCGACTCGATCTGCCCGGGATGCAGTTCCGCGCCGATTAAAGTGGTGAAATCGTCTGTGCGGAACTCTCGTGTATCGCTGATCTGGTAGCCGTAATGATCCATGCAGTGGTCGGTCAGCGCGACGAAATCGTAGCCGTTCTGCCGATACTTACGGATGTGTTCGGCGGGTGTCCAGGCGCCGTCGGAATTGGTTGAATGCCCGTGCAAGTTGCCGCGATAGAAGCGACCCGGCTGGGCAAATGGCAAGCTGTCTGGTGTTAGGATGAGAGATAATTCCTTTCGCCCTTGAATAGAAGTGTTGGTCAACGACATATAAGGCGGATGACAGTGGGTCTATGGATCCGCCTAGATCGGCTTCAGTTTCGACATGAGAGTTCGTTCAAATGCCTCGCGTCGGATGGTTGATGCCGCAAGGAGTTTCTCGGTCGAGGCCTCTAATGTCAGCACTTCCCAATGCCAACGAGACAGGCGGCGGCGTATTCCATCCAGGACGAGTTCTGGTACAAGCCAGATGATGTCTCCGTCATTGAGATCATGGCTTGAATTCGGACTGGGACCTCCGACCGATTCAAAGAACGGACGGTCTACCGCAACGGCAACCTTGGAACCCCACCGCCGTAGCGTCGGCGCTTTGATCTGTAACTGTGGCATCAGTCGCTTGGCACTGGATGAACGCCAGTCTGGGCGGCGGTTCGCCGTTGGATACGGGGGCGTTTCGTGGGTATCGTCCCTCAGGGAATCAAACTCGGACTGCATTCCTTTCCCGGAAAAGTAAACTGCCTGGATCTCCAGACCGTGCCATAGGACGCCTTCATTGGAGGTCTTGGCAACGACCAAGTCAATTTTTCCTGCCGGTCTGTTCGTATTGGTTCCATGCATGAATGGAACCTCACGGGCGATTAGTGCATCCGTAGGTGAGAATCCGACAATCTCGGCCAGCCAGAAAACCAGTAAATGGTCCTCGTCGAATCTTGCTGGACAGACTGTAACGTGTCCGCCAACGGGTTCGCCAAGCCGCCCGTCATCGCTTTGCTTGTAACGATGTATGGAGCAGACCCCTCCCCGTTTATTGCAAATAGGCTGGTTCTGTTGGAAGGGACACTGCGGGATTTCATTCCCCTCTCCCGAAGCAACCAACGCCAATTGACGGCGTTGGGATGGTGAGAGGTTCAGAAACGGTTGCCCGTACCACTCCCCGATGCCATAGCGCTCAGGCAACAGAAATCCCCTCCGAGAAGCATGGATATCGAGTAATCACAAGCTCCGGCACCAGGGCGTGGTGCCCACTCTTCATCAAGACCTGAACGGCATGAAAGTTGTACGACTCAATCAAGGCTTCGATTTCGAGGGAGCGATCATACGTCATTAGGA
The DNA here is from genome assembly GCA_965249085.1 of Phototrophicaceae bacterium. Taxonomy (GTDB): domain Bacteria; phylum Chloroflexota; class Anaerolineae; order Aggregatilineales; family Phototrophicaceae; genus UBA6055. Next base: position 1,972,788 of record OZ252218.1, on the reverse strand, counting down.
AGTTTGCATTGCTTTCCGCGAGTATAGAAAAGAGGCGGGCATGGTCAATATCGTTATGCGCATAGAGGCGTTTCCCTGCGCGTTTCCCTCCCTTTCCCGTATATGGCGGGTCAACGAACAACGCCACGTCGTCATGGGGCTTTCCAAGCAGCGAGGCCAACATCTGCATACCGTCTGTCTCGCAGAATGTGATGCGGGTTGCGCACTCGGCAATAGCGCGTAGTCGACGGATCAAGGTGTTAGGATACCAGCGCGACGCGATTCCCGCCCCGTTCTCCCCCTTGCGCGTGAAAGACGCACCGTGCGCGAGGACGCCTCCACGCCGCGTACGATTCAAAACCAAGGTCCGGAATCCGTGTTCCACGACATCCGCAGGGCACTTGCAAGAGAGTTGTACTACCGATTCGCGCGTCAGGGTAAACGAACTGATGCGAGCTACCAATTCGGGACCGTAATTCAAGGCAGCCTTCCATAGCGCCGCTACGTCTTTGTCGAGCTCTACCATTAACGCTTCGTCGGCAAGGTTTTCCATGACTGCTGTGAGTGAGACTATGCCGCCGCCTGCGAAAGGCTCAACAAGCAATCGAGGCCGTTTCATGGAATGAAGCCAAACACGTATATGAGGTATTAGCCATGTCTTTCCGCCCGGGTAACGCAGTGGGCTGCGCTGTGGCACTGCGGACACGTTCACGGCTGGAATCGGAGATACTGTGATCACCATCGGGAGTCTGCTGCCAATTGTGATTCTCTCTTGCCCACCACGTTACCACAAATGGCAGGCCAGTGCCAGAAACGTCGTCTCCGATCGGCTGCTGGCAGCCATGCTCATGCAAGCATAGGCCTTTGATATTTTGCGTCAGCGCGGTAGCCAAATTCGCCGCCGCCGAGCGGCTGTGGTGAATTACCCCTTCACTGCGCCCAGCGTCAGCCCCTTGATGAAGTAGCGCTGGAAGAAGATAAAAATGAACAAGGTCGGCACAGAGCCAATCAGCGACGCCGCCGCCTGACCGCCCCAATCAACCGTGTACTGCCCGGTTAGATTTAGTATTCCCACCATGACGGTGCGGCTTTCCGCCCGCTGCGTCAAGATGAAGGGCCAAAGGAAATCGTTCCAAATCCAGGTGAATTGCAATGTCGACAGCACCGCTAGCGCCGGCAGCGTCAGCGGCAGCATGATGCGGAAGAAGATGCTGTATTCGTTGGCGCCATCGATCAGCGCCGCTTCCCGCAGGGCGTTCGGTACGACCTGAAAAAAGTTGCGCATGACCAGCGTGCAGATGGGGATGCCGAAAGCGGTGTGAATGATGATGACCGCCCATAAGGTGTCATATAGCCCGATGTCATTCATCAGCCGGAAGACCGGTATCAGGGCGATCTGCGGCGGCAGGAACATCCCCGCCACGATGAAAATGAAGAGGACGCCGTCAAATCTGAAACGGTACTTGCCCAACCCGTAGCCGGCCAGCGTGCCCAGCGCGATGGAAAAGATCGAGGCCGGAATCGTGAGCAGCAGCGAGTTCTGCAAATACAGACCGAGGTTGCCATCTTCCGGGTCCATCACGCGCGCGAAATTTTCGGTCACCAGGCTTGATGGCGGTGACCAGTAACCGTCGAAGGCGACTTCCTGCTGCGACTTGAAAGCGGTCACGATCGCGCCATAGACCGGCACCATGAACAAGATCAGCATGATCGTCAGCACGAAGTAGAGCAGGGCGGAACCTAGCCTCTTTGTCCAGTTGGCCCGATCAATCAGCTTCCTTTTTCTCTTGATGGGGGGATGGGCGAGCCGCGCGCTAGTCATAGAGTTCCTCGGCCGCCGCGGTTTGACGGAAATACAGCACGATGATCACCAGCGTCATAAGAAACAGAATGACCGCAGCGGAACTGCCGTAACCCATCTTGAACTTACGGAAGGACTCGCTGTACATGAAGACCGCCAGCGTATCCGACTGGTTGAAGGGTCCGCCCATCGTCATCACCCAGATGATCTCAAAGCTCTTGAGCGCGCTGATCGCGGTTAACGCCAGCACCACCACGGTGGCCGGTCGCAGCATCGGAATGATCACCTTGAACAGCGTTTGCACATAGTCGGCGCCGTCAACCTTGGCCGCCTCGACCAGCGGTGTCGGCACAGAGGTCAAGCCGGCCAGGAAGATGACCATGTTCAGGCCGGTCTGCTGCCAAGCCCAGGCGACAAATACCGCGTAGAGCGCCGTGTTGGGATTGGCCAGCCAGGCGGTCGCCAAATGATCAAGCCCGATTGAGCGCAAGAAGATGTTGACGATGCCAAGCTTCGGGCTGTATAGCCAGACCCAGATGATGCCGATGATGATTGGTGACAGGCAGATGGGCAGGTAAAACAGCGACTTGTAAACGGTGTTGATCAGGCGTTTGCCTTGCAAAGCCAGCGCCAGCGCCAAGCCCAGCAAGGTCGGCGCCGTCATCGCCAGCACCAGCCAGATGGCTGTGTTTTTGATGGCGTTGCTGAACAGGCGGTCGGTAAAGATCCTTTCAAAGTTCGCCGTCCCGACAAAATTAAGGTCGGCGCCGTAGCCAACCCAGTCGGTGAACGAATAGTAGAGCGAGTTTAGTGTCGGCAGGATGACAAAGGTGAAATATACGAGAAGTGGCAGAAGGAGGAAGCTGGCCGGCGTGATCCACTTGTGGCGTCGTAGCATAGAGGTCGCTCAGCACTTGACTCTTGCTCACCTGTTCTAAATCCCTTCCCCGTTTCCAGAGAAGGGATTTAGTTCAATGTACTACTCTGATCACTCAAGGGGGGAAAGAGTAATCGGAGACCGAACTATAGGCTGAGACTAGCCATCCATCGATGCGAACTCGGCCGTGGCATCTGCCTGAACGCGTTCCAGCATCGCTTCGTAATCGCCGGGATTGGCCATGAATTCCGAGAAGGAGTTCAAGCCGACTTCGGCGACCGGCGGCGGTGTGGCCAGGTCATAGTTGAAGGCGAAGACCGGGTCATTGGCGATCTCACCGGCGATCCGCGCCACGACATCGTTGTAAATGCCGGTATCTACCATCAGGCTCGGCGCCAGGTTGCCGGCGCCCAACGCGAACTCGGCTTGGACATCCGGGTTGGTCAGGTGAACCAGGAAGGCTTTGGCGGCGTCAGGATTAGGCGCATCGGCCGACACGACGAATGTATCAATGGGACCCAGCGAAGCGCGCGGCGTGTCCTCATCAATGGTGGGGAAGGAGAAGTAGTCGAAGTCTTCGCCCGGCACCATTTCGTTGCCGGCATAGAGACCGCCGATCCAGGTGCCCATCAAGGTCATGGCTGCTTCGCCACTGGCGACCTGATTGGCTGACTCGTCCCAGTCATAGGCGTTGGCATCGGGATAGAAATAACCGGCGTCGACCAGTTCCTTCCACAAGCCATAGGCGCGTACGACTTCGGGGTCGGTGTAGGACGCTTCGCCACTCATCAACTGGTTACGGTACTCGTTGCCGGCCGTACGCAGCAGAATCATGTCAAACCAGAACTGGCCGGGCCAGCGATTAATCGAACCCAGCGCGAAGGCCGGAATGTCAGCCATCTTGAACTTCTCGGCCACATCGACCAATTCATCCCAGTTTGTCGGCACCATCGCGCCAGCTTCTTCGAAAAGCGCCACGTTGTAGAAGAAGCCGACCCAGTGCAAGGTCAAGGGCACGGCATACCGGTGCATGTCATAGGTTGCGGCGTTATCGATGACCGCTTGCGGGAATTGCGAATCCATGTCGTTGGCTTCCCAGACGTCGTCAATCGACTGCAAGCGGCCGCCATCGACGACAAATTGGATGCGCGCGCCAGCCCAATAGCTGAACGTATCAGGCGGGTTGCCGCCGGCAAGCTGGACCAGGATCGACGTCTTGAATTGCTCGTGATCGACTGGGCTTGCCGCATGCATCAGCCCCGGATTGGCAGCGATAAAGTCATCGACGATGCCATCAATGAATTCGCCACCGAAACCACCGAAATAGTGGGAAACCGTGAAGTCACCCATCAGGTCATCTTGGCTAAAGGCGGGTGTGACAGAGAAGGCTGCCACCAGAATGACAAGAATTGCTACGATCAAACGTCTGTTCATCATCTTCATTTCTCCGTATGTTGTGTTTGGCCGTCAATGGGTCTTACTACGGATACGATCATAGTCACCTCCTGACTACAGCTACAAATTAGCGCAGATTAACCAAAAAATCAAGCGATTCATTGTACATATTGCCAAAAATACAACAGTGTTTTATAATTGTCAACAAATACGAGGTAAATTAGCCACTGCACAACATGTGTTGCTTATGAAGCAATACTTGTTGTGTATTGTGAGAAGGTGCGTATGGCTGAGATTCAGGCGCTGGCAAAAGGCTTAAAAATCCTGAAGCTGCTGGAACATGCTCGCAATGGCATGGGAACGACCGAGGTCGCCAATCAAATGTCGATCGACAAGAGCAGCGCCTCGCGTCTATTGCATACGCTGGCGAATTATGGTTTTGTTGAGCAGGATGATGTTTCCGCGCGTTATGTGCTGGGTCCACAACTGCTTTCTCTTGGCCAGCATCTGCTCAACCGCATCACCCTGCGCGATCAAGCGCGCCCCTACTTGAGTGAACTGGTCGACAAGACCGGAGAGTGCGCTCACCTGGCGATCCTTGCGCAGAGTCAAGCGCTTTACATCGATCAAGTTGAATCGACTGCGGCGCTGCGGGTGGAATCGGAGATCGGTACGCTTTCACCGCTTCACTGCACGGCGCTGGGAAAGGTCATGCTGGCTTTCGGCAGCTGTCGCTTGCCCGAGGAGCTTAATCCCTTCACGCACCGTACCGTGACCGACCGGGCGACATTGGAAGCACAGTTGGTGCAGACGGACAGGCGCGGTTACGCCATCGACGACGAAGAATACAACTATGGCGTACGCTGCGTGGCGGCGCCCGTTTATGACCATCGCGGCGCGCTGGTCGGCGCCATCGGCATCAGCGGTCCGGGCGGGCGCGTCACTTTGGAGCGCATCGATGAATTCGGCTCGGTGGTCAAGGAAACGTCGGATGCCTTGTCCACCCGGCTCGGCTTCGATGCCAGACAGCGGGGCCCGCTGGGCGGAGCGGAAGGGCAGACGTCGGTGCAGACGGCCTGACCTTTGCCCCCCCAACCCAGTCGACATTCACTTGGATTGCGCGCACGACCGCCTCAACTATGTTGCACTGCTCGCAACTATTGAATCGACATTGTCAATAGATCGATGATAGTCGCGGCGAATCCTTATCCTCAGTCGCGCTTGCGGTAGAATCTTAGCCACCTTCGAGCGAAAGACGGAGCTGAAGTTATGAACTACAAGATGCTAATAAACGGTCAGTGGAGTGACGCGACGGGTGGGGCAAGCTGGCAAGTCGTCAATCCGGCATCCGAAGCGCCTCTCGCGAATGTCCCCTTTGGCGGCGCGGCGGAAACAAGTCGCGCGATAACGGCGGCGCACGAGGCGCTGCCCCGCTGGCAGGGCATGACGGCATACGATCGCGGCGCGATCCTGCGCGACATCGCCGATACTCTGCGAGCGCGCGTCGATGAATTGGCGCCGATCATGACCGCCGAGTGTGGCAAGCCCTTGGGCGAAGCGGCGGGCGAGTGGGGCGCCTGCGCCGACCTTTTCGACTGGTTCGCCGAAGAGGGCAAACGCGCCTACGGCCGCACGATACCGGCGCGCAAAGCGGACAAGCGTTTGCTCTCGATCCCGCAGCCCTTGGGCGTTGTCGCCACGATCACGGCCTGGAACTTCCCGGCCTATCTGCTGGCGCGCAAATGGGCGGGTGCATTGGCGGCCGGCTGCACCATCGTCGGTCGTCCCAGCGAACTCACGCCTATGAGCGCAATGGCGCTTGTCAACGTGATGGTGGAGGCGGGCATTCCGCCGGGTGTTGTTAACCTGATCAATGGCGAGCCGCAGATCATGGGCGAAACCATCCTGCGGGACCCGCGGGTGCGCAAAGTCAGTTTCACCGGCTCCCAGCGCGTCGGCACGATCTTGATGCGTCAGGCGGCCGATGGCATCAAGAAGCTGGGAATGGAGCTGGGTGGCAGCGCGCCCGTACTCGTCTTCGCCGATGCCGATATGGACTGGGCGGCGGCGCAAGGTGCCATGGCGAAGTTCCGCAACAACGGCCAGGTTTGCATTTCGCCGACGCGCTTTTATGTCGAGCAGCCGGCGCTGGAAGAATTCCTCGATGCCGTCAAGATCGAGACCGAAAAGCTGGTGGTCGGCGATGGCATGCTGGCAAACGTGACCAATGGTCCGATGGTCAGCCGAGCCGGGCGCGACAAGGTCGAACTCTTTGTCGCTGATGCCCTTGAAAGGCGGGCGTCAGTCGTGACCGGCGGGCGCCGCCCTGATATTGGCCAAGGCTATTTCTACCAGCCGACCGTGCTGACCGATGTTACGTCGGCTATGCAAATCGGCTGTGATGAAGTCTTCGGACCGGTAATGGCGGTAAGCACCTTCTCGTCAATTGAAGAAGCGCTGCAACTGGCGAATGACACGCCCTATGGCTTGGCCGGCTACGTGATGACCAACGATCTCACGACGGCGACCCGCGTTTACGAAGGTCTTGAGTTTGGCATTGTCGGCGTCAACGATATGGTGCCGGCCACCGCCGAGGCGCCTTTCGGTGGAACCAAGACCAGCGGCTTCGGCCGGGAAGGCGCGCAAGAAGGGCTGTACGAATACATGGATCAGAAGTTCGTGTCGATTGGGCTGGACAGTTGAGCACGATTTCCGCCTCGCGCTCCCAATCCACCAGCACGGTCCGCAGCGCGTCCACTGCGGGATTGCGCCACATTTCGACCCGGAATACACTATTGGTCCTTTAGAGGCCGAGCCTCGCGACAAGGGGGATATGCGATGACAAGACTATCCATCAGCCTGGGTCAGATGCAGATCAAACTGGCGCGCGTCGAGGACAACCTGCTCAAAGCGGAGCAGATGATCAGCGAAGCGGCCCGTCTCGATTCAGACATGATCTTGCTGCCCGAACTTTGGTCGACCGGCTATGACCTGGAAAACGCCGCCGATTATGCTGCCGAACTGGGTGGCGGCATGTTTGCGCAGTTGTCCGATTGCGCGCGCCAGCGTTCCATCGCGGTCTACGGCTCGGTCCTCGAAGGGAACGACGGTAACGTGATGAACTGCGCCACCTATCACGACGCGAGTGGCTGCTTGCAGGCTGTCTACCGCAAGATTCATCTTTTTCGCCTGTTTGACGAACATAAGTGGCTGGGCGAGGGCGAAGCGCCGACGGTGATGCAGCAGCCTTGGGGCACGGCCGGCTTGAGCATCTGCTACGATCTGCGCTTCCCCGAGCTGTTCAGGAATTATGCAGTGGCGCACGGCGCGAAGTTGATGCTGATCTGCGCCGAGTGGCCGCACGCTCGCGTCGAACATTGGCGGACGCTGCTGCAGGCGCGCGCCATCGAGAATCAATGTTTCGTGGTCGCCGTGAATTCCTGCGGCGAAACCGGTGGGACAGTCTTCGGCGGCCATTCCATGATCATCGATCCCTGGGGCCAGGTGGTCATCGAGGCCGGCGACGACGAGAGCCTGCTGACGGCGGAGATTGACCTGGCGGAAGTTGACCGCGTCCGGCAGACAATCCCGGTATTCGAGGATCGCCGTCCCGACGCCTACCTGACGGGCTGAGCGCCGAGCCGCTCAGTCTTGAATTCGCGCCGTCGCCGTGTTATCCTCGGCAAGTGAAATATATACTGGCAGCTAAAAGCGGTTCGATTCTTCTCTATCACACGCAGTTACCACCCCTCGTCAACATTACAATTGATGTCGATTTGAGCAGGCAAACAGACGCGCCGAGCGGACGCCGCTTTTGTGCCGCTGCGCTGCGCCGTGTCTTTGTGCATTCTATACAGGTCCTCTTGAGCGGAACGACTGTTTCCTGCCGTATATGAACATAGATGACGCTGCTGCCAACGATGAAACACTAGACCAGCAAGCGGAGTAATATAATGTATTCAAGAGGCGACCAGATCATCCATCCCCGTTACGGCGCGGGCACGATCGTCGGCAAAAAGAAGCTGACCTTCAAAGGCAAAACGCGCAACTACCACATTGTTGAGCTGGTGGGAAATCGTGGCGAGGTGATGATCCCGGTTGATGTGGCCACCGAAATGAATATCCGGCCGGCTATTTCCGATCTTTCCATAATTGAAGAAGTATTCTCAGCGCCGCCAACAGTGCTGTCGGACGATTATCGCTCGCGACAAGCCGCAATCCAGAAGCAGATTCAGACGCGTGAACCGAATGCGATGGCCACTGCCCTGCGAGATCTGTATTGGCGCGAGTACACCGATAAGCTCACATCGGTTGAGATGAAGATGAAAAGCAACCTGATGAAGATGATCAGCCATGAGATCGCGGTGATTTGCCCCGAATCTACCGTCGAGAGTGCCAACAGCCAACTCACGAAAATGCTGTATCAAATGGTGCGGCCGGCCGATGAAGCCGAGCTGGCCGATGAAGCCGAGCTGGCCGATGCAGCCGAGCCGGACGAACCGGCCGCGACATAGGGGTGGATTCAGCAGCGCCGCCCGGCTCAGGATTCTTCTGGATACTTCAGGCTGAAACGGCCTATGCCGCCGGTATAATCGACCAGGATCTGTCTTCTCGCATCGGGGTAGTTCGGGCTCTCCCAAATGCCCTTGTGGGCGACGCTCTTGCCCCCGGTCACCTGCTTGAAATCATCAGGCAGATCGAATTTCCCCAAACCGCTTTTGACCTGTAAGCGAACCGCTGCCTGCCGGGAAACCAGCACGGCCACTTCGCCCACACCGCCACCAATGTTCAACTCTCCCGAGTAGCCCTCAGGTACAGTTATCGCTGTTGAACCGACGCCTGCCTTGATGTCGGCGGCTAGTCGGCCCTCCTGCTGCGGCAGCGTTAGCGCGACCGCCCCCATACCCGACTCGAGGTGGAGGGCATCGACTGGCAGCTGACTCAGATTGAGTTCGGCTTCGCCAACGCCCCCTTTCAGCTTCAGCGCTAGCGGCACCGCCGGCGCCAGCGCAATATCCCAGCGCAGATCTTGCGCCTTGCTCGCGGAGGCACCAAGATTCTGCCAGGAGTTGCCCTTTTGCCGCAGCGTGATGACCCGCCCGGCGTCGCCACTCACCCCGTATTCGTAGTCACCGACATAGCTGATTTGCGCCTGAAAAAGATCGGGAGAGTCGGCAACGAGCGCCGTGATGCTGGCGCGCCCGACAGTAAATTCAATTGTGATTTGGGCGGACCTGGCGCCGGCGCGCGCTTCCCGCAGCGTGGCCCGCTTGACTTCGGCCGTCCCGCCCGTCATATCAGTGACAATTTGGCCGGCACGCACGCGCATATTCTCCAGGTCAAGCGACCAATCCACTTTTCGCCACTCGTCGCTCATGCCCTCTAACTCCCCTGTGATCGTGTCAACTACTCTATACCTAACATGCGAGGGCATAGCGCGCAAGTCAGCGCGCTGCGACTGCGACTTGTCCGCGCGGGGGATTTCCGACTATACTGGGTGCGGAGTGGCGAATAAGGAATCTTACGAGATGGAAAACATTCCCGCCGTCAAATGGGTAACGCGGCATCCGCGAATCAGCGCCTGGGTGGTCTTGGCAGTCGGCATGGTCGCGCTGTTGGTTCATGAAGCGCGTAATGTCGGTCTCCTCCCCTCGCAATGGGTGGCGCTGATCGTCGCCACTGTTTTGGTCGCCGGCGCCTGCATCTGGATTATCAGTTGGGAAGACAAGGACAACCCCGAAGACGAGGCGGAAGTTAGCGCCGCCGAAGACGAAGCGGAAGTCAGCTCCGCCCAAGATGAATCGGCGCAAGAGCCTGAAAAAGTGGCTGAATCGGTCTAAACCCCCGCAAACTCCTGAACACAAGCGCAGAGTTCTTGCTCCCGCCGCAGGTAGGGGGAGTTTTTTTGCTTTGGTCTCACGATGTCAAAGGCGCCGCAACATGATTGAAACGCACGCCTGCCTGTCGCGCCCGCATCGGCGCTATAAGGAGAGTTATATCGATGCCGTTTGGGAGTATATCGGGGAAAACCGCTCCATCAACTGGCATCCGGAAATCCTTAGGTCTCGCTTCGAAGAGTATCTGCTTGTCCTGCGCCAGGCGGAGACCGAGCCGCTGGCGGGCATGGTGCCTGCCACACTTTTTTGGCTGACCTTCGCTGGCGACTACGTCGGCGACCTCGACCTGCGTCATCACCTCAACGATTCGCTGCGCCGTTTCGGTGGGCATATCGGGTACAATGTCCGCCCGTCCATGCGCCGCCGGGGTTACGGCACATTGCTCTGCAAACTGGGCATAGAAGAAGCGCGCAGGCGCGGCATCGGCGATATCCTGATCACCTGCGATGACGACAATATCGGCTCTTGCAAGATCATCGAAGCGAACGGCGGCATCTTGTTTGACCGGCTGGATAACGGTCGGCGCGTCCTGACCAGGCGCTACTGGATATACGCCGATTGCTGAGCGGGCTAAGCGGCAATCTATTGCAGCATCTTGCATTTGCCAGCGCCGCAATCGGGCAAATCATTGCCGAAGAGCGCATTGATGCGATAGCGGCGGCGGGCGATATAACGGTAGACGCGGCGTCCAACGCCGTCCATGCCCGGCAGCTGCAGCAGCAGCCAAAACGGAAAGCCTAGCGGCAGCTCCTTCAACAAGCGGCGTGTGCCCTGGAAGCCGGCATATAGCCTGCCGTCCTGATCGAGAACGTGGATTTCCCCCATGAGCTGGTCGCGATTCAGTTCATGCCGCTGCTCGCGCCACGCCCAGTCCTCATGCAAGTTGACAAAGTCGATGCGCTTCAGCCAATCGAAGGCGCGCACGGTCGCGCAGGTCGATTGGCAGATCAGGCAATTGCCATCGTAGAGTGCCGTCAACATGGTGTCGATCCAACTTTCTTCGTACATGCATTGTAACAGATGCCCGATGACGGCGGAACGCCTTGCCCTATACCTTGGTGGCGAGCGATAGACCCAGGCAGTTAGTTCCGTTACGACAATTTAGTTCTCGGTGCTCTCGGTGGACTCGTTGGTAAACAATTATTCGGCGACCGCCCTGTGCTAAACTCTAGGTTGCGCCGCGGCACAATCTCACCCGAGAGGTGGCATGATCCCGATCCGGCTGGAAATGCGCAACTTCCTGGCTTATCGCGCCCCAGATCCGATCAGTTTCGAGGGCATCGAGCTGGCTTGCTTGACCGGCCTGAACGGTGTCGGCAAGTCGTCCATCCTGGATGCCATCACTTGGGCGCTTTGGGGCCAGGCGCGCGCCAAACGCGATGAAGACCTGATCCACCTTGGGCAGAGCGAGATGCAGGTGGGCATCGACTTCGAGCAGGAAGACATGCGCTATCGCGTGATAAGACGGCGCGCGCGGGCCGGGCGCGGCAGCCGTGGCAGCCTCGACCTATTCGCCTTGGCGGACGGGCAGACGCCGCGGATCATCAATGAAGATGGCGTCCGCCGGACGCAGGACAAGATCAAGCAGATCCTGCGGCTGGATTACGAGACCTTCGTGCATTCGGCTTTCCTGCAGCAAGGCCGTGCCGATGCCTTCACCCTCAAGACCGCGGCTGAACGCAAGCGTATCCTGTCTGAAATTCTGGGCCTGGAACAGTGGAGCGGCTATGAAGAGTCAGCCAAAGAACGATTGACTGGCTTGGACGCTCAGGTCGATATCCTGCAGCACGATATCCGCGCCACCGAAAGTGAGATCGCGCGTGAGCCGCAGTTGACCGCGGAACTGGAGGTGGTACTGGCGGCGCTCGCGGCGGTGCGGGACGAACTGAGTCAAGCCGACGAGCAGTATCGTGAAGTGGCGAATACAGCAGAAATCTTACGGCGCGAACGGGAACGCCTTAGCGAGCAGGAACGGCGCATCGAAAGTCGCCGTGAAGACATCGAAGCGGCGGAAGCCGAGATCGCGCGGGTGGCGGCCAAAATCGCCGAGTACGAGCGGACGATTGCGGATAGCGAAACCATCGAAGCCGGTTATCAACAATTGATGACGGTGCGCGCCGAACAGACCGCCATCGCCGAGCAGATCTCGCGTAACCAGGAACTCGACCGACGCACGCATCAACTGGAAACGGCGCTGGAGCGGCAACGGTCGCAATTGCAGGGCGAGGCGGATGTGATTCGCGAGCGCGTCAGCGGGCTGGAGAGTCTTGTTCACGCCGCCGAAGTGGCGGAACCGGACAAGCTGCGGATGGAAGTCAATGTACTGCTCGAACTCGATACCAGGCGGAACAAAGCGACGAGCGCGCTGCAAGGGCTGAAGGTGAAGCGGGGCCGTCTTTCGACGCAGCTCGATGGGCTCGGGCAAGAGGGCACAGAACTCAATGAACGGCTGGAACGCTTGCGGCTGGCGGACGGCGCCACTTGCCCGCTCTGTGGTCAGGAGCTGACGGCAAATCATCGCAATGGCATGATGAAACAGTTGGAATCCGACCGTGCCGAGATGCGCGACGCCTATCGACAAGCCAAGGTCGAAATCCGCGAAATTGATGATGGGCAGAAGACGCAGGAGCGCGAGCTGGAGGCTTGGGCATTGCACTTGAAGGATCTGCCGGCGCTGCAGCAGCGGCTGGGCGCGGCGCAGGCAGGGGCGCGCAAGGCGGAAGCCGCGGCAGTGGACCTGGAAGTCGAAAGGGGGCGGCTCAGTCAAGTCGAGACGCTGCTGACGAAGCAAAATTTTGGCCAGGAGCTGCGCCAGCAATTGGCTGAGCTGGAACGCCAGCGCCAGCAACACGAATACGACCCGGGCTCGCAGGCGGATATCTCGACGCAGCTGGAGACCTTGGCTCAATTCGATGGCCGGCATTCACTCTTGGCATTTGCCAAGAGCAACCTGCCGGAGGCGCAGACGTCTCACGCTGCTACAGCCGCACGGCTGGCAAAAATGCGCGGCGCGCTGGAAGATGATGAAATGAAGGTCAAGCGGATCAAAAACGAGATTACGGCGCTTTCAGCAAATGTGGAGCGGGAAAGCGAAGCGCGAGCGGAAGTCGAGCGAATTCGTGGCGAGGCGCAGCGTCTGAATGAGCGCCGGACGATTCACGAGCAGGAACTGAATGCGATCGCGGCCGGCCGCGAAAGCAAGACTCGCCTGGAAAAACGCTTGAACGCCGTTCAGGGTGAGCAAAGTATGCTTAACGAATTGCGCGCGGCTTTCGGACGCAATGGCTTGCCGGCGCTAATCATCGAGACGGCGATTCCGGAATTGGAAGCCGATGCCAATGACTTGCTCGCCCGCATGACAGGGGATCGGATGTCGCTGCGCTTTAGCACGCAGCGGGAACGGGTCAGCGGCGGCCTGGCCGAGACGCTCGATATCGAGATCGCCGATGACCTGGGCGCCCGCAGTTACGAACTATATAGCGGTGGCGAGGCTTTTCGCATCAACTTCGCCATTCGCATCGCGCTGTCCAAGTTGTTGGCGCGGCGGGCGGGCGCGCAGCTGCGGACACTCTTTATCGATGAGGGATTTGGCTCGCAGGATGAAGAGGGGCGGGGCAAGCTGGTTGACGCCATCAACACGATACGCGGCGACTTTGACTTGATCCTGGTGATCACGCATATCGATGAATTGCGCGATGCCTTCCCGCGGCATCTGCTCGTGGAAAAGACCCCCGATGGCAGTATACTGACCGTAGCTTAGCGACTGAATGCAAAGGGCAGGCGGATGGGCAAGTTGGAATCGCTGTTGAACCATGCCGAAGTGGACGCCTTTGTAGCGGATGGTTATCTGGGACCCTACGCGGCGATGAGCCCGGCGGACATGGCGGTGGTCAGGCGCGAAATCGAGCAGTCGGTTTTGACGACGGATGGACCGAATCCGCGCTCGCGCGTGCAATCGCGCCACATCGACCAGCCCGTGATCTTCGACCTGGCGACCCATCCGGCCATCATTGACCGGATCGCCGGTCTGCTGGGACCGGATTTGATCGTGTGGGCGACGCAGCTGTGGTTGAAACAGCCGGGCGGCGCCGAAATCCCCTGGCATCAGGATATCAACTTCTGGCCGCTGGAACCGCCGGTGAACACTTCCGCCTGGATCGCCATTGACGAGGTCACGGTGGAGAATTCCTGCGTGCAGATTATCCCGGGATCACATCGTGATTCGCTGCCCCATACCAAAGCCGAGGAGGAGATGGCTTTCGGTGAAATGGCGGACCCCGACTCATTTGATGTCGGCGGCGCGATCAATATGGAATTGAAGCCGGGCGAATTCTTCATCTTCAGTGAGCGCACGCTGCATCGCTCGAGCAAGAATACGTCTGCCAAGCGGCGCCTCGGCATGTCGCTGCGCGTTACCCTGCCAATGGTGCATATCTTCCAGGACAACCCTCCGCTGCATGCGGGGCATACGGCGATATTGGCAAGGGGCCAGGATGTGATGGGCTTCAACCGTTGTGCCGGCCGCCCCTAACCCGCATATCCCCTAAATGTAGGGGCGCCCGTTACGGTCGCCCGTCATTCATGACTCAAATTACTTGGTGTCCTCGGTGGTAAAACCATAATGGGACGTCCGCCGGGACGGGGTTGGGGCTGCGATAGTCCTCAACTCAACTTCCGCCGCAGCTCTTCCATCGCATCCTTTGAACGGCGGCGCAGCTTGGCGCGGAAATGCGCCGCTTCAATGGCGCTATATTTGCTGCGGACGATGCCGACGATCTCCTCGGTACAATCCTTGCAAAAAACATTTTCCGCATCAGAAAACGCGGCAGGTGGCAATTCCTGTTCGCAGCGAACGCAAGGCTTGAGTTCCGGCAAGGGCGCAAATTCCTTTCAGTTGACCCGCTATTGTATGTGATTCGTTGGTCGAATGGAATACCGCTCGCTTTGCCCACAGGCGCGCCTATACAGGCTGTTGTTGAATGTAGCAGCGTCAAGCTCAAATAAGAATTTGCTCGGAATCAGTCTAATTTTCGACAAACGACTTACAATGTGTCAGAATAGAGACCTGCGAAAAACAGTCTCTTTTTCTACACGATCTTCTCGACGCGGTTGCCCAAAATAAACTTGTTTGCTTAAATCGTTTGGGTTACGTTTTTGGCAATTCTAGAAACCGTGACGAGGAGAGGCGGCCGTGAAATTATGTGTGATTGAAGGCGACGGCATCGGTCACGAGGTTGTGCCAATTGCCGTGCGTGTGTTGAGACAGCTCATCCCGCAGCTTGAGGTCGTCCGTGCGGCAGCGGGTTGGGACCGCTTCCAGGAAACCGGCAATGCGCTGCCGGACGAAACCGTCGACATGGCGCGCGATGCGCAGGCGGTACTGTTCGGCGCTTGCAGTTCCCCCTCCTATCCGGTCGAGGGTTATTCCTCTCCGATCGTCAAGCTGCGCAAATTGATGGAGACCTACGCCAACCTGCGGCCGACGCGATTCGTGCCGGTGCCGACCGCCAAGGAAGGCGTCGATTTGCTCGTGGTGCGAGAGAATACCGAGGACCTCTACATCGGTGACGAGCAGACGGCCGACTCAGGTGATACCGGCATCGCGACCAAACGGATCACGCGTTATGCTACCGAACGCATCACCCATACCGCCTTCCGCCTGGCGCGGAGCGAAGGACGGCGGCGCGTCACTATCGTGCACAAAGGCAACGTCCTGCCAAAGACCGACGGCTTGTTCCGCCGCGTCGCCTACGAAGTCGCGAAGTTTTATCCGGAGATCGAAACCGATGAATTGCTGGTGGACACGGCCGCTTATTGGATGGTTAAAGAGCCGACCCGCTTTGATGTCGTGCTGACGCCGAATCTGTACGGCGATATCCTTTCGGATATGGCGGCGGCCTGGGGCGGCGGCTTGGGACTGGCGCCCGCGCTCAACATGGGAGACGAAGTCGCTATCGCCGAACCGGTCCATGGCTCAGCGCCCGATATCGCCGGCAAAGGCATCGCCAACCCGACCGCGGTTATCCTCAGCGCAGCGATGCTGGTGCGCCATCACTGGAATATGCCCGAAATCGCCGACCGGATCGACGCCGCGGTCTACGCCGCGCTGAGCAGGGGCGAATACACCGCCGACATCCTCGGCGTTAACGGCATGAGTACGATCGACTTCGCCGACGTCATCTGCGAACAGTTGGGGTGACCGCGAGCGGACTCGCCTTAGCTTCAAGCTGGTTCATAGGCCAAGAGTGACGATGTACTCATTAAAGCTGTTCAGAATTATCGTCAAGTTTTCTATTCCTCAGCTTGCGCCTTGCAGTCGGGCTGCTAGCTGGTTTCCCCTGGCAAGCACAGGGCCGGATTCCCAAAGGCCATGGATCCTGCAGTCACGTTCTCAGGGTTGAAGTGATAGGGATCAACCCAGGTATCATCAAAACTGGAACTTTGAAGTTCTCGACCAAACAATCCGCCGTTGTCGACAATCGTTTGGGAGTAATCCCATCTCCTGAGCCATCCTTCTTGCTTCCCGTCATCGTCAAGGCTTTTGACGTATACCCCACCTCTTCTGTCGTAATGGGTGATGACGACTTCCTGATCGCGTAGCAAATTATAGCATGCACTGAATTCATTGGTGTCGTATGTTACGCACAACGCAAAGCGGCTATGATTCCACGTGCCCACTGGTAATAGACCAGCGGCCGGTGGTCGGTTACCGTACGATGTCGAACCTGATACTAGTTTGAATTTGCAATCTTCGTTTGCGAAGGCATCTGGAACCTCCTGGACATTAAGATCTACAAGTTCGCGACCAATCAGATCTTGCGGAAGCGCCGCGCCTGCGTAAAGACTGGTCGCGTCTGGCAAATCTTTGAAGGAGTCAGTCGCATCTATATCGGACGCGGGCACAAAGGCGTGACCGCGATTCTCGGATTTGTTGTAGACTGCTGCGGTAACCAAACCTCCCACAGCCCGGGTTCCCCTGCCTCTGGTGCCCAGCACGACGTAGTATTTTTCGCCGTTATGTTCGACAGTCGCTAGCGGCGAAAAGGCGTCGCTAGCGTCCAGACGCAGCTGGGTCCCGTCTCTGTTGGGATCAGGATCACCTTTAGCCAACACGGTATCGGTACTGTAAATCTTGCAGTAAATATCTTCGCCAAATACGTCTAGATCGTCCACACCTTGACCCTCTTCCAAGTTTGCCAGCGCTTCCACCATCTCGTCCACCAGTAGGGTGTATTCAAACGTGACCATGAAAGCAGAACATGGTCCAGTCGGAAAGTATTCAACCAGCCCCGCCGCAAAATCGGCGAAAATCTTTGTACGCTCCGAGGCTTCCTCGCCAGGTGCGTTTTCAATCGCGCTCGCGAGGGCCACTTTGGCAGCTTCCCTAAGAGTCTCTTCCACAATTTTCCTTGCACTGATGGTTCCACCTTTAATCACCACGTACGCCCCTGCCGTTGTAGCTATATCGCAAGCCGCCACACCCCACGTCTTGATCGCCTCAAGTTGCGCCTCGGCTTCCTCGATCTGATGCTCATTGAAGAGCTGGTCTTTGTCGCCGTGATCGCCCCAATCTTCGAGATAGCTGTCATCAGGCAGCAGGAAACATTCTGTTCTTCTAGCGCGCCTCGGACTGATGCTGGCCGGATAATTGTGGAGGTACCCCAACTCCATTGCGCGGTAAGCGGGCAGATCGTGAACATCGCGCACACCGTCTCGCAAAGCATCTTGTGCGATTTTTGGAGCCTCTCGCTCGACAATGGCGTACCTGACCCCACAGGCGCGAAGCATGTCCGCAATGGCCTGCCTCAGCGCCTCTAACTCTTCCTCTGTCACGGGTTCAATAACTGTATGAATTTCCGTCCAGTCTAAGCCCGGCCCCATTTCTACGCATGCAGGTGAATCTAATATTGCCTCTTCGTCCTCGAAAAGTGAACGCGTACGCTTCCGGTCCACGATCAGGCGGCCATCGCCCAGCTGCGCCGTCCAGTGGTCTGTGCCGCGATTCCTCCAGCCTTCCTCCGCGATTTTCCGCGCTTCGCGCTTGATCATGGCGAGTGATACGGCATGGTGGTCCTCCGCATAATCTCGCATGCACCGCGCCACCCCCAGCAACACCCGCCTCTCCATCTCAATATACTTCGGATTGTCATAAGGAATTTCCTCGGCGCTCAAACTGACCCCGTCGGTTAGGCTCGGCGGCGGAGCGCTAACCACGAGCTCGTCGCCCGGATGGAGCATTCTGCAATCGCCGAACTCCGGGTTGAGCCGTTGAATGTCTTCCATAAAAATGCCGCAGGCTTCGGCGATCGCCCAGCAGTGATGCCCCGACTCTACGACATGCACAACAGAGCCGTCCGCCCGCACTCTACTCCCACATTGTGTAACTGGCACCGGCTGCCAGACGGGTTCCGACTCTTGCGAAGTCGGGACCGTGTCGACAGGCGCTCCGTCGCAAGCGGAGCGCTCGCGGCTGGATATGTTCTCGCCCAAATCCTTAAACCAACCCTCGGAGCCGCGCGAGCTCGTCTCTGGCACGTTGCCGACAGTGCCCGGGTACGTGACCGTCGCGCAGGTCCTGTCGCCGACGCGGTCGGTAGGTAGTGGGCGCAGCTGCCGCGGCGATTGTCGGGCGTCGAATATGACAAGATAACCCGGATCAGGGAAGCAGATTTCCACCGGGTTGCTAGCCGAGATAACGTTCTTGTCCCCGCCATACAGGTCGACGCCGCCAAGGGATCCCCAGGGCAGCGCGCCCTCTATGATCATGTGCATTTCGCCTTGTGTCATGAATTTGCCGTTTACGGGCCATCGGCCGGCGTGACAGACGTCGATGTCATGCTCTTCTCTCAGCTCGCGGAGTTCGGCGTTGGCTATGTCCATATTTTGCCGATGCGTTTTCGCGGGCGGCGGCTCGGATTCCGGCTCCGACTCGGACTTGGACTGCGTTCGACCCGTCGAGTAGGGAGATTCATAAGCGCCTATATCACAGCCCGAGCCTTGCGGACGACGAACGCCGCGCTGATCTACCGACGGGCACCGGCTGGACACGCCAGCGTCGATCGCCGGGCTGCCGGGAAGTAGCGGAAAATATGCGGGTGTCCCGGTCTCGCTGCCCAGCATGGAATCGTCTGCGATCGAAGGACCGCAAGTGCCAGCAAAAGGGTGAGTGATGTTCCCGCCGCCTTCGGTCGGAACGCCACTGCAATGAATGGTTAGCTAGGTTTCGTCTAAACCGGTGATAATACTGTTGAATAGACGATAGTTACCGATAGCTAGTGTGTCGAAACCTGAGCGAGAGAGGTTATCAACAAATGTACTATTGATGATAGTTCTGTCCCCATTGCCGGAAGCGCTTATCGCACCCGCGCCATTATCAGAATAGTTCCTTGCGAATGTGCTGTTTACTACCGTCAATGTGCCATTGCTACCAATAGCGCCGCCTGAAGTAACCGATAGGTTATTGAAGAATGCGCTCTGATAGATGTACAAGGTTCCGCGATTTTCGATCGCTCCGCCTTGGGTTCCAGAATTCCCGTAAAACGAGCTTCTATTGATTGTCAAGGCGCCCGCGTTAAAAATAGTGCTTCGTTGTCCTCCACCGATCGACATATCATTAATTGTCACAGTGCCTGAAGTAATATAAATTATGCGATCTGCCACGGCTATCCCAATGCCCCAGTTGTTGCCGTCGAGAGTAATGTCAGAGCTGATATCGGGCAATGTCCCGCTCAGCGTGATACTTGCAGTGAGGCTAATCGTATCCGCGCCCGAGCCAGCGGTGCAGCTGGAGTTGTGGCTATTAGAGTCGGAATTGGCGGCGACGATGGCGTCCGGCAGCGTACAGCCGCCGCTCACCGTGATGGTGGCGGCCCGTGCCGGAATGACGCCCAGAAGGAAAACCAAAAGCGCCAGCAAGACGCTATACTGTAACCTGGCGGTCCAAATCTTGTGCGCGCTTGCTGTAAACATAAGTCCGTCTCCCGCCGCTTGAACGTTGTTTCCTAAAAATCTTGGACGACTTTAACGCGTTGCTTAATGTCTGTCAACAAATGCGTCAATATGTATACATGTAATGTAGCTCTCATAAGGAGATGATCATCATGGCATCGTTCACAAGACAAGAAGCGCTCGATTACCATCGCCGCGGGCGACCCGGCAAAATCCAGATCGCGCCTACCAAACCCCTCGACAGTCAACTGCACCTCTCGCTCGCCTATTCGCCCGGCGTGGCCGAAGCCGTAATCGAGATCGACAAGGATCCGCTCACCGTCTTTGAGCTGACGGCGCGGGCAAATCTGGTCGCGGTCATCTCAAATGGCAGCGCCATCCTCGGCTTGGGCGACCGCGGACCGCTCGCTTCCAAACCAGTGATGGAAGGCAAAGGCGTACTCTTCAAGAAATTCGCCGATGTCGATGTCTTCGATATTGAGATCACATCGCGCAGCGCAGAGGAAATCATCGGGGTCTGCAAGGCGCTGGCGCCCACCTTCGGCGGCATCAACCTGGAAGATATCAAAGCGCCCGAATGCTTCGAGATCGAAGAGCGACTCATCGAAGAGCTGGACATCCCCGTCTTCCATGACGATCAGCACGGCACCGCCATCATCTCCGGCGCGGCGCTGCTCAACGCGCTTGAGGTCACCGGCAAGAAAATGGAGGATATCAAAGTCGTCATCAACGGCGCGGGCGCCAGTGCCATCGCCACCGGCAAGTTCTTCAAGTCGCTGGGAGTCGGTCGGGAAAACATTCTCATGCTCGATTCCCGCGGTGTGCTCCACCATCAGCGCGAAGACAACATGAACATTTACAAGACCGAATTCGCCATCCCGACCCACGCTCGCACGCTGCACGACGCCTTGCAGGGGGCGGATGTACTTGTCGGTTTGTCGATCGCCGGCTCGGTCACCCAGGAGATGATCCAGGGCATGGCGCCCGATCCGATGCTCTTCGTATTGGCGAATCCCACGCCGGAGATTATGCCGGAACTGGCGCTGGAAGTCCGCCCCGATGCCATCATCGGCACCGGCCGCAGCGACTACGTCAATCAAGTCAATAATGTGCTGGGTTTCCCCTTCATCTTCCGTGGCGCGCTGGATGTCTATGCCACCGGCATCAACGAAGAGATGAAGATGGCGGCGGCGCGGGCGCTGCGGCGCTGGCGCACGAAGATGTGCCCGACAGCGTACTCATGGCTTATGGCGAAGAGTCGATCAAGTTCGGCAAGGATTATCTCATTCCCAAGCCGCTGGATCCGCGCGTGCTGCTCTGGGTGGCGCCGGCGGTGGCGGAAGCAGCGATGCAATCGGGTGTCGCTCGCCGTCAAATCGACCTGGAGGAATACCAGCAGGAACTCATCAGCCGGCAAGGCATCGGGCGGCAGGTGCGGCAGAATATCATCAATCGGGCGCGGGCGGGACGGCCGCAGCGCATCGTCTTCCCCGAGGGCGAGGAAGCGAAGATCATTCGCGCCGCCATGCAAGTGCGCGATGAAGGCATCGGCGAGCCCATCTTGCTGGGGCGTCCCGAGCGCATCCGCCAGACCATCGAAAACCTTGGCTTGAATTACGATCCGAATTGCTTCGACCACTACGAAGCCGACAACCAATATGAATACCGTGATTACCTCTATGAGTTGCGCCGGCGCAAAGGCGTCACTCTGAGCAAAGCGCGCTCACTGGTGCGGCAGCGCAACTATTACGCCTGCCTGATGGTCCAAACGGGCGATGCCGATGCCATGGTCAGCGGCTTGACCTATGAATACCCGGACGTGATCCGCCCGGCGCTGCAGGTCTTCGGCACGCGCGAGGGCGCTACCCGAGCCGCCGGCGTCTACCTTATGGTGATCGAGGGGCGCAGCTACCTCTTCACCGACGCCACCGTCAATATCGATCCCGATGCCGAGACGTTGTCCGAGATCGCGGTCCTGGCCAATGACTTCGCGCTCACCCTGGGTCTGGATCCGCGAGTGGCCATGCTGTCCTTTTCCAACTTCGGCGCTACGCCCCACCCGCACAGCAACAAGGTGAGCCGGGCGGTCGAACTGGTGCGGCATCGGCGCCCCGATATCGTCGTCGATGGCGAGATGCAAGCCGATACCGCCGTCGTCATCGATATCATCGAAGAGCGCTATCCCTTCAGCCAGGTGAGTGACGCCAATGTGCTGGTCTTCCCCAACCTGGACGCGGCCAATATCTCGTACAAGCTGCTCTCGCGCCTGACCAACGCCGATGCCATCGGTCCCATTCTGCTGGGCATGGGCGCGCCCGTCCACGTCCTGCAAGCCGGCGATGATGTCGAGGATATTGTCGCCATCGCCGCCGTCGCCGCCATGGACGCGCATGCTCGGGAGGGCTAGTTCCGTCGCTACATAGACACCATGTAGGGGCGACTCACCGGGTCGCCCTTTTTTGTTTGTCCTACTGACCTTGAACCGCGGGAGACAGCCTATTTTGTTGGCTCATATTTGTGATTGACATAGCATAGTGGTACGATAGTGTACAAACGATTTACAAAAAGAAATGAAATGTTTATTAAGGGTGACGTGAGGTGAACGATGGTTTAGGGAGGCAGACTAGTGCTGCATCTGTGGTACACTGTTGAGGGGTTCTATACTTTTACCTTTGCTTACATGTACGGCGGATTGCCATATCAACATTTCGGCTCGTTTCGTATCATGTTGACACAGAAGGAGAACAGTCATGAATGAGGAAGAGCGTATCATTGAAGTAGGTGTAGAAAATGTGCGCACACCCATCACGTGGCTCAAGGACCCGACGCGGCATCTCCTTAAGATTAAGGCAGTCAACGCAAAAGACAGCAGCGACGCAGATGCTCAGTCGTCTCAACCTGATGAGACGTCGCAAGATGAGACAAGCAGTCAGGCCCGCGCAGATTAAGCGGCTTTTCTATTGACACTAGCGACCCCGCCTCTACGCGGGGTCATTTTTTTCTGCCGCAGTGGTTATTGAACTCAGAATCTTACTTGTTGCGATTCTGAATCTTAGTCCGTAGCCGACATTACGTTTCACAGGTTCCCCGCGCCCATCCAGTCGCCACTCCACACGCCACCCATGCTACCCTCGTCGCACCGCTTCGCCGACCCCACCGCCATGTGCGCCCACGCGCGGGAGGGGTAGTTCCGCCGCTACATAGATCTGCGAACGATGTTTGGGCGACCCACCGGGTCGCCCTTTTTGTATGTTGCAACAGAGTATCCACTCGCCTATTGAGTCACCGCTCTCTAATGCTTTTGGGGAGGAGCCGGGGGCAGGGTTGGCCGCCGCTGCCATGGACGCCCTCGCGCGGGAGGGGTAGTTCCGCCGCTTTATAGTCACCTCGTAGGGGCGACCCTTGGGTCGCCCGCTCATTTCACGAAGTCAATATGTTTACCCGTGGCTTGGGCCGTCGAGATCACTTGATGGATAATCATGACCAAGTTCTGCGGAAACGCGACCGAATTCCCCGGCAAACCGTCCAATTCTGCTGAAACTAGGAAACAAAGTATCGTGGCTGATTCCATAGCGGCTTAGTTGATTAATGATTTTGTCTGCCTTAATTGCAGAAATTCTGTGCCGTTCGATGCTGTTTCTACCCGTTTGAGCAAGTTTTCGCAGTTCGACTTCAAATGGGCGGCCATGCGGTTGGGCGTCTTCCCAATCCGTATCCCATATGAAAGTGGCCTTTTGCGCGTTAGAAAAAGCGACTTGTGGCGTGTAATCAAGAACCTGAAGATCCGTATGCCAATGTAAGTCATTGATTCTAATCGCCCACACAACCATGTCAGGGCAAGAGTCGTAGAATTCTGCTGCGTATTTGCCGCTATACGCATCGGTACTTCCTTCTCTAATTTTCATCGTTTGAAAGTTCTGGCGCTGAATAACCAGCTCATGTGCTGCGAAATGCAATGCGACCAACGGATCATATGTGAAATCTAGCAGTTCAGTGGGACATTCGTGGTGCTGTGCGTGGGCAACCAGCGCTCCAGGTGGTTTCGCCTCCAAATGGGTTTCGAATGTGGTTGGGATTTGAAATGGTAACGTTAGGTCGGAAGCAACAAGACGCTCTACGTAGAGATTCAAGACATTGTTTCGTGTTCTAACTGTGTCCGTCGGATTGATATCTCGATAAGTCTTCGGGCGCAAAGTCCAGTTCTCATCGCATTGGCCACGAAAAACCCATCGGTTTCTGCGACGCGACCTTTGAGACTCTAACCTGAGCACAACAGGTTCTTCTCTGCGGGCTTTCTCTACACGAAGACCGTCTACAGTATGATGCGTGTCCTCTTCCCCCAACCAGAGTGAAGTTGCGTTCTTGAAATTGTCCCGATAATGCTCGAACTCGTAGACACTAGGCTCGATCATGTAGATTATACTCCCAACACGTTTGCGATCGCGATTTTTACACGCTCTTCGTTTCTCTCTCGCGTTACAGAATATGTGGCCATTCGTGATTGTCAAGCTAGCGAACTGCAGACAGCGGTAAGCGTTGGGTTTGTAATCCACGCGACCATCCAGTCGCCACCCCACCCACCACCCATGCTACCCTCGTCGCATCGTGCGACTTAACATACCAGGGCCATTGGCGCCTATTGCGCAAATGCCATATCACCCTCAACCCCTCGCCAGCGCTAACCTTCACCCCAATTCGCCATTTGCGCGTTTGCGCAAAAAAGACCTGCCGCTCGCGCAAACGCAAATAGCCCTCCGGATCTCCCCTCAGCCCGCGCCAACGCTGCCACTCGCCCTTTGCGTAAGTCACAATCTTGTTTGCGTGGATGACCGGCAATTATGCGGTATAATCGAGGGACAACTATAAAAATGGAGGCTTTACCATGCGATACATCTTGCTAACCCTTATTTTGTTCCTATGCTTCGCGCCAACACTGGCGACCGACTACACGCTGGATGAGGACTGCGGCCTGGGCGATGCCCTTAGAGCCGCCAACGCCGACTTAGAGCGCCGCGCCTGCCCAGCCGGCGACGGCGCCGACCTCATCACGCTTACCGCCGACATCACCCTGACCGGAGAACTGCCGCGTGTCCTCACCGACATCACCATTGACGGCGCGGGCTATACCATCAGCGGGGACGACGAGTTCCGCATCTTTTATGTCGATATGGGCGGCTCGCTTACCCTGCAAAATATCCATCTGACGGAGGGGTGGTCCCACAGCACTGTCAGCTTCATCAGCGCCTGGGGCTCGACCGACTATAGCGAGAGCGGCGGCGCCATCATCGTCAACCGCGGCAGCCGGCTGGAACTGGTTAACAGCCGTTTCACCGACAATACGGCGACGGACTTTGGCGGCGTACTGGATAGCTGGGATAGCGAAGTTATTGTCAGCGACAGCGAATTCAGCGGCAATAGGGCGGAGGATGGCGGCGCGATAGCTTCGGCCTTAAGCGTGGTCACCATAAGCAATAGCAGCTTCGACGGCAACAGAGTGAGGGACAACGGCGGCGCGCTGCAGGTGTTTAACAGCACGGCGCATGTCACCGATTCGCAGTTCAGTGGCAATAAAGCGCATGAAGGCGGGGCGATCAGCGTCTATAGGGGCACGGTGGAACGAAGCGGCAATACCTTCAGCGACAACGTAGGCGGTGACTGTTTCGGCTGCGAATAAGCGCGCCACTTTGCCTGAATCTTGCTAAGCCAATGTAGACCAATGTAGCCCCGCCTTCAGGCGGGGCTTTTGCCTGTCTGCTACAACGACGGTGTGCAATCAGCATTCGGCACTTAGACTATTCCTTCGAACCCACTTTTGTGTGCTTAATGTCTTTGTGGTTAACTTAGGCAAATAACTTAGTGACAGATTGCGACTTATGGCACATTCCCACGGCCATTCTCACGAGCACGACCATCACCACCACAGCAACAATATCCTCGTCAAAATCGCGATGGCGCTGCATCTGCCCGGCTTCACCCACGATCACAGCCACACCGACCTCGCCGGCGACCAAGCCTTCCTCGATAACCGGCTCGCCGTACGCACCGTCTGGATCGCGCTGATCGCACTCGGCTTGACCACCGCCCTGCAAGTCGTCATCTATGTGGCCAGCGGCAGCGTGGCGCTGCTGGCGGATACCGTGCACAATCTGGGCGACGCGCTGAATTCCATCCCGCTGCTCTTCGCATTCTATATCGCGCGCCGCGCGGCCAATCGGCGCTACACCTATGGCTTCGGCCGTCTGGAAGACATCGCCGGCGTCTTCATCGTCATCTCCATCGGTTTCAGCGCCGCCTACATCTTGTACGAGTCGATTCAGCGCCTGCTCAATCCGCTGCCGCTGGAAAACCTGGAATGGATCGCGCTGGCTGCGCTGGTGGGATTCGTCGGCAACGAGTTGGTCGCCATCATGCAGATCCGCGTTGGCCGCCGCATCGGCTCCGATGCCATGATCGCCGATGGCCAGCATGCCCGCATTGATGGCTTGACCTCGCTGGCGGTGCTGATCGCCGTCTTCGGCACGCTGGTCGGCTTGCCCATCCTTGATCCCATCGTCGGAATCGTCATCGGCATCGCGATCGTCGGCATCACCTGGAATGCCATCAAGGCGATCTGGTACCGCATGATGGACGCGGTCGACCCGCATCTGGTCGAGCACGTCGAGGACCATGTGCGGGGTGTTGACGGCGTGATCGCGATCGAGACGCTGCGCCTGCGCTGGGTCGGCCATCGCATGTATGGCGTCATGAAAGTCGAGGTGCCCACCGCGACTACCTTGGCGGCAAGCCAGGAGATCATTCACGCGATAAAGCATGAGGCGGGTCATGTCATCCCGCAGTTGGAAGAATTAACCGTGCAAGTCCGCGTGGAAGACTGACTACCCGCCCTCGATTTTCAACTCCGCAGTCGTTTCGAGGAATCTGCCCAGCGACTGTGCTTCGCCGTCCAACTGCTCGAGCGCCGCAGGATTCAGAGTCTCGTAAGGCGACACACAGACCCGTACGCCTGTCCGCCGCTTTTCCAGCTTCCAGCTCGCCCGCGCTTCCCCATCGACGACGACGCAGGCGCGGATCAAGCCACCTCCCGGATGGACTTGTTTGACGAAGGCTTCGGCGACCATGAAATCACGGCTTGCGTATCCGAGCAAGTAGTTGTCATAGCGCGGCAGCAAGCGCACGGTCGGTTCGGCGGGCGTCGTCGACAGCTGGTCAATTTGCGCGTTAAGCACGAGCGCCTCGCCACCTGGAATCGTCACGATGACGCAGTCTTCGGCGATGGCCGCCCAAGCCGCCTTGACTTGCGCTTGGCTCAATCCCGACCAGCGCGCGAAATCGGCCGCTGTCGCCGGCGCATAGGCGCTCAGGAAGCGCAGGGCCAACTCGCGAGCCGGTTCATCCGGCGCCTGCATCGGCAGTCCATCGGGCAGCCAGTCGTCCAGCAGCACATAAGTCAAATCACGGCCGCGCGCCGCTCCCAGGCAGATCAAGCCGCGCAGCGCCGCGTAGCGAACCAGATGATGAATCGCCTGACCTTCGACTGGGATGCCGTGCGCTGCCAGCGCTGGCGCCAGTTCCGAGCGGATCAAGGCGCCTTCGCGACTGAGGATCAACTGAAGAGCCTCCAGCGCGGCCTCGCGGACGCTTTTGCTCAGGTCAAGTTGCTGATAACGCCGTCGGGTCGCGCGAATGGCGCCGGGTCCGCAGAGCGCGATCAGCCAGCGTAGATCTTCGGCGGCCACCAGATGCAGCGTGCCGCGCAGGGTCCAGTTCAGGACGAATGAGCGCTCGATCTCGCGCGTCCGCTTCACGTCCCCCTGCGTGATGCCGTCGCTGCGTGCATGGATCGCCAACTGCGCTGACGGCCACTCTTGTGATTGCAGGGCGCAGAGGTCGTGAATGACTTGGTCGATGTCGCTTCCGGCGGCTTCAGCGGTCAAGCGCTGGTTGCATAGACGCATGTGAAGGAGCTGGCGAATTGAAACGCGCGGGTGCATGCAATGTCCTCCGCCACCATGGTAACAGTTGACTCGCGTTTTCGAAACAGATTCGTCGAAAAGTGCTCTTGATACTAAAGACAACATTTAGTATTACTTTTAATGGTTTGTGGCTTAAAGACTTCTTACACGCTAACTCACACTGAAGGAGGAAAGACATAGCACACAAGATCAGCAAACCTATTCTTCTAGTAGTCCTACTCGCAAGTCTCAGTTTTGGTGGGATCGCCCAGGCGCAGTTGCCCGCGATACCCGCTCCGCCAATGCCAGACTTCACCCTGGAAACGGGGCATCCGCTGGCTCAAGTCATAATCCCACGGCTGATCCCCATTCTGATACAGGATGTTTCACCGACTCTCGGTGAGGTGACGCTGGTGCCCCGGGTGACCAACGCGCTCTTGACCGGCATGGTCGATGCGCTGGCGCCTTATCACCCGACCGCTGTCGGCGTATTCTCACGTATCGAGCGGCGGCCGCAAGAAGAGTGGACACTCCACAATATGAATGAGGCGTCGCTCTACGCGGCTTACCATTCGTTGCGTGGCATGCTGCCGCATCGAGAAGCCGTGTGGGTGACCTTCCTCACGGACTTCGGCCTCGATCCGATGGTGGATGGCATGGACAAGACCACTGCCGCCGGCATCGGCACTGCCGCCGGGACGGGCGCTGTTGCTGCGCGTCTCCACGACGGGATGAACCAGATGGGAAACTACGCCAATACCACCGGTTACGCGCCAGTCAACACAGCCTACGAGCTGGTCGATGCCTCGCGCTGGCAGCCGGCTTTCAATCGAGAGGGCTTGGGTGTCCATACGGTGCAGACCTTTGTGACGCCGCAAATGGCCAACGTCGAGCCTTGGGCCGACTTTGATCCACGCGACTACCGTCATTCGACGCCGACGGCCAGCAATCCGGAAAATTGGGACGAGTATGTTGCGCAGGTGGACGAGGTATTGGCGGCGTCAGCCAATCTCACTGACGAACAGAAGATGGCGGCCGAGCTCTTCGACAATAAGATCGTTGCCCTCGGATTTTCGTTCATACATGCGGCAGTACAGAATCAGATTTCGCCCATGGATTTCGCGCGGGGCGACTGGCTGGCGATGGGCGCGCTGCAAGACGCCATGATCGTCACCTGGCAAGAGAAGGCGCGGCACGATGCCGTGCGTCCCTTCAGCGCAATCGCGCATGTCTACGGCGACGAACTGGTGACGGCTTGGGGCGGTCCCGGCATGGGCACGACCGAAATCCCCGCGAGCCAATGGCAGAGCTATATTCCCGCTTCTGACCATCCGGAATTCCCCTCTGCCTCCACTTGCGCTTGCGCGGCGAGTGGGCAGGCGGCTCGGCATTTCTTCGGCACTGACGAACTGGGTTGGTCAGTTACCTTCCCGGCGGGGTCGTCGCGGATCGAACCCGGCATCACGCCGGCAGAAGATCTGACCCTGAGCTTCGCAACCTGGAGCGATTTGGAGGACGACTGCGGAAAAAGCCGTGTCTGGGCGGGCGTGCACTTTTCGGCTGCGATTGAAGCGAGTGCAGCCATGTGCTATCAATTCGGCGACATGATGTGGGATTACTTCTCCTCAGTCATGGACGGGACGGCGCCCGAACGCGCCGCAGCGCAACCCTTAGATCCGGACCCGCGCATGCACGACCTCGACAATTAGGACATTGCCGCAGTAGGGCTTCACTGGAGGAACAAACGCTCCGGACTTCGGTTCGGAGCGTTTCGCATTGTTATTTAGAACATAAATAAATTAATACTTAATCTATCTTTACAGCAATCTATAAGTAAGTAATCTTGCATAACCATTGACGAGAAGTTGGTGTGGTAACTCATAGCATCGTGTTAGGATTTTGACATGGCGCATTCCTATGAAGTTGACCCGGACAATCTGGACGCGCGCGCTCTCTTCAATGTCATGACCGGCAGCATCGTGCCCCGGCCTATTGGCTGGATCAGTACGGTCGACCAATGCGGCGTCAGAAACCTGGCGCCCTACAGTATGTTCACCGCCGTCTGCGCCCGTCCGCCGACAGTCGTGTTCTGCCCCAGCTATCAGCCGCCCAACTATCGCGAGAAAGACACCTATCGAAATATTGCTGTAAGCGGCGAGTTCGTCATTAACTTCGTCGATGAGGATACGGTCGCGGCGATGGATGTGACCGCTGCCGAAGTTGCCGCGGATGTCGATGAATTTGAGCTGGCCGGCGTCACACCCTTGCCATCCAAGCTGGTGAAACCACCGCGAGTGGCGGAGTGCCCAATCGCTTTCGAATGCAAGCTGCATGAAACCGTGACTATCGGCCTGACCAGTGGTGGCGGCCATATAGTGATCGGCATCGTCGTCTATATGCACTTCGCTGACGGCATCTATTCAAACAACAACCATATCGACTTCGAGAGATATCGACCCAGCGGCGGATTGGTCGGGCATAGCTACGCGCACATTGATGACCTCTTCGGCGTATAATCAGGTCTGAAGGAACAAGCCAGCTTAGCGTAAGCCTGTCGATGTCACGATTCTTTGCCCTCCTACTAGTTCTGATCGCCTGCGTCTGCGTTGCCTGCAGCGCGGACCCGCCGCGTGTCGCCTTTGACGAAGTCGACTTTGAGTTGGCGGATGCCGGCAGCGGCGAGAAGCTTTTCGGGCAATCGAACAACGAGGCGCCTGCCTGTGCGGCATGTCACTCAGTCACCGGCGAGAGCAGCGGGATCGGCAACTCTCTGGAAGGCGTGGCCGATGTCGCGGGGGAGCGGGTTAAAGGGCAGACGGCGCGGGAATATCTGTATTGGAGCATTCTGCGACCGGGTCAGCGCTTGGTCGCCGGCTACTCAAATATCATGTATGCCGATTACGAAGAGAGCCTGGAAGCGGCCGATCTCGCCGATCTGATTGCCTACATGCTGACCTTGCGCTAGCAGTCTGCTCGAGGTCGGCGCATCTGCCGACGTCAAATCGATCAATGGTTCAATTTGGGAGAATGTCATGGATGTGAGCACAGCCGGTGGCGCGCTTGTCGTCACGATTCTGCGCCTGCTGCATATCGTCGCGGGTCTAATCTGGGTCGGCGCGGCGCTTCTGATGTCGCTTTACATCGAGCCGGCTGCCGACCAGTCGGGCGCTGAAGGCCGGGGCTTTCTGCGCAATCTCTACCGTGGCGCCAGCCTGCTGCGTCTAATCCCGCTGTCTGCCATCATCACAACCGTCGCCGGTCTGCTTTTGTACGGCCTGCTCTCCTATCACGAAGCCATGAGCAGCGGTATGGGCATCGTCTTGACACTTGGCTCTCTTTTCGGCCTGCTGGCATTCGCTCACGGATGGTTTGCCGTCTGGCGCAGCGCCGGCCGATACGCGGAACTTCTCGATGCGGACGAGACGGATGAGCTTAAGCAGTTGGAAGCCAAGATGCGGCGCAACGGACGCATCAGCATGTGGCTGGCGCTGGTCTCGCTGATACTCATGGCGGGCGCGCGCTATATCGGTCCCATCCTCGGCTGAAATGGAATCTGCCGCTGCGACCAATCCGGTCGTGCGGCTTGTCTATCGATGCCGGGATGGGCGACCCGTGCATAAGATTGTCAGACAAGCCTTGTAAATCCTCGTGCTTGAGCAAAGCCGCGCCCCGCGTGTATATTGATGGGTACGACCACCCCGGGCGCGCTTAGCGAAAGCCTGATTGATGACAGCAGACAAAGCAGCATTGCCCCCCGAGAGCGACCCGCCGGCTGCCGATCAGTCGCCCGCTGGCGAACAGGAGCGCGTCAACGCCCGCATTGCAGGCGCAACTGGCATCCTGGCGCTGGGCAATATCTGCAGTCGCGTCCTCGGGCTGACTCGTGAGATCGTTCTCACCTATCTCTTTGGCGCGACTGGCGCGGTCGATGCCCTGCAGGTTGCCATCATCGTACCCAAAGCGATCTACGATCTTCTGATCGGCGGGCATATCAACGGCGCCATTGTGCCAGTGCTCAGCGATGTCATTACGCTGCGCGGCAAGGACGAACTGTGGCGCGTCGTCTCCGCCTTGATCGGTCTCGTCATCGCAATCCTTGCCGTCCTCGTGCTGTTGCTCGAATTGCTTGCCCCGCAGATTGTGCCGCTGGTCGCGCCCGGCGCCGATGCGGGCACGCGGCGCCTGGCCATTGATCTACTGCGCTTGACCGCGCCCGCGCTGATCTTCCTCAGCCTCTTTGCTGTCTTCAGCGGGACGCTATTCGCCTTGCGTTCTTTCACGCTGCCCGCTTTCGCCGGCGTTGTCTTCAACGCCTGCATCGTGTTGGTGACCCTGGCCTTGGCGCCGTCCCTGGCGCTGCTGCCGAACCTGACGCGCAACGCGCTGCTCTTCCCCTTCATGCTCGCTCGCCCGGGAGACGGCATCATCGTGGTCGCGGTCGGTTGGCTGGTCGGCGCAACCGCCCAGATGATGCTGCAGATACCCGGTTTGCGTCTACAGCGTCTGCGCCTGAGCGTAAACTGGCGGCATCCGGCGCTGAAGAGTATCGGCTTGCTTTACCTGCCGGTCATGCTCTCGCTGATTATGGATACGCTGATCATCCGCCCATTCAGTTACAATCTGGCCAGCCACACGATCGAAGGCGGCATCGCCATCATGAATTGGGCGACCACGCTAATTCAGTTCCCGCAGGGTTTGGTGGCGACCGCCATCAGTGTGGCGATCTTGCCGACGCTGGCGCGACAATCCGCCGAGATGACCGAGCAGGCTCAGCGGGCCTTCAAAGATACGCTCGGTTTGGGATTGCGCCTTACGACCGCGCTGATCTTGCCAGCCGCCATCGGATTGTTCGTCCTGGCCGTGCCCATCATTGCCCTGCTATTCGAGAATGGGGCTTTCCTGGCCGGCGACACCGAAATCACCGCGCGGGCCTTGCGGCTTTATCTCATCGGCTTGCCTTTTGCCGCCCTCGACCTGCTCCTGGTATTCGCGTTCTACGCGCGCAAGGACACGCTGACGCCGGCGCTGATCGGCATCGTCAGCCTGATCTTTTATCTGGGAGTCGCGCTGCTGCTTTTCGAACGCTATGGCTTGTTCAGCCTAATGATCGCCGACAGCGTCAAGCATTTCGTGCACGCCTCGATCAGCAGTGTCTTGCTCTGGCGGCGGATGGATGGTTTCGGTCCGCAGCGGCTAGCGCTAACCGGTCTAAAGTCTGCTCTGGCGTCGGTGATTATGGGGGCTATCGCTATACTGACCTTGTCGACACTCACCGAATTAATCGGTAGCGCGACGATCTTGCATGAAGCGCTGCTGGTCGCGGTCTGCGCCGTCCTGTATGGCGGCGTCTTCCTAACGGTGGCGCGCTGGCTGAAGCTAGAGGAACTATCCTGGCTTGCCAAGCTGCTGCGCGAGCGCTTTTCGAACGAGCCGGTTACTGGCGATTCTTAATCCAATTGCAAAGTCGAGTCGCCAATCTATAGCCCTCGCCCTGGTTCTCGGCTAAACTCCTTCGAATGTGCTTTTTTCTAATACTTGGCGTAAATCGTCATATGACGGCGTCCGTTCTCCATACGAGGTCGGCTAAATGAAATTGCGGCGCCTGGATGACACGTTCAAGCTTTGGATATTATGCTGTACGGTCTTCGCGGTTGGCGGTTTGGGCGCTGGCACGCTGGGTGTGGTCTGGATCTATGTACAGGCTGACTTCGGCGTGACGCTGAGCGCGTTGGGCGCGATGCTCACCGCCGCCACCATTGGACGCACAGTAACCAGCTCGGTCAGCGGGTCAATCATCGGTCGTTTCGGCATCGCCTGGGTCATGATGGGCGGCGCAATGATCGGAGTATTTGGTCAGCTGGGGCTCGCCCTGGCGCCCTCCTGGCCGATGTTCATGATCGCGGCTGTTTGCCATGGCTTCGGCTCCGGCGCGATGGGCGTTGGGCTAAACGCCTTTGCCGCCGTGCATTTTAGCGCTCGGCGCATGAATTGGCTGCATGGCAGCTTCGGCATCGGTTCCACGATTGGCCCGATTCTGGTCACGACGGTCGTCATTGATCTGGGGATTGATTGGCGCTGGATCTATATTGGATTTGCCTTGACGCGGCTCATGATGTTTGTGATGTTTTACCTGACACGACATGAGTGGCGTATCAACGAAATCAATGCGAAGGGCGGCCGGGCGGTCCACGCCCCGATGCGCCAGACCATGCGCTTGCCCATCATTTGGCTGATGGTCGGCGCCTGGCTGATGGCCACGGGCAATGAATTGGTCGCCGGCCAGTTTGCCAACAGCTTCTTGATCGAGGCGCGTTCAATTGAGCCAAAAGTGGCGGGCGCCTGGGTCAGCGCTTATTGGGCCAGTCTGACGGTCAGCCGTTTCTTCGCCGGTTTCATCATCACCCGAATCAGCAATGTATCATTCCTGCGTATGAACGCCATCGGTCTCATGATCGGCGCGGGCTTGCTTTGGTCCAATGTCAGTCCCTTGAGCAGCCTGGCCGGGTTGGCGCTAATCGGTTTTTCCATCGCGCCCTTCTCGCCGCTCATGGCATCGGATACGCCGGGGCGGGTCGGCAGCGCGCACACGGCAAACGCCATGGGCTTGCAATTCACCGGCGCCAGCTTGGGCATGGCGTTCTTGCCTTGGTTAGCGGGCCTGCTGGCCGAGACCCTGGGTCTGGAAGTCATCCCACAGATTGTATTGTTGATCGCGCTGATCACATTCGTCTTGCACGAGGCGATTGTCTGGCGGGAATTCAAGCGCCCGATCGCCAACTTGTCTTAGGTCAGCTTGTTGACGGCTTCGACCAGCGCCATGATGTAACCGGTCGAATAGGCGTGGCCGCGATGGCGCCAGTCGCTGTCGTCAATCATCTCCGGTACATGGTCGTCGATGATGAAGCCGTTGAATCCGACCTCTTTCAGCGTCCGGATCGCCGCCACGACATCGACATTGCCTTCGCCCGGGAAGCATTCCTGGAACTTCGGCACGCAGCCCTGGACATCGCGGAAATGCACATAGAAGATCTTGCCCCGCTCGCCGAAATAGCGGATGGCATCGAGTACGCCGTCGTTGTTGCTGCGATCGGCGTAGACCATCTCGGAGAAGCAGCCCATGCAGAAATCCAGGCCGTGATTGGGGCTGGGCACTGCTTCGAGCGCCCGCTTGAAATTCTCCGGCTTGTAGAAGACGCGGTCGAAGCCGCCAAGCGAGGGCACTGGCGGATCATCAGGATGCAGCGCGATCTTGACGCCGGCTGCCTCCGCCACCGGGACGACCGCTTCCATGAAACGGACGTAGTTGTCAAAAATCTCCTCTTCGCTGTATTCGCGGTCTTCAGCCTCTGTCACGTTCGTGATGCCGACCACGACTTCGCCCGCCAGCGCCCGTTCCATGTCAAAGGCGGTCACTTTGACGCCGCCGCGCCCAAGCTGCATTGGTGTCCGCCAGACCAGATTCGGCATCCAGTTCAGTCCCAGAATGGGGATGCCGGCCTCGCCCATATTGCGCACGATCGTCTGATAGTTGCTGATCTGCTGGTCGCGACGGGGACCATTGAGCATGGCATCGATGTAGAATTGGCGCGGCACATTCTCGATCGCCTCCAGATTGAGATCGTAGTCATTGACGCGCTGCTTCAAGCGCTTTAAGTCATCGACTTCCCAATATCCCTTATCGTCGGGGAGAGTAGATTCTTCCGGGATCAAGTCGATGCCCTTGCCGATAATGTTGAATTGCACGCCGCCGACGCCCAATTGTTTGGCGAAGGTCAAATAGTCATGCGTCGGTGAGGAATGCTGCCCTAGCGCCACGCGCATCTCCTGAGTCACGATTGCTCTCCTTCGTGTTTGTAGAATGCAGAATATCGACTATAGTTTAGCCCATTTGCTGCGTTATTCGCGCTTCTTTCTTACGGGGAACGGAAATATGACAAGCAAGAAGGTACTGGTCAGCGGATCGGACGGGCGTATCGGCAAAGCCACGGTCAAAGAATTGCAGGAGCATGGCTATGATGTCACACCTGCCGACCTGAACCCGACTCAGGACTGGGGCACGCAGATCGTCGATTTTGAAGATCTTGGGCAAGTTATCGGCGTCATGCAGGGCCACGACGCGGTCATCCACCTGGCTGCCATTCCCTCGCCGGAGGTGCATACTGCTGAAGTTGTTTTCCGCACCAACGTCATGTCGACCTTCAACGTGTTGGAAGCGGCGACCATCCTCGGCATCAAGAAAGTAGTCATGGCGAGCAGCATCTCGGCGCTTGGTTACGCCTATCGTCACCGGCCATTCAACCCGCATTATCTGCCTATCGATGAAGCGCATCCGCTGCTGTCACAAGACAGCTATGGCTTGTCCAAGATGATTGGCGAAGAACTGGCGGAAGGCTTCCTGCGGCGCGTACAGGACATGTCGCTGATCAGTTTGCGTTTCACCTTCGTTGTTGACGAAACGGCACATGGCTGGCTAGGCGAGGCGCGGGAGGCGCCGACCGACGATGTATCTACCTTCGGCGCGTTCTGGACCTACGTCGATGTGCGCGATGTGGCCGTCTCTTGCCGGCTGTCAGTGGAGTACGAGGCGCCGGGTCACGAAGCTTTCTATATTTGCGCGCCGGATATCTACCGGCCGGACAACATCGAGGACTTGCTCGCGCGGCATTTTCCCGGCGACTATCCCATTGCAGACCATATACGCGGACAGATGAGCCCGGTCGATTGCAGCAAGGCGGAGCGCTTGCTCGGCTGGACGGCGCGCTACAGCTGGGACGGATCGCCGCTGTCCTGAAATGCCGATGGACTTGCATTTGCGTATTTTGATGTGGTACACTCGCGCCACTGTGTCAATAGAGTTTTGAAAAAGCAGTGGACGACCTGCCCGAGCCTCCCTCCCGGAGTCCCACGCACATAGTGAAACTACCCCGAGCCGATCATGACTCTTGTCCGGCTGGTTTGGCTTTTCCCCCGTTCAGTTTCAGGAAAGGCAATTGATGGACGAGAGTACAGCTCTGGTCGCGCTGCTCTTGCTCGCGCTCGGCGTTCACGGCGTTGTGAGCCTGATGAACGCGGCGCTGCAAAGTGTTTCCCGCTCGGCAATGCGGGAACGCGCCGAAGATGGCGACGGCACAGCGCAGCGATTCCTCGCGATGACGGATGACGCGCTCGGACTCAATATGACCGTCAGCATCACGCACATCTTGACGCGCTTTGCCATTGCGGTCGTGCTCGTGCTGTTGGTGGTCGAACCATTCGGCGGGGGCGATGCCGCGGCGCGCCTGCTGCTGGTGGTCGTGACGGTCGTCCTGGGAACGGGTGTTTCGCTGGTCATCGGCGATCTTGTTCCGGAAGCGCTGGGGTCGGCTTATGCGGACAACCTGCTGCCCTTGTCAATCGCGCCGATGCGCCTGCTTCTCATGGTCATTTCGCCGCTGACGGCATTTGTGCTGCTGTTGAGCCGTCTGATATCGCGCCTCTTTGGCAGCGAGCCCCTGGTCAACCTGGTCACCGAAGAGGAGATCGTGACGCTGGTCAATCAGAGCCACAGCGGCGGCATCCTTGAAGACGAAGAAAAGGATATGATCGTTTCGGTCCTGCAATTGGGCGAAAGCACAGCGCGCGAGTTGATGACGCCGCGCATTGATATCGTCGCCCTCGGTGTAAGCGATACGATCATGGTTGCGCTTTCCGCCTTCGTCGAATCCGGCTTTTCACGCATACCGGTCTACGAAGACAGCATCGACAATGTCATTGGCTTGCTCTACGCGAAAGATATTCTGACCGTCCTGGA
Organism: Phototrophicaceae bacterium; assembly: GCA_965249085.1. Lineage (GTDB taxonomy): Bacteria > Chloroflexota > Anaerolineae > Aggregatilineales > Phototrophicaceae > UBA6055. Next base: position 1,935,149 of record OZ252218.1, on the reverse strand, counting down.
AAACCGCGCTGACCTGGAAAGCCAGCAAATCCGCGACCTCATTCGCCCGACATACTTCGTACCCGAGACGAAACGGGCCGATGCGCTGCTCAAGGAATTGCAAGCAAAGAACGTGCACCTGGCGATCGTCGTCGATGAATACGGCGGCACGTCTGGATTGGTCACTATCGAGAATCTGATCGAGGAGATCATCGGCGATATCCGCGATGAATACGACTTCGGTGAGGAAGAAGAATACAGTGACGTCGGTGACGGCACCTACCTGATCGAAGGGAGCATGGACCTGGATGATCTCAATGATCTGCTGGAATGCTCAATCGATACCGGCGATGCCGATACGCTGGGGGGCCATATCTATTTGACGCTGGGTCGCGTGCCCAACGTCAATGAGACGATCAAGACCGACATCCTGAGCATGACCGTGCTATCGATCGACGGTCATCGGATTCGTAAGGTCAAGGTACACAAGATTGCGCCGGAGAAAATTGATGTCGAGCGCGCGACTAACGGCGGCATCCTTGACAGCGATAAAGTCTCCGCCTCGACGAAATAGGAGAATAGCATGCCCGCACTAAGCGACCGCCAATTGATTGAAGCCGCTATCGAAGCGGGCGAACATGCCTACATCCCCTATAGCAATTACCGGGTTGGCGCGGCGCTGTTGACGGCAAGCGGGGAGGTGTACGGCGGTTGCAATATCGAGAGCGTCAGCTTTACGCCGACAGTCTGCGCTGAGCGCACGGCGCTGTTCAAGGCGGTCAGCGAAGGGCATCGCGAGTTTACCGCAGTGGCTGTGGCCACGCGTGACGCCGGTTCGCCCTGCGGCGTCTGCCGGCAGATGATGTATGAGTTTTCGCCCGAAATGCGAGTGATACTGGCTGACTTGGATGGCAAGGTCCACCTAACCACAACGCTGGCCGAGCTGCTGCCACATGGCTTTGGACCCTCCAACCTCGAAAGCGAATCTTAAGTCGACCTGCGGATCGTTTGGCATCCGTCGCGACTGTCACATCCACCCAGCACCGCGCGCCCGCTTGGCAGAACTTCAAGACGGCTAGTGGCGTCCGACCACCGGTTGAGATCTAAACGTTTGTGATCCGATCCGCCCATTCCTTGTAACGCGCATACGTGCCTGCATAACGCGCCTGCATAAGGGGATTCGGCGCCGGCGTGATTTCGCCGTAGTCGAAGTCTGCCAGAAAAGCAGCGGCATCGGCGCTGATGCCAACCGCCACCGCCGCGTGTGCCGCCGCGCCCAGAGCCGACATGTCGGAGAAGCCGCGGAATGTTACCTGACCCGCGAAGACATGGGTCAGGATCGCGCGCATGAGCGGGCTCTTCGGCACGCCGCCAGTGAACAAGATTTTCTTGTCTGGCAAAGTTCCGGCAGTGACCAAAGCTTCGGCGCAAAGTTTGATGCCGAAGGCGACGCCATCCATCACCGCGCGGGTGAGGCTGCGTTTGTCGGCGGTGGCGGAGAGCTGCGTGAAACTGCCGTAGGGTCCATCCAGCAGGTAGGGCGTGCCCGTGCCTTGCAGGTAGGGCAGGAAGAGCGGCCCGTCGGCTGCCGACGGTTCCCCCGCCGCAAGCGCATTGAATTCGTCGTATGACATGCCCGGATTGAGCAAGTTGCGCCACCAATCCAGCGAATGTCCGGCGCTGTTGAGTGCCCCGATGGCGAAAGTCGCTCGGTCCACGCCCAGTTCAAACAGGTATCGAACAGCGGTCTCAGTATTGAATGGCGTTGGCTTGTCCTGCATTTCGATGATCTGCACGGCAGTGCCGGCGTTGATCATCAGCGTATCGCGATCGGGCACCCCCGACCCGACCACGGCGCAGGCGGCATCCCCAGCGCCGTAGGCAACGACTGTTCCCGGTGCCAAACCCAGGTCGCGCGCCGCATTTGCCGTCAGCGTGCCCGCCACCTCCGCGGAAGAATGCGCCGGCGGGAACAAGGAAGCCGGCACATTGAGTTCCGCCAGCAAGACGCGGTCCCATTCACGCAACGCGAAATCCCAGATTAGCGAGCCGGAAGCGTCCGCGTAGTCGGTGCCGATTTCACCCGTTATGCGATAGCGCAGGTAATCCTTCGAAAACAGAAAATAAGCGACTTCGCCGAACACTTCGGGTTCATGCTCGCGCAGCCAAAGCACCTTGGCGATGCTGAAGGGGGCGATGGCGGGATTCCATAACGGCGTCCGGGAGTGCGTGGCGATGTAGTCGGCTTGCGCTTGCGAGCGTGTATCCGCCCAGACGATGCAGTTATGCGCGACCGACCCATCCGCGCGCAGCGGCACAATCGAGTGCATGTGCCCGGAAAGTCCGATGGCGCTGATTGACTCCGCGGCGATGTCGTGATTGTCCAGCAGTTGCCGCGTCAGCTGGCAAAGCGACTCCCACCATCTTTCGGGTACTTGTTCCAGATAGCCGGTTGCTGGCGATAGGTTCTCGACGGGCGCCGATGCTGTTCCGACGACCGTGGCGGTCATCGCGTCGACGGCGATAACTTTCATCCCGAGCGTGCCGAGATCGACGCAGAGCACGATGTGTCCCGACATAAATCAGACTCCACCGATGTCAAGTGCTATGGAGCTCAGGATAACATCCGTAATTGAGTGGGGCAACTACCCGAAAGATAGCGAAGTCTATAAATGGATTGCGACTCGGCGCATCAACTACAGATGATTCTTATTTTTCACCGAGCGCAGCAAGTTCGGATTGATCTTGCCGTCAAGATTGACCACGGTCTGGTAGCGTTGTATGCGCTGCCGGTTCATTTCCGGCGTGTCAAAACGTGACGAGTTCACCCCGCTGACCGTGCGCGGACGCGTCGACGTGATCAGCCATTCCATGAGGTCGCTGCGCAGCTCGGCGGCGATATCTTGATAATCCGATTCAAAGTACAGATTCCGCATTTCCCAGGGATCGGCGTCGAGGTCGTATAACTCGCCGAAGCCGTCGGGATATTCTTCGGGGAAGAAGGCGCGCGGATAGTGCACCAGACGATAATTGCCCTTGCGCAGGCTCTTGCTCCAGGCGAATTCGGTCACGCCAATGCGCCCGTGTTCCGCCGTCTCGCCCGCGAGTAGCCCAGAGAGATCGCGTCCGTCGCTCGTTTCCATCAAGTCGATGCCGGCGAGTGCACAGAATGTGTTCGAGATATCGACCAGTTCGACGATATCGTCTACGCTGCCGCCCGCCTCAAGTCGACCGGGCGCCCAAAAGATCAGTGGCACCCGCGTGATGGCATCGCTGCAGATGCCGGGCGCCTTCTCCATGATGCCGTGTTCGGTCGCATAATCGCCGTGATCCGATGTGTAGACGACGATGGTGTTTTCATCCAAAGAGTTGTCGCGCAGGTAATCCAGCAGTCGCCCAACCGCGGCGTCCACCTGACTGACCGCGCCCAAGTAGCCATGAAGTTTACGGCGTCGCCCGGCTTCAAAGGTCTTCGGCTCGAAAAGCTGCCACTCAGTTTCGCGCCAACGCTGCGCCGATGCCACCATGTGCGGCGCCTTGTTCGCGCCAGCCAAGTCGTAATCGGCGTTCGGCGGCAGGCTTAGCTCGGTCGTATCGTAGAAATCCCAGAACTCCTGACAAGGCGTTGTACATTGATGCGGACGGGGAAAACTGACGTGCAGCAGAAATGGCTTTTCTTGCGCCACCGCCGTCTGCATCGTGCTGATCGCCGTGTCCGCCAGCCAGCCTTCCTGCGACTCGTCAAATGCCAGCGGACTGGGACGACTATCGACCGACTGCCGGCCACGATCGCCGAACTCGGGCAGCAGGATGTGATCTTCCAGCTCCTCGACGCCGCGCTCGCGCAAAAAGCGCGTGTAGTCCGCTGAGCGCCCAACCACGCTGCCGGCCTGCCAGGAGTTGCTCTCGTGGAAGACATCGCATTCGTCCTCCACCCAATATTCCGGACAGTGGATTTTGCCCATCGCCGCGGTGAAATAACCGGCTGAGCGAAAGTGCCCGAAGATATTTGGCAGCCCGCCCGGATTACATCCGCTTAAACTGTAGTAGCCGTGATTGTGCGGATACTGCCCGCTGAGGAATGAGACGCGGCTGGGCGTACAGATGGGATTCTGCGTGATGGCATTATCGAAGCGGCAGCCCTCGCGCGCCATGCGGTCCAGCTGCGGCGTCCGCGCGTCCGGATGCCCCTTGTGTCCCAGCACTTTGGCGTTGTGCTGGTCCGCCACGATAAAGAGGATATTGGGACTGCTACTCATATGGTTTGGTCCAAGACTCAATTACAGGGTTCGCTACACATGGCGAATTGTAACGCATACCTTGGACCCATATATGCAAAAGGGCGACCCACCGGGTCGCCCCTACAGATTATGATCTTTGCTGTAAGGGTCAGCCGGTGGCTGACCCGTACTTGCTAGCTTCGCTCATGACGCTGATATTCGTGGTATTCCTACCCGCCGAATTGCGCGTCGTACGCGACCTGATAAATCTCGACAATGCGGTCGATGCCAAGTGCCTCTATCGTGGCGACGAAGTTATCCCAGCCGGCATCCAGATCCTGCCGCCTCAGCACGAATTCCGCCGTCATCTGCGCCACGTAGTCGGTGATGCCCAAGCGCAATTCGGTCACTTCCGCCGCTAGCGCTCTGGTTAAAGCCAGTGGCGGGATCAGATCCTCGATAGCGCGCGCGTAAGGCTCGTATGCGGCTTTGGTCCCCTCATAGAGCACGACCTCCAAGCCAGCGGCATCAGTACGGCGAACCTCGCCCAAGCGCAGGGCATTGGGGCGATAGCTCGGTCCTAACTGCGCCCAGTACACATTCTGCAGCGTGCCGAAGGTCGAAAGGCGCTTCCAGATCGCTGGATAATCGTCACCACCCAGCGAGACCTCTCCCTCTTCCGCCCAGCGCCACTGTGCTTCGACGCCTAGCTCTTCCGCTTCCCAGTCCGGATATCCAAAGACCAAACGCTGAGACGCCTCGAGCTCATACAAGCCTTCGCACCATTTGAAAGCGGCCGCCGGATGCTCCGTCCGCGCATTGATCACACATCTCCCCGAGTTCACACCCCAGGGAGCAAAGGGCGCCTGGCGCAGGCCAGTCGGTCCTTCCAAGGACGGAATGGCGACATATTTCTTCCTATGGGGGCCGCCGATATTGGCGAAGACCCCTTGATAACCGCCTATCCCTACACCGATCCTCGGCGCATCGCCGCCTTCGACCAGCTGCTTCATTTGATCGGCCGGCTGGCTGAAGCTCTCTTCGCCGCACAGCCCAGCTTCGAATAGTGTACGCAGCCAGCGCAGACCTTCTCGGTAGCTTTCGCTGGTTACGGTTTGTGTAATCACGCCGTCGTTCTGCTCGAAAAAGCGATTCTGCCCGGGGAAATTGCTCAAGACGAAAGGATTCAGCAAAAAGCCATCGATATTGGTGTTCCAGCTGGTCGTCGCCGCTGCCAGCGGAATCTCATCGTTCGGGTCGCCATTGCCGTTGGCATTCTGCTCTTTGAAAGCCATTAGCACATCAAAGAACTCTTCGGTGGTTTGCGGCACGTCCATGCCGACATTTTCCAGTCAATCCGAATTGATATAGGCGCGCTGGGAATAGAAGCAGTGGTAGCATTCATTGACATAGGGCAGTCCGTAGATCTCGCCATCGGGCGAGGTGATCAGCGGGCGCACTTGCGGCGAGCCTTCAAAGGCCTGGTGGATGTAATGGCCATGTTCTTCGATCAAGTCGTTGAGCGGCAGGAAAAGGCCTTGCGGACCGAAAAGCGCCAGGGTCGAGGGATCAATCGTGAAGCCGACGATGATATCCGGCAGGTCGCCGCTGGCGAGGGTCAGGTTGAGCACTTCCCGCAATTCGTTGGGCGGCGCGATATCGAAGTTGAGGTTGATATTCGTGCGTTCGCTGTACCATTGCGTGAAGGCATTGGTGGGGAAGTCTTCCACAACAGCGCTGCCGGCCTGCAAGATAGTGAGGGTGATCGGTTCGTCAACGATGGGGAATTCACCCGGTCCCGATACCATCTCTTGCGCGCCCGCCGTGAATGGCATGGACAGCGCAAGCAAGAGCGCTAGCAATACGAGAATTCTCCTAAACATGGTTATATCCTTTCTAGTGTTATCTATAGGTAGTGATTTGCGGACGGAAATACTCGATAGCCGACCTTCTTTTCCTGTCTTGGCGCCGGCCTATTTGACCGAGCCGATCATCATGCCTTTGACAAAATGCCGCTGCACAAAGGGATAAATGATCAAGACCGGCACACTAGCGAATACTTCAGCAACTCTCGCAGTCCCTCGCGCGCCATGCCATCCAGATGCGGCGTCCGCGCATCCGGGCGCCCCTTGTGCCCCAGCACTTTGGGAATGGTGAATATCATGAGTTTGCAAAGTCAGTGATGTGAGCAGGATAATCAGGGTAGCGTTGGCGATAAAGTTGCCGATGATTCCAGGCATAGACAAAAAACTTCACACTGCGCCGCAAGGCAGCGACACAGCGAGAAAAGCAGCGTGAACGCTGCTGCCAGCTAGGATTTAGAACAAAGTTTCTGGGGGGCGTTGTGCTGGTCCGCGACGATAAAGAGGATATTGGGACTGCTACTCATATGGTTTGGTCCCGGAATTTTTCATAAGGTTCACTACACATATCTGACTATAACGCTTACCTTGCCATATATGCAATAGGGCGACCCGCCAGGCCGCCCTTTCTTGTTTCAGGTGGTGTTGTAGGGGTCAGCCGATGGCTGGCCCCCATCCCTTAACCCCTTCCCCCAAAATGAGGGAAGGGGAGTATTTTTTTTGGGGTTGAAGTCCCTCCCTCTTTATGGGGGAGGGATTTAGGGTGGGGGTATTCCTACCCGCCATACTGCGCGTCGTATGCCGCCTGATAAATCTCGGCGACACGGTCAACGCCCAAGGCTTCGAGCGTGGCCACGAAATTATCCCAGCCACTGTCGAGATCAGTCCGGCCCAGAACGAATTCCGCTGTCATCTGCGCTACGAAATCAGTGATGGCCAAACGCAGCTCTGTGACTTCAGCCGCTTGTGCTGTGGTGAATGCCAAGGGCGGGAGCACATCGGCGATATCGCGGGCGTAGGGCTCGTATGCGGTTTTGGTCTGCTCATAAAGCACAACTTCCAGGCCGGCGGCATCATCGCGCCGGACCTCGCCCAAACGCAAGTGATTGGGACGGTAGCTTGGTCCGCGCTGCGCCCAGTGGACGTTTTGCAGGGTGCCAAATGTGGACAAGCGACGCCATATCGAATCGAACTCGGGACCTAGCGCGGGCTCGCCCTCTTCCGCCCAGCGCCATTGCCCGTCTTCACCCGCGGCTTCTGCTTCCCACTGCGGTACGCCAAAGACCGAACGCAAAGTGGTCTCGCGGTCGTACAAGCCATCACACCACTTGAAGGCCGCCTCCGCATGCTCCGTCTGAGCGTTAATCACACACTGCCCCGAGCCAACACCCCAGGGATTGAAGGGCGCCTGGCGCAGTCCGGTCGGTCCTTCCAGAGAGGGAACCGCGACATATTTCAGCCAGCGATCGCCACCAATATTGGCGAAGTTCGGATGTGCGCCTGAAATGACGACGCCGATCGTCGGCGCGTCGCCGCCCTCTACCTGTTGCTTGATCTGATCCATCGGCTGAGTGAAGCTTTCTTCGCCGAACAGCCCGGCTGCAAACAGCGTGTTCAAATAGCGCAGGCCTTCCCGATAACCCTCAGTCGTCGCCGTAGTGGAAACCGCACCGTCTTCGATCTGGAAGAATTGATTGCTGCCCTTGAATTCCGTGAAGACAAAGGGATTCATCAAGAAGCCATCGATGTTGCCATTCCAGCCGGTAGTGGCTGCCGCCAGCGGAATCTCATCGTTCGGATCGCCATTGCCATTGGCATCCTGCTCTTTGAATGCGGTCAAGACATCAATGAACTCGTCGGTGGTTTGTGGAACAACCATACCGACGTTTTCCAGCCAATCTGAATTGATCCAGGCGCGTTGCGAGTAGAAGCAGTGGTAGCATTCATTCACCTGCGGCAAGCCATAGATCTCGCCGTCAGGCGACGTGATCAGCGGGCGTACCTGCGGCGATGTCTCGAAGACTTCGTAAATGAAGTGGCCTTGCTCTTCGATCAAATCGCTGAGCGGCAGGAACAAGCCCTGCGGACCAAAGAGCGCCAGGGTCGAGGGATCGACCGTGAAGCCGACGATGATATCCGGCAGGTCGCCGCTGGCGATGGTCAGGCTGAGCACTTCCTGCATTTCGTTGGGCGGCGCGATAGAAAAGTCGACTTGGATGCCGGTGCGTTCGCTATACCACTCGGTGAAGGTATTGGTGGAGAAATCTTCCACAATGGCATGACCCAGCATCAAGACATCGAGGGTGATCGGCTCTTCGACGATGGGAAACTCGCCCGGTGCCGATACCATATCTTGACCGGTTGCCGTGAACGACAAGCTCAACAGCAAGATGAACAAAAGCAAAATACTGACTTTCTTGGACATGACTTCACCTTTCCTTACGTATGCGAATATAAACCCGCTTTCGCGGGAACGAACACCATTCCTGACATTCCAAGCGACTACTTCACTGAGCCGATCATCATGCCCTTGACGAAGTGCCGCTGCACAAAGGGATAGATGATCAATACCGGTACACTCGCCACCACAATCAGCGAATACTTCAACAGCTCGCGCAAGCCCTCTCGCGCGACCAGATCTTCAATATCAATCAGCATCGAGGCATCAATCGAATTCTCAATCAGAATCTCGCGCAGTACAATCTGCAAGGGAAACAGTTCTTGATCCTTCAAATAGATCAGCGCGCTGAAATAAGAATTCCAGTGGTTGACCGCGTAGAATAGCGTCAGCACGGCGATGATCGGGCGCGCCAAGGGCAGGATGATACTGCCGAAAGTGCGAAAGTCGTTGGCACCGTCTATGCGTGCCGCTTCGATCAATTCGGGCGGTATCGTCGTGCGGAAGAAAGTGATGGTGATCAACAGGTTGAAAATGCCGATGCCGGTCGGCAAGATCATCGCGGCCCGCGTATTCAGAAGCCCGAGATCGCGTACCACCATAAATGTCGGGATCAAACCGCCGCTGAAAAGCATGGTGAATATGAAAGCGATGGTGATGACCCGGCGTCCGACCAGGTCGTCCCGCGACAGCGGGTAAGCCGCGATGATGGTCATGAACACGTTGAATATTGTGCCGAAAACCGTGTAAAACATGGAGTTGCCGAAGCCGTCCCAAACTTTCTTGTGTTCAAAAATGGTCTGATATCCCTGCAAGCTGAAGTCGACCGGCCACAAGCTCACGCGCCCGGCGATCACCGCTTCCGACGAACTGAATGAGGCGCTGACGATGAATATCAAGGGCAATAGAATCGCGACGGTGATCACGACCAGAATCGACGCGTTGCAGAACATAAAGACGCGGTCTACCGATGACTCGTTGACCTTGTTGATATTGCTCTCGTAATTCGATAGTGCCGTCATCTTTGTTTCCGCCTTGTGCGTTACCAGACGCTGTTATCGGTCAAACGCCGCGCGGCGTAATTGACCGTGATTAACAGCAGCAAACCCACGATCCCCTTTAACAGCCCGATGGCGGTCGAATAGGAGAAATCCAGAATCGGCGAGAGCAAACCCACCTTGTAAACGTAGGTGTTAATCACTTCAGCCACACCCAGATTCAGCGGGCTTTGCATCAAATAGACTTTCTCAAAGGCGACTTCCAGCACGCGCCCGGTGGATAAGACCAGCAGCACCATCGCGGTCGGCAGCAGCCCCGGAATATCGATGAATCGGATGCGCTGCAGGCGATTAGCGCCGTCCACGACGGCTGCCTCATGCAGGGCGGGGTCGATGGTGGAGAGCACGGCGAGATAGATGATCGCGCCAAATCCCATCTCCTGCCAGACGCCCGACCAAACAAAGATATGGTGGAAAGCCAGTGGGTCGCCCATCCAATTCGGAGGCTTGAGTTCCAGCGCCGCCGCAATTGAGGCGGTGAAGCCCACGCGCGGATGCAGAAACTGAAAGAGCATGCCGACGATGACGACCGTTGAGATGAAATGAGGCGCGTAGGTGATCATTTGCACGCTGTTGCGAAACATGCGCGTCCGAACCTGATTCAAGCTCAGCGCCAGGATAATCGGAATCGGGAAGCCGGCGATCAGGGAATAGAAGCTCAGCACCAGCGTATTGATGATGACCGGCTCGAACTTCGGCGAATTGAAGAAGCGCTCGAAGTTGGCCCAGCCTATCCAGGGGCTACCGTCAATGCCAAAGGCGGGCGAGTACTGACGAAAAGCGATCTGCGCGCCGTACATGGGGGCGTAGCGGAAGACAATCAGCCAAAGGAGCGGCAGAATAAGCAGGACGTAGAGTTGCCAATTGCGCCGGATGCGCATCCAGAGCTTGCCCAGCCGCTCCCGATCTGTTGGGGACAACAAATCGCGTCGTCTTTGCCCGATCGAACTTGCTGTTCCTGCGCGCCCGGCCATCGGCCATCCTCTCAAACGGACAAAGAAAATCCCTTACGCTGCGATGGTCGAGGCGACGCCGGTTGCCGCGGACCTCATGAAAGTGACGGCGGGTTGTTGATTCTTGTGAATTGCAATAGGGCGCGAGTATAGCACGGCCGATGTCAGATGTCGACATCGTTGCGCGTTTCAGGCAGCCTTCGTCACGGTACTACTCTCGAAGAGTCGGAAGCCGGCGATGACGATGCAGACGCCGATCGTGCATGCCAGCGCGCAGATTACGAAGAAGGTGCCGGGACCCAGATTGTCGAAGATCCAGCCGAAGAACGACCCGGTCAGCAGCAGGGAGATGCTCGGCATGGTCACCTGCAAGATCGCTTGGTTGGTGGCGACATTACGCGGATGGCTGATCGCATTGACCAGTTGGAATGAGGACAGATGGAATCCCGGCCACACCAAACCGCGGAAGACGAGCAGCAGCGCCAGCAGCGGCAGGCTCGGCACGGCGCCCAGCGCGAGCGTGAAAAACGCGATGCCGAGTACGCTGACGATAAAGGCGACGCGAATGCGGACTTTGGGCAGGATCCCGTCCATCAGGTAATAGAAGGGGATTTCCACCGCGCCCAATAGCGCCGCCCACAATCCGATGTCGGCCGGCGCTATGCCCAGGTCCTGATTGAAGTAAATGAAGATGAACGCATAGGCATTGTAGGTACCCATCGAGATGAAGAATTGGCTGGCCGCCAGCACGTAGATGCCGCGATTGCGCGGCTCCTTCGGCTGCTCATCGGCCTTGGGCTTTTCTTTGGGTCGTGCTGGAAAGACTGTCGCCATCTGAATGCTGAGCAGGGCGAATCCCGCGGCAACCCAAAACAGCAACGAATATCCGCCGAGCGCGAACAACTGGCCCGCGAGCAAGCTGGCGGCGGCAAATCCCAGCGATGCGAAGGAACGTATCTGCCCCAGGACCGCTCGTCCGCTGCGTATTAGATGGGTCATCGTCAACTGCATGGTCAGCGTCAGGCTGGGGCTGACCGTCACGCGAAAGAGCACCACAGCGCCGATGATCAGCAGAAGCACGTTTGAGGTGGCGAAGATAACACTTGCCAGCGCGATTCCGCAAAAGTAGAGCATCAACAGCCGCCGATGCAGCATGCGACGGTCGGCGATCTGGTTGAGCAGGGGAGTCAGCACTAACGAGAGCATCGCGCCGGCGCTGCCTAGCGTGCCGATTGCAGTGCCAGAAAACTCCAACTCAGTGAGATAAACGTTGAGATAGGGCCAAGCGACACCAATCCCGGCGAGGCTGAGGAATTGCAGCGCCATCAAGCGGAAGGATCCGAAATGATTGCGCAGGACGAGGAATCGGTACACCGGTCCGCCTTCCCAGGCAGCGATTACGATTTCATGTAGACGTGCCGAAGGAGCGATATCGTACCTCGCTCACTGCGAATTACATTGATTCGCTCTTTTTTCAGTGCTAAGCTCAATCTCCTGGCGAATCAACAATGGTGAAGGTTTATGGTCATGGACAAAGAAGGCGTCACGGTCTACACCGGTTTCGACTTCTATAACTGCGATATGCACTTCACGGATAAACAGAAGGCGCTGCGTGCAGAGGTGCGAGACTTCGTCGACCGCGAGGTGCTGCCCAATATCAATCCTTATTGGGAGAAAGCCGAATTTCCCTGGGAGATCGCCCGAAAAATGATCGATCTACCGATCATTGGCGGCGCGCTCTTTGAGCATGGCGCTGCCGGCTTGGACTTCGTCGAGATGGGCTTGGTGATGTATGAACTTGGCAAAGGCGACGGCAGCATCAGCACCTTCTATGGCGTTCATTCTGGCTTGGCAATGGGTTCGATCGGCTTGCTGGGCGATGCGGAACAGAAGGCGCGTTGGCTGCCCGACATGGTCAAACTGGAGAAAATCGGCGCCTTCGCCTTAACCGAGCCCGATGTCGGCTCCAATGCGGCGCAGGTAAAGACAACAGCGCGCAAGGATGGCGTCGGCTTCATTCTCAACGGAGCGAAGCGCTGGATCGGCAACGCGTCCATCGCCGATGTACTGATTATCTGGGCGCGCGATGAAGACAGCAGTGATTTCGGCGGCTACGTCATCGAGAACCCCAACGAAACCGAAGGCGTGAGCATCAAGGACATCTGGGGCAAAGTGGGCAAGCGGGCCGTGCTCAACGCTGATATTTCGTTGGACGAGGTCTATGTGCCGGCGGAAAACCGACTGGCCTACGTCAACCGCTTCCGCGACATGGCGCAGGTGCTGGGTATGGGGCGTTATGGCGTTGCCTGGGAAGCTGCCGGTGTGGCGGCTGGCGCCTTTGAACTGGCGCTGAAATACACCAAGGAGCGCGAGCAATTCGGCAAGCCAATAGCCGGCTTCCAGTTGATTCAGCAGAAGCTGGTCGAAATGTGCAGCGAAGTGACACTGATGCAGACACTTTGTCTGCAGCTGTCACATCTGATCAAGAACGGTCAGTTGACCGAGGGCACGGTGTCGATGGCGAAGTACAACAATGCCCGCAAGGCGCGCTATGTCACGCAGTTGGCGCGTGAATGCCTCGGTGGGAATGGCATCGTGATCGACAATCACATTGCCCGGCTGATGCTGGATGCCGAGGTCATCTACACTTACGAAGGCACGAACGAGGTGAACCTGCTGCTGGTCGGGCGGGAGCTGACGGGTCTGAATGCGTTTGTGTGACAATACATTGGACAGAAACTATGGCAATATGGAGGGCATTAGCCTTACGATTTATTGTCTACACCGCGTTAAGCTAGTTCTGGCAAGCGATTGCAATCTTGACATATGCAATGACTTAGTCTAAAATGAGGTCACAATGGAGGACAAAGAAGCGGACAAATTCTTGGTCAATGCACTTGCCAAAAGCAGGAGGCAAACATGCATAAATGAACACACATGCTTTTATCAAGTTTCCGCCGGACCTGGGAGAATTGGAGCCGATAGTTTGGCTGCAACTGGGAGAATTACAAGCCAAGATCGAGCATATCAAGTCCTTGCCGATACCTCCGGCGGACAGTGGCAAGCTTCGGCACGTGTATCTGGCAAAGGGCGTTCATGGTACGACTGCAATCGAAGGTAACTCGTTTTCAGAAGACGAAGTTGCGAAGATAATAAGCAAAGAACTGGAAGCGCCACCATCTCGCGAATATCAGCAACAGCAGATCGATAATATGGTAAATGCCTTTAACACTGTGTACGACGATATGGTGCGCGGTGAAAGCGTCAGATTTTCGGTCGAGCTGATTCACACCTTTCACAAGCTTGTGCTTAAGGATCTCCAGGAATCCTTGTCTAAGGAAGTTACCATTGGAGAGTTTCGCCGTCACCGTGTAGAAGTGGGTCGGTATCTCGCCGCTCCCCCCGAAGACTGCGCTCGTTTGATGGGCGAATACTGCGAATGGCTGAATGAGGAGCCGGCAGGGTGGCGCGGTCATGAAACCGCCGAACAGATTGTGAAAGCAATTGCCGCGCACGTCTATTTCGCCTGGATACATCCTTATGGTGATGGCAATGGGCGCATGGCCAGGCTTATTGAGTTCGATATTCTTTTGCGGGCGGGCGTGCCCGATGTTGCTGCTCATCTTTTGAGCAATTTCTATTATTTGACTGTGAACCGATACTGGAGAGAGTTACAGGATTCGCACGGCGAATATGTGGACGGCACGTATCCAGACAAGGGCAATCTGTTGCCATTTATCGAGTACGCGATTGAAGGATTTAGGGATTCGCTGAACGAGCAATGTTTGTTGATTTACAATTACCAGCTTGGTGTAATCTGGCATGACCTAATACATACCAGTTTTCCCAAGAGACTGACGGATGTTCAACAGCGACAGAAACGACTTGCCTTGGATCTGACCGTTCCGAGATTTCAGGAGGGTGTTGCGTTTGAGGACGTGCGATATGTAACACCCGCCGTAGCAGAATCATACGCAGGTAAGGGAGACCGCACATTGTACCGCGATCTCGAAAAGTTGATGAACATGAACTTGATACGGAAAGTTGAAGACGAATACAGACCCAATACGGAGTTACTCTTTACATTCTTTGCCAACACGCGTGCGAAATCTGACTAGCAATTCAAAGCACAAAAAAAGAGCGTACCGGATGGTGCGCTCTTTCCATTTCTACGCTCGAAGTTCATCCCGCCCGACTACCCATCCATCATCCACTCAACCAGATTCTCGCCCATGTGAATCTCCGCCAACGCTGCCACGCCCAGCTGGCCAATGACCCGCAACGGATCATCCGGCAGCCAATCCATCATATTGTCTGAGACAAACGCGGCGGCGATGTCGTTGGCGGCCAGCGCATTTGCCTCGGACTCATAAATGTTCAGCCCGGCAATTGTGTCGATGCCGTCACTCAGCGAATAGTAGCTGAACAGACCACCCGCCTCTTGCAGAGCAGGCAGAAGGTAGGCCTTGGCCAGGTTGTTCGACTCTTCCAGATTCTGCATATTGTTAACCTGGTAAATGCGCAAGGAGGCGTATAGCGAGCTCATGCTTTCATCCATCATCATTGAGTCGCCGTCCGCAACATACATCACGTCAATCTGACCCTCGGCGATCGTCGGCGCGTTCGGCAGCAACGGCGCCAGATTCTCGGCTACAAAATCGCGCGCGGCTTCATTCGATGCGGAAGCCTCCTCCGCCGTGTCGAACAAGCTGATCGCCGCCAACATGTCCCCAGCTGGCAGCAGATTGTAGCCGACGAAGCCTTCGCTTTCGCGCATGATCGGCAGGAATCCTTCGTCCGCTAGGCGCACGAGCTCGTCATGATAAATCGGATCCACACCGTCATAAACGCGGATGCTGACGAAGACGCTGTCGTCCATCATGTCATCGATCAGATTGGCACCATCGTTCACAGCCGCCAAAGCGGCTATATCCAGCTGTCCACTGGTAATCGATGGGTCATTGGGTAGGTAAGCGGTCAGATTCTCCGTGACGAAATCGCGTGCCTTCTCGTTGGATGCCAAGGCCGATGCTTCAGAATCGAAGATGCTTATCGCCGCAAGCGCTCCGGCACCATTGTCCATCAGATAGTAACCGAAGAAACCGTCGGTCTCCCTCATAAGAGGCAGGAAACCATCCTCAACGGTGCTTACAAAATGATCCAGATTGTCAGTCTCAAACTCGTCATAAAGCCGCACGCTCGTATACAGGCTGCTGACGTCGCCGTTACCCATGACATCCAGCATCTCGACGAAGCCGATATGGACCGTGCCTTCCACAATCAAAGGCGGATTGGGTACCAAGCCGGCCAGGTGCTCGGCGACATAATCGCTCGCCGCATCATTTGAGGCTGAAGCTTGCTCTTCTGTCTCGAACAAGCTGATTGCCAGCACGGTTCGGCCAGAATGCAGCCAGTAGTAGCCAATGAAGCCTTCGCTGTCGCGGATAATCTGCAGGAATCCTTCAGCGGTAAGGCGGTAAAGCTCATCCGTATCGTCCGGATCCAAGCCGTCGTAAACGCGAATGCTGGTGAAGACTCCATCCTCGGCGCCCACTGGCATAGGCATTGCTAACAGTAGAGCAAGCGACAACAAGGCTACAGCAGTGAAATATCTCATGAATTTGCTAGCAAAACTCTGCACGGTACTCCTCCTTGGGGTTAATATGCCAGTCGATCGCTACGAATAGGTTGGTTAAGTTACTAGCATCTAATTATCAGTTTACAGCGATAACAGTTTGAACTCAATCTAATTTGTTTCACTGCAACCGTAATGATTGACAAGCCGACTTCAAGCCAGGCAGCAAAGCTAAGCCAGCGCCCATGCCGGCAACTTCGCATCCAGTGCCGCCAGCTCCTCCGACGTGATTGGACGGATATCTGTATCGTGCAAATGCGTATCGCGGTTCTCGACAATGAGAAACGTAACATCGCAAGTCGCCACCAAGTTATGCCAGACCCCGGCCGGCACGTTGTAAATCTTTCCCTGTTGCATCTCGACCGCCTGAAGCTGCCCGCCATCAGAGCGTGTGAAGATCACCGCCTGCCCGCGCAGCAACACAAAGACTTCGTCCGTGTGATCGTGGCGCTCGATCTCGTCGAGATTCGCCCGGTCAAACAGCGGCTCCCAGTTGAGGAGGGCGGCTTGCCAGCCGTCGGTAAATACCAAGGGCTCGAACCCCACGCCAGACCACTCGTAGACTTCCAGCATCTTTTCATCTCCCATTGGCGAAGCTCACCGGTAGATCAGTTTTACTGTCCGCCATGTCACAAGTAAACGACTTCACCCTTGCGGCTGCTCTCCAGAGCGGCATCGACAATTTGCAAATTGACCAAGCCCTCGGCGGCGCCAGGGATCGGCGTCCAGTCCCGCTGGATGCAGTCGACGAAATAAGCCATCTGCACATCGTACATCACCTGCGGACAATGCTCCTCCCGCACCGGCGCGTAACCTGGGTCGACCGTATTCACAACTTCCGCCGCGCGATCGGGGATTTCCAGCAACGTGGGGAAAAGCTGCCCGAATCCGCGCGTGCCATAGACTTGCGTACTGGCCTCCGGTCCATCGGCGTGCGGCCACCACCAGCCCGACTCGACGAGCGAGGTCGCGCCGTTGTCCCAGTTGATCCAGATCGTGCCACTGTCGTCAATATCGTAGTCGGTATATTGGGTGGAGAGCCTGGCATACACGCTCAGCGGCTGCGGATCGCCCAGCAGGTAACGCGCGGTATCAATGGCGTGGATGCCCATATCAGCCAGCGCCCCGCCTCCCGCATAGCGCGACTCGACGAACCAACCCTCCGGTCCCCAGTTGACGTGCACGCCATTACCTTTGGTGCGCAAGGCCTTACCGATGCGCCCGGCGTCAATCTGTGATTTCAGCCAATTTACTTCTTCGTCAAAGCGCCAGCAATGCGCTACCAGTAGTTTCGCGCCCGACTTCGCGCTGGCTGCCTGCATCTGCTCGGCTTCCGCCGCGTTTAGCGCCATGGGCTTCTCGACCATGACGTGCATGCCCGCTTCCAGCGCGGCGATGCCTTGCGGCGCGTGCAGGTAATTGGGCGTGTTGACGCTGAGGATATCCACGCCGCCGTCCGCCAACAGGTCTTCCACCCTGGCGTATTGGCGGGAGATGCCAAATTTCGCCGCGTAATCCGCCATCGAGTCCGGCCGATGATTGACGATGGCGGCCGGCTCCAAATCGCTATGGGCCTGCGCCGCGCGCGCATGCAAGCGCGAAGCATGGCCGGTGCCGGTGAAGGCGATTCGTAGAGTCATGCTCAAACTCCTTGGATATTCCGCTCAAATCACAACGCCGCTAGTGATTTGTATTCTCGGTTCACGTCCGAATTTCTTGACAAATTTCGCCGCCAATTGCTATCGTAACCGCTATAATGTTTACGTGACTTGATCCGCATCTTTGCACTTCGTCAAAACCTCGCTGCGCTTCCACGATCCAGGCGGCTGCTCACGAAAGTTAATAAAAACGCGCAAGTTTGTATAGGCTGATTGGGACAGAAGAATTGCACATGCAGAATAGCGCAGGCTTCACCACCATCTTCGGCCGCAACCTGATTGGCGAGTTGCCCAATTTCGTGCATCAACCCTACCTTGTGGTGACAATGGACGATCTCTGGGATCTGTTTTCGCATCACTTCGATGAGAATCTTGCCGGTCCATATCTTGTGAGCACGATTGATGGCGACGAGTTGAAGCAAGAGGTCAGTAAGTTGCCGCCGTGCAAGTCGATCATTGGTCTTGGTGGCGGGCAAGCGCTTGATGTCGCCAAGTACTTCGCTTGGTCACTGGGGCTGCCGCTGTTCCAGGTGCCGACCTCGATGTCGGTCAACGCCGCCTTCGGCCATCGTTCCGGTCTGCGCTTCAAGGGCAATGTGCGTTACGTCTGTTGGGCGGTGCCGGAAGCCGTCTATGTCGACTTCGATGTGATTCAAAATGCGCCGTCTGTGGTCAACCGCAGCGGCATTTGCGAGATCCTCTGTTACCACACCGCACACGCCGACTGGCGGCTGGCGGATGCGCGCAGTAAAACCGAGGCGAAATGGCCCTACGACCAAGCTCTCGTCGACGAGGCGCAGGCCGAGATGGCAACGGTGATGGACGCGCTGGACGACATCCGCCAGGTCAACGAAAAGGGCATCCGGACGCTGATGCTGGCGAACCGCTGGGGTGGGGCGGCTTTCCATAATGCCGGCTGGAATCCGCGTCACATTGAAGGCGCCGACCACTTTCTCTTCTACGCCCTCGAATACCATACCGGGGTGAAATTCATCCACGGGCAGCCGGTCTGTCTGGGCATCTATGCCGGCTCGCTGCTGCACGATGATCGGGCGGGGGAGATGCTCGCTGCGATCGTGCGCGCCGGCGTCGATATCAGGCCTGAATCGATGGGCATCACTTGGGATGATGTCAGCTACGCGCTGCTGAATATGCGCGACTTTGTACGACAGGCGGGATTGTGGTATGGCATCTACCACGAAGCCGAAATCGATCAAGCCTTCGCCGATCGCGTACGGTCGAATGTCGAAGGGGCTTATGAAGGCGTGACGCTTTAAGACGCTGAATGGGAATCACTCTGGCGCAAGTCAGTGATTTATTATCGATAAGTTTTAGGAGATAGAAATGTTCAAGAAAACGCTCGTATTGGTTCTGGTTCTACTGTTGTGTCTCATGCCGGCAGCGCAGGCAAACGACGATTTAGACTGGACGCAATTTGCCGGCAGCGAGATCACCGTTCTGATGCCCGAGCATCCGGTGCTCGATGGCATGCGCAGCGTCATGGACGATTTTGAAGCGGCCACCGGCATCACCGTCAACGTGGAGGCGCTCGCCGAGAATCTCTACTTCGATCGCATGGAGGTCGCTCTGCGCGCCGATGAAGGCGTGATGGATGTCTACATGGTGCCGATGGATTCCACCGCCTTCACCCAATGGAACAACGGCTTGATCCATCCGCTCAGCCCTTACATTAACGACTCGAACATGACCTCGGCTGACTATGACTTCGCCGATTTCCCCGCCGGTTTCACTCAGGCGACGCAGTATCCGCCCGGCGATATGGACGCGCAGGATTATGCCATCCCGGTTTCCTTCGAGGCCTATACCCTCTTCTGGAATCAGGACATCGTCGATGAGTATCTCGATGGCGAAATCCCCGATACCATGGGCGGGCTGATCGAAGCAGCGCATGGCATCAGCGAGGCCAGCGGCGGCATGGTCGCGGGTGCGGTCATGCGCGGCATCCGTTCGCACACCATCATGGACACCGTGACCGGCATGGTCCTCAACAATTGGGGCGAAGCCGAAATGTCGCTGCCTTACAATGTCTGGTTCGATGGCGATTGGTCCAATCCCGTTCTCACCGATGAGCGCGTCACCGCCGGTCTCTCGCATTACGCCGGCATGATGTCCGCCGGACCAATCAACGTGCAAGCGCTCGATTGGTCCGATGCCAGCTTGCTCTTCCAACAGGGACGCGCCGGCTTCTTCATTGACGCCAGCCTGTTCGGTCCCGGTTTTGAAGATCCGGACGCGTCGGTGGTCGCTGGCAAGACAGGCTACGCCGTCATGCCGCCGGTTGAAGCGGGTGGCGCATCCTGGACCGGTCACTGGATGTGGGGCATCGGCATTCCGGCGAACGCCCAGAGTCCGGGAGCGGCTTGGTACTTCATCCAATGGATGACCAGCGCCGATGTCGAGCCGGTGATCGGCGCCTATCATGGTGGCGCGGCGCGTGTCTCGACCTGGGACAAAGCCGAATATGTCGATGCGTTAAATCCGCTGTATGTCGACACCGTGCTGGAAGCGATGCAAACCTCGCGCTCGACCGTCGTTTTCCGTGAAGGCTGGAGCGAGTACGCGCTGGTCATCGTGGATGCGATTCAGGACATGTATGGCGGCATGGCGCCGGCCGATGCCACCGCCAAAGCACAGCAGCGCATCATCGATATGGATAGTTAGTCCATCGGCATTGCCACTGTGGGCGGCCCAGCGGGTCGCCTCTACATGTCAAATCCGCTATACATTGATCTGTAGGGGTCAGCCATTGGCTGGCCCGCTTATGTCACCGCCTGGAAGGACATGTATATGCCCCGTGCCGGCAGACACTTTGCCTACTACCTGATCGCGCCGGCGGTGCTGATCCTCGCCGTTACCTCGCTCTATCCGGCGGTCTATTCCTTCGTACTCAGCTTTTACAACTGGAACTGGGGCGTCCAGTTCGATTTCGTCGGTCTGCGCAACTACCTCGATCTCTTCAAGAGCGCCGAGTTTTGGCAGGTTCTATACCAGACCTTTCTCTTTGCCGTAGTCGCCACCTTGCTTGAATTGTTCCTGGGCCTGGCGCTGGCGGTGGTGGTCGACAGGCTCAAATTCGGTCAAAGCATCATTCGTACCCTGCTGCTCACGCCGTTGATGGTCTCCGGCATTATCGTGGCGCTGATGTCCAAAATCGTACTCGACCCCATGCTCGGCATCGTCAATTATGTGCTCATCTCGCTGGGATTGCCGCCATCGCCCTTCTTCGGCACCACGTCCACGGCCATGGCCACCGTCATCATGGTTGATGCTTGGTGGCAGACGGCTTTCGTTTTCATCATAGTGCTGGCTGGCTTACAGAGCCTGCCGCAAGAACCGATCGAAGCGGCGCGGGTGGATGGCGCGGGAAGCTTTCAGACATTTTTCCGCGTCAAGCTGCCGATGCTGCGGCCGGTACTGTTCACAATTCTGATCTTCCGCACGATCGATACGTTGAAAGTCTTCGACATTATTTTCGGCACCACCGGCGGCGGTCCCCAGATCGCGACCGAAGTGATGCAGACTCTGGCTTACCGCAAAGCCTTCAGCTTCTTGCAGATGAGTGAAGCGATGACAGTGATGGTCATATTCTCGGTCATCGTCTTGGCGATCAGCCTCATCTATTTGCGGCTTGAAGAGCGCCTGGAGGCGGACTAGACGTGGTCATGTCACAGCGTGATCAACTGGAACGGGCGCTGGCGTATTTGATTTCACTGGCGGCGATCCTGCTCACGCTCTTTCCCATCGTCTGGCTGCTGAGCGTGTCGCTGAAAACGCAGCGCGATGCCTTTTCCATGCCGCCGAAGCTGATCTTCGAGCCAATCAGCGACCATTTTCTGGGGCTGCTTGAGCGGCCGGGTTTCGTCGAAGCCTTCATGAATTCGGTATACGTGACCGTACTTGGTGTCTGCATCGCTATCGTCATCGCTGTCTTCGCCTCTTATGGCATTCATCGATTCAGATTTCGCGGCAAGAAGCTGTTTGGGGTCTGGCTGCTGCTGGCATATATGCTGCCGGAGTTCCTCTTCATTATCCCCATGTTTGTGCTTTATCAGCGCATCGGCTGGTACGATACGCATATTGGCTTGGCCATTGTCTATCAAGTGCATTCGTTGCCCTTCGCCGTCTGGCTGATTCGCAGCTTCTTCAAGGAGGTGCCGAGAGAATTGGACGACGCCTCGCGGATCGACGGCTGCGGCCACCTGGGCACGCTGCGCCATGTCTATATTCCCTTGGCGGCGCCGGGCATCGCGGCGACGGCGATACTCACGGCCATCTGGATCTGGAATGAACTGACCATCGCCTTGACGCTGACCTTCAGCGATGCGCAAACCATCACGGTGGCAGTCGCCTCGTTCCGCGGTTACACCTCGATCAATTGGGGGCAGATGTCGGCGGCGTCGATCGTCGCCATTGTGCCGATGCTGGTCTTCGCGATTTTTGCGCAGAAGTACATCGTTAAGGGCCTGACGCTGGGGTCGCTGAAGGGCTAGATCACAGCACAGGGATTTCCAACGAGCGCTTTGTCGCGGCACTAGAAGCCGCTCACGACGTCCTCAGCGATGCTTTTCCAACTCCCGATCCCGGTCCTCCCAATCGACGGGGGCTGGCAGCCGATTCATCAGGTAAGGGGGAGTGCCAATCAAAATGTTTGTGAATACCTTGAGTCATGAGCGCGTTTGGGGATTCTTCCCATTTCTATTGCTCCTGGTGTTATTCACTTAACGCTCGCCGCCATCACCTTTACGGTACAATCTTGAGTCCCGCTATTGAAATTGTTTGGAAGGGCAAAAAATGAGAATCTTAATCATGTGCGACATGGAAGGCATCAGTGGCATCGTCACCTGGGATCAGGTTGGCGGCGGCAAGGCCGGGTATCCGGAAGGTCGAGAGCTTTACACAGCCGAGGTCAATGCGGCGGTGCGCGGCGCTGCCCGGGCGGGCGCGACTGAAATCATCGTCATCGACGGCCATAACGCGGGCGGCGATTGGCGTTACAACTCGCTGTTAAAGGGAATGCTCGACCCGGCTTGCGAGTATGTGGCGCACCATACCTGGACCGACTATACCGAACCGTTGGAACAGGGCGTGGACGCCTGCCTGATGGTCGGCTATCACGCGCGCAACAATACGCCGGATGGCGTCTTGAACCACACCATCTCCTCGGCGCAATGCCGCAATCTCTGGTTCAACGACGAACTGGTCGGCGAGGTTGGCGTCAACGCCGCGCTATGCGGGCATTATGGCTGCCCCGTGCTGCTGATGACAGGTGACCATGCTGTCTGCCGCGAAGCGACGGCGCTGCTGGGCGATGGGCTTACGACTGTGGCGGTCAAGCGCGGGCTTACAAAATATTCGGCGCGCCAGATCGCGCCCCAACGCGCCCGTGAAATGATCGAAGAAGGCGCGTACCAAGCGCTGCAAGATTTGAGCGCGGTCGCGCCCTATGTGCCGGCATCGCCAGTGACGATTGCAGTTGAATTCGGGCACTATGACACGATGGCGGCATATGTGCCGCGCGCCGATGTGGAGTTGGATCAACCGGCGCAGAAAATGTACAGCCGCGCGGACGATTGGAAAGCCGCCTGGGACAAGATCTGGCCTTGGTAGGGTGGCGAAACCGTCTTCATGTTCAAGCGCCAAGACGTCGTTGAAGAGCATGGCATTAACGTACTGACCACGTATGATGAAGTGCTGGAAGCGGCGGCATCGCTGGACTAGATCCGCGATCTCCGGCAATATGGTTCTGTCGGCGTCGAATCCTTCTCTGGCGCCTCAGCCACCGGCCTCCGCCACCGGAACCAGTTCTTGCAAGTGCTCCTCATGCTGCTCGAGCCACTGAATCGCCGCCATCGCCGCTGAGGTGCCTTGGCCGACCGATGTCGCGACTTGCCGCCAGATCTCGTCCTGAATCTCCCCGGCAGCAAAGATTCCATCGACGTTGGTGCGGTAGCGCTGATCGGTGATGATATAGCCGTTTTCGTTCAGCGCGATTTGGTCGCCGAAGACGGCGTTGTTCGGGTCATGCCCGATGAAGATGAAAACGCCTTCGGTCGGGTGGACGGTCTCTTCGCCGGTGACGCGGTTCTTCAGCCGCACGGCGTTGACACCGCCATTGTCGCCGCCGATGATCTCCTCAATTACTGAATTCCAGGTGAAGCTGATCTTCTCGTTGTTGAAGGCGCGCTGCTGCAACTGAACGCCGGCGCGCAACTCGTCCCGCCGGTGAATGATGTTGACGCTGTTGGCGAAGCGCGTCAGGAAGATGCCCTCTTCCAAGGCCGAATCGCCACCGCCCACGACGACGATGTCCTTGCCGCGGAAGAAGAAACCATCGCAGGTGCCGCAGTAGCTGACGCCGGTGCCGGTGTATTCCACTTCGCCCGGCACACCCAACTTGCGCGGGTCGGCGCCGATCGTCACGATCACTGTATCGGCCAGGTATTCGTCGCCCGAGGTCTTAACCAGGAAGGGCGATCCATTGCTAAAATCAACAGTTTCGACCAGGTCGAATTCAACTTTGGCGCCGAAATTCTCGGCATGTTCTTTCATGCGTTCGACCAGTTCGGGGCCGCTCAAGCCATCGGGGAAACCCGGGTAATTCTCGATTTCGTGCGTGATGGCGACTTGCCCGCCAAGCTGACTGCCAGCGATCACTACCGGCGCCAATTGCGCGCGCGCAGTGTACAAAGCGGCGGTCAAGCCGGCCGGTCCCGAGCCAATGATGACAACACGTTCCTTTTTCATCCGTACTACCTCGTCGTTGATTGTGTGCCGGAGTTCTTAATAAAAATAGAATGCTAAGACAGAGAGGGATTGTCCAAATCGGAGAAGTCGAAGCCCTCCAAAGCTTTTTCCTGTTTCAGCACCGCCACCAGCGCGTCAAATTCCTCGCGGCAATCGCCCCAATAATTCATGAACTTTTGCATCTCGGGCCAGATCTCGTTCAGATCCGCGCCATTGGCCACTTGCTCCGCCAGCTGCGTGATTTTTTCGCAGCAGTCGTTGCAATCCATTTTGATCAGCGATTCATCGGCGGGCGCGTTTTCGATGAAATCGAACAGGCTCTTAAGTTGGTCGCCATCGTGTTTGATTGTCATGGCGCTGTCTCCTGCTGCTTGTCTTACACGATATGGACGAGCGGCTGGCGGGGAATCTTACACTGGTTGGATTCCAAGTTTCTTCTAGCTTTTTCGGCGAGACAGAATGGATGTCCGGTTTCTGACTACCATTCTGTCCACTGTCTCCCTATCTATCAAGTGCAGCTCTGTATTCAGGATAGAGATCAATACGCGAGTTAGAAGCATAAAGATAAACGGGTTTGAATCAATCGGATGTAGCTGTGCATAATTGAAATTCAATTCGCCGGAGACAATTCTACATGTGGATTTCACCGCTAGCTCAGCTTCCTGTAAAACAGCTTCCGCGAGTCTTTCTGTCAAACCGACAAGATTCGCGCTACTACCCTCTTTCGCGACAGGGACGTTCAAGACAAGGTTATCGTCCTTTGATCCTGTGAACGTCAAACCAAGTATGCCAGAACTTGATATGCCTCCTAGAAAACGAAGATACAGACAGAGCTTAGTTTCGTCTGGCGTACCATAAGAGGTTGCTTTCATGATTCTCTTGTAACGTGATTCGGTGTCCACCAGCCAATTGTGTGGTGGACAACCGATCCATAATTTTCCTCTACTCAAGGTAATTTCGACGTCCTGCATGACAATCCTTTGAAGTGCATAAAGTCGTAGAATACGAGTGAGTTCATATTTGAACTAACCGTGAATCCCCTTCACACTCCGCGCAGCCGCCAGAATCTCCCGCGCGCTCTCCATGCCCGCCGCGCCCGCCGCGCCCAGCATCGCCGCCAGCTCGGCCACGCGATCATGCTCCTGCTCAAGCGAGCGGATTTGCGTCGCCGCCCGCTCGTCGTCCAGCGCCTTCTGCGCTTGAAAGTGCACATCGGCGAAACTCGCCAACTGCGGCAAATGCGTCACGCAGAGCACCTGATGCTGTGACGAAAGCGACCAGAGCTTCTCGCCGATGACGGCGCCGATGCGCCCGCCGATGCCTTGATCAACCTCGTCGAAGATCAGGATCGGCGTCTGATCTGCCGCCGTCAAGACGCGTTTGAGCGCCAGCATGATACGCGCCGCCTCGCCGCCGGACGCAACCTTTGCCAAGGGGCGCAGCGGCTCGCCTGGATTGGCGCTCAGCATAAACTCGACATCGTCAATGCCTTTGGCGTCAAACTTATAGCGCTTGTCACCGACAATGCAGCCGGCCGGGTGCTCCGCTCGCGCCAGCAGCACCTCAAATTGTGTGCGATCCATGCGCAAATCGGCCAATTCACGCACGATGGCCGTACTCAACGCGCCACCGGCCTCGGTGCGCGCCGCGCTCAAGCGCTGGCTGATATCGCCGATTTGGCGCAGCAGCTGCTCCTCTTGCCGATTTAAGTCTTCAAGCCGCGCATCGCTGTGTTCGATGCTCTCGAGTTCAGACGCAGCGTCGTCCGCATAGGCGATAATCTCGGCGATGCTGTCGACGCGATAGCGCCGCTTCAGCGTCTTAATGAGTTCCAGCCGTTCTTCCAGCTCATCCAGTCGCTGAGGATCATGTTCGACTTCATCAGCGTATCGCGCCAGATTCAGCGCCAGTTCTTGCGACTGCTGCGCCAGGCTCTCCGCCAGTTCAAAGTCGGCCGCCATCTCAACATCGATCCCCGCCAGCCGCCCCAGCGCCGCCGATACTTCCATCAGGCTGTCGACCGCCGCAGAAGCGCCCGCGCCACGTTCGTCGCCGTTGAGCAGCTGCGCCGCTTGCCCCGCCAGTTGCGCCAGTTGCTCGCTATTGGCCAGCCGATTGCGCTCTGCGGCCAGGGTCGCTTCTTCAGCGGGGTCCAGGTTGGCTGCTGTGATCTCTGCGACTTCGTGCCGCAGTAAGTCAGCCCGGCGCCGCATTGCCTCGCGTTCGTCGCGCAGTCGGCGCATCTCGGATTGGACCGCGGTTAATTCCCCGACCATCTTTGCCAAGCCGGCGCGCACGTCGAGCAGGTCCGCATAGCGATCGAGCAGGTCGATATGATAGCGCGGGCGAAAGAGGGACAGGTGTTGGCTTTGCCCGTGAATGTCGAAAAGCTCGCGACCGACTTCGCTGAGGATTTCACTGCGTACGGCGATGCCGTTGATGCGCGCTGTCGAGCGCCCCTGCCGCCGAATCTCGCGCGTGATGGTCAGGTAGTGCGGTTCGTCGGCGTCGACCAGTTCTTCGCGCTCAAGCACCGCCTTCACGTTGAGTCGGGCCGGCGCTTCCAGTCGGATGACGCCTTCGATTTGGCTGCGCTCGCTGCCCGCGCGCACGTAGACGGGGTCGGCGCGACCGCCCAGCAGCAATTCCACCGCATCAATGAGGATGGATTTGCCGGCGCCCGTCTCGCCAGTGATAACATTGAAGCCGGCGCCAAATCGAAGCTCGAGCTGGTCAATCACCGCGAAGTTTCGGATGCGCAGTTCTTCGAGCATGGCACGTAGGATTCGGCTAAATCGACATCTTGAAGCGCGCGAAAGCAGCGGAAGCCGCCAACGCCAGGTAGAGCAGGGAAAAGAGACCAAGGGCCCCGATCAGCAGATAGCCGCCCGCGATGCCGCCCGCCAGCACGCCACCGGCACAGATGACTCCACTTTGTCGGCCACGGCGCCTGCCGGTGAGTTGCAGCGCGATCTGCGCAGCTGTGCCGCCGATTGCCGGCGAGATGATGAAGCCCACGATCAGGAAGCCGCCCAACAACAGGGTCGCCCCAGCAGTGATCGCCCCGCCGACCAAGCCGACAGCAGCGACAATACCGTAGTCCAGCAGGGTGCCTTGATAGAATTTATCCGCGTGGTTGCGGACGCACTCGCCGCAGGTGTAACCCACGGCCGTGCGCTTGGCGCAATCGACGCACATATAACGATCGCAGCGGTTGCAGCGGAGTTCGGTATCGCGCTCCGGATGCACCGCGCAGTAGTGAATCTCATCGTCGACAGTGACGCTGGTTATGTTGTCGTCCATACGCGCCTCGCCGTCTCATTCATCGAAGGTCAGGCGCCGCGGGCCGTGACGGTTGATTCGCGGCTCCATGCGATCCAGCAGCGAGCGATAAAAGTAGTTGCGATCGCGCAGACGCACGAAGCGACTTTCCGGCTCGGCCGACGTGATGCAGATATGCTGATTCTCGTGCAGCTCGGCGGCCACCGTGCCATCGACGGTCAGGACTACCGGATGGCGGTTTTCCCGCGTCGGCTCAATGTCAACGACCGCGCCCCGCGACAGCACAATCGGGCGTTCCATGCTCAGATGGGGCGCCATCGGCACCAGCAGAATATTGCGCAATTCTGGTGGCAGGATGGGGCCGCCCGTCGCCAGCGCATAAGCACTGGATCCGGTCGGTGTCGAGACGATCAGGGCATCGGCGTTGTAAGTCGTCGCCCAGTGTTTGTCAATATAGGCGGCGATCTGCACCATCCGTCCGAAGACGCTGCCGCTGATCACCATATCGTTGAGCGCGCGATAGGAGCCGACGACCTCGGTCCGGTCTTCCAGCAGGGTCGCTTGCAGCATCATGCGTTTTTCGATCCAATAGTCGCCGGCGAGCAGCTGATCGAGCCCGGCCGGGCAATCTTCCGGCTTTTCGATTTCAGTGAGGAAACCCAGCCAGCCCATATTGACGCCCAGCACTGGTACGCCATGTTCGGCGCAGACGCGACCGGCGCGCAGCATAGCGCCATCGCCGCCGATCGCCATCACGATATCGGCAGCCACTACATCCTGCTTGACGCTGTCCTCGTCCCAAACGGTGTGTACCCATTGGTCAATGCCGCGGCCGCAAAGCGTCTTCGCGATTTCCTGCGCGACCGGATGGGTATCCGGGCGGGAAGGGTGCGCCAATACGCCGATTCGCTTGATTGCGCTCAAAACCTGTCGCTTTCGCTTCACCAAATGCCGAAACCATTATGGCGCAGTTTAGATGGCAATCCCATATGAAATGCCTGATGTGCCGCGTGGGATTCTTTGCCAGGTATTTGGTCGCGAGATGATTCTGAGCGACCCGAAATGCACAGCAGGCCATTTACCATTTAATGTTGTTTACTGGACGTAAACAGTCGGTAGCAATATTATCCAGTATGAAGGATCTAACCGATATTCTAGTCAGTGCTCGGGTGGAGTCTGCATTGGACCGTTCATTTGCAACGCGCGATTTCGTTCACTGACTTTGCAATGGAGGCGAATGCCAATGAAAACCAGACCGCTCGTCGTGTCGCTTTTCATGTTGCTTCTAATCTTGTTTCCGGTCACCGCGCAAGATGATGCGCCGCCGACAATCGCCATTTTGCGCCTCGGTTCGCTGGTGAGCCTCGACATTACCGAAGGCGCCATCCTTGATTTGCTCGAGTCCTACGGATTCATCTCTGCGGAAGAAAACAGAATCCTCGAAGAACGCCGCAACCACCAAGGTGAAAGCATCAATATTGTCTGGGGTGACGCGGGCTTTGATTTGCCAACTGTGAACTTCATGGTCGAGCATGCGTTGGATCACGAAGTGGATGTGCTGGTGACCCTCAATGCGCCTGTAGCACTGGTCGCGGTTAATGCCACGCTCGACATGGAGGATCCGCCGGTCGTCCTGTTCACCTCGGTATCCAATCCCTACGAAAGCGGCATCGCTGCTGCTTCTTGCATCAAGCCCGATCATGTTACCGGGTCCGAGTCGCTTACCTCCTACGAATACGTGCTGTCATTCTTGCGCCTGCAAGACCCGGATCTGACTCGCGTGGGAACGGTCTATGCGACAACCATCGCATCGGGCGCTTTCGGCGCGCAGCGAATCGCAGAACTGGCGCAGGAGATGGACATTTCGGTCGTTGAAGCCGGCATAACCAGCATGTCGGAATTGCGCGCCGCCACAGAACGCGTGGTGGAACGCGGCGCCGAAGCCTTGGTCTTGCCAATTGACTACCTGACGACCGCGGGATTGCCGATTATCGTGACCATCGCGAACGAAAACGGAGTGCCTGTTTTCCATCCGAGCATGGGCGCCATCTACTACGGCGCGACTATCGGCGCCGGTTTCTCGCTCTATTACGAGCAAGGCGTCAATGTCGGTCGTATGCTGACCGCGCATCTAAGCGGCGATCTGGATGTCGCCACAACTGGCATCAATGTATCGTCGGGCAATTTGCTGGGTGTCAATCTCGATTCGGCAAATCTGCAGGGCGTTGAGGTATCGTCGGCAATAATGCAGGAGGCTGATGTCGTCCTTAGCGGCGGACAGCCCGTTCGCGTATCGCCGCAGGCGATGCAGGCGATTCGCCGACGTGGCGTCGTTGTGCCGCTGGAGGACCGGCAGGACGAAGACACGGCATTCCTGGAGGCGCTGCGCTGCACGCCGGAAATGATCGCCGAGCAGCAGGCCGAGTTGGACATCGCCGGCAACTAAGACATACGCTGGCGGCTAAGAAGCAAAAGAGGGCATCCACATCGGATCGCACTCTTTCATTTTCGCTATTGAGATCTTCGTTTAACCGAAGCGGCCGGCGATATAGTCCGCCGTCTCTTGCTGCGCCGGACTGCTAAAGACGGTCTCGGTATCGTTGTACTCAACCAGCTCGCCCCAGCGCGTTTCGCGCCCATTGTCCACCGTCTTGCGGATATTGAAAAACGCCGTGAAATCGGAGACGCGCTGCGCCTGCTGCATATTGTGCGTGACGATGACGATGGTGTATTCGCGCTGCAGTCCCCACATCAGTTCTTCGATACGCTGCGTGGCGATGGGATCGAGAGCGGAACAGGGCTCGTCCATCAAGATGACATCCGGTTCGACCGCGATGGCGCGCGCGATGCAGAGACGCTGCTGCTGACCGCCTGATAAGGCCAGACCCGATTTGTTCAAGTCGCCGTTGACCTCATCCCAAAGCGAAGCGCCGCGCAGACTGCGCTCGACAATTTCGTCGAGGATCTTTTTCTTGTTGACCCCGAGCAGACGGGGACCGTAAGCCACGTTGTCGTAGATGCTCTTGGGGAAGGGATTCGGCTTCTGAAAGACCATGCCGATGCGCCGCCTGACTTCAACCGGGTCGACCTGCTGATCATAGAGATTCTTGCCGCGGTAGATGATATCGCCAGCCACGCGGGCGCCGGGGACCAACTCCAGCATGCGGTTGATGCCGCGCAGCACCGTGCTCTTGCCGCAGCCGGACGGGCCGATGAAGGCGGTGATCTTGTTTTTGTATATCGGCAGGCTGACATCGGCGACGGCGCGGAAGCTGCCATAATAGAAGCTGCAAGCGCGCAGCTGCATCACCAGGTCGGCGTCGGTCTGTACGGGCGTTTGAATTGCCATGATCAATACCTTATCGAATAACGGTTGCGCAAGACGATAGCTGTCGCATTGAGCGTCAGCATCAATATCAGCAGCACGATGATGGCTGCCGCTGCGATATCTGCAAATTGCCCTTGGGGACGCGCCGTCCACTGATAGATCTGAATGGGCATCGCTGTGAATTGCGAAAAGGCGCTGGTCGGGTCGGTAACCAGGAAGGTTGCCGCGCCGACGACGATGAGTGGCGCAGTCTCGCCGACCGCGCGGGAGACCGACAGAATCGTGCCGGTCATAATGCCGGGCAAGGCGGCCGGCAGCACCTGGTTCCAGATGGTCTGCCAGCGAGTGGCGCCCAAGCCATAGGAAGCCTCCCGAATCGTATAGGGGACGGCGCGGATGGCTTCTTGCGCATTGATGACGATGATGGGCAAGATCAGCAGCACCAGGGTCAAACCGGCGCTGACCAGCGTACGACCGTTCGGCGCGAAATTGTTGATGCGTACCAGGTTTGTCATCAGCTGACCGTACAACTCACTGCCGATGTCGCCATCCGCCGCCACTTCGAAGCGGAAATATTGGCCGCGGACCCCAATGTCGTAGTCGTTTTTAGCCTGGGTTGGCACTGTATCAACGGCGATGCCGAGGGCATCTGCCAGCGAATTTGATATGTCACGCACATCGGAATTGCCCAGCATCGTTAGGCTCGGTGTCCCATAGAAGAGGAAAGTATCGACGATCCCTTGTGCCGCCGGGGCGTCCACTATCTCGGACTCGCTGCTGATTGCGCTCCCATCGAAGCTGATTTGGTCGTTGAAGATGGGCGCAATCCGCTCAATCACCGATTCGACCGTGGGCACATCAAAGTTGTAATGGAAGACAAGCCCGCTGGAAAAGGGCGCCAGGGCGCGGACGAAGATCGCCAAACCCAACATGCCATAAATGATCGAGGGCACGCCGGCCAAGTTGCGGACGTTGGTTTCGATCAAGCGGTTGACGAAGCCGTGTTCGGCGTATTCTTCCAGGTAAATTGCCGCGCCGACGCCGATGGGCAAGGCAACGAGCACGACAACCAGCATCAAGCCGACCGAGCCGATCAGGGCGGTGCGCACACCGGCCAGCGCCGGCGTACTCGACATAGGCGTCGTGAGGAATTCGCCGTCCAGCCAACTGTAGAAGCGGATCACGCGAACCTTCGCCTCGTCCAGTCCTTGGCTTCGCTTGTACTTGTCCAGGATGGGTCCTTCAATTTCGGCTTTGATCGCCTCGAAGTTGAAGATCGCGTCTGAAAGCGTGAAGCTGGCGATGACCTGCTGCTCCACCACTTCTTCCAGCACAAGACGGCGCAATGTGGCGTGGTCGGCGTAATCCGCCAGCAAAGCGGCTTGCCGCTCTTTTCTGATATTCTTCAGCAGCTCATTTGCAATCGCCGGGTCGACATCGTCATCAGCCACGATTTCCGCCACGGTTGATTTGGTGAATAGATCGATATCGACCGTGCTGATCGTATCGCGGATGAGGACGCGCAGACGTCCTCCGACCTGGTCGGCAAGGATCAGCGCCAATTCATCCTTATTCAGCGCTTCCAGAGGGCGGCCATCGGTGACTGTCTCCGGCTCGATGGTGTTGACCACGCCGATCGTGCCGAAGGCTTCGTTGGCGACATTGAAGAAGAGCGCGATCAATGCCAGACCGGCCACGCCGATCGAAAGATAGTTGAAGAATCGGCCGATGTTGCCGCGCCGATGCCGCGACTCCAGGCCTTTGAGGAACTCGTTTTCGCTCGGCATGTAGTGCTGCTGGCTCGACACGCTTTCGCCGGTATCGGCGCGATTTGTCGCCTCAGCGCTTTTGTGGGCTTCCGCCATTAATATGCCTCCCGGAAGCGACTGATGATGACGCGGCTGAGTACATTGAGAATGAAGGTCATCAAGAATAGCGTCAGACCAATGGCGAAGATGCTGTTGTAGTCGATGGAATCGTAGCTCAGATCGCCACCGCTGATGCGCGCGATATGCCCGGTCATGGTCTCGGCCGAGTCAAAAGGATTGAAGGTGAAGTTGGGACCGGCGCCGGCCGCGATCGCCACGATCATCGTCTCGCCGATGGCGCGCGAGACCGCGATAATGAATGCCGCCAGGATACCCGAAAGCGCCGCCGGCACGACCACTTTGATTACCGTTTCCAGCTTGGTCGCGCCCAAACCGTATGAGGCTTCGCGCAGCGCTTGCGGCACGGCGTGCAAGGCGTCTTCGCTCATCGAGCTAATCAGCGGGATAATCAGGATGCCGACCACGATTCCCGCCGAGCCGGTGTTATAGATATTGACGACCTCGACGCCGAAGATGCCGCGGAGCAGCGGTGTCATAAATGTCAGCGCAAAATAGCCATAGACCACGGTCGGGATGCCGGCGAGGATTTCCAGCACCGGCTTGAGAGAATTGCGCACTCTGGGCGAGGCGTATTCACTGAGGTAGATCGCCGCGCCGATGCCCAGCGGCAACGCCACCAGCATCGCAATCGTACTCGTCATCAGCGTGGCGTTGATCAGCGGGATGACGCCGAATTCGCCGATTGCCGGGATCCAACTGGTATTGGTGAGAAACTCGATGAGGGTGGGACGGTCATCATATTCTACCGCCACGCCGGCGCTGTGGGGGGCGATGGTATGTGTCCCGCGCACACCACGCTTAACTTCGAAGCGGGGCAGGTAGCCATCTTCGACGAACATCTCGCCGATGCGCTCGGTCAAGGGATAAACCGTGGAACTGCCGGCAGCGCTGAGCGCCCCGTCGACCTCGGCTGGGTTCACCGACGGCGCCTCGCTTGCGCCGGTCGCGCGGATCCATTCGTTGCGCGCCTGCGCCAGCGCTTCGGTCGATGCCGGGAAATAACCCACATCGACGATCACCTGGTTGACTTGGGTCAAATAATAGCTGATGAAATCTTTGACTTGCGCATGCTCGCGCATGATATCGGCATCGCTGTAAATGAAGAGCGGACGTGAAAAGGCGTAACTTCCATCTTCAATGGTCTGGCCCGATGGTTCGACGCCTTCCAGAGTCAGGATCTTGAGATCATCCGTATTCGCTAGATAGTAGGCGTAGCCAAAGAAGCCAATGCTGTAGGGATTGCGGTGGATGCTGCCGGCCAGCTGATTGTCCCTCTCTGACATGATCGGGTTCTTTGCCAGCATCGCGGACGAGTCATCATCGAAGACTTCTTCGACGAAATAATCGAAGGTACCGCTGTCCCCGCCGGGAATGACCAACTGAATCGCTTCGTCGGGCCACTCGGGTCGCACCTCGGACCAGCGGTCCGCTTCGCCGAAGATCTGCCGCAGTTCGGCAAAGGTCAGCTCGCTGACGAAATCGTTATCCGAACTGACAGTGATCGCCAGCGCATCGCTGCCGACACGGAAGGCGATCGGCTTGATGTCCACTTTGGCGCAAGCATCAATCTCTTCCTGTTTGATCGGACGGCTGGCATTGACGATCAGCGGGCGCTCCGCTGCCAGCTCCACCTCGCGGGCGCAAAAGCGATGAAAACCGCCATCGGTTCCCAGTACATCAATATCGAAGGTGTTGTTCTGGAAGTCGACGATCTCCATGACTTCCTGGCCGACACGGATGATGCCGCTCTCTGCGACCGACTCCAGCGCTTTGCCTGGTTCGACCGTGAATACGGTCATGTGCTCATCCATGTCGCGTAAGATGGCGCGGTTGGTATTCACCCACTGATCGCGGGTGAAGAATGATATCGATTCGTTGCCTAGAACAAAAATGATGCCGATGGTGGTGAAGATCGACAATAAGCCACAAGCGAAGAGGCTGATCTGGATCGCCAACTCATGGATTTTGAATCTGTGTTTCAGTTCGAGTGGTCCGGAATCTTTCTGCAGCAAGTGCTGTGTTAAACCCGGATGCTGCTGGTCACTCATTATTGTCTCTCAAATGAAATCCCCGATCATCCATGACCAGGGGGACGTCTGCATTGTAGGTGAAGCGCTTCGACTCTGCTGATGTGAAGCGGCGCAATCGGTTAATGTGCGGGAGATAAAGCACCGTGCCCTGATGGTGGATCCCCGCGCTTAAAGATATAGGCATGGCCTATCTAATCGTCATCGTTCTCCTCGACGGGGTCTGCCAGATCCAAGGCCGCGTCACCAATGGGCAGCATGTCATTTGCCATGCGCCAGTAGTCGATGGTGCCGGAGAATGCGTATTCCGAAGCCGGGAAGTAGCCAACATCGACGATCTCGTCGTTCACGTGGGTTAAGTAGAAGTTGATGAAGGCGTTGACCTGTGGCTTCTCCGCCATGATGCCGGCATCGCTGTAGATGTAGAGCGGGCGAGACAGCGGATAGCGTACGAGACTGCCGTCATGAAGCGTCTGCTCATTCGCCTCAATGCCTTCGATATGGAGAATGTTCAGAATATCCTGATTCTCAAAGTAATAGGCATAACCGAAGAAGCCGACCGCGTAGGGACTGCCGGTGATGCCCTGTACCAGGACGTTGTCATCTTCGGAGAGCTGCGGGTTTGCGATCAGGATCGGTTCTTCATCTCCGTCGAAGACCTCTTCGACGAAGTAATCGAAGGTGCCGCTATCGGTACCGGGGATAAAGCGCTGGATTTCTTCAGCGGGCCACTCGGCGCGCACATCCGACCAGATGCTGACAGTACCGAAAATCAGCGCCAGTTCTTCCAACGTGGCATCGGTGACGAAATCATTGGCGGCGGAAACGGTCACGGCCAGCGCATCAGTGCCGACGCGGAATTCAATCGGGTCGCGGCCGATGGCATTGCAGGACTCGATCTCGCTGTTTTTGATCCGGCGTGAGGCGTTGCTGATGTCGGTCTCGCCCTCGACGCAGAACCGTTCGAAGCCGGCGCCTGAGCCAATGGACGCGATGGACGGCGCCACGCCACCGGCGTCAGTCCAAAGCTCCGCCATGCGTTCGCTCAGTGGGAAAACCGTGGAACTGCCGGCGGTGATGATCTCGCCTTCGGTGTAGTCCAGCGGGTCCACAACGGGAAGGTAGCATTCCACCGCCAAGACGCTGGCCAGGACCAAGACGAATGCGACCAGCAGAATAATGCCACGGACTTTGTGCATGTGATTTATATTCTCCTGAGAATCCTAACATGAGCGAGGAATGTGCGGGGCTCACACAGTATTGAGCTTAGCTGAGTTCTGTTAACGCGCAGGTCCGTGGCTTTAAAAGTTCGCTAGACTTCATTTAAGCGGGGCACGACGATCCTTTATCTTGTCTTAACATTCTTGACTTTGGCGCCCATACTCGCAGACAGTCTCTTAGAAGCGGGCTTATTTTGGTGTTTTTGCTAACTGACGCTAGAATGAATGGATAGTTGCCGATGCGGGAATCCCGCCGATGATCAAGTACTTCCAACGCCGTTTATTGCAAGCGATTCCGACATTTTTTGGCGTGACGATCCTCTCGTTTCTGATCATCCTTTCGGCGCCTGGGGATCCGGTGGCGATGATCACCTGGGGACCCAATATGAATAAGGAAGCCAATGACGCGATGCGCCGTCAGTTGGGCTTGGATCAGCCGCCGATTGTGCAATACGCTTACTGGCTCATCGGCAACGATTGGACCCTGGTCGACCTCGATGGCGACGGCATCGGTGAAACGCCCGGTGACCGCCGCGGTATACTGCGTGGCGACTTCGGCAAATCGATCAAGAACAAGCGTCCGGTGATGCAACAGATCGCGCGGCGCGTCCCGGCCACGCTCAGGTTGGGTGTGCCCGCGCTGGTATTGGGTTACATGATCGGCGTGCTTCTGGGTGTGCTTGCGGCTATCTTCCACCGCACCTGGGTCGATCAGCTTATCCGCATCGTTTCGGTTATGGGTAACGCCGTGCCGCAATTTTGGCTTGGTCTGCTGCTCATCATCGTCTTCGGTGTACTGCTCGATCTGCTGCCGATCAGTGGGATGCAAAACATCACGCGGCGCGGCGCTTTTGACCCGGTTGACGCGCTGCGCCACCTGATTCTGCCCGTATTCGTATTGTCGCTGAACACGATTGCCTTCATCTCGCGCTTTACGAGGACGCAAATACTGGAGGTGCTGCAGCAAGACTATGTCCGTACAGCCTATGCCAAAGGCCTGAATACCAGGGTGATCTGGTTGCGTCATGCGCTGCGCAACGGACTGCTGCCGGTAGCCACCTTTCTTGGTCCTTCCATTGGCACGGTGCTGGCCGGCGCTGTAATCATTGAACAAGTATTCGCCTGGCCCGGCATGGGAAAGCTCATCATCGACGCGGTCTTCGCGCGCGATTATCCAGTAGTGATGGGTTCGGTGGTGGTCGCCTCCGTGATGTTCATCGTCGGCGTGCTGCTCTCGGATGTCATGTACGTCATCCTCGATCCGCGCATTAGGCTGGAGTAGGCCAAGCGCTATGGCACAAGTGTCCAAGATAGCCCGCCTCAAAAAGGCGGAAACGCTGCGCCATTCCCGTTCCTTCTGGCGCGACGCGCTTGCTTTCATCCGGCGGGACCGGCTGACCATCCTCGCTATCTCCGTGTTGACCGTCTTCACCTTGATATGTGTCTTCATGCCGCTGGTCTTCGAAAACGTCTATGATCTGGATGTCAACAACACCAGCATTCCCAACCGTTTCAAGCAGCCCGGCGAAAGTGGCTACCCGCTCGGCACTGATCAACTGGGTCGCGATCAATTCTTGCGCCTCATATACGGCGGTCGCGTCTCGCTGACGATCGCCTACCTCGCCAGCGTGCTCACTGTGTTCATCGGCATCACGCTTGGTTTGCTCGCCGGCTACTACGGCCGGCAGATCGACGATCTGATCTCCTGGGGGGTCAATACGCTCAGCGCCATCCCGCCGCTCTTTCTGCTGCTGATCGCATCGGCTGTCTGGGAGCCTTCCACCGAAGTGTTGGTGGCTGTGCTTGCCGCTCTGGGCTGGGTGGGCACCAGCCGACTCGTGCGCGGAGAGGTGCTTTCGCTCAAAGAGCGAGATTATGTCCTGGCGGCACGCGCGCTGGGCGCGTCAGACGTCCGCATTCTGATCATACATATCTTGCCCAATGTCTTCTCCATCGTCATGGTCACCATGACCATCATCGCCGGCAATCTGATTCTGATCGAATCAGGCTTGAGTTACCTCGGCGTCGGCATTCAGCCGCCCACGCCGACCTGGGGCAATATGCTGACGGATTCACGAAGTTACTTCGTCAGCGGCGTGCATTTGGTCTTCACACCGGGCATCCTCATTATGATTACGGTACTCTGCTTTTATCTGGTGGGCGACGGCCTGCGCGATGCCCTGGACCCGCGGCGCTATCAGCAGTAGTTTTGTCTCGCGCCAGGTCGTAGACTAACCTTTCGCAAATTAGTAGCTAGTATCATCATGGAGGC
Source organism: Phototrophicaceae bacterium (assembly GCA_965249085.1). Classification (GTDB taxonomy): domain Bacteria; phylum Chloroflexota; class Anaerolineae; order Aggregatilineales; family Phototrophicaceae; genus UBA6055. The sequence continues at coordinate 1,896,603 of OZ252218.1, read as the reverse complement.
TTGAATGCTTGATACCGTCGTTCTCATCATAAAACGCAGGAAACTGATGCGGCAGTTTAAGTGCTACGAAGTAAAGTATCATGCCGAACGACTAGGCGAGACAATGGCAAGCGCGGACAATGATTCTGAGCGCGTGTACCAACGTGAAAAACTCCAAGATGCTATCCAAACAATCTGTGCAAAAAAGGACATCGGGGACGAGGACTTGAGCCTGATAGAAGACGAATTGAATGACTACATCAATGGTTTAGTGGGTGTTGCGTACCAAGACGAATCTCACAAAAATCAGATGCGCGAGATTGTAGATGCGCGCATCAAAATCAAGCGGGTAGAAGGTTTGGGACTCCCCGGTCAATTGCCGTCTAACGAGTCATAGCGATGCAAGCAATTGCAAAGCAAATAGACCGGCATCAAGGCAGAAAAGACAGTGCCGGTCCCTTGTCCGCGCTTTGGACGTGAAACAAACAGGCGCGATCTATCAGGTCGCCCGCTGCTATCCAAATGGGACAAAAAAGGGCGACTCAATGAGTCGCCCCTACAAGGCTTGTCCGGTACTGAGTGACAATATTTCAATGCGGATTGAAAGAAGGTGCTAATTTAGAGTAAGTGCCAAACTCTCACATAAGGAGCTTACTCATGGATTTAGACACCTTCTTAACGACATTATACGTGGTGATTGACGATTGGTACAAAAGGGAAATGCGGGTTCGGATGAAGCGTCACGCGGGTCCTTCCTTGCAAATGAGTGACAGCGAAGTGTTGACCGTTGCGATTGCTGCGCAATGGCGAGATGGTGTGCCCTGGCAGTCCGAGCGTGGCATAGTGCGTTATATGCTAGGCTATGGTCGATCATGGTTTCCGAGGATGCTCAAGCGCAGTCAGTTTAATCAGCGGGTGCGGAATCTGTGGGCTGCTTTTGTCTGCTTGCAGCAAGAGCTGGGGCAGATTCTCAGCAGCGATGCAGTCTACGAGGTGGTGGATTGTACGCCTTTGCCGCACTGTAGTCTGGGGCAAGCCATCAGCCATGATCGCCATTGGCTGAGCGGCAAAAAGGGACGCGGCGGCAATCATGGCGGCTGGTTCTATGGCGAGCAACTGCTGTTGTGCGCCAGCGATAAAGGTCTTGTCACCGGCTGGATGACCGGTCTGGCAAACATAGATGATCGCTGGGTGATGGAAGCGTTCTTAAGTAGCCGAAAGGGTGAAAAGCAACTGATAGAACCGCCACTGCCCAAACATAGAACATACAAACAACGCTTCATCCCAAGTCTCGAATCCTTCAGCCCAGCGCTAACGGCCGGGCGCGACCGCAGCTTGCCCTTCCTTGCTGATGGCGGATTCAGTGGCGAAAGACGGATCAATCATTGGCGTCTAGAATATGGTGCCGAGGTCTTTGCCCCACGAGCTAGCAACATCAAAGGGGACAAGCCTGGCAAGACCATGCGCTGGCTGCGCAAACATCGGCAAATCATCGAGACGGTCTTCGCCAGGCTTGTTCAAAACTTTGGGTTACATCGCATCAATGCCCACAGTGAACTCGGCATGCTTACACGCATTGCAGCCAAAATGGCTGCGTACAACATCGGTGTCATGCTCAATCACACTAGCGGACGTCCGAGAGGAGCAATGGCAACTCTGATCTGCTAGTACCGGACAAGCCTTACAGTTTCTTCACGATTGGGATTGATTATCCCTCAATCGTCCACTTGTGGATATCCGCCGTATAACCGTAGAACACCCAGAATGGCGCCGGCTCGAAGTTGCCCACGCGCTGATTCGCCGTCTGCCAGATATTGGGCACGAATGACCAGTCGTAGGCCAGATCTTCGTGCGCAATGCGCTGGATTTCGCGGTAAATGGCGCCGCGCTCATCCGTGCTGCAGCCGGCTACGGTACGCGCTGCATCGATCAGGCTGTCAATCTCCGGGTTGACGTAGGACGACAGATTGTTGCCGCTGCCCGGAATATCCTGCCGACTGTCGATCAGCGTCATGAAGTCGTTGGCATCGGGCGCGCCGCCAGTGCCGCCGCTATTGCTCATAGAGGTGGCGTCATACATCTGACCCAGATAGATGTCGCTGATGTAATTCGCCCATTCCACCTTCTCCAGCGTGACATCGAAGCCGATGTCCTTCAGCTGATCCTGCGCGACCAAGACATGGGTCTCGAACATGAGCAGGATGTCGCTGTAAGAGATGGTGAATTCGAGGCGCTGTCCATCTTTCTCGCGCACGCCATCACCATCGTCGTCGACCCAGCCGGCGTCTTCCAGAATCTGCATCGCGCCTTCGGGATCGTAAGGGTAGGGCTCCAGGTCATTGTTATAGGCCCAGCCGATGGCGGGGTTGACGGCGCCGATTAGACGCGTGCCACCCTGGTCGCCGCCCATGGTCGCCAGCACATCGCTCTTGTTGTAGCCCATCGCCACGGCTTTGCGCACGGCGGGATCACTGAAGATCGGGTGTGGCACTTGCTCTACCGCATTGCCATCTTCGTCGTAAGCCGCGGCGGGATGCTCCGGATCGACCCAATTCAGCGCCATGAACTTGACCGACATCTGCGGGAAGATCTCCCACTGCAAGTTGCTCGTGTCCGCTATTTGCGTGAACAGATCGCCGTGCAGATAGGTGTAATCAACCTCTGCTGCCTGAATCGATTGCAGCGCTACCGCCTGCTCCTTGATGTTGCGGTTGATCAGGTAAGGAATCCCGACCTCGCCGCCCCACCAATCCGGATTGGCGTGGTAGCTCTGGTAAGCATCGGGTGACCACTCGTCCAGGATGTATGGCCCGCCGCTGATGCCGACCGGTTCACTGGACACCATGTTGTCTGCAAAGTCGCTGAAATCTGACGCGAACAGGTGTGAGGGCATGAAGCGCACGCCGCCCAACTGACTGAATGCGGCGCAGTCCAGGTTCGTCAGGACCACTTCATAAGTCTTGTCGTCCACGACGCGGACTTCCTCAACCGCTTGCACTTCGGTCTCCTGGATGGAGGCGACCGTGTCCGACTTGATCGCGTCAATGACGAACTTGATGTCATGCGATGTGATCGGCATGCCATCGGACCAATTGGCGTCAGCTCGAATGTGGAAGGTGTAGGTCAGACCGTCCTCCGAAATCTCCCAGGTCGTCAAGCCCTCGACCGGCGCGGAAGTGGCCGGGTCAATCTCGTATGGTTTCGGCCACAAGACGCTGAAGGCCTGGAACGAGGCGCCATCACTGCTCAGGGCGGGATTGAAGGTGCTGATATTGCCGAAGCCGCGGATGACGATGGTTTCTGCATCCTGCGCTATCGCCAAGGCGACCGAGAACAGGAGCAGAAGAATGAGTAGAAACTTCACCAGTCTCATGGGTATCTCCCTTTTCCAAATTGTTCGTACGAAAAACGTGATACTAGTACAACCGAGGACTATAGCAGCTTTGCGGCGAGATTACGAAAACTGGCGCGCTAGCCTGCGCCATCGACCCGCGTTTCGCGATGCCCTGTATCTCGATGGAAAGAAACATGGAACTGCCCTTGCGCGACTAGAACAAAAGTGCTATAGTTGTGGTCATAGCGTATTGGCGGTAGAAACACTACACTTAGGCAGACTCCTAGATAAAGCGAGACGGCAGCGATGGCAAAGACAAGACGACCGGTAAAGGAAGTGCAAGCCTTCGACAGTCAGAACGTCGAAGCCCGGCAGAAGGCGCTTGATGCGACCTTAACCGACATTACGAAACGCTACGGTGACGGCACGATCTTCAACTTGGGAGCCGGCAGTCATCTGCAGGTCGAGACGGTCCCGACCGGTTCCCTCGGGATTGATATATCGCTGGGTGTCGGTGGCGTGCCGCGTGGTCGCATCACCGAGATCTATGGACCGGAAAGCTCGGGCAAGACGACGCTCTGCCTGCAGATCGCCGCCGAAGCGCAAAAGGGCGGTGGCATCTGCGCCTTCATCGATATGGAGCATGCCCTCGATCCAGCTTATGCCAAAAAAATCGGCGTGGACATCCAGCAGCTCTACGTCTCGCAGCCCGATACCGGCGAGCAGGCGCTGGAGATCACAGAGCACCTGGTGCGCTCGGGCGCGTTGGATGTGATCATCATCGACAGCGTGGCGGCGCTCGTGCCCCGCGCCGAAATTGAAGGCGAAATGGGCGATACGCACGTTGGCTTGCAGGCGCGGCTGATGAGCCAGGCGCTGCGCAAGCTGGCCGGCGCCATCAAGCAGTCCAATGTCTGTGTGATATTCACCAATCAATTGCGCGAGAAAGTGGGCGTCATGTTCGGCAGTCCGGAGACGACGCCGGGCGGCCGCGCGCTAAAGTTCTATGCCAGCGTGCGCATCGACATCCGCCGCATCCAGCAGATCAAGCATGCCGGTGACATCGTCGGCAACCGCACGCGCGTCAAGATCAAGAAGAATAAGGTCGCTGCGCCTTTCAAGGAATGCGAATTCGACATCATGTTCAACGAGGGCATCAGCAAGTCGGGCGAGATCATTGACATCGGCACCGAGCTCGGCATCATCGACAAGCGAGGCGCCTTCTATCGCTATGGCGAAGAGTTGCTGGGGCAGGGCCGGGAGAATGCCAAGCAGTTCTTGCAGAGCAATGGTCGCATGTCGGATGTGATCGAGGATAAGGTGCGGCGGACGTTTGGCTTGCCCGCGATGGCGCAGGTGGCGGCGGAGGAGGGGTAGTCGGTCGCTCTTCTATACAAATTACTTACGTCAGGTCGAATGCTGCCAGAACAGACGATGCCAGAATCGAAATGTTTCGTTACTGTCCGCCGGATATTCGCTGAGTTTCTGCCACATACAAAACATAAAGAAGCAAACGGAGCCTAGTGGACCGGGCGCGGCATTGCCCTGACTTCGTGGCCGAGGCCATGGCCTACCCCAAGGTTTGCGCTGAATGCTGTGTCACGATTTAGTCTTTTGCTGCTGAGCTGACCACTCCGCCTCACTCACCAGTGTCCCATTCTCCACTTCGCTGCCAGTGAAGCGCTTGTTCTTGTCAAAGTACAACTCCACCTCCGCCTGAAAGGGACAGCGCGCCGCGCTCGCCACCTTGCGACACCAATAATTCTTGCCATCGTCCGCGCGCGACAAATCATTCAACGGATCCACCCGTATCCGCAGGATCTCTTTGCACATCTTCGGCTGCACATAAAAGTAGACGCCGCGATCATCCGAGCGGCCACCGCCGCCGAACAAGCTCTTGAGGATATTCATCGCCGATTCCTTTCGGAGCTAGCTTAGGTGTGGCACTGTCCACCATTATAGCGTAACGTGGCTGGGCGACCCAGCGAGTCGGCCCTACAGGTTGTCAGGGGGCAAACGAAGGTCCCAAGCCGCCAGATTCGCCATGAATTGATGCGCCGTCAAATCCAGGTGGACCGGTGTCACGCTGACATAGTTCCTATGCACCGCCCAGACATCCGTGCCGATTTCGTCCGTCTTGGCGGTCGGCGGCTCGCCCTCGACCCGCACGACGCCCTCCGCCACATTCACCAGAGAATCGCGATAAATGCGTACGCCCTGCCGTGTCAGACGGATGCCACGCAAGTCGTCTATCCGGTCGACCGGTGGCACATTGACATTCAGAATCGTGTAAGGCGGCAGTCCCTGTTTCAGGACCTTAGCGACGATGGGAACCGCGACTTGCGCCGCGACAGAGTAAGTTTGCTTCAAGTCAGCATCGGGGCGCGACAATGAAAAGGCGACGGCCGGGATGCCGTGAATGGCTGCTTCCAGCGCGGCGGTGACCGTCCCGCTGTAGGTGAGGTCTTGTGCCATGTTTTCGCCACGATTGATGCCTGACACTACGATATCCGGCTTCCCATCGACCAGGCCCAACAGCGACAACGCGATGCAATCCGCCGGCGAACCGCTCACAGCCAGGGCCGGGATGTCGCCGCCAATTGTGGCGCGCGTGTACTCGATGTCTTGAAAGAGCGTGATCTTATGACCGCTCGCGCTTTGGTTGACCGCCGGCGCGCAAACTTGAGCGACGCCCAGGCCGCGCATGGCCTCAGCCAGCGCCAGGATGCCCGGCGCGTCAAAGCCATCGTCATTAGTCACAATTATCGAAGTCACAGACTGTCGCCTCCCTGTAGCGGACGCCGATTAATGCGAATCTTGTACGTCTGGATTGGGCCGTCGGCACTAGGTTGAAACGCTAGCCGCAGTCGCCGCGGGCCAGCCTGAATGGCCGGGTGCCGATATTATCCCGCTCGTCAGTTTCGGCAATGTGGTTGCCGCTGTCAACCGTGACGCGCATCATCTGGTCTTCTTCGTAATGAAGCGTCAGCGTCAGCTCGAATGTCAGGCTTTCTTCTTCACCCGGCTGGAGAATTCTAAGATTGAGCTGCGGCGGTTCCGGCCCGGTCAGACTTTGGCCACTGTTATCCAGGATTGCTTCCGCCACGACCCAGGCGCCGGTCAAGGGCGCAACTGTGCCTCTATTGCTGATTCGCGCGACGACACTGAACGGCTGATTGCAGGTTATCGCGTCGGCAAGCTGCAGATCTTCCAGCACAAGGTTGACGCCGTCTTGCGAGGGTGCTTGTGGACCCGTCTCCACCGGCACGCCCGAAATATCGGCTGACGGGCTAACCAACTCGGAATAAATCCAGGCATCACCCAAATCGGAATAGGTAATGCGATACCAGTCGCGGGCTGGACTGACGGCCACAATGACAACTTCCTGGTCCTTGGGCAAGCTGCCGACGAGGTCGTGCGCCGTGCTCGGGCCCAGGCGCAGATTCGACGGTTGGGTCACCGTGCCGGCGATGCGGCTTTCTCCTGTGACCACAGGTGGCTCGGTCGGCGGCGGAACGGTCGCTGCTGGCTGAGCTTCGTCGATCTGTGGCGGTGCAGTCGCTTCTTCGGCGACAGGTTCGCTTTGGCGGGTCGGTTCCGGCTCGTCGATTGTGGTTTCGGCGGATTCCTCCATTGGTTCGGCCGGCTCATCGGGGATCACCAGGATGCTCACGTCCTTACGGGCCGACGTGCCGTCGCTGCGCTCCGCCATGACGGAGATCTTGTATTGCCCGCTGTTGCTCGTCGGCCAGTCAATCGTCAGCGGCAGTACCGCCGCGCTCGTCTCATTGGGATTCAGTCTTTCACCGAGCAGCGCGTCGTCCAGCAGCACAGCGATCCGCACAAGATCCGGTCCCGCGTTTTCCACCCGCGCTTGCACGATGACGGTCGTGCCGGCCAGGAATGTCTGGTTAGGCAGAGGCGCCACGATGTGGATGATCGGTGGTCCATCAAAGCGTGCCGGCGCGCTCACTTCTGAGGCATTCAGATTGCAACCGGCGCAAAGCAGCGCGATTAACAGTAGCGTAAACCGGGTCACGATGATCCTCCGCGAGTCGGCGCGAGATAGCATTGCGGATATCCTACGCGAAATGCGCACGAGTGACGCCAACTCTAACAGAATTCGGCTGGTTTGGCGAATATCTCTAACCTGCTTTTTGCCTACTGCGCTCCCGCTAAATAATCGCTTCGCTTCCGCTAAATGATCGCTTCGCACATATCTGCTTTGCAGACAGCGCTCATGTTTCAGTAAGTCCAACTTTTGAACACCAGCCGCCCGTACACTGTTGTTTGCCTTGGAGATTGTGTAACATTATGTTGAATTGTGAACTGAAGGCTTGGCATGACCACGATCGCGCTGCTAGAGAATAAGCGCATCATATTGGGTGTTTGTGGCAGTATCGCTGCTTATAAAGCGGTCGATCTCGCCAGCAAGTTGACCCAGGCCGGCACCTTGGTTGATGTCGTGATGACCGAAGCGGCGCAACGCTTCGTCAGTCCGCTCAGTTTCCAGGCCGTCAGCGGACGTCCCGTGTATACCGACATGTGGCGCGCTGACGCCGACGGCGGTTTACCCAACCATATCGCCCACGTCGCTTTGGCGGAAGAGGCGGACCTGCTGCTTGTCTGTCCCGCAACCGCCAACACCTTGGCCAAGCTGGCGCATGGCCTGGCCGACGACCTGCTTTCGGTCACGGCGCTGGCAATCAATTGCCCGCTTGTGCTGGCGCCGGCGATGGATGCTGGCATGTATGAAAGCGCGGCGGTGCAAAGCAATCTGGAGATCTTGCTTGGACGCGGCGCGCGCCTGATCGAGCCGGAAACGGGCCGTTTTGCCAGTGGTCTGGTCGGGACTGGCCGTCTTCCCGAGACTAAAGCTTTGGTCGGGAATTTGCGGCGCTTCCTCGGCTTTGATGGAGAACTGGCCGGCCACAAACTGGTCGTCACTGCTGGCGGCACCCGAGAAGCACTCGATCCCGTGCGTTTCATCACCAATCGCTCGACCGGCAAGCAGGGCTACGCCATCGCTCAAGCTGCAATCGATGCCGGCGCCGAAGCTGTCTTGATCTCAGCTGTCGGGAATCTTTCCCCACCGGTTGGCGCAACCTTGGTCGCGGTCGATTCCGCCCAGTCGATGCTGGAAGCTGTGCTGGCAAACGTCACCGAGTCCTCCGCCCTGGTCATGGCAGCAGCCGTCGCCGACTATCGACCCTTGACGATATCAGAGCAGAAAATCAAGAAATTGGATACGCAATTAAACTTGCCCCTGGCGCGGACGCCGGACATTTTGATGGCAGTTAAGACGCAGCGGCAGGAGACCGGCTATCCGATGATCGTGGTGGGCTTCGCCGCCGAGAGTGAGAATCTGGTGGAAAACGCCACTGGCAAACTTCAGAGCAAGGGACTTGACCTTTTAGTCGCCAACGACATCACGGCCGACGATGCCGGTTTCGCCGTCGATACCAACCGCGTCGTGGTGCTCGATATGGATGGCGGCTTGCATTCGATTGACCGTACCGGCAAGGCTGAAATCGGCGCTTACATCATCGAGCGCATCGGCGGTCTGCTGGACTGACCGACCGCGCTCAAAGTTATCCCAACTGACTCAGCTCATACATAGCGACGCAGTGCGCGACGTAGCCGGCAAGCGTCTGCCGACAGCCGATCTGATAGTAGGCTGCCAAGTTGGGCACGCCTGCGTCAGCAAAACCATCTTGTTCGTATATGACGTGGGTGCCGGCGCCGGTGGAGGAAAAGTGCAACGAAATGGTGGTATCACCCGACCAGCTGGGATCACGCCAACTGTAGGCAAGCAATGAGGATGGCTCCCACAACTTGATGTGACCAATAGTGTACTCGCTGCCATCAGCAAAGGTCTCGAAGTAACGACCCCCCATTTGGGGTTCAAATTGAATGCTCAGCGGCCGGGTGGATTTCGGCGCGAAGCTAAAGGGAAACACGCCCTGCCGTGGCCACCACACGTTCATTTGCCCGACGAACGTGTCGAATGCCTGCACCTGCGGGAGCGGAATCCTCACTTCTAGATGGACATCCGGCACTTATGCTTTGCCCTTTATGCCGTAGCGGATCAAATATATAGACTTGATTGCTCCGCGCTGATCAACTCTATCACTGTAAGTCGCCAACTGAATTCAGTTCCAGTTCAAATTGGGTGCGTGAACGAGAGAAACAGACATCAATCTGCTGAAAGAAGTTTACTTGCCCTAATATGATTGGAGCATCTTCCAATTGAGCCCAGGCAAACGCCATCCTTATGCTAGGCCAGGGCCCGATCTGAAGATCAAGAACTATCCCGCGGGCTTCTACTTTCTCTGTAAAACCCGCCAAGCCTAGAATCCGCTGCTGTTCTTCCCAGTTTATGCCCAATTCAGCCCCGACGTGAAACGGCAAGACGTTCACGTCAGCCCCGCTGTCCAGCAAGGCTAATGGGTGGAGATCATTCTGCTGGTAACGCAATGCAATGGGCAAAAATGGGCGTGCTACGTTATCAGTTGCAAAATGCGAATTTACAATATAGGGGAAGACCAGCCTGTCAGCCATCCTTTGCGCGATCGTCCTTAAGCATATTCAGGAGGGTGGTGGCAGCCTCTGGCGCGTGAAATGGCGGTGACGTCATGAACGTACTTCTACCTTCAAAAATGTCTTGCGCCTCAGTCGATAGCTCGTCCGCAATAAGCTGGAGGATTGTGAGTTTGTCCTCACGATTCAGCCGCTTGATTTCCGACAGCAATTCTTCCTTAATCACCTGAAGTCTCCAGATCATTTTGCCGAGCAAATTATACCACAGCCCAAGCCCACATTTGAAAACGAGCTTGATTTCTTTTCGAGAAATCTGCTTTGACATTACAAGGACCTTGCTCGATTAAATCTCTTTATTTTGTTGCTGCAAAGTATCCAACGATGTCTCTCATCTGAACTTTCTTGCCACGCGATGGACAACTCGGTTACACTCCACAGTACGAAATTTGCCCATACGTACGCCGAAACGAAACGGACAGAGACTTTGTTCGACGATGTTCAGCAAGTTACCACCACCCTCTGCGATCAGCAGTACATCGCCACCGACGAAATCTCGACCGTGGTCTTTCTGGCGGACAAGCTGGGTAAACCCCTGTTGGTGGAAGGTCCCGCCGGCGTTGGCAAAACCGAGTTGGCGAAAGCCTGGTCGGGCGCGACGGAAAAGCCGCTGATCCGCCTGCAATGCTACGAAGGATTGGACGAAAACAAGGCGCTCTACGAATGGGAATACGCCAAACAGATGCTCTATACGCAGCTGCTGCGCGACAAGCTGAGCGACCTGCTGGCGGCGGCCGATACCCTGCGGCAGGCAGCTGATCGCCTGGGCGAGGAAGACGATGTCTTCTTCAGCGAGCGCTTCCTGCTGGCGCGCCCCTTGCTGGCGGCGCTGCTCAGCGAGCAGCCAGTCGTGCTGCTGATCGACGAAATCGATCGCGCCGATGCCGAATTCGAAGCCTTCTTGCTGGAGATACTCAGTGACTTCCAGGTCTCTATTCCGGAGTTGGGCACGGTCAAAGCGCTGCATCATCCCAGCGTCGTGCTAACCAGCAATAACACGCGTGAACTTTCGGAAGCCTTGAAGCGCCGTTGTCTCTATCTTTTCGTTGATTATCCCACGCACGAGGCCGAACTGAATATCGTCAAGATGCGCGTGCCTGAGCTGGACGACAAGCTGGCGCGGCAGGCGGTCGATGTCGTGCAAGGCATGCGTCGGCTGGATCTGAAGAAGAATCCCAGCGTCTCAGAGACGATCGACTGGGCGAAAGCGCTGGTCACACTCAATGCCGACAGCATCGACCAGAGGACGCTTGAAACGACCTTGACCGTTCTGCTCAAACATGAAAGTGATGTGCAGAAGGCGCGCCGTCAAATGATGCGCGGCGACGACGACGATCGTTACGAAAGCCGCAACCGGCGCCCCTCGGATTGGAATTAGTCGCGGTCGGCGCTTTCCGCTTCACAATGGCAAGTCAAGGCGTAAGTCTCTGTTCAGCGCAAAACCGCTGACAGATGCTTTCTATTGCACTATAATGACACGACTCTAACCAGCTTAAGCCCAACTACCGATGAGCCTGTCAAAACGAAACGCCGATAGCTCCCGCGAACTCGCCAAAAGCTTGTTTCGCGCCCCTCTTTATCTCTATCAACTCGGTTGGGGACCGGCGCTGAACTGGCTGCCGCTGCTGATTTTGACGACCAAGGGCCGTACGAGTGGCTTGCCGCGGCATGTTGTGGTGGAGTACCGGCGGCACGGCAGCAAATACTACATATTCTCCGGCTGGGGTACAGACACCGACTGGTATCGCAACATCCTGCGTGATCCCGCAGTGACAATCCAACACGGCGCCAATACTTACGACGCCAAGGCACAGCGGGTGGAGGACCCGGCGGAAGCGTTGCGCGCGCTCTACATGTTCAGCCGCAACTCCTGGATTTACGAGACGCTCTTCGCCCGCATGACATCGGCACAAGCGGCCGATCTGAACACCTTGACTGAGGTCGTCGAGGAGTTCACGGTCGTGCGCCTGGATCCGACGGAGGAAACGCCGGCGCTTCCTACGATTGAACCGTTCAGTGAGACGGTTCGGCAAATGGCGACAGTATTTGCGCTGCTGCTTGGGCTGCGGCTTGTCGTGTCGCTGATGCGCTCAATCATCGCCGGCGGCGCTGACAGCAAGGGCGACAAAGCGGCAGACTAAACCACCCGGGCCAGTAGCAATCGGGTAGATCATTCCGTCCTAAACATCAAATTCGACGCCTTGCGCCAGCGGCAATTCCGCCGAATAGTTGATCGTATTGGTCTGCCGGCGCATGTAGGCTTTCCAGGCATCTGAGCCGGATTCGCGCCCTCCGCCCGTCTCTTTCTCGCCACCGAAAGCGCCGCCGATCTCCGCGCCGCTCGTGCCGATATTGACGTTGGCGATGCCGCAGTCGGAGCCGGCGTGCGAGAGAAAGAATTCCGAGCTTCCCAGATCCCGCGTGAAAATGGCGCTCGACAAACCTTGTGGCACGGCGTTGTGCAGCGCGATTGCCTCGTCCAGGGTCTCGTATGCCATGATGTAGAGTATTGGCGCGAAGGTCTCCTCGCAGACTAGCGGTGTTTGCGCCGGCATGCGGATGATCGTCGGTTCGACGAAGTTTTCGCCGATCGCCGGCAGTCGCCCGCCGCCGGTCAAGACCTGCCCGCCATCGGCTTCGGCTTGCGCGATGGCTTCCATCATCGCCTCGACCGAGCGCTCGCTGACCAGCGGGCCCATCAGTACGCCATCCTCCATCGGGTCGCCGATGGCCACTGTCTGGTAAGCGCGCGCCAGACGGTCGCTCAGTTCGTCGACAATCGAGCGCTGCACGATCAGGCGACGTGTCGTGGTGCAGCGCTGCCCGGCCGTGCCGACTGCGCCGAAGACGATGGCGCGGATCGCCATATCGAGGTCGGCATCTTCGCTGACGATGATGCCATTGTTGCCGCCAAGCTCGAGGATGCAGCGCCCCAGGCGTCCGGCGACACGCTGCGCGGCATGCTTGCCCACGCGGACCGAGCCGGTGAAACTGATCAGGGGCAGGCGCTCGTCGTTGATCATGCGCTCGCCAATGGTTTCGTTTTCGCCGATGACCAGGTTGAAGACGCCATTGACGCCGTGCTTCGCCATGACCCCATTGCAGATATGCTGCACGGCGATGGCCGTCAGCGGCGTGGTGGGCGAGGGCTTCCAGATCATCGTATCGCCACAGACCGCCGCGATGGCCGCATTCCACGACCAGACGGCGACCGGAAAGTTAAAGGCGGTGATGATGCCAATCGGTCCCAGCGGATGCCACTGCTCGTACATGCGGTGGCCCGGCCGCTCCGAGTGCATCGTCAAGCCATAGAGCTGCCGCGACAGACCGACGGCGAAATCGCAAATGTCGATCATCTCCTGCACTTCGCCCAAGCCCTCAGTGCGAATCTTGCCATTTTCAAGAGTTATTAGTTCACCCAGCGGCTCTTTGTATTGGCGCAGGGCGTTTCCCAAGTCGCGGATGAGTTCACCGCGTTTGGGCGCCGGCATCCTGCGCCATTTCTCGAATGATGCTTGTGCCGCAGCCACCGCTCGGTCATAGCTCGCCGCGGTTCCCTGGATGACAGTCGCGATGGTCTCGTTCGTTGTCGGATTGATCGACGGCAATTCGCCGCCGTCCGCATCTTGAATCCAGCCATCGATACCACTGCAAACGCCGGCGTTGACGGGCTCAATACCCAGTTCTCGCAGAATATTGTTCATCTTCAGCACTCCCTTTAGGATCTGATTAACCCGGCGACTTGAGGTAAATCGGCATCACTTGATCGGCCGGGAACATGTCTGCCGCGTCAGCCTCGCGCAGACGGCGCCAGGCCAGTTCCGCGAGAAAGCCGGCTCGCCGCAGACGCTCGGCCGCCGGTAAAACCTGGATTCGCGCCTCCTCGTCTTGCGCGGCGCCTATCTCCTGACAGGCCGCCGCCGAGATCTCGCCGCTTATCACAATCGGGCGTTTGCAGGCCGCAAGCAGTTGTCCCCAACTGCTGATTTGCGGAGCGCGCTGCTCAATCCAGGCGCCACCCGACTGCCGATAGGACGCCCATATGACGCGATTGCGGCCGGCCGCCACAGTTGCAATGAGCAGGCGGTCACTTTGCCGACCGGTTTGCGCCGCGACGATCGTCTCCAGCGTGGTCAGCGGCACCAAAGGTAGATCGCGCGCTGCCGCCATGCCCTTTGCCAGCGCCACGCCGATGCGGGTGCCAGTGTACGAACCGGGACCGACAGAGACAGCCAGCGCCGTTAGATTGTCCGCGCCGACGCCAACCTGCGTCATGATCTGGTCGATCAGGGGCGCCAGCAGCGCGCTGTGCTGCCGGCCCGCCGTCAGCGTGTTTTCCGCCACAAGCGCCGCGCCGTCGTGCAGTGCGATGCTCAGCATTTGCGTTGATGTGTCAATAGCGAGCAGCATATAGCATTTCTGCTTCCGCTAAAAAGTCGCGGCGATAAGGTGGCGCAGGCGGTCGACCAGGTTCATGTAGCGCTCGCCCTGCGCCTCGATAATAAACTCGCGTTGCCCTGCCGCGCCAACTTCGATGTCAATCCACAAGCGCTGCGCCGGCAGGACGTCCAAGATGCGCTCGGGCCATTCGATGATGACGATGTTATCGCCGGCGAGATAATCCTCGAGGCCCAGCGTTTCGGCTTCGCTCGCTCCGCTGATGCGGTAGAGATCGATATGGATGAGGCGCATGTCGTCGCGCGCGCGCCCGTGTTCGTGCGCCAGATTATAGGTCGGGCTGGTTAAGGGCGTCACAGCGCCCCAGCCGGCGCCAATGCCACGGCTCAAGATCGTCTTGCCCGCGCCGAGCTGCCCGGAAAGACAGACAATGTCGCCCGTTTGCAGCAAGCCGCCGAGCGCATGGCCGAGCGCTTCGCTGCGCTGCGATGAATCACTGATGATTTGCATTTCAACTTGGGGCAGGGCATTCATGCCTGACTCCTGCGCCGAATCCAGCACAATTGGTGGCGGCGATTATACCTCTTGGCAAGCTACATTTGACGGTTGCGATTTGCTGGCGACCTGTGCCGGCGCAATCAATCTGTGGCGGGCTTGAGCACGTAAAGTGCGCCAAACTGATTTACATTGAATCGGTCGATGTCATAGCGTTCTGCGCCCGGCGCCGAAGTCACGATGTAATCGGGCTGATCTGCCGGTCCGGCCGGATTGCGGTTGCTATTGCGCAAGCCATAATAGGACTCCAGCAGGTGGTCAAGCGCCATGCCGATGCGATAGCTCTCGTCGACTGTATTCCAGGCCGCGATCCACCAATGATACGCCATTTCCGGAAACAGGTCATAGCTGATCGTGATTGCCCCCGGCTGTGCCCAATCGGAATCGATCCAGCCGGCGGCATCGCTTATGTTCGCGTACAAGCTGAGATTCTGCGGTGTATGCGCCGAGCGGTCATGATGCGATACGCGCAAGATGCGGTCCAGGGGCGCGAGACTAATGAATATAACGATCAGAACGACAAGCACATTGCGCAATCGACGCTGGCTCGCGATGCAAAAAACCGGGTAGCCGCACATCAAGAGTTGCAGGCTGACTAATCCCGTGTAGTAGCTAGGCTGCTGTTCCGGGCCCGCGCGCACAAGAATCAAACCGGACACGATGCCGAGCACGATGAGCAGCAGGAAAACGTTGCGACCGGCGGCAGAGTCAACAAGCTGCTCACGGGCCATTCGCCAGCCAGCCTGGAAACTGCGTTGCGCCGGCTGCAGCGAGCCGAAGCTGGCCTGCCAGCGGCGAAAACAGCTTAAGAGCGCGTGGGCAATGCCCAACCAAAAGCAGACTTCCAACATGACACGGAGCAAATTGCTGAGGCCGTACAGCGGCTGCTGATGCGCGCGCAAGTTTGCCAACTCCCCTTGGAACACCAGGCGGGCGCTCTGGATCAATTGCCATGGAATGCTCACGAGCCAGCGGATGCCACGGCTGAAACGCGAATCCGGCGCTTGCGGAGTTTGCGCTGCTAGTGCAGTCTCTGCCGCTTCCTGTGTCGGCGCCTGAAGGGCGGCAGCTTGCGCACCCGGTTTCAAATGGTCGTATTCGGCCAGGATCTCCTGGCTGATACGGCTGCGCTGGCTGAAAAACGCGCGCAGATCGACGAAATCGTTGCGCGTCTGCACTGTCATATAGGGCGCGAGCATCGCTGCCGAAATCAGGAGACCGACGGTCAAGCCCCGTATATTGGATGGCATACGCAGCAAGAGCCACATGATCAAGAGCACGCCATATAACAGGATGGCCGAGAAGTGTGTCATAAAGGCGGCAGTCGCGATAATCCAAGTGCTGGCAATTTGCCAGGGTCGCCCTTCGGTTTTCCATAGATACAAGCAGAATGCGAACGCAACAGTGAAGACGGGCAACTGCAATTGCGCCCAGGCAGTATATGCGCTGCTGATACCGGTCTCGCTGAAGGTGAACAGTGCCGCCGCGATCAAGCCGGCGCCGGGACTAAAGAGCCGGCTGCCAAGCCGGTACATGAGCCAAGTGCCTAGCAAGTTGAACGCGAGTTGCGTCGCGATCAGTACCATTTGCACATCGCGCGTGAAGAGCAAGGCGGGGATCTGCATCCAAACCAAAAAAGGCATATTGTAGGCGGCGACGCTCGACAAAGTGCCAACAGCCGGGAATACCCCGCCATCCAACCAGGCTTGACCAAGCGCGATCAAGGGCACATAGTCGGCTTCCCACGCCAGCAGTTGGGCGGCGTAGAGCTTGACCCACGCGCTGAGAAGCAGGATAAGCAAAAGCAGGATTTGGTTGAGCCGGCGCGCGTTAAGTTCAGGCATAATTGACGAATTCACCCTTTGTAGCCTGGCGATTATATCAAGGATGGCAGCATGGCCGCACGCCGCTCCGCCGGCAAAGCAGCCGCCAGATCGCTTGAGCGCCCGGCACAGTTGAACTATACTGGCAGACACGACCGGCGGGATGATTTCGCAATACGAGGACGCATGATTCACAAAGATCGCGTTCAGGCGCTGGAGGAAACCTTGCACCGTCTGGGCTTGGTCGTTGATGGCGTGAAAACCTGCGTGGTCGTCAATCATGACGGCTTTGCCATCGCCGCCTACCCGAGCAAGCCGCAGGACAACACGCCCGACGGTCACCTTAGTGCGGCGCGTGTGGCGGCGGTTGCGGCGACGCTGGCCGGTCTGGCCGAGCGGACACTGGACCAACTCGCGCAGGGCGATATGGGACGTCTGCTTCTGGAAGGGGAAAGCGGAACCTTGCTCAGCTGTCCCGCCGGTCAGGTGACTCTGGCGCTCGTGATCGAACCCGGCGCAAGCATGGGACATGTATTGTTCGCGGCACAGAAAGCCGCCGCCGAAGTCGAATCCATTCTGGCAATTGAACCGTCAATGAATCGCGACCGATAGCCTGTTGCCGAAGGTCGGTCAATCCCCGCTTGCGCAGGCGAGCTGGCTTATTCGTCTTCGTCAAATGCCGGATGGAAGCGCACGTGACCGCGCACGGTACCCGGTAATCGCGGGTCCAGGACCGCCACCATGAAGTGCTCGTGACGTCCCTCCACTTTGACAAAATCGGAAGTAAATCCGAGGGGCAGGGCCGGCTGAAAGCCGAAGCGCGGGTAGTAACTCTTATGCCCTACGAGGAAAAGCAGACCATAACCCTTGTCTTCCATCGCTTGGAGTCCGGCGCGTACCAATGCGGAACCGACGCCTTGTCCTTGAAGCGGCGGGGTCACTGCGATGGGTCCCAGCGCGGTGAACTGCTGCACCGTCTCCCCGTCTGTTACGCTGACCAGGCTGTAGGCCGCATGCCCGACAACTTCGCCGTCAATGACAGCGACATGTGAAATCAGCAGCGCGTCGTCAGCGCGCAGTTGCACCGTGAGATCGGCTTCGTCGTCGCGACCAAAGGCCGCGGCTTCAATCGCGTAGATCTGTTTGATGTCTGATGCCACTCCGTTGCGTATATTCACTAAAGGCCGTGTAACTCCTGGAGTCTGTCGACTACCGTGGACTTTCGGTCGAATTGCGTCGCGCTCGATATTATTGCAGAATGACAGTGATATCACACCGCCGGATCAAATAACTGCGCGAAGGCAGCCCAAGTGACCGAACCCAAATATCTCTACCTGACAACCACCGGCCGCATCAGCGGCAACCCGCATGAGATCGAAATCTGGTATGTCGAACATGAAGGCTGCTACTATCTCATCTCGGAGAAGCGCGAGGCCGCGCATTGGGTACAAAACATCGGCGCTGATCCGGCCGTGCGCTTTCGCCTGGGCGAAGTGACCGCCGCCGCTGTGGCATCAGTTCCGGATTACGCCAACCTCATCGCCGCGGTAAAGGCGAAGATGGATGCCAAACACGGCTGGAGCAACGGACTGGTCGTGGAAATCCGACCTGCCGATTGAAATCGCACGCCCGGGGCAAGTCGTGGTTGGAAATAGTCCGTGTTTGGATCAGTCGTGAAGGTCAAGCCAGCGTGTCGCGCGGTCACCATCGGCGATCCAGCCGCGGCTGCCGTCGCCCAATTCGGCGCGCCACCAGCGATGCGCGTCATCACAGACGGGACCACCGATGAGCAGCATCGTGCTGCCGGGGGCGGCGCGGAAAATCACGGTGGTGGCTGTTTCGGGGGACGAGTGAATAGGATTGCCCGCCGTCTGAGACGGGGGCACGATGGCCCGTGAGCCGACGCCCAGATCGGTGAACAGCAAGCCGGGACAGTTGGTATCGATGGTGAGATTCAGCCCGTTTTCCGGCGCGGATTCCGTCACATAGAAGATGGTGGCGGCATAGTTGTCTTCGTCGGCGCTGCCAACCCAAATACCGTAGAGCCCGGCCACGGCATAGTCGAAGCCGATCAAGGGATCGCTGCCGACGTTGTCATCGCTGCAATACCAGTTTCCACCGGGGTCGTTGATGAGCAGCGCCATATCGGCCGGACTGTACAGGCCGAACCAGACGCTCCCCACTGATTCGCTGAGCAAGACGCTGATATCCGGCGCTTCTGAGACGTAACCGCGGCAGTGCTCGCTGGCGACATCATCGGCGATCTGGCTGCGTCCCCCGCCAATGAGCTGAATGGTGTAGGGTGAGGGCCGGAAGGCAGGCGCGAGCGCGACCTCGCCGTAGAGTGGGTCGAGCGCGGGATCAGGACCGGTCGCCGTCGTCGGCAATGACTCGGGACCGTCTTCTGACACATACAAGACCGCCTCATCGAAGGCCTCCGCCGCGTAACTGCCGATCCAGATCTGATAGGCGCCGACTGGGGCGTTGTGGAATACCAGCGCCGGATTCAGTCCATTCGTATCGTCGTTGCAAGTCCAGCCGCCGTTGGGCATGTTCACGACCAGCGTCGTATCGGACGCGCTGGCGATTAGTATCGTGATGCGATCGAAAGCGCCTGACAAGTCCACTAGAAAGTCGGGATCAGCGGCCGCGAAACCCAGGCAGTTGTCACCGAGCCTCAGCGATTTTACATTGATGTTGCCGCCACTAAGGGCAGCCAGCGTGACGGGCGCAGGAGAGAAACCGGGTGACAAATCCTGACGGCCATAGCGCGCCTCACCGTCAGGATTCAGCGTGCCTTGCGCGGCGCCGCCCAAGGCGGATAAGAGCAGAATCAGCAATGCGATCAAATGCCGAACCTGACAGCGCAAGTCCCTCATTCCCCACCCGTCCAGGATTGCTCACGAATCGGCCCACCGTGTCGGCTGCCAATGCGGTCCATTATAGCTTTGATCGGAAGACGGCGAAAAGCGCGCCGCTACCTGGACTCGAGCCTCCGCTCTGGCCCGAATTGCCGGTTGCGCTCGCACTGCTGTGTTCAGGCGTACCGACAAATACAATGGGACCGAGTTGGGGTTCAGGTTCCGGGCGGTTTTCTCTTTCGCCGCCATTTTCATTCGAGCCGTCCTTGTCCGGTGGTCTGGCATTTAAGAGCGACCTCCGGCAATCTAGAAATAGTCGAAGCGGCGGAAGTAGACCGTGAGCAGGTGCCTTGCATTTGCCCGCCGTTTTGCCGAGCGCGTGAAAATGTTTTATTATAGATTGGCAAGTTCTCCTGCAAGCGAGCAGTTAGGTTCGCGCCCATGCAGAAGCGAATGATCGAGTTTATCCGCGCCCTGCGCGCCGCCGGCGTCCGCATTTCCCTGGCGGAAAGCCAGGACGCCATGTTCGGTGTCGATCGCACCGGGGTGCGGAATGCTGCGACGTTCAAAAGCACGATGAAAGCCACCTTGGTAAAGGACCATCGCCACCAACCTGTTTTTGATTACTTTTTTCCACTCTTCTTTTCCAACAACAAGCCCCCACTGCAGAATATCCTTGACCAGTTGTCGGATGAGCAGCAGGAGCTGCTGCAAGAAGCGCAGCATTCGCTGATGGGCGATTTGGATGCACTGCGCGATTTATTGCAACGTTTGCTTGAAGGGCGCGAATTCAGCGACGAAGAATTGCAGCAGTTGGGTGACAGATCCGGCTTGCCGCAAGGTGACGAAATGTATATGCGCTCCTGGTTTGAGCGGCGCATGAACCGGCAAGCGGGCTTGACCCAACTCGAGCGCATGTTGGAGGATCTGCTGGAAGAACTGGCGCTGATGGGCATGAGCGACGAGGCGCTGGCGGAACTTGAGCAGATGCTGCGCGAGAACTTGGGTGGTTTGTCTGAACAGATCTCAAATTATGTTGGTTCCTCGCTGGCGGAACAGATGGCGGAGCAAGAACCGCGCGAACGACCCGACTTGCTGGATGTGCCCTTGCAGCGCTTGAGCAGCGGGGATATCGAGGATGTGCGCGATGAGGTGCGGCGGCTGGCAGCCCGTCTGCGAACACGCGCCGCTCTGCGGCAGAAGCGCGCCAAATCCGGCCGATTCGATCCGCGCAAGACCATCCGCAAGAACATGCGCTATGGCGGCGTGCCCATGGAAGTGCAGTTTCGCAAGCGCCACAAGAAACCCAGCCTGATCCTCATCTGCGATTTGAGCACGTCCATGCGCTACGCGGTCGAGTTTTTGCTGACGCTCGTCTACGAGTTATCGGACCAGGTACGGCGTACGCACAGCTTCATCTTCATTCATGATCTGGTTGATGTGAGCACGACGCTGACAGAGCTGTCGCCACGGGAAGCGGTCGCCCGTATCATGGCGGAGAACCCGCCCGGCTATTACAGTACCGACTTGGGCAACAGTCTCAAAAGCTTCCACCAAGGGCATATGCACTTGATCGATAGCCGCACCACCGTCATCTTCTTCGGCGACGGGCGCAACAATTACAACGACCCGCGCCTTGATATCACTCAAGAGATGCAGCGGAAGGGCAGGCGGCTCATCTGGTTCTGCCCGGAATCACGCCGGCAGTGGGGCACGGGCGACAGCGACATGTGGGAATACAGCATGTACGCCGACAATATCTTCATGGTCAACAGTCTGCGCCAACTCGCTGACTCCGTCGATCGCATCCTGGCGGACGGCTGAATCTCCCGTACCAGTGTGTCAATCGCTGCGTGTTATACTGTTTCGTAGAGAGGAATAGTCGAGGTTCCACATGGCAATCCAAACAAAGCGCACGATGACTGTCGCCGACTATCTCGAATGGGAAGAGCGCCAGGAACTCAAACATGAATTCATTGATGGAGAAATCATCGAAATGACAGGTGGCACATGGAAGCATGGCCGCATCATGATCAATTTGACCCTGGCCATCGGCCACCAATTGGAAAACTCAAATTGTGTACTTGTAAGTAGCGAAATGCGTGTCAAAGTTAGCGATACTCGCTACGTCTATCCCGATCTTAGCGCTGTTTGCGGCCAAGAACTGCTGGAAGACGAGAGCGAGTTGACGCTGCTGAACCCCGTCTTCGCGGTAGAGGTGACCTCGCAATCGTCGCTAATGTACGACCGCGTCGACAAGCTCGGTTTCTACCTCGATGTACCTTCAATAGAAGCCTATCTCATCGTCGACCAGGACCGCCCGCGCGCCGATCTCTACACCCGAGCCGACGAAGGATGGCTTCTGCGCGTATTCGCCAGCCCGGAAGATGTGATTCCCCGGAAGACGCTCAATTGTGATCTGCCGCTCGCCCAGGTCTATCAAGGCATCGCATTCGAAAAGGCGTAGGGGCGACCTATCAGGTCACCCGTTAGCACTGATTGTTTTGCTGGAACGCTGCTACTTCAAATCACGCCGGTGCCAATCGTCGCTGAACAGGTTGAAATCGGTCTCGCGCTGCGGGAACTCGGCGATCATTGCCTCGTCGATCTCTATGCCCAAGCCCGGCTTATCCGGCAGCGGAAAATAGCCATCGACCACTTCCGGCATCCCGATCCCCACGGCTTTGACCGGCGGATCGGCGAAGTCGTTGAAGTACTCCTGAATCTTGAAATTGGGCGTAGAAGCCGCCACCGCCAGCGACGCCATGGTCGAGCAGGGTCCGCCGACATTATGCGGCGCCACCAGCACGTAATACGTTTCCGCCGTGCCCGCCAGCTTTTTCATATTCATGATGCCGCCGAAGTGCGTGATATCGGTTTGGATGATGTCGGCTGCCCCCAGCTCGAATAATTCGCGGTACTCGTAAGGCGTGTGGATGCGTTCGCCCGTGGCTACCGGGATGCCCAAGCCCAGCGCGACCTCGCGCACATCCCGCAGCGCGCGCAGGTTCTCCGGCGGCACCGGTTCTTCCACCCAAGCCGGCCGAAACTCCGCCAGGTCACGGATGATCTCGACCGCGGTCACCGGATTGAAGCGTCCGTGCATCTCAATCAGCAGTTCGACATCCGGCCCGACGGCGTCGTAAACCGCCTCCACCAGCGCAATCGAAAGCAGCTTCTCTTCGCGCGTGAATTCGTAGAAGCCGCTGCCGAAGGGGTCGAATTTCAGCGCGCGATAGCCTTTGTCGGTGACCTCCGTCGCCGCCGCATGCCAGGCTTCCGGCGTGCGTTCGACCCGATACCAGCCGTTGGCATACGCTTTGATCTTGTCGCGCACAGCCCCGCCGAGCAGCCGGTGGATCGGCTGACCGAGCGCCTGGCCCACGATATCCCAGCAGGCGATCTCCAGCAGGGCGATGCCGGTCATAGCGATCTCGCCGGCGCGCCCATAAGTCTCGCGCAGCATGCGATAAGCCATCAATTCGGTGTTGAAAGGATCTTGCCCCAGAGCGAAATCCGGCACAGTTTCGTTGAGATAGCCGATCACCGGTCCGACGCCACCAACCGGGCGCGCCTCACCCCAGCCGACCAGCCCTTCGTCCGTCTCCACCTTGACGAAGAGCAGATTCCGCCAAGGTGTTCCCATCACCATCGTACTGACATTGCTGATTTTCATTTTTCCAACCTCATTAAAGTTACATTGTAGGGGCGACCCGGTGGGTCGCCCGTCGACATATCAATGTTGTAGTACGAGGGCGAACCGAAGGATCGCCCTTACAGATTGTTGCGCGAGAGCGATAAGCCGGGCGTAAAGCCTAGACCACTGGTATGCCCAGATCACCCGCCCCGACCGCGCCCATCACCGCATCGCCTGCGTAGCGCTCAATGATATTCATCACCAGCGCCGTGCGATGCACGCGCTCCTGCGCCAGCTTGACGGCCGTATCTTCAATATGAACGCCGCTGGGATAGATATTGGGCGCATTGCGCAAACCCAGCTTGACGTAAATCGGCGCGGCAACACGGATCAGCTCCGGCGCCTCATAATGGCGCACGAAGCCGCCGAAATCATCGGGCGCCTCGACGTAGACATCCAACGGCAAGTCAACCGCCGCGCGGATCGCCGCCATCTGCGGCAGCGTCAAGTCGGTCGGCACGTTATAGGTGCCGGCGCCCAGATCCTCGAGCAGTTTGACCGATATGGGATTGGCCGCGCCCAACTGCACCGAGATCTTGACAACCAGATCGGACGGAAGTTCGCCGGCTTTCTTCATCTCATTGACCAGCCACAACTGTCCCTCGTCAGCGACCAGCACTGAGCGCAAGCCCAGCTTGCAGCCGCGGATGACATCTTCGGTGGCATAGACCACCTCGTCCATTCCACGCAGGCGAGCCGCCAGATTCTTGCCCGCGCTCGCTCGCGCCTGCGCGCTTGTGCCCCATGCCGCCCGCGGTCCCACAAACAAGCTCACCTCGATACCGGCGTCCGCGCCCAAACGGCACATCTCGCGGATTTCATCGTCTGTCAGCATCCATATGCCGCTGCCCTGGGAGATGCGGTGAATGGTGACGCCGTGGCGTTCCGCCGCTTCCAGCACCGCCGCCAGCGCGCGCGGACCTTCGACGCTCGGGATCTCGATGCGGTATTGCGCGCCATCGGGAAAGCGCTTCGTCGATGCCGGCAAATCGTAAAGCTCGCCGCGCGGCAAGTCATGAGCTACCAAAAAGTCTTGTACGCGTTTCATATATGCCCTTGCTCGCTTGCCAATCGACGAATCAGGCGAAAGTATACCGAATCAGTCGTGTTTTCAACATGCGCGCCTTGGATTCGCCCATCAAGACACTGTCACCGATCCACCTGCGCCGACCGGTTGCCCCCCGCACGCGCATCGTCCTTTTTCCTTTGGCTCCTTTCTCTGCCACCGAGTAAATGCGTGAAGATACAGTCGCCTCTTGTCTGCAAATTCTTGCTATCCTCAGTGCATGACCGACTGCGCCAAATCCCCAATTCTGCCCGAAACACCTAATTCGGTCACAAAAACTTGCCAGATGGCCGAAAAATGTTTTTATGTGGCCATAAAACTGGCAAAAAACGGCAAACGACCAGCGCCCCAATTTATTCTTGACAAGAATAAAACTGAATTCGAACCCTCCTGTCTTCGCTCGCGTCGCTTGTCTGGCTTTCCCGCTGCGACGCGCCCCGACAGCCATGCCCGCCGTGATTTGTACGAATCCGCCACATCGGTCACAATTGCCTCAGTTTCGCAAACTCGGGTACTCAGCTATGGCTCAAACACAGCGGCAGCAACCGAACGTCATCGTCTTCTTCACCGACCAGCAGCGTTGGGACACCACCGGCGTACACGGCAACCCGCTCGACCTGACGCCAAACTTCGACCGTCTGGCGCGGCAGGGCACCGATGTGCATTACTCCATCACCTGTCAGCCGGTGTGTGGTCCGGCACGCTCTTGCCTGCAGACTGGCATGTACGCCACCGAAACCGGCTGCTATCGCAATGGCGTCCCGCTGCCGAGCGACAGCCGTACGCTGGCGCACTGCTTCGGGGATGCTGGTTACGACACCGCCTATATCGGCAAGTGGCATCTGGCGGATTCAGGCTGGGGCGGGGTCCCTCCGGAGCAGCGCGGCGGCTACGATTACTGGCTGGCGTCGAATCTGCTGGAGTTCACCTCCGATGCCTACGACACGGTGATGTACGACGGCGACGGTCAGCCGGTGAAACTGCCCGGCTACCGCGTCGATGCCCAGACAGACGCCGCCATCCGCTACATCAATGCGCATCAAGACGCGCCATTCTTCCTCTTCACCTCCTATATCGAACCGCACCATCAGAATCACCGCGATGATTATCCGCCGCCGGTCGGTTATATGGAGCGCTATCGGAGTCGGTGGATGCCGCCGGATTTGGCGGCGCTCGGCGGCTCAGCGCATCAGCACATGGCCGGTTACCTGGGAATGATCAGGCGGCTGGACGAAGCGCTGGGTCGGCTGGTTGACGCGCTGATCAGCCTCGATATGCTGGAGAATACCATCATCCTCTTCACGTCGGATCACGGCTGCCACTTCAAGACGCGCAACGCTGAGTACAAGCGTTCCTGCCACGACGCCTCGGTGCGTGTGCCGACCATGTTTTACGGCGGGCCCTTTAGCGGCGGCGGACGCTTGTCGCAGATGGTGAGCTTGATCGACCTGCCGCCGACCCTGCTCGACGCCGCCGGCATCACTGCCCCGCAACAGATGCAGGGGCGCTCCATTCTGCCGCTGATTCGAGGTGATGATGTCGATTGGCCGCATGAAGCCTTCATTCAGATCAGTGAATCGCAAGTGGGGCGGGCCATCCGTTCCGGCCGCTGGAAGTACGCCGTGACCGCGCCGGATAAGGACGGCTGGACTGAAGCCGCCAGCGATACCTACATCGAAACCGAGCTATATGATTTGCTGGCCGATCCGGAGGAACTGCACAATCGCGCCGGCTGCGAATCCCACCGGGACGTGGCCGACGTCCTGCGCTCGCGATTGATACGCCGCATGATCGAGGCGAATGAAGACGAGCCAATCATTGAGCCTGCGGCCTTCAATCCCGGCTTCGGTCAGATTCGCGTCGACATAGAAGAGGCCTGGTTGTAGCCGAGATCCCGTCAGAGTCACGGTGATGCAGCGGTGACCCATCAGGACGCACCCGTATATTCCCGTTGGTTTGAAAGCGACTGTTTTAGCCTGTCAACCTCGATACCGTAAGCAAACCGTCTGATTCAGCGCGTCCAATCTGTGTATAATATTGCATACAGACGACTTCCTTAGAGGTCATCAGCGATGAAAACCCTTGGTCTTTTGCTTCTGTTAATGGTACTGGCGGTACCAGTCGGCGCGCAGACGAACGAAACCGCATCCGACTTGCCGAGCATCTTCCGCATGACCTCGCTCGGCACCGATTTCCAGGGTTGGAACAACTGCGGACCCGCCACCCTCACCAATGCGCTTGTCTACTTCGGCTACGAAGACGACCAGTACCGCGCGGCTGAGTGGTTGAAGCCGAACCACGAAGACAAGAACGTCAGCCCCTGGCAGATGGCAGAATTCGTCAATACGCAGATCCCCGAAATCCCGGTTTATGCTCTGGTGCGCAGCGGTGGGACACTGGAGTTGGTGCGGAGGCTGCTGGTCAACGGCTTCCCGGTCGTCATCGAAAAAGGCTATGAGCCGCCGAGCTACACCTGGATGGGGCACTATCTGCTCTTGAGCGGCTGGGACGATGCGCTGAGCGAATTCAACAGCATGGATAGCTTCAAGGGTCCCAACACCCGCTACAGCTACGAGGAGATTGAGCACTACTGGCAGCATTTCAATTACACCTACATCGTCCTGTACACCGTCAATCGCGAAGAGGAATTGATGGCGCTGCTGGGCGATGATGCGGATGAATGGCAGAATCAAATCAACGCGCTTGAGATGGCGCGCACCGAAGCCATCGCTGATCAGGAAGATGCCCACGCCTGGTTCAATATGGGCAGCAGTTTCGTCGAGCTAGGCATGTACGACGCGGGGGCGCAGGCTTACGACAAGGCGATCTCGCTCGGCTTGCCCTGGCGCATATTCTGGTATCAGTTCGGGACGCTGGAAGCCTACTATCAGACTGAACGCTACGATGACATGATCCGCATCGCGCGGCAGAATCAAAATGACGGCGGCGGGCAATATGTCGAAGAGACTTACTACTACCTGGGCATGGCGCGCGAAGGTCGCGGCGAACTTGACAAGGCGCTGCAGAATTACATCACGGCGCTGACCTTCAATCCCAATTTCACCCCGGCGCGTGAAGCGAGAGATCGCCTGCGGGCGGCGAGTGAGTCCTAGCTTTCAGCCGCTTCTATGCGTTGCAGCCTAACATCGAGCAAGTAGCGCCCGGCGGCGATGTGGCACACGAGAATGTTAAGCACCATGGTCAGCACCAGGGGGACCGCTGACCAAATCACTTGGTCGTCATTGCTATACAGCAGCGGACGCATCAATTCCAGGATCCAGCCCCAACGGGCGATGATAACAAGCAAAGCGACCGTCACCATCGCCCAGCGATAGAATGTGGGTCTGCTTATCTCGCGGAAGAATACGATAGTGACAAGCGCCATGGGAACGGCGAGGCTGAGTCCGGTGATCACGCCGTTTGTGATCCCGCCGACCGCTGCATAATGAGCGATCCGAGCGAGCGGCAAATCCGGGTACCGTTGAACGAAGTTCAAAAATAACGAGATCGCGGAAATGACGACGGCAGTTGCCGTCACCAGTACAACCATCTTGATGAGGGGACGCGCGCGCCTCATTATCGTTTGCCTTTCCGCTTTCCAGGTGTGAGATTTCTGATGAACTTTCGCGATACAGCTCTAAGGTCCTGCGCAGCATAAGTAGCAGCGGATGATTTGGCGGCATCCTGTCACCTGTCTGCCGAGTCAGCCTATACCCCCAAGTTTAGGGAGCTAGGGCGAACATGGCAAGCGAACGCCCAATTAGCGTATGATGAGCGCCGGCTTACTTCTACCCTCAGGCAAAAGCCGGCTGCAGAAACGCCTCGTTGACCGCGAACAACTCGTCCACCATCGACTGAATCTCGCGCAGCGAGCAAACCGCTGCCGAAAGCGGCGAATACGCCACCGCCTGATAGATCAGCCGCTTGTCGCCCTTGAGGATGCCTTCGACCGCCATCTCTTCGATCTGCGAGTAGAGATTGGTCAGCGGCGCCACCGACTGCGGCAGCGAGCCTACCGCCACCGCTTCCAAGCCATCGCGCGATACCCAGACCGGCACCTCAACGCAGGCGCTGCTCGGCAGGTTATCGACCAAGCCTCTGTTGGGCACGTTGCCATTGAACTTGAAGGGGGTCCCGCCTTCCATCGCGTTGATGATATAGGCGGCGTATTCGTGGCCGCGCTCGAGGTCTATGTCGTCCTGCTCAAACCAGGCGAGGATATCATCGCGCCAGTCATTTTCGCGCCGGCGGTATTCCTTGAGAATATAGGCGTGATGCCCGGGATTCCAGTTTGTGCCGTGCGTGGCGTATTTCTCGATGAGGTCGGGGCGTTTGCGGAACCACCAATTGTATTCCGAGTTGTGCCCGCTCGATTCGGTCACATAATAGTCCAGCGCCAGGTACATCTCGTTCCGTACTTGCTCGGCGTTGTAAATGTCCTTGTTGTCCGAGATGGCGCGGTGAATCTGCGGGTAGGCATCCTCGCCATTCCAGGTGTAGTCGATGAACCAGGCCGTGTGGTTGATGCCGGCGCAGGTGTAGTTGATCTCGTCGTAGGGCGCGCCGATCCAGTTGGCCAGCATCTTCGACGTGCCTTGCACGCTATGGCACAAGCCGGTGACGTTGATGTCGGTTTCAATGTCCATCGCGCGGCAGAGCATGGCCATCGGATTGGTGTAGTTCAGCATCAGCGCGTTGGGGCAGTAGCGCTCCATATCGCGGGCAATATCAACCAGGGCAGGTATCGTGCGCAGCGAGCGGAAAATCCCGGCGACGCCACGCGTGTCGCCGACATTCAAATCGACGCCGTACCGCATTGGGATTTCGATATCATGTCGCCAGATATCCGTCGAGCCGATGAGGATGGTCACGACCACATAGTCGGCGCCCCGCAGCGCTTCGGCGCGGTCCATCGTCGCGCTGACTGCCGCCGGGTATTCGCCCTCTTCGACGATGCGAGTGACGGCGCGTTTGGCGAAATCAAGGCGCTCGGCGTTGATGTCCATCAGCGCGATCTCGGCGCCTTCGAGCAGGGGGAAAGTCAGGATGTCCTTGACGAGCTTGCGCGTGAAGCCGAAGCTGCCTGCGCCGATGAAGGTGATCTTGGGCATGGTCTGTGTCTCCGAAATAATTCTGGCGGATTTCGAGGCATTGTAACCGGTTAGAGGCGAATGACCAATGACCTTACGTGCCCGGATTCAGCGACACGCGTAGGGGCGACCTACCAGATCGCCCGCCGCTTTTCGTGTCCGGATCGCTGCAGCAAACGGTGAATCGTGGGGGCGACTCGGTGGGTTGCCCATTGCTTTTCGTATCCGGATCGCTGCATCAAACGGTGAAAATGTAGGGGCGACCCGGTGGGTTGCCCGCCGCTTTTACTATCCGGACCGCTGTATCAAACTGTGAAAATGTAGGGGCGACCCGGTAGGTGGCCCACCGCTTCGTATCCGGATCGCTGCATCAAACTGTGAAAATGTAGGGGCGACGAGATGGGTCGCCGGTAGCCGCGGATTCTCGATATTAGATGGACACTAGTCAATTTCATCCTTGGCATCTATGAATTCAAGCGGGTCACAGTATCGTCCGACGCCATGTTCGTCGACATAGCCAACTCGACATCCGCTGAGGTCATCATTGTTCAATTCCAGAAGCATACTCAGGAATTCATCGCGGTCTGGGGATTCGATGCCAGTCGGCACGACGTCAATGTAGCGCACTTCTTTAAGCTCGCCATATTCGTAGCCGCGAATTTGCCGTCCTCCCGGCTCAAAAAGCACATATTTCATTTTGCCCATTCGACACCTCAGCTATCGTACCATTCTTGTACATAAGTCCAGAATGTCATAGGCGAAAAGCGCAGCCTGTAACGTCCAATCTGTACACGGTCGACATCAAAAAGCACGCGGTCGGTTTCCGTTGAAAACAAAGGTATAAACCCGACGCTCTCTACGATCACCCGTTCTCTGCTGTCATAATTCTTTAACTGCGACCGGTCAAGCGCCAGCCCATGAACGACCAGATTCCTGATGGCTCGGGCAATACATCCGGCGTGCCAGCCAAGAATGACCTCTTCATCATGGCCGCGTCCGATGATTCTAGTATAGCCGTTTACAAATCGATCTTCACCGGTAGTCCCGTCGCCAAGCAATTCAAACAGGTTTGAGACGATAAGCTTTAATGCCCACAGATGTCTGTCGTCACGCTGCCTGTGCAGTATATTGCCCGAGAAAACCGCCATAGCAAGAGCGGTGTCCCGGTCGATTGGCGTTCGGTTTGCTTGCATTTCAGTTTATCAGCCCCTCCAGCCGATCCACCAGACCCTCGAGCACCTTGAAGGTCTCCTCGACCGCCAACGGCGTTGACATATCGACGCCGGCCGCCTTGAGCGCCGGAATCGGATAGCCGCTGCCGCCCGCCCGCAGGAAAGCGTGGTAACGCTCGACCGCGTCGGCGTCCTCACCTGCCAGGATCGCGTTCGCCAGCGCGTGCGCCGCCGAGATGCCCGTGGCGTATTGGAAGGTGTAGTAGGCTTCGTAGAGATGGCCGAATTGCGCCCAGGTGATGCCGGTGCGGCGCGGGTCATCGGTCATCGTCTCGCCGTAGCCCTCGGCGTAGAAACCCGACATGATCTCGTTGAGCATCGCTGGCGTCAGCGGCTCGTCGTTTTCCATCCGCGTGTGCACTTCAAATTCGAAGCGCGCCAGCGTCGGCATGATGAAGAAATAGCGGTGGATGTTGTCCATCGCTTCCTGGATCAGCGCCAATTGAAAGTTGCGGTCATTTCTGCGCGCAAAGAGATGCGCCCGCACCATCGCTTGATTGAAGTTGGAGGCAACCTCGGCGGCAAACATCGAGTAGTTGCTGTAGACGAAGGGCTGATGCGTGCGCGTGTAGTGGCTGTGCATGGAATGGCCAAGCTCGTGCGCCAGCGTACTCATCGAGCTCAGGTTGCCATCAAAGCTCAACATGATGAACGGATAGCTGTCGTAGGTGCCGAAGGAGAAGGCGCCTTCGGATTTGCCCTCGTTGATGGCGTAATCGACCCAGCGCTCTTCCAGGCAGCCATGGCGCATGGTGGCGACGTAGTCCGCCCCCAGCGGCGCCATGCCGTCTGCGATCATGTCGACCGCCGCGGGGAAAGTCAGCTGCGGATCATCGTCCGTCAGCGGCGCCCAGATATCCCAGGGATTGATGGTCTCGTATCCCAGCGCCCGCCGCCGCACATCCCAGTAGCGATGCCAGGTGGGGATATGCTTTTTGTAGGTGTCGATGAGGTTGTGGAATACCTCAACCGGGATGTTGTTCGGCGACAGCTTGGCCTGCAGAACACTGTCGTATCCGCGCAGACGCGCCAATACCACATTGCTCTTGACAGACGCCAGGTAGGCGCTGGCGAAAGTATTTTGGTACTTCAAGTAACTGTCAGCATAGTTGTTCCAGGCGGTCTTTCGGACTTCGCGGTCACCATCCGCCAGCAGCTTGTCGCGGGTACTTT
The DNA here is from genome assembly GCA_965249085.1 of Phototrophicaceae bacterium. Classification (GTDB taxonomy): domain Bacteria; phylum Chloroflexota; class Anaerolineae; order Aggregatilineales; family Phototrophicaceae; genus UBA6055. The sequence goes on along the minus strand of OZ252218.1, from coordinate 1,864,798 downwards.
GAACCAGCGGCTGCGGGGCGCTTGCATGGTCTTGCGCCGGCGCGAAGGTCAGGTCCATATCGTTGAGCGCGCTGCGAATGCTTTCGATACGGCCCAGCGGATCGCTGAGCAGGCCGAGTACCGACTCTACTTCGCCGGAAAGGACATGCCGCTTCTTGCGCAAAAGGTCGTCAATATAGTGCTGATAGAGCTTCAGCGCATCCAGCTTCAGCGAGTTCTGCAGGTCGGTCTCGTCCATCGCCAGCAATTCCGGCTCGGCGAACGACGCGCTCGACATGAATTGCCCAAAGAGTCCCTGCGCCTGCCCGACCATGCCTTTGATTTCTTCGTTGTTGCCATCGCAGGCTTGCCACATGACCGGGTACATATAGAGCTTGTAGATTCGGCGGAAGACGGTGGCATGCAGCTCGAACCACTCCAGCAGGCGATCCGGTTCTTGTGAGAGCGTTCCTTGGTAGGGTTCGATCTCACTTAACGCGGCGGCGGTCGCTTGATATTCATCGCGCCAGGCATCGAAGGAGGGGAAGACGCTTTCGTGATTCCAGGTGGATTCGATGGAGACGTCGGCGCGGGCGGGAACTGTAGACATGAACACTGTCCTTTTGCTCATTTGGCAAGCGGTGTTTCAGATTCGGCATTCTACTTGCAGGGAGTCCGCTTGACCAGCGGAGGGCAGCCCGCGACTACGGCTTGCTGAGGAGTTTCTCTCCGGCGGGAATGGCGAATGAGAGCTGGTTTTCCGCCGGTGGCAGCGGACAGGTCCAGCGCGCGTTATAGGCGCAGGAGGGGTAATAAGCGTAGTTGAAGTTCATGACGAGTTTGCCGTCGCGCTCGCCAAGATCGGCGCCTTTGATGCTGTCGTAGAGATAGCGCCCGCCTCCATATGTCGTCGCGCCGTTGCTTGCGTCGCCAAAGGGGATGAACAAGCCGCCGCCATATCCCTCGATCCAATAGGCTGTCAACGCGGCGACTCCCGCCGGCAGTGCAAATCTGACCCTACCAATGGGGAGCAACCTCGTCTCGCCGTCGCCGCCGATCATGACCGTCAGCGATTTGCCCGACGCGGTCGCTTGGAATTCTCCGAGAACGTCATAGGCGGAATCATAGGGAAAGTAGTTGAGACCGGCGAACGCCTTTTTCTGCTCGGTACCAAGCGCCGATTGCGGATGGCGGGAGAAGAGTTCGTCGCGTGCGTCCCGCCAGAGTTGATGGGTATTTTCGCTGGAACCGCCGTCGCGAACGGTGGCGTAAAGGGCGCTGACCTGACGGCGATAATCGAGCAGATCCAGCATGATTCGACGCTAGGAATTGTGCCGGATGTTCATGATGTCGCCATTCAGCACGCGGTATTCCTTGCCTTCCAGGCGCTGCCGACCCGCGCCCTTGATCGCAACTTCACTACCGAGCTCGATCATGTCCGCGTAGCGGAATACTTCTGCCCGGATGAAACCACGCTCCAGATCGCTGTGGATGGAGCCGGCAGCCTGCGGGGCGGTGGCGCCGGCCGGGAAGCTCCAGGCGCGCACCTCGTCCTGACCGACGGTGAAGAAAGAGCGGATGCCCATCAGCTCATACGACAGGCGTATCACCTTCAATCGCGATAGCTCACAGATGCCATACTCGTCCATAAAGAGGGTAACGTCAGCGGCATCGAGTTGTGCGATCTCGGCTTCCAGCGCCCCCTGCAGACCGACCAGCGCCGACTTGGGATAGGGCAATCGAATCATCTCGGCTGGATCGGCGGGTTCGTCGCCCAGGTTAAGTACGACGAGCACAGGCTTGTAAGTGAGGAAGCCGAAGCCGCGCAACAGCTTATCTTCCGCCGCGCTCAAGCGCAGGTTGCGCAAGGGCAGCTCATTTTCCAGATGTGCCTTAAGTTTCTCGAAGAGTGGCTTTTCGGCGGCCAGGCTTTTGTCCGCTTTCTTGCCCCGTGTCCGCAGTTCATGGTCGATGCGCTCCAGACGCGCCTCGACGCTGAGTAGATCCAGCAGCAGGCATTCACCATCAAGCGTGTGCAGATCGCGCATGGGATCAATCTCGCGGTATGGATGCGGCACACGGTCATCCTCGAAATAGCGCAGCACATGCAAGAAGCCGTCGACCTGCGCCAGTTCGTTGCGGAATTCCCCGGCCAAGCCACCCTCTCCCATGCCTTTCTCCAGCCCGCCGATATCAGCGTACGTGATGTGGGTGTAAGTCGTCTTGCGAGGATGATAAATTGCGCTGAGGTGCGTGATGCGTTCGTCCGGCACGCGAACCGTCGCCGTATTGACGACGAATTGCCCGGTCGCAGCGGCGCTTGTCTGATAATCGTCACCGGTTAAGGCGTTGAAGATGGTGGTCTTGCCGCTGTTGGGCAAGCCGATAATTCCAAGTCGCATAATGCTGCCGTCTCCGTTTGATTGCAAACCGCGATATTTTATAGGTAAACGAGCGGACGTGGGAGGGGAAACTGCGGCGTCTTCCGCCGACAACGCAGGAATAAAGTCAAGCGGAAAAGGCTATATGGTGGGTGCGGACAGACGCGAACGGATGTGAGACAGAATCTTCTCAGCACGGGCATCCCAGGTATAACGCGCCATGACGCGTTCGCGAGCGTTCTCTCCGAGCCGTCGGCGCAGGTCATCGTCATCCCGCAGACGGTTGATCGCCGCCGTCCAGGCTGCGATGTCGTCGGGCGGTACCAACAGCGCCGTCTCGCCATCAGAGACGACATCGGACCAGGCCGGCAAGTCCGAGGCGACCATGGCTTTGCCCGCTGCCATATACTCGAAAAGCTTCAACGGCGAGGTGTAATTGGCGAATTGCTCTGTGCGCGGATGGGGCATGGCGCAGACGTCAAATGCGCGCAGATAAAGCGGAACTTGGCCCGGCGGCACGTGACCGGCGTACAAGAAGCGATCTTCCGGTAAGCCGCGCGCGGACCACTGCCGGCGCAGCTCTTCCGCCATTGCGTCCGGGCCGCCGACCAGCGCCAGATGCGCGCCATCGACAGGCGCCAATGCGTCGATCAGACCACCCACGCCTTTATCCATGCCGATCATCTGCAGGCGACCGACGAAGCCGACAATGAAGGCGTTTTCCGCCCAGCCAATCTCCCGCCGCGCCGCCAATGGGTTGGGCAGATCTGCGAAGCGCGCCCGGCGGATGCCGTCATGGGCGACGATCGTACGAGCGGGTTCGGCATTGCGCTCGCGAATTAAGTCTTGTCCCAGGCGCTCGGTGATGGCGATGATGCTGCCAACGCGGGAGGCCACCTCTCGCTGAAGCGCCGCGCCATGCCCGGGCGGTGCGAAAAGGTGCGCCTCATAAGCCAGTCTGCGCCGGTTCTTGAGCCGAGCCAACAGCGCAAGCATGGATTCGTCGCGGCTGTAATAAATATCGGCGCGAGAAAAGAGCAGAGGGACGAGGCTGACGACTGCGTATGACAGCAGCAGCAGATAGTGGGCGATCCGCGCGCCCAAGCCCTCAGGCGGGAAGAGCGGGAAGATATCGATGCAGGGGATGCGGCGAATGGTGAAATTAGGTTGGATTCCGTAGTAGGCGTACGGGTCGCTGACTCGCCGCATCTCGCGGGTGTTCCAGCGGCGCGCCACCCACAGCGTCACATCGCAGCCGGCGTTGGCGAAGGCCTCACAGTTCTGCATGATTTGCAGTCCGTGCGCCTTTTCCGTCGGCAGTCGCATCAGGGAGATATAGAGCAGTTTGGGCATTGCGCGCCACTTTGCTTCACGGTCAGGCTGGCTGGGCTTTCGACTGCCGCGGCAGCAGCATACTGAGTATACCCGCGACAGCGATCATGACCGCGACGATCTGGAAGGTCATTGCCAAACCGATTTGATCCGAAATGAATCCGATCGCCAGCGAGCCGATGGCGCCGGTGGCGAAGATAAAACCCAGGATCGCGCCGGAAGCGAAGCCCTTGCGCATGGGAATCAGGTCTTGCGCCATCACGACGATCAGGCTGTGCGCGCCGCCGGAAAATCCGCCGGCAACAACCGCCAGGAAGTAAGCGAAAGCGCCTTCGTAGGCGGGCAGCAAAAAGAACGCCGGCGCCGAAAACAGCATCGTCAGCATCATCACTTTGCGCCGATCAAAGCGATCCGCCAGCCGCCCGAATATCAAGCCGGAAATGGCGGACGCCATCCAATAGGAACTGGTGATCGTGCCGTAGGCGGCGGGATCCCAGCCCTTCTGTTCAAAGAGCACGGGCACAAAAGCGACCGAACCTTGCTGCCCCAAGCCGCGCAGCAGCACGATGAGTCCCAGAATGAGGAAGGCCAACAGGGGGAAATGCTCTTTCCGGCCGTTCTCCCGCTCGGATTTCCGTTTGTCCTGTTCGGCGTGATGCTCATGACGTTTGGGTATCGCGGTCGCCATCAGCAGGACGGCCGGCAGCGAAAGCAGCGAAAGCGCAATAATCGGCGTCACGTTTGCCTGCATGCCGAAGTGGCCAATCCCCACCAGTTCACCCATGGTGCCGAGCGGATCCGGGTTGGCCAATTCCAGCAGGATACCCGCGATGGCTGGTCCCAGCGCCAGGCCGGTCTGTCCCATCAAGAAGAAGATCGCCATGTGGAAGGCCGAGCGTCGCGGCAGCGATTCCGCTGAATGCAGCGCGCCAACCGGATGCAGCGCGCCGCTGCCGATTGTGGCGATGACCATGGGCACGAACATCAGCCAATACTGGCGCGTCAGCGAGGCCAGGGCGACCGATAGCGTAAACATGCCGACGTGAAACAGCAAGCCAAGCGAGCCGAGCCAGCGGCCGCCGGTGCGATCGGCGCGTATGCCGAAGAAGGGTTGGGTAATCGCGCCGAGCAATTGCGCGATGCTGACCGCCAAGCCGATTTGGATATTGCTCATCGGCATGATGCTGGCCGCCAGGAAGGTCAGCAGCACCGGCGTAATGGACGCGAAGATATCGTTTGTGAGATGTCCGATGCAGACCGACCACAAGAGCCGATAGTGACGCGGCATAAGAGAATACTCCCGCTTCAGTGGCGGCAATGATATACGCGGCAGTCGCAGTTGAGAATGCGGATTGTGGGGAAGCTTGATAAAAGTTGTGGCTGGCGTAGGATCTTTCTTGCTACCAGAGGTTGCGGAGGAATTGTCTGATTTCACTAACGCTCACGTCATGCTTGTCAGACTTGCTGTAGAGGTGACTTCAATGCGCATGAAAGCGGTCGGCTAGTCATCTAGTTCATCCAGCAATTCCTGTACGGGTCTGTATTCGCCGGCTAGCGCCGATTTATATCCTTTCGCAATGCGCTCAAGAATCTCCTCCTTGGTAAGATCGCGGTAGCTAGCGGGATCGGCCTCCTCAGCAGAAGAATCCGCATTTGTTTCAAGCTGCAACGCTTCAAGCGCTGCGTCATCCTTTGTCTTTCTGCCCGGGTCCTGGCCGCGTCTATTCATGATTTTGACCTCCAAAACCGAACCGATGACGATCATTGACGTACGGATATTCTAAACGATACTTTAACGTACATTAAGTCAACCGCCTGGTATGATCTCCATTCAGCGAGCGCGGTGATGACCAATTTTAGCCGCAGCAATTGAGGACATGAGATGCCAGTTGATTACGACAAGTTAGAGCCAGTCCCGCAGCGCGAGGAACCCTATCATATTGTGGTGACCGCCGCCCATCACGATGACATTGAATTTGGCGTGGCGGGCAGCGTGGCGCGTTGGATCCGGGAAGAAGGCGCCACGGTAACCTACGCTATCATCACCGACGGCGGCTCCGGCTCCAACGATCCAGACTTGTCGCGCGAAGAAGTGGTCGCCATGCGGCGCGTGGAGCAGATCGAGGCGGCGGCGCGCGTCGGCGTCAGCGATGTGCGATTCCTCGATTATCCGGACGGCTGCCTGTGCGCCTCACTTGAGTTGCGCCGCGACGTGACGCGCATCATCCGTGAGACTAAAGCCTATCGCGTCGTCTGCCAGGACCCGACGACGGTCTTCGTGCATGCCAGTTACATCAACCATCCCGATCACCGCGCCGCCGGTGAAGCCAGCGTCTATGCCGCCTTTCCCAGCGCAGAGACGCGTCCGATCTTCCCCGAATTGCTTGGCGAGGGTTTTGAGCCGCACAAGATCGGCGAGTTGTATTTGAATTTGTCGCAAGAACCGACGCATTTCCACGATATCAGCAGCACGATTGACTTGAAGATGGCAGCGCTGGGCGCGCACGTTTCGCAGATTGGCGCCGGCGATGACTTCGAAAACGGCGCGAAGAAGTGGGTCATACAGAGCAATCGCGATGGTGGCAAGATGGTCGGCGTGGAATATGCCGAGTATTTCCGCGTGCTGAAGTTCGATGCCGAACGCAAGAGCTGGTACGAGGAAGAAATGGAGCGTCAGCGAGCGCCTGCGGCACTGGATTAGCGTCTTCGCCCCCAAGTGGATCGAGGGGCAGTCAATCGTTGTTCATCGGGCTGCCCAAGGGGTCGTCCCTATTTGACTGGCTGGCAATTGCCCCGATCTGTTGCGAGGCGGTAGAATAGGCGCGCAATGGCTTAGTCGGAGGAAGGACAGAATATGAAACTGACAACCTATCGAACGGACGATGGAACCAAACTTGGCATTAAAACCGAAAGAGGCATTCTGGATGTCGCGCGTGCGGGGTCAGCGACCGGCGTGGCCTGTCCTTCGAGCGCGGACGCCGTTTATACGCTAGGGTCGTCGGCGCTGCCCGCATTGACGGCGCTGCTAAACGCGGCTGAAGACCCCGCATTTTATGTCAGCGAAGACGACCTGGCCTTTGCGCCGGCAGTGCCGAATCCGGGCAAGATCCTATGCGTCGGCCTCAACTACAGAAAACACGCGGCGGAGACTGGCATGGCGGAGCCGGCGTATCCCGTACTCTTCAGCAAGTTCAACAACGCCCTCGCCGCGCCGAACGAAGACATACCCCAGCAAGCCGACTGGACGACCGTCGATTATGAATCAGAGCTGGGTGTCGTCATGGGCGCAACAGCTCGCAACGTCTCGGTCGACGAGGCGCTGGATTACGTCTTCGGTTATTGCAACATGAACGACCTCAGCGAGCGTAATCTGCAGATGCGCAGCGGACAGTGGCTGCTGGGCAAAACGCTCGACAAGTTTCTGCCCGTGGGACCCTACGTGGTCACGGCGGACGAGGTCCCCGATCCGCAGGCGCTGTCGATCAAGGGCTGGCTGAATGGCGAATTGCGGCAGAACAGTAACACCGCCGACATGATCTTCAGCGTGGCGGAAGTGATCGCTTACGCCAGCCAAATCATGACGCTCGACCCGGGTGATATCATCAGCACCGGCACGCCCGAAGGCGTCATCATGGGCATGGAGCCGAAGGTGTGGCTGCAACCGGGCGATGAATATGTCGTAGAAGTGGAAGGGCTGGGCAAGCTGGCCAATCGCATGGTCGAGGCGTAAACATGGCGGATACTTATCTTGTCACCGGAGGCATGGGCTGCATTGGGGCCTGGGCGCTGTATCATTTGCAGCGCAGCGGTAAGCGCGCCGTCAATTTCGACCAGAGCGCCGATCGGCATCGCATCGACTGGCTGATGACCGCGGAGGAGCAGGGGAACATCACCTTTGTGCAGGGTGACCTGCGTGATACCGCCGCGGTCAAGTCCGTCTTCGCCGAGCATGACATCACTCATGTCATTCACCTGGCGGCGCTGCAAGTGCCGATGTGCCGCGCCAATCCGGTCTTGGGCGCTCAGGTCAATGTCACCGGCACGGTCAACGTGTTCGAGGCGACGCTTGAGCAGGGCGTCGGGCATGTCGCCTACGCCTCGTCGATCGGCGTCTACGGTCCCCCATCGGATTTCCCGCCCGGCTTGATCGCCCACGATGCGCCCAAGCGCCCGCGCACGCTCTATGGCGCCTACAAGGTCTGCAACGAGGGAACGGCGCTGGTGTACAACGAAGAGCAGGGCATCACCAGCACCGGCCTGCGTCCCTATACGGTCTACGGCGTTGGGCGCGATCAAGGCATGACCAGTGAACCCACCAAAGCATTGGTGGCAGTCGCGAAGGGGCAGCCTTACCACATTCCCTTCAGCGGCACGATGCAATTTCAGCTGGCGTCCGATGTGGCGCGGCAGTTTATCCTGGCGGCGGAGCAGCCGCTGGACGGCGCCCACGGCTTCAACCTGGGCACGCCGACGGCGACGGTGTCGGACTTTGTCGCGATTGCGAAGGGCGTCCTGCCCGAGGCGCAGCTCGACGTGGCGGATAATCCGCTGCCCTTCCCGGCCGGCTTCGACGACAGCGCGCTGCGCGCGAACTTCGACACCGTCTATGAGAAGCCCCTTGAAGATGGCATCGCGCAGACCATCGCGCATATTCAGCGCTTGGGCGAGGGGATTTAGCGTCCACCATTGCCGGTCGCGGCCACGGCATATTCTACGCTGAAGCGAGCGGCCAATTGATGCTGCCGAGAATGAGCATTGCCCGGTATCCAACCCAATCGGCACGGCGCGTCCGCAAGGCACCGACTGCGACATCGTCGCGGAGAGATACGTAACAGTTCAATAGAGCGACAACTCCCCTTCCCTCATTTTGGGGTCGGGGGATGGGAGAAACCATGTCCAAAACAATGCGCATGATCCAGCAGTGGAGCGTAAGCCTGCTCAATATGCAGCGGGCGCGCATCCGCGCTATCGACTATGTGATGATCAAGGTGCCGTCTACCTTTGCGCCGGTTCCCAAGGAGCGCAACTTCGTGCAGCGGCAGGTGCTCGGCGCGCCGCCAATGAGCCTGCTGGAATTCGTGGACGCGCTTGATCGCATCGGCGAGGATCCGCGTCCGCTGGGTGTGATTCTATATTTTCGCGGTTTAGCCGCCAGTACGGCAGATTTGGGGACGATGCGCGACGCCATCCTGCGCCTGCGAGACAAGGGCAAGCGCGCCTTGAGCTTCGCGCCGGCTTATCGCACGGGGGAATACTACGTCGCCAGCGCCTGTGACGAAATTCTGCTGCCGCCCGGTGGCATGCTGGAGACATCGGGCATGTTCAGCCAGCAGGTCTTCTTGAAAGAAGGCTTGCTAGCGGTCGGCCTAGAGTGGGACTCGGTCGCGATCTCGCCGTATAAGGGCGCGGCCGACATGCTGACGCGGACCGAGCCATCGCCCGAGGGCCGGGAGCAGACCAATTGGCTGCTCGATTCGATCTTCGACACGATCGTCGAAGGCATCGCCGCCACGCGCAAGATGAAAGCGGACGAGGTCAAGTATATGATCGACGGCGCCTTGCACACGGATGATGAGGCATTGGACAAAGGTTATGTCGACGGCGTCATGAACGAAGAGGCCTTGCTGGAATACCTCGGCGTCTCCAGGATCACGATGTGGGAAGAAGCCGACGGACAGATCTACCTGCCCGAACAGGATTTCGGCAATAGGTACGTGGGTGTGCTATATGCCGGCGGCGCCATTATCGATGGCGAGAGCGCGGCGCCGCCGAGCGATGTGCCGATCCCGATTCCATTTGTTGGTGGCGAGCGACTGGGTGATATCACCTTGAATCAGCAAGTGCGCAACCTGATGACGGATCCGCAGTGCGGCGCTTTGGTGCTCTATATCGATAGTGGCGGCGGTTCGGCCACCGCATCGGAATCGATGGCATCGGCCTTAACGGAATTTGCCAAATCGCGTCCGCTCGTGGTTTTCATGGGCGGGGTGGCGGCTTCGGGCGGCTACTACATCGCGACGCCGGCGCACTGGATCGTAGCGCAGCCGGGCACGATCACCGGCTCAATCGGTGTCCTGCTGGGCAAGATGGTCAACAGCGACATGCTCAAAAAATTGCGCTTCAACGCCTTCTCGTACTTACGCGGCGACAATGCCGATCTCATCGCGGGCGACAACCCCTTCAGCGATGAGCAGCGAGAAATGATTCGTGGCACAGTCGAGCATATCTACGCGCAGTTCATTGGCCGGGTAGCGGAGAGCCGCGGCAAGTCGGCGGGTGCAGTCGATGAAATCGCCGCCGGGCGCGTTTGGACTGGCGCGCAAGCGCTGCAGAACGGCTTGGTCGACGAGATCGGCAATCTGCGCACGGCCATCGACAAGGCGCGTGAACTGGCGAAACTGCCTGCGGAGGCGCCGTCGGTTCTTGTGCGCGAGAAGGGCAAGCCCATTGGTGTGCAAGTGGCGGAGCAGAATCCGGCCGCGATGGCAAAGTATGTCGCCGATGGCGTCGAATTGCTAAGCAATCGCGTGCAGTACATCATGCCCTTCGAGTGGCGCGTCAAGTAGTTCGGTCATACGTGAAGAAATGGTCGCACGGTTTCAGCCTGACTACGCTACCTTCGTTGTACAGATGAAAACCGGGGAAGACACCCCAATGAGCTGATCGACCGATTGGCACAAAATTTCCCCCGCCGTGCCAATGCCAAAACGGATCTCGAATCCTCAAAACGCCTTAACATCACTGGGATTCAGCATGGGAATAGACCGCAGATCTGATGGCGCGATCCGCGCCAACGCGCCGAAATGCCGGTCCAGCGTATAGCGTAAAGCGCTAACTAGCCTTCCAGCTGCTTCAGCACCGACTCCGCTGTGTAAAAATCGACATCGGCCGCGCGCATCAGCCGCGTAAGCGCTTCATCGTGGCGCTCCGCCTGCAGCAAGGCTCTTAATTCCGCCGCATCTAAACTCGCATCCGCCAGCAGCCTGCGCCGCTTGCGCTTCTCTTCTACCTGCATGAACTGATAGACGCCTAAGGCAAAGAGCGTCGCCATCAGGATTAGATTTAGGGCGAAGAATAAGAGGATGCTCAAGTCTTCTCCTCACGATGCGCTGCTAGCAGGTCGCGTCTTTGCCTTCCGTCCCGAAGACGCTCAGGCGATGTTCGTTGTTCGGCAGCGGCTCAATTCTCGCCGGACGAAAGTGAAACTGCAGTGCCCAGCGCCGTCTGTGTGAGCGCGTCTGTGGTGTGCCGTGATGCAGCAGGCAATGAAATAGCAGACAGCCGCCCGGCGGCAAGGGGACGGCGACGCTCCGGCCCACCTGCACATCGGTATCGCAGATCTGCCAATCGCGCCGCGTCCAATGCAGCATCGGTCCAGCTTGGTGGCTGCCGGGAATGACCATCATGCAGCCATTTTCCGGCAGCGCTTCATCGAGCGCGATCCAGGCGCCGACAACGGTCGTGTCGGTGGGGAAATCGAAGTAAGCCATATCTTGATGCCAAGGTTTTTCGCGGCCGATGCGCGGCGGTTTCAGCATCGCCATATCTTGTGAGAGGGCGGGCGCTTCGCTCATGGTGCGCCCGATCACGTCAAGCAATTCCGGATTCTCGGCTTGGGCTTTCAGGCGCGCGTCGAAGGCGATGACCGGCATCATCTTGCGCACGCTGTCCAGTCGTTCAGCGTCGGTCAGTTCATCAAGTCGGTCGCCGACGATGGACTCGAACATGATATTGTCAGTGTCTCGACGCAGGATCAGATCGTGCACGCCGGCGCGCGCTGACTCGATGGCAGCGCAGTCGATCGCGTTGTGGATCACCATAAGTCCCAGTTGGTGGAAATCCGCGATATCCGCATCTGTGACGCTGCCGAAGCCGTCGATGCCACTTGTGATCTGAGTGCTGAAATCGTAAAGCCCGACGGGCGGCGCTTGGATTCCGTATTCGTCCAGACTCATCATTGACCTCCCGGCTACAGCCGAGATTGTAACACGCTCGCGCCTTCAGCGGTTTTGCCGCTGAGAGTGCCGCTCGATGCTGTCCACCACTTGCAGCCAGTGATCTGTATCCAGCAGGGCGACTTCATCGTCCGTCCAGAATGCAAGGGCGATCTCTTGTGCCTGCGGATCAGTCGGGGCGCGCCGGACCAGCGCCCAATCTTCCATGCGGCGGCCATAATAGTGTTCGACCAATTCCGCCATGATGGCGTTCACGGTGGCGCTGACGAGGAAGCCGATGCGCGGCGGCAGCGGACCCGGCTGCAGCGCATGCGCCAGATCGGACAAGGCCTTCATGTAGTTGGCTGCGCCCGGGTATTCGAAATCGCGCAGCGCCTCCGGCGGCAAGCGCGCTGGCGCCGTACCCGTATTGACCATTTGCATCAGAATCTGGCGGGCGAACTGACCGCCCGGATAGTAGGTCTCAAAGGTCTCCAGAAAGGATTGCGCGCGTTCGATGACCACCGCCAGCGCCAAGTAGAATTCCAAGCCCATCAAGAGCGACTTGAGCAGAAACTGACACTGCTCGGGGTCGCGGGCTTCGGCCGCGGTTCTCAATTCCTCCAATGTGTTCTGCTGCGGCACCTTTGCCATCCGATTGCGTACGAAAGATGCCACAACCATAACATAGGGTGCAACTGCTGCAAAACGCAGGCAATAGGAGGCCTCATTAGCGAAAAATGAGAATCGCCTTGTCGCCTCTCATCTCGTTCATATTTTCTGAACCCCTTTTGCCGGCGGAAGTGTCCGGCGTGTCCGCGCCAATTACTTTTCTTTTACAAATTAAAAGCATTTGAATATTCAATAAGAGAATCTCGATTTTCGTTGAATTCCACGTCTTCGCCTCACTAGAATTATGCTGCGGACGATTTCCGCACACACGACACGCCTGGTTAGCGGCCCTTATAAAGGAGAGTCATGATGCTGATGTTTGAAAACGCCAGATCGTCATTTCGCAGCGTATGCAGAGTCATTCTTCTGTTGTTGTTTCTCGGTATCGTTGGGAAAGACATGGTCGCTTTTGCCGATGATTGCGATAATTTGGGCAGGATAGTTCATGCGGGGTTGCAGGCTAACGATGACCGCTGCACGCTGCGTTCGGCGCCAGATGGCCACGCAACGAAGCGGCTCGAGGATAAGTTTGATTACGATTATTTCTTGTTCTATATCGGATATGATGCCGACACGCCAATCAACCAACTTTACAAAGTGACGCTGACGGATACCCAACTGACGCGCCCCAAGATCGATGTCGGTACATTCTATGATGACGCTTCGGTCGGAAATGGCCAGACGGCCACCGAGTTCTGGTATAGTGAACATGGCGCCAGTCTCGGCGGGATGACCATCGAAGAATTCCAAAAAATGGTCACAATGGCGCCCAATCTGCTTCACGACGGCGTATACGATTATGTGGACGGGGAAATCGTAGTCGTTCAAGAAAGCTCAGAACCTGCTACCCGCCTGATGTTCAGCGCCGTACCAGTCGGAACCAACCTGGGGACCAATACGAAGGGCGAACACTGGGTGACCTTCACGCCGCCGGACAGAGGCGCTTATTTGATCATGGTCAGCAACTACAATCCAACCCGGAGGAACGGCATATTGACCGGCAGCTACAAGGTTATCGTTAGTGAGGACTGATTCCATCTAGCGATAATGCGCGGTGATGACGCTCCGCAAGTATTGCACCGGCATTGCCCAAGCCATCGACAAAGTTTAGCAATTCGCAAAGCCCGCTGATCACTCGGCGGGCTTTCTGTTGTCTAGCAAGACCCGAGAATGGGCTGGAATGCTGTTATAATGTTTTCAACACATTTCAGTTACGTGAAGGACCACAAGATGGCAATAGCAAGCCCTGATATCAAAGTGGATAAGATCGCGGAATACCTCGGCGCTGAAGCCGGTTACCTGCTTAATCACCGCTGCGACACCATCCCGAAGGAAGATCTGGCGCTGCCCGGACCCGACTTTACTGAGCGCGTATGGATGGATAGCGATCGCAACCCGCAGGTGATCCGCAGCCTGCAGCAGATTTACGACAGTGGCCGCCTCGCCGGCACGGGTTATGTCTCGATCTTGCCGGTTGATCAAGGCATCGAGCATTCGGCGGGCGCCTCGTTCGCGCCAAATCCAGCTTATTTCGATCCGGCGAATATCATCGAGTTGGCGCTGGAAGGCGGCTGCAGTGCGGTGGCGTCTACGTTCGGCGTCCTGGGCATGACGGCGCGCCGCTACGCACATCGCATCCCTTTCATCGTCAAGGTCAACCACAATGAATTGGTCACCTACCCCAATACGCATGAGCAAATCATGTTCGGCACCATCCAGCAGGCCTGGGATATGGGCGCGGTCGCTGTCGGCGCCACGGTTTATTTCGGCTCAGAAGACTCGAACAGGCAAATGATCGAAGTGGCGGAAGCTTTTGCCTACGCCCACGAACTCGGCATGGCGACCATCCTCTGGTGTTACATGCGTAACGCCGCTTTCGCTGTGAACGGCGTCAATCACGAATCGAGCGCCGATCTCACCGGGCAAGCCAACCACCTCGGCGTGACCTTGGGCGCGGATATCGTCAAGCAGAAGCTGCCCACGCAGACTGGCGGTTACCCGGCGCTGAATGCGGGCGATTCCTCGTACGGCAAGCTGGATGAGCGCATTTACAGCCAGCTCAGCAGCGACCATCCCATTGACCTGACGCGCTATCAGGTGGCCAACGGCTACATGGGCAAGGTCGGCTTGATCAATTCGGGTGGCGCCAGCGGCGCCAACGACTTCGCCGAGGCGGTCAAGACGGCGGTGATCAACAAACGCGCCGGTGGCATGGGGCTAATCAGCGGACGCAAAGCCTTCCAGCGGCCGATGGCGGAGGGCGCGCGTCTGCTCCAGGCGATTCAGAATGTCTATCTTAACGAGGACGTCACCATCGCGTAGCTGTGAGACGCTAAGCCGAATATGCTAGGGTCGACCCATTGGATCGCCCGCCAGTCTCAAATCCCGTTTAACCCTAATATCGCTATCGCCTCCGCCACTATGTCCCGCGACATGCCGAAGCGCTCTGCCACTTCGCCCGCCGGGTCATCGCCCAGTGAGTGATCCTGCCGCTGACCGGCGACGAACTGCTGTATGCGGAAGGGGCGTTCGTCACTGTTGAAGCGCCACAGCTGCTCATCGACAACTTTGTGAATCACAATCTCATTCAGGAACTGCCCGCCATCATGCCGATAATCGTGGATGCCGATGGCGCGGTATTCGTCATCACCGACCGCTTTATCGTGCAGCAGGAAGCCGTCGCCGCGCGGATGCGGCTCGCGCCGAATCCGGTAACGATTGCCGCCTTTTGGCACGACCCGGTAATTCAAGATCGGGCTGTTGGCGCTTGTTTCCCGGCTGGCGCAAAAAGGCAAAACGGCATAAATCGGATAGCCGACATCGACCAGATACTTGCAGCCGTCGAGCAGGATCACAATTGCGCTGTGGCAGCCGATGGCGCCGCCGATATCGTTAATGGTCAGATAGCCGGTATACCCGAGTTGCCGCAGCAAGCCGAAAAAGGCATAGTTGCTTTCGTAGCAGGTGCCGCCGGCGCCATCGGCGAATTGGCTGTTCCAAAATGCTTCGCCCAGTAAGATGCAATCGGTCGACTCGACTTGACGCGAGCGGCGCACGATGCGCGAGGCGCTTTCCCAAGGCACGATCCGCGTATAGCGCTCGACCAGGCGACGCAGCGTGCTGAGAGTCGGCGGCGGGTCAGCGGGCAGTTCAAAGTGGCGCAGGATGCGCTGCGACAGCGCAGCTGAGAGCGGTGCGGAATCGGTCATAACGGTGATACTCCGTGCATCGTTACCAAGATCATAACGAAAACGTTTTCGGCTTGATAGTCGCTGTACCCCGTCAGAAGCGGTTGTTGGCGTGTAAGACGACTTGCCGTACAATCGTACGTCCACGGAACAACCCAGGGCAGGTGTCTACCGCATGCAATACGCCGAAGTCGCGCTTAACGTGCCGGTCCACAAGACTTTCACCTACCACATCCCGGCTGAATTGGCGGATTTGCTGACGCCGGGATCGCTCGTGCGCGTCGAATTCGGCGTGGCAATGCAGCCAGCCCTGGTACTCGCGCTGCATGCCGACACTGACATCCCCACCACCAAACCGATTATCGAGCTGCTTGATCCGCGGCCTGTGCTCAAGGAAGAGTATCTGGACCTGGCGCGCTGGCTTAGCGAAAGCTGCTTCGCTCCGCTTGGCGCTTGCATTTGGCTAATGCTGCCGCCCGGTTTCACCGGCAAATCCGATCAACTCTTTCACCTCGTCCGCGATGGCATACAGGCGGATCAGCCGCAGCAGTTGGTCCTGCCAGGCGCCGATCCAAAAGCCGAATTGCCGCTGCCACAGCGCCTGCTCAACTATCTGCGCGACCGCGGTCCAAGACGCTTGACTCAGTTGAAGCGCGCCTTTCCCAAACAAGCGGTTGACACTGAGTTGGATCGGTTGGCGGCCGCGGGTGTGGTCGCCTTTGAATCAGTGCTGGCGCCGCCTTCCGCCCGCAAAAAGACGGTCACGCGCGTTTATCCCTCTTACGCGCCGGATGAAATCAAGGCGCTGGTCAAGCGCTTTGGCAAAGCGCCGATACACGCTGATCTGCTGGAGGTGATCGTCGAACGCGATGATGACGCCATCGGTGTGCAAGACGCGCTTGCGCTGGTCGGCGCCAAAACGCGCGCGCCGCTCAATCGTCTGGTCGATGAGGGGCTGGTTTTCATTGAAAAGACCGAGCGCGGCGAGCAAGACTTGATCATTCTGGAGGCGGCGCCGGAACGTATCGAGGAGAAGCTGGCACAGTGGCGCGGCGTCGACTATCTGGCGCAGCTCATGCGCGAGATAGTCGCCATGCCAGAGCCAGGCGCCTTGCCAGAATTGATAAGCGCGCTGGGGACGACGCGTGGGCGCCTCAACAAGCTTATCCGGGCCGGTTTGTTGGAATTGCGGGAAGAGCGAGTCTGGCGAGATTCCTTGCGTGACTTTGATTTTGTGCCGGACAGCGCGCCCAAATTGACGCCCGACCAGGATAAGGTCTGGCAGGAGATTCGTCCGGCGCTGGATAAGGACGCAGCCGCGCGTTTTCTGCTGCATGGCGTGACCGGCAGCGGCAAGACGGAGATTTATCTGCGCGCCATTGAGGCGACGCTTGCTCAGGGGCGCAGCGCCGCTCTGCTGGTGCCGGAGATCGCCTTGACGCCGCAGACGATTCGGCGGGTTTCCGAGCGCTTCCCGGGTCGAGTGGCGCTGGTGCATGGCAGCCTGCCCGTTGGCGAGCGTTACGACGCCTGGCAGCGGGCGCGAAGCGGCGCAGTGTCCGTGATCGTCGGCACCCGTTCAGCACTTTTCACCCCGCTGCGCAATCTCGGTTTGATCATGCTGGATGAAGAGCACGATGCCAGTTACAAACAGTCGCCCTGGATGCCGGCGCCGCATTATCATGCCCGCGACGCCGCCGACTTTCTGGCGCGGCGCAATCGCGCTGTCCTGCTTCTAGGCAGCGCCACGCCGGATCTCGGCAGTTGGCATCGGGCGCAGCGGGGACATTTCACTTATCTGCATTTGCCGAAGCGCATTATGGGTCACCGCCGGCGCATCCATCAGCAGGCGGATCGCCTGGGCGTCGCGCCGCGATACCAGGATGATCGCGGCGATGCCGTGACCATTGAGCTGCCGCCGGTGCAGGTGGTCGATATGCGGGCGGAACTGCGCGCGGGCAATACCAACATGTTCAGCCGCGCCCTGCAGCATGCGCTGTCTGAGGTGCTGGATCGCGGTGAACAGGCGATGCTCCTGCTTAATCGTCGCGGTCAAGCGAGCTATGTCTTCTGCCGTGACTGCGGTCATACGCTCGAATGTGACGCTTGTGATACGCCGATGACCTACCACCGGGTCGATCGTTCGCTTCACTGTCATCACTGTGGCGCCCGGGCGGCGCAGCCCAACAGCTGTCCCAACTGCGGTTCGGCGCGCATCCGCTATTTTGGCGCCGGTACACAGCAAGTGGATGAAGCGGTAAAGCAGCTGTTTCCGACAGCCCGCACCTTGCGCTGGGACATCGATACCGCGAAGTCGCCGAAGATGCATTTCGAAATCCTGGGCCAGTTTATTGATCGGCAGGCGGACATTCTCATCGGCACTCAGATGATCGCCAAAGGTTTGGATTTGCCGCTGGTCACGCTGGTCGGCGTTGTCAGTGCGGATCTGGGTTTGGCGCTGCCGGATTACCGCGCCGGTGAACGGGTTTTCCAATTGCTGACCCAGGTTTCCGGACGCGCCGGTCGCGGGGTACGCGGCGGTCAGGTGATTCTGCAAACTTATCAGCCGGACCACTACGTCATCGAAGCGGCGTCACAGCACGATTATGCCGCATTCGTGGCGCGGGAAAGCCGCTATAGGCAGGAAATGGGTTATCCACCGTATCGCCGCCTGGCGCGCATCGTCTTTAGTTACACAAATCCCGCCAAAGCGCAGGCGGAGGCGGAACGCGCGGCCGGCCGCCTGGCGAGAATCTTGAAGGAGCGCGATCTCACCGGCACGAGCCTCATCGGTCCGGCCCCCTGCTTTTATACGCGGGTCGATCGCCATTATCGCTGGCATCTGCTCCTGCGTGGCCCCGATCCACGCGCCGCCCTGCGTCACATCATGCCGGATGTAGGCTGGCAAATTGATATCGATCCGGTTGACGTACTCTAGCCGCGTTTTACGGACAGGAGCGACACGCAGAGGTGGACCTAACCGCTTGGACTCCCGCCGAAATGTCGTTACAATGACTGCCGGGATGCCGTAGGGCGAACGGCCTATGTGGATCATACAGATTTGTATCGCGTCATTTTGGTGGTATGTCGGCATAAATCTTGCATACCGCGAAGCGATTGTCTGGGAGACTGTCGGGGAGATTCGCTGGTTCCGCCAGACCTTTGGCAGTTCGTCTTCTCGTAAATGGGAGCGATTTTGCCGCGAGGCTGGTCTCATTAGTCTCGTTGCAAGTTGTCTGCTTTTTGTCAGCCTGCCTTTCGGCATCGGTATCTTCGGGATTGGCTTTGCCCTGCCACCGCTGCTTTTTCTGCTGTGATGGAGCAGCATAAGGCGGATTTCGGTGCGGAATCGTGCGGTGTAACCGGCTGAGACTTTCTTCGAACAGGGATATTGAAATCGGATGAGCCGCGTCAAATGCGTAAGTTTCTGAGTTTGCTCTTCGGTTTGGGTATTGGCGCGGCAATCGGCGCGCTGATAGTCACCTTTTTTTCGCCGGTGTCGTCGGATGAGTTCCGCACCAATTGCGAGGCGCATTATCAGCGCGCGCTGGAGGCGGGGCGCAAGGCGAGCACGGAACGCCGCGAAGAACTGGAGGAGGAACTGTCCGAATTGCGCCAGAAATAATTCCCGGTCGAAGATGAAGCGGGCGGAATTGATTCTCGTCAGAGCGGCGGATTGCTTATTCGCGCTTGTTTGAAGACTGCTCCATAAAGCCGATACGTCCGCCTATCCAACCCAATGTTTCTCTTATGCCAGCTTAGTAGTCAAACACTCTGTCATACCTGGCAGCCAACTTGTTGATACCGTGCCTGAGCCAAAGAATGAATGCTATTACCGTAGCGACCGCAATGAATAATTGCACAGTCTAATCCAGCGAATGATTGACTGCGCGCTATTCTCCAGATAAAGTTCGCAATGGAAATTCTCGCCCGAGTGGCGCTCGCCATGGTATTTGAGTCGGGCGCATTGACTGACAGGGCAGGCTGACGGGTGTTGGCGCAAGGATTTCCGCGTGCTACCGGCGCCGGTCTTCAAATAGTCAGTTATCTGCTCGCACGTTTCGCGAATGGGAGTTTGCTTACCCGCAGTGGTTGACGCCTTGTCCGTAAGCGCCGTCTATTAATCCGGATGTATCATTGATATCGCTAGGATTAGCTTGACTTAAGGTCGGTATTTCGCTAGATTGCCTATTTCTGTGATACGATGACGAAATATGTATATTACGCCTACTTCTTTCAGGCATAGTTGAATCCGATGAATTCCTTCTCAAGCGACCGGGCTGCCGGGTCGCGGGTACTGTTTGCGACAATCTCCGCCGCGAGCATGGCTTTTGTCGCCAGTACATCGCTTAACGTGGCTCTGCCCGCAATTCAGGTCGAACTGGGTGCGCGCGGCGCTGATCTCATTTGGATCCCCAATGCTTATGTGCTGGTTCAGGCGTCGCTGATCGTCGTATGCGGGTCGATGGGCGATCATTTTGGTCGTAATCGAGTTTGCATGTGGGGGATCTTCTTCTTTGCGCTGGCATCAATTATTTGTGGCTTTTCAACAACCACCAACATCATGATTGCCGGGCGCTTCGCCCAAGGCGTCGGCAGCGCAATGATCGTACCCAACAGCCTGGCGATCTGTGCGGCTTACTTCAGCAAGAGGGGACAGGCTTGGGCAATCGGCATCTGGTCGGGCTTTACGACCTTGACAACGGGAGCGGCGCCCTATCTGGCCGGTATTCTCACGGATATGGGCTTTTGGCGTTCCGTTTTCTTCATTCATCTCCCCTTTGGTATTCTGGCAGTGGTCTTCATTGTCAAGTACGTGCCCGAGAGCTTCAACAAAAGCGCGCCGAGGCGCATGAGCTTGGTCGGCGCCTCGCTGGTAATAGCTGGCTTGGCCGGCATAACCTTTGGTTTCATCGAAAGCTCGACTTACGGTTTTGGCAGCCCGCTCATTTTCGGCGCCATCCTCGGCGGCATTCTCGCGCTAGCCATCTTTTTGCGCGGCGAAAAAGACAACAGACACGGCATTCTGCCGTTGAAGCTCTTCAAGTCTCGCAACCTTAGCGCGGCCAACGTGATCATGATGGCTGTACAAGGCACCTTGGGTCCGGTAGTCCTGTACCTGCCGCTTAATCTGATACAGATACAAGGATACAGCGCCGCCTCTACGGGACTTGCCGTCATACCGATGACCCTGTTGGCGACCATTTGCGCGGCGTTAATCGGTCCTGTAGTCGACCGGCGCGGACCGCGCGTGCCCTTGATTTTGGGCACGTCCGTCTTATGCCTGGGATTTCTCGCCTTTACCAATATCGGCACTACAAATGGGGAATCGGAGTATTTCTCCACGTTTTTCTTGCCGGCCGTATTGTATGGTATCGGCTTGGGCTTGACGATCGTGCCGACGACAGCGGCAGCCTTGGGTTCGGCGCCGAATGCTTACGCGGGCATCGCCTCCGGCGTCCACAACACCATGTCGCGAGGCGGGCAAGTATTGACGGTCGGCATCCTGGGCGGTTTGGCAATCACCTGGTTTGGTCAGCTGCTGATGAACGACCCATACGTCCGATCTTTACCTCGCGAAGCGCAGAGCCACCTGGCGGCCGACGCCGGCGACCTGGCGGAAACGTCCCTGCCGGATTCGCTGTCTGTAGAGGAGAAGGAAGGCGTCCGGCAGGTGATCCGCGAATCGTTCGTGGCGACGTTTAGAATATTGATGTGGTTCGGCGTTGGCGCCATGATTATTTGCGCGCTGATCAGCTTCTTCGTTGTCAGCGACAGCGAGTTCAAGTGCCGGCGTGGTCACGATATTGAGTATGAGAGCGACCTGATGCCCTGCTAGCGGGCAGGCTTCCTATTGCGGATACGGTCCGTATACCGCTTCTCGTATTCCTTTGAGGTAGCCGATCGCGAATAGCCGCCCGATTGATGAATATCCGGCGTGCTCGTTGTCATCGCCCGCCATCGTCGGCACGTGGTCCGGACGCAAGACGCCGGCGAAACCGATGTCGCGATAGGCGCGCATGCAGGCGACCATGTCTGTCTGGCCGGCATCGTGGAAGGTCTCTTGGAATTTCTCCCGCGTGCCCGCCACATCGCGCATGTGTACAAAGAAGATTTTGTCCGCGAACTGGCGAATCACTGCCGGCACGTCATCGGTCATCAGCGTGAAATTTCCCTGACAGAGGGCGATGCCGTTCATCGGGCTGGGCACCAGATCCAGCAGGCGCTGGAAGTTCTCCACGCTGCGCATAATGCGCCCCAAACCCCGGATCGGTGAGGTGGGCGGGTCGTCCGGATGCATGGCCAGCTTAACGCCGGCTGACTCGGCGACCGGGAGCACAATTTCAAGAAAGTACCCCAAACTGTCCCAGAGTTGCGCCTCGCTCACTTCTCCGTATTCGGTTAGCGGCGCGTCGAGCATCTGAGTGTGGTCGTAGCCGGTGACAAGGGCGCCACCTCGCGCAGGAATCGCAGTCGAGGTGCGCAGCCAGTTCATGACCGGCATCCACTCGTAGCACCAGACCTCGATCCCTAAGGCTCCCATACTTTCCAGCAATTCGCAAACGGTTTCGATCTCCGCATCGCGGCCGTCCAAGCCAAGTTTCGCCCGGGTCAGTGGCGGACGACTTTCGATGACCGCCAGTTTGAATTCACGATCTTCGTAGGCGCTTTTGACGCGCTGCAGCGAGGTGTATGACCAAGGCGGTTCAGCGCCGAGCTCGCGGTTCAGGTCGAGAGCGCCGACCACATGCGTTACGCCGCATTGGGCGACCAGGTCCCAAAGGGGTGAGTATAGCGGCGGAAGCATCTCGGCGATTTGAATCATCGGTAATCCTTGGCAAAATGCCTGCGCACAGAAGATTGGGCACGAGAATAACAGAAAGTTGCGTTGGGGCAAACGCAGTGTATTTGAGCCGCCGCCCCGCGGCCCCGACCCGATGCAGGAAACGCGTACTATGGCTCAGAATGCAGCATGAGATAGTGTCTATTATTGTCGATGGACGAATTGCCTGGAATCAGTCATATCTTGATATGCAGGTGAAAAACCGGAGAGGGACTCCAAGCCAATATCGTCGGTATCCCGCGCGCCCTTCAGCGGTTATCATGCGCGGGATACATCTTTTGAGGACAAATTGCGTAAACATTTTAGACGTCATTCGGATATTGCAGCGAAGCTGACATGGAAAGCACTCTCAACCAGGTCCGTGAGGAAACGGACAAGATCCCCGGACTGAGCCACAGTGAAGTCCAGGAACGCCAACGCCGCGGCGAGAGCAATGACTTTGAGGCGCGCGTCGGGCGGAGTTATTGGGATATCTTCCGCGACAACGTATTGAATCTGTTCAACATTGTGCTGGGCAGCCTCTTGCTGTTTGTGATTGCGCTGCAGGATTATGCCACCGCCTTTTTCGCCGGCTTCAGCGTGGTGTCCAACACCTTCTTCGGCATGATCCAGGAATTCAACGCCAAGCGGCAGCTGGACCGGTTGGCGGCGCTGGCCGAGCAGACCGTGCGCTGTCGGCGTGACGGCGAGTGGGTGAATGTGCCGATGCGCGGCGTGGTCAAAGACGAGATCATTCGCCTCGAACCGGGTGATCGTTTGGCGGTGGATGGCGAAGTCCTGCAGACAGACTCCCTGGAATTGGACGAATCTCATCTGACCGGCGAGTCCGACGCCATCAGCAAATCGCCTGGCGACGACGTCTTCTCCGGCTCCTTTTGTACAGCCGGCACCGGCATCATGCGCGCCACCCGAGTCGGCGCTGACAGCCATATCAATCGGCTCTCAGTCATTGCCAAACAGTACAAGGTGGTCAAGACGCCGACCCAGGTCAAGATTGACATCACGGTCGAGGTCACGGTGCTGCTCATGGCCATCTTCGTGCCGATGATCTTCGTGACCGGTTTCTATGTCGGCAACGAGTTCCTCGAAATTGTGCGCAATGCCGTGGTCTTCACCACCAGCCTCGTGCCGCAAGGTTTGGTGCTGGTAGCGATCTTGTCGCTGACGATCGGCGCGGTCAAGATCAGCAGACAGCAGACGCTGATTCAGCGGGTGAACGCGGTCGAGTCACTGGCGAACGCGACCGTGCTCTGCTTCGACAAAACGGGGACCTTGACGCAGAACAAGCTGGCGGTGCGCGAGATCATCCCGGTCGCAGAAATGGATATCGGCGACCTTCACGTCGAGTTACACACTTATCTGAAAAACCTGGGACATCTCAATAACACCGCCCAAGCCATCGACCGCTATATCGAGCGCATCGTCACCGATGCCGACTATCCGCTGAAGCAGAAGGAGATCCCCTTCACGTCAGGACGCAAGTGGGCGGCGGTCTGTCTGGCGGATAGATCGCTGCTGATGGGCGCGCCGGAACGTCTGCTGCCGCCTGACCATCCCTGGAATTACGATGCCGAGTCACTGGCGCGTGATGGCATGCGCGTGCTGGCCTTCGCCCAAATGGCGGGCGACCCCGACTTGACCGCAGGCGTCATCTCCTACGATCTGCAGCCGCTGGCGCTGATCGTCATGAGCGACCAGATCCGCGACGATATTCAAGAGACGCTGGAGGCTTTCCGCGAGGAAGGGCTGACGCTCAAGGTGATTTCGGGAGACAATCTCGAAACCGTGCGGGCCGTTGCCCAGCAGGCGGGTATGGCAATCGGCAAGCGCGCTTATACCGGCGCTGAGCTGGACGCGATGGGCGAGGGCGAATTCGCCAGCGCCGTGCAGGAGAGCCATGTCTTCGCCCGCATCGAGCCGGATACGAAACAGCGCATTGTCGAGGCGCTGCGCCGCGGCGGCGAATACGTCTCGATGGTCGGCGATGGCGTCAACGATGTGCCGGCGCTGAAAGCGGCCAACCTCGCCATCGTGATGAATGACGGCACGCAGATCAGCAAGGATGTCGCCGATATCGTGCTGCTGAACAACGCCATGTCCACGCTGCCGCGCGCCTTCCGCGAAGGCAAGGAAACCACGCAAACCATATTCGGCACGATGAAGATGTTCCTGGTGCGCAATTTCTATACAGTGGCGCTTTTCACCTTCATCGCCTTCATGTCGCTGCCCTTTGCCATCACGCCGGTGCAGATCAGTTGGGCGACCTTCGGCACGGTCAATCTGCCGGCGACCTTCATCGCCTTTGGCTGGCTGCGACCCACGGTCATGGCGCGATTCCGGCGCGATGTGATGGACTATATCTTCACTGTTGGGTTCATCGGCGCGGGACTGCTGACGCTGCTGTACCTGATCGTATGGTTTGGCGGCGGTCGCGATTTGGTCATGACGCGTTCGGCGGTAACCATCATGGTGGCGCTCTACGGCATGCTGATCACCTGGCAAGTGCAGGGCATCGATATCTATCAGCCGCGCACCTTCAGGCAGCACTGGCGCATCCTGGCGCTGAGCAGCGTGCTGACGGTGCTGACGATTATCACGATGTATGCCTACCCGGAGCTCTTCGAGTTCAGTCCGCCGGTGTGGGATGGCGGCGCGGGCTCGCTGATGATCGTGGCGATTGCGGCGCTGTTCTTGCTGATGATGGTCTTGAGCTCGCACGGGTTGAAGTATCGCTATCTGCTGGGGCGGTTCTGGGATTTGCTGTCGCCGGATCGGGAGTAGGGACATTCCAGCGTAGAGATGCCGCGAATGCAGAGTGCAAGACTCCAAAGTTAGAGCCTCGTTGGACATTCTTCGAAAAAGAAAGCAGCCAGGGAAATCCATGGCTTTGTGTCCGCTTTGTGTCGGAAGCAAAAAAACTTTTTCGGCCATCTGGCAAGGTTTTATGGCCGGATGTATTAGCGTCTGCTGGTAAATGGATTTGGGTTACAAGGATCATGACTTGAGGATAACCGGTGTCGGGGGCGGAGCGGCGACTGTTTGGTCGCGGTCTTTGGGTGGAGGTCGCATAAGATGAAGTATCGTTATCTGCTGGGTCGGTTCTGGGAATCGCTGGCGCTGGATAGGGAATAGTATGGCGTGGTACAAATAGAAATATTGTGCTAGGATCAGTGTTCGATTCGACATTTCTTTTGCGAAGTCCAGGAGTAAGGTATGCCGCAGTCATTCTTTGGTACTCCACGCGAAAACTCGATTGTTAAGTTTTCGATAGTTTCCAAGTTCTTTGAATTTTGGGCGAATGCCATCATACAGATTCTAATTGCTCAAGAGCGGAGATCGGGTCGTCGGAAACAGGGAGTTGCGTACATTGACCTCTTCTCTGGCCCCGGCAAGTACAAGGATGGTACTCCGTCGACACCTGTTCTCGTACTCGAAAAAGCTCTAAGGAATCAGGAGATTTGCGATAGAATACGGATCACATTCAATGATAGCGACAGCGACCATGTTCAGTCGCTACAAGAAGTTGTCAATAGCTTTGAAGGGATTGATAGCTTCAATTTCAGACCTAACGTTACCAACGAGGTAGTTCACAGGCAACTTTCCGATCTGTTGAGATCGCTACCAGACGTGCCAACACTGCTGTTTGTGGACGGTTGGGGCTACAAGGAGCTCTCGATAGAAATGATTGACTCGGTTCTGCAGAAATGGGGATCAGACTGCATTTTCTTTTTTAACTTTAATCGCATAAATGCAGCGGTGGAGAATCCTCATGTGGTTAAGAGCGTCAATGCCCTGTTTGGACAGGATCGAGCCGACAGGCTCCGCCATGAACTTGCGAGCAACAATTCTGAGGATCGAGAACTGATAATTATGGAGGAGTTATCCACTGCCTTAAAGGAGTCAAGTACCGACGGGAGCCCTCGTTATGTTCTTCCATTCAGATTCAAACGATCTACAGGCTCGAGAACTAGTCACCATCTGATACACGTTAGCAGACATTTTCTTGGGTACGACAATATGAAAGAAATCATGGCGAAAGAAAGCTCGAACCATGGCCAAGAAGTAGCGACCTTTGAGTACAATGAGGCAACCCACAGGCAGACGCTGCTATTTGGATTGAACCGGAAATTGGAAGAACTCGAAGGAATGTTGTTAACTGACTTCGCGGGACAATCTGCCACTATCAGTAAGATTCACGAATGTCATAGTGTCGACACTCCCTTCATTCTGAAGAACTACAGACATGTGCTTTGGGACCTCTGGAACAGAGGCGTTATCACTGCGAAACCAGCTCCGAGGCGGAGGAATACTTTCGCTTCGAAAATTATCGCAACATTTCCGCCCCTCGCCTGAACGACACGCGAGCATTGCAACGATTAGTCTTAGAGGGGAAAACCCTCTCGCCAGTCATCCCAGACCAAATTTCCTTTGAAAAATATAGGGATTTCTTGTTCGTCCAAGAGCTCTATTAGGGATGATGTCCATTGCTCTTTTGGCTGGAAAATACGGTTGCTGTGTGACGCGGCCCCGATAAGCGCCCACTCGAATGGCAGACTATCATGGGTCAACAGCCATTCTTCTAAAACCGGGGTTACGTCAAAAGCCAATGGCTCAATGCTAACAAATCGCACTGTCGCGTTGACTAGCTTCATATGCCTCAGATAGGCACGCAATGCTCTCGCACAACCGGTTTCGCTCATCAGATGCCCGGCGGGCGTACTGAATCCAACCCAGACATTGGGTGGATACGGGTTGAACTCTGGTAGGCGGATCGTATATTTGCTCAATGTTTGAAAGATGTGCCAATCGGCTTGCTGCATTACATCCAGCACCTGACGAATCTGCTCTTCGGGTACCCAATGACCAAATAGATCCGCCATGCTACCAACAAAGATGCCGGCAGGTTTGCGCAACTTGCGTGGCGCGTCTAGATTATGAGGTCGCCAATAGTGATGTTCAAATCCGTGATTGTAGGCTCTGGTAAAGCGTTCCGCGATGGTCTTGGCATAGCATTCGGTGATCGAGCCGTCAGGCATGCGCCAGGTGCAGCCATGGAAGCAGCCACCCGTTGGATTCCAGGTATAACCGGGACGCACAGTCCCATCCGCATCGCGTATGCGTGTCCACTCGATGCCTTTTGGAGGTTTCTGCCTGTTCATCCTGCCACCTTCATCTTTGAAAGTACTATTGAACAAATATTCGAATCACGCAAGCATGTACTTCACGGCCGCTTGCACTGCCCTCGCCATTGCTATGGGGAGCGGTCGAATTTCTCCCGCCGCCACTGCACCAGCCACACCAGCGCATAGGCCGAAAACACAAAGAGTAGCGGATCGGTCGGCGAACGGTAGCGCGTCGATGGATGAAAGAGCAGATACATAGCCGTCTGACTGATCTGGACGAAAAACAGCAGACTCAGCGCTCGCCACTCGCGGCGGCTCAACCAGGCGCCCGCAATTGCCAGCAGCCAGAGTCCGCCAAAATAAATGATATGCACCCGGCGCCCGATGACATTAAACAAGCTGTCGTCTTGATAGGCCGCGTTGGCCGGGGTCACGCCGACATGTGAACCCTCGCCGGTGACGATCACGACCGCGCCGCTGTCGCTCACCGTGAGCCGCTCGCCCTCGCGCAGATTCTTCAGCGGCGTCACTTGCGCGTTCCAGTAGACCTGAAACTTAACGAGCAGCAGCTCGGGGATCTTGCCCGGATTCTCACGAAGGTACTGCCAGCCGGCCGCGGCTAACGCGCTGTTGCGGCGCAGCGGTTCTGCCCGAGGTGGCGCGTCGATTGGCGGCGACAGCCACTGCACATCATAACCGGCACGGAAAACGGGCACGGTTGTTGGGTTGTTGCCTTGGTAGATGTTCTCGCCGCTGTTGAGCGCGATCGGCACCAAAGCGCCATATATCTGATGGCTTCGCATCAGCCAAGGCACGAGCACAAGAAGGCTCACGACCGCCACAGGCAACAGGCGCAGCAGCGTCTGTCGCCAGCTAAGTCGCAGCAGAAACCAGATTGCCGCCAGCAGCGCCAGCGGCGGCAGCAGCGTCCGTGCCAAAGCCGAAACGCCCAAGACGGCGCCGGCCGCGACAGCCAGCAGGGCCGTCCGCCGTTTAAGAGCGTCTTGTTCGCGCAAGAGAATCAGCAGCCAGACGAAGAGGTGAAATAGGAGGATCCACAGCGCGGTATCGTTGAGCGTCAGATTCTGAAAGATCAGGTAAGGATAGAGGGCGAAGCACAGCCCGGCAATTGCGCCGACGCAGTCTCCGCGCTGCGCGAAGAGACGGCGGCAGATGTCGTAAAGAAGGATGATTGACAGCGCGTCCAAGAGGATATGAATGATGCCGACGGCAGCATAGTGACGCCCGAACATGCTGTAGATTGCGGCTAACACAGAGCTGTAGAGCGGTGGCAGTCCCGCGTCTGGCTGGCCCGCTACTCTGCCGTAAACACCGGTCTCCAGCAGATTGATCGCGTAAGCGTCATAGGCTTCGGAGCCGTGTATCGCCGCGCCGGGTTCGCTGAAGGCGAACACCCCGGGGAAGGCAAAAAGAACGCCTAGCCGCGCGGACACCGCGATCGCGATCAAGAGGGGCAGTTTGTATCGGTTGAGCCAATCCCACATGAGACTTTGTACATTTCACCGGTTGACAGTGCTCAGTCTGGAGTCAAATGGCGACAAGCGCCAATTCAATACCGGTGACCAATCCAATGAAAAGCGCCTCGCAGAACATGTCGTACGAGGCGCCGTGCTGGTTTAACTCTGTGGCGGCGTCAGATGCTTACACCGCCGGCTGCTGATAGCGGTCGCCGATCGATTCGATATCGTCCATTAGGTTATTGAATTGCTCCAGGTTGAGCTGCTGCTTGGCATCGGACATGGCCACGTCGGGGTTGGGATGGACTTCCACCATCAAGCCATCGGCGCCGCTGACCCGCGCCACCCGTGCCAGCGGATTGGCGATATCGCGGCGGCCGGCCGAATGCGAAATATCGACGATGACCGGTAGATGCGTCTCCTGCTTGAGCAAGGGCACGGCACTGATATCCAGCGTATTGCGCGTCCACTCGCTAAATGTGCGGATGCCGCGCTCCATCAGGATCACTTGCTCGTTGCCACTCGCCATGATGTACTCGGCGGCGTAGATGAATTCCTTCAAAGTCGCGCCGAATCCGCGCTTGAGCAAGACGGGCTTGCTCTGTTTGCCGACCGCGCGCAGCAAGAAGCTGTTCTGCATATTGCGAGCGCCAATCCAAAAGGCATCAACGTACTCGTCCATCATCGGGATCAGCGACATATCGAGCACTTCGCTGATGACAACCAGGCCATATTTGTTGGCGACTTGGCGGGCGATTTTCAGACCTTCTTCGCCCATGCCCTGGAAATCATAAGGCGAGGTGCGCGGTTTGTAACCCATGCCGCGGATCATCTTGACGCCGCGTTCGGCCAGGGCGGCTGCGACCGTGTCCATCTGCTCGTGACTTTCCACCGCGCAAGGACCGGCGATCACTTCAAAGGAGTCGTTGCCCAGGCGCAAGCCGTTGCTGAATTCGATGACGGTGTGCTGGTCAGGCTGTTTGCGCTGCACCAGGATGGTCTGGCGCGCGTCCTGCTCTTCAAGGTTGAGCGTGGCGCGGAATATCTCACTGAACAGTTTGCTGATCGTTTCGTTGCTGAAAGGACCTTCGTTGACATATTGCAGCGCGGTCAACATTTCCGCTTCGCGCTGCGGGTCATAAAATCGCGTGCCCTTCTGCTGCTGAACCTGCCCGATTTCCAGCGCGATTTCGGCGCGCTGATTGAGCAGCTCCAGGATTTGCAGGTTGATTGGGTCAATCTGATCACGCAATTCCTTCAAACGACTGGTAGGTGACACGGCTCTCGTACTCCCAAAAATCAGTTCAAATCCGAGTGAGACGTATTATACACGGCTATTGCCAAAAGGCATGGTCAAGTTTTTGGCGCTGCCGGCGATATTGCGCGCCCTGGCCATCAGTCTCTAGCGAACCGGCCTCTCTGTATACCAGAGTGGGCACATTGTATGATGTTGGTCTGTCAGTTTGACCAGGAAAGCACATCGGCATGCCAGAATTCGTTCAGGGTCTTGAGCTATCACGCGCATTCTATAGTCGGGCGGTGCGGCCGATTCTCGCGCGGCGTTTTCCGCAATTGCGGCATAGCGCCGCTTTGATCGGCAGCGGGTCGGAGGTCTTGGGTTACGATGATGTCGTCTCCACCGACCATCATTGGGGTCCGCGCGTCATGCTATTTCTGTCGCCGCAGGATCACTGTGAATACGCTGACGAAATCAGAATGACACTCGCTGACGATTTGCCCTATCGCTTTATGAATTATCCCACCAACTTCAGCGCGCCCAAGACCGACGCCGGCGACGACGGCACACAGATACTGCAGTCGATCAGCAATGGGCCGATCAATCACCGCGTCGAGATCTTGACCTTCAATGGCTATTTGCTCACCTACCTGGGCATCGGTAGCGACAGTGAGCTGACAGCGACCGATTGGCTGAGCATCCCGCAGCAAAAGCTGCTCGGTTTCAGCGGCGGCGCAGTCTTTCGCGATGATCTTGATTTTGAGTTGATTCGTGATCGATTTCGCTACTATCCACATGACGTTTGGCTCTATTTGCTGGCTTGCGCCTGGTCGCGGATTGGTCAGGACGAACATCTGGCGCCGCGCGCTGCAGAGGTCGGCGATGAATTGGGTTCGGCGGTAATTGCCGGGCGACTTGCGCGCTCGATTATGCAACTATGTTTTTTGCTGGAAAAACGATACGCGCCCTATCCGAAGTGGTTTGGCAGCGCATTCACCAAGTTGGATTGCGCTGACGAGATGACGCCGATCTTGCGGGCGGTCCAGCGGAGCACGACGTTTCGCGAACGAGAACACCACTTTTGCGCCGCCTATAACATTCTCAATGTTATGCACAATGAATTGGATTTGACCGACAGGGTTGATCCCGCGGTCGAGGCGTTTCACGGTCGCGGCTTCATGGTCAGCAATGCCTGGCGCTATAGCGAAGGGCTGCTGGCCGCAATCAAAGACAGCGAGGTGAGCGCCCTGGCGAAAGGCGCGTTGATCGGCAGCATCGATCAATTCAGCGACAATACCGATTTGCGCGAAGCGGTCCATCTACGGGCGAAGATCGCAGAACTGTATTCGCCCTGAGCTTCTATTGTCGCGCCTGCTCTCGCGCCGCCACAAATGCCGCAACCGAACGTTGAATATCTTCCGCCGTCGTCATCCAGGAGCAGACGCTGATGCGTATCACGGAATCGCCGCGCCACTGTGTGCCGCCGCACCAGCATTCGCCGCCGGCTTGAATCAGCTCCAGCGTTCGCGCCGTCAGCTCGGGAGTATCACAGGCGACGAGCACCTGATTGAATACTACATCGTTAAGAATGTGGAAATCCTGCGCTTTCAATTCGACCGCGAATTGCTGAGCCCGCTGACACAATTGCGCGATCAAGGCATCGATGCCGTCACGGCCCAGCGATTTCAGCGCCGCCCACAAGTCGATGCTTCGAGCCCGCCGCGACATCTCAAGCGTATACAGCATTCCGTCACGCCCGTCGCCGAATTGCAGGTAGGTATCGCTGGCCTGCAAGGCGCTCACCAAGGCTTGCCGATCACGGCATAAAACGATGCCGCAGTCATAGGGACTGTTCAGCGTCTTGTGCGCATCGACCGACCAGGAATCGGCCATTTCAATCCCGTCGGTCAAATGCGCAGTTTTCCGGCAGGCGCGCGCCCACAGACCAAATGCGCCGTCAATGTGAACCCAACTGCCGGCCCGCTTGGCGGCGCTGCAGAGCGGCATGAAAGGATCAAAGGCGCCGCTGTTGACGTTGCCCGCCTGCAAGATCAGCAGCGTGCGCTCGTCCAGCGCCGACAATTGACGCGGATCGAAACGTCCTTGCTCATCGGCGGGAACCAACTCTATCTGATCTTCCCCAATGCCGAGTGTTGCCAAGGCTTTGCGCACGGTTACATGCGCTGCGCCGCTTATGACGGCGCGCAAAGGCGGGGCGCCAAACAGGCCTTTCTCGCTCACGTCCCAGTCGAGCCCTTGCAGAAGCGCGTTCCTGCCCGCCAGCAAACCGCACAAGGTCGCGGTTGAAGTCCCGCTGACCAGACCCAGCGCAGTGCCAGCCGGCAAGTCGAACAGATCGACCAGCCAGTGCGCGCAGACTTCTTCCAGCGCCGCCGCGATCGGGGACATGACCTGCAAGCCGGCATTCTGATCCCAGACATCCGCCAGCAGACGCGCCGCCAGCGCGGCCGGCAGCACGCCGCCATTGACGAAGCCAAAGTAGCGGCCGCCGCGTTGCGCGGTTGTCGCGGGTGAGCCTTGACGATGCAGCTGCGCGAGTACGCGATGGGCCTTAGTCGGTTGATCGGGCAGCGGTTCGTCAAAGGCTTGCAGGGCGTCAAGCGCGGCTGAAGTGGGGAAGACAGCTCGATCGGGCAATTCTTCAAGATAGGCGCAGGCATAATCCAGCGCCTGGCGAATGGTGGTCTGGCCTTTGTTTTCGCTATTGAGCGCCTGCCAAAGCGCATCCTGCTCCGGACGTTTTCTCATTTGTCCTACCAATCAATTGGCTGAAGTAAAGTAGAGGCGCCGGGCCGGATTGTAATAGATTGGACCGGCTGCCTGCACTGTTAGTTGATGCGCTCACGCGTAATCTATTGTAATCCGACTGTAATCTCATCGAAATAGAAATGCCACTGAAGCTGGGCTATAATATTGACATCGGAGTTTGACGGAATTTGACGGAGATCTTTGAAGATCATGGATACGATGCGAAGACCTTCCCTGTGGCTTGGCGCATTGGTTGGCGGTTTGCTGACGCTGACGTTGACGTCGCTGTTGTTCCTGGCGGACCAGATCGCCAGTCTGCCCTTTATTCCCTTTGATGTGTTCGACTTTGTTTCGCGGCAGTTGCCGGGACCGTTGCTGACCTTTGGCATCGATATGATGGTCGACATGATCATCGGCCTCAACTTGGGCGAAACCTCAACCGCCGCCAAAATCGCCGAGCAGTTAATGGGCTTGGGTGGCTTCCTGGCACTCGGTATTGTCGTCAGCGCGCTTTTCTATGGCGTGCTCAATCGCCGCAATTTCAGCGCCCGCAGTTTGTATCCCGGTGTCATGTTGGGTCTGGCAATGGGCGCCGTGATGATGCTGATTTCGGAGCAGGTCAACTTGACCGCCAGCGCGCCGAAGCCCATACAGCTTATCTGGGTCCTGATCGCGTTCCAGCTTTGGGGCGCTGCTGCAAACTGGATCTACAACGTCGTGGCGCACAGTGATGCGAAGAGCAAGACCGACGAAACGACTGGCGAAACCGTGACAGTGGAAGCGCTGGATCGGCGTCAATTCATGGTTCGCATCGGCGGCGCAAGCGCTGTATTGACAGTTGTTGGCGCAGGCTTGGGCGCTCTGTTCGGCGCTCGGCCGGGCGAAGGAAAAGTAGTCGGTGAACTGCCGGCGGGTGAAGCGGCGAATGGCAACTTGCCCAACGCGCAGGACAATATGCAGCCAGCGCCGGGGACGCGCCCCGAATACACGCCGCTGGATGATCACTATCGCATCGACATCAGTTCGCGTCCGCCCGTCATCGATTCCAATGAATGGCGGCTGGAAGTTACTGGTTTGGTGGGCAATCCGGTCAGCCTGTCGCTGCAAGATCTATACGACAAGTTTGACCGCGTCGATCGCTTTATCACCTTGTCGTGCATCAGCAATCGCATTGGCGGCACGCTGATCAGTACGACCAAGTGGTCCGGCTTCCTTGTTAAGGATTTCCTTGACTTGGTTCAGCCGGGGGAAGAGGCGGTCGCGCTCAAGATCACCGGCGCCGACAACTTCGATGAATATGTCATGCTTGATGTCATCAATTCAGACGACCGCATCATGTTCGCCTTTGAGTGGGATGATCAGCCGCTAAAGCAGAAACATGGCTTCCCGCTGCGCATTTACATCCCCGATCGCTACGGCATGAAACAGCCCAAGTGGATCAAGAGCATCGAATTCGTCGATGCCTGGGCGGAAGGCTACTGGGTGCGGCGTGGCTGGAGCGTGGACGCGATTGTCAACACCACATCGGTTGTCGATACCGTCGCCACCGATTCGATCCTCAAGGACGATGAGGGCTATGTCGTGCCGGTTGGCGGCATCGCCTACGCCGGCGCCAAGATGATCTCCCGCGTCGAGGTCAGCGTCAACGGCGGTGAATGGGAAGAGGCGCAGCTGCGGAGTCCGCTGAGCGAATTGACCTGGGTCATTTGGCGCTATGACTGGCGCTTCCAGGAAGGCGAATACCGCTTTGAGGTTCGCACTTACGATGATGCCGGCAACTTGCAGAGCCTGGACAGTCGCGGTACGCGGCCCGATGGCGCGACCGGCGTCCACTCAAAGAAGGCATCCATGCCCACCACCGCCGATCTGGAGAACCCGCCCGAAGAGGAGGCGGAAGCCGAGTCGGAGTAATCTGACCATCCTTCAGCGCTAAAGATCATGTGTAAGGGCGATCCATGGGGTCGCCCTTTTCCGTTTGTACATCTCGCTGGCGAATGTCGGATAGACCCTGAGGCGACGCGCAGTACTGAGCGGTAGACCCCGGACTCATGAAACGCTCATCTTTCATGCTGTCAACACGTTTGGCAAGCGTGTTGGCTTACGCGATCACCAGGTCAGTATCTCGTTCGATGCTAACGGCAGTGGTCTGGCTGGACTGAGCGCAAACAAAAACAACGATAGCCTCGGTCATCACGGTTGACGGTATCACGATTCCAGCAAGCGCCGCGCCAACGCCAAGTCCCTGACAATCAGATCGTCAACCCGCTCCTCATCTGTGTATTCCGCCGAGAAGCAGATCGGTCCACGATAGTCTATCGCTTTCAGCTTCTTGATCACCCGCGGCCAAGACGCCCGACCTTGCGCGCCGGATGTCCAGTAAATCTTCCATTCGGCGACCGCGGCTTCCGGACCGGTGACTCGACGCCAATAGGCGTTCTTCAAATTGACCACACAGAGATGCGGCGCAAGAATGTCCAGCGCGGCATCGCTGTCCATGCCTTCGAGCGCGTTATGCGCCGGATCCCATACCGCTGCCACATAGCGCGGATCGTAGTCTTTCAGCAAGTGATAGGCGCCCATCGCGTTGACGGGCACGAAACGGCCCGAGTGATTCTGAATGCCGATCTGGATTCCATACTGTTCACAGAAGGGCAGGGCGGTATCCAATTGCCGGCGCGCTTCGCCTTCAGCCGTCCAGTAGTCAAGATTGCGCTGCCAAAACATCACGCGATTCATGCCGATGCCGGCCGCGGCGCAGGCGCTGTACAGCCGCTCGTCATCCAGCGTGTTGGCCGCCGTGACGTTTAAGACGCGTATGCCGTGATCCGCCAGTAGATTGACCGCCGCCGGCAGATCGCGCTCAATGTTTTCCGGCTCGACTTGGAAATCGGGCCGAATCGGCAATTCGATCAGATCGAATCCGAGCGATCTTACATGCGCGGCGAGTTCTGGCAGCGGCAGTATTTTCCAAGGTTTTACGAATAATGCCAATTCATTCATCGCGCATCCCGTCAACTCTTGGTCGGCATCATCGAAAGGAAATCAATGTGTACGCGCGGCGGCAGGCTCGCCAGGAAGACGACCGTGGCCGCGATATCCTCCGACTGGATCATCTTCATCTTTGCCTCGGGGCTGAATTTGACCGGCCTGCGGTCGATGATTGGCGTATTGCCGGCGCCCGGGTTGAAGAGGCAGGCACGAACGCCGAAGGGATTGCCTTCCTCGTTTGTGACAGTGTTCAGCGCTTCCATACCGATCTTGGATACACTGTATCCGACGCCGGCGAGCAGACTTGGATACATACCGGCGCGCGATGCCAGATTGACGATCAGCCCATCGCCGCGTTCCTTCATCTCCGGCAGTACCGCCTTGGTGAAGGTGAAGGCGCTGGTCAGATTGACGTCCATCAACTCGCGCCATTGCTCGGCGGAGGTATCGACAATGGAGCGCTCAGTGACATTGATACCTGCGTTGTTGACAAGCACGTCAATCGGGCCGAATGCCCCGCGCGTCTTTTCCAGCGCGGCGTGAATCTGCGCATCATCGCTGACATCGGCCGGGCAAACCAGCGCTTGACCGCCCTTCGCCCCGGCCGCCGCCGCCACGTCTTCCAGAGCCTCTTTTCGTCGCGCGACCAGACTGACATTGGCGCCGGCTTCCGCGCAGGCGATCGCGATCGCTTCGCCGAAGCCGCTGCTTGCGCCGGTCACGATAATCGTTTTGCCGTCCAATGCGCCCATTCTGTTCTCCGTTCTCAACTACGCCATGGTCGCTAGCATATCGCGTGTGATTTCATAGCGCAATTTGCCTTCCTGCAGAAAGCGCGTCACTTCCTCAGTGATGATTTGTCCTTGGCGCAGGTGCGTTTCCCAGGTATGTGAGGCGATATGCGGCGTGATGATGACATTGTCCAATTGTCGGAAGGGGCTGTCATTGGGCAGTGGCTCTTGATCAAAGACATCAAGCGCCGCGCTGAATCGGCCGGTCTGCAATGCCGCCAGCAGCGCCGCCTCGTCAACGAGAAATGCACGTGCAGTGTTGATGAAAATTGCGCCGTCTTGCAGCCAACTAAATTGCTCGGCGCCTAACATGCGGTCGGTCTCCTGTGTCGAGGGCGCCTGCAGCGTGACAATCGGGCATTCGCGCATGAGCTTTTCCAGCGAGACCTTGGATACGCCCAGTTCGGTCGCGGCGGCGATGCTTAGGTATGGATCATAAACCCAGAGCTCGGCGTCCATCGCATTCAAGCGGCGGATGACGGCGCGCCCGGTGTGGCCGGCGCCGATGATGCCGACGCGCGATCCGGCCAATTCGCCGCCAGGTGTATAGCTCCGAGCTGTCGCCCAGGATTCTTCGCGAAAGGCGCGATCAATTCTGTGGATCTGGCGCAGGCTGAGTAGAATCAACAGCAGGGTCGTCTCCGCCACTGAGATTGCCATGGCGGCGGCGGCGTGGGTGACGCGCCGTCCATCGGCGAATACCGCCGGCGGCAGCATTCGCTTGACTGTTCCCGCGGCATGCCCGATAAGGCGCAGCTTGTCTGCGGCTGCCAGCACTTCATCGGTGAATACCGGCGTGCCCCAGCCGGTGACTACGATTTCGTGACCGCCGATCATCTGCGCCAGTTGCTCAGATGTCACTTTGCCTTCGCTCTCCTGAAACGTCAGGGCGCCAAGCTGGCGCAGTCGCCGATCTATCTCCTGTGTAAAGAGCTCTTCATACAGCGCAGGCCGGATGGCAACCAATATGCGTGGTTTGTCTGACATAGTGGTTTAGGTGGCGAGCGCGTCGCGCAATTTCGGCACGAGTTGCGCTTCCGGCTCATAGGGCAATTCCACCACCTGGTGGTTGAGCGAACTCGCATAGAGCGCCAAAATCACATTGAAATCGACCAGGGCGCCATCCAAATTCAAGGGATGCGCCTTGTCGTCGTCTTCCAGCCAATCGAACATCGCATCGCATAGCGCCGCCTGGCCCAGGACATCTTCGTCGGGGTATTCGTGTTCGCCACTTTCGTAGACGCCATTGATATATGTCTCCCAGCCCCACATGGACCAGTGAACGTAACCGCTCATGCCATAGACGGCGATGCGCTTGTGCTGATAAATGGCACCGCCGCGGGGCACGCGTGGCGCGTTTTCACCGCAGCGTAAGCTGGCTTGGACGCCGTTGCTGTATTCGACCGCCGCCAGGCTTTGATCGGGCGCGTAGTGTTCCTTGATATTCGGTTGCAAGCCGTCCGCGCCGGATACCTGTCCAAAGACAGTGGTCGGCGTCGCCGGGTTGAAGGCGCCGATCGCTTGCAGCGAGTGCGTGCCTTGATAGGCGAGGTTCATACCGGAGCTCGCCTCAATGAAGCGTATATCGCCGATGGCGCCGTCCGCGACCAGTTGCTGCAGCCGCTGGCGGCGTGGATGAAACTGCAACTGATGATTGATGGCGACCTTGACACTCGGGTTGCGAGCGGCGAAGTCCCGGATTGCCAGGTAATCCTCGCCTTGAATCGCCAGCGGCTTTTCCACCAGCACTGCGGGTATGCCCGCCGACTCAGCCGCTTCGAGGACTTCCAACCGGACACTGGGCTGTGTGCTGACGTGTACAAGGTCGGGCTTTTCTTTCTCGAACATCTCACGGTAATCGATGTAGCGCGCTTTCACATCATACTTGTCGGCAAACTCGTCCATAGGCGCGCGCCGCAAGTCAGACACCGCCACCACTCGTCCGCGTCTCACATACTGGTAGGCATCCGCGTGCCCGTGCGCCCGCCCGCCGCCGACGCCGATGATCACCGACTTAAACATCGCTAGCCTCCCAAGGTTTTAAGATCACTTTGCCACACTGCCCGGACAGCTGCGTTTCCCAAGCGCTCTGAATATCGTCGATGGCGAATCGGTGCGTGATCAGCCGATCCAGTTGGTCGCCGATTTCGCTGATCATTCCCATAATCCGCGGCGAATCCGCCATATTGAAATGCCAGGAACCGATGAGCGTCAGTCCCTTGCGGATCATATCTAGGCTGATGCGCAGGGGGGTGTTGTCGCCGCACTCGCCGACGAACGCGACTACCCCTTTGCGCCGCGCCGCGTCTATGCAAAGACGATGCGCCGCCACCACGCCCGAGCAGTCGACTGCTTTGTCCACGCCACGGCCGCCGCTCGTCAGGTCGAGGACCTGTTGCAGCGCGTCCTCATGGCGCGGGTCAATCACTGCCCCCGCACCCAATTCAAGCGCCAGTCGCGCCCGGTACGAATTAGAATCGACGCCGATGACGCGGGCGCCGCGATAGCGCGCATTGATCACACCACCCAGGCCCACCGGACCCAAGCCCGTGATGAGCACGGTGTCATACCGATCGAGGCGCATCGTCTGATAGGCGCCGTATGTGGGCCCCAAGCCACAGCATGCCATCGCCGCGTGATCGTAGGACATGTCGGCGGGAATGGGCAAGAGCATCCAATCTTGCTTGAGCAGGTACTGTGCCATCGTTGCCAGGCCGTCGTTGCTGCCGTGCAATGCGGCGTAGTCGTAGCCATCCTGGCAGTGAATATAGTCTCCAGCCAGGCAGAGAGCGCATTTGCCACAAAGGTTCATCGGCATGACCACGACTCGGTCGCCGACCTTCACGCGGCTCGGCTGCGCCACCTCGACGACTTCACCGGCCGCTTCGTGTCCCATAAACGGGTGGCTCACGCCGGCGGCGAATGCCTTGTATTCGGTGCACATTGGGGCGGCGTAGACTTTGACAACGACCCAGTTTGCCTTGGCGCGCGGAACGCCGCCTTCGACGATGCCCGCTTGCTGTTTTGCCTGCACCACGGCAAGTTTCATTAGTACTCCGATCGACTCACTTATTGCAGCCAAGGGCGCAATCGGCAATTTGACGACGAAATGGACTATAACTTAGGCGTCAAGTCAGTGCAATAAACCGGAGAATGCCCGGGATGGAATTGGAACACATGGCTTTTGACCGAGCCGCGCCTGCGGTAGAATTGGTGCATATCGTTGGCCAATGTGGAGTTGAGGATGACCGCGCGAATTGACTCGCATCAGCATTTCTGGCTCTACAACGCGGAAGAATACCCGTGGATGGGTGAGGCGCATGGTCCAATAAAGCACGATTTCATGCCGCCCGACTTGCAGCCACTGATGGCCGCGACCGGCATTGATGGCACGGTGGCAGTGCAGGCGCGGCAGAACCTGCGCGAGACCGAATTCTTGCTGGAACTGGCCGATCAATACGATCTCGTACGCGGGGTGGTCGGCTGGGTGGATATGCGCGCGGATGATGTCGAGGCGCAGCTGGAGCGCTTTGCCCGGCATCCAGGCATGGTCGGCGTGCGCCACATCGTACACGATGAAGTCGATGACCGCTTCATGCTCGGCGGCAACTTCCTGCGGGGATTGGCGGCGCTGAAACAGCATGATCTCCGATATGATTTGCTGCTCTACCCGAGGCACTTGCGCGTGGCAATTGATGTTGTCAAACGCTTCCCGGAGCAGCGCTTTGTGCTTGACCATATCGCCAAGCCCTTCATCAAGGATGGCGCGCTCGAACCCTGGACAAGCGACATGCGCGA
The DNA here is from genome assembly GCA_965249085.1 of Phototrophicaceae bacterium. Classification (GTDB taxonomy): domain Bacteria; phylum Chloroflexota; class Anaerolineae; order Aggregatilineales; family Phototrophicaceae; genus UBA6055. The sequence continues at coordinate 1,824,284 of OZ252218.1, read as the reverse complement.
ACTAGCATCGTACGACAATGTCTCTTGCAAGGTCTCGGGCATGGTCACCGAAGCGGCTTGGGGCGCCTGGACTCAAGACGATTACACACCCTTTCTCGATGTCGTGTTTGACTGCTTCGGCGTTGACCGGCTGATGTTCGGCAGCGACTGGCCTGTCTGCACGCTTTCAGGCAGCTACAGCGAGGTGGTTGGCATCGTCGAGAATTACATCGCCGCGCTTTCTGCCGAGGAACAGGCGAAAGTCATGGGCGGCAATGCTTCTGCCTTTTACGGGCTTTCCTGAGGCGAACGCAAACGAGTAGGCAATGGCCACCGGTACAACGCGACGCCGCCATTGCCTGCCGGGACGATGACGTGTGACGGATGCGGACGTTAGATTACAAGCGTCATGAATCCTGGAGTTTCTGCGCGCTCCTTGTCGTCGCTGATTGAATTGCCTTCGCTGTGCCCGGCCGGAGCGTCAAGTCGCTGACGTCTCCAGCGCAACACCTTTGTTGGAGTTTGCCGCCGCGAGCCAGATACGTTAAGATTCCAACAATCGAGCCGAAGCGATGGAAATCCGATGAGCTTCTGCAGTTGCTTGCATCGGGCGCCATGAGTGGGATTACGCGCATGTTCTCGCTCCCTCGCCTCGGAGACTCGGCAGTACTTGGGATTTTGCGGTACGCTGCCGCCCGACCGGCGACGGTATACGCTGATAGTCCGATAGTTAAAGAATCCAAGAGGAGGACAGGAACATGTGCTCGCCAAAGATCATGGAAGTTGTTCGAAAGCGTCTGGAAAAGGAAGGTCCTCCAGCTATGAGCAGGCGCAATTTGCTTAGGCTCGGTGGAGGCCTGGCCGCGGGCGCGGCTGTCGCAGCCAGTCGTCCCTTGCCCGTGCTCGGCCAGGACATGATGAACGAAGTTGTCGACCTTTCACACGTAATGGGTGAGAGCTCGCCGCACATTTTCGGTCCTGATTTTGCGCCGGTACGCGAAAAGATCGAGTTTCTGTCTGAAGTGATCCACTGGCAACAGTGGAGTTTCAACGAGCATTCCGGCACCCATGTCGATATACCCTCGCACTTCATCCTCGACGGCGGAGAAAACGTCGATACCTACGACGCCAACCTGCTTGTCAGCCAAGCAGTGGTGATCGACATCAGCGCCCGGGCGGAGGAAGACGCGGACGCCTTCGTCACTGTAGAGGACATACAGGCTTGGGAGAGCATGAACGGCGAGGTACCGCCCGGCGCATTGGTCTGCATGCATTCGGGCTGGGAGGCGCACTGGAGCGACCCGGCGGCGTTCATAAACCGTGATGGCGACGGCGTTGCCCATTTCCCCGGTTTCGGCGAAGAGGCGGCCGCCATGTTGGTAGAGGAGCGCGACATTCACGGCATTGCGGTGGATACGCCAAGCCAGGATCCTGGCAATTCGGCGACCTTCCCCGTCCACTATATCACCCTGGGCGCGGGCCTTTACGGTATCGAGAACGTACGGAATCTGCCGGCAATTATGGATCGCGCGGCGACGGTCGTTGTGGGCGTACCACGCTGGGAGGGTGGCTCAGGTGGTCCCTGCCGCGTATTGGCGCTGACCTAAACACCCAATAGACAGCGCTAACGCTTTGAGTTTGTATTATCGCGTCCGGGCGTCATCTCTGCTGCTCCCCCGGTGGACGAACGCCGGGAGATGAGGACTGCGGGACGATATTGATACGCGTCGGTCATAGACCTGGGCGTGAGTCTCGTCATAATGCCTGGATGCGGTTTCCACTATGTCGGTGTGCAGCGCAGCGGCATCAGTTGCTGCATTACGATAATGCCAAGAAAGGTCGCCCTAGGTTAAATTGAATGCAACCCGGTGTTTTCATGCCGGAAACGATAACGCGGCGTCGCGCATTCGGAAGTGGAACCTGCAGCGATCATGTGAGGAAACGCCAGCGAGTATTTAGGGAATCCCCAAATTTAACTGGAGCATTTCGCGTGAAAGCAATCATATTGGAACAACCGGGCCAACTAAGCCTGCGCCATGTGGCCGCGCCCGAATCACCGGGTCCTGGCGAGGCGCTGGTGCGGGTGAAACGGGTCGGCATTTGTGGCACCGACTTGCACGCTTTCGGCGGCAATCAGAACTTCTTCAGCTATCCACGAATCATGGGCCACGAGTTGGCGGTTGAAGTCGTCGAGATCGGCGAGAACGACCATTTGCCGGGTTACACGGTGGGCGATACCTGCTGCGTCATCCCCTATTTGAATTGCGGCCTGTGCATCGCCTGCCGCCGAGGCAAGAGCAATTGCTGTGCCGGCATGCAGGTGCTCGGCGTGCATATCGATGGCGGCATGCGCGAGCAATTCACGCTGCCCGCCGATAAACTGCTCAAGGCAGACGGTATCCCGGTCGAGCAATTGGCTCTGGTGGAAATGCTCTGTATCGGCGCTCATGCGGCGAAACGCGCGCGTATTACGGCCGGCGAAAACGCGCTGGTGATCGGCGCTGGACCCATCGGGCTGGCGACGGCGCAATTCGCCAAGTTGGCCGGCGCCGATGTGATGGTGATGGAAGTCAATCAGCAACGGCTCGATTTCTGTGCCGAAGTACTGGGCATCGAGAAGCTGGTCGATGCGCGCAATGACCCGCTCGGTCAAGTAACGAGCTTATTCGGCGGCGAACTGCCGTCGCTGGTCTTCGATTGCACCGGCAGCGCCAAGTCGATGCACAGCGCGTTCGACTACGTATCGCACGGCGGCTCGCTGGTTTTGGTCGGGCATATCACCGGTGACATCACGTTCAGCGATCCGCATTTTCACTCGCATGAAATGACACTGATCGCCAGCCGCAATGCCACACCGGCGGATTTCAGCTGGGTCATCGACAGCTTACGGAGCGGGAGCATTAATCTGACGCCGTGGATTACGCATCAGGCCACGCCGCAAGAAATCATCACCGAATTCCCCACCTGGCTGGATCCAGCGACCGGCGTCATCAAAGCGATGTTGCGTTTCGATTAGCCGAGGCTGTCTGGCAAATGGGTGAAGCGAGGGGCAAGCAACGCATCAAGTGGTATTGTTCTGCGGTGGCTGCAGCGCGAGCCGGGTTACGAGTTTGTGCCTGAGTTGCCATGATACAATTGCGCTACAATTACATTCCGTAAAGATAGATGGGACCGATAAATTGCCATCTATCGATGTTGATTTGGCGCCACGAGTTTGAGAGTAGCGTACATGAACAAGATAATCGCTTTGTTGTGTTTAGCGCTGATAGCCGTTTCAATCGTTTCAGCGCAGGGCGGGACAGTTTCTGACAATCAATGCCCTGAAGATCACAATGGTACTGAACATTCGCCAAGCAGCATTGACGTTTACTTTGAAGTCCCCGAGTTTATCGAAGAGGGTCTGGAAGATGGCTCAATGGAGCGTGTTGGCGGCGTCATCAGATATTCGGATGACGGGCAGGTAGTCGCCTGGCTGAGGCAAGGCGGGCAGATGGGCCAAGTGGCGGAGTCCGCAGCGGGTCTACTGGAGCATATAACTCGGCTTTCTGGTACAGGGCACTTGGCGCTCGGCCGATTGGTAGCTGGTGTTACGCCTTTCCTTAATATCTCAATGGCCGGCTTCTCGCTCTTTGAACATATTGCCGGCATACGCGCGCACGAGGCTGAATTAGAGCGTATTTACGATAGAGTGTCTGAGGAATTCCAAAGAGATCGTGAGGTTGAGCTATTCGCGGCTCTTGACTACGCTGAAAATACGTTCATTGTGAAGAGCGATGCATTCAAGCACGAAGCTGTCGCTAGAGCAGCCTATGAACTTGCTGTGGCGCGATCCCAATTGAATAGAGACCTTGATGAATTACTGATGGCGGAGATGAATCCGGAGAACAGCAATCTGGCAATGAGTTACCAGATACTCTCCATGAAAGTTTGTGCAATGTCAGTACGCCTTAGGTTGGAAATTGGCGAAGATGAAGCCGCAACCAATTGGCTTTCCCAATGTGTCGGGGAGCACAAGATTCACGCTAGAAGCTTTGTGTCAAAGTGGCTCGGAAACCACCCGGCTCTCTTCTTCCACGAATCCGTCAGTGACGAATATTTCGAAAGATATCTCAACATTGAGCGTTGGCTCCGCGGCAAACGTGACGTCCTGCCCGAAATCGTGAAAGCATACCGCAGCAGCTTTTGGGACAAAGACACTATCGCCGCGTTGTATAGCGGGGGCCTGAATTCGCAGCTCATAGAACTACCATTTTACGATTCCGCACTGACAAATGCGGAAATCCTTATCGAGAATTACCAGCGTCTTGAGGGTTTCGAACATGAATTAGAGTCGATGTGCCTGCCAACGTTCGAACAATGGGACACATTCGACGGCGAGAATGGCGTCAGTATTTCCAAGCACGATGGCTATGCTTTGCTCATCAAAAAACCGCTTCCAGGCGGCGAATCGGAGGCAAGCCACTAAGCAGACGGGACTGCCTCAAGCATCATAACTCCCAGCCGTCACATCGCCGCCTGTGCCCGTCCAATTGGTATGGAAATACTCGCCCCGCGGCCGATCGACTCGCTCGTAGGTATGCGCGCCGAAGTAATCGCGCTGCGCTTGCAGCAGATTCGCCGGCAAGTTCGCCGAGCGGTAGCCATCGTAAAAGGCCAGCGCTCCGCTCATGATCGGCAGGGGAATGCCGTGCGCGATACCGGTCGCGACTGTTCCTCGCCAAGCCGTCTGCGCCCCGATGACCGCCTCACTGAAGTAGTCATCCAGCAGCAAGTTCGCCAGCGTCGGATTATTCGCATACGCTTTCTGAATTTCACCCAGAAAAGCCGAGCGGATGATGCAGCCTTCGCGCCACATCAACGCGACCCCGCCATAATTCAGATTCCAGTCATAGCTGCGGGCGGCGTCTTGCATCAGCATATATCCCTGGGTGTAGCTGATGATCTTGGCGGCGTAGACCGCTTGCTCCAGGTCACGGATGAACTGCGCTCGATCGCCGGTGAATTCGACCTGCGGACCGGGCAGCACTTTCGATGCGGTTACGCGCTGCTCCTTGATCGCGGACAGGAAGCGGGCGAATACCGCCTCGCCGATCAGGGTGAGGGGCGTGCCCTCTTGCAGCGCCGTAATGGCCGTCCACTTGCCCGTGCCTTTTTGGCTGGCGACATCGAGGATCTTGCGCAATAGGGGAGACCCGTCATCTTCGTCTAGATGCGCCAGGATTTTCCCCGTGATTTCAATCAGGAATGACTCGAGCAGGCCCTTGTTCCAGCCGGTGAAGACGGCGCTGATCTCCAGTTCATTCATGCCCAGTACTGCCGACATCAGATGGAAGGCTTCGGTGGTCAGCTGCATATCGCCATATTCAATGCCGTTATGCACCATCTTGACGAAGTGCCCCGCGCCATCTTCGCCCACCCAATCGCAGCAGGGCGTGCCGTCGGGCACTTTGGCCGCCACCGATTGCAGGATCGGCTTGACCGATTCCCAGGCCGCCGCCGAGCCACCGGGCATGATGGAGGGACCGTAGCGCGCGCCTTCCTCGCCGCCGCTGATGCCGGCGCCGACGTATAACAAGCCTAGCGCTTCGACTTCTGCTGTGCGGCGGATGGTGTCGTTGAAATTGGAATTGCCGCCATCGATGATGATGTCGCCCGCATCCAGCAGGGGCGCCAATTGCGCGATCAATTTGTCGACTGCATCGCCCGCCTGAATCATCAGGATTAGCTTGCGCGGCCGTTTGATGCTCTTGACGAACTCTTCAGGTGTATATGTTCCGATGATTTCGGTGCCGTCCGCTTCGTTTTCAATGAAGCGCGTCACTTTCGAGGTCGTCCGATTAAAGACCGCCACGCGAAAGCCGTGATCGCTTATATTCAGGGCGAGATTCTGGCCCATCACCGCCAAGCCGATCAAGCCGATATCCGCCTGATTCTCCATATTGCTGCCCCTTCGCTGCTGGTTCGTCTCGCAGCACATTGTAGCAAGGGCTGCACTGAATGACAGGTTGCAGGTTCGCGCTCGACTTGCGCCCTGGCGACCGAACCCTCGCGCTTGTGTTACAATTTTGGCGAAGCCGCGTTGGCCGATTGAGCGGCCGCACACTGCTTTCCGAATGATCAGCACGATGGATGCGCCCGATGGAGAATGCGCCGGAGAGACGACGCAAAAAAGTCACGTTACAGGATGTCGCGGACGCCGCATCCGTCTCCAAAGCGACTGTCTCGCTCGCATTGAGCAACAATCCGCGCATCTCGGAACCCACAAAGCAGCGTGTGTTGGCGGCCGTCGAATCATTGGGATACGTTTATAATCAGCTCGCCGCCAGCCTGCGCACCCAGCGGTCTTTTACCGTGGGCTTCGTCATCGCTGATCTGTCAAATCCTTTTAACGCGGAATTAGCCTCCGGCGCCGAATCTCAGATGACGGCGGGGAACTTCAGCATGCTGCTTGGCGCGACCTCATACGATCTGAATACGCAGTCGCGCATGGTCAAGACCATGCTGGAGCGTGATGTGGATGGATTGATTCTGTCGCCGGTCACAGGGACTGATTCCAAAACGCTGGAAAAAATCGCGCGGCACTGCCCGCTGGTCCTGCTGTCACAACACTACGCCAGCCTGGCGGTTGACTGCGTGGGCATGGATAACGAGGCGGGGACGGAGCGGGCGGTCGAGTTTTTGGTTCAACAAGGGCATGATCGCATCGCATTTATCGGCGGACACGATAAGACGCCGACGCGCCAAAGTCGGTTGGAAGGCTATCGCAAGGTGCTGGAAAAACATAAGATCCCTTATGATCCAGCCTTGTGCGTGTCCAGCCCGGTATCCCGGCGGGGTGGTTACGATGCCATTCAGCGGATTCTGGACGCGCCCAAACCACCGACAGCGGCATACTGTTATGGCGATGTCATTGCGTTTGGCGTGATTCTGGGATTGCGCGCCGCCGGGATCGAGGCTGGCAAGGCTTTTGCCGTTATCGGCTTCGACAATGTCGCCGAAGCGTCGCTGTGGCAGCCAAGCCTGACGACAGTTTCAACCAACCCCAGGGGCATGGGCGAACAAGCGGCGCGGCTGATGCTCCAACGCATCGCCGAGCCCGACATGCCCGTTCAGCGTGTTATCATGCCATCTCGGCTGATCAAACGCGATTCGACCGCGTCACCGGCCAATTGAAGACCTAACTCAGCTTCTGCCAGGGTTGCGGCTTCCAGCGGGTCTGTCGTTGCATCGTGTATTCCTTCGCGGGGAAATCCGAGAATACCTCGCCGTTTTTCATCAGCCACTGGTAGCCGACATCATTGCTGCGGCCGCCTTCAACAATATCGGGACTGCTCATCACACCGGCGATGGCGATTCTTCCCATTTCGCTCGTGTTGGGTGGGCTGTAATGCCAGGCGCTGCTATGCCAGCAAACGACGCTGCCCGGCTGCAACTCGATATGTTCGACGCCGTAGGTGTCAATCATCTCTTCGACGCGTTCCCTTGGCAGCTCGCCATGGACACTGTCTTCGTACAAGACATGCGGAACGATTTCAGTTTTGTAGCTGCCGGGGATCATTTGCAGGCAGCCGTTTTCCAAGGTCGCCGGATCCAGCGCCATCCAGAAGTTGAAGGGCTTGATGTCGCCATCACGCCACAAGCCGTTGTCCTGATGCCAAGGCGTGGCGCTGCCGGAACGGGCCGGTTTCAGGAAGCAACTGTCGTATTTCAGCAAGATATCATCGCCCAGGAAGTAACGGGCGATATCGAGCACGGGTTCGCCGCAATGCGCGTTGTGCCAGATTAGCGGATTTCTTCGATTGAATTTGCTGAGTTTGCGAAAGCGGACGGCGCGTGCGTCGGGCGTGTCGTCATTCATGGGATCCATCGGGTCGGCATCGGTCATGACGTCGTCCGGATCCGGCGTCAGGATGGCATTCTTGATCACGCCCAGCATCTCGGTCGCCGTCTGCCGCGAGACCACGTTGTTCACGATGAAATAACCGCGTTCTTCCAAATCCTGCGCCTGCTTTGCAGTCGGTTTCCAGCCCATTGCGCCTCTCCTGGTCTCAATCAGTTCTTGACTATTTCAGTTCGATATTGCCCATGTCGGCTGATGCGGATAGACCACCCGGTTCAATCGCCAGCGGCGGATTGACGCGATGCACAATCGTATCCACTGTGAGCGCCAGCGCCGCGCCGCCAATCCCGTTGCGCACAGCCGCCATCATTGCCGCCGCCGAATCGACAATGCCGCTTTCTTGCATGTCTGCGATGCTGCCAGATCGTAAATCGTAGCCGGCGCCATTCTTCCCGCTCAACACGTCAGCGACGACGACCCCAGGCGCTTCATGTCCGGCGTTCACAAGCAGCGCCCGGCAGGGCGCCTCGGCCGCCTTCATAAGAATCCGGCAGGCTGCGCGTTCGTGGACACCGTCGCTCGTGTCAAGCGCTTCCTTAAGCCGCTCGATGCAGCGCAGCAGCGCCGTGCCACCACCGGGCAGCGTCCCTTCCAGCAGCGCCGACCGGGTAGCGCCGATTGTGCGCTCGATCAGCGCTTTCTGATAACGCATCTCGCTCTCGCTGCTGCCGCCGCAATAGACTACGGCGGACCCGCCGCGCAGGCGTCCGATTCGCGCGCGAAGTACCTGCTGCTGACGGCCGTCGTCGCTGCTGTTGAAGCGCTGCTCAAGCGATTCGACCTCTTGCTCGACGGCCTGTTCATTGCCACTACCGGCAATGACGCCGAAACGGTTGCGATCCAGCCAAGCCAGTTCTGATTTGCCCAGCATTTCGCGGCTTACTGTTTCGAGTTGATGTCCGGTGATCGTCCGTAAGACTTGGCCACCGGTGATCAGTGCCAAGTCTTCGAGCGCCGCTTCCTGCTCATCGAGCATGCCCGTCGGTTCAAGATAGACCAGCTTGAAATCTTCCATGCGGCTGTTGGCGCCTTGCGCCGCGACGATCTGTTCCGAGAAGGACTTCGCTACAATTGCCAGTGAGTCGAAACCCGCTTGATAAACATCCGTCACCAGCGCCACCAGCGCTTGCAGATCGTCCAGCTCAAAATCGCTGATCAGCCAGGCTGTGTTGCGCAGCTCGATTCGGTCACCGACGACTCCCTCGAATACGATGTTTGAGGGAACTTTGCCCTCCCAGTACGAACCGAGGAAAAACTCATGCTGCAATTCGCGTCCGCCATCGCGCAGCTCGATTGACGCGTGCGGGCTTAGTACCTCGAATATATCAGCCAGCGCAGCGGCAATGTCGCGCTGACCGCCGATTGACAGGGCGAGTCGCTCAATCTCCTCCGTTTCGGAGACCAGGTGGACTTGCTCCTGCAGCGCCGCGAGCATCGACTTCATGCCGGATTCCAGTTGCCGGCGCAGCAGCATGGCATCGCCACCCGCGCTGATGAAGCGGTGCCCTTCTTCGTATACTGTTTGATAGAGTACGGCAGCGGTAGCCGTCGCATCGCCATGGCGTTCTCTTTGCTCCCAGAGCGTTTCGCGCAGGAGCATCGCGCCGACATCGGCATCGCGATCGCTGAGTTGCAGGATGCGCCGCGCGATCGCGCCGCCGTCATCCAGCAGTTCGGGCGAACCGCCTCGCGTTGTATCGTCCAGGGCAACCGGACCGGTCAGCGGTCCCAGCGTCGGTGTCACGGCGCTCGCCAGCGTATCGATACCCGCTTTCAGCGCCTCTCGTGTCTGCGGCTGAAACAGCAATCGGCTCATGCCGCTAGCCCTTGAGACCGGTTAGCGTGATGCCTTCGATGAAGGAGCGTTGTGCGAAGAAGAAGAAGATCACCATCGGTATGGTAAACATCGCCGCAGCCGCCATCAGCAGACCCCATTCGGCGCCGTATTGCGAGAAATAGAGCCGCAAGCCGATCGACAGTGTGTATTTGGTCGGATGCCGCAAATAGACCAGCGGACCGATGAAGTCGTGCCAAGTATGGATGATCTCGAAAATGGCGACGGTCAATATTGCCGGCTTGGAAAGCGGCACAGCTATGCGCCAAAAGATGCCCCATTCGCTGGCGCCGTCGATGCGCGCGGCGTCGTCCAGCTCTCGCGGCAGGGTCATCATAAACTGGCGCATTAAGAAAATGTAGAAGGCGTTGCCGAAGAAATTCGGCACAATCAAGGGCAGGAAGGAATTCAGCCAACCGAGTTTGGCAAACAGTATATAGAGCGGAATCATCCGCACCTGGAAGGGCAGCATCATCGTCGCGATGACGATGATGAAGAGCACGTTGCGCCCCCGCCAGCGCACCCGGGCGAAACCGTAGGCGATGAAGGTGTTGGAGAGCACAGAGCCTATAGTTGCGAATATCGTGTAATAGGTTGAGTTCCACAAATATTGCCAGAAGGGGATGGCGTTGGTGGCGTCGATGTAATTCTCGGGGCGAAGCGCCTTGGGAATCAGACGCACCGGCAGTTCAAAGATATCGATGTTCGGTTTCAGCGAACTGCTGATCATCCAGATGAAGGGCAGCATGAAAGCGATGCCAAAGGCTATCAAGATGGCATGTGTGCTTAGCGATTTCAGCCGCCGTACCAGCATATAGCTGAGGTCTTCCCGGCTGTGTACGCGGCGATTGGGGGCGACTGGCTGCAAGACTGCCATGCTAACGCTTGCTCCTAACGTTCATAGATAACTCGCCCGCTCAGAAACTTGAAAATGATCAGGGTCAAAGCCAATATGAGGAGAAACATGATCCAGGCCAGCGCCGAGGCGTATCCCATGGCGTAATCGCGGAAGGCGCGATTATACAAATTGACCGCGTAAAGCAGGGTGGAATTCGCCGGACCGCCACCTGTCATGATGTAGACCTCGGAGAATGACTGCAAGGAAAAGATGATGAGAGTTACGACATTGAAGAACATCTGCGGTGTGATCAGCGGCAGTGTAATTCTACGGAATTTCTGTAAGCCGGAAGCGCCATCAATATCCGCCGCTTCATACAGTTGCCGCGGTATGTCATTGAAGCCTGAAAGATAAACGATCACCTGGCGTCCGCTGCCCCAGACGCCGATGAAGATCAGCGAATACATCGCCGTCTGCGGGGATGCCAGCCAGTTGGGTCCCTTGATGCCAATCAGATCGAGCAAGCCGTTCATCAAGCCGAAGCGCGGATTCAGAATCCAGATCCAGGTCAAACTGGCGGCCACCACCGGCACCAACACGGGAAAGAAGAAAACGGTGCGATAAATGGACAAATATTTGACGTCTAAACTCAGCAAATAGGCGATGAAGATGTCAAATATGGTGGCAGCGACAACCAGCAATGCCGCGTATCTTATCGAGTTGCCGATCGAAGTCCAGAATAGCGGATCTGCGCTGAACAGCTCGATATAATTGTCCAAGCCTACCCAGCGTGGACTGAAGTTGATGATATTGAAGTTAGTAAAGCTGAAGTAGAGGGAGGCGAAAAATGGATAAACCGTAAAGGCGATGAAACCGACAATCCAGGGCGCTACAAAGAACAGACCCCAAGCCGGCAGATTGTCCGTGCGCCAACTGTTTGGTTTGTCGCTAGCGATTTTTTTCAATTTGAACATGAGGTCTATTCTTTCGACCCCCATCCTAAATCCTTCCCCCATAAAGAGGGAAGGACTTTTCTTCCTAGCTCCCCTTCCCTCATTTTGGGGGAAGGGGTCGGGGGATAGGGGCCCACTACAAGGCTAACCTCTAAGGCGTTCAACCTCGCGCCGTGAGCGATCAACTGCGTCCGCCAGCACGGTCGCCGGGTCGGCATCGTTGAACATCACGTTTTCGATTGCTTCGTTCAGCGCGCCGCCCAAGAAGCCATTTCCGCCGAAGCTGGGCCTTTGCAGCGCGTTCGGCAGGATCTCGTCACGCGCCAGGATCGTCCAGCCGCCTTCGCGCTCCTCGACTTCCGGCAGAACCGCCAGACTCTGGCGCGACGGCATCACGCTGTCGACCAGCGCCTTGTTGACCGCCACCCAGGGCGATTCGGTCATGAAGTTGGCGAAAGCAAAACCGCCATCCGGGTTGGCGCAATTGGCCGGCACGAAGTACATATTGGCGTTCGATGTGCCCGGTGTGGCGTCGTCGGCGCTCGCCAGCGTCGGCATCGGCGCCACGCCGAAGTCGACTTCCGGCCCATACTCGCCCATATCGTTGTAAGCCCAACTGCCGCGCACCCACAAGGTGATCAAGCCGGTATAGTAGATGCCCTGCGGCGTATTGCGTCCAAAGGCGTTGCCACCGTAAGTACTGGCGTAGGCTTGCAGGTTCTCGGCGCCAAACTGATCGGAATAGGACTTGTACCACTCGAACAGGGCGATCATCGCTTCTTCGTCGACGGCGATATTGCCTTCGCCCTCGTCCCAGTATTGGCTGCCGAAGGCGGCGCCCCAGTCCCAGGTTTGCTTGGCAGGCACGGTCGGCGCAAAGCCCAGGCGCAGAATCTCGCCATCGTCGCCGATTTCATTGAGCGCCGCGCCTTGCTCATCCAAGTCGGCGATGGTGGTCGGCGGGCTGTCGGGATCCAAGCCAACTTCTCTCATGCGGTCCTTGTTGTAATACAAGAATTGCACGATCGTCGAGATGCTCATGGCATGCACGTCGCCTTGGTACTGCATCTGATTGAGCGTGGCGGGCCAGAAGTCCATCAGGTCGACATTCGCTGCATCGACATAGGACTGCAAGTTGGTCAGCGCGCCGATGGCGGCATCACCAACAATCCAGGACCAGCCGCGATAAGAATCGGGTGGCGAGCCGGCGGAGGTGGCGGCGATCACGCGATCATGGATCTCGCCCCAGGGCACAACGATGTGCTCGGCGACGAATTCCCCTTGTGACATGTTGAATTGCTCCAGCGAGCCGGTCAGCGCGTCAGCCATACGGCCTTGACCGAAACCGGTCCAAACTTCGACCTTGCTCTGCGCGGCGGCCGGCATGCCTTGCAGCAGGGCAGTCGCCGCGCCGCTGAGACCGGCGACCTTGGCCAGGCTCGCGCCGGCTGCGCTGCTCCCCAACATCTTCAGCAGGTCACGCCGGCTGATCTGCTTATCTTGTAATTTCTCTTGTTCGGACATCGCTATCTCCTGAATAGACATACAAATAACTTGCACCCAACAGAAGCACATTTTTCACCCGCACCTCCTGACGCGCCCGACATTGTGAGCAATTCATCAACTCCATCAAGCGCCATATCCAAGATAAGTTAATCGATTAACTTGATTCATATGAGTATACAACTGCTTGTTGAATCTGTCAAACGATTGGCAAGACTGTAACATGAAGGGCGTGCTTGCTGCAAAAGTGCGCTGCGATTTGCCGCTGGCGAACGCCTGGGCAACGCGTTATTCTCCACCCACTTCGGAAACGACAGGAGATTACAAAATGCCAAAGATGACTGGCGGCAAGCTGCTCGCGGATATGGTCTATGGATACGGCGTCACGCACGTATTTTTCATGCCATATATTGCGCCGCGCTCGCTTATGGAGATGGAAAAGCTGGGCATTAAGCGCGTACAGACACATGGCGAGAAAGCCGCAGCCTACATGGCGGATGCCTACGCCCGCGTCAAGCGCGCGCCGAGTTTGTGCATGGCGCAGTCGGTTGGCGCGGTCAATCTGGCAGCTGGTTTGCAGGATGCCTGGCTCTCCTGTTCCCCCGTCGTTGCCATCACTGGACGTGAGCATCAGCAGCACCAATTGCGCCACGCGTATCAAGAGGTGGATCACCACGCGCCCTTCTCGGCGGTCACCAAATACAGCGCCTACGTGTCCAATCCAAACGAATTGTCGCACCACGTTCGGCAGGCCTTTCGCGCGGCGACAAGCGGCACGCCGCGGCCGACTCACATTGACCTGCAAGGCATTGACGGCGCAGCGGTGGTCAATGTCGAAGCGGACCTCAAAGTCGTGGTGGAGACGCAATTCGCCAGTCTGCCGCCCTTCCGGCCAACAGCCGATCAAGAGTCGATTGACGAAGCGCTGGGGTTGCTGCGCGCGGCGGATAAGCCGGTGATCGTCGCCGGTGGCGGCGTCACCACGTCCGATGCTTGCGCCGAGCTGATCGCGCTGGCGGAGAAGCTCTCCATCCCGGTCGCCACCGCGCTCAATGCCAAGGCGATGTTCCCGGCCGACCATCCGCTGGCGATCGGCGTGCCCGGCTCATACTCGCGCGCCTGCTCCAACCAGATCTTGTGTGAAGCGGACTTGATCTTCTACATCGGCAGCCATACCGGCGGGCAGCTCACCAACAATTACACGATTCCACCGCCCGGCGTCAAAGCCATTCAGCTCGATATCAACGCCGCTGAGATCGGTCGCAACTATGCGATCAGCGTTGGCTTGCAAGGCGATGTCCGGGCGACCTTGCGTCAGATGCTGGCGATAGCGGAAGAAGCGCCACCGCGCTCGGCATGGATCGGCCGCGTGCAGGAGTTGGTCAGCAATTGGTGGGATGAGGTTGACGCGCACTATAGCTCGGACGGCGAGCCGATGCGCCCCGAGCGGCTCTGCAAGGAATTGAGCGAGAATTTGCCTTCCGATGCGATTCTCGTTTCCGATACCGGTCACTCCGGCGTCTGGACCGGCACGATGCTTGATCTTCGACATGCCGATCAGTCATTCATTCGCTGCTCCGGTTCACTCGGCTGGGGCTTGCCGGCGGCAATGGGCGCCAAATGCGCGCGGCCCGACCGCCCCGTGCTTTGCTTCACCGGCGATGGCGGCATCTGGTACCACCTGGCGGAATTGGAGACGGCCGTCCGCTGCGGCATCAACACCGTCACGGTGGTCAACAACAATCACTCGCTCAATCAAGAACGCGATGGGGTGGAGGCGATTTACGGTGGGACAACTGTGGGCTCGGATGAACTTTGGCTTTTCGAGGACACGGACTTCGCAGCGATTGCCGAGTCGATGGGTTGTTTGGGCATTACCGTCAGCAAACCGAGCGAGATCGGCGTTGCGCTGGATCGCGCCTTCTCGGCCGACCGTCCGGTGGTCATTGATGTGAAGACGGATATCGAGGGAATCGCGCCGCGGGCGTGGACGCCAACGTAATCTATTACGCCAGTGAGCACGGCAGGATTCGAACCTGCAACCAATTGATTAAAAGTCAACTGCGCTACCATTGCGCCACGTGCCCAAACAGCGCCAAATTGTAGTGGCGACACGCCCCGAATTCAAGCCTCGGCTTCCCCGCATGCGGACGCCGAGGATGCCCCAAAACCGCCGCCATTAAACCGCTCAGTTAAATTGTCCTAATCCGCATGTCCATATATACTGAATGATGATTTACCGGACTTAACGGAATAACTCACTCCGAGGGACATATGGCGGAGCTAAAACCTCTGGAAGCGGCTGTCACTTCGGTCACGGAGTTGCCTTTGCGTCGTCGCGGTCGACCGGTCGGCCGAGACGATTTGCTGCGGGCGCTCTTGCTGCGTCTCCGTCAGAACCAGCAACTGGTATTGCATGGCGCGGCCGGCATGGGCAAGACCACCGTCGCCGCCACCATCGCCAATGTCTACTTGCAGCAGCACACGCGCCCCGTCCTTTGGCTAGACACTCTGAACCCGTCTTTGGCCGAGTTAATCGTACGCATCGCCCGCGCTTATGGCGACGCCGACGCTGCCAATGCGGACAACCCGCTCACGCAAGGCGCCGCCGTCAAGGCGCTGCTGAGCGAGCAGCGGCCACTGCTCGTACTCGATGGCGAGATCGAGGCGGATGTGCTGGCCGGGTTTGTCAAGCGCTGCATCGCGGATACGCCGCTGGTTGTCACCAGTTCCATGACGCTTTCTCAAGGCGATTGGCGGAATCAACCGATTGGCGGTCTGGCGGAAAGCGACGCTGTCCGCCTCTTCAAGCAGAAAGCCGGCATCAAAGACAATTCGGCTGACGACGAGATTCGCGCCATCGCGGCACAGCTTGGGCTGGCTGCTTTCCCCCTCACACTGGCGGCGCGCAGCATGATCATCTCGCGACAGTCGCCGGGCGATTTCAGCACGACGCTGGCTGAGTCGCTCGAAAGCCACGATGACCAAGCGGCGTTGGCGGCGCTGAGTATCAGCTTTGACGGCTTGAATGATCGCTTGCGAGACCTGTTGCTCTTCCTGGGCGCGACCGTCAAGGGCGAGGCATCCGTTGCCTTTCTCCATTTGCTCAGTGGCATCGCGGCCGAATCCATTGATATGTCGATGACGATTTTGTCACGACTGTTTCTGGTCGACCGCTACCAACGCGACGGCGAAATCTATTTTCGGTTGCACTCTTCGGTGCATGATTTTCTCCTGGACTGGGCGCTGGAGCGCGACCGCTTTGATGCGCTGCGCGCCGACATCATGGATACGTCGCGCGACTTTCTTGATGTGCATGCCCGCTCGGATGATGCCGTGTTGCGCGTGATGACCGAAATGAGCAACCTGATCGCCACGGCTGAATGGGCGGCGCAAAATGAAGAACGGGAGCTGGCGGCCGATCTCGCCGAGGCGATTGCGCCCTTGGAAGGAATGCTCGTCGCAGAGGGCTACAGCTACGAGATACGGCGCCTGCATGCGATCCGCGATGGTGAAACCCTCGAATTCGAAGACCTGCCCGAAGAAGAGCCTCAGCCGGAACCTGTCCCCGACCTGGTAGCGCAAGACGCGGAGGAAGCTGAGATTGACGATCTGGCGCTGATCGATGGCGATGACGACGAGCCGCCCTTGCTCGATGGCATTGACCTTGAAGAGGGCGACGAGGATGACGGGAAAGAAGATGCCTTGGCTGATGACGCCACCTTTATCCCGCTTGATGACAGTGACTTGCAATCAGTCAATATCGACCAACTGAAAACAGCGCTGAATGTCGCCAGCCAGAACAACGAAACCGCGCGGCAATTGCAGATCTTGAAGGCGATCGCGCGCATGCAGATCAATCAGGGACGCGAGAAAGATGCGGTAGCCACTTACGGCGACGTCCTGGAGATTTACGAAAGCGCCGAAGACAAGGACGGGGTGCTGGAAACACTTGATATGCTGGCCGGTCTGCTGGTTAGCAACGAAAGTACGCCCGCCGCCATCGAGCAGGTCAAGTTGCGCACGGCGCTTTCCTTCGCGAGGCAGCACGAGGACACGCCCCGTGTGCTGCAGATTCTGGAGGCGGTAGGCAAGGTTCAGATCGGCCAGAACCGCGAGAAGGAGGCGGTGGCGACCTACAACGAAGTACTGGCGATCCATGAGAAACAAGAAAACACAGCCGGCATTCTGGAGGCGCTTGATATGCTGGCCGGTCTGCTGGTGCGCAGTGACTCGGCTGTCTCCGCCCTGCAGCACGTGCAGCGGGGCTTGCATCTGGCCGAAGAACTAGAGGATGACGAAGCGGCGATGTTCTTGCAGATTACCCGCGGCGACGCCCACAAAGAATTGGGCGAAGCCTCCATTGCCGTGGAAGCCTATGAACAGGCGCTGGGCGCCGCGCGTCACCGGGACGATTTGCAAAATGAAGCCTTCATTCTATACAAGCTGGGCATGGCATATTTGGATGCGGACGAAACGCGGCGGGCGATTGAGATGCTGGAAGAAGCCAACGACCGTTTTAAGCAGCAGTCCAAACGCGATATGGAAGGCCAGGTGCTGCGTGGCCTGGGCGACGTCAACGTGAACCTCGAGCGTTGGAGCGAAGCGATAAACTTTCACACGTCCGCGCTCTATATCGCGCGTGAGCTTGGAGACCGGGTGACCGAAGCGCAGCAACTGCGACACCTCGGTCAGATTCTGACCAAGGCGGAGCGCCTGCCCGAAGCGTTGACGCGTTTTCGGCAAGCATTGCATGTTGCCTATGAGGAGCAAGACAAAGGCGAGATTGTCGCTGTCGTTGCGGAATTGGTCATGTTGATGATGCGCAACCTCTTCCTGTCTTCAATCGCGGAACTGCTGATTAACGATGGCTTGACCTACGACCCGGAAGATCGCGAATTGTTGCGCCTCAAAGGTGAAGTGGCCGGCGCGAAGGAACGCGCAGCCGCCCGCGGGGTCGCCCTTGCTGTGGTTGCCGGTACGGCTCGAGAATACGCGGCCAACGCCTACAACTACAATTAGTCCATTTACCGTAGACTGAGAATACCTGACCGAGAGTCGCGCCGCTGCGCTCTTTGGTTTTGCCTATGCGCTAGCTGGCGCGCCGGCTGGGGCTGGGCAACAAAAAAGGGTGACGCTCGCGCCACCCTTGCCGAAACCGGGAGAATGCGGATTAAGCTAATTCTGCCGCAGGTCGAAGGCGTCAGGAAGATGCTCAAAGAATTGCGACAACGAGGCGTGGTGATCCAGATGATCGCCGACGACTTCGAATGGTGAAGCTTGATGCGCATCGTCGAAGATGATCATCCATTGATCGTCGCTGTCCCTGACCCAGCGTCCGCCAAAATTGTGACGGATCGATTCGCCGAGGTAGGCGCCTAACTTCTCTTGCAGCACGGACTTGTCACCTGCGTCCAATTCTTCGCGATGCTCCTCGATGTAAGTATCCAGCCAGGAAACCGAATCCGGTGAGTAGTCCAACTCAACGTCTTCCTTCTCGCTCAATACGTCTATGACCAACTGCGCGTCTTCTTGCAAATCGGATGATTCTCTTACTGATATCAAGTTGTTCTTCCTTCTTTACGCTCGTCCGTTCGATAACGACACGGCAAGCGCCTTGATGAACTGCCGCGTCTGTGCCGTAGGCACGTACTGCTTGACAGGCTTGGGGCGATAGTTCTTACCAAGTCCGTTCTAAATGCAGCGGATTGGTCCTGCGCCACAAAAAAACCAATCGCCCCGATTGGTCTGTCTGAGCGGGTAACGGGATTCGAACCCGTGACCTTTTCCTTGGCAAGGAAATGTTCTACCGCTGAACTATACCCGCATCGTGCGTCGAAGTATAACGAAGGCGGCGTCGCATGGCAAGGCTAACTTGCGGCGGGCGGTCCGTCTCTGATGCCAACTTTGTGATGGGCGGCGCAATCCACCGTGTATTCGGATTCGTCTCGCGAACGCTTCACGTATAATGAAATCTGTCGTCAGAACCGCGTCGGGTCAAAGAATGAATACGAGTCCGCGCTACCAATTCCTCTTCAATCCCTATAACAGAGATGTCATCTTATCCATCGACGGTGGCGGAATGCGCGGCGTCATCGCCTTGGCGATTCTATGCTGGCTCGAGGAACAGACCGGCAAACCGGCATACGAACTCTTCAAGCTGGTCGGTGGCACCAGCACCGGCGCCCTCATCTGCGCCGGACTTGGCCTGGGCATGAGCGCCCGCGAGATCATGGACGAAGTCTACAAATCGCGCCTGCCCAAAGCCTTCGATCGCGTTAAACGCTTGCGCTGGCTGCGCTTCCTGTTTAATGGCATGCGGCATCTCTATCCTTACGGTCCTTTTCTCAAGGCGCTCGGTCCGCTGGGCGCGGGCAAACGCATGAAGGACATCCAGGAGCCGGCGATCCTGCTCACGACAAAAGACCTGCGGACCAGCTCAACCTACTACATCATCAATAAGGGTCCTGGCGCGCCGCTTTTTGCCGATTGGCCGCTGGCGGGGGCGGTCGCCTCCAGCGTGGCGGCGCCATTGTTCTTCGCCCCGGTTCAGGGCAATCTGGTCGATGGCGGCGTCGGTTCCTTCGGCAATCCTTGCCTGGCAACCTCGGTCGAAGCGGTTGAGTACCTCGGCATGCAGCCGGAGAATCTGATTCATATTTCGCTGGGCAATGGCTACCAAGCCAATACGCAAGGCGAAGGGGAGGGCAAGGGCTTCTGGCTGAAATCGTGGATCGAGTACCTGATCAGTGAAGGTCTGGACGATGCCGCTATGCAGCAGGTCTTCATGACCCGCGCCATATATCGTTCCATGGATTTCCGCCGCTACAACCCGGCATTGACGCGGGAGAGCATCGAGCACAATCTCGAGTTAGAGCTTGGCGATGTCGATCCGGGCCTTCTCGCGCTGGATAGCAGCTCAATGGAAGAGGTTGAACTGATGGAGCAGATCGGCTACGCCTACGCGGCGAAAATCGATTGGATGAAAGAGCGGGCGCTGCCCTGGAACACCATCGGCGGGCATGCTGAGCCGGGTTACGAACACACGGACTGGGCCAACTCGCCCTTCGCCGCGCAGAAGTTTTGATCGTGTTCAACATGTGAACAGTTGGGGGCGACAAGTCATGTCGCCCTCTTGCCAATAGACTGAGGCGGCACATGTAGTATTTGTTTGGAGGAAATGCAAAATGGCCATCTGGAGAGCGGAAGTTGACAGTGATTACAAATCACTTGGCTACGATAATGAGCATCATGTGAGGCAAATACGGCTTCACGAACGCGGAGCATTGCCTGAGTGGCATCCAGTATATGTACAGGTTGTGGATGAATGGGGGTCAAAGCATGAACGCATGCCTGATTTCCCCGGTTTATCAATGCACATAACTTGTAACGAGGGAATAAAGTGGATTCTGGATAAATTGCTTCATGGCCACGTCGACTTTTTGTCTCTGGCTTCACATACGATAAGGGACGACCAATACTACATCGTATATCCGAGAACGATACTTGACTGTCTGGACAACGATTTGTCTGAGTTTAGGCGTTTGTCCTCAGGGTACATAGTAGGTGTCGCGAAATTTGTATTCAAACCCGAATGCATCGGCGCCACTCCGATCTTTCGCTTGCCGATCGCCGGAAGTCCGATTGGCAGACCCTATGTCAGCGACGAATTCAAGAAATTGATCGAGGACCATAGCTTAACCGGCTTGGAGTTTGAAAAAGTTTGGGAGGAGTAACTGCACATTGCTGGGCGGAGCATTCCAACACCGCCAACCCTACAAAACGTAGGGGCGACCCACTGGGTCGCCCGCAAGTTTGCGCCGAATTAAATTGTCCCGCCAGGTAACTCCTGGCTGGGCTCGCTTAGATGCTGAAGTACAGCTCGAATTCGTAAGGATGCGGACGCATCGCCACCGCATCCGCGTCCTCTACCTGCTTGTAGGCGATGTAATTCTGGATAAAGGCTTCACTGAAGACGCCGCCTTCCAGCAAGAAGTCATGGTCATCTGCCAGAATCTTGAGCGCTTCGCCCAGCGTACCGGGCATCACCGGTGTATCATGCTCACCTTCATACAGGTCAGCGGAGGCCGGATCACCGGGATCAATCTGATTCTTGATGCCGTCAATCCCGGCCATCAACAATGCCGGCATTGCCAGATAGGGATTCGCCGCCGGATCGGGCCAACGCGCCTCGACGCGTTTGGCTTTCGGATTGTTGCTGTACATCGGAATGCGGATGCCGGCCGAGCGATTGCGCGCCGAATAAACCAGGTTGACCGGCGCTTCATAGCCGGGCACCAAACGCCGATAGCTGTTGGTGATCGGGTTGGTAAAGGCGGCGGTCGCCGGGGCGTGTCTGATGAGACCGCCGATAAAATACAGCGCCATCTGGCTCAATCCCGCATACTTATCGCCACCGAAAAGCGGAACGCCTTCCTTCCAAAGCGAGATATGGACATGCATGCCGGAGCCATTCTCTTCGAAAAGGGGCTTGGGCATGAAAGTGGCGTGCAAGCCGTTCGCCATCGCGACATTCTTGACGATGTACTTATAGGTCACCATCATATCAGCCATCGTGAGCAGCGGCGCGTACTTCAGGTCGATCTCGGCTTGGCCCGCGCCACCGACTTCGTGGTGATGCACCTCAACTTCCATGCCGACATCGAGCAGCGCCTGCACCATTTCGGCGCGGACGTCGTGCGTCTTGTCCAGCGGCGGCAGCGGGAAATAACCCATCTTGATGCGGTTCATGTGACCTTGCGTCGGGTCTTCGTTGCCACTGTTCCAATCGCCCTCGAAGGAATCGACGCGATAGTAGCTGCTGTTCTCCGATGTGCTGTATTGCACATTGTCAAACATGAAGAATTCGGCTTCGGGACCAAAATAGGCGATATCAGCCAGGTCCGAGCTATTCAGATAGGCTTCAGCGCGTTTGGCGACGCCGCGCGCGTCCAGCTCATACGGCTTGCGGCTGATCGGATCGTGCGCGTCGCAATAGATCGAAAGCGTTTTATAGCCGAAGAAGGGATCGATATACGCCGTATTCAGGTCCGCCAACAGGATCATGTCCGATTCGTGAATCGCCTGGAAGCCCTGGATGCTCGAGCCATCGAAACCAAAGCCATCGTCGAACGCGCCTTCATCAACCGACTGGATCGGCATGCTGAAATGCTGCGGCACGCCACGAATGTCAACGAATCGCAGATCGACCTCGACTATGTCATTTTCGTTTGCCCATGCCAGCAAGGCGGCGGGAGACTCTTTGGCGGAATCGGGGGGGACAAGACTTGCCATTTCCATTCATCCTTCTGCTAGAAGCGTACAAGTAAAGAAACAGCGCCATTGTATTGGACGATTCTCACAACATCCACAGCGAAACTTATGGAATTTGCGCGTCGTTTTATGTGCGCTTTTACTAAAATCGGCCGGTTGGCGCCTATCGCGCAGGTTTATTGTTGTGGCTTTGCGGCGAAAACACGCGCTGCCCTTGGTCATCAGGCTTGCCCGCTGAAGGCGCCACGATGGGTCTCCTCGGTCAATCAACCCTAGCCGCTTTGTGCTTCAGGCTGTTAGCATATTGCGCGTCCTACACGTTCTGGTTACGAGGTCACTCCCGCTTGACGCGCATGCTGATCGCCGCCATTCTGGCACTGCTGCCGCATCCCATGCAGGCGCAGGCGCCAGCGGTCCCCCTGCTTATGCCCGAGGTGCTAAACGTCTATCCTCATGACGCGAATGCCTTCACACAAGGATTGCTCTGGGACGAAGGCTACCTGTATGAAAGTACTGGCCTCTACGGCGAATCCACCTTGCGCCGCGTGGATATCGAAACGGGCCAGCCCGAGGCGGTCGTCGCTTTGGCGGCCGATCTCTTCGCTGAAGGGCTGGAGCGGATCGGAGAGCGCCTCTTTCAATTAACCTGGAAAGCCGGACGCGCTTTCGTCTACGACTTCGAGACATTTGAACGGGTTGACACGATCGAGTATGAGGGTGAAGGCTGGGGACTCTGCTACGATGGTCGCTACTTGTTCATGAGCGACGGCACATCGTATCTATCGATCCGCGATCCTGAGACATTCGAGCTCATTGTTCGTAGCGCGGTCACGCTGGACGGGCAGGTGATCCCGCCGCAATTGCTCAACGAATTGGAATGCGTCGGCGACGCAATTTACGCCAATGCCTGGAATACCAACTATATCTTTGTGATCGACAAATTCACTGGCGACGTCACCGCGTTGATTGATGCCTCGGCGCTTTTGACGGAGGCTGAGACAAACGAATTGAGCGCCGGCGCTGTACTCAATGGCATCGCCTACAATACGGTATCAGAGACCTTCTATATCACCGGCAAGAACTGGAACAAGATGTTTGAAGTCGTCTTCACTGAGCCATAGCGCGCCGCGTCCCGCCGAGCCGTTCGCTCAGCAAGGCGAGGCCATTAACGAGGTTGACGATACGTCAATCTCACGGTATCTTTTAAGTGCCAACTACTTTATTTGGGAGTAAGACTCATGAAACGTAAACTTGCGTTTGTGCTGCTTTTGATAGCGATCACAGTGGGCGCAATTGCGCCGTCGTTCGCGCAAGAGCCCATTGACCTAGAAGTTTGGGTCGCTTTCAGTGACCATCGCTATGACTGGGCAGTTGATACAGCTGACCGTTTTAATGCGCTCTATCCTGAATTCAATGTGAGGATGGTCTCGGTGGGGAGTTACGACACTATCGTCAACAACTACACCTTGGCGCGTGAAGAAGACAACTATCCGGAAATCGTACAGATATTCGACGCTGCGCTGCAATTCGCTGTCGATACCGGTTGGTTCTCGTATGCCGAAGAGATTATTGACGGGCGCGAAGAAGTCTACGGACACGCGGTGGATTTTGACGATATCATCCCCGTCATCGCCGACTACTACACGGTAGACGGCGTTTGGGCGTCGGTAGCCTGGAACACCTCAACACCGATCATGTATTACAATGTCGAAGTGCTGGCTCAAGCCGGTATCGAAGAGTTGCCGCGCACCTGGGCAGACATCTTGGCCGCTTGTGAGGCCTTGCAGCCCCTGGTCGACGACGGCACCATCTCAGCTTGCGCTTCCTGGCCCTTCTCCAGCTGGTTCATCGAGCAGTGGCTGGCGCAGCAGAACGAATACATGGTCAACAACGAAAACGGTCGCGCCGGGCGCGCTACCGAGTTCAATCTGGACACCGATGCGTACCGCGCCATCGCGGAATTCTATCGCGAACTCTACAGCAATGGCTACTTCATATTTGAAGGCCAGGACCAGTGGGGTCCGGCCATCCAGAACTTCGTTTCCGGCAAGGTTGCCATCCACATGAGCAGCTCCGCCGACGCGCGCACTTCCAGTGAAGGCGCAGCCGTAACCGGCTTCACGCTGGAAACAACCGGAATGGCATACAATCAGGACGCTCCCAGTGGCTGGGCAGGCAATATCCTCGGTGGCGCAACGATGTGGATCAGCAATGGCTTGGCGCCCGAAGTTGAAGAAGCGGCGATGGCATTCCTGCTCTTCTTCAGCAACACCGAAAACAGCGCCAGTTGGCACACCGCCTCCGGTTATGTGCCGGTGCGCAACAGTTCAATTGAGCTGCTCAAGAACCTGGAACCCGGCAACCAAATCCTGTGGGATATCCCCAGCTCATCGCGCGTCGATATCGAAACGGATGACTGGTATGCCGCCTTCCCGAATTACCTGACCGCAAGTACGCAGCTCGGTGAAACCACCGCGAACAATGCCACCCGCGGTTCCACCTACGGTACCTTCCAGCAGAGCCGTCCCTATTACAACGGCCTGGTTGAAGAGTATATGCTCAACGGCGGCGATCTGGATGCCATGATTGCCGAGACCAATGCGAAACTGACCGAGCTGCTGGAAGAATACAACTTCCTATTCGCCGACGAATAAGGCGAGTTCGGTATCACCGCGCACCAATTGATGGGCAAGTGTAAAAGCTTGCCCTCTGTTCCATTGCTCTGCCGGGGTTAGCTGCGGAAGCCCGCATGGAAGAAATCGCCTATATTGTCCATCCTCTTGTGGTTGCCTTGGCGGGTGCCCTGCTGGGCGCGCTCTTCTTTGGGTTTCTTCGCTGGCAGACGCAAATTGGCAGCTTGTACACGAGCATAATTGTTGGCGCGATCGCCGGCGTCGCCGGTGCAACACTTTTAACAGCCCCGCTTGGCTATTGCATGTTCCAGTCGGATCAATCCAGCGAAGACATCATTGTCGGCTGGATAATGGTCATTCTTGGTCTTTTGGTCACTCTAAATATTGGCAGCACATTGTTATGGCGTTACTACCGCGGACAAAGATTGTTGCCCCGCGGCGATACCACGCCCGGCGCATTCCGCGGGCGCTATGGCTTGCTGTATGCCGGCGCTGTTTTGTCCCCCACCATTCTGGTCTTGATATTCTTCGTCTATCTGCCCATGTTCGACACTTTGCGCTTTTCGACCTTCCTGGCGCGTTTTGGCGCGCCGCGCACGCGCTTTATCTGCGTATCCAATTTTTCGCGCATGCTTGGTGATCTTGATTATCATAGCAACTTATTTCTGAGCTTCGCGCTTTCTTTTGGCATCATCATCATTGCAATGAGTCTTGCGCTGTTGATCGCCAGCATGCTCAATCAGCCGATCAGAGGCGCAAATTTTTATCGTACACTTTTGATTTGGCCCTATGCGATTTCTCCGATTGTAACCGGCTCTATCTTCGGCTTGATGCTCGGTACGGAATCCGGCATTGTCAATCGTGTCCTCGACCTGTTATTTGACGTCAAGGTACCCTGGCTGGTCTCTGTTCCGGCGGCGCAGTACAGCGTCGTGCTAGCCAGCGTATGGAACGTTATTGGCTTTAATATTCTGTTTTATACAGCCGGCTTGCAGACGATACCAAAAGACCTGCTGGAATCGGCCTCCATTGATGGCGCAAGCGCCTGGCAGCGTTTCGCCCGCATTACTTTCCCGCTGCTTTCGCCATTCACTTTCTTTCTCATCGTCACTAATACCATATACGCCTTTTTTGACACCTTTGGACTGATCTTCGTCTTGACCCGCGGCGGACCAACTGAATCCACATTTACCGCGATGTATCGCGTTTATGTCACCGGCATACTCGCCAGCGATATCGGCAAGTCCACCGCGCAATCCATGATTCTGTTTTTGATCGTGGTCGGGATTACCATCTTCCAGTTCCGCGTCGGGCAGCGTCGTGTACAGTACGGGAATTACTGATTATGACTGAAAGCGCCAGCTCAAGATTCGTCTTTGATACCTCGGCAAACAAGCAGAAATCACTTTGGCGCCGCCTCGTTCCGCAGCGCTGGTACGCTCATTTGATCTTGACGATTTCGGTGATTATCATCACCTTTCCCATGTTCTACGCGCTCTTGATCAGCACGCAAAGCAACCCGGAAGTCTACAATCATAAGTTCACGCCCGGCTCCATGTTTTTCGAGAATCTGCGCACGGTCATGGTGCAGCGCAGCATGGGCCGCTTCATGCTGAATAGCTTCGTCATCGCGATGTCGATCGCTGTCGGCAAAACGATTATGTCCGTCCTGGCCGGTTTGGGTTTGGTCTATTTTCGTTATCCGGGTAAGTGGATCGTTTTTGGCTTTGTGCTGATCACGCTCATCATGCCCGGCGATGTGCTGCTGATTGCGCTGTATCGCCGAGTGGTCAGCTTCGATGCCTGGCCACACCCCTATGTTGCGCTGACCTTGCCCCTGCTCGCCAGCGCGACCGGCGTCTTCATCTTCCGTCAGCATTTCATGACGATGCCGCCGGACCTGTCCGAGGCCGCGCAGCTTGATGGCGCATCGCCCATGCAGTTTCTGTTTCGCGTGCTCATTCCCCTCAGCTGGAATACCATCGGCGCGCTGACGGTCATCATGTTCCTGTTTGGCTGGAATCAGTTTCTGTGGCCACTCATCCTGCTGCGTGATCAAAACCTGCAAGTGGTGCAGTGGGGCATGAATTCGCTGTCGCAAAATCTGGAAGTGGGCGACAATTTCGGGCCGATGATGATGGGGGTCATTGTCACCAGTCTGCCACCGATGTTCATCTTCTTGATCTTGCAACGTCAGTTTATGAAAGGTTTTGCGCTGACACGCGATAAGTAGCCGACCAGCCACTTTACGAAACAGAACCCGGCGCAAGAGGATTCTCCCCAAAGCAATCTGTTTCGGCGATTTACGCCTTTACTTGTCACCAATCGTGTCTATGATTCATATATGGATAATTCATATATGAATGACAGTCACGAAGAGAGATACCCGCCAGGTACTTCATTTGAGCAGCGCTTTTTTGTACTCCTGATGCGCATCTACCGGCTCCTGTTACAGCACGCCGAACAGAATACGACCGCGGACACGCTGTCGCCGTCTCAATTGTGGTTTCTAAGACGACTTCACGATGCTGGCGCGCCGCAACCGATCAGCTATTGCGCCGATGGCATATTTTCGAACCGATCGAATGCATCGCAAATGATTGACCGGCTCGAGGCGGAAAGCTTGGTCCGCCGCATTAGCAATCCGCATGATCGCCGCAGCGTACTGGTCGAGCTTACTGAATCAGGCATGCAGCGAATGCATCACGGGAACGAGTGTCACCAGCAGCTGGCTGAGGATTTGTTGGAACCATTATCCGACCGGGAGCGCGATGCCACCCTTGAGACGTTTGAACGCGTACTGCAACTGCTTGAAGACCAAGTGAGAAAACCTGATAAAGGCAAGGACTGGTCTTGAAATTCGACTACATGGTTGTTTCGCCAAACTAACACGGGGGTAAAGCTAAATGTCAGACAAACACTCCATCGTCGCCGAAAATGTCTTCAAGCATTATGGAGATGTCAAAGCGCTGGACGGTGTATCGATCGCCGCTGAAAGAGGCAAGGTGCTGGGTCTGCTGGGACCTAACGGCGCCGGAAAAACGACGCTGGTGCGCATCCTGGCCACCTTGCTCAAGCCCGACAGCGGCATCGTAAAGGTCGGTGGCATCGACGTCCTGCGGCACCCGCAGTCAGTGCGCGAGATCATTGGCTTGGCCGGTCAAAATGCCGCGGTCGATGAACTTCTCACCGGGCGCGAGAATCTTGTCATGGTCGGGCAGTTGTATCACATAAGTCGGCGGCAGGCGAAGCATCGCGCTCAGGAATTGCTGGAAAGATTCACCTTGACCAATGCGGCTGATCGCTTGGTGAAGACCTATTCCGGCGGGATGCGGCGGCGCCTTGACCTGGCGGCGAGTATCGTAGCGCGCCCCAACATCCTCTTCCTTGATGAGCCAACCAGCGGACTGGATCCGCGCACGAGAATTGACATGTGGGAAACCATCCGCATTTTGGTTTCCGATGGCACAACCCTGCTCTTGACCACACAATATCTGGAAGAGGCGGATGAACTGGCGCACAAAATCGTCGTTCTTGATCACGGACACGTCATCGCCGAAGGCACCGCCGTCGAGCTCAAAGCGAATATAGCTGCCGACTACATCGAAATCACCGTCGTCAATCCGCTGCAAACTTCGAAAGCTTCCGCCCTGCTGCAACCACTTTCAACTGAAACGCCACAGGCAGATGACTGGCGCGGTCATGTGGTCATCGCCGTGGAAAACGGCGCCCAAAGTATCGCTGAAGTGGTACGCTTGTTGGACGCCGAAGATATTGGTATCGCCGAGCTTAACTTGCGTCGCCCCACGCTAAACGATGTCTTCCTGAGCATAACCGGCGAGGCGATTGTGGAAGAAGTTAAACCCAAGCGCCGTGGCTTAGGCCGCTGGCGCAGCGCCTGATTCAACCTTTCAGTTGTCAGAATGTAGCAAGTAAAGTAAAACATGTCGCATAAAACCTTGAAGACCGTAGGTCCGACGGCGTCTGTGCCCGTCTCCAACGATGCCAGCGCATTCCAGCGTCTTACGTGGGATTTCACCGATGCCATGGTGATGGTGAACCGCAATCTGATGTATTACCTGCGCCAACCACAATTACTAATCTTTTTCACCATCCTGCCAATCATGTTCCTGGTGCTCTTCACCAGTGTCTTTGGCCGTGTGATCAGCTTTTCAACTGGAGACAGCAACTATATCCAGTATCTATTGCCGGGTATCATCATTCAATCCAGCATC
Source organism: Phototrophicaceae bacterium (assembly GCA_965249085.1). Taxonomy (GTDB): domain Bacteria; phylum Chloroflexota; class Anaerolineae; order Aggregatilineales; family Phototrophicaceae; genus UBA6055. Next base: position 1,795,136 of record OZ252218.1, on the reverse strand, counting down.
TTCGCCACTTCCCAGACCACGGTCGGTCTGTCAGTGGATCTTTCGCGCGGGATGATTGACCGCTTCCGCTCCCTGCCCATGTCACGTGCCGCTGTCCTCGTCGGACGTACCACCGCCGATACCGTGCGCGGTACCTTAATCATTGTGATCATGATGGTTGCCGGCGTGTTGATGGGCTTTCGGATTGAAAACTGGCCCAGCTTCCTCGCCGGTTTTGCTTTGGCAGTCGCATTCGGTTACTCATTCACCTGGATCTCGGCGATCATCGGCTTGTTCGTCAAAGATGCCGAATCGGCGCAGGTGGCGGGTTTCATCTGGGTTTTCCCACTGACATTCGCCAGTTCGATCTTTGTGCCGACCCAAACCATGCCTGACTGGCTGCGTACCTTTGCAGAGAATCAGCCCGTCAGCGTTATCGCCACGACTGTGCGCGATTTGATGAGCGGAACCGTCAACCAAGGGGATATCGCCACATCACTACTTTGGATATTCGGCATTTTCCTGGTGGCAATGCCGCTGGCAGTCCGTCAATATGCCAAGGTCGCTTCGCGTTAGAAAGTCCCCCCATCCCCCGGCCCTATTCCCCCCTCGGTCCCCGCGCTCAACGGGGGGCTGAATTCCCGCAAGCAGGGAAGGGGAGCGCCGATGGCGAGATGTTAAAGTTTGACAGAAGTTACGCAAAATTGCGCAAGTGTCCCCCAATGCTTTGGGGGAGATTTAGAGGGGGTCGGATTTGAATCGCGACAGGTTGATTATTTTGTGTGAGCCAAGTCGTGATTTGCGAGCGGCTGTGGCAATTGAAATCATCCCACGCTACACTTCCCCGAACTCGCGCAGCCAATCATGAGAAGGACATCTGATGACCGATAACCTGGTATACATCGCCAATGGCGGCGACGGACCCTGCGGCATCACGGTCGCCGAGCTCGACTATGAAAATCATACACTGCAAATCGTCCAGCAAGTCACTGAAATCGGCGAATGCCATTATCTCAATCCCCATCCCAACGGGCGCTTTCTGGTCGCGACCACAACGGATGGCGAAGTTGAAGTCGTCTCGTTTGCGGTCGGGCCTGATGGCAAGCTGCGCAAGCTGAGCAGCCAACCGGCGGCCGGCACCTCACCGGCTTACGTCTGCGTGGATGCCAGCGGCAAAAATGTCCTGATGGTCAACTACGTCGTCGGCGAGGCGCGCGGCAATATCCGCATCTATCCGATTGACGGCGAGGGCATCATCGGACCGAATACCGAGATGATTGAACACGAGGGCAGCGGTCCGAATCCGGAACGCCAGGAGGTTTCGCACCCCCACATGATCGTCACAACACCCGATAACCGCCGGGCCGTCGTGCCCGATCTGGGAACGGACAAAGTTTATCTGTACGCGCTGGATGCGGATCGTGGCAAGCTGAGCCTCTCGCAGACGCTTGAATTGCCCGGCGGCGCCGGACCGCGTCATGTCGCCTTCCATCCGGCCTTGCCGCGCATGTACGTCATCAATGAGCTCGGTTCGACGATAGCGGCGTTCAGTTGGGATGACGACGACAATTGGAGTCCCGGGCCGATTCTGTCGACCCTGCCATCCGGATACCTGCAGCCGGCAGAACGACCTAACAGTACTGCCGATGTGCATGTCCATCCCAATGGCAAATTCCTTTACGGCACCAACCGCGGGCACGATTCCATCGTGATTTATGCGCTCGATGACGCTGGCATGCCGCGTTATCTCGATAATGAATCGACTCGCGGCGCCTGGCCGCGCGCCTTCATGATTGATCGCCGCGGCGAATTTCTGATCGTTGGCAATCGCCATACCGATAACGCCGCCATCTTTACCATCGATGCGGATAGCGGCGCGCTCACCTATCGGAATTCCGTCGCCATGTCCGCGCCAATCGCCTTCAAGATGATCGGCTAGCTGCTGATGCGAGTGCTGATCACAGGTGGGGCGGGGCTGGTCGGGTCGCCAATTAGCACGAAATTCGTGGAGAATGGCTGGGATGTGCGCGTCATCGGCATCGATCCCGATTGCGCGATACCCGGTGTCAGCTACAGGCAATGCGACATTGTCGATTTTGACGCGCTCTGCGGGCATGTCGAAGACTGTGACGCCATCGTGCATCTGGCGGCCATTCCCACTACGCAGACGCATCCCAATTCGGCGCTGTTTGAGATCAACGTAGCGGGTACCTACAACGTCTTCGAAGCCGCAGCCTGCGCCGGCGTCAAGCGCATCGCGCAAGCCAGTTCCATCAACGCGCTCGGCAGCTACTGGGGCTGCGATGATCGACGGTTTGAGTACTTTCCGCTGGATGAAGATCATCCCCTGCATACCACTGACGCCTACTCGTTTTCCAAGCAGCTGGTGGAGGAGATCGCGGAATATTACTGGCGCCGCAGCGGCATCGGCAGCACCTCCTTCCGCTTGCCGGCGGTCTGGAGTGACGAGGTCATCGCGGCGCGCAATTTGCGCAAAAAATTTAGGGAACAGCGCGATCACATTGAGGCTTTCCGCCTGGCCCCGGCGGCTGAGCAGCAAGCGCATATGGAGAATGCTCGGGAGCAAGTGCTGGCGCTGCGTGCGCGCCACATCATGGAATACGAGGCCATACAAGCGGGCGAGTTCGACCGTGATGCGCCCGATGACTGGCTCTTTCACAGCTACTTCTTTGATCGCTTCAATTACTGGGCGTTCATCCACACCGATGACTCGACACAAGCATTTGAAAAGGCGCTCACCACCGATTACGAGGGCGCTCACGCACTCTTTGTCAATAGCGATCGGAACTTCCTCGGTTACGATGCCGAGTCCTTGCTTGAGCTGTTTTTCCCTGATGTGAGTCGCCGCACGAAGACCTTGGCGGGAGACGAGAGCCTGGTCAATATCCAACGCGCGCGCCAATTGATCGGCTTCGCGCCGACCGTTCGTTCAATTCTGTAATGTGTGAATAGAACTCTCGGCGTCGGAATAGTCCAGGATCCATCAGTCGGGGCGAGGTCGGCATGCCCAAGCAGCGCCCGCTAGCCGCGCGCGTATTCGGCCGAACTGTAGATGTACACCATATTTTCGATCTCACCTTCAGCATCGGGCTCGGTGTCAGCAGTCCATTCATAAAGCCAGCGCGAATCGCTGATGCTCAGATTGACACAGCCGTGACTGCGCCGGTAACCGAAGCCATCATGCCAGTAAGTCCCGTGCAAGCTGATGCCACCTTTGAAATACATCACCCAAGGCACATGCTGCAGGGCGTAGGCATCGGGCGCGCCGGTTGCTCCGCTCATCGAGTCGCTCGTCAGCCGCGCCCAAATCTTATAGATCCCTTCCGGCGTTGACCAGTCGGGTAAGCCGCTGGAAATCACCGTGGCGAAAACAGGCCTGTCATCTTCGTGGGCGATCAGCGTCTGCTCGAACAGGTCGACCGCCACCCAACGGCCCGTGACCTCGGCCGGGCGCGCGACCGGGGTGAACATGGCGACGTACTCCTGCCGGATCCAGCGCTGCGGCCCGATCAAGTACCAGACTTTTCCCTCGTCGTCTTCGGCCCGCGCGAAGATATTGACCAGGCGGTAGCGCCGCGTGACATAACCGCTTTCGATGCTGCCTTTCACGCCCGGTCGCAATGAGGCGTATATGCCTGTCTTGTCCAGTATCACTGCGAAGGGATGTGTCCAGTCTTCAGGGAGCAGCATACCCGCGAAAGACGACGGATTCACGGGTCTCGCATCGGCGCGCAGCAGCCACTCGCCGCCTTCCCGCTGAATCCAGCCCTCAACATCGGTGTTGACGGCGCGAACGAAATTGAAACCGGCTGGCATTTGCCCCATGACAGGCCCGCCAGGCGCGTGATAAAGGTTGATCGCGTCCGGACCGACTCGCCAGAAGCTGTATTCGTTTAAATGTAGCCGATCTATCGGAACGCGTTCCAACTCCGGCTGCGGGAAGGCCGTCATCATCGCCAAGCACTCGGCGCTTTCGGCCTCAGCGACCGCCTCCTGGATTCCCGCCGCCGCAGGCCAGGGGGTAGACGCGCACACACTCGGATCGAAATCGAGAACGTCGGCAGTGACGTCCGCGAATACGTTCGGTACGGCGATGAGACCAAAAGCCAGAGCCAATAGCGCGTAACGAATCACGGTTTCTCTCCTTGTCTGGCGCAGGGCCACTTTCTTCTGGCCGCTGCGCAAGTATTTGGATGGTAACACGCCATGATCAGTGATAGCTTGACGGCAGCCGTACGGCTGGTCGACGCTAGCCATACGGAAGCGCGATAGTATAATCGTCGTGACCAGGGAAGCTTCGGGACAGGCTAGCCATCGTGACGCGAGTCATCCGCATCGGTACGCGCAGTTCAAGATTGTCGCTTTGGCAAGCGAATCACGTCGCGGATCTAATCCGCAAACGATATACGGCTGTTCGCACGGAGATTCGCGAATACAAAACACGTGGCGACCTAGACCGATCAGCGCCGCTGCGCGCCATCGGCGGCAAGGGTGTTTTCAGCGAAGCGCTTGAAGCGGCATTGCGCGAGCGCGAGATAGACTGTGCCGTGCACAGTTTAAAAGACCTGCCGGTTGAAGATAGTGATGGACTGGCAATCGGCGCCATACCGACACGTGGCGATCATCGCGATGCACTCGTAAGTCGCTCCGGCGCGACGTTAGCCGAGCTGCCGTCCGGCGCGCGAATCGGTACAGGAAGCCTGCGCCGGGGCGCCCAGTTGCTGGCGCTGCGACCATATCTCAAGATAGTGGATATCCGTGGCAACGTGCCCACGCGCATCGAGAAGATGCTGGCGGAACACGGGCAATATGATGCGCTCGTGCTGGCCGCCGCAGGCTTGATTCGCCTCGGCTTGGACGGGCACATCAGCGAAGTGTACGAGTCGGCGCGGATGGTCTCAGCGGCCGGGCAAGGCGCGCTCGCCGTGCAATGCCGGGCCGAAGCCGAGGAGCTCGCCTTCTTCGCGCCATTGAGCGATTCGCAGACAGTGCTCGCGGTCACTGCCGAAAGGGCATTCTTAAGCGCGCTGGAGGCTGGCTGTTCCTTGCCTGTCGGCGCCTATGCTCATATTGATGATGGCATTCTCCAGCTGCAGGGTCGTGTAATCTCGGCCGATGGCGCCAGCGCCATCGACGTGCGTGACCAGGTAAGGCTGGCAAGGGGTGACGACGGGGGTGCCGTCGCGCGCCAATTGGGCACGCGCTTGGCGGTGCAGGCGCTGACAGAGGGCGCCGCCCAGATCTTGCAGGTCATCCCGCCCGATTCAGCAGGCGACTACGGGGGATGACGGACGACATGCAAGAAATTTATTCGTTTAAGGGCAAGCGCATTGTCGTCACCCGCGCGCGCCTGCAAGCGGCGCCGCTGGAAAAACTGATCCGCGAGCGAGGCGGCAATCCTGTCTCGTACCCTTGCATTGCGATTGAAGCGCCTGCTGACTCGCGAACACTGGCGACCCAGCTCGGCGCGCTTAATGAATATGATTGGCTGGTGGTCACAAGTCGTAACGTCGTTCACGCGCTGATCGATCAGCTTGGTGCAGCGCTGGATGTGTCGCGCGTTAAAGTCGCCGCAGTCGGACCAGCCACGTCCACAGAACTCCAACAGCGGCTGGAGATTCACTGTGACTTCACGCCCGCAACCGCATCGGCCGAAGCGCTGGCGCGAGAGCTGCCCCTGACGCGAGCCTGCCGTATCCTGATGCCTCAATCGAATCTTGCCGAAAACGCAGCTCCGGTGATTTTACGGGCGCGGGGCGCTGACGTTACTACTGTTACCGCTTACAAAACCGTCAAAGGCGCGGGCGGGGCGGACCTGCCGGCGATGCTCGCACATGGCGAAATCGACGCCTTGACCTTCATGAGCCCTTCTGCCGCCACCTTCTTTCAGCAGCGCTGCTCGTCGCCGCGGGCGCTTAACCTGCCCGCTGCTTGCATCGGTCAGGCGACAGCCAAAGCCGCAAGCGAACTCGGATTCCGGCGCGTGATCACGCCGCTGGAGCACTCCTTGCGCGGGATGCTAAGCGCGCTCAGCGACCACTTCGTGGCAACAGCTGACAAATCGTAATCGGGCTAATTGTCAGAACCTCGCATCGTCTCAGTTGAGAATTGTGTTGATTGCTTAAGGCGATTTAACACATTATTTATTTTGCAGGGAAATCAGTTCTTATATAATGGAAATAACGGACGCGGCGCCTTTCGGTTGACAGAGTACTTTCTCGATACCAGTAAGGGCGCATCCTAATCGCAAACCTCCTTGTACTGTTATGTCGAAGACAAGCATTGCGGACAAGTGGCATCGCAGGAGGCAGATCACATGGAATTGGGTCAACGAATTTATACGCACGAGAAATTCACCGAAAGCGATCAATATTGGAGTCCGGAATCGGAGGATTATGCGGCAGCCAGCCAACTGATCAGCGCCATGCGCGCAGGTTGGCACCTGGCACTGCCGCGTGTGAGCGCTCGGCAAGTCTGGAATAGCGGGAGCCGACCGCGCACAGTCTACGAATTCACGTTGATGCGCGGCAGCCAATTGATGATCATGCCTGTGCTGAGCAACCCTTTTATTGAGCGCTACATCATCCAGAAAGATATTCGCATTATCTATGACATCAGCACAGAATGTGCGGTGATCCCCGACTAATCTTCTGTTAAAGTCCAGTTAAGGTGTAACGGTTGCCTTGTCGCGCGCTATTCGCGCCTCTATAATCAGCGCATGCATCGAAACCTCAGGGACGCCGGGCCGAATGAATGAGCAGAACCAGCAGAACCAGCAAGACCTTGGTGTGCATTACCAGGACATCACGACGCAACATTGGAGCTATTCATCGGAGCGTTACGCGGGCGGTGATAATCTGCTGACGGCGATCGCGCGCGGCTGGACCATCGACAAGAAGGTTGTACAGCGCAGGCACTGGTTCGCCGGCATGCGCTGCATCGAGATCTTTCACTTCACTATCCGGCGCGACGATGTGATTGCCGATATGGCAGTGGTGGGCAATCCCTACGTGTATCGCTACCTCGCGACACAGCCCCATGATTTGGTCGAGGAAGAAGACACCGCCGTAGCGTAACGTCGTACCCCATTCGCCGACACGACTGCCGAAAATCCGCATCTAGTTTGGACGCGGTCACCCGGCCCAATATACTTGAATCGACCAATTGCTTTAGCGCTTCGTTCCGTCTAAATCGCCTTCTTCTCCAGGCGGGGTATCAATTGATTTCCAAGAACGGTTGGACAGCGACATATCTCCTTCAGGATTCGTCCTGAACGGAGATCGCATAAGCCTGGCAATCCCGCGATTTCCCCCATTTTCTACATTCCACTATAATGAACGCGATACTAACCCGCCCAGCACGGGACCAAACCAATGCCCGACGACCCGACGCGCGAAGTGCCACGCGCCGATGAAAGCGAAGACCAAGCGCCCCAATCTCCCGAAGAGATGATGGGCGAGATGCTCAACGTAGATCTTGGCGCCGATGAATTGCCCCGGCCGGAAGATTATGCTGCCGCGCCGAGCGCTGACAACTCCAATCGCGTTGCCCGTCCCGAAGATGAACCACCGCCCGCTTTTGAACCGCCAGAGCCAGCGGTTGGCCAGGAGGCGCAGCGTTTTGTCGACATGCAGAATCGGGCGGCCACGCTGACGGAACTCCTGAATAAAGAGGAAATCGGCTTTGAGGATTACCAGCGCCTTCTTTATGAAGCGATGGTGCAGGACGATGCGGGAATCTGGTGGATGATCGATGCCGAAAACGCAGAATGGTATCGTCACAATCCCGCGAGCAACCAGTGGGAAGTAGATTATCCGACCGCTCTGCGTGACCTGGAACGAGCGCGGCGCGAGGCGATCGATCCCGATGCCACGATGACGCAGCCCGACGCCGCCTACGACATGCCGTCTGGTTATACGGGCGCCAAGGCGGGCGATCCGATTCTGGATGAGCGCGGTGTCAAAATCGGCACGATGCCAGCGACCAAAGACGAGCTCTATACCGTACCGGGCTCGGCTGCTCTAGTTGACGAGTTGCCGGGTCAACAGCCTACGCTACCATCCGATTCGCAGCAAACGGGCACGTTGCAGGTGCCAGCGCATATCGACGCGGATTCGGTGATTCCCCGCGCGATAGACTCAGATTTTGATCTTCAGCCATCGCCGGTCGTGCAGGAGCTGTTGGAAAACCGCCACAGCGGCCGATTGCGGCTGGCAGTGACCGTAATGGTGGCTCTGCTGATCGTCGCGCTGATCGGCGGAATCGTTGCCGCCGGCGTCATCATGATGTGGTATCGCGACAAAGTTGAACCGTTCGCCGAGGGCATCGCCGCTCTGCAGGATTACACGCCGGCCTATCAAACCGCGCGCATATTCGACGCCGAGGGCAACTTGCTGGCTTCGCTGAACAGCCAGGAAACGGGCGCTCGAACAGCGGTCCCGCTGGAAAGCGTCAGCCCGTACATGATTCATGCCATCGTCTCGCAGGAGAACGAGCGCTTCTTCGAAGATCCGGGTTTCGATCCCGTCGCCATCGTCCGCGCTTTCATCCAGAACATCAGTGGCGGCGGCATTGAATCGGGCGCGAGTACCATCACCCAGCAGATTTCGCGTAATATCGTGCTGCAAGATCGCGAGGTGACGGTCGAGCGTAAGCTCAACGAAATCATCGTTGCGCTGGAGATCGCCAATCGATACGACAAGAACTTCATCCTTGAACTGTATCTGAACGAGGTCTTCTTCGGCAACCAGAGCTACGGTGTGGAGGCTGCCGCGCAATTCTATTTTGGTCATGGCGCTGACCAGTTGAATTTCGCCGAAGCGGCGCTCTTGGCGAGCATTGTGCCGTCGCCGCTGCAGAGCGATCCGGTGGTCAACCGCGCGGTCGCGGTGAATGGAATGCGCTCAACGATGGGCAAGATGATCGAGACCGGCTGCTTGCAATTTCACCATGGCGATTGGCCGAGCCGTGGACCCTTTTGCATTACCAATGCCACTCAAGTCGATGTCGGTGGGGCAAGGGCTGTCTTGGTCAGCACCGCTGACGATGGCGAGATCGTGGGTGGCGCGGCCATCTTGCAAATCGCCGAAATCGAAACGACCGAATTCAAGCCCGGTGAAGCACAGTCGCGCTACCCGCATTTTGTAGATTTTGTGCGCGCAGCGGTCGAAGCGGAATTCGGCGCTGAAGCGCTGTTCCAGCGCGGCCTCAGCATCTACACGACCTTGAATCCAGGTTTGCAAGAGGTGGCGCAGGCGGCACTCAGCAACCAGATCCGCAAGCTGACAGCGGTGGCCAGCGGCGTCAACACCGGCGCCGTCATGGTGACCGATCCAAAGAGCGGCGCCATTCGCGCGATGGTTGGCAGCCATGACTACCATGATGCCTTTGTCGGGCAAGTGAATAATGCGTTGACCTTTCAGCAGCCCGGCTCCGCAATCAAACCTCTGGTTTATGCAGCGGCGCTGCAAAACGAGGGCGGCAATTATCTCACGCCGGCCAGCATCATCTGGGATGTGCCATTGACCGAAGATCTGGGCAGCGGCGGCATATATGAGCCGCGGAACATCGACCGCGAATTCCACGGTCCGGTCTCGCTGCGGACGGCGCTGCAGAACAGTTATAACATTCCGACCGTTAAAGTCTTCCGCGACCATGTCGGCGCAGGGCGCTTCGCCAATACCGTCGACACCTTCGGTTTGCAGTTTCCGGAAGATTCCCTGATTTCCCTGTCGAGCGCTCTGGGCGCGAACGAAGTCTCGCTCTTTGACTTGATGAGCGCTTACGGCGTCTTCGCCAACGGCGGTCGGCGCGTTCCGCTCTATGCCATCGAGCGGATTACCGAAATCGTCGATGGCGAACCGGTGGAGATCCCACGCGAGCGCACCACTCCCGATCAGGTGATTTCGCCGGCGCTCGCCTACCTGATGCAAAACATCCTCAGCGATGACAGCGCGCGCGATCCCAGCTTTAATCCCGGCTCAGACATGACGCTTGCTCGGCTTGGCATCCCGACATTGAACACGGTCGCTGCCAAGACCGGCACCACGAACGGCGGCCGGGACCTGTGGACGATGGGATTCACTCGCAACGCCGTTACTGGTGTTTGGCTTGGTACATCGGACAATTCGCCCACCTACAACACGAGCGGTATTCAAGGCGCGGCGCCGGTGTGGAATGCGGTGATGGCGATGTCGACGAACTGGTATCGGCCGGAGCCATTCCAGAACCCGGGTGGCGTGGTGGCGCGTGAGATCTGCCGGACGACCGGCACACTCAACTTCGCCGACTGTCCCGAACCGACCACGGACCTGTTCCTGCATGATCAGTATCCTCCGCCAGCCGGACAAGGCTTCCTGCAGCGCGCGAAGGTTGATAGCTGGACGCTTCTTCGCGCCAACGAGTTCTGTACAAGCCACGTAGCGGAACAGAATTTCGCCGCCATCGCCGATCCGGCCGCGCTCGACTGGCTGAACAACACCGAAGAGGGGCGGGAATACGCGGAATTGATGGGCTTGCCCACGCCGGTCAGGCCGCCACCGCAAGCCGCCTGCGCCCAGGGTCAGACACTGCCGTTGATCAATATCAGCAGCCCCAATGATGGCCAGGTGATGCGCGGCGCCTTCGAAATCCGCGGACAAGTGCAGGCGCCAGACTTCGATAAATTTGAGTTGCTATACGCCAGCGCGGACGATCCGGAGGCTTTCTATCCGATCAGCGCTTCGCTGGTGCAGATGCCGCAGTATGGTACGCCTCTAGGCAGCTGGGATACCGTGGCGGCGCAGGCGCCCAACGGAAATTACATCCTGCGGCTGGCGGCTTCATCGCTCAATGGCGGCTTCATCAACGTCGACCGCAACATCACCGTCGACAACGACTTGTCCGCGCCCGAGCCGGCTGAACCCGTCTTCGGACCGACGGTCGATCTAATCACGACGCCCACCGGCGGGTAACACGCGACCCATCCATACCCGCGTCCTAGCTCAAAGTTTCTGATAAGATACTATAAATTGCTTCGACTGAGGAGAATCCCGGCATGGTGCAGCATCCTCTCTTGGAGGATATGAATCGACAGCAGGAAGCCGCTATAACGGCCGGCGCGGGACCCGTGCTGGTGCTCGCAGGTCCGGGCAGCGGCAAGACCAGCGTTCTGACACGGCGCATCGCCTGGTTGATCCGCGAGCAGCGCGTGCCGCATCATCGCATCATGGCGGTTACCTTTACCAACAAAGCGGCCGGTGAAATGCGTTCGCGCGTCGAAGCGCTGCTGGGCGATCGCCTGCGTGGTTTGCAGATCGGCACGTTTCACGCCACCTGCGCACGGTTCCTGCGGCGGGAAGCTGAATTGCTGGGTTACCGGCGGGACTACGTCATCTACGACAGTGACGATCAAGTCGCGCTGGTCAAGAATGTCGTCAAGTCACTTGGTATTGATCCCAAGCGCTACAATCCACGCGCCATCTTGTCCAAGATCTCAAGCGCCAAGAACGAGATGATTCTGCCGACGCAGTTTCAGTCGCTGGACTATTTTGGCGAGATCGTCAAGCAGGTCTACGCGGCTTATCAGCGAGCGCTGCACGATGCCAACGCGATGGATTTCGATGATCTGCTCTTGAACATGGTTAAGCTGCTGCGTGACAACGACCACTTGCGCGATATGTATCAGAGCCGCTTTGAACAGGTGCTGGTCGACGAGTTCCAGGATACCAACAGCGTGCAATATGAGCTGGTCAGACTGCTTGCGGCGCCGCAGAACAATGTATTCGTGGTCGGCGACGAAGATCAGGCGATCTACGCGTTTCGCGGGGCTGATTATCGCAACGTGCTGCGCTTTCAAGAGAGCTACGAAGATGCAACAGTCATCCTGTTGGAGCAGAATTATCGCAGCACGCAGAACATCCTGGATTTGGCGCGAGCGGTGATCGATCGCAACCGCAATCGCACGCCAAAAGCGCTGCATACCGACTTGGGGCGCGGCGGCATGGTGACGGTATTTGAGGCCTATGACGAACGATACGAAGCGGAAGAAGTACTGGAGCGGATTCATCAGCTGCGATCACAAGAGGGCCTGGATTGGAAAGACTTCGCCGTGATGTACCGCACCAATGCGCAGTCGCGAGCAATGGAACAGGCCTTTGTCAACAAAGCGGTGCCCTATATGCTGGTTGGCGGAGTCGGCTTTTACAAACGGCGCGAAGTCAAAGACCTGCTGGCTTACCTGCGCCTTGTCAACAATCCCGATGACCGCATCAGTTTCGAGCGGATCATCAACGTGCCGGCGCGCGGTATCGGCAAGAAGTCACTTCAAGCCTTTCTTGATTGGGTGACGCGTGAGAATCTGAGCATCGCCGATGCGCTCAACCGGCTCTTTTACGACGATCCGACGCCCCTGGCGGCCGCCGCGAAGAAGAAATTCGCCGCTTTCGCCGAGATGTTGGCGGGATGGCAGGAGATGGCGAAGGTCGGCGATTTGCTGAACATGTTCGACAAGATCACCGCGCAAACGCGCTATTACCTGCACCTTGATGACAGCAGCAAGATCCCTGAAGAAGCCATCGAACGCGCCGACAACGTACAGGAGCTGCGCGGACTGCTGCAGTATGCGATGGAATATGAGCAGCCGCTGCACGAGTTTCTCGCTGAGCAATCGCTGGTCGCCGATGTCGACAGCTTGAAGGATAACAATGACGCCGTGACCCTGATGACCTTGCATGCCGCCAAGGGTCTGGAGTTTCCGGTCGTCTTCATCACTGGACTGGAAGCGGGCATCCTGCCGCATTTCCGCTCATTCGAGGAAGTGGATGGACTTGAAGAGGAACGGCGTCTCTTTTACGTCGGCGTGACGCGCGCCAAACACCGTCTTTTCCTGAGTTATGCGTTTCGGCGCGCCCTATACAGCGGCGCTGGCGGACTGGCGGCGCCGTCCGAATTCCTGGCGGATTTGCCGCCGCATCTGCTCGATGGGGCGCCGACCACACTGGCAACATTGCGCCGCGCCCAGAGCATCGAATCGCAGACGCAGTGGTCCAGTCCAGCGCGGCCGACCAGCCGGCTGCAACGCGACCTGCAGAGCAAGACGGTGTCACAGTCAAACAGCGAGCTACGCAAGAAAATCATTCCCTTCCCGGGCGTGAATTCCAATGTTGGCACGCCATCGAGTTTCAAGGTTGGCGCGCCAGTATCACATGTGGAGTTCGGTAAAGGTAAGGTCATCGGCACTGAAGCGAAGGGCAGCATTGTCAGTGTCTTATTCGAGTGGCACGGACCGAAGAAAATCCTTGCGGATGCCGATGGATTCACGGCGCTTGACGAATAATCCCCGCCAATAGCAGCCGCTCGATTTGATCATCAGTATAGCCAATCTCGCCTAGCAGCTCAGCGCTGTTTTTCCCGTGAGCGGGCGCTTCACGGAGGTGCAGTTCGTCTTCGCTCAGACGGACGGGGCTGCGCATCCAGGGCACGCCGTCTTCTGTAATGCCAACCATATCCCGTGCCCGCACCTGCGGATCGTCGAGAAGCTGATCCGGCGAAATCACGCGGGAAAAACAGCAGTCGGCTTCACCAAGCAGTTCAGCCCACGCAGCGGCCGTCTTCTTCTTGAAAAGCGCGGCGACCGCTTCGATCAGCGCCGGCTGCTGAGTTTTATCCCCATGCTGCGCGATCCATTCATACTTGTCCACCGCGCGGCAGAAATTGGCCCAGAACTTCGGCTCAATGGCTGCGAGCGTCACCGGCTGATCATCGGCGCTCGCATAGACGCGATAGAAGGCGCTTTCGCCACGCAGACTGATAAAGGCTGAATCCGCGCTCGGCGATTGGGCTTCGACCCAGGCGGTCATGGCGACGGGCATCGCCGCTTCCGACAGGGCAACATCAATATTATCGCCCAGTCCCGTCCGGCATCGCTTGAGCAGAGCCGCCAAAATGCCCATCACTGCGGTGTAGGAACCGCCGATATCGGCAACCTGAGAGCCGGGCGTCCGCGGCTCGAGGTCAGCCCCGAGCACACCATTCCGCGCGATGTAGTTGAGGTCGTGTCCGCTGACGGAAGCGTAAGGTCCGGTCTGTCCCCAGCCCGAAAGCGAGCAGTAAACGAGGCGCGGATTGATAGCGGCGAGCGTCTCGTAGTCGGCGCCCAGGCGCGCCGTCACACCGGGTCGGAAGCCCTCGATCAGCACATCGGCTGTCCGTACGAGTTGATGCAGGATGGCTTGCCCGCCATCCGTTTTCAAGTCGAGCGCCATGCTCTTTTTGCCGCGGTTGCTGCTGCGGAAGAAGGCGCCCATGCCGTCGATCAGCGGTGGCATCCGGCGCGCGTAGTCGCCGCTATGTGTATCTTCGACCTTGATGATTTCGGCGCCGAGGTCGTTTAAGATCATGCTGCAGACGGCACCGGGCAGTAGGCGCGTCAAGTCGAGGATGCGGGAGTCGTCGAGGGGTTTCAGCAGATATTCCTCTCGCGTCAGTAACGGCTGGAACGAGTGTACCCGTGCGACGCGCCGGCTGCAATTCAACCGCACTGCCTGTACGGAAAATCTGACGAGCGTAATTTAATCAACGAGTGATTCGCTCTACAACAGAGAAGCGTAATCTTGAAACTAAGGTATAGATAGAGGACGTAATGATGACCTAGAATCGTGGTGGGTGTGTGTGAAGACCAGGGCGCGTTAGCTGCGCCGATCCGAGCTATTGAGGGCATTTCGCCGGCCAAACAGATGCGTCCAAAGCGCTTTATGAAATCATTTCAGACAGAAGAAACTGCGCCAGCGAGCCAACTGCCATCACGCTTGCTCCGGGTTCGGTTTTCGCGGTCGACGGTTTTCCGTCAGTTACCTATGTTGCTCTACGGAATCGCCGTAGCTTGCGCCGTACACGGCTGCCGCCTGATAGCCGGTGCGGGAGATACAGCGCGAAGCACGAGCGATGATCTGGCGACCGGCGTGCCATGGCTGTGGATGTCCGTATTCTTTTGGATCTTGGCGGAGCTTATTCCCCGAAGCAGTGATCTCACTCGCTGCTGGTACCGTCTCGGTCGCGTTGAAAAGTTGCAATTGCTCGCGCGGCTGCTGCCGGCAGCGATGTGGGTCCGCACCATTCAGCTCATTCTGGTGTCGATGTCATCACCGCGCGCGCTGACGCTGTTAGCGGAGAGCCTGGCTTGGCTTGCAGTCGGCGTTGTCATCTGGCTGCTCATAGACCAGATCGACCGTCGCCGGCGCAAGCGAAGGGGCCAACCCGCGCTGGTCGGGGCGAAGTTGGTGAAACGTGACTCAGTCGCATCCATCGTTTGGATAAGCTCAGCGTCGGGGAAGCTTGTTCTTCTGAGGCGAATCGTTCTGCTGGGATTGGCGGCAGTGGCTAGCGCAGCCGTTTGGGTGAATGCTGACGAAAATCGAATCGAGCCGCCCTTCATTGCGCTCTGGCTCATCAGCGCGCTCTTGTGGTCGCTCGGCTTTGTGCCGCTGAACTGGAGCGTTTTTGATTGGGCGACGCGAAAGATTGATCTGCTACGCCGTTTCAGCTGGAGAAAGCACTGGTGGCTGATCCTTGCCTTTGTCGGTGTCATTCTGCTTGGCGCCAGTTTCCGGCTGACAAAACTGGATACGCTGCCCCTGGATATGATACCGGCCGATCACGCCGATGACATTCTCGCCGGATACAGGATTTCACAGGGCGAATTCACGATCTTGCAGATCAAAGGGCAAGCGCGCGAGCCGATGCATATGTACTTTATGGCCTTGCTGGGACGTTTTCCCGGGCTTGGATTCGACCACTTTACGATCAAGCTGCTGGCGGCTATCGAAAGCATAATGACGCTGCCCGTTCTGTTTTGGATGGGCTATGAATTGATGGGGCAGAAGGATCGAAAATTCGGCGCGGTCATGGGGCTGATGATTTCGGGGCTGGTCGCTGTCAGTTACTGGCATGTATCCATCAGTCGATACGCCATGCGGACGCATCTAACCGTGCTGTTCGCCGCGCTGATGATGATCTATCTGGCGCGCGCGATGCGCAAGAACTGTCGTTCTGACTATATCAAGCTGGGCTTATGCCTGGGATTCAGTCTTTATGCTTACACCCCCTGCAAAATGTTGCCGCTGGTCGCAGTCTGTGGCATCGGACTTGCTCTTTTGGTCCGTCGGATATCGTGGTACGAGCGACTCCATTACATCTTCAATCTGGCTGTGGCCGGCTTGATCTGCCTGATGGTGTACTTGCCCATACACCATGCGACAATGGACTATCCCGACGAAACATGGCGAAACTCGCTGAAGGAAGTCTTTGGCACGACACCTGGTCAACCCATTGATGTGGACCCGGCGGACTTTGTATCCGGATTCATGCGGAATATCGGCGACAGCCTGCACATGTTCCACTGGGTGGGCGACGGCAATTGGATCCAGGCTGCAACATTGAAGCCGGCGCTGGATATCTATACGGGCGCTTTTCTGATACTTGGCTTGGCTGCCGGCGGCGTGTTTCTGCTGCAGCATAGACGAGATCCGGTGCTTTGGCTGATGCCGGTCATGATCCTGATCATGCTGCTGCCAAGCGCTATGAGTGTCGCGCATTCAATTACGAATCCGAGCCACACGCGTACATCCGGCGCCATACCCGGCGTCTATCTGGTTGCGGCCCTGCCACTTGTCACGCTTGCGTGCAGGATTGCGCGTACCTATTCGGGGCGTATTGGCAAGCTCCTGGCTGCGGGTATATGTGTTCTCGTTTTGTTGTTCGCCAATCAGTACAACGGCAGAACGTACTTTGACATCTTTCCGCGTACCTACCGGCCGGCGCCGTTCAGACACGCCGGGAATGTCGTGCGCGGGCTGGTGGACAGCGGCGTGGATTGGGGCAATATCGTCATCATCGTCTACCCGCATTTTTGGGATGAGCGAAACGTTTACATCGAAGCTGGTGAGCCAGCTTTCTATTCTGCTGCGCCGGTGGGCGATTTGCCGCGAAAGCTGGAGAGCGCCTGGCGCGAAACGGGCGAGTATCGCCTGGATCCCGGCAAGGACTTGATATTCATCTACCCGCCCGAAGACGAAGGCTCTGCACGCCAGCTGCAGGATTGGTTCCCGGATGGTAGGGCGCTCGAGATCCAGTCGTACCTGCCCGAGGATCACTGGCGGGGCAGCTACGTGCTGTTCCGGGTGCCGTATCTGGGCGAGTCCGGGTTGCGCGGTTTCCTCGACCGGCGCTTGTAGGCGTGAGACAAAAAGCGGTGATCACTTCTCCCACCGTTAAGCGCCATCAGTAGGCGATCTTAGGCCCCCGCCACGGCGCCATCATTCGCCTGCGAAACCAAGCGCGCGTACTTCGCCATCACGCCTTTGGTGTAGTTCGGTTCGGGCGCCTGCCAGCGTGACCGGCGCGCCGCCAACTCGGCATCGCTCAGATCCACTTGCAGCAGCCGTTTCGACACATCGATGGTGATCATGTCGCCTTCCTCCAGCATTGCGATCGCTCCGCCGACCGCCGCTTCCGGCGCAGTGTGGCCGATCATCAAGCCGCGCGTGCCGCCGCTGAAGCGCCCGTCCGTGACCAAGCCGACCTTGCCGCCCAGACCTTGCCCGTAGAGTGCGGCCGTGATCTGCAGCATCTCGCGCATGCCGGGTCCGCCGACCGGTCCTTCGTAGCGGATGATGAGCACATCGCCGTCGACGATCTGCCGCTTGGAGACGGCTGCGAAGGCGTCCTCTTCGGTATTGAAGACACGCGCCGGTCCGGTCAGCGGAGGCGGCGTATCCTTGAGTTTGACCACGGCGCCGTCGGGTGCCAGATTACCCGTGAGCACGACCAATCCGCCGCTTTCACTGATGGCGTCATCAAGGTCGCGCACGACATCCTGCCCCTCGGTCTCGACCGCATCGGCGCAGGCTTGGGCCAGCGTCTGGCCGGTCACGGTCGGTGTCTCGCCGCTCATATAGCCGCCATCAATCAGCCGATTGATCAGGATGGGCACGCCGCCCGCCTTGAACAGATCGAGCGCCACGTATTTGCCGGTGGGGCGCAGGTCGCCGATGATCGGTGTACGGCGGCTGATCTCCTCGATATCGTCCAGCGTGAAGTCGATGCCGGCTTCACGGGCGAAGGCGATGCAATGCAGGATGCTGTTGGTGCTGCCGGCGGTGGCAGCCGAAGCGGCCAGAGAATTCTCCAGTGAACGGCGGGTTACCAAGTCGGACGGGCGGATATTCCGTTCGAGGATGTCCAGCATCAGCTCGCCGGCCTGGTAGGCGACATTCTGCTTCTCCGGGTCTTCGGCCGGCACATCGCCCATGCCCATTGGGCAGATGCCGATGATCTCGCTGATCATGGCCATGGTATTGGCGGTGAATTGTCCGCCGCAAGCGCCGGGTCCGGGGCAGGCGAGGTTCTCCACCTCCATCAGCTCGTCGTAGGTGATCTCGCCCGACTGAAACTTGCCCAGCGCCTCGTAGACGCTGACCACATCGAGCCGCTCGCCGTTGAGCATGCCCGGGTAGATGGTGCCGCCGTAGAGCATCAGCGAGGGCACGTCCAAGCGGATCAGCGCCATGATGGTGCCGGGGATGGTCTTGTCGCAGGCGGAGAGCGCGACCACGCCATCGAGCATATTCGACATCGCGACCAGCTCGATGCTGTCGGCGATCACCTCGCGGCTGATCAGCGAGCCCTTCATGCCCTCGGTGCCCATGGTGATGCCGTCCGAGATGCTGACGGTGTTGAACTCGAAGGGCGTGCCGCCGGCGGCGCGGATGCCGCGTTTGACATCGTGGGCCAGCTTGCGCAGGTGGAAGTTGCAGGGGCCGATTTCGGTCCAGGTGTTGGCGACGCCGATCAGCGGTTTGGCGAGGGCGTCGTCATCGTAGCCGACCGCCTTGAGCATGGCGCGAGCGCCGGCGCGTTCGGCGCCGTGGACGAGGGTGCGGCTGCGCTGGTTGAGGGCGGCGCGGACACCGTTGGTGCTGGACATGGGGAGTCTCCTTGTGTGGATGTCGTTCGTGGCGCGTATTGTAGCGCAAGGAGAAGAGAATGGCAGGCGCGGGCCGGCGGTTTCCGTTACAGGGAAAGTGTCGCTAAAGTCCCCAAGAGTCCCCAAAAAACCGCGAACATTTGTTGCCAGGTATCGACATGGTATTGATATAGAGGGTATTTGGCGCGGGGGGGGGTAGGCGATGCTATGGCTGGGCGATATGCAGTTGTTAAGCGGCGGTCTGTGGACAGGGTAGCATGGGTTGGCGGGGATGGGGTGAGTATATGGTCGCGGGTTGCCCCCACCCTAAATCCCTCCCCCATAAAGAGGGAGGGACTTGTCTGGCACAGAGGCACAGAGATTTTTCACCACTAAGGCGCGGAGGTCACGAAGGGGCTGGTTGTGGACAGGGTAGCATGGGTTGGTGTTGGAGGGCTGTGTGGGTGGTTGCGGGATTTACCACCGAGTACACCGAGGAGAATGAGGGTGCGGAGATTTTTCAGCACTAAGACACGAAGGTCACGAAGGGTGGCGGGTTGTGGGCAGGGTAGCATGGGTTGGTGGTTGCGGGCTGTGTGGGTGGTTGCGAGTGTTTGGATTTGCCACAGAGGCACAAAGGGCACAGAGATTGGTTTTTCATCGCAAAGGCACGGAGGGCACACAGGGTTTCGGATTGATTGTAATCCATATGTTATATAATTCAGTTCCTCCACCAAAATCCTGACGACAATACCAGTGTATAGCGCCCTGGGTCCATATAGGTTATCATCAAGGTAGATTTCAAAGTGGGAAACGGTTGCAGTCTATGCAACTCAGAGCGAATCCTTTCAGGCCAGACAAGCCGATTGACAATTTCGAGCAATTTGCGGGCCGGTCACATGAACTGACCGTCCTGATTCGCTCAATGTTCAATACTGGCCACGGCAACGCGCGGCATATGATCGTCACTGGACCTAGAGGTATAGGCAAAAGCTCCTTCATTAATCAGATACACTCGGTAACTGACAATGGCGACGATGTCCTGGAAAAGCTCGGCGTAGACGCTGGCGACTTTCGCTTTCGATTTCCGGTCTTTAAGTGCCGGGCGCGTCAAGGCCAGAGTACCGAGCACATTGTAACTTCGCTGATTGACGCAATGCCAACTAGGCTGAGCGCCGAGAATTTCCGCAGTATTGTGAGTGATTTTGTCCGTACTTGGAAGCCATCAGTCTCTGTCGCCGGTGTTGTGAATTTAGAGCACCAGTCGGCCTCTTCAACGGACATCGGTCGCGAGTTCGTTCGAACCGTGTCCAATCTGTGGTCGGCGATCAAGGGTGAGTGCGACGGGATTGTTTTCATTATCGACGAGATTGACACCGTGGCAGAGACGTCTGGCATCGCATCCTTCTTGAAGGTAACAACTGAAGAATTAGTGGACGCCGGGTTGGATCAGATCGCGTTTTATCTCGTCGGCGTGACGGGTGCGATGCAAAAGCTAATGAGCGATCATCCCTCGATCGGAAGAGTCTTCGAGAATGTTGAGTTGCGCCCTATGAGTCACAGTGAGAGCCGAGATGTGATTGAAAGAACACTCCAAAGCTCTTCGAGCAGCCGGGGCATTTGCGTGTCGGAAGAATCCATGCAATGGGTGGTCGAAACGGCGAGCGGTTTTCCCGCGATTATCCACACGCTATGTTATGAGGCTTATGAGAACGATACAGACCTGGTACTAGACCAAGATGATTTCGCCAAAGCCGCAGACGAGGTGGTTTCTCGTATCAAACGCGCCGAACTGGGCCAACTTTTGCGAACGGCTGGCGCTGGCGACTATCGGCGAATACTGGTCGCTATGGCGGAATACGAAGATGCTCTCGTGCCCCGGGTGTATATCGGTGAGAGAATCGGCAGACCCTCTGATCAGTTGGGCTCTTACCTCGACGACCTGCTTAAGCGCAATATCATCGAAAGGCCGGATCGGGGCATATACCGCTATGTCGAACCGCTTTTGCGGCTCTATGTACAGAAGTTGCCTGTTCTGGATCCAGCCCTTAGTTCGCACGACACCGAAGAACTAAACGACTAACGTCGTGTCCTGCGAGCCATCAACTGAGAACAGGACTTTGGTATGCCCTACCAACCCTTCTACGGCGTCATCTGCCCGACCATGACACCGCTCTAGCCCAAGGGCGAAATCAAGCCGGACATGATCGCGCCACGGACGCTGTTGGTGAACGCGCTACGATCTATTTGATGCCCGAACTGAGGAAACTGTTGGTGAATTGCTTCTGCAAGAGGGCAATCAGAATGATAACCGGCACAGCCACAATCAAAGTGCCGGCCGACAGTTGATCCCACTGCGCTCCGATTTCCGATGACTGAACCAGCAGCGCAAGTCCAACCGTAAGCGGACGGACCTCGACGCTGCTCGTGATCAGCAAGGGCCACAAGAATTCATTCCAGTGATAGGTTATCGACACGATACTGAAAGCCAGCAATGAGGCACGGGTGACAGGCAGGAAGACATGCCACAAGACCTGCAGCCAGCTCGCGCCGTCGCTGCGCGCCGCTTCTTCCAATTCTTTCGGCACCTGCTTGAAAGCCTGGCGCATCAAAAAGGTGCCAAATGCCGATGCAATGTATGGCGCCATCATGCCCTGATAACTATCCAACCAGCCCAGCCGGGCGAGGGTCTGATAATTGGGCAGGATGAGGACCGTGGCGGGCACCATCAGTTGGGTGAGGAATAAGAAGAATATCTGGTCTTTGCTGCGGAAGTCCATCCGCGCCAAGGCGAATCCTGCCAGTGAAATGGTGACGAGCTGGATGGCCAGCAGGCCGAATACCCAGATAATCGTATTGAGATAGAAGCGCGGAAACGGCGCAACCTGCCAGGCTTCGACAAAAGCCCCAAAATGCAAGCTTTGCAGCCAAACCAGCGGCGAGTCATTCAGTAATTCGGTAGTCGGTACAAAGGCCGCAAGAATCGTCCAAAGCAGGGGCACCATCCAGATCAGCCCGAAGACAGCTAAGGACAGCACTGGCAGAATCTCACGCCACTTATGTTTACGTCCGGTCATCGAAAAATCAATCGCACACTCTGCTCAATCATAGTGAACTCGGCGCTCAAGATAAACGTACTGCAAAATCGCCATTGTCAGCAGCACGGCAAGCAAGATCACAGTCATAGCGGATGCATTCCCCGTGTTGAACCACTTGAAGCCTTGCTCGTAAACATAAAAAAGAGCCAGATTGGAGGCATTGTTGGGTCCGCCTCCTGTCAACACAAATACATGATCGACCTGTTGCAAGGAGTTCAAGACTGCGATTGTTGAAACAAAGTAAGTTGTTGGCGAAACCAGGGGCCAGATAATAAAGCGCACTTCTTGCCAAAATGTAATGCCGTCCAGTTTTGCTGCTTCGAGCACATCTGTAGACAGCGCTTGCAGAGCAGCCAGATAAAAGAGCGCGAAGTAACCGAGCTGCTTCCACAAATAAACCACGAATAATCCCGGCAGCGCCAATTCACGATCGCTCAACCAATTAGAGCGTGGCAATCCCAAGCCACCAAGTATCTCGTTGAATAGACCAACACGCGGGCTATATAAGAACAACCAGATTGAAGCGACGCTGACCATGGGCAGCGCGATTGTCGCCAGGAAGGGAAAGCGAAAGAACCCGATATTGCGTAGCCCCTGGTTCATCAAGATCGCCAGCAGCAGACCGCCAAAGACGGAGCAGAGCAGAGCAACAGTGACATAGACCACAGTGTTTTGAATCACTTGCTGGCTGAACGGGTCGGAAAACATGCGCTGATAGTTCTGAATGCCGACAAAAACTTCGGCGCGTCCCCGCAGCGTATGAAAGCTGGACCAGATAACCGAGATGATCGGCCAAATCGTGAAAACAGCCAGGAAAATCAGCGATGGCAACAGAAACAAGTAAGCGACTACGCCGCTTTGGCGCAATGCGGGGGGCAAGGTGAGGGAGCGAGCCAATTGCCCGCGTCCCTCAACCTGGCGTTGTTCGTGGTCAAGCGTATTGAGCGATGGTTTCAACGATTACTATTCCAGCTCGCAGCCGTTTTGCACCAATAGCTCATCGGCACGAGCTTGCGCGGCCGCCAGCGCTTCCGCAGGCGTCTGTTCACCGGTGTAGACCGCTTCAATTGCCTGCGTTGTGATGACCTGAATCTCCTGCCCGCTGAATGTCGCCGGGAACTCTTTGACCGCATATTCAAGCTGCATACGAGCGGTCGAAGCCTGAGGCACTTCGGCGGCATAGCTCATCAAGGGGTCAGTTTCCCAAGCGGCGTTGCGTGGCGCGACGTAACCACTGTCAATACCCCATTGACCGATCTGTTCGGGGCGCACCATCCAGCGGATAAAGGTCCAGGCCGCATCCTGACGTTCCTGGTCGATATCTTTCATGACATAGAAGTTTCCACCGCCCACATTGGCGCCGTAGCCGGCTGGTCCGCCAGGCATAAAGGCTGTGCCAACTTCAAACGGTGAATTAGCCAGCAAGGTGCTGAGGCTGCCGGTGGAGTGATAGATCATTGCCGAGGCGCCCGCGATAAAGTCTGCCGGCGCTGTGCCCCAGGCAACAGCTCCATCAGGCATGATGCCCTCAGTTTGCAGGGTACGCAAGAATGCCAGCGCTTCGATTGCTTCCGGCGTATCCAGGTACACAGCACATGGATCGTCTCCAAGCGAGCCGATATGCCGCCCCGCCTGAATCGCGAAGTTGGCGTAAATCCAGAACGATGACGGCGCTTCTACACCCCAACGGGTTACATAGTCGCCATCTTGCACGACAAGCTGCTTGCCGAATTCCACCAGTTCTTCCCAGGTCGCCGGCGGTGTATCCGGATCCAAGCCGACCTCGGCAAATGCGTCCCTGTTGTAATACAAGATCGGTGTGGAACGCTGCCAGGGTATGCTCCAGACTTGATCATCGGCAATATTATTTGCCATGAAGGCATCGAAGAAATCGTCGATGTCGAGTCCTTCATCGGACGCAATATAGCCATCCAGCGGGATGATACCTTCCATTTGGATCAGCGTATAAATGTCTATGCCGAGCAGGATGGCAACATCAGGCGGCTGACCGGACAGAATCGCGGCTCTCGCACGAGCCATGTTTTCTGCGTAACCACCGGTGAAGATAGGCTCGACCTGAATATCTTCACTGATTGCATTGAACTCGGCGACGTAGCTGTCAATGGCCTGTGCTAGCGGACCAGCAACCCCGACCGGATAGAAGAACTGCAGCGTAATCGGTTCCTGAGCCTGAACCGCAGCCCCGCCGATCATCAGCAAAATACTGCATAACAACATGACTATGCGCAACTTGGCAGATTCCCTTAGCATCTCATTCTCTCCATTTCATTTAATCACTGTATCTTGACAGGTCTTGGTTCAGTGACGGATTTTATAGGCAACCTTTCCCCGAGACGGAACACAAAGCCAGACGCTTATGCTAGCGACTGCCTGATCGTGCGGCCTAAGATCGCCGACGATCGATTGACCCGGAGGAACTCTGTAGCCGCGGACCGGAACTAGAGTGTAACCTACCTCTCAGAAAAACGCCCAAAAAAGCGCAGTCGAGGCACTCATTCTATAGGCTGGGATGGAGAGCATCGCAGCAGCAGGGGGCCAAGGTATGAGTTTCGTCGAGCCGACCGATTAGCGCGCGGATGCCGATGTCGATACTGCGTAATGGGCGCTTAAACAATATAATAGGTCTGTCTGTCGGGGTTACCGCATTGCATTATGTGTCCGACGAACGATTGGCCGGTTACTGAAATCGAAGAGAAGACCCTATGACCTACCAACCCATTCACGGCGTTATCTGCCCGACGGTGACACCCCTCAGGCCGAATGGCGACATCAATCCGGACATGATGCGACCGCTCGCTGACTGGCTGATCGACAAGGGCGTCGCCGGCATCTATCCCCTCGGCAGTACCGGTGAAGGTCCGCTCTTTTCTACCGACGAGCGCAAAGCCGTCGCCGCCGCCACAGTCGAAGCGGTGGCGGGGCGCGTGCCCGTCATCATCCACACGGGCGCCATCACCACGCGCGAAACGATCGAACTCTCGCGCCACGCCCGTGACATCGGCGCGACCGCCGCTTCGGTCATCACGCCCTGGTACTTCCGCCACAGCGAGGAGACGCTGGAAGCGCATTATTGCGCGATCCTCGAGGCGGCGTCGGACTTTCCTGTCTACCTGTATAACCTGCCGAATTTCGGCAACAACACACTGTCGGCGGCGTTGGTGACGCGGCTGGCGCGGCACTACGAAAATTGCGTCGGGCTCAAGGACAGCAGCGGCGACTTGCTGACCATGTGCGCGGTGAATCATCTACAAGACGGGCGCTTCAATACGGCCATTGGACCCGACAGTCTGATCCTGGCCGGGCTGGCGATGGGCTTGGATTGCAGCGTATCCGGCAATAGCAATCACTTTCCGGAAATCGTGGTGGGCATTCATGATGCCTTCCATGCGGGCGACTTGGCTGCCGCGCAAGCGCTGCAGAAGCAACTCAATACCGCGAGCGGGGTGGTTAGCAGCGGCGGCTGGCTGACGATAGTCAAAGGCATCATGGCGGAGCGCGGCTTACCCGTCGGCGGCGTACGTCCGCCAATGCAGTCGGCATCAGAAGAAACCATCCGCGCCTGTGTTGCGCAGTTGCGCGCGCTCAAGGTGGATTTGTCTCCCGTGTAATTCCCAGCGCAAAACCGGTACAATCTAGCCTGTTATCTTGACGGTAGCGGGAAAGCCAGTCCATGCAAATTGACGAGATGCTGCACGATCTACGTGCCGCCATTGGGCACGATCAAGCGGCCGCTGACCGGATGACACGGGTGCTCTACAGCACCGATGCCAGCAATTATCAGGTCATGCCGCTGGCCGTCACCTTCCCGCGGGACGCCGATGACGTGGTGGCCGTGCATGAGATTGCACGCAAGTTCGGTGTTCCGGTTTTGCCGCGGGGTGGTGGAAGCGCGCTGGCCGGGCAAGCTGTGGGCGAAGCGATCATCATGGATTTCACCCGGCACATGCGACGCATTCGCGCGGTCAATGCCGAAACGCGCACGGTTGATGTCGAGCCGGGCATGATCCTCGGCACGCTCAACGGGCAGTTGGCGCCGCTGGACTTGATGTTCGGTCCCGATCCGGCGAGCGCCGAGCGCGCGGCCATCGGCGGTATAGTCGGCAATAATGCGACCGGCGCGCACAGCATCCGTTATGGCATGACCGCCGATCACGTGGCGCGCTTGCAAGTTGTGCTGGCGAATGGTGACTTGGTCTGGCTGGATGCTTCTACTGGCGAGTTGGATCGCCTTCGCGCTATCGTTGGCGATTTGGCGCGTGAGCACGCTGTGCATATCGAGGCGCGTTATCCCAAGACTTGGCGAACCGTCGCCGGTTATGCGCTGGACAAGATTGACCCGGACGATGTGAACTTAAATTGGCTGCTTTGCGGCTCGGAAGGCACGCTGGCGACGGTGGTGCGGGCTGACCTGCGACTAGTGGAGCGGCCGAAGGTTGAGAACAAACGGCTAGCGCTGGTCCATTTTGACACGCTGCGCGATTCGTTAGAGGCGACGCCGCGCATCCTCGAACTGGAACCGGCCGCCATTGAATTGATGGACAAGTTCCTGCTGGACAAGACGCGCGCCGCCGCCGGGTATCGCGACCGGCTGACATTTGTCGATGGCGATCCGGCGGCGATTTTGCTGGTGGAGTTCGTCGGCTCGGAACGCGAATTAAGCGCGAAGATCGACGACTTGAAGGCGCATTTGCAGCGACTCGGTTTCCACGGCGCGCTGACGGTGGCGGAAACGGCGGCGCAACAAGACGATGTTTGGACCGTGCGCAAAGCCGGCCTGGGTTTGATGATGAGCGAACGCAGCGAAGCCAAGCCAGTCTCCTTCATTGAAGACGGCGCGGTACCGGTGGAGAGTCTGGCGGATTATATCGCCGATGTGGAGCGCATCATTTATGACAATGACACGACCTACGCCATTTACGCGCATGCCAGCGCCGGCTGCCTGCATATCCGCCCGCTGATCAATCTCAAGACGCTCAAGGGGCGCGGCCAGTATCGGGCGATTGCCGATGCGGTAGCGCAGACGGTCAAGAAGTATCAGGGTTCGATCACCGGCGAGCACGGTCAGGGGATGGTGCGGGGCGAGTTCAGCGAATACTTGTTCGGCGCTGAACTCATGAGCGCTTTCCGCGAAGTCAAACGCGCCTTTGATCCGAACAATATGATGAATCCGGGCAAGATCATCGATGCGCCGCCGATGGACAGCGCTGAATTATTGCGCTATTCGCCCGAGTATGAAGTGATCAAGATTGATACGCGTTACGACTGGTCGGCAGATAATGGTTTTGCCGGCGCGGTGGAAATGTGCAATGGCGCCGGCGTGTGTCGCAAGGAGGGGGTGGGGACGATGTGCCCCTCTTATCAAGCGACGCTCGACGAAGCGCATTCGACGCGGGGGAGGGCCAATGCTTTACGGGCGGCGATGAGTGGCGTGCTGCCCGATAACCTGGGTGATCCGGCGGTGAAGGCGGTGCTGGATCTGTGTTTGGGCTGCAAGGCCTGCGCGAGCGAATGCCCGTCTTCCGTTGATGTCGCCAAGCTGAAATCGGAATTTCTGGCGACCTGGCACGACCGGCATGGCGTGGACCTGGCGACGCGTCTCTTTGGCAACATCCACCGCGTCAACCGCTTGGCGGGCTTGGCGCCGAAGCTGAGCAATCTCGTGATGAATCATTCGCTGGGCAAGTATGGGGCGAGTCGGCTGGGCATTCCCACCGAACGGCCCTTGCCCAAATTCGCCGATCGACGCTTTTCCGCTGAGCGCTATCCGCGGCACGCGCAGCCGGACGCCATTCTCATAGTGGATACGTTCACCGAGTGGAATCAGCCGGAAGTGGGTCATGCGGCGATGGCACTGGCTGAGCGGCTAGGCTTGCGGCTGAATGCGCGGCGCTTGCCCGGTCAAGCATGCTGTGGCCGTCCGGCGATCAGTCAAGGTTTGCTCGACAGCGCCAAGGCGATGGCCACTGCAAACGTGCTGGGTTTGAGTCGGGGCGATCCGGCTGTTCCGTATGTTTTCCTTGAGCCAAGCTGTTTGAGCGCCTTCACCGATGATTACCTCACGCTTGTCGATGCGGGCCAGCAGTCGGCGGCGGAATCACTAGCCGGACGCTGTATCAGCGCGGAAGCGTATTTTGCCGATGCTGCGGTTGAACGGGCGAACAGGCTTGCTTGGCAGACGGGTTCGCCGCGAATCCTGTTGCACGGGCATTGTCATCAGAAGGCTTTATGGGGTACTGGAGATACGCTGAGGCTGCTGCGTGGGATCGCGGGCGCTGATGTGTCGGAGATGAATACCGGCTGCTGTGGCGTGGCGGGAAGTTTCGGTTACGAGCATTACGACTTGAGCATGAAGATCGCGGAGGATCGGCTGTTGCCGGCGATACGCGAGAATCAAGATGCCCTCATTGCGGCGCCGGGCACCTCTTGCCGCGCGCAGATACATGACGCCGGTTTCGCCGCGCGGCATCCGATTGAAATCGTGCTGGCGGCGCTGGCGGATAGCTACGACGGGAGGCGATGAAAGTGGCGGGTATCAAACTGTTAGAACTGACATCCATGCGCGACTTTATGGTGCTGAGCGCGGTGCGCGTCGAGCGTGAACAGCGCCGATTTACCAGGAATCCGGTTATCACTTATCTGCAAACACGTCACCCGGCGGTTACCACATACCGCATTGATTTGGACGAGAAAATTATTGGATTCGTGATGCTGATCCATGCCGAGAATCCGACCCAATGGATCATCGAACGGCTGACGATAGACCGTGACTATCAGCGACAGGGGCATGGCTTTGCGGTTGCCGATCAACTGATTGACATGATACACGACTTCGAGAACAGCGAGATGGTCCTGGCGCGCTACAATCCGGAAAACGAGGCGGCGCGGCTGTTATTTGACAAACTCGGATTCGTGCAACGGGAAGAGATGTTCCGCGGACGAAATATTGCTCTGCTTGAATTCGAGTTCGAGGCGGACGAAGAAGATTATGAGGACTCTGACGATGAAGATGACGAAGACGATTTTGAAGACGAAGATGATGAAGACGAATTTGACGAAGACGATAATGATGAAGCGGCATCGGACGACGACATAGAAGCGCCGAAAGCAACGGAAAGCGGGTCGGAATAGCCAGCCATGTCCGAACAGCCAAAAGCAACTCACACACTGCTGCCGGAGTCCATTCGCCGCCGGTTGGAGCCTTTGATGCTGGAGGCGCGCAAGGTGCGCGTTGGCGCCATCAAAGGGGATCGGCGCTCGATCAAGCGCGGTACGAGCATTGAATTTGCCGACTACCGCAACTATGTCGCCGGCGATGATCTGCGGCAACTTGACTGGAATATTTACGCCCGCCTGGAACGGCCCTATATCAAGCTGCTGGAAGATGAAGAGGACCTGGCGGTGCATCTGATCCTCGACGCCTCGGCCAGCATGGACTTCCCGCCCGAGGGCGAGCCGGACCAGCACAAGCTGCTCTATGCCAAGCGCATCGTGGCCGGGCTCGCCTATGTCTCGCTGACCAGTGGCGACCGATTGACGCTGACCGCAGTGAACGATCGTGGTACAGCGACCTTTGGTCCGGTGCGGGGACGGGCGCAGGGTATCGCCCTACTGCGCTTCCTCGGCGATATTCCCGCCGCCGGCATTACGGACCTGGATGCCGCGCTGGCGGATTATGCGTTGCGGTCGCGCCGACCCGGCCTGACGCTCATCATCAGCGATATGTTCTCGCGCGATGGCGCTTACCTGGATGGGCTGAACGCCTTGTTGAGCCGCGGGCATGAGGTGGCATTTGTGCATGTGCTGGCGCCGGAGGAAGTGCAGCCGCCGGTCGTGGGTGACCTTAGTCTGGTTGATGTCGAAACGGAGTTGCAGCAAGAGGTGACGGTTGACGGGGCGATGCTGGGCATCTATCAGCAGCGCCTGAATGCCTGGCGCGACGAGATTAGAGATGAATGCTTACGGCGGAGGGCGCATTATTTCCCGCTGGAGACAGATACGCCTTGGGAGCGGCTGATCTTGTCCGATATGCGGCGAGCTGGGTTGGTTAAGTAGGCGTCACTTTCGTCTTGCGCTCGGCGATTTGCTTTTTAAGCTGTTCTTTGTATTCTTTGTTTTCGAGATAGAGGCCAGAGAGCATAGCCGTCAAGTCAATGCCGTCGTCGATATCTTCCCAATATATTTCAAGACCACCAAACTGGTAGTTTAGGCGTTCTTCATCGCTCGCTGCCTCCAGCAAAGGAAAGAAATGCAGTGGCACGCCGATTATCCTGCCGTCCGCCAATTCAATCATGGCGTGTGTGCCGGTGAAGCTAACGCGCTGCGGCTCGTTGCGCGTATCGTGAATGACTGGTTCAAGATATAAGTTGCTGTCTCTGGACATTTTTACTCCGGTCCCGCACCTGCCTCGTGCAGGTCTCTCCATACTTCGCGCAACAATTCTCTGTTGTCAAAAGTCAGCTTGCGAATCTGTCGGATTTCTCTCGTAGTGTAACCACGATTATGCTTGACCTCCAAGGTGATCAGATTAATCTGAAGCTCGTTGTCTCCCTTCCACACATGCGCATGTGGCGGAGGGTGATCGTTTGAATAAATGCGAACATCATAACCATGCCGCTGCCTGTACAGAACAGTGACCATGTTTCCTCGCTAACTTAGTATACAAGCTGGATAAACGCTGTCAACAATAGCAGAGATCTCATATCGCTACCAAGCCGCCGTCCAGAACCAGTGAATGGCCAGTCACGAAGGAGGACGATTCGGAGCAGAGCCAGACGACGGCTTCGGCGATTTCGCTGGCTTGACCGAGCCGTCCCATCGGAATCGCGCGTTCCATGATTGATGCCATCATCGGATTGTCTTCGATAGCGCTGTGCACCATGGCGGTGTCGGTATAGGCGGGGCAGATGGCGTTGACGCGGATGCCTCTCTTGGCGTAGTCGAGGGCGGCTGACTTGGTGATGCCGACGACGGCATGTTTGCTGGCGGTGTAGGCGGCTGCTTTGGGCGCGCCGATCAAGCCGGCGACTGAGGCGATATTGACGATAGAGCCGCTCTGATTGGGCAGCATCTGCGCCAGTTCGGCTTTCATGCAATGCCAGACGCCGCGCAGGTTGACATTGAGCACGCGCTCGAACATGTCGTCATCCGCTTCGTGCAAGCGCTGATGAAAGTGACCGGCGATGCCGGCGTTGTTGACCGCCGCGTCCAGCCGACCGAATGTTTCGACCGTCGCTTCCACCATGGCCGCCACCTCGGACGCCTGCGTCACATCGCATTTTACGAAGATGGCCTTTCCGCCACCATGCAGGATTTGCCGGGTGGTCTCTTGGCCGACCGCTTCGTTGACATCGGAGACGCAAACGGCGGCGCCTTCACCTGCCAGCGCGAGCGCGCTCGCCCGTCCGATGCCGGAGGCGGCGCCGGTCACAAGCGCGACTTTTCCATCCATCCTGGTCATGTGATGTCCGCCTTCGTCTGAGTTTGCCTATGTCGGTATGGTACATGAGGCTGGGCAGAGTCGTAAGGAAAAGGTGAGATGTCGACCGAAGCATGGGTCAAGTATGCGGGCGATCCAATGGATCGCCCCTACAACGCCCCGTGCTATAATTTCTCGCACAGTATTCCGCGGGAGAATGACGCATGATTCAGGATCCGATTCTGCTCAATGATTGGCACGCGGTGCTGCCGGTGGCGCAGCTGGAAGCGGAGAATAACGTGACCGGCGCCCGCGTACTTGGCGAGGATATCGTCATCTGGAAGACCGGCGATGGCATCCGCGCCTGGAAGGACCTCTGTGTTCATCGGGGCACGCGCCTGTCCCTGGGAGAGGTGCTCGAAGATGGCATGCTGCAATGCCCTTATCATGGCTGGACCTACGATGCGACGGGTCAGTGCGTGCGCATTCCGGCACATCCGGAACAGAAACCGCCGACAAAAGCGCGTACAATTGCCTACCAGGCGACGGTCGCCTACGACATGGTCTGGGTCTGCCTGGGGGAACCGGCTTACGACATCCCGCCTTTTGAGGAATGGGATGATGATTCTTACCGCAAGATTCTCTGCGGCGCCTATGAGTTTCAGGCGGCGGGTCCACGTATGGTGGAGAATTTTCTTGATGTCGCGCATTTCCCCTTTGTGCATGAAAACATTCTCGGCACGAAGGAACGGCCGGAGATCCCGGAATACGATGTCATCACTGACGAAAATGGCGTGACTGCCACTGATATTCGCATCTTCCAGCCCAACCCGGATGGCTCGCATATCCCGGATTGGGTGACTTATACCTACAAGGCGCATCGTCCCTTGGTGGCGTATTTCCGCAAGGAGGCGGCAGAGAAATTCGCCATCCTGCTGATGGTCACGCCGATTGAAGAGGTCAAGTCGCTGATGTGGATGTGGATGGTGATGACACAAGGCGATAGCACCGATGAGACATTGCGCGCCTTTCAAGACGAAATCGCGATGCAGGATCTGCCGATTGTGCAGTCGCAGCGCCCGGAACTGCTGCCGTTGGACCTGCAAGCGGAGCTGCACCTGCGCAGCGACAAGACCGCCATCGCTTACAGACGGTGGCTCAACGACCTCGGGTTGACCTTCGGCACCAGCTGACCGGGATACCGTCGCGCCAACGGCACAACTTTCGCCCGGCACATTGCGTACTCTCTATCAAATACAGAAACATTCAGACGACGCGTTCTTGCCGGTTCCAGGGAGCGGGGCGGCGCTGTTGCCTATTGCGGAGAAATGCATGACGTTGGCGGCGGGACAGACGATTGCGGGTTATTCGATCATCGGGCAGATCGGGTCCGGTGGCATGGCGACCGTTTACAAAGCCTATCACGAGCGGCTCGATCGCCACGTCGCCATCAAGCTGCTGCACCAAAATTTCGTGCAGGACGCCAGCTTCCGCAAGCGCTTCGAACGCGAGGCGCGCATCGTCGCCCGATTGGAGCACGCGCATATCGTGTCAATCTACGACTATGCTGAGCACGAAGGCGTACCTTTTTTGGTGATGAAACATATCAGCGGCGGCACGCTCAAGCGCCGCTTGATTAAACGCGGCATCAGCCTAGAAGAAATCAAGAGCATGATGACGCAGTTGGCGGGAGCGCTCACCTATGCGCATGAGATGGGTGTCTTGCATCGCGATATCAAACCGTCGAATGTCTTGATCGATGAGCGCGATCTGGCCTACTTGACGGACTTCGGCCTGGCGCGGATTGCTCAGCTGGGCGATTCGACCATCAGCCACGACATGATGCTGGGGACGCCACAATATATCTCACCGGAACAGGCGAAAGGCGAACGCGAATTGACGCCGGCGACCGATGTCTATTCTTTCGGCGTCATCCTCTATGAGCTGCTGGTCGGCGTCGTGCCGTTCAGCGGTGATACGCCCTACGCGATCGTGCATGAGCAAATCTATACGCCACCAAGACCGCCAAGCGCGCTACGTCCCGAATTGGGAGTCGCGATAGACGGTGTGCTCTTGAAGGCGCTGGCGAAGTCGCCTGAACAGCGTTATCAGACGGCGACAGCCTTGATGGAAGACTTCAAGCTGGCGCTGGCGGAGTCGGGTGTGACGGCGCTGCCGCCGAATCGCCGGGTCGTGCCGGCGCCGGGGCAAGTGGCGAACGAGCAGGTTGACAGTTGGACCGATGAGGATTTCGCAGCGGAGGCAGAGCAGATCAGAGATCTCGCGTACAGCATGCGGGAAAAGCTGACGCTTAACAAAGCCAAGCGAAAGCGCAAGGGTCCCGCGTCGGAAGACGAGATCCGCAGGCGGACGGCGGAGAAGAAGTTTAAGAATCGACAGGAATTAATCCAGCATTTAACCACTTATCTTATCGTGAATCTGATTTTGTGGACGCTTTATTGGTCAACCGCGAGAGCGTTCCCTTGGCCGATATTCGTGACGGCATTTTGGGGCATCGGCATCGCGAGCCACATCGCTGATTACTATTATCGATTCGGGAAGGGCGCGCAGAGCCGCGAGACCGAAGTAGAAGCGGAAATGGCGCGGCAATTGCGCATGCAGAATTTGCGTGACGAGGAGCGTCAAGGAGAAATGGATCGAGAGGCTGATATCTTCGACATGGAGGCGTTCGAGAAGCGGAAGGTGCGGCTGAACGACGAGGGGGAGTTGACGGACAGCTTTGTCGAGGAAGCGGCGCATCAAGAAAATCTGACGGGCCGACGGGACAGCGGGAGGGGGTGAACGCGCCATGCAAGGCAGAGGCGAATCGATAGAAGAGGAATTAATCCGCTATCGCATCGAGAAGCGGATGGCGGGACGGCGCGACCTGCTGCTGCACCTGCTGGTTTATGTGGCAATCGCCTTCATCACGCGCATCAGCGCGCCCGGCATGGAAGCGCTGGACGCTGCTGTGTGGGGCGGCCTCTGGACAATCCCTCTCGTTTTGCACGGATTACGCTACTACTATCGCAGCGGAGCGGGCGCAGTCAAGCGGGCGAATGAGATGGAGCGCGCAATCGACGATCAGCTCAGTCGCTCCACGCTTGACGAAGACGAAGAGCTCTTGATCGAAGAGCGCGTATCGAAGCGGGTCAGCGCCCGTCGAGTCGTTGTCGCGCATGGCGTGGTTTCCACGTTGACGGTCGCTCTGTTGTGCTTGAGTGTATTTGGCAGACGCTATTATAGTTACGATGTGGAGTCCGTAGAGTGGTTTGTACAGGTGGCAGCGGGATTCTTCGCGCTCCACGCGATGCGTTTCTTTTTCGTGCACGGCAGAACGCCGGGGGGACGCGCGCTCAGAATTGATGCCGAGCTTGAGAGAGTGTCGATGCGCTCGCTCGCTGGCAGCCCAGACCCATTGTCTTTTGCTGACGGTGTGGATGACGATGAGAGCCTTGAATTGCTTGATCTCGGCGTCAGGCAGGGGCGGCGCATGCGATTGAATGCCGAGGGCGAATTTGACGATGCCGTCGTTGACGAAGATGAATTTTCGCAACAGTCGGCGGGCAGGTAAAAGGGGAGGGAAGGGTCGGTGAAGCATAAGTTCAAGCCGCTGGCGAAATCAGCGATTCGCGAACGAGTCGAGCGGAAGTTCCGCGCGCGCGGCGCGCTTGTGTTTCATTTGCTCCTCGCCTTGTTCGCGGCCGTCGTTGTTCTCTACAACTTGCCTGCGAATCCGAACCTCGCATTCAGAGATATTTCTTTCCGCGACAGCTCGTTGGCTTTCGTTTTGCTCAGTGCGACCGGCGCGCTGCACTATATCCGTTACACCTTCCACCATGGACGGGGGCGCGACAAGCTCGATGCGGAGATCGTAATGCGGATCGCCGATCAACTCCGCCATGCCGCTGCCGACGAATTCGAGGAACATGAAGAATTGATCCGGCTGCAGATGAGGGACAAGGTCAAGAACCGCCGCCTCGTTTGGCAGCATCTGGTCATCTTTGCCGGCATCATGAGCATGGCGGCGATTGTGACTTACTCGAATACGCGACCGTCGCTACTTGTCTACCTGGAATACTGGCGGCCCTTCTTGACTGCCGCGGGTATCTGGGGAACCGGTTTGGCGGCGCATTTTCTGCGCTATTATTTCACTTACGGTTTCTCGGCAGGCGCAAGGCAAGCAATAATCTACGCGGCGGTCGCTCGTGAGCTGCGTCATCAGGCGGCTGAAGAGCGGAAGCGGAACGGTGACAGCCGCGCGAAGCGCCTGAACGACGGCGCGGCAAGGGCGGAAAGAATGACGATCGAAGAATTTGAAGCTGGGCAGCAGCAGGCGCGCCGCTAGGTGGATCACATGAAACGCAAGACCGAGGCAATGTCGTACGACGAGGTGCGGGGGCAGGTGAATAAGAAGTATGCGAATCGTCTCGGCTTAATCCAGCACTTAGCCGCCTATCTTATAGTGAATTGCATCTTGTGGATTCTCTATTTGACGTCTGACGGCGGTTTCCCCTGGCCGCTGTTTGCGACGGCGTCTTGGGGCATCGGCATGGTGAGCCACATGGCCGATTATTACTATCGCTACGGACGCGGGGCGAAGATGCGCGATGCCGAAGTTGAGGCGGAAATGGCGCGGCAGCGCCGTCACTTCGCCGACGATGGGGACAGAATTGATGGCGCGCTCGTATACGAGTTGGACAATGTCAGGCAGCGCGGATTGCGCCTGAGCGACGATGGCGAATTGGTAAATGTCCCCTTCGACCACGAAGACGAAGCGCAGGAGAAGGGCGCAAATCACTAAGTGCCCGCGACGATGCGTTCTCGCATACGCGCCGGGGCGACTTGTCTTGACATGGTGACGAGGGGCGTGGATGATGTTAAAATGGCTGTGAAGCGAGATGCGCGCTGCCGACGACTGAGCGGCGCGCAAATTGAAATGATGTCCGCATGATTCGATTGAAACGGCGCAACACCGCTTGGCTGATCACGATGGCGCTGCTGATCGGGTTCGCCTTGCTGGCGGCGCCGGTGTCAGCGGCGGTGCAATTGTCGTTGATCGGCGCCTTGGCGGTCGCGGTCATCGCCTCCATGATTGAGTTGGGTTCTGAGCGCGAGAACTTGCTGGAAGTGCTGAATCGGGCGCCCGTACGCCGGCGGATCACGCCACAAGCGCGTGAAGCGGCTGAGCGCGCGGCGGCGAGCGCGGGCTATTTCAACCGCAGTGGAATCGTCATGCTCGATATCGGTTTGATCGCTATGCAGACCGGCGTCGAAGGCTTGGCAATGCGGCGGACGCGCAATATTTCGAAAGATGACGATGGCGCTCGTCCCTTTATTACACTCCATGTCTTGCCTGATGAGGCGGAACGCCAGGCGCTGATCCGCTATGAGATTTATAACCACCTGGGCGAAGAGCAATACGTGCATGAAATGAAGACTTATTTGCGCGAAGGCGAAATGAGCTTGCTGGCTGATCATCATTTGCCGCTGGCGGGCAATCGCAGCGTCGATGGCAACGGAGATTGGGACTTGCGCGTGTATGTCGATAACAACCTGATCGGCATGCACAATCTGATGCTCTCACCGTCGGTGAATGAGCGTCGCCGCCGGTTGAGCGGCGAAGCGGAAGTTGGCGAATCGCTGCAGGATCGCAGCCGCAATCTGGCGGATGCCGTCATTGTGGAAGAAGCGGAGCAACCGCAGACCGCGCAGCTCAAGGATTTGTTGCAACAGCCGAGCTCGCCGGCGCGGGGCAGTCGCTCGCGCGGCCGCAGTTAGCCAGGGGTCGAGAGATGCCGGACAACCGTAACACTTGGTTCCTCGCGTTTATCCTGCTCGCACTGGGAGCGGTGGCGTTGCTGGGCAACAGCTTCCCGGTGATTCTCGTATTGCTCGGTTTGCTCTTCCTCGTTCGACAATTTGACAATGACAGATCCAGCTCAAACATCAGCAGTACGACCAGAGAGTCTTACGACTACGGCTATGAGTATGAACAGGCCGAGGAAGAAGAATACGACGACTACGAGATTTTCCATCAGCAGCCGGCGAGCTCAGAGCAGCGCGTCTATCGCCATGCGCTGGAGTCGGTAACCCGCGCCGGACTAGACCCCGATGAAGTGCAGGTGCTGGCGGTGGATATCGGCATATTGACCACGCAAGCCGACGGCGAGCCACAGATATACCGCACTTGGTCGCTGCCCGATGATATCGACTACATTCAGCCCTTTGTGCAGCTGCGCGTGCCGATGGAAGCCAACGGCAATATCCGCTTCGAGGTCATTGATGCCGTTGGCGATGCGGTTTACATTCATGAGGACACGTTCAAGCTGACGCGCGGGCGCAATTTCCTGACGCCAAATACGCGGATGCCGCTGCATGATCAGATGGAACTGGACGGCAAATGGTCGCTGCGAGTGATTGCCGATGGCGTCATCATCGCCGACCATCGCTTTGAATACTCCGAGGCGACGGGCGCCAACATTCGCCGGCATATCGGCGAGGACGGCGAAATCAACACCGAAATGCGCGCCGTCATGGCGGAGAATCGCCTGCCAAAGATGTCGCTGGACGACCTGCTGGCGTATCAAGGCGAGGAAGACGAAGAAGAAAGCCGGGCCCGTTGAGCCCCTGGCTCATTGCCGCTGTTTGAACGCGCGCGCCTTTTCCACGTAATCGGCCGCGGTCCGCCGGATCAGCGCCAATTCATCGCTTGAAACATGACGGATCGCCTTCGCTGGACTACCAATGATGAGCGAGTTGTCAGGGAATGTCTTGCGCTGCGTGACCAGCGCAGCGGCGCCGACTAGACAATTCTCACCGATGCGGGCGCCGTTGAGAACAATAGCGCCCATGCCAATCAAGCTGTGATTGCCGATCTGCGCGCCATGGACGATGGCGCGATGCCCGATGCTGACGCCCGTTCCAATGACGAGCGGAAGGTCAGGGTCGGCGTGGCACACTGCGCCATCCTGGATATTTGTCTCGTCGCCGATGATCAGCGCCTCGGTATCGCCGCGCAGCACGGCATTGAACCAGACGCTCGCGTTGGCCCCGATGGTCACGTCGCCGATGACGATAGCGCCGCTCGCAATGAAGGCGCTCTCGTGCACTTTTTCCGGCTGGAATTTGGTTTGATATTTTGACATTCGACTGGCGCCTAGGGGATATAGTCCACGTCTTCAATACACCGGGGCGCCGCCAGCGGATCAGGTGTGGCGCTCGGCCAACACCAGCACGTAGGAGCCGGCGGTGTCAGAATTGCCGTCGTTGCCAAAGAAGCGGCGGGCGCGGATGTAATACATGCCGGTGGCGGGGACGGCGAAGTTGCCAATGAGCGCGTTCTGGTTGGCGCCACTATCGTCGTTGCTGGTCACGACCTCCTGCGCGCTGTTGAGTAGCTGGAGATAGGCATCGAGGTTACCGTCGACGCGGGTCATAGAGATGGAGACGACCTCCCCCCGGCGCCCGTAGAAGGCATAGAGGTCGATTTCGTTGTCGGCGCTGATCTTGCCGGAGACGCTCGTGCCGTAGTTGAGGCTAGTGACGCCGGCCGGCAGCTCAATGACGAGGTCGTCCGCGATTGAAAGTCTCAGCCGATATTCGCCGCTCGTCTTGCCGTTGCGCCCTTCAAAGCGAGAGGCGATGATATGATATCGCCCGTCCGCCGGCACGCGAAAATCGGCAATGCGGGCATCCTGATCGCCGCCGCTGTCGTCATCGTCAATGATTGTCGTGAAGTTGATATCGGCCAGGGTGACGAAGGTATCGAGGTCGCCGCTTGCGCCCCGCTCCATGTCGATCGTGATCAGATCGCCCTCGTCGGCGTCGAAGGCGTAAAAGCGTTCGTACTGCCCATGGCTGAGCGTCGAAGTCAGCGTCTCGCCATAGTGAATCGGCAGGGACGCTTGGCGGGTGCTGCCGGCGCCGCTGTGTGCCGCCTCTTCGATCGTCAGCACAAAGCTGCCAGAACTTTCACCGTAGCGCGTGGCGATGATGATATAGGTGCCGCTTCGCCCGATGATCAAGGCGTCAATCCGCGAATTGCGCGTATCGGCGCCGATCTGATCGTCGTTTCTCGCAATTTCGAAGCGGTCGCCATCGACGACCTGCAAGACGGGATCAAGCGTACCGGATGAGCGCACCATCGAGATGTTCGCGATATCACCTTGCGCCGCCTGAAAGGTGTAATAAACCTCGGAATCCGCCTCGCTGATTGTGCCGATTACTGAGTCGCCATAGCGCAAGGTGCTGCCGCGCTCTGAGAGTACACCTTTGCGGGTCATGCGCAGTTCGTAATTGCCGGCTGTGGCGCCGAGGGCGTAGCCGAAACGACCGACGACGACGAAGTAGCGTCCTGAGTTCGTAATCGTGAGATCACGTTCGATATCAAGGGAGCCGCCGGAATCGTCCTGATACAGCTCAATTTGACCGGTGTTGTCAAAGACGCCGAGCACGGGATCTAGATTGCCTGCCGTGGTCAACAATTCAAAGCCGATGACCTCTCCCCGCAGTCCGTCGACGTAAAAGACATCGCGCGGATTTTCCGCATCCAAGCGACCGGCAATCACGCCATCCCGGCTGATCCGCGCCTCGCCGGCGTTGATCTCACGGGATTGCGCGTTAATAGCGAATGACAGCCACAGCAGAAGCAGCAGCGAACAAGAACGGGCGAGTTTCATGCCCCCATTCTAGCTGAATTCCGCGGCTCCGGCAGAGGCGTAGCGGTGGAATGGGCAGTTGCAATGCGCAGCGGCAAGCCGATTTCGAAGGTCGTGCCGACGCCAATTCTGGTGCTAAAGCTGATTCTGCCGCGGTGCATGTCCATTGCCTGTTTGGCGATTGCCAAACCGAGCCCGGTGCCGGGCAGAGAACCGACATTCGATGCGCGGTGGAAAGCCATAAACAGGAAGTCGGCGTCTTCCGCCGGTATGCCGATTCCCTCGTCAGACACAGCGATATGCGCCTGAACGCCATCCCGCCGCAAGCTCAGGTGAACCCGACCGCCATCAGGTGAATATTTGACCGCGTTGCCGAGTAGATTGGTGAGCGCGCGCCGCAGCAGCTTCAGGTCGAATTCGGCGCTGACTTCGCTGCAGCAACAGTCGAAGGTGATTTGATGCGTCTGACCGTGATTGATTTCGAAGGAGTTAACGATATTGCGACAGAAGGCGACCAGATCGTGGCGAACCGGGTTGAAGTCAAGGGCCGAGCGGCTGGATCTGCTAAGGCTGACCACATCGCTGACGATCTCGTTAAGGTGCATGACCTGGAGACGGATGTTGTCGAGGTACTGTTGTCGCTCTTCGGCGGATGCGCGTTCGCTGTAGTGCGCCAGCAGATCGTGTGACAACTGGATCGAGGCGAGCGGCGTCCGCAGTTCATGGGACATCATTGACAGATAGCGGTCTTTCAGGTCGCGCTGGTTTCTCTCTTCACGCAGTTTCGCCCGCAAGTGTTCGATCGGCAGAGAGTCCGTGGCCGCCATTGCGATCTCGGACAGTCTCTTAATAATGACCAAGACAAGATCACCGCGATTCGATAGCGGCCGCTCGATCGTTACGCGCATGGGGAAAGTGGAGCCGTCGCGGCGTTTGCCGATCAGCTTGCAGGCGCCTTCGCGCAGAAGCTGACCTGGCATGCCATGATGCTCGTCAGACTCGTTTTGCAGGTGCGTGAAGCACATGCCACTGAGTTCTACGCGGCGGTATCCGAAGATGCGCTCGGCGGCGGCATTGCAGGATTGAATCTCGCCGTTCATATCGAGTAGAAGAACACCATCGCGTATTTGGTCCAGGATGGCCTGGGCGTCAATCTCCTGGCGATTGACTTGACGCTGGGCACGCTTTAGCGGGGTGATGTTCTCGTGGGCGACAATCACGCGGAGTTCGTCGTGACAAAGGAATCGGCGCGCGCGCAGCACAAAGAAGCGTCGATCGTCGCGGCTGTATTCGATTTCCAGCAGTTCACGATAGCCATCAAGCAATTCATCAAGGGCATCCGCGACCAGACCAGGAGGCGGCAAGTCGAAATGCGCATATTGCCCGCACACGGCCAGATAATTCATGTCCAGGCCATGATGCAGCAGTGGCGTCGTGCTATCCGCGACAATTTGCCGCCAAGCAGAGTTTACGCCGGAAATGTTGCCGTGGCTGTCGAGAATGGCGATATGGGCGAGCAAGGTATCGAGCGCGGATTGAACGAAGTTTTCCGCATCGGGATGGAAGTCCTGGAAGTGGGGTTCGACGGGAAGTATCACGATTCCACCGGAGAGATAAATTAACTTTCGATTAATTCCATTCTACCACGTCTGTCTTTAGATGTCATTAAATTATGAGAAATGGGAAGAAATGTGACGAACTATAACAAAATATTACAACTATCGTACACGTCTCTTTCGCAAGGATATAGATTCGTCAAGATTAAGATTGAGACCGGCGTCGGGCGATCAACGTGAATCTAACGACTCTCTTGGTGAAGTATCGATTCAGCTGCGATAGTCAATAATGTGTCGCCAGTCGTGCCAGATCAGCGGGCCAGGATTCTCATTCTGGATTCTATTGACTAATTGTTGCACGGCGATGACATCCAAGATTAGATATGCGATACCGATTAAGAGGTAGCGGCGCCACGGGCGATTGCGCGCGGATTACGCGCTGCGGTACCCTCCCCGAGCAGACCCTGTATCAAGGTGTCCTAACTGCTATAATGCCAACGATTTCAGCCCGTCTAGTGGCGGCGGAGGCTAGCGTTGGTACGGCATTGCATTTTGCTCATCTGCCTTTCAGCAGTGATTGTGCTGAACGGACAAGCGAACGATGACATCGTGCATGCTGTCGGTGCAGGCGAAACTTTGACCTCGATCGCGAATGCCTATGGTGTCACGCTGAATCGCCTGCTGACGCTTAACGGCTTGGACCCGGACGCTTATTTGCAGATTGGTCAGCGCCTGCTGGTTATTCCCGCCGGAGAAATTACCGGGTCCGTGGACGCAGGGGCGACGAGGGATGAAGCGGCCGTGGTCGATTCCAGCGACGCCGAGAACGCTGTCCCGCGGTCGTCCGCAGATGCGCCAGCGGCACCGGTCGCGGCGGCGAATGCGCCGATGCTGAATCCGGCCGATATCAGCCCACGGCTCTGTTTCGCCCTGTTTGAAGATGACAACCAGAACGGCCTGCGCGAACCTGGCGAGAGATATCTCAAGGCGGGTACGATTCTTTTGCTGGACGCTGCTGGATCAGAGGTGCTGACTTATGCCACCGATGGCGAGTCCGAGCCTTTTTGCCTGCAAGACTTGGCACGATCGATTTATCGGCTCGAAGGCGGGCCGCCGGTCGGCTACGGCTTGACAAGCTCAGCCGTCTTGCAAATTGACCTAAGCGCCGGCGGCAAAGTGAATGTGGACTTTGGCGCCAAGAGTGGTCTGGAAGCGTTCATCATGCCGACCGCCGAATTGGTCGCGGCCGATCTGCCGGCGGAAAGCGCGGGCGAGAGCAGTCTCCTGCGGGAATTAAGCGGTATCTTCGTTTTGGCTGTGGCGGGAGCTGTCTTGATAAGCGGCATGTTGGTCTCCCTTTTGCTGAGAGGGCGATAATGAGACGGACCTGCAGTGCTTGTTAGGGGACAGCTTAGGCAGCGTTGGAAGATGCTGCTTATGCCAATACTTCTGCTGCTTGGCAGCTGCTTGCTGTCGGCGCAGGATACCGGCCAGATCTGCGTCCAGGTATTTGATGATGGGAATCAGAGTGGCGCGCGCGATGATAGTGAAGTCGCTATCACACGTGGCATCGGCGCCCATCTGCTGAACGATGTTAGCGTCACGATCGGGTCCAAGCTGCTGGAAGACTCGCCCTACGCCGCTGACGGCCTGGTCTGTTTTGATCAATTGCCGGGCGGCGATTACCTGGTCATTTTGACCAGCAGCGAATACATCCCGACCAGCGCGGCATCGGTTCGCGCAGCGGTTGAGCCCGGTTCGCCGCCCGCCCTCATCAAGGTCGGCGTCAGGCTGATCGACGCGGCTGTGCCAGATGGCAGCAGCGCCACACGGGGGATCGATGCTCGGGCGGCAGAGGGTCTGTTACTCGCGTTGATTGCCAGCGCCATTACGGCATTCCTGATGGGTGTGGTTGGCGTTTTCCTGTATTTCCTGGTGATCCGCCCACGACTCAGCGTCAGGCGTGTGGCGCGACAGCGCGCTTCCGCTGTGCCCGCAATGCCAGCGGCGGACATCACCGGATTGCCACCGCAGCCGCCGGTCCCTGGCAGTAGCGGTGGACCGGCTCCAATGCACGATCCAAACCGGGGATCGCCACTCCTCTTTGTTGACGGTGAACGTGACCAATCCAGTTGAAGGCGCTTACGCGTCCTT
This sequence comes from Phototrophicaceae bacterium, assembly GCA_965249085.1. Classification (GTDB taxonomy): domain Bacteria; phylum Chloroflexota; class Anaerolineae; order Aggregatilineales; family Phototrophicaceae; genus UBA6055. The sequence continues at coordinate 1,751,292 of OZ252218.1, read as the reverse complement.
TCGTATTCGCGAAGCCGAGCCGACCATAAGCGTGACCTGAGTCTCAGGTGATTGCACCCCGGTGAAAGATGCTGAGTCTCGCCGCGCTGGAGAACACATTCTACAATGACGGCGGCGTCCTGGTAGCGAAAGCGGATATCGGCCGATGTCTTCGACAGCGTCAATTGGTGGCTTGAGCTTTTCCGGCGAGCAGCTGCGGCTCGCGCGTGAAAACCGCGATAGCCAGGTCATACAAAGCGCCTTGCAGTTGTTTGATACGCCAAGGCAAGAATCGCTCGATACCGCGTATTTGGCCGCGCTTCGCTATGTGTTGGAGGAGGGCAAGGACGAATCCGCCGGGTTGGCCTGGCAATTGCTGGGGCAAACCGACCTGGGGGCAGAATCGGCTCAGAGTCATCAAGGCTGCCAGGCGCTGCTGGGCTGGCTCTCAGCTCTCGCGATGTTGCGGGACCATCGGACCTGGGAGACGGCGCGGGCGGCATACGAGGCATCTTTCGAAGCGGCAAGGTCGAACTTAGAGTCAGCTGCGAAACCGCTCGATGGCATTTGGCGCGGTGCGCTGCAGTTGGCTTTGGGCATTGTCTTTGATCGAGAATCTGACAGGCGTGCCGGCGTCGCCGCTTACCGCCGCGCGGTCGATCAACATATTCATCCGGAGGGGTATCTAAAGGGCATTGTCGACATCGACGGCGCGCAACAGACTTACGAGTCTCAAGTCTCGGGCACGGGCGCGCTGGTCCTGATGGCGGAGATGGGGGAGCAGGCCGGCCTTGACCTGTGGGCTTATGAGAATCGTGCCGTCAGCGTTCACACTGCCGCAGCTTATGCCCTGTTCTATTACTTTTACCCCGAGAAATGGCGCTGGGAAAGCGGAATGACAGCGGAGCGGACAAATGCGGTCATACGCCGCGAGGGCGCTTTCCTGGAGATGGTTAATCGGCGACAGCCAATGCGGGGGATCGAAGCGCTCTTGGACGAGCAACGCCCCATGTTCTGCGCGTACGGCGGCGGTTCGACAACCTTGACGCATGGGTTGGCGCCGCCGAATAAGCCGCGTTGGCGTTTTTGGTAAAGCCGAAGGCACTCTATAGTTAATAAGGAAGTCATTTTAGAAAGGAAGAAAATCTTATGCCTATGTTCGATTATCCGCTTTATTTGCGTTTCCGGTTGGTTGCGCTGGCACCGCGAATCATCGTCACCGACAGCGCTCCGACAGAGATACTCTATGTCAAGCAGAAGGTCTTCAATCTGCGGGAAGATATTCGAATCTTCAGTGATGAAAGCGAATCGCGCGAAATGTTTAATATTCAAGCCGAGCAGATCCTTGATTTCAACACGCGTTACAACTTCTACGACAGCAAAAACGGGGAGCACATGGGCAGCGTCAAGGCGCGCGGCTGGCGATCGCTTTGGAGCGCGACATACTTGATCGATGATCCCGCGCAGCAACAGATGATGGTTATCAAAGAGGATAATCCCTGGGTTAAAGTTGCCGACTCGCTGATCGGCAACATGCCTATACTCCGTTGGTTTTCCGGTTTCCTCTTTCACCCGTCCTATACCGCCTATCGTGGCAGCGACGAGAATGACCGCTCGCAGCCCGTCATGCAGATCAAGAAACAGGGCGCTTTTTTCGAGAACCTGTTCACGATCGAGCTGCTGGACCAGAACATGACCTGGGAAGAAGAAGCCAGCGCAGTGTTAAGCTTCATGCTCATGGTGCAATTCATACGTCGGCGCGGATAAGACTGTATGCCAAGCTGCCTTGGAGGCGGCCGACGAATCAGAGCGATTCACTTGACAATGTTCATGGAGCAGCAACAGGTCTTTGCCTGCTCCTATGCCCAATTCCAGTGCCTTTGTCCCCATCGGCAAGAAACTCGTCAAGACATCAATGAGCGAATTTCCCCCATAGCCGCGTGACGTGCGAATGCACGGGTACACTTGTTCCCGTTTGTCTGAGTAACTCATGCGGGTAATGCCGCGCGTCTGGTCCAAGATTGAGATCGGATTTTCGCCCGGCCGGTCCACAAAAAAGGCGGCACTGAAAATGGTACTAACTTTCCCCTTGACAAGAGTTTTAAGTTAGGCTAAAAATATACTTAATACAGCTAAAAGTATTTTCGCGGAGGCTGCGCAGTGTATCGTCGTTGTTGGATATTGCCCTTCATATTTGTGACCTTGTTTTTCAGTGCCGTCAGCTACAGCGCGGAAGATACGCTCAAAGTCGTCGCCACGACCACGCAAGCAGCGGACTTGATACGAATCCTGAGCGCCGATCTTGACGGTCTCAGCGTCACGTCGCTGATGGGACCGGGTGTTGATCCGCATCTGTATCAGCCGACCGAGTCCGATATTGTCGCGATGAACGAGGCGGAGATGGTCGTCTACAGTGGTTTGCACCTCGAAGGGCAATTTGATGTCGTGTTCGAGGCATTGAGCGAGCAGGGCATCGCGATTTATGCCTTGAGTACGCCGGTCAAGGATGCGGGATTTATCATCGGCGGTTTCGACCTGTCGAAAACCTTGGTCAATGTGGATGATCCGCACTTTTGGTTCGATCCGCTTAATTGGCAACTGACCGTAGAGGATCTCGCCGGCGCCTTGGCCGCCTTTGATCCGGCAAACGCGTCTGGCTATATAGCCAATGCGGCTGCTTACATCGAAGATTTGCAGACGCTGTATGAATGGGCGGATGCCGGTCTGCGCTCAGTCGCTGAGGGACAGCGCTATCTCGTCACATCACATGACGCCTTTCAGTATTTCGGCGGTGTGTTCGGCTGGCGGATGCAGGCGATACAAGGGTTGAGCACCGAGGATGAGGCCGGAGTCGGCGATATACAGGCGACGGTCGATTTCGTGATCGAGCATGACATTCCGGTACTCTTTGTTGAGAGCAGCGTGCCGCCCGATACAATTGAGGCGGTGATCGAAGCGGTGCGCGTACAGGGCCGGTCCGTGCGCATCGGCATACGCGAATTGTTCGGCGATGCCATGGGTGAACCCGGTAGCTTCGGCGGGACTTACATCGGCATGTTGGCGCAAAACGCTCTCACAATCATGCAGTCGTATCAGTGCATGAGCGTCGCCGTCGAGCTCGGTGAGTGGCCCGCGGACCTGGAGCCGCAGCCGCCCGACGATATCTGGCAAGTGGACTGCGATGCCTGAGCGGCGCGAGGCAAAATCGATGGAAAAAAGTGGCGAATTGGCGCTGTCGGTCGATGATCTTACGGTTGCCTATCACGATAAGCCGGCCATTTGGGATATTGACCTGGCTGTGCCGGAAGGCGTGCTGATGGCGATCGTCGGGCCGAATGGCGCCGGCAAGAGCACCTTGATCAAAGCGGTGCTCAACTTGATTCCGCGGGCGGCCGGTACGGTCTTGTATTACGGCATGCCTTATGAGAAGGCGCGCTCGCTGGTTGGTTATGTGCCGCAGCGAGGCAGCGTCGATTGGGACTTCCCGACCTCGGTGCTCGATGTGGTGACCATGGGTTTGTACGGGAAGCTGGGTTGGTTGCGCCGTCCGGGGGCGCGGGAGCGCGAACTGGCGCTTTACGCGCTGGAGCAGGTCGGGTTGCTGGATTTTGTCGATCGACAGATCAGTCAACTCTCGGGCGGGCAACAGCAGCGCACCTTTCTGGCCCGGGCCCTGGTGCAGGACGCGCAGATCTATTTCATGGATGAACCCTTCGCCGCCGTAGATGCCGTCACCGAAAACGCCATCGTCAACATCCTGCAAGAATTGAACAAGCGGGGCAAAACCGTGCTCGTCGTCCATCATGACTTGCAGACGGTCGCCGAGTATTTTGACTGGGTGACGCTGCTGAATGTCGAAGTCATCGCTTCCGGACCCACAAACGATACCTTCGACGCCGAGAACTTGCGCAAGACGTATGGCGGCCGTGTTTCGTACTTGCATGGCGGTCAGTTGCTGGCCGCGGCAGAGGGCTGATTTTGCTGCAGCGTACAGAGTCCACCGGAGACAGGGCGATCTGGTTCATCATCTTCGCCATTGTCGCGCTCGGTCTAGCCTTCATTCCGCTCAGTCAGCAGCTATTCGGCTTGCGTTTTACGTACACGGTCCGCGTGGTCGCGCTGGGTGGCGCCATCCTGGGCGTGATCAGCGGCGTGCTGGGTTGTTTCGCCGTGCTGCGTCAGGAGAGTCTGCTGGGCGATGCTTTGTCGCATGCAGCGCTGCCGGGCGTTGCGGTCGGCTTTTTGCTCGCGGGGCGGGAGTTAAGCATGCTGCTGCTCGGCGCCGGCATCGCCAGTTGGCTCGGCTTGCAATTTGTATCGGCAATTTTGCAAACCACCCGCATCAAGCAAGATACGGCCTTGGGCATCGTGTTGGCTGCCTGGTTCGCGGCCGGCATCGCCTTGCTTGCTTATATACAGTCACTGCCTGACGCCAGCCAAGCCGGCCTGGACGTGTTCATCTTCGGGCAGGCGGCCGCCATTATCGAAGCCGATGTAATGCTGATCAGCGGCGCTAGTTTGGTCTTATTGCTGGTACTTGCGCTTTTCTGGAAGGAATTCAAGCTGGTTACTTTTGATCCGGAATTCGCCGGCGCCAATGGTTTCCGCGTCGGCGCGATCAACACGCTGCTTTCGACCCTGATCGTGATCGCGATTGTACTGGGACTGCAGTTGGCGGGTGTAATCTTGATGGTCGGCATGTTGATTGCGCCGGGCATTGCCGCTAGGCAGTGGACGCACAAACTTGATCAGATGGTCATATTGGCGGCTGTATTTGGCGCATTCGCCGGCGGTGTTGGCGCAGTGATCAGCGCGCTGGACAGCGATATTCCCACCGGTCCCATGATTATCGTGGTGGCCTTTATGCTGGTGCTTGTCTCGATCATGCTGGCGCCCGGACGTGGTTTGGTCTGGACGCGTCTGCGTCAACGCGCCAACCGACGCCGCTTCGCCACACGAAATACCCTGCGCGATCTTTACCGCTATGCGCTGGCGCATGGGGCGGCGGCTTCGCCGGTGCCTGACTCGTTCATTCGCGGCGTGGCGGATCGGAGCGCGGAGGTAGGACTGCGGCAATTGCAGGCGGATGATCAAGTGACTGATGGCGCGGAAGGCTGGCGATTGACTGACAAAGGCATCAGGCAGGCGGGGCAGCTCCTGCACAATGAACAGCTGTGGGACCTGTATCGTCTCTACGCCGATGAGTTGGGCTTACCCGCCGTGCAAGAAGATCGACAGACGGAGATTTCAGCACTGCTGCCGGCGGCGGCAATGGCAAAACTCGAGAGCAAGCTGCAGGAGGGAGGCCGCGCATGATGCCCCTGGAGCGCTGGCTGATCGAGTTCGCTTTCAACTTCCTGTCGCGCGAGGAGTTGAACGCTTTCCTGCGTTCACCGCAGAACTCAGCGACGCTGGTCGGCTGTCTGATAGCGGTCAGCGGCGCGCTGCTGGGTACGTTTTTGCTGCTGAGGGGCATGTCGCTGACTAGCGACGCCATCAGCCATACCGTGCTCCTGGGGATAGTCGTGGCTTTTCTGCTGATGACAGAAGTGTTCAATGTGGCGGGCGACACCTCGTCTCCCTGGCTGATTCTGGGCGCATCGCTGGCGGGCGTGGGCACGGTTGTGCTAACTGAATTGCTCTATCGTTCCGGCCTGCTCAAGCAGGACGCGGCGCTCGGTCTGGCTTTTCCCTTCTTGTTCGCAATCGCTGTGATACTGGTCTCACGTTATGTTGATGATGTTCACCTGGATGAAGATGCTGTGCTGGTGGGCGAGATCGGGCTGGCTTGGGCGAATACCAACAGCCACTGCTTCGACCACTGCGAGTCGGTGACCATCACGCCCGATCACCCGGCAGCAAGAATCACACGCCAATGTGTGAATTGTCGGGAACTCGGCATCAGCCCGCGGGATCAGCGCGCCGAATTTGCCGAAACTTGCAGCAACTGTGGCGACTATTCGCCGGCCAAAGCCTGGGCCGCCGGTCTGCTGGAGCAGGAGCCGGTGCTGGTCTTCTTTCCGAAATCGATCTCGGTGACGCTGGTCATGACCATGCTGTCGTTGGCGTTTGTGCTGATGTTTTACAAAGAACTCAAACTCACCACCTTTGACGCCGGACTGGCGACGGCGCTCGGATTCCGGCCCGCCGTGATGAATTACGCGCTAATGGTGCTGGTCAGTTTGGTGGCGGTCGGGGCATTTGACGCGGTCGGTTCGATTCTGGTGATCGCATTTTTCATCATTCCGCCGGCGGCCGCTTATCTGCTCACTGACCGGCTGGGCGTCATGCTCATCCTCAGCCCAATCATTGGCGCGGCGGGCGCCTACTTTGGCTATGATCTGGCGCGGGGTCTGCTCTTTGGCCGGCTGCCTGTCAGCGAGGGCATTGCTGTCATCAACCGCCTGTTCGGGCTGGGGCTGGCGGAAGAATGGAACTCGTCGATTAGCGCGTCGATGGTGCTGATGATCTTCATTCTGTTCTTGTTTGCCTGGGTGTTTTCGCCACGATACGGTGTAATCTCGACCATGATTCGCCGCGCCAACAGCCGACGGCTGTTTGAGGATCAAGTGGTGCTGGCGCATATTCACAATCATCAGCACACCGCGCGCCATGCCATAGAATTGCGGGAAGAGACCTTGCACAGGCACTTTCGCTGGAAGCGGCGAAAAATGGGGAGGGTGATGATGCGGCTGCGCGCCTTGGGCTATATGAAGGTGGTCGCCGGGACTGCCGAATTGACCGAGCGGGGCGACCGGCAGGTACACGCGTTTCGCAAGACGATGCTGGAGGCCTACAACATACCGGATATCAGCTAAGAGGGATTTGGCAAAGCGAAGTGCGAAGGACTTAGAGAGCGCCCTTAGAAGGGGAGCAAGGCAATCACTTCGGGAATGGACAGGGCGGCGAGGAGCGGGAGCGCGATGAGGATCCACTTCAGTTTTTCCTCCTAACGATTTCTGCTTGCCGGGTTTGTATGTTCGCGAGACCATATCAGCCCTTTGGCAGTGGAGACTTTGGCGCTAGCATGACTGCAAACCTGTGATTCGATTGAGACTGCCATGATTAGCCTGATCGCGACGGTGCTCAACGAGGGCGACAATATCCACCATCTCTTTGATTCAGTTTTGCGGCAGACGCGGCAGCCGGATGAGATCGTCATCGTCGATGGTGGCAGCCGGGACGAAACCGTCTCGATCATACGAAGTTATCGCGATCGACTGCCTTTGCGCGTGCTCGTTGAAAATGGATGCAATATCAGCGAGGGGCGGAACCGGGCGATTGCGGCGGCTGCGGGCGATATCATCGCGGTGACGGACGCGGGCGTGCGGCTGAGCGATTCCTGGCTGGAGGAGATCAGCGCGCAACTGGACTCGGACTCGGAAATCGATGTGGTTGGCGGCTTTTTTCAGGCGGACCCGCAGACTGCCTTCGAGATGGCGCTCGGCGCGGCGACGCTGCCACTCGAAACGGAGATTGACGCAGCGACTTTTTTGCCGAGCAGTCGCAGCATTGCCTTTCGCAAGGCGGCTGTAGAAGCTGTTGGACTTTATCCGGAGTGGCTGGACTTCTGCGAAGATCTCGTATTTGATTTGCGCCTGCGTCTGGACGGCAGGCGGTTCGCCTTTGCGCCGGCAGCGCTGGTGTACTTTCGTCCGCGGCGGACGCTGCGTCAGTTCTTTCGACAATACTTTCTCTACGCCCGCGGCGATGGCAAAGCGAATCTCTGGCTCAAGCGCCACTTAATCCGCTATGCGACCTATTTGCTGCTCGCGCCGGCGATATTTCTGGCCGGTTTTCTGATCGATCCGCCTGCCTGGCTCCTGTACATCATCGGCGGGGCAGTATATCTGCTTCAGCCTTATCGCCGTTTGCCCGTCACTTTACGCCGCGCGCAAGAACAATCGCCGCTTATCTGCCTATATTGCATTGCCGCGATTCCGCTGATTCGGCTGGCGGGCGACCTTGCCAAAATGATCGGTTACCCCTTGGGCTGGTGGTGGCGGCATAAGCAGCGTCGGCCTGACTGGCGCAAGCTGTCAGTACGCTGACCAGCGCTTTATTGCAGTCGCTCGGCGTAATTGACGCTTGTTGCCCGAATTGGTCATTCGGGTATACTAGGCAGAGTATGTTCTCAGTTCGTTAGCTAGATGTATGGTGAACAGAAACGATAGTAGCAAATGGGTTAGCCTGCGGCGCGCTGCTGATATGCTGGGTGTTCACCCGGCGACCGTCCGAAACTGGGCGGACAGCGGCAAGCTGCCCTTTCGCCGCACGGCCGGCAATCATCGGCGATTCAACGTCAATGACTTGAATAGCTATGTCCAATCCAAAGGTGAAATCGAACCGATCGAACTGCAGGTGATCATTCAGAGCGCCCTGGGACAAACGCGCATGCAAGTCGGCAGCGCAAAATTGGAGTCGGCGCCCTGGTATAAGGCGATGAGCGATGGAAGCAAGCAGCACCTGCGAGAGCAGGGTCGGCGCGTGTTGGAAGCGATCCGCGCCTACCTGGTCGCCGGCGCGCCGGATGAGCTGCTCACGGATGCGATCACCCTCGGCAAGGATTATGCCGCGCATCTGATCGCTGATGGTTTGACCTTGCCCCAGGCGATGAGAGGTTTTTACTTCTTCAGCGACTTCGTTTTGAATTCGATTTTGACCTGGTCGGAGCTGTCGCAGCCGAGCAGTTCGTCGGAGTGGTCGACGCTATTGCGCCAGGTCAATACCTTCATAAATACCATGCAGCTCTCCATCGTCGAATACTATGAAGAGGACTGAGCTGCATTCTGAATTACATTGGCTGGCGCTAAGCCTTTCGCCCCACATCGGCGCCAAAACTCTCAACAGTTTACTCCGCCATTTTGATCACGATGTCGAAGCGATCTTCGCGGCGCCGGCCGCCGAATTGCTCAGGGTGCGCGGCATTGGCCGGGCGATTGCGCGCGAAATCCGCAGCATCGACCTGGAGCGGGTGGCGGCGGACCTGGAGCGGTGGCGGCAAGACGGCATGCACATTCTAAGCGTGCGCGATCGCGAGTATCCGGAGGCGCTGCGCAATGTCGCTGACGCGCCGCCGGCGCTATTCGCCAGTGGGCAGATGCTGGCCGACAACCTGGGAAAGTCGATGGCGATCGTGGGCACGCGGAACCCGTCGAAAGCGGCGCGCTTCATCACATTGCAATTGGCGATGAAGCTGGCGCAGACCGACTATACTGTGGTCAGCGGCTTAGCGCTGGGCATCGACACGGCCGCCCATACCGGCGCGCTGTCGGCGACGGGCAAGACGATCGCCGTGCTGGGCAGTGGCCTGCGCAAGGTTTACCCGGAGCAGAATCGGCCATTGGCGGAGCGAATTCGCGCTGAGGGTTGTCTGATGAGCGAGCTGCATCCAGATTGGGGCGCAAACGCGCAGCGGCTTGTTTCCCGCAATCGTATCATCAGCGGGCTGAGCCAGGCCGTGATCGTTGTCGAATCGAATGTCGATGGCGGCGCCATGTACGCCGCCCGATTCGCGCGTGAACAGGAGCGACCGGTCTACACGTTTGACCTACCGGCCAGCGGCAACCAGGCGTTAATCAGACGCGGCGCCTTCGTGCTGAAGCAGGAAAATCCGCTCGATATCTTGCTTCGCTCGTAACATTACGTCACGTCATTAACGAATTGCCTAATAGAACATTTGACACACAAACATATGTTCGTGTATACTTGAGTGCGAGACGTAAGCGTATTGCTTTCGGCCGGCCGGCGAGAGCGAGACATGAGGACAAGCAAATGAAAGAATTCAACAGACTGTCGACGCGTCAACAGAATATGATGCGTTTTATGCACATCTACACTCAGGAACGCGGCTTTCCGCCGTCGATTCGCGAAATCGGCGAGGAATGCGATATTGGTTCGACCTCGGTCGTGAACTACAACCTGAACAAACTAGTGGACGCCGGATACATCCAGCGATCGGGTAAGGTATCGCGCGGCCTGCGCATTGTCGGCGCGATCCCGGGTTTGACAAGCGGACCGCGTGTCTATGGCGCGCCCGGACCGCATCGGGTGGCGCACGTGGGGCGGATCGCCGCTGGTGAACCCATCGCGCTGCCCGACGATATCGGCCATCACATTGATGAAGACGACTACATTGCAGTGCCGCCACAGATGCTGAGCGGCTATGACGAGAGCGAGGTCTTTGCGCTGACCGTACGCGGTGACTCGATGATCGACTCGATGATCCAGGATGGCGACATCGTTATCTTGCGGCAACAAAGCACGGCGGAAAACGGTGAAATGGTGGCGGCGTGGCTGACCGAAGAGAACGAGACCACGCTCAAGCACTTTTATCGCGAAGCGGAGCTCATCCGCCTGCAGCCCGCCAATCGTGAGTACCAGCCGATTCTCCTGCATCCGGCCAATTGCGAGATTAAAGGCAAGGTACTGTCAGTCATGCGCAGCTTCAATTGAGGCGAAAGCTCAGGAATCGGTCACCGGAGCGGCCTGCGAGCTAAGATGATTTAGCGCGCTCGCACAAAGGCGGTCGCCACCCGCTGCCAGCCAACGATCCAGGGTTTCGCTGCGCGCATGGCCGGCAACGGCATCGCTGTAGATGCCGACCCCCCAGCGATAGTAGTTCTGCGTTTCAAAGGACCAGCTTTCGGACGCCTGATTGATCACGGATGGTCCACCATTGTAGCAAGCGAGCGTCAGACCGATGACGCCGTCTGACGCGCCGTAGCAATAGTTGAGAAAACTGGCGCCCCGTTTCGCGTTGCTTTCGGGGTCCAGCATGGATTCGCCCTCGGCGAAGTGGAAAGGCATGACCTGGAATAAGCCTTGGGCGCCGGCGCTGCTGACCACGGTCGGATGGCCACAGGATTCAATCTGCATCACCGTTGCGAGCAGGTGGCGATCCACCTCATATTGCGCTGCCCATTGACCGATGTTATCGAACCAGTATTGCACGGATGGCGAGAAAAAGTCCGCCAGGTCAGCGTTCCCCGGAGCGCGGATCAGATGGATGGCAGCGGAAGAGAAGCGCAGGGCGGCACGGCCGATATCGTCCCATAAACCGTGGGACGCCAGCAGAATGCCGACGGCGATTGGCAGCCAAAGCGGCACATAATAGATTTCGCCTCGCTTGATGATCTTGTGACCGCCGCGGATCTGCGCCCGGCTAAGGCGGAGAAAGCGCGTGATCTGCCTGGGCACGGCCTGTAGGCGCCGCTTCGTCGCAGGCAGGAATGGCTGAGCTTTGACGCTCGATCTGCGCTGGCGCAACGCGGCCAATAGGCGTGACAGAGTCTTCACTGGTAATCGGTCCTCGCTGACAGCCGGCGCGTCCACGCTCATAGAACGCGGCTACTTTTTCTGTTAAACTTTCGGACGTTGGCTCCTTCTAACAAATTAGAACGAGTCAGCGAAAATGTTCGAATTCGCAATTTACAGCGTCTACCATTTACCATACGCGAAACTGGTTTTTTGGGTAGCGAGCCGGGGCGCGATTCCGCGCAAGCAACGATGAGCAGACTAACATTCCGCGAACGATTGAAAACTGGCAAGCCGATTCTGTCGGACGGCGCGATGGGCACGATGCTGCATCAAGAATCCCACGCGCGTGCGGACGCCTGCTTTGACGCGATGAATGTTGACGACCCGGAAGTGGTGCTGGCGATTCACAAAGCTTACATACATGCTGGCGCCGACATGATAGAGACAAATACATTCGGCGCCAACAGCTTCAAACTGGCGAATGCCGGACGAGCGGGACAGGTCGAATTGATCAACCGGCGTGGAGTCGAATTGGCGCGGCTGGCTATCGCCGAAAGTGATCGTGACGACCTTTACATCGCCGCTTCGGTGGGACCGCTAGGGGTAGGCACCTATCCCTACGGGCGACTATCGCAGGCCGAGACGGAAGCGGCCTACGCCGCGCAGCTCTTTGCGCTATTGAGCGCCGGCATCGATGCTGTGCAATTCGAGACCTTCAGCGAACATAAGGAGCTGCTGCTGGCGATCAAGGTCTTGCGCGAGCTTGACCCCAGCCTGCCGATCATTGCGCAAGCGACCTTCTACCACGAGAACTTGAGCTACGCCGGTTATCCGCCGGCGCGCGTGGCCAACGATCTGCACAAGTCCGGCGCCGAAGTCATCGGCGTCAACTGCGGCAGTGGACCGGCCGGCATCGCCGAGGTGCTGCGGCAAATGTGTTATGCGGCACCCGATGCGATCTTCTCGGCAATGGCCAATGCGGGATTTCCGGACGTGGTCGGCGGACGCATTCTTTATCCCGCGACTGCCGAATATTTCGCCGATTGCGCCACGACCTTCGTCAATATCGGCGCCACTTTGATCGGCGGCTGCTGCGGCACCACGCCGGAACATATCGCCGCCATGCGCGCTGCGCTTGATCAGCCATCGGCGGAGTTTGTCGATTTGCATATCGGCGAATTTGATGTCGAACACGAGGCGCATGCGCCCGATACGCCAACGGAGTTGTCCGAGCGACTCGAGGCCGGGCAGTTCACGGTGACGGTGGAGATGGCGCCGCTGCGAAGTTATCGCACGGATACGCTGCTGCAGGAGGCGCGACGCTTACGGATCGCAGGCGCTGATCTGATTAATGTGGCGGATACGCCGGCGGCGCGCATGAAAATGAGCGCCTGGGCGGTGGCGCACTTGCTGCAATCCCAGCTCGGCATCGAGACTGTACTGCATTTCCCCACCCGCGGGCGCAATATGCTGCGGGTGCAAGGCGATTTGCTGGCGTCGCACGCCTTGGGTTTGCGCAATCTATTCGTCGTCATGGGCGATCCCACCCGCATCGGCGATTTTCCCGATGCCAGCGATGTGAACGATGTGGCGCCTTCGCGCTTGATCGGCGTGATCAAGCAGGGCATGAACCAGGGCGTCGATATGGCCGGGCACAGCATCGGCAAGCCAAGCAGCTTCACGGTCGGCTGCGCGCTCAATATGGGCGCGGAGGATATGGATCGTGAGATACGCATCCTCCAGAAGAAGATGGCGGCGGGCGCTGATTTTGCGCTGGGGCAGGCGATATTCGAGCCGGCGCGCATTGAACGTTTTCATCGGCGTTATGAGGAGCTGTCGGGTGAAGCATTTGCGCTGCCGGTCCTGATGGCGGTGATGCCTCTGCACAGCCACCGACAAGCGCGCTTTTTGAACAATGAGGTGCCGGGCATCACCGTGCCGGAAGGTATCCTCGAGCGAATCGCCGCTGCCGCCGATGCGCCGCAGGAAGGCATGCGGATCGCGCATGAACTGGTTGATGAGATGGCGCATTTGATACAAGGCGCCTATATCATTCCCGGCGGCGATTATGATTTGGCGGCGGAAGTGGTCGCCTATATCAAGGCGTCCCAGGGCGAAAGCTAGACCATCCCACAGGCGACAAGATTCAGGTCTCCCCGCCTCGTCGCGACCCGCGGTATGCGGTTTTCGAATCTGCAATAGAACCACAGGTTGGCGAACGCAAACTCGACGGCGCTAGAATACAGCGCGGGTCCAAGGCAACAAAGGACATCTATCATGTTGGAAATCGGCAGTATTGACTACAAAGTCGTCGTGGTCGACAGCGACTTCTACGCGCGGCACGCGATCAACGCCTATCTCGCCTGGGATCGGCGAACGCGCATGATCGGCAAGTTTGCTAATCTCGACGAGTTTTGGGCCCTGCGCGAGGAGGCGGCCGATGTTGAGCTGCCGGATGTAATTGTGCTGGATGCGAACCAGCTTGGTGGCGCAGTATTGCAGCAGGCGACGATCATGCGCTTGCGTGAATCGATCGAAGGGCTGCACGTCATCTGTCTGGCGCCCTTTGCCGATCTCGACCTGATTCACGCGGCGGCCGAGGCTGGCGCCGCCGCTTATCTTCTCAAGCAGGATGTGCGGATACACATCGCCTGGGCGATTTGCCACGCCTGTTCCCTGTCGGAGCGCGAGATTCTCATCAGCGCCGGTGTTAAGGATGACAGCCGGAAATTATCGCATGCGCGACTGCGCCGGGCGAAGTGCCTGGCGGGACCGCGGTGCTACCTCGGTATGACAAAGCGCGTGCGTCAGGCGATCGAGCTGTTTGCGGTGGAGGGCATGCCGCAGCGACTGGTCGCCGATGAGATGGGTATCGGTGAGAGTACAGTGCGCGACTACATCAAGAAGGCGTATCGCATTCTGGAATCATCTCATGACGATGAAGGCGATTATCCGCTGGATATGAATCAGCAGGAAGTCGCCTTCATGCGGATTACCGCTATAGACATTTCGGACTGCTGAGCGAAGCCTCTCAGGATATCAACGCGTCGGAATCCGACGTGTCGTCTTCGGCGAGGCGTTTCTGGCGCTGCTGGAGTACGACGTCCATGGCTTGCGTGTGCGTCAGCACGATGGATTCATCGTCTTCGCTGCGCAAGGCTTCCGGCACATCGACGTGCTCCTCCTCGAGATACGAGGTGAGCGCGCCACTGAATGATTTGATCGGCGATTGGTCGCCAAACTGATGGCGCAAGTCCAGCAAGTTGTTCATTAACCAGAGGTAGAGATCGCCTTCGGTACGCGCCGTCTTATGGCCCTTGAGCAAATCCATCACGTCGTGCTTGCGGATCAGCTCAATGGCCGGCTGGTAGATGGTGTGATACCAATCGGCGGTGGCTTCCTCGGTAGTTAGCGCATGGCCTTCGAGCTTTTCCATCACGCGTTCGTGCAGGAAGATGTAAGCCATCAACTCGTGATAGCGCGACGGCTCGGTCAGCTCGATCGATTCGTGATCGGGCACACGACGCGATAAGCCGGTCTCGTCCAGAAAGTTGGCGTAGGCTTCGGCCGCCGCCATTTGCAGCTCGCTCATGCCGGGCCGGAGCGGGACAGTCGTAGGCAGTTCAATGACGTGCGCCTGGATGGTCTTGGCATCGAGCTGGCGCGCTACCGAAACACGGTGATTGCCATCGCGCACGAAATAGGCATCGCCGACCTTGTACAATTCTATCGGTGGCGGTCCTTCGAGGCTGTTCGCCAAGGCGTAAACCCGGCTCCAGCGATCGCGCAATTTGCTGTTCTTGGGCAGGAAGGTCGCCGTGAAATCCTTGTAGCGTCCGACGCTGCCCACGATGTTGTCAAGAGGCACATCGTGTACGCCCTCGTAATGCTCCTCATGCAAATGAAGGCGGCTGCGAATCTCATCGAAGTTCATCAATTCATTGTGACGGCGGAAAAGGTGGTTGAGGACCTCTTGCCAGAAGACCTTGTTGTGCATCGACTGGAACTTGCTTCGGCCTTCGTTGAAGTGGTTGCGGAAGTTATGCGGCTCTATCATTGCTTTTCCTTTAATGCTTACGTGCGGCGGCAAAGGTTTCCGCGCTGCCACTCAATGGATGATCGAGCTGCTCGCTTCGCGGAAACATCGAACTTGCATTCGACTACGAAAAATAAGAGTCATCTATGCTGCACACGTATTGAATCCCCGCAACAACGGTGAGTTACCATCTATGAACACTATAGCATATCATGAGGCGGGAGCGTTAATATCAGGCTGGCGCGCCTGCAAACGCCAAAAAAGAAGAAGCCGATCTTGGTACTAAATGATGGATGAAAGAGGATCATCGCTTGCCGTACTATAGACGTACTTTAGGTGCTGATTCTTACGCTTTCGCCTGTCAGATTTTCTAGTCCAAAGTGGACGAGATTCAACTTGTGTAAACGTGATGGATCGAGCGACACAACAGCGTCTCAATGAGATCAATCGGGACTTCTACCGGCAGACCGCCGGCGAGTTTGACGCGACGCGCCAGCGCCCTTGGCCGGGTTGGCTGCGGATGCTTGTTGACATGGACCTGCCAATTCGATCCGTGCTGGATCTGGGCTGCGGCAACGGACGACTTGCGCTCTTTTTGGCGCGAAGTCAGGCGACTGCATTTACGTACTGCGGCATCGACAGCAGCGCCGCATTGCTGGCGACCGCCTGCCGCGCGCTAGCGGAGCAGACGGGCATCCAGACCGAACTCCTGGAGCACGATCTTGTCATTGAAGGCGTGCCCGAGCGAAAGGCGCAACTGGTTACGCTTTTCGGCCTGCTGCATCACATGCCGGGTTATCAAGGGCGTCGTAATCTGCTTGCCGCAGCGGCGGATTGTGTCATCCCGGGCGGTTATCTGGTGCTGGCCGCCTGGCGCTTTTACGAGCAGGCGCGCTTTCGCGAGCGAATTGTGCCCTGGCCTGCAGATATCAAAGTGGAGAAACACGATTACTTACTGGATTGGCGGCGCGGCGCGCGCGCGCTGCGCTATTGCCATTACATTGATGACGCCGAGCATGAAGCCCTCATAAGCGCGACCGGCCTGGCGCTGATTGCCGACTATCGCGCGGATGGCGCCGGGGGGAAACTCAATCGCTATACCATCTTGAAAAGAGGCAAAGCGGAGCGAGACTGATCCCGCTCCGCTCCGGAATTCTACGTCTAGCCGCAATTGCCTTTCTTGAGAACGTAGGCCGCCGCGGCGGAGTGGTTGTCGCCTTCGTTGTTTTCCGCCACCTCATTGTTGGCGTCAAGATACAGATTGATGTGGTGCATCTCTTTGTAGTAGGTGCTCGCAGTGATGTGGCCGAAGTAAGTTTGCGACGCGCCCGCGGGCAGGGCGCCGAAACCGATAACGGTCCTTTCAACCAATGTGCCGCTATCCGCGTGCGAATCCTTGACCTCAATGATGCCGCCCCGGTCCGACTGGGCGGTGCCGTTGTTTTGTACGGTCACATCGATGCGGTAAGCCTCGCCACATTTCGCCGGGTGCGGACTAATCACGACTTTTGTGATACGCAGGTTGACGTTGGTCTGTGCTACGGGTTGCACCACGACGGGTGGGACGGTGGGAATAGGAATGGCAGTGGGCGGCAGCGGCGGTGGATTAATCCGCGGCAAGTTCGTTAGGTCGCCTTCGATCTGCACGAGATTGGGGTGAATGAAGCCGGTACGCCCGTTCGCCAACTCAATATAGAACCAGCCTGACCGGAAGGCGCTGATGCCCCTAATCTTGGCGGTTTCATCTATTAGCAGGTGGCCAATCACAGCATAGCCAGTGGAGTCGCCGGCGCGCACGTTGCTGCTGACGATGGCGACGACTCGTGGCGAGGGATCTGGCGTCGCCACAGGCTCGGGATCTACAGTTGGCTCGGCTTCTTCTTCTTCAGCCATCATTTGCTGTTCTGCGACAAATTCCGGCGGGTTGTTTTCCACACGAATCGGGCTGACGCGGACGTACTCGGGCATTTCGCCGCCTGTATTGATGGTCAAGCGGATTTCATAAAGCCCGTCACGCAGCGTCACGGTATTCCACGTCCCCAAGACATCGTCCTCAACAGGCTCGATGCGCGGTAAGGTCGCTGGGAACCATTGGTTGTCAAGCGCCTCTTCATCGGTACTCATGTCCATATCGAGCTCGAGCGGACGAAACTCGATGAAGAAGTTGCGCATGGTGGGCATGGTGACCGTGCCGCGGATATCGACACTGTCGCGAACAACGTAAACCGGTGGCGGAAAGCTTATTTGCGCCGCCGGATTCATCATGTCTTGATCCTGGGGTTCGATTACATTGGCGCTGTCCTGCCCGGACACCAGCGGAATCATCATCAACATGGTGAAGACAAGACTGGTCAGAATTCTAGCTCGTTTCATTGTTGTGCCTCCTGAAGAAAGTGCCGTCTGTGGTTCCGTCAGTGCAGACTCCGATGTCTCTATAATATAGGAAATCTGTTTTATTCGCATCTGGTAGTGGCGCAGTCTCATAATCCGGGAACGAAAACGAGATTGCATTTATAGACACCCGACGATATCCCGACGCTTTGCTTTACCATGCTGCCGGAAGGGGATACTTGCTTCCAAATACTTCTCGCTGGGATAAACTTGAGGCGCTTGGCGCGGTGATATCGAGGCTGACAATGCGAGACGGGCTCATCGTTCAGATCCGTGATCTGTACAAGACCTACGATGAAGGTAATCGCAGGCTGCACGTTTTGGAAAGCGTGAGCCTCGACATTTACCGGGGCGAATTCCTGGCTGTGCTGGGCGCTAGTGGCAGCGGAAAGAGCACGCTGCTTAACTTGCTCAGCGGCATCGATCAGCCGGATAGCGGCAGCATACTGATAGAAGGCACGGATATCAGCGCGCTCAGTGACAGACAGCAGACGCTGTTTCGGCGAGACCATATTGGCATCGTATTCCAATTCTTTAATCTGATCCCGACTTTGACGGTTCTGGAAAACGTCACGCTGCCGCAGGAATTGGGTGGTTCGCGGCGCAATTTGGCGGAGGCACGAGCAGTGAATCTGCTGGCGCAGGTCGGGTTGGCGGCCCGTGCCGAGACCTTTCCGGACAAGCTCAGCGGCGGCGAGCAGCAGCGCGTCGCCATCGCTCGGGCTTTGCTGCATAAGCCGAAGATTGTGCTGGCGGATGAACCGACCGGCAACCTGGATGACGATACCGGAGGGCAGGTATTGAGTCTGCTGCTCCGCCTGACTCGTGAGGCGGGCAAGACGCTGATCATGGCGACGCATAGCAGCGAAATCGTTCAATATGCCGATCGCGTCTATCGCATTCACGAGGGACAGTTGGGGGTCGTTCGGTCCGAACCGGCGAATTGATCAGCGCGAACGCCAGTATGATGGCTATTTGCCAGTAGTAGCGAGGCGGAACGCAAACGCATTTGTACATTCCGCTCAATTTCAAGCAACACACAGGTGGGAGAATGGCAGAAGACGCGGTAAGATATAAATAGGGTATATGGCGTCGACGCGGTGTGCGAGCGGTGGACGTCACAGAGAGAATAGCGCAGGCTACTCAAATGAGGCAGAACATGTAATCGCCTGATGAATCGAAAGTCGCCGCCAGCCTTGAGTTGTGGTTAATGAGTCGGATCTTGGTCGATTGTTTTAGGGGGAAGTTTCTTTACAGGCGAAAGGCAGACGCCAATGATTGACCCGGAAAATGAATTCAAAGTAAAAGCCATCCTCTCCGAATTACGGGGTGTCGACAAAGACATGCGGCGGACTGCCGTCATGAAGCTCGGCATGGTGGGCGGCGAACAGGCAGTGCGCACCCTGATCAATATTGTGGGCAACGGTCAGGAAGACCTGATAGTGCGCGGACGAGCGGCAATGATGCTTGGCAAGCTGAAAGACGGCCGTGCCGTTTCACCTCTCATTCGGGCATTGGAAGCGCCCGGCTTTCTCACCCCTTATCACGCGGCGCAGGCTCTTGGCAAGATTGGCGATCCCCGCGCGATTGAAGCGCTGCTCGACTTTGCGGATCACAGTCATGACAAGACGCACGAGGCCGCGGTCGAAGCGCTGCGACAGTTGGGCCATGAGTTTGAAGCGGCATTTGGCGAGCCGCAGCCTCAGATCTAGACAATCGCGAACAGCATCGCTGGTTGGAATTCATTGTCGGGAGCTTGCCTCCCGATTTTTGTTTTGTAGTGGGAAACGCCCTATCGGTTACTCTCGTAGCCGAGGCTCTGCCGTATCTGGTATATTACGGACAACTGGCAGAAGGAGCGAATCGCCATGACAGAGGTGGTAATTGTGGACGCCATCCGCACGCCCTTGGGCAAACGGAAGGGTTGGCTGCGCGAACAACATCCAGTCAAGCTGGGCGCGCATGTCGTGCGAGCGCTGCATGAGCGGACGGCGCTGGACAAAGCCGGCGTTGATCATGTCATTTTGGGCTGTGTCAGCCAGGTCGCCGAGCAGACGATGAATGTCGCCCGTAATGTGGTACTCGATACCGAGCTGCCGATTGAAGTGCCGGCGACCACAGTCGACTTTCAATGCGGCAGCAGCCAGCAAGCCATCCACCTGGCGGCGGCACTGACGGCATCGGGGCAAGCGGACGTCGTCATCGCCGGTGGCGTGGAGAGCATGACGCGCGTGCCGATGGGCTCAAGCCTGGGCAGCGGCGGCGCGTCACCCTTCACCGATGAGATCATGGAAGCCTACTACATGATCCCGCAAGGTATCGCTTCGGACGAGATCGCGGCGAAGTGGGGCATCACGCGACTCGAGATGGACGCGCTCGGATTGGAGAGCCATCAGCGAGCCTGGCAGGCGACTGAAGCCGGCGCCTTGCGGCGGGAGATAGCGCCGATACAGGGTGTCGATAATGAGAACAATCTGATTTGGGTTGATCGCGATCAGGGCATACGACCGTCGACCACCTTGGAAAAGATGGCGGCGCTGGATCCGGTATTCACGGCCGGGGGTGTGACCACAGCCGGCAACAGCAGCCAGATCAGCGATGGCGCGGCGGCCGTGCTGGTGATGACGGCGGAGCGGGCGCGGCAGTTAGGGTTGCGGCCGCGCGCGCGGCTCATCGGGATGGTGACAGTCGGCAGCGATCCGCACTTGATGTTGACGGGTCCGATTGCGGCGACGCGGAAGGTGCTGCGGCGCGCCGGCTTGGATATGGATGATATTGATGTCTTCGAAGTGAATGAGGCTTTCGCCTCGGTCCCGCGGATTTGGGAGCGGGACACTGGCGGCGACATGGAAAAGGTCAATATCCACGGCGGCGCTATCGCGTTGGGACATCCGCTTGGTGGTTCCGGCGCGAGGCTGATGACCGCCTTGATCAACGCCTTGGAAACGACGGGCGGGCGCTACGGTCTGCAAACGATGTGCTGCGGCGGTGGTATGGCGACAGCCACCATCATCGAACGCTGGGAAAAGTAGGCTGCGTCATTCACCGATAGCCGCGGATGCTAGAAGCCGATGCAGCCGGTCTGAATTTCGCACAAGATTCTCTGAAACTACTAGAATTCAGCTCAGGGGCAGGTCGGGTTAAGCGGGTTCTCCATCGATGAACTGCGGTGTCGTATTGGCGCGTGCTGGTTCTGGCCGTATGAAAAGGATGCCTCTCGCGAAGGGGGGAGACGCAACAGGCACCCGATTCGGACAAGGCTTGACGATCTCAGTGGAACTACGCCAGGCTGTCTTAGCTGGCGCATGATCCAATGACGATAGACATCTCACCTCGTACAAGTCAATTCTAAAAGAAATTACTAACAAATTCGTAACGACAGATGAGAAACACCTTAGAATTGTAAAAGACAATTAACATTGATGGTTTGCTCGTCAGGCGCCGGACTCTACCGCGAGCGCACGCCAATGGGCAATGGCGTACCGTCGGCAACGTTAGTGTCGGCAGTTGTCAGCGATAAGGGTTGGTCGCCGCAGGCTTGTGCCGCCTCCTGCCGCTTATTGGTCAATTCGCCCCGGCTGATGAGTCCTCGCGTCGGATGGAGATTAAGCGCCGCGTCGTACTGATCCCGCGCCCGGCAGGGTTCGCCCTGGTAAGCAAAGGCGTCGGCGTAATTCCGCAGCGCCTCTTGCATTTCAGCGATCACGTCCCCATTCATGTAGTTAGCCAGGCCCTGTTCGTACACGATTCGGTTGAAGAGGCGCACGGCTTCCGCCGGGTTCGTGACCTTGAGCCGCTGACCGTCTAGATAGAGGAGCGCGATGAATCGCTCGTATTGCAAGCTTTCGATGCTGCCGAGCGTTTCAGCGCGCCCGGTCAGTACGATGGCTTGGGACAATTTGCCGCTGCGAAACAGGGCTTGAGCCTGGAATTTGAGCGCTTCGAGGAACAGGCGGCGCACCAACTCGCTTTGGAAGTCCTCGTCTACGCTGATGATGGCATCGAGCGTATCAATGGCGTCCAAATAATTCTGCTGGCTGAGTTCGTTTCGCGCTTCAGCCAACAAGGCGTCCAAATCATAGACGACGCCGGCGTTGTTGCCGACGATGTCGGTCACGGGCGCTGCGGTCAGAATGGTTGCTGGAATAGTGTTTGTGGCCGCGAAAGTGGGCAGGGCAGTGGGGCTTGGCCGGATGGGCAATGCGAATGTCGTTGCAGTCGGCGCCATTGCAGTCGCCATTATGATCAAGGCATGCAAGCAAGATGGCGCGGGCGTCTCACTTGCCAGCGCCTTCAGCCGCGTCTCGGCTAATCCCAGATTGCCAGTCGCCAGGTCAAGCGGGACGCGTTCGCACTGGCGCTGCAGGGCCGCCTCAGCTGTACCGGTGCTATTGGCCTGCGCGGTCGCGACACCCGAGGACCAGCCGACATAGATCGCGCCGAGTACGACGAAAGCCGACAGGCAAAGACCGACCAACAGCGGGATCCCCCATATCAGGCAGCCGAGACCCCGCCGCTTGTTTGGCGGCTGGGCATAGCTAGATGTTTGCGCTTGATGCGATTTCAATGTCAGTCCCGCTTTATGACCGGCCGTCCGCGCTGAAACGGGCCGGCGCGTATCTTGCCTGTATGGCAATTGCGGCGCGTATTATAGTTGAGTAACGGGGCGGTCGCCAGCCATCACTTGGCGCGTGATTGCGCCGCGCTAGCCAGCTTGACGCCCTGTCGCATCCCATGTTACACTGCGCGCATGAATGCATATCTGACAACCCACATGGCTATGCCGATGCCAAGCGTTGCGACCGACAGACGGTCGTTGTGGCATATCTAGTCATCGCGACTCCGCAGCTCAACACCGTCTGTCAGCGACAGGCGGTTTTTTTGTTGTAGCGGCGGGTGACAAAACTGAAGCGGGCTTGTAGAGATCTGTTATTGGGAGATCGTATCATGTCAGCAGAATATATTCATGTATCGGTGGCGTGGCCTTATGCCAATGGCGACCTGCATATCGGCCATTTGGCGGGCGCCTACCTGCCGGCGGATATCTTTGCCCGCTATCACCGGTTGCGAGGCAATCACGTGTTGATGGTGAGCGGGTCTGACAGTCATGGCACGCCGATCACGGTCGAGGCGGACAGGCGCGGCGTGACGCCACTTGAGGTGTTCGAGCATTATCACGAGCGCTTTCTGCGGACGCAGCAGAAGGTCGGCGTCAGTTACGATCTGTTCACGCATACCGATACGGAGAATCACCATCGGGTGGCGCGAGACATCTTCACGACATTGCTGGATCGGGGCTATCTCTACAAAGAGGAGCAGACGCTGCTGTACAGCGAGAGCGAGAAGCGCTTCCTGCCCGATCGTTATGTGGAAGGCACCTGTTACATCTGCAAGTATGCGGGCGCGCGCGGCGATCAATGTGACAACTGCGGCAACTTGATGGATGCGATTCAACTCATCGATCCGCACAGCCGCAACAATCCGGCGGACAAGCTGGTCCAGCGCGTATCGGAGCATTACTTCCTGGACCTGGGCAAGTTCACCGAGCAGATTCTGGAGTACCTGGCGGAACATGAGCATCATTGGCGGCCGAACGTCAGCCGCTTCAGCCAGAATTTCGTCAAAGAGGGCTTGCGCGGTCGGCCGATCACGCGTGACATTGACTGGGGCATTCGCGTGCCGCTGGACGGCTGGGAGGACAAGCGGCTCTACGTCTGGTTTGACGCGGTCATGGGCTATTTCAGCGCCAGCATCGAATGGGCCAAGAACATCGGCCAGCCGGATGCCTGGAAAAAATGGTGGTATAACCCGGATGCCAAGATTTACAACTTCATCGGCAAGGACAATATCCCCTTCCACACCATCATCTGGCAGGCGGAGCTGCTCGGCATTGACGGCATCTACAACGAAGCCGATGCGGTCTACGGCGAAGTGCCGCTGCAATTGCCCTACGATGTGCCGGCCAATGAATTCATGAATATCGAGGGTCAGCAATTTTCGACCTCGCGCAATTGGGCGGTCTGGCTGCCCGATCTGCTGGAGCGCTATCAAGCCGATGCCGTGCGCTTTTATGTGGCGCGGACATTTCCTGAACGGCAGGACAGCGACTTCTCCTGGGAGGGTTTCCTGGCGCGGGTCAATAATGAGTTGCTGGCGGCTTGGGGCAATCTGGTGAATCGCATGCTGGGTTTCGCCTGGAAGCGCTTCGATGGGACGGCGCCGGATTACGATCAACTGACGGCGGCGGACGAGGCGATCATCGCCAAGACGGAAGCGGGTTTTGAGTCGGTGGGCGCGCTGCTGGAAGCGGTGCGGCCCAAAGAGGCGCTGGAAGAGACGCTGGGGCTGGCGCGCGAGGTCAATGGCTGGCTCAACGAGCGCGAACCCTGGAAGACGCTCAGGGCCGATCCCGCCGACGCCGCCCGCGCGGTCTACACGGCGCTGCGCTGCATCGACAATCTGAAGGTTTTGTTTGCGCCGTTCACGCCTTTCAGCTCGCAGCAAGTCCACCAGATGCTGGGCTACGACGGGCAGCTTTTCGGCGACTTAAATATCGAGAACTACAGCGAAGACACCCGTGATCACCTGGCTCTGGTTTATGATGGGAGCGGGGCGATTGGGAAGTGGGCGAAGAGTGCGTTGCAGCCGGGGCAGAGGCTGCGGGCGCCGTCGCCGTTGTTCGTCAAGCTGGATCCGGAGATCGTCGAGGAAGAGCGGCAGTATCTGGGTCAGCCGCGGGTGGAGAATCCGATCAGCTAGCCGACAGCACTGATACAGACAGGCCCGACGATCTGGGCGTCCTATCGGCGACTCTTTGTTTCTGTCGTGAACAGCCCATTTCTGAACTATAATTCAGGGAATTCCACGTTGTTGTTTGGTTTGTTGGGTCTTACAGCAGAACTTCCTTTCTTGCTCTTTCGTGATATACTGAACGTTAGTTCTTATGCCCGAGGAGTAACCCTTTGAAGTCCACAGCACTCATTTCATTTGTCTTCGCTGTAATTCTTATCATCTTAAGCAGTCGCGCATCGGCGTACGACGGTTGCTTTCCGCACGGTTACGCTTATCTCAAGAGGCTCACGGTTATCCGCGAAAAGCCCGGCTTATACGGTCGCGCGATAAGTGCGAGTTGGAGCCAGGATGGTTTCCCGGTGACGAACTCGCTGCCCGTGAGAGGGGACTGCTGGGCGAAGACGCAAGACGGCTGGATGCTTGCCGATAATCTCACTGCGGAACCTATCCCGGTACCGGACCCATCCTCGCTTACGCCTGTGAGGCCGCTTATCATCGAGGGAGACACCGATTTTGTAGCGCAGATATTAATGGGTCGGTCGTACTTGCGTGAGGAAGCGCCGCACTGGTATCGGTATGTTAAGCGATATCGCTACACCGTCGAACCATGCGGACCTTGCGAACCTGGCAGGTCGAAGGCGCGATGGCCGGACAAGCGCGTATTCATCCATGAAGATACTTTTGTGTCACCGATGAGACTAGCGAGCGTACTCGTGCATGAGGCCTGCCACATCCACCAAGGATATGAGGATCGCTGGCCGACGATAGATGATGGGTGTTACGCGTACGTGCGTGTAGAGCAGGAGTGTGTCAGCAGGGAATTAGAGATGGTGGTGGACATAGATCTAGAGCATGGTTTCGTAGTTGAACATGGGAAAACAATAGCGGAGCTGTTCGAGTGGTGGGCGACGAATGCGGTGTCATCACTCGTGTGCGGAGCCGGAACGGTATAGAGCCGTCCCGTCTCCATAATCCCACTTTTCATCTCCCGATGATGTTCTCAATCTCTAGGTCATAATGTGGCGCAGTCGCCAATCGACTTAAGGGATATGGGGTTGCGGCGCATGTCGCTTAGACTCTGTGCCCTCTTTGTCTCTGTGGTGAATAAACTGCCTCTTTCGCCCCAAACCCACCTTCATGCTATACTGCCTCTCAATAGCCACCAGCATGGGAACACCTCATGTCCTGGCTCGAAACCCACTTCAACACGCGTAAACCCATCATCGCCATGTGCCACCTACGCGCTTTGCCCGGCGACCCCGGCTATGACGGCGACAAGGGCATGGACTGGATCGTGGAAGGCGCGCGCGCGGACTTGCAGGCCCTGCAAGCCGGCGGCGTCGATGCCATCATGTTCTCCAACGAAGCGAGCCTGCCCTATCTGACGCAGGTCGAGCCGATCACGATCGCCTGCATGGCGCGCGTCATCGCCGAGTTGCGACCCGCAATAGATCGTCCCTTCGGCGTCAACGTGCTCTGGGATCCCAAGGCGTCGATCGATGTGGCGATGGCGACCGGCGCCAGCTTTGTGCGCGAAATCTTCAGCGGCGTCTACGCCAGCGACTTCGGCTTGTGGAATACCAATTGTGGCGAGGTCATCCGCCATCAGCATGCCGTCGGGGGCGCGCATATCAAGCTGCTTTTCAATATCGTGCCGGAATCGGCGGTCTATCTGTCGAATCGCAATGTGGTCGATATCGCCAAGTCGACCGTCTTCGTGGCGCAGCCTGATGCCCTCTGCGTCTCCGGCTTGACCGCCGGCGCGGAGACCTCTAGCGAGACCCTCAAGCAGGTCAAGGACGCCGTGCCCGAAACGCCGGTGTTCGCCAATACGGGCGTCAACGCTGACAACCTGGCCGAGACGCTGGCGATCGCCGATGGCACGGTAACTGGCACCGCCTTCAAACGCGACGGGCATATCTGGAACGCAGTCGATGTCGAACGGGTGCGCGAATTCATGGGTATCGCCAAGTCGGTTCGTGGAGATTGAGGCGATGGATCCGCGCTGGCGCCAAGTCGCCGAAGTTCTGGTGGGGTATTCGACGGCGGTGCAGCCGCTTGAGCGCGTCATGATCGCCATGGTCGAGGCGGCGTCATTACCGCTGGCGCAGGCCGTGTACGAAGCCTGCATCAAAGCCGGCGCCTACCCGCAGATCCAGTTTCTGTCGGAGGATCTGCGCCATTCACTCTTGAAATTCGGCAATGCCGAACAGCAGCATTGGGTGCCGGAGATCGAGGCTTACGGCATGGAATGGGCAGATGTCTATTTCGGCTTGCGCGGGGCGAGCAATCCTCAGCGGATGAGCGATATTTCCGCGCCCGTGCTGGCGGCCAATCAGCGGGCGCAGGGAAAGGTGTCGACCTTGCGCTGGGAGAAAACGCGCTGGTGTCTGGTTGCCGTACCGAATGAGCCGCTGGCGCAGCAAGCCGAGACCGACCTGGAAACACTGGAAGAGATGTTCTTCGCCGCTTGTCTGTTGGATTACGAGGCGGCTGCAGCTCAATGGCGTGAGCAAGCGGCTCGCTTGCAGGGGGCGGACCGCGTGCGCATCGTCGCCGGCGATGAAACCGATCTGGAGTTTTCGGTCGCCGGGCGTCAGTGGGGCGTCTTTGATGGCAAGATCAATCTGCCCGATGGCGAGATCTATACGGCGCCGGTCAACGATACGGTCAATGGGAAGATCCATTTTGAGCTGCCGGGCGTCTTTGGAGGGGTGATGGTGCACGACATCCGGCTGGAATGGCGGGGAGGCGAACTGATCGACTCGAGCGCCTCAAGCAACGCGGACTACCTCTGGCGTGTATTGGAGACGGATGGGGGATCAAGTCGTTTGGGCGAGTTTGCGTTTGGTATGAATCCATCCATCAACCGATTTTGCAAGGATATACTCTATGACGAAAAAATAGCCGGGACGATTCACTTGGCTCTTGGCCGCGCTTATGCCGAATGCGGCGGTGTGAATCAGTCGAGCATCCACTGGGACCTGGTCAAGGATCTGCGCGCGGGCGGCGCTGTAACCATCGATGGGAAACGGGTCATGCAAGACGGGAAATTATTGATCTGAGCATCCGGAGGGAGGTGTCTATCGAATCTTGAACGCATGCCGCAGACCTTTACACATTTGAAGAATAGGAGTTGATAATGTCCAAGCAAGGAATTAGCCGTAGAGACTTTCTCAAGGCTGGTGGCGCAGCCGGCGCAGCCATTGCGGGCGCGACGCCGCTGGGCAATTTGGCCCGTGTCGCCGCGCAGACCGACACCACGATTAACGTTTTGACGGTCGGCGATCCCTGGGATCTGGCGCTGCAGAGCGTGGCCAATCAATTCACCGAGGCGACCGGCATTGGCGTCAATATCGAGTCGCTTGGTTATACGGCTTTGCAGGCGCGCCTGGTCAACGCATTTCTGACGCAAAGCGCCGATGCTGATGTCATCGCCGTCGATCAGATGTGGATCAGCCAGTACGCCGATAACGGCTGGATTCGCTCACTCGATGATTTCATCGGCATGGACTCGGATGCTCACATTGATGACTTTGTGCCCGAATGCCTGTATTCGCTGAGCACCTGGCGCAATCACGTCTGGACGCTTCCGATCGCTTCATACGGGCAGGGCATCATGTACCGCACCGACTTGTTTGAGGCGGCCGGGCTTGATCCGCTGCCCTCATCGGTGGCGGATGCCGGCGACTGGACCTGGGAGGACTATTTCGGCATCCTCGGCCAGATCAACGGCATGGACCTGGATGGCACGAGCATGTACGGCACGACCGTCATCGGCGCGCAGCCGGTACCGGTGGTGCATATGTACAGCCAGCTCTCCGCCAGTTACGGCACGCGCTGGTTCACGCAATTCCCCGAGGCGCCCTGGGACTTTACGCCGACGATCAACAGCGCATCGAATGTCGCGGCGCTCAACGACTGGATCCGCCTCTATGGCTGGTCGCCGCCGGAGTCGATCAACTATCTCTGGTTTGATGCCGGCACGCGTTTCTCGCAAGGCGATATCGGTATGTTCTATCACTGGACGCCGTATTTCTACCTGGTCAACAACGAGGGCTATCTGACCGGTACGCCTTCGCCGGTGGTCGACAAGTTCGAGACCGCCGTGCTGCCGACGCAGACAGCCGGTGGCGATCAAGTGGTCAGCCTGGGTGGCTGGTCGCTGGGCATGCCGTCGACTTCGGCCAATCAGGATGCCGCCTGGCAGTTCATCAAATGGGCGACCGGCTCGGAAGCGCAAAAGGCAATGGGCCAGGTCAATGTCAAGGGCTATCAGTTCGCCGATTTCAGCCGCAAGTCCAATTACGAAGATGCCGATTTGAACGCGATCTATCCCTTCCTCGATACGCAGCTTGAGATGATGAAGCTGGGCGATGGCAAGGTGGTTCGTCCGCCGGCGCCGATTTACACCTCGTTGGAAGGCGTTTACGGCTTGCAGATTAACCAGGCGATGAGCGGCGGCGTCTCACCGGAGCAAGCGCTGGAAACGACGCAGACGCTCTTCCAGAACATCCTGAGCGGCAACCAGATGATCCCGTATGGCGTCGAGAGCTTCGATGACACGCTGGATAATACCAAGGCGCTGATCGCCAGTTTGTCGGGGATGTAAAACCCGCTGATTCAGTCAGCCACGTGTAGGGGCGACCCATTGGGTCGCCCAAAATAGTACCAGTCCGCAGACGGGCGACCTAATTGGCGACCTAATGGGTCGCCCCTACGATGATTTCGACATTACGAGCTCTTGGCGTGCCCAACCGCTACGCATTCAACAGGCGACTGCCATACCTACTGCTCGCGCCATCGGTCATTATCCTGCTGGCGCTGATTTTGTATCCGCTGGGTTTCGCCCTGCGCAACAGCTTCTGGTTCTGGAATTTGCAGACCAGCCCGGTGCCGCTCTACCACTCGGGCTTGGACAACTACCGAATGGTCTTGCAGGTCACGCCCTTCAGCGTGGCGCTGAAGAATACCGTGCTGCTGGCGGTCCTGGGCACCTTCGCGCAGTTCTGGTTCGGCATGGGTATCGCCACCCTGCTGCATACGCATCTTCGCGGAATGGGCGTGTGCCGCGCGTTGTTGATCATGCCGACCACGCTGGCGCCGGTGGTGGCGGGTTTTCTCTTCCGCTACTTGCTGGAACCGAAGGGCGGCGTCCTGCCCTGGCTGCTGAATGGGATTGGCTTCCCGGTGCCGCCGCAGGGGTTTCTGGGCAATGCCGGCACGGCGCTGCTCACCATCGGCTTGGTCGATACCTGGCAGTGGACGCCCTTCTTCGCTATCGTGCTCTATGCCGGCCTGCTGTCAATTTCCGAGGAAATCAAAGAAGCGGCGCAGGTGGATGGCGCTTCGCCCTGGCGGCTCTTCTGGTCGATTTCCTTGCCGCTGCTGCGCCCCATCGCCGCCTTTTTGGTGATGATCCGCTTCATGCAGCTATTCAACAGTTTTGATCTGGTTTATGTGCTCACCAATGGCGGACCGGGCACATCATCGCGCACGCTCAGCTTCAATCTATATCTGGAAGGGCTGGTCAATTACAACATCGGCATGGCGGCGGCGATGACCTGGCTGGTTGTGATTGTCGTCAGCATCATCATCAATCTCTATCTCTTTTTTATCTTTCGCAAGCGGGAGTGGTAAACGCATGTGGCGGCGGAGCACAGGCAACAAAGTCGTCATTTACGCTCTGATGGCGCTGGTCATGATCTTCTTTCTTGGACCCATTTTCTGGTTCATATTGCTGGCCTTCCGCCATCCCAGCGAAGCCTACAACTTGCCGCCGCAACTATTCTTTGAACCCTATTTTGGCAATTTCGGCGACACCTTCGTCGACCCGGGCAAAAACGCGCCGCAGTTGGTCAACAGCCTGATCGTCAGCAGCGGCGCCACCTTGCTGAGTTTGCCCTTTGCGCTGGCGGCCGCCTACGCCCTGTCACGCTTTGCCATGCGCGGCAAAGACTTCATCATGAACTGGTACATCAGTCTCTTAATTGCGCCGCCGATTGTGTTTGTCATTCCCTATTTCGTCTTGATGTCGCGCATTGGCTGGTCGGGCACCTATCGGGCGATGATCGTGACATTGCAAACGCTGGCGATTCCCTTCTCGGTGTGGCTGCTGAAGAGCTTCATGGATGAGGTGCCGCTTGATCTGGAGGAGGCGGCCTGGGTTGATGGCGCCAATCGCTTTACGGCCTTCTTCCGCATCATCATTCCCTTGGCGCTGCCGGGCATTATCGTCACGTCGATGTTCACCTTCGTCTTCAGTTGGAATAATGTGATCTTCCCGCTGGCGCTGAGCAAGCAGAGTACCACGACGCTGCCGGTCGGCACGATCAGTTTTTTCGCCTCGACCGGCGTCTACTGGGGCCATATCGCGGCGACCGCCGTTGTTGCCATGCTTCCGCCCATGATCATCTTTTTGTTGTTGGGACGCTATGTCGTCCGGGGACTCACATTCGGCGCGGTGAAAGGATAGCGCGCTCGGCGGGAGCGTGGCTCTTAAATCTGGTGCAATAGTTTTATCTAACGCGTTATGCGCACTTTCATTGATAACGGAACCATAAGCGTGAGTGCCATGAATGCTGAGATACCAGCATAGTGGCGCAAAAGCAAAAGCCCCGCATAAGTGCGGGGCTTGGGTGTTACCACAAGATTCTCTATAATTTCTTCTTTCGAGAGATACGCTTTAGCTTGTTTCCTGCACGTACCGCTGGCAATCTTTTGTTCTTGTCCATTGTGTATAGCTTTCCCCCGCTAACCTTACCACCACGAGGCCCGACCTCTATGTATTCCCCACTCTCGTTTGCTTTCTCACCTGGAGTCTGAAGATCGCTCATTGTGAATTCGATTCCAATATCGAGAGGATCGTTTCAAAATCCTGTTTTATCGCTGTCATATTTTGATCTCGTTGTTTGTCGCGGGCGGCATAATACGTCTCTATCTCGGTCATGTGATCTACAAACCGCTTATCCATGCGTTCCTCAAATGCTACGAACTGCTTATCCATGCGTTCCTCAAATGCTGCGAACTGCTTACCCATGCGTTCCTCAACTGCTACGAAGCGCGGTTCAAGGGCAGCTACAACTGCTTCGGCAATGCGATTCTCGTCACCGGTCAATTTGGGCTGCCGGCCTGGGTCATTCTCAAGATTCTGAGCTAGAGCCATGTTTCACTCCTTCCTTAACATATCAGTATGTTATCATATCAGTATGATACTATTTCATTTTGAAATTACAAATTTGAAGCGACGCCTGCGCGAATTGCACGTTTTGCAACTGTTCATGCATCGCAGGATGTCGAGGCTGTCAACATGGGAAAGGCTCAGTTGCGGAAGCGTATGTCTTGCATTCTTACTCCTTATCTTAATCGTTGAATCTTCCAAGCTCGTTACTGAAATAATCCCTGAACGCTGCGGGAATATCTGAATCCCCAAGGTGACCTTCTATTATTCTCGCTCTCTGTTGCATAATACAGACCGTCGTGCTTTGAGCTAATTTCCCTTCAGTTTTTTAGCAGTTAGCGAAATGTTGTGTTGTGTGATTTTCTGTGTCTGTGAGAATACACGTGGAAATCTATGACGCCCAAATCAGATTTTACTATCTCATTGACAAAACGTCTGTTCGTCTCACTCATCACAACTTTCTCCCTGCGAGTCCAATTTCGTTAGGCGCGAGCCTCCAGGTCCTTGTGTAAAACAGCGTCTTTACAGAATATACCGAGTTGATTGCACAAATGTACATATTACGCATTGAAGAGGAGCAACCATGACCAAAGTTGGATTCGGCGTGATCGGCACCGGCATCGTCGGCGGCGCCTGGCATGCCCACGTCTATCATCACATGCCGCGGGCGGACCTGGTCGCCGTTTGTGATCTGAACGAGGGGCGCGCACGGGAAATTGCCGACAAGTATGGCGTGCCGCATGTTTACACGGATTATCGCGACTTGCTGGCGCGCGAGGATATTGCGGCGGTGTCGATCGCCACGCCCGATTTCGCCCATCGCGAGATCGCGGTGGCGGCCGCGAGCGCAGGAAAGCACATCCTGGTGGAGAAGCCCTTGGCCACCACCGTCGAGGATGCCGAGGCAATTCTGGCGGCGGTTGATGAGGCGGGCGTCAAGCTGATGGTTGACTTCCACAATCGGGTCAATCCGGCCTTCATGACAACGCGGCAGGCCGTGCAGATGGGCGATCTCGGTGACTTGAAGTACATCTATGCCCGCTTGAGCAATACGACATTTGTGCCAACGCAGATGCTGCCCTGGGCGAGCCAGAGCTCGGCGCTTTGGTTTCTGGCCAGCCATACGCTGGATATGTCTTGCTGGCTGCTGGAGGACAAGCCGAGGCGCGTCTACGCCGTCAGCCGGTCGGGCGTCTTGCGGGAGAAAGGCATCGACACACAGGATTTCCACGTCGCCATCGTCGAGTTTGAGAAGGGCGCGGTGGTGACGCTGGAGAACAGCTGGATCCTGCCGGAGACGGAGCCCAATGTCTTCAACCTCAAGATGGAGCTGCTGGGCAGCGACGGCGCCATGTACCTCAACACCTCCGACAATCGCACGGTGGAGAAATACACGCGCGAAGAAGTCAGTCTGCCCGATACGCTGGGTTTCACGCTCGATGCCGATTCGGCGCGCTTGAGTGGATATGTGCTGGAGGCGATCGCACGCTTCGTCGATGCCGTTGTTGATGATGCGCCAGTGTTGGCGACAGGCGAAGAAGCGGCGCTGGTGACGCGGGTCCTGGTGGCCATTGAAGAATCGGCGCGGACGGGACAGCCGGTCGAGCTCAATTGATGGCGGATGACCGTTTGCTGCTGGGAATCGACATCGGCACCTCCAGCTCCAAGGGTGTGCTGGTCACGTTGGACGGACGCATTATCGCCCAACACAGTGTGCCGCACAGCTTCGAGATGCCGCGGCCGGGCTGGGCGGAGCAAGATGCCGATGCTGTCTGGTGGCATGACTTCTGTCTCATATCTCGCGCGCTGATCAGCCAAGCGGGAATCGACCCGGCGCGCATCGCCGCTGTCGGCTGCAGCGCCATCGCGCCGACCATGCTGCCGCTGGACGAGAACTATCGGCCGCTGCGTCCGGCCATCCTCTACGGCATCGACACGCGCGCCGGCGACGAGATCGACGAATTGACGGAC
Organism: Phototrophicaceae bacterium; assembly: GCA_965249085.1. Classification (GTDB taxonomy): domain Bacteria; phylum Chloroflexota; class Anaerolineae; order Aggregatilineales; family Phototrophicaceae; genus UBA6055. The sequence continues at coordinate 1,717,684 of OZ252218.1, read as the reverse complement.
CTGCTGGGCGAAGACGCCATCTTTGCGCGCAGCGGTCACACGCTCTCGGCGCAGTCGGTCGGTCCCAAGGTACTCTGGTTTCGCAAGAATCAACCTGAGCTATTCCGCCGGACGCGCAAGATCGTCAGCGCCGCCACTTACCTCGTCTTCCGCTTGACCGACCGCTTCGTGGTCGACAACTACGTCGCGCCCTATTTCACGCCCTTCTTCGACGTGAATCGGCTGGCGTGGCAGCGGGAATGGGTGGAGCAGGTCTGTCCGCTTGAGTGGCTGCCGGAGACAGCCTGGTCGACGGAAATGGCGGGCGCGGTAACGACCAAGGCGGGCGCGGAAACGGGGATCCCGGCGGGGACACCGGTGGCGGTTGGCACGGCCGATGCGCTGGCGGAGGCGGTCGCTGCCGGCGCCATGACCAATGGCGACTTGATGGTGATGTACGGCACGACGCTCTTCCTAATTCAAACGACTGCGCAGTATCGAGCGCACCGTGACCTGTGGGCATCGGTGCATTTGGGGCCGGGTGCGGCGATACTGGCGGCGGGCATGTCGACATCCGGCGCGTTGCTGGCTTGGTTTCGCGATGAGCTGGCCGCGGAGGAGCGAACTGAGGCGGAGCAGTCCGGCGATAATGCCTTCGCGTTGCTGGCGGAACGGGCCGCGAAGACAGCGCCCGGCGCGGATGGCTTGATTGCGCTGCCCTACTTCAGTGGTGAGCGGACGCCGATCAATGACGTGCGTGCGCGGGGTGTCTTCTTCGGTTTGACGCTCAGCCATACGCGCGCGCATTTGTACCGCAGCTGCCTGGAAGGCATCGCCTATGGATTGCGCCACAATATCGAGGTGATGGCGGAGGCGGTAGCGGTTCCACGGCGACTAGTTGCGATCGGCGGCGGGGCGCAGGACGCGCTCTGGCTGCAGATTTGCAGTGATGTGACGGGACTGCCGCAAGACGTGCCGCGGCAGATCATCGGCGCGGCTCACGGGGATGCTTATATCGCGGGCATGGCGGCGGGAGTCTTCAGCGACTGGGGTCCCCTGCAGGAAAGTTGGGTGAAGATTGAGCGGCGGATTGAGCCGAATGCCGAGGCGAAGGCGATCTACGATGAGCTTTATCCGGTTTATCGCGAGCTTTACCGGGATACCCGCCGTCACATGGCACGGCTGTCGAATTTGAAGGCATAAGCGCTTAAGCGAATTGAAAGGACTTGTATATGGCAAGCAAGAAAGCCAAGAAGGATGCCGACAACCTGGCCGCAGTGCTCGAGAAGATCCCGCAGATGTTTGGACCCCTGACATCTATAGGCGAGCGCCTGCATGAAATCATTGTGGAGACTAATCCGGATCTCAAGCCGAAATTGTGGTACGGCATGCCCGGCTACGCCAAGGATGGTCCGGTCCTCTGCTTTTTCCGTGTGGATGAATATATGACGTTTGGTCTCACCGAAAAGGCGAATTTCATCATCGAGGCGGGCGCGCCGGATCAACTCATGCCCTGCGCCTGGTTCTTTGTCGAGTTGGATGAGGCGACTGAGGCCAAGATTTCGGAGATTGTGCGGGTGGCGACGGGCTGAGGGCGGGAAGTGTGGCTTGGTTTGAGACAGTTGTGACAGCCGACGGCAGATGCGTCGGCTGTCGCGGTGGGAGCGCTAGGGCAAATACTCGGTCGCAGTCAGCATGAATGTGTCGTAGAAGATCGGCTGCCCCCATTCGATTGAGGCGATAGGGCTGTCAAGGATATCCTCGAGATTGACGAAATCCAGCTTGTCAACGTCTGTCTCCAATGCGCCCGTGAAATCGCCGCCATAATAGAAGTCAAGCTCAATCTGATAATCGCCGCGCAACACCGCCACTTGACGATACAAGGCGTCATATACCACTTGGCGCAGATCGTCTGTCCACTTATTCCAATGGCGTAATATGTTAAAACTGTGCCCCCGTGCTGGGTCCCACGGGCTTGGACCGACATCACAGGCACCATCCTCTGTGCAGCTAAACGTGCCCAGCATCTCGAGTTCATGAGAGAACACATGAATCTCAACGCTGTCCGGATGTTGCCATTGAAGCGTTGCACAGGTTGTGCGCAGCGGCGGTCTACATGCCGCGTTCTCCCGCAGTCCGTCGTCCCACGAGGTCATGGACTCGGGCAGATTCCCGCGAAAGAAGCCGAGGATCTGCTCGTTGGGAGAAACGACAGCTTGCTCATAACGTTCGCCTGTTCGGCTGTCTATAAGTGTCCAGCCAGCAGGGGAGCCAATTCTCACGAAGCGACCAGTCCGTGAAAGATCAAGCAAGCGTTCTGTCTGTGGTTCAGTCACCGTGCGCATCAATTGCGGCTCAGCTTGGTCAAAGAGATTCCAGCGCCATATTTTGTCATGATCTTGCCAGGCGATTGTCGAGCTGTCGTCACTCCAACTGACTGTCACGGGCTCGTCGCATTCGGTCAACTGCATGGACGCGATCTTATAGATGTTCATGCCCATGCCGACGCCGCCTGCGCCTAGAATGCTGTTTAAGGCGTTGTGGAACATGAAGACGGTGATTTGCTTGTCATCCCAGACGGCAGCAAGATTGCTGTTCTTCGTGAACAATACATCCCTGCCAGAAACCAGCACTTGGGGACGATCGGCAAACCAGCCGCTGTAGAAAGCGTCATCGAGCCAAATGTCCTGAAATCGAATCGTCTCGCTGTCAATCCGCACGGCCACGTGCGCGCCATCGGGCGAGATTGCGATAGGCGCGTCATCCGCCAAGCGGATGACACTGCGATCCGGATTCAACTGATAGCGCGTGCCGTACTCCGTCTCGAACATCAAGAAGCGCATTAATGGGTAACGTGCTTCCAGGAAGCTGTCCAAGACCAAAGGCTGGTCACGCTTGCCTTCCTGCAGGAGCAACTCGACAAATTCGCTTTCGGTCATGACCACCTGCTTTTCACCGTATGTTTGTGTCAATTCCAGCACATCACCTTCGCTGTATGCATCAAACATATAGCCGTCTTTGACGTAGAAGTGCGCCGTTCCGGAAACCAAGTCACTAAACGTTCCGTCCCCGTTTGATTTCAGCCCAAAATAGCCCGAAGTCCCCTGACGCCAGCGGTGATAGCCATAGCCAGAATATAGGCAGCCGGTGTCGTATGACCGTAGAATCGAGCCTGTGGCCAGGGCAACCGGGTAGCGGACAACGGGCAAATATTGCGGGCCTTCCCCTTTGTAGTATTCATTCACGCGCAGAACGGCGTTGACATTGCGATAGTCAGTATCGACAACAGTCGCTCGTACCAATAGGTCCGTCTCCGGTAGCTCGTCCAGCGTAAACCATGACGGGTCAGTGCAGGCAAACACAGTTCCTTGCGCCATAGACATGGCTAGGAGCAATAGTCCGAGCAAAGCAATCCGCGTCCTCGACATATTTGTTTTTCTTTCCTAGCACCAATGAAAGCCATTATACTTGCGCGATTCCATACTTCTGCGATTCGCTGCAATTGCGAAGGACGGGCGTAGGTTACCGTCGGTTTGGCGCATGCCACCCGTACCCGCCAGCGTCAGCTTAAACCCACAATAGACATCCCCCCGCTTCTCCACCAGAATAGGCGGCGTTTTGCGCCGGCCAGGAGATGTCATGCCCTTCGAACCGAATATATACGACTCGCATATGCATACGACGCTGTGCAAGCACGCGCGCGGTCCGCTGGCTGACTATGCCGCCCAAGCCGAACGTAAAGGGCTGCGGGGCGTTACCGTCACTTGCCACAGTCCGATGCCATTCGGCTGGAACCCCAAGGTACGCATGACGGTCAATCAGTTGCCGCAGTACATCGAGATGGTGGCGGCGGTGCGCGACGAATATGCCGGGCGCGTCGATGTGCGGCTGGGTATGGAGAGCGATTATCTGCCGGGCATGGAAGGCTGGCTCGACGATTTGCATCGCCGTGCCGAATTCAGTTACATCCTCGGCTCGGTGCATCCACAGACGGACGAATACCAGGCGATGTACCTCGAGGGCTCGACGCGTCTGGAATACGAAGAGAGCTATTTCGACAATCTGGCGAACGCGGCCGAAAGCGGTCTGTTCGACTGCCTGAGCCATCCCGATATTGTCAAGATTGTGCATCCGTCACAGTACAAGGTGGACGAGCACATGAATACGATCCGCCGCGCGCTCGATCGCATCGCCCGTGCTGGCACCGCCATGGAGTTGAATACCAGCGGCTTGAACAAGCCCTATCGCGAGATGAATCCGGGGCTGGAGATCCTGAGAGAGATGGCGCGGCGCGGTATACCCGTCGTGATCGGCTCGGATTCACACGATGCGCACCGGGTTGGCGTTGACTTCGACAAAGCGCTGACGATGCTGCAGAATGCCGGCTACGACAGCGTGAGTTATTTCCTCGCGCGCGAGCGTTACGAACTGCGGATCAGCGAAGTGTTTATGGCGGAGTTGCAGCCGCGTCTCGTTTAGGCGGTTTTTCTGTCAGCTAGCCACATACCAGTCATCGCGATTGAGCGGCAGGTGGTCGCCGGCGCCTCTGCCATCGACCGATTTATAGAGCAACGCCTGGTGGATTGAATTGTAGCCCGACTCAAAGGTCCAGCGCGCTCCAGCCAGGTAGATCCGCCAGCGCCGGTAACCAATTGGTCCCAGCATCTTCAGGATTTCATCTTTCTTCGCCTCGTAGCGCGTCAACCAGCTTCTTAGCGTCAGCGCGTAGTGCTCGCGCAGGCTTTCCACATCGCGCACTTCAAAGCCGGCTCTGGCCACCACATCGAGTACGTAGGCGATATGCTGGCTGTCGCCGTCGGGGAAGATGTATTGCTGGACGAAGGAGTCCTTGGCTTCGTATTGCGGGACGCTTGGCGCTTGGAAGAGCGTGATGCCGTGATTCAGAAAGACGCCACCCGGCTGCAGCAAGCGGTAGGCTTTTTCAAAGTAGATGTCCAGGTTTTCCCGCCCGACATGCTCAACCATGCCGATACTGACGATCTTGTCGAAAAGGCGGCTTTCGTCGATATTGCGATAGTCCAGCAGCTCGGCGCGGCAGCGGTCGGCGAGACCCGCCGCTTCAATGCGCTCATTCGCCAGCGCCAACTGCTTTTCCGACAGCGTGATGCCCAGCGCTTCAACCCCGTAATGTTCGGCCGCGTGCATAATCAAGGTGCCCCAGCCGCAGCCGATATCCAGCAGGCGGTCGCCCGGCTGCAGCCTTAGTTTGCGGCAGATGTAATCCAGCTTGCGGCTCTGCGCGACATCGATGCTTTCTTCCGGATCCTTAAAATAGGCGCAGGAGTAAACCATCTTTTGGTCGAGCCAGAGTTGGTAAAACTCGTTCGAGACATCGTAGTGATATTGGATCGCCTGCCTATCGCGTTTGACCGAATGGCGGTCGCCGGAGAGGTGCGCTATCTGGTCGTTGCCGCCCGGATCGCGCGAGGGCAGGCGCAGCAATTTCGACGCAAGACGCAGGGTGTCGGGCCAGGTCCAGCCTTCCCAGAGGAAGCGGGCCAGGTCGATTGCCTCGTACATATTGCCTTCGATCTCGAAGTCGCCGAACATATAAGCTTCGCCCAGCTTGCGTTCGGTCGGCGGGAAGAACATGCGGCGCAGCGCTGAGGGTCCATTGAGCACAATGGTGAAACGATGCTCACTGCTGCCAGACAGTTCCCATATCGTGCCATCCCATAGACGAATGGCGAATTCGCGCCTCGGATAACCGGCGAATACTGTGCTCAAAAGGTCGAGCGTATTAGCCACATTCTTATCCGGCGTCATGATTTGCGCGCTTTCCATAGCTAACCCCCTTATTCCAAATCGCTAACTATTGGATGTGGCAATGATCACGCAAATATGGTTTTGTCTCTAATTGCGCGCCATTATAGCAACATTGGCAACGAAGTGCGAAAGGACTCGTATACAGGGGCAAAGAAGTGGAGTGGATGGCAATGACAGCGGCGCTAGATCAGGAAAGCGAGCTCCAACTGCTGGTGGCTGCGGAAAGCCTCTGGGCGCGGGCTGGGTTGGCGGCGCTGCTGGAAGAGCGCGGCCGGGTGGTGCTGGCGGCAGTCGATGGCGCCGACCTGGGGCGGGATATCGAGCGCTATGAGCCGGATGCGCTGGTCATTGATCTTGGCTGGGGGAGCGCCGCCATGCGTGAACGACTGCGCGACGTGGATGGGGACTTGCCGATCCTGGCTTTGAGCGCCGAAGATGAAGATGAAGCATCCGCGACGCTGGCTCTGGTCGCGCGGATTTCGCCGCAGTTTGCCTTGCTGGTACGGGACAGCGATGCGGACCGAATTGACAATGCGCTCAGCGCAGTCGACGCCGGTTTGACCGTGATCGATCCGCGGCTCAAGAGCCTGTTTACAGTCCCGAAGCACATCGCGGCGGCACACGCGCCTAACCCATTGACTGCGCGTGAGAATGAGGTCTTGCAGTTATTGGCGCGCGGGCTTACGAATAGGGCTATCGCTCTGGAGTTGGGCATCACGCAGCATACCGTCAAGTTTCATGTCAACGCGATCATGGGTAAGCTGGATGCTCAGAGCCGGACCGAAGCGGTCGTGCGGGCGACCCAACTCGGTATGATTATCTTGTAGGCGGAAAGGCAGTGTATGAAGGTTTTGGTCACCGGCGCGACTGGTTTCGTCGGCTCGCACATCTTGCGGCTGCTCATTGATGAAGGACATGAGGCGCTGGCGCTATACCGCTCCGAAAGGAAACTGAGCCTGCTGGACGGTCTGACGGTTGAGGCGGTGCAGGGCGACCTCAGTGATATGGCAGCCCTCGAGCGCGCCTGTGCGGGCTGTGACGCTGTGATTCACACCGCCGCCAAAGCCGACTACTGGAAAGATGACGATCGCGACGCTCTCTGGCGCGTCAATGTCGATGGCACGCGCAACGTCATGTCGGTCGCCAAAGCCGCCGGTGTCAGACGCGTAATCTTCACCAGCAGCGCTTCCGCCGTTGGTATCCGACCGGGGACGAAAGAGGCGGATGAATCGGATGCCTTCAACCTGCCGCCGGAACGCTTCTGGTATGCCCACACCAAAGTGAAAGCGGAAGAGGTGGTCGCCGAGTTCGCCGCCGACGGCCTGGACGTGGTGACGCTCAACCCCACGGTGATTATCGGGCCGGGCGACATCAATGCTATCTCCGGCAGCTTCATCCTGGAGACGGCACGCTTGCAATGGCTGGTGCCGATGTCGAGCGGCGGTCTGGCGGTGATCGATGTACGCGATGTGGCGCGGGCGCACGTCAATGCGTTAGACCGCGGGCGCAGTGGTGAGCGCTATATCCTCAACAGCGCCAACTTGTCGTACCGACAATGGTTCGGTTTGATCGCGGCGGCATGCGACGTGCGTGCGCCGCTGTTCGCGCTGCCGGATTGGACGCTGGAGCCGACCGCGCGCTTGATAGAGCTGCTGCGCGCGTTGGGGGCGCAGACGCCGATGGATGCAAACCAGACGCGGCTCGGCGGGACGCATGTCTATTTCGATGGGCGCAAAGCATACGCTGAACTCTTCACGCCGGCGATCGACATATCAACGAGTTTGCGGGAAACTTTCAAGTGGTATCAGCAGAATGGCTATATCAAGCGCGGCTTGCTGACCCGCCTCATCGGTTCGATTTAGCGGCAGCCGCCCGCTCGACCAGATCCTGAAACAGCGGCTGCGCCCGCTCCAGCATGCGTTCGGGATGGAATTGCACGCCGAGAATTAGACCATCATCCGATTCGATGGCTTCGATGACGCCGTCCTTTGACCTTGCTGTCTCGCGCAGTCCGGCGCCGACTTCGGCGATAGCCTGAATATGATGGCTATTGGTGACCAGGAGATCCGTTCCGAGCAGCGCGCGCAATCGGCTGGCGCGCTCAAGCTGAACCTCGTGCCCGGCGGCGCCGCGCTCGGCGCTGTGAACGCCGGCTGAGGTCTGCGCTTGCACATCGGCATAAAGCGTGCCGCCGCCCATAGCATTGGCGAATTGCATGCCGTAGCAGATGCCGAGGAAGGGGCGGTCGGTCATCGCCCGGTAAATCAGTTCGTCACTACGGTCGCGCAACTCAGCGACTGCTGCCAGATCGTCGGGCAAACTGCCGATCAGGCCGCGGGTGATGCCCGGTCCGCCGGTGATAACGAGAGCATCAAGCAGCGAGGCAAATTCAGAAGCGGCGGCGTTAGAACCGAAGACGGGGACGATGACTGGGAGGCCACCCGCCATTTCCACCGCCCGCGAATAGCGGAGGTCGAGAGTCTGCTGCCCGTTCTCGAGGCTGGTGGTGACGCCGATGCGTGGGCTGTCGCTCATCAGTTAGTGCGGTTGGTAGATGGCGTCGCCCGGGTTGCCGACGAATTGGGGCAGGTTGCGGTGGCCGAGCATTTGACGGATGGCGTGCGCCTCGCCGAGATGATACCAGTAGTGGTAGATGGCACGGTAAAGCATCGTACAGATTGAATCCGCAAGCGGCTCGCCCTTCCATTCGAAGTGCTCCTGAAGCTTTTCGCTGGTCAGCGTGTCGAGAAAGATATCGGCATTGGCGGTGATCTCACGCCAGGCGGCCCACATCTCATCGAGCTTTGGCGTTGAGGGCGGGCTGCCATAGCCGCAGATCTTGCGCAGCCCAGGTTGAATCACCTTGCCTTGTCCCAGGAAAACGAAGTACTGGTTTTCATGGGCTGCCAGGTGGCCGATGGTCCAACTGATGCAATTCATCTGGCCGTGCCGGACGTAGGCGTCCTGCAGGCTCAAGCCGTCCAGGCAGCGTACGAACTCGCGCCGGGTAAATCGAAGCTGCTGCGCCAAGGGATGCGCCATGATGCGCCTCCTCCGTATCGGTTAACTTGATTACTAATGATGATAATCAGCCGCCAGGCATGGCGCAAGCGGATGTTTGCGACTGAGTTTCAGCAGCAGCGCGGCGCAAGAGATGGGGCGGTCAGCGGTCTCCCGTCTGCGATAGGAATCTCGCCGATAGAGAGCAATACCGGTGCTGGACTGGCTGCCGGCTGACAGCACTCATCGCCTGTGAAGTCGGTAGTGCAGACGCCGGTCTCCGGCAAAATCAGGCGTAGGTCTCGCGCCGCAGCCCAATCGCCGCTGAGGGCAGCAACAACCGAACGGACCTGTTCGTAGCCGGTAATCATGAGGAAGGTGGGCGCGCGTCCGTAGCTCTTCATGCCAACAATGTAAAAATCCTTTTCCGGCTGGCGCAGTTCGGCTTCGCCATGAGGCGGCACTGTGCCGCAGCTATGCAGATTGGGGTCAATCAAAGGCGCCAGGGCGCGCGTACTCTCGACGGCCGGGTCGAGGTCGGTGCGCAATTCTGTTGTCAGCGTGAAATCGGGGCGCGCGCCGGTGCAGGCGATGATCTCATCAGCAGCCAGCCGTCTCTCCGCTCCATCGACTTGGCCGCGCAGGATCAGCTGGTCGCCATCCGTTTCGATCCGCGTGATGAAGCAGGGCGCAACGATTTCCAGGGCTCCCGCGGCAACAGCGGCCTTGATGCGCAAACCCAACTGACCACGCGCAGGCAGGCCGTCGTTTTCACCGCCGCCGTAGACTTTGTGCAGGTTGCCGCCGCGCATGACCCAGATGATCTCGGTGGCCGGATAGTCGGCGCGCAGGTTGATCAGATCGAGCAAGGCGTTGATGGCGGAGTGTCCGCTGCCGACGACAGCGACGCGATTCCCGGCAAAGCGCGCCCGGTCGCGTCCGGCTACATCGGGGATGCCGTAGTAAATGTGGTCGCGCAGGCTGGATTCACCGAGCGCGGGCAAGCCGTCTGCGCCAAGCGGATTCTGCCGGTGCCAGGTGCCGGAGGCGTCAATCACAGCGCGCGCTTCGATCAATTCTTCCGTTCCGTCGTCGGCCGAAACACGCAGAAGAAAGGGCGCTGATTCACGGCCGGCGTCCTTCAGTTTGTCTCGATGACGGCGGCTGACGGCGGTCACTCGCGTGCCGGTGCGAATGACCGCGCGCATTGCGGGCAAGTCAGCCAGGGGTTGGAGATATTGCTGATAGAGTTCCGCGCCGGTGGGCAGGTCAGCGGCGGGCGGCATGACCCAGTCGGTTTGTTCCAGCAGGCGGACGCAGGCGGCGTCAACATTGTACTCCCAGGGCGAGAACATGCGGACATGGGCCCAATCTAAAATATTCGCGCCGACAGTCGTTCCGGCTTCCAAGAGCAGTGGCTGGTCTCCACGCTCGAGCAGATGCGCCGCCGCCGCCAAGCCGACCGGTCCACCGCCGATTATCGCTACCGGAAGTTGCGTCATTGCTTTGTCCCTTCGTCGTGGATTATCGTGTTTCAAGGGTTTGCCAGTATAGATGAGGCTTGGCCCGTGATGTCTTACATCACACGAATGCGTGGGTCAGCTGGCGACAGCCTTAGTAGCCCAGTTTCAGCGCGACTTCTTCCAGGCTTTCGGTCGGTCCGATCATAGTCACCTCGTCATCGAGGTGCAGATTGGTATAGCCATGCGGCACGATGGAATTCCCGCGCCGTGAGATCGCCATGACCAGCACATCGTCCGGCAGGATCAACTCGCGCAGGTGCAAGCCATCCACATTGGGATCGGTGATCGTGACCTGTATCACGTCATGATCCGGGTCGTCCTCGAAGACCATGGCCGCGATCTGCGGCGCCCGCACGAAGTTATCGAGCAGGTGCACCATCGCGTTCACCGGATCGAGTACATGCACACCCAAATCACGGAACTCGTCGATCAGACGGTAGGCATTTAGGCGCGCGATTTGTCGCGTGATACCGAAGTCTTCATATAAGATCTGACAGAGCTTCAAGCTGTCTTCATCGTTCGGCAATAGCGTGACGACGACCTCAGTCTTCGGTTCGATGATCTGACGCAGATTTTCGACGGAGATTTCCGGCAGCCATTGCTCATGACGCAGACCGTTTTCAGCGGGCACCGCCGAGACATGCGTCTGATCAATGTCAAGCAGCTTGACGCGCCAGCCATGCGCCAGCAGGCGCTCCGCCAGTTGACGCGATTGATTCTCGATGCCGACGATGACGACATCGAGTATTTCGTCGGCGGCGATATCCTTGGGCAGATGCGATTCGCCGACCAGCCGGATGGCGAATTTGAAGAAGGGCGGTCCCGCCAGTTGGCTGATCACGATGATCGCCACCATCAGCGCGTTGAAATCGCCGCCCAATTCAGGGAAATTGATCGCGGCTTCTTTCGCCAGACCCAGCCCGATACCGGCTTGTGTGATATAGGTCAGCCAGGTCAGCCGGTTGAATTGGGCCGGGTCGCCGGCTATCGAACCGCCGACATAACCGCCGATGAAGAGCGCGAGCAAGCGAATGGCGAAGATAGCGGCTGTGATCGGCAGAAGCGATATTACGACGCCCATATCGAGCGACGCGCCGATCAAGGTGAAGAAAACGACGAAGACCGGCATCTCGACCTGGTGCAGCAGATGGCGCAGCTCCGTGCGGTAGGGCGTCCGGTTGGTCAGCCAGAAACTCGCGACCATGCAGATCAGCAGCGGCTCGAACAGCAGCTCAATGGGCAGATTGTCGTGGCTGAAGTGACGCAGTTCGGCCGAAAGTACAAAGACCAGGTAGCCAACCAGCAGAATGAGCGGGATCTTGAGCCGGTCTTCCCAATGATTGCGTAGAATCGGCTTCATGATCTGCGCGACCAAAATGCCTAATCCAACGGAAGCGAGGATTTCGAAAGAGACCAGGACGATGAAGCCGATATCAAAGCTCCTGCCAGTGAGCAGGGTGGCGGCGATTGAAGAACTGAGGGCGAAGAGCATCACGATCATGACATCGGTGACCAGCGTCACGCCGAGCACCGTCTTGGTAAAGGGTCCGCGCGCCCGCATCTCGTTGATGATCGCGATCGCGGAAGAAGGTGAACGGGCTGCCAGGATCGTACCGCCGAGCAGGGCGACAGACAGTTTGGCCGGCATCGTCATGTCCCGCATGAAGGGGATGTGGTCGGCCAGAAGCAGGATTCCGATGCCGCTTACGATATAGACGGCGACGATCTGGGCTAAAGTATTCCAGCCGATACTGCGATAGCGCCCGCGCAATTCGTCAAGCGCCATTTCGCTGCCGGCGACGAAGGCGATGAAGCCGAGCGCCATCTCATCGAGAAAACGCAGCGACTCGACATTGACCGAGCCCATGAACTGCAAGATGAAAGGACCGGAAAGAATGCCCGCCACCAGGTAGCCGCTGATCAGGGGCAAATGCAGGCGCGTCGCCAAATGCCCGATCTGATGTGCTGCGATGGCGATAAATGCGAAGCTGGCAAGCGAGAATGCCAGCATAGTGATATCCACGTCGCCTACCTTAGCTCGATGGTGAGAAAGAAATGCTTCAGATAGAGTGGGCGTATTTTAGCAAGTTACGGTCAAGTGTATAGTCTCTAGAGATGGCGCGACCGGCTGCCTACTGTGAGGCTGAGGCAGCGACTTTGTGCTGCCGCTCCAAATCCGCTGCCAGCCGGCCCATGAGGGTAACGGTTTGCCGCAGGTCGTCTACGGTCGTGCGCGGATTGTTTGTGCACATCCTCAAGACAGATTTGCCGCGCAGTTCTGTGCTGGAAGCGAAGGCAAAGCCGTCCCTTGCCAAAGCCATTACCATCGAATCCGTTACCTCGTCGGCCAGCGTTTCATCACTGTCCAGCGGGATATATCGAAACGTTACGATAGCCATCTGCGCCGGCGTAATGATCTCCCACTTGCCTGAGTCTCTCAGGAGCGACTCCGCAATTTCCGCCAATTCAAAGCCGCGTTCAATGGCGCGTCGCATGGCGTTGACACCAAAGACTTTAAGGCTCATCCACAGTTTCAGGGCTCGGAAATGTCGTGTCAACTGGATGCCCATGTACATATAGTTTAATTCTTCGCCGTCTTGTTCGACATCTTTCAAGAGCTCCGGCGATTCCTTGAAGGTTTGGCTGAGCCAGCGGCGTTCCCGAACCAGCACGCAACCGCACTCTATCGGCTGAAACATCCACTTATGCGCATCCATCGCCAGCGAATGGGCTCGCTCCATACCAGCTAGCGCCCTCTTCCCTCGCTCTGTCAAGCAGGCTACCGCGCCATAGGCGCCATCGACATGCAGCCACAGATCCTCTTGTTGACACAGATCCGCCAGCGCGATCAGCGGGTCTATCGCGCCGGTATTGGTCGTGCCGGCCGTGGCAACGATACAGAAGGGACGTTTGCCCGCGGCCCTGTCGGCGGCGATGTTCCGCTCAAGATCTGGCAATGAAAGGCGAAAGTCATCATCGCTCGCTATTATACGCAACTGACGGGGCGCAAATCCCAGGATTCGCATTGAGCGCGAAACGACGAAGTGCATCTGATCCGAACAATAGGCGACTGCGTCGCGCATGTCGCCAGCCAATTGCACCTCCCTGGCCACCGCCAATGCAGACAAGTTCGCTACTGATCCGCCGCTCACAAAGACGCCACCAGCTTCTTCTGGCATACTGAAGATCTGCCGTAGCCAATCGACAGTGACGCGTTCGATTTCTGACGCGCTCTCGCCCATCTTATACGCGGCGTTGAAGACGTTGTAACCGGCTGCCAGCGTGTCCGCCATGGCGCCGACAAAGTTGCCGGCCAACGGAATATACGCGAAGTTACGTGGATGATCGACGTGGGAGAGCGTCGATATCACCTGTCGGTCAAATTGCTGCAACACTTCTGGCCAGGGTTGCCCATCTTGTGGGAGCGGTTCGCTCGATATTGCCAGTACCGCGTCCTCGTCCATCAGATTCGTCGCCCGCACTGTCGATTGCGTGGCAAAATAATCGACCAATGTATCGATGACCTGGTATCCCATTTTCCGCATTTCGTCGCGACTCAACTGCAATTTATCGTTAAGGCTTAAATCGTCCACCGTGAATCCTGTTTGTCTAGAATATTGCCTTCAATTCGACTTTCCAAAGTACGCCCGTGGGCGCTCTATTCCGTGGCCGGGAGGGCACTAAGCTGCGCTTCCAATTCCTCCGCCAGCCGCCCCATCAAATTGATGGTTCCCTGCAAATCAGCGGGCGTCGTGCGCGGATTATTCGTACACATGCGCATGACCGTCTTCTCGCGCAATTGTGTGCCCGAGGCAAATGCGTAACCATCGTCCAGCAGTTGCCCCACCAAGTCATGCGTCACGCGGTTTGCCAGCGCGTCATCGCCATTCGCCGGTCTGTAACGAAAAGTAACAATCGCCATTTGCGCCGGCGTAATAATCTCCCAGCAAGCGGCGTCGCGCAGCAGCGCCTCCGCCATTCTCGCGTTTTCGAAGCCCTGCGCAATCGCGCGACTGATAGCATCTAGACCGAAGACTTTGAAGCTCAGCCAGAGCTTGAGGGCGCGGAATTGGCGCGTGAGCTGAATGCCCTGGTACATGAAATTGATCTCTTCGCCTTCCAGCTGAACATCTTTCAAAACCTCCGAAGTTTCTTTGAAGGTTTGGCTGAGCCAGCGGCGATCCCGCACCAGGACCATGCCGCAATCCACCGGCTGGAAGAGCCACTTGTGGGCATCGAGCGCTAACGAGTCGACACGTTCCAGTCCACGCAGCGCCAGCTTGCCTTCTTCGGTCAACATGGCGGGCGCGCCGTACGCGCCATCCACATGCAGCCAGAGATTTTCGACTTGGCAGAAATCGGCCAGCTCGTCAAGCGGGTCGACCGCGCCACTGTTAGTGGTGCCGGCGCTGGCAATGACACAGAAGGGACGCTTGCCGGCCGCGCGATCGGACGCGGTCGCCTCTTGCAGCAGCGGAATCGAAAGCCTGTAACCTGCGTCGCTGCTGATCTTGCGCAGCTGCTCCGGCGCGAAACCTAGAACCCGCAGACCGCGCGAGACAGTGAAATGGATCTGGTCGGAGCAGTAGGCGACGGCATGGAGCATATCGCCGCCCAGACGGATTTGCCGCGCGACGGCCAGCCCAGTGAGATTCGCCACTGAGCCGCCGCTGACGAAGGTGCCGCCCGCTTCGTCCGGGAAACCAAGGATTTGCCGCAGCCAGTCCACGGTCAGCCGCTCGACTTGTGCCGCGCCGGGTCCCTGCAGCCAGACGGCGTTGAAGATGTTGTAACCGGAAGCCAGCGCATCGGCCATCACGCTGACGAAATTATTGGCGAGCGGGATATAAGCGAAGAAACGAGGATGATCGACATGATTGGTGGTATCGACCACTTGCCGTTCGAATTGTGCCAGGGCGTCACGCCAAGGCATGCCCGTTCGTGGCAGGGGTTCGTCCAGCATGGTGGCAAGCGCGTCGTAATCCAGCTTCTCCGCCACCGGTCGGTCGGCGCGGTTTTCGTAATAGTCAATCAGGGTGTCGATGACATGATAGCCGAATTCACGCATCTGTTCGGGGCTGAGATCGAGCGTCTCTTTTGACATCGGGTCCGTCATCGGCGCAGGTTATCTGGCTAGAAGATCGCGTTGAGGGCGATCACAATCAGGACGATGAGGGCGGCCCTGTTGAGCAGCGGTTTGGAAAAACGGTCGCCGATGCGGACGCCGATGGCGCTGCCAAGATAGAACAGCGGTGTGATGATCAGCGCTATGAGCAGGATATCGAGGCTCATCGTTTGCGAAAGGAAGACGAGCAGCAGAACCTGGACCGGCGCGTTCAGCAGAAAGAGAGTCAAGGTGAAGGCACGCGCCTGCTTCGCCTGGAAATCACGCGTTGTCATCCACAAGACAAGCGGTGGTCCGCCCATCGCGATCAAACCCTGCAGGACACCGCTGATGCTGAATGCCGCCAGAGAGACCGGCAGGGGAAGATCACGCTGTGCCAGCTCCCGCGCGAGTATGCGAATAACAACGCCCAGGAGCACACCAAAGCCGACCAGCCGCTTGACTTCGTCTGTGTTCATATTCTCGACACTCAACAGCAGCGCGACGACGATGGGCACGGTCAGGCAACGGGTAATCGCCGCCAACTTGACATCTGCCCAGGGGATATGATCGCGTAGTTGCCAGGTACCGAAGATCACCTGAATGCCAATGGCGAGCGTCGTCAGCGCGACGGCCTGGGACAGGCTGAAGCCAACTTCGACCAACAGCGGCACGGCGATCATGCCCAAGGCGAAGCCGATTGTGCCTTGTACCACGCTGCCGGCAAACATGGTGATGCCCGCCAGGATTAGTGACCAGCTTTCCATTGCCTCTAGTCTCCTTAGGTCGTGGCAGTGTCACACAGACTCTAGCATTCGGCAAGGTCGTCTGCTTGGAGGATACCTGCCTCCGGCGCAGCTATCCGATCTGTTTTCATTCTGAGGAAATCGCCGGAAAATAATCCGTTTCTCGGGTCAATCGGTTTGAGGCCTATGAGGGAGTTCGGCGACGTCGGCGGTTACCCACGAACACTAAAAGATCGCGATCAGCGATACCAACACCAGGACAAACAGCTCAACTTTGTTTAGCGTTGGCTTGGAAAAGCGGTCGCCGATCCGAACGCCGATTTCTGAGCCCACGTAGATTACCGGTGTCAAACTCAATGCCATAAGGAAAACATCGGATGTCAAAGTTTGCGTGAGCAAGAGCATGAGCAGGATTTGTATAGGCGCGTTTATGAGCAAGAGCGTCATAGTGAAGGCGCGCGCCTGTTTTGCTGGAAAATCGTGCGATGTCACCCACAGCACGATTGGCGAACCGCCGGTGCCAATCGACCCCGCCAGAATGCCGCTGATGCTGAATGCCGCGATCGTTACCGGCTTGGGCCATTCACCCTTCGCCCTGCGCCCGCCCACAGTGCGAATCAACACGCCAAGCAAAATGACCACTCCGACCAACTGCTTGACCAACTCCGAATCCAGGCTCTCGGAAGACCGCAACAGCATTACGCCAACCGCCACCGCCACAAGACGTATAGAGGCCGCCCACTTGACCTCACCCCAGGGAATATGCTTGCGCAAATGATAGACGCCAAAGATTTCTTGAATGCCAGTTGCCACCGTCGCCAGCGCCACCGCCTGCGTCAAACTAAAGCCGGCTTCCGCCAGCAGCGGAATCGAAATCATCGCCAGCGCGAAGCCAATCGTGCCTTGCACAATGCTGCCGCAAAACATGATGATTCCCGCCAAGATCAGCGACATTACTGCTCCGATTTAATATGGATGCATAAGGGGAGTGTCACACAGACTTAAGCATTCGGCAAGTCTGTCTCAGTGCTGAAGCCTGCCGGTTGCGGCGGTGAAGGCGGCTAGCGGGACAGTGATGCCAGTACTGGACAGGGCGCATTAGCTGATACTTCTTTTGACTGATGCCGTATAAGGCATTAGAAGTGGCATTTGTCAGCATTGTGTAAAACATATGCTGAACAAGGGCAAATAGGCGGATTCGACGCTAAAATCGCAGTATCGCTAAAGGAAAGGAGCTGGGCAAGCCAGTTTTAATTGGACTGAATTGCCCGACCGACATGGACAATCGAAGTAACGCTGAGTTGACAGTGGGCGAGCTAGAGGAATTGATTAGACGCACGGTCAAGAATTCAGTTGCCGAAGTGATGGTGGAATTCGCTTTGGAAGCGGATGTCGAGGCGCAGATTGCCTATGATGCGGAGATCAACGATATGCTGCGGCAAGAAATACAGTCGGGTAGGCCAATTGGTGATCTGGAATTGGCTTTTGCTACCAAAGTGGACGACTAGGCGCCATCGCCTGATTCGTCAGGATAAAGGGAGACATTGGACCTAGAGAGGGAAGAGATGCAAGTTTGGGAAGCGATTCAGAGCAAGAGAGCGATCCGGCAATTCCGAGACGAAAAGCTGCAAGCGGCGCATATCGAGCGCATTCTCCGTGCCGGCAGACGTTCTCAGAGTTCCAAGAACAGCCAGCCTTGGCACTTCATCGCCGTGCAGGACAAGAAGCGTCTGGCGCAACTCGCCGAGACCGGCGCCGGAATGGGACATGTCGCAGGCGCCGCCATGTGCGTTGTCATCGTTGTACCGACGGAGAATGAGCGCACGCTTTGGCATTTCTTCGACTCGGGCCAAAGCGCCGCGTATATGCAACTCGCCGCGACTGAAATCGGCATCGGCTCCTGCTTGGGCACAATCTATGACCCGCCGGCAGCGAATGCATTGCTAGGCATTCCAGCGGATCACCAAACGCGCCTCGTGATTTCTTTTGGATATCCGGCTGACGAGAAGTCGGCATCGCTGCCACTGAAAGCGGGCGGGCGCCGCGGCTATGACGACGTCGTGCATTGGGAGAGCTGGTAGTCGCGTTTGACGTGACTGTGCAGCTGGGAAACGGGGAGGATATGAGTGAGGTAGAACTGAGAGTCGACCCGGCGGAACGCGTCGGCGCCGCAAACTTGAAGGTTCGTCCGCGGCGTTTGCGCCGGTCGAAGTCAATCAGGCGTATGGTGCGGGAAACAGAACTGACGCCGGACGACTTCATCTATCCGCTCTTCGTTCGGCACGGCGATGGTCTGCGCGTCCCGATCGACTCCATGCCGGGACAATATCAATTGACGGTTGACCGACTGGGCAAAGAAGTAGCGGAAATCGCCGCGCTGGGTATCCCGGCGGTCATCCTATTTGGCATCCCAGCGGAAAAAGACTGGTGCGGCAGCGACAATTTCAACATGGACGGTATCATCCCGCGGGCGATTCGGCTGATTAAGGAAGCCGCGCCCGATCTCGTCGTGATCTCCGATATGTGCTTCTGCGAATATACAGACCACGGGCACTGCGGCATCATCAATTCGCCGGAGAATCCGCACTTTGATCCGAGCCAACCGCTAGGCTATTTGCTTAATGATCCCACCTTGGAAATGCTGGGTCGCGCGTCAGCCGCCCACGCGCGCGCCGGCGCCGATTTCATCGCGCCCTCCGGCATGATAGACGGGATGGTCTCTGGCATTCGCCAGGCGTTGGACGCGGATGGCGCTTCCGAGGTTGCGGTGATGAGCTACGCGGCCAAGTTTGCGAGCGTCTTCTACGGTCCGTTTCGCGATGCGGCCCATAGCGCGCCGAGCTTCGGCGATCGACGGCAATACCAGCTCGAGCCGGCTAATCGGCGGGAGGCGTTGCGGGAAGTTGCCTTAGATGTGGAGCAAGGCGCCGATATCGTGCTGGTGAAACCGGCGCTGCCCAGCCTTGATATCGTTAGCGCGGTGCGCAGCAGTTACGATCTTCCCGTTGCTGCATATCAGGTCAGTGGCGAGTACGCGATGATTCACAGTGCGGCTGTGCAGGGCTGGCTGGAGCTGGAGCGGGCGGCGCTGGAGAGTTTGACCTGCATCAAGCGTGCCGGCGCCGATATGATCGTCAGCTATTTCGCCAAAGATGCGGTGCGCTGGCTCGAGCGAGCATAGACATGACGGCGCTTTGATCGCGGTGTATTGTGGGCGACTTCGGGAAGCAACTCTAATTTACAGGTGAAGTCAACCAAGATTCTCCATAAAATAGAGATTCAGTTGGCGCGGCTGCATCTGGCAGTCGCGTTTGACGTCAAGGATCCTGCCCGGTGAAGAATTTAGCTCGCATCCTACGCAATCATCTGCCCTTCGTCGTCATTGTCCCGCTTCTAATCATCGCGATGACCTGGCCGACGATCGTTCATGTATTTGATGCGAGTATATTCTGGGTATCTCGAAGAGACATTGATGTAAATATGCTCTTTTGGGATGCCTGGTATTTCAAGTTGCTGGTCACGGGGCAGGCGGACTTCTATTACACCGATTTACTGTTTCATCCCCAGGGCGTGTCGCTGGCCTTTCACAACTTCAGCCTGCCGCACATGATGATCTTTGCCGGATTGCAAAGCTTCATGCCGGCAATTAGTGCCTTCAATCTGACTTATCTCATACTTGTTTACTTGACCATCATGTCTGGCTATATATTTCTCCATCATGTATTTCGCGATAAGTGGTTAAGTCTGTTCGGCGCCCTTGTATTTGGTGCAAGCACATTTGTTCTGACGCGCCCGGGGCAAGCCTATATCAATTTCATCGCGACATTGCCGTTATCACTGTATTTCTTGCACCGTGGAATTGCGGAAGAACGCGGGAAGTTTTTCATAATTTCGGGTGCCTTAGTAGGCGTTACTGCTTTCATTGGCATATATACACTAGTTTGCATTTTACTGACAATGTTGCTTTACATCCCGTATTTTGCGCTTTCCAGGTGGAAGGCTGCCCGCTTCTGGCTCAGATTGTTCGCGATGTTTCTTGTGGCAGCTGGCATTGCCGTCGTTCGTTTCTATCCAATGTTCGCGGATTCAGAACGTCTGTCCAGTGCCCTGGACAAGAACGAGGGCAGCGAGGCATTCAACGACCTGCTGGGATATTTTACCAATTTCGGCAATCCGATAACGAGACCAGTTTTTGAATCCGTCTTCGGACCGGATCCTGTTCACAGTGACGTGTATCTCGGGTACGTTCCGCTTTTACTTGTGTTCATGGGCGTAGCAGGACGCAGGCGCCGCAGCGATAAAGCGCTATGGCTCTTGCTGCTTCTGCCTTTTTTAATCCTGCGCTTGGGTTCTTCGCTCACGGTAAACGATGTGCAATATGCCGGGATCCTATTGCCCAAACACTATTTGACCGAACTCTTTCCCTACATATTTGGGCCATTCTGGTCCACCAATAATTTTCAGACGGGTGTTTTACTTCCGTTTGCGGTGCTGACATGCTTCGGGCTGCTGACGGTCTTGCGGTCCGTTCCCGCCAAGCGCCGGGTCGGTGTCATCATCGTTCTCGTTGTGGTGGTGCTTTTCGAGTATTATCACGAAATCGACCCCCGAGTCATCCCGCAGGGGCAATTCAATTTTCTGGATTGGCTAAGGCAGGAGAACGATCAAGAATCAATCCATTTAATCAACCTCCCAATGGGAGGGCAAAACTCGAAATACTACGGCTTTTATCAGTCCATCAACGGCTATCCTCATGCGGAAGGTCGACCCACGCGTACGCCAAGTACTGCATTCGCGTACATTGACGGAAACGCCTTGCTCTCGGCTTGGCGGAAAGGCGAGAGCTTTCATTGCCTTCCGTCTAGTCAGGAAGAATTCAGTTCCGCGCTCGATCAACTGCTCGCTGATGACTTCAGCCACATCGTTCTGCACAAGTGGCGTGCCCTGAAGGTTCTGCATATGAATCGATTTGCTGGTGTGGCGCCGGCTTACGAAGATTACTATGTAACAATCTATCGCGTGAAAGATCTGAGCAGCGGCTGCGTGAATTCCGCGTTCATTGATCTGGGTCCGCGCTTCAGCGTGGCCGAAACCGTGGCGCCAAACGCTATCCTGCCAGAGAGTGGAGCCGCTGTGTTGAGTATTCACCCGTCGGGCAATCTTGCCGGTGCGCTTGCCCGCTACTATGCGTCGACAGAGCTGCATCCGCAACAGCTCGTGCCTCTTAAGGTAGACGACCTGCGCGATGACCGCTCGCCAGAGCCCGAACTGCAGCGATTTGATCCGAATACAGTCCTCGAGTCCAGCAGCGTTTTCTTGCTCATTTACGACCCGCAGCGAACAGATGCGGAACTGCGCAACACATACAGCGAGTGGATCGGCCGGCATTTGAGGACTTGCGGTCACTCTTCGGACAGCGACGATGCCACAGTCGAATACTACTTGGATGCCGACTTTCCCTGTGCGCTCCTCATTGCTGACCAGCCGATGCAAGTTGCATACGACAATGGAATCGAGATCGGCAACTTACTGTACAAAACTGATGGGAATACTCTGGAGCTCAACGTGCTGTGGACTTCGCTGCCACAGGACACGCACGCTGTTTCTGTACAGTTTGTCGATGATGAAGGTTCTAGAATCGGTGGGCAGGACTTCGTGTTTCACTATGATCCGCTTTCGTATCGACGTATCGATCTATCGTCCTTGGATCCAGGCGAGTACGTCGCGAAGATGATTCTATACAACTACGAAACCCGTGTCAGCGTGCCGGGTAGAGTGACCAGCAGCGACACGCGCTTTGACCGTGAGTTTGAGTTTGCGCGTTTTCGGCGCGAATAGGGTGATTGAGTAAACGCGTGAATTCGATTATTCGCTGTCTTCGCAGACACATTCATTTCTTCGTTATTGTCCCGATTCTCATCATCGTGATGACTTGGCCGGCGTTCGTTTACGTCTTTGAGACGGATACGTTTTGGCTGCCAGATCGAAACTTCGATGCCTTTATGAAGCTATGGGACGTGTGGTATGGAGGCTTAATTCTCGATGGGCGCGCAGAATTCTTTTATACAGACCTTCTGTTCTATCCCGAAGGCTTATCACTTGCCTCGCACAACTTCAGCCTGCCACAGATGCTGATACAGTGGGTCTTGCAAGCGATCTTGCCAACGTCAAGCGCCTTCAACCTTACGCATCTTCTGCTCGTATTAATTACGACTGCCTCCGCTTACCTGTACTTGAATTACCTGTTTCGAGACAAATGGATCAGTCTTTTCGGGTCGATCGTTTTCGGTACTAGCGGCTTCGTTGTGGCACGGGCGATCAATCCTGAAATCTGTACGTTGGCGCCGCTCGTATTAACGCTGTATTTCTTGCACCGTTCCATTGTGGAACGTCGTAGAGATTTCATGATTGTCGCGGGTCTGTTACTTGGCGTAACTAGTTTCGTCGGATTGTACGTTCTCGTCTGTCTTTGCATCACTGTCGCGCTATATTTTATGAATTTTGCCGTCGGCAGGTGGCGACAGTCTTCGTTTTGGTTAGGCGTATGTCTTGTTTTCCTAGTCAGTGCGCCCTTTCTTTGCCTTCGCCTGTATCCCTTATTGGTTGAACCGACTGTACTTGATGACGCATTGTCAAAAAGCTTGGGCAAGGAAGTGGGATTTGATATCGCGGCCAATTTCGTAAATGTCCGACACCCACTTACACAACTTATCTTTGACAAGTTGAGGTCCCCACAAGTTTACCAATTTGGCAGCTGGGTATATCTGGGTTATCTTCCATTATTCTTGGTATTGGCTGCATTGTTTCGGGTGGCGAACCGGCGAATTCTCGTGCCATGGCTGGTATTGGCGCTATGTTTTTTCGTGCTGCGTCTAGGCTCTTCACTTTCTATCGGGGGCTTGCGTTTCGACGATTTTATGTTGCCGAAATTTTATCTTGAGCAGCTAATGCCTCAGATATTCAAACCGTTTTATCGAACCAGTGACTTTCACGCTGGCTTATTATTCCCATTCTCCGTACTGTGCTGCTTTGGCTTGCAGACGCTGCTAAAGTCTGTGCCCGCCAGCCGGCGGAGCAGAATTGTCCTAATTTGCATTGGCCTAGTGGCGTTCGAGTATTATCAGTTGCCGAATCCACGGATCGTATCCGCAGAGCAGTTTCAATTCATCGACTGGATGTCGGGTGAGCATAATGAAGACCCGAAACGCTTGATTAACTTGCCGATGGGAAGGCAACCTTCGAAGTATTACGGTCTATACCAGACTTTGACCGGCTATCCTCACGCCGAGGGTTTGGCAGCACGTACGCCAAATATTGCGTACTCCACTATTAACCGCAATTCAATCCTCAGTCATTGGCGGCGAGGAAAAAGCGTACAGTGTTTTCCTGGCCTACGTGATGAGTACTTGTCCGACCTGAATCGGCTTGTTAATAACGGTTTTACACACGTCATTGTTCATCGCCAGTTCCCTAAGGTCTCACCGACGAGCAATAGCTTTCTCAACGTACCGACCGCCTACGAAGATAAGCACGTAACTATCTATCGATTGGAAGACCTGCGCAAAAACTGTGAGGGCACTCTATTGCTTCTTCCTGAAACTGCGCGTCAGTTAATTAATGCCCTTTGGACATCAGCAATCATCCCTGAGAAAGGATTGTCTATACTGCAGGTGCATCCACCGTTAAGCGTTTCAGGCAAAGTAGAGTTCGAATTCACGGCAACATTATACAGTCTTAAACATACTATTCGATTTGCGAATCGCGATGGTGGAGGCTTTCGCGCGCAGGGGTCCGGTGGGCCGCTTAACGATGCGGATGGACTCCTCAATTGGCGAAGTATGATTCTATTGTCCTACGATCCAAGCTTGACGGACAGAGCTTTGCTCTACTCTTATGAAGCGTGGGTCGAAGGTAACTTCAAGACCTGCGGGCGTATCCAGGAAAGTGAACACTCAGTTGTCGAGTATTTTGTGAAACCCATCTTCCCATGTTCTTTGGTTATACGGGGTGATGCCGCACCGATAGAATACGACAATGGCATGGAACTCGGTCATCTTGTTCATGAATTTGTAGACGAGAAACTTGACACCTATATGTTATGGAGCCGGCGGCTATTTGACAAACACAGTGTTTCTATTCAGATCTTTGACAAAGACAATGTCAAAGTCCTGGGTGACGACTTTGTGATCAGCCATGCTCCGCTGGCCTATCATCGCATCGATCTATCGTCGCTGCCATCAGGCGAGTACGTCGCGAAAATGATTCTGTACAACTACGAAACCCGTGTCAGTGTGCCGGGCATAGTGACCAGCAGCGACACGCGATTTAAGCGTGAGTTTGAGTTTGCGCGCCTGACTATTGACTAGCCACTGCCATTCATTCAGCCGAGCACGCGCTCGCGCTGCCGCTCTCCTGCCTTTGCCACCAAAGCATTAAATAGAGCCTGCTGCGACGAATCGTGTGCCGCCGTCACTTCGGGATGCCATTGGACCGCGACCAGCCAATCGTGCCCTGGCATTTCGAGCGCTTCAACAATGCCATCAGTCGCAACTGCCACCACCCGCAGGCCGTCGGCGACATCCTTCACCGCTTGATGATGCCCCGATGATGTCGAGAGTTTGGTCACGCCCATGACCCCGGCGAGCAGGCTTTCGCGCTCGACCTGTACTTCCTGCATTGCCCACAGTCCGGCTTCGTTTCGGTGAATGTCCTCGGCGCGAATGTCGGGGATGTGCTCGTACAGAGTGCCGCCGGCGGCCACATTCAGTACTTGCAGCCCGCGGCAGATGCATAGGAGGGGCGTGTTCATCTCGTCGAGCAAATGCTGAACGAGGGCCAGTTCGCTGCGGTCGCGCTCTCGATCGGCGGGCAAAAGGCGCGGATTGCCGCGGTTGCCGCCGTACTCGATCGGATCTATATCCGTGCCTCCGGTAACGAGGACGCCGTCCAATAACTGCAGCAGCCTGTCCCAGTCGACTGCGCCGGACGGTATCAGAAGGGGGATGCCACCGGCACGGCGCACGGCATCAACGTAGGGCGCCGGCGTACTGAAGAAGGCGTCGTAATGCCGCGACTTGATGTATTCTTCGCTGCGTCCGCCGGTCGTGACGCCTATGACTGGTTTGCTCATTGTTGGATCCTCGGAGGTCGGTACGACGCCCAAATATAGACGACGAAGCGCCGCCGTAACAGACGAATTCGGCGCAACTTGGCGCGGATTTGCACTGGTAGCGGGCAAGGCCGCGCCAAGGCGGCATAACGCGACTGTCAGCGAGGAATCATTTCCCGTACACTTGTGTCTGTCCAAGACCGAGGGCATCCATGTTACATCGGCTCAGATTCTATTTCTTGTACGCATTGCGCAATATCCGGCGTGGCGGACGCTGGACGACGCTGGCGATCCTCTGCATCACCGCCGGCGTGGCGACAGTGGTTGCCCTGCGCTCACTCGGTCTGGCGGTCGGCGATACGCTGACGAACAATGTCCGCATCGAGGTTAAGGGCGACCTGTTGATCCGCAATGACTTCATATTCGGCGGCTTCGGCAGCAACGATCCCAGAACCTTCACGCCGGATGAACTGGAGGCGCTTCTCGCTTGGGCGGAAGCCAAAGGCGCGACGACCACCGCCTTTATGAGCGGGCGCAATATGCAGATTACCAAGACCGAAGCGAATCGATTTGGACGTCCGAGCTTCATCGGCAGCAATTTCATCGACCCGCAGACCTATCCTCCAACTCACACGATTCGCGCGATCGAGCCGCCAAATGTGCCGCTCGCTGACCTGTTCACCGGTGGGAATGATGTCGTCATCAGTGACAATCTGGCAGCGCAAGGCAGTATCAAGATCGGCGACGAAGTTCGTGTCAGCGGGACACAGGAACTCTACACGGTACGCGGTATCGTCTCGGTAGCGGAAGAAAGCAGCGTCACCAATTTCCTCAACGCCTTTTTCGGTTTCGCCTATTTTGACCTCTCTAACGCCAAAGCTGTCATCAATGAAGAATTCGCGCCGAACCGCATCGGCGTATCATTTCCGCAGGGGATTGACGAAGAGCAGTTGGCGCGCTACAGCGACGAAGTCGAGGCGATTGCGCCGGCTGTCCGCACGACCGATGTCTACGACTTTCTTGAGCGTTACGAGGTCGTATCGCAGTATCTGAGTGATTTCGTCGTGGTAATGGGTCTGGGCGCGTTGTTGATCGGCGGGGTCGGCATCATGAACACCATGCTGGTCCTGGTGCGGCGGCGCACAAATGAAATTGCCGCGGTCAAGACCTTTGGCTTGCATGGCCATCAAGTGGCTGCGCTCTTTCTCAGCGAAGGCTTGCTGCTGGGGCTTATCGGCAGCCTGCTCGGCATGGTCGTTGGAGTCGGTCTGAGCCTCATCGTCAACCAATACGGCTCGGTGGCGCTGCGGCAGCCGTTGATCTGGAGAATCTACCCGGAGGCGCTGGTATTCGGCTTCACGTTGGGCATGGTCGTCACCGCGATCTTTGGCGTCGCGCCCATCCTGACCGCGGTGAAAGTGCGCCCGAGCATCATCCTGCGTCCCAACGAAAACCATCTGGTGGCGCTGGGCATCGTGCAGTCGATCATGCTGCTGGTTTTCGTCACGATCAGTTTGGGATTGGTCGTCGGTCACATTATCCGTCCGTCATTCGAGTTGACGGCCCGCCGCCTTGAAGAGCTGCGCTCACAAGAAGCGAATAGCGAAAGCGAGGCTGATCTAGCAGGTTTTCAAGCGTCGCGCCGCAGGGGGCCGATGAGCGAGCCGGACGCTCTGCAAGTGCCCTCGCCTTATATCGCCGGCGTCGCCGGGGTCAGCGTTACATTTGTCGTATTTGCCTTGCTAATCGCCCTGCTCTGGCTGATCGTTTTCCTGATTGGCAAGCTGCCATCCTTCGGTCTGGTCACTTTGCGGCTGGCGTTGCGCAATCTTTCGACCAACCGACTGCGTACGGCTATCACGCTGTTGGCATTGAGTGCGGGCATGCTCGCCTTGAGCGCCATCACATTCGTCGGCGAAGGGACACGAGAATTACTCAACTTGCAGCTTAGCCGCAGTTTCGGCGGCAATGTGCTGGTTTTTCCCTTTCCTGGATTGCCGCAAAGTCTTATAAAAGGCGCCATCGACGGCGCTATAAAGGACATAGACGTCGAATATCGCACCACCATCGAAAGCCACAGCGCGACGATCACCCGCCTTAACGGCGAACAGATCGACAGCGAAAACGAGCTGGAGTTTGGCGTCTGGGATTCTGACAAGCGCGACATCTACAGCGGGCAGCCCGCGCTACGGTCCGGGCGCATGCTCAGACTGGAAGATCGAGGCGCGGCAATTATGGTCCTGCCGCTGGAGAGCGCTGAAGCGCTGGGCGCCGAGGTCGGCGATCGTATTGAACTCAGCGGCGCAGACGTTTTGGAGTTGGAGGTGGTCGGCCTTCTTGACAGCGCCGAGGGGTTTATGCCCAGTGGCGGACCGTCGGGTTTGGTCCCGCCGGGTGTCTTGCCCGCTTCGTTCAAGTCCGAGTTTACGCTTTACGCCTATCAGGTACCCGCTGACGAGTTGAATCGCGCGCTGGCGGAATTGTCTTCGGTGATCTTCGCGCTATCCATTGATGTGCAATTCATTGATGGCCTGATCACGCGTCTGATTGATCAATTCGCCGCGATCCCGACGATTGTCGGATTGCTCTCGCTGTTCGCCGCGTCGGTAATCATGGCGAACACGGTCGCGCTGGCGACCTTGGAACGGCGCCGGCAGATCGGCATACTGAAAGCCATCGGTTTGAAGGCGCGCCGCGTTCTCGTGGTCATGTTCATCGAATCGAGCACCATCGGTTTGTTGAGCGCTGTCATCGGCGTCGGGCTGAGCATCCTGCTGATCAGCGTGCTCTCGGCTGCCGGTGGAATCGCCATCCCTCTGCCGACAGATGCGCGACTGATGGCGGTCGCGCTGCTGATCGCCGCTCTGTTCATCGGTTGGATAGCGACATTCCTCAGCGCGCGCGTCGCGCTCAGCGAGCGGGTGATGAACGTGTTGCGTTACGACTGAACCGACCTGCCAGGTATCGCTTCGGCCAGCCCTCCATGAAGCCCAGAGCGTCACTCTCGCTTGAAAGTCGTCAATAGACCTGATATATTGATCCGCTGTCAACCTACTACCTTTTCACTGCTCACTTGCGTAGAGCGTCAGGAGCCGCGCCTCATGAAACGTCCACCAGCGGAAGAACGCGTGCAGGGCGCCGTCGAATATGCCTTGATCCTAGTCTTGGTCGCTGTCATTTTTGTCGTCGCGCTCATCGTACTGGGTCCATCTCTCGAAGAGTTCATCAGTCGGTTCATGGCCGAATTGTTGCCGGCCTGATCTTCAGACCTCCGTTTGCCCGGTGAAGCGGCCTGCGAAGCGCCCATGATTAGCTGACCTGATTGCCTCGCCGAGTAAGCTATGCTATATTGAAACCATGTGAACGCTCACCAGTCATTCAAGCCAAGTCTTCAAACGCAGGAGTCGTCTCATGTCTTACAGATTTCGTAATAAAGAAGGGCAGGGTCTCGTCGAATATGCTTTAATCCTCGTTTTGGTTGCCGTGGTCGTAATCGTAATCCTGGCATTACTGGGACCAGCTATCGGCAATATCTTCTCCAATATCATCAATAGCTTGAACCCGACAGCGACCCCGACACTTACCCCGATCTCGAACGGCGGTTGATTAGCAACATCATTGATCTCACACGCAGGCGGTCATAAATCCGCCCGATTTTTTGCTTTAGCGCTGTCAACTTATCCCGACAATCCTTTCGCAGCGCCGGTCGGCGTCGCGCGCTAGGGGCGCGAGCGCTCTCGCGGCGCAGATGTTATACTTGCGCTGTTGGGCGGGCCGTCCCTTGCGCTGGACGCCGGCTCATTTGTTCGGCGCTGCAGTTTTAAGAGGACAGCTGATGTTATTGGAAGACCTGTCAAACGCTATCGGCGTTAGCGGAGAAGAGTATGATGTCCGCGAGATTGTAGTCGATGCGATACGCGACTATGTCACTGACATGGCAGTTGATGCGCTCGGCAATGTCACCGCCCTGCAGCGCGGTACCGTGCAGCCCGACTTCACGCTGATGATCGCGGCGCATATGGATGAAATCGGCATGATGGTGACCGCGGTCGAGTCGAATGGTTTGATCCAGTTCACCAATGTTGGAGGCATTGACGCGCGCATCCTACCGGGAATGCGAGTCAAAGTTGGGCCGAAACGGACGCCCGGCGTCATCCTGTGGAAGCCGATCCATCATTGGCGCGAGATGAAGACTATCGCGCTGGAAAATCTGCGTATCGATGTCGGCGCTGCCGACAAGAGCGCGGCCGAACCTGGTGAGCGCATCGCGTTTGACGGACACTATGCTCGGTTGAGCGACAGGGTGGCGCGCGGCAAAGCCTTCGACGATCGTGTGGGTTGCGCCGTGCTTGCCGACATCCTGCGGGATGGACCATATCCGGTCACTGTGGCAGCCGCTTTCACCGTACAGGAAGAAATTGGATTGCGCGGCGCTCAAGTGGCGGCGCAGCGCATCGCCCCCGATGCGGCGATCGTGCTGGAAGGTACGCCCGCTTACGATGTGCCCGACCCCAACCTTGAGGTTGATGCCGGTGACTTGCCCAAGAATCCCGCGACGAAACTTGGTGCCGGCGTCGTCTTGACACTCTCAGATGCTCGGATGATCACGGACCCGCGCGTCTTAAGCTTCTTGCGCGAAACGGCGGCGCAGAACGATATTCCCTTCCAGATGAAGACAGTGGGCGGTGGTGGCACGGACGGCGGCGCAATCCACACAGCACAGACGGGCGTCCCGACCATGACACTCTCGGTACCCTGTCGTTACGTCCATTCGCCGACGGCGCTGATTAATCTCGATGACTATGACAATGTGCTTAGCTTGTCACAAGCGATACTGCGGCGCATCACAAGAGGCACCTTCCAGCGGGAGTGACGCGGCGGGCGGTCAACCGGGGATATGTAATTCCTGCCCCACGTTCAGGCGATTCGGGTTAGTCAAATTGTTGAGCGAGATGATGGCGTTGACATCCGCGCGATAATGCAGAGAGATACTTTCGAGCGTCTCGCCTGCCGATACCACATGGATACGCGGACCTGATGTCGGCGTAGCGATTATTTCCGTGGTCGTTTCCGGTAGGTCGGTTGGGGTCGTTTGCTCCGCCAACTCGGGCTCGGATACGGCGATCTCTGGCGCCACCGTCGGGCTTATGGGCAACGCCGAGTAATCGCAGCCGGGGATCAGGAGCAACTGGCCTATCGACAGCGAGTCGCTATCGAGTTGGCTCGCGTCTATGATTTCTTGCACGGTCGTATTCCAATTGAGCGACAGCCGGAAAAGGTTGTCACCGGCGACGACCTGATAGACACATTCATGATTGGGATCGAGCTCTTGTTCGAAAGTCGGGGTCTCCGAAGGCCGGACGAAGGGCGTAATCGTCAGGGATACTGAAGTGGCCGGTATGGAAATCGCGGTTGGCAGAGAGACCGTCGGCTGATCAACTTGACCCGGCACCACCTCAGGCGTAATGTATTGCCGTTGGGTCGTCCCGGCCCCATCGTCTCCGCCGGTTTGATCGGATGCGGTATCGCCACTCACCTCGACCGCCTCGGCCAAGCTGGTCGGCTCGGCCACTTCGACTACTTCGGCGCTGTCAACCTGTTGGAAGGGTTCTTCCGCCTGACGATAACAAGATGCCAAGAGCAGCGCACTCAGTATCAGGGAAATGAGCAGTCTTGGCTTCATCGGGATCAACCCTCGCGCACAGGATAAAGGCTCAAACCCATTATATAGGAGGCGCAAAAGACGCGAAAGCGAGCCAGCGCTCTATTGTTCTAAGATTCGAAAGGTGGCGCGACCGACCAAGGCAATAGCCGGTCGCGCGAAGACTCTGCTACCCGACCTGCGGCAATTCCAGCATGGCGCGTTCGATCGCTTCCTGCGGATATTCGT
Source organism: Phototrophicaceae bacterium (assembly GCA_965249085.1). Lineage (GTDB taxonomy): Bacteria > Chloroflexota > Anaerolineae > Aggregatilineales > Phototrophicaceae > UBA6055. The sequence continues at coordinate 1,686,546 of OZ252218.1, read as the reverse complement.
AGTTGCTCAGCTCGCCGCCGAGATAGGCATCGTAGGCGCTCATATCGAAGTGACCGTGCCCGCAGAGATTGAGGAGGATGACGCGCTCGTCACCCGCTTCCTTCGCCGCCAGGGCTTCACGAATGGCGCCGGCGATCCCGTGGGCGGCCTCCGGCGCGGCGATGATGCCTTCGGCTTTGGCGAAGGTGATGGCCGCGCTGAAGGTCTCCATTTGCGGGATGGCGTGCATCGAGAGCAGGTTCTGGTCCCAGAGCTCGCAGATGATCGAAGCCATACCATGATAGCGCAAGCCACCGGCGTGCAGCGGCGGCGGCACGAAACCATGCCCCAAGGTATACATCTTGACCAGCGGCGTCATGCCGATGGCATCGCCGAAGTCGTAGGTGTATTTGCCGCGCGTCAGGCTGGGGCAGGCGGCCGGCTCAACACCGAGCAGCCTGGTCTGTTTTCCGGCGGTCAGGTTCTGATGCAGGAAGGGCAGGGCAATGCCGGCGAAGTTGCTGCCACCGCCGGTCGGTCCGACGACTACATCGGGGTACTCACCCGCCAATTCCATCTGCTGCAGCGCTTCTTGTCCGATGACGGTCTGATGCATCAGCACATGATTCAGGACACTCCCCAGCGAATACTTGTACTTGCCGCCACTGGTCGCCGCCACTTCCACCGCTTCGCTGATGGCGATGCCGAGCGATCCGGTGCTATCGGGGTCCTGCCCAAGAATGGTGCGCCCGGCATTGGTGGTATCACTCGGGCTGGGTGTGACACTGGCGCCGAAGGCTTGCATGATGGCGCGGCGATAGGGCTTCTGCTCGTAGCTGATCCGCACCATGTAGACGATGCACTCCATATCGAAGAAGCTGCAGGCCTGCGCCAGCGCGGTGCCCCACTGACCGGCACCGGTCTCGGTAGTCAGCCCGTTGATGCCTTCCTGCTTGTTGTACCAGGCTTGCGCGGTGGCGGTGTTGAGTTTGTGGCTGCCGGAGGGTGAGACGCCCTCGTACTTGTAATAGATATGCGCCGGTGTATCTAGCGCTTTTTCCAGGCGCCGCGCCCGCAGCAGGGGAGTCGGCCGCCAGAGCTTGTAGATCTCGCGTATCTCGTCCGGGATGTCGATCCAGCGATCCTGGCTGACTTCCTGCATGATCAAGCCCATCGGGAAGAGCGGCGCCAGGTCATCGGGACCGACCGGCTGATGCGTCCCGGGATGCAGCACGGGCGGCAGCGGACGGGGTAGATCGGCCTGCACGTTGTACCAGCTTGTCGGGATTGCGCTTTGGGGAAGGTCGAACCGAATTGTGTCAGACATAATGCATCACTCCACAGCTTGAATATGACGCGTATTATGTCGAAAGCGGTTGGATTTCGCAATTGACGGCGCAAAGGCTGGTTTACTGACGAGGCAATATCGAGTTGAATTCGAGTTCTTATGTCAATCTTGCGCGGGGCATATTGACTGAGGTATGGCCGGGGACTATACTCAATCGAGCGAGTGCTTGCTCGTGATGATGAGTCGGGCCCCTTGCGGCAGAAAATTCCGAACCGTGTCAGGGCTTAACGGCAGCAGCACTAAGGAAAACCTCTGGGTGTCTTGTGGTTTCCTGACTCATCTTCACGGGCGGGCACTTTTCTTTTCGACTGGCGGCTAGCGCAGGCTGACGCGGATTTCGCCCTTATAGCCGCCGTTCGCGTGGCTGACCATTGCGGTGTATTGCCCGGTTACCGGTAACACATAATCACTAATCAGCGAATCCAATGCGCCGCCGCCGTCGTCGTTTCCCAGGAGGGGCGCGCCCTCGGGGTTGAGTAGAACCAGAAGCGGATCGACGCCTTCAGCCAGGTAGTCGCGGGCGGCGATCGTCACCCGCTGGCCGGCCTCGCCCTGAAAGCGCAGGCGCGCCACGACGCCGTGATTCATGTCTACCGTGACGCTGTCGCTGAATGACAGGTCCGCCTCGATTGATTCGCGCTTGATCCGCGTTATGCGCTGGAAAAAGTCGAGACCGGCCGGCGCTAGTTCATCGATCTTCGAAAAAATGAAACCGCGCGCCATGTAGTAATCTTGCATGTCCGGCTGCAGCTCAAGCGCGGCTGCCAGATCCGCCCGCGCATTGTCCCAGTTTTCGCTGCGCGTCCAGATGTTGGCCCGGTTGAAATAGGCATAACCCAATTCGACCAATAGGCGGCCGCGATCTTGCGCGTCAATGGTCTCAGTCAGGATGTCGATAGCGCGGCTGCCGCTGCCTTGGGCGATGGCTTGGCTGGCCCTGACGATGGCTTGAAAGATATTGTGGATTGTTTTGTCCACATCCCGCTCGTGCAAGCCGACGAGACTGACGTAAGTTTGATAGGCGCGAGCATTATAAAAGAGCGAGCGCTTGTAGTCGCTCTTGGCAGCCCGTGGATTCTTGTTCTTCAGGTGTGTGTCGCCAACCAGCCGCCACAGCCCGCTATCCCAAGGGCGGATCTCCAGCGCCAGGTCGAAATCGGCAAGCGCGTTTTCGAGGTCATCAAGTCGGGTATGTGCGAATCCTCGATAGTAATAGGCTTGCCAGGATTCGCCGTCCGTTTCGGCGATGCGGCCGGCTAACGCGATGGCATCGTCATTCTCGCCCGCCTCGAGCAATGCGCGAAGATCGTCCAGCGCCTCGTCGACATCGCCGATTTGCGGGATTTCAGTGACTTGGGGCGTGGGCGTAGCTTTGCCGATGGCGAGGCCGGTGGACGGATTCGGCAGGATGAGCAGACTGGCGGCGATGCAAAAAGTGAGGAAGTAAGGCAACAGTCGTAATGGCATCCAGATTCTTCTCAAGAATTGCGAACGTCCAGACGCGTTAGGATAACGTATCATGCCGCGATGGGGGAGACTGTTTCGTCCAGCCGAGACGGCGACGAATCGACGGCGGCGTTTATTGCAGCCGCGCGACCGTGATGACCAAGCTGAATTGGCGGCAATAGACGACGGCGGAATTGTAAACGCTCAAGTCGTGATCAGCCGGCAGAAAATAGCGCTGATCGCCGATATTGCCTTTGAGGCGGCCCAGGTCGAGAAAGTCATTGCCCAGTTCCAGGGCGCTCAGCGGCAGCGGATCACGCGAGAGATAAACGCGGACATCGCCGCCCGGCGCCGAAGTGAAGTTTTCAAAGCGAAGGATACGCCGCGCGTCGGCCAGTTCGTAAATGGTCGCTGTCCCTTCGCCCCAGTGCAGGGCGTCAATCTTTTGGAATTCGCCGCTCGCGATGGCACGGGCTGCTTCCAAGCCGCTGCGTTCGTCTTGCGGCGCCGTATCCTTGCCGCGGATGGCGACCTGCACCATTTCCATGGCCATTTCCGGGTTGTCATCATGCATACTCAGCAGCGCTTCGCGCTCAGCCGGCGCCAGGGCAAGGAAGTCGTCTTGCAGGTCAAGTTCGAGACCGGGGAAGGCGTCGATTTCGCCGCGCTGACGGAGATAAGCGCGCCAGGCGGGAAAGGTCCAGACGGCGACGGCGACCAGACCGACAAGCGTTAGCAATATAAAGCGAAAGCGGAGTTCCACGCGAGTGAAGCCATTCTCTCGGTCGGGCAAGTGCCCGTCACTTTCTGAATTGTGACATAGTGCTGAACGCTCGGCAAGACCAGCGGACGATCCAAAGGACCAACCCGTCAAGTGGCGCCAAGATTGTTGTCGGCGCTGAGTGGATTATAATCACACGGTAGCAGAGATTTCCCGAGGGCCGCCATGCCATTTCGATTTGAATGGAAAGACGCGACGAAACGCGCCATGTGTTATATCGCGGAAGGCGACTGGAATTGGAAGGACTACCATCATGCGGTGCGCGCCTCGACGTTTACTTTGACCGGCGTTGAGCATCCGGTCGACTGCGTCATCGACCTGCGCGCGAGTACGCGGATTGGGTTGCCGGCCGGTGCCTCAGCGCATGCGCGCAGCTTCGGGCGGGTGACGCAGGTACGCTTGACCGGACGCGCCGCGGTGATCGGCATGCCAATGGCGGAGCGGAAACGCCTCGGTGTCAGCGCGGATCAGACACTGGCCACGGCCGATGGAATCGTGAAGTTCGTCGACAGCGAGGCGGAACTCGAGCAGGTGCTGGAGGCGTGGGCGGCCGGCTAAAGGTCTTCGTGCGCCGCGACTGGCTTTGAGGGCAGTGTGAAGATGATCGGCAGTGACAGCAGGGAAATCAGCGCCGCCAGAATGAATGTCGTTTGCAGCCCGAAGGCATCGCCCATGGCGCCCGCTACCAATACATTGAGCGCGCGGATGCCGAAGGCGTATAGCATAAACATGCCGTTGGCGGTGGCGCGATTGTCCGGCAGTTGATCTTGTACCAGCGCCTGAAAAACCGGTGTGATCGACAGCGCCGTCAGCCCGAGCCCGATCAGAACCGGGATGAGCAGAGCGCCTTCCACGTGCACAAAGACAAGCATAAGCAGCGCCGAAATGGTTGCCGCGCCCGCCACCATGCGCCGCCGGCCGAAGCGATCGCTGAGTGTGCCGCCGGCCAGCGCCCCGCCAACGCCGGAGAATTCGTAGAGCGCTAGTGCGCTGGTCGCCAACGTCAACTCATAGCCGCGCACGTCCACCAGGTAAACGACCATGAAAATCCCCAGGCTGCTCACCGCCATATTGCGCAGCAGCATCACGCCAAGGAGTGGTCCGAAGACGCGCGCGAAACGTTTCAGCATGGGATTGTCCCGGCTTTTGCGGGGCGCGCGCTTGGCCGAGACATCGCGTAGGCGCACGAACAGAATGGCGCTCGCCAGCCAGCCGAAAAACATCAGCCGCCACAAGCCTTCCATGCCCCACTGCACAACGCTAAATGCGACCAGCAAGGGACCGATCGAGCGCGCCAATTCGCCGCCGGCCATAAAGAAACTCATGCCGCGTCCGACTTTATTGCCGGAGATATGGGCGATCATGGCGGGCGCCGGCGCGTGAAAAACCATGACGCTTATGCCGGCGCAAAAGAGCAGCAATGCCGCCGCCGCGTAAGTGGGCATGAAGCCGATCATCGTGGCAAGGGTCGCTGTGACAGCCGGTGCCAGAATGACAAAGTAGCGTACGGAGACTCGGTCGGCCAGGTAGCCGATGACGGGACCCAGCAGAGACGGCGCCTGCATGAAAACGGGCAGCGAGCCGGCCAGGAATAACGAGAGTCCCAGCTTGTCAATCAACAGCGGCAGCAGTGGCGCGATGAAAGCGGAGTAGACATCGTGCACGAAGTGCCCGCCGCAGATCAAGAGGACACGTCCATAGGGGAATCGCTCGTCCCGTTTCGCCTTTGTGTCGATGGTCGCCGCCGGAGATGTCATGCGCAAGCCGTCCGTCAATCTGGAATAGCTCGTGATTATAGCGTACTAAGGATAATTGCCAACGCGGGGACGATTGCTTTGCGCAGCCACAAGCGATAGCGAACAGGCGAGCCGTTGCAATTCGAATCAAGCTTTACTATCCTCGTCGGGCGCTGCAGGCGCCGACATCGGCGGCCTGTCCCTTGACGAGTACGAAAGCGTAGTATGCGAATCGAAAGCGACAAAGATCTGCGCGGCATGAAGCGCATCGGCGAGATCTGTGGCTTGACGCTGAAGCTGATGCTGGACAACGTAGAAGCGGGCATGAGCACGCGCGACCTGGACGATATCGGACGCGACTTCTTGCGAAAGGCGGGGGCCCTGTCTGCGCCGGTGCAGGCATACGGTTTTCCCGGTTACACCTGCATCAGCCTGAATGACGAAGCCGCCCACGGTATCCCGCGCAAGGATCGCTTCATTCACGCGGGCGACCTGCTGAATGTCGATGTGTCGGCGGTGCTGGAAGACTATTGGGGTGACACTGGCGCCAGCATCATTGTGCCGCCGGAGCGGCCGGAGTTGGTGAAACTCTGCCGGGCGACGCGCCGCGCCCTTGACTTGTGCATTGATATGGCGCGTCCAGGTCAGCGGGCGAACGCCATCGGGCGGGCGGTCGAGAAATTCGCCCGGCGGCAGGGTTACCGCACCTTGCGCGAGTTGGGCGGGCACGGCGTCGGGCGCCATATTCACGAGACGCCGTCGATTCCAAACTATTACAACAAGCGCAATAAAGAAGTGCTTGCGGACGGGATGGTTGTCACGCTGGAGCCATTTCTGAATACGGGCCGCGGACGCATCAAGACTGCCGAGGACGGCTGGACGCTGCGCACAGTCGACGGGAGCGTCTCGGCGCAGTACGAACATACAGTGATCATCAACGGTGATGAGCCGATTTTGGTCACGAAAGTTGAAAGCGGTTATGTTTAGGCGATTGTGGGAGGGGAGAGGGGCATGATCACAGGCATTGATCATATCGTGATCGCAGTGCAATCAATCGATCGGGCGCTGGATACCTGGCGCGATCTCGGCTTCACGGTGGTCGAGGGCGGCAAGCATCCCTTTGGATCGCACAATGCGCTGATCGGATTTGCTGATGGCAGCTATATCGAGTTGCTGGGCTTCTACGAAGATTTCCCGGCCCATCCCTGGTGGGAGCTGCTGCACCAGCGCGGCGGTGGCTTGATCGATTTCTGTATGGCGACTGACGATATCCGCGCGGATCTACAGGCGTTACGGGCGCAAGGCGCCAAATGCGGCGATCTGACCGAAGGCGGTCGGGCACGGCCGGATGGCTTTCAGGTACGGTGGATTAACAACAAGGTGGGCGCGACCGATCAAGGGTTGATCCCCTTCATCATCGAGGATGTAACGCCGCGCGAGGAGCGCCTGCCATCGGCGCGAGATCATGCCAATGGCGTAGAGGGCATCGAATGCCTGACGCTCGTTGCGGCGGACATCGAGCGATTCGCCGGTATCATGTCTGCGGTTCTGGGCGTGGAAGGGCGGGCGGTGACGGACGAAGACCTGGGTGCAGCTGGCATGCGCTTTGAAGCAGGGACGCATCTGCTGGAGTATTTGGCGCCGGATCGAGAGGATAGTCGGCTGAGGTCGCAGTTGGCGGCGCAGGCGCCGGCGACCTATCGCGTGCGTTTCAGGACGACGGGCGCGGCGCGGTCCTTCGGCGTCGATGAGACTGAGGGCGTGCGGATGGCGTTGGTGCGGAAATAGGGACGACCGATCAAGTCGCCCAAAATGTATCGACTGTGCTGTTCGGGCGACCCAATGGGTCGCCCCTACGTTTGGGCGCTATGTGTAGAGCGGGCGGGCAGGGTGGTCGCCCCTACGCGCCGACGCATTTGAATGGCGAGGTTGGACGCCGCCGCGGGTCACATCCGCAACCGGGCCAGCAGGCCACTGTGGCGCTCGGCCACTTTGTTGTTATTCACGGCGATATGTAGTGCTTTGCGCGTACCGACCAGGATCACTAGCTTCTTCGCCCGCGTGATCGCCGTGTAGAGCAGATTGCGCTGCAGCATCATGTAATGCTGCGTCAGAATCGGCATCACTACCGCCGGATATTCGGAGCCTTGGGAGCGGTGGGTGCTGATGCAATAGGCATGCATCAGGTCATCCAGTTCGCTGAACTCGTATCCGACGTAACTGCCATCCATGACGATTTCCACAGAGTTATCATTGGTATCGATACTGTCGATGAAGCCGATGTCGCCGTTAAAGACTTCCTTGTCGTAATTGTTGCGGGTCTGCATGACCTTGTCGCCGACGCGAAAAACGCGATTGCCCAGCTTGACCTGCGCCTGTCGGGCGTCGCCGTTGAGTTCGGTCTGCAGCCGGTCATTGAGGTTGTTGACGCCGGCTGCGCCGCGATACATCGGCGCGATTACCTGGATGTCCTCGACCGGGTCCAAGTTCCAGCGCTCCGGCAATTTCGTCTTCACAATTTCGACAATGTTCTCTGCGACTTTCTCGGGATCTTCGAGATTGAAGAAGAAGAAATCGCTCGCTTGATTGTCGGTGGCGGGATGCTCGCCTTGGTTAATGCGATGGGCGTTGCTGACGATATGGCTATCATCGTCCTGGCGGAAGATTTGATCCAGGCGGGTCACCGCGGCGAGTCCTCCGTCAATGATATCTCGCAGGACGTTGCCCGCGCCGACCGATGGCAACTGATCGACATCGCCGACGAGCAGCAGATGCGCGGTCGGCTGCAGCGCCCGCAGCAAACTATGAAGAAGTTGCAGATCGAGCATGGACGCCTCGTCGATGACGACCATGTCGACCGGCAGCGGATTACTTTCGTCATGTTCGAAGCCGACTTCGTCGGGTGCAAAGCCAAGCAAGCGGTGTATGGTGCTCGCTTCCACGCCGGTCGCTTCACCCAGGCGTTTGGCAGCGCGACCAGTCGGTGAAGCCAGCCGGAATTGGTAGTCGCCTTCCAGCAGGGCGTTGATCAGCATCTGCAGCGTCGTGGTTTTGCCCGTGCCGGGTCCGCCGGTGAGCACACTGAGCTTGCTCGTTAGCGCCGCCCGGACCGCGCTCTGCTGCAAGGGCGAGAGCGAGACATTATTGCGCGCAGACAAGTCAGACAGAAGGCACCCCCAATCAGCATCGCGATGATTGCTGATGATCAGGCTTGAGCTGCTGGCGATCGTTTGCAGCATACGGCTGGATTCGGTCTCGGCGCGGAAATAACGCGGCAGGTAAATCGCGCTTGTTGGCTCGCTCAGCCGCGCATCGTGCAGCTTGTCGCCCGCGAGTTTGCCCGCGATCAACTGGCCATCCAGCGCGACTGCCAACGTGGAACCGTCATCGACGCCGAGCAGATCAGTCGCTTTCTCCAGCAATTCGTCACGCGGGGCGTAGGTGTGCCCATCTCGCGCCAGTTCGTTGAGAGCATAGTGAAGACCGGCGCGCAGGCGATGGATGTCGTCCGGCTGCAGGCCCATGTTGCGGGCGACCTGATCGGCTTTGCGGAAGCCAATCAGGAAGACGTCATCCGCCAGTTGGTAGGGATTGTTCTCGATGATGCGCTGCGTATGGGCACCATATTCATTGTAGATGCGCCGGGCGATTTTGGCGCTGATGCCAAGACCTTGCAAGTAGATGAGGCTGTTGCGCATGGCGCGGTTGTTCGCCCAGGCATCGATTAGGTTCTTTGCCAGCCCGCGCTTTAGTCCGGGCACATCGTAAGCGCGCTCCGGCTCGGCATCGAGGATCGTGATGGTCGCCTCACCGAGGTGATTCACGATCTTTTCAGCGGTGCGCGGACCAATGCCGCGGACGATGCCACTGCTGAGATAATTGATGATGCCCTTGGCCGTGTTTGGCGCGACGGGAATCGCTTGCTCAGCGCGGAATTGTATGCCGTAACGCTGATCATTCACCCATTCGCCAATGAATTGCGCCGATTCCCCTTCGCTAAGCGCCGGCATCGTGCCGACGACGGTCACGGTGCCATCACGCGCTTGCGCCCGCGGATGGCGTTTGTCCGGCATGATTTTGATGACGCTGTAGCCGTTTTCTTCGTTGTAGTAGGTGATCCGCTCGATGGCGCCGTCGATTTGTTCGCGCATGCTTCAGTCCAAGGTTTGACATATCTTACCATTGTACGGTGGATTCAAGATTGTGCTAAGGGTGACAGGGCTGGTGTCTACATCGGTTAAGGCAGAGCAGTATTCAGATGCCTATGCGGCGAGCCTTCAGTTTGTTCACTTGTGGCCTTCGACAGAAAAAGGGTGACCCAAGGGCTCGCCCCTACACGTTCTTGCGTGGATGCTGATTGGCAACGTCCGCCGCTGCTTTCAGCTGGACGGTTAGAAACAGGCAATCCGAGAAGGTTTACACACCTCGCCTAGAACATCAGTGCTAGTCTGCGGCTGAGATGGCTGATGGCATTTGCCGTCAGACGCTTAACAACGCGCGGAGCTTCGTGGTCGCGGTTTCACCTTCGGGTGGTGGCGATCCTCGATCTCGCGCTGCATGGCTGCCCGCCCCTGCACCACTCGATTGCCGCGTGTGGCGGAACCGAGGCAGCAACGATAGCGGCGTGGACAGTGGTCAAGGTGAAAGGAGGCTGAATGCAGAGCAATAAGGTCAAGATGGTCGACGCGCCGGCGGGTCGCATCGGCGGGTATTTGCTGGTGTGGGGTGAAGCGCGTCAGCGTGATTTGCAGGGGGAGTACTTCACGCCCGAGACCGATGTCGGTCTGGATTGGTATGAACAGCGTCCGGTGCTCTATCACCATGGCTTGGACGGCGCGTTGAAGGCGGCAGTGATCGGCGTCATCGATACGCTGCGGCGGGACGAGATCGGACTCTGGGCGGAGGCGCAGCTGGATCTGCACAAGCGCTATGTGAGAGCGGTGCAGCGGTTGGTGGATCAAGGGGTTCTGAGTTGGTCCTCGGGCAGTTTGCCGCATCTGGTCGAAGTAGGTCAGGAGGGCCGGATTAAACGCTGGCCCATTGTGGAAGGCAGCCTCACGCCGACGCCGGCGGAGCCGCGACTAACGGATGTGCAGACCTTGAAGAGCGCATACAAGTCGCTGGGTCTGGACATGTCGCGGCTGGGTTTGGGCGGGGCAAGCGCCTCAAGTGGAGATTCTGGAGAAAAGAAAGGACGGTCCATGACGGAAGAGACAGGAACGCCGCGCAAACGGCTTCCATTGGCAGACGAGCGCGATGCCTTCAAGATGGGGCGGATCGCGGTGGGCAGCGAGTTCGATACGCTGGATGCAATGGACATGCTGCACGGCTACATGCTGATGCGCTCGGCAAAGAGCTTCCACGGCGTCAGCGAGCGTTTTTCCAACGCGCTGGCGCATAAGGTCAACCGGGCAAAGCTCAAGGCGACCAAGGCGGACGAACTCGCCTATAGCACGCAGACGGGCTTCGGTGATGAATGGGTGCCGGATTTGTGGAGCCAGCAAATCTGGCACAAGGCACGGCAGGACAATACGATCTTACCCTTGTTCCAGAGCATCGAGATGCCGAGCAATCCCTTTGAGCTGCCGATCGAAGGGGCGGATCCAACCGTGTATTTTGTGCCGGAGACGCAGGACGAATCGCATTTGGCGCTGGGCAGCGGCAATCCGATTCCGGACAGCAAAGTGGGCTCGGGCAAGGTGACGCTGAATGCCAAGAAACTGGCGCTGCGGGTCGGATTCAGCAGCGAACTGGTGGAAGACGCGGTGATCCCGGTGCTGAATATTTATCGGGAGCAGGCGGTACGGGCGTTTACTGATGCGCTTGACAATGTGCTGCTGAACGGTGATACGACCACCGCCGCGTCCGGCAATATCAATAGCGACCATACGGCGCCCTCAGGCACGGCGAAGTACCTGGCGCTGGATGGCTTGCGCCATTTGCCACTGGTGGACAAGTCGGCGCGTTCAATCAGCATGGGCGCGGCGCCGACCCTGGCCAAGATGCGGGAGACACGCTTCAAGATGCCGGGCAAATACGCCGCGCGTCCATCGGATCTGGCTTGGGTGGTCGATAGCGGGACCTACGCCGCGCTGCTGAACATCAGCGAGTTCCTGACGATGGACAAGGCGGGTCCGCTGGCGACGGCGCAAACCGGGCAGATCGGCTTTGTGGACGGCATTCCCGTCATTGTCTCAGCTGAAATGCCGCTGACTGAAGCGGACGGCAAGGTGGGGCGAGGTCCGAATGCACAGGGGCAGGCGCTCTGTGTGTATCGTCCAGGTTGGTACGTTGGCTATCGGCGCAAGATCGCGGTCAGCGTGGATTACCTGTCGTATTACGACAGTTATCAGTTGACGGCGACGGTGCGGTTGGCTTTCGTGCGCTTTGACCAGGATGTCGCGAGCTGCTTGTACAACGTTACGGTGTAATCCTAGTGGGGCGGGGGCGTGGGAGCCTCCGCTCCGCAAATATAGATATTGTATAGTATTTATACAACGGATTTTGGATTTGCAACGTTATATGTTATAGTGTTGCACTCTCACAAGCTTTGTGCTACTGGATCGGAGACCGACAATACATGAGAGAATCGATTAATTGGCAAGTAGAATCCTTGCGGATTACCGTGTTTCCGGAATACTACAGCAAGATTTCTCCGATCAAGCTGTGGGATGAATTCATTGATGAAGAGCCCGACAAAGTGCAAATCGAGCGAGATAAGTTTGATGCTCGCCACAAAGAATTTGAAGACAGAATCGTCGTCCTCGCAAAGCAGGAACGCAGGATTAACTGGCATTACTTGCCAAAGCAGGACGAAAGCGCCAGCCACCCTGAGCTTCCAGAATGGGGGAATTTGCAGGCGGAAGTAGATAACCTTCTTTATTGGTCGACGAGATGGCTTGCGTTCCCTTACATAATGCCGGTGAACCGTCTGGCATTTGGAGCTGCGCTGATGATTCCAACTATTGATCCCGCTTCGGCGTATAGTCAGCTTCAACAATTGCTGCCTGACATGGCTCTAGAGAATGCATCAGACTTTAGTTATCAAATAAACAGGAGGAGAAGCAGCGAGACAATCGAAGACGTGCAACTGAATCGATTGAGTCGTTGGAATGTCGCGATACTGGAACCGAATCAATCAAATCTTGATCCTGCGGCAGATCTTGAAGGGAATACCATCGATAGGGCATTTGCAACGAGACTAGAATTGGACATTAATACCGTGCCACAAGGCAGTTCTGCACTTCCTACAGAATCGCTGACCAGTATATTCGAAGAGTTGGTTCAGATGGGCCTGGAGATAGCAAGTGAAGGAGATGTCGCATGATGGCGAATACTTACTCCGAAGTCGAATTCGGAACCGGGACGAACTCTAGCGCTAAGTTGAAGTTACGTGATCTCGGCGAATGGAACACTAGAGTAGCAGACGCAATTGTAGGTGATACCGCGCGTCGTGACTTGGACAAGTCCTTAGACACTGAGAATGCGGAAGATCGCGCGGCGATTCGGTTCCAACCGTTAGGTCATTCGGGGTACGCTATAGCAATTGCTGATCTTGAAAATTTGCCCATGCCTAAATCCAGCCAACCGTTTTCGCAATTTTACTCGAATCCGATGTCGGTGCGACATACAACGCTACAGAAGGTAACGCAATTCACTACGCCTTATAGTGGCGATGCAATGACGACTGGCGAACCGTTGTATGCGGAAGGAGATTACGTTTCCAATCTACAATGGGTGGTAAAGAAAGTGCCTGTTGATCTCAGCCAAGAGTTGGCAGATGTATTTTCTTTGGCTGCGGGGGAACACTTCGAGGACGGCATGGAAACAAAGTTTTCGCTCAAGATCGGTCAATTCATAAGAGCGCACAGGTTGTTAGCCATTTCGGCGTTTCAACGAGGAGTCGAGCAAAATCGCTTTCGAGCATCTCACGTTGCTGAAGCGTTGCTGTGGATAGGTGAATTGGATGACGATATAACTGAGCACGCGAGGCGTAACCTTTTGGAAAGCGCATGTAATTCTGATTATGTTTCTATAAGGGATGCGGCGGTGTCCGGACTATCCTATTTGGGAGCCGCCGAGTCAAAATATCGACTCGAGAGAATGTTGAAATTCGAACGCGTAAAGGGTGTGCGGGCAAATATCAAAGCTGTATTGGCGTATCTACGTGATTAAATCGCATAATGACCAAGCCCGTATACGCTATCATTCCTCTTCGACTTGAAACTTGGAAGATGGGCGAATTCGTTTCTGCAGACTGTTTGAACGATCTGCATTCTTCCAATAACGAATTATGCCAAGTCTTCGGAGAAGACGACTTCCGAGCATACAACGATAACTCGTTTCACTTCAAGACAACAAGAGACCCAGACTACCAGTTGCCCCAAAACGAACAAGTTGAATTTTCGGGTCACGTATTGCTAGAGGTGAGCATTTTCTCGCAGGACGGTTACTACAGTCGGTCGAGTCCAGGCCACGTCGAAATATTTAATGTTACTGCCCAGAAATTGATGCAACTCTTCGCAGTTATTCATCAGCATGTGAGCTAGCGAAAGTGTCGTCATTCTTACGTACAATAAAGTATCAGCGGTGGCTGCAAGAGGAGTGGTTGGAGGATGGAGACTTGCAAGCCGCGGCTCTGAAGGACATTGGTACTAGAGGCGCCACTCTGTCGGTTTATTTGGCAGATGCAGATCTTGGGATAAACAGAATAGTTGCGGCGATTGCGGCGAGTGGGACCAGTGTGGCCCAGCTGGATTACGTTCTTCTTGATATAAAATGGCTGGAAGCGCATGGCTTGAAACTAGCCAACACGCCGCACAATGGACTAACGCCGGACTGTGGTGTAAACGAATTACATTACGACGTTAAAGGTCTGACTATATTCAAGCTGTACGATCTTGCGCTTCACATGTCGACATTGGTAAGAACTAAAGGTCCTTTCGTTGGTCCTAAGGTAGCCCAGCTGATTGATGAAAGCATTTCCTTGTGTCATATCGACGAGAAAAGTTTAAACGAAAAGCTTCTAAGAAGTTTGAAGAAACATCGCAAGAGACGAAAGCAACGCGAGTGAAGCTACCCCACCAGCACCCACAGCGCCTCGAAGAAGAATCCCCCGTCATCCTGCTGCTCCGCGCGCAGCGCCACCTCCACGTCCTCACCCTGACGACATAGCTCGATGACCGTTCCACAGGCGTCGCTCGGCAGCAGCGCCTGCTTGAGCGCAAACGCGACGCCATCCGCCCCCACGCAGACTTGCACGCCGGGCAGCAGCAACTCGCCGGCGATCGGCAAGTGATGCATTCGCGCATCAAACTGATCGGGAGGGACGGCGAGAATTCTCACGGCGATTGACCTTCGTTTAGCTCAACCTAACTTAACACAGGCGCGCAGTTGGCGACAGTATTGGCGCTGGCGTGCCTGCTTGACCAATGTATTGCGCTGCCAAGAATTCGTCCAACAGAAAGGAATACGATGTACACGATTGCAACCTTGCATGATCTGCGGCGGCATTTGCATCTCAGCGAAATCGATACCGCGGATGACGAAACGTTGCGGCGGACGCTGCAGCAAGCAAGCCACTTGATTGAATCATTGACCGGTCGCCGCTTTTGCCCACATGTGGCGACGCGGATGGTCTCGCTGGATCCGTCCAATCCTCGCGAGTTGATCTTGCCCGCTGACTTGCTGGAGCTGAGGGCAATCAGCGATGGTGGCGGCGAATTGGACATCGCGGAAGTACGCAGGTTGCCGAGCGGTAAGGGCGCGCCGGCGAGTATTCTTCAAAGAACGGATGGCGCGCCTTTCCGCTACGGCGAAAGCCGTAGTGACATGGCTAGCATCAGTGGCGTCTGGGGTTGGCATGACCGCTGGTCGAACGCCTGGCGCGACAGTGGCGATGCCGTTGACGATGGCACGCTCTCGGCCGATGCGACCGTCGTTAATGTCAGCGACGCGACCGCGGCAGATCTAGATGGGCTGAGTCCGCGATTCCATATCGGCCACTTATTGCGGATTGATGCGGAATACCTGCGCGTGACGGCGATCGACCGGTCGCGTCATCGGCTGACCGTGCTAAGGGGTGTGCAGGGCACTGCGGCCATCCCACATTCCCGCGGCGCAACAATCGAGACGTATGCGCCGGCGCCTTCGATACGCGACTTGACGGTGCGTTATGCCGAGCTGATGAGCAAGTCGGTCGGTCTGCTGGAGGCGGAGGCATCGCCGCTCTTGGAACGCCTACGCCGCTTGACCGCGTGAGGCCTGGCAATTGAATCTGGTTAGCGAATAGGCTTTGCGATAAGGTTGCGCCTTGTATCTACAGTCACTTCGAGAAGGAAGTCATGCCACGCCGTCTCACGCGAATGGTTGCCTTGCGCTATCGCGATTTCCGTTACCTCTGGTTCGGCGAGATGGTCTCGACCACCGGTTCGCAGATGCAGCTCTTCGCCATCAACTGGCATGTTTTTGAACTGCTGCGCGGGCAAACCTTCACGGTCAATTTGCTGGGCAGCACCGTTGAAATGGGATCAGAAGCCTTCGGTCTGGGCATGTTGGGTTTGGTGCGTGTGATTCCTATTGTGCTGTTCGCGTTGATCGGCGGCATGCTGGCCGATGCGCTGGATCGCCGTTTGCTGATGATCTGGACGCGTGTAATTGCCACCGTGGTGGCGGCTGTGTTGACGTTGCTGACCTTGTCCGATCAGATTGACGTCAAGCTGATCTACCTGCTGACAGCTTTGGGCGCGGCGGCGACCGCGCTTGACAGCCCGGCGCGGCAGTCAATCGTGGCAAACCTGGTGAAGCCGCGCCACCTGAGCAACGCCATCAGCATGAATACTTTGATCTTTCAGATCGCGACCATTTGTGGTCCGGCGCTGGCGGGTCTGCTGGTGGCGCATGTCAATATCGGCGTGGTTTACGGCATCAATACAGCAACATTTGTGGCGGCGATTGCCGCCCTGTCGATGATACGGCATCGCGGCAAGATGAAGACGGGCGCGGTCATTGGCTGGCGCGCGCTGGTCGATGGCATACGCTTCACCTTTGGCACGCGCATTATCTGGGGAACGATGCTGCTGGACTTTTTCGCCACGCTCTTTTCATCAGCCCGCACCATGCTGCCGATTGTCGCCGGTGACATTCTGGGTGTTGGCGCGGTCGGCTATGGCATACTGGCGACGGCGCAGCCCATCGGCGCACTGCTGGTTGGCGTCATCCTGTCTCTGCGGACGCAGATGAATAAGCAGGGCGTCATCCTGCTGGTCGCGGTGGCGGTATACGGCGCCGCCACCGCGGTCTTCGGCCTTTCCACCGTCTTCGCTCTGTCCTACATCATGTTCGGCCTGACCGGCGCCGCTGATACCGTTTCTATGGTGATTCGCGGGACGCTCCGGCAGTTGATGACGCCGGACGAATTGCGCGGCCGGATGGTCTCGGTCAATATGATGTTCTTCATGGGCGGACCGCAATTGGGCGAATTGGAGGCGGGGCTGGTGGCAGCGCTCTTCGGCGCGCCTTTCGCCATCTTCACCGGAGGGGTGGCGACCGTGCTGCTTACCGGTTTGGTGGCGTGGCGTTACCCATCGCTGCGGCGCTACAATAACGCCGACGATCTCAAGCGCAAATGACCGGCGTAGAAAAGTGAGCGCTGTACATGGCGAATAAGAAGCGCGGCTTGAAAAAACATAGCGCTGAGCAGGAGAAGCAATACGAGCGCGAAGCCCGCTTGCAATATGGTCCAGCCGAAGTCAATGAGACGATTGGACGCTGGAACAGCTACAGCAAAGAAAATCAGGACGCCATCAAGGCCGAGGGCGATCAGGTTTACCTGGATCTGGCGGCGGCGCTGGATGCGGGAAAGGGCGCGGGTGATCGTGAAGTGACGGATATCCTCGAACGCTGGGTGCAGCACCTGCGCCATTTCTACGAGCCAAGCCTGGATCGCCTGCGTGGCTTGGGGAAGCTCTACAACACGCATCCTGAATTCATGGCCAATTTTCAGATTATCCATGTAAACTTGCCGGCTTTCCTGGAGCGCGTCATCGATCACTACGTCGATGAGCTGGAAACGGCCGAGCTGGAGCGGATGCTGGCGGACGATGAAGAGATGGCCAAGCGCCGCAATATCCTGTCGCTTTGACGCGCTCGGCGTCACCAGGTCGCTAAACGCCGGTCTTTCGGTGATGTAAAGCCACTTCTTCCAGCCGGCCAGGTTTCGGGGCAACCCCTCGGCTGCCCCGTTCAGAATCCTCGCACCCGTACCTCAACTTGTTGAACCAACCTCAAACCCGGTTGCAGTTGCCTTCGCTCGTCGTCAGGGTCGCTCTGTTCACATCTGTACAAATTGGAAGCCCCGGCACTTTCAAAGCTGACGATGACACCGAGGGCTTGCTCTGGGACTTCAGTGACGTAGAAATCGACATCAGAAAATCCTCCAATAAGTTAACTTGGACGATCGGGTTGGCGCCAACAAAAGCGCCAACAGACGCGGAGCTGTTGGCCATTGGGCAGGGTATGCATGCTGCACGCAATATTATGTTTGGCAGCGGACGGAAACGCAGCAACCGGAGTAATACGTACATCAATGTCATACTATATCTTTATAAATTAGTGGAACATGTATTTTTATGTTGATAAGAGTTTTCGGCCGAGTATAACGCATTCTCAGGAAATATCAAATTACAACACATTACGGACGCTGTCGTCCTCAGTGACGAGCGCCGGTCCCGCAATCGCCACTATCGACGCACGCGAAAGGAGGCCAATCTGAACGCAGCAATCTCCAGACAGTTGACATGAAAAAGGTGAGGGTCTGATCTAGCGCGCAGGCCGGGCGCGGAAGGAACGTATCCAGCTGCAAAATAGCCGAACCCAAGTGAAAGGAGTAAGCAATGGCGACATTTCGTCTCGCTTTGGCGCAGTTAGCCGCCATGAACGTAAACGGTGTACGGAACAACTACGATCTCGATGAGCTGCCGACTTCGCTACATGGCGCGCAGCTGCCGGCTCTGCTTGTTTTACCGATTGAGCTGGAAACGGACCGCGTCTTCCGTGAACGGGCCGACAGCTTGCAAACAGCCGCCTTTAGTGGCGGGGCGCAGACGGTGTATTACACGTTAACGCACCTGCTGCTGACAGCGCCGACCGAGTCCGGTCTCGGCATCCGCAGTCATTTGTCCCAACTGGTGGACTTGATCGACGCCTATACCGCCGCAATTGCCAAGGATGTTACGCTGGGCGAGACGCTGCTGGCGCCGGCGCGGGTCGGGGTCGAGCCTGGGATATTTCCCTATGGCGAGCGCGGGTTCCATGGCTGCGCCTTCCGCCATACCTGGCTGCTGGGCATCGGGTGAGGCGCGCCCATGACGATACGATATAGCATCGCAATCGACAAAGACCATGACGGCAGCTTCGCGACAATCGACGACGAGATCAGGGCCGTTGTGATCGAACTGCGCTGGCGGCTCGGCATGCGCGAGGCGTACGACAGTATGTCGGATTTCGGCTGGGCGCGGATTAGGGTTCGTAACCTGGGCGGTGAGTATTCGCCGGAACGTCATGCGCTAGCGAGCGGCACACGCGTCCGTATTCAAAGCGAAATCGCCGGACTCAAACGAACTCATTTCGTCGGTCACGTCAGTCAAATCGAACCGGACGAGGGCGCGCAGGGACGGAGAGAGGCGGTGATTCATCTAGCCGACATCCAGCCCTGGCTGGCGGACAGCCCGGCGCGACTGACGCCACAGGTGGATGTGACCGCCGACCAGGTGGTGGCGCAGATGCTGGATCAGGCGACCCTGCGCCGCCCGACCCTCGCCGGCTTCTGCATCATCGACGTCGCCGGTTACAACTTGATCGACAACACAAGAGTCTTTCCGGATGAAAACGTGCCGCGGCAGCTGGCGACGGGCAAAACTCGCTTCGCTTATGTCGGTGATTGGTGGAGCAATACGACTTCGGCACGGCAAGCGATTGCTGATCTGGTCGTCAGCGAGCGCGGGCGCTTCTTCATCGATCGAGAAGGTGATCCCGTTTTCCTCAACCGTCATTTCACGCTCATTCACAAGGAGATCGCCGCCAGCTTTGACGATGACATGAGCGGGATGATCTACAGCTACGGTGATCAGCGACTGAACCGGCTTACGCTGCTGATGACGCCGCGTGAAATCGGCGAAAACGGCAGCTTGCTTTGGGAGCTTCGCGTACCGCAGCGGATTGCGCAGCGTTCCGACATGCTCTTGACGCTGCGCTTGGTGGACGAACTGGGCGAACCCCTTGGCCTGCTTGAGGTTGATGATCTGGTCGCGCGCTTCCAGGAGACGCCGGACGACGGTCGTTTTTTCCACGACGACGATGTGCGCGCGGAGCTGACCCAGTTGAGCATGACCACCGTGCAGCTGCGCTTAAGCAATCGCCGGCGGCGCGATGTATACCTGACGCTGCTTCAGTTATTCGGCAAGCCGCTCTATCGGCAGGCGCCGCTGGAAATTGTGGTTGAAGACGGCGAAGGCATGCACCGGTACGGGCTCAAGCAGATGTCGCTCGATCTGCCGGCGCTATCGGATATCGCGACAGCCACGGCCTTCGCCACCTACGAAGTGGCGCGGCGCAAGCATCCGCGTGGCAGCGTGCAACAGTTGGGGGTGAATGCGCGCGAACACCAACGCGCGGCGCTGGGCGCGACGCTTTTCGACCGCGTCCGTGTCAGCGAAGCGCAAACCGGGCATCAAGCGAGGGACTATTTCATCGTGGCGGAGGAACATCATGTCTACGAGGCCGGCGCGCGGCACGATGTAACCTGGACGCTGGAGCCGGCTGATTCGACGCGCTTTGTCATCGTCAATGACAGCTCGATTGACGAGCGTGGCGAGGTGCTGGCGCCGTATTAGCGTCAGCCGGTGGCTGGCCCGTTTTGTACCCGTGGGCCGATCAGCCGACAAGGCTTTCGTCGTCACCCTTCGAGGGCCAGCGCTCACAACAATTGCCAGCGCATGATGCCATCAGCGTCACAGCAGACCTGATCACGCTCGCGCAAGTAATTGAGGTGGGCGAGTGTCTCGGCCATAGCGAAGCGCCATTCGTGCGGCGTCAAGCGCTCAAGATTAAAGAGACGCGCTGCGATCTCGTGCACCGTGGCAGCTCCGGCTGCGATTGCTTCCAGTGTCTGCCGCAGGCGCAAGTCGTGATGCGCGATCAGCTCTTCGATGCGACCAGGCCAGTCGGTTATCAGCCAGCGGTGGCCGGGCAATGCCAGGCGGACATCAAGCGCGGATAGTTGCCGCAGCGAATCCAGGTAGCGTCCCAGCGGATCGGCTTCAGAATGTGGCCAGCTGCCGATATTGGGCGTGATCTTCATCAGCACGTGATCACCGCAAAACATGATGCGGTCGCTATCGTCGTAGAAAATGAACTGGCCATCGCTGTGGCCCGGCGCATGGATGGTACGGACACGACGCATTCCCAGATCAATCTCAATGTCGGCGGCGAGAAAGTCTTGTTGAAGCGGGTGAGGTTGTGTCAGGTCACGGGTGCTGAGCAGGGCATTTTCGACATCGTCCACCGTTTCCTTGTCCATGCCGCAGTCCAGCATCCACTGATGGTAAAGCTGCGTGTTGGCTCGGCGGTAGAAGACTTGCGCCTGCGATCGTTCCGGCTCCGGCAGATAGAGGGGGATGGGCGTTTCGGTCTGCCCTTGCCACCAGCCCGCCATGCCAAAGTGATCCGGGTGCATGTGGGTCAGGACGATTTTTTCGATATCGGCCGGCGAGATGCCGAGCGTGTTCATGGCGCGTTTCCATTGCGCGCGCGCCGCGGCGGTGTTCAAGCCGGTATCGAGCAGGGTCCAGCCATGGCTGCCACGCAAGAGATAGCAATTGACGATGTTCAGGATGTACGGCAGCGGGATCTGTACTTGCACGATGTCGTCAGTGATGGTGGTGATGCCGGTGCTATTCATCTACGTCTTCCGGATTGTAAGCGGGCTGGCGTAAAGCAGTGAATCCGCGGCCGCCGTCAGTCTTGCAGAGGCGTACTACTATGCCGCTCTGCAGGCCAAGACGGCGTCCCGCTGACTAAGGCTGCGCGTCGGAAATATCGCCGGTGAAAAGATAGAAGAGCAAGCCGTAGGGCGACATCAGTTTCTGATAGGTAAGGTCGTCAGGCAGGTCGCCAGTTTCGAAGGGCTGCAGAGCAAAACCCTCAGCGATCAATTGTCCGTTGACACTTTTCATATCGGGGCTGAAGTGACAGATGGCGAAGGGTTCGTCGGTATCTTCTTGATGGAGGCCGATGAGAAAGAGACTGTCGCACCAGATGCCCCAGGGTGACGGTTGGTCATACTTGCCCAGCGTGTCGTAACCGGCCGCATCCCAAAACGCCGCTTCGACTTCCAGGTCCGGGATGAAAGCGGAGACCTCGCCGAACTTGCCCAGGCGCGTGATGTCCTCCGCCCGCGCGACGTTATCGTGCGGCAGCTGTCGCGGTGGCGGCTCATCGCTCAACAGGACATTGATGCCGGCCGGACTGATGAGTCGGCCATCGCTAACATCGAGGCCGCTCGCTTTGAGCGCCGCGATGTCGCTGCCGTAGTAGCGCAGGCTGGGATTTTCGCCGTCGCCGGAAAGCAGATGCAGATGGTAGCGTCCGTCGGTATATACATCATCGGCGAGCGGCGCCAAGCCCAGCTTTTGATAATACGCGCCGGCGGCGGCGGTATCGTCGACGTAGTGCAGGATTTCGACATAAGTGCCAAGTTTCATATTCAGTCTCCTCGAGTCAAAGCGTGAAGCAGGGCGGTCTTCTCATACGGACTGCGACAGGCCGCGCCGCCACATTCCCAGCCAGATCAGTATGGAAGTAATCCACAGACCGACGCCGATGTAAAGTGCGGCGCGCCATAATTGCGGCTCAAAGCGGAACTCGACAGCGCTATCGCCAGCCGGCACGCGCAGAGCGCGGAAGATCAGATTGGCCCGGTATAGGGTTGCCTGCTCACCGTTAACAGTCGCAATCCAGCCCGGGTACCAGGCATCGGCAAAGACGAGATAGGCGGGCGCGGGCGATGTCACCTGTAGGGATACGCGAGTCTGGTCGTAATTGACAATGTCGACGCTGCCGCCCTCTGTCAGATCGGCGAGTTGTGCTGCCGCCTGGTCGTGAATGACAAGGGCAGCGCCAGCGCGCATCAGTTGCAGGGCTTCTGCATCAACGTCGTCGTTACCGGGCAGAATCCGCGTCGTTGGCGCCAGAAAGGCCCGCTGTCCCCCTGCCAGTCGATAGACCTTGATGGCACTCGAAAGTACGCGCTCGAAGGGTGGCGGCTGAATCTCTTGAAAGATTCGTGTGTGTTCACGGTTGACGAGCGTGATCGCCATGATGCTCTCTTCGCGCTGCAGGATGCGCTGCAAGCCTGCCTCGTCGGTGATGGTCAAGAAGAGGTCATGCGGAAGCGAAAGGGCGGCGCCGCCGTCGGTGAAGGGCGCACTGTGCAGTACGCGGACCTGATCGCCGATTTCGCTGGGCAAGTCCAGCTGTTTTATATCGCGCCAGAATCTGGCAAGGGAAGTATCGTAAGCGATATCCTCGTGCCAGATGTCATAGACTTTGTCCGTGATGAGATAGCGCGTGTCCGTCGCCCTCAGCCAGCGCAGATCGGGGATGCAGGCGCTCCAGCATTTGGGCTGCGCCAGGTGTTCACCCAGCCTGCCGTCGACCGGCGGAGCGGCGTCTGCCGGCAGCAGCAAGGCGCCGAATTGGGCGTAAGCGTGGGACGGCGTAATGCCGCCGCCAAAGCCATCAATGGTTGGAATGCCCCAGGTAAGCGCCAGGTTTGGCATCAGCGTCTCTTGCTTCTTGACGGCATCCAGGGCGTGAAACTGCGCGGCGGCGTCCATGCCCAGCCGGTCGAAGCGCGCCCGCAGTTCGGTGATATCCGGTGGATCGAAGAATATCTGGCTGATGGAGAGTGTACGACCCGGCGCTGTTTCATCCGCCTGAAAAGCCAGCAGTTGACTGATGGTGAAGCGCTGACCGAGATAGAGTTCGGGCGGTGATAAATCATTGAACGGCATGTTCAGTGAGGCGAGGAAGAGTTCCAGGGTGAGCAGGACGACGGCGGCGGTCGGTATCCAGCGATGACGGATCAGGAGCAGGATAATAAGCGCGAGACCGGTTCCAAGCCAAAGCCCCAGCGCTAAATTGCTAATCGCTGCGCCACCGAAGATGAGCCCTTCATCGGGCCGCAAGATAAGGCGGGACAGAACGATGAGCAGGGCGATAATGCCGGCAACCGCCAGTACACCGCGTCGTTGCCTGGGCGACGGCTGCCCCTCGCGATAAAGGGCTTCGATGCCGATGCCGGCCAGGAGCGCCATCGCCAGGCTGAACAATGCCAGGAAGCGCGCCGGTACGCGGAAGAGGTTAAATCCCGGCAACTCCGCCAGCAGCAGATAAAGCGGATTGTACCGGCCCAGGGCCAGCGCCAGACCGACCCCGGCAAGCAGCAGCCAGGTCCATTTCTGGCGACGGGAGATCGAATGGGAGAAGAGGCCCCATAGCGCAAGTCCGAGACCGAAGATGCCGATATGGCTGACATATTCGCCGAAGAGCTGGCCGTCGTAGCTGGGCAAGAAGGCGCGACCCAACATCGAGAGCGGCAGCGAAAATGAGGTCGCCTCCTGGACGGTGAAGCCGCCGCTGCGGTCGGACGTTTGCAGCAGCTCCAGGCTGGGCAGCAACTGCGGCAGCGCCAAGAGCAGAGCGATGGTGAAACAGCCCGCCAGCAGAAGCAGCATTCTCAGCGCATGAGCCGGGGCGAGTCGACGGTCGGATCGGGCGGCGCTGAATGCCAAGCCAAAGACGCCTAGTCCGATGCCGCTGATGAATACGGTTTGCGTGTGTCCGCTGAAGACTTGCAGCGCCCATGCCATCGCCAGCAGGAGCCCGTCCTGAAGCGGTCGATCGCTGTTTAGCGCGCGGTGGAAAAGCGCGAACAGGATGGGCATCCAGGCCAAGCCTTGCAGCTGATTGATCTGCTCAACGTGAGCGCCGAGATAACCGCCAAAGGCGAAGATCACGCCGGCGGCCAGCGCTGGAAGCCACCTCTTGCTGACGACCTGCCGATAGAGGAAGCAAGTGCCGGCGGCAGCCAGCGCGATATGCAGCAGGATGCTGAGGGCGATGGCGGTCGGCGCGCGGAAGGGGGCGGTCAGCCAGTTCGGCGGATAATAAGTGCCCAACTGGGGGTTCGCCAGCAGGGGCACGCCCATAAAGAGATCGCTCGTCCAAAGGGGCAGTTCACCGGCGCGAAAGGCTTGATTGCGCGCATCCCAATAGGGATAGAAGTAATTGTAAGTGTCACCGCGCGCCAGGATCTTGCCGCTAAACGCCAGTTGATGAAAGAAGAGCAGGGTCAAGATGATTAGGCAGCAGAGTGGCAGAATGCGTTTCCAGGGCAGGGCGCTCATGGTCAGTCGCGTCCTCGCTGCGCCATTGACCATTCCTCGCTCGGCATCAAGCCACGGGCCGCCAGCGCCAGCCGAAGCCGCCGCAAAAATGGCGGTTGCCGTCTCTCGCGACGATAGCGCTTCCAGCGCGCTTCCGCGGCTTGACCCCAGAGGAAGTCGGCCACCTCGGCGGGCAGCGTGATCCGCTCGGAATTGCCCCAGCTGTCCCATATGTCCCGCAGCGTCTTTGGGTTTGCCGGCCGCAGTTGCTTCCAATTCTGGCGCCGCATGTGGATGATATTGACTTCAATGTCCTCGCGATCGCTGCCGGTGTTGCTCAGGTTGCCGCCGTGAACGAGGAAGTCGCCGCCGCTCACCGTTCCGGAATGAAACTTGACCAAGGGTATGGCGCGGCTCGCCCAATCGGTATCGCCGGCGATGCGGAAATTGGCGTCGAATGGACCAAGCTGGTTGTAGAGCGCGCTGCTTGCCATAAAGAAAGGTCCCAGGCCATTGCCGCGCGTGAATCGCTCGCGCTCAAACAGGCAAGGTACAAGCTTGTGCGCTTCGCGTGGCAGCACGCCCAGACGCCTTTCCTGCCTGACAGTGGTGAAGGGAAAATCGACCAGGTCGACGCCGCTCTGCAGAACGCGGCAGCCCTCGATAAAGGCGTCAGCACTGCGGATGTCATCGGCATTCCAGGGGGCAAAGTACTCGGCTCGCGTCAAAGCGAGCCCACGATTCCAGGAGGCGTACAAAGTCTCGCGCGGCACATAGTGGGGGCTCATTTGCCCATAATAGTTTGAGTTGATTTCGCCCGCCAGCCGGTCGATCTGATCGCGCTCGGCACGCGTCGCATCGTTGACGAGGGGCAAAAAATGTAGGGCGATGCCGCTCTCGCTGACCCGTTTGGCGAAACCAAAGACCGCCGCCGTGAAGGTTGGCAGGTGCTGCTCGCAGCGATACAGAGACGAGATGATGGCGATTGTCATAGGGGCGGCGCTCGTTCAGAGGCAAGTGCAAGCTATAACATCATAAGCGCGGCGCAAAATCAAGCGCGTTCTATTCAGCGACCGTCTCAGTAGCGGAAGAGGCTCAACTGCCGGCTTTGACATTCGGACGCAACCTCGCCAATCTTTTGGGCGCCCATTTTGAGGTAGAAGTCGTCGGCGTGTGGGTCCGATGTGAAAGTGAATGTTGGCGTTTCAAGGGCGACATGCTCGAAAAGGCGTCTGCCTATGCCGCGAGCCATGTATGACGGCGTGACCCACAGGTGCTCGAGCACAGCGCCTGCGTCATGCTGCTCAGTCGCGGCGAAAGCGACAACCTGCCCGCTGTGAACGGACGCGACCCACACCGCATGCGCCGCGATGTATTCTTGTGTCACGGTGAGGAAGGCTGCGCGCCAATACGCCATCGTGTCGGCCGTGTAGCCCCAGTGCGCTTTGGCAGCACAGGCGATCTCGGTGAGAAGAACAGCCTCGTCAGGCTGTGCCGGGCGGATGGCGATTTCCATGCTTTAGTCGCTGCCCAGCAACTGTTCAGTGGTCAGGATGGTGGCGAATTCTTCATGCAAGTGGGCAAGTGCCAGCTCGTGTACCGTCTCCGCCTCGCGGTGGCTGCCATCGTAACTGTGCCGTTCATGGGCTGCGGTCGCGTCAGCCACGACGATCGTCTCGAAACCGAGATTGTCCGCCATGCGCGCCGTGGTTGAGACACAATGTTCGGTGGTCAAACCGATAATGATCAGCGAAGCGATATTCGCCGCCCGCAGGCGCGCTTCCAGATCGGTGCCGATGAAGGCGCAGTTCACTTGTTTATGAATGAGGGGCTCACCGCCCTGCGGCGCCACGACATTCTTGATGGCATTGCCGGGCAACTCCGGTCGCAGCGGCGAATTCGGCTCGGTCGACATGTGCTGGACATGGAAGATGGGGTGACCGCGTCCGCGTCATTCGGCCAGCAGGCGCGCCATATTGAGCTCGGCATCGGGATTGTTGCGCCGGCCCAAACGCGGGTCGTCGAGACCCACTTGCACGTCGATCAAGAGCAGGGCGGTCGTTTTGCCAATCATTGTCATTGATGTTCTCCTCATGTCGCGAACCGATGACATGATAGGCTCAAGCGTCGTTCTTGTTGAGGCCGGCTTAAGAATCATGTGATTATCCCCCTGAATTTGTCATTGACAGCGGTTCTCAGGCTCTTGGATTGCGGCGCAACTATGATATAATGCTGCGATCTTTCCGAGAGTGGGACGGACAATGCTACAGGTTTTAAGTTTCAATATCGGCGGCGCGCGCGGGATGCGACCGGCGCCGCATGATCATGAGAAACTGGCGGTCGATACCTACAGTACCTTGCAGCAGGTGATTAATCCGCGTCAACCGACATTGGTCGCGCTGCAGGAATCGGGCGTCGCGATCTGCAACGGAGCGAGCAGAAATGTCGGTCGCAAGATGGCGCAGCTGCTCGGTACGGAATACGTTGATTCTTTCGCGCCCGAAGTCACCATGTGCGATCATCCGCACCCAAACTTGTGGGATCGGCCGGCCTACCGCAGTATGACCGGCGCGGCCGAGGGAAATGCGATCGTCACCAATTTGCCGACCGAAGACTGGCCTTGGGGCAGTTACCCGGATTACGACGACTGCGCGATGAGCGGCGCCTGGGTGCGTCACACGACCATCAGCCGGGCATCGCTCTATAGCACCGGCAATCGCGATTCTCAGCCGCGCAACCTGATGGTGGCTTCACTGAATTACCGCGGCGTTCCCTTCTATTTTCTAAATACTCATCTTGGCGTGCTGATCGGCGAAGATCGAATGGATTATGACTTCGAGCGTTCGCGGACGGCATCACAGATGCGGCAAGCACAAGTCAGCGAGATCATGAACGTCATCGATGAATTGAAGCGGGCGGACATGGACAATGAACGGCCTGAGCGGCCGATCCTGCTGGCGGGTGATTTTAATGCCCAGCCTGAAGCGCCCGAGATGGAGATGCTGCAGCGGCACTTCCGCCTCTTAACGCCGGAAAACGCCGGCAGTGAACAGTGGACGCATCAGCGGCATCGTGTGCTCATTGACCATGTTCTGCTTCATGATCCCGCTGAGGAGTTTGAAGTGATCTCCTGCCATATACAGAGCAAGATCCCCTTTGATGATCTGACCGATCATCGCCCGACCGTCGGTATCTTTGCGCGAGCTTGACGCGGCGATTTTCAGCGCCTGGCGTTTCCGACCCTACATGCAGCAAAGTTAACCGTTTGCCGGTCCATTGGATCGCTCGCAAGAACCCGGCGACAAAAGGTCACTAGTGACCTTGATAGGTCGCCCCCACGACTTCTCAACAATCCTGAAGTTCAAACGTCGTGTCGATCACTCGCGCGGCGCCAGACGTTGCTCGGCGCGTTCCTTGCGCAGGCGTTTGTTGCGTCTGCTCAGGTGCTCGTGCATTTCGAGCAGATAATCCAAGGTTTGCGCCGCATGGTCCGGGTCCGCGCGCAGGACCTCGGGGCAGCGTTGGCGCCGCTGACGTGTGACTTCGTAGATTATGAGCGCGGCCGAGACTGATACGTTCATGCTTTGCGCGATGCCACGCATGGGAATCGTCACCTGCCGATCAGCCAGCGCAATCGCTTTTGACGACAGCCCGGTCTTTTCGTTGCCAAGCAAGAGCGCGATCCTGGGCTGGCAGAGGTCAGCCTCGAATATGGATTCGGCGGCCGGATCCAGCACGGCCGCGACGAGCAGCCAGCCTTCGTCTTTCAGGGTCGTCAGAGCCGACTGCGTCTCGTGATAAATGCGGTACTGCAGCCACATATTGGTGGCGGTGGAACTGTTCTTGCCGACTTCTTTGGGGTCGAATTCGGGATGCGTCTCGAAGATAACGTTGATTTCCTGAATGCCAAAGGCGTCACAGCTTCGGGTGATGGCGCCCAGGTTATGCGGGTCGAAGACATCTTCGATCACAACGGTGAATCCCGGCTGGCGCTGTTCGGCGATGCGCTTCAGCTTGTTCAGGCGTTGGTCGGTTGGCATGGGCGTGTAAAGCGTTGCGGTCAACGTTGGATCAGGGGAAGACGGTCTGCAGTGGCAGCGAGAAGCCGGGCAGGACGTCGTCGCCGGAGAGCGCGTCCGCCAGTCCCAGGGTCTCTATCTCAGCCTGTGGACGGTGAACTTCTACAGTCTGTTTGGCTGGAAACACGAGCCAAACCAGCTGCGTGCCGTGGTGCAGGTAGATTTGCGCTTTGTTTCTCAGTTCGATGCGCGTGTTACTCGGAGAGTGGATTTCGATAGCCAAGTCGGGCATGACAGGCACCCATTTTACCGGGAATGGTTTCGGAGCGCGCGAATGGCTGACAAAGGCGACATCGGGCGCGAGCAAGGTGCGGCGGTAGTTGCTTGGATGGTATCCCGTCTCGGCGGTTACGTAACCGAGGGTGTATTCTTCAACAAAGGCATCGAGATAGCGCGCTAGCCTGACTACAATCTGTCCATG
The DNA here is from genome assembly GCA_965249085.1 of Phototrophicaceae bacterium. Taxonomy (GTDB): domain Bacteria; phylum Chloroflexota; class Anaerolineae; order Aggregatilineales; family Phototrophicaceae; genus UBA6055. The sequence continues at coordinate 1,657,311 of OZ252218.1, read as the reverse complement.
CCGTCCGCCAGGTTTTACCATCTCAAAGAGCACCCCATCGACCAGCTCATAATCTTTATCCTCATGTGCGCGACTCTGACCAATGTCCCAAAGGTCGTCTACGTCATACAGTCGCTGTTGAAGCACCATATTGGTCTCGCTTCATCTTCACTATCGGATAGAGCATAACATAGTTTGATTCGTTTGTCCCAGTGGGCAATGAGATGGCTTGCTGCGTACAGGCCCTTAGATTCGCTATAATAGATAGAAAAGAAGATACAGGGTTAATTCTTATGGCAGGCAAAACAATTGGAGTCCTTACCGCCGGCGGCGATAGTCCCGGCTTGAACGCTGCTATTCGCGGTCTCGGCAAAGCGGCCATCGACCAGCACGGCATGCGACTGATCGGCTTCCGCGATGGCTTCCGCGGATTGATGCAGAACCGAATCATGTGGCTGGGCTCCGAAGAGTTGAGCGGCATTTTGGCATTAGGAGGTACGATCCTGGGCACCAGCCGCGACAAACCGCACAAGATGCCGGTTGGCGGCAAGACACGCAACATGATGGATGTCTTGGTGGAGAACTACCAAAGACATGATCTCGATGCTCTGGTCTGCATGGGCGGCGGCGGCACGTTAAAAAATGCTTATCGCCTTTCCAAGCAGGGGATCAACGTGGTCTGTTTGCCGAAGACTATCGACAATGACGTCAGTGGCACTGATGTCACGTTTGGTTATGATACCGCCTTGCAGATTGCCACTGAAGCGATCGACCGGCTGCATTCGACGGCGCATAGTCACCATCGCATTATCGTTTGCGAGATCATGGGACATAACACGGGCTGGCTGGCGCTGGGCGCTGGCTTGGCGGGCGGCGCCGATGTGATTCTGATACCTGAGATTCCTTTCGATACTGAAGTCATAGCCGAGTCGATCAAGGCGCGCAGCCGCGGTGGCAAGCGTTTCAGCATTGTGGCGGTGTCGGAAGGCGCGATGACGCAGCGTGTGGGCAAGAAGCTGCACGACGCGCGCGCGCAGCTGACAGAAGCTCGGGATGACGTATCGAAATACGCCGACGACAAAGCCAAAGTCAAGGCGGCGAAACAGCGGCGCAACGACGCGCGCGCCTTGCTTGATGAGGTGGAGAAAGAACGCAGCGGCGGTACGCTCCTGCTGACCACTGAGCTCGAGAAGCGTACCGGCCTGGAATCCCGCGTGACAATCTTGGGCCATGTGCAGCGCGGCGGCGTGCCCTCGCCGAAGGACCGGTTGCTGGCGACGCGGCTGGGCACAGCCGCAGCAGGCTTCATCGCCGATGGCCAATCGAACATTCTGGTCGGCGTCTGTGGGGACGGCGTGTCGGCGGTGCCTTTGAAGGATGTGGCCGGAGAGCGCAAGAACGTGCCGCTGGATCACCCCTGGCTGGTGACCGCGCGCGATCTGGAGATTTGCCTGGGGGATACGAATTGAACGACGCCTGTGGAGCGCAGGAAGCAATTGTCATCCGAGGGTCAAGCCACTAAGATGATGCGATATCATTGACGGGTGCATATGGCTTACGTAACGCAAGACAAGCACGGTAGGGAACTTAATCGCCCTTACGAACATGATTTGCCAGTACATGAATGGTACCGGTTCGTCCTTTCGTTTCCGCCTCACTTGGTAAGAACCTACATCGAACGATTCTCCCTTTCTCAAGACGATGTGATTCTTGATCCATTTTGCGGGACTGGCACTACGCTGGTAGAAGCCAAAAAACTGGGCATCGCCAATGTTGGTGTGGAAGCCAATCCCATGGCACACTTTGCCGCAAGAGTGAAGACCGACTGGAATGTTGGCCCAGCCGAATTGTTGCGTTACGTTCAACGAGTAGCCGAACTCGTCGATTTGACAGTTGACGAGCGAGAGTTGGAATATGGACCTCTGTTCACAGATAATCGATCGGAAAATACGAAACTTCGAACCCTCGACGCGGAAAAGTCGCGACTATTGATCAAGAATTCAATTAGTCCGTTGCCCTTGCATAAGGTGTTGACGGTCTTGCATTGCATGAACCAAACCGGATACTGCCAGTTTGAAGATCATGCAAAGTTGGCTCTTGCAAAACAAATGGTGAAGGAAATCAGCAACCTGCGATTCGGCCCAGAAATCGGGGTAGGCAAGATAAAGACCGACGCGCCGGTCGTACGCCCGTGGCGGAACGCGGTTGACAGGATGGCTGCTGACCTGGAACTTGTGAGGAGTAATCGAACTGTATCATCGACATTGTTCCGTGGCGATGCAAGAGAGGCAAAGTCATTCCTTAAACCGAACTCTATTGATGCCGTTATAACGTCGCCACCCTATCCAAATGAAAAAGACTACAGCAGAACCACTCGCCTCGAATCAGTATTGTTGGGTTTCTTATCCAACAGAAAAGATCTCAGGAGATTCAAACAACAGTTCATCAGGTCGAATACTCGCAGTGTTTACAAAGCCGATATTGATGGCAAGTGGGTGTCGAAGCTGGCAAGTGTTCAAACTCTCGCTGAATCGATTGAGAGTCGCCGAATCGAATTGGGCAAAACTTCGGGTTTCGAAAAGCAATATGCACAAGTCGTCAGACTTTACTTTGGCGGAATGGCACGACATTTGGCGGAACTACGATCTCCGCTGCGACCCGGCGCGAAACTGGCTTATGTTGTGGGAGATCAAGCTTCATACTTCCGAATCTTGATTCGAACAGGAGAAATCCTGGCCGAGATTGCAGAACGATTGGGATATGCTGTGTTGGATATTGACTTGTTCCGTACCCGATTTTCGACTGCTACGAAAGAGCACCTGCGCGAAGAAGTAGTTCTCCTTCAGTGGAACGGCTAAGAAGCCTCAATGACAAACGCCAATCGATATTCGCTGATAATTGAAGACATCTTTTTCCAACATTATAAAAAGGGCGATTCAGTCGTTCAATTTGCGCGTGATGACATTATTCGGGCGGTGGAGCGACTCGACATTCCCGCCCCAAAGAATCTTGGAGATGTTGTCTACTCGTTCAGGCACAGGAATTCTCTGCCCGATTCGATACTTCGGGAAGCGCCAGCGAACTTGTCTTGGGTCATCGTTGGCAGGGGTCAAGCAAAGTACGCCTTCGAACTTAAGCCGGTTTCAAAGATCCAACCAGATCCGATGCTGCCCACGATTAAGGTGCCGGACGCAACTCCTGGAATTGTGTCGCGATACGCCCAAACTGACGAACAGGCCTTGCTGGCGAAGCTCAGGTACAACAGGCTTATAGACATCTTTACAGGTGTAACGTCTTATTCGATCCAGAATCATTTGAGAACTACTGTTAGCGGCATAGGTCAGATCGAGACCGATGAGATCTATGTAGGATTGGATAAACGAGGTACGCATTATGTTTTGCCTGTCCAAGCAAAAGGCAAGACGGACCAAATTGGAGTCGTACAGATTGAGCAAGATATGGCACTTTGCAAGGAAAAGTTTCCAGAACTGGTCGCCCGGCCAATCGCGGCACAATTCATGGAAATGGACATTATCGCACTCTTTGAGTTTGGAATAGACTCCGATGAAGCCGTTGTAAAGTTTGCGGAAAGTCACTTTCGCCTAGTACCTGAGCAGGAACTAACAAACGAAGAATTGCGGATGTACCGCGACCGCCGTATGGATTAACCCGCCCCCGCGCGCACCTTGCCTACCGCCGCTGAGGCCGCGCTCGCCATCAGTGAAACATCGTTCATTACCGTGACAAGATCATAACCGCGCCTGAGCATGTCAATGGCGTGGTCCGTATCTGCGGCGAACAGGCCTGCCTTGATGCCGTGCTGCCGCGCCGATGCCAGTATCGCATCCAGCGCCGCATCGACCGTGGCGTCAGTTGACACAAGTCCGGCCTGTCCCGTCATGCTCAAGCGCAGATCGCCAATACCGACAAAGACGGCGTCTAAACCTTCGACGCTCATGATCGCATCACGATTGTCGAAGCCTTGCTGCGTTTCGATCATGGCGAGCGCGATGATGGTGTCGTTGGCATGTTCGGCATAATCTTCGCCGGCGTAAACGCGCGCGCGGGTGGGTCCGAGGCTGCGATAACCCAATGGCGGGAAGCGGCAAGCGCCGACGAAGGCTTCACATTCTTCGCGCGTTTCGATCATGGGGCAGATCACGCCATAAGCGCCGGCATCGAGCAGGCGCATAATATCGCCGGGCGTGTTCCAATTGACGCGCACCATCGGTACCGTGTCGGTGGTAGAGATCACTTGCAGCATCTGGATTGCTGTTTCCATGCCCATCATGCCGTGCTGCATATCGACGACCAGGCTGTCCCAACCTTGATGCGCCATGACCTCGGCAGACCAGGTGCTGGGGCTGTGCAGCCAGCCGTTGACTACCGCCTTACCTTCCGCCCAAAGATTGCGTACACGATTTTCTCGCATTATTCGCTCTTTCGCTTGTCGATAATCCTGCGACGAATTATAGCGCCTGCGCCTTCTCACGCCTATACACTCGCGCTAACCGCGTGTGTGCCTGCGCCTGATATAATGCTGCGTGTTTCGCGCGAAGGAGCGCAGGCGACATGTACACCGGCAACATCAACAAGATCATCATCATCAGATTCTGCCGGAACTTTCATCTCTATATCCACGCCTACGCGCTGTTGCTGCTGGCGCGCGGCCTGACCCTTGTGCAGATCAGTCTGATCGAGTCTATCGTCATCGGCACGATCTTCGCGATGGAAGTGCCCACCGGCGTTCTGGCTGATCGGATCGGGCGCAAGTGGTCGATCTTCGCCGCCACCGTTCTGCTGATGAGCGCCGAGTTCATCTTCATCTTCGCGCGCACCTTTGAGTGGTATGTCTTGGTCGCGCTATTGACCGGCGCCGGTTTTGCTTTTGCCTCGGGTGCGGTGGAGGCGCTGGTTTATGACAGCTTGCCGCCGGAGAATCGCGAAGTGGCGATGAAACGAGCGATGGGCCGGGTCAACAGTTGGGGGCAGATCGCCTTCGTGATCGCCCCGATAATCGGCGGCTTGATTATTGGCGATGCCAGCGTAGAGAACTTCATTCCCGCCATTGCCTTGACGGTGGTCGCGCTTCTTATCGGCGCGCTCGTTTGCTTGACCTTGCGCGAGCCGGCGATCGACACATCCGAAAAAAAGACGAGCAGCATGACCCTTTTGCGCGATGGCGTTCACCTGCTGCGCCATCATCAACGGCTGCGGCGGCTGGCGATGCTCGTCGTCTTCACTACGCCGATTACTTCATCCTTGGTCACGACACTGGGACCGCCCTATTTGGTGCAGAACGATGCTGCGCCCTTCATGGCCGGTGTGGTCTTGTCGGTCGGCAGTTTGCTGGCCGCTTTTACCCAGCGCTACGCTTACAAACTGGAAGAATGGCTGGGGCAGGGGCGCGCCATCGCAGTCTTGATTCTGCTGCCTGGATTCATGTACTGGCTGCTGGCTGCGGTCGCCGGGCCGGCCGCCACTGTGTTGGTCATGATCCTGATGTACGGCGTCAACGACATGAAGGATCCGCTCTTCTCGGCTTACCAGAATGCATTCATCGAAAGCAAGAACCGCGCTACCGTTTTGTCGCTGATCAATATGTTCTTGAATCTCTACGCTGCCATCGCCATGCCGATTTTCGCCGCCATCGCCGAGACATCGCTGGTCAACTCGTTCCTCGCCATGGGCGCGATGATTATTGCCGGCGGTTTACTGCTGCGCGTGCATCGCCTGCAGAAAGCAAAACCTGTGTGAGTGGGGACGAGCGGGTTAGAGCAACTGGATTGGCTTTAGCGGACGACCCGATGGATTGCCCGACATTAGCTGCTAGCCGGCAGCTCATAGACGCCGCGCCTTGTGTATACCGGGCCGCTCGGCTGCAGATCGCTCTCGAAGAGCACAAACTGTTCCACTTGAACGGGATCGGTGTAGAAGTCGACATGCGCTTGCAGCCAGCGGCTGGCACGTCCGCGACGAAGAGGTTTATTGAAGCGCATCAGCGTGATATGCGGGTGGAAGCGGCGCTGCTCACGGATGAAGCCCTCGCTTTCCAACGCTGCTCCAATCGTCTCGTGCAAGTCGCGCAAGGGCGGCGTATTCTGCACGCCGGCCCAGATGACGCGGGGACGGGCCTCAATCGGGAACTGGCCGACGCCTTGAACGCGCATGTCGAAGGCGGGAACGTCCACTTGCTCAAGCGCGTTTCCGTAAGCGCGCGCCACCGCTTCGGGCGCCTCGCCGATAAAGTGCAGCGTCAAGTGAACGGCATCGCGCCGCGGCCAGCGACCGGGCGGCAGGTCGTCCTCGCGCAGGCTGAGGATCCGGTCTTTGGTTTCATCAGGCAGATCGATGGCGACGAATAGGCGTGGCACAGGCATTGCCTTATTGATTTGACTAACTATTCAAGTATAGCCGACGTGCCTTTGGCAGATCGGACTGAGGCTGATTCGCCAGATTACGTATGGCGCGCCTGTCACCTGGAGATCCAGTGGGCAGTGTCGCGCCATTGCGAATCCAGTCCTCGACCGAATGGCGTTGTCGACTAGATTATTCCAAGGCGCCATACACGTTGGGCTAAGGATAGAAGGGTAGTCTCGGGCAAACCAGAGAAGGAGACTTTAGAATGAAGCAGACAATTGCAAGGCTGGCTATTGTTGTGTTGCTAATAACCGTTTTGACCGGTGGCGTTTATGCCGACAGCCACTGCCAATTCGCCGATGAGACGATCCGCATCGGCGGCATCATACCCCTTTCCGCGCCCGGCGCCACCTTGGGCGGCATCGTCATGGATTGGGGATTCAATCAAGCGGCGGCGGATATCAACGCAGATTGCGGCGTAGAAATTGAAGGCAGCAACCACCGTATCGAGATCTTCACTGGCGATTCCGAAGGCATTTCCGAGCGGGGGCAGGCAGTGGCGGAGCGTCTGATATTGGAAAACAAGGTCCATGTCATGACTGGCGTGTACCACAGCGCAGTCGGCTTGGCGACGATGGGAGTTATGCAGGAGTATCAGATTCCCACGATTTTCTCCAACCCGCGCAATGACAATATCAGCGCCAGCGGCATCGTCGAATATGACGGCAAGCCGCCGCGGATCGAGAGCGGCATGGATTATATCTTCCGTATCGCCCCGTCCAGTTCAATGGTGGGCATTGTTGTGACCGACTGGCTGATGTCTCAGGTTGCTGACGATGTTGTGCTGCTGATCGAAAACACGGATTATGGACAACCGGCGGCGGCGTATGAAAAAGATCGGCTGGAAGCGAATGGTGTTGCCGTCGAAAAGCTTGATATCGAGCTGGGTACGGAAGACTTTGTGCCAATCCTCAGTCGCATTCAGGCGCGCCCGGAGCCGCCGGACGCCATCCGAATCATCGTCACGGGCGAGACCGCGCTAAACCTCACGCAGCAGATGGCGGAACTGGGCATCGCGCCTAGTGAAGACACCATCTGCGTGACCAACCAAATCGCCTTTCAATCAGAACAGTTTTGGGCGACGGTGCCTGATGGCAACTACTGCGCGTTTGACCGTATCGGTACCATTCCCAGCTTGTTCAACGAGACTGCCACTGCGCTGAATTCGGAGTTTGAAGCCGAGTTTGGCGATATCTTGGCGGCACACACGATGGAGGCCTACGACAGCGTTTATTTGATGGTGGACGCTATCGAACGCGCCGGCAGCGTCACCGACCCCGATGCCATCGTCGCAGCGCTGGAGTTGAGCGACATGACGCTATCGCAAGGGCGCTATTACTTCATGTACGGCAATCACAATCCGGACCTGCCGGAGGGCACGCCGGCTTTCATGTGGCGGCAGTGGCCCGACCCGGTCGTAACGGTCATGCAGTATTTCGAGCAAGGTCAAAATGGCCTGGATGCGGCGGTCGTCTATCCGGAAATCTATCAGACGCACGGCGTCGATTACATAATGCCCGGCACCTCGCCCTGAGCTGATCAGTCGATGGCAAGCGGGCGCAAAAGCGGCAGTTTGCTGAAAGGCATGCATCGTCTAGAGTCCTAGCGCGAAAGGTGATACGGTAATTATATTAACTCATGCCGTATCACCTAATCTGATTGTTTAGATGAGGAGCTATGAGATGCTGGCTAGGCGAGCCCCGCTTTTGTGCGTCGTAATTTTGGTAGCGATTCAGTTTTCCATCAATGAAATCAGTGCCGATAGTCACTGCGATTTCGCCGACGAGACCGTCCTAATCGGTGGCGTCGTACCCCTGTCATCGCCCGGCTCGGTCGCCGGCGGCATCGGCATGGATTGGGGCTTCAAGCAGGCAGAAGCCGATATCAATGCCGATTGCGGCATCGAGATTGAGGGTGTCAATCACCGCCTGCGGGTCATCACCGCTGATTCTGAAGGCATCTCGGAATATGGACAATTGGCGGTGGAGCGCCTGATCTTGCAGGACGGCGTGCACGGTATCGTTGGCTTCTATCACAGCGCGGTCGGTCTGGCGACCATGGGCATGGTGCAACGCTATCAGATCCCGACCATATACGCCCATCCGCGAAACGATTACATCAGCGCCAGCGGCTACATCGAATTTGAAGAGAAACCGCCGCGCAGCAGCCAAGGCGTCGACTATGTTTTCCGTACGTCGCCGCCGAGCTCTATCGTCGGCAAGATCGTGTCAGACTGGCTCGTTTCTCAGGGAGTCGAGGATGCCGTGCTCATCCTGGAGAACACTGACTACGGGCATCCGGCCGCTGCCGCTGAGCGGGCGCACCTGGAGCGCGCCGGCGTGCATGTGGATCAGCTTGCGATCGAGCTGGGCACGGAAGACTTCGTGCCGATTCTAACCCGCATTTTTGCCCGACCGAAGATGCCGGATGCGATTCGCCTTCTCGTCAGCGGAGAGACCTCTTACAACCTGACGCAGCAAATGGCGGAGCTTGGCATCGCGCCGACCGAAGATACCATTTGCGTCACCAACCACTTGGCGTTCCAATCGGAACAGTTCTGGAAGACCGTGCCCGATGGCAACTATTGCGCCTTCGATCGCGTTGGTACGATTCCGAGCCTTTACAATGAATTGGCGCAAGAACTGGACCGCCGCTATCGAGAAGATTTTGGCGACGTCCTGGTCAGTTTTGCGATGGAAGCCTATGACAGCGTCTGGCTCATGGCGGACGCGATGCATCGCGCTGACAGCTATAGCGATCCTGATGCGATTGTGGCAGCGCTAGAGGTGACCGACATTGATCTATCCCAAGGCCGCTACTACTTCAGCTATGGCAGCCACAATCCAGTTCTGCCTGAGGGGACGCCCGCCTACTTGTGGCACCAGTGGCCAGTGCCGGTGGTGACAGTGATGCAATATTTCGAGCAGAATCAGGCCGCTCTTGATGCGGCGGTTATCTATCCGGAAACATATCAAACGCATGGCACTGCGTACTTCGTTCCGGGGGTGAGTTATTGATCAAGGTAGATCCGTCTGGAATCGGGCAGACGGCGTCACCGAAAGGGGCGAAATCGACAGTCTAACCAAGTTCTGCTACACTTGAATCGAGGAAGTGCAACTAGATTGTTGCGAATTATTGAGACGGTTAGGGGGAAAGAGATGTCCGGCAACTTGTCTGTATGGATAAGAATGACCTTGATGGTGGTCATGCTGCTGGGGAGCGGAAGTTTGGCCAGCGCCGAGGAACATTGCGAGTTCGCCGAAGAGAGGATCAAAGTTGGCGGTATCGCGCCACTGTCCGCACCGGGCGCGACGGGGGCCGGCGTTATTATCGATTGGGCCTATCAATTGGCAGCAGCGGATATTAACGCGCAATGCGGCGTCGATATTGCTGGCGTTAATCACCGGTTGGAAGTCATCACTGGTGATTCTGAAGGTATTTCCGAAAGAGGCCAGGCGGTAGCTGAGCGCTGGATATTCGACGACAACATTCATGGCGTGGTCGGTGGCTATCACAGCGCTGTGGCTTTGGCGGTCATGAGCTTGACGCAGGAGAACCGTATCCCCACCTTGTTTGCCGGGCCGTGGAACGACAATATTACAGCTAATGGCATCACCGAATACGAAGGCAGACCCCCGCGCATTGACGACGGCGTGGATTATATTTTCAAAATTTCGCCGGCTAACTCCATGGTGGCTGTCGTGGTGGTCGATTGGATGATTGCGCTGGGATTGGACGATGTGGTCATCATGGCGGAAAACACCGATTATGGTCAACCAGCGGCCGCTGATGAGACTGCTCTGTTGGAAGCGGCAGGCATCAGGGTCGAACAGTATAACATTGAGCTTGGTACGGAGGACTTCGTCCCGATTCTGAGTCGCATCCTGGCGCGCCCCGAACCGCCTGACGCCGTACACGTACTGATCACCGGCGAGACCTCATTCAACCTCAACCAGCAAATGGCGGAGTTGGGCATTGCGCCGAGTGAAGATACCATTTGCATCGCCGGCTACATCGCCGGTGATTCGGAGCAGTTTTGGGCAACCGTCCCCGATGGCAACTATTGCGCTTTCAACCGCGTCGGCATAACGCCGGCTCTGTTCGGTGATATCGCGACGGATGTGAACGCGCGGTACGCAGAAGATTGGGGAGGCGTTGCGCCCAGTTTCGCTTTGGAGCCTTACGACAGTGTGCGACTGCTGGCACATGCCATGGATCTCGCGGACTCTTACAGCGATCCCGATGCAATCGTCGCCGCTTTGGAAACGGTCGATGTCGCATTCTCTCAGGGTCGCTACTACTTCGATTACGGCAGCCACAATACGGAGCTGCCAGAGGGAACGCCCGACTACTATTGGCATCAGTGGCCCGATCCGATTGTCGTGATGATGCAGTACTTCGAGCTAGGACAAAACTCGCTGGACGCCGCGGTGATCTATCCGCCGATCTATCAGACGCATGGCACTTCATATATCGCGCCGGGCACTTCACCCTGATTTTGTCCCGACAGCCGCGCAAGCGGTATAATCGCCACTGGACGGGCGGGTATGTTGCCCGCCCGTTTTACATGGCGGGCGACGAAGGGACAAAAGACAATGTTTCCCACATTAAGCGAATCGGCACGCATCAGCCGTCTGGAACATCCGCGCCGTAAAGTGCGTATGGTTTTGGATACCGATACCTACAACGAAATCGATGACCAATTTGCCTTGACTTATGCGCTGCTTTCACCGGAACAAATGTCGGTGGAAGCAGTTTATGCCGCGCCCTTCCACAACAGTCGTTCGGCGAGTCCAGGCGATGGTATGGAAAAGAGTTTCGAAGAAATCTTGCGCCTGCTGGACTTCCTGGGCGTCTCGGCTGAAGGCTTTGCGTTTCGTGGCTCGACCGAGTATGTAGGGGAGGCACGCCAGCCGCAGGACAATGCCGCGGTACGCGATCTAATCGACAAGGCCAATGCCAGCGCCGACGACGATCCGCTCTACGTCGTCGCCATCGGCGCGATTACTAACGTGGCGTCTGCGCTGCTGCTTGAGCCCGAAATCATTAACAAGATTGTGGTGGTGTGGCTTGGCGGGCATAATCTGAATTGGCCGCACGCGCGGGAATTCAATCTCGTGCAGGATGTGCCGGCGGCGCAGATTGTGCTCGACAGTGGCGTGCCCTTCGTAGTCGTCCCCTGCTACGGTGTGACCTCGCATCTGCTGACGACGCTCCCTGAGCTGCAAGCGTTCATCGCTGGGACGAGCCGCGTCGGCGACTACCTCTGCCAGATATTCAAGGAATACAGACCCGATTCATTCGGTGCATCCAGCGTGATCTGGGATATCTCAACCATAGCCTGGCTGATCGATGCCGATTGGGTGCCGAGCGATCTGGTGCATAGCCCTGTCCTTACCGATCAGGTGACCTGGAGCACCGATCGTTCGCGTCATCTAGTGCGAGTCGCGAATTTCGTTCATCGCGATCCAATAATCCGTGACCTGTTTGCGAAAATCAGAAAGGTGGGCCGGTGAACCTGCCGAAACGGGACTTTACCAACAGATAACAACACTGAGCGCCGCATCGCGCAGCTATTATGGTCCTGCGCTTGTGCGCCCGCACGGTCCCATTTTTCAAAGCGATTGCCGGCACAAAAATGGGCAAGTGGTGGGCTCGCCCATGATTCATGTACGCGTGTTCTCTCTTTTGCGCTCTAGTCGTTGAGCCAGGAAAAGGTCTTGTGAAGCTTTCGTACTCTGGCGCGCAGGGACGCTGCCGCGTCGCTGTCAACGCGGCTCAGCCAAGCACGGGCTTCGTCGCGATACTGCGCATGCTGGTCGGCCAAGACAGCAAGCCCGTGATACGTCCAGGTGCGTAGCAGCCGGTTGGAATTGGCGGTCATCTCTTCCAATGTCTTCCACAACGCAGGAGCGCTCGCGGCAGTGACAACCAGATTGTCAAGCATTTGTAGAACGTGCACTTGAGCTGCCCAGTGACTTTCACGATACAGGACATCGAGCAGTGCCGCTGACTGTTCGTCCTTATACCGTAGGCCCTGCTCTGCGAAGCGTTTGAGCAGCCAGGTGGCGGCGCTCTGCAGTTTTCTGTCGTCGCTCAGGGCAAGATCGCAGAGACTGACCAATACTTGTGGTTCCCTCGAAAGCGACGCGGCAAGGTCTTCAAGCGTGTTGGTGTGTACCCCATCAAACGCCGCCAATCGTGCACGCAGGTCGGCTTCCATCGCTAGCAAACTCGGTGGTTCAGTCTAGTTTGGGCAAATATCGGCTGGCATCTTCAATCAGCCGTCGAACCGCGGGCTTTTCCAAGTCTGCGGCACTGCGGATCTTAAGGTGCCGCAGGTCCTTGCCTGAACCTTCGAGCAGGTTATCTGGGTCGGCCAGGTGCGCACCGTAGAAGAAACCGAGATTGAGGTGTTTTTTGAAGGGCGCGATGTAACAGAAATGCTGCGACATCTTTTTAGGACCGACACCATAGCCGGCGATCTTTTGCCTGGCCCATGGCACCTCGGTAATGCCAGGCATGACATCGGCGAGCAGAGCCCGGACTGCCCGGGCGAGGGCTTGAATTTCCGGCGTGGCGTTGGCGATTACCTCTTCAAAGCTGCCGCTGCCGCCGACGGTCATGATATTCAACTCGGTCACACGCTTCACTCAATGCCGTAATATTGCGTTTCATTCTAGCCTTGGCGCCAAGCCAATGTCAACAGCTGCAACGAAAGTCACCAATGGCAGTATCGTCCGCTTCGCCTTGGCGGGCCAGACATCGCTGACACCAGGGCAGTTTCCGTTACCGATCGAATTAGAGAATCGCCAAAGCGCACCTTGACGAACCTCCTCGTAATACTAATAATCAAGTAGGAAGTAAGTATGAGATACATATAAAACAATGTCTACGGTTTCGGTCATTATGCCGGTCTACAACGGCGAGCGGTTTATTGGTGAAGCGATTGAGAGCATTCTGTCGCAGACCTTCACCGACTTCGAACTCATAATTGTGGATGATGGCTCGGATGATCGATCGGCGGAGATTATTCGCAGCTTCCAAGAGCGCGATGGCCGGATTCAGTTCATCCAGCTTGAAGATAATATGGGGCCAGCCACAGCGCGCAATTGCGGCATCTTCGCGTCCCGTGGCGAATACGTTACCTTCATGGACTGCGATGATATCAGCCTGCGCGAGCGCCTGGAGAAACAGGCGAGCTTCCTGGATTCCCATCCACAAATCGGTGCGGTTGGCATATGCGTTCAGTTGGTCAATCGGGACTTGTCGACACGTATTGCTGAAGTCAATTTGCCACGACGGCATTGTCTCATCGCGCTCGATATGTTTGTTGGCGTGGGATTTGTATATGCCACCATCATGGTGCGGCGTGAGTTTCTAATATCCGTTGGCGGATATGAGCCGGGGCGCCGCGCGGGCGAGGACAGAGAGCTTCCTGCTCGTATGCTGTGGCAGACCGGCATCAGGTTCGCAAACTTGTCTGATGCGCTATTGCTCTATCGTCGGCATGAACTGTCGAACAGTGTAAACCGCAATCATCAACTGCGAGCGCAGGCATTTGAAGTGCTGCCTCTCATGCTCCAGCGCATTTGGAACGAAGCTCCGGAAGCCACGATGAAACGCTTCTTTCGCATGCGGGTTGGACACAAGTTTAGTTGGGCAGAGCGGAGAGCTGCGAAACGCGACATAATGAGACTGATTGAGTCGATGATCGCCGCCGGATGGGTCGAGCAGGGCGATCGTCCGCAGCTGATCGCCGCGATGAACCGACGCCTGGAGCGGGTGAGCCCGCGCCTTTGGCAAAGATTCTGCCATTGGCGACGGCGCCATTTCGGGGGTCCGTACCAGCCGCCCGACGCGCTATAATTGTGGATGATGGCTCACAAGACAGTTCGGCGCAGATAATTCGCGCCTACGAAAAACGCGATGAGCGCATTCGCTTCTTTCAGCTTGTGCAAAATGCAGGCACAGCGGCGGCCTGTAATTATGCAATTCCCCTCGCCCAAGGCGAATACTTAACATTTATGGATTGCGACGATGTCAGCTTGCCGGAACGTCTTCGTAAGCAAGTGGACTATTTGCAGTCCTATCCCGATATCGGTGCCGTCGGCACCCATGCTCAAGTAGTGAACGCGGACCTGCAGCACATGTTTTATCTCAAACCGCCACTGCATCACGCTCCAATAATAATGAGTCAGTTCACAGGAACTCCGTTCGTGCACGCTTCGATTGTGCTGCGGCGAGATCTAGTCTTGGAGGTCGGTGGTTTCGACCAATCAATGCGCTACAGCGCAGACAGCGACTTGATGATACGCCTGATGGGTCGTACCCGATTTAGCAATATTGCGGAATATCTGTACCTATATCGGCAGCACGCGGGTCAGACTACAGCCCAGGGAGGCGTCAAGCGCGAACAAGACCGGCTCTTACTGCGTTCACGCCGGCTCGAGAAGTTACGAGGCGAGGCGCCGAACGAGACGTTGGACCGACTTGCCAATCTGAGCGCTTATTCCAGGTTGAGTTGGCGTGAGCGAAAAGCGGCGAAACGCGACCTCAAACGCCTAATTGACTCGATGATGGCGGCCAGCTTGGTCTCGCCGAGCGATAAGCCCGTGCTGATTGAGGCGATGAACCGCCGAATGGAGCAGGCGAGTCCGCGGATCTGGCAGATGTTCTGTCACTGGCGGCGGCACCATTTCGGCGCCAACAATCGTGACGGCAATGAATGAACACTGAGCACGGCACGAGGTGAATCCATGCCCCTAGTTTCGGTTATTATGCCGGTCCATAACGGCGAAAAATACTTGGCGGAAGCGATCGACAGCATCTTGGCGAAGACCTTTACCGACTTCGAACTGATAATTGTCGATGACGGCTCACATGACAATACGGCCAACATGGGGCGAAGCTATGCAAAACGCATCGATTGCGTTCGGTTTTTCCGCCTTGAGCGCCATTCTGGCGTGGCCGCGGCTCGCAATCACGCCATCACCGCCTCATGCGGAGCATACATCACTTTTCTGGATTGCGACGATGTATGCTTGCCAGAGCGCCTCCAGAAACAAGTGGACGTTTTGCAGTCCAAACCGGAAATCGGAGGAGTAGGTACTCAGGCTAAAGTTGTAGATGCGGACTTGCAGAAATTGTATGATCTCACGCCGCCAATGCATCACGCTCTGATCTTGTTATCCCAGTTCATAGAAGGAAAATCATTCGTACACGCTTCGCTCATGCTGCGGCGTGATCTTATCTTGGATGTCGGCGGTTTCGACCAAGCAATGGGCTATGCCGAAGACAGCGACATGGTGATACGCCTGATGGGGCGGACCCGATTTACCAACATCACAGAACGCCTGTATATCTATCGCCGGCACGAGGATTCGCTCTCATCCCAGCGAAACGCCAAACGCGATCATGACGTGCTACTGATGCGTACACGCCGGTTTGAGCGGCTATGGGGTGAGGCGCCGCCAGAGACGCTGGACCGATTTGCCAAGATAAGACCTTGGGCTAAACTCAACTGGCGAGAACGACGAGCGGCAAAACGAGACATCAACCGTCTTATCGAGTCGATGATCGCCAAGAATTGGGTCGAGCCCGGTGATAGGCCGTTGCTGATCGCGGAGATGAACCGCCGATTGGAACAGGCGTGTCCGCGGATCTGGCAGATGTTCTGTCATTGGCGGCGACATCATTTCCAACGCTAGATTGATGCAAGCAGATGAAACCGCAGCTCGCCGATAGGTCGTACTGAGCGTGCCTGTTTACCCTTTCGTCGTTGCCGCGTATAATCCAACTCCGAGTCGAATAGTTCACTGGGATGCGGACCTATGACCAAAGACAGCCTCTTGGAATGGCGCGACGAATTCCCGATTCTCAGTCGCAGCAATTATCTGATTAGTAACTCCCTCGGCGCTATGCCGCGGGGCGTGTACGACAACCTGCAGCACTATGCCGATACCTGGGCGGAGCGGGGCGTGTCGGCTTGGGGAACGGGCTGGTTTGAACTGCCGCAGACAGTTGGCAACAAGATCGCTCCCTTGATGGGCGCGGCGCCGAACACGGTGCTTGTTCATCAGAACGCCAGCATCGCCAACAGCATTATCTTCGGCGCCATCGACTTCAGCGACCGCAAGCGCGATAAAGTGATCATCACCGAACTGGATTTCCCCAGTGATGTCTACGCGCTGCGCAGTTGGCTGCCCGATCATATGCGCATCCATACGATCCGGTCGCACGATGGCATCAGCATCGACATTGACGAGCTGCTCGATGCCATCGATGAATCGACCCGCCTCGTCAGTACATCGCATGTGCTTTTCCGCAGCGCTTTCATCATGCCGGCGCAGCAGATCACGGCCAAGGCGCACAGCGTCGGCGCGCAGGTGCTCTTCAACGGATATCACAGCGTCGGCGTGATACCAGTCGATGTCGCCGCCTGGGATGTGGACTACTATATCGGCGGCGTACTGAAGTGGCTCTGCGGCGGACCCGGCGGCGTGTTCATGTATGTTCGTCCCGACTTGCTGCCGGCGCTCAATCCCAAAGTGACCGGCTGGTTTGCCAGCCGCGCGCCCTTCTCCTTTGATGTCGAGAAGCTCGAATTGCGCGAGGATGCCTACCGACTGATGAACGGCACACCGGGTATCGCTTCTCTGCACGCCATCCAGCCCGGTGTCGACATCATCGCACAGGTCGGCGTCCCGGCCATTCGCGAGAAGTCGATGCGGCAGACGGCGCTGATCGTTGAGCTGGCCGATGAAATGGGCTTTAAGGTGGTTTCACCGCGCGATTCCGAACGGCGGGCGGGCACCGTGACCGTCAACCCGCCGCATGCCTACGAAGTCTCGAACGAGTTGTTGGCGCGAGACATCATGATCGACTTTCGTCCCAAAGCCGGCATTCGCATCGCTCCGCATTTCTACAACAGCGATGACGAAATCCGCGCGGCGATGCTGGCGATCGGCGAGATTCTTGCAGACGGCAGTTGGCGTCAGCATCAGCTATCATAAGACAGACCGGGGTGCCCGTCCAAGCGCCCAGAATACCGAGGGGGACAAGGGTATGACACAGATCGGCATCATGATCGAAGGGCAAGAAGGCTTGAATTGGCCACGCTGGAAGCGCATCCTGCAGACGGCGGAAGACTGCGGCTATCAATGCGTCTTTCGTTCCGATCATTTCACCAACCCGGTCGGAGAAGACAAAGATTCGCTTGAGTTGTGGATATCGCTGGCTTATGCCGCTAGCCATACCAAAAGCATCGAGTTCGGTCCGCTGGTGGCGCCGATCACTTTCCGCCATCCCAGCATGAATGTGCGTTACGCGGCGTCGATCGATGACCTGAGCGGCGGACGCTTGGTGTATGGCATGGGCGCTGGCTGGCAAGACCGCGAACATCAGAAGTTCGGCATTCCCTTCCATGACTTTTCCACGCGCTACCAAATGCTGGAAGAGGCGCTCGATTTAACGCGGCGGCTGCTGCAGAGCGATGCGCCGAGCGACTTCCAGGGCGAATATTACAGTCTCGAAGACGCGATCCTGCTGCCGCGGCCGGCGCGCTCCGGCGGACCGCCAATCTTGATCGGCGGTAACGGACCCAAAAAGACGCTGCCGTTAGTGGCGCGATTCGCCCATGAATGGAACGCGGTCTTCATTGATGTGGAGACTTACAAAGAACGCCGCGCGCTGCTGGCTGAATACCTCGCAGCGGAGGGACGCGCCGCTTCTGACATCAAGTATTCGCTGATGACCCGCGTCATCTACCGCCCGACGCAGGCACAGCTTGATAGTGTCCTGCACGCCAACGGCATCACTGACGATACTTTGCGCGAAGGCAAAATGATTATTGGCACCGCGAACGAGGTGATCGATCAGATAAGCGCGCGGGTCGAAGCAGGTGTCGAGCGCTTCATGCTGCAGTGGATGGAGCTGGACGACATGGAAAACCTGGAATTGCTGGCGCGGGATGTGCTGCCGCAATTCGCCCCGGTATCACCGAGCAGATTTGAGAGGAAAAAGAAGTCCAAAGCGCCGCGGAGATCAGGCGTTCGAAAGAAGCATAATGTACCGAAGGTGCCGAACGTACCGAAGGCGCCTAGAGTGCGAAGGAAACGCTAGATGCTCAAGGTGCAGAGATCGAGGCAAGCAATCTCTATGCCTCTTTTTGATGAACCCGGATTTCACGCCGCCTACGACTGCTTCGAAATCTGTAGGGACAGCTCTGTGAGTCGCCCAAGTATGGAACGATGAAATCGAAGGCGACCCTTGGGTCGCCCCTACAACGACTCTGATGCGAGGCGCGACAGCTTGATTATGTTGCGTGAGCCAAGTCATGACTTGCTCGCGACTGTGGCTCTGCGCGACGATCATTGGCATACGCGGCAAGCATCAATGCATGCCGGCAAAACACGGCAACTACGCCATGGCATCACGAGAGAGCCAGTTAAGCGGCGGCGCGCCTAGTTTGGAATCTGATTGATCGGCTGGCCGCGTTGATGCGCCAGCGCCGTCTCCACCATCTTGTCAAACGTGTATTGCGGATTGTAGCCCAGCATGACACGCGCCTTTTCGGTCGAGGCTTTCGCTCCCCGGAAGAAGGGCATTTTCACGTCTCGGTAGGGCCGCCCCGTGTTATCCGCAATCAAGCGTGCGGCGCTGGCGTAGGTGACTGGTGGGGGTCCGGTCATGTTAAAGGCTTCTCCGATAGCGTTGTCACTCTCCAGCGCCTGTATGGTGCCAGCCACCACATCGCGCACATCCGTGACAACCAATAACCAGGGGTTGCCAAGGGGATCGGTTACTGCGCAGACGGCATCCGGCGTTTCCAGCAATTGGCTCATGATCGCCTTGGTTTCCTCAATATGTTCCGCGCCGAACCAAGGGATGCGGTTCTTGGCAAGCGTCATTTCGATGAAGTAGTTCAGCCAAGCCGGCCTTAGCATGCCCAGCACCTCGTTGGCAGCCTTGATTGAACAATATCGTAGAATCGTCACTGGCAAGCCGTATTCGCGCATATACGACAGGCAGATGTCCTCGGACATGAGCTTGGTCAGCGCATAGATATCGATCGGTTTCTGCGGCGTATCTTCATCAAATGTGACTTGACTGGTGACGAAGGGATTGTACGTTTGGTAGGTGCTAGCCAGCAGAAAGCGCTTGAGCGGCACAGGCGATGCCAGCGCGCCTTCCAGCAAACTGAGGGTGGAACGCGTGTTGACATCGAACATGCGCTCTGACGAGGAATTCCCTTGCGGAATCTGCGCCCCTAGATGGATGATGATGTCTACGCCATCGACAGCCGCCCGAACGAGATCCGCGTCAGCGATATCGGCTTCCAGTATTTCCACGCCAAGCCTCGTCGCCTTGTCCGCTTGCGGGTCGTCCGGCATGACCAGTCCGCGGATTTCATAGCCCCGCTGCTTCATCTGAGTGGCGATGTTGGCGCCGACGCGACCGCTGATGCCAGTTATCAGTGCCTTCATGCTGTCGCTCCCTCCTCATGCTTCGGACTCTATCGCCTTCAAAGTTTCTAGCGCGTCGCGCAAGTATACTCGCTTCTGCGGTCTCCACGCTAACTCAGCCCCTTTCCGCCCATCCCCAATACGGTATCCAGGATAATGTAGGGGCTTTAACGGTTTATATGCAGTCAGAAGACTCCCCTTCCCTCTTTATGGGATACATCCCCCGTGAGGCGGGGGACCGAGGGGGCAGCGGGGCCGGGGGATGGGGGCTGAAATTATTATTTCCCCTTCGGCCGGAAGGCCACAATCCTGCTCTCGTCCGTTGTCAGATAAGCGCCCTCGATGAGGTCAACACAATAGGGAATGGCGGGCATCACGGCGTCCAGGCAATCGCGGATGGCGCTGGGTTTGCCGGGCAAGTTGACAATTAGCGCTGCCCCGCGGATGCCGGCGGTCTGCCGTGACAGGATCGCCGTCGGCACATATTGCAGCGACACTTGCCGCATCAATTCGCCGAAGCCGGGCATCATCTTCTGGCAGACTGCTTCGGTGGCGTCGGGCGTAATATCGCGCACCGCAGGTCCGGTGCCGCCGGTCGTGACGACCAGACTACAGCCTGCTTCATCGACCATCTCGATCAGCGCTGCTTTGATCCGGTCGAGCTCATCCGGCACAACCATTGACACCGGCTCCCAGGGATTGGTCAGCACTTCGCTCAGGTATTCCTGAATCGCCGGTCCGCCAAGGTCTTCGTAAACGCCGCGATAGGCGCGGTCGGATACGGTCAAGATGCCAATCTTTGCTGTCATGCTGAATCCTTTCTTCTATGCCAAGGTGGGTCCCGTACGTCGTCGGTCGCCTGCAACTTCCACTGGTGGCATTTTGCCATTTCGCTGCCGCCGAGCGGTCTGGATGGAATACCCTATCTTAGCTATACTGGCGAGGTTTAGACAATGGGAGCGGACAGCAATGAGCGAACAGCATGACCTGCGAGCGTTGATCGAAGGCGATGATGGCATCAGCGTCTTGCGCGGCGGCGGGCGCCAGCGCGATTGGAACGGCATCCACTACAAAACCGGCTTGTCGAGCAAGAATGTCAACGCCCGCGAGCTGTCGATCAATGTCGCGACCATCCCGCCGGGCGGCGTCGCTTATGCCCACATCCACGTTGATTTTGAGGTGATGCTTTACATCCTCGAGGGCGATGTGCGGCACGAATATGGCGATGGCTGCAAGCAGCTGGTGGACAATTGCGCCGGCGATTTCATCTTCATCGAGCCGGGCATTCCCCACGAGGTCTTCAATTTGAGCGATACCGAGCCGGTGGTGGCTTTTGTGGCGCGCTCGACGGCCGACGAGTGGGACAAGATCGTGAATTACGATCGGAATGCGCCCGGGCCTTAACCCCGCCAGAACGCCTCGCTCAGATACTTGTAGGCATTATCTGGAAAGAGCGTGACCACCGTGCCGCTCTGTTCGCGCTCGGCCAGACCCTCCGCCACGCGCAAGGCGCCGATCATCGCCGCCGCCGAACTGATCCCAACCAGATAACCCTCTTCCCGCGCCAGCCGCAGCGCCATCGCATGCGCCTCTTCGGTGCGGACGGAGAGTCCGATATCGGCAAAGCCTGAATCAAAGATGCCCGGCTGTATTGCCGAATCCATGTGCTTCAGCCCCTCGAGGCCGTGGAAGGGCGAATCCGGCTCGACCGAGACGATCTGGACCTTCGGACTGTAGTCTTTCAAGCGCCGACCCGTGCCCATCAGCGTGCCGCTTGTGCCCAGGCCGGCCACGAAATGCGTTGCCTGGCCGGCGGTCTGGCGCCAGATCTCGACGCCGGTACCGTGATAATGCGCCTGCCAATTGGCGGGGTTGTTGTACTGATCGGCGTAGAAATAGCGCTCCGGCACCTTTGCCACCATGTCTTGCACCGCATGCATGGCGCCGTCCGAACCCTCCAGCGGGTCGGTGAAGACGAGATCGACATCGTAGGCGCGCAGGATTGACACGCGTTCCGGGCTGACGTTTTCCGGCAGGCAGAGCTTGACGCGATAGTCCTTGGCGGCGGCGATCATGGCATAGGCGATGCCCGTGTTGCCGCTTGTGCTGTCGACGATGGTCTTGCCCGGCTCCAGTCGCCCATCGGCTTCGGCGCTGCGAATGATGCCGTAGGCGGCGCGGTCTTTGACGCTGCCACCGGGATTCTGCCACTCGGCTTTGGAATAGACGCGGATGTCCGGCGGCAGATGCTGCGTGACGCGCCGGAAGCTCAGCAAGGGCGTGTTGCCGATTTGCCGCTCGATATTCTGCGAAAGGTCATCCCCCTCGCGCCGCGTCTCTTTTTCGAAATCCGCTACCAGTGTCATTCCGTTTCCCGCCGGCCTGGGTAAACAGGCTTCAACAAAAAAGCCAACTTGCGTGAGAGAGCGCCTCCCAGGCTTCCGTTCGCCGGTGCCTTGCGCGCCCTCTTGCCAGTTGACTTTGTTGACTCGTCTTGATCGCTGTTGGCTGTTATCTCAGGCGGCTAAGCTCCCGTCTCCTGAATACAGCAACAACAGATACGATGCTTCATTTGACTATCCGAATTAGATTGCCATCGGTGGGGAGCATAGCGACTTATGCCCAATCTGTCAACTACAGCACGGCTCTGAGCTGTCGTACCGGACTACCGATCCATTCGCATGAAGTTGCCATTCTTCATTAATCGCATTTGCAAGAGCCGCAACAGACGATAGCCAACCACGGCGATGAAAATGAAGAGCGGGATTTCGATCATGAATTTGTAACGAGAATTCTCCGGCGTCTCCAGCAAGCTGGTGATGACGGCGGTGTAAGCGACCATACCCCAGATGTAGACCAGCACTGCATCCTGACTGATGCGCTGCCGCCAAGCGGACAAGCGAAGGCGGTATATCGCCAGCAGATAAAGAGGGCAAGCGAAGAGGATGAGGGGCATGATGAAATACAGATTGGAGCAGACGCCAAACTCATCCAAGGACATGCCAAGCAAGCGCGCGACAGCATCAGCGGCACTCTGCATGTGGAATAGCTGGACAGTCGCCGCTTGATGGCTGGCGGGGAAGGTGGCGAGATTCTTGCTCATCGATTCGAAGGTGGAAGAGGGACAGGAATAGTAGCCGTAGGCTCTCAGCGCGCCTCTGAAATAGCGCCAGGGGTCGTGTCGGATCAGGCGGAGCGCGTTGTCGAGGTAGAGTCGCTGGAGTTCCAGATAGACGGCGTTGTTTGAATTGTCGCCGGATAGTATCGGAATGCCATTGTCGGCGGGCGCGTAACCCGGATATGCCGAAGGCGGCAAGAAGGTGAAAAACCAGATCACGGTGCGGTCAGTGAGTACGCCGTCTTTGTAAAGATCGGTCAATTCGTCAGCATCATAGTCATCACGGGCGACTTTCCACAAACTCATGCCCAAGCCGCTGGCTGAGGAAAAGGAGCCGTTTACCACCAAATTTTTGCCATACCAGGTGAGCGAAAGCAGGGCGATCAGCAAGCTGACCGCAATAATGCGAGATGTCCCTTGCCGGGCAAGAAGGGTTGCCAACAGGAGCGCAGGTATCAAGATGGCGATGTGATAGACGCTGCGCGTCAAGATAAGCAGGTTCAGACAAAGCATGAAGGCATAGACGTAGCGATGCTCTGCGGCGCGTCCAAATTGCAGCAGGCAGAATGCGGCGGCAAGAATCAGGAAAGCGGATAGCATCGTGTAGAGCGCAAAGGCTTCATAAAAAAAGTAGGCGGGGTTCAGCGCCAGAAGCAGCGCGGTGAAAAGGGCGAAGGTCTTGTTCCGGGCAAGATGCAAGAGAACAAAAAAGGACATGACGCACATCAGTATGCCCAGGCTGACGTGGACGGCGAACATGGCGGCTTTCAACGATCCGGCGGACAAGAGATCAAGCGTGATGCCATAGACGCTAAAGAGCGGCGGCTGATTGTGCAAATGGAGGAAGCTCTGCCAGAGGTCATGGCGCAGGTCGGCCATGGGCAAGGTATGCAAGGCATGTCCCCAGGCATGCGTGTGGTCAATGCTCAGTTCGGTGGTGGCTTGATACCAAAGTACCAAGCCCAGGTGCGCGACTACGATCACCAGCGCTTGCGTCCTGTTGGACCAGGTCGGCACGCCAATCAGATACATGGCGCCAAATAGCAGTACCACAAGTAGTACGACCTGTAGGCCGTCGCCGAATATCGCCGTGACCTCAAGCTGATATGAGGCGATGGCGGTGGATGGCAGACGAACTTTGAGTGTCGGAGAAAGGTCGGGTCGGTTGCAGATTTCGTATTGACCGGATGCAGGCTCGCTCCACGTGCCGCCGTTGACGCGGATCTCGTCCGTATCGCCGGTGACGGACCAGCTCCCGCTGACACAACTCTCCAAAGTTAGTACAGCGCTTTGGTCGACGGAGAATTCAATTGTGAGCCCTTCGGGGTTGTCCAGGATTTGATCGGGTACCCGCTGTTGAATGGCTGCGAAATAGAAGAGCTTAATTGCCAGGATGGCGACGGCGGTCAGCACAAAAGGACGTACTTTGCGCCAGCGCGTTTTCCACTCATCCATGGAAGTCGAGTTCCTCAATCAGCAGCATGTTTGCCTCATGCGCTATTTCCAGCCTTACGCCCATGTCGAGATTGTACCAGCCGATATAGACGCCGTGTCTTTTGGCGTATCCTGCCGGAAGGTCAAAGTCATGCAGGGTGACGAATGTCTCTCCGGCAGCCAAATAATCAAGGGGGACGGGCGGCGAGGCATCCTTTTGCAGCAATATCTCAACTGGCATATCGACCTGATAGGGTTCGGCAAGCGCCTGGGCAAAGACACGCCAGTCACCGGCAATCGCTTGCGCGACTTGCCACTCCAGCTCAAGAATGCGACCCTGGCTGAAGCGATAGGCGTTCAGCTTAATGGACTCGCCAAAAACCGCGCCGTCTTCTGTGGCGTCCGCTGGCAGTTTCTGCACGCCATCACCAGCGATCAGCGCGCCTATTGGCAGGGTAAAGGCGATGGCCTCGTCGCCGGCTTCGAGAAGCGGCCGAATGTCTGAACCATCCGGGTAGGGATACCAGCCGATGTGCAGCTGAACGGCTGTAAAGCTGGTGGCGTCTTGGGGAATCTGAATGATGTAGTCGTCTCGGTATATCTTGCCCGGCTCCCACCAGGTAGTCGGTAATGTGCCCCAGCCCGGGAAGGTATCTATCGTTGCCAGCGCGTCGCCGGCTGTATCAATCAGGCTGATAAAGAGCGCGTGTGATTCTTCTGTTTGCGCCAGCGGCCGCCAGAAAAGCGTGAGCGGTATTTCATCCCCGGGCGACCAGCGCCGCGCCGGCGGGATTTCATAGCCGACCAATGTGATGTCTTGCCACTGCGCAAGCGTACCCGTTGCTGAGTCGGGGAGTGCAGCAACTTGTGGCGGGTGATCATAGTTTGGGAAGATGTATAGAAACGGCGCGACGGTAGCGAATAGCAGAATCGGGAGAGCGACCAAAAGGGGCGGAATCCGCAGGGTGTGCAAGCCTAGCGCCATGAGCAGGCTGATTGATGTTATGTAGGGGAAGAGCAGGCGTCCGGTACTGGCCGGCGTCTGCAGCGTCCACCAGACGAGCATCGCGCTGCCAACGGCGAGAAGGATGCCGAGAAAGCTGGTTGCGGCCATCCGGTAGCCTTTACCGCGGTTCTTCAGCACAAAGCGGAGCAGCCCAACAACGCTTATGAAAGAGAGCGCGTCCATAAGCCTGTAATGGACATCATGTGTAAGAATGCTGAAGGCGCCAAACACAGCCCAATAGCTGATGCGCAAGCCCTCGAATTCGTTCAGAAATAGCTGCGGCAAATCAATATTACGCCGGCCGAAATTATCGAGCATAGCGCCAGTTCCGAAGAGCTCGCCATACAGGTTGAGGTTTCGGGCAAACCACCATCCAGTGATCAGAAGGCACGCAGCGATGATGGAGCCCACCAAAACACTGAAGCCACGCCAGTTGCGCGTTCGCCTGAGAAGCCACAGGCCAGCCAGGGATACAGCGGGAGCCAGCACCAGACCACCCAATTTGGACAGGGTTGCCAGCGCGATCAAGATGGCGAGCAAGATGCTGCGCCGCGTCTGGAAACCTTGCCGCAGCATCAGCAGAGCTTGCCAGCAGGTCAGCGCCGCAAACATGCTCACGAGATTGTCGTTGCTGACTGACGCGCTGATGAATATAAACATTGGATTGTATGCGGCGAGCGCGGTGGCTATGACGGCGTAGCCCTTTTGCCGCGGCATGAGTGTGCGCGCTGATTGAAAGACGGCGGCGACAGTCGCCGTTGCCATTCCTAATGTAATCAGACGGATCGCATATAGCGCCAGCGAACTGTTGCGAAGGTCGGGCGGATAAGGCTGCGTATAGAACACAATGTTGCGGTTGCCAAGGCGCAAGGGAACGCCGACGACAACGTGCGGGTTTAGCTGAAAATAATCATCAAAGTCGGTCGTGTCAAACACGCGCCAAATTGCTGTCATCAAGAGATAATATAGAGGCGGTTGGCTACCTTCCTGGCCGAAAATATGGTCATGATCGGCTGATTGTACCGGCAAATTACCGTTTTCTGCGATCCATTCGATCACTCCTATATGTTGTACGCTATCGGACGCTTCGAAATGTGGCGCGGCATAAAGATAAATCAGTCCGATGCAGAAGAACGTCAGTGGCATCAGCCAATGAAAGGGCAACAGCCGCCAACGATTCAATAAGTACATCTTTGCCCCCAATGTGAATTCCGGTAACAGAACGCATTCTAGCATAATGCGGCTCGTGATTTGGCTCATATCGCCTATCCGATTCTGAAAACGGTCAAATCCGGCGAATCATGTTAAAATCGTCGCGCCTGGATAAAGGAACGATGGGATAAAGACCGACATGCGACTGGCCATATTTGCTGACGTACACGGTAATCTGCCTGCCTTGGAGACCGTTCTTACTGATATGGAGAGCTGTGGCGCATTTGATCTGATCTGGTGCTTGGGCGATCTCGCCGCGCTCGGCGGGCAAGCGCACGATTGCATCCAGCGGCTGCTGGCACTGCGCGAGCAGTACGGCGAAGAGAGATTCAAGATCATTGGCGGCAATACCGACCGCTACCTGGTGACTGGCGAACGATTCCCGCAAACGCCACCCGCGGAAGAATCGGCCTTCGCTGCCTACCGCAGCAATATCCTTAGTATGAGCGCAGTTTTGGAATGGAATATGGCGCAGCTTAGCTGGCGCGACTTCGACTTGCTGCGGCAAATTCTCGGTCGAGAGCTGCAGGTCACGGTCGAGAAATACGGCGGGGTGATTGGCTTCCACGCCGTGCCGGGTAATGACGAAGCGATGTCGCTGCGGCCGGACAGCGCGGCGGAAGAGGCGGCTGATGCCCTGCTTGATCGGGCTGGCTGGCTGGCGCTTTGCGGGCACACGCACGTCGTCATGGATCGCCAAATCGGCAGTTGGCGCGTGATCAACCCGGGCAGCGTCGGCTTGTCCGCCGGCCATCCGGGTTTCGCCGAATGGGCCATACTCGAATGGAAGGACGGCGACCTAAGGACCGATCTGCGGCGTTTGCCTTACGATGTGGAGGCGACGCTGCGGCAATGGGCAGCTCTCGGTCATCCGCAGATTGAGTGGATCCGCCCGCGGCTGACAGGATAGCATGCTGTGGACGGCATTCTGGCCCGCTCCCAAGTCCTAGTCCGCAATGACATGAATTTGCGGGCGGCGCAGCCAGAATCCAAGCGCGTAGGTCACGATGCCCGTCGTGACCGACAGCAGGCAGATGATCCAGATGATGGTCAAGGGGAGAAGCAGATCCGCCGCTGCCTGACCCTCCAGACCCGAGACATCACGTAGATAGATTTCGACGACGCCGCGGCAAACTTGCGTGATGCCGGATAAGCAGACGCCAAATGCGATGAGCCAGAATGGCACATAACCGGTCACCCGCCGATTGCCGCCCAGCAAGGACGCGGCCGCCTCGTTGACGAACGCGAGTATGACCGCCAGGATAACCCAATGGGTCAGCCAAGTTTGCGCCGCTGCCAGATCGGTAGCGCGCATCGCTTCGGCAATGGCGGGCTGTATACTCAAGACGCCGAGAAAACCAGCGCCGACCAGCCAGAGCAAGGTTGCCAGCGCGACCCAGTGCGGCGCGAGCGAGGCATTCTCGTTGCGGCTTGTGAGCCCGCGGTAACTATGGCTGGCCAGTATGCTGTAGCAGAGCAAGACCAGCGGCGCCGCGCTAAGACTGATCGCGACAGGCAATCCAGCTGCACCCAAACTAATCACGCTGCCGCCGAGAAAAACCGATAGCGCCACGATTCGTACGCCGTCTCGCGTCCAGTCGTCCTCGACCCTGCTGAATCGTGTCATCAGCCAAAACATCGTGCTCAGACCGCATAGAGCGAAGCCGACCTGGGTCTGAGAGGCGCGGACAATATCGGCTATTACGCCTTCCGTGAGATATTCTGCGGACTGGGTGATGAGGACCAGGAGCATACCCAGCTGCCAAACCCGTAGATATCTTGAATGCGCTTGCGAGCGCCCAATCCATGCCAGCGTCAGCAGCAGGAAGACCGTCAGCGCGTTGTCCAAGAGGGTGTTCGGGGCAAATGGGCTAATCGCGATGATGATCGCAACGAGGCCGGTCCAGAACCGCCGCCACCTTTGGACGGCGCCCCCAACCAGTGAACCTCCCGCCATCATGATGCCGGCGCTGAGCAATCCGGTGAGCAGCAATAACTTAAGCGTGTAGGCCGTGAAACCTTGCAGCGCAGCGAGGTCAAGCAGTGCCGACAAGGGCGATGAGGGCAACTGAAACGTAGCCCTTAGCGTGAATCCGAGCGCGTACAGCAGAAGTAGAAGCAGCGAAAGATATAGCAGTTGATATATGGATTCGCCGCGCTTTGACAGCTGAATGGAGCGGGAAATCATCAGCCTGTGCTAATCAGTTTGTAGACTTCCGCCCGACCGTGATCGTAGATGTTTTCGGTTATCGTCCAGGACTGATAACGTTCGTCGATCATCTGCAGGAGTGGTTTAATGCCCGCATTGTCGCTCCGGATCAAGTCGCGAAAGACGACGATCCAGGTCGGCGGCGCTGTTTCCCATTCGTTCAGCAGAGTCGGTACGACATGCTCCGGCCGGAAATACCAGCGCCAACCCTTGACCCAGGTGCCGGGCGGCAGCAATTCGGTCAAAGGATGCAGCTGCGGCGTGCTGTCAGTTTCCGGCAAGACAAAGAGGGTGTCATCCGCTGCCGCGCTCGCCCTAATATCAGTAGCCAAGTCTCGAAATTCATCGTAAGCCAGGATACTTCCCGGACCCAGCGGAATATGTAGATAACTGACGGCGCCAGTCCAGAGCCAGCCGATGCCGATAGACACTGCCAGACCAGCGAGCAGCTTTCGCGCGAAGTCCCAGGACGGGCCATCACGCAGTATGGGCAGCAGTTTCGCCAGCACAATGCCGGACATGACAGCGGAGAAGGGCAAATGTCCCATCGCGTGGATCTCGCCGATTCGTGGATAGAGCACAGGCAGTGTCGCCAGCCACATGAGAACCAGCGGCAACTGTCGGCGTCCGGCTTCCTGGTAAGCGACTATCGCAAACGGAAAGACCAGCAGGTTGCTCAAAAGCAGTTTGCGAAAGAAGTCGCCATCCAGCCCGACGCCATCCATGTAGCCGCTGAGGTTGAAAGTCCAATTCCAGAATCCATAGGTCTCCAGTGTGCCGCTTCCCGCCAGGACGAGCCACTGAATCAGCGGAAGGGCAAGCGCCGCCGCGCCATAAAGCAGGCAAGTCTGACGGCGGCGATCGGTCGCGAGCAACCAAACTGCCATGACGGCGACAGCCAGCCAGGCATGCTGCTTGAATAAGGTCGCGGCTCCCATCAAGAGGCCGATCAATATGATATGCCGCGGCGAACGGCCATCGGCGCTAGCGAAATAAATGAGCAATGCGGCCAGGGTGCAAAGCGCCAGCAAGGTATCAAAGTAGAGCATGACGTTGCCGTAAACCGGCTCCCACCAAGTCCAGTAGGCGGCAGCGAGCAGACCGGCGGCTGCCAGCCCCGTGATGCGTTTCGCCAGCTCAAAGATAAGCATCGTCAGCATGACGACGAGAAAGGTGTTCAGCAGCTTGACCAGGAGACCGGGATCAATCGGCAGCAGGCGCTGTGCGGCGGCGCCGAGCAAGGAGCTGCCGGGCGCGTGCTGTTCCCAGATATTGTCGAATAAGCTCATGCCTTCGTTCATCATCCAGGGAATTGCGACCTGTCCTGAATGGGCGGCCGGCGACAGCCAAAAGAGGTGGGTGAGGATTTGCAGTGCGATCAGAAGGAAGAGCAGGCGGCGTGCCAAGGCGGACTCCGGAATTGCGGCGCGATCTGATTGCCATGTTAGCAAAGGGCCGGCATCGTCGCAAAGGTGAATGGCATCTGCAACTAGCGAAGAATCGGCTTAGTCCATTAGCGATTCAACCATGCGGTTGGTCGCCGTCAGCCTTTCGGAGAGGACGCAACTGATGAAGGCGTGGAATGTCACCGCCGCTTGTGGCTCGTTTTCTTCCATTTGATGCAGCGAATTGCGGTCGATCTTGTAGAAGACTCCGGCTTCGGTCACGACAATGGTGGCGGAGCGCTCGCGGCTGAGATAAAAGCCGATTTCACCGACGATGGTCCCGGCCCCCATGCTGCGTAAGCGTACGACTTCACCATGCTCGTTGGCCAGCAAGATATCGACTTTGCCCGACTCAATAAAATACATCGCGTCGGCTTTGTCTCCCTTATGAGCGATGTAGTCGCCGACCTTGGCTTCTACTTGCACCATGTACCTCTTTAGCCGATCAATCTCGAGCTGGCGGACCATAGCATGATTACCGAAATGATTGGCAATGGGAACGTGGTATATCTCGTCAAGCTTGGCATCAGCCAGGATTCTGTCTTCGCACCATTCCAGGGCATGGTCAAGGTCGCTGAAGACATAAGGTATGTCATCAACCGGCAGGGAATAGCTGCCACTGGCCAATACGTCGCGGATGTCTTTACTCGCGTTGGTGACCAGGACGTGAATGCCGCGTGTCTTAGCCAGATGACGCAGCTTGGTAAAGTCCATGACGGTCGAAATATCCACGCGCTCAACCAGGCGGAAATCCAGGATGATAAACTGGATTTCGCGGGATTTCCCAGCCAGGATGTGGGCGCGAACATGTTGGTACAGTTGGAAACCGGTGCCAAAGAATATGTATCCTTGCAGGCGGAAGATCAGGATGCGCTCTCCCGACTCCTGGAGAAGACGGTTTTCAAGCGCGGAGCGATCGGTATTGCTGCGATATTTATCTCCGGCAAACTGTTGCCGCACGACATGAATCTGACTGTACTGCAGGACAAAAAAGATCACCGAAAACAGGATGCCGCAAGCGATGCCCCAGAGTAAACCCAAGGCGGCAATAACCAGCATCATCATCCCGACGATGAAGTAGTCATGCAAAGGCATGTGCCGGCGCGAATCGTACAGCCACTCGACCAGCAAAGTTAATCCCAGAAACATCAAAACGCCGCCCAGGATCGGGCGCGGAAATATTGTGATAATGGACGTTCCCAGCAAGAGCACGAGAATCAAGAGGAAGGCGACGACGAGGTTGACCACCCGTCCGTTGCCGCCGGCACGGTGGGTGAGGGTCGAGTACGCCACCGTCGCATAACCGACCAACCCGCCACCGAGCAAGCCGGAAACCAGGTTGGCGATGCCCGCTACCGTCAATTCACGGTTAAAGTCCAGTTCGCGCCCGACGATAAGTTCTATCCCGCTTGAGTAGGCAAGCAAGTTGAGCGTGCTGAAAACCGTCACCACGGCGATGCCGCCGGCCTGTGACAAAACAAGGCTGATATCGACCTGGGACCATAAGGCGGGGTTTAGTGGATGCAAGGTGCTGTCGCTTGCGCCCGCAAAACTATCCGCCGTCGGAACAAGCCGCGCTTGCTCAGGAAGGAGACCGAGCGCCTGCCCAAGCAAAAACACCAGGACTACAGAGACAATCACAACTGGCAAGACGAACAAGTTGTTGCTGCGCCGCAGATACACCACGAGCGCCAGGGCTGGAATCAACACGGGCAACCAGAGGAACAATTGCTCGCTGCTCAGCAGATTTATTGGAGATAGGAGGCTTGCCTCCTCGCCGACAAGTACGGTAATTGCCCCTTGCAGCAAGAGCCAGCCAACGCCTGCAAGCACACCGCCAATGACCGGATAGGGTATATAGCGCATCAAGTTGGATATGCGCAAGACGCCAATAAAGAAAAAGCAAAGCCCGGATACGAGTGAAGCCAGGACGATGGTGGCAACAACGGATGCGAAAAGCGCGGTATCCGATATGGCTGGTCCGGCTAGCGAAACGAGGTTGGCTGTCATGGCGCCGAGAATCACCACCGGAGTATCTTGAGGCGAGGGGACAACCCCCTTGTCGGAGCTGAAAACCGCGCAGGACAGGTTAAGCACAATGGAGCTAACTACAAAGATGACAATGCCGCTTCCAACAAACGGCGCCAGGCGACCATGAAAAATAAAAGCGGAAAACGACGTGCCAATCAAGAGCGCGATTAGAAAAATGACTACGCCGACTGTAATGCTCGAAAATAGATTGGATGGTCTGAGCGCGCCGAAATCAACCGGAGACGAATGGCGATGCTGCTTGAGTTGTGAAACATCGGCGGACATTTGCAAGGCGACCTTGTAATACTATTCACGCGGGCGACGCTGAAAATGGTTCTCGGCGCGCACAAAGTCACAGCCTGCAAACAAGCCCAGGCGCAACGGATTGGAAGGCAGAACCGGACTTCAGATAATTGCGAGCCAAAAGATAACACATTTTAACTAGAAAAACTAATCCCAAATCCTTCAACGACCAATATCTAATCTTTGAGTCGCTCGCTTTCGTCCCCGGATCTCTCAACTGCTGTTGATTCACCACAACTGACTTTGCGGCGCCAAGGCTCTGCGATACATTATTGGAACGTGACCTTGAGCATTGCCTACGGATCAATGCCGTGAACGCACAGCCAGATAATTATTTCGCGGTCGGCCTGGAACTCATGGACGATGGCGACTTCCCTGGGGCAGTCATCATGTTTGACAGCGCCATCAAGCTTGGCTTGGGCGACATGGCAAGCGTGTATATATGTCGCGGCGAAGCATTGGCCGGGCTTGGGCAATGGGACGCGGCCGAACAGAGCATCAACACGGCGCTTGAGATTGAGCCATACTTGGCGGCTGCCTACCTGGAGCGGGGCAATATTCGCCGCTTGCAGCGCAGATTTGAGGCGGCGATCAGCGATTATACGATGGCGATTCACATCGAGCCGGACTATGACATGGCGTTTTTCAATCGCGCGCTCGCGTACGAAGCGAGACATCGCAATGCCGAAGCGGAAGCCGATTTGACGCAGGCGCTGCGCTTCAATCCGAACTTGTTGGCGGCGTACGAAGCGCGCGGTCCGGTTCGCGCGGCGCAGTTCAAGTTTGACGAGGCGATTGGTGATTTGAGTTATTACCTGCGCGGTGGTGGTGGCAAGCAATTCGACAATCACAGCGAAACGCAGGGCTATTTGCTGATCCTGCGGATTCAGCGGCTGGTGTGGCGGTTGCTGCCATTCAAGCGAAAGCGCAGTTGACGGGAGTGCATGGGAGTCGAACCCACCATCGCCTGCTCTGCGCAACCGATCACCGATTTTGAAGACCGGGGCATCCACCGGGACACATGCACCCCCTCGTGCGCCGCGATTATAACTTCCCCCTCGCGCGCGGTCTACGCTCCCTGGCCGGCGTCCCGCTGGCGGCGGCGAAACGCCCTGTATGCCGCTACACTTTGTTGCTATGATGAGTTTACATAGGCAGGCCGTAAAGCGAGAGGAGCGCGCAATGCCCGCATACCTGATCGTCCGCGCAAATGTGACCGATAGCAAACAGTACCAGCAATATATGAAATTGACGCCGGCTATTGCGGAAAAATACGGCGGAAAATTTGTCATCCGCGGCGGCGAGAAAGTCGTCCTCGAAGGACCGGATGTGCCGGAACGGATTGTCTTGCTCAAGTTCGACAGCGTTGAGGCGGTCGAGCGCATGTACAACTCTGAGGAGTATCAGGCGGCGATCAAGGTGCGGGAAGGGGCTGCCGTAGCCTCGTTCGTGGTGATGGAAGGCGTCGAGTAGAGCAGGGAAACCGGGGTTGGTGTGGTGGCATGGCTGCGATGAAACGACTGGTATTATTCGATATTGACGGCACCTTGCTGATCAGTCGCGGTATTGGGCGCGAGGCGAAACGGCGTGCCATGCTGGAGTGCTTCGGCGTAACTGGCGATCTGGACAGTCATGTTTTCGGTGGCAAGACGGACTGGGGCATTCTGGCGGATCTGCTTGCGCCTCACGGCTTTTCGTCAGCCGATATTGGCCGCGAAATGCAGGCCTACGAATCGGTGATGGCGCGCCACATGAGTGAGATTCGCACGGAATTCAGCGCGCAGGCCATCCCCCACGCCCTTGAATTGGTAGCGACCTTGCGCGAACAGGACGATGCCCTCATCGGGATTGTGACGGGCAACACATCACAGACGGCTGCGATCAAACTGGAGATGGCGGGTTATGACCCGTCTTGGTTTCCCGTGGGCGCCTATGGCCATGAGTCGGCC
This sequence comes from Phototrophicaceae bacterium, assembly GCA_965249085.1. Classification (GTDB taxonomy): domain Bacteria; phylum Chloroflexota; class Anaerolineae; order Aggregatilineales; family Phototrophicaceae; genus UBA6055. The sequence continues at coordinate 1,622,739 of OZ252218.1, read as the reverse complement.
GCGCGCGACGATCTGACGCGGCTCGCGCTAAAGCGGGCAGGGGCTTATGCCGGGCGCTGCTACAAGAGGACGGAAGTCATCGTTATCGGCGATACGCCGGCCGATATCCAAGCCGCCCGCGCCATTGACGCCGTCGCGGTCGCCGTTTGCACCGGTTATGCCGAACGCGATCGTCTGGCAGGCAGTGATCCGGATTATCTGCTGGCGGACCTCAGGACGTTCATGGATCTGATCATGGTATGAGCGGATTGCCGGCTGTTACGGTCGCGGCGGTCTTGGCAGGGTAGGCGGATGCAAATTCGGACGCCAAAGAAGTATCGTGGCGTGCAGCGGCGCAGCATCGTTAGCTGCCGTCGCCTGGGCTTTTATTTGTTGATGCTTGCCATGATCGCACTGGGTGTAGGTATCGTTCTCAATCGGCAGGTCTTCGCGCCGATCGTGCAAGAAGCGCTGTATGACGTTATCGGTGAGCTGGAGGATCGCGCGGCGACCATGGCCGTGCCGGAGCCGACGGCGACAGTTGATCCGAGCAATAGACTGATCGAAGCCAGCAACTATTGGCAGCAAGGCGCATTGGGGGCGGCAACAGACCTCTATATCGAAATCGCAGAGGCGCTGCCGAACACGGTCGAAGTCTTCCGGCGCATTGCCCTCGGCTTGATCAACGCCAGCCGCTATGACGAGGCGGTGACCTATGCCGAACGCGCCATCAATGCTGATCCTTTTGACGCCGACGCCTGGGCGATCCATGCCTGGACCCTGGATTGGGAGGGTCGCGCCACAGAGGCGCTGTCGAATGCTTTGCGCGCGCTGGAGCTCGATCCCGATCACAGTCGCGCGCAAGCCTATCTCGCCGAGATTTACTTTAGCATGGATCAAGCGGAACGCGGCGAAGCCTTGCTGGCGGATTTGTTGCAAGATAATCCGGACAGCCCGGAGGCCTATCGCGCGCGTGGTTTAATCCGGCAGGAACATCGTTATGACTTTGATGGCGCTTTAAAGGATTATCACACAGCCTACGGCTTGGCGGACAATATGAACTTTATTGCAGTCGATATTGCGCTCGTCGAGACGGGACTGCGCAATTATGATACTGCGCTGGAGATGCTGCAAGAAGTCGTTGATGCCGACCCGTACAACGCGCGCGCGCTGTTCCGACTGGGAGAAATACAGTTCAGCTACCTGGGCAATTTTGCACAGGCGCAGCGCTACCTGCAGGACTGTGTGGATTTCAATCCCGCTTATCTTTACTGCTTCTTTCTTTTGGGGCGCGCACAAGAAAAACTGGGCGCTGTCGAGGATGCATCCGCTTCTTTCGAGAAGGCGATCGAATTGGGCAGCGACAATGCTCAACACTATTATTGGGCGGGTTATGCGCACATTCTGCTCGGCAATTGCTCGCGCGCGCTCGCCTATCTCGAACCGGGCTGGCGATTGGCAGCCCAGAGCGCAACTCAACAATACCTTGACGACATCGAAACGGTGATTCTACTCTGCGATCCGACTTACGTCGGGGGGACGGCCGCGGACGCCTGAACCGGATCGGTTGTCAGCGTTGTGGACATGTTGACCAAGTGGTGATATGTCGACAGCGAGCGGTGCAAACTCGGGCGCCCGAGTGGACTGATCCGATTCGCCCAGGCTGAAATAGCGCAGGCTATTTGCCATGTCGTCCACGTTATCCATCTCCAGCACCATGACCGGTCTGTCCGGCAGGTCCCGCAGCTTGGGCAGATTCTGCTCGTAGTCGAGCACACCCTGCTCCCAGTCGAAGCCGTAATGTTCGTCCATGACGCCATTGTTATTATTCAGATGAAGTTCGGTCACCCAAGGCGCCATCGTCTCCAGCCAGTCATCAATTTCGACATCGGAATCGGAGAAGAGGTTGGCATGCCCGACATCAATGCAGGATTTCAAATAGGGATGATCCAATTCACGCAGCAGGTCGCCGATGATACTCGGTTCAAACTCCCACATATTTTCGATGGCTACGGTCACATCGTAAGCCCTGGCATAGTCTCCCAGCGGTCCCCAGAAGTCGACATTTCGCTGATGCCAGCCTTGCCGATAAAATTCATTGTGCAGCAAACCAATGTAATTCGCGTGAAAGACAACTTGGTCGGCGCCCAATCCGGCCGCTATCCGAATCACATGTTCGTAGCGCCCGTAGGTGACCATGCTGATACGTTCGTCGGGGCTGCCGGATACCAAATCCATGAAGGGACCGTGCAGCGTGAGCGGGCCGGACACACCCGCCAGTGCCGCGCGGTACTCCGTGTCCAATTTGCGCCACTCGCCGTCGAGAATATGAGGCACAGAAAAAGCCATGATCTCGATGCCCAGCCGGCATTCGCAGGCGAGTTGGACGCAGTCATGAAAATTGCCGATCCCGGCGCGTAAGGAAACTGTATCGCGCAAAGCCTTAGTCCGTTCGATTATCTGCCGCAGTTGATATGATGTAAGGATAAACGAACGCAGCAGACTATATGGCTCTACGAGCATCTTATAACATGTCATGCGGTTGTGGCAACAATTCCTTGCGGTCTGGACCGGTCGGCGAACTGCCGCAGGGCACACTGGAACGGCGCTTCTTGAATCCTTTGCACTGCGCTCTTTGTCGATTACCATCGCCGGCGTAGAGGCGCGGAGGATGAAACCAATGCGGGTCCTGGTGATACTGCCGGCACTCAATGAAGGACGCAGCATCGCACAATCCATACGCGGTATCCGGGCAGCGCTGCCGCGCGCTGATATCTTGATCGTCGACGATGGTTCGTCCGATGATACAGCCGCCGAGGCGCATGGGGCGGGCGCCAAGGTATTGAGTCTGCCCTTTAATGTTGGCATCGGCGCGGCGGTCCAAGCCGGTTTCCAATTTGCCGAGGCGCACGACTACGACATCGTCTTGCGCAACGATGGCGATGGGCAGCATGTGCCCGCGGGAAATGTCGACCTGTTAACGTGCCTGGATACGCAGCCGGTCGATGTGGCGATCGGTTCCCGATTTATCGACGCGCAGGGCGATTATGGCACCCCGCTGCTGCGGCGCCTGGGCAGCGCGATTCTGGCCCGCCTGCTGTCCACCATCATCGGACAGCGCGTTACCGACCCCACATCGGGCTTTGTCGCCTTCAACCGCAAGTCAATCGGTCTTCTGTCTCAGGTCTATCCCCACGATTATCCCGAGCCCGAAGCCATTGTCATCTTGCATCGCGCCGGCTTGCGACAGATGGAAGTGCCGGTGAAAATGATCGCGCGGCAGCACGGCAACTCCTCGATCACGCCACTGCGCTCCGTCTACTACATGATCAAGGTAATCCTGGCGATCTTGATCCATCTGCTGCGCCGCCAGCCAATGGCGAATCCTCCCGCTGACTAAACCGAACCAGGTTAATTGGTTGGGACAGGCGCGCCGATTGCCACAATAATCAAATGAAGATTAGATTTGTCAAAGGTTGCAATCGACGTGTATAATCGCGCTGCGAGTTTCACTTTTCGCTTTTGAATCACTATTCAGAGAGGTAACAAAATGCGTCTCAAACTTTCTTTACTCGTGCTGGTAATGCTGTTCAGCAGCATCTTTGGCAACTTCGCTATCGCGCAAGATAGCAGCGAAGTCTCCATCTTGTACTGGCAGGCGGTTTCAATTCTGAATCCGTATCTCTCCGGCGGCACCAAAGACATTGATGCTTCCGCGCTCATTCTCGAGCCCTTGGCCGTGATCGCGCCGGACGGCACCTTGGTGCCGGATTTGGCTGAGTTCATTCCGACCTTGGAAAATGGCGGCGTGTCTGAAGACTTGACCACCATCACCTGGAAGCTCAAAGATGGCGTTGTTTGGTCTGATGGCAGCCCGCTGACAGTCGATGACTTGATTTTCACCTGGGAATACTGCACACACCCCGAAGGCGGCTGTTCGGCGGCGCAGTTCTACGAAGATGTTGTCAGCATGGAAGACATCGGCGGCAACCAGCTGCTGATCACCTTCGGCGTTCCCAAGCCCTATCCCTACAATCCCTTCGTCTCGCAATCTGCCGTTGTGTTGAATGCAACCCAATTCGCCGATTGCATGGGCGCCAATATGTCCGCCTGCACCGACCAGAACTTTGCACCAGTCGGCACGGGTCCCTACATGGTGGACGAGTTCCGTCCCAATGATGTTGTCACCTATACTGCCAACCCGAACTACCGTGAAGAGGGCAAGCCGCATTTCGACCGCGTTGTCTTTAAGGGTGGCGGTGATGCCGAATCAGCCGCGCGCGCTGTACTGGAAACGGGTGAATCCGACTATGCCTGGAACTTGCAGATTTCGCCGGCTGTCCTGAGCGGCATGGAAGCGGCAGGCAACGGTACGGTTGTGGTTGCCTTTTCGTCTTCGGTCGAGCGCTTGATGCTCAACCAGACCGACGTCAGACCGGACAACCCGAATCGCTCGGTATATATGGAAGACGGCTCCAACGCCCATCCCTTCCTGACGATTCCGGCAGTTGCCGATGCCTTGTCCCTCTCCATTGACCGCGACATCATTGCGTCGCAGCTCTACGGCGCTGGCGGCCAACCGGCTTGCAACGTCGTCAACGGTCCTCCGGTCAACGTCTCGGAAACCTACCTGGGCTGCCAGCAAGATATCGATGGCGCTAACGCGCTTCTTGACGAAGCCGGCATCCTAGACACCGATGGCGATGGCATCCGCGAAGCCAACGGCGTTCCCTTGAGCGTCACCTACCAGACCTCGACCAATGCCGTTCGCCAAAACACGCAAGCGCTGATCAAGCAGTGGTGGTCGGAAATCGGTGTGGAGACCGAGTTGCGCAATATCGACGCCGCGGTCTTCTTCGGCGGTGATCCGGCCAGCCCGGATACCTACCAGAAGTTCTTCACAGATATCGAGATGTTCACCAGCGGCACTGCCGGTCCCGATGCTGAATCGTTCGTGGTTCGCTGGGTCTGCGGCAGAGCCCCCACGCCGGAAAACGGCTGGTTGGGACGTAACGTGCCGCGCCACTGTGATGCCCGTTACGACGAGCTCTTTGACCAATTGACCAAGACCGGCGGCATTGAAGCGCGCGCCGAGCTGATCAAAGGGATGAATGACATTCTGATCGAGAATGGCGCCCTCATCCCGCTGGTCTTCCGCGGCAGCGTCTCCGCCCACAGCAATTCGATGGGTGGCGTAGACATGAACGGCTGGGATTCGGAAATGTGGAACATCCAGGATTGGTATCGCTCGGATATGTAATCCGACTCATTAGCTGAGTTAGTCAGAGGGGTGTGCGCTTGCACGCCCCTTTTTTGTTCCCGCACAGCGGCGACCACGACTCAATCCGGCCGTTTTTGACAGATCATCTGGAGTATAGTAGATTTGGAGTGACAAATACTTGTCTATTCAAGTAGTCAAAAGGAATTCTGAACCATGTTAATTCTCAGGCGAAATTTACCCCTATTGCTAATAAGTGTCGTTTTGCTGGCTTTGCTGGTTTCTCCCGTCATTGCCCAGGAACCAGTAACAGTGACGATTTTTGTCGGATTAGGAAACGGGGACATCACCCGAACAGTTTGAACCGCAAATAGCGCTGCAAGAGCGCTTCAACGCGAGCCATGACGATATCCAGATTGAGTTCTTCATCGTTCCTCACGATACATCGGAAGACCAATTGACGACCATGATCGCGGGCGGCAATGCGCCGGATCTGGTGGGCCCCAACGGTATCAGCACCATTGCGCTCTTCCTCGACAATTGGGCGGACATCACCCCTTATTTGGAGGCGGAACAGTTTGACACCAGCGACTTCTATCCCGCGTCACTGGGGCTGAACGCCTATGCCCACGTGAACACGGGCTTGCCTTTGGGTCTATTCCCGTCATTCATCTTCTACAACATCGATATTTTTGACGCGGAAGGTGTTGAGTATCCGCCGGCGGACTACATGGATGCCAGCTGGACCTATGATGAAGTGCGCAGACGGGCAATGCTGCTTACGTTGGATGGCGATGGCAATAACGCGACTTCGCCCGATTTCGACTCCGACAATATTGTCCAGTGGGGTTATGATGACTCCTGGACGAGCGGCCGTGAGAAGGTGGCGCCCTGGGGTTCAGATAGAGTTGGCAGCCCAACCAACGCGGAATACACGACGGCGATCGCCAATAATGAACACTGGGTGCGTGGCTTGCAATGGTACAGCGATGGCATCCATGTCGATCACTTTATCCCCGGTGTTGAGGGCATCGCGACGTATGAATCGGCCGGTATCGGCACGCCTCTTGACGGCGGCCTGATCGGCATGTTCCATAGCCACACCTGGTATCTGACCGAGCTGGGTTTCGAGGGCATTGATTTTGACGTGGAAATCGCCCCGGTACCCATCAGCCCGGTAGGAACGAGGGTGGCGACGATGCATGCCGACAACTTCACCATTCCCGAGACTTCCGAGAATAAAGAAGCGGCTTGGGAGGTGATGAAATGGATCACGTCGCCCGAGCAGATTATCGATGTCTGCCTGATCTACGGCTGCATCCCAGCGCGGATTTCGGTTGCGGATGAATTCCGTGCGGCGCTGGAAGCGAAGTTTCCCGGAATTGACCATGATGTCATCTTCGAATCCATCAATTACCTGGATGACCCCAATCACGAATCCTGGACGCCGCAATGGGGACGGGTTGAAGACGCGATGGCATTGGCTGACAGCAAGATTATCACCGGGGATAACACCGATGCGCAAGCTGTCCTTGACGAAGCCAACGCAACCATTCAGGGCTTGCTGGACGAATACTGGGAAAGCCAGTAATCCTCACAGACAGCCTATATGGTAGCGCCTGCAGGGTAAGAGGTTTCGCAGACCTCTTACCCTGTTTTGTTATGCGGAGTCTAGCGTGATAGATCGACTGTTTGGCTTGCGCAACTGGAGCCTGCAAAAGCGCGAAAGCGCAGCGGCTTACATGTATATTTCGCCGTGGATTATCGGCTTTCTGCTGTTTACGCTGATCCCCATGGCGACGTCGCTCTACTTCTCGTTCACCGACTACAACATCATCGATGCGCCGACCTGGATCGGGCTGAAAAACTATGGCGACCTGATTCATGACCCGAGCTTTTGGCAGTCGCTTAAAGTCACCCTGTCGTTTGCCCTGATGTCATTGCCGGCGAGCCTGGCATTTGGACTGTTTCTAGCGATTCTGCTCAATCAGGACATCCCCTTCGTCAAGCTTTGGCGCACCCTGTATTTCTTGCCATCAGTGCTGACCGGCGTCGCTGTGGTGCTGTTGTGGGTTGTGATCTTTAATCCACAGATCGGGGTGATTAATAACGCGCTAAAGCTCGTCGGCATTAAGGGACCAGGCTGGCTGCACGATCCGGATTGGGCTTTGTTGGCCTTGGTGATTATGAGCCTGTGGGGCGTCGTCCAGACGATGATCATTTACCTGGCGGGCCTGCAAAATGTGCCGACGGATATGTATGACGCCGCGAAAGTGGATGGCGCCAATATGCTGCGACGCTTCGTCAACATCACCATTCCCTTAATGTCCCCGGTCATATTTTTCAACCTCATCATGGGCTTGATTGCGACATTCCAATACTTCACCCAGGCGTATATCGCCTCGTCATCGGTAGGCGACGAAGTCGGGGGACCCGTACGCTCGACCCTTTTCTATAACATTTACCTTTATCAGAGCGGGTTCAAGTTTTTTGAGATGGGCTATGCCTCCGCCCTGGCCTGGGTGCTTTTTGTCATCATCCTGGTGTTGACGATACTGGTATTCAAGTCATCTCCCTTGTGGGTACATTACGAAGGCGAACTGCGGGGACGGTCGTGATTACCCGTGATCGGCAACGTTGGGCGCTCGGTTTGCGCGGGCAGGAGTCCCTGGTTCGCGGTGTCACCACGCTGATTCTAGGCGCGGGCGCGGTCATCATCTTGCTGCCGCTTGTTTATATGCTGGGGACGGCGCTCAAGAGCAAGGCGCAGGTGCGACAGAATCTGCTCAACCCTATACCCATGACGCATGTGCATGTTCAGGTAAATGGAAAGCGGGAGCCTCTTTACACAGTTGAGCTGGACGGCAATACGGTCGAGATGGCGCTGATCAAGAATGCCCCCGGCGGCATGGGCTTATTTGTGGATCCCGCGGACCCGGAAGCGGTATTCGAGTTGCCTCGCAGGACGCAAACACCAGTGCAGGTGCTTGATGTTCAATTTGGGAACTTCCATGAGGCGCTGACGATCGTGCCTTTTGATCGCTACCTGGCCAATACCTTGATTGTTACCTTCGTTGGCATGGCGGGCATGCTGTTCTCGTCTTCGCTGGTGGCTTATGGTTTCTCGCGGTTTCGGGCGCCGGGCTTGAATCTGCTGTTTCTGGTGCTTCTGTCGACGATTATGCTGCCGCGTCAAGTTCGGCTGATTCCGCTCTACGTCATCTTTCAGAAGATTGGCTGGATCGATACCCTGCTGCCATTAATCGTGCCGCTTTTCTTCGCCAATGCCTTTGACGTATTCTTGCTGCGCCAATTCTTTATGACGATCTCACTGGAACAGGACGAAGCGGCGCAAATTGACGGCGCCAATTCGCTGCAGCGTCTTGTCTATGTCATATTGCCGCAGTCCAAAGCGGCGGTTGTAACTGTTGCTATCTTCCATTTCCTGTATGCCTGGAACGATTTCTACGAGCCGTTGATCTTCTTGCATAGCCGGCACAATTGGACGATGGCGGTTGGTCTACAGCAATTTCACGGCTTGTACGCCATCAACACGCATTTGATCATGGCTGCTTCGGTGGTGATGGTTGTCCCGCCCATATTGCTGTTTTTCTTCAGCCAGCGGATCTTTATGCAAGGGGTGGTCATCTCCGGTTCGAAAGGGTGATCTGTCGCCACAAGGTACGGGACGACCCATTCAGGGGTCATTGGTCTGGTCCGGCTCAGTTGTCCGCGCCTCAATGATGAACGCCGGCAAATGCAAGGCGATTCAATTGGCATTTGTGAAATCACCTCATTATTCGGTATAATCGGGTTGCTTGGCATTTTGTACACTTGTGGATCTATTAGTGAGGACAGCATGAAAACGAAGCTTACACTCTTATTGGTCGTTGTTATGGTACTGTCGTCCTTCGGCGGCCTTGCCATAGCGCAAAGTGAAGACACCGTGAACATCCTGTTTTGGCAGGCGGCGTCTCACATGAACCCCTATCTTGGCAACGGCACCAAGGAATTCGAAGCGGCAGCGCTAGTGCTTGAACCGCTTGCGCGCTACGATCCGGATGGCGTTATGGTGCCCTGGCTTGTCGACGAGATTCCCACTGTCGCCAACGGTGGCGTCTCTGAAGACTTGACCTCCATCACCTGGACGCTTAGCGAGGGCATTACCTGGTCCGATGGCTCGCCCTTGACCGCTGCGGATGTGGTATTCAGCGGTGAATTCTGCATGCATCCGGATACCGGTTGCACGGTTCTCGATCAGTTTGCCAATGTCGTATCGATTGAAGCCATGGGTGATCTCAGCGTAACAATCACCTTTGATGTGGCGAAGCCCTTCCCCTACGGTCCTTTCGTCGGCTATCTGACGCCCATCATTCAGAAGGCGCAATTCGAAGATTGCATTGGCACGGGCGCGCTGGAATGCCAGGAGAGCTTCGCTCCCATCGGCACGGGCGCGTTCATGGTTGAAGACTTCCGTACCAACGATGTCATCACCTATGCCGCCAATCCGAATTATCGTGTCGAAGGCCAGCCGGCATTCAGTCGCGCGGTCTTCAAAGGTGGCGGCGATGCCGAATCGGCTGCGCGCGCTGTTCTGGAAACCGGTGAAGCCGACTACGCCTGGAACTTGCAGATTTCACCGGCAGTTCTTTCCGCTATGGAAGGCGCGGGTCAAGGCACAGTCATCGTTGGTTTTGCCACCAGCGTCGAACGCCTGCTGCTCAACCACACCAACCCGGACCCGGCGCTGGGCGACTCTCGTTCAGTCTGGATGGCGGATGGCAGCAACGGTCATCCCTTCTTGCAGGTAGACGCAATCTGGATGGCAATGTCCAAAGCCATCGATCGCAACATCATCGCGGGCCAGCTTTACGGCGCCGGTGGCGTGGCAACCTGCAACATCCTTCCTGGTCCTCCCATCTACGCTTCGGCCGCCAACGACTCCTGTCTTGATCCGGATATTGACGCCGCCAATGCCATGCTTGATGAGGCTGGCGTCATGGATACCGATGGTGATGGCATCCGCGAGCACAACGGTGTACCGCTCAAGGTTTCCTACCAAACTTCGACAAATGCCGTCCGCCAGAACACACAGGCGCTGATTAAGCAATGGTGGTCGGAAATCGGCATCGAAACTGAGCTGCGCAACATTGATGCGGCCGTCTTCTTCGGTGGCGATATCGCCAGCCCGGATACCTACTCGAAGTTCTTCACTGATATCGAGATGTACACCAACGGCTCCAGCGGTATCGACCCCGAGACCTACATGAGTGGCTGGCGCTCTAACCAGATCACCCATCCGGACAACAGCTGGAATGGCAACAATGTTGTGCGCTGGTACAACGAAGATTATGACGCGCTGCTAGATGACTTGTCGCAGACGGCAGTGCTTGAAGACCGTGCTTCGCTAGCGGTTCAGATGAACGATATGCTAGTACAGACCGGCGCGGTGATTCCTCTCGTCTATCGCGGCAGCGTTTCGGCGCATCACAACAGCATTCAGGGCGTTGCGATGAACGCTTGGGATTCCGAACTTTGGAATATCGCCGATTGGACACGCATGTAGCACGTAACTCCCTTCCCCAACCCGTCCTGCGAGTAGCGGGACGGGACTGACACGTCCGTGTTAGAAGGGAACGCAGAATGTCCCTCCCTCCTTGCGAGGGAGGGATTCATGGTCGAGGCCACGACCATCAGAGTTGAGTCGTAGACGGGGGTACTATCGTGGGAAAATATATCGTACGCAGGCTCCTGACCGCAATACCAACGATACTGGTAATCAGTTTCATTATTTTCGCGATTCTGGAATTGTCTCCCAGCGACCCGACAGGCAACCTCCCCTTGACCATACCGCCTGAGGTGCGGGCAAAGATTCGTGAGGCGCTCGGTGCGGACGAGCCCTTCGCCATAAAATACGTAAAGTGGTTGAATCAGTTCTTCATTTCCGAACCTTTGAATTTCATCGAAAAGGTCTTCGGCGTCGAATTCCCCGGCTCGGAAGAGCGCACCCGTGTTATCAGCTGGGCGACGCGCGGACCGGTTATCGACATCATCGCCGAACGCCTGCCACAAACGCTCTGGGTTGTAGGTACTTCGTACATTCTGGGCGTTTTGATTGCCGTGCCGGTTGGCGTCTTTTCGGCGTATCGGCAGTATTCGGCTTTTGATCAAGTGGGGACCTTCTTGATGATGGTCGGCTTCTCGGTGCCGACCTTCTTCACCGGCTTGATGTTCATCATCGTCTTCAGCGTCAATCTGAAATGGTTCCCATCGGTGTATGACACTACCCTTGTCGTGACGGATATCGAGACGCTGCAACTTCAGTTGCGGCAGATGTTCATGCCGGTCTCCGTGCTGACGTTATATACCACGGCGCAAATGAGCCGCTATACGCGCGCCTCCACGCTGGAGAACCTGCAGCAGGACTATATCCGTACTGCTCGCTCCAAGGGATTGACCGAACAAGTAGTGGTGACAAAGCATGCGGTGCGCAACAGTTTGATCCCGGTGGTAACTTTGATCGCGCTGGGTATTCCGGGCATCTTCGGTGGCGCGCTGATCACGGAACAAATCTTTCGAGTGAACGGCATCGGGCAGTACTTGATCATTGCCATACAAGGCGGTGACCTGCCCACCGTGCAGACGGTGACCTTCATCTTCGCGGTATTGGTGGTCTTTTTTAATATCGTAGCCGATGTCCTCTACGGCGTTCTCGATCCACGCGTGACCTACTCCTAATTGTTGTGATGGGCTGAGACAATGACAGCTAAAGAGAAGACGAAACCAAAGAACCTGGACGCGGAAGAACAGCTCGTAGCGCGCACCTTCGCTGGTGATGCCTGGCAGCAGTTTCGGCGGCACCGGTTAGGCATGGTTGCGATTGGCGTACTGGCGGTGATCCTCCTCGGCGTCGTGTTCGGACCGCTCATCTGGACGCTCAATCCGGAATACATTGATATCATGGATGCTTATCAACTTTCATCGCCGGACCATCCCTGGGGAACGGACAGCCTGGGCCGCGATACGCTGGCCCGAGCGCTGCAAGGGGGACGCGTATCGCTGATGATCGGCATTTCCGCCATGCTGGTGTCGATCACCATTGGCACAATCGTCGGCCTGGCTTCCGGTTACTTCCGCCGTCTCGATAACCCGCTGATGCGCATGACGGACATCTTCATCGCGCTGCCACAGCTGCCGCTGCTCCTGGTTCTCATGATGCTTTTCCGCGAGCCATTAAAGGCGTCATTCGGCGTCGAGGGTGGTGTATTCCTTCTGATGGTCTCCGTCATCGGCGGCTTGCAGTGGATGCCGACAGCTCGCTTGGTGCGGGGCGAAGTACTGACGGTCAAGTCGCGCGAGTTTATAACGGCGGCCCACGCGGTCGGTTCGCGCGATGGCAGGATCCTTACCAGCCATATATTGCCGAACGTGATGAGCCCGGTGATCGTCGCGGCGACCTTCAGCATCGCCAGCGCGATCATCACCGAGTCTGCCTTGTCGTTTCTCGGTTTGGGTTTCCCGCCCGATTTCCCGACCTGGGGGCGTTTGCTCTTTGATGGCAAGGATTATCTGACGATCACCTGGACGCTGGTCTTCTGGCCCGGCATGCTGATTTCGATGACGGTGCTCTGTGTCAACTTCATCGGCGACGGCTTGCGCGATGCGCTGGACCCACGTCTGCGGCGATGATCGGTTCGCTTTGCTAGCAATTTTGGAGCGCGTCTTGCCGGCGCGCTCTTTTTTGTTCCGGCACATGAATGCGCTACAATGCCTTGAGTCTTGCTGCTGACTGCGTCTACGTCAGCCCGATTAATCCTTGAGGCTAATCAAGACGGACGACAGCCATGCCCTATATCAAACAGATCACCGTGGACCAAGCCAGCGGGCTGGTAAAAAAAGAACTGGAAAAGGCGGTCGCCCGCGCCGGCCGCGTCTGGAACATCGTACAGATCATGTCGCTGAACGGGCGCGTCATGAAATCGGCGATGGAAATGTATGGCGCGACGATGTTCGCCGAGTCCCCACTGTCGCGACAGCAGCGCGAAATGCTGGCGGTGGTCGTCAGCAAGGCGAATCACTGCGAATACTGAATACAATCGCATGCGAATGACCTCCGTGCCGAGGTCGAAGGATTCGCCGATGACGCCGAAGCGGACGCCTTTGTGCACGCCATCGCCCGGGACTGGCGGACGGCGCGCTTAAGTGCGGTCGATCGCTCGTTATGCGCCTATGCCGGAAAGCTGACACTGAAGCCGGCCGAGTCGGGCGAGGCGGATATACGGGACTTGCGAGCGACCGGCCTGGACGATGTTGCGATTCATGATGCGACGCAGGTCATCGGTTTCTTCAACTATATCAATCGCGTTGCCGATGCCTTGGGTGTCGAGCGTGAGGATTTCATAAGTCCCTGGGGTGAATAGTAAGCGCGTATTCCTCGCCGGGCCCGCATTCCAGTCAGCTCCCAGAAACTTACACTAACCGCTACTATTACCGATTCCTCGGTGCTGGCAGTCATTTCTAAAGAATTTCATTATAGTTGTATAGGTAAACAAATAGGTGCTGTTCATATTCGCCTAATCTGTGTGTTTTGAAATAGAGTGTATCAAAGACCTGTATTGCAATTTATCAATGTTTATACACATAATGTACAATACAGTTGAATAGCGAGGCCGAATTTTGTCGTTAATCGTGATTGTGACTATCGAGAAACACCATGCCTATCACAGTGGATTGGAATGACAAGTCGAAGGCGTTCATTGAATGCCGCTTGCAGGACCCATGGTCTTTGGAAGACTTGATCGAGGCGCGCAAGTCATGGTATCGAATGATCAAATCCGTTGATCATCGGGTACCGATCGTGCTGGATATGCGAGCTACATATGAGTTGCCGGAAGGCGGCTTGCGCCAGCTCAGCGCGATTCATCGTACGCCGCACGCGCGACAGGGACACTTGTACGTGATGGGTCTAAATCCGCCCTATGAAAAACTGGCGCCGCATCTATTCAACGGCGTCGTTGATCCCGACAAAACGGTGCGCTTCGTGGATTCTGCCGAAAGCATTATCAGTCCCCAGTAACTGTGGAGACGCAGGCAACTGTACTGGCGACCAGCCGACGCCCGCCGATGTCCCACCAGCATGATTCTTTTCATCCATCGCGGCCGCATTCGATAAACCCCTCCAGGCCGCTCCTGTCATTTTGGCGGAAACTTGCCCTAATTCAAGCACCGGTTCAGCAAGAATCAGAGTGTATTGCTCGGCAGATTCGTCTATGATTTGATGGCGGGTAGTGAATAGCGGGGTGAATCAAATGGCAGAGGATAATGGCCTTCAGCGAACGGACCTGGTCGCGCAGATCTGTGATTATCTGAACGAGATTCATCCGCGGGCGGCAAGCTTGCAGGAGCTTGGCGAGCGATTCCACCATAGCCCCTTTCATCTCCAGCGCCTATTCAAAAGCGCTACCGGCGTTTCCCCTCGTCAGTATGCCGCGGAGCTTAGGCTGGAGGAGTTCAAAGGACAGGTACGGCGCGGCCAGCGCATTACTGACGCCATCCAGGCCGCCGGATACAGCTCGACCAGCCGTCTCTATGAGCGCAGCGACGACACCTTGGGCATGACGCCATCGACCTACAGAAAAGGCGGCGCCGGCATGACCATCTATTACAGCATTGTCGAATGCCCGCTGGGTCAATTGCTGGTTGCCGTGACGGATCGTGGCATCTGCAAGACCAGCTTGGGCGACAGCGCCGAAACGCTGACAGCTGATCTGGAGGCAGAGTTCGCCTGCGCCAAACGCATTCGCGACGATGAATGTGTGGGCTATTGGGTTGAACGGATCATCGCCTTTCTCGAAGGCTGGCAGCCTGACTTGCATCTGCCGCTGGATGTGCGCGCCACCGCCTTTCAACTGAAGGTCTGGCGGCAGCTGCAGGCGATACCCGTGGGCGAGACAAGGACCTACAGTGAGATCGCCGATGCCATCGGTCAACCCAGCGCCAGCCGCGCCGTGGCCAATGCCTGTGCCAGCAATCCGGTCGCACTGGTGATTCCCTGCCATCGTATTGTTCGAAAGGACAAAAGCCTGGGCGGCTACCGTTGGGGCATCAAGCGCAAAAGCGCCATATTGGAATGCGAACAACGTTACAAAGACTAGGCGACAGCTGCACCGGATTGGCACAGATAAATGGACATCTGCTTGTCTTTGGTTAAGTGTAATTGCTTGCAAATATACTCGGCCGATGCAGGCGATTTACAGTCATAAACTCGATTTTTCTATAGGGCTTCGCAGCGGATGCGTCCGTCCGTTTCTCATTTGTGCAATAATTACGCTCTTGTAATATCATTAGTATTAGAAGACACGATTGGAGGGCAGGATGTCAATTCGAAATCTGCATATCTTGATACTTGTCAGCGTTGCCTATGTCGCAGCGCAGTTGGTCGCCGATATTTCAAATCTGCGCGGCTTGATGATAGCCGGCATCAGCGTCAGCGCGTTTTCCATCGTTTATCCGCTGACCTTCACCTTACGCGATATGGCGCACAAGCTTGCCGGACCCCATGTGGCGCGCACGCTAATCATCGCCGCCGCGGTGATCTACCTGATCGTGCAGGCATTCTTCTCCATCATTTCCAGTTTGCCTCCGGCAATGACCGAAACCGAGCGCATTTCGCTTGGCGCATTGTTGTCTCCGGAATGGCGTTTCCTCATGGCCGCTGTCGTTGCGTCCGTCTTGTCTCAACTGGTTGATACCGAAGTCTATACGCGCTGGGTTGATCGCTTTGGCCAGGAAAATCAGTGGGGGCGCGTGCTCGTCAGCAACGCCATTGGCATTCCGCTCGATCGGCTCCTCTTTCTTCTATTGGCCTTCGCCGACGCAATGTCAACGGATGGCCTCTTGGAAGCCTTTATCGGCACGACGATCATTAGGCTGGTTTTTGGCATCCTATCGATACCGGGCATCTATCTGGTCGAGGAACATTCGGAAGACTGGGTCAAGATGACGCAGATCGGGCAGACCTGAGGCGCGCAAGCTCTTGCTCACGCAACAACCGGTTGCGTGCTGCCGAATGCGGTCTAGGCTAGTCAGATTTGTCGTGACTTTTCTCTCGATCCCGGGTATCTACCGGGTCAAGGAGCAGCCGAAGGAGTGGTCCAAAGCGTTAGATAATGTATGATTCGTCAATGACCATCGAATAGCAACTTCCGAACCTGAGGAATACAGATGGCGACACCACCGACAAATGACATGGAGATCCGTTATCGCTTTGATGAGCTTATCAATAAAGGAACTGTGCTCATCCAAAAAATGGAAGATCACAATAGGGAATACCACCACAGAAACAGAAACAGCAGTTTCCAAGTTATGGGAGAAATGCCGGGTCATACCGTTGAATTCAACGCATTTGTTGTGAATTCCTGCAATGTGATTAAGAAAGTATTTGGTCACTTAGACGATGGAATCAAGTACCAGAATCGTATCGAGAATCTTAGGAAAGGTTCTGGATCGGTCAAAACTATTGTCGGAATCCTTTTCGGCCTCAAAGATGATTATGAAAGCGGGTTTCTTGAGAGATTGCGGGATAACGTAAATGCAGATATATCCGCCGATTACTTGACGCAAGCCGAAGCGTTGCTCAAAGAAGGAGATGCCGGCCAGAATGACCACGTACCGGCTGCAGTCCTTTGTGGTGCGGTACTTGAAAACAGGTTGCGTGATTGGTGTGACCAGCAGATACCGCCGATATCCACAACGAAGTCAGATGGCAGCAACATGACGCTCGGACCACTCATTGAAGAACTTAGAAGGACAAATACATTCGAAAAGCAGGTACTTCGACAATTGCAGTGGTGGGCAGATATTCGCAATCATGCCGCTCACGGCGAATTTGACAAGTTTAAGCGAGATCATGTCGCGCTTATGATAAAGGGAGTGGAACACTTTCTAGTAAATGAACTGGGCAGATAATAACGTTGCTGCATTGGCATGATCAGTTGTGTCACCTCCGCCGCCAAGTCAGCGAATCGGCATCCGCCACGCTCAATGCCAGTTGATTCACGACACCCGACAGGACATCCACCCGCATGATCCGCGAGCGCCCATCGACCGAACGCGCAAAGGTCACAGCTCGGCCGTCCGGCGTCCACTGTGGCAGGCTGTCATAGCGCGAATCGACCACCAGCGGCTTTACCTCACCCGTCTCCAGCCTGTATAGATAGATTGATGAGGCGCCGTCGCGCCGGGAGGCGAAGACAATCTGGCGGCCGTCAGGGGACCAGTCGGGCGAGGAATCGGGCGAGGGATGTGTCGTGAGTTGGCGTACCTGGCCGCTGGTCAGGTCGATGCTGTATAGATCCCACCCTTCGCCGCGATTCGATGTGAAGGCGATCGTCCCGCTATCGGGCGACCAGGCCGGCTCTCGGTCGGCGGCCTCATGCGCCGTGATGCGGCGGCGCTCGCTCCCGTCCGGCCGCACGATATAGATGTCATTGTCGCCTTCGCGGTTGCTGGCGAAGGCGATCCATTCGCCATTCGGTGACCAGGCGGGCGCTTCCGCGATCGCCACCGAGTCGGTCAGCCTCAGTGTGGCGTCCCTGCTCAGGTCGTAGATGACAATATCGCTGCCGAAGCGCAGATACGAGGTCAGCGCCAGTCGCCGGCCATCGGGCGCAAATGACGGTTCCGTAAAGAATTCGAAATCCAGCCGCTCTTTCAGATTGTGGTTGAGATCGTGCACGACAACGAGGGGCAAGCCGCTTTCCAGCGTCATATAAGCGACGACCGCCGATGGAGCGACAAGCGCCAGCAAATGGCGCAGCAGAACGGCAAGAATCGAAAGTGTAAAGATTAGCGTGGAGAAGCGGAGCAGGCTGCGGCGCATGACGCGTTAGGCAGCGACCGCCAGAAACTGACGCTGCCTCAGGTATTTGGCGATCTGTTCGGCGGCGATGCGCGCCTCAACCGTCATGTTGTAAAAGGCGCCGCGCCCTTTGTAGAATACGCCCACCAGATACAGCCCGTCGTGCCCCAGCACCTGGCGGCCATTGGGATGTGTGCTGACATCGCGCAGGGGCCAGCCGCGAACGCCGTTCGGTCCGATATCCCAGTCACAGCCGGTTTCAGGATAATAAGCGTCGCGGCTGTATTGCATGTCGATATCGAGGTAATGGTGCAGTACCGGAAGAAAACCGGTCGCCATAATCACCACGTCCAATTCAATATGCTGGCCATCCGCCAGCGTCGCGCCGCGCGCATCGAAACTGACCGGATGCCGCACCGGCAGAACCTGCCCCTGCCGCAAGGCGTTTAGCAGTTCCGGTCCGCGATAACCGACGGCGCTGCCGGTGTTGGGCGGCGCTTCCCAGACGCCGAAGTCTTCCAGATTATACTTGATAGCGCCTGTTTGCCGCTGCAGCCACTCGCATATCGGCAGGGGCAGATGGCTGCCCAGCAGCATCCAGGCGTGGCGGGGCAAACCATAGGGATAACGCGGCCGCAGATCGACGCCCGTGCGTATCGAAAGCCAGGCGGCGCCGCCCGCGGCGACTTGTCCCGCCGCCACCGCAATATCGGTGCCGCTCGGTCCATTGCCGACGACCAACGTGCGCTTGCCACGTATTTGATCCGGATCGTTGAAATCGCGCGAGTGCATGATCGTGCCGTTGAAGCGTTCCATGCCGTCAATATGCGGCAGCTGCGGATTATCAAAGACACCGGTTGCGGGGATGACCGCGCGGTAGGTTTCGCTACCCTGGCTGGTTTCTACCTGCCACAAGCCGTCACGGCGCGGCGCGACGCGATCAACCTCGATGCCATGCTCAATCGGCAATTGCTGATCCGCCAACCAGTCGACCAGATAGCGGTGGTATTGCGCAGCCGTCGGGTAGATGCCCCAATGCAGGGGAAACTTGCGGCATGGCAATTCGCTATAAAAACGAGACGTGTTCAACCTTAGGGACGGGTAAAGGCTGTTCCAGGTTACCGCCGGCGTATGAGAACGGTCGATGACCCGATACTCGATGCCCGCTTCACGCAAGGCGTAAGCGGCATTAATGCCGGCTGGACCGCTGCCGATAACCAACACATCCGCTGTTGGCATTAGTTCTCCTGCTCCTTCGCCAGCGCGGTCGCGGTGCCACGAACGTATAAACGGACGCGGGTGGGCGCCGCCTCATAGGTGGCCGGGAAGCTCAGGGCATCCGCGGTCGTGCGGGGCTGCACATGCTCCAGCGTCTCCCGGATCAGGCCATCGACCCATTGTGCCTGGAAGGTGGCGTCATCGTTATATTCGGCGACTGGAAAGCCGACGACTCCGCTAGCAAGCGCGCCAATCGCCACCACGAACATCACCACGGCGATCGCGCCGATGACGGCCAGGGCGCGCCGGTTTGCCCGTCGAACGTCGACGGGGGCCATCGTCGCTTGCGTAAGGCGTTTCAGAAGCTTGTCGCGCTGATAACCGCCGCTGAAATTCAGCGCCTTCATATCACTCAGCGTCGAGGGCAAGTCAACCTTTTCCAGCACTATCGGCAGGATATGCGCCTGCTCTTGACGGGCGCGTTCAATCTCGGCTTGTACCTGCGCATTGCCCAGGGCCGCTGCCGAGACCAGCACGATCAGTACCGGATGCGCCGACTGCAAGGAATGGGTCAGATCATCGCGGATTTCTTCGGCGATCAGCCTGTCTTCCAGCGAGTAAGTGATGCGGATCATCAGCGTTGAGCGACCTCGCTTATTGTGAAAAATGGTGCAACCTATTTTCGCATAGCTGCGATAGGCTTCCTAGTATGGCTTCAGCACCTTGCCGCGCCGGCGAGTTTTCTCATATTCACCATAAAAGGGCGGGCAAATCGAGTCAACGGACTGGTGCGGGCGGCGCAATGCCTCATGCCCGGGAAGGGGCGCTGTCAGCGGGAGCGTGCGGAATCCAACGCTCGATATCGACGGTCTCAGCCGCATCCAAGGCCGCCGGATCGCCGATGGGCAGCCAGAAAGGCGAATCCACAATCGCGACCGAGTGGTCCGGCGCCGATGCGGTCAGGTAGTCTGTAATTTCGTATTCACCGCGCTCGGTCTTTTCCAAGGCGTAGTCGAAGACGCCCGCCCTAAACTTGTAGGCGCCGATGCTACATGGCGCCGGGGCGGGGTAGCGGCCGCGCGGCGGTTTCTCATCGATGCGCAGAAAGTCGCCCGCGTCGTTGCGGACGATAACACCGTAGCGGTGATAATCAGCGCGCTGCAATGACAGGATGCCGTATGCCTGCCGGCTCAGTTGATGAAGTGCCGCCGTGGCATAAAGGTCATCGCCGTTGATGACCAGGAATTCATCGCCTTGAAGCAGGTCGCGGCAGCATTGCAGGGCATGACCGGTGCCCAGTGGTTCGGGCAGTTGCTCGACCAGCTTATAGTCGGCAAAGATCGTCTGCGCCGCCATATAGTCGGCGATCTGTTCCTTGAGATAATGGACGACGACGATCACGCGGTCGACAAGGCCGCTCAGGCTCATCAGTGACCATTCCAAAATAGGGCGGCCCTGCAGGTTTAAGAGGGGTTTCGGCGTATGCAGCGTCAGGGGGCGCATGCGCATGCCTTTGCCCCCGGCGAGGATTATGCCATCCATCGTGGCGAGCGGTCAGCGCAGATCATCGTAGTAGGCGCTGTCGCCTTCTTCTTCTTCGGCGAATTCGCCTTCGCGGAATGAGGGAGTGATCGTATCGTCTTCGCCGTATAGATCGCGATAGCTGCCGACATCATCGTCATCGAGGTCGTAGCCTTCGTCATCAAGTTCGTCATCTTCCAGGTCGATATCGATGTAGTCTTCGATCAAACCTTCGACATCCTCCAGCAGGTCGTCCACTTCATCAATATCTTGCTCAAGTTCGACTGGCTCCTGGACGTCGTCCAGGCCCTCCAACGAAACCAGTTCCGGTTCCTCGACCTCGGCGAAGGCGGAGAGCGCCGCCTCCAATGCCAGCGGCTCCCTGACCGGCGTAGCAATCTCTTCCACGTCGTCGAGATCGTCCATCGCCGCCAGATCGTCCAGCGTCGGTTCTTCGATTTCGTCGAGATCGGTGCGGGCTTTGCTCATCAACAGGTCAATCAGCGAAGACATCTCCGGCCCCTTTTTATCGTCAACGGGACCCGCATCTCCCGGGGTTGGCAGATCGCCTGACACCATCCTCTCACTCCCTTCGCCAGGCTCAAGCCAGTGTACCTTTCACTATAGCGCAAAAATACGAATGTAGCCGCAAATCGGCAGTTAATTCGGGGTGAAAGGCTGTGGCGAGCAGGTGGTCTTGACGGACCGCGACAATGCGCCCGTCATTGAGCCGCGCCAGCACATCCACCGGGCCATTGACGGCTGTCACGACAGGCGCGCGGATGAAGACCGCGTGGAAAGGAGCGCCGTTGAAACCGACAATGTGCAGGTCCGTTTCGAAGCTGTCGATCTGCCGCCCGAAGGCATTACGGTCTACACGAATGTCCATCGAACCGAGGATCGGCTGTTCGTCGAAGCCGATGTCTTTCGCCAGGAAGATCATGCCGGCGCAAGTGCCCCAGGTCGGCCGCGTTTTTGTGAAGCGCCGCAAGGGTTCAATCAAGCCATAAGACGTGGCCAGCTTGCCGATGGTCGTGCTTTCGCCACCCGGGATGATCAAGCCGTCCAAATCGTCCAGCTGATGCGGCAGGCGTATTTCGACCGCCTGGACATCGAGTTGGCGCAGCATCTTGACATGTTCAATGAACGCGCCTTGCAAGGCGAGTACGCCGATTTTCATTGTTGATCTGTTGTCCTCATTCAGGGGTGATGCTCGCCCGCTATTATGGTCGTGTTTCGCCTTCGACTCAAGGCAGCACTTCGACTCGAATCAGGCGTGCCAGATTGTTGCCGATGATGCGGAATTCCCGACCGAGCTTGAGCTGCATGGGACCGTCAAAAGGCGCGACGTGGATCACTTCGCAGACATGATCCGGCACTAGACCAAGCGCCTCAATGTATTGCAGCCGGTCAGTTTCTCGAGTGGTCAGACGGCTGATGCGCACGTTGGCGCCGGCCGCGACCTGTGAAAGCAATACATCCTTGCTGGGCGGCAACTTCCCGTTCGCGTCCGGAATCGGCTCGCCATGCGGGCAGTTGGAGGGCTCGCCGGTCATCTCGTACATGCGCTGCACGATCACGTCGCTTAGCCCGTCACTCAAGCGAAGCGCTTCGTCGTGAACGTTCAGCCAGTTGATCCCCATCACACGCACCAGAAAGACCTCGGCGACCCGTTGGCAGCGAACAAGCTTAAGAGCCTCCAGACGTCCGGCGTCGGTGATGGTAATGCCTTGATAGGGCTGGTGCACAAGAAGACCGAGGTCACTCAGTCTGTTGACCATGCGGTTAACCGCCGGCGGACTGACAAAAAGGAGATCGGCCAATTGCGATGACGTGATAAAATCCGCGCCATCCGGTTGCCGGTCTACGAGGCGATAAATCTCCGCCATGTAGGCGCGCATCTTGCTGCTGAGTTCGCTGGACATTTGGCTTTCTCGATCGTCGCGTCTGAACGCCGCTGCGAATTACAAGCCGTGTTCGAGGCGCGTGATCAGACGTTCCGGCAGTCTGTAATCGAGCATGCGGCGCTGCACCTCGGGGATATTGTACGGTATGCGCCGATGTTCAAAAATGCCGCTTGTCAGATCCAGGAGACCGTAGGCGGCGTCCGGGTTTTGGTCGCGCGGCTGACCAATGCTGCCCGGATTGATGATCTGGCGCCGACCGTTGAGCGCGTACGGTTCGTTGTATTGGGGCGGGGCGGAATGCGCCTGACCCTCGTCTTCGGCTGCCGTGTAGATTATTGGCTGATGCGTATGCCCAACGAAACAGTAGGGCGTTTCAAAATGCGGAAAATTCAGGGCCGCGATTGTCGGCTCGAGGATATATTCCCAGATCGGTTCACGCGGACTGGCATGCACCAGCGTGTACTCGCCGATGACAAAGGTGACCGGCAAGTGCTCGAGAAAACTCGTGTTTTCCGCCGTCAGCGTCTCCCTCGTCCATTCGGCCGCGCGCCGCGCATCCGGGTTGAAGGTGCGCACGTCCAGGCGATTCAGTGCCGCCCAGTCATGATTGCCCGCCAGGCAAAGCTGCGGCAGCTCCCGCAAGCGCTCGACGCATTCGTTGGGATCTGGTCCATATCCGACGACATCGCCCAAACACCAGACGAAATCCCATTGGCCTTCGCTATGCTTTAGAACAGCGTCAAATGCGGTGTAGTTGGCATGGATATCGGAGATGACGAGGATTTGCATTGTAGGGCTTTTCGGCTAAAAGTCACTGAGTGCATCTTACCATATTGTGGGCTGCCATTGCGATATACGCTGACCTGACGGCATGGCTGCGACTGGCTGACGCGCGGTCCGCTGCAATTGCGCAGAATACTAAACGTTACAATTGACAAAATACCGGGCACCCTCTCCTGGCCGCTATTGTATCCCAGGCGTCGCATCGCTTTTTGCGTGAATCGGAGTAACGTGGCATGATGGTGGGATTATGCCGAGCGAAGGAGCAATACGATGTTTTTTGAATTGCGCGTTTATCCGCTAGTGCCCGACAAAGGTGATGAATTCGCCAAGTACATGGACGAAGAAATCATTCCCTATCAGCTATCCAAGGGCATGGTCATCCTGGGATCCTTCCTTAATGACGCGAAAGACACCTATGTTTGGATACGCCGTTTTGACAACGAAGCGGACAAAGAGGCGCGCTATGACGCGGTGTACAATAATGACTATTGGCGGGATGAAATCGCCCCAAAGTTGCCCGCACTAATGGATGTCGATGGTCTTCAAGTCACGATCCTCGAGGCGACGCCGCGCTCGTTCATGCAGTAGCGGCTTGATGCAAAGAGTGCCGGGCGGCTGTTGAACTGTACCCGGCGCTCTCTAAGATCTGGATGTAGCGGACCGGCGGTGGCGCGGGCCTGGGCCTATTTGAAGGCGACATGGCCGGGGGCAGACCGATGCAGCTGTAAATGCGCTGGTACGGCTTCTGCCTGAACTTTGACGATGTTCTTGTTTATGGCGACGAAGAGGAGCGAGCTGATGGCTGAACACTTTCTGGACGACACGGTCATTCAGCCTTTCTGGGACAATTCAATCGAGCCGCGGCTGGAAATCGACAGCGGCGACACGGTTGTTTTCGATTGTCTCGAGGCTAACGGACAGATCCAGCCGGATTGGACCGCCGCCGATTATGAAAACGCCGATCGCAGCAAGATCCACGCGCTGAACGGCTCCGTATGGGTCAAGGGCGCGCAACCTGGCGATGTACTCGAAATCGACATCCTCGATATGCGGCATAAAGGCTGGGGTTGGTCGGCGCATCGGCCCGGCATGGGTTTGCTGCCTGACGACTTCGATTTTATTCACCTGCATCACTGGCGCATCGAAGGGGACACCTGTTATTCGACCCAACTGGATAACATCAGCCTGCCTTTCGAGCCGCATCCGGGCGTGGTCGGGGTGGCGCCACGGGAAAACGGTCGCTTCAGCACTTTTCCGCCGCGCGCCAACGGCGGCAACCTCGATGTGCGCGACATGGTCATCGGCTCGACTGTTTGGCTGCCGGTCTTGGTGGAGGGGGCGCTGTTCGCTACCGGCGACTGCCACGCGGCACAGGGACAGGGCGAGGTTTGCGTCACCGGCATTGAAGCGCCGATGACGCTGACGATGCGTTTCAAGTTGCTTAAGGATGTCAATTTGAAAGAGGTGCAGCTGCGGCGTCCCAGCCCGATGAGCAAGCTGGATAGCGCAGGTTATCACATTACTACGGCGCACGGACCCGATCTGATGGAAAACGCCAAGAACGCCGTACGCTATATGATCGATTGGCTGGTTGATAATCAGCGCATGAACCGCAGCCAGGCGTACATTCTATGCAGCGTTGCCGGCGACCTGAAGATCAGCGAGATTGTCGATGCGCCGAACTGGGTGGTGTCGTTCCACATGCCGCTGGCTGTGTTCGGGGACTAAACAGGTATACCTGCTGCCGATTTTCAACCTGGTCAACCGCCGATATCCAAGGGCGGTGCATTGCATTTTTGATGGATACAGATGGTAGGTGGCGACCTTTCTACCTGGTCTGGCTGAGGCGGCGTTGCAGTTCAAAAATTTGTTCATTAATGTTTGATGAGAGCTGTTTGCAATTTCTGGTGAATTATCTATACTGTATCTTACAGATATCATAATGCTCTCCGAAACTGTCAGTGAGGACTAAGCGTGACGGCGCAAGGCTTGGAACAAAGAGTAACAAGCTTGGAACAGAAGATAAAATCTGTTGTAACGCGCGACGAATTGGCCGATGTCTTGAAATCACTGCATGTGCGCCTTGATGCCATTGGTAGTCACTTGGTTGGCATAGATGGTCGGCTTGATAGCATGGATCGTCGGTTTGACGGTATAGATGGTCGGCTTGACGTCATAGATGGTCGGCTTGGTAGCATGGATCGTCGGTTTGACGGTATAGATGGTCGGCTTGACGTCATAGATGGTCGGCTTGACGTCATAGATGGTCGGCTTGATAGCATGGATCGTCGGTTTGACGGTATAGATGGTCGGCTTGACGTCATAGATGGTCGGCTTGATAGCATGGATCGTCGGTTTGACGGTATAGATGGTCGGCTTGACGTCATAGATGGTCGGCTTGATGGCTCAGATGACCGATTCACTGCGTTCGTGGCAGAGCAACGCCGTGCCTATGAGGCGGACGGCAAGGCATGGGAGATACTTGCCGGTCAAATGACCATGGCTGAAGCCGACAGAGAACAATTTTTCATCAAGATCGACGCTATTCAAACGGCTCTTGGGAATCGTGGAATTGGGGTAGACTAGGTTTGCCACATAACGACAAAGTCTGCTCAGTCCTCAGCAAATATTGCAGGTCGTAAAATGTCCACTGGATCAGGATTTGTTACGCGTTTACCGATTCTTCAGCCACATCAGCCAATAGACGGGTCGGCTTAGCATCCACAGCAACAACATGCGGGCGCTGCCATGCTGCTTGCGACAATAGACCAGCATATCGCGAAAGAAAATGCTCGTGGCGAACCAGCTTTGCGTGGATGATTTCTCGTGGTGCACAACCTTTGCGGTCGCGAGGAAGCGCGCCTTGCCACCTAACTGTCGCGCCAGCGTGTCTTCCGGAAAGTAGAGCAGCAGATCATCATCCAGCCGGACATCCGACCGCCGCATCAGCATGCAGGAGCCGGGCACAACCGCCACATCACGATCGCTTGCGCGATCCCAATCGCCGTAGAAAAGCGCTTCATGAATTCGTCTCTTGCGCGCCCGCAGGAGCGTACCCAGTATGGTATGGCTCAAAAGCAAGTGCCCATAACCGGGTATAGCCGAGCAGGTACGCTGGATCGCGCCATGGGGATAGCGCAGTTGCGCGGTTACGGCCGCGTAGTCCGAGTTGTCGCGCAAGAAACGGCGCATCAACGCCAGCGCATCGGGCGCGACCTCGGTGTCGGGATTGAGTAGCAGCACATAATCAGCGCTGGCATGCTCAATGCCGATATTGTTGCCGCCGCAGAACCAGGTATTCAGCGACTGCGCCAGCAATTGGACTTCGGGGAATTCGCGGCGGACTATGTCAGCGCTACCGTCAGCCGAGGCGTTATCGACCACGATGACTTCGAGATCGATTCCGCGACTGCGCTGCAGCGAAAGCAGGCAATTGCGCAGCAAATCACGGGTGTTGTAGCTGACGATGACGACGGATAATTCGGCCACTAATGGTTCTGCCACCGGCTTGAGTCTCCGTTCAACTTAGCATATGCCTAGAAAGTTGCAAGGCAAGCCCTTCGATAGGGGACGCCGTTTTGACGATGCGCCCGAACGAAGGGCGCGTCATCTGGCAAATTCACCACTGCTCAGCTAGCATGGATGGACGCAAATGAAAGGTCAAAGGGGAATCTTATGAGATTTGGGGTCGTTTTACCGCAGACGCAATTGGGCGCTGATCCGGCGGTGCTGCGTGACTTTGTGCAGGCGGCCGAGGGCATGGGCTATCACCATCTGCTGGCGTATGACCATGTGCTGGGCGCCAATCCCGACCGGCCCGGCTGGGATGGCGGCCGCCCTTACAGTTACCAGGATATGTTTCACGAGCCTTTCACCTTGTTCTCCTGGATGGCGGGCTTGACCGAGACCATCGGCTTCATGACCGGCGTGCTAATCTTGCCGCAGCGACAGACGGCGCTGGTGGCGAAGCAGGCGGCGCAACTCGATCTGCTCTCCGGCGGGCGCTTTCGCATGGGCATTGGAATCGGCTGGAATGAAGTCGAATACGACTCGCTCGGCTACGATTTCAAGACGCGTGGCGCTCGGGTAGAGGAGCAGATTGATCTGCTGCGACAATTGTGGACCCGCGATTTGATCGACTTTCGCGGCCGATTCGACACGATCGATGATGCCGGCATCAATCCGCTGCCGCCGCAGCCGATTCCGATCTGGATCGGCGGTTATGCCGATGCTGTATTGCGGCGGACGGCTCGCGTCGGCGATGGCTACGTGGCGCAAGAGGGCGATCCCGAGCAAGCGCGTCAAGTCTGTGAGACTTTCTGGCAATATGCTGAGGAAGCCGGCCGAACGGAGCAGCTTGGTCTGCATACGCGCATCGTCACCGAGCGCACGCCGGAAAGCAATTGGGAAGTCTATGTCACAGGTTGGCAGGCGCAGGGCGCGACTGACGTCGCCGTCTATCCTCACGGCGAGAAGCTGGATGATTATCTGGAAGTCCTGCGCCGCTTCAAGGACGTGGTCGGGGTCTGACCGATTTCCAGCATCAGCTCCTATCGGTATCTCAAGAGTTGCAAACCGTAGGGGCGAGCCAGCGGGTCGCCCGCCCATATGCGGACTAGTTGAAAAACCATGCAACCCATCATCATCCGCCTGGCCTTGCGCTATATCAGCCGGCGCCTTTTCCAGAGCGCGATGTTCGTGCTGGGCGTCGCGCTTGGCGTCGGCGTGGTCATCGCCATCGATATTGCCAACGAGTCCGCGGGCCGCGCCTTTACTCTCAGCAGCGAAAGCCTGGTGGGTCGCGCCACGCATCAGATAGTCGGTGGTCCAAACGGGTTTCCCTCCGATCTGTACGCTCGCATCCGGCTTGAGCTGGGCCTCAAACGCAGCGCGCCGGTGGTGACCGAGTTTGTCCGCATCGAAGGCAGCGTTCAAGCCTTGCGCTTGCTCGGTGTCGACCCATTGTCCGAGGCGCCCTTTCGTTCCTACCTGGTCGGTGAAAGCGATGATGTCAACTATGAAGCGCTCAACCGCATCATCGCCGAGCCGGGTGCGGTCGTCATCAGTGAAGCGTTGGCCGGACGCCTGGAACTGGAGCGAGAAGACAGCCTCTTGATCAGCGCCGGCGGGCGCTTCAGTGAGGCGCTTGTCGTCGGCATCTTGCGCCCGGACAATAATGCCAGCCGACAGGCGCTGGACGACCTCATCATCTGCGATATCGCCACGGCGCAGGAGATCGCTGGCTTGAGCGGGCGTCTCAGCCGCATCGACCTCATTCTCTATGACGACGAGATTCGCCCCCTGGACGAGGCGCTGCCGGCGGGCATTCGCCTGGTCGATGTCAAAGCCGAGAATACGCTGGATCAGATGATCGCCGCTTTCGAGCTCAACTTGCAGGCGATGAGTCTGTTGGCGCTGGTGGTCGGTTTATTCCTCATTTACAACACGGTGACATTCAGCGTGGTGCAGCGACGGAGCGTCCTCGGCATCTTGCGCTCGCTGGGCATGACGCGCCGGCAGATTTTCCTGTTCATCTTACTGGAAGCGCTGATCCTCGGTTTGGTCGGCACCGTGCTCGGCCTGGCGCTGGGCATCATTTTCGGTCGAGGCACGGTATCGCTGGTCTCGCAGACTATCAGCGATCTCTATTTCAGCGTCAATGTGCAGCGGATCAG
Source organism: Phototrophicaceae bacterium (assembly GCA_965249085.1). GTDB lineage: Bacteria > Chloroflexota > Anaerolineae > Aggregatilineales > Phototrophicaceae > UBA6055. Next base: position 1,593,579 of record OZ252218.1, on the reverse strand, counting down.
CGTGGCGCCACTGACACTGATCAAAGGCGCAGTCATCGGCATGGCGGCGAGCCTGCTGGCGGCGGCATTGCCGTCTTGGGACGCGACGCGCACACCGCCGGCCGGCGTGATGAAGCGCTCAAATGAAGAAGAGGCGACGCGGCGCCTGCTGCCGGTCGTCACGGCGGGGGCAGTCTTGCTGGTCTTGCTCGGACTTGCCCTGCTCAGCGCGGCCGACAGCCTAACGCTGAGTTTCGCCGCGCTGCTCTGCGCCATTGTCGGCGGCGCCATGTTTACACCGGCGGCGCTCGTGTTGTTGATGCGGCTGCTTCAGCCGCCGACTGTGATGCTTTTCGGAACCTTGGGACGGCTGGCGGCGCGCGCTGTGACGCGTTCGCTGAGCCGGACGGCGGTGGCGGTCGCGGCGCTAACCATTGCCGTCAGTGTTATCGTCGGCGTCAGCGCGATGATCGGCAGCTTTCGCATGACCGTCGCGGATTGGCTGGCGAGTTCGCTGGGCGCGCAAGTCTTCGTATCGCCGCCGCTCTTCGCCTCCAACAACGCGAGCGTCGATGTCGACCTCAAGGTGAAGGCAATTGCGCTGTCCGCGCCCGGGGTGCGCGCTGTATCGTCGGCGCGGCACGTCAGCATCGCTGCGCCTGATTATCCTGATCTTCCACCGGTCAATTTGTTGGCGAGTGACTTCGATATCGCCGGTGATAATCGCCACTTCAAATGGACGACCGTGCCAGTGGAAGATCATCAGGCCGCGCTAAACAATGGGCGAGTCATGGTCAGCGAACCCTTCGCCTTCCGCCGCGGCATCGACCGAGAGAACAATCACATCACCCTCGAGACCGAGCGCGGTCCACAGACTTTCGAGGTATTCGGCGTGTACTTCGATTACAGCACCGATCAGGGCACGGTTTACATGGCGCGTTCGGTGTATGACGGGTTTTTCGCCGATGATTTCATCAGTTCGCTTGGCATCTTTATCGAAGACGGCGCCGACATCGCTATGGTGATTGATGACTTGCGTCGGCATCTGCGAGACTACGACCTGCTGGTGCAGGACAATAAGAGCCTGCGAGCGGGTGCGCTGGAAGTATTTGACCGCACATTCGCCATTACCGTTGCCTTGCGCCTGTTGACGACCCTGGTCGCCTTCATCGGCATCTTGACGGCGTTGATGGCGCTGCAGTTGGAGCACGCGCGTGAATACGGCGTGATGCGCGCGGCGGGCATGACAGCAGGTCAATTGACAAAATTCGCCATCATTCAGACCGGGCTGATGGGTCTTGTCGCCGGTCTGCTGGCGCTGCCGATCGGTGTGGTGATGTCGCTGATATTGACCTATGTCATCAACCTGCGGTCGTTTGGCTGGACAATGCAGTTTACACTGCAGCCGTATGTTTTTTTCGAAGCGCTGCTGGTGGCGGTCGTGGCGTCATTGCTGGCGGGCGCTTATCCGGCGCTGCTGCTGGGTCGGCTCAAACCGGCTGAGGCGCTGCGGCGGGAATAGCCGCGCTTGACGATGGCAGCGCGATTCGGGCGCACTTGTAGAATGAGCAAAAAAGTCCGATGATGGATTTCCTTGATGTTTTATTCGAGCGAAAAATGCTGGAGGTGTCGCCATGAAGGGTATGCCGAACGATTGGTTGCTTGAGGGTCTGGAGAAGTCAGGTCAAATCCTGGATCACGTCCTCTCCGGCGTGACGCAGGACGAAGCGCAAACGATCAGGGACGGCGCGGAAGGTTGGAGTGTGCTTGAGATCATGTGTCATTTGCGCGATTATCAAGATATTTTCGCCACGCGAATCAGGCGCATGCTCGAAGAAGACAACCCAATGTTTGAGCTCTACGACGAAGCGGCGCGTATGGCGATGGTGGTGGTAAACGACTACGCCAAGCAAAACCTGAGAAGCGTCGTGGCTGATTTTCGAGCGACCCGCCGCGAACTCATCTATCGTCTGTCCTCATTGCGCGATGACCAATGGGATCGCGTGGGCTCCTTCGCTGAGGATGATGAAGTTGATATTGCCATGCCGGTCCTACATACTATGCTCCATGATAGCGACCATACGGAACAGATTGCGCGAATACTCCGTCAATAGCATCGGGCAGCAGACGGCCGAGCGAGCATCAAGCTGGCAAGCTCGGCCGACTCCACTCTCGCTATCCCGCACATCCGCCTCTAAAATTAGCCCTATGCCCACGCCCTTCACCCACCTCAGAATCCTGCAGTCACTTCTCGCGGACGAGCAGTTGCCACGGCTCTATCGTGACCTGCTGACGCGGCAGCTGCCGGCTTTTCAGTTGGGCAGCATCATCGCCGATGCGCGGGTGGCGAGCGGCGTCGGCCGCGAAGTGACCCATTTCTACGCCTATGGCATACCGATTGACGAGCGACCCTGGCGGAAAATGCTGCGCTGTCACCCCGAGTTGACCGCGGTAGAAGACGAAGCGCATTTAGCCTTCATTGCGGGCTATGTGGCGCATTTGGCCACCGACGAAGCCTGGGCGCTGAAGATGGTAAGGCCGCGCTTTTGGGAGCGAGACTGGCCCGGTGTCGACCGGCGTGACAAGTTTTTCGCCCTGCACCTGATCCTGACTGTGCTGGACGAGCGGGACGAAAGATTGCTCGAAAGTTGGCAGGCGGCCAGCCTGGACCGCTGTGAGCCGAACCACTGGCTGCCTTTCATGTCGGATGAGGTGCTGCGCGGCTGGCGCGATCTGGTCACGCGCCAGATCATGCCCGGCGGACTGAGCGAGACGCTGGAGATTTTTGCCCGGCGGCTGCGTGGTGATCCGGCCGAGATCCGCGCAGCACTCGACGATCCGGCGAAAATGCAGTTCACCCTCTGGCGGCATGTGCCGGAAGGGCTGCTGGCCGCCGTTGAAGAGCAAGTTTATGCCTTCACGCGCGACCAGCTCGCTGTCTACCTAACGGAGTTCATGCCGGCGCTCGCCTGCGTTTCGTGAAGACACGAGCGCCTTGGTCGACGACCCCGGCCATCCCCTAAAGAATCCTCCACTGGAAACGCTCACGTCGCTCGCCATTGTTACTTGACCACCGATGATGAAGATATCGTTTACCATTGAGTGCCCGCTGTTGTTGGAAAACGATGATCCGGCGATGCTAGCCCACGCCCAGAACGTCGCCGTTCGTGAAACGCGAATCTGCTGGGATCACCCGGCGGGTCGCCCGCCAAGCGCTAATTTTATCCGCAGCAAAGCCAATCTTAGAATCGTGTTCGCTCCTCGGCCTATGGATATGGGAGACCGAGGGTGGGGAGACTGCAGACTGATGCCAATCCACAATTGCCGGACATGTCATTTAGTCGCGATTCAGTGCGAAGCGTGTCGGCTGTTTGTCTTTCGCGCGCGACACTTGATACAATTAGTAGGAGTCTCGACTGCTATGTGGCAAATACGACATGATTCGGCGATCCAGTCCTCAGATCATCGCTGCCTCCGCCAACGATCTCAAGAACAATCGCCTCGGTCTGATGAGCCAGGAGCAATTGCTGGCATTGAATAGTCAGATTGATCTATTTCAGGCGCGGATGTCCCGCTTGATTAAGCGCACGATCTCGCTCGCGATTGTCATTACCCTGGCGGTCATTACGATGTCCTTCATTCGCGTGATCTTGCTGCCGGTGGCGCTGGGCATCGAAGTGGTGGTCGTCGGCCTGATGCTCTATCTGACCACCGACTTCAACCGCTTCGTTCAGCAGCTCATGCTCGATCGCGAAGCCGAAGCGGTGCGCATCGTCAAAGGCCGGACCAGCCGCTACACGTTGCGCACGCATCCACTTTATTACACGCTCCGCGTGGAATTGCACACTTACAAATTATTGGATGCCGGCCTGGCGCGAGAATTCACCACGGGCGAACTCTATCAATATTACGTCCTGCCACAATCTGGCGTCATAATCGCTGCCGAAAGTGTGGGCGAGAAAACCGCTCATTATCTGCACTAGTCGCCAGGCCCTCGCAAGGGCGCAAGATGCGAATGCTGCGCGCGTTGCCATGATAACGCTCGATCCAGCCCCATTTCTCCAGTTTATCCAAATGACGGATGACACCCGAATTGGACTTGAAGCCTTCGTTTTTGGCAATTTCGCCGAGCGTCGGCGGAAAGCCGTACTCGCCGGTATACGAACAGATGAAGTCAAAGATGCGCCTGCTGCGATTGTCGCGATATTTCATTTAAGCCGACCTTTCATCGTTACATTCTGACTACGATCGTAATATTGTAGCACAGAATTAGAACATGTGTTCTATGACTTAGATACGACATTTTAGTATTTCGCGGGGCGTGATGATGGGGTACACTGGCGCCGTTATCAGCAGCTCAGTCCGCGGAGACAAATGCGATGGCGAATACCGCCCGTCAATGGTTCTACTCAACGCCGGAGGTGCGCCCCTACTACATTGAAGAACGCGTCAACCATACCTTATGGAACAACCGGCTGCAGAATGTCTTCATGAGCTGTACCCAAGCCGAGTCGCCGGTGCAATTGGAAGGCAGCCTCGAGGGGATGCCGATGTACTTCGAATTTGTCGCCGGGCAGTATTTCATCCTGCGCATGGGCGAGGAGCGCAAGGATGTTATTGGCACCTTGCGCCAGATCTTGCTGGGCTTGAAACCGACCTTCACTTACCAGGATACTGAGGGCATGTTTGTGGTCGAGTGGCATACCGACGGCGGCGATGCGCGTTGGAAAGAGATCCAGGGCAATCCGTCTTTTCAAGGCCTGCGCCGGATGAAGCTCAACTGAGTCCATAGTCAGATTCGCGGAAATTCCATACAGTAGATTATTTGTTATCATTGGGATGGCTGGCGATATCGCTCAGCCCGGGTACCGCTGCTTCATAGACAGAATGAAGATTCAGCCCTGCCCTGAAGTCCAGCGCAAACCGTTTGCGAGAGTCTTGGCATGTCTCAAGCCGCCACGTCCGAGTCGAAGCAGATCAGCCTCTTGTGGCTCGACAGACAATCGGCCAGTCCGGCGTCCAGCGCGGAAGTCGGCGCGTCAGATGATTTACGCCTCAAAGTGATCGCCGAAGCGATTGCGCCATATGTTGATTACTTAAGACCGATACGCCGGTTGCTGTCGACGCTGCTGACCGATGAGGCGACGCTGCGTTACCGGCAAGAGGTCATCGAGGATTGTTTGCGACTGCCGGCATTCACGGAGGGATTGCGAGCGACGCTGCCGATGATACGTGGTCTGCACGAAACTGTGCGTGACATTCGGGCGCGGCGCAACCAGGCGTCGCTGGTACTCTCTCGCTTGACCGAGTTGGAAAACTACGTCGAATGTGTCTGCGCGCTCGACGCCTTGATACAACGGTTTCAGGGGCAACTGAAGGCGCGCGCCTGGATGGAGCTGGCGCTTGTGTTGCAGCGGACGGTGAACGCGCCCGAATTTCAGCAGATGGCAGAGGAACTGCCCGCCTTGCGCGCCAACATACGGGAAATCGTCAGCGTAACGATTGGCGTCAACTTGTCGCCCGACCTCAAGCCAGTGGCGGCGACGCTGCTCTCTTTGAATAAGAAACGATTCCGCGGTCCTCGCTTCTTTCGCCGGTTGTGGGGTGTCGATGAGGACGAAGAGCGGCAAGGCATCAGCACGCTGTACGAGGCGCCCACTGCCCAGCTTTACCGGAACGGCAGCATCCTCGCCGAACGCCGCGAGACGCTCGACCGGCTGGAGGCCAACGTGCTATTCGCTGACCTGGGCAAAGTCCTCGACGACGTGATTCGCCCAATCGCCCGTGCTCTCGAGCGTTATACGCGAGTGAATAGCGGATTGCTGCGCGCGGTCGAGTCGGAAATCGCGTTCTATGTCGGCGGCGCTCAGCTGATCGCAAGTTTGCGCGCGCGCGGATTGTCAATGTGCAGACCGCAGCTAGCGCCAACCGCCGAGCGTCGTCTGGAGGCGCGCGGCGTCTACAATCTCGACTTGGCGCTGCGCATGAGCCGGCTTCATCGAGACGAAGACCTTGGCGCTCAAATCGTCAGTAATGATGTGAGTTTTGACGAATCGGGACGCATCCATATCTTGACGGGACCCAATCGCGGCGGAAAAACCACCTGGACGCAGGCCATCGGTTTGCTGCATGTGCTGGCGCAATCGGGTTTGTATGTCCCCGCCGAGTCGGCAATGCTCAGTCCGGTCGATGCCATCTACCTGCACTTCCCGGCGGAGGAAAAGCCGAATATGGAGAGCGGACGCCTGGGCGAAGAGGCGGGACGCTTGCGCGAGATATTTCAGTCCGCCACGCGGCACAGCCTGCTGCTGCTGAACGAATCGCTCGCCAGCACCAGCGCGACCGAAAGCTATTTTCTGGCGCGCGATGTTGTGTGCTGCGTACGGATGTTGGGCGCGCGCGCCATATTTGTAACGCATTTGCACGAATTGGCGGCCGACTGCGAGTCGATGAACGACGCGGTGCCCGGTGACAGCCGCGTGACGAGTCTGATCTCTCAGATCGAAGAAGGCAAAAGCGGTGTACGGCCGACCTATCGCGTGTTGGCGGCGCTGCCGCGCGGTCAGAGTTATGCGCGGGAGATCGCGCGGCAGTATGGCATCAGCTTTGAGCAATTGGAGGCGCTGGTGAAGCAGCGCGCCGACGCGGGCGCAGCCGGCAAATTGCATTAGTCCCCTCGCCTGAGTGAGGGCGCTTGCCAGTAGACGTGTAGTTTGGAATAATGAAGCGATAAGCATCAAGTGATGGAGACGAGCGCAAATGGCGAAGCGCAGACGCAAGAAACCCAATATATCCAATGCCGTGCTCGAACAGGCGCGTCAAGGCGCAGTGGAGCAGGGCGGGGCAACCGAATTGCGCGAGCAGGAGGCAGCGCCGGCGAAATCAGCTGCTGCTCCCGCGGCCGCCCCGAAGCCGCGCAGACGCCGTGCCTTGCAGGCGGCGCAACTGGAACGGCGCAAGGACGAAGGCGCGCTGGATGCCGAGTTCGTGGCGGAACGACTGGCAAACCCGACCAAAGTGGTCAGCGAAGAAGACTTGCGCGCCGACTACGGATTTGTCATCAAGGACCTGCGAAACATGGGCATTCTGGCGGCTGTGCTTTTCATCGCCTTGATCATCGTCTCGCTGGTGCTGCTCTAAATCGTCGGCGAGCACGGAGGCCGGGCGATGTCTTGGTCGTCTCTGCAGATTCTGCTTCGCGGCATCTCGACGCCGACTCGCTACCTGATTTCGCTGTATGCGGTGCTGGTGGCGCTCTTTACTCTCCTGCGGCTGCTGCGCTTGGCTGGCGTTCCACTGCTCGACCTGGCCAACAGCTTCGCGCCCTATTGGTATGTGCCGCTGATCGTTACCTTTCCCTTGTCGATCGTCGTCACGCGCCAACGGCATCTCCCGATTGAATATGCACGAAAGCGCCTTTCGCGCCCGAAAAAGTCGGCCGGCTTTGCGGGACGCGCCGCGCATCTGTCTCATCCGCCGCGTTGGAGCGTGCTGCTGCAGATCGTCCTGATTGCCATCGGCTTGTATTGGTTCGCGGCGCCGGCGATGTACAAACCGGTGGAGCCACCGGTCGGCGATGCGTTCAGCGTCGTGACATTTAATGTGCAAGGCAGCAACGTCGAGCTGAAGCGGGCGACCGACTGGCTGCTGGAGATGGCGCCGGATTTGATCGTACTGCAAGAGACGGCCGAGGGTTACGACCATCGACTGGCGCCGCTTTACGCGGTCTATGCCCATGAAGATCATATCGAAGGCAGCGTGCGCATTTTTTCGCGCTATGCCATCCTGGAGCGCGAAGTCCTGAGTATCGAGGATGATCCCGGAAGGCAAGCGCTGCGCCTGCTGCTCAATCAGGACAGGCGCGAATTGGCGGTCTACGCCGTGCATTTCAGTTTGCCCTTGCATCCGCGCGCGGATATCGCTGCCGATGCCGATATTGGACTTGAAGCGCTGCTGCGCTATGACGAGAGCCGGCGAAACGCCCAAATTAGGCGGCTGCTGGATATCGTGCAGCGGGAAAGCGCGCCGGTCATCCTGGCGGGCGATTTCAATATGAGTGACGCCTCGCTGATTTACGATGAGATCGCGGCGCGGATGAACGATGCCTGGCGCGCAATCGGCAATGGCGCCGGTCGCAGCTGGCCCGTGGCGGAGGCGATTGGTTTGCCGCGGCTGATTCATCCATTTCTGCGCATCGACTATATCTGGACGAGTGATGATCTGCGGGCGACCGCCGCGAGCGTCGGCGAGCCGATCGGATCAGATCATCTGCCGGTCAGCGCCGTCTTAGCGTGGCGCGATGACTAGTAGCGGCCTGACAGTTCAGCCCCTGCAATCCGGGCGCCGCTCAAGCTGAAGTCGAAAGTGCGAGCGCTAGCGGTTCCGGCGCCGGCTGCAGGCCTGTCATTCACCGCGTCTTTCGCCGCTCCACAATCCAACTTATACTGAAGACATGGACGCGAGCTTGCAATTCATCCCAATCATGATCGTCGGTTTTGGCGCCGCCCTCTGCCTGACTCCGCTGACGCGTCAGATCGCGATGCGCCTGGGTGTCACTGCCGAGCCAAACAAGCGAAACATCCATTCCCGTCAGGTGCCGCTGATGGGCGGGGCAGCGATTTATGTCGCCTTTGTCTTGTCGGTTTTGCTTTTCAGCCCACCGGATCATCTGGTTGAACTGGGCGCGATCGTCGCTGGCGCCACGCTGCTGGCATTGATTGGCTATCTTGATGATCGGCGGCATCTCAGCCCGCGGATACGCCTGTCCGTGATGACAGCGGCGGCGCTCGTGGTGACAGTCACCGGTGTGCAGATTCGCCTGTTCAACAACCCGATTATTGACATTGCCTTGACGCTCTTCTGGATCGTCGCCTTGATCAACGCGGTCAACTGGATCGACAATATGGACGGCTTGGCGGCCGGCACGGCGGCGATCACGGCCGCTTTCTTCTTGCTGCTTGCGCTGACGCAAGGGCAGATCCTGGTTAGCATGCTGGCGGCGGCGATCTTCGGCAGCGCCGTGGGCTTTCTCATTTATAATTTCAATCCGTCGAGCACGTTTATGGGCGATATGGGCGCTTATACGCTGGGCTTCGTCTTGGCGATCCTGGCGATCAAACTGAAATTCGCCGCGCAGCCACTGAACGTGACCTGGATGGTGCCGATCTTCGTGCTGGCGCTGCCGATATTGGATATGAATCTGGCAATCTTCACGCGTCTGCTGGAACGGCGACCTTTGATGCTGGCGGCCAAGGATCACGTTTCGCACCGCCTGCTTGACCTCGGTTTGACACAGCGCAAGACCCTCGCGTTGTTATATCTTTTCTCCGTCGTTTATGGCTTGGTCGCGCTCATCGTCAGTCAGGTGGAAGTGGGCGAGGCCTTGGCGATCGGTGGATTCGCCTTGCTCTTGCTGCTGGCGCTATTCTGCCTCTTGATCTTCTTCCGCTGGCGACGTTTGCGAGCGGACGAGGCCGGCGCTCTCTAACCAAATCACGACTGCTCAATCGTGATGATGTCTGCCATAATGTGGCGCTATATCGTCTCCAACAACGTTGACAGCTAGTGACCAATGGCCCGAATCGCTGTATCCGCCAACTTACTTGTTGATTACAGTCCCGCGCGTTGGCGCCTGATTGAATTGGACGACTCGGCAGAACCGAAGCTGGTCGTTGAAGCCAAGGCGGGCGCCCCCTTTCGCTATAATGGTTTCTTCGCCGTCAGCCGTGACCTGCCGGAGGCGGGCGAAATCCTCGGCGCCGATCTGAGGCAAGTGGTGCTGGGCTGGTCCCAGGAGTCGGAGTCCTGGCAGCTCGGCGTGACCTTGTCTGAGGAGGTCTCGCTGGCGCGTTCAAGCCGCTGGTTCGAGGTCTTGCGCCTGACCAATTCGGATCAAGGGCAATACGAGGAAACGGCGATGCAGCTGGGCAAGGCCTTGGCGCGGGCGCTCGAAATCCCCTTTGTGACGACAGAACCTGCTCTGGAGCCTGAGCCGGAACCGGAGCCGATTCCGCTGGTGGATTTGCCGCTCCACTTGGGCATGTGGCGTTTGCAGTTTGCGGCAGCCGGCGACAAGTTCGGAGAATTGCAACTCTTGCGTGAGGAGCGCTGGCTGCGCGGCAAGCTGCGTCAGATCGGTTGGTACGCGCTTTGGAGCGCCGTTTACCTGTTGGTTTCGATCGCGTCCTTGACCAGCGAACTGGGATTACCCAATGCCGGAACCTTGATACCGAATCCAGAATGGCTGCCATATCTTGGCATTGGCGTATCGATGTTGCTTGTCCTGGCGATTTTCCGACTTGTTTGGATCATCCTGCAGGAGCCGGATACGATCGCCATAAACCCCTATGAAAAGAGTATCAGCGCTTGGCGCGGCGTAGAGCAGCGGTGGAAGGTAAACGCCGGCAGCGTACAGTCTGTTTACGCGAGCGAGGTGGCGAAAAGACGTGGTCGCCAGCCGACTGCGATGCATGGCGAGATCAATTTGCATCTGCTCAATGGCAGATTTCTGCCGGTGATTGTCGATCCTGAGAAAGTCGTGGACGGTCTCTTGCCGGGCAGTGACTCGCTGGCGGAGAAGAAGCGTCCCGATGGCGTGCAGGTACTCGAGCCGCAGGAGGCCAGCAGCGCCTTGCAAGCGGCCGCTGTGCACATCGCCGTCAGTCTGGGCGAAGTGCCCGTCTGGTATGACCGGCGTCTGCGCTAATCGAGTCAACATCCTCAGTCAAATTCGGAGGTGATCATGAAGAGCCAGGTCATTGTGGATCCGAGTTTTAGGCGGATGGATGAAATCTTTTCGCCGCAAGACAAAGCGCGTCTGTATGAACTGGCAGATGTCGTCTGGGGCGTAGACGAGCGCATGCCGCCTGAAGACTTCCTGCGCGCGCTGCCGAATGCCGAAGCCATCGTTTGCACGGGTTGGCGCTATGGTGATGTGCTGGATCAAGCGCCCAGGCTCAAAGCGATTATGGACGTCTCCGGTGGTTTTCCCCTGCAGCTCGATTACGAAGAGTGTTACCGGCGGCGCATTCGCGTCTTGAGCGCGGCGCCAGGATTTGCCCGGCAAGTGGCGGAGTTTTCACTGGGTCTGGCAATTGACGCGGCGCGTCAGATCTCGTATGGCGACCGCTTGATGCGCCGCGGCGAAGAACGCTACCTTTGGCATGGAAACACGGGCACCTTCCTGCTTTACGATCAGCCGGTTGGCGTCATCGGCTACGGCAGCCTGGCCCGCGCCTTGCATCCGCTGCTGGTCCCATTCGGCGTTAGCATTTCGGTCTATGACCCCTGGCTCGGCGATGGCTATCTGACGCGGCAGGGCGTGCGTCCGGTCACGCTTGAAGAACTGATGGCGACTTCGAAGTTCATCTTCGTGATGGCGGTCCCGTCGGCGGAAAACCGGGCGATGATATCCCGCGAGTTGCTCGAGCTCGTGCAGCAGGATGCCGTATTCGTTTTGGCGAGCCGCGCTCACGTTGTCGATTTCGCTGCCTTGACGGACATGGTATTGGCTGGACGGTTCAAGCTGGCGACCGATGTCTTCCCGACCGAACCGCTGCCGGCTGATCATCCGATTCGCACAGCCGAGGGCGCAGTCTTGTCGGCGCACAGAGCCGGCTCGGTCGCGCAGGGCATGGTTGAGTTGGGCGAGATGGTGGTCGATGACCTGGAAGCGATAGTGCGTGGTTTGCCGCCGCGGCGCTTGCAAATGGCGGAACCGGAGTTGAGCATGCGCTACACGAGAAATCGGGCAAAGGCGCCGGATTCAAAAGGATAGAAGATTATGGGAAACAGGCGAGCGCCGTATTGAGCCCGTAAGTTGACATTTCCACCGAACATCACAAATGTGAGGACGCCCCGGTGGGTCGCCTGTTGCGCATACCAGGCGGTTGCGGCGGGCGAGCAACGGGGTCGCCCCTACTGCAGAATCAGGGTCTGTGTGGTGAAAAAAATTGTTAGCGCCTGCTCCATTGCGCAGGAATGGGCCTGACAGGCTTAGCTACTCCTTCACGCCCCGCATCGTTTCGGCGCGCAAGTGATCGACAACGGCTTTCAGCGCCTCTTGATCGCTGGCGCCGTCGGACATGCAGCGGTGATACACGTCCAGCTGACGGTCTGAGCTGGTGCCCTTTTCCAGAATAGTGTGCAGGTAGTTGATCTCCTCGCGCGAGCCGAGTTCGTCGACCACGTCGTCGACGAATTCCAGCAGTTCGAGTGCCAAGAGACGTATCGGCACCGCCTCACTCTTACCGTAATCGACCAGCTTTCCGTCCAGGCCGAAGCGCACGGCACGCCATTTGTTCTCGGCGATGAGCTCGTTGGGGTAGATGCGCCAGCTCTGATTCTGGTTGTGCAGCTTGATTAGCTTGGCGACGATCGCCTGCACCAGCCCCGCGATGGTTACCGCTTCATCGACGGTCGTGCAGATGTCGCAAATGCGGATTTCCAGGGTGCCGAAGTACTCATGCGGGCGGCAGTCCCACCAGATCTTGGTGTAGTCCGCCTTGCCACCCTCTCTGCCTTTGCCCAGTGTGCCGACCTGCCCGAAGGTTTCAATCAATTGCGTGAATTCGCTGAAAGAAGAGAAGATGGGCGCTGTGCCGGTGCGTGGCAGGTTTTCGAAAATGATGCTGCGGTAGCTCTTCAAACCGGTGGGATGACCATGCCAGAAGGGTGAGCTGGTCGAAAAGCAGAGCAGGTGGGGCAGGAAATAGCGCAGCTGGTTTTGGATGTCGATCATTAGATCGAGCTGCTTAGGCGACTTGCCGAAACCGACGTGCACGTGCATGCCGAAGATCAGCATCTGGCGCGCGACTTCCTGCATGTATTCCTTTAGATCTTCGTAACGTTCGCCCGGGTTGGCTTCCTGCTCTTCCCAGCGCGAATAGGGATGCGTGCTGGCAGCGACGATGGCGTAGCCATAGCGTTCGGCCACCTTATTCACCTCGCCGCGCAGGCGGACCAACTCCATGCGCGCTTCTTGCACATTGCTGCAGATGTCGCTGCCGATCTCAATCTGTGATTGCAGGAATTCGGGCTTGACCTGATCGCCGATTTGGCGGAGTCCCTCATCATGCAGCAGCTTTTGCACGACCGCCGCCAATTCGCCGGTGGTCGGATCGATCAACTGGTACTCTTCTTCGATGCCGATGGTCAAGGGCGCTGAATGCATGGTCGCACCTCTCATGAAATACTAATGTTTGTCAAGAAATGGTAACACAACCCAGTATCCAGGCAAAAAGATGGTTCATCGCCCCCACGAAAACTGACGGGCGAGCCAATGGGTCGCCTCTAGGTCTCAATATGTTGTTAGAGGTCGCGCCGGTAGTCGGGTTGTTGGCGGGCGACTCAATGAGCCGCCCCACCATTGCCGTGGTCAATCGAGCGGCCAGGGACGCACTTCACAGCGCGCTGCCCAGGCGTCGTAAAGTCCGCTCATCGTACTGACGCGATCCGTTTCGGCGGCGCTGAGGTCGTTCAGTTCGGTGCGATCTTCGATCATGTTGTACAGTTCCCAGTCGCCCGGGTGCTTGCTGACCAGCTTCCAGTCATTGATGCGCAGGGCACGGTTGCCTTCATGCTCCCAGTAGAGCGGGTTCTCGCGCTGCCAGTCTGCGCCCTCCATCGCTGGACGGAAGCTCTCGCCTTCGACCGGTTGAATCGCGCCCCCGCCGTACTCGCTGGGATACTCCGCGCCCGCCAGATCAGCGAAAGTGGGCAGCACATCAATGAATTGAATCGGGCTATGGATGACGGTCGGCTCGTCGATCATGTCGGGATAATGCACGATGCAAGGCGAGGAGATGCCGCCTTCGTGCACCCAATGCTTGTAGAGGCGGAAGGGCGAATTGGAGGCGTTCGCCCAAGGCAGGTCGTAACTCATGAAGGTATCGGCCGGTCCCGGAGGCAAGTTGACATGGTTTCCCGGTCGTACCTGCCGTCCGTCGGGCAGGGTCGTCACAAAGGAACGTTGATTGACCATGCCGTCCTCCGCCAGAAGCTCGGCACAGCCGCCGTTATCCGATAGGAAGACGATCATCGTGTTGTCGCTGATGTCCAACGCGTCCAAAGTCGCCAGGATGCGGCCAATGCCTTGATCCATGCGATCGATCATGGCGGCGTAGGTCGCCATGCGCAGGTCTTCCCAATCGGTGTTTGCTTCCGCCTCCCAGGGATGCGAGTCAACATCGCGCGGCGAGATCTGCCAGTGCGGATCGAGGATGCCGAGGCTGTTGAGTTCCTCGTGCCGGTTCTGCCGCAGCGTATCCCAGCCATCGCGGTATTTGCCTTCGTATTTGGCGATGTCTTGTGGCGGGGCATGCAGCGGCCAATGTGGCGCCGTATAGGCAACATGCAGGAAGAAGGGTGAGCCGTCGCCATGCGCGTCGGCGATCATCTCAACAGCTTTGTCGCTGATGGCATCGGTGTAGTAGAAGTCGTCTGGATAATCGCTGATGAACGCGTCGTCTTCGCAGAGCGCGTGTGGAAAGAAGAAGCTGCCCGCGCCGACCAGTGTGCCAAAGAAGCGATCGAAACCGCGCTGCCGCGGCGTGGGGAAGCCATCCGTGCCCGGCTGCCAGGTCTCGGGTTCCTGCGCTTTCAGTTGCCCGCCGACATGCCATTTGCCGGACATCATGGTTTGATAGCCCGCGCCCCTGAGCACCTCGGCAATCGTCACTGCATCGTCGCGCAAATAGCCTTGATAGGCGCGCGTACCGCGGTTCTGCACCATATGACCGACGCCGGCTTGCTGCGGGTGCAGTCCGGTCAGCAGGGCGGCACGTGACGGGCAGCAGCGGGCGAAGCTGTACATCTGCGAAAAACGCGCGCCGTTCCCCGCCAGCCGATCAAGGTTCGGCGTTTGAAGCTCTGAGCCGAAGCAGCCGATATCGGAATATCCCATATCGTCCGCGAGTATCAGGATAATGTTGGGTTGGGGCATGTCATCAGTCCTTCCGGTTACGCCCTTGTCTGCGGCCTGCCAACGTTTTTACCACAAAGGCACAAAGGACACAAAGATTTCTTCACGGCGGCAAAGTAGAGAATTGTAGGGGCGAGCCGGTGGCTCGCCCACTGATGCCGACCTGCATATGCGGGCGACCTGATAGGTCGCGCCTACAGATTTCGCAACAGTCGTAGATGGCGAGATTTCAAGGATTCTTAGAAGAGAGACATCGAGAACAAAGTGATTCAGCCGTTGCGCCCCGCCTGAAACGCGCACGCCGCCGCCATGGTCGGCAGTGAGGGAATCGCGCCTTTGTGTAAGCAAGTGAGCGCGCCGACCGCATTGGCGAAATCGAGTATGGCTGGCAGTTGCGCGCGATAGTCGTCGCGGTGTTCCAGCAGTCCGATCAGCATGGCGGCGACGAACGCGTCGCCGGCGCCGGTGGTATCCGTTGCCTTGACCGAATAGCCGCCGTGCTCAAACTTGCTGCCGTCCTTCAGATGCACGACGGCGCCCTTGGGTCCGTAGGTAACGCAGATCATTTCCATGCGGTCACGCCAGAGCGGCGCAACATCGTCGCCACCAGTCAGAAACTCCAGTTCTTCGTCGCTGATCTTGAGCAAATTGGCATAGTCCATGCCCGCGAGCATGCCGGCTTTGGCGGCGGCGGCGCTCTCCCACAGCGGCAGGCGGAGATTGGGGTCGTAGGAGATGAACTTACCGGCCTTTACAGTGCAATCGAGCGCCAACCGCAACGCGGAAGAGACCGGCTCGCGGATGAACGTGATGCTGCCGTGATGAAAGACATCGCAGGCATCGATCAAGCTCGTATTGATATTGTCAGGTGTCATCAGCATATCGGCGGAAGGATGACGGTAAAACATGAAACTGCGATCGCCATCGGCGGTATTGGAGACGAAAGCCAGTGCCGTACGCGCCTCGCTGGAATAGGTAAGGCCGCTGATATCCACCGATTCCGCGGCGAGAACACCGGCCAGGTGATGGCCGAAGGGATCATCGCCGACTTGGCCCATGAAGGCGCTGGCATAGCCGAGACGGGCGACAGCGGCGGCGACATTGGCCGGGGCGCCACCGGGCGCCTTGACGAAGCCCGAGGCATCGCCGACGGTCACGCCCATCTCTAGCGCGACAAAGTCGATCAAGAGTTCGCCGAATGACAGGACAGACATGGGATGAACCTCTTCAGGAATGGCTCGACTGCCGCACGAGGCAGCCTTGAGTCAAGGTCACAATCTTAGTCTCGTTGAACCATAGTCTAACCGGGGGATTCGCCACTTAACCCCTGCTCCGAAGCATCGGACAGGGAGTGGGGTTGGCGCCCCACGAACTCGTTGATGAAGTCGCCGCAGTCGCTGGCAACTAAAGCGCCACAGGCGATGTTGATCTCTAATTTGCCCAGCAGTTGCAGCAATTGGGTCATCTGCTGGCGCATGATCAGCATCATATCGTCCCAAGCGACATCGTCCGGCAAGCTGTGCTGGCGCAAATCGCGCATGCTTTCGAGGTATTCCAGCGCCGGCTCGACATCGTCAAACATCAATTGGGTGGGCAGATCGTGACGCACCACGGCGTAAAAGTGGCGGGCGAGCATGCGCGTGCCGTTCTCCAGCGCGAAGGCGTCGCAGGGAAGCGCGGGTGGAGGAACTTGCGCGCCGTTATTGCTGAGCAGCACGATGGCGCGGCGGATAAGGACTTGCAGTTCGGGCACGGTGTGGAGGCTGTCAGTGGCGGCGAGCAAGCGCCCATCCGATTTCAACACGCGTTTGATTTCCGCCAGGCAGCCGTCAACGTCGGCCAGGTGATAAAGCACGTGATTCGCCATCACGACATCGAAGCTGCCGTCAGCGAATGGCAGTTTCATCGCATCGCCCAGCGCCAGATGATCGGCCGCGCAGGGATGGTTGAGCAATAAATTCGGCGAGAGATCGAGCGCGTAGTAACTAATGTCGGGCCGCTCGGCAATCAGGCAGGAGTAGTGACTGCCGCGGCCGGCGCCGATATCGAGGATGACTTCGTCACCATTCCAGTCGATATTATCCAGCGTCCAGCGCACAAAATCCGTTTCGGGCACACAATATTTGGCGTGCGTTTCTTCGTAAATGCGCAAGTTGCGGTCGGTTGCATAGTATCGACGGATTGCGTCAGCTTGTTCTGCTGCAGGCATTACCTATCCAGCCAGCTCGGAGAACTGCTCGGTTTCACTTATCTTACTATACAGCCGAATTACCTGGACGCAACCATTTTCCGCGGGCGCGAGCCAGAAACGACGACGAGTCGATTGCGGCTAACGCGCGCCCCAGGATTCCCAATAGGTGAGTTCTGTCGCCGGCACACGGTCGGCCTTCTGGAAGGTCTCGCCGGTGAAATAACCCGCCGGGAGCAGCGCCGCAGTTGTCACATCGTCGGGTATGCCGAGGATCTCATTGCATTCTTTTTCGTAGCCGAGATGCAGAGTCGTCCAGGCTGCTCCGATGCCCCGCGCCCGCAGCGCCAGCATCAATGACCAGGCGGCCGGAATGATCGAGCCGTACATGCCGGCGTTCGCCGATGGGCTTGCGTCGCCGGCTCGTCCGTGAATGCAGGGGAAGATCATCAGCGGCACTTCATGCATGTGATCGGCCAGGTAGCGCGCGGAGCTAATCACGCGCTTCATCTGCGCCGTGGGTTCGTTCCCCGAATCGGTGCGGACGGCAACTTTGCTGTAGGCGTACCATGACTGCTTGTAGTATTCGCCGATCTGCGCTTTTTTGTCCGCGTCGGTCACGATCAACCATTTCCAGCCTTGGCGGTTGCTGCCGCTGGGCGCCTGCAGCGCGATCTCCAGGCAGCGCTCGACGACGCCACGCTCGACCGGTCGGGTGAGATCAAGGCGCTTGCGGACGCTGCGCGTGGTCTCCAGGATGTAGTCAACTGATGCCAAATCGAATTGCATGTGCTTTTCCTTTCTTAACGACTTAAGAATAGACTACGCATCATCCGAGGCGAAGGTCTCGCCCAGCCAATGCAAAATCAGGCGGCTGACGCTTTCATATTCCGAATCGAAGAGGCGGGTGCCATGGGCGCGACCGCGATACATCCGCGCGCTGACATCGCCCTTTGCGTTGAGAAACATCCGGCGAATCGCCTCTGCACTGGAGTTATCGTTGTGGGCGGCGACAAGCAGCGCCGAGCGATCGGCCAGGCCATCGACCAATGCCGTCTCCGGTTTGACGCCGCGGTAATCGAGACCGGGCGAAAGGGCGATAGCGCCACGACAGGTCTCAATCTCGGCGCAGCTGATCAAGGCGACGTTCGCGCCGATGCTGCCGCCGATGATGGCGAGACCGTGCTCGCCGCTGTGATCCTGCGCTTCCAGCCAGCCGGACCAGCCAGTGACGACATCATCGATGGCCGCGTCCCAATCGCGCGTCCCGCCGGATTCGCCGTGCCCGCGCATATCGATATTGAGCAGCGCGTAGCCGGCTGCGTGCAGATCGGGGATGAGGGGATCGTAGGCGCTGCGGCTGCTGTTGAGCATGTGCAAGAGCATGATAACGGGCGGCTCGGCGGCGTCAGACGGGGCCGGGTAGAAGTCGGCGACGAGGCTGATGTTATCGCTGCGCTCCAGCGTGATGGTTTCGTGGGCTCGGATGTCTTGCGCCGCGGAGGTGAAGGTGTAGAGGAAGCATGTGAGCAAGAATAGTCGTTTCAGTTGGCGCATGTCGTGCTTCCTTGTATGCTGAGTTACATGAGTTTGCGCCTTGGCGGACGGCCCGTGCCCAGTCTTTTGCCAGAAACGTCTAATACGGTTTGTTGTCGCTACAATGCGAACGAGTTGCCACATCAAGACAAGAAGAACTAGGACAGGTCCAACTTTCGCAATATGCGGGCAACCTTTGCCGGTTGGGCTTCTGAGCACTTAGGCCGCGAGCAGATCACGAGCAGCCTGATCTCACTCTTGCCAAGGTGATAGACAACTCTGAAACCACCACTCTTGCCTTTGCGAGCATCCGGATTCGGCATTCGTTCTTCGTAGACCAAGGCGCCACCAACGCCCCGCATTCGATCCCCAAGCCGATTTCCTTTTTTCAGTTTTCTTACTAACTTTGTAAGCTCTTTAATAACTCGTGGGTACTTCTTGGCCAAATCCTCAAGATCTGAATTGAATCGCGGGGTGCTAGTTACTGCTATCTTGTCCGTCGCCATACCTGGCCCAAAGATCTTCCAACAGTGGCTCAATTGGAGTCAGTTCAGCGTCGTTCGCCTGTTGTACGCTTTCTTCCAACGCGTGCAAGAATTCTGCTTGCGCTTCCCTGGTCTCTTTGTCGCTCATCCGGTCAATGCTTTCTGACCGATTTCGGGCTGGGACAGGCGTGCGTTGGCTGCCGGTCGCGTGTTTGGATGTCGTTTGGAGTTTTCTCCCTGCCGCCTTTTTGCGGGAGGCGCCCATCGTGTTTTCCCTTTCGGACATGCTTCTTAGCAGTTCGTCCGTCACTAAGCGTAGCGTAGCATGATTCGGAACGAATCACAAGAATTCATCGTTTTGTCGACGCTCAGTTACGGCGTGTTCAGTTTCTTGCCATGGTTGCGTTGACGTAACGAAAATATGGTTATCAAACGATAACCCTTAGCTCATTTTTTAGCATTCTTGCCTCGTTTGCCCAACAAGTACAACACAAACAGCACAATCAAGCCGAAGATCGCCAGCTTGTCATAAGGCGAAAGCTCAGCCGGCGGCGGCGTGTTGGAGACGATGCGGATCATGTGTGGCATGTCCTTGTCGCTGTGGCGGTAGATCACGCGTTGCTCGTCTTGCTGAATCTCGTATTCCCCATCGCTGACGTCGACGCGATAACCATCTGGGAACTGCATGTTAGGCACGAAAATCTCGGTTGGCTCTGTGAGGTTGCTGTCGTGGCGGAAGCTGAAAGTGAAGAGTCCGCGGTCAGCATCAAAGCGCATGCTGAGCGGTTCGCCGGCGACCTTGCGGGCGTAGGGACGGACGACGGCGGACAGTGCTCGACCGCCGGAACTGATGTCGGATGGATCGCTCTGCTGGTCGCGGCTGAAGACCGACAGGTCTTCGCCATTCCACATGTCGCCGAGCTCGTTTGTATTGTTGGGCGAGTAATTCCAGAGGGTGTAATTCAGCAGGTGGTCATCGAGGGCGCGAAAGTTGTAATCGAGCGCAGTCGCTTGGCGTGAGAAGTCGCCTGTGCGATAGGCGTGTTCACCGTTCATGTCAAAGGGAATGCCAAACTCGCCTACGACGATCGGCACGGCGCCCATCGCTGATTCAGCGTAGCGACGAAAATTGCCGTACTGACGGCTCAAGTAGCTGCGGATTGTGCCTTCGCCGATGAGGGGCTTGAAGTTAAAGAGATCGAAGTTGAGATGCGGATGAAAACGGCGGGTGAAGAGGGTGGCGCCATCGTAGAAATGGGGCGCGTAGACCCACTTGTCCGGACCGTCATAGCGAGGCGGCGGCGCGAAGGGCTCGGCTTCGACGAAGATATGCATATCCGGCTTGACCGCGTGTATGGCCGCGGCAAAGCGCTCCGTGAAGGGTTTGAGGAAATCTTGCGTGAAGTCGCCGCGGGCAAAATGCCCCGGGCGCAGCAATCGCGGCTTGCCTTCAGCGTCCACATCCCAGATACCGTGGGCGCGCCAGACATCGCCGCAGTCGTCTCTCCAGACGGTCGCATCGCCCGGATCCAGCCATTCCTTGGTCGATTGTTCGGGCAGGCGATTGACCATCGGCAAATCGAAATCGAGGCATTCCTGGGCGAAACCGTTGGCGAGAAAGATAGCTTGGGAGGGCGTCGGCATCACGCCGAGCTTGACAAGCAGATGATCGTGCGTGCGCAGGTCGGGTACGCCGATCAAGCCGAAATGCGGCTCGTTCATCGTGCCGAATCCGACCACATTCGGCAGGTGACCGATGCGCCGCGCCAGGTAGGCGTAAGCATTGACGTAGTGTTCCTGCAGGTAGTCCTGAATATTGAGCCCGTCGCGCATCATATTGGGCGCGTAGGTCTTCCCGCCGAAGAAAAGCGTAAACATGGTGAAGGCGGCGAAGCGATAATAGTTGTTCGCCCACATCAATTGCGGGAAGTCATCCGGCTGCTTCTGATGCAGCAGCGCGGCGCTGGTTTCATGGAAGCGGTCGACATCCAGGCCGGCCGCCTCAAAGGTCCAGGCGGGCGCGCCATCGCCGCCCGAGAAGCGACTCCAGACATCCTGATGCGGGTCAATGAAGAGGTTGATGTCGTGCGCCTGCGCCTTCTCCAGCACCGCTTCCAGATAATCGAGATAGTCGTCATCGTAGCTGCCCGGACCATCATGCTCGATCGCTTCCCAAGTGACGATGAAGCGCAGGAAATCCAGTCCCCAATGCTTGAGGCGCAGGAAGTGCTCGTCGGCTTCTTCCAATGGAAACGGGCGCCCGATGAACGAGACTTTGCGCTTCTCGTCCAGGCTGTCGGGCAGGTGGGTGAAGCCGCATGGCTCGGTTGGAACTTTGCTGCCGCCGCTGAGGTTGACACCGTGCAGGATGCGGGTGCGGCCCGTTTCGTCGATGAACCAGCGTCCGTCTGCTGTGATGGGCATGATGATGTCCTGTAGGCGGAAAGGTGGAGGGGATTATAGCATATGCAAGGGTGACGTCGTTGGACTTCAGCAAGAATCGCTCAGCGCAAACTGTTCATGCCCGTCTGCACATGGAACCATTGTCTGCAGTGCAACAGAGCTGCCAGAATCGGTACCATGTTGATGACCGTTGACAATTTGGACGACTGGCTCGAAACCGGGCATTGCCATTCTCGTCGGCGACCTCATAAATGTCGCAGGACAGAATCGTCCGAACTTGTAAATCTCCGATGCAAACGATATACTGATCTCTTATAGAATCGTTACTGTAAACAAATGGCAGGCTTCAAGCCTTTAGGGCTCTAGTCCAGACTTTGCTTCTGCTTGAAGCCAAAACTAGAATCACTTTCATCCAACCGGCATTTACCTTTCGGGGATAGCCACCAATGCCTACACCAATGAAAAAGAGTCGCAAGAATCTGCAAAGCGCATCGGTTCGAAATCGTCACGAGGGAACGCGCACGTCTCCTCCGTCGCCCGATTCTAAGCCAAAGACACCTTCGCCGAAGACGGCGCCCGCCGTCGCAAAGGCCCAAGCTGAATTTTTGGAAGATATTCGCGTCAGTCTTCAAGATGCGAAAGACGGCAAGGCGCTGCCGGCCAAAGACGCATTGGAATTGATCGAACTCGGCCTGGATGACGATGAGCTTGCAGGTAATCTTCCCCAATAGATTCACCAGAAAAGCGAACAGGATTGCGCGAAGACACCCGTCACTGATATTAGAATTAAGGAAACTTACAGAGCTGCTTGCCCAAGGTACGTATCCCGGCGTACGACTCAAATACGTAGGCGCTAATGTGCGCAAGGTTCGCCTCGGAAACTATTCCGGCATGAGTGGGAAAAGCGGAGGCTTCCGCATCGCCTACCACCTTGGTTCTGAGTCTGTGACTTTGCTTGCTGTTTGCATCAAACCAAAGTGCGATGATGTTGAGCCAAGTCAGATTCGTAGAATACTAAGAGAACGCGAACTCGTTTAGCGGATCACGTCTTGACAAATCGCTCGTGTGGTTTCGCCGACCGAGGCGCAATTACACCGCCGGCCAGGGACGATTCGGACCCGGACCGGGCAGGGGAAAGACCCCACTCTCCAGCAGACTCTCCACGCGATATTTGAGCATCCGCATCTCAATCAGCGAGAGCAGCTCCGACATCGCGCCCGTGTAGACGTCGTCCGCGTCATGGAGCCGCGCGCAGAAAACCCGTAAATCGTCCAGAATCGCCGGCGGAATCGGCATGCCCGCGAAGTCCCAGATCACCGTGCGCAATTTCTCGCTGGCATTGAAGGTCAAGCCGTGATCAATGCCCCAGAGGTGCTCGTCGTCGTCGACTATGCAGTGCCCGCCTTTGCGATCGGCATTGTTGGCGATGGCATCGAAGATCGCCATGCGCTCCAACTGCTCAATCAAGCGCGACTTGTCGAAAGAGTAATAGTGCATTTCCGGGTCATGGTCGATGAAGAGCTGCACCGAGCCGATGCCGCGGGTGCCGTCGCGTAGGAAGGTCGGCGGCACGATGCCCCAGCCCAGCGCTTTCGAGGTCAGGTAGGCGGCCGTCTCACGATTGCACAGCGTACCATCGGGGAAATCCCAGAGCGGCCGCTCGCCGCGGCGAGGCTTGTAGATCGCCATCATACGCCTGCCATCGCGCACGATATTGACGAGGAAGGTGTAGTTCGAGCCCCAGCGCATCAAACCGACTTCATCGTCCATTTCGCCGTTTTCGATGGCGGACAGGGCTTCGTCCATGGGGATGCAGACGGGTTCATCAAGTGCGCGCGCGGTGTGGACGTGGCTGACGCTCATGGCGGTCGACCTGGAGAATCGGATTGACGCGCTTATTGTAGCTTGCAGTCAGGCGGGAGCGCAATTAGGTGGGCTTGGACTTACTCCGGCAGGGTCACGCCGCGATAAACCTGGGAAAGTGGCAACGCGCAGCCGAGCGGCTCAAGCGGGATCACATCGGACAAATCCGTGTACTGCTGCAAATGCCAGCCACTGGCCGTCCGAGCATGCCATTCGGCATAAATGCGCTCCTGATCAAGAATGAGGTAGCCTTGTATGCTGGGCACGGAACCATAGAACCCCAGCTTGTCCACATGATCGTAGCCCAGTGAAGACGGTGACGTCACTTCCACCACGACTGTCGGATTGAGTAAAGTGACTTCACGCTCGTTGTCAAACTCCGCTTCGCCACAGACGACGCTGACATCGGGATAAACATATTTCCTGTCGTCAACTCTGACACGCATATCACTCGCCCGGACGAGGCAGTCCCTTTCAGACAATTCATTGATGAGAGCGCCTATCGTATAAGCGACTAGCGCGCTGTGATTGCTTGTTCCGCCGGTCATCGGGATCATCTCTCCGTCGATGTATTCATTTCTGAATTCGCTTGTCTCTTCGTAGACCAGATACTCTTCCACTGTCATTTGCCGGATGTCGGTAACCATCGTTCGTCCTCACTCACTCGGCGTCTGCTATTAAGTCCAGTAAAAGATGATGCGGCCGTTTTGCTTGGCATCGGGTCGGCCCGATTTGACTATGTCCATTGCGTGGAGGCTGAGGGCGCGCATTTGCTCGCGCGTACACCACATGCGCACGACCTGTGGTTCACCATCGCCGCCTTCGAACAGGTTAAAGGCTTCCTCGGCTTCCCTGTTTTCGAGCTCATCGAGCTCTTCAAGCTCATCGAGATCGTCGATGTCATCCTCGTCTTCCGATAATTCATCGGCTTGCGGCACCATTTCCTGGGCGACCAAGATGATCTTGTTGTCGTTGGCTTCGTAAGCCAGGCCCATCTGCGCGATGCGGAAGAGTGGCTCAATCGGCTCGCGCAATTCCATGTCCAGCTGGCTGAAGTCGGCTTCGGTCTTGCCTTCGTCTTGCGCCTCGATATCGTCCATCATTTCAGTGATCGCCGCCGAGAGAGCGTGCGCCTGCTCTTTTTCGATGGTGAAGGAAACGATGCGGTTGTCCATGCCCGCTTGCAGGTGGAAGGTGCGTTTGCCTTTGGGCCCAATCGTGCCGATAGTCACAAAATCGACCGGATTGAGTTCAATAACATTTCCCATTATTTCCTCCATCTACAAGCATTGTAGCCGCAACCTGTAGAATGAGTCAGACGGATTCGAGCGCCGCCCCGTTAGCGCGTGTCTTTTTTGGTTGCCGTGTCGGTCTTTCCTCGCTGCTTCAACGCGAGGACGTGGGCGATGTCGTTCATGCCAATGATAAACGGGCGGCTATGTCCTAACTGAAGCGTGCTGATCGAAGCGGGCGACACTACGATGCGCTGGAAGACATCGAGGTGCATGCCCAGATAGTGCGCCAACGCCATCTTGATCAAATCGGCATGGAAGACTAGGGCGATCATTTGACTCGGATGTTTCTGCGCCAGCGCTTCAATCGCGTTGACGATCCGCACCTGCACGCCGCGCATGGTCTCTCCATTGGGAAACCGGGCGCGCGACGGATATTCCTGCACGACGCTCCACATCTTGCGCCGCGTCAATTCGCTGATCGCCTTGCCTTCCCAATCGCCATAGCGCACTTCGCCGATCTCACTGTTTTTCTTCACTTGCAGCTGTGGATGATGTTTGGCGATGGCTGCCGCCGTTTCCAGGGTGCGGTCGATTGGGCTGGCGTAAATGTGCTGCAAGGGCGCGCCCGCCAAGCGCACGCCTAAGGCTTCCGCTTGCGCCTTGCCTTCTTCGTTGAGGTGCACGCCTTCTGTCCAGCCGGCGAGCTTGCCCGTCTTGACGAAGTCGTTCACCGCATGTCGAATGAGTAGAATTGTCGTCATCAGCACCAGTCTAACGTGCATTAGATGACGCCAGATAATAGCATATCTGCAATCAAGTCGGCTAGTCAAGTTGAGCAGGTGACCGTTACGATGTGTAGAATTGCCTGTCAAGCCGTTACGAGGGCGCGTCCGATGAAATTCGCAATCAATTACTCGCCGCAAGCGGAACAATTGTGGCGCGAGGGTCGTATTCAAGCGGATCTTTTCAAGTGCCCGGATTGGCCCGATCTGGTGTCGCAGGTCAGCGAGACCCATGCGGTCTATGTGCACTGCAGCTTGTACGCCGGGCACCGCTTGCAGCCGCATTTAGATTTGGAATTGTTGCAGAATTGGTTGGAATCAACCGAGACACTCGTGATCAACACCCACTTTGCTGTACTTGACACGGACTTTCCGGCGGAAGCGACAATTACGGCTGAGGCGGTCATCGACCGAGCCGTCCGCGATGTGGAGGTGCTTGGTGAGCGCTTCGGCAACGATCGTATCGTGCTCGAGAATTTGATCTATCCGTCGCGCTGGACGGACGGCGATATGTTGGCCGAGGTTGCCGATCCGGCGGTCATATCTGAAGTTGTGCAGCGCAGCGGCTGCGGCTTGCTGCTGGACAGTGCTCATGCCATTCTTGTCTGCGAGGGCACGGGACGCGATGATGTGAAAGCTTATCTCAGCGCTTTGCCGGTACATGCTCTGCGTGAGCTTCACATTGTGGGCATCAGGCCGGAACGGGACGAGCTTGGCTTGCGGCAGGATCACTTTGAGATGACGGACGCGGATTGGGAGATCTCCGAATGGGCGGTGGGGCAAATCCGGCAGGGCTGCTGGAATACACCGGACACCCTGGCATTTGAATACGGAGGCGTCGGCGAGAAATTTGCCTGGCGCAGCGAGTCGCGAGTGATCGCCGAACAGGCGCCGCGCCTGTATCAACTGGCGAAGTCGGTCTAGCGAATTTTGGCGATACAAAAAGTCACTATTGATTTAGCTTGAGACCGGTGATATTCTGCTTTGCGCAATGTGGTAAACAGGAACACATGAGTAGTACTATTCCACTTTGGTGCAGTGGGTATGCACCCATTAGTCCCCCAGAGAGCATTATAAGCGGCGGGCATTCGGCACAAGTGTGCCGGAATGCAGTCGATTGTTCGCTTCTCGCGTCGCGTCGCGCGCAGCATTCGGCATGTCGGATGAATGCGTTCGTAAGCAAGACTATGGCAAAACCCAGTTAATCGTTTCTCTATCAGGAGCAAAAGCAGAATGTCAGAACAACGTTTGCAAGGCACGGTCAAGTGGTTCAACGCCGAAAAGGGATATGGTTTCATCTCCCAGGAAAACGGCGATGATCTGTTTGTACACTATTCGGAAATCCAGGGGACCGGCTATCGCAGCCTCGATGAAGGCGCGCGGGTCGAGTTCGTCGCAGTTGAAGGCCGCAAAGGGATGCAAGCCAGCGCCGTGTCGTTACTCGACTAGCACTGGTCTTCCTCTGAAAATCGTAAACCCGTCATCAATGTGGCGGGTTTTCGTTTTATTCATAGTCTCAAAGGCTTAAGCGAGTCCAGCTTTACTTACGCCGCGACTCCACAAATTCAATGGCGCGCAGCAGCTTCTGCAAGCCGACTGACCTTTCGCCGGTCAGATGCAGGCGGATGGCTCGCCGTTCGTGATTATGCAAGGCTCGCAGGTCACCCGCCGCCTGAGCGGCAAATAGTGTACCGAAGCTGTAGTCGCTCCCGGGGATCGGCAGATCGGGCGCGGCATCGGCGGTTAGCTGCCAGAAGACGCCGTTATTGCCGCCGCCTTTGTGGTACTGGCCGGTGCTATGCAGGTAGCGCGGGCCGTAGCCGATGGTCACGGCGCGATGGGTCACGTGACGAAGTCGACGCTGAATATGCTCGATCAGGCGCTGCTCATCGCTGTTGGGCGTGAAGTAGATGAGGAAGGCGAAGTAGTCGCCGGCGTAGGTGCCCGCCATCTGCGCTGCGATGACCTGCACCACGTCGCTCCCGTCAAAGCCGTGATGCTGGCATAGTTCGCGCAGCGGCTCCAGGGTCACACCGTCGGCGTAGAGCTCAAGTCCCTCGCGTTTCATCACCGCTTCATCGACAGGCAGACCGCCATCCTCCTGATAGGCTTGCAGCAGCGCTTTGGTGGCGTCTTTGGCTTCGGTGACGTTTGGCTCGTCGAATGGGTTGACTTGCAGCATGGCGCCGGCGATAGCGGTGGCGTACTCCCAGCGGAAGAATTCACCAGCGATCGCCAGCTTGTCCGCCAGGCGCAGCGTCACACGCGGATGTCCGGCTTCGCGCAAGACGCGCACGGCGGCGTCTTTCTCGGCGACATCGGCGTCATTATCCACACGCAGGTAGATGAACAGCCGGTCGCTGACGTAATCGTGCGGCAAGCCAATGGTCGCGCCGACCACCGGCAGGGCGCCCTTGCCTTCTTTGCCCAGGCTCTCCGCCAGCAGTTGCTCCGCCCAATTGCCAAAGCTGGCCAGCGACTCCGATGTGTAAATCGTCACCTTGTCGCGCCCCTCTTTTGCCAGCGCGCCAATCACAGCGCCCAGCAGAAGACCTGGATGATAGTGCGCCGGGATGCTTTCGCGGTTTGCGCCCTGCATCGTGTCCGCGCTTGCCCACAAACCGTCGAGATCCAGGCCGATCAAGGCAGCCGGCGCCATGCCGAAATAACTGAGCGCGCTATAGCGCCCGCCGATATCGGCCGGATTGATGAAGACGTCGCGGACGCCTGCTTCGCGCGCGACCCGCTCCAACCGCGATCCGGAATCGGTGATGACGATGAATTGATCGCCGTTGCCGCCGGTCTTCCCCCAGAAATAGTGGTCGAGCGCCAAGGTCTCGATGGTGCCGCCCGATTTACTGGCGACGATGAAGAGCGTGTCTGCCAGCGCGATCGAGTTTTCGACCTGTCGGATGCGAGCGGGATCGGTGCTATCAAGTACGATCAGGGACGGGAAACCGTCTTGCGGACCAAACGTATTCGCCAGCACTTCCGGCGCCAGCGAACTGCCGCCCATGCCCAGCAAAACGACATGCTTGAAGCGGCTGCCGCGCATGCTGTCTTGCAAAGCTTGCAGCCGCCCGCGGTCGATAGTCTGGTCAATATCCAGCCAGCCCAGCCGATTGACGATCTTCTCGATGGTGAGTCCGTGAGTCTTCCACAAACTGCCGTCTTTGTTCCAGAGACGGGGATTGGCGAAGTCGGCATTGAGTTGCTCTACCGCCTGGTCGACCGCGCCGTGGTAGATGCCGAGCGCCAGCTTGGTGCGCTCGATGATGCCGCTGCGCAAGAGCGTGCGCTTGGCCGCCACCTGCGAAATCAAGGTCTCGAATGATTCGATGAAGGCGTCAACACCATCGTCTTGCAGCCGCGAGGTGACCGCGCCGAGATCAACGTCCACCTCCGCCAGTCGATCGAGCGCTTCTTCCGCTGGCAGAAACTGCCCCGATTCTTGTGTGATGCTCTCGCTGACGACGCCATGATCCTTGAAGGCGGCCAGCGTCGCTGGCGGCAGGGTGTTGACCGTATGCGGACCGATCAGATTATCGACGTAGAGCGTATCCGGATAAGCCGGATTCTTGGTGCTGGTCGATGCCCAGAGCGGGCGCTGAACCTGCGCGCCGGCCGCGCGCAATTCCTCGAAGCGGTCGCCTTCGAAGATGCTCTGGAAGGAGCGGTAAGCCACCTTGGCGTTGGCGACGGCGGTCTGACCGAGCAGCTTGCTATTGGCGGCGATGCGCGCGGTATCCTGCCGCACTTGCGCCGCCAGAATGTTGTTCTCCAGGATGGCGTCCACCATTGCGTCAATGCGGCTGAGGAAGAAGCTGGCGACCGACGCCACGCGCGTCACATCTTCGCCGGCGGCAAGACGCCGCTCCAATCCGCGAATGAAAGCCTC
This sequence comes from Phototrophicaceae bacterium, assembly GCA_965249085.1. Taxonomy (GTDB): domain Bacteria; phylum Chloroflexota; class Anaerolineae; order Aggregatilineales; family Phototrophicaceae; genus UBA6055. The sequence continues at coordinate 1,564,290 of OZ252218.1, read as the reverse complement.
CGCCACCTGCTCGTAATTGTTGATGGCGAAGATCAAGGTGACATTAACATTGATACCGGCGGCGATGGCGGCTTCAATGGCGGGGATGCCCTCCGGCGTGGCCGGGATCTTAATCATCAGATTGGGACGATCCACCGTTTGGAATAGGCGTTTTGCTTCATCGACTGTGGCTTGCGTATCACGCGCCAGCAAGGGCGATACCTCCAGACTGACGTAGCCGTCGCCGCCGGCACTGCGATCATACACCGGTCGGAAGAGGTCGGTCGCGTTTTGGATATCATCAATCGCCAGCGCTTCGTAGATGTCTTGCGCCTCGAGGTCCAGCATGGTCATGATGGAGGCATCGTAGGTATCGGAATCGCCGATCGCCTTTTGGAAGATGGACGGGTTGGAGGTGACGCCGAGAACGCCTTCTTCATCAAGGCGGCGCTGCAGATCGCCATTATTCAAATCGTCGCGATGGATGTAATCGAGCCAGGCGCTCTGGCCGAATTTCTGAATCTCCAGCAGGGGATTGCTCATGAGCTTGCCCTTTTTTGTTTTGACTTTACGTGTCGAAAGTGCCGCCATTCTAGCAGGCATGCGGGTGCGTGGCTAGGATGCTCGACGCGTACGCGATCTTTTTTTCACCAAAGAGGCACTGAGGGCACAGAGAGAAGTGCAGCTATGTACATTGGCAAGCGTTTTGCTATCGGAAGAGTACGTGTGCTTATCGTTTTCGCCATATTCGTCTTATTTATCTGAGATTTTGTCCCATCTACAATCTCTGCTATGGTAGATTACGATTGCCGACTTTCACGCGTGCGACAGGACGAATTGTCATGCAAATCTCTTGGGTACTACTAGCTGAAAATGTCGTGGTGAATGAACATTCCCGGAGGATGGACATAATTGGAGAATTCCGCAATATAGTAGCCGACCAGTTCCCTTACACATTGCCTAAATTCTACATCGTAGGTCGTGTCGAAACTGATGTGCACGAACCTGTGGCGCTGCCATATAAGTTGACATTGCGCAGACCATCAGATGAGTTGGTAGAACTACACAGTAGCGAAGTGTCGGTAAACATTCCTCCAAACGCCGGACATATCATAGGCAATTTAATTGCCGAAATTCAGAACTTTCATTTCATGGAACAAGGGAGGCACGAAATAGCCGCTGAGCTCGGCGATAGCGTCTTTAACACCGATATCGTGGTATTTCCGCGACGGAACATCACGCATGACACGCAGAAGTAGAAAACGAAAAGCAACTAAGCAACTCATTAAGGTAAAAGACTCAGTTCGCGATTGTTCACGCAGAGATGTCGTGAACTTATTTCTGTTGCATGACTTTGAAATCTCGAATCGTTCGAATCATGATATTGCAGAACATAGCCATTTTTCGCAAAGCTTTCCTATTCCACGGCACAAGATGTTATCTCCAGGAGTCGTACGCAAGGCAGTAAAGCTTGTTGAAGAATTCCGAATAAGCAGCTATTATGATGACAGATAATTGAGGGGCTTGGGATGAGTGACGTTCTACTTTTCAAAGCAAAGCGTCTAGCGGAGAGACCTTATCAGATCGAAATCGAGTGCGAACCCGGCGAACTTTCTTCTGACATCCCTAGATTTACCGCCTGCATAAAGGAAATGCCATACTGCGTGGCACAAGGGTTTACAGAAGCGGAAGCTCGCCAAGAGATCCGTTCTGTGCTCGTGGATTACATCCTCTCGTTGCTGGCCCGCAATATGCACATTCCTGAGCCTGAAATCAAGTTTGGCGACGATGAATCAGATTATACTATTTGTTGGCTATGGCAGGATTGCTTCGTGCATGCGAAGAAGTCTGTTCTCGCGCAACTCACGTCGCCGAAAGATACCTTCCGAACCATCATATACTCTCACTCCATCTAGTTAAGCGAATACCTCCACTTATCTCAGAACCGTTAGCAAGCGAACTTGCTGTGCTTGTTTCTATAGGTTGGAGTTGCCTTTTGCCGCATGGGCACAGAGGCCGCCCAGGGATAGGTTCAAACTAAGACTCCCCTTATACCATTTGACTTGTGGGACATTTGAGAATTGGTAATGTCTCTGTGCTCTCTGTGCCTCCGTGGTGGATTATCAGTTAAACCAGCGGTCTATCGTCAATCTAGCCGCCCTGCCGCTCCATACGCCGGATGGAGAACAGGACCAGCAGTGCCGTCACCGAGAGGTAAGTGAGCGTCAGCAACACCCAAGGCGAGAGGATCGGGATCGAGGCGCCGTTGCTCGATAGCGTGACGCGCATGGTGACCAGCTGCTGATGATCAATCAGCATCTGTTGCGAGCGGAGGGTCGCCATGATCGGATTCAGGCTGGTGGCGACCATATCAAGGTAGATGGTGGTTGCTTCAACTGTCGGGTCGTCACTGACGTTGGCGGCGATGTTGTTGACGACATTGCCATAAGCGTTTTGAAAGAGGATCAAGGCGACGACCGGCAAGCCGACGGTGATGGCGATGGCGACGGTATAGGAGCGGACGGTCGCCGCCAGCGTGCGTTCGGTGATCGACGAGAAGAACATGCCGAAGGCGCCCAAGGTAATCGCGGAAACCAGCAGAATCACCAGCGCCAGGATCAATTCCGACTCGCTGACACCGCCGAAAAGAAAGGCGATGCTCTGCAAGGGAATCGCGGAGAGCAGCAGCAGCACGATGTAGCCGAGCGCCGATTGCATTTTGCCGACGACGAATGTCGCCTTGGTGATCAGCGTGGTTTGCAGCAGATCGTAAGTCTTGCGCTCGCGCTCGGTGGTGATGGCGCCGGCGGTCAGCGCAGGCACGATGAATATGATCAGCATCAGTTCGATGAAGAGCACGCCGATGAAAAGCTGACGTCCCAATTCGCCGGTGACGACCACGCCGCCCTGCGGCACTCGAAGCAGGTAGAGCATAATCGTGAAGAAGCTCATGAGCGTGAGGAAAATTGAAATGATGGCGAAGCCGCGTACGCCACGCATCCGTCCGCGCAGTTCCTTCACCATGACCGGGTTGAGCCGGAACGCCCGCAGGTCGCCGATGGTCATGAGGCCGACCGTCACCAGCGGCACGATGGCGAGGATGCCCGCGGTAAAGCCGAATAAGATCATTGCGGCCAGATTGACCGCAGTCAAAATCCAGGCGGTGAAGACGGTCCACAGTTCCTGCGCCAGAATCACGACCGAAAGCACCAGCATGATCGCCATATTCGCCAGGATGCCGGCGGCAATCAACAGGGCCGCGGCGTCCGCGCTGATGATGAATTTGCTAAGCAGTGCGCTTTGCAGCTCAACGAAACCACTTGTGTCCGTGTTGCCGGCGTGGATTGCGCTGCCGATCACCAAGATGCCCGCGATCAGATTGACGATTGCGCCCCAAAACATAATCAGGGAGCTGCGTCGAAGCAGGCGTTCGCGCGGGGTTATCAGTTCCGGTGGAATGCGATCCCAAGCGACCGATTCCGGCACGCTGTCGCCGAAGAGGTCGCGGATGAGCTGGTAGAGTTTCTTGAGAGTGTCTAGCATCAGTGATACTTCCGGACGAATCTTGTGCGCAGTTCAGGCCCGCGGAATGCCATTAGGATACTTGTCATCTATGTGTCTTGACCAGTACAGACTCTGTCGAGCAAATCGCGCAGCTATCTTAGATATGAGCAAGCAGCTCGACGTTCATCGGCATCTGCTCCGGCTTGACCGCCGGCGAGTAGCTCTGAATGATCGCCGGAATCCGCAGCCGCTCATCCGCATGCAGAGCGTGCCATTCTTGCTGCGCACAACCTAAAACAGCATCTCTCGGCGACGCCGCATTTCGGCGATGACCTGCCGGTCTGCTTTGCCAAAACTGTAATCGTCGAGCTCGTCCTCGCGCGCCCAAGCCCAGTTGATCGCCTCGATCGCCTGCGGCTCAGTGTATGGCGGCATTGCGCCGACGTAGCGGCAGTCAAAGGCGTGCAGTGTGATCTTGAAATGGGTGAAGCCGTGGTCAACCACCGTAAAGCGCTCGCCGACCGCCACCTCGATCGCCAACTCCTCGCGCAGCTCGCGCTTAAGGCAATTGGCGAGGCTCTCGTCGGCTTTGCGCTTGCCGCCGGGGAATTCCCACAAGCCGCCCAGCAGGCCGTCGAGCGGACGTTGAGCGATGAGCAGGCGTCCCACTTCGTCGCGGATTAAGCCAGCCGCCACATCATAGTGAGGCGTGGGCGCCCTCTTTGTTCGTACCGGACGTGCCGCTTGGGTTCCGGCGGCGTACGCCAGACAGTGCGTTTGCAGAGGACATTTCGGGCAGAGCGGATTCTTTGGGCGGCATATCTTCTGGCCCAATTCCATCAGCGCCTGATTGTAATCGCCCGGCTCTTGCGCCGGCAGCCACTCATTCGCGATTCGCCACAGCATCTTGCGGGTCGTACCCTGCCCAATGTCATCCGGCATATCCAGCAGTCGGGCGAAAACGCGAATCACGTTGCCATCAAGGACGGGCGCTTTCCTGCCGAAGGCGATGCTGGCGATGGCACCGGCGCTATAATGCCCGATGCCGGGTAGCTTGAGCAGCGCATCGACCTCCGCTGGCAATTCTCCGCTGTGTTCGGCAACGACAATCTGTGCGGCCCGGTGCAGGTTGCGGGCGCGGCTGTAATAGCCAAGGCCCTCCCACAGCTTTAGCACATCGTCCAAAGGCTTGGCAGCCAGTGCCCGGAGCGTGGGGCAGGCGCGCAGAAAACGCTCGTAGTAGGGGATGACCGCCTGAACTTGCGTCTGCTGCAGCATGATCTCGGCGAGCCAGACGCGATAGGAAGTCGGGTCACGGCGCCAAGGCAAGTCGCTTTTGTTCGCGCTAAACCAGTTGATGAGTTCTTCGGCGAAAGGGGCGCTCCCGTCGTCAGAGCAGGGAGAGGGCATGTCGGTAGACATCGATGGCGGCGTTCAGATGCCCCTGGCGCATTAGGGCGTCGCCCAGCACCCGATGGACCGAGGGGTTGGCGCGGAATCTCTCTTGCGCGATCAAGCCGCGCATATCGCCTACCACCCATTCGAGCCCGGCGCTGGTGCGGAGCAGCGTCTCGTAATCGAGCAGCGCCCCCTGCAATTCGTCAGCGTCGACCTTGCCCCGCGCCGAATAGATGGCGGCTGCCAAACCGGGCGGTGGCGGCTTTGACGGCGCTGGCACGGGCGGCGGCGTTGGCGCCCCCGTAGCACGGTCGCCGGTCGCGGTGATCGCATTAAGCCGATTTGCGTACCAGGCTTCCAGGTCCGCCTGCTGATCCTGCATTAGAAAGGCCTGCGTCAAGCTGTCGCCGCGCGCGGGGGCAGCGCTCGGGCGGACCAGGACGCCATTTTCCTTGTCCTCAACCGGCTCACTCTGTTCTGACGGCGCCACATCATCGGGGACGGGCGCCATCGATTCTGTGCTGTACTTCTCGCTTTCCCGGTCTTCCAGGCTCAGAATTGACTCGAGAAAGGCCACTGAGCGTTCGGCCCCCTTCGAGTACAGGCTTTCATCCTCCAGATCGTCGAGCGTCTCGTCATCCTCGTATTCATCGTCGATGTCATCGTCATCATATTCATGGCTCGGCGGATCAGCTTTCATCGCCGAATTGCTGGGGGGGCCGACTTTGCCTGCCAATTTTTCCAGCCAATCCAAGGGCTCCTCGGCCGCGGCTTCGCTCAGGAAATCTCCCAGGTTTTCACTCTGCGGTTCGGGCGGTTGGTAGTCTGTGATATCCGGAAGACGTTGTTCTTCTTCGGGGGTCGTGATTTGCTCGAGCCAGTCCATCGCTGCGGTGGGCGCGGTGTCTTCTTCGGCCAAGAGCGTCCAGTCGACTGGCAAGTCGTCTTCCTCGTCCTCGAATTCGTCGCCCATCGTTGGGCTGGCCGCTGGCGACGATTCGTCAGTACTTACCAACGGTTCGGTGTCGTCCATCCAGCCGGACCATTCTTCATCGACAGAATCGTCGGGCAAAGGCTCGGATTCAACCTGGTCGTCATCGCCTGGATAATCGTCGAGAAATTCGGATGCAGCTTCGCTTCCGCTCTTGGCAAGCTGCTCCAGCCACTCTATCAATTCTTCCTGCGACATTGAATCGAAGTCGGGTAATTCAGGGTCTTCAAACATAAGGCATGTCACTCATGCTGCAATCAAGCTGTATTGGTGTGGAAGGAATCAGATTATAGCGTCGATTTGCCGCTGTCGCGATCAGAATCGTCCGACTCCAGATCATTCCCCAGGTCGCCGTATTCGAGCCAGGTCGGTCTGTCATTGGCGGCCGAGTCATCGTCCAGACTCAGGTCATCAAATGTATCCGAGCCAGCGTCAAGCGTGGCGGCGGGTGTGCTGTCCGTCGAAGATTCGAACTGGAAATCGTCATCATCAACGCCGAGTTCGTCGAACTTGACATCGGCCGCGCTCTCGTCCAGCGTAATGGCGATGGTCTTTTCGGTTGGTGATTCGAGATCGAAGTAGTCATCCCAATCCAAGCCGACAAAGCTGAGCTGCTCGGTGTCTTCATCAAGGTTGATCACATTCATTTTGTCCGTTGGCGTGTCGAAGTTGAAGTAGTCGTCAAAGGTGAGGTCGTCCAGGTCAAGCGCTTCGATATCCGCCTCGAGGCTGAGGGCCGCGACCCCGGCAACCACACTGCCTTCCTGAGATTCGGCCTGCATAATCGTCAGCCAGGCGGGTGGCTTGCTAAAGCGGAAATAGAGCGTCTCCGCCAGCTCCGACGGATCAACCGCTTTCATCTCGCCGGTTTCTTCTTCGACGATATCACTGACCCAGGCGAATTCCTTGCCCGGCGCCGACGTCGGTCGCGCGTATTCATTCACATCGTCGGTCGAGGCATCGTTCTCGCGATCCAGACCGGGCACGATGGCGTTGAGCCAATCAGGCGATCCCTCGCCTTGCGCGGCGCTTTCTTCGACAAAATCCGCCAGCTGGTCGGCGCCGTCCAGGCCCAAGGCGCGCGCGGTTTCCGCGGCCGACGAGCTGCCACTTTCGTCTGCGGGGGCTACATCTGTATCCGGTTTCGCCGCCAGGATGCTCAGATCGTCGCCTAACTCGCCCGGGTCCTCGCTCAGCCAATCGACGTAGGGATCATCTTCATCGTCTTCTATGCCCAATTCGGATTGCCAGCTATCGATCAACTGCGCATTTCGCTCGTTGGGATCGCCCTCCGCCAATGCTTCGATATCCGCATCGGCGCCCTCCAGCCAAGACTGCGCGGGCGGCGAATGCAGCAGCTCATCGTCAAGGTCAATGAGGTGTTCGTCCTCCGCGTTTGAAACAGCCTCACCCGCCGGATTCAGCCAGTCGGCGATATCGGCGGCGTGAATCGGCTCGGAATCGGAGGTCTCGATCAGCAGGCTTTTCAGCTGTTCATCGTCGCCGAAGAGATCGAAGGCGCCGTCTTCCTCCGTGTCGATGGCTTCGCGCATCGCGGCCGAGAGCCAGGGCGCGCCGGCAGCATCCTCGTTGTCGCCCTCGACCACCCATTCGCGTTCAAAATCGTCCAGATATTCGAGCGACGCGTCTGCGTCCTCCAGGCTCAGGCTGCCTTGCTGAATCTCCGCCATCCAGTCGCCATCTTCATCGGCGGAATCCAATTCCTCCAACAAGCTCGCCAGCTCGTTATCGAGTTCGCCGGACTGGCTATCGCCCACAGATTCCGCATCGTCATCGGCGGCGCTCATTTGCGCGGCCATCGCATCGAGCTCAATGTCCAATTGCATTTCATCACTGGCATCTTCTTCGCTGGCAACCGGTCCGTCCAGGAAGCCACGCTCGTCCATCGAGGTCAGCAGTTCTTCCACTTCGTCCTCTTGCTGGACTTCGCTGACAGCTGCGACGGGTTCGCCCGTCACCAACTCGCTGAAGAGCCGCTCGATCTGCTCATCCGACAGCAGGCCATCAAGGTCAGCAGTGACCGTGCCTTCAGCGGGCGTCTCGTCGTTCGCGTCCATGCCAAAGAGCGCGCCCAAGCCGCCGGCGCCGTCTTCAGTTCTTGCTTCGCCGCCCTCGCTCAATTCGTCGAGCCACTCCGGATCGACAATCGAGTGCTCGCGCTGCGAGATACTGCTGTAGTCAAGTTCTTCCAGCATCAGCAGATCGTCCGCCGCTGGTTCGCCCGCCGCTAATTGATGCGCGAGGTATGGGTCGACTTCCTCGATGTGCTTGAGGTAGCGCTGCGCATCGGATGGACGCTGTTCGGCCAGCCATAGCTCGGTCATGATGCGGTTGGCGTCGATGGCAAAAGGAAGTTTTTCCAGAATATCGAGGGCGGTCTCGGCGGCCTCCATGCGCTGTCCATCGAGCCAAAGCGTACGCGCGCGCAGCAGCTGCAAGTCGATGCGCTCCGGTTGGCGATTGAGAGCTTGGTCAAGCGTACTTAAGGCTTCGTGCAGCAGATTGCCGCGGATGTGCTGTTGCGCCAGGGCACTTGCCGTCAACTGGAGCCGGTCGATCTCCTCATTGCGATGCGACCGATAGAGTTCGCGAATCAGGCTGATGGTCGCTTGATTGTTAGGCTGTTGATCCAGCGCGCGCTCGGCATGCCAGATGGCCTTTTCGAATTGCTCCAGGTGTTGATATGACGCCGCCAGTTGAGCGTGGGTCTCAAAGTCACTTGGCCGCGCGCCAAGAAGACGGCGGAGGACATCAGTCGCTTCCGCCCAGCGCGACGTGGCGAAGAGCGCGCCGCCCAACTGTTCATAGGCGCGCAAGTTCTTGGGAAAAGTTCTGAGAATGTGACGGGCGTGGGCAATCACTTCGTCGAATTTGTTGTCGCCCGACAGATCGGCGAGCTTGTCCTGGTAGGCGCTCAGGCTGATTTCCGCCATTTGAATCCCGCTTGCTGCGCTGAAGAGGCAAATATGCAGACATTATAGCATAGTTGTCTTGGTCGGGTTTGATAGGCGGGGGCTTGTTGGTTCCCAAGATAGGCCGCACTACAGGACAGTGGCGCAACGGCGCCCGATGACTAGCGATAGGCGGCGATGCCGTCGTCGAATTCAGCTTGATCCCCATCGCGTAGCGCAAAGAGCGCCTGCAGCAATGCGTAGGCGCCGCAGTAGAAAAGCGCCCGAGGCCGATGTGTACCGAGCGCGGGATAGTGCCGGCAGACGCGGTCGACGAAGTCTTCGCCGTAGCTGGCAATCAGGGCGCCGAGGTCTTGCGCCGGGTCGCCACAGGCGCAGAAGCTGAAGTCGATGATGCCGCTGATCTGTCCGTCGCGATAGAGAATGTTGCCGGTCCCGAAATCGCCGTGGATCAGGCAAGGCTCGAAGCTCCATAAGGTCGAGTCATCCAAAGCGGTCTCGAAATGGCAGCTGACGTCGAGTTGCGCTTCCGCGCGCATGTACGGGTATAGTTTGTCCCGCGGGTCGTCATAAGTTTGCACCCATTCTTCCCGCGTTCTGTCTGGCGCCGGCTCAAGCCCGATTGCGGCGGGCGGGATGGCATGCAGGCTGCGCAGGAAGTCGGCGAGATCGCTGGCGATCTGTTCCACGATGCGTTCGTCGCCTTGCAGCGTGGCGAATCGTTCGCGCAGGAGCGGTTCGCCCGGAAGCATGGGATAGCCCATGAACAAGACCAAGCCGCTGTCCGGGCCGCGGGCGCTGAATTGCGGGTCGGGGATGGGTAGAGGGAGCAGACCGCGCAAGTTGGGCAGGATCTTCAGCTCGTGATCGAGATCGGCGACGACATGCAAGCTCTTGGGAAAGCGGAAGATCCAGCGCTCGTCAATGCACAGCACGGTATTGAATTGCCCTGATGCGGGCAAGAGACGCGCCTCGCCGACCGCAAAACCCGGCAGTTGCCGCTCTATGAGATCGAGGAATGGCTGGACCTTTGGATCGGACACGGATCAGCTCCGGAATAATACCGATGGACGCTATTATATAGCTGGTCTCCTTCGTTTCTGATGTAAGATCATTAGACCATAGAATGGATAGCTCAGGCCGAAGTGACCGGTCGGGGTCTGCGTGCTGGGTCGGGAGACAGAATGACGATGAACAAAATAGAAGCGGGAAGAGACTATGTCGGCGTCGGCGTGGGCGCGATCGTCGTGAACGAGACCGGGCAAGTATTCTTGTCGCAGCGCGGTCCCGCCGCCACCAACGAACGCGGAACATGGGAGTTTCCCGGCGGCAAGGTCGAGTTTGGCGATACCTTGCGCGAGACGCTCAAGCGCGAGTTCCGGGAAGAATATGGCATGGACATCGAAATCCTCGAGTTGCTCAGCGTGGACGATCATATTCTGCCGGTGGAAGGGCAGCATTGGGTGTCGCCGACCTTCATCGCGCGTTCTGTCGGCGCCGAGCCGCAGATTCGCGAGCCGGATAAATGCAGCGCCATCGGCTGGTTCGATCTGTCAGAGATGCCTAAGCCGCTCTCCTTGATCACCCGCTATAACCTGCGCGACTATCGCCGCGAGCTCGGTCTTTAATGAGCCATGTTCCAATGTTTAAGCGTGCTTTAACACGGCTGTAATATGCGGTCTTGTGCATTTAATAGATTTGACTTAGCCTACAGTCTTATGTCGTCAACTTAAGTCGAAAGCCAGGGACCTTAACATGGTCAATTCGGATACGCCCATCATCCTCTTCACCAATGACGATGGCATTGAGTCGCCCGGTCTGTGGGCGGCGGTGGCGGCGTTTCGCGGTCGCGGACGCCTGCTGGTCGTGGCGCCGCGCCAGCAGCAATCAGGCATGGGGCGCAGCTTGCCGCATTACAGTGAAGGGCGCATCTACCCCTACGAGGCGCCGATCGACTGCGGCGACTGCAGTGCTTACGCGGTTGATGGTACGCCGGCGCAGGCGGTGCAGCATGCTGTGCTGGAGTTGGCGGAGGAGAAACCGGCGCTGCTGGTTAGCGGCATCAATTATGGCGAGAACACCGGCAACGGCGTCACGATTTCGGGCACGGTCGGCGCCGCCCTGGAAGGGTCCAGCCTTGGCATCCCGTCCATCGCCGTCAGTCAGCAGACGCCTACCGAAATGCACCTGAGTTACTCGAGCAATGTCGACTTTAGCGTCGCCGCCGATTTCACGTTGCAGATGGGGGAGTGGCTGATGGACCATTCGGCGCTGCCGGATGACGTCGATGTGCTGAAGATTGATGTGCCGCGGGGCGCGACAGCCGACACCGAGTGGCGCTTGACGCGGCTTTCGCGGCGGCGCGTCTATTGGCCGACTCGGCCTGAGCGGCTCGCCCTGCAAGATGCGGGCAAGCTCGGCTATCGCTACAACAGCGATCCGACAGCGGAAGAGCCGGATAGCGATGTCTACGCGCTGCTCAACGACAAGGTGATCTCAGTGACGCCGATGAGCCTGGATATGACCTCGCGCACCGATATGTTCCGCTTGAGTCAGATCATGCTCGGCAGACGGGAATACGGGCAGTAAAACGCAAGCCCAATCAACCAACCCCTTGCGCCTGCCTATGCCACTTACGGCGCGTTAGTCTTACGCCAATACCGCCTCGATCTCACGCTGCCACGTGCCAGCCACCGTGACGCCGTATTCATTCAATCCGCCGCTGGCGTTTTCGCCGGTGAGGTAGGGCCGCTTGCCCAGCGGGAATCCGCTTTCGGCGGTGGCATCCATCGTGCCATTGATGAAGTGTAAGGCGACGCCGGCGCGTTCCTGATCGGTACTGTTGGCGAGCGTGCAATGAGCGACGCCGTAGGCAAAGAAGGCGACGCCGCCGGCCGGCAGCTCGATGGCGACCGCCTCGTCCTCGGGCGGGTAGCAGCGTATATGATGGTCGCTGTAGGGGTCGCGGCCATGCTGATAGGCGACGCGGTAGCTGCCGGGAATGACGTGGATAGTGCCGTTGGCGATCGTCGCATCGTGCACAGCCGTCCACATCGCCGTGCCCTGCAGCGGATCGTCGATCTTGAAGTAAGCGTTGTCCTGATGCCAGTTCGTGCCCATGCCTTGTTTGCCCGGTTTGAGAAAGACCTGATCGAGATGCAGCACCAGCGGGTCGCCGATGAGCTGCCGCACGGCGCTGATGGCTTTTTCGGCAAAGGGCATGGCGCGATAGAGATCGCTATGCGGGAACATGGGGCACAACTGCAGGTTGAGCATGTCGGTGGCTGGGGTTGCGCCATCGCCGTCGGTGGCGACATTACGTAGCAGCCCGACGGCTTTGAGGCGATCGAGTTCCAACCGCATCGCCTTGACTTCGCGCTCCGACCAGAATTCGTCTTTGGCGACCCAGCCTTCGCTGCGGAACTGATCGATTTCTGATGAGTTGAACATAAGGCTGCCTCATGCTCATAGGCGGAGGTATGGTGGGTATTTTAACCACAATAACACGGTGGGCAAAGAGAGTTTGATTATGATGGAAACGGTGTAGGGGCGATGCATTGCATCGCTTTCAATGCGGAAGCGACTAACTGTCGATGTTCGGTATGTACTCGATAGCGCCGATGTCACAGGCTTCACCTTGTGGGCGTGGAATTCCGATTTGGTCGTGTCCGCCAGCGATGACCTGGTATCGTGCGCAAAAGGTCGGACAAGCTGGAATTCGGCTGACAGAGTAGCCCTGTCAGTGCGAAAGATCATCCCGTCGCTTTGCCCTCGGTGACCGCGGTGGTAGAATTCCCGGAACTCTTGCCGCCTATCAGGAGCGCCGCCAATGTACGACCCCAAAGAGCATCTGAGACGCCTTGTCGAAACCCACGCCCCCAGCGGTTACGAAGCGCCGGTCGCCGACCTGCTGCGCGACGATTGGGCGGAACTGGTCGACGAATTCGACAGCGACCGCCTCGGCAGCTTGATCGGCATCAAGCGCGCGACCCGCCCGGCCGCGCAGCAGCGCAAAATCATGCTGGCGGCGCATATGGACGAGATCGCCCTGATGGTGCGCGAAATCGAAGACGGTTTCATTTATGTTCACCGTGTCAGCGGCATCGACCCGCGCGTGATGCTGGCGCAGACCGTGCTGGTGCATGGCGCGCGCGTCTTGCCCGGCGTGGTGGCGACCATGCCGCCGCACATGTTGACGGTCGCAGACCGCAAACAGTACGAGCCGATCGATGCGCTGGTGGTTGATGTCGGCTTGCGTGCCGAGGAAGTGGAGCAGTTGGTGCGCGTTGGCGACTTGGTCACCATGGACGCGCCGATGATTGATCTGAAAGGGCGGCAAGTGGCGTCCAAAGCGATGGACGACCGCGCTTGCATCGCTGCCATCACCACCTGCCTGCAAATGCTTAGAACGATGCATCACGGTTGGGATGTCTACGCCGCCGCGACGGTGCAGGAAGAGGTCGGGTTGCGTGGCGCGACCACCGCCGCCAATCACATCGAACCGGACTGCGCCATCGCGCTGGATGTCGGATTCGCCGAGCAGCCGGGTCTGATGCTGGGCACGGGCAAATTGGGCGGGGGTCCGCAACTGGGCATCGGTGCGAACTTTCATCCCAGAATGGTACGACGCTTAAAAGAGGTGGCTGCCTATTACGACATCAGTTGGCAGGCGGATATTATGCCCGCGCGCACTGGCACCGATGCCTGGGCGATACAGGTTTCGCAGGCGGGCGTGCCGACGGCCTTGCTCAGCATCCCCCTGCGAAATATGCACTCGCCGGTTGAGACGCTCGACCTCAAGGACATCGAGCGTACCGGACGTCTATTGGCGCATTTCATCTGCGAATTGGACGAGAGCTTCGTCGAATATTTGTCCTTGATGCCGGACGCGTCAGCCGCCGCAAAAGCGTAGGGGCGACCCTTGGGTCGCCCGAAATGGACAAGACAGCGTCACTGGAGCGAAACATTGGACACCTTCATGCCGGCGGCGATTGCCGAGGCGAAGCAGGGCCTGGCGGAAGGCGGCATCCCGATTGGCTGTGTACTTGTCCTGGACGGCGAGATCGTCGGGCGTGGTCACAATCGGCGGGTGCAGAGCGGCAGTCCGGTGCTGCATGCCGAGATGGACTGCCTGGAAAACGCCGGCCGTTTGAGCGCGCGTGATTATCAGCGGTCGACGATCTATACGACCCTTTCGCCCTGCGACATGTGCAGCGGCGCCATCCTGCTTTACAAGATTCCCATCGTGGTGATCGGCGAGAACCGGACCTTCACGGGTCCCGAGGCATATCTCAAATCGCGCGGCGTCGAGTTGGTGCAGCTGGACGATGACGAGTGCTACAGTCTGATGCAGAACTTCATCCGCGCCCACCCGACACTATGGAATGAAGACATCGGCGAGTGAAGACTCCTGTCGCTGCCTTAGACCGTTAAATTGAGTTTTCTGATCAACTAATTCTGCGCAATACCTACGCAATGCCTGTGATTTGAGACTGGCGCGATCTCCCTATATATATAGTCGGTTAGTGAATTGTTGGTGACGAGAGGTCGTATGCGATTTCGCACCTTGGTTTTCCTCATCGCGCTCTTGCTCCATCTGCCGACACAGTCGCAAGACGCCGAGTTTCCGACGCTGGAAGCCCTGGCGAATCTGGATATTCCCGCCTTCGACTATGCCGAAATGGTTGGTCGTATGTCTTCGACGAATCCGAATCACGTGCCGCCGGCCAACCCGCCGCATTACGAAATCGGCGACCAAGAGTGGTTCAACCTGGTCTTTGGCCAAGACCTTGATATCGAGAGCAAACGCATGGAATTGCGGGGCTCGACGGAACGAGTTCTGATCTGGATCCAACTCTCCGTCGATTACCCGCGATGGCGAGCGCAGGCTCTGGCGCAGCGACTCGAGACACAAGTTTTGGATCCCATGCAGCGACTCTTCCGCTTTAGCGAGCCGCCCGGCGTAGACGGCGACCCGCGTTTGTACGTTATTTTTATAAACGACCCGGATGGCGCCTCGCTTGGTTATTTCCTGCAGTGGTCCACCCGCCCCAAGCGCTTGGATTCCGAAAGCAATCAGCACGAAATGTTGGTGGTCAACCTGGCGGAAGATGATGAATACACCTTCTTTGACAAAGTGCTCATCGAAGTGGTCGCCCATGAGTATCTGCACATCCTGCTTTTCCATAGCGACTTCGGCGAAGAATCATGGCTCGACGAAGCCCTGGCAAGTTACGCGGGATACGTTGCCGCCAAACCCTTGTTACGCATCCAGGGCGCGCACGGGATGGCCGATAGCTTCCTGGAAGCGCCAAATATAAGCCTCACGCAATGGCAGGCGGTGGAAGACAGGCTGCCGAAGTACGGCGCCGCTGTCTTATTTATGATTTTTCTGGCCGAACGCTTCGGTGAAGACCTGATGGCGCCCTTGCTCGCTGACAAGGCTAATGGCTGGCGCGCTGTCGACAAGGTGCTGCGCGAACATGCCGGTATTGCCGCCGTCGATGTTTTTGCCGACTGGGTGCTGGCGAATTACTTCCTCGACTCCCGGCGCGGATACGGCTACAAAGCGCTGGAGGCCGACTTGACGCCGCCGCAGCCAGTGGCGTCGTATAACAGTTTCCCCGCCACGCACGATGGCTATCTGCCCCAATACAGCACTGATTACGTCGCTGTCGATGTGCGCGGCGCGGACAAACTTTACCTGCGCCTGTGGCAAGATCCGGAAGCGCGCCTCATTGACGAGGCGCCTGTTGAAGGGGAGCATTTCTACTACGCTGTTGCAACGGATCACGGTCATAACAGCCTGACGCGAGAATTTGATCTGACCGGGGTCGAATACGCCTCGCTCAAATACAGAATCTGGTACGATCTCGCCAAGGATGACGAATACGCTTACGTAACTGTCAGCGACGACGATGGCGCCACCTGGCACACGCTATCTGGAATCTTCATGCAGTTATCCGAATTGCACCCGGACTTCTATCCCCGGGGTTATACCGGCAGCACGGCCAACTGGCTGCCGGAAAGCATCAGTCTCAGCGCCTTTACGCCTGGCCGGATTCTGCTTCGCTTCGAAGTCGTGTCATCACACGGCACGACTTACGGCGGCATTGCGCTCGACGACGTGCAAATAAGAGCCATCGATTACCAGGATGGCTTTGAATCTCCCGATGACGCCTGGGACGCCGATGGCTGGATTCGCACCGATAATCGCCTGCCAAACAACACCTGGCTGCAAGTCGTGCAAGATACGCGCGCCGGCTTGCAAGTTAGCCGCACTCTCGTTTCCGGCAACGGAGACCTGACTGTCGATCTCCTGCCCGGCGTGAGTCAAGTCTTGGTCGCCGTGTCGCCCGTCGTGCCACAAACCAGTTTGCAAACGGACTATGAGCTGGAGCTTTATCTCATGAACGCTGCCGGCGAGATCATGGTCGTCACCCGCGATTGCACCGTGACGACCACTGATGTTCTGAACTTCCGCGCTGGCCCGAATGGAAACAAGATCGGTCTCGTACCCCAAGGCGCGGCGCTTGATGCGCTGGATCACCAAGGCGACTGGTTCATGGTGGAGTACGGTGGCCAAACGGGCTGGATCAGCGCCGGTTACGTGCGCACTGCGGGGAATTGCGCCTAAGCGCCACGCTAGCGGACCGGCAGAACGCGATGCGGGCAGTTCCGGCATGTGCCTGCGCGACTCGCTTGATCCGATTGGTAACACCAATTTTGCGCCGACGGCGTATTGGCAATATAATTGAGAGTAGGTTGGACGATTGAAATCCGCGATTGCCTTCGCCGAAGGCATCAGCGTCCGGCACAATCAATTCATACGAGGAGCATTAAAATGAAGACTTCGAAATTGGTCAATCTTCTGGTCCTTCTCTTGCTGGTGTTTTCGTTCACATTCGGAGCGCAAGCGCAGGACACCACCATTTCCTTCCTGGCGCCGCCCTGGGGCGTTCCGCCCAGCGAAGATTCGCTCAATGCATTCATGGAAGATAGCGGCATCACCGTCGAGATTCAGTCGGTGCAGATGGCCGATCTCTACAGCCGCGTTCAGATTTCAGCCGCAGCCGGGGAAGCGCCCGCTGATGTGATCTTCATCACCGAAGAAGGTCCTTCAAACGTCGTCGCTACCGGCAATATGCTGCCGCTCAACGACTTGCTGGAGATGGGCGATCTCGATGCCGACGACTTCGAGAAGCTCGACTTCTGGACCGTCGACGGCGATGTCTTCGCTATACCCACCTACCTGCAGTTAGTCATGATGGACTACAACTCCGCCAAGCTCGCCGAAGCCGGCTTTGACGCCGCGCCGACAACCTGGAACGAACTGCATAGCCAGGCGATGGCCATCAAGGCAGCAGGTGTTGACGATTACCCCATCGCCGTGGGCGCGATCAACTGGTCCTGGTGGCTGATGGCGCTTAGCATGGGCGATCCCATGTTTGACGAAGATCTCAACCCGGTCTTCGCCGATGAAGGCAGCAAGGGCCGTGAAGCGATGGCGTTGTTGAAGACCTTCTTCGACCATGACCTCATCAGCCCTGAGATTCTGGCGGGCAGCATCAATCAGCACGCGCTCTTCTGGAGCGGCGTCGGCGTCTTCCATCAAGGCTGGCAAGGCTCTGTCGTACGTGGCAACGCTGAATCTTCGATGCAAGCGCCCAATGTCGATTATCTGGTGCTGCCGGAAGTCGGCAATACCTGGAGCTTCCCCGCGGGCATCGGCATCTCGGTCGATTCGGAGAATGTCGAAGCGGCCTGGGAGTTCATCAAGTGGTACGTCGGCGACCAAAACATGACCGATATCTGGAATGCCTTCGGTCTCTATCCCTCGCGGATTTCCATCAGCAGCGGGCTGAACGATGCCGGCGAAATCCAGGGCTACGACGAAATTGTCGAGCAGAGCATGCACACCAACGAGCTGCCGCGTTTCACGCTCTGGTGGGGTCCCTGGGCCGCCTCAGTCAGTGAAGCCATCAAAGAAGGCATGTCCACCGGCATGTCCGGCGACGACATCATCGATGGGCTGGCAGAGGAATGGAACGAGCTCAAGGAAGAGTACGAGTAGGCACCGCATAGCAATGTTCCGGGGTGGGGCGTCGTTGGTTCAACCCCACCCCCGGACGGTATTGTAGGGGCGACTCTGTGAGTCGCCCGCTATTCACTGGATCATGGCGCAATGCAGTATCCGGACCAATCGTCCAGTTCTCGCCGTTCGATTCGTTTGCGCGGCTATGATTACCGGCAAGTGGGCGCGTACTTCGTTAAATCTGTGCAGATCGGAAAACAAAGCTATTCGGTACCATATGCGAAGGTGAAATGGTACTGAATGACTTGGGCAAGGTCGCAAATGAAGAATGGCAACATTTGGCGAAGGCCCTTACAAACGTTCAGTTAGACCTCTTTGTCGTGATGCCAAATCATCTGCACGGCGTGATCATCATTGACGATACCCGTCGCTACGATGCATTTGGAGGCGTTCCTGCTGCAAAGGTCAAAAGCTCGGGAACTTTGCCGGCGGGTTAACTCGGTGCAATCGTCGGACAGTTTAAGACGGCAGTCACCAGGCGAGCCAAGTTTCCGCAATTATATTGCGACCGACGAATATGGCAACGAAACTATCACGAACATATCATCCGCGACGAAAAATCGTTGAACGAAATACGCAGATACATCATTGAAAATCCCGCGCGATGGAATGATGACAGCATGTACGTGGAATAGAGCCCTTTCGAACGGGCTGATGGCATGGCGGGCGACACAAGTGTCGCCCCTACAGATGTTTGCAAATTCGGCTGAGTTAATGCGAAAGACTTGTTCATGAAGCATGCTTTGGCGTTACGCCGCATCTTCTCATCCGACTCGCGTTACCTCATCGTCGTGCTCACGCCGATCGTCCTGCTCATTGCCCTCTTCATCTATTACCCCGCCGCAGATACCTTCAACCAAAGCCTCACCAATCGCAACCTGCGCATCCGCCGTCCTCCGAAACCGGTCGGCGCGGCGAACTACATCAAGCTGCTGGAAGACGACGAATTCTGGGAAGTCACCGGCCGCAGCTTCAAAGTCGTCCTCATCACGCTGCCGCTGGAAATGGCGGTCGCATTTGGCATCGCTATGCTGCTCAATCAGCGCTTCCCCGGCCGCGGCATCATGCGCACCCTGACCATTTTGCCCTGGATGCTGCCCGGCGTGGTCAACGGCTTCTTATGGGGCTGGCTGCTTAACGGAGAGTATGGGGCGCTGAACGGCTTCCTCTATCAATTCGGCTTGATCAGCGAATATGTTTACTGGCTGCGCGATCCGGATGCTCAGCTCTTCTGGGTCTGCGTCGTGCAGACCTGGACGCGTTACGCCTTTCCCACCATCATTTTGCTGGCCGGCTTGCAGAGCATCCCCGTTGACCTCTTTGATGCCGCCAAAGTCGACGGCGCCAACGCCATCCACCGCGTGCGCTATATTACTTTCCCGCTGCTGCTGCCCTCATTCGGCATCGCCCTCGTCGTGGAATTCATCGCCGCCTTCCAGATCTTTGATGTCGTCTGGACCCTTACCGCAGGGGGCTCGGCCGGCGGCGCCATGAATCCTTTCACCAAGACGCTGATGCTCTATAACTACGAACTCGTCTTCCGCGATCTGCGCATCGGCTTGGGCGCAGCGCTCTCCTATATCATCCTGGCGATGTCACTTGTCGTCGGCATGATCTTCGTCTTGCGCGTCTACAATCAAGGGGTGCAGGAAGCATGAAGCTCGGTCTCCGCGGCCAAGAGCGCTTGCGCCTCGGCTTCATTTACGCGTTTTGCGCCATCGTGCTGATCTGGGCGCTGGCGCCGATTTACTGGGTCGCCGTCAGCAGCATCTCGACCCGCCGCGAACTCTACTCCCGCCCCTACAAAATCTGGTTCCCCAGCGAACCTACCTTTGTGTCCTATCACACCATCTTTACTCAGGGCGCCAAATTCCGCGACGGCACATTTTCACCGACCGCTGGCCTGATGAGTTCGGGTTTGCGCAATAGCGTCATCATCAGCGTCGCCTCCGCCGGCATCGTCACGCTGCTGGCTACCGGCGCCGGTTATGCCTTCGCCCGCATGCAATTTCGCGGCAAGAACGCCGTCTTTCTGCTCATCATGCTCATGCTGCCCCTGCCGATCTGGGTATCGTTGATCGCGCTGTTTTTCATCATGTCGCGGCTGGGCTTGATCGATACCTTGCTGGGTCTGATTCTGATATTCGTGACGCTGCTGCTGCCCTTGTCGGTCTGGTTGATGACTACCTTCGTCCGCGATATCCCCAGTGAGATTCAAGATGCGGCGCGGGTGGATGGCGCCGACCGCTGGCGGCTGGTGTTTAGCATCGTGCTGCCATTGGCGCGCCCGGGCATGGTGGCGGTCTTCCTGGTGGGCATGTTAACGACCTGGAATAATTTTCTCATCCCGCTGATCTTCAGCCGCACGGACGATTCGCAGCCATTGACCATC
The DNA here is from genome assembly GCA_965249085.1 of Phototrophicaceae bacterium. GTDB lineage: Bacteria > Chloroflexota > Anaerolineae > Aggregatilineales > Phototrophicaceae > UBA6055. The sequence goes on along the minus strand of OZ252218.1, from coordinate 1,543,999 downwards.
GTGCTGACACTCTTCATCGGGCAATACGAAGTGGCTTGGGAGGATATGTCGGCGGCCGCGGTGGTGACCATGCTGCCGCCCTTCCTGATGGCGCTCTTCTTCCAGCGTTATCTGGTGCGCGGCTTGACCATGGGCGCGGTGAAGTGATTTGTTGCGTCAAGACTCCCTACGGCGCGTGCAGACGCGTCCAATCGGTCGTCCGTGCGCGACAGCCGAAGCACATAGGTAGGGGCGACCCATTGGGTCGCCCGCATAGCGAGGGAAAACCTCTATTGCAAACACACAATACTACATTGGCACGCCGCCGATCCCTTCGCCTCGAGGGTTTTGACTACCGGCAAGCCGGAGCCTACTTTCTAACAATCTGTACGCACAACAGGGCGAAACTATTTGGCGAGATCAGCGATGGACAAATGATCCTCAACGAATTGGGTGTGATAGTTAAAGATGCCTGGCTATCGATAGCCGAAAAACGCTCAAACGTGAGTCTGGATGAGGCTGTCGTGATGCCCAACCATCTGCATGGCATCGTCCTTCTGGGCGAGAATGGCGCTACGGACACGCCTTCGGTCGTCAGCGGTCGAATTCCTCGGTCAGCGGTAACCTTACCGTCTGGTTCTCTCGGCGCGATCATTGGGCAATTCAAGAGAATCGTCACCAAACGGAGCAAATTGCTGTCAATGCCAAATGAGCCCCGTATGTGGCAACGAAACTACTACGAACACATCATCCGCAACGAGAAAACTTTCAACGAAATCCGATCGTACATCTGCGAAAATCCAGCACGTTGGTCTGAGGATTCGCTTTTTGTTGACTAGTGGTATCCATAGTTGTAGTGATTACGGACGAACCAGTGACTCTCCCATTTGTTACCACTTTGTACGCGGGCGACCCAATGGGTCGCCCCTACCTGATCCTTCCCTTCTGAAGTTTTTGAGCGGTCTGCGGATGGCAGGTCGGTAGCTTTCGGCGGCCGGAATGAGGCATGAGAATTTCAGCGCGGGGACTAAGCTAAACCAGGAGATAACGAACCATGAACATCGAATCCACCATCGCGTCCATGAGCATCGAAGAAAAAGTCGGCCAGATGTTCATGCTTGCCTTTGCCGGCGACCAACTGGACGAGGCGCGCATCCTGATGGAGGAGCATCTGGTGGGCGGCGCCTATATCAGCGACGAAAATGTGCCGACAGCAGCGGCCGCCGTGAGACTCTGCAACACACTGCAGTCTTTCGCCCGCAACACGCGGCAGGGCATCCCGCTGCTTCTCGGCGCTGATCAAGAGGGTACCTGGTCAGTGATGACCGCCGAAAGCGCGATGGGACCGGGCAATATGGCGATCGGCGCCACCGCTGATCCACGGTCCGCCTATGACATGTACCGCGTCATCGCCAGAGAGACATCCGCCGTCGGCTTGAATGTCGTGCTCGGACCGGCCGCCGACTGCAATTCGAATCCGCATAACTCGATCATCGAAATGCGCTCGTTCGGCGAAAAGCCGGACCTGGTCGCCGCCATGACCGCGGCCGCTGTGCGCGGTCTGCAAGAAAACGGCAGCGTCGCCACCTTGAAGCACTTCCCCGGCCATGGCGACACGACCATGGACAGTCACCGCGGCTTACCCACTGTGACGCGAACGCGCGACGAACTCATGGCAATCGACCTGCACCCCTTCGCCGCCGGTATCAAGGCGGGCGCGAAGATCGTCATGACCTCGCATATTGTCTTCACGGCCCTCGATGCGGAGCGGCCGGCCACGCTGTCGCCGCTCATACTGGGGGATCTGCTGCGCGGCGATCTTGGCTTTGAGGGCATGATCGTCTCCGACAGCATGAACATGCATTCGATGAAACGCAACTACGACCCGGCAGATGCAGCGATACAGGGCTTCAACGCCGGCGTTGATCTAATGATGCTGGCGGAAGAACATTATGACCACGACGCCAGCCAGTATCTCGAAAACCAGCGGGCGCTTATTCGGGCGATCATTGAGGCGGTCGAGGACGGTCGAATCGGCGCCGAGCGCGTGAATGACGCGGTCGGGCGGATATTGCGGCTCAAGAAAGAGGCGGGCTTTTCAGCGGAACCCCGGCCCGAAAATGTTGCTCAGGTGGGCGGGGACGCGCATCGCGCCATCGAGTTGGATGTGGCGCGTCGGGCGGTGAGCATCGTCCGGGATCGGCAGGATCTCCTGCCTATCGATCCGGCTGGGTCACTCACCATCGTCAACACGACCAAGCGCAGTGCCTACGATGTCTTGACCAATACGCGCGGTATCGGACCCAATCAGGCTGTGGCGGCATTTGATGTATTCGCCGAGACGATGCAGCTGGGATGCGAATCCGCAGTCATCGTGTCCGCCGAAGACTTCAATGTGAAGTCGATAGGGCCTGATGGCGTCGTCATCGCGGTCACGGAGAATTATACCTTGCCCGGCCTGGACTTCGACCAGTCGCTTCAGACGAGCATCGTGCGGGCTTTGCACGAAGTCGCCCAGGAACGGCTGATTGTCGTGGCGCTGCGCGATCCCTACGAGCTGGCGGATTTCCCCGAGATCGGGACCTACGTGTGCAGTTTCAGCTTCCGACCTTGCGCGGCGCGGGCGGCGGCTGAGGTGGTTTTGGGGAAGGTTGAAGCGAGTGGCAAGACGCCGGTCAGCGTGCCGGGCACGGAACTGCTCGCTTAATCGCTGCGCAGTGACAAGAAGAGCGCCACCAGACCAAGCGGCAGCAGAATGACATTGCCGATGGCGCCCGGCGCGGTATGCACGGTCTCAAGGCCGGGCGAGTAAGCATTTGCGATCAAGCGCATGAAGTATTCGAAGCTGAAAATGACGTACATCAATGGGATGAGGGACTGATAGCGCCAAAGGACGAGCGCATCGACCAGCCCGATTATCAACTGCGACAAGCCCCACAAGGCAAACAGCGTGATTAAGGCATCGGCGCCAGCGGCTGTAAATTTAGCGAGCGGAATCGAGGCGATGCTCTGGGCGCCGCCGTCTTCGGCGAACATGTGAATCAGGCTGCGTGCGACGGTCATTGCAGTCAGCGCCACCAGCGCCCACTTCGCCAGCGGGTGACCGCGGTAGTTGTTGGCAACTTGGCGCGGTAGAAGCTTTTCCAACATATTCAGTTATTCCCATAGTTTCGCACACATTGAATACTCTCAGATTTTAATGCGCTCCCGCAGTCATGCCCACTAAGGGATTTGCCTCCGTATAGTCAGCGAAGGCTCATCTGAATTAGAATGACTGACGATGTTGGCTTGTCCACCTTTGGAGAATTAGTGTCCGAACCTGATCCCAAACCCGCTCGCTTCACCCGTCTGCGCGCGCTGCTCTTCCTGCTGCTGGCACTGGCGGTCGGCGCTGTTTTGATCGTGGCGATGACCTGGTGGGTCGTCGGCTCGGCACCGCGTTCGCAAGCCATAGCAATCGCCGACGGCATCAAGGTCGCGGAGTTCGCGACGCTGCCCGATGATGATGCCTATCCGGCGGCGCTGGCTATTGCGTCTGACGGCACACTCTATACCGGCAGCTATGAGACCGGCGCGCTCTGGTCGATCAGCCCGGATGGCGAAACGCGGGAGCTTTTGGGAGCGCGCGAACGCATCGGCTCCGTATCCGGCCTGGATGCGGCGCCTGACGGCGCGCTTTTCATCCTGGATCGCATAAAGCCGCTGGCTGCGCAGGGCGCTGTGATTTGGCGCTATGCAGAGGGCGAATTGAACGCGATCGTTGAGATTCCGGCCGGCGAAACGCTTGGCGTAATGCTGCCGGATGACATCGCTGTGGACTTAAGTGGCATCATCTATGTCAGCGACCGGGATCCGGCGCGCGTCTGGCGCTACAGCAGCGACGGGCGCAATCTGGGTGTGTGGTGGCGGCCACCTGTCGGGACGGCTGCATCGCCGACTGGCCTGGCATATGATGCGGCGCAGAATGGCATCGTCATTACTGACAGCGCCGGCGATGCGGTATATCGCGTGCCTGCCGACGCGGGGGAATTGAATGAAGCGGTCAGCGGCACGGTTTCACTCTTCGGCGATGAGGCGCGGAACGGTTACGGTTTTGATGGCGTTGCTGCTGCGCCAAACGGTGAGGTTTATCTGGCGCTGCTGGCTTGGAATCGGGTGGCTCAGCTTGTTGATGGCGATTTGGTTATGCTGGCGCAAGACTTCCGCGGCGCCAGCGATGTCGCTTACGATGCCGCGCGCAAACGGCTATATGTCACCAACTGGAATCAATTCAGCCTGGGCTTTGGCACGCGCCCGCAATTGCCCTTTGCCATCGATGTGATTCACTTGGGGCCGGCGCGCGAGTAAGCCGACGCGTCGCCTGCGCTTGCTTGACCCGACGGGCGATGTCGGCTAGTCTAAATGCACTGTAAGACACCCTCGGCCAAGGACCCATGAGCAATTTCTCCGCCTATCAAGGAAGCAGGCCGACGCGCCTGACGCCTTATGGACGGCGTGCAATCATTCCGAGATGGCGCCGGCTTTTCGGCTGGTTCTGCCTTATCGCCGCCTTCGGTCTCATCGTCGCGACCGGGCTCTTGGTCGTTTCGGCGCCACCGCCCGTCAGCGAGGCGAGTGCGGATTCTGTTGGAACCAATGGCCAGGCGACGCCGACGCGGACCCTGCTGCCCGAGACAGTCATCGCTGCTGCGCCAATTGCGAACACATCGCCGGAACCAGCGGGCGCGTTGCCGACATTGAGCGCGGCGGACATTGCGGCGCTGCTGGCGACGCCACTCAAGCTGGTCGAAGGCGCGGCACAAGTGGGCGCGGCCGACATCCGCTACGATCCGTTTACGATCATCCCCAACCGCGCGCGCACGAAGATGACCGCCTACATCGCGCAGCGCGGCGATACGATCGATGGCATCGCAAATCGTTACGGGCTAAATCGCGAATCGATCGCCTGGTGCAATGATTATCGCCTGGCGCTGGTTTTGCGTCCCGGTGATGCCGTGACGATCCCGCCGGCGGATGGCGCTTGCCACAAGGTGCTGCGTACGCAGAGCAAAGACATCCGTGATATTGCCGCGCAATACGGTGTTGATGATCCCTATGCCATCATTGACGCGCCGACGAATAACCTGGCTGATGTCTCACCGGAAACGCTCTTGCCCAGCAACTTCTTCGTCTTCATCCCGGGCGGGGAAGGGGAGGTCATCACTTGGAACGCGCCGGTTCAGCAGGATAGCGCCGGAAACGTGGTCGCCTTCGACCCCGGCAGCCGCTTCAGCTGCGGCAGTCGCTCCGGCGGCGGCACAGCCTGGGTTAATCCCTTACCCAACGGCACTTACGTCCGCGGCTATTACGCCGGGCACAGCGGCATCGACATCTCGGCGCCAATTGGCACGCCAATTTACGCGGCCAACGGCGGTCCAATTCTCTATGCCGGTTGGAACAATTGGGGCTATGGCAGCACGGTGGTCATCGGGCACGGCGCCTGGTCGACCCTTTATGGTCACATGAGCAGCATCGCCGTCCGCTGCGGGCAGACGGTCGCTGCGGGGCAAGTCATCGGCTATGTCGGCAGCAGTGGCAATTCTTCCGGACCGCATTTGCATTTCGAAGTCCGTTTCCGCAATCAACCCGCCGATCCCTCGGCGACTTCGGGCATCGGCTGGTAAGCTCGGCATTTTGCCAAGTGTTAATATCAATCGTGGGCGGCCAGGTGGGTCGCCCGCCGTGCGTAACCGGGCACCTCCCGCTAACCTGGCTGCTGGTCGGCAGGATCCATTCGCGCGCCCGTGTCATTTCGTTAATCGCTCTGCTAGAATCCAGCCGCAGCGCTGACCCATACACGCACAACTCTCGGAAAGGGCAATCAAATGGCCGCCTTTACAACGGCGGAAGAAGCCTTGCTGGAATTGCAGACGGACGGTGATGCGCATCGCTGCGCTGCCGCCGTTGTGTTTCTGGGCGAAAGTCGTTACGCGCCCGCGGTGCCACATCTGACCGAGCTGGTGCGTGAAGCCGACCCGGGCACGCGTTATTTGGCGGCTAAGGCGCTGGGGCGGATCGGCGATGAAGCAGAAGCTGCGGTGCCGACCCTGCTGTCCGCCTTGCGCGACAATGATATGTTCTTACGGGCGGGCATCACCGGCGCCTTGATCCAGATCGGTTATCCGGCGGTTCCCGGCTTGACGCAGGCGCTCTTCGACCCCAGTAATGCGGTCAAGCGGGCCGCTTGCAAAGCGCTGGGCAAGATCGGCAGCGAGCGGGCGGTGCCAGCGCTGATCAATTCATTGCAGAATGGGAACCCGGGTGTGCGCAAGTTCGCGCGGGAGGCGCTCAAGCGAATCGACAATCCAGCGGCGCGGGATGCCTTGAGACGGCTCTGACGTACGCTGCTCCAATGGATGACAGGTCCCGGAACCAATCGAACTTGAGCGTTTCGACTCTTTCTGAATTAGAAGAATCCGCGATATATACTGTTTTGGCATAAAGAACGATGCAACTCGATCTGGCTAAAGCTTGTAGACGTTGCACATGTTCACTGGTATCGGTTATTATGTTGCGGCGTAAATAATGAATGTATATGCTGCACGCTTACCGAGTACCGCTGTTTGTAACGGAGGCGCCAAAATGAATAAATTCGAGGCTGAAAGCGTCTTGCCAAGACGACCGTTCCTTACCGGTATGACCACTGCGTTGGACATCTACGGGGCAAACGGCTTAAGAATGTACGAGCGGATTCACCGCCAATGGTTGACGGTCATATCGCGGCCTCGACCCAGTGCCGAGGAATCGATCAGAGAAAGCGTAGCTACGGTCAATGGAGAATATCAAAGACTGCTCGCGGAGCATCTGGACTAATGCTCTCTGAAAGAGGCGCGTACGACGATACTCCAGGTGATGATGACTCGCCTCAAGTCCACGCTGAATTCTCCGCTGTACAATTTGATGAACGTCTCTTGCCGATATATGAAGAGCGCCACCGACATATAAAGGCGTTGGAACAGAAAGAGCAAGAAGATAACACCAGAATAACTCTTCAGCTAATTGCAGAGACATCGACTGTCACCTGACGAGGCCAATTAATCGGCGGCAGCATGGCGCTTATCGCCTTGATCGGTGGGCTCATTTTGGTCGCCAACGATAAAGATATTGCTGGAGCTGCGGTTTTGATCCTGGACGCCGTTTTTGTCTTTACGCAGAAAATTATTAGGCCGGGTGAACAAGATACACCGCCGAGATCAACGGATTAGCTAGTTTGCGCAAGCCGCCGGGCCGCCCCTGCTGATTCTCATTCCGCCCGCATCAAAACGCGCCCGCCAATCATATACCAGACCAGCGCGCTCAACACCAAGGCAACCACCAGCGCCAGCAGCGGCTCGAGGAAAAGCGCCAAAAACAGCGTCAGATAAATGCCCAGCGACAGGATCGTCACCAGCGCGCTCATCGACCAGCGCTTCTGAATACGGAAGATATCCCTGACGAAGGGCAGGCTGATGAGGAAGAGAATGATAGAAACGAGGCCGATCACCAGTCCAATCGGCAGCGCGGTCTCCGCCTCGCCAAAGCCTTTTGGCGCCGACAGGATCGCGCCGCTCGTCACCACGCCGATGACGGCGAACATCATCAGCAGCATATGCAGAATGCTGATGCGCTGAATCGAGCTCCAAAAGGCGGCATCGAAAGCTGCGCCCGAGGCGGTCCGCATTTCGCTGACCCGCTGCGAGATGCGCCGCTGCAGCGCATAAATCACCAGCGCCAGCACGGTCGCGAAATAGGGAATCGATTGCGGCAGCTGCGCCGGAATCTCCAGCGAGCCGATGCGGATGCCCAGCGCGTCAAAGAATCCAAATACCAGCGAGGCGATCATGGTGCCGCCCGGTGTGCCACCGCCCAGCGACGGCGTCACCAGCGCGATGAAACCGCGTCCGGTGGTCATATCGCGGTTGAAAAGCTGCAAATAGCCCATGCTCATGTGGATGCCGCCCAAGCCGGCGAAAATGCCACTGATCATCAGCGCCATATAGCGCACGCGCTTGACATTGATGCCGACCGATGCCGCCGCTTCCGGATTCTCTCCCACCGCGCGCAAGTGCATGCCGACCGGCGTGCGGTACAAGAAGAAGGTCACGAAAAAGACGGCTATGAAAGCGATCCAGGTCATCACACTCTGATTGTCAAAGACGCCGAAGATGAAGCCGCCGATGAAGGGAATCTCGTTGATGAGCTCCGGAAGTTGAATGAAAGGCATCTGCAAGCTCGCCAGTGTGCTGGTGTTGCCGCGGTCGCCGGTCAATTCGTACATGATGGCGACAGTGGCCGACGAGCCGAAGATATTCAGCGCTATGCCGGAGAGGAAGAGATCGCCTCTCAAATCCAGATGGAAAAGCGCCAATACAAACGAAAGCAAGAGCGAAACGGAAACGCCCAAGAGCAAGCCCAGCCACGGTCCGATAATCACGCCAGTTTCGAAGCCGAACCAGTCTTGAGCATAGGCGCTGATCACGACGCCGGTGAAAGCGGAAGAAAGCATCATGCCCTCAAGCCCGATATTGAGCACGCCCGCTTTCTCCGAGATCAAGGCGCCCAGCGAAGGCAACAGGATCGGCGTGGTGACGCGCAGGATCGCGGTGAGGAATAACGCGCTGAAAATCCCGTCAATGACATTTTCAAACATCGCCACCCTCCATGACCGCAATACGCGCTCCCCCTCTCAATTGCAATGGGGAGGGAGCCGGGAGGAGCGGTTGGCGCTTACGAAATACCTTAGCTTTCATCGGCGCCCTCCAGTGTTTCAACGGCGTGCCCGCTTTCGTCAATGTCCGCCCGTTTCTGCCGCGCCTGGAAGAAGGTCACCAGCGCCTCCGCCGTGATCAGCAAGATGATGATCGCCTGAATCATGCGCACCACTTCGAAGCTGACGTTGGCATCGCGCTCCATGAATTGCGCGCCCGCCCGCAGGTAGGCGTAGAGCAAGCCGGTGAATGGCACCACCAGCACATTTAAGCGCGCCAGCAAAGCGACCACCACCCCTTCAAATGCCAACGCAAACGAGATATTGAGGATCAACTGGCGGTGGATGCCATTCGCCAGATGCATGCCGGCCAAACCGGCCACGATGCCGGCAATCGCCATCACCAGCATGATCGTGCGCCGCGAGTTGACCCCGCCGTATTCGGCGAAGCGCAGATTCGAGCCGATGATACGAATCTCGTAACCCAACGGCGTCCGGCGGATCAGGAGCCCGGAGATTAAGATCACTATCACCAGCAGAAAGACGGCGACTGTCACCTGTGTGCTCTCGACGATGACCGGCAAGATGGCGTTGTCCGTGAATTTGGCTGACGCGATATATCCGGCATTCGCCGGCTTGAGCTGGAAGTTGAGCACCATCTCGAAGAAGCGCGTCGCAACCACATTGAGCATCAGCGTCGAGACCAGCTCATTCGCGCCCAGGTAGGCTTTCAAGGCACCCGGTATCAAGCCGTAGATGAAGCCGGCCGTGCCCGATGCCAGGATGATAAAGGGAATGAGAATCACACCGGGTATGTGCGGTGAATTGAGCGCGATAATGCCGGAGACCAAGGCGCCAAAGTACAGCTGTCCCTCGGCGCCCAGGCTGAATTGTTTGGCGCGGAAGACGATGGCGAAGGACAGGCCCAGCAGAATCAAGGTAATCGCGTCCTGGATCCAAACCCCCCAGCGATTCACCCGCTCGATCGGGCCCAGCAGCAGCGCCTCGAAAGCCAGTTGCGATTGGCTCATCGCCTCGGAGAGAACCGTGCCGGTCTCAATATCCTCCGGACGCGCGTAAACAGTGTAGACGCCATCGGCCGGCAGTTCAAAACCCTCGATGACAGCGTCCCGCACACTCACAAGATCGTCGAATGTCTCCTCGACTTGCAGCTCAGTCGCTGATGTGCTCGCCGCGAGGACAGAACCCGAGTCGTCGCGCAGCTGCACCAGCAGGTCCACTTCCGAGCGCCGATTCTTGGCGTAAGCCAGCAGCGACACGCTGTCGCCCGCGCTTCCGGCGAAGGTCCAGGCGATTTCGCTGACCGGCGCCACCACTTTCGGTTTGTTGAAGTGACCGCCGCGCCGCGTGTTGTATTCCAAGTCGACATCGTCATTTTCGGTCGGCTCGGCATCCGATACCACCTGTACGCGAAACTGGCCCTGTCCGAAGCGTTCGGCCGCATCCAGATTGAAAATGAAGGTGACGAGAAAGCCCAGCAGCAGCGCCACGATCACGGTCAGCATGACGCGGATCGCCCCCCGCCGCAGCTCCACCACAAATAGCAAAATACAAGCGCCGACCAGCACGTTAACCAGCAGGATGTTCTGCCAGTCGGTCGTGCCCGTCATCTTCTCCAGCGAGCCGCCAAACAAATTGTTGGTGACGAACAGGGTCACGAGGATGCCGGCGATGCCGCCGACGATCATGAGCAGGTGCTTCCTCATCGCGATTAGGGCAGGATTCGAGTCTCTCGGCTCTTGCTTTCGCCTGGCGCTCATGCGTTTTGCTCCATTTCTTCAGCCGGCTGGCGCTCCGCCCCGAGCATGTAGTAGCCGATACGCTCTTCCGTCAAGCTCTCGTCATTGGGGAAGATGCCGACGATCTCGCCTTCATACATCACCATAATGCGGTCGGACAGCTTCATCACTTCCTGCAAATCCGCCGAAATCAGCAGGATCGCCAGACCCTGCGTCCGCTGGTCGACAAGTTCCTGATGGATGAACTCGATCGCGCCGATGTCGACGCCGCGCGTCGGCTGCGCGGCAATCAGCAGCTGCGGCGAAGACGAAAGCTCGCGCGCCACCACCACCTTCTGCATATTGCCGCCGGAGAGCGCATTGACCGGAATCGCCCCGTTCGGCGCGATGATATTGAACTCGCGGATCAGGCTTGCGCCGTTATCAACGATAGCGTTGATATTCAGCAAGCCGCGCCGCGTGAAGGGCTCGCGATAATAGCGGTCAATGATCAAATTGTCGTCAATCGATGTGGCCAATGCGACCCCGTTGGTCAGGCGATCTTCCGGGATATGCGCCACCTGATGCTCGCGCACCGAGCGCGGTCCACGCCCGAGAATCTGCTCCTCGCTGATGTAGGCTTCGCCCGTTGTCGGCGGCCGCAAGCCGGTCAGCACCTCGGCCAACTCGGTCTGTCCATTGCCTTCGACGCCGGCGATGCCGAGGATCTCGTTCTCATACACATGGAAGCTGACGCGCTTGAGCAGTTGATGCCCGCTGTCATCGGCGTAGGTCAGGTCGTCAACCTGCAGCACTGACTCGCCCCGCTTCACCGCCGGCCGTTCGACCTGCATGAAGACCTCGCGCCCGACCATCATGCGCGCCAACTCGCGCTCGTCCGTCTCGGCGGTGTTGACCGTGCCGATCTTGCGCGCATCCCGCATCACGGTGACGCGGTCGGAAATCTCGATCACTTCTTTCAGCTTGTGCGTGATGAAGACGACGGTTTTGCCGCCCTCGACCAGATTGCGAATCGCCGCGAAGAGGTCCTGCGTTTCGCTCGGCGTCAGCACCGCGGTCGGCTCATCGAGGATGAGAATCTCGGCGCCGCGATACAGCGCCTTGAGGATCTCCACCCGCTGCCGCATGCCCACCGGAATATCCCCGATTTTTGCATTGGGATTGACGTTTAAGCCATATTCCTTCGAGAGCGACTCGGTATCGGTAACAGCCTGCTGGAAGTCTATGCGGATGCCTTGTTTGGTCTCGCGATTGAGGATGATGTTCTGCGCTACCGTGAAGGAATCGACCAGCATAAAGTTCTGATGCACCATGCCGATGCCCTGCTCGATGGCGTCTTGTGGATTGCCGATTTCAACCTCTTGCTCGCGGATGAAAATACGCCCGGAGCTGGCATCTTCCAAGCCATAGAGGATCTTCATCAAGGTGGTCTTGCCGGCGCCGTTCTCGCCGACCAGCGCGTGGATTTCGCCCTGCTCGACCGAGAAACTGATATCATCGTTGGCGTGTACGCCGTTGGGATAAATCTTGTGAATACTTTGGGTTTCGATTATGGGCATTTTTTCACCACAGAAGTCTCGTAGACATTGACCGCCGGCATAGAGGGCACAGAGAACATGATTCTACCAAGACTCATGGTCGCCGTTTCCAGCGGGGGCGCTTGAATCCGTAATGTTGTCTTCCGCGGCGAAGTCGAAGTTCTCAACAGACGGGATGCGAAACGAAAATGAAGTCGCACCATTTCTGTTCGATACAGCGAAGTCGCCCTTATTGATAATGTCCATGCCGACTAATACGTCGGTGTCTAGGAGTTCGCCCAAAACTACTGTTACACCTGCAAAATGAAAGTTTCTAAACAACACAAGATTAACGTAGAAAAGCGGGACGCTTTCTGCCTCGCCTTGGACGTGATATACGGTTGTATACCCCTCAACCTGTAAACCGAGATCTTCAACAACTCGCTTGGTAATCATGCTACCCGTAGCGCCCGTGTCCCATAATGCGTTGAACTGTCTTCGTGGGGGTTGTAGCGTCGCACGTTCTGGTGTCCAGGCTGCATAAATCGAGCATGGCGATATGAGTTTGTCTTGTATTGCGTTAGCTTTAATCGTAAAGCTATGCCGTCTTGACGTCATTGAAGAATTGCTATGTTGGGCGTGTTTAGGAAAAGAGCAAGTGCCTCAGGGTCTTTACTAATTTCTTGCATTAGAACCGTGCCGCGCTCGTGATCCACATAAACAGCGTTAGCAGCCGCCATGTAGTCATCATAAATTCCAAGCACTTCCTGGCCCTTTATCGCGACGAATTTGCCATCATATTCTCTAGCCAGTTTCTCGCGGTTCTTGAGGTAATATTCGTATTCTTTCTCTAATGGCTTCCTCATCAGAGCTACCTCTGCGCTACCCGAACACTTTATACTTTAACACACATCTGACATCGCTTGCATGCTTCCCAGCATCAAGCCCGGTACAGTGGGACGGAGGGTATCCATTCTGCTTTCCACCCCACACCAAAACCCCTCCCCCATGAAGAGGGAGGGACTTATATATGGGCCGTGGTTAACTCCCCTTCCCTCCTTTTGGGGGAAGGGGCCGGGGGGAGGGACTAGCCCTACCCTACATATCGTCCATCATCAGATCGTCGATGGTCATGCCGCCAGTCGGCATATCGGCGCAAGCCGTGCCAACCGCCGCCATCATGTCCTCGCTGGTGAAGACCGTCTGGACCTCGATCTCGCCACTGACGGCCGCCGCTTCCGCCGCTTCCACCATCGCCTTTATCTCGTCGGAAGTGGCCGCATCGTAGAAGTCGTTCTTGGCCAGCCCAACGCCGCCTTCGGGAATGCCGAGGATCTCGGCGCCACCATAGGGCAGGGTGCCTTCAAGGTGCAAGGTGACCGCGCGCATGATCGAGTTGTCGACATTCTTTAACATGCTGGTCAGGATGCGCTCGGCTTGGCCGGGATTCGTCTCGGCGATGATAATCGCCTGATCCGAGTCGACGCCGATGGCGAAACGACCTTGCTCATGCGCCGCTTCGAAGACACCAACACCCGTGCCACCGGCAACCTGGAAGACAATATCCGCGCCCTGCTCATACATAGCCAAAGCGATCTCCTTGCCGCGCGCCGGGTCGTCCCAGCTGCCGGCGTATTGCACGATGCTCTGTGTATCCGGATTGACCAGGCAAGCGCCCTGCTCGTAACCGACGATGAAATCGTCGATGACCGGGATCTGCTGCCCGCCGACCGAACCGATGATCGGCGCGTCATTCGTGCCTTCCATCATGCTGGTGGTGATGGCGGCGGCGTAAACGCCAGCCAGGAAGGAACCCTGATTCTGCGCATACATCATCGAATAGACATTGGCGCAGCCCTCGACACAGACTTCCATGTTATCGTAGGGCATGCCCGCATCGTAGAATATGAAGTACTTGTCCGGATAGTTGTGCGCATTCGCCGCAAGGAAGTCGACCATCTGGTGGGTGCCGGAGATCAGGATATCGTAGGAATCGGTATCGGCCATGACATCAAGCAAACCCGGTTCCCAATTGGCCGGGTCGATGCCGAGCTCGACCGTGTCGATATCGATATCATATTCGTCCGCGATCGCGTCCATGCCGCGCTGGGCGCTATCAAAGAACGACTTGTCGCCGAGCGTACCGTTGATCACCGATACGACCTTCAGCGGCTCGTCCTGGGCGACGGCTGAGAACGCCATCAAGAACACGAGCATCACTGCGAGCAATAAACTTAGCTTTTTCATTTGTTTCCTCCGCTTAATTGTTCGTTGAATCAGATTCATATCTGATTCACACATTATACCCAGCGGAATTCGTTTCGGCAAAACCTGGCGTAGAACAGGCGCAGATTTGACAGCATTGCGCGCAGGCAACGTGTAGGGGCGAATCTTGGGTCGCCAGCCCAAAACCTCGGCGCCCTCTGTGCCTGTGTGGTAAATAGAAACTTTCAATCCCCCACAAGCGTCCCCAGCGGCAGAACAAGCGACTCCGCCTCCATCCCCGACTCCAGCAGCGCCGGCAAATCAGGGCCATCAGGAAAGACATACCAGCGGATGTCCAGAAGAATCTCCTCCGATCCCTCGGCATCGGGGGGAATCCGCATAAAGTATTCGTCTTGATAGTCCGTATGGTGCTGCATCCAGGGGTGGGGCATCGTCCCCCAACCGGGCCAGGTCTCGAAGCTGGAGATCACGTTTCCCGCCGAATCCACCAGACTCAGCACCAGCGCGTAGGCCAGCGGCGACTGGGCCTCAGCACGCCAATAAAACGTGACCGGTATCTCCGCGCCGGCCGACCAGGTCTGAGGCGGCGGGATTTCGTAACCGGTCAGTCGCAGATCACCCCACTGGACAACGGCGACGGCGGCGGATGCGGGCAGCGCCTCGAGCGCCGGCGGGTGGTCGTAGTTGGGGATGATATAGTGAATGGGCGCGAACAGGCTGAAGACGAGTAGGGGCAGGCAGATCAGAAGCGGCGGAATCCGCAGCGCGGTCAAGCCCAGCGCCAGGAAAATGCTCGCCGACGTGATGTAGGGGAAGAGCAAGCGTCCCGTGCTGGCCCAGGTCTGGGTGCTCCACCACATTAACATGGCCGCTCCCAGCGCCAACACCAGCCCGAGGAAAGCGCAGGCGGAGATGATGGCTGAGGATTTGCGATTCTGCCACAGATAGCGAATGAGTCCGGCGGCGCCGATCAAGGTCAGCGCATCCATCACCAGATAGAAGATGTCATCAACGACGATGTTGAAAGCGCCGAAGACCGCCCAATAACTGATGCGCAAGCCCTGAAACTCTTCCAGGATCAGCTGCCCCAGGCTGATGGATCGGCGTCCGAAATTATCAAGCATGGTCACTGTGCCAAAAAGCTCGCCATAGAGCGTGAGATTGCGGACATACCACCAGCCCGCGATGACCAGGCAGCAGCCGAGCATCGCGCCGCCCAGGACGAAGAATCCGCGCCGGTCGCGCGTGCGAACAAGGAGCCAGAATGCCGCCAGCGCCACGACAAATCCCACGACAAGTCCGCTGAGTTTGGTCAGCGCCGCCAGCGCAATCAGCAGCGCCAGAATCAAGCTGCGCCGGGTCTGGAAGCCGTCGCGTAGCATGATCAACATCTGCCAGGTGATCAGCGCCGCCAGCATATTCACCAGCGTGTCATTGCTGACCGATGCGCTGATGAAGAGGAATTGTGGATTGAAGGCGGTCAAGGCGGTCGCCAGCAGCGCGAAGCCGACATTGCCCGGCATAAGGGTGCGCGCCGACCGATAGACAGCGCCGACTGTCACCGCGCCCATGCAGAGCGACACGAAGCGAATGAGGTATAAGGCGAGCGAGGAGCCGCGCCCATCGGGTGGATAGACCTGCTTGTAAATGAGCAGATTCTTGTTGCCCGGTTGCAGGGGGTCGCCAATGATTGGAAATGGACTGGGCAGAAAACGATCATCAAAGTCCGCCGTGTCCATTGCGCTGAAGATGCCGGCCATCAAGAGGTAGTACAGCGGCGGCTGGCTCGCCTCTTGTCCGTGTATGTGCTCGTGATCTGCCGATTGCAGCGGCAGCGTCCCGTGATCGGCGATCCACTTGATGACGCCGACATGCTGTATCGTGTCTGATGCTTCGAAGTTGGGCGCGGCGTAGAGGTAAAGTGTGCCGACGAGCAAGAACGCCAAGGGCAAAAGCCAATACCAGGGAAGGCGCTCCAGCGTTAAGCGTTGACTCAAAATGATGACCCCTCTCGCCTCGTCGGTGCCGATATTCATTCTAGCATGGCAAGGCGATCATTCTCTGTGCGTCTGTGCCGCTGTGGCCAGAAATCTTTGTGCCCTTAGCGCCTTTGTGGGTATAGTCTTTGTAGCGCTCGATGCAATCGAAAGTGCGGTTAACATGAAGCTGATCATCGATACGGACGCCGGCGTTGACGACGCACAGGCAATACTGCTCGCTCTCTCGCACCCCGGCGTCGATGTCCTCGCCATCACCACCTTGACCGGCAACGTGCACATTCGCCAGGTTAATCCGAATGTACTCACCATCCTGCAAGTCATGAATCGCGATGTGCCTGTTTACGCCGGCTTCGACCGCCCGCTGATCCACGCATGGGAAGACGCGGCTGAGTTCCACGGCGGCGATGGCTTGGGCAATTACCGCGACCGCCCCGCGCTGACTCGCGAAATCGAGGACGAACACGCCGTGCTCGCGCTGCTGCGTCTCTCCCGCGAGTATCCAGGCGAGCTGACTATCATTGCCCTCGGTCCGCTGACCAATATTGCCGCCGCGGTCCGGCTCGATCCCGACTTTCCGGCGCGGATCAAGCAATTCGTCTTCATGGGGGGTACCATCGCCGCGCATGGCAACACGCCCAATCTTACGGCGGAATACAATATCTATACCGATCCGGAAGCGGCTCATATCACGCTGGCAGCCTTCCCGGAATCCATCATGCTCAGCTGGGAGACGACACTCGCCCACGGATTCGTCTGGGATAAATTCAACGCGCTCTGCGAGATCGACACGGTCAACGGACGCTTCTTCAAAGCGATATCGCAAGAGACGGCCGTGCGCTTGCAAACGACTTACCGCCGTCCCGCTTACCTGCTGCCGGATCCGCTGGCGATGGCGATCACCTTGCGTCCCGAGCTGATTCAAGAGAGTGGCAAGTACTTCGTCACAGTCGAACTGACCGGCCAGCATACGCGGGGCCAAACCGTCATTGATTACAATGACATCAGCCGCCATGCGGCAAACGTCAACGTTATACAGGCGCTGGATACGGATGGCGTCTATCAACTGTTCGTCGACGCGCTGTCGCAGTCTTGAGGGAGCCACACGATGACGATTACTCTGCAAACGCAAAATCTGCTTCAAGCCATCGCTTCCGACCGCGCTTGCACACCAGAGGCGCTATTCGACCGCCTGTCGCGCCTGTTGGATGCGCCGGCGCCGGCCAACAGCTGTACCCTGCCCGGCAGCGTCGGCGAGGTCATCGGCGACATCGCCACTGAGTTCGGCTTAACCTGCGCGCCCATCGGCTCAACCGGCAATCTCGCCATTGCACTTGGCGATCCGAATGCCTCACTCGACCTGCTCGTTAGCGCCCACATGGACCGACCCTGCTACCGTGTGCTGAACCTGCCCGATGCGACCCTGTATCCGCTCTGCGCCATTCGTGTGCCGGGCGATGGCTTTGAATGCGCAGCTCGCGCCCTGCGCTACGTTGACGGCCGCGTGAGGGTCACAGCGACCGGGGTGATACGCTTCCAAGCAGCAGGCGATGACTATCGCATCACCTTCCGCGCCGAGACGGGCGAACTTGCCTGGGGCGATATCGTGGGGGCGCACACGACGCCGAAAGTCAGCGAAGGCTCAATCATTGGCAGCGGCTTTGACAACGGCATCGGCGTGCTACTGCTGTTGGTCTCCGCCCATTTGCTTAACAAATACGCCGCGGATCCCTTCGCGGGACGCCGGGTCATCTTCGTCTTCACCGACCAGGAAGAAGGTCCGCCGATCGGCCTATTCGGTCAAGGCGCCTCGCGGCTGGCGCATGTCCTGGAACCACCGCGGCTTGGCTTCTTCAATGTCGATGGGCACAACCTCGACGAAGCCACGGGCCACATCATGGGCGTTGGCGTTTCGCACGCTTTTGTCTCGGGCTCCGGGCGCGGCTCGGTCGTGCCGTTGGATTATCAAGCGCTGGCGGAATCGCTGGCGGCTGAGGTCAATGAAGCGCGACCGGGCACGGTGCGCCTCAACTACAGTTACGTCTCGCGCAGCGATGATATGCTGCTGAGCACCTGGACGCGCTGCCTCGGCTTGAGCGGCGTCATCGTCGCCAACGCCCATACGACCGAGGAGACCGCCGCCCTGCACGACATCGTCTCGGCCGCGCACTGGATTCCCGCTTTCATCTGCCAAGTCCTGTAGCCCGTCGGTCTTTCTATATTCTAGCCGCTCTATACTGAAACTCCCCTGTACAGTCGCGCCGAGGGAGTTTACATTCTTGCCATCGGCCAGGCGCGCAGGAAACGAAAATGGCGCAAGCAAACTTCACCAATCGAACAGTCTGGGTTGGCGACAATCTCCACGTCATGCGCGGAATCAATTCCGAATGTGTCGACCTGATCTACCTCGACCCGCCCTTCAACTCCAATCAAGATTACGCCGCCCCCATCGGTTCAATCGCCGCGGGCGCCGCCTTCAAAGACACCTGGACGCTGTCGGACATCGACGTGCACGAACATGGCGAACTGGCCGACCGCAACCCGGCCGCTTACAGCGTCATCGAGGCGGCGCGAAACGCCTCCGGCAAAAGCATGATGAGCTATCTGATTATGATGGCGGTGCGCCTCATCGAAATGGAGCGCATTCTCAAGCCGACTGGCAGCATCTATCTGCACTGCGACCCGACGGCGAGCCATTACCTCAAGTTGCTCATGGACGCGATTTTCGGCGCTGGCAACTTCCGCAATGAAATCACTTGGAAGCGCACGAATGCCAAAGGATTGACAAGCAGAAACCTGCCCAACAACCACGACATATTGCTGCGCTATTCCAAGTCGTACGAGTGGACTTGGAATCCACAGTTTGTCCCGCACAATCCTGACTACGTTTCGAAGTTTTACAAATATGTCGAAGAAGGAACGGGTAGACGATATCGACACGGCGATTTGGTGAACCCAAACAAGAATCGCCCAAATCTAACTTACGAGTTTCTCGGTGTGACACGTGTCTGGCGCTGGACTAAAGAAAGAATGCAGAAGGCTTACGAAGACGGCATTGTTATTCAAACTAAACCTGGAAATGTTCCTGCACTGAAACGCTACCTTGACGAACAGAAGGGCAATCCATTAGGCAGTGTTTGGATTGACATTAAGCCAGTGCAGCCACAGAGCAAAGAGCGCATCGGTTATCCCACACAGAAACCTGTCGCTCTACTGGATCGAATCATCGAAGCCTCAAGCAACGAAGGCAACATCGTCTTCGATCCCTTCTGCGGCTGCGCGACAACAATGGTAGCGGCTGACCGGCTCGAGCGCCAATGGGCCGGCATCGACCTCTCGCCGCTCGCCGTCAAACTGGTCAACGAACGCATAACCGAAGATCGCGGCGCGCTCTGGGGCGGCGCAAATGTCG
Organism: Phototrophicaceae bacterium; assembly: GCA_965249085.1. Taxonomy (GTDB): domain Bacteria; phylum Chloroflexota; class Anaerolineae; order Aggregatilineales; family Phototrophicaceae; genus UBA6055. Next base: position 1,524,383 of record OZ252218.1, on the reverse strand, counting down.
TCGAGACTCTGCCGAAACGCACCGATCTCGGCCAACTGCCCAACTATCGCACCCATCGCCACCGCCTCTATGGCGAACAGGAAGGCGTCTGCGCCGGCTGCGACACGCATTTTCCCTTCAAGGTGATGGAAGTGGATCACATCCTGCCGCAATCTCGCGGCGGCACCGATCACTTCGAGAACTTGCAGCTGCTTTGTACGCATTGCAATCGCAGCAAGGGCAGCAAGACGATGCCGGAATGGCGCGCCGCTCAAACCGCCTAGACGGCTTAACCCCCACCCCAAACCCCTCCCCCATAAAGAGGGAGGGGCTTCAAAGTCGCGTGGCCGCTAAGAAAACTCCCCTTACCTGATGCTTCGGGGAAGGGGCCGGGGGAAGGGGTAGAATTGCACAGATCGCGATTTCGCATGATTAACCTGGAACTACCTCTGTGTCTCTGAGGCAAGAAAACAGAATACCACCATGTGCGCTATGACCCAATATGCGCTACATTTGCACCATTGAGTACCAACACCTAAGGATGACAAGACATGACCGACCGCTCGCCCATGCACCAGCAAATCGACACCCTGCCCGACCTCATCCGCGCCATCGCCCAACCCTTCGACGCCTCCGCCCGCCGCGCCTTCGATTTCGAAACCTGCACCGCCGTCAAGCGCATCTACCTGGTCGGCTGTGGCGATAGTCACCACGCCCCGGTCGGCGCTGAGCTGGCTTTCCATCAACTCACCGGCGTCCCAACCCAAGCCCTCAGCTCGTTGCCCTTCAGCCGCTACACCGCCGGCTACCTGCCCGACACCGGTCCCAAAACCAATCTCGTCATCGGCGTCTCCGTCTCCGGCGAGGTCAGCCGCACCATCGAAGCGCTGGATATGGCGCGCAAGGCGGGCGCTGTCGCCGTCGCGCTGACCGGCCATCCGAGTGGTCCCTTTGGACAGGTTGCTGACAAGGTTTTCGAAACTGCTGTGCCGCCGCTTCCCGACGAGTTGGCTGGCATGGTCGTACCCGGCATCCGCTCCTACCTGGCATCCCAAATCGCCCTGTATATGGCGGCGATACGTATCGCGGAAGTGCGCGGCGCAATGACCACCCGCGCTGCCGACGCCGAACGCGCCGCTATCGCCGAACTGGCCGATATCATTGAAGAGACGATTCACGTCTGCGAACCGATCATCGATGACCTCGTCCAGACCTGGCGCGACGCCACCATTTTTGAATTCATCGGCGCCGGTCCGCTCTACGGAACGGCGATGTTCAGCGCCGCCAAACTCCTCGAAGCCAGCGGTGACCCCGCCCTGGCGCAGGAAACAGAAGAATGGTCGCACCTGCAGTTCTTCATCGATGCCACCAACATCCCGACGATCCTGCTCTCCGCCAACGGCTTCGATGCCGATCGCATGGCCGAGGTGGCGCGCGCCGCTCAAAGTATCGGCCGTCCCCTCGCGCTCATCTCCACCGAAGACGCGACCGAAATCCAGCAGTACGTCGACACGCTGCTGCCGATCCCGCGCGGCCTGCCGGAGCGTTACGCGCCCATCGTCTACAGCATCCCGGGCGAGCTCTTTGCTGCGGCCCGCGCCAAAGCCATCGACGTCCCCTACTTCCGCAGCTTCGAAGGCGGACGCATGGTCGATTGGGCTGATCGCGCCAGCAGAATCCGCTCCAGCCACATGATCACGGAACTCAGACGATAGAGAGTGACGAATTATGACGATACTCCTTGTCTCCCCCTCCCTGATGCTTCGGGGAGGGGGTCGGGGGGCGGGGTAGGAAACCATGTCTACTCCCGATTTCCTAGCCGTCGGCAGCGTCATCATTGATGACATCGTCTATCCCGATGGGCGCACGAGCATGGGCGTGCTCGGCGGTGGCGGCACACACGCGGCTTATGGCGTCGCTTTCGCCGGCGAAAAGCCCGGGCTGGTCGCCATGGTGGGCGAAGACCTGCCGGCCGAAATCCGCTCGCGGCTGGCCGCCGAATTCGATATTTCCGGCCTCGCATGGACTTCCCATCCCCAAGTGCGCGGCTGGCAGATCTTCGAGTGGAACGGCGTGCGCAACGAGATCTTTCGCGTCGACGTCATCGACCCTTTTGTATACCACCCGCTGGCCGACAGCGCGGATATCCCTTATACCTCAGTTCAAGGGCTGACCCTCCTGCGCAGTCCCCAGCATGTCGAAAGTTGGCGCGCCCGTTTCCCGGACGCAGTGCTGCTGTGGGAGCCGTTGCGCATATTCATGCTCAGCGCCGATCACGATGCCTTCCTGACCGGAATTCCCGGCACCGATATCATTTCGCCAAACCTGCACGAATCCCAGACAATGTACGGCATTGAGGACGAAGTCGAACTCATTCGCCGTCTGCTGGCCGATGGTGTGCAGGTGGCCGCCCTGCGCATGGGAGACCTCGGCTCGCTGGTGGCGCAGCAAGGCGCGACAGAAGCGTATTACATTCCGGCCGTAGAAGTGACCGATATCGTCGACCAGACCGGTGCGGGCAACACCTATTGCGGTGGCTTCCTCGTCGGCTTTTGCCGCGAACGCGACATCGTGGCGGCCGGCTGCTACGGCGCGGCCGCCGCCTCATTCACGCTGGAGTACGTCGGCTGCGCAGAGATTCCACCGAACCTGGACGCCGAGTGGAAACGCCGTCTGGATGAGGCGCGGCAAGGCGTCCAGTCCGTTTCGCTATAGAGCGTCCAGCTAGTTTCGCGCCCCGAGTGCCGATACGTCAATAAACTGTCGATGCCACTCTTCCAGGGTCAATAGTGCCCACAACTGCCGACTGTTATCCGTCCTGCCCGTCTCATGCTCTTTGATGAGCCGTTCGACAGCCGTCATGTTTAGCAATCCGCGCTCGCGTGCCCGTCTGTTGAGCAGCATCTCGCGAGCGGTCGAAATATCGCGCTGCAGCCAGGCGCCCAAGGGGACGCCAAAGCCGTGTTTCTTTCGATCGATGATCTCGTCCGGCAGTAGGCCGCGCGCCGCTTCTTTGAGAATATGCTTCGTGCGAGACCCTTTAAGTTTCAGATTGAATGGGATCGATGCGGCGTATTCCGCCAGCTTGTGATCTAGGAATGGCGCGCGCGCCTCCAGCGATGCGCCCATGCTGCAGCGGTCGGCCTTGATCAGCAGGTCATCGGGCAAGTAAGAACGCATATTGGCTTCCACCAATTCAGCAACCTGATGACTCCCTGCGCCATCAAGATAGCGTGACAAGTTTGGGACGCCGGGATTCGCCGCCGAACTGATCTCGGCCAGCATGTCGGCGCTGAAAACACGCACGAGATCGAAGTATGCATCAGCGACGGGTTTACTGGCGGCTTGTGCGAAGCGCCGCGCTCGTTTGATCGGATCGTAATACGCAGTGCCTTCGGGCAGCCGCTTGAGTAATGCCGCCGCGCCACTCGCAACGGGTCGCGGCAGGAAGGCAAGCTTCTGGAATAACGCGGCGGCGTAGAAACGTTCGTAACCGGCGTAAAGCTCATCGCCGCCATCGCCCGTCAAACCGACCGTGACTTGCTCACGGGTCATCTTGCTGACCAGATAGGTCGGTATGGCGCTGCTATCGGCGAAGGGTTGGTCATGCTGCCATACGAGATCGGATAACAACGAAAATGCCTCGGGTTTGACGCGAAAGGAGAGGTGCTCGGTCTGCAAATGTTGAGCCACGCGTTCGGCCCAAGGCGTCTCGTCAAAGCTGTCATCGCCTTCGAAGCCGATGCTGAAGGTCTTGATCGCTGAATTGCTGTGACGGCGCATCAAGGCGACGATCAAGCTGCTATCCAGGCCGCCGCTCAGGAATGCGCCCAGTGGCACATCGCTCATCAGCCGCAGTTTGACCGCTTCATCGAGGTGTTCGCGCAATGCCTCCAGGTGGGTATCGGCCTCTGCCGATATATCAGGTAGGGCGAGACTCGGCAAATCCCAGTAACGCTGGATGCGCACAGTGCCGGCCAGATCAATCTCCAGCACCGATGCCGGTTCCAGCATCTGAATGCCGCGGAAGGCGGTATTGGGAGCGGGTATGTAGCCGAAGCTCAGGTATTCCGCCAGGGCGTTTGGATCAGCGGAGGTGAATCGGGATTCGCGTGGTACGGCCGGATGCGCCAGCAGCGCCTTGATCTCGCTGGCGAAGACAAAGACGTCGCTATCGTGATAGTAGTAGAGTGGCTTTTGCCCCATGCGATCGCGCGCCAGCACAAGCTTGCCACGCCGCCGATCCCAGAGGGCGATAGCGAACATGCCGCGCAGATGCTCCGGGAAGGCGGCGCCTGCGTCCTCGAAGAGATGCGCGATTGTCTCCCCATCCCCATCCGTCCGGAAGCGATGCCCGCGGGAAGCGAGGGCGCTGCGCAAATCGCGATAGTTATAGATCTCGCCATTGAAGATCACTTGTATCGACTCGTCCTCGTTGACGAGCGGCTGATCGCTGCCGGCGATGTCGATGATCTTCAAACGTCTCATCGCCAGCCCGATATTGTCGTCGATGAAGTAGCCCTCGCCATCCGGTCCGCGATGGCGCAGCAGGTCATTCATCTCTTGTAGCAGGTTGTGTGTAACGGGCTTGCCATCCAGATGGACGACACCGCAGATTCCGCACATGCTGAACTGACCTCGTGTTAGGGCAGCCTCATTCTAGCATCATCTGTATTGAATACACCGACTGCCGATGGATAGCGCATCAGCCGATCCGCTTAAGAATTCTCGTCATGCTCTAATCTACGAGCACTTGGCTTAACCGCGCACTTACGATAATCTAAGCGGGTGAAACCAGGAGGGATTTTATTGCGGTCGACGCGAGGACGAAATCCGATTCCGAGCGACTCGTGACAATGGAGACGCGTATGGATACATTTGTCACCAAAGAAAAATACGAGAGAGAGTACGCGGATATCAAGGTCTTGCTGGCGGAAATCCGTAGTGATATCAGAAATCTGAAGTGGCAAATCGCCGTGATCGTTAGCATCCTGTCCAGCATCATCTCGTTTCTGGTGAGCCGCATCCCAATATAGATTCAGACGAACCAGCGATCGCAAAACCGCAGGGGCGACCCGTTGGGTCTCCCTCTCCATGCGATTGAATCAGTACGGACTGAGACAGCCAGTTAACCGTCGAGCGCCGGTGACCGCAAATGCCAATCCGTCGCCTGCTGATAAGCATGACCCAAACGCAGCACGCGTTCCTCGGTGAAAGGCGCGCCCAGGATCTGCATGCCGACGGGCAAGCCCTGCCCATCGAAACCACAAGGCACACTCAAACCGCATATCCCCGCCAGATTCGCCGAGATCGTTAACTCATCCGCCAAGATCATTTGGAGCGGGTCATCGGTGACCTCGCCGAATTTGAAGGCGGTCGTCGGCGCGACCGGCGCGATCAGCATATCGACCTGCTCGAACAATTCATCAAAGTCTCGTCGTATCAGCGTGCGCACAGCCTGCGCCTTGCCGTAATAGGCATCGTAGTAACCGGCGGACAAGGTGTATGTGCCGAGCATGATGCGCCGCTTGACTGCTTCGCCGAAGCCGACGCCGCGGGTTTTCTTGTAGCTGTCGATCAGGTCGGCGCCCTCGACGCGCGCCCCAAACCGGACGCCATCAAAGCGCGCCAGGTTTGCACTGGCTTCCGCCATGGCGATGATGTAGTAGGCGGGCAGGCAGTAATCGGCGTGCTGAAAACCGACTTCGTGTATTTCGGCGCCCATCGCCTCGAGTTCTGCCACGGCGCGGCGCACCGCCGCCTCGACATCGGGCTGTATGCCCTCGGCGAAGTACTCGTTTGGCAAGCCGATCCTCAGGCCGCTAATATCGCCGTTTATGCCGGCGAGATAATCCGGCACGGTATTTGGCATGCTGGTAGAATCGAGTCGATCATGCCCGGCGATGACGCCAAGCAGGCGCGCCACATCTTCAACATTGCGCGCGAAGGGTCCTGTTTGGTCAAAGGACGAGCCGTAAGCAATCAAGCCGTAGCGCGAAACGCGCCCGTAGCTCGGCTTGATGGCGGAGACACCGCAGAATGACGCCGGCTGCCGGATGCTGCCACCGGTATCGCTGCCGAGTGTCGCCATCGCCATATTGGCGGAGACCGCGGCTGCGCTGCCACCGCTGCTGCCGCCCGGCACACGATCCGGATTCCAGGGATTGCGGGTGGGGTAGAAGCCGCTGTTTTCCGTGGAGGAGCCCATGGCAAACTCGTCCATGTTGAGCTTGCCCAGCATCACCGCGCCGGCGTCGTAGAGCCGCGCGACGGCGGTGGCATCAAAGATCGGGTGGTAACCCTTCAGGATTTTTGATCCGCAAGTGGTTTCGATGCCCTTGGTCGAGAGTACATCTTTCAGCGCGATCGGAATGCCGAGCAGGGGAAGGTCAGCGCCGGCGGCGCGCGCTTCGTCGGCTGCCTGCGCCTGCTGCCGCGCCAAGTCCGCGGTGACCGTGAGAAAGGCGCCGATTGCCGGGTCGTTTGCTTCGATCTGATCGAGGTGCGCCCCCGTGAGTTCGGCCGCGCTGATCTCGCGGGCACGCAGTTTTTCCAGAGCCTGCGCGATGGTCAAGCCTGTCAGTTCCGTCATGTAATTCACCTGTTGGGCGTCGCCGTTCAACACGGCGCAGCATTATAACACAGCGCCATCCCGCAGGGGCGGCCCATTGGGACGCTCGCTCACACCACGCTCTACCTCAGTGCGCGCTCTGCCTCTGTGCTGAATAAACCAAGACCGAACCCGACACCATAGAATTACGCGCTCATGCGAAAAGCACATAAACCTGCTTAATCCGCACGTCGAGTCACCCCTCCCCCTTTATGGGGGAGGGGCCGGGGTGGGGGCTCGTATTGAACGCTCGCATGAGACTCAGGGGGCTGACTCGCGCCCAATCGCCGCCCAATGCTGCCGTACCTGCGCGCGCGTCTCAGCCAACTGTCCGTCGTTCTCGATGATCACGTCCGCTTGTCGCAGCTTGTCGGCCTGACTGTTCTGCAGCGCAATTCGCTGCGTCGCTTCGCTATCCGTCAGGCCGCGCTCGGTAATCAGCCGCGCCAACTGTGTCGCTGGCGCCGCATTCACCACCCATACCGCGTCAACCGCGTTCTTCAGCTCGCCTTCCAGTAGCTTGATCGCTTCGATCACGATGACGCCTTCCGCCGCGGCGCGTATCATGCTGTCGATTTGGCGGCGGACGGCGGGATGAGAAATGGATTCCAGCTGCCGCAGCTTGACGGGATCGGCAAAAACGATTTTGCCCAGGGCAGCACGCGCGATTTCGCCGTCAGCGTCCAGGATGCTTTCGCCAAAAGCGGCGACGACTGCATCGTAGGCCCCTCCGCCCTTGAGCATGACTCCAAGCGCCACCCGGTCGGCATCAATCGTCGCCGCGCCCAGCTCATTCAACATCTGCATTACGAGACTCTTGCCGACGGCGATGTTGCCGGTCAAGCCGATGATGTATTTCTCCGGGTAGCGCGTGCTCATATTTGTGTCTCGCCGATGCATAATCCGTCCCGATTATAGCAGCGATTGACCGTCCGTCCGGCCTTGCGCCTTACCTGCCCTGTGCGTAATTCCCCGTTATAAACACCCAACCCGCGAACATGCTGTCACCGTAATATAGAACAGACGTGCTAAATTGCGCTTGGACAGGAAGAGATTCCCACGCGCGGACGGATTGCGCTGCCGTTGCCGTTAGTAGCCGGAGGGCGAGTTGTGGGAGTCTCTTCTGTTGTCTGAAATGAATAGTCGGGCAAAGGGAAGAACGGATGACTCGACGCTACTCTCTTAATAGCAAGATAGATGCGCTGAATCAGATTGACCATTTCGACGGCGATGTCGCGCTGGTGAGCAATGCCGCGGCGATACCAAGCCGTACTTTACAGAATTGGCTGCGGCAGGAGGACGACCTTCGCCGACGCTACCGCCAACAGCAGATTCGACAGCGGGAACGGCTCAAGGTCAATCTGCAGTTGGAAATGCTGGAGCGGGGAAAATCGATCCTGACGCGGATGGATGACGAGACGCTGGAGAAAGCGCCGCTGAATCAACTTGCTGCTGCCTTGAGCAGCCTGGTCAGTCAAGCGCTGAAACTGGAGGAGGTAATTGGCGACATCGATGAGGCGGAAGAGAGAGTCATCCGACACGAATTCTTCTACGACGGTCAGGTACAGGATGCTCCACCTTGGGCAGGCGCAAGTGCTGGATCACCCCGCGCGGTTCAAGGTGGTCGCTTGCGGGAGGCGCTGGGGCAAAACGGAGCTGGGCAAAACGATGCTGCTGCGAGCGGCATCGGGGGAGCGGAAACGGGCCTGGTGGCTGGCGCCGACCTTTTTGATGGCGAGCCAGGTCTGGCGCGACTTGAAGACAAGCGTCAAGTTTCTTGAAGGAATCGCATTCAGCGAGGGCGAACGCCGGATTGATTTCCCCGAAGGCGGCATGATCGCCGTGCGCAGCACACATCATCCCGACAGTCTGCGCGGCGAAGGTTTGGATTTGGCGGTGCTGGACGAGGCGGCTTTTATGGAACCGCGGGTCTGGCCCGAGATCGTGCGTCCGATGCTGACCACGACGCGCGGGGCTGCGCTATTCCTGAGCACGCCTTTTGGCCGCAACTGGTTTTGGGAGATCTTCAAACTCGGCATGTTGGATGAGGAAAGCGAGTGGATGTCTGTCAAGTTCGCTACCGAAACCAACCCGCTGATCGAACCCGAGGAACTGGCAAGCATTCGCCGGGCGACGACTGAACATATCTGGCGCACAGAATACGAAGCGCAGTTCAGCGACGAGAGCGGGCAGGTGTTCCGGGGCATCCGCGACGCCGTTCGCGCCCTTCGCGTTGACCAACCGCAAGCGGGACATATCTACGTCGCCGGTGTCGATTGGGGGCGCCACCATGATTACACAGCCATCGCCATCATCGATGCCACAACGCGTCAGATGGTAGCGCTGGACCGTTTTCACAAGATTGGCTGGAGCCTGCAGCGCGGGCGCTTGCGGACGCTGGCGGAGCGTTGGCGGCCGAGAGTCATCTGGGCGGAAGCTAACAGCTTCGGCGCGCCGAATATCGAAGCGCTGCAAGAAGAGGGCTTGCCGATGCGCAGCTTCGTCACGACATCCAAGAGCAAATCACCCTTGATTGAGTCGCTGGCGCTGGCGATCGAACGCACTTATCTCGCGCTGCTGGACGATCCCGTGCTGCTGGCGGAACTGGCGAATTACAGCATGGAGACCTTGCCCGCTGGCGGTTATCGCTATGGCGCGCCGCTGGGCCTGCACGATGACACGGTCATCGCGACCGCGCTCGCTTGGTACGGCGTGGAGCAGGGCGGCTCGCGCTTCAGTTTCGTCTGAGCCAAAGGTTTGTACCGGCAGGCAACGCGCGCGGCCGGCGCCGACAGCAGTGAGCCAGCCTTCTCCGCTCCAATCGAATCCATTAAGATGATGCCCGTCTGGCGGATTCTCTTGTCGGTGACGGCCTTGCGCGAGCGAGTCGATGGAGGCGATGGACAGTGAAGTGATTCCAAGAGAATCGTGTTGGAGATATTATTACCGCTAATAATTGCTGGCTCGTGCTGGTAGCTACTGTTGGTTCCGTATTGTAATGACCGCGCTTCCCGACCAGAGAGGGACGGCGAATGAATCGAATAGGAGTAGCATGCTAAACAAGATACTCGGCGGACTCTACGGGCAGGCGCTGGGCGATGCCTTCGCCATGCCGGCTCAAGTCCACCCCGACGATACCGAACGCAGCTTCGGTTGGCTGGATCGCTGGTGCGATGCGCCTGATGACCATATTGTGCACGCTGGATTGCCGGCCGGGCGCATTACTGACGATTCCGAGCAAGCCTATTCGATTGCGCAGGCCGTGATCGAGGCGGGCGCGGTCACGCTGGAGGCGGCAGTGGCTGGATTGGTTGCCTGGTACGACCGTGTCGACGGCGACAACTCACCCTATGTCGGTCCCAGCACACGCCGTGGCCTCAATGCGCTGAAAGCCGGAGAAGATCCGCGCACGACCGGCGCCTGGGGCGACACCAACGGCGCGCCCATGCGCATCGCGCCGATTGGCCTGCTGCATCCGGGTGATATTGAGGGGGCGGTGGCGGATACGGTCACCGTCTGCATGCCGACCCATTTCACCCAGCCGGCTGTTTCCGGCGCGGCGGCCGTGTCAGCGGCGGTGGCGCAGGCCATGGTCGACGGCGTATCGCTGGATGAAGTGATTGCGGCAGGATTGCGCGGCGCGGAGCTGGGTCGGGCGCATGGTCGGCGCTGGTTCGGCTGTTCAGTTGCCTTCAAGATTGAGCAGGCGCTCGCCATCGCCGGCAGTAGTGCCGACAGCCAGACGCGTTTGCGCCGCCTATTCGATGAAGTGGGCGCGACCTTGAATGTGCCGGAAACGGTCGGCGCAGCCTTTGGCATTCTGGCAATGGCCGAGGGCGATCCCAAAGTGACGGCGATACTGGCGGCGAATCTTTCCGGCGATGCCGATACCATCGGCGCAATCGCTTGCGCCATGGCCGGCGCCTACGCGGGCTTCGATGCGATGACGGCGACCGATATCGCCGTGCTCGAGGCTGACGCCGTATTTCAATCTTATGATGTGCGGTCCATCGCTGCCGGACTGGAAGCGCTGGTCAAGCAGTCGGCGGCCGATGGCTAAGCGACTGCTCACTGTCGGCGATCTGGTGCTCGACCTGCTGCTGGAAGTGCAGCTGCCGCTGCAGGCGGACGCGCATCAGATGTCACCGTCACTCCTGCTGGAGCCGGGCGGCGCTTGCACCACCTTGCTGACGGCGCGAAATCTCGGTCTTGACGCCGTCGCCCTGGGCGCCGTCGGCGACGATTTACAGGGGCGGATGCTGCTGGAAATCCTCGTTGATGCCGGCATCGAGACCTCGGCTTTGGTCCGCCTGGAGGAAAGTACGACCACGACGGTTGTGGCGCTGAGTGATCCGCAGCGGGTTGAGCATGTCTTCCTCGGCAACTATGGCGACAGCCCCCCGATCTCCTTGACCCCCAACGCGATGGCAGAACTTGAGGCGGCCGATGCGATCTACATTGCCGGCTATTCCCTGGTCGAAGATCGGCTGAATCCCCTCGTCGAAGGCGTCATGCAATTCTTACAGAACAGCGCCGCGCCGCTCTATATTGATGTCGGTCCCTTTCTGGGTCAGCTTGAGCAGGCCGGCGTCGACAGGGTCCTGAAGGCGGCCGATGTCCTGCTGCTGACAGACGAAGAGATTCGCTTCGTTGCCAAGGGCGCGACGGATGTCGCTGCTTGTCGGCGCTTGCTTGATGAGCATCCCGATTTGCTGGTCGTGCTGAAAAGGGGCCAAGCTGGCTGTCACCTGCTGGCGCGCGATCTGGATTTGGCTTGCCGGGGATTCCCCGTCGATGTTGTTGATACGATCGGCGCCGGGGACGCCTTCGCCGCGGCTTTCATCTGGGCGAAATTGAACGGGTATTCAGCGAAGGAATGTGGCACAATCGGCAATGCGATGGGCGCGGCGAGCGTGGGGGTACGAGGTGCCGGTCGGAACGCGCCGACGCGCGCTGAACTGCAAGAAGTATTAGGACTATACAATACAGGGATACAATTGAGATGTTAAACACTGTAGAGATTGAAACGCCGCCGGGCGATGCCTTGGTCGATATCACCGAACAGGTTCGTGGCGCTGTCAAGGCGAGCGGCGTGACGGCGGGCATCTGCCTGCTGATCGTGCCGCACACCACCGCCGGCATCACCATCAACTCGGGTCTGGATCCGGCCACGCCTGCCGATATTCTAGCAGATATGAAACGGCTGGTGCCGACGCGGGTTGATTTCGACCACCAGTATGATACGCCGGCCGATGCCGCCGGGCATATCAAGGCGACCCTGGTCGGGAATAGCCTTACGCTGGCGATCGACGAGGGACGCCTTCTGCTGGGCGGTTCGCAGAGCGTCTTGTTCTACGAGTTCGATGGGCCACGCAGCCGTCAGGTGCAAGTCAAGATCATCGCTGGCTGAGCCGGATTTACGCAAGACTTTGGAGGCGTTCTTATGATGAAACAGAAGGTTGATCACATGAACCCGCCCGGTGCTGACATGGTTGCGCGCGTCGGCAGAATGCGCTCGGAGATGACGATTGCGCAAGTGGTCGGCCATATCGTGATCTGGCTGATCGTCACGATGATCACTTTCGGGATCGGCGCATTCTTTTGGCCCTATGCCACTGCCAAGCTCATCATCGAATCCATTGTCATCACCGATGAATTCGGTGATAGCTCGGCCAGACCCAGATGTATCATTAAGTTTGGTGAACAGGTCGGACACGCGCTTCTGTGGCTGATACTGATTGTGGTGACCGGGGGAATCGCTGCGCCCTTCTATCTCTTTGCGGTGGCGCATATCGCGATCAGCCGCTCAGAACTGGTATCAGCGTAGGTAGAACAATTCAACTGAAGGGGAAAGTCCAAAATGCCGCGTAAAATCATTATCGACACCGACCCAGGTGTGGACGACACGATGGCGATCTTTTTCGCCCTCTGCTCGCCAGAACTGGAGGTCGTCGGTTTGACCTCAATCTTCGGCAACGTTCACACCGCGCTGGCGACGAAGAACGCCTTGCGTCTGCTTGAAATTGCCGGGCGCGCCGATATCCCGGTGGCGCATGGCGCTGATGACGCGCTGACGGGGGATTTCGAGGGTCCTGTGCCTTTTGTACATGGCGCGGATGGGCAGGGCGAAATCAATCTCCCCGATCCTGCTGCGGAGCCACTAAATATCAGCGCGGCCCAATTCATCGTCGAGCAGTTGCGCGCGCATCCGGGCGAGATCACGCTGGTACCCGTCGGTCCACTGACCAATATCGCGCTGGCGCTGCGCCTGGAGCCGCGCATCGCCGAATGGGTTGATGAGGTGGTGCTGATGGGTGGCAACGCGCTGGTGCCGGGCAATGCGAGTCCGGCAGGTGAGGCGAACATCCGCAACGATCCCGAGGCGGCTGATCTGGTCTTCGGCGCTGATTGGCAAGTAACGATGGTCGGCCTGGACGTGACGCTGCGCGTACACATGTCGTCCGAGGACATCGCCGAATATGCGACGCACGGCAACCCGATGTCCGACCATATCATGCGCGTCCTGCCGCATTACCGCAACTATTTCGAATCGAATTACGATGTCGAAGGCATCTTCGTGCACGATTCCAGCGCGATTGCCTACTTGATCGAGCCGGAACTATTCAAAGTGCGGCGCTGGCCGATTCGCGTTGGCACGCAGGGATTGGGACGGGGCAAGACCTGGCCCGCCACCGGTGGTCGGATTCTGCCGGCTTGGGAGAATCGCCCGCCGGTGAATGTCTGCGTCGGCGTCGATGGCGCGCGGCTTGTTGCGCTGGAGGCGGCGCGGCTGCGGGAGGCCTGATTCTTTAGCGCCTGGTACCGTGTGGTCGCCGAGACGGCTTTTGTTGTACAGATAGAATGGTGCAATGACCGGCTTACTTGAAATGGGTGAGGTGGCGTCAATCGCGGAAAATCTGCTGCATGACAGCGAATTCGTTGAAGACCATCCATTCTTTGTGAATTAGGCCGTCCTTGATCTCGTGCTGCGTGATGCCCCACATGTTGACCCGCCGTCCGCTCGGATCGCCGTAGATGCCGTTGCCGCGATGCGTACCGACCAAGCTCCAGCGCACCGACGCCAAATAACCATCGTCGTCGTTTCCCATCCAGTAGATGTCATCGATCTGCACCATCAGGTCGGGAAACATCGCCAGCATACTGAGGATGAAGGACTGGTATTCGCCGCGCCCGTAGAAGACGCGTCCGGTGCTGCCGCGAAATAAGAGCGACTGATCGTAGGCGCGCGTCACTTCGCGCAAACTGCGGCGGTTCCAGATGTTGTGCCAGGTGCGCCGGATGAACTCCTCCACATCAAAGCCGCTCGCATTGCTCGGCGGCTCGAGGTAATCGGGCTTGTCCTGCCCGGGCAGGCGTTCCGCTTCGCCAAAGCGTTGGTCCGCTGTGCCGCTGACATCCATCTCATTGCCCAATTTACGCGCCATTTCGCGCAGGTCAAAACCGAGCTGGTAGACGAGATTCGCCGTATCGTAGCTCACCCACTCGGCGAAGACTTCGTTCTCAAGCGAGATGCAATTGGCGATGCACCAGAGCGAGATCTTGTTGCCGGTCGGCGGTCCGTAACTGCTGTAACCGGTGTTGTGGCCGGTGATCAGGCACCGATGCGAGGTGTGGAAACCAACTTCGTCATCACCCGCCCAGATAATCTCATCGGCGAAGAGCCGGATATCGGGGAAGGCGTTGATGGTGTGCACGGTATCGGCGACGATCTTGTCACACCCGTATTGCAAGCCGTAGTCATCATAAACGTGCGAGTTGTGGCGGTAGGAGTCGTAGATATAGCCGATGTCCTTCTCTTCCCAAATGCGATGGGTGATGCGCACGATGTAGTCGATGATGTCGGTATAAGTCTCTTCAAAGCCGCGCATGCTTTGTATCCGCTCGGTGCCCGGGTTGCGCAGCAGGGCATCGCTGCCGCCCTTCGCCGCCAGTGATATTGCAAAATCGTTCGGCATGATGCCCGCGCCGCGGCCGATCGCATTCGGTTCGGAAGCGTTGTAACGCGGTCCCTTGGCCCTGTCCATACTAATTCGCTTCTCCCACTCCTGCTCCTGCCCTTGATGCTCACGCAATCCCATGTATACGTCAACCCCTCTCGACTCGCTCCGCTCCGCTCCGGGACATCACTTCTCCCGAGTGCTTGTTGCAGATCAGGCCGGCGATGACATCAAGCGAGGCCGGATAAGTGACATACCCGCGCAATCCGATTTCGTCGATCGAATCTTCCTCATTGAAGTGGCGGGAAGTCGCTGACAATAGGCCGGTCCAGGCTTTGTCCAGCATTGTTGTCCCTTTAACGTCGCGCGCAAGCTAGTTTACTCGGAATCGCTCCAGGAACTCATAATCCGGCGTGACGCCCAGACCCGGTCGGTCGGGAACGGTCAGAAAACCGTCTTCCTCCAAGGTCATGGTTTCTTCGAAGATCTTGCCGCGGTTGACATCAACTGTCTCGCGATAGAACTCGACGATGAGACCGTTGGGGATGGCGCCGACCAGATGTAGATGGATCTCTTGATCGCCGTGCGGCGCGATTTGGAGATCGTGAGCGGCTGCCAGCGCGGCGACATTCATGAACTCGGTAATGCCGCCGAGAATCTGGGCATCCGCATTGTAGATCGCCGCGGCGTCGTGGGCGATAAGATCGCGGAAACCGTAGCGGGTATATTCGTTTTCACCGGTTGCGATGGGGATTACGGTGGCCTTCGCCAGTTTGCTGTGCCCGCGGTAGTCATCGGGAGCAATTGGTTCTTCAAACCAGAATACGTTAGAGGGTTCTATCTTGCGGGCGATGTTGATCGCCTCGTGAACGCTGTAGGCGCAATTGGCATCAACCATCAGCTTTATTTCGTCGCCGATCGTCTCGCGAACGATACGGACGCGCTCTACATCCTCGGCGATTGAGACGCCGCCAATCTTCATTTTGACAGCCTTAGCGCCGAGCGCGAGGTTCTCTTCCATTTCCGCAGCCAAGCCTGCCAGACCTTTGCCCTCTTCGTAGTACCCGCCGGCGATGTAAGCGGGTACGCGATCGCGAAAGCCGCCTAGAAGTTTGTGAACTGACATACCGGTTGCCTTGCCCATCAGATCCCAGAGGGCAATGTCCACGCCGCTGATAAAGCGTGTGGTGATGCCGCGGCGCCCGACCAATTTTGGTTCCCAGAGGGTCTCCCAAATGCGCCGGTAGTTAAATGGGTCTTGGCCGATCAAGAGCGGTTTGAAATGCTCAAGCAATCCCTGCGCAACCTTGGCCATGCCGGTCGACTGCGGCTTGTGCGCCCAGCCGATGCCGCTGATGCCCGCGTTGGTATGGATGCATACCAGATTTAGTCCGCTATGCGTGTAGGTGTGTTTGCCGTTGCGAATGGGTGTACCCCGTTCCCAGCGGTATTGTCGAAGTTCAATGTCGATGATCTTCATGTCGCCTCTTTCTTAAAGCATGAAAGCCGCCGCAACGCTTTGTTTAGCGCCGCCGAAAAAGATAGTGTGCCACACGTTTCGCGGCGCTGTCCACCGGATTGCGCTGCGCCACATCCACCAGCAGCTCATACTCGCGCTGCGCTCGCATCGGCAGGGAGTAGTTCTCGACGGCAAACGATCGCGCGTTGTCGCCCATCCTCCGATTGCACTAGATACGCAAGCCAGGAATCCGGGCAGAGAATTCATATTCATCAAGTCCGCCGTGGCTACTGATGGCCATGTGAACGTTTTTTTCTTGGAGACCACGGTACATTTCCATTTGGCGGTCCAATACACCAGAATAGTGCCAAGTTCGCAGACTTCCCATGTGGCACAGAAATAGCGTGAGATTTAGAGTTTTCTTCATGATAATTGCCGACGGAAACTTGGCTGGCAAATTACTCAGATAGTGTAACTTCCGCATGTAACCTGGTGAAGGTTTGGTGCACACCCTTCGGAATGCCAAATGAAAGATATGTTTCCCGTTTTATTGAATTTCAGCTTCCGGTGTAGAAGGCAGCGGAAGACCGGAAGGGCGCGTCCGCATTGACCCCATTTAGTAAGACTAACGCCGTCGGAACAGATAGTTTGCGATGCGGCGCGGTGCGCTGTCAACCGGATGGCGGCGCGCGATGTCCACCAGCAAATCATATTCCTGTTGTGCCAGCATTGGCAGCGAGTAATTCTCCACCGCGTAGTTCCTGGCGTTGTCGCCTATTTTGCTCATCAGATCGGGCTGCGCCAGGACCGTCTCAATAGCGGCGCCGATGCTGTCGGCGTCGGTATTGCAGAGATAGCCGGTGACTTCGTGCTGCAGCACGTTTTGGATTCCCGGGACATTGGTGCCGATGATCGGCATGCCGCAGGCCATCGCTTCGATCAGAGCGCGAGGGTGGCCTTCGCTGAGCGAGCAGAGGACGAATACTTTCGCCCGATTAATATAAGCGGGCAATTCTTCATTCTTGATACGCCCGAGCCAGTGGATACGCCCGTCCAGGTCGCCATATATGGATTGGAGTCTTTTCGGTTCCTCATCGTATGTCGTTCCATCGCCACGGACCGTGCCCGCACCGATGATTGCAATCGTCACATCCAACTTTTTAACAGCCTTTAGCAGTGCCTCCAGATTTTTCACTGATGTGATGCGGCCGACATAAATCAGATCGAAGCGCTTCGCCGTTGTCGCCGGGCGGAAAATCTGGGTATCGACATAATTGGGAATAACGGACAACTTGTCTTTGGCTATCGGTACTTGATCAACGACGTGATTTGCCACTTCTGCAGTGGTTGCGATAATATGACTTGCTTGGGTCCAGGTTTTTCGCTCCAGCCCTTTTATAGGCGTGGAAAAGGTCGGTTTATCCGCTTGGACTATCCGTGTAAGTTCCGACATGATGTAACTGACACGACAGATGAGTGGAATCTGCCAAGCCCAAGAAATGCTGAGGCCTTCGATCATCGCCCCCGAGTCATCTGTACGAAGTACGTCTGTGTGCAATAGGCTGGCAGCATGGATTTGGTGCATGCGGCGCGTGTAGAGCTTGCTTGGCAAGCCCATAGAATTGACGCGAATTCGCATGCCGGGCAGGCGAGACGCAAAATCTAAATCGCCGCGTCCACCTGGGCTAAAAATAGTGACACGCATACCTCGATCCTGAAGCTTTCGATAAAGGGCAGACTGGCGGCCGAATGTACCGGAATCTTCCCATTGCCGCAGATTGCCACCCGCCGTCAGTAGCACGCCGACATGTAAAGGCCTAGTCAAATCAATTTCACTCCTTTTACGGTTTACGTCGAAGATGAATTTGTCTTGACTTCGCTTCGACGTATCCAGAACGGATTTCCGGATTTCGACACTAGCATAGATGAAAACCTAACTGCGCCGACGTAACAAGTATTGCATAATTCGTCCTGTCGCGTCGTCAACTGGATGACGGCGAGCGACATCTAGCAGCAATTCATACTCGCGCTGCGCTAGCATCTGCAGGGAGTAGTTCTCGACGGCAAACGATCGCGCGTTGTCGCCCATTCTCCGCATCAGATCGGGCTGCGAAAAGACTGACCTGATCGCTTCAGCGATACTGTCGGCGTCGGTATCGCATAGGTAGCCGGTAATCTCATGCTGCAGCACGTTTCGAATTCCCGGGACATTGGTGCCGATGATCGGCATGCCGCAAGCCATGGCTTCGATCATGGCACGCGGATGCCCCTCGACCAGCGAGCAAAGAACAAATGCACTCGCGCTATTGATATACGTTGGCAACTCTTCGTTATTGATGCGCCCAAGCCAATGAATTCGACCGCCGAGATCACCGAATCTCTCTCTCAGTTGTTTCGATTCATCGCCGGCCGATCCGGCTTCTATTCCTGAAGCGCCACCAATCATGGCAATTGATAGTCCAATCCGTTCAACCGCTTCAAGGAGTGCGATGAGGTTCTTTTCCTTGGCGAACCTTCCAATGTAAATCAAGTCATAGCATTTGTCACAAGTTGTCGGACGGAATTGGTCGGTGTCGACATGGTTCGGTATGACCGTCATCTTTTCGCCAGCTTCGGGCAGCTTCTGGATCAAGTCGTCAGCGATCTCTTGAGTCGCCGCAACCACATGGCATGCCGTAGCCAACGCTTTCAATTCACGTCCTTCCAACCGTTGAAGGTGCTTCAAGTCATTTGCGTTTATCGTTCGTGCTAATTTTGACGCCACGTAGCTAAGGCGATAGATAAGTGGAATCTGCCAAGCCTGGGCGATTCTTAGCGCAGGATTCGTCACTGCCGCATCGGACGTTCTCAGCAATTGCGCCGTCATAAGCTGAGGAGCGAGAACCTGATGGATTCGTTGCGTATAGAACTTTCTTGGCAAATCCATCCAATTGCAAAGGATCTTCATGCCGGGCAAACGAGACGTGCAATCAAACTCCTCTCGTCCTCCGAAATTTACGATACTTATCTGAATTCCCCTTCTTGCAAGTAACGGTATAGTGCCACTTGGCGGTCGAAAACACCCGACTCTTTCCATAAGCGTAGTGTGCCGCCTTCCGGCAGGACCACCGCGAGTTCTATATGCTGTGACACGGCGTAACGACTCCGGCTTTACCGACGGCGGACAAGGTAGTTCGCCAATCGCATCGGCGCGCTGTCGACTGGATTGCGCCGCGCGACATCCGCCAATACTGCAAATTCGCGCTGAGCCAGTTTAGGCAGAGAGTAATTCTCCACCGTGTATTGGCGCGCATTCTCGCCCATCAATTGCATCAATCCTGGCTGAGCCAGAACTGATTGTATAGCGGCCGCTATGCTCTCCGCGTCCGTGTCGCATAAATGGCCTGTAATTTCGTGCTGCAGGATACTGCGGATGCCGGAGACATTCGTGCCGATGCACGGCAAGCCACAGGCCATCGCCTCCAGCAGAGCGCGCGGATGCCCTTCACTGTGCGAGCACAAAACAAAGCTCTTCGCCCGACTAATGTAATCTGGCAGTTCTTCATTTTTCATGCGTCCGAGCCAATGTATGCGCCCGTCTAGGTCCCCAAACCTGTCTTTGAGCTTTTGTGATTCATCGTATATTGTGCCGACTTCCCGCTCCAGCGGTCCACCAATGATCGCGATGGTGACGCCCAGCTTTTCAACCGCCTCTAACAGCGCCCTGAGGTTTTTCACGACTGATAATCGGCCAACATATACCAGGTCATATTGCTTGTCTTGTGACATCGGACAAAAGCGTTCGGTATCGACGAAATTGGGAACAATCGTAAGCTTTGTGGCCGCATCCGGCACGATCCGAGCCATGCTGTCAGCCAGTTCTTGAGAGGGCGCGATCACGTGCGCCGCGTACTCGAGGCCTTTCCTTTCCATGCCTTGCAGCCGGTCAATGATGTCCGTGTCGGCTGGAAATGTGTTCCGGCGCAATTTAGAGAGCAGGAAATCGGTGCGATAGACCAGTGGAATGCGCCATGCCCAGGCGATTCGCAAAGCCTCCACTATGGACGGCGCATTCAAGGTGCGCACAACGTGGGACCTTAGCAACTGTGGCGCGTGCAATTGATGCAGCCGCCGCCGGTATGTCTTTGGCGAAACACCGAGCCAGTTGCAGAGTATGCGCATGCCCGGCAAGCGTGATGCGAATTCGTTCTCGTCGCGCCCCCCGTAACTGACGATGTCGATTTCTGTGCCGTGTTTCTGTAATTCGCGCAGGTATGCCTGCTCACGGTCGAACAGACCCTGATCGTCCCACTTACGAATGGTGCCACCGAATTCCAATGAGATGACAAGTCGAATGGGTTCCGCCATCTGCCGCCATCTCCGATGCCTGACCAAATTGACGCATCCAGAATTGTAACAGAATATTAAAGTGTCGGTTGAAGCAGCGGGTCTGAAAACTGGCTGGCAGTCAACGTAAGCGAGCCGCTTAGCCGACTCGTATCCTCTGAAGGCGGTTTCATGGTCTGCGTTCTGATATCCGGCTCGCAGCGTTATCATCATCTGACCGGCCTAAGGGATTGCCAGCGATCGGTCCGTGTGCTGACCGCGTAGTCAATTGAGCTTGACCATGGCGATGTTCCAGGAGATACCTTTAGGTAGCGAAGACTTTGACGGCATTGCCTAACAGGTTTGTGGAGGGACTTTATGACTGACTGGAGGCAACGCCTGGCGATCATCAGCGATGAGGCAGACGATTCGTTCGGCGCTGCGGTGCGTTTCTGCCTGCCCCTGGGCATACGCGCCTATGAATTGCGCAAGCTGAAAGGCGGACGTTTCCCCAACGTCACAGAGCGCGCTTTGCAGGAGGTCGCTGATGCTGTCGTCGAGAGCGGGCTGGACCTGGTCGGCGTCAGTCCAGGATTCTTCAAGGGCCCCCTGGGCCATCCGGATGTCGAGGCATCGTTCAAAGTCGGCTTGCCAAATGCCATTCGCCTGATGCATAGGCTGGGCATCAAGCGGATGACCCTCTTTTCCTTTCGGCGACCCGGCCGGGAAGCGGCGATTCCATCCGAGATATATGATCATCTTGGCCGTTCGATCGAAGTGTGCCGGCGGGAGGGCATCGAGGTGGTGCTGGAAAACGTTTCCAGCAATTACGCCGATACCGGCGCGAACCTGGCGCGAATCGCGCGGACGCTGGGTGTGCGCGTCGTCTGGGATCCGGCAAACGCCGCCGCCTCCGGGGAAGAGGCCTGGCCGGCCGGTTACGGGCAGGTGCGCGACCGGCTGGCGCACGTCCATTTTAAGAATTGGCTGCCGGATACTGGTTTTGTCGCGATCAATGACGGGAGGGCTGACTTGGCCGGGCAAGTGGCGGCACTGAAGGCGGATAGTTATGCGGGTTACTTCTGCCTTGAGCCGCATCAGTGGCACGATCGCCACAACGCCGTGCGGCTGAATACCGAACAGCTCATGACGCTGCTGTCGACCGAATAAGGCGCGCCAATGCCGGACAAGATTCGGTCGATTGTCGTGGGCATGGCTGGCATCAGCCGCTCGATGTTGAGCCTGTTGGCTGAGAAGCCCCGGCATGCACTCGTCGCCGTCAGGTGGCTATCGACGGGCTGCTTCGTCCCGGTCGCCGGTGATCCGCTTTGAGAATTGGAGCGCCGCTTCCTGCCTCGGTTTGCAGCGCGTCGATGTGGCGCCACGGCCGCGCCTCTTCGGGGTAGACGCCGGCGAGCAAATTCACCTCGGCGCCGGCTTGTGGAATCGCGGCAATGTCATCATCGGCTTCTACGGCATGTGGAACGGTCACCCGTCCAACGACCGGCGCATGACGACGATGGATCTGGGTTTGGCGGTCAGCCATGATGGATTGCATTATCGCGAGCCGATTCCCAATTTCCCCATCGTGTCGGCGGCGGAAGACGGTTGGCGGAAGCCGCCAATTGGCGACCAGGTGCTGAACTTCCCGACATTGATCCAAGGTCAGGGCTTTGAAAACATCGGTGAAGAGACTCTGTTCTGGTACGCGCCCTGGCCCGAGCAGAAGAGCGACGGCGTCCGCGTTGCCGCCTGGGAGCGCGACCGCCTCGGTTACCTGCAAGCTTATTTGGGCGGACCCTGCGCCAAACCTGGCGAAGATGATCCGCATATCATCTCGGCGCCAATCGACCTCGAAGGCGCAGACGCGCGGCTGCATCTGAATGTCGATCACATCCATGAATATAGTGGCGTCAGCGTCGAGATCCTCGATGAGCGCTTAAACCCGCTGCCGGGTTATTCGCGCGGAGATTGCAACAGCTTGACCGAGAGCGGTTATAATCAAGAGGTGACTTGGGGCGACCGCGACGCGATATCGCATTCTTCCAGCCGTATTCGCTTGCGTGTCGATTTCACCGGCCTTCGTCCCGAAGATGTCCGTCTATTTGCAATTTATTTGCGAGAATCGAAAAAGGAGTGAACCATGAAACTATTTGACTATGCCGACTCGCTGGAAAACTGGGAGCAGACGATCAACCGCTATGCCATGCAGAAGGTTGAATTCGGCGCGCCGGGCGTCGCCGAAAAAGTCGCCGAGATCGAAGCCCTGCTCAAGCAGAAGGTTGCGGAGCTGGACGCCCTGCCCAACAATGCCGCGCTGGAAAAAGCCGAACCCGATGATCTGGAAACGATCCTTGGCCTGCGACCGCCCGGCCGCCGCCGCCTGTCTTCATCGCTCCCCGACGACTTCCGCGATCGCCTGGAAGGGGCCTGGCTGGGGCGCTGCGCCGGCTGCACGCTCGGCTCCATCGTCGAAGGCTGGAAAGTGGACAGAATGAAAAAGTGGGCGGAATACCTCGGCGACCCATTCCCGCTGGTGGATTACTGGAGCCAGGCGGAACAGCCGCATTTGCCCAGGTTAAAGGCGAGCGTGCGCCATGATTACACGCCGTCGAAGATGGACGGCGTCCCCTGTGACGACGACCTCAACTACACGCTGCTCGGTTTGCTGGTTCTGGAAGATTACGGTCCCAATTTCACCGTCGACGATATGGGTGAGGCCTGGGTGAAATACTTGCCGTTCGCCTTCACTGCCGAAGGCGTCGCGCTCGATAATCTGCGCAATGGCGTCCCGGCGCTGCAAGCGGGCGCCCTCAACAATCCCTGCCTGAACTGGATCGGCGCTGATATCCGCTCCGACCCCTGGGGTTACGCCGCGCCCGGCTGGCCGGAAAAGGCGGCGGAATTCGCCTGGCGTGACGCCACCATCAGCCATCGGCGCAACGGCGTCTACGCTGCCATGTATTTCTCAGCAGCGATCGCGGCCGCCTTCGCCGTGGATGATCCGATGGATGCGCTGATAATCGCCCTGGAAGAAATACCCGCCGACTCAATCACCGCGCGTGAGATACGCTGGGCGCTGGATAAAGTGCCGTCCGTCTCAAATTATCAAGACGCCGCCGCCCTGGTCGCCGAGCGTTATCCCGGTCTGTCGAAGTCGCATTCCTTCCAGAACAACGCGTTGACGATTTGGGGATTGACCGTCGGCGGCGAAGACTACACTAAAGTCATCGGCGAGACCGTCGCCATGGGCCAGGATAACGACTGCACCGCCGCGACCGCCGGCAGTATCTTCGGCGCGGTCTACGGTAAGAGCGCGATCCCTGACCACTGGACCCGTAATTTCAACAACAAGGTGCACGTCTACCTTAATGATCAGTCGCCCTTCGCCATTGATGACACCATTGACCGCTTCGTCCGGCAGGCGGAAAACGTCATGGCAGAGCAATAGAGACGGCCAAAAGAAAGAAAGTTTGTAGGGGCGGCCCTTGGGTCGCCCACCCTCTCTGTGCCTCTGCGGCATTAGAAACGGACGATCCACCGGATCAACCCGACAAGGTTCCGCAAAAAAGAAATTGAAAGAAAGCAACTTTCTGTCCTTTGTGTCTTTTTGCTGGACAAGGTTCTGGTATCCACAGAATCCACCACTCCCGCGCAGAGTGGCTTTTGACCTGCATTCACCTACATGTTATGCTCTCGGGAAACTCGCTTCAACAACCTGAAAAAGGAGAGAATCATGCGACTATTTGAATATCCGGATTCCATAGCGAAATGGGAACGCAGAATCAACGCCTACGCCCAGCAAAAGGTCGAATTCGGCGCACAGGGCGTGGCGGAAAAAGTAGCCGAGATCGAGGCGCTGCTCAAGCAGAAAGTGGCGGAGCTGGACGCTTTGCAAAACGATGCCGAGCTGGCTCGGCGGGAACCCGACGATCTGGAGACGATCCTCAGCCTGCGTCCGGCTGGCAGCCGCCGGATATGGACCGAACTCCCGGACGATTTCCGTGAGCGTCTTGAGGGGTCGTGGCTGGGGCGCTGCGCCGGCTGCACACTCGGCTCCATCGTCGAAGGCTGGGCAGTGGACCGGATGGAGAACTGGGCGGATTATCTCGGCGACGAATACCCGCTGGTCGATTATTGGAGCCAGGCGGAACAGCCCCACAATCGCAAATATGAGACCAGCCTGCGTGAAGACTTCACGCCCTCAAAGATGGATGGCGTTCCCACCGATGACGACCTCAATTACACGCTTCTCGGGCTCATGATCCTGGAAGAATACGGACCCGATTTCACCACCGACGAGCTGGGTGAAGCCTGGATAAAGTACCTGCCCTTCGCCTTCACCGCCGAGGGGATCGCGCTCGCTAATTTGCGCAAGGGTGTGCCGCCGATGCGAGCGGCCGAGGTCGGCAATCCCTTCCTGAATTGGATCGGCGCCGATATCCGCTCCGACCCCTGGGGTTATGCCGCGCCCGGTTATCCGGAGAAAGCGGCGGAAATCGCCTACCGCGATGCCTATGTCAGCCACCGGCGCAATGGCATCTATGCCGCGATGTATTTCTCGGCAGCGATTTCGGCTGCTTTCACCGTGAACGATCCAGTGGAGGCGCTGCAAATCGGGCTTGAGGAGATTCCGGCCGACTGTTATCTGGCGCGCGAGGTGCGCTGGGCGCTGGACAAAGCGCCGTCCGTAGCCAACTATCGTGATGCCGCCGCACTGATCGAGGAGCGTTACCCCAACATGGGCGGGGCGCATGCCATCAACAACACTGTGTTGACCGTCTGGGGCCTGACCGTCGGCGGTGACGACTACACCAAGGTCATCGGCGAGACGGTCGCCATGGGCAAGGACAACGACTGCACCGCCGCCACCGCCGGCAGCATCTGGGGCGCCGTCTATGGCAAGAGCGCCATTCCCAAGCATTGGTATAAGAACTTCAACAACACGGTGCATACCTTCCTGTACCATCAGTCGCCCTTCGCCATTGATGACGTCATCAATCGCTTTGTCATTCAAGCCGAGAAAGTCATGGCGAGCTAAGGCAGTAGGGGGGATGTCTCCGCACAATGATTCACCGCAGCGGCCCGAAAGTCAAAACTTGGCTCACACAAATCAATGAGTTTTCAACTGTGTGTAGGGGCGACCCTTGGGTCGCCCGCGCTTTTGCTTGTACTGCAACCTTTTGGGAGTAGCCCATGTCGAATTACGATTACCCCGATTCCCTGGAAAATGTGGATAGAATGATCAACCTCTGGGCGCAGCTCAAAACCGAAACCGGCGCCGCCGGCGTGACGGAAAAGGTGGCAGAAATTGAGGCTGTGATCGCCGAGAAACTGGCGGAGCTGCGCGCCTTGCCCGACGACCGCGCTTTACAAGACGCCGAACCGGATGACCTGGACGGGATCCGCGCGCTGCGTCCCGAGGGCGTGCGCCGCTACTGGACAGAGCTGCCGAGTGAGACCTACCGCGATCGGATTGAGGGTGCGATTCTGGGACGATTCGCTGGCTGCCTATTGGGATCGATCGTCGAATGCTGGGAAATTGAAAAGATGGAGAAGTGGGCGGCGTATCTAGGCGATGCTTTCCCGCCCGATGATTATTGGAGCGAGGCCGAGCGTCCGCAGGATCTGAAGTATCGCACGAGCCTGCGCGATCGGTTTACGCGCTCGAAAATGGACGGCGTGCCCACCGATGACGACATCATCTACACGCAGTTGGGTCTGCTCATCCTGGAAGATCACGGACCCGACTTCAGCGTCGAGGATGTGGGCGCCGCCTGGATGAAGTACCTGCCCCACGCGGCCACGGCCGAAGGCATCGCGCTTAGGAATCTGCACGCCGGCCTGCCGCCGATGGACGCGGCCACGGTGGACAATCCCTTCATGTTTTGGATCGGCGCTGATATCCGCTCCGACCCTTGGGGTTACGCGGCGCCCGGCTATCCCGAGAAAGCCGCCGAATTCGCTTGGCGCGATGCCACCATCAGCCATCGGCGTAATGGCGTCTACGGCGCAATGTATTTCTCCGCTGTCATCGCCGCCGCCTTCGCCACTGGCGATCCGATCGCTTCGCTGGAAGCCGGCTTGAGCGAGATACCCGCCGATTGCCTGCTGGCGCGTGAAGTTCGCTGGGCGCTGGACAAGGCTGGCGATATCAAAGATTATCGCGAAGCGCGCGCGGCTGTCGATGAAAGATTCGCCGGCATGCACCGGATCCATACGATCAACAATGCCGCGCTGACGATTTGGGGGTTGACCATCGGCGGCGATGATTTCAGCAAAGTGATCAGCGAAACCGTGGCGATGGGCCTGGACAATGATTGCACCGCCGCCACCGCCGGCAGCATCTTCGGCGCAGCCTATGGAGCAGACGCCATCCCCGACCGCTGGACCCGCGATTTCAACAACAAGGTCTATTCATACATCATCGACAGGCCCGAATTTGCCCTGGACGATATGTATGATCGCTACACAGCGCAAGCGCAGAATGTGCTCGGCTGAGGCGGTGCTCGGACGTGGCGATGCTCCCCATCCTTGAAGCTTCGGGATGCTCGCCGTAGAGATGGCGAGAGGGCTGGGGGATGGGGTTGGATGGTGACGCTTGGGTCGCCCAAATCCAGCATGTGGGAGCGTGGGCGACTCACAAGGTCGCTCCTACACCCGCTATTTACTTGCTTGTTGCATAGTATTGACAAATTACAATTTAGGAGTCCCGCATGCCTTGTTACGATTACCCTGAACCCTTGGAAAATGTAGAGCGCGCGATCAACCTCTGGGCGCAGCTCAAGACCGAAACCGGCGCCGCCGGCGTCGCGGAAAAGGTGGCGGAAATCCAGTCCGCGATCGCCGAAAAGCTGGCGGAGCTGCGCGCCTTGCCCGATGACGCCGACTTGCGCGCGGCCGAACCGGATGACCTGGCTGGCATCCGCGCCCTGCGTCCCGCTGGCACACGCCGCTACTGGTCGGCGCTGCCCGAGGCGACCTACCGCGATCGGCTCGAGGGCGCTTGGTTGGGGCGCTGCGCCGGCAACGTTCTCGGCTCGATCGTTGAACTCTGGGAGATCGACAAAATGGAGCGTTGGGCCGCCCATCTCGGCGAAGCCTTCCCGCCCACCGACTACTGGAGCGAGGCGGAACGGCCGCATGAACTGAAGTATGAGACGAGCCCGCGCGAAGCCTTCACGCGCTCAAAAATGGACGGCGTACCCACCGATGACGACCTCATCTACACCCAGCTGGGTATGCTGATCCTGGAAGATTATGGCATCGACTTTAGCGTGGACGATGTTGGCGCCGCCTGGCTGAAGTACTTGCCGGTCTCGCCAGCGACGCCCGTGCTCGACAATCTGCAAGCTGGCGTACCGGCCATGGATGCGGCTGAAGTCGACAATCCCGTCCAGTACTTGATCGTCGGTGATATCCGCTCCGACCCTTGGGGATACGCTGCTCCCGCTTATCCCGAGAAAGCCGCCGAATTCGCCTGGCGCGATGCCACCGTCTCCAGCCGCCGCAACGGCACCTACGGCGAGATGTATTTCTCCGCCGTCATCTCGGCCGCCTTCGCCCTGGGCGATCCGCTTCAAGCGCTGGAAGCCGGCTTGAGCGAGATACCGGCCGATTGCTTGCTGGCGCGTGAAGTCCGCTGGGCATTGGACACGGCCGGCGACATTAACGATTTTCGCCAAGCGCGCGCGGCTGTCGACAGTCGATACGCCGGCATGCACCGGATCCATACGATCAACAATGCCGCGCTGACGATTTGGGGGCTGACCATCGGCGGCGATGATTTCAGCAAAGTGATCGGCGAGACGGTAGCGATGGGCTTGGATAATGATTGCACCGCCGCCACCGCCGGCAGCATCTTCGGCGCCGCTTACGGGGTGGACGCCATCCCCGAACACTGGACCCGAAACTTCAACAACAAGGCGCATTCCTTCATCATCGGGCACCCCGAATTCGCCATCGACGATATGGTCGATCGCTTCACCTCGCTGGCGGGGCAGGTGCATGGATAACGGAGAGAAGTAACGTCCTCTGCTACCCTTTGTAGCGGAATTCGGCGATGATATCAGGGAAATAGCTGACAATTCAGTCGCGCATGAATTGCGCAACAAGTGTCGATTAACCGGTTAACTTACGGACACTTTCCGGAATCTTATACTTTTATCGTACAATCTGCGATACAATCTCAAGTAGGGATTAGATATGTCTAAGGGGCAAGAATAATGGAGATGATCACTGTGAGTGTTGTCCAAGACGATGACGTTTACATTTCCCATTGTCTTGACTACGACATCGCAAGTCAAGGAAGCACAAGTCAGGACGCGATTGACAACATCAAGGAGGCGGTGACGCTTTTCTTGGAATTGGCGTCACCAAAGGAAATCCAGAAACGACTCGAAAGGCGCGGTCACATTGAGCAATTGAAAGTAGAACGTGCCTAAACGCAAACTGCTCTCATGTCGTGAAGTATGCCGAATTCTGATATTAGAGGGATTCGTCGAGGTCAGGCAAAAGGGCAGCCACATAATCATGCAGAAAAGGATTCTCCAATTAAGTGGAGAATACGAGACCATAACGGTGCCCGTTCCCAATCATAAGGAATTGAGAGCGGGCACATTGTCTTCCATCATCAGACAGTCGCAACTTCCAAAAGACCTGTTTCAGTAGCGCAGAATTCTTACCCAGTTGGTTTTCGCAATTCGGCCCTTCGAGTTGCCCGTCGCACCGAAAAGAGTCGAATAAATGACGACGGCGAATGCTCACCTGCTCCTCGATCCTCGCCTTGTCGCCTCAACGAAAAACGCCAAACTTGAACTGGGTACGGTTCAAAAGCACGACGCCAATCCGCTCTTCGTCGAGGAATACTTCGCCGACCCGCCAAAACGCTGGGAAGCGCGCCTGGACAATGTCTATCCCAGCGTGATCTACGACGAAGAAGATGGCGTCTTCAAGTGTTGGTACAAGTCCTTCATCTACGACGAGGCATCGAATCGTACGCCCCTGAAGCAACGCCGAGTCCATGCCTACGGAGAAACCAGGCGCGAAGAGGGCGTCCTCTACGCCACCTCCGCCGATGGAATCCGTTGGCAGAAGCCTGCGCTCGGCATCATTGAATTCGAGGGTTCGCGCGCGAACAACCTGGTCATGCGCAAGGCGACGCACGGGATTCACGCTGGTGGCGTGTTGCATGACATGCGCGACCCCGATCCGACACGGCGCTACAAGTTCTTGCACCTCAATGCGCGGGCGCGGCGAATGGCGTCTTGCTTCTCCCCCGACGGCCTGCATTGGTCGCAGCCCGCCCTTTGGCCCGAGCACGACGCTGTCGGCGACTGCCACAACAACGCGATCTGGTCGCCTAAGTTGAGCCGATACGTCGGTATCACGCGCGGCTGGTCCGCCGGCATCCGCACCGTACTGCGCAGCGAGAGCAGCGACTTTCTCAATTGGTCGCGGCCGCATGAAATCATGCGCGGCGCCGACGCGCACGATCAGATCTATTCGCTGCCCATCTGTCGCTATCGAGACTTTTATATCGGCTTGCCATCGGTGTTTCACAAAGGTGATCCCGCCGCCGACGATTGGGACACGGTCGATACAGAACTGGCGATTAGCGCCGACACGCTCACCTGGGAGCGCATCTGCCCCGGTGAGGCCTTGATCCCGCGCGGCGCTGGCCCATATCCGGACGGTGAATACGACTGCGGCTGCATTTACGCGGCGGCGCCACTTGTGCTTGATGACAAGATCCTGATCTTTTATGGCGGCAGCAATGGGCTGCACAACAACTGGCGCGAAGGCTCCTTTAACCTGGCGACGCTGGACATTGACCGTTTCGCCGCCTTTGTGCCGCAGGACAGCGAGCGCGCTGCCACGATAAAGACGGCGCCGCTTAGGCTGAGCGATGCGGGATTGACGATCAACGCCGAGGTGGAAAGCGGCGGTTGGATCCGCGCTGGGCTGCTTAATGGCAATGGGAATGCAGTTGAAGGTTTCGGCCTTGATGATGGTCTGCCGGTCGTGGAGAGCGGAATGGCCTGCGACCTGCGCTGGCGTAAAGATCGGGGACTTCCCGACGTGAGCGGCGAAAGTGTGCGGATCGTCTTTGAGTTATGCCGGGCGAAGTTGTATGCCCTCACGGGTGCAGGCCGTGACTAGCCGAAGTGATCGACGATGGCCTGCTCGAACGGCTCCAGCGCGTGGGGCAGGCTGCGCCGTCCCAAGCCCAGGCGGAAGTAGTTGCCCTCGAACTTCATGATATTGGCCGGCAGGACCATCACGCCTTGCTCTTGTACCACGGCGTCGGCGAAGTCGGCCACCGTCATATCCGCCATCAACTCTACCAAGGTGATCGTGCCGCTCTGTGGATAACTGACCCAGAAGAGTTCGTCATAGCGCCGGAAGAAATCGCGGCAGTAGGCGATATTCTGCTGAACGATATCGACTGTGCGAGCGGTAAGCGCCTGCCAGTTTTCCAGTCCGATCAGCGCCAGGACCTCGCTTGGGCCGCTGCCACAAATCGTGACGTAGCTCTTTAATTCTTGTATTTCGTGGGAAAGTTTCGCGTCCCGCGTGATCAGCCAGCCGACGCGAAGACCGGGCAAACCAAAGCACTTCGAGAGTCCGCCGAGTACAACCGCCTTTTCGTATAGCTCGCAGGCGGAGGGCAGACGCAATTCCGGATCATGCTCGCTGAAGCGATAGATTTCGTCTGAGAAGAGTATCAAATCATGCTTTCGCGCCAATTCGACAACGCGCTCGAAGTCCGCGCGGCCGGGCAGATAGCCGGTCGGATTGTGCGGGAAATTCACGATGAGCATCTTGGTGTCGGGCCGAATCATCTCTTCGAGTTCGTCGACATCAAAAGTCCAACCGTCTTTGCAGCGCTGCTGCCGCCAGAAACTCAGCTCGCAGCCGGTGGCGCGGGCGATTTCCCAAAGCGACTGAAAACTGGGATAGATGGCGACGACGTGATCGCTGCTTTCCAGCAAGGCATTCATCGTCAGGAAGATGCCTTCTTCCGGCACGACCTCGACAACATGCTCGGCGTCGATATCCCGGTGCATGTCGGCGATGGCGGCGCGCAACTCGGGGCTTCCCTGAGACTCGGTGTAGCCGAGCCAGAGTTTCTCGAACTGTTCGCGGCGTTCGGGGCTGGCATAAGTCAGCAGTTCGTCAAGCGTCAATGGCTCGCAGTCCGAAGAGCTGATGCCATAAGGCGCGTTGAATTCGTGCTGACGGAAGAAGCGTTCGATTTCGAAGGGTGCGTATTTCATGTGGTGGGTGTCCTCAAAGTAACGGAGCCAGGCAAAGGTCAAGCGGAAACGACTTCGATGAAGACGCCATTGTGGTCGCTGAGCTTCTCACCATCGGCAGCGACCTTGCTGATAAAGCGCATTCATTCTACCCGCAAATCGGTGGACATGGCGACGTGATCGATGAAGTGGCGCCCCAGGCCGGATGTGGGTATCAGCCAGTCGTCGAAGGTCTGCTTGCGCTTCTGATCCACTTCGCTGTCCTTTTGCGGATATCCGAATGGCGGAATCTGCAAGTTGAAGTCGCCCGGCAATACCGTCCGCTCGTTGGACTTTGGGTCCGGCAGAACAACTTCGCGCAGCGCATCCAGGTATTCGCAGGCGCCTTGCCAATTGCGCATTCTTTTCGCGCCCCAGCGCTCGTTATTGCGATAACCGTGATACGGAATGCACATGCCGACGATAGTCCACTCAAGATCATCGATGGCCGTTTTCGCGCTGACGAACCGACCCTCGGGCAAGCGCGGCGATCCCAGACTGTCCACAGCCGTCCAGCCCGTGCGACTCCACAAGACGACTTTGCGCGCGCCGCGGTTTTCCACGTTGCCGGCGCCCGATCGCTCGCTCGTGATCGTTTGTCCGTCGTCGGGCATCGTTTCCGGGTTGGCTTCGGTCAGGCAAACCACATCAGGGTCGTAATCGGCGATAAGATCTCGTGCTGCCTCAAACCTTCCCTTGCGGCTGCGCGGACCCAGCCATTCCGTATTCCAATTCAGCAGCTTCACGCTCAGTCGCCTAAAGTTTCTCGCGCAGCATCGCCGCCATGATCGCCGCCCGCTCCGGCATGGAGGAAATTTCACCGTATTCGGTTACGGCGTGGCCGCCATCGCCGACGATGCCCATGCCGTCAAGGGTCGGTACGCCTAGCGCGGCCGTCTTGTTGCCGTCGGAGCCGCCGCCGGTGCTGCCTTCTTCCAGCGTGATGCCCATCTCAGACGCCCGGGCTTGGGCTTTCTTGAAAAGCGCCGCGATCTCCGGCGTGCGTTCCATTGGCGGCACGCCCATATCGCCTTTGATTGACAGCTTCGCTTCCGGGTGATGTGGCTGCAGGCTCATGATCTGGTCGTGGATTGCGTTCTGATTAACGCGGGTGGTCGCCCGAACGTTAATCTCGACCTGTGCCTCGGCCGGCACTACATTAGGGCGCGTTCCCCCACTGATGACGCCGACGTTGGCGGTTGTGCCGATCTCGTAATTCGTCATGGCCTGCACCGCGAGCACTTGATGGGCGATTTCTTCAATCGCGTTGATGCCCCGCGCATGGTCGGCGCCGGCGTGTGATGCCCGCCCTGTCACGCTGATGGTATATTGACTGACGCCTTTGCGCTGCGTCTTGTAAGCGCCGTCTTGTGGCGGCTCGGTGACGAAGACAACGTTGTGCGCCAAGGCCTCGGCTTTGATTTCAGCGCTGGAATGTTTGCTGCCGGTTTCTTCGTCCGAGTTCATCAGATAGGTAATCGGCTGGTCGGGGAAGAGCTTCAGTTCGCGCAGCGCCTGCAGCGCCCAAAGCGCGATGACGATGCCGCCTTTCATATCCATGGCGCCGACGCCGTAAATGCGATCGCCTTCGATGTTTGTGGGGCGTCCGGCAACGGTCCCGACATCCCAAACCGTGTCCATGTGGCTGAGGATCGCAACGCCGCCTTCACCGGGATTCCAACGCGCGCGCAGCACATCGCCGACCTCCTGTTTCGGTATGACTTCGACCGCGCCACCCAAGCCACGCAATTCTTCCGCCAGCGCTTTGCCCAGCTTATCTACGGCGGGCTTGTACAATGTGGGTGACTCTAGTTCGATCAGGCGTTTCAAATCGGCAACCATATCGTCGGTATGTTCGCGCAGGTAACTCAGGATGCGTCGGTTGTCTTCAGCGGTCATCGATCTCCGTTCCTTGTTTGTTAGTGGCACCGCAAAAGTATACCACTCCGGCGATTGAGACGGCAGTGCAGCGGATTCTGCAGCGACATTCGCTCAAATTCCCAGCAATAGCGCCAATCCAGTGGTTTTTGGGTTAAGATAAGTATTGAGAGTTTGGAGATCCTTGGTGAACGCCTTATCCCGAATCAAGCGCGAGCTGATCGCCGGCTTGGATGAACGGCGGGCGGAAGCGCGAGCCTTCGTCGAATCCCTGCCGCCGCAGCTGCCGGTGCACGATGACAGCGACTGGGCAGTGCGCGACCTAATCATTCACTTGACAGCGCTTGAAGCTGACGTGATCGTAGCGATGCAGAACGCGATTGATGGCGAAGCGTTCAGCGTGAATTTGCGCGGACACGCCAGCGTCACGGACTTGTATGAGTTACGCCGGCGGGATCTCGTCAACCATAGCTGGGATGAATTGCTGGCTGAATGGGAGCGGGTACGCAACCAGTTGCGCGGCGTCGTACTGGCTTTTCCGGCGGAGATGATGCAGACGCGCTTCAGCACACCCTTCTTTCAAGACTACAATCTGCCGGAACTGGTTCACGCCTGCGGCACGCATGAGGGGGTGCACCTGGGTGAAATGCGCGCGGCGGCGGCGCGCGACAGCTAGGTTTCTTTGCCACCGTGGATACAGAGGGCAGCGAGACATTTCTCGTTGTGGGGCTTGCGTTGCCGTTGGAACAGGTTGTTGGTGAGCAAGATAGCGCGCCTGGGATCTTAAGCGTTCTGTGTCTTAGGCAGACGGTTGTGCGTTCCGCGCATTTAGGTATACGCATAAGCTGGAGGCTGCTGACGCGACTGGCCGTCGCGCTGCTTTTGTGCTGCCACATCAGTTCTGCTTTTGCGCAAGAAGCTGTTATGCCGATACCGCAACCGGAACCGCGTCCGAGTCCCTCATCAATTCTAATCGAAGATGGTCTGCGCCTGGAAGTTTACTTTCCATCGCTGATACAGGGCGGCGTCGGATTGCTGCGTTTGACCGGTGAAGAGATCGAGTCGGCTCAGTACCTATTCCGCGGCGAGAGTCGACCATTCTTCCGGCGCGACGGCGACGCTTGGTACGCGCTGGTCGTGGCCGATATGGAAACGAGCCCGCGCGCCCATCCGCTCACGGTGTCGGCCGAACGAGCGGGACAAGCTGTCACCTTCGCCCATGATCTGCGCGTGGATTCCGCCGGCTATTTCGTGCAGAACCTGACACTCAGCGGCGATCGCGCTTACCTGGCTGAGGCTGAAATCGAATCCGCCGAATTCGCCTTACTAGCCAAGATAACAGGCGAATACAGGCAGGAACCGCTATGGGACACGGCTGGATTTGAACTGCCCGTGGCGAGCGATTTGGCAACGCCATTTGGTACATTCCGTGTTTTGAACGAAGAGCGAGAAACAAGGCATACGGGCTGGGATCAGCAGGCGACGGCAGGTATACCGATTCATGCGCTGGCGGCGGGCGAGGTCGTCTTCGCCGGTCGGCTGCAAATCCGCGGCAACAGCGTCATACTCGATCACGGTTACGGCATTTTTTCCGGTTATGCCCATTTCTCCGAACTGCATGTCGAAGCGGGGACGCGCGTCGCCGCCGGGCAGATTGTCGGCTTGAGCGGCAACAGCGGACGCAGCAGCGGGCCGCACCTGCATTGGGAGATCATCATACAAGGCGAATGGGTCGACGGCTTGTCCTTCCTCGATATGTGGCTGCCCGCCTAGACCATCAAGACGCTAGTAAGTTAGGCGCCGCCAGAATTCTCGGATTCCGACAAAACAAGGTATAATGCTGTGACAGTTCTGCAGGTGATGTGGTAGAGTTTGTCCCTTGTATATTGTTGACCCGACATAGACAACCCTGCCAACGCCATGGAGGCCGATGCTCACCACAAAATTGTGAAGTGCCGGTGGGCGGCCACAAGCAAGCATGACGCCTGGCGAGACTTGCCCTCTCGCTGACCGAGGAGGGAATGATGCAGCAGAATGAGAGCTTCCGGCTGGTGGTGCGCCGGGGCCCGCAGCCCAATCAGGCATTTGAAATCAGCAAAGATGCCACCACCTTGGGGCGCGATATCAGTAACGATATCGTCATTAACGACCGCGAGACCAGCCGGCATCACCTGCGGCTGATGCGCGCCGGCGATA
This sequence comes from Phototrophicaceae bacterium, assembly GCA_965249085.1. Lineage (GTDB taxonomy): Bacteria > Chloroflexota > Anaerolineae > Aggregatilineales > Phototrophicaceae > UBA6055. The sequence goes on along the minus strand of OZ252218.1, from coordinate 1,488,701 downwards.
CCATGACGATCGAAGACCTCGGCTCGACCAACGGCACCTTTGTCAACGGCAAGCGCGTCTCGGGCGTGACGCCGCTGCAGAATGGCGACATGATCGGCTTGGGCGAGACGGTCACATTGGGCTTGGAGATTGGCCAACCGCATCAGGCGCCGCCAGTGGGCGTCCCGCCGGCAGCTGCCCAACCGCCGGCTCCGCAGCCCATGCCATTGCCATCGGCGGATATGTCGCCGCCGGCGCCGGCATACCCGCCACCGGCAGACTACGGCTTGCAGGGGACGCCACCGACGCCGGCCGTCGCGTCCGATCCCTATGCGCCGCCCGCCGAAAACTTCCCGCAGCAGCAGCCCGCCTATCCCCAATATGCCGAACCAGGCGCCGCGCCGGCTCAACAACAGCCCGGATATCAAGCGCAAGCGCCCACCGGCTATGCCATGCCGCCCGCGCCGCCACAGCAATATCCCGGCTACGACTACGACCCCTATGCCGTGCGCGAAGAAGGCGGCGGCACCTCGCCCTGGTTGATTCTGGGCTGTTTTGTCTTTTTCGTGCTGGTATTCGTCTGCTTCGCCGGCATCGCCTTGACCGTCATTGACGTGCTCAATCTCTGGTGTGACGTGCCCGTACTGAGCGACATCGTCTTCGCCCTCAATCTGGGTTGCTAGGTCGAGCGCCAAGCCCGTTACAATTCTCCAACGCGTACAGATATAGTCGCCCACTGGTCCCAGCGCCATGTTAGCCTGCGCCTAAACCGATCATAGGAGCGACTAGTGTTCAATTGGCTTGGCAATATCTTCGGCGGCCGCCGCAAGCGGCTGCGCGATCAAGCGCCGCATATCGAAAGCGTGGCGACGCATAACAGATATCAGCTTGGTCCGCCGCTCGACATTCACTCGGCCCGCGTCTACGAACAGTCGCCCTGGGTCTACATCGCCATCAATCGCATCATCGAAGCCGGCGCTCTGGTGCCGCTAAACGTCTATCGACTGGCGGGGGAAGAGCGCGTCGGCATCGCCAATCATCCGCTGGAGCAACTGCTCGCCAATCCCAACCCGCTGACCAGCCGCTTTGAACTCTTCGAGCAGACTCTCGGCTCGCTCGAGTTGCACGGCAACGCCTACTGGTTTCTGGCGGGCGACGGGCAGGGCAGGCCGGGCGAAATCTGGGTGCTGCGCCCCGACCGCATGACCATCGTGCCCGATGCGACGCGGGTGGTGGCGGGTTATCTCTACGAGATCGAGGGCCAGTACATCCCGCTGGATGCTCTCGAGGTTGTGCATTTCCGCCGCTGGCATCCGAACAATGACTTCTACGGCTTGTCCCCGATCACGGCGGCGCGCGGCGCGGTGCTCAGCGACCGGCACATGGCGGATTGGAATCGCCAGACTTTCGGCTAGGACAAGGGTGTTCCAGCCGGCATCGTCAACATCCGCGACTTCATCTCCGACACCGACTTCGAGCGGCTCAAGCGCGAATGGCGCAGCAACTATGGCGGGGCGGCGCGCAAGACCGCCTTCCTGCGCGGCGGCGCCATGGAGTGGCAGAACATCGGTCTCAGCCACACCGATCTCGACTTCCTGCAGGGGCGGGAGGCGCAGCGCGACGAGATCCTCAATATCTTCGGCATTCCCGTCGGACTGGTCAGCGAGAACGCCACCGAAGCCAATGCCAAAGTCGCCGAGCGCCAATTCATCGAGCGCACGCTCTATCCCAAGCTGGTGCGCATCGCCCAGAAGATCAGCCAGGAGCTGCTGCCCTTCTACGGCAAGAACCTGGTCGCCGAATACGAGGATATCCGCCCGACCGATACCGATGCCCGCCTCGCCGAGATCCGCGCCGCCTACCCGCTGCTGAGCATCAACGAACTGCGCGCCAACTACTTCCAACTGCCGCCCGTGCCTTGGGGTGAGGTCGCCGTGGGCGGTCCCCCTCATCCCCCGACCCCTTCTCCCACCGGGGGAGAAGGGGAGAAAGCGACGTCGCGCAAGTCGGAAATTGAAACGGAGTTGGCGCAGTGGGAGCGCTTCGCCCTCAATCGCCTGGACAAGCCGGAGCAGGCGCGTCCCTTTGAGGTGACGGCGCTGCCGGATGAGTTGGCGGTTGAGGTCAGCGCGGGTTTGATGTTCGCCGGCGATCGCGAGGCGGTGAAGTCGGTCTTTGCCGGGGCACGGGAGGAGGTGGGGGATTGATTTTGGCCACAGAGGCAAAGAGGACACAGAGGCAATATCTAGCCAGAAAATGTAGGGGCGACACTTATGTCGCCCGCCGCCCTTCCTGACGAGCTGGCGTTTGAGGTGTCGACGGGCTGCGATTCGCTGACGATCGCGAGGCGGTGAAGTCGGTGTTTGCCGGGGCGCGGGAGGGGAATTAAGTTTTTCACCACCGAGGCACAGAGGGCACAGAGAAAAAAGCCCCTCTCTCATTTTGGGGGAGGGGCTTGGGGTGGGGGCATACTTACCCCTAAACCAAATCCTTCTGCGACTTGCCCTCTTCGCTGACATCCCGCGGCTTGTACCGCTCCGCTTGCTGATGCGTCCCGTGCTGCGGCGGCATATCAATCCCCGCGCCGCCAAAGAGATCGCCGATAGTGAGGATTTGCAGTCGGCGAATTTTTTCCACTTGGACGACTCGTTCCAGCCGGCCGTATGCGCTGCACACAGTAAAGCCAGATTTCGCAGCCATATCAGAAGAAGAATCTGCGATCTAATGTGATTGACAGAACGTTTGTGCTTAGGCTATAATATGGGACGTACCAGATCGCAAGAAACTTGGCTGTGCCGGGCATACTGGTATTCTTGACAAACTTAGTACCCATTTAGGTGGGTTGGAAGACAAATGACATGGTAGCGACGCTTGCAGACTCTAACGATACAGACACTCCTCAACCTGAGGGATGTGACGACAATTTGGAGATGGAAACCAACCTCTTCCGACAGGGCGAAAACTCGATAGAATTTCGCGCCATGACGGAGGGTGCGTCAGGGCTAGGGTTACTGGGTAGTATTGCGGTGGGATTCAATGATGACCGGTTGGACAGCATTCGCGCCATGACGGAGGGTGTGTTAGGGCTAGGGTCACTGGGTAGTATTGCGGCGGGATTCAATGATGACCGGTTGGACAGCATTCGCGCCATGACGGAGGGTGTGTTAGGGCTAGGGTCACTGGGTAGTATTGCGGCGGGATTCAATGATGACCGGTTGGACAGCATTCGCGCCATGACGGAGGGTGTGTCAGGGCTAGGGTCACTGGGTAGTATTGCGGCGGGATTCAATGATGACCGGTTGGACAGCATTCGCGCCATGACGGAGGGTGTGTCAGGGCTAGGGTCACTGGGTAGTATTGCGGCGGGATTCAATGATGACCGGTTGGACAGCATTCGCGCCATGACGGAGGGTGTGTCAGGGCTAGGGTCACTGGGTAGTATTGCGGCGGGATTCAATGATGACCGCTGGGAGAACATGAACACCTTGTCTGAATTAGGGTCTCTCGACACATTATCAGTTGGTATTGCGGGCATTGGGCTACGCACGCGCACCGACGCGGAGTTAGCTCGCACCAAGCGTGAGCTCGAAGAAGCGCGTAAAACAGTTCGGGCTCAAAAGACGGAAATGGAAGAAATGAGAGCGGAGAAGGATAACGCCATTGCAGAATGGGAAAACGCGACGAAAGAGCGCGACCATGCAATTGCCGAACACGATAAGGAGCGACGAGCTAAAACTCAGGTCGAGTCATTTGCTTCTCGAATACTTGATCTAAGTGAAAACTTAGAGTGCGAGAACAAAGAGCTGAAAGAGAAAATGTCAAAGCAAGCTTGGCTCTGTGCCTCATACTCATAGGGACAGTTGACTGTCCGAGGAACTAATGGGTGAGGATCATATGACCGGAAATCTGGAAATCAGGTCAACGCATTCATCCGGGAAGTATTCCCGATTGCGCAGAATGTCGAGGTTGTCGCCATAGTAGAGCCGGTTGTTCATGGTCAGCCTCGGATTCATCATAAGAGATGGAGTATAGCATACCGCGATGACGCGACAGTCCGTTGACAGAAGCTGAAGAATAGGCTTAGGATATAGGGGAAATATCAAAGAGATTGTGTCTAAAGCGCTGACAATATGCTATTCTGTTTGTCAAGCAATGGAGGACAGTATGGCTTACGACAAACGCAAAATCGCGGATTCATTTTATCTGCCAAAATACAACATACTGCATGGGATCGCCAGCTTGCTGGATTTTACCCATTCTGGAAGCGCCGCTTTTACCGACGAAATCCTGTCTCGTTCCATTGAAGACGATATGCGCGCCGACTGGGAAGCCGTTGGCGCAAGTCTTTGGTGGGCGATAGGCGAACATGAAAAACGCATGAAGGAAGGAAGTAGTGCGTGAGCGATGACAAAGACGCCGCAGCAGACGCGCACAGCAATGACAATCCCCCGCCGGACCCGCCCATACCGCAGGAAATACTCGACAATATCCCCGACGACACACGTGCTGAACTTATCCAATATGTGAGCCAAATCACGGTTGCGAAGCACTTTTCCGGGCCCATTCCACCTCCCGAAGTGCTCAATCAGTATGATGTGGAAGTTCAGCGAATAATCGTAAATGAGGCAGTTGAGTATCGAATACATCGTACGGGCCTTCAAAGCCGCAGTCAAGTTCTGCTCTTCGCTTGGGACATCTTGACGCTGGGCTGCGCCTTTGTATTGGCGTGGCGACTGATAGACGGTAGCATCCACAGTATTCAGCAAGGTCAAAGCATTGAAGGATTGCTGGGAATAGGCGCTACCGTGGCTGCTGTGGTCGGCGCATTCCTGTTGAGAGGTCGTTACCGACGCCGAGAACGTGATGCAGAGCAGACCAAAACATCGCCATCCGATTTGCTTGATAACCAATGAGACCCTGAACACTGCGCCGCCGTTGATGACATTCCGATACTTCGGCCATCTTGAAATCTAAATCGATATCGGTCCCACCTTTCAGCCCCCTCTGTGCCCTCTGTGCCTCTGTGGCAAAATCCCGCGCGACCCCATACTCACCCCTCCACCGCCATTCCCTGTTAACCTAATCCCACACGCACATTAAAAACCGAATCGCGCTAACGGCCAAATTGCCAGATTGCCGAAAAAACATTTGCCCCAAAAACGACATCCCGCTTTGCCGGACAAAAAATATTTCCCTTTACGGTATCACGCCGACAAAACCGACGCGCGCGCATGACAGTAGCTCCCCTTCCCCCTTTATGGGAAACATCCCCCGTGAGGCGGGGGACCGAGGGGGCACAGGGGCTGGGGGATGGGGGCCGGGATTGTAGTGGTCCCGAAAAGCTGGACACAAAAACACGCTTTATGACCGAAAAAACTCTTACTTCGGCCACAAAACCGACGCGCGCAAGCCACAAGTCCCCCCTCTCCCCTTGTGGGAGAGGGGGTTAGGGGGTGAGGGATAGAATCCCTAAATCAGCCGATTCACCCCGTCAAACGCCGCCGTCTTATAACACTCCGCCAGCGTGGGATAATTGAAGACCGTGTTGATGAAATAATCGACCGTGCCGCCGAAAGCCATCACCGTCTGCCCGATGTGAATCAACTCGCTCGCGCCCTCGCCGATGATATGCACGCCCAGCAGCTTGTGATTCTCGCGGTGGAAAACCAGCTTGAGCATGCCGATGGTATCGCCGATGATCTGCCCGCGCGCGATCTCCTTGTAATAGGCTTTGCCCACTTCGTAGGGAATGCCGGCGCGCGTCAGCTCTTCTTCGTTGGCGCCGCAGGTGGAAATCTCCGGGATGGCGTAAATGCCGTAAGGGAATAGCTCGGGAATGCTCTGATGCTCGCTGCCGAAGGCGTGGCAAGCCGCCATCCGCCCCTGCTCCATCGAGGTGGACGCCAGGCTGGGGAAACCAACCACATCGCCGACCGCGTAGATGCTGGGGATGTCGGTCTGGAAATGCTCGTTGACCGCGATGCGGCCGCGCTTGTCGGGGGCGATGCCGATGTTCTCCAGGCCCAGGCTGCGGGTCGCGCCTTGCCGGCCAATGGCGTAGAGCGCCTTTTCCGTGACGATCTCTTTGCCGCTCGCCAGGCGCGTCTTGACCCCCATGCCGAAGCGTGTCTCCCAGTGTTCGATGCTGCGTATGCTCTCGCCCAGGCGCAGGGTCACGCGCTGCTGCCGCATGTGATAGACCAGCGCGTCAACGATCTCGTGATCGACGAACTCCAGCAGCCGCTCGTTCACCTCGACCAGCGTCACCCGGCAGCCCAGCGTGGCGAACATGCAAGCGTATTCGCAGCCGATCACGCCGCCGCCGACCACGGTCAGGGTCTTCGGCAGATGATCCAGCTTGAGCAAGCCGTCGCTGGTGAAGATGATCTCGCCATCAAAAGGGATGTCCGCTGGTTTGACCACCGACGTGCCCACCGCGATCATGATGCAGCGCGTGGTCAATTCGTCTTCGCCCGTCGTGCCGGCGAAGCTCAGGTGAACGGTGTGCTCGTTCACGATGGTGGCGGTGCCCGCGAAAAGCTGGACGCCGTTGCGCTGCAGCTGATGCCTGCTGACCTCGATCTCGTGGCGGATGACATGATCGGCTCGCAGCAGCAAATCGCTCATGGTGATGTTCTGCTTGACGGCGTAGGACGCGCCGTATATCGAGCGCTGGCGGAAACCGGAAAGATGCAAGACCGCTTCCCGCAACGTCTTCGAGGGGATCGTGCCCGTGTTGACCGACACGCCGCCGATCAGCGTTTTCTTCTCGATGACCGCCACGCGCTTGCCCAGCTTCGCCGATTGAATGGCGGCGCGGTGCCCGGCCGGTCCCGAACCGATGATGACCATGTCGTAGTCATAGCGCCTCGGTTTGGGCCTGGCTTGCGGTTTCGCCTTGGGTTTCCCGTTGGCTTTGGGTTTGTCGGGAGCGACCATCTCGGACATGATGCGCCTCTTCCACTCATCGTGCCTCTCAATGAGCATAACGCAGAAAATGGCGCGGCGGCAACCAGCGCGGGCTGGCGTAGCGTGTTAGCGGGGCGTCCGGTGGCCTATCGCCATCTTACGTATCCGCCGGCTCGTCGATCAACTGTCCTGCGCTTCATGGTTATGCACGCGACTCAGCGCGGACGCGAGCAGCGCAGTCGGGACAGCCACGATCCCCATGCCTGTCAGCACCATTGCCAGCGTCAACAGGCGGCCGGCGATGGTTACCGGGAAGACATCGCCGTAACCTACCGAGGTCAATGATATAGTCGCCCACCAAATCGAATCGAAGATATTGCGGTAAACATCCGGCTGCGCCTCATGCTCGACCTCAAATATCAGAAAGGCGAAACCGATAATGAAGACGAACGCAACGCCGGTGAAGAGAATCGCTTCGGCAGAAATCAGCTTTAGAGCCTGCCGGTATCGATCCAGCGCGTCATTGTAGCGCTTTCAACTTCAACAGTCGTATGACGCGCAGCACACGCAGCAGCCGTAGCACGCGCACGCTGGCTGCGGCCTGGACCAGGATCGGGAAAATCGCAACCAGGTCGATTACGCCATAAAAGCTGGTCACATACTTGCGCTTGTTTTCCGCTGCAGCGATTCGGAGCAGGTACTCTGCGACAAATACCAGCGATAGCAGGGCATCCGCGACCAATAGCGCCTCTTTCAAGCCAGGGGGCAGCGCGAATGTTTCCAGCGCCATAACGGCGATCGACGCCAGGACAGCTATGCTGATAGCAAATTCAAAGCGAGGATTATTCATTAAGTTCGTCATCAGGAGGGCTCCACTGCAATGCCGCGGCTAACAGATATATATCGTTCATCTTTATTGTTATTCTTAACGCAGTCTCGCAGGATATGCCTGGATGGATGCCATGTCAAGCAACGCTTTGGCGAACTTACTTTGTTGGCTGGGCTTGCGGCGGTCTATCGCTTAGCCGCGCAGAATAATCCGCAGGATCTGGCCAGCGCTGATATCGGCGGTGAACAGGCGTCCGTCCGGCGCTTGCACGATGCCGTTGCTGGCTTGAAGTGGACTCTGGTCGGTCGGCATTTGCTGCGCGAGATGGGTTACGGTTTCGTAGATGCCGTCGCTATCAGTATCGTCCAGCAGGCTGAGCCGCTCGCCATTCAGCACTATCAGCGAGTCGCCGCGGACGATTAATCCCGAGACCTGCCCCAGTTGTTCTTCGGCGTCAGCGAAGATCAGGCCCGTGTCGTCAGCGATCCCGTCGCCATCGATGTCGGGTAAGCGATAAATCTCGCCGGCGCGGGTAGCGACTAACAGTTGACCGGCAGCGTCGAAGGCAAGGGCGGCGATGATGTTGAGGCGGTCGCTGTCGATTGGCACGGTGCCGTAGAGGCTAGTTTCGGCGGAGGCGGCGGCGAAGGTCGCCTGTGTGGGCGTCGCGGGTTGGACGGTCCTGGTGGATTCCAGGGCGGAAAGGGTGGCGGCTGCCTCGGTCGCTTGCGCTGCCAGGACCTGCACCGTCGCCGCTATATTCGCTTGTGCTGCGTGCAGCGCGGCAAGAGTCGCGTCTCCAGCCGCGGTGCTTGCGCCTTCCGCGTCGGCGGTAGCGCTTGCCATCTGCTGGTGCAGCTCAATGGCGCTACAGCCGGTCAATATCAGAGTCGCAAGCGCGAGAACTAACGCAAGGGAGCGCGCTGCCGTCGGAGGTTTTTCTAATGGATTCACGCGCTAAATCATAGCGTCTTTGCGGACGATAGGACAGTGGCGGCGGAGCAGGAAACGCTTCGATTGGCAGCAGACGTTGCCGCAGCCGATGTTATTCCAGAACATTCATACGGGCGGCGTCGCCGTAACGATGAAAATAATGATGAACGCTACAAATGCGCCGATGATGCCGAAGGAAATCTCCGGTTTCATAGCTTTGCTTTCGCTGGGCTCGTCCGCTTCCGGCGGCAGTCGACGCAGCATCGCGTCCGCGACCCGGTGACTGAGCCAGCTCATGCCGATTCCGGTTACGATTATCGCCAGGGCGTACGCCAGGTTGTCGCTGTCTTCTAGGCGGTACAAACTGCGAATCACGAGCGCGTTGATCGCCATGGCTGCGATGACGGCGAAGGCCGTGCCGCGCCATTCCGGCTCGGCTCTGCGGACAACGCTGCTGTAGAATGCCCAGATATCAATGGCGAGCAGAGGCAGCAGGGCAGCGACCCAGGCGACGTACTGCAACATTTCGGCATCAAATAGCTGTATCATCGTGTAACGAATTGCCAGCGCAAGCAAACCCACAGCGGTTGCGGCACCGGCACATCGTAGCAAACGTGTGGCAATGACACCGCCGAAAGTCACGCTCGCCAGCAGATTCGCCGCCAGCAGCCACTCCGGACGGTATAAACCCAGCCATTCCAATCGGATACCGGTAAGTGTCGCATCCCAATCGATGAGCATCAGCTGCAGCCAGATCAACAGCATTGCCGCCAACATGACCAGCGCCAGCGCGTCTGCCGCAGTCAGATTGACAATGATACTCCAGTTGCGTTGACCAAGCGTGGATACTTGGACAAAGATGGCTAGCAAGAGCGTCAGCACGAAGCTCAAAAGCAGAACCAGATGCGGAATGCTCCATGCAGTCAGGTCCTCGCCGAAGGTCAAGTGCCAGAATGGGTCGGCCGGCAGCGCATAAAGCAAGAACGCGGCATTTAATATCAGCAAGCTGACGATGATATTTGAGCGAAAACGCTGCTGAAAGTTACCCCGAAGCTGGCGGTTGAGATAGTAGAGCGCCCAGAAGCCGGTCACAATCGTCGTTGCGAAGCCGAAATACATCAGCAAATGAGGCCGCCAGAAAAAGTCTTCACCGAAGGGTATGCCGTAGACGCGATGCCAGATTTCATCCCAGAAGCCGCCGACGAAGATTGCAATGCCCCCACTCGCGAGGATCAGGGCGATTCGTTGGCGCAGCGTGGCCGGCAGGCTGTCGGTCGTGGGCCTGCGCAGATTCGGCGCCAGGGACCGTAGCAGCAGGTGCCAGCCGAACACTACAAATAAACAGATCACCAGAAAAAACGCGGCGACCTGCGTCCAGAAGACAGCGGCATTCGCGTCAGTCGGGATGCCGCCCCAGACGGTAAATGCGCCGAATAGCAGGATGCCGGCGAGCGCGGCGATGATCCAGCCCAGCTGGCGCGGAAGTGATTGGGCTAGGGTAGTCATTGTGAGAACGGCGCCTCTAAAACTGAACGCTATTTGGTGACTCTAGCTTATCATATTTTGGGTGGCTGCGGGTTAGTCGGCGAGGAGTTGGGTGAGGAAGGTTTTGGCTTCTTCGAAGGCCTCAGATTCCCACATATTGTCGTCTTTCCACCACTTCATGTCTAAAGCCTGTGTTAGGAACAGACGCTTAGCGTCATCGTGACGTGCGAAGTTTTCGTCTGTTACCTTTCCCGAGAGGTAAACACTGAGCTTGCTTTTGGGAAGACGAGCCTTGTTAGCTTGGACACCGGCGTCACGCAGACAAGTGAAATACGCTTCTACACATTCCAAAACGCTATCCTTGGGCAGAGCAGAAAACACGAGATCTTCTACCGCTCCATCACCGTCATCAGAAGGAAGAAGCAATACCGAGACACGTGGGCATTTTGCCGTCGTTACGCGAGGCGCTCGCGGTCTCGCCAGTTCTCGCGAGATTTCCGGATTGTTCTCGGTGAAATTGTCATTTGCGATGTCAATCGCCTTGATTACTGCGGAGAAGGCAGTTTCGCCTGGCCGATTCTCAGGATAGTCGTTGTCAAGGACAATACCGATATCTGTGATTTGTGCGAAATCGTCGCGGTTCAGTACGTTGGTCAATTCTGCGTTCAGGTTGTGTTTGCCTTCGCAATCAACGAATTCGAAACTGTTTTGCTCACCGAGGTGCTCAAGAAGTTTGCTGAAGAAGTATTCGTCACCCGCGCCTTCAACTACGAGCAAGCGTAACGGATTACTCGGAGACTGATCTGTCATCCACGAACCTCGCGATCTCTGCTGAGTGCCGCGTCAATGCTGAATTCATTGTAGGTTCGCGCCTCGATATTGCCTGTAGTCGAGTCTCGATACAGGCGGTGGAATCGAAAATCATCAACATCATCATCGCCAAAGGCATCGTATGCCGCGCGTATCATCTCCAGGCTGTGTGTCGTGGCAAAGACCTGGACGTCCTCTTTACGGGCAGCGCGACCGATGGCCTTCCAGACGGCCTTTTGAATGGAGTAGTGGATGCCGTTTTCGATTTCGTCTATGAAGAGATAATCAAGTTCGTCTGCCATCATCGTGAGTACAAAATGGCACGCGCTGTTTATGCCGTCACCCATGAGACGCAACGGATATAATTTACCGTTGATTCTCCCAGCAAGCATCGATATTCCGTAAGGTTCAGTAAGTCTTAAATCTTCTAGTCTTGGCTCAAAAGCCTGCAAGCACTCAATCACAAAATGCAGATCACCGGCGCTGTCTATCTGGCTAAATTGTCGGCGAATCGAGTCTTCATCGGGCCTTCCTTGGGTAGGGACCATTTGAGAATTTCGATTGTAGACTTCGTTCGCGAACACGGGAAACTGCGAATCTGAAGCAACCAAAACATCATTTGAACGCGAAAGATTGTCGGATTCCCCGAATGAAAACCTTAGAAACACGTCTACCGAGTCAGCAATTGGTGACCCTTGTAATAGGTCACGACGTCCACGATCTACTTGCGCCTCTATATACCATAGGCGGATATCGTCATAGGTATCCTTGTTGTTGGGAAACTCAGTTATCTCTAACACGCTAAGGTCAGATGTATTGGCTTCGATTCCGGCTAGCTGAATCCTCAGCGCGGAGTCCAGTTGATAAAATATCTGTCGCCAATACTTGGACATGTAGCCATCCGGTTGCTCGAGTCCGCGAACATGTTGAAGATCGAACAGCACATTAGGTGAAAGTGGCCGCGTGTGCAAATACATCGCCTCCATCAACGCGGTCTTGCCAGTGTTGTTTTTCCCCGCAATCAGATTCACCCGACCCAGATCGTTGATCTGCAAGTCCTTGAAGCAGCGGAAATTCTTCACTCGAAACGTCTTGTACATCGCGCGCCTTCTCTCCCTAGCTGCCTCCATTATACATCCGCGCCACCGCATTTCAGTGCTACAATCTCGCCATGACCACCATCCTCGCCATCGAGACATCCTGTGACGAAACCGCTGCCGCTGTCATCACCGACGGAGTGACGATCAATTCCAACGTGGTCGCCTCGCAGATTGACCTGCACGCGCAATACGGCGGTATCTTCCCCGAAGTCGCCTCCCGCGCCCATGCCGAATCCATCAGCGCCGTCGTGGCGCAGGCGATGAACGAAGCTAACATGGCTTACGAAAATTTGGACGCCATCGCGGTAACACAAGGGCCTGGACTCATCGGCTCACTGCTGGTGGGCATCAACTTCGCCAAGGGACTGGCGCTGGCGACCGGACTGCCATTGCTTGGGATCAACCATCTGGAAGGGCATATCTATTCGCTCTGGCTTGAACCTGGATTCAAGGACGCAGACTTCCCGATTCTGGCGCTGATCGTGTCCGGCGGGCACACCGAGCTGGTGTTGATGACCGATCATGGAGTCTACCGGCGGCTCGGCGGCACGATCGATGATGCCGCCGGCGAAGCCTTTGACAAGGTCGGACGCCTGCTCGGTTTGCCATTCCCCGGCGGGCCAGCTATAGAACGCGCTGCGGCGTCTGGCGACTCCCATGCCTTTGATTTTCCTCGCGCCAAGACGGACGGCGCCTACGATTTCAGTTTCAGCGGACTTAAAACCGCGGTCATGCGGGAAGTCACCGTTCAGCCCTCTGGCGTAAAGCGCAGCAAGCGGGTGCGAGGCGCCGAGAAGCGCGCGCAGCTGAAAAGCGATGTCAATGTCAGCGATGCCGCGGCTGCGTTTCAGGACGCGCTGACTGACGCGCTGGTGCACACCACCTGTCGGGCGGCGCTGGACTTTAATGCGAAGGCGATAATCCTGACCGGTGGCGTGAGCGCCAATACGATGCTGCGGCAGAAGCTGGAAACGGGCATCGAATTGCCGGTCTGGTTTCCGCCGCTGTGTCTCTGCACGGACAACGCGGCCATGATTGGCGCAGCGGCCTACTTTCGTTACCAAGCGGGGCATCGCAGTCGGCTCAGTTTTGAGGCGCGCGCGAGCTGGCGACTTTCCGAGGATTTATACGATTAAAGGTCGAGAGCCCGTTCTAGAATTCGATACCGAGAAGCCTGCCGGTGGGCTCATCATCGGTGAGCCTTTGCCGCACGAATTTGTCGATTTCGAATCCGTCAGTGAATTCGTCGTGGGGAATAGTGTCGGAGTTCAGGCACACGATGTATTGAAAGCCGCATTCTCGCGATTTCCGTTCAGCCAATTCTAAGGCACGTGCGATTTGTCGTTCATCTACGCCGGCAAAGATATCGCTGTCATGAATTAGGAAACCCGGGCGAACACCGCGCTTTGACCACAATTCCGCTCGCATAAGGTCATAGCATAATATTTTCATTTTGCTTATGCCAGCGCTGCCAGACCTCCTTATGTCCACATTGAACTTGAAACCTGTATTTGGGTCGATATTGACTATTAAGGCACCGGGAGCTTCATAAAGATGCTCCGAATTTGAGTTGAATATGTCTCTTGCCTGACTTATTGTGCGTCTCTCGTCCATGTCACGACGGGCGTCGAGGTCCAGACGACCCTGTTCTATCTTTATCTCTGACTGTTCGTCGTCGATTCTTCTTCGCTGCTGAATCTGTCTTTCAATGGTCTCCAGATTCGAACGCTGGTCCAGATTCAGTTGCTGAAGCTGGTTGTAGTCATCAAGCGCACCGTGCGAATCCAAAAACCTCATCAATCGAGCTTGTTTTGTTGAAAGCTGTTTCTGTTCAGTGGTCGCTTTTTCCAGTTCGTCTTGAAGACGACTTGCTTCGTTTTCGAGATAACGCCGTCTATTTCTGGTTACTTCGAGGTGGAATGTTCTAACATCATTGAGCCGCTGTTTGACCAGTCCTGGCAGAGCCGCACCTGCTTGTTCATACAATTCGCTTACTCTAATCGATTCAGCAGGCTGTGCTTCTTCGACACTTCGCCTATGAAATTCTATCAATCGCTTCAATTGCAGAATATGATTTGCCAGATCATGAAGTTTAGCGGTCAGGATGTTGGCTTCGTTCTCAATTTCCTCGTATTTTGGGTGTACTTGGAATTGTCTAAGATCGGCATCTGTATTCTGTATCTGCCGCTGGAGTTGGTCTCGCTCATATTCCAACTCTCCGACAGTGCCAACCATGTACGCAATCAGGTTGTCGCCTTCTTTAAGCGCTTTTTTCACTGTATTGACGCTCTTGGTGCGGTCTCGGAGCACCTGCCACCGTGCTGCATGTTCCCAATTCAGATCAAGCAGGTAGGCATTGTGGACTTGAATATCCCATGCAAATTGACGAGGAAAGTGCAGAAATGGATCCGTGTACTGATTGCGGCGAATATCGTAACTTACCAGGCTTCTAAACGAGGGCGAATATTTTTCCTTATCGACATCTAGATCATAAAGTCCCCAGCCGAGCAACGAGTTCCACTCCGCTGATTTACAACGGAATTCCTCTTCTCTGTGATCGATTACTGGTTGGGTCGGCCAGCCCGACCAATCCGTCTCCCCTGCTATTCTGACTTGACCAGGTTTGTTCACCGAGCGGGAAACCGACACCAGCCTATTTCGCATTCGGAAATCCAGATGGAAATCCCAGTCTTCCAGTTGCTTAACGCGAAGTCCTTGCCGGGGATTTGCGGTTGATCCTAAACAGAAGTGGACAATGTTCAGCAGGGTTGTCTTGCCGAGTCCGTTTCTCGTGTCCTTGTCGGTAGACTCGTCTGTTCGCTCCGCCAAAACAACGTTGAATCCTGTAGTGAACTCAATGCTATTAAATGTCTCATGGTTGGCGCTCACGCCGACGATCATTCTTGCAGTCTCCGAACCTTGCCTTCGTGAAGATCAATGACCTTAATCATGTAGAGCAAGTCCAAGCCGAGAGTGAAGCGTTCATAAGTCGAGATCTGGGGAAGCGACCTCATTTCTTCCCATAGCGAGGACACAGTCGTGGGCCGCCTGAGGTATGCCAAGATGAGTGCGCCAACGCCCAGCAACGAGTTTTCAACACTAATGTGTTTTGAGGGTAAAATCATCGGTCAAACAAATCACATCGCTCAAAAAAGTAAACGATGAGTACAATAGCTGCTACCCATTTTGCCGTGTTTCTACTATTGCTACACGCGAAGTGTACTAACTCACTAAAGACTTCGTCATTTGCTAACCCATCTGTCTTGAGCTTACCATACAGGGTCAACAGGGGGCCAAGCACAAGGTACGGGAAACCGGATTTAGGCTTAGAAACATCTTCAATGTATCGTTCAACTTCGGAAACTTGTAAAAGACCTATTCCTATTAGTCTTTGCGTACTTGTTGACAGACTATTTAGCTCAATCTTGTTTTCAACTGGAGTCAAGGAAAAGTCACCTTGCGGCAAGTCGGTACTTTCGGCCAGCCATGTTATTATGTTGTCCAACTCTTGTGAATTGAACTTTACAACCTCCCACATCCTTATTATCTCGATTTCCCGATCAGATTTCCACTTTCGTAGCATTTCGGCAGGATACTTGCTTTCCTGCCTATCTACTACTCTGTGGTGAGTTGGGCAAAGCAATATCAAATTCTCGAAAGCATTTGGATCATCCGACGAACCTTGTGGAAACGGCCGCGGTCCGGTCGGGCTAACTGCGTTTATGTGACAGACATCCCCGACAGTAGATATACCATCTTTGTCGTTTGCATCTTCAGTTAACGTATTTGCGCAATTGGGAAACGAACAGAAGTGTCCTGACATCGCCCACAGTCTTCGCTCTATGTGTGCAGATATGTCTTTCCGCGCACTGGGCATAATTGTCTCGGATCTCCGGATCGCTGGGATAGACATGGTCCAATTTTATAGCAGCGCTCCAATTTGCGTAGCCTCTGTTCTCCCCAAAAACTGTCCATCAGCCGAAATGCCGGCTGAGTACTGGTTTTGGCTCTACACCTTGCGTCAGTGAACTGTGTAGAATCCTCATCGTAAGCCATCCGCCGAATTCTCAGAGGCAGTAGATGAGCATTATGACCATCGGCATCATTGGCGCTGGCGCCGCCGGGCTGGCAGCCGCTTGGGACTTCGCCCACGCCGGGCACCAGGTCACCATCTTCGAAGCTGCCGATCGCGTCGGCGGTTTGGCCGCCGGCTTCAAAGACGAAAGCTGGGATTGGACGCTGGAAAAATTCTATCACCATTGGTTCGCCAACGACCACGACATACTGGACCTGGCGGAAGAAATGGGCGTGCGCGACAAGATAATCTTCCCTCGTCCGAAGACCAGTTATTGGGTCGATGGCAAGCCAATCCGCAGCGAGATTTCGCCATCGGCCATCTTCTTGCCGCTGTCGCCCATTTCGATCCTTCGTATGGGCATTGCCGGTATGGCCGTCAAGCTGGCGCCCAGTTGGCAGCCTCTGGAGCGCGTCACCGCCGATCAGTGGATGCGCCGCTGGATGGGGCGCGAAGCCTACGAGAAATTTTTCAAGCCGCTGTTGATCGGCAAATTCGCCGATCAATACGATCAGGTGCCGATGTCATTCATGTGGGCGCGGATCGTCAAGCGTACGCTCAAGCTTGGCACTTACACCGGCGGCTTTCAGGCTTTCCTCAATGAGCTGGCGCGTCAACTGCAAGCCATGGGCGTGAAAGTCCAATTGAATGCGCGCGTCGAACAGATCAAGATACGAGCGGGCCAACCGGCTTTGCAAATCGGCAACGTCAGCCGGCGTTTCGATGTGGTGCTGAGCACGACCTCGCCCCGTCTGCTGCTGAAGATGGCGCCTGACATGGCGGAAACTGACTATGGCAAGGAAGTGGCGGCGCTGAAGAGCATCGGCGGGCTTTGTGTCGTTTTCGCCTTAAAGCAGCCGCTGATGCCCGACGACACCTATTGGCTCAACTTGCCGGCGACGACGGCTGACAAGTCGAAATCAGCGTTTCCATTTCTGGCGCTGGTGGAGCACACGAACTACATCGCGCGCGAACACTACGGCGGTGATCACATCATCTATTGCGGCGATTATGTGCCACCTGAGCATGAGTATTTCCAGCTAAACGAAGCGGACCTGGTCGAGCGCTTTCTGCCTGCGCTGCAGAAGGTCAACACCGCTTTTGGGCGTGACTGGATTCGCAAATGGTGGGTATGGCGCGCGCCTTATGCGCAGCCCGTGCCCGAGCTGAATCATAGTCGTCGTATCCCTGACTTGAAGACGCCTCTGCCGGGACTCTACTGGGCCAGCATGTCACAAGTTTATCCCTGGGATCGCGGCACAAATTATGCCGTAGAAATCGGTCGGCGCGCTGCCCGCCGGGCAATGACCGAAGCGAACCGATAACATCTTGTCCTATCGATTCTGCGCGCCCGCTGCACAGGTTGAGGGTTGTGCCATCGCTGAACTTTTCGAGTATACTCGAACTAACAAACTGGACTGTCAACAATGGCTCGGCAGATGATTAGCGGTGGCTCACGCAAGGCTAGTCGACCGAAGGGGCAACTCGAGCCTAAAGAATGATTATGAGATACGGTATCATTAGCCTAGGGGGCAGGTGTCGTATCCCGCTCGTAGGCGTCGCAGTGAGGTGGACGCCCCCTGTAGCAGCTACCCTGGTCAAACGGCGTGTAGCGCGTCCTCATTGACGAAGAATAACGAGGTCAACTGACCTTATGGCAGAAGTGCAGGAAAGCGCGAGCAACTTGATCGCCGAATTGCGGCAGCTCGAGAGCTTGATTGATCAAGTGAGCTCGACCATGGAAGCCCAAAGGGAGCTGCTGCGCCGGCGGCGTTTGGCGATGCCCCCGGCGATCATCAACAGCCTTGACCAACTCAAACAAGATTTCAAGAGCCTGGAAGATGATGTCCTGGCCGAACAGACCGAACTGCGTCAACTTCGCGCGCTTTCGGAAATGTCGACGCGAATTACGAACTCGCTCGATATCGACACGGTCTTGCAAGAGACGATGGAACTGGTCATCGTGCTGACGAACGCCGAACGCGGTTACATCATTCTCAAGAATGACGAGACCGGCGAGTTGGAATTCCGCATCAGCAGCGAGAGCGGCTTGATGGGCCGCGGCATGTCCGGCGGTGATCAACCGCAAATCAGCATGTCTGTGGTCAACCAGGTGATCACAACCGAGGAGCCGCTGCTGGCGGACAACGCCTACCAGGATGAACGGCTGGCTAGCAACGAAAGCATTATTAACTTCGCGCTGCGCTCCGTGCTTTGCGTGCCCCTGCAATACAAAGGGGAGACGATCGGCGTGGTCTACGTCGATAATCGATTGGTGGCAGGCATCTTTACTGAGCGCGAAAAGATCCTGATGATGGCTTTTGCCAATACCGCAGCCGTCGCCATTGCCAACGCGCGTATGTACACACACGCCGAGCAGATTCTGGCGGAGATCACGCAGGTGAAGGAATTGATGGACAATATCTTTTCCTCGGTTGGGAGTGGCATCATCGCCATCGATTCTAACGACCGGGTCCACACCTTTAATCGCGCCGCCGCCGAAATCCTTGACGTTATGCCGGAAGTAGCAGTGGGTTTCGAGGTAGAGCAGGTGATGAAAAACGCCACGCTGGAACTCAGGCATCATCTCGCGCTTGTCAAAGAACAGGACGTCGATCATACCCTGGAGCTGAGCGCGGACTTGCCCGGCCGCGGAGAAGTCGCCCTGGCGCTTTCACTATCGCCGCTCAAGGACAGAAACGACATGACGCAGGGTGTCACCCTCGTGATGGACGATGTGACGCACCTGTACGAGCACGAGACTACCATCAACGCGATGAAGCGGATCCTGCCGGAGGGCATGGTCGACAAGATCAACGAAATCGCCAACATTGAGATGGGCGGCATGCGGCGCGAAGTCACTTGTATCTTCGCGGATGTTCGGCCTTGGGTGACGCTGCCCGACGTAGCGCCGAGCGCCAAGCTCCGAATTCTTAATCAGTACCAGGCGGTCGCCACCGGCTGCATCCATGAGTGCGATGGCATCATCGACAAATATATGGGCAATGAGGTGATGGCGCTTTTTAATACCCAACTCAATCCCGAGCCCAATCATGCCCAGCAGGCGCTTGAATGCGCGCTGCTCATGCGTGATCGCTTTGTCGAGTTGTATGTGAAAATGGGCATCCAGCCCGAGCCGCACTATTACATCATTGGCATGTTCACGGGCGAGGCGACGCTGGGAAACGTGGGCAGCTTCCAGCGGCGCGAATTCACCGCCTTGGGCAACAGCATCAACACCGCGAAACGCGTGCAAGAAAACGCCGCGCGCGGCACCATCACCATCGCGCGCGCGACCCTGGATCATATCCACAGCTTCAATGACGGACGCCAGGATTATGACTTCCGTAGCCGTGATCCCATCTATGGCAAGGGACTTTCTTCGGGTATGCAGGCTTATGAGGTCAACCGAAGCGCATGAGTCAGCGGATTGGGACTGGCGGCTTCAGCGCCATTCAGACCCAATTGAAAGGGCTGAAGCAGCGCGCCGACCACGTGAAAACACTGTTGGAGCAGCAGCAGGAATTGCTGCGGCGCCGCGGGATCAACCTGCCCGAGCACGCGATTGATCGCCTCTGGACGCTGCGTTCCGGGATCGACAAGCTCTCAGTTGGCTTGGTCGATACGCATATGCAGCTGCAGCAATTGCGCCGACTGGCGGATACGACCGCGCTAATCAACTCGGCGCAGGAAACCGACCAGGTCCTCAACGAAGTCATGGAAACGGTGATTCAGTTGACGCAGGCTGAGCGCGGTTATATCGTGCTCAAAAACCGCGATACGGGAGAATTGGAATTCAAGGTCGCCCGCGGCCTGAGCGCCGAAGAGACCGCGGCCGGCGGGCGCATTGTCAGTTGGTCCGTTATCAATAGCGTAGTGGAGAGCGGTGAACCGCTGCTCACGGTGAACGCGGGCGCCGATGACAATATTGACAAAAGCGAGAGCATTGTCGGATTCGCCTTGCTAAGCATTCTGGCCGTGCCCTTGAAAACGCGTGATGAAGTGATCGGCGTCGCTTATTGCGACAATCGCGTCATGGCGGGTTTGTTCAAAGAGAATGAGCTCGGCCTCTTGACAAGCTTCGGTCAGCAAGCGGCCGTCGCTATTGAAAACGCCCGCCTGTTCGAGGATATCCGCGCGCAGTTGGCGTTGATCGAAGAGATGCAAGGACGACTTTCCAATATTTTCGCCTCGATCGGTTCCGGCGTCATTACCGTCAATAGCGAAAACTGTGTCATCGTTTGCAATGAGGCAGCGGAAGAAATCACAGGGACCACCAATGACATGGCGGTTGGCGTGGCCCTTAACGAGGTGCTGCCACATGTGACTGTGGAATTCTTCGACTACATTGAACGTGTTCGGTTTGAGAATTCGCAACATATCTGGGCGGAACGTTTCGAGCATCACGGGCAGCAGAAATACTGGCAGGTGGTTGCCAGCCCCTTGCGCGGTGACGATAACGTTAATCAAGGCGTGGCGCTGGTGATTGACGACTTGACCGAGCGTAAAGAACAAGAAGAACAGCGTCGCCTGCTGGGCACATTCATTCCCGAGGCGCTCCTGAACAATATCGGCTCGATCAGCGAGCTGGATACAAGCCCGGCCGAGCGCACCATCTCGGCAATGTTCGCCGATATTCGTGGCTTCACCGCCTTCAGCGAACTGTTGCAGCCGGAAGATCTGATGCGGATCATCAACCGCTATTTGAGTGCGGCCAGCGAAGCGATCAGCGCCCATGGCGGCATTGTCGATCAATACCTTGGCGATGCCATCAAAGCGCTTTGGAATACACAACTGAATCATCAGGACGACCACGCTTTGCGGGCGGTGCGGGCTGCTCAGGCGATTCTCGACGACGTTCAGGCGCTGCACGCCGTGGTTGAGGTGGATGACCGTTTACACTTCGGCGTCGGTATCCACACAGGGCACGCGGTCTTGGGCATGGTTGGCGGCGCCAATCGCATCGAGTTTGCCGCGCTTGGGGAGGCGGCCGATGTCTGCAAATTCTTGCAAGAGAACGCCCAACCGGGCGAGATCGTCATCAGTGCGGCTACCTATGAACAGGTCAAGGACCACATCGACGCGGAAGCGGTGACCTTGGAAAGCACCAAACCCGGTTTCGAGGACTATGCGATGGTTTACCGCGTATGCGCCCGTCGATTTGCCAATAACGGCGCCAATCCTAGCCGTGCTTAGCCCTGCTTAAACTGCCGAGAGGGTAGCGCTATGAAACCTATGCAACCCAATCCGCTATTTGTCGTCGGCGTCATCTTGGGCTTGGCAATGGGTGTGGTATTCGGGATCAGCATCGGCAACGTCGCATTTGGCATACCGATCGGCGTCATGCTCGGTGTGCTTATCGGCGCGATCTTGAACAAAGCCGGCAACGATCAGCAATAGCTTCACGCGGGCAACCCCGCTTCTCAACGCTGTCCTCCGTACAATCTATGCTGGGACGAGTTAGGTCGTACGCTTTTGTGGCGCCAATGCGAGATATGTCTGTTCGCACGTCCGCATGTTGTGGATAGCCGACCCAACTTGCTGTCCGCTCTTGAGATCCTCCCGGGTGGCCCAATGGGTCGTCAGTACATTTTCGCCGCCTTAACCTTGCTGCTCCGGCGGCAGACTGTCATCGTCTTTTCAATGCCGGCGCAAAGCAAAGGGCGACCAACCTATCTCGCCAGTTTCTGCTAAAATGATTTTCAGCAAAAGACATGAATTGGGAACGACCGAAGGGCCGCCATGCAAGTTGAGGGACAGCAGGGCTCAGCGGCCGACGGCGCAGCCAACCCGGTGAAACTACTCGGACTGGCGCTGGCCGCGGTTGTTTTCCTGGGCGCAACCGGCTATCAAGCGCTGAGCGTCGGCGTCGAGTACGGGCTGATTGTCAGCCTCTTCGCGACGCGTTTCCTCGGCATCTTCGTTGAAGCCGTGCCGTTTCTACTACTTGGATCCATCACTTCCGGCTTAATCGAGACCTTTGTCAAAGCGGAAGACATCCTGCGCTTCCTGCCGCGGAACCGGTTGGGCGCGGCGATGGGCGGCGCGTTACTCGGCTTGGCCTTTCCCGTCTGTGAATGTGGCGTTGTGCTGGTCACCCGCCGGCTCTTCAGCAAGGGTCTGCCGCTCTCCATGGGCGTGGCGTTTCTGCTGGCGGCGCCCGTTATGAATCCTATCGTCTTCGCCAGCACCTATATCGCCTTCGGCTTCGGTCCCGTCTTTATCGGGCGCATTGTCATCACCGTTCTGGTCGCCGTCACCGTCGGCATGGTGATCGGGGCTTTCGCCAAGCCGTCCGCTGTGCTGAAGCCGATATCGTTGGGCGGGCAGCATGATCACGCCGGCGCGGACCACACACCGCCCTCGTTCCGCGGCAAGTTGATGAGCGCGCTGCAAATCGCCGCTGACGAGTTCTTTGAGATGGGGCGTTTCCTCATCCTGGGCTCGGCGCTGGCTGCTTTGCTGCAGACCCTGGTGCCTCAAGAGAACCTGCTGGCGCTAGGCACCGGCCCAGTCCTGTCTGTAGTCTTCATGCAGATCCTGGCCTACATCCTGAGCGTTTGCTCCACCGTGGACAGCTTCCTGGCACTGGCGTTTGTCAACACCTTCACCACTGGCGCCATCGTCAGTTTTCTCAGTTTTGGTCCGATGGTGGATATCAAGAGCACGCTAATGTTCAGCGGTGTCTTTCGCCGCCGCATCGTGCTTTATCTGATTCTCTTGCCCTTCATGATGAACTTGCTCGCGGGCGTTTTGATCAACGTTTGGCTGGGTTACTGATCAATGAGCGCAATCCGTAAAGCAAAATCGGCTCATGCAGTGGACAGGATCGCCTGGGCGAAGTCGGCGATTCTGCTGGGCATGGCCGTCTATCTGGCGCTTCTGATCCTGACAGGGAATCTGAGCAACTACATCAATCAGCGTTTCGCCTGGCTTGTATATGTCGGGGCGGCAATCTTTTTCCTGCTTGCGCTGGTCAATCTCTATAGCAGCCTGACGCCACAGCCGGATGAGCACAAGCATGAACACTACCGGATCGGCTGGGATATCCTGCTGATCGTGTCATTACCGCTGGTACTAGGGTTTGTGATCCCCTCGCGTTCCCTCGGTATTGAAGCCATCAACGGCGGCGTGAGTTTGAATCCGGTCGGCGTCCAAGGGTCGTCCGCCCTTACCCGTAATCCACTGGATCGCAATATCCTGGATTGGCTGCGCGAATTCAATCGAGCGGTTACCCCGGCCGAGTTCAACGGCGCGCCGGCTGGCGTAATCGGCTTCGTCTACCGCGAGCCGAGTCACGCAACGGACGGATTCATGGTCTCGCGCTTCACGATGAGCTGCTGCGTCGCCGATGCCTTTCCCATCGGCATGCCTGCAAGCTGGGGCGAGGCCAGCGAACTGACCGCGGGCGCCTGGGTGCGCGTGGCAGGTAAGTTGAAAGCAAAGACGTTCGCGGGCGACTTCTTGCCCGTGCTTGTCGCCGAGACCATCGAACTGGTCGACGAACCGGAGCAGCCTTATCTTTATCCCTGATCGAGTATCCTACTCATGAAGCTGGACAAGCTGGATTTCGCCGTCCTTCTGATTGTTGCCATCTGTCTGGGCGGTCTGGCGGTTGCTGCTTATTTGGGCGACCCGTCAAGGCAACCGGCGCGAGTCGCCTATCTCTATCCGGCTTTGGCTGCGCAGCAAGATGTCTGGATTGCGCCCGTCGACGATCCGAGCGCGCAGCAACATGCGACTTTCAGTGAATACGGCGTCTATGATTTCGACTTCAGCCCGGACGGGCGCTGGCTGGCTTATGCCGATCGCAGCGGCACGGGCACGGTGACTCTGCGCCTGCGCGATCTTTCGACCGGCGGCCTGCGAGATCTGGTTGATTGCGTCGCCCTGGCAGCTTACTGCAGCTCACCGGTGTTTAGCCCCGATGGCAAGACGCTGGCTTATCAGCGCGCCGAGTCATTCGGCACGAGCTACGGCCTCACCCGCATCTGGCTGATCGATATGACTAGTGTTGAGTATGACACCGTTCCCCTGATCGCCGATAAACAGGTTGTCGGTCATTCCGCTCTTTGGTCGGCGGATAGTAATACTGTCGGCTTCTATAGCGCCGACAGATCTCAACCGGGCATTCTCATCTACGAGTTTGTTCCGCGAGATGGGAGCGATGTGCAGCTGCGCTTCATCCCGTCGTCGCACGGTACGATGGGCACCCTTTCGCCGAACGGCCAGCAAGTTGTCTTTCCCGATCTCGTCCGCCGCAGCGATCAATTCTTTAGCCACCTGCAGATTGCCGATCTGGCGAACAAAGAATTCGCCGCTTTCACCGACCCGGCCGGGCCCTGGGATGATGTCACGGCGCAATGGAGCCCTGATGGCGAGACTATCGCCTTTGCTCGCCGCTACACCGATGATCGCTGGACGCCGGGTTATCAACTCTATTTGCGCCGTCAGTCGGCAACGGCTGAGCCGACGCCGATTGCCTTTGACGAGCGCTACAGCACGTCTTACGCTCGCTGGAATAGCGCCGGTGACAGCCTGGTGCTGCAGCGTTTACCACTCAAGAATGCGGATGGTACGGGCGCTGGCATGGCGCGGCCTGAGGTGTGGGTCCATGATCTTGAGAGCGGGGAAAGCCACAAGATCATCGAGGACGCCTATCTACCCCAATGGGTGGCTGGGTAGGCCGGTTTATGCGCTTAGACCACCTTTCGCTGACCAATTTTCGCAATTACGCGCGGCTGGAATTCAACTTGCCGGGCAAATGCCCGGTCGTGCTTTGCGGTGAAAATGCCCAAGGCAAGACCAGCGCGCTGGAAGCGATCTATTATCTGGCGACTTCGTCCTCGCCATATACCACCAGCGACCGCCAGTTAATCCATTGGCGCACTGAAGGCGATCCCATTCCATTCGCGCGCCTGTCCGCCGAGCTGAGCAACTTGCGTGGCGCCTATCACAAACTGGATATCACGCTGATGCTGGATATGAGCAGCGGCGCGCCTCGATTCAAGAAATCGGTCAAGCTCAACAATGTGGAAAAACGCGTCATGGATGTAGTCGGCATGCTGAATGTCGTACTTTTCCTGCCGCAGGACCTGTCGCTTGTCGAAGGTTCGCCCAACGATCGGCGCCGTTTCATGAACGCCACCCTGACGCAGGTGGATGTTGACTATTTTCTGGCGCTAAACGAATACGAAAAGATCCTGCCACAGCGAAACGCGCTGCTAAGGCGCATCGCGGAAAAGCGCGCCCATGCGGTGGAGCTGGAGTTCTGGGACCAGCAGTTGGCGAGCCACGGCGCCGTCATCATCGCCGGACGACAGCGCTTCTTACGCGAACTCGAGCTCAAGGCGCGCGACACCCATCATGCTTTGAGCGGCGGCCGGGAGACCCTGAGCCTAAAGTATTTGCCGAGCATATTGCCGGTTGCCGAGACAGAAGGTCGCCAGCTTTCCTTTGATGTCCACGGCTTGGACCTCAACCGTCAGCTTTCGCCGGACGAGATCAAGCCGCAGTTCATGGAGCGTTTGCTGACGCAGCGCCCGGAAGCGATACGGCGCGGCGTGACGGTGGCCGGTCCCCATCGTGACGAGCTTCGCCTCTTCATCAACGATCGCGACTGCGGCTTGTATGGCAGCCGGGGACAGGCGCGCACCGCCGTGATGGCGCTGAAATTCGCCGAGTTGGAATGGATGCGCGATCAGCTGGAGGAATACCCGCTCTTTCTGTTGGACGAAGTGGTCGCCGAATTGGACAGCAGACGGCGTCGCTTCCTGCTCGACCGGCTGGATGGGCAGGCGCAAACTTTGTTAACCACGACTGAACTTGATATCTTTGACCCTCATTTTCTGGGACGGGCGCAGGTATACCACGTCGAGAACGGGCAAATCCGTCAGCCCGATCCTTAGACCCGCGTTTACAGGCCGAGATAGACTGCGGTTGGGGAGTAAAACCAAGGCAGGAAAGGGTGAATTCAGCAAGCCGTCCGAAACCGCGATTAGCTTCGTGCAGCATTTCACTGTCGACCTTGAGCGGATATGGGCGATTTGGACGCAAGCGCAGCATCTGCAGCAATGGTGGGGTCCGATGGGCTGGACGACGCCGGTCTGCGAGGTGGACTTTCGCCCGGGCGGGACATGGTTCTATTGCATGCAAGATCCGGACGGCAATCGCAATTTCGGCAAGATGATTTACGGCGATATCGACGCGCCCCGGCGTTTCTCGAGCATTGACCTCTTTACGGACGAAGACGGCAATGTGACGGGCGACTTACCTTAGTCTCATGTGTCTTATGAGTTCAGCGAAGCCGATGGTGTGACCACCGTGATTGACATCACGCGCTACGACACGCGGGAAATGCGCGATCAGATCATCGAGATGGGCGTGGAAGCGGGCATCAATCGGACGATGGTCCGCCTGTATGCCTATCTTGCTACGCTGGATTAAACAAGCGCGTTGAGGCTACTCCGCCGGGAGCGGCTGCAAACTCACGCGATGGTGTATCTCGGCGGCCGATTCAAGAGGCGTGATCGACAGCTCGACCGGCAGCGTCTCGCCGCTCGCCAAGCGATAGGGAATATCAGCGGCGCGATAACCGATGATCACGCCCGCTTCGTTTTCCAGCGACACGATCAGGCGGATTCCCTCGACCGGCTGGTCACTCTCATTCGTCAACGCTGCGCTGAAGTGGTAGATCCTCTCCCGCGGCAGGTAATCACCGGTATCTTCCCGCAGCGATAAAGCCCGGCTTGAATATGGCGCGGCGCTCGCGCTCGCCAGCGCAAGCTCCAAGGCAGCTGACTCCAATCGCGAATTTGGCAACTGTATTCGGTAGGGCGCCTTACCGCCCGCCGGAATCCGCTGCTGTTCCAGGCTATAGGCAGTGTCTCCTGCCCATGCGCCATTCGCTCCATTGAAGCTGGTAACCAGCGTGACATCTTCAATCGCCGCTTCCGCGCCATTGAATACATAGCCGAGGCAGGTCAATTGCGGGGATACTGTGTGATAGCAGCGGGGCGGGCCAACGTTGACATGACTCAAGCCCGGCTGCGCCGGCAGGATTGTCGCGGCGCCCGGCGCCCGCTCACCGATGCGCGAGACAAACTGCGGATCATGCGTTGACAGGGTCAGCGCCGGAAAGAGGGTCGGCACGAGCACTGGCGTTGGTCTACGCGGTACGCTGCAGGCAATAAACAAAACGACCATCAACAGAAAAGTAAGGAAGAGCTGCAGTTCTATCCGCATAGCAGTAGGTAATTCACTTGTTTCGCAGTGGGGTTCGCCCACCAGTGATTATAGGCACTTTCCCGATCATGTGCCAAGTATTCTCGAAGAATGGCAGGCGTTTGCTCTAAAATAACGGAGATGCCTTTCGCCTCGCTGCGCTGTGAGCAAAACCCAATCCGAGGAAAACCAGACTGCGCGCTCAAATAGTCGCCTATGATTAGAATTAATGTTCTATTCTGAGGCGATTATTCGTTTGGAAGAGAGGAAACAAAGTGGGATGGACGACGCCGAAAACCTGGTCGAGCGAACCTCTGACTTCGATCGATCTGAACACCTATATGCGGGACAATCAGAATCATCTAAAGGACCGCCTGGATAGCAGCGCAGGCAACAGCGTCAGCGGACCGACAAGCCTCACCACCACATCGACGGCGTTCGTCGATGTCGATGCGGAGAAGCTGGCCTTGACACTGACGACACACGGCGGAGATGTGCTTCTCGGTTTTACCGGCACGGTGCAGAGCAGCGCCGGCAATGGCAGCACGAGTTTCAATGTCTCGGTTGATGGCGTCGATTATGTCGCCGATGACGGCATCATCCGCAGCAGCATCGCCTTTAACCTCGACAATAACCGGGACAAACCGCTCTCGTTTGTCATATTGATCCCCGGGCTTGGCGCGGGCGCGCATACCTTCAAGCTGCGCTGGAAAGTGAGCTCCACCAATACGGCAAGAATGAATATCGTCGAGCTGCATCCGCAATTCTGGGCGAAGGAGATTTGAACGATGGATATCATCAACAACGAGGCTTGGCAGACGTCCTTGCTGGACGCGGTCGCTCGCGACGCCTTGGGTGCGGCAACGTGCGGCGTCTCGGTCGGCGGCGGGCGATCGCGCATCCATCTGGTCAACGACAATCCGCCTGAGCAGCAGCGCGCGAGCGATGTATTCAACAATTTTGGCACGCTGCAACTGTCGTTATCGGCGGAGAAGTTCATCGAGAGCGATCCGGATCCGGTCATCGCTTGCCGCGACCGATTGATCGCAGCGGACAGCGCGCTGGCATACCTCGTCGTGCTTGACGACGAGGTGCTGTTGCGTGACCGCGGCGATGTCGTCGATGGCCAGTTTTCGTTGGCTCTGACAGGTCTGAGCGCCGGCCGCTTTCTTGTCTTTGTCTATCGAATCAGCGGGAATTACGCCAGCGGCAGTGTCCGCTTCAACGTGGATGACGCTTAATCATCAGGCCGGATTATTTGCCGATTGCCAAGGGAGGATGGATGGACTTTGAACAGGTATTTGAAGTACTCGTGCTGGCGGTGGTTGCCCTGGTCTACTGGTGGTCGTACCGCAGTTTCCCGCCCGGCGAAACGGCCAGGCTAATCGAACGCCTGGGCGAGGTTAGCCAGCGCACGGAAAGTCGGCTTGACGACCTGCTGGTGGAGATTGCTCGTTTGCTCAATGAATTGCGAACCGGTGAGACGGAAGCGGAGCAACCTGAAGCTTGAAAGGTCAGGAGGGGCGATACGCCCCTCATTCTTCCGCCTCGTCGCGATACGGATCGCGCCCCAGCTGCGTATCTTTGCGGATACCCTGCCGCCACGGTTTCTTGGCGCTGCCCTGATATCCCAGCTCACGAAGACGCTCCAGTTCCAGCTGCTCCAGCTCTTCGGCAACCTCACCGTAGTCTGATTTTGGAATGGGCAGGTCGCGGCCGGCTTCGTCGCGATAGACATAACCGGCGCCGACGCACCAATCACAATCTCCGGTTTCGCCGCTGAAGTCGTCTTCGAACCAGCCGAACCCGTCGCAGGATGCGCAGCGCACGATTCTTCGTCCAGGCGTCAAGCGTCTATCCTTTGGGCATCAGCCGATGCACCGCAAACCACGCTACCAGACCCGTGCCCACCGTGATGCACATAATTGTCCACCAGATACTCAGTATTCCGGCGCCGAGTAGCTCGATCAACACATAGAGCGCGATCGCCGGCAGGACAATCATACGCGTCATGCTGATCGCCATGGGCAGCAGCGGCCGCTTGCTCCCGCGCAGGGCGGCGAAACCGATGAAACCCAGGGGTTTTGCCCAGAGCGACAGCGCGCTGATACGGATGTAAACCACGCCGATCTCGATGATCGCGACCTCGTCAGTAAAAGCGCCGATCAATTCGTAGGCGAAAACAAAGACGATAATGCCGCTGACAGTCATTAGAATCAAGCCATAGCGCAGAGCCGTGTTGAAGGTCAGCCACATTCGCGCATAGAGGCGGGCGCCATTGTTCTGCGCCACCAGCACCAAAGTCGCCACGTCCAGGCCGACGAGCGGAATCCAGATTAGCCCATCGAGCCGACTGGCAATGCCATAAGCCGCCACCGCTTCAGTGCCAAAGCGACTGACGAAATAGGTGACGACAAAAGTCCCGACCGACACCGTACTCAAATCCAGCGCGGGCGGGGCGCCTTGCCGAATAATATCGAGCGTCCGCCGCCAGTCCGGCAGCAGCATGCGCGGCGCGAAGGCGGCGAAAAGTGGAGAGCGGCTGGCGCGCCACCCCAGGTAGACGCTGCCGATCGCCTGGACGAGGGCGGTTGCCACGCCGACGCCGGCGATGCCCATAGCCGGTAACCCCCAGCCGCCGTAAATGAACCAGGGATCGAGGAAGATATTCAGCGCAAATCCCAGCATCAGAAAATTGCGAAAGGGACGCGTTTCTCCTTGGGCGGAGAGGGTGGCGTGAAACATGAATACCAGATTGAAGAAAGTGGCCGCTCGGAAGATCGGCGTGATATAACGCATGTTGTAGTCGACGCCGGCGGCGTCGGCGCCGAGGAACTCAAACAGCCGTGGCGCGGCGGCGATACCGAGGACCGCCGTCACCAGGCTGAGCAGCACGGTCAGCGTCAAGGCTTGCGCTGCGAAGCGAGCGGCTTCCTCGCTGTCACCCGCGCCCAAAGCGTTGGCAATCAAAGCCGAGGCTCCCGTGCCCAAGCCGCTGCCCAATCCGATGATGATGAAATAGATCGGAAACGATAGCGCCAGCGCCGCCAGCGCCTCTTTTGAAATCGCGCCCGCGTAAAACGTATCGACCACGTGAAACAGGTTGTTGAACAGGACGCCGATTCCAACCGGGATACCGATCTGGCGTATTAGCTTGGGAATATGTCCGCTGACCAGCGTACTGTTTAAGCTCACTCTACGGCACTCTTCTCTTCAGTTGGAATTGCGCCGGACCTGCCGACCAGCGCCAGATCAAAGAGCTGCCGATAGCCTTCGACATACTTCGCTGGCGAAAAGAAATCTTGCGCGAATTGGCGGGCGTTTGCTCCCATCGCCGACACATCCGTCTCGTAGATCTGTCTTAATGCCGCGGCCAGGTCGGCCTCGTTTCCCGCTTCCACCAGAATGCCATTATCACCGGATCGAATCATGTCGGGGATGCCGCCGACGCGGCTGCCGATGACCGGCGTTCCGAGCAGCATCGCCTCCAGCACCACCCTTCCCAAACCCTCGGAAAGCGAGGGCAGCACCATGACACGCGCTTCAGCCAGGTACGCCGCCAGTTCTTGCTGGGAAACGGCACCGGCGAAATGTACGCGGTCGCGCATGCCAAGGTCTTTCACCTGTTCTTGAAGCGCCCCCGCATAATCGGCGTTTTCGGCGCCGCCGACCAGATGCAAGTGCGCCCGCGGATGATTGATCTCGGCGAAGGCATTCAGCAGGTGATGCACACCCTTGCGCGGGATCAATACGCCGGCGTAAACGATGTTGTCAGCTTCTGCCACAGGGATGCGCCGTTCCATCTGCAGAAAGACGTCCGTGTCGCTGAAGGTCATGAAGCGCGCCTGCGGTAAATCCGGCGCATAGTGCCGCGCCCGCTCCGCCGTCGAGGACGAAATGACGCGGACGGCATCGGCGTGGCGAAAGGCGAAACGCGCCGCCGCCAGCATCAGCCGGCGATACAGCCCCTGCATGGGGACATTCCGCTGAAGGAAAAGGTCTTCTTCGAAGTTGTTGTGATTCTCGATGATCAGTCGCGGTCGCCGGCCGCAGAGTCTCGCGAAGGCGATAACGACCGCGCCTATCGCGCCTTCAAACGGGCTCTGCGCGACCACGATTTCGCCGTCATGTCGGTAGAGGAGATAGAAAAGCAGCGGTGGCGCCAGAACGAAAATAATCAGATAGCGCAGAATTGACGCAGGCGGTTGTGGCAGCAGATAGAAGCGGGCGTGCTCGCGGAAACGTCGTGGACAAAGCGAGGTCGCAAACCCGATGATGCGAAACTCGTAATCGTGCAGCTCCGCAAGCAATTGCCACTTGCGGACAGTGGAAGCATCAAGCGGACTGTTGTAGCGCGCGCTGCTGATCCAGCAGACAGTTGTCTTGCGTTGGGTCAAATGGAGATCCCGATTTCGTCACGGACGGCTGTTCACGAATATACCAGCCTTCCAGCGATTCTGCAGGGCGCTTCTGCTGCAGCGGGATGCGTCAGCGGGCGCCGAGTTTATTTCTGCTTCGGCCCCTTCGTGATGATGACGGCGTTTTGCTCGGCGTTGACGGTCGTGTCGTTCAACTGAAGCGCCGATTCCAGGACGATGGTGATGGCGCCCATGACCATGCCGCCCAGAATCGCCGTGAAGATGCCGCCATCAATGACCAGCCGGTCGCCGGCCAGAGAGTCGGTGATCAAGAGCATGACGCCATTGATGACGAAGATGAACAGACCAAGCGACAGGATAACCGCCGGGCAAGTCAACAGGAGCATGAGCGGCTTCAACAGAGAGTTCACGAAGCCGAAGATCAAGCCGACGATCAATAGCGTGCTGATGTCGTTGTTCGCGATATGTATGTTGGGGATCAATAGCGCGGTGACCGCGATGGCCACCGCGTTGATCAATACCCGAATCACAAAGTTCCTCATTTGCCGTTTCCACTTTCGTTCTGGCGCGGACGCTCTAATGCCTATACGTCACGCGCTTTACGACCGTTGCGCTAGCGCCGGCGACGTGAAATCAAGAACAGAAGCAGCAGCAGGAGCAAACCAATCGCCACGGCGCCGATCGCCAATGCAGTGTCGCGCGTTTCCGGTTCGTCGGCGCTAGGCGCATCGATCTCGGTGATGGTCACCGGCGTCAACGTGGGTTGCGCCGTCGGTTCGACGACCGACTGGGTTGGCACGGCCGTATCAGTCGGCACGAGCTCGGTCGGCTGATCGGTCGGCGGCAGGTCGGTCGCTTCGGCTTCGGCCGTCGCCGCTTGCGCTTCGGCTTCCTCTGTGGCGTCAGCATCGAGCGTACTCTTCACGATCGCGGCCAAGCTCGCTTCGGCTTCAGCTGTAGCGGTGATGTCGATGGTCGGTGTCGGCGTATTCGTCGGTGTCGGCGTTTCCGTTTCTGTGGGCGTGCTCGTTGCTGTCTCGGTTGGCGTGTCAGTCGGTTGCGGTGTGTTCGTTGGAACTGGCGTGTCGGTCGGCACCGGCGTATCGGTTGGCACTGGCGTGTCGGTTGGCGTGTCGGTCGGCACCGGCGTGTCGGTTGGGGTGTCAGTCGGAACCGGCGTGTCGGTTGGGGTGTCAGTCGGAACCGGCGTGTCCGTTGGTGTGTCAGTCGGCACTGGCGTGTCCGTTGGCGTGTCGGTCGGCACTGGCGTGTCCGTTGGCGTGTCAGTCGGCACCGGCGTGTCCGTTGGCGTGGCAGTCGGCGCTGGTGTGTCGGTTGGTGTGTCAGTTGGCACTGGTGTGTCCGTGGGTGTGTCAGTCGGCACCGGCGTGTCCGTTGGCGTGTCAGTCGGAACCGGCGTATTCGTCGGTGTGTCGGTCGGCACTGGCGTGTCCGTCGGCACTGGCGTGTCCGTCGGGACCGGCGTGTCGGTTGGCGTGTCGGTTGGCACCGGCGTATCGGTTGGCGTGTCAGTCGGAATCGGCGTGTCAGTCGGGACCGGCGTATCGGTTGGCGTGTCAGTCGGAATCGGCGTGTCAGTCGGGACCGGCGTATCGGTTGGCGTGTCGGACGGAATCGGCGTGTCCGTGGGTATCGGCGTATCGGTTGGCGTGTCAGTCGGAACAGGCGTGTCCGTGGGTATCGGCGTATTTGTTGGGACGGGCGTATTCGTTGCCGTGTCAGTCGGGACAGGTGTGTCGGTTGGCGTATCGGTCGGAACAGGTGTGTCCGTCGGAATAGGTGTGTCCGTCGGAACAGGTGTATCCGTCGGGACTGGCGTATCGGTTGGCACCGGCGTATCCGTTGGGAGCGGCGTGAAGGTATTCGTCGGAACAGGTGTATCCGTCGGAATAGGTGTGTCCGTCGGGACGGGTGTATCCGTCGGCACTGGCGTATCGGTCGGCACCGGTGTATTCGTTGGGCGCGGCGTGAAGGTATCCGTCGGGACGGGTGTATCGGTGGGAACAGGTGTGTCCGTCGGCACGGCCGTATCTGTTGGGAGCGGCGTGAAGGTATCCGTCGGGAAGGCTGTATTTGTCGGCACGGACGTATCTGTTGGAACAGGTGTGTCCGTCGGCACGGCTGTATCGGTCGGCACGGCCGTATCTGTTGGGAGCGGCGTGAAGGTATCCGCCGGGACGGCTGTATCGGTCGGCATGGCCGTGTCTGTTGGGAGCGGTACAAAAGTATCCGTTGGGACAGGTGTCTCAGTGGGCGCGGGCGTGTCAGTCGGCGCCGCTGTCGCCGTCAGTGCTTCCACCGCCCGCACTGTACTTGTTGCGTCGGCTGTTGATGTAGCGGTGCTCACGGCGGTGGCAGTGAGGGTGGGTATCGCCGTCGGTTCCGGCGTATCGGTTGGCGGGTTCGTCGCAGTCACCGTATCGGTCGGCAGCGGCGTGAAGGTCGGTGTCGGCGGCAGGTCGACTGTGAAGGGCAAGGTGACCGTTGTCGTCTCCCCGCCTTCGTTGGTGACTGAAACTTCCGCCTCGTGTGCGCCGTCGCCCAAATCCGCGGCCGGGATGGTGAATTGCTCCTCTTCGACGACTTCCGGCGGTCCGCTGTCGTACGACACTTCGACACGCGTGATCTCTGTCTGCCCGCCGGCGCTGATATCAACATCCTGTGGACCGCTGATCACGGCCTCGACGGCGACCCCGCTGAGGGACACCGTCGGTGGCAGGGCGGCGACTTCAAACTCAATCGTCTCGACCGTCTCGGCACCCGCTTCGTCAACGGCGCGAATCGCGATGGTGTTGCGGCCGGGTGGCAACTCGGCTGCATTCAGAGTGAACGACAGTTGGTTCCCGGCGACGACTGTGCTCACAGCGGGGTCGGTGCTCAGACTTACGATAGGAGACTGACCCCGCGCCGTGATGCTTCCCGTGATCGTGTCGCTGACCACCGTGTCTTCGGTTAGCCCTTCGATCTCCAAGCGGGGCGGCAGCTTCTCCACTTCAAAGGTCTTTTCAATCACCGTGCTCTGCCCACCGGCGTTGGTGGCGCGGATGGTCAAGGAATGCTCTTGCGGGAGGAGCAGGAAAGGATCCAGGTCGAAGTCGTAGGGCGCTTCCGTATCAGTCTTGATGACCTCGCCATCGACGATGAATTCGACTTGCGTGATTTCAGTCTGCCCGCCCGCATCAACCGAAATGACATCCGGCTCGGCGACGTCCGGCTCGGCGGCCGTGGCAAAATCATCGGTCACCGTCGGGGGCAGCGCGGCGATTTCAAATTCTGTGCTCAACCGGCCGACATCTCCTTCGACATCGCTGACGGTAATGTCCAGCTGATATTCACCCGGTTCTTGTTCTTCCGGTTCGATGGTGTAGGTCTCTTCGGTAGAAACGACTTCGCCATCAACCGCATACTCGATGCTTTCGATATCCTGGTCTGCGCGGATTTCGACCTTGATCGTCGTATCTTCCGACAGTGCCTCGGCGAAGAGATCATCCGGCAAAAAGAGCAAAGGCACCGGTATCGGCGCGCGCAACATGGCGCTGCCTGAGGCGGCCCGGCCATCCGCGGTCACGACATCGAGCGTGAAGTCATAACGCTTGCCGTCGGCAGGCACGTCAACGCTGAGCGTGACGAAATACTGGCTGCGGAATAAGAAAGCGAGATTGCTGTAAATATCGACCAGTTCTTCCGGTGTCGGCGAATCATAGAATTCAGCGTTCGATTCGGCGGAAATCAACTCGAGAAAGCGCCAGTCGACCTCCCAGCCCAACCCGACCGAATACACCGGTATGCCATGAATCGTCGCGGCGCGTACGCTCTCGTCACGCGTATGCTCGCTGGCATCGCCATATTCGCCGCCATCGCTAAGAATGACAACCGCCTTACGCGGCAGTGGCGCCTCATTGGCGAGTTCAATGCCGCGGAGCGTGGCGTCGTATAGCGCGGTCTTGCCGCCCCAAGCGAGATTGTCGATCACGTCATGGAGCCGCGCCCGGTCGGTGGTGTATTCCACGACTTGGCGCACTGTGGTGCTGAAAGTCACGATCGCGACCGGGTCGTCCGGACCCAAAGCGTCGATGTAACTCCGAGCGGCCGCCTGCGCTTCGGATAATGGCCGATCCGCCATGCTGCTGCTGGTGTCGATCACTAGCACGCTGGCGAATGCCAGATCATCGTCAACGATGTTTTCAACGTTTGTGATCTGCGCAGAACCAGCCAGATCGCCGCCGACGGCGAAATTGTCCATGCCCAGGCCGGATACCAACTGTCCGGTGGCGTCCAATATGCTGACGTGGATGGTAACTTGTGACAGATCTGTGGAGTCAATGCCGATGATGTCGAGCGTGATGTCGGCTATATCCTGCGTGAAAACGACGCTCAACGGCAATAACAAGAGCAGGGCAATGATGGCTCGCAGCGCGCGTTGTTTCAAATTTGCTTCTCCGCTGGACATGACGTGGTTACACGGGCAATCGGGGACTGTAGCGCATTCCGCATGGATTGTCACCTGCCGCCGCAAAATATCGGCATTATAGAAAAGTATTCGAGGAAATTATAGTGGAAAGATGACCGCGCAACTGTCCCTCATTTTGCAGCGCCGCCACAAAGCGACAGCTTGCTACCGGCGCGCTTATACACCGCCAAAGCGTGCCTGCACGGCGACGAGCCAGCGGAGAATCGGCGTCAGCGCAGCGAAATGATCGTAGCAGACATCGACCAGTTGCGGCGAAGTGATGACACTCGGCGGGATGTCGTGCGTGCCCGCATGCAGATTGTTGTAACGCAGCCATTCTAAGCGGCGATGATCCTTGTCGTAACCGCGGGGCGCCGTTTTGTAGTGGAGTCCGCTCAGATTATAGCCGGCGGTGTTTACCGTCTTCGCGGTTTCGACAAGCGCTTCGCCCAGTTCATCGTCCAGCACCGCTTGCCGATAGGCTTCCAGCATCGGCTTGGCGAAATGGAACATGCCGACCATCAAGCCGGCATCATCCGGCGTGATCTGCATGCCGAAGCCGGGATGCTGCATTTTCTTGCCGCTCCCATGCCACCACATCATGGCGACATTCACTTTGTAAGGTGACTTGTCTTTGCTGAAGCGGGTATCGCGCGCCGCGCGCATCAGGGAACCACTGCCATTCGCGCGCAGATCGACCACGATATCCGCATCCAGGTCTCTTAGACGGGCGCCCATCGCCGCCACCCATTCCACTGCCGGCGCCTTGACGACTTCGTCAAAACGCGCCTTGTTGACGGCAAACCATTCGCGCGTGTTATTCGCTCGCAGCTCACGCAAGAATGCCTGTGTCTCGGCAGGGAATCCTGGGAAGTCGCCCACTGTATAGTCCACTTCACTTTTGACATGTCGGGGGGATTGTAGCAAACACCTTTGTGCTGTCAACTCAGCGGTAACCCCGCGAGGGGAGGCGGATGTATTTCTCGCCTATGCAAGCGAACTCGGCTCAGGCACAATTCGGCGAAGAATTGTACCGCTCCTTGATACCCAAAGGATGAACTCATGCACCGATTGCGAACGATCGTCGCGCTAGTGATATTCGCCTCATTGTCCCCTATTGCGCAAGCAGAGGATCCTCCGAGCCCGCAGGAACTTTGTGATGCGGTCGATGCCGGCGAATTGACGACGATGCAATTCGAGGCAGCGGAACAGGTGTTGGAAGCGGATATCGATTATCGCGCCATCCTCTGCTCTACAGCCGGCGCCATCTATATTGACCTATACGAAGATTTGACGCCGATGACGGTCAACAACTTCGTCTTCCTCGCCGAGCAGGGCTATTACGACAGCACGACTTTCCATCGCGTTATCCCTGACTTCATGGCGCAAGGCGGCGATCCCACGGGCAGCGGACGCGGCGGTCCCGGTTATCAATTCGAGGACGAGCCGGTCAGCTATCTGACTTTCGATCGACCAGGATTGTTGGCGATGGCGAACGCCGGTCCCGGCACCAACGGCAGCCAGTTCTTCATCACAACCGCGCTAACGCCGCATCTCAATTACAAGCATACGATCTTTGGCGATGTGCTGGTGGGCCAGGACATGGTCGAGGCGATACAAGAGCGCGACCCAAGCACGGCGAACGAGCCGGGCGAGGCGCTGCAGGCAGTGCTGATCATCACTGATCATTCGCAAGTGGATAACAGCGAGGTCGTCGAGCTGGAGCCGGCGACGCAGGAAGAGGTCGTTGCTGCCTTTGAGGCATTTGGCAGCAGCCTGCCCGATGTCCTTGCCGTCAGTGAGGATTCCGGCTTGCTGACAACCGACGCGCTCGCCGCGACTCTTCCGAGCGACCTGCAAGAAGCCTTTGCCGGATACGCCGACAGCTACGGCCACGAGTTTCGCTACCGCCTGAACTTGCTCAATGACGAATGTGACGAGGCCGTCTTCTTCTCATCGCTGGGTTATCAAGTGGACGTCTTTGAAAGTGAAGATGCCGCGTGGGATGCACTGTTCGACAGCTTCAATCGCGATCTGTATGAAAGCTTGGGCTTCGAGCCTCAAGACGGGTTGACGACGTATACTAAGCAAGCGCCCACCTGTGACGGCGCTTACGGCGTTCACATGGTCACGCTTGACCTGCATGGGCGCTTCTTCGTGGCGATCGACATGCTGGTCGAATTGGAGCGTCTGGGCGGTATGCCAGGTCCACGTGATCTATTGGGGAACCTCGCCTTTCAGATCGAAGGCGCCTTCTCAGCGCTTTATCGGCCCGAGATACAATAGCCTAGACGACGCCTGAGGTTCGCCAGCGCCTCGTCGCGTTGCGGATGCTGACAGATCTCGAGGGCCTCAACAAAAACTGGGATGTCCTCCCGCCGAGCCAAGCGCGCCATGCGCAGCAGCCGCTCGCTGAGTTCGTCGTCGCGCGCCACCGCCATCATCACCAATCCGTAGCGGCGCAAATCGTGATCCCGCGTTGCAAGGTTTACATGCTCCAACCGGTCATATAGCGCCTCGAGACCTCCGTCTATGATGCAATTGATGATGCCCATGGATGCTGTCGGCTGGTCGATCTCTTGATATGGCGCGATCAGCTGCTCATATAAAGGAAGGGGAAAGTCGCTGCCCAGTGATTCGAGGGCCTTTCCCGTCAACTCACCGCGCCCTGACCGCGCCATCTGTACGCCTCTGTGCAGCAGAAACTGATAAATCGGCAGCCGCTGATTGGACGCGACCAGCACATCAATCGCCGTCATCGCCGGCTCGCAGTTGAAGACCGAAGTGTGGGGTTCGCCGAGGAAGCGCGTGGCGTAAATGCAGGCGAGCGGTGAATCGATTGGCGCCAAGCCGGCCAGCGCGACCGCCCGCAGGTTCTGCGCCACATCGTCGATCGGCTGCAAGTAATACGTATCGACGCCCAGCTTGTAGATATCGGCATCGTCGTGATGCTCGATATGTACCAAGAGCCGCGTCAGTCCCTCGCGCAGCAGGCCGGCTTTGTCGCGCTTGCTATCTGCGTAGTAGCTCAGACACTTCTCGCGCAGGATCGGGCGGTGACTCTCGTCCAGGGTCGCCCGCACCCGCTCGGATTGCAAGACGCGCAGGCATTCGTCCAGAACCTGCCGGCTGTTGGTCTGCGCGAGAAGCTGCAACGCCAGGTCGCGACGGTCTTCCGCCCCTGTCGAACTCCGCAATGCCGCGTACAGTTCAGCTTGAGTAGGCATATGCCGCAACCAGCAAGACTACGCCCCTGATTGAAGGAACTTTGTAGGGGCGACCTAGATAGGTTGCCCGTTGTCGGACTTAGGCAGAGGACTCCAAGCCGAAGCGCTCGGCGCATGCCATGATTTCGCGCCAGGTGGCAGCGGGCAAGTCAATGCCATTGGCCAGTCGCTCACGCCGATTGCGCGCTTCGGTTTCGCCCGGGAAGAGCACTTCGCCCTCCAGTGGATCGGTCTTCACGAAATCGATCACCGTGTCCACCTGTCGCTTGAAAACTTCCAGCGGGCCAAAGCGCGAAATGTCGATCATCAGGATGACCGTGCCCCAGCGATCTTCCAGCGGCGGCTGCGCGTCCGAGCGCAAGGATGCCATCATGCTGAACAAGCCGACCATCATCGCCAGCGCATAACCCTTGTGGCCCACGTCGGGCAGTCCCATCGGCCGCAGGGCGCCGCCCTTGCCCAGCTCGGTCGGATCACTCGTGGGCTGCCAATCAGCGTCAACGATCCAGTCGCCGGGCAGCTGCTCGCCCTTGTCCACCGCCACCATGACCTTGCCCGCCGCCGAAATTGAAGTGGCGAAATCGAGGATGACCGCGCCCTTCGATTCACTGGGAAAACCCATTGCGATCGGATTGGCGCCGATCTTGCGCCCGGTGCCATTCAGCGGCACAACAATCGAACGCGGTCCGCCGATGACGCCGTCCCAAATCATCGACGCCATGCCGGCGGCGGCGCCCATTTCGGCATAGGTGCCGAGCCGTCCGGTATGCCCTTCGTGATACATCGAGACCAAGCCGACACCTTGAGCGCGCGCTTTGTCGATGGCGATTTCCGTCGCCTGCTTGGCGATCACCTGCCCGAAGGTCCAATGGCCGCAGATCTGCGCCATGCTGGCCGTCTCTTCGACGATTTCCGGCTCAGCCGTCGGCTTCAGGTCACCCTTATCGATAGACCGCACATAATGCGGCGTGCGAATCACGCCGTGCGAATCGTGGCCGGCCAAGTTGGCGTTCACCAAATGCGTCGCCACGGTATCGGCGTAATTGGCGCGCGCGCCGGCCGCCGCCAATATTCGTGAGTTGATCGCGGTCAATTCGTCAGCTTGAATATTTGGCATTCGTATTCTTCCTCAAGTATGTAAACAAATAGGCACTTGTTTCATCGAACATCACACTTCCCCATTTTCCGTCTTCTCTGACTCCTCTGTTGTAGTATTCTTTCGTGGACTTAGTGCAATTGCTACAATCACCAGAAGAACTATAGCGAGAATTCCGGTGCAAAAGCTCAATGGAATTGCGACGAGAGGGTTAGAAGTTGTGATCATACCGCCAATTACGTAGCTTACTGCTAATCCAAACAGTGATATTATTGCACAGCCCCCTGACTTCTGCAGAACCCCACCCTTAGTAGTATTTAGCGTCAACAATCCCAATAAAATCCAGCTCACGGCTCCAAACACCAACTCAATCCATGTTACGTCACTTATTTCGGGGAAATTACTCCTTATGATATGTTGCAAATTTGGATTGTAGTTTTTTAGGTCATTCACTGCATTAGCAAACATGTTATCAAGTTGGTTATGACTACCTAGTCCCGTTTCGGCCAATCCACTGAGTTCTTTCAATAGATTGACTTCTCTCTCAAGTCGTCCGATTGTCACTAAACCCATTGCACTTTCTAATGCCATGATGACGCCAAATATTAGCGCCAAGACCAGAATAAACTTCATTATTTTGTTGAACGGTGGCTCATCTCCACGAAAAAGATTCAGAAATTCCCTTATCAACTCACCCATTTCGTTCTCCAGTGTTCATGAGCAATGAGTGCATATATTGACTTTCATTGGTATGTTGTAGACTTTCCTAGATTAAATATCACATTGATTTCAGCGGCAGTCTAATCCACCCGCAAACTATATTCGTTCCGCTCCCACATTCGCACGACATTCCCGTCCGCGTCCAGCTCAAAGCGCAGGGTCTCGTTGGATTGCCCCTCTATCTTGAGTACTCTGCCTAAATGACTTCGAGTTCGTTAAGGCTCGGCGTCGGCGGGAAGGGCGCATGCGGTTCGCGCTGATACCAGAAAGCGGTCGAGGCGATGTCGTCCTGAAGCGGCAAATAGCGGCGTTCGCCCTCCAGTGACGTGCGCCAGCCCAATGCCTGGATCGTCACGCGCAGGTCTTCATCGAAACGCACCGGATCAAGAATATGCCAGCGATACATGCCAAAACGCTGCTGGCTGCTGTAGAGCCCGTCGGGTCGGATCACTTGCGGCAGACCGAGAAATGGCGTGCTGAAGACGGTGTATTCGCCGTCCACATCGAAGTTCCAGGCGCCGCCAAAATAATCCTCGGTGCCCGTGCCACAGATCGTCGGGAAGTCGTCGTCCCCGTCCAGGTAAAACTTGATTTCGCCTTCGCCCCACCAGCCGTTACTATTGACGCCCCAGGCAAGATAGACGCCGACGAACTGGCCCGCGCCGCTCACGCCTTCGAGAAGCGTATGCACCTCCTGATAAGGCAGGGGATTGCTGCGCCGCCATTGGGCGTGCAGATAGGCGCCATTTTCCGGCACATCGCAAAGCGTGTAGTCAATCTGATAATAGACCCAGTCGATGTCGTCCGGGCTAAGATTCTCGATGGTGATTTTGCAACTCTTGCGAAAAGGCATCTGCCAGTAACAGTTGAATCCGCCATTCGGATTCACGGCAACCGGGATCGAATTGACCTGACAGAATCGATTCCAGCCTTGGCAGAAGAAATCACCAAAGGGCACTTCGATAGACGGCGTGTCCTCATCATCCCAGTAGAAGCGCAGAATCATCCGCCGCCAATATGCGGGACGGCTGGTGATCCAGATATGTTGTATGACGCCCGGTCCCTCAATATCCGCCAGTGTCAAGGTCGTATTGGCGGGCAGTGGCACATAGGGCGATATCTTCCAGCCTTGCCCCAACTCACGCGCTTTTTCGGCGGCCGGTCCGTCAAGGGACATGCCGCCTCGACCCTTTGCGCCGGTCAGGTTCTCGGCGCTGATCGA
The DNA here is from genome assembly GCA_965249085.1 of Phototrophicaceae bacterium. Lineage (GTDB taxonomy): Bacteria > Chloroflexota > Anaerolineae > Aggregatilineales > Phototrophicaceae > UBA6055. The sequence goes on along the minus strand of OZ252218.1, from coordinate 1,446,243 downwards.
CCGCGTCTCGCCCGGGCTCAATTGCGCCAGACTGCCCAGCATATTGTTCAAGAACGTCATAATTTCACCTGTTTCCCGCTTGTCCCGAAAGAATAGAGCATACTGTAACGCATTGCTTGTGACAATCAAAGCAAGCCGGCATCACATTTTTTTCGGTCAAAGTGCCTGGTTTCGCAGCGTTACTCAGTATGGATCTTAAAGCAGCGGTAATGCTCCCCGTCTCCAAGTCGTTGGGAAGGGGGCAGGGGGTTGATGTGACAGATCAGATGCCCGTCACATCCAGGAACCAGCGCTCCAGTGCCGCTTCCATCGCCGCAACTGTCTGCGGATGCCGCGCCGCCAGATCGTTCTGCTCGAAGGGATCGTCGGCAATATTGAAGAGCAGGGGTGCGGGCGGCTCGGGAACGGTCCGCGCCGGTTCAGGATCGCGGATGATGTCATCAAAGTGTTCGGGGTAGTACTTGATGTCGTGGTCGAGGGCGGTATCCAGCGCGCTGACTTCCATCGCTTCTCTGATTAGCGGGCGCAGCAATTTCCAGTCGCCGTCGCGCATGGCGGCGTTACAAGTGCCGACCGGCGTATAACGATTCCATTGCCAGAAACGCTGCGGATATACGCCGCCGCCTTCCCCGCGCAAGGCGGGCGTCACATCAATGCCGTCCAGCGCGAGATCATCGGGTATGTCGACGCCGACCAGATTGAGCAGAGTCAGGAACCAATCGGCGAAGTGCGCCATTTCGTCACTGCGGACGCCGCCGTCCAAGCCAGCGGGCCAGCGCATGATCAAGGGCACGCGAATACCCCCTTCATAAGTGTTGCCCTTGCTCCCGTTGAGGCCGTAGTTGAAGCGGCTCTGCGAAAAGCCGTTCCAGGTGCCGAATGCCGGTCCGTTGTCACTGGTGAAGATCAAGATCGTGTTGTCGGCGATGCCAAGTTCATCGAGCTTTTCTGTGATCCGCCCGATACCGGCGTCCATCACCTCGATCATTGCGTAGATCAAACCGACACCCAGACTAAAGCCCATCTCGACGTACTTCTGCGCGATGGCATCCGGCGCTTCCAGTGGGAAATGCGGCGCGTTGTACGCCAACTGTAGAAAGAAGTTCTCACGCTGATGGCGCTCGATGAAGTCGATGGCGGCATCCGTGAAGACATCAGTCAGATAATTTTGACGGTCGCCGTATTCGATTGCGCCCTTGCGGTCGAGCCGATAGCGATAGTAGGGATTCCAGCCGCCCTGGAAGCCGACAAATTCCCCGAATCCGCGCGCTGTCGGATGATAACGCTTGTCGAGCGCGCCATTGTGCCATTTGCCTACCAATGCTGTTGCATAGCCCGCCCCGCCGAGCACATCCGCCATGGTTGTCTCGTCAAGACCCAGGCGATCCAGTCCGCGCGCTTCCAGCGTGTCGATGCTGCCGGTGCGATGGGCGTAGCGCCCGGTCATTAGCGCCGCCCGCGCCGGGGCGCAGACCGGGGCAGCGGAGTAATGCTGCGTCAGGCAGATGCCTTGGTCAACAAGCGCGTCAAGGTGCGGCGTGCAAGAGATTTGGTCGTTGAATACACCGAAGTCGCCGTAACCCATGTCATCGGCGACGATCAATATGATATTTGGTTTTGTCATGACTTGCCGTTTTGCCCTGTTTCAGGATCGGACTGTACGGAAGGAAAACCCATGTGGAACACCGTCATGGTCCCGCCGAACATGATTCTATCACCATCGCGCAGCATCTTCGCTTTGCCGCCGGTCACCGGCCGACTATTGACCGCGGTGCCGTTGATGCTGCCCAGATCAAATAGCTTCCAATGCAGCTTTTCTTTTACCAGGAAGGCATGTGGACGCGACACGGTCGGGTCCTGGAGCGCAATCTCCCAATTGGAATTCGGCGTCGAGCGCCCGACGTACATTTCTTCCTTGAGCAGGGCGAAGATCTGTCCCTGCTGTGGACCTTTGATGATGCGCAGGCTGGCGCCGTCGCCGACGACGGCTGAAACTCGCTCAGCCGTGTCGATCGGCTGGTCGTCATTGGCTGAAAGCAGCCGAAGTACGGACACAAAGAGATGAACTTCATCACCTATCGTCAGATCGTATTTGCCATAGATTTGCACGCCATTGACAAAGGTCCCGTTGGCACTGCCGACATCGTCAATGCTGAACACGCCATCTTGGCAGCCGACGATCGCGTGCTGCCGCGATATGTGACCTTCCGAAATCTGTATGTCGTTGATCGCGGAGCGCCCGATTGAGAATTGGTCGCCCTCGTGCAAGAAGCGCTCTTTCATCTTGCCGCTGAAGGGATCCAACCAAACCAGTTTGGCCAATGTCTTGCTGCGGATTTCATCCATCGCACGGGTCCTGCTGAACAAATTTCTCACCTTAATTGTAACATATCATTGGGTTGGCGGGCGGCGTGGCGGGCGAGTTGAGGCGTAGAAATTCTCGCGCGCAACGAGAAAGTATAGGGCACGGGCAGCGACCGGTTTTGACTTAACGCGACAATTGGATTAAAAGGTTGGCGCAGTTCGACGCAAGACCGCGGCCAGTGGCCGACCATTCCCGACTATGGACTGATAATCTCCTGCGCATCCTCGCCCAGGGCCACCAGCACGCCCGCGGCGATCCGACCATCACCGCTCTGACCGATCCGATCCTCGGGCAAGCCTAATAGACGCGCGAGATAGCGCGCCGTCCAGTTGTACCGGCCATATTCGCTAATCTCGGTCAGTTTGCGCCCAACGGTGACATCGTTGTTGATCCCGCTCACCAACACACCCTTCGCCAACAGCCACTCGCGAGTGGCGCCCGCCAGACCCGGCAGATTGGTCCCGTTGTAGACATAGATCGGCGCCGCTTCAGCTTCCGCGTGCGCCTTGAGATCCGCCACCGTCAGCTTTGTCTGCGAATAGAATGTGTTCAAGATCAAGTCGCGGATGGACGTGAAATCGGGATAGAGGATCTGGTCTCCTTGCGGGCTGAGACCGGGAATAGCGTATAGATTGTCGACCACCCGATAGCGGATATCTTCGCGCTTGATTTCGCCCATCAGATGCCCGAGCGCGAGGATATCGTTCAGTTCGAGGTTGGTGCGATAGTTGCCTTGCAATTCAGCCCAGAGTACCGGAGCCTGCGAGATGAAATTGATGATGCCGCCGGCGCTCAGTACCTCCGCCCGCACGGCATCCAGCACGACCTGCTGCCGCCGCGCGCGATCAAAGTCACCGCCTTCGGTGGCGCGTGTCCTGGCGTACTGGAGAAGCTTCTCGGCAGGCATCCGCTGTTCGCCGGGCTGAAACTGTACATGCATCGTACCGTAATGTGCGTCGGGATAATCCGGGTCATCGATGAACTCGGATACATTGACCAGCACGCCATTTGGCGCGAGCGTGTCGACGATCGTTGTGAAAACATCGAAGTTGACCAGCAGATACTTGTCCACGCGCACGCCGAAATTCTCCGCGATCGTCTCCATCGCCAGCGCCGGTCCACCGCCGCCCGGGTAGGCGTTGGCATCACCGATGCTGTTTGCCGTATTGATGCGGCTCGGACCGAAGCCGGGGATATTCACCCACAGATCGCGCGGCAGCGACAAGACGCCGACAGACTTGCGCGCCGGGCTGACGCTCAGCAAGATCATGGTGTCGGTCCGGAAGGGACCGTCATCGTCGGTCGCGCTACGCTGATCGATCCCAAGAAGCAGAATGTGCATTTGCCGCGGATCGGTGATGCGTGGCAGATTACTCGTGACCGGGATGCTGGTTGCCGCTATGGTCGGGATCGCCGTGGCTCTTGCCACTGGCTTGACGACCGTGGGCGCTACTGTTGCAGCGGTTCGGACGGTTGGAATTGCTGCCGGCGTCACGGTGACATGGGGCGTGAGCACGAGCAAAGGCGCGTTCTCAGAGTCGACATCGACGGGCGTTTGATCGCCGCTGCATTGTCCCGTGACGGCGCAGCGCAGGGTCTCCAGTGGTTCATCGACGCCAAAGCCGGACGTGCTCAGGTCAACGACCGTCTGCTGTGTCAGGCTGAAACTGGTGAACGCGCAGAGAGCGGTCACGCCGAACAATGCGCCGAGACTGATCAAAGCGGTTAGGCATCCGGAGATGCGCATGCATTGCCGCCTTCCGCCAAGGAGGCCGCTGGTCTAGCCGGCTAAACAGTCGCGGATTATAGCACAGCGCGGCACGAGGAAAGAGACGCGTTGCCCCACGCTTTTGCTACGCAGGCACTAGCGCAGACTGCGAAAATAGCTCTTGGCATCCGGTACGTGGACGGGCAAGTGCCGGTACATGGGACGTGGCGGCGTCACCATGATGCTTTCGATCATCCCGCCCAAATCGGTGGACGCATCTCCCTGGTATGGCGCCACGCCACGCCACTCGTCGGCGCTCAGGGCGGCCATCTTCGCCTCCAGCTTGGTACTGACCTCTTGATACTCCGCCAGTTGTTCGGCCAGGCTGAGGTGCGCGCGATCGGCGATGCCGCCATAGTGGATCTCGCGGCTTTGTCGCGCATCCTTCACCGCGTCAATCACCCAATGCTTGCACCCGTTCTGCCAATCGTGGATCGCTTCGACCGTATAGGTTTCGTAACAGATGAGATGCGCCAGCAAGTCTTTGAAGGAGCATTCCTGGTCGTAATACAAGCCGTAACGGACTGTGTCGCGCCGGGTCATTTCATCGTCAGTGAGTTCATCAATTAGCGCCGTAACATCTTGATGTTCGATTCGCAGTAAGCGCAGCGCTTCCGCCGGGTCAACTGTGGCTCGCATCTTATCTCTCCTTCTGCAACTATGGCCTGCAGTGTACCCAAACTTCTTGCCACATTCGAGCGCTGCACGCTCTAGTGGCCACTTCAGTCTGTGACGCCCGCAGGTTTGCCATTACACTCGAGCTTATCGGAATCGTGACGCGTTTGAGGGCGAGATTATGGAAGAGACGACTCTATCGGCGGAAGATGTTCGCGCCATCGCCGATCTGGCACGCCTGGAATTGAGCGAGGCGGAAGTCGTCCTATACCAGCGCCAGCTTTCCGACATCCTCGATTACTTTAAGAAACTGGAAAAACTCGATACCTCCCATATCGATCCAACATCCTCCGTTTTGCCGCTGACCAGCGTGATGCGGGCGGATGAAGCCGGGGAAGCGCTGCCGGTCGATGACGTGGTCGCCAACGCGCCCGACAGCGATGGCGAGCAATTCCGTGTTCGCGCCGTGCTCGACGGCAGCGGATAGCCTTAGTCAGCGGGGCTAACCACAGCATGCCTGAGACCGTACGCGTCGCCGTCATCCAGGCGCGACCCGATTATTATGACTTAAGCAAATGCGTCGCCAAGGCCCGTTCGCTGATTGCTGAGGCGGCCAACGGCGGCGCGCGGCTGGCGGCTTTCGGCGAGACCTTCTTTCCCGGTTATCCCGCCTGGCTCGACTACGGCATCGACTACGCCCGCTGGGATCATACCCCGACCAAACAGCTTTACGCCCGGCTTGTCGCCAACAGTCTGGCGCTTGATAGCCCGGAAATGGCGCAACTGTGCCAATGTGCCAGGCAGCATAACATCGTTCTACTGCTCGGCATCAACGAGCGGGTGACCGCCGGACGGGGCAATCGCAGTCTCTACAACAGCATCATCACGATTGATGCTGATGGCTCAGTCGTCAATCACCATCGCAAGTTGCGTCCCACCTTTACCGAGCAAATCGTCTGGGGGCAGGGCGACGGCGCCGGCCTAAGCGCGGTCGAAACGGCTGCCGGACGCGTCGGCGGCTTGATCTGTTGGGAACACTGGATGCCACACGCCCGTCAAGCCATGCACATCAGCAATGAGTCGATTCACGTTGCCATGTGGCCCGCCGTCAAAGAAAGCCATCATATCGCCAGCCGGCACTATGCTCTTGAGGGACGCGCCTTCGTCCTTGCCGTCGGCAGCATCATGCTCGCGGCGGACTTCCCCGCTGAACTCAACCTGGAAGAGCCTTTGCGCGTTCAGCCGGAGTCGCTGCTACTGGACGGCGGCAGCGCGATCATCGCGCCCGATGGCGAATACCTGGTAGCGCCGATCTACGGTGAAGAGACGATTCTCTACGCCGACCTGGACATGAACCGGATCGCCGAAGAGCAAATGGCTCTCGATGTTACCGGTCACTATTCGCGCGACGATGTCTTCACGTTTGACGTGAATCGCCGGCGGCTGGAGTAACATCAGAACGACCACCATAGTGTAAATGTAGGGGCGACCCTGTGGGTCGCCCGCATTTGTTGACTTGGCATCGGTAACTCGCAACCCGAAGCGCCAATCTTGCGTAAAGTGAATTGATGCGGTTACCTTTGAAGGTAATGAATTGGAGGTGGAACGTTGTCCTGTGCCGAAGGGGCATGTCCATTATCATCATGCCTTGACGTGGCATGGCTCGCACGATAACATCGATAATGGTCTTCGGTGTGCGATTGCGGTGCATTATATGACGGACGAAACACTATGCGATGCCAGCGGAAATCATGTTATGAAACGCTTTGTCACCGTTGACGATGGTGATAAATTGGCAGGCGACCATTTTCCTCTTGTGATGGATGACGAGGCGCCTACGAGTCCTCATGCCAAATAGTTGACGGTTATAGAGCCATCTTGTGGCGGTTACTGTCACGAAGGGCTGAACTGATAACCGATAATTGATGACTGATAACTACTGAACTGGAGGATCAAAAGAATGAAAGTTGCCGATGCAGTTGCGAAAGTTCTTAAAGCAGAAGGCGTAGAGTACCTATTTGCCTATCCCGTTAACCCGATCATTGAAGCGGCGGCAAAATTGGACATCCGTCCGATTATCGTAAGACAGGAACGTATTGGACTTCACATGGCAGATGCGGTAAGCCGGATGACCTCCGGTGAAAAGATTGGCGTATTCTGTATGCAGAGTGGACCGGGTTCCGAAAATGCCTTCGGAGGTGTCGCTCAAGCCTATGGCGATTCCGCACCGATTGTCGTGTTGCCGGCTGGCTATTCTCGGCACATAGCCCAAATCCAACCGAATTTCAATTCTGCCCTGAACTATCGGCACGTAACGAAATCGTGTGAACAGGTCACAATGCCTGAAGCCGTCCCAGAAGCGATGCGGCGTGCGTTTACCCAAGTCCGTAACGGCAGACCGCGCCCCGTACTCGTGGAATTCCCGTCAGATCTATTTGGTGAGGAGATTTCCGACTCCTTTGATCCGACACCGGTGCCTACCGTGCGCTACGGTCCTGACAGTGCGTCGATTGAAGCCGTTGCAGAGGCACTGCTTGATGCTGAGTGTCCGGTAATCTATGCGGGACAGGGCGTGCATTACGCGCAAGCTTGGGATTCTTTGAAAGAATTGGCGGAGTTGCTCGGTGCAGCCGTGGCAACGAGTTTGGCTGGCAAAAGCGCGTTCCCGGAAGATCATCGATTGGCATTGGGTTCCGGTGGACGGGCTATCCCGAAACCGGTACATCACTTCCTGCAAAAAGCAGATCTGATTTTCGGTATTGGATGCAGTTTCACGCGCACCGCCTTCGGTGTCAAGATTCCCGATGGAAAACGGGTTATTCATGCCACATTAGATCCTGCAGACATCAATAAAGATCTTCCCGTTGAGACCGCTCTTGTTGGCGATGCAGGTTTAATTTTGGATGGGTTGGTAGAAGCCGTCCGCGATCGTTCTAACGGTGCATCTGAAGAGCGCACGGCTGCCGTCATTGGAGAAATCAGTGCGGTTAAAGCGGAATGGCTTGACCAGTGGAAGGCGAAACTCACCTCGGATGAGGTGCCGATGACGCCGTATCGCGTCATTTGGGATTTGCTGCACACTGTCGATATCAAAAACACGATTATTACGCACGATGCGGGGAGCCCACGCGACCAAATGTCACCCTTCTGGCAGTCTGTCGCACCGCTGACCTATATCGGTTGGGGCAAGACGACACAGCTCGGTTACGGTCTCGGGCTCGCAATGGGTGCGAAACTTGCCAGGCCGGATGCGCTCTGTGTTAACGTCTGGGGTGATGCCGCTATCGGTTTCACTGGAATGGATTTTGAGACTGCTGTGCGAGAAAGAATCCCGATTTTGTCGGTGCTTTTTAACAATTTCTCTATGGCAATTGAGATTCCGATTATGCCCGTGTCTACCGAAAAATTCCGTAGTACAGACATCTCCGGTCACTACGCGGACATGGCAAAGGCGTTCGGTGGCTACGGTGAGCGTGTCGAAACACCTGACCAGATTATCCCAGCTATCCAGCGCGGCATCCAAAAAACACAGGAAGGCGTTCCCGCCCTGCTTGAGTTTATTACGGCGAAAGAAATTCAGATTTCGTCCTTCTAAATCGAAAACGCAGTCCCATTCCGTAGTCGAAGGGATTCTCCATGACTTCAATCAGACGTGTTACCATCCTGAGCCTCGCGCTCCTGCTGATTCTCGGGAGCCTTCTCCCTGCGCTCGCCAGCGAATTCCCGCCAGGAGATCTAATCCTGCGCGGATCGAACGGCGGCCAACCCGATAGCACGCGCATCGCGCCGGTCTACAACGTGCCGCTGACGGGCAATTGGGTGATTCACTACGATCCCGGCACGCCGGTGAGCGAGAAGTGGGAGTACGTTGATCGAATCGGCGGGATTATCGTCGAGCAAATCGATGAGCTGGAAATCTGGGTGATTGATGTCCCCGACGATTTCGCCATGAACTTCACCTTCGACAGCGATGTGGAACTGGTCGAGCAAGACTTTGTCATCAGCGTCAACTTTGACAACCCGCCAAACGACCCCGACTACGATCGTCAATGGGCGCTGCCGCACATTCAGGCGGAGACGGCTTGGAGCGAAATGGACGAACTGACCGATATCACTGTCGCCGTCATTGATACCGGCGTCTGCATGAGTCACGAAGATCTGGTCGGGCGTGTCCTTGACAACGGTTACGACTTTGTCGAGGACGACAACGATCCGGAAGATATCTTCGGCCACGGCTGTTCGGTCGCGGGCATCATCGCCGCCAACATCGACAACGGCATCGGCATCGCCGGTTTCGCGCCCAACAGTTCGATCCTGCCGGTGCGCGTGCTGGGACCGAGCGGCAGCGGGTCAATGGCGGATGTCGCCGCCGGTATTGTCTACGCCGCCGATGAAGGCGCTGATATCATCAACCTGTCACTGGGCAGCATGGTCGGCTCACAAGTGACCAAGGACGCCGTTGACTACGCTGCCGAAAAGGGCGTCACGGTCATCGCATCGGCGGGCAACAGCGGCGGCACCTTGCCAGGTTACCCGGCCCGTTATGAGAATGTCGTGGCGGTCGGCGCGGTAGATCCGAACGGCGCGCGCAGCAGCTTCAGCAATAAAGGCGGCGATATCTGGGCGCCCGGCCGTGATGTGCACACGACCTATTTGGATGACGGTTATAAGGCGCTCAACGGTACCAGCTTCTCGGCGCCCTATGTGGCCGCGATGGCGGCCGTGCTGGAAGGCATGGGGCAGCAATTGCACCTCGATGGCGGGGACATGACCTGGTCTTGCATGCGGCAAGGCGCCTGTGAGATCGTACCGGGCAGCTAATTCTCGAGTTTTCGCAACAACAGCGAAGGGGCAGATTCTAGTCTGCCCCTTTTTTATTTCTACCGCGCAAGCTGTGCTTACCCGTTATGTCTCGTCCTTCCAGATGGATCGCCGTCCGCGCCGTCTGATATAGACCGGCTGCAGCTGCTTGCTTGGCACAGGTTCGCCGTACATGGCGCGGTCCAGCGTCTCGTTGAAACCCGTGAGCAAACCCCGCAGATGTTCCCGCGCGTATTGGAGCCGCTTCTTTACGGTCGCCAGTGGAATGTTCATGCGCTCGGAAATCTCACGCTGCGTTTCGCCCCTGAGGTAATAATCACGCGTGACATCACGTTCCCCGTCGGGCAAGGCAGCGATCGCCAGCCGCACCCGTCCACGCAACTCCGATGCTTCCAGATAGACTTCCGGGGTCGGCTCCGTCGACGGCAGATCGTCACGATCATCAAGCGACTGACCAAGTGGCGCTTGATGGCGCAAAATACGGTCGGCTTTTGTCAGCGCGATCCGCTTGAGCCAGCCGGGGAAGGCGCCGACATCCTGCAATTGGGCAATGCGCTTGTAGGCGGTGAGAAAGGCTTCCTGCGCCGCGTCTTCGGCCAACTGACGATCACTCAGCCGGTTGAAGGCGATGCTGTAGACCATTCCCTGGAAATCGCGCACCAGATGGTCGAAGGCATCGTTTCGTTCCGCTGTAACATTGGACTGTGCCCGTTCAACCCAATCCGTATAGTTCGTCATGAATCCTCTTTTGTGTTGAAGCGCGTATGCGCTGTTTCGCATTTGCGCCGGACTCTGCGCAACGTTGCCCGGTCCGCTTGCGCGGCGATACCAAGTCTGCTCTATGTACAGGATTTATTATGGTTTACCCCACAAATTTTGTCAATTTGGCTGACGAGGATTAGCGTTTCAGTAGAATAGTCTCACGAGTTGAACCAGCCGCATACCTGTGTCTTCACGCCCATTCTCCCTTCGCGCTGTACTAACGTCAGATTCTGAAAGGATATCATTTCAGTCCGCGCAGCGATACTTCGTCCTCGATAGTACAATCGTATGATGATGTTACCCTTCTCTAAATTGGGAAATTACCGAAGAGTGAGCTTATACTTGTACAATGATGAATAGACAATATTAATAGAGTATGAGTAAATAACTGCCGGCTTTCGAAAATACATGGTTTCGAGATACACGATATTTGGGTCAGGGCACGTCGCATGAAGAATGAAGATCGTCGCATAGCGCGAACGCAAAAAGCCTTGTATGAAGCGCTGGTCAAACTGTCGTTAGAAGTCGGCTATGACCAGGTCACGATTCGGGACGTCACGCGGGAAGCCAATGTCGGTTATTCCACGTTTTTTCGCCACTTTAATAGCAAAAATGCCATGTTGCTGCAGTTGATGAAAACGAATTACTTGGAACTGAAGGAACTAATACGTAAGGAGACGACTCAACAGGGTATGGTTGTGGCGCTGTACCGATTTGCGAGAGAACATGCTGGACTCTTTCTGCTGTCGACCCGCCTGCCGCGTGATAATGAAGGACTGCACTTTGTTTGGAACGATGCAGCGCAGTACATTTCCGAATTGTATCGGGCGGAGGGTGAAGGCAAAATCCCGCTGGACGCGCTGGTAGGTCACTTGATCTCTTCCTCGACCCAATTAGTTAGGTGGTACCTGGAAAGCGACAATGACTACAGTCCGGAAGAAATGGCTGCGATTCACTACGAGCTCATCGTAATTGCCACCGAGCACCTCGCCATGCCGAAGCGCCGTGGCAGCCCGCCTGATGTCTCAAACGATTAGGGCGACATGGAACACGGCGCGGTCAATTCGTCATAATCTGATTTTTTGGGAAGTGCGTATGACACTGACATGTTTTCATTCTGAGATTTGGGGAGGGTCCAAGGTTTTGCTTACAGGCGCTGACGACGCGATTAAATTGGAAGGAGACTTAGTACTCATGAAAAAAGTTGACCGCCGCATCGCGCGCACACGGAAAGCGCTGGCCGAAGCTATCGTTCATCTGACGCTGACGGTGGGATATGACCGGGTTACCATCAAGGATATCGCCAAATATGCCAAGATTAGCTATGCCACCTTTTTCCGCCACTTCAAGAGCAACGATGAGGTCATGGAATACGCCTTTGCCGAGGCGTTTGACGAAACGATGGAGGCCGTGGCATCAGCAACTACGTACTACGATGAAGCGCTTGCCGTCTATAAACACATCAGGAAAAACCGGAGCGTATTCCTTGTGGCCTTTGCCCTTCCTCGAGGTAACAAAACCGTTGATACATGGTACAACCAGCTCGCAAATTTCTTTCTCGAGCGACTCGGGGCCAAGGATGAGGGAGTCATTCCACTGGATGTCTCGGTCAATCACCTGGTTCAGTCGACAACGGAATTAATTCACTGGTATCTTGAGAATGACGAGCGTTACAGTCCTGAAGAGATGGCCGCTATTCATCGCGAGCTCATCGTCAAGGTGGTCAAGCATGTGGCCGTGGATTACCGTACGCCTCTGAATGAGCATCTTTCCACCGATCACTGAACGCGCCTAAGAAACACGATTGACGCGCCAGCGATGATCCCCACTTGTACTACGATCGCCATGCCTAGCAGCAAAAGTGGATATAGTGAGCTTGCCTCCTCGCGGCCAGACGGCGCCAAAACAGGTGTAGGAGTTACAATATTGGAGGGGACCGCACCGATTCGGATGGAACGCGTCACGACAGGTGTCGGCGATGGCGTTGCCGCGTGTGTCTTTGTGCGGGTCATTTTCCGTGAAGCAGGCGACGCGGTGGCTGTCGCTTCCGCTGACGGCGATGGCGCGCCAGTGGGTGTGAAAGTGCCCGCTTTTGGCGGCACCAAAAACACACTGCCCGGCTGCAGGCTACGGATGTCATCCCAGGTCATGCCGTTGAGCTCCAGCATGGCGGGGATATTTTCCCAGGTATAGCCGTAGAAAAGCGCGATATCGCCGATCGTATGGCCGGGCTGTACCTCATGCTTGATGTTGCCGACTTCGTCCACGCCGACTACATAGGCAGGTGGCCCCCCGACGGCGGACGCTCCACCGGTGCTTGCGTTGACGCTGCCCGTCTGCAGCAGGCGCCCCGTCGAGTTGCCAAAGACCAATACGAAGGCGGTGCGCGTCGGTCCTGTTGCGCTGCCGATACCGACTCTGTCATAGTATGGGCTGACCAAACCGGCGAAATGGACTGGCGAATTCAACCAGAAAATCCAGGCCGACTCCGGTCCAGGACTTGGGCCAAGATAAATGTTTTCGCTCACCCAGTTGGTAGGGAAGCCCGCGTTCAGCGCTCGTGTCCGCGGACCGGTCCCATCGGATTGCTCATGATTGACGAGATTGGTGTCCGCCATCCAGCGCGCCTGGTTTCTGGCGGCGGCGCTTAAGGACCCGTCCATGGTGTACGGGGGCAAACCCCTCGACGCTCTGAGGTTGTTGGTCTGAGTGAGCAAATAGCTTTCGCCACCTTGCGCGACGGCAGGAAGAGCCAGGCCGAGCATAAGTCCGAAGAGCAGCAACAGTCGTCGCATCATGCTCCTGATTTTAGCAATGAAGCTGCCCCATGCCAGCTGACGATTGCCCGCTGGGATAGTTTGCGGTTCCGCGCTTCGTGATTGGATGACAAATGGCGCGACGCTGGCTATAATTTGCTTATCCAGCGGTCAGTTTGAACGGCGATGTCATGAGTGTCTTCTACATCGATGGCGAATACATGGATGCCGGTGGCGCATCCATTCCCGCGACCGATCTGTCAATCCTGCGTGGTTATGGCGTCTTCGATTTTTTGCGCACCTACGGCGGCCTGCCATTTCAGCTGCGCGCTCATCTGCGCCGCTTGCAGCGTTCGGCGGCCTTGATCGATTTGCAATGCCCGTGGGATATCGAGGAGTTGGCGGAGATCGTCCTGGAGACGCTGAGCCGCAACACGTCCGACGAATCCGGCATCCGCATCGTCGTCACCGGCGGCGACAGCCCAAACGGCTTTCTGCCCAATGGCGCTTCACGCCTGCTGGTGATGGTGACACCCTTGCAAAACCTGCCGCCCGCCCGCTATGAGCTTGGCGCTGCGATCGCCACGGTTGACCAGCAACGACATCTGCCGGAAGCCAAGACCATCAATTACATCCCTGGTATCACTGCCCAAATCAAGGCGCAATCGCGCGTTCCTGATGCGATTGAGGCGATCTACACCGTCGACGGGCTGGTCGTCGAGGGCACGCGCAGCAACACCTTTGTCTTCAAGGATGGTCGCTGGATTACGCCGGCGGACGAACTCCTCCTCGGCGTCACCCGCGCCGAGACGATCAATCTGATTGTTGAAGCTGGTGGAGAGCTCGAGCTGCGCGATGTGACGCTGGAAGAATACTATGCCGCGGACGAGATTATCCTCACGTCAAGCACAAAGGAGATCGTGCCGATCGTAAACGTAGACGATGTGACCATCGGCACGGGCGTTCCCGGCGAGAATACCAGGCGTTTGATGGAGCAATGGCGAGCAATGACCGAAGCCTACGCCTCGGCCGGCCTCGTGCTATAAGCTCGCTGGCCATCAATGGCGGAAAGCGGCGCTTGTCTTCGCGCGCAGTTCGTCCAGCGACACATCCGGCATCAGTTCTACCAGCCGCATTTCACCGGCTGCAAAGGCGAAAACCGCCAGTTCAGTGATCACAAGATCGACAGCGCCGACAGCAGTTAAAGGCAGGCTGCACGATGGTACGATCTTGGGGCTGCCATCGCGGTTAGTATGTGTCATCGTGATGATCAGACGGCGCGCGCCGCTCGCCAGGTCCATCGCGCCGCCAACGCCGAGCAGCGGTTTGCCTGGAATCGCCCAGTTCGCAAGGTTGCCGCTCTGATCCACCTGCAAACCGCCCATGATCGCCACGTCAATATGCCCGCCGCGGATCATGGCAAATGAATCGACGCTGTCGAAATAGCTGCTGCCGGGCAGGGCAGTCACCGGCACCTTGCCCGCATTCACCGGATAATCCAGCGCGCCGCCCTCTGCCGGCGCCGGACCCACGCCGAGCATGCCGTTCTCGGTGTGCATGATGATGCCCTGCTCGGGCGTGATCAGATTGGCGATCAGCGTGGGAATGCCGATGCCAAGATTGACGACATCGCCCGCTTTCAACTCCTCTAGGGCCCGCCGCGCGATACGCATCCTTTGCGGCGCGGGATTGGCGCCAAGCGTGCGGATATCGGCCGACGTGCCCAAGTCCGCCAGCGTCGTCTGCGCCTCGACCAGACAATTGACAAAATTGCCGGGGGTATGAATATGATCGGGGTCGATTTCGCCCACCGGCACGATCGCTTCGGCCTCGGCGATGACCAGATCGGCGGTGGTCGCCATGGCCTTGTTGAAGTTCTGCTCGGTCCTGCGATAGGCGAGGTTGCCGGCCGTATCAGCCCGCCAGGCGCGGATCAGGGCGACATCCGCCCGCAGCCCGGGCACAAAGACATGCTGCCTGCCATTGATCAGTCTTGTTTCGGCTGTGTCGGCAAAAATGGTGCCGGCCGCTGTCGGCGTGTAGAAACCGCCGATGCCGGCGCCGCCCGCCCGGATTGCCTCTGCCATCGAGCCTTGCGGCAACAATTCAAAGTCGATGTCACCGCTCTGTGCCGCCGCAACCACTTCCGGATTGCTGGTGAAATAAGAGCCGATCGTCTTCTTGATCTGCCCGTTGCGCAGCAGGCGCCCGCCGCCCAGCCCCGGTTCGCCGATGTTGTTGGCGATATAGGTGAGGTCGCGCACATCGGTCTCCGCTAGCGCATGCAGCAAGTGCACCGGTGTTCCGGTCATGCCGAATCCACCGACCATCATGACCGCGCCCGTGCGAACCAACTGCGCCGCTTCAGCCGCGCTCAGCTGAGGCACGGTTTTCATGCGCGCTCCGGCAAGACTTCTATCAGGGTCGACTCGCCTTGTCCAACGCCGACGCAGAGGGTTGCCAAACCATAGCGCATTGGTTCGCCATGGGCTGACCGCCGCCGCATCTCATGCAGCAGCGTGGTCAGAATCCGCGCGCCGGAACAGCCCAAGGGATGACCCAAGGCAATGGCGCCGCCGTTGACGTTGGTGAGTGTCTCGCTTAGTCCTAGCTCGCGTAGTACCGCGATCGCTTGTACCGCAAACGCTTCGTTCAATTCGGCCAGATCGATGTCGTCAATCGTCAGCCCATGCCGCGCCAGCAGCTTGCGCGTTGCCGAGACCGGACCCAATCCCATAACGCGTGGATCGACGCCGGCCGCCGCGCTGCCGATCCAAGTTGCCAGCGGCCTCCGTTTTAGTTCTCGCGCTTTCTCCGCTGACATCAGCACCAGAGCGCAGGCGCCATCGTTTAACCCGCTGGAGTTGCCGGCGGTGACGGCGCCATCGGCGCGGAATGCCGGGCGCAGCGCCGCCAGTTTTTCCCGGCTGGTCGCCACTTCGTACTCATTCCGCGCGCGGCGATAGAATGGGTGCTCGTCCGTTTCGATCACATGTGGCTCGCCTTTGCGCTGTGGAATGCTGACCGGGACGATTTCATTGCCGAAATACCCCTGGTTTATGGCATCTATCGCCCGCCTCTGGCTTTGCAGCGCGAAGCGATCCTGCTCTTCCCGTGTGATTGCTCCGCCCTCGATTTCGCCGGCGCAGCTCATCGTGTAGATGTTCTCCGCCGTTTCGCCCATCGCTTCCAAGGGATACAGCTCGGCCAGTTTCGGATTGGGATATCGCCAACCGAGGGTGGTGTCCCAGCCGGTGACATTGCCCGACGGACCGAAGCCGATGGGATTCTTGGGCAGGGAATAAGGCGCGCGGCTCATGCTTTCGACGCCGCCGGCGATGAAGATGTCGCCTTCACCGGCTTTGATGGCGCGCGCCGCTTGATTGACCGCGTTCAGTCCGCTGGCGCAGAGCCGGTTGATGGTGACGCCCGCCACGCTTTGGGGCAAGCCGGCCAACAAGAGTGCCATGCGCGCGACATTACGGTTGTCTTCACCCGCTTGGTTGGCGCAGCCAAAATAGACTTCTTCAATTTCATCAGGGTCAATGCCGGATCGTTCCACCGCCGCGCTAATCACTAGCGCAGCCAAGTCATCGGGACGCACGTCGGCGAGCGCGCCGCGGATCTTGCCGATCGGCGTGCGAACGGCGCTAACGATTACGACATCGGTCACGGTAGCTGCTCCATGCCCGGTTTAGCTCCCGCTCACGGCGACCGCCCGGCACGTGGCGCAGACGCCATAGAACTCGAGCAGATGCCCGCTGATCCGGATGCCAAGCGTGTCTTGCAGGCTTTGCGTCAGCGCTTCCAATCCGCAGTCGTCGAATTCGAAGAAGCGCTTGCATGCTGTGCAGATGACGTGATGGTGGTGCCCGCCGTGCATCATGACGTAAGTCGGCGTCAGGCTGGTATCGATATAAGTGGGGCGGACGATGCCGAGCTGCGTAAAGAGGTCAAGCGTACGGAAGACGCTCGCGCGCCCGATTGACGGGTCAATGCCTTCCACCTTCGAAAGTACGTCTGCCGAGGTGATATGCCCATGTTCCGATTCAAGTACATCGAGAACGGTGAGGCGCGCCTGTGTCACGCGATAGCCGGCGCTCTTCAGGATTTGGACATGGTGCGAATTGTGCGTGTGCTTCATTCCCTGACTTTCGCTCGCTTGGTAGCGCATATTATATATCAAAGAGATTCACTTCCCACCCTGCGCGCAAGGCGTCAAAGCCGGGCGCGCGACGGCCGAGTCTGCGGCACAGGTCTTCGCTGGGGGTTTTGTCTTGCACAGCAAGTTGGTTTCGCCAAGCCGTCTTACGAAGAACTAAAATCTCCGTTATGATTCGCCGCAATAGTCAGACGCGGAATTACAGATAATGCGCGATGTGGTCGTGATCGGCGGCGGGCTCAGTGGCTTGTCGGCTTGCTACGAATTGGAGAAGCTGGGCGTACGCTACACCGTGATTGAAGTGAAACGGCGCTTCGGCGGCGCCATCCGCACGACCGCGGTCGATGGCTTCCTCATGGATGCGAGCAGTTTCGTCTTTCGACCCTTCACTGACCAACCCTGGCTGGCGGAATTAAACCTGGCGGATCGGATCACCACAGTCGGCGACGGCGCCAGCGTCTTCAATGACGGTTCGGAGTCGCTGATTCGCTCGCTCGCCGGCAAGCTGCGCGGCGGACGTCTAATGCGCATGGCGGTCAGTTCTATCGGCCGTTGGCGCGGTCGCCATACCATCTGCCTCGAGAACGGCATGATGTACGACGCTGGCGCCGTCATCGTAGCGGCTCCGGCTCGCTACGCTTCGCGCATGCTATATAATTTGGCGCCGGAAGTGGCCGAGCGCTTGAGCGGTTTTCGCTATGATTCGATCTTGCGCGTCTCGCTCGGCTACCATAAGCGCGATCTGCCGTCGCCGATAGGTGGCGCCTGCGATACGCTATTCCCCTTCGTTTTTGCGACCGATCAACCGGGGCGCGTGCCTGATGCCGACTACTTGCTGATACAAGCGGGATTGCGCGGCGCGGCGGATCTGCCGTCCGATGTTGTCATCCGTGATGTCACGACACACTTTGGCTGGAACGCGGATCCGATTGCCTTCCGCGTCGATCATTGGCCGGAAGCGGACCACTTGAAATGCAATGACGCTTCACACTGCAGCGACATAAGGCAGATACGCGCGGCGTTGCCCGCCGGTATCAGCTTAACTGGGAGTGATTACTGTCTGGAAGCGCCGCAAATGCGCGGCATTGCGCGCCTGGATGAGCGGCTGGGCGCGGGCAAGCAGGCGGCGCGCGCGGCGGTCGCCTACCTAAAAGCGAGGCGTTCGCCGTGATAAAATTTTTGCGCGCTTTCTGGCAGGCGCTGCGGCTGACACTTCGGGGAGAAACGCTGACGCCAACCCATTTTCAGCCACTGGAAATCTGGATCGAAGGCGGCTTGGGCAAGCTCACTACGGTCTTTGAAACAGCGGAAGCTGACGCGGTCGATCTGGACGCGCTGCAGCTCCGCATTGATGGGCGGATGACCAGCCTTGAGCGGACGCTGCAGATGGCGCGCCACAATCTGGTCAATGAATACCCGCGCTTGATCCGTTTGGATGATCCTTATTCGATGATGGTCGTGCAGTCAAGCAATATGAACGATCAATACCGCGTCAGTCAATTCCTGGCGGCCGATGTGATTCAGTCGGAAGCGCTGAAGCGCGCGCTGGCGGATCTCGACGCGCATCTGCTGGCGTTGCCGTCGATCGATCGGCAAGAGCCACAAGACTGACGATTCGCATCAGCGCCTGTGGACACTTCCGCCAAGCATCGGCGTGAGGGCGCGCCCGCACATGTACCGCCTTATTGGCGCGTGTTATACTGCGAACGACGCCGTCCACTTACTGAAGGGAAACCATGTCGTTCCTCGCGCCAGCCGCTTTTGCGGCGCTGGCTATTGCGATCCCGATTCTGCTGCTTTATATGTTGCGCCTGCGCCGGCGCGAAGTGCTGATTTCCAGCACATTCCTCTGGCGGCAGGTGGTGCAGGATACGGAAGCCAATACACCCTGGCAGCGTCTGCGCCGCAACCTTCTGCTCTTTCTGCAGCTGCTGATTCTGCTGCTGCTGGTGCTGGCTCTGACGCGTCCCTTCATCACCGTGCCGACCATCAGCGCGGGCAAGGTCGCCTTGCTGCTGGATGCATCGGCGAGTATGACGGCGAACGATGTCGGGGGCGAGACCCGTTTTCAAGCCGCGCGTGAACAGGCGCGCCAGATCGTCAACAATATGAATCCACAGGATATCATCTCGTTAATCCGCGTGGCCGATGTCGCCGAGCCGCTGACCGGCTACACTGCCGACAAAAATGAATTGCGCCGCGCGCTTACTGAAATAACGGTTAGCCACGGGCCGGCGGACTGGGATTCGGCGCTGACGCTGGCTGCCGCTGGCGCGTCCGGGGCCGAGAACTTCAGCATCGTCATGATTTCCGATGGCGGCGTTGGCGACGCGACCCGCTTGCCAGCTAATATACCGCAACCGATTTACGTACCTATTGGTGAATCAGCGGACAATGTCGCTATTACGGCGCTGGCCACTCGCGCGCTCGCCGGGCAGCCGCCGCAGCTCTTCGCACAGGTCACCAACTATGGCGATGAGCCGGCTGACATTTCGCTGGTGATTCGCCTCGACGACGTGCTTCGTCTCTCGCGCAGCGGCACAATCCCGCCACGCAGTCAGCTGCCCATCCCCTTTGATGAACCGATCGCAGAACCCTTCGAGACGCTGTCGGCGGCTCTCACCTTCGACAATGATGTCTCAGATTATCTGGCACTGGATAACCGCGCCTGGACCGTGCAGAACGAGGCGAAAACGCGGCGCGTTTATTATGTGTCGCAGGCGGGCAATCTCTTCCTGGAGCAGGTCTTGCGCAGCCTGCCCGGTGTTCAGACGTTTCGCGGCAATCCAGAGAATCGGCGTTTGCCCGCTGATGCCTTCGACCTATATATCTTCGACAACTGGCTGCCCAACAGCCTGCCGACCGGCGACATGCTTCTGATCAACCCGCCGAATTCAACAGCCTTGTTCTCGGTTGGCGGATTGCTGGAGGCGTCCGACCGGGTCGAAGTAGCGCCAAGTGATTCCACCATTACCGCCTTCGTCGATCTTGATGAGATGAGCCTGCTGCAGTATCGCGCCGTGACCGCCGCTTGGGCGCAGACTCTCGTGGAAACGCCGGAGGGCGCGCTTCTGCTGGCAGGAGAGGTGAACGCGCAGCAAGTTGCGATTCTGCCCTTCGAACTGCGTGATTCCAATCTGCCGCTCTTGATCGCTTGGCCGGTGCTGATGGCGAACCTCATGGATTGGTTTTCGCCGGCCGACATCGTTACCTTGCCGGATGGCTTGAGCGTCGGCGATGTGTTGGTGATCTCGCCGCCGCTGCTCGCCGACTCGGTGCGCATCACGACGCCCGATGCCGACCAGCATGAGCTTCCAGTCGCGGGCGAGCCACTCGCCTTCACCGATACCGCGCAACTTGGCTTATACCTGCTCGAGATCATGCAAGCGGGCGAAGTCACCCAGTCTCAGCAGTTCGCGGTGAACCTGTTTACCACCGGCGAGAGCGACATCACGCCTGTGCTTGAAGCGCAGCTTCAACTTGGCGGTGGACAGGTCGCTGCCGAGGCGGATGAACAGCTTGGTTTGCAGGAGTTTTGGATGCTGCTGGCGGCGGCGGCACTGCTGGTGCTCACGATTGAGTGGTACGTCTATCACCGGCGTTTGCACGTGCCGACTCTGCTGCGGCCTACACAGCGGCGCTTTAGGTTTCCCTGGCAAAATCTTCGAAATTCTTCAGCTTGATGACTGACTCGAGCGATTTCCCCAGCTCGCTATAATTGATGTTCTGCAGGTAGACGCTTTCGATATCCGTCAGGGTGGCGAAGTGTTCGTTGGTGTCGCGGGCGCCCAAAGTCCCGGTGACGATGGCGGGCTTGACGATGGTCTGGTTGATGCCAGGCAGGACGGAGAGCTGTTCCTTGACCGGATACTCCTGGTCGATGTGAATCGACTCCGGCAGCGTATCGCTTTCGGGCTCGGCGCTGTCGCTCTGCGGATACTCGATATCAGCTAACCAGTCCACCTCGATTTCGCCGGGCCCCAGTTGATTCAACGTGCTGCGAAAATCGCCCGAATAGGGGATTCGCCCAGGCAGCAAATATTGCGCCGGCGGCGCCGAGCGGATGATCAGTGTACCGTAAACATGGCAGCGCCGGCCGAGGTAGCGGGCGATATTCGCACGTATTTCGGGCAGCGAGCGAATCGGCGTGCGGGCGGGCAAAGCTTGATCGAGGCGGACACCCTGTTCACCGACATAGAGCGTGAATTCGTGCCGATAGACGGCGGCTGTCAAGACTTCGATGACTGGCTCGGAATCGGCAGTTTCCGTGCTGAGTACGCGGACGCAGGCGCGCACGGCATCGTGAATTCGGTAGGTCAAGTAGCCCGGAAGGTGTCGCGGATTCAGGCGCGAGAGGCCATGCCACAAGGTCGACGCGCTGCGGATGGGCTTGGCGCGGACCGCCCGGTTTTGCGGCGCATCCTGTTTGACCAGCCAGACTTCGTCGAATTGAGCGGTGCTGCGGTCGTAGTCGGTGATGAGCAGAATGCCGTCAATATTTACGATCTGATCGACATAGCCTTCGGGATTCTCCAATATGTCCGCAATGCTTGCCTGCATCTCCAACCCAGCGCTGGCCCATTATTAACCTCATTATAGCAAGATTTTCGCAGGTGCTTGCGGCTTAGGCGAAGTATTTGCTTAGCCTGCGAGCGATCGGCACCCGGTTGCATTTCTGCAATTCGAAGCTGTCGCAGTCATGGAAAGCCATGAACTCCTCGATGGCGCGGATCAGTCCACGGTTCAATTCCCCGCTGAGTTTGACACCGCGCACCAAATGCAGATTGTGGAAGATCAGGCGCTTGTTCTTGCGGTCAACTTTGGGGTCGATGCGCCCGATCAGCTCGCAGCCATGCAGGATCGGCATGACATAATAGCCGTGAATGCGCTTGGCCTTGGGCGTGTAGACCTCGATGCGATAGAAAAAGTCCCAGAGCATCACATCGCGGTCACGATCCCAGAAAAGGTTGTCGAAGGGTGAGAGAAATACGGTCATCGAAGGCTCGTGTTCACCCGCCTGGATTTGCTCCAGCAGCGTCAGATCATCGCGGTGGATATAGGCGGCGTCTTTCCAGCCTACAACCTCGACCGCGAGTACCCGTCCGCTATCCAACATTTCGGACAGGATCCTGGCGGCGTCCCGCTTGTATTGCCGGTAGTAGTCGGCGACATGATTGCTGGTGGCGATACCGATGTGGCGCAAGCCGCGTTCGATGGTCCAGCGCCGGAAATCGTCGATTGATTTGTCGAGCGTGAAGCGCTGACGGGCCAGTACGCGTTCGCTCAAATCATAGTAGCGCTGAAACTTCACGCGGTGATTCACCATCAGTTCGCCGCGGTCAAAAAGATACTCCAATGCCACCTTGGTCGGCTTCCAATTCCACCAGCCGCCGGGTCCACGGCGCTCGCTTTCGAAGTCCTTTGACGACATCGGACCGCGCTCGCGGATCGTGCCGAGCACGTGGCTGACGATTGCATCGGTCTCATCGCCCAACCGATCAATCTGCCACTGGCTCTCCTTCAGCTGTTTCTGCTGGATGTACGCGTGATACCAGGGGTAGTGCGCGAAGGGCAGTTGGCATATGGCATGCGCCCAGGTTTCAAAGAGAAAGCCGTCAGCAAGCAGGGCATCGAGCTCGGCCGGGTCGTAGAGTCCGGCGCGCGCGAGCATCACGAGGTAGTGGCTGCGGGCGACCACGCTGATCGAGTCGAGTTGGAGCAAGCCGATGCGCTCGATGATGCGCTTGAGGTCGGCTTGGCTGCTGGATGCGGAGCGCTTGCCCAAGCCTTGCTTGTAGACGCTGAGGCGCTTGACGTCTTCGCGGGTGACGTGGATGGGCGTGGACATGGCGGGAGTTTAGCATGGTGTAGGGCGTTTTCACCACAGAGGCACAGAGAACACAGAGAGGTCACCGAGCTTTATGATAATTCTCATGATAATCCCCAATATTTTTTGTGTCATAAGATTGAGAATCACAGTTTATTGGAAGAAATCAGGTTTTGTTGGAAAGCAAGATATTTTTCTTCCAACAAGGTATTGGAATCGTGGCGGAAGTGGCGGGTTGTTAAGGCGCAGGTTGCAGGTAGGGTAGCATGGGGTGGGGTGGAGTGGGCGACTGGATGGTCGCAAGAACGCCAATGCCACATTTCTAGGATACGAATCTGCGGTGGGAATAACGCTAAATTACACGTCCAATCAACGTCGAGACTCTTTTGCAATACTGTCTTACGTCTTTCGCATGAAACTCGGAAAAGGTGCGATGAGAGGATGTCCGTGATAGGATATTGAAGTACTTTATGTCTTGTTCTACGGCTTCTTTAAATGGATACAATGGATCGCCCTCGTTAGAATTCTGTATGTCATTTATCCACGTACCCAGCGAAGTGCCTGGAGCGTATACATCGGGATAAAGAGACTCGAAGTGGTTCTCCAAAAGAAACCTGAGGTGTCCAGCCACATCTGGTAGTGCGTGGCTCGCTTTTGCGCGGACGAACTCATGTACTATGCTGTAGCGCCTTCTGACTTCGTTCTGTGCGGCGTCGTCTATTTTCCATTTTTCTATTGCGGAGTTCGCAGTATTGCCCGGTTGTGAATAAACTCTCAAAAGCTTAGTTGTAGCTCTATTTCTTTTCCCACGAGCGAACTGTGTGTAAATCGTGTACAGGAATCGGCGACGGTGGGATAGCACTATTACTTGTTCGGCATTGGTACGTAATTTGTCGATGCACTCTGTCGTGAGCATCCGACGGTTGTCGTCCATACTTGTCACTGGATCATCGAAGACGATGATTTTGCCTTTCAAAGACGGCAATGCGTCTATTTGCGCCAAGAAAAAGGCTAGCGCGAGAGTTCGCCGGTCGCCTTCGCTAAGCAGGTTCTTAAAGGAGGGCTTTGAAACGTCGTTCTGGCCAGGCATCACTGAAACGTTGTGCTTCTGCAACTCAACGTCAATCGCCTGTAGCCGTATACTCTTGCGGTCGCGTCGGTGATTCAATGATGCAATCTTGAATTCTGCGCCCAGCGCGTCCAGCTGCTTGTTAACTCGCTGAACAGTGTCAGGGAAGGATTGGTCAATGGCAACATCAATTTCTCGCCGCACTGTGGCTAAATCTGCTTCACGCTCTTTGAGTTCGTCGGACACGTGGACAAAATTTTCACAAAGGCACGCGACATGAGGCAAGTAGCGGCTTTTGGTGTTTCGAAGCTCCTGCAGCGTTCGCTCAGCTGATTCAACATCTATGGTGCCAAGCTCTTCCTTTTTACTAGCTATGCCATCATTGGCGACATTTATTGAGTTGTTATACCTCTCAATGGTTTCTCTCGCGCATTCCCACTGTTTCAGAGCGATGTGGTAGTCCGCGTCAGGAGAGACTTCGTTTCCAAGGGACTGCCGCTTGATCTTGAGTACAGATTGGAACGCCCGCCTTGCGTTTTCAAGACTAGCCCATATCTTATCAATATCAATTGCTTCGATTGTAAGCTCCGGGAACTGTACACGGACTGTCTTGACAAGCTCATTGTTCTGTCCCCAATTCTGATTACATGTGTTTATCTGCCTGCCATATTCCAGAAAGTCGTCAGAAAACGAGTCGATTCTTCTGCGAAGGTTCTGGAAACGCTCATCAAAACAGGCACGATAATGTCTTATGATTTCCACGTTGCTCAGTGACTGTTTGCAGTAAGGACAGGTATCCGGGCGCTCAATCGAAATCAATGTACCCTGGGCGAGCCAGTCGCTTATTTCATTTTTCTCGTAATTGTCAATGTGTCGCTTTACGTGTGCCTCAGTTTCATCTCCAATACTCGTTAGAGACTCTCGTAGCAATTTCTCGAGTTGAGCAGTCGGAACTTGAGGTAATTTCAATCGCTGAAATTCGCCTACATTCAAAATACTGTCGTCACTCTTCAGTTGTCTGACGGTCGACTCTTGATCGCGAATCTGCGAATCTATGTCTGGTATCCAATCAAGCTTAACGAATTCGCTAGTTTTGGGTTTGTCGCTGGGATTTTCTCGGAAATAATGAATATGCTCATTTATCGCTCTATCCAGCTCGGAAAGTTGCGATTTCAGCTTTTCGATTTTTGCCGAGAGAAGATTGGCGTCTCCCTGTTGACTTACAGCAACCTTACCAATAATGATGTCGACCATATTTCTAGTATGGTCTGTCGTAACAACGTTTCCAGCGTAAATGTTCTCGTTTATAAATACTTCGTCGAATACCAAAACGTCCGCTAGAGTTCGCGTCCATGAACCATGTTTGAATTCGATAGTAGATTCGTCGTGAAGCTCAAGGTGGATTGATTGGGGTCGTGTTCTTGCTAGCGATTCTCGTCCGGCAAGTCGGCGAGGCTCTTCTTCGGTTAAACTTCTTAGAATGTCGGACAGTGTCGACTTGCCAGTTCCGTTTTCACCAAAGATCAGAGTCAGCTTTCCGAACACGACTGGTTCTTTAGCTGTAAAATCTGAGAATCTTCCTACAGAATGGATATGATGGATTTTCGAAATCATTTGCCCTCGATCGTTGCCCTCGCAGTCGCGACATAATACTGGATCTTTGTGGCAGGCACTACTCTCACGACTCCAAAACCAACTGATGCACCGGCGTGAAAAACTGCCGATAGGTCAGCCAGGCCGCGATCAGCCCGGTGAAGGTGGCCGCGCCGACCAGCATATACATCACGATAATCTGCAACTGCACCGCCTCCAGCGGACTCGCGCCCGCCAGGATCATGCCCGTCATCGCGCCCGGCAGCTTGATCAAGCCGACCGTCTTGGTCGTATCGATGATCGGCGTCATCGCCCCCGTCATCGTGCGCTGAAACTGGGACAGCGAGGCTTGCCGACTGGTCGCGCCGAGCGCCAGCTTGCTTTCGATCATGTCGCGCTGGTCGTGGAAGTCGCTGCTCAGGCGCGTGATAACCAGGGTTGCCGTCGTCATCGATGTGCCGACGATCATGCCGCCGATGGGAATGATGTTCTGCGGCACGAAGTCGAAGACGCCGAGCGCCACCAGCAGCGAGATGGTTAGCGCCGAGCCAATGCCAATGGCGAGGAAGGCGACAAGAACCCCGTTCGGTGTTTTCTTGGCGCGCTTGCCGCTGGTGCGGCCGGCGATGGTGATCATGACGAGCAGGATCGCGAGGGTGAAGAGCGGGATATCCATCTCGAAGACGAGTTCCAGCACATAGCCGATGGCGATGAGCTGGATGAAGCTGCGCACGGTGGCGATGGCGAGGTCCTTTTCCAGGTCGGAGTCTTGCCAGCGGGAGATGGCCGCGGCGATGAAGATGAAGGCGATCGACATCAGCACACGTTCGATCCACCCCAAGCCAGCGAAAATATCGGGCATGGTAATTCCCCTTTCCTGAAGAAGCAGACTGTTCAGTAGGAATTGTAACCGATTGATGGTAGGCGGTATGGCGCGCTACCAGCTTAGCGTCGGATTCTTGAAGGGCACGAGCGCCATGATCATCGCGTGCGTGTAGTAAGCTTCGCGGTCGATCACATCGTCCGTCAATATGCCGATGGCGCCGTTGGCTTGTTTGGAGTTGTCGCGTCCAAAGACCTGATCATCGGCGTGGCCCAACTCAAGGCCGCCGCGCACCAATTCGGCGACTTCGCGCGGCAGATAGAAGACAGCGGTCTGCCCCAGGCCTTCGCGGCCGTCGCGCCCCAGCACATGCACGCGGGCGAAGCAGGTCATGCCTAGCGGCGTGTCTTCGATGCCGCCTTCGATGCCGACCCAGAAATCCGCATCCGGCTGGGCGGCGCGAGCGTTGCTGGCGCGATTATGGGCGCCGGTCATTGTTTCTGCGGCGCTCAGCGGTTGGTCGGATACACCGGATGGTACTGCAATGCCGCTCACATGAACGCTCATGTTGGGGAAAATCCGCTCAAAGGCGTTTAGAGTTGCCCGCAGCTTGACGGGGTTCAGTGAGGCGACGGTGATCTTTGCCATGATTGCTTTTGCTCCCGACAACGAAATTTCTGCCATAATGATAATGTAGCAGACGGTGGCGCGATGCCAAAGACCGTTGCCAAGCCGAAGCCGACTGGTACACTATGGCGGCATTTCTGACACCGGGAGCCACATGTTGCGCGATACAGCGAGAGAAGTCGCCATCAGCAAGGCGGGAGCGACCGACCTGGTCGATCTGTCCGATTTTATCAAGCCCTTCGTCGACAGCGGGGAAATCTTGCCGCGCACCTTTGATGAATTGGACGACTTGCTGGAGACCTTTTTTATCGCCCGCGTTGATGGTCGCCTGGTCGGTTGCGCCGCGCTGGAGATTTACAGCAAGAAGCTTTGCGAGGTTCGCAGTCTGGCGGTCGATCCCACGACGCAAGGTCTGGGAATCGGCAAGCAGCTGGTGACTGCCTGTGTCGAGCTGGCAATGCAGGAAGGCGTCTACGAGATCATGGCGATCAGCTCGGCGGAGGACTTCTTCAAATCTTGTGGCTTTGATTTCACCTTGCCCAACCTGAAGCGGGCATTCTTCTTGCAAACCCGCGATACCATGTAACTTAGGCGACGCTCCTTTATGAAAATCGAGGTGCTGACCCTGTTCCCCGAGATGTTTGCCGCCGTCATGTCCGAGAGCATGATGTGGAAGGCGCGCGATCGTGGCTTGCTGGATTTCCACGCCCATGATATTCGCGATTACGCGGCGGACAAACACCGCAAGGTCGATGACACACCCTATGGCGGCGGTGGCGGCATGATCCTCAAGCCAGACGTAGTGGTGCGGGCGATCGAAGCCGTCAAGCCGAAAGCCAACACGCCTGTGATCCTGATGTCGCCGCAGGGTCGTCTCTTGACGCATCAAGTGGCGGCCGAATTGTCGCGGGAACCGCACCTGGTTTTGGTCTGCGGCCATTATGAAGGCGTTGACGAGCGCGTGCGTGACTTGGCGATCAGTGATGAGATCAGCATTGGCGATTATGTGCTGACCGGCGGCGAGTTAGCTGCGCTTGTGCTGATCGACGCGGTCGTGCGGCTGCTTCCGGGTGTACTCGGCGCCGAGGGCGCGCAGCATCGCGACAGCCACGCCGATGGACTGCTGGAAGGTCCCCACTATACCCGCCCGCCCGAATATGGCGGCTTGGGCGTACCCGAGGTGCTGACAAGCGGCCATCATGCCGAGGTTGATCGCTGGCGGCGGCGGCAAGCCCTGAAACGCACTTGGCAGCGGCGACCCGATTTGCTGGCGCTTGCGACCCTCAGCGATGAAGACCGCGCTTTTCTGCAACAACTTGAAAACGAAGCAGACACTTAGCTGGTCTGCAAGCCGGCTTTGTCCCCCTCGGCGAAGGCGAGCGCGCGACTGTCACCCGTGTCCGGATCGAGCATGGCGGCAACTGTGTCTTCACGAATGACGTGCCCGCCATCCAGCAGGAGGACGCGGCTGCCGATGCGGCGCGCCTGCTCAATCGAATGTGACACCCAGATCATCGTTAAGTCTGACTGCCGCCGCAGACGCATCAGCGAGTCTTCGACATGATTGGTGGCGATGGGATCGAGCGACGATGTCGGTTCATCGAGCAGCAGCAGCGAAGGATTGAGCGCCAGAGCGCGGGCGATGGCCAGGCGCTGTTCCTGCCCGCCGGAGAGTGAATCGGCGGGTTTGTCCGCCAACTCGGTTTCGAGCGAGGCTTGAGTCATCAGATCAAGTATCTGCTGTCGTGAGAGCGGTTCTCCCTGCAAGCGCGCGCCAAAGGCGATATTTTCAGCGACCGTGCCTTCAAAGGCGGCCGTCTTCTGAAACATCATGCCTACCTCGCGCCGCAGCTCGGTCACGGGTAAATCGTAGATCGAACCCCCGTCAAGCAGAATCGTGCCTCCGTCAATCTCGTTCAGACGATTGACGCAGCGCAGGAGCGAGCTCTTGCCGCTGCCGCTGGGACCAATGACGACGAGCAGTTCACCGGCGGGGATATCGAGCGAGACATCCTTTAGGACGGGCGCTCCACCGCGGCTCAGCTTCAGATTGCGGATGCTCAGTTTGCTCATCGGCGGCTCCGATAAGTTGTGTGTCGAACCTCAAGTCTGGATTGTAACGCAGTCTGGTGGGGGCGCGTACCATTCCATCCGCATGCATGGTAGACTTGAGCAAAATACTAACGGTATACGGGGAAACAAACTCATGGAATTTACCATGACCTGCGCGGAAGAATCGCGCGCTGTCGAAGAGATGCTGGCCGGCACCTTCAAGCCCGCCGATACCTTCTTTTTGATCGAGTGCAGTTTGCCCGCTTATGGTGGTTGGGCTGGTGAAACCGTCAAGACCGCGGCCAAAACCGGTGAATTCGAGCCTTATCTGGGGCACATTCAGAGCGTGCCGCGGGCAAAAGTCCTCTTCATCCGTCGTCCCCAATCAGAGGCCAAGAGCTTTTATGTCGCGCTCACGAATCAGGCTGTGCCCAGGCTCTATCATGCTGAACTCTCCGATTACTCCGATTTGCTGCGGTTGGATGTCGCAAGCCTGAGGGAGAATGACGTGCCCAGTATCGACGGGCGCGAGATGAGCGAGATCGACGAACTATACACGGTCTGTACCAACGGGCGGCACGACCCCTGCTGCGCGGCTTACGGGACGCCGGTCTTCAATGAACTCGTGAGCCATGCCGGCGCCGAGCGCGTCTGGCAGACGACGCATATCGGCGGGCATCGTATGGCGGCGACCATGATTGCCTTCCCGCATGGCATCGTCTACGGCCATGTCGATCCTTTCAACGCCGAGGAGATCATCGCCAACCAGCGGGCAGGCTTCTTATTGACGCACAAGTATCGCGGTCGCGGCGCTTACGCCGGGCACCAGCTGAACGCCGACGCGCATCAGGCGGCGGCCGCAGCCGAGGCGGCCATTCGCGAGCGGACGCGCAACTACCGCATCGAGGATTTGCGCCTGGAAGCGGTGGCGGACTTGGGCGCCGATCACCGGCAGATCCGCTTCATCGATGCCGATGGCGGCACCCACAGCGCAGAGGTGCGAACGCGCATGTCCGCTCCGCGGCAGACGTCCTGCGGTGATGCGCCAAAACCGATGCCGCAGCACGAGGTGGCGGTCCGCTTGAGGACTTGAGCGACCGCCTCTAACCGACGCCGGACACGAACAGAGCGATGTCCATTCCTCCGTCCGCAAAACACCCTTCGCTGCCACAAGCGCCCTTGTTGGTCCGTTTGCTGCGACTGGCTGTCTTGACGATTGTCGGCATGTCGCTGTTGACACTGCTGCTGGTGGCGACGCTCTTTGCGCTACAGATGGCATTGGCGGATCGTATTGTGCCCGGTGTCAGCATCGGCGATATCGATATCGGGGGCATGTCACGCGCCGAGGCGGTCGAAGCGCTCGCCGCGCAATACGGCGATGTCGAAGATGTCACGTATACATTCCGCGACGGCGACAGGACCTGGACCGCGCGCGCAGCCGAACTCGGTTTACGCTTCCCGGCCGATGAATTGGTCGGCCGCGCCTACGCCATCGGACATAAGCAGGATGGCAGCAGCTTGCGGGAACAAGCGAGCGCCTGGTTCAAGGGCACAAACCTGCCGCTTGGCTTGAAGTTTGATGAAAGGGTCGCACGCGCTTACCTGGAGCGTTTGGCGAGTGAAATCGACCGTGAACGGCAGGACGCCAGCTTGGTGATCAACGGGCTGGACGTCGAGATCAGCGCGGGCGTCAGTGGGCGAAAGCTCGATCTCGCGCCGACGATGCTGTCAGTACGTGAGGCAATCCTGGACGGCGAGGGCGGGCGCGAGATCCCGCTCGTGATCGACGAGAGCGCGCCACGCGGAAGCAATGTCGAATGGGTCGCCGCCTTGGTGCGTGTTGCGCTGTCCGCCCCCTTGCAATTGGTGGGGTCGCGTCCGAACGGCGAACTGCTAATGCCCTGGCTCGTCACGCCGGAACAGATTCGCGCCGGCTTGGCCGTGACGATGCGCGACGAGGGCGTCGACTGGCACTATGACGTGCGCGTCGATCTGAGCGCGCACGCTCGTTTCCTCGGATCACTTTCACTACCGCTCTCGATATCGACTGTGGATGGGCGCTTCGACTTTGATCCGGCAAGTGGACAGTTGACGGTGATTTCACCGTCTTCCGCCGGTCGCCGCTTGAATGTGGAAGGGACGATTAAGCGATTGGAAGCGGCCGTCTTTGAGCCGCTGAATCGCCGCGTGTCGATGGTCTTCGATCCATTGGAGCCACGTTATCCAAATAATGTGACGGCGGCCGAGCTCGGCATCAAAGAGCTGGTGGCGGAATCGACCACTTATTACTGGGGCTCCTGGCAGAATCGCCGCAGCAATATCGCCCTCGGCGCGGGCAAGCTGCATGGCATCATCGTCGCGCCGGGCGAGGAGTTTTCCTTCAACCACCACTTGGGCGACATCACGCCGCAAGCCGGTTACCTTGATGGCAGCGTCATCCTGGGGGGCGCGACCGTCACCGGGATCGGCGGCGGAATCTGCCAAGTCAGCACGACGATGTTCCGCGCGGCTTATAGTGGCGGCTACGCCATCACCGAGCGCAACAGCCATGGCTATCGCGTAGGTTACTACGAATACGCCGGCGCTGGACCGGGGCTGGATGCCGCGATTTGGCAGCCGGAGGTCGATCTGCGCTTTCAAAACAACACGCCTAATCATCTCTTGATCGAAAGCAGTTTTCTCGGCGCGCAAGATGCGCTGCAATTCCGCATTTACAGCACGCGGCACTGGAATACAGTGATCGAAAGCCCGATCATCCGCGAAATCGTGCCGGCGCCAGAGGAACTATATGTCGAGAACAGCGACCTCTATCTCGGCCAAATCCAACAGATCGATTATTCGGCCGATGGCGCTGATGTCTGGGTTTATCGCAATGTCTACGCGACGGACGGCAGCCTGGTGAAACGCGACCAAGCCTTCACGCGTTATTCGCCCTGGCAGGCGGTCTTTGAAGTGGCGCCGGGCGATCCGCGCTTGATCGAGGAGGAAGAAGAGGGGGAGGGAGAGATTGCGCCGGTCGGTTCAAGCTGAGCGCGCGTCAACGACACCCGCCCCGCAAAAATAACCCGCAGAACTTGTTTGATAGTATGCAATCGAAGGTTGGACGAGCGAGGCGCGAGTTGTGCCCCGCTCGGCGATCTGCTATTTTAGGCGGCCGGCTGGACGCGAGCCGGCTCAACCAATCCTTTGAGGATTTTCTCGAGCGCCATCGTATGGCTGCAGACGCCACGCTGGGCGAAAAAGGATGCCGTGCTCGTCCATTGACCATCATCATAGGTAATCTGGTGATACTTGTTATAGCCCTCGAAAGTGCAATCAAAGCAGAGGACGCGGATGCGATCGGGCTCCTGTGAATAGCGCTTCGCCTTTTTCACATCGCTGACGATGTTTTGTCCGGGCGCATAGGGTACCGGGCGGCGCTTGAGCATGGGCTTGAATAAGATTTCCAATGCCATGATATGCGGGCAAATGGCGTATTTCTGAAAGCCGGGGCAGGTGCAGGACCAGCCGTCATTGCCGAGGCTGACCGTGTGGCTGCTGTTCGCGCCGTGGCACTGCACAGTGAGGCTGTTGAAAGTCGCGCGTTCCGGTTGGCTGGCGTATTCGCTGGCTTTCTGAATCTTGTTGATCATACTTGCGTCCATCTCGATCCCTTCTACTTATGGACACGCCTTATGATGCAAAACGCGGCGCGACTTGTCCGGTCGCACCGCGTATTTTGTGTCTTTCGTTATGAAACATATCCATAGGGCATCGTTGGCGTCGTCCTGTTTCATATAGCTGTAGTTTAAGCCAGGATCATGCAGATGTCAAAGCGTCATTCCAGCAATTCGCCGACGTTTCTATTGGTTTTGCACAAGAAATTTCGTCCTGCTGAGACGCGGTCTCAGCTGTGCGCCGCCGGCTCGCTTCGGGCACGAATTTGGGCATCCCGTTCTCTGCCTGCCGCGACAATTCCCAGGGTAAGCGACTCGATATAGATGCAGTGACGCCAGGGGATGGCGACGTCGTTTGCCGAGAGCGGCGCATCGGTCAGTTCAATCTCGGCGCCGCGTATGAGAGCGAAGGGCGTCGCTTCGTCGCGCTCGCCCATGACGGCTTGCGCGCAGGTTGCCAGCGCATCGGCCACGCCGATTTGCGTCACCGCCATCGCATTACCAAAGAGGTCTTTCTTACCGCGCTCGTCTTTGATCGGTTGGAAACCAGCCATGGCGATCGCGATGCCAAGGGTGCCGTAACGCCCGGGCATCAACCAACTGTCGGTGAGAATCACGCCGATCCGGCATTTGAAGCGCATCTGCAGCGCCTGTCGAATCGACTCGGCCGTGCTGAAGGGGTCGCGCGGCAGCAGCACGACCTGGCCGCTCGGGATATTGGAGCGATCCAGGCCGGCGTTCGGCGAGATCACGCCGCCTTTTGCCGTCAAGAGGAATCCCAGTTCGATACCGCCGAAGATGTGATCGGCTTCCTCGATGACGAGCTGGGCGATGACGGCGTCCATCTGGTAGCGCCGCGCCAATTCAAATGCGCGCGCTGTCGGTTCGATTTTGTCCCTGTTGATGATTCGCCCGGCCGCGATGGCGGCGTACTTGCTGGCGACCGCCACGACGTCGCCCTCGCGCAGCGAACAGTCTGCCCGGCTGAGGCTCTCGAAAATGGTCGCTGTCAGATCAAAGGCCTGGTCGCGGATCGGCGCACGCAGGGCTGTGACCGACAATGAATGTGGCATCGATGAAACCTTCGCTGCTGATGTGCACAACAATCATCCTAGCACACTTGAAGGGTCCTGTCAGCCGAATGCTGCAGCGCGCCAGTAGCTATTCAGCGGTCACGCCAAGGATCAGGACCTGGTCCCTTTCCGGCTCGGCAGCGGCCAGAAAGCGGCCATCCGGGCTGAAGGCAATGGCGCCTGGCCCGAAGTCCAATGTGGCCGAGAGTGAATACGGACTGTACGCGTTAACAATATGCAGTCGGGTCGATCGGTTGCGCGCGCGGCTTGTCAGCGCCATCAGCACTTCGGCGCCCGGCAACACTTGAGTGCGAAACGTCAACTGCGGCAGCAAGGCGCCCGCTCGGTGGTAGAAGCGGATGTCCACATCGCTTTCGGCAGCGATCTGATAAAGGCTGTCTCCATTGCTGTAGACGAAGTCGCCGAGGGCGGCTGTCGGCGCTCTGGTGACGAATCCCCCGACGCCCGTGTAAACAAGGGCCTTTGAAACTGCCAGCTCGCCCGTTTCCGTATCGTAAATCCAGATGCCGGCGCGCTGATCGCCGCGCGACTCTCCGGTGACAGCCAGCCAGCGGTCATCAGCGCTGAATGCGACCGCGGTAAGCGGATAGGGAAATGTGTAATGGTGCAGGGTGGTGTAGCCGTCTCTGGTATTCCAGAGCTTCAGCGAGCCTGCCTGGCGCGCGATCTTTAAGCTTTCGTCGCCGCTGACGGCCGCGAGCTTGCCCCCCGACTGTGACCAAGCTAATTCACGAATCGGGCCTGCCAGGCCACCCAGTGTGATGCTGCCTGAGGAAGGAGCGATGGCCGCAAGCTCGGCGACGGTCACGCCGCCATCTTGATGACCGATGGCTAGATAATGCTCGTCGGGGCTAAAGGAAATGGCGGTCGTCGATGTCGTCCGGGGCAGGTTCAGCGCGGAATCAATCGTCGTGAAATCGGGATAACTATAGAGTGCGATCTCGCCAATCCTGGTGATCACCGCCAGGATCGATCGTATTGGCGACCAGGTGATGGCACGCGGCGACTCGACCTGGAGGCGTCTGATCGTATCGACGGTCGACGCATTGGCGCTGTGGATCAGTCGCCGAGACGCGGGTTGTTCCTGCGCCGCCGGTGCTCGGACCGCCGGATTGTCGCTTGGGCTGCTTTCCGCGCCGGCGCTTTTGATCGGCTCAAGATAGTAGTAATTGAAGTTGAGATCGCTCTCCACCGTCCAGCCGACCTGCCTGCCAACTTCGACTTGCCACCAGACGTAAGTGCCCTTGCAAGCCGGTCCATCAAGCACCGCATCAATGACGCGGCGCGGTGGAATTTCGCCGATTTGCGCCGATTCGATACTGGGCTGGGCGCGCAGCCGATTGGCGATGGTCGGGGAAACCACGCGTGTGTTGCCACGGCCGATGTCGATGCGCGGTCGCAGGAACCCATAATAGGCGGGCGGGCAGAAGTGGAACGTGCCGCTGGCGACTAGGTCCGGGTTAAGAATCGGCAATCGATCGCAGTTGCCGGCCAACTCGAGTACAGCGCGGCTCACCCAACCGGCGCGGTAAAAAAGCCAGTCGCCGGCGGAGTTGGCGCCCAGCACTGCCTGGCTTTCGGTGGCGTAGACGCGCGCCACTTGCGCGCCCTCGGGAGCCTCGCGTACATTGGCGAAATCTTGACGCGGGCGCATGAAACAGCCGGTGGCGCCGCCGACCGCTGCGTTGACAAGCGGGATGTTGTAGCAGGCGCCGGAAAGCTGCGCGTCTTCCGCTTTGACCCAGCCGCTTGCCAGTTGATACCAGTCGCTCGCGGCTGTCCGGCCGATGACGGCGGCGAACTCGCCTGTTGATTGCCCGCCGTCAAATGACGCGATGATTGCTGCATCAACTGATCTGCTCCCAAAGATCGGGATGTCTTCGCCGATCAGCAAGCAATGGTCGCTGCTGTCACGCTTCAAGCTGGAGATGCCGCTGCCATCGGCGGGGCAACCCAAGGCGAAATCCGGGCGGACCATGCCGAAATCGGCGGCGCAGATATCGACATGATCGGGCACACCATCGCGGTCCTCATCGCGCAAAAGCGCGCAGCCATCCGCCGTGACAATGCCTGCTTGGTCGGAGCATTGATCCCGACTGTCTGGCAAGCCATCGCCATCGCGGTCGGCGTCAGATATCTGCGGGCAGCCAGGTGGAAGCGCGGAAAAGATACCGGCGATCTCTGGGCAGTGGTCAGCGCTGTCGCGCAGGCCATCGCCATCGCTGTCGGCGCGTTCGCGCTCGACCGGCAGCGTACCTCCGCCCAAGTTGGGAAAGCGCTGGTCGCAGGGCTGCGCCAATGTTCCGTCGGCGGAGACATGAACGGCGTAGCTGGTATCATCGAGTAGAAACTCAAGCCGGTAAACATCGATGGGGACGGGCAGGCGCAAGCCGCCGATCAGATTGCAGCCGAGCGCTGTCGTGACAGTATTGGTTAGCAGCTCAACGGTGAGGGGTCTGGAATCTATCATGTCGGGGAAGGCAGCCCGGCGCGCTGCCGCAATGACTTCCGGCGCTTGGCTTTCCACACTGAGCTGTCCGCCGAAGCACAGGATGATCAGGAGGCAACGGTGTGCAATACGCAAGGGTGGCAATCCCCGCTAAGAACTGGCTCTGCCGTCATTTTATCAGATGCGGGTTCAGCGCAAAGCATTAAGCGCGTTGCTTCATACGTGGGCGAAACTACCCTATTTCAAATGCGTGAAAACTGGTAAATTGCGTGTTTATTCCGTTTCTCAGCCGCAGCCTGCCGGACGCCGTATGTCGCAACTTTCGGAACTGTATCAGCTCAACAATTTCATCGACACCTTCGCACTCGGACATTATGCGCGCGTGCTTGATGCAGTTGACAGGCGGAACGGCAATCGGGTTGCTTTCAAGGTCATGCGCCCGGAACATCTGGATCCCGAAGGCGATATGCGTTGGGAATACAAAGCCTTCGGTAACGAGGCGGATATACTGACGCGGCTCTGGCACAGCCCCAATATCGTCAAGCTTTACGATTGCGGCTTTATCTCCGACCGGGAAGAGGCGCCGCGCGCCGGCGAGGTCAACTCCTTTCAAAGTGATGTCCGCGGTTTCATGGATGCGATGCCACGTTTTGCCGCGGCCGGCTGGCGCCCGTATCTGACGATGGAAAACCTGCCGCGCTATCAGAGTCTCTTCTACCTGATGAAACCGAACCGACCGAACAATCGCTGGCGTTTGCCCAGCGAAGAGGGCTTGGCGCTGGCGCTGCAATTCAGTGAGCTGCTGGCGCTGGCGCATGCGCAGTCCATCGTCTACCTGGATCACAAGCTCGAACATGTTTACTGGGACGGCGTCAACCTGAAGGTGATCGACTTCAACAGCTCGCGCAAGCTGGAGAACGACCGGACGCAGTCGCCGCAGCTCTACTCCAAAGACGTGCACAATATGTGCGTCGGTGTCTTGTATTCGATCTTCACCGGCATGTCGCCGCAGAAGACCTCGCTGCGCCCGCAACCGAGCAGCCGGGACGCGGTCGAGGCGCGCTATACCGAGATCGACAGTCTGGACTTCAGCATGGAGCCAAGTCTTAGCGAAGGCATCACCGAGCTGTTGCAGCGCGGAGCGGCTGAGAAAACCGCCACTGTGCAGGAATTCGTCAACGGCTTGCAGCGCGTGGCAACGCAGCATGGCTGGCAATTCCCCGACTATTACACCAGCGCTTCCAGCAGCGAGGCGCGCGTCCAGATGCGAGCCGGCTTGCAGCGATTACGCGAGGGCCACGAGCAAATCCGCGAAGCGCGCGATCTCTTCCGCGAAGCGTTAATTCAAGACGGCATTTCGCGCGATATGGAAGAGGAACTGCGGCGCCTGGTGGTTGTGCTGAACGAGATGCTGACTCACCGCGTCGTGCCCTAGGCTTCCGCTCCACCACAGAGCCACCGAAGACAAGTCAGAACGCACCCTTTCGACAGCGTGAACACGTTCCCTTGAGAATTAGCCCCTACACCGTGCCCGACTTCCAGTCGAAATCAGCAATGGTCGCGACGACGCTCGTATGCGCGCGGTCGCGGGAACGAATATCCAGTTTAGTGGCAATTCCTGAGGCGATCATGCTTGCTTGTTCTGATAGTAGCGGGCTTCGCTTTCAACGAAGTCGACCGCCCCGGCGATGCTCGGATTGGGCGGGGTGTTCGGCGGCAATTCGTGAAGCGCAGCCGAGGTGATTTGCGCGCCTGCTTCGAGGTCGACGCAGACTTCTCCAATCTGCCCAGCCAATACAGCCTCCAGATTCAGGACATTGCCGTCGAGCCAAGTCCGCTTGGCGGGGCTCAGCATGATTTGCAGGCGCGGCCCTTGCTCGGTCGGCGTGACCGTGGCGCGAATGCTTGGGTCGGTCACCGGTGGCAGGTGATACGCCCAGTCCCGGGCTCGATCCACTAAGCCCATCGTGACTTGCTGCGCAAGCAGCTCTCGGTTTGTGGAATCTAGCGTATCCTCGATGTTGGCGGCGTGGAAGCCCATGCCATCGAGGACGATCAGGGTAGAGCGCCCGCCTGTCGCGCGGCAATGCCAAACCGTGTCTGCGCAGGAACCCCCCAAGTCAAGCAGCAGTGCGGATCGTCCTGCTTGCTGCTTCAAATGCTGCAGAAACGTGTATAGCCGCGGCAGCTGTGCCAGATCACCACGGATATTCGCCGTATAGAGAATGGTAAGGCTTAGCGGTTTCGCCATTCCGCCTTCCGCTTTTCGATGAAGGCGCGCATGCCTTCGGACTTGTCTTCTGAGCCGAAGGCGATCAGGAAGTTGCGCCTCTCGTAGGCCAAGCCTTCTTCCAGCGAGGTTTCATAAGCTTTGTTGATCGCCTCCTTGGTCAGCCGCACAGCAACTTGCGATTTGCTGGCGACCTTCTGCGCGATGGAGATGGCGAGGTCCATGTATTCATCCAGCGGCGCTACGCGATTGACCAAGCCGTATCGCAGGGCTTCCTCGGCGTTGAGTCGGCGATCGGTCAGCATGATCTCCATCGCCAGTGCCTTACCGACGGCGTTGGTCAGGCGTTGTGTGCCGCCGGCGCCGGGCAAGATGCCGAGGTTGATTTCGGGCTGACCGAAGACGGCCGTCTGCGAAGCGACGATCATGTCGCAGCTCATCGCGATTTCGCAACCGCCGCCCAAGGCATAACCGGAGACGGCAGCGATGATCGGTTTGGTCAGCCGCTCCAGTTCGAAACGATCGGTCAGCGAGCGCGTCATCAGCATATCGATCGCCGTTTTGCCTTCCATCTCCTTGATGTCGGCGCCGGCGGCAAAGGCTTTGTCGTTCCCCGTGAGGATCATTGCGCCGGTCTCGTCATCGTTGTTGAAGGCGGACATGGCGTCCATGACCTCGTCCAGCAGCGGTGAATTCAGCGCGTTCAGTGCCTTGGGACGATTCAACTGTACGCGCCCGACACCGGCAGCCGGCTGGTCAACCAGGATGAAGTTGTATGTCACGGTCTAGTTCCTTCCTCATCGCGTATCCGCGCCTGATGGTAGCACAGGGGCTCGGCGGAGACGATAGGTTCTAACGCGTGTCTCTTAGGCTTCAGAATCTGTTGTGGCGAGGAATGCCAGGATCTGTGATACGGCGTCATCGACCGCGATGCCGTCCCGCGCCCAATCCCAGTTCTCATATAACCCGGCGGAGGCGCCACCCGCGCGCGGCTTAGTCGGCTTCCACAGCGCCAGGCTATTGAGCGTGAATGGCGCATAGCGCAGCGGGTCGGTCGGTCCCATCAGCATCACCGTAACAGCGCCGCTCGCCGCCGCAAGATGGGTGAGGCCGCTGTCATTGCCGATATAGAAAAGCGACTGTGCGGCTAACGCGCCGATCTCCTGAAAGCTGACCGCGCCAGTCAAGTCCAGCGCCTCCACTTGCAAACGCCTCCGAACCGTGTCAACAAGCTCAGCGTCATGCGGACCGCCGATCAGGATCACCGAAGCGCCCCGCGCCGCCGCCACGCGATTGAGGACTTCGGCGAGCTGCGCGGGAGGATAGCGCTTGCTTGCCATGTTCGTCCCCGGGTTACTGCCGCCGCCGGGATGGGCGACGATGTACGGAGCGCTGACTTCGGCCGCAGCGAGGCGTTCTCGCACGGAAGCGCGCGCCGTCTCTGTCACGGGCAGATTGGCGTAGGCATGAAGGTCTCGCCCGGCGGCGGCGCTGATGACCTTGAGGTAGAGTTCGCCTTCATGTTCGCGGGCGGTTGGGTCTATCGGTACACGCAGGTTGTATCCGAAACCGCGCCCCCCGCTGTCGAGGCCGGCGCGGACAGGTATGCCTGACAGATATATAGCCAGGCTCATCAGGGGCGAGCGGACTAGCGATACCGCCAGATCGGACTCGCCTCGGCGCAATAAACGCACGAAGCGCCGGATGTCAGTCGGCGAGCGCAGCGGCATATCGATCCCGATATCGAGGATGTCGTCGATGGCCGGGTGATGCGCGATCGCTTGCGCCGACCAGGGTCCGACTGCCCAGCTGATATGCGCCGCGGGAAAGGAGTCTCGCAGGGCTGCGAGAGCCGCCGTCGCCATCACCACATCGCCGATGCAGCAGGGCCGGACGAAGACGATCCGCTTCGGTGCAAATTCAGGGGCAGTGCCAGGAAAAATGTTGCGCAGAATTGAGTAAAACATGGCTGTTTTTTGGCGATGGTCAGATCATGCTCAATGTAATGCAGAGCGCAGGTCAGGTATAGTGGCATTTGCCGCCAGGCAGATGACCGTTCTCGATTCCAAAGCCTCGGCTATGGACGATTGACTAGGGATAATCGAAGCGGACGGCGCCACAAAAAACCGGCTCGAGGCCAACAACTTCAGACGGAGTATTTGCAGATCATTAAATTGTGTTAAAATATCTTTAAGTGAATGTGAAATTACATAACATTACCATGGACTTTGTAAACGCGTTTACCTACGTATTTAAAGACCGGCGCTGCCTGATCAAACTGGCGGAAATCGCCTTGTTTGTTGTTTTATGCCCGGTGCCGATCGTCGGCTTGATTTGTCTTTGCGCGCTCCTGGGTTATCTCGCTGAGCTTATCCACAACGTCAGCAACGATTATCCGCGTCCGCTGCCCGTTTGGGATCATGTTGGCGAGGACATCGGCAAGGGCATTCCCATCCTGTTGGCGATTTTGGTTTACCATTTGCCAGTTCTGGTCGTACTCACGCTGCTCTACGCCTTTCGCAATGTCATTGCGGTCAGCTTGTTTGGCGGCATCACCTTCGTCGGAATTCTGACGGCGGCGTTGCCCTTCCTGTTCCTCTATTTTGCATTTGCCTGGTCGCTGCTGGCGATCGCTACGGTGCGTTACGCCGAAACCTGGGAATCGGATTCTTTCTACAAGCTCAACAGATTGGTGCGCAGCCTGCAAACCAACGGCGTCCTTACGCTGCAGTGGTTGATCGCGTCGTTGGC
Source organism: Phototrophicaceae bacterium (assembly GCA_965249085.1). Classification (GTDB taxonomy): domain Bacteria; phylum Chloroflexota; class Anaerolineae; order Aggregatilineales; family Phototrophicaceae; genus UBA6055. Next base: position 1,404,823 of record OZ252218.1, on the reverse strand, counting down.
TGCCAGCATTCTACTGTTGATTCTGCTGCCGGTCGCGCTCATGGGGCTTGTTCTCTTCATTCCTGTGCAGGGCTACCTCACAGGCAATTACGGCAGGCGTTTGCGCGCCAGCCAGCTTAGATATCGCCGCGGTTTTGCTTGAACGCTTGGCTGATCTGACGATAGGTCTGGATCGATGAAGGTTCAGCGAATATGTCAGGCCGTGAAGAACCTCTTGTCCCCCGTCGCCTCCTAACGCAAGACTCAGATTTGTGGCGATTTTCCTTGCCAATTGCCGCCCGATTCTTATGTAGATGCTAGCTTGAGCGAATATAATAATAGGTGAATCCATCGTTATTCGCCGATGTCCGCATTCTCTTCACTATATCGTGCGTTGGCGCTGGCGGTCTGGATTCGGAACACAATCGAATAGATATTATTGTTTATCCTCATCTGACTTAAGCGCGTTGCCCATCCGCAGTCGATACGGAAGGACTCCAGATCAGGTTAAGCAAGGGAGACAAGGAGGCTATGAGTTCATATCTGCTTTGTCGGATTGCGGGCTTGGTGGTATTCTCTGTTGTCGGCAGCCGTATAGGCGCTGCGCTGGCACATCTAACACCTTTTTCTGAAGATGAAAGCGCTTTAATCTTTCTCGGGCTGGGCGCCTTGGTCGGGCTGATTGCAACGCCCTGGATCACCATCGTGCCGCTGCGCGCCTGGCGCCGCGTCGTCAATGAGATGACTATTCCACGTCTGGTGCTGGCGATACTCGGCGGCCTGATCGGTTTGACCGTGGGACTGATGCTGGCATTCCCGCTCTCGCTCCTTGGCGAGACGCCTGGGCAAGTGCTGCCCGCCATCGTTTCGTTGGTCTGCGGTTACCTCGGCATGCACATTTTCAGCACACGATCGGGCGAAATCCTTGACCTGATCAACGAGCGCATCATGGGACGGTCGCGGCGTTTGCAGCCCTTCGCCACCCGCCAATTGCTGCTCGATACCAGTGTTCTTATCGACGGGCGAATAGTTGAAATCGCCGAAACCGGCTTCATTGGCGGGACCTTGATCATTCCGCGCTTTGTCTTGAGCGAGCTGCATCGCGTCGCTGATTCATCCGACTCGCTGCGCCGCAATCGCGGACGGCGTGGCTTGGCCAAGCTCAACGAATTGCAGCGCAATAACGACATGCCTGTCAAGATCATAGACGACGACCCCGAGGACTTCGGCGAAGTGGACGCCAAGTTGGTGGCGCTGTCGATCCAGCTTAACGCCTCGTTGGTGACAAATGACTTCAACCTGAATCAAGTCGCCGATGCGCAGGGCGTCGATGTGCTGAATATCAATGCGCTGGCGAATGCGGTCCGCTCGGTTTACATCCCGGGTGAGACCTTCGCCATCCGCATCATACAGGCAGGGCGTGATCCCAATCAGGGCATCGGCTACCTCGATGACGGCACGATGGTGGTGGTGGAATCGGGGCAGAAATATATGGATCGCAATGTCGGCGTCGAAGTGACCAAGCTGATCAACCGTCCCACCGGGCGCATGATATTTGCCGTGCCGCAAGCCAAAGCGCATCGCTAATTCCCCACAAGCAACCGCTTGCCGGGGCAACCTGGCAGGTCGCCCGACCGCAAATTTTGTGGCGCGGTGGGAGACGCGAGCGGTCGCCCCGGCGGATCCTTTCGGTGTACCCACCTGGTTACGCCTCTGCTACGATTGCGCGATTCATTCACTCGGCTACACCCGAAAGAGGACGCAATGAGCGAAGCCGTGCAAGAACGCCTGACCGGCGCCGAAGATGTCGTTTGGGACCTGTCTGTCTTTTACCAGAGCCCCGATGATCCGCAGATCGACGCCGATATCCAAAAGCTCCACGAGATGGTCGACAAATTTCTGGCGCGCTGGCGCGGGAATGTCGCCCGGATGCGCGCCGAAGATTTCGTCGACGCCTATCGGGCGATCGAAGCGATTTACGACCTGCGTGGTCGGTTGGGCGCCTACGCCTTCCTCAACTTCTCGACGGATACGGGCAGCGCCGCCTTTCAAGGGGCCGTCGCGCGCATCCAGGAGCTCGAAGCGGAGCTGAGCCAAAAGATGGTCTTCTTCGACCTGGAGTGGAATGCGCTCGACGACGAGGCGGCGCGGGCAATCCTCGATGATTCGGCCGTCGCTGAGTATCGCTATTACCTGGAGGCGGAGCGACGCTATCGTCCCTACAACCTCAGCGAGCCTGAGGAGCAGATCATCATCGAAAGCAGTGTCACCGGCAGCGCCGCCTGGACTCGCTTCTTCACGCAATTGACCAGCGCCTTCCGCTTCGACTGGCTGGGCGAAGAGGTCAATATGACCTATGTGCTCAACAAGATGCACGATGCCGACCGCGATGTGCGCGAGATGGCGTGGCGAAAGCTAACGGACAAGCTGCAAGAGAAGTCGATGGAGTTGACCTTCATCTTCAACACCCTCGTGCTGGACAAGGCGAACAGTGACCGCCGCCGCGGCTACACCAGTTGGATTTCCTCGCGCAATCTCAGCAACAAGGCGAGTGATGAAGTGGTCGAGGCGCTCATCGAGACAGTGACCGGTAACTACGGGCTGGTGGCGCGGCACTATCGGCTGAAGCGGGCGTTGCTCGGCTTTGATGAGCTCTTCGATTACGATCGCTATGCGCCGCTAAACCTCAAGGAGAGCGAAGCTTTCTATGTGTGGGAGCAAGCGCGCGAGATCGTCCTGAACGCCTTCGACAATTTCAGCCCGCCGATGATGTCGGTCGCGCAGGCGTTTTTTGAGAATAACTGGATTCACGCGCCCGTGCTGCCGAACAAGCGGGGCGGCGCCTTCGCCGCTTCGACCGTGGCCTCGGCCAATCCCTACGTCTTCCTCAACTACCTGGGCGATGCGCGCGGCGTGACCACGCTGGCGCATGAATTGGGTCATGGCATTCACATGTATCTCTCGGGCAAGGAGAAGGGCGCCTTCGCGCTCTATACGCCGCTGACCACCGCCGAAATGGCGTCAACTTTCGCCGAGATGCTGGTCTTTCAGGATCTCATGGCGGCGGAAGATGATAGCGAGGTGAAGCTCGCGATGCTCACCGAGAAGATTGAGGACACCTTCGCCACCGTCTTCCGTCAGATTTCGATGAACCGCTTCGAGGACAAGATGCACAGCGCCCGCCGCAGCGAAGGCGAGCTCACGGCGGAACGACTCAATGAATTGTGGCTGGAGACGCAGCGCGACATGTTCGGTGACAGCGTCACGATCACGGACGAATACGGCAGTTGGTGGAAATATGTGCCGCATTTCCTGCACACGCCGGGTTATGTCTACGCCTATTCCTTCGGCGAACTGCTGGTGCTGGCGCTCTACAAGATTTATCAGGAAGAGGGCAAGCCCTTCGTGCCGAAGTATGTCGATCTGCTGGCGGCCGGCGATTCGGATTATCCCGATCGCTTGCTGGCGAAGGTCGGCGTCGATGTCAACGATCCCGGCTTCTGGCAGAAAGGCATTGATGTGATCGACGAGTGGATAGGACAGGCCGAATCGCTGGCGCGTGAACTCTATCCCGGGAAGTTTGACTGAGAAACGATGACAGCGGGTTATTCCGGCACGCCGCTGGTGAAAAAGCTCGGCATCAAGGGCGGCTTCAGGCTGGCACTGCTGCACGCGCCGGCGCATTACAGCGGCTTGCTGGGCGTACTGCCGGAAGACGTCTCAATTGACCACGAACTGACCGCGGGAGATTACGATTTCGTACACGCCTTCTATGTCGACCGTGCCGAATACGAAGCCGAGTTTAGTCAGCTGAAATCGGCAATCCACAAGCATGGTATGATTTGGATATCCTGGTACAAGAAGGCGGCCAAGATGCCCACCGATATCACAGAAGATGTCGTGCGGGATGTGGCGCTGGCCGGTGGATTGGTGGATGTCAAAGTGGCTGCTGTCGATGCGCAGTGGTCGGGATTGAAGCTGGTGTACAGGCGAATACATCGGTGACCAGCTACTGTCATGTTTCTGGACTGGAGATGTTGAAAGTAAACAACGGCGAAACTGCATACAAGAGCTAATATCTGTCAAGTTAGAACTGCGAAAGAGGCTGAGAGACCTTTTGTTGACTGTCCCAATTGCGCACACGGGTTCGTAACAATCAGTAGCGTAATTTAGACCAATTGTGCCGCCCAACAAATACGATTGTTACTTTTAGTTAAACTATGTTTGGAGCATCAGAATGTCGCATCGCTTCCTTAGAGAAAACCTTCCAGTAATTGACCCCGGACAAGAATTCGTCGCAGGCAACAAGTCATATGTCATTGGGGGTAAACTGGGAGACGGTGCGATTGGAGTCGTCAGAAAGGCGCGAGAGAAAGGAAGTGGTACACAACGCGTGATAAAGCTCTTGGCACCTGAAAGTAAGTACATCGAGAGTTCGTCGATAGACGATATTTCTGAAAGATTTAGACGTGAAGGGATGCGCGGGCAAGAACTAGACCACGAGAATCTGATTGAAATATATGCCTATGAGGAAAACGACAGTGGATCAAAGTTCCTCACCGGAAACGGTGAAGGAGAGAAGCCACAAGTTCCATTCATCGTAATGGAACATGGAGGGGCCCGAACGCTCGACGGTTACATTAAGCGCAGCAAGAGGGGTATTCAAAAGAACTCATGCAATCGTACTGAGGAGACACTCTACATCGCACATGAGATAAGCAAGGCGGTACTTTACTTGCACAGACGCAGGCTAATACATCGAGACATCAAGCCCGCCAACATATTTCTAACGAAGTCTCGTCCTCCTGAGGTCAGACTAGGCGATTTCGGAATTGTCAAATGGTCAGATTTTAAGGCAGCCGTGGCCACCGGCACGCTTACTGTCTCTGGTCAGAGCGGATTAGGAACACTTAAGTATATGCCGCCCGAACAGTCAACTAATCCGAAGGATGTCACAGTGAAGTCGGATATGTGGTCGCTCGGAATATCGCTTTGGGAATTATTCACCAATCAGATCCTCCCTGACTATCATTTTGTATATCAGATTCGCGAGCTTCGTAGGGAACGATCTAACTTGCTAGGAAGAATGTATAAGTTAGGTTTAGGAACTGCTATAGCTGGGTACCCGGAGCTTCACCCGCTCTTGGAAGCAATACTTGATTCGTTTCTCGGACAATCGACTCGTCCCAGTTCGACAAGACTCTCCGGAATGTTAAAGACTGCGTACGATGACAGGCGTACGAAATTGAACTAAGTCGTGTCGGAAATGAGCAGTTGCTCGCTTATCATTCGTTTTCACGAAAATTGCGCAATCAGTTTGGATGAAATAGAGTTGTAAATCATGGTACCCGTAGTCGATATGAAACATGCCCTGCTTCTGCGCCAAACGATGCGCCGCGAAGGCAAGGTGTTAGTCTTCACCAACGGACATTTCGACCTGCTGCATGTGGGTCATTTGGATTATCTAGAAAAGGCGAGCGCCTTGGGCGATGCGCTTTTTGTCGGCGTCAATGGCGACGCCTCGACGGAACGCCTGAAGGGTCCGGGTCGACCACTGGTGCCGGCGGCAGAGCGGGCGCGCCTGCTGGCGGCATTGACGCCTGTCGCGGCCGCCATCATTTTCGACGAGGATACTGCCGATAATCTGCTGCGCGCGCTGCAGCCGGACATTTACGTGAAAGGCGGCGACTACGAAGAAAAGCCGCTGCCCGAGCGTGGCACCGTCGAAGAATATGGCGGTCGTGTTGAGCTTATCGAGTACATGCCCCAACACAGCACGACCCGTCTCATCAACCGCACGCGCAATCTCAAATAGGACGCTGGCGTACGGGCGACTTATCAGGTTGCCCGCGGCTCACAGACCAAGCAAAAAGGGCGACTCAATGAGCCGCCCTTGCAATTTCGAGTTGGAACGGGTGTCGCGCTGGTGGTGGACTAGGTCAAGCGGTTGTAGAACTCGACCACCATTTGAATATCGACAGGCGTCTGGACTTCGCCTTCTTCCGGCGCGCGATCAAGCGTGACGCGGAAGTTGTCCTTGTCAACTGTCAGGTAAGGCGGGAAGTACGCCGACTGCTGGATCCATTCCTGGATGTGCACGTTCTTCTTCATCTTGTCGGTCACTTCGATTTCATCACCCGGCTGCACCTGATACGAGGGCAAATTGACGCGGCTGCCGTTGATCAGAATATGCCTGTGCCCGACAATCTGACGCGCTGACCAAATCGTCGCCGCCAAGCCGGAACGGTAGACGACATTGTCCAGTCGTCGTTCCAACAGGCCGAGCAAATTGATACCGGTCGGTCCCGGCATCAGCGCGGCTTTCTTGTAGTAATTGCGCATTTGCCGCTCGCGAATGTTGTAAATGAAGGACAGCTTTTGCTTTTCTTCCAACTGCAGGGCGTAATTGCTGCGCCGCCCGGCGCGGAAAGATTTCTCGCGTCCATGTTCACCCGGCGGGTAGGCGCGCTCTTCCAGAATCCGCGAGTATTTTGGCCGCGGTACGAGCAACTCGCCGAAGCGGCGCTGTGGTTTAGCTTTTGGTCCGTGATACGATGCCATATGTTGAAGCGTCCTCGTTTTTTGCGGGGCAGCCTGCCCACGCGCGCTGTCATAAATCGGCGATACAGCATAGTGGATTTGGTAAGTATTGCTAGGGCGAGTTTGCTGATCAGCAATTCAAGCGCTTCTCGGACAGCGAAAGTGCTGGGGCAACTCAGTGGGTCACACTCGCATGCAATCGACCTGCGTTCACTGAAATGCGTCCGGTCCGCAGCAAATGGGGTCGCTACGCCGGCATATTCTCCAAACGAGACAGCCAATAGTTGACATCGAAGTCTTCGTCACCGGTCAGGAAGCGCCAGAGCTTGATGCGGTTGACGATTTCCAGCCGTCCCGATGCCGCTTCAAACCAGGGTTCGCGCCGGCCGAGGATACCTTGCACGCTGCTATCAGTTGCTCGGCGAGCGAAGATTTCCTTGTGCCGGCGATATTCTTCTTCCAGACCGTCAGTGTTCCAAAGCCGCAGCTGCCGCACTGTCGGATTGAGGCGCAGCTTAAACATATAGCGTCGGCGGTTCGTCTTATTCTGTCGGCCGCAGTGCCAGATGCCATGGTGCAGCGCCAGGATAGAACCGGCTTTACAGACCATCGGGATCTGCCCGCGCATATTTTGATAGGCGGCGACATCCATCTCGTTCACGCGGCGGAAGTGACTGCCGGGCAGCAGCAGCGTCCCGCCCATTTCCAGCGGCACGTCGTGCGGAAAGTACATCAACTGGATATCAAAGTGCGTGCGGCAATCAATGATCGAATCGGCATGCAAACCCTGCGCCCGTCCCTCATTCGGTTCGCGCACGTGGATGGCGTCATGGTCGAAGAGCGGGTCTTCGCCAACCAGGCTCTGGATCAAACCTTGAATTTGCGGCAGGTCCAGCAGCTTGCGGATAGCGGTACCCTGATAGCACTGCGAGAGCGGCGTGCCGGCCCGATGCCCTTTGATCTCCTGCCCGTCGATGCCGCTCATCACGTCCCGGTTGATTTCATCGGGCACCATCTCATCGAAACGCAGGAAGCCACGCGCGACAAATTCCGCCATCTGTTGGGATGTGAGCAGATACTTCTTGTTGATCATGCCTGGATGTCCTCCATTTTTTCAAAGACGAAACCGTATTTCAGGAACGAAGTCGTGTACTCTTCGCCCGGATAGGGCGGTATCAGGATCGGGTGCTGAATCAGCCGCCAGCCGTCCAGCAAAGCGTCCAATCCCGTCTCATATGGCGGATCGTTGTTATCGCCGGTGGTGAAGTTTTCTTTGCCAGTGCCGTCATAAATTCCCCAGCCGAGAACGCCGCTGTCCAGAGCGGATGTCGTCAGATAGAGCGTGAGTACCTTCTGGCGGCGTGTCGTGGCCATCCAATTCCCTTTGCAGGTGAAACCAAGATGCCACGAATGTTACTGCAAATTGACTGGGGATACAAATTGAAACCGGCGGCAATCCGAGCGCTTATTCTTCGCTCTGCACATCAATGATGACCTTGGTATCCGGGTATTCGGAGCGCTCACGGAAGTAAAGGACGACTTCGTCGCCGATCACTTTGGCTTTTGCCGCCATCGCCGCGCTCTTCACCGCCCAGCCAACAAAGGGGATCAAACCGACGACCTCGCTGATGACGCCGCCGGCGATCGCGCTGGCGACCGACCGACCCAAAACCGCCATCAAGTTGTCCATGTCAAAGGCGCTGATGCCATAGACGCCGGCGACCTGATGGATCATGGCGGTGTCGGCCGCCGTCAGAAAAAAGGCGCTGCCGGGAATCCAGCCGGTCAGTGCCGCGCCGGTGGTCCAATTGGACACCAGTTTGCGGGCTTCGCGATCAGCATCCTGTAGTGTTTTTGACATTGCCCTGTCCTCATTCCGTTGTATCTTGATTATACACATTCGCTATGTCACTGTCGTCTTATGAGTCCGCGGCGACATCCCTGCGCACCGCATTACACGGTTACAATAGTCTGCACAATAGTATTACGTTGAGAAGCCGGCCACGTTGCGGACCGGCCAAAACGAGGAAGCGTATCATTCAGAAGCTGGATGAGACTGGCGGCCAGTGGAAACGCAGGCAGGAAAGAGAAATGCCAGGCAACGCCGGCTATATCTTGATAAAGACAGCCAGATCGGATGCCGGCGGAATAATGGAGAATTGTTTGACTGACGAGATTGGGCTTGTGGAGCGTGAATCATCTGGTCGGAACGCGAGAAGGCGAGGTTGATGCCGGATTTCCCGCACCCATTGGCTCCCGTTTTGGTATTGGCCTGCGCTGGGCGCCCGCACTGTCAGGCGTCTATCGTCAACTGCTGCCATCCGCCCAGCCGGTCTAGACCCGTGATCGTTTGCATCGATCAATTCCATGGCAATGGCGTAGCTTGGGGATGAAAGTTCTTCTGCTCAATGATCGGATTCCGCCTGAAGGCAAGGGCGGCGCGGAATCTGTCGCTTGGCGATTGGCGGTGGGTTTGGCCGCGCAGGGTCATGATGTACACGTCGCCGCGGCGACTGAAGCTGCTTCCTTTGAAGAAATCCGCGACGGCATTCCCACCACCCATTTGCATGCCCGATATCCTGAACGCTTTCGCGCCTGGCTCTCACTGTGGAATCCGCAGACTGCCGGCGCATTTCGCGCGCTGCTTGGGCGTGTCCAGCCAGACATTGTCAACGCGCACAACATCCATTTCTGGCTCTCGTATCACTGCTTGAAGCTGGCGCGCGAAGCCGGCTGCGGCGTCGTTTATAGCGCGCATGACGTGATGCCTTTCGCCTATGGAAAACTGCGGCACTTCGTGAAGACCAAACCTAGCGAAATGAATCTGCCGGACGACTATCGAGTGCCGGCCGGGCATAACCTTGTGCACAATCGGTTCCGCTACAATCCATTTCGAAACCCAATCATCCGACAGCATCTTGCGAGTTATCCGCAGATACGAACGGTTCCGAGTCAGGCATTAGCCGATGCCTACGCCGCCAACAACATGCCGCCGATGGAGGTTGTGTACAACGGCATCGACCTTGAGGCATGGCAGCCGGTCGAATCGGCCAAGGTTGAGGCGCTGCGGCAACGACTGGATTTGGCGGGCAAGCGGGTGATTCTGATCGCCGGGCGCTTGACGCGCGAAAAGGGCACGATTCAGGTGCTGCAGGCGATGGAACGCTTGCGCCAGACCTTGCCGCAGGTGCGACTTCTGGTATCGACCTCGCGCGATATCGACTCGCAGGTTCCCACTGCGTATCAGCATCTGCGTCCCATGATTCGTGCCGGCGGCTGGCTGAGTGGTGAAGACCTGCGCGCCGCCTATCAGCTTGCCGATGTCGTGACCGTGCCCTCTGTAGTCTTTGACACCTTTCCAACAGTAAATCTCGAGGCGATGGCGCTGGGATTGCCGGTGGTCGCCACTTGTTTCGGCGGCTCGGCTGAAGTGGTTGTCGACGGCGTGACCGGCTATATTGTCAATCCGTTCGATACGTTAGAATTCGCTGGCCGCCTGGAGCGCCTGTTGACGGACGAGGGTCTTCGTCAAGAGATGGGTCAGCGGGGACGCGAGCGCATCGCGGCGCAATTCTCGTTGGAGCAACAAGTGAAGCGGATGGTGAGCATCTTTGAACTCGCGCAAGAAAGTGCAGGCTGATGAAAGACGGCAATCCTGAGCGAGGGCTGGTTTTGCGGCGGCGCCACTATGCAGCGCCCGACGACCTTTACCGAGTGCAAGCGGCGCTGATGGACTGGGTACGTGTCAATGGCCACTACAACCTGTGGCACAAGGGCGACATCGGCCATCGGCTCTTCAACGGCTGCTACGGCTACGATCCGGCGGACATGTTTCACTACTGGTTGAATAAGCAAGACGAGATCGGCGCTTTCGCGCTTTTCTATCCGCGTGGCGAATCCTTCGACTTGCAAGTAGCGCCGCCTTTGCTGCACAGCGATTTGCACGTTGCCCTATTCGAACATTGCGAAAGCGAGATGCTGCGATTGGCGCAGCGCTTCGATCTGCGGATGAAAGAGATCGTTGTCGAAGCCTTTGATTGTGATTCGGCGCGCAGGACCTTCGTCGAGGCGCGCGGCTGCCGCCACGGTAAGCACAGCCTCACGATGACGCGTCACGGTCTGACTGACTTACCGACGGCGGAATTGCCCGCCGGTTTCCGTTTCCATTGGGCCACGTCTGCTGATGCCGATAGGCTGGCGGATGTGCATAATCACACTTTCACCAATAAGTGGAATGCCGAGTCGTATGGCGCGGTCTTCCGGGCGCCACACATGGAATACGAATTCGTGGTCGTGGCGCCCGATGGACGCTTCGCCGCATTCACCAATGTCTGGATTGACGAGGTCAACCGCTCCCTGCTCTTTGAACCGGTCGGCACTCACTCCGATTTTCGGCGTCGCGGCATCGGCAAGGCGCTGATGGTTTACGTACTCAGGCGCATGCAGAAACAGCGGGGCATCGAATGCGCCTTCGTCTGCCATGAGCCGCCGGCGAAGAACCCGGCTTCTGGCGCCTTATATGCCTCGGTTGGATTCCGCAAGCTGCATGACATCCGCGAGTACAAGAAACCGATTTCTTGACGCGTGTCGGTCTGATTGGTGACTGCCCAAGTCACAGACTGAAATCGGACTGTTGCGGAATTCTCGTATGCGATGGCATGGCGCCGATGCTTTGTTCACATCAAAGGAGTTTCTGCTACAATACGGCGCAATGTGCTGACGGCAACAGGGGGGACGGCGAAGGCGATGACAATGCAGATTTTTAATGTGCTGGGACGCGAAAAAATGGCATTCACGCCGATCCACGAAGGGCGTGTCGGCATGTATGTCTGTGGTCCGACCGTCTATGAACACTCGCACCTGGGTCATGCCAAGACTTACGTCTCCTTTGATGTGGTGGCGCGTTACCTGCGCTATCGCGGCTTCGACCTGCTATATGTGCAAAACATCACCGATGTCGGCCATTTGCTCGCCAATGAAGAAGACCGCATTCTCAGACGCGCGGCGCAGCTCAACGCCGGGCCAATGCAGATTGTCGAGACCTATGCGCGCAGCTACTTCGAAGATATGGATGCGCTCGGCGTGATGCGGCCCGATATCTCGCCCCGTGCCAGCGGGCACGTGCCGGAACAGATCGAGATGATCGAAACGCTCATAGCAAACGGGCACGCCTACGCGGTGGACGGCAATGTCTACTTCGATGTGCTAAGCGATGCGGATTACGGCAAGCTGTCGAACCGGCGTCTGGATGACCGGCAGGATGAGTCACGCGATTTGGTCGGTGGCGGCAAGCGGCATCCAGCCGATTTCGCCTTGTGGAAAAGAGCTGAGCCGGAGCATATCCTGCGCTGGAATAGCCCGTGGGGCGTTGGCTTCCCCGGCTGGCATATTGAGTGCTCGGCGATGGCAAAGAAGTATCTGGGCGCCAACTTCGATATCCACGGCGGCGGTATCGACAATATCTACCCGCATAATGAAAACGAGATCGCCCAGAGCGAATCCGCCAACGATGTCGGTTTCGCCAACTTCTGGATGCTCACCGGCAGTCTCAACGTGCTTGATCCGGACGAAGGCATTCCGGTCAAGATGAGCAAATCGCTGGGCAATTACATCACCATCAAGGATGCGCTGAAAACCTATCGTCCGCAGGAATTGCGCTATTTGATCCTGACATCGCATTACAGCAATCCGGTGGTATTTACCGAAGAGGCGCTTGCCTCGGCGAAATCGGGCTGGGAGCGACTGATGAATGCTGTGCGCCTCGTGCGGCGGCAGCTCAATAGCGCGCCGGAGAACGACGCCGGGGACGGCTTCCGCGAACGGCTCACAGCCGCAAAAGACCAATTCAAGGCCGTGATGGATGATGACTTTAACTCGCCGCGCGGCATCGCCGTGCTGCAAGATCTAACGCGCGATGTCAACACGCTGTTGAATAGCGAGGCCGAGTTGGGCGTGTCAACGCTCGTCGAGATCGAAAAGACGTATACCGCGCTTGGTGGCGATGTCCTGGGATTGGTGCCGCCGGCAGAGGCGGGCGATAGCGGCGATGGCCAGCGCGAAGCTGCATTGATTGACATGTTGATCGCGATGCGGGCGCAGGCGCGCGCCGAACGTGATTATGCCCTCAGCGATCAGATCCGTGACCAGCTTACGGGGCTTGGCATCGCCCTGGAAGACCGGGTCGATGGCACGATCTGGAAACTGAACTGAGCCGCGCTGGCGGCAAAGGCGACGGGCATGCCGGAATTCCTCTACGGACATTGGGCGGTTATTGAAGCGATGCGCGCGGGACGGCGGCAGTTGGATGCGCTGATGATCCATGAGCGGGCGGAGAAGCGCGGCACTGTCGGCGAAGTCATGAACATGGCGGGGGAGCTCAATGTACCGATTCAGCGTGTACAGCGGCGCATCCTCAATGATCTGGCGAATAACGGCAATCATCAAGGTTTGGTGCTACGGGTTGGTCCCTATCCCTATTGTGACCTGGAAGACATCCTCACACTGGCCGCTCGTCGAGGCGAGAAGCCGCTTATTTTGCTCCTGGATCTGCTCAAGGATCCGCAGAATGTCGGCTCGCTAATTCGCGTCAGCGACGCCGTCGGCGTGCATGGCATCGTCATACAGGAGCGCCGCAGCGTGGCAGTGACCCCGGCGGTCGTGAACGCGTCTTCGGGCGCGGTCGAGCACACCAATGTCGCGCAAGTGCCGAATCTGGTTAACGCGATGAAAGACCTGAAGGATCAGGATGTTTGGCTGGTTGGCCTGGACGTCGGTCACAACGTCCCGCCGCTGGACAAGACCGACCTCAATATGGCGCTAGGCTTGGTGATGGGCAGCGAGGGCGAGGGATTGCGGCGGCTCGTGCGCGATACCTGTGACCTCCTGCTGACACTGCCGATGCGCGGCGAAGTTGGCAGCCTCAATGTGGCCACCGCCGGCGCCATCGCGCTCTACTCTGCCTGGAGCGCCCGCGACTGGGAAGGCTGGGCGCACGCCTAGATATCTTCTTCGGCGGTATCGATGAATGCTTTGTCGATTTCTCCCCTGACATGCTCGACAAACGCCGTTGGGTGTATCAGCAAGATGTCGTTGACTAATGTATACGGCTTCGAAAATCGCTGATCATGTTTGACTTCGACGTTGCCCATTACGTTTATCGTTTGTACAGAATCTAACATCGCACACTTTTTCCCCGCGTATCCAATATGCTTGAGGTCAATCACGAATCCCGTTAATCGACCCAACTCATAGCCGTCAATCTGCGGGAAGAAGTGCGCTACAACTTGTTTGGACCTGCCTTTGCTGGATTCGCCGGTTTCGAGTGTAAAGAGCCGATCCATCCAGGGAATCAGCAACGTGACCGCCGCGACGTGATTGTCAGGCGATCCGGCCATTAACTGCTGAATTTGCGGTCGCGCGCTAATAGCCCAAGCGTCCTGGTACGTCGCGTTCTCGACATCGCCTATCGTCAGCGTATCTTCAAGCTCCATCAAATCACCTATTTCCAATAGACCATGCGACTACAGTTTATCACCTGCCGCATGTGATAAACGATGTTCCAACGGATTGTGTTGATTACCGAATTGCATGATACCTGGTTGACAATACATGTGGGTGACGCCCCCACATTTAGTAGGCTTTATGTCATTTTAAGGTTGGCGTGAAACCAATTGTGGAACTATCAGGCTGGAAACGCATAACCCCGCCATCAAGAGTCCGCCGAGCAGGAATGGCGTGGTCGCGCCATGACTCTGAAATATCAGCCCGGCGAATAGCGGCGCCGTCGCGTTGGCTGCGCTAACCAGAGCGGCACTGACACCCAACGCGCTGCCGAAAGCCTGACGCGTCACCCGCTGCGTGATCAGGCTGTTCAGCGCCGGGCGTATCAAGCCGGCGCCGATCGACAAGGGCACGACCGCGATCACCATCCAGAAAACACCGCCCAGCCCGTTATTTCCATTGGGCGGTAGTTCGATGCCCAACTCGCCGATCAGCGCCTCGGTCGCTGAAACCTGCTCGCCGAGCAAATCCCGTTGTACCAACTCACGGACGTAGAAAGGATGGGGCGTCTCGGGTACCTGCGCCGTCAGCAAAAGACCCGATGCCAGTAGCGCAAGGGCAAGAATCACGAGGCCGCGGTCGCCTAGCTTCGCGCGCCAGCGTCCGATGAATCTAAGTTGAACAGTCACAAGAATGATGCCAATCAAGAGAAACAGCGCGGCGTTGCCACGCCCGAGAAATCCCAGCCGCGTCAAGGTGAAGGTGCCGAGCAGGCTTTCATAGCCGAAGAAAATCAACTGTTGGGCGAACATCAGCAGCAACAGGATGCCCAAGGCCGGCTGCAGAAAATAGCGGGTGATCGGCGCCGGGCTGAACCACGGTCCCCGACTCGGACCGCGCTCAGATTGCGGGTGCGTCTCCTTGAAGACCAGAGCCGTAATCAGGATAGAGACAAAAGAATAGATGGCGGCCGTGAACGCGGGCAAGGCGAGCGAGTCGGATATCTCCAGGGCGAGCACGGCGAGCAGGGGACCGAAAATGAAGCCGAGACCGAATGCTGCGCCGGTGATGCCCAGCCCGCGCGTCCGGTTGGATTCGTCGGTGATATCGCTCAGAGCCGCCTGCGCCGTCGAGATATTCGCGCCGAATAAGCCATCCAGCAAGCGCGACAGAATGACAAACTCAAGTGAAGTCGCCAAGCCGAGCATGATAAAGCTCAGACAGGTGGTCACTTGGCTGATGAGCAGAAGAGGCTTTCGGCCGTAGCGATCCGACAGCGCGCCCATCAGCGGAACACCGATGAGCTGCGCCAGCGGGAAGGCGGCGACCACCATGCCGATCTGCAGCGGCGTCGCGCCGAAGGCGACAGCGTAGAGATGCAGCAGCGGTAGAATAACCGTCAAGCCCAGCATGTCGACGAAGACCAACAGAAAGATTGGTACAACCCGCCGCATATCCAGTGGAGTCGCAGAGTCGGTCGCCGTGTCGTTCAACGTTTCACCTAAGTTTGCGGTGACATTGGAATCAAGCCAATAAACGAGCTAATTACTGAGGGCTAGTGTCAGCCAAGTATTGTGAGAGAACTAGAACTTGTCAACGTAGTTGATCGAAAGTCAGCGCCTGCCGTTAGAAGCGAATTTGCTTGTGATAGCGCTTTGTGCTAGTTTTAATCTTACGACTAGGGCAGACAATCTGGGCAGCTACATGCCAACTTCACGGGAGTATGCGCGGTTGCGCAACCGCATGGTCGATGAACAGTTGGTAAAGCGCGGCATCAACGACAGGCGCGTGCTGGATGCGATGCGGGTCATGCCGCGTCATCAATTTGTTCCCGAAGAATTCAAAACGCAAGCGTATGAAGATCGCCCCTTGCCGATCGGGGAAGGGCAGACCATCTCGCAGCCATACATCGTCGCCTTTATGACTGAACGGCTGCGACTGAAGCCCCATCAAACGGCGTTGGAAATCGGAACGGGCTCCGGCTACCAGACGGCGATACTTTGCCATCTCACACATTATGTGTTTAGCGTCGAGCGCGTTGGCCGGTTGGCTGAACAAGCGGGCGAACGCATTGGCGATCTGGGCTACAACAACCTCGACATTTACGTGGGCGATGGCAGCCAGGGCCTACCCGATCAAGCCACTTTTGACCGAATTATGGTTACGGCCGCCGTTCCCCGTCTGCCCAACGTCCTTTGCACACAGTTGGACAAACACGGCGGGCAGATGATCCTGCCGATTGGCGATGAACATTTGCAGGAACTCAAGCTTGTCACGCGCCGGGGCGAGCGCTTCACCTCGCGAACGCTGCTGCGCTGCCGCTTTGTGCCGCTCATCGGTCGCTATGGTTTCGATAGTGACATCAATAGCCAGACAACGATCATGTAGCATTGCGCGCGCTGGCGCCGCGGCCAGACTGTATTCGGCGCATCCTCGACAAGATTAATTGGGAACGGATATGAGCGGTAAAGAGCGGCGGGACGACCTGAACCTCGATCTCATTCGCATGGTGCAAGAAGCGCGCATAATGCACGATGAGACGGCGCGCCCCTCGGATTATGCGGCAGTTTACTGGATCGAGGCCAAGCGGCGCCCGGGCGCTTATCCCGCGCCAACAGCCAACGCAGGTGAATGGCGGATTAGGCTGACGGTCGAGACGGTAGACGCGGCGTGGGAGCAAATCAAGACGCTGACTGTGACGGGCAAACTCAGTTACAAGTCGAAGGTATCGACGCGCCCGGCCGCCGGCCAAGCCGATCCCGACGAGCGTCTGCTTTGCGTGCGTACTTACGATGCGAGGGACCGCGCTGACGTAGAGCGAGTTCGGCGAGCGCTGCTGAATATCGGCTATACCGACCTGGAATATGCCGCGGACAAGCCCTAACCCCGAAGCGAAGCCACATCTTCACGCTTCATCGTAGGGGCGACCCAGTGGGTCGTCCGCAGTTCTAGCAATGGAATACCAAGCTCTAGCTTACCGTGCCGCCGACAAGGCCTGCTCGATATCCTCGATGATGTCATCAATGTGCTCAATGCCAATGCAGAGGCGGATTGTCTCCGTTGTGACACCGGCCGCCAGCTGCTCTTCCGGCGTCAGTTGACGGTGGGTGGTCGAGGCGGGATGCGCCGCCAATGACTTGGCATCGCCAATATTAACCAGCCGCGTGAAGACCTGCAGCGCGTGTAGATATTGCCGGGCACCGCCAGGTTGAAGAGATCGGCACCGTGATGGGCGTTGTCGAATTCGTAAGCGATGGTCTGATAAATCGGCACCGCCACCGCGTGTGTAGTCGGCTCGGTCTCCTAGCCGGCGTGGATGGCTTGGGTCTCGAGCTTCAAGCGGTTTCTCCTCTTGTAATCGATGCGCGAAAATCGTCGCCGAATACTTTACAGCAATTCGCTTGCGGATGTGAGATGCAATATGTTACGAATTATTACGACTGCGGCTAATGCTTCCAGCGCGCTTGCGTCTGCTCGATGGTAGCGACGACAACGCCATAAATGACCAGTCCACTGCCAAAGATCTGCAGCAGCGACGGGATCTCGCCGAAGAGCAAGAGCGCGATCACGGCGCTGACCACGACAGCGACTTGCAGCACAATGGCGATGGCCGTGGCTGTGAGGAATTGCAGCGCCAGGTTCATAAATATGTGCCCTAGCACCTGCGCCAGTATCGTTACGATCACGGTCCAGACATAGCCATTCAGCGGGTAGCCGACCACCGTCGTGCCGGTGCCCGCGACGAAGATCGTGCTGACCAATGCCGCGCTGAAGAAGACGACGAAACTGTAGAGCAGGGGCGGAATCACATTGTTGAGTTGACGGCCAATGAGTAGATAGGCGCCGAAGCAGAACGAGCCGAAGATCGCCAGTACGCCACCCAGGAGCGGATTGCTGCCCGCTTCGATGGCGCTCAATCCACCAACGCCAACCAAGGCGACGCCGATTAGAGTCAGGACAAGGCTGAGCCAGAAGCGCCGCGAGAATATCACGCCGAAGATGAGTATCTCCGGCAGCACAATCCACATCGGGGTCGTACGCCGTAGCAAGCTGGTCATCAAGACGCTGGTGTATTCAAGCGAGACAAAAAGCAGCAGCAGATTCAGCGCCAGCCAGAAACCGGCAATGCCGGAAAACAGCCATTGCCGCCGGGTAAGGCGCAGCAATTCCGAGCGGTAGCGCGTCAAGATGAGGGGAAGCAAGCCCAACGAGACCAGCCACAGGCGGATCAGGACGATCACCAGTGAGGGCATGCCTTCGCTTTGCGTGATGCGAATGGCGATCGGCGTGACGCCGGCCGAAAAGATCATCGTCAGAATGATAATCAGTCGCCGTCTGTCGCGCATACCGTAGGGTTGCCTGCCGCTGAAATAATCGGGCAATGCTAGCACAGCCGCCTACCGCTGCATAGATCACGGCGCGGAAAGCCAAGGTCCAGGCGCGACTCATGCCTTGTTGGTCGACTCAAGAAACCTTGATCGGAGGTTCGAGTTCGTGACTATCTGTTGTGCCGCTGGCAGAGATCTTGGTGCAGCCGATGCGCGAAGCGGCGTCCAAGCTCAAGTTGGCCCGCGCTGTCGTAATGTAGGTCGTCTTCATGTTTGGTTAAACCATCTGTGTCAACTATCGAGACATGAGGCACTGTTCGAGAGACGCTCGCCTGTGCCTCGCGCACGACTGACGCGTAGTCAAATGTCGCTTGTGGCGGGTTTGCCAGCCCGATGACAAACTTCATCTCACTTTGATCAGAATCAGCGCGCATTTGCGCTATCAGGCGCGTCAGATTGCTTTTGTATTGCGCTGCCGCCTTTTGGAATCGTGAATCGCTTTCGCCTTGCATCCACAGACAAGCGACGACTTGAACTTCAGATCCGCTCTTAACCTGCGCAAAATGACGGATCAGGCGTTGGTATAGGGGACCCTTGTCGGCGTCGCCGGTGAGGGCGGCGCGCTCGGCTGACCAGTTCGGTTCCCAGGCGAGCAGCGATGAGCCGCCTACCGCATATTTTATCAGCCATAAGTTGTCAAACTTCATGTGACCGGTGAATGATCGAGCGAAGCCGACTTCGGGACCGAAGAAGCCGTCGCGCGGATTGAGGTCGAATAGTTTGACCTCGGCAGGCAATGGCGGACCCTCAATATCGGACAATTGGCCATGCCCCAGCATATTCGATTGTCCCGCAAGTATCACAATGGGAATCATGTACAGGCCTTTTTCTCAATTAGACGATCACTGGTGACTACCGTGACGAGACGTGAAACGTGCTTGTGATTTGATTGGGACCGGAGGCGCGTTACACTAGTTCAAGCGTTCACCTCGAACCGCCGCCGCGCCTTCATTTTGAAGTCACGCCGACGCGGTGCTTATCACGATAGCAGTGTCAATAATCGCGCACTTGCTCAGCCCTTGCAATATTGATTAGAGAGAATCAGAGAATGTCCGAAACAGGTTCGCCCAACATCCTGCTCATCATGACCGACCAGCATCGCTGGGATTACCTCGGTTGTTACGGCGCCGACTTTGTGGATACCCCGAATATCGACCGATTGGCGGCTTCCGGTGTTCGCTTCACAAATGCCTTCACCAACGCGCCTGTTTGCGCGCCGTCGAGAATCGGTCTGGCAAGCGGCATGCATCCGGCGCGTGTCGGCACGCTCACCAATAGCAGTTACGTTCCCGCCCATCTGCCCACTTATTATCAGCGCCTGCGTGATGGCGGCTACCGCGTGGGTTGTGTCGGCAAGCTCGATCTGGCAAAGCCCGACAAATACAATGGGCGTTATGGCGATCGTCCAGCGGTCTATCGCTGGGGCTTCACCCATCCCGAAGAAGTGGAAGGCAAGATGCACGCGGCGCAGGGCGAGCCGACCGCGCCACACGGTCCTTACACCCACTACTTGCGCCAGAAGGGGCTGCTTGAAACACTCTGGCAGGACTATCGCCGGCGTGCTGAAGGCGGCTGGATTGTCGGCGAGTCACACGATTCGGCGCTGCCGAGTGAAGACTTTGCAGACAGCTATATCGGACGCCGCGCCGCGCAGTGGATTGAAACGATAGCCGATGATTTCCCCTGGCATCTGTTCGTGAGCTTTGTCGGTCCGCACGATCCCTTCGATCCGCCGACCGAATATGCGAATTTGTTTCGTAACGCGGCTATGCCGGATGCCATCCCCAAGAGCCTCGAGGGAAAACCGCAGTGGATTTTGAATCGCCAGAAAGATTTCAGCGTCCGGGAGTTGGCGCATATTCGCCGCCAATATTGCGCGCTGATCAAATTAATAGACGATCAGGTTGGCATGCTGCGTGATGCGCTTGAAACGCGCGATATGCTGGACAACACCATTATCATATTCACCAGCGATCATGGCGAAATGCTGGGCGATCACGGCTTGTTCCAAAAACAGGCGCCATACGAGCCGTCGATCCATATTCCGCTGATCGTTACCGGACCCGGCGTCTGTGGGGGCGTGGCATCCGACGCGCTCGTCGAACTGTTTGATCTCAATCCGACGATTTGCGCTCTGGCTAGTGTGGAGCCTGCGCCGGACATGGATGCTCGCTCGTTCGACGGTGTCCTGTCTAGCGAGGTGTCGGAGCATCGGCAAGACATCCTTATCGCGATGTCCAATTATCGCGGGATTCGCAATCGAAGGCACAAGTTTGTTGAGAACAGCGATGACATGCCAGAGCTATATGATCTGATAAATGATCCGAAAGAAACGCTTAACATCGCTGATGAACAGAGCGATCAAGTTGCCGTTATGAGCGATCGGCTCAAGCAATTCTTTTTTGAGTGAGGGGCATGTTTCGCCTATAATCCGAAAAGAACAACTGAGACATGCGGTTAAGAACAACTCACGAGTGCTTGTTGATTCTGGCAGAGGGGGACTTATTGAAAAATGGCTTTTCCACATCTCACGATGCGATACCCCAAATTCGTCCAAAGGAGAGATCAGATTATGTATCGAAACAGATCAAGAATAAGGATACTTGTACTACTGGCTTTGGTGCTGATACTTGCGGGCTCCGTCAGCGCGCAAGATGCGATGAACGAATTTGTCATCGGCGTTAGCGAAACAGTCGTAACGCTTGATATGAGCATGCGCAGCCCATCACTGGCGCATAAGCAGGTCAGCTATGCGATCTACGATCCCTTATTGCGCCTCGAAACAGATGGCTCAATCAGTCCCTCGCTCGCCACTGACTGGACCATTTCGGATGACAAGCTGACGATCACGCTCAACTTGCGCGAAGGCGTCGCCTTCCACGATGGCTCGCCATTAGACGCCGATACTGTCGTTTGGAATATTAACGGCGCCCGCGATCCGGAGTTCGGCGATGGCGCGGTGGTAGACTATGGCCGGATAGAATCGGTGGAAGCGATCGATGATCTCACAGTCCAGCTCAATATGTCGGAGCCCGATGCTAACTTACTGGTTGCGCTTGCGGCCAGCACCGACGCGCGAGCCCTGATCATGTCCCGGGCGGCCCGTGAGGCTTTGGGAGCGGACGAGTATGCCTTCAATCCGTCGGGCACTGGACCGTTCAAATTGGCCAGTTGGGAACCGGGAGTCGAGTTGGTCCTGGAACGAAACGAAGATTATTGGGGCGAAAGCAGCGGTAACGCGGATCGGGTCACCATTAGAGTCATCCTCGACGCATCGGCCACCACGTTGAATTATCAAAGTGGCGATATACACGCCATTTTCTCCTTACGGGCGTCGGAACTACCGCTGTTGGAAGCGGTTGACGGAACCGTCTCCGGCGCAATTCCCCGTGGCGTCAACGTCCTGGCGCTGAACCAGTACCGTCCTCCCTTCGACAATATCCACAATCGGCGCGCCGTGATGCATGCCCTTGATGTAGAACCGGTCATCAACCTGGTCTACGGCGGATTGGCACAGCCGGCACGAGGCATTACACCGCCGAATTCCTGGGCGTTCAGCGAGGAATCTCCGCCCCGTATCACGCGCGATCTTGATGCTGCTCGCGCGGAGTTGGTGGCGGCAGGAAACCCGGAAGGTTTTGAATTCAACGTATCGGTTGTTGCCCAACCATTTCGTATCCAGGTACTGGAGATCATGCAGGCGAGTCTTGCAGAAGTTGGGATGCGCCTGATCATTCAGGCGAATGAGCGCGCGCGCCATATTGCCGCGTTGCGGGAGGATAACGATATTGCCGAAGCCGGCTTCGTGCAAATCCTCGCGCATAGGGGCACGCCTGAGGGCTATCTGAACCCATTCGCCGGCTGCAGCGCCGCGATAAAGATGGTCCGCTATTGTACGGACGAATACGAAGCGTTGCGGGCGGAACTGCCTGGAATCTTTGATAGCGCCGAACGGGCTGCGCATGTCCGCCGCATGAACGACGTCACCTGGCGTGACATGATCGTCGTGCCTTATCTCTATCCGCGGATTCCCTACGTCTATCGTGGCGACATCATCGAGGATTTCGCGCTTAACGGCTATGGCTTGCTCGACTGGACGAACTTCACCGTTGTCGGCGGTTAAACACAGCTGAAAACACGGGGTTGCGGAATAGTGCGCAACCCCGTTATCCCTTCCCTTTGCCCGGAGCGAGGACATGTTTCGCTACCTGCTCAGACGCATCCTCTTGATGGCGCCAACGCTCGTTATTGTCACCTTCCTCGTTTTTCTGCTGCTGTTGCTCAGCCCGGGCGATCCAATTCTGCTGCTCGTTCCCATTGACGAAGTCGGTCAATTGACCGATGAAGAAATGGATCTGTTGAGATCAAAACTCGGGCTGGATCGTCCGATTCCTGTGCAATATGCAGACTGGCTCCTTCACGTCCTGCAGGGCGATCTGGGTCGTTCAATCCATCAGCGTCGTCCGGTTAGCGAACTGCTGGCAGCGCGGTTTCCGGTCACGCTGGAGCTTGCGCTGCTAAGTGTGCTGACAGCAACAATCGTGGCCGTGCCGATTGGTATCTACACGGCTGTGCGACCCGGCAGCATCGGCGACTTTATCGGCAATATCGTCGCGCTCATGGGTGTTTCCGCGCCCAACTTTTGGGTTGCCCTGTTGCTCATCATTCTGTTTGCGGTTCATTTGCGCTGGTTGCCGGCCGGCGGCTTTGTACGGATCTCTCATAATCCTGCTGAACATATCGAGCGCATGATATTGCCGGTCATCACCTTGAGTACCGCGCTGATGGCGGTCACCATGCGCTTGACCCGTTCCAGCATGCTCGAAGTATTGAATGAAGATTATGTGCGTACCGCCAGAAGCAAAGGGCTGGGGCAGCGAAGGATCGTGTTTGTACATGCCTTGAAAAACGCTCTGATACCGGTTGTCACAACCGTGGGTATACAAATAGGTCGCATTCTGGGCGGTACGATCGTCATCGAAATAATCTTCTCTTTTCCCGGTATGGGCAAGTTGTTACTGGATGCCATTTTCGGGCGTGATTTCCCCATTGTGCAGGGTTCAGTATTGTTGATCACGCTTGCGTTTATGGGAATCAATCTATTTGTAGATCTTACCTACGCAGTAATCGATCCGCGTATTCGATATGCTCAGTGATGGAGCCTGTGTTGCAACCAGTCGATAGCACCCGTCACAAGAGATCGAATGAAGAATTCGCATATTTATCAAAGGACGGCGATTCGAAGCAACACGCGTTTGTCTCGTTTTCCCGCCGCTTGTTTGATCGTCCGCTGCCTCGTATTGCATTCGTCCTGCTCATTCTCGTCATTCTAGGTGCCGTGTTTGCGCCACTCATCAGCCCCTATGATCCCATAAAGCCTGATTTTTCTGCCGCGCGCCAAGCGCCGAGCGCCGATCACCTTTTGGGAACGGATGATATTGGGCGCGACATGTTATCGCGTATCCTATACGGCGCTCGCGTCTCGCTGATGGCGGCATTGATTCCGCTATCCATTTCGATCAGCATCGGCGTCCCGCTGGGTTTATTGTCCGGTTTGCTCAAGGGCTGGACTGACGACATCATCATGCGCTTTTTGGATGCGCTGATGGCATTTCCCCGGATCGTTCTCATCATCGCCATTGCCGGACTTATGGGTCCAAGCCTGACTAATGCGCTTGTCGCTATTGGCTTTGTTGGTATCGCGCCGCTAGCCCGCTTGACTCGTGGTCTAACCCTGTCTACCAGCGAGGAAGATTTTGTCTTGGCGGCTCGCGCCCTGGGCGCATCGAACGGGCGCATCATGATTTCTCATATTCTGCCGAATATTGCGGCGGCCATCATCGTCACTGTTTCGCTTGATGTCGGCGGCATCATTCTTGCCGAAGCCACCTTGAGCTTTCTGGGTCTTGGCATTCAGCCGCCCAATCCCAGTTGGGGTAGTATGGTCGCCGTCGGCAATCGTTACCTCCAGCTCGCGCCCTGGATTTCTCTTGTGCCCGGCACCGCGATTTTTTTGACGGTGATGAGCATCAATCTTTTGGGCGATGGCTTGCGCGATGCGCTGGATCCCTATTTGCGCAATCGATAGAGCCTGGTCGTCGCTCCCTAGGATTTCCCGCCAGTTTGACAGGATATGCCGGCGACAGTAAAATCTCGCGTTATCCAACGTTGCTTTCGCCAAGACCGACCTTAAACCCGGGAGCCAGCATGGCAAAAACCCTATTAGCTACTGAATATCTGGTATCGCTTAAAGAAGAATTGATTGCCGGGGCGGCGCTGGTGGCGAGCATCGGTTTGGTGCCGCTGACGCAAGGCAACCTCAGCTTGCGCGATCCGCAGAGCGGGCACATCCTGATGACGCCGCACGACTTCCCCTACGATGAGCTCACAACCGACGATGTTCTTGTACTTGACCTGGCCGGCAATGTCATCGAGGGGACGCGCGAGCCGTCGCACGAATCACAAGTGCATCTCGCCGTATATGAGCGGCGCGCCGACGCCGTGGGCATTGTTCATGCCGAGCCGGTCTACACCAATCTCTTTGGCGTACTGCACAAGCCGATCGCCCCGCTGCATGTCGGCACGCTGATCGATGTTCGCGGTGAAGTGCCGGTAATGCCCTTCGCGCCCAGCGGCTCAAGGCAATTCGGCTACGACATGCTGGAAGTGATGGGAGATCGCAACGCGGTCGTCTGGGCGAATCATGGCATGCTGGCGGTTGGCAGCAGCCTGAGCAAGGCGATTCACTGCACGGTCATGGTCGAGATTTCGGCGCAGCTTTACCACATGGCGCTGCAGCATGGCGAGCCGCATTTGATACCGGAACGCTACCACGACATTCTCGTCGGATAATGGAGTAGCTCAGTCGTCTTGACGCGAAGAAAGGAGGCGTCCGTAGATCGATAGATTGACTCAACAACATTTCGTACGATTAGATTGAAGCTGAGGAGCTAAATCATGTACAGAAAGTTTGCGCTGGTCTTTTGTCTCTTGCTCATCCTGGCGGTGAGCCTGCCTGCCCTGGCGCAGGACGAGGTGGTCGTCAAGTTCCGTTCCTGGAGCCCGGTAATCGCCACGACCGAGGCGATGATCGCAGCCTTTAACGCGGAGAACCCGGACATCAGGGTTGAGCCGGACATCACCAATTACACTGAATACATCGTCGCCCTACAGACGATGGCGGCTGGTGGAGCCCTGCCAGACCTGATCGGACTGGAACCGGGCGCCTTGACGCAGCAATACCGTGATCACCTTATGCCCTTGCAGGATTGCGCCGTGGCCACCTGGGGCGAAGATTGGGAAGATCAGTTCTTCCCCGTTGGCATTGAGCAGGCGAGGCTGGGCAACCCGGAAGGCGACGACAATATCTATGGCTTGCCCGTGCTCGTGCAGACCATCAATATGTGGTACACCGTGCCGATCTTTGAAGAGGCGATGGTCGAGCCGCCGACTACGTACGATGAATTGCTGGCATTGGCTGACATGTTCAACGCGCAGGGCATCGCGCCTGTCATGATCGGCGCCGGCGATGGCTGGATCCGCCGTGATGTCTACATGCAGCTGATTCACAATGTCGCGCCCGGCTTGATTTATGAAGCGGAAGACGGCAACGCCAGCTTCACCGATGAGCCATTCGTCGAGGCGATGACCTGGTGGAAGCGTCTATTCGACGATGGCATCTTCCAGATGGGCGCGCTGGGCATGTCGCATTATCCAGCCGCCGTTGAGCAGATTCAGGGTGGGCGCGCTGCCATGTTCCCGATGGGCGCCTGGTGGCAGCAGCAAGCGGCCAATCCCGATCCGCCGCCGCTCGATCAAAATCTGGCCGGTTACGCGCCCTTCAAGTTCCCCGATGTGACTGGCATGGGCGCGCCGGATGACCTGCTTGGTGGTATTGACGTCATGCTGGGCGTCACCCGCGACTCGGCGGTTCCGGATGCGGCTTGCAAGGTCATCACTGATTTCATCAGTGGCGCAGGCGCGCAAGCCTTGATCAACACCTATAATGATCTGCCCGCCTATATCGGCTTGCGGCCGGAATCCTTCGGCTCGGAGAATCAGGAAGCGGTGTGGGATCTCTTCACCGAAGACTGGCTGGCCTCGGTGCAATATGCCCGTCAGCTGAAGAGCCCGGATATCAAGCAGGCGCTGGAAGATGCGCTGGCTGGCGTCGCTGCCGGTGAAATGACGCCGGCGGAAGGCATGCAGTTGGTGGCGGACGCCAATATGTAGACGGAGAAGGGTGGGTTCCTACCCCCCATCCCCCGGCCCCTGTGCCCCCTCGGTCCCCCGCTCACGGGGGATGTTTCCCACAAGGAGGGAAGGGGAGCTTAGCGACAGACTCTCGGTCGTTTGAGCCCCTCCCTCTTTATGGGGGAGGGGTTTGGGGTGGGGGAAAGGGCGTTTGACCATGTCACGCGAATGGCTGATCGACAATCAGGGTCTCTTTTTCATGGCGCCCGCCATGATTCTTTTTGTCATCTTCGTGCTCTATCCCATCTTCTATATCTTCGGCGTCAGCATGTACGACTGGGACGGCATCAACGAAGCGATCTACGTCGGCTTGCAAAATTACATCGAAATGTTCACCAATGATCGCAGCTTTTCGCTCGCCATCCGCAACTCCTTCTATTGGACTTTTCTGACTATCTTCCCGCAGATGTTCCTCGGTTTCATCCTCGCCTATATCCTGACATCGGGAATACCGCTACAAAATGTCTTCCGCATCATATTCTTCATGCCCGCCATCATTTCGCCGGTCGTGCTGGGCATTGTCTGGCAGCGGATTTACGCGCCCTTCGGGGGCTTGCTGGCGGATGTCGCGCTCGCGACCGGCGCGCGCTTTCTCATGCAGCCCTATATTGCCGACCCCAAGATCGCCATATTCTCGACCATATTCATTAACGTCTGGCAATGGACTGGTTTCTCCATGCTGATGTACGTCGCTGGTTTGCAGGGTCTGCCGGAAGAAGTACTGAGCGCGGCGGAAGTGGACGGTGCCGGCACGCTGCAACGCGTTCGTTATATCGTCTTGCCTATGCTGCGTCATGTTCATCTGACGCTGATTCTGCTCGGTGTCATCGGCACCTTGCAGACCTTTGCGCTGGTCTTCATGCTGACAAGAGGCGGACCGAATCACGCCACCGAGATGTTGCCGACCTATATCTTTCAGAAAGCCTTCACACTGCAAAGCATGGGTTATGCCTCCGCCGTGGCGGTCGTATTGCTGGTCATCGCCTTGAGCGCGAGCATCTTTCAAGTCCGCGTCCTTGGCTCCCGCTTCACCATCGGGAATTGAGTGGGGAGCGCCTGTCATCATTAAGCGAAACTCCAGCGATAAACAACGATTCCCGCGCCAGACCGCCAAGGCGCTCA
This sequence comes from Phototrophicaceae bacterium, assembly GCA_965249085.1. Taxonomy (GTDB): domain Bacteria; phylum Chloroflexota; class Anaerolineae; order Aggregatilineales; family Phototrophicaceae; genus UBA6055. The sequence continues at coordinate 1,377,041 of OZ252218.1, read as the reverse complement.
GCTTCATATTCGTCACCATCCTGGCGCTGATCTGGCTCGTCCCCATCATTATGATGCTGGTCGTGTCCTTCATGCCGCCGGAACAACGCGCGCCGCGCTTCGGCGGTCTGTTGATCAGTGGCGTCAGCCTGCAAAACTACGTCACCGTCTTTGAAGACGCTGAAATCGTGCGGCACTTCGTCAACAGCATGGCCATAACCATCCCCTCCGTCATTCTGGTCGTCATCATTAGTTCGCTGGCGGCTTTTGCCTTGGCGCGCCTAAAATTCTTCGCCCGCGATATCTGGTTTTATCTGCTCATCATGACCCTGATGCTGCCCATCCCGACGCTGGTGGTGCCGATCTTTCAGATCAACAAGGCGCTGGGACTAACCGATAATTATGTTGGATTGATCCTGCCCTATACCGCCTTGGGCGTGCCCTTTGCCATTGTGATCCTGCGCAGCTTTTTTGCCGGATTCCCGATTGAGATAGAGGAGGCGGCGCGGCTGGACGGTTGCAACCGCTTCGAAATCTATTGGCGCATCATGATGCCGGTGAGCTGGCCGGCTGTCGCCGTGGTCATCATTTGGCAGTTCATGACCTCCTGGAACGAATTCATCCTGGCGCTGGTCACGATGAATTCGGTGGAGGTCAAGCCTCTGATCCTGGTGCCGCTTGTGTACAGCGGGCAGTTTATTATGCGGCCCGGCCCCATGTTCGCCATTTTGACCTTGATCACATTGCCGGTCATTGTCGTTTATTATCTGATGCAGCGTTTCATGGTCAGCGGTTTGACCGCTGGCGCCGTGAGGGGATGAGAACCCAATGAGCTTGATGGGAATCGATGTCGGAACGACCGGCTGCAAGGTGGTCGCCTTTGACGAAACTGGCGCGGTGCTGGCGCAGGCGGGACGTGAGTATCCGCTGATATCGCCTCAGCCCGGCTGGTACGAATTGGATCCGGATCAGGTCTGGGCCTACGTCTGCAAGTGCCTGCGCGAAGTCAATGGGCAAGTCAGGCATGACCCGGTTGCCGCCCTGGCCCTATCCTCGCAGGGCGAAGCGATGATTCCGGTCGCGCCGGACGGGACAGTGCTGGCCAATAGTCCGGTCAGCTCCGACCGGCGCAACGCCAAACAGACCGCCGAGATGGAAGCGGCTCTTGGCGCCGAGCGCATCTTTGCGCTTACCGGCCAGCCCGTGAGCAACATCTACACTTTGCCCAAAGTGCTCTGGTGGCGGGATCACACGCCGGAAGTCCTCGAGAATAGCTGGAAGATCCTTTGTTATGTCGATTATGTCGCCTTTCGTTTGGGCGTCGAACCGGCCATCGATTACAGCATGGCCGCCCGCACCCTGGCATTCGACGTTCACAAGCTGGATTGGTCGGACGAACTGCTGGAAGCCGGCGGCGTGCGTCGCGATCAACTGGCGAAAGCCGTGCCGAGCGGCACGATCATCGGCGAAATCCCTCGATCAGTGGCGGCGGACCTGGGATTCAGCGGTTCGGTCAAAGTGGTGACGGGCGGACACGATCAACCGGCCGGGGCGCTGGGCGCCGGCGTGCTGGAACCGGGCACGGCGATGTACGCCATCGGCACAACTGAAGCGCTGGCGGCGGTCACCGGTGAACCACGGATGGAGATGCTGGCATACAACGTATCCTGTTATCCCCATGCCGCCCCGGGCAACTTTATCGCGCTGTGCGGCAACCAGACCGGCGGGCGTCTGCTGCGCTGGTATCGCGATGAACTGGCGGCGGCTGAAAGAACGATCGCCGCGGAGACCGGCCGCGATGTTTACGATGTGATCGTCGAGCAAATCGATGACGAGCCGGGCAAGCTCATGCTGCTGCCATACTTCGTCGGCAGCGGCGCGCTCCACAACGATGCCTCGGCGACGGGCGTGATCCTGGGACTTAATTTCGATACCAAACGCAAAGATATTGTGCGGGCGATTCTGGAAGGGCTGACCTACGAACAAGCGCTCAGCCTGCGCCGTCTCGGTGAGATTGGCGTCGAGATCAATCAGGTGACGGCGATCGGTGGCGGCTCCCGTTCCGATCGCTGGATTCAGATCAAGTCGGATATCACCAATTTGCCCATCTCGGTCCTCCACACCTCGGAATCAGCGAGCCTGGGTGTGGCGATGCTGGCGGGTTGGGCGACCGGCGTCTATGCCAGTTTGGCCGAGGCGGCCGAGCAACTGATCAAGGTGCGCAGGGTTTTCTATCCGCGTGCCGACCGCGTGCCACATTACCAGCGGCAATTGACCATTTTCAATGATTTGTATCATGCGCTGAAGCCCATTTATCAGGCGATGGAATCGGGAGAGTAGCCCGAAGATAGCGGCGAATGAGGCTATTTGCCGCCCTGCAACCGGCGCCGGCGTTCTTCAATCTGCGCCAGCACATTATTGTTGACTTTCGGTTCTTCTTTTTCTTTCTCTTCCAGCCGCGAGAAATCCGGCTGAACCACATCATCGGCGCTGATGACCACATCGCCGTCTTTGAATTCGATTGCGCCGTCGGGATTGCTCTTTAGCTCCCCCTTCAACTGGCTAACCTTCTCGTCGCTGGCGGCTTGCGCCTGCTCTTCAGCGGCTTCGGCTTGCTCGGCGGCGGGCGCTTCTGCTTCGGTTTCGGCGTATGCTGAATTGACCTTGGTCGCTTCGCCCTCGACAACCGCGCTCGGCTTCCGCCTGCGTCTGTGCGCTTTTTCCGGCTTGGCGCCGAGATCGCCCAAGACGTCCCCGACTTTCATCGTCGTCTCGACGGCTTTCTTGGTGCGGCGGAAGCGGCTGAAGATGCCTCGGGCCTGCTCTTCCACTTCATCGGCGGTCGGCGCCGGCGCATCGCTCAGTGCCCAGCGATAACCCGCATAAATGCCCGCGCCAACGATCAGGAAAGGCAGCACCGTCTGAATGAGCTGGACCATCGTGCTCATCACCGCCAGCGCCGCCAGGGTCGCCACCACGACGATGACCAGCTTTAGCACTTTCTCCTTGTCCAACTCCATCAAGATCGCTCCTGAAACGCGCCGGATTGCTCTACCCGCTGCCATACGGGGACAGGGCGAGGGTCATATAATGTATTATACGCCATTTGCCTCGAGTTTGATGTGGTGACCGTATGGCTCTATACGCGACCAAAAGGTGCCCTATCGGCGCCCGTCATGTGATACAAGGATTGCATACGGCCCAATGAGCGCCCGAACCGCGCGGAAGAACGAGTAAGACGTGTTAGCCGATTCTGTCATCTCACATGCCTTTGTCTTGCCGGACCACAACTTCTACGAGTGGCTGGCGGTTTTGCAGCCCTATCTCGCCAAATTCGAGCGGGTGTCGGTGGTGCGTTCGCCGGCCGGCAACAATCTCAACCGTTTCCGCAATGTCACCGCGGTGGATGCCCCGCTGACCTGGTGGCAGGATTCCGCCTTGACCCATATCCGGCGTGTCTATCCCTCGGTTGTCATGGTTGACGTGATCGATGTCGATACACCGGCGGAACTCGCGCCGATTGTGCAGCGCCGCGTCGACAATGCCGATCGCTATGGCGCGCAAGACACTGAGCCACAGCACATTTACAATCGCTTTGTGCTGGAGTGGCCGACCAGCGCTCGGCCTATTGCGGTCCTCGCTCGTTTCAACAATGATCCGGAAGTCGGTGAACTGCGAAACAGCATCGATCTCTTTACCCAAGAGGACGCCGATGTGACATGCGCGGCGGCGGGGCAGGTCATCACAGCGGGCGACAGCCTTCAGATCGAATCCCTCGTCGAAGGCGAAAGTTTCATCACGACTTATCAGGGCGTGAAAATCATTGCCGTCACAGTGGGCGATCAGGTCGAGCTCGGTCAGGTTATCGCGCAGGCTGCGGGCGACCGCCTGCATCTGATCGTGCAGAATCCGCCGAATCGAGGCATCAGCCAGCTCGGCCTGGACAATGTGATGAATCCGCGCGACTACATTTACATCCCTCAATTCCGCGTCCGTCCTCTGGTGGATAATTTGCGCGTGCGCAAGCTGCCCAGCGTTCATGCCAGCATTGTCGGACAGGTGTTTAGCTGGCATCTGCTGGAGCCCATGGAGCATCACGGGCGCGCCGCTGAGAAGATCGGCGTCGAGGGCAGTTGGCTCAAGGTGCGCGCGGTCACTGGCGTCGAGGGCTATACCGCCGCCTGGTACCTTCGAGCGACGACCTTGGAGGAGGGAAGGGAGGTCTTTGCCGGCGTGAATCCGGTCGGCGTCAATCTCGATGTCTATCATCGTATGGGCAAGCCGCCGGCGAACAAGCTTGGCGCAATGGGCTGGGTGCGCTTCGGATACAACGTCTCCAATCGGCGCGGCTCGGAAGATATCAGCGCCGCCCTGGCGCGCTACCTGCCTCTCGTCGAAGCCTATCGCGAAGCCGGCTATCGGGTCGTTTTTACGACAAGCCATCAAACCTACGGCGAAGGCAAAAACGAATTCTGGCCCTGGTCACAGATGACCGATACAAAATGGAGAACGCTCAGACAGCGCTTCGCCGAAATGATGAGCGAGATCGCCGCGCAGTGGGCCGGACGCGATCTGGTCGCCGCCTGGCAGGTTTGGAATGAGCCGGACTCAAAGAGCCAGGTGGCATCCGTGACCATGTCGGCTGAGAATTATGGCGCGTTATTCGAGGCGACTTACCGCGCTATCCGCGGCGCTGACAGCGATGTACGGATCGTCACCGCCGGTTTCAACAGTGGCCCAGTGGATGGCAGCGTCTACGCGCGCGGCATGTTAGACGTCTTGCCGGAAGATGCGATGCCAGACGGGCTGGCCTTTCATCCTTACGGACGCGGTGTCAATGGGCACCCGCATTACTCGATGTTCGGCCATATCGACGAATCGATCTGGGCTTACAGCGCAGTCATGCCGGACAAGCCACTTTGGATCACTGAATTCGGCGTACTTGATCGGCCAAATGACGATGCCGGGCTGATCGCCCGTTACGCGACTGATTTCGTCCGCTATCTCAAGACACAGTATCCGGGTCGGATCGCGGCGATGATCTGGTATGCCTGGGCGCAGGGCATGCACAACGGCTATGGCCTGGTGGACGGCGTTGGAAACTCGCGGCCGCCTTTGACGCAGCGCTTTCTGTCCGCGTGATCGGTTCTAGCCGGGCGTAAATCATGGTCAGGATTGCCGTCCGCAAGCTCCCTCTTACAGGCCTCGTTTGCCTGCGTTCCCAATTAAAATTTGCGCGGCGGCGCCGCTATGACGTAACATAGATGAAACGAAGCGTGGCGAAAGACAGACTATTATGTTTAGGCGACAATTCCTCTTGTTTATCGTCTTCATTCTGGTGATCAGCGCTGCGCCCGCCGCGCTGACCAACTCGGACTGCGATTTCGGCGACTCTCACTACGCCCGCGCAGTTCAGTTGCATGACATGGGTGACTATGATCGGGCGCTGCAGCTTTACAACTGCGCGCTGCAGGAAGACCCGGACAACGCGATCATTCCTGTGTTGATCGAAAACGTGCATGAAGATATCGCCAGTGCCGCTTCTGCCTGGTCGCGCCAAAGCGACATTGAGCCAGATATCGTTTGCGATCCGGCTTTGGATCATGCGCGACTGGGCGCCGGTGCGTATGAAGGGGGCGACCGGGACATTGCAATGATTCATCTGCAATGCGCGCTCCTCGATGATCCGTATCAGGAAGACGTGCTCAACTTGATGGGGAAGGTTCACCTTGACGCTGGCGAAACGCATTCGGCGAAGCACTATTACGACCGCGCCCATGCGGTCTACGCGGCCAATTCTAAAACGCCGACAATGGACAGCGTGGACACAAGCGCAGCGAGTGCCGCGCCGTCCGGATTTGTCATGCCGGAATGGCTCACACCTTATGAAACGGCGCCGAGCACGCAGTCGCAGCCCCGGCAGATCGGTGTATTCACCGAGCATTCGCGGCTGATCGCACAGTCGGAACAAATGCTGATCATCGCCGATGATGACTCGCTCACGACTTGGCGCCGCTTGCAAGAGCAATATGTCGAACGGATCAAGCTGTTCACGCCCAGCGGGGAAATGAGCGTGACGATTTACGCCCGACGTGCTTATACGCTCGCCATCAAGGCGCAGGTCACAGTCACCTTTTCTCCACTGGCGCCGACCAGCGCGCCGGAATCCGTCTGTGAATTGGGTCGGTTGTACGCGTCACAAGGCAACTATGCGGCGGCCTTCAACCAGTTCCAATCCTTGATTAAGCACGAGCTCGTCAACCAGTGCCCGGACAAAGAACCGATTGCCCCGGCCCGAACCGTGAATCGGTCGCCGAGCGCGACGGCCATTGCTTCCACCGAGGCATCAAACGCCGACGAGACATTCGCGCGAGCCATGCAATTTTACCGGGCGCGCAAGCTCTATGCGGCCGGGAACACGTTGCTTGAGGCGCTGGAGATCAACCCGGATCATAGCGAAGCGCGCTGTAAATTGGGTTTGATCTTCACCGAATGGGCGAATTATGGCGGGGCATTGGCGCAATTCAAGCGCATCCTGGCGGACAGCCCGCAGGACGACTGCGCCCTTGAGGGCCGAAGGCTGGCTGTGATAGATATGCTGGCGATGTACGTCCCGTTGACCGTGGATGACTTCTTTTACCATGCGCGTACGTACGTGCGGTTGGAGGAATGGGAATTGGCGCGAGACGCCTTCCTCAGTGGGTTAGCGTTCGATCCGCACCGTAACGATGTCCGTTGTGAGTTGGGCATGATCTATGTTGAGTTGGGCGATGATCACGCCGCTCTAAATGAATTCGATCGGGTCTTGGGGCAGTATGAGGTGGACTCCTGCGCCTGGTCAAATCGAGATGCGATTTTGCAGCGACTGCGCAGCGAGTAAGGAGAGTTGAAAGCGGCGCCAGCCGTTATACATCCGCAATAAAACCGTTACGTCAGCTTTAGTATTGGGGCATAAGCTGAAGAAGACGAGAACGATAAGAGAGCATATCAGTATGCTCTCTTTGCTTATTATCAGGAGGACAGCCACCATGAAGAAACTGTCAATATTGCTGGCGCTGCTTGCGCTCGCCTTGGGCGGATTGGTTCAGGCGCAGCGGACGCCGGAAGAATTATACGTCGGGCAGGTGCCGGCGCCGGAATTTCCCGCTGATCTCGACTGGATTAACGTGGAGAATCCGCTGACCATGAGCGGTCTGCTGGGCAAGATCGTGATCTTTGATTTCTGGACCTACGGCTGCATCAACTGTTTGCATATCATTCCGATACTGGAGCAGGTGGAGCAGAAATTCGCCGACGAGGTCGTCGTGATCGGCGTGCATTCGGCAAAGTTTGAGAACGAGGGCCAGACGGAGAATCTGGTTCAGATCGTGCAGCGCTACGGCGTGCATCATCCCGTCGTTAATGACAATGACTTCACGATCTGGCGGTCCTACGGCGTGCGCGCCTGGCCAACAGTCGCCATTGTCGAGCCGCAGGGCAATGTCGTCATCCGTCAATCCGGCGAGATCCCCTTTGAATCGTTTGACAATTACCTGTCCGGCATGATCGCCTACTACGATGACTTGGACCCGACCATCATCAACCGGACGCCGCTGGACTTGGCGCTGGAAGGCGCGGGCGATCCCGGTACGCCACTGCTCTACCCGGGCAAGGTGCTGGCGGATGCTGACGGGAACCGCCTCTTCATCGCCGACAGCAGCCACAATCGCATCGTTATCGCCGATCTGAATACGCACGAGGTGTTGGATATCATTGGTTCAGCGGCGCGCGGTTTCGCTGACGGCGCCTTCGAGACCGCCGCATTCGACAAGCCGCAGGGCATGACGCTCTACGGCGATTCGTTGATTATCGCCGATGTCAACAACCATACGATCCGCAGCGCGAACCTGCAGGAACGGACCGTGAGCACCCTGGCCGGCAGCGGCGAAATGGGGCGCGGCCGCTTCGGCGATATTGGACCGGCGCAACTGAAAACGACGCCGCTTCGCAGCCCGTGGGATGTGGAAGTTTATGACTTCGATGCGGGCACGATTCATGTCGCGATGGCGGGGACGCACCAGCTATTCATCCTCGACCTGGATGATATGGAACTATATGCGTCAGTTGGCAACGGACGGGAAGCCAACCTGAATGACGTCAGCCTGGCGAACAGCGAGTTGGCGCAGCCGAGTGGCTTGTATTACGCCGGTGAAGGCAAGCTCTATTTCGCCGATAGCGAATCGAGCACCATTCGTCTGGCCGACTTTGAGAATGATCTGGTCACCGTCGTCTCAGGCACGACGGCGAACAATCTCTTTGAATTTGGCGACATCGATGGCGAGCTGGGCGAGAATCGTCTGCAGCATGCGCTCGGCATTGAGGGCGGACCGAACGGCGACCTCTACATCGCCGATACCTACAACAGCCGCATCAAGGTCGTTTCGGCGGGCGAGACCGGCACCTCTACGGCATACGGTTTGGGTGGCCTCGGGGGTTACGCCGATGGCGACGCGACGGTCGCCGAGTTTGATGAACCTGGCGGCATTAGTTACGCGAAGGGCATCCTCTACGTGGCCGACACCAACAACCATGCCATCCGCATCATCGACCTGGAGGCCGGCATGGTAGACACGCTGGAATTCAGCAATCCGGAAGCGCTGGTGATCGACCGCGACTCATTGACCATTCTGGGCGGCAACACCGCCGACAATATGCTGGTTCAATTGGAGGAGCAGCGGGTCGTATCCGGAGAAGGCGCGATCAGTCTAAATCTCAGCTTGCCACCCGCATACAAGATCAATCCGCTGATCGACAGCGAGTTGACCTTAACATCAAGTGACGGTGATCGGCAAACGTCGGTTGTGGCGGATCAAGCCACGAACGTGACCGTGATCTTCAACGAAGGCAGCGGTCAAATCAATGCGGATCTCACCCTGTACTACTGCCGTGAAGGCGCGGAGGCGCTCTGTTTCATCGAAACGGTCAGCTGGACAATTCCCTTCGTGGCGTCTGAGGACAGCGACCTGGTTGAGATTATGCTGGAACGTGTCATCGCCGCGCCTGACCTTTAAGGGCTATGCCACAGCGCTATCTTGCGCCCGAAAATGCAGGGGCGACCGGATTGGGTCGCCCTTTTGCTTTCTCCGGCATAGACTAAGCTAGTTCGACCCGACAGTGACGCTGCCTTCCAGCAATTCTCCGCCGCGGACATATTGTGTTTTTACCTCACTGCCAGCCGCAGTACGGGCGAGCAGCGCCTGCAGCTCGTCGACATCCGCGATCGACTCAGCGTCCAGCGCCGTCAAGATATCTCCGACCAGCATGCCCGCCTGCGCCGCCGGACTGTCCGCCTCGACTGAGACGATCAGCAGTCCCGCCTCCTGATCCAATTGTTCGGCAACCGCCTGCGGCAGCTGCGCCGTCTGCACACCGACGCCCAGGTAACCGGTCTCGATCTTGCCATCTTGCAGCAGCGCGGTGACCGATTTGCCAATGGTCGCGACCGGTATAGCCATACTAGCACCCGCGCCGAATCCAGATGTGTTCATGCCGTGGACGCCGCCGCCAGCGCCGAGCAGGGGACCGCCGGAAAAGCCGGGGTACATGACAACGTCGGTGCGGATGAATCCGCCGCCGAGGACCATGCCCATGCCATCGGCGTCCCAGCGGATGCGCTTGCGCCGTTTTCGTCCTTTCCATTCTTTCATGCCGCCTTGCATGCGTTGCTCGAACCTGACTTTCATCATCTTGCGCCGTCTCTTGGCGCCGTCAGCGCTGACGACGCCTGAAACCAACCCGAGCGTCGCGTTGATATTTTGCCGCGGCCGTCCCAGCGCCAGCACGAGATTGCCGACGCGTATGCCGTTTGCTGTCGCCCAATTAGCCGGTGTCAGCGAAGCGTCGACACGCAGCAGCGCCAATTCATTGCGCGGGTCACGCCCGACAAGCTGGGCGTTCACACGGTTTCCATCGGCCAAGCCAATGCTAATGTCCTCATCAAACTCGACCACGTGATGGGCGGTCACGATCAGATTCTCTGACCAGGCGATGCCGGTTGCCGGCAGTCGTCGCCGCGCCTCCACGCGCAGGACACTCTCGGCGGCGCCTTCCACCAAGTCCGCCATTTCAGCCGATAGTTCTTGCAGCTTATTCGCCACAGTTTTCTCCTCTTATTGTTTTGCGTTGTCCTTATTCTGCTACGAGAAGTTGCGCCGGGACATTAGACCTTTGGGCAGGTATGACCTGGGCAAGCGGTCAGGTCCGCAAGAGTCGGATACATTCGGCGCTGCGCCCTGTGCTAGAATGGCAGTGCGTTTTCAACAGGGAGAAACAGCCTTGTCGTTCACACAATTGGCCGCGCTTGTCACGCTTGGCGCGATCTGGGGCGCATCCTATATCTTCATCCGCGTGGCGGTGGAACCTTTTGGCCCGGTACAGCTGATGTTTATCCGGGTCGCGCTTTCCGCCATCATATTGCTCGCGTACGCCAAGCTGCGCCGCGTCCCGCTGGACATCCGCAGGCACTGGCGTCGCTTTCTCTTGCTGGGATTTCTGGCATCCGCCTTGCCCTTCACCTTGATCGGCTGGGCGGAGTTGACGGTTACCGCGTCGATGGCGGCGATCCTCATGTCGACGACACCGCTCTTCACCGCTTTGATCGCAGCGGTTGCACTGGGCGAGCCGCTCACGGTTTACAAGATGATCGGCGCCTTGTTGGGTATCGTTGGCGTGACGTTGACGGTTGGTGGCAGCCCGATGGAAATGAATGCTGAGGTGGTCGCGGCGACGGTGGCGTTACTCGCGGCGACTTTATGCTATTCGCTGGGCGGCGTCTACGCTAAGCGCAGTTTCGCCGGTGTCAATTCGATGTCTTTGTCTACCGGCCAGCTGATCGGGTCGTCTTTCATTCTGGCGCCGGTCTCGCTTGTCGACCTGCCAATGCATGAAGTCTCAGATACCGCTGTCCTGGCGATGCTGGCGCTTGTCGTGCTCTGCACCGCCTTCGCCTATCAACTCTATTACTACCTCATCATCAGCGCTGGCCCGACCAAGGCGCTGACGGTGACCCTGTTAGTTCCCATATTCGGCGTCATTTGGGGCGCGCTGCTCTTACAGGAAAGCATCAGCCCCGGCATGATCGTTGGCTTGCTGCTGGTGTTATTCAGCGTGGGTTTGGTGACGGGTATGATCTCGCCACGGGCGCGCGATTTGGAGAATTAAAAGCCCTCCTTCGCCACCAGTTCCGCCGGTACTAATCGGAGTGAGGACTAGGGAGGGACTTGGCGTGTCTGTCGACACTTTCGCGGTACAGACTCGTCTATGTCGTACAGGGCAGCTACATGCTCAAGGCATCGTAGCCCGGACCTTGGGTGAAGAAATCGTAGTTCGGCGCGATGTCGGACGTCAGGTCCACGATATCGCCTTCCTCGTGCTCAATGATCACCTTGGTGTCGAATGGCACGCGCTCTTGACCCTCCATCATCTCGTAATCGGACGAAACCTCTTCCTCGACGAAGATGGCTTCGTAGGGGCATTCCGGGATGCAGGCGCCACAATCGATGCAGGTATCAGGATCGATGAAATACCAGGGCCATTCGTTCTCCGGTTTCCCGGCGATGATACATTCGACCGGGCAGACCTCCACACAGGCGCCATCCCGCAGGCAAAGGCTCGTGATGATATGGGTCATTTGACTTCTCCTCGCATGTTACGTTTTGCTGGTTGACGGTTTTGCAACCGAGAATTGGCATTACTTTTCGCAGCTAGCGCTATGGTAGCGTAGTTTATTTTGAGACGCTACTGTCTTTGTGAGATAATATCCCGCAAAACCACCGTCGTTAAGCGGCGATCTTTAGGAGTCATTGTCTACTTGGAGCAGACTTGAGACCGACCGTAGGTCTGATATAATGCCGGCATTGCTCCAGTAGCTCAGAGGATAGAGCATCGGTTTCCTAAACCGGGTGTCGCAGGTTCGAATCCTGCCTGGAGCGCCTCGTAACGCCGGGACGAAACATTACGGACGTTAATGATAACATTGCACTGGCGACCCACCGAGTCACCCCTGCAGTTCTTCAATATCGGTTGATGGTGCTAAATCCCGATCTCCTGCGCGTAGGACTCGATTTTGTCCAACGCCGCCTTAGCAAATGCCTCCAGCGGCATCGCGCCCAAGTCTTCGTCGCTGCGCAGGCGCACGCTAACCGTGCCATTCTCGATGTCACGGTCACCGACGATTAGCAGCCAGGGGATATTCATCCGCCGGTGCTGCTTGATCTTCGAGCGCATATTGCGATCCTGCAGATCAGCCTTGACGCGCATACCTCTTGACTTCAACACATTGACTACTTCGGCGGCATAGCTATTGTGGCTCTCGCGTATGGGGATGACGACGGCTTGTGTCGGCGCCAACCAGGGCGGGAACGCGCCGGCGAAATGCTCGATCAGTATGCCGATGAAGCGCTCGAGGCTGCCGAAGGGCGCGCGATGAATCATGACCGGGCGTTTCCGTTCGTTGTCGCTGTCGACATATTCCAAGTCAAAGCGCTGTGGCAGATTATAATCCACTTGCACGGTGCCCAGCTGCCACTCCCGCTTGAGCACATCGCGCACGATGAAGTCCAGCTTCGGTCCGTAGAACGCTGCTTCGCCCGGCTCAATGTGATAATCCAGTCCCAGTTCCTCACAGGCGGCGATGATGGCATCGGTGGCGTCCGCCCAAAGCTGGCCATCGCCGACGTATTTGTCGCCGTATGGATCGCGCGTACCGATGCGCGCGCGGAAATCATTCATGCCCAGCGAGCCGAAGACATGCTGGATCAGATTGACTACCGCCATGAATTCGTCCAGCAATTGATCGGGGCGGACGAAGAGATGCGCGTCATCGACCGTGAAGCCGCGCACCCGCGTGAGCCCGCGTAATTCTCCCGACTGCTCGTAACGATACACCGTGCCGAATTCGGCGTAGCGCAGGGGCAAATCACGGTATGAACGGGGCTGACTGGAATAGATGCGGCAGTGATGCGGGCAATTCATCGGCCGCAATATGAATTCATCGCCATCGACATCGATCGGCGTGTACTGACTGTCGGCGTAGTAGGGATAATGTCCCGAAGTCTTGTAGAGTTCGATATTACCCAGATGGGGAGTGACCACCGGCAGATAACCGCGCTCGATCTGAATCTCGCGCAACCAGCGCTCCAGCGTATCGCGCAGCGTCGCGCCATCGGGCAGCCAAAGCGGCAAGCCCTTGCCAACCATCGAATCGATGATGAAAAGATCAAGCTTTTCGCCCAAGACACGATGATCGCGCTTGATCGCTTCTTCCTGGCGCATGCGGTAGTCACGCAGATCTTCGGGCGTCTCCCAAGCCGTGCCGTAGATGCGCACCAGCTGCTGTCGCTTTTCGTCGCCACGCCAATAGGCGCCGGCCGGCGGACGCAGCGATATGCTGACCGCCTTGGGGTTGATCTCAGCGGTGCTTTCGACATGTGGTCCGCGGCAGAGGTCGGTGAAATGATGCTGCGTGTAGATGGTCAAGTTGGCAGCCGGATCGGCCAGGGGCTGCCCGTTATCGTCGACCCGGCCGTTGACCAAGTCGTCGATCAGTTCAAGTTTGTAAGGCTGTTCATTGAAGATCTCGCGCGCTTCCGCCGCCGTCACCTCGCGCATGGTGAAGTCATGGCGGCCCGATAGAAGCTTCTTCATCCGCTTTTCGACCCACTTGATGTCATCTTCGTTGATTGCGCTCGGCAGATCGAAGTCGTAATAAAAGCCATCTTCAATCGGGGGCCCGATAGCGATCTTGGCTTCGGGGAAGCGTTCCAGCATCGCTTCCGCCATCACGTGGGCGGATGAATGACGGATCTTATACAGTCGACTCTCTTCGTAACGTTCCTCAGGCATTCTAATCCCTCGAGCTTGCGGGCTGTCGGTTCGGCGCTGCGGCGCATCCGTGAGGACACAACAGCGCGAAACCGGCGAAGTGCCGCGAATTATAGCGGAGAATCAGGAAGCGCTGAAAGGGGCAGCAGATTTCTGTTGGGGCAGGCGCAATGAGGCTCTAGTGTGCCGAGAACGGGGGCTGGCTCAAGCGTCGATCAGTACCAACACTTCTTCGATAACCGCGGTTGCGATCTCCTGGGTGGCGAATTGGGATTCCCTGATATTCCGTTTCGAGTCCGCTTTTTCGTCTTCGGTCACGCGGGTGAACAGGCTTTCAAAAACATCCTGCGCCACCAGGTTGTCGATCGTGTCTTCTATCGTGGCGGGGAGCAACTCTTCCACGATGATATGCGGCGTATCGAGCACGGCAAAACGGACCGCCGGTGTATCCGGAATGGACTCCGTCACCATCCAGGTCAACGCCAATTGACGGTGTATATACGTGAGCGTGGCAAACAAGGCGGTATATACGCTGCCGTCTTCCATACGCACGATAACGTCGCAGGCATCACCTTCCTCGTGCATCTCGCAGAGAATCTCTTCCGGGAAGATCATAATTTCGGCGATTGATTTGGCGGACATCGTTATCATTATCCTAGTTTCGCATATCGTGCTTACCCAATTATATGCGTTTCATGCGGACATTTATGTAAGCATATCATGAATTGTGCAAAATTTCTCAATTCCTTCACAATTGTGTCTTCCATTGTAGAATATTGAAATGAATTCTCCAATACAAATTTAATGTGAATCGCCTATGATTGTGCCGTGTGCATATAGTTGAGAGCCATGCCATGCCTGAACAAGATGAACAAGATCATCCCCTTTATCAGTCGAGAGCGTCACAGTCGGCTTCCGCCACCGTGACAAGCGGGCGTCAGAAGCCCCGGCGTCGTCCGCGGGCGGATCAGCCGCATTTAACTTATCTGCTCATTTTGCTTAACGGGCTGATTTTCCTGGCCGGATTCCTGGCGCCGGAACTTGAGTGGGAGCTGTTTCGGCGCGGCGCGCTCGTTCCGCAGCTAATTGTCGGCGAAGGCCAATTCTATCGCCTGCTGACCGCGATGTTCTTGCACGGCAGCCTGGGGCATATCTTCTTCAACATGTACGCGCTCTACGTGATCGGCGGGCAAGTCGAACCGATCTTCGGACGCGTACGCTTCCTGCTGATCTATCTGCTCGGCGGTTTGACCGGCTCAGTCATCAGTCTCGCGCTGGGCGACATGGACAGCTTCTCGGTGGGCGCATCGGGGGCGGTGTTCGCTATTTTCGCAGCCGAAGCGGTGCACCTGTATCAGCATCGAGGCGTCTACGCCCATGTTCGGGCGCGTCTGCGGCACATGGGCATTCTGATCGCCATCAATCTAGTGATCGGCTTTCTGCCGGGCTCACGCATCGACAACTGGGGACATATCGGCGGTATGCTCGGTGGCGCGCTTCTCGCCTGGCGGATCGCGCCGCGCCTGCCGCGCCCTAGCGCGCCGCTGCGCAGCCTGCGCGAATTCGCCAGGGTGGACAGCAATCCACTGCGCCTGCATCTGCCGGAGATCGTGCTGTACATCTTCGCTTTAATCGCTGTCGCTGGTCTCGCCATTGTCCTGTTGCCGGCGTAATTGGTCTAGGTCATGGCGCAAGAGTGCGATTTGCTGGGCAGCTTCCCGATTCTCCTTGGTGAGCCGCGTAATGACGGTGGAGAAGTACAGCTGGATGAAGAGCAAGAAGAGCGCCGCCAACAGAAAGAGCAGATTCGGCGGATATTCGATGTTGACCAGGTCGGCCAGGCCATGCAGAAGATCGCGCCAGACGCCGACCACTAGCATCACTAAAGCGGTGCCCAACCAAAGCAGCGAATACTCCTCGCTCAGATGCCGCCGCCGCACCAATTCCAGCACGACCAAAAAGGCGATCAGCGAAGCTACCACTGCGAAGACTATTGAGCGATCAATCATGTCGATTTCCCCTGTTCGCCAGAAAAGAGACCCCTAGTCGATTAGTAGAATAGCATGAATTGAATGGGGCTATGCCGCAGACCTTGATCGAACTGACAGGCGACCCGACGGCGCCCATCCTGCACCTGGCGCCCGCCAATGGTTTCCCGCCGCAGACATACTTGCCGATGCTGCGAGAGTTGTGCGGCTATCGCGCCGTCTGCTTGCCACCGCGCGCCCTTTGGGATGATCAAGCGCCGCCGCCCGGTTATCGCGATTGGAGCGAAGCAGCCAACGATCTGCTCGCGGGATTATACACGCATGACCTGCGCGATGTCGTAGCCGTGGGGCATTCCTTTGGCGGCGTCATCTCGCTGCTGGCGCTGATCAAGGAACCAACACGATTCAAGGCGATGATCTTGCTGGATCCGGTCTTCCTGCCGCCGATCACACTTGAGATATTTGACCTGGCTTGGGCACATGGCACAGTAGATCAACTGCCGCTGGTACAAGGCGCGCGCCGTCGTCGCCCTTTCTTCGACAGCCGTGAGGACGCACTGGCGCGATTTCTCGCAAAACCGGTTTTCGCCGACTGGCCGGCTGAATCGCTGCAGCTTTACGTGGAACATGGCTTAAGATCCCGCGTTGACGCGCCCGGCTTTGAGTTGACCTGGAACACAGATTGGGAAGCGCACTATTTCGCCACCGTGCACCGCGAAATCTGGGAGACTTTGCCGTATTCAAGCGGCTTGGCGCCGACACTGATCCTCCGTGCCAGCCAAAGCAATACATTCCCGGACGAGGTCGTTGAGCGAACGAAGGCGCTGCTACCAGCGGCTGACTTTAACGAGATGGTCGGCCAGGGACATCTTTTCCCGCAGGCGGCGCCGCTAGAGACAGCAGCTGTAATACGCGAGTGGCTGCGGACGCTGTAACTGTTGGGCGCTAATTCGCATTCGGCCCTGATTTCCGCTCCCGATTCTCAGCGCGACGGCAGGCGAGACCCGTTGGGTCGTCAGCCTCCCCGACTCGGCATTTATCCTTGACATCCGCCGCTTCCCACTCTAAACTCCCGTTCCCAATTCATAGCGCATTGCCGAGATAGCTCAGTTGGTAGAGCATCGCACTGAAAATGCGGGTGTCCCCAGTTCAAGTCTGGGTCTCGGCACAAAAAAGACTCGTCGACACGGCGAGTCTTTTGCTTCCACGCGGCGGCCGGCACAGGCTTACGGCACGGGTAATCCATTGGTACGATTGGTCAGCGTCCGTGTACAACCGTCTAACCATGAAGACCATCCTGCTGATTTCGCGCTGTCCGCCTTATCCCCTTCACCTCGGTGATCGGCTCATTATCTGGCACCTGGCGCGTGAGCTCTCCCGGCGCGGCTATGTCATCGACTTGCTGGCGCTCTATGACCGTGAAGACGATCCGCAGCATGTAGCAGAGTACCGGTCATTCTTTCGCCACATCGAGCTCATTCGCGAGCCGCGCCGCCCTGGCTCTACCTATTTGCGCCGCCTGCTCGACCCGTCTGCGCGGTTTGCCGATGCGGCCGAGAAGAGCTACTGCCCGCTGCTTTGGCGGACCATCGCCGACTATCTTGGACGTTTTGACTATGACTTGGCGCATTGCTTCGGCGCGGTCAGTGTATATGAGTTTCATCCGCTCTTCACCGAGTTGCCGAGCCTGATCACACCTTATGAGTCGCACGCGCTTTATCTGCAGTCGGCTGCGGCGCAAGGCCAGTTGAGCGCGCGTTTGCGGCTGCCGGTTGCCCGCCGCTTCGAGCGCTTTATGTTCACACCCTATGACCGCACTGTCGTAATCTCTGAGGCGGACAAGGCTGTGCTGCGCGCGCTGCAGCCGGCGCTGGATATCGCAGTCATTCCTAACGGCATTGAACTCGATCGCTTCCGGCCACAGCACGAAGGTCGCGATTCCTTTACGCTGCTCTTTACCGGCAACTATGCCTACCCGCCGAATCAAGACGCGGTTCGTCTATTGGCACAGCACATTCTGCCAAGAATTCACCTGACGCAGCCGGAGACGCGCTTGCAACTGGTTGGTGTCAATCCGCCGGATTGGATGCGGGACCTGGCAAGTGACCGCATCGAGGTTACCGGCCATGTGCCAGATGTGGCGCCCTATTTGTCGCTGGCGACTGTTTTTGTCTCTCCGCTGCGTTTCGGCGCCGGCTTAAAGAACAAAGTGTTGGAAGCGCTCGCGATGGGCATTCCCGTGGTGGCGACGCCGCAGAGCGTCGCCGGCATTCATGTCAGCCATGACGAATCCGCCATGATCGCGCCCGCAGATGAAATGGCTGAGGCGGTTGTGGGCTTACTGGGTGACGATGCGTTACGCCAGCGATTGTCGCATGCAGGACGGCAACTGATCGAAGACAAGTATAGCTGGGAGAAGACTGCATCCAGCTATGAATACCTTTATGACGAAATCTGTCGATTGCGCTAGATGATCAGCAGTTGATCGCGCTCGGGCAAGGCCGGGAAGGGCGCGTGTGGCAGCGTCTGATACCAGTATGCCACCGAGGCGATATCATCTTGCAGCGGCAAATAGCGGTGATTGTAGCCCCAGCCCAAGGCCTGCATCGTGACGCGCAGATCGGCGTCAAAGCGGATAGGGTCGAGAATGTGCCAGCGGTACATGCCCATCCGTAGTTGAATCTTGTAATCGCCCTCGGCGCGAATCACCTGATGGAAGCCGGCGTAGGGCGTGGTGTAGGTGATATAGCCTTCATTGTGGCGCGGGCTGGGATCAAAATTGTATGAACCGCAGAAGTAGTCCTCGGTGCCGGTGCCGCAGATCGTGGGATATTCGTCGCCGTCCATATAAAACTTGATCTCGCCCTCGCCCCACCAGCCGTTATTGTTGGCGCCCCAGGCCATGTAGGTGCCGACGTATTGTCCGCGTCCGCGGATGCCATCGACGATGGTGTAGACGTCTTTGTAAGGTAGTGGGTTGGTGCGGCGAAACTGGGCATGAAAATAGGCGGCGTCATCCGGCACTTCAGTCAGCGTGTAATTGACCTGATAGTAGAGTGTCATGTCTTCTTCGGCTAAATTGGTCATGGTGATGCGGCAATGCTTGCGGAAGGGCATCTCCCAGTATGAGTTGAAGGCGCTGCCCGGGTTGACGCAGATCGGCAGCGACGTCACTTGGGCGTACTCACCCCAGCCGACGGCGAAGAAATCACCGACCGGGCACTCGACCGACGGGTGTTCGCTCCCGTCCCAATAGATCCGCAGGATGGCAAAACGCCAATTGCCCGACGGCGTCAGCCAAATCTGCTGGATCGCGCCCGGTCCCTCAATGTCAGCCACCGTGAAGGTCTCGCCCGCTTTGATCCGCACCGACGGTGATACCTTCCAGCCATGCCCCAGGTCGCGCGCGGCGTTACTGCCGGTGCCTTCGTTCGCCATGCCGCCGCTTCCCTTGGCGCCATCGACGTTCTCGGCGCTGATCGAGCGTGTTACCGCATCCGACAAGCGCGATAGATTGCCCAGGTGCATGCCCAAGCCATTGAAACCCGCCATAATTGTCTCCTATTCAGATTGCCGAATCCACTCTCAATTCTAGCCTGGAGTTGGCGTCTCCTCGACAGTGCCGGCGAGATTGTCAAAGTGCAATTGGAAGACGGCGCAGACATCAGGGTGCGAGCCGACGTAAACGTAGCTAATGATCTCACTTTCGTAGGTCAGCGTGCCGGCGCTGGCACAAGGCTCAATGCTGAAGGTCTGGGCGCTGGTTGAGTCTTCCTGACCGCCGAGGGCACAGTTGATCAACTCCTGATTGATGCGCGTCTGGTTGATGACCAAGGCGCCGCCAACCTTGGGCGCGGTGAGCGATGTTTCAGCCTCCTGATAGAAGCGTGCGGCGATTGCGCCTCGATCCTGGAAGCACTGCAGGACCTGTTCTACTTTGGCGATGGCAGCGGTGATGCCGATCTGCCCGCCCATTAGAGCGGCGCCGCCAACGGCGGCAAAAGCGCTGTCAATCGTAGTATCGACATTGGTGGCAGTAAAGTTCACGATGTTCGGCAGAAGGCGCTGCGCCGAATTGGCGTCGTCCGCAGCATTGCCAGTATCGCCACAGGCTGACAGCATGGGCAACACGAGACAGAGCAGTGCCAAGATCCTACAGAGACGCAATCTTATTCTCCCGCCGTAAACAGAAGGAACATGCCAAGCATTTTATCAGAGTTTGGGAAACGGGATGCGCGCTGCCACTGCCAATCAACGGGTGTGACTTCAAACCTTGTTTGGCTTCTAGTCGTAAACGGTGTCCTTTGCTAGACTAGCGCAGATTAGAGAAGACGTTAGAACGGAACGAACATGAAACTTCTGCGATACGCGATCGGCGATACTACTTATGTCGGCATCTTGAATGGCGACGAAACCATGCGACTCGGCATTGCCGACATGACCGAGTTGATGTCGGGAGATTCGGCATTTGTGGAGTCGGGCATGCTGGACAGGCTTGCTGATGTTCGTGTCCTGCCGCCACTGATACCGGGAAAAATCCTCGCCATCGGCCGCAATTATGCCGAGCATGCGCGTGAACTCAACAACGAAATCCCGAGCGAGCCGCTGGTCTTCGCGGTGATGCCTAGCGCGGTAATCGGGGATGGCGATGTCATCGAATGGGAGCGTGAAGTTACGCAGCAAGTCGACTGGGAAGGCGAGCTGGCGGTCATCATCGGCAAGGCCGCCCGCAAGGTGTCGGAAGAAGACGCGCTCGATTATGTCTTCGGATACACGATTGCCAACGACGTCTCGGCGCGCGACCTACAGACCCGCGACAAGCAGTGGACGCGCGCCAAGGGAATGGACACCTTTTGCCCACTTGGTCCCTGTGTCGAGACGGCCGATGAGATTCCCGATCCGCAGAATCTGCGCATTGTGACCACGGTCGATGGCGTCGAAAAGCAAAATGGATCCACCGCCAACATGTTCTACCAAGTGCCTTTCTTAATCGCCTATCTTTCCCGCGCCTTCACGCTCAACCCGGGCGATACCATTCTGACTGGAACGCCTGCTGGCGTCGGCAAAGCATCAAATCCGCCGCAGTTCCTGGGCGAGGGCAATGTCGTAAGCATCGAAATCGAGGGCATTGGGGTGTTGACCAACACGTGCCGCGTGCTTTAGCCACCCGACATATGTCTATACATGGATGCAGTAAGAATAGAATTTCCACAGGGGCGCAGAGAACCACTTTACGTGTCAACCTCGAGATTCTTATTTTTTGCACCGGTACGGCAAGGTAGAAATGTAGAGGCGACCCATTGGGTCGCCCGCATACTTTGCGATTCAGATTCGCCGGATGATCAGTCAAAATTACGCCGAGATTCAGGATCTGTGTGGAAAGTTGTCACACGAACCAAGTAAGGAATTGAAGATGCAGAAGCCTGTCACAATCACCGACGTCAAAGTCATCCTGACCCAACCGGGCAAATCGCGCCTCGCTATCGTCAAGGTCATCAGCTCCGAGCCCGGCCTCTACGGATTGGGCTGCGCCACCTTCACCCAGCGCATCTTTGCCGTGGCCACCGCCATTGAGCGACATCTTAAGCCGTTCTTGCTCGGCCGCGATGTCGACCGCATTGAAGAGATCTGGAATATGTCGATGGTGCACGGCTACTGGCGCAACGGTCCCGTGCTCAACAATGCCATCTCCGGCGTCGATCAAGCGCTTTGGGATATCAAAGGCAAACGCGCCGGCATGGCCGTCTATGACCTGCTCGGTGGCAAATCGCGCGAGGCGGCCAACGTCTACGTGCACGCCAACGCCAACAGTAAGGAAGAGGTTGCCGACAATGTGCGCGCTTACATGGAACAGGGCTTTCGCTTCATTCGCGTACAGATGGGCGGCTACGGCGGGAAGGGCAGCCCAATGGTCAGGCCCAGGAACGCCCCCGCCGGCGCCTATTTCGATCCGCGTGATTATTGCCGACAGATGCTCGATATGATCGGCTACGTGCGCGAGCAGGTCGGCGATGAAATCGAACTGCTTCACGATATCCATGAGCGCCTGGCGCCCATCCACGCGGTCGAATTCGCCAAGGACGTCGAGCAATTCAAGCTATTCTTCCTTGAGGATGCGCTGGCGCCGGAAGACATCGCCTGGTTCCGCACGATTCGCAGCCAATGTGCCACACCGCTGGCCATGGGCGAGCTCTTCAACAATCCGCATGAATGGCAACTGCTGATTCAAGAGCGCCTGATCGATTTCATCCGCATGCACATTAGCCAGATGGGCGGGATCACGCCGGCGCGCGATGTCGCCATTTTTGCAAATATGCACGGCATCCGCACCGCCTGGCATGGTCCTAGTGACACTTCGCCGGTCGGTCACGCTGCCAACTTGCAGCTGGATCTCTGGCATGCCAATTTCGGTATCCAGGAATGGTATCAGCCGACTGAACTGGATTACGAAATATTTCCTGGTCTGCCGGTTGTCGAAGACGGCTATCTCTATCCCAATGATCTGCCCGGCCTGGGCATCGATATTGATGAAGACCTCGCGGCGAAATTCCCTTGCCGAGAAATCGTCGAGGAGTGGACGCAGACGCGCTTGCCCGATGGCAGCCCCGCGCGGCCTTAAACGATACATACCGTAATCTTACGAAATATACGAGCGACCCATTGGGTCGCCCGAAGTCGCCATCACCCGCCGCCTGATTTTGCCCTTCGGCGATCGCGACCTATTCTTCCGGTCTCGACATGTTGAGATGGCTCTCGATGCACTTGAAGCGTTCCGTGTGTACCGCCTGCTGAAGTTTGATTTCCGACAGATCGTCGCGTATGCTTTTGTGCGCGTCCTCAGACGATTGGCGGACGGCTGAAATCTCCGCCGAAAGCTCGCGCCGATTCGTCGCTATCTCCGCTGAAAGCTCGCGCCGATTCGTCGTTATCTCCCCTGAAAGCTCGCTTCGGTACGCTTCTATTTTGCGATCAAGGTAGAATATCGCACCGAGAACGGTGATGATTGTCGTGGCAACTGATGCCGCTGTTCCCAAGATGACATCCATAATGCCGATTCGCTCCGCCACCTGGCAATGACGTTAGTATGATAAAACTATCTTAACACAAGGCAGTTGGCGAATGCAAGCAACAATTCGTAGACATTGTCACCGAATCATGAATATGCCCGCGCAATCAAACTCACGCTTTGGGCTATTTTGAGAGGAATCCCGCAGCCAAATCCGTTTGGTGCCGAAACGGGCAGAAACTTTGGCAGGATACGAGCTAAGTCTAAGCGATCACTGCGGGATTACATACATTCTCCGCTATACCGTTAAGCAGGTAGGCGATGACTAACTCTGCAGCTTCGACCGCCACTGTCACCTGCGCATCGGATGTGCTCGCCGCCAGATGTGGGGTGTGTACGACATTCGGGAGACCAATCAGCGGGTGGTCGGCAGGCGGCGGCTCCTGCTCGTAGACATCGAGAGCGGCGCCGGCGACCTTCCCGCTCCCCAACGCTGCCGCCAAGTCAGCCGATTTGATCAGCGCGCCCCGCGCCGCATTGATGATACGGATCCCATTCTTCATCTTCGCGATGGAACGGACATTGATCATGCCCCGCGTTTCGTCAGTGACCAGCGCGTGAAGTGTCAGGTAGTCCGAGCGGGCATAAACGTCGTCGAGGTCAAGAAGCGGCACGCCTGCGGCCTCGGCGACCACCGGAGGCAGATACGGATCATGCGCGATGACATCCATCTCGAAGGCTTGTGCGCGTGTGGCAATTGCCTGCCCGATCCGCCCCAGGCCGATGATACCCAGCGTCTTGCCTTTCAGTTCGACGCCGGTGAACGCCTTGCGATCCCAGCGCCCTTCCGCCAGCGACTGATGCCCCTGCGGGATGTGACGCGAGAGCGAGATCATCAAGCCAAGGGTGTGCTCGGCGGTGGAGATGGTATTGCCGCCCGGCGTGTTCATCACCACGATGCCGCGGTCGGTCGCCGCTGGCAAATCGACATTGTCGACGCCGACGCCGGCACGCGCGATCGCTTTTAGATTTGTCGCCCGCGCTATCAATTCGGCATCGGCTGCCACGCCACTGCGTATGATCAGCGTGTCGGCATCGCTGACAGCTTCCAGCAAGGCTGCACGTTCCATCTTGCCCGGCGCGCTTACCCGTATGCCTGTGCTGGCTTCGAGGATGTCGATCGCCTTCTGGTGTACGTTGTCGGGTACGAGTACGTGAAATGTCATGTTGTCTCTCAGCTGGCTTGTGCCATGAAGGCATCGAGTCCGTTTAAGATCTCGCGCAGCATGTCCATGGTGACTTCACCCATGTGTGGCAGGCGGATGGTCGTTCCCTTGATCTTGCCATATCCCTTGTCCATCGCGTAGCCGAGTTCGTTCTTCATGTATATAGCCATCGCGTCAACATCGATGCCGGGCTTATTCTCCACCGTCGTCACTGTATCGCTGCGATAACCTTCTTGCGCGTACAAGCCAAAGCCGCGTGACAGGGCCCATTCATGTGTCGCATCGCGCATGGCCCGGTGACGTGCCCAGCGCGCCTCGATGCCGTCCCGCAAGATGGCGTCCAGCTGAAAGTCGGCCGCGTACAGTAATGAGACCGGCGGGGTGGTCGGCGTGTTGTTCTTGAGAAGCGATTCCTCCAGCGTCAGGAAGTCAAAATAGTAGCCGCGGTGTGGAATCTCCTGCGCCCGCTCCAATAGCCGATCGCTAACGGCGGCAAAGGCAATGCCGGGCGGCAGGGCGAACGCTTTCTGGCTCGAGGTCAACGCGATATCAATGCCCCAATCGCCGACGCGCAATTCCGTGCCCAGGAAGCCACTGACTGTGTCGACGAAAAAGAGTGTGTCGGGATGCGAATTGACCACTTCGCCGATTTCCTTGATTGGATTCGTCACGCCTGTGCTTGTTTCATTGTGTACGGCGCAAACCGCGTCGTAGCTGCCCTGCTCAAGCGCCTCGGCAACCATCTCCGGCGTATGCGCCTGCCCCCAGGGCAGCTCAATGCATTCGACCTGTTTGCCGTTGGCCGCGCTAATCTTTGCCCAGCGTTCACCGAAGGCGCCACCGGCCAAATGCAGCACTTTGCGATCATCGCGTATCCCGCAGCGGGAGGCGCCCTCCCACAAGCCGGAGCCGGAAGAGCCGCTGACAAAGACGCGGCTCCCAGTGAAAAATGCTCGCTTGAGCCCAACCTGCAGGCGCGCGAATAAATCCACAAAGTCACTGCCGCGGTGACCGATCATCCATTGATTCTGCGCTTCGAGCACTTCCGCGCGCACTTCAACCGGACCGGGCAGAAAGAGACGCGTGTGGTCAAATTGACTCATCGAAATATCGCCTTCCTCATGCCATTTAGCAGGCACTAATATGCCAATGATCTTCGCGGCGATTGTAGTCCTGCCGCATATTGCTGCACAGGGCGAACTGACCTGGATGACAGGCGGGCGACATGATCAATACTCCTTACAGATTTACTGCAGGATGGGGATCGCGGCGACTTCTGTAGTGCTTGCCACGACAAGCAAAACTGCTATACTCGGGCGCACAATTCAGCTTGGTATCCGCCAACTGCGGAGGTGACCATGTTACAAGTGGCGAATGCGCCCTGTTCCTGGGGCGTGATTGAAAATATCGAAGGTGAACGCTTCGACTATTCGCGCGTATTGGACGAGATAGCGGCCAGCGGTTTCGCCGGCACTGAGCTGGGCGATTGGGGCTTCATGCCCACCGACCCGGCGAAACTCCGTGCCGAGTTGGATCAGCGCGGACTGCAGTTGCTGGGTTCCTGGGTCAACATCAATTTCCAAGATAAGGATCGACATGCAGAAAGCGCAGACGCCTGCGTGCGCACAGCGAAACTGATGGCGGCCGTGGCTGGACCGGATTGCCTGGTTGTATTGGGTCCGGACCCCTACACCGATCCCGTGCGCAGCTTGAACTCCGGTCGCATCACGCCTGAGATGGGCTTGGATGAAGATGGCTGGCGCGTCTTCGCTGCCGGCACGGAATACGCCGCGCGCCGCGTTTTGCATGAAACCGGATTGCGTTCGGTGCTGCATCATCACACCGGCACCTGGATCGAAACGCCGGCGGAGACCGAGCGTCTGTTGGACATGACTGATGGCGATGTCGTGGGTTTGGTTTTCGACACGGGCCACTGGGCTTTCGGCGGTGGCGATCCGCTAAGCGGCATACGACAATTCGCTGATCGCATCTGGTACGTGCATTTCAAGGATCATGACCCGGCCGTCGCCGAACAGTCGCGGATACATGAATGGGACGGGCCGGAATCCGTGGGCAAGGGCATTTTCCCCGAACTGGGACAGGGCGATGTCGACTTCCCCGGTGTGCTGGTCGAGTTGGAAAAGATCGGCTACGACGGCTGGATCGTGGTGGAACAGGATGTGCTGCCGGGTCTGGGCGCGCCGCTGGAATCAGCAACACGCAACCGTGAGTATCTCCGCAGCATCGGTCTTTGAGCGATGGTGACCCTCGGCGATATCGTCCGCGCCGGACAGCGTCTGGCGCCACATCTGACGCCGACGCCTCTGGAAGAAGCGCTGGATCCGGGCGCAAAGGTCTGGCTCAAGCTGGAGAACGCCAACAAAACCCATTCCTTCAAGATTCGCGGCGCCTTGAACGCCTTGCTCTCCCTCTATGACGAAGCGCGCGCGCAAGGCATCATCGCCGCTTCGTCCGGCAATCACGCCGGCGCCGTCTCTTACGCTGCGAGCCTGAGCGGCGCGTCGGCGCAGATCTTGATGCCCAAAACGACGCCGAAGAAAAAAGTCGAGAACGTCCGACGATATGGCGCGGAGGCGGTGCTGTTCGGCGACAACTATGACGAAGCCGAAGCCGAGGCGCTGCGCCGCGCAAGTGAAGGGCGCACCTGGATATCTCCTTACAATGATCCGTGCGTGATCGCAGGCGCCGGCACCATCGGCGTCGAAATCCTGGCACAGTTGCCGGCTGTGAAACGCGTCATCGTGCCGGTCAGCGGCGGCGGCTTGATTGCCGGTGTGGCGACCGCTGTAAAAGAAATCGATCCGGCCGTCGAAATCGTCGGCGTCAACGCCGAGTCGGCGCCCGCGATGTACAACGTTTTCCAGGGTGATGATCGTCCGCAGGTCTGGGATACGCTGGCCGAGGCGCTCTCCGGCGATATCGAAGACGGCTCGATTACCCTGCCCATCTGCCGGCGCTATGTCGATGAAATGGTGCTGGTGTCGGAAGAACAGATTGCGGCTGCTATGCGCCATATGCTTGAAGTGAGTGGCTGGGTGGTAGAGGGTGGCGGTGCTGTGGGCGTGGCGGCGCTGCTGCACGATGTCGTGCCGCGCGATGGGCGGACGACCGTAGTTGTGGTCAGCGGCGGCAACGTTGATCTGGACGTTCTGCGGCGCGTCATCTGACTAACCGGCGCAAGCTAGCTGACAGGAACAATGTATGGCTAAACCAGCGCCAGGCGCCCCAAATGTCGCGGACGAGATGCGAGCCGCTGAAGCGCTTCTGAGGGCTTTCCGCGCCGGCGCAGACGACGCCATTGACCGCGTCCACCGGCATCTGCCGCAAGTCAAATATGGAGCGCGCGCCGATGCGGCAGTGTATCGCCTGACCTCGCATGAGGCGCAAACCGTCATCGCCCGCGAACATGGACTGCAAAGCTGGGGCGAACTCCTCCTACGGATCAAGCTCCAGGAGGCGGACTACGGCGATGCGCTGAATCAGTTTATTCAGCTTGTTTACGCGCACGACGCCGAGAAGCTCAACGAACTGCTGACCGCTCATCCCGATTTGCGCAATACCTTGGACGACCCCCACTTCTGGTTTGGCTCGACCGCGCTCATCATCTCGAAAGAGCATATTGACGTTGTTGACGTCCTGCTCAAGCACGGCGCCGATATCAAGGCGACCTCGCAATGGTGGGCGGGCGATTTCCACATTCTTGAGATGGCGTCGGCGGAAGCGGCTCAGCAGCTCATCGAGCGTGGCGCCGAGATCACCGCTCATGCCGCGGCCCAGCAGGGCTGGCTCGACTGGCTGGAGGAAGCGTACGAGCGCGACGCGTCGATCGTTCGTCAGCGCGGCGGCGATGGCAAGACCCCGCTGCACTACGCCGACGATCCGGCGCTGATGGACTGGCTCTTGACGCGGGGCGCCGACCTGGAAGCGCGCGACCTCGATCATGCTTCTACACCCTTGCAATGGAAGCTCGGCGAACACAAATATGATGTGGCGCGCGAACTAATCAAGCGAGGCGCGCAGGTCGATATCTTCGCCGCGGTTCTGCTCGGCGACCTTGGTTTGGTCAAAACGGCGCTGGTCGAGCATCCCCACGCGATCCGAGCGCGGGTGAACGGCACTGGCTATGAGCTGGCGCCGCAAGCCGATGGCTCGCATCAGTACGTCTACACCTTTAATGCGGCCGGCTTGTCCCCGCATCAGGTCGCCATCGAATACGCGCATGAAGAAATCTTCGGCTTTCTGGTGAACAATAGCCCGCGCAATTTGCAGCTGCTGGCATATTGTGCCAAAGGCGATGCTGACGCAGCTCAGCGAATAGCGGCTGAGAATCCTGGAATAGTGCGGCAATTGTCGGATGCCGATCTTAGACAGTTGATCCACGCTGCCTGGACGGGCAAAGTCGAGGTCGTCCGCTTGATGGCAGCGCTCGGCTTCAATCTGAATATTCGTGATGACGATCTGATGACGCCTCTGCATGCGGCCGCTTTTCACGGCTTTGCCAATGTGATCGCCGAATTGCTGGAAGCCGATGACGATGTGTCCCTTGATTGGGTTAACGGCTATGGTGGTACTCCTCTGACGACATGCCTCTACGGACGTCAGCACAACTGGCGCGGCGATGGCGATTATCCGGCCAGCTTGAGGCTGCTGGTCGAAGCGGGGTCGGCAGTCAAAGCCGAGTGGCTGCCCACCGGCGATGACGAAGTCGATGCGATTCTGCGCTCCGGTCTCAATGTGGAATGCTGAAGCGATCATGGCAAAACAGCAGATCGCCCTTCGTATCATCTGCATCGACCCGATTCGGCAGTGTCCCGGTATTGATGCCATACGGTTTGGCTTGCAGGACAAGAAGCAGGATCTTATGTATGGCGAGTTGCTTTCGCGAGACGAAGTCGTATTTGACTTTACGCTGTCGGTGCAACGGGATAGCGTTGGCAGCACGAACTTCACCGGTCCCTTCGCCCATGGCACAGTGTCGAAGCGCTTCGTATATCTCACGTACAAGGTGCCGGAAGGCGAATCCTGGCAAATCTGGCGGCGCATCAACGTCTCGCTCACCATCATATCCTGGCAGCAAGTGGAGGCGGCTCTGGCGGATGGCAGAGTTCTGCAAGCGCGGGTCTCCGGTTTGCGCTCGGGAACGGCGCCACTGATAGGCGGCGGCTGGCTCTTGGTGGATTAGCTGCCGGCGTCAACGCTGCTTAAGGGAGTCCCAACTCGTATTGCCGGTTGACAGGCGACAGGGAGTACGACCGATCTGTCAATTGGACCGTTGATCCGTTTCGACAGCGTTTCATTTGCCTGCAATCTGATGCATGTCACGCAGTTAGTCGAGGACGACTGGCTGTCCGCTAAATTGTGTGCTGGTTTCACTGTATTGCATCATCTCAATGCGAACGCCACTCGGGTCGGTGATCCAGGCCTGCCAATTGTTGTCGGCGCCCATCTTCTTTGGCGAGACCTCGACGCCGCGTTCCGCCAGTTTCGCGACGACGGCGTCAATGTCTTCCACTTCCAGGCAGAAATGTTTGATGATCGGTCGCTCGAGGTTGGGTATGCCATTCGCGGCAAAGACCTCAATGAAGGTTGTGTCGCCCGCCTTGGCATAGAAGCCGAAATGTTGACCGGCGCGGATGAAATCAAAGGCCTTCTCCATGCCCAGCAAATCGACATAGAATCTCTCGGATTCAACCAGATCTGTCGCGCCGATGCAGACGTGCGCTAGTCGTGAAAACATGTGTCAATCATTTCCTGTCCGCTGAAGAAACAAGCTTCTCCTGGAATCATATCGTTTCCGCAGCTTGACTGCAATCGGACTAGTTGGCCCGGCGCAGGTCGACCACTGCCTGCCGCACATCGCGCCAAGCTGCCGACCCCACTGACACGATTTCGAAATGACCGGCATCTGGCAGCACAATGAGCTTTGCATCGTCGCCTGCGGCAGAGGCCGCATCAAGATAATCAGGCAGATAGTTGAGGATATCCAGATCCTCTTCGCCGACGATGAGGATTTGCGGCACGCCCAGCGGAAGCAATTCACGCGGAGAACCCGCACGGTAATGCGCCGGTACTTCGTCGGGTAAACCGCCCATAACGGTCGGCAAGGCATCGCTGCGCTTGGCGCGGTCGACGGCGCGCCGGATATCAGCGATTGGCGCCAATGCGACGACCGTCTTGACCGCGAGTGGACGCTCGACGAAGAGCGGGCTGCCTCGTTCTATTCGCGGCCGCCCCGCCAGCCAAAGCGCCAGGTGACCGCCGGCCGAATGTCCCACGCTGTATACCTGGTTCAGATCGAGATGGTGCGCCGGCGCAAGCTTGCGCACGTGGTCGGCGGCCATTGCCACATCGAGGAACATCCGCGGGAAGTCACCGCCATTGCCCTGCCGCCGGTATTCGATATTCCAGACGGCGAAACCGGCCTGAGCAAAGTCAGCGGCTAGCGCGCTGATGGGATGCAGGTCGTAGATCTCGCGGTAGCCGCCGCCGTGGATCAGCACGATGACGGGGCGCGGACCTTCGCCGGGCGGCAAGGTCAACTCGCCGAACTGCAGCGGATGCGGCCCGTAATCGTAACGATGATCGGCCGCGACCGTAGGGAACTGCAAGTAGTCTTCAGGCGTAAGCAGTGCCATCACTTCTCCCCTAATAGCTTAAATATCAACATAACTTATTGGGTCCGCCACTCATGTTCTAGCCGATAGCTTCTAACTTGCTGGTTCGGGGACTTGTGTTAGTATAGCGTTCGGTCTCCTATGAATCTGTAACCTTATGCTTGGTCACCGGCATGATCCGTTGCCCGATACGACTGGCGGCATTCAATGTCCTTCTATGGATGCTGTTTGCAGTTACCGCTTCCGGTATTAATTCCGACTCCTTGTGGTACGACGAATTCTTGTCCCTGCAGTATGCCGGCTGGCCTAGCGAGCAAGTCGATCTCGTAAGCGTCGTCGACCGAATCGTCTCATCAGCGGAGCACCGCGTCATCACATATGACATCATGCTAGCGGTCTGGGTTAAGTTCGCTGGCTGGTCGGTATTTTCCGCCCGCCTCCTCTCGCTGTTCTTCGGCCTGCTTGCCATTGTATGGGTATATCGTTTGGGATGCGAACTCAATTCGTCGACAGCCGGCTTCTGCGCGGCAGTTCTCATGGGCGGGTCTGCTCTGTTGAGCGTGTACATGCACGAAATACGCACCTACTCGTTGTTGGTACTCTCAACAGTGGTCTTGATTTGGCTCTATTGGCGGATGCTTTAGCGACCATCAAACTGGAAGCTGCAGGCGGCATTCCTGGTGACCGCAACGGCGACGCTCTACACTCATCCCTTGGCGTTTGCACAGATTCTTTCGCTCGGCGTCTACCATGTGTTGCTGGCGCCGCGTGGCCGGGCGTGGAGGCGGCTACTCTTGCTCTTCGCCTTGGCTGGCATTCTTTACGCGCCTTGGGCACTGGCGTCCTTCAATACCGTGTCATCATTTCTCGGCACCGATCTGCGCGCCCTGACTTTCCGAACAAATCTCGACCTCATGCGGGGTTTGGCGCGCGGTCTGAGCAATGGAATCTGGCCCTTTTTACTGCTTCCACTTTTTGCTTTGAGGCGATTGCGCCGCGATCGGGGTCTGCAATTGGTCTGGACCTTTGGCCTTGCATTCCTGGCCGCCATGCTGGTCACCAACTATATGACAGGCGTGATCTACCACCTGCGCTATCTGCTGCCGATCTTTCCCGTTGTCGCTTTGCTCGGCGGGATTGGCTGCGCGTCCCTGCTTGCGTACCGAAAGGCAGTCGCGCTCATAATGGCGGCCTGGTGCCTGGCCGGGATCTATTCGGTGTCCACCTTCGGCAGCGGATTCTATTTTCGTCAGGAACATGACATTTTCCACTATACCTTCCCTTTCAGGGAGTTAGTTGAAGACCTGCGCGCCAGTGCCAGCGAAGGGGACGTGATCGCTTTTGAATTTCCTTATCACAGTTGGGCGCTGCACGGTGTCATCGACTTCTACATGCATGGCGCTGACACGCACTATGTATTGACCGACTCTTACCGTTTTGGAGCCGACTGGCGGGCGAGGCTGACGAATTTCGAGCAATTGCTTGACGAGGCGGAGCGGCTCTTTTTTGTGGTCGATCGCACCATTGACGCAAGCGGTTCCGTTGCCGAATACGAGCGTATCCTGGCGAGGCAGCATCAGTTGTGCGATCGGTTGTGGGACAGCGAAACTGTTCGGGTCGACATTTATGCGCGCGCCGACGAGTCGTGTGAATCTCGCTAAACGCCCCCGCGCCTTGCAGGAGCAATAACGCCATTGGCGACGGGAAGGCCAACCGGACTTAAGCCGTCAACGAGCCGGGCGCAGGCTCGCTTCATGTGGCATTTGGCTGCGGACCCTACAGGATACCCAGCGGGTTACCCGGATCGACGCTGTCATCAAACGGATCGTTGCGGTTGACACTAGTGACCTGGTAAACCGAACCAAGCCAATTGTTAAAAATCGCTCTGGCGGTATCGCCCCAGGTATTGTCCAGCCAGGGCATGAATTGGTCTTCCGGGAAATCGGATAATTCCGCGCCGTTTTCCAGCGCCAATTGCGCCGTTCTGATGTACCGTTCGGCGACCTCCCGCGCTTCGATCGGAAAGTAGTTTTCCGGATAGGGCGGTTGAGGATTCTTGCCATTGAAATAACCGAGCAGGTCGCGCTTGTATTCTTTCAGGAGGCTATTCATATCGTACTCAGGATGACCCTGAAAATAGACCATGCGCAGTTGATCG
This sequence comes from Phototrophicaceae bacterium, assembly GCA_965249085.1. Lineage (GTDB taxonomy): Bacteria > Chloroflexota > Anaerolineae > Aggregatilineales > Phototrophicaceae > UBA6055. The sequence continues at coordinate 1,344,189 of OZ252218.1, read as the reverse complement.
GGGCTGACCGCCATGTGCACTTCGCCATCGAAACTTTGAATAAGTACGGTCAAACCGGCCGCTTCGATCTGCGCTTTCGTGATCGAATTCCAGCGTGAATGCGGTACGTCAAAACGCGTGTTGATTTCGCGCAGCAAAGGATGATTCGGCTGGGTGACACGGTGCTCAAAAACACCCCACTTCTTTGTCTCGCGCTTGACGCGATCGATCCGGTAGAAATATTTCATCAGCGCGTGCGTCGACAAGCAGGAGCACATGGTCGATGTGACATTGACAAGCGCCCATTCGATTACCTCAGTCAACGGTTGCCAGAAACTCTCCTGATCGAGGCTCGGATTGGCGACGTTGGCGCCGGTGATGACCAGCGCGTCCAATCCTTCTTCCTTGATCCGGTCAAAAGTCGTGTAATACGCGTCGATGTAGGCTTGCGTCTCCGGGCTGCGCTCCAAACCGGGTACCGAAAAGATATGCACGTAGAATTGCGCGATCTGATTGCTATTTCCCACCAGCCGCATGAATTGCCGTTCCGTGATTTCCAGCGCGGCATCAGGCATCATGTTGAGCAAGCCGATGTGCAGCTCGCGTATATCCTGCGTTAACGCGCGCGACAGCGTCAGCACTTCCTGACCGCGCTGGCGCAGTCGGTCGAAACTCGGTAAGGGCGTATGGGCAACTAATGGCATGGGCGAATCGCTCCGTGAAGACTGAGACACCATCAACGATACGATGCATCAGTATAGCACTGTCGCTCTGGCGGGCAATGCTCTCGCGTTGTTTCTGCGCTCGCTGGCACGGCAGATACTATAATAGGGTCATTGATAGTGGCGCGGCGGTAATCGGTACTGCGGCGTAAAGGTTATGGGAGATGTGCCGATGGTATCTCTGGTCCGCGATTCCCTGATGCGTTACATTCTCATCGCCATCGGCATCGTCATCGGCGCCTTGTCACTAATCGTGTTTTTGAAGCCTCTCGATATCGCTCCAGCCGGGGTCGCCGGGGCTTCGACACTGTTGAACGAAGTTTTCGACACGCCAATCGGCATGATGATTGTCTTGTTGAACATTCCGATTCAGTTCGTGGGTTACAAGTTGCTGCCCAATGGCGCGCGCATAATCTTGCGCAGCGTCGTGATCATTGTGATATTTTCGATCGTGGTCGACAATCTCGGCCCGCTGGTACCGCCGGAGGGCATCAGTGACGATCGCATGCTCAATGCCCTTTTCGGCGGCATCACCGCCGGCATCGGCGTCGGGCTTATCTACCGCGCCGGCGCCACCTTCGGCGGAACTTCGACGCTCGCGCTTATTCTGCAGCGACGCTACGGCTTTCCGATGAGCACGACCTTCCTTTGCACCGACACGCTCGTCATCGTCGCGGCGGGAGTGGTTTATGGCTGGGAAGGCGCGCTATACGCGGCCATCGCACTCTTCACCGCTGGTCTGGCGACCGATTATGTATTGGAGGGCCCGAGCGTGATACGCACCGCCATGATCATTACAGACAAGCCGGAGGATGTGTCCCGGCGCGTCTTCGCCAATCTACAGCGGGGCGCCACCAGTTGGAAAATCAAGGGCGAATACACCGGTATTGAACGCACCATGCTTTACGTCACCGTATCGCGTTCGCAAGTGCGCGATCTAAAGGACGTAGTATCGCAGGCCGATCCAAATGCCTTCGTTGTGATTGGCATGGGGCACGCCGCTTATGGCGCCGGTTTTCGGCGCGTCCGCGGATTGCGCACATGAGCTAGCGCAGGTGTTCGCCGGCGTTAACATGCAGCAGTTCGCCAGTGATATAATCCTCGCTGCAGAGATAGATTACCGCCCGCGCCACATCCTCGGGACTGCCGGTTCGCCGCAGAACACTGCGATCGCCCACCTTCTCCCAGGCATCATCAGAAATCTCGCGGCCGGCTGTCTTCATCACCGGACCGGGAATGATCGCATTAGCGCGGATCGCCGGTCCCAATGATAGGGCGCTGACCTGCGTCAGCATCCAAAGGGCGGACTTGCTGATACCGTGATGCGGGTATTCTTGCCAAGGTCGATCGGCGCCGGCATCGCTAATATTGATGATGACGCCGCCGGGTATCGGATTGTCCGCCATAATGCGGGCGGCCGCCTGCGTAATGAGGAATGGCGCGCGCAGATTAATCGCCATTGTTAACTCCCAATCGTCGAGCGATACGTCCAGCAGTTCCCGCGTTTGAAAGACCGACGCGTTGTTGACGACGATATCGAGTCGATCAAAGCGCTCCCGCAGCGCGTCGATCAACGATGCTACGCCTTCGGCTTGAGCGAGGTCAGCTTGTACACTGTGGGCATCGACGCCGTAGGACTTGATCTCGTTCACTGTATCCCGCGCTGTCGCCGAATCCGCACGATGATAGTGCACCAGAATGCTGACGCCCTGTTTCGCCAGCTCGAGCGCGATAACGCGTCCGATACGCTGTGCCGCGCCGGTGACGAGAGCGACTTTATCGGTTAGTTCAATGCGCACGGTTCGCTCTCCTCGCGCTCATGGCGCGCCATCCTTCAACGCCTGAAGGTAAACTTCCATGTCTTCGTATTTCATCTCACCAAGCTTCATATACCGCACCATGCCGTCAGCATCAATCAGGAAGGTCGTCGGCAGGTTCTGGACACCGTAATCGCGTTTGACCACCTCGTTGATGTCCATTGCTACAGGCAGATTCTGTACGCCGATCTCTTCCAAAAAGCTGCTGATTTCGGTGGCCGTTTCACCGAGGTTGATGGTGAGCAGCGCGGGTCCGTTTTTGACACCGCTGTAATCCGCCACGAATGCCTCCAGCGCCGGCAGTTCGCGCACGCAAGGCGCGCACCAGCTGGCCCAGAAGTTGAGGAAGAGCGGCCGTCCCGTGTAGTCCTGTGGGGAGACGAGGGTGACGCCATCAAGAAGTGGAAGCTCGAAGTCGGGCGCTTCAAAGTTGATGACCGAGCGTGGCACTGCCGGCACGAATGTTGGTATGGCGGCGCCGGGCTGCTGGCGCGTTTCGAGCACCAGCATCAGCAGGGCGACGAAGATGCCGAAGAGCGGCAGCATGAGCAGGACGAGCAGGGTGGGTGTAGTGCTCGTCGCTCTGTTTTGACTAATCATCTTGACTGTTCGCCTTAGTGGAATCGTCAGAAACGAGCGTGACTTGAACGGCTTAGAATTCCCATGCTTCCCGATTCATGAATCCGCGAACGTCATCATAGGATACGCTGAAATGCTCGCAAACGTTTGGGATTTTGGCGGCGTTAGGTTTCCATTTCTCAGTTGTGACCACTATGCTGCCCAATACTTTCGCACGCGCTATTACAAATGGGTCAGCATTTGTCCCGCCCTTTTGCAGATTTTTGCTGCCAATTATGTTCTGGAAGTGCGAAACCGCGAAAATATTTCGAACTTCTTGAGCTTCCGTGGGTGTCGGTGCGGGAAATAAGTGCTCTCGTGCGTTTGCCCACAATCGCATTTCCTCAAGTGACGAATTGTTAATCTCTCGAAGTACTTCACGAGTAGAAGTAACACGCCCGTCAACGATAAGTTGTGTGAATCGTTCCCAAGCAGAAGGAAAGATTTCATCGTAAATGTTCCTGAAGAGAAAGGAGAATGCGCCAGTGTCGAACACGTACATCAAACGCCTCTCTTCATCATGTTGTGTTCAAGTTGCTCAAGATTCTTCGGAGGAGTATCGAGATACTCCGCCAATTCTTCGTAGCTGATATGTTGTTCGTAAAACTTTAGAAACGCTAGAGAAATGTATTCCTCGCCAAGATACGAAACTAGGTTGTTGTAATATTCACCGCCGGGAGATTTAACTGATGTTCCTTCAGCCCAACTAGATTGCGCCATTGAGTACTGTTGTTGTGAGATAAGCTCACGATCTAGAAGTTTACGGTAGATGACCTCAGTACTTACGTGGAAGAGATCTGCCAATTCGTTTGGCAAATCCTCAGAAAGCTTTTGCTCCCCTAGTTTGTTGTCGAACTCGTCGTTTGGTACCAAGGTGAAAGCAGCCAGTCGGTTGCACTTTACTTCTACTTGGCGATTTTCATACATCAGGTGATCTATATAGCTCTTGTCAAGCTTGTCAATACCGCTGGTTTGATACAAGAGGTGTGCCAACTCATGAAATAGGGTGAAAATTTGACGAGCCTTAGAGTTTGAACTGTTTATGTAAATGACAGGGAATTCAAAGTCATAAAGACAAAACCCCGAGTACTGGTGTCCTTTGAAGGGTCCTCGAAAGACATAGATTCCAACGTTGAACAGTGCGTGCCGCCACTCCTTTAGGGCAGCTTCACGATTCTTCCATTCGTATTGCTGACGCAAACTAACATTGAGGAAGCTACGTATGCGCACTGCTATTTCATGGTCGGATTCATTGGGAGAGACAACAAAGTCACGAGTGAACAGTCGGCTGGATGGATTGTGTCCTTCATTTAATTCATGCAGACCAATTTGAAATGCGCGCGCCTTGTGCAACAAAAGCCTTACCGGCGGAGGTATCTCTGCAAATTGCTCATTTTGAATAGTGCGGAAAGACAACTGCAGAGGTGGAATGTTGGGCGGATCTGGAAAGAAAAATACCGCTACGGGAACTTGAAGATCGCCCGAAAGCAATTCCAGCTGGCGATAGGTAGGCTGGGCGTGCCCACTCTCCCACTCTGCGATCTTCTTAAAGTCTCTACGTTTGTTGGCGAGCGCGTTTACTTTATAGCCAGCACGGTCGCGTGCCCACTTTATTATCGTAGGATTTACGGGCATACGCTCAATTGCCATCGCGAATTGCTCACTGTAATCAGCGATTCGACTTTAACCCTGCGCTTTGGAACTGTCAAGCAAGGAACAAGCGTCCAAACGGGCGGTCCTACGAATTACTCGAACACCCAGCGATCCGTATCCCGTGCCCAGCCAACGCACAGCTCGTCCTCGCTGAAGAAGTTCGCCACTTCGATCTCGCCATTCTCCGGACTATCCGACCCGTGCACCAGATTCCGCCCGATCTCCAACGCGAAATCGCCGCGGATGCTGCCCGCTGCCGCCTCGGCGGGCTTGGTTGCGCCGATGGTCGTACGCGCCGCCACGATCGCGTCGCTGCCTTCCAGCGCCATCACCACCACCGGCGATGATGTGATGTATTCGACCAGGCTAACGAAGAATGGTCGCTCGCGGTGCACGTCATAATGCTTTTGCGCCAGTTCGCGGTTGACCTGCAGCAGCTTCATGCCAATAATTCTCAAGCCGCGCTGCTCAAATCGTTTGATGATATCGCCCGTCAAGCCGCGCTGTACCGCATCCGGTTTGACGATGATCAGGGTCCGTTCCAAGAGATTGCCTTTCTGCCGTTTTCGCTAAGCAACACCAGGCTAAATCATACCGCTGCACGCGGCAAATGTGTATGCGCAGCCACGGTAAATCGCCTGTCACCTGAGACCGCGGCGGAGCAACAGTGTAATTGCATGATAAACTGGCGGCACTTCTGCTATGATACGTGCAGTGCCACAAGAGGAGGATCAATGAGCGCGAGTTTCTGGCGGGAACAGGTCGTGATCGTGACCGGTGGCGCCGGCTTCCTTGGGCGCCATGTGGTGGCGGAACTGCGGGCCAAATCGGCCGGAAACATCATCGTTCCGCGGCGTGCGGATTACGACCTGCGCCAACAGGAAGCGGTGGCCCGCCTGTATGCCGATCATCCCGATACCACCCTGGTCATCCACCTTGCCGCAAACGTTGGTGGCATCGGCATCAATCGCGAGCATCCGGGCTTGTTCTTTTATGAGAACATCATGATGGGCACATTGATGCTGGAATACGCGCGGCGCGCTCGCGTAGCTAAATTCGTTGGCATCGGCACAGTCTGCAGTTATCCGAAATTCGCTTCCGTCCCTTTCCAAGAAGACGACCTGTGGACGGGCTACCCGGAAGAGACCAATGCGCCCTACGGCTTGGCGAAGAAAATGCTCCTGGTACAGAGCCAAGCTTATCGTCAGGAATATGGCTATAACGCGATCCACCTGCTGCCCGTCAATCTCTACGGACCGCATGACAAGTTTGATCTGCATTATTCGCATGTTATCCCCGCCGTCATTCGCAAAATGGTCGACGCGCAGGAAAGCGGCGCGCCATTCGTCACCCTCTTCGGTGATGGTTCGCCCACACGCGAATTCCTCTTTGTGCGCGATGCTGCTCATGGAATCGTGCTAGCTTCAGAACATTACAACGGCGCCGAGCCGGTCAACCTCGGCAGCGCCTTCGAGATCAGCATTCGTGATTTGGTGGAAACCATCGCGGACGAGGTCGGCTTCCGCGGAGAGCTGCGTTGGGATACCACGAAGCCCAACGGGCAGCCGCGACGCAAGCTCAATATCTCGCGCGCCGAACGGGAATTCGGCTTTGTCTCGGCTATTGATTTCCGCACTGGTTTGAAAGAGACGATCCGCTGGTACCGCAAAGAGCGCGCCACGCTTCTGGCCGAGTCGATTTCCTGAATTGTTGGTAAAATTGTTCGATCTCTGGTAAGATTACGCCAATCTTGCTTCGGTCCTTGCGCTTCACTGGCAGCGGCCGCTGTCGGTGAAAATTGCGCAGGAAGCGGCAAGTCTGCCTTGCCGATACACTTCCGCGTTGCGGGATTGTTGACAAGAACGCATTCATTCGACAAACTCTCTGGATTGCGGCTTTCACGACCGATAGAAGGCTAAGACAAAGTTAAGGTCGGTCGACCCGGCGAGCCCGGTGATGCGAATCACCGATGCCACGCGGGTCAATTGAATAAGAGACTTTGTTGGGTAAGGAGGGCAACACCTTGAGCACGTTACTCGATGTCAAGGACCTCGTCGTCAGGTTCTACACGCAAGAAGGCACCGTCTACGCGGTCAATGGTGTGTCCTTTGACCTGGAGGAAGGTGAGACGCTCGGTATCGTTGGTGAGAGTGGCAGCGGCAAGAGCGTGAGTTCGCTGGCTCTTATGGGTTTGATACCCAGCCCGCCCGGCAAGGTCGAATCTGGCACGGTCATCTTCGAAGGTCGTGATCTGTTGACGCTCAAGCCCGACCAGATGCGTCTGATCCGTGGCAAAGAAATTGCCATGATCTTTCAAGACCCCATGACTTCGCTGAATCCCGTGCTGACGATCGGCACGCAGATTACGGAATCACTCAAATTGCACGAGGGCATGAATACGTCGCAGTCCCGAAAGCGGGCGGCGGATCTGCTCGACATGGTCGGCATTCCCGATGCCTACCGCCGCCTTGACGACTATCCGCATCAGTTTTCCGGCGGCATGCGTCAGCGCGTGATGATCGCGATGGGCTTGTCATGCAATCCGAAACTACTGATCGCCGATGAGCCGACCACGGCGCTTGATGTGACGATTCAGGCGCAAATCATAGAGTTGGTGAAGCAGCTCAAAGACGAATTCAACATGGCGATGATTTGGATCACGCACGATTTGGGCGTGGTGGCCGGTATCGCCGATCGCATCCAGGTGATGTACGGCGGTCGCATTATGGAATCCGGTTCCTCGCACGAGGTATTCGGCGACAGTCGCCACCCGTATACCGTCGGTCTGCTCGGTTCATTGCCGCGGCTCGATTCCAGCGGTGAAGAAAAGCTTACTCAGATTGAAGGGTCGCCGCCGGACATGCGCAACGAGCCCGTGGGATGTCCCTTTGCGCCACGCTGTGATGTGCGGGAGGAGCTGGGCTTGGAGAAGTGCTGGGGAGAGCGCCCGCCTTTGGAGACCGTGCCGGAAGCCCGCGGGGATTACGCGCACATCATGTCCTGTTGGGCCGATATCCGTGAGGGGGTAGCATAAAATGTCTAGTCCAGCTATGGCGGTCGATAAGCCTAAGCATCAAGATGAGGATGACTACATCCTCGAAGTCAGTAACTTGAAGAAATACTTTCCAATATCGGCTGGCATCGTCTTTCAACGACAGGTCGGGGCGGTGCGCGCGGTGGATGGCATCAGCTTCAATGTGGTACGCGGCGAAACCTTAGGCCTGGTCGGTGAATCCGGCTGTGGCAAAAGCACCACGGGCCGCACCATTCTGCAGCTCTATCGCCCGACGGAAGGCAGCGTCAAATTCGAGGGGCAAGAGCTATCGACGATGACGGGCAACGATCTGCGGCAGATGCGCCGCCGGATGCAGATCATCTTTCAGGATCCCTTTGCCTCCCTGAACCCGCGTATGACGGTCGGCAGCATCGTCAGCGAGCCCCTGCAAATCCACAAGATGTACGCCAACAAGAAGGAACGGCAACAGTATGTGGAGCAGTTGCTTGAGAGGGTGGGCTTGAATCCCTATTTCATCAACCGCTATCCGCATGAATTCTCCGGTGGTCAACGACAGCGCATCGGCATAGCGCGCGCCCTGGCGCTGCAGCCGAGCTTCATTGTCGCCGACGAACCGATCTCGGCGCTTGATGTCTCGATTCAGGCGCAGGTGGTCAACTTGATGGAGGAACTGCAAGACGAGCTCAACTTGACCTACCTGTTAATCGCCCACGACCTCAGCATGGTACGCCATATCTGTGACCGCGTGGCGGTCATGTACCTGGGCAAAATTGTCGAGCTCGGTCCGGTCGATGAAGTTTACCAGAACGCGCAGCACCCCTACACGCAGGCGCTGCTCTCAGCCGTGCCCGTGCCGGACCCGGTTGTCGAAGAGAATCGACAGCGTATCATCATCGCCGGTGACCTGCCCAACCCAGCCGATCCGCCGACGGGCTGCAATTTCAACACCCGCTGTCCCGTGGGCTTTGATCTCTGCTTCGAGGAGCCCGATCCGCCTCTGATCGAGGTCCACCCGGATCACTATGTGAGTTGTCACCGGGTAACTTAGGTCGATTTACGTAAAGTTCGGAATCCCCGAAGTTATGCTGATTCTAGTCAGTCTGGCGACTATTCAGACACATCTACAACTACGTCGATTATTTCGTTGGCTATCTCGTCTATCGTATGAGTTGTGGTACTCCGGGCAAGTTTGTCAGCCAGTGATGCGCTGTAAGACAGAACCTCGTCCTTAGAAATATTGTGCCAAATGGGAAGCAATACCTGATCTCCAGTTACTGCTAGGGTTACCAATCCATCCAATTCGTAGTTGGTCCACCCCTTGTTGAAGAAGGCTTTCGACAGCACCACGATTCCGAACCGACTTGCGCCGATTCCTTTGTCAATACTTTGTCGCAGACTGTCCCCGATACTCAATTCGAATTCGTCGAACCACACTGACAGTCCTCCTGCTTGTAGCGCATGTGCGAGCGGTCTGACCACTTCGTCCTTATCTTCGGAGGCGTGTGAAATGAAGACATCGTATACGACATTGTTCTCATTCCTAACCAAAGTAGGAACTGATGCCAGAGGAGTCTCCTGTGCTGGACGTAACTTACCAGGAAGCACACGGACGGACGACCCAACTCGGCCGCTGTGGCCGCCTAGGTCTACGGCAACGTACCAATGCCCAGAGTGGGGAATCGTTAACTTGTACGGGGATGTTTTTACGTAGCCACCGTGGTAACGGTGTTGTCGCCCACTTCTATAGCTTTGGAAATTCGTGCTATTCAAAAGGCGCACGTTGGCGGCGTTTGACAGAGTCACTTCCACGATTTCGCCACCGGTTCTGTTCCCTAAATCATGCTTGATAAACTGCACCTCACGACGCTCCCTTCTTTGAGCTTTTTGCTGGTCGAAATCCGCGAATGCATGCTTGTTTTACGGCACCTGGCTCTACTCAATGGTTGCAGCCCCTGTGTCGAACCAAGAAAGCACTTATCTAGAAACAAATTCTAGCTCGTCGTCAGTTATTGTTTCCTGGGAGTTGAAGCTCATAACGACCTCATGAATCTCGTTCGCAATCTGTGCTACCGTGTGCGTTTCCGTACATAGAGCAACTCTATTTGCCAGCGACGCGCGGAAAGACCTAATCTCGCTTTCCGTGATATTATGCCAAATTGGGAAAATTACTCGATTCTCCGTCACCCACAGGTATTCCAACATGTCAAGTTCATGAATTGTCCACTGCTTAGCAAAAAACATCTTGGATAAAACCACGATTCCGTATTTACTGGTATTGATGCCTTCGTTTAACCTTGCAACTAGACTGTCGCCCATCTTAACTTCATTTTCGTCGAACCAGACTCTTAGGCCGCGGGTTTCGAGAATGTGTTTTAGAGGGCGAGCTACTTCGTCCTTGTCTTCAGACGCGTGCGATAGAAAGATGTCGTATATCGAACTGTTTTGCTTGTTGATGAACTGCACTGAGAGCTGTCCCCATCGACCGCGTGAAACCAGTATAGAATAGCACACCTATTCTAACATGATGCGTAGAAGTCTCAAACTGCCGCTTGAAATCCTTCGTAGCCGTTTAGAAGGAGCGAGCCGCGGGCTCGCCCTTACATTGGTGATTGATGGCGCGGATTATGTAGCCGGCGCAGCTGAGGGACCATCCACAATGGTGACGAACTCCTCGGCGTTGAGCGTCTCGCGCTCGATTAAGATTTCCACTAGCTCTTCCATTTTACCGCGTTGCTCCAGCAACAGATCCTTCGCCCGCTGATAGGCCGCTTGCAGAATCCGCTTGACCTCGTCGTCGATCTTCTGGGCGTAATGCTCGCTGTAATCGCGCTGCTCGGCGATCTCCCGCCCGAGAAAGACCGCGCCACTACCATTGCCATATGAGCGCGGACCAAGCAGATCGCTCATGCCAAATTGCGTCACCATCGCCCGCGCCATACGGGTGGCTTGCTGCAAGTCATTGCTCGCGCCGGTGGTGAACTGGTTGTAGATGATCTCTTCGGCCGCCCGTCCGCCCATCGCCGCGACGATATCGTCCTCGAATTTGTCCCGCGTGATCAACATATCGTCACCATCGGGTAGAGGCATCACATAGCCGCCGGCGCGCCCGCGCGAGACAATCGTGATCTTATGCACCGGACTGGTGTTGTCCAGCAGGTGGAAGAGCAGGGCGTGCCCCGCTTCGTGAAAGGCGACTTTCTCTTTCTCTTCCGGCGTGATGACGCGGCTGCGGCGTTCCGGTCCCATGACCACGCGCTCCATCGCTTCCTGCATTTCGCTCATGCTAATGGACTTCTTGTTGCGCCGCGCCGCCAGGATCGCCGCCTCGTTCACCAGGTTTTCCAGGTCGGCGCCGCTGAATCCCGCTGTGATCTTTGCCAGCGCTTCCACATCGACATCGCCGGCCAGCGGTTTGCCACGTGAATGCACCTTGAGGATATCCTGCCGTCCTTTGACATCCGGATTGTCCATCACCACTTTGCGGTCAAAACGGCCCGGTCGCAGCAAGGCCGGATCAAGGATGTCCGGTCGGTTGGTGGCGGCAATGATGATGATGTTGGTATCGTTGTCAAAGCCGTCCATCTCGACCAGAATCTGGTTGAGTGTCTGTTCACGTTCGTCGTGCCCGCCGCCTAGTCCAGCGCCGCGATGACGCCCTACCGCGTCAATCTCATCGACGAAAACGATGGCGGGCGCTTCCGCCTTGGCGCGCTCGAATAGGTCGCGGACGCGGCTGGCGCCGACGCCGACGAACATCTCGACAAATTCTGAGCCGGAGATGCTGTAAAACGGGACGCCGGCTTCACCGGCAACGGCGCGCGCCATCAAGGTCTTGCCCGTGCCGGGCGGGCCCACCATCAGCACGCCCTTGGGCACACGAGCGCCAAGCCGTATGAATTTCTCCGGCTCCTTGAGGAATTCGACGATTTCCTTCAAGTCTTCTTTCGCTTCGTCAGCGCCGGCGACATCCTTGAACGTCACCTGCGGGCGCTCCATGTCACGGGCGACGCGCGGCTTGCTGCGGCCGAAGCTCATCGCCTGGTCTTGCCCGGCGCGCATCGACCGCATCATGCGCCACAAGAACCAGACGATAATCAGGATCGGCACAACGCCGAGCAGGATCTGGAAGATGATCTGCGCAGAGTCGTCGGCTGGTTCGTAGAAATAGTCAACGTTGTCCAAGGCTGCGCCGGCCACGCCAAGCGCTTCCAGCTGGGCGAAGAAATCCGATGACGGATTCTTGTAGACGGTCTCGGTCGTGTTGTCCGTGTACGATACGTGCAGCTCCCGGCTGCCGCGCTCAATAACCCGCTCCACGCGCCCGCTTCGGATATCAGCCGCCAGCCGGTTCATCGGCCAGCTATTACCGAACTGCACCGCCGCCCGGCCGTTGAATACCAGCAGGAACACCACCAGTACGATGATGCCGAGCACGATCCACACGCGCTGGGCGTTGGGATTACCAAAGGGCGATTTGTTTCCATCGCTGCTTTTCTTGCCATCTTTGCCACCCTCAGAGACATGTTTGGGTGGCTCTGGTCGGTTGTTCATGTACGCAACTCCGATTTATTTCGGTCCACGTTTCGCCGATTTTCGGCTTGTCGCTTCATTAGTATAGACCCGTCGGGTCGACAAAAGGTGATAAATTGATGTCAGACAGGGGCTTTCGTCCAGTCCAGTATCGCTTGTCGCCACTACAATTAGCCCTGCGCCAGAATTAATGCCATCTTAACGGCTTCGACGCTGAATATTCACCCTTGTTTCAGTATCATTAAAGGTGACACTAAACTCAAGTTATCGCAGACTAACAGCCGTTCTCATGACCGAACGCAGCAACAAAGAATGGATCGCAGCGCTGAGGGCGGCCGACGCGGGCGCGCAGTCCGATGCCTTGGCTGAATTGCGCAAACGCTTGCAGCGCAGCATCTATTTTTACCTCAGCCAGGATCGCAGCGATCTTCGCGGGTTGGCGACGCAGGAATTGGTCCAAATGGCTGAAGATCTGGCGCAGGACGCCACCTTGCGCGTGATGGACAACCTGGACAACTTCCGTGGCGAAAGCCGCTTCACCACCTGGACGAACAAAATTGCCGTCCGCCTGGCCATCAGCGATCTGCGGCGCGCGCGCTATCGCGATTTCAGCCTGGACGAATTGACCGCCGATGGTGACCTGCTGCCCGCGTCCGCCCGGCTGGCGTCTCCGCCTTCGCCGACACCCGAAAAAGTCGCTGAGCGCGATGACGTTATGGAGAAGATAGAGCTGGCGCTGAAAGAGGCGCTGACCGAGCGACAGTATCAGGCGCTGGTCGCTGTCGCGCTGAAAGGCATCCCGATGGATGTGCTGGCGGAGCGCATGGGCACCAACCGCAACGCGCTCTACAAGCTGATCCATGATGCGCGGCGCAAGCTGAAGACCCACCTGGAATCCCAGGGCATGTCGACCGACTATATGATGAATCTGTTCGGGGACTGAGCCTAGGGCTTCAGCACCATTACCGTGCCGAAGCACATTTCGTCTGCTGTGCCCTCGCCCCAAACCACATATTTCGGATCGTCCGATAGCGAATTATCCCAGGTGCAGGACGCTGCCAGGTTTTGTTTGGCGCGGCACAATTACGAAACCAGCAACGTGTTTCGCCCGTGGCCAGTCAGCCCGCAGCCCTTACAGCAGCGGTCGCCCGCCATCCACCGGGATGATGTCGCCAGTGCTGTAACGCAAGTGGACCACCGCCGCATAGACCGCCGCCGCCACGTCGTCCGCTTCGGCGATGCGCCCAAGCGGCGTCCTTTCTTCCTGCTCGACGAGCAGCGCGTGCGGCATGCGCCGGGCGTATTCGCCATCGACCCAGCCGGGCGAGACTGACAGCACGCGAATTTGCGGCGCCAATGCGCGCGCCAGCGAGCGGGTCATGCTGTCCATCGCGGCTTTGCTGGCACAATAGGCCACGTTGCTGCCGACGCCTGTGCGCCCGGCAATAGACGAAATATTGATGACCACACCACCGTCGCCGTCGGCAAGGAGAGGCTGCAGCGCCCGGATTGACGCAAAGGAACCGCGCCAGTTGACGCGAAAGATGTGGTCGATCGTGTCGTCGTCCAAGGCATCCAGATCATCGTGAGGCACCGGCTTTGTTACGCCGGCATTATTCACCAGGATATCGAGGCGCCCGTAATTCTCGCCAATCGTTTGCGCGAGCGTCGCCTGTGCCGTTCTGTCTCCAACAGGACAGCGTATGATCAAGTGATTGCCGCCAGACAAGGTATTCGCCACGGCGCGCGCCTTGCCCTGGTCAATGTTGTAAGTGACGACGATTTGCGCCCCTGCGTCCGCCAGCCGCCGGCAGATCGCGCTGCCGATGCCGCCGCCACCACCCGTCACCACCGCTACCTGTTCATGAAGACGCTTCATACTTCCCTCTCATGTACGACGAATATCGTTAGAACGAGCGCATTGCCGCGGGCAGGTGATCCAGCCGATTCATGTAGTGCAATGTCGGACCTGTCGTGTGGTAATTGACCCGCGTGATGGCGGTATTGTCATGATAATAGCGCATCGAGTGGGGACGGGACGGCAGCTGACCGAAAATCGCCTTGAGCAGCAAATCCATAAAGCCGGCGTGTGCGACCAAGGCGATCACTTCGTCACTGTCGCTCCAGTCCAGCAGCTCGGTGGCAGCCTTGATTGCGCGATAGCAACTGTGCGTTCGCGGCTCATGACCCATCGCGGCATCGTACCAGCCTTGCTCGGTGATGGCTTCCGGCAGGTGATAATTGGGGAATTCCTTTAATATCGCGGACCGCGTCATGCCGCCGAAACCACAGACTTGCCCGTTCTGCTGCAAGTACATGCCGCCCATTTCGTGCAAATCCGGCCAGACCGTCGGCTGGAGATCCAATGCCGCGCTCACGGATTGCGAGGTCACCAGGCAACGATACATGGCGCTGGTGTAAAGGCGCGTGATCTGAAAGCCGGCGCCATTGACATCCAAATCATGTGCCAGGTGCAGCGCCAGCCGATCCCGCTGTTGATAACCGAGCGCGGTCAGATCGGGATCGACTTCGCGGCGCTGGATTGACTCGGCGGCCAAGGCATTGTTTTTCGATTGCGCGTGTCGTATGAGATAAACGTGCATCAAGCTAGCCTCAATTGAGATAGACGAGAATACGGACTCAAAAAGATTATAGGTTAATCGTCGCCTAAAGTAACCCGCCGCTGCCCGGATTCGCTTGAAACTTGTCTACGCCAATTTGCGGGCGTATGGATCTTTGGTTGGCGCGCCAAGCCTCGCGGTCATAGCGCGGTCGAGGTGCAGGCACTACAGGCTGGTTGATGCGCTAGCCCCCGGATAAACTGGGCGGAATTCGTTTGGTCGGGAACCGCCAATGCCAATGGATAAGATCGCCACCCTAACGATGAATCCGGCACTGGATGTCGGCACAAGCATCGGCTCGGTAGCGCCGGAAATCAAACTGCGCTGTGCCGCTCCACGATTTCATCCCGGAGGCGGCGGCATCAATGTTTCGCGCGCGATTCACTTCCTCGATGGCGCGTCCAGCGCCGTTTATGCCGCCGGTGGCTACACGGGCACCATGCTCACAGGTCTGCTCAAGGCAGAAGGCATCGACAGTTATCCGGCGCCCATCGCCGGCATCACGCGTGAGAGCATCACGGTCTATGAGGCGACAACCGCGCTGCAGTATCGCTTCTCTATGCCGGGGCCCGAATTGAGCGCGGCAGAGTGGAGCGCCTGTTTGGAGACGCTATTTAATCTGAACCCGGCATACATTGTCGCGAGCGGGAGCCTCCCGCGGGGCGTGCCGGCGGAGTTCTACGGGGAAATCACTCGTTATGCGCGAGAATATGGCATCCGCGTCATCCTGGATACCGCGGGCGACGCATTGAGCCGGGCAATCGGCAAGGGCGTCTACATGTTGAAACCAAATCTGCGCGAGCTGGAGCTGTTGGCTGAGGAAAAGCTAAGTGGCGAGGACGACATCAAAGCGGCCGGTCGGCGACTGATTGCCGAAGGGCTAGCCGAAGTGATCGTCGTGTCGATCGGCGCGGCCGGCGCGGCTCTAATCACTCGCGCGGATTACATTCATTTGCGCGCGCCGCTGGTGCCGATCCGCAGCAAGGTCGGCGCGGGTGACAGCATGGTCGGCGGCATCGTACTGGCGTTGGCGCAGGGAAAAGACCTGCTGGATGCCGTTCGATTTGGCGTCGCCGCCGGCAGCGCAGCGGTCATGACGCCGGGCACACAGCTCTGCCGCAAGGAAGACACTTATCGACTCCACGAAGCGATTTCCTTATCATCTTGACCCGAATCTGTACTCGGCCAATGTCCGCCGGCCCGCGGACCCCGCGCGCGCGGGCGAGTTGTCAACGCTCTGAAATGGAGGCAATGAGATGACCAGCATTCGAGCGCGCAATGCCAACCATCCCGAACATCGCGAAAACCTCAAAGCCGAGAAATACCACATCATACGCGAAGCTATGCTGGCGGTACTTTCCGATATCGAATGGATGCCCTTCGCCGAATTGGAGGAGGGGGTGCGCGGCTACCTCGTCAACGCTGACATCCCGCCGGCGCTATTTCCCAAGCCCGGTTCCGTTCGCTGGTATTGCAAAGCGGTCCAGTTGGATTTGGAGGCGCGCCGCGAAATCGAGCGCCAGCCCAAGAAATCGCCGCTGCATTTACGCGCATGCCGGACTAAGCCCGCTTAGTTGCAGATTACCTCATCCGGCGCCAATTCTTCCGCGCTATCCCACATGCGCCGCCACTCGTCCATATACAAGCCGGCGATCGTCGCCTCGCGGATGATCAGGATGTTTTCGTCATTGCGCTCGGCCGCGCTGCGCGAAAGATTGAACGAGCCGGTGATCACCGTATTGTTGTCAATGATGATGACCTTGTGGTGCAGCAGATAGCGATTGCCATCTTGCCGTATTGATGCGCCCGCGCAGCGCAGCGCCGGTAGTTGGCTCCAGTTTGCCGTGCTGTTGCGCTCCTCGAATAGTCCCTCGATTTTGATGGCCGGATTCGCCGCTTGACGGAGCATCGCCTCCGCCAACTCCTCGAGCGAAAACACAAAGACCATGAAGCGTATGGCCTTCTCGGCTCGCGCGATCTCCGCCTTGATCGCGCGGATTTCATCCCCTTCCGGAGCGAAGATGATGCTGATCTCGCCGTCGCCAAGTGCGAAGCTGAGAATTCCGTCATCGCTCGAACGGGGACCGAATTCACGGCGCTCGAACATCTCGTCGAACTCTCGCCCGTAGGCCCGGGCAGCAGGCACGTTTTCCATGACGAAGGCGTTGTTGTTATTGCGATAGGTGCCGTTGATGGTGTAATTCCAGGAACCAGTCCAAACCTCGCGGTCATCGATTATCGTGAACTTGTTGTGCATCAGAGCGCCGCGACCATCGTGTTCCACGGCAATGCCTGCCTCTCGCAATCGCCGCAGGTGCGGGTTCTTATCGTCCTCAAGCCCGTGCGCGTCATCAGTCACCATGCGCACCGTCACGCCGCGCTCATGGGCGTCGAGAATCGCCTCGGTAATCGAATCGCTGTTCAACTCGAAGGCGGCGATATCGAGCGTATGCTGCGCTGCCGCGATAGCGGCTCTCAGGGTGGCATCCAGGCCGTCCTCGTAGTCAGCCCGATTGACACTCGCGTCCGGCTCATTGAAGTAAAGTTGCCAGCCGTCTCCCTTGTAGCCCCGGCCAAATGGAAAGCGTTCGGCGACGACTGGGGGAGCTGTTGAAGATGATTCGCGTTGCGGCGCGAGACGACTGTTTGCGCTGCTTCCCAACGCGAAGACGCGCAGCACGAATGCAACCACGATGATAAGCGGGATGCATGCGGCAAGCAGCCAGTAGAGTACCCGCCGCCTTCTGTACTTTTTGCGCTGGGTTGAAGGCTCAATCATTGTTAGCTTCGCTAAGAACGAATGTGCGAAAGCGCATTGTACTTCGTCTATCACTGCGTCGCAATCGGCTCATTTTCGCCCTGGCAGACCGCAGTAATACGACAGGCCGCGCCGTGCTATAATGTCACAGTTTGTGTAGGCGGCGCATACAAGAGCAATATGTCCCTTCTCACCACCCAGAACCTGGGCAAATTCTACGGCGCTGACGAGGTCTTCGGCGACGTCACCATCGCGATAGCGGCCGGCGCGCGCATCGCCTTGGTCGGCCCCAACGGCGCCGGCAAGACGACCTTGCTCAACGTCCTCGCGGGCATCGATCTGGCGTCCAGCGGCGGCGTCAGCCGCGCCCGTGGATTGCGCCTGGCCTTCCTGCCGCAGCGTCCGGAACTAGCTGGTGATCACAGCCTGTGGCGGGAGCAGCTCAGGGCCTTCGACGAAGTGCGGACGATGGAAACGCAAATGTCGGAACTTGAGGGGAAAATGGGCGACGCCGATCAGTTCGAGGCTGCGCTGGAACAATATGGTCCTTTGCAAGCGGAATTCGAACGGCTGGGCGGATACGATTACGAAACACGGATCAGAATGGTACTCAGCGGGCTAGGCTTCTCAGCAGACGAATATGACAAGCCGCTGCCCGAATTGTCCGGCGGACAAAAGACGCGAGCGCTCTTGGCTCGCCTGCTCCTGGAAGAACCGGATCTGCTGGTCCTTGATGAGCCGACCAACCATCTCGACATCAGCGCGGTCGAGTGGTTGGAGAAGCACCTTTCATCTTATGCCGGCGCCGTGCTGGCGGTCAGTCACGATCGCTACTTCATCGACAATTACGCGCGGACAGTTTGGGAGATTGATTACCGGCGGCTGCAGGTGTATCGCGGCAACTACAGCAACTATATAAAGCAGCGCGACCAAAGGCGGGAGACGCTCCGACACGAATACTATTGGCAACAGCAGTTCATTGAAAAAGAGCGGGACTACATCCGCCGACACATGGGCAGTCGATGGACAGCGCAGGCCAAGGGACGCCTGAAGAAACTCGAAACCATGAAAAAGCGCGGCGCCATTCTCGAGAGCGGTCCGCGCACGCGTAAGAAGATGTTCGTCGAAATGGGCGCTTATGATCGCAGCGGCGACCAGGTGATCATGACCCGTGATTTGCAGATCGGCCATGATGCCGAGAATTCGCTGCTGAGGGTACCCGATGTCTTGGTCTTGCGTGGCGAGACGGTGGCCATCATTGGTCCAAACGGCGCGGGCAAGTCGACCTTGCTGAAGACCTTGAGCGGTGATCTGCCGGCGCTTTCGGGTGAGGTTCGTCTGGGCGCCAAGGTCAAAGCCGGTTATTTTGCCCAAGCGCACGAAAACCTGGTCGCCGAAAAGACGCTTGTGGACGAGGTCCGCGATGTCAAGCCGATGCCGATCTCGCAGGCGCGCGAATGGCTCGGGCGATTCCTCTTTAGCGGCGACGACGTTTTCCGTCCGGTTTCGTCCTTGTCCGGTGGTGAGCGCGGACGGGTGGCGTTGGCGAAACTGGCGCTGCGCGGCGCCAACCTGCTGCTGCTCGATGAGCCGACCAACCATCTCGATGTCGACAGCCAGGAGGTTTTGCAGGCGGTGCTCGCCGGTTTTGATGGCACGATCCTGCTCGCCAGCCACGATCGCTATTTGATTAATGCGCTGGCGACACAAGTTTGGGCAATTGCGCCGGGTGAGTTGTCAACCTGTGACGGCGGCTATCAAGAATTCCTGCGGGCGCGTGGCCGTCGCCTGGAAGCGCAGACCGTGAAAAGCTCGAACCACTCCACTGGCTACCGCGGCAGAGGGCCGGCCGTCTACAAGGAAAAGAAGCACGGCTTGAACCCCTTCGAGGCCGCGCGGCGCACGGCTGAGCTGGAAGCAAAAATCGGCGAGCTTGAGACCGACTTGAGCGAGATCAGCGCTCAGCTCGACGGCGCCAGTCTGGCCGGCGATGCCGTCAGGGTGCGCGTCTTGGGTGAAGCGTTTTCGCGGGCAGAAAGCGAATTGGAAGCAGCGCTGGAAGAGTGGGGCAAATTTGCTGACTAGGCGGAAGCGGACGC
The DNA here is from genome assembly GCA_965249085.1 of Phototrophicaceae bacterium. Lineage (GTDB taxonomy): Bacteria > Chloroflexota > Anaerolineae > Aggregatilineales > Phototrophicaceae > UBA6055. Next base: position 1,324,376 of record OZ252218.1, on the reverse strand, counting down.
TTACGGGCGCCTCAACGGACGGCATTACCCGTCGCGCTGGTGTATCTTAAAGATGTACTCGCTATGCCAATAATGGCGAGCGATCGGCGAAGAAAACCTGGAGAATCAGAGTGGAAATATCCTGGTATGGCTACAGTTGCTTTCGCATCACCGAACGCGGCCACACATCAGTCGTGACCGATCCCCATCGCTCCCTGGAGCTGGCTGAACAGCGCTTGAAAGCCGATCTGGTCACGGTCAGCCACGATCGTAAAGCGCATCAGGTGGACCAGATTCGCGACCACCAATACGTCATCGCCGGACCAGGCGAATATGAAATCGGCGAGCTCTTTGTCACCGGCATTGACCTGCATCTCCATGATGCGGATAACGACACCGTGCTTGACAATGTCGCGTACCAATTTGAATATCCAAACAAACTCAATCTGCTACATCTGGGCCATCTGCATCAGCTGCCGGATCAATCCATCATTGAACAGCTCGATGAAGTGCACGCGCTTCTGCTGCCGGTTGGCGGCACGGTATTGGGGGGCGATCAGCTGGCGGATTTGATCAGCATGATCGAGCCGAACTTTGTCGTGCCGATGCAGCCGGCGGGCGTCAGTGACGACGACTTTGCGACGGCGGTAGACAGCTTTATCAAGGGCATTGGCGTGGCGAATATGGAAGCGCAGGACGCGCTGCGGGTGACGACCTCCGTCCTGCCTGAGCAGACGCAGGTCGTTCAACTGCGCTCAATGTTTGCGACGGACTGAACAGATTCAAACCTGTTGGCAATAATTTTGCGGTATAGTTGGGCTATAGCGTGACCTACCTTGCGAGCGCAAGCTGATGCGAAACGGCAACGTCAAACTCTTGATGAAATGGGATATCAAACCGGGCCTGGATCAGGAGTATTTCGAATTTGTAATGCGTGAGTGGGTGCCCAACACCACCAAACTTGGCTTGACGCCGATTGAAGCTTGGTACAACGTCTACGCCAGTACCGATATCCCGCGCATCATGGCGGGCGCCATCGCCGAAGATGAAAACTCGATGCGAGAGATCATCACCAGCACGGACTGGGCGGATTTGCAAGCCAAACTGATGGAATACGTCGAGAACTACAGCCACAAAATCGTACGCGTCACCGGCGATTATCAGCTGTAGCCAGCTTCCAGCGTCGCTTTCACCGGACCATGAAACTGTAGGGGCGACCCATTGGGTCGCCCTTTTGCCTGTGCTTGCCATATTGAGGACGAGCCATTGGGTCGCCCTTTTGCGCGTGCTTGCCATATTGAGGACGAGCCACTGGCACGCCCCAATAGTTTGTCCGTTGGTCACGCTTGTCGTATCAACAAGGCTTACGTGTATCGCGGCTAAGAAAAAGGGCGAGACGCCTGGCGCCTCGCCCCTAGATTCAAATCGGCCTGAGCCTAGCCACCCATCGCCTGACGCAGCGTGTCACACGCGGGGCAGCCGCCACCGGGACGCACGATTGCGTAACCGCCTTGTGGATCGGCGCCATAATGCGTGGCATCGACGTTCCACACAATATACATGCGTACGTAGCCCGATCCGCGCAGACGATGAACAGCGCCGGCCAGCCATGCCGCATGTTCAGCCAGCGAAGTGCCGGCTGCCCAGGCGAAGCCACCCGGCAGCGGTCCGAAACCCTCACCCGTCAGATAGCCGAGCTCGGTGAAGCAGAGCGGCTTGCTGGGGAAGAAGCTGCGGTACAGCTGCATCATGCGCGGCAGATACCAGGAATAGTGACCCGTACTGCCAACCGGCGCGCCGCTGGTCGCGTCGGGCGAGACGATGCCGGCGTTGTAGTGGACGCCGACGCAATCCATGTAATTTGCCGCGCCGGACGCCGCCATCTGCTGCAGGTAGCAGTCATCATCGGCTCCACCGGGACCGCAGCCCTGGAAGAAGCCAGTTGGAGCCGGCGCGCCGCTGATCACCATTGTGCCGGGGTTGGAGGACTTGATCGCATTGTAGGCCGCGCTGAGCATTTGCACGTAGTTGGATCCGCTGATCTGGCCCGATGGCCATTCGCGGTCGATATTCATTTCATTCCAGATTTCAATGGCGTCGGCGCCACCGCGCGCCAGCCCGGACACGAAATTGGCGAAACTCTGATAGAATCCCGCCGGGTTGCCGGCAATCTGATCCTTCTCGCCGATCACGCTTAGCAGCACTTTGAAACCGTGGCTGTGGGCGCTATCGATGAGGTGCTGGAAGTTGCCGGCCGATTCGTTGCCGTGCCATTTCACCTGGCGCTTTACCCAGGTCATGCGCGCATTTTTCATGCGACCGGGATGCGCGAAGCTCAGCGCCTGACCACCGAGTTCAAAGCCGCTTGTATTAGCAGTACTCGTCGCGGGCGGAGCAGTCGTCACAGTCTCACCGCCAGTCTCGGGGGCTGGTGGTGGAGGCGGCGCGCCTGGAACCTGCAGGACTTGACCCACACGCAGGACATCCGGATTGGTAATGCCGTTCAAGCGCGCAAGTTCGAAGTAGTTGATGTCGAATTGCGCCGCGATGATTGCCAGAGAGTCGCCGCGCTGGACCGTATAGGTGCCGGTCGTCGGTTGTGCCGCCGGCGGCTGTTCAGCGCCAGCGCTCGGCGCAGGCGTTCCCGCGGGAGCCGGCACTTGCAAGACCTGCCCGACATGAAGGATGTCCGGATTCTCGATGCCGTTCATTTGCGCCAGGACGAGATAGGTCGTATTGAACCTGGCCGCGATTATTGCCAGGCTTTCGCCCCGCTGCACGGCATACGTAGTTGTGCCCGTAGGCTGGGTTTCCGCTGGAGCCGGTGCGGCTGGAGCCTGGGTACCGCCGCCGGGCGCGGGTATGGTGAGCTGATTGCCCGCATGGATGGTATAGGGTTCCGCGAGACCGTTCGCCTGCGCGACTTCGGCGACGGTGCGGCCGTATTGCAGTGCGATGCGAAACAGTGTCTCGCCGCGCTGCACCACATGGATCTGCTGTGCCATCACAACAGCTGATCCCATCGATATCAAGACGATCATTGTTAAAGGTAAAAGGGTTAGACGACGCATGTTTACTCCTTGCCTACCGGTTCATACTACAAGTGGACATCTTCGCGGTTCAGTCTAGCATGACCGCCGGAAACCTGCTGAAACGATAGCGCTTATTGTTTTGTTGGCGTCGAAGAGGGGTGGCAAGGAGGGTGCGCTGGACTCGCGAATGAAATGAATGGGACGCTTAGTGTCCCACTTCCATACCCAAGTCCACGAGCGGCAGGCGCGGATCCATGCCCGTCATGAGATCCCGCATCCAGGCATAGTCGGGATCGTCGCTGTAGGCCAATTCTCGCGTCGAGCCGACCAGGAAGTTGAGTGTGTAGGAAACCGTGCCCGGCGCGCTCACCATCGTGTAGTAGCCTTGCGGCATGAGGATGATATCGTGCTGCCGCGCCATCATCGTCACATCCGAGCTCTTGTCGGCGCTGTAAACGCGCTGCCATGCGTAGCCGGTCGGGCGGTCGAACTTGTAGAAGCTGAAGCGGTTCAGCTGCGCTTCCAGCACTTTTCCCTTTTCGTCGGTTCGATGCGTATCGTGTTTGTGCGGTGGATAGCTCGACCAGTTGCCGCCCGGCGTGTACAACTCGTAGACCAGCAGACGGTCCGCCAGGAAGTCTCCCCCGATTACACGAGACATCTGCCGTGAGCAGTTTCCGCCGCCCAGCAGCAGCATTTCGACATCTTGCGGCGTGATTAACCTGGCCGGGTTCTCTTTGTCGGTTGGCGCCCAGCAAGAGGCGAATTCGAAATTTTCACTGCGGGACTCGATCTCGAACTCCGTATGCGGCGGCAAATATACGGCGTAGGGAAATCCGCTGAAGACGCTGTCGCGCCGGCCGACGCCTTCAAAGTCACCCTTGTTCGTGCGGATATTGCAGCGTCCGCTCAATATCACTGCGACGTATTCGAAGGCATCGATGGCGATCTCGAATGTTTTTCCTTCGCCCAAGCGCACCGCGGCAAAATTCATCGAATCCCAGCCGGCTCGCTTGGCATCCAGGGCGGCGAAAGCGCCCGCTCTGCCCTTGTCGTCGGCTGGAAAATGCAGCGTCTGGGCCGTGAAGCTCGCCATAATCGTCTCCCTTTGCCTCAGGTCACCAAACCGCGGGTGACACGCATGAACATGTGCTCGAGATCTTTTTCTTCTTCATTGAAACCTAGCAGCAGAACATCCCCTTCAACGAGGCGTCGGCTCAAGGCGCCGAGTTCCTGGTCAGTGCCGGCGAAATCAACCCGCACCCGGGCGCGCCCGTTCTTCGGCGTGATGATCTCCGAGGCAACTACTTTACCGATGCTGCTTACCAGGCTCTGCACTGTCTCGGCGGCACCATGATCCAGCACGGTGATGATGATCTCGCGATGCGCCATCAGCTGCAGCTTCAACTCGTCGATGCCGCCCTGCATGATGAGTTCGCCCGCTTCGATGATGCCGATATGCGAACAGACGTCCTCTACATCGGCGAGAATATGGGAGGAGAAGAAGATTGTCTTGCCCATATTCGCCAGCTCGCCCAGCAGCTCGCGGATCTCGACCCGGGCGCGCGGATCAAGGCCGGAGGCGGGCTCATCGAGGATCAAAACCTCCGGATCGTGCGCCAGCGTCCGCGCCAGAGACAAGCGCTGCTTCATGCCACGGCTGAGCTTGTCCACCATATCTTCGCGCCGATGGCGCAGGTCCACCAGCTCCAGCAAATCCCCCACCAGAACCTTGCGTTGATTCTCCGGAATGTCGTAACAGGCGGCGAAAAAGTCGAGATACTCCCAGACGCGCAAGTCCTCGTAAACACCAAATTCGTCAGGCATGTAACCGATGGCGCGCCGCACCGCTCGCCGATCTTCCAGAACCGAGTGTCCCGCTACCCAGGCTTCGCCGGCCGACGGTCGGGTCAAGGTCGTCAAGATGCGCATCGTGGTCGTCTTGCCTGCGCCATTCGGCCCGACGAAGCCATAGATCGAACCCGCCGGCACTTCCAGCGAGATACCGCGCAGGGCTTCAAAGCTGCCGAAGGACTTGTCCAGCGCCTCCGATTTGATGATCCATTCCATCGCGTCTTCCTTGTTGAAGCGGTCGGCTTCCGTGAGAGTCGTCATGTAAAGCGGCCTGTCTGGTCGACTCGGATCTTGCGGACCCGCGCCGTTCCGATTCCATCACCGTATTGCAGGCGAATCCGCACTGCCTTGCCGGGTCCCAGAAAGCGCTGTGGGTCGGCTAGCTCAAGCGTATCACCCACTCGGTAACCGTAGGTCTCATATTCGCCGTTAAGCCAGTCGAAGACTTCGATATTCAGCGACTGCGCATAGCCGCCGCCGCGATCAACCTCGACGCGCATGGAATCCACTACATCCATCGCCAAGCCGGGCAGGGGATGGAACAAGAATTCCGCGCCCTGGTCCTCGAACAGGCTGAAATTATCCGTACCATTGTCGACAACGCCCTGCCGATCAATTGTCATCCAGGTGAAATACTCCGATGGCAGGGTGGCGCGTTCGCGCGGCAATTCGACCCCGACATCCAGTTCTATGACGTACAGGCTCGTATCAATTGAAGTCCAGCCAGCGCCACTGATCTCCAGATCACGCGCCCATTCGTCGCTCCAGCCGACCAGGTACAAGCCCGTGCCGCGCGCTGTCGAGTTAAATTGATCGACCATGAAGCTGGCGAGGAACGACTGTTCGCGTACAGCTTGCCTTTCCGCGATAGACTCCGCCCTCAAGAACGCGCGGGTACGCAGAAATCGGCCGCCCTGCAGATTCTTAATCGAGACGTTTCGGTCGCTGCCCGAGAAGGGCGATATGCCCGTTGCCAACGTAGTGACGTTCAATTCAAGCGGATTGGGCTGCGCCGGCTCGTCGGCGATATCCGCCTCCAGATCTTCGCCGCCCAAAGTCAAGATATCGCCGGGCGCAAAATCGCTTTCCAGACGATACAAGACGCCTGCGCCCAGCACGACCGCGTCGCGCAAGGTAACTTCGCTGTCGTTGCTGATGACGCCCTGGAACCTGCTCAGCATCCGGCCGCTTTCCAGTATTTCGAATCCAAGCGTAAAAGCGCCGCCGATCGCCGGCTGCGGCACGTGACCACTGACGGTGAAATTGGCGAAGATGCCGCCATCGATGGTGAAGTCCTGCGCGCTGAAACCCGCTCCCTGTGATATCTCTGTGGCGGTTTGGATCGTATTACTGGCGAAAATGCTGCTTGGCGTGGTGGCGCCCGCAACCGCCAGCATGTATCCGTCGGGCACGTCCAGCGAATACGTGGCGCGCCGCGGTGACAGCAAACCGACAAATTGATTCATCTGCGCCTCATCGCTATCAGCGTAGGATTGCACCAGGGTCAATCGGCTGACGGTGATCTCGGCGCCGCGCAGGCTGAAACCGACGGTCCAGGCGATGCCTGTGAATATGATGATCACCACGGGTATGGTGAACCAACCCCATCCATTGCGCCGCAAACGCGAAAGAACCAGATAATTGAGCGGTCCGATGAGTACGATATAAGCGGTTAGAAAGAGACAGAGCGTCTGCAACGGCGGCAAGAGATCAACGCCGGGCAAATTGGCAACCGCTTCCGCGCCCCATTTCGGTCGCGTAAATCCCTCGCGCCAGGTCGGATGAGGCGCACGCGTCGCCAGCATTTTCAGCCACAGGTCGCTGAGCGCCGTCCAACTTGCCAGGGGCTGCAGGGTCGGGTCGGCCGCCATATAGTCGACCAGGCCGGCGCCGACGTAACGCCGGAGCAAGAGCGGGATGCCGTCTTGCGCAACCAGGACATGGGCGTCTTCGCGCGGCGTACCGGTGGTGATGATCGTGCGTTCATCTAAGGTCGCGAGCCTGTCACCCGTGAATCGGGCGAGGGACGTCAGGTCGTCAATCGCCTGACTCTCACGCGGTACGAGCGGCAGCAGATCGATGAAAGCGGCCGCATTGATGCCCGCCGAGGGTCCGCCGCCGACGATTAAGTGCCCGCCATTGGTCAACCATTGGCGGATGGCGCGCCGCTGCCTGCTTGATAGTCCTTCACTGTTGATGCCGATAAGCATCATCATATCGAGCGATTCCAGCGAAGCGCCGTTTTCGGGGATGTCTTTGATCCCCCAGATCGCCTGCTCGGCTTCGTTGCCGCCGATATGAACACCGGACAGACTTGGCGGGACGGTGTTTGGACCTGTCACCACAGCAAACAGCTGGTCCTGCGGTCCTAGATCGATCAAACTTGCTTCCTGCGATGTCCGCACTGCGCCGTCGTCATCGATCAATTCGACGCGTATCCGGTCGGGGAAGGAACGCGCCCGAATATTGAGCTGCGCCGTCTTTTCCGAGCCGCTTGGCAACTCGACCGGCGTACTAAAGGCATTACCGACCACGGTTCCCGATGTCTCCGGGCGAATCACGATCCGGCCGGTCAATGACTCGCCGTTATTCTTCAGTTGCACCTGTATCGGCGTCCATTTGCCCGGCCGGAAGAAAGAATCGAAGCCGACGTCAACTGACATTTCAATGACATCGCGGAAATTGTCCTGCGCTGTAATCGGCAGTCCGGTCAGGCAGATGAGCAGTACGCCGATTGGCAGAAGCAGCCTCGCAAGCGGACGAGACATGTCGAATCCTGTGACTACAGTTAAGAACGCCGTTTATTGTATCATGCCGCTCCCGCTTGTCATGAGTGCGAATGAGGTAGACAACACGGCGCAGATAATCCTGAGAGCAGGCTAATCGCGCATTCATTAAGCATTATTACAATTCGGATAATCTAAATGTAGAAACACTTTTCGACGGCAGATTTCCGGTCATCGCATCTCGCAGCAGCCAACAATGTAAATCGCGCTGAACCCATCCGGGGAGGCGCCAGCGAAACAGAAGCGGCACTTCGGTGTCGCTTTTGTTTATATTGCCGCCGCGCTACCGAGCATCGTTTGAGCGCCGACATCCGCCACACTTGGGAACTCAATGGCGATACGCTATAGTTACCGCGGCTATCACCACTATAGAATTAGCGAGGAGTGACAAATGGTTTATCAGGCGGCGGGCGACCGCTATGATTCGATGAAATATCGGCGCACCGGCCGCAGCGGGTTGCTCTTGCCGGCGATTTCGCTTGGCATCTGGTGGAACTTCGGCGGCGTCGACACGGTGGAGAATAGTCGGCAAATGCTGCGCAGCGCCGTCGATCTCGGCATCACTCATATCGACATCGCCAACAACTATGGTCCTCCGCCCGGCTCGGCTGAGGACACCTTCGGCCAGATCTTCCGTCAGGATCTTGCGCCCTATCGCGATGAACTTGTCATCTCCAATAAAGCCGGCTATCGCATGTGGCCCGGACCCTATGGCGAATGGGGCTCGCGCAAATACATGATCGCCAGCTGCGATCAAAGTCTGAAACGCACGGGCCTGGAATACTTCGATATCTTTTACAGCCACCGTTACGATCCGGATACGCCGCTGGAAGAGACGATGGGCGCGCTGGATACGATCGTCCGCAGCGGACGCGCTCTCTACGCCGGCATCTCCAGTTACAGACCGGAGCAGACGCGCGATGCAGCGCGCATTCTTAAAGAACTCGGTACGCCTTGCCTGATCCATCAGCCGCGCTACAACATGTTCGATCGCTGGATCGAAGACGGATTGCTCGATGTCCTGGGCGATGAAGGCATCGGCTGCATCAGCTTCTCGCCGCTGGATCAAGGCATTTTGACGATCAAGTATATTGGCGCTACACCGGCGGATTCGCGCGCGATCAAACATGAATGGGGCGACCGCCTGGCGCAGCAGAAGATCGACAAGGTCGTCCAGCTGAATGAGATCGCGCGGGAACGTGGCCAGAACATGGCGCAGCTGGCTTTGGCCTGGAACTTGCGCCATCCGGAAATGGCATCCGCCCTCATCGGCGCCAGCAAGCCGGAACAGCTCAACGACGCGGTCGCGGCGCTGGATAACCTCGAGTTAAGCGACGAGGAGTTGGCAAGCATTGAAGCCATTCTGAACGCGTAATCCAGCCTCAACTCGACTTGGGAGCGTCCGCCAATGTCGCTGCTCGTGATTGATCTCGGCAGTTCATCGGTGCGAACGCTCCTTTTCGATGGTGATGCCCAGCTGATCGGCGATTCGATCCGCAGCCGCAAACACGATTTCTTCACAGACAGCGCCGGACAAGCCATCGCTGACCCCGCGGCGATACAATCACTCGTCGAGAGTTGCCTCGACGAGGTGCTTCAGCATCAGGCTGCACGCTCGATCCGTGCCGTTGGCTTGGCCAGTTTCGTCGGCAACTGGCTGGGCATGGACCAAGCCGGTCTGGCCTGTACGCCGGTCTTCACCTACGCCGATACGCTCAGTCGGAGCGAGATTCCGCAGCTCCTGGAAAAACTGAGTGGCGATGCCGATCCTTATCATCAGGCGGTCGGTTGTATGTTGCACCCGGCGTATCTGCCGGCGCAATATGCTTATCTGCTGAGGACGAACCCCGCCGCGGAGGCGCGTATCCACCGCGTAAGCGACATTGGCGGCTATCTCTACCGGCAGTGGTTTGGCCGCGACATTCCAATGAGCTATTCAGTGGCGAGTTGGTCCGGCTTGCTGGACACCCGGCAACTTGAATGGCATCGAGACTACGCCAGTCTGCTTGTCAGTGAGTCCCTGCTGGACAAGCTGCCAGCGCTGGCGGACTACGATGAGGTCCAACACGGGCTTTCCGACCGCTACGCCGAGCGTTGGCCCGCCTTGCGCGACATTCCGTTTTTCCTGGCGCTCGGTGACGGCGCGGTCGCCAACATCGGCTCGGGCGCGGTCGACGCCCGTCATATCGCACTGACCATCGGCACAACCTCCGCTTTGCGCGTGGTCAGCGAGATTGACCGCGTTCCGGACGGGCTCTGGCGCTACCTGATCTGCGCCGGCATGCCGCTCATCGGCGGCGCCACCAGCGAAGGTGGTAACGTCTATCAATGGGCGGTAGAAGAATTGGCACTCGATGAAGACAAATTGGAGGCGGCGCTGCGCAGCCGGCAGCCGGATGGACACGGGCTGACGGTCCTGCCCTTGCTGGCGGGCGAGCGCAGCCCGGGTTGGCATTCGAATGCGTCCGGCACCATCCATGGTATCCGCCGCAGCACAGGTCGTATCGATATGCTGCAAGCGCAGCTTGAGGCGGTGGCGATTCGTCTGTCGCTGATCTTCGACATGCTCAAAGCGCAAGATGGGGTGGTGATGGCGGGCGGTGGCGCGTTGCAGGCTTCAACGGCTTGGGCGCAGATGATCGCCGACGCCTTCGACCGGCCGATTCATCTGCTGGCGGAAAGCGAGATCACGGCGCGTGGCGTCGCGCTGATGATGCGCCGCCGGCTGAAGGCGGTTCCGCTCGACGCCGATCCGCCGACGATTCACCGCGTCGTTGAGCCGGATGCTGAGGGCGTCGGGGCGCTGCGGGCGGCGCGCGAACGCCAAATCGATCTCTATCGGCGCCTTTACAGCTGACCCGTCTCCTTGTGCAGGAGCGCGGCATAAGCGGCGATGTCATCTGCCGAATCGTTGCAGCCGCAAATCAGCAGCACCAGTTGAGCCTGCGGATCCAGGCGATCTTTGATGTAATCCGCCGCCGCGAGTGTACTGGCCGCCGCCAATTCGGGCTGCAGGTTCTCTTCATTGATGAAGTACTGTTGCGCCGCAATCATATCGAGGTCGCTGACCAGGATCAGATCTGCCAGGTGCGTGCGGCATAAGTCCAGCGCGGTCCCCCCGACAAAAGGCGCGCCCAGCGTCTTGGAAAGCGACGCCGGCACGATGTTCACGATCTCGCCGGCGTCGAGCGAACGCCGCATGGTCGGCGCCGTCACCGGCTCGACGCCCCAGATCCGCACTGCCGGCCGCGCCGCCTTGATGGTCGCGATGATGCCGGCGATCAAGCCACCGCCACCGATGCTGACGATAATGTCGGTCATCTGCGGGCAGTCTTCCATGATTTCAAGCGCGACGATGCCGTTGCCGGCGATCTGCTCTTGATTGTCAAAGGGATGCAGGGCGGTGCGACCGTCGGCCACCCACTCTTCGGCACGGGCAAAAGCGACCACGGCATCGGGCAGCAGCTCGACCGTGGCGCCATAGTCGCGCGTCGCCTCAATCGAGCCTAGTGGCGCGTTCTCCGGCATGCAGACGATCGCATCGACGCCGAGTTCCCCACTGCAATAGCCGACCGCGCGGGCGAAATTGCCACCACTGACAGCCACCACGCCTTGGGCGAGCGCCTCATCGCCCAGAGCAAGCATCTGATGGAAAGCGCCGCGCGTCTTGAAAGAGCCGCTATGCTGCTCCATCTCAAGCTTGAGCTCGACAGCTACGCCAAGCCGCTCGCTAAGGCCGAGCGATTCGCGCTGCGGGGTGCGGATAGTGTATGAGGCGACATTGGCCGCCGCGTCGTGAATGTCTGTCAAGGTGATCATCGTTTCCCGCCATTGATGTCCTGTAATCCGCGACATACTTTAGCACGAAACGCCGGACTATTCAGCCGGTGCAAGTTTGAACTGGGCAGGCGGAAGAAAGGGAAGGGCGCAGCAGTGCATGCCGCGCCCGAATTGTGGATTTCTCCTGCTAGCAGGTGCCTTCTGCATCAACATAATCGCCGCTGATCCAACCCGATTGCCCACCGTTTAGGACGTTGTACCAGCCCACCGACTTGGCGGTCGCGGTAAACCTCGTGTTATATGGAATGACAGCGCCCACTTGGTTGCCGGCCGGCGTCGCGCGGAAGTTTACCCGTGTGGTCGTTACGACTTTGCAGTTGGGCAGCGGGATGGCTGACGTATTGGTATTGCCATCAGTCGCGGTAACCGGAAGCGCCGAAGCAACCAGCACTACCGTACCCACCTGGTCTGTCCAGCCGCAGGTCATGTCCGACAAATGATACGATGTCAATTCCGTCAAGCGTGGCGGAGACTCCATCGTATCCAGGAAGATAAGCGAACCGCTATCCCGGAAGCAGACTTGTATGCCCTCTTCCAGTTCGCCAGAAATCGAGACCGCATCCAGAAAGCCGGTCAGCAGTTGCAATCCGCTGGTATCCACGCCCTTGCAGATCACACCGCTGTTGAAGGCGGTGACTTTGATGGACTCGGCGACATTTTCGCAGGTCAGCGGCGTGGGTCAATCCGCATCCGGTATCGTTATCGGCGGCGCGGATGATTGTCGCGAGGCAGCCAGCCAGGGATCGACAGCCAACGCTTGCGCCGGCTCACGAAGGGGCGCAGTGCCATCCATCAATGTCATGTACTTCTCATAAGCCAAATCGCCAAAGACGCTGCAGTAGGCGGCGCTCGCTTCCACGGCTGCGGGAAAGTGAACACCACCCCAATGGCGCGAGTTACCGCAGTCACTGGCGAAATCCGTCCAGGTGGCGAAGTTCAGGCTCAGTTCCTGCGCCGGGGTAAAGCCCGGTTCAATCCGAGAGGAGCCGGGCGGGTAGCTGACGGTCCAATCCAACTCGTCCGTCCCGGTGAAGCGCCGCAGCGCTTGCGCATAGCAGCCACAGGTCGAGCCCGATGGATATTCCGAGTGATCGTTTTCCGGCAGATAACTCCGCCATTGACTCGCGGGGATTTCGCTGGTCCCGGCACCGGGACCGCCCCAGGAAGTCACCAGTTCATCGCCATATACATACGGAATCGCGCTGAAAGGGCGCACCGCATCGTAGCGCGCTTTCTCTTGCCAGGTTACCACTGCGGCATCCATCCATGCTGCCGATTTCACTAGATAGCCGCGGACCGTATCGGCCGGCGAAAGATCCAGGTCCTCCGCTACAGCCAGGTAAGACAAGCCCAGTGAAGCCACTTTGTTGTCAAATAGCTCCGCCTTCATCTTCTGCTCATCCGTCAAGTTTGCCAAAGTCCCTACCACCGCATCAACCTGCTCGGTGTAAGCCTCCCAATTCTCCGGATCACTTGCGGACGGCGGCGGGACCCGCATTTCGCGGGGGTCAAAGGGCGCAAAGGGCTCGGTATTGGCAAGCTGCGGGGTAACAAACTGCTGGACGGTATAAACGCCCGTCCCCATAAGACGGAGACCCGGCTGCCAGCGTGATGGATCGCGCAGCTCAAATGCCGAGTTGACGGGCGCGTAGCCGGTGGTGTCCTGGTAATTCCCTGTTTGATTCATGCCATCGCGCAGCCTTCCGTCATGCGCGGCTTTGCCGGCCACATTTCCGATGCCGACCGGTGAGTCCAGGTCAGGACTGGCATCATCTGGATTCAAGCCGTAGTCGGTTAACATTTCGCGCCAGACCGGTTGGCGGTCGGGCAGCAGGCCGGAAAGCGCTTGATAGGCGGCATGCAGCATCGCCGTGTTGATGTTGCGATCGGTTCGCTCCAACTCCGGCACGCGAGGTATGCGCGTATACATGCCTACCGCCGTCGGATGATAAGGCGCCGCCGCGTCTGCCATTGCGAGAGCCACGATAAACCTCAAGCGATTGATCAGGGTCGCGTCACCCAGCGTGGGCGAAACATCAGAAGCTATGATCGGATAGAGTCGGGGCAGTACGATGTCGCCAAGCGGCTCAAACGTTTCGAGCAAGGGCGGTGAAAACTCTGTCCCCGGCAAGTTCTGGGCATGCAGCGCTCCTCCTGTTTGAAGGCTTACAAGTAGTATCGACAAGATAAACACACGCAAGGATATTCCTAGCTTCATAGCTGATAATCTCCTGAGTTGACGTTAGTAAGGGTGTTTCTCGGCGATGTAGGGTGGGAAGGCTGGGCAGTATAACTTTCCGCAATTAACCTGTCTATAGTAATTGATTAATTCAAATCAAATTATTCGATTAATCGTTTATTACTCAAATGTATGTATTTATGTAATTTGACTGAACTGTATATGTGAAAGGGCATGCAGCCACGAGCAGCTTTAGGAGAACGGACTATTAAGGCTGCTGTAGATGAAAGATTGGTATTCTAGTTGCTAACATAAGTTTTATGTCTTGGTCTATGTATGTCGATTGCGAACAACCACAAACCGAACATACTTTGCCGCGATTTAGGCTCGGAAATCACTCAAATTCGATCGCGCCTGTTTCGGCGATGCAGCTGCTGTCGGGTTCGCTGAGCGGCGCGTTGATGAAGTCCAGCGCAATCTGCACTGCGCAGTCGTCCGAGCGTAACACGCCGTGCCCGACGTGCGGGAGCAGAAAATTGTAGGCACTCGTCAAAGTCTCGTATGCCATGTCGGCATAGGACGGCGGCGTGATCGGATCGAAATTTCCCGAGAGCAGCAAGACAGGCACATCGCTCGCTACCGGATTGTTCACATGATCCGGTCGCGCCTTCGCCTGCCACATGGCACAGAGTCGCGGCAGCGTCACCGTCCCTTCGACCGGATAGCGCAGGAAACCACTCAAATGCGGGTGGGCCGCCAGCATGCCAGCGTAATCGCGAAAGGCATCCGAACCGTACTCCTCTTGGCACTGCACCGTGTAATGCATGCCCAAGCTGAGCGAGGTCATGGTCGCCTCGTAGGCCGTGCCGATCCGCGCCGCGCGTTCCGGTCGCCCGCGTTCGAGGTCGTAGATTATATTCGGGATGAGTTCGATTGAATCCACCTCATAGAGCCAGCTGAATATCCAATCGTAGAGACGATAGCCGCTGATTTCGATTTCGAGCTTCTTGTAGCGCGGTGGCGTATAGACGGTCGTCATCGGCGTCTTGTTCAGGCGGTGATAGAGGGCGTAGAAAACCGCTTTCAAATCGGGATAACGCGCGTTGCAGCGCGCCGACGCTGCGCAAGCGTCGAAGAGCGCCTGCAGCGCCCGTTCGCCGCTGTAATAAGCGTCGAGGTAGATATCGGCTTGCGGCGGATAGACCGAGTCCAGGATCACGCTGCGGAGAAACTGCGGGTGATCGCGCATAATCACCAGCGCCAGGCGCGACCCATAAGAAACGCCGACCAGATTCCACTTCTCATAACCCAATGCCCGCAATACATGCACGATGTCGCGGGCGTTGTTCTCGCTGTGGAAGTTCTCGAATTTCACACCCTTGCTCGACAGCCGCTGATGGCAGTCGGTCAAGATCTCGAGGACCAATTCGGCATGCTCGAAATGACGGCTTTCCAGGATCTCGTCCAGGCGATAGACCACCTCGCGGCAATAAAGAGGCGGGTTGGAAAGCCCGGTCCCCCGCTGGTCAATGACGACGATATCACGGTCGCCGGCGAAGGCGCTCAAATAGGCGCGGAACGAGGTCTGCAGCAGCTGCGAGCCGCTGCTGCCGGGCCCGCCGACCAAGTATACCAGCGGGTCGGGCTGTGGTTCATTGCTGCGGCTTTGGATCAGCGCGTAGAAAATCTGAACGACACCGGCGCTGGGATCGGCGTAGTCTTGTGGCAGCGTCACATAACCGCAGCGCGAAATGAAGCCGTCCGGTTCCGTAGCGCAGTCGGCGCGCTCAACGATGCCTTGCGCGCGTGAGCCGACTGACGCGATGAGAAGAACCAGAACTGCAACGCAGAGTCGAAAGATCATGGGGCAGCCTGTAATACGTGTATCAAGTTAACCATATTATTGGGCGCAAATCAAAGACTTTGGCGGCAGCGGATGGGATTGCGATATCTTGCGCACAGGGCGGCGCCGGCTCGTCCGCGCTATTCCAATCGTCGGCGCAATAGCTATAATGCGCCGCATGTTAGACGCATCAATGAACGCGCGACGATCCCCGCGTCGAGGAGTTGCACTTGCGATTCTCGTCCTGCTCATTCTGGTCGTGCTGCTCGGCTTTGATCTGCGCAGCCGGGGCCTTGTCTGGCGATTCTTCTGGTCGCAAACCGGTGAGGAAGAAACGCTGGGGCAGATACGAGGCATGCTTGAGCTGGCCGGCAATCTCATACGCCATCCGCTTGACACCGATCCGCTGGCGCCAATCGATCACAAGGCCGATATCCCTTACGGCATCAATACTTTTTTGGAGCAGGAAGTTGAGCGCCCGAAAATCGAGGCGATGCTGGGCATGATCCGTGACGCCGGTTTCGTTTGGCTGCGGCAAGAGATCCCGTGGGAAGATCTTGAGATCGATGGGCGTGGGCAATTCACCGATACCCGTCAGGATCACGATGGCGATGGCGTAAAAGACACGATTGACTCCTGGGCAAAATACGATCAGATCGTCGAATTGGTCGAATCTTACAGCTTGCGCTTGATGGCGCGCCTGAGCAATCCGCCGGCTTGGTCACGCGCCGATCCGGCTGCCGGCGCCCATGCCCCGCCCGATGATCTGGACGATTTCGTCAACTACGCCGTCGCCGTGGCCGAGCGCTTTCGCGGACGCATTCGCCATTATCAGATTTGGAATGAACCGAATATCTATCCCGAATGGGGCAATAATCCTATTGATCCCGCCGGTTACGCCGACTTGCTTTGCCGCACTTATACGGCGCTCAAGACGGCCGATCCGGAAATCGTCGTCATCAGCGGCGCCATCGCCCCGACGATCGCCCTGGATGGCTCGCGTGACCTGAGCGATCTCGTTTTCCTGCAGGCGCTTTATGACAACGGAGGCGGGGACTGCTTTGACGTTCTCTCGGCGCAAGGTTACGGTTTATTCAGCGGACCGACCGACCGGCGTATGCGCGCGACCAGCGTCAACGTGGCGCGTCACACCTATTATCGCGACATCATGGTGCGCAACGGCGATGCGCACAAGCCGATCTGGTTGAGCGAAGTAGCCTGGAATGCCACACTAGACGCTACCCTCCCGCCGGAACAGATCAGGCTCTACAGCAACTACGGCAATGTCACCCAAGAGCAGGCCGCGCTGTTTATGCCAGCGTTTTACGATCGCGCGCAACAGGAGTGGGCCTGGGTCGGCAATGTCATGTACTGGTTCTTCACGCGCAAAGACCCATTTGAAGCCGACCAAGCGTATTACTATTTTCGCATGGTTGAACCCGACTATCAGCCGGACAAACCAACGTTCACGCCGCTACCCGTTTACCACAGCGTTCGCGAGTACATCAATGCGCAGACGCCGATACTGTATCGCGGTACGCACCAGGCGGAGACCTGGCAAGTGCAGCGCGAGGGAGTTGCAGTGTTCGATCAGACGGCGCGCTTCGGACGTGCGGTCCGCGTTGAAACCAGCCTGGATTTCACCGTGCATGGCACGGCGCTGGATATCCGTTGGCGGTCCGAAGAAGACGGGGCAGGCGCCTGGCGCATGACGCGCATGGAACTATCGCCCGGGCTGGCGCAAACCCGCGACATCGATTTCGGCGACGATTCACTCATAGTTGATGAGATAGTCGTTTATGACCGGACTTCGACTCGCTTGCTGTCCTGGCTCACCTTGGGATTAGGTCTCGCCCTTGTGGTCTTGGCAACCGTCGGCCTCGCGATCAGCGCGCGTCGACGATGACTGACACGAGACGCGTCTCTTCCAGTGTCGAGCGAGCTTCGATGGTGCGTCTGCTGATATTGGGCCTGGCGATAGCCGTCTTGCTGCTTGCTTCCGCCGTCCGCTTCCACCGCCTCGGCAAGCAGTCACTTTGGTACGACGAAGGCGTCGCCTACGCTCATTCACTGCGAACCTTGCCCGAGCTCATCCCGGCTTTGCAGCCTAATGTGCATGTGCCGGCCTATTTTATTTTGCTCGGTGTGTGGGAGGATCTCGCCGGCGCTTCCGAGTTTTCGCTGCGGGCGCTTTCCGCCTTGTTCAGCGTCATCGGCATTGCCTGGACTTACGCTCTGGGGCAGCGACTCTTCCATCCCGCTGCTGGTTTGGCAGCGGCGGCGCTGGTCGCGCTCAACAGCTTCAGCATCTATTACGCGCAAGAGGCGCGTATGTACGGCATGCTGACGGCGATCGCCGGCGCGAGCATGTGGCTCTATATTGCTTTTCTTCGCGATTTGTCTGCTCACGCGTCGGGTCCTGCTCGCCTGCGCTACATCATCCTTTTGGGCGCGGTCAATGCAATCGGCATTTATACGCATGTGGCTTTTGCCCTGGTGCTGCTGGCGCAAGGCGCGCTGGCGCTGTTTTGGCTGGGGGCGACACGGAAGGCCGAAGCCGGCATCGTCGTCCGGCGCCTACTGATAGATTATTGTCTCGCCAACCTCTTGTCCCTGCTCGCCTTTCTGCCCTGGTTGCCGGACACTTTGTTGCAGGTCTTTTCCCGCCCCAATCTTTCCGCTGCTGCGCCGCCGGATCTCGTCTTGCGCTGGTTGCAGGGCCATTTCGCTTTCGGCAGCACCTTCGAATTGGGCATGGGCAATATGATTTTTGCGATCTATTTCTTCCTGCTCCTTGGCTTGATGCCAGCGAAAGGCGGCGCGCAGAAGACCCGCTCCTGGTGGAATACGCTCTTGCCGCTGATCTGGGTCCTGCTTTCGGCGCTGATTTATCTCGCGCTGGAGTTGACGACTCGCTTCACCCGTTTTCTGCTGCCGGCGCAACTCGCATTTGCCCTTTGGCTGGGGCGGGGATTCTGGGTCTTGTGGACCTGGCGAGCGCGCGGAGCGTTGTCGCGGCAATTCTCCCGGCTGGCGGCGCTCGGCGCGTTGGCGTTCTGCCTGCTGACCATGGCGAAGGGTTTGGACAAGCTGTATCACCATCCGGATTATCAGCGTGATGACTTTCGCGGTTTGGTGAAACAGATCGAGGAGAACTTGCGCGAGGGCGATGTGGTGATTGTAAGCGCGCTCGGCGTCGAGGAGGTGCTCCGCTACTACTACGATGCTTCCGCGCCGGTTTATGGGTTGCCAAGCACGGCTGATGAAAGCATCACCCGAAGGCAAGTTTTGCAGATTGTGGCGGAGCACAACCGCATCCATACGGTGTTTTACGGCGCGGTTCAGCAAGATCCGAAGCGCATTATCGAAACGACGCTTAACGAAAACGCTTTTGAGATTCGGGAGCAGTGGTTCGGGGATGTCCGCTTCGCGCTTTACGCTGCGCCGCTTCAATTTGACGAATGGCAGTGGCCGGAACTGCCATTTGGCGAGCAAATCACCCTGGCTGCCTATGCCATAAATTCTCAGACTGTCGAAGCTGAGGATGTCCTGCAAGTGCAGCTCGTTTGGATGGCGGACGAAACGCCGAGCAAGCGTTACAAAGTTTTCTTGCAGCTTCTCAATGGCGAGGGCGCTCTGGTCGCGCAGCGCGACAGCGAGCCGGCCGGCGGCTCGGCGATCACGACAACATGGGCGCCGGGCGAATCCATTGTGGATAACCACGGACTTTCGATTCCGTCCGGTCTGCCCTTGGGTGACTATCGTTTAGTCGCCGGGCTTTACGACATTGATGACCCGTCCGCGCGCTTGATTGCGGATGGAGAAAGTTATGCTGTCCTGGGGGAAATCGCCCTGCGTTAGCGCTAGGGATCTCTGAGGGGGCGCTGGTAAACCAGTTCGCCCGCCACAAAAGTCGCCTCGACCGCGCGGTCATCAGCACAGATCATCAAGGCAAAAAGCAGCTCCTCCAGCGACTCCGCCACCTGCGCGCGCAACGCAAGCAAGGGCGTCGCCTGTGGATCCAGCACGACAATATCGGCGTCGAATCCGGCCTGCAAGCTGCCAACCCGGTCGTCAATGCCAAGCGACTCAGCGCTGCCTAATGTCGCCAGATAAAAGCCCTGCGTCGCCCTCACTGAGATGCCACGCATTTGTGCCATCTTGTAGGCTTCGCTCATTGTCTGCAGCATTGAGAAACTTGTGCCGCCGCCCACATCCGTGCCCAAGCCGACCGTCACCGGGCGCGCTGCGCTTTTGCTGCTTTCGATGTCGAATAGTCCGCTGCCGATGAAGAAGTTCGAGGTCGGGCAATGGGCGATCTTGGCGCCGGTTTCGTGGAAGCGGCGCAGTTCGCCTTCGGCAAGATGGATGCCATGCCCATAGATCGCACGCTCATCAAGCAACCCGTAGTGGTCGTAAATGTCGGTGTAATTCGCCCGATTGGGATACAGCTCAGCGGCACGCGAGACCTCGGCTCGGTTCTCCGAGATGTGCGATTGTAACCGTACATCGTCGTATTCGCGCATCAAAACGCCGGCCAATTCCAATTGCCGCGGGCTGCTCGTCAAGGCGAAGCGCGGCGAGACCGTATAGAGGCAGCGTCCCCGCTTGTGCCAGCGCTCGATTAACGCCTTGGTGTCATCGTAGCTGTTCTGCGCGGTATCGAGGATGGATGGCGGCGCGTGGCTGTCCATCATCATTTTTCCGGCCAGGATCAGCATATTTTGGCGCATCGCCGACTCAAAGATCGCGTCCACCGACCCGGGCGCTGAAGTACAAAATACCGATGCCGAGGTCGTGCCGTTGCGCTGTAATTCTGCGATGAAGAAGTCAGCGATCCGCGCCGCGTGTTCGGGGTCATTGAACTTGGCTTCGGTCGGAAAGGTGTACTTGTTCAACCACTCCAGCAACTGTGTGCCATAAGAACCGATGATCTCCACCTGGGGATAATGGATATGTGCATCGATCAATCCGGGCAGCAAGATTGAGTTGGGATAGTGCAGCACTTCGACTTCATCGGTGAGCCGCGCGCGCAGATCGCCAAAAGCCCCGACCGCGCTGATTCGGCCGTCCTCAATCAGGATGCCCCCGTCCTCGTGGTGGACAACGCAATCATCAATGGCGTTTAAGAAGGGGTCATTGATGAGCGTGTAAATGGCGCCACGCAAAGCGAGTTGCGGCATTTGACTATCCGTTCAAGTAACTACGTAGCGAGGTGATTGTGCCATACAACGATGCCACCCGCCTCAACCGATTCGCAGGCTGGATACATCTTCCCAATTGCCGCTCTCCCAGGAGCGGATCATCGCCGTGTGTACATCGGCCACCGCCAGCGCGTCCGCCAATCCAGGCGCGGCTTGCTGCCCCGAGGCCACCGCCTTGAGAAACTGATAAGCTTCAATCACTTTCATATCTTCGTAACCGAGTCCGCTGCCTTCGCCCGGATTGAAGTTGCCATGGTAGGGATACTTATCGCCACCGACCAGCCGCATGAATCCGTCGTGCCGGCCGTCCTCGCCGGGCAGGTAGAGCTGCAATTCGTTCATTCGCTCAAAATCCCAGTTGATCGCGCCTTTGGTCCCGTTGATTTCGAAAGCCATTTGATTCTTCGGGCCGAAGATCGTGCGTGACGCTTCGAGTGTGCCGCGCGCCCCATTTTCGAATTCCACCAGGGCGCCCACGTAGTCTTCGTTGGTGACGGCCTCAGTCGGATCGTCCGGCGCGCCGCGTGAGTAGTGTGTGCCCTTGCCCGGGATCGGCAGCGGTCGCTCCGCGATGAAAGTGTGCGAATTGCTGACCAACCGCTTGATGCCGCCGCAGAGGAAGAGCGCCATATCGCTGACGTGCGCCAAAATATCGCCGAGCACGCCGAAGCCGGAGATCTCGCGGTCGAAGCGCCAGGACAGCAGACCCAGCGGGTCGCTGCCATACATGCTGAAAAAGCGCCCGCGATAGTGTGTCAGGTCGCCAAGCATGCCTTCGTTGATCAACTGCTTGGCGTGCATCACCAGCGGCGCCCAGCGATAATTGAAGCCGACGAAGCTCAGGACGCCCGCCTCCCGCGCGATCCGCTCGATTTGCGCGGTCTCCTTTGGCGTCCGGCCGACCGGCTTCTCGCAGAAGATGTGCTTGCCGGCCGCTGCCGCCGCTTTTACGATCTCCAGGTGCAGATTGTTCGGCGTGGCGATGTTGACGATGCGCACATCGGGATGCGCGATGACATCTTGCCAGCTCGTCGTTGCGCTTTCGAAGCCGAGCGCCTCCCGCGCGCGCTCCGCCCGGGCTGAAACATTGTCGGAGCAGATGACCAGCCGCGCCGCTACACCGCCCTCAGGGAATCGCTGTGGGACCAGGCTGTAGGAGCGCGCGTGCACCTGCCCCATCCAGCCCATGCCGACAACGCCTATACCAAGCTTTGTCATACCATTACTTTCATGCGTTAAATTGGTTGGATTCGCCTCAACAGGCACATGCGTTTCAAGGACATCGCCGTCAAGACCCGGTGATCAGGCTCAATCCAGCGTTTCAATGTGGATGCGAAAACTGGATTTGGGGTTTTCGAGATATGCCCAGGCGCGCGTCTTGCTCACCAGCGTGACGCTGACCCGCTGGTAGGCGTCGCCTTCATAGTCGTCCAATTGCTCCAGTTCTTCCTGCGTCACCTCGAATAGCATGCCGTCCACAGTCGAACCGGGATGCGGTTGAAGGATGGAGAAAACTTGATGGATGCCTGTCAACTTTGCCAGTCGATAACCGCGCAAGGTATCGGCCACGCCCCCACCCAAAGACCGACCCAGCAATTGCTGATGCGTCGCCGGATCGCGCAAGGTGCCATAGGTAAACAGCTTTTCCATGCGCCAGAACCTTTCTTCAGCGCGCAAACTTCAAGCGGCCGAACGCCGACCTGCCCACAATTATAGCGATTCTACACTGATTCGCTCAGTCGTTAGTATGAGGGTGCGCGCCGTCCAGGTAGCCGGCGATCCACTTCATCATATCAATCGATCCGTGCGGACTCGCCTCACCCTGCGTCAACTGCCGGTCAATGCTGTCGTCGCTGCGGATCAGTGATGGCTTGCTGCGTTTTTCCGCCATCTGAGTAATGCGCTGCGCGATATTGCGCAGATTGTTGGCCAGGATATGACGCTCCTCTGAAGACAAACCGCGGCTTGCGGCATCAACTTCCCGGCGAATCGTTCGCGAGTCGATTTCCGAAAAATGCGCCTCATCAAAGGCTTCGGTGATATGCTCCAAGATCGTGAAGGTGGTGTTGATCGCCTCGGCGAACTGTGCTGAGTCGCGGCTGTGCAGCCAGCGGCGCATCGCCAGCGCCGTCTTCAGAATGTGTTTCTGTGCCTCGAGGTGGCGCTGCGAATCGAGTTCTCTTTGCAGCCGCTGCAAATGCGGCAGTGTGCAGACTTGCGTATAATCACGCCACCAGGCGTTGACCGTTTCTTGCAAGCTATCGCTCCAGGCGATCTGCCCACAAATGCGCCCTATACCCTCCACCACCACGGTCAGGTCCTCTTCCTCGGCATATTGCAGCACGAGTTGACTGATCGACACGCGCGCCGCGCCTTCAATCTGCAATTCATGGCAGCTATCAAACAGCTTCCAGAGATTGCGGTATGACACCTGCACTTCGTGGTGCTTGGCCATCATTCGCGCCAACGCTTCCATCATTCGCTGCGTTGCTGGAATCCACTGATAATAGTCAAGCAGGTCGAAAAAGGCATCAATTACATCGCGCGCTGCGGCACTCTTGATGCCACTCACAATATTCATGATCGACAAGACCTTTTCCAGCGCCAGCCTGTCGCTTTCCAGGGCGTTAGTCAGGCGCGGGAAGAGCAGTTCGCGTTCAGCGAGGTGCTGTATGGCGTCCGCAATCAGCTGCCGATCATCGCAATTAATGATGCGGTCGAACAAGATTTCGAGAGCGTCGTCCGACATCTGATGTGTGGCTTGAGTTGCCAGCAGCCGGATCAATTCCGGCGCGCGATACAATGCCGGCAGGTCGACTTTTTCTTCCGATTCATACAGAGACCAAAGCCGCTTGACCGATGCCGCGGTTACCAGTTGATTGTCGGATACCTTGATGCCGTGATAAAGCGCGAGCAAAAAGTACTCGGCTTTCTCATCGATCAAACGCTCGAGGGACTCAGCCGACGCGCTTTGCAGCGCCTTGCGAACGTTGGTCTCCAGCGCGTCAATGAGTTGCTCATCATTGTATAGGTCATCGACGATTTCAGGCACGCGGCGTGCCGCAATCAGTATCAGATGGATGCCCAATTCGCCATCGTCGTAGGCTCGTGTTTTTGCCTCCAGAATGCCTTCGCGCAAGATGTCCTGCAGCTGATACGACAGTGGTTCATGCGCGATCAATTCCAGCCATCCGGCCAAAGTACCGGCGTCTCCCTCTTGAATGGCGACATCGAGCGAGTTCCGCCCTGCCGTCTGCAGCCGCGCTATCCAGCCTTGATCCAGTCCCAGGTGGAGCAAGCGATTGCGTATGAAGACATAGACGGCATCCGGCTGATTCTCCAGCATTTCGTCGAATACGCCGGCGAGGGAGTTTTCCAGCTCGGCATCGCCTTCGAGTTCTTCCGCGACCTGCCTTCCGGCCGCCGCGTCGCGGTTCTGTAGCGCATTGTGCAGCAGCTTTTCAATGTAGCGTTGGCGCAACCCTTGGCTCGACGGGGAGGCGCCTTCCAGAATGCGTATCATCAATTCGGTCGAGACCTCGTCTTCGGTCTGTACGTGACGGTCGAGCCAGTAACGTTCCGCCAGCCGTTCCAGTCCGCTCGCCAAATCAGATGTCTTTTCGACCGGCTCGCAGAGTCCGGCCAAGCGCTGAATTTCCGCCGCCAGCGCGGGCACATCGCCCTGCCAAAGCGTGCGCAAGACGTCAATATAGGGATGCGCGGCGGCGTCGCTAAGGAGCTGGGGATGCTGCCAATCGTATACCCAGGGCGAGTCATCAATTGCCGCATCGACGAAAGCCAGCTGCGGAACGTATTCGCTTTTGAAGGGGGCATGACTGGCAAAGGTCATGCGCGCCGCCAGCTTGCCGGGCAGAAGCGCCTGGATACCCGATACGAGCGCCAAGCGCTGACTGAAGTCCGCGGGATAGTTGGGGATCAGCAGCGTCCGCTTGTCCATCACGGCGCCCAGCAAGGCTAGCACATGTTCGAAGCTGTCGGCGGGCAGTTGGTCAAGGATCTGCTCCAGGTGGTCGGCGCGCGTCTCGCGCTTGATGGCCGTGAAATCCGGCGGCTGCAGGAGCGGCAGCGTCACATTGATGTCATGAGAGGCTTCCGGCAAGAAGGCCAGCCAACGCTCAAGCTGAACAGCGGATTCCACCAGCGCGTCGGCTGGAATGAAAACGTAGTGATCGGTGAAAGAATCCTCACGATCGCGAGACGGCTGGAGCGTAACCAGCAGCATTCGCTCTTCATCGTAGTCAACCAGCGCAAGCGCCGGGCAAGCCTTGCCTTCGCAATCGACCATCGGCTCTAACTCAACCAGTTGCGCATAGAACGCCGGCTCCAGTGACGGAAGCGCGCCATGGAACAGAAGCAGCTTGCGTCGCGTTTCGCCTTGCTCGTCAGCGTCGTGGCTGAGTATCACGTATTCCAGCGCAGAGCTCAATTCGGCGGCCTTCTTTTCAGACTATCACTATCTTCCGGTTTCATTGTGGCAAATTGTCTGCCCACTTTCAAGCATGGGAAGATCGCCGGTGAACGACCCGATCTATTGCCAGTGATTGATTGCAAGACCGGTCATGGCTCCAGCCTGTTGCAAGCGCAGGCTCTGCGTCCAGCCGTGTCCGAGATGTTATAATACGCCAATTGAACGGGCATTGTTCGAGGAGATACAAATGAGAACGGTCATGTGGTTGCTCGGCCTTGTGCTGGTATTCTTGACGTCCCTGACAATTTCAGTGGCGCAGGGAGCGCCCTCCCAGATCGATGCGGCTCTTCTGGATCTGGGCGCGCGACTGGGTCGTTCGATCAGCGTCGGCAATCTGTCGAATTGGCGCTGGGAACAGACGAACTTTCCCGATTCCGCCCTGGACTGCCCGACGGTGTCCGGCGCCGCTGGTTCAGTCCTCGGCTACAAGTTTCAGCTGACCTACAGCGATGTCACCTACGATTATCGTGTATCGGCCGATAACGCGATTGTCGTCTACTGTGGCGAGATCGACCCCAACCAGACGACAGCGCCGCTGGATGCTGCCTACTCCAATCGTCTCTGTGCCGATGATGCCTCTGACGGTCCCTACATGCGATCGCGGATCATCTATGGCGTCGAGGCCGAAGTCGTTCAAGGTTACTTGAACCTGCGCGGACAACCATCCACTGATGGGCAAGTACTTCTGCAGGTGCCGGCTGGATTGCCATTCCCGGTCACTGCTGGCCCGGATTGTGTTGACGGCTATGTTTGGTGGCTGGTTAACGTGAACGGGCAAACGGGTTACATCGCCGAGGCCGGTGACGGCGCGTACTTGGTTAAGCCCAAACAACCGAAGGCTTTGCCCAGTCGCGAAGCGCTCAACAGCAACCTCGTTCGTTTTCTGCAGGAGTTCACGCGGGTCGAGGGCAATTTCGCGCCGCGGCACGCTTGGTCGACTGACGGCTCTTACCTTGCCCTGCCTGGCGCGACCGGTTCAGAAAGCATCTGGATATACAATCTGCGGCAGGCGAACCTGTCTCCATCAGTCTTGGAATTCGACACTGGCATCACGACGCTGGAATTCCGCCCGGATCGACCGCAAATACTTTTCGGCAGTTCGGACGGCAGCCTGCATCTTTGGCAACTTGAGTCCGGCGAGGCGCTAGCGGCCGACGAGCTGCTGTATCTGAACGCGCATGGCGGCGAGGTTTCCGCCCTGGCCTTCAGCGCCGATGGGGATCGCTTTGTAAGCGCCGGACCGGTGGCGTACACGCATGTTGAGGTCGACCGGAACTTTGCTGCGATCGTCTGGGACATACCGACGGTTTCGCAGCACACTGTACTCTCCGGTCACGATGGGTTGATTCGTGCCATAGCGTTTAGATACGACGGAAACGCAATTGCCTCCGGCGCTGACGACCGCACGGTCAAATTCTGGGATGTTAGCGCCGGCACGAGCCAAAGCACCGTAGAATTTGCGTCGCCTCCACTAGCGCTGGAGTACAGTCCGGATGGCTCAATGGTCGCGGTTGCCTACACGAGCGTAGGCGAAAACCTGGTGATATTCGATGCGAAGACCTTGATACCCCTCGCGTTTTATCCGCAGCCGACCATTAGCACGACATCACTCGCATACAGTCCGGACGGGTCCATGCTGGCGGTCGGCACTGCCGAGGGCTCGTTTTCCATCTGGGATGCAACCACACATGGTTTGCTGGCGACATACCAGACTGAGGGGGGCGTGCACGACATTAGTTTCAGCCCGGACGCTACTTTGATCGCCATATCGACCGACCGCCACAGCCTCGCCTTATACGGAGTGCCGCTGGGTTCGGGCTAGGCGCGAGACAAGCGCCGGCTCAGTGCCGCAGCCAATCAGGTTCCAGGATGTCTGTCCAATCCGTGTCTATAACATCGCGCTTGCCGAAAAGCAGATAGAGTGAACTGCCGGAGTCCGGCGGAATTGCCGCCGCGCGGATTGCCCAGGAACCTGCCAAGTCCAGCAGGAGAAGGCGTCCAGGAAAGCGCGTCACAGACTGGAACGCGATCTGACCCGGCTGATTGGTGAACGTGGCGTGCTGCTCGTCGCGGTCAGGACTTGTCAAGGCGCTGATTCGTCCGCTGGCTAAATCAGTCTTGTAGAGATTCCAGCGTCCGCTCCGATATGAGTCATAGATGATCGTGTCTCCCAGGGGTGACCAGACCGGCTGCACATCCCAGAAGTCATCCCGCGTCAGCGCCCGGCTCTCCTGGCCGGCGATGTCATAGACGAATATTTCGCCGACTGCGTCATAGGCGAGCGCCTTGCCATCCGGCGACCAGGATGGTCGGGCGAAGGCCACATCGTTGAATGTGAGCTGGCTTGATTCCTCGCTGGCCGTATCCAACAGGAAAAACTGGTAAATCCCGCGTGGATTGGACTGATAAACGATCTCGCTGCCATCGGGCGACCACTGCGGATGCAGGTCTTCATGGTCGTTGTCAGTCAGTTGATGCGGCTCGCTGCTGCCGATCCTGAGCAAGAACAGCTCATTGTCGCCAGCGTGATTGGAGACAAAAACGAGCTCTCGCCCATCTGGCGACGCGCTCGGCTGAAAGGCGTCGCCGGTGAAGGGTGGCAGGTCAAAACTGATGGCACGGGACATATCGGAAATCATCAGCTGCCGCCGGCCGCCGATGCTGGCGACAAAGACCGCCTGCTCGCCCTTGGGTAGATGCGGTGTTGCCGCTTTGACGAACAAGGTGAAAAGCAAGCTGGTTAGCCACAGAAGCAAACTTGACCTGAGGGCAACTCGTACCATTATCCCCGCCGCTGAGTGCACTTTGCGACACGAACACAATAGTTGACATCCATTCTATCATTGGTACGACTCGGGCATATACATTGGCAACGCCTGCGCTAGAATCTCCGGCGCGCCATGAGCGAGCAGCACGACAAAGTCTGTTTCACAAGGATGGAAATGGGACGCTTGCTGCCTGCCCCAGAAGCGCTCAAATTCAGCGTGGAGTATGCTGGCGTGACCGTTTTCGGCAACATGCGCATCATCAGCGAAGAGGCTGAAGCGACGAAGGCACTGCAATTGATGCTGGACAAGTATGCTCCACACGTGGTCGCCGGCCGTGATTATCGCCCACCGGTCCCGGATGAACTGCGGCGCACCTCGGTCTTTCGTATAGAGATAAGCTCCTGGTCAGGGAAGAAAAAAGAGGTCGCGCACGACTTTTCTGGCGCATTCTCTTATCATGATACCGCGATGCTTCGCTCAAACGGCGCGGGTTAACCTCGATCAGTAGCGGAACAAAGTTAACACTTTAGTTGCAGATGCCAATCTGACAAATGGCGTCGACTTGCCGCCTTGATACAGACGATGTAACATTGACAATTATGTGTAAACGCGGGGGCGGCATTTGCATCGCGCAAGACATTGGCCTAACTGTGCCCGTAGCGGTGCGAATCAGCGCCACTCACGTTCAGGCCAGCCACAAGCATTTACAAGGGTTTGCGGCCGTCGCCGTTCGATGTGGTCTCGCTGACCCTATGGTATACTGGCGGCATGTTGCGAAACTGTAATAATGATCAGTTCAGGGGAACTTCATGGAAATACTTGAGTTAACCGGTAAGTCAATCAAGTCTTACGAAATCGCGGATTTGCTGGGGGAAGGTGGCTTCGGCGTCGTTTATCGCGCCCGTCAAGAAACCGTCCTTCGCGATGTCGCGGTGAAAGTCATTAAGCCCAAGTACGCTAACTCTCCCGAATTCATTCGCCGTTTTGAGAGTGAGGCGCAAGTCGTCGCCCGATTGGAACATCCGCATATAGTTCCTTTATATGACTATTGGCGGGATCCGGACGGCGCTTATTTGGTCATGCGCTATTTGCGCGGTGGCAGCCTGCGCGATCTGATAGAACGGCAGGGCAAGCTGGAAACCGATCTGGCATCCAAAGTTCTTGAGCAGATTGGCTCGGCATTGACATTCGCCCACCGCAACGGCGTGGTCCACCGCGATGTCAAGGCCGACAATATCTTTATGGATGAGGACGGCAACGCTTATCTCAGTGACTTCGGCATTGCCAAGGAAGTGGGCGCCGATGTCGGCGATGGGCAGGGCAACCTGGTAGGTACGCCCGCTTATCTGGCGCCGGAACAGATACGTGGCGAAGGCGCCGGGCCACAGAGCGACGTCTACGCCTTTGGCATTATGCTTTACGAAATGCTGTCCGGCAGCCGGCCTTTTGCTGATGAAACGCTTGCCACGCTCGTGTACAAGCACCTCAACGAACCCCTTCCCATGATCGATCACGATGCGCTGAATTTGCCGCCGGCATTTAATTCAGTTATTCAGCGCGCCACCGCCAAGGAACCGGCCGATCGCTATGAGGATGCGATTTCGCTGGTCAAAGAATTCCAGCAGGCAATGCGTCGTGGAACCGCCACCGTGGAGCTGGAGCTGGAAGAACTGGACTTTTCCGAATTCGAACTGCTCGAAACCAAGAATCCCTACAAGGGCTTGCGCGCTTTTCAGCAGGCTGACGCGGCCGATTTCTTCGGGCGCTCGGGCATGGTCGAGCGGGTGCTTGGCCGGCTGCAAGAACCGGTAGTGGAAAACAACTTCCTGGCCGTAATCGGCCCAAGCGGCAGCGGTAAATCCAGTCTGGTCAAAGCCGGTGTGCTGCCGGCGCTGCGACATGGACAAATACCGGGCTCTGAGAACTGGTTTTACGCTGAAATGGTACCCGGCGAAGTGCCGATGGAAGAATTGGCAAACGCGCTGTTGAGCGTCTCGACTTCGCCGATGCCGGGCGTGGTTGAGACCTTGCGTGAACAGGTAGATGGCTTGGCGATGGGCGTCACGCAAGCCTTGCCATCCAAGGACGGCAAGTTGGTTCTGATGCTTGACCAGTTCGAAGAACTCTTCACGCAGGTTGAAGTGGAGAGCGACCGCCAGCAATTCCTCGACTTGATCTTGAATGCGGTCAATGCGGAAAACAGCCCGGTGATCATTATCGCCACGCTGCGCGCAGACTTCTACGATCGGCCCTTGATGTATCAAGGTTTCGGCGAATTCATCCGGGCGCGGACCGAACTGGTCCTGCCGCTAAACGATGAGGAACTGGAAGAGACGATCACGGGTCCCGCTTTTCGTGTTGGCGCCGTCGTGGAAGAGGGCTTGGTCGAGGCAATTATCGCCGATGTGCGTGAGCAGCCCGGCGCCTTGCCGCTGCTGCAATATGCGCTGACGGAATTGTTTGAACGGCGCGAGGGCGCGCTGTTGACGGTCGCCGCTTACGAAGATATCGGCGGTACCTTGGGCGCCCTGGCAAAACGCGCCGAAGAGGTCTTCCGCCGCTTCGATGAGGCGGGCCAGAATATGGCGCGGCAGATGTTCCTTCGACTGGTCACTCTTGGTGAGGGCCAGGAAGATACCCGCCGCCGCATCTTGCAATCCGAACTGTTGACCTTGGGTGACAGCGATGTCGTCGCCGATGTCATCGACCGGTTTGGGCGTTACCGGCTGCTGACTTTCGATCGTGATGACGCGACGCGCAGTTCCACTGTAGAAGTTGCCCATGAGGCGCTGATTCGCCGCTGGGAGCGCCTGCGCGAATGGCTGACGGAAAGCCGTCAGGACATCCGACTGGAGCGCGAATTGCTGCACGCCGCGCATGATTGGGAGGCGGCGGAAAAAGACAAGAGCTATCTCTTGCAAGGCAACCGGCTGCTGACCTTTGAAGAATGGTCTGAAAGCGCTTCGCTACGGCTGAACGAGCTGGAGATTGAGTTCCTGCAAGCCAGCCTGGCCAAGCGAGATGAACTCGAAGCGATTGAACACGCGCGCCAGGAACGCGAACGCGAACTTGAACGGCAGAAGGCGCGCAATATGCGCATCGCCGCCGTTGTCTTTGGCGTGGCGGCGGTCGTCGCCGTCATCTTGAGCCTGGTGGCGTTCGAACAGCGCAATCAGGCAGATCAGCAGCGTTCCATCGCCGAAACGGAACGCGAACGCGCCGATGAACAGCGTGTGATCGCGGTGGACGCCATGCACGTCGCTGAAGTCAACGAGCGCAAAAACCTGAGCCTCGCGCTGGCCGCCAACGCCCGCACCGCGCTCAGCGAGAATGATCCCGCTCTGGCCTTGCCATTGGCTGTCGAGGCGCGTGGCGTTTTCGATCCGCCCGAAGCCGAAGTGCTGCGCATACTTGGTTCTGCGACTTTTTCACCTGGTCCGCGCTCCCGCTTCACCAATTCGCCGCGCTCAATCCTGGGCGTCGCCGTCAATACGGCCGGCACGGTGGGCGCTTATGCCGGCTCGGAGGGCGTCATTTATCTAGTTAGCACAGACACAGGCGAAGAAATCGGATCCATCTCGAGCGGCAGTCCAATCAACGCGATTGCCTTTGATTCGGACGGTTCCCTGATTGCCGCAGCAATGTCAGACGGCAGCGTTGGTGTCTGGCAAGTGGCTAGCGGTGAAGAAGAATACCGCGTGAACGGTCATGAGAATATCGTCACCGATGTCGAGTTCAGTCCCGACGGCGCCACACTGGCCTCTTCCAGCGCCGACACAACCGTCCGTCTCTGGGATGCCGCAACCGGCCAGCCGCTGAACACTTTGCAGGCGCATATCGATTACGTCTTCAAGCTCAGTTTCAGTTCGGACGGCGCGCGGCTCGCCAGTTCATCGGCGGCCATCGGCGTCTCTGAAGGTGATCGGACGCCGGCACATAACACCATTCAGGTTTGGGATGTCTCCAGCGGAGAAAACAGCCTGACCATTCCGCCGGAGGGCATCGGCTTTATTCGTGATGTCGAGTTCAGCCCGGACGGCCAGACCATCGCCGCCACGACCTGGAGCTCGGCGCTGGGCGGCACGGCGCGGATTTACGACGCCACTACGGGTGAAGAGCTAAATCGGCTCTATGCCCACCGTGATACGATTGCCAACATTGAATTCTCGCCGGACGGGGCGCTGCTGGCAACGGCCTCGCGTGATGCAACCGTCAAGATTTGGGACATCAGCAAGGGCGTCCTGGTCACAAGCTTTGTCGATTTCCCCGAGCGAGTCCAGGATATCGAGTATGCGCCCGATGGCGAATACATGATGGTCGGTTTGGGCAATGCCGGCAACTATCCAGACGGAACGGACAGCCCGGCGAACAGCGCAGCGTATATATGGGATCTAAAAAATCGTACGCAAGCGCAGGTCTATGAAGGGCACACGAATTGGACCTGGGCTGCTGATATCAGCCCCGATGGTTCCCTGGTCGCCTCTGGAGCGGGGCCGCTGTTCTTCCCCGCGTCGCTGGATGACCTGGATGCTACCGTGCGCGTATGGGACGCAAAGACGGGCAGACACGTCATCACATTACACGGCCATGAAAACACGGTCGATTCAGTGCAATTCCTGCCGGACAATCGACACTTGTTATCGGCAAGCTGGGACGGCACGATTCGCCGCTGGGATCTAAATGACGGCAGCGAAGTCCAGCGCTACCCGCTCCCCGATGCCCAAGTCTATATGATTGATCTGCTGCCGAACGGCACGCAGTTTGTCTCGGCGTCGAATGATGCGGTCATAAGATTGTGGGACATTGAAAGCGGCGAAGTGCTGCGGGAATATCATGGCCATACTGTCTCCGTAAATGGCGTACACGTGAGCGCCGACGGCAAGCTGATGGTGAGCGCCAGCGGAGACTGGGGCGGCGAGGACCGAACGGTGCGTCTCTGGGATGTCGAAAGCGGTGAATTGCTGCGGACATTCGAGGGGCACGGTCATATAGTCAACTACGCCAAGCTGGCGCCGAATCACGAATTCATCATCAGCACCTCCTGGGATGGCACGGTGCGGATGTGGGATACCGAAAGCGGCGAAGAAATCCGCCAATTCGTCGGCCACGCCGGCAACACCTTCGGCATCGCCATCACCGAAGACAACAGCACGTTGCTTACGACAGCATCGGATACGACCGTGCGCATGTGGGATATCGCCAGCGGCGAGGAACTGAACCGTTTCGAACAGCATCAGGATTGGGTGCAAGAAGTCCACTTCAGCGCGGACGAGTCTTTCGCTGTCTCCGCCGGGCAAGACTACACCTTGCGGCGCTGGCGCATCAAGAGAACCGCCGAAGACTTGATCGAGTGGGCGGATGAGAATCGCTTCGTCCGCGAGCTTTCCTGCGCCGAGCGGCAATCTTACCGCCTGGAGTGCGACTGAGAATCTGGAATCCTTCTATAATGGTGGTGCGCATTTCGTTCGCGCGCAAAACGGAAGAGCACCACCATGCCCGAAGAAAACAAAGATAACGAAAAACCTAACGAGGAGCGTGACTCGCCCGTTTCCGCCATCTTCGTAGAGATGATGCGGCAAGCGGCCAAAGCCGTTCCCAAACGCTCGGCTGCCGATGACGAGGACAGCGGGCCGGCTTCGTTAGATGCGGCTGGTGAAGTTGACAAGCGGCCCGAGATCAGCCTTGAACCGAAGGACGAACCGCATCGGGTTCTGCGGGTGAGAAGGCGACTGGTCTGGCGCAAACCGTCACCATCAAGCATGGCGGGCGGCTTCCTGGGTACGATCTTTGTTACGGTGGTGAGCACGGCACTGGTGGCCACGCTCTTGATGTTCTTCGTCAATCCGGAATTCCTCAATCCAGCGGTGGTCGAAGGCTTGCAGCTTGATAGCGAGGAGATCATCGCGGGGATATCAGCCGCCGGCCCGACCCCCGTCCGGACCCCGCAGTGGCTCAAGAAGATAGGCATCATATCCGGCCACCGTGGCCGCGATTCCGGCGCAATCTGTGAAGACGAATTCGGCTACGCTGAACTGAAAGAAGTTGATATTAACTATGCGGTGGCCTTACGTGTCATCTCCCAATTAAAGGCCGAGAATTACGCGGTTGAACTGTTGGACGAGAACGATCCGCGGCTGGAGAACTATCGCGCCGCCGCCGTCGTGTCAATCCACGCCAATACCTGTTTTGACTTCGGTGAACACGTAACGGGTTACATCGTGCACAAATCGGACGCGCGCCCCGATGTCGGCGTTGACTCCTTCTTGCGCGAGTGCGTCGCCCTCAATTATGGCGCGCGCGTACCCTTAAAGCGCAGCTATATCGAAACGGATGACCTGATCAATTATCATGCCTTCAACAAGATCCACCCCTTGACGCCCGCCGTCATTTTGGAGATGGGTTATATGTTGGCCGATCGCGCAGCGCTGACGGAAGACCCGAATCTGCTAGCCGCCGCCATCCTCGCCGGTATCCACTGCTTCATTGACAACGTCGACGGCGCCGCCATTAAGTTGCAGTCGGACGAAAGACCCAGCGGCTATCTTGTTCCGGTGCTGGCGACGGCGACGCCGGTCTTCGGTCGCTAGCTCCGCGTCATTGCGGATGCACAGACGCAGCGCGCATTGCTTCGCTTTGAGCCATGACTCACTTGACTTGGAATCCACGCTTCCGCCTGATATAATGAAATTGAACATGAAACAGTTCGTGTGAAGGGAGAAGTCGCATAGAGGCCTAGTGCGTCCGCTTGGAAAGCGGATACGGGAAACCGTACGTGGGTTCGAATCCCACCTTCTCCGTTATTGAGAGCCCGCTCGGCGGGCTTTTTTCTTAAGTTTCGCGGGCGAGCCGTGGAGGACATCGCGATGACAGA
This sequence comes from Phototrophicaceae bacterium, assembly GCA_965249085.1. Classification (GTDB taxonomy): domain Bacteria; phylum Chloroflexota; class Anaerolineae; order Aggregatilineales; family Phototrophicaceae; genus UBA6055. Next base: position 1,289,531 of record OZ252218.1, on the reverse strand, counting down.
AACCGAGACCGTCGCCCTGCGCGTCAATGGGGAGACGCATCAACTGGAGCTCGATCCGATGACACCCCTGCTGTACGTCTTGCGCAATGACCTGGGTTTGCTGGGCGCGAAATACGGCTGCGGCACGGAGATTTGCGGCGCCTGCAAGGTGCTTATTGATGGCGTCGATGTGCCCAGCTGTCAGCTGCCGGTCGGTCATGTGGCTGGCCTGGAAATCACGACCCTTGAAGGCTTGGAAAACGGCGAAGACTTGCATCCCCTTCAAGAAGCCTTCCTTGAGGAGCAGGCGGCGCAGTGTGGCTTTTGCACGGCTGGGATGATCGTCGCCGCGCAAGGCTTGCTCAATCGCGTCCGTTACCCGAGCGACGATGACATTCGCGAGGCGCTGTCCAACAATCTCTGTCGCTGTGGAGTCTACGACCGTGTGCGGCGTGCGATCAAGCTGCGAGTCGGGCGGCTCGAAACGCCAATCCATGAGCTTGTGGCTGGCGCGCCGCTGGCTGTGACGGCTGCCGAAGCCGCGACTTCGCCATCGCTGGAAACGCATTCGCAGATCGACGATTGGATACAACTGAATGACGATCACACCGTCACCGTCTTCAGCGGCAAGGTGGAGTTGGGGCAGGGCATCTCGACAGCGTTGGCGCAGATCGCTGCGGAAGAACTCGATGTTGCCATCGCGCGGATACGATTGGTGAATGCCGATACCGAGCGGACACCCGACGAAGGCGGCACGACAGGCAGTCGTTCTCTCGAAACAAGTGGTGTCGCCATTCGCTACGCTGCGGCAACCGCTCGCGAGCATCTTCTTTCGCTCGCCTTTGAGCAACTGGAATCATTGACGCCCGCCGGCGAGTTGCAGGTGAGGGACGGTGTCATCACCGATCAGCGCTGTGGGCGGCAGGTTGACTACTGGGAACTGCTCGGCGGCAAGCGCTTCAATAACCGGATCGATATAAATGTATCGCTCAAGGATCCAGCGACTTACGAAGTGATCGGGACGGCGGCGCGGCGACTCGATCTCTTGAATAAGGTCAGCGGCGGCGTCAGCTATGTGCACGACATGAGCCTGCCTGAAATGCTGCATGCCCGGGTCGTCCGGCCGCCCGGCTACCATGCCCGGTTGGTCGATTTCGACCGCGACTCGATTCAGCAATTGCCCGGCGTTGTCGAAGTTGTGCAAGATGGCCAGTACATTGCCGTTGTGGCCGAGCATGAAGAGCAGGCACTCGCCGCGGCCGAACGGGCGCGCGAATCCATGACCTGGCAATACGAAGTTGAGATTCCCGCTGATAAAGACATCTACCAAGATTTGCTTGACAAACCGGCGCAATCGCAGCTCATCGTCGATGGCAGTGTGGTCGATCGTTCCGTTCCACCTGTGGGGGCAGCAGGGGACGCGCATCAGACCCTGACGGCGAGCTACAGGCGACCCTTTCAAATGCACGCCTCGCTGGGACCGTCGGCGGCGCTCGCGCAATGGGAAGACGACAAGCTCACCGTCTGGTCGCCCACGCAAGCGGCCTTCACCTTGCGAGGAGCACTGGCGCAAGTGCTCGCTCTGGACGAGACACAGGTCCATGTCATCCATGTAGAAGGCGCCGGCTGTTACGGGCATAACGGCGCCGATGATGCCGCGCTTGATGCGGCGCTGGTGGCGCGCGCCTTGCCGGGTCGACCGATTTTGCTGAAATGGACGCGCTGGGACGAACACGCCTGGGAACCATACGGTTCGGCCATGGCAATGCAGCTGGGTGCACGCCTTGGGGCGGACGGCGAGGTCATCGACTGGAACTACGATGTGTGGAGCTACGCGCATTCCACTCGTCCGGCGGTCGGCTTGGAGACTTCCGGTTTGCTGGCGTCCTGGCATTTGGATCAGCCTTTCGCGCCACAGCAGCCGCGGCCGATGGGCGGCTATCACGCCGGCGCCCATCGCAATGCCGATCCTATCTACGATTTCGCGCGCAAGCGCGTCGTGCGCCATGCCGTCGCCGATAGCCCGCTGCGCGTTTCGGCGCTGCGCAGTTTGGGCGCATACGCCAATGTCTTCGCCATCGAGTCTTTCATGGACGAATTGGCGGTCGCGGCGGATATTGACCCGCTTGAATTTCGCCTGCGTCACCTGCGGGATGCGCGAGCGCGGGAAGTCTTGCAGGCTGCGGCGGAGAAGGCGAATTGGACATCGCGAGACGTGTCAAAAGCTGACGGCGTGGGTTGGGGCATGGCGCTGGCGCAATACAAGAATCTACAGTGCTATTGCGCCATCATCGTCAAGCTGCGCGTCAGTCGCGATAGCGGCGCTGTCCAGATCGAGCGTGTCATCATCGCCGCTGATGCCGGGCAGGTGGTTAATCCCGATGGGCTGAGCAATCAATTGGAGGGCGGCTTCGTCCAGGCGGCTAGTTGGACGCTGTTTGAAGAAGTCAAGTTTGACGCGCATGGCATCACCAGCGTGGATTGGGAAAGTTATCCGATTCTCAGTTTCAAGTCCGCGCCCAAGATCGAAACGGTCATCGTGAATCGTCCGGAATCGCCCTTCCTCGGCGCCGGTGAAGCAGCGCAGAATCCGACGCCGGCCGCCATTGCCAATGCAATCTACGACGCGGTTGGACTGCGCCTGCGCGATATTCCCTTTACGCCGGAAAAGGTCAAGAATCAAATTGCGCAGGCAAGACTGTAGGGGCGATCCTTGGATCGCCCGTGTGGGCTGAATCCGCAATGCCATAGGGCGACCCAAGAGCCGCCCCTACAATTTCATGCTTGCGCTCCGCTGAGCGGCGTTGGAGCAGATTACTTCTCCAGCCGAATCACCGTCAGATGTTCGTTCGGCGTCTGTGATGGGCCTTGCAAGACCAATTGATCACCATCACGACTCAAGCTCAAGCTTGCATTCAAACCCGAATCCAGCCAGCTTGCCGACGACGCACCCATGTCAGGCAGCCTGAAACGACCATCCTTGTTCCAGTCGAAAACGTGCAAGTAGATCGTGTCGCCCTTCTGCGTCGTTCGGCACCAATCCACACCATGAAGCGGACCCGGCACCGTACCGTAGATCGACTCGCCATGCGCATCCAGCCAGGCGCCCATCGCCTGCAAGCGCTCAATGCTCGGCTCGGGGATAGCGCCTTCGGCATCGGGACCGATGTTGAGCAGGTAATTGCCGCCCTTGCTGACGATTTCGACGAGATTGCGGATTAACTGCGTTGTCGATTTCCAGTTGTGGTCGTGCGTCTTGAAGCCCCAGGTGTCATTGATGGTGGCGGGCGTTTCCCAGTCGATCGCAGCCTGCAAGTCGGGCGGAATGGCATTGTCCTGCGCCGTGGCATAATCGCCCAGTTTATTGCCCAGCCGCCCGCAAACCAGGCAATCGGGCTGGAGTTCATGCACCAGTTCGAGCAATTCCTGGCTCTGGTGCCGCGCGATGATCTTGGGCGTATCGAACCAGATGATCGCGATTGGACCATAGTTGGTCAGGATCTCGCGCACCTGCGGCTTGACGTAGTTGTTGATGTAATCGCCGAAGTCCTGCTCGTCTTCGTTGAAATCCCAGGTGTTGCCAAAGCCGTCCGGATGATGCCAATCCTGCGTCTGCGAGTAATAGAGCCCGAGCTTGATGCCCTCGCGCGCGCAGGCATCCGCCAGATCTTTCAATATGTCTTTGCCATACGGCGTGCCATCGACGATGCTGTAGTCCGTCTCCTTTGTGCCGTACATGCAAAAGCCATCATGGTGCTTTGAGGTCAGCACGATGTATTTCTGGCCGGCAGCTTTCGCCAGCTTGACGATCTGATTGGCGTCGTATTTGACCGGGTTGAATTGCGGCGCAAAGTTTTCGTATTCCGCAATCGGAATCTCCGCGCGCAGCATGATCCACTCGCCGATGCCGGGGATGTGCTCGCCATTCCAGACGCCCGCCGGGATGCTGTAGACACCCCAGTGGATGAACATGCCGAACTTGGCTTCGCGCCACCAATCCAACCGCGGGTCTTCATTCGCCCCTGGTCGCTGACCCCGTTCTGGCTTGAAATATTCTACTTCTGTCATTTGGTCCTTCTTCCTGTCACGTGTGGATTCAATAGTTGAACGCCCGCCTCATTGCTGCGCGGTTTCGTCAAGATTCCGCTCCTTCCTTGTGAGGGAAGGTGCTGAGAGATGGGGGCTACTCCTTTAACTCAATCGCATAGGCGCAAACATAATCGCAGGGCGTCGCCGCCGGCGCCGATAAGCGCAGACCGCCGTCCTCTTGACTCCAGCTGATTGACTCATCCGACCCCAACATGCGCACGCCCACGACATTGGCCGCATCCAGTGATTTGATCAGCGCCTCGCCTTGCGGATAAGCCAGCAGGAAGGCGTAAAGCGTGTTGCCTTTCCGCGTGAAGCGGATGTCCGCCGCGGTGAAGGCTTCGCGCGCCGTATCAGTAAAGGCGCCTTCGGGGACCGGTGTGGGACCCTCGCCGAAGACCTGCCAGGGTCGCGTCTCGTAGATGCCCTCGCCGTTGACCTGCAGCCAGCGTCCGATTTCGCGCAGCATCTCCTGCTCGATCTCGGGGATGGTGCCGTCGGCGCGCGGACCGATATTCAGCAGCAGCGCGCCGTTCTTGCTGACGATATCGACCAGGTCGGCGATGATATCACCGGCCGTCTTGTAATCGTGATTGTCGATATAACCCCAGGAATTCTTGGAGACGGAGGTGTCGTTCTGCCAAAAGAACTTGCGGATATCGCTGAGCTGACCGCGCTCGATATCGAAGACGGCGACGCCCTCCGGATAGGAGTCGTACTTGTGGTTGATGGCGACGCCCTTGCCCCATTCCTCGCCGCGGTTGTAATAGTGGGCGGCAAAGCGCTGCAGATAGGGCTCGAAGACGACTTGCTCGATCCACCAATCGAACAAGACGACCTGCGGCTGATACTTGTCCACCATCTCGCAGCAGCGCGCCAGCCAGTCCTCGAGGAATTTACCATCGGGACGCGGCGTCCAGTCTTTCTGTTTCCACGCTTCGAGATTAGAGTGGTCTCTGGATGATTCCACCGCCGGTCCGTACAAGCCGTCATTGGCGGGATCCTGTACATCGGAGGGGAACTTGCGTCCGCCATCAAAGAACCACCAATGCTCCGCCCGATGGCTCGACACGGCGAAGACCATGCCCAATTCGCGCACGGCATCCGCCAATTCACCGCAAATATCGCGCTTCGGTCCCATCTTTGACGCGCACCAATCGGTCAGGTCGCTGTCATACATGGCAAAGCCATCGTGATGCTCGGCCACGGGCATGACGAAGCGAGCGCCCGAATCCTTGAAGAGCTGCGCCCATTCGGCAGCATCGAACTCCTCCGCCTTGAACATGGGGATGAAGTCCTTGTAACCGAATTCCTGGTGGTCGCCCCAGGTATTTCGGTGATGCTCAAAAGTGGGATCGTCCTGCAGGTACATGCGCCGCGGGTACCATTCGTTGCCGAAGGCGGGCACGCAATAAGGTCCCCAGTGGATGAAAATGCCGAACTTGGCATCGATATACCACTCGGGTATCTCATACTGGCTAAGTGATTCCCAGGTCGGTTCGTATTTGCCGGCTGCTATTGTCATACCGCTGTCTCCTGACGTATCCGCTAGTTGTCTGGTTTAGATGGTTTGTTTGCCTCTCGGCGGCGCATGAAATATACTTGTGCGCGTTACCGTAGTCGCGACGATTCCGCAGAGTCTAATTGAGCGGTTGAAGGCTGTCAAGAATGTCAGGCGGCGCCCCTGGAGGCTAATTCATGTCAGATTTTCCCATGCGCATGCGGCAGATTCATCTCGACTTCCACACCTCTGAAGCCATCACCGGCATCGGCTCGCAATTCGACCCTGACGAGTTTGCCGACACGCTGGAGCGGGCGCGCGTCAATTCAATCACCTGCTTCGCGCGCGGCCACCACGGCTGGATCTACTACGATTCCAAGGTGCATCCCGAGCGCATGCACCCGCATCTGGAGCGAAACCTGCTGGTTGAGCAGATCGAAGCCTGCCATGCCCGCGGCATTCGCGTCCCCGTTTACACGACTGTTCAGTGGGATCATCTGACGGCGACGAAGAATCCGGACTGGCTGTGCATTAATGAGGACGGCAGTTATCATGGAAACGGCATGTATGACGCCGGCTTCTATCGCCGCATCGCCCTGAATTCGCCATACATGGACTTCCTCAAGGCACATGTAGCCGACATTTTCGATTGCTTGCCCGCGGTCGACGGCTTCTTCTTTGATATCGTGCATGCGGTCGATGACAGCTCGATCTGGACGACGCGGCCAATGCTGGAAGCCGGTCTCGATCCGTCCGACCCCAACGCGCGCCTGGAATACGGTGGCGTCGTGCTGGACACCTTCCGCAGCGAGATGACCGCCTTCGTGCGTCAATTCAGTGAAGACTGCACCGTTTTCTACAATCGCGGACATGTCGGACCGCATAACCGGCGCAATATGTCAGCCTTCACGCATTGGGAACTGGAATCGCTGCCGAGCGGTCATTGGGGTTATATCCATTTTCCGCTTACACAGCGATATGCCCGGACGCTTGGCATTCCTTGCCTCAGCCATACCGGCAAGTTCCACACCGCCTGGGGTGATTTCCATTCGTTCAAGAATCAGGAAGCGCTGGAATACGAATGCTTTCGCATGATAGCGATGGGCGCAGGCGCCTTCGTCGGCGATCAATTGCCGCCCGCCGGCCGGATCGAGGAACATGTCTACAACCTGATCGGCAATGTTTATCGGCAAATCGAAGAGAAGGAAGCCTGGTGCATCGGCGCGCGGGCGCTCAGCGATATCGCCGTGCTGACGCCGGAAGAATTCGCGCCGGTGGATGACCGCGGTATGCAGCCGTCAATCTGTGGCGTCCACAGTATGCTGCAGGAAGCTGGCCACCAATTTGACATCATCGATTCGTCAGCCGACTTGAACGACTACCTGGTCGTCATTCTGCCCGATGACATTCCAGTCGATGCTGCGCTCAACGACAAGATTAATGCCTATCTCGCCGGTGGCGGCGCCCTGATCGCTTCCTTCGAATCGGGCCTGGATGCGACGAAAACAGGATTCGCGCTCGATGCCCTGCCGGTGACAAAGACCGGCGATGGTCCGCGCGATCGCTTCGGCGAACTGGTTCGCGGACGCCAATATGAACGCGGCGATTATACTGAGTACATCATTCCGACGGGCGAGATCGGCCGTGGCTTTGCGCCCACCGAACACGCCATGTACATCCGCGGTCTCGAAGTCGCGGCCGCGGACGATGCGGATGTATTGGCGGAAATCACGCTCGCAGTCTTCGATCGTACGTACCAACACTTTTGCTCGCACAGGCAATCGCCGTCGTCAGGCACGACCGCCGGCGCCGCTATCGTAAGGCGCGGGCAGGTAATCTACATTTCCAGCCCGCTATTCACCCAGTATTATCACAATGCGCCGCGCTGGTGCCGTACGCTTTTCCTGAACGCGCTCAACATGCTGCTGCCCCAGCCCATCGTCAAACATGACGGACCGAGTACGCTGGAAGTGATGATCAACGAGCAAGCGGCGCAGAATCGGCTGGTGCTGCATCTACTGCACTACATCCCCATCCGCCGCAGCCAGCAGGTCGATATCATCGAAGACGTCATTCCGATATACGATATTCCTGTCTCTGTTTGCACGGACAACGCGATTCAGAGCGTCACGCTCGTGCCAGCCGGCGATGCGCTCGAATTCGGTGCTGTCGATGGCAGAATCGAGTTCACTGTGCCCAAAGTGAATGGGCATCAGATGATCGAACTAAGTTATACGGAGCGATAAAATGCAGCAAGTTCCTTTCGGCAATACAGGCTTAACCACGCCGCCGGTCGTCTTCGGCTCAACCGCCCTCGGCAATCTCTTCCGTGAGTTCAGCTACGAATCCAAGCTGGAGACGATGCGCGCCATCTTCGAGCATCTGCCCAAACCGGTCGTCATTGATTCGGCGGGCAAGTATGGCGCAGGCTTGGCGCTGGAAGTGATGGGGGACTGCCTGCGCGAGTTAGGGGTCAAAGACGATGAGGTCATCATCAGCAACAAGCTGGCTTGGCTGCGCACGCCACTGACGGCGCCGGAACCGACATTCGAGCCGGGCGCCTGGTTCGGCTTGCAGCATGATGCGGTGCAGGACGTCAGCTACGAGGGCATCCTCAAATGCTTCGAGCAGGGGCTGAAGCTGCTAGGTGGCGGCTACAGCACGCAGCTCGTCTCGGTGCATGACCCGGACGAGTATCTCGATTCCGCCGAATCGCCGGCCGACCGCGAACGCCGCTTCAATGACATCCTCGGCGCTTACACCGCGCTGGGCGAATTGAAAGCGGCGGGCATGGCAAAAGGCATCGGCGTCGGCGCCAAGAACTGGAAGTCCGTTCAAGAGATTGATGCGCAGGTTGACCTGGACTGGGTGATGTTCGCCAACAGCTACACGCTCTATTCGCATCCGGCCGATCTGCTCGCCTTTATGGATTCGCTGCAGGCCAAGGGCGTCGCCATCATTAACTCAGCCGTCTTCAATGCCGGTTTCTTGACCGGCGGCGAATTCTTCAACTACGTCAAGCTCGATCCCAATCATGTCGATCATCAAGAGAAATTCGCCTGGCGCGAGAAATTCTTCGCGCTCTGCGAGCAGCACGGTCAAGTGCCGGCCGAAGTCTGCATCCAATTCGGCAAGTCGCATCCGGGCATCGTCGCCCTCGCGCTGAGCACCAGCAAACCGGCGCGGGTCAAGACCAACGTCGACGCCATGTCTGTGCAGGTGCCGGTGGCATTCTGGGATGTGCTCAAGGCAGAGGGATTGCTCGCCGCGGATCATCCTTATATTAGTTAGGCGCGCGGATTCGCAAACGTTTTACTCTGTGTCCTCTGTGCCTCTGTGGTGAAAAAAGGAAAGTGAATAGCATGCCCAACGAACGCCCCAACATCCTTTTTATCATGTCGGACGACCACGCGTCGCACGCCATGAGCTGTTACGGCAGCCGCATCAACCAGACGCCCAATCTCGATCGCATCGCGGACGAAGGCATGCGCTTCGATAACTGCTTCTGCACCAACTCGATCTGTACACCCAGCCGCGCCGCCATCCTGACCGGCACCTATAACCATATCAACGGCGTCACCACGCTCAGCACCCACATGGACAATACCTTGCCCACCTTCGTCAAAGACTTGAGTGCCGGCGGCTATCAGACCGGCATGTTCGGCAAGTGGCATCTTGGGCAGGGGCCGGCGCACGAGCCAACCGGCTTTGATGATTGGGCGGTGCTGCCCGGCCAAGGGCTTTATCACAATCCGACCTTCATATTCAAAGATGGCGATGGCTCGCAACGGCGTCCGGTCAAGGGATACGTGACCGATCTCATCACCGACATGACGCTGGATTTCCTGGGAGAGCGCGACCCGGATCGTCCCTTTTTCGTCATGTGCCATCACAAGGCGCCACACCGTCATTGGGAACCGGACGAAAAACACGCCCACATGTATCTAAACGAGGACGTGCCTGAGCCGGAAACGCTCTACGATGACTACGCCAATCGCGCTTCAGCCGCCGAAGCCGCCGAGATGCGCATGGGCGTGCACATGCAGCCGCTCGATATCAAAACGGAGATCCCGCGCGACCTGCCGGAGATGGAGCTGCGCAAGTGGGCGTATCAGCGTTACATCAAGGATTACTTGCGCGTGGTGGCGAGCATTGATGACAACGTCGGACGTCTGCTCGATTACCTCGATACCGAGGGACTGACTGAGAACACGGTGGTCGTTTACACCTCGGATCAGGGCTTCTTCCTCGGCGATCACGGCTGGTACGACAAGCGTTTCATGTACGAAGAATCGCTGCGCATGCCCTATATCATGCGCTATCCCAAGGGCATCGAAGCGGGGACAGTCAACGATGACATGGTCTTGAACGTCGACTTCGCCTCGACATATCTCGAACTGGCTGGATTACCTGCGCCCGATCATTATCAGGGGCGGAGTTTCGCGCCATTGCTGCAAGGCGAGACGCCGGAAGATTGGCGCGACCGCATGTATTATCGCTATTGGATGCACAAGACGCACCACAACGTTTACGCGCATTACGGCATACGCACTCTTCGCTACAAGCTCATTTACTATTATGCCGATGCGCTGGGCACGGAAGGCAGCATCGAGGGGAGTTACGAGCCGGAATGGGAAATGTTCGATCTGGAAGCGGATCCTTACGAACTCAACAACATCGTCAATGATCCGGCTCATGCCGATTTAGCGGTCGAACTCAAATCGGAACTGCATCGCTTGCAAGCGGAGGTCGGCGACGAGCGTTACTACCTGGATGTGGACTAGTTCTCAGCTAGAAGTTTCTGTTTCGCCTGGGCGATGAAACGGCGAAAACCTGCTGCCATATAGGGATGCGCAAACCAGTCATCCGGGTCCATCATGGGTCGGGCGCTGGCCGCCAATTCGAAGAAGGGCAGGTCCGTGAGCGTCCAGCCCGCTTCGGCTTCGTAGGCGTTTAAGAAGGTCACGGCTGCCTCAGGGATGCCCTCAATGAAGTAGCCCATGCGGCAGTAAGCAACATCGGCCGCTGGATGGCCGTAGCCGGCTTCTTCCCAATCCACTACTGCCGAGATTTCGTCGTCGTGCCACAAGATATTTCCCGACCAATAGTCGGTATGGGCAAAGCGCGACTCAACCGGCTTCCAGCGCCCCCAGTGGTCATTCACCAAATGCCAAACGATCTCGCCGTCCGGGTCGGCGCGCATGTAATGCGGGATCGTGCCAGCTTTGATATACCAGGAGACTTCGACATTGTCGTCCATCAGGTAGCGCTTGTCGGCTTCCGTGAAGGGAACAAGATGAATCCGCGCCAGCATTCGCGCGGTCTTCTCCGCTTTCTCACCCCAGCGCCAGGCGTCAGCCGGCAACTCGATTGATTTCCCCTCGAAGAATTCGGTCACGATGCCGGGCAATCCCAGGAGTTCGCCGCTCTCGTCCAGCAGCAGCGGCGGCGGCGCCGGAATGCCGTGCGTCTGCAGCAATTGCAGAGCATGATACTCGCACAAAGGCTTGTCATGGTCCTCGTCGTAATTGGCCGGATTGTAGCGGCGCATGACGATCTTTCGCGCCGGGCTATCGTCTTGCTCAATCTTGATTAGATGCGTGAAGTTGCTGAAACTGCCGGGTAAGTCGTGCACACTGAATCGCGCGCCGGCATGGCCCAGTTCGGCAAGCAAACGGCGCACCGAAGCGCTTGAAGGCAGGTGCGCGCCGGTCGCTGTCATTTCAGCGTGATTCTCCAAGCCGCCGCCAAGTCGGTCTTGACGGTGAGGGTTGAGGCATCAATTGTCAGTCCTGCCGCTGACTGCGACCATTGCACCGGCTGATCCGATTCGACCAGCGCCACCTGCTCAATCGCCAGGTCGTCATTCAGCGCCCCGAAGGTGATCGACCGCTCCGGTATGCCCAGCGCCATCGCGTAGACCGTCCCGCCGTCCTTTGATTGTGTGTAGCGTCGGTCGTCCACCGTGCAATTGTCATATTCCCAGAACTTGTGCCCGCGCCGCTCGACAATCAGCTTCTCGATATCGCCTTCGGCCTGCGTCGTCCAGGGCACGGTATTGTAGATTGCTTCCCCATTCCAGCGCAGCCATTCGCCCAATTGCAGCAGTGGCTGCCGCTGCCCCTCGGGGATAGTGCCATCCGGTTTCGGCGACAGCGAGAGCATCATCGTGCCGCCGCGCGCCGTGCAATCGACCAGCTTGCTCAGCAGCGTGTGCCCGCTCGCGTATTGCTGATTCTCCACCCAGCCCCAGGATTGATCGCCGATGCGCATGTCGTCGTTCCAGGGGCGTTCGAAATGCACGGGACGATCACGACCGCTTTCGAAGTTGATGACGCCGAAATCCGGATGGAAGTTGTATTGCATGCTCACCGGCAGCTTGTTCAGCACCAGCACGTCTTTGCCCCAAGCCACCGCCTGATTCAGGTAATGCGCCAGCATTTCCAGCGCCGTCTCCTCGTAGTCATCTTCGCGAAATTTGCCGCCATCGAACCACATCATATCGGGCTGGTACTTGTCGATCACCTCACGCACTTTTAGTTGCCATTGCGCGAAGAAATCTTCAAACTTGCTGGTCTGCTGCACCCAGTAGAAATCGGCATATTCAGGATCGAAGAGTTCCGAGCCTTCCGCGATACCGCGCTCGACAGCAGCCTTGTCAAAGGTCTGATCCCATTGATTCCAGCCGGGCAGGAACCAGTTGAAGCCGCGGATGATGTGGAAGGGCGCCACCAGCCGCAAATCCCGTTGCCGCAGCGCCGCGGCCATTTCCCCATAGAGATCGCGCTTTGGTCCCATTTTGCCCACATTCCAGCGGTAGACATCGCTATCCCACAAGCCGAAGCTATCGTGATGCGCCAATGAGAAGCCGGCATAGCGCGCGCCACTCGCCGCGAACAAATCCGCCCACTCGTCCGGATCGTACTTTTCCGCCGTGAATTCGTCGATGAACTTTGCATAGCCGAATTCCGCCGGCGAACCAAATTGCTCGACATGTCGGCGATGAATCTCATGCGACGGATCGTACATCCACTTGCCATACCATTCGTTGCCGAAGCCGGGCACCGCATAAATGCCCCAATGGGCGTACAAGCCGAATTTGCTATCGCTGAACCACTGCGGTACCTCGTGTTGGGTCAGCGATTTCCAGGTCGGTTCGAAAGTCAGCGTCATGTCATCTCCCGTTTCGGCTTGATTGCGACAGAATTCTGAATGGTACGCGGCTCCCGCACCCACCATAGCAGGAGCGTCCCGCCGATAATGCCACAAGCCAGCGAGACCACAAACAGCGTATCAATCGTGAAGGCCGCCGCCATCCAGCCGGCGAGGATGGGACCGACGAAGGTGAAGGGCGCGATGAGCGTATTGGTCAGTCCGATATAGGTCGGCTGATCGGCGGGCGCGGCAAACTCCAGCACAATGTTAAAATGCGAGACGCCATCGCTCGAAATGGCGCAAGCCAGGCAGATGAAAGCCGGCACAAGACCCAAAACCTGAGTGGAGGTCAACGCGAAAACGGCTGACAGCGCCATGCTCCCCGCGGAGATCACCAGGTTGCGCTTATGTCCCCAGCGGTCACCCAGCCAACCAAAGAGCAGTCGCATTACCGCTTGTGTCCCGATGAAGATCGCGTTGAGCAAGCCGATGTCCGCGCCCGTCAGGTCATAGTTGCGATCACCAAAGATGATGAAGAAGCTCACCGCCATCATGCTCAATTTGAGCAGGGCGTAGCCGATAAGGAAACGGCGATAATTGCTGTGCTGCCGCAGAATAGCGGGCAGCTGCCGGAAATAATGGCGCAGCGGTATCGCCTCTTTGACATCGTCGCTCGCGGGTTCGCGCGTCAGTGCCAGCCAGCACCAGGAAATCGCCAGCGGTACGCCGGCGATCAGGAAGAGCAGTGTGAAGTTGCCGGGGTATTCAACCGCATCAAGAATGCGTCCGACGAAAAAAGCGCCTACAACGCCCATCAGCAAGCCGCCGCCATCGGCCAAGCCGAAGAATATCCCCCGTCGCCGCAATGGCACGACTTTGCCGATCATGGTGAACCAAGCCGGTGTGACAATGCCGCCACCAAAGGCCGCCGTGGCAATGCCGATGAAAAACAGCGCGAGGGCAATGCCCGGCGCGCCGACTGCGAATAACAGCAGCGCCAGTCCGATGGCGGGATAGGGCAGGCGCTGCAGCAGGCCGCTCCCCAGCAGGACGAAAGGCAGCTTACGCTTCAAGCGCTCGGCATGGTTGGCCACGAAGAGCTGTGGCAAGAGAAAGGACAGACTAAATATAGCGGGAATCAGACCGATGGCGACGGTCGAATCGGTGAGCTTGCTGACCAGCAGCGGCATGATGGTCTCTTGAGACACCAAGCTGATTGCCAGCGCATAGAACATATTGTCCAGCACATTGACGTTGAAGTTCCAGTTGTCGTTCTTCTCGATGCGGGATTTTGACAAGTATGCACCCGTGCCGGTGTTCGCGATCTAATTTTTCTGCTTGCCGCCAATCGACTCTGGCGGAAAATGGCGCGGTTCTTTCACCCAAATTTGCAAAAGCATCCCGCCAAGAACGCCGCAGATCAGCATCAGGATGAAGAGCGCGTCAAAGCCGACATCGGCCAGCCAGCCACCGAAAATCGGCGCCAGAAAGACCACCGGCGCCAGCAGCGTATTTGTGAGCCCGATGAAGGTCGGTTGATCCTCGGGCACAGCAAACTCGAGGACAATATTCAGATGTGAGATACGGTCGGCCGCCAAGCCTGTGCCCAATAGCATGAATGCCGGGATTAAGCCAGCCAAGGTAGACGCGCTCATTGCCACGAGCGCTGCTCCCGCCACTGACAAGCCGGAAATCATCAGATTTGCCTTGTGGCCGCGCCGGTCGCCCAGCCAGCCCAGGGTCAGCTGCATGACAGCCTGGCTGCCGATAAGCACAGCGGTCAACAATCCGACATCAGCGCCGCTGAGCTCGAAACTCTCGTTGCCATAGACGATGAAAAAACTGGCGCCCATCATGCTGAATCGACTGAGGGCATAGCTCAAGAGAAAACGGCGAAAATTGTGATTGCTCCGCAATATCGCCGGCAATTGCCGAAAGTAACGTTGAAAAGGAATATGCTTCTTGACAACCGGACTTTCCGGCTCGCGGTTGAGTGAAAGCCCTATCCAGGAGATGCCCATAAACAGCGCTGCCGCCAAGAATAAGGTCGTGAAACTCAAGGGATATTGAACTTCGTCCAGAATGAAGCCGACGACAAAGGCGCCAATAAAACCCATAAACGTGCCCAGCCCGTCAGCCACTCCGAAGAAGATGCCGCGCTTTTTGACCGGCAGCACTTTGCCGATCATGCTGAACCAGGCGGGCGTCGCCACTCCAGCGCCGAACGCGCCCAAGCCTATCGCCAGATAGATGCAAAACAAAGCGAGTATCGGCGCGCTCTCGGCGAAAAAAAAGACAGCGAAGCCGAGAAAGAAATAGGGCACCCGCTCCAGGATGCCGCCGACCAACATGACGAAGGGCAGTTTGCGCTTTAGCCGTTCGGCGTGGTTAGCGGCGAAAAGCTGCGGGAGATAGAAGCAGAGGCTGAAAATCGCCGGCACGAAGCCAATGGCGATCTTGGAGTCGGTCAGATTGCTGATGAGCAGAGGCGTAATCGTCTCGCGCGATATCACACTAAACGCCAGCGTAATGAAACTGATGTCGATCAGGTTGACCGAGAAATTCCACGGCAGGTTCTTTTTGACAAAGGGGTCAACTTTCGCTGTCAAGTCAGCCACCCATGCCTTCTATTGCGATGGAATGCGCATGCGCATCAGGTAGATTCTGCGGCAGTTGGATGATGAGGTCCGAGCCATCTTGCCGCCAACCTAATGCCCCATCCTGTCCAAGCAATCTGAAGGTCGCATCCGCGGGCGCGTCCAGATTTTCTATGCAGATATCGCTCTCGGTGGGTGTGCCGAGCAGCGTCATGTACAGCGTGTTAACTTTCGCTGTGAAGCGCAGTTCCAAGCCCTGTGTCGTCGCACCATCCGCGCGCGTCCAGGGACGGGTATCAAAGATGGCGTCGCCGTTGCGATCCAGCCAGCGACCCAGGCTGCGTAGGCGGTCCGCCTGATTCACCGGTATCGAGCCATCGGCCATGGGACCGACATTGAGCAGCAGATTGCCATTCTTGCTGACGATATCGACGAACATGTGAATCAGCTCGTCCTCGGCCAGCAGTTCCTCGTCCCCTTCGGTGCGGTTGTAGCCGAAGCTGTGCCCAATCCCGCGGCAGCACTCCCACTTCACTTCTTGTATATCGTCAAAGGTGGCGTATTCCGGGGTGATGTAGTCAAAGTGCGGTCCGCGCGGCGGCGCCAGCGGCTCGTCAGAATTTGGCAGGGCATCACGCCCTTGCGTGAATCGGTCGTTGATCACGCCTTCGGGCACATTGTTGTAATAGTAGGCGAAGAGATCGCCCAGGTCGGCGGCCGCCGGATAGCCAATATCATTCCACATGATCGATGGCTTGTAGCGGTCAATTAGCTCTTTCCAGTGCGCAACCGAGTATTCCACAAATTCCGCTGATTGCACGATCGTGCCCCAAACGTCCTCTATCTGTTCAATGCGCGCCTCGTTAAATGCCCAGTCCAGGCCGCCCGAATAATATAGCGCCATGCGCATGCCGTGATTGCGCACGGCGTCGGTCAACGCGCCGACCACATCGCGCTGCGTATGATAGTTTGCCTTGTGAGGGCAGGGGAAGTCGCTTTGCCACAAAGTAAAGCCATCATGATGCTTTGTGGTCAGGACGACATAGCGGGCGTTGACCTCGCTGAAGAGTTGCGCCATGTCATCTGGCTTCCATCGCTTCAGCGCCGAGTTATAGCCGGCGGCAAAATCGTCGTAAGAGAAGTCGCTGCCGTAATTCTTGTTATGATAGGCGCGCGTGGGTCCGTCCTCGAATTTCAATGTGTTCAGGTACCACTCGGCGTAGGAGTTGTGCTTGAACCAGTTGCTCATATCACCGCTTTGGAAGACTTCGCCGATGTCGCCGCCCGAGGGCGCCCAGGCCGGCACAGAATATAGACCCCAATGGATGAAGATGCCTAGTTTGGCGCCCATGTACCAGTCGGGAACTTGATGCGTCCGGACGGATTCCAAGGTCGGTTCAAATTGCATGATAGCTATCCCCTTATCAAACTGCAAAACGTGTAGGGGCGACCAATTGGGTCGCCTGAAACTCCTGTTATGTTTGGAAAGCGCGGCTTATGGCGATTCTTGTCGGATGCTGCCGTCCGCCATACCAATGAGAAGCGTCTCCCCACTGCTATCCAGCGCCAGGCAGTCGACATTCTCCGCGACTAATTTCGTCCAGGTTGCGCCACGATCCGCCGAACGCAATACGGCGTCGTCGACTTGCGCCACGACTGTGTTTCCCTTGGTCGTAGCCAACGAATTGACCGCAACTTCCGTCTCCAACGCGGTCTCCCAGCTGTCACCGGCGTCAAGTGACCGTAGCAAGCCGTGCGACTCGGTACCGACATAGAGCGTGCCATCAGCGGCGAACCCAGGCGACAGCGCCAGACTCAAGACCGTCTCATCATCGGCCGGCAGCAGTAAGTCCTGCCAAAGCCGGCCCGCGTTTTCGCTGATGTAGATTCCGCTTCCCGTGCCGGCGTAGACGATACCGTCATTTGCGAAAGCGGGCGAGAGCGCCAGGCAATAGACGCCGTGGTCGTATAAACCGTGATTATGCGCCCGCCAATTCTTGCCGCCGTCGGTCGACCGGAAAACGCCGTCTTCATAGGTACCGGCCAGGATACAGCTTTCGCCGGCAAGGGATGATGCGTCAGCTAGACAGGTCACGAGAGGCGGTGGCGAGCGGAACTGTATCGCCTCCCAGGTGCGCCCGTCGTCCTCCGAGCGGGCGGCACCGCCGTTGATGCCGCCGAGCAGCGTGCCATCGGGAAGAACAGCGATCGCCAGGGTCGGTACATCCTGGTTCGGCAGCCAGGCTTCGTATAGATTTTGCGCCTCGCCGCCGCTGATGCGGCAAAGTCCGCTTTGACGCGCCGCGTAAATCGCGCCGCCAACCGCGACCAGGCTATGTGTTCGGTCCAGCAGATCCACCGTTGTCACGCTAGGGCTCCGTCATCGTTTCCGGTTCGCGATGCAATACCAGCACGTCTATCGTTAGCGCCAGCGCGGCGCTCGATACCGCACGTTCCAATGCCTCGATCTGCACTTGCGCGACATCCAGGATGCCGGCCGTCGCCACATCCGCAATTGCGCCCTTCATCACATCAAATCCGCTATTCGCGTCGCAGTGTGCCAGCTGCGCCAGCACTTCGCTCGGGTCATAGCCGGCGTTTTCCAGCAGTTGGCGTATCGGGGCTTCGGCGGCCTTCGCCAGGATGAGCCGAGAGACGCGGCGCTCCAACTCGTTCTGCGCTTTGGCTTCCGTCAGCAGCCAATCACGGCAGCGCAGCAGCGCAATCCCGCCGCCGCGAACCACACCGTCGGCAGTGGCGCTCCGCAACGCGCGGATCGTTCGTTCCGCCAATTCCTTGCGCTGTCTAATTTCGTCCGTAGCGATGCCGCCGACATATACCGTCGCCAGTCCGCCGTTCAGTTTGCCCAGCCGGTTCAGCATCCGCTCGCGATCATCGTCGTCGCTGGATTCGCCGTAGGCCTGTCGCAGGCGCCGCGCCTGCCCGCGTATTCGCCGGGGGTCGCCTTTGCCGCTAGAAAATCCGAAGTTTTTATCGTCCGCCCAGACCCAGCGCGCCTCGCCGAAGTCGCTCTTGCGCAGTTGATCCAGTGATTCGCCCGCCTTCTGCAACACCGGCCGACCGCCAGTCAAAAGCGCGATATCCTCTTGCGCGATACTCAAATCGCCGGGATGGTAACTGTCGATCTTGACGACGATGGTCTGAATCTTCTCGCGCAGCCCTTGGTCAAGCACGACCGACAAGGCTCTTTCTGATATCGAAGCAACCACCAGTAGCAACCGCTTGATGCCGCTCCGGAGCGCAAATTGCATTAAGGGGACCAGCTCGGCCGGCTCTTCAATGTCCATGTCGGTGACGAGGATGGCGGCGTCGGCCATCTCCGCGACCAGACGCGGCGTCCCGCGCAGCATCTCTTTGGACTGCACGCCGCCTTTCCAGTAGCTGCCTTCAACGTAGTTGTATTCCAGGCCGCGTCCATGCCCGGCCCGGATATCCACTTGGCCGTATTGCCCGATCGTGAAGATGATTTCGCCCAGGACGCTCGCCATCTCCTCGTCATAGCAGACGGAAAAGGCCAGCGATTGCAGCTCATCCTCACCCTGCAAGGGACGCGCGTTCGCCCGCAAGCGCTCGCTGAGCTGCGGCAGAATCTCCATCAAGCGGGTTCGCAGGCGCATGGCATCGGCGCCCGCGGCTAAGTAGCGCAATCCTTCGCTGTAGATCCGCTCGTAAAGAACCGCGGTGGTTGCGGCGCCGTCGCCAACATGTTGATGCACCTGCCAAAGCACCTGTCGCAGCAGCATCGCCCCGACATCGTCCTTATGGTCAGGCAAGGCGACGATGCGCCGTGCAATCACGCCGCCGTCGTCTAACAGCTCGAGCTTCGATAGATTTTCCGCGACCGATCGGCGGGGCAGGGGTCCCAAGGTCGGCGCGATGGCGTTCACCAGCGTCTCAATGCCACGTCGTAACGCCCGCTGCGTATCAGGCTGATGTATGACTTTAGGCGAGGGCATAGATCTGTTTCATCAGGGGCTTGCGCGACAGGTTGTGGCGCAGCCGTCAGAGCTTGGTCAACAAACGGTCGCAAGCATACCACATAACGTTTTCCACTTCCAAAGCCCAGAATTGGAAAGCGTTGTTGGCACAACATACAACTCAAGCGAATCAGCGATAAATACAATTGTCGACAATGCGCAAACCGCGCTTTGACAAATCGCCCGCGCTCGGCTAGTATTTTAGCCAATAAAAGATCGCTGTATTTTACTATTGATTCATTCCGCATAATTGCATGCAAAAACTGTATAAGGAGGTGCGTCGACCACGAGTGTCATATCTGAGGCATTTCAATTGTAGTGAGACTGTTGTTCAAAGAAAGGAACGATCATGAGCACAAAACAACTATCACGCCGTGCCTTCCTCAAGCTGGCGGCCGCCAGCAGTAGCGGCGCGGCACTTGCGGGGCTTGGTCCGTTGCGCAATATCGCCAGCGCCCAGGACATGGCCGAGTTGACCTTCGGCCGTCACTGGGAAGCGGCATTCCGCCCGCGTCAGGCTGAGTACGACGAAGGCTTTATGGAGCGTCACCCGGATATCGGCATCAACATCACCTACAATACCTGGGCCGACCACAACAACGTGGTTCCTGCCTGGGCCGCCGCCGGCACCCTGCCCGACATCATCTACGTACATGGCAGCCGCGCCACCCCGTGGGCGCACGAGGGCATCATCATCGACATCCACGACATTGTTGTGACTGATGAAGAGTTCAACGTCGACGGCATGTGGGAAGAATCGGTGCGCTTGTACCGCGTTAACGGTCGCATCCATGCGCTCCCCTACGACCACGGTCCGATAATCCTGGGCTACAACAAGGATTTGTTTGATGCCGCCGGCGTCGACTATCCGAGCGAAGACTGGACGATGGAAGACATGGCGGCCGCCGCCAATGAGCTGACCGATGTCGATGCTGGTATCTGGGGCTGGGATGGCCGCTTGGATTTGGGTAACGGCGGTGGCGGCTTCTTCGTAGGGGCCTGGGGCGGCGCCACCATGAATGAAGACGAATCCGCGATGACCGTCGACACGCCCGAAGTCCGCGAAGCGCTCAACCACTGGTACAACCTTACTCACGAGGAAAACGCCGGTGCAAGTGGTACTGAGTTGGAGGCCTTCCCCAACTCGCAGCCCTTCCGGGCGGGTGTCGCCGCTATGGGCCATATCGCAACCTGGAGCACGCCGAGCATGCGCGCTCTGGCGAATTTCGAATGGGATGTCGCGCCGACGCCGATGGGCGCTGACGGTACGCGCAGTACGGGCGCTTTCGGCAGTGGCTATGGCATCACGCCAACCAGCGATCAGCCGGATGTCGCTTGGCGTTACTTGCGTGAATACCTCTCACTCGACGGCATGATCTTTATGTGGAGCCTCTCGGGCCGCGGTTCACCGGCGCGTCCGGAGGGGTTGGAAGTCTGGCTGAATTCCGACCCGGCGCCGCCCAGCGGTCGTTACTTCCTGGAAGCCATGTTCGACTACGCGGTGACAGGTCCTCCCTTTCAGTCGCTGGCTGCAGCGCAGGTAAGCAACATTCTCGGCCGCGAAGCCGATCTGCTGCGTCTGGGCGAAACCACGGTAGACGATGCAATCGCCGCCATCACGGCAGAGGGTAACGCTGCGCTCGACGCGGTTGCCGAAGACATGTAGTCCAATGTCGTAAACTGGAAACACTTGAGGGAGATCGCTCAACGGTCTTCCTCAATTCTGTTGGCTAAAAGAGCGAGTGCCTAATTAATGTTTCGACGGATAACGCGGCCTATTTCATCCAGCGCCCGGCGCGAAGAGCGAATTTTCTATTTGTTCATTTTGCCTTGGCTGATTGGGTTGGTCGTCTTCAATGCCGGTCCCGTATTCGGCATGTTGGGATTGAGCTTCACCGATTGGCGGATCTCGCTGGATGATCTTCAGTTCGTGGGCTTGGATAACTATTCAAAGCTTTTCGCTGACCCGATTTTCTGGACGTCCGTAGGCAATACCCTATATATAGTCGTCGGCAGGGTAGTTTTCGGCACGTCATTCGCCCTTTTGCTGGCGATCTTGCTTAATCAAAAGGTCCCGGGAATACCTTTCTTTCGCGCTGTATATTATCTCCCAACGGTTACCGCGGGCGTGGCTGTCGCGCTGGTGTGGATCTGGATTTTCAATCCGCGCCTTGGCATCCTGAATTACACATTGAAGCAGATTGGTATCCAAGGGCCGCCTTGGATATTCAGTAGGCAGTGGGTCAAGCCGTCGTTGATTCTGATGAGCATGTTTTCTGTCGGACCCAATATGATTATCCTGCTGGCGGGCTTGCAGGGCGTCCCCAAAGAATTGTACGAATCGGCTGAAATCGACGGCGCCGGCCATTGGGCGAAATTCCGCAGCGTCACCCTGCCCATGCTTTCCCCTGTACTCTTCTTCGTGATTATTATTTCCGTCGTGAGTTCCTTCCAGAATTTCACCGAAATCCGCGTGATGACGGAGGGCGGGCCGGGCGAATCGTCTAATGTCATGATCTGGTATCTATGGGAGAACGCCTTCATTTTCTTGCAATTGGGCGTCGCCGCCGCCGTCGCCTGGATCATGTTCGTCATTCTCATGGCGCTGACTGGTATCCAGTTCCGCGTCGGCAGGCGCTGGGTCTACTACGAGGCTGAAACTGAATGACGCGGCCTAAACACAAGGAAACCGTTTCATGGCGCAATTCCATCAAGGGACGCCGCGTTATCGGCATTGTTGTCACCTTTGCCTTGCTGATCCCGCTCGGTATCGCCTTCGTCTTGCCCTTCATCGTCATGGTGTCGACCGCGCTGAAACCGCTGAATCAGGTTTTCGCTTTTCCGCCGCGGCTATTCCCTGAAACGCTACAATGGCAGAACTTTCCCGATGGCTGGTACGGTTATGGTTATGTCGACTTCACCACCTGCACCTGGAATTCGCTGAAAATCACTGTCAATAACATCATCGGCAATCTCGTCTCCTGTACTTTGGCCGCTTATGCCTTCGCCCGTTTGAAGGCGCGCGGCAAGAACTTTTTCTTCGCTCTCGTCCTGGCAACCATGCTCCTGCCCAACGAAGCGCTTGTGGTACCGCAATACGTCCTGTTCAACCGGTTTGGCTGGCTGGACACGCATTTGCCGCTGATGGTGCCGCCCTGGTTCGGTTGGCCCTTCTTCATCTTCTTGCTCCGTCAATTCTTCATGACCATCCCGGAAGAACTGGTCGATGCTGCCAAGATTGATGGCGCCGGCCACGCGCGCATCCTGCTGCAAATCTTTATCCCATTGTCCAAACCGGCGCTGGCGACACTGGCGATCTTTGCATTCATCGGCAACTGGAACAACTTCTTCGGTCCGCTGCTTTATCTGCGTACACCGAATATCCAGACGCTGCCGGTTTGCCTGGTCCAATATCAAGGCGCCTACGGCAACACCGAGTGGCATCTGATGATGGCGGTGGCGACGATCGCTGTGATTCCAGTGCTGATCATCTTCATCTTCGGTCAGCGCTTCTTCGTCGAAGGCATCGCGACGTCCGGCGTCAAACGCTAGTCATTACATACCATAATATTACGTAATCCCTATCTAATCTTGACATCTATTTTGCTTGGTGTTATTCTTTTGCTATGTCGAAATACTAATAACTCGATCGCGAACTCTGGCGAAAGAGCAACCTCTGTGAGTATGGACATGGAAACCAGCCGGATTCAAAAGCAACATGGCGAGCGGATTGCTGCGCTCGAATCTGCTGGTAATCACCTGGCAACGAAGGCGGGCGTGGAGACCGTCCGCGCTGACCTTAAGGAAATTCAGTCCGCTGTCGATAGTTTCCATAAAAAAGTCGACAGATTGCAGGACGACGTAGGCGGCATTCGCTCGGACATGAAAGCCTTACGTTGGTTTGTTGCGGCTGCGATGGCTCTGGCGTCGATCGCTGCTTCTATCTTAAGCCTCGTCGTGAACCGGGCATTTTGACTCACGAAGTAATTCTGATGATACGCAATGGTTGATGAACCTGGGTATGGAAACCAGCCGGACGTTGATGAAACATGGTGAGCGTATTGCAGCGCTCGAAGAACGGACGCGCTTCCGGCGTCAAGTCGATAGCGAAATCTAGAACTCAAATTTGCAGGACACGCTCTGGGCCGTCTGTGAGCCTGTTGCTTTCACCATGTCTGTCTTCAGCTGCCTTATTGTATTGCTTGTCTTGGCGCAGCCATCATAACGAAGCCTCACCGGCCACCCGTCTCAACACCTTATACAAAGACGGCACGACTGGGATTCAAATTCCACGGCGTTTTCGAGCATGACTGCGTGATCGGCTGTGCTATACTGACTCGCGCTGTTTTCAGCATTAACTGGCGCCATTCGCGGAATGCAAACAATGCCCAGGCAAGTCAAGAACATCCTGTTGCTGCTCTGTCTTATACCTTTGACCGCCATCGGCAAGCTCGAACCTTTTGCTGATGTCAGCGCTGCCGCCGGCATCACCGCGACGCACCGTGGCAACTGGGAGCTCTTCGAAGACGACTTCGCCACCGGCTATTTGGGTATCGGTCAAGCTTGGGGTGATTATGATCGTGACGGCTGGCTCGATCTATACGTCACCGGCAATCGAGAACCCAGCGTGCTCTACCGCAACAATGGCAACGGCACCTTCTCGATCTCGCAGTTGACGCCGCAGGTCGCATTGGCGGACGTCAACACGGGTGGAGCCGTTTGGGCTGATTACGATAACGATGGCTGGCTCGACCTCTATGTGCTCAACCACGGCGCCAACACGCTCTTTCACAATGACGGTGGCGGCGGATTCACAGATGTGACGATGAGCGCCGGGGTGGGGGACGCCGGCAAAGGCACGACAGCGACCTGGGGCGACTATGATGGCGACAGTTATCTCGACCTGTATATCGTCAACTGGTCCTGTTTCCCCGAATGTGGCGACCCCAATATCACGCGGGAGCATGATGCCGCCCGCGACACGCTCTACCACAATCAAGGCGATGGCACCTTCGTCGATGTCACGGACCTGCTGGAATATAACTTGCTCTTGGGCGCGGGCTTCAGCGCCAGCTTCACCGACTACGACAGTGATGGCGACCCGGATATCTACGTCGTCAACGATCAATTCAAGAATATGCTGGGCAATATTCTCTGGCGCAACGATGGCGCGGGCTGTGGGGAATGGTGTTGGACAGAAGCGTCAATCGAAGCCGGCGCGCGTACTATAATTCATGGCATGGGATTGGCGGTCGGCGATTATGACAATGACCTTGATCTCGATTTCTATTTCTCCGATATGGTAAATGGCATGGTGCTGCTGCAGAACCAGGGCGACGGCACCTTTGACGATGTGGCCAACGCGGCCGGCGTGGTCGTTGGACCGAGCAGCGCCGTCGGCTGGGGCACAGTATTCTTCGACTACGACAACGACAGTTGGCTTGATCTTTTCCTAACCGCCACCGAATTTGTGCAGTTCGATATCTACTCCGGTCCGGAAGGCATGATGTTCGAGTATCGCGAATTCCTCTTCAAGAATCGCGGTGACGGCACCTTCGCCGATGTCACGCCGCAGGAATGGCTGCAAGACTTGCAACCGAGTATGGGTCTGGCGTACGCCGATTACGACCGGGACGGCCTGCTGGATTTTGTACTGGGCAACTGGAATGAGGGCTACGCGCTCTATCGCAATACCGGCGCCTCCGGCAAGTCCAACAACTGGATCAGCATTCGATTGACTGGTGGCGCCGATATCAACCGCGACGCGATCGGCAGTCGCGTCTATCTCACCACCAACGATGGCCGTACTTTGATGCAAGAGGTGAAATGCGGCTCAAGCCTTGGCGCCGGCAATGACACCGCGATCCACTTCGGCTTGGGCGAGGCAGACATTCGTGAATTGCTCATCCGCTGGCCCAACGGCGCGGAAGACACGCTGACCGATGTGGCCGTCAATCAGTTTCTGGAAATCGCCTATGTCGGCTAGATTGCGTGCTACGAGCCGGAGCGATAATTGAAATCAGCATTCAAGTGTGCGTTGGTCCTAATTTTAACAATGTAGGGGCGACTCTTTGAGCCGCCCGTATTCATCTGAAATTGCATGGAGAGTTAGCAGATCAGCGCTACTGCATCAACCTTCATGTGTCTGCTACGACTTCAGATACAGCTTGACCACTAGCACCTCTAAATTCGGCTGCACGACAGGCAGCTGCAAGCTCGCTGTATTTTGCTCATCGACGCTGAAGTGAATCTCGCTGCCATCGTGCAAGAACTCCGCATACTCGATCCGATCGCCGATGCCATCAATGTGCAAATGGCGGAAGGGGTAGGCGAAGATATGTACGTAGAGCAGATTGCCCTTCTGCGTCAGTCGGCAATCTTGCGGCGCGTTCAGGGCGGTTGCGCTGCAGCCGTAGATCGATTCGCTGTGCTGCGCCATCCAGTCACGATACGCGCGCAGGGCATCTTCCGCCCGCGTATCCAACTCGCCAAGCGCCGTCGGTCCCACATTCATCAGCAAATTGCCACCTGCCGACACGGTGTTGACCAGCATGCGTATGAGCTGCCCCGGGCTTTTCCAAGTGGCTTCGTCCCGATGGTAACCCCAGGAGCCGCTGAATGTCTGGCAGGTTTCCCATACGACCGGTTCGCCATCGACGCACACCCACTCACGCGGCTGGAACTGCTCCGGCGTGTAGATATCGGCTGATGAAGGCAGGTCCAGCCGATTGTTAATGACAATATCCGGCTGCAGCGAACGGCTCAGCGCCTCCAAACCCGCGCTGTCCCAATCGTCGTGCCCCTTGCCGTCCTCGCCCGGATAAGAAAAGTCATACCAGATAATGTCGATCTTGCCGAAGTTAGTCAGCAATTCGCGCACCTGATTCTTCATATAGTCTCGGTAACGACTCATGTCGCGTCCCTGATTCAAACCGACGCGATTGGGATGATTGCGCAGCGCATGAATCCGATCGACGGTGAAATCCGGGTGATGCCAATCGATCAGCGAGTAGTAGAAGCCCACTTTCAATCCCCGGCTGCGAAATGCTCGTATGACTTCCTGCAGCAAATCACCACCCCAAGGCGTGTTGGTCGCTTTGTAGTCGGTGAACTGGGAGTCCCAGAGGCAGAATCCCTCATGGTGCTTTGAGGTGATGACCATGTATTTCATACCGGCCGCCGCCGCCAAATCGGCCCATCCGTCGGGATCGAAACGCGCCGGATTGAATCGCGCGAAGTAGGGCGCATATTGCGCGTCCGTCATTTCCTCGCGCTGTTTCACCCACTCGTGACGCCCCGGCAACGCATAGAGACCCCAGTGAATGAACATGCCAAATCGGTCGTGCACGAACCAGTCGGTCTTGCCTTTTGTCGCTTTAGGTTGATACATCAATTCGGCTCCTTTCAAGCGTGTTTATGAGACTTCGCAGACCGGGCGAATTATAGGGGCGACTCAATTGGTCGCTCGCTGTCGCCCAGGCGCCAATCACATGTCATGTGTTGGCAATAGTATGCTCAACTCCGCTGCCAATTCCTGCAGATCGGCCCACACCGCATCCGGCAAGGGAATGCCTGTCGCGATTCGCTCCGCATAAGAACGGGCTTCTGGCTCGCCCGGCAGCAGCACCTCATCGAATCCCTCCGCCGGCTCAACCGCACTGACGCGCCGCTTCAAGGCATCCACATGCGTGGCGAAGTCTGTGTCTTCGTCGAAGGCTTCGGGCGAGAGCGCCAGCAGCAAGGTCGGATTGCCGAAGTGAGATTCGGGCGAACTAATCGGCCGATGGCCCGCCAGCAAGGTCGGGATCAACTCCATCATCAGCGCCAGGCCCGATCCTTTGTGCAAGCCCATCGGCAGCAATACGGCACCGTCGTCCAGAATGCTCGCATCGGTGGATGGGCGGCCGAGCTTGTCCAGCATCATGCCTTGTGGCACGGGCACCCCCTTCGCCTGCGCAAGCACAATCTTTCCGTGAGCGACACCCGCCGTTGCAAAGTCGAGCAGCAGCGTGCTCTTCTCGGCGCAGGGCAGGGCGAAAGACATGGGGTTGGTGCCGAACACGCGCTCGCGCCCGCCATAAGGCGCCACCCAGCCGCTGTACATGGTGCCGCTGGTGAAACCGATTCCGATCAGTCCCGCGGCCGCGATCATCGCTGTGTACTCGCCCAGCCGCCCGACATGTGACGTTTGGCCCAGCGATACCGCCGCGATTCCGTGTTTGCCGCCCATTTCAATCGCAAGCTCGGCCGCGAATCTCGCGCCGATCTGTCCGAAGCCGTAACCGCCCTTGACCCTCGCGGTGGCGCCGAAACGCTTCATCACGCCTGGATGCGCCGCCGGCTGGATCATGCCTTCGCGAATCATGGTGACATACTGTTTCACGCGCAGGACGCCGTGCGAATCATGACCGAAGAGATTGGTCGTCACCAGTGAATCGGCGACGACGGCGGCGATATCATCCGGTGTCCCGGCAGCGGCGAATATATTGCGGCTCAGCTGCCTCAACGCTTTGGCGTCTATGGTGAAAGTCAAGCGGTCGCCTTTTCCAGCCCCTGGACAATCTGCTGGAGTTTAGCCGTATACGCCATGTCAGACAAGTTTCCGCCAGGGCATTGTTCCCGCAGACGCCAGGTTGTGCGGGCGTCTCGTTGGGTCGCTCGTCAAAGAGACTTTGTTCGACCAACTTGCCCAACGCCGCTTCCTTAAGCTAACATCATGGTCCGAATCAGCCATCGTCAGACGCGAAGGACAGCGCATGCAACCGACTAATTTACTCTTCATCCTCTCCGACCAGCACCAGGCAGCGGCGATGGGCTGCGCTGGCCACCCCCTTGTGCAAACGCCCAATCTGGATCGTCTTGCCGCCAGTGGCACCCGCTTCACCAACGCCTACACCAACTGCGCTGTCTGTGTGCCGGCTCGCGCGGCGCTGGCCACCGGCCGCTATGTGCATCAGCTTGGAAATTGGGACAACGGTTTGCCATACGACGGTAGCGTACCCAGCTGGGGACATCGGCTGAATGGCGCCGGTTATCAAGTCGATTCCATCGGCAAACTGCATTTCCGCAGCGTCGAAGATGACAACGGATTCACCCACGAAATCGAGCCTCTGCACGTCGTCGAGGGCGTCGGTGACCCGGCCGGCGGCATTCGGGACGGCTCGCTCATTCGCAATTGGCGCCGCGGCATCGAGGGAGCCGGTCCGGCAGACTCGACCTACCAGCAGTACGATATCCGCAACCGCGAAAACGCCATCCACTGGCTGGGGCAGCACGCGGATGACGAAAAGCCCTGGGCGCTCTTCCTCTCATTTGTCACGCCGCATCCGCCATTCCTGTCGCCGCTGGAGACGTATAACCTGTATCCGCACGAGGACATCACAATGCCGCCGCAATGGCGAGAATCGGACTGGCCGCAGCATCCGGCATACCAATATATGCGGCGATTCTTTGGCTTCGAACACGCCTTTGACGAGGCGATTCTCCGCCGCCTGCATGCGACCTACTACGGCATCTGCACGTTCCTGGACGACCAGATCGGGCAGGTGCTTGCGGCGCTGGACGCGTTGAATCTCCGCGACAGCACGCGCATCATCTATACCTCCGACCATGGCGAGCAGCTCGGAGCGCGCGGCGTCATCGGCAAGTTCACCATGTACGAAGAGTCATCGGCCATACCCTTTATCTTGTCCGGTCCCGATGTGCCGGCGGGTAAAGTGGCCGACACGCCCGTTTCGCTGATCGACTGCTATCCGACTGTTCTGGACGCGCTTGGCTGCCCACAGCCACACGCGGACGCCGAGTTGCCGGGCGCCTCGCTGTGGGAGATTGCCGCCGCCGAAGATCGCGATCGGACGATATTCGCCGAGTATCACGCGATCGCCTCCAACAATGCCTATTACATGCTGCGCGACCGACGCTACAAATATATCTATCACGTCGATGCAGCGCCGCAGTTGTTTGATCTGACGCATGATCCGGACGAACTAAACGATCTGGCAATCAATCCCAGTCAAGACACCCGGGTTCTACTCGGGGACTATGAAAGGCAACTGCGTGCTGTCCTAGATCCGGAAGCGGTCGATCAACGCGCCAAGGCGGATCAGCGGCGGCGGATCGAATCCCTCGGTGGACGCGACGCCGTGGTGGCGCGGGGCGCCTTTGTCAACTCGCCGGTTCCGGGGGAGACGCCGCACTTTAGGCTTTTCAACGCTGCCGATCAGTCCTAAGCCGCGCCCAAGACATTAAGTCCGCCGGCAACTGTCGCACGATCGTCGCCGTCTAAAACAAAAAACCAGCCGGGTGGCTGGTTTCAATCTCGTGCCTGAAGAGATTCGAACTCCCGACACCTGGTTCCGTAGACCAGTGCTCTATCCACTGAGCTACAGGCACTTGAGCGCTAATAAGCATAAGCTCTCGCCCGCCGCTAGTCAAGAGGAAATCGTTGTTACGACCAAGGGCGCTCGATTTTGTGCGCTTTCCTTGACTTCCCGTATAATGAATGGCTGAACTAGAAGCGGCAGTTGTAAACACACGATGCGCTACGCTTGACTTGCAGGCGATATGCATTTTTAAGCTCTGCCGCCGCTGGCGAAGAAGGCCCATATGCAAGACAGGTCGAGAACTCTGCGAATAGTGGCGACAGCTTTTGCGCTGATGCTTTCGTTAGCCGCCTGCAGCCTGGATGCCTTGATTGGACCAACCGCAACACATACGCCAAGCGACACGCCGCCGCCGACGGCAACGCCCACCGATCCCCCAACGCTGACAGACCTGCCGACTGATACGCCCATACCCACCGCCAGCAACACGCCGACGCTGACGCCCCTTCCCACTGATACGCATACACCCACGCCGACTCCGACTGTCATGGGCGTCGTGCGCGCGCAGCGGCGTGTCAACGTTCGCAGCGGACCCGGCACCGCTTTCGCCGCCGTTGGCTCGCTGGCGCCCGGCGACGACGTGCTTGTCAGCGGACAAAACGAAGACGGGAGCTGGTATCAAGTTCGGCTCAAAGAAGGCGAGCTCGGCTGGGTCAGCGCTGCCTTGCTGCGAGTTGACGCCACCGTGCCCGCGCCGGTCGTAGAGAACGAAAACGAGCGGCTGACGGTCAGTGAAGAGACCAGGATTGTCTTTGAACCGGCTGATGCGGCAGGGGAGGATGGCATAGTCGTATTTGATGTGCCAATCGCCGATATCGACTCCATGAACGCCACAGCGACCGTACTGGTTGCCGCTGACGCGGCAGCCACCGCCGCTGCCGCCTCGCCAGTGCCGACCGACCGCGCCACCAAAACCAGCACGCCCTCTTCGACTCAGACGCCCTCAACGCCACGGATCGGTGTGAATGTTTTCGCCTTTTGCAATGACCCGTCGTTCCGCATTGACGCGCCAAGGGATCTCACAAGCGGTTCTACGATCAAGATCTTCTGGGCTTGGTTTGCCGCCAGCGAGGATTACTTGCGGCAGCACATGGTCAACGCGACCCATGAACTGCGCGTCAACGGCGAACAGATTCCGAATGTCAATCAGTTCCGCCTTAATCCAGCGCTCAGTGGCGCTCAGCATGTCGTCTATTGGTACGTGCCCTATGGGCCACTCGACGCGGGCGCATACAGCATCACTTACCGCGTCACCTGGCGGAACGCCATCAGCGATGGTCTCGAGTCATACGGTCCAGGCACCGCCACCGAATTCGAAGAAGAGAGCTGCAACGTTGTAGTGAGGTGATGCCCGTGCCGCCGGAGGACTCGTGGCATGCAACCGCGCTGGGCAGTGGCGTCGTCGATCGGCGCGAAGACGAAATCTGTCTGAAGCTGCCGCCTGCGACCGCCTCAACATATCACGACGCGCAAATCAGTGACTACCACGAGCGAAGCGACTTTCGCAATCGACCGCCACTCCGTCTGAGCGTCCGCGCCCGTGCCGAAGGCACATTGCGGGGCACGGCAGGCTTCGGCTTCTGGAATGATGCCTTTGTACCCGGACGGCGTCGTTTCCGCGTCCCGCAGGCGATCTGGTTTTTCTTCGGCAGTCCGCCCAACGACATCGTCGTGGCCAAAGGCGTCGCCGGCAGTGGTTGGAAAGCGGCAACATTTAATGCCAGTAACTGGCGTTTCTTTGCGCTGTTACCCTTCGCGCCCATCGGCTTTGTCCTGATGCGCAATCGGGCACTGTACAATGTTATCTGGCCACTGGGGCAGCGCGCCATCGGCGTCAGCGAAGTGTTGCTCGACCCTGTGCTGCTGGACGACTTCCATAACTATACGATTGAGCGGCGCGGCGACAGTGCCGTCTTCGCTGTCGATGACAAGGTCGTTATGCGGGCGCCGCATCCCGCGAGCGACGCGCTTGGATTCATCGCCTGGATCGACAATCAATATGCCATTGTGACGCCGCAAGGGAAGTTCGGCCATGGTCTGCTCGATATTTCGCAGGCGCAGTCCCTTCGCCTGCGCGACTTGCAAATTACGCCGCTGCCATGAGCGACTATCCTGGTCATTTGGCGCGTCCGCTCATGATGATACAATGAGCCTGAGACCATTATGCTGGATCGAGACCCCTGATGTCGGACGCTAGCGGCGCGGGAAACTTCGCCGACCTGCTGGATGCGGTCGACCGCCGCAAACGGTTGCTGCTCGAATACCTCATGAGCGAGCGTTTCGTAATGCGTTTGCGCCCGCCCCATATCCGCGACGCCGTATACAGCTATGTCAAGAGCGGCGGCAAATCATTGCGCCCGGCGGTGGCGCTGTTGGCTTGCGGCGCTCTTGGCGGAGACGAATCTCAAGCGCTGCCGGTCGCGGCCGCCATCGAAATCTATCATACCTGGACGCTCGTCCATGATGATGTCATTGACCGCGATGACAGGCGGCGGAGCCAGCCGACCGTGCACCGTGAATTTGCCCGACGCGCGGCCGACGAATTCGGCTGGAGCGCGGCCGATGCCGAGCACTACGGCCGCACGATCGCGATTCTAACCGGCGATGTGCAGCAGTCCTGGTCCTGGTCGCTGCTCTTCGAAGCGCATCTCGAATACGGTGTCTCGGCAAGCCTTGTGCTGCATTTGGCGCAAGAATTGGCGAGCCACGTCACGCCCCTGCTGGTGGAAGGCGAAACCCTCGATGTGCAGTATTCGGGCGCTGCGTTGCAGCTCAGTGAAGATCTGATTGTTGACATGCTCTGGAAGAAAACCGGCGTTCTGTATGAATTTGCGGGTCGCGCCGGCGCCGCCATCGCGTTGGATGATGCCCGTGCCGAGCAGCCGGAAACCCGTGCGCTCGCCCGCTTCTGCGGCCACTGTGGCACCGCCTTTCAGATTCAGGATGATATTCTCGGCGTCGTTGGCGATGCGGCGCAGTTGGGCAAGCCGGTAGGTTCCGATATCCGCGAAGGCAAATCCACGCTGCTGACGCTGAAATCGCTCGAACTTGCCGACGAGCGGCAACGGGAGCAGATCAAGCGTACCCTGGGAAATGCAGCGGCCAGCCCAGCCGATGTAGAGCGTCTCATCCGGCTTTTCCGCGACCTGGGCGCCATTCAATATGCGCAGGACGTATCTCATCGCTATGTGAATAAGGCACTGCTTCACTTGCGACCATTGCCGAATAACGAGTACCGCGAGCTGCTGGCTCAATGGGCGCAATTTATGGTTGAGCGCGAGTTTTAGTCGGCGCCCTTACTGTCTCCGGGACCTTCCGATATAACATGGTTTCGCTGACGCTCGCCTTGTAGCAAATCGATTCTAATCGCCTTGATGCTTGTGCCGGCAACTCTGACAGGTATGCCCGTCCGGGTCATAGTCGACCTGCCGCTTGCCGCATTTGGACGTGTTCGTTCATAATGATGATAGGTACGACCGGACACGAGGTCCAGCTTTGCGATATCGTCTTGCTCTCATCATCATCCTTTTCAATTGTCTGCACCTATGGGGAACGCCTTCGCTGGCGCAAGTGGAAAGCGCTGAGCCGCGTACACTCCTGGATGCGGCTGTCGACCACTTGCAGGCCGCGGAGAGTTTCAAGCTGTCAATTACGCAATCAGGCGAGCCTTATCCACTGTCGCTCACCATTGATGGCATCAACATCATCCCCGCCACGCTGGAGGATGCGCAAGCACAGTTTGTTCGCCCTAACGAGCTGCATATCAGCGCGCTGCTCCATCTGATCATTCCGCTTTCGATGGACATCTATTCACTGGATGACCGTCAATGGCTCAGCTTTCCCAGCGGCGCACCCTGGTTCCAGCTGCCCGCGTTCGAAGACTTTGATGTCAATCGCCTGCTGGCGCCAGCCGATGGCATAGAATATGTCGTGGCAAATCTACAGGATCCGCAAGTCGTTGACGATGGGGCAACAATAGATGAGCTGACCGCCTGGCACATCCGGGCGAGGGCGGCCGGCGATGTGGTGTCTGGTCTGCTCTTCGGTTTCATCAATCCAGAAGCTGACGTGCAGGTGGATGCCTACATCAACAATGAAGACGGAATACTGCTTCTCATCGACATTACCATGCTGGAAACAGCGGACGCTCCGGAGGCGGAAACCGCCATCTGGCATATCAGATTCTACGATTACGATGCGCCGCGGGAATTCGAAGCGCCGTCGCCTTAAACGCGCTCGACTTCGAGACCTTCCGGCTCGCGCTCAGTTCGGCGACTTTCGCGGATGAAATAGATTGGCTTGCGCTGCGATTCGTGGTAGGTGCGCATGATCATATCGGCGACGATGCCGGTGCTAATGAACTGAACGCCGAGCACCATCAGCAAGGCGGCCAGCTGCAGCAGTGGTCGCTCACCGATCTTGTTCTCGGTCAACAATTTGAAGACGGTCAAATATGCGCCCAGCAGCGTGCCGATGCCGCCGACCAGGAAACCTGCCGCGCCGAACACATAGAGCGGCCGATTGAAATAACTCAAAATGAAGACCACCACGATCAAATCAAGGATCACTTTGAAAGTGCGGCTGAATCCATATTTGCTGCTGCCCCAGCGCCGTGCTCGATCCTTGACCGGCACTTCGGCGACGCTTACACCCATTTGGCTGGCGAGCGCGGGGATGAAGCGATGCAATTCGCCATAGAGCTTTACGCCCTTCGCGACATCAAAGTGGTAAGCCTTTAGCGTGCAGCCGTAATCGTGCAAGCGGATGCCGGTGCTGCGCGAGATGATGCGGTTGGCAATCATCGAAGGGATGCGGCGCAGGAAAAGCGGTTCCTTGCGATCTTGCCGCCAGCCGCTGACGATGTCGTAGCCTTCGTCAAACTTATCGAGGATGCGCTTGATATCAAGCGGATCATTCTGCAAATCGGCATCCATCGTGATCACGACCTCGCCACGCGCCGCGTCGAAGCCGGCCGCCATCGCTGCAGTCTGGCCGAAATTGCGGCGAAAATGTATGACATGCCAGCGGGAATCTCGCGCTTGCACCGCGTTGAGCAATTCAAAGCTGCGGTCCTGGCTCCCATCATTGATGGCGACGACCTCATAGTCGCGCCCGATTTCTTCCAGCGCCTCGCTCAACTCACGGTGCAGCCTTTCAATATTGCCTTGTTCGTTGTAAACGGGAATAACAACCGAAAGCTCAAGTTCGGGGCGTTGAACAACATCCGGCAAGACGCTCATTTGGTTTCTCCGCAGGCTCCGCGCCCATTCTATCATTGCGGCTATGTCTTATCCAGTTGACGCCGGTCGCGCTCGGTTCACGCTCGGCGCATTGTCTCGACACATTGCCGTAGGTCAGTCGTTGGCGGCGCGTCCAGCAGAACTTCGCCGTCGATTGTATTCTGCTAGAATAACTTCAAGTACAGTGCAGGGCAGGCAATGACTCACGACGACAAATCCGTCGAGTTTGACCCGGAAGATTACGAGACCACCGAGCAAGTGGAGCGTCCCGAATTGCCGGATGACGGTACTTTGACCACGGAAATGGTCAAGGTGGAGCCTGGTGAAGGCGTGCCATTCTCCTTGCCGCATGTCTCTGAACTGGACGAGGTGACACCGCGTGACGCGCGTAAAGACCCGGGCAAACTGATCACCTTGCCCGCCTACAACCAGATTGTGCCTCCGCCCGAATCGTCGCCAACGGCCATGCACCAGCCGATCCCGGCTGCAAAGGGCGGCCTGCTTGAAAAGCGACCGACGGGATCGCCTTCTGATCCGACGCTCCCGCCGACGCCCTTTCCCGATTCGATCGGTCCTGCCCCTCACCATAACCAACCGCATCCGGCGACGACAAACTCAGCCAAGCTGGTGCGCAAGCGGGGACGTAAGCGGCGTTTTCTCGGTCTGCCAATCGGCTGCATCTGGGCGCTGGCCGGGATGTGCCTCACCTTCTGCGGCGGTCTAACCTTGGTGACGGCCGGCGCAGCGATGATCTTCCTGCCTCAGGTTGAAGAGGAATGGACCGCTCGCGTCGCCGAGGTGGACAATTACCGCGGCTTTGAGAGTACTTTCATCTACGATCGAGACGGCAACGAGTTGTACGAAGCCTTTGGCGAAGGGCGGCGCGTCCACGTCAGCTATGATCGCATCCCTCGTTCGCTCATCCTGGCGACGATCTCTATCGAAGACGACACATTCTTTGAGAATATCGGCATAGATGTCGCCGCTACCGGCATCGCCGCGCTGAATTATCTGGGCGAATCCGCCGGCGAGAACACACCGGGCGGCAGCACGATCACGCAGCAATTGGTGCGCAATATCTTCTTCGACTTTGAGAAGCGCGCCCAGCGCAGTATTGCCCGCAAAGCCGAAGAGATCCTGCTCGCGATTGTCCTGACGCAATCGAAGAGCAAGGAAGAAATCCTCGAGATGTACTTCAACGAAATCTATTACGGCAACCTGGCTTATGGGGTACAAACCGCCGCGCAGACCTTCTTCGGCAAAGATGTCGACCAACTCAGCCTGGGTGAATCCGCCATGATGGCAGGTTTGCCCCAGGCGCCGGCCAACCTCGATCCGCTTAATTCGGATCCGGCGGTGCAGGCCGCGGTTGACGAGCGCTGGCGGCAAGTTCTGGGCGAGATGGTCGAAGAAGGATTCATCGATCAAGAGCAGGTGAGGGCGGCTTTGAAAGAGGGGCTAACGTTCGCTCCCGCCAATGTCTCGTTAACCGCGCCTCACTTCACAGTCTACGCCCAGGGCGAGCTCGAACGCCTGATGATCGGCCTCGGATACAGCCCGGAAGATATCACCGGCGGCGGTCTGCGCGTCTACACCACGCTGGATCAAGAAGTTAACCGCCTGGCACAGCGTGCTGCCGCCAACCAAGTGGCGCAACTGCAGGCGAAGAATGTCAGCAACGCCGCAGTCGTCGTCACCACGCCAAACAGCGGCGAGATTATCGCCATGATCGGCAGCATCGATTACAACAACGAAGCCATCGACGGCAGCGTCAACGTCACCACCGCCTTCCGCCAGCCGGGCAGCACAATGAAGCCTTTTACTTACTCGGCGGCGATGGAGCGCGGCATGTGGACGGTCGATGTGCTTTGGGATACTCGCACACAGATCGCGCTGCCCGGCCTGCCCGTCTATACGCCGCGCAACTTCGACAACGCCTTTCACGGACCGATGACGATGCGGACGGCGCTGGCGAACAGTTACAACATCCCGGCCGTGCAGACGCTTCGGCAAGCCGGCGTCGACTACCTGCTGAGTTTGCTGCGCCGCTTCGGCATCACCACGCTGAATGAAGACGCCTCGAATTACGGTCTGTCACTGACACTCGGCGGCGGCGAAATCACGCTGATCGAACTGACCAATGCCTTCGCCGTCTTCGCCAATCAAGGTAATTATGTACCCGTCACCTCCATCCTCTGCGTAATAGACAGTGACGATCAGATTCTCTATCAGTACAAGAACAGCTGCCCGCAGGGACGCGTCACTGACAAGTCGGTGCTCAGGGGCGCAACCGGCGTCCGCGTCTTGGATCCGCGCGTCGCCTTCATCATGACTGACGTATTGGCTGATAACGTGGCGCGCAGTGAAGCGATGGGCGCTTACAGTCCGCTGCGTACAGACGGCATCTTCGCCGCGGTAAAAACCGGCACCACCGACGATGTCAAGGACAATTGGACCATCGGCTATACGCGTAACGTGGCCGTTGGCGTCTGGGTCGGCAATAACAATGGCGATCCAATGGTCAATTCGTCCGGCTTGTCCGGCGCGGCGCCAATCTGGCACACGGTAGTCACCGGCATCTACGGCAATATGGAGCTGCTCGGCGCTTTCGCTGACGGCGGACAGCTGCTCAACGATCAGCCGATTCCGCCCAGCGGCATGACGCTGCAGCAGGTTTGTGATGTGCGCCGCCTGACCGAGCTTTCAACGCGTTGCCCCGCCACCATAAACGAGTGGACTTTGGACGGACCGGCCGGCATCCCGGATGCGAACGGCAACCTGATATATCCTCCCGTCGCGGCCCGCTATCCGACGCCGGCGCCCGCGCAGGGACCTGTCGTGCAGGAAGTCTCGCACGGCGTTTACCAGACGCTGGCATATCCCTTGCCGGTGGAGGTCGCCGCCGGCATTCAATTCCGCGTCGCCCCGGGCGAGCAGCAGCCGATCCCGCCGAATTTCTGCCGCGTGCCCGTGCAGGATGCCCACGAGGCGACGGCCGCCGGCGCGCAGAATCTCTGGTTCATCGGCGGACCGTCAACTTCACCAGGCGATGCCGTCGAAGCCGAACGATATGCCCGTGAAAAGGGCTTGGCGTATCTGCCGACGGTAGATTGCTGGCCTGGCGTCTACAACTTGCAGTCAATCGGCAACGTCGGCGCTGTCTTGCAGATACAGCAGCCGGTCAACGGTCAATCCGTCGGCCATCTCATCCCCATCGTTGGCACGGCGCAATTCAACTCCGGCCAAGCCGAACATTATCATATGTACATACGCGGCGGGCAATTCGCCGACTGGACGCCGCTTGGTACGCAGCATCGGAACACGGTCGTTAACGGTCAATTGGAAATGCTGCATGCCGATGCGCTGCGCTCGGGCAATTATGTCCTGCGTCTCGCGCTCGTCCACGGCGGCAATATCGTGCAGGCCAGCGACGTCATCTTTAATGTGCCCTGATCGCGCGTCATTCCGATTTTCGTGGCGCCGGCGCTGCAAGAGCGATGCATGCGGTCGTTCAACTTGATTTGCGTGTATCATTATTCAGAAGACCGGCGAAATAAGTGGTTCATTCAGCGACGTGACGAATCAATCCAGCGAATCTGTCGACATCCCTGACGCGCTTCTGTCCGCCGAATCGCTCCAGCAAGCGCGCGCCATGCCTTGGAAAGCGGGCAATGAAATCCGCCGTTGGCTAATCATGCCCTTGGCAATTTGGGCATTGCGCGGCGTCGAAATTGGCTCGGGCTGGCGCTGCTATGGCGTACCCATCATCCAGCGCCATCGTCAGAGCCAGATCAGAATCGGGCGCCGACTGAATTTGCGCTCGACCGCGCGCAGCAACCCGCTTGGACCTAACCACCCGGTTATCATGAGCACGCGACGGCCGGGCGCCATGCTGACGATCGGCGATGACTGCGGCATGACCGGCGGCTCGCTGGTCTGTGACGAGCGCATCACGATAGGTGATCGCGTCTGGATTGGCGCCAACAGCGTCATTACCGATACCGACTTTCATCCGCTCGATCCGCAGCTGCGCGCGGCGAGACCACTGGACGCCAAGACGGCGCCCGTAACGATCGCTGATGATGTTTTTGTCGGTATGAACGTGCTGATTCTGAAAGGCGTGACGATCGGGGCCGGGGCGGTGGTCGGCGCCGGCAGCGTGGTCAGAGGCGATGTGCCGGCGGGCTGCATCGTCAGCGGCAATCCAGCGCAGGTTGTCGGCGATCTGCCGACTAGTCCAGATAAACCAGATCGTAAGTCAGCAGAATAGAATCGCCCAGCGCGATGATATCGCCATCATTGAGCAGTGCTCGTCCGCTGACTTGTACGCCATTGATGCGTGTGCCGTTGCTGCTGCCCAGATCTTCGAGATGGTAGTCCTGTCCTTGCAGCCATAGCCTCAGATGATAGCGGCTCACTTGCGAATCACGGATAGCGATGTCGTTGGCCAGGTCGCGTCCGATGTTGATGACCGCGCGCTCCAAACGAAACAACTGATTCAGCAGCGGTCCGCGCCGCATGACCAGCCAGTAGCCGGGCTCCGTCGGCATGACGCTTTTGTCAATCTCGAAAGCCTCTTCCTGCTCCCGCACGGCAGACTTCCGCGCGGCGTCAGCCCGTTCCAATTGACGATTGAAGTCTTCCACGAAGTGATCCCAGAAGTGATTTTCATCGCTGAACGCCTGCGCGTCATAGCGATTCACCGTATGCAAACGGGGATGTTCCGGTGCCGCCTGAAAGATAAAGGCGAAGACGGGCACGCCGGCGCCCAGCGCATAGGCCCATTCGTATGTGACTGCAATGGAGACGGCCGCATCCGCTGTCAGCAGCACGACCAGCGCATCGGCAGTGCCTATCGCCGCTTCCATCTCATAGTGCCAGTCCGCGCCTTCTAGCAGCTGAGAATCAGTCCAGAGGCGATGACCTTGCGCCATAAGAATACGCCGCACTTCATCGGCATGATGCGCGTCACCGGGTGCGAAGGACAAATAGACGTTCTTCATCGACTACACTGCGCCAGCTGATTGCGCTGACCTGCGACCTGCAACGGCACGAAACTGACGGTCAAATCTTGAGCACATCGGTCATGCATTCCAGGATGCCCGGTCCCTCGATCGCGCTCAGTTCTTCCAGTCCGCCCCGCATCTCATCGTTGCGGTTAACGCGCAAACCCCAAGCGCCGCAGCTGCGGGCGAAGTTGGCGAAGTTTGGGTTGACTAGTCCAGTCGCCCAAACCGGTACATTGACACCGCGCTGCTCTTTGCTGATCTTGCCGATTTCGCTGTTGTTCAGGAGGACGAGTTTGATCGGCAGTTGAAACTGCACGGCGGTTGTCAATTCCATGGCGTATTGACCGAAGCCACCATCGCCCGCCACCGCCCAAATCGGCCGTTCGGGCACCGCTACGGCAGCGCCAATGGCAGCCGGCAAGCCAAAGCCGATGCTGCCCAGATAGCCCGACATCAAGCATTCTTGCCCGCATTTCGCCTCGAAGTAACGGCCGAAACTGTAGGTATTGTTACCGACATCGACCGCGATCACCGCGTCTTCCGGCACGACCGCGCTCATCTCGGCAAAGAGCCGCGCCGAGTTGATGCCATCCTCATCGCTCTCCCGCGCCCGCTGCGCCTTTTCGTCCCGCCATAGTCTCCAGCGCCCGGCGATCTCTCTTCGCACATAGTGGCGCGTCTCGGCGCAATCCGTATCTTCCAGACCGGCCGCGAGCGACGCGCAAGTGACGCCGATATCGCCCCAAAGCGGGATATCGACCGGATGAAACTTGCCCAGAGTCATGCGATCAAAATCGATCTGGATCGTCTTCTTATTCTGGGAGATGCCGGTGTGGTTGCTAAAGGAAGCGCCGAAGACCAGCAGCACATCGGCGCGACCCATCATCGTGCTGCCGACGATGGTGCCCGATCTTCCAAGCACGCCGCAAGCCAGCGGATGGTCATCGGCGATGAAGCCCTTCGCCTTGAAGGTCGTGATGACCGGCGCTTCGATTAACTCCGCCAGCCCAATAATTTCGTCTCTATGGGCTTTGGCGCCATGCCCCATGATGATCGTCACCAGGCGCGCCTCTTCGATCGTCTTAACCGCTTCGTCAAGCTGTGCCTGCGGCGGGCATATTTTGTTCGTGCTGATGCGTCCTTGACGCGCTGTTTCCGGACGCGGCTGCAAACCCGCGGCAAAGGCGACTTCATCGGGGAAAATGAGATGCGAGACATCGCGATTGACCAGCGCGTGTTTGATCGCCAGCGCCATCAACTCCGAGGCGTTTTGATTGCCTAGCACGATCTGGCTCCACTCCGCAACCGATTTAAAGGCGGCCGACAGGTCAATCTCCTGGAAGGCGCCCGGTCCCAGCACCTGCGTCTGCACTTGCCCGCTCAACGCGATGACCGGCGCCCGGTCGACTTTGGCATCCCACAAGCCGGTCAGCAAATTGGTCGATCCGGGTCCGGCAATGCCGAGGCACATCGCTGGCCGCCCAGTGAGCTTGGCGTATCCGCTGGCGGCGAAGGAAGCCGCCCCCTCGTGCCGCACGCCGATGAAGCGCAGATTGCCTTTCTCTTCTTCGGCGCGAATGGCATCCGCCAGCGCCAGATTGGAATGCCCGACCATGCCGAAACAGGCGTCAATGCCCCAATCGGTCGCTACTTCCATCATCTGTTTCGAGATCGTATCAGCAGGCGCTTCACTTTCGACGGCGACGTAGATGCCGTCCTCACGCGCTTCCAGCGGATAAGTTTCGACACGGTCATCGTAACCGCCCGGCGGCGATCCATCCTGTGGCGCATATTCGTAACCATGCCAGGGACAGCGCACGTAGCCGTTCTCGATCAGCCCTTCGCCCAGGGGACCACCCTGATGCGGGCAATGATTGTCGAGCGCGTAATATTTGCCTTCATACTTTGCCAGGCAGAGCGCCTTCACGCCTGCCGTCACGCTGGTCACGGTATTTTCTTCCAGCGGATCTAGATCCCCCACCCGATGCCATTGCATCTTCTGCGCCATCGTCTGCTCCTGTTTGGGTCATAATTGCTCTTGAGTGCCGCATTCTCATGACCATCTTACCTGTCGATTATGATAGCGAGCGTCGCTTCTGGCAAGTTTGCCATTAATGCTCG
The DNA here is from genome assembly GCA_965249085.1 of Phototrophicaceae bacterium. Lineage (GTDB taxonomy): Bacteria > Chloroflexota > Anaerolineae > Aggregatilineales > Phototrophicaceae > UBA6055. Next base: position 1,247,460 of record OZ252218.1, on the reverse strand, counting down.
CTTCAGGCGACGTTAATGGAGGCGAAGCAACTTTCGTCAACGCTGTAGTATGCGCTACATTTAGGGTAGGGACATATGCTGACAGTGAGGACGACATGGCAAGCTGGGTGGAAGTTCTGAAGACGGACCAACTGGACGAGAGCAAGGGCACGACCGTATTTGTCAATGAGCGCGATATCGCCTTGTACCGCTATCAAGGCGACTTCTATGCCTTGGATAATCGCTGTGTGCATCGAGACGGACAACTCGGCGACGGTCACATGGAAGGCGCCAATGTCATCTGCCCGCTGCATCAATGGGATTACGATGTGCGCACCGGCATCAGCCGTTACAATGCCGACGAAAGGGTAGCGGTCTACCCGACGCGCCTGTCCGGTGATTCTGTCGAGATTGATGCCGATACGGTGCCGCCCAAGCCGCGCTTCAAAAAGGAATACCTTGGACTATGGACGCGGCGCAACGATCCGCTCGAGCACACAATGCATGACATCCACAATTATTCCCGTGGTCAGCACGAGATGGTCGAGCCGATGGGCAGCGAGCGGCGCAACTATCCCGGCTTTGACGATCTGTACTTTCTGCCCGGTCAACTCGCCGTGCTCCCTCTACTCGATCACGAGGAAGTCGCCACCGAGACCGTCATCGCGCCCAAACGCGCGCAGCCGCTCACACTGAAGGCGCCGATCTTCGTCAGTCACATGAGCTTTGGCGCTTTGAGCAAGGAAGCAAAACTAGCGCTGGCGATGGGCGCGTCCGAGTTCGGCACCTTGATGTGCTCCGGAGAAGGCGGCATGTTGCTGGACGCGCGCGAGGCGGCCGGCCAGTATATCTTCGAGATGGCGTCGGGTTATTTCGGCTGGACTGAGGAGAACATTGCGCGGGCCGATGGCATCGAAATCAAAATGGGGCAGAGCGCCAAAGCCGGTCTCGGCGGCCTCTTGCCCGGGCACAAAGTGATGGGCGATATCGCGACGACGCGTGGATTGGCGGAAGGGCAGGAAGCGCGCAGCCCGGCTCGCTTTCCCGATATCAACAGCCTGGCCGATATGCAGGAACGGATCAGCTGGATTCGCACGATCAAGCCGGATATCCCCATCGGCATCAAGTTCGCCGCCAGCCGCATCGAAGCGGACCTGGAGGCGGCCGTCCAGCTCGATATCGACTGGATTACGCTGGATGGGCGGGCCGGTGGCACCGGCGCCGCGGCCAAACATGTCAAGGACAATATCTGTGTGCCCACTGTCTTCGCGATTCCACGGGCGCGCCGCTGGCTCGACAGCCACGGCCACGTGGACATCAGTTTGATCGTTACAGGCGGCTTCCGCAAGAGCGCCGATGTCGCCAAGGCGATCGCGCTGGGCGCTGATGCGGTTGCGCTGGCGACGGCGGCGATGATGGCAATCGGCTGTCAGCAATACCGCGCTTGCAGCAGCAATAACTGTCCGGTGGGCATCGCCACGCAGCGCATGGATCTACGCCTGCGCTTCGACGTCGAGTCTTCAGCGCGGCGCTTGGTCAATTTCTTTGAAGCGATGACCGAGCAGACCAGTGAATTCGCCCGCATGTGCGGAAAACGGCGCGTGCATGACCTGTCTTATGAAGACCTGACGACCGTCAATTATGAGATCAGCCATCACACACCCGTCCCGCATGTCTAGACTGGTCACGTAGCTTTCGCATGGTATTGTCCGTTCGCAGTCGAAACGCGACCGGCTAATCGGCCTGGTATAGTACCTGCTCGTATACCGCCATCGTGCCGGCGACCATGCGCGCGATGCTAAAGTGCTCCTCAAGCCGCGTGGCGCCCAAGAGACCCATATACTTGCACAACGCGCGATCGTTGAGCAGACGGGCTATCGCTTTTGCCAAGGCATCAACATCGCGCGGCTCGATCAAGATGCCGGTTTCGCCGTGCAGGACGACCTCCGGTATTGCGCTGACTCGGCTGGCGATCACCGGCACGCGCCGTGACATAGCCTCCAGCAGGACCAAGCCGAATCCTTCCCAAAGGCTTGGCGCCAACAGAATATCAAAAGCCGCTATCAGATCGGCCGCGTCATTGCGCCAGCCTAACCAATGGACACGATCGGCAATGCCGAGCGCCGACGCCAAACGCCGCAGTTCTGCCGCTTTCTCACCATCGCCGGCGATGACCAGATGCGCGGCGGGGAATTCGCTTCGAATACGCCGGGTGGCTTCCAGCGCATAAGGGATGCCCTTCTGCTCCACCAGGCGGCAGACCATGCCTAGCAGCAGCGCGTCCTCCGCCAATCCCAGCTCGGCGCGCAATTGACGCCGCGCCACTTGTATATCCTCGTCACTGAGCCAGCCGTAGTCGATGCCGTAACGGACAACGCTGACATTTTCCGCTGGCGCGCCTTCGATCCGGATGGCGAATTCTTTGATGGCTTCAGAAATGGCGATGCCGGCGTCAAGCCTGCGCCACAGACGGCGGTTGATCCGGCGCCAGCGCGACCGATAACGAAAGGCATCGTCATTGTGCCGGCTGCTGATGATCCGCCTCACACCCGCGCCTCTGGCCGCAAGATATCCATGCAGGTCGGCGTGGATGAGGTGTGTGTGCACCAGGTCGGGCGCTATTTCGCGGATGGCGCGGCGCAACGTCCAGAGCAGGGGGAGGTCGAAATCACGGCGGATCGTCAATCGCTTGATCGGAATCGTGCGCGCTGCGGCTTCGCGCATCATCGCATCCATCGGTTTGTCGCGCTCGACAAGGATGATCGCGCACGCGTCAACATCGCGCTCGCGCAGTCCGGTCAGCAGGTCCAGCAGGTGACCTTCGGCGCCGCTGATGCGTGTCACTTTGATGATATGAGCGACGCGCATAATCCCTCGATTGCGGTCAATCTGATTGGGTTGGAAGCGTCGTCACTTTAGCAGACGGCGACATCCACCGCCAGCGCAATTTGCTTTGTGGCTAGGGGACTAGCGCGGATAAATCTCTCTGGAGAGGGGACCGATATAGCCGCGGGCGTCCTGGGCGGCTATGGCGATGCTGGCGAAATCAGTGAATCCTTCCCAGGCCAGCTTGGTCTCGCCAGTAGCGAGCTGCCGGTATATCAGCGAATCGGGCAGGCGCAGCGCAACAATGTAACTGGCGGCGTCCGCCACTGGCTCCCAAACCAATTCCTTTTTGCCATCCTGCCGCGTGCGCAGGGCGATATTCGCCGGCGGCCGTGGTCCATCCGCCAATGAGGCGACAACCGCCAACGTGGCTTGGGTGGCGCGGCGCAGATAATCCGGCTCGATGAATTCAATGGTATCGGTGGGGTCAGCGTTTCGCTTTTCTTCGTAGGCATTGATGAAGCGCAGGGCGGGATAATCGCGTTCGCTGAATGAGAAATGGTCGCCATATCGGTTTTCCCGGTCAATGGCGTCTTGCACCTGCAATTCCAGCGCGAGATTATAGTTGTAGGCGAGGAAACTGGCTACACGCGCCATGCGCCGTGATGCCGAAGTATCGTTTGGTCCGGCGGAGAAGACGCGCAAGTAGCGCTCTTCCCGGTTGCCATTGAAATCGTGAACATTGCCAATCGTGTCCAAATTGATCATGCCGGTGACATCAACATTCCGTTCGCGAATCCAGGCGGCGAACGAAATGCTGCCCTGCCGGTTAAACTCCTCAGCGGAGAAAAAGACGAACATGACTGACGCCTTGTACTGCGCGCCACTTAGAATGCGTGCCAGTTCCAGCAACGCCGCCACACCCGATCCATTGTCATTGGCGCCGGGCGCATAGACCGTGCCGTCAGTGCGCGGCGTGCCGATGCTGTCGTAATGCGCGCCGATGATAATTGTGCCCGCGTTCACTTCGGTTCCGCTGATCGCGGCCACGACGTTGAACTGTGTCGTCTTTTCCTCAGCGGTGGTGAAAGCGACGAATCGGTTTTCAAATGTATAAAGATCTCCGCCGGATGCCGCGCGAAAGATTTCAAGTTGATCCTTGATATACTTACGCGCCGCGCCGATTCCTTCACGCGTGGAAACCTGGGTAGAGCTGATATGCCGCGTGCGGAAATCCTGCAGGCTGCGAATATGGGACATCAGTCGATCGGACTCGACCCGGTCCAACAGTTTCTGCATTTCGTCTTCGACCAGCGGGATGGGCGTGTGCCCGACTTCGGCGATTTCCAGTGGGCGCGCCGCTACGTATCCCAAGGTGGCTTGCGGCGCCATGGCGGGCAAGGGAGCCAGCGTCGGCGGCGCATTGTCGCTGGTGCCGAGATTGCACGCGAGCAGAAGAATCGTGAATCCGGCAAGCAGAGCGGCAGCTCGTAGATGGATGACTTTCCTGTCCATAATGGCGATTCTAGCATAGTTCCAGTGACGCACATGTCCCGTAGCCAACACGTCCGGCAGCCGTATAAATGTCGCCAGGTTAGGATGGCGAACACCGGAATATGCCGGCTAAAGCGCCAAAGGTCGTTGGCCGGACCGCCTCACACTTGATTTTGCCGCTGTGCAGAGAAAAGGAGAACTGATGAATCTACTGATTATTGGTGGGACCGTATTTCTGGGACGGGCGCTGGTCGAAGCGGCTTTGGAAGCGAAGCATGAGGTCACCTTGTTCAACCGCGGCATCAGCGCGCCGGATGCGTTTCCCGCTGTCGAGACCATTATCGGCGACCGCGAAACCGATCTCGAGCGCTTGGCGGGACGGCCCTGGGACGCCGTCATCGACACCTGTGGCTATCTGCCCCGGCTGGTCGGTCTCTCAGCGGGGGCGCTGCGCGAATCCGTCAGGCACTATACCTTCATCTCGACGCTCTCGGTTTATCCGCTGGCCGGCGCAAAGCAACGAGACGAATCGGCCGCGCTCTTGACTCTGGATGACGAGACGATTGAAGAAGTCACAGACGAGACTTACGGACCGCTGAAAGTGCTGTGTGAACGCGCGCTGCAGCAGTCATTTCCCGGCAACAATTCGATCATTCGCTCGGGCTTGATCGTCGGACCATATGACCCGACAAATCGATTCACCTATTGGGTAACACGGGCTGCCCAAGGCGGTGATGCAATCGCGCCGCCGGCGGGACAGCCGATCCAGTTCATTGATGTGCGCGACTTAGCCACTTTCACCTTGCGTCAAACGGAGGCGGGCCGCGGCGGCATCTACAATGTCACGGGACCGGACCAGCGTTTGACCTTCGGCGAACTGCTGCCGGTGGCGAAAGAGTCGCTGCAAAGCGACGTTCGCTTTCACTACGCCAGCGACGAATTCATGCGTGAGCACGAGGTCGGGGAGTTCATGGAGTTGCCACTTTGGGTCAACCACGATTTGGCGGAGAGCTTCATGACCTTCGACATCAGCAAAGCGCTGGCGCAGGGCTTGACCTTCCATCCTCTCACACAGACGATAAGCGACACTTGGCACTGGGCGCGTACTTTGCCGGACAATACAGAAAAGCCGGCGAACTTGCCGCCGGCGAGGGAAACTGCTTTGCTCAAAGCTTGGAAACAATATTGAACCGACGCTTGAAGGGAATTCGACTGCCGCGCTAGTCGAGATAATCGCGCAGCTTGCGGCTGCGGCGCGGATGCCGCAGGCGGCGTAGTGCCCGCCCTTCGATCTGACGAATCCGTTCGCGAGTCAAGCCAAATTTCTGCCCGACTTCTTCCAGCGTATAACAGTGCCCGTTCTGAATACCGAAGCGCAAGCGCAGGATCCGCGCTTCACGAGGCGTCAGCGTATTGAGTAATTCCTCAATCTCTTCTTTCAGCAATTTGCTGTAGGCGCTGTCCGATGGGTTCGGCTCCCGGTCATTCTCGATGAAACTGCCGAGTTCGCTGTCGTCGTCCTTGCCGACCGGATGCTCCAGACTCAAGGGACGCCAAGACACCTTCAGCATCCACTGCACCTTGCGCGGATCACATTCCATCACTTCGGCGATTTCTTCCACCGACGGTTTGCAGCCTGTTTCCTGCTCCAGGTCGCGCGCCACGCGATAGAGTTGACGGATGCGGTCGGTCATATGCACCGGCACGCGGATGGTCCGTCCTTGATCGGCAATGGCGCGCGTGATGGTCTGGCGGATCCACCAGGTCGCGTAGGTACTGAATCGATAACCACGGTGGTAATCGAACTTTTCCACCGCCTTCATCAGACCTAGATTGCCTTCTTGAATTAAATCGAGGAAAGGTACGCCGCGCGACATGTATTTCTTGGCGATCGAGACAACCAGCCGCGTATTCGCCTTAATCAAGTGATCGCGCGCATTCAGCCCGTCTTGAGCCAGGAATTGCCATTCCGCCCGGCGATCGTTTTCGGGCGCGTGCGCCAGCTGCTTGGCGGCTATGTGGCCCGCTTCCTGCCGCATCGCCAACTGCACTTCCTCCTCTGTGGTCAACAGAGGGACGCGCGCCATCTCCTTTAGATACAAACCGACCGTGTCGCTCGAGGCTATCTCGCCGAGGTCATGATCCTCTTCTTCTTCTTCTTCGAGGTCGATGTCGTCCTCGAGGTTATCGTCGAGCAACTCCAAGTCGCTATCGTCAAAGAAGAATTCGAAGTTATTCTTTTCGCTTTTGTCTTCTTCCAGGTACGTCATTAAATCGATTTCTGACTCAAACCTGTTTTCATACTCGTCCACTGCAACACCCCTTACTCGCTAGATGCGCCTACACCCCTAGTGTTGCGCACATCCAACCGTACTCAATTGGCTACTTCAGCAAAGTCTTCAACACTGCCAATCTTGGATCAATCGCGCTGCCGCGGTCCGTTGCCGGGCTTTCTTCGGCATGCGATTCTCGTTCGTAATTCAGGTTGAGGCCGGTTTCGGCACTCAATCCGCGACAGTCGTCGCGGCAAACGGCTCGATAGCTTTCTTCAATGATTACCTCCTCCCGCAAGAGCGGGGCAAGATCAATTTCGCCATTGCTATCAACACTAAAGACACTTTTGTTTGCGTCAAGTGGAAAAGCGAATAATTCGGCAAGGTCGACGTCACTAACACTTTCGAATAATTCCAAACAGCGGTCACATTCGCTCTCGTAAGAAACACTTAATGTACCCTGTACCAGGATACCCTCTTTCGTGCGCGTCAGGACCAGGTTGCCGGTAAGTGATTCCAAATACAAATCTTCATCCACCTGCACACGCTGCGGAAAACCGAGCGGGATCTCTCGCGAATTGCCGGGTCCTTCCGACAGCAAAAATCCCACCTGAATACGGAGGAGTTTTTTGTTGAGATAACCTTTACGCGTCGCTGTCAAAGCGCCCTCCTTGACGCCTGCCAGTTTGGCAACATGTATGATGTTAGGATAACTTATATCTACTGAATTATAGGCGGGTATTAGCGTCAATGTCAAGCAATTCGATGGCGGATTTACCAAAACCTAACTTACAAAGCGAGTAACAAAGGCCACGCACTGTCGCCGACACAAATCATGTACATTTTTACAGCGCAACATTAACATAGAATTGTGCTTTTGCCAAGAAATTAAGGTAAATTGCTGATGGCCCCGTACAGAATTGTATTTGTCAGCCAGCGTCGGTCGTTTGCGGAGGCGGTTAAAGCGCTGGCGCAATACGATACGATTGAGGTGACGGCGGCGCAACAATACATTGACACACTGGTTGACCGCCGCGCCGCGCTGGTATTCCTGGATGCGGACCACGCGCATTGGCGGGCGCTCACCCTGAGTGGCAAGAACAACGCCGCCACGCGACGTATTCCCGTCTGCCTCATCAGCGACGAAGCTGCGATACGAGCCGAAGCGATCACTTGCGGCGCCGATCTAGCCTTGAGTTGGACTGAGTTCCCCAGCCGGATGCAAAGCGTCGTATCCGAGCTGGCTCGCGTGCCCAATCCCGCTGTTATGGACCAGTTGGACTGCGAATGCGGGCAGGCGCTGCCACAGCTTGCCGTCGAAGGCGTCAAGCAATTCAATCAGGGCGAATACTACCGTCAGCACGATCTCTTCGAGGAACAGTGGGTTTATACAGAAGGACCGGTACGAGATTTGTACCGCGCCGTTCTGCAGGTTGGCGTTGCCTATTACCAGATTGAACGCGGCAACTTTCGCGGCGCCCTGAAGATGTTGCAGCGGAGCGTGCAATGGCTATATCTGCTGCCGGATACCTGCCAAGGTATTGATGTGGCGCAGTTGCGGCGCGATTCTTATGCCGTGCGCGCCGAATTGCAGCGCCTGGGACCCGAGCGCCTGCCCGAACTGGATCGGTCGCTGCTCAAGAAAGTGCGCTGGCGGCCACCTCAATCCGCCAGTACATAACGGGCGAACCAATCGAGCATGGCGTCATTGTGCGCGCGCCGAAGGTTGATCGCGCCGTTTATCGAAGCGCCGTGAGACCCAGCCGGCTGCCTCAGCATCTCGACCACACAGCCATTCGCCTTGAGAACCGTGTAGAATTGCTCGGATTGCTCGGCCGGGCAGCGCCAATCCAATTCGCTCTGCACCATCAAGGTCGGCGTTGTGCAGCGATGAGCATAGGTAATCGGCGAGCATCTTTCGTAGACCGCTGGTATTTCGTGCGGATGCCCGCCCATTTGCTCTACGCCGAAATAAATGCCGATATCGCTGGTGCCATAAAAGCTGCGCCAATTGGCGACCGGATTCTGCGGGATCGCGGCCTTGAATCGATCCGTCTGCCCAACGATCCAGCAGGACAGATTGCCGCCGCCTGATGTGCCGCAGACGCCAAGCCGATCGGCGTCGGCCAATTCAATCGCGATCGCATGATCCACGCCGGTCATCAAGTCCTTGTAATCAAGATTGCCCCAATCGCCCTTAATTGCAGTCGAGAAACTGTCGCCGTAGCCGGTTGAGGCGCGATGATTGAGGAATAGCACGCCGTAGCCGGCGCCCGCCAGCATCTGAAAATCGAAGTGAAATCCGTAACCGTAGGCGGCGTGCGGACCGCCATGGATATAAAGGATCGTGGGGTAGGGCGCTTCTCCAATTGCCGGCTTCATGTACCAGCCTTCAACCGCGACGCCATCGACGCCGCTCCATTGCAGATGTTCCGTCAGCGGCATAGCGATGTCCGCCAAATGCACGCTGTTGAGGTCCGTCAACTGCTGCGTTGCGCCAGATTCGAGATCCGCCAGATACAGGTCGGGCGGCGAGTTCAAACTGGTGCGCGCGTACAGCAGGCAGCTGCCGGATACGTCTTGCGGGAAGACAGCACAGTCGCCTGCCGTCACCGCTTCAAACGCCTCGTCGCCGCTTAAGGCGATGCGATAGATGTGATCGGTTCCACCTCGCTGCACCGCGGCATAAGCGTAACGACCATCGTCCGACACCGCGACATTCCACAGGCTCAAGCCGGCGATCGGCATATCCATTGACAGCGATCCGCCAACGCCGACATCGAGCGAAGGGGTCCGGCACTCGATCTCGCCGGATGCCAAATCGAGCAGGTAAAGATCCGACTTGCTGCCGATCGGCTTGCCATCATTCGGGCGCCCGACAAAAGCAATCCGCGCGCCGTCTGGCGTGTAATTGGCGCTTTCGATGCTGGCCCAACCTTCCAGCACGGTGGTTTGCACGGCATCCAGATCAACGGTCATCAGATCCGGGGTCAAGGTGCGCGCGGTATCAGTTCGCATCGTAGCATCGTAGAGTATGGCACGCCCGTCCGGCGACCAACGCAGATTACCATTATCGGTCCGATCGTCGGTCAACTGCTTCGTCTCCAGACTGTCCAGATCGAGCAGGTAAATGTCCTTCACCGTGTCATCGAGATAGCCAATGGCATCGAAGCGGTAAATTGTGCGATCGACGCGATAGGGCTCACTGGCAAGATCAGGCGCATCGGCATCGTTCACCGCGCTGAATGCGATTTTGGTCCCATCGGGCGACCAGGCGAAGCTCCCGCCGATCCCGCGCTTGAAGCTGGTCAACCGGCGGGCCTCACCGCCATCCGCCGGCAAGTGATAGAGTTGAGATTTGTCATCCCGGTCGGAGATGAAGGCGACCGACCTGCCAGCGGGTGACCAGGCCGGCTGCTTGTCGACCGCCGCGCCATTGGTCATCTGTCGCGTTTCGCCGGAGGCGATGTCGAGCAGGTAAATGGTGCTGAATTCCTTGTCTTCGTCGGCGCTGATCTTGTTGACTGTGTAGATGACCTGGGAGCGGTCGGGCGACAAGGCGGCGCCATTAAGAAAGTGCAGGTGAAATAGATCTTCTTTTTGCAACGTGCGCGTATGGGGCATGGTGTCCTCCAATATTATTCGCTCTCAATTCGATATGGTGCCGCCTATTCTAGCGCTCTGCGCGGGGAGTTCCCAACCTTGCCGGCCGCATGCCCGCCATAACGGCAGGCTGTCGTATCGAGCATTGTCAGGTAAGATCAATCGCGGATAATGCTCCCCTGATCTGTATTGTAATGGAGTGATAGCCATATCAACCGCCGCATTCGAGTGCGTGTACTGCGCAGCCGCGGTGGTCCAAGGACCTCAAGGATAGAGAATGTCCGATTCCCAGGACTCCAAGACCCTGTCTCAAGAACGCTACACTCAATTCGCCGATGGCTATGTCACCAGCGAGACCCACGCGAGAGGCTCCGACCTCGACCGACTGCTGGCGATCGCGGAGCCACAGCCGCATTGGCGCGCGCTTGATATCGCCACCGGCGGCGGGCACACGGCCTTGAAGTTCGCGCCCCATGTCGCAAGGGTCATTGCCACCGATCTCACACCGCGTATGCTGGAGAAGGCGCGGCGCTTCATCGTCGAAGAAAAGGGAGTCGGCAATGTGATGTTTCGAGAGGCGGACGCGGAAAACCTGCCATTTGCTGACGCGCAGTTTGATCTGGTGACCTGCCGAATTGCGCCGCATCACTTCCCCGATGTGCAGCGTTTTCTGCACGACTGCGCCCGCGTATTAATGCCGGGCGGCATGCTGATGCTGCAAGATCATGTCCTGCCCGCTGACGATGAGGCGGCGCGATTGGTAGATCAGTTCGAGCGGCTGCGTGATCCCAGCCACAACCGCGCCTTCAACGAAGCCGAATGGTACGCCATGTTCGCCTGCGCGGGCTTCACAGTCGAATACAGCGAACACTACGTCAAGCGCCATCAGTTTACGCCCTGGGTTGCGCGTCAAGGCAACGACGCCGCTACCATCGCGCAGTTGATTCGAATGCTGGATGAAGCGCCGCCTATCGCTCGCGACTGGATGGATCCCGAAGCGTGGGGGACAGCGTCGGCAACCTTCGTCAATCGCCATATCCTCATCCGCGGGCGTGTGAGCTAGCGGGAGCGGACCGTGCCCAGGCTCTTTGTGGCGAGCGGGATCTTCCATCCCGAGCCCGGCGGTCCCGCGACCTACCTCAAATCGATACTGCCGGCTCTAGCTGAAACTGGCTGGCAGACGCGCGTACTGACCTATGGCGCCGACCACGACCTCGATTATCCCTATCCGGTACAACGTATCGCCCGCTCGGCCTATCCGCTGCGGCGAGCGCGCTACGGGTTTGCGGCAGCGAGGCACAGCTCTTGGGCCGATCTTGTCTACGCCCACACGATAGACTTGCCGCTTTGGGGCAGGCGCGGAAAACCGCGCGTCATCAAGATTGTCGGCGATCAGGCGTGGGAGCGCTGCGTTCGTCGGCGCTGGATTCCGCCGGACATGACGATCGATGAGTTTCAGACATTCGCCGGCGATACGCGCGTGCGCTGGCAGAAGCGGTCGCGGTCGCAACAAGTGCAGGCGATGGACACGGTAATCGTGCCGAGTGAATACCTTAGGCGTATGGTCAGCGGCTGGGATGTCGATCCCGGCAAGATTCATGTGATCTACAACGCGCTGCCGCAGCCGCAGCGCCCCAAGAAATCGCGCGCGTCTATCCGCGCCGAACTGGGCTGGGAAGATCGACCGACGCTGCTCACGGTCGCGCGCCTTCAACCCTGGAAGGGCATTGACCATCTGCTCAACGCGGTCGTCACGATGCCGGACCTGCGATTGATCGTGGTCGGCGACGGTCCCGACCGGGGTCGTCTGGAGAGACTCGCCGAGCCGCTAGCCGACCGCGTGACCTTTACTGGCCGCCTGTCGCAGGAAGAGGTTTTTCGCTTCATGGTCGCCGCTGACGCTTATGTCCTTTACAGCGGATACGAAGGCATGGCGCATACGCTGCTGGAGAGCCTGCAATTGGGGACACCGGTTTTGGCCAGCGATGTCGGCGGAAACGCCGAGCTTGTGCGACACGAAGTCAATGGTTTGCTTGTACCACACGTGGACATTAAAGCGCTGCGCCGCGGCATCCGCGATGTGCTGGACAGGCGCGCTGAATTTGCCGCTAATAGTCAGACCGGGATGGAGATTTTTCGTTTCGATTTGATGCTGCGGCAGACGGATCAATTGTTGCGGTCGCTGCTGCCTTGAGCCGGCTCAACGCTTGATGAAACGGTAACCGACCCCGCGAGATGTCAGAATGTACTCGGGCTGCTGCGGATTCGTTTCCAGCTTCTGGCGCAGGTAATGAATATAGAGCTTCAGGCTGTCAATGGCATCGCTGTACTCTTCGCCCCAAGCCTCAGTGACCAGCTCCGTGCGCGTCACAACCCGTCCGGCATTCCGAACCAGCACTGCCAGCAAGTTGAATTCCTTCGGTGTCAGATGCTTGAGGTTGCTGCGGATCCAGACCTCGCGATTCATAAAGTTAATGCGGAAATCGCCCTGGTTGAAAACGAGTTCCTCGCTCAAGCTGGTGCGAGGCGAGCGCCTGAGACGGGCTTTGATCCGCGCCACCAGTTCGTCATCGTCAAAGGGCTTGGTAACATAATCGTCTGCCCCAATCTCGAGCCCTTTGATGATATCGGTTTTGTCTTTTCTGGCGCTGACAAAAATGATAGGCATATCAGACAATTCACGTAATCGACGGCAAATTTCCCATCCGTCCATGTCGGGCAAGATGACATCCAGCAAGACCAAATCGGGTTGATGATGATAGGCCTTTCGCAATCCATCCTGGGCGCAATGGGCTTTGAATACTTCAAAGCCTCGCGTCGCCAGCAGCTGCGAAATCATTTCTACTGTGGGCTTCTCATCATCTATGATGAGTATTTTGTCAGCCATCTAATTACGCTCCTGAAATCGCTCCACAAATGTATAAGACGCGCAAGTCGCAACCATATAATTATTTAAGATATGTGACAAGTATGACCCCGTCATCGTTGCGCACCTCTCGCCGCGTACTTTATAACAAAAATTACCAATTATGCAATAACCAAGAATTTGCAATTTCCAAATAATAGCGGCGAATCATCCGCCAGAACACTATGCAATGACACTTACAGCGATCCTTGTCCAACTTTGCCCGAATTCTAAGCCTGCTTAATGTTACGCTGATTATTTTTCGACTCCATCCTCTCAAGTCTCAATGCTGCCGACAGGTCTGTCAAGATAAGCGCTGGAGACAGACCGATAATAGCACATACGTTCTAGCTTTCCAAGCGTCCGTCTAACGTCTATCTACTTTCTCATCAAATACTCATATTTTCGCTGTTCGTGGATTTTACGATTATATTGGCGCTTCTGGTAGGGCGACAAGCGAGTCATCAACGGCATTCGCGAGGTAGCCCATTTGTTCCATCGCAACTCGCCCGAAGGCGCATGCGGTTTGGAACGCTTGCCGTATCAACAGTGTGGTTGGCCGCGGTGACCGAGGCATGCCGTCTCAACCGCTGATTGAGACGAAGATGCGCTCCGCTTGCGCCGTGAAAGAGGCGGCTGGCTGGTCAGCCGGTTCAATCAACACCTCGAGCATGGCGCCGCTGCCGAGGCGAATGAACCGCGCGGCCGCACTGCTTTCCGCCTCGAGCTCCGTTAGTGTAACGGTGCCGCCGTCCGGCGCTACCAGGACGATCTTCAACTGCGCTACCGCGGCGGGGCTCCCTTTGACAACGCGCCACGAAGGCGGGTATTCGAATTGGAAGACGCCGGCATCAATTTGACCGCTTGTCACGACAACAAATGCGCCGGACGTATGCGACAGATGTGGCCGATCTTCCGCCGGCGCGAGCGGGACGCAGGCCGCCAGTGAGCCGGCGAGCAAGGTGAGGCGCACCCAAGAGGCGAGCAGCGTTAACGCGGACAAGCGATCACATCTCGGCGATTGAACGGGTGTCGGTCTTGCTGACGCCATTGACATTGCGTATCGCGCGAATGGTATTCATCATTTGCGTCACATCTTCGCATTCGACATAGGCGATGCAGTCATCGGGCCCGACAACCAGATCGGCACGTTGAACACCATCGATAGACCGTATATCACCAAGTGAATCGGCGAAGTCGACGGCCATGTTAAGATGTATTAATACATAAGCGGCTGGCATGACGTTTCCTCCATCTAGATGAATGCTATTCCATTTATGGCCTTGATTGCGGTTTCGGGCGGTCGCGCCTGCTTTATTCCCATTCGATTGTACCTGGCGGTTTACTCGTGATATCGTAGGTGACCCGGTTTATTCCAGCGACTTCGTTGACGATGCGAGCGCTGACACGGGCCAGCAGATCATAGGGCAGGCGCGCCCAGTCGGCCGTCATGTAGTCATCCGTGGTGACCGCGCGCAGCACCAGGACTTCCTCATAACTGCGGTTGTCGCCCATCACGCCAACGCTCTTGACCGGCAGCAGCACGGCAAAACTCTGCGCTGTTTCCCCACGCAGCATGTCCGCCGCCCGCAGCTCGCCGGTAAATATCGCATCGGCGGCCCGCAGCTTTTCCAGGCGCTCCCAGCTCAATTGGCCCAGACAGCGGATGGCCAGTCCGGGACCGGGGAACGGCTGCCGCCACACGATGGCTTCCGGCAATCCCAGCAATTCGCCGATCTTCCGCACCTCATCCTTGAAGCAGTCGCAAAGCGGCTCGACCAGTTCGAAATGTAGATCGTCCGGCAATCCGCCGACATTGTGGTGCGATTTAATCGTTTTGGCGCTCTTGCTATCCGCCGCGCTTTCGATGACATCGGGGTAGATCGTGCCCTGTGCCAGGAAGCGAATGCCGCGCAACTTTCGTGCTTCTTCGCTGAACACCTCAACGAATAGCTTGCCAATCATCTTGCGTTTCGCTTCCGGCTCGGTGACACCGTCGAGCGCCGTCAGAAATGTTTCGACCGCATTGACTGCGATCAGATTCATACCTTGTTCATCGCTGAAGACCTGCAAGACCTCTTCCGCCTCATTCTGACGCAACATGCCGTGATCGACGAAGATGCAAATTAAGCGGTCGCCGATGGCGCGATGGATCAAGGCGCCGGCCACCGCCGAATCCACGCCGCCACTAAGCGCCAGCAGTACGCGCTCGCTGCCGACCTGCGTCCGGATCCGCCCAACTGCATCTTCAACAAAGGCGGCCGCTGTCCATTTCGCCTCACAGCGACAGACTGCGAAGAGGAAATTGCGCAAGATGGCATTGCCTTGCGGGCTGTGCTGTACCTCGGGGTGAAATTGCACGCCGAAGCGGCGCCGATCCGGATCGCCAATGGCGGCATAAGGCGAATTGTCCGATTGGGCAAGCGCGCTGAATCCGGGTGGCAGTGCCTCGATCCGGTCGCCATGTGACATCCAGACCTGCAATTCCGCGTCCAGACCGTCGAAAAGCGAACTGCGCGCCCGGTGGCTAATGGTCGCCGGACCGTATTCGCGCTGGCTAGCCGCCGCAACTTTCCCGCCGTGTGCCGCGGTCAATAGCTGCATACCATAGCAGATGCCGAGCATTGGCTTGTCACTGCCGAGCAGGAAGGACGGCAACAGCGGCGCGCCATCATCGTAAACGCTGCTGGGACCGCCGGAGAGAATATAGCCGGCCGGCTGATGCTGATTGATATGTTGGGCGCTGCCGTCATGGGCGTATACCTCGGAATACACGCCGAGTTCACGCAGACGCCGCGCGATCAGTTGCGTGTATTGCGAGCCGAAATCAATGACCGCGATGCCACCCAGCTTTAAGTCATTCACCATTGAGCCCCGCGCATTTCACATTCGCCCTCGCCTCAATGGTACTAAACTTTTTGTTCGGCGGGTTGCTCCGACTTAGAAGAAAAGCTTGGCCAAGCTCAGAATCCCTTGGCGCCAGGGCACGCGATGGGAGACGCCCGATTGGCTTTGGAACGCGGAGAGACTGTCGAGATACCACTGGTAATTCCGCAGCAGAGCGTCAATGTTTGAATATTTCGGCTGGAAGTCCAGTTTGCTTTCCGCCCGTTCGATCGAAACCACCGAGTCTTTGGCGGCGGTCTCATATACCCACTTGTAGACCGGCGACAAATTTAGTGACTCCAGCGCGCGCAGCAGCCAGATGGCCGGCTCGGCCGGCAAGCAAGTGATTTTCTTCCCGAAACCGGCGTAATCCAGCACGGCCTGGTAATCGTCGGCCATGGTAGTGAATTCCTTGGCGCCGATGTTGTACGTATCGTTGACGACTGCGTCAGCCAATGTGCAGCATCGATCAATGACATCGCAGAGGTCATCCACATCCAGCAGCTGGTATTGGTTGCCGCCATCGCCCAGCAGCGGGAATCCGCGCCCGTCATCCGCCCAATCGAAGAGCAGCGCGAAGATGCCGAGGCGTTCCGGCCCGACAAAGGCCTTAGGTCGCAACAGGGGTACGATCATGCCCTTGTCGCGATACTCGCGGCAGATATCTTCAGCCTGAATCTTGGCTTCACCGTAGGGTCCAACGCCAACCAGCGGGTCATCTTCCTCACCCGGATTGCGGCCGTTAATGCCGTATACGGCGGTCGTCGAAATGTGAATGAAGCGCTGCACGCCGCGCTGAAAGGCGGCATCAATAACATTCCGTGTGCCGTCAACGTCCGTACTATAGATTTCGTCCGCGGGATACAGGGGCAGGGCGGCGGCGGCATGCACGACGAAATCGACGCCGTCCATTGCCCGATCGACCGTGGGCCGGTCGCGGATATCGCCTTGGATCACAGTGACTTTTTCGCGCTCGGGATAATCGAAGTCGGCAATATCCAGCGATACTACGTCACGTTCGCGCGCCAGCAGGTAGCGGCAGAGGTTGATACCCAGGAAACCCGCGCCGCCTGTGATCAGAAACCGTGACATGGCTCTTCTCTGTACTCACAACGTCGGGTGGCCCGATGTCCAGTCAATAGGTCGGGTGATGCGCTAGTCGAGGAAATCAGCTGTCTGCCCCCAGCTGCCGTTGAATATGATTTCGTTCAAAGGCTGGCGCTCGCGCCCGCCGGCCTCCCGCCCGCGCTGCCGATCGTCCAGATGATCAAGGTCTGTCGCGCGGTAGCCCAAGGCGATGGCGGTAAAGGGTTCATATTCTTGCGGGATCGTGTAGACCTCGCGCGCCTTGTCGGGGAAGAAGCCGCCCATCTGGTGCACATAGATGTCGTGATCAAGCGCTTGCAAGACCATTTGCGCAATCGCTTGCCCCAGGTCGTGACTCGCGTGGCGATTGATGACCTCCGGTTTGCGAAACTTGTGCGCGACCGCAATCATCAGGACGGCGGCATGCTGTGCCCAGGGCTGATTGCCTTCTCTCAGGACAGACAATACCTTTTGGAATTCCGCGCGATTCTCCCGCGGCGCGACGATGAAGCGCCAGGGCTGAAGATTGCTTGAGGATGCTGCCCAGCGCGCCGCTTCCAGTATGCTGAGCAGCGTCGCGCGCTCAATGCCTCGCTCGGGATCGAAACCGACCGGGCTCCAGCGGCCTTTGATGAGATCATGCACCGCATAGGAGGTGGTCGGCAACTTCTGTGCCGGCGTCAGGGCAAGGCTCGCCAGCTCAGCAGGTGAAATCTCTCGGTCGTCCAAAGCGTCGAACACCTTGGGCGCGATTAGCCAGACTAGTTCACCTTGCCTCGCCTTTTTGCCAAAGACATCGACGCGCGCCAGGCCGCCTTTCTTCATCGCGACATTTGTGCCCGTCAACTTGTGCACCACCAGGCTCATATCGGGATTGTGTCCGACGAACATGACCTGATCATCAGCATGAAGTGGCTCGGTCAGGCTGCGAATGTCAGCGAGATCAAAGCTGAAATTCACCTCTTCCGCCAGCGTCACCGGCAGGTCCAGGACATCCGCGATGAGCTCGGCCGTTTGGCGCGCGCGCAGGCGCGGACTGCTGAAGATCCTCGCCGGCCGGATGTTCAATCGCTTCATAACTGCGGCAGATTTGGCAACGCGCTGCGCTCCCCGGTCGGTCAATTCGCGATTGAAGTCGCTATCGACCAATTCTTCGGCAATGCCGTGCCGTACGAAATAGTATCTCATTTGCTCATCCAGATTGACGACAGGGTAGTATCGCTAAAGGGTTACTCAGCCTGCTTTGAGGCGGTCGCTTTCTCGCCACTCTTGCTCTCCGCTTTGGTCTCCGGCTTCTTTTCCGAATTCTTGCTATCACTGGAATCTTTGCCGTTACCGTTGGCAGCCGCCGGCTTGGCCGGATTCTTGGCTTTGTTATTGTCATTGACGTAGAAGCCGCTGCCCTTGAAGATGATGCCGGCCAGTTGAATCACGCGGCTGACCGGCTGTCCAGTATTAGGACAGATCTCCAGCGGACTGTCCAGAAAGCGCTGGCGATAATCAAAGGTTGTTCCGTCATCACGGCGATAGGTATAAATTGGCATAAGCGCGCACCACCACTACGAACTGCCTTACCTGCATCAAAAGCGGTATCTTAACCGAAAATAGCCGAGTATTGTACGGGGAATTCTATGTTCCTTCCCGCTCTAGATTGTTGCTCTGGATACGCGGCAGAATCGTCGACCAATCCACGCTGACAGCAGTGCCGTGACTTGCTGTGATTACTGGCAAATCGAAAGCGCTAGACATTACAACGATGACAGGTTTCCTGTTGCAAGCGCTCGCCCCCGGTTTAATCATCCTCGCCGCTGCCGATACCTTCCGCAGCCACATCTCCCGCAAGACGCGTATCAGGCTTAAGCCTTCTCCGCCTCGAAGACCATCGTCTCGTAACGCATTGCTTCATCGCTGCCGACGGTTTGCCCGTGCTGCTCAATGCCGCACAGATTCCCGTCCTCGCTCATGCCGGGCTCGACGCGCCTGATGTTTGTGAATCTGGCTTGCTCAAATGCCCGGACCAAAGTCGCTTCATCGTAGATGAACTTGTGCCGCCAGCCGTGAAAGGACTGGTTGATGACATGTGCCGGATTGTACTCCCCGACTTGCGGACGGAAGGTGTCCATGATCCAGCGGTTGTATCGCTGCTGCGCCTCGCCGTCGGGATGTGCGTACAAGGCGACGATTTGAGCCAGGTCCGGCGTCGCGATTCGGATGCGCCCGCCGCGCTTGAGAATGCGGAAACTCTCACCGAGCAAATTCGCCCCTTCATCAAACTCGAGATGCTCGATGACATGTTCGCTGAAGACAGTGCGGAAAGACTCGGTGGGCATCGGGAAAGGCAGGCAGGCATCCAGAAACACGGTGCCCGGCTGAAGTGGATACAGGGTCGTATTCAGCCAGCCATCCAGCAGGTTTGAACCCGTGCCGATTTGCAGCCGGGCATCGCCTGAATGCGCCACGTATTCAGCAATTTTGCGCGGAGCGGTCCATGCCCAGTATTTTTGTCGCAGGCTAAAGCGCAGGCTAGCCATCTCAGGACCCGTACAATAAATCTAGGCCGGAATAGACCCAGTAAGCAGCGTGGAGAATACCTGCTGCCAGCGGGTCATGGCAAGGGGTTACTGAGAATGACGAAGTTCGACCGAGGCAAATATCCGGTCGAGCAGATCATGGCGCTCAAGCAGCTCGCCTTCGGGGGCGACGACAATGGCCAGCACATAATTGCGGCTTAGCTCCAGCGCGAGTAACAGGCTGTCGCTGCCGGCGACGCTAACAAGGATTTGGGCGGCATCCCGCCCCTTGAACTCGATGGTTTCCGCGTTTTCATATTGTGGTCCAGTGCCGTCGTCTGGTGTGGCGCCGACAAACGTGTCCAGGATGCTGGCCGCATTGCGCGCGCCCAGACGCTGAACATCTGCTGCAGCAAGCATGGATACATTCGCGACAATTGAACCACTAGGCAACTCAGCGCCATCGTCCTGCATATCCAACAATCGCGGGTAATTGAAAACGATGATTCCTGTTTCTGTTACCTCATAGTTCCAATCCGCCGGGATATTCATCGCAAAGCCAGGGTTCAGGCGGCTGGCGACAAAGGTTACGCGCTGCCATTGTATCGGTGTGGGCTCAGGGGTATTATCAGTGCTCTGGCAACCGGCTATGCCGACGGCTATCGCAGTCAACAGTAAGGCAAGCCTAAAATAAGAACGCATTGATGCCTCGCTAGGTTTTTCCAAACATGACATTTCGATTTTCGCAGACAAAGCAAAATCGCGCTAGCAAATCTCGCACGGCCGTCGCGCAGGCGTAATCTAATTTCCTGTATATGAACTCATTATCATAAAGGGAGCTTGGACAAATCCATGATCCGCTGCGGCGTCGACATGATTGAGTGCGAACGGATCGCTTCCGGTATCGACAGACTGGGCGAACGTTTCCTCAATCGATTCTTCACCGCCGGTGAGCGCCTGGATTGCGCTGACACGCCCTATCGGCTGGCGGCGCGCTTCGCCGCCAAGGAAGCGGTCGGCAAGGCCTTAGGCACGGGCATTGGCGATGTCAGCTGGGTCGAGATAGAGATCCGCACCGACGATGAGCGGCGGCGGCCCCAACTGACCTTGCACGGCAAGGCAAAGGCGCTGGCGGAAGAAATGGGCTTAACCGAATGGGACATCAGTCTGACGCACAGTAAGACGCTGGCGATAGCAGTCGCCCTCGCCAAGGCAGCGGACTAATCACCAAGATCTTCAAAAAGCCGCATGAGTTTCAGCGCGATCTGCAGGTTGAGGCGTGTGCTCGGCGAGGACAAATCAACATCACAGATTTCTCGAATCCGCGTCAGCCGATAATTCAAGGTGCTGCGATGGATGTGCAGCGCGTCGGCCGTCTGCACGCTGTTGCCCCCGGCATCCAGATACGTCTCCAATGTCTTGAATAGGTCGGCCTGTCTCTCTTCGAGCAGCTGTCTCAAAATCGGCACTTGCGCATTTTGCGTCAGGCTGGCCGCCCCCGCATGATAAAGCGTATGAATGTAACCGAGCTCATCGAACCAAAAGATAGACTGGTCGCTATTGATGCGTTGTCCGATCTCCAGCACTTCATTGCCCTGCTGATGTGCCGTACTCACCTGATCCGCGCCTTCGAAGGCGCTGCTGATGCCAATTATCACGTCGTCGCTGCCCTGGACCAATCGCTCCATTAAGGCTCCTGCGATTGTCTCAACCGCCTGATCTGCCTGTACCAATATCACCACCTGGCCGGCGAATTGCGCCGCGACCGCATGCGCTTCGTTCTGGCTCAAGACCTGGTTGATGGCGCGGTAGGCGCGCGTGGCAGTGGGTGGCTGGCCGTTTTGAATGCTGACCAATAGCAGTCGCCAGGGCAGGCGCAGGTCGACGCCGTAACGCAGCGATTGGTCGCTCAGGATCGTCTGGCGACCGCCGTTTCCTTCGATCAACTGCGCCATCAAGCTGCCCTTGAGCGAAGCCTCGGCTGTCTGCAGCGTTTCCTGATACAGCATGAGAAGCGCCGCCACCGTCGCGCCGATTTCTATCGCCATCATATCAATTGGCGAGAGCGCGTGCACGTCGGCGATGATCCACATATAGCCGTAAATCTCACCGTGCACGACGATTGGCGCCAGCAGTCGCTCCATCTCCAAACCAAGCTCGGGCATCACTGGCAGCTGCACCGGTCGCAGACTCTCACGAATCCGGGGCAGATACTCTACCTCGAGCGCTTCAATCAGCTGTGGATTGGTGCGTCCGTGCAAAATCGTATAGCGCCGCGCGGAATCGACTTCCGCGATGTTCTTGTTCGCTATCGCTTCAAAGTTGTCATTTTCGATACTGATGGAATGCCCGACCAGTTCCGCCAGCATCTCCGCCAGGTCCTGGAAGCCGCCACCCTCCAATACCAGGCGCGATAGGCGCTGCTGAATCAACAGCGCGCGACTGATCGTGTCCAGGTTATCTTCGGCGATACGCTCGTTGATGACCTTGGCAATATCGACAAAGCGTGTCTGATACGGCAGTTCAATCAGTGGCAAATTCAGTTCGTCGCCGATCGCGCGCAAGTAATCGGGGATTTCATCCACCAGCATGCCGACCGTGATGACCACCGCGACGATACCCTTTTCCGCCAACTGACGCAGATATTCACAGCGCGCTTCCGGCGAATCCGGCAAGTTGAAGACTGTGGTCAGCACCAGTTCGCCACCATGCAGCCAATCAGCGACGTTTGGCCCGCTGACGTTGTGCACCCAGCGAATCGGACGCTGCAAGCCACCGTCGCCGGCGACAACACGGGCGTTTTCCAATATGGGTAACTGCAATGCTTCTTTGAGTGACAACATCAGTAGCTGCGCGATACTCGTTACGCGTCATTGAAGAGGAGTATAAATTTGTAACGCTAAACGTGCAAAAGTAAAGGCGAGGAAAAGCAAGGGGACATCAGCAGATGCCCCCTGCCGGTGCGCTGGCCACTAGCCGCAGTCGCCTTCGCCGTTGATGTAATGCGCTGTAATCCAGCCTTCAACGTCGTTATGCGCGACCTTGAACCAGTTCGGCGTGCGCGCGAGCGCGGTCTTGGTCGTGCCGCCGGCTACCAGGCCAATCTTCTCGCCGCCCGGTTCAGCGCGGAAGTTGAGGTTGTACCGCGCCGTGACTTCGCAACCTTCCAGCGTGACCATGCTGTCCATGGAATCCATCATCATTGCCGGATCCATTTCCATCTCGTCCATGTCATCCATGTCATCCATCTCGTCCATGTCATCCATGTCATCCATGGAGTCCATGTCGTCCATCATGTCCATGGAGTCCATGTCATCCATAGTGTCCATGTCATCCATGGAGTCCATGTCGTCCATCATGTCCATGTCATCCATCATGTCCATGTCGTCCATCATCATGCCCGGCATCAGTACGACGGTGCCCGGATGCATGATGTTGGCACATGTCATGCCGTCCTTCATACCATATTCAAGCGACATCTGGGTCCGCGGCGCCGTGGTCGCATCCAGGAAGGTGATGGATCCGGAACCGGAGAAGCAAACCTCCGCTGTGACATCCATCGATCCCCAGACGTCGACGGCATCGATAACACCGCCGTCAAGGATGGATTGAACGCCGATTCCCGCACCGCTTACATGCTGGCATTGAACACCGGCCATATCACTGCTGACCATGATGCTCGACGGCAGCATGGCGCAAGTTTGCGACATGGGCATGGAGGGCATCATACTGTCCATAGCATCCATACTATCCATATCATCCATACTATCCATATCATCCATACTGTCCATACCTTCCATGCTGTCTGATTGAGCGCTCGCCAGGCTCACGAACGCAAGGAGGATGGACAAACAACAGACAACTACCAGACCAAACCGATTCATGTTCTTCACGAGTTTTCCTTCCCATATTACATAATAGATACTGTGACATCTTACGGACAGGAGACTAACTGAATTCGATGCATATTATCTCCTTTCAAAATGATTTAAAACGACGTAAAGATAACGTTTATCTCGCAAATTGCAAGGAGATGCATTAAGGGCAAATACTAGTGAAGGTTCTGAATTAGTGCAAAAGAGGAAGGAACGGCAAGTCAGTCTGATTTTGCACTCGATTTACGCCATTGGCATATGGTGACCGGCGGCATATCGGCCGCTTACGTGATGCGAAAGCTGCCGTTCGATATCGGTCAGCAAGCCCGATGCGCCGAAGCGGAACAAGCGATTGTTCAGCCATTCGTCGCCGAGCTCTTCTTTTATGAGAATCAGCCAGTTGAGGGCGTCTTTGGCGCTACGGATCCCGCCGGCCGGCTTGAAACCCACCTGGTATCCGGTCATCCGCTGATAGGCGCCGATCTCGCGCGCCATCGTCAGCCCGACTTCAAGCGTGGCGTTGACGCTTTCCTTGCCCGTGCTGGTCTTGATGAAATCGGCGCCGGCCATCATACAGACCTTGCTCGCTTGCGCTACGTTCCACAGCGGTCCCAATTCGCCCGTGGCCAGAATGGTCTTGATATGGGCATCGCCGCAGGCGCGGCGCATTTCGCAGACTTCATCGTAGAGCGCCTGCCACTCGCCACGCAGAACATGCTCGCGCGAAATTACGATGTCGATCTCGTCGGCGCCGGCTTCAACGGATTGGTGAATCTCTTCGATACGCTGCGGAAACGGACTGAGCCCGGCCGGGAAACCGGTCGAAACCGCGGCCACCGGAATGTCAGTGCCGCGCAGCGACGCCAGCGCATCCTTGACACGCTGATGGTAGACGCAGACAGCGCCGACCGTTAGCTGCAGGTCGCTGATATCGAGCGCCTCAATGATGTCCTGTCGCAGCGGCTGCCGTGCCTTGGCGCACATGCGCGTCACCTTGCCGGGCGTATCATCGCCCGCCAGGGTGGTCAGGTCGATCATCGTGATCGCCCGCAAAAGCCAGGCCGCCTGCCATTCTTTTTTGACGCTGCGGCGCGTCGTCAGGGTTTGGGCGCGGCGCTCGGTCGCGCTCAAATTAACGGTTGTGGCACGAACCCAGCCCATGTCCAGCGGGATGCCGGGATTGCGCTTGTGATTGCTGGCAGCCATGTCAGTTTCGCTCTCGTTCGCTCGGATTTACGCGTTAGGATTTCAGGACTAAGAGTGTTTTCAGGAACCGGTACGGCGTATGAAGGCGATGACTTCCGCTGCGATCTCAGCGCCTTTTTCTTCCTGCAGAAAGTGGCCGGCGCCGCGAATTGTTACCTCCGGCTGATCACCGGCAGTCGGGAACAGACGCCGGAAGAATCTTGCCGCGCCGCCCAGGATGGGGTCGCCATCGCTGAACATGATCTGTACCGGCTTCTGCCAATTGGCGAGCGCTGCACGCGCCGCCTTCATCTCCGCCGCGCCCGGCATATCGGGCGATATCGGCACCAAGGACGGGAATACCGCCGCGCCCGCTTTGTAGCTGTCATCGGGGAAGGGCGCATCGTAGGCGGCGATGATATCGGCGGACAATTCATACTGTGTGATCGTCTGCGCGATCAGTCGCCCGACCTGCATGCGCATGCCCACTTTCTGGCTGAAAGCGCGCCACTGCAGAAAGGCATCGCTGACCTTCTCCTCGCCCGTCGGCAGAAATGTATTGAGCACGACGAGTCGCGCAAAGCGGTAAGCGTGATTCGCCGCGATGGTCAAACCGAGCAAGCCGCCCCAATCCTGGACAATGAGCGTAATGTTCCGCAAATCGAGAGCCTCAATTAGTCCAAGCAGCTTGTCGTAATGCATGTTAAAACTGTAGTCTTCGAGCGCCGCATACTTGTCCGATTTGCCGAACCCCACCATATCCGCAGCCACCACACGGCATCCGGCGGCGAATGGCGCGATCATCTTGCGGTAAAGATACGACCAGGTCGGCTCGCCATGCAGGCACAAAATGGTCTCAGCGCCCGCGCCCTCATTGATATAATGCATGCGCGTATCACCGACCTGCACATAATGGGCTGCAAAGGCGTAATCCGGCAAATTGTCAAATCGATCCTCGGGCGTGCGAAGAACGGACATTAGCGATCCTTGGTCGTGACGGGCAGTTGGGTAGACTTCAGCAACCTGCATCCACCGCTCTGACTTGTCTCTGTGCAGTTGACGCGGTCCCAGTATAATGAAGACTATGTACAACTATCATTCCAGCCGCAACTGGCGGCGACTGCACGGATTCTAACAAGCCACACCCCGCTTGCACAATTTCTGTCCGCCACCGCGCCGCGGTGGTCCTGCGATTAACCACCCTAATCACTGCATGATGAATTGAGCCGAATCGAATGCTGGAAAAACTTGCGGAAGTCGAAAGCCGTTATCTCGAATTGGAAGCCGCCATGGGCGACCCGGCCCTCGCTGCCGACTATGAAAAGGTGGCGGAATTGGCCAAAGAGCGCGCGAGCCTGCAGAGAATCGTCGACGCCTACCGACTATATCAAAGGCAAGCTGACGAGCTTGCCGGCGCGCGCGAACTCGTCCAAGCCGCTGATGACGCCGAAATGCGCGAATTGGCCGGAGAGGAAGTCGTCGAGTTGGAAGGGAGCACCGCCGAACTGCTGGAACAGTTGCGGCTCATGCTGCTGCCCAAAGATCTTCGTGACGGCAAGAACGTGATTGTTGAGATTCGGGCCGGCGCCGGTGGCGATGAAGCAGGTATATTCGCCGGCGATCTGATGCGCCTGTATACGCGCTACGCCGAATCCAATAGATGGAAAGTCGAAATGCTCGATGTGCATGAGCAAGGCAACGGCGTCTTCAAGAACATCACCTTCGAGATTAAGGGTAAAGGCGCGTTCAGCCGACTGAAATACGAGAGCGGCGTGCATCGTGTGCAGAGGGTCCCCACCACCGAAAGTCAGGGCCGCATCCACACCAGCACCGCCACCGTCGCCGTCCTCGCAGAAATGGATGAGGTCGATGTGAAGTTGGATATGAGCGATGTCGAGACGCAAGTTTTTCGCGCGCGTGGCGCCGGCGGCCAATCGGTCAACACCACCGATTCGGCTGTGCGTCTGATTCATAAGCCGACGGGCTTGGTCGTTGAAATGCAGGACGAGCGCAGCCAACTGCAGAACAAGCTGCGCGCCAAGCAAGTCTTGATCGCACGTCTATACGAAGCGGAAGTGGAGCGGCAGCGTGCCGAGCGTGACGCCGAGCGACGCGGGCAGGTGGGCAGCGGCGATCGCAGCGAGAAGATCCGTACCTATAACTATCCACAAGGGCGCGTCACCGACCACCGCATTGGCTACAGCAGCTACAATTTGCCGGCGGTCATGGATGGTGAGCTCGATACCTTCATCGACCAATTGGCGACGCAGCAACAAGCGGAACAGCTGGCGGCCGGTGGCGTCGACTAATGGCAAGCTATCCTCCGGCGCGAACGGAAACGCGGACGACCATCCGCGCCGAGCTACGATGGGCACGAACCCAATTGGGGTATGCCGACAGCCCGGATCTCGATGAGCAAGTCTTGCTCGCACATGTTCTGAATGTCGGGCGCGCCTTCCTCTTCGCTCATGGCGAGCGCCAACTCAGTGAGGCGCAGTCTAGCGCCTTTCACGCCGCAGTCGCACGCCGCGCCGCCGGGGAACCGATCGCTTATATCATCGGCACGAAGGGATTCTACGATCTCGATCTGATTGTCACTCCCGCTGTCCTGATCCCGCGGCCGGAAACCGAACTACTGCTGGAGGAGGCGCTGCGTTTCATTCCCGATGAGCGCCCAAGCACAGCCGCGGACATCGGCACCGGCAGCGGCGCCCTTGCCATCGCCTTCGCGCGCCAGCGCCCGCAGTGCACCGTTTACGCGACTGATATCAGCGCCGACGCCCTAGCCGTCGCCTGCAGAAACGCTGAACGGCATCACGCCGCCGTGAGACTCCTGCGGGGCAACCACGCCCAGCCCTTGATCGACCAGGGCATTCAGGTCGATCTGCTGATGGCAAATTTGCCATACATCGCCACTGACGTTTTGCGCCGCCTTCCAGTGAGTCGCTACGAACCAAGCGGGGCGCTCGATGGTGGAGAAGACGGACTGGATTGTATCCGCGAACTGCTGACGCAGATTCCGCTGGTTTGCCGTAGCGGCGCGCTTGTCCTGCTCGAAATCGGCGCCGATCAGGGGCGGGCGGTCACTGCATTGCTGCAGGAAAGACTTGGTACTCGCAGCCGGGTCCTGCCCGACTACGCCGGCTTGGATCGAATCGCAGTCTTTCCAGTCTAGCCACATTCCAGGTCCGCAGTTGAGAGGCGCGGGGACCAGATTGTGCTAGAATCTCGCGCATTGCTCGCTCGAGACCCTCAAGCCGGTGCAAGATGCCGACCAAAGAAGATTTTCTCATCCGCGACGACATCATCTTTTTCAATCATGGTTCCTTCGGCGCTTGTCCCAAGCCCGTATTCGCCTGTTACCAGGATTGGCAGCTGAAACTGGAACGCCAACCCATCGATTTGCTATTGCGACAGCGACCGCAGCTTATGGCGGAGGCCCGCTCCAGTATCGCCGAATACCTTAAGGTTTCGCCCGCCGATATCGTCTTCGTCACCAATGTCACCGACGGTCTCAGCCGAGCAGTGCGGGCGTTGCCTCTGAAGCCCGGCGACGAAATCCTGACGACCGACCACGAGTATGGCGCTGTGAATCGTCTGCTCGAATTCACCGCCGCCAAGACTGGCGCCCGCATCGTCACTCATCAAGCGCGCTTGCCCTACGTCTCCGATGACGCATTCGCTGATGCTTTTCTGGCGGACACAACCACTAATACAAAGGTGATCGTGATCAGCCATATTACTTCACCGACATCGCTGATTTTCCCCGTTGAAAGGATCTGCCGGCGGGCGCGCGAGCTGGGCATCCTGACGATCATCGATGGCGCCCACGCGCCGGGTCAGCTGCCGCTCGATCTGTCGGCGATCAGCGCCGATATCTACAGCGGCAACTTCCACAAGTGGCTCTGCGCGCCCAAGGGCTCGGCGTTTTTGCATGTTCGTCCCGAACACCACGATCTCATTGATCCGCTTGTGATTTCACATGGCTGTTATCCGGGCAGTGATTTCGTCGAGCGCCACGACTGGCAGGGCACGAGTGACATCGCGAGTTACCTGACAGTGCCTGCGGCGATTGAGTACCAGGGCGCCAACAACTGGGAATCCGTCCGCCTTTCCTGCCATCAACTGGCGGCATCGGCCCAGACGCGACTCTGCGAACACTATGGCACGCAGCCTTATTCGGTCGATCAATTCGCGCAGATGGTGACGATTCCACTGCCGGATTGCGATGCGGCGGACGTCCAGCGGCGTCTCTATGGTGATTACCGTATTGAAGTGCCGGTCGGCAAGTTCAACGATCAATGCGGCATTCGCGTGTCGGTTCAGGCCTACAATTCGCCCGACGATATCGAGCATCTGATTGGCGCTGTCAATGCGCTGGTCAGTTAGCGCTCAAAGCGGGCCACGGCGGTCATGTAATAGGTCTGCGGCGCCAAGTCGATTGGCTGAATCTCACGCAGACGGTATCCGGCGCGGAATAGCTCGCGGCAGTCGCGCGCCAGCGACGCCGGGTCGCCGCTCACGTAGATGATCCGCCCGATATTGAGCGCTGACAATCCGCTGATCACATCCTTGCTCAAGCCTGAACTGGGCGGAT
This sequence comes from Phototrophicaceae bacterium, assembly GCA_965249085.1. Lineage (GTDB taxonomy): Bacteria > Chloroflexota > Anaerolineae > Aggregatilineales > Phototrophicaceae > UBA6055. Next base: position 1,218,241 of record OZ252218.1, on the reverse strand, counting down.
CCACCAGCGCGACATCGTAACGCCCGTCGGCATCGATCATATCGCGCAGCACGGCTTCGACTTGCCCTTCGACGACGTCAACATTTTCGAAGTCGCTGAGGTTTTCATCGGCATCGGTGACCGCCGGCGGATAACTTTCAACCAGCGTGACCAGCGCGGCTTCGCTTGCCACAAAGGCGCTGAAAACCCCGACGCCGGCATAAAGGTCGAGCACGCGGTCCGCATTGGTCAGGCGCGCCGCCGTCGTCACAGCGGAAGCGATCTGCTCGGTCCCGCTGACGCTCCCGCGAATAAACGAGCCGGCGGTGACGCGGAACGACCGTCCTCGGATAGAGAAATTGCTTTGGGCATCGCCGATGAGGTTGATCGGCTCACGGTCCGGCAGCACAAGGTTGACGCTCACCGGCAGATCAGTGCTGAGGTCGGGCTCTTCTTCTGCGTCGATTTCAAAGATTATCATTAGACGGCCGGCCGAATCCCGCCGAAGCGTCATTCGACGAGCGCGGTCATAAACCAGGTCCAGGTCCGCCAGCAATTCGAGCAACTCGGGATGCGCGAGATGGCATTCGCTGATCGTCTCGATGCCGCCGCCATCCCGCCGCAAGCCCCATTCACCTTCGCTATCTCGCCATAAGATGAGGCTATGATTGTATTCCCATTGCTCCCGCGCCGGCAGCACCGGCCGCAGGACTCTTTCGATTAGAGCGTCCGAAAGTTTGCCCAGGCGTGAAAGCTGATCTGCCAGCACATCCTGCTTCAGCAGCAATTGCGCCGGGTAATCGACGTGCTGCCATTGACAGCCCCAACACTGCCCCGGACCAAAATGCGGGCACCTTGGCGCGACGCGATCGGCCGACGCCGCCTTTAGACGCAGGCCGCGCGCAAAGAGGACCGCGCCTCTGCCACCCGTGATCTCGGCTGTGATCGACTCGCCGGGCAAGGTATAGGGCACAAACACCGGTTTGCCTCCGTGCCGGCCCAGTCCCTTGCCACCCTGCGCCATGTCACTGATTTCGAGACTGATCGTTTGGCCTGTCGACGCTTGACGCCGCGGCCGTCTTTGCCGTTGCTGGTCTTGTCTGCGTTTAGTCATAGCAGAATGAACGACAGATAATCATAGCGACAGTATAGCGAACGCTTGGCGCGGGAAAGCAAAACCCCGCCTCGCAGCGGGATTTATTCATTTGAAGCCCGGTCTGGCCGCTAGCCGGCGCTGTGTTCGATGCCGGCTTTAACAAGCTCACGCTGGATCATCCGCTCGAAGATGCTGTAGGGCTGCGCCCCACTCAGGATCTGTCCATTGATGAAGAAGCCCGGCGTACCGCGGACGCCAGCCAACTGCCCGTCCAAGCCGTCAATCTCGACCTCGGTGATGTAGCGCCCTTCATCAAGGCAGGCGATGTACGCCTCGACATCCAGCTCGAATGTTTCGGCAGTTTCAACATAGAAGTCGCGGCCGAGTTTGTCTTGATTTTCGAAGAAGGCGGATCGGAATTCCCAGAACATGTTTTGCTCGAAGGCGCATTGCGCCGCAGCCGCCGCCGGCGTCGATTCCGCTGTCAAGCGCGCAAAGTCACGATAGACGTAACGGATATGCTCTCCGTAGTTCTCCAGCAGAGGCGCGAAAGTCTGGTCGAAATGGCGTTTGCAGTAGCCGCAGAAAAAGTCGCTGAATTCAATGATGACCACCGGCGCGTCTGCTTCGCCCAGGTATGGATCGTCATCGACCATCGCGAAGCGATCGGGACCTTCTTCCGCAGTCGCCGCCAGCTGATGCTCTTGCAGCGCGCTTGCGATGACAGCGCGCATTTGCGCTTCGTCTACACGGACGTCGCTGTCGTCAGGCGGGTTTAGAGCGGCAGCGCCGACAAACAAGCCGATGGCAAAGAAAACAGCGGCCACGACGATGTAATTCAGCGTCATGCGCGTCACGCCGCCTGACTCCGCTGGGATGTTCGGGGTTGGGTTGTCTTCTGGCACGGTGATTCCTTTGCGCCTTGGCGTTTAATGCCTGAAGTGTACTAGACATCCCGGCGCTTGGCTATGAACAACTGATGAGCGGCTACAGTGTTTTCGTAACTATGCACATTCTGGCGGTATAATGGGAGCCACGTCGAGAGCGCTGTGGAGGAGGGGCATTTGACATCACGTCTCGCCGGTCTGATCATCAAGGAGCAGAGCGGCTTTTATTGGGTCGAAGCCGAAGACCAAAACACTTATATGTGTGAACTGCGCGGGCGGCTGAAAGAAGAGGCGAAGTCGTCCGATATCGCCGCTATCGGTGATCGCGCCCTCATCAGCCTGCGGCGGGAGGAGGGCACCGATGTCCTGATGGGCGTGATCGAAGAGTTGGCGCCGCGCACGAGCGTGCTCTCACGGGCGCTTCGGACAACTGGAAAACGGGGCACGGGCCAAGCCGAGCGCGAACAGGTGGTCATCGCCAATGCGGACCGGGCGCTTTTTGTGTTCTCGGCAGTTCAACCCTCGCCGAACCTGAAAATGCTGGACCGTCTTTTGGTTGCCGGTGAGAAATCAGGCATCAAGGCGCTATTTGTTGTGCTCAATAAGATCGACCTGGAATCCGCGGATGAGGTCGACGAACTCTTCCTGGTGTACGAGCGGCTCGGTTATCGCGTCTTGCGAACGAGCGCCTTGCGTGGCGATGGAATTATTGCCCTGAAGGCACTGCTTGACGACGGGATCTCCGTCTTCACCGGTCCCTCAGGCGTCGGCAAGACCAGCCTGCTCAACCGCATTCAACCCGGCTTGGGAAGACAAGTGAAGGAAGTCGGTCGGGGGTCGGAAGAGGGCGTTCATACCACCCGCGACAGCGCCCTCGTTCGGCTGGATGGTGGCGGCTATCTCGCTGACACGCCTGGCATCCGCTCGATCACAGTTTGGGACATCGAGCCGGATGAGCTGGACGCTTATTTTATTGACATCAAACCCTTTGTACTGGATTGCAAATTCAGCAATTGCACCCATACGGACGAGCCAAACTGCGCCGTGCGGGAAGCGGTGAGAGCGGGCAAAATCGCCCGCCGCCGTTATCAACACTATCTTGATTTGCGCGAAGAACTGCGCGACACCTATATCATCTATAATCGATGAGACGCGCTACGCCTCGAACAGGTTCTCGCCCTGAGACAGACGCCGGGCGATTGTGAAGGTCTGCAGTTGCGAGCGCATCGTCGGCGAGTGCGCCGCCAGGTAACGCGCCGCCGCAATTAGCACATGATTCGCCCGCTCCTCGGACTCCGGCCGGATGATGCTTTGCTGGTTGAAGGCGGCTTCGACGCACTGAATCGTATGGAAATCCCGATCCTCTCGCAGCAGCAGATGGCCCATCTTCGCCATCAGTTTCTGCGGCGAGCCGCCACTCAAGAGGTACTGTGCCGTCAAAGTCCCGGCTTGATTGACCTGCTGCTGCAGATTGAGCAGTGTTTCGAAATCGTCGAGCAATTGACCAGGATCCGCAACCGGCTCGGGCCGGGGCAAGCGAACCGAGGGGAGATTCAGAAAGCGGTCGAGATAAATGCTCATCGCAGCGTCAAAGATTCCGCGTATTAACCCGATCGACTCGACTCGCTGCAAGCCTTGATGTACGGCATTGGCGAAAGTGAAAGTATGCAGCGCCGTATCCCAATCTCCGAATTCGTTACTGGTATGGAAATGCGCGATCCGACGGGCCGCCGCGTAAGCGACTATGCCGGCGAGTTCTATTGGCTTAAGTCCCTCTCGCAAGCAATTCAAAAGCAGGTCGACAATCGCAGTCGGATCATCACCCAGTAGCGTCGGCATGAACTCCTCGATTTCATACTCCGCCGTACGCGTCGCTCCAAGCGCCTGCGCGTCTTCCAGCAAGGCAAACGCGCCATGAAGAATCGGGATCAAATCGATCGGTTTGCGCCAGGCGTTGGATTCCTCCATCCGCCGCGCGTCGGTCAAATTAGGCACGACGCTGGTGAAGGCCAGCTCGGCATGTTCCCATCCAGCCAGATCAACCGATTCCAGCGCTTTGTTGATGAAGTCGAGCGTATGCCCGGCATCGAGGTAACGATGATCGGTCGCGGCCGTAAAGAGCATATCGGCGATCTGTTCGTCGTCAGCGCCTGCTCGCAGGGCGGACACGATGGCGCGTTCTCCCGCTTGCGCGTCTCTCACTTCGACAAATTGTCGAAACCATTCTTTCAGGGTGGGAATATCGGTCTCATCGTTGGGCAAGGGGCGCGGATTGAAGCGCGGCGACATGCCGGCAGTATCACTCGCCACATCAGCCAAGCCATGATACAAGGCCAGGGGACGGTCGGTGTCATCAAGATAGGGAATGAGGTTCATCGTGCAGCCATGTGTGGTTAAGCCGCGTCCCCAATCCGTTCCTCGGTAAAATGTGCCGAATCCCAGCCCAATGCGGAATGGCTCAGCCGGCGCCACGCTCTGCTTCAGCAGGTTTATGACTGCCTTTGCCACCACCAGACTCAGGTTGTGCTGCAAGCCATCGCGCAGGCGATTACGCTGATGATCGACCGAGTTGTCTTGCGACCTCAGATCGACGTAGATTTCTCCGTCACGCACGTCAACAGGAAAGCTGTCGATATCATCCGCCCACAGATCAAAGGCGCCGCCGCTCGCCAGATCGAAGCGCGCATGATGCCAATGGCAACTCAAGATGCCGTCTTCGACTGAACCCCGGTCAAGCGGGAAACCCATGTGCGGACAGCGATTGTCCAGGGCGTAGACCTTTTCTCCATAAAGAAAGAGAACGATCGTCTTGCCGTTCGGCTGGGCCGTGATGCAGCCCTTGCCCTGCAAGTCCTCAAATCGCGCCACCGATGTATAAGTGTCGTTTGCCAAGACCATAATACGCCTCTTCTACATCTATGTGCTACTCGTCTATATGGTAACACAGGCGCCCGCCAATCCGCATCAACTTTGGAAGTGGGCGCGTGTTGATTGCCGCCTCCACAAATGCTAGACTCTCTCAGTACATGGGGAGGAAATCCTTTGCCCGAACAAGCCCTTTACCTCAAATGGCGCCCGCAATCTTTTGACGATGTTGTCGGTCAAGAGCATATCACTCGAACCTTGCGCAATTCCCTGATCCGCGGCCGCATACGGCATGCATATCTCTTTAGCGGACCGCGCGGCACGGGCAAAACAACGACGGCGCGCTTGCTGGCAAAGGCGGTCAACTGTACGCATGAGGACGCCGCCATGCGCCCCTGTAATTCCTGCGCAAACTGCATCGCGATCAATGAAGCACGCTTTCTCGATCTTATCGAAATCGATGCCGCCTCCCATACCGGCGTCGACGATGTGCGCGAACTGCGCGACAAGATCGCATTCGCGCCCGGTGAAGGCAGCTACAAGGTCTATATCATTGATGAGGTCCATCGCTTTAGCGGCAACGCCTTTGATGCGCTGCTTAAGACGCTGGAAGAACCACCCGGCCATGCGATCTTCGTCCTGGCGACGACCGAAATCGACAAGGTGCCCGCGACCATCAAGAGCCGCTGCCTGCAGTTCGAGTTTCGGCGAGTTTCCCTGCGTGAAGTGAGCGAACGGTTGGCATTCATCGCCGAGAATGAATCGCTGGCGATCGAACCGGCGGCGCTCGAACTGATTGCCCGTCAAGGTACGGGCAGCGTCCGCGACAGCATCAGCCTGCTCGACCAAATCGTGGCCGATCCGGAAGAGACCATCACGCTGGAATTGACCCAGCTGATGCTTGGCACGGCCGGTTCCATCCACGTGCGTGACCTGGTCGATGCGCTCGTCGACGAAGACGTTGCGCGCGGGATTCACCTCATCAATCTGGCAATCGATGGTGGCAGCGATCCACGTCAATTCGGCCAGCAGATCGTCGGCTTTTTGCGTAATGTCATGCTGGCTCAAACAGCCAGCGCCGACCTGGTCGAAGCCTCGCGGGACGAACAGGAACGCTACGATGTATTGGCGGCGCGCATCAGCCGTGCGCGTTTGCTCAAGGCAATCCGCTCGTTTAATGCTGCCGTGAACAATTACACCGGCGGTTGGCAGCCACAGTTATCTCTTGAGCTTGCCCTAATCGAGGTCTTGCAGGATGAAGCTGTCTCGGCTATATCGGCGCCGTCGATGGTCCCGACGCAGGCGGGTCGTCCGCAACCGCGGTCCGAACCGTCCGTGTCCGCCACGGAGCAGCCGCCGCAAGCAAGCACAACTGAAGACTACGAACGCGCTGCCGCCAGCGCGCCCGGGGAACCGCCAGCCTATCCAGTGACCAAGATCCATGAAGGTTGGATGGAGATCCTGACGCAGGTTCATCGCTACAATCGCAGTATTCCACCTCTGCTGGAACACGCGCATGTGCGCCGGATCGACGGCAATCGCCTGATCCTCGGCGTGCAGACCGAGATTTTCCGGCAAAAGATCGCGGAACCGAAACGCTCCGGCGTCATCGAGCAGGCGATCCACGATCTGCATCAGGTCAAGCTGCGGATTGAGGTACGGGTGGTGGAGGGGGTCGCAGCACCGGAAGAGGCGATCCAGGACGCGACGCCGTCCGTTGCTGATCCCCTGGTAGCGGCCGGCAAGGAGTTGGGCGGCGTCGTTGATGACTAGAACGCGAAGCGACTTCGCCTGGCAGCTGATCTCGATCGTGGTTGTCGATATTTTGAATCCGCTTCTGCTTATTTCGCTCGCAATTTTTGTCAGCGTAGGATACATACTCACTCTGTTGATGCCGGTGCGTATCGATACTTGGGTCGGGTTACTGTGGTTTAGCGTTTTACTACCGCTAATACCCCTTTCGCTTAGCGTCCGTCGGCGCTGGAGGGTGAAACCGCAACACCACGAAAACCAGCCCTGGCGCCGACTCCTGCCCGCTTTGCCCTTGCTCATGCTCCTGCCCTCGGTTGTGGCAATACTCGGCTCTCCAACCTTAAATACAATCTCCCACGCTGACGTGTATTTCGTATTCGTCAATCAGCTGTACCACGGAATTGCTCCACCCGAGCACATCTTGCTACCGGGATTTCCTGCCAATCACTACTGGTTGTTTCACGCCTACATCGCGGCGCTCGTGCGGGCGACGTCCACAGATACATATTCGTCGTTGAACGTCTTAAACATCATCTACATATTCTCGAGCTTGTTGTGGATGGCCAAGACACTTGTCGCGCTGGGCTTGGGCAAACCGCGCACGATCTATCTCGGCGTCTTGGTGTTGTTTGTGTTTGGCTCAGTGAACCTCACAGGCATCCTGAGTGTCATGAGCCATGTCGTGCAGGGGACGCACGAATCCGGTGGTCTCGACAAAATGCTGCTCGCCGGAGCAGACCGTCGGCTCCATAGTGTCTATCCCAAGGTCTTCCATGCCAGTGGAATGACGCCGGGAGTTATGGCTTTCACAGCCGCGCTCTATTGCAGCGTGTGCATGCTCAAAGCAAAGCCGAAAATGCTTATCCTGATTCTGGTGTCGTCATGTGGTTTGGCGTCATTGGGCGCCATGCCTGTAATTGTCGTCTACATCGTCTTCGCTTTGCTGGGGGGCGCCGCGCTGACAGCGCTCATCGCGCAGTTTTTTGCTCATGGCAGGTTTGTGCTTGCAGCCACGGAGGTAGTCTCCACGATCATAGCGATCGGTCCTGCCAAACTTGTATGTTGGTTCGTGACGAGTCTGGCGCTATCGCTTCCCTTAGTGAAATATGCGCGAGAGCTGACCTACAACTATCGAGCCGAAATGCGCTTCGTCCCCTTCAATGAAATCAACATTAAGATGACATTGGCCGCGTTACCCCTGTTGATACCGTTCTTCATTCTGCTATTGCTTTACAACGTGCGGCGAAGACGGTACGACTACAGCTGTATATTGATAAGCGCCACGGTCGGATTGTTTATCGCTTTGGGAATCCAGCTTCCCGATTTCAATCAATATAAGCTTTACTACTTGCTCGCCATGCTTTTGGCGATTGCTGCTCTTTTCATTCTGTCGGAGATGAAAACACGCGGCGGTAGGACTTTGCGAACATTGGCGCGCGTGCTCCTAATCGCGCTACTCGCCTTGTCATTTGGTAACCTGATCTATGGTCAGTATTACGTAGTCGACAGAGCTGTGTGGCAGTATGATCGCGTTGGCTATCACGGTGTCAGCGTGGAGGCTAGCGATGTCAATGACTTTGGTGCTCGAATCGAATACCAGCCTATTATTGGATCAGAGACCATTCACCGAAGAATGCGGTCGTTCTTGTGTCACCCAAGTATGTGCGTCATGCGAGCCTGTTTCACGAGCGGCTTAACTACGTAAGAAAGGAACAGTATTTTTACCTCCAGAACATGCCGCAATATATCCCCCGCCTTGAAGAATTGAAAGACTTTTACCACTCGGCTACATCGACCGACGAATACCAAACCATTCTTCATTCGATGCAGCAGCAATTGCCAGGTCGCGCCCTGTATGCCGTGGTTAGAGATGATGAACTGAATGCCGAAGATATGACGCAGCGTGATGCACAGCGCGTCTTCCGGCATCCTGGAGCCGGCGCTCATGTGTATTGGCTGAATCCTGACACGCTTCCGTGAATCTCTCGTTGTTCATCTGGCTGGAATTGAATATGCTAGAATTGCAAATGCATGGAATTCACTTAGGAGACGGTCAATGAGCAGACGACGCGGCGGAAGACGAAGCTCTGGCGGGATGCCGGGCGGCGCCAACCCAATGGCAATGCTACAGAAGATGCAGCAAGACATGGCGGAGGCGCAGGAGAACCTTGAGCACGAAACGACCGAGGTCTCTGTCGGTGGCGGCGCGATTAAGATAGTTATCACCGGTCATCAGCGAGTGCAATCCGTCGAAGTCAATCCCGATGTTATCGATATGGACGATGAAGAGTGGCTCAATGATCTGCAGGATCTGCTCGTTGCCGCTGTGAACCAGGCGATCGAACAGAGCCAGGCGATGGCCGCCGAACGCATGGAACAGATTACGGGTGGCTTGGGCGACATCCCCGGTTTGAGCGGGCTGCTCGGTTAGTCGAATCTGTTCTGCCGCCTGCCTGTTGGCTGGCTTTTTCGTGAGAGTACACTTAGGCACGCATTGTGAACAGCGCGATTCCTGAACCTGTGACTAAGTTAGTGGAAGCTTTTTCGCGCCTGCCCGGTGTCGGACCCAAAACTGCTTCCCGCCTAACGTATTATCTGCTGCGTGCGTCCGACGAATATTCGCTGGATCTGGCGGCGGCTTTGTCCAACCTGAAAGCGAAGACGAGATTCTGCAGTGTTTGCCACAATATCACCGTCGTCGATCCCTGTCCCATCTGCAGCTCACATGAGCGCGCCGCCGATACGATCGCGGTTGTTGAGGAACCGCTCGACCTCATGGCGATCGAGCGCACCGGCATCTATAAGGGGCGTTACCACGTATTGCACGGGGCCATTTCGCCCGTGAATGGCGTTGGCCCGGACGACCTCAAGATCAGCGAACTGTCGCGGCGCGTTGAACATGAAGGAACGCGAGAGGTGATCATTGCTACTAACCCCGGCATGGAAGGCGATGCGACTGCGATGTACCTGCAACGTGAACTCTCAGGCACAGGCGTTAAAATGACGCGGCTGGCGCGCGGCTTGCCCACCGGTGGCGACCTCGAATATGTGGATTCAGTGACCTTGATGCGTGCGCTGGAAGGACGCAGCGAGCTAAGTTGAGCGAAACGCCGATATGGAGTTAGGGGTGGCCAAAATACATGGATAGTTCCAAGTCAAAGAAGGTCGGAAAGGGGGCTTCGGCTACGCGCAGTAATGCGAAGGCCGCCGCCCAGTCAATAGATCGTGAGGAAGCTTCCAGGCGGATTGACACGCACATCGCAGAATGTGGCGATTGGAGGGGCGATATGTTGGCTCAACTCCGCACGCTCATTCACGAGGTCGACCCCAAGGTGATCGAAGATTGGAAGTGGATGGGGACTCCGGTGTGGTCGCACGAGGGAATGCTTGCCCATGGCAATGTCTTCAAGAAGAAGGTAAAGCTCACTATTCATCACGGAGCCCAGCTCCCTGACCCGAAGAAGCTCTTCAACGCGAGTTTGAGCGCCAACAAGTCGCGGGCGATCGACTTTTTCGAGGGAGACAAGATAGACGTGATTGCGCTGAAGACCTTGCTGCGCGAGGCGATGGATTACAATTCGAATCACTCGGTACAAAAGAGCAAAGGCTCGCGAAACATTTAGGCCAAATTGGCCCATTGCCCGTACAGGCGTCCCGGGTCGCTCGGCAGAAGTTGGCGAGAATTTCTCAATGGGGTTTGGCAGCCTTGACGCGGCTGTATGCGAGACTTGGGAATCTTCCAAACGGCACTTGACAAATTGGGCTGGGAGATTAGAATCCCTGCTGGTCTCAGAAGTAATCTTGCACAATTCTGACATGCTGTCCTTGACATGATGCGGTGGTGCTGATAAGGTACTGAGACTAAAGGTGAGAGTGTGTCTCTCGCTTTTTTGTCCCCAAGAGGGCGAGTGCGGATTAACATCAGAATAGCAGGTTAAGACAGAGCGAATCAAACCCTGTTGAGAATACGGAGAGTTTGATCCTGGCTCAGGATGAACGTTGGCGGCGTGCCTAATACATGCAAGTCGAACGGTAAGCATCCTTCGGGATGTGTAGAGTGGCGAACGGGTGAGTAACACGTAACTGATCTGCCCTGTAGACTGGGATAACCTTTGGAAACAGAGGCTAATACCGGATGAGATCACGGTAGTTAGAGAGCCGTGCTGGAATGCTTAGGCGCTATAGGATGAGGTTGCGGGCCATCAGCTAGTTGGTGAGGTAAAGGCTCACCGAGGCGATGACGGCTAGGGGACCTGAGAGGGTGACCCCCCACACTGGGACTGAGACACGGCCCAGACTCCTACGGGAGGCAGCAGTAAGGGATATTGCACAATGGACGGAAGTCTGATGCAGCGACGCCGCGTGGGCGAAGAAGGTTTTCGGATCGTAAAGTCCTTTTCTATGTGACGAGATAGGACGGTAGCATAGGAATAAGTGTCGGCTAACTACGTGCCAGCAGCCGCGGTAAAACGTAGGACACAAACGTTATCCGGAGTTACTGGGCGTAAAGAGCGCGTAGGCGGTAGGTTAAGTTACCTATGAAAGTTATCGGCTAAACCGGTAATAGTTAGGTGAAACTGGCTTACTAGGGTGAAATAGAGGGAAGTAGAATTCCGGGTGTAGTGGTGAAATGCGTAGATATCCGGAGGAATACCGGTGGCGAAGGCGGCTTCCTGGATTTCAACTGACGCTGAGGCGCGAAAGCGTGGGTAGCGAACGGGATTAGAAACCCCGGTAGTCCACGCCGTAAACGATGTACATTAGGTGTTCGGCTACAATGGTAGTTGAGTGTCGCAGCAAACGCGATAAATGTACCGCCTGGGGAGTACGGTCGCAAGGCTAAAACTCAAAGGAATTGACGGGGGCCCGCACAAGCAGCGGAGCGTGTGGTTTAATTCGAGGCTACGCGAAGAACCTTACCTGGGAATGACATGGTGGTAGTACGGAAGCGAAAGCGGAAGGACCCTTCGGGGAGCCATCACAGGTGCTGCATGGTTGTCGTCAGCTCGTGCCGTGAGGTGTTCGGTTAAGTCCGCAAACGAGCGCAACCCTCGGTGCTAGTTATACGTGTCTAGCATGACTGCCCATGACAAATGGGAGGAAGGTGAGGATGACGTCAAATCAGCATGGCCTTAATATCCAGGGCGACACACACGCTACAATGGTCGGTACAATGGGTAGCGAAGGGGCGACTTGGAGCGAATCCTAAAAAGCCGATCTCAGTTCGGATTGCAGGCTGCAACTCGCCTGCATGAAGTCGGAGTTGCTAGTAACCGCAAATCAGCACGTTGCGGTGAATACGTTCCCGGGCCTTGTACACACCGCCCGTCACGTCATGGGAGTTGGTCGAGCCTGAAGTCGGGAAGCCAACCTTCGGGGGGCTACTGCCTAGGGCAGGGTCGATGACTGGGACGAAGTCGTAACAAGGTAGCTGTAGCGGAAGCTGCGGCTGGATCACCTCCTTTCTAAGGGAGCGTCCGAGAGGGCGCGTGATAAGAGTTACAGAGTGTGTAAGAATCGGGGAAGAGGAGCGACGTGTTAGCCTGCTATTGTGATGTTAATCGTGAGAATGAGTGGCAGTTGGATTTGGGGCAGTAGCTCAGCTGGTTAGAGCGCGCGCCTGATAAGCGCGAGGTCGCAAGTTCAAGTCTTGCTTGCCCCACAGGGGGACATAGCTCAGTTGGGAGAGCGCCTCGCTTGCACCGAGGAGGTCAGGGGTTCGAGTCCCCTTGTCTCCATCTTAGAACACGCCTTACATCATACAATTGAATCAGAAATCGTTCCGGACGCGCGATACAGGCGCGTGCGGCATTTTCGGGTGCGCCTCCTCAATACTTGTCGTGTCACCTCTGCTTTTGACAAGAGACTATGGCATTGGTTTCACTAAGGCAGCGGCCCGTTCCATTGATCTGGGCACTTGCCAACCACCACTTCCAGCCATATGCCGGATTTCGCTAGCGGATGGCGCCTCAAAAGTAGTTAGCATTCCCGAATAAAACGTTGCGGCTCCACAGATGTCGAGTAGCGATATATGGAGCATTCCACGTGCGAAATAGACTTGTGTCCTTTACATTCGCGATATTGTTTAACCTGGTCTGTCTGTCGCTAGCGGCCTCCGTCTTGCTATACAGAACAGATTTCACTTTTGCTCAAGAAAGTGCCGAGGACTCCGATACAGCTGTCATCGTTCCGCGCAACACCGAAGTCGCAAAAGACGAGGATGACGATGATGACGACGGCAATGATCCACCGACGGACAACGATGGTACGGACAGCGATGGTTACGATACGCCACTGCCGCCGACCGACAACGACGGCTTTGACACGCCGCCGCCGCCAACGGATAACGATGGCACGGACAGCGACGGCTTTTATACGCCGCCGCCGACCGACAATGACGGCACCGACAGTGACGGTTTTGACACGCCGCTGCCACCAACAGACAACGATGGCATAGACACGCCTCCGCCGCCTACGGACAGAGATGGAACCGACAGCGACGGCTATGACACGCCGCCGCCGACCGATATTGACGGCACCACTGGCCCGCAGACATACGTCTTTACCGTGCGGCCGGGTGACACCTTGTCACATATCGCCGCATACTTGGGCGTTCCTATTGAGATGCTGGCGGTGCAGACTGCCAATGCGTCCATTATCCACCCCGGTAAGAAATTCTATTATGTCAGCGAGCGCCAGTTGGATACGCCACCACTCTTTACGGACAACGATGGCACGGACAGCGACGGAATTGATATGACGGGACAATTCACTGACAACGATGGCATCGATACGACGGGACAATTCACCGACAACGATGGCATTGATACGACGGGACAATTCACCGACAACGATGGCACGGACAGCGATGGCATCGATACGACGGGACAATTCACCGACAATGATGGCACGGACAGCGATGGCATCGATACGACGGGACAATTCACCGACAACGATGGCACGGACAGCGATGGCATCGATACGACGGGACAATTGACCGACACCGACAACGATAGCACCGACAACGACAGTGATGACGACGATAGTGACTAGCTTCGATGACTTCGACCGTTACAGTGCCGCTTCTGGAACCGCGGCTTGAGTTCTCGCGGGACCCGAATCTGCCTGAGTTGGCACAGCTCTTTGATCGGGATTGGGTCTGGGCGGCCTTTCGTCAGCAGTTGAACGGGAGCGAGGCGGAGCCACCGCAGCGCTTCCGCGTACGCCAATTTGTTCACAGCCCGGGGCGGACTGCTTTCACCAGATATGAGGTTCATTGGTCGCCCGATGCCTATCTCTCGCCCACGCAATTTGTGGCCAGAATCGACAAAGATAAACCTGCGGAGTTTTTTCTCTATCCTGGAGATCAGCGTTTGCCCGGATTGCGGGACGTTGCCGAGCCGGAGCGCGCGCTGCGTCTTGTAAATGAGTTCGTGCTGTCTGTTCCAGGCCGGCGGGCGCGTGTTCAATTGGTCACATATCGACCGGGATATCGCGCCGTATTGCGCCATAGGCTTGGGCGGGTCAAGCTGTACGCCCGTGTCGTCCGACCGGTCGAGTTGCCTCGACTGCTTGATGCCTATGAGATTACAAAATCGTCAGGATTCGTCATACCCAATCTAGCCGGATACTGGGAACAGGGGGGCGTGATCTGGCTTTCCGAAGTCAGTGGTACGAACCTGCGCCGCAGAATTCGTAAGGGGAAAATGCCCGACCCTAATCTCCTGCTAGATGGCCTTGAATGTCTTTGGCATAGGCCAGACGACAGTCGCAGTGGCCGTTCATTTCGATTGCCGAATGGGTACCGAAGCGCGAAGCGCAGCTTTAGGCATCACTTGCGGGATTCCTATGCGGGCATGCAGATTCTGAACGAGGCTATCAAATCACTTGACCCCTTTGTTCGCTCGTGGGGTCCAACATGTATGGCGCACAACGATTTCTATGATGGTCAGATGCTCCTGATGGAAGACGGCAAGATCGCCTTGGTAGATTTTGAGGAAGCCGGTCCTGGAGATCCGATGCTTGATGTCGGCAACTTCCTCGCACATCTCCTTTGGTCGTGCAAATTTGGCAACACGAAGAGTGCGGACGCAAGCCGGCAATACTACAATATCTTTCGGTCGGCTGCGCTTGAGCGTTTCGCCTGGAATGAACGCAGCCTGGCGTATCGCGAAGCCGTGTGTCTCTTCCGAGTCTGCACGAATTTTATTCGCCATCCCCAAGACAACTGGCTCGCCAAATTAGAAGCGGGCCTCGCTTTGGTGAACGATGAACTGGGATAGCAGCTGCAGCGCGCGACAATGGTTACAAGCGCGTCCGAATGATCAGTCGTCAATATTCGCCAAATCTATACTTGACTAGTGCGAGTCAACGTGGCAAAATCCGCAGTCTTGCGGCTGGCGAAAAGTCAGCCGGTGCGTCTTAACAGTTGAATAATCAACGCGAAGGTAATACCTAAGTAGCGCGTGCCAAGAGAGCCGGAGACTCCGTACGAGAGTACGGAAAGCGACTAAGGGTACACAGTGGATGCCTAGGTATCTCGTGCCGAAGAAGGACGTGTTATACTGCGAAAAGCTTCGATGAGGTGTATAAGACCGTGAGAGTCGAAGATATCCGAATGGGGAAACCCGGCGTGGTTCAAGCCGCGTCATCCTTTTAAACGAGGAGGGGAACCGTCCGAACTGAAACATCTAAGTAGGACGAGGAGAAGAGAAGATTCTGCGAGTAGTGGCGAGCGAAAGCGGAGTAGCCCAAACCAGATGCTACGGTGTCTGGGGTTGTAGGACTTGGATAAATTGCGGTAGCGGAAGTCGAATGATCTGGGAAGGTCAGCCGAAGAGGGTGAGAGTCCCGTAGGCGCAAGTGAACGCAATACCGAGAATCCTGAGTAGCACGATACACGCTAACATTGTGCGAAGCAGGGGGGTCCACCCTCCAAGGCTAAATACACGAGATAACCGATAGCGCAATAGTACCGTGAGGGAAAGGTGAAAAGAACCCCGGCGAGGGGAGTGAAATAGAATCTGAAACTGTGTACTTACAACCGGTCGGAGGTATGAGAGATCATACTGACGGCGTGCCTTTAGGAGAATGAGCCAGCGAGTTAATGTGTGTGGCGAGCTTAAGGCGAAGCCAGCCGTAGGCGAAGGGAAACCGAGTCTGAATAGGGCGATAAAGTGGCACATATTAGACACGAAACCAGGCGAGCTAACCATGGCCAGGATGAAGTTACGGTAACACGTAATGGAGGTCCGAACCCACCGATGTTACAAAATCGGGGGAAGAGTTGTGGTTAGAGGTGAAATGCCAAACGAGCCTGGAGATAGCTTGTTCTCCCCGAAATAGCTTTAGGGCTAGCGTTGTGCGATGGGTGTCGGAGGTAGAGCACTGTATGGGCTAGGGGGCGTCAAGCTTACTGAACCCAAACAAACTCCGAATGCCGATATACCGAGCACGGCAGTTGGACTGCTTGAGATGAGTTAAGTAGTCGAGAGGGAAAGAACCCAGACCCTCGTCTAAGGTCCCGGAGTGTATGCTAAGTGTAAAACGAGGTGAGTGTGTTGAGACAGCTAGTAGGTTGGCTTAGAAGCAGCCATCCTTTAAAGAGTGCGTAACAGCTCCCTAGTCAAACGCATTTGCGCGGATAATGTAACGGGTCTAAAGCATACCACCGAAGACAGGGATAACGAGAGTTATGGTAGGGGAGCGTTCTGCGTGCGGCGAAGTCAATCTGAAAGGATTGTTGGAGCGCGCAGGAGTGCGAATGCTGGCATGAGTAGCGAGAAATAGGTGAGAACCCTATTCGCCGGACGTCTAAGGTTTCCGACGGAAGGCCAGTCCGCGTCGGGTTAGTCGGACCTAAGCCGAGGCTGAGAAGCGTAGGCGATGGACAACGGGTTAATATTCCCGTACCGGTATATGGAGTGATTGCAGAAGCTTGTGGGAGAGTCAGCCTCTGAGTGGATTGAGGTGGCAAGCGGGGAGAGCCCGTGAAGCCGTGCCTTCGGGCAAGAAGTGACAGGAACCATGGGACGAGAAAAGCTGTGATTGTGATGAAGTATGCCGACCGTACCGCAAACCGACACAGGTAGACGAGTAGAGAATACGAAGGCGAACGGGAGAACCTCTGCTAAGGAACTAGGCAAAATGGATCCGTAACTTCGGGAGAAGGATCGCCTGGTAGCGATATCAGGTTGCAGTGAAAAGGCTCTGCCGACTGTTTACCAAAAACACAGGTCTCTGCGAAAGCGCAAGCTGAAGTATAGGGGCTGACGCCTGCCCAGTGCCGGAAGGTTAAGTGGAACTGTGAGAGCAGTGAAATGAAGCCCCGGTGAACGGCGGCCGTAACTATAACGGTCCTAAGGTAGCGAAATTCCTTGTCGGGTAAGTTCCGACCCGCACGAAAGGCGTAACGAGTGGAGCACTGTCTCAGCAGGGGACCCGGCGAAATTGAAGTATGCGTAAAAATGCGTATTACCCGCAGCAGGACAAAAAGACCCCGTGGAGCTTTACTGTAACTTGCCATTGCGTTAGGGCGTTACTTGTGCAGGATAGCTGGGAGACGAGGAAGCGTGCGCGTCAGCGTGTGTGGAGTCAATGTTGAGATACCAGCCTGGTAGGGCTTTGGCCCTAACCTGAATGTGAGTAGCATTAGGGACAGTGGCAGGTGGGCAGTTTGACTGGGGCGGTCGCCTCCGAAAGAGTAACGGAGGCGCCCAAAGGTTGGCTCAGATGGAATGGAAACCCATCGTAGAGTGTAAAGGCAGAAGCCAGCTTGACTGCGAGACAGACAAGTCGAGCAGAGACGAAAGTCGGGCTTAGTGATCCTACGGTACAGAGTGGAATGGCCGTAGCTTACCGGATAAAAGCTACCCCGGGGATAACAGGCTAGTCTTGCCCAAGAGTTCAAATCGACGGCAAGGCTCGGCACCTCGATGTCGGCTCATCGCATCCTGGGGCTGAATAAGGTCCCAAGGGTTGGGCTGTTCGCCCATTAAAGCGGTACGTGAGCTGGGTTCAGACCGTCGTGAGACAGGTCGGTCTCTATCCGCTGTGGGCGTTGGGAATTTGCGAGGAGTTGCCCCTAGTACGAGAGGACCGGGGTGGACGAAGCGCTCGTGATTCAGTTGTCGCGCCGGCGGCATAGCTGAGTAGCGACCTTCGGGACGGATAACCGCTGAAAGCATCTAAGTGGGAAGCCAGCCTCAAGAAGAGATTCCCCATTGGTAAAACCAAGTAAGACCGCTGGGAGACTACCAGTTAGATAGGCGGGGGGTGTAAGCGCAGTGATGCGTGTAGCTGACCCGTACTAATGGTCGAGGGCTTTCCGTACTTTAGTGCGGAGTGTCCGGCGTTTTTGGCAGGGCGTGAGGTAGGACTAACGTGTTGATTATGAGCTGACGAGAGACGCGTGCGCGCGAAGAGGGTGTGAGCATAAGAGTCGAGTGTTGGTGGCTAGAGCCGCGGGGGTACACCCGGATCCATCCCGAACCCGGAAGTTAAGCCTGTGAGCGCAGATGGTACTGCATTGGAGACGATGTGGGAGAGTATGCCGTCGCCAACACTCTACTCTTATGCTCCACCCTCTTTTTCTTTTGCTGCTCTGAAACGCTACAAACGGGCGACCTGGACTGGTTCGTCCAGCACTTCCGACCCTGCACGAGATTTCTGAACGAGTGCGATCTACATCATTGCTTCCCACCTAAAGTCATACACCAGCCCGAGAACTGATCGCGACTGACCCAACCAACTGGCTTGCTTTCGAAAATAGAACCGCGCCGGGGAACGTGGCGCATCTGCTTTGGCTTTGAGCCGGACGAGTGTCTTACCGTTAGAAAATAGAAGCCGTACTGACTTTGCCAATAGCACGCAGGAGTTACACGGCATGCGATTCGCATCTCGATAAGCGTTCTGTCGGGCAAGGACAGACCTTAATCAGCACAACTGTTGCGCAGGTCCGTCATACGGTAAATCGACACGAAGTCATCGCTGTATGACGGAATCGCGTTGCGGAAGCTGTCGGCGACCAGCGTCGAATCAACCGCCCAGCGATGATGGTGGACGACATGACTGAATCCATCGTCTTCCAAACGCGTCAACTCGGCAAGATATATGCCCTGTCCAATGGCATCGCATGAGACCGACTGCTTCTCGGACCATTGGCTAAGCAGGCGATTTTGACCGATGTATATGTATGATGCCGACGGAGTGCGATTGGTAGCGCCTTCGGCATGGGGGTAGCCGCTGAGCGTTTGATAAAGACCGTATCTCTTCGAGTTTTTGCGACCCATTGGCAGATTTATTAGCCGAATCTCTTCGAAATTATCCTCCCTTGCAAGCCAGTCGAGGAAGGCGAACTGTTCATTGGGATAGATCTTTTCCTTTATTGGGACATAGTACTCAAAAGCCAATATGCCGATGAGCAGTAGGACGAAAACCCGCTTCTTTGCTGTAAGCCGCATTCTCAATAGCGCCACAAGACCGAAGCAGGATGTGACAGCAAGTGGTGTGAGGATTCCCAACATAAACAGGTCTGTCTGGCTAAATGCTGAAAATGCGATTGGCAAGACCTCGTCGATAAAGTGTTTGGGAAGCAGAATGCCCGGGTACTCCATCCCGTTGATACGAAGCGATGAGCCCAACCGCAAGACAAAAAATACGCCGCCGACGGCAAACCATGGCAGCATTGACTGTCGTGTACGTCGGCTACCTAGCCCGATACCGATCAGCATCAGCGGCAAGAGACCAAGATAGCTTGTCTGGCTCAGTTTTGCATCGGCGGGAGTCAGTAAAAGTGAATCCAAGAGTGGTCCCGACAGAGGATGATCGTGATTGACGAAGAAGGATATGAGGTCGTTTTTGCCTTCTCCCGTCCCGTGCCAGGCTAGCGCGTCGCTTAGGGACTGGGAAGCGTCCATCATCGGCAAGATGCGCCAAGCGCTCGCAAAACAGATGACCAGCGTCAGCAGCCCGACATTGAGCCAATAACCGCGATCCCGCCATCTGGACCAGGCGAAGGCGCAAATGACAATGCCAAGCGTGATTATCAGGCAAACGAAGGTATAGAGGCCTGTGGCGCACGTTAACCCGGCAAGCGCGCCAGATATGGCGATCAGTCTTGAACGTCTCTCCTGGATGCCACGATGAAAGAAGTATAGAACCAGTGGTATTGGCGCGGCATAGGACAGGACTGGGTGGCTTGCGTTACCGATAGTGTGCGGGCTTAAGCCAAACACTGTTGCGCCGAAGAGGGCAGTCCACTTGTCGCCGAATATGTAAAGCAGGTAGACATATGCAGAGAGCGCTGAAGAAAATAAGATCAGCAGAAACGCCAGGCTAAATGCATTGGATACCGGCATGAGAATCTGCAAGACGTTGATTGTAATGGCGTGCGGCAAGAAAAAGGACTGATAAACAAGCGGCAAGCCCTGCGGATAGAACAGTGAACTGGTGTAGAAGAGTTCGGCCTGTCCACTCAAAACCCGCTTGATGTGCCAAGAGTCCCAGAAGGAAAAAAACACATCGCTACTATTACCAACTGGCAGCCAAAACACGTCCGTCCTGAACACGTAGACGATCGTCGGGAAGGTCATGACGAGGGTCAAGACTGTGGTGACTACAATGAAGCGAAGATGTTCGCGCAGCGCGCGGCGCACTCTCTGCATCAATGCCCCAATTTGGCGGGAAAACAACAACATCTTAACACGAGTGTAGCATAGGGCAAGCCGCCACTGTCATCGCTGCGGCGGCTTATCGTCTTGCCCCAGACCCCAACCTGCCTTATCCTAAACCTACATTCAATCACGCTTGCCGACCTGTCCGTTAAGACCGTTTGCAGTCTGGAGAAGCCCGAATGCCGAGTACGATGCTCATCCGCATCACCAACATAATTCTCGTTCTGCTGCTGCTTGCGCTACCCGCGCGCGCCATCGGCGAAAAGGAAGAGGATGACGCGCCCATCGCGTCCGGTACGACCTCGGGCGCCACCCGCATCATCAACGACGAAGGTGGTCCGGTCAACATTACCGGGCAGCTGCACTACACCAACGCGCTCTTTACCAGCGGCGTCGCCGAACCGCAGATCATCCTGGAAGATCAGGCCGGCTTCATCGACCGGGACGAATACTTCATCTTGCCGCCGGAGTCGCAAGTATTGGGTCAGATCACTTCGGATTTCTTTACATCGCCGTTTACGTACAGCTTGTCCCTGCCCGTGGAGCCCGCAGGCAGCCTGCGCGATGTCGACAACGATGGCGAAGATGACTCTGGCGTGATGGTCTTCTCCGTGGCGTATTGGACCAACAAGTTCGGTGACAATGTGCTTGAGGAGCGGGATCTGTATGGCGGCGGCTGGTCGACAGCTTATAGCTCCACCCGTGCCAGCTCCGATCCTGCGACGAGGCTGGAAATCATTGGCGGGAAACTCATCATTTACGCCCCCGACGCCGGGCAGGGCTTTCCCTCCGGCTTCGGCGACGACGGGCTGCTGTTCACCGACGACGATCCAATCGCCACGATCCCGCAGGGCTACTCAGTTGTCGATTTGGACAGTCAGCCCTTCCTCCTTGATCGCGCTGCCCGCCACATCATTGATCTTTACGAGCCGGAAGAAGCTGCCATCAATGACTTCTCGGATCTTGGCTACAGCGCAGCCTTTACCGCCATGGTCGATCTTTTCCGCCATGAATACGCTTATACCGAGCTATATGAACTGGACTGGGACACGCTTGAAGAGACTTACGCGCCGCGTTTCAGCGAGGCGGAAGCAGCGGAAGACTCGGCCGCCTATGCGCTTGCCTTGCGTGACTTCCTCTGGGAGATCCCCGATGGTCATGTCGGCATGCCCTTGGGACCGGTCAGCGATATCTTCCGCGAAGAGACCGATGGCGGCCTGGGAATCTCGCTTTCGGAGTTGGACGACGGCCGTATCGTGGTCAGCTTCCTGTTGGACGGCAGCCCGGCCGCCAACGCCGGCCTGGAACTCGGCGCCGAGATTCTGGCTTGGGACGGCGGCAGCGTGCAGGAGGCGATGGATCGCGAGTTCGTCTGGGCGCATCAGGCGCTCGCTACCGAGCATACCCTGCGCTTGCAACAGCTGCGCTATATCACTCGTTTCCCGCTAGGCACGGACGTTGAAGTCACCTTCCGCAATCCCGAAAGTGAAGAAGACCAGTCGGCCACGCCTGGCGTCATCAGCGAGCGCGCCAGCTTCTCCAACTCTTCGTTTAGCGCCGGGGTCGGTGGCTTGGAGCTGCCGGTCGAATTCGATATTCTGCCCAGCGGTTACGGTTATGTCGCCATCTACTCCTTCAGCGATAACGAACGCCTGACGGTGCAACTTTGGGAGCGCACGATCAAGACCTTCATCGAACAAGATGTCCCCGGCGTCATCATCGACATGCGCTACAACGGCGGCGGCAGCGGTTTCCTGGCCGATCAGCTCGGTGCTTATTTCTTCCAGGAAGAACATATCCTGGGCTATTCAAGTTCCTACAATGCGAGCACCGAAGAGTTTTATCTCGACGAGCGTTCGAAAGACCGTTTCATCCTGCCCGAAGCAGAGTTGCGTTACGATGGCGCACTGGCTGTGATCATCGCGCCCGGCTGTTTCAGCGCTTGCGAATTCTTCTCCTACAATCTCACCATCGGCGATCGCGCCGACATCGTCGGTCATTATCCGACCGGTGGCTTGGGCGGCGCCGTGGACGACTTCCTGATGCCGGATGACATCAGCATCCGCTTCACCGTCACACGCGCCCTTGATG
The DNA here is from genome assembly GCA_965249085.1 of Phototrophicaceae bacterium. Classification (GTDB taxonomy): domain Bacteria; phylum Chloroflexota; class Anaerolineae; order Aggregatilineales; family Phototrophicaceae; genus UBA6055. The sequence goes on along the minus strand of OZ252218.1, from coordinate 1,195,898 downwards.
CCGAAAAGAACATCCACATAGAAGCGCAGGGCGTCGCGCCAACGGTGGACATTCCCGTCACTTTGGAAAGCCTCACCAGCGACGGCGACTTTCTGCTGGAAGCCGCCGAAAACCACTTGACCGATGTCATCCTCGGCGAACTCATCGACGGCGGAGAACTTTCACTCGGCATCGGCAGCACGGAAGTGCAAGCCAACGGCATCGTCGGTCCCGATCAACGTGTCCGCTATCGCGTGACCTTGCCCGCTAGCCGAACCGTTAGCGTCTTCGTGCGCGGAGAAGATGATTCGGTCGATACCGTCCTCGGCATCTATGATCGCGACGGCTCGCAGTTGCTGGGCGAGAACGACGATGCCGATGACGACACGCGCAGTTCGGCCTGGACCGATCTCGCCATTGGCGAACAGTCCGGCGTATTTGTCTTCGAAGTGCGGGTTAAGAATACCAACGAGATGAAGACTTTCTCAATCAATATCGTCGGCGTCGAACCGGAAGAAGAAGCAGATGAGACTGACGATGTTGAATCCGCCGAGAGTGATGAGGATTCCGACTCCGAAGGCGATGAATCTGATGAAGGCGACGAAGAATCCGAAGACAATCAGGAATCCGACGAATAAGACTCAGCCCCCGACAATAATTGCAACGGGCGACGCTCTGGTTCGCCCGCGCTGCATACGGCGTCGAGACTAGTCCCACACCCTCTCATCGATGATCGTGCGGGCATTCGGGTCAATGACGCCGGCTTCGACAAAGTTCACCGTATCAATACGTAAGCGCACTGCCTGCTGCGCCAAAGCGCTCAGCTTATTGCCGAGCCCTTCGCCCGATGCGCCTTGCTGCAGCTCGACATTTACTGTCAGCACATCGCGATTCTCCAGCCGCGTGATGACCACTTGAATAGCCTTGATTTCCGGAAACTGCATAACGGCATACTGCAGCTGACTCGGATGCAGGAACATGCCCCGCACCTTGATCGCATCCCCGCTCCGGCCGAATAGACCTAGAAGCTGCTGCCCCTCGCACTGCGGCTGAGGCGACAATGCGCCCAGGTCACCGGTGCCGAAACGAATCAGCGGATAAGCCTTGTTGAAAGTCGTCGCGACGATTTCGCCCGTTTCGCCAGGCGGCAGTGGCAAACCCGTCTCCGGATCACAGATTTGCAAGTACAGTCTCGGCATGATGCAGAAGCCTTGAACGTCGTCGCGCGTGTACCCGATGAAACCGAGATCGGCCGTTCCGTAAGCCGATGTCGTCTTCATGCCATATTCGCCTTCAAAACGCTCGCGCTGGCTCGGCGTGTAAGGCTCGGCTGAAAACAGCGCCTTGTTCAATGGCACCGCGCCGGGAACCATGCCCATCTCGGCCGCCTTGTCCAGCACGGTCATCAGATAGCTGGGCTGCCCGACGAAGCCGGTCGAGCCCAACGCCATCATCATCATGATCTGCAATTCGGTATTGCCCGGCCCGGTCGGGATCACCGTGGCGCCACAAGCCCGAATCGCCTCGTCCAGCAATATACCCGCCGGCGTCAGGTGATACATGAAGGTATTCAGTACACGATCGCCGCGGTCGAGGCCGATGTATCTGAACGGCGCCAACTGCGCCTCTGGATCCTCAGGTGGCGGCTGCGGATCATAGATCGGACCCGGCGAGATATAGATGCGCGGCAGGTCATAATAAGGGTCGACCGTGAGAAAGCCGCCAAAGGGCGGATTCTCCCGGTGGATTTCGACCACCGTATCCTTGCTCAATACCGGTATCTTGGCGAGATCGTCCGCACACTGTATATCGGCCGGCGTAACGCCGACGGTATCCATCTGGTTTCGGATCGCCGGCGCATTTTCATACGCATGTTGGACGAGTTCGCGAATCCGACGATCGAAGTCAGTCACTGATGGTCTCCCTCTATCTCTTCGCGAGTGCAGCGGCTAGGGCAATAATCGGATCAGCCGGGGACAGCACAGGCGCCAGCTCACCCCAGCCAACGCTTGCGTCGCCTGTAATGCTTGACCTCGCGGTAATTCTTGCGCCCGCCGGCTTGATTCAGCCCCAGATAAAACTCTTTGATGTCTTCATTTTCGCGCATCTGCTCTGCCGGACCATCGAGAACGATCCGCCCGTTTTCCATCACATAGGCATAATCCGCCAGCCCAAGCGCGGCGCGGGCATTCTGCTCGACGATCAGAACCGACATGCCTTCGCCCTGATTGATCTCGCGGATGATATCGAAAATCTCATGGACCAGCATCGGCGCCAGGCCAAGTGACGGTTCATCCAGCATCAGAATCTGCGGATGCGCCATCATCGCCCGTCCGATGACCAGCATCTGACCCTCGCCGCCGGAGCGATAACCGCTGACCCGCTTCGACAATTTGCGCAAAGCCGGAAAATAATGGTACACGCGTTCCAGGTCGTCACGGATTAGACGACCGCCCTGATACACCATGCCGCCGATGCGCAAATTCTCTTCGACCGTCAAATGGCGGAAGAGCAGCCGCCCCTTTATCACCTGCACCAGACCCTTGCGAACGACTTCTTCAGCAGGCAAGCATTCGAGGCGCTCATCGCCCCAGAGGATCTGACCGCGCGTCACCTCGCCCAACTCAGCCTTCAGCAAGCCACTGATGGCTTTCAGCGTGGTGGATTTACCCGCCCCGTTAGGACCGAGCAGCGAGACTACCTTGCCCGGCGCCACTTCGAGCGTGATGCCTCGCAGCACCAGAATGACGCTGTTGTACACCACCTCGACATTATTGACCGACAAGGTGCGCGTGGTCGTCAATGCCTTAAAGTCTTCGCGGAGGGTCATCTCCGACCTCGACTATCTGTCCGCTAATCAGCAAAGGTATTGCCGTTCGGCGCGCGCCCCCTCCTTCCTAATGGGGGAGGGGGCTGGCTGACGGGGGTTGCGCGGCAACTACTGCCCCCGCAGCTGCGGCACCGGCATGAAGTCGGTCAACGGCACCACTATCGGCACGAAAAACTCTCCGCCCGCGCCATCGGGAACCAAGAGCGCGTCATCCGGTCCGGAAGCCGCTCCCGTCATGGTCGCGTTGGCATATTTCAGCACGGCGATACGGTTCTGCGTCCCGTCCCGCATGCCTTCTTCGAACTTTTGTTGCAGCAATCCGCCCAGGATGGCATAATCCATGCTCTCTACGGTCGCGCGGATATCCGCTCCAGTCACCGCGTCAAGGCTGCCAACGGCGTTGACCGTGCGGATATACGTTTCGATGATCGAATCGACCGAGGCCCAGGACAAGAGATAGGCAATATTCTGCTCCGCCGGCCCGCGTTCGTTGGCGGCAAATTGCTGCGTGACGAACTGTACCGCCGGGCTGCTCCTTTCCGTCCACCAGAGGAAGGGCATCGACCCAAACATGCCATCCACCGCCGGCAGTCCGTTTGGCTTACGCACACGCTGCCCCAGGATGCCCACACTCGTATCCATCACCCAGTTGACGCCGGCCAGCTTGACATCCTCTTCCATGCCCAGGTCCACCAGCGTACCGGCGATCAAGGCAGGACCGGTCGCCAGGGTGTTGGTGTAGATGATGTTGGCGCCGTCATCTAGCACGTTCTGCACCTGCGTCAAAATGTCGCTATCGGTGGGCAGGAAGATCTGCGCCTCATCGAGGATTTCGACGCCGAGCCCGGAACAATAGTCATCTGCAGTCTGCTCTGTTCCCGCCAGGCCAAAGGCGCCCGGCCAGGTGACAAAACCGATGACCGGATCGGGGAAAGTATCCGGACTGGCGGCGACAAATTCGCAGATCGATCCGAACTGATTGATGTAGAGCGGATTACTGGCGAAGAGCCAACCCGGCGTCTGACCATCTTCGCCGTAAAGGCTTTCGATTGAACCAGCCGCGATTAAGGAGACGATTTCATCGGCGGCCAACTGCTCGCGAAGCAATTCGCCATCGTTCGAGCTATACAGCAGCAGCAGATCCAGATCATCAGCATACTCGCTCGTGAAGCGGTCGTAGGCGCTCTGCGTCGCTTCCAGGTTGCCGCCGGTATCTTCATAAATCTGCTGCAATTCCGCGCCACAAACGCCGCCGCGGCCGTTCCAATAGTTGACCGCGTCCGTCACCGCGGACACGATCGGCTGCGTGATGAAGGCGGAGGGACCGCTCAAGTCGCCGAAGTGAAAGATGTTGATGGTTTCACCGGTCAGGTCAACCTCGCATGCCGTCAGCTCCGACGGGTTATCCATCATATCCTGCGCCAGGCTTGGCAAGGCGCCACCTAGAACCATTATCAGGGCGAGCAAAATACATAGCCTTTTCATGGATTTTCACTCCTTCATTTGACAAACAAATCATTCACTTAGTAGTCGTCAGTACAAACTACCCATAGCTAATGAGAATGGGCGGTTACAGGCAACTAGTAGGCATACGGCCGGATCTTCCAGGCGACCTTGAAAACTTCCCAGCGGTGGGCGATGCCGCGCGGCTCCAGTACCAGGAATATAATCAGCGCGCCACCAAAGAGGATGGGATTGATGGCGCTCGTGATATTAACCACATCAATAAAGGGGAACTAGCTGCGGCAACGCGTCGGACAGCCAGGGCCGCACTGTTGGTATCACCGCTTCCTGCAGCAATCGAATGAAGGTGACGCCGAACATCGCGCCCAGCGGATAGCCCGCGCCGCCGATGATCAGCATCGCCAGCATCTCGATCGAGACATCCAATTGGAAGGCGTCCAGCGACAAGCTGTTGCGCGAGTACGCCAGCAAACAGCCAGCGATCCCGGTATAGCCGACCAGCAGATTCAGTCCCTGCACCGCGATCACGGATATGGCGATCCGCCCAATCAAGCTGACATATTGATCGCTGATCAGTCCCAAACCCGGTGGACCGGAAACCGATAGCAGCGGCACCAGCAGCAGAGCCAGAAACGCCAGGTTCTTCCACAGCTTGTCGCGCCGCGTGCGGTCGACTGACATATCCTCTTCGTATGTCGTATCGAATACGCCGGCCGGGTTGATTTGCGCCATATTCGCTCCCGTTTAGGCTGCAGCGCTAGATTCGCTCAATGCGCTTCTCGCCGAACAAGCCATCGGGTCGGATCACCAGCACCAGCATCAGAACTACATAAGGCGCCAGATTCGTGCCCACCTGTTCGGAGGAATTGATCAAAGTTCCAAATTGCTCGACGATGCCGATGATGATCCCGCCGATTAGCGCGCCGGCGATCGACTCCAGACCGCCCAGCAAGACTGCCGGAAACACGCGCAGCGCCACAAAGCTGATATTGAGCGACAAACCGACCGCGCCGCCCTGCAGCACGCCGGCGATGCTCGCCAGGAACGCCGCCACCGCCCAGGTAATTGCCAGAATCACACGCACGCGCAATCCCACCGACTGCGCCAGCTGCTGATCCTCCGAGGTCGCCCGCATCGCCAGGCCCACGCTCGTATAGCGGAAAAACAAGATGAAGCCGACAAAGGCAACGATCGCCAACACGAAGGCGAACACCAACTCCACTCGAATGATCGCGATGCCATCGAGCGCCTCTTTGAAGTTATCCAGCCGAATCGGTCGAAAGCGACTGCCCGTCGCCGGATCGACGAAGACCGGCAGGTTCAGTTCGACCGTTCCCCAAGCGATCTGCGTCACGCCATGCAGCACCTCGGCCACCGCCAGCGTCATCAGCACGGCGGTGAAAAGCGGCTGCCCGATTAAGGGCCGAATGGCGAAACGCTCAACCGCCAGGCCGGTCAGAATTGCGCCGGCGAAGGTTCCCGTAACCGCATGCAGCCACTGCCATTCAATACCGCCGACGGTCATCAGTACAGTCAAGATAACGATACCGCCTCCGGTGATCAACAGGTTGCGCTGTTCGAGCAGGCTGCGGATGCTGACGGTCGTCATCACCATCAGCATCGTCGCCGCCGAGAGCAAACCGGCGCCCAGCACCGATATCTGGCTGACCGTGAAGAAGCTCTAGAATATCATGCCGCCGACGACCATCATCCAGCCATGCGCGAAGTTGAAGACGCCCGATGCCTTGTTGATCACGACAATGCCCAGCGCCACCAAGCCATAGACGCCGCCAACCAGCACACCGGATATCAGAGTCTGCACGATGCGCGCCGCTTTCTTGCCCGCCAGCTGATCTGCCAGGAGGAGCAGGACGAGGACCGCCACAACCACATACAGCGCCCAGGTCAATTGCTGTTTGTGCTTATTGATAAACTCTGTCACCCGGATTAGCCTCTCGAAAGTCGATTCAGACCCAGCTATGGCATCGCATTATTAATTGATGGGCGACCCACCGAGTCGCCCCTACCGTTTCTCACGTTTCTCGGTGTCGTCGGTGGTAAAATCACACATCCGCCACCCGCAGTTCCGTTTCTACCGTGCCCGTCCGTCCATCGCGGTATTTCACCTCGGCGCTAACATGCACTTGCCGCCGACCGCCATAGATCGCCTCCAGCAAATCGCGATACTTCTCGTGCAGCGCGCCCCGCCGCAGCTTACGGGTCCGCGTCAACTCCGCTTCATCGGCGTCGAATTCCTTGTGCAGAATCACGAAGCGCTTGACCTGCGAATACGACGGCAGCGATTCATTGATCGCCCGCAGTTCCCGCTTGATGATGTCGTAAACTTCATCCCGCTGTGACAGATCGACATAGGTCGTGAAGGCGATTCCACTCTTTTCCGCCCATCGAGAGACGTTTTGAAAGTCAATCACGATGATCGCCGAGACGAAGTCCATCTCCGCGCCGCCGATCGTCATCATATCCTGTACATAGGGGCTGAATTTTGTGCGCCCTTCAATGTATTGGGGGCTGAACTTCTCTCCGGACGACAACTCGATCATATCCTTGACCCGTTCGAGATAGATCAGATGCCCGGTCTTTTCGTCCATGTGCCCGGCGTCGCCCGTGTAATACCAGCCTTCGACATCCAGCGCCTCACCTGTCGTTTCCGGCTGCCGGTAATAGCCCTTGAAACGCGCTTCCGTGCGAATCAGTATCTCCTGATTCTCGGCGATCTTGATTTCGACCCCGGGCACGATCACGCCGACCGTCTCAAAGCGCACATCGCCGCGCAGATGCACCGTGCCGAATGTCTCGGTCGAGCCATAGAACTGCCGCAGTTCGATGCCGATAGCACGGAAAAAGCGGATGATATCGGAACTCAGCATGGCGCCCGCGGTGAGCACGTTGCGCGACCGCGTCAAACCGAGCTTGTCCCGCAGCGGCTCAAATATCGCGTACTCGCCCAGCCAGCGCAATAACCCCAGCGGCGGCGGAATCGGGCGCTGCTCATCTTCCAGGTCGATGGCGCGATAAGCAATCGGCATGAAGAGCCGATAAAGCTGCCGATTGATCCAACTGCTGTCGTTAATGCGAAACTGCACGACCCGCGCCAGATTCTCCCAGACGCGGCTCGGGAAGAGCAAGCCCGCTGGCGCGATCTCCCGCATATCAGTCGGCACCGTTTCCGGTCCCTCCGGGAAATTGACCTGCACACCCGTAAGCAGGTGCGGCGCGAAACCAAATGCCTGTTCCGCCAGCCATGCCATCGGACTGAAAGACAGCCAATTGTCCGATTGAAGAGTGTCGACATATTCGTCGTTCATGGCATGACCGTAGACCAATTGATAGTGCGTGACCTCGGCGAACTTCGGCAGACTCGTCGTACCCGATGTCATGCTCAGGACGATGGTGTCGTTTGTATTGGTCGAGCGCGCCAGTTCATCGAACCTGTCCGGCTGTTCTTGACGCAGGGCGGCGCCAAGCTCCTCGATGGCGCCGAAACTTGCCAGCCAGTCATCGTCATAGCTCCACATGCCGCGCTCTTCCCAATAGATGACCTTGAGAATTTGCGGATTGGCCGCCTTGATTTCCAGCATCTTGTCGACCTGCTCTTGATCGTGCGCGCAGACGATAGTCGCATCGGTCGAATTGATCACGTAATGAATATCCTGTGGGCTGGCATCGCTGAAGACGCAGCAGGTCCGGCAATGCAGGGCATGAGCCGCAATCTGCGACCAATACATTTCCGGATCGTTTTCCCCGATAATGGCCAGCGTCTCACCCGGCTGGAAACCCAGCTGCAGCAAACCCATGCCGAAACTGACAACATGTTTGTAGACCTCGTTCCAGCGGTATTCCTGCCAGATGCCGTAGCGCTTCTTGCGCTGCGCCACCGCGTTTCCCAGTTCCTTAACGCGCAGCAGAAAGGCCTTCGAAAGCGTGTCCTGCTCCGGTTGCACCGGCCGTATCCTGTTTTCCAGGCGCGTTTGGAAGACGGCGCCAGGCGTCGCCTCACGATAGGGGATTTCCCGCTGTCCCGTCACTGCCATGCTAGCCTTCCCCTTCACCGAGGTAGGCATCGATCACAGCTTCGTTCCGGCTGATCTCGTCCGGCGTTCCTTCGCCGATCTTGACGCCGAAGTCGATCACCGCCATGCGATGCGAGATATCCATCACCAGGCCGATATCATGCTCGATCAGCATAATGGTTGTGCCTTGCAGCTCGTGAATATCGAGGATGAAACGTGCCATGTCCTCCTTTTTTTCAACATTCATGCCCGCCATTGGCTCATCCAGTAATAGCAGCGTCGGTTCCAGCGCCAACGCCCGCCCCAACTCGACGCGCTTGCGCAAGCCGTAACTCAGCGTCCCCACGATGGACTTGCGAATATTTTCCATTTCCAGAAAGTCGATGATCTGCTCGACGCGCTGCCGATGGGCGATCTCTTCCCGTTGAGCCGGACCCCGAAACAGCGCGCCCGCCAACATATTCGTCTTCAAGTGGATATGCCGCGCCGCCATCAAGTTGTCGAGCACGGTCGCATTGGTATAGAGCGCAATGTTCTGAAGTGTACGGGAAATGTCGAGGGTCGCCCGCTTGTAGGGCGGCATGTGGGTGATGTCTACGTCTTCGAATAGAGTCCGACCCTGCTGCGGAGCGTAAAAGCCATTGATGCTATTGATCAGGCTCGTTTTGCCCGCGCCATTTGGTCCGATGACGGCGAAGATCTCAGCGGAATTGACCAGGAAATCGACGTCCTGCAAGGCCTTGATGCCGCCGAAACTGAGGGAAATAGGATCGACATGCAGCTAGACCGGCATCTGCTACCTCCGGCTGCCCACGCGAATAGGTGCCGGCGCCGCGCCGCCACTGCCAATCTGACGTCCACGAGGCGTCATTTCACAGTTTTCATTAAGATAACAGACTGCGTCGAGCGAGGCAAACGAACGCGACTGACCTTCAGATCTGCGCCAGCATCCAGTCTCTCATGGTATCGATGATTTTCGCGCGGCTGACCTCGTTGACCAATTCGTGCCGAAGGCCATCATAAAGTTTGAGCGTAACGTCGCTTGACCCGGCATGTTCCGCCAGGAAGCGTGAACCGGAGGCCGGCGCCAGCCGATCATCGCTGCCATGCATGACGAGCAGCGGGAGCTTGATATCTCCTGCCGCTGCGCAAATCTGGCGCGCCATGCGCATCAGAGCGGCCGAGGTGCCGATTCGCCACATGCCTTTGTCGATCAGAGGATCCGCCCACCACTCGCGCAGCGCGGCTTCATCACCGGTCAGGACAGTCGGCGATCCCGGCGGTGACAGTCGCAGCTTTGGCAGGTAATTCGCCGCCCACAAACATAAAGACACCAACCACGACGGGCGAGCGTATTCCCCATGTAAGGGAACGCCGCTCAGGGCAAGACCGCGCAGCCGTTCGGGAAAGCGAAGGGCGAACCCCAAGCCGATCAAGGAACCCATGCTGTGACCGAAGAGCAGGGCGGGCAGGCTCGGATGCCGGTCGCGCACGAGGCGATATAGCCGATCGAGATCATCCACTGACAGCCACCCGTCAAGAATGAAAGCACGCAATCCTTCGCTCTTGCCATGCCCGCGATGGTCGATGCCATAACAGGCGAATCCGGCCTCTGTCAGTACCTCAGCGACATGACGATAGCGCCCGCAGTGCTCGCCCAAACCAGGCGAGATGTATACGATGCCACGCGTCTCGCCCGCCTGCGGCAGCCACTCGCGGTAGAAGATCGTCATGTGGTCGGCGTTCTGAAATGTGTGTTCGTATTCGATCACGTTCGTTTCCTTCCGCAGGGAAACGATCCTGTTTCTTACTGCCGCATTGATTCAAGCTGCTGCCGAATAGCTAGAGCCAGCGCGTTCATATCCGCTTCGCTGCAACGTTCGACCAAGGGTACACCAAGTTGGCGCATTACCCTAAAGGCGATGTCGTCGGGCGCTTGATCGGGCATGCGCGGCACAAGGTGAAAATGGACGTGGGGATGCGCAGGAGATTCGGCGAACTGCATCACATAGGTTTTGCTGCAGCCCGTACGTCGCTTCAGCGAAAGCGAAACCTCCCGCAGCAGCGCGCCGAGGTCGGCCGCTTCGGCAAAGGTCATTTCATCGAGCGCCTCAATGTGCCGCCGCACGATCAACACCAGCCAACCGAGAACTGACGTATTGTAGGCATGAACAAGATCCCAGTATTCGCTGCGATAAATGCGATCCCAGGGCGGCGCCCTGCCCTCGTCCCGCGCGACCATGAGCTGGCAGCTTTTGCAACTTGTCATCGGCTTTCTCCCCCGCCAAACACACCCATATTTACACCGCGACGCTTTTGAATACTCGGCGGTCGACCTTTAGCGTTTCTGATTTCAATCGCGTATATATGGCCTGGTGCGATGGCGTTATAATCGCTCCCGGTGACACAATTGAAACCGCGAGGTATTTCGTGACAGACACCGAGAGACGACCGAAAGCGCTGGCGCTGGTGGGCATGCCCGGCGCCGGCAAAACTATCTGCGCTGAGCATCTGGCGCGCAGGGGTTTCTTCACCCTGCGTTTCGGCGCTGTGGTCGTTGACGAGGTAAGGCGGCGCGGTCTGGAAGTCAACCCGTCCAACGAACGCATCGTGCGCGAAGAATTGCGCGACACGCACGGCATGCCGGCCATGGCGATAATCTCGCTGCCGAAGCTGCATGACGCGCTCACCAGGGAGCGTAACATCGTCATTGACGGTCTATACAGCTTCAGTGAATATCGCCTGCTGGATAGTGAACTCGGCGCCCCGCTCGTGCTCGTCGCCATTACCGCGCCGCGCCAATCGCGCTATCAACGCTTGGCGACCCGCCCCATCCGACCTCTTACGCCGGCAGAGGCACAGGAGCGTGACATCCGCGAGATCGAGCATCTGGAAAAAGGCGGTCCCATCGCGATGGCGGACTTCACGCTGCTGAATGACGGCTCACCGGAACGCCTGCTGCGGCAACTGGAAGACTTGCTCGACCAATTGGCATTCGGTCCATGAGTCTTGCGACTTCGATGACAGCGGTCGAGATTGATTGCACGGCATGCTTACCATTAGAAATTGATTTAACAGCGGCTAAACGATGAGTTAACGCTTGCGAAGTCTGTCAAACCTCGTTTATAGTACTAGGCAACATCTGTCACCCTGTTGCGGTAGATTGAGGAACGCATGACCGCGACCGATTCTATGCAGGAATATTTGGCGGAAGCCTACCGCATCGCCTGTTATCAACCTGACAATCCCTTCGTCTCTACCTCTTCATTGGCGGAAGAAATGGAAGTCTCGGCGCCGGCCGTCACGCGCATGGTGCAGCGATTGAAACATGCCGGCTTCCTCGATCACGAACCCTATCGCGGCATCCGCCTCACCGAAGCGGGCGAACGCGAGGCGCTCGCGAACATCCGGCGCCATCGGCTGGTTGAGCGCTTTTTGGTCGATGTAATGGGTTTCGGCTGGCACGAAGTGCATGATGACGCCGATGACATGGGGCTGGTCGTTAGTGATGTCCTGGTCGACAAGATGGACGAAATGAGCGGCTATCCCAAACGCTGTCCGCACGGCGAACCGATCCCAAGCGCCGATGGCGTGATGCCGCAAGTCATTGATTATCCACTCTCCGGGGTCGAAGTCGGCGACGACTACGTCATCAGCCGCGTACACACGCATGATGCAAATAAACTGAGTTACTTCAGCGAGTTGCGGCTCGAACCGGGCAAGCGCTTCCGCCTGGTAATGCGCGCGCCCTTCAAGGGTCCGCTGCAATTGCAGGTCGATGGACAAACGCACTTCCTCGGGCACGAATTGGCCGGCACCTTGCGCGTCTGCAGCGAAACCGAGTACCAGCTGATCTAGCCCGCGCGACTTCCCGCCACTTCTAATCTTGCCCCGTCCGCGTCACACGCGACTATAAAACCCGTATTCAGAGGAGGGAGCCTGCGGTGATCACCGACTGGCATATCAAGCGTGACAGCTTTGATCATCAACGTGTACCCGGTCTGCTGCGTGATCTGTGGCGCGGCGACCCGGCATCCCCGCGTCTGATCGGTAAAGACTACAACATCGTCTACCGCTTTGAGATTGACGGGCGCGGGCACTACTTGCGGATTTGTCACAGCGTATTGCATGCGCTGCCTGAAGCGCGGCAGGTCATGCACTTCTTGCGTTTTCTGGCGGCGGAAGATGTGCCGGTTGGCGCGCCTGTGCCATCAGTCAATGGCGAATACATCGAGCTGCTGGAGGGCGGCTATTTCGCCGCCGCGCAGATTGAAGCGCCCGGGCAGGATCTGGAGCAGCACTTGCTTGACCTGTCTGTCTACGAAACCTGGGGACAGTCGCTTGGCAAGCTGCACGCCGCCTCCCGCCGCTATCAGCGCGATCCCGCCATCGCCTACGAATTCCCCACGGTGCAGCGCTTCTGGAAGAACATTGAGTCGACCGTCCAAGCTGCCTCACCCGCATTACGGCGGATCTACGCCGAGCTTACCGACTTCATGAATGATCTGCCGCCGTGCGACTACGGTCTCATCCACGGCGACTATCGACCGGGCAACGTCATCTGGGATGGGACGACCGCGCGCACGATCGACTTCGATGAGCCGAATTATCACTGGTATATCGCTGATGTCTGCCGCGCCCTGATGGAATTGTACGACCGACCGCTGGAGGAGCGGCGGCGCTTTCGCGAAGAATTCATGCGCGGCTATCTGAGCGAGCACCGGATCGACGACTGGTGGGTGACGCAGTTGCCCTATTTCGCCCAGCACCGCGCCCTGCTCATGTACGGCTGGGATTTGCAGGAGGGCGGCAGCGGGAGCGGATTGCTGGAATGGGTGATGAACAGGGTGGGGTGGTAGCTAATTATCTCTCAATACTTGAAGTGACTATTGATTATGTTATAATGGGGTTTCATATTCGCCGTCCGACTAAGAGGTGAGGCATGATTGCGGACGAATTAGTCTATACGACACAAGACGAAGATGAAGAGCAAGTTATCGAGAATGCCGACGATGAAGACGAGGCTGTAGACGTTTCCGAATACAGAATTACCAGTTTCGGAATTGACTACGATGTTGCCGGTATCGTTCGGAGGCTCGAGAAGGAAACGATTGTCCTTCCCGAATACCAGCGAGCCTATGTGTGGCCCATACGGCGGGCATCCAAGTTCATTGAATCGCTGTTGTTGAAGTTGCCTATACCGGGCATTTTCCTATACAGGGAGCACGGCAGCCGCAAGCAAATGGTAATAGACGGACAGCAGAGGTTAGAAACCTTGCGACGCTTCTATGTTGGGCAGTTCGGCAAAAGGGATTTTGCACTTGTTGGCGTACGGGAACAGTTTGAAGGATTGAAATGTCGTGACTTGACCGACGAACAGAAGGGAAACTTAGATGACTCAATTATTCACGCGACGATAGTAAAGCAGGACGAACCTGATGATGGTGGCTCGAGTCAATTCGAGATTTTTCAACGACTTAACGCAAACGCGACACCGCTTTCGGCGCAAGAAATAAGAGCGGCGAGTTATGGCGGAAGTTTTTGCGATCTTCTAGTTGCACTTAACGATAACCGGAATTGGCGCGAGCTGTTTGGCGGAAAACACAGGCGCAGGCGTGACGAAGAACTCATCCTTAGATTCTTCGCACTATACTTTTGGTCCGGCAAGTATCAGCGCCCCATGAAAGGATTCATAAACGAATTCATTAGGTCGAATCGCGGCCTGGAGACATACCCAGGACCCCAACTGGAGAATCTCTTTGCAGATACGATCAGTAATGTGCTGGAAAAAATTGGCAGTCGTGCCTTCAAACCGACACGTGCGGTCAATGCTTCGCTGTTTGATTCACTTATGGTTGGCGTAGGCCGCAGATTGGGGAAGGGCGCGATACACTCTAACATCAAAGATGAGTATGACAATTTGCTGAAAAACACAGAGTTCAAGACGGCGATTGGCTACAGGACGTCAGACGTTGACCGGGTAGAGACTCGTATTCGACTTGCTACTGAAGCATTTGACGGTGTAGAGTGACGTATGCATCGTGATATCGTCGAACAAGAAGAGAAACTCCAGCGCCTCTTTTCGCAAGCGAATGACATGCAAGACTTTGACGAGTTAGATGACGAGGCAAAATCGGGATTTGTCTCGTACCTTTGTATCCGCACGTTCGGATACATTGAATCCGCGATAAAAACGATATTAAGAGAACATGTTCGGTCAAACACGCGCGATAAACCGACATTCAATTATGTTAATTCTCAGTTGCGAAACTTGAGGCTTCGACGCGATCAAATTATTCAGCTCATAGGAACGTTTGATGAGCAGTGGAGTGAGAGACTTAAGAGTTCCATTACCGCGGAGCACAGCGAATCCTTGTCGGCTATAGTTGTAAACCGCAACGAAATCGCTCACGGTGGAGATGTAGACATGTCGTTGCGTGACCTTGAACGTTATTTCTTGCACGCGCGGGAGGTGGTAGGACACGTCATTGAGGTATGCAGTCCATAGGCCACTTTAGCGCCGACCAGGAGTCACCCTCGCCCATACATCCGACCGCCAAACTCCGCCGCCAGCGCATCATCCAGCTCATCCGCATAGCCCGCCAGACGTCGAATGATCGCGTCCGCCTCCGCCGCATCCAGACCCGCCAGCAAACGCTCATGAAAGACGTAGACCACATCCTCATGCACCCCCAGCGCCGCATTCGTCAACTGCAAGTTCAACTCCAGTAGCCGCCGATACAGCGCCAGCAAGTTGCTCGCCGGCAAATGCATGATCGGCGACAGCACCTGCAGATAGCCCTCTTGCTCCGGCGTTAGGTATACCTCGATCAAAGCCGAGCCGCGCTGAAAGTGCCAGCCGAAGCCGCTTTCGACCTCCATGCGCGCCGCCGCCGGATCCACGCCGATCGCCGCCAGAATGCTCTCCACCGCCCCCAGCGGCAGTTCGGGCTGTCCGGCGACCTCTTCCGGTTCCTTGTCGCCCCGTCCAAAGAAGCGCGTCATGCTTCGGCTCCGCTATCCATCCGCGACCGCAGGCCGGCTCATTGCCTGCCCACAGCGTAGGCAGCGACCACTGTAAGTCCCGACGCCAGCGCCACAATGCGGGCAGGCGCGGCTCTGATTCTCGCCATAGAGTTGCTGCAATTCCGCAATTTGTGGCGGCATCGGCGCACTTCCGTCAGACGCTGAAAGCACGGCGCCGCAGGTCTCACAATAACGGCCGCCATACATAATCGCTCGGCACAATCCACCGCAGGCTTTGCAGTAACCGGAATTCGGCAGCAGCCGTCGATCGCGCTGCCAGGCTTCGGCCAGCCCCATGATTTGTGTGATCGATATCGCGTAGACACAGCCCGCCGCGTCGGTATTGCGGGTCAATATGCCGAGCAGCTGTCCCTTTTCATCATAGAGCGGATTGCCGCCGGCATTCGGCACTTGCACCGCCGGCAGATTGGTCCCCAGCCACTGCAATGCGCCCGCGCCCCTGCTCGGTAGCAGTCGGCCGCGCAAACGCGTGCCATCAACGCTTAAGGCGACGAATGGCATATTCGCTCCGATCATCGTGGACGGCACAGCGACGGGCTTCCGCGCCAGCCGCACCGGCGTATGGATCAAGGCGATGTCTTGCAGCGGATCGCGCCGCACCACTTGCCCGGCCAAACTGCGCTCAGATTCGATGGCGACAGACACGCCTTCGGCGCTGCCCACCGCATAACTCGTTGTTGCCAGCAATCCGTCTTGGCTGATGAAGACGCCGCTCGTTGCGCTATTGGCGACGCCGTCGATGCCGACCACGCTGGGCGCCCGTTCCAGAACCTGCACGTCCGCAGCGCGCCTCCCGGGCAGATGATCCGGTGGCGAATTGGTCGCGAGCAACTGATGCAAGCCTTGCTGAATCTGCCGGTTTTCCGGCTCCGCTTCCAGCGCCCGCTCCAGGCAGCGGATCTTAAAGTCATGATCATCGCGTGATTCCGCCAGCCAGACGTAGGCGGCCGCCCGCGCTTTGTGATCCAGTTCAGCGCTGCCAACCAGCCGATTCAAGAGCGCGACCGCCGAGCCGACCTCGCCGTTTTGCATCATTTGAATCGCCTGCCGCAATTCTTGCTCGCCGCTCATTTCCGTTGCTCACCGCTTTTGCCAAACACAAGATTCATTTTAGCCCGATTCTGCCTCGACCGTGCATTCGCGGAGGCACTATGGTAACTTCAATAAGATCACGCAGGGGAGGGCATACGATGGAAATTGAGCGCAAACTGGCTGAGATGGGATTGGCGCTGCCACCGCCGGTGGTGGTGCCGCCCGGCGTCGAATTGCCATTTTCATTCGTCCGCATTCACGGCGGCATCGCCTACGTTTCTGGCCACGGACCGCAGAATCTTGACGGCTCGCTATCGGGTCCCTTTGGCAAAGTTGGTGCGGACGTCACAGTCGAGCAAGGCTACGAGGCGGCGCGGGTGGTGGCGCTCTCGATGCTCGGCAGTCTCCAACGCGAACTCGGCGATCTGGATCGGGTGAGCGCCTGGCTGCGTCTGCACGGCATGGTCAACTGCGCGCCCGATTTCGTCCAGCAGCCCGCCGTCATCAATGGCTGTTCCGATCTTATACTCGCCCTCTACGGCGCCGAACGCGGCGCTCACGCGCGCTCCGCTGTGGGGATGGCGGCGCTGCCCTTCAATATGTCGGTCGAGATCGAAGCCATGGTCGCGATCGACTAAGCGTCAGTCGCGCTCCAGCACAAGATTCTTGTGGCCGTCCACCTGGGCGCGCCAGCCCACCGGCACATAAGTCGTGCTGTCCATCTGAAATACCAGCGCTTCCCCGGCAAATTGCGCGCCTGCGCTCAACTCGTCGCGCTTGAATAGCATGATACTACCGCCGAGCGGTGACGCTTTTTCGCTGAATGGCGTAGCCGCATGCGGCAGCGACATGACAGGATCAAAGCGCGGTTTCTCAATGATGCCGCTTCCCCGCACCCGCAAATTGACGATTTCAACGGCGCGCCAACGCATGGCATGCCCGTAAGTCCCTTCGTGCATCGTATGAAACGCTTCGATCGCGTCTTCGCCGAAGGGGATATTGAGCTCGTAGGCCTGACCCTCATAGCGCATATCCAGCGTTGCCGCATAAACGGCGTCATCGGCGGCGATGCCTTCCTGCGTGAGCTCCCGCCGTGCCAGCGCCAGCAGTTCGCCTTCTCCGTCCAACAGACCCGCGAGGCTTTCCGCACTTGCGCGGCGCATGACCGACTGACTGAAATCGACCGCCACATCGACGATCAGCAAGCCCAAGGCGCACAGCACGCCCGGTGCCGGCGGCACCAGCACGCGCGGAATATCCAGACGTTCGGCGGCTTCACAGGCATGCAGCGGACCCGCGCCACCAAAGGCGATCAAGGTGAAATCGCGCGGATCATTGCCACGGGCGATCGACACATGCCGGATCGCGCGGTCGATATTCACGTTGGCGATTTCCACCACTCCCTTGGCGGTATCGACCAGGCTGAACCCAATCTGCCGCGCCAGACGCTCTAGCGCCCGCTCGCCCGCCGCCAGATCAAGCGCCATATTGCCGCCCAGGAAGTGCTCAGCGTCCAGCCGACCAAGGATCGCGTTGGCATCGCTGAGCGTAACTTGCTCGCCGCCCAGCCCGTAGACGACTGGTCCCGGATTGGCGCCGGCCGATTCCGGTCCCACCCGCAGAGCGCCACCGGCATCCACCCGCGCGATCGATCCGCCACCCGCGCCGATCGTCTCAATATCGAGCATCCGCACCCGCAGCGGCAAGCCGTCGATCACGGACTCCGGACGGGGCTCCGGCTGACCCGCGATCAGCGCTACATCAGTCGAGGTGCCGCCCATATCCAGGGTGATGATCCTGTCGAAGCCCGCCGCGTTTGCCAGGTGAAAGGCGCCCATCACGCCGGCGGCAGGTCCGCTAAGCGCCGTATGAATCGCACCCTGTCGCACGCGGCTCGCCCGCATCACGCCGCCATCGGATTTCATGATGCGCAGGGAGGCCGCCGCCGGCAGTTCTCTTTCGAGCTGCCCGATGTAACGGGACATCACCGGTCGTACGTAAGCTTCCAGCGCGACCGTGCTCGCGCGTTCATACTCGCGGAATTCGGGCAATACCTCCGATGACAGAACCACTTGCCAGGCCTCGTCAACGATTCCCCGCTCGAGTATCCGCTGCTTGACCCGCGCTTCATGTGCCGCGTTGACATAGCTGAAGAGGAAGCATACAGCGATCGCATCGACCCGATCTTCCGTGACTTGATCGAGCACACGATCCAGCGCATCCAGCTCCAGCGGGACCAGCACGTCGCCACGGAAATCGAGCCGCTCCGGCACTTCGTAACAGCGGTCGCGTTGTATCAGAGGCGGGGGGATACGCGGATGAATGTCGTAGAGTATCGGCCGGTCCTGCCGCCCGATGAATAGCAGATCGCGGAAGCCGGCTGTGGTGAGAAACGCGACTCGCGCCCCCTTGCGTTCGAGGATGGCGTTGGTGGCCACTGTCGAGCCATGCGCCACCTGCGTTAGCGCCGCAATGCCGCCCGGTGTGATCGCTTCCAAGCCGGCCAGCATTGCACGCGCCGGCTGCTGCGGGCTGCTTAGCAGCTTGTGTATCTTAGGTTGACCGCCATCAATCAAGACGAGATCTGTGAAGGTGCCGCCAATATCCACGCCCGCTCGCATGAGCTTTTCCTATTACGTACCTGGTCAGATTCAACGCGTTCAATCATAACATCGGGCGTACACGGGCGAAACAGCGCAGTCGTTGCAAGGCGCTTACACTTCGTATACGCAGCTCTATCATCGTTCTTACGCCGCGCTTCCAATTCTCCTACACAGCCCGCGTATGCTATAGATGGTAATCGATCGAACAAGATACCCTGGCAAAAGGAGAAACGAAAATGATGCTTCGAACCCGCAATCCCTATTTCCGTCTGGTTGACGGCCTATTGAACGACACGCGCCCCTGGCTGGGCAGCAAGAGCGAATTCAACAACAGCGGTCATGACCTGGCGCTCGATGTCGAAGAGAAGCCGGACGCCTACATCGTCCATGCCAACTTGCCCGGCATCAGCCTGGACGACATCAGCGTCAACATCCATGAAGACGTCCTGACCATCACGGCCGAGACCACTGCCGAGCAGCTTGAAGCGGACAGCCGCATGCTCATGCGCGAGCGCCGCTACGGCAAGTTCAGCCGCAGCCTGCGCTTCCCGACTACGGTCGACGGCAACGACGTTGAAGCCAATTTCGAAAGCGGCGTGCTCAGCATCACTCTGCCCAAGGCCGAACACGTCAAGCCGCGGCAGATCCCGGTCAAGGTCGCCGGCAACGGCAGCTAGTCCATCTGACCAGCAAAACCCTTAGCGGTGGATCTCAGTCCACCGCTCTTGCTATTGCGCTAAACCCGGCCGGCCAACGTCATTAGGTCGACTCATCGGGTCGCCCCTGCAAGTCTCCGTGTCACGGTGCCACTGTGGTACCGTCCCCCCAGCCACCGCCACCGGGCGTCTCAATGATCACGCGATCGCCCGCGTCCAGTTGAGCGGTGTGCTTCCCGCCGACGATCTCAGCACGCCCATCACGGATCACGCGATTCAAACCGCACTTGCCAGGCGCGCCACCATTGACGCCATAAGGTGGACGCAAGCGCCGCTCGGCATTGATCGTGACGGTCGCCGGCACCAGCATCTCATACTCGCGCACAATACCATCGCCGCCACGGTGAGTACCAGCGCCGCCACTGTGGTCCCGCAGATGATAGCGCCGCACCCGCATCGGCAAGCTGTATTCCAGCGCCTCAACAGGCGTGTTCAGCGTGTTGGACATATGGCAATGCCGCCCGGACAATCCCTCGCCCCGGTTCGCGCCGCCATGACCGCCGCCCAGCGTTTCGTAATAGACAAACTGTCTATCGTCAGCGAAGCCGCCAACGGTGAAATTGTTCATCGTGCCCTGCGACGCCGCCGGTACAACCTGAGGTAGCGCCTCCGCCAACGCGCCGAGCACGGTATCGACGACGCGTTGGCTCGTCTCCGTATTACCCAAAACCACCGCCGCCGGAAAGCGCGAATTCAATACGCTGCCTGCCGGCGTGATCACTTCGACCGGCTGAAAGCAGCCGTGATTGACCGGGATGTCCTCATCGGCCAGCAAACGCACGCAATACCAGGTCGCCGAGCGTACGATAGCGGGCACGGCGTTCACATTGCCCGGCACCTGCGGCGCGCTGCCCTCGAAGTCGACAGTCATTGCTGCGCCGCGCACCTCGATCCGCACTTGGATCGGAATCTCGAATTCGGCCTGCCCATCGCCCTCCATCGCATCCCGATAGCGATAGACGCCGTCTGGAATGCCGGCGATGATCGCTTCCGTCATCCGCCGCGAGTAGTCGAGCAGGGCGGTGGCATGTTCAGCCGTCGTCTCCAGGCCATGCTCGATCATGATGTCGGTAAGCCGTGATTCGCCGATGCGATGTGCCGCCATCTGCGCTTCCAAATCGCCGATCCGTTCTTCGGGATTCCGACTGTTGCCCACAATCAGCGCCATCGCGCCGTCATTCATCCAGCCACTCAATCGCAGCTTCAAAGGCGGGATGATGATGCCTTCCTGGTAGAGTTCCGTGCTCAGCGGCGACGATCCCGGCGACATGCCGCCGACATCGGCATGATGCGCCCGGCTCGCGACAAAATAACTCAAGTCACCGCCGGCGAAGACTGGCGAGATCATCGTGATATCGGGCAAGTGCGTACCGCCGTGATAGGGATCGTTCAGCACCACCACATCACCCGGGAAAAACTCTTCAAATGCGTCTACGGCCGAAGCCACCGAGGCCGGCATACTGCCCAGGTGCACTGGGATATGCGCCGCCTGCGCGATCATCCGCGCCTCAGCATCGAAGACCGCGCAGCTGAAATCCAGTCGTTCGCGGATATTCGGGCTGAAGCTGGCCCGCTGCAGAGCCAAACCCATCTCTTCCGCGACCGCGGCAAACAGGTTCTTGAATACTTCCAGGCTGATGGCGTCAACAGCCATATAATTTGACCTTTCGTCTTAAGCCAAAAGCTAGCATAGTTTACACTCGCTGCCCAGCCGCCGCACACCGCTATGCCTGTGAGCAATTCCGCGCCGATGTTAAGATTCGCCCATAATCCACTGCCGATCAATCACGCGGAGGAAAGTGCCTATGCAAGTAATGCTGTTCGCCAATGGCGTCATCACCCTGGGCAGCATGCTCCAGTCGCGACTTGACGAGCTTGTCGCGCCTTACGTTCTATGTGCCGACGGCGGCGCGCTTCATGCTCGCGCGCTCGGCTATACTCCGCGGACCATCATCGGCGACCTCGATTCACTCACCGCTGAGCAAGTCGCGGCCTTCAAAACCGGCGGCGCCGAAATCTTGCAGTATCCGCCCGACAAAGACGAAACCGATCTTGAGCTGGCGCTGCACTATTGCACCGGTATTGGCGCGTCTGCGGTGACCATCGTCGGCGGTTTGGGCGGGCGCTTTGATCAAACCGTCGCCAATATTCTTTTGCTTTCCCTGCCCGAACTCCGTGACATCCAGGTCGAAGTCGTCGACGGCGATCAAGCCATGCGCCTGCTGCAGCCGGGAGTCCATCAAATCGCCGGTCAACCGGGTGATACGATCTCGCTGATTCCGCTCGGCGCCCGCGCTGAGGGCATCACGTCAAGTGATCTTCAGTATCCCTTGCGTGGGGAAACGCTGAACATGGGACCGGCGCGCGGCATCAGCAACGTCATGCTGTCAGACCAGGCTGTCATTGAGTTTAACGCCGGCCTGCTCTTGCTCGTGCATACGATCGGACGCGCCTGATGACCGCCTTCACGGTGATCAAACGCGATGCCTTCGGCAACGACCTGCTCTCGTACCTCGGTGCACTGGTCGAGCGCAATGCCACCTTCGTCTGCATTGACGCGGCATTCGACTTGTCAGATCGTGAGCTGGGTTATATCCGCTTGCGCCGAGGCGATCACTTCCGCGAGTGGTTCTATACAGATCGCTGGTTCAACATCTTTCGCATCTTGGACGCGGAGTCGCATGCGCTGAAAGGCTGGTACTGCAATATCACCCGGCCCCCGACTATTACGGCAGGGCAGGTGGCGGCTGAGGATTTGGGGCTGGATGTATTCGTACAAGCTGACGGGCAAATGCTGCTGCTTGACGAGGATGACTTCCTCCAGCTAAATCTGTCCTCCGAGGAAGTAAAACAGGCGTGGGCAGCGGTGGACGAGATCAAGGACATGGTGGCAAACCGCCTGCGGCCTTTTGATGAGATAAGAATCAAAAAGAGCCAACCGTCGTTGGCTCCTCAGCAATTCCGCGTGTTGTCGATCACTCCAGATCGGGACGAATGACCAGCACCGGCGCATTGACATCATGCATCACGCGGTTGGCGACGCTGCCGAAAACCAGGCGCACCAATCCCGAGTGACCATGCGTCGTCATGACGACCAGATCTGCCTCTGTTTCTTCAATGTAATCAATGACGTGCTGGGCCACGCCAACCGCGTCAATGATGTGCAAGCGACATTCCACTTCTTGTTCCCGTACTTCGTTGCGCAATCCCAGCAGGTGCTGCTTGATCTCCTCACGGATCCGGTTCGCCAGTTCGTATTCGCCGGCGATCGCCAATGAATCGACAAATTCATGCATGGGCGGCGTGAATACGTGCAGCAAGACTACCTCGCCGCCGCTAATGCGCGCGAAGTCTACTGCGTATGGTATCGCCCGCTCGCTCCAGGCGGAGCCATCGGTCGGCACAACAATTTTCTTAAACGGACGGTGTTGGAACATCGCTGCCTCTCTTCCCTCGCAAATAATAATCATTTTCAGTGTACCATAAGTTTGTGAAATTTTATTCAATTGCGTATTGACGCCGTCACGCCAACCTGTATAATTCGGTGCCGAAATCTGTAGAATTCTACAAAAAGATAGCAATGGAAACGCAGAACAAATCCGATCTATCCATCGGACACAATCTCAAAATCGCTATGTTCCACCTTGGTTCGGGCATGGCCGATGTGTTAACCACGGGCGTCTGGAATCGGATTATGGTTGCCGACCTCGGTTTCAGCGCGACCTTTGTCGGGCTGCTGACCGGACTGCGCTATTTCCTGGCGCCCATCGGCGTCATCGCCGGACGCTACTCCGATACCCATTCTGTCGGCGGCTATCGGCGCCTGTTCTGGATCTGGCTCGGCCGGCTCTTGATGGTGGTCAGTACACTTTCTCTCGGTTATGCCACAGCCGAACTCTTACTCCGCGCCAATTCCAATGCCGAAGATCCCACACCGGCCTACCTGTGGCTGTCGCTCATCGTGTCCTTCCTGCTCTTCAGCCTTGGTGGCGCGCTCTCCGGCAGCACTTTCCTCGCTTTGATTTCTGATCGCGCGTCAGAAGATCAGCGCGGACGCGCAGTGGGATTGGTCTGGACCTTTCTGCTGCTCGGTTTCGCGGTCGGCGGCGTAATCTTTAGCCTTCTGCTTCCGCACGAAGAAGGCGCCGGCGAGATTGCCTTCAGCGCTCAGTCGCTCCTGAATCTCTTCATGATTGCCGCGGGTCTTTTTGCGCTCTTATGGTTCTTTTCCGTTTTGGGGGAGGAGAGGCGGCGGTTCGGTGCTGTCGGCACTGCATCTGACTACGGCAGCAACCTTCGTAGTGATCTGGCGCTGGTCTGGAACAGCCGGCAAATGCGCTTCTTTTTGTTCTATCTCATCCTTTCGATGGCTTTCGCTTTTCTGCAAGATACCGTGCTAGAGCCCTTTGCCGGGCAGGTCTTCGGCATGGAAGCCCACATCACCAATCGCTTCTCCGCCTATTGGGGCGGCACGGCGATTGTCGCTTCGCTCGTCGTGCTTTATCTTTCGCGCCGTTACACCGCCTTATCGCACTTGAGCGTTTCACAAGCCGGTGTAATCATCCTGATCATCGCTTACTTGATTTTCGCCGCCTCATCACTAGGCGATAACCGCCCGCTCGTAACACCGGGTCTCGTGTTCCTGGGTGTCGGTTTGGGCATATGGAACATCGGCACGCTAGGTCTAATGATGGATATGAGTCCCGTTGGACGCGCTGGCACATTCCTTGGTTTCTGGACACTCTGCGTCACCTTTGCTCGGGGCGCGGGAGTCGCCGGCGGTGGCATCGTTCGTGATGTGATGCTCAACCTGTCAGGCCAGCACACTATCGCCTACGGCGCGGTATTCTGCTGCGGGATTATTGGGCTGCTAGCTGCCTGGATGGCACTTCGCTGCGTCAAGCCGCGGGATTATGCGCCGCAAACCGACCAGGGAATGGACCTCGCGGCTGTCTTCTCGAAGTCCTTAGATTAGCGTTGGCCTCGGCGAAACCGCCGACCTCATTCGACCGCCTCCATCAGCGCCTCGACATCGGTGAAACCCATGATGTTGAAGCCGGCATCGACGTAGATCACTTCGCCCGTGATGCGCCGCGACAGATCCGACGCCAGAAAGAGCGCCAGATCACCGACATCGTCCTGGCTGACCAATTCATTCATCGGCGACGTCGCTTCGGCGTACTTCAATAGATCGCGGAAACCGGTGATGCCCCCGGCCGAAAGCGTCTTGATGGCGCCTGCGCTGATCGCATTGACACGAATCTTGCTCGGTCCCAAATCGGCCGCCAGATACATCGTAATCGCTTCCAGCGCTGCTTTGGCGATCGCCATCGCGTTGTAATTCGGGATCACCTGGCGCGACGCATTATAGGTGAGGCTCATCATGCTGCCGCCGTCGGTCATCAGCGGTTCGGCGCGCCGCGCCAACTCGATCAGGCTGATCGCGCTCACATCAATGGCGCTGAGCATCGCCTCGCGCCGGACATCGACAAACCGCCCGCCGAGGGCATCGCGATCGGCAAATGCCACCGAATGCACCAGCACATCCAGCTTGCCGTACTTTTCCGCGACGGCGCTGAAAACCCCATCCATTTCCTCGGCATTGGTGACATCCGCCTGAATCATCAACTCGCTTCCCACCGATTCACCCAGCGGGCGAACGCGGCGCTCGAGCCGGTCCATGGCGTAACTCAATACGATGGTGGCGCCTTCCCGATGCAAGGCGCGGGTGATCCCCCAACCGATCGAGTGCTTGTTGGCGACGCCAAAAATCAGCGCGATCTTGCCATCCAGTAAGCCCATGTCAAACTCTCCTTAGCCTGCGGCGGTTTCAGTGCAGAGTCTATCCTATCGATTCAGGCGAATCATAGCCTACCACGTCAAGGCCTGTCCAGCACCGACCAGCGCCGCAGGGCCCGCATGGCAATGCGTCTCCGCGTCATTGACCGCCGCCGCCAGAACTGCTAACCTCGTAATTGCCACGAGGGCCGAGGGAACCCGCTAATGTCCGAAGCTGAACCGATTTTCGTCACAGTTGCCATCGACTTTTCCGATGAGATCCTTGTCGAGCTGCAGGAGATTTCTCCCCGTCTGCAGATCGAGCGGCACTTTCCCGCCGTGTCGCCCGATGTCATCGCCAAGACCGAGGTACTTTACACGACCGGCTATTATCCCGAACCGGAACAAGCGCCTAAACTGCGCTGGATCCAGATGAATTTCGCCGGCATGAATCAGGCGCTGGGAAACCGCATTGTGCAAGCGGAAGATATCGTCGTGACCTCGACCAGTGGCATCCACGCGACCAATATGGCGCACTACTGCTTGATGATGATGCTCATGTTCAATTACAAGATGCGCCACGCGATTGATCTGCAAGGCAAAGCCGAATGGCCGGAAAGCGGGACTACCGTCTTTGCGCCGGTGGATATGGATGCGCTGACCGTCGGCATCGTCGGCTACGGCAGCATCGGTCGCGAACTGGCGCGTCTCTGCGCAGCGATGGGCATGACCGTTCTCGCATCCAAACGTGATCTGGATACCACGGCCGAGGTCGATGCATACGCCACACCCGGCACCGGCGATCCAAGCGGAGACATTCCCGACCGCATTTATCCCGCCGAGACTGTCATTGCCATGGCAAGGGATTGCGATTATTTGGTCGTGACCGTCCCGCGGACCGCTTCATCCGAGCATTTGATCAACGAAGAGGTTCTGAACGCGATGAAAGAAACAGCGGTGCTGATCAATGTATCGCGCGGGGCGGCTGTCGACGAGAAGGCGCTGATTACGGCGCTGTCTTCCGGTGTGATCGCCGGCGCCGCGCTCGATGTATTCGAAGAAGAGCCACTGCCGAGCACAAGTCCGCTGTGGAATCTTGACAACGTGATTATTACGCCGCACATTTCCGGCGTTACCCGGGATTATCACGCCAAAGCGGCGCGCGTCTTCAAAGAGAACCTGCGCCGCTACCTGGAAAACCGCCCCCTGCTCAATCAATTGGATCGCGCCAAGGGCTACTAGCCGGCGCGATAACGTCGTCTCAAGACCGCAGTTCCGCCTTCAGCCTGTGCTGCGCGGCGCCGATGATCTTTTTGCGTATCTTGGCTGCGTTCTTGTCGGTTAACGTTCTATTCTCATCTTGATAAGTCAGCGAATACGCAAGGCTCTTCTTGCCGGGCGGGATCGGATCACCGGTATAAACATCAAACAGGGTCACATCTTTCAGCTGGCGTCCGCCGGCTTGGCGGATCACTGCTTCGACCTCGCTTGCCGCGATATGCGCATTCACGATCAGCGCGATATCCTCCAGCACGGCTGGTGTTGTCGGCAGCGGCGCAATCAGGTGAAGGCGCTGATGATGGCGAATCATGGGCGCGACCTGAACCTCGCCGTAAACCACTTTCGCTTCGGTCAGCTTGAAGCGGCGTACCACTTCCGGGTGTATCTCACCGAAGCTGCCGATGTATTCGCCCAGAAGCAGCAGATCGGCTGAACGCCCCGGATGAAAACTGGTATGTGTGCCGCGCTCGACACTGAAATCCTCAATATGCAAGGCATGCAGCAGACTCTCGATCACCCCTTTTAGGTCGTAGAAATCCATCTCGTCGGCCGACTCGCCGCCACCCCACCAGGGTTGCGACCGCCCCCCGGTCAACAGAATGCCCAGATGAAGCGGTTCCTCCGGCAGCGGATCGCCGGTCCGCAAATAGACCTTGCCCACCTCGAAAAGCTGCTGCGTCCTGTGATAGCGGGCGTTATTGACCGCATTCTCCAACATATTGATCATCAAAGTATGGCGCAGGACATCCCGCTCGCTCGCCGCCGGATTGGCGATTTCCACATAATCGGCCGCCGGCAACGAGGAATTTGCGCCGGCTGGCACTAACATCGCTTCGCTCTCGCGACTGGTAAAGCGGTAATTGATAACCTCGACCAAGCCCTGACCGACAAGAATATCGCGGATTCTTTCTTCGATGCGAACGGTGATGTTCTCTCGCTGCGGCGGCATCTCATCCGCCATGATGGTGTCTGGTATCCGATCATAGCCGATGATTCGGGCGATCTCTTCCAGCAAGTCCGCCTGCCCAACGACAGGGTCGGCGCTGATATCGAGACGGTGATCGGGAACCGTCGCCTTGATTACATCACCATCCACAGCCACACCGAATTCAAGCCGCCGCAATACATCGACCGCTTGCTCCAGCGTGACTTCCATGCCCAACAGCCGATTGACCCGCTCGATCGGCAGTTCAATGGTGACGGTTTCAGGGCATTTGGGATAGGCGTCTAACACGCCTTGCGCCACGGTTCCGCCGCCCAACTGCCGCATCAATTCGATGCCGCGCTGACAACCCAGGATCGCTTGCGATGGATGCACGCCGCGACTGAATCGCGTTGAGGCTTCCGTGTGCACGCGCTGCTCCTTGATCGTTTTGCGGATGCTGATATTGTTCCAGGCCGCCGCCTCCAGCAGCACATTGCGGGATGTTTCGCTGATTTCGGTTTCGCCGCCACCGATGACGCCGCCCAGGCTCAAGGCACCGGCCGTATCCGCTACCAAAATCGTCTCCGCGCCCAAATCGCGCACGACATCATCCAGCGTTTCCAGTTGTTCGCCCTGGTCGGGTAGGCGCGTAATGATCGTCGGCATGCCACCGGCGCGCTCCACCAGCTTGTCATAATCGAAGGCGTGCAACGGCTGCCCCAACTCGAAGGTCAGGTAATTCGTCACATCGACAATGTTGTTACGTGGACGTTGGCCGATCAGCTTGAGTCGATGCTGCATCCAAAATGGCGACGGTCCGACTTCGGTATCACGCAGCAGCGTGAGCGTGAAGCGCGGATTCAATGCCGGCTCGCGAATGTCGATGCCGGCCTGTCCTTCTATAGGCGCGCCCTCAGCCAGGAAATCGAAGGAGGGATAATTCATCTTGACGCCGAGAATCGCGGCGACTTCGCGCGCTACGCCGACCATGCTGAAGCAACGCGCCAGATTCGGTGTGAACTCGATATCCAGGACGACATCACCCAGCACGTCAGCCAATGGCATGCCGGCCACAAAACTGTCTTCGTGATCCAGGACGATCACGCCCTCATGCTCATCGGCGATACCCAACTCTTTCTCCGAGCAGACCATGCTCTTGTTGTAAATCCCGCGCAGATCTTTGCCTTTCAGCGTCATTCGCTTGGGCTTGTCGCTATGACCATCCCAGACCGCCGCCCCTTCCATCGCGAAGGGACTCCAGATCGGCGGCTGGATCTCGCCCTGATCTTTGTAGCGGAAAAGATTCGTTGCGCCAGTGACGCACTGCTCCAGCTCCGCCCCGCCATAATCGACCAGCGCAAGCACCAAACGGTCGGCGTTGGGATGTGCTTTAACCTCGACGATGCGCCCAAGGAGCAGCTTTTCTCGATCCCATACCAAATGATCAGACGTTGGCATCTGCACACCGGGCACAGTCTCTTGGGGCACGCCGATATACTTCAGGTGCGCCACTTCCAATCCGGCTACAGTGAGCCGCTCCGCCAAGAGCTCGACGGGACTATCAATCTCGACAAAGTCTCTAAGCCATGAAACAGGTACTAACATAGGTTTTGAAGTCCTCTCGTGTTTCCCATTGCGTTCCCGTCATTCCCGTTTCGGAATGACGAAGCTGGTCAGTTCTTGCAAGCTCGGAACATCGCCCGCATTGTCGATCCAGGACGCTTTTTCACCCGTAAATTTGTCATAGAGAATCAACATTAGTCTGTATTTCCCTGGTGGCACGTTGCTTACGTCAATCGTAAACTGACGGAGCACACCGTCATGTACCAAGGGCAAGTCCAATTGTGCCTCGTTGCGCCAGTCATCGCTGATCACCTGGAAAGACATCATATGGTTATCGTATACGGCGTCGATTCGCGCGGTCCATTGATCGGTAAATGCCAGTCTGTCCGCCTCAGCGTTTAAGGCGCTACCGTAAAACTCGTATTCAAGATAATCGGTTAGGGAACTTAATATCACTGACGGTTCCTCGCACCGCAATGACGCCCATCGATATTCGCTTATGCGTATATCCTGGATAAGTTCCAAATCGAAGCACAAGTCATAGTCCGCCTCTAGAAATATATTTTCCAGTTCAGTTGCTTGAGCCGCATCAATGTCGGCTTCGCGATAAAAAACGCGGAATGCCGGTTCAGTGATAGCGAGGAGAAACACGTGGCGCTGCAGCGACTCGATCGCGTCAAAATACTTCAGGCTGCTGCCATGCCGCTCGAAGTAGTACTTGCGCTG
The DNA here is from genome assembly GCA_965249085.1 of Phototrophicaceae bacterium. Lineage (GTDB taxonomy): Bacteria > Chloroflexota > Anaerolineae > Aggregatilineales > Phototrophicaceae > UBA6055. Next base: position 1,165,923 of record OZ252218.1, on the reverse strand, counting down.
CGGGTAATCGATATGACCGGGCCAGCTAAGTCCTTGAAATTGAATGCGGAAACTTAGCGCGGGCGCAGGCGACGGATATGCGAGCAGTTTCCGGCTGATGGCATGCCAAGGCGGCGAATCCATGTGTAAGATTCGTCCTTCAAGATAGGGCCGCCAAACCGCCGTCTGTTGGAAAATCAGGCCTGCCAAGATCCAAACAATGACAATGAGCCCGAGCGATTTACGAACGCGATAGAGTGCATAAAGTCCCGCCGACAAAAATAGAATCGTCGGCGGCCAGCCGGACATTGTCAGGCGCATGCTGTGTGCGCCAAGACCGCCGGTCAGCCATGCCGTAAACCCCAATACGATGATGTAGATGGGGCAGAGCAAGATATATGGCTTGGATCTGATCATCGCGGTGCGACGGCCGATGATCACGCCGGCAATCGATATTAGTGGCAGGACCAGGCTCCCATTGAACGTCATTGCAAGCCAGGCGGACAGAATATCTCCAACTGTGGCGGAACCCAGCTGCCAGTATTCAAAGGTGCGATCGATACCTCCCGTGATCAAGACGACAATCCAGGGTGAAAAGATCAAGAGTGCAGCCGAGACAGCCAGTGAAACGCCCGCCCAGCGCCGGTCCTTCGGCGCAATAAACAGGTGATAAACGCCAAGCGATGCAAACAGTAAGGCGCTAAAGGCATGGACGTTTGCCAGGGCATTGCTGGCGACAGCCAGTGCGAAATAGTCTCGCCGCTTTGCGCAAGGCTGCTGATACACGATGCGGAGATAAAGCCACAGGACGAGCGCCGACAAGAAAAGCAGTAGCGGGTACATGCGCACATGCGGAATGAAGTAATTGTAGAAGGCATTGCTGGATACAATTAACAGCGCGAAAAACCCGGCGGTCGGCGCTACGAAATCCCGTGTCAGCCGAAAGATCATTGACAGCGCGAGCAACCCTGCGAATATCGTCGGCGCGCGGCCAAGTACGATATCGTAGCCGACCAGATTCCCCCAAACATTCAGCAGCAGAAAGTAGAGAGGTGTATGGTTTGGGCTGTTCAGTTCGAGCGATTGCAGCACTTCGATTGGCGAATAGGGGCTGTTGGTAATCCAGCCGCTGTTGTACATCGAATAGAATTCGTCAACTGTGGGCGGATACAAGTCGATCTGGCTAATGCTGAGATACGCGACGACGAGCAGAACAGGCAAAGCCCAAATCCAGTGACCCAGGATGTCACGTTCTCCCTCTTGCCCCGCTCTATTTGCGGCCAGCACTTTGGCGTTAGTCCTCGCTCTGTCTAGAATTGCTGCAGAAACCGTAGGTCGTTGCTCCAGAAATATCGGATGTCCTGAATACCATGTTTCAGCATCGTGATGCGCTCTGGCCCCATGCCAAATGCGAAGCCGCTCCATTCGCTCGGATCATAGCCGCCATTGCGTAGTACCGTCGGATGCACCATGCCACTGCCGGCGATCTCCAGCCAGCCCGTATACTTGCAAACGCGGCAACCCTCGCCGCTGCAAAGGAAACACTCGACATCCACCTCCATGCTGGGCTCGGTGAAAGGAAAATACGACGCCCGATAGCGGACTTTCGCGTTCGGGTTGTACATCCGCTTGGCGAACTCGGCGATTGTGCCTTTGAGGTCGCTCATGCGGATGTTGCGACCAATGGCCAAACCCTCAACCTGCGTGAATTGGATTTCGCTCCGGGCGGTCACTTGCTCTTGCCGATAGCACATTCCCGGCAAGATGACCCGTATCGGCTTGGTACCACCATCGCCCAGCTCACGCATGGCGCGTATCTGTCCGGGCGAGGTATGAGTGCGCAACAGCACCTTGGGATCAGTCGTGTAAAATGTATCTTGCATGTCTCGTGCCGGATGGTGCGGTGGCAGGTTAAGCAACGTAAAGTTTAGGTCGTCCTCTTCCACATCACGGCTCTGATACACCTGGAAGCCCATGTCCGCCCATATCATCTGAAACTCGCGATGCGTCCGCGTCGACGGATGCAATCCCCCACGTCGGCGCGGATGAGCCGGCAAGGTAATGTCAATCTCACCTTCCTCCAGGTCGCGCGCCAGCCGCTGACTCTCAACCAGCGCTTCCCGCTCCTTGTAGGCTTGTTCCAGTTCCGTTTGCAAGGCGTTCACGCGCTGGCCGAAAGCGGCACGCTCGTTCTGCGGCAAGCTGCTAATCTGAGCAAATAGTTTGCCCACGGCGCCGCGCCGCCCCAGAAACTGAATTCGCCACGCGTCCAACGCATCGCTGTCTCTGATATTGTCCAGGTCAGCCAAGGATTCCGCGCGAAACGTCGATATGGAATCTGACATACTATCTCCTGTGTTCGTTCACTCGCCGGATGAGGCTATGCAAAAAAACACCCTCAATCCCATCAGGGACGAGAGCGTCGACGTTCCCGCGGTACCACCCCGATTCAGTGCCATTCTGCGGCACTACGCTCGTTCTGTCCTTTTGCGCTGGACTAGCGGAGCAGACTACTCCGACGATCACTCGCCGTTTCACCTCTCGGCTCGGAAGGGAATTCTGCAACTGCCGCTGCGCACGCTCCCAGTCTAAGACACGCGCTCCCTGTTTCGGCAGACATCAGACGATGCACTTGCAGACTGTCTTCGTCATGGCCTTTGGTTGATGATTCACTTCGCACATATTATGCTGTCGCGGCGGATAAAGTGTCAAGCTGGCAATTCGCGCGATTTCAATAGGAAAGATCGCTCACTTTTTCCGCGGACTTGCTTGTTCAATCCAGCACTACTTCGCCGAGTTCCAGCATTTCGGGCACGTATCCCGGATTATCGATCCACGGCACGCGTTCACCCGTTTGCGCGTTGTAAATAATCGCCATCAAGCGATAGGTGCCGGGCGGTACGTCACTGACGTCGATCCAGAATCGCCGCAGCTTGTCCTCGTGCACCAACGGCACGTCAAGTTGGACGACCATCTGCCAATCGTCGTTGAGTAACTGGTGCGATATTTGGTAGTTCTCAACGGCGAAGTCGTTGCGGGACGCCCAACGATCGACGAACCATATTTGCTCGCCTTCCGCGCTGAAACTTAATCCATACAGTTCGTATCCCAGCGGATCCGTCAAGTAGCTGGCCAATAGACCGGGCTTGCCGCATTCGAGCGTATTCCATTGGAATTGTACGACTACCGTTCCATAAGCGACTTCTTCAACGGCGCAGGAATCATAATTCAGACTTTCCATGACAGTCGTTAGCTCGCCAACTCGGTCCGAATCGACAGTATCAGCTCGATAGACTACCCAGATCGACGGCTCGGCAATTGAAGCCTGCCGTGCTTCTACCTCAAAGTAGGCCAAGCCTTGCGTGGTAATTAACTCCAAATTCTGATTACCGAAATAGAATTCGTATTGAGCGTATCCGAGCTGGGAATCGGCAAACAACATGTGCGTGTTGAAGCCATAACCAAGTATCAGCGGCTGTTGTTCCGATTTCGTAGCAAGCCGTGAAACTGCGTGCCACGCCGGAACCTGAAAATTTGTGGCGCGTCCTGCCAGGTACGTTTGCATGTTGGCGCTTTGCTGAAAATTGACTCCCGCGATCACCCAAACGAGTGCGAGCAATCCCAGCGCTTTTCTGACGCGGTAAAGGGCGTAGAGACTTGTCGCGACAAATAGCAACACGAGTGGCAGGCCGGGAAGCGTTAATCGCATGCTGCTCAATTGGAGGGAGTTTGATACCAGCGCGACCAGACCTAGTGTGGTCAAGAAGAGCATAAGCAATCGTACCGGTACCCGAAGGGAGACGGTCTTGTCTCGTATGCCAATCCACGCGCCTATCGCTGCAAGGGCCGGCAATGCTAGGTTGCCGTTAAAGCTTACCAGCAGCCAGGTCATCAGTATGTCCTCGACGGTAGTTGTTCCTCGCGCCCAAAACATGAAGGTTCGGTCAATTCCCAAAGTAACCAGAACAACGATCCAAGGCGAGAACAGAAGAAGCGCCAGGACCACGGCTATGGAGACCCGCAGCCAACGCTTGTCTTTTGCCACGAATAGTAAATGATATGCGCCAATCGTGACAAAAAGCAGCACGCTAAAGGCATGCGTATTGGCGAGCAAATAGCAGGATGCGCCGAGCAGCAAGTAATCTTTCCGCTTTGCTGTTTTCTGCCGACAAATAATGCGCAGGTAAAGCCATATCACAATCGCTGAAGCCAGCATCAGCAGCGGATACATGCGCGCATGGGCATAAAAATAGTTGTAGAATGCATTGCTCGCAAGCAGAATTATTGCAAACAGGCCTGCGATCGGTGCGACAATATCTCGTGCGAGTCGGTACGTTATCGCCAGCGAGAGCAATCCAGCGAATATAGTCAGCGTTCGGCCCATAGCCACCGCATTTCCAACGAGGTGACCCCACAGATTCAGCAGCAGGAAATATAAGGGCGTGTGATTTGCGCTGTTTCGGACGAGGGATTGAAGCACCTCAATCGGTGAATACGGACTGTTGACGATCCAACCGCTGTTGAACATCGAATAGAATTCATCATAGGTCGGTGGGTACATATCAATTTGACGCAATGCCAGTGCCGCGACTGCGATCAGCACAGCCCCCAGTGGCTGAGGATGTCGCGCTTGTCGGTGGCGTTAAGCTGATAATCTGAGAGCCGAACCATAAGCATACGTTGGCAACTGAATAGTGATAAACTGCCGTCTATAATTAGCCATTTTAGACTAAACGTACATGGTAGGCTGGTCGGATAGGGGACCAAGCAACTGTCAATGTGGTGCTGCAAGAGAAGGTGTCTAGCCTGTGCTGCAAGCCAGGAGTGTAGATTCGTCTATTGCGGTGGCAGATACTTTTAGTCCAGCACAACCTCGCCAAGATTTAGCATCTCCGGCACGTATCCGGGATTGTCGATCCACGGCACACGTTCACCCGTTTGCGCGTTGTATAAAATCGCCATCAAGCGATAGTTGCCGGGGGGCCCGTCGCTTACATACACCGAGAATTGTCGTAGTTTGTCCTCGTGCACCAGTGGCACGTCAAGTTGAGCGACCATCTCCCAATCGTCGTTGATTAACTGGTGCGACATTTGGTAGTTCTCGACGGTGAAGTCGTTGAGCGACACCCAACGATCGACGAACAATATTTGCTCGCCTTCCTCGCTGTAGCTTAATCCGTAAAGTTCGTAGTCCAACTGTCCAGTCTGTTGCTGTAACAGTTGAACTGGTGTGCCGCATCCAAGCAGCGTCCAGCGGTATTGGAGGATTACCGTATCGTAGCCGACCTCATCACTAGCACAGAAATTGTAATCTAGCCGCTCCATGACGTCCGTTAGCTCGGCGACTTCGTCTGATCTCACAGTAGCGGCGCGATAGATTGCCCAAACGGTAGGCGCGGAAACGGAATGGAAGCTCGCATCTTCTTCAAAGCCTCGCAAACTGTCTGCGGAGTCGAATGTGATGCCATGATCGCCATAGTAATGGTCAAACTGTGAACGTTCGTCGTATGTCAATCTGGGTAGATCGATAATCTTAGTACGGTAGCCCAGGATAGCAATCGGCGATCCAGATTCTATCGCAAGCCGAGAGACTGCATGCCAAGCCGGCGCTTGAAAAGACGCAATTTGTGACTTCGACACAAAATTCGCCAGGCCATAGCTTTGCTGATAACTGATGCCGGCAACGACCCAAAGCAATACAAGCAATCCCAGCCACTTGCGGATGCGATACAAGGTTGAAAGTCCGGCGGCGACGACCAATGTAACGAGTGGCAATCCCGTCAAGAAATAGCGCATCTTGTCGAGCTCAATGTATGGCGTTACTTGAGCCGTAACGCCAAAAGCCGCGACAAAGGTAAGCGAGATGACGAAAATTGGTTTGAATTGCCCAACTCCCTTCGCCAGGGCAAGCATGATCGAAGCCATAGAGAGCAGAAGCAAATGCCGCCCGTTGTTGAGCATCAGCGCCAACCAGTTCGATATCCCAATCCAGCCGTCGACATCGTGATCAGCCGTTCTGTTGGCCGAATCCTCTAGCGCCGTGGCCAAGACAGTAATCCAAGGCGTAAACACGAGAATCGCTAGCACGACCACAAGCGAAACCCATACCCACCTCCGATTCTTAGGGGCGGCAACGAGGTGATAGGCACCGACAGCAGCGAAAAAAAGCGCGCTGAAGGCATGCGTGTAGGCGAGTACAAGACAGCCGGCGAAGAGCGACAGATAGTCGGTCCTTTTCACTTGTTTCTGCCGGTGCATGATGCTCAAATAGAGCCAGAGGACAAACGTACAAATCAGAACCAGTAACGGGTACATGCGTGCGTGCGGAACATAGTAGTTGTAGAATGTATTGCTGGCGACTGCCGCCACCGCAAAGAGCCCGGCGACCGGCGCGACCATATCGTGCGCCAACCGGTACATCATTGCCAGCGAAAGCAGCGCAGTGAAAATCGTCAGAGTTCGACCGAGCACGACATCGTAGCCGACCAAATGACCCCAGGCATTCAGCAGAATGAAGTAGAAGGGCGTATGAATTGGGCTGACTCGCGCAAGTGATTGCAAGACATCTACTGGCGAATAGGGCCTGTTGAAGATCCAGCCGCTGTTGGTTAGCGATCGGAATTCATCGTGACTCGGCGGGAAATAATCGACTCGGCGAAACGCCAGCGCAGCAACAATAAGAATTACGGGAATAGCCCAAATCCAGTGACCGAAAATGTCACGTTCAGGGCTCGCTGGCGAGTATTGACGTGCGAGATTGAGGAAACGCATACACCTTCCGAAGTTGGCGCGTGAAGCCGTTCAAATCACGTCATGCGATTGCAATTGACACAATTGATCTGGTATTAGTCCCGCGACGTATAGTCGCCCTTGACGATCCACTTGTAGGTCGTCAATTCCTCCAGCGCCATCGGGCCCCGCGCATGCAGCTTCTGCGTACTGATCGCCACTTCAGCGCCCATACCCATCGCGCTGCCATCCGTAAAGCGCGTGCTCGCGTTCCAATAGACCGCCGCCGAATCCACCTCGTTGAGAAACCGTTCCGCGTGCGCAGGCGTCTCGGTGAGAATGCTGTCGGAATGCTGCGTACCGTGCCGCCCGATATGCGCGATCGCCTCGTCGACGTCATCGACTACCTTCAAGTTTAGCGTCAGGTTGTACCACTCCGTGTCAAAGTCAGCAGCAGCTGCCGGCACCACCCGTGTGTCAGCGCCAACGATGTCGTACGCCGCTGCTGCGGCGTGAAATTCAACGCCGGCTGCTCCCAGCACCTCCACAACTTGCGGCAACAGCTCAGCTGCAACCGCACGATGAACGAGCAGCGTCTCCATCGAATTACAAACCGCCGGGCGCTGTGTCTTGGCGTTGTCCAAGACGGGCAAGACCTTGCGCAGGTTGGCGCTATGGTCAACGAAGATATGGCAGACGCCGATGCCGCCGGTTATCACCGGGATGCTGCTGTTCTCGCGACAGAAGGTGTGCAAACCGTTGCCGCCGCGCGGGATGATCATGTCGATGGATTCATACAGCCGCAGCATCTCGCTGACATAACGACGATCGGTGCTGTTAATGTACTGCACGGCATCAACGGGAAAATCAAGTCGCGCCAGCGCGCGCTGCAAGATTTCCGTCAGTTCAATATTGCTATGCAAAACATCGGAACCGCCGCGCAAAATCACTGCATTCCCGGTTTTCAGCGCCAAAGTCGAGATATCCACCGTGACATTCGGGCGCGACTCATAAATTGTGCCCAGGACGCCCAACGGCGTACGCCTCTTCATGAGCTGCAAGCCGTTGTCCAGCGTAGAGTCCAGCAGCACCTCGCCAACCGGATCGGGCAATTCAGCGACTTTCCGTACATCCGCGACAATGCCGGGCATACGCGGTGCCAAGGCGATGCGATCACGTATCCAAATCGGATCAATGCCGTTTGACGCCGCCAAGTCCAGATCGCGCTGATTTGCCACGAGGATGCTGTCGGTACCTGCTTCCAGCGCATCCGCAATCGCGAGGATCAACGCATTCTTTTCGGCGGTCGTCTTTTGTGCCAGGACCGCGGCGGACGCTCTCGCGCGCTTGCCCATTTGCTTCAGATCAATCGCTTCAAGAATCATTTCAGCCATGGCAGATACTCGTCCGTGTCTCAGATTGCATGGCGCCAACTATCGCACATCAAGTGCGGATATGCAATGTCTGCGGGTCTGTCGCGTATCTTATTGCAACGGCCAAGTGGTGGAATATCTTGCGGATATCAGCTGTTCTATTTGGGGAATAATTGCCGCAATTCCAACTCGAATCCCGGCAACACATCGTCGCCGAACAACTTGCCCCGGACGCCAATAAATTCGTGCTCGATCGTTCCGTCCTCGGTCAGGCGGCGTACTTCGACTCCCTCTTGGTCCGGAATGACAATCCATACAATGCTGGAGCCATTCCGCAAATAGATCGCTGCCTTGTCTCTCAACCCAGCAATGCTGTTGCTTGGTGAAACTATCTCAACAGCGAGATCCGGCATAAAGCCGACAAATACTTGCGGGAATGGCACACTCAGCCGGCTGCTGCCAACAAATGCGACATCCGGAGCAAGCAGCGTATTTCTGTCACCTTCAGGTGTAAATCCACCCTCTACTAAGGTATATCCGAGATGACGCGGTCGCACAAAATCGCGGATGAATCCCGAAATTTCGGAGGCAAGCCATGAATGCAACAGATTCGCCGGCGTCATCTCGAAGAGTTCTCCATTGATCAATTCGTATTGTCTGTCCGCGTTGCTCGACAGACACTGCAACTCCCAAACGTCATCCACGGTATAAAGTCGCTTTTGGATCGCCATGCGCTTTTCGCGTCCCTATCCCACCTGTCCAAAGTCTAACATAGTTTGCGCTAAATTGGTATTACAATAGTGTAAGGTTGGCTTAGAGCAGAGCCAGATTATTGCGGTGCAGTACCTCATCGCCGTAGCTGTAGCCGAGGATTTCGACTATCGCGCCCGACTTCACGCCACAGATCTGCCGCAAGTCGTCACTTCTGTAATTGCTCATGCCCTGGGCGATCTCGTGACCGCCCGGGGAAAGCACCGCCACTGTCGCGCCCCGCTCGAATTCGCCACGAACCTCGCGTATACCCACTGGAAGCAAGCTCGCGCCTCCTTTCAGCAAGACCTTGACGGCACCCGCATCGACCAATAACTTTCCCTGCGTGCGGTCAGTGAGCAGCCAGCGCTTGCGGCTGTCCGACCGGTTGTGAGCCGGCTCAATATGAGTGCCGATTTTTTCGCCCCCGACCAGACGCTGGACGATATTATTCTCGCTGCCGCTGGCGATGATCGTCTTGATCCCGCTGCGGCTCGCCGTCTGCGCCGCCTGTATTTTGGTGACCATGCCGCCGGTGCCGATGCTGCTGCCGGCGCCGCCCGCCAAGGCATAGAGCTCGTCTGAAATCTCGGTGATGTTCTGTATCAGCGCGGCCTCGGGATTCTTGCGCGGGTCGTCGGTGAAAATTCCGGGCTGGTCGGTGAGGATGATCAGCAAATCGGCATCCACCACACTGGCGACTAGCGCCGAGAGATTGTCATTGTCTCCCACGCGAATTTCTTCGGTGGCGATGGTGTCATTTTCGTTGACGATCGGGATGATTCTCTGCTCGATCAGAGTATGCAGCGTATCGCGCGCGTTGAGATAGCGAACCCGATGGCTCAGGTCATCGCGCGTGAGCAGAATCTGCGCCGCGCTGATTTCAAAGATATCGAATAAATCTTGATAAACGCGCATCAGATGGCTCTGGCCAACTGCGCTGAGCATCTGTTTGGCCGGCAACGACTTGCCGAGGTCGGGAAAGTTGAGCTGTTCGCGGCCCGCCGTTTGCGCGCCCGACGAGACAACGATCATCTCATGTCCACTCGCGTGCAGGCTGGCAATCTGCTGAACCAATTCAAGCATCCGCTGGCGATTCAGCCGCGCTGTGCCCTTTGTCAGTACGCTCGTTCCCAGTTTCAGGACGATCCGTCGCATGTGCCGCCCCTTTCAACGGGCATTCTATGGCAGCTTGCATCGGGATGGTAGGCGAAACACCACTCCGCCTGCGTCCAATCCCGGCTGTCGATATTCGCTCTACCGTGGTACCTGCAGCACATACCCCAGCCGCAGAGCCGCCCGCCGCGCCAAATCCTGCGCATCCGCCAGCGCCGTCTCCAAAGGCATCGGCTTGTCAACAACGGAAAACGCCGCCTGTATCCCCGCCTCGTGCAAACGAGCATCGTCGATGTTCAAGCCCCCTACGACAGCGATGGTCGGCACTCCCTGCGCGCCAGCCAGCTTTGCCACGCCCAGCGGACCCTTGCCATCCAAAGTCTGCGCATCGATTTGTCCTTCGCCCGTGATCACCAGCGAACAGTCTGCCAGCTTCTCGCGGAAGCGATTGTGCTCCAGCACCAATTCAATGCCGGACTCAATCCTGCATTGCAGGAATGCCATCAGCCCAGCGGCAAAAGCTCCAGCGGCGCCACCACCCTTGACCGCACGCACATCCACGCCCCGCTGCTCGAAAATCGTCGTGAAGCAGTGAGTAAGGTTCCGCTCAAGCTGATCGACCATTGCCGCATCGGCGCCCTTCTGCGGTCCGAATATGCGCGCCGCCCCCGTCTCGCCAAGCGTCGGATTCTCCACATCGGAAGCGATAATGATCTCCACATCGTTCCAGCGCGGGTCCATACTGGAGGCGTCGACTGTGGCTATTTCCGCCAGCGCGCCACCGCCCGCGGCAATCTCCCTACCGGGCGCGTCCAGCAACTTCACGCCCAGGGCTCCCATGCAGCCCATGCCTCCATCCACCGTTGCGCTGCCACCCAAGCCGATAAGGATCCGTTCGACACCCTGCGCCAGCGCATCCATCATCAGCTGTCCCGTGCCATAAGTTGTCGCCACCAGCGGATCTAACTCCGCCGGCGTCAGCAATTCCAATCCGGACGCCAGCGCCATCTCAACAACCGCCGTTCTGCCATCATCGATCAACCCGTAATCCGCCTCAATCGGACGTCCCAGCGGATCAACAACTGGCACGGTAATCCGGCGTCCACCGCCGGCAAGAAAGGCATCCAGCGTTCCGTTACCGCCATCGGCGATCGGCAATTGCTCAATCTCTGCTTCCAACCCCGACTGCGTCAGCCCAAGCTGGATGGCCGCGCACGCCTCGGCAGCGGTTAAACTCTGCTTGAAGGCGCCGGCCGCGATCAGGATATTCACGCGTGTACTCCTACTGGAAGGCGGCGATCAGTCGACGCTCGCTCGTTCGTTTATTGGCAAAACGTCCACGCGCCACTATGATAGGCGCGGTAAACGTGATTGCGTCGGCGGATCTGCGCTGTCACGGATTATGAAGGTCAATTATACATCGGTTGTCCGGCGGAAAGACTCGAACGGCATTGAGCATCCGCCATGGAGAGCAAGCGGTATATGGACAGCGATTCTGCCCTGAACATCATCATCACTGACGGCATCGTGGCCGGCATGCGCGGCGCCTTTCCACCGGAAGTCGCGCTGCGGGTCAGCGAAATCTTGATGGGTGAGGGCATTACCGCTTTTGAGATGATGATGAATTCGGAGGAGCCGATCGCGGCGATGCGGGCGGTCAAAGCCGAGTATGGTGACGAGGCCTGCGTAGGCATGGGCACGGTGCTTGATGTCGATTCAGCCAACGCCGTATTGGATGCCGGAGCGGATTTCATCGTCTCGCCCGCTTTTCAGCCGGACGTTGTGAGGGCGGTCATGGAGCGCGGGGTGTTGATGGGTCCTGGCGTGGCAACATCGTCAGAGGCGGTGGCGGCCTGGGACATGGGCGTCAAGTTGATCAAGCTCTTCCCCATCGGCGCGCTCGGCATCGACTACTTTAAGGCGATGTTCGGTCCGCTGAACCACATGACGTTCATGTGCAACGGCGCCATGAACGACCAGAACGCCCACGCTTTTATTCAGGCGGGCGCCGTCGCTTGTGGCATGGGCGGCTGGCTGGTCGGGGACGGCGCCTGGTCAGCATCGCGGCTGCGCAGTCGCGCGCGCATCCTGGTGAATGCCGTGCGCTCGGCGCAGGGTGGGGTGGACGAGGAATTAGTGTGACATGTCACACCATCCCGTGGCCCAACCGACGCCACCACAACCACCAACTCAACGCCGCAGTTGCGGCTGCTGGCTCGTCGCTCTCGCCGCCATTTTCATCGCCACAACGCTCGCGCTCACCAGCCTCTTCCTGCCACCCATCAACCTGCTAGACCGACTGCTTGCCCTGCGCTACACCCCGCTTAACGCCGACACGCCGGCGCTAACCTTCGGTTCGGAACTCCGCCTCAGCCTGCCGACAGACGCCGCAACCAGTGACTTCGCTCTCGATGTCACGCGGCTGGCACAGGCGCAATTTGAAGACGCCGCCGCTGATCAGCCCGCTTGGCTGCGGGCGGCGCGCGCCAGCCTGCCCCATGATCTGGCGCTGCACAGCCCGCTTTATGTGCTGGACACGCTGGGCGATCCCCCCGCGGAACTTCAGATTGAACTTCTTTCCCTGGACGAAGCCGCCGCCCTTGATCATCTCGCGCTCTATGGCTGGGATGGAGCAGTGTGGCGCTTCATGCCGACTGCCGGCGGGTCGGGCATTACCGCCGACTTTGTACCGCGCGCGCTGGCTGCCTTTCAGGTGACTGCCGTGGCGCCGATTGTCATGGTCACTCAAGACATCCACCAGGACCTCGATCGTGAAACAGTGGGTCTGGCGACTATTCTAAGCCCGGCCGGATTGCGACCCTCGCCAGCCGGCGGACTGATTGGCAGTCTCGCGCCCGGCGGCCATGTTGACGGCGCCTACCTCTACATGCCGATGATCCGAAATTATCTTGATGTCCGCGCTATCGACACCGCTACCGTGGCGGGAATCATCGGGCTTGAATCCCTCCGCGCCGAGCATATCGCGCAGATTACCAACCTGACACATTTCAATGGTTTCGACGGCGTATTCATCGACTACCGCGGTCTTACTACCGTGCATCGTGAGGATATTGCGCGTTTCATCAGCGAGCTTTCGGCGAGCTTGTCTGAACATGGTTTGCTTCTTGGCATCGTTGTGCCGGCGGTGCCCAGCGCTGATGGCGCCTGGGAAAGCCAGGCTTACGATTGGATTGCGCTCGGCGCTGTGGTCGATTATTTTCAGTTGCGCCCGACTCTGCATCCGCTGGATTTTGCAGACGATCGCGCGAGTGCTGTCAGCGACATTCTGCGCCAGGTGACCGCTGCGGTCGATCGGCGCAAAGTCCTTTTCGGCTTAAGCGCCGGCTCTCTGCGCGAAGTCGACGGCGTTCAGACGCGCATCTCCTGGCATGATGCGTTTGCCGCGCTGGGCGATGTACTTGTCATGGCTGATGAAGTAAGCGAGACCGGCTCCGTCGAACCTGGCACGTCCATCCGCGCCTCCCTCAGCGGTTACAATGCGCGACTCGGTCACGATGCGCCTGCTCGAACCACCTACCTGGATTATCTCGACGAGACCGATAAATCCATTGTACGAATCTGGTTTACCGATGCGGCATCGCTGCGCCGGCGTTTGGAAAGTATCGCTCCCTTCGCTATTGCCGGCATCGCCTTTGATGACCTGCTGGCGTCCGATCATCTCGGCGATCTGACGCGCACCTTACTAAACTTCAAGGCGGGGCGGCCCGGCAGCGAGTCTCCTGTTCAACTTCAGGCGCGCTGGTCCGTCGAAGGCGCCGGCGGGACGCTCGATCAAATTGTGACCGACCTGGACGCGGAGCTCGTGCTAACGCTTGACGCGCCGGATGGCAACTATGCCATTAATTGGTCCGCGATCGGCAGCGACGGCATCGAAAGTGAACGCGGCGGCGCTGTCGTTCCGCTCTTCCGTCCGACGGCAACGCCGACTCCCACACCCACGCCGACGCCTGTTCCAATTCCAGTGGTTGTAGCGCCCCGCGATCCCGTGACCGCGCCAAACACCGGCATCAGCGCGGCGCCCCCAGCAGCCGGCAGTATCTCCATCGCCATCGGCGGTCATGTATCCGGCACCGACAGCGCCCGCGCTATTCACGCGATGCGCGCCGCCGGCATGACCTGGATGAAGATTCAAGCGCCCTTCGATTGGCGCAGCCCTTGGGATATCGCCCGTGACATCACGACGGCGCATAACAATGGCTTCAAGATTTTGGTTGGCACCGTCGGCAGACCGGCGGAGCTGGCGCAGGGTGGCCAGGAATACATCAATGCCTACACCGATTGGCTGGCGCGAATCGCCGGCCAGGGCGCCGATGCCATCGAAGTCTGGAACGAACCCAACCTCGACCGCGAATGGCCCCGCGGTCAAATCAGCGGCGTCGCCTACGCCAAGATGCTGGAGATTGCCTGGAACAAGATTAAGGGGGTCAATCCCGCTACCATGGTGATCAGCGCCGCGCCCGCTCCGACCGGCATATCCGATATTCCTGATCGAGTGATGCCTGACAATCAATGGCTGCGCCAAATGGTCGATGGCGGCGGCTTGAATTATCTGGACTGCGTCGGCGCGCACTACAACGAAGGCATTGTCCCCCCAAGCCAGCGCAGTGGCGATCCCCGTGGCGACAACTACTACACGCGTTACTTTTTCGGCATGCTGGAGGGGTACATCAGCATCACCCGCCGTCCGATCTGTTTCACCGAATTGGGTTACTTGACTTCCGACGGGCTGCCCAATCTACCGCCATACTTCAGTTGGGCGCAGAATGTTACCTTGCAGCAGCAAGCGACCTGGTTGGCGCAAGCCGCCGCGCTGGCGTCACAGAGCGGGCAGGTGCCGCTTTTCATTGTCTGGAACATCGACTTTACCCACTACGGATCGGATCCGCAGGCTGGTTTCGCCATCGTTCGCCCTAATGGCGCTTGCCCGGCATGCGACGCCCTGGCAAATGCGCGCTGACCTGTAACATAGTATCCTTTTATTGCTAAACTTGATGTAACCTGCTGTTTGAGCACGAGCAGCTTTGCAGGAACTGCATTGGTCACAAAGACTGTCTTCAAGCAAATACGTGGCTTTGTCTTCATCTGGCTCGCCATCACCCTCGTTATGTGTACGGCCACGTTCCTGGCTGTTTACTTTTCTTACGACCCTATCGAGCCCAATGTCGGTTCTGGCAACCCGTTTCCTCTGGGAACTGAGGAAGAATCGGCGGAAGCGACAGAGGCGTTGATTGTGCTGCCTAGCGCCTCGCCCCAACCGACCTTCACAGCGATTCCGGCGACGGCCGCGCCAACCTCGGCGCTCGTTGAACCGGTGCCCACCGATATCCCGCCACCGACAGATATACCCACTCCTACACCGATGCCCACGCCATTCCCCGTAGATGTCCTGAGTTACGAAGTCGGCATACAGGTGGAACAGTCGCCTGATTTTAATCCCGACAACCAAGACAACTGGTATAGATCGGTCGCGCAAGACTTGGGCTTGCGCTGGGTGAAACAGCAAGTTCGCTGGGAATCTATGGAATCGGAACCCGGGCAGATTGACTGGAGCGTACTCGACTTTGTCATGCCGAGCGCGCGGAAACAAGACATCAAGATGATGCTGTCAGTCGTGACTGCGCCGGACTGGGCGCGCGAGCCTGACGCGTTTCTCGATCGCCACGGCCCACCGGCCGATCCGCAATCTTTCGCCGATTTTACCGCCGCAATCGTCAATCGGTATCCGGGACAAGTCCAGGCCATCGAGGTCTGGAACGAGCAGAATATCGATCGTGAATGGACATCCGTGCATGGACTAAGCGCGGCAAACTACGTGGCGCTTTTGCGAACGACCTTCGAAACGATTAAGACGATCGACCCTGGAATCATCGTCATCAGTGGTGCCCTTTCACCAACGGGTGTCAACGACGGCGTCAGCGCAGTCGATGACTTCAATTACATGGATCAATTGATCGACGCTGAAATGCTGGAGTGGGCGGATTGCGTCGGCGCGCACCATAACGGCTACAATGTCAGCCCGGACCACCGCTATAACGAAATCCCCGACGATCCAGCCGCCGTCTTCCGCGGTCCTTTCGACAACCCCCATCACAGTTGGAGTTTCCGAAGTACCCTCGAAGGTTATGTCAACCGCATTCGCGCGGCCGGGCGCGACACAAAACTCTGCGTGACCGAATTCGGCTGGCCTTCATCTGAGGATTTGGGAGGTGCCCGCCAGGGTTTCGAATTTGCCTTGGATAATACTTTGGCGGAGCAGTCGACTTGGATCCCCCGAGCCATGAGCAATATGGAAGAATGGGGTTTTGTCTGGCTGGCGTTCATCTGGAATTTCAACTATGGTCCGCAAGCGGGATATGCCATCACCAACGATAATGTTCCCTATTCGCTGATCGGCCCGGACTTCGTATTCCGACCCGCATACAAAGCCATCAAGAATTGGCAGCACGAGTATCGGGCGCGAACTGGACAATAAAATGCGCGGCAATCGTCGCCGAACGCTCATCGCATCTCTTGCCATCATCGCATTTGCCGCCATACTCGCGCTGGCCGTTTGGCGTCGCGTGCAGACCCAAGCGGATCCATTCAAAGCAAGCGCCATTGTGGATCCGGCCTTTCCCTCTTTGACCTACGGTATCCAGGCTTTCCTCTGGTGGGATGGCGGATACGTCGGCACGCACCTCGACTGGGTCCGGCTGATGTCCTTCAGTCACGTCAAGCAGACCTTTGCCTGGCGCGATCTTGAGCCGAAGCCCGGCGTCTGGGATTGGAGTGAAGCCGATCGCATCCTTGGCGAAGTTGAGCGCCGCGGTCTGCGGCTCATCGCCCGGCTCGGCCATGTACCCTTCCGGGCGCGAAATGCTGACCATCTGCTGGCGAAGGACGCGCCGCCGGCCGATCTGAAGCCCTGGCGAACATATTGCGCCGCCGTCGCTGAACGCTACCGTGGCAAAATCGCCGCCTATCAAATCTGGAACGAACCCAATCTCAGTCGCGAATGGGGGGATCAGCGTCCGGATCCGGCCGCCTACGTTGAGCTGCTAGCGGCTTGCAGCGAGGGTATTCGCGCGCGCGACCCGGATGCCATCTTGATCTCGGCCGGTTTGGCGCCCACCGGCAATCATGATGATCTCGCGCTGCCCGACGATATCTTCCTCGATCACATGTATCGCAACGGCTTTCAACAGCACATTGATGTGGTTGGCGTTCACGCGCCCGGTTACGCCGCTCCCGAAGTCGGGCCGGACGATGAAGCGGCGCTGCAGCGCTGGTTTACCTTCCGCCGCATCGAGGACCTGCGCAAGATCATGCTTAAGCATGGTGACGAAGCCCGGCAAATGGCGGTCATGGAATTCGGCTACACAACGGAAGCGCTCAATCCCGACTACAGGTGGTTCGCCGTAACGGAGGAGGAGCGGGCAGACCTGTTGGTGCGCGCTTACGAATACGCCATCGCCAATTGGCGCCCCTGGATCGGCCTGATGACATTGATCTATCTGCCGGACCGCGCCTGGCTGCGGGAAGACGAACAGTACTGGTGGTCAATCGTCGAGCCCGATACCGGCCTGCCTCGACAAGCCTTTATCGACCTGGCAAACATGCGCAAGGTCTGCGGCGACTTCATCATCCCAAAACGTAAACCTGATAGCCCCGTTGCATTGGGAATTTCGCCTGCGCCCATCTGCCCCTGATTCGAGGGCGTCGATTCAAAAGCTGTAATATAATACACTCATTGAATTGCTAGCTGATCGTGTACATCTCCTCTTATGAGAGCAGTTTCAAGCTGCGCTTTTGCCAGCCGATCCGACTACGAATTGATGTATACTCTCTGACATCATGACGGCAAAATCTACATTGATCAATCTCGTCAGGGGTCACGCCTTGATGACGAGTCGCATGAGCTATTTCCTCGTCATCATCCTGCTCCTGCTCGCCTCCGTGCTCCGCATGACCGACCTGGCCACCATGCCGCGGGGCTTTAGCGATGACGAAATCACGAACATTCGCTTAGTTGACAACGTTCGGCAAGGGGACATTTACGTTTTCTATCCCGGTGAAGATGGCGGACGCGAAGGCATGTATCACGTCTTCGTCGCCTTTGTCACCACCTTTGTTGGCGAAGGCACGATTGGCTTTCGCATCCTGCCCGTTTGGTTGAGCTTGCTGTCGATCGCAATCATTTATACCCTTGGCAATCATCTCTTCAACCCGATCGTCGGCGTCGTATCCGCCGGTCTGGTGACGGTCAATCTTAGCAGCATCTTGCTCGCGCGTACTGTATCCAGCGACGCTACCGTATTGTTTCTAGTCTCGGCGACCATGCTGGCCTTGGCGCGGTCCTTGCCGGTCTACCGGCGAACCCGTGTCGTAACCTCCAACATCGTCTCATTTGCCGCGTTGGGCGCCTTGCTCGGTATCGGATTCTATCTTCACCCGTCCAGCCTCTTTATCGTCCTCGGCGCGATGCTCTACATCGCTCATCTGCTGTACATCCGCAATGTCATGTCGCGCCAGCGCCGCAGTTACACCGGTTTCGCAATTCTGCTCATGCTGATCCTCAGCATGCCTTATCTGATTTCTTCTATCAATCTGCCGCAGTATTCCGCGGGCCAACGAATCCTGTCGCATTACACCGATGGCCTTCTGCGCTCGATCGCAGAGGGCTTGCAGGCGATCATATACAGCGGCGACATGAACCCCTTAAACAACTTGCCCGGGCGCCCCCTGGTCGATGCCTTCAGCGGTCTGTCGATGTTGGCCGGAATTGTGATCTGTTTTCAGCGCCGCCACCGTCCCCGCTTTATGCTCATGCTGATCATGTTTTTTCTGGCATTGCCCGCCGCCCTGATCGTGGAGAACAGTCCTAACTTCGCCCGCATGACCGTCATCATGCCGCAGCTGTCGATATTCGCGGGCATCGGTATCTATTCGATAATCCGCGCTCCTATCTTCGTCGATGTTGTCTTTCGTCGAATGGCGGTCGCCGGCGTGTTACTGTTGCTCGCGCTTAACGTGATTTCGACTTGGGGCGATCTCTCCGGCGAATGGCGCGATGACGAGGAGGTCATGCCGCTGGTCAATGGTGGACTTGGGCAGATCGCTCACTATCTTGACCGGGTCGGAGACGAAGTGCCGGTCGTGTTCTGCAACGACTCCTGGGATGTGACCCAGCCGGAGCAAGTGATCAGCCACAGCGACAAGACTCTATTGATGATGAATCGCTCCCGGTTTGAATTTTACGAGGCGGATTGTAGCCGCAGCCTGCTGCTAGCCAACGGCGGTGAACGCCAGCGCATCGTCTTTTTCAGCCAGGACACACGAACTGCTGTCCATCCCTACTTGCAGGAATGGCTCTCGCGCGGGCAATCCGTAATGGGAGATCTGCCGCGTGATGCCGTCATTGAACTTGATACAGCGCAGCTGTTGGCCGACCGGGCCGGCGAGTTCACCACCACCGCGCCCTTCTCATTTGCGCCCGAGGTTGCCGATCCGGAACCGATCGCGCCGCCGATTCGTTTTGGAGGCAACTTGACCCTTCTCGGTTACGAACCAAATGTCGAGCGGACATTTGAACCGGGTGAGGTATTTGATGTCATCACCTACTGGCGGGCAGAGGGCGCGCTGGGGCCCGATCTGACACTCTTTACCCATATCCTTTCCGATCCGGTTACCTCCGTTGTCAGCCGCCACGTGATCGGCGTCAATCCAGCCCTTATGCATGATCGCGATGTCTTCATTCAAATCACAGATGTGACCTTGCCCGCGGGCGCTTTGCCCGGCAACCGACTTGTGTCGGTCGGCGCTCTGAAGGAAATCGACGAACGGCTGCCCGTCCTGAAGGACGATCAAGTGCTCGGTGACCGCATCTTTCTTTATGACATTAATGTGCTTGAGAAGTCGACCAGCGAAGCGAGCGGCGGTTAATGTTCGAGCTGGTGTTCCTGGGCACTTCAGCTTCGGCGCCTTCCATCTACCGTGGATTGCCGGCTGTTGCCGTACTAGCGGGCGAACAGCGCTTCCTGGTTGACTGCGGCGAGGGTACGCAGCGCCAAATCCTCCGCAGCGGTATCGGCTTCAAACGCCTCAATCACATCTTCCTGACGCACTCCCATCTGGATCACATGTTGGGCTTGGGCGGCCTCTTGTCCACATTCGGCCGTTGGGAAGCGCTTGACGAAATCTTCATCTATGGCGGCTTGCCGGCGATTGAGCGTGTACAAGCATTGGTTTATCAGGTCGTCTTCCGGCGGGAGACGCCACCCGTCCCCATCTATTTTCATCGCACCATGCCGGGGGAGACCCTGTTCAAAGGGCGGAAGTTTTCCGTAAGTGCCTTCCCCGTATCCCACCGCGGTCGCGAATGTTATGGCTATATATTCCAGGAAGATTCTCGCCGCCCCTTCCTGGCAGAGCAGGCCGATGCGCTCGGCGTGCCACATGGTCCGCAACGGAGCCAATTGGTGGCGGGGGACTCCATCGTCCTGGAGAGTGGCCGCGTCGTGCGCCCCGATGAAGTGCTTGGTGATGTCATCAGAGGAACGAAAGTTGTCATCACCGGCGATCTCGCCCGCACCGACGACATCGGCGACGCCGTCCAAGATGCCGACGCGCTTGTGATCGAATCGACCTATCTCGATGCTGACGCCGATATCGCGCGTCAAGTTGGCCACATCACGGCCCGGCACGCCGCCGGACTGGCGCGGGAATGCAATGTGAAATTTCTCTTTCTGACCCACGTATCGCGGCGCTACCGCGAATTCGAGGTCATCAATGAGGCGCGCAAGCATTTTCCCAATTCATACGTCGTGCGCGATCTCGATCACTTCGCCGTCTTTCGTGACCGCCGGCCGAAGAAACTTGATCCCGCTTCCAGCGAAGAAAGGGCCGACGATTTGCCCGAAGGAGGGGAACCAGCATGAGCGACGACCTGGCGCAGCGCCTTAGTCAATACGTCAGCGAGCATTTCGTGCGCGAAGACGAAGTCCTGCAATATGTCCGTCAGCAGACGGCCGCTCACGGTCTGCCCCTGATCAATTTGCAGCCCAACGAAGGGCGATTGCTGCAGTTGCTGACCATGCTCTGCGCCGCCGAGCGCGCCGTAGAAATTGGTACGCTCGCCGGTTACAGCGGCATCTGGATCGCCCGCGGTTTACCGGCTCACGGCAAATTGGTCACGATCGAGAAAAGCAGCGTCCACGCCAATCTCGCCCGTTCCCACTTTGAGCGCGCCGGTCTCGCCGACAAAGTCACCGTACTGCAGGGCGCCGGCGTCCAAATGCTGCGAAAGCTGGAAGCGGACGCGCCTTACGATCTGATGTTCATTGACGCGGACAAAGCAAACTATGCCAATTACCTGGCATGGTCCGCGGAGAATCTGCGCGTTGGTGGCGTCGTGATCGCGGACAATGCCTTCTGGGGTGGCCATATCTTCAACCCGCAGACCGAAGACGACCACGGACTGGTCGCTTTCAATCAGTCGCTGGCCAACCATCCTCAATTCGAGAGCACGATTATCGAAGTCGGCGACGGCATCGCCCTTGGCGTCAAGGTCAGCTAGTTAAGGACATTTGACTTAGAAACGCAGTCGAGCGCGGTCACTGCTTTATGACTTGACGCTCGTCTGACGCGCTGCTTTTGACGCTGTAATCGGGCTCGTGCCTTACAGCCGCATCAATCAAGAATTTGATTGTAGATTGTCGTTAAAAGAAGTCCCTGCGCGGGGACTTCTTTATTTAGCCTTTAGTCTTAGCTGCTAACAACTGATATGGCTTGGCATAGACCATTCTACATATTCGCGTGCTGTGCTGCCCGCCGGATAACTGTTCCGCTTGTCGCACCAGAACTTCTCTTCCGGTACGCATTTCTGATAACCTGAAGAATCAACTTGGACGTGACATGTTTGACTCGACGAGCCCGTCGTTTGCGGCGCGCTGATTTCGGTATCCTCCGGCACCCTGGGTTGCCCAGAAAAGCCGATCCCGGTAAAGTCGTTCCCCTCTGACGTCTCACCTTTGAAGTTTCGCCAGCCTGCTAGCCGCGAATCCTCCGCCCGTTCTTGAGTAGTGTGCCTGAGGTAAGCGTACCAGCCCCGTACCCAATCCCCATCATTAAAGCAGTCTCCGTAAGAGTGCGCACCACACATATTATCAGAAACAGGGTGAGTTCCGTTAGCGTGTACGCTCCAACCCGCAACTAGTGCTAAGTAAAACACCAGAAGCCAAACAATAAAAACGGTCCGATTCATTTTTACCTCCTCGTTATTTTACGAGATTGCTTTGCAAATGGCGGCTTTTTGTTTACGGCCTTTAATTTGCTCATTATTGGGCACCTTTAATTGTGCTCGCAGATGCGCCGGTATGTCTTGCGGATTGTGCCAGCCTTGTGCCAAAACATGACACAAATGGCCAGCAGTATCGTGCTAAAATATGTTCGAGAATCGTAGCAACAAGGGGCTTGCCGCTGATGGCGGACGCGATTTCACCGGATATTCCGGAAGATTACCTGAAACATGTCAAGGAGATATTTAATCATCTATACGATTATCCTTACCTGCAAAATCACAATTGGGCGCGCCCTTTTCTGGATGAGGGTTTGTCGATGTCGCAGGCCGGTCAACAACTCCGCCGCAGGTTTATTGACGCCATTGAGTCGCTTAACCCCGATCGTGTGATGTTCTTTCGCGAACCCGAAACACGCCTCTACAGCTTGCTTTACTTCTACTACGTTGAAGGCTTCAGCATCTCCGAATTGATGGACGATCTGAGCTTGTCGCGCCCCCAATATCAAGCATCCCCTCGGCGTAACGGCGACCAGCTTTGATGGCGACCGGCGCGCCAAGATCCACCGTCGCGATCAAGTCGTAAGTCGTGGCGCCGGTGATGCGCACGGGCACGATCTCTCCGGTTGGCAACTCGCCTTCGACCAAGACATAACCGTCAATCTCGGGCGCGTCGCGATAGCTGCGACCCAGGCTGATCACATCGCCCGTTTCGTCGCCGTGCTCATCTTCGCCGGCGCCATGACCCTCGACAAGAATATCCAGCGTGCGCCCCACCAGCGCCTGATTCTTCTTCAAGCTGATGTTGCTTTGCAATTCCATCAACCGCTCATAACGCGCCTGCTTGATCGCGTCATCGACATGGTTGGGCAGTTGCGCGCTCGGCGTACCTAGCTCATAACTGTACTGAAAGGTGCCGACCCGATCGAACTCCAGATCGCGCGCCATCTTGAGCAATCCTTCGAATTCTTCATCCGTTTCGCCCGGATAGCCGACGATGAAAGTCGTGCGCACGGCCAACGCCGGCATCAACGCGCGCAGCTTGCCAATCGTCTCATATACCCATTCCACTTTCGCCGGCCGCTTCATGCGCTTGAGCGTCTCGCGATGTCCGTGCTGCAGCGGGATATCGAGATAGGGCAGGACTTGCGGATGCTTCGCCATCGTCTCCATCAGCCGCGGCGTCACATAACCGGGAAACGCGTACATGATGCGCAGCCAGGGAATCTCCGGCGCCGCCTCAACGATCGCGTCGAGCAGATGCGCCAGACCGTCCTTCAAGCCCAGGTCGTAACCGTAATCCGTGCTGTCCTGCGCGATCAGCATCACTTCCTTGACGCCCATCTCCTGCAAGCGTACCGCCTCCGCCACGATCGACTCCAGCGGACGGCTCACCGCGGTTCCTTTGATCCGCGGGATGGCGCAGAATGCGCAGGGCCGGCGACAGCCATCGGCGATCTTCAGATAAGCCGAGGCGCCTTGGATGCTCGCACGCATCACGCCGCGTTCGTCGCGCCCGACCACCTGCGCCTCGCCCGGCAGATGATACAGCGGTTCCGGATGCACCCGACCGCGCAGCCGCGAAATCAAGTCAAAGATATCCATCCAGCGTCGGGTGCCGATGACGCCATCCAGGCCGGGCACCTCTTGCACCAAGGTGTCGCCATAGCGCTGCGAAAGGCAGCCGGCCGCGATCACCATCTGATCCGCCCGCTTAATCTCGACCAACTCGCGCAGGGCATCAATCGATTCCTGCTTGGCCGCATTGATGAAGCCGCAGGTATTGACGATCAGCACTTCGGCTGATTCGGGATCGCCGACGCCGCGCATGCCCTCATGATGCAGGACTTGCGCCATGCTCTCGCTGTCGACGGTGTTCTTGGAACAGCCCAGGCTGAGCAGGTAGTACTTGTCTTTGCGTTGCGGAATTATCATTTCACCTCACATTAGTGCCCGAACCGGCGACGGCGCCGCTTGCCGGTCCGCGCATTCTCCATCTTTTTCAGTACGCGCTCGTGTGCATTCTCGTCTTAGGCATATTTGGCGCAGACTCCGGGCGGGTTGAGTGCGGGAAACGGACCCGTCAACCCCCCTCTTTCGTCGCCGGCTGACCAGGCTGCGTTACCCGCGGCGGCAGAATCGCCGTCGCCGGCGGTTCGTCTGTCGCTGTCGGCGTATCACTCGGCACCGGCGTACTCGTTGGCAAGGGCGTGAATGTTGCGCTTGGCACGAGGGTCTCAGTCGCCGTCGGACTGGGTCCTGCTGTATTGCTCGGAACCGCAGTCGCTGCCACTTCAACAGCCTCTACCGTCTCAATCACCAGCGTCGGCGCCCCGGCCGGTCCCAACACGACAATCGCTTCGTCTTCCGTGAAGCGGATATCCGCCCGTTGACCGCGTCCGCCGAATTGCCCCTGCTGCTGACCATTCCAAATGACGTCCAGAGCCATCGCATTGCTCGCCGCCACCGTGATTTCAGCCGCGGCGCTGTATTCCAGCAGCGTATCCGGCGCCGCGATGCCAGCATACTGCTCGACCCCGTCGGCGATGAAGCTGATCCAACTCCGCTGGCTGACCAACAAGCTGACCAGTATGCCACTCCCGCTATACTGCGCCCGATTGGATGGCGTCGGAGGGACGAATGTGGCGGTTGAGGTCGGCAGTGGTCCGGCGGTATCCGTTGCCGCTACGGCTGCGACTTCCGGCGCTGACAAGGCTTCTCCATCCAGCGGCAGGTCCACCAGTTCAAGCGTTACGAAAGCAATGATGCCAATCGCTGCTGCCGACAACAGCAGTAGTATGAGAAATCGAAGTACACCCCGACAGCCGGCCGAACGTCGCGCTGCAACCTCGACTTCTTGCAGTGGTTGAGACTTGCCGAGAACGTCTGCTTCTGTTGGTTCCGCTTGCCGCCGAAGTCGACCCCGCCTCGAACGCCGTCCCTTTTCCACGGCGATGCGCATCTGGTCATAGAGCAGCAGGGTCTGACCTTCGTCCAGGTCAAGGAAGCGCGCATATATTCGCAGCAGACCGCGCACCTGGATTTCCGGCAAGCCTCGGATTTCAAACGCGCCGGCTTCAAATGCCTCCAGGATAGGCTGGCGGATGCGCAGTTTGGCGACGGCATCCGCGACTTCGATCTCATTGGCTTCGCGCGCCTCCCGCAGGTATTGTCCGAGTGAGTAGGCATCCATTCCTGGTGACGACCTTCAATAAAATAACCCCGTTCGTCCAGTATAACCTGCAACCAACGGGGCTATGCAATCGGCGCCGCGTTACAATTCGCGGCAGGTTTTTGCCTTGACGATTACTCTAATGCGACTTCGGGGTCCAACTCTTCTTCGGGCGCTTCAAGCTCGGCTTCAGCTTCGGCGGCAGTGTCATCCTCGGCTTCGTCCTTTTCATCGTCGGCCGATGTCGCGTAACGAAAACCGTCTGTCATGATGTCTTCCGCGCTGACTTTCTCGCCGCGCTCCCGCGCCGCCACGAATTCAAGCAATTCATCCTCAGGCACAATCGTGACGGTCAGGGTCGGCGCAATCTCCGTACCCAGCCTTACCGTTACCTGATGCGTCCCCACTTCACGCAGCGACTGCTGGCTGATGCGCCGCCGGTTAATGTCGACGCCGCTCACGCGATCCAGTTGATCGGCGATCTCCTGCGTCGTCACCGAGCCGAAGAGTTTGCCGGTTGAGGCCGCGCGGCGTCCGAAGATCAACTCGACGCCATCGATCTGACGCGCCAAATCATTGAGCATATTGTTGTATTGCGCCCGTCGCGCCTCGACATTCTTGCGCACCGTTTCCGTCTGCCGCAGCGCGGAAGGCGTGGCCGGCACCGCCATTTTGCGCGGGATCAAAAAGTTGCGCGCGAATCCATCGGCCACCTTGACCACCTCGCCCGCGACCCCGTGTTTGTACAAGTCCTGAAGCAGAATAACTTGCATCGTTTCTTCCTCATATCTTCGGCTGCAACTGCCGCTCGCAGGGCGTCTCTCGTTAACGAAACTGGTATATTATAGCAATGTCGCTTCCCATGCCAAGTGGCAATCCTTCCCGCAGATAACGGCGAATGGAGCAGTTTGATGAGCGACGGCAAAGCGCTGGACAATCGGCAAGTCATTGAAAAAGCGCTGATCGTGCTCATCGGCTTCGTCGCCAGCGGACTCCTGGGGATGCTCCGCATCGCCATTGTCGGCGCCCAATTTGGCACCGGCGCCGCTCTCGATACATTCTCCGCCGCCCAGCAATTGCCGGAGACTGTCTTTGTCCTGGTCGCGGGCGGGGCGCTCGGTTCTTCCTTCATCCCCATATACGCCACATGGCGACAGCAGGACGCAAGAGCTGCCTGGCGTCTCGCCAGCGCAGTCATGTCCCTTTCCGCCGCCGCCGCCGCGCTGCTGGTCATCGTGGTCTACTTGTTCGCGCCGCAATTGGTCAGCCTGGTCCTGTTCAGCAACCGCCCGCCGGAACAGCAGCAACTCGTGACCGACATGATCCGTCTGATGATGCTGACGCCCGTTATCTTCAGCATCAGCGGCTTGGTCATGGCCATCCTGCATTCACACGCCGCCTTCTGGCTGCCGGCCATCGCCATCAGCATGAACAATATCGGCATCATCATTGGCGCGCTGATTATTGCGCCCGCTCTTCCGGCGCATCCCGATGTCGGGCAGGTCGGCGATCTCAACGTGATCGGCCTGGCTTACGGCGCCGTCTTGAGCGCCGTCCTGCATCTGCTAGTGCAGATCCCCGGCTTGTTTACGCTGCGCGCGCGCCTGCGACCGCTCTTGTCTTTGAGCATCCCGGGCGTCGCCGACGTGTTGCGACTGATGGGACCGCGCGTCCTCGGCCTGGCAGTCGTGCAAGTTAATTTCCACGTCAATATCATCCTGGCAAATACGATGGTCGACGGCAGCGTCATCGCGATCCGCTACGCCTTCATGCTGTCTTTCTTCGTGCTCGGCATGATTGGACAGAGCACGGCGTCCGCCGTCTTTCCGACACTGGCGGCATTGCGCGCAAAAGGAGACTACGATGGCTTCAAAGATCGTCTCTCGCATGCCATGCGCAATGTGCTCTATTTGTCCTTTCCCGCCTCAGCAGTGCTGATCGTGCTGGGCGAGCCGCTGCTCAGCATCCTGCAGCGCGGCCAATGGAACGCCGAAAGCACACAAGCGGTCGCCTGGGCGCTCGGCTTCTACGCCATCGGTCTGGCCGGTTTCGCCCTGCTGGAAGTCTTGTCGCGCGCCTTCTACGCCCTGGAAGACACCCGGACGCCGGTCATCGCCGGCATCTGCGCCATGGTCAGCAATATTATCCTCAATCTGATTTTCATTCAGATAATCGGCGATCCGACTAGCTTGGCGCGCGGGGCATTCGCCGGCCTGGCGCTGGCGAACGCCTTGACCACCATCGTCGAAGCGCTAGTGCTCTGGTGGCTGATCAGACGGAGTCTTGCCGAAAGCGGCACAACGCCCGATATTCACGATCGCGCCATCCTGCGCAGCGCCGGCGGCAGCTTGCTGCTCTCGCTCGTCATGGCCGGCGCCCTCCTGCTTTTGACACGGGCGCTGCCCGATGGGGGATTGACCTTGGCGCTCAGCGGCTGCATTCTTGCTGCTTTGATCTTCTTCGGCGGCGGTTATCTCTTCAATCTCAGCGAGTCACGCGCCTTGCTCCGTCCGCTCCTTAGACGCCTGCTGCGTCGCGTGGATTAAGTCTATGTCACTGGGTGCCTGCTCTTTTGGGGAAACGTGTAGGGGCAACCCTAGGGTCGTCCGCCTTGCAGACGGATTCCGCATTGGGCGAGTCACAGAGTCACCCCTACAAATACTTATTTGCTGAACGTTGTAGGGGCGACCCTTGGGTCGCCCGCTTTGCTTAGCGTTAGCCACAATCACAATCCGTGTACCGTTCGCTTGACAAGGGAGACCGAATCATGACCAAACAGCTCGAAGGCAAAGTCGCCGTCATTACCGGCGCCGGACGCGGCATCGGACGCGGACTCGCATTCGGCTTCGCCGCGCAGGGCGCCCGGGTCGTCTGCGCCGCCCGCACGCAATCCCAACTCGACGAAACCGTAGAAGCCATTCGCGACGCCGGCGGAGAAGCCATCGCCGTCAAATGTGATGTCACCGTGGCAAGCGATGTCGAGAACATCTACAAAGTGACTCGCGACCATTTCGGCCCCGTCGATATCGTCATCTCCAACGCCGGCGGCAATTTCGAGCGCCGCTTCGTGGAAGAGAGCGACATCGCCGGCTGGGAATTGACCGTTCAAGTCAATCTCGTCGGCGTCTACTACACCTGCAAATACGCCATCCCGGATTTGAAAGGGAAGGGCGGGCATATCATCGTCATTGGCTCGGGCATGGGGCACCGCGAGGGCGGCGCCGGTTCAGCCTACAGCGCCTCAAAAGCCGGCGCCTGGATGCTGGTGCGCGCCTTGGCGACCGAACTGCGTCCACACGGCATCTGCGTCAATGAACTGATTCCCGGCTTGGTCGATACCGATATCTTGACCGATGCCGAGCGTCCAGCCGACTCAGCGCTCATCACCGAATGGTTCAAGCAGCCGGCCGATGTCGTGCCGCTGGCGCTCTTTCTGGCGACGCAGCCACCGACCGGTCCCACCTCTCAGAGCTTCAGCTTGATGCGCCGCGATTCGCAGTAACTTATTTCTTCACTTTGGCGAAAACCGCTTTGAGGTAGGCCGCCTCGGCAAAGCCAATCGGATGATCCAGCGCGTGCCCGGTCTTGTCGATCACGTCCAGCTTGTATCCAGCGACCGCCGCCGAACGCGTCACCAACTCGTAGAACATCTCGGCACTGATCCGGCTGCTGCAAGACGCCATCACCAACACGCCATCGTTGGCCAGCAAACGCAGCGCCATCTCAACCAGCCGCCGATAAGCGAGCACCGCGTTGCGCATGCTGGCGCGGCTGTTGGCGAAGGCCGGCGGATCCACAATCACCATGTTGAACTTGCGTTTCGATCCGATCATTTGCCGCATGCCGGCGAAGGCATCCGCCGCGATCACATCGACGTTCTTCAGGTCAAAGCCGTTATTCTCGACGTTGACCTTCAAAGCTTCCAAGGCCGGCTCGCTGGCATCCAGCGCTGTCACGGATCGCGCGCCGCCCGCCAGCGCATAGGCAGAGAAACCGCCCGTATACGAAAATATGTCCAGCACGCGCCGGCCCTTCGCCAATTCGCGCGTCCTCTGCCGATTGTCCCGCTGATCAAAGAAGAAACCGGTCTTGTGCCCCTTGACCACATCCGCTTGAAACAGCAAGCCATTCTCTACGAACTGCGCCTGCCCGGACGGATTATTGCCGATCAACTGCTGCCCATCCTGCAAACCAAAGAGCTTGGCGACATTGAGACGATCGGATTGCAGCGACCGGCTCAGGCGCAGGAAGAGCCCGTCGAAGGTGATCGCGTCGCCCAGCGCTTCAATCAGCGCCTTAAAATGTGGAATCCAGGCGGTGCTATACAGCTTCAGCACCAAGGTATCGCCATAACGGTCGATGACCAGCGCCGGGAAGCCGTCGCTTTCGCCATAGACCAGGCGATAGCCGGTCGTCTCCCTGTTGATTAGCGGCTGCCGTTTCGCCTGCGCTGCCTTAAATTTCTCGGCGAAGAACGCGCGGTTGATCCGTATCGGCTGCAGCGACTGCAAAACCTTGATGCGTATCGGCGACAGCGGATCATACAATCCGACGGCCAAAAAGTTGTTCTTCTCATGGTCGTAGATGACCGCCAGATCGCCGGCATTGCCCAGGTGGCTCTGCTTTAGGATCGCGTCCTCAAACACCCAGGGATGCCCCTGCCGCACCGCCCGTTCCGCCGCGCTTTTGACGCGCACCGAGATATTCTTTTCCGCCGGCGCCGGGATCTTGCTGAAGTCCATCATCCGCCGTGCCTTGGCTGCTTCGGCCGCTTTTCTGGTCTACTCGGCATCGTCCACCGTTTTGATCTTGAGCTCGGCATCCTCCAGCAGCGCTTGGCAGTGCGCCGACAGCTGCTGTCCACGCTCATACAGCGCCACCGAGTCTTCCAGTGACAATTCGCCGCTTTCCAGTTGACCGACCAGCGACTCCAATTCTTGATAAGCCGCTTCATAACTCAGACGTGAAATATCGTCCATCAGTCGTCGACCCTGACATTGATCTCATCTACGGCTAATTGTACGTTCAATCGCTGATTCCTGCTGACCTGCGCCGCCCCCCGAATGACCATGCCGCTCTCGTCGCGCACCAGCGCGTAACCACGCGACAAGATGTGCTGGGGGTTGGCCGTTTCCATCGCCTTGGCGGTATTTGCCAGGCGCTCGCGCAATCGTCCGAATTGGGATTGCGCCGCACGCTCCAGTCGTCCTCTCAGCTCGCTGACACCAGGCTGAGCCTGACGCACCGTTTTCGATGGCGACACGAAACGCAGCGCGCTTTGCAGCCGGCTTAGATCGCGCGCGCGATCGGCCAGCCCGCTGCTGACGACCCCGGTGACGCCCGCCCGCAGGCGATCCAAATCCAGCAGTAAATCGTCCCGGTTCGGCGTCGCCAGTTCGGCCGCCGCGGACGGTGTGGGCGCGCGCAGATCAGCGACAAAATCAACGATCGTGAAGTCGATCTCATGCCCGATGCCGCTGATTACCGGTACCCGACTCGCCGCGACCGCCCGAGCCACCGTCTCGTCATTGAAACACCATAAGTCTTCCAGCGAACCGCCTCCACGCGCGATGATGATCACATCGACATCGCTGCGGCTGTTCAGTTTTGCCAGGGCAGCAACAATCTGCGGCGGCGCCTCTGTGCCTTGCACCAAGGTCGGGCTCAAGATTAGTTCCACCAGCGGGAAGCGCCGCCGCAGCACGTTTTGCATATCGTGCCAGGCGGCTGCGCCAGGGGAGGTGACGATGCCGATTCGCTTGGGGAATGTCGGTATCGGTCGTTTCCGCGCCGGATCAAACAGGCCCTCAGTATCCAGCTTCGCCTTCAGCGCTTCAAATTGCACATGCAGATCGCCCAGGCTGCCCACCGCTTCAACCTGATCGGCATACAGCTGATATTCACCCCGCGCGTCGTAGACGCTGACGCGCCCATGCACCAAGATCACATCGCCGGTATCGACATCGGCGCGGACTGTCCGTGCCGCCCCGCGGAACATGACACAGCGCAATTGCGCCGTCGCATTCTTGATGGTGAAATACCAATGACCCGACCGCGCCTTGGTCAAATTGGAGACTTCGCCGCGCACCCAGACATCGGCCAGAATATCGTCCGCATCAAACAGATCGTGGATGTAGCGCGTGATCTCGTGTACCGAAAAAGTCTGCATGGCGCTTCCGGATAAATCCTGTTGTGGCTGGCCGCTGCGGCAGCTACAATTATCTCAGATTTCAGTCTTGTACGCGAGCAAGGAACAGCCATGGCATTTCTCAACGAAGCGCAGCGCAAAACCCTGCTGAACGATCTAAGCGGCATGAAATTCAATCGCGCCAAATTCAAACTGTCGCGCCTGGATACCAAGGGTCGGCTGGCTTATTACCGCAATGTCCAGCAATCCGGCGAATGGCACACGAAGTTTATCCTTGAAGGGCTAGGCACGGCGGTCACCCTGGTCGAAGTCAACCACGCGGAAAACAACCAATATCGCAACAAACAGAATTTCGAATTCACCAACATCATCGTCGAACCCACACCCGACAACCTCACTTAGAGCAAAGTCGCTCAGTTCTCCCGTCTCCTTCAGTTTTGCGGAAAACCGTAGGGGCGACCCATTGGGTCACCCTAAAGAACTGGATTATGTCTCATGCAGCATTCTGAACGCGCATTCTTCAGCCGCCGATCAATTCGTTTGCGTGGATACGACTACAGACTGTCCGGCTCATACTTCGTGACAATTTGCACGTTCCGAAAAGCCTGCCTGTTTGGACATATAACCAACGGCCAAATAATCCTCAACGACATGGGTCAGCTTGTTCAGGATCTTTGGTGTCAAATTGCTGACAAACGCAGAATCGTCGAACTTGACTCGTATACTGTTATGCCGAATCATCTACACGGTATTATCAATATTCTTGAGAATGAAAGTGATCCTGTACCGTCTGATTGTGCCGGCGGAAAAACAGTACCCGCCACATCTTTGAATTCCGGTTCACTAGGTGCGGTGGTAGGGCAATTCAAATCCGCTGTCACCAAACGTAGCAGGTCTCTTTCAAATGCTCCGCCGAATACCATCTGGCAACGCAATTATTATGAACATATTATCCGTGATGAAACGACGCTGAATCAGATTCGAAAATACATAGTCGAAAACCCTGCACGGTGGGCAGACGATAAAATGTATGTTGAATGACAAGAGGGCAGAGCCAGTAAGGCGATTTTGCTTTCGGCGTACTCTTTGAGGGCAGAGCCAGTTGCTCAGAGGGCGACCCAATGGGTCGCCCCTACTCTAGTGTGTTGAGCATCGTAGGTTATCTGAATTGTGTAGAACTTCAGTGCAAATGCTGTGAGCGACTGTGGCAACTGCGCGCATTCGTTCTCCGTTGTTCTACCCATCCGGCGATAGATCAATGCTCGCCATGCCCATGCAACGGGCTATGCTGGTGATAAATCCCTTGCCGATGCATCAGCTGATGCAGTCGATTATGCGCCGCCTCCACCGTCGCCCGTATTTTCTTGTACTGCTGCGCCTCCGGCCGTGGCGCCAGCGTGTCAATGAAAGCGATCGCCCCTTCAATCTGCTCCAACACCGCCAGCGCATCCGCCTGCTTGAATGGACGCCGCCCGTCGACCCGCACCTGCACACAACTGCTATGCGCGGCGATATCGCCCGCCTGGCCCGCGTGACTTCCTCGCACGCGCAAGGCGACCCAGGTCGACTCTCTCACGACGATTTCGCAGCTGCCGGACGCGCGTAATTTGCCACCTGCCGATTGCCCCTCGACGCCGAAACCACCCACGACCACCTCAACCTTTTCGATCGGCAGGGCAGCGCTCTCAACGCGCCAAGAGACATTAACCGTCCCGCCGCCCGCCGGCAATTCAAGTTGGCTCCCCGGCGCCAGACCCTCTACTGTCAACTCCAGCAGCGGACCCACCGTCACGAATGTATTGCCCGCCTTGACGCTCTCCATCCAATTCTCGTAGGTGAAGTCTCGCTCACCCATTTGTGAATAGGTACGGATGCCGCCCAATAGCGAAGCGGCGGCCATCTTGTCTGACCCGCCCACCACTGGTATCTGATAACCCAGGTTGAGATAACGGTACCAATCCAGCAGTCCGTAGGGCGTGATCTGCCAATCGAAAGGATTGAAGGTCATCAATTCAATGGCGTGCACCAAACCCAGCACGATATCGGCGGCGCGCTCCGCTTGCGGATTCGGCGCATGCGGCAAAACCACCAGCCCGTTCTGCGCGATGCAGCGCTCCGCCCACTCGGCCATGCTGACCTCGAGCGCGTCCCCGATCGCCGATTCCGATGGACCGCCGCTGCAAAGCGGATGAATCATGGCGCCCGAATATCCCAGCAGCGAAATATGACCCAGCACTTGCATGCGATTCTCCGTGCCCACCCGCACCAGAAACTCGCCATCGCCGCCGAAGTCCTTTGCGCCAATGGTCGTGCGCCCGTCAAAGTCCGAAACATTGCTGAACATTTCGCCCCATTGGCTGGCCAGCAGGTTCACCACATTGACGCCTTCAGCCGCGCCTTCCAGCCAAGCCGTCTGCGGACTGAGAAAATGCACGTGGGTATCAGCCGTTACCCAGCCGCGCTCGCCCCAATCCAGCACCTTGTCCAAGGTAAACGTGATCTCGTCCGTCTCCACAGTTACCTCAATACTGTGGCGGATCGGCCGGATCTCGTAGCCGCGCGTGATCTCGACGAAGACCTCGCCCAGCGGCATGTCGACTTCGCAACGCCCGTGAATGTAGGCATACTGATTGAGGCTGTTGACGAACTCCCCGTAGTTATCCTCGAACCAGTTGCCATTGACACGCCGATGACTGCCGCGCGGCGGCAGATACTCTCCATGCGCGCCGTGAAAGTGAATCCGCACCGCGACTTCACGGCCAGCCGAGTCCACCACCTTGACGCGCACCAGTTGCCGCGCTTCCGCCACTTCGATTACTGAATCGCCGAAGCGGCTCAAATCGTAGACGTGCCGCCCGCCATCTTCCGCGCTCAGAAACAACTTTGCCCGCGGATGCGCCGCGTACTCGATGATCGCGACCGACTCCGAGCGCAGCGGCTGCACATTCGTCGCCTCGCCGAACCATCTCTCTTGGTCATATTCCAGCATCGCCCGCGCCGATATCACCAGCCCCAGATCGATTTCGACGCCGTCCAACTCGCCGATTGCATTGAAGCCAACGCCATCGGGCAAGGGCAGCGCCAGCTTGCGTCGCACTTGCGCTCGCAGCGGATGCGCTTCCAGCTGCGTCACGCTGATGCCGAAGATCAAGGCGCGTTCCTCTTTCGCCACCAGCCGAATCTCGCTGATCGCCTTGTCCGGGTTCGGGTTGGGCAGGGCATAAAGCCAAATAGGCTCCCCTGCTTCGTCCCGTCCGCTGCCGTGACGGTTCTCGCCATGTCCATAGCCGGTCTCTGGCGCCCGTCCCAAGTTGAACGATTCCGCATTGCTCACGACCACCGTATCTTGCAAGTGCGGCACCGCGGCGAACGCGCTGGCGCCCCATTCGATTCGCGGCTGCTGAATGGCGAATCGCCGCCGAATCGGTACTGTGGCGGCGCTGCCGTCCGCATACATCAGCTGATACGCCGCCACCAGGTCTCCCAGATCGTTGCCCGGCGTCGCGCCATCATGATGAATCTCGCCCTGATAATCGGCCAGATCAGCAGGCAGTCTCAGCGGCCGTTCTTCCACGATATGCGCGAAGACGAGATAGCTGGCGCGCAATTCAGACGTGGCGATACTCACCTCATTGCCATCCAGCAAAATGGCGTTCGGCCGGTTCTCAGCGCCAAATTGAAAGGGAATGCCGCGATAGCTGCTGCTTCCGAAGGCATCATCCTCGCGCAGCTTCAACCGCTCATCCAGTGTCGCGCGATCGCAATTGAATGCAGTTTCAAGCGGTAGGGGAGTAAAAAGACTTGATGAGGGCACGCGCATAAGATCCAACTCCTGCCAAAGTAATCGAACGCAGAATTCTTAATGAATCTAAAGGCAAGCGTGTGCGACTGCAAGGTCAGAATCGCCGAAAGAAGGTAAAATCCGAAGCACCCCAATCATGAACTCGGAGCCCTCTGTATCCTCGGTGTACTCGGTGGTTATAGCTGCTGCTGTCCCCGTGCTTTGGCTTGGAGATGGCAATTGAGGCGGTGCCTAATCCATCACAAGCTCAAAGTCAGCGCCATCAAGTATCCGCCCATTGACCTGAATCTCCAGCCGCTGACGTCCCGGATAATACCGGCGCGTCGATATGGGACGGATCGCCATTCGCTTGCTCACCGTCGCCGATTCGCCTGACATCAGCTTCATCTTTTTCAACTTGAATACCTTCGGAGCGATCGATCCATTCGCTTTGACGAAATGCATAATGAAGTCGATCATCAAATTCTGCGCTTCATCGTCCGCATTGCGCAGCTCAAACGAGAACGCCAACTCATTCCCGAACTGCAATACAGACGGCGACAGCCGCAGCCGGCTCATCTCGACATTCGGCGGCCCATAGCCGAGGATCTCCAGCGCCCGCCTGTCGCCCCGCTTCACCAAGGTGCGCAGCGCATGATTGATCAGCCAGAGCCGCTCCGCCGACGCGCCCGCCTTCCAATTCGCCATTCGCTCAAGCACCATTTCCGGATGATCCTTGGCGATGTCGTTGAAATGATTGGCCACCGACCGCCGAACATAAAGTGAAGGATCATCTTTGAGATGTTCAAGCAAAGCCAGACCCTGCGGCGGATCGGCGATAAATTCCCGCAACGGCGGCCACCAGGGCAAGCGCGGACGGCTGCCTTCGCTGACCAGACGCCGCACATGCTCGTTCGCATCCAGCGCCCATTGATGCAATCTATCCAGCGTCAGCTTCGGATGATTGATGATGTAGGGTCGTATCGCGCCTTCGCACGAGGAGTAGCGCGTGATGATATGCATGGCGTCCAGCGACGCCTGCGGGTGGTCAAGCCCATGCCGATAGACAAATGTTGGAATCGGCAAAAGCCGAAAGCCGGCGTCGTCGATTGGCGCGAACCGACCGTCTGCATCATCCAGAATCTCCACCAGAATGGCAACGGCGGTGGGGTAGTCTTCCGGCAAATAATCGCGTAGCTTGTCGGCGATCAGAGCGAAGCGCTGCTTGAGTTCAAGCCCACCGAGCTCGGCCATAACGGCCGTCACAAATGCGTCAAGATCAAAGCTGGTATGAACAGCACAGATTCGCTCGGCGATCTGCTCGACCAATCGCCTGTCGAACATATCCTTCAACAGCGGATATTCAGCCATAGTGAAGTCTTCTCATTATCTGGAAATTATAGGGGCGACCCACTGAGTCGCCCGCATGACATGCTTATTTTGCGTACCAAATACGTCTTAGGGCTTGGTCCGAATTATCCCTGACCGGGATTCGCATTCTGCCAGAACGCTACCCGATTGCCCGTCGGATCCGTGAATATGCCCAGCGAACCGAAACCGGGAATATCCTGCCGCGGCAGAATCACCTGCCCGCCCAGTTCAGGCACGCGCGCCATATCGGCATCCAGGTCATCGCTGTCGAAGTAAAGAATGATATCGCCGGGACCAATATGATCTTCTTCACTGACCGGCGATAATGCGGCGCTCATGTTGCCCATATCAAACATGACGTAAGTGAAGTCTTCTGACATGGGGATCTCTTGCGCTTCCCAGCCTAGCAAGCGCTTGTAAAAGGCTTTGGCAGCAGCATTATCGCTGGACGGAATCTCGACATGTACGATCGGACGCATAACGAACTCTCCTCTTTCGATTGGAATGGGTAAGCGGAAAGTTTGGATTGTCGCCTGTGCTTTGTCAAGCGCCGACTTCGCCCGCTTCAATGTGTTTCTAACGCTACTTTCTGGCGCAACCTGCGTATACTGGTATGTGAAATGCAATCATTAGAGATGTCGATTTATCCAGCAAAACAGCAGCCAAAGGTGATGTGATGCGCGTGATTGTGCATACGGGCAAGGGCGGGGTTGGCAAGACGAGTATCTCGGCAGCGACCGCCTTGCGATGCGCCGAGCTAGGCATGAAGACAATTGTCGTCAGTACGGATACGGCCCACAGCCTCGGCGACGCGCTTGATGTCGAGGTCGGTCCTGAAGCCACGCAGATCGCCGAGAACCTCTGGGCGCAAGAGCTCGATACCCGCTATTCCATGCAGAAGTATTGGGGCAAAATCCAGGAATATCTCGGCGCCTTTTTCAATCGCCAGGGCATCGCCAAGGTCAACGCCGCCGAAGTCACCATCATCCCCGGCCTGGAAGAAGGCGCGCAGCTCCTTTGGATCAGCGAATACTTCCAGGCGGACGAATATGATGTACTCATTGTGGACGCCGCGCCCACCGCCGAAACCATCCGTCTGCTCAGCCTGCCGGATGTGACGCGCTGGTGGGTCGAACGCCTGATGCGCATTGCCCGTGGCCTCGACAGCGTCATCCGCCCAGTGCAAAAGCTATTCGCCCGCAGCAAGAAGAACGATATCGGCATCGACATTGCTGAAAACGCCTGGGATCAGGTACAGCTGCTCTTCGATACGCTGGACGGCGTGCGCGAATTGCTCACCGATCCGGAACACGCCAGCATTCGCCTGGTCGTCAATCCGGAACGCATGGTCATTCGCGAGACGCAGCGCACCTACACCTATCTCAACCTCTATGACTACGCCACCGATGCCATCCTGGTGAACCGCCTCATTCCCGATGAAGTTGTCGATCCCTTCTTCGACACCTGGAAAGAGCGTCAGGCTCGCAACATCGAATTTATCGGCGAAGCCTTCGGCAGTCTGCCGATGCTCAAAGCGCCCCTCTTCAGCGAAGAAGTCGGCGGTCTCGAGACGCTGCGCCGCCTCGCCGATGCATTGTATGGCGATCTAAACCCGGCTGAGCGCATGTTTGATGGCGTGGTGCACAAGCTCGAGCAAGTCGATGGCGATTCAACCTGGATGCTGCGCGTGCCGATCGGCTTCGCCCGCAAAGAGCAGCTCGATCTCTATCGCTCGCGTGAGGAAATCACCCTGAGCGTCGGACCCTACCGCCGCAATATCGTCCTGCCGGCCGAGTTGCAGCACCTCGAAATCACCAGCGCCAAATTCGAGGACAGATTCCTCAACATCCGCTTCGAGGATCAAGCGTCCTGAGGTAAGAGCGACGATACGCCGTCGATTTATGTAGTGGAAGGGTACTGCACAGCCAAGTAGCCAGCCAATTGACCGTGTCATGCGGGTATGGATGGCAGCAGCCGATTCCGTGCCGGTTATTTGCGTATGCAGCTTATGTTATATCTTGCAAGTGGAAGCTGGCTTGCCGGTCGTGACGCGGTACGATACGAACCGTAACGGCAAATCATCACCGCTTATCTGTCTTGTGCGGTTCGGAGATTTCTGTGCTTCCAAGCGGGATATGCCTAAAAGAGTCGGGTGCAAGTATGTTGGGGAATGTCACGGGGCCGCACTTCATTACGTCAGCCAAATTCCCTAACGCGGCGCTAGAGTTAAACGCGGCAAGATCATTGACGGCCGTAGTTTCGCGATAATACGAGCTTCTGTCACCGGTCGACGGATTGTATCGTTTCAAGCTATTTTTCTCCATCCTTCAAGTGTCCTGTTGTCATTAATCAATTGCTGTGGAATGGGACTGGCATCTTCCTGAATTTGCATAAGTGTCATGATTCCTTCAGAAACAAAAGTATAACATCCGCCAACAGTTCCCTCAATTAGAGCGCGAGGGATACTGTATTGAAGTGTACCTGCATTATCTTCGGCAAACAACTCTTTGGGAGTGTAAGGCTCAAGTAGTTGTAGCTCCTTAGTGTAACTCAGATGAACCTTTTTCAACAGATCGTATAATCCATGAGAGGGCTTTTCTACCTTCAATCCTAAACCAGAAGCCTCTCTTCTGTCAATTGTATAGTCATGGCTGCCGGAATCCGCACATAGGAAATCAACGATAGATTCGATATTCGTTTCGTCCTTAACTTGGCGGGGCAG
The DNA here is from genome assembly GCA_965249085.1 of Phototrophicaceae bacterium. GTDB lineage: Bacteria > Chloroflexota > Anaerolineae > Aggregatilineales > Phototrophicaceae > UBA6055. Next base: position 1,126,487 of record OZ252218.1, on the reverse strand, counting down.
AAGCTTTCTTGCCAAGAATCGAATCTGTTCTGTGCTTCGAAATATGTCGCCAAGAACAACAGGATGGATATGACTGGACAAATCCAAGAGGACTCTAGTGAGATGCTGTGTGTCCGCAATTCCCAGTTCTTTTCGAGTGAGATTCAGATAACCGCGAACACTTTCGACGCTGACTGAAACTTGCCTTGGTTGACCTCCTACATTGACTTGAGGATTTAGAGGACTGCTGACACTAGGATCAATTGGGCCTAGGACGGCCTGTTTGGTCATGACGATCTTATCCGCGCCGATGGACATCAATGTGCCGGCGCTCAGTGCTTTCGAAGGCACCAAAACTTCAAGTTCGTCACAGAACATACGTATAAGATTTATGAGACGCCAAGCCGCAAGGGTTTGACCTCCGCTAGTGTGCAGGATAAGAGATATGCGGTTCACCGGCCCAATCATGTCAAGAAGATCGACGAACGGATCAATGACATCAGGTGCGATTGAGGTTTCCATACCTAGTCGGTCGCTTGTTACATACGTCAGAACCACGGAATTTCGTTCTTTTTCTATTTGTTGGTACAGTTCAAGTCGATCTGAGTAACGCATATCGTTCCTTTAGATTGGCGACTTATGTATATGATTGCCCGATTGCGTGTAGTTTCAGGGAGTCGGACAGACACAACCTGCCTGCATCTTTGAGTTCTTGTTCAGTCGTCAAATTCGACTTTGATTTTCTGGCTCTTGCCGCCGGTTCCGTCTTCGTCTTCTTCTTCCGCCGACAGGTTGGCGCTCGCTTGCCGTTCATCCTCCGCCGCCTGCCGCGCATCGGGATCTTCCATCTCGCTCGCCTTCTTGATTTCATCGATCGCGGCATCGATCAACACACGGAACCCGGTGGCGAATTCGTTGCCGGCCTTCTGCGTATGCTCCGTGAATCCCGGGGGCAAAAGAGATTCCATCGCCTTGCCGAATTCTTCCAAGCCGCGGCGCTGATGAAAAATGAATTGCTCGAGCGGGGTCTGCGCCTCATCATCCTCCGGCTCTTCCGGTAGCGGATTCATCTCCTCAGTCATTACAGTCGTCCTCGGCTAGCTTTCATCACTGATTCTCTATACGCCCGCTCACCGTATTGGTTGCGCATCACGGAGAAAGGCGGCATCCATGAAAACTGCAAGGATCGCCGACGGCCGATTCGCGCTCATCCATCCTCCCGCTCCAAAGCCTCAATCAGCGCCAGATCCTTCTGGATACCACGCGATCGCCACACGAAACTGAAGAGAAGCGTCCCCATTATCACGAATACGACAATCAGTCCCAAAGCCAGGTAAGCAGAATTATCCGGCGTGACAAAGAAGCCCAGCAGTGTCCGGTTCCAGGCATCCGCCAGCGCTGCCAAATCGCCGATCTCACCTTCTTGCAACGCGATAAAACTGTCATTGCCGAAGACCATGCCCAATGCCGTGACGGCCACGCCCTTATGCGCGGTCCAGCGCCCGCTCGGCAAATCCAGGGACTCGGATTCTTCCAAATCATTCAGGCTGCTGCCGGCCAGTGCCTCGAGCGCCACTGTGATTTCCGCCGTCGCCGCGTCCTGCGATTCATCCGATTGCGCAATCGACAGCATGACCGTTCGCGCCACCGGATTTCTCTCGACGAAGCTGACGACCACCACTTGGCTATTGTCCTGCCGCGCCACAACAGACGCCGTCGTCGCGGCATCAAGCTCGTAGACCAGCACCGCCCAGGTGCCGTCCGCCAGATTTACCTTGTCCTGATATACAGGTGGCGTGATCTGCATTTCTAAAAGACGAGCGAGATCGGACTCTGCGGCGGCAATGGCGTCTCCGCCTCTTACAATCGCTGTACGAATGGTCGTCTGCGCCGTCGGCAAGTAGAACTGCGCGACATCCTCAGTGCTCTGATCTTCCCAACCTTCCAGAATCGGCGCGTTAAACGCCGCTGATTGGAAATACCGCAGCGAAATATCATCGTCTTGTCCCGCAACGATAGCGACTGTCAACAGCGCCAGCAGCATAACGGGAAGTATTGAAATTGATCTCATTGGCGTTTACTCACTCAGCACGCGTATCTTCAGCAGATTCAGCGCTTCCAGCCGCCTCTCCAGCCGTACGCGGTGCCACATCAGCGTGATTGGCATCAGTGTCAGCCAAAGCAGCAGGCTCGGCAGCAACGCCAACACCACGCCGCTTGTCGCCTCAAAGCCGCCCTGCGCATTTTGCGGGCTCGCGCCCACGATCACCGGATGGATCGTCTCCGGCACGATGCGAATGATGAACAGCGTCATCAAGACGCTTACGAAGGCGAAAATCCCGTAGACTGACATAAAAGCGCGCTTGCGATTCGGATCCTCGATTCCCGCGCGCAGCATCAGATACGCGGCATAGGTCAGGCACATGATGGCGGCCGACGTCAGCCTCGGATCCCAGGTCCACCAGGTATTCCAGATCGGGCGCGCCCAGATCGAGCCGGTCAAGAGATTGATCAGCGCAAAGGCCAAACCGACTTCGACGCCGGCCAGCGCAATCTTGTCCCAGGTTTCGCTTTTTCGCGCCAGAACCATGATGCCGCCAACCACCGCCGCGCCGAATGCGGTGAACGCGCCAAAGAAAGCCGGCATGTGAATATAGAAGATGCGCTGAATCTCGCCTTGCTGGATATCCCGGCCCGCCACGAATAGCCCCAATGCCAGCGTGGCGGCGAAACCCAGGACGGTAGCGATTGTCAGTAGTCGCAGTAACAGGGGCTGTGGCCCTACCGCTATCGGATTTCCCGACAGCGTTGGCTTGTTCTTTTCTCTCATTCTTCCCACCCGAGGTTGATAAAATCTACAGAATTCTATCAATAGATTACGCCATATGAAGGTTTAACTTTGTCGATCCGAATACTGGATTGCGGCGTCCTCAAAGCGCTCATTCTTCCACGACGAATTCATACAAGAGCAAGCATAGCGAGAAATAGATCACGGTGACCGCCGCCAGCAGCTGCAGCCAGACCTGCCACTCGGACAGTGGCGCGCCGCTGAGAATGCCCTTCGTCGCCCGCACTGCCGTCAGCAAGAATGGCAGCACAACCGGCAGCAGCGCGATCGGCAGCAGCGCCTCGCGCGCCCGCGTCTGCGCCGTCATCGTCGCCAGCAGCGTCCCGATTGTCGAAAACCCGAAGACCCCGACGATCGTGGTCACGAGCAGCCAGCCCTCCAGCATATTCAGTCCAAATAGCACCGTCATCAGCGGCAGCAGCACCAGCCCGACGATGAGCGTGAAGAGATAATTGCCGACTAGCTTGCCGACGAATATCGCCGAGCGCGAGACCGGCGCCAATAGCAGCGCATCGAAATTGCCTTGATCGTGCTCGGCCGCCATACTGCGATTGAAACCCAGCAAACTCGCGAAGATTAGCGTCACCCAGAGCACGCCACTGATTGACTCCTCCCGCGCCGCCCGATCCAGCTCCAGCGCGAAGCTGAAGACCAGAACGCTCAGCAGCGCGAAGAGCGCCATGACACTCAGCAGCTCCCGTGAGCGGATCTCGGCGCGCAGATCCTTGCTAACGATGGCCAATACCGCGGCAGTGAAGGGCGTTTTCATGTTATCGGCGCCTCGCTGGCTTGCCGATACACGTCGGCAGTTTCGTCCCCAGCGAGGCGACCGTCGAAACTGATTCTGCCGCCGGACAAGATCAAGCTGCGTTCAGCCGCTGTTGCGGCGCGCTCTAGCTGATGTGTGCTCATGATGATTGTTTGACCCACCTGCCGCGCCGCCGCCAGCAATTCATCGAGCAGGGCGCCAGCGTCCTGATCCAGGCCACTGTATGGTTCGTCCAGCAGCAGCAAATCCGGCTGATGCACGAGTGCCCGCGCGATGCTCAGCCGCTGCTTCATCCCGCGAGAAAATGTTCGCACCAGGCTGTCCGCTCGCTTGTGCAGTTCTACGCGCCGCAGCAAATCGGCGCTGCGCTGCTCCCGCTCATCGGCCTCGATCGCGTAGAGCTTGCCAAAAAAGTGAAGGTTCTCCCGTGCCGTCAGATTTTCGTATAGCAAGGGTTGGTGCGCGACCAGGCCGATCTGCGCTCGCACAGCCATCGCCTCGCGCGGCATCTCCCAGCCCCCGATGCGGATCCGCCCGCTGGTAGGCTTGCTCAAGCCGCTCAGCGTGCGCAGCAGCGTTGATTTGCCGCTGCCGTTCGCGCCCAACAGTCGCAAGAATTCCCCCCGTTGGACGCTGAAGTTTACGCCCTTAAGTGCCGGCCGCAGACCGTACACCTTGACCAGGTCTTCAACTTCTATAATTGCCTGCTCATTGCCCATGCTCGGTTATTCCGCCACGCCCATTAACTCAGCCAGTCGCGCCTTGAGTTCGCGCCGCTTCTGATGCCAAAGATCATGATTGAGCCGCCCCTGATCGTGAGCGTCGTCCAGCCGCGCCAGTTCCTGCGCCAAGCGCTCGATTTCACTCGTCGGCGTCCCTTTCCGCCACTGCCGGTAACCCAGTCCTCCGAAGAGTGCGGCGCCGAGTACGCCGGCACTGAGGATGAGGATCGCCAGCTGATCTTGCGTCACAATCATTTCGCCGCGGCTTGCAATAAGAGAATCGCCGCTGATGACAAAACTGAGACGCGCCTCACGCTCCATCTGCAGCCGGCCGGCATAGACGCGCGCATCCTTGGTCACTTGCTCTTCATTCTCCAGGGACAATGTATCACTGACGACGTCCAGTCCCGCTGACAGCATCACGCGCAGCTCGGCATCGACGACGTTGTTGAAATCCTGCTCGAATTGCGCCGACCCGGCAAGAGGCAGGAAGTATTCCAGGATCACTTGATGCTTGTTGCCCGGCGGAACCGGCAGGGTATCGATCACAGAATTCGGCAGTTGTCCCACGTCCTCGATGAAGACATAACGGCCGCCCGCGTCATTGCTCAATGCTTGCGCGCCTTGCGGGAACTGCACCAGCAAGACGGCTTCCCGCCCATCATCAAATCGGCGCCCGCTTGTATAGATGCGGTCACTGCTATTGCGAAAACCGATGATCTGCGTAATGTACAGACCGCTGCCCAGTTCCGCCAACTTGACCGCTTCGACATACAGATCGATCCGCCCCACACTGATTACAAGCGGATCTTCCGTCACATCGTAAACCGTGATCGTCAGATCACTCGCTTCCTCCGCCGCAAGATGCCGACTGAACAATCGCCCTTTGTAGACCACGCCGAGCACATAATTGAGATCGTTCGTCAGCGTCAGTTCCTCAAACGTGAAACCTAGCGATTCGTCGACCGGCGTCTCCGCCAGACTGAAACCCGCGTCAGCGTTGCCGTATTGCAGCTGTACAACCGTATCCGCCGGCACAAGGCCTCCAACGGTGCCATGCGCAACCCGCCCCTTGATATCACCGGGCGTCTCTCGCTGCTCGGCGCGATCCTCGTAAGCCAGCGACTCCATCCGCGCGTAAGCAACGGCCGCCGCTTGCTCTTCAACCGTCAGCGCCGAAGCAAATAGGTCGCGATTCAACTGCGCGCCATAGTCGTCATCGCTATAAACTGGCGGGATCAGCGTGGGTAGTGCGCAGTCGCCGCACTGTTCCTGCCAAACTTGCTCGCCCAGCTTCAGCTGCGCCTCGTCGTAGGCGAGCGTATAGGCGTAGAGTGTCACATCCCAGCGCTCTTTCTCAGGGAGCGCGTTCTCCCAGGGTGGCATCAAATTTTCGATCTTGCCCTTGCTGATAATTTCGAACCATTGCAGTGGAGCTTTCGCCCCGACCAAGACGCGATCGGTCATATCAAGCGGCTGCGCGATGCTGCCCGCTAAAACCAGGTCACCGCGCCCATCGCCGCCGCTGCCATGACATTCCGTGCAATGTTCGGCGAATAGCGCCGCGCCCTTTTCAATGTTCGGCTGCCACTGGGTCGCAAGATTTGTCGCCGGGTCGGCAGCCGGCTGTGGCGGGGCGGTCGCGATGATCTCCGGCTCCCCGCTCAATCCCCCGCAGGCATTCAACATTAATAGGAGCAGCAGCGTCAGCAGCGCGCGGAGCACAACTAGCGCTCTTTCTCGCTTGTCAACTTGTCAAGGTCGGGCCGCGTCCCATCGCGGTATGCGGATACCGCCTCTTCAATCGCCCGGTCGATGCGCTCCGCATCCGAACCAGCGCCCGCCAGACTGCGCTCCGCATCCACTTGATCCTGCACGCGCAGCAGCCGAATGCCCCGCTGCGCCCAGACTTCGCGCTCCGTCTCGTAGTCTTCTTGCCCGATCTTGCCTGTGGCGAAATCTTCGTCCAGGTCACGGATATTCGTCAGCACGCGCGCATAATAGACCGTCAGCCTGTCTCGCTGCAATGCGAGGCTGGTCGCGCCCATGTCTGCTCCCCGCGCCGATCGTAACAGCGGCTGAACCACGATCGCCAGCGCGGCCAGGGTCAATACGAGCGCAATCAAGAGACCGGCGATACTCATGACGCCTCCGCCAGCAACGCTTCGATGGCGGCGCTCACCGTGTCATAGTTGATGCTGCCCAGGTAAAACCGCCGCACGTTGCCCCGCCGGTCAATCAAAAAACTCTCCGGCGGTCCTTCCACGTGATACAGATTTGTCACCCGTTGACCCGTATCTTCACCATTCGCATAGGTGATCCCGAACTCGTCGATGAATGCGCGCGCCTTCGCCGGCGCACTCTCCAACATATTCACGCCAACCAGCGTAAATCCCGCGTCGCGATAATCCGCGTACAAGGCCTGCAATTCCGGCGCCTCGTCGCGACAAGGCGGGCACCAGCTCGCCCAGAAATTTAGCATAACCACCTGACCTCGATGATCGGAAAGCCGGAACTGGCCGCCATCGAATAAGTCGAGCTGGAAGTCCGGCGCCGGGCCACTGGTCGGTTGCCGCATATTCTGCCGGGCCAACTGCAAACCAAGCGCGATCGCCGCGACCAGTACAGCGGCGAGCAGCGCCATTGAGCCGGGGGTCAACCCCTTGCGCGCACCCTTCGCCTTGCCCCCCGCCAGAAACTCCAGCTTCTCGATTTCTTTCATCGTCGCGCCAGAACGTCTTCTTCCAAACGCCGCCGATAGACGTCGTCAGACACTTCCCCGCCCACGCCTTCATCGTCGAGACTGAGCTCTTGACGCAGACTGAAGCGCTTGAACGTGACCACGCCGACGCCTAGCGCAGTCAGGGTCGCCAGTAAAGGCGCAATGATGGCCAGGGTCCGCAACAGTGGATCCTGCGGCACACCTACGACATGGTCACCGAAGCGCGCGACGAAGCTGTCGATCACCTCTTGCGCCCCGCGCCCCGCCGCCAGCTGCGCCCGAATCTCTTCTTTCCATTCCAGGCAGGCGGTCGTCTGGCATTCGTCCAGCGGGATATTCTCGCAGACCGGGCAATACATCCGCTCCGCCACCCGAATCACATCGTTGTCTGTCGCGCCCTCAACCTGCGCCCTGACCAAGATCGATGTCATCAGCAGGACGATCAACAGCCCAATCACGCGAGCGCATGAATGACGAGACAAGCGGACGAATCCTGCCCGTTGCATCACATTCCCGACCCCACCAGACCCAGCATCTAAGGTCCACAAGGCACCCCTCCCCATTGCTATGGGGAGGGGCCGGGGGTGGGGTTGGCCATACGACATTCCCGCACTGATTCGCCGGTCGCCGCCGACACGCGCTCTTAAGGCAAAGCCACCCCTTCCTTCCCAGTGGGGGAGGGGCCGGTGGTGGGGTTGACTCGCACGAGCGAACGGTAGAAAACCCATCACGCTGCTTCCCGCTTCCCTTCCCGCCGCGCCGGCAGCACTTTCGGATACGCCGCGACCGCCGTACCGATAATCAGCAGGATGCCACCCCACCAGACCAGGTTTACCAGCGGATTGATATAAATCCGGAATGTCGCGCGCTCCTGATCACCGCGGATCAGCAGCACATAAAAGTCATTCTCCAGCGTACTGTGCGCGCCCGCGATCGTCATCGGCATCTGCGGGTAGTCGTCGATCCGCGGTCGAATTCGCGCAATCTCACCGCCATCCCGCAGCACGGTTACATCGGTGATGCTCATCATCCGGCCATCAACCGCTTGCGCCCGCGTGTAATCATCATAGCGCAGGGCGTAATCCCCAACACTGACCGTCTCACCCCGCGCCAGCGTGTGCTGCACCTCGGTCTGAAAGACTGTGCTGCCGATCACGCCAATGCCGATCACGGTCACACCCAGATGCACGATATAACCCCCGTAACGCCGCTGATTGCGTCCGAACAGCGCCGCCAGCGCGCGCAGCGGGCTTTCTCCTAAGTTGCGCCGCCGCGCCTGCGCCCCGCGGTAGATCTCATAAAGCGCGACATAACCGGCGAACAGGACGACGCCATAGCCCAGAACCGCGACTGACGCGCCCGTCCCGCTCACGATCAGGGCGATGACGCTAAGCAGCGTCAATACCAGTGGCAGCTTGAGCGCCCCGCCCAAACGCGCGGCCGACATTGTGCCCCAGGCTGAAAGCGGCGCCACACCCATTAGTATGTACATCGCGATGAATAGCGGCGCCACATAAAATTCAAATGTATCGGCTCCGATCGTCACCTCTTTGCCCAGGAAAAGCTCGGATGTAATCGGCAAACCAAAACTGCCCCAAAAAATAGCGGCGAACAGCGCCACAAACACGACATTGTTCAGGACAAACATTGACTCGCGGCTGAGGATATTCGCGAATTGATGCTCATCGCGCAACTCTGCGCGTCCCCAGCGCCACAGCAAGGTGCCCAATGCGATCAGCGTCATAACCGCCCAAAACGCCAGCATAGGAAAACCGACCTCGCTGCGCGCGAAACTATGCACGCTTTCGATCACGCCGCTGCGCGTCGCAAAGGTGCCGAACATCACCGCCGAAAACGTGGCGATCACCAGTACCATATTCCACAGCTTGAGCATGCCGCGCTTTTCCTGGATCATGACGCTGTGGATGAAAGCCGTGCCCATCAGCCAAGGCAGAAAGGCCGCGTTCTCCACCGGGTCCCAGCCCCAGTAGCCGCCCCAGCCCAGCACATCGTACGCCCAGCGCCCGCCCAGAATTAGTCCGATACTGAGGAAGATCCAAGCGATTAGCGTCCAGCGCCGCGTCGCCTTGATCCAGCCGGTCGACAAATCGCCCGACGCCAGTGCTGACATCGCGAAGGCGAAGGGGATCGTCAGTCCGACGAAACCCAGATAGAGCATGGGCGGATGGATCGCCATGCCAAAATGCCGCAGTAGCGGATTCAAGCCCTCGGCGCCCGCTCTCAGATTCGCCTCGGACGGCGACACCGCCCCGGCTGGAATCAACGTTGTTGCAACGACCTGCCCATCCGGTGTGATCCACCAGCGCTCAAACGGATTCTCCAGCAAGAGCGACAAGCCAAGGAAAAACGCCAGCGTCGCCATCATGTAGGCGATCGCGTAGGGCATCAGCCGCCGTTCACTGCGCCAACTGAGACCGACTGCGCCGAAACTGAACAAGCTCATCAACAGCGACCAAAACAGCAGAGATCCACGCTGCGAGCCCCATAGCGCCGTGAAGCGATAGAGCGGCGGCGTCTGCGGATCGGTCACTTCATAGACATAACTGATCTGATACTCTTCGGTCATCAGTGCGATGACCAACATGGCTGACGCCAGAAGCAGCGCCGGGAAGGTTAGCAGCGCGGCATTGCGCCCGCTGCGCAGCCAGCCCTCCGAATGGACTCGCGCGCCCGCGAGCGATGCGACCACGGCGTATATCGCCAGCAGAAACGCCAGGGTAAGCGCCGCCAGTCCGATCTCCGCCAGCATTATTGGTGTTCCGGAATACGACTCAAGCCTTCGGGGGCGGTACTCTCTTCAAAACGGCTCGGGCATTTCAGCAGCAGCTCGGTCGCCAGAAATTCCCCATCACGCCCGAGCGCGCCGGTGAGGATGGCCTGCGCCTCATGCTGCAGCAGGTCCGGGATCGCGGCGTCTTTCACCAGAATATTCAAGCGTGGCGCTGTCGGGTCTTCCACCGCCACATGCAGCGCGCTCGCCAAATCTACGTATTCGCTCGGGATATTGACGATCTCGAAGCGGATGATGGCGTTCTCGCTGTCATATTCGATGCTCTCGCCGATGACCGCTCCTGAAATGCGCACCGTCCGTCCCAGATACAATGTGTCCGCCAGCACCTCTTCAACCGTGATGAAATAGCGCGCCCCCTGCAGCGTTCCGGAGACCAGCAGATAGAGCACCGAAACCAGGATCACCACCCCGGCGGTGATGAACTTGACGCGCTCCGACCGTTTCGGCTTCTCCGGATTCTTCGGCTTTTCCCAGCTGCGTTCCGTCATTGTCATCTCCAATGCCGGCGGCCGATCAGGCCGACTCCTCGTCCTCGCCCGTAGTCTGACTCCAGCGGATGACGAACACGCCGACAATGCCGGCGAGGCCCAAGAACAGGACCAACATCGCCAAGCCAGCCGGCGACGACGATGCTTCTCCATCTTGCGCCAGCGCCATTCCGGCCTGACTGAGGAAAACCAGCAGAGCGACAAACAACCCAATGATTCGTGCTGACTTGCTTTGATTCATCAATTCGTCTCCAATTGCTTTCATGCCGCGATCGACACTAGCTTATGCCGAGACCGGCGAAGCACTGATGCTACGCCGCTCCAATCTTCAAGATATCATAAATGGTAAAGGCGACCAACAATACCAGCGCCGCCGCCGCCACCACCAAATAACGCCATCGATGCTTATAGCCAACCGACCAGAAGCGCCGCAAACTGAAAAATATCGAAAACATTGCGATCAGATTGATCAATAGCAGAATCGGCACGGTTGCATCGGCGGCGATGCCCACGATCGGCAGCAGAAAAGGCAGCAGGGCATATTGCAGTAGGCAGCGCGCGCCGGAAAACAGCAATGACAGGGTCAGCGCATTCTCCGCGCCGCGCGTCGCCGACTCTTCGTCCGCAATGCTAACGCTGCCCGCGCCCACTTTGATCATCAGCAGCCGCGCCATTAATGTGTCCGCTCGACTAAAAGTCGCCATCTCTTGCCCTGTGAACAACGCTCATAGAAGACAACCCGATCCGCTCACCAGGCTCTCCGCCGTTCCCAAGCTAGCGTGAGCGGGCCGGCGAATGCGCTTGATCATACCATCCGCCCGACGCGAATTCCACGCTCACTCATCCTCCAGCAACTGATCCTGACTCTCCAGAAACGCCACCACGTCGGCCAAGTGCTGCGGCGTTAACTGCCCGCCATAAAACTCAGGCATGAGACCGGTATAATCCGGTGTGATATACGCCATCGGCTGCACGATGCTCTCCACCAGGTATTGCCGGTGGCTGTACTCGCTGAATAGCGGCAGTTTCAGCCGTAAATCGTCAACACGGGTCCAGGTGCCTTCGGTCAAGGGCGCCGCCGCCGCATTCTCGTGGCAGCCGGAACAGCCTAGCCCCGTCCCGCCCAGCGCCGGCTCCAAGCCATTGTAGAGCAGCTGCCCGTTCAGCGGATCACCGTAAAGCGAATCCAGTTCGACCAGGATCGCCTCGACATCTTTGCCGACCGACTGCGCGATCAGCATATCGTCGACCGACACGAATTTCAGCGTCTGCGCCAACATGCGATCCACCTCCGCCGCATTGGGCGCATAGCCGCATTCCAGCGCCAGGCTTTGATACAAAGCGCCCAGGCGAAACAGATTCGCAATCGCCAAATCAGCATCATGCTCGAAATCCAGCGACAGATACTGCGCCAGCACGCTCTGCCGCGATGATAATTCATCCGACGTACAACCCTCCTCGGCATCGTCCTGCGCCGCGCTCGTCATGACAAGCGCCAACAGCATGAGCAATATGTGGGTCGCTTTTCGCATGTGTTTCTCCCGGCAGAAATGAAAAAGCCCCCGAAGTCGAGGGCTCGCTCCCGTTATCCAGTCGCGACTTACTCCTGCGTCAGCAAGAAGGCGACAATATCCGCCAACTGTTGATCGGTCATCCGCACGCCGAAATTGGTCGGCATCAAACCGGAACTGAAACCATCGACCACGAAATCGCCCGACCGCGTGATGCTCTCAACGATATACTGTTGCACTGTGTAACCGGCGAACTGCGGCATGGTCAAACGCTCATTAAGAATGCGCGTGGCGGTGCCCACCGTGTCCGGCGCTGATGCCCCGTTGCGGTGACAATCGGTGCAGCCGAATTCGGCATCGTATAGCAGCTCGCCACTGACGGCGCTGCCCACGACTTCGTTCGCTTCCCAGCGCGCCAGGATACCCGGGACATTGTCACCGGCGGGCGGCGGAGGCGGTTCGCTCGGCAAGGAGCCATCAGCCAGCGGCTTGCCGTACTGCTGCACGGCGATGTAATCTTCCGTCGACCAAGCCTCGCCCTTGTCCCAATTCAGAATGTAGGACGCCAAGTCCTCGATTTGGTCATGACGCAGTGGTCCACCGGCTGTCTGCGACCAAGCCGCCATGCCGGTGCCGTTGGGATACACATTCGCGCTGCCCGGCCGGCCATGAATCAGCGTCGTCACGACATAGCCATGCAGATCGCCGGCCCAGCCCACCTGCGCCAGGCGCGTGCCGTTGGTGTTGAAGAACACCTCGACTTCGTCCACGCCGGTCGTCTCTATGTCAACAACCGTCTCCCAAAGCGGGAAGAGATCGTTATCCACCGCCGTGTCAAGCAGCCCTAGGATCTCGGTGCGTTCAACCTTGGCAGTCTCGATGATCACTTGCTGCTCGTCGATCCGCGCTTCCAGCGCTTCAATCTCGGCCAGAATCTCGTTCTGGCGCTCTTCCGCCGGCGGATTCTCCGTATCGGTGAATTCCGCCAGCAGGTTTTCCGTATCTCGGCTGTAGCGAACCAATGCGCGATTCGCGTTGATGATGGCGGCCGTCTGCAAACCGACCGGGTCGTAAGCGAACAGATGCGGATTGTTCAATCCCGGCGCTCGATCACCTTGCCCGTAACCGTCTTCGCCATGGCACTCGGAACAGAGCGAAGCGAACAACTCCGCGCCGCGCTCTATCGATCGACCTGTATGCTGCCGCACGAAGGACTGCATCCGCGCTTCTTCGTTGATGGCGACCCAACCGACCAGGATCATCATGCCAACGAACATCGTGATGCCGGCAAGAATGCGACCCTCGATTGACTTAATGAATAGTAGTCGACCCATGTACAATTCCTGTATCTGATTCGCTCAGTTACTCGGCTTCGTCTTCGGTTTAATCGAAATACGCCGACGCCCGGTGGATAAAGAGATGATCGCTGTAGATCCGCCGCACCGGCACGAGGTTGCCCTCGTCATCGCGCGCATCGGCGTACACCAGGATCGGCTCTCCAGCTTCGTCCAACTGCACCTCGCCACCTTCAATTAGAACGCTGTCCCAACTCACGATCCAGTCCAGCCGCTTCAAGCCGACTTGATTGTCCGTGATCACCAGAGCGCCCCAGACATTCGGCAGCTCTTCCGGCGCCGCGTCCAGATGATGCGCAAACTCTTCCATCACCCGCAACAGCGTTGGCGCTTCATCACCCGGAATCGTGCGGAAGCGCAGCGGCAGTTGATTGGCGCCGACATGCTGGTCCTTCAATTCCTGTATCATCTGCTCGAATTGACCCGTCGCCACGACCTCGGCATTGATTTCCGCGATCATGTCGCTCGCCGACATTTCATCGGCATGATGCATCTGCGCCGTCGTATAAGCACCGACGACCATCTGATCGAAGGGTATCGTCCGGCCGACGCCGACCTTGGCATGCGCCGGCTCAAACGTCAACTCATGCACAATCTCAGTCTCAGCGGATGTCTGCACGGCGAACTTCGCCAAGCCCATATAACTTAGAATTGTGGTCGCCGAAATCAGCAGCATGGCAAGCGTCAACATGAATCGCCGATGCGCAAAGCGGCGGCTCGGCGTCACATCAAGATAAGGCAGCAATGCCAAACCACCGAGCGCGATCGTCGGGAACGCCACACCCCAGATGAACTTGTCACCCAGCTTGAGCGCGCCCTGAATCCAGAGGAAGTACCAGGGCGCGGTCGTGCCCAGCGGCGTCACCTGCGGATCGGCATGATTCTCCAGCGGCGCGTGATAGAACCAGATGCAAAGCACCGTAATAATGAAGGTGGTCGCGCCCAGCCACATCATTTCGTAGGTCAGCATATCGGGGATAAAGTAGACGCGCTTGTCCAGCGGAATGCGCTTCGCCGAGTCTTCACCGATGTTTTCCTTCTTTGGCGGCAAGCTGTGGCCATGAATGATCACCTTGTAATAGTGCACGCCGAAGAAGACAAAGAGCAGCGCCGGCAGCGCCAGCACATGCAGCAGATAAAAACGCAGCAGTCCATTCGCGCCCAACTCCGGCGCGCCACGCAGCAGCAAATTGACCTGATCGCCAACCACCGGCGTCGCCTCGGCCATCGAAGCGCCGATCGTCACCGCCCATAGCGACAACTGATCCCAGGGCAGCAAGTACCCCGAGAAACTCAAAAAGCCCGTTATCACCAATAACAGCAAACCAGTAAACCAGGTGAACTGACGCGGCTTCTTGTAACTGCCCGTGATCCACGTTCGCATCATGTGCATCGCCACCACTGCCACCATGAATTCGGCGCCCAGGCGGTGCATATCGCGCATCAGCTGACCCAGCGGCACATTGCTCAAAATCGTCAGCATATCGCCATAAGCGATCTCCGGCGCCGGCGTATACCAAAGCATCAGCAGGATGCCGGTGATCGTCTCGAAAAACACAAAATAGGACGCGAGCCAGCCCAGCCTGAAGGACGGATACATGCCCGTCACATCGCGATTGAAATAAGACGGGCGCATGTGCAGCCAGAAGCCATCGGCATGCGGCGTCAAGCGCGGATTCGGCCGCCGGCTCGCGCTTTCCCCGCGAAAGGCTTCGCGCAGATCCTGCACGTTCAAGCCCGAGGTCAGGCGCTCGACCGAATCGTCGATGCCTTCAAAGACCGCTTTCTTGAAGCCTTTTTCCTTGACGTCATCGAGGAAAGACGGGAAGGGGAGGATGGTCATGGAAACTCCTCGACTTAGTTCACACTAGCTCTGCGCGAGATCAATGCAGTTTTCCAATGATGCGCGAGCCGGTATCGATCTGTATGCTCGTGATCTGCCGATTGACATCCAGCGGAATCGCGCCACCATCGGGCGGCGTCTCGACAGTCGTGCCATCGGCATAGGTCACCGTGGCGATGAAGCGATCCAGATTGCGCGGCGCCGGACCCTCGATCCAGGTCCCGCTCAACTGGAACTTCGAACCATGGCAGGGGCATTCAAAGCGACTGTTGGTCGGCACCCACTTGGGCAGGCAGCCCAGATGCGTGCAGACGCCATACAGCGCCCGCAAGCCGTCGCCGGTCAGCGTCACATGGAAGCGACCGGCCGGCACTGACGTCGGCGCCGCGCCCACGCTCGGCAGTTCCTCGGGATTAAATGCGAAGGTGCCGCCGAATTCACCTTCCTTGAAACGCGGGAAGGCGAACCAGATCAAACCGGCTGAGGTCTGACCCAACAGCAGCGCCATCGACGCGCCCCAAATATAGTAGAGGAACTCACGCCGGCTGGGTGCCGCCACCTGTACGCTCGGCCGTGCCGCAGGCCGGGCGACCGCCGCGCTCATCGCAGTTGGAGTTGTCGTTTCTGCCGTTGCCATATGCTATGGTCGTCCTTCCATTTCAAGAGGACTTCAAGCGTTATTTTCAGCGTCATACAATATCAATGATTTCAATAGTTAAATATATCACAATCGAGTCGAGGGTTACAAGTAAAAAGTTTTCGGGATTCTGCTATTGCTGCACTACTATTTGCGGCGCGCTGCCAGCGACACCTCCGATCACTAGTGCCCCCATCCGCAGCGGTAACTGTAGGGGCGACCCATTGGGTCGCCCGTTTGACTTTCATAGCAGACTATGTTACGGTGCTCCGCGTTATCCATTTCGCAGTGATTCGAGGCAACATGATTTCCAAGATTCACAACATTCGAGGCGTTGGAAGATTCAAGGACTTCGAATGCAGGCACGGCATTGACCTTGAAGAGTTGACTCTAATCTATTCGGAAAACGGACAAGGCAAGTCCACCCTTGCCGACATATTTAGATCACTAGCCGAGGGCGATGAAGATAGATTACTCGGGCGGAAGACCATTGGAGCTACGAACCAGTTTGTCAAGTTGCAGACGGAAGACGGTGTGCGGTGTTTTCACAATAGCAGATGGACGCGAAAGTTCAGCGACATTCTAATTTTTGACGAAGTGTTCGTAAATGACAACATTTATGTTGGCCTTTCGGTCGGCCCGGAACAAAGAGAGAATCTGCATCCAGTAATTGTTGGCGATGTTGAAAAGCGTGGTGTGCAAAAGGAAGAAGAACTGGTTGAAGTCAGAAAGAAGTTAAACGCGCGACGCCGTGAAATTGAGAAGCGAATCGAATCTGTACTGAGTGCAAATTCGAGCAAGCCGGAATTCGAACTCAAAATAGAACAATTCGTAGAGTTGGCTCCGGTAGAAGACATCGACGCTCAAATTGCGTCTCAGACAGATATAGTCGACACGCTTGGCGATTCCGATCGAATTCACTCCGAAAGCAAATTCAACAGCATCAACGTCTTCACCTTACCGGTAGATGAACTTAGGCAATTGCTTGATAGAAAACTTACTGGTATTGCCGAGGACACCAAAGAGGCACTTCAGGTTCATGTAGACAGTTTTTCCGGAAACGAAATGAAAAACTGGATAGGAAAGGGAACGCAGTTTAAGAGTGAAGGCGATGACATTTGTCCCTATTGCGGACAGTCACTTGATAGATCGAAACTCATTGAGCATTATCAGGCTATCTTTGAAGGAAATTACCAAGCATTTGAGACCGAAGTGTCAACTTTCACTTCGCGCCGTTTGAACTTGTCTAGATGGATTACCAACGTCAAAAGCAATTACGAATCCAATCATGCCAAGACAACGTTTTGGTCAGAGCATATTGCTGAAATACAGTCTCCCGTTCTTGACGTCGACCTTCTGGTGCAGACTTTGACCAAGGTAAGAGCAGAAATGGAGGCATTACTCCAGGTGAAACAGGGCAGATTGTTTAAATCCAAGGAATTTGGACCCGCACTTCAGGCTGCGTTAAGCCGGTGGAATGAAGTGTCAAAAACAGCTATTGGGTACAATTTGGCGATCGGTGGTTTTAATCGCGCCATAGACGATGTTCGAGCAAAGACAAAATCCGGAGAGCTCGCTGAGGCCAAGCGTGAACTCGCTGTGCTCCGTTTTACAAAGCTTCGCTTTTGTCACGAAGTAGCTAACGATTGCAATCTATACATGTCCAATAGTCACGAACTAGAGGAGTTGAGTCGTCAATTGACAAATCAGAAGGAGGCGAATTCGGAAGCGATCAAGAGAACGTTTGAGGAATACGGAACACGCCTCGACAAACATTTGAAAGCGTTCGGCGCTAGTTTTCGAATCAAAGACTTGGTGCAGACCCGCGTTAGCGGAGTACTGCGTGCAGACTACTTGATCGGGCTGTCGGGCACGAAAATAAGATTGGGGAAGGTAGACAAGAATATTTCACAGCCATCGTTTAGAAACGTGCTGAGCGAAGGCGACAAGCGTACGCTTGCACTGGCCTTTTTTCTGTCTAGGCATGATCAATTATCAGATCTGAGCAACAAGGTATTCGTGTTTGATGACCCTGTGACGAGCATGGACGACAATCGAATGACCAAAACCTGTCAAGTTATCCTTCGTCATTGCGCGCGGGCCAAGCAGGTCATTGTTTTATCGCATCGATTGCCATTTCTAAGGAGACTGTGGGAATTGCACAATAAACGTCCGAAGGAGTACGGCTCCGTAACTCAGCTCAAGATACGACCAAAGCGAGGCGAGGCAAACTCCAGCGATTTTCAGACTGACTGGAAAATTGTCTCGGAGACCGAAACGTTATTCAATAAGGAATTGAGAAAGGTAGCGGCATTTGTTGCCGGTGACTACAGTATTGAGCCGATTGAGATAGCGCGAAAGCTCAGGCCATTGCTTGTAGAGCACTACGCATCGCGGTACCCTGACGAGTGTCCTGAGGACGAGGACCGATTTGGTGTATTCATTGATCGAATTAAGGGATGCGACTCGTCGTCTCCTCTTCATGTCTTACAGGGCGAGAAAGTTGATGAGATGATTCGTTTTTATGAATTCGCTTCGCCATTTCATCATATCAAGCCACCTGAACTCGTCGATTCGGAGCTTGCAGACTACTCTAAAGAAATACTGAATCACATTAGGCGAACGATTGAGAGCGACTTGTAGGTCACGCAGGTCAGAGAGCATGTGACTCTGTGCCTCTATGTCAAAATCCCTCACACGTCCCATCCCCACCCAACGTCGACGAAGCCCCCTCCCTGATGCTTCGGGGAGGGGGTTTGGGGGTGGGGTTGTAGTGGGCAAAAGCGACCATACACTCACCCCTTCGGCCCCCAACCCTGCTACCCTGACCTCACACGCGCCTTAACAACCGCATAGCTCGCCTGCCGGCCGCCACCGTCGGTTTATGACACGTTATGACACAATAAATATTTCCCTCTATCATGAGAATCAATCATAAACCGAATCGCGCTGCGACCCACCGCAGGGGGTACCCCCCCCAAAAACGCCCCTATACCCATACTGTCTCAATACACTTCGGCGATTTATTGGGTTTTTCTGGGGCATTCTGGAGGCATTACGGCAAGTAACTCTGTGTCCGCTCTGCCCTCTGTGGTTAAATCACCCCCATGGCCACTCGCATCATCACACACACGCCCGTCACCTGGACCGACATCGTCCACCCCACTGCCGAAGACGTCGAGTCCCTCAGTCAGCGCTTCCCCGGCTTCCATCCGCTCAACCTCGAGGACATCTGCAGCCCCATTGAGCGCCCCAAGCTCGACCAGGACGATGACTACCTCTTCCTCGTCATGCACTTCCCGCTCTGGGACTCGCGCCACGAAATCTCCCGCGCCAGCGAGGTCAACATCTTCGTCGTCGGCGGCAACCTCGTCACCGTGCACAACGGCACGCTCAAGCCGCTTGTGGCCGCATTCGAGCGCTGCCGGACCAGCGATGCCGAACGCGAGAGCCTGCTCGGGCGCGGCGTCAATCACGCCTTCTACGCCCTCATCGACCAGCTCGTCGATTACATCTTCCCCATCCTTAACAAGGTCGACAAACGCGTCCACGCCATCGAAGAGGCGCTCTTCGAATCCAACGCCAAACACGTCATCCAGGAGATTGCCCGGCTGCGCCGCGATATCATCTCTCTCCGCCGCATCATCCGCCAGCAGATCCCCATCGTCGAGCAGCTTGAATCGGTCGAGCATCCCATCCTGCACGAGCACATGGAGGAGTATTTCGGCGATATCGCCGACCATCTCTTTAAGCTCCGCGACATCGCCGACGAGAACTTCGAAATCATCAACAGCTTCGCCGACACCGCCGATACCCTCTCCAGCTATCGCATCAACGAGGTCATGCGCATCCTCACCGTCATTTCGGTCATCATGCTGCCGCTCACGCTCATCTCCAGCATCTACGGCATGAACATCGATCTTCCCTTTGCCGATGACCCCCATGCCTTTATAATCACCGCCGGCATCATGCTGATCATCGTCATTCTCATGCTGCTCTATTTCCGCAAACGCCATTGGTTATAAGCCCGCCCATGCTACCCGCCGCCGCATACATCGACGACGCGCCCAGCCTGAAGCAAGCGGTCGAGCGCCTCGCCGCGCAACCGCGCATCGCCTGCGATACCGAGTCCAACAGCCTGCACGCCTATCGCGGCCGCACCTGCCTCATCCAGTTCTCAACGCCCGCTGAAGACCTGCTCATCGATCCGCTCGCCATCGCCGATATCAGCGCGCTGGGTGCCGTCTTCGCCGATCCCGCCGTCGAGAAGGTCTTCCACGCCGCCGAATACGATCTCATCTGTCTCAAGCGCGACTTCGACTTCGACGTGAACGGCGTTTTCGATACGATGGCGGCTGCGCGCGTCTGCGGCTATAAGCGCATCGGCTTGGCTAACATGCTGGAAGATCTGCTCGGCGTTCAGCACAGCAAGAAGCACCAAACGGGCGATTGGGCGCGCCGCCCCCTGCCCGCCAGTTACAAGCGCTACGCCCAGATGGACACGCGCCATCTGCTGTCCCTGCGCGACGCCCTGCATGCTGAATTGTCCGCCGCCGACCGCCTGGAAGAAGCGCGCGAATACTTCGCCGATGTCACCCGCTTCGAATTGAAATCGGATGAATTTGATCCCGAGGGCTTCTGGATCTTGACGCGGCCCAGCTCTCTGAATGGGCGGCAGATGGCGGTCCTGCGTGAGCTCTACATCCTGCGCGATGCGCTGGCGAAGTCGGTCGATCATCCTACCCATCGGCTAATTTCCAACAAGACCCTGCTGCAAGTCGTCAGAATGGAACCTCGCCGCCGCGGTCAGCTTGAGGCGATACGCGGCTTGCCGGGCTGGCTGGTGCGTCAAAGCGGTGATGAGATCATCGAAGCGGTCCGGCACGGCTTGGCGAGCCGCCTTACGCCGACGCCGCCGCGTCAAGAGCCGATCCCACCGCCGATCGTCGAACGTTACACCGAGCTCTACAACTGGCGCAAACAGACCGCTGCCGCCCGTGGCGTCGAATCCGATGTCATCATCAGCCGGGACGCGCTCTGGGCTATCGCGCGCCGCAATCCGTCCAGCGTCGACGAACTCAGCGGCATCCGCGGCTTGGGTCCCTGGCGCCTCAAGTCTTACGGCTCGGCGCTCGTCGACATCGTCAACGGTCGCGTCTGCTAGCGCGGCAGGCTGAACCGATGCCGCAACACGCCCGACTGCCACTTTGGCACGACAAGTCTCCCGAACACAAGCTGGAGACGCTGCGCGACCTCATCCTCGATCTCTACCGCTATCAGCTTGGCAATGCGCTGGCGAACATGACTCGCATGCTGGACGCGCACCAGCCTGCTGACGACAAAGAGAAGCGTGACGTAGAGCAAATCAAGCAGCTGATCGCGGGACATCCGAACATCATCAGCGCGAACTGCGAAATCGGCCATATCACGGCGTCAACTGTCATCATGGATTTGACCTCGGAGCGTACCCTCCTGCACTTCCACAAGCGCCTGGGTCGCTGGTTGCAACTGGGCGGTCACGCCGAGTACGAAACGGATTTCGCCCAGGTGGCGCTCCGCGAAGCGCGTGAAGAAACCGGTCTGCCCGACCTCGAGTTCGTTCCTTGCCGGGACAAAATCGTGCCAATTGATTACGACGTTCATACCATCCCCCAAAGCGGAGACATCCCGGCGCATCTGCATCTCGATTTTCGTTATGTCCTGGCGACGCGCCAGCCCGACGCGCTCGCGCCCTCAAGCGGCGAGTCGACGCTGTTCCGCTGGCTGAGCTTCGACGAAGCGCTCAGCATGCGCGATGAGATAGACCACTCTCTACGCCGTCTTCTGCGTAAGGCGCAAGCTCTATTTCCCCCAGCGACAGACAGGAACGCCGGCTCTCTCGACTGACCGTGTGACTCATTTTCGATTCGGGCGGCCGACTTACGCTTGTGCTAAACTACGACAAACCCTGCAGCAGAAAGCAAGTGAAGGCATGTCGACCGATCGCACGGCGCAGCTTCGCGCCATCAAGGACGCGATAGTTAATCTTAAGGAGTCGCCCATCTACGACTATCGCCAGCGCAACGGTTACTTCCCCGTCATCGGTCAAGGCGATCATTACGCCGATATCATGTTCATCGGCGAGGCGCCGGGCGAAAATGAAGCGAAGACAGGACTTCCCTTCTGTGGCGCCTCCGGCCGCGTCCTCGACGAACTGCTCGAGTTAATCGATCTTAAACGTGAAAATGTTTACGTGACTAACATTCTCAAAGACCGGCCGCCCAACAACCGTGATCCGCTCAAGAACGAAATTGAACTGTATACACCATTCCTCGAGCGGCAAATCGGCATTATTCAACCGAAAGTCATCGCTACCCTCGGTCGCTTTTCAATGGAGTTCATCTTGCGGCGCTTCGGCGCCTTCCAGGCCGGCCAGAAGATCAGCCAGATTCACGGCACCGTTGTCAAAGTACGTACGGGTTATGGCCGGGCGTCGGTTGTGCCACTTTTCCATCCCGCGGCCGCCCTCTACAACGCTAGCCAGCGCACGACGCTGGAAGCCGATTTCCAGGTTTTGAAACAGTTTGTTTCCAAGGGCGAACCTGGTACAATGAAGTTGCTCTAGCTCTAGGAAGCGAGGCGCGAACCGCCATGGTCATGGAACGGCAGTACATCAGCGCGGATCAATTCATAGAAATCATCGCTGGGCCCGACTACAGCGATCGCAAGGTCGAACTTGTCAATGGAGAGATTGTTGAAATGTCTTTTCCGAACGCAGAACATGGCGAAATCCTTTCCCTGTTGCATGCGAAGATTGCCGGGTTTGTATACGAGAATGAGCTAGGGCGAGTGACGGTTGGAGATTCGGGAACTCTACTTTCCAAGAATCCCGCAGGCAGAGATACGGTACGCGGGCTGGATTTGGCCTTTGTCGGCAATTCCAAAGCGCCTCTACCATTGCCGAGGGGCCTGCTTACGGTCCCACCCGACATAGCCGTTGATGTAATTTCCCCAAATAATGAGGCTGCTGATATTCGGTTAAAGATTCGCCAATTGCTTGATGCGGGGACCGCCATGGTCTGGGTCGTCTATCCGGAAATGCGGATTGTGGACGTCCATACTCTTGCTGGTTCCACATCGTTGGCCGAAAACGACACCCTTTCCGGCGAGGATATCCTGCCAGGATTCGAAGTCACGGTCGCCGATATCTTCCCCTCTTAATTCAGTTTTACCCTAGACTCCAGTATCTCTATGACCGCATCTTCCACGCCGGATGTTGACGCGCTGGTGCAGGTACTCTGGGATTACATGCTGGTCGGCCATGAACTGCGCCCGGTAGACTGCATTTTTGTCCTGTGCAGCCACGATATCCGCGTCGCCGATTATGCCATCAGGCTCTTCAAAACCGGTTACGCACCTTACTTGCTCTTCTCCGGTGGCGTGATTCAGCAGAACGCCGCGCTCAACGTGTATTGGGACACGACGGAAGCTGAGTATTTCGCCCGCCGCGCCCTCGCCACTGGTATCCCTTCTGACCAAATCTTGATCGAAGACCGATCAACGAACACCGGCGAGAACTTTGTATTCACACGGCAACTGCTTCAACAACGAGAATTGGAATTCCATTCCATTATCATGGTCCAGAAGCCTTACATGGAGCGCCGCGTCTTGGCAACAGCCCTCAAATTATGGCCGGACGCGGACTTCATAGTGACGTCTCCGCCGATTTCCTGCACCGACTATCTCAGCGCCCACTTGCCGCGCGATGCAGTGATTCAGCACATTGTTGGCGATTTCCAGCGAATCAGAGTCTACGGGGACAAAGGCTTTCAGGCGTCACAATCGATTCCAGTGGAGGTGTGGAATGCCTTCGAAGAGCTTTGCGCTCTGGGCTATCACCAGCGACTAGTGCATTGACCGTAACTACCGCAGTGGATGGTCGTGTTGTGGCGGACCAACATTTTCAGGAATGGGGCACACGTACGGCGTGCGCTCAAGGGCTGCCTGAAACTCGGACTGTGCCCGTTCCAGCACTTGCGGTGATAGGACAAGCTCCGCCGCCGACAACGCCATCACCTTGGCGGCGTACATCATGCCCTTGTGCCCGATCGACGTTCGACCGGTGGCGACCACACCCCAGGAATGCGCCGCGGCGCGGCTGGCCCAAGTGGCAGTCTGCAACATGCTGCAGGGCGCATACCAGCTCATATCGCCCATATCCGATGAACCCGGCGAGACATAACCCTTATCCCTGCTAGGGAGCACGTCGCCAATCAGCGGACTCTCGGCAGCATCTGCGTCGACGCCGTATCGCTCCTTCAGCGTCTTCACATTGGCATCGCCGAAGAGATTGTTGATTTCAGCCGCGTAGCCATTCTCTGCGTCAGTGAACTCAATTCCACCCAGGTCACACATCATATCGTACTGCAAATCAGCCAGTGTTTCGTTGGACAGGACGCGCGTGGAGCCCGATTTGTAGACGATTTCGACGTCAGTATCTGTCATCATCGCCGCGCCTTTTGCGACGCGAATAACACGCTGGCTGACATCCTCGAGATTCTGCGGCTCGATGGCGCGCACGTAGTAATAGCTCTCGGCGAAATCCGGCACCACATTCGGCGCCAGGCCACCGCTCAGGATGGCATAGTGCAGACGCACATCATCGGTCACGTGCTCGCGCAGGTAGTTGACGCCGATATTCATTAGCTCTAGTGCATCCAGGGCAGAGCGACCCGAATGCGGATCGGCAGCGGCATGAGCTGACCGTCCGTGGAAGCGGAAGTAGTAGCGATTGACACTGAGCAAGCTGCCCTTCATCGCCGAATTGATATACCAGGGATGCCAGTTGAAGGTCGCATCGAGGTCGTCAAAGGCGCCGTCCCTACCCATGAAGACCTTGCCGCTGCCGCCTTCTTCCGCCGGGCAGCCATAGTAGCGGACCGTTCCTTCGCGTCCCGTGCTTTGCAGCCATTCCTTGAACGCGACCGCAGCCGCCAGGCAGCCTGTGCCCAGCAAATTGTGCCCACAGCCGTGTCCCGCTTCGCCCTGAATGATGGGGTCGCGTGTATTCTGATCCTTCTGGGACAAGCCGGGCAGGGCGTCGTACTCGCCGGCAAAGGCGATGACCGGCCTCCCCGCTCCCCATTCCGCCGCGAATGCCGTGCTGATCCCGCCCAGATCCCAAGTGATGCGAAAACCTTCCGCCGCCAGGAAGTCAGCTTGCAGCTTTGACGCCTTGAATTCAACAAACTGCAGTTCGGGATTGTCCCAGATTTCGTCCGACATCCGCGTGAAACGTAGTTGATGTTCGTCCAACCAATCGGCGATGTCTGTTTTCGCCTGCATCGCTTACCTGCCTTTTCTGCTTAATTGGTTCCGCCATGATAGCGCGAAGCGCAGCGCCGGAAAAGCGTAGGGTCGGCCGAAAGGACCGTCCATCAATGTCTACTTTCTTGTCGTCAACCGTGTCAGATTTGGACAGTGGCGATCACCTGCTGATTGGGGTCGGCGCTCGCTTCCTCGGGCAGCAGCTCGGCTGCGGACTCCGTCAGGGCCATCGTCAGCGTGCGATACCCGTGACGGTGGCCCATATCGCGGACGGCCACCAGCAATTGCGTGCTCACGTTGCGCGGCGACCAGCAATACACGTCCGCATTGCGATCGCTATACAATTGCTGATGAAAGCAAACCAGCGCCTCATGTCCCGAGGCATTGACGTATTGACGATGCTTGCCGCGGTCGATGATCTGCGGAATGCCGCTCCAGTGTTCGATCCATTCCGTCTCCCACAAGGCGCGCGGACTTGATGTACGCCCTGCCGCCAGCGCCCAGCCATCGATCATACTGGCGTCAGTTTTATCGAAGTCCTGGCTTTTATAGAAACTCTGGCCGACCTGGGCTGGCATCGTGTATCGTTCCAGGCGCATTGCTTCATTAGCGCCGAAATACTTGCGATAGTAGGTCGCCGCTTCCTTGTCGTATTCGGGATAGGTGACAGACAGCCTGCCCGGTGCCCGGGCGTCGCCGCGAATCGCGTCGGCCAGCAGATGATGCACATCGTCCGTACAATTCTCGTCGATCATCATTTCAGCCAGATGCAGATGAGTACCCATCGGTGGCAGTTCGCGATTGACGAAGGCTTCAGCATAAGCCAGGATGGCGCCGCCATCGTCCACGACGTAGGCGAAGCCATGGCCGCTGAGCAGGTGGCTGAGCCAGATGGCGCCCGTTTCCAGCGACATCCAGGCGCCGCCATGCAGCCAGCGTTCGTAGATTGTCAGTTGATCGTAAGCTTGATCTTCGACCTGGCCCGCCGAATTAAGCCGCTGCCAAATGCTGATGCGCTTGGTGAACAGCGCTACGATTTTGCCCGCGTCATCCAGGGTCGCCTGGCGCACCAACATGCCAATCCCTCTCTTGCCTTGCTTGCGTACGAACAGTTCCGCTTCTAGTATTAGTATAGCCTAGAGCGCGCAACGCTACGCTTGCGGCGGCGGCCAATCGCGCTCTTGCCGGGGTTGCGCTTGCGAATTGGACCGACTTAAAAATGTGACAGACCCTCGGTCGACAGGGAGACGATAATGCTGCTAGCGTTTGACATCGGCAACACGAACATTCATCTTGGGCTGTGGGACGGCGCGGCTTGGCGTTTATCCTGGCGGGCGCGAACCGTGGCGCAAAAGATGACCGACGAATATGCCGTGCTTGTGCGAAACTTTCTCAATACAGCGGAGGTTGATTTCAGCGCGGTTTCCGCAGTCTGTATGAGCAGCGTCGTACCGTCCTTAACGCCAACGTTTCAAGAGCTTGTGCATCGATATTTGAAGCTCGAACCTCTCAATGTGAGCAGCAAGACCGACCTGGGCATAAATATTGCGATTGACATGCCGGAGCAAGCCGGCGCCGACCGCCTCTGCAACGCGGTGGCGCTCTCACAGCTATTTGGGGCTCCCGCGGTCAGCGTCGACTTTGGTACATCGACGAATTTCGACGTGCTCTCCGGGGACAACGAATACATCGGCGGGGTCATCGCCCCCGGCATCCGGCTGGCGCATGACGCCTTGGTCAGCCGGGCGGCGCAGCTGCACAAAGTTGACCTGGTCCCGCCACCGCAGCCTATCGGGCGCAATACGGTACACGCTATGCAATCGGGCATCTTCTGGGGTTACGTCGGCATGATAGAGGCGCTCTTGACCCGTATCATATCGCAGCTAGGCGCGCCCGCAACACAGGTCGTCGCCACCGGCGGGCTGGCGGGCGTTTTCAAAGAGCATGTCCCGCTGATTACCCACCTGGCGCCGGAGCTGACCCTGGACGGTTTACGCCTCGTGCACGAACTCAACTGCGAGAAATAAAAATGCCCCTAGCGTCGGGGCATCTTGAGGCTCCGTAGCTTGGACTTGAACCAAGAACCGATCGGTTAACAGCCGATTGCTCTGCCAATTGAGCTACTACGGAAGGAAGTGTCGGTATAATATCAGCGGTGTCTTTCGCTGTCAAGACAGTTCGGGCGATTCCTGCCGACCGTCCGTTCGCGCCGATTGCCTAAAGGCCAGGAGCATTCCAGTTGCAAATACGACCCATCGCCAACCGGCGTGAGTTCGACGAGTTCTTTAAGTTTCCCTGGCGGCATTACGCTGATGATCCAAATTGGGTACCGCCACTATTGTCCATTCGTCGCCAACTGCTTGACAAATCGAAGCATCCCGCCTGGAAGTATATGGACGGCGAGTTCTTCGCCGCTTGGAACGACGGGCAAATAGTCGGCACAATCGCCGGCTTCATCAACCACGAGCACAATCGATATCAGAACGAGAATATCGGCTTCTTCGGGCTATTCGAATCCGCAAACGACGCTGACATTGCCGCCGGCTTGCTCGCCGCTGCCTCTGATTGGGTGCGCGCCAAGGGCGCCGATGCCATTCGCGGACCCGCGAGTTTCACTGCCAATGAAGAATGCGGCCTGCTGGTCGAAAACTTCAGCCAACCGGTCATCATGATGCCTTACAATCCGCCGCATTATGCCGGGCTGATTGAATCAGCGGGCTTCGAAAAGGCGATGGATGTCCATTGCATTTACCAGGACCGCGCCACCATCGAAAAGAGCGGATCTCTGGAACGATTGGAACGGCTGGTCACTCGCGCCGCGCAGAGAAGCGGGATCATCGTTCGCCAGATGAATGCGCGTCAGAAAAAAGCCGAATTCGCGAGGTTCCGCGAAATCTACAACGCCGCCTGGGAAAAGAACTGGGGCTTCATCCCGATGAACGACGAAGAGTTAGAGGCGCTGGTGGCCGACCTTGGCATGTTGGTCGAGCCTGATTTGGCCTTCTTCGCCGAGATCGCCGGTGAGTCAGTCGGCTTTGCCCTCACCATTCCCAACTTCAATGAAGCGCTGAGCCGCGCCTATCCCAGGCCCGGCGTTCCCGAGCTGATCACAATGGCGCAGCTTGCTTGGCACTGGAAAGTCCGCAAATCCATCCGCAGCGTACGCATGCCGCTCATGGGTGTCAAGCAAGAACACCGCAACAAAGGCGTCGAACTGGCGCTGTTGCTGGAGATCATGAAAGCGCTGCTGCCGTCAAAATATGACTATCTTGACTCAGGCTGGATACTGGAAACCAATCCACTGATCAAGATCAGCCTCAGCCTTGGCGGCGAGGTGTACAAGACCCATCGCTTTTATCAAAAGTCGCTGAAAAACTAGCGCTCCGCATCCTGACTGACCACTCGTCTGGCGGCCGCGGCCGCGCTGGCATCGCCGTGCAAGACGTCAATCAGCGCTTCTTGCATCAACCTCGATGTCGTGCCACCTTCACCTTCCGGCAGTGGCAGGGTCGCAACCGATAGTAAGTCGACAATAAACTGGCGATCGACCGTTGCTGGCAAGCTCGCCTCGAGGACCGCAGGCTGCGCCGGCAAATGATGGAGCGATCCTGCAAATGCGGCGTGAAAAGCGGGTTCCATCATCCACTCCAGAAAGCGGGCCGCAACGGCTCGACGGCTGCGGTCTGGTGTCACAATCACCCAAAGCCAGCCGTCGCGGATAGATATGTTGTCGCCGTCCGCCGTGGGAATGTCGGCTGCGAGCAAATTGGCCACCTGTTGATCAACCATTGCGAGATAGTCGCTGACGGTGAAGACAGCCATTTGCAGTTGGGCGGTTTGGTTGGCGAAGTCGGAAATGTAGTCGTCCGGCGTCTGATAGGTCAATACATCGGGCGAAATCAAGTCCGCTTCCACAAGGTCTTGATAGAATTGCAGCACCGTTTTCAGCGCGTCTTCGTCCACGGTGATCACACCGTCGCTCGCCCCTGAGCCACTGGCGGACAGATATTGCAAGTAAAATGTCTGGTTCAAGCCGTTGGTGCGCGCGGCCGGAAAGGTAAAGTTAGCGCCGCTGGACAAAACATCCTCAAAGCGCAGGCGCGTGTCTACATTGGCCAGCGGTCGCGTATATACCGTTAGCAACAAGTCAAAGAGATAGGGCAAGCCATAGAGGGCGACTTCGCCCTCGAGCGGAATCTGACCGAATTCCAAGCCATCGTCGAGATCGTTGATCAGCGATGAAGAAAACAGCGTCTCCATTGACTGAAAGAATTGGCTCGCTTGGGTGGGCGTGAAGTCACGCCGGCGTATCAAGGTTACATCCGGCAGGGCGCCCGGCGCGACATCCTTACCGGCGCGGATCGTGGCGATGATGCCGCCGACGGTACCGACATCTTTGATACGATAATCGACGGCGATGCCGTTTGCTTGGGAAAAGCTGGAGGTATGTTCGCTGAGCAATTGAAAGGCCGCGCCCGATTCGTCAGAAATCAGTGGCGCCGGCAGCCAGACGTTTAACGCAGGTATTTCGGCAGCGGCCGATCCAGGCGCGTCCTCCTGTGCCGACAATCCCAAGGTGGAAATACAAAGCGCGACAATGATTATCAAGGGTCGGCGTACGTCTACCATGTAACTCCCCACTGTTCGTCACTGGTTTCTTGACTATTTTACTCTATCAGTGGCTGACGGACTGTACGCCTGCTATCCGCTGCAGCTCTAGCAGGGATGACTATAAAGGCGAGGTCGACCTCTGTCGGTCACAGTCGCGTCATTCCAGTGACTGCTCTGGTCTTAAGACGGTGCGACAGCCACTTATTTTTTCTCACTGCCGGGCTGATCGCGATCCAGGAGGAAGCCAGGCCAGTCACCTAAGCGAAGGCCTCTAGCGCTTCGGCCGGACTTTGGGCAAATTCGATCATGCCGTGATAACCAGCGCCCAAGAATACGCTATCTTGCAACCGGCCGATGACTTCCGCCCATAGCGTCCCGTAGCAAACAAAGGGACGCCGCGGAATGCCACCAATTCGCATCAGCTCCCAGGTTTCGGCAATCTCGTGCAAGGTGCCGATCCCGCCCGGCATCGCCAAATATCCGTCCGCATTCTCCACCATATACAGCAGACGATCTCGCAAGTCCGTGAAGTTGACGATCTCGTCCAGATAGGCATTTGGCCTGATGTTGAACTGCTGGCCAATTTGATCCGTGGTCACGCCAATGACATGCCCGCCGGCGGCGCGAGCGCCTTTGCTCACAGCTTCCATCACACCGAAATAGCCGCCACTCATCACGGAATAGCCTTTGCTTGCCAGTTCTTGCCCAATGAGTTCTGACGTTTGATAAGCCGCGTCATTTGGGCGAACTTGTGAACTGCCGTATACGGTGATGGTCGTCATGTGGCCGCGCCTTGGCATTTGAATGATTCTTCGGCGAGTATATCAGACTTGCCAAAGGGCCGTAATGTACAAGGCGGCGCGTCAGGCTGGTCGGTACAGTGAACACATCAAGGTTTTGTGTATACCGATTTTTGGGGGCGGGGGTAGTCGGAATTGCGCTATACTACGATTGCGAACCTAAGGATCGAGAGGGAGACACGATGGTCAAGAAATGCATGATTCTAGTAGTTCTTGTCCTGCTGCTGCTGCCGCTTGCAATTGTGCAAGCCGATTCGACGCACTGCGGAGACTTGTCCGACGCGGACTGCCAGATCATCCTGAATAACATTGCTGTCATGAACGAAGTGAATTCGTTTGCCTTCGACATGGACATGTCTTTTGACGTAGGCGGCGACGCTATCGATGAATCCATGCGCTCGGCCGGGCAGGCCGGCGGCGCTCTATCGCTGGCGGAAGAAGCCTTGCTGGAAATTGAAGCATTAAGCGAGGACATGAGCGAGAGCGATGACGCCGCGGTCCTTGAGCTGCTGCTGACCGGTTTGACGGCCGACATTTGGCTCAACCTGAATATCTCTTCGGCATCAGAAGATTCCACGATGGAGCTCAGCCTGCGGATGAAAGAGGGAGTCGTACTCATTGGCGCCGGGGCGATGGCAGAATTGACTGGGCAGGAGATGACAGGCCTCGAGTGGTTCGGTCTGGATTTGACCGGCGGGATCGAAGACTTGCTGTCGGAGGCCGGCATCATGCCGGAGTCCGATTCGACTCTGATGCATTTGGACAAAATGGAAGCCGCGGAAGCCGCTGCCACAATGATTACGCGCCTGCCTGACAGTGAGGTGAACGGCGTCGCCGTTGCTGTATTCGAGACGAACATCGACATCAACGAGATCATGTCGATGATCACCATAGAAGACATCGTCGCCGAAGCCGGAGAAGGACAAGATCCGGAAATGGCGCTGGACATAATGCAGCATATGACGATCAACGAGCTGGTAAGCCGACAATACATCGGTCTTAACGATTACTACACCTATGGTCTGGACGTCGCGCTCGACCTGGTGATCGACGGAGAATTCATGGATTCACCG
This sequence comes from Phototrophicaceae bacterium, assembly GCA_965249085.1. GTDB lineage: Bacteria > Chloroflexota > Anaerolineae > Aggregatilineales > Phototrophicaceae > UBA6055. Next base: position 1,095,011 of record OZ252218.1, on the reverse strand, counting down.
GGCGCCTCAGTGACCATCACGCTCGACGTGGACATTGAAATGTCCGACTTCAATGAACCGGTTGAGGTCGAGATTCCGGAAGACGCCATGATCTTCCCGCTCGCGATGATGATGCAGATGAACAACTGATTGCCGCTCTAAATGACGGGCGGGCGAGGATGCGCTAGCTCGCCCATCAGAATCCCACTCTTGAAGCAGGGAGCGGAGAGGGTGGGATTCGAACCCACGGTACCCCGGAGGGTACAACTGTTTTCGAGACAGTCCCGATCGTCCACTCTGGCACCTCTCCCAAGCAGACCAACAGTATACACGGCCAGCGCGAGAATTAAACACCGTTTTGCACGGGGAACGCGCGCGCCTCAATTCTAGGCTCGCTTACTTCTGGCCTTCCGCCCGCAGCTTGCGGAAGAAATCACGAATGAGTTCGGCTGCTTCGTCCGCGAATAAGCCGCGCTCCACTTGTACCTGATGATTAAGCCGGTGATGCCGCGTAATATCGGTGATGCTGCCAGCCGCACCGGCTTTGGGGTCGATTGCAGCGTAGACCAGGCGCGGCAAGCGAGCCAGTACCATAGCGCCGGCACACATGGCGCAAGGCTCCAGCGTACAGTACAGGGTCACGCCTTCCAGCCGCCACATGCCTAGCACCGACGCAGCTTCACGAATGGCGATCATCTCGGCGTGCGCGGTCGGGTCATGGTCCGCTTCACGGCGGTTGTAGCCGCGCCCGATGATTTCTCCCTGATGAACGGCTATCGCGCCAATAGGTACATCGCCGTGAGCCAGCGCGCGCTTGGCTTCCTTCAGCGCCATCCGCATCCACGTCCGATCTTCATCCGTGATCGGCATCGTCAAAACAGGCTCATCTGCTCGGGCGCATCGGGATCGTCCTCGATCCCGTCGATTTCACTGTCGGCGAATTCCGCTGCCGGATCCTCTTCGCCAGGATCCGCATCAACATCGGCCGTCACGCTATCCTCAAACGTCAAGGGCTCGGCATTCTCTGCTGGATCCAGAGGCGCGGTTGGGATGACATGACCGCTCTCGTAACTTGCCTCGTCGGGGTCCGGCACGATGGGCTGACCGTCGGCATCGAATTGACTTTCGTCGATGGTGACGCACTCGGGACAGAGGCATTCGGCGGGGTGGGGCTGATCGGCGAGGGGCTTATCAAGGATGGTCATATCAGCGGCGAAATCTCCGCCAACATCATCCACGTGCATAGTCGCCTCGAGCCGAAGCTGCGCGAGTTCGTCCTCGCCGAAGCCGACATCGTGCATGACCGCCGTCAAGGTCGGCAGAGTTACGCCGTCCCCTTTGCGTACTACGTGTTTATACTGCTCGCGCAGGCTGCGCAGCCATTCATCAAAGAAGACGCTGCGTCGATCCATTTACGGCTTCCTTTGCTCAGCCCTCGAAGTTATCTCACCTAACTCGCTGATACTTGCATTCTAGCATGACGCGCTAGTCGGATCGCGGCTAGGTGTTGACGCGCAGGAAAAGCGCCTGGCCGTGCGCCAATTCCGCAAGGCGCAAGACGCCCGCGTCTACCACATACTGCTCGCCATTCAAGAGGTCCTTCAGCGTGCTACCATCTGGAACATCCGCTTTGACCATGTCAAGTTCGACGGCGGGCATCTCATCCTTGCCGCGCCAGGCGGCCACGATCACTTGCTCTTGTCGTGATTGCCGCTGGAATGCGATCAGATTCCCGGCCGCATGCAGGACTTGGAAGCCGCCTTGCTGCAAGGCGTGTGAACCCTTGCGCAGCGCGATCACACGTTGGTGATACTGGTACATTTCATGATCCCAGAGTTTCTTGTCCCAGGGCATGCAGCGCCGATTGTCCGGGTCAGGGCCGCCGTCCATGCCGATTTCGTCGGCGTAGTAGATGCAGGGTGTACCGGGGAATCCCATCAGCAGCGCCGTGCCGGCTTTGACCAGCGCTCGATCGCCTTGGGCAACACGCAGCGCTCGACTGACATCGTGACTGCCGATCTGATTAAACTGCTGCAGCGCGATGACGTAGGGAATCGCCGTCAAGTATTGGCGCCATTGCAGCGCCAAGGCCTCGGTAGGCAGCGGGTTGGGATCGCCGAACGGTTCATTCTGCGCAATACCGTGATCGCCTTTGCCCATCCAGCGTCGCACGGGCGTGTTGAATCCCTGATAGTTCATCGAGGCATCCAACTCGTCGCCCTGCAGGTGGGCGCTGCTGTCCTGGAAGTATTCGCCCATCATATACGCTTGCGGATTCTCCGCCTTGATCGCCGCCCGCATCTCGCGCCAGACTTCGCGGTCAAGCTGCGTCGTCCAGAAGTTGCCCGTCATATTGGCAACATCAAGGCGCCAGCCGTCAATGCGGTAAGGCGGGCGCAGCCACTTGCGAACGGGACTGTCGTCGTCGCGGTAAATGCGGTTGCGCAGCTTCTGACTGTTGTAATTGAGCTTGAGCAAGACCGGAATACCCAGCCAGGTTTCGAATTCGCCGGTCTGCGGATGGCGGCAGAAATATTCAGCACTTTCCGCCGCCCGATCTGCCTTGGCCGCCAGATACCAGGGATGATGGAAGCCGATGTGATTGGGCGTGAAATCGAGAATGAGTTTCATCCCGCGCGCCGTCATTGCCTCGCGCAGGTCTCGCAGCGCCTCGTCGCCGCCCAGGCATTCCTCTACCTGATCGAAGTCGCGAATGAGGTAGAAATGATTTGATTCGGCGGCAAAGATCGGATTGAGATAGACGGCAGTGACGCCCAGTTCGGTCAAATGATCCAGGTGCTGGGTGATGCCTTGCAGGTCACCGCCAAAGTATTCTACGTTGTACGATTCCTGGTAGGGACGGGGGAACTCGCCCCAGGCACGTTGCAAAGCCGGTTTACCTTCCAGGGTAGGGTCGCCGGTCCGCCGGTCGTTGGATGGATCGCCATTGGCAAAGCGCTCGGGAAATATCTGATAGAAGACTTGTTCGCGCACCCAGGCCGGCGCGTCATAATCGCCAAGAACGGTGAAATTGAACCAGTCCGGGCTATCTATCGGGCTGAGACCAAGCTGATTGAAATAGAAAGATCCAGCCGCAGTCAAGAATTTGAAGCAATAGTTGTTGTGGTGCATTGTGATGGGCAACCTGGCGGACCACCAGTCGTACCAACCGACCGTCGACGACTTCTCCATCGGGATCCGCTTCCATTCTCCGTCCGGACGGCTGCGCAGGTACAGCGAGCGCAGATCCGCCTCCACCGGCACGCGGATTCGTATTTCGACTTCATCGCCGATCCGCGGCGTGATGTCGCTCAGATACATTTCGGAACTATCGTGGTGGATGTATTGCGCCCAATTCGGCAAGTCAGTCATTTTATTAGGTTCTATTGATCGTCGTCTTTTGATCGAAGGGTGATTCAACCGGACACGGCGTCGTCGCCGTACACCTTTTCTTGTTGATCGGGATGACGCTCATAAAGCCGCGTGATATGCAGCAGATTATCTTTGCCAGGATGATCCAGCGCCGCATCGGTAATGCGCCAGGTCCAGTTGCCGGCCGCCACGCCCGGTGTATTCATGCGCGCGTCCGCGCCCAGGCCCAACACATCTGACATGGGCATGATGAAGACGCGTCCCGATGAGCGCATGCCGAGCCGCGCCAAGGTCCAGACGATGTCATAAACATCTTGCCCGAGGTAATCCTTGATAAAGGCGTGCGTCCGCTCATCGACTTCATTTTCCCACCAGCCCCTGGTGGTGTTATTGTCATGGGTGCCCGTATAGACGATGCAATTGACCGAATGATTATGAGGCAGGAAGGGATTGGCGGAATCGCTCCAGGCGAAATGCAGCACCTTCATACCGGGCAAGCCAAAGTCATCGCGCAGCTTTTCCACCGCCGGCGTGATCACGCCGAGGTCTTCGGCGATGATGGGTAACTCGCCCAAAGCCGATTCGATCGCATCGAAGAGCGGCGCACCCGGACCCTTCACCCAGGCGCCTTTGATCGCCGTGGGCTCGTCCGCCGGGATCTCCCAATACGCCTCGAAGCCGCGAAAATGATCGATGCGGATATAGTCCACCAGCCGCAGCAAGGCGCGAATGCGTTCGATCCACCAGTTGTAGCCGGCCGTTTTCATCACATCCCAGCGATACAGCGGATTGCCCCAGCGCTGCCCGGTCGGGCTGAAATAATCGGGTGGCACGCCGGCGACAGCGATCGGATTGCCGGCGTCATCGAGGAAATATTCGTGCTGATGCGCCCAGACATCGGCGCTGTCGTGGGCCACGAAGATTGGCAGGTCGCCAAAGAGACGGATGCCTTTGTCGTTGGCGCATCCCTTCAGCGCGGTCCACTGCCGATGAAACAGCCACTGTCGGAAGCGCTCGGCGTCGATTTGCTCGGCCAGCGTTTCCCGAGCGGCATCCAGGGTGGCTTCATCGCGCCGGCGGAATCCGCTCTCCCACTCGGTCCAGGGACGAAGTTTGTGCCTCCGCTTCAAAGCGATGAAGAGCGCGAAATCTTCCAGCCAGAATCGGCTCTCGCTGACGAATTTTTCGTAATCGCGCTTTAGTTGCGAGTCAGAACTCTCGCGGAATCTGTGAAAGGCGAGGGCCAGCTTCTGGTTATGAAAGGGGATGATCCAGCCGTAATCGACTCGATCGCGTGGAAAGGGCGGTGTGTCCACAAGGTCGCTCGCCCGCAGCAATCCAACCTTGACGAGTCGATCCAGACTGATCAGATTGGGATTGCCGGCGAAAGCAGACAGCGTCTGATAGGGCGAATCTCCATAGCTGGTCGGTCCCAGCGGCAAGACTTGCCAGATGGATTGCCCGTGGGCTTCCAGCCAATCGACGAAACCGTAAGCGCCGGCGCCGAGATCACCGATGCCATAAGGACCGGGCAGAGACGTTGGATGCAGCAAGATGCCACTTGAGCGTGGGAGCGTGATCATTTTGTTTCTCGCGGGGCGCGCAAGACTAGCGATCCGGAAGCAGGTTGGCTACGCGTTCCGCCGCCTGCGCCATATCGACGACGGCCTCTTCACCATCGCGCAGTCGCCGCAGCTTGACGACCCCGTTTTCGATCTCGTCAGGTCCGGCTACAGCGACCAGGGGAATGCCTTTCTTGTCGGCATAGTTGAATTGCCGGCCGAGCTTTCGGCTTTCCAGGTAGATTTCGGTGTTGATGCCCGCCCGGCGCAATCCATCAGCGATTTGCATTGAAGTCTTGCGCGTCTCATCACTGAAAACAGTCACCAGGACCTGCACCAGCGTGCCTCCAATATGGGCGGGATACAGTTGCAGTTCGTCCATCAGATTAATGATGCGCTCGAGGCCGAAGGAGGTGCCGGTCGTCGGCAGGCTCTGCCGGCGGAACATGCCGATGAGGTTGTCGTAACGTCCGCCGCCGGTGATGCTGCCCAGATTCGGCTCGGAAATGATGGTCTCAAAGATGGGACCGGTGTAATAGCCCAAGCCGCGTACCATCGTGAAGTCAAAGTCGTAGCGTTCCGGTGGGACATCCGCATCCGCCAGCAGACAGGACAGCATGCGCAAGTCCGCCAATCCCTTGTCCTCGCTTCCGATGGTATCCGCGATAAGATCAAGGCTGTTGACCCCCGGCTGCTGCGCTTGAATCATCTCCATCATTCGCCCCACGGCGTCGTGGTCGATACCGCGGTCGATTAGCTCGCGCCGCACACCCTCGGCGCCAATCTTGTCGAATTTATCGACACTGCGATACAGGTCCGGCAGCTGTTCCTGCGGGACGCCGGAGAATTCGCCGATGGCGACCAGCAGTTGCCGATGGTTGATCTTGATCACAAATTGCGGGAAACCCAGGCGGCTGAGGATCTGAACCATCATGCTCACGATTTCAGCGTCAGCGGCCATGTCAGCAACGCCGACGATATCGGCGTCACATTGCCAGAATTCGCGGTAGCGTCCCCGTTGTGGACGTTCCCCGCGGAAAACAGACGCGATATGATAACGCTTGAAGGGCAGGTTCAGTTGGCTTTCATATTGCCCCACAACGCGCGCCAGCGGCACGGTCAAATCGTAGCGCATCGCCAGCGGATCCTTCCTACTGCGCCCGTGCTGCGCCGTGAAGATCAACTGCTCTGCATCCTCGCCGTACTTGCCAAAAAGGGTTTCATGCAGTTCAAGGATTGGCGTATCGAGGGGTTCGAAGCCAAAGCGATGAAAAACGTCTTTGATACTGTCAATGACGTAGCCGCGGCGTAACATCGTATCCGGCAGGAAATCGCGAAAACCCTTGGGTGTGCGCGGCGCGATGAATTTGCTCATCGTAGCTCCCGAGGCGACGAATCCGGCCGACAACAGACGCGATCAACGTGCCGATGTACGCATGCGAATCTCAATGCAGGTACATCGCGTTGGGGTGAATAGCCTTGTCGCCGTGTACAGTTCATATGGAGTTCAGAGCTCAAGCCCACGGCCCGGATCAGACGGCGGCGCGGGCTGATAACGCTTGTCGCCGGACATCCTCAATTTGCTCGTAATGCCCGACCTCGTGGGACAAGCCGAAGAGAAAGGCGGCCGGCGCATTCATTTCGCCAAACCGCGCCGTGAAGCGCTCGGATACATCGCGATGCACGCTAAGCAGCGGCTCATCGGGCCAGGTCTCCAAATAGGCATTGCGCATCCGCCGGCTCTCTTCCAGCCGCTGGCGGACTTGCGCCACCGTGGTGATATCGCGCCAGGGCGTCTCGTAGCGCGGGCGCTCCGCTGCCGGCACGCCGCGAGCCAAAAGCGAACTGAGGGCGGCGCCTTCTTCCGAGCTTGCCGTGACGTGGGCGACCAGATGGCCGAGAGTCCAGCCGATACGCTCCTCGCCTTCGACCGCGAACGGATCTTCGGCTTCAGGATCCTCAGGATCAAATACGATGTCGCCATCACTGAGCCCGTCCAGCAGGCCGAGCAGATAATCGATGCTTTCGTCGCTGCTCGCCTTCAGTTCGGCCGGTCCGAAATTTTCCCGCGCGGCGTATTCCAGATAGCTGAGCTCGCCATCGCGCATGGGTGAAAAGTCGATCATGGAACGTTCTCCTTCTTTCAAGTGCGGTACAGGTGTCATTTTACTGACAGCTTCGTTTTCGACAACCTTACATGTTGCGGCAATGGGCGCACGCGCCGACGTCAGCATCCGGACGCCTTTGCCCGCCGCAGACAGTAGGGCGGGGCGGTTGGTCAATGCATATCACAATGGTAAACTGAAGCTGCATGACATGGTCCTGTTGAAAAGGGATTTGGTGGGTGCGCGCTGATGCTGACTGACGTGGAAAAACTGCTATTTCTTTTGCTGGCGCTGTTTTCGCTGGGCGCGACTTATGCCGGCTTTCGCGAGATGTTTCAAATCATTGGACGCGGGCAGGGTCAACTGCAATTTGACGGGATTTTCCGCCGGTCGTTGAACGCGCTGGCGATCTATTTTACACAGCGCACCACCTTGAAAACGCGCCGCCTGACGAGCCTGCTACACTGGGGCGTCGTGCTGGGATTCACCTGGTATTTCCTGATCAACCTCCTCGATCTGCTTATCGGCTTCGATCCCAACTTTGAGGCGCAATTGCGGGAATTGGGCGCCGTGTACGATGCCTACCGCTTGCTGGGTGATGTGTTAAGCGTGGTCGTTTTGGCGGGCATCATTTACTTCGTATTGCGGCGATTCGTTCTGCCCAACAGACAGGCGCTGCAGTTTCACGACAACATCCTCTTGCATCCCCAGGTGCGACAGAGCGCGATCACCGTCGACTCGATGATCGTTGCCGCCTTCATCGTGCTGCACGTTGGCGCGCGCTTTCTCGGCGAAACGGTCACGGTGGCGCAGGACGGCGGCGATATGTTCATGCCCTTCGCCACGTCAGTCGCGGCTGTCTGGAGCGGGCTAAACGTCGACGCGTTGGAAGTGCTACGGCATGTTTTCTGGTGGATCGCACTGGGCGGTATTCTCGTCTTCTTACCCTATTTTCCGCAGAGCAAACACGCCCATCTGTTCATGGCGCCGCTTAACTTTATGACAAGGCCGCGACGCCGCTCGATGGGCGAACTGTCGCCGCTGGACTTTGAAGACGAACAAATCGAGCAATTCGGCGCCGGTCGGCTGGAAGACTTGCATCAGTCACAGATCCTCGACAGTTTCGCCTGCATCATGTGCAACCGCTGTCAGGATGTTTGCCCGGCTTATGTCACGGGCAAGGAGCTTTCGCCGGCCGCCCTGGAAGTGAACAAACGCTTTTATATCAAAGATCACTGGCAGGCCTTGGCAAGCGGCGCCGAATCAGACTTGACGCTGTCGGGCAGCCTGCTCAGTGAATCGGCGCTATGGGCATGCACAGCATGCGGCGCCTGCATCGATATCTGCCCGGTCGGCAATGAGCCGATGTTCGATATCCTCGATATTCGCCGTGACGCTGTCTTGATGCAGAGCGAGTTTCCCACACAATTGCAGGGCGCTTTCAACGGCATGGAACGGCAAGGCAATCCCTGGCAAATTGCCGAGTCACGGTCCGGCTGGGCCGCCGGGTTGGGATTCCCGGTGCCGACCGTCGAGGAAAATCCGGATTTTGATGTACTTTATTGGACGGGCTGCGCGGTGAGCTACGATCCGCGTGCTCAGCAGACGGCTCAGGCACTTGTCAAGGTTATGCACGCGGCCGGCCTGAACTTTGCGATTCTGGGCGATGACGAGAGTTGCACCGGCGACGTGGCGCGGCGCGCCGGCAACGAGTACCTCTACTTTGAAATGGCGTCCGCCAATATCGAGACGCTGAACGCGCACGAGCCGAAACGAATTGTCGTCACTTGCCCGCACTGTTTCCACAACATCGGCGTCGAATATGCTGCTTTCGGCGGTCACTTTGAGGTGGTGCATCATACGGAATTGATCGCGGAGCTGATCGAGGCCGGCAAGCTGCCACGCGCTGCGAATCCGTCCGGCTGGAGCAATGTGACTTTTCATGATCCCTGCTATCTTGGACGCCACAACAACGTGGTCGACGCACCGCGCAACGTGCTCAAAGGGCAGGGCATCCCGCTGGTGGAAATGCCGCGAAACCGCAAGAATTCGTTCTGCTGCGGCGCCGGCGGCGCACAATTCTGGAAGGAAGAGGAAGATGGCGATCTGAAGGTCAATCTCGCGCGCTATCAGGAAGCGGCCGATACGGGCGCTGAGACACTGGCTGTCGGTTGCCCCTTCTGCATGCGAATGTTCGAGGACGCGAGCAGTGAAAGCGGAAGCGGACCACAAGTTCTTGACATTGCCGAAATAGTTGCCGAAAGCCTGTAAAAGGGCGGAATCGTGGAGGCCGGAGCGCCCGTGTTTGACTTTGTCGAGGTGCCGACACTTGAGACCGATCGGCTGCTTCTCCGGCGTATCACGACTGCTGATCGTGCCGATTGGTTCGCCGCCTTTAGCAGTCCGGGCGCAATTGACTTTCTGATCGACTTCGAAAACGCGCCGCGCGAGGAAGTCATGGCAGAAATCGTTGAATGGGCGGATCGAATCTTCCGCGAAAAGAGCGGCATTCGCTGGGCAATCACGTTTAAGCCGTGCGACACTATGATCGGGTCTTGCGGTTTTCATCTCTATGATTCAGTCAATCGGCGGGTCGAGATCGGCTACGAATTGCATTCCGATTACTGGCGGCAAGGCATTATGTCAGAGGCGCTCGCCGCAGTCCTGGACTTCTGCTTTGGTCCTCTGGCGCTGCACCGCGCCGAGGCGGATGTGACAGAAGGAAACGTGGCATCCGCCGCGCTGCTCAGGATGCTGGGATTCACGCTGGAAGGCGTCTGGCGGGAGCATGTCTACTGGCGGGGCGGCTTTCAAAGTATGTGGCAGTTCGGCATCCTTGCGCCGGAATACCGTGCCTTGACAAGGGCGATGAACGGTCGATGACATTGGACGGCCGTTATCACCTTATTGCGCTGCTGCCCATCCTGCTGCTTGCCTTCGCCACCGGCGCCGATGGTCTCAACGCGGATCCGATTTGGACGGACGAACTGTACTCGCTCAGCAATATCGGCGCCTTTGCCCCGCCATACAGTCCCGGGCAAATCATCGCCTCACTGGCGGATCACAGTCCGCAGCACACACCGCTGTATTTCTTGCTGGCGGGCGCTTGGGCGCAATTGGCGGGCTGGACCCAATTTGCCTTGAGAACCCTCTCGACCTTTGCCGGCGCATTGCTGGTCGCCTGGATCTATCGACTGGCAGCCGATCTTTTCGGCCGTCGTGTTGGCGCGGTGGCGGCTTATCTCATGGCGACGGCGATCTTCCCTCTCGTTTTCTTTCACGAGATTCGCATGTATTCGCTGCTATTGATGCTTGGCGCGATGCACACCTGTCTCTACTGGCGGCTCGCGGGGGGAAAGCCGCAAGGGAAGTTGACCTGGTTCCTTTTTGTTTTGACGACCTGCGCCTTGCTCTACACGCACACCTTTTCCACTTTGCTCTTTGCTGTGCTCGGATGCTACCACCTGCTGCTCACATCCAAGACACGCCAGAATGTGCGGGTGCTGTTGGCTTGGCTGGCGGGCGCGCTGCTATTCTTGCCTTATCTGCCTGTCGTTTATGAGGGCTTCCTGGAAGAGACGAACAAGCTCTCAACTGTGAGCGCCGCCTTTGCGCCGGACGAGCTCCTGCGCGCATTTGTCTTGCTCGCATCGAACGGCGCGGCGGCCTTATTCGCCGTCCTCGTCGCACTCATCGCTTTTCACTTGTGGCAAACGCGGGACAAGACCGCGCTCCGCTACACCGCCTATGGCTTGCTGATGCTAATCGCGACCGTGCTTGTAAATCATCAGTTTCAGCTATTCGGCCAGTATCGATCGCGTTACCTCCTGCTGCTCTGGATACCCGGCATCGTTCTCTTTGCCTACGGTATCGCCGCAGTCCGGACGCCGCGCCTGATTATTGTCCTCTGGCTTCTCCTGTGGAGCGCAGCGGCATACCAATTCCATCGGTCGGGTGAACTGGCGAATTATGTCGGTGGGATGATATATGCGAGTTGGTACCCGCCTTTGCAAGATTATGCCCATCAACTGCAGGGCAATGTCCGGCCGGAAGATTACTTGATCGGCTTTACCTCGTCGGATTATCTCAACAGCGAGCGCAAGCATGGCAAGAGCGCCGCCGATTATTACACCCAGGCCCTGTTAGATATTGACGGTGCATTTGTCCCGGCGCATTTGACAGGCGACGAATTGCTAGCTGACCTGGCGGCCAAGACGGACGACAATCCTTATCTGCTAATCGCCTATGAACCGCTGGGCAAGCCGGGAAATCTTGATGAAGTACTGGCTGAAATTCGCGCGGATTACACCGCTTGCGACATCGTAATCGATAGCGATTCCTTGTTTGTACAACGCTACGTATATAACTTACTGAGCTGCGACCGCAATTACGAGCCGCTGAATTATGATAACGGCGTCGGAATTGTTGATCAGTTTGGGAATTATGACGCCGAAGCGAATCGCGTCCGCATCTTTACCGGCTGGGAAGTCGCGCAAGAAGCTTTGCTGAATGAATACAATGTCTCGCTGCAGATCATCACGGCGGACTGGCAGAACGTGATGCAGACTGATCGGCACCTCTACGACGATATCTTGAAATGGTACGCGGTCGAGTTCCCAACCGAAAATTTGCCGCCTGGGGAGTACACCGCTGCCGTCATTCTCTACGATCGCGAGACCCTTCGAAAAGTCGCCGGCACAGACAGCGCGAACGGTGAATCCAGTGACATATTTCCGATTCTGAGATTTACGGTCGACGCCTAGATTTCCATGACTACGATTGCGAAAATGGGAAAAGCATTGACCCGATCGCGGGCGCGCTGGATCTGGATGATCCCGCTGCTCCTGCTTGTGACTTTCATGGCGGCTCAAGGCCTCAATGCCGATCTCATTTGGTACGACGAATTGACAGCCATCGGCCATGCCGGCGGGTTGACCGGACCCTACTCTCCGCTTGACATCGCTAACTCGGTTCGTGAACACAGTCCGAAACACACACCCCTTTTCTTTGAATTGGTCGCGGGCTGGGCGGCGCTAGTGAGCTGGCATCAAGCCGTGCTCCGCTGCCTGCCACTTTTCTTCGGCGTGCTTTCGCTGGCCTGGACATTCCGTATCGGGACAGACTTCGTTGGCGCGCGCAGCGGTTTCTGGACGAGCGCTTTCCTGGGCTTGAACGTCTTTTGGCTGGAATACTTCCATGAAATACGCATGTATTCACTGCAATTCATGCTCATCATGGCGCTGGCTTGGCATTACCTTTGGCTCACGCGCCCGAATTCACCAAAGCGCCGGTATCACTGGCTGGGCTTGACACTATACACAGCGCTCTCGCTCTACGCGCAGCCCTTTTCCATCATCTTTCATTTCGCGCTGGGTATCTATCACCTGCTCTTCGTCAAAGTATCAAGGATCTGGTTTCAGATTGCGCTGGCTTTTTCCGTGGCGGCGCTCTTCTACCTACCCTGGCTTCCGGTCACCATGACCGGGCTGACCGCCAAATTCGACACCGCCTTCGACGCCATCTCTCTCGAGCAGGCGATCAATACTTTCATGCGCTTGCTCAGTAATGGCAACTGGCCCCTGCTGCTGGTTCTCATTGTCGCGGCATTGCTTCCCTTGAGGGAGGTATCACGGCGGCGCCGCCTGCAGCCGCTATGGCTGCTTGCGCTTTTCGCCCTTGTCATATTGTTAGTGGCGAACGAAGAGATAGGACTCATACCCCTACGCCGATCGCGCTACTTCTTCATCACCTGGGGCATGTGGGCGCTGGTCATCGGGAGCGGATTGGCCTGGCTCAAGCCGCGCTGGATCGCCCCGCTGCTTATTGTCGTTTACCTTGCCTCGGGATTTGCCTTGCGCCAGGCGGAAGACTACCTGAGTTATCAGGGAACAATTTCAGCCGTCAGCCTGTATCCCCCGCTGACAGATTACGTCGAAGCGCTGCGTGGCAAGACGCGCGCACAAGATTACGTGGTCGGTTTCACGACGGCCGACTTCGTCAATCGCCGGGGCAAAAGCGGAAAGAGCACAGCCGATTATTATATGGAGACCCTTCTAGGTGTTGACGGTACTTTTGTGCCCGTGAGCTACGGCGCTGATCATTTGTCTGCGAGGATGCCAGCGAGGTTAGACGACAATCCCTATCTACTGCTCACTTACAACCCGGCGCAACCGCCGCCAAACTTGGATTCTGTCGAAACGTATATCCGGCAGGCTTACCAACCTTGCGCCGTCGTGCTGGACTACGGACCTTTATTTGCCCGGCGCTACGTCCAACGCCCTCTTAATTGCCAGCGCGAGTACGAGCCCATTCACTACGACAACGATATCAAGATCGTTGACAAATTTGCCGCGTATGATGCCGCTACTGATACAGTTAGTGTCGTCACCGGTTGGGAAGTCGCCGACCCGAAGCAGCTTGAGCTCTACAATGTCTCAGTGCAGATCATCACGCCTGAATGGGAAAACGTGCGCCAGGCTCGGGATCGACATCTCTATGACGACATTCTCAAGTGGTACGACGAGGAACTCTCGACCGCCAATCTTCCGGCCGGGGATTATCGCGCGGTCGTCATCCTCTATGACCGATACAAGAGCAGCGCCAAAGTTCGCGGCATCGACTTGACCAGCGGCGAGGCGGGGACCATCTTACCCGTCCTGCATTTCACGATCGAGGAGTAGGACCCAACATGGAACCACTGAAACGAATCCTGCGGCCAATCTATGCGCCGCTCTTGCGCCGGTATCGTCAGGGTGCAAACCTGCGCGAGGAGCAGCGGCGGATCCGTGAAGCTGTTCTTCACACAAAGCGGGCAGGCGAGCCGCTAAAAATCATCATCGGGGCAGGGCAGACGCAATATGCTGGCTGGATAGCCACCGATATCCCGGCTTTCGATGTGCTGGACCGTGACCACTGGGCGTTCCTCTTTCCGCCGAAATCCATCGACCGGATGCTGGCCGAACATGTCTTTGAGCATTTGACGCTCGAGCACATGGGCGAATTTCTGAACCTGGCCCGGACATATCTTGCGCCGGAAGGACGCGTTCGCCTCGCGGTACCCGATGGTTATCACCCCGATCCTGAATATGTTGAGCGCGTACGCCCGGGCGGTAGCGGCCACTTCGCCGACGATCACAAGGTGCTATATACCTGTGATCTCATTCACGACCTGCTAGCGGAGCACGGCTACCAATACAGCCTGCTGGAGCACTTTGACGCCGCCGGTCAGTTTCATAAAGAGGAATGGCATGCCGCCGACGGTTTCGTCGGCCGCTCAGCAGATCATGATGGACGGAATGCCGCAGGTCAGCTCAAGTTCACCAGCCTGATTGTCGACTGCTGGCTCTAGTTTTGCCCAGGTGATTCGCCACGGTCAGACTCTGCTGGCAGTGTTCGAAACAGCCGAGTCTATATGTTGAGGAAGTGACCCTCCAGGCCGTGCGCCGCTTCCTTCAGCGCTTCGCTCAAAGTGGGGTGGGCGTGCACGTTGCGCGCGATTTCCGCGGCAGTCAGCTCCGCTGACTGCGCCAGCGTCAACTCGGGCAGCAATTCGGTGACGTCATGACCGATCATGTGCGCGCCGAGGATCTCGCCGTATTTCTTGTCGCTGATGACTTTAACAAAGCCTGTCGCATCGCCCATGCCCCTGGCTTTGCCGTTTGCCTGGAAGGGGAACTTGGCGACATTGAGCTCGTAGCCACGCGCGCTGGCCTGCTCCTCTGTGTATCCAAAGCTGGCCACCTGCGGCTGACAGTAGATCGCGCGCGGCATCATGTCAAAGTTCAACGTCACTGTCGGCGCGCCGGCGATATTTTCGGCAGCGACGATGCCCATGTTTTCGGCAACGTGCGCCAGCATCAGCTTGGCGGTGACATCGCCGATGGCATAGATATGCGGGATATTGGTCTGCATCTTGTCGTTAATTGCGATGCCACCATCGCCATTTAGCTCGACGCCGATATTCTCCAGACCGTAACCTTCAGTGCGCGGTTGGAAGCCGATCGCCTGCAAGACGCGCTCAGCCTTCAATGTCTCCTGCGTACCGTCCGCGGTTGTAACCGTGATCTCGACTTGTTCACCACTATCGTCAATGGCATCGACGCGCGTATTCGTCATGATCTTGACGCCAAGCTTCTTGAATTCTGTTGCCAGTTCCGCGCTGACTTCGGGATCTTCCAGCGGCACGATGCGATCTAGAAACTCGACCATGGTCACATCGACGCCGTAATTGCACATGATATAGGCAAATTCAACACCGATTGCGCCGGCGCCGGCGATGACGATGCTGGCGGGCAGATTGTCCTCCATGATCTGCTCTTCGTAGGTGACGACCCGCTCGCTCAACTCGGTGCCGGAAATGAGACGCGTACTTGCGCCCGTCGCGATGATCAGGTTCTTGAAGTGAACCGTCTCCTGCTCGCCGCTGTTTAGCGTGATAGACAGGCTGTTGGCGTCTTCAATGGTCGCCCAACCTTCAAAGGATTCAATCTTGTTCTTGCGCATCAGGTATTGCACGCCTCTAGTCAATCCATGCGACACGCGACGGCTGCGTTTGTAAGCTTTGCCATAGTCCAGTTCGAATTCGCCGCTGATGCCGAAGGTATCCGCCTGGTGCGTCAGGATATGAGCGAGCTCGGCATTGCGCAGCAGTGCCTTAGAAGGGATGCAGCCGACATTCAGGCAGACGCCGCCCCAATACTTCTTCTCGATGATGGCGGTCGATAAACCGAGCTGACTCGCCCGTATAGCGCCGACGTAACCACCGGGTCCAGCGCCGAGTACGACGACATCGAATTCCTTGGTCATGAATCGGATTCTCCTGTTAGCCACTCTTCTATGAGTCGGGCAAGTCTACCGCAGCGGACGTTTCAATAGTAGTGGGGCTGTCCCGCGCTGTTCTTACCGGGAGCTCTCGCCCTGCCGTTGCCTCCGCGCCTCAAAGAGAATGACGGCGGCGGCGCTGGCGACATTGAGCGACTCGACCCTTTCAGATATCGATATTGAGATTAGGCGCTGTGCCAGCCCTCGCGCTTGCCGGCTTAGTCCGCGGGCTTCATTGCCGACGATCAGCGCCCAGGCGTCGCGCCAATCGACTTCCGTGTAGGCTGCCCCGGCGTCGGCGGTCGCGGCGCAGACGGTCAAGTCCCGGCAGAAACTGCTGATTTCATTCCAGGTGGCCTCGACCAGCGCCAAACGAAAATGCGCGCCCATGCCCGCGCGCAGTACCTTGGAGTTGTACGGGTCCACACAGTCCGGCGCCAGGATGACAAGATCGACGCCGGCCGCCGCCGCCGTTCTCAAGACCGTGCCGACATTGCCCGGTTCGCGAAGGCTATCCAGTATCAGCACGCGCTCGGCCGACTGCGGGATGGGCGGTCTGGGTATATGAAAAACCCCCAGCATGCCCGGCGGCTGCTGCGTATCACTGACGTAACCCAGGACATCCTGGCTGACCGGCAGAAGTGTACATTTGCTGTCTTGGAGTCGCGCGATCAGCTGGTAATCCGCATTCTTGGGCGAATAAAGCACGAGGTCAGCGATGCCGCCACGCTGCAGCGCATCTGTGATCAAACGATCGCCTTCGAGGATCAGCCGCCGTTCGCTGCGCCGCAGACGCGCCTTGTTCTGCAGCGACTTTACGTAGCGGATGCGCTTGTTCTGCGTGCTGCTGATGAGATTCATCGTGCGCCCTCAGAAACAGAAAAAAGGGTCTGTTGCCGGACCCTTTGACATATCTGAATGTTGCTGCAGTGGCTTTACAGGCTTTGCTTCGCCGCGTCCACGATTTTGCCGAAAGTCTCCGCATCGTGAATGGCAATGCCGGCCAGGCTCTTCCGGTCGAGCTCAATGCCGGCGCGTTTCAAGCCGTGAACGAGCTGACTGTATTTCATGCCATTGATGCGGGCGGCGGCGTTGATACGCTGGATCCAGAGACGGCGCAATTGGCGGCGACGCTGACGCCGGTCACGATAGGCATACCAAAGGCTGCGCATCATCGCTTCGTTGGCGCGCTTGAAGTTCTTGCTCCGTGTGCCCCATTGCCCCTTGGTCAGCTTGATCACCTTTTTGTGGCGGCGACGTCTGACGAATCCGGTCTTTGTTCTTGCCATGTGATTACTCCGTACATGAAAGACCCGGCTGCTCTTGGCGCCGGGCGATGTTATCTAATCGCTGATCCGGACTTATGCCGGCGGGTTTGCCTTATAGCGTCCGAGATAGGGGGCGAGTCGCCGAATGCGGCGTTTCATTGCCTTTTCACCGACTTCCATTGTCTTGTCCCATTGGCGCTTGACGCGTTTTGCCGAGCGCCGGCGCAAGTGACTCTTGCCACCCTTGGTCCGCACGATCTTGCCGGTTGCCGTCATACGAAAGCGCTTGGCTGTGGCTTTATGCGTCTTCAATTTGTACTTGGTCTTCTTCTTCTTGCGAGGCACTATTGCTTCTCCGAACCTTGTCTGATGTCCTTGGCTGGCGCCAGTATCATAAGCATGTCGCGGCCTTCCATATTGGGACGCTGCTCAACCACGCCAACTTCCTTCAATGCGTCTTCAATCTTGCCCAGTCGATTACGCCCGATGTGCTGGTGGGTGATTTCACGTCCACGAAATCGTACCCGGAATTTCACCTTCTTGCCCTCAAGCAGCCATTGTTCCGCTCGTTTGATATCAAATTGAAGATGATATTCATCGGTCTTGGGGCGTAACTGTATTTCCTTAACCGTAACTTTGATCTGATTCTTCCTTGACTTGCGTTCCTTACGCCGCTGCTCGTATTGGAATTTTCCATAATCCATAATGCGGCAGACGGGCGGCGAAGCATTGGGCGCAACTTCGACCAAGTCCAAGCCGACATCATCGGCCCGCCCCTGCGCGTCTCCGAAATTTACCACGCCAATATTGGTATTGGTGTCGTCGATCAGCCGGACTTCGCGCACACCGCGTATGTTTCCGTTTATCCTGTGTGGTGAATTTGCTATCGTAACACGACCTTTTCGTTAGTGAGGGCAAGTTATAGCGGCGTAGAATTGCTTACTACGCGCGGCAAAGTTTAACATGTGCGCCTGAAGTCTGTCAACTGCAAGTCATAGGAAGAGTAAGTTCACGTTCCAATGACGAGATCCAATTTGCGGAATTTGGCCACAGCAGTGTCGTAAAGTGTGATCAATTCTTCGTCGCTGCCTTTGTAGCGGCGCAACGTTTGTTGCGCGCACGCAGTGCAGCCACGCATCGCCCGGTAGCTGTCGGTCTCGCACGCCAGGCAGCCGTTTAGCTCGATCATCAGGGACATCAAAGCGATGACTTCGACGCTGGTCTCCTGCTTGTCGGCCAGGCGGTCGATCAGCTGCTTCCACTTGCTGCCGCGGGTATTGCGCAGTGCCGGGATTGCGTAATGTGGGAAAAGGATTTCATTGTCGGTGTACAAAGGAATTCATCCTCGACGTCACAAATATTAACGGAGCGATTCCAGAGCATCGCTCGCCTCTATTCAGAATATGCCCGTTTCAATATCGCCGCAAGCGAAATATTGGCAATTGTCGACATTTGATTCTCTAGAAGCGCTGAAGCGCGTCTCAACGCAATGCGCGAATGAGACTTAAGGTCGCTTCCCGTGCCGCATCGCTCCCTTCCAGCGTACTGTTCCACAAGCTGAAGAGTACGCCGACCACGTTGCCCCGCTCGAGCACATGGTTGAGCGATTCGATGCTCTCCGCCAAAGTCGGTCCATCCGGTTCAGGATAGCTCATCGCCGGCATCTCCTCGCAATCAACCACGTCCGTATCGAAATGCACGTAGAGCGGCTTGTCGGGCAGAGTCGCCACTTCCAGCGCGTCCAGCGTTTCAAAGATGGTGACATCACTGCTGCGCAGCATGACGCCTTCTTCAGGATCAAGATTGCGAACATCGGTGACGAAGACATCGACTTCCGCTACCGGCGGCAATCCCACGCCGCGCATCAAATGCTGGTTGCCGCGCCCGACTAAAGCGGCCAAGGGCATGCCGCCCAGGAAACCGCTCGGTGTGGTCTCCGGCGTATTGAAGTCACCGTGGGAGTCATACCAGAGAACCGCCGGCGACTTGGCTTCCAAGCCTTTCACCATGCCCAGACAGCTGGTGCAATCGCAAGCGAAGACTAGCGGCACCTTGTCGGCATGGGCAGCGACTGCTTCCGCAAGCGCGCGATTGACCGCCACGACCGGGTCATCCGCGGCGCCGAAATCGGGCGCGATCGTCACCCACTCGGCCCCGAGCTCGTCGGCAATACCTCTGCTCCGCAGGGCTTCCACTTCTTGCCGCTCCGGTCTGGATTCGCCCAGATAATAGGGCACGCCGATGCATACGTAGTTCGACATCAGTCTCTCCTAGGGGATGATCAGTACTTGTCCGACATCGATTCTATCGGGATTAAGCAGGCTATTGGCGGCGGCGATTTCAGCAAAGGTGCGCCCGTATTGCGCGGCGATAACCGCCAAGGTTTCTCCACGTTGTACGATATGTTGCGTCCCGGCGTCGGAAGGCGAGAATGCGCGCACGGATGGCGCCAACGACGCGGCCGGCGGCAGTAAGATCAAATCGCCGATGTACAGACGCGTGACGCTACCGAAGTCATTTATAATCAGAATGTCAGCAACGGACAAGCCGTAACTGTGTGCAATGCGACTGAAGTCATCGCCATATTGCACCAGATGCAGGCGGTATTGTGCGCTCGGTGACCCAGCGCGATTAACGTGCGCGGAAGTGGTCGAAGGGTCCGTTGTGGCGGCGACTGCAGGCAAAACCTCGAGCATCGCTGCTGAAGGCACCACGATCGCCTGACCGACATAAATTAGATTGGGATTGCTGATGCTGTTGGCGCGCGCCAGGCTACTCCAATCGATGCCGTATAGCTGGCCGATGGTTTGCAGTGATTCGCCGGGCTGCACAATATGTGTCCGGCCGAGTCCGACGCCCGGCTCAGTCTGTGCTGTTGCTGGTTGCGCCTGGGGCAGCGGCACGCGCAGGATCTGGCCGCGCGCTATTGGGCTGGCGGCGGCGAGCCCGTTATGCTGCATGATCGCCTCGGCAGTCACACCGAATTGCGCGGCGATGGACTGAATCGTATCGCCAATCTGAACGCGATACCACTCCTCTTCAGCGTTGACCAATGTCGGTATGAGCCACAGCAGCGCAATGACGAGTATTGTCGCTAGATATTGGCATGGTCGGCGGTTCGTAGACGGCATTCCTGATCAGCCTTTCTCGCGGCCTCAAGCATCGTCCCGATCAAGCACGATTATAGTTCATTGACGGAACGCATGCGCCGCCGATGGACCGCAACGCGATTCGACGGCTCAAATGCCGCTCACATGCGTTAGCGGTATCTGGAACACCTCTTTAAAGAATTGCCAGTGGAAGGCGAGGAATTCACGCGCTAGCGCTTGTGGATAGGCGAGCGGACGACGCATGCGACTGGCGGGCACCGGACTGATGAATGGGTCGAAACCCCGCTGACGAAAGAGCCAGCCCGCGCGCAGCATGTGATAGCCGTCGCTGACCAGGACGACGCGCGTCAAGCCCAGCTCTTCCAAGATCAACTTACTGAATATTGCGTTTTCCTCTGTGCTGCGGCTCCGCTCTTCCATCAGGATCGAGCCGTCAGGCAATCCCTGGTCGATCAGAATCTCGCGGCAGGCGGAGGCTTCCGTGCGCGGATAGAACTCGGCTTGCCCACCGGTGCATAAGACAAAGGGCGCGATGCCTTCGTGCCAGAGCTCAGCGGCTTGTCGGCTGCGGCGGGTCAATGCCCAACCTGGCCGGCCATCACGGTGCAGTCCGGCGCCGAGTACGATGATGACATCGGCTTCCTCGGTCGTGTCTGTTTTGCTGGTGTGGTGGATGACGGCGAAGAAGGCGCTGATATAGAGTAGGGCGACGATCGTGAATATCAGCAGCAGGCGCCGCCACCCTGGCGCGCTGGCGTATACCTTCTGCTTGAATGAGACTGAGTTAGGCAAGCGAACTCGGCTCCTTGATTTGCCCAGCCAACAATTCAATCGTAGAAACAGAAGCGGGTCACCTGATACGTGACCCGATATACCTACAGCGTCTCTGGGCAAATCTCTCAAATCTTGGTTCGGCCAACGCCAGTGCCGGCGTCAGCGGAAAAATTAGCACTCGCTGTAACCACAAGTCAGGCACTTGCGGCAATTCTCCGCCCGGATCAACGTGATCGTCCCGCAAGACGGGCACATATCGGCGCCCGATATAGAGGAATTAATCGTCGTGCCGACATCGGCCGCCATTGAATTGGCTGTCGCGCTGCCCGCCTCGATCGGAAGATTCAACTGCTGAGGCAATTCCTCTGGGAAGAATTCCATTTGCAGCACGCGCGCCACCGCATCGGGCAAAGACAGCACACGCTTGGGACCGAATCCAATTGGACGCGCGCCGCCGATGTCTTGCAACTGCTCGATGATCAACTTGAGCATTTCGCGGCGATTGTGGGGCGCGGTCGTGCGCAATTGCAAAGATATCAAACGCCCCAGACTTTCAGCGTCCGCTTGAATATCAGTGCCCGCCTTGCCGATGGCAATGAAGACCTCGAAGGGATTGCCCTGCTCATCGCGGTTGATGGTGATGTAGGCTTTGCCGAAAGGTGTCTGCGTCCGCACGCTTGAGCCTTCGAGTTTCTCAGGACGTGGATAAACGCGATGTGGCGTCGTGGCCGGCTCGGCGCTTTCCGGACTGGCGGTCTTGAGATCTTCCATCTCGCTTTCGGCGCGCTCATCTCCTTTGAGCATGAGCACCTGTTCGTCGCGGCTGCCATCGCGATAGATCGTGCCGCCCTTGCAGCCGAGCTCATACATATAATGATAAAGTTCGCTAACTTGTTCGACAGTGTGGTCGTTGGGCACATTGCAGGTCTTGGCGATGGCGCTGTCGATCCAACGCTGGAAAGCGCCTTGTACCTTGACATGCTCTCGCGGCGTTAGATCCATCGCGGCGACAAAATGGTCAGGAAGCTCCTCGGCACCGGGATGCGCGTCAAACCAATCCTTGACGATCGGCACTTGCTCTTCATGCAAACCCAGCCGACTCTTGCGGTAGTAGACCCAGGAGAAAAACGGCTCGACGCCCGTTGACGTGTTGACCATCGTGCCAGTCGTGCCGGTTGGCGCTTGCGTCAGCAAGGTGACGTTTCGGATGCCGTCCCGGCGAATCTTTTCGCGCACATCGCTCGGCATCGCCCGCATAAAGCCGCTTTCCAGGAACTTCTCCGCGTCAAACATGGGGAAAGCGCCCTTTTCCACCGCCAGGTCGCTTGAGGTCTCGTAGGCGGTGACGGCGATAGTCCGATAGATGTCGTCAATCAGCTCGACGGATTCATCGCTGCCGTAGCGGACGCCCAGCTTAAGCATGAGTTCGGCGATGCCCATGGTACCTAAGCCGACGCGGCGCTCCGACATCTGTACATCTTTGTTTTCCTGGAAGAAGTACGGCGTCGTGTCAATGACGTTGTCGAGGAAACGGGTGGAATACGCGACCGTCCGCCGCAAGTCATCCCAAGCGACATCGTCTTCCGCTTCATCGTAGAATCGCGACAGGTTGATGGCGCCCAGGTTGCAGACGGAAAACGCCCCGAGCGGCTGTTCGCCACAGGGGTTGGTGCAAATCTGCGGGTTGAAGTACCAGCTGTTTGCCATCTTGTTGCTGCGCTCGCGGAACCAGACGCCGGGTTCGGCGCTGGCCCAGGCACTCTCGATGATGGCATCCCACAACTCGCGCGCTTTGATCGTTTTGTAGGGAATGCACTTGCGCCCGGCGGCGATCCAGGTACTCAAATCACCATCCCAAAGCGTGTCATAGTCCGGATCGCGGGTATCCGGGAAGACCAGCTCCCAGTCCGCATCGGCTTTTACTGCCGCCATCAACTTGTCGGAGACGCCGACGCTGATATTGGCGTTGGTAATCTTGCCCGACTGTCGCTTGCTGTTGATGAAACTGAAGATATCGGGATGCCAGTCGTTGAGGATCAGCATGAGCGCGCCACGTCGGCTGCCGCCTTGCTCGATTAATCCCGTGACGAAGCTATACAAGCCGCCCCAGGATACCGCGCCGCTTGACCGGCCATTGACGCCTTTCACGTAGGCGTGACGCGGGCGCAGGGTCGAAAGGTTGATGCCGACGCCACCACCGCGAGACATGATCTCAGTCATTTGCGTCAGCGTCGTCATAATCCCTTCGCGCGAGTCTTGCGGTGAGGGAATGACGTAGCAATTGTAGTAGGTCAGGTCTTGATCGGTGCCGGCGGCGGTAAGGATGCGCCCGCCCGGGACGAATTTCCAGTCATCGAGCAGCCAGCGGAATCTCTCTGACCATTCGTCTTGTTTCTGTTGTCCGCCTTCGGTCGCGGCGACGCCGCGCGCCACGCGCGTCATCATCTGCGCCGGTTCCGTTTCAATCGGCTTGTCCACATGCTCGAGGTCGCGTACCACCGTCTCGCCGTCCAATAACGCGACGGTGACTTGCGGTAGGTCAAGCGCCGATAACGTTCCGATTTCGCGCTGCCCCGTCTTGGCATTCACTACCACAATGACGGTGTCCCCGACTGACAGGCTGCTGCGGGTCATGTCCTTTTGGGCATAACGATCAAGAAATATCTTGTAGCCAAGTTCGTGCAGGGTGCTTGTAGTGGCCTGAGACTGAATCATATCCCCCTCCAATGAGCGTTTTCGACGGATGAAGCTGGGAATTTAGCTATTAACTCTTACGCTGTTCGAGATCTCAGCAACATCGCAGATATGACGCATGCGCGATGATGAAATCTGAAGCTCGAACTCCCTATGACCACGTAGGTGTTCATGAGCGACGAAAAAGGCGGGCATTCGGGCTTCAAACTTACCAATTGTCCGTCTGGATTGCGAACGGAAAGCAGTTTGTTACCGCTGCGGGTCAGCGTCAGACTCTCACCGACTTCCCCCATTGACTGCGCACTTGCGTCCGGGCAAGCGCACACCTTTTTCGCGAGAGGGATTATTCATTTATTAAAAGCTAAATCCACATTGCATCTTCATCTTAGACTTCTTTTTTATAGCATTTTATCGATGTATTGCCCACTCAATTTGGCATGATTTTCGTTTGAAATACCTAGTAATGTTGCTGAATCTTTCTATCGAAAGCGTATTGATATAGTGGAAAGTCTCTGTCCTTTTCCTATGATTTCATTGGGCTCCGGGGACAAAAAATGGCGGGCATTGTCTGCCCACCATTCGTGCCGAATTCTAACTTGGAAAGAAGTTACTGACGCCGGTTGCGTTTCCGCAAGAAGGCCGGCAATTCAGTATTCTTGGGGTCGATATTGTCGTAAGTTCGCGGATCTTCCTGTGGCGGTGATGGCGGCGCGAGCCGGTTACGCTGGAAGGAAGACGATGATCCGCCACCGCTGCTTGCCGACGCGCTGTCGGCGGGCGCCTGAACTTCCACGTCCTCATAAATCGGGCGATGCGCGGGCGGCGGTTGTGGCAGAGGCGTGGTCTGACGGATCGGCAAGGTGCCGGCTTCCTTCATCGTCGTCTCGAGCCGGCTCCGCTCGAAGCCGGTCGCAATGACCGTGATATGGACTTCGTCACCCATGCTGTCATCGATATGCGCGCCGAAGATCAGGTTACATTCCGGATGCGCGCTGTCCTTAATGATGGCAGCCGCTTCATTGACCTCGAACAGAGTCAGGTCTGCACCGCCCGTGATCGAGAAGAGGATGCCGCGGGCGCCGTCTATCGTCACGTCAAGCAATCCGCTTGTGATCGCCAACTCGGCTGCCGACCGCGCGCGATCGTCGCCAGAGGCGCGTCCAACCGCCATCAACGCGGCGCCGCCTTCGGACATGACAGTCCGGACATCGGCGAAGTCGAGGTTGATCAAGCCAGGCACGGTTATCAACTCGGAGATGCCCTGGATGCCTTGCCGCAGCACATCGTCCGCCAGTGAAAATGCCTGTTGCAGGGTGGAGCGCTTGTCCGCCATTTGCAGCAGTCGATCGTTGGGTATCACGATTAAGGTGTCAACCTGGCTCTTGAGCGCTTCGATACCGGTCTTCGCCAATTGCGCCCGGCGCGTACCTTCAAAGGTAAAGGGACGAGTCACAACACCAATTGTCAAGGCGCCGAGCTCTTTGGCAATCTGCGCAATCACGGGCGAAGCGCCTGTACCGGTACCACCGCCCATGCCACAAGCGACGAAGATCATGTCCGACCCACGCAGCACCTCGAGCAAATCTTCCGAGCTCTCTTCAGCGGCTTTCCGTCCGATTTCCGGATTGCCGCCGGCGCCAAGGCCGCGAGTCAGCTTGTCACCAATACGTACGCGCGTCTTGGCTTTAGACAGCATAAGCGCCTGATTGTCGGTGTTCACCGCAATGAAATCGACGCCGCCCAAACCTTCGTTGATCATGCGGTTGACGGCGTTGCCACCGCCACCACCTACACCAACGACTTTTATCTGCGCGTAGTTTTCCCCAGTTATCAGATCATTGACCATAATGGCTACCCTCTAGAATCAGCACGTTGACCCAACGCGTATGGCACGTTCCAGAAGTCATTGTACGCGTATTCCCAACTCCTGCAATTCAATTACGAAGCAATAATCACCGATTTTCATTTGAAACGATATTAGTCGTCTTGTGGCAAGAATCGGCGTAGAATGTCATTCATGCGCCTTCCCCAATTCGCGACCGGAAGACCCATATTGTCCACCACCTCCGGTTCCGTCATCGCGTCCATCTCCAAGCCCAGACGGAGCAGGCCGACGCTTGTACTGTACGACGGATTCTTAAGCGTATCGGCGATGCCGGTGATCTTCTCCGGGTGCGCCAGGCGGACGGGCAGATTCAAGATGCGAGACGCGAGATCGCGATAACCGGGCAGCTGCGAGCTGCCGCCGGTGATGACCGCTCCGGCGCGCAAAAGTCCGGCATATCCAGACCGCTTGATCTCCTTCTCGACCAGCTCAAAGATCTCTTCAAAACGCGCTTCGATAACCATCGCCAAATCGCGCCGTGATACGGGCAAGATCTCACCGCCGAATGGCTCGACCGGGAATACCTCCGATTCGCTCACTGAATTCATGTCGGCGTGCCCGCGCTGAATCTTGACCTGTTCCGCCAAGCCAAAGGGCACGCGCATCCAGTAGGTAATATCCTGGGTAACGTGGTTGCCGCCCACCGGGATAATAGCGGTATGCCAAACCGTGCCATCGATGAATATGGCGAGGTCGGTCGTTCCGCCCCCGATATCGATAACCACCGCGCCCATCTCACGCTCATGATCCGTCAAGACGGCATCGCCAGCCGCCAGGGGATTAAGAATGAAGCGATCGACCAGGACGCCGGCCGACTCCACCGCATCTTCCAGATTGGCCAAGCTGGTCGTGGACGCCGTAATGATATGAGCATCGACTTCCAGCCGGAAACAATGCATGCCGATCGGGCTGCGTATGCCGTCCTGGCTATCCAGCGTATAGCTCCGTGGCACGACATGCAAGATCTCGCGGTTGTGGGGGATGGCGATGTTGCGAGCGACGCTCATCGCCTTTTCCAGGTCATCCGGCTGGACGCTGCGCGAGCCCACGATCGTCGCCAAACCACGGCTCGTCAGCGAGGAAATATGGCTGCCTGCTACGCTGACGAAGGCGCGATTGATGTCGTAGCCGCTCGACTTCTCAGCCTTGCGGACGGATTTGCCGATGGCGGAAGACAGAGCGCCAACATCGTTGACGACGCCTTTCTTCATTCCGTCGCTCGGCTCAATGCCCACACCTACGACATAAATGTCCTCAGGGCGTACCTCGCCTACGATCGTGCAGATCTTGTGCGTTCCAACGTCCAGACCAACTACTAAGTCACCCATGCGGTTCTAACGCCCCCATAATAATCTGTAGAACGGTGCATCGGGATTCGCGATATTCAGCTCGGCGACATCAATCGCACGGCTGTTCAGATTCTCCACCAGCACTTCGTAGATTTTGATCTTCTCGTTCATCACTGTCGCGGAATCATTGCCCATCCATACTTGCCAGCCCTGACCGTTGGTCCAGCCCAGACCGTGTATCGGATGAAAATCCAGGTGTTCGCCGTCGGGCAAGATTTCCTTGAGACGCAGCGCGCCTAATATCAAATCTCCGGTGAACTCTTCGGCGTCGGGCATCGGTCCTTCAACACCGCCGCGGATGAGATTAATGTGCAAGAGATTGGGCATCTCGGCCCGTGAGCGCATGGCGCGCCCCTGAATATCAATCCAGGTCTCCGCGCCGGCGTCCGACCAGACCAGCGCCGGCTGCCTTTCTTGCACCAGAATTGTAATCAAGTTGGGCGGCCAGCCGATCTCAACATTGATATCCGCTATCGATGGCGACCGCATGACATTACGGCGGATTTGCTCCGGGTCCAGCCAAAACATATGGAAATCCGCGATATCGGAAAAGGCAAATACCTCTTCACGGGAGATGAAGTTGTTGCCCCTAACCTGGATTGCGCGGACGAAAAAAACATCGCTCGTAAAGAGAATCACAAGCATTAGACCGAATAGGACGAAGAGTACGCCGCTCGTCGCACGCCAACGCGGAAACGGCTGCCGCCGCTGACTGCGGGCTAGCGCCGATCGCTTTGGAATTGTACCCGGCGGCGAATGATGCAACACGCCGGGTGCACGGTCCGGTTGCCGTTGATGAGCCTGGACGTGACTTGCCACTTGGGTCTTCCGTCGGTCGATTGATGTTGCCGCTGCTCGATACGATATTCAGTGTACTATCGCTCAAAATACGGCGCAAACCGCCTGAGGCGCAACTTCAGTCCCATTCGCCGAGGACTTGAATCTCCAGTTCGAGCGCCAGCCCAAATACTTCTCTAACCCGATTTTTAACCAGTTGGATAAGCAGCAAGTAATCGCGTGCAGTCGCATCGTCACCCAGATTGACCAGAAAGTTGGCGTGTATAGGCGAGACTTGCACCGCCCCAACGTTTACTCCCTTCAGCCCAGCCGCTTCAATGATTCGTCCGGCGTAATCGCCGGGCGGGTTTTTGAATATGCTGCCCAGGCTGGCGCCGGGCGGTTGCGACCGTCGCCGATAATCATTGTTGTGATTCATGCGTTGCCGGATTCGCCCGGGATCATCTCGCCACAGTTCAAACTCGGCGCTCAGCACAAAGAATTTACGCTCGTTACGGCGCTTCAGATCGGAATAGCGGTAGGCGTAGTCCAGTTCGTCGACCGAGTACCAGCGCTCGCCGATCTCCGCCTCATATACTTCAACGCGCTTCAACAGCGTGGCAATGTCGCTGCCGTGGGCGCCGGCATTGTTCACCACTGCGCCTCCTACCGTGCCGGGCACTGCGATCGCCCATTCCATGCCCGCAAGGCCGCGCTCTTGGCAATAGCGCGCCAAGCGAATGAGATTGGCGCCGCTGCTTACCGCAACACGTGTTGTCGCCTCCCCAAACTCGTGGTCTATCTGTGCAGCGCGGTTAATGATCGTCAAACCGCGAATGCCCCCATCCGAAACGAGGATATTGGCGCCGCCGCCGATGACGGTCACTGGCAGGTTGCGCTCCCAAGCCCGCTCCAGCAGATCTTTCACATCTCGATATGACGGATCTTTGGAGATGTACAAATAGTCGGCCGGTCCACCCAGACGCGCCGCCGTATAGCGCGCCAGAGAGTGATCTTTGTGCAACCCGTCGAATGGCGGATGCTCCAGCGAGGGCATGCCTAAAGCGCCTCATCGTTGAGAAACTTGTCGGCAATGATATTGGCATCGCCGGCGCTGAATATCAGCACAACGGCCGGCGCAAATACCGACCGGCGCAGGGCAGCCACGGCGTCATCAAAGGACGGCGAGTAGCTGGCGGCGCCGCGTGGCGTGATCTCCTTCGCCAGCGCCGCGCTTGTTACGCCGGTGAGCGCTGCTTCGCGGGCGGCGTAAATCGGCACGACCATGACGTTGTCGGCTTCGTCAAATGCGCCGACGAAGGCGCGCCAGAATTGCTGCACGCGCGAATAAGTGTGTGGCTGCCAGATCGCCCAGATCTGATGCCCCGGATAGCGCAAGCGCGCGGCTTCGATATTCACCCTGATCTCGGTCGGATGGTGCGCGTAGTCATCCACGACGATCACGCCGTCGCGTTCGCCGCGTATCTCAAAGCGGCGTCCGGTCGCCTTGAAGTCGCTTAGCGCTGTCACACTTTGCTCCGGAGGGACGCCACGTCTCTCGGCTGAGATCAGCGCTGCCAGCGCGTTCAGCAGATTGTGTTTACCCGGCACAGCCAAGTTCAGCTCAGCGCGTATTTTGCCGCTGGAAACTAAGGCGCATCTGTTTCTTCCGTTGACGACTCGCAATTCCGTCGCCCGCCAATCCGCCGCCGGATTGCTGATCCCGTAGGTAATCACTTCGCAGCCAAACCTGCGGCGCGCTTCAGCGATTTCCAGCGCGACCTCATCGTCGGCGCAGGCTACCAGTACGCCGCCAGGACGAAGCTGATCGACGAACCTGGTGAAGGATGAGTACAACTGCGCCGGCGTCTTGAAGAAATCGGGGTGGTCATGCTCGACGTTGGTGATGACAGCCAGGTCCGGCTCGACGCCGTGAAACATATTGTCGTATTCATCGGCTTCAATCACAAAGGATTGGCCGGCGCCGACAGCGGCGTTCACACCTGTGTTGCCCATGACGCCCCCGACGATGAAACTGGGATCCACACCGGCGACCTGCATGATATGCACGATCATCGATGTCGTTGTCGTTTTGCCATGTGTGCCCGCCACCGCGATCGTATCGCAGCCCTGCAGCACCGCCGCGATAAACTCTCTGCGATTGAAGACGGGGATCCCCTGCGCCGCGGCCGCCGCGACTTCCACGTGATCGGGACGCACCGCCGAAGTGGCCAGCACCAGATCAGCCCCCTGTACATGAGCCGCAGCATGACCATGAACGACGCGCGCGCCATCCGCCGCCAAGGCTGCCGTGACCGCATTGGTCGTGAGATCCGAGCCGCTGACTGCATAGCCCCGTTCCAGCAGAATCCGGGCAATAGCGGAGAGGCCGGCGCCGCCTATGCCAATGAAGTGAATGTGTTGACCCGGCTGCAATTGGGGCTTGGTCACGCCGCGCTCCCAGTCTCAGAATGTCGGTATCGGCTTATAGAATGAGCACGATGATCGCCAGTATAACCAGCACGACGAGCGCCAGCAGGTCTCCGCCGCCCGCCAATCCTCCGCCGAAGAATAACATCGGCATGACGCCAAGACCCAGAAAGCTCGCGGACCCTTCCGCCGGCGCCGATAGCAGCTGCGAAAACGGATAGCGGTTGATATCGAGGAAATACCAAGTTGTGCCGGCGATGACATATCCATTGAAGAATCCGACCGCCGCGCCAAACAGGGAATCGCGTATTCTTCTAGCGTGGTCGTCGAGGCGGAAAGCCAATTCACTGCGATAAGCCAATATCGCGATCGCCAGGAATGCAGCCATTTGCAGCAGGAAGGTCTGTTCATCTGTCAGAAGCAGATAGATGCTGCCGCGCAGCAGACTATCGAACTGCAGGAGCGCAAATGACCCCAAAAGAAGGCCCGATGTTCCAATGACTTCGCGCCGCCAGCCGCGCAGCGCGCCGGTAAAAGCGAAGAAGACCGCGGTCGCCCACATTAACGATACCAGGCTGATCATGCTTCCCGTCCGAAAGGCTTCATCAGATCAAGACCAACACCACGATGAACAGACAAATCACCATCAAGGAAAGTAAATCACCCGGCGAACCCGGCCCAGTGGCCAGCACATACAAGGGCAGATTGTTCACCGTGCTCAAGCTGAGCGACCCCTCGACCGGCGCCTCGATGAAGGGAGCCAGCGGATAGTCGTTGATATGCATGAAATACCAGACCGAGCCGCTCACCAGATATCCGTTGACCGCGCCGACAAGGCCGCCCAGCACCTTGGATTGCAGGGCATCGCGCCCGCCTTGCTCGCTATTCGACTGCGCCCCGCTGCTCAGCAGCGCGCGTGTCTGATAGGCGAAAAAGGCGATGATCAGCAGTATAGCCGTCTGCGCCAGAAACTTGTTTTGGGCGGAGAATTGTGTCAGCAATTGACCACGCAGAGCCGCGTCAAATTGATGCAAGGCGAACAAGCCGAGCGTGATCCCGGCCATCGCGATGATCTCCTTGGTCCAGCCCCGTCCCAGCCCGACGACGGCAAAGACCGCGACGCAAAGCCAAACAAGCGTCACCAATTCCAGCATCTCAGCCTCCGCCGATTTCCAGCAGCAGCGCTGCCAGACGGTCAGCGCCCTCTGCGTTGGCGAGCGCTTTCGAACAGGTCCGCATTTGACACAATCGCGCTTCATCACGTATCAGCGCTGAGATGGTTTCGTAGAGCTGTTCCGCCATGTCTTCGTCATTTAAGCGAACTGCCGCGCCGCGATCACTGAGAAAGTCCGCGTTAACCTTCTGATAGCGCCAGGCATAAGGATAGGGCACCAGAATCGCCGGCAAGCCAAACAGCGGTAATTCCGCCAGCGTGCTGGCGCCGGCGCGGCAAAGCGCCAGGTCGGCCGCGGCACACGCCAGCCCCATATCATCATGCAGATAAGGATAAACGCGATATTGCGGATGCTCGCTGAACGCTCCCACCTGCTTCAATGTCCGTTCCCAGTCCAGTTCGCCCGTGATGTGGATGATCTGCAATCCGTCGTCCAGCAATCGCTGCAAATGCTCGACAAAGGCCATGTTGATGTTCCGCGCGCCTTGGCTGCCACCGAACACCAGCAATGTCTTGCGCATCGGATCCAACTGGAAATGCGCCCGGCCGCGTTCACGTGTTGCATCGAGGCGGTTATCCTGCAGCGGATAGCCCGTCACAACGGTTTTCCCCTTGGGGAAAAACGCGGCTGAAGGCTCAACCGTGATCGCGACTTGGCGCGCGAAACGCTGCAAGACCTTGATCGTCAAGCCCGGTTCGATATCGGGGAGGTAAATCGCGATCGGTATGCGGAGCGGTCGCGCCGCCAAAGCCACGGGTAAATTCGCCCATCCGCCGGTTAGCAGGATGACCTGCGGTCGGATATGGTTCAATCGCAGCAGGGACTGCAGGGTGCCCACCGTTAGCTTCAGGAGGCTGGCCATGACGCGCAACGGGTTGACACCGTGGACCGGTCCAGCGAAGACTTCGTGATAACGGGCGAAGTCAAGCCCGGATTCCTCAACCAGCAACCGTTCCATGCCACCCACCGCACCGATGAAATACAGTTGATGCGCCTCACTGTCCTGGCGCAACAGCGCTTGGGCTGTCGCCAGAGCGGGATAGACGTGACCGCCGGTTCCGCCAGCTCCGATCAAAACTCGCAATATCGCTTCTCCGTTCCGAGTTTGGCTTTGGCCGGGTCGCCACGCGGTGCACACTCAGCATCAAGCCGACGCCGATCATCACCACCATCAGCGATGAGCCGCCGAAGCTGATGAAGGGCAGGGGAACACCGGTGGACGGTATCGCGCCGGTCATCACCGCGATGTTCAAGAGCGCTTGAATAATAACCCAGGAGGTGAATCCAACGCAGAGCAGCGCGCCGAAGCTGTCTGGCGCCCGCCGCGCCGTTTGGAAACCGCGGACTGCAAACGCGATATAGAGGCCGACGACTACGGCCGCTCCCAACACACCCAATTCCTCACCAATTATCGCAAAGATGCTATCGGTATGCGGCGCGGGCAGCGCGCCGAACTTCTGCTCCGACTGGCCGAGACCGACGCCAATCCAACCACCGCGCAGAAAGGCAGTGATTGCCTGCTGCGTATGATATTCGATCAAGGTGACATCGCTCAGGCCGGCGAAGAAGGTGGCGATGCGCCGCTGCGCATAAGGCCAACTTTGTATGACAAGCAGGCCGATTGCGCTTGCCAGACCGCCGACCGCGCCCATGTGGAAAATATTGGCGCCGGCGACGAAAAACATCACACAGGCCGTCAGCACGACGATTGCCGCCGAACTCAAGTCCGGCTGTAATATGATCAAGAACGCGATCACGCCAACCACCGCTATGAAAGGCATGAAACCGAAGAAAAAGCTGCGTATGCGCGCATTCCTGGAGCCGAGCCAGGCCGCCAGATAAAAGACGATCGTGAATTCTGCTAATTCACCGGGCTGCAGGCGACCGGCCGTGAAAGAACGCCGCGCGCCGAATATGTCCTCGCCGAATAGCCTTACCGCGACCAGCGCAACAATCGTAAACACCAGAAGCCAGACGGCGAATCGCTTCCAGAAGCGATAATCTACCGTGGCAAATAACACGAGCGCAAGCGAAGAAAGAATCACGTTGCGCAGATGTTCCTCTAGAAAAAAGCCTAGAGCATTGCCGTAAGTTTGGTTGCTCCAGTCAAAGGTCGAGCTGAAGACCATCAGCGAGCCGATGATTAAAAGGAGAATCACGACCGCCAGCATAGGCTTGTCGAGCGCGACCAGATACTCCCGCCTTTGACGTACGGCCGGACGGGCGCTCTCGTCATTGCTGACCGTTAATCCGGTGTTGCGCCGCAATCGTCTGCGGATACGACGCTGTCGCGAATCGTGGAGGACGCTGTCAGTCATTCAGTTCCCCGAAAATCGGCCGGGCATGCAAATCCATTATAGTTCAGATACCAATTGGCGAAAGTGCTCGCCGCGTTCAGCAAAATCAACGTATGCGTCATAACTGGTTCCGCCCGGGGACAGCAACACCACATCCCCCGGCTGCGCGATTTCGGCTGCCCGCTGCACGGCTTCCGCCAACGACTCCGCGCGTGTCACCTGCTCGTTGCTTACCCGCATCATTTCCAGTAGATTCATGACTTTGCTGGCGACCTGTTTGTCGCCATCTTTGCCGAAGACGACGATATGACGGGCCTTGCGCAGCGCAAAGTGAAGCGCCGATTTCCAGGGCAAGTCTTTATCCGCCCCGCCGATCAGCAGTACCAGCGGCTCGTCGTAACTGCTCAAGGCGGCCAGCAGACGTTCAGGCGCGGTGGCGATGCTGTCATTGACCCAGGTTACGCCTGCAATATCCCTGACGGTTTCCAAGCGGTGTTCCACCGGCTGAAAGTCGCGGATAGCCGCGCGCATCACCTCCGGCATCACACCGGGCCGATCAATCGCCAAACCCATCCCGCCGGTGATGGCGCAGGCCGCCAGGACGTTCAAGACATTGTGGTCTCCTCTTAAGGGGATGTCTTCGCTCTCGCAGACCACATGCGGGCTCATATCGAAGCTGGCGGAGCCGGCCACCAGCAGCCGACTTCCGAGCATGAACGCGCCATCCGGCACCATCTCGTAGCGACTGAAAGAGAGTAGTTCACCGGCGACGATCGGCTCGAATGCCTTGCTGCCAGCATCATCCCAACCGAGGACGGCCACATCAGTCGCGCTCTGATGGCGCAGGATATTGGCTTTGGCCGCGGCGTAACCCTCAAAGGTGCCATGCCGATCCAAATGGTTCGGCGTTAAATTGAGGATGGCGGCCACTTGCGGACTCGTGGTCATGAGCTCCAGCTGAAAGCTCGATAGCTCCATTACCACGATATCGTCCTTCTTAATGTTCGACAGTTCTTCGATCAGCGGATTGCCGATATTGCCGCCCACCCATACCGTGTAGCCGGACGCCAAGATGATGTTTCCCACGAGGGCGGTTGTGGTGGTCTTGCCCGCGCTGCCGGTAATGCCGATGATCGGCGCCGGACAGCGCTCGATGAACAACTGCGCGTCATTGGTGAATGGGATGCCACGTTCCCGCGCTGCTTCCAGTATGGGCAGATCCAGGGGGACGCCGCCGGAGACGCAGATGTAGCGCGCCCCAATCAAGACATCGTCTGGATGGTCCCCGAGATAAAAGCGAACCCCCGGATAATCGCGCCGCCGCAGTTTCAAGTCCTTGGCGCGGCGACTGTCGGTGACGACCACTTCGGCGCCAACCGTCGGCAGCCAGCGCGCCAGCGCAGCGCCTTGACGACCGAAACCGAAGATGACGACCCGTTTGCCCGCCAGGTAATCTCGCCCCGACATGCTTTCCCTTGAATGTGCGGAATCGCTGAAATATTCTGTATTATAGTGCATTGACCAATCGTTACTCGGCAAGACGCCGGCAATCCGTGAGAGCCTGCAGCGTGTATCGAACGGATCGTGTGGGGAGAAAAGCTGGGGACCTACATACTTAACTTCGCAGGCATTTTTGCGCAGTTAGCGGTCTTTGTACAGGTATGAGAAAAGAGGCTGATTATCAGCCTCTTCATTTGGCGGTTATATACTTGGCTTCGCAACTGACCCCACTTCTCAGCTTTGTTAAACCTATCGCCTATTTTCAAAATTTGTTCGCGCCCCGCTCTCTTAGAAATTTTCTAAGCACTCAAAGATTCCCTGCTACCTCCTCCCATTTACCCAATAAGCGCGCCTCTTAACAGGATATGGGAGACGCCTAAATATATGTGAATCTTCGATAAAATCTTTTAATTCGTTAGCATGGAAAACGTATATCCAAGCTAGTCCATGCGAACATTCTTTCGCGAAGAGATGGTAATCTTCAAATGATTCTGCCTGTCTGTATTCGCTAACATCTTGCGAACGAGAGAACAAGAAGGGGGCAAGTTCCGACTTAAGATTTCTATACCTTTGAGGATATTTCTTCTCATACTTCATCATGGATTTTCTTATGATACGGCGTTTGCTCAGTATTCGATTACCTAAATATTCAGCATATATTTTCCCTGCCGGGGATTGAGGGTTATCAGTTAGTCTTTGCAAGAGTTTTTCAAGGTCTTGACAAAGGTCTGAGTGTTTTTTGGAAATACTGAGTTTCCTTCTTAATGTGATAAGGAGCCAAGTTGTTTTAAGAATCCACCATATCGCTGAAAATATGATGGTAAGTATCGCGCCGCTCGCCAGAGATTCGGTCGTTAAAATGTTAGTTATTGCGCTAATCCCCACACCTCTTACAGATAGATCATATTCGCCAACTCTGAATCGTATGTCGGCGCGAGTACAGTATTTGTGCAGTTAAATATATAATTCCTAACAGCTGGCTAAAGCAAAGCCAGCGCGACGCCGACGAATGCGCTCAAAATGCCGATCAACCAGAAGCGCTGTACGATCTGTGTTTCGCTCCAGCCGCCGAGCTCAAAATGGTGGTGGATAGGCGCGCGGCGGAAGGGCCGAATATCGACGCCGTAGAATCTTCGGCTCAGCTTGGCGGAGATGACCTGCACAATGACGCTGAGTATTTCCATGACCGGGACGATGGCGATGATGGGCAAGAGCAGCCACTGACCGGTCATGATCGCCACCGTGCCCAAGGTCGCGCCAAGTGCCAGCGAACCCGTATCGCCCATGAAGAGCTGCGCCGGATGAGCGTTGTACCAGAGAAATGCGAAGCAGGCGCCAACGATCACGAAGCACAGCTCCACTAGAAAGATCTGACTCTGCAGCACGGTGATCACACCGTAAGCGCCAAATGCGCTGGCAGTGATGATCCCGGCCAATCCGTCCAGTCCGTCAGTGAAGTTCGTGGCGTTGGATGTCGCCACAATGATGAAGGTGCTTATCACTATAAATAGCAACGGAGGCAAGGGGATCTCCGCTTGAATCAACGGCAGAATCAGGGAATTGGCGTAGGAGAATTCAAATTGCGATATGACTGTAGATGCGACCAGCGCCAGAACAATTTGCGCGGCGAACTTTAATTTGCCCGATAGACCCTCGCCGACCTTGCCGCGCGATGTCTGTATCCCTTCCCAGTCATCTATAAAGCCGAGCAAAGCGAAACCAATCAGTACGAAGAGCGGCAGCAGGATACTGCGGCCCGAGCCCTCCTGAACAATACGAGAAATATTGAGTGCGAGCGTGATGCAGATGGCCGGAACAATGATCATGATGCCGCCCATGGTGGGCGTACCAATCTTCCGTACGTGGTGACTGTCCATCAGCTCGGCGCGGATTTGTTTCCCCAACTTGAAGCGGTGGAGCAGCTCGACAAATGGTCTGCCCCAGATGACGCCCAACAGGAAGGTTGCCGCGCCCAGACTGAGCGCCAGTGGAATTTTCCCGTCCATGTATGGCGTTTTCCTAGTATTCGACTGTAGCGTACTGCGATTCAGCCGCTGCTAATCGACCTCTGACATCATCATCTGGTATTTCCAGCAAAATAACAAGGCGGTTGGCGACGCGCCTGAAAATCGGCGCCGCAACTTCGTAGCCGTAGTATAAGTCGGGCCTGTCTAGCTTGACCATGATTACCGCTTGCGGCTCATGGGCCGGCAGGAAGCCGACGAAAGAAACGATCGTCGAATTGGGACCTTCTTCGTTGCCTACCGCCGTGGAAATGTGCGCCGTGCCCGGCTTTCCGGCTACGGTGTAGCCACGCAAGAACGCTTCGGGAGAGCCTTCGCGAATGACTCGGACCATCATTTCTTTGACGAGCCTAGCCGTTTCTGAAGAAACGACGCGGCGAACGGTCGCTGGCCGAGCTTCCTCCACCCCGTCTTCGCCGATCACCTGCCGGACAATCCGCGGCTGCCGCATGATCCCATCGTTGGCAATCGCGCTAAAAGCGGTGATCATCTGCATGCTCGTCACCTCGACGTACTGCCCGAAACTATTGAATCCGAGATAACTCTCGCTCCAGTCGGTATCGCCGGGAATCTTAAGCTCGCCACGTTCCTCCGCGTGCAGGCCGACGCCGGTGGCTTGTCCCAGGCCGAAGGCGCGCATCGAACTGTAAAAGTCCGCCGGCCCCATTTGAATGGCGATCGTTGCCGCCCCCACATTGAGCGACCGGGTCAAGATCGTCGCCGCGTCTGTTGTGCCGTTGGCTTGAAAACGGCGGTTCCAGATATCGCGCCCGCCGATCTCCAGCAAAGCTTTATCATTATAAGTCCAGAAAGGCGTGATCGTGCCTTTGTCCAGCGCGCTGGCCACGGTCAGCACTTGCATCAATGATCCCGGCTCGTAGGTTGCGTTTATGGCCGGGTTAATGAGCAAGTTGGGATCTTCAATCTCCAAGAATCTGTTGGGATCGATCGATGGATAATTTGCCAGCGCCAGCACGTCGCCGTTGCGCGGATCCATGACGATGATGGTGCCGCGGAAAGCGCTGAACTCTTCCACTGCCGCTTCTAACTCGGATTCGACCCAAAACTGCACATCGCGGTCAAGTGTCAACACGATGTCCTGTCCGCGCTGTTCGGCGGGCCGGTCTTCAGGCAGACCGAAGGGTACGTTGCTGACCGAGAGATCAAGCACGCGCCCGACCAGCGTATCGTTGAAGGCGCCTTCCACACCCAGCGCGCCTTTGAGCCCGTCGTCCAGCACGAATCCAATGACATGCGCGCCAAGCGTCCCTTGCGGGTAAAAGCGTTTGGGAATTTCCTCGAGGCCAAGAGAGATGTTGTTGAGCCCTGCGATGGCTTGTCCTTGCTGCGCGGAAATCGGCCCGGCGACGAATTCCCAGATTTTGTCGCTCGTAACCTTGCGGTAAAGTTCGAATTCGTCGATGTCAAGGATCTGCGCCAACTCTTTCATCAACGTCTCCGGTACAGCGACCAGATCAGGGCTGACGCCAAGGCGGTATTGCACGATGTTAAAGGCCAGCGGCTCGCCATCGCGATCGTAAATCAATCCGCGCTCCGCCGGGATTCGGAGTGTTGTATTGGTTATGGAGCTGCCGATCTTTTCCAACTCCTGGCGGACAGAGCGAGGGAAAAACTGAAAATTCGCCAGGTTAACCACTAGGTAACCCGCCAGCAATAGGAGGAAAATCGCCACGAAGGGCAAGCGGGCTTGTATCGTCGTCTGTTGATTGGACACGCCTTGCATGGCTGCTGCTTCCCGTCACCCGCCAAATGATTCGAATTGGGCGCGAAGCAGGGCGAATTGCTCCTCGAGCCAACTGCCGAAAGTTTCGTCATAAGCTGGCGCCACTGAATCGATCGCTTCGTTAGTTGCGGTCAGCAGCCGCGTTCGCTCACGGTTCGCGTTGTAGCCCTCGATCAAAACGTAATCGATATCGGCATTGGCCGCCGGACGAAAGCCGAGCTCCACGGCGCGCGCGTACAAACGCGGAACCGTGCGGAAGCTGGCGATTTCGCCGATCAGACGTTCGTTTTCTCGCTTAAGCTCATCGCGGCGGCTAATCAGATCTTCGATCTCGCGATTGGTGGTCGCGAAAGACGCCACTTGCGACAAATAAAGACTGCCGAGGATTAGCAAGATGGCGACGCCCAAGATTGCCAGCGCGGTGGCCTGATTGCGCGTCCGAAAGCGCTTGCGGCTGAATGTATGCTGAAACCAGACTTGTGACATCTTTCGCCTGCCGTCGCTTATGCATTCGGGCAAACGCAAACGCCAGATGGCGAAGCATCTGCCTGTACTTATCCAATGTATTCATAACTGGATAACGCGCAACTCAGCATGAAGCGCTTTACAGCTTTTCTACAATGCGCAGCTTGGCGCTGCGGCTGCGAGGATTGGCGTTGATTTCTGAGTCTTTGGCGACCAGGGGCTTGCGATTGACCAGTCGGATTTGCGCCCGTTTCTCTTCGATTGACGCCATCCCCGGCGGCGCCACGATCGTCTTTGAAAGCTCTCTGAACTGCCGTTTGACGAGGCGATCTTCCAAACTGTGAAAGCTGATGACGGCCAACCGTCCGCCCGGTCTTAGCAGATCGACGGCGATCGGGATTACACTTTCAACCGACTCGAGTTCACGGTTCACCGCGATCCGCAGCGCCTGAAAGACTTGGGTCGCCGGATGAATCCGGGTCTTTCGCTTGGCCGCAGCCGGTTTTGCGCGCGTGACGATCTCCGCCAGCTGTGGCGCCCCCTCGATGGGACGCGCCTCCACGATAGACCGCGCGATGCGCCGCGCATACCGTTCCTCGCCGTAACGAAAAAGCAAGTCCACCAGCTCACTCTCACCCAGCCCATTGACCAGTTCCTTGGCAGTGCTGCCACCGCTTTCGGCATCAAAGCGCATATCAAGCGGCGCATGAAAGCGAAAGGAAAAGCCGCGCGCCGGGTCGTCGAGTTGGAGCGAGGACAAGCCCAGATCAAGCAGAATTGCATCGACAGCGTCCCAGCCCAACTGCTCTGCTTGTTGACGCATATCAACATAGCTGCCCTGGTAGAAGTGGACGCCTTCGCCAAATTCGTCCAGCGTCTTCCGCGCAATGGCGATGGCGCGCGCATCCAGATCGCAAGCGAGGACGTCTTCAACGCCGGCGCTTAAGAGCGCGTGGCTATGACCGCCGCCGCCGACCGTGCCATCGATCAGACGCTTGACCGCCGGATCCACGGCGCGCAGTGACTCGACAATGGCTTCCGTCAATATGGGTACGTGTCGGCTCATCAACACCCATCTCGCTACAAGGGCTTCTCTTCCAGCATACCGTATCCGACTTCGCTGCAAGAGTCTAAACGAGGATTACGACGCGTTCTCCCAGCATTCCGATCATGCTAAAATGATTATCACTCGTCATTACGATTCGTGCTCCATCCGTGGATATGCAATACAAGAAACCGGCTCATATCGAGACAATCCTCAAGAACTTGCCCGCCAAGCCAGGCGTTTATCTGCTGAAAAACCGCCGCGGCAAGATCATCTACGTCGGCAAGGCGAAGCGCCTGCGCAATCGCGTGCGCAGCTATTTCACGACGCAAGCGGACGGCAACAGCAAGACACTGCGCATGCGCGTCGAAGTCGCGGACATCGATTTCATCATCACCGAAAACGAAGTCAAGGCGCTGATCCTTGAAGAAACGCTAATAAAGAGGCATAAGCCGCGCTTCAACATCGAGCTCAAGGACGATAAGCGCTATCCCTATATCCGCGTTGGCTGGGGCGATGCCTTTCCCAAAGTGGAAACCACGCGCCGGATCATCAACGATGGCTCGCGCTATTTTGGACCCTACACGGCGATGTGGGTGGTGCAGAAGACGCTCAGCGATTTGCGCCGGGCCTTTCCCTACCTGACCTGCGACCGAGAGATCACCGGCGGAGACGAACGCGCCTGCCTCTTTCATGACATCAAGCTCTGCAACGCGCCTTGCATTGGCGCCGTCGATCGTGAACAGTATCGCGACATGATCCAGGAGTTGATGGATGTGCTCAGCGGCAAGGCGGAAATCGTACAGCGACGTCTAGTGAATGAGATGGATGCGGCCGCCGGCGAACTCAATTTTGAAAAGGCGGCCGGCATCCGTGATCAGCTCAAGGCGATCGACTACATCACCAACAAACACAAAGTTGTCGGCAAGAATCTGACCGATCACGATGTGATTGCCCTGGCGCGCGATGAGCGGGACGCGACCGTACAGATCATGTTCATTCGCAACGGCAAGTTGATCGGCAGCGATGCGCGCACGATGGACAATACCGAAGGCGAAAGCGACGAAGTGGTGCTCGAACAGTTCATCAGCCAGTTCTATGCCAGCTCCTCTAACATCCCGCGTGAGTTGATTCTGCCCAATGCAGTGGAAGAGGCGCGCATCCTCGAGCGCTGGCTGAGCGACAAGCGCGACGGCTCCAGGGTGTCAATTCATGTGCCGCAGCGCGGCGACAAGCGCAAGCTGGTTGGTCTGGCTCACGAGAACGCGATTGAGAGCCTGCAGATGATGCGTGCGCAGTACGAAGCCGATACGACCAAACATGAGATCGCCTTGGCGGAATTGCAAGAGGCGCTCAAGCTGCCACGCATCCCCAATCGCATCGAATGCTTTGATATCAGCACGACGCAAGGCACGGCGATTGTGGCGAGCCGCGTAGTATTCGTGCGCGGTGTCCAGCGAAAGAGCGAGTACCGCCGCTTCAACATTCGCACGGTGTCGCACAGTGGCTCCGATGACTATCAGTCGATGCGCGAGGCGCTGACCCGCCGTTTTCTGCGCTGGAAGAACGCGGTCGAAGCGGAACACGAGCTATCACCCGACGGCCGCGACAAGGACGAAACCTGGCGGATGCTGCCCGACTTGCTTCTGATAGACGGCGGTAAAGGTCAACTCAGCACCGCCAGAATCGTGCTGGAAGAATTCGGTATCGCCGATCGCGTGCCGCTGGCATCGCTGGCCAAGCGCATTGAAGAGGTTTTCCTGCCCGGTCAAGCCCAGTCCGTCTTGCTGCCGCGCCGCAGCGAAGCGCTTTATCTGGTGCAGCGCGCCCGTGATGAAGCGCACCGCTTTGCCATCACCAGCCACCGCCGGCAACGGCGCAAGAAGGGCATGGCAAGCCGTCTCGAGACCATCCCCGGCGTTGGACCGGTGCGCCGCAAGGTCCTGCTCAAGCATTTCGAGAATTCTATAGATTCGATACGCAACGCCAGCGTATCAGAATTGTCAGCCGTCAGCGGCATCAGCAAAGAGGTCGCCCTGGCGATCAAGAGCCATCTGGATTGACTA
Source organism: Phototrophicaceae bacterium (assembly GCA_965249085.1). Classification (GTDB taxonomy): domain Bacteria; phylum Chloroflexota; class Anaerolineae; order Aggregatilineales; family Phototrophicaceae; genus UBA6055. Next base: position 1,052,570 of record OZ252218.1, on the reverse strand, counting down.
CTCGATCCTGGCATAGAACTTAGCCCACCCGCCTCTCTCCACACGCATGCCCTGGGGGCGACCCATTGCCTCGCCCGTCTCCCTCCACACGCGTCCGCCCGCGAACATACAGTCGCCCGACCATAGAACAAACGTGCTACCTTTCTCTTGTCACGAGCCCGAAAGGAGCAAATCATGAAACGCCGCTATCCACTCGACGCCAAAATCAACGCCCTCAACCGAATCGATCAACTCGACGGCGATATCGCCCTTACCGCCACGCAACTCAATATCCCCGCCAAGACCCTGGAAAAATGGCGCGCCAAAGAACTCGACCTCAGACGCGATTACCAAGACCGCCAATGGCGGCGTCTCGACCGCCTCCAGTTCGATCTGAATCTGCAAATGCTCGAACGCTGCGCCACCATCATGCAGCAAATGGATGACTCCACCCTGTCCAAAGCGCCGCTTAACCAACTCAACGCAACCCTGTCCGCCTTGCTCGCCCACGTCCGGAAATTCGAGGAGACACAGCGAAACCTTGACTGGCAACCTGAACAGACGATCAAACGCGCCGAGTTCTACTACGACGATCAGGTTCAAGCGGCCCCACCCTGGGCAGGAGCAAGTCCTGGCCAGCCCCGCGCGCTTCAAAGTGGTGGCCTGCGGCCGCCGCTGGGGCAAGACCGAACTGGGCAAGACGACCATCCTTCTCGAAGCCTGGATGCGGAACAAACGCTGCTGGTGGTTGACCCCAACGCGGCAGATGGCGAGCCAGGTCTGGCGCGACTTGAAAAGTTCTATCGCGCGCTTGAAGAACATCCGGATCAGCGAGACTGAACGCCGCATCGACTTTGCCGAGGGCGGCATGATCGCCCTCCGCAGCGCCCACAATCCGGACAACCTGCGCGGCGAAGGCCTCGATCTGGTACTGCTTGACGAAGCCGCCTTCATGCAGCGCGACATCTGGACGTCCATCATCCGCCCCATGCTCGTCACGACCCGCGGCGAAGCAATCTTTCTCAGTACGCCCAACGGCGCCAATAGGTTCCGCGAACTCTACCAACTCGGCAACGATCCCCTGCAAACCGAATGGGCGTCCTTTCATTTTCCTACCGCCGCCAACCCCCTGATCCCCCGCCACGAGCTGGAAGAAATCCAGCGCGTCACGCCCGAACATGTCTGGAAAGCCGAATACCTGGCCCGCTTCTCCAACAGCGGCGGTCAAGTCTTCCGTCGCATCGCCGCCGCCGTCGCCGCCGACCCTTTCCAGCAGCCCCAACCCGGCCATACTTACGTTGCCGGCATCGATTGGGGGCGCAATCATGACTTCACCGCCATCGCCGTCATCGACGCCACCGACTGCAAAATGATGGCGCTCGAACGCTTCAATCAGGTCGGCTGGGACCTGCAGCGCAACCGTCTCAAAACCCTGGTCGACCATTGGCGGCCCCAAATCATCTGGGCTGAAGCCAACAGCATCGGCGAACCCAATATCGAAGCGCTGATCCGCGAAGGCTTGCCCGTCCGCCCCTTCGTTACCACCGCCAAATCCAAACCCCCGCTGATCGAATCCCTCGCCCTCGCCATCGAGCGCGGCGACATTCGTCTGCTCAATGACCCCGTCCTGCTCGCTGAACTGGAAAACTTTTCCCTCGAACGCCTGCCCGGCGGCGCCTGGCGCTACGGCGCGCCACCCGGAGCCCATGACGACACGGTCATCGCCACCGCCCTCGCCTGGCATGGCAGTCGTTACAGCGCCCTTCAATTCGCCTTCGCCTGATGCGCCCCGCCTTCCAGCCCGCCCCCCGCACGCGCGCCCTCTACCGGCGGCCCATCGGGTCGCCTGCCCCGCGCCCCCCATCCCCAATAGGGCAAACGCAGGGCGGCCAGGGTGCCCGCCGGGGCTGCAACGGGGGCTTGGAATCCCCACCCGAAAGCGGACGATCTTTCCGGTCGCCTGTGTCCGGTCTCACGGCTGCTGGCGGGATGCCTAAACTCCCGCCTCTCAATGCGTCAAATATGCAACTGATGCACGTGACGGATGAAGTCCTGTCCGCGCAGAATCTCCATCAGTGATTCGGGCAACGGCTCATCAAAGTTCAGCACGGTCAGCGTATTGCCGCCCGCCTCGGCGCGCCCGGTATGCCAGCTGGCGATATTGATGCCGTTTTCCGCCATCAAGCTGCCCACCTGGCCAATGACGCCCGGTTTGTCGTAGCTGCCCATGATCAGCAAGTGACCGCGCGGCTCAAAATGCACGCGATATTGGTTGATCTGCAAGATGTAAGGCTTCTGCCGATCGAGCAGGGCGCCGGCGATGCTCACCTCTTTGTCATCGTCCAGCGTAACCTGACAAGTAATGACATTGCGATATTCGCTGATCTGGATGCCCTTCGCTTGTGTGATCTGCCAGCCGCGCTCCGTCGCCAGCAAGGGGGCGTTGACGTAACTCACGTGATCACCGAGGATCGGGCTAAGCAGCCCCTTGAGAATGCCAACCGTCATCGGCTTGATCAGACCGTTCATGTCATCGCCGATGATCTCGATGGCAATGCGCTGAATCGGTCTGCGCGCCAGGATATGTTGCAGCGCGCCGATGCTCTCCGCCAATTGCATGTAGGGGCGAATCTCATCGAACTTGACACCCGGCAGCAGGGGCATATTGACGACATTGCGATAGTCACGGTCACTGAGCGCGTCTATCACCTGCTTGACAATTTGCAGCGACTGATCTTGCAGCGCCTCCGCTGTGTTATCGCCGATATGCGGCGTATGGATGACCTTGTCCAACCCGATCAGCGGGCTGTTGAAGGGCGGCTCTTCGTTCCAGACATCAACCGCCACGCCGCCCAGATGTCCTTCTTTCAGCGCGTCCGCCAGCAGCGACTCCTTGACGACGCCTCCGTGCGCGGTATTGATGAAACAGGCGCCCTTCTTCATGAGCTTCAGCGCCTCGGCATCAAACATATCCATCGTTTCGTTGGTCGCCGGCACGTGCATGCTGACGTAATCTGTCCTACCCAACAGCTCGCGCAGGCTCGACAGCATGATCCGCCGGTCGTTGACCTGCTCCTCGCGGATGTAGGGATCGTATGCGAGAACGGTCATGCCCAGGGCGAGGCAGAGGCTGGCGACGCGCTGCCCGACCCGGCCCAGTCCCACGATGCCGATTGTCTTGCCATGGAGTTGCACGCCAACCTGTTGCTGTCGGTCAAAGAGCCACCAGCCTTCCCGCAAGCTTTCGTGTATCGCGGGAAGGTTGCGATTGAGCGCCAGCATCAGCGTCAAGGTATGCTCGGCGGCGGCGACGGCGCTGACGCCCGGGATATTCATCACCAGAATGCCGCGCTCAGTCGCGTAATCGAGATCAATGCCCGTTAAGCCGGCTGACATGCGCGCGATCAGCCGCAGCTGAGGCGCATATTCCAGCAGCGGCGAGTCCAGCTTGAAGTCGGAGCGCGTGATGATGGCCTGCGCGTCTTCCAGGGCCGCCCGCACGAGCGAGGTCTTCGGCGGTACACAGGTAACATTGAAATCGCCACTCGATTCGAGCAAGGCAATGCTGTCCGCGGTCAAATCCGTGGCAATGAGGACATTCTGCCGGCTCAAGCGAAGAGACCTTTCGTATCGAATTCGTCCATCACCGTATACAAACTGCTAAATATCTGGTCATTAACGTCGGTGAAATCGGACAGCGCCGAATGCGAAAGGTCGGGCACGGTGAAGCAGGTCATGCCGGCCGCCAACGCCGCTTGCGTACCAAGGCGGCTGTCTTCCAATGCCAGACAGCGCTCGGGCGGAACACCAAGCTGCCCGGCGGCGTGCAGATAAATGTCGGGCGCCGGTTTGCCCCGCTTCATGAATTCGGCTGAATACCGATGGGGTAGCAACGCCTCCCAGCCCATCAAGCGCACAAAATGCTCGATGATAGCCTGCGTTGAACTGGAGGCAATCGCACGCGGAATGTCCCGTTCTGCGGCGTATCTGACAATCTCGTCCGCACCCGGACGCGCTTGGATGCGCTCGGCCGGCAAGGAAATCATTCGCTCGGTAATCGCTCTTTCGATCGCCGCCGGTGATTCGCCGAGTTTGGGATAATGCTGCTGCAGAATCGCGGCGAACTCGTCCACGCGCATGCCGATGCCCATGTCGCGCACCTCGTCAGCGTAGTCGTAGCCGCTAGATTCGATCAAGTCAATCTCGACTTCGTGCCAGACCGGTTCTGAATCCACCAGCAATCCATCCATATCAAAGATAATGGCTGCGAAGTTCATGCTCAGATCATGTCCTCGAATTCTTGAATGAAAAGGTCGCAAAGCGCTTGATCGCGGAAGGACACGGTCTCGGGCTCGAGCGCCAGCATGACGCCTTTGCGGTAGAGCAATTGATGGGCTGTGCCTTCCAGGGCGCTATAACCGGCGCGGCCAGTCACCAACGGCAGAATCGCCGCCAGCGATGTCGATTGGACAAATATGTCCGAGCCTACTCTGACGGTCTCCCGCGTCACCACTCCGCCATAGCCGACGAATAAGTCTACGGATGGTTGGGTTGCCAGATCGGACGAGCCGTCGCCAATCATCATGCGCCGGCCCGGCAATTCGCCCGCCAGATCGCTAATGATTCTTGCTTTGCCGCTGGAAACAGTCAGCGGACCCTCGCTGTAATCCAGGTAAGTCTTGGCATGTTGTGCTCGCGGCTCGTGATAATCCCACCAGCGCCCGGATAGTTCATTGTATTCGAGTTCTACCGCGCGAATCCGCGCTGGCTCGACACCCAATCGCCACCCGAATCCCTTCACGGCGTCTATAAGTCCGCCACTAATGATGAAAACTTGCTTGCCGAGGAATTGCAGCGCAGCGATCACTTCCTGCGCGTCTTCGACCATGGTCTCCCAATAGCGTTCCTCCACTGCTTTCAGCTGCGCGAGCGTCGGCTTGATTGCTCTCAAGCGTTTGCCGTAGACCTCGGCCAGGTCCAGCTCGCCATCCATCGCCTTGTTGGTGAGCAGACCGACGCGTCCCTCTTTTCCCTTGAGACGCGCCAACTCGTCAATACCCTCAATTGCCGATAAGGTGCTGTCGCAATCGAAGAATACCAGATCGAATGTCGGCCAATGCGTCTGCTGCATACCGCGCGCCTCACGGATTTGGAAACCGCGCTCATTATAGACAGTTCAGGTCAAAAGTGTACGGTCGCCTCGGACGCGAACTAACGCGTCATACCCTCGATTTATGCGTCCGTCACCGATCCTGACCGCTGCTTGAATCCTCAGAATCCCTGTCTTATAATCGAACCGCAGTTTGATTTATGCACCGCCTAGAACTATGGAAGGAGTGCCGGTTTGGCGCGCAAACCTGCCGACCAGTCGGTTGATCGCGAAGATATTTTGTGGGCCGCTGCAGAAGTCCTTCATCGCAACGGCTACGATTCAACCACGATGAAGGATATTGCTGCGCAGGTCAATCTCACCGCGGCCAGTCTCTATCATCATTTCAAAAACAAAGACTTCCTGCTCTTGAATGTACTCGAGGTTGGGCTTGACTTGACCATCGAAAAGCTGGAAGACATCGCCAACTCGGATATGTCGAATGCCGACAAGCTCGCCGAGTTGATCCGCTCGCACGTGGTCAGCGTGACCGGCAATGTCGCCGTCGGCGCGGCGATGGTCTTTGAGATCCGCTCGCTGCTCAACGTGAGCGGCACCGGCAAGAATGGCGACGACAAGTTCATGGCGGAATTCGTCACGCGCCGCGATCAATTCTTTGTCCGCCGCAACTATTTCGAGAGCCTCTTTCGCGATACCGTGCGCGCCGGCATGGCCGCCGGAGAATTCCGAAAAGTGGATGCGGCAATCGTGACCAAGGCGATGTTGGGCGCGCATAACTGGGTCGGCGTTTGGTTCCGCGCGGGCGGTCGCCTGTCCGGTGAGGAAGTTGCGGAAATAATGGTGGAGACCTGGTTGGCGGCGTTGAGATCTTCATATTGAGTCAGTAGACGCCAAGATAATGCAAAACAGATAAAACAGGTTAATTGGAATTTTCTGCAAAGACTCAAATCCTGTCCACGAATCTACTGAGGCTGTTCGATGGAATCTGAAAATGTTAAGCGGTCTCTAACAGCCTGGTTGCCGACCTATATGCAGGCGCAACAATTCTTGCGGGTTATGGAGGGAACCAGTTACTCGTTTTATCGCGCAATGAGAGATGCAATAGATGAGCAGCGCGGTACTCCGCAAAGTACTGTCAATTGGTCGAATCCCGATGAATGGATACAGGAGCGCTTGCACGACGAAAGCCAAGCGATCGCACTTCGGCTATGGGACGTGTCAGAAAGGACTGTAAACCCACGCGACTGTCGAGGTCTCATGTCTCTTGGCGATACACATAGACTTGTTGAGTATCCCGACGACATAATTGTATTGACAGAAAAGGGAAAGAGTTTCCTAGCGGGAGACACCGAAACGCTTGCAGAAATGGACAACTACGAGGGCATGTTGCTTATATTGTCTGAAGTGGCGGAAAAGAGTCCGGGTAAGCGTCGGGACTTCAAAAGTAGGTATGCCGAATTCTGCCGTTCATTAACGACTTATGCAGCGGATTCTTCGATCTCGTCTAGCCTGATATCAAGGCTTAACAATCTTGTAGATCGAGGCCTAGTAGATCGGAACGGTCGCACTTACCAAATCACCGATCTTGGCCTTACTTATCTGCAACGGGTCAGCGGCGGTGGCACGGGACTCGAACCAACTGTCGAGCTGTTGGTTAACAAAAAGAACTCGATGGCCCGCAAGCAGCTCGCTGAGTTTCTCCAATCGATGGATCCGTACCAGTTCGAGCATCTTATCAAGCGTCTGCTGGAAGAAATGGGATACAGCGATGTGGAAGTGACCGCTGCAAGCAATGACAAAGGCGTCGATGTCGTCGCCGAAATAGAATTGGGTATCAGCCATGTACGAGAAGTCATCCAAGTTAAACGTCAAAAGAGTAATATCGGACGACCCATTCTCGACCAACTGCGTGGCTCGCTCCACTACTTTCAGGCGGTGCGTGGCTCGATTATTTCCACCAGCGGCTTCGCGAAGAATGCGCAGCAATCCGCATTTGCTCCGGGTGCCGCGCCGATAACCTTGATTGACGGAGACAGGCTCGTAAACTTGCTGATCGAACACAACATTGGCATCCGCCGAAGAGAGGTCAGAATCCTAGAGTTCGACGCAGATAGTCTACGCCAATTTGATTCTGAAGAGGTGCCCATTCTTCCCTCAAGCCGTCAACTCGAGAGCGAGTAAAGTCTACAAATGCAAAGAATCCTAATCACAGGCGCAAACCGCGGCATCGGCTTTGAACTGGCGCGACAGTTCGCGCAGCAGAGAGGCGCGTACGTCTTCGCCACCTGCCGTACACCTTCGCGCGCTGACGAACTGCAGGCTCTCGCCACTCAGCACCCGACCAGCCTGACTGTGCTCCAGCTTGACATCACCGATGAGACCTCGATTAAAGCGGCCGTCAACGAAGTGACAGCGGTGGCCGGCACATTGGACGTCCTGATCAACAATGCCGGCATCAGTCCCAGGGCGTGTGAACATCAGTCGCGTGATCTGGGACAGCTGTCTCTGGCTCATGTCACTGAAGTCATATCGACCAATGCGGTCGCTCCCTTGATTGTCACCCAATCTTTTCGTGGATTGCTCAGCGCCGCGGTCAATCCGCGCGTGGTGATGATCTCGTCCGGCTTGGGTTTGCTGCAGCGGGCGGGCGGCAGCTCCTACGCCTATCGAATAAGCAAGGCGGCGCTGAATATGGCGGCGCGCTCGCTGGCGCTTGATGCCGCGATGGCCGGCATTATTACCATCGCGTTGAATCCTGGCTGGGTGCAAACGGATATGGGCGGAGCGCATGCAGCGATAACGCCGGCGCATTCGGTACGTGGTATGCTCGCGCTCATTGGTCGCCTGTCACACGAAGATAATGGCAAGATATTCCAGTACGACGGTGCAGAGCCACCCTGGTGATAACCACCTGAAGGGACGTCTTCGGCAACTGCGAAAGGCAATGATTTAGATGGGATACCAGATTAAGAAAGCGGCGGTGATCGGTTCCGGTACCATGGGCGGCGGCATCGCAGCGCTCTTGGCCGGTGTCGGCATTGAAACGCTCCTGCTCGATATCCCGCCGCCGGATAGCACGCCCGAGGACGGGCCGCCTATACGCAACGCGATCGTCGCTCGCAATCTCAAAACATTGCAGAGAATGCGCCCAGCGCAACTCTATAGCCCAGATGACCTCGCCCAAATCCGCATCGGCAATACCGAAGACGACCTGGAGCAAGTGGGCGATGCCGATTGGGTCATCGAGGTTATCGTGGAGAATCTGGAGATCAAACGCGGCCTGATGGCGCGGCTTGTCGAGCTGGTGCAGGCTGACGCCATCGTGACAACAAACACTTCAGGCATCCCGATCGGCGATATTGCCGAAAGCTTGCCGGCGCAATTCACGCGACGCTTCCTGGGCACGCATTTCTTCAATCCGCCACGTTACCTGCGCCTGCTCGAGGTTATCCCGCACGCCGGAACCGATCCCGACATCGTCGACTTCATGATGCGATTTGGCGCCGAGACTTTAGGCAAAGGCACGGTGCGCTGCAACGACACGCCCAACTTCATCGCCAATCGTTTCACGCTGATGTCCGGCATGCATGCCACCAACTACGCCCTCGACCAAGGCTATACGGTCGAAGAGGTTGACGCGTTGACCGGTGCGCTGATCGGCCGCCCGAAAACGGCGACCTTTCATCTGAATGATCTGGTCGGCTTCGATATTCACATCAGTGTCGCCCGCAATCTGTATCATGCGATCCCCGACGACCCGGCGCGCGAACTGCTGCTCCATGAGAAGAACGCGGAACTTTCGGACGAGCTGCTGGAGCGCGGTTGGCTCGGTCGCAAGACCGGCCGTGGTTTCTACCACATGCGCCGTGATGGCGGGAAGAAAGAGTTGTGGGCGCTGAATCTGGACACACTGGAATACGAGCCGCCGAGCAGGCCGCGATTCGACAGCGTCGGCAAATGCCGCAAAGTCGAACCGCTCGGCGAACGCATCCGCCTGTTGATGAATGCCGAGGATCGCGCTGGGGCATACCTTTATCATTTACATGCCTTCGCACTGGCATACGCCTCGAACTGCATTCCCGAAATCACCGATACGATCGTCAATATCGACAGTGCTCAGAAGTGGGGTTTCGCCCATGAGCTGGGTCCCTTCGAAATCTGGGACGCCATCGGTGTGGCGGATACGATCGACCGCTTTGAAGCAGACGGCTATCCGGTCGCCGATTGGGTCAAAGAGATGGTCGCCGCCGGTTTCGCCACCTTCTATCAGCGAGACGCCGGCGGGAAAGTCACAGGTTATTACAGTCCGCAAGACGACGATTATTTGCCCTTAGCGTGCGATCCGCATGTCATCACGACCGCGGACCTTCGCGCATCCGGCGCCGAAATCTACAGCAACGGCGACGGTACGATCTTCGATATGGGTGATGGCGCGCTGCTCTGGGAGTTCAATACCAAGCAGAACAGCATCACTGCCGGCTTGATCGAATCCGGCTGGCAGGCTCTAACTCTATTGGGAGACGACCGGTATCGCGCGCTGGTCATCGGCAACGACGGCGAGCGCTTTTCCATCGGCGCGAACCTCGATCCATCGGCACTGATGGCCGGCCTCGAAGGCATCGAAAAAGTGCTGATCAGCCTGCAAGACTTGACGCAAGCGCTGCGCTATGCGCCCAAGCCGGTGGTAGTGGCCGCGCATAATATGGCGCTGGGTGGTGGCGCGGAACTCGTCATGTCCGGTGCGGCTGTCGTTGCGCACGCCGAGCTCTATATGGGTTTAGTCGAAGTCGGCGTTGGTTTAGTGCCCGCCGGTGGCGGCTGCAAGGAGCTGGTGCGGCGCCTGGTCAATCCGCTGGCGAAACGCGGCTCCGATGATGTCCTGGCCGGCTTGCAAATAGCCTTCGAAACCATCGCCACCGCCAAGGTCAGCGGGAGCGCGAAAGAGGCGAAGGCACTTGGATTGCTGGCGGATACAGACAAGATCGTGATGAACCGTGCCCACCTGCTGGGTGGGGCCAAAGCGGTTGCGCTGGCAATGAGCGAGACATACCTGCCGCGGCAGCCGGAACTGGTCTATGCCGCCGGTCGCGATGCTAATGCCGCGCTGCTGCTTGGCGTGGCGGGCTTCCAGGAAGCGGGTTATGCCAGCGAGCATGACGCCCTGATCGCGCGCAAGCTGGCTTATGTCTTGACCGGCGCCGCCCTGGCGGAACCGCAATGGGTCGATCAGCAGTTCCTGCTCAATCTCGAGCGGGAGGCGTTCCTGAGCCTGATCACGGAAGCTAAAACGCAGGAACGCATCATGCACATGCTGCAGACCAACAAGCCGCTTCGGAATTGAAGGGGCCGGTTGGCAGCGATTGGCACGAATCGCCCGGCGCCAAATTCAGCGCGGTCGGGATTTGAAGGGAAAGGACATATCATGCGCCAGGCAGTCATTGTAGCGGCATCCCGCACAGCCGTCGGCAAGGCAGTCCGCGGCAGCACCAAAAACGCCCGCTCGGATGACATGGCGGCGGCGGTCATCAGCGACCTGATGCAGAAGACGGCGGGCGCGCTCGACCCGCAGGAAATCGACGATGTGATCATGGGCTGTGCCATGCCGGAAGGCTCGCAGGGCATGAACTACGCCCGCGTGATCGCCTTGCGCGCCGGCTTGCCGGTCGACATACCGGGGCAGACCGTCAATCGCTTTTGTTCGAGCGGTTTGCAGACCATCGCCCTGGCCGCCAACAGCATCATCGCTGATCAAGCCGATGTCGTGATCGCTGGCGGTGCTGAGTCGATGTCCTCGGTGCCAATGACCGGGCATCACCTCAGCCCCAACCCTCACATGGCGGAAAACGACCCCCATGTTTACATGAGCATGGGGCTCACCGCGGAACGCGTCGTTTCCGAGTTTGGCATCAACCGCGAAGACATGGACGAATTCGCCTATTGCAGTCATCAAAAGGCGGCCGCCGCCACCGATGCCGGACACTTCGCCGCCGAGATCGTACCCTTTGAATGGGAAGAGACTGTAGTCGGTGATAATGGCATGCCGGCGACGGTAGCGAAAGTTTTGGCTCATGATGAGCACCTGCGTCGTGAAACGACCCTGGAAGCCCTCGCCGGACTGAAGCCGGTTTTCAGGCCGAAAGGCTCAGTCACCGCCGGCAATTCCAGTCCGCTGAGCGATGGCGCCGCCGCCGTGATCGTGATGGAGCGGGAGAAGGCGGAACAACTCGGATTGACACCACTGGCACGATTCATCGGCTTTGCCGCCGCCGGCGTCCGACCGGAAATCATGGGCGTCGGTCCGATCAAGGCGGTACCCAAGGTTTTGCAACGCTGCGGCTTGACCCTGGACGACATCGACCTCATCGAACTGAACGAAGCCTTCGCTTCTCAATCGTTGGCGGTCATGCGCGACCTGGAAATGAATCCGCAGATTGTCAATGTCAACGGTGGCGCCATCGCGTTGGGCCATCCGCTCGGCTGCACCGGCGCCAAGCTGACGGTTCAGATCATCAACGAGATGAAACGCCGTGGCAGCAACTACGGCATGGTGACCATGTGCATCGGCGGCGGGATGGGCGCGGCGGGCATCTTCCAGAATCTGAATTAGGGCGAGTTCTTCTCAGGCTTCAAGTCTGCCGACAAAGGCAGCCTAAAGCGAACCCTTGTCCCTTGCCCGATTCCTTTGCTATAGATGACTATGCTTCCATTATGCGCCTCAATAATGGAGCGGGCGATATTCAGACCTAATCCAGTACCACGACTACGCGATTGGTCAGTTCGGTAGAACCGATCAAAGACGTGAAGCAAATCCTCCGCAGCGATTCCCTCGCCGTTATCCTGTACCGTAATTTGGACGAAGTTGCCGTCTTCCACCGTGGCCGCAATGATCACCTTTCCGTCTTCGCTGTGTTGCAGCGCGTTGTAAATGATGTTTCCTAATGCCTGACGTATTCGCCCTGGGTCAAGCTTGAGTATTGGCAGAAAAGGCCGGGATTCCAGGGTCAGGCTGATTTGACGCGCCTGTGCCTGATTCTGCCAGCGGGCTACTTCGCTCGTCAACAGCTTGGACATCTCACAAGCTTCAACCTGGAGTTGCAACTCGCCAGTGTCGGTCTCGGCCAGCCAGTTCAAGTCGCTGACCAGATTACGCAATATCGCCACTTCTTGCGTGATATTTTGCGCCGCTTCAGTTGGCGTTTGCAGGTTATCCAGCAGCCCTTTGGCTTCCAATTGAACAATGGTCAAGGGCGTATTGAGCTCATGCGATACATCACTTATCAGCCGACGGCGCATGTCTCGTTGTCGTTGCAACGCGCTGGTCATTTGATTGAATGCGATGCTCATCTGGCCCAATTCATCGGCCGAGGCGACGGGGAGCATGGTCGCGTCATCAAGTTGCACGATTGCTTGCGCAGCTCGTGTCAATGCTATAACCGGCGCGATTATATATTTGGAAAACAAATTCGCCAGCAATAGAGCAATAGTAATGATGAGCAAGCCGCTGATCGCCGAACGAAGGAGCAATTCGCGCAGAAAGCCAAGCGATTCTATTTCTAGGAAGTCTTGATGCACATCAACATACGCATAACCCACGGTTTGACTTGTACGCAGGTCTACTATTCTTGTGCGTTTTCCGGATAAATCTGGAGCGGTCTGTCCAGTTTCCAGCTCAGAAAAGTTGTCCCGCACGATCCTTCCCGCCACATCGAGGATGATGACGCGAATGCGATCTACGTGAAATAACGCGGATTCTTCTTCATTACTCTCGCTCTCGGCGTTTTCTCGATGGTCAGTTTCAGGAGCTTCATAGAAATAGCCGGCCTGTTCCAATGCGGTGTCAATTGTCTGCCAGCCAACGACCTCCGTGTATGCCCGGCTCAGATGCATCGCCAAACTTTCGGCTTCATGGCGACCGAGTTCACTCACAAAGTCGTCGAACTGTCGCTGCGTGGCATAGTATCCCACTGCAAAGCTCAACGAGACTGTCAAAACAATCATCAGAAGCAATACCAGCAGAGTCCGCCAGCGCAACGACATTATGAGTCCCCCACGACAAACCTGTAACCTGCCCCATAAACCGTCTGAATTGGATGAATGCCGCTCTTCGCCAGATGTTTGCGTAAGCGCAAAACATGATTGTCTATCGCGCGGTCATAGCCGTCAAAGTCATCGCTTAACGCCAAAGAAATGAGTTGTTCTCGGGAAAGAACCTGATTGGGATGATGTATAAAAGCGGCCAGCAAGGCAAATTGTGTCTTGCTCAATACAAGAGGGCGTTCGTCGATGGTCACTTGCTGGCTCTCCAGGTCGAGCACGATATTGTTACTAGTCAGTATCTGTCGCACTTTGCTATGTACCCGACGCAAAACGGCTTTGGCGCGCGCGACAACTTCCTCGGGGTCAAAAGGTTTGACAATGTAATCATCCGCGCCAGCCCCCAAGCCTTTGATCCGTTCAGCATGTGCTTCCTTGGCTGTCAACATGATAATGGGAACATCCGACTCCCGGCGCTAGATTTTGCAAAGGGAAATGCCATCAAGGCGCGGCAGCATGAGATCCATCACAATCAGATCCGGCGCAAGTTCATGGGCAATTCTTAGCCCGGTCTCTCCATCGGAGGCGATTTCTGCGGCGAATCCCGCCCGCTCAAAATACAGCTTCACCCAATTGGCGATCCGTCTGTCGTCTTCGATGATCAATGCCGTTTGACACATGATTCATTCCTCAATTGCAATTAGGCAGACGCGATGTCGTTATTTGACACCGCGTCCGAGATTCGTGCTTGCTTACCATCTGCCTTTAATTCGCAGCTGTCGCCGTATTGCGCTTTGATCAGGGCTAGTCTTCATTCCGTTCGATGTTTCCATGTTCACCGCGACCTTCACGATTGCCATGTTCACCGCGACCTTCACGATTGCCGTGCTCGTCACCGCCTTCGCCACCTTCGTTGCCGCGTTCAGCACCCTCTCCGCCTGAGTGGGGTATAGGCCCGGGGCCATCGCAATCAAACACTTCCATATGGATTACGTAGCCATTGAAGACAATCTCGACAGGGCTTGGTTCATTGTCAAGGGAAAGGCTTGAATTTACTTCTTGACCAGGCTTTAGGTCTCCAAGTATTTCGGGACCAAGTTCTGCGACTGTTTGTCCGCCTGATTTCAGGTGCGGCTCGGATTGCACATAACAGAGTGTCTGTGTGGCAATGTTTTCCAAAGTTCCAGTGATTGACCTTGTCGTCCCATCATATTGCATGGAAACCGCCAAGTCGCCGATTATACCATCCCAACTCTTCCCAAGTGGTGTAATTGGGCTTGACATGGCAGCTTCATTCAACTCTCTGCCACCGCCTGCGCCCCTTTCGCCGCTCTCGTCGCATTCGGGCCCTGCAGTCTCGCTTTTGCCTTCACCGTTAGATTCGGCGCTTTCACTCTCACGGTTGCCGCTTTCTGATCCGTGTTCGCTGCTGCCTTCGCTAACCTGACAACCTTCCGAACGACCGCCGTGTTCGCCAAGCCCGACTTCAACATGGGTTGACCAACTGTCAAAGACGTTATTCGTTGCATCCAAAATGACGTATGCTTGTTGACCGGCAGCTAAATCGATGGGTTTTGTGGGACCAAGTTCGACCCCGTTTGATAAGTGGACTTCTACGCGAACATGTTGCAAGATGTCCTTCGTGGTGTTGTACAGAATACCGTTGAAGCGATTGCTCGTTGCATCATGAGCCAGTTCTAGCCGAGCGCCGCGCCTTACTTCGTCATAGGTCGCATTTAGAGCAAGCGCCGTGCCGGTTTCTTCGCCGCCGGCGTCGCTCCCACTCTCACTTGCTCTGCCCTCGCCGTCATCGTCTTCGTTTTGACTCTCGCCTCGATCGGATGCGGAGTGAGTGCTTTCCTGGCTCAGAACTACTCCGGCGATAGCGCCAACGACTGTCATAACCAAGACCAAGACAGTTACGATACTGATGAACCATGACTTTGTACGCTTCATTTCTTGCCTCTCCATTCCATTTGGTTTGGGATTTCTGAGCGGATGCGCCCATTTGGAGAACAATAGCCACTAAATGTCGTACAAATATGTCAAGTTGCATCACGATTGCGCCCGTCGCCGAATTTAGCCGCGAGGATGTTCAATATCGTTGCAACAGCTATACTTGTCGGCATTGATCATTCAAAACTGGACTGGTCATGTCCGCGTTCTACACCGCTGTGGCGCGCTTTTATGATGCCGAGAATAGCGAAAAGACCGATGATCTGAACATGTTTAGCCGGCTCGCTGCCGACTTTCCGGGCGAAATCCTGGATGTCGGCTGCGGCACCGGCCGCGTCCTGCTTCATTTGGCGCAAGACGGTCACCGCGTCCATGGCATCGACAACGATCGCGCCATGCTCGATCGCCTCGAACGCAAACTGGAATCGCAGCCAGACTTGCGTGATCTCATTTCCTTTCAGCAAGGCGATGTGCTCCAGTTTCAGCACGATCTCAACTTCCACCTGATTCTCCTGACATACAATGCCCTCATGCACTTCAAAGAACAGCAGCAGCAAATTGCACTGCTGCAGAACCTGCGCCACTGCCTCGCGGACAATGGCTTGCTGGTGATTGACCTGCCAAACGCCGGACCTGTCTTCGCCTCGGAAGACAGCGCTTCGCCCACACTTGAACGCAGATTTCTAGATCCCAAATCCGGGCATCTCATCATGCTGCAGTCGATCAGCTATCTTGATCGCGCGACACAGGTGCTGCATGTCGAATGGGTATATGATGAGATCGATGGCGATGGAACTGTGAAGCGCATGATCGTCCCTCATCGATTGCGTTACTTCTTCCTACCTGAATTGCGGCTCCTGCTGGAGCGCTGTGGCTTGCGTGCGAGCGCTGTCTACGGCGATACGGAAGGCGCGCCCTATGATGCGGACAGCGATCGGCTGATCGTCCATGCCCAGGGCATCTGAGCCAACCGCGCGGGTACACATGCCTCGCCCGCGTCAAATTGCGCACCAATGGTTGTTCATTCTGCTCATTTTCGGCGGAATGCTGCCGATGGCCGGCTGCGACATGCTCGCCGCTGTCACCTCAACGCCGAAACCCATGGCGACCGCTGCGCCGACGCCCGTGCCTTCGCCAACCTTACAGATATTGACTTCGGAGGAACTCTATGCAGACGACAGCCGGCATATCGGCGAGACGAGCCCGCGCTATGCTTCATTTCCGGCGGGCGCGGTCTTGCCTCCCGTTCCAGTGGTGGATTCCGCACGCGGTGTTACGGTCGCAGTCGAAGCCGATACCGTTGTGTCGGGCGAACTTTACGATCTTGCTGCCGAGCGCCAGCCGGGTGTCTTGATCATTGGCGCGGATGTCGCCGCCTGGGGAGATCTGCCACTTAAGCTGGCGCGCCAAGGGCTTGTCGTATTGGTGTTGCAGACCGGACCTCTTACGCCAGCCCGTCATATCCAGACCATGATGCAATCGTTGATTGCGATTCCCGCGGTCGATGCGGGTTCGATTGGCCTGATAGGGGAGGCGAGGGCGGCTGATCTGGCGGCGCTCAGCTGTGCGACCAACACGCTTTGTGATGTACTGGCGCTCTTTAGCCCGCTCGCCCGTGATTCCTTGTTGAATGTGCTGCCATCGTTTGGCGAACGTCCCTTGTGGCTGGCTGCTGCCAAAGGTGACAGCGAATCTTACCAGGCTGCCACGGCACTGGCGAACGCGGCGCAAGGCACGACGCAGTTTGTTGAAGTAAGCGCAGGACGCGGCGCGGCGCTACTGACCGTCGAGCCCGCTCTCTTAAGTCAGTTGGTCGATTGGTTTACGACCCAATTGCTCATCGAATAAGGCCGAACGTCTTGACTGCAACAGAAGGGGAGGTGTGAGATTTCTCAGCTCTTGGAATATTTTAGTAAGCGGCAGAGCACGATGCTTGATTTATTGACAGACATGGTTCAGCGTGAATCCTTCACACGCGAAAAGAAACATGTCGATAGTCTGGTCGACTATATGGAAGGCGTACTCAAGTCGCTGGGCGCCGCAAACGTCGAGCGCTTTCCGCAGGACGCGGTCGGCGACTTCTTGCTCGCAAGGTGGAACGCCGACATGCCGGGCAAGTCCACCCTTTTCCTCGCCCATATCGATACTGTCCATCCCGTCGGTTCATTGGAAACGATGCCGATCAAGATCGAGGACGGACGCTACTATGGACCCGGCGCGCTCGATATGAAAGGGGGCGCCGTCGTTGCGCTGGAGGCGATTCGCGCCCTTCAGGAGCGGGGCGATTTGCCGAGCCGTCCGATACACTTTCTGATCACCACCGACGAGGAAATCGGCAGCCCATACAGCGAAACCTTGATCAAATCGCTGGCGGCAGATTGCGAGCTTGTTCTGGTGTTGGAACCGGCGACCAAAGAAGGCGCCATCAAGACCTGGCGCAAGGGCGGCGGCAAATACGAACTCACAATAGAGGGTCGGGCGGCCCACGCCGGGATCGCCCCTCAGGAAGGCATCAATGCCATCATCGAATTTGCCCAGCAGGCGCTCGAGATCAATAAGTTGAACGATCTCAAATACGGTACGTCTGTTTCGATTACGATGGTGGACGGTGGCTCGGCCGGCAACGTCATTCCGGCTCACGTCCGCGCCCATATCGACACGCGCGTGCTGACGCTCGAGGCGATGCGCAACTTGCACGAGGCGCTGACAAGCCTCTATCCCAAGATGCCGGGCTCGAAAGTCACTTGTGTGCGTCACGCCCACCGCCCGCCAATGGAACGGCGTCCCGGCCTGTTTGAAAAGGCGTCCGCCATTGGCGAAAAACACGACGTGACGATTTACGAAGGCGGCACAGGCGGCGGCTCTGATGGCAACTTCACCGCCGCGATGGGCATTCCCACGCTTGACGGCCTCGGCGCGCACGGCGATGGCGCCCACGCCCCTCACGAACACGTCGTCATCAGCAGCCTGCCCCGTCAGGCGGCGCTCATCGCGGCTCTGCTAATGGAATGGAATGCATAGCCTGTGAGGCGTGCTTGCGCGTCTATGAACGCCAACGAGCCCACGAAAACGCAGCAGTCGACGCCCGCTCCACCAAGCCTCGGGGAGCGAGACGGGCGGCGGGGTTCGAGTCTTTGAAGGCCAAATAAAGCCTGGCTTGGTCAAGTTCTCACAACTGAAGACCGTTGGACTTGAATGTTATGACCCTGTGGTGGTCGTTCGTGTCCTCGCTGGAGGCAACGGTCGGCTTGCCCGGGGCAATGTTGGGCCACGCCGCCAAGTCTTGTCCCGCCAGGCGAATGAAGCTTGGCGCACTCAAAGCAAATACCGCTAATAGCGCTCGCAGCAGCTTGATCGAATCAACCTTTCAGGCCGGTCAGCGCGATCCCGCGTACGAAGTGCTTCTGGAACACGAGGAATAGAATCAAGGTGGGCAACGAGACGATTAGCGAGGCGGCCATCACCATACCCAGGTCAATCGGCGGCGAATAGGGACCAAGCATCGTTGACATGACGATCGGCAATGTGCGCAGCTCGCTCGATTGCACAATGATCAAAGGCCAAAGCAGATTATTCCATTCGCCGACCAACATGAAGATGCCCATCGCTACCATCGCTGGAATCGTCAGCGGTATGACGATGCGCCACCAGATACGGAATTCCGAGGCGCCATCGACGCGTGCCGCATCGATCAAATCATCAGGCAGGGACAGCATGAATTGCCGCAGGAAGAACAGGGCGAAGGCGCGCGGTATCGCTGGAATGATCAGACCCCAATAACTGTCAAGCCAGCCCAGCCGGTGCACGGTGATGAAGTTGGGAATCAAGCTGACCTGCCAGGGCACCATCATCGATGCCAGGATGATGATGAAGAAAATGTTGCGGCCGGGAAATCGATGTTTGGACAAGACGAACGCCGACAGCGACGCAACTGTCAATCCGACAACGGTGTTGATGACGGCGACAACCACGCTGTTGAAATAAAAGCGCATGAATCCGCCCTCGGTTTCCAAATAGCGCTGGAACAAGCCACGGACTTCGTTTTGCTGCAACTCAGGTGTCCAGTCCGGGTTGTGCCAGTTTTCGAGCGTCGGCTCGCTGACCCAGAATTTAGGCGGCACCGCCTGCAATTCGGGCAAACTCTTGAAAGCGCCGATGACCATCCAATAGTAGGGCAGTACCATCAGAATGGCGCCAAGAAATACCGGCGCGTATATCATTATCTTCCGGGCTCGCTCGCGCCCGCTGTTTGCCGTGTTTGCATATCGCATGGCGAATTATCCGTAGAGCCTAATACGCTTCATTGATGCGCCCGACGCGCAGGTTAATCAAGGTGAAGACGAAAATAATCATGAAAAGAACCCAGGCAATGCTCGAGGCATATCCAAGCTGAAACAAGCGAAAGCCGCGATCGTACAAATAGCTGACCACCGTCAGCGCGCCATCCTGGGCTCCGCCTGCCCCAAAAGCATTCGTGGCAAAAAGCACATACGCCGCATCGAATAATTGAAAAGAACCGATGATCCCGGTGACGACCAGAAAGAGCGTGGTCGGGCGCAGTAGAGGCAGGGTGATATGGCGGAATTGCTGCCGTGTTGTGGCGCCGTCTACCGTCGCCGCTTCGTAAAGTTCGGCCGGGATCGCGCCCAAGCCCGCTAGAAACAGAATCATGTTGTAGCCGACACCACCCCAAATCGCCAGGAATATTAGGATCGGGATCATATAATCGGGATCGACCAGGAAGGGAATCGGTTCCGGCGCAGCAAAACTTTCCATCCGAATCGAGTTGATTAAGCCAAAGGACTTACCCTGGAATATCCAGCCCCAAACAATTGTGATCGCGATTCCGGCCGTTACCGTTGGCAGGAAAAAGATCGTGCGCAACAGCATGTTGAATAGCGACTGGCTTTGCAGAATCAGCGCGAGGCAAAGCCCCAAAACCAGATTGAGGGAGACGGTAAAGAGCACGTAGCGCGTCGTGTTGTAGACCGCAGTCCAAAAGCGAGGATCGATAGCGGCGATGACGATGCGGCGATCATCGTTGGAGGTGATCTCACGCCATTCGCGGTAGCCGTCGCTGGCAACCGTGCGTGTGCTGGGGTAAGCGGGACCACATTCTTTACCATCCTCAATTGGCTCGGCAATCGCGCTTTCGGGATATTTTCTGCGCCCGCATTGGTAGATTAGCTCGCCGCTATCTTTATCTACTTGTCGCGGCAGTTCGACAATTTCTATACTGAGCAGTTCCAAAAAATTCTGTGGCCCGAGAAAGTTTACCGGCTCCGTGGGAGAGCCGGAGTAATCGGTCAGACTGAAATAAGCGGAATTTGCAATTGGGTAAATGCCGAAAATGAAGAAGGGAACAAAGAAAAACGTAAGCATGAAATAAGAAATGCGCGCCCTCCAAATATCGTGGAGGATACCCGCTAGCCCGGTCTTTTTCTTGGGTATTGTTCTGCCGTTGCCAAGCATTGCTGATGAAGACAATTGCCCGTTCCTCAAAACCAAGTTGGGGCAGCAGAGCGCTCCCCCAACTTGGACCAACTGTAACTTTCGTTGCGCGCTAGCGCCCGTATTCGTCCAGGCCGGTATCCAGAATGTCAGCCAGGTCGATCAGAGCCTCTTCGAAGTCGCCGCCTTCAAATAGTACGTTCTGCAGCACGAGATTGATAGCGCCGCCGGATTCTTCCCAACCGGCGCAGTGGGACGGAGCCGTCACATCTTCCAGCTGAGCCGCGAATACTTCGTGCACACCGAGTTCCTCACCGCGAATTACATCGTACGAGCCGATCTGCGGCGGAAGGTGAATGCCGCCGAGATTGTACACTTGCTCGGAGATGGCCTCAGCGGATTCGCGCGTCTGCAGCCAATTGATGAACTGCCAGGCTTCGTCAAGTTTGTCACTGTACGAGAAGACGCCGGCCATCTTACCGCCGATAAAGGCCGCGCCGCTACCACCAGGACCCACTGGCAGCGTCGCTGCCGCCCACTGACCTTCCAGTTCCGGATAGGAGGCGTTCAAGCCGGACGCGGCCCAGCTGCCATCGATAGCGATGGCCAGCTCGCCGGTCGAAAAGCCGACGCCGACATTGGCTTGCTCTTGCGGGAAGCCATATTCGTCGTAGAGCAGGGTGAAGAATTCCAGCGCCACCAAGCCTTCATCGCTGTTGATAGCGGCTTCGCTGCAGTCGTCGGTGTACCAGGCGCCGCCCGCCTGCGCCAGGAAGGGTTGGAAAACGAGCCAGCCTGCGTTACCCCAACCGATTCCCCCGCCGCCCAAGCCGGCTTCCGCCAGCGCATCCAGGGCTTCGGTCAATTCGTCCCAGGTTGTGGGAGCACTGTCGATTCCAGCTTCCGCCAGCACGCCAGGCATGTAATACATCACATGGATGGCTTCGTCATAAGGAACACCATATACGGCGCCGTCAGTACCGACAATGGCATTGACGAAAGCGGGGTTGTTGCCGGCGAGGATGTCATCGATCTCATCGGCAAATGCTTCGTCGAGGCTGATCAAGCCACCGAGGTCGCCCAGGGAGATACCCCAGGACATGCCACCGGCGAACATATCGGCGCCTTCACCAGCGTTGATGGCGGTCAGGAAGCGGGCGTAGGCCTCACCCCAGCCGACCGGTTCAACGTTGACAGCGATGCCGGTTGTCTCAGTGAAATCCGCAGCAGCGGTTTGCAGGACGAGAGAATCGTTTTCGCCACCGGTCATCCAGATAGTGAACTCATCCTGGGCGTTCGCCGCGAATACGCCGGCGACCAGAACGATGATAAGCACAAACATTTTGAGTTTCATGGATTTTTCTCCTAAAATTGAGTTGGCATCAGCGTGTAGTGGCGTCGCTTTTTCCGGTAGCCTTATGGCGTGTCAGCCCGGAAAGGCAGCCGCTACATGTTGATGACTCTGACAGATTTACGTTCTACTAGTAAATTGCTAACAAGGGACTTGACCGTCACTCGACTGGAATCGATCGCAAGGTCTCGCAAATGGCGCACGGCAAGCGCCCCGATAATGGCTTTATCAACACGGATCGTTGTCAAAGCCGGCGTCACTGCGCTTGCCAGATTGATGTCATCGAAACCGATGACGGAGATATCGTCCGGTATGCGCAGTCCTAACTGATGAATCGCGTTGATCACGGAGATCGCCACATAGTCATTAAAAGCGAAGATCGCTGTGATCCCTGGTGATCGCCGCAGCAAACGCACGGTCGCGTCAAGGGCATCCGCACGGTCCAGCCGACCGTCTTCAATAAAATGCTCCTCAACACTATGTTCGGCCAAGGCCTAGAAATAACCGCGACGCCGTTCCTGGATGCTCAGATAGGAATCCGGTCCGCTGCCGATGAGTCCAATGTTTCGCTTACCGTGGTCAAGCACATGCGTAACTGCCTTTAAGGCGCCGCTGTAGTTGTCGATGAGTACGCTATCGAAGATGTTCGGTCCGCTCATATAGGCGTCAACCAGCACGATATTTTGCCGCGCTCGCCTGCTAATGTCGCCGTTCGTCGCTTCCAGGAAGGCGCCTACGACAATGACACCGTCAACCCGATCATCCAGAAGCATCGCTGGCAACGACAAGGCGTCATTGTTCTCATCGACATCGAAATTGGCATACATCATATTGATGCCGCAGCGTTGGCATTCGGCTTCGGCAGTGGCGAGGATGTACGAATAAAAGGGATTGATACGTAAGGGACCGCTATTGTCGCGTGTGGTCGGCAGCCCGACAGCCTTGAGTGCCCCCCCCCCCGGAATCAAGGCGCAGGGTGGGCTGGTAGTCCAGTTCTTCCGCAGAACTAAGTACGCGCTTACGGGTCTTTGCGGTTACGCCGGGCTTATTGTTGAGCATTTGCGATACGGTGCTGAGGGCAACTTCAGCGTGTTTGCCGATAGCGCGCAGGGTCGTTGTCTTGGACATTAAGGCATCCGAAGCAATTGTGCGAACATGATAAAACATTTTCGCGAACATTTTCGCTAGAGAATAAGCCAGATTGCAGACACAGTCAAATATTGCCGGACGCTTATCTAGCTTCAAGCCGGGCTAGCGATCCCATAAACCGTGCTCAGGCCAAGGGCGTGGAAGGCGATTTGAAGGATTCTGTGGCGATTTACAAAAACGCTCGTCGGCTGGACGAGACAAGCGAGTCGTTTCTCCTGTTTAGCAAAAGCGAATCTACCAAGCCAATACGCGCCGCGGGTTCTCTATCGTAATTGCATCCAGTGTTTCATCATCAATACCCTTAGCCCTTAAAATGTCAAAAAACAGCGATCGCTAGAGAGCAGCAATTTATGCTTCCAGCCAAGCTGCGCCAGCTCGACAAAGGCGCTCGCTGGCTTGTTCCGCGATTCAACCAGGCATAGTAGCCACTGCGCGATACCTCCAATACATCGCACATTCGCTTGATGCTGAACTCCCGGCTGTGTTGCTTGATGAAGGTGAATTTCACCGACTTTGCTCCTTTGAAAAGATCTGAATGGCTTTTTTTAAGATGTCACGCTCCTGCCGCGCGATAGACAGATCACGACGAAGCTGGCGGACCTCGGCCTCTGTCATCGGCATCGCAGCATCGTTACCTTCCTCAGCAGCAAAGCGTTCCCGCCACTTATTTGCGCCAGCATTGTTCCTGGAATGGCGCAAGATGCAGAAATCGTAATAGAGTATTGGGAGAATTTCATCGGAGCCAGCGCCGCACAAAACTGGGCCATTGAGCAAATGCAGGCAAAATACCCCAATCTTCGCGTCGAGTCCATCAATTATCACATCGACGATATGTCCGTTAAGCTCCCGACTGCTCTTGCTTCGGGAACCGGACCGGATCTCGTCTATGCTGACTTGAATCCCAAATGGCTGGGACGTTTCGTGAATGAGGGCCTGGCAGAATCGATGGCCGATGGCTTCGAACAATACGGATGGGGTGACCGAATCTTCGGTTGGGCTCAGGCGTTTGCCACATATGATGAAGAGGTATACGGCATCGGTCACGAATTCGAAGTGCTTGGGCTCGCTTACAACAAAAAGATCTACGATGAGCTGGGACTCGAACCACCCCAGACTTTAGAAGCGCTTGAAGCGAATATGCAGGCCGTCAAAGACAATTCAGATTATGTCCCTATGATGTATGGCTGCGGTGAAGGGTGCCCGAACGGAATCCATATGTACAACGCCATCTCTTATGCGGTAGTCCCAGTATCGAAAGTCCTGGCGACTACGCCGCAGGGTGATGGCAGTTATCTCGAGCCTGAATGGGTGGAATCGCTGGGAACCCTGCAAAGATAGATTGATGCCGGGTACTTCAATGACGACGCTCTCAGTTACGGCTGGGAAGGCCACTGGGGACGGTTCTGCAATGGCGAAATCGCCATGCTGACGCAAGGTTCATGGTTGTTCAAGACTTTGAGTGATTGCGCGGCTGCGAACCCTGATCGCTTTGAATTTGGATGGACGGCTTTTCCGGTTCCCGAGGGCAACACTTTCCAATCGAATGTGGGAGTGGGCTCAGGATGGTGGCTGACCAGCAAGCTGGCCAACGACCCGGAGAAGAAGGCGCTCGTGCTGGAGTTCCTTGACCTCTTAATCAGCGTCGAAGCGGCGGTCATGTGGTTTACTGAAGACCAGATTTTCCCGGCGGTCATTGTAGACCCCGCATCTGTGGATCTCACTGACCAGCAGGTGACCGCGCTTGAAGTTGCCGACAGAGCCGGTCGAGACGGTGGTGGGCCAATACCAATCTGCTGGAATAACAGCCAAGAAGAAACCGATGTCTGGGCGTCAGGCTTCCAGGCGATGGTCTTGGGGCAGATGGACATCAATCAGCTGGTACAAGATGTCGATGAAGTGTTGAAGAGATATCAGGCTCAGTGGCAAGAGCAGTCTCAGTAATCTACTCTGAGGCTAGATCGGCGGAGGCTTGGGGCGCTTGTTCTCAAGCCCCGCCGTGAAACAAAGATAATACCTTGCGACGGAATCCAGTCGAGCTAGATTCAGATCTCGGTCTGCGCACTTTGATGCGCCGGGCAAGTTGGGCCTTGGTCCGTATAAGACCGAATTGCCTCACACCCTTCCTTTTCTTACTTCCCGCCCTAGCAATCTATGGAATGTTTACACTATACCCGTTGGGCCGACTGCTCGCTTTTAGCCTGCAGGATTGGGACGGCATAAGCAAGAATCCGCAATGGATAGGGTTTGACAATTACAGTGCAGTTTTCGCAAACAAGTTTTTCTGGTTGGCGCTGCGCCACATTCTTTGGTGGGTAGTTCTTGCATCAATTCCAATCGTCCTGGGACTGGCATTGGCGGTGGTTTTGCACTTCGCGAAACCGCGTGGAAGAAACGTATACAGGACTCTGGTATTTCTTCCCTATACATTGGCGGTAGTTGTCAGTGGTTTCATGTGGATGTGGATCTATCATCCGCAAACGGGGGCGATAAACGCATTTCTGGAGTTGATTGGTTTGGGTTCGCTTGCGCGCGGCTGGCTTGGGGATCCCAACACCGCCCTGTCTGCACTAGCAATGGCAGGCGCTTGGTCCGGTTACGGGTTTACTATGGTCTTGTTCCTGGCTGGGCTCGGTAATATTGAGACGGCGTTATATGACGCGGCCAGTGTCGATGGCGCCAGCGCCTGGCAACGGTTTCGCCACGTAACATTCCCCGGACTGGCGAACACAACGAACGTCGTCATTCTGATTGTATTTATGAATACGATGCGCGTGTTTGATTTCGTGTATGTGACCACGAAGGGCGGCCCCATCGATTCGACGCAGGTGCTTGCCACAATAATTTATCGCGAGACGTTCCAATACTTCCGCGTCGGCTATGGTTCGGCATTTGCAGTGGTGACCTTGATTATCATCATGGTCGCGAGCCTGGTCTACTTGTATTTGCGGGAAAGGGGACGGTGATTTGATAATTCGCTTTTGGCAGTTTGGCAAACCTACTATTTCGAAGTCACTTGTTCACGCGTTTCTCATTTTTATGAGTTTCGCGGCAATTGCGCCGTTATTGATCATCTGGATGACATCGTTCAAGGACAATACGGAAGTATATATGAATCCCTTGGCGCTTCCGCGCTACTGGAGGTTCGAGAACTTCGTTGAAGCGTGGAATCAAACACGGATGGGCAACTATGTTTTGAGCAGTGTGAAAGTTGCCATTCCTACCCTCGCTCTGGTACTGGTTTGCGCAAGCCTGGCAGGATACGCAATTGCAAAATTGAAATTCAGGGGAAGCCGGATTATTTTTCCTCTTTTCTTGCTGGGCCTCATGGTGCCGAACATCAGCATCGGTATCCCGCTCTACTACACCGTCGATGATATTGGACTACACAATACTCATTTGGGGTTGATCTTGGTCGAAGTGTCTCCGGCACTTCCTCTGGCAATATTTCTTTCTCGATCTGCATTCCTTGACCTCCCCAGTGAGTTGCGCGATTCCGCGCGCATCGATGGCGCTAAAGAATACGATATCTTTATAAGGGTCATGGCCCCGCTGGCGCGTCCCGCCTTTATATCAATCACCGTGCTAACGTTTCTGCAAGTATGGAATTCCTACTTATTTCCACTACTGCTTATCAATTCAGATGCACTTCAAACGATGCCCTTAGGGCTTAGCTTTCTTCAAGGTCGGTATCAAACAAACTTGGTGTTGCTCGCTGCCGCCACAACCTTGATCTCTCTGCCAACGATCATCATATATATCTTGTTGCAGCGACAATTCATAGAAGGCATTGTAGAGGGCGCGATCAAATAATACTGCAAGACCAGTCCATCAGAGATGTGCTATTAGGCTCATGCAAATGCGTGGCCCTAATCGTCCATACAGGAGCATAATCATACTCTATCGGCCCAAACTAGAGCTACCTTGGGACAAGGAGGTAAGTCGTGAAAATCGAAAGCGAAAAATATACCAAGCTCATCGCCGATGGCTTCTGCGTCTTCGAACAGATCTTGGAAGAGACCATGCTTGCGCAAGTACGAACAGCCAGTAATCGCTTGTTGGGCAGTCAATCTGCCGAACATTTTGCGGCACAGAAGTCAACCGGAAGCATGTTAAGCGTCTATGAGGACCCCTTCTTTGCAGAGCTCGTGGCTTATCCGCCCGCGCTGAATGCGTTGGCATCCCTCGGTTTTCCCAAGCCCCGCTGGTCGTCCGGGTTCGTCATCAGCAAGCCGCCGCATTCGCCAGCGCTGTTTTGGCATCAGGATTGGGCCTGTTGGGACGATCCCAGCAGCTATACTGAGACGCCTCTGCAGCTATTCTTGATGTATTATCTGGTTGATACCGATATACACAACGGATGCCTGCGTGTCATCAAAGGGTCGCATCGCAAACGCCATCCGATGCACGATGCAGTATCTGTTGCACATACCGATGAGCTCCGCAGTATGACTGACTCCGATCATCCAGCCTATCAGCCCGTGACGGATGAAGTCATCGTTCCGGTCAAGGCCGGCGATGTTGTGATAGGGGATGCGCGGCTATTGCACGGTTCTTATGGCAACCAGTCAGCTCGGAGTCGCACGGTGATTACCTTGTGGTATCACCCAAACTTCGACTCGGCTCCAGAATGCATACAAGCAGATGTTAGCAAATGGCCGAAAGGTCAAATCGAATCTTGGCCTGCCCCCGCCCTAGAACTCATTCAGGCGCTGGTGCCCACCTACAACGGGACAGTTGCGCCGATCACATGGAATCGCACACCCGGAAATGCATTGAAATGACATTATTTCCGTGCAGGGAGTTTGTCAGTCATTTGTTCTTGTTCATCAACTAGTTGCCAAGTGATCTGGTACTGCATTGGATATTTCTCCTGCAGCTCATAAGCTTGTGCTTTAAGCCAGTCGACAGACGGTGGCTTGATGTCCGCCGCAAGTCCGAAAATGCAGCCCGCCAACGCCCGGTCTCTAAGTATCATTAAGACCGTCTTGGGACCTTTCAACTGTAACCTCGTCAGAAGCAGTGAACACCGCCTCTCCCGCTAAAGTGGTATGTGTTTCTACACTTGAACGTAATCCCTGCGGTAAGAGCCGCGGCTTTCGTCCCATGTGCCGGCCAGCGGCGAGAGCAGCTTCATAGCACAGACTACCTGTTGTGCGTCCGCGCGGATAACCACATCGCATTAAATCAGCGAACACGCATGCCCATTTCCGTGAAGAAATCGGCGCGTTATTGGCGCGGAATTAGGCATAAGAGCTGCCAATATCCGCGCCTAAACGATTCAGGAATGGCAGCCAGATGCCCCAATTCTTTCAGACAGTTGTTGAAGTCTAGAAGAATTCTACTGGCGGACAGCGGACTGGGCCCTCGAAGGGAACTACGGAAAGACTTTGTCCATTTGCACCTCAGTCAGTTTCAGGCAAAAACTTACGCGCGATGGTCTGGCCAGGCGAAAGCATTCGCACACTCAGAGCGCATTATTGGTTCTTTGCCTGAGGACGTGGAATCTTTACACGCTAGGAACTGCGAGACACAAACAGCATGAGCGAAGTGAACTCCGTCCGCTTGAGAAGCCAACACGGCTGGAAAACGCGGCTTAATGAGGTCGGCTGGGCCGGTTTATTCCTGGCGCCGAATTTCATCCTGGTGATGCTCTTCACATTCATTCCCGCGGCGGGTGGGCTGGCGCTGTCTTCGGCAGACTGGGATGTCTTCAGCCCGCCGAAATTCGTCGGCATCGAGAATTATGTCGACCTGGTCGACGACGACGACTTTTGGATCGCCATGCGCAATACCATAGTCTACACGGTCACGACGGTGCCGGTGTCCATCATCCTCTCGCTGGCGCTGGCGATCGTGCTCAACCAGAATCTGCCGGGCACACTTATCTTCCGCACGATCTTTTTCATCCCGGTGATCATGTCCGGCGTGCTGGTCAGCCACACTTGGCAGTGGCTCTTCAACGCCGATTATGGTCCGCTTAATTACTTCCTGTGGCAGATCGGGATTGCCGGTCCGCGCTGGCTCACTGACCCGCGCTGGTCCCTGGTCGCGGTGGTTATCGTCACGATTTGGAAGAGCCTGGGCTTCAACATGATCATCCTGTTGGCGGCTTTGCAGGATGTGCCGCGCACATTCTATGACGCCACCATGATCGACGGCGCGGGCGGCTGGGCCGAGTTCCGTCATGTCACCTTGCCGCTGATCGCCGCGCCGATGTTCTTCGCGGTGATCATCTCCATGATCAGTTCCTTCCAGGTTTTCGACATTGTCTACCTGATGACGAATGGCGGCGGACCAGGACGCTCGTCCCTGGTGATGGTGCAATACATCTACGAGAACGCCTTCGAGTATTTCGATATGGGTTACGCTTCCGCCATCGCCACCATCTTCTTTGTAATCATCCTGATATTCACCGCCGCCCAGTGGTTCTCCCGCCGGCGCTGGATCTACAGCGAGGTGTAGGCTCGTGATCGCCAACGACGCCGCTTGGTTCAAGGCTCGCCGCTACCTCAAAAACGCCATTGTGTACCTGGTGCTGATTCTCTTCGCCATCATCACATTGGCGCCGCTGGTATGGGGCGTCTCGACATCGCTGAAGCCAAATGTCGATATCTGGGGTTATCCGCCGGAGTGGATCCCGGAGAATCCACGCTGGAGCAATTACACTGAAGCCTGGGAATTGGCGCCCTTCGTGAACTTCTATTGGAACAGCTTCTATATCACAACTCTCATCGTTATCGGTCAGCTATTTACCAGCTCAATGGCGGGTTTCGCCTTTGCGCGCATGCGTTTCCCCGCCCGCAACACCTTATTCCTGTTCTATCTGGCGTCGCTGATGATCCCGTCTCAGGTCATCATGATCCCGATTTTCCTGATGGTCAAGGAACTGGGCTGGGTGAATTCGCATTTGTCCTTGATCGTGCCTACATTGGCGACGCCCTTTGGCACTTTCTTGTTGCGGCAATTCTTCCTCGGCATCCCGGAAGATCTGGTGGACGCGGCCAAGCTCGACGGCTGCAGCCCCTTCGGCATCTATTGGCGCATCTTTCTGCCGCTGGCAAAGCCGGCGCTCGCGACCCTGGCCATCTTCACCGCGCTCGGCACCTGGAATTCGTTCTTGTGGCCCCTCATTCTTATTCGCAGCACGGAACTCTACACGGTGACGCAGGGGCTTGAGCTGCTGCGTGGGATGACCCAATTCCGCGCCGCCTGGGAGTTGGTGATGGCCGGCACCCTGACAGCCATGGTCCCTATCGTGGTCGTGTTCATTTTCGCCCAGCGTTATTTCATTGAAGGCATCACCCTTTCGGGCCTCAAGGGCTAGCGGCAATTGTCCGCGCAAACTGAAGAAAGGAGACGCCTATTCCAGACTGATTAGACTGTTGAACGAAGTATTCAGTTAAGGAGAAATTACATGATTCGCAAAGCAATATTCACGCTCGTTTTGCTCGCGCTGGTTGCCAGCACGGGCGCTGTGCTCGCGCAAGACGGAGTGACCCTGCGCTTATCGTCCTTCCAGAGCGGCGCGGTGGTCGAGAAATGGGAGGAGAAATGGGAAGAATTCGAGGAGATGACCGGCATCAAGGTCGTGCACGAATTTGTCCCTTGGCCGGAAACGGTTGAAAGATACCTGACAATGGCGGCCGGCGACGATTTGCCCGATGTGGCGCTGATCAGCGCGCAGTGGAACCGCACGCTGGCGAGCCGCGGCGTATTGGCCGAGCTAACCCAGGATCAATTCGAAGCGGTCGATTTCGACGATTACTGGCCCCGACCGCTGGCTGCCTATAATTACGATGGCGTCCAGTACGGCTTGCCAGCCGACCTTGATCTGCAGTTGATCTACTACAACAAGGACATCTTTGACGCGGCTGGCGTCGCCTACCCGGAAGCTGGCTGGACCTGGGATGACTACCGCGCGACCGCCATGGCGCTGACCGAAGGCGACGGCGTCGGCAAGATCTACGGCTCCAATGACTTCGCCTTCGGTGAAACGCGCATGATCACCTGGTCTTACGGCGGCGACTTCATTGATGCCGAAACGGGCGAAGCGATGATGGATTCCGAACCCGTGCAGCGCGCGTCGGGTTTACTCGCGGCGATGATGGTGGAGGATGAATCGACGCTCATGCCCGGCGCGGAGGGTGTGTCGATCGATCGCGTTGCCATGTCGATTTACGGTCCCTGGGGCTCCTGGTACATCTTTACGGATGTCGAATTCGAATGGGATGTCGCGCCGGTGCCGGCGGGCACGGAAGAAGCTGTGCTTGCCTGGGGCAGCACCTGGGCCGCCTTTACCAGCTCCGACCATCAAGACGAAGTTCGCCAGTTCATGGATTTCTTCCTCGCGCCGGACAAGCAATTCCAGCGCGCCGTCGATTGGGCCTGGTTCCCGCCGGGCGTGGCGGCTACCGAGATAGAAGGCTTCATGGCGAAAGAGGTCCTGGGGTTGACGGCCGAGCAAAAGCAGTTCGTGATCGATTCGACCGCCAATGGACGCGCGCCATTTGTACATCGCGAAGAAGCCCGCCTGCAGAATATCTACTTTCAGGAACTCAGCCTGGTGACTTCAGGTTTGAAGACGATCGAAGATGCGCTGACCACCATCCAGGAAGGCTGGCAAGAAATACTCCAAGAGTAACGCGACGAATGAGTGCATGGGCAGCGGGTTTTAGGGCTCGCTGCCCTTCTGCTTCCGCGTTTCCACTTAAGAGGACCAAGATGAAATGAGCTCGCAGCTCAATCTGCTGCCGCAGCCGCAAGCGGTGACTTTCGGCGGCGGTCTGCTCAACCTTGCGCAGGGCGAGCGAATCGCGCTGAGTGTGGCGCGCGCCACGGATTTGCTCTTCAGCGCCCGCCAGCTTCAATCGGCGCTGGAGGCTGCCACCGATAACAAATGGTCTGTGGCAGGCGGAGCGTCAGGGCAAGTGAAACTGACCCTGGATGCCGCGATCGCCCGCGCTCAAGGCTATCGGCTGAGCATATCGAGTGAAGGAATCGTCATCGCCGGGGGTGACCTGGCTGGCGTCTTCTAAGGCGTTCAGACGCTGCGGCAGCTTCTGCAAACTCAGGGGCCGACCTTGCCGCAGCTGGTAATTGACGATTGGCCCGATTACCCGGCGCGCGGCGTGATGCATGATATCAGCCGCGGCAAAGTGCCAACTATGGAAACGCTCTACGACCTGATCGATATGCTCGCTAGTTGAAAGGTGAATCAGTTTCAGCTCTACATCGAGCATACATTTGCGTATGAGCAGCACCGACAAGTATGGGAAAACGCATCGCCCGTAACGGCGGAAGACATTCTTGCGCTCGATGCCTATTGCCGAGAGTGTCACACTGATCTCGTGCCAAACCAAAACAGTTTCGGTCACATGGAACGCTGGTTTGTGCATCCTTAGTACCGACATCTGGCGGAAGTCGAGAGCGAATTCATGGCGCCCTGGGGCGTGCCTCATCTACCATCCATGCTGTCTCCCGCTGCTCCAGAAACGCTCCCGTTCATCGAAAGTCTGTATGCCGAGTTGCTGCCGAACTTCACCAGCAAGATGTTCAACATCGGCTGTGATGAGACTTTTGAACTTGGACTGGGACGCAGCAAATCGTTGGTCGAACAAAAGGGTAAGGGCCGTGTTTACCTGGAGTTTTTTCAGGAAGTCTGCCGGCTCGCGCAAGGGCATGAGCGGACCATACAATTCTGGCCCGACATCATCAGCCAGTATCCCGAGCTCATACCCGAGCTGCCCAAAGACATATTCGCCTTGGAGTGGAACTACGAAGCCGGTTACGACTTTCTCGGCAAGACGAAGCCTTACGCCGAGGCCGGCATACCCTTTTATGTCTGTCCCAGCACTTCAGTTATGCGGTCCATACTCGGGCGAACTGACAATTGTCTGGCTAATCTGCGCGAAGCGGCCGAGCAGGGATTGCAGAACGGCGCCATCGGCTTCCTCAATACGAATTGGGGCGACACCTGGGGCTGGCGGCGCTGGTTCCCGGTGACTTATCTCGGCTTTGCCTATGGCGCGGCAGTCAGCTGGGCGTTTGCGGCAAACGCTGATTTGAACCTTCCACCCGCGCTAGATGCCTTCGCATTCAGGGACGGCGCGGAGGTGATGGGCCAGCTTGTCTACGACCTCGGCAATGTTTACCAAGAACCACGTGTGTTGCAGAATGCTGCCAGTGTGATTTATTCGCTGCACATGTATTCGCTGTCTAACTTGCGCGAACGCGACGCGCTCTTGTTCCATGCTGGTGAGAGTCGGCAGGTTCTGTTCGACGACGAATTACTGCGCGCGAATCTACGCTCGACAGTCGACACGATTGATGAGGTGATATCAAGGATGGGGCAGTCGCGGATGGAACGGCCCGACGCCGAGCTTATCAAGCGAGAGTTCGATCACATGGCGCGCATGGCGCAGCACGGCGCCCACCGCGGCTTGCTGCAAGTATCTGATCCTTCTGTAACGCGGCGGATCATGCGAGATGAGCTGGCTGCCATCGAAGCCGAATACCCATTGCTTTGGCTAGCGCGCAATCGGCCGGGCGGGATGGTATCCAGTCAGCAGCACCTTGCGGAGTTAGTGCTGCTTTATAAAGATGATAAGATATGAACAGTAACCGACGGTGCGCGATGCGGGCGGCAAACTCATTTGAAGCGATGCTTCGTTCAGAGAAGGGATTATGTTGCAGCTGTCATGCGCTAGACCGCATCGAAGCTGTGAATTTGGGGTCTTAGCTATGTATAATTGGGATTGGCAAGAGGCAAGACCGGGCCATGCAATAGAACATAGCCCGTGATGAAAAGAGGTCGATTGATGACCGAAGACAAGCAGCAACGACGAATCAAGTTTTATCGTTCACCGGTGCCGGCCGCGGATTTGGCGCGCCTGAATCAACGCAGCGACGCCAAAGGCTTGGCACAGACTTTGGCTTTCCTGGCGGTGCTGATTTGCACGGGGGCGCTCGCTTGGTACGCCGTCGGCCGGGCGCATTGGCTGGTGGTCATCGCGCTCATTTATTTGCATGGTTCCCTGCACAAGTTTATGGTCAACGGCTTTCATGAATTTTGTCACAAGACTGTCTTCCAGACGCAGGCGTTGAACGTCTTTTTTCTACACATCTTCAGTTTTCTCGGCTGGTACAGCCACATCTCCTTCTGGGCGAGCCATCAGGCGCATCATCGCTATACCTTGCACCCGCCCGATGATTCTGAAGTGGTGCTTCCGGTCAAATTTACGCTGAAGTCTTATCTTGGCCTCGCATTCATCAATGTGCGTGGCTTCTTGCTTCGGATGCAACATGATCTGCTTCTCAGTTTCGGCGTAATCAAAGATGATTGGGAGCAAGTACTATTCCCGCCCGAAAACGAGAAGGGCCGGCGAGCGCTGTTCAACTGGGCGCGGGTCCTCATTATCGGGCATAGTCTGATCGTCCTCTTCTCGGCGCTGACCGGCTGGTGGATGCTCGCCGTGCTGGTGACCTTTGCGCCCTTTTATGCCGGCGGCTTTCAGTATCTGCTGAATGTTGCCCAGCATATCGGCTTAACCGACAACACCCCCGACTACCGAATTAATACCCGTACTATGGCGCTCAATCCGATATTCGCCTTCCTCTACTGGCAAATGAATTACCACATCGAGCATCATATGTATGCAGCTGTGCCGTTCTACAACCTGCCAGAGTTGCGTCGTATCGTGAAGCACGATTTGCCAGAGCCTTGCCGTGGCATCATCGGAACGTGGCGGCAGATCATCCCGATTCTGCGGCGTCAACAAATCGAGCCGGACTACCAGTTCGCGCCGGAAGTGCCCAACCCGCAAGCATCATAGATCGCCATTGTCATAGTGCTTGCAGTTCCTTGATTGTCACCTTGCGTTGGGAGCCATCGGGCAGCGCAGTCTCCTAAGGCGGTTTCGCCGCATTCGTCTTATGTGCCTAGCATTGGAGCCAGGCGGAGTTAGAGTCAAAATCACCCGGTACACTTTCTTCTACTCAAAGCGTTGTATCAGCTTCGGCAAGACAGCTTCGAGCGCTCTTCTATCTATTGACCAATAGTCTCAGACGTCACGAATTTGCCGCTTCTAACTCGTCGTGCGACAATGCCAGCATAGAAGCCGCGCAAATGATCTCCCTCGATGATCTGGTACTCCGGCATGATCTGGACCCGCGCCTCGGCGACCGCGACGACGACCTGATCGAGCAGTACGCCGAAATCTTCGATGTCCTACCGCCGATTGAAATTAATCAGGACAAGGAAGTTATCGATGGCTGGCACCGCTATCTGACCGCCCGACGCGCTGGCGTGGCGGAGATCGCTTAAGTCGCCAAGCTCGAGGCGTCTGAGGGTGAATGGATGACGATAACGGACGATTCTCTGTCAAACGAGCTGGAGCGCGAGCTGCTTACGTCTGCAGCGGCGATGTGCTTATGGCAAGAGCAGATGATTTGGTATCAGGGCGAAAATGCCAGCAGCTTCACTGAGGCCTTTGGGAAGATCGGGCCGGTGTTTGTCCGCGGGCGAGCCGGTCAGTGGAGCGTCGTGTCAAAGTTCAGATCGATAATGAGACGCCTCTGGACATAGTTGTGCGCCTGACATCTGGACCAGGGCGCCGATTCCACGCTGTTCTTGCAGATGATGACCGGCGATAAGGACTCCAGCATGTCCTTTTCCCTCTTGTGACGTGTCACGATATGACGACTAATCTGTTGATCATGAGTCAGCAAGGCATATCCGTTTTCGTGAGACATAGACTCCTCTTGTTGTGAGGGTGCCGGGACGGGCAGACAATCCCGGCACATGCATGACTAAACTTTAGCGAAGCATCACCCTGAGCCGGCAACGTCCGCCTCAAACACGCCCGTCCAATCGCCGGGACCGCCTGATTCATAGCGGGCGCGCAATCGCACCTTGTAGCGGACGCCTTCGTCCAAGCCGCTGATCGTGTACGAGGGGCTGGTTGGGAAGGCATTGCCGCTGAGGTCGGTCCAAGTCGGGAATTTTTCTCCAATGAGCGACCAACTGATGCGGTAATCTTTTGGCGCCGCTAAAGGTGCGTCCCAGGACACCTCGAGCACGCCAGCCTGATTGCTCTGCAGAGTGACATTGCTGACAACCTTGGCGTTAGCTGGGACGGGTGTGTCGGTTGCCGTTGGCGGGACTGGCGTGTTAGTTGGCGGCACGGGCGTGTTAGTCGGTATGGGCGTTTCGCTTGGCGGCACCGGCGTGTTAGTCGGTACGGGCGTGTCGCTTGGCGGCACCGGCGTATCGGTAGGTGCGGGCGTGTCCGTCGGCGCTTCCAGATCCTGCTCCTGCTGAAGGCGATTGGCTTCGACGACGATCGCGTCCATCACCAGCGTTTGAACCGGATCGGTCCAGGGACCGGCGGAGCCATTGTAACGGGCGCGGACTCTAACTTTGTAAGCCACCCCATGATCCAGACCGGTTATCGTGTACGAGGGGCTGGTTGGAAAAGCGTTGCCGCTGAGGTCGGTCCAATTCTTAAAGTTTTCGTCGATCGGGGCCCAGACGATGCGGTAATCGGCGGGCGTCTCTGAAGGCGGATTCCATGAGACAGCAAGTTCGCCGGGACTATTGCTCACTGGATCGACCCCAACAACGGCGCGGCTGTTGACCGGTGCGGATGTATTGATCGCGGTCGGAACTGGCGTGTCGGTTGGTGGTACAGATGTGTCCGTCGGCGGCACGGATGTATCGGTTGCTGTTGGGACAGGCGTGTCGGTCGGCGGGATCGCGCACTGCCAGACATCGGTGTTGAATGCCTGTTGCACAACTGTATAAGTCGAGCCATCACTGTGGGCCGCTGCGCAAAGAGCAACTGCACGTATCGACCCGTCCGCTGTGTACACGTATCCGTCGGCGCCAATCGAGATCTGGATGATATCAGATCCGCCACAGTCGCTTCCCGGATAGACGCTGATGAGACCGCTCAAGAAACCATTGATAGGGAACAGCCAATTGGTTCCCGGACCGACATTTACACAGGTCCCTGCCGGGGTCGCCGTTGCGGTCGGTTCAATGGTGTCGGTCGCCGTCGGTTCGGGCGTGTCCGTTGCGGTCGGTTCGAGCGTGTCGGTCGCTGTGGGCTCAGGGGTGTCCGTTGCCGTCGGTTCGGGTGTGTCGGTCGCTGTGGGCTCAGGCGTGTCGGTGGCCGCATGAACAGACGCCGTCTCGCCTCGCACCAGACGCACCTCAATCGTCTCGCCGCCGGTCCAATCGACATCCACATCCTGCAAGGTGATATTCGATTGCCCGGAAGCTTCTTCAGGGAGGGCGACAGTGAGACCGCCCGCATGAAGTGTCAGTCCGTGGTATCAATGGTCGTCGTAAAGGACAGGTAGAGCTCTCGGTAGGGAGCATAGTACCAGAGCCAGATCGCCTCAAGCCCCCCGCCCTGATTTGACAGGAGATTGGCACTGCCTGCGCCGATGGCGCCCGTGCCGTAATCCACCACCGACATGTCCGCTGACCAGACTGTGACCGCCCCGCTCGTTGGCTCCGGCATGTCCGTCGCCGTCGGTTCGGGCGTGTCGGTGGCAGTCGGTGATGGCGTGTCAGTCGCGCTCGCTGTGGGCGTTTCCGTTGCCCGCGAGATCTCAACAATGACCTCGTTCGACAGTTCGCTTCGGCCGCCAAAGTTCGTGATTGCCTTGATACCATATACGTAGATATCGGGAGCGTCAGCCGTGGAATCGGTGTAACGAGTCGGATCACCGTCGACTTCAGATA
Source organism: Phototrophicaceae bacterium (assembly GCA_965249085.1). Lineage (GTDB taxonomy): Bacteria > Chloroflexota > Anaerolineae > Aggregatilineales > Phototrophicaceae > UBA6055. Next base: position 1,014,791 of record OZ252218.1, on the reverse strand, counting down.
CAAAAATTCGAGCGAGTAGCCCGAATTGCTCCTCACCTTGCCGCGGGCGCCGCCGCAGAATCTCGTAACCATCCACCTCGCCGTCCGGCGCATTCCAATCGAGAGCGAGGCCTTCGGTTGTTACGCTCGCCGCAAGATTAGTGGGCTCTCCCGGGGGAATAACAACGTCACTCGTCAATGTCGGCTGCACGCTCGACTGAAGGATTTGCTGCTGTTGCGGTGCGTTCTGCGGTTGAATCGCCGTCTGCTGCATCGTATTGCCATGCGGTTCGTATGCGCCAATATCGCAGCTACCGCCTAATGGAAAGGGCCGCGTTTGACCGGCTTGGTCGGCTAACAGACAAAAATCCGCAGCCGCCGCATTGATCGCCGGGCTTCCGGTCAGCAGTGGATAATATGCCGGCGAACCTGTGAGAGCGCCCAACATAGGGTCTCCCGTTAGCGCTGCTAGACAACTACCGTCTTCTACCAGGTTGCCGACGCTCGCGTGTATGTTATGCAAACCGCCACATTGGACGCCGGAATTGCCGCCAAAGAGACTGTTGTGCAGCGCCAAAAAACTTGAAGCCTTATACATACCGCCGTAAGACGCGGCGCTATTGTTCGCCACGGTAATAAGCGTGAGCATATCGAACCCAAAGATCGTGTAAATTCCACCGCCGCTGACGGTTGCTGTATTGCTATGGATGGTGCTATTGTCGATGCTCATTTTCTCTCTGGTGCTGAAGATCCCGCCACCGCGCACCGCTGTGTTATTGCTGATCTCGCTTCTGGTGATGTATACGTTTCCGCCGAAGAATCCGATCCCGCCGCCGCTGCCGGCGCTATTGTTCTTAATGATGCTGTTGTTGACCGTAACTCGAGCTGTCTGATCGAGATAGATGCCGCCGCCGAGCAAGGAAGCCGTACTTTCGGAGATGACGCCGTTGATGAAGGTGGCCTGTCCTCCGTTCGTTACTTTTACCGCGCCGCCATTCATTCTTGCGGCATGGCCCGCGGTCATGGTTAGATTATTGACCCTCAGGTTTCCGCCGTAGACGTCAAAGATCCGATAGCTGTCATCGCCGCTGATTGTAAATCCGTTGCCCGCGATCCAGATTTCGGAAGTAATCTGCGGAAGCGCCGCGCCCAGGTTGATATTCCCGGTCAAGCTGATGGTATCGATGCCGCTACCGGCCGGACATGCGCCGGTCGCGGTGTCGGTATTCGCAGCAATGATCTTAAGCGCCAGCGTACAGGCCGTCGGCGTTGCTGTATTCGCAGGCGTATGCGTCGGCGTCAGAGTCGCCGTTGGTATTACAGTTGGGGTCATCGTGCCGGTCGGGGTATCCGTCGGCATTGCCAGCCCCATGCCGCTGGAAGCTTCGTAGGCGCCGATATCGCATGATGCGCCTTGCGGTCGCGCCGTGCCAATCTGGTCGACCGACGGGCAGTAATCATCACTGCCGCCGTTAAGCGCCGGGCTCATAGCAAGCAGCGGATAATAGCTGATCGTGCCGGTCAGATCGCCGAGCATTGGATCGCCACTTTTCGAGGCCGAACAACTGCCGTCTTTGATGATGTTGTTGACATTCATACCCGGCGTCGCGACGCAATCGCCGCCGACATTATCGGCAATGATGTTGTTGATCAGATTGACGCTTGTTTGACTTGGAACACCAAACCAGATCCCGCCGCCCCCGTCCTGCGCCGTGTTGTTCACCACAGTATTGTTGATCAATTCGACAAGGCCATTAGCGGCGATGGCGCCGCCGAATCGATGAGCGGAATTGCCAGTGAAAGTCGAATTAGTGACCTGTAAATTGGCTTGCACGCTATCGATAGCGCCTCCCGTACTGACCCCCGAGCTATTCCCACTGAAGAAGCTTCCGCTTATGGTCGCCGTTCCGGCGAAATTCTGTATCCCGCCGCTCAAGCGGGACGCAGTATTGTCTTTGATAATGCTGTTGTGAACATTCAGCACCGATGAGGAGTTAAAGATTCCCCCGCCTATTGTGGACCAGTTCTCGCTTATCGTGCTGTTGTTGATGTTTACCGTACTGCCGTTCACGGCGGCGATGCCGCCACCGTAGATCGTGGAATTGCCCTTGGTGATGGTCAGGTTGTTGATCGTGAGCGTGCCTGCTTTCACGTAAAAGACCCGATATGCGTCATCACCGCTTACCGTATAGTTCGCGCCTTCAACGAACATGCTTGTCGTTATCATGGGAAGCTCGGCGCTAAGGGTGACATCTGCTGTCAGGGTAATTGTGTCATCGCCGCTGCCCGCGACGCATCCACCCGTCGCCGTATCGGTATTGGCGGCGGTGATGGCGTCTGACAGGCTGCAGCTGTCATTCACAGTGATGCTGGCGGCGTAAATGTTCTGTGAGTGCGAAAAAAGGAGAGCAACTGTTAAGAAAACGAACAATATTGCGAATCGCGAGTTCATGCATACCCTCTAAAATGGCATTTAGAAAGCAGTATGAGTTATACTAAGATTTCGTGCGTATAATGTCAAAAGACAGATTTAGACAACCGTTTCTTAGTACATGATATAACAGACTAGCTATACATAATCAGCGCGTGACAGCCGCTATGTAGGATCAGCAAATGGAATGAGGGAGCCAATTGGCTTTTGGCAGCCGGAGTTGAATCCCGAAGATTAGAAAATGGCGCGAGGGGAGGTTTTAGTTGATGCATGACTACATATTGATAGCGTTATGTCATCTCATACAACATGAGAGATATCCTCGAATTCTCTACTGTCTCGCATCTCACTAGCATAGAAGAGAGAACGCAAATGACAATCGTCGTGAAGGTAATTGAAGACACTCGGGAGGAAACCAAGTAGGGCAATCCGATGTGGACTCTCCACACGGCCGGCGGCGATCAAATTTACGTCTTCGATAACATGCTGGAGAGACAGCCCTGGGTGAACTCACGGTATCGTATGTGGGTTCGAGGCGATGGAGAGTGGCCGGACCGACCGCTGGATGAGCTCGCCGATTCTGGTCGGCACTGCCAAAAATGGCGGATATCTGGACGTCTTTTCGGTGGAACCATCCGAGTCGGATGCGAAGGTGGACAAAACGCCAGAACCAAAGGACATCTGGGAACTTTACGGCGCAACAGCTTATCGCATCCTCTGTCTTGTCTATCCACCGACAGGCCACTCATATTCAAAATTTTCCTCAACGTATCTTAAGCCCAATTTTGACTAATGCGGTGTGCCGGACTTTTTGTGGTACTTAGTTGACATTATTATGACACAAAGATATTTCATTAATGTCTTTGATGCCAATGTTGGCACTGCTAACAATATGAGTTATAGTACTTGTCCCTAATATAGTGACCAGAAAAGCGCAGTTATGTCTAATTTGACACATTACGCGCATGGTACGATTGGAATTCGCAGAGAATTAGACTTGATCTTAGTATTAGGAATTATGCTTTTGGCAGGCCTTGCCTTTGCCCAAGAACCACCGGGTAAACCGACCAATCTCTCAGTGTCTCAAGTCTCATCCGGAGTTAAGCTCAATTGGACTGCGCCTGCAGGCGAGGTGGACGGATACGAGATTTTGCGTCGGCGACCGTACAAAGGTGAAAGCGAGCTCATGACATTGGTAGCCGACACTGACAACACCTCCACGACCTATACAGATACGACCGCCACTGAAGACGGTGTGCGCTATACGTTTCGGGTCAAGGCACTCTTGAACGGTGTCAAGAGCGATTGGTCGAACTATGACAAGGTTGATGTGGTAGCCCCAACCGTGGAAGCACCGCCAGCGACCAACACGCCTGTACCGCCGACCAACACGCCTGTACCGACGACAAACACACCAGATAAACCGACCAATCTCTCAGTGTCTCAGGTCTCATCCGGTGTTCAGCTCAATTGGACTACGCCGGCAGGCGAAGTGGATGGTTACGAGATATTGCGTCGGCGACCCTACCACGGTGAAAGTGAGCTCATGACCTTGGTAGCCAACACTGGCAACACCTCCACGACCTATACAGATAGCACCGCCGCTGAAGACGGTGTGCGCTATACGTATCGGGTCAAGGCACTCTTGAACGGCGTCAAGAGCAGCGTGTCGAACTATGACAAGGTTGATGTGGTAGCCCCAACCGTGGAAGCACCGCTAGCGACCAACACGGCACTGCCGGTGACCAACACGCCTGTACCAGCGAACAACACGGCACTGCCAGTGACCAACACGCCTGTACCAGTGACCAACACGCCGGCGCCAGCAACCAACACATCTGTGCCGCAGTTCGAAGGAGTTGCGATATTTGTTTCTCTCGACAGGGATCAGGTAGCCCAGCAGCAACAACAGGCTACTCCTACCTGCCATTTCACGTATGAGGTCACTGTTTTTCCCACTTCGGACAGACCTAGTCGGATCGCTGAAAGGTTCGCCGAACGCCCGATAGTGAAGGCGGTGCAGACGAATTGCGTGGATAGCGACGAACTCTATTTGGGCCAGACAGATCAGGACATAGCGAATCTTGCGAGCACGCAAACTGTAGACGGTTGCACAATCAAGTTTGCTTCGCCGGTACCATCTTCGAAGACAATGAACGGTCCCGACAGTTGCTGGTCGGTAACGACATTGCTCACCAAATTCAATCCGGACTGCGACATAATCCCCATCGGCTGGTTAGACTACGACATTCTAATGCCCGCTCGGGATAGTGATCGCGAGCGTCGTAGTTAGCGCAGCCTAAGCGCTTTCGCTCTAGAAGCCGAGGCATATGCCCGTGAGCCCGTGCCTCGGCAAGGTTTGGCGCACCGGGACTAAAACGCGACAATCATGTGAGAAATGGCGCTGTTGCAGAAACGATGAAGGTCCAGCCGGCCGGTGTCGATGTCACCGGCGACAGCGTAAAATTTGCGATGTTCAAAACCAGATTATTTATGTTTGAGGGAACACCATCGTTCTAGAGACTCGCGATCACGTTGAATTACGGGGAAATGACCCGTTGGTAGCGGTGATCGTTGGGACTCATCACAAGGCCTATCTGGTAGCGAACCTGGCTCTGAAAGACGGCCCACAGGCCGCCGCCGACCACTACCGCATACGCCTGGCAAATGTGTATGGAGCGATGGCTTTCTATCACGACAACGAAGCCGCCATCAAAGAGGCGATCTGCCAAGCGCGTGAACTCGGCGAGCAGATGGGCGCACACTCCGCGACGACTTTCTTTAAGCACTTTTCGTACTGACCGTTGGTATTGGACACATACCGTTCGCGGATAGCCTTTTCGCTTTTCTCGAATGGCACTATCCCAGGATCCACCCTGATGTGAGAGTTTTCCACTTTAGCTGGCCATGACCAGACCTGATATGGCTTGTGGTGATTAAACATTTGCTCCCACTCCTGTGGTGGCTTCGCCGAGAGTGTGAAAATATGGCACGACGGTCTTCTTCGCAGTGACCGCTGAGGCTGCGATCCTTGTCTGTTCCCGAGTCTACGGTCGTCTCTTGCAGCCCACGGGTTCGCGCGTTCCGCCTGTCGTTGTGGGGTTTCTAAGTTCCATGATCACCTGCGAAATAGACAATTCTTTACTTCCACATTGCACGGCCGAGCACTCGGTACCGATGTTGGCGGCGCGAAGCTTGACATGTTATATTCCGTGTGACAAAATCTCCCCAGTGTTCTTTTAGAAGAGAGGCAATTAGCCAATGTTGAGAAGACTTCTCTATTGTTCGCTGTTCGCTGTTTTGGCACTGCTGGCAGTTGGCAGTGTCGCCGCTCAAGATGCTTTTGTTCTCCACGTCTTTGGTCCGACCTCGCTCGACAACCTCGGCTCGATGGCACCGGACGATGTCCAGGCGCAAGTGGAGCAGGAAGTCATCGACGGATTCCTGGCAGAAAACCCAGACGTCTCCGATGTCAGATGGGATGCGCAAGGTCCTATTGACGGTGGTGTGACGCGACTTCTGACCGCGCATCTCGCCGGCGAGCGCATGGATGTCATTGGCTGCGCCGCCAATCCCACCAATGGCGCCTACGTACGCCGTGGCGTTTTGCGTGACATTACCGACGACATTGCAGACTGGGTAGAGCGCTTCGAGCCGGCATCGCTTGATGCCTATACTATCGGTGGCCGCGTGTATGGCATTCCGCTATCGCCCGTCTCCACATCATCGTTCTTCTATAATGTCGATCTATTCAATGAACTTGGTCTCGAAGAGCCGGATTCTTACGACGACTTCATTGCGGTAGCGGCTGCGCTGGACGAGGCCGGCTATGTTCCGGTGCTGCACCAGGGCAAGAACGTCTGGATGTGGCCAATGTGGTATTTTGAGACGGCCTCTCAGACCATGGGCGACTCCATCGCAAAGACGGCGCAGAATCTCCGTGGTGAAGCCAAATTCACCGATGCCCCCGATGTCGAAGCCCTGGCGCGGATCGGCCAATTCGTCGATGACGGCATCCTGGACCGGGACTCGCTGTCGGTCGACTGGGATGGCATGCGCAGCGCTTTCGCCACCCAGCAATCGGCGGTCTATTATGGTGGTACCTGGGAGCTGCCTTGGATTGAGGCGAATGTCGTCGATTTCGAGTGGGGTGTATTTGAATTCCCGCAGCTTGGGGATGTACCCGGCACGCGCGGGCACGGTGGCGGACCCGACTCGGGCTACTGCATCTACAGCGGGGTCAGCGAGGAAGCGTTGCCGCACGCCGTCGCCTTCCTGGAATATCTTTCGCGACCCGAGATCGCCGACAAGCACCTCGGCATCATGGAGCCACTGGCGACATCGATCAAGGGTGTGACCGTTGTTGAATCGGATATCGCCGATGATTTGCGTTCCAACCACTTCCCCAACACCGCGCGCTTCCTTGACTGGATCTGGCCGACAGAAATCAATGACGCCTTCCAGAGCGCCATCCAGGGTATCGTCGGCGGGACCATTACAGCCGAAGAAGGCATGTCGCAGATACAGAAAGTCTTCGACGATCTCGTCTTCGACGGCTATTCCTACGATGACTGAATGAGTTTATCGTCGTCAGATTAAGATCAGATTGTGGTGGATCCATCCCCATTTACGGGACGGATCCACCCGCCATTGCTTACATCCACGCCGCAAGAGAGGACCATTTGCCATGCCAAAAGAGCAGAAGTTTGAGATAGGTTATCACCTCAATACATGGGATTTCGAAGGCCGCCCGGAAGAAGGCTTCCCCTTTCTCGCTGAAGTTGGATTCGTATGGTACGAAGCGCTGATCTTTAACAGCCTCAGCGACTACTTCGCCCGCCGCTTCATGACGCTGCAGGACTCGGGACCGCCTGAAATGTTGTCCGATACCGAATTCTTGCGCCGCATGCATCTCTTCAACAGAGCGCAGGAAGAATACGGGCTGCGGCTGTCTTCGCTCTATGCCAATTGTGAATACACCAATGCCGAGTTATGGCCCTATGAACGCGATTGCGTCATGGCGGTGACGCGCTTCCTCCAGAGTTTCGGCTCCAAGATTCTCGTCTGTGGCGGCGGTCCTCCGATCGGCGCAAAGCCGCAGACGGACGACGACTTCCGGAAATTCGCCAACGCGCTGGAAGAACTGGGCGCCTTCAGCAATAAGCTGGGCATCCGCACCGTTTACCATCCACATCTGGACTGCTTCATCGAAACACGCGAGCAGCTTGACCGATTCATGTCAATTGTAGATACGGATTTGGTCGGGCTATGCATCGATCCTGCTCACCTGGTCATCAAAGACACCGATCCTGTGGACATTATGCGCACGTATATGGAGCACATCGATTACATTCACTTCAAGGACGCGAAAGACTTTGAAGGACTGGAAGGCTACGCGCGCTATCTCTCCTTCTGCGAGTTGGGAGCGGGCGTGGTTGATTTTCCCGCCATGGTTGGGATTATGCTGGAGAACGACTTTGACGGGCTGGCACTGATCGAACTGGATGCGTCGCACAAGACGGCCGAGCAGAGCTGCCTCGAGAGCATCGACTATGTTGTGAAAGACCTAGGCCTAAAGCTCAATATCGTCTAGGTAGTTGGGTTTTCTGGCGAGCGATTACTGGGAATAGATGATCGTTAAGACACCTTCCAGTCGAACAAACGAAGCATCAGCCTCTGCGGCCGACGGGGCGATCGCAGAGCGGAAACGCTATCCGCGCGTTTACCGGCATTTGTCCGCGTATCTCATGATGACGCCCGCCATCGTACTCTTGATCATCTTCGTCATCATCCCAATAATCTACGGTTTCTACTTGAGTTTTCACCGCTGGGATGGCTTCAATTCGCCCGTCTTCATCGGCACGAGGAACTACGTCAAGCTGATTGAACGCGACGATGTTTTTCTGAAGGCGGTAACGAATACGATCATCTTCGCCGTTTCCGTCGTTCTGGTCAAGAATTTGTTGGGGCTCTTTCTGGCGCTGCTCGTCAACCAGAAGATCAAGGGCGTCATCTTCTTTCGCACCGCCCTGTTTGTGCCGGTTACGCTTTCTTTTGTCGTCATCGGTTTGCTCTGGTCGTGGATATACAATCCCACCTTCGGTCTGTTGAATGCCGGACTGGAGCTGCTGGGGCTGGAAGGCTGGGTTCGCGCTTGGCTGAGCGAACAAGCAACCGCGCTCGGCGCCATCATTGCGGTCGACATCTGGAAATGGACCGGCTTTCACATGGTGCTGTTCCTTGCCGGGCTGCAATCCATCCCGAAGGATCTTTACGAAGTCGCGATCATTGATGGAGCCAGCGCCTGGACGCGCCTCACGCGCATCACGCTGCCCCTGCTTGCCCCTGTGACCTTCATCAGCGTGCTTCTTTCGCTGAATGGGGCCTTTGTCAGGAACTTTGAGCTGGTTTTCGTGATGACCGACGGAGGACCCAATCACACCACCGAGGTCGTCCTGACCCATCTTGTGACGCAGGCCTTCCGCTTCGGCAAGCTGGGCTATGCCTCGGCCATGGGATTCGCCTTGTTTGTCGTCGTCGCGGTTATAGCCTTTACCTATATTCGCATTGCCCGCAGCGGCACCTATAACTTCTGATGCCGGGAGAGCATATGGCGACTGCTGTCAGTCAAAAGAATCCCGATGTCTTTCCTGATGTGTTTGCGAAGCATCTCGGCGATCGTCTGAAGCTGCTGCTGGTCTACGCGATACTCATCGCCGCTACCGTTCAGACTATCTATCCTCTGTTCTGGATGGTCTTCGGCTCCTTGAAGACCGACACTGATCTGTTCAACAACGTCTGGGGACCACCTCGGATGATGATTTGGCAAAACTATGTCGATGCCTGGCGCATCGCCGATTTGGGCGCACGCATCGGTAACAGCATCATCATCACCGCGCTCAGCTTGGCTGTCCTTCTAATCGTCTCGTCGATCGCCGCTTATGCCCTGGCGCGCCTGCAGTTCCCCGGGCGTCAAACGATCTTTCTCATCATTCTGGCGACAATGATGATCCCGCCCGAGGTCACCGTCATCCCGCTATTCATAGTGGTCAGAACGCTGGGTATACTCAACAGTCGATTCGGCCTCGTTTTCGTTTACGCAGGTACATCAATGGCATTCAGCATCTTCCTGTTGCGCGGCTTCTTCATGTCAATCCCGCCAGAGCTGGAAGACGCGGCGCTGGTTGACGGCGCCAATCGGTTGCAAGTGTTCTGGTATGTCGTCCTGCCCCTGGCGAGGCCCGGGCTGGCGACGGTCGCCATCTTTCAAGGCATGTTCTTCTGGAACGAATTCTTTCTGGCGTTCATCTTCATTCGCCAAGCCGAGTTGCAAACGATTCCGCTGGGATTGGTGAACTTCTTCTATCGCTACTCGGCCGATTGGACGCTATATTTCGCCGCGCTCAGCATGGTCACCATTCCAGTTATCATCCTCTATGTCGCTATGCAGCGCTGGTTCATCGAAGGCTTGACCGCCGGCGCCGTCAAGAGTTGACGCGCTCGATCAAATATGAGGGAGGCGTGACTTGGACAAATTACGCGTGGGCATAATCGGCTGCGGTCAGATCGCCCAGATCATGCATCTGCCTTATCTGATGGAATTGCCACAATTTGAAGTCGGCGCTGTTTGCGATATCTCGGCCAAAACCGTGAATACGGTCGGCGAGTGGTATGGGGTAAGCAATCGCTACGTCGATTTTGAGGAACTGCTCGCCAAGCCCGATATCGATATCGTGGCCATATTAACGATGGATCACGGCGATATCGCCGAAGCAGCCGCCGAAGCCGGCAAGCATCTCTTCGTCGAAAAGCCCTTCTGCTTCGACCCGGCCGAGGGACAGCGCGTGTTGGACGCGGTTGAACACGCGGGCGTCAAGCTGATGGTCGGCTACATGAAGCGTTACGATCCCGGTTATGAATACGGTATGGCGCGCATGCGGGCGATGGACGATGTGCGGCTGATCCGCGTCCACGATTTCGCCGGTGATTTCACGGTTCACGAGCCGCTCTACACGCTGGTGACTGGCGATGACATTCCCCAACACGTTGTCGCTGATGGCGCAGATAAAATTGAAGCGGCGTCCAAAGCGGCCCTGGGACCAAGCCACGCGCATCTGTCCGGTCTTTACAATATGCTGCTGATGCTCTCAAGCCACGATCTGGCGATTCTGCGGGGCGCATTTGGCGCGGCCGCAGGTGTGCTCTTTAGCGATGCCATTTCGCCGACGGAGATAATTTCAGTGCTCGATTTCGGTCCCCAACGCCGCTGCGTCTTTGAAGCGGGTGTCTGGCCCGATTATCTCTGGTGGGATGAGCAATTGACGGCTTACGGCAAGAGCGAGACCATCAGTATCGCTTTCCCCAATCCCTATTTCAAGTATGCGCCGACCACCGTAACCATCCAGGAAAATGAAGCTGGTTCGCCAATTACCAAAGTGGTGCCGGCTTCTCACGAAGAAGCGTTTCGCCGGGAATGGCTGCACTTCTACGATTGCATTCGCGAAAACCGAGAAGTACGCACGACCGGCGCGGACGCCAATGCCGATGTCGAGCTCGCAGTCGAAATGATCCGCGCCATCCAAGTCTGATGACGCAGGAGGTCGCCATACTGGGAGGGCTGTTTAACGCTTTCCTTTGGGGATCTTGGGCGGTAGTCCTCAAAAAACTGGATAGCTACCCCTTGGACGCGTTTTTCCTGGGACTCTACATTTTCTCCTTCGTATTCGTGTGGATTCTTGCATTGATCGTGCTGGGGGAGGAACTGTTCAGAGAGATTGCGCAAATGTGGCGCGAGCGACCGGCGGTCATCATCGTCGCGTTGGCTGCGGGTGGGACATTCGTGATTGGCGTGCGGATCACGTTGACGGTCTTCACCTCTGTCGGTCTGTCGGTGACGGCGCCGATACAGACTTTCATGAGCCTGATTCTGGGCACATCGCTGGCCGCTCTCATTGGTGGTACGCCCGCAGCTCTCGCCCCACTCGATCTGGCGGTTGCCTGTCTTCTGTTATTCGCCGCCGCAATGGCCACCGTCTGGGCGAGAATCGTTCGCGACCGCTCGCTTATCGAGGTGGTGTCATCTCAATTGCGAGACACCGTCGGGAAAACGAGTAAACGTCTGATCGCGAAAAACATGGTGTTTGTCGGCCTGGCGTCGGCGATCATCACCGCTTATCCGCTTGGATTATCATATTCACTGCGAGCGCCAGGCCGTGAATACGGGCTGACGCCGCTTGCCTACATGATCGTATTGGTGACCGGTTCGCTCATCGGCGCGGCCTTGACATCCGGCGCTGTCTTGACGCGGCGCCGCCAGTGGTCGTTGTTTCTCCGCGCGGGCTGGACGATGCACCGCTATTCGCTCATCGCTGCCGGCGCGCACTATGGCGGTAACATCATCAACGCCTTCGCCACCGGCGCCCTAACCGCTGCAGTCTCCTGGCCGATAGGCACAACATCGCAGCTATGGACCTATGTTTGGGGCTTGGCGACGGGCGAGTTTAAGGGCGCGCCGCGAAGGTCGTATCTGTTGATCGCTTCAGGCGCCGTGCTTTATGTCGCCGGCATTGTATACTTACGTTTGGCGCTGCTGCGCTCGGCTTGATTGAGAAGCAAGGAGGACACCGATGAATCATGTGCCGAAAGAGGAACGGGAATCCAATGCCAATGTTTACGTTTCGGGCGGAACATCACAGCTGGAGCGGCTGATATCCGCGCAGGAGGTGGGCGGCGTGTCGGTGGCGCTGGTGCATTTCACAGACGGCGCCGTAACCCACTGGCACACGCACCCCGGCGAGCAGGTGCTTCTAGTCACCGCGGGCGAATGTCGATTCGGCAATGAGGACGGTGAAGGAGGCGTTGCCAATACGGGCGATGTCATACATTTCCCGCCGGGCGAAAGACATTGGCATGGCGCGGTCGAAGGCACAAACATGACCCACATGAGCATCACGACCGTCGGCAGTCCCAACTGGATGGAGCCGGTGACCAAGGTCTGATGGTTCAAGCTATTACTGCGGGCAGAGAGCTAGCAGCATGAGAGTCGCAGTCACCGGCGGCAGCGGACTGGCAGGCTCGGCTGTCGTGACGCACCTTCTAGAGCAGGGCTACGATGTCGTCAGCATTGACCGCGCAAGACCGCAGGAGCCTTTGGCGGAATTTCGCTTTGCGGACTGTGCCGATTTAGGACAAGTCTACGGGGCCTGCTACGGCTTTGACGCCATCGTGCACCTGGCGGCCATCCCGCGCCCTATTCATCATACGTCTGACCAGGTCTTCCGCACCAATATCATGGCGACCTTCAACATTTTCGAGGCCGCCGCCACGCTGGGAATACCGCGCGTCGTCTATGTCAGCAGCATGTCGGTTTTGGGGCTGCCCTTCTCGTATACGCCGATTCAGTTGGTCTACCTTCCGATCGATGAGGCGCACCCGCAGGCGCCGCAAGATGCCTACGCCTTGTCGAAAGTCCTGGGCGAAGATATCGCTATGGCCTTTGTCCGGCGGATGGCGGGGGCGCTATCCGTAGTCAGCCTGCGTTTCCCCTGGATTCATACGCCAGGGACATTCCAATCCGTGCTCACTCCATTGTGGGACGATCCGGCGGGCGGCGCGACCAACCTGTGGGGGTATATCGATACGCGCGATGTCGCTCAAGCCTGCCGGCTAGCGCTGGAAGCCAAGATCAGCGGGCACGAGCCCTTCTACATCAGCGCGAGGAACACTTTCATGAGAGCTGACTCGGCGACCCTGGCGCAGGCGTATTATCCGGAGGCATGCATTGGGTCGCGCTTGACGGGCAATCAATCGCTGTTTGACACAACTAAAGCCAAGGCTAGACTCGGTTATGAACCGCAGTTCTCCTGGGAGGCTTACGAATGGAGCTAGTGCGAATCCGGACCATCGTCGATGTTATCCACGAGGAGGGCTTCCGCCAGTTGGCGAAACCACTGCGCAAAGTGGCGGCCGGCGCCGTCATTAAGAATCCCTGCGCCGGACGCTATGTTGAAGATCTAAGCGAACTCTATGAGACTGGCGCTGCGCTCGGCAAACTGCTCGGTGAAAGCGCCGTCGCGCAGCTCGAGGGCGAAACGCACAGTTACGGCAAGGCGGCTATCGTCGGCATGAGCGGCGAACTTGAACACGCCGCTGCCTTGATGCACCCGACCCTTGGCGCGCCCCTGCGTGAATCCGTCGGTGGCGGGCGGGCGATAATCCCGTCGGCGAAGAAAAAAGGCGGACCGGGCACGACCATTGATGTGCCTCTGCATCACAAAGATGAGATGTACGTGCGATCGCATTTTGACGCCATCAGCTTTTGCCTTGAGGATGCTCCAGCGCCGGACGAAATAGTGGTCGTCCTCGCGATAAGCGATGGCGGCCGACCGCATGAGCGCGTCGGCGGCCTCCAGCTGAGCGACTTCGAATAAAAAGATGGTCAAACATGAAGAAACGGCTCGGCTAGCCAGCCAACGCTGCGAGCGAATTGGGGGCGATAGGAATGCCAATAATCAGCAACTCATTCTCCGAGAAGCAATCGGATCGGCAGCGGCAAAAGATCACCGATTTTGACCCGGTGACTACCGCCGTGCTCGTGGTCGATATGCTCAAGGATTTCTTCAAGGACGGCGGCGCGATGATCCTTGAAGGCGGCGACGCGCTGTATGCGCCACACCAGCAACTTTTGGCGGCGGCGCGCGCCGCGGGCATGCCCGTCCTCTGGCTAAACCAAAGCCTCCCGCCCGATGACAGCCTTTTCGAAATGCGCACGGTACACTGCCTGGCCGGCTCTTGGGGCGCCGAGGTCGTGGACGAGCTGCCAGTCGAAGCGGACGATATCGTAATCGCGAAGCGGCGCTACAGCGGCTTCTTCCAGACCGCGCTCGATCTCACCCTGCGCGAGCGGGGTATCAAAACCGTCATCGTCACAGGCGTGGTCACAAATATCTGTGTGCGCTCCACCGTCCACGATGCTTTCTTCCTGCGCTACAAGGTGCTGGTGCCAGAAGATCTGGTGATGGCCACCAGCCCGCAAGCTCAGGAAGTCACTTTATACGATATCGATACCCACTACGGCGACGTCACCAATCTTGAAGAGGTGCTTACCGTTCTTCAGCGCAAGCGGGAGGCAGACTCATGAACGAAATGCTGATTCAAAGCATCGGCCAAATCGTCTCTGGCGATTTCGCCTCTCCGCTCATCGAAGGCGATTCGATCCTCATCCGCGATGGGCTAATCGCTGCCGTCGGCCACCGGCTCGGCGCAAGCTCGGACGCGACCATCATCGACGCTAATGGAACAACGGTGATCCCTGGCCTTATAGATTCACACGTGCATCCGGTCATCGGCGATTACACCCCGCGACAAAAGGCCGTCGACTTCATAGCGAGTTGCGTCCACGGCGGCGTCACACGGATGATCTCCGCGGGCGAGGTTCACATGCCCGGTCGCCCCACCGGCGCCATAGGCACCAAGTCTATGGCGATCGTCGGCGCAAAGTCCTGGGGCAATTACCGGCCCTGCGGCATGAAGGTTCAGGGAGGCGGGCTGCTCCTGCAAGCTGGACTAACCGAAGCGGATTTCGAAGAACTGGCGACGGCGGGCGTCAAGCATCTCGGCGAAGTCGGGCTCGGCGGTTTTCACGATTGGGATAGCGTGGCGAAAATGGTTCGCTGGGCGAAACGCTGCGGCATGACGGTCATGATGCACATCGGCGGCGCGTCCATTCCCGGCAGTGACGCCATCGGCGCCGACCACGCTATCAAGGTGCAGCCGCATATCGCTTCTCACCTCAACGGCGGCCCGACTGCACCGCCCCTCGCCGATATCGGGCGGATCATCGCCGAAACCGATGCCGCCCTCGAGATCATTCAGTGTGGCAACGTCGCCATCATCCCTCGCATTCTCGATCTCGCTCGACAATTCGACGCCCTCTATCGCGTCATCATCGGCACAGACATGCCATCCGGCACCGGTGTGATTCCGCTTGGGATGCTGCGAACGGTAGGCTGGATCAGCACACTAGGCGAAGTGCCGCCCGAACTGGCTATCGCGATGGCGACCGGCACTACGGCGACAATTTACAACCTCAGATCGGGAAGGATTGAGGTGGGTCTTGAAGCCGACCTCGTCATCATGGACGCGCCGATTGGCAGCGCTGCCGATGATGCGCTTAATACACTCGGAATCGGGGACACGCCCGGCATATCCGGCGTGATCATTGATGGCGAGCTGGTTGTGGGCAAGAGCGCAAATACTCCACCGGCTCGGCGACAAATCAAGGTGAGCTGATGAATCGATTCGCGGGCAAAGTAGCTCTGGTGACTGGCGGTGGCGGTGCCTTGGGACGGGCAAGCGCCCTACGTTTCGCTCAGGAAAGCGCGCGAGTCGCAATCGCAGATGTGGACTTGGAACGTGCGCAAGCGGTTGCTGCTGAAATCGGCTCTCAAGCCATCGCCGTCCAGGCGGATGTGACTCGTGCCGAAGAGTGCTCTGCTATGGTGCAGGCGACGCAGGACGCTTTCGGCAGGCTGGATGTGGTTTTCGCCAACGCCGGCATCGGCGGTGAGAAAGTCGAGTTTGTCGATCTGCCGATTGGTGAGTGGGATCGCGTCATGGATGTTAACTTGCGCGGCATGGTACTCACTTGCAAGGCCGCGGTCCCTACGTTGATCGACGCCGGTGGCGGGGCGATTGTACTGATGGGCTCGTCAACCGGCGGCTGGGATACCATTCTCGGCTCCGGACCCTATATGATGAGTAAGGAAGCGGTCAAGGCGCTGGCGCGAAACCTGGCGCTGGAGTTGGCACGCTATCGTATTCGCGTCAACACGGTCTGTCCCGGAATCATCCAAACACCGTTGAGTTTCCATCAGGGAACGAACGGCCCCGACGCTTGGGAAGATTTCTTTGGCAAATTTTCTGACCGCATCCCGCTGAGGCGTGTGGGTCAACCGGAAGATGTCGCTGCGACTGTGGCCTTCCTCGCCTCCGATGATGCCCGACACATCACCGGCGCGTCCTTACTGATTGATGGTGGTCAAACGCTGCAGAGTTGGAGCAATTCTCCTAGCACGGCCTACCCTTCGAATTGAATCATCACGCCCGATTGATACGAGAGATCCTGCTGGCCAATCGCCTTTCACGACTTACTGTTACCCGCTTCCACATCCACATCCGACCAGAGCAGCGCCACTAACTCCGAGTGCCGCAGACAGGTGTAAACCGGCAGGCGGATTATGGCGTTATAGCGCAATCTATGAATGCTCCGATCATCCCGCTAGACATCATGCAGCCGGGTGACCTCCCACGGTTTCAAAGCGCGCTTGCCACGATCGGAGCACTCCCTATCGCTATGTTCGTATTTTTCTTTCCAGCACGGTTTGCCCCCTTAAAGTGTTGCTCAGAGCGCTCTCTGTTGGCATTGGAGGGCTGAGCGTAACGCAGGGTCGTTGAGGGATTGGCATGACCGGGCAAAGCCGCAAAGCCCGACGTCGGCGCCCGCGGTCAGCCGGCGCACAGAAATGGCATACTTGCCTTAGCGCCCAGCCAGCGCGGTCGCTGCTGTGCGGAAAACGCACCGAAAGACTGTGCCATTGGGCTCGCAGCTTGTGCGGCGTATTAAAACCGCAACAGCCAAAGGCGCTGAATCGTCGAGAGGCAGCATATCGCGAGTCAGACTGATTCGAAAATATGTTGAAGGCAGGGAAGCTTGTACGCACCCTCCGTATCTTGACATATGACTGTTAAACATGGTGCGTAGTTGTCGCTACATTAGATTGGCCAGCTTGTACCCGCCAAACTGGCTGGGACATCCTGTTATCGAGCTATTGCCGAGGTGCGTATGCTTAGGACAGTCATGTCGCAGCAAATCAGCGTAAGTGTCGGGCGGCTTGCTTCAGTACAGGTAGCCAGATGTCCCGATACCCCGGAGATAGTCTTCGAGAATGGATGGAATACTACGCTGAATTTTGCAAAAGAGAAAACAGTACAATACAGTCAAATGGGAGCAAACTTTCAAAAGTATGAATAATTATTAGGAGGAAAAAGACTAATGTACGCACAATCCAGGATCCGGTCCATATTTGGAGTGATATTTATTGTAGCGCTAGTGATGGCGCTCACGTCGGCCGTCCAGGCGCAGGACACTCGGGGCGTATTGCGGACGATCAAGGCTAGCGCTACGGCCGCCAGTGACGTCGATCCTCATGGGCCGAATTTGGAAGGCCCCACCTTGCAGTATGTCTACAGTCAGCTTACTCGCCTGGATGTGGGCGCGACCTATGTGACTCCCGATTTGGCCGAGTCATGGGAATCGGACGAAACGGGCCAGGTATGGACTTTCCATCTCCGCCAGGGGGTAACGTTTCATGACGGGTCGGATTTCACTTCGGCAGACGCGCTTTACAGCATTCGGCGTGTCTTGGATCCGGCCACAGGCTCACCGGTCAAAGAGAAGTTTGACATCATTGATGAGGCTAATCTGGCGGCGCCGGACGACTACACCATCGTGATACCGCTGCATGAGGTTAACGTTGAATTCCCCACCATAGTGGCGGACAGGCGTTTGGCATTGATACCCGAAGGCAGTGGCGACACCATTGCGCAGAACGGCATAGGCTCTGACGCCTTCCGGATCGTGGAGCAGAATCCGGTAGGGGTAACCGTGTTGGAGGCCTTCGACGATTACTGGGATGGACCGCCAAGTTTGGCCGGGATCGAACTCTACCACATCGCTGACTCAGCTGGCGTTGCTCAGGCGCTGCTCACGGATCAGCTCGATTACGTGGGAATCGGCTCGATCCGCGCTGAGAATTTCCCCCTGTTCGAGGGGAACGAAAATTTCACCTTCCTGATTCAAGCGTCGGGCGGTCAGACAAACCTGGTGATGGACGCCACAGTGGCTCCCTACGATGACGTTCGCGTGCGCCAGGCTTTTAAACTGGTCCAAGATCGCCAGGAAATTCTTGAAGTGGCTTATGCCGGACAAGGCGACATAGCCTGCGATAATTCCGTCTGGAAAAACGACCCGTATTATCTTGAGCAGGATTGCCCGCGGGACGTCGAGCGGGCCAAGGAACTGCTGGCTGAAGCA
The DNA here is from genome assembly GCA_965249085.1 of Phototrophicaceae bacterium. Classification (GTDB taxonomy): domain Bacteria; phylum Chloroflexota; class Anaerolineae; order Aggregatilineales; family Phototrophicaceae; genus UBA6055. Next base: position 996,288 of record OZ252218.1, on the reverse strand, counting down.
GGCTACCCGGACGGCTTGGATGTCGTGCTGTTTGTCGCGGATGTCTATCCAACGTATGTCCCGCTGTCTGTCGCGTTCAAGGAACAGGCCGCCGAGGCCGGGATCAGGGTCGAGATCGAGCAGGTGCCTTCCGACACATACTACTCCGAGTATTGGAAGAAGGTGCCTTTCTACGTTACTTGGTGGGGCCAGCGCCAGGCCGGACCCGGGTTGAAAGAGCTCTTTAGCTGCGATTCGCGTAACAACTACCCCGGATGGTGCAACGAGGAATTTGATCAGCTGCTGGCGGACGCGAGCGCCGAGCTCGACTTTGACAAGCGGAAGGCGCTTTACGCGCAGGCTCAGATATTGGCAAGCGAAGGGGGTGGCTGGTTGAACCCCGTCTTCTTTACCGCCATTGACTTATTCAATTCCCGCGTCAAGGGCGTCACAAGAAACTTCACCGATTACATCCATCTCTTCTATATCGAAGAGGACTAGAACCAGAGCTTACTGGGCTAGTCCCCATTCCGCATGCCCTTCCCCCCTACCAGGCAAATGGGGGTGAGGGGCCTCTCAGCCTCCCTTTGCCGGCTATTAGTTTATCGACAGATGGCTAGCAAGCGGTGAGTGGCGCAAGACTGCCGCAATCCGATTACTACGCTGAAATTTGCAAAAAAAAATAGAACGATAAACTCGAAATCGGAAGATACTTCCAAAAATAAAGTTAAATAATTGGAGGAAAGACTTATGTACGCACAATCCAGGATCCGCTCCATATTGGGAGTGATATTTATTGTAGCGCTAGTAATGGCGCTGACGTCGGCCGTCGGGGCGCAGGACACTCGGGGCGTATTGCGGCATTTGAAGGTCGGCTCTACGCCCGCCAGTAACCTCGATCCTCATGGACCGAATACGGAACATCTCGTCCTGCAGTATGTCTGGAATCAGTTGACTCGCCTGGATAAGGGCGCGACCTTTGTGGTGCCCGATTTGGCCGCATCATGGGAATCGGACGACACGGGCCAGGTATGGACTTTCCATCTCGAACAGGGGGTGAAGTTTCATGACGGGTCGGACTTCACTTCGGCCGACGCGCTTTACAGCATTCGACGTCTCTTGGATCCGGCCACAGGCTCGCCGGTCAAAGACAAATTCGCGATCATCGACGAGGCTAATCTGTCGGCGCCAGACGACTACACCATCGTGATACCGCTGCATCAGGTTAACGTTGTATTCCCCACCCGATTGGCGGACAAGCGTATGGCAATGATCCCCGAAGGCAGTGGCGACACCATTGCCGAAACCGGCATCGGCACTGACGCCTTCCAGGTCGTGGAGCAGAATCCGGTAGGGCTAACGGTGTTGGCGGCTTTCGACGATTATTGGGAGGGACCGCCAGGTTTGGCCGGCATTGAACTCCACCACGTCTCTGGCTCAGCTGGCGTTGCTCAGGCGCTGCTCACGGACCAGCTCGATTACGTGGGAATCGGTCAGATTCGCGCTGAGAATTTCCCCCTGTTCGAGGGGAACGATAATTTCACCTTCCTGGTTCAAGCCTCTGGCGGTTTTACCCAGATTGCGATGGACGTCACTGTGCCTCCCTTCGATGACCTTCGCGTGCGCCAGGCATTTAAGCTGGTCCAAGATCGCCAGGAGACGCTTGAAGTGGTCTATGACGGCAAAGGCGACATTGCCTGCGATACCTCCGTCTGGAAAAACGACCCGTATTATTTTGAGCAGGATTGCCCACGGGACGTCGAGAGAGCCAAGGAACTGTTGGCTGAAGCAGGTTACCCGGACGGAATAGATGTCGTGCTGACGGTCGCTGATGTCTATCCCACGATGGTCCCGCTGGCTGTCGCCTACAAGGAACAGGCCGCCGATGCCGGCATCCGGGTCGAGATCAACCAAGTGCCTAACGACACATACTACCCCGATCATTTTGGCAAGAACTATTTCTACCTTGATTGGTGGGGCCAGCGCCGAGCGGATCCCGGGATGAAAGAGCTCTTTGGCTGCGGATCGGGCAACAACATGTCCAAATGGTGCAACGAGGAATTCGAACAGCTGCTGGCGGACGCGAGCGCCGAGCTCGACTTTGACAAGCGGAAGGCGCTTTTGGCGCAGGCGCAGGTATTGGTCGCTCAAGAGAGTGGCACGATGAACCCGGTCTTCTTCACCGCTGTTGACGTGTTCAATTCCCGCGTCAAGGGCGTAACCAGAAACTTCACCGAGTACATCCATCTCTTCTATATCGAGGAGGACTAGAACCAGCGCTTGCTGGGCTAGTCCCTATTCCGCATGCCCTTCTCCCCCCAAGCACGCAAGTGGGGGTGAGGGGCCTTTCAGCTTCCCTTTGCCGGCTATCAGACTCTCCACAGGTGGCTGGCAAAGGGAGGCTTCCGAATGGTAAAGTAGTACCAACAAAGTAATGAGAAAATACAGCAAAATGAAGAGATGGGCAAAAAGGGGAGGGTATTGTAGGGGCGACACTTGTGTCGCCCGCCAGCGCCATCCACTACAGATCGCTTTTTCGCACGACTGACTTGGAACTACTAAAACAGTGACGCGATGCTAAAGCTCATTGTGCAGCGGTTATTATTCTCGGTCATCACGCTGACAATCGTCGCCCTTGTCGTCTTTGTGATGACCGACGTTTTGCCGGGCGACTGGGCAACAGCCTACTTTGGCAAGTGGGCGACGCCAGAAGGTGTGGCCGCCTTGCGAGAAGAGTACGGCCTCGATCGTCCGGCAACGGAGCGCTTTGCCGAATGGGTCAGTAATGCCCTGCGGGGTGATTTTGGCGACTCCCTGTCTCGCAAAAAGCCAGTTGTGGAGTTAATCAGCTTTCGGCTGCGCAATTCCCTGCTCTTGGGTGGGCTGGCTTCACTGGTCACGATACCCTTGGCGACTGTCTTGGGCATCACCGCTGGCTTAAGGCGCGACCGAGCGCCGGATGTCATCATCTCGACGGGTTCGATCGTCGGGATGAGCACGCCAGAATTTGTTATCGGTACCCTGCTGATTTGGGGCCTGAGCGTTGGCTTGGGGCTCTTTCCCTCGATGACCCTGGGCAACCCCAACGCGCCGATCGCGGATTTGCTGCCCAATGTCGTGATGCCGACCATTACCTTGACGATTACCTCGACCGCGTATCTCCTGCGCATGGTTCGCACGATCACGATCAACGTGCTGACCAGCGAGTATGTCGAAATGGCCACTTTGAAGGGCCTCCCGCGCGGGCGCGTGGTATTCCGTCACGCGCTGCCTAATATTCTATTGCCGACGATCAACATTATGGCTTTGATGCTCAGCGGCCTGCTCAGCGGAACGTTCGTTGTCGAGGTCGTCTTTAACTATCCTGGCCTGGGACGGGCACTGGTCGACTCGGTCAGTTTCCGCGACGTACCGATGATACAGGCCATCGCCTTGCTGTGGGCGGTTATGTATGTCTTCTTCAACCTGGGCGCGGACCTGGTGACGACATTTCTAGATCCCCGTTTGCGCAGCCTGCGCGGCTAGTCATTTTCGGGGTGAAGCGTTACACAAGTAGTCAAAAGAAAGTAATGAAAATATGGCAAAATAATCCGGCGGGCGAAAACTCGAAAATATCGGTAGGGGCGACCGGCGGGCTGTGTCTACGCGACCCTCGGGTCGCCCGCCTGCGCCACCCACTATAGATCACTTTTTTGCACGACTAACTTGGGACTACTTGGACCAATTAAGATCAGCCACGGGAGAGAAACATGCACTTCAAAGGAATAGGTTACGCCGTCCCGATGGGATCATCCCCGGAAGAATTGACGGAGAACTTACAAACGCTAATTGATTGTGGTTATGACTATGTTGAAGTCTTACCCGATCTCTGGCGAATGTGGGTTGGCGGTCGCACGGATCAGCGCCGTCTGAAGCAATTGGTCGCCGTGCTGGACAAGTTCCGCGACCGACTAGGCTATACCTTGCATCTCCCCCTTGAGACGAACTTGTTTGACGTCGCCGATCTTGCATATCAGCAAGCGCTGTTGGAGGCCGGCCTTGAGGTGGGCAAAGCCATCGGCGCGACAGCATTGGCTTATCACGCCGGCTTCCGCCTCGCCCTGCCGGCTGGAACCTCCAAGCCAATGCAGGAGCTGATGGCGCGCGAACGGGACATCCTGTTAAGTTATGCCGATGAGGTCGCCGGCTGGGGCGGGAACATCAGCATTGAATCACATGGCTGGTATCAATATACCAGTTACACGTCTTTCCCTGAGATGCTCGCGAAGTTCGTTGAAGAGATTAACCATCCCGGGATTGGTCTCTGTATCGATTTCGGGCATACCTTCCTGTCATCGCAATGGCATGGTTTTGACTACATCGAGGGTATCGCGCGCATGGCGCCGCTGACCACACATTTTCATGTTCAAGACAATATGGGGATCCCGGCCTACGCGGGCCGCACGAGTTTCGCCTTGGGTCGAGGGGACTTGCACTTGGCGCCGGGCGAAGGCGCTATTCCATTTGATGCGGTGTTTAGCGCCATCGACTTCCCCCAAAAGCCGATATTTATGCTAGAGGTTGTACCCTATGACCTGGATGACGGCGGGCCAGCTCGCATGTTTGCAGAAGCCAAACGATTGGCTGGGCTGCGGGGTTAGGACGCTGAAGGGATGAGATCACTGACGGCCGTCCCAATACGGTTAGCTCAATCGTTGCGCTGGTTTGGTCAGATCGGGCGCGGCCTGCGCCGATCGCGGCAGGGTACAGTCGGGCTGATGATCGTCATCGTTCATATGCTCATAGCCGTGACCTCACCGCTCATCGTCCCCTATTCTCCCAACGACATTGACGGCAAGAACAGGCTGGCGGCGCCTTCCCTCGAACATCCATTTGGCACTGATTCCTTCGGTCGCGACCTGTTGAGCCGAACCCTGCTCGGGGGTCGCGCGGCGATTGGCGTGGCCTTGTTGGCCGCGGCGATCGCGGTTTTATGGGGCGGGCTGCTCGGCATTCTGCTCGCGTTTATCGGCGGGCGGGTTGACGAAGTGGTTATGCGCCTGGTTGATGCCTTGCTGGCCATACCTGGCTTGCTCGTAGTATTGCTCATTGTCGTGGCTCTCGGTACGGGATTCAGCGTGCTTATTCTAACCCTGGGCTACGCATACGGTGTATCGACTGTTCGCGTTGCCCGAGGCGCTGCACTAGGATATGTAGCGCGTGATTTCATCACCGCGGCGCGGGCGCGTGGTGAACGTCACACCAACATCGTCCTGCGGGAATTGATTCCCAACCTGTTGGATGTGCTTCTGGTCGAATACGTGATGCGGGCGTCCTGGGCGCTGACTGCCATCAGCTCGCTTTCCTACCTCGGCTTCGGGATTGCTCCACCAACCCCGGACTGGGGGCGTATGGTTTTCGAAAACCAGGTCTTGCTGGCAATCTCCCCTTGGGGAACTTTATTCCCAATATTCGCCCTCAGCAGCCTGATCATTGGCATAAATTTAGCTGGTGACGCCCTGTCCAAAGCGATCGGGCTGGACCGCAGCCAGGAAGCGCCGACATGAGCCAGATACTGCTCAAGGTTGATGGCTTGACGACCGGTTTCCGCACCAGAGCGGGCCAGATCGTGCAGGTGCTCCGCAATGTGTCGCTCGAAATGCAGCGGGGTGAGACACTCGGCCTGGTGGGTGAGTCTGGCTGTGGCAAGACCACCTTTGGTATGACCCTGCTGGGACATTTGCGACCGGGCGGCCAGGTGATGGCTGGCTCGGTGCGCTTCGAGGGGGTGGATGTATTTAGCCTGGAGCCAAGCGAACTGGCAAACATACGCGGGCAACGGGTGGCCGTTATCCCTCAAAGCGCCAGTTCGGCGCTGACGCCCACCATGCGGGTGGGTGATCAGATTGCCGAGGTCTTGACTCTCCATCTCGGTCTTGCTGGCTCTGAGTTGCAAGAACGCGTGCTGGAGTTGCTGACCCAGGTGCACTTGCCTCAAGTGGAGGAGCTCGCCCGTCGGTTCCCCCACGAACTCTCTGGCGGTCAACTGCAAAGGGTTGCCATCGCCATGGGTCTGGCCGGCAAGCCCGAATTGCTCGTGCTTGACGAGCCGACGACCGGCCTCGACGTGACCACTCAGGCCCATATCCTCGACTTGCTGCGGGAAATCCAGGAGTCCACCGGTTCGGCGATGCTGTACATCAGCCACGACATGGGCGCGATTGCCCGCGTCTGCGACCGTCTGGCAGTGATGTACGCGGGCGAAATCGTTGAGGATGGGGCAATTGACGAGGTATTTGACGATCCGGTGCACCCCTATACACGAGGCCTGTTGGGTTCAGTTCCTCGTCTTTCGTACGCTGGCCTACCCCGAGCAATGGACGGTCGGCCGCCTGCCCCCGGCGAAGACGCGGTTGGCTGTGCCTTCGTTCCGCGCTGTGCCTTCGCCGATGAGACTTGTAAGACGATTGACCCGGCACTCGAGCCAACGGATCGCGCTGGGTCGTTACCCCACCTGGTGCAATGCCATCATTGGCAGCGTGTCGTGGCAAGCGGGGCCTCCGGCCAGATGCAAGGCCTGAAGGCTCGGATCAACCAGGCCGATGAACCAGAACCGCTCCTCGAACTGGCCGAGGTGGACATTACCTATGCTAAGCGTGGTCTAGCCGCGTTCCTGGGGCGCTGGCGCGGCGAGCCCGAACCCCCAATGACGGTGAGTGGCTTTACCATCACGATCCACCGGGGCGAAACGCTGGCCCTCGTTGGCGAGAGCGGCTCCGGCAAATCAACCATAGCCCGCACCATCGCCGGATTGTTGCCACCCCGCGCCGGTCGGATTAGCTTCGGGCAGCAGGATCTCGCCTCAGAAGTCGAAAGCCGTCCGGCTGAGATGCACCACAAAATCCAGATCATCTTCCAAAACCCTGACGCGTCCCTCAACCCGCGCCATACCGTCAAGCAGCTTCTCGATGCCCCGCTGCGGCTTTATTTCGAGATGGACCGAGAAGGGCGTCTGGAGCGGTCTGGCTCGCTGCTCGAAGAGGTGCGGCTCACTCCACGATATCTGGAACGGCATCCCGGCCAAATGTCCGGCGGCGAAAAACAGCGAGTTGCCGTCGCGCGTGCCTTTGCCGCTGAGCCGGACTTGGTGTTGTGTGACGAAGTGACCTCCGCGCTTGATGTTTCTGTTCAGGCTGCTGTCCTGGAGCTGTTGGCGGGACTCAAGGCCGATCGCGGCGTAGCCTATCTCTTTATCTCGCACGACCTGGCCGTCGTCCGCGCCATCGCCGACCGGGTGGCCGTGCTTTATCAGGGCCGGATGTGTGAGGTGGGGCCAGTGGCGGACATCTACGCGCCACCCTATCATCCCTACACCGAGACCTTGCTGGCGGCGGTGCCGGAGCCCGTTCCGGGCGCGCGGGCGCAACTGCTCGCCAAGGACGTGCAGGAGGCGGAACCGCCGGCACGAGGTTGCTGTTTCCAGCGGCGCTGTCCCCGCCGCATGGGGTCTATCTGCGACGACGAGACTCCCCCCAGCCAGTTTGCGGCCGAGGGGCACGTCATTCGATGCCACATCCCGCTTGAGGAATTGAGGGAGTCACAAGTGGATCTCACTGGCACATCCAACATCGCAACGCATGGGGTTGCGGTAGATGCTCAGTAACCTGGACCACCGTTGCCGCATCACGAAAGGAAAAAATGCTCGCCATTAACACCGACTATAAATCTTCTATTGACAACCCCGAACCCTACCTGAAGCACATTGCTGATACCGGGTTTTCACAAGTTCATTGGTGCCATCAATTCGGATCCGACTATCTTTATGCCGACGATGAGATCGACCAGATCGCTCGTTGGCTGCGATCTTACGAGCTTACTGTCAACGATCTACATGCCTCGTCTGGCGAGAAAAATCATTACTACTCCGAAAACGAAGATATCCGGTTGGCAGGGGTGGAACTGGTCAAAAATCGCATTCATATGGCGAACCGACTTGGCACAGATGTGATCGTGTTGCATCTTCCGAGACAGCCTGAAGAAGGTAATAAAAGCTTCGCTTTTTGGGAGGCAGTGCATCGCTCAATGGATATCCTGATCCCGTATGCTAGGGAAAGGAGCGTGCGCATAGCATTTGAAAACTTGAACCCGAGCAACCACACGACACTCGAAAAGATATTAGCCGCTTACAACCCTACAGAGGTGGGCATCTGCTACGATCCCGGTCATGGCAATATCGACGGTAGCGGATTAGATTTCGCTGAAGCCGTGAAAGATCGGTTAATCGCTTTTCATTTGAACGACAACGACACCACCTCGGACCAGCACAATCTCATTTTCTCCGGCGTGGTTGACTGGGATAGATTGGCCCAAACTATTGCTGCATCTGCTTACGACAAGGAAAATATGACGATGCAAATTGTTATGACGATGGAACCCGGGATTAACTATTCAGGAGATGAAGCCCAGTTCCTCTCACAAGCGATGGAGAGCGGGCTGCAATTTCACAAGATGGTGACGGATGCAAGGAAGGAAAATCCTGAAGTTAGATAGTTTACCTGCAGATGCCTATGATTTCGTACTCTTGGATACTGCTAACGAGAAGTTGGGGATTTGCAAGCGTTGACTTATGATAAAGGAATTATCCAGTTGAAGGTAAAATCATGCGAAAGCGATTGCGAGATTTGGGGATCACCATCGGACGTTTGCCCCCTGGAAAACACAACGCCATCACAGATGTGCCTGGTGTATTCGTTGGCCACACCACGTTGATATTCGATGAACCGCGAGTAGCCCGCACGGGCGTGACTGTCATACTACCGCGTGAAAGAGCGATTTGGAAAAACCATGCCTTTGCCGCAACCCACTCCCTCAACGGTAGTGGCGAGATGACCGGCGTCCATTGGATCGCGGAGTCTGGGATGCTCACTTCGCCCATCGCTATTACCAACACCGCGCAGGTGGGCACGGTGCATGAGGCGTTGAACAACTACGGGTACGAATTTGGCTGGACGGACGATTGGGAACTTCCCGTCGTCGCCGAAACCTGGGACGGCTGGCTGAATGATATGGCTGCATTTCACGTCAACAAAGACCACGTGTATCAGGCCATTGAATCTGCTCAAAGCGGCCCGGTGGCGGAAGGCAACGTCGGTGGCGGAACCGGGATGATCTGTCACGAGTTCAAAGGTGGGATTGGAACGGCTTCGCGGATGGTCACCTGTCCAAGCGGGACATACATCGTCGGCGCGTTGGTGCAGGCCAATTACGGGGCGCGGGAAGACTTGCGGGTGAACGGCGTCCCAGTCGGGCAGGAGATCACCATCGAAAAAATCCCCTCAGCTCGGGCGGAACTCACGCAAGGGAGCTCAATCATCGTCATCATCGCTACCGATGCACCACTCGTACATTCTCAGTGCAAACGCCTGGCACAACGCGCTACCATTGGATTGGCGAGGGTAGGCGGGATGGGGTACAACGGCAGCGGTGATATCTTCCTGGCCTTCGCCACTGGCAACCATCTGGCGAATGAAACGCAAAAGCCTTATGCGCTTCAAATGCTGCCAAACGACCAGCTCAACGGTTTCTTCCTGGGCGTTGCGGAAGCGGTCGAAGAAGCAATTTTGAACGCCCTGACTGCAGCGGAGACAATGACGGGTTTTAGGGGGCGGACTGCCCACGAGCTCCCACTCGACGAGTTAGAGCGGATTATGGAACGGGATCATTGATCGAGTTTTCATTTGAAATGGCTCAATCGCAAGCATGGTTTCGGGTTTCAGTTCGAGCCGAACAAGGAGTCATCCAAAATGAATAAAACGACTCCAAGCCGGGCCCAGGTGGTGATTATTGGGGGTGGCGTTGTAGGCTGTAGTGTGGCCTATCACCTGGCTAAATTGGGCATGAACGATGTTGTTTTGCTGGAAAGAAAAGTTTTAACCAGCGGCACAACATGGCACGCGGCTGGTTTGGTGGGGCAATTGCGGGCCACACAGAATATGACCAAATTAGCCCAATATACCAGTGAGTTACTGCGAGACCTGGGCAAAGAAACTGGCCAGGACACGGGCTTTAAACAGAACGGTTCAGTTACAATTGCTACCAATCAGGAGCGCTATGAGGGGCTGCTGCGCGGGGCTTCGATGGCCAAGGTTTTTGGGCTTGCGGTTGAAGTTGTCTCAATTGCGGAAGTATCGGAAATGTGACCGATGATGAACGTTGACGACCTGGTTGGGGCAGTCTTTTCTGCCAGGCGATGGCCAAACAAACCCGATCGATACCACCCGCGCCTTTGCCAGAGGGGCCGAAATGTACGGTGCCTCGATTTTTGAAAACATCAGGGTAACAGCTATTCATCAAAAGGATGGGCGGGTAACTGGTGTGGCCAGAGACCAGGGCGACATTCAGGCTGAGTACGTTGTCAACTGCGCCGGGATCTGGGGCCGAGACGTTGGAATAATGGCCGGCGTAAATGTACCCTTACACGCCGCCGAGTACTTTAAGGGACGCGGACTCGACGAATAATGCTGGTCGTCGTCTGCGTTGTTTACCCCTCCAGCCATCAAAATTTGACAGCATATCCAATAGTGGATATATTGGATATTCAATACAAAATTTCTCTTATTGGATAAGCAGTGCAAGGGACCTTAGATTGGCCTCTTGCCCATTAACCGACTCGTTTTAACGGAATCGCCACTTTGTTAGACTGACCGGGACTTGCAAGAAACTCGGGAGTGAATAATGCTGGATTTTCCGATCGTTGATACGCATCTCCATGTTTGGGATCCGCAGTTATTGCGCTATTCCTGGTTGGATGACGTCCCCTTGCTGAACAAGGCCTATTTGCTGGAAGACTATGATCGAGCTTGCGGGCCGATCAATGTCGGGAAGATGGTGTTCTTACAGGCAGAGGTGGATTTCGATCTGTTTCTTGAGGAAGCGGAATGGGTGAACAGCCTCGCAGATCAGGACAGTCGTCTGGGTGGCATCGTGCCCTGGGCGCCGCTGGAAAACGGAGATGCGGTTGGTCCGGTCTTGGAGAAGCTGGCGGCCAAACCGCGAATCAAGGGCATCCGCCGCATCATTCAGTTTGAGCCGGATATGGAGTTTTGCTTGCAACCGAGTTTCATCGAGGGCGTTCAGCTTCTACCACGCTACGACCTGAGTTTCGATATCTGTATCGCGCATTTTCAAATGGCCAACACGATCAAGATGGTGGCGCAGTGCCCCAATGTACAGTTCATCCTCGATCATATCGGCAAGCCGAATATCAAGAACAATCTCATGGATCCCTGGCGCGCCGAAATCAAGACTCTGTCGGAGTTTCCCAACGTCTGGTGCAAAATTTCAGGATTGGTTACTGAAGCGGATCATCAACATTGGACAAGGGAGCAGCTCAAGCCTTACATTGACCACGTCATCGAATGTTTCGGCTTTGACCGCGTGATGTACGGCGACGATTGGCCGGTGGCCTATCAGGCAACGGAATACCCTCGCTGGGTGGAGACGCTCTTGTGGGCGGTGGAGGGATGTGCCGAGGGTGAACTAAAGAAGCTGTTTCATGACAACGCAGATGCCTTTTACCGATTGGATGACTAAGACCCGCAGCTTTGAATGACGGGTCAATTCGCAGAAGTATTGGGATTCGAAAATGCAGCGGCTGGAACCGATCCAACAATCTGAGAATCTGAGTGATGAAGTCGCCAAGCGCCTGCGCCGCGCGATCAAAGGCGGTCATTTGCAGCCTGGTACACACTTGGTTGAGCAGGACATTGCCCAACAGTTTCGCGTCAGCCGAATGCCGGTACGAATCGCGATTCAGAAACTGATCGACGAAGGCCTCGTCATCAAGGAGCCCCGCCGCGGCGCCTTCGTACACACGTATTCAGCCAAGGAGCTGGACGAGGTCACATCCATAAGGATCACTTTGGAGCTAATGGTCGTTGAATTCGCTTTACCCAATTGGTCGGCTGCAGTTGAAGCCGAACTGGAAAGCATCGTTGAGCAAATGTTTGCAGCGGCGAACGATGGTGACCGGCAGGCGATTTTTGAACTGGATGTCAAGTTCCACTCGCTGCTGTGGGAACTGTCAGAGCATGCGATTCTGATTGAAGTGGTGTCGAGCCTGCGATCACGCATTAGTCGCTTTCTGGCGGAAGCCAACGACCGGGTCTCTCCAACTGAATTGATGCAACATGTGGCCACCCATCGAGAACTTGTCGACGTGCTGAAACAGCGGGACATACCGAAAGCGAAGGCGGCGATGACTGAACACATCTGGAACTCGCGAGAGCGCATCAGCGCCAATTATGCTTATCTCGGTCAGCGCGAGACACACCGTCCGAATATTGAGTTAAGCTCGCCGAAACTGGGTGCTTCTTGATGAAGGGACTGCCGATGGATTGGAATGGGCATATCGCCATCTTTACCGGGGCAGCCAGCGGCATCGGCTTCGGCATTGCCGAGTGTTTTGCTGAGGCGGGTGCGGAAGTTGTCGTTGCGGACATCAACGAGCAACAGGGCGCGCTTGTCACGGCCGATCTGCAAAGGCGCTATGGAAAAGGCCTGTTCGTCGAAACTGATGTCTCCAAAGCTGAAGATTGCAAAAGGCTCATTGACGACACCCTGGCAGCCTTCGGCCAGAGCGACACGCTGGTCAACAATGCCGGCGTGAATTTCGTGAAGCCGACCCTGGAGATGGACGAAGCCGACTGGGATCGCGTCGTCGATGTCGATCTGAAGGGTACATTCTTGTGCAGCCGTTATGCACTTGAGGCGATGGTGGCCCGGCGCAGCGGAAACATCGTCAATATCGCCAGCGTGCACGCCGTCGCCACATTGCCGGCCGCCGCGCCCTACGCGGCCTCGAAAGGCGGCGTCGATATGATGACCCGTTCGATGGCGATCGAATTCGCGCCTTATGGCATACGCATCAATGCGGTAAGCCCGGGCCTGACGGACACGCAAATCTGGAACGATATTCCGGACGCCGCGGAAGACGCCGAGCTGGCGCGCCAGCACTGGATGGACAATATCCCGCTGGGTCGCGTATGGCCAGGTCGTCAAAGGGGCGGACTTTGAATGGGGAATCACGTATCTGCCGCCCTTCACCGAAGACGACTTCCCCGGCGCGCCGGGCACGACCTATAGCACTGGGGGTCCCAGCGCGGCCGGGCAGTTTGGCATTCCTTACTCCACCACAGACGGTGACAGGGAACTCGCTGTTGACTGGCTGATGTGGATGAGCGCTCCGCAAAACTGGGAACCGCAGGCCAACACAACGGCCGGCTTTGTCACGACGGTGGTGGGCACTGAACCAAGCCCCGAGCTGGCCGGCTTCAGTCCCATTCTCGGCTTGCCTGATCGCATGTTCACCGACCCTAACGGCCGCCTGACCACCGCGCACGGCGACGAATGGGCGCAGATCATGCAAGGTTACTTACTGGGCGAGACCGATGAAGAAACCACCAAGCAACTGCTGCAGGATTCATGGATGAAAGGCGCCATGGCAGTTTGTGAAGAGAATGCCTTCGAATGGTGTCCATAGCCGGGCAGTTAGCCCTCTATGACGCGACGCCTGACCGCAGTGAAGCATGAGCCGGGGTCGGGGATTCGGCCCCGGTTCTCACTTGCGAGGATACACCTTATGACACGCGAAACTGGCCGGAAAGCTAGCGCCAGGGCTGGTCCCAGGACGGCTTCGGGTCGCCGGGGTTCAACATCAGGATTCGTACCGATTTACGTGCCTTTCCTTTTTCTGATTCCGGCCCTGCTACTGCTGATCGTATTCCGCTATTTTCCGACAATTTCGGCGATCTATCATTCATTCACGGTCTGGGAGATTCCCCAGCCCGGGGAGTTCGTCGGTCTGCAAAACTATCGCGCCTTGTTTGAAGATCCGGTCTTTTTGAAATCTATCTCCAATATCTTGAGATACATGGCGGGGCGCACCTTCTTCACACTGGTGATGGCTTTCATCGGCGCCGAGCTGGTGTAAAACCTGGCCAGCGGCCGCCGGCGCAATTTCTGGCGCGTGGTCTTCACCATCCCGATGGTGATCCCGATCACGGTCAATCTGCTCCTCTGGCAGCAGATCTACGCGGGCCGTCAAGGGCTGCTGAATGGCTTTTTGGTAGGTATTGGCGCTATGGCGCGCCCGTATCCCTGGCTGGGGCGGGCTGATACAGCGCTGCCGGCGCTGATTTTTATTGGCTTCCCGGCGGTGGCTGGTTTCGGTTTTCTGGTCATCCTGGCCGCCTTGCAGAACCTGTCAAGCGAGGTGAACGATGCCTCGCTCATCGACGGCTGCAGCCGCTTCCGGCGTGTCTTCGCCATTGATCTACCGGCGATTCGCGGCCCGCTGGCGCTCATCATTATTTTGAGCATGAATTCGGCTATGCAAGAATTTTCGACGATGTTCGTGATGACACAAGGGGGTCCGGCCAATGCCACCATGTCTCCGGCCTTCTATTTGTACACGCAAGCCTTCGATTATGGCGAGCACGGCTATGCCACAGCCATTGGCACTGTGTTGATGCTGATGACCCTGGTCTTCAGCATCGTTATTCTGCGGATACGCTATCGGAGGGCTCACGATGTCGCAATCTAGGACCTGGCGCCGCGACTGGCCGCTTGAGGCCGTATTGACCGTTCTGGCGATCGTGACCTACATTCCCTTCGTCTTGACGATCATCAATTCCTTCAAGGAGAATCCGCAGTTTTTCAAGGAGTTCTGGCTGCCCGTCCTGCCACTGTATCCCGAAAATTACGCCATCTCCTTGCCCAGGATGGGCAGAGCCATATTCGCCAGCTTCAGCTATTCCATACCCACGCTGGTACTGACGCTCGTCATATCTGGCCTCGCTGGTTACGCCTTCGCCCGCTATCGCTTTCCGGGCAAGCAGATCCTGTTCTTCTCGGTGCTGGCGCTGATCATGATTCCGGGCGTATTGCTGTTAGTACCGATGTTCAGCCTGATTGTTGACCTGAAATGGACCGATACGCTTCAGGGCGTCGTGCTGCCCTGGACCGCCCTTGAAGTTATCATCGGCATCTTCCTGATGCGCACTTTTTTCGAGACGCTGCCACAAGAATATTTCGAGGCGGCGCGCCTGGATGGCGCCAACGAGTTTACGCTGCTCGTTCGTATTGCCGTGCCGCTGGGGATTCCCGCTTTCAGCACACTCGCCATCGTGAATCTGCTATTCACCTGGAACGATTTGCTTTGGCCGCTGGTCGCTGTCTCTGACGCCAAAGGTCACCCCGTTTTCATCGCGGTACTGGGTTATGTCGGTCAATGGGAAACGGATTACGGCGTCACCTTCGCCAGCTATGTCATCGCCTCGCTTCCGCTAATCATTATCTTCTCCTTCACATCCAGACGTTTCATGGATGGCTTGGCCGGGGGATTGAGCATTTAACCTTAGAATTCAAAAGGAAAGAAATCATGTCGATTTGGCCCTTCAATCCGAATCTTCCCAAGAATCAATGGACAATGATCGAAGCGGAAGGTTTCTCTCAAGCGGTTCCCGGCTGCGTCTACGATGGCCACCGCCTTGATGGCGGCATCCCGCTCGGCGGGCTCGGCACCGGTTACTTCACGCTGGAAGGCTCCGGACTGATCGGTCACTGTTCTATCTTCAATGATGTCGTGCCACCCCGCACAGACTTCTCCGAATGGCTGACGGTCAAGATAGCGGGCGGGGGAAGCCTGCCGCTCTCCACCGCGAACATCGCGTGCTGGGGACATCACCCGGTCGCTGATATGGTGTGCCGCTTTGAGCCGAAACAGCTTGAACTGGGTATACGCGCCTTTGCCCCTTTGATCCTCGGCAACAGCGCCGATAGTAGTATACCGGCGGCCTTATTTGAGATTGAAATACGCAATAGCCGCGCCGAAGCCGTGGATCTTGAACTGATAGTCGAACCACCGAATGCGTCCAGTAGCCCGACATATGAGCGTGGTCCACATGATGTTGCGCTGGCGGGTGAGGACATCCACGTCGTCAATAATGACGACCAGCTCACAGGGCGAATCTCGCGAACGATTGACGCAAATGGATCTTGCCGTGTGCGATTTGTCTTTGCCTGGCATTCACCCTACTGGCGCGACAGCGGCCGCGAACCCCATATCAACCAGTACAGCCTGCGCTACGAGAATGCGGCCGCGGCCGCTGAGGATGCGCTGGGACGCTTTAATTCATTGCTGGGTGGCGTATTAGCCTGGCAGAACACCATTTACGCTGCGGATCTGCCAAATTGGCTGCGCGACGGTCTAGTGCAGAGCCTTTACAGCCTGTCCAAAAATACCGTTTGGATTGCCCGCACGAGGAAGGATGAGTGGTGGGATTCGATCGGCTGGTTCACTCATAACGAAAGCCACACCGGCTGCCCCATCACCGAGACGATGGTCTGCCGCATGCACGGTCACCTGCCGATCCTGTTTTTCTTCCCGGAGCTGGAGCGCACGACACTGGAAGCGTTTAAGCATTTCCAGATTTCCGATGGCGAAATTCCTTTTTCCTATGGCATGGAAAGCGCCATGCGCGACCCGCGTTATCATTGCCAGCATCCGCTGAACCCTGGCCAGTATGCCCAGATGATTTATCGCCTCTTTCTGCGCAGCGGGGACCGCGACCTGCTAGCGCATTTCTACGACTCCGTCAAGCGCGCGATTCGCTATCAATTCTCGCTTGATGATGATAGTGATGGCTTGGTCAATGAGCAGTCGCACGCGCGACTCGGTGAACTGTCGTCGGCGAATCAGTTCTACGATATCTGGCCCTGGTATGGCACATCCGCTTACGTCGCTGGCACCTGGCTCGCCACCCTCTCCTGTGGCGAAGCCTTGGCAGCGCTGATGAATGATAGCGAGTTCGCCGCTGAGTGCGCCGACTGGCTCGCGCGCGGGAAAACCGCTTACCAAGAGAAACTCTGGACTGGCGAATATTACCGGCTGTGGCACGATCCCGAAAACACCAGCGGCGAGGGACCGGACTGTGATGTCTCGCTCGGTAATCAACTCATGGCGCAGTGGTGCGTCAAGATCACCGGTTTGCCCGACATATTGCCGGCGGAACAAATCCAGTCTGCCATGGGCGCCGTAAAGCGCCTGAATATGGCCGCCACAGAACACGGTCTCGTGAACGGCGTCAATCAGGATGGCACGCGCCACGTCTCGAAACTTGACCCCGACGCGCATCGCCACATTCTGCCCAACTATGAACACGGGAGGCAAGTCTTCGTCGCCGAAAACCTTTGCGCCGCGATGACCTTCATTTATCACGGTCAGCATGAAACCGGCCTGGAGATCGCCAAACGGATCTACGAAGCGGTTGCGCTGATATCACGCTCGCCGTGGAAGCAGTACTGCATGATTGACGCTGATAGCGGGCTGCCGGTTTGGGGAGAAGACTATTACTCGAACATGGTCATCTGGGCGCTGCCGATGGCGTGTTACGACCAAAGCATTGCTGAATTTGTGCAAAGCGAATTGGTGCGCGACCTGAATTCAGCGTAAGCCTCATTTACATCACGTAGAACTTATTTAGGACGATGTGGTGTGTCACCAACTGCCGATATATATCCTTAAACATTTCGTTGTTATCTTCCAAAAGATCATAAAGTACTGAGAACCGAAATAGCGACTGCACGAAAAATGCAAGGTGAACCCGTTCCTTATCCGTGGCTTCGATAACGAAGTCTTTCTCTTTACTTTCCCCATGAAAATGTTTGCCCCGGTTGTAGAATTTCACTACTTGCGTAATAGAATCATCGTTGTCTAGGCAAACCCCCGCATGCTGAGAAAGCAACGAATACTGGTATCTCATTGCATTTTCAGCATTCTCTATCTTTGCGTAGCTGTCATCATAGCTATCGCCAAAATAGTGAAGAAATGACTCAGCGATAATGGCGATTTGGAACTCCACAGGAATGCTTTCTCCGCGTTTAATGGTTTGCAAATATTTATGCATGCCCAATGTATACGCAGGATGTTTAAACCATTTCTTTGTCCATTTATCAAACACAGACGGTCGCGCAACTCAGGCTGCAAATATAGCGTGACAGCCTTGCGCGAGATCGTGCTCTGGTCGCCATTGGTGGGCCACTGCAAGCGGCGCCCCAGAATCGCGATACCCTCGTTACTCTGTTTACTCATGTCACCTCCTCTGCCGTACGACCTATCACAAATTCGGCGAGCGCAAGTTCGGTGGACCAGGCATAGCACACAAAGGCGATGCCAATGACCTCTTATGTCACCACCACCCGGATCTTCCGGCGGCCCGCGCTGCACTGGCTGCGCTGCCACGGTTTCTGCCGCTAATAGAGCCGGAGCCGGTACGCAAGGTATCGGCTGCGGGCGGCTACAACGATGAGCGCTGGGCCCCGGTCAAGGAAGCCATCCGCAATCGGCTAGGCGTTAGCGTAAATTCCGTTTACCGGTGGACAAAAGAGCTGCGAGAGAGCGAGAAGCAGGAGCACGATCAGGCTATCCTCGAATTGGCTGGTGAGGGAAAAACCCAGCTGGAGATCGCCGACCAATTGCATATATCACAGCAGACTGTTTCGCGCATTATTACTCAAGATCCCCATATGGTGAAAATGAGTAAAACTGCTGAACGCCTTGAAAACACTGTGCCTCAGCCAGAATCGGAGGCTGAACCACTTAACGATGCCTAGCCAGAAATGCCGGACAGCGAGTCAGAGGAAGATCCAGAAGCGACACCGGAAGAGCCTCAACAGGAACCGAAAGCGGACGTCGTAACAGCAGATGAGGAAACGGAGACCCTGGAACCTGAACCAGAGTCGGCACCGGCGCGGGACGTGGAAGAGACGGAGGAACGACCGGTCGATGAGTAAGCGGCCGAGCCGGAGCCACCAGAACCGATTCCATCGGACATTCTCAAAACCGCCTGTGCGGTCATGCGTGCATTCTCCGAGACACGCCCGGATGGCTATGTCGCCAGGCTCGAAGCGTCTGAGGCTGAATGGATGACGATAACGGACGATTCCCTTTCAAACGAGCTGGAACGCGAACTGCTAACTTCTGCACCTGCGATGTGTTTATGGCAGGAGCAGTTGATTTGATATCAAGGCGAAAATGCCAGCAGCTTCAGTGATTCTTTTGGGAAGGTCGGACCGGTGTTCGTCCGTGGACAGGCTGGCCAGTGGAGCATTGTGTCAAAGCTGAGAGGGATAATAAGACGTCTGTGGACATAGTTGCGCGCTCGCCATCTGGACCAGGGCGCCGATGAAAAGGTCGACGAAGAAACAGAAGATCAGCGTGGTCAAGGAGCGTTCTTACGCCCTTTAATCTCCTTGAGGGCAGATTGCGCGGAGCGGGCGCCTAGTTGCTCGCCGAGTTCACGCGCTTGGCAGATCGCCTCATTGATGGCGGCTTCGTTGTCGTAATAGAAAGCCAGCGCGTCGTATACATTCGCCAGATCAATACCGTAGTGGCCGGCAGCTGCCTGCGCCCCATCTTGCAGCGCCAGGTTCGCGACCAGGTATGCTTTGTGCGGGGTGCCGGTGATCGCAACATCCGGCGGGTCATTTCCGCGACATTCAATGTTTTCACGAATTTCTAGAACCATCGTGTTTCCTCAAATACAAATAATCTGGTTGTGAACATTTGTCTGCACAATCGCGGCGCCCCCTGAAATCAGTTCATGGTATTCCAGGACAAATGTCACGATTGTGCCGATTCCACGCTGTTCTTGCAGATGATGACCGGCGATAAGGACTCCAGCGTGTCCTTTTCCCTCTTGTGACGAGTCGCGCGATCTCCTTAGATTTCCTTTCATGCGCTTGATGTGAAATTGAATTGTCAAGAATGGGCTGATATCCAAAATGGTAAGTATCCAATGACCATTTGGAGAACCAGCCCTGAGTTACACGACCGACTTGTCTGCCGGATAAAAGGGTCGAATCAATTGGCGTGATTCAGTATCAACAAGTCCTCTATCGGTAAATTTCGCGTAGGGGCTGACGCTCAAACTCATGATTGAAAATGTCAGGAAGGGGCGTGTTTGATGCGCTCCGATATGGCGCATCGCGTCTTCCACAGCCACCAGCCCTTGCGCGACTGCAGCGACCGGCTCATCGCTCAGCAAGCCGAAGTAAGGCAGCCGCAAGGAGGCTTTAACGCCTCCGTGCGTAGCAACGGCGACGCCGCCACCCATCGCATGCACCGCATTGTCGGCCTTTGCCATTGATTCCGGGCTGCGGCCAATCACAAGCAAATTATGGCAATCATGCGCAACACTGCTGGCCCATGCAACCTGTCCAGCTAGACCTACGCGCCCCTCTGGGTCATGCTGACAGTCCGCGCGCCATCTTAATGAACGGTCCCACCGACTTCCCGAGCACCGCCACGCCCGCGTCGTGCGCAAATGGCAATCCAAACTTGCTCCGCGCCGCACCGTTGAGCGCGAAGTCGTAACCGCCGACGTTGACGATGCAGAACAGACCCTTCCGGCACTCGACGATAACCCGGTCGCTGCGAAATGGCCACTCGTCGCCGAACTCTGCCTTGCTGACAGCACGCGACGGCCAGCCGGACTCCGCGATCTCTTGGTCGGAGCGGCTGATCCACTGGTCGGCGTTGACCCTGAGGATCTCCACCGATCGGCGATAGTCGACAGTGCCGAATTGATCGTCGAGGAGGTTTCTGAACTCCGTGTACACGACTGAGAGCCTTCTGATTTCACCTTCGGGGTCGGCATGCTCTCCAAGCGTGAACTGCATAGCGATCGCCCGGGCCAGCCGCTCCATCTTGGAGATCAACACGCAATTCACACGCGGGTAGTAGTCGCGGTGCAGCCGTTCCATATTGCTAAGATATGGAATCGGGTCCTCCACACGGGACTCCAGCTCCTCCCACTCGCGCTTGGGATCCATTGGCCTGTGGTCCGCCCCCGCCACAACGTCGAGATTGTAGTAACGGCCCATCATTCCGAACAGGGATAGGATTCTCACGCACTCTTTCAGCACGGGATCCGTCCTGATGAACGTTAGATCCTGTTGCAATAAGGGTCGTAGCGTTCCGCCGAAGTGCTCGGTGCAGATCGTCTTTAGCAGGCTCTCCAGGTCGTGCCCAAGCGACTGCATCGCCGACCTGTCGGGGTAGGCCCCTTCACGACCCTTGCGAACAACGGCGATATAGCACTTCATCAAGCGTTCGAATCCACTCGCCAGCAGTTGATGCGGCAGATGGTAGAACGTGCTCCCCATATCTATTTCCTGGAGATGTCCGAATCCCGACTTGAGGAGCTCTCTCGACGTCACCAGTTCATCAAGCAAGCACAGAAAACGCACCACATCGTGTTCCGCCATAATCGTCTCGCATTCCTCTCGTGCACCGCCCGCCGCCGTAAGCGTCCGCGCGCACGCGTTCGCAAGTTGCAGAATCAGCCCTACCTTACACGACCGACTTGTCTGCCGGATAAAAGGGTCGAATCAATTGGCGTGATTCAGTATCAACAAGTCCTCTATCGGTAAATTTCGCGTAGGGGCTGACGCTCAAACTCATGATTGAAAATGTCAGGAAGGGGCGTGTTTGATGCGCTCCGATATGGCGCATCGCGTCTTCCACAGCCACCAGCCCTTGCGCGACTGCAGCGACCGGCTCATCGCTCAGCAAGCCGAAGTAAGGCAGCCGCAAGGAGGCTTTAACGCCTCCCTGCGTAGCAACGGCGACGCCGCCACCCATCGCATGCACCGCATTGGCGGCCTCTGCCATTGATTCTGGGCTGCGGCCAATCACAAGCAAATTATGGCAATCATGTGCAACACTGCTGGCCCATGCGCCCTGTCTCAGTCCGGTATTGGCGATGAGACCCACCGTCCGCGATGACTCATCCCGCGCAATAACGGATGCCAGAGCCAATCCATCGTTGTCTTGAAATTGCACATGCCCATCCTGCAAACGCACAGCCATCTGTTCCAATTTAGTCAGGGTCGAATGCTTATTCTGCAGAGCAACGACCTGCGCCTGCACGCTACCGCTGGTGCCATTGCAATCCAGCTTGAAATCACCAGCAGCGAACGAACCAGGAATGCCCGGATAGTCCGGTTGCACTGGATTTTCGCGCGTGATAGCCGCGGCCATTGCGCCCGCTTGCGCCACACATTGACCGCCAACAAAGACTTGCGCCGGCGGGAAGGCGGTGATGTCGTCCATTACAAGGAAATCAGCCAGAAAACCGGGGGCAATCGCGCCGTGATCTCGTAAACCAAGATACCGTGCCGGACGAATGGTCGCGGCTGCAATCGCTTCCAGCGGCGGCATTCCACATTCGATTGCTAGCGCCACAATGCGCGACAAATGCCCATCTGTAAGCAGTGAGGGTTCGATGTCATCGGTGATGAGGATGATCTGCGAACGATTCGGCAATTGCGCAACTACCGCCACATTCTCTGGAGTCACCGACTTGGTTTGGAGCATGACAGCCAGACCTTTTGAGATTTGCTCCTGAATTTTGGCCGCGTAGGTCAGCGTGTGGTCGGAGCTAATCCCATGAGCGAGGTATTGCGAGAGTTCAATTCTTGACAGCGTGGGGATATGCCCTTCGATCAGCAGATTGTTTTCTCTGGCTGCCTGCACAATCGCCTGCAAGCGTTCATTCGGCCCCAGCAAACCGCGATAATCCATAACCTCGCCCAATGCGATGACCGAAGGTTGCGTTGCCAAGCGCCGAATAGTAGCGGCATCAAAGACCTCATGTGTCCATTCAATTTCCGGTGAGGTGGCGGGAACACAACTCGGTATCGAATGATAAATCCTGAGCGGCAAATCCTGAGATGCAGAAATCATCCATTTCACACCGTCCTCGCCGGCAACATTGCCGACTTCATGCGGGTCACTGAGGATAGTCGTCGTGCCGAAGGGCAACACGCCTTCGGCAAAGCGGCGCGGAGTCAGTAAGCTGGACTCAATGTGCATATGCGAATCTATCAAGCCGGGCATGACGATACGCCCAGCAAGGTCGTGGGTTTCTGTAGCGCGGATGCCTTGCGGCACACTGCCCGCTTCAACCGTGATAAAGCGCCCATCACGGATACCAATCCAGCCCTCGAACAGCCGGTAACGGAAGACATCGGCAATCCGAGCATGAACCAGCAGCAAGTCGAATTCCATCATGATGTTACTTCCATCAATTGCACTGCTCGCAGCGCGGTACGGATGGTCATCTGTTCGCCCTGCATGTAAAGCGCCTCTTTTTCTGCAAGCGTGGGTTGCTTTTCCAGGTAAATGTTGGAATCGGTGGCGACCACGCAGCCGACTTTTGCCTGCCGGTGCGTGCCGACAATAAACAGCGTTGATGCTTCCATTTCTGCCGCGACTACACCGACCTGCCGCAAATGTTCGTTGAGTTCTGGATGGCGCACATAATAGGCGCTGCGCGTTGTCCCAATACCCGTGAAGGCGCTAAACCCTAATTCCTTTGCCGCTTGGATCAAGGCATTGTTCACATCAAGGTCAGCTACTGCCGGAAAGCCCAGCGGCAAATACTCGTCCGATACGCCGTCGCCGCGATAAGCAGCCGTCAGCACCACCAGGGAGCCAATCGGTATATCTTTACGCCGTCCACCAGCAGAACCGACACGAATAAACACCTCCGCGCCGACATTGCGTAATTCTTCCAGGGCGATGGCTGCCGATGAACCGCCTATCCCTGTCGAACACACGCTGACAGCGACCCCGTTCGTTTTCCCGGTGAACACCACATATTCCCGGTTTTCGGCAATCAAGCGGGCTTCCTCAAGTTGTTCGCCAATGCGCCGGGCGCGCGCCGGGTCGCCTGGCAAAAGCACGCTGCGGGCGACATCTCCCGGCACACAACGAATATGCTTTTGGACTTCAACTTCTTGTGAGTCAGTCATGCGTATCTCTCTTTTTCTTCAAAGATAGCGATCCACTTTTGCGTGTGCGGTTGCACTGTCACCGCTGCACCGGGTTCGAAGCGTTCGTTAGCGCTGTCTTGCATGATGCTGAATTCGCCGACTTCAGTTTCTACAAGGTATCGTACCTCATTGCCATGAAACGTATGCAGGATGACTTGCCCAGCCAGACCTCTCGCTTCCGGTCCCGCTAACAGACTGGCATTATCAGCGCGAAAAAAGATCTCAGCCCTGGCGCCGGGTTGGGGTGATCCGAACTTAGAGTGCCAACACAGTTCGATGGGGGCGTCGCCCCAATTCACCGTTAACTTGCCATCCTGCACCGATTCGACTGCCGCGTTGAAGTGATTGTCGAAACCCATGAAATCAGCTACAAATACAGTTTCGGGAGCCGCGAAGATGCTCTCCGGTGTACCGATCTGCTCAATTTCGCCTTGATTCATGACCACCACGCGGTCAGAGATACTCATCGCCTCCACCTGATCGTGGGTTACATAGAGGGTTGTGATACCGAGTTGCTGCTGTAAGCGCCGAATCTCCTGCCGCATATCCACGCGCAGCCGTGCATCCAGATTGCTCAATGGTTCGTCCAACAGAAGAACTTGCGGTTCAATAACGGTGGCGCGGGCGAGAGCGACGCGCTGTTGTTGGCCGCCCGAAAGCTGTGCCGGACGGCGGTCTGCAAAGGCCTCCAGCCCCACCATTTTCAGGGCATTGATGACACGTGTATGGACCTCTGCCTTTGGAATACGCCGCATCCGCAGGCCAAAGGCGACATTGTAGAAAACCGTCAGGTGCGGAAACAGAGCATAGCTCTGGAAAACCAGACCAATATCGCGCTGATTGGGGGGCAGGTGCGTATAATCCCGGTCATTGATGACAATCTGACCGGAATCCGGTTGAATAAAGCCCGCTACGCTGCGCAGGGTCGTAGTCTTGCCACAGCCACTTGGCCCCAGCAACGATAGCAATTCCCCTTGTTCAACGTCCAAGCTGAACTGCTCCAGAGTTGGCTTGTTCTTTTCGTAAGAAACGGTCAGATCATGGATTTCTAAATGAGGCATAAGCTACACCAACTGTGATAGACCGAGTAAACGTTCTGCCGTCTGTACGATCACGACGGTAAAAATGACGAGCAGCGTCGAGAGGGCGGCAATGGTCGGGTCAAAGTAGTATTCGAGGTAACTGAGCATGGAAACAGGCAGCGTGGTCACACCGGGGCCGCTCAGGAAAAGTGAAACCGGGACATTGTTAAATGATGTGATGAAGCCCAACACAAAGGCAGCTGCGATTCCGGCCTGCATATTGGGCAGCACGACCAGCAGAAATCCGCGCAGGCGGTTCGCGCCCAGACTGACAGCGGCATCTTCTACATAGGGGTCAAGGTTGCGCAGGCTGGCGGAAATGACGCGCACGCTGTACGGAAACAGTATTGCGGTATGGCCGATGAACAAGCCCGTCATGACCTGCATATCGCCCAGGAGAACGAAGAAGTTAAGCATAGCAAAGCCGATAACCAGACCCGGAACGAGTATCGGCGCTGAAAAGATGGTTTCCACCAGGCCAGACCCGGCAAAGTGAAAACGCGTCAGCGCGTAGGCGACGGGCATCCCCAGGACCAGCGAGACGATGGTGGATAACAGAGCGAGTTGCAGGCTGATCCGGAAGCTATCAATAAATTGGGAAGTCTCGAATACATTCGCAAACCAATCCAGCGTGAAACCCTGTGGCGGAAACGCCATCGATGAATTTGCGCCGAAGCTCGCCATGAAAATGATGATAAACGGGCCGAGTAAGAAGCAATAGAGAATGATCAGACTGATATGCATCCAGCGTGAAACCATCCGACTCGCCCCTAGCTCTGTTGCACGCGCATGACTCGCAGCAGCAGATTAACCGCCAGAGTCGTTAAGATCATCACAACCGCGACCACGGCAGCCGCATGTTGGTCAAAGAGAATCACCGCCTTTTGCCGTAATAGCGTAGACATCAGCAATAAACGCGAACCGCCGAGAATAGCCGGGGTCACAAAGGCAGTTACCGAGCCGGTAAATACGAGCGTCGCGCCCAGAACGAGGCCATCCGATGACAAGGGCACGACGATTCGCACGAATGTTGTGAGCCGGTTTGCACCGAGACTGAGCGCCGCTTCCAGCACATCATCCGGTATATTTTCCATCGCGCTCACCAGCGGCAATACCATCAGGGGCAGAAACAGTTGTGACAGACCCAGCACAATCGCAGTTTCGGTGAAAATGAAGCGCACCGGACTCTCGACCAATTCCAACGACAAGAGAGTCTGGTTAACCATGCCGCGCCGCCCCAGTATAATCAGCCACGCGAAAGTGCGTGCTACCGCGTTGGTCATCAAGGGGAGAATCACCA
Organism: Phototrophicaceae bacterium; assembly: GCA_965249085.1. Classification (GTDB taxonomy): domain Bacteria; phylum Chloroflexota; class Anaerolineae; order Aggregatilineales; family Phototrophicaceae; genus UBA6055. The sequence continues at coordinate 970,050 of OZ252218.1, read as the reverse complement.
GCGACATCAAGAATGAACGGCGGCGGGCAGGCATCTTCGCCAGCACAAACGAAGCCGGGTACGCCATGACCACGCAAATACCCGTGACGATGAGACCGAGCTTGAGTGTGCGCAGATAGACAACCCGTGACACACGACTCTGGAAAAAGTCGAGATAGCCTGTCAGCGTAAAACCGCCATCTTCCGGTAGGACGCTTTGTGAGAGCAGGAAAATCAGAGGCAAGATGAAGAACACGAGTACAAAAATAAGTGCTGGAGCGACCAGCAAAATGAGTGTACGCGTCTGATTGGGTCGTCGTATCATGAAACAGTATAGGGGGCGCGAACGCCCCCTAGCACAATATCGTCAAAATGCTGAACTGTGGCGTCAGCGCACCATGACTTCATTCCAACGCTCTAGCCAATCTTCCAGGCGATCCGACACTTCAACCTGATCCAGCACAATCATGGTATCGAGCATCTCGCCGCAGGTAAGCAGAGCGCAAATGTCTTCCGGTAACTCGACAGTGGAGTTGACGGGCGAATCAATCAGGTCAAGCGCTTCGGCTTCCTGGATATCGTGCGAAATGAACCAGTCGATATACGCATGCGCCAGTTCCACCTGTTCGGTGGCTGCCGTTATGCTAATCATGTTCGTCTGGCCAACAATGCCTTCTTCAGGAACGACGGTTGTTAGGTCATGCCCCGTATTTATCAGTCCGCCAATCGCAAAACTGGCATAAGGCGCAACCCGCACTTCTTCTTCCTGTACCAGAGTCGTCAGTGCTGAACTGCGAATGTAGGTGGTCACGAGATTATCGGCCAGTTGGGGCAAGGCTTCCCAGGCCAAATCCGCATCGTAGTTGATTTCTCCCAGCTCCTCACCCTCGTCCAGTTCTTGCATCGCAAGCGCGCGATCAACCATGATGAGCGTGGCTGGACCAAACGTGGTGGACATCTCTGGAATACTGACAAAGCCGGCCACATCGTCACGCAGCAGGTCGGCCCAGGTTGTAATTTCTGCTTCAATCAGGTCGGAGCGATAAATCAGACTGAGGCTATTAACTGTGTAGCCGACCCCGGCCAGATTGCCAAGCGGGTCCTGCGCCCAATCGAACACTTCGTCCAGGTTTTCGAGCATGTCGGGGTTGTAGGGCTGGAGCAAATCTTCTTGACTGGCTATATGTGTGAAGTGTGTGGCAAAATGCACCACATCTATATCGGTGTTTTCGCCCTCGGCTTGCAGACGTGCCAAGCGATCCGAATTGTTACCGGTATCCAGCACGATGTCAACGTTGTGCATTTCCTCAAACGGCGCAAAGACATTCTCTTCGAGAACATCCAGGTTAAAGCCCCAGATAGAGACAATCAGGGTTTGCGTATCCTGGGCGACAGCCACTGGCCCAACCAATCCCAGTACCAATACCGCAAGTAAAAGCATAGTAAATGGTTTGCTTCTCATGTGATTATCTCCAATTCCAGATAGTTGAACAAAGCAACCGAGATTATAACACACGCTTGATGTGAAATTACATTTTCAAGAATGAACTGATCTCAAAGACCATCGGGTATCTCGCGCTTCATCGGCAGTCTCAGTTGCTGGACGGAACGACATATTCTAGGTTTCGCTATTCCGTTGTGACAAGGCGGAATACTGAGTTTGTCTTCTTACAGGGACGGGCCGAGCGCTGGCGGCTGATAATCCGCGAGGATACGCCAGAAGGCGCGGTCTTCATCGTCGTCGGCATAGCGATCGAGCATGTCGCGCTCGCGCAGCCAGCGGCGGATATCGTATTTCTTGGTGTTCGGCTGGCTGGGGAGGCAGTTGCGCCAGCCCAAAGTGCTCAAGGCATCCTGAAATTAAGGTCCATCTGCAAAGATGTATCTCGATAACCACATTGACTCTTGGAATGTTCAAGTAGTTGGAGATGAGATGTAGCAGTATGAAAAGTGTGCCATTTTTACTTACTATATCTGTTGACCGGTTTATCCGGGCAAGTTTGAAATGAATATAGCGAGAGTCTGTTATCAGCTCAGGACGTGTAAGTGATATCCAATTCAGTCAGCAGACCCGTCACCGCTTCGTTGAGGACCGGCATTGTTTCTACGGCGAAATCCCAGACCGAGGCGCACGGTATGTTTACGCCGTAGCGCACCCAGGCATGGCGCAATCTCTGGACATCTTCCCATGCATCATGTGGATATAGCGTATTCAAATCGTTCTTCTGAAACCTGATCAATTCGGCGATGGCAAAGATGTGCAATTGGAACTTAATTTGAACGCGTTGAGACTTGAAAAGTGCCCTACGCCTCGCTGCGGCATAACGCTCGAGGTGTCGGAGCCGTAATAAAACAATAAGGCAGAAGAGACCCAGGTCTCAAGTCACAAGCTTTGGGCTTCTAGGAGGATGGTTGCCCGCAATTCTTCACGCAAGGCATAGCGATCTGCCACTTCTACACGCCGGCCTAACAGTTGCTGCAATCCCTACGTCAGCCGGATGTGATCCCGCAGTTTGTAATCCTCTGCAAACTCAACCAGGAAGTCGATATCGCTGTCTTCGTGCTATTCCCCGCGAAGCAGCGAGCCGAACACTGATACATGACGGGCATGATGCTGCCGAGCGAGCGCGAGGATCTGCTCCCGTTGTTGTCGTACATCTTCCTGGGTGAGTACGGTCTGGATGGTCATTTGTCTCGACTCAGCCTTTATCGTGCCCTATGACATCGGATGTCCACATTTTAATCCATAGTTCAGTGATGCACAGAACGCCGCTATGCCCGGGCATCGGTCTCTGAGTGGAAACCTGGCGTCGGCGGCCGCTACCACGCCAGCGTCGTCCACTATCCGGCCAAGGCGGGACAAGTCATTGAAGAAGAAGTGGAAAGCTATGCCGAAGCACAGAGAGGGGAGTAGGGCGGGTGCGTTAGCCGGCAGCGGGCCTCCATTGGCGAGCGCATTAATTCAATATATCAGACATTCCATCAGGTTAATCGTATGGGATTTGCGGAAGGAGAATCCACTAAAGTCCCAGAATAGATGGATACCATTGACCTGAGACGCGAATAAACCGCTCCACGGCGCTCCTGCGATGCCATTTATTCAGTCAAATGCCCAAAACTGGCAAAATCCGGTTTGTTCCCGTTCAATATACTGAGATGGTGATTTAGCGAAGGCAGGCACGATATAGGCGACGCATAACCTATATGACAAGTTCGTATTCAAGGGACAGCCCGGCGAAAAGGCGCGCCACTTACGCCTCTCTAGGCGGCACTAAAGTCGATGTTGATGTGGCTTTTGTCCGCAGAGAACGATCGCCCCCAGCGGACTGGGAGCGCTATGCGCCGCTTTTGCCTGATTTGGCAGTGGAGATGATTTCGCCGTCGCAAACTGTGAAGAAGGCTCAAGAGAGGGTCGAAGCCTACTTGCGCCATGGCACTGCGATGGTTTGGCTGGTCCGCCTGGTCGAGGAAAGCGCTGAGAAATGGACTGCCGCGGGCGCCTGCACCGGGCAATGCGGGACTATCGGTGTGGATGGCGCATTGACTCGAGACGCAGCGCTGTCTGGTTTCAGCGTGCCGTAAAGGCTGATTTACAAAAGATATTATTAATAAAGTATATTTCTGATGTTGACATGCCAACAACAGCAGCGACAGGAACTAACCTGAAGCAGTCGCATAGAGGCCATAGTGCAGGGAAACACGATACATCTCATGCCGGACGACGAAATCCTGGACTATATACAGGACTTGAGCGCCGGTCGCCAGCCACCGAAGTTGTTCGCCGATCAGCCGCTCGAGGCCGATGACTTTCCCATCTTGATACAGATACCGAAATACACTCTGTTGGTGCGCGCGTTGCAGGCTAACGTAGACCTTGCCGCGTTCACCACTGAGCTCGCCGAGCTGGTGGCTGACGGCACGATCCTGGAAACAGAAGCCGCCTACTTGGTCGCACTTGAATACGTGCCTCCGGAAGAGGGAGACCGTAATAATTGATGAGTATTGCTGCAGGTCTTAGAGGCAACCGTGTTATGCGTACAGAACGGAATCTTTGGCAAGAGCGACAGCCCCCGTGGACTACCGTGAATCGATCACAGGGGATGCCTGGGTAGCACATGATGATGTCTAGAAGCAGTAAGCTGTTTTGAGGAAGCAGTATGGCTCTAGGGAATCGGGCACACGTTTAATCTACAGACATGGATAAAAGAAGTCGAAGCGGACCTGGAAATAACGGCACCGCTCGCCAAGCTCAAGATGGTGCTGTCACGGACGGTACGAGTCTAAGGATAACGATAGCGGCAGTCCGGCGGAACCAACTCTACATCGGCAAGTGTTGCTGCCGTCTCAGAGTCGGACCCGCAAATCCCAAGCATAGCAATACCTGCCGTCTTGTAGCGAATAGCTTAGAACACCGCAGTTCATACCCGCAGCGGTATACAACGTTTGTCATAACAATCGAAAACAGGAGACTGATGGCCATCGCATCATGCCCGGTAAACAGATTCAGCAGATCATAGACTTGGATTGCCTGCCAGAAGGGGAGCAGGAGAGCGTCGAGGCATATATTCGCGGCTGTCTGCAGGCGCGGCTCTACCGCAGCAGTTTATCTCTAGCGGCCTTGGAGCAAATTGTGGCGGAGCCAACGGTCCCATATAGGAAGCCCCCGTTCCGTGGTGATGGTGAACTGCGTGCATATCGCTACAGCAATAGAAGTCATCAGTGTCGCTGTGCCACGGCCTCCGGAACAGAGCCCTGTCCAGCCTCATTCAGTTCCCGGCATGGACCTTGCTTCAGGATCGCGTACACACGTCTGATGGGGTCTGGAATGCTGGTCAAACAAGCACATGTGGTAAGAAAAGCTGTCGACTCTTAGTTGCTAGTGAGGCGTTCTTGATTAGAACGCATGGGCTATTTTTTCAGGTGCAAGCCAGATGACTCTAGTGACGTAGATGTTCTATCAGCTTTCTCCCTCAGCGAACATGAACATATGTGATGGCAAGATCACAATCCAAGATGTAGCTCTCAGCAATGAGAATCGTGACAAGGTGATCAATATGCCGAGTTTCGGCTCCGCGAGATCGGCGACTATTGTCACCATGGTGGAGTCGCGCCCACACTGGACAGTGCTGTGGATCACCGGATTATGAATTACAATGTGGACAATCAATTGGTTGCTGCAGATCGAGCGCGACTGGAAACAAATGGCAACCCAGACGACACACACCCTGGACGATATACGACAGCAGCGAGACTAGATTATGACGCTCGCGCGGCAACATCGCGCCCGTCAGGTCGCCGTATTTGGGTCGCTGGTACGCGGAGAAATGGGCACGGATAGCGATATCGATTTCCTGGTCGAGTTCGAAGCCGGATACAAGTTGCGCGACCACGTTCGGCTGATCCAAGGCTTACAGCGCTTGTTGGGCCGGCGCGTGGACGTGGTAGATCGCCGTTACTTGCGCGAAGAATATCGGGCGACCATTCTAAAGGAACCTCAAAGCTTGTGACAAAAGATCAGTGTCCCAACTGTCGCGAGATTCTGGATCGCATCCGGCGTATCGAAGACTATATTGCCGCCGGGCAAGATTGTCGAATATTTTTTTTCACGACACACGTGCCTATTCTTCAAAGTAAGTCGCGGAAGTTACGCAGCTGACGGAAAACGATGCGATTCGAATCGTGATAACGGATGGCGCCTCGATAGGCGGTACGCACCAGGTAGATAATGTAATCGCCATCAAACTGCCAATCGACATACTGGAAGCCGGTCAGCCGCGCCGAATCTTCCCGGCTTAAGCCGCTGAGATCCTGCATCAGCGTCTTAACGAGACGCCAGTTGAGCAGATCCTCCGAGACGCTAAGCGAAAGAATATTGCGCTGTCGCGGCCAGGCTGGGTTGGTCACATTGTTGACCAAGGCAATATAGAGACCGCTTTGTTCGTCGTGCCGAATGTTGAATTTTGTGCCGCCGCCGGGGAAGTCAACAAATCCGCTGGACGGGTCAAATGAGATTCGCGCGCCATCATCGTGGATTCTGACGATCACGGCGCGGTTCACCATCGGGCTCGCGTTCAGTCGCAGGATATTCCACAGCTCGCCGTTCGGCGCGAGCACGATATTGCCCTCCAGCCAGCAGGGGCGCTCCGGAGGATCCCAATCGTCCGGAACCCAGCTGGGGTTGAAGGGAATCTTGTTGCTGATCCTCCAGTTCGCCGCGTCCAGCAGATCGGCATCGGTCGGCGCGGAGACGACGCAGGAATGGAAGCTGGGTCCGTGAACAGGTGGGTCGGCATCTTCAAAGGCCTTGTAGAGGCGGCCATCGTGCTCAAGCACGGGCACGGGAGCGCAATGATAATTCGGCGCTTCGCGGAAGGGTCCGCCGCGAAAGAGCAGGCCGCTGCTTTCGTCGGCCGGATGCGTCCAGGTGTAACCGCCGTCGTCGCTGCGCCGGATGACGACCGAGCCGTATTGCTGCGAGCAACCAAGGATGTAGACGCTGCCCCGATGTAGAAACAGGCTGCTCCAATAGCAATTCATTATATGTGTAATGTTGGCCCAGGTGACGCCATCATCTTCCGAACGGTAAATGCTCGTCAGACTCTCTTCGTCTTCATGATTCCTGGGACAATTGGGCAAGCCGAAGTAGTCATGCGAGGCGAGCAGAGCGCCATCGGGCAGGCGCAAGATGCTAGGGCTGCCCAGGAAGGTCTTGCTCAGCTCGGGCTGATATTTGACTTCATGCCAAGCCAAGGACATACACCGCCCTTTCTACAGGTATTCGCGGAAGCTCTCCAGCCGGCGAAAGATGATCTGATTGGAATCGTGGAAGTTGCGTGAGCCGCGATAGGCGGTGCGCACCGCATAGATCAAGTCGTCGCCGTCAAATTGCCAATCGACGTACTGAAAGCCGGTCAGCAGGATGGATGGCTCAGGCTGCAAACCGGTGTCATCGCGCATCAACTCTTTCACGATGCGCCAGTTCCACAGATCGTCGGATGCGGTCAGCGACATGACGTTTCGCTGTCGTATCGGATGTTTGCCGCGATGACCCTGTGCAGCGCTGTCCTCAGCAATCTTATCCAGCAACTCCGGCTCGGTAATGTTGTTTACCAGCGACAGATATTTGCCGGTCTGCGGATCGCGGCGGATGGTGAATTTGGCTTTGGCGCCGGGGAAATCAATGTAGCCGGTCGCGGGATCGAAGGAGAGCCGGCGACCGTCGTCCGTGATCCTCAAGCGCGCGACCTTTTCCTCCGCGATCGACCCAGCCTCAAAAGTCATAATGTCCCAGAGCTGACCATCGGGGTCGACCACGATATTGCCTTCGCGCCAGCCGGCCGGCGAACCCTTCTGCTTGTCCCATCCATCCGGAAGCCACTCAAGATCGAAGGGCAGCTTGTTGCTCAGCGTCCAATTGGCCGCATCGAGCAGATCGGCGTCTGCGGACGCGGACATCACGCTCGCCTGAAAATTGCCCCATACCGGCGGATCGCAGTCTTCAAACGCTTTATAGATCCTGCCCTCGTGAACGACCACCGGGACTGGCGCGCAGTGGTAATTCGGTGGCGTACGATGATAGCCGCCGCGGACGAGCAACCCGCTGGACTCGTCTTTGGAATGCGTCCAGGTGAAGCCGCCATCTTCGCTGCGGCGGATGACGATGGAGCCGTATTGCTGCGATGTGCCAAAAATGTAAAGAGCGCCGCCGTGAAGAAAGAGGCTGCTCCAATAACAATTCATGATATGCGTTATATTGACCCAGGTGGCGCCGTCGTCCTCCGAGCGGTATATGCTCGTCAGGCTTTCTTCACTCTCGTGATTCTTCGGACAGCCGGCCAGGCCGAAATAATCATGAGACGCCAAGAGCGCCCCATCGGCGAGACGGAGGATGCTTGGGCTGCCGAGGTAGGACAGAGCCCGTTCGGGATGATACTTGATCTGTGACCATTTCATTTGCGACTCGCTTGTTTACTACGATAGACGGCCGCAAAGCCGCGACTTCATCGTGTTGAGTGAGACAGTGTGCATAAAGAAAGAGAGTGGGTCCGCGCCGGAGCGCGAACCCACTGCAGACTTGCCTTGATTGCCTACTCGCTGACGTACCACTGATCAGAGTGGCCGCTTTCGAGATGGCTGATGTAGACGACGCCTTCCGCCGGCGTGAAGTTGTGCAGGCGGTTGGAACGGACGAAGACCTCGGGCGCTTCGCCAACGGGGCCAATGTGGTAGATATTGCGTACGGTATTGGCGACCAGGAGCGTACCGAGCACGATATAGCGATCCGAGCCGATCGCGGTCAACTGCCATTCGTCGACCAGCCGCATCTGCTCCTTCTTGTACTCGGGCGGCTCTTCGCCTTCTTCGCCGCCCGATAGCCACCATTGACGCCAGGCGAGCCCGCCACCGACCGGAGTCGAGTCAATGCCGTAAGGCGGACGCAGCCAGATTGGACGCTGGTACATGTCCTTCTCGGAGACTACATCGGCGAACCAGGTCGAGGCGTGGACTTCGTTGACCAGCTCGGACATGGGAATGCGATTGATGGAGTCCCAGAGCACGATCGCGAGCGGCTCGCCATCCGGGCGCATGCGAACGCCGTCATCGCCCATGGACAAGCCCATCTCGTCCAGTAAGGCGTTGGCTTGATCGGGATCGTAGTCGGCGTAGTGCCCGCCCATCCAGTCCTCGTAGAAGGCGGAAGCGGAAGAGACGCCCCAGGCGCGCGAGACGGCTTGGCCGAAGAAGAGCACCTCGTTGATCTCATCGCGGTTAATCGCCAGCGACATCGCCTGACGGAAGCGCAGGTCGTTGAAGATCTCATTCAAGACCGGGTCGCTGACCGTGATGTTGAACTGGTACTTGCTCATCGCGCCTTGATCGGCGGGCCAGAGGATGGTTGTGTAATTGCCTTCAGCCTCGCCAGCCTTAAGTACAGGCAGGTCGCTCACTTCGAGGTTGTAGAAGCCGTAATCGATAGCGCCGGCCTGGACGTTGAGGATGACAACTTCCGCCTCGCCGAGCAGCAAGCGAACCTGGCGATCGATGTAGGGCAACTGATTGCCCTCGGTATCGACCTTCCAGTAGTAGGGGTTGCGCACGTAGAACTTGTTGCCGAAGTCATCTACTTGATCGAGGGTCCACGGCTTAAACACCGGCAAATCCAGCTCGAAGTCGTTCTGCCCGGTCTGGCCGTTCATGTGGAATTGGAAGGCGCCGGCCCAGGTATCGTAACCTTCGGATTCGGATAGCGCTTGCGCGTCCTCGTTGTAGTCGGCGTGCCACTGTTTCAGGTAGTGGCCTGGCGCCAGCGGGAAGCCCTGGCTGCTACGCGCCACAACAATCGGAAATGCCGGATTCGGCTGCGCGGCAGTGAAGCTGACGGTCATGTCGTCAACTTTCTCAACCACGAGCGCCGTACCACCCGGCTTGAGAGCATTAGACAAATTTGGCAGCTCTTCGTGCTGCATGATGTCTTCGTACCAGAACATGACATCGTCGGCGCTGACCGGAGTGCCATCGCTCCATTTCATGCCACTGCGCAAGGTGACGGTCGCTGTCAGCAAATCGTCAGACAGCTCGACGCTCTTGGCGATTTCGGGGAAGACAATCTCCCAATTGGTCGAGAATCCCGTCAGATGCTGATCCCAGGCGGTGAAGCCGGTGTTGCCGAAAGAAGTCGGATTGGTAGCGTTAAAGGTAATCTCGCCGCCATAGGTCCCGATGGATTCGCGCGGCTGAACGACCATGATATCGCCGCGGTCCGGCAAGCGCTCTTCGACTGATGGCAGGTCACCGGCTGCGACCATGTCCGCCAGCATCGGCGCTTCATTGAACATGCCGATGGTGTTGCCGGTCGAGGCTTTATACTCAGCCAGCGACCAGGTCCTTAAGTTGTCCGCCGACGACTAACCGTCTTGCGCAGCGACAGCAAAGGCCGGGAGCGCCAGAATCAGTATGAGCATAATGCCAGAGTGTTCGATAGCTAAACTTTGACATCGTTCTTTCCTCCAGTGAATGTGTTTTCGTTGCATTAATACAGATTATGCCCGTGTTTGCCAATACGCCTCCTCCCGACTGTCCTGTCCCATAAATGCCTCAGGTGAGCCTACGTGCACAGCCCACAGTCAAACGTCATAACTTTACATCGCCACACCGGTCAATTCCAACTCCCTAGCAAAATGACAAGCGGCGAAGTGACCCGGCATGACTTCTTCCAGTGCCGGCGTCTCCTGGCGGCAACGATCCTGGGCGTATTGGCAGCGTGGATTGAATAAACAGCCACTGGGCGGATCGGCCGGATTGGCGACCTCGCCGCTCAGGATGATCTCTTGCTCTTCAAGGCGCGGGTCTGGTTTCGGTACTGCCGACAGCAGCGCCTCTGTGTATGGATGCTTTGGATTGAGATAGAGCTCTTCCGTATCCGCCAGTTCGATAATCTTGCCGACATACATCACCGCGACGCGATTGGCGATATGCTCGACAACGCTGAGGTCATGGGCGATGAACAGATACGTCAGGCCGAGTTTTTCCTGCAGATCTTGCAGCAAATTCAGGATCTGTGCCTGGATAGACACGTCTAAGGCCGATACCGGTTCATCAGCGACGATCAGACTTGGGTGCGTCGCCAAGGCGCGCGCTATACCGATGCGCTGACGCTGGCCGCCACTGAAGGCATTGGGATAGCGATTCAAATGGCCGATGTTTAAGCCAACCAGGTCGGCCAACTCTCTGACGGCGTTCTCCAGTTCCTTCCCGCGGACGCCCTGCGCCCACAGCGGTTCGCCGATGATATCGAGCACGGTCATGCGCGGCGAAAGCGATGAGAAAGGGTCCTGAAAGACCATTTGCATTTCTTTGCGCAGGAGGCGGAGTTCCCGCTTGTCGAGCGCCGCAATGTCAACCGTAACGCCGTCGCTCGTCCGTAAATTGATCTCGCCGTCGGTTGGGTCTATGGCGCGCAAGACACAGCGTCCGAGCGTCGTCTTGCCGCAGCCGGACTCCCCGACCAAGCCCAGTACCTCGCCCCGCCTGATCTCGAAGCTGACATCGTCGACGGCTTTGACCTGCCCCACCTGCCGGCGCAGCATGCCCTTCTCGATTGGAAAGTACTTCTTCAGCGCCTTGACTTGCAGAATCGTTTCGTCAGACCGCATGAGTCGCGCCTTCCGGCAGGCTTTCGCCAACTGTATCGACGACTTCCGGGTAAACGAAGCACGCGACAGCATGGTCGTCTTCAATCTGAACCAGTGGCGGATCGACGCGGTTACAGAGGCCTTCAATGGCGGCCGAGCAACGCGGGTAGAAACCGCAGCCGGGCGGACGATTGATCGGTACCTGCACGGCGCCGCGAATCGTCTCCAATCGGTCGCGCGACTTCTTTCCGATCTTCGGGATCGACTGGATCAGCGCCGCTGTTTAAGGATGCTTCGCGTTGTAAAAGAGACTGTCCACATCGGTGAATTCGACTATGCGGCCCAGGTACATCACGGCCACCACCTGCACCATCCGTGCGATCACACCCAGGTCATGCGTTATGTATAGAATCGACATGCCAAACTCGCTCTGCAAGTCACGCATGAGCTGCAAGACTTGCGCCTGCACCGCCACATCGAGCGCGGTTGTCGGCTCATCGGCGATCAAAAGCGATGGTTCGCAAGACAGGGCCATCGCGATCATGGCGCGCTGCCGCATGCCGCCGGAAAGCTGGTGCGGATATTCGTTCATGCGCTGCGACGGATTGGACATGCCGACCCGTTGCAGCAAATCGATGGCGATCTTGGTCGCTTCCTTCTTATCGTCGGTACGATGAATGCGAATGGCTTCAATGATCTGATTGCCGATAGTATGCAATGGCGAGAACGACGTCATCGGCTCCTGGAAGATCATGGCAATCTCGCCGCCGCGAATATCGCGAATCTCAGGGCCGAATGGATCGAGCTCTGTGATGTTAATTGGCTCACGTTCGGCCGGATGGTAGGTGACATCACCGTCGATCTGGGCGAAGCCGGGCGCCAGGCGCATGATGGTGTTCACCGCCATACTCTTGCCACAGCCAGATTCGCCCACCAAACCCATCGTTTCGCCACGGCGGATCGTGAAGCTGATACCGTCGACGGCTTTCAGAAGACCCTCTTCCAAAGGCAGATGCGCCTTGAGATCTTCTACTTGCAGCAGCACGTCGTTCATTGATTCGTCCTAGATGTGCTTGTAGGGGTCGGCGGCATCGCGCAGCCCATCGCCCAGGAAGTTGAAGGCGATGACAATGGCGACCACCACTGCGCCCGGATAGAGCAGCCAGGGATTGATCGTCACGGTCTGCACGTTTTGTGAATCTTGCGGCAGCGTGCCCAAGCTGACGGCCGGCGGCTGAATTCCCAAACCGAGGAAGCTGAGCGCGGTCTCGCCGAGAATCATATGCGGTATCGCCAGCGTCAGATGCACGATGAGATAGCTGAGGAAGCCGGGCAAAATGTGCCGCGTGATGATGGCGCCCTCCTTCAAGCCGGAGAGCTTCGCCGCCAGCACGTAGTCTTCCTCCCGCAGGCTGATTAGTTTTCCGCGGACGACGCGCGCCAGACCGGTCCAGCCGACCGTCGCCAATACCAGGGAGATGCCGAAGTAGACCTGAATCGGCGTCCAATCCGGCGGGACCAGTGCGGCAAGAGCCATCCAGAGCGGCAATGTTGGCAGTGACTGCAGGAACTCAATCATCCGCTGGATCAGCATATCTACGCCGCCGCCATAGTAACCGGAAATGCCGCCGAAGATCAAGCCCAGGACAAAGCCGATAGCCAGCCCCAGCAAACCGACGAACAGCGATGTGCGAGCGCCCAATAGCATGCGGCTGAACAAATCCCGCCCTAAACCGTCAGTGCCGGATAGGAAAATCACCACGCCGTCGTCAACGCCAAACAAGTGGATATCCGTTTCGATGAAGCCCAGCAAGCGATAGCGTTCCGCCCGGACAAAGAATCTCACGGGGAATTTCTCACTCGCGGCTTCGATATATTTGCGTCGATAAGTATTGAGATCCAACTCGTTGACGATCTTGTAAACGAAGGGGCGCAAGCTGAATGTGCCATCTTCATCGACGAAGTGAATGGGCGTCGGCGGCGCGTAAAGGAAATCGGTGTCACGCGTGAATGCGCCATAGGGCGCGAAGAACTCAGCGAAGATCGCCAGGGCGTAAAACAGGACCAGGAAAATAAAGCAGAAGTACGCTACGCGATGGCGTCTGAACTTGCGCCAGATCAATTGCCGCTGTGACAGTATCTCGTAATTCAGCAGCTCATCGATATTCAGGCGGCTGACTTCGCCCTTCGGCTCAGGCGTCACTAATTGCCCCTTTCATAACGAATCCGCGGATCAAGCCACATGAGAAGCAGATCGGACACGAAAACGCCCACAACGGTCAAAACACTGAGCATCAAGAGCATGCTAGCGGCGGCGTAGGTGTCTTGGGCGATTAAGGCGCGCAGCAAAAGCGGACCAGTCGTGGGCAAACCCAACACAATGGAGACTATAGCGGATCCCGAGACGTTTTGAGGCAGCAGACTGCCGATGCTGCTCACGATTGGATTGAAGGCCATCCGCAAGGGATACTTGATGATGAGGAAACGCTCGCGCAAGCCCTTCGCGCGCGCTGTGATCACATACTGCTTCTGGAATTCGTCCAGCAGTTGAGCGCGCAAAATGCGGATCATGCCGGCCGTACCCGCCGTGCCCATGACCACAACCGGCACCGGCTAATGCGTCAACATGTCCCAGAATTTTGCCAGGCTCCAGGGAGCGCGCAGATACTCCGGCGAGAACAAGCCACCCGGCGTCACGCCAAATACGCGCAGCATGATGATCATCAGCACCAGGGCGATGAGGAAATTCGGCGTTGCCAGGCCGATCAAGCCCATGAAGGAGAAGAAATAATCGCCGATCGAATACTGATTGATAGCTGAATACAGGGCGATCGGTATCGATACGACATACACAAAAATGATCGATGCCAGCGACACCGTCATGGTCAAGAAAAGGCGCTCTTTGATCAAGGGCCATACCGGCTGACCCCATTCAAATGACTGACCGAAGTCTCCCTCCGTCACCAGTGGAACGAACCAGCGAATGTATTGTTCGTGTAAAGGACGGTCGAGTCCGTAGCGCTGCAGCAAGAATTCGAGTTCTGCTTCATCGACAATATCGCCCGAAGCCTCAAGTTCGAGAGCGTAATTCTGGATCCAACTGCCGGGTGGCAAGTTGATAATATAGAACGACAGAACCGAGACCCAAAAAAGCACGATCCCCATGTAAAGCAAGCGTCTGAATATATAACTAAGCATTGCCCGCCATCTGTTTTGTAGTGCTTAATTAGTGAGCTGCAGCATGGTGTTTGGGAATAAAGACCAATTCAAGCAGCCCAATAACCTGCGTTGAGACCAACTACGCGTTAGGTTATCTCAGCGAGTTTCCGCTGTTAAATATCACGCGAATTAGCGACAATATTTGCCGCTCGGCGCTAAATGGTGCAGGTTTGTCGGCTGGGATAGAGCTTCATTATTTCCTGTTCGAGACGATTTTGTGGCGGGCATGCCGCTGCCTGATGACTGCATCGCCGTCTTCGGAAATATAGATAGTTACATCTTGTCGTCTTTGACCCAATAGCCGAGGAGATCGTGAAATGGATACCGCCACTCTAAAAGAGGTCCTCGTGGAAGAACTGGAAGGGTACACAGGCGAGGGTTTGAATGACCTTGCCTATTTGACAGTGAACGAATCCGAGCAGATTTATACGATCGTTGACATTGCAAAGGTGCGGGACAAGCGCCTGGTCGGCGCGGCGCTGGTAGCGCGCCTGACCGGTGACCGGGTGGTCATTGCACTGGATCGGCATGACAAGTTACTGGTGGACGCACTGCTGGCGCGCGGCGTGCCGGAGGCTCAGATTGTTCTCGCCTATCGTGGGGACGCTATCCCGGTCTAGATATTGCGTCGCGGATGTTCTAACTCATAAGCTTTACTAGGGTCCTGACCACCGCGGCATATTACGATAAGCAGATCGGGCCTTGTCCAGCATCCTAGCGCTTCTGCCACCTTCCGCATGACCATGCGTCCCACGCTAGCGTGGCGTCCCACAGGCTTGAGCGTGGTGGAGCATCTGATCCGCCATAGACGTGGTTTTCCGCGCGGCCGGTGGGTCAAACTCCGCGAGATCGGCGACTATTGTCACCATGGTGGAGTCGCGCCCATGCTGGGCAGCGCTGTGGATCACCAGAATATGAATTACATTGTGAACAATCAATTGGAAGCTATAGATCAAGCCCGACTGGAAACAAATGGCAACCCAGACGATACACACCCGGGACGATATACGACAGCAGCGAGACCAGATTATGGCGCTCGCGCGGCAACACCGCGCCCGTCAAGTCGCCCTGTTTGGGTCGCTGGTACGTGGAGAAATGGGCACGGATAGCGATATCGACTTCCTGATCGAGTTCGAAGCCGGATACAAGCTGCGCGACCACGTTCGGCTGACCCAAGGCTTGCAGCGCTTGTTGGGCCGGCGTGTGGACGTGGTAGATCGCCGCTACTTGCGCGAAGAATATCGGGCGACCATTCTCAAGGAAGCTCAAAGCCTGTGACAAAAGATCAGCGCCCCTACTGTCGCGAAATTCTGGATCGCATCCGGCGTATCGAAGACTACACTGCCGCCGGACGAAAGGCCTTCATGGAGTCGGAATTGCTGCAGGACGGAGTCTTCCGCAGCTTTGAAGTGATTGCCGATACCACTGATGCGACACTACAGGCCTTGTACGCCCTATGGGAGGCGCAAGCTAGAGCCTGCGTCTGCATCTTCCCGACCATGACCGCCTGGCGCAATCCCAAATTCGAAGCCGATACGCCGATGAGCGCGCTGACCATTGTGCGTTTGCTCCATCTCAGCAGCGAACGCGCCGGCATTGGCCACCTGTCGGCGCATGACCTGCGGCGGACGCATATCACCCTGGCGCTGATCAGTGGGGCGCCACTGCAAGATATGCAAGCGCGAGCCGGCCATGCCAACGCCGCGACTACCCTGCGCTATGCCCAACCGTTCGATGCCAAGACGCGGCGTCTACGGATTGCCTTCTGAGACGGCGCCAATGGATTCTCGTATCCAGGGAAAGAAACCGTCTTAGGCGTTGTTTGGCGTGGCCATGTCGCCTCCAATGCACGCATTCCATGCATGGTATCAACGCAAACTAAACAATAAATATGACAATCGCTGTGCTGCCGTCGTATTTTTTCTGACACTTGCCAACTATGTAACGGTTATTGTAAAACCGTTACATAGTCAATGTAGTTTCCGCTGTGGAGGCACAATGTTCAACGTATCACGTCTCAGTCTTTCCGTAGCCAGCCGAGTTTTCGCGTTAGTCGTTGTGTTGCTCGTTTCCACGACAGGGATCACGGCACAGGATCCTGTTGAGGTGCGGGTAATGGCCGATATGGTCAGCATTCAGGTCGATATCTACAATCAGCTCATTGAAGTGTTTGAAGCGTCCAACCCGGACATTGACGTCGTTCTCGACATCGTTCCGTACCAGACTATATTAGAATCTTTGCCCTTGCAGTTAGAGACGGGTCAAGGTCCAGATATCATGAAAACCACGGGAATAGTTGCCCTGGCAGACTACTACCTAGACATGAGACCGTATGTAAAAGATGCTGAGTATTGGGATAGCAACTTCGCCACCACAATCGAGGTGATGAATCCGGCTGGGGGCAATGCGATCAGCGGCATCTTTTACGATGTCACCGTGACCGGTCCCTACATCAACCGGACGCTATTTGAACAGGCTGGTGTCGCGGTGCCTAGCGACACATCCGACGCCGTAACCTGGGAAGAATGGGCGGCGGCGGCGAACGCCGTGCGCGAAGCAACCGGGGTGGACTTTGCCATGGCCCTCGACCGCTCCGGCCATCGCATCGGCGGCCCCGCGATCGGGTTCGGCGCGACCCTCTTTGATGATGAGGGCAATCCCAATATCGCTGACGACGAGGGTTTCGCCGCTTTTGCCGAGTATTTCGTGGGCTTGCACAATGATGGCTCGATGCCGCTGGATATTTGGGCTGGGGGAGATTCCGCCCGCAACGGCCGTGACGAATTCATCAATGGCAACCTGGTGTTCTACTACTCCGGTAACTGGCAACTGACTTCGTTCTCGCAGAACATCGGTGACGCATTTGATTGGGAAGCCGTGCCCAACCCCTGCGGACCGGTCACTTGTACCGGTATGCCAGGCGGCGCTGTTTGGGCGGCCGTGCGCGCTACTCAACATCCCGAGGAAGTAACCCGAGTGATGGAATACATGGCATCGGAAGACGCCTATCGGGCCTGGTCGGAAGCCACGCTCTTGATCCCACAGCATAGCGGTCTGGTCGAGTCTGGCTTGAACTTCCAATCGGATCTGCTACAGGTGCAAACGTCCTTGTCGGTCTTCGCCACCGATGCCGATGGGGTTTCGTCCCTCGCCTACACCTACTGGACACACCAATACGGTGGCGTCATGATGAACGCCTCTCGCGATCGCATAACGCAGGCCATCGTTGGCGAGCTAAGCATTGATGAAGCGCTGGGGCGGATACAATCCGATATCGACACCGCCATCGCCACCTCCGGCTAACGCTGAATCTGAAGCTGGGACTATGTTTGCACAGCACATGGTCCCAGCCATTTCCCTGATGAGGTCTCATCTCCGGAGGATTCCCTTCCTCATAATCAGCATTCCGATGAATGCCATAGGCTTATGCTTTGACGGTATGCAAGGCATAATTGGAATGAAGCGGATGGCCTACCTGTTTGTCATCCCCAATCTCCTGCTCTATATCATTTTCGGCGTCTTTCCGATTTTGCTGAACTTCCACTATGGCTTCAGCGGCGGGACGTCGGTAATCCCTAGCAAACGGCCCTTTGTCGGCACGCGCAATTTTGAAGTCTTGCTCGATTGCCGCGACTATCTTGACGCGAATAGCTGTGCCACCGACCTCTTTTGGCGCGGTGTGCACAACACGGTGAGCTATGTTTTCTTTGAAGTCTCCGGCATCATGCTGGTCTCGTTGATGACCGCGCAGGTGCTCAACCGCAAGATTAGGGCGCGTGGATTCTTTCGCGGCGTATTCTTCTATCCAGTATTGCTCTCGTCGGTTGTTGTCGCCTTGCTGTGGGGCTGGATTCTGCAGCGGACGGGCTTACTCAACGGTCTGCTTACCGCTGTCGGATTGGAACCGATCAATTTCCTTTTCATCAGCGCCTGGGCGAAATTCTGGACGGTATTCGTCGGCGTATGGGCCAACCTGGGATTTTATACGCTGATAATTCTGGCAGGTTTGCAAGCGATACCACCAACCCTCTACGAAGCGGCCACCATTGACGGCGCCACCAACTGGGAGCGCTTCCGGTATATAACCTTGCCCTTGCTGCGTCCGATTCTAGTTGTCGTGCTTCTCTTGTCTTTTGTACGATCGGTACAGGTCTTCGATCATGTGTATGTATTGACCGAGGGCGGACCAGGCACCGCGACACAGTACATCATGCAATACATTTACAACGTCGCTTTTGCCGAAAACATACGCAACTTCGGACTGGCGGCGTCCGCGTCCATGCTCGTCGCCCTTATCCTCATCGCGCTTATCCTTATTCAGCGTCTCGTTGCTCGCCTGAACGTGCGGCAGTAATCAAGGGAGGTCACGATGGCTGTCATCAGGGCGATCTTTGCCACTCGCGGCAGGACACAGCTGGATATCACCGACATCTTTACCTACCTATATTTGACAGTGGGAACAATCCTGATGTTGGGTCCCGTCTTGTGGGGCGTAGCCAGCTCCTTCAAGACGCCGGCCGCCATCACACGATTTCCGCCGGAGTTCCTGCCCTATGTCGATCGGACCGTTGAAGTGGAGGGTTTTGACAAGCCGCTGCCATTGTATGAGGTCACGCTTGAGGATGGCACGATGAGAATGTTGGCGCAGGTGCGCCGCATTGGATTGGAGCGCCACCTGGTTGATCCGCAGAATCCAGACGGAGGCTTGATCAAAGTGCATCGATCCACCAGTCGGGCCGTGCGTGAATTAGGTTTGGCTTTGAACAACTATACCGATCCGCTAGACCGCTTCAACTTCCTGCAATACTTCCGCAACAGTGCCATCGTCACCGTCTCCGCCACCGCCTTGACGCTGCTGTTCAACAGCATGATGGCATTTGCCCTAAGCAAGTACAGATTTCCCGGACGTGATTGGACCTACGGCTTGTTTCTGGTCACGATTCTGGTGCCCAGTACAGTAGTCCTCGCACCGCAGTTCCTCATCGTCATGTCATTCGGCTGGCTGAATAATCTGCTAGGCGTGATCATTCCGACGCTGGCGACGCCGACCGGTATCTTTCTGCTACGACAGTATATGTTGACCTTGCCCGATGAATTGCTGGAAGCTGCGCGGGTCGATGGGGCCTCTGAGTGGTTCATATACTGGCGTATCATATTGCCGCTCTCGGCGCCGGCGATGGCGACCTTGGCCATATTCTCGATCATGTGGCGCTGGAATGACTTTCTTTGGCCCCTGGTCGTACTCACGCGCAGCGACAACTTCACCATCCAGGTTGCGCTGAACTTGTTCGAGTCCCAACATGATACGCAGTGGCACTATCTGCTGGCGATGACCGTGCTGAGTATGCTACCGATTACGATCATTTTCGCCTTCTTGCAACGTTACATCACCACCGGTATCGCCACCATGGGCTTGAAGGGCTAGGGATGCTTGTGGGTGTCGTGCGTTTAGTACAAGTGCTGTTGCTTGAGTTTGCCGACGGCTCTGCCTGCTAGGCGCGGCAATAGCCGTTCAGTTTAGCGTATCAGGATTTGGCTCGTCGGCGGGGACTCCGCGGTCGCTCTGACGGGTAGGATGCTGCTCAAGCCAGTCTTCGCGCAGTACCACTGTTGTGGACTCGGCAGCTTTGACGATCAGGTCAATGTGCATGACTGCTACCTGCTGGGGAGTGTAGTCATCTATGTAGTTCAGATACCAACGGAGCATATCGTAGGTGGACTCAAGGAGGTGATTCACCGTCACTGCCAGTGGCACACGAGTCGGGTCCTGCGCCACGTAGCGTTCGACGATGAAGTTTCCCATTTCTTCCTTGAACAGGTCACGAGCCGGATGCGTCAGCGGGAGCTCGATAAAGGCATGAAACTGCTGTTGATGCTCCTTGATGTAGGTGAACGTCGCCATCATTTCATCGAAGACCGTATCTTGCTTTCGTATAAGCCCAATTAGGTCTGCAAGGGAGGTCTTAACGATCTCTAATAACAGGTCGTCCAGGCTTTTGTAGTGACGATAAAAGGTCACGTGGCTGACGCCGGCATACGCCGTCACAGCTCTGACGGTGAGATTTTCGTAGCCCCGCTTCGGCCCTAGACAGATAAGGGCATGGTGGAGGGCTTTGCGGGTGCGTGCGACACGCGGATCTATCTTCTTCATATTAATAGAGAATAACAAAAACCGGTCGTTGGAGCAACTTGCCGACATGCCACGCGCATGCAACCTCACCCCATACGCTTTGCGCTGACCCCGGGTGTACTGGACGCCATGTTTGCGATTGGCTTCCAACATCAGGTCGGCAAGATCGTCGTCCTGGGTCTTGACGACATAGGCGATCTCAGCGACGCCGGCGCGTTGGGCGGCTAGATAAGGGTGCCAACCATCGATGACTTCGTTATGCTGACTGATTTCTATCGGCGGCAGGGCGTCAAAGATTTAGGCATATTGCTCGACCAATTCGTCGTCGCGGTCGTCGAGACGCGGGGCCAGGTCGTGTCGGAGTACCAGTTTATCGAGAGGGATTACTTGTGGAGCGTCCATGCTGCGATTGTCGAATGAATCGAAGGCAGCAGCAATCGGTACGGCTTCATTTACTGCCGGTCGCATAGCCACAAGAGACCGATTTCTGAGATCAAAGACCTCTTTGGTATCTGACCTGATCCGAATTGGCCGGCTGCAGCTCGCGGAAGGCGATTGGAGGGATTCTGTGGCGATGTACAATTACGCTCGTCGGCTGGACGAGACAAGCGAGTCGTATCTCCTGTCTAGCAAAAGCGAATCTACCAGGCCAAGGCGCGCCGAGGGTTCTCTATCGTAATTGTATCCAGTGTTTCATCATCAATACCCTTAGCCCTTAACATGTCAAAGAATCCTGTAAACACGTAGCCGTAACCCACTCCTCCAAACGCACATAGGTCACTTCGATGACAGCGATCGCTTGAGAGGAGCAATTTATGCCTCCAGCCAAGCTGCGCCAGCTCGACAAAGGCGCTCGCCCGCCGCGAATCGGGATTCATGTGATTACGACCAACTGTGTCAAACTGTACATAAGCACCGGCTTCCAGAATTGCCAGATGATAGGATTGGTCGAGATAGGTGTCACAGTGACCGATGATTACCCGGCCTATATCCGCACCCTCGTCCTTTAGGACTTCAAGCTGCAATAGGCCGACAGGATACATGGAGGCATGTGTCGTTAACGGCGCGCCGGTCGCTCTTTGCGCGCGCGCAGCCGCCCGCAGGACTTTTTCTTCTTGCGCTGTCGCATAGTCCGAATGGACGCCAATCTCACCAATTATGCCGGCACGGATTCCTGTTCCCTCGACGCCATCCGTGAGTTCCGCGATCATCATATCCGCCAGCTCATGCGTTAACAGTCTATCGATCTCAGGCGGATAGAAAGGCTGACGATACCAGCCGGTTCCCATGATGATATGGAGTTCCGTTTTCTCAGCGACTCGGCACAGCGCTTCGGGATCACGTCCCATATCTGGCGTTGTCACCTCGACGAGTGCTGTCCCGCCGGCCTTGCGAAGAGCCGACAACTCTTCTACCGACAGTGCTTCATCATTGAGCATCTCATTTAACCGTCCAGTTACACGGTACAGGTCGCAGAAAATATGCTCGTGCATGAGCGTTCTACCGAGAAATGACGGCTCAATCTTGCCCAAAACGGTATGAATATGCCCTTTTTCAGACACGATCACAGCCTGGCTTAGTTATCCGCCAGGCTAAAAGCGATGACTTCCGCGCCTTCCATCAGCACACGCCGGCAGCAAGTTGCCAGAGATTCAAGATCATCATCAATTTGAGCGAAAACGTTAACGGGCTGCTTCATATCCACTGTCAAACCACGCGAGATGAAAATACCGTAAGCGATATAGATTTCATCGGGCACTAAAACCGACTCATCTTTGACCAGAAATGACAAGGCGCCGGCGGGTATGCCAGCCACACGCTGGTTCTCGCGCTCGACAGTCAGGTCCGGGGGAAGGGCAACAAGTGCCTGCCCAGAGACAATGCTATGATAAAACTGATATTCAAAGGGAAGTCGCGACATTAGCGTCGCGCAGGTCTTGGGTGCTTCGTCCTCTAGCAAGCGAGCGTAAAAGATACCACCGCCTGACAACTCAATCTTTATACTAGCCATTATGGATGCACTCCTCTAAGCCGATTTGCTGGACCAGAGCTTTCGCCGAAACGACAGTCCCGCTGGCCTATGTGAACAAATGAAAGCGTATTGCAGGTGACCTTTAGATCACCCGTTGTTTCATCCAGGTGGCGCTGTTATAGAAACTCGCAACCGCGCTACCCGGCGGAACCAATCTATCACATGCCTCCGCCAGTTCATCGCTTAAGGTCATATCCAAAACCGGCAGCAAATGCTCAAGCTGTTCAAGGGTGCGCGGTCCAATGAGTGGCGCCGTGATGCCTGGCTGATCTTTCACCCATAGTGTTGCCAGTTGGGCTGGGGAAATACCATGATCCGCAGCCAGACTGATCACTTTGTCGCCTATCTCAATGCCGGGCTGAGTGATTCGCTGGGAATAAATGCCCCCGCGAAGCGCTCCTCGTGAGTCAACCGGCAATTCAGTCGCGCTGGAATAGCGACCAGCCAAGACACCCTGCGCCAGCGGTGACCAGGTGATTAGCCCCAGTCCATGCGCTTGGCACATTGGGACAATTTCGTTTTCAATACGGCGGTCGAGCAAATTATAAGGCGGCTGTTCGCAGACGATACGCGCATAGCCTTTCAATTCACTAACCATGATGGCTTCCATGATTTTCCAAGCTGGATGCACTGAACTGCCGATATAACGCACCTTACCCTGCTGCACTAAATCAGTCAGAGCGCCCAAGGTTTCGTCGAAGGGAATGGACGGCGATGGTCGATGCAATTGATAGAGGTCAATGTAGTCCGTCTTTAGTCTCCGCAAGGAGTCTTCACAGGCGCGAATGAGATGGAGACGCGACAAGCCCTCATCATTTGGTCCTGAGCCAACTCTATAAAATACTTTGGTCGCTAGAATGACCTCATGCCGACGATCCCCCTTGGCCAAAGCGCGTCCAATGAAGCGTTCACTTTCTCCATTGGTATACGAATTACCGGTATCAATCAGATTGATTCCCGCATCGATGGCTCGATTGATGATGCGGCCAGCCTCATCTTCCGGGGTGGGATCGGCGAAATTGCCAGTTCCCAACCCAAGCGGCGCTATTTTGACACCAGTACGACCTAGAACACGATATGCCATGCTCGCGCTTCCTTGTCCTGTATCATCTGCCAAAAAGGGATACCAGCGTTATACCAAGTACACAGCCAATTGTGGCAATGTGTTCAACGATCATTTAGCGGCGATGTTTTGGCATAGTGCGGAGAATCCAGGCGATTATACAACAGGCTTAGGCGAATCACGGTTGAAACAGCGTCAACTACCAACGCCTAAGCCTGAATTGGGAGACTCACCGCCAGCGAACTACGCTGCCAGCTGCAATACGAGCGTTACAGCTGGTGGAAGCCGTAGCCATCTTCCAGCCTGTTCGCGGTGCTCATGAGCTTGCCGTCAAGATAGATGTCCGGGTTAGCCATCATGATATCCGCGTGGTAGGGACTATACCCCACTGTGCCGCCAAACTTGGGATCTTGATAGCCAAAACCGAAGTCTACCGACGCCAGCACACGCTCATCTTCCATCAAGTGGCCGGAGATGCCTGCTTTGGGGTTCAGGCCGATGCTGAAATGGCAGATCTTGTAAATGACGTCGTCGTTGCGCGTCTCCAGCCAGGTGCGCATCGCATCCCCTTCCCCATCGCCGATGACCTCGGTAATCACGCCGTTGACGACGACGAGTGAATAATGGTTGTGAACCAGGCCGCTGACGTTATCGCTGGCATCGACCACAATCGTGCCGTTGATGCTCTCTTCGAGCGGCGCGATAGACACCTGCGCGCCCGGGTAAAAGTCAACTTCGCCGTCGTAGGTGAGCGCGCCGTCGCTCACCAGGCTAGGGCGTCCTCCCATCTTGAAGGTAATGTCGGCTCCATAGGGCGATGTGACGCGACATTCATCGGTCTCTTGCCAAAGGCGGGCAATGATATCGGCATTCTCAAACATCTTGTCCAGATCAACGTTGAGCAGCGCGGCGATGCAATAGTCTTCAATGCCTTCGACCACCGCGGACAAATGGCGCGTGCCATTGTTGCGCGCTTCTTGCATGGCCGGAGCCCGCACAATGCCACCGCAGAGCGAGAGTACATACTTGCTGCTCAATATGGCGCTGGACACCACAGGACCCGGGTCGCTAACAGTCCCTTCTTCGTACCAGTCTTTGACGATCAACGTAGTGTTTGCACCGGAACGCTGGCCAGCCGTGAGCAGCGCTTCAGCCAGATTCAGATCATTCTTGGGATCAGCGATGATCAGGAAAGGCTCGCCTTTTCCCGGATTGACAAGGCGATTAACGGAAATATCTGCGAATTGGTCCCAGAACAAGTGTGAACGCATTACAAACCTCCTTAAATTGACAAATGGACTTCAAAATGCTTCTTTCAAGCTAAATCGACTCAATGAAATGTTACGGATGACAGTGATACAATATTTTCCTCCTGATCAACTTCGCCCAACATTACTTGGGTCGAGCCAATCTCTTACAATCTCGCCAAGCAGATTGAACCCGACAACGAACAAAAATAATGCCAGACCTGGGAAGGTCGACGCCCACCATTGGTCAAGCAAGTAATCGCGTCCCTCAGCCACCATACGTCCCCATTCCGGTGTCGGCGGTTCGATGCCCAATCCCAGAAAACTTAGCCCGGCGGTTGCCAGGGCAACAAAACCGACATCAATCGTGATGTTTACAATTATGGGGTCAAAAGCATTGCGGAATATATGCCGCAGCAATATGCGAAAATGGCCCGCCCCAAGCGCTCTGGCCGCAAGGATATATTCCTCATTTTTAACGCTCATAATCTGTGCGCGGATCAGTCGTGCATAAGATGGCCACCAGGAAAAGCCAACTGCCAACATGGTTTGAAATAAACCACGTCCTAAAGCCGCGTTCAGGGCGATTGCAAGCACAAGCGAAGGAAATGCCATCCAGACATCCGTCAAGCGCATCAGAATGCTGTCAACCCGGCCTCCCATGTAAGCCGCCAGCGAGCCAACAATAAAACCCAGTCCAGTGGCAATACTCAGTACAACGAAGACTACCCAAATGGTTGTGCGCGCGGCGTAAATCACCCGCGAGAAAATATCTACCCCCATATGGTCCGTACCGAAGGGGTGATCAGCGGATGGGTTCAGAAATTTGTTCCGCAAATTGAGGAGGGTGGCGCTTTGGGAGGTAAACAGCTCCGGCCACAGCACCATAACGATCAACAAGACCAGAATAATAATACCCAGTATCGATAGCGGGTTATGCCGTACAGCAAGCGCAAATCGACTCTTTTTGAATTTTTGCCATGCCCCGATGTCTTCATCCAGAACGGGAAATGACCGATCGGCGGGAGAACTGTTTTCTTTACTCATAAGATCGCAAACTTGACACTATCAGTATGTGATTCGGGGATCAAGAAATGGATACGTCAGGTCAATGATGAGATTGACAAACATAAAGGTCAGGCTTGCCATAAGTGTCACTCCCATAATGACAGTGATGTCGTTACGGAAAATGCCAATCCATGCATATGTGCCCAGCCCTCCCCAGGAGAAGATGATCTCAATCAGCAATGCCCCATTCAACATAAACCCTACATAGAGGCCCAAAACGGTGACGACCGGCAACAGTGCATTGCGCAATACGTGGGACCATAGCACCTTCTTTTGGGAAAGCCCCTTGGCATGCGCCGTTCGCACATAGTCGCGGTGAAATACACTTGCCATCGCCGAATTCGTCGTCCTCGCCATGGCGCCGATTTGTCCAAGACTCAACGTGAACGCCGGCAAGATGAGATGTATTAGCGCGTCTTTGAACGTCTCCCATTGTCCTGCCAAGATTGAGTCAATAAGATACATATTGGTCACGCTCGGCGGCGGCGGAACCGTCCAAGTCAAGCGTCCCGACAAGGGCAAAATATCCAATCGTCCAGCAAACACCAGCTGGAAGACCAGCCCAGCCCAAAACACCGGAATCCCGACGCCAACCAGGGACGACAAAATAATCGTCGATTTGACCCAGCGTGATCGGGTTGATGCGGCAACGATGCCCAATGGCACACCTATCGTAAGTGTGAAACAGAAGGCTGCTATCGTCAATTCCAGCGTTGCCGGGAGGAAATCCCGAAGCTCTTTCAAGACCGGCTGACGCGACGTGATTGATTTTCCTAGATCGCCCGACAGCAGTCGCTGCATGTATTTGAAATATTGGATATGCAAGGGTTGATCGAGACCGAGTCGTATGCGCGTCGTTTCCACCTGCTCCCTTGTAGCGAATTGTCCAGCTCTCGATAGAGCCGGATCACCGGGCAACAAGTTTGAAATGAAGAAGGTAACAACCGTCACCGCGATCAGGACCCACAAGGCCTGATACAGTCGGCGGAGTACATAATCACCCAAGGCGAATCACCTCACTGGCGGGGCGAGCGGGAGGCAAAACCCCACTCGCCCCGTTGCAACGATATCGAGCCTACATGTCGTCAAAGTATAACTGGTAGACGTTCTGGGTATAGCTATGTGGCGGTGACCATTGATATCCCTTGACGTTGACTTGTGATGCTGAAAGAGCCATGCCCACAGCAACATTGACATAGGGCGTTTCTGCATCCCATATCTCCTGAGCCTGCTTGTAAATCTCGCAACGCGCTTCAGGATCAAGTTCGACTTTGCCCGCCGCGATTAGCGCATCGTTATCCTGATTGCTATACCAGGAGAAGTTGATGCCGCCAGTACCGGACTGGTCGGACGCACCCAGTCTACCGAAAAACTGATCCGGATCAGGCAACGAGGGGTACATCCACACCGTACCCACATCAGGCGCCGTTTCTTGCGCGGAATACGCCTGTACTTTGGCGGGCCACTCGATGGCCATGGGCCGGATGGTGATGCCCAACTGCGCCGCCCCAGCCTGCATGATCTGCATAGCCGCGGTTTCTTCCGGGGATGTACCTTGATAAGCCATCGTGAATTCTAAGCCGCCATCGGCATAGCCGGCCTCCGCCATCAAAGCCTGTGCCTGCTCGACGTCCATGTAAGACTCCGGCACCGATGAGTCAAAGCAGACAATGCCTGGAGGAATAACACCCCGTGCGATCGCCGCATAGCCATTGCGCGCCAGTTCCACATGGCCTTCGTAGTCATACACCAGCGACAGCGCCTTGCGTACGCGCGCATCCTGTAATACCGGATGACGTGTATTCATCGCGAAGTAAAGCTGGTTGAGCGTTGGATCGGTGTTGACAGTGTAAGCTGGGTTTTCGCTGAGCGCGTCCAGCGTCTCCGGGCTGCCAACCTGGATCCAGTGCGCGTCGCCATTTTCAAGTGACAGACGGCGCGTGCTTTCTTCCTTGATCACAACGAAGATGGCGCGGTCAACGTGGCTGCCTTCCCAACCCTTGAAGTAGTCGGGAAACGCCTCGATGGTGAATTCTTGCTCTGGCGTGAACGAGGTCAGCATATAGGGACCGCTGCCAGCATCGTTGTTCTGCAGCCAGGTTTGACCCCAATCGTCATCCATCGCATTCGCTTGCACCAGCTCAGAATTCAGGATGTACAGGCGCGAGATCGCCCCCAGGAACCCGGGGGAGGGCGTGTTGAGATTAATCTGCACTGTTTGATCGTCAATGACATCCGCGCCGGTTACCATGCCCAGACTGCGGGAGACGCCGATATTCACCGCTACCAATCGATCGACCGTGTACTTGACATCTTCCGCCATGAGTTCCGTCCCATCATGGAACATCACACCGGGCGCCAGCGTGAAGGTGTAACTCAGGCCGTCCTCAGCTTGTTCAATGCTCGTCGCCAGTTCCATCTCCCATTCCGTGACGCCCGGCAGATATTGAAGCAAGGAGTTGTAAAGATTGATCGACGGCGTATCAACGCGACTGTCAGAAGCTGCCAGAGGGTCAAACGTGGGCGGGGAGCCCGCAAGCGCAATTACAAGGGTGCTCATGTCTTGCGCAACGAGTACGAACCCGCTGCCAACGACTGAAGCAATGAATAGAAGTGCGATACTCACGAACAATAGATACTTCCGTTTGTTAAACAACATGGCGCTTTCGTCCTTTCACTTATGTGTGTCTTGCGATTCAGGGATTACTTCAGTCCATAAACCCCCTCTCTTGCAACAAATTGACTCATAACTAGATGCCCACTTCGGATAACTAGCCACACCAATCGACGATAATGTTCGCTACAACCTCAACCATATTGATAAAATCGTCGATACTGACCCATTCATCAGTGCCGCCACTCTGTACATTATCTCCCGCCAGGGGACCAAAGCCAACTGTTGGTATTCCCTTGAAAAGATTCGGCGCGCGAATCTCACTGCCGGCGTGCAAGGACTGCACACTCGGAGTTGTCCCGGTGACGCCCTGAATTGCAGCGGCTACGGTTTGATAGATGGCGCTTTCTTGCGAGACTTCTACAGCGCTCGTTCCTTGCAACCAGTCCAATTCCAGCGGATGCTGCCGAATCCAGGGATCACTGTCGCTAACTTGATGCAAAACCGCTTCGACTTCGCGCTGGACATCAGACAACACTTCATTTGGCGGGAAAGTTACTGCCCCAGTCATAATCGCAGCAGACGGGACTCGACCCGGACGAGTCGCGTCTCCGGCTTGAATATGGGAAATATGCAGATTGGTGGAGCGCCCGATCTCGTCATAGGCCGGATGGTGAACTCGTCCAGCTCGTTGCTCGGCAAGCTCAGTCAAGGCGTGGTATACCTGCCACGCTATATCAATTGAATTGATGGCAAGGTGGTAAAACGGTGTGTGGGTAGGCTCAGATGTTTCCGGAGGTTGACCGCGAACCGTGATACGAAAGTACATCAAGCCAGATGCTCGCGCCTTTATGTCACCAAGTCCGGCGCCTGATTCTGCCGGATGCAGATATATGCCTGCATCGGCATGGTAACCCCGCTCCAGGACGGCGTAGATACCTTGCGCGCGGCGCTTGCTTACAGCGCTGGCGCATATAACCTGACCAGACAATTTCAACCCGGCAGATTGAATCGCTTCAAGCGCGCAAATCATCGCGACAACCCCGCTCAGGTCATCGGCGATTCCCCAACCATACATGCGACCGTTTTCAATCGCTCCTGCAAATGGATCGTGTTGCCATTGACTCGTGTCAGTTACTGGCTCGCTATCTGGATGCGCAAAAACAAGTAAGCTACGCCCTTCACCTTTGCCCGGTTGTACGCCGACTACGCTCACCCGATCAGCCTCTTGCACAGATCGAACCATCGCAAAATCCGAATTCAAAACATAATGATTTGGTTTGCTTGAAATGCTTTCAACCTGACATCCCAAGCGCGTGAAGTGTTGCTCTATTTCATGTTGGAGGGCTTCCTCACCCTCAGCCGACTTAGCCAGAAGCTCTCTCAAGACATCGATATACTGGTCGCGCTTCGCCTGTATCTGCGCTTTCAAGTCATTATTGTTTGGAGTCGCGTCTATTTTCATTGAACGTTCCTGTATCCAGAAAATCGTTAGAGAATTTCTTTCGTTTCAATGACGCGCTGTGTATACGTTGTTGAGAATGGAGGACATGCGCTTCCATCCCAATGATTGGTTTATCGCCAAAAATATATTGTTTAGGCGACTATTCGACAAATTACGAATAAGAATACAGCGGATCAACGACTGGAAACGAGTTTATCGCTCATGCATCAACATGTCAAAATTACACGGAGTGGTGAACTTACTGTGTACGACCTGGAAACGAGAGCGGATGGGTCAGCCTGATCTGATTGTGTTGGGGCAGCCGACCGTTATCTTGCGGAAACTTCAGCGATGGTTGGACGCAGCGAAACTCAGCGGTCACCGAGGCGCAGGTCCAGGTCGTGCCGGAGTAGCAGTCCCAGTAGATAAATTTTGGGTCCCAGCTGGCTTGGCGCCAGTTGCCGGGCTTTTGCATATTTTTTGCGCGCTGGATTGTGCTTTCCGGTGCTGGCACGACGGGCGCTTTCGCCGGCGCTGGCTTGATTTCCGGTTGTTCGTCGGAAACGATTTTGTGCTCCGCCGGCGGTTGCAAGATTGCTATACTGCCTTTAGGTATCTCCATAGCCGCATCAAAGCGCTGTTATACCTCGTCCGACTCGACAGCCATGATCCTGGCGTTACGCTGTCTCACCTGGCGCAGGAGATCGCTTTTAGAATCCACTTCTACCTGCTCAGTGTACGCCGTCCGTTCAATACCGGCGCGCTCTCGGTTTCCTGCGGAGCGGCATCCAGGTCGATCTTCTTCGCCGAGAGGAGCTTCGGCTGAGTGCTGAGCAGGGCGCGCCAGACGATGCCCAACCACGCTGCCATTGCTTTGGCGTTGAAGTCTTTCCCGCAACCGAAGCAGTGACAAAAGCCGTCCTTATGCCAGTTGGCACTGGGGCCGGGATCTTCATGCTGCCGATCGGGACAGCGAAAATGTTCCTTGCTGAAGCTCTTGTGATTGTAGTCTGTAACGCCTAGCCGATTGCGGACGACGTCTTTGACAGGGGCCCAGCGTTCAAGAATTTTGCCGCCCGCTTCCGATACCTTGTGTAGGGGCTCTGACTCTATGCGCGGCATAAAGGCGGGCAGCGCACCCAGGGCGCTCGGCGACCGTCAACACGTTTCTCGTCGGCGGTTGCCCAAAGTGCCTTTTCTGACTCGGTAGACGTCCGATCCAATCGGGCGTTTACTCCATACGCTTCATCGCTGGCGATGCAGCGGCTGCCAATGGCAGCGAGCGTGCCCTGACTCACGGTGGTGCAGGCGGTTATGCAGGATTCCAGAATTGGAATTGTGCCTAATCCAGCGACAACAATAGTCCGATATATCTAGTCTTCTATCGGGTAACCCGACGCGGCGCAGCCGCGCCCAGTATGCCCGCCTCCCATGCCGCCCAGCGCCGTACCAAAATCGCGCGAGCATTCCCGCCCCCATACCAGCTCACCGGCCTGCTCAAGCCCCATATGCCCAGCGCCTCCGAAGACCCCCAAAGAGTGTGGTATCCCAGCGAGAGCGCGGGATGGAAAATGAGAAATGTCCGCGTTTGTAGACTTACCAGCCAGAATGAAGTCCAATATGGAACTACGCGCGGACAAACAGATAGGGAGGCATGAGGAAACGAGTGGAAGGGGTCAAGGAGTTGAGCTATGAAAAGTACGGAGGAAGACTAGGCTACATGGCATTGCAGCGAGGACAGGAGCTAAGAGACTTCCTGCTTGAGAATCTGAACAGCCACGACAATGTGAGCGACGCGGCGAGAGATCTCGGCGTGACCACTCACCGGCTGCGAATCGACATGGGAAGAGTTGGCATTCTGGAAGTTAGGAGGTACTCCGAGCACTCGGTAAGGCGTGGGGGATACATCACGGTGGCGACAATCCTCGAATGCTACCTTGTATGCTGCGTGACCGCTGGGCATGGAGACCTGCGATAATTGTGTACTTATTCAGATCCGCATCAATCGCCGCGACCGCGCCACCAGCCGAAAACCTGACAAGCAGCCAGCAAAAGCGAGGGACAATCCAACAGGGCGCGCAAAAGGGCACTCACCCACCAGATACGCTCGATAACTCTTGAGCAGTAGCGCACATTATGTCAGGTTGCGAACCTGAGTGGCGTACCCTGCAACCAACCGTTTGAGCCAAAATTTGACAATGTATATCGTAACGCTATATACTTAGTTCAACTAATTAACAAGTCTGTATCACATTCTTTTTAACATACCATTGTAGTTTGGGTACCACATTGTCGCGCAAGCGTTCCGCCGTTAACCACGAAGTCATGCACGAAATCAACCGTGCAATCGTTTTTAGCAGCCTGAGGAGGAGTTCAGCGCAAACTCGAGCGAATCTTTTGAAGCACACCGGCCTCACAGGTAGCGCGATTACGTACATCACCGACAAGCTCATTCAGAACGAGATGATCCACGAAGTAGGATTTGAAGAATCTACCGGTGGGCGCCGCGGCATTCTACTGGAATTGAATCCGGACGGGGCCAGCGCCATCGCGCTCAAGATCAACGCGTCCGCGGTTCAATGCGCCTTGACGGATTTGCTCGGACAAGTTCTCTGGTATGATCTGGTTCCGCTCAGCACTACCCAAGTCGACTATGGCCTGGACATCTGTGAACAGCTGATTGATTCCGCCTTCGAGAAGAACTGGGGAATACGCCCGGTCGTCGGTATCGGTGTCGTTATCACCGGTGTCATTGGCGTCAGTGGGAGAGTTATCTATTCCAAATATATGAATTGGCAAGACGTCGACTTGCGTACGGACTGGGAGCAGATGTTTGGTGTAAAAGTCAGCGTGGACAACGAAGTTAACGGCGCCACATTTGGCGAGAACTATTACGGAAGCGCGATTCAAGATAGGAACTTCATCTATATCGAGATCGGTCATGGCTTGGGTGGCAGCATAGTAATTGATGGTCAACTTTATCGCGGTTCCCGGGGTTTCGCCGGCGAGATTGGGTTCATGACAATCCTGTGTGACTTCAACGATGAGAATCTTTCCGCGAAGAGCTGGCAATCCCTCGTCAACAAAACAAACTATATGAGCACCGTGCGACGCAGAATATCTGAAGGCGCGGATTCGAAACTTGACAACCATTCGTTGACCTTTGAACGACTGATAAACGCATTGCACTACGGCGACGAAGTAGCGACGTATGGCATGCGAGAGATGTGCAAATATCTCGGAATCGGAATCGCAAACCTTGTCAACATCTTCGACATCACTGTGTTCATTATCGGGGGTGAATTAGGCAAGGAGTTCGGTGCATTTCTCTCCCACTTGCATGGTGAGATTGATCGTCATACCGTGATCAAGCCGCCAAATGGTATCGACTTACGGATTTCGACACTCATGCCTGACGCGACCTTGATGGGCGCCGTCGCGCAAGTGTTTAATGATACATTGTGCAAACCAGCGTTGAACGTCGGTCCCTAGACTGGCGCAAGTTATTTACACGGGCGGATTTGCTCGTTTTTCAAAGGGTGAAAGGAGAATCTATGGCAAATGTAAGCTAATCACGTAGGTACGTATGTAGTTGGCGATTACGCTAATTGGAGGAAATTACAATGACTAAGCGATTCATGATTCTAGCGGCGATGCTCTTTGTGTTCGCCATTTTGGTTTCTGCGCCGGCGCTGGCGCAGGGCGCTACACTAAGTGTCGCGTGGCCCTATCAAGTGCCGCCGACTGGACACTTTAACACCTTTGCGTCCGGCGGTATTTCACTCGGTCAATATCAAGACATACATGAACCTCCGCTAGCCGTTTTGCATTGGGCAACCGGCGAATACGAAGGCATGGTTGCAGAGGATTTCGGCTGGGATGCCGACGGCAACTATGTGATCAAGGCAGTTGAAGGCAATAGCTGGAGCGACGGCAGCGCGATGACCGCTGACGATCTGATGGCGACCTTCAACATATTCCGCCTGCGCGGCGATACAGTCTGGGCCAGTATGAGCGGCATCGAAAAGGTCGACGACTACACCGTCAAGTTCGTCATGGATGCGCCCTCGAGCCTGGTGGAACGTATCATCCTCACCACCAACCTGCGTCCGGCAAGCGTCTTCGGCGATATTGCTGATCGCGCGGCAATGATGGATGCCGGCGGAGACGGCTGGGATGATCTGCTGCAAAAGTTGACGGAGTTCCGTCCGGAAACGCCCGTTTCTGGCGGCCCGTACACTATCTTGCCCAATACGATCAACGAAGCCAACTTGCTGATGGAGTTGAACCCGGGTGGTTTCGCCGGCGATATTCAGAACTTCGACATGGTGCGCATGTGGAATGGCGAAACCGAGGTCGTGACGCCGCTGGTCAAGAATGAAGAACTCCATTACATCACGCATGGTATTCCGCCGACGACTGAGGAGGCTTTCGCCAACCAGGGCATCGACATCGTACGGTCCGGCATGAACAACGGTCCGGGTCTATATGTGAATCACGCCGTTTACCCGCTGAATCTGGTTGAAGTACGCCAGGCGATCGCTTACGCGGTTGACCGTGTCCAAAATGGTGTCGTCAGCCTCGGAGACTCCGGCGTCGCAGTCGAATACATGACAGGCATGAGTGATGGCTTGTCCGAAGCCTGGCTCAGCGATGAAACACTCGATGTGCTCAACACATACGACTATGACTTGATGAAAGCCGACGAGTTGTTGCAGGGCGTTGGTTTCAGTCGCAACGACGCCGGCATGTGGATGGACGACAATGGCGATCCGCTTGCCTTCGAATTGACCTTCCCGCAAGAGTTCGCGGACTGGTCGGCCGCGGCCGAAAACGCCACCGCCCAATTGAACGACTTCGGTTTCGATATCACCAACCGCGGCGTACAGTTCCAGCAGCACCCGCAGGACATTTACTCGAGCAACTTCGAGATGGCTATTCGCAACTGGGGATTGGGCGATCCGATTCCGGGTCGCAGTTTCCTGCAGCCGTACAACCGCTATAACGGCCAGGGTACGCTGGCTGGTGAAGGCGGCGGCGCCGGCATGAATTTCGACAACAATGTCGACTATAGCGGCGGGATGGTGAACGTAGTTGACCTGTCCAATGCCAGTTCACAGGGTGTAGAGAAGGCGGAGCAGGCTGAACTGGTGACGCAATTAGCCGTCTCCTACAACGAGCTGCTGCCTGCGATCCCGCTTTGGGAACGCTATACCAACAATTCGCTGAATCGCAGCTTTATCAGCGTACCCGATTCCAGCGATCCGATCTTTGCCAACTTCGGTGGCGGCGCTGACAATTGGATGACCTATCTCATCCTGAAGGGTATTACGGCGCCGGCAGACATGTAGTAACGATATTGCATTGCGGGCTTTTAGCCTGAGTGCTGAGGGGCGGGTCAACAGCCCGCCCCTTCAGATTCACTGTATACGTATGGCATCCCCGTCCAGTCGCGGCCGCAACTTGCGTCCCTAACGGTACCAAGTATCATAAAGAGTAGGCCTAGCGCCGGAGACGAGAATTGGCAAGCCGAAGCCTCGAAACGCGCCTCGAGACAACTAGCAGCGGCAGAATTACAGATGCCCTCCGCAAGGTGTTCAAGAATTACACCATACGCGCCTTCGTGCAAGCGATCGTAACCATTTGGGCAGTCGCGACGCTAACGTTCTTACTCGTTCGCGAAATGCCCGGCAACCCAATCGACGTTCTGATCGAACAGATTCTCACGCAGGAAGGCATATCTTATCAGGAAGCCTACGATCGTGTCGCTGCCAGTTTTAGTTTTGACCCCGACGCTTCGCGGCTGGATCTATATTTGAATTGGTTAGGTGATCTGCTTCGATTTGATTTAGGCACGTCAATTACTTCGCCCGGCACAGAAGTCATAGACGAGATTGCGCGTTTCCTGCCCTGGACCGTCTTCGCCGTTGGCATGGGCCTCCTCATAAGTTTCGTCATGGGCATCGTTCTGGGCATGACCATGGCATATTATAGAAATTCGTTTTTGGATCATTCGCTTTCGCTTTTGTCCTCGTTTCTGACCGGCGTTCCAAATTATATTTGGGGCCTCTTAATCATCATCGTGCTCGGCATTCAACTCAATCTGTTCAACGTTGGTGAATTGCGAGGAACATACGATATGGACCTCGTGCCCGGCCTCAATGCTGAATTTGTGCTCAGCGTTTTCAAACACGCAGCGCTTCCTATAGCAACCTATGTCATCGCGACACTGGGCGGCTGGATGCTGAACATGAAAAGCAGCACAATGGGTGTGCTCAACGAAGATTACGTCAACGTGGCGGAGGCGCGCGGTCTGACCGACAAACGCATCATCACGTCCTATGTAGGGCGCAATGCCGCCCTGCCCTTGTTCACGCAATTGACGATAGCCGTCGGTTTCGTACTTGGTAGCGGTGTCGTCATCGAGGAGATCTTTGTCTATTGGGGCATTGGACATTACCTCTTTCAATCCATCACCGTGCGCGACTACACATCGATGCAAGGGGTGTTCCTCATTCTCACAATGGCCGTGGTGTTCTCCAATCTCTTCGCCGATCTAACTTATGGTCTGCTGGATCCGCGAGTTAGGATATCCGGTGACAGATAACATTCTTGCCCAAACGACACCGAATCCCGTGATCGAAATCCTGTTGATTCCCTGGTCCATCTTGCGCGCGGCAGTTCGCTTTGTCCGCCGGCTACGCTCCAACACGCCCGGAATGATAGGCTTCATCGGGCTGGTAGCTTATTTCATCGTCACCTTTATCATGCCCCGATTCATCGAGTTTGATAGCGAAGTCAATCTCGACGAGATCGCCGGTCCGCTTGGTTCGCG
This sequence comes from Phototrophicaceae bacterium, assembly GCA_965249085.1. Taxonomy (GTDB): domain Bacteria; phylum Chloroflexota; class Anaerolineae; order Aggregatilineales; family Phototrophicaceae; genus UBA6055. Next base: position 933,287 of record OZ252218.1, on the reverse strand, counting down.
AATTCAGCTTGCAGTGCATCTCGACAATGCTTACCTGCTTACATTCGAGGATTTGGCTGGAAAGATGGTGGGCGTCGTCGATCAAACCGGCGGGCCCGATCTCATCGCGCCCTACGCCGATACCTTGACGGTCGAAAAGTATCGTTGGACCAGCCGTCGCGCCGGGCCCGGCCTTGAAGCGTCTCTGATTGATCTGGCCAATAAGGAGATTGACGCGCTGCTCGTATTCTCTAAAACTGTGACGGAGCTGATTGAAAACCAGGAAGATCCAGAATTGAAGGCGCTCTTCGCCGACAACATCGTGATATCGAATCCCTCGCTAGGTCCGCCCCACCTTCTGGGCACGGACACGCAAGGGCGCGACATCGCAACGCACGTCGTGCATGGCGGCCGCGTGCTGATTCTTACTGCGCTGATTGGTGGCGTCATCTCGACAATGATCGCACTCTTCCTTGGATCCATCTCTGCTCTAACCGGCGGCGTCCTCGATAGCGCCTTGACTGCCGTGACGAATCTGATTCTGGCTATTCCGCGTTTTCCCCTGTTGGTCGTTCTTGCCGGCTTGATCCGATTCGATAATACGCTCTACCTCGGTGTGCTGATCGGATTGCTAGGTTGGCCTCCCTTGATGCGAGCCATTCGGGCGCAGGTCCTCAGCTTACGCGAACGCGACTTTGTCGAAGCAGCGCGCTCGCTCGGCTTGAGCACCAACCACATCATGTTCCGCGAAATCCTGCCCAACATGATTAGCTACGTCATGATCAACTTTATCTTTTCCATCACTATTGCGATGTACGAGCAGATCGGACTCGTCGTCCTGGGATTGGCGCCAATCAATGATTACACATGGGGTGTAATGCTGTACTTCGGTCGGTCGCGAGGGACCTTGTACAATGCCGACGGCGCCAGTATGGCGCTCTCGCCGGTGCTTGCGATCGCCTTCTTCCAAGTTTGCCTTGTGCTCTTCGCGCGTGCGCTCGAAGAGATGTTTGATCCGCGCCTGCGGACCGCGGTCTAGAGGTCGCTATCATGTCGCAGATACTGCCGCCCGATGTAGTGCTCAGAGTCGACGATCTATCCATCGTGTATCGCACCGATCGAGGCGACGTCAAGGCGACAGTCAATGTATCTTTCGAGCTGAGAAACGGCGAAGCCATGGCGCTTATCGGCGAGAGTGGCAGCGGCAAGACCACCATCAGCCTGGCGCTGATCCGAAAGCTGCCCAAGAACGCTGTCGTCACCAGCGGTCAGATCCTCTATCAGCGTAATCAAGAAGCTCAAGATGTACTCAAATTGAGTAACAGACAGCTGCGCAAGTTTCGCTGGAACGAGTGCGCGATGGTATTTCAAGGGGCGCAGAATGCCTTCAATCCCGTACTGAAAATCCGCAAACAGTTTGAAGACACAGCCCTGTCACATGGTTGGACGGACAAAGCGGCCATACGCGAGCGGGCGCTTAGCCTTCTCGAACTGGTTCGCCTGGACCCCGAGCGCATATACGACGCCTATCCACATGAATTAAGCGGGGGCATGAAACAGCGTACCTTGCTCGCCCTCGGCGTCTTACTCAGTCCACAAATCGTTATTCTCGATGAACCAACGACCGCACTCGATATCCTGACACAGCGCGCCATCATTGACGTATTGAACGACATGCAGCGAGAACTGGACTTCAGCATTATATTCATCAGCCACGATCTGTCTCTGGCAGCTGAAATGGCCGATCATGTCGCTACCGTTTACGCCGGGGAAATTGTAGAGCTTGGCGGTGTCAACGATATTTTCTATCGATCACTCCATCCGTATACGCATGGCTTGCTGACATCAGTACCCACGCTCGAGCACGCGCAAGACGTTCTGCAGAGTATCCCAGGATCGCCACCCAACCTCATCTCACCGCCAGACGGATGCAAGTTTCATCCGCGCTGTGCATTTGCTGACGAAACTTGCATGAAAGAAAACCCGGCGCTTACGGATGATGTTGGCACGCATTTGGCGGCGTGCTGGCACAAAGATCGCCTGCTCGAAAGCCGAAAGGCAAGGGACTAGTGTCGTCGCCCATCATCGAACTGAAACACGTCTACCGCAATTTCAAATCAGGTCGGGAGATCGTACCCGTCCTGCAAGATATCAACATCTCTGTCAACCGGCTGGAGTTCCTTTGTCTGGTCGGCGAGAGCGGCTGTGGCAAGACGACAACCGGCAAGATCATCTGCGGTCTACTGCCTACAAGCCAAGGCATCGTCGAATTCGAAGGCGCGGATATCGCCTCGTTGCGCGGCGATCATTACCGGCGTTTTCGCCGATCTGTGCAGATTATTCATCAGGATCCGTATGCCTCACTTAATCCGACGCAGACCGTCTCCGCAATGCTCAGTTATCCCTTGTTCAGGCACAAACTTGCGCCACATCGACGCGGCGTTTTTCAGCGCGTGCGCGAATTGCTCGATTTGGTCGACCTAACCCCAGTGGAAGACTTCATCGACAAGTATCCGCATCAGCTTAGTGGTGGCCAACGGCAGCGCGTTAGCATCGCGCGCGCCCTTACCACCGAACCGTCTGTGATCGTCGCTGACGAGTCCGTCAGTATGGTGGATGTCTCTATTCGCATCGGTCTCCTGCAAATGATGATGGACCTGCGCGATCGACTGGATGTGACTATCGTGTTCATCACTCACGACCTGGCGCTGGCAAAGTACTTTGCCTGGGATGGTTGGATCGGCGTAATGTATTTGGGAAGACTGGTTGAAATCGGTCGCACCCAAGAGATTATTCGCGCTCCGCAACACCCATATACCAAGGTGCTGATCTCCGCTATTCCTGAACCCGATCCGGAAAAGACCCGCAGCAAGCAGCATATTCAGTTGCGAAGCGAAGATATTCCGCGACTGACTGAATTGCCGCCCGGCTGTTCGTTCCATCCGCGCTGTCCTTGGTATGTTGAAAACGTCTGCGACCAAGAAGTGCCTGAGCTGTCCATCCCTTTCCAATCTGATACCGATGCAGAAGTTGCATGTATTCCGTTGGAGCGTGGCACGGGGTTGGTGCGTCATGACGCCTGAATTGCTCAAAGGATTTTACCGAATAGCTATTTTTGTCTTAGGCGTATCGATCGCCTTGCTCTTCGTTATCAAGCCAGACACAGCTGAGTTCGTCGTGACCTTGCTGTCAATTAGCGTTGGCTCCGCTTTGCTTGTCATGGTCATCCTGACGAGCCGATATTTCAACAAATGAAATTGGACTGCGACAACCTCTAAGGTTTGCTCATATCAGACGAATTGACAGTCGGCGTCGATATAGGCGGCATCGCAAACGAGAGTTGCATTTTGTCCCCTCTTCCGCCTCTCTCGCCCTGACCAACCATCCTTCGACGAATTATGACCAGTCGATCAATTATCGGTCGCGGGCACCGGCGTATGGTTATATGAATTGCGCGTAAGAGCTTGGCATTATGCGCTTGCTAAGGAAGCCAGATCGTCGTCGTCCGCAGTCTCGACGACGACATAGGCGATTTCAGCCACACCAGCGCGGCGCGCTGGCTTTCTATTACGACAACGAAGCCGCGATCAACGAGGCGATCCGCCAAGCGCGTGAACTCGGCGAGCAACTAGGCGCCCGCTCCGCGCAATCTGCCCTCAAGGAGATTAAAGGGCGTAAGAACGCTCCTTGACCACGCTGATCTTCTATTTCTTCGTCGACCATTTCATCGGCGCCCTGGTCCAGATGGCAGGCGCACAACTATGTCCTGAGGCGTCTCATTATAAATCTGAGCTTTGACACGATGCTCCACTGACCAGCTCGCCCGCGGACAAACACCGGCCCGATCTTCCCAAAGGCGTCAGTGAAGCTGCTGGCATTTTCGCCCTGATACCAGATCATCTGCTCCTGCCACCAACACATCGCAGCTACAGACGTTAGTAGCTCGCGTTCCAGCTCGTTTGACAGGGAATCATCCGTTATCGTCATCCATTCACCCTCAGACGCTTCGAGCTTGGCGACATAGCCATCCGGACGAGCCACGGTGAATGCACTCATGACCGCACAGGCGCTTTTCAAAATGTCATCTGGAATGGGTTCTGGCGGGGATGGTTCGGGTTCCGGGCTCTCCGCTTCCTCATCAGCTGCTACGTCGTCCGCTTTCGGTTCCTCTTGAGGCTCTTCAGGTGTCGCTTCTGGCTCTTCCGCCGACCCACTATCATAAATGTCTGTCTCGGCATCTGCGGAAGGCGCTTTCGGCTCAACGTCAACGATTTCAGGGTGTTCTGCCTCGGCATTGTCTTTAGCGGTTTCCACCACTTGTCTATTTACGTACATTCTATTGCCGACGCATAATGGACGCAAATTACGCCTGCTGCATGGCGGGAAATGTCGAATTCTACGCGTACCATTCCTGCCGGATTTCTAGCTGGGAGTGGAACTGGCTGCAAGGCACTTTTACCCAAAATCGTAATTCTGGGACAATGAATAAATTCAGCGAACTGCCTGTGGGGATTGGAGACAGTGTTCGATCGGTGATGAATCATTCCACATAGGGATACACATCAGGGGAGTTCGATGACACAGGCCGAACAAAACTCAGATAACCTTTCACAATACGACTTGGACGATCCCCACAGCTATGAACGAACATTGATTGACGCGCTAAAAATGGTGTGGCGCGACAATATAATGTACTCGGGCGGATTCCAGCCCGATTACTTTTACCTTGCCGAGTACGTCCACGATATCGACCCCACCCTCTTGGAGTCCAACTACGGGCATTTCATCATCAAAGTTGGACGGACAGGAGACATTGATCGGCGGTTTCGCGCTACTCCCCTCCGCCATAATTTTCGCCGCATTGCCCACGTCGAACTGCCGAGCAGGTACCACGCTTCCTCCCTAGAGAGAGCTATCCTGAACAGTATTTACCGGCCTGTCGGACAAAGTCTCGCCGAGCATATAAGGTTGCCACACCCCAGCGAATATATGTTGGTCGACGTACATGAGTACAATCTGATCGTAGACATCCTGAATCACTTCTTCGATGATCGGCCATTCCCTCGGCAGCATCCTGCGGGATGATTATCACTCAAGGGACGAGATTCGCTTGATGATCAAATTTGACCGCCTTCACTCCCATGGCGAGAACATTCGCCTCGAACGAGCCTTGGAGGAGTTACTCGGCCACAATACGGTCAAGGTCGTCGATCCGGAGGAAGAACCAGAGGATCGGCGTAACCAGATGCTGAACGAATACAGGCGAAGGCGCTCCTGCTTCGCGTAAGCTGCATGTCTTGATTCTGAGATAGCTTGGGTATACTCTTGTAAGGAGTGCATTCATCGCCTTCACGTGTACGAGAATGGTAGGGAAAGGGTGCCTCTGCAATGATGGTCGATATTCCGGATGAACTCGCACGATGATTGCTTGAATCCGCAAACCAGCGTGGCATCTCCATAAAGAATCTGCTCACGGAATTGCTTGTTGAAAAGCAGACCGTTACTTGCATCGAAGCTTCTGGGGATGGCACGGAAGTTCCGGGAGTTGAGCCTGCTACTGCGATTGAAGAGTTGCGCGATGAACTAGCGAGGGAGTATCCACCGGGATCGCTGGGAAGGTTCGCACAGCTGGCCCTCAAATCAGGTATGGCTTCCAAGGAATTCGTTGATACGTCCGCTCGCAGTCGAGAGATTCTGACCACCGAATTTGCAAATCACTTTGACCGGCGAATCCGTCGATGACAATCATCGCAGACACCAGCTACCTCTTTGCGCTCTACAACTCCAAAGACATCAACCACCGGGCGGCAGCAACGTTCGCATTCGCGACAGCATCTGAAAGGATGTTGTTGCCTGATGTCGCACTCACCGAGTTGGCTTACCTGTTAGTGCGCGACCTCGGTTATGTGGCGCTACGTACGCTCTTGGAAAACTTGAGGGATAGCGAGATAGAACTTGTACCCTTGTTTACTTACTATTGTATGAAATCCGATCATAGTGGCAAATCCAGGCACGAAACTCCCGATGCCAAGCATTCGCCTGCCCGTAGGGGAGCGGTGTTTTCGTGGGTGGGAAAGTGTTCAGATGTTTAGATGAACAGGTACAAGCGATTTGGAGCTCTTTCAGATCATGGTCGGGATTAGACCCGGCGGAGTTGCCGGTCGAGGAGGGAGCGGTCCGAGAACATGTCGTCCAGGTTCACTGCACTTGACGCTATGCTCGTGCTGGTATTCGATCTCGAAGGGCAAGGCAACTTAATAACCGGGATCGGCTTCGATGTTGTGGACACTCTAGCACTCCGTAGCGGGACCATACTCGATCTGAAAGCGGCAGGTGCCGGACTCGGGAACAGATTGGGCGTAGGCCAAGAGGATGCAAAGCGCGGTTCCCACACTAGCAACACCCATCATCCTCAGCAGTTCTCGCCGAGAATCGCTACGCCTTTAGCTGTCCATAACGAATCTCCTTATATGCGATTCTATTGCCGCCCCTTATGGGCAGGCTCAAAAAACTTACTTGCGTGATTTATTGTCATAAGCGGAGAAAAACATACCAGCTACTCAGTGTCAAAAATAGAGAAAACTGCTGCCAATGAGTCAACTCTTGTACCTGAAGAAGCGCAAACTGATTTATCAACCGGCGGGACAGTTGTGTTTGAGTTGCTAGAGTTGCTGGTGGGATCCGGCCAGGAAACTCAAGAGATTCAGTTGAGCAAGATACACAGTCTTACAGCGACATTCTGTCATAGGAAAGGGGCTACTGTTTTTCTAGTCTCGAGCGGCACCAGCCGGGCAGGGTGGTGCATTTACTGTGCTCACGGCACAATAGATGCGCATCGAGTGAACTCATGAAGATAATACAACTCGGTGTCCATCAGCCCCACTATCGAGCAGTTTTGGCAAACCTGGTCAATTCAGGTTACAGTATGAGTAAGAAATTTTGCGATCTAAACTACATGGTTTCGTAGAAGATATGGGAACGGTTGCGGAATAACCGTGCTTATGCAAAAAGAATACCTTGATGTTATTGAAGTCGTAAGACTTGCTGACGTATCAATTGGGACGGCCGGAGGAGTTGCGGCCCGTCAGCAGTGTGTTAAAGAACAGACGCGTCAGCCCGTATTTGTTGCCCACCAAGAACTAGCTTATAGCCTCAATCAAGTCTTACGTTCCCTAACGCAAAATTTCTCCTACTCTATCGCCTTACTGGTATCCGTGACTAACAGCTGCTTCTTGGCGGAGGCGGCCCGAGATGCTGATCATACCGCTCGAGATGTGGGCTGCTCTTCAATCGATCGCAACACCAGCTTTTCCACGTGAGGTGTGGCAGTGCAAGAGACAAAAACTGACTCGATCATAGATCGCAAGGATCGTAACCGACTCATGGTTTGTTAACAGCGTTTCCTGATCAATTGCAGGGCGCTGGAAAAGAAATGGGGTTTTGGAGGAGGAGCATGTTTTCACGTTCGCGTATCTTATTTTTCTTGCTTCTGCTGGGTGTCTTGTGTGCTGGGCTGGTCGCCTCCGCACAGGGCATGACGTATAGCGAGGCTCCGGCACTGGCCGAAATGGTCGCCAATGGTGATCTGCCGCCAGTAGAAGAACGTCTGCCGGCTAATCCATTAGTTGTCGATCCAATCAACGACATCGGTGTGTACGGGGGCACTTGGCTGACCTTTGGAGATAACATCAGCCGGTTGTCCAATTTGGTGATCTGGCAGGACATTGGGCTGCTCATGTGGAACAACGAGCAAAACGCAACGGTGCCTAGCCTAGTAGAAAGCTGGGAAATCAGTGATGACGGCCAGGAATTCACGTTTAAGTTGCGCGATGGGCTGCGCTGGTCTGACGGCGCCCCCATGACAGCTGATGATGTGATGTTCTGGTATGAGGATGTCATCAGCAACGATGAGTTAAAGCCAGTAAAACCAGGCTTTTTGCGAACTCCCAGTGGCACGGTGGGTACGGTCGAAAAGATAGACGATGTCACCTTTGTCTTCAAGTTTGAGGAGCCGCACGGCATGTTCCTCACCTTGCTAACGAAGGAATTTCATACCTTTCTCCCTGCTCACTACGTGAAGCAGTTCCACAAGAACCATGCCTCGGAAGAAGAATTGCAGGCTCGCATCGATGAAGCTGGTGTCTCGAACTGGGTAGACCTTTTCTATTTGAAGTGGAACACATCCGGTGGTGGCAACAGCCGCGGCATGAACAACCCAGAGCTCCCGACAATGCTTGCCTGGGTACCAACGATCGAGCCACCTGGCGATCGCTTTGTCTTCGAGCGCAATCCCTATTTCTTCGCTGTCGACACCGATGGCAATCAACTGCCCTACATTGACCGGGTTGATTTTCGCGTCCTAGACGGTGAAGTGATGAAGCTGCGTATCTTGGCCGGTGAGCCGAACTTCCAGGCCGCGCGTGCATTGACCTTTTCCGACATGGCGCTTTACGTGGAAAATGCCGAGGCCAATGAATACGAAATCCTGCGCTGGGGAGATCTTCAGATCTCCGAAGCAGCCATTTGGATCAACCAGAATACGCCCGATCCGGTTGACCGCGAGTTATACCAGAATGTGGGTTTCCGGCAGGCGCTGTCATTGGCTGTCAATCGCCAACGTGTCAATGACACTTTGTACTTTGGTCAAGGTCAGGCAACGGCCGCGACACTACCTCCGGTCGAATCGCGCTATTACAAAGAAGAGTATGCGCAGGCCTTTACCGAGTACGATCCCGATCTTGCTAACGCAATGCTGGATGAAATCGGATTGACTGAACGAGATAGTGACGGCTACCGGCTTAAATCGGACGGGAATCGCTTGTCGGCGGTAATTGAAGTGCCGAATAACCGACTCCCCATGATCGACAACTTTAACCTCATCCGTGACGATTACGCTGACGTCGGCGTCGAATTCATCATTCGTCCGATCGACAACGCCTTGTGGGGCGAGCGAATGAGAGCCGGTGAGATGCAATTTGTCGGCTGGCCCATGGCGAAAGCTGCGACCGAAACCGATCTCGTTCCCATCAGCACAAATACGGATTGGGCGCCGCTTTGGGGTCTCTGGTACAACACCAACGGCGAACGGGGCGAAGAACCGCCGCAGCATATCAAGGACCTGCAAGATGTCTGGACGCGGATCCTGGCGACGTCTGACGAGAACGAACGTGACATGCTCTACGATACGATTTTGCGGGCGCAGGCTGAGAATGTTTGGGTCATTGGTGTCGTCGGACCGCTGCCCAAACCGGTGATTAAGAAAACCTGGTTCCACAACGTCAAGCGCGACTGCACCTGGAGCTACCATCATGGTGGGTTCATCGGTTGCACGGATCCGTTCCAGTTCTGGATCGAGCCGGACCGCCAGTAGTTGCTGAACGACGATAGTGGCTACATTTCCGAGTCCGTGTACAGATAACAACGAGGTACACGGACTCGGTTGATATTTTCATCTTATTGCATAAGAGCCAACGAAAGGCATAACCATGTCAGAGTACGATATTCTGGAAAGGTATCAAGGACTGCGCCTGACCGATGTATGTGATGGTATGGATGCGCTGCGGCGCCAAGACATCGGCTTGGTTGCGGGGGACATACGCCCGCTATGGCGCGATATCGATAACTTCTCGCACCGCTTCTACGGCCTGGCTTACACGGTCCGATTCATGCCGACCGCCCGACCGGTCGACCCCTACGAGCCCGAAGATTTCGAAACTTGGAAAGGCAACTGGTATCGAGTATATGCCTCTGGTCCGCCTACAGGCGAGATTCAGCAGGGCGATGTGATCGTCATAGATGGCGGCGAAATTGGCACCGTTGGCTTCATCGGCTCCAATAATGGTTTTGCCTGGATAGCAGCTGGCGCGGTCGGTATCGTCACAAACGGCGGTGCCCGTGATACCGACGAACTAATCAAGCAGCGTGTGCCGGTCTATTCACGCCGCGTTACCCAGTCCATCCGCCCCGGACGCCTGGAATTGGATGCGACGCAGATACCAGTCAACATCGGCGGTGTTCTTGTCAGGCCGAAAGACCTGATCGTGGCGGATGGCGATGGAGTCGTCGTGGTGCCCCTTGAAGTCGCTGAGGAAGTGGCGAAGCATGCCTGGGTGGTCGCTGAAGGCGACAAAAGAGGCAGGCGCCGAATCTACGATCGAATGGGCCGGGATCCGGACTTCACCGTCGATATCTAGAATCACAGTGGCGCTAAAGATGTATGGGCTTCGCCGATCACCGTGTGAAGCCCATATAGAGTAGCCTGCAATGGTACAGTACATCATTAAACGCATTTTTCTGATGATCCCAACGCTGGTCGCGCTGTCGATCTTCATCTTCGTGCTCACGCAGTTGCCGCCCGGCTCCTACCTGGATTCGATCGTGACCGAACTTGAGTCTCAGGGCGAATCCATCTCGCAGGACCAGATAGAGAGTCTTAAAGAGCGCTATGGTTTCAACGAGCCATTGCACGTTCAGTATTTCAAGTGGGTCTCCGGCTGGCTACATGGTGATTTTGGCACTTCGTTCACTTATTACGGCCAACAGAATTTGGACATTATCTCCCATTTCCTTGGATACACTGTCCTGGTGGCTTTCAGCACGCAGCTTTTCATTTTGGTCGTCGGTGTCGCGATCGGCATCTTTTCGGCAACACACCAATACACACTAGGTGATCATATCGCGACCTTCATCGGCTTCATCGGTCTATCGATCCCCAACTTCTTGCTAGCGCTGATTCTTATGTACGTTGGTTATTTTGTATTTGACATTCCGGCGCTGGGCGGCTTGTTTTCAAATGAGTATCTGGATGCCCCCTGGAGCATTGGCAAAGCACTGGATTTGCTGGCGCATCTCTGGATACCGGTAGTCGTGCTCGGCACAGCCGGGACAGCCGGAATCGCCCGGCGGATGCGTGGGAATCTACTGGACGTTCTCAAAATGCAGTATGTGGCGACAGCGCGCGCCAAAGGCCTGCGCGAGGGGGTTGTCATCCGCAAGCACGCGACGATGAACGCCGTCTCGCCCATTATCATGGCGGTCGGCATGCGCTTCCCACAGATATTATCCGGCTCGACAATTGTGTCGATCGTACTTTCGCTGCCGACCCTCGGCCCTGTTCTCTACAAGGCGCTGACCAATCAGGATATGTACCTGGCGGGGACGATTCTGTTTTTCCAGAGCCTGCTTCTGCTGGTTGGCAATCTGCTGGCCGATATCGCGTTGGTTGCCGTCGACCCGCGCGTCGAATTTGAGTAAGGGACGATGGTGAGATCTGACGCGTCGCCCAAGCCGGCACAACTCGCGAAAGGCAAGCAACAGGGCCTGTCGCAGTGGGATTTGATGCGCATCAAATTCAGGCGGCATCGCCTGGCGATGTTCTCAGGTGTTTGTCTGATAGTCGTCTATGTGGTGATTTTGTTCGCGGAATTCTTTTCGCCATACCCCACCAACGAGAAGTTCGGCAAGTTCGTCTATACGCCACCGATGCCAGTATGGTTTTGGGACGAGAACGGTTTTTCGCGTCCCTTCGTTTATGGCTACAAACAAGAACTTGACATGGAAACCTTCCAACGGACCTATGTGGCGGATACCACACAAAAGTATCACCTTCGCTTCTTCACACAAGGCGCTGAATACAGTCTGCTGGGCATCGTAAAATCCGATATCCATTTCTTTGGTGTGGACGAACCTGGTCTGATATTTCTGTTTGGTAGCGATCGTTTCGGGCAAGATGTCTTCTCGCGCGTATTGACGGGCGCGCAAGTCACTCTTACCGCCGGCATGCTCAGCGTCGCCATTAGCGTGGTGCTGGGGGCGGTGCTGGGTACGCTGTCTGGTTATTACGGTGGCGTTGTAGACTTGATCATACAGCGTGTGATCGAGTTCTTAAGCTCCATCCCGCGCATCCCGTTGTGGATGACGCTGGCAGCCGTAATGCCGACAGATTGGTCCTCGGTGCGTATTTACTTTGGCATCATCACGATTCTCGCCTTTCTTGGCTGGATGGGCATGGCGCGCGAAGTTCGCGGCAAGGTCCTCATATTACGGAGTATGGATTACGTCATGGCAGCCAAAGCGAGCGGCGCATCGAGTTCATATAACATCTTCAGGCACATGCTGCCCAATGCGCTGAGCCACATTATCGTTGTCGCCACGCTCGCTGTTCCGGTCATGATTATCGTCGAGACCTCGCTGAGTTTTCTCGGATTTGGCATACAGCCACCCATGACCAGCCTCGGCGCCTTACTTAGGGAGGCACAGAATGTGCAATCCGTGGTCAACTTCCCCTGGCTGTTCAGTCCGGCGATCGTCATTATCGTGACGACACTGGCATTCAACTTTCTCGGCGACGGCCTGCGCGATGCGGCTGACCCCTATTCACAGTGAGAGGGGCGTGAGCATGATCGAGCAGCGGGATACACTTCTTCGTGTGCGTGACCTCAAAACGCACTTTCGCACCGAACAAGGTACGATCCGAGCCGTCGATGGGGTCGACTTTGAAATCAAACGCGGCGAAACGTTTGGCATCGTCGGCGAAAGCGGCTGTGGCAAAAGTGTAACAGCTTATTCAATCATGCAGCTGATCGAACGGCCCCAGGGCGATATCGTCAGTGGGTCTATCGAATATGTTGGCGATGATCGCCGGACCATCGATATTGCCGCACTGGACCCCAATGGCTCTGAAATGCGCAATCTCCGGGGCAATGAAATCGGCATGATCTTTCAAGAACCGATGACATCGCTCAACCCGATCTACACGATTGGCAATCAGATCATCGAAGCAGTTGTATTGCATCAACGCGTGAGCAAGATGGAGGCGCGCAAACGGGCGATAGAGTTGCTTGACCGCGTTGGCCTCTCTGATCCACATAGCCAAATTGATGATTACCCACACCAACTGTCCGGCGGCATGCGGCAGCGTGTGATGATTGCGATGGCGTTGTCTTGTAACCCGCGCTTGCTTATCGCTGATGAGCCGACCACGGCTCTGGATGTGACGGTGGAAGCGCAGATTCTCGACCTCATGCGAGATCTTCAACAAGAATTCAACATGTCCATCATTCTGATCACGCATAATCTTGGTGTTGTCGCCGAGATGTGCGACCGTGTCATGGTGATGTATCTGGGCAAAGTCATTGAAGAAGGCAGCACTGTGGACATCTTTTACAATCCGCGCCACCCTTATACGCGCGGGTTGCTAGCGTCTATCCCGCAGATTGGCTTGAGCAATCGATTGACGCCGATCACGGGGGCAGTCCCTATGATGCGGGATATCCCGGAAGGGTGTTATTTTGCCCCGCGTTGCCCGGAGGTGATGCCCATTTGTCAAAACGACCCACCGATGTTTAACCCAACGAATACGCAGCGGGCGAAATGTTGGTTGTATTCTGATGAGACGGTGGCAAAGCATGTCGAGTGAAACGATCCTGCAAGTCTCAGGGCTGAAAAAGTATTTTCCGATAAAGAAGGGTGTTTTGAGGCGTACAGTCGGCTGGATCCGGGCGGTCGACGATGTGAGTCTCGCGGTCCAAGAAGGCCAGACCTTGGGCATGGTGGGGGAAAGTGGCTGCGGCAAAACCACCACCGGACGCTGCATCCTGCGTCTGTACGAACCAACTGCCGGTTCGATTCAGTTCCGTCTGGATGACACGTTGCAAGACATCCTGAGCTTTGGGCACTCTGAAATGAAGCAAGTTCGCCAGAAAATGCAGATCATCTTTCAAGATCCGTTTTCCTCCCTTGATCCACGAATGACAGTCCACGATATCATTGCGGAACCACTACGTATCAACCGCATCGGACGCCGCATGCAGCAGACGGAGCGCGTTGAAGAACTGCTGGAAATGGTCGGCCTCAATGTAGCGCAGATGAACCGGTATCCCCATGAATTCAGCGGGGGGCAACGGCAACGTATTGGCATCGCCCGGGCACTTGCCTTGAATCCGGATGTTATCGTCTGTGACGAACCCGTATCGGCGCTCGATGTATCGGTACAGGCGCAGGTACTAAACTTGCTGATGGATCTGCAGGAAAGGCTTAACCTCGCCTACTTGTTTATCGCCCATGACCTGAGCGTGGTGGAGTACATCAGCAAGCGCGTTGTTGTAATGTACTTGGGCAAAATCGTCGAGATTGCCGATGCGGTAGACCTGTACCAGTCTCCGTGTCACCCTTATACAGAAGCGCTTCTGGGTGCCATCCCGGTGCCTGATCCTTTGGCTAAACGGACCCGGAAGCCCCTAACAGGGACTGTTCCCAGTGCGGCCGACCCGCCTAGTGGTTGTAATTTCCGTACGCGCTGTCCATATGTTCAGGACCTATGTTCTCGTGAGGAGCCACCACTAGCTGCAATCCCGGGGAATCGCTTTGTTGCCTGTCATTTCGCAGACGAACTCGATTTAGCAGGCTTCGCTCGCGGACAATCAAAAGATCTTCCCATCTATACTGCACCGCTTTAGGGTGAAGTACGTTTCACTGATCGTAGTTCCGAATAGGAAAGCGTAAGCATTTGAACAACTCCGGTAAAAATCGTCGTCTGAAGGTAGAGGCAGCCTATCTAGTGGTGCAGAGGATTTTCGAGTCTGCCGGATTGCCCCCTGAGGACGCGGCTATCGTAGCAGATAATCTGGTACAAGCGGATTTGCGTGGACATAGTTCGCATGGCATCTCCCGTGTACGTGTGTATTGCGATCGCATCCGCGACGGTTTCGTTGCCACCAGGCCAAAGATCGGATTACTGAACGAAACGCCAGCCACATTCCACCTCGATGGCGGAAACGGCATGGGGACTGTCGTCGCCCGCCAAGCCATGCGTATGTGTATTGATAAGGCGAAGGGCAGCGGCATCGCCATGTGCTCGGTACGGGCGGGCAATCACTTTGGAATCGCATCCTACTATACTTTACAAGCGGCTGCAGAAGACATGATCGGCTACGCCTGTTCGAATGCGCCAGCAACCATGGCTCCCTGGGGTGGTATTACGCCGATGCTGGGCACCAACCCCTTCAGTATGTCCGTTCCCGCCGGGAGACATCATCCGATTGTGTTAGACAGTGCCAGCAGCATTGTCGCACGAGGCAAAATCAATCTGGCTGAAATCGAAAACCGTTCAATTCCTCTAGGATGGGCCATCGACAGCAAGGGGCATCCGACCACCAATGCGACCGAAGCGCTCAAGGGGTCCGTGCTACCGTTTGGGGAACATAAGGGCTACGGCATTGCCTTGATGATCGACATCCTGTGCGGGATTCTGAGCGGAGCCAGTTACGGTCGTCATCTCGGCCCACTATGGAATAATTCGGAGACCCATCAAAACCTAGGGTTTTCCTGTTTGCCATCAACATCGCGATGTTTTGCGATGTATCTATCTTCAAACGTCGCATCGACCAGATGATCGACGAGATTAAGGCGAGTGCACCGGCGCCGCATTCCGATGAGATTCTGGTACCCGGTGAAATTGAGTTGCGCAACGAGCAGTACAATCGCAAGTATGGCATTATTGTTGGCCCGGGCGTGTTACGTGATCTAGATGACCTCCAACTCAGATTTGACCTGGACCTGGACCTCGCTGCCGATATGCGCCCCATTTAATTTTCGCATACCTCGACCGAAAAGCTTGGGATAGCCATGAACGTCATTCCGTCCAATCGTATGAAATCTCTGCTGCGCGCGGGCACGGCAGTGGCCGGCACTATGTTGGTTGAATTCCGGCAACCATCGGTCATGCAAGTCCTGAAGAACGCCGGTTACGATTTCGCCACAATCGATATGGAACACGGTGTCTTCGACTATGAATCCGTTGCCGATCTGAGCCGGTTCGGTCGCCATATCGGCATCACACCTCTGGTACGTGTACCGGATAAACAGTATCCCTATATTGCCCGTGCCCTGGATGTCGGCGCGCAAGGGATTATGGTGCCACGGTTGCGCTCCGCCGAGGACGTCCGCGAAGTGGTAAACATAATCAAGTATCCGCCACTGGGCGGACGCGGCTGTTCTTTTGGCAGGGGACATACCGATTTTCATGGTGGACCGCTGACTGAGAATATGAGGGCGGCGAACGAGGAAACGCTGCTCATTGTCCAAGTCGAAACGCAGGGCGCGATCGCGGAGATCGAGGAAATCGCATCGATAGCAGGTGTGGATGTGCTGCTGATTGGCCCGACTGATCTGTCGATTGACTTGGGTGTGGCTGGCCAGTTGGATTCGCCGCAACTGATTGATGCAATCGAAAAGACCATGGCAGCATGCAAAACACATGGTGTTGAATCGGGAATCCAAATCACGAATCTGGCATGGTTAATGCACTGGGCAGAAAAGGGAATGCGCGTACTGAGCTCATTTTCTGAGGTCGAGTTGCTGCAACGTGGCGGCAAGTCTGTCACTCAAGACCTTGAAAGATTTCGAAAAAACATGGCGTCTTCAACGCGAACTAGCGCAACGTTTCAAAGTCAGAAAGACTGATGTGGACCGCATGTCCGCAATAAGAAGTCGCGGAAAACCTGGTAGCGAGCGTAAACCTGTACAGTGTCGCATTCTGATAATTATACGACACCTTATGCTGTACTTTTTCCATGGCATATTGACCGCTTCCAGACCTCATTCCGCGGGCGCAGCTGCCGCCCCATTCGGACAATAGAAATGTCGTCTCGCAGATTAGAAGGTGAAGAGGAGAAGTTAAGCCGCTGCTGGCGAGTGGCTTTTATCTGACAGCTAACCTGATTATCGACTATTACTAGCGGACTGTGCCCTCGGGATTTACAATCCAAACTGCCTTCAACAAGTAGACGCTGGCGTATATGTTTCATCTGGTATGCATGACCTGTGGCCGAATCTGCGGCGATTTGAGCGTGGCGAATTGCCCTCATGACGAGGGTGTCCTCGATGTGCGGTACGATTCTGTTGAGATCCCCTTGCAGTCTCAACTGCCCGGCATTTGGCGTTACGCCGCCCGTCTACCCCTGACCGATCCCAAACACATCATCAGCCTGGGAGAAGGCAACACGCCATTCGTGCCTTCGTCGCAGCTAAGCGCCGACATTAAGCTGCCAGGGCTGTACTTCAAGAACGAAGGGCTCAATCCGACCGGCTCCTACAAAGACCGCATCGCATCGGTTGGCATCACATATTTGAGACAGCTGGGACGACAGGAATGGGCAGCCACCTCATCGGGAAATGCCGGCGCATCTCTGGCAGCCTATGGCGCGCGTGCGGCTGTTGACGGTTATCTCTTCACGCTGGAACGGGTGCCCCGGGCTAAGATCGCGCAAATCCTTTCCTACGGTCCGCAAGTGATGTCTGTCAAAAGATTGGGCTATGATCCCGCCGCCGAACAAGCGACTTGGGCCAATATAGCCGCCCTGTGCGACGCCAACAACTGGTTGATGCTGATAACAGCACGCAGTAACAGCCCGCATGCAATGGAAGGCGCCAAAACCATAGCTTATGAAGTCTGCCAGCAGTTGAATGGGGAATCGCCCGATGTCGTCTATGTGCCGGTCGGTGGTGGCGGCTTGTTGAGTTCGATTTGGAAGGGATTTAAAGAGTGGCGCCGGGCTGGGAAAATCGCGCGTCTCCCCCGAATGGTCGCCGTGCAGCCAATGGGTTGCGACCCGGTCACTCAAGCCTGGCAGGCGGACCGCCCCATTCAAAAACTGGATGATTGTACCAGCGCCGTTTCCGGCATTATTCTGACATCTCCACCCGATGGCGACCTCGTATTGCAGGATTTGCGCGAGCCGGACGGCTGGGCGCTGTCGATTACCGACGACGTCACCTACCAGGCGCAATCGGAACTGGCCAGCTACGAAGGTCTATTTGTTGAACCGGCGGCGGCTGTCGTCTGGGCGGCGGTCAAGGCGGACCGGCAGAGCGGGCGTCTCAAGGGAGATGAGACGGTCGTCGGCATTCTGACCGGCATAGGGTTTAAGGACAGCGCAGCATTGCAAAAGATGACCGACGACAAGCCACTGCCTATGATAGAAGCGAACGAGATTCTTCGTATCAAGCCGGACTGAATTCGTCAGCTTGATATGTCGCCGAGAATCAGATAATCCTGGAAGGTGGTCAAGGACGTTTAAGGTTGAGCGGGCGACTGCAAGACAAGGTGGTCATTATCACTGGTGGTGGCACTGGCATCGGCTGGGGCATCAATCATAGCAGCGTCCGTGAGAGCGCAGGGGAATGATCGGCGCAAATGGCGATGTGGTGGCCTTACTGACGAGTGACGAAGGGAGCTTCGTAACAGGCGCCGCCTGGCTGGTCGCTGGCGGATTCCTGAGCAATTGAGGTGGTTCATGCACATTCGCGATTTTGAACTCGACAAACTGCCGCGCGCCGGAAAGCAGTCTGCCTGTCTGGATATCGCGGGGCGGGCCGACGCTGGTAACTGGCGGCTGCCACTTCTGTCCGTAATAGGGGCCGAAGATGGGCCGACGCTGCTGGTCTTAGCCGGTGTGCACGGTGATGAATACGAGGGGATCGCCGCTATCCCACAGGTTTACAGCATTATCGAGTCACAGGATCTGCGCGGTAGACTGGTTATGGTGCCGGTGTGCAATATACCCGCATACGAAGCCGCGAAGCGCAGCAGCCCGATCGACGGTCTCAATCTGGCGCGAGTTTTTCCCGGCGATTTTGCTGGTACGATCACTCGGCAGATTGCCGCTTGGCTATACCAGAAACTGCTGACCCATGCCGACTTTCTCATCGACTTGCATACTGGCGGTATCGCCTATGAATTGCCATCGCTAATAGGATATGTGCACGACAAGGGCGAGCTGGGCCAAGCCTCGCTTGAGGCGGCAGCGGCATTCGGCGCACCTGTCATGTGGGGGCATCCGCTGCCGCTGGCACCCGGTCGCAGCATCTCAGCTGCCACATTCATTGGTATCCCGGCACTGTATACGGAAGCTCCCGGTGGCGGCGGATGCGATCCAGATGTGGTCGCCTCCTTTCGCGATGGCGTTTTGAACATCATGAAGCACCTGGGCATGATCAGTGGAAACTTGAACCAGCGCCAATTGACAAATCATTTGGTCGGCGATGGCAATCTGGATACGGTCATTCACGCACCGGTCGACGGATTCTTCCAGCGCGACGCTTCATTGCTGGAGCATGTCACTTTCGGGCAGCGTATCGGTAGCATTCTGGACGCAACCGGCGTAGAGCTGGCACAGGTCAACGCCGATCAGAGTGGCGTGATCATAATGCTGCGCGGTATCCCGCGTGTCGCCGCCGGTGACGGCATCGCCCATATCACCCAGCCACATCACTCGCGGAAATAATGGTCGAGGTTCGCATGAACATGACAGGTCACGCCGTTTTATTTGGGGCGCGCATCGTTATCGGCGGCATCCTGCACGAGACCCATACCTTTATGAAGCGACGCACCGCACTGGCGGAGTTCGCGGCTCAATCTCCGCGTTTCGACGCAGACGTACTGTAATTCATGCGGAATTCGCGTACCGGCATCGGCGGTATGATCGACCTCGCGATTGAATTCAACTGGCAGCTTCTGCCCACCATGTACGCCGCTGCCATGCCTGCTGGCCTTGTCACAAAGACCGCTTATCACGAGCTCCTGGGCGAGCTAACCGATCGACTTTCGCAGTGCCCGCCGGTCGATGGGGTTCTATTGACCTTGCATGGCGCGATGGTCGCCGGGGGCGAGCTCGACGCTGAGGCGGATATCGTGGCTCGGGTGCGCGCTGTCGTCGGCAATACGGTGCCTATCGTCGTCCTGTTGGATATGCATGGCAATATCAGCCTCCGTCTGGTCGAATTGGCGGACGTCCTGCTGGCATACGATACGAACCCGCATATTGACGCCTATGCGCGGGGCATTGAAGCGGCGGAGATCATGGCGCGCCTGCTGCGCCGAGAACTCCGGCCGACATCAGCACACGCTCGCCCAGCCCTGCTCTTGCCAGCACAAAGCACCGGCACTGAAGCAGCCCCCCTCGCGCTGGTGCATGCCCGCGCCGCTGAAATCGAGGCGGAAAATGCGGTAATATGCATCGCAGTGATGGCTGGCTTCGCGTATGCCGATACGCCGTTCACCGGCCCAAGCATAATCGTAACTACCGATGAGCAGCCGGAGCTGGCTGCCGTCTATGCCGACGAATTAAGCGAATTACTGTTTGAACTGCGGACCGACGCGCCGCCGCGTTTTCTGGCGCCGGACGATGCTTACTACAGGCGCCGGCGCGCTCGTCTATTCGGCGAGTCCCCTGGCATCGGTGGTCGCGCAGGGCGGCTCGTCCGCCACTATCGATATCGCCAACAGTTTCGGTCGGTTGAACCCGATTCTTTCCACTGCCATCGGCGAGCTGACGGTCAATAACGCTGTCTTTAACAAAGTGCCCGATTTGCTGGCAGAACCGGCAGTACAGGAGGATGAACTGACTTGGCTGCTGAACTTCCGCCAGGGTGTCATGTTCCACGACGGCACGGAGATGAAGGCATCCGACTTTAAATTCACGCTGGATTTGATTCAGAATCCGGAGACCGCGTCTCTATTCGCGAACTTCCTGACGCCCATAGACGGCGTTGAAGTAGCGGGCGAGTACTCGGCAAGGATCCACCTCAATGGGCCCTTTGGATTGTTGCCGGAGCGCCTTTTTGTCATGTCGGTTCTGCCCGAAGCGACTTTCAACGACAAAGGCATGGATCGCTTCAATCTGGAGCCCGTCGGGACGGGTCCCTTCGTTTTCCAAAACATGATCGCCCAAGACCGCGTCGAGCTGACACGCAACATGGACTACTTCGTCGAGGGTTTACCGCTCTTGGACAGTCTGACCTATCGTGAGGTGCCGGAAGCCAGCGTCCGCATGGCAAACCTGGTCGCCAGCCAGTCCGACATCATGGAGCAGGTGCCGCCGCTAAGCTTTGATATCTTCAGCATGGCGCCGGGCATCATCGCCGGCTCCGGACCCAGCACACGCCGCGCTGGCATCATGTTCAACTGCACCAAGGCACCCTTGAGCGATAAGCGCGTGCGGCAGGCGCTGTCCTACGCGATTGATCGCCAAGCCATTATCGACACGGTTCTGAGCGGCAAAGGCTTGCCGGGCAACGGCACCAGCATTCCACCCTCGATGGACAACCATAATGCCGACGCCAACAAGTACAATTACGATCTAGGCAAGGCGCGCGCCCTGATCAGTGAAGCCGGCATGGAAGGCACGAAGATCGAGTTGATGGCCGGTTCGCTCAAGTTCCTGGCGGATACCGTCACCTTGATCAAACCGATGGTGGAAGCTGTTGGTATCGAAACCGATATCCGTCTGATTGAAGTGGAGGCGGGTTATCAGTTCGTTTTTGATCGGACCTTCGACACCTATACCACCTGGGGCAATACCAGCGCTCTTGGCTCCGATATCGATATTCACACGCGCTGGATTTACGGACCTTTCCTTGGCAGCGGGGAGTCGCTGTTTGGCTGGGGACCGGAGAACGGCCCGGCCTTCGAGGAGGCGCATAGCTTGATGAACGCCGGCGCTGCCAGCGCCGACGCCGATGACCGTCATGCCAAGTATGACCAGGTACAGGACATCGCGACGGAAGAGGCGGTCGAGTTTATACTGTACTGGCCCGATAACCTGGGCGCCTGGCGTGACAACGTCACCGGCTACGTTCCGCCGATTGACGATGTCATCGATGCGTCTGAAATCGCCGCGAGCTAACCGCCTCTAAGTCAGAACTGTTGCGGGTGACGCTGCTACGGCGTCACCCGCCCACACATCCTGCTAGCTGAATATGGCAAAATGAGGCATGGCACGATTCATCGCACGGAGGCTGCTTTTCTCGCTACCGGTTCTCTTTGGCGTCACGATCCTCATTTACGTCTTGCTCTGGTTTGCACCGGGCGATCCCGCGCTTTCCAGCTTGGGTATCTACGCCACACCGGAGCAATTGGAGACGCTGAGGCGACAGCTTGATCTCGACAAGCCGATTTACGTGCTTTACGTACGCTGGCTGTGGCAGATTATCCGTGGTGAATTCGGCGTATCGATAATCACCAAAGAATACGTTGGTACACTTATCGGGCATAGCTTGTCCATCACGGCGCAGTTGACCGCTGTTTCGATGATCATGGTGCTACTGATTGCGTTTCCCACTGGCGTCATCTCAGCTATCAAACGAAAAAGCATCAGCGATATACTTAGTCGCGTTTTTTCGCTGCTCGGCATTTCGATGCCCAATTTCTGGTTGGCGCTCCTGTTCATCACATTTATCGCGGTCGGTTTGGGCTGGTTCCCGCCCGCAGGCTATGTGTCGCCCGATCGCGGCATCGGTCCCTGGCTTCAATCGCTGTTTTTGCCTTCGCTTTCGATTGCGGCGGCGCCCGCGTCTGCTCTGTCTCGCATGGTGCGGGCCAGCATGCTTGATGTGCTGAGCAAGGACTACATTCGGACGGCGCGAGCCAAAGGACAGCGAGAACGCTGGGTCGTCTTGAGGCATGCGCTTCGCAATTCGATGATGGCGCCCATGACCATCATCGGCATGCAGGTCGGTTACTTGATGGGCGGCGCTATCATCGTCGAGGTCATCTTTTTCTTTCCGGGCATGGGTCGTCTATTGCTGGAAGCGGGTATCGATCAGGATTACTCGGTTGTGCAGGGCGTGGCGCTTGTGTCCTCCGTCGCCTTCATCCTTGTCAACGTGGTGGTCGATCTTCTCTATACGCTCATCGACCCGCGCATTCGGGATTCGCAGTAAAGGGGCTAGCAGTGGACGGACTCTGGTGGCTGAGGAACGACCCTCTTGCCCCGATCGGTCTGATTGTCTTGGTTATCCTGGCCGTCAGCGCAGTATTCGCGGGCCAGATTGCGCCTTTTGATCCGACCAATCAGCACCTTTCTGACATCCTGAAACCGCCAGGCGAGATCTACCGCTTCGGTACCGATCAATTCGGCCGAGACATTCTGAGTCGAGTCATCCACGGGACGCAGATATCTCTCGGCTTGGGTTCGCTGGCGGTAATACTGGCGGTCACGGTAGGCACCACGATTGGTTTGGCCGCTGGCTATATCGGTGGTCGAGTCGATGAGATCATCATGCGGGTGATCGATATTTTCTTCGCGTTTCCACCCATTGTGCTGGCGATATTCTTGATGGCGACCTTGGGACCGAGCTTGCTCAATGTGGTCATCGTGGTCGCGCTGGTTACGATTCCGCAATTCACGCGCATCGCACGCAGCGTCGCCATCAGCGAACGAAACCAGGATTATGTGCTTGCGGCGCGAGCGTTGGGCGCCTCGACCTCGTCCGTGCTGCGCCGGCACCTGCTGGTCAACGCGTTTCCACCACTGGCGGCGCAAGTGACCGTGCTTCTAGCAGACGCAATTCTTATCGAGGCATCGTTGAGTTTCCTGGGAATCGGCGTGCGCCCGCCGACGCCAACATGGGGTGGCATCCTCAGCGCCGGGCGCGATTATGTGTTCACCGGATTCTGGTGGTTCACTGTGTTCCCCGGCATGGCGATCTTTCTCGCCGTATTCTCGTTGAACGTTTTGGGCGACGGCTTGCGCGATTTCATCGATCCGACGACGCGCCTGGGTGGCGGTGGAAACTAGCAACAGGACATTAACCAAATTACACACTCTTTCGGAGGGAGCGACAACTTATGAAGATACTAATCTCCGGCGTCACCGGACGTGTCGGTACAAATCTTGCGCATCAACTGATGGGGCGAGGCCATGACGTACGCGGGCTGGTAATGCCGGGCGACCCCAAAGCAAACAAGGCGGTGAGTCTTGGCGTAGAGATCGTGGAGGCCGATATTGCCGATGTCGATCGTGTACGGGCGGCAGCCGACGGCGTCGACATCGTCATTCATCAGGCAGCGCAGATTCTGGAGGGAATTTACTCGTCTGAGCGCATGCTTGAAATCAACACGCAGTCCACCATTAGTTTGTTGGAGGGCGCATTGGCGTCAAGGACTCCGGTCAAGCGATTCCTGCTCGCTAGCACCGATCAAACTTACAATCCCTTCGTCATCCATCAGGTCACATTCAATGAATATTCGCCGCAACAGCCCGCCGACATATACGCGCTGACAAAGCTGCTTTCTGAAAACGTCTGCCGAGCCTACATGGCTGAATATGGCCTGCCAGTGACGATCTTGCGCTACAGTTCGATCCTGGCCGCCAATGAAGTGCTTGGCGTGCTCAACTCCGTCTGGCTGAATTACTTCATTGAGCTGGCGGCGGCAAAGAACCGCATCCCCTGGTTTGGCGAGGAGCATGTGGACGAAGCCAAGGCAATTATCAAGGATCTATTGGAGACACCGGACGCCGTCTGCGCCATAACCGACCCGAATGGAAAATCTTGGGCGCTGGCTTTCACCGATGTCCGCGATGTCGTGGCGGGCACCTTGCTGGCATTGGAGAGTGATAACGCCATCGGAGAATCGTTTAACATGGTCGGGCCCGTACCGGTCGCGTACACCGCAGCTGTTCGTCTCATCGCCGATAACACCGATCGCCCGTACATTGACGTCAAGATGCCCTTCTACTGGGGACCGCATGTCTCCAACGAGAAGGCGCGTTCCATGCTCGGATACGATCCACAATACAGCTTTGACAGAATGGTGGAAACCGCCTTGGCGCATCAGCGCGGCGATGCAATCGATCAGATACCGAACTAGCGCTTGCAGCCCTTGGCCCGCCTAGTCAACCCGGCATTGCGCGATTCCGGCGACGAGCGAGATCTGGCAAAAGCCGACATTGCATGAACTGCTCTGACTAATCGTCGGGGCTGAGCCGGATAGTGAGCGCAACGTCGCCTAGAATCTCGCTATCATTGCGATTCCGGATACATGTAAACGCAAATAATAGCGTTTATCCATCAGGAATTGCAATATCCTCAAGATCACCCATTGCACTTTCTTTAATTCAGATCGTTGTATCAGTTTCTGCCAGCTGATCGTCAGCGCCCTGGTGAATCACTTGCAAGCGCAGTACACGACCGCCGATTTCGCCACTATCAAAGCAGCAGCGGACGAACTTGAGCTGCGGCTGATGCGCGCTATTGATCCGCAGCACTCAAAAGTGACGACAAGAAGCGTCCAAGACGAAGCTGACAGCAAACATATTCGCCTGACGCCGGCGCAAGGCGCCGCCTTGATGATGCGGCCTGATCTATCGCGGCTCCGCGGACGGCGTGACGTCGCGATTATCGCGCTGCTGCTAGCGACGGGGCTGCGTGAGGGTGAAGTGGTCAAGTTGGAGGTCGACGATCTCTACCAGACCTACGGTGGCGTTCCGGACTTGCGCGTGAAATCTGGTAAAGGCGCCAAAGCGCGTATGGTGCCCTTCGGCGATATGTTATGGGCGCGGCAGATTGCCGAACTTTGGCTGCTCGGACGAGAATTGGGTCCGGTCTTCACCCGGATGCGGCAGGGTCGGGGCGATATGCGCGATCCGCAGACGACTGATATGCCCATGACCACTCGCAGTATCCAGCGTCTGCTGAAGCGCTATCCGATTTCTATTGAAGGAGAGCAGAGGGCTGTCACGCCGCGTGATTTGCGCCGCAGTTATGCCCGGAATCTTTTCAAGGCGGGTATTGCCATCGAGGTTTTCCGGCAGAATCTGGGGCATGTTGATGTCAAGACAACGCAGGATTACATCGGCGTGCTTGATGGCTCCACGCGGGCGCCGGTAAGCGTCAATGAACCGTCCGAGATCCTTACAAGAATGAGGGCGGCCATGACCTAACTGTGCAAGTCGGGATTCTCCCCTCATGCGCAGGGCACGGAAGAATCGGACTTTTCCCGAGGTTCGCTGTATTCCCCGGTCATCGCCGTTGTCATATCGTCAAGCTCCGCTTGACTGAGACCCTCCCCCATTGCATCCAGCGCGGCATTTAATTGCTGTGTCTTCTCTTCACGGGTTAACACGGATGCCTTCTAAGGTATCTGGTTGAGATAGTTTCGTAACTGCTGGCGCTCCTCCAATTTCAAGTGGGCAACCGCACGTAAAATGTCTTCAAGACTCATTTGTCCTCCAGTGGATAATGCTGCGATTCATCTACATGTGTAAATGCTCCTTGTCCACTTTGGTGAGCTTAACATACAACGGTGTCAGGGCATTGCTAGCCGGTGTCGTTCTTCGTGGCGGAAATACGACTATATCTGAACTTCTGTCAAGTTAACTTTTTTGGATATTCCATCGTTATTATCCGTTCCCGCACGCCGCCAGTCCTCGAAAAACTCGAGGCGACCTAGTACTATTAGCCTTAATCCGTGCGGGGAAGTCGAGGCTACTGCTTTAGATGATATAATGTGAGCGCGTTCAAGCTGCTGGCAGATGAAAACATCGCAGTTGCTGTGATTGATCAGCTAACCGAGCGCCATATCGATATAACGCGCGTCCGTCATGTGCTTCCGGAAGGTACGCCGGACCCGGATCTGCTTGAGTATGATCACGAAAACGGATATGCATTGTTGACACACGATCAGAAGGTCACCCGTCATATCACCGCACGGCACAAAGAAGGCAAAGGACACGCTGGCGTGTTTATCGCTCGTCGTCATCTGCAAGGAGGGCATGGAATCGGCACAATCGTGACATCCATCCTGGAATACCATGAATTGATCGCAGCTGGTGCCGGGACCGTGCAGGATGATGTAGACAACCATGTCAATGATGTTTGAGGCAACACCATGGTTCTAGAAATTCGAGAACACATTCAATTACGAGGGGATAACCCACTGGAAGCGACAGTCGCCGGGACCCATTACAAAGCCTATCTGGTAGCAAACCTGGCTTTGAACGATGGCCCGCAGGCAGCTGCCGAGCACTACCGCATACCGCTGGCAACTGTGTACGGCGCGCTGGTCTTCTACTGCGACAACGAAGCCGCAATTGATGAGGCGATCCGCGAAGCGCGTGAACTCGGCGAGCAGTTGGGCGCTCGCTCCGCGCAATCTGCCATCCAGGAGATGAAAAAACGCCTGAAAGCGCCTTGACCACGACCTCACGTCATTATCTTCCCGGGTACGAATTCTTCTTGTGACATCAGCAGCGCAACCCTGCCGACGCCGTAGCACGCGTCTAGCTGCTCTCCCACAGCGAGCGCGATACGCGTCGTCTGCGAGGGTCTTCCCTTGATAGAGGCATGACGGGCTCGGACGAGCCTTATACACCTGGAGGAATCTAATGCTCGCAAGACCGGGAGTAGAAACTGCTTGGCTGGCAGCGGCAGCAGCATCCAAAAAGCGAAAACCAGCAAAACCGAGAGTACTTAGTGTGCCCTGCAGCGCCGCAAAATCGCTTAGAATGGCTCCTGGAGCGCTTGTTTTGCCTGAGCTCACCGAACCGTCCTTTTGCCCACCAGCGCTGTTTCCTAGACGACGATGCCCTTGTCGGCTTCGCGCCAGTAGTCGTATGTGGGGGCTATCGATTTTACTTGGCGAAATGACGAGGTCTGAAGAAAAAGGCCATAGAAGACGGTCGTTGAAATTCCGTCAGCGCAATGCCGCTGGTATCCCCCCTCGTTCAAAATAGCTATGGCGAAACAGATCTGTCCATCGGCGAAGTACATCGTCTGCTTCGCCGCCATGCGACAACGCCATCTTGCACCTTACGCCGGCACCCCTTAGTAAGCACATCGCTGCTTCAATGATTGCGTTGATATGCTATATCAACACATTATGATATATTGGTTTGAATATTCTGTTGCTTTTATCCTGAGTTGCTTGGAACGTCATTTCATTGGAACCGGCTCAAAGTGGACTCCGTCCCACCGGTCGTGAAAGACCTTTGATGAACCGATGGCGAACGATACTTAAAGAACATCGCCACCAGCGTGGGCGCGACTCCGCCAAGGTGACAATAGTCGCCGATCTTGCGGAGTTTGACCCACCAGACGCGCGGAAAACCACGAATATGGCGGGTCAGATGCTCCACCACGCTCAAGCCTGTGGGACGCCACGCTAGCGTGGGAGGCATGGTCATGCAGAATGTGGCAGAAGCGCTAGGATGCTGGACAAGGCCCGATGGCTTGTTGACTAGCTTAAGCCAACGACGATGACCTGAAAAAAGTATGAACGCGCTCCGTCATTCCTTATTGCAGCCTTGATCCTGTCCATCTTTTCGTTCGCACTACAGTCAGAATTCCGACCGCATTACAATATGCCTAGCAAAAAGGGTCCTGAAACTGAAGTGATCCCTTTGATTCACACAGTAAGGCAAATTTGTACCATTTTACAAATTGAAGTGGCGTCGAATGAAAAACGTAGACCTCTCGTCTAAATTCAATGGAGTTTCAATCATGACATTTCAGTCCGACTACGTCGAACGAGTTTATGCCGGGGTACTCGGCAAGATAATTGCAGTCTACCTGGGTTGACCGATTGAAGGCTGGTCCTATGAGATGATAATGGAGCGTTTTGGCGAGATCAATTACTATGTGCATGAGGCACTTGACGTACCGCTGATCGTGACCGATGACGATCTCTCTGGAACCTTTACTTTTGTGCGTGCCATGCCGGACTACGGCAACAGCCCGGACCTGACCCCGGTACAGATCGGCCAGACCTGGCTCAATTACATCGTCGAAGGCAAGACCATATTATGGTGGGGAGGTATCGGCGATGTAACCGAACATACCGCCTATATCCGGCTGAAAAATGGCATCCAGCCTCCGCGCAGCGGCTCGATTGAACTTAACGGTCCGATCATGGCCGAGCAGATTGGTGCGCAGATCTTCATTGATGGCTGGGGCATGATCGCGCCCGGCGACCCCGGACTCGCAGCAGATCTGGCGCGGCGGGCTGCCTGTGTCAGTCACGACGGCGAAGCAATCCATGGCGCACAGGTGGTCGCCGCGTTAGAAGCTCAGGCCTTTGTCGAATCGGACATCAATAAGCTGATCGATACCGCCGCGTCCTTGATCCCCTCCGATTCGATCACCTACCGGATGATTGAGAAGGTACGCAACTGGCACGCCCGGCAGCCGGACTGGCACCAGACGCTGGGGCAGATCGACAGCGAATATAGCCGGGATCGTTATCCCGGCAATTGCCATATCGTGCCGAACCATGCACGGATTATTCTTGCGTTGCTCTATGGCGACAACGACTTTCAAAAATCCATGATGGTCGTCAATACGTCTGGTTTTGACACGGACTGCAACTCCGGCAATGTTGGCTGCATTATGGGGATTAAGAACGGCCTTGTTGGGATCGACGCTGGACCCGACTGGCGCGGTCCGGTAGCGGATCGTCTGTATCTGCCAACGGCGGACGGTGGCGGCGCTATCAGCGATGCGGTCGGCGAAACGTACAAGCTGGTCAATACTGGGCGAGGGATGCAGGGATTGGAGCCGCTTGCCCCGAAAAACGGGGCGCGATATCATTTCAGCCTGCAAGGATCGGTACAAGGTTTTGAGTCTGAATCCGGGCGTGAATCCAAAAATACTGTGACCATCGAAAATGTGTCGGGACACAGTAAAAGCGGCGACCGATCACTGGCGATTCGCTTTGACCGGCTGGCGAAGGCGCGCATTGCCAGAGTAGCCACTCTCACGTTTATCCCCTCGAAAGAAATTGGCGATTATTTTGACGAGCGAGGTTACCGCTTACTCGCGTCGCCAACCTTGTATCCGGGACAAGTGGTCCGCGCAGCCCTGGTGGCGGAAGCAGCCAATGCTGATACGGTGACGCTGCGGCTCTTCGCACAGCATTACAACGAAGATGATGCGCTAGAGATCATCGGCAGCGAGTCAGTCCAGGTTGCGCCCGGCGCGGAAACCAACCTGTCATGGCTCGTACCGGAGACCGGCAACCAGCCCATTGCCTACATCGGAATCGAGATTATGGGTGAGAATGGCGCCAGCGGCGCCGTCTACCTGGATTGGCTAACATGGGACGGCACACCTAACATGCAGCTGAACCGGCCCTGCATCAGCGAAGCTGGACATGAGAAACGTAAGAGACCGAAGTTCTGGAAGAAGGCATGGATTTACGCGCTGGATTCCAGCGAGCGTTTTGATTCCTGGAACTACTGGGCTCAGGCCTACCGGCTGATACAGAATGAAGGCCGGGGTCTGCTGATACAGGGGACGCGCGACTGGGTCGACTATCAATTTGCGGCGGCGGCCATGCCGGGGGTCTGTGAAGCCGGGGGGATCGCAGTGCGGGTGCAGGGCCTGCAGCGGTACTATGCGCTGCTGCTGGATCAAGAAAGCACTCGCATCGTTCGCGTCCTGGACGGCGAAACCGCCTTGGCCGAAACCGACTCAGGCTGGTCCGTCGAGCAGAATTACGATCTCAAGTTGAAGGTCGAAGGCAACAAGCTGACTGCCTTCGTCGGTGGCGAGCAGGTGCTTGAAACACAAGACCCGGACAATGCCTTGACGGGCGGCGGTATTGCCCTGATTGCACAAGCAGGTTTTATCTACTTTGATAACGTTGCCGTCAGACCTGTCTAATGGGCATCATTGCGGTCAAGTAGAGCGCATTTGCCAGACTGACAGTGTTTTAACCTGACCTGTCCCGAAAAGGCGCAGACCTTGGCTGTCGGCTCGCGACGGGTAGATGCGGCTGCATATGCTTGTCCGACCATTCGCGATGATCTCCAATACCGAGCCGTCAAGCAAGATGCGTAGCTGCAAACTTTCGTTAGGTTCGAGTTCGTGCAGTGCTTCGTTGGCAAAGGTTTCGTGTCCCTGACCCTGGCTTGATCGCTCACGGTTCACGCTCAGCACTTTTGTGCCTGGATCGTAGCTGACGCGCGTCTGTTCGCTGCCATCAGAGGCGCAGGCGACGGCCAGGCCAACTGTGCCTTCTGCATTGAATTCAACTTCCATATCCAGAGCCAAGCCCTGGATCTCAAGAATGTGGTCGTCGCCAGTCAGCCGGATATCGCTGATCACAGTACCGCTGCCACGAAGTCGATTTAGCTCCGGCACGGGGGCCATGTGGAGCTGTCCATTGCGCAGGGTCAGTTCACGTGGGATAGAGTGGCATCCGGCCCAGCCAGCGGCGACATGCGACTCTTCGCTGCGGCCTTCGCGCAGCCATCCCCAGAGTAAGCGGCGGCCCTGCGCATCTTCCATCGTTAATGGCGCGTAAAAGTAAGCGTGATCCAGGATTCCGCTGGTCTCGGGCGTAAACTGCTGATCCACATAGTCGCCAATGAAGTAGAAGACGGTGAAGGGAATTTTGCCGCCCTTGCCCGCCACGATCAGCACCCACTTGTCACCCAAGGGGAAAAAGCAGGGACATTCCCAGACACCGCCGTCTTTAGCAACGCTGCCAGTCAATAGCGGATGCAGGAATTCCCACTGAATCAGGTCAGACGAACGGTATTGAAAAACTGAACCGCCGACAGGATAGATACGCGAGGCAAGCAACATATACCAGGTATCGCCTTCACGCCATATCATCGGGTCACGCAAATCGTAGGACTGATTGGCTATGGCCGGGATTTCGCTCAAGATCGGGTTGCCACTGTATTTCTCCCAACTTAGCAAACCATCCTGACTGGTGGCTATACACTGCGATTGCTGGCCATAACCCTTGGGGCCAACACCTGTATAGACGGCCGTCGGTACACCATCATTGTCTACCACACAGCCAGACCAGCAGCCGGTTGCATCTGGCCCACCCGGGGTTGGATAAAGCACGACAGGCAGATCCTGCCAGTGAATCGCGTCCTCGCTCTCGGCATGTCCCCAATAAGCGAGACCAAAGCGGGGACTCTCAGGGTGGTATTGGTAAAAGAGATGATACTTTCCGCCCCAGTGGATCACGCCGCTGGGGTCGTTCATCCAGCTAGCGGGCGCACTGAAATGATAGATAGGCCGGTGGATATCGCGCGCCAGGTTACAACGTTGCTCGGCAAAATCGTGGATCGTCATAGTCATAACGAGCCTTCCATGTTTTTGTTATTGTCTTCAAGAAATGACATAGACTCTTCCGACGATGACACTGCAATTTCAGGCAATCTGTTAACCTATCAGGCCCACAGAGGCTATGCCGCCGATGAGCTGCTCCTGGGCAAAGAAGAAGACCAGGATAGGCGGAATCATCATAACGAGGTTGGCCGCCATAAGCAGATTTGTGTTGGGACTGTAACGGGTGGCAAAGTTTGCCAGGCCGATTGCGATGGTGAACTGATCAGTGTTATTCAGGTATATTAGCGGTCCCAACAAATCACCCCAGGAACTAAGAAACATGAAGACCACGACCACCGCCAGCACTGGGCGGCACAAAGGAAAAATGATGAAACGAAAGATGCCGAAGTAACTGCAGCCATCGATCTTCGCTGCTTCGTCCAGATCACGCGGGAACGTGCGCATATATTGACGTATAAGAAAGATGAAAAAGGCGTTGCCCGCAAAAGACGGCACAATCAACGGCAGATAAGTTCCGTACCAGCCTAATTCAAGAAAAAGCAAGAACTGTGGAATCATCTGTGATTGCCAGGGAATAAGCATGGTGACAATCAAGACGTTGAACAGAAATCCACTGCCTCGAAAGCGCAGTCTGGCGAAAGCGTAAGCCACCAACGTACAGGAGAAAATCGTGCCAACTACATTTCCTCCGAAAATAATCAATGTATTCAGTGTGAAGCGCAGGAAAGGGCGCACCGGGTCCAACAACGCGGATTCGAAGTTGCGCCATTAGAAGTGCTCGGTTGGGAACCACTGCGGCGGGATGTTAAAGTAGGGAACGCTGTTCGGCTTGAGCGCCGCGGTCAACATCCAGGAAACCGGAAGCAGCACAAAGCCGCACAGGGCGATGAGAATCGCGGAGAGGACCAGCAAGCGCAGGAGTTTACGCGCGCGGGGAAGGATGTCATCGCGCAGCCGCCGCACTGTAGAATTGTGCGATTGACTCAGAGCAGGATTACTTTGTATGATTACGACGTATCCTCCTCGCTCTCGTAATACACCCAGCGTTCGGAGGTGCGAAAAGTGATCAAAATGACAATAGTCGCAATAACTACCAATACCCAGGACAGCGCCGAGGCATAACCAAAGCGCCCGTTCTGGAAGCCTTCTTCATAAACATTGAGTAGATAGAATTGGAGCGCGCTCGCTCGTGTACCGCCTCGTCCAGCCAGAACATAAGCTACATCGAAGACCTAAAAGGCCGCGACCAGACCTGTAATGAGCTGGAAAAAGATGCTTGGCGTCAGCATGGGCAGTGTCACGAAGCGAAATTTTTGTGAAGAGTTTGCGCCGTCAATGGTTGCGGCTTAAAAGAGGTGTGGTGGGATATTCTGTAACCCGGCCAGAAAGATGATGACCCCGCCGCCGACACCCCATAGCCCCATCAGGATGACCGCCGGAACAGCCCAGTCGCGGCTGGCAAGCCAGCGAGGCGGATGCGCGACACCAATCGACTGCAAGACTTGATTGACCACACCGACATCGGGATTCAGCAGAATTGACCACAAGACGGCGACAGCGGTACCGGCGATAACGGAAGGCATGAACAGCACAGTGCGGAAGAAGTACATGCCGCGTATTCGTTGATTGAGCAGCAGGGCTAGAGAGAGACTGACCACCGTATAGATGGGCAGCGACAGGATGACGAACCTGAATGTCACCCGAAGCGAGTTTTAGAAGTCGCGATCAGAAAACATGTTTTCGTAGTTTTCCAACCCCACCCAGTCAGGTGGAGTGAGCAGATTCCAGTCCGTCATACTGATGAACAAGGAGGCGATGATAGGACCGATGATGAAGACGGCCAAGCCGATAAGCCAGGGCAAGAGAAAGAGGTAGGCAGCGCGTTCTTCGCGCCGTTCCATCGTTCCCAGCGTCCGTTTACCTTGAATCCGGTCTCTAACGCGAGGCCGTTTAACCGCTTGCATTTACTAGAATCTCACAACCATGGCGCCGCAGGACAAGTGATTGTCCCACAGCGCCATTTCTTGAGGGCAATTACTCCGAATCGAATTGTTCCCAGGTTTCCCAGAGTTGATCCAGGTCATCCTGAATGACGGGTGCAATTTCATCGAGCGCCTCTTGCGCTGGTATGCCGTCTTCGATCATTAAGCTATTTAGCGTTTCACTTATGTGCTCATACGCATTCCAGACAGTCGGAACAAAGACGGTAGCGCGGCCAAGCCGAATTGTTGCAAGCAATTCCTGGCGGCCCGCACTTCCCTCAGCCCAATTCATTTCTTCCGCCAGGCTCATATTCAGCGGCAGCCCACCGGCGTCGGCGCGAATTCGATTGCCTTCGGTGCCCCAGAAGAGCACAAATAGAAGCGCCTCTTCAAGATTATCACTGCCACTGAGAGCCATCAATTCATCGGATCTAGTGTAGACCCAGGGTTCTTGGCCAGCTGCTTCCACAGGTGGAGGCGCAGCGCCCCAATTGACCTCGGCAGCTTCCAACAGCGGTTGGGCAATCGGGCTGTCTTCAACGGACATTGCCAGTTGACCGGATGCCAGCAGATCTGAGGTTGAGTTCCCTACCAGGCTGAGATCTGCCGCGGTAAGCACACTGCCACTGCCGTGCAAATCGGCAACTGCGCAGCGATGTCGGAATATTCGTCAATCGTCATTGGCTCTGTGGTCGATGGATGTGGAATCCCGGCGGCATCGAACAGATCCGTGTTGTAGAACAAGTTGTGCCCGGCAGTGAAAGTGCCCAGGCAGTAAACCTGACCGTCCAGCGTGCAGTTTCTCGATACAGCACCGGCATTGTAGTCTTCGAGATTAACGCCCGCAGACTCTTGCGCCCCGTCGATTGGCGCGACCAATCCAGCCCTGATCCAGCGGATAACATAGGGGAACGCAATATCCGGCGGCTGCCCAGCGAGGAAGGCCGTGTCTACTTTGGTGACATATTCACCTTCTGGGACATCAGTAATCTGGACGGTGACGTTAGGATGCTCGGCCTCGAAGGCCGCGACCACTGACGGTAAGAAGCCAGTGCCGTCTAGAAACATCCACAGATCAAGCGAAACGTCTTCGTCCTGTGCGATAGCTGTTCCAAAAGAGGAACTCAACAGTAATGCAGTGGCTGCCAATAGGAGCATTCCGGTAAAGCGGTTCATTTCCTTTGTCCTTTCTTTTCTACAAGATGTATGGTCAGTCAGATTGGATCTTTCTAGGTATCAAGCATGGGTTTTCGTCCAATCTCCTGCGTTAGGTTGATGCACGTGCCTTGAGTTCGTATGGCATTTCGGCGCAGCGTCCGCCGATCCCATCCTCGGAGGATAGTTGTTCGAGGAGCATTTCTGCGGCACGCTGCCCTATACGTTCTTGCGATTGCGCAACGGTCGTTAGGGCGGGCGTTACATAGCGGGCGGCGAGAATATCATCCATGACAGGCCTCAGAGCGGCTACTCGCGAGTGAAAGAATACACCGATAATCCCATCTGTATGGCTTTGCTGTGCCGAGACAAGAGACACAGCTTCTTTATTGGCATTGCCCGTCCGTACTATAGAGGACCAAGTTGCAGCCATGATTTTCCACTGTATCCTAAATACCTCCCGCAAAGGCTGGGTAGAAAGGATTGGTTATGTCAGGGATGACGACCAGAACGTCTTGTCCCCGGTATTGACGATATTTGCCGCCTCGTCGGTCCTGGCCTTGTGGCTTGCGGTGAATCACAAGCCCGTTTCCCTTCATTTGATTTTGCTGCTTGTCGTTGCCAGCATATTCTCAATCAAATGGCTGTCATGCGATTCGTCCATACTGGCATATTTACTTAGTATTCTAGGAGAGCTGCTAATCTGGGGCAAATCCGGACGAAATGCCGAAGGTTCCGCGTGCTAGCAGGTTCATTTCGTATTTGGAGTCGGGCTGGCAGGCCTAGACGTCAGGACGGCGACACTCGCCATAATTTGCGTCCCTGGCGTATTTATTTCTGTTTCACCAATCCCATTGGAGAGATCATCTGACCTAATGGACTCAATGTCATCCGCAATATTCAGCAGCTTGACCGGAGACCCTGTCTGCTTCGGTACGCGTGGATCCACCCTAGTAGCTCTGCGCTGGCTATCAGTTGCCGAAAACGGACCACAGAAACCAAAGCAGGGCAACAAAGAGCGAGGCTGCTCCAATCACAACGCCAACTGTAGTGATTTCTGCCTGGTTGTCTCTGCACCACTGTCTCACGCTGAATCTCCTGCTCTGCGCAGGACGAACTACATCCAGAATTTCACGTGGCGAATTAGGAGTCCATTCCGTGCCTTCTACCGCCTTTTCAAGGTCCAGTCGCACAAACTCCAGCCATTCCAATTTCGGAAACTGACTCAGAATCCACCAAATCCCGTCCAACGCCTCCCGATTCCCCTTGTTGCGTAATTCAGTAATAAGATTGTTGCGCCAACTCCCTACCTGCTCTCTAGTCGTAACAGTATGGAATCCATCAATTCGAGGATCCTCGCTAGTCGGATATCGTTCTTCCACCCAGATGAAGAGGTCGACAAGTCCGGCTGCGCTCAGCTTATTTGCGAATCTCGCTTTGTTCCGCTCTTCTTCTGCCACCTTTTCCAATATCGCACGACCCACGTCATCATCGTTTTCGAATAGCTTCCAAACTTCCGGCCAGTAGAACTCTGATTCACTTGCCATAAGGCTGGCAGAGAACTCAATTACTAGGTCTCTCTCCTTTTGGTTCGTGTAGCCCTTATAAATCAGCGCTTCTGCAACGCGTGGTGCTTCGGCACTTTCTTGTGTCATGAGGAAGTCCAGAATGGATCGCTGTCCTTTGGGTGAAAGCCTCGATTCACGCAGCAAACCCAATAGCATATCTTCAAGTTCTGAATCCCAGACATGTTTAACTTTATCTAGTGTTTGTCCTACGTAGCGACCGCGGCGATCCTCCGCGATGATTAGTGAGCGGAGATTCTCTAACAGCGCATACGGAGCGACTTCATGTAGTCTGCGTACGAGGTCTTGATGCAAACCGCGAGTCTCAAGGTAATGGTCCTTGCGACCGTCGTTTTCAATGATATGAACATAGGGATACCAGACGATAATCTTCGCCCATTTGCCCCATGATATTACAGGAAGACTATCAATGAATTCGTCACCTACCTTGAGCAGAAAAAAGAGCGCAAGGTAGCCGGCAAATTCTACGTGTGGTGGGATCTGCGACGAGGCGTACCAGTCCTCACGGTCATCTGTGGACTCCAACTCATAATTGCGGACAAACGTATTGGCTGCATGAAGAATACGTTCACTAGTATTAGTCTCAAAGGAGAGCCATTCGGGATGATCTGTAAGGTCAGGCCACAACAGACCAGAACTCCCGTGAGATTGGCGAAAACGGTCGAGTCCCGCCATGACATTCAGCCACTGCCCGATTTTGCCAGATTCGGATTGTCCCAGCGCGTTATTGATGACGTGAATTGCTGCCGGGCCGATTGCGGCAGGCTCAACAGGTTGCCGTAACTCCTTCCACGATATCGCTGCGCAGTCACAGACTGCACAGATCGTGTTGATCGAGGTCAAGTCGTTGGAGCCTTCACCGATACGCCAGCTTATGATGTTGGTGGGGCAATGTTGGTACTCAGACGAAAGTTATCTTTGGCTTTTTTCTTCAAACCGTGTCATTTCGCCAAACAAAATAGATAGCCTTCCGCGGGCATGGGTACTGGCTTCAAGCCGACGCCAATGAATTTCTGGGACTCAACCACGCGGAACACCGCTCAATCACGCCATGCAAGACCTTCTGCCTTAGACCAGAGGCGTAAAGAGGCGGTTTCAACCGCAAGACCTCGAGCCGCTGTGCGAGGCTAAGGACCGCTGCGAGAATGGCTTCCGCAGAGGCCAACGACGCACGTTTCGCCCAGCCCGCGCAGCTTGCTTGGTCAGCTGGAGAAGATTGAGGCAGAGATCACGCCTATCCCCGATCTATCACAATTTCTCGATGTCCGGCGCTACGACATTACAAACACCGGACTAAGCAATAATGTCATGATGCGTCTGCTGGCTTTTACTGGATTGCGCCGCAGCGAATTAGTCACCTTGACGTGGCCTGAAATTGGCCAGACGGAGATGACGGCTGGGCGAAACTCGCTGTACGCCGAGGATAAGCCGGTCTTTGACCAGAAGCTTGCCGTAACTGTCTAGACAGATGAAGGTCTGCCCCAATTCGATGCGGGTCAGATTCCAAGCAGTCATCGAATTGTAGACAAGATAGCCGCTCGGATAGATACTGTCGATAGTGATGAAGCTGAACGCCGGTAGTGCCAGCAAATATTTGACGCCCTGCAGGCCGAACAGCCGGTAACGTGATGATCGCCTATCAATCGAAGCGCCCTCATCTCAGCGGCTTTTGCGAACTTGTCCTGACTGGCGTAGAAGAAGAATGTGAGCGGCATAACCTGTCGCGCAGCTACGGACGTGTCGAGGTGGATGAATTCCAATCGATCGTGAATTGGACAGCCAAGTCCACTGTTGACACTTCAGATCGCTTGATCATCGTGGGCGCTTCATTAGATGCGGAGATCGCCGCTGCTGGCCGTTCCGGGCAAGCACATTTCGATCAATAGTTGGAGCAGGTGAGAATCAATGATACGGGCGAATCTGCTACCGCTTTATTTTGGAACGGAAGCAAGCAAAGCGGTCCACACACAACTTGAGCGCTTGAGACGTCAACTGGGATCGGTAGCGCATTTTCAGGAGCCTCTGCCGATCGGGTCAGACTTAAGCCGAGTCGAAGCCGATATGATTGTTCTGCCTCACATGTCCGGCACAGCCTATCAGATGCTGGGTGTTTTCCGGTCGATATCACTACCCATCGTCGTGTTGTCATCGGAAGTCTGCGCCACGGCGATCTGGGATTGGGAAATTACCGGCTGGTTGCGCAACGCTGGCATCAACATCTTCACACCCTACGATATCCGCCAGACCGAAATCCTGTGTCGCGCGTATGCAGCCAAGCGCGAATTATCTCAGTCCCGCTTTGTGGTCTTTCAGGATGACGTTAGCTCAGGTCTGCATGCCGAAATGTTTCAGCGTTTTTATTGGTGGCAGAGGGAGAATGGCCAGCGCATATTCGAGCGCTTCGGCATCACAATAGAAGAGCGCAGCCTGCGTCAACTGACAGAAGCTGCCCGGAACATCAGCGATGATCACGTCCGGACAATATGGCAGGCGTGGCAGCCTATTCTGCCCATGGAAAATGTGCCGGAAAAAGCACTCTTCGACACACTACGCCTTTATGCCGCGCTAAAGCGAATCCTCAACGACGAACCCGAAATTAAAGGCATGGGCATTAACTGCATCAATGAGTTTCCGTCGATGCTCGCTACACCCTGTCTCGTTTGGAACATGCTGTATCGTGATCAGCAGTTAATATGGGGCTGCGAGGCTGACACTTTGTCCATGATGACGCAGTATTTGATCAATCGTTGCCTGGCGACGCCGGTCGTGATGACCAACATTTATCCCTTTCTCGTTGGACAGCCGGTTCTCGACCACATGGATATGACTGCGTTTCCTGCGGTAGCGGATCCGGAGAATTATCTGCTCGCCGGCCACTGTGGATATCTGGGTGTATTACCGCAAACGGAGCAGGCCGAGGCTTGGATGCTGCGCTCAAGTGTGCTGGATGTCTTTGAGGGACGCGGCGGCGCCATTGATGGGCGGTTGCCTCTTGGTGATATTTTGCTGGTCAAACTCAATCCGGATTGCGCTGGCTGGGCGGTGGTTGAAGGTGACCTCCAGGATTATGTGCACACGCCCCAATCCGAACAATCCAAGATCGCGGCTGTGATCCGCGTTGACAACGGGCCCGGCTTGCTCGAGTCTATTACCTCACAACACTATATTCTGACCACAGGCGCGACCGCGGCTGACTTCAGGATCGTGTCGGAAGTGTTCGACCTGACCTGATTGCATATGGAACTTCACGCATTGCACAACCTGACAAACTTACGCCGCTTACGAATATCAGAAGTTTGCGCTCAACTCAGTGCGCTCGCCGCATTTGGTAGTCCTGTCCGTTTCTGCAAAGCTGTAGCGTTGTCGCTGGATTTCGAACCCGCAGAGTGCAGGATCGCGCTCAATTCCTGTTGCCGCAATGCCAAGACCTGCATTCTGCCAAACTTCACCTATGACCAGTGCCCCCACTTCAATTTAAGTGGGGAAATCAGCGAGCCGCTTGCTCTCGAGTCCCGCTGCAGTTGCTGCGATTACATGACGCAAATCATGCGGACGCAGAGGGGAAATATGACGTGCTTCATCTTAGACGCCGGCATCAAGCCGTGGCTTGATCGCCAGCTGGCAGCGCAGCGCTGGCATCGCAAGTGAGGCGGCGCGTCTGGGACGCGAGCTGCTATAAGCGCGGGCAGCGCTCTATCGGGCGGCATCCCCGCCATTAATCAAGCCGAATGCCGCATAGTTAAGCAAAAAACAGTTCATCCCAGGCCTCAGTCGTAGACATGCGGCGGCTGACGCTCGTGCCAGTCGTGCGTCTGCTCGTATGCGTAAGCGATGCGGTACAGCGTGGCTTCGTCAAAAGGCCGCCCCATCAATTGATAGCCAATCGGCAGACCAGCGGGCGTGAACCCGCCAGGCGCGCTGATTGCCGGCTGACCACTCAGATTGGCGGAATAGACGTGATGAATGAATGAATCGGTTGGCGTCTCGCCGTTGTCCATGTCTTTGCGTGGCTTTCGCAAATCGGGCAGCAATGGGGTCGACACCGGAATCGTCGGCGAAATCAGCGCCTCCAGATTCTCGCGCCGAAACAGAGCCTTCATGGCGGACCGATAGCGCTCGCGGGCGCGTAATGCGGCGACGTATTCAGTCGCCAACACGACTTCGCCCATCTGCAAGGTGGCGCGTGTGCCGGGACTATACAGATGGCCCTTTTCGCGTATTTGCTGTCGATGATAGCTGCTGGATTCCACCATCCTGATGATGATCAGCGTCTCACGCGTCAGAGCCAGCTCGGGCAAGCTGATGTCGATGATTTCCGCGCCCATACCCGCCAACTCGTCGATGACGGCTTCGGTCACGGCGCGCACACTGTCGACTACGCCGGGATACAAGAAATAGTCGCGGTCGATGCCGATGCGCGTACCCCGCACACCGCCTTCAATGCCAGCCGCGTAGTCCGGCACGTCCACACGAGCGGAATTGGCATCATTGGGATCGTGCCCGGCGATCGCTCCCAGCATGAGCGCATTGTCGAGCATAGTGCGCGTCAATGGCCCGATATGATCGAGCGACCAAGCCAGCGGCAGCACGCCATAAGCGCTGACGCGCCCGAAGGTCGCTTTCATGCCGACAAGATTGTTGATAGACGCCGGGATGCGGATTGATCCGCCGGTATCGGTGCCGATGGTCCCGAAGGCCGAGCGCGCCGTCAGCGCCACCCCGGAGCCTATGCTGCTGCCGCCAGGGAATCTGTTGAGATCCCAGGGGGTGCGCGTTGGTGGTTCGCTGCCGCCGCACGTGAATTCGTGGCAGCGCGTTTTACCGATCAAGACGGCGCCGGCCGTGTACAGCTTGTGCACGACCGTCGAATCGAAGTCCGGCACAAAGCCTTCCAACACTTTGGACCCCACTTCGGTCAGGATGCCTTCGGTATAGCAATTGTCTTTGACACCGATAGGGATGCCGTGCAAGGGACCACGATCGCGCCCGGCGGCGATTTCGCGGTCCGCACGTTGAGCGGCCGCCAGCGCCAAGTCTGCGGGCACCGTGGCGTAGGCGTGCACTGTCGGCTCGGTCTGTTTGATGCGCGCGAGCGTGGCCTGGGTAAGCGCGACCGACGTCGTTTCACCATGCCGCAGGGCGGACGCCGCTTCACTGATGGACAAATTTATTAGGGCCTCGGAATCAGTCATACCAGTCAGCATCCATTTT
Organism: Phototrophicaceae bacterium; assembly: GCA_965249085.1. Taxonomy (GTDB): domain Bacteria; phylum Chloroflexota; class Anaerolineae; order Aggregatilineales; family Phototrophicaceae; genus UBA6055. The sequence goes on along the minus strand of OZ252218.1, from coordinate 891,508 downwards.
CAGTATCGGCGGATGATCCTGGAGATCTGATTGTTCCAGCGTATCAATCAAGTGCAAATGATTCGACAGCGCCGCCAGGTCTTCCGACGCGATTTCCACACCCAGCATTTTTGCCAGCCGGGCCAATTGGTCCGCTTTGATTTCGGGATCAGATGGCTGATTCGTGTACTGCATAATTTTTCGCTCCTCAAAACCGGTTTCGATACGACGAGTTTAACGCCCTGATATTCTCTCGCAGCCGTCCGCCAAGAAAGTCGCAATGTCCACGGTTGAAAGAGCGGCCGCGCGCTGGATTCGCCGAGGCCGTCACAAAGACTACAAATCATGCTCCAGGGCGAGTTAGTGCATACACTTGATTTAAATATTCACTCAAATGCATTATTCGTTTCACTTTCTGGTCCAATGTTACATCTGATCTGATTGGCTTGTTAGATCATGTAACGGGTACACAATTAGAAACAGCCGGGAATCATACCGTCCGAACGGCGAAATATCTCATCTCGGTATCGAAAACCTGCCAGGCGTTAGGTCAAGCTTCATAGTTGATGCGCCAGGCTTCAGTCAGATTGTGTCGCGGCAAATCACGAACCCGCAAACCGCTCTTTACGGGATCCTGAAAGCGTTCAAAGTAGCTATCGATGTCGCCCGACAGCTGTTCTGCCAGACCTTGATAAGCTGGATCTTTGAAACAGTCTTGGGATTCTGTCGAATCCTTGAGCAAGTCAAAGAATTCGCTGGGCTCATCTTCACCGTATCGACGCACCAATTTGTATTCTCGCGTGCGTACCATCCTTAGATCGCCAAATTCGCCGAACTGCATCTCGCGCCAATTGGGCAAGGCGGCGGAGTTCTCTAGCAGGGGCAAGAAACTGCGCCCGGGATACTTTCGCCTGGTATCGAGATTGCTGGAGACGCCGGCGTATTCGGCGATAGTCTGAAATAGATCTAAATGGTCGACGAATTCCGACCGCCGCTGACGGGCGAACAGATCTCGCGGGTGATTGAAAATCATCGGCACGCGAATCGATTCCTCCAGCATGTTCAGCGGCAAGGTTGCATTGCCCTTGCCCCACAAGTTGTGGTGTCCACAACACAAACCATGATCCGATGTGAAGACAAAGAGTACGTTGTCGCGCAGCTGGAGCGCCTCCAACTCGTCCATAAGTCGCCCTATCGCTTCATCGATGTGCGATACCGCCGCGAAGTATTGCGCCAGCGCTTCACGCGGATCACGGCGAGTGGGCAATGTGGATTCGAGCGCTTGCGCCCCAAAGGGGTATGCGGGTTGATCGAGCAGACCTTCAAATGCGTTGTTGCGATAACCCGCTGCCAAACGTTCCGGTTGCCCGCGCCAGGGATTATGCGTGCCGAAATATCCTATGTGCAGAAAGAAGGGCGCCTCCACATCACGACTGCGCAAGAATTCGATTGCCCGATCGGTGATGACCTGCGTACGTTGACCGGGGATGGTTTGAATCTCGCCGTTTACGCTGAATCTGTGGTCGCCGCCATGTTCAGCCGGATAATCACCAACGCCGCTAAACCAGGACGAAAAGCCCGCCTGTGGCTGAACATCATTGCCTAAATGCCATTTGCCGCAATGTGCTGTTTGGTAGCCCGCTTGGGACATCAGTTGCGCTACGGTAACCTCGTCCTTAAGCCAGGGACGCCGATGGATGGCGGGGATTGTCGACGACAGATAATCGTGGATGCCATGCTGTGAGGCCAGCCTGCCGGTCAGCAGACAGGCGCGCGCGGGTGAGCAAACGGGTGTCGGCGTGAAGGCGTTTTCCATTAGCACGCCGGTCGAAGCCAAGAAATCCAGCGTCGGCGTGTGGATCTCGCTATTGCCGTAACATCCCAGTGCCCATTGCGCCAGATCATCATTGACGACCAGGATGATATTCTTCTGATCAGCTGCTCGCATGGTTCACCTTCGTCCGGCGTTCGAGTAACTCGCGAAATCTCTGATCGTCCAACTCCCGAAACGCATCGCTTATTGGGGAATTGAAGTCGTCATCGCCCGTCTTACTCAGCCATTCTTGAAGTTCAGCTTCCAATTCCACGACCGTCTCTTCGTATAGCGGATGCCGGTAAAGATTGACCAATTCGTAAGGATCGGCCTCAAGATCGTAAAGCTCAGCATCGTGGTTTTGATAGGCGATCAACTTGTATTGATCTTTGATGACGACTCGGCCCAGCTCAATGGTGCCAAAGCCATGTCCATACGTTTCCACCAGCAAGGATTCTCTGCCTGCAACAGGTCTTTCCCTTGTCACGGGTAGTAGACTATCTCCATCGACCGGACGCTCGAATCTCAGCCCGGCCGCATCCAATATGGTTGGCGCGATATCAGTACCGCAAGCCAGCGCATCGGACACTTGCCCGGCGGGTATTTGTCCCGGATAGCGCATCGCCAGTGGAACACGCAACACTTCCTCCGTAAGATACGATCCCTTGTCGAATCGTCCACCGTGGCTTGCCAAAGCGTCGCCGTGATCCGCCGTCCAGATAACCAGGGTATTGTCGGTCAGCCCCAGCTCATCCAGTTTGTCGAGTACCAAGCCTCCGGCGGCGTCCACCATAGTGATATGGCCGTAGGCGCGCGCGACGATCCGCTGCCACTCGCCCCAGTTGAGATTGCTCGGCGTGGCAAACCGCCCGTTGGCATCGGTCAATTTGTCATGAGGATCGTGCCAATAGAGCTCCGGCTTGCCCGAAAGTGAATCGGCAAAGTTGCCGTACACGGGAATCTCTTCCGGGTCATACAGGTCGGCGAATTCTTCGGTCGGAAAAAACGGCTGATGCGGTCCCCAGAAGTCGAGCCGCAAGTGAAATGGCTCGCTAGTGTCCGCGGCAGCCAGCGCCTCTAGCTGCTCACATGCCATATCCGCCAGGAAGAAGGCCTCGTGGGTTTCTTTTGCTGTTGTTGTGACGCCGCTGGCATGTTCACCGCACCAATATCGATCGCTGCGATAGGTCGCGCCGACTTCCAAATCGGGAAACTCGCGATTCATAACGAAACTGTCAAAGACGAATTCGATTCGGTGTTCCGCCGGCGGCAGGTTTTTCTTCTGCAGATAAGCGCGGTACTCGGGGGTGATATAAGGATTGCCGTAATCCTCGAGCGAGTACCCTTCACAATCGAAGTCGAGGGCAGTGCCGGCGCCGGCGTGCCATTTGCCGAAGTAAAAGCAGCGATACTCAGAGCGAGCGAGATTACTCAGATAAATCTCGCGGCCGTATGGCGAGTTGGAGTAGTTGTAGTAATTGCCGTGATTATGCGGATACAAACCGGTTAACAGCGCGCGCCGCGAGGGACCGCAGAGCGGCACTGCGCAATATGACCGATTGAAGCGAACCCCTTGCGCCGCCACGCGATCAAAGTTTGGCGTTAGCGGTCGCGTTCCACCGTCCCAGCCGTGTCGATAGTAGGCTTGGTGGTCGTTGACAAGAAGGACAATGTTCGGGCGTTCATTCATTGCGCAATTGCCGCCTTCGTAGAGGGTTGAGTCACAGTCTTTGGCGCCGTCGTCTCGCGCACAATGAGTTGTGGCTGCACGATAACCTGGCGTTGTGGCAGCGCTGGATTGCTGATGCGCTCGAATAACAGGGCAGCCGCTCGCGTGCCCATTTCATATTGCGGCTGCCGAATAGTTGTCAGGGCAGGACGCATGAACCTGGCATCGGGTTCGTCATCATATCCAATGATCGAAAGCTGCTCCGGTATATGGATGCCCAGCTCCCAAGCGGCTCTCATCACACCTACGGCAAGTCGATCGGTGCGCGCCAGGACGGCGGATGGACGGTCTTCCCGATTAAGGAGTTCCAAGCCGGCACGATATCCACCCGCGGCGCTTAGATGCGTCTCCAAGATCAGGCCGTCGTCAATCTGGATACCATGATCCCTCAAGGCTCGGCGGAAACCGGTCACTTGATCTGAACGGGTGGCTGCATTGGGTATGCCTGTGATGCAGCCTACGCGCGAATGCCCCAATTGAAGAAGATGGGCAGTCGCCTCATAAGTACCCTGCATCCTTTCGATTTCCAGCAAATCGGCACGGCGTGTCGGTGCGAATCGATTGATCAAGCAAAGCGGTATGCCCGCCGCTTCCAATTTGAGAATCGGTGCTTCATGATCCCAAAGCCAGGCGCCGGCGAAGATTACTCCCCTAATATTCTTGTTACCTGGAATCCCGTCTGCGTGGATCATCTCCTTTTCCGGATCATCCGCCGAGTTGTAGACCTGCAAAGTACAACCCTGTTCAAAGCAGACGGACTGTATTCCATGAATGAGATTGTGGAAGAAGGGACTTCCGGTATTGGGGATCAATACGGCGACACTCGCCGCCTCACTTTGTCCGGATCCCATGCGGATCGGCTGATAATTCAACTCAGCGATGGCGGCTTCTACTTGCTGCCTCCGATGATCGCTGACATTGACCGAGCCGCTGAAAACACGAGAAACGGTTGAAGTCGACACCCGAGCATGGCGGGCGACATCGGTCATTGTAATAGACTTTTTTGGCATAACTTGACCTGAATCACTTTCTGAATATGCTGCAAATTTTGCCATATTTTGCAGAATGCTGCAACATTTGCAATAATAGACGATACATGTTAAATTGATCATCATATAGCGACATTGATAAAGTATATACGGGAGAAATCAAAATGTTCCGAACAGCCATGTTACGTTTGTCTGTTTTGTTGGTAATGCTGACGTCGTTTATCGTACCGGCTTTTGCGCAGGATCCGGTCACGATAGATTTCTGGATCCCTGCCGGGCGCGGACGTGACGAAGGTACCGCTGCTGTAGTGGAAGCGTTTGAGTCGCAGAACCCGAATATCAATGTCGAGGTGACCGCGATTCCATTTGGTGAATTCTTCGATGCCTTGCAGGTGGCATACGCCGGCAACAATCCACCGGATGCCGCATTGATTGACGGTGTCGCCATACAGAATCTGGCCTACAACGGCGCGCTGCTGCCCATTGAAGATATCTTCAGCGAAGAGGACATGGCGGACTTCATGACCGACCGGATCGAAATGGTCACGCTCGATGGTCACATGTATGGCGCGCCCTGGACCAACGCCGCCAATGCCATGTACTACAACGTTGACATGTTGGAGGCAGCCGGTGTCGAGGCGCCTCAGGCGCTTGAAGATGCTTGGACCTGGCCCGAATTCGTTGAAAATATCAACACGGTACGGGCGCATCAAGCCGAACAGGGCAACGAAGTTTGGGGCATGATAGGCTTCAATAGTCCGCTGTCCGGCACCTTCTTCACCTGGACGATCATTCGCAGCAACAGCAGCCCCGGTGAGCCACTCTGGGAAGGCATCTCGCTGGATTTCACCACGCTCTCCGGTTATATCGATTCGCCGGAAGCGATGGAAGCCTATGAATTCTACCAAAGCCTGTACAACGAAGGATTCATGCCGACGGACAACATACCGGATGCCTTCGGCAATGGATTAACTGCGACCTTTTACGCGATTCCACCGACCGGCTCCGTCTTGCAGCGCACCTTCCCGGATTTGAATTGGAGCGTCATGCCGATTCCCCATCTCAAAACGGCGCTGTCACATACCGGTTCCTTTGCACCGGGCGTCGCCGCCAGAAGCGACAATCCGGAAGAGGCAAAACAATTCCTTGCCTACTTCACCAGCATCGAGGGCTTCATAACCTATCAAAACGTCACCAAAGTGATGCCCGGACGCGTTTCCGCCCAGCAGCAGCTACCAGAGTTCCAGGAAGGATACCTGAAGCTGCTCTTTGATGAGATGGTGGCATGGGGTCATTCGCGCCCAGGTGGTCCCGCGCATACGATCTTCAATCAGATCGTTTCCAACACGATGATGACCAATATTGCGTTGGGCGGTGAAATTGAGGAAGAGGTTGCGAACGCCATACAAGAAGCGGACGCTCAACTCATCCAATTCCGATAGGGAAATCTCCCTTCCATCTCCCTTTCCCGATAACCGAATATGTTATCGGGAAAGGGCGGGAATCCAAAAATGACACAGTTTGCCTTCAACAGTTCAAATGCACAGCGTTATCGAGCGGCTTTCTTTCTTTGCTTGCCCGCCTTGATCGGCTTGGTTCTGTTTCATTATTGGCCGATCGCCGATACCTTCCGTCTGAGCTTTACCGACTACAAAGTCTTCACCGGCGAAATCACCTTTACCGGACTCAAAAACTACGACATCGCGTTTCACGATCCCAGCTTGATTCAATCTCTGCGTAACACGGCGCTCTTCTTTCTGCTAAAAGTGCCTTTGCAAATGATTCTGGGATTGTGCCTGGCTATGCTGATCAGCAAACCGGGCAAGGACTCCACTTTGCTGCGTACGCTGATCTTGTTCCCGGCTGTCACCTCCATGGTGGTTGCCTCCATCGTTTGGGGCATGATGCTGCATTCCGATATCGGCATTGTCAACAGCGTGCTGGAAGCCTTTGGATTGCCACAACAGGGATTCCTGCGCGACAAGTATCAGGCATTGCCCGTGCTAGCTTCGATCACCATCTGGAAAGAAGTCGGCTTGAGCATGATATTCTATCTGGCTGGCTTGTTGGCGATTCCCGGAGTCTACTACGAAGCGGCGCGGATTGATGGCGCCGGACGCTGGCAGCGGTTTCGCTATATGACACTGCCTCTGCTTAATCGCACTCACGTTTTTGTCCTCGTTACGGGTACGATCGCTGCGTTTAAGGTATTTGTGCCGGTTGAAGTATTGACCGATGGCGGACCCTCAAATGCAACGCGTGTGATCGTGCATTATATTTTCCATCTCGCCTTCCGCTTCAATCGTTTCAGCTACGCCACGGCGTTGTCGGTCATCCTGGCAGTCATCCTCATTGCCATCAGTGTCTTTCAATTGCGCATCACGCGGGACGAAGATGATGAATAGCAAACCTCAAACCAGTACGCTGTCTGTAGCTACAGTTTCGCGGGTGGTGGTATTTTTCATCATTCTTATCGTCTTCGCGACGCCCTATTTGTGGATCGTCAGCTCGACCTTTAAGACCCGCCAAGACCTCTTTGCTGATCTTTACCCGGTTTCAGTCAAGACATTCGTGCCAATCAACCCGACCTTGGATAACCTGCGCGTTTTATTCACCGAGACGAATTTTGCCCAAGCCGTTCTTAACAGTGTGGTCGTTTCCACGATGTCGGTCGTCTTTGCCGTGACCATCAACAGCATGATCGCTTTCGCACTGGCTTGGCTCAAGTTCCCGGGCCGGCGCATTCTATTTCTAGTGATTCTGGCAACGCTGACGATCGCCTTCGAGGCGAAGCTGATACCGCTATTCCTCACCATGCAGCAACTGCACATCGAGAATACGCTTCCCTCTATCTTCCTGCCCTGGATAACGGACGCCTTTATTATCTTCTTGCTGCGGCAGCACTTCGCCGAGCTTCCCCAGGATCTATATGATGCCGCCATCATTGACGGCTGTTCTTTCTTCCGGATGTACTGGCAGGTGATGCTTCCCAATATCACTCCGGCGCTGGTGAGCGCAGCTTTCATCAAGTTCATCTTTTCCTGGGATTCCTTCATTTGGCCCTCGATCGTCATCACTGATGAATCGAAAACGGTGATCACCGTTGCCTTGGCGAAATTATTCAGCGACGAATATATTCGCTGGGAGTTGGTCTTCGCGGGCTCATTCGTGGCAACGGTTCCAGTGGTTGTCATCTTCATATTTTTACAGCGCTACTACGTGCAGGGTTTTGTGCGCTCCGGTTTGAAATAGACAGGCTCAAGGCGCGCCGAACAGCCACGGCAGCAGGTTATTGATCAGACAAAGAGAGGTTGTCACCAATGAATGTCATTCTTGTCGTGTCGGATACACTTCGCTGAGACTATCTGGGCTGTTACGGCAATGAAGAAATCATCACACCCAACCTGGATCGATTTGCCGAAAGGGCGTTGAAGACTGAGGACTGCTACGCCGCGTCATTTCCCACTGTAGCGGCGCGCGTTGATCTGATTACCGGGCGCTATACATCTGCTTATCTGCCCTGAGGACCCTTACCCCAAGACGAAGTGACCTTGGCCGGATTGTTAAGCGGGGCGGTCTATCGCACCGCGATGATCGCCGATATGCCATTTCTTGCACGCCGGGGCTATGGGCAGGATCGTGGTTTCCAGGAATTCATCTATATTCGCGGACAGTTGCACGAGACCGCACGAGAGTATCGCCAAAAGCAGCGGCATGTGTCGGAAATCGAGGGCTATTGCGCGCCGAAAACATTCGTCGAAGCAGCCGGCTGGCTGGAACGCCATCACGAGAAACCCTTCTTCCTCTATGTCGATACCTGGGATCCGCATGAGCCTTGGGACCCGCCCGCCTATTATGTTAAGCCGCATCTGCCCGAATACGGTGGCGAGGTGATCGCGCCCGCCTATTACGATTCTGCGGCGAATGGGATCAGTGAGCGTGACCTCGAGATCGCGTGCGCCTGTTACAAAGGCGAAATCGCCATGGTCGATCACTGGTTCGGTTATTTGATGGAACGTGTGCGCGTCCTCAATCTGCTCGATGACACCGCTATCATATTTGTATCGGACCACGGCTTCTACTTTGGCGAACACGGCCTGTTTGGCAAACGGCGCTTTCGCTGGCACGATGGCAGTGGGTTCGATGAAGGATTCGCCAAGGGCTTAACTGTGCATCAGCGCCAGGTTCACCGTTCTCCGCTGCACAACGAGGTGACTCAGGTCCCGCTATTGGTGTATCTGCCCGGCGTGGAAAGCCGGCGCGTCTCCGGCTTGCTTTCGCTGCCCGACTTGATGCCAACCATATTGGAAGCGCTCGATATCCCGACGCCAGTCCGAACTCAAGCAAAATCCGTTCTGCCTATGATAAAGGGTGAGCCGATTCATGACCTGGTCGTGACGAGCGCGCCTTTTGAAGAAGTGGGCGAGATGTCAAAGACAGTCGATCGACAGAATCGCGTCGTAATTGAGATATCTCCCAGTCTGATCACCGACGGCGAGTGGGATCTCTTATACGCCGTTGACGGCCAGCGCGTGGAATTATATCGTTCCAAGGAAGATATTGGTCATCTCTACGATGTGAGCGGCATCTACCCGGAAGTCGTAGAGCAACTGCGCGGCCGCTACGTACGGTGGCTGAAGACTATCGAGGCGCCGGAGCGATTCCTGTTGCCACGTTTACGACTCTAGGAGCGGCTGTATGTGTTCCCTGCCGATATGCATGTTTATGTAGATTCGTCTGCACACTGTCCTGGTGTCCCAAATAGGGACGTACATCCCCGTAGGTTAAGATTGATGCCTTTATGTTGGGCACACTGACCGGCAGGGCGCACATGCCGCCGCTGGCGATCGGCGTACCGTCGTTGTTCAGGCAGATCACGAGCCGGTCGGCCCAACGGACTTACCGCCAACAAAAGCACGGAACTGCGCCAAGCTCAGCCAGGCTTGCCGCGCGTGTTGGTCAAAGCCGAAGTCGAGGCAGTCGATTGGGTCGGCTCATCGGCAGCCGGCAGACAACGCTGCCACCTCCGTTGAACGGCCAGCTTTGCTTAGCGTGATCTCACATATGATTTTCGGTATGCTGGTCTGTCAAGCAGTCTCGGCTCATTCGATGCCCGTTCTCTTGCCGGCGAAATTGTCATTGCCCTGAACACTGCGCACCCCGCCTACCACTTCTTACTCGAAGCGTTGGACGCGAATCGTAACGGTGCTACCGAACTGATCTTCGTTCATCTAGCTGCTGACGATGACACTGTTTTTGCTGACGAGGGCCTCTGGCATGGTATTTTTTGCCCCGCTTGGTGTTGGTAGTAAACTAGTTTTTACTAGCCATGCCGTAATCGTGGTAAAATCGACTCAGCGACTGGCGGTGCCTCGGGGACTATGAATCTGCCGACGCTAACCTGGCCCAATCCACCGCGGCCAACGCTAATCGTACCAAATGCAATAGAACACTACGTTGACAGCGGTCGGGACAGTAAGCGGACCGCACGCGATGCCTAGGCCGGTCTCAAGAGGCGAGAGCCCGGGATGCTGGTTAATGGACAAACGGATCGCAGCGCCGTTATCGTATAAGAGATAGATGATCTTCTTGAAAAGAATTATGGATTACGAACCACTAGGCTTGGCGGCACACTGCAATGCCGGGATTGAACTCTACAATCGCGAAAATCTGCAATTAGACGGCACTTACCTGCAGCCGCTGCCCACGGCGCCCCCCACCGGTTTGCAGTCTTTTCACGGATTGCCATTTTTGATAGGCGCTGCCGATAAACCTGACGAGAACTGCTTCCTGGCGTACGGACATGCCGACCATTTGTATTCGCAGCCGACAATTATATCGGTAGAACGCAAAGCGTTTCACGTGATCTTCGCCCATGCGCTGCTGGAATCCGAATTATGGCAAGGCGGTCCCCTTGGCGAAGAAATTGCCAGATATGTCTTCCACTATGAGGGTGGAAACCGTACTGAAACACCTATCAGGGAAAGATTCGAGATAGGCAATATTCCCTTGCCCTGGGGACAGTTTCCCTTTCTCAGTGTGCCAGATCGCAAAGATTATCTGGAGGACCGCTATCATGGTCGCTGGGATTATGCAGGGTTCCGGCAGACTGAAGTCACGAAGGGCGTGCCACTTGCCTACTATCTGTGGGTATGGAGCAATCCATATCCGGACCGCAAGATTGCATCCATAGAGATCGTTCCCAGGCAGAGAAGACTTGTGATAGCGGGGATAACACTGGGTCAACTGGAAGAATATCCGCTTGTTCGCAGCACTCGGATTCCGCTCAAGATCACCGTACTGGACGAAGCCATCGCCAAGCTTCCGTTTCACCTGCATGTTGATGTAGATCGTGGTTTCGCGACTTATGCTTATCCACTGCCAAAAGAACCGCTGGATCGCATTGAACCGGACATGAAGGGATTCGGCGCGCCAGCCAACCATAACAATAGCCCGGCATTTTCACAGGTCGCTGCCATACCATCAGCCACCTTGACCGTCAAACATGGCGATGACATTCTGGGCACGGCTACATGGGGCGAACTGGAAGCTGCAGGGCAGGTCGATAGCGACGCCGTCCGATTGGAAATCATCGACAGCGGCAAGAATTGGGTCAATGTGGAGGTTGTTGATGCCGACACAGGGCGAACTATTCCCTGCCGCGTCGCTTTTCACTCTCCTGAAGGTGTACCATATGCGCCGCACGGTCATCACGCCCCGGTTTTTTCAAATCAGCCGACCTGGAATGTGGATATCGGCGGCGATGTCACACTTGGGCAGATCGCCTACGCTTATATCGACGGGACCTGCCAGGGCTGGCTACCGCGAGGGCGTGTGCTGGTTGATGTCGCCAGAGGCTATGAATATGAACCCATAAGAACTTGGGTGGACATTGAACCGGGGCAACAACGCCTTACGCTTAACCTCAAGCGTTGGATCGATATGAAAGCGGAGGGCTTCTACAGCGGCGACACTCACGTTCATTTCTTGTCGGCGCAAGGGTCACTCACCGAAGCGCAAGCCGAAGACCTGAATGTCGTAAACCTCCTTCAAAGCCAGTGGGGGCATCTGTTTTCGAACACCGAGGAGTTTACAGGCAGGCCCCACATCTCCCAAGACAAGGAAACCATCGTCTACGTCTCGCAAGAAAATCGGCAACACATATTGGGCCACTTGAGCCTGCTGGGTCTGAAGCGTCCGGTCATGCCCTGGGCATCCGGTGGACCGGGCGAAGCCGAGCTGGGAGGTGGTCTGGACATCGCCATGAGTCATTGGGCAGATGCCGCTCATCAGCAAGGCGCAACGGTCATACTGCCACACTTGCCTACGCCCAATGCCGAGTCCGCGGTACTGGTCGCGACAGGACGCGCGGACGCCGTGGAAATGCTCGACTTCCTCACCTTTGAGCATTTGGAATACTATCGCTATTTGAATGGCGGCTATCGTCTGCCACTAGTGGGCGGCACCGACAAGATGTCCAACGAAACACCGGTTGGCTTGTACCGCACTTACGTCAATATGCCGCCAGGCGAAGAGTTCAACTACGACAATTGGTGCAAGGCGCTGAGAACAGGCCGAACGTTCTTGAGCGGTGGCGCTTTGCTCTGGTTCACGGTTGAAGGCCAGCCGATCGGCAGTGAAGTCAAGATAAGCGGCGGCGGAACGGTTGAGCTCGAAGCCCACGCACGTTCCATAATCCCCATCCACACCCTGCAAATTGTCCAGGCAGGACAGGTCGTTGCCGAAACATCCGACGATAAAGGATCACGGGAACTCCGACTTCGTGCGCGATTGAATATCGAGCGTGATACGTGGTTGGCGGCACGCTGCGCCGGACCGGGTTATACCGCGCGTCCTCATCATGATCATCGGAGACGTGGCGTTATGGCGCATACTTCGCCGATTTATGTCACCGTTCAGGATGAATACAGCGTGTTTGACCTGGCAACTACCCAATACATGTTGACGCTAATCGAAGGCGGATTGTCCTACATCAGGCATCGCAGCCCGCAACACCCGCCGGAGAAAACGACCTACCAGCACGGCTTATCGAATCATAATGCCTATCTTGAAGCTCCGTTTCATGAAGCGGCGGAAGCGCTCCATCGAAGAATGCATCAATTTGGCATACCGCACTAGGGATGACAGATGATAGCGCAGGACGTACAAGACTACCTTCAATCTTTGTCAGGTGACTGGAAGTATCCTGAGAACACCGTTGATACGTTCAAATCCGGCGATCCAGCTACTGAGGTTCAAGGCATCGCGGTCGCCTGGATGAGCTATACCTGGGCTTTACGGCGCGCGATTGATCTGAACTGCAATGTAATCATCACGCACGAACCGACGTATTACAACCACTGGGACAACGATCGCGATATCTTCCGCTTTTCCCAGGTGAAAGCAAAGCGCCGATTTGTTGAAGAGAGCGAGTTGGTCATCATACGCTGTCATGATCTGTGGGACCAAATCTGCGATATTGGAATCCCGGGTTCTTGGGGAAAACTTCTGCGATTGGGGCGGGCCATTGACGGTGATGTCTATGTTCGTATTTATGAAACTGGCCCGACAGCCGCTTCCGCAATCGCGCAACATGTTGCCAGCTGCACGGCGCCATATGGTCAGCCTGGCGTACAGTTGATTGGTCCAGGCGACAAAACCGTGCGTCGAATCAGCATCGGGACCGGAGCGATTACGCCATATTTGGATTGTGTGGAAAAGTATCGAATCGATCTAGCAATCTGCACAGATGACGGCATCGATTATTGGCGCGATGGTGGATTCGCCATCGACATGGATATTCCCATCGTCGTCGTAAACCATATGGTCAGCGAGGAGATCGGCATCAAGAGCCTGGCAGACAATCTGCGTCAGCAGTTTCCATCTGTTCCAGTTCATCACATCCCGCAACGCTGCATGTACGAGCTGGTAAACCAGGCGAAGTGAAGGAGGCGTGATGGAGCGAACCTAAAAATCGTCGGCGTTATATTTCAAAAATAGAGGAGATAACCCTTGTGAATACGAGAAACAGTTTTTCAATCGTGCTGATCGTGCTTCTGGCGCTCACAATATGTCTTGTAGCGGTGAACGCGCAAGATGAAGTGACGCTGACCTTCTGGTTCGAAGGTGATGCTCCCGCGTCGGTAGCACTCTTCCAGCAAGCTGCCGATCAATTCTCGGCGGATCGTCCCGGTGTCACGGTCGAGATCACCTCCTACGGTTTCGATGACTTCTTGCGGGTGATGCCCCTGGCACTGGATGGCGGCGAGGGACCTGATGTCGGCTATGTGCCTTGGGGCTTGCAGGCGCTGGGTCGATATGCCTTGGCTGGCCATGCCGTGGAATTGACGGACATCGCCGCGGAACAGGGCTGGCTTGATCGCTACGAGATGAGCGATATCCGGCTGACGAACGGCCTGACGCCGGATCAGATCTACGGTATTCCCTTCGAAAATGTGACCATTGGTGTTTTCTACAACAAGGAAGTCTTTGCCGAGCTTGGGTTGGAGGTACCGGCCACCATCGAAGAGTTTGAAGCGGTTATGCAAGCCGCACTTGATGCGGGCATGACACCGGTCTCGGTTGGCGGGCGCGACAGTTGGCCACTTGCCCATGTTTGGTTGCAACTGGTTCACACCGCCATGCCAATCGAAGTGATCACCGGCATTGAAGAGAATGATCCCATGTATCGTCTTGACACGCCTGAGTTCCTCGCCGCGACACAGAAGACCCTGGAATGGGCGGAAGCCGGTTATCTCGATCCAAACATGCTCTCCACCGGTTTCGTCGATGCCAACAACCTCTTCATCAATGGCGATGTCGCCATGAACATCGGTGGTACCTGGGTGATGAATGACTTTGCAGATCTGCCCGAGTTCGAGGTGGGTTTCTTCCCCACGCCACAGTTGAATCCAGAGCTGGAATGGCATGCGGGCGGCAAGAATCCCTACAACAACCTGATGATCAATTCGAGCACCGAACATCTGGATCTGGCGATAGAATTCGTTGATTACATGCTGGGTGAAGCAGCGCAAACCATGTTCTGGGATGCCGGGCATATCACCGCCTATCAATTTGATGAGATGCCGCCACCTTCAACGCCGCTGCTGGCAGATGTGGCGGATGCCAACAGCTACACCCGCTTCGGCTACAATATCGGTATCACCTGCAGCGATCTCAACCAAGTGACCTGGCGTACATTGCAGGAACTGGTCGGCGGTGAGATCACGCCGGCAGAACTGATCGCCGCAAACCAGAAAGTCTACGAAGAAGACTGCCTGGCAAGCGATTAGTGACAATGTCAGATTGTGGGCGGGTCAGCCAATTGGCTCGCCCATCGTTGTCAGTTGCTACGATCCTGATCCGCGGCGGTATCTGCCATGCCTGATTCAACTCGTGTCATAAGCGAACGGCAATCGCCAGCCCTGCTACTGAACTTGACCGGGCAGAAGAATTTCTCCCCCTACCTGTTCATCGTGCCCGCCTTGCTCGTCTATAGCGGATTCTTCGTTTATCCGCTGATCAAGCTGGTGGAATTGAGCCTCTACAAGTGGGATGGTATTCTGGAGCGCCGATTCGTCGGTCTGCGGCATTATCAGAAGCTGCTGGGCGACGAACGCTTCTGGGAGGCTTTGTCACACAATTTTTCCTGGATGATCGCCGCGATTATCATTCCGGTTCTTTTTGGCTTGTTCCTGGCTATCCTGCTATCTCGCAGTTCCATTTACGGCAGTATCTTCTTCAGAACGATTTTTTTCATGCCACAAGTGTTATCGTCGGTGACAGTCTCGCTGATCTGGAGCTGGATCTACAATCCTTCTTATGGCGCCATCAATGTCTTCCTCAAGACCATTGGCTTTGAACATCTTGCGCAAGGTTGGCTGGGAGATAGCGACCTGGTACTTCTGTCGCTCTTCATCGCCTGGAGCTGGGTACATTATGGATTCACCATGATCATATTTATCGCTGCGATCGATGCAGTCGATGAGGCACTCTTTGACGCCGCTAAAGTGGACGGCGCCAACTGGTGGCAGCAATTCCATCATGTCCTGTTGCCATCCATTCGCGGTTCATTAACCACCATCATTCTGGTTACCGCCATCAGTTCATTTCAGGTCTTTGATATGGTCTACGTGCTCACCAGGGGCGGTCCGGGAGATGCCTCAATGGTGGTGCCAGTCTATATGTTGGAAAGCGCATTTACGCTGCGTAAAGTTGGATACGGGGCGACCGTCGCCATCGCCATGGGCTTGGTGATTGTCGGGTTTTCGGTATTGTTCCTTGTACTTCGTGGCGTCTACAAAGACAGTGAATGAGTATGGATCGAATAGCGCTATGAAGAAAGACGCCAAGCGATCCGGACGCGAAATGACCACTGGCCGATCCGTGACGTACACTGCTATTGCGGGGTTCCTGTCGCTGATCGTGCTTTTCCCGCTCTTTTGGGTGATTGTAACTTCACTCAAAGACCGCGGTCAGATCATCCGGAATCCACTGGGACTGCCCGGAGTTTATCACTGGTCAAACTACGCAGATGCCTGGCGCGAAGGGCACTTTGGCACCTATTTCATCAACAGTATTCTGGTAGTCATCCCGACCGCGCTCGCTGTCGTGACGCTGGCGCTATTGGCGGCATACGCCTTTGCCATTTTCAAGTTTCGCGGCAAAAACCTGCTCTTCACCTTCTTTCTGGTCGGCATGACGGTGCCACTCGGGATATTGGTCATTCCCATCTTCTACCAGATGGTCAGCCTCAGACTGGTCAACAATCTTTGGGCGCTGATCTTGCCGCAAACGGCTGTCGGCCTGCCTTTTGCCATCCTGCTTTTGCGCGGCTTCATCCACGAATTGCCGGCGGAAATATTGGACGCCGGCCGCATTGATGGCTGCAGCAATTGGGGGCTCTTGCGCTTCATTGTCGCGCCCTTGAGCCGTCCCGCCCTGCTTTCTGTTATGATCTTCAACATCGTCTGGGTCTGGAACCAATTCTTGCTGCCGGTCGTGCTAATACATAAAGCTTCTGCGCGTACATTGCCGCAGGGGCTCAGTGTATTCCTGGGGCGGTATGGCGCAGACTTCGGTTTGCTGATGGCGGGCGCGACAATTTCATTCATACCAGTCGTCATCGTCTACGTGATATTTCAACGCCAATTTGTCAAAGGCATTGCCGCCGGCGCTTTAAGCGGTATCTAGCGGGATGGAAGCGATGTTAAAGAGAAACAACCCCATCTTTGAAAGCTTGCTGTCTCACATTGATGAATTGCCTGTTATTGACTGCCACGAGCACATGGTGGGTCCCGACCATCTCGTGGCCTTTTCCGAGCCGATAGCCGCACTCATCGCCGGTTACTACTCTCATGACTTGCTGTCGGCAGGTCTCGATGAAAGGCAGTTGGCGCTTCTCAGCGACTCGACTACGGCAACCCGCGAAAAGTGGCCGCTATTCGAAGATTTCTGGCAGCGAACTCAGCACACAGCGTATGCGCGAGTCGTCAAGCTGATCCTTCAAGATGTCTATGGCGGGCCGGCCATGTGCTTGGAAGCTTTGGAACGAATCGGCGACAGACTCACGGAACGCGACCCGGCTTATTATCGTAAAATGCTTGCTGACGCCAACATACGCCTGATAATCACTGATGCCTTAGGTTGGCCGCCCAGCGACTTTGGCGCCTTCCTGCACGGCGAACAGGTCTTTGAAGACAACTGGCGCCCTGTTGTACCGCTGCCCTTCTTTCACGTATTACGGCATCATGCGCAATCAGCGCGCGATTGGCAGGGCATACAGCAAATTGCACAGTGGGCGAATCGATCCGTTACATCGCTGGACGAATTCACAGAGGCAGTCTTCGAAATTCTTAAGCAAGCCAAAGAGCGTGGCGCCATCGCGCTCAAAGATCAATGCGCCTATAACAGGACCCTCGCCTACGAGGTCGTGGCCAAAAGCGATGCTGAACCGATATTCAATCGGCTGCTGAACGATACCAATGCGATTTTGGGCTGGCCCGCAGCCAAACCGCTCGATGATTATCTCTTCCATCAATATATGAGATTCGCGCGCGAACTGAACTATCCAGTGCAGATTCATACCGGTCACATGGCGGGGGGATTCAATCGCGTTGACAAAGCGAACGTGGCCTTGTTCGCGTCGGTGCTCCAACTGCATCGGGATGTAAGATTTGACCTTTTCCACGGCAATTGGCCCTACATGGGCGATCTACTCTTCATCGGCAAAAACTATCCCAATGTCGCGCTCAATCTCACCTGGCTGCCCATCGTCGATCCGCTTTATGCGCGGGAGCTGCTCGAGCGCGTCATCGTGACCGTGCCGCACTGCAAGATCCATGCCTTTGGCGGTGACTACTCCGACCTGCCGGAGCAAGTCATCGCGCACCTCAAGATCACCAAGCATGTTGTTGCAGCCGCGTTGTCAAGCCATATTGAAGCGGGGTGGATAGACGAAGGTGAGGCGCGAGGCATTGCGAAAGATTGGCTGTTTAACAATCCCAGGCGATTCTTCGATCTCGACATTGAGTAACGCGTCTATGAATCACTGCTGACAAGGGCGGTGTAGGACCGGACAGGTTGAATGTACAAGAAGGCGGATAAGATACGATCATCTGAATTAAAGACAAGTCACCAACCGAAAAGTCGGCGGCGCCTTGAGTCAAATCGGACGGGCCTCAATCGCGTGTATCACGTCAGCGACCGGAAGACCCTATAGCTGGAATCAGGTGTGAGAAAACTCTGTTGAATCGCGGCAAACGGGCACCTGACAGGACTCTCGAAGAAGTGATACAGAATTGGCGTCTGCTCTGTCGCAACACGTCATCATCACGGCGGGAGCAAAGGTGCATTGCCGTTTGAGCGTGGCGGTCAAGTAGCGTTCTGACGTCCCTTAATCTCTGTGAGAACGGATCGCGCGGAGCGGGCACCCAATTGGTTGCCGAGTTCACGTGCTTTGCGGATCGGCTCATTGATCGCAGCTTCGTTGTCGCAATTAGAAAGCCATCGCGCCGTGTACAGTTGCCAGATCGATGCGGTAGTGGTCGGCCGCCGCCTGTGGTCCATGTCTGCTGGCAACTGGTATCGCGTTAACTGACGTGCTGAGAGCCAGATGCCAAGTCCGTCGAGGAGCAGTGTCGTCAGATCTGTGCATCTTGAGCTCGCTCAACGGCGAATCCAGAGCAATATTCGGATGTTGACCGGTCGCCATCGTATAGACTCCCTGAAGGGATACAGCGAACCAGCATATTTGCTACAGTCTGACGCAATGGGTACAATCTTATTATAGAGCAGGCTGATTAACTGTCTGTGCTCGATCTTGCATGCCAAGCGCTGTGAGTATCTGAACTGAGAAAGGAGGATAACCAGAAGCGCGACGTCGGTCAGACGGCTTGGGCAACCGCAAGAATTCGAAAGATCTTAGTTTTTTGGCGAGGCTAAAAATGAATGGATTACTCAAACACTTGACCCCGATCTTGATTCTTTTGCTTCTTTTCACAGCCGCGGCTATAACACCGGCTCAGGACATGGCTGAGCTCGAACTCTGGTACCACGGCGGCACACAAGAAGAGAACGACGAGACGCGCGCGCAGGTCGACCGCTTCAATGCCATGCAAGACGCGATCCAGGTCAACTTCGTCGAGCTCGCCGGTTCTCTGGTTGCCGGCACTGGCTACAACGATGCGGTGAACGCCGCCGCCGTAGCCGGTGATCTCCCCTGTATTCTCGATCTGGATGGCCCCAATCTGTACAACTACGCCTGGGCGGGCTTCCTGGCAACGATGGACGATTACTTGTCTGACGAATTACGCGCCGACATCCTCCCGTCTCTGATCGATCAGGGTACCTACAACGGCAAGATCTACGCGATGGGACAGTATGATTCGGGCTTAGCGCTTGTGGGCCGAGTTTCATTGCTTGAAGAAGCCGGCGTGCGCATCCCGACCAGCATTGATGACGCCTGGACGCTGGATGAATTCAACGGCGTACTAGCGAGTCTCCAGGCTTTGGACAGCGTCCAGAACGCGATAGATCTGAAGATGAATTACGGCGCCGGCGAATGGTACACCTATGCCTTCAGCCCGGTTGTTCAGGGCTTCGGTGGCGATCTGATCGACAAAGATAGCCTGAGCGCCGAGGGGCTTTTGAACGGGCCTGAAGCGGTGGCGGCCATGGAGTGGATCAAGAGTCTGTTTGACAATGGATACGCCACACTGACCCCGCCGGATGACAACGAATTCATCAACGGAAACGCTGCCATGGGCTTCCTCGGGCACTGGATGGCCACGGGCTACTATGAAGCTTTCGGCGATGACATGATTGTCCTGCCGGTAGTGAATTTCGGCGCTCGCCAAGCCACCGGTATGGGATCTTGGGCCTGGTCCATCACGACGCAGTGCGACCATCCAGACGCTGCTTGGGAGTTCATGGAATTCATGCTCGCGCCGGAAGAGATCCTGAGCATCACAAATGTCAATGCCGCAGTGCCCGGTCGCCTTTCGGCTCTCGCCATGTCCGAGCTCTTTGGCACCGGCGGCCGCATGAACATATTTGTGCAGCAGCTTGAATCCGGCATTGCCATTCCGCGGCCGATCACGCCGGGCTATCCGGCCGTCACTTCCGCCTTCTTCACGGCAATGGACAACATCATCAAAGGCGGTGATGTGCAGGCGGAGCTGGATACCGCAGTCGACAAGATCGAGCAGGATATTGCCGACAATGATGGCTATCCGGTTCAGAGTTAAGCTTCGTCCGTAGCTTAGAATGTGAGTAGCCGCGGTGGATTGCAGTTGGCTGCGGCTACTTTACTCCAATCGCGACCCGTGACGGAGCGGGGCAGAAACGTTACCTGTCTGGCTCTCTTGGGCAGGTGATTGCATGAGACCGTCAGAAGGCTCGAAAAGTCACGAAACGACCTATGCCAGGCTGATGAGCGCGCCCGCCCTCATCGGCTTGTTTCTGTTCGTGGCATTGCCTCTCTTCGGCGGTGTTTACTGGAGCTTTACAAACAAACGCCTCATCTCTCCGCTGCCGACAAAGTACGTCGGCCTTCAGAATTACCAGAACCTGCTCGGCGTCCAAATCATCCGGCTGGAACCGGAAACTGATGAGGCGACCGGCCGGGTCCAGACCGATTTGGGAGGGAATCCGATTTATCCGCGCACGCGCACTATCGTTCGTGGCCACCCAGCCTACGATGGATTCCGCGTCTGGTTCACCCAGGATATCCTTGGCAGCCGCTATGTCGTCATCGCCAGGGACCCCACCTTTTTGCGCGCGCTCATCAATACCTTCACATTTGTGTTGGTGATCGTGCCGGGGCAGGGTGGCCTGGCGCTGATCATGGCTCTGCTCGTCAACCAGCGACTGCGTGGTCGCTACGTTTTTCGCACCATCTACTTCAGCCCCGTCGTCACATCCATGGCGGTGCTCGCGATCGTCTGGACTTTTCTGTATAACCCGGATCAGGGCTTGATTAATCGTTTACTGAGCGCGGTTTCTTTTGGACGCATACAGCCGGACTGGCTGGTCAGCGCCGATAGCGCCTTACTGGCAATTATCATCCTCTCCGCCTGGCAAGCCGCGGGATTCCAGATGGTCATCTTTCTGGCTGGCTTGCAGGGCATCCCGCAAGCCTTATACGAAGCGGCGCAAATAGACGGTGGCAACACCTGGCAGCAATTCCGGCACGTCACGATTCCGCAGCTTCGCAACACGACTATCTTCGTCATCATCAGCACGACTATTTTGGCATTTCGCTTGTTCACTCAGGTTGACGTGATGACCAAGGGCGGACCGCAAGATGCCACCGTCACGGTCGTCTACCATGCCGTTGATACAGGATTTCGACAACAGAAAATCGGCTATGGCTCAGCCGTCACCGTACTGTTTTTTATCATTGTCGTGACGATCGCTTTGATTCAACGCGCGCTTTTGAGATCGGACGTTGAGGTGGAGTGAGCGCCATGACTGCCGAAGCTGTGGGAATCAGCAATCTCCACGAACGCCGCCGGCTAACAAGACATCGCTTACGGCGACAGGTTACGCTGGCGATCGATTACGGCATCATGATCGGGCTGGCGGTTTTCTTCTTGTTCCCCATCGTATTCATGGTCGTATCTTCGTTCAAACCGGAGAAGGTCATCTTCGACGATCTCAAAACAATCACCTGGGCTTTCATTCCGCGCGAAATCACGCTTGAGAATTACACGAGCGTATTCCGCCGGGTGCCCTTCGGGCAATTTATGTTCAATTCCACCTTTATTGTGCTCGCGACGGTATCGGCCGGCTTGATTGTCAACAGCATGATCGCCTTTGCTCTGGCGCGATTGCGCTGGAGAGGGAAGACCGTTGTCCTAGCGACGATCATCGCGTTGTCCATTGTGCCGCTGGATGCCATCGTTGTGCCCCTGCTCGTCTTGGTCAACGAGTTTCCTTGGTTAGACGGTTCTATTGGTTGGCTGGACACACTGCATGTGCAAATCATCCCATTTATAGCGGACGCTTTTTCCATCTTCCTCTTTTATCAGTTCTTCATCGGTATCCCGCGCGATTTTGATGAAGCGGCTTACATCGACGGCGGGAGCCCGTTTGCGGTATACAGGAGGATAATCGTGCCCCTGTCACGGCCTGTCTTCGCTACCGTCGCGATCCTGCAGGCCCTGTTTTTGTGGAGTTCTTATTTATGGCCTCTCATGGCGACGCGCGGTGAAGCGTCCCGGCCACTGACCGTCGGCATCACTTCCTTTTATGGTCAAGATGTCAAGTGGGCGCAGATTTTGGCATTCGCCTCGATGATTACCATTCCGGTACTCATTCTATTTCTGCTCTTCCAGAAATGGTTTGTCCAGAGCGTCGCCGCCAGCGGGCTAAAGGGCTAGCCGATATGAGTTCATTTGCCGCGCAAGCCAGGCGCCAGCGCGAGCAACTGGCGGAAGACCCACACCGTCCGCGCTATCACTTCACCCCACCGGCAAACTGGATGAACGACCCGAACGGCGTTATCGAGTGGCAGGGTAAATACCACCTCTTTTACCAGCATAATCCCCACGATGCTGTCTGGGACAAAATGCACTGGGGGCATGCGTTAAGCGGCGATCTAGTGCATTGGACGGACCTGCCCATTGCGCTCGCCCCTACTCCGGGCGGACCGGACGAAGATGGCTGTTGGTCAGGCTGCGCAGTGAACAATAATGGCGTGCCGACGTTGGTTTACACGGGGGTGCAAGGTGATTGGCAACTGCCCCATAACCAGCGCGTCTGCATTGCAACCGGAAACGATGATTTGGTTCTATGGGAGAAAGACGCGAGAAACCCGGTAGTTTCTCATCCTCCCGACGACATAACGGTGTCAGGATTCCGCGACCCCTCCGTCTGGCGAGAAGACGGGCACTGGTACATGGCGATCGGCGCCGGTATTCAGGATATCGGGGGAGCGGTCCTGCTCTATAGATCAAGCGATTTGATTAACTGGGAGTACCTGCAGCCTTTATGTGTTGGCGACCTGTACGATACCGCCGACGTATGGACTGGTTCAGTGTGGGAAGTTCCCCAGTTCTTTCCCCTCGGCGACAGGCATGTTCTGATCTTTACTGCCTGGGATAAGGAGCAACTCTATACGGTGTATTTCAGCGGGCGTTATCGCGATCATCACTTCGTGCCTGACGCGGTGCACAAGCTTGACTTTGGCGATCGGCACTTCTGCGCGCCATATACGATGAGTGATTCACAAGGGCGACGTATCCTGTGGGGCTGGATCGGTGAGGGCCGCACGGTCGAAGCGCAACAGGCCGCCGGTTGGTCGGGCATCATGGCGCTGCCACGGGAATTATCGCTGCGTCATGATGGAAGGCTCGCGATCCGCCCGGTGCGGGAGATTGACTCACTTCGTGGTGAGCACCGTCGGTTCACCGACATAAACCTGTCCGCCGATTCCAGCGACTTCTCAATTGATATGCGAGGCGAAACCCTTGAAATTGTTGCCGAGATTGATCCCGCTAACGCTGAAGAATGCGGCATCAAAGTACGCTGTTCGCCTGACAATGAGGAAGAAACGTACGTTTTCTATGACGCTGTTCGTAAGCGGTTGGGTGTCGATAGGCAGCGCTCTACGCTTCTCCAGGATAGTGGAGTTTCCGCGGACGTACAGGAGGGATATTTTGAGGTATCCCCGGGCGGACGATTGCGCTTGAGGGTATTCGTCGATTGTTCGGTCATCGAAGTGTATGCGAATGATCATGCCTGCGTAACAAGCAGGGTATACCCGAACAGGTCCGATAGCACAGGCGTTAGTGTTACCGCCCGGGGCCAGGCGAGAATCAGATCCATCGATATTTGGAGACTTCGCTCGATATGGGCATCGGCATGATTACCGTCTCTTTCATAGCGCCTCTTGTTCGCTGAGGCGGAACTGCACCCGACGTGATAGCGGCGAACAGCCGTGCGAGATATGCAGCAGAGGCGGCGTTGGATAAACCGTATCTGCCCGTAGAGGAATTTGGCCACGCACCGTTCTAGAAGAAGTCTTTATTTCAAATAAGCCACGCCCATACAGACAGCATTCAGAATTGATGTACTCGAAGCCTTGGGTACGGAAGCCATTTGGAACTAGATTTCGGGAAGTCGAACACTACCCCTTTACGGCCCCGGCGGTTATCCCCTGGATAAGATATTTCTGCAAGAAGACAAAGAGCACGACTACAGGCAAGCTCATCAACATAGATATCGCCATCATTTCACCCCACTTCACGGCGAACTCTCCTACAAAGCTGCCAACCATGGCTACAGGCAAGGTGCGGCGAGCGTCGCTGGTAATCAGGGTCAGGGCGAGCACATAATCATCCCAGGAAACGATAAATGACATCAGCGCCGTCGAGATCAGCCCGGGGAGCGCCAAGGGCAAGGCGATCTTGTAAAAGGCCTGCAAGCGATCGCAGCCGTCGATCATGGCCGATTCTTCCAGATCGGTAGGCAAGCTGTCGAAGAATCCTTTTAGCAAATAGGTGGCAAAAGGCAAGGCTTGGCTGGTCGTTGCAATGATCAGACCGAGATAGGAATCCAGCAGATGGAAATCGCGCAGGATCACAAAAAAGGGAACCACCATCATAACGGCTGGAAACATCTGCCCGGCCAGCAGAAAGACAAGCAGGTATTCGCTGCCCACGATGAGGTATCTTGAGAAGCTGTAGGCGGCCAGGCTGCCGCAGGCGATTGCCAGCAGGCTGGTGCCAAGGGCCACAATGAAACTGTTCTTAAGCAGGACAAAGAAATTCATCTCATAAAAGATGGCATTGTCATAATGTTCAAGGGTAATGGGATTCGGAATCCACTGCGGCGGCAGATCACTTAGAAATTGCTGCTCCTTGAATGATGTGCTCACCATCCAAAACAGCGGAAACAGGATGAAGAGCAGGAGCACAACAATGAGCAGGGCCAGCAATATTGAATTCAGGCGTTCATGCAATTGAATTGTGAGCAAGACTCCACTCTCGGATAATCTAGTCTCGGCGCTTGCTGACCCGCAAGATAATGAAGGTGACGACGGCCAGGAACAGGAACCACAGCGTCCCCAAGGCTGACGCAAGACCGAAGTCATAGCGCTCAAAGGCGATTCGGTAGATATAGATCGACAATGTTGTTGTAGAAAAGCCTGGACCGCCGCGCGTCAGGATCCAGATGGGTGTGAAGAACTGCATCAGGTACATGGATGACAATAGCAGCAGAACGGTGATCACGTGGCGCATCTGTGGCAATGTGATGTAGCGAAATTTCTGCAGCGCGCTGCCGCCGTCAATGCCGGCCGCTTCATAAAGCTCCAGGGGAATATTCTGCAAACCGGCATAAAGTATGATCATGTTGAAGGCGCCGCCCTTCCAGACGGTGATCGCCATCAGTGGTACCAGCGCCAAATTTGGGTCAACAAACCAGCGCTTGAATTCATCGATGAGATGGAATTCTTTTAAGACATAATTGACAACGCCAAATGTGGGGTTGAACATCCACATCCACAGCAAGGTCAGGGCGACGGATGGCACGACATAGGGCAACAAGAACAAGGTTTGCAGAACGGTTCGCGTCTTTCTGACCCGCTGCAGGATCAGCGCCAGGATGAAACCGAGCGCGAAGCCGCAAAACACTGTGATAATCACAAATAGCGCGGTCGTGACCAACACCTGGCCAAAATACGGCTCCAATGTGAACAGGCGAATATAGTTTTCCAAGCCGACGAATGGCTTGTTGTCCGCCGGGTAGACCAGATTCATCCGCTGAAAGCTGAGTGAGATCGAGCGCAGCAAGGGATATACAAGGACAAACGCCATGAGGATCAGCGCTGGCAAGCAGAGCAACAGCCCAAAGACCGGACCGCGCGCGAAAAAGGCTTTCACATTTGCGCTCATGTCTCTCAATACAGGCATATAGGAAGGGCGGGGGATGTGACCCCGCCCTCAATAGCAAATGGGCTCTTGCGTTTACTGCATCGGCTGTCCCAGCGCGATGCGCGCGTTATTGGCAGCCCGCTTCAGGGCATCCTCTGGCGAGGCGGTGCCGGACAGCGCCTCGGTGAAGGCGATCGAGAGGTAAGTGGCGACCAAGTCGGCTAGAGGGTGCGGCGCATCACTTCTGCCGGTTCCCAGACCAACGAGGAACTCATCAAAGAAGGGGTCGTCATACATCGCAAAATCATGGAATTCCTGGATTGGCGGAATCGAGCCAAAGACCTGCGACCATTTCTCCTGCATCTCCCGATTGGTGACCACGAATTCGATGAACCTGCCAGCCGCCTCTTTGTTCTCGCTCTGCTGGAAGACGACCCAGACATGACCGCCAGTGTAGGTATGGCCTGCAGGCCAAGGGGCAACCCCCCAGTCATCATCAAAGGCATCGCCTTCGCCGCTGAGATCCCTGGTGATGGTGCGTATCCAGCCGGCTTCACGCATGAATGCCACCTGGTTTGTCGAAAACCCCAGTCTAGCCTCGTAGTTGCCGGTGCCAAAACCGATGGCATTCGGGCTCTGTTGGTAAACATCTACTAGTTCTTGCAGGGCAGCGACAGCTTCAGGGCTGTCAAAGATGACGTTACCCTCAACATCGAGGACATCCGCGCCATGCGCCCACAGGAAGGCAGCATAAAATTTGCCTCCCCACGACCCTTGGGTGAAGTTTCCACCGAGGCCAATCGCGCCATCTCCCGCCTCGCCGACCTGGATTATGGCAGCCAGGAACTCTTCCCAGGTTGCCGGCGGGCTGTCGGGATCCAGCCCAGCGGCCGTCATAACATTCTTGTTGTATTGCATGGGGAAGGTGAAGACATACCAGGTGAAACCATACTGAACGCCTTGGTAAGAGGGGGCGTCGATAAGCGCGCCCTTGGCCCACTGCATCTGCTCCAGCGTCTCCGCGGAGACCACTTCTTCGATTGGCGCCAGAGCGCCCATGGCGGCGAAGATGGCCGGATCGCCGCTATTCACCAGCGCCACATCAGGCGGAGTTCCCCCTCCAGTGCGGATCGTGAGCTGCGGCGTTGTATCGCCCCAGGGAATACCTACAACATCGACTTTGATATCAGGGTTTTCAGCTTCGAAGGCCGCCACAATTTCCATGAAGGGCCCTTCGAACTGCGCCTCCATTGTGTGCCATTGAGTTACCGTAATGGTCACCGGTTCGCTGGATTCTTGCGCTACCGCGCTCCCGGCGAACACACCTATACTCAATATCAGCAGCAAAACGATTGGTCTAATAGCTGTCTTCTTCATTTCAATCTCCTAATTTGCTCGCGTGCGCTTACAAGATTAACGCTCGTTAAGGCGGATTGCTGTCAATCCTTCCTCCTTTCAAAGGCTTCAGCTTCCAAAGCCAGTATTTCGGGCTTTAGAATCTCGCTCATTTGGCTTGCCAGCCGATAGAAATCTTGATTGCGTTCGAACAGCGCTTCTCCTAACTCTCGCGCCTCCTCGACGACGGTTCTTTCATCAAAGGTCAGAATCTCGCCCTTTTCCACCACAACTTCGCCTCTCACCATCACCTTGTCGATCCCTGCGCCGTTTTCAAAATAGACCAGGCGCGAGGGAAGGTCGTTCACGGGCGTCAGCCAGGGCGAGTTAAGATTCAAAAACAACAAGTCGGCATCTTTGCCCGCATCCAGAGAGCCAACTTTGTCATCGAGGCGCAGGGCGCGAGCCCCATTGATCGTCGCCATCCGGATCAGTTCATCGGCATAGATCCAGTCAGCCGGATTGGGTTTGCCCAACCGATGGATCAGGCCGGTGATCTTCATCACTTCGAACATATTCTGGCTGGTCGAACTGTCCGCCCCTAATGCCACATTTACCCCGGCGTTCATCATACTGCGGATCAATGCCCTCCCGCCACCGAGACGCAAATTCAACTCCGGATTATGCGCGACCGATGTCCCGTGCCTGGCCAGGAGGTCGATCTCATCTTCTTCCACCCAGATAGCGTGCGCTATACAAAGACGCTCATGCAGGTAGCCGATTTCCGCCAAGTGCTCGAGCTCCGGTCTACCCAATAAGGTATCGGCTGACTTTCGATCCTTAGGGTGTTCCAATACGTGACCGGTGGTGGCAGTGTCGTATTCCTCGGCGAGTTCGATGATCGTCTGTAACAGTTTGTCGGTGCAGGACAGAGGCGCCCCGGTCGTCGGAATGACCTTTACCAGCCCTGCACCGTTACTGTTCCAAGTATTCGCGGCTTTGCGATACAGGCTGATCTGCTCATCGTAAGACATCGTGCGCGCTTGCATCATTTTCATCGCCGATTCGGGAACATCTTTGGCATTTTTTGGCAATATCGACCTGTTTGGGCGGTCTCGCATATCAAATGCCACCAGCGCGCGCAAGCCAGTTTTCTTGTAGGCAGTAACGGCTTGCTCGATTTCGTCATGCTCCGGCAGCCCAAAGAAGCGAAACTGGTCGATCACACTTGTACAGCCGGATTTCAGCAACTGAGTGGCATGCAGCAGTGTGCTGACATGAATGTCGCGCAGCGTGCGGTTCAGTCCATGGGCGAAACCATACCAAAGCGCTGTAATGACATTGGTGCGATCGCCGCTGCCAGCTAGTTTGCTCAAGGCTGATTGGGAGTGGCTGTGAGCATTGACCAGACCGGGCATGACGATCTGGCTCGACGCGTCCATGATCTCGCTATACTGATGGCGCTCGAAGGGCGCACTGCCTGCGGGACCAACATATGCAATCCGACCGTCTCGGATGACAAGGTCGCCCCGGTCATAGACCTGGCGCTCCGGATCCATCGTCACAACCAGCCCATTCTCAATCAGTTTCATCGAGTTGCCTCCAAAAACATGGATTCATCCTTTGCGGCTCCCGTCATTCAATGTCTCTCCAAACGCAGCTTTATACCGCCCCTCAAGCTGCTCGCGCGACGGGAGATTGGTCTGGCAGCCGCGCTTTTCCACCACAAAACTGGATACGACGGCGCCGAACCTGGCGCAGATTTCCGGCGAAATCCCCCAGGAAACCCCCGCCAGAACACCGCCGGCGTAAGAATCGCCGGCCCCGGTGGGATCGACGACCCGGGGAGGCTGGACGGCGGGGATATAGGCCCTCGCGCCATCGTCATAGACATCGCTGCCGGCCGAGCCCCTGGTCACAAACACGGTCTTCGGGCCTAGCTTAACGATCGTGTCTTCACCTTCCAGGTCAAAACACTTGAGGATCACGTCGATTTCGAAACGGTTGCACAGGAGCATGTCGGCAAGCTCGAAGTATCTGGGCTCAAAGTTTTCCGCTCCGGCTGCCCAAGCCAGCGCCACAGGAACCTGAGCATCGTGAGCGGTCGTTGCGATTTCCAGTATCCTGCCACAATCAAGGTCATCCCTGCCGCCGCCGATGATCACGACCTGTCTCGCGCTCTCGATGACACCATCAGGGATTGCCAACTCGGGAAGGCGCGCCGGTTGTGGCCAATCCATGAAAGTCAGGCTCGTTCCCTGACGATCGAAGAATGAGTAGCAGTGGGCGATATCCTGCCCATCCATGATTTGTATCCAGCGGTCAGTGACGCCGATTGAATCAAGATGAGTGCGGTAGCCACTGCTCTCGAAGTCCTCACCGCTGAAGCACACCAGCCCCACCCGGAGTCCCAACGCCGCCGCCGCCGCGGCCAGATTCACATTGTTGCCACCAAAGTATTTTCCTTCCAGCGCCTGTGTCAATCCCGAGGACGCCACCACTCCCCCCAAGGGTGGAATCTGGTCTAACTGGGCAATGTGGTCGATCACGAGCAAGCCGCCAACGACCAGCAGGTCAAGCTCTTGGGCCATCGGTCATCCGTCCATAGAACCAGGTCTCGATCAATTGACAATCGGCGGATTCAACTGGATTGCAGCGTAGAAACGCTCCGCCTTCTCAGCCAATTTCAGATTGTTTGCCTCTTCAATCACATGTTCATATTCAGGGGGAAAGGCTTTGAATCCACGCAGCGCGCCAACCAGCGCGCCGGCGATAGCGCCCAAGGTATCCGAGTCGCCGCAGATGTTGATCGCAGTGAGGATGGTATCGACCGGGTCGCCTTTCCCCAATGCAAACGCGCCGAAGGAAGCAGGGACCACTTCATAGGCGGCCAGGTCGGAGCCGATCAGATCGTAAATGTCCTGGCTGGCCCGGCGCTTGTCTTTCGCAGAAGATGCCAACTGCACGGCCAGATCGATCCTTTTGGCGACCGACGGGCTGTAGACAATATTTCCCCGTGTCTTTCCCATTTCCGCCCCCTGTTTGGCGGCATCCAGGATGGCGTCGATGGAGGTTTCACCGGCAGCGATGACAGAGATGGCGCAAGCCACCGCCGCTGTCGCCGAAATGGCCACATTGGTGTTGTGAGTGGGGATGCAGCTCAACTCGGCAGCATCTACGGTGGCTTCCAGGTCGCCGGGAAAAAGGAAGCCTATCGGTGGGACACGAGCTGCGCTGCCATTGGTCGTGCCGTTCTTGCCGGTTTCATAAGGTGAAACACCGCTGCGCAGCTTCTCAATCGCCGCGCTGGTCGATGGTCCCGCCAGGCCGCGATCTCTGCCAAATCCATAACTGAGGGCGTCCGCATAAGTCACCCAGCTGATGTTGCTTTCAACGAAAGTGTCGAGAGAGATTTCACCGCGGTTTACAATGGCGTCAACGATGGCCAGGGCGCCGAAGGTATCATCGGTAACCGTACCTCTTGGCAGGAGGTAGTGCACCGGATCGATCGCCGGGTCATTGCTCGGGCTAATAAAGGTGGTCAATTCGGCGCCATGGATTTCAACCGTCCGCTGAAAGGAACTGAGCCCGGCCATGCCCATCGCGTCCCCAGTCGCCAGACCGACCAGGCATCCGTGAATTTTGTCCACCATCTTTTCTTTCATACGAATCCTCGCGTCGCTTCAGATTCTGCCGGATGATTCGATCTGGTACTCATCGCCCCGGTAAGTTTGGTAAGCCGCTTCTATTGGCTTGCCGTTCTCGAGTAAGGTTGACCACTGTATGCGCATCACCGGATCCCCCGCCTGAATCGCAAGCAGCCTCTGTTCTTCTTCGGTTGGCAAGCTGGCTTTGAAAGTCTGAGAAGCGCTGTATGGAATCAGTCGTAGCTTTACGAGGCTTTCGAAAATCGAGGCTCGGTGGAAATCTTCTTTCAGCAAGTCAAAACAGAGATCATAGGGTAGATGTGATTTTTGGATGCCCAAGGGAATATTGTCCGCCAGACGCAGGCGATTGATGCGTATGATCTGCGCTCCCTGAGGGATTTGCAGGTGATCGGCAATCAAGCCGAAAGCCGGTTCAACAGCCATTTCCAGCAGCTTGGTTGAGGGGATGTAACCAAGCCTTCTCATGTGTGTAGAAAATGAAACACGGGGGATGAGTGAAGCCGCGATCCTGAGTTGAGCGACGTAAGTTCCCTTGCCACTCCGGGTATAGATCAATCCAGAACTCGCCAAGTCGTTGAGCGCCTGGCGGATCGTGGCTCTGCTGATGCCCAGCTGGCTCTGCAATTCGCGCTCGGAAGGCAGCTTCTCACCCGGCTTGAAGTCACCGCGCTGAATGGCTTCGGCCAAGGCAACCCGAATGCCGATATGCAAAGGTGTCGATCCGTTTTTGTCGATCGTAATTGGCATGGCCGTGCCTGGATTGTACTGGAACATACTGGTATGAACCACTTTAGCACAAGAATGAGGTGCGGGGCAAATCCATATGGGATTGGTATTGACCAAATGAGCAGGATCAGCGGTAGCTCGCCCGATATTCCCACCGGAGGTGTCCATTCAGCGTCGGGCTGGCGCCGCCCGAACTGCTCTGCTCGAGGTTAGTTCGCTCGAGATTCCGTCATTTCACCAGTTCATTATGCTGGTCGTATGCTATGTAGACGCCGGTGAGACCAGTTGAAATGTAATGTGCAGATTCGTCAGTCTTCCACCTGCTGTATGGCGGATCCTCCGGTCATTTTCGGTTCGCAATTTTATGTACGTAAATGAACAATGAATTCATATTAGATAAACGTGAGACCCGTAGCTTCAGCTCTGAGAGCTTCCCGCGATCATCCCTGACCTCACCAAACTTTCATGTCATGTGGCGCGCCGCATAACTGCCCTGCGCAACACCGGCAGTCGAAGTTCGTGCCGCTGATATCGGGCTAGGCAGCCTTCATAACGGCGCTATCGATCGTGTCCAATACTGAATGCATGACGATAATGGACGATCCTTATCAAGGGAACTGGCGCGTGAGCTGTTTCATGCTGCAGTTGCGTGATGCTGATGGCAAGAATTGCCGATCTGGTATCACGGTGCGAATGCCGGCACCTTCACTGACGTCTTTGGATAGATAGGCGATGTTTTTGTCCGCGGCCAGATGGGGTAGTGGAGGATCGTGGCGATCGCAACAGCAAAGCTCAGATCGATAATCAGGCGCTTGTGGGCATTACAACCATCCTCATGGACTCAAAAAGGGAGCATAACTGCACCAGTTTGTCACCCATGATGTCAGGCCAGCTCACCTATTGAAACCTGGCACTCTTGGACACCTGCATCATGCACACAGCCTTGGGAGCCAAGCTCGGATTTGCGCATACACATTGTAGTCTTTATGACCGATGCGAAAATTTGACAAACGTCCTGGGTAACGCTAAAGTCCGATTTGTAAATTGAAAATTGTAAACTCGCTTATAATCTTTACTGCTGACTTCTAGAATCACCATACTTGTAGCGCGCTGTGCCAAATAACCGAAATCGTGTGCGGTTGAAGCGTCATTGACAGGGCAGATCCGCAATGTCTAGTGGGGTGACAGGTTAATGGAGCAAACCGAAGTATCATCGCAGATTGCGCCTGACGGGTCTCGGGGCGAAAGCCCCCTGTTGCTCGCTCGAAACGTCAGTAAAGCCTATGGCACTGTGCAGGCGCTTAGCGGCGCTCACATTGACGTTTACAAAGGCGAAATCGTAGCGCTCGTAGGCGACAATGGCGCCGGCAAATCGACGCTGATCAAAGTACTGTCTGGAGCGCACAGGCCCGATGCAGGCGAAATCGTCGTGCGCGATCAGCCCGCGACCATCCACAACCCAAACGACGCATTCGACTTAGGGATCGCCACAGTCTATCAGGATCTCGCGCTCCTACCCTCGCGCGATGTTGTTGCCAATCTGTATGTCGGGCGGGAACTCAGCAAGAATGGCCTGCTCGACAGGCAAAAGATGACCGAAGAAGCGAACCGCGTCGTGCGTCAGCTGCGTACAAACCTCCCCTCTGTCAATACGCCGGTGCGTTTTCTGTCCGGCGGACAGCGGCAAGCGGTTGCAATCGCCAGAGTGGTGCACTTTGGCGCGGAGATTCTGCTTCTCGACGAGCCCACTGCCGCCCTCGGCGTCAAAGAAGCGCACGAGATGCTGACCCTGATCGAGAACCTCAAAGACCAGGACAAGGGGGTTATCGTGGTTAGCCATAATCTGGCGCATGTCTTTCGCATCTGCGATCGCATCACCGTGCTGCGGCACGGCCAGACGGTGGGTACCTTGATCAAGAAAGAAACCAACTCCACCGAAGTCGTACGACTGATTACTGGTGCTGATCTCTTGTGATATTGAAGTAGTCATTCTCAATCTGAAACGGGAATGGAGACAATCTATGGTTGCAATTCAGGACAAAGTTAAACAATTCGCTGATTTAGGGGGAGAAGATTCGCGTCTCAGGCGTCTAATTAAGCAACGCGAAGTCCAATTGCTTCTGGTGCTGGTCGTATTCACAATGCTAGTTCGCGCAGGTGGCGCGCCCGGATTCCTTGGTCACACGCACTTTCCCATCTTTGTGTCACAGGTCGCGCCGGATATGCTCGTCGTGATACCTATGGCAATGCTGCTGATTGGCGGCATGTTCGACTTGTCGGTGACCGGCGTCGCCAATCTCAGCGTGGTGTTGGTCGGCTGGACCTTCTCTCGATTTGTTGGTCAGATGGACGACACGCACTTAATCATACTGGTAGTAGCAATTGGCCTGACGGCTGGTGTTGTTGTCGGGGCGATAAACGGCTTGGCAGTGACGCGCCTGCGCATGAACCCGCTGATGACGACCCTGGCGACCTGGTGGATGGCGCAGGGTACCGCCACCGGCGTTGCTGGCGGAGAATCCCGCCACAACTTTGTCGGCTCCTTCCGCGCTATCGCCCGCCACCAGCCCCTGCAGGGCCTCGGGGAACACTTCCCCTTCCTGGAAGAAATGAGAATCAGCACCTTGCCCTTGCCTGTTTTTTATGCCCTTATCGTCATTTTCTTCGGCTGGCTGATATTGACGCGAACGCGTTTTGGCTGGCATATCTTCGCCACCGGCAGTGATCGGCAAGGCGCGGCGCTAAACGGCGTCAACATCAACCGCGTTACCATTGTCGGCTTCATGGCCACCGGCGTGGCGGCCGCCATGTGCGGCATCGTCTGGGCGAGTCGGCTGACATCGGCGCCACCAAACACGCTGGGCGGCCTGGAGTTGCGCGTCATCGCAGCGGCCGTGATTGGAGGTGCAGCCTTGACCGGCGGCGAAGGTAGCGTGCTTGGTGCGGTGCTAGGTCTTTTCTTCATGCACATGATCAGGAGTGCGACGATTCAATTGGGATTGCCCGTCTACTGGGAGTTCTTTGTATTGGGAGCGGTTCTTTTCACCGCGGTCGCCTTCGACGCTTTGGCTAAGCACCGAAGCAATATCAATCGATAGTGACCGCATGACCGCGGTCGTCTGGAGGACCTTGGGAAGGCAAGGGAAAGCCAATTAGGAGAGGGCAGAAGCGTGGGTAACGCGTGTCTGTATCGCAGTTGTGGCGCTTCATCTTTAAATGGATGCCACATCCCCAAAACTCAGTTTTACAAATAACTGGAGCATATGATGAAAAGGCTAATGTTACTTCTGTTGGTACTATCGCTGGTTTTGGGCGCCGCTGCAACGATAGGCGCGCAAGACAGCAGCGAAGACACCTATTACATGATCGGTGGCAACCTTGGCCATCCCTGGTGGAAACAACACTTTGAAGGCATAGAGGCAGCCGCAGAATGGCTGGGCATCAATGTCGAAATCGTTGGTCCGCCGCCCACCGATGGCATCGCGTTGGAGCAGATCAAACTGTTCGAGGAAATAGTCGCCAAGGAGAATACGGCCGGCATTATGATGATCGGCTTCGATGTCACGCTCATCCCTGAGGTATCAAGACAGGCGATGGCGGCAGGCATACCGTTCATCCAATTCAACGGCGACTTGATCGATCGTAGCGCACGGCATGCCTTCGTCGGCACCGGCGACTACGCCTTTGGCGAATCGGCTGCGCAACTGGTGCTGGAACGCTATCCCGATGGCGCCAAGATCGGCGTGGTCGCTTTCATCAGCGCGCAACAGCACCGCGATCGCCTGCAGGGCTTCCGCGAGACGCTGGAAGCATCGGGCCGTCCCTATGAATTCCTCGAACCGGTCGATGACCGCGCTTCGATGGAAGGTGCCTATAACGGTGCGCTTAACCTGATCGAAGCCAATCCCGATATGAACATCATCTATTCCGGCGATGCCTTTGCCGAAGGTGTGGCCAACGCGGTGAATGATATGGGCTTGGTCGGCAGCATTGACGTGGTCGGCGGCGACCGTGCCGATTCGCTGCTGCAAGCCATCAAAGACGGCAATGTCATGGGCACCATTGCCCAGGATACCTTCGCCGAGGGCTTCTTTGGCGTGCTCTATATGTATGTCGCGCACGAGGGTCTGGTCTCGCAAGAAGGCGGACGCATCGCACTGCCCAATACTTCGCTAACGCAGTCCTTCACCATCACTGCTGAAACCGTCGATTTCTTCCTGGGTGTTGACGTTGACAAACCGAGTTTGCCCGCGGGAACAGACGGAACTTACTACATGATCGGTGGGAACCTTGGGCATCCTTGGTGGAAGCAGCATTTTGACGGCATCGAAAGAGCGGCCGAATGGCTGGGCATCAATGTCGAGATTGTTGGTCCGCCGCCTACCGATGGCATCGCCCTGGAGCAGATAAAACTGTTCGAAGAAATAGTCGCGAAAGAGGACACGGCCGGCATCATGATGATCGGCTTCGATGTCACGCTCATCCCCGAGATATCACGAGGGGCGATGGCAGCTGGCATACCTTTCATCCAGTTCAACGGCGACTTGATCGACCGTAGCGCGCGGCATGCTTTCGTCGGCACGGGCGACTACGCCTTCGGTGAATCGGCTGCGCAACTGGTGCTGGATCGCTATCCCGATGGCGCCAAGATCGGTGTCGTTGCCTTCATCAGCGCGCAACAGCATCGTGACCGCCTGCACGGCTTCCGCGAAACGCTGGAAGCTTCGGGACGCGACTATCAGTTCCTGGAGCCAGTGGATGACCGCGCCTCGATGGAAGGTGCTTATAACGGCACTCTCAACCTGATCGAAGCCAATCCGGATATGGACATCATCTACTCCGGCGATGCTTTTGCCGAAGGTGTGGCCAACGCTGTGAAAGATATGGGCTTGACCGGTACCATTGATGTGGTCGGCGGCGACCGCGCCGATTCGCTGCTGCAAGCCATCAAGGACGGCGATGTGATGGGTACGATCGCGCAGGATACCTTCGCCGAAGGTTTCTTTGGCGTAGTCTTCATGTATGTCGCCAGCGAAGGCTTGGTCGCGCGGGAAGGCGGGCGGATCGCACTGCCAAATACGGTGATCACGAATTCGTTCACCATTACCGCAGACACCGTCGACTTCTTCCTCGAAGGATAGAAATACTGAGTTTGCGTCCGCATAGCTCGCCGCCGCTTCACAGCGCGGGCTATGTGGGCGCGCTCGCCTTCACCACAGTTTGCGAAAACGGATTGATTGCCGATGAGATTGAAAGACAAAGTGGCGCTGGTCACCGGCGGCGGACGCGGCATTGGACGCCATATTGCCTTGAGGCTGGCCGATGAAGGCGCCGATGTGCTGGTGAATTACGCGAGCAGTCAGACAGGTGCGGAGGAGATTGCCGCGCAAATTCGTGAGAAGGGACGGCGAGCCTCGGCAGTGCGAGCTAACATCGCCCAGCGTAAAGATGTCGATGCGATGTTCGAGCGTCTGGTGGCTGAGTTTGGCAGGATAGACGTCTTGGTCAATAATTCGGCCGTTGATCCGGTGATCCCATTTTTGGACATGACCGATGAACAATGGGATCGCGTCATCGATATCAACCTCAAAGGCACTTATATGTGTTCTCAAGCTGCTGCCAAGCTCATGGTCCAAGCCGGTAGTGGGGGCAACATCATCATCATCGGTTCGATGCACAGCATGGCGACCTTCCCCGGCATGCTGGCTTACGCGAGCACCAAGGGTGGCTTGAACGCCATGACGCGGGCGATGGCGCTGGACTTGTCGCCACACAATATCCGCGTTAACTGTGTGATTCCTGGTTCTATTCATGTCGAAAAGGCATACGAGGTCATCCCGAACTACGACCCGCACATGGCCGATGATCAGATCGCACTTGGTCGCATTGGTTATGGCACTGATATCGCTGCGGCCGTGGTATTCATGGCGTCCAACGATGCCGAATACATTACGGGTACAACGCTGACTGTGGATGGTGGCGTAATGGCGCGTATGGCACTCTGGTTCGACGATCTGGAGACCGTCGAGCGGAAATATGACGAGTGACCTGGTAGATCACTGGATAATGGTGATCGTTCTGTGATTTGCATGAGGATGGTGAGTGCCGATGTATGAGGTTGAACACGTTCTGTCAGTAAGCAACAAGCTGGGAGAGGGGCCACTCTGGCACCCAGACGAAGAGCGGCTGTACTGGGTCGATATTGAATCGAACCAGATACAGCGATACGAACCGCGCACCGATAAACACGAAGTGTTTCAGATGGAAATTCCGGTGGGTGCGGTGGCGTTTCGTAAATCCGGCGGGTTGGTATTGGCTACTGCGGATGGCTTCGCCTACTGGGACGCGAAGGGCAGCGAACTGGATTTCATCACCGACCCGGAAGCGAGCAAACCAGAATCACGCTTCAACGACGGCAAGGTGGACCGTCGCGGTCGATTCTGGGCGGGCACAATGACGGTTGAAGGCGCCACCAGCGCGCTCTACCGCCTCGACGCCGATGGCTCCGTCCGCAAGATAGAGAGCGGAATCACGATTGCGAACGGACTCGGTTGGAGCCCTGATGACACGATCATGTACTTCACCGACACCATGATCCACACCATCTATGCCTACGACTTTGATCTGGAGAGCGGGACCCTCTCGAATCGCCGCATCTTCGTGCATGATCCCGATGTGCCCGGTTTGCCTGATGGCTTGTGTGTCGATAGCGAAGGCTTTGTTTGGAGCGCGCGCATTCTCGACTGGCGCATCATCCGTATTGATCCCGACGGCGTGATCGAGCGCGAGATGCGCTTGCCGGTCAAGAACCCGACAAGTTGTACCTTTGGCGGCGAGAATCTGGACGAACTGTATGTAACTACGGCGTCAATCGGCTTAACCGAGGACGAAGCGAGGGGGCAACCCAGCGCTGGCGATCTTTTCCGCATCCGCACCGGTATCAAGGGGCAGGCTGAACCATTCTTCGCGGGCTGACAATGCTCAGAATAGAGCAATTTTCTTATAAGCATTTTGGACAATGCTGACGTCTCTTCAATGATGAAATTGAACTGCTTGTTACTGGCGAGTTCGGACCGCGTATCATTCGATGCGGCTTGATCGACACCGACAATGAATTCGCCGAGGTTAATTTCTCGCTGGACATCCCTGATCACGGGACATGGTGGCTTTACCGCCGCCGCGGAGGTAGGCCATTTCGGTGTGCGTGTCAACGCGATCTGCACCAGCGCGATACAAACCCGGATGATTGACTAGCTGGCTCAAATGTATGCGCCGGACGATCCCGATTCGATCCGCGAAACATTCATCGCCCGCAATCCAACGGGCCGCTTCGGCCTGCCGGAAGAAGTGGCGGAGGCTTTCCTGTTCCTGGCATCGGATGCGGCGAGCTTCGTAAATGGAGAGGCTTTGATGATTGACGGTGGGCGGACCGCGGTTAAACAAGAACGCTTTATGCACAACTCTGTCTAAGCGATTACGACGACCGAGCGCAAGCTCAATGCAAGCAGAGAAATGAGAA
This sequence comes from Phototrophicaceae bacterium, assembly GCA_965249085.1. Lineage (GTDB taxonomy): Bacteria > Chloroflexota > Anaerolineae > Aggregatilineales > Phototrophicaceae > UBA6055. The sequence goes on along the minus strand of OZ252218.1, from coordinate 852,373 downwards.
GCTGTCCATCTTTGTTCCGGCAAGCAAGAGCCATATCCGAAGCCAAATAAGCGCGATTGACTTTCAGAATGGCACTGTGTATTCTCTTGCCATTGTAAACAGTATACAAAATTCCGAGAACTGCTCCATGACAAACGCATCGCTGCCCCATTTGACTGGAATCCAAGAGCGGCGACCATTGGCTCATGATGTTCTAGAGGCTTTGCGGCAAGCCATTTGGAATCGGAAACTGCAGCCGGGCGTCCGCTTGCGAGAAGAAGAACTCGCCGACGTGCTTAACGTCAGCCGCGGTCCAGTTCGCGAAGCGCTCATCCAGTTGGAATACGAAGGATTGGTCATTCGAGAGCCGAATCGAGGCGCATCCGTTGCACGGCTGGAACGGCAAGACCTCGATGAAGTGTACTCGTTACGGTTGGCGCTCGAAAAACTTGCCATTCGTCTTTCGGTACAAAACCGCAATGATTCACATATAGCCCAACTGCAAGAGATTCTGAACGATATGCGCTCGGTTCTGGGCGAAAGCGTGACCGTGCAACGTGCTGCCGACCTGGATGTCAGCTTTCACGAGGTCGTTGTCAAATCTGCCCAGCACAAACGGCTGCATCACTTTTGGTCGACATTGCGTCCGCAGATCTACGTATTCCTTCTATCCCGCAATGTAGCCAACGCTGATTTCCGCGAGTATATGCTGCCCTGGCATCAGGACATCGCGGATGCCATCTGCGATCGTGACGAAAAGCGAGCGGTAGAGCTCATCGAATCCCATCTTGAAGCCGCATACTCACGTGTATTAGCCAGCTATCAGGAAATGGTCGGGACGGAATAGCGAACATTGGAATGAATCAGAATGGGGTAAATTCCCTTGCTGGAAAAGTTTAGCCTGGGTGAAAAGGTAGCGCTTGTGACGGGCGCAGCGTCCGGCTTGTCACAGGCAATTGCGCTTGGATTTGCAAGCAGCGGCGCAGATCTGATTATTGCTGATATTGATATGGCGAATCTAAAGGATACTGCCAGCAAGATAAAGGCGATCGGACGGAAAGTAGCCGTCTGCCAATGCGATATCGCGAACCAAACAGAGGTAGACAGTCTTTTCGATGTGGTCGATTCATCGTTTGGTCGATTAGATATCCTGGTTAATGGACCTTTCGCCTTCAACCGGTCGCGTCCCGAAGATATGAGTCTCGACGACTGGAACTATGCGCTTTCAGTTTGTCTAACCGGATTTTTTCTGTGCTCGCAGCGGGCGGGAAAGCGCATGATTGATCAAGGCAGCGGAGGCAGCATTATCAGCATCGGGTCAATTGCCGGCGCGGCGGCCCTGGGACGCGGCAACTTTGTGTACAGCGTGGCGAAGGCTGGCGTACACCAGATGACGCGGGAACTTGCGGTAGAATGGGCGCAGCACGATATACGCGTAAACGCGCTTTTGCCGGTACAAATGAGGACCCCGTCGGTCAAACGCTGGCTGGAGGACCCCATAACAGATCCGGGGCTGGTGGCGCATCTATTGAAGGGCATTCCAATGAATCGAATCGGCGAGCCTGAAGACATCGTTGGTCCCGCGATATTCCTGGCCTCAGATGCCGCCGCATTCATTACCGGTACTCTTCTCCCGGTAGACGGCGGGAATCTGGCGCTAAACGCTGGAGGAAGCCATACATGGTAGCGCGTTGCTCGAAACTGAGATCGGCGGTAAATGTGTTTAGGCTGATGAAATCATGACAACAGTAGTCATTGCACACGCGTCATTTCCCGATACGCTCCTCGAAACGGAAGCGCTAAAGGCACTAAACGTGACGATCGTGCACACGGGAAACCTGCATACCGCCGAAGCTCGCAGGGTCGCCAAAAGTGCTGATGCGCTGATGGTGACCATCCAGGAAGTGGATGCCGATTTGATTCGATCGCTGGAAAACTGTAAGGTCATTGCCCGCGTCGGTACCGGGCTTGATGCAATCGACATCCCGGTCGCAACCGAGTGTGGAGTTTGGGTGACATATGTTGCCGATTACTCCATCGACGAGGTGTCGACCCATGCAATCGCGCTAATTCTGAATCACGCGCGGCGTCTTCGGCAGATGGTCGCCTCAATAAAAGCCGGCAACTGGTACGATGCGGCGCGAATAGAACCGGCGCCACGCATCAAGGGACAGGTCCTGGGCGTCATCGGGTTGGGGCGCATTGGACGGACGGTGGCGGCAAAAGCACACGGACTCGGACTCAATATCATTGCCTATGATCCCTATGTAAAACTGGACCAAGATAATAAAAGCGATGTCGAACTTGTCGACCTCGATACGCTGTTCACCAAGGCCGATTACATCACGCTGCATACGCCCTTGACCGAGTCTTCGCGCTATATCATCAACGCAGTTGCTCTGGATTTGATGAAGCCGACCGCCTATTTGATCAATACGGCTCGTGGCGAGCTGATTGACGACACGGCATTGCTGGCAGCGGTCAAGGCGGGCAGCATCGCCGGCGCAGCGCTTGATGTGCTAAGCGTAGAACCACCGCCGACCGACCTGCCCCTGCTCCACGACGAGCGCATCCTTATCACACCGCACGGCGCTTGGTATTCTGAAGAATCCAAGCTTGATGTTCGGCGTAAAGCGACTGAAGATGTCGTTCGCGTCTTGACGGGTCAGAAGCCGCTGTCGCCAGTCAACCAACCGATTGAAAGTCCCTAATATTCTTACGCGAGGAGAATTTGAGTGATTAGCGAAGAAATTGCATTGAGTAGCGCGCAACTACTGGCTCTCTACCGCATGATGGTGTTAATCCGCCGGACGGAAGAGCAGCTCGCGCGCGCCCATCAAATGGGCTTGGTTCCAGGACCTTGCCACACTTATGTCGGAGAAGAAGCGATCGCGACGGGCGTTTGCGCCAATTTGCGGCCCGACGATGTCGTATTCAGTACGCATCGCGGGCACGGGCATGCGCTGGCGAAAGGTGTCAGCGCACGAGCGGTGGCGGCCGAGCTTTTCGGCAAAGCGACCGGTTGCTCCCAGGGGCGAGGCGGCAGTATGCACCTATTCGCCCCCGAGATCGGCTTGATGGGGACCAGCGGCATTGTCGGTCCCAGCATTCTGCAAGGCACGGGCGCGGGTTACAGCTTCAAACTGCTTGGGTCGGACCGAGTAAGCGTCGCCTTTTTCGGCGATGGCGCGGTTAGCAACGGCGCTTTTCATGAAGGGCTGAACCTCGCCGCGATTTGGGACCTGCCGGTGATTTTCGTCTGCGAGGACAATATGTACGCCACCGAGGTAGCTTTTCGCGATGCGACGCGCAACCAGGATGTGGCAGAGCGCGCACGCGTATCATTCGCCATGAACGCGGTCAGCGTCGACGGCAATGATGTGTTGGACGTGCATCAAGCGGCCAAAGAGGCAGTGGCACACGCGCGGGCGGGCAATGGCCCCTCGCTGATTGAGTGCAAAACCTATCGCACGCGACCGCACGCCGAAGGTATGCGCGATGGCGGCTATCGCACGACGGAAGAAGTCGACGAGTGGAAAAAGCGCGACCCCATCGCGACATTCAAATTGTGGCTTGTCGCCAACAAGCAAGCTGACATTGATGAGATTTCCGCTCTTGACGACGAGGTCAAGGGACTCGTTGAAGACGCCGTTGAATTCGCCCGCTCCAGCCCCTTCCCGGACCCAGCCACCGCCACAGACTTCATCTTCAGCGCTCAGGAATAACATTATGCGAGAAATCACCTATACCGAAGCGGCTCGAGAAGCGTTAGCGGAACAGATGGCGGTTGACCCCAGTATCTTTGTCGTGGGCGAAGGCATCGGTGAGCGTGGCGGCAACTTCAACACCACGCTGGGGCTCTACGACCAATATGGACCTATGCGCTTGCGGGATACGCCCATTGTCGAACGTGGATTCGTTGGCATGTGTGCCGGCGCCGCCATGACCGGGGCACGTCCGGTCGTCGACTTTATGATTGTCGACTTCATCCTGGATTCGATGGGTGAACTGTTGAACCAGATATCCAAAGTCCAATATATGAGCAGCGGGCGAATCAAAATGCCGATAATACTGCGTGGCTGCATCGGCATAGGTGGCGCCGCCGCGACGCATCATTCCGGCAGCTATTATCCGATATTTGTTCATATTCCGGGGATCCGCGTCGCCTTGCCATCCACTCCCTACGATGCCAAAGGTCTCATGAAAACCGCGCTCACGGGGGACGATCCGGTTCTATTCCTGGAGCACAAGTTGCTGCTCAACCGGCGAGGGCAGGTACCGGAGGAAGAATACAGTATCCCTTTCGGGCAGGCAGCTGTCGTCCGTGCAGGAAGCGATGCCACAGTGGTCGCCTTGACGGTGATGGTGCCAAAAGTGCTCGCGATCTGTGAGGAGCTGGCGCAGGAAGGACTTAACATCGAGGTGATCGACCCGCGAACGGTCGCGCCACTGGATATCGATACAATGCTGGAATCGGTTCACAAAACCGGACGTTTGCTGATCGTCGACGAAACCTTCGGTCCTTGCGGCATCGGCGCCGAAATCAGTGCGCTGGTGATGGAAAACAGCTTCGACGATCTGGATGCGCCGATTGCCAGGCTGAACGGTGTACATACGCCGACCCCATACAGCCCGACATTGGAAAACGCCATCATCCCCGATCAGGCTTCAATCACTCGCGCGATTCGCGACTTGCTGGAAGAATAGATTGGCCGGCGCATGGCTATAGAAATCGTAATGCCCAAGCTCGGCTGGAACATGGAAGAGGGCGTCCTAGACGAGTGGGTCAAGAATGATGGCGACGACGTTCAAGCGGGCGACATAATTTTTATCGTCGAGGGCGACAAAGCCCTCCAGGAAATCGAGTCCTTTGACAGCGGTATCCTGCGCATCCTGCCCGACGCACCACCCATTGGTTCGACCGTGAAGATCGGTGAACTGCTCGCCTATCTGGTACAGCCGGGTGAAGCTCCGCCTTTCGAACTGAGCGACGCCAGTGAAGCTACAGCAACTGCGACAGCCGCTGAGACTGCCGGCATACCGTCGACCGAATATAGGCCCATGCTAGCGAGCGAGCGCCGACGATCGCGCAACGGAATGCCGGCGGCAAGCCCGAGGGCGAAACGCATCGCTAAGGCACTGGATATCGATTGGGCGAAATTACAGGGCAGCGGAAGCAGTGGACGCATCGTTGAACGAGACGTGCGTGCCGCAGCGGCAGAGATACCCGCTGAATCAGGCGCGAAGGACGTTCGGATAACGCCAGTCGCGCGCCGGGTTGCGCTTGATGCGGGAATCGGTCTCGGCGAGCTAGCGGCGCGTTTTCCCGGTGCCCGAGTAACTCGCACAGACGTAGAACGATTTGCCGCAGAACGTGGGGCTGTGACAGAAGATAGGCGTATACCGATGGCGCGAGTGCGGCAAATGACGCGCGACCGCATGGTCGAAAGCGCGAGGACGACCGCGCCGGTGACGCTCACGAGCGAGGTCGATGCGACAGAACTGGTGCAGATGCGCCGCAAGCTCAAGGCGGATGGTGCGGACACCGTGCCTTCATTTAACGATCTGCTGGCGAAGCTGGTCGCGATGGCCTTGCGCGAGCACCCTATGCTCAACACATCAATCGAAGGTGATGAAATCGTACTGCGAAGCACGATAGACATTGCCGTGGCGGTGGATACCGAACGTGGTTTATTCGCTCCCGTCATCCGCAATGCGGACCAGCTTTCATTGCTGGAGTTGACTGCCGCGAGCTCAGATCTCGTTGATCTCGCGCAGCAGGGCAAGCTCAAGGCTGAACAGCTGCAAGGTGCAACCTTCACCATAACGAATCTGGGCATGTACGATATTGACGCCTTCACGCCTATTATCAGTTTGCCGCAATCCGCCGTTATGGGAATCGGACGGATTGTGCCGCGGCAAGTAGTGATCGATGCCGAAGCGGAACGGACCGCCATCCGGCAGATGATGACACTAAGCTTGACCTTCGACCATCGGCTGGTAGATGGTGCTCCCGCCGCGCGTTTCTTGCAGCGCGTAAAACAATATGTTGAAACACCTTATCTCTGGCTCGTGAATTAAGCGGCGAGGAGTAAAACATGAAATTGCTTACCTTTGTAAGAGATGGCGAATACCGACCGGGCGCCTTAGTCGAGCGAGACGGTCGAGAAGCAATCGTCGACCTGCTGACTGCCGACCCTTCGCTTCCCGATAGTGTTTTGGCGCTGCTCGAGGTCGGTCCGCCGTCACTGAAGAAAGCGGCTCTTGCGGCTGATAAATCAAGGGAAGTGATCGATCTGGCAGCGGTGAAACTAGCCGCGCCAATCCCGAATCCTGGCAAAATCCTGTGTATCGGCTTGAATTACGCCGACCACGCAGCCGAGTCCGGCCAGCCGCTGCCGGAGTATCCGATCGTCTTTAGCAAGTACAGTAATACCGTGATCGGCGGCGGCGATGCGATCGTGTTGCCAAGAGTGACGGACAAAGTCGACTATGAAGCCGAGCTGGGATTCGTCATCGGCAAACGGGCGCGTTACGTCCCTGAAGAGGATGCCCTGGATTATGTTGCTGGCTATCTGAATGTAAACGATGTGAGCGCGCGCGATTATCAAACCCGCACCAGCCAATGGACTATGGGTAAATCCTTCGATACCTTCGCGCCGATGGGACCGGCATTGGTCACGGCGGACGAAGTACCGGACCCGCACGATCTCGCCATTCGCCTTTGGATCGGCGACGAGATGCTGCAAGATTCCAATACCAGTCAGCTGATCTTCAACGTGCCGCAGCTGGTGGCGGACATAAGCGAGGTGATGACCTTGGAGCCCGGTGATATCGTGTCAACCGGGACGCCACCGGGTGTTGGCGCCGCGCGTACACCGCCACGTTGGCTTAGACCCGGCGACACGGTCAACATCGAAATCGATGGGTTGGGCGTACTTAGCAATCCAGTGGTCGTGGAGCAGCAATAGGCGACTTGCCAGCGCTAAACGCTCGGACCAGGGGTGCCGCCCGCATTAAGCGCCAGGTTGCCGCCATCCAGCGGGATCAATGCGCCGGTGATCCAGGACGAGGCATCCGACGCCAGGAAGACAGCCAGACCGGCAATGTCTTCCGGTTGCCCCATACGTCCGATGGGTATACCTGAGAGGAACTGCTGTTCAAGCTTCTTGTCGACTTGCATGCGCTCCGCCAACCCTGGATTGATGACTTGTGCCGGTAAAATCGCGTTGACGCGCACGCCTCTGCCGCTCCATTCGGTACTTAATTCCCGGGTCATCTGCGCTACGCCCCCCATCCCTATGCTGTAGGGGAAGTTCCCGCGCCCTAAAGCCGAGACACCACCGATCGAGCATAAATTTATTATGCTGCCCTTGCCCGCTGCAATCATTCGCCGGCCTGCTTCTTGACAGCAGCAGAAGCGAGCGACCGTCAATCCCAATATAATATCCGCCATGAGCTCGAGATCAATGTCTTCGGGTTTGCCCAACTGGCCAGGACCGGCGACATTGCCCAATATGTCGAGCTTGGCGAATTTTTGGTCCAATTCGGCGAACATCGCCCGGATCTGTTCGATACTGGTTACATCGCAAGTTACTGGAAGAACTCGTCGACCCATCTCGCGAATCAGCGTGGCAGTTGCATCCAGGGCGGCAGTATTGATATCGGCAATCAACAGGTCGGCGCCGGCGTCGGCGAGTGCGAGAGCCGTGGCACGACCCATGCCTTGCGCAGCACCGGTCACCATAGCCACTCGTCCTGATAAATCAAACAGTTGCTGTATCATGGCTGAATCACTGTTCTATCTGGTTGATCCCTTTAATGTCTCTGCATCCTACACAGTAACACCATTATGTTCTGGAGGACAGTTGACGCAATTAGCACTTTTCGAACAACCAGTTTCCCTGATATTTACGGAGGATCAACATATTACAGCAATTGATGCCATCAACACCGTCAACATCAAGATAATCACCTTGAATTTCGGGCATCTTCCAATCGCCTTGCCAATTAGGTATCTCAACAGCCCACTCTTGTAGCTTGGGAAACGTAAGGAAATCGGCAACGATCACCGGGCGCGACATCGAACCAAATCCTCCTACCTGCAGAATCAGACATAGTGTCGCATTCTGACAAATAGGGCGATATACGCAGCAAAGACTGTTCGGTTGTGGATCCGCGAAACATAATTCCTTGTTTCAGTGAGCCCCCTTCTTGTGATTCCTGGGCGAAGAAGGGTGGCGGTCGCATCTTGCCGACGCTGACCTATCCAGCATGCTCCAGCCAGCCCTGATCTGCCAACCGTGCGATCCAGCCCCACGCCGTCTACTACGCGATGATGAGGAACCAGATTAACCTACTCACGATCTACTGCAAATGCCAGCAAAATGACATCAGCGCTACTGAACGCGGTAATCTCGAGGTAGAAGCCGAATGGAATCACAATAGCGCTCCAAGAACGACGGTTTTGGGCACCTGAAGTGGTGAAATCGAACTGGCGGCCAGTCCGACAGGATGACTCTCAAAGCTTGCCCTCCATCCGCCGACGGACTCGCTAAAAGTCGCAAGGTGTCGGGACTCCGGCAAGCGGCCAAGTCCATACCGGCGCGTAGAAGCGCCTGAACGAGCGTTCCCCCGACCACAGGGAACAAAAGCAATATTAGTACAATAATCGTGCGGAATCTCATTGCGTGTTTCATTTGCGATGCGTTATAGTCTGCTGCGATGTAAACGCTTCAGAACAATGAGTTATATCTATTAGGAGGGATTTGATGAGCAGCATCTTATTGAGTAATGCCAAGGTGCTGGATGTACGCGCTGGAGAATTGCTGGCAGCACGCTATATTTTGATTGACGACGGAGACATCAGCTCGGTGAGCGAGCAATTGCCGGCGACAAACGCGGAGACGATTGATGTCGGGGGTCGCGTAGTGATGCCGGGTTTGTGCGATGCGCATGTGCATGTCAACGCTGCAACCGCCCACGTGGCCGCGCTGCGCCATTGGTCGCCTGCTTATGTTGCTGCCCATTCAGCAAAGATTCTGGAAGGCATGTTAATGCGCGGCTTCACCACTGTGCGCGATGGTGGCGGCGCCGATTGGGGCTTGGCTAAAGCCCTTGACGAGGGGCTCATCACCGGACCGCGCCTGTTTTACTGTGGACATGCCTTGTCGCAAACGGGCGGGCACGGCGATTTGCGCAGCTCGGGTGATGATGGCGTGGGTTACGGCTGGCTGACGCCGGACTTGGGTTGGGTCTGCGATGGCATCAGCGCGTTGCGCCGCGCCTGTCGTGAAGAAGTACGCCGTGGCGCTCACCATATCAAACTGATGGTTTCCGGCGGCATCGCCTCTCCTACCGACCGCATCGACAGCACGCAATTCTCCGAGGACGAAATCCGTGCGGCAGTAGAAGAAGCGGAAGCGGCCAACCTCTACGTCATGGTGCATGCCTATACTGCCCGCGCCATCAATCGGGCGCTTCGCTGCGGCGCGCGCACGGTAGAACATGGCAATCTGCTCGATGAAGAGAGCATCGGATTGTTCCTGGAAAAGGACGCCTTTCTGGTACCGACCCTATCGATTTATCAAGCTTTGGCCGATGAAGGTATCGCTGCCGGATTGCCGGAAGAGCTCTACAACAAGGTCTTTGATGTGCTGGATGCCGGCAAGCAGGCGCTCGACCAGGCATATCGCGGTGGCGTGAAGATGGCTTACGGCACTGACCTGCTGGGGCAGATGCACCGTCGCCAACTGGGCGAATTCACCATGCGCGGCGAGATCATCCCGGCGGTGGATGTGCTGCGCGCGGCCACCTGCAACGGTGCTGACCTATTGGGGCAAACGGGTCAATTGGGCGAGATCAAAGACGGAGCCTGCGCCGATCTGCTGGTGATGGATGGCAATCCGCTGGACGATCTGTCGGTGATGACCGAGCCGGAATCGAACCTGCGCCTCATAATGAAAGCAGGCAAGGTCTACAAGAACACTCTGTAAAACGTCAATCCTTCGTCGTGATATCAGCTGAGGACTCGACAGTTATACCGCTAGGAATTTCATGGCGCCGAGTAGAGATTTACGAAGGTATTCAATTAAACGAATTGTTGGCTTCAACATCTGACCCAGTACCATCTAGTGATTGTTGTCAAGTTTCGAGGTGAGATTTGCTCAGAAAAAACGATCAAACATAATAGTAAGGAAGTGGCGCCGCACGAACAAAACATATCATCGAGAGTGCAGCAGTTCCCAAAGGAATCCCCATTCCTGCTCGCCCTGATGCAATCGCGCTAGACCTTCTTACCGAACAAACCGCCCTGTGTTTCTGAATTTTCCATCCAAATGAGTATGGCTATTGCTTGTTTATTTCCAGAATATGAATATAACATTCATATCGTGTTAGACTTGTGAAGGCGGAGCGACGAAGAGTTATCTTCGGGCAACTGGATTCTAAAAAGCGGCAACGGATGGCAAAACTCGTCTTTCAAGAAACTAGTTGTAAATAAGACATTTCTCATGTGCTATACTCCGCTCGTCCTATGCGATGCTGTGTCATATTTTATGAACCGATAAGGAGAACAGAGGCATGACAAGAAAAAGACAGCTTTCAAGACGGCAATTTTTGCGGTCGACAGGAGCAGGGCTTGCTTCCCTGGCTCTTGCAGGCGCATCAACCGGCAGCTTTCTGGCCCAGGGAGACGCGCTGTAATTTTATGGATGGGACTTCCAACCGGATACCATCCGCCAGCATTTAGACAATTTCACGGCACAATCCGGCACGCCGGTTGAACTCAACATCATCCCCAACGTCGGGTACTCCACCGGTCTGCAAACGAAGATCCTCGGTGGTGTGCACATGGATGTCTATTACAACTTCAAATACAACTCCACACGCTTTTTCAACGCCGGTTGGGCCCGGCGCATGGATGACTTGCCCGATGCCGACGAGGTCATGGGCGAGATGTTCGCCAGCTCGGTCCCTTCGTACACTACGCCGGAAGGTCAGCTGATCAGCATGCCTTATTTCAGCGCGGTTCATGTGTTGCACTACAACGAGCGCCTGCTTAGCGCGTCTGGATTTGACGCGCCGCCGCAAACCAAGCAGGATCTTTATGACCAGTGCAAGAAACTGAAGGAAGACGGCACAGACGCACCATATCTGGCGTATTGGATCAAGGAATTCTGTGAGGAATATCTGCAGGTTTACCTGCTATCGGAAGGCATCACACCCTTCTCGCCCGCAGGCGAACCGGCCTTCGCTGATGATTCCAGGACAGCGGATGTGTTCGAATGGTGGCAAGCGATGTTCCAGGACGGCATGACTTTGCCGACCCAGTTGACCGACCAGCCCGGCGAACAGATGACAGCCATGCAGAACGGCACTTCGGCATTTTATGTCTTGCATCACTACTTCCTGAAGCTGATGAATAGTGGCGGTGGTTCGGACGTTGATTATCTGCGTATCGCCGACCGCATGCCTGGTTCCGATGGCAAGACCTTCCAGATGGGCGAAGTCGTGCAAATGTCCGACGGTCCCAATGTCGTCAGTTCCTGGGATCTGGTCAAGTTCTATACCTGGAAGGACGCGAACGGCGAACGTTCCGTGCACAAGTCATGGGCAGCGGCAGCCGCTCTGGGCGCGCCCTATGCCGATTTCTACGACGATCCGGAAGTGCAAGCCAACTACGGTAGCTACTACGACTTCGAGCAAATCAAGGATATGTTCGCCAACAATTCCGATGTCGTTCAAGCGCGGAACCAGCCTTGGTATAGTGAATTCCAGACCCATGTCGGCGATGAAATTCAGCGCATGCTCCAAGGCAATTTGTCACCGGCGGACGCCGTCACCAGCCTGGCAGACAAAGTTGTGGAATTGCGGGAGCAATACTCGTAAGCCACAGGCGCTCCGCTGAAACACTTTCAGCCTGATTGAATTGGCATACAGTCTGGGATTCCAGGTCCCAAGCTGTATGCCACTCTTTACTTGACATGCATGCGAACTTGATTGGGGCCAGGTAGTGGCTTCGGCACAGTTTAGCAAAACAAGAGCCCAACAGCGCAAACACTGGGATCGCAAGTGGATCCCCTATGTGTTGTTGGCGCCTGCCATTATCACAATTCTTGTCATCATTGTTAGCCCGCTGCTCACCACGATCGCTTACAGCTTCTCCAACGTGGACCTAATCCGCGATCGAACGACATTCATCGGCCTGGACAACTATATAGAGCTCTTCAGCAGTCGGCTGTTTTGGAAAGCAGTCGAAATCAATCTAAAGTTCGCTGCCATTGTAGTTGTCGTGCCCACCTTGATTGGATTGTTCTTTGCCTTGCTACTGGTCGAAGACTTTGTGGGCCGCGGCATAGGCCGCACCATGCTGATCCTGCCCTGGGCTCTGCCCTGGATCGTCGTAGGATTGCTCTGGAATTGGATCGTGAATGCCCAGTTTGGGGCGCTGAACGGCTTGCTCTACAGCCTGGGTCTGATCGAAAAGTACATTCCTTTCATGGCGAATGAACACATGGCGCTGGTCTTCACCGCCCTGGCTTCCGCTTGGCGACAGACTTCCTTCAGCGCCATTCTGCTCTTGGCGGCTCTCCAAACCATTCCCGAAGACCTCTACGATGCGGCCAAGGTGGACGGCGCCGGCATGCGATCTCGCTTTCGTTTTATCACCTTTGCCTGGATACGCCCGACCCTGACGATTGTGCTTCTCTACAACATCGTCCTGGGCTTCCTGCAATTTGATGCCGTCTGGATTATGACACAGGGAGGACCCGGTGATGCGACCATGCTCATCTCAGTACTGCTCTATCGCTATTCCTTCATCAACTTTGACCTGGGCATGGGCGCGGCTGTGTCGAATGTGCTGGGTTTGATCACCATGGGTGTTGGCTTGTTTTTCGTTCGCTTAACCTACCGTTCACAAAGGACTTACGCCTAGACATGGCCAAGGTTTCGCGAACGATCCGGCAAGGGACCATCCGCAAAGTGGCGACTTATTTGGCTTTCTTTTGCCTGGTCTTCTGGGTCGGGTTCCCGGTTTACTATATGCTCATCACCAGCTTCATGGATCCGCCGGAACTCGCCGCCAGACCGCCGCATTGGATCCCGCAGGAACCGACCATAGAAAATTATCGCGAGGTCATTATTGGCAAAACGGGCGAGCGCGGTTCTTATGGATCAACAACCGAGTTTTCCCGCATGATGCCTGCCTTGCTCAACAGCACCTTTGTCTCTGTCGCTGTGGTTTTCTTAAATCTCGTCATTGGCGGGATGGCGGCTTATGCTTTTTCCCGCTTTGATTTTCGTCTTTCGCGCACCGCATATCTAGGCGTTTTGATGACGCGCGTACTGCCGGCGCTGAGCCTGATCGTGCCGCTCTTCATCATTCTGCGCAAACTAAAACTGATCAACACGCTTTGGGCATTGATCTTAATTTATACGATCTTCATTTTGCCGCTGACCATCTGGATTCTGCGCGAGTACTTCGACACTTTGGCGCGCGATATCGAGGAGATGGCGCTGATTGACGGCGCGACACGCTGGCAGGCCTTCCGTATGGTCGTCGCTCCTCTGGCTGTCCCGGGAATGATCGCAGTTGGCGTCATGTCATTTATGGAAGCCTGGAGCGAATTCTTCTTCGCCTTAACGCTGACCAATTCACTAACTTATCCACCACTGCTGATGTCATTTCGCAACCTGCACCAAGTCAATTGGAACGCGCTGGCGGCGGCGACCACTATTGGCGTCATACCACCGGTTGTTGTGGCTTTTGTCTTCAAGCGCTACCTGGTGCGCGGCTTGAGTGAAGGCGCGGTGAAAGGATAGGCGCGATGCCCGCGGACTTTGGTACCCTGGGCAAGGGGATCATCCGCAAGATAGTGACCTACTTCGCCGTCTTTTGCTTGCTGTTCTGGGTCGGATTCCCGATTTACTATATGATAATCACTAGCGTCATGCATGGTCCCGAACTCAGTGCCAGACCGCCGCACTGGATTCCGCAGCAGCCGACGCTGAAGAATTATCGCGACGTTGTATTTGGCGACGCCGGGCAGCGCGGTACATCTGGCGCCGTAAATTCTTTTTCCCGCATGATGCCCGCCTTGCTCAACAGCACCTTTGTATCGGTTACAGTGGTTTTGTTGAATCTGCTTATCGGCGGGATGGCAGCCTACGGCTTTTCCCGCTTTGACTTTCGCCTCTCGCGGATTGCTTATCTCGGCGTTTTGATGACCCGCGTATTGCCCGCTTTGAGCTTGATCGTGCCGCTCTTCATCATTCTGCGTAAACTGGGATTGATCAATACGCTCTGGGCTTTGATCTTTACTTATACGATTTTCATCCTTCCGCTCACGATCTGGATATTGCGCGAGTATTTCGACACCTTAGCGCGCGATATTGAAGAAATGGCGCTGATTGACGGCGCGACACGCTGGCAGGCTTTCCGAATGGTGGTCGCCCCGTTGGCGGTTCCCGGACTGATTGCTGTTGGTGTGATGTCCTTCATGGAAGCCTGGAGCGAATTCTTCTTCGCCTTAACGCTGACCAATTCACTGACCTATCCGCCTTTGCTGATGTCATATCGAAATCTGGCGACGGTCAACTGGAATGGATTGGCGGCGGCGACCATCGTCGGCGTCATCCCACCCGTCACCGTCGCTTTCGTCTTTCAACGCTATCTGGTTCGTGGCTTGAGTGAAGGCGCGGTGAAAGGATAAGCATTTTGCCGGTAAGACTGGGCGTCCTGGGCGCCGGAATAATCGCGAAATCATTCATGGAAGCGGCGCCCGATGTTTCGCATCTGGAAGTCGCGGTCATTTGCGATGTGGCGGAAGATGCGGCTCGCGCGCTTGCCGCACCGCAGAATATCAATTGGGTGACTGATTACCGAGCAGTTTTGCAAGACGACTCGATCCAAGCTGTTTACATCGCGCTGCCTCATCATCTGCATGAAGAAGCCACGATTGCTGCTGCCGAGGCGGGCAAGCATATCCTGCTGGAAAAGCCGATGGCGAATTCGCTGCAAGAGGCGGACCGGATGCTGGCGGCGCAAAGGGAAGCCGGTGTCAAGCTGATGATCGGCTTCACGCATCGCTTTCATTCCGAGCTGGAAACCGCCAAGCGTTTGATTGATGCCGGCGAACTGGGAAAACTGACCCTGGCGATTGACGTGATGACAACGGGTGGGGTCATTCCCGGCTGGTTCTGGCAGCAGTCGGAAGCCGGCGGCGGCGTCTTGCACGTTAACGGCGCCCACAGTTTTGACCGGCTGCGCTGGCTGATGGGCTCAGAAATCAGTGAGATTTTCGCTTATGCGGAAACGTATGATCCGCGCAAAACCGTCGAAGACAGCACCGTCGTTGCGCTGCGCTTCGCGAACGGCGCGATGGGCACGACGGTGCACAACTGGGTGACCGATTTGCCCGTGCCCTTCAAGTGCGACCTGGACATCCACGGAACCGGCGGCGCCATCCGCATCGACAGCTGGAATTCGCTCGAATTCTCCAACGCGGGCCACACTTGGGTGCAGCGGCGCGAACGCGATGATATGTTCCAGAAAGAAATCGGCGAGTTCGTCAGCGCGATCCTGGAAGACCGCGACCCCTGTGTAACCGGCGAAGATGGCAGACGCAGCCTGGCTTGTGTGCAAGCCGCCTATGAATCGGCGCGCACGGGTAAACCAGTGAGATTAAACGACTAAATCGGAGGATAAAGCAATGACAAAGAAGGTACGTACAATCACGGGCGATGTACCGCCGGAAGCGCTGGGGCGCACGCTGATTCATGAACATCTCTGCGTGGACTGGGGCGACCTGCTGGGACGACCCAAGGTGCTCGACTTTGATCGCGACGAAATGGCTGATCGCATGGTTGCCAAGATGGATGAACTCTATGCTTCCGGCATCGGCGCGATGACGGAATGCACACCGATCGGCACCGGGCGCTATCTCGACCTGTTTCACGATGTCGCGCGCCGGAGCAAGGTTAAGCTGATCTGCTCGACCGGTTTCTTCCACGAGTCCTGGGCGCCGATGCACCTTTATGCGCAATTGATGGATATCGACCAGATGGCCGCGCTCTTCGTGCGTGAGATCACCGAGGGCATGGGCGAGACGCTGCTGAAGGCCGGCTTGATCAAGTGCGCCACCGGCGAAGACCAGATCACCGCCAAGGAAGAACAAGTCCTGCGAGCGGCCTCCCGCGCCCACAAACAGACCGGCTGCCCTATCATCACCCACACCACGGACGGCTTGGGTCCCGAACAGCTCGACATTTTTGCTTCGGAAGGCGTCATGCCCGAGGAGGTCATCATCAGCCACATTGGCTGCCAGCCGGATCCAATTGCGGGCTCGGAGATTGTCTTGAAGCGAGGCGCCAATGTCAGCTTCGACCGCAACGGCATGGTTGGCGCTTTCTACGAAGACGGCCATTGGCTGGACGTGGTCGGAAATGCCATCAAGAAGGGCTACATCGACCAGATCATGCTCAGCCACGATGCCGCCGTCTTTGCGCACGGGTATGAAGCAGCTTCCGGTGATGATGTCTTTGACGATTACACTTATGTCTATTCTAAGTTCGTGCCCAAATTGCAGAAAGCTCACGGCGTCACCGACAGTCAAGTCGAGACCATGTTCGTGACCAACCCGCAAAGGGTATTGGCTTTTTGATGGCGACGCACAAGAGCGAACTCGATACGCCGGCGCTAATTGTCGATATCGACAAGTTGAAATTCAACATTAGGGACATGGCAGATTTCGCGGCTGACAGTAGCTTTCAGTTGCGTCCGCACGTCAAAACCCATAAAACGCCCGAGATTGGCAAGCTGCAACTGGAAGCGGGCGCCGTAGGTTTGACCGTCGCCAAGCTCAGCGAAGCCGAAGTTTTCATCGAGGCCGGTTGTGAAGAGATCCTGGTGGCATATCCGCTGGTAGGTCCCATCAAGCACCGTCGCTTGATCGAACTCTGCCAACGGGCCCGTATCACAACTGTCGTCGACCACGCGGATATCGCCGAGGGACTCTCCCAATCGATGAGCGCGAAGGGTCTCGAATTGCCGGTGATGGTCGAGGTCGATACCGGGCTGAACCGCTGCGGCGTGCAACCGGGCGCAGCCGCGCGCGACTTGGCGCAGCAGGTAGCGCGGCTGCCCGGATTGCGTTTCGCCGGCTTGCTGACCCATGAAGGGCATGCACAGTTGGCTGGCGCGCCCGATCAAGTACGGGCGACGGGAATATCGGCCGGGCAGATGATGGCGGAAACGGCTGAGTTGATTCGCAAATCCGGCCTGGAGGTGCCAATCATCTCGGTCGGTTTGACCGCCACCGCCAAGATCACGGCCACTGTCGAGGGCGTGACCGAGACGCGCCCGGGCATCTACGTCTTCTATGACCGCAGCGAGGTGCTGCACCAAGTTGTTACACCTGACAGATGTGCCGCGCGCGTGCTGGCGACAGTTGCGACACAGCCGACCGCCGATCGCATCATCCTGGATGCCGGCACGAAAGCGCTGACGAGCGATCGGGCTGGCGTCGTGCCGCCGGTATCCGGGCACGGCTATGTCATTGATCATCCAGATTGGGAAGTCATGCTGCTGAGCGAAGAGCACGGCGCCACGACCATACCAAGCGACGATCCGGTGAAAATCGGCGACCGTGTCGAGATCATCCCCAATCATATCTGCCCGGTGATCAACCTCTTCGACAGCATGTTCATCACGCAGGGCGAGCGCGTCATCGACGAGTGGACGGTGGCGGCACGGGGGAAATCACAGTAAGGACCCGGTACATGAACAGACATCGATTGGGAATCATCGGCTGCGGCTGGATTGCGCCTTTTCATGTGGGGGCGCTGAATCGGCTTAGCGAAAGAGTCGAGGTGGTCTGGATCGCCGACCCGGAAATTGAGCGAGCCAAGCATATTGCCGGCACATTGGCTGTTGATAATGTCGAAGTACTAACTGATTATCGCGCGGGATTAGACCGCGTCGATGCGGTGTCGATTCTCGTGCCCCATCACCTGCACCATCCCATCACCCTGGACGCGCTGCGGGCAGGCTGTCACGTGCTGCTTGAAAAGCCCTTCGCGCTCACGCTTGAAGAAGCCGATGAGATGATCGCCGAAGCGGAGGTACAGCGAAAGACCCTGATGATAGCGCTGCCGCATCGCTACCGCAGAAGCACGCAAGCTCTTAAAACTATCATCGACAGCGGCGACTACGGCAGCTTGTTCATGCTGGACGCTTTCATGGACGAGGATAATCGCGAGTACGTCACGGGTGGCTGGTTCGTCAAGAAGGCGACCCTGGGCGGTGGCGTCTTTTTCTCGGCATCGGCGCATATGCTGGACGTCATGCTCTGGATCGCCGGCGACGTACAATCGGTGGCCATGGTCGGTACCCGGGCTGGCTTGCCGATGGAAGGTGAAGATACCGCAATTTCCGTCATCAAGTTCAAGAATGGCGTCATCGGCACGACCCGCCATACCTGGTTCTCGCCCAAGCCGGAGCGCTGGTACACTATGCGCGCCTATTGTGAGCGAGCGGTGATCACGTTGTCGATCCATCCAATGGGCAATCTGGCGCTGGAGGGCTACCGCTGTCCCTGGCATTCACAAATAACTGTCACCGAAGCCGGAGCGGAAGAGAAAGTGCTACTCGATAGCGACGAGGGGTTGGACTTGACTGAGGAAGTGCGGCACTTTTTCGACTGCCTGGATAGTGGCGCTCGACCGCAGACCGATGGTCTGGTGGCGCGGCAGCTGATGAAAGTCGCGCTAGACGCCTATCGCGATGCTGAAATTACGGGAGCGAATTAATGCACGACCTTCTAATAGTGGGTGGCCGAGTCATTGACGGCACGGGATCGCCCTGGTTTTGGGCCGATGTCGCTGTCGAGGGCGATCGGATCGTGGCGGTTGGGCATTTGACCGGCGCCGCCGCCCAGAAGACCATCAAGGCCGATGGTCGCATCGTCAGCCCGGGTTTCATCGACATGCACACGCATTCCGATTTGCAGCCGCTGGTCAATCCCCTACACGAGTGCAAGCTCTATCAAGGCGTGACCACCGATGTGATCGGACATGACGGGCTGGGACTGGCGCCGGTCACACCGGAGACGTGGGAAATCCTGGCCGAACAGCTGTCCGCCTGGAACGGGCTGCCGGATTTCGACCGCGACTGGACCACCCTGACCGACTACCTGGATTACTTCGACGGTGGCTCGGTCGTCAATGTGGCGACCTTCGCCTCGCAGGGTACCGTTCGACTGGCTGTCATGGGCATGGAGAATCGCGAGCCGACCGCCGCCGAGATGACGCGCATGAAGACGATCATCGACCAATGCATGCGCGAAGGGGCAATCGGTCTGTCTACCGGCTTGACTTATGCGCCCTGCATGTTCGCCAGCGATGACGAACTGGTGGAGCTCTGCCAGGTCATACGACCGTATCAGGGATTTTACTGCCCGCATCACCGCAATTATGGCACCGAGGCGCTGACAGGCTATTGGGATTCGATCGAAATCGGCCGGCGGTCTGGCGTACCGGTGCATCTGACTCACTGTCATCTCAGCTTCGATATCAATGAGGGGCGCGTTGTCGAATTGATCGCGATGATCGACGAAGCTCGCGCCGAGGGCGTCGAGGTCACCATGGACGCCTACCCCTATCTGGCCGGTCAGACTTACTTGCACGCCTTTTTGCCGAGCTGGGCGCACGAGGGCGGGGTGGATGCCATATTGGGGCATCTACAAGCGCCGGAAAGCCGAGCGAAATTGCAGCACGAGCTGGAAGTGACTGGCTCCGATGGCATGCAAGGCGTGCCGCTGGGTTGGGAAATGCTGCGGATTGGCGGGATTCTGGGCGACCACGACCCGGCAATTATCGGTATAAGCCTGCCTGATGCTGCCGCGCGTGCCGGCAAGTCTCCTTTTGAATTCTTCGCTGATCTGCTCGTGGAAACGCGCCTGGGCGTTTCTTGTCTCGCCTTCTTCGGCATAGAAGATCACGTAAAAACCATCATGCAGCACCCGGCGCATGTCGTCGGCAGCGATGGCATCCTGGTTGGTGGGCAGCCACACCCCAGAGCATGGGGCGCGCATGCCAGATTCCTGTCTCATTACGTGCGTGACCTGGGTTTGCTCAGTTGGGAGGAAGGCATTCGCAAGGTCACTTCCGCTCCGGCTCGGCGCATTGGCAGCCTGGATCGTGGCATTATCCGTCCCGGCTTCAAGGCGGATTTGGCCGTCTTTGATCCAGAAGCGCTGCGCGCCACCTCAACATACGAGAACCCTCGCAGTCTTGCCGAGGGCGTCAGCGAAGTCATTGTCAACGGCGTCCAAACTTTGGCTGATGGCCAAGGCACGGGCGCCACACCGGGCCGCGCTCTGCGGGACCCATTTGGTCGCCAGCACGAACGCTTCAGCAGCATCTGATTTATCCGGGAGAATGGACCCATGCACGAGGCTCGCATCAGGGACGTCCGCGCTTACGTCATAGATTCCGGCGGCGCGGACTATCACGATCAAGCGCAAGGGCACTGGATTATAGACACACCCATCGCCAATCCTATGTCCGTGTACGAGGACTACAAATCGTTGCGCGTCAGCTGGGGCATCAACGCGCTGGGCAGTGTGATCGTCGAGGTAGAGCTGGACAACGGCATGATCGGCGTTGGCATCAGTACCGGCGGTGAACCAGCCTGCTTTATCATCGAGCGTCATTTGAATCGGTTTTTGCTAGGTCAATCCCCCTACGATGTGGAGCTCATTTGGGATCAGATGTGGCGCGCGACCTTGCATTATGGACGCAAGGGACTGGCGATACAAGCGATCAGCGCGGTGGATCTAGCGGTCTGGGATGCGCTGGGCAAGCTGCGCGACGAGCCTGTCTACGCCATGTTGGGCGGCAAGACCAAGGACAAGCTGCCGGTTTATGCGACGACAATCCGGCCTGATCTGGCGCAGGAGATGGGCTTTCATGGCGCCAAGCTGCCGCTGATGTATGGTCCGGCCGACGGCGTTGACGGCTTAAAGAAAAACATCGCCTTGATGGAAAAGTCACGAAAGAGCGTCGGTGAAGATTTCCGCCTCATGTTCGATTGCTATATGGCGCTGACGGTGCCTTATGCGATTGAATTGGCGCAGGCGCTCGAACCCTATAATGTTTACTGGCTGGAAGAGTGCTTGCCGCCGGACGATTACGACGGTTGCGCTGAACTGAAAGCCTCTGTTTCGTCCTGCCTGTTCACCGGCGGCGAACACGAATACACCCGCTACGGTTACCGCGAACTGATCGCGCGCAAATGCTTCGACATTCTCCAGCCGGATCTGACCTGGGTGGGCGGAATGACAGAGGCGCGACGCATCGTCGCCATGGCATCGGCATACGATATACCGGTCATCCCGCATGGCTCCGGCATATTTTCATATCATTTGCAATATGCCTTCACCAACTGCCCGATGGCGGAGTTCCTGATGATGAGCCCAAAGGCTGACGAGATCGTCCCCATTTTTGGAGACGTCTTCGTCGAGGAGCCGCTGCCACAAGATGGCTTCCTGATATTGCCGGACAAACCCGGCTGGGGCGTGGAGTTGAATCGCGATGGATTAAACTTGAGCAGGCCCTACGTCGAGAATTAGACCAAGCCATGCTTGCGGCTCATCTCCTGCAGCACATCTTCAGCTATGTTCAGCGTGCGCTCGATATCGGCGTCGGTGTGCGCTGCCGAGATATGGTTGCGTTTCATCGCCAAGGGAAGCGTGGTAATCCAGATAGCGCTTTCCGTTCGCATCGACCATGTAAGCACCATCGGCGCGCTCTCAAACGATTGGATCTTCGAGTCCGCGAGTACCCGAGTTAACACGGCCCGGTGTGATTGCTGTGGCTCTTTGAAACAGGGACGCATTGGTCACGTCAGCTTAGCTGCAAGAGTTGGAGAGAATCTCGATAGATGATCGCTTCCAATTTGTCCTCTGTAACACGCGGCAATTGCGTGCCCTCGACAATGTCATTGACCTTGTGCAAAGCCGCATAAGTCTCCGCCGCGGTAGTCACGGGATAATCGGAAGCGAAAAGCAGCTTGTCGAGCACATTCCACTCGGTCGCTTTGATCATGGCTTCATAGTAGCCAAAGCTTCGGTAGAACAAGCCGGATATATCGGCATAGACGTTGGGATGTTTGCGGACGACGACGGCGGTATCCACCGTCCAGGGATGCCCCATATGCGCCATGATGATCTTGAGATCGGGATAGCGAATGGCGACTTCGTCCATCAGCAGGGGATGAGCATAGCGAATCGGCGCCGTGCGTACCGGCGATGTGCCTTGATGAAAGATCACCGGCAACTCGTAGCGTTGCGCCTGTTCGTAGATCGCTAGGACGCGCGCTTCCAGGGGATGGAAAATCTGATAATTGGCGCCCAGTTTGATGCCGCGCAAGCCCAGATCACATCTGCAGCGCTCCAATTCGTCAAGCGCATGCGCGTCATGCGGATGCAGCGACATAAAGCCGATCAACCGCTCCGGATAGGCTCGTACAAAGGCAACCGTCTTGTCGTTGACATTGCCCGGCAGATCGGAGTTTTCATCGATTCCGTTTACGCCACCTGTCCGGTCGCCGGGATGCCAGGCAACACCAAAGACGATGCTAATGTCGGCCGGTGTCTGCTCCTGTAAGTATTCTTCCCAGTTGTAGACCGAACTGACCGCACGGTCGGGGCGCCAGGCGGGATTGTTGATCCGCCGCTCGGGCGGTACTGCGCCACGATATTGCGGCGTATGTGAATGCACATCAATAATCATCCGATTGCTAGCGCTCCTTGTGTTCTTCACCGTTGTGCTCATTGTCGCTGTCGTGAAGACCAAGGGTGACGCCGCAGGTCCTTGAACAATACTGGATTGCTTCCAACGTCATCCGCCTTAAGCCATAAAATAAACTAAATTGAAAATCGTATGGTTCAGATTGTACTCGATAATCTGATGACTTTGTTGCAGCTTGGTCGCATCCCTGAAATTACCTTGTCGTTCAATGGCAGCCCTTGTCCGGGAAATCGGTGCTTTGTTGTTATCATCTGCTGCATTTGTTACCATTACGATAGTCCCTGTGCACAATTGAACGCCGAACGAAGGGTGCGCACACGTAGTGGCGATGCCAAGAGTGGCGTGGCACCGGTTGGTGGGAATGCTGCCCGTAGTCGAGACAAAACGCCTGAGCAAGTACTTTAAAGGTGTCGTTGCCCTTGACGAAGTCAGCGTCTCGATTTCTGCCGGAGAGGTCGTTGGTCTAGTTGGCGACAACGGGGCGGGCAAATCGACTCTGGTCAAGATTCTCTCAGGAGATTTGGAGCCTTCGGCCGGTCTAGTGCTCATTGATGGCGAACCGGTTCATTTCCTCAGGGGCGTGACGGTTATCTTCTGCACGCCATTAGCGCGCTTGACCTAGCCCTTTGGGATATTCGAGGCAAGTGCGCTGAACTTAGTGTTTGTCAGTTGCTTGGCGGGCCAATACAAGACCGCCTCCCTTGTTACATGACAGGATATGATGATGGTCGAGTGAAACGCGAGCCTTTCAGCGGCATCAAGTGGCCCCTAAAGTACGGTCCCGGCAGCGGCAAATGGGGAATGCGCGAAAACGTCAAGGACATTGCTCAACTGCGCGAACGACTCGGACTTGAACCCGACATTATGCTTGATTGTTGGATGGGGCTGGATGTGCGCTACACGCTAGAACTTGACCGGGCTTTGCGAGATTACAACATCAAGTGGATTGAAGAGCCGCTGGTCGCCGCTGATATTGACGGCTACCGCCAATTGCGCCGCGAATGGACGAGCGGCACATGGATCGCCTGCGGGGAGCATGAGACGCTGGTACGTGGCTTCGCGCCTTTCGCCAAGGAACGCCTGGTGGATGTATGGCAAGCAGATGTTACCCGGGCAGGTGGTATCACCGAAATGCAGAAGATCGCGGCGCTCGCACTCGATGCGGATATCGCGATTATCCCGCATTATGGTTATATCCCCTGGGCGGCGCACTTCATCCTCGCAAGCAGGGCAAGCCCGATGATAGAATGGTATAACCTGGACATCGAATTCCCGGGTGGGCAGCCGCTCTTTGAAAGCGACATGGCGCTGCGCGAGGGACGCCTATACCCTGGTACTGAGCCCGGCTTCGGGATCACAGTGAACTGGAAGGTTGTTGAACAGAATCTCGATCACCGCGTTCAATTTGCTGGTTAACGTGAGGTGCGACTATGTATTCCGATGTTTCCTTTAACTTTGCCGGGCGCGCCGTGATAGTAACCGGCATTGCCAGCCCCAGCGGAATCGGGCGCTCTATTTTGCGCGGCTTCGCACACTTCGGAGCAAATGTCGCAGGCTGTGACATTGATGATGAGCAACTTGCCCAGGTGCGGCGAGATCTGCCGAATTGCTTTGTCAAGAAGGTCGACGTTCGGGACAAGAATCAGGTTGCCGCCTTTGTTCAGCAAGTTTCAGCACACTACGGTCGCCTCGATATTCTGGTGAACAATGCGGGCATTGCCCCCTTCTGCCCAATCATTGATTTGGAAGAGGCCACCTGGGATGCGACTTTTGACACCAATGTCAAAGGCTATTTTCTTTTCGCCCAGGCAGCTGCGCGCCAGATGATCGCCCAAGGGCACGGCGGCAGCATCGTCAATGTATCCTCACTTAGTGTGCATAAATCCGGCGAACATAAAGTGCATTATTGCGCTAGCAAGGCTGCCGTCGGCAGTCTCACCAAGGGCCTGGCTTTAGAACTCGCGCGCTTCGGCATTCGCGTCAATTCGATTGAACCGGGAACGGTAGATACGCCCATCGTCAAAGACGATTATCTTGCGGGGCTGATTGAGTCTATAAGAGAGAATCCCGGTTTACCTGTGAATCGTTTGGCTCGTGGTAGCGACATGGTAGGCGCGGTTCTGTTTCTCTGTAGTGAGGCTGCTGCCTATATGGCAGGCGCAGCGATTCTGGTTGACGGCGGCGGTTATGCTGGGAGCCAGCTACCAGATGACGTGTTGCGTGCATATGAGATCGCCAAAAATGAGCGGCAGTAGCACGAATGACAGACGACACCTACCGCATCGAAATAGTGCAAGTTGGCAAGCTGGACGCGGCGCCTACCTGTGCCATCTACTCCCTTGAGAATATCGGAGTGTATGAACCCTTCTGCTAAGCCATGCTTATCCTGCGCCGCCATCGCGACAGTCTAACCATCATCATCAATACGGATTTCTGTTCGGCATCTATTCCTTACATTACGGGGCACTATAACACTGGAAGCATATCGCTGTTTACCAATGCCAATCTCTACGTCTTGAAACGAGGGTGGGCGCACTTGATGGGCTTGGAAGAAGATTTGCCACCGTCGCCTTGCTGCACTTGATCGCCAGTTTGCTATGGAGCATCATGCTCCGAGCGGACAGTAGAGTCACGTGTGGAGATCAACTATAGGATTGAGACGGAACAATCCACCGCGCTGGAAGCGACATACGGCTATCCCCAATACCAAGCAGTTCAGAAGGAAAACCGCCGAGACATTGCCTTGCAGCAGCAGAAACCAATATGACCAAGCCTAGCGAAAGGGCAGTGCGCATCACTTCGTTTGTCATTTTGTCTCTATCTACAGTGGCGCTCACAATGTGGTTCGGGTGACGGATTCCAGCTTGGGGTGGGGCGCCGACTGGCGACTCTGCAAGGGAACAGTGTTTCCGCCACTGGACAACATGACCGCCATGTAGTCGAGTCATGACTGCCCACATTTATAAAAGGCTCGAAAGCAAACCGCCATCAACGCGATAGTAGCCGCCAGTCATGAATGACGCGTCATCGCTCGCCAGGAATAGAACCAGCTTGGCCACCTCTTCCGGTTGGCCGACTCGTCCTATTGGATGCAATTCTCCCCAGTCTTCGATCATCTGCGTGGGATTGTCCGGACCGAAGAGGTCCGCGGCCGAATCCAGCATCGGTGTATGGATGGAACCTGGAGCGATGCAATTGCAGCGGATGTTTTCCCTGGCATGATCGAGCGCAACGGTCGTGGTAAAGCTCGTGACAGCGCCCTTGGAAGCCGCATAGGCTGCGACCGTCTGTTGTGAAGCCACCGCCTGAACGGACGACGTATTGACGATAGCGCCTCCACCACGTTTGCGCATTTCGGGGATGCTATATTTGCAGGTGAGGAAGGTCGCGCGCAAGTTGATGTTGATTTGGAAGTCCCAGTCTTCGACGGATTGATCCACCACGGTGCCATAGCGCACGACTCCCGCATTATTGTGCAGGACATCGATTCCACCAAACTCGGCGACCGTCTGTGCCGTCACGCGCTTGACAAAAGCTTCGTCCGAGATGTCGCCTTCGACAAATAGCGCGCGACCGCCTGTCTTCGCAATCAGCTGTCGCGTTTCTTCACTGGCCGCGCGGTCAATATCGGCGATTGTAACCGCCGCCCCTTCAGCAGCGAAAGCAAGTGCGCAGGCGCGTCCAATGCCCTTGCCTGCTCCAGTTACGATGGCAACTTTGCCTTCAAATCGTTTGGTCATATCCTCCACCTGATCAATTTCCTGATACCCTGCAACTATTGCCTAGCTCTAGATAGGATAGCGCAAGCGGGCGCCGGCAACCGGCATTTCGATCATCGACAAATGCCAGCGCCCCAGACTACCGAATATCGCGTATTTCATATCCTGGCCGCCGAACGCAATATTAGTCGGTGCGGACAATACAACGCTTTGCCAATCGTCGGCAACGAGCTCCAGCTCACCCGAGACGGTATAGCGGAACACTTTGTTCGGCGCGTAGCAGGCGATGTATAGGTTGCTTTCGGCGTCCAATGCGAGACCATCCGGCACCGTTCCCGGCATATCCACCACCGGCAGCGGATCGCCAAGCGTGCCATCGGCCTGAATCGGGGCCTTCACGATGCCGGGCATATTGGAAAGTATGATGTATAGTTCGCGTCCATCGAGCGACAATGCCATGCCATTGGGAAAGTGATCGATCTCTTCGCTGGCTATGATGGTTTCGCCATCCGGCCGAATCAGGAAGACGCAACCGTTCTTCTCGTCGAAACCGCCGGAACTCGACACGTAGAGATCGCCATTTGCCGTAAATACCGGATAATTCGGCGCTACAAATTTGCGATCCGCACTGCCATCGGAGTAGACATCGACTGCACCCGCAGCGCTTATCTTGAATACTTTGTTCTGGAACAGATCGCAGGCATAGATATTGTGATTCCCGTCTAAAGCCAATCCTAATACGAATCCTCCTGTCGACGCAATTTGCGAGAATGTGCCATCGATGGCGATTCGGTAGATCTGCCCGGCTTCTCCACCCGCATACCAATTGCCATCGGCGCCCCATGCCACACCTTCGGGATGATCCAGCCCGTCAACCAGCGTCGTGAATTGCCCTAAGCTGAACGCAGTGTCAGACATGTTTTGCTCCTTTTTCCTGATGAACCGCTTTGCTCGGACGCGCAGAAGGTTCTCTAACTTGTGTAAACGTGGCGGTCCGTTTCGCTGACGCCGACCGGTTGCTGCCTACTTCAGATGAACCGTGCCATCGGCGTCTATCTTTTGCACACCTCTGTCCGACTCATAAAACACAGCCTTCATTTCGATTTCTTTTGATTCGCCCGGCTGCAAAGTCAGATGAGTACCGGTCGTTTCCATCACCGTATTCAACCCTTGCCCGGGTATTGATGATGCCGGTTCGATCGCCATCACATAAGAGCATTTGTAAAAGGGAAATCCCGGAGAGGCATTCAACTCTTGCCAGAACCAGGCAAAGGGAAAGACACTCTCGTCCCAGACCAGTCCGATGCCAAGGCCCATTTTCTTGTTGGTTATGGCGTACCAGCCCGAATCAAAATCCTGAAAATAAGCCAATATGTCTCGCTCTTCAGCGGGTCCGGGCACCCGGGACATATCAAGGTCGCCCGCCATCGGCCATTGATAATTCTGGCTGAGGGTCAAAGGATTGGCGAATCCGGCGTAGCGGTCATCGGCGACGAAGCTGGCAGTTCCCACATCGATGACGCAATGCTCACTCAAGAACGGGGCGCCATATGCCGGATGATGGCTCCACATGCAATCCATTGCTTCGCCCGCGTGATTGGTGATGCGCTCGCGAATATGCAAGATCGGGTTGCCCGCTTCGACTCGCATCCAACGTTCGATTGTGTAGGGGCTGCGTGACAGTCTCGCTTTCAATTTCACCTCCAGCGCGCTGTCACCCGCACTGACAATCTCATAATCCCAGGCTTTCATTGAGGCTTCGCCATGGAAGCTCAAGGCCGCGCCCTTGTATGTTGTGGCATCACCGCCGTTCGGGAAAAGCACCTGCCAGCCGCCCGTGTAAGCTTCCAGCCAGGTTGTGGCGGAATCAAAGGCGGATTCGAAACCGCGTCCTTGCTCTTTTATGCCCCATGGCGACTTCCAAAGTACATCAACATCCTTTGGCTTGTAGGCGAGACTGGTTATGTCGGCGCCCTTGTCCACTAGCACGGTTGTCGCTATCAGGTCATTCTCGATTTCCAGGGCGGTCAAGGTTTTGCCCAGCACAATTTCCGTCACTTTGCAGGTCATTGTTTGTTCCTAAAATCTCTTCTTGAAAAATGAGATGCGGTCGTGGAAGCTATGCATAAAGACCGCCAGAATCATAATGTTTCCGGTCACCATCAACTGCATATTGGTATTCACTCCCATCAGTCGCAAGCCCTTCGCCGTCATACCGAGGATGAGGATACCCAGTACCGTTCCGACCAGGCTGCCTTTGTCGCCACTCAAGGCGATGCCGCCCAGCACGACGCCGGCGATCACAACCAATTCAAAGCCGGAAGAGCCGGAGTCGAAGTAGCCGGTACCTGTTTGCGCCGTGAGAATCATGCCGCTGATGGCGGCGCTGCCCGCGCATATCACAAACAATATGAATTTGATGAGATTAACCTTGATGCCAGAGACGCGCGCCGCCGTTTCGTTACCACCGATCGCATAAATGTTGCGTCCGAATTCTGTTTGCGTCAGCACGATCAGCGCCAGAACAACCAGAATGACTGCTAAAACGAAGGGCAAAGGCACCGGACCGAGATTGTTGTAATAGGCATCCTGGAAATCGTAAAAGCCGTTTTCATCGATAATTGGTACCTTGTTGGTATAGACGTAGACCATGCCACGCAGCGCGAAAAGCGACCCCTAGGTGGTCACCAGCGAATTCATCTTCTGTCTGGTCACCAGGTATCCGTGGATGCTGCCTACGATTGGACCCGTAGCCAATCCAGCAATGATGCCCAGCCACACGTTGTCGGTACCGTTGAACACGACGATTGTCGTGATACCTGTAACAGCGAGCATGGAACCAATTGATAAATCGAACTCGCCGGCGAGCATCAGCATGGTGACGCCTATCGCAGCGATCAGGTTCGGCGAGATTTCTCGCAGTAAATCCCAATATACTCGCTGCTGACGCGTGGTCGGTTCCGGAATCCAGAACAAGACCACCACTGCAAGTAAGAGGATTACCAGCCCCGTCTCGCGGGTCAGTAGCCAGCGCGCTACTCTGCTCGAGGCGTCGTTACTCCCCTTGCGCCACTTGCCTGCAATTGCCATGATTTACCTGAAATCTCTCAATTAACTGGTTCCATTTGGACCGTTGCGGCGGTCATGAGATCTTGCTCGTTGGCTTCCTCGCGGGATATCCATCGCCCGGTACTCTTGCCTTGTCGCATGACGATGATTCGATCAGCGATACCTACAACCTCCGGCAACTCGGTAGACAGCACCAATATGCCCATGCCCTGGTGTGCCATATTATCCATCAGCCGGTAGATCTCGGCTTTCGACCCCACATCGATACCCCGTGTCGGCTCTGAAAACATCAGAACCTTCAGATCTTCAAGCAGCCAGCGCCCGACCAGCGACTTCTGCTGATTGCCACCGCTAAGGTAACGTATCTTCTGAGCGATGCCCGGTGTCTTGATAGAGAGCTTGTCGATGATGTCCGCGGTGGCCCTGCGCTCCTCTTGTCCATTGATCACCATCAGGTTCGCGTAACTGTTAACGGAGACAAGCATGATATTGTCCTTTACCGAGAGCGGCAAAAGCAGACCGTCTGTTTTGCGATTCTCAGTCAAAAAACCAAGGCCCTTGCGAATTGCATCCATCGGGGCGTTTGCGTGTATCTCCTCGCCTTGCAATCGGACGCTGCCGGACCGAGGCATGTCGCCGAATATCAGGCGGCCCAAATTGTGAACGCCCGAACCCATCAAGCCGAATACCGCGACAATCTCGCCGGCATGAACCCGCAAGCTGAAATCCTTAATGTTCCCGCCATTTATGTCAACAACGTCGAGCAAGACATCGCCGCGATTGGCCGGCGTACGGGGATAGAGGTCCTTGACTTCTCGCCCGACCATCCAGGTCACCAGGTCGCTATGAGTCGTATTGGCAACCGCTTCTGTCGCGATATGCTCGCCATCACGAAAGACGGTCACGCGATCGGCGATGGCGTAGATTTCATCAAGTTTATGCGTTACGTACATGATGCCCACGCCACGACCCTGCAAACGGCGAATCACCGCAAACAAGCTTTTAATTTCGGTTTGGCTCAGCGCCGATGTGGGCTCGTCCATGATGATGATTTGCGCCTGACGCGACAAAGCCCGGGCGATCTCGACGAGCTGCTGCTGCGCCACCGTTAGCGCGCTTATGGGGATTTCCGGGTCGATATCCAATCCTAAATCGAGCAGTAGTTCGCTTGTTCTTGAATAAAGCGCTTGCCAGTCCACCGTGCGCAAGGCTTTCTTCGGCAGGTTGCCCAGGAAGACGTTTTCCGCAATGCTGAGATCCGGCAACAGATCCAGCTCCTGATAGACCACCTTGATACGATGTTCCAGGGAATCCGCAGGAGAATGGAATTCGACCGCTTTCCCCTCGATTTCAAGGGTTCCCTCGTCTTGCCGGTACAGACCGGCGATGATCTTGATCAGCGTCGATTTTCCCGCGCCATTTTCGCCGATCAGCGCATGAACTTCGCCTGCATACAGGCTGAAATCCACGCCCTTCAAGGCTTTGGTACCCGGGAACTCCTTGGCAATTGCCGTGAGTTGCAGCAGTGGTTTCGCGTTTGACATGCGCTAGTCCTGACCCAGACGACGCCGTCGTCGAGCATCCAGAAAGACCGCAATGATGATGATCAATCCCGTGACGGCGACTTGCCAGCTCGAATTGATATCCAGTAGAACGATGCCGTTCTTTAAGGTCCCCAGCAGCAGCACCGCCAGGAAGGTACCCACCATTGACCCCTCGCCGCCACTCAAGCTGGTTCCGCCCAAAAGCACAGCTCCGATCGCCTCCAGTTCGAATCCTGCGCCGATGCCATTCTGCCCTGAATTAAGGCGCGACACCAAGATAATGGCGCTGAGCGATGCCAAAACGCTGGTTAGAATAAAGCCAGCCATCTTCACCAGGTTTACGGGTATGCCCGCCAAAGTCGCGGCTTCAGGATTTGCGCCGACGGCATGTACGTAGCGGCCGAAAGTCGTGCGTGACAAGACAAAATAAAAGATAAGAAAAACCGCGAAAAAGAAGATGATAGGCCAGGGCACACCCAGGAAAAAGCCATTGCCTATGTCGACGAAGGCCGGGATTTTATGAGAATTTTGAATTGAAGCCTCAGTGAAACCAAAAGCCGCTCCGCGCACAATAGACAGCATCGCCAGCGTGGCAATAAGCGAATTGATACCGAGACGCAAGGAAATCAGCGAATTGAGCAGGCCCACTACCACACCGATAGTCAATCCAACAACAACACCCAGAGCCAGGTTCGAAGTGCTGTTGAGAACGCTCATGACGACCACGCCAACAAAGGCTTGCATCGAGCCGACCGACGCATCGATTTCGCCGGAGATGAGCAAAATCGTCATGCCAACAGCGGTGATCGCCGTCATGGAAACCTGGCTCAGCAAAACACCGATGTTCCTGCCCGTGAAGAATACAGGCGACTGAATCGTCAGGAACACCCAAATCGCCGCCACAATCAAGAATAGAACGCCCTCTTGCGTGTGGAGCAGCCAATTTCTTGTTCTGGTCAGGAATCCGCCGATCCCGGCGCCCTCAGAATCCGCGCTGCCGTCAAGCATCCAAGTATCCTCATGTCATGTCGAATCAACTCTGCGGGGGCGAGCGCCGCGGCTCACGGCCTCGCAGGGCTTGATTTCACAAACCGGGTGGAGTAGTCGCAATGTTGCCCAACTCCACCCGGTCCGGTATTGAATGGATCTATTCGTCGTCCATCGACGGTTCTACGATTTCGATCTCAATCTCGCTGATGACATCGAGCATCGCAGTATAGGTGCCGTCTTCTTCCTGCGTGTAGTAGTCGAAGAGATTGTCAAGCGTCACCGGTTGCGATGGCGCGTAAATCTGCGGCGGTGGCTCCACGCCATTGAAGACCGCAACGGATGCGTTGATCAATAGCAGACCCTGATATTCGGGGAACATCGCTGCGGAAACCTTGTAGGGACCGCCTTCTTGCAGGGCGTCCTTACAGGCGATGCCTTCGCAGCCGAAGCCAACGACCAGCAAGTTGTCCGTATCCAGGCCAGCCGCAATATAGGACTGCAAGCCGCCCAGCGCCGAATCATCATTGATGCCAAAGATTATGTTGATGTCCGGATTGGCCGTCAACGCGTCAGCCGAAACTTGCACGGCAACATCCTTCGAACCCGCGCCATCAACACTCTGGACGATCTCGGCTTCGGACAGCACCGAATGCATACCGTCGGTGAAGCCATGATCGCGCGATTGCGAGGATAAGAGTAGGTGCAAGAATGTTAACATCTCAGCAAATAGACGAGTTCAATGAAAACGGATTCTTGGCAGTTGATAACCTTCTAGATTACGACCTGGATCTCGCGCCGGTTGTTGCAGAATATCAGCAACTCCTTGACGATCTATGCGAGCAATGGGTTGCCGAAGGGCGTCTACGCGAAAGCTACAGTCATTTGCCGCTTGAGAAACGGCTTGTCGAGGTATATCAGGCTGGCTGCAGCTACGAGCAGGCCATTGACATCGCCTTGCCAAACAGCAAGGTTAACGAAGACATGCCCATTCACTTGGGCCCGGCTGTCTTTAACCTGCTGAAGAGCCCGCGGATGCTTTCGGCTGTCGAATCGTTGATCGGCGGCGAGATATTCTCCAACCCGATTCAGCATGTGCGCATCAAACCACCGATGAAGATAGTTGCAGAGCAAGACCAAGCTAACTCGCTTCTGGGGAAGACGCGCTGGCACCAGGATAGCGGCGTGGGCTTGGCGGAAGCGGACGAAACCCAAATGGTTACATGCTGGGTGGCGGTAACCGAAGCCACGGTAGAAAACGGCTGCCTTCAGGTGGTGCCAAGGAGCCATCGCCAGGGTGTCGCCTTGCATTGCACACCGGGACAACTCGCTATTCCGGACCAGTTCATAGAACTGGAGCATGCCATTCCGGTACCGCTGAATCCAGGTGGCGTGTTGCTATTTCACCTGATGTGCAAAAATTGCTCATTGGATAACCATAGCGATTCGTTTCGCTGGAGCTTTGATCTTCGCTACAATCCCATCGGACAGCCAACGGGCCGGCCACATTTTCCCGGCTTCGTCGCACGGAGCCCTAATAACCCCGGTTCCGTGCTGGACGATTGCCAAGAATGGGCTCAATTGTGGTACGACGCGCGCGCACAGTTGGCTGACGGTGACGCTGTAAAAGTCCACCGCTGGGAAGACGATGATCCGCTGTGTGCGTGACACAGCAAAGAGGGCACTCGTCTGAATCTGAGTAGAGACACATCATCTATTGGAATTCCGTCACGGTATTCCGAAGCCACTGCTGGTGCCGGCATCGCGCATATCACTCGCGGATATAAGAGTCGAGGTTCGCTAGAGCATGTCAAGTAACAGCGCTTCAGTTGGGGCGCGCATCGCAATCGGCGGTATTCTGCACGAGACTCACACCTTCATGGAGCGACCGACGACGCTGGCGGATTTCGCGACGCAGGCGCTGCATTTAGGCGAAGACATCTTCACGTCCATGCGGGGTTCGCGCACGGGTATCGGCGGGATGATCGACCGCGCGATTGAGCAGGGCTGGCAGCTTCTGCCGACCTTGTACGCCACTGCCATGCCCGGCGGCGTTGTCACGGTGGCAGCTTATGGAGAGCTCGTTAGCGAGCTAACCGATCGACTTGCGCAGTGCATGCCAGTCGATGGGGTGCTATTGGCGTTGCACGGCGCGATGGTTGCGGAGGGCGAGTTGGACGCCGAGGGGGATATTGTGGCGCAGGCGCGTGCTATCGTCGGCAGCGCAGTGCCTATCGTCGTCCTGTTGGATATGCATGGCAATATCAGCCCGCGCCTGGTCGAATTGCCTGAAGTGCTGCTGGCATACGACACGAACCCGCATATTGATGCCTATGCGCGGGGCGTTGAAGCAGCGGAGATCATGTCGCTCTTGCTGCGTCGAGAGCTCCGGCCGACGCCCGCTTATGCTCGGCCTGCGTTGCTGTTGCCAGCACAAAGCACCGGCACTGAAGCAGCGCCCCTCGCGCAAGTGCATGCCCGCGCCGCTGAAATCGAGGCGGAAAATGAAGTAATATGCATCGCGGTGATGGCTGGCTTCGCTTATGCCGATACGCCCTTTACCGGCCCAAGCATCATCGTAACCACCGATGAGCAGCCGGAGCTGGCTGCCGCATACGCGGACGAATTGAGCGCAATACTATTTGAACAGCGGACCGGGGCGCTGCCGCGTTTTCTCACGCCGACTGATGCTGTCTTGCTAGCCAAAAAACAGGAACGGGGTCCGGTTATCCTGGTTGATTCGGCTGACAATATTGGCGGCGGCACAACGGGCGATGGCACCGATGCGCTGGCCGCGATGCTAAATCATGACGTCCGCGAAGGGACAATCATACTGGCCGATCCGGAAGCGGTCGCCATCTGCTGGCGCGCCGGAAGCGCGGGGCATGTCACACTCGAGGTAGGCGGCAAAGTCGATGGCTGGCACGGGCAGCCGGTGACCGTGACCGGAACTGTACGTGCGCTATCTGACGGGGTATTCGAGTGTGAATTGCCCGACAACCACTTCGCCTCGTTTTATGGCAACACAGTCCATATGGGCCGGTCCGTCTGGCTCCGCGTTGAGGGCGTGAATATCCTCTTGACCGAGCGTAAGACGCCCCCGCTTGATCTCGCCCAGCTGCGTCACATCGGCATCATCCCTGAGGCGCAGAGCATGATCGTGGTCAAGTCCGCGGTGGCGTATCAAGCCGCCTACGGGCCCATCGCTTCCGAGGCAATCGAGATGGATACCGCCGGCTTGTGCAGCGCGAATCTTTCTCGCTTTCCTTATCGTTATCTCAAGCGCCCGGTTTATCCGCTGGATTGACTGGTGTACAGCTCCAACCTGGCAAACTGCGGGGAAATCCTGCTGATCCCCTTCGGTCAAGGACCGCCATAGCACGATCAATTTTCGCGGTATCCAGCTGCTCGCGCTATAGTTTCCAGTGGAAAAGATAGTGCTTGCAATTATTCGAGTTGTCTGTGGACCGGAAGACAATGTCCCGATATCAGCAATCAACAGAGCTTTTCCAGCGGGCACGGGCGTCGCTGGCCGGCGGGGTCAGCAGCAACGTGCGCGCTCTTGCGCAGCCTCCACTTTACATGCGCAGCGCCACAGGCACTCGTATGGTCGACGCCGACGAAAATGTCTACCTCGATTTTACACTCTCTCAAGGACCGATGTTTCTGGGGCATAGTCCGCCGGCGGTGCTTGATTTCGTCGCTCGGGCGATGCGGGACGGCCAACTCTATGGCGCGCAGCATGAACTGGAGATTGAATTGGCGGAGCAATTCCAGCGCATTGTGCCCTGCGCTGAACTTGTGCGTTTCTGCAATTCAGGATCGGAAGCGGTGCATGCGGCGACGCGTGCCGCGCGGGCGGCAACAGGACGTGCGAAGATCCTGAAATTCGAGGGGCATTATCACGGCTGGTATGACGAAGCGCTGGTCAGCACTGCGCCGTCGTTGGAGCAAGCGGGACCAAGTGAAGAGCCAACGCCTGTCCTCGGATCGGGCGGACAGCTGGCGAGCTCAAGCGCGAATGTCATCGTACTGCCCTGGAACGATGTGGATCTGCTGTGGACAACGCTTCGACGACGTGGAAGTGAAGTGGCCGCCGTCATCATGGAACCGGTCATGTGCAATAATGCTTGCATTCCGCCGCTGCCAGGCTATTTGGAGGCGGTGCGCGATCTCTGCATAGAACATGGGGTCGTTCTAATCTTCGACGAAGTGATCACCGGCTTTCGTCTGGATCTGGCCGGGGCGCAAGGTTTTTTCGGCGTTACACCTGACGTGGCGACATATGGCAAGGCGATGGCCAATGGATTCCCCATTGCTTGCCTGGCGGGCAAGCGTTACCTGATGGAGCACATCGCCGATCTTCAAGTGAATCACTCGGGCACTTACAACAGTAATGTGATGGTCACCGCAGCGGCTTACGCCACAATCTGTGAATTAGAGCGCCTGGACTACCAGCGCATCCACCGGCTTGGCGAAGCGCTGATGAATGGCTTGCGTGAGCTGGCGTCGAAGTCAAAGATTTCGGTTTTGGTTCAGGGCTTCGGACCTGTCTTCCATCTGGCTTTCACCGAGCGCGATTCGATCGTCGACTACCGCGACAGTCTGGCGAATGATACACAGCGAAACAGTGAATTTGTGGGCGCAATGCTGGACAGAGGCATTCGTTTGCTTTCGCGCGGGCTCTGGTACCTCTCGGCTGCCCATACCGAGGCCGATATACAACGGGCGCTTGATGCGGTGGAAGATGTTTGGAGCGCCGGCTAGGGCACGGTACCTGTTTGGTGCAGTAAAAGCGATCAACCTCGAGCCATAGTTGTTGAGTTGCTAGCGGCAGATTACAGAAAAGGCCGGTGAGCTGTTGCCACCGGCCTTTCCGTCTAATCTAGTGGTAGCGAACACACTGTGACTTATCCGTCGATATGCCCGCCGTCGCGCAGGATTTGCAGGATTTCAGTCTCCATCGCCGCAGCGGTTTCTTCGACTGTCGCCTCTCCGGAGATAAATATCGACAGGTTGCGCGGCAGTACATCACCCCTTACCATGCTACCCCATTCCGGAATGCTTGGGGTGGAGATAATGTTCAATCCCACGATACCGGCGGCTATGTCGCCCAGCCAAGGGAAGCGTGCCAGCGCGCGTTCGTCCTGCAAGACTGAAAGCCGCGCGGGCGAATTGCCCAATGTCGTTGCAGTGACGCCATGGACGCCGCTTTCCGTGTTCGTCAAGCAGACCAGCATTTCCCAGGTTTCTTGCGGATTCTCGGTCGTGCTGGCGATGGCGGGACCCCACTGGCTCAGGAATCCTTTCGGTTCCTCGATCCCATCTTCCGGCAAGGGAATCAGTTGGAAGCCAATATTGCCCGCCACTGCCGAGGTTTCCGGATCGTTGCCATAGAGCAAAACGCTATTCCAGGTGACGAGACTATAGTCGCGCCCGGCGGTGAAGTTGGCGTTGCCCTCGACCCAGCCAGCAGTGAACGAAGCGGGATCGGCATATCCGTAGAGCATCTGCATGTCAGCCAGCACAGCAATACCCTCCGGCGTGTTAACGGTCACCTCAAGCGTGTCGTTATCGGCGATCTCGATGCCGTGCATGAAGTTCAGCGCTTCATGCAGGATGTTGATCCAACCGGCGCGCAAGCCGTAAGCAATTGTGCCGTGGAGACCTTCTTCCGGGCGGTGGAAGAACACAACTTGATCGAAGTATTGCTGCCTGCTCTTGGGCGAAGCGAGCTCATAGCCATATTGCTCCATGAACGCCGCTTGTTCATCCGGATCATTGATCAAATCGGTCCGATAGAGAATGCCTTGATATTCGTTTAGCCACGGCACCAGCCAGTGCTGACCTTCGTATTCGGTCAAGTTGAAGAAGGCGAGGTCGTCGGGCACGAGCGCATCTATGTCGAAGTCTTCCAAGGGCAACAGGTAATCAGCGGAGACGAACTGCGCGATCTTACTGATGGGCATGTAGACGATGTCGTACAGGCCGCTGCGAACGGCTGCTTCTGTAGGCAGAATAGAGTTGATCCACTCGCCGGGCGGGAGCTAATGCGCCTCGTAATCGACGCCGACTTCCATCGCACAGCGATCGGCATTGGCGATCAAGGCATCAGCATGCACACCGGTTTCAGAGCCGATCGAAATCGTGACCATATCCTGCGCCAGAGCCGCAGGCGCCAAAATTAACAAGACGAGCATTAGAAACAGAACTTTGCTTTTCACTTTCACATCTCCTTTTTGAATTGTCCTATTGACGAAACGAGCTTTATCAGACTTAGCTTATAGACACTCTCCCTTCTAAAAGTGGCACTATTTGCCTGAGCCGGAAACGAGCCCCATGACCAGATGCTTCTGCACCAGCAAACCGGCGATGACAATCGGCGTCGCCGATAGCACGCCGGCCGCCGACAGCTTGCCCCAGTCGATGTTCTGATTCGTCACAAAGGTGTACATCGTCACCGGCAAGGTCCGGGCCTTGCGCGCCGTCAGCGTGACCGCCAGCGGGAACTCGTTCCAGGATATCAGCAGCATGAAGATGGTGACCGAAGCCAATCCCGGGCGGATCAAGGGCAAAACCACGTACCAGATCACCTGGAGCCGAGAAGCGCCATCAATCAGCGCCGCTTCTTCAATCTCGGTCGGTATCGCGAGGATGAAACCGACCAGCATCCATATCGCCAGCGGCAAGGCGAAGAATGTATACAGCACCACCAGCGATACGTGCTTGTCGTAGAGATTGATGCCGCGCGCGATGGCGAAGAGCGGGATAATGTACGCGACCGGGGGCAAGAGCCGCGCCGTAAAAATGACCAGCATCATCAGCGAACCGCCAACGCGAAAACGCGCCATGCTATAGGCGGCCGGAATGCCCAGCACCGCCACCGCCACCAAGGTGATGCCGGCGATCATGAGCGAATTCTTCAAAGAACTGATCACTTTGGCATCGCTGAAAAGGTCGATGTAGTTTTCCAACGTTGCCGGCGCGGGAAACCAAATCGGAGGAATCGCGAATTGCTGACCTTCGGTTTTGAATGAACTGGCGATCAACCAGTAGATGGGAAACAGAAAGACGGCCAGCAAAAACAGCCACATGGCGTATGTCATAAGACGGTTCGTGCGACTCATGGCGTGTTCCATTTTTATCCACCCGGCTGAACATCAAACGTGCGTATACGAGACTGACGATGAAAGCGACGATCAGTTGCACCACCGCGATGCTGGAACCATAACCGATGTTGAGCGTACGGATTCCCACCAAGTATTGGTACATCGCCAGCACCTCAGTCGCTTCGCCGGGACCACCGCCTGTCGTAATGAAGATGATTTCGAAGGCTTTGAAGATAAAGATCGTCGTCAAAAATGCCGAAATCAGAATCGCGTGGCGCACCAGAGGCAAGGTGATATAACGCAGAACCTGCAAACGGTCCGCCCCGTCAACGCGGGCGGCCAAGTAGAGTTCCTCCGGTATCGTCTTCAAGCCGCCCGTGACGATCAGCATCGTACCCGGTACGCCATTCCAGACATGCACAAGGATTAGCGCATTGAGAGCCGTTCTTGGGCTGCCCAGAATTGAAGTTCGGGTGATCGTATCGAAACCAAGGAAATCGAGCACTTGGGCGATGACCCCGATGTTCGGCGCCATCATGAAACGGAAATTGAATCCGCTGATAAAGGGCGCGGTCAACCACGGGATCAGCAGAAGCGTACGCACCAGACCTTCGCCACGGATGTTGCGATTCAACAGTAGAGCCAGGGTTACACCCAAGAGCGTCTGAATCTAGGTCGTCGCGATGGTGAATACAGCGGTAGTGCCCAGCGATGAATAGAAACGATCATCTGCCAGCAGCTTGCTGTAATTATTGAGACCGATGAACGTCTGTCCCAAATCAATGCGGGTCAGATTCCAGGCGGTCATCGAATTGTAAAGGAGATTACCGGTCGGATAGATGATGCCGGCAATGATGAATATGAATGCCGGCAGCGCCAGCAAGTATCTGACGCGCTGCGGACCGAATAACCAGTTTCCCGGGTTGATATGTGAGAGGGTCATATTAGGTGAGCCACCGCGCCCTTTTACCTGACGATGGACGTCACAAGGAAAATCCAAGTTCATCTGTCATGTATTTCCTGCCGATGGCTGCGCTCCCCTTTGGATCATCATGTTGGTCCAACTCGCCCAGGATCCATCCCTCGTAGTTGACGCCAGCCAACACGTCAATAAACCCTTTCAGGTCTACGGTTCCCATGCCTAGCGGCGCGTATCCAGCGGGAATAGCCAAGGCTGCGCCCGTATTGCGCAGTTCCGGCCAATTCGTAGCGACGTCTTTGAGATGAACGTGTGCGATGCGATCGGCGTATTTCTTGGCGACAGCAACCGGATCACCATCGCCTTTGGCAATCTGACCGCTATCGGGCGCGAAGAAGACGTATCTTGGATCGGTGAGCTCCATGATCTGATCAATCTCCTCCGGGCTTTGCACATAGGTGCCCCAATGCGGGTGCAGAGCCATCGTTGCACCCATATCAAGCGTGCGTTTGCCGATTTCATTTAGGGTGGACGCCGCTACTTTGAAGTCCGTCAGTGTCCAGCGCGGCTCGGTCTCCGGCACACCGATGGGCACAGTCATCAATATCTCGCCGCCATGATCAAGGAGGAACTGCGTTGCCACTT
The DNA here is from genome assembly GCA_965249085.1 of Phototrophicaceae bacterium. Lineage (GTDB taxonomy): Bacteria > Chloroflexota > Anaerolineae > Aggregatilineales > Phototrophicaceae > UBA6055. Next base: position 811,590 of record OZ252218.1, on the reverse strand, counting down.
CGTGATCCGCAATGATGTCCTCCGACTGAGTCGGGTCCTGATAAAGCGAGCGGATCTTGTCCAGGCAAGCCACATGCAGATTGAGCTCGTCTAGCAGCGAGCGAAATCGTCCCGGTGGATCGTCATAGTCCATTGCCGTGTTGGAAAAGGTCTCGAAGGCGCGAAAGCCGAGCGCCGAAATGTCTCTCATGCCCTGTTCCATCCAGTCCGAGCTCCCGGCAACTGCCCAGGTGACGGTCGTATAACCTACTTTTGGTTGATACACAATTTTCTCCCTTCAAGCTAAGAATCTTATTCGCGACGGTGCGCGCGCTTAATGCACGAGCATTCCGCCATCGACAACAATCGGTCCGCCAACCATGAATGAAGCTTCCGGCGTGCAAAGAAAGAGCGCGACCCTTGCGACTTCCGTGGGGTCGCCCAAGCGACCTAGCAGCGAGGCATCGAGTAGCCAATCTCTCACGCCTTGCGCGTCGCCGGAATCCGCCATGGATTGCGCCAGCAGGGGCGTGTCTATCGGCCCGATGACCAGGCAATTGGCGCGGATATTGTCTTTTGTGTAATCCATCGCCAAGCTTCGCGTCAGCTGCAGGATGGCGCCCTTCGATGCGACATAAGCCGCGCGTTCGTCCGCCACGCGGTAGGACAAGGTCGATGCCGAGTTGATGATGACGCCGCCGCCAGCCTTTTGCATCTCCGGTATCGTGTATTTGCAGCAGAGCCAGCAGCCCTTAACGTTCGTCGACATGGTCGCGTCCCAGTCCGCTTCGCTCAGCTGGGTGGCGCTGCCCCTGATTTCGATGGCTGCGCTGTTATAAAGGATGTCCACTTTGCCATAGGCGGCCACGGCTTGATTCACCATGGACTCGACTTGAGTCGCCCGTCGGACACCGGTCGATACGTGTAGCGCGTCCCCGCCCGCAGCCTGAATCAGCTGAGCGGTTTCCCGGCCGGCGGCTTCGTCAAGCTCGGCAACGACGACTCTCGCGCCTTCGTCGGCAAAGAGGATGCTGCTCGCGCGCCCTATGCCGCTGCCGGCGCCAGTCACGATGGCAACCTTTCCGTCCAATCGTCCCATTTTCTACCTCCAAATCTGTTCATGAGCTTTTGATTCGCTGCTGGGCCTAAAGTCCGCGAAGAACAGCTCGGGTGTAGACGCCGTGCGTAGAACTCGCATCAATCCTCGATGATCGCTGCCGCGCGCACCGGCGCCGCCGTCGTATCCACCCATTTGATTGGCAAAACGGACAGTTTGAATCCGTGCGGCTCTGGTATCGCCTCAAGATTGCACAGGTTCTCCAAGTGATAGTATTCCCTGTCGATCATGACGCGATGGGATTCCCAGAATTGTTTGCGTTCGAACATCGCCCACACTGGCGGATCCCAAGTGATGGCGTCGATGCCCGTCACTTTGACGCCTTGATCGATTAGCCAGTGTGTCGCCTCTTTCGACATGCCGCTGTGCTCGGTCAAGTAGCGCTCTTCATGGTTGTAGCTGCCGGCTCCCGTCATGATCAGCACAATATCCAGCGGTTTGATCTGATACTCGATTTTGCCCAGAGCCTCATGCAGATCTGCGACCGAGATAGCGGCGCCATTTTCTATATGCCGAAAATCGAGCAGCACGCCATCGCCATAGCAGTACTCAATAGGAATACCTTCCGGACCGGGCGCGCCTTTGCGAAAGTGCTTCAAGGCATCAATATGCGTACCCACATGATCGCCCAAGACCGTCATCGAACTGGCCGCCAGCGAAGTGACGCCGTGTTCGGCGGCGCCTATGCCTTCGGCGAATTTCTCCCAATCTTCGTACATCAGCAGCACAGGACGCACGACGCGCGGAAATACCACCATGTCGCCGTGAACGGGCATACTGAGGTCAATGATTTGTCGGGCCATGGTTGTTCCTCCTTTTTTCTCGATCAACTGGTCGGGCGAAGCGCATCTTACATTTGCAGCGAAAGATCATCGTCCGGACGCAAAGCTATATCAGCGTCGCCGACTCGACTTCCGCCCCCACTTGCCTTTCCGAATAATGTGCAGTGATTCTTTCGATGAGTTCTTCAATGTGGTCTTGCAGCGTCGCGGCGATGAGGTCCGGGTCGCCCGTGTTCAGCGCATCCAGGATCTTGTAATGCCGCCTCGCCTGATAAACCAGGTTGTAACCCGTCAATATCGTTGACGCGTAGGTCCAATTCGCGAATTGAAGCATATCGTAAAGGCGGATCAGCGTACTGTTTCCGGCAGCGGCGACAATCGTCTGGTGAAAGGCAAAGTCGGCTTTGGCGTATTCGTGCGAGTCGTTTTTTTGCGCCTGCTTCATCATGCGCTCGAGAAGCGTCTCCAACTTGGCGAAGACCTCTTCGGTCAGATTGGGCGTGGCCAATCGGCCCGCCATCGCTTCCATCCAGGCGCGTACGGCATAAGTATCCAACATATCTTTTAGGGAAAGGTCGCGGACAAAGGTACCGGAAAAGGGCACCGATTCGACGAAACCCATCATTTCCAAGTCACGCAGCGCTTCCCGTATTGGCGATTGGCTGACGGCAAATTCCTTGGCTAGTTTCGCCTCGGCCAAGCGATCACCGGGTTTATACCGCCCGCGCAAAATGGCGTCGATTAGATGTTCTTTAATATCTTCGCGCAGCACATAGCGGGTCGACGTTCGTTTGCGACGATTGTTGTCTGTATCCATTCAATTCTGCCTCTTCGATGCAAGTCAATCTGGCGCGATTGTACAACCGCTAGTGAAAAAAGCGCTTGGGTTGTTTCCAATACCTTCAAGGTCTGGCGGCATAGACAGTCAGCCCTTACTGCGTGGCGGTCACGCCACCATCGATGAACAAGATCTGACCGGTGATGAAATCGGCTGCTGGAGACGCAAAGAAGACGGTTGCGCCGACAATGTCAAGTGGATCGCCCACCCGCGCCAGTGGAATCCGCCCCACAAGCGCATTATAAAAGTTCTCATCTTCCAAATAATGGCGCACCAATTCGGTACGGATGAAGGTGGGCGCGATGCCATTGACGTTTATTCCGTATTGCGCCCATTCGCTAGCGAGCTGCTTGACCAGCAGATTCATGCCGGCCTTGCTACTGGTGTAGGCGGCGAAACCGCGACGTATACCCAGGAGACTGCGCACGGAGGAAATGTGGATCTGCTTGCCGCGTTTTTGCTTGATCATTTGGCGGCCAGCGGACTGAGAAAGCAGAAAGGCGCCGCGCAGGTTCGTGTCATGCACCTCATCCCAGTCCTCTGCCGTCAACTCCTGTGCGGGCTTTTCGATATGCGTGCCCACACAATTGACCAGGATGTCGAGCCGTCCGTACTCGCCGACGGTTTGCTCGACCAAGCGACTGATTTCAACTGCCTCCTTGATGTCAAAGCTCAAGCCCAGCGCTGAGAAGCCCTCAGCTGCGAGTTGTTCGGCGTGAGCCGCCACCGGAGTTGCTGCCCAAGGCCAGCAGCGGCGGACTCGGAGACACTGAAATCGTCGTGGCAAGCATGGCCGGTCCTGATATTAATGCCCACATCCGCAACGCGGAACGCTTCACAGAATACACGCAGGGCACAGTCAAGGTCCGTATCGAAGCGATTGGTCGCGATGTTTGGAATCAAACCATGTTGACCAATATGCAGGCAGGGTCTACCGCTTGGGATGTGCTTGCCATTCATCTTGGCACGTTCTGGACCGGCGCCGGCGCTGGTTGGTGGGTGCCCATGAGCAATCTGTTCGACAATCCCGAGCTGATCAATCCCGATGTCTATGACATAGGCGATTTCCCCGAGCGCTCGCTTGGATTGGTGACTTGGGATGACGAATTGCTGGCGCTGCCGCAGCACGTCTCTGGACAGATGATGTACTTCCGCGCCGACGTGTTTGAGAAATACGATATTGAAGCGCCCGACCCGCTCGCGGGCTGGAGCTTCGATCAATTGGCTGACGGTTGCCGCAAGCTGAAGACAGCCTTGGCGAACGATGGTAAGGATGAAACCTGGCCCTTGGTCCTTTTGCTGGCGGGCGCTGGAACAGTTCACTACAATTTCGCGGCCTCCATGGGTACGCCACTGTATGACGCCGATAGCCTGCCCAACTATAACTCGCCTGCATCGATCGCAGCGCTCGAGCTGATCAAATCCTGGATGGACGAAGGACTGATCTCACCTGGCGCGCTGGGCTACAACTATCCGGAGGGCATCGAAACGGTGCGGCAAGAGCAGACGGTGATTGCGCTTCAATGGGATACGGCGGCGGTCGAGCTCACCGATCCGTCGGCGTCGCCAACCACAGCTGATACCCTGGACTTCTCCGTGCATCCCTGGGACTCCAACATCGGTCATAATGCGCCACGGGTCTGGACCGGCGTCTGGTCGAACTTCGTTTCGAAATTCAGCCAAAACTCGGAAGCGGCCCTCTCATACTCCGCCTGGTATACATCGAAGGAAATCGCCTACGACTATGTACGGTACGGCGGTGGACACTCAGGGCGCGCGTCTCTGCTGACCGATCCGGAGATTCTGGCTGCGCATCGGCAATACGATTCGATGATCGCTAATTTCAGCGCCGCGGCAGTACTGCCAACTTTGTCGCAGCTTGGTTACGTGGGCGGCAATATTCTGAGTCCGAATGTGGAAGCCTTCCTGACGGGCGCCGTCGATTCGGCGCAGGCGGCGATGGATGCGGCACAGGCAGAAGCCGTGCAATTCTTGCAAGACGAAGGCGTGATGTAAGCACTGCCAAATCGTCCATCCGGAACAAAGATACGTTTGTAGGGGCGACCGGCGGTTAGTGTCTACGCTAGCTGTCAGGTCGCCCTCCCTTAACAAAGATACAATGGTTCTCTAAAGCAAGGCGCTGAGGCGCGTAGCATGAGCGCAATCCAGGGCGCGGAGCATCACAAGCAGAATATGGGATCAAGATTTCGCCTGGTCAAGAGGGATAACCTGCCTCTGTATATTTGCCTGGGCGTTCCCCTATTGATCATGATTTTCGTCTTCGTCTATCCGCTGATCTATAGTTTTGCCCTTAGCTTAACCAACGCCAACCTGATGCGCCCCAAAGTTGATTTTGTCGGGCTGCGGAATTACATACGCATACTTAGCGATCATCGAGTTTGGCATAGCATTCGTGTCACCCTGACCTTCGCCGCCGGCGTTATGGTTCTTCAATTTATTGTCGGCTTTACCTTGGCGCTGTTGATTGACTATATCGGTGTGGTACGCGGCATACTGCGCACACTCATCGTGATTCCGATCATGCTGACCCCGGTCGTGGTCGGCGTAATCTGGCGGACGATGCTCAACTACGACTTTGGGATCGTCAATTACTTCGTCCGTCTACTTGGCTTCCAACCCATCGATTGGGTCTACAATCCTAATCTGGCTATGCTGGCGCTGATCGCCATCAGCGCTTGGGGTGGCGTGCCATTTGTCATGCTGGTCCTGTCGGCCGGGCTGGCTTCGCTCCGGCGCGAGCCTTTTGAATCGGCACAGATTGACGGCGCCTCGTCCTGGCAGACCCTGCGTTACCTGACCATTCCCATGTTGCGGCCCGTGATCATGGTCGTGGTGATCTTCCGCTCGTATCAGCTCCTGCGCGAGTTTGATACCGTGTTTACGCCTACAAAAGGCGGTCCTGCCCGCGCGACTGAAACGCTGACCTATCACATCTACGCTCGCATGTTTGAAGCGGGTCAAATCGGTACCAGCGCCGCTATTGCCTATTTGCTGTTTTTCATCACGCTGGCGATCGTCATCTTCCTCTTCACGCAATTGGAGCGGGGCGACCAGGAGACGGTGGCTTCAACAGCGAGGCGCTCGATTCTGCAGCGGTCTTCAATACGGTTGCTCATGAAGAGTATCGCGTTTGTCATTAACCTTCCCCTGCGTATCGCTGTCGGTCTAATGGATCTCCTGGCGATCTATGCGGGTAACGTCTTGTCGCTGGCAGCGGGCGCCTTCAAGCGCGTTCCCGTCGGCCGCGAACTCGGGCGCCAAGAACGGCGCCGGCTGGGCGTCACTATTGCATCGGTCGTTGTCGGCGCCTGGGTTGTTTTTGCGCTTTTTCCCGTTTTCTGGATCTATTTCAGTTCGATCAAAGAACCGCCGGATGTTTTCAAGATCCCGCCGAAGTGGATCTTTGCACCGACCCTTCACAATTATGAAGTGGTCCTGGGAATAAAATACGGTACAGAATCGGAACTATCGATGGAAGGCGTCAAGCCGGCACTGAGCAGATTCCGCGAATACATCATCAATAGCGTGATAATCAGCGGTAGCACGACGCTGATCAATATTACGGTGGGCATGCTTGCAGCCTATGCCCTGGTCCGGCTGCGATTTCGCGGGAAAGAGCTTGTACTCGTCGGCATGCTATTTACGCGGATGGTTCCGCCAATCATGCTCATTCTGCCGCTCTTCCTGATATGGCGAGAGCTGGGGCTCATCGGCACATACCATGGACTTGCAATCGCTTATTTGTCTTTCGGCCTTCCATTCTCCATCTGGATGATGCGCGGAAACCTGATGGATATTCCGGCTGATCTCGAAGAGGCGGCGATGGTGGACGGCAGCTCGCGCTTGGGTGCATTCTTCCGCGTTACCCTGCCCTTGGCCGCGCCGGGTTTGGCCGCGACAGCTATATTCAACTTCATCGGCGCCTGGAATGAATTCTTTTTTGCCATCATATTGGGCAACAACCAGATCAAGACCGTGACGGTGGAGATATTGACCTACGTCACAGACTACGCCATTCTCTTCGGCAGACTATTTGCCGCCGCCGGCTTGATCCTGCTTCCCATCATCGTCTTCACTTTCTTCGTGCAAAAGTATATTGCGACCGGCTTGACAGGCGGAGCATTGAAAGGCTGATTCTATGCGGCTGGGACTTGGACTGGGCGGGCAGGGGCTTGATGCGAAAGCGTTGATTGAACAGGCGAAGGGGCACGGCGTTTCGGGATTATTGCTGGACGTCAGCGAGGTACGCAAGCAGCCTATTGCCGATTGGCGCCGACAACTTGCTGAACATGATCTGGAAGTCGTCCAAGTCGGCGGTTGGGCGCACAACCCGTTGCGACCCACGCCGGAGACGGAACAAATCGCGCGAAACGCGATTGCGGCGGCGGCGGACCTTAGCGCCCCGTGCATCGTTTTAGGCGGCGGCACAAAGAACCCTAATCACAGCTTTTGTGGCCACCCGGACAACTTCACCGATGCAGCGATTGCCGAAGCAGCGACGTCGTTTAAGCCGCTGGCGCGGGAAGCGGAAGCGGCCGGCGTGCTTGTGACGCTGGAGATCCATTTCGCGACGGTGCTGTGCGATTGGAATGCCTGCCGAAAACTGCTTGAGGCGATCGGCTCGCCGGCGGTCAAGATCAACCTTGATGCGGCAAACATGATACGCTACTACGACTACTGGAACAGCACAGAATACATTCGCGAAGGCATCGAAAGCCTGTCCGGGATGATTGAGACGTGTCACGCTAAGGATGTGGTGATGCATGACGCGTTGCATCTGCATATGGATGAGTGCCCGGCCGGGGAAGGCTGTCTGAATTACGCCGATATCATCAGTCTGGTCGATGCTCATATGCGGCCCGATACTTACATGATTGTTGAACACACACCGCTCGACAAGCTGCCGGCAGCCATGAAGTACGTTCGAAACTCGGCTGCCAAAGCCGGCGTGGCGATTATCTAGGGGGCGCAAGCTGCGAGCGCGAGATTTGCCTGCCTACGCGCAACAATCCAAACTCTTCTATAGAATTGCAGTACGATTTACTGAAGCGGCAAAGGATCTTCTAAATGGCAAGCAACTCTGAAATTCGGCTGGGAATCGTTGGGATGCGGCTCGGCATGTGGCACGCCGGCGCAGTTGCTGAGATTGACGGCGTCACCATCGTCGCGGTAGCGGACAATGTGCAGGGCATCATGCCCGGCCCGAACATAACTTTGCAGCAATTTGCCGATGGACTGGGCGCGGACGCCTATGTGGACGGCGTCGACATGATCAAGAATGCCGACATTGACGCGGTCGATCTATGCGTATCGCCAAAATGGCGTCTCCCCTTGGTAGAAGCGGCGGCTGAACGAGGGCTGCCCGTTCTGCTTGAAAAGCCCTGGGGCGCCAACATGGCGCATGGCCGCGCCCTGGCGGATGTCATCAAAAAGTCGAACATTCTGCACATGGTGGAATTCCCGCTGCGATACTTTCCGCCGATCATCGCGCTAAAGGCACTGCTCGATGATGGACCGCTCGGGCGACCCTTCGTTGTCAACACGGAGATTGTAATGGGGGAGGCGCCGGCAAAAACGCCCGAACACTGGATGTGGGATCCGGAAAACGGTAATGGCGCAATCAATGAAAACACCTGCCATGTCTTCGATACGCTATGTTATCTACTGGGGGACCCGGTATCGCTGCACGCGTTTGGCGCCAGTTACCACGGCGCATCGCCCACCTTGCCTGATGGAGCCGTCGCGAATATTCGCTTCGAAAGCGGCGCAATCGCCTCGGTGACGGGCGGCTCCTTGGGGGCGAATAGTCTGCGGACGCCGACCTGGCTGGATGTCTACACTGGAAAAGGCCAAGCGCTGGTGACGGGCATCGATCATATGTTTGATACGCTGACCTGGGGAACGTTCGATGACAAGGGTGACCCAAAGCGCGACCATTGGCCCAATCCACCGCGTCGGACGCTGATTGTGCGTTATGCGATCGAAGAATTTGTCAACAGCGTTCGGACCGGCAGTCAACCAGAAAGCGATGCCGACGCCGGTCTCAAGGCGCTGGCGCTGGCGATGGCGGTTAACGAGTCGACGGCGACGGGCGAAACCGTTGATTTGCGCTGGTGATTCCTCCTGCTAAATCTAGCGAGCCATCATCGGCATAGTTGGTTGAGTTTCTCGTTGAGTGGCTCTCAACCATTTCAGGAGTTGCATGCCCTTGACGATCTTGGCCCCAAGACAACGAGTGGCGCCAGCGACAGTTCGTGTTTTGTCCGTATTTCACAAGCGCAAGCTGCAGCTTCGAAGGCCGCGCAACATCGCTGTTCGGACTTCGTTGGTTACGGCCGAGTATTTGCGTTTGAGCCGCTTGATGCGTTTGTGAGATTCAGGCAGGATGCTAACGAACGTCGGCATCGCCCATTAATTCGCGGTCAATTTCATCAAGAACTTCCAACGCGGGGCTACACCTTGATAGAGCATTAGCCTTTCAGTCAGACGGAAACGTGGCGCTGGCACATCCTCCCATTTTGTTTCGACTTTTATCTAGCTGTCCAAGACCGGGATGAAACAATTCCTTGGTCACCTGTGTACTTCGACCAACGCATGCACGCAAGAATTACCTGCTTTGGCTAGCCGACGCCTGACTTACGCCCGGCGAACAAATGCGAAAAGAGCGTAATGCTGACAGGATAGGTTATGGTCGCGCCACGACGATGTCCCGATGTTACAAAGAAAAACTTGCATGCGGTCAATGAATGAGATAAATTCTTACAGGCAAAGAAAATGGAATTCAGAGGAGATTAGATGCTATGAGCAAGAAACGCTTTAGTGCGAAATGGCAGCGGCTGGCGCAAATCGTCTTGGTGGTGCTCCTGCTGGGCTTGCTCAGCTTAAGTTCGGTTGTTGCGCAAGACGCCACCGATGTACTCGTCTGGTCGTTGGGATACAGCGGCGATTACAATGACGTGCTCGTCGAGCGCTTCAACGAGGCACACGACGACGTCCAGATTGTCTACGAAGATGTTTTGACCGGCACCTTCACCGAAAACAACCAGAAGGTGCGCATCGCCTTGGATAATGAAGCGGGTCCACATGTCCTTGGCGGCGTCGATGTTGGCGCCAACTTGCAGGCGCTGGTCTCGACGGGACAGGTCAAGGACCTGACGGAGTATTATCGCGCGTCCGGCTTGATCGATCGCATCCCGCCGAATCTGCTTTCGCAAGTCACAGTCGAGGGGCGGTTTTACGCCATCCCGCAAAACTTGGAATCGGTCGGCATATTCTATAACAAAGATATCTTCGCCGAATTGGAGCTGGATGTACCAACGGAATGGGCAGAGTACATTGATGTCTTGGAGGCAGTCAAAGACGCTGGTTACTTTGGTTATACCATGGGTCTGGCCGGCGGCTGGCCCTCTGCGCTTATGGCGTCCATGTTTATGTACAGCAGCGCCGGCTCGGAATACATTGACGTGCTCAGCGGCACGCAGCCTTGGACCGAATGTGACAATTGCCTTGATGGTTTGAATGCTTTCTACGGCATGGTCGCAAACGGCTACGCCAATCCGGAACCACTTGGCATTGACTATGATCAGTCGCTTGACTTGTTCTATCAGGGCATAAACGTCATGGTGCTCAACGGTCCCTGGTTCATCGACGCATCGGTATCAGCCGAGCCCGATTTCGAAATCGGCTTTTTCTACTTGCCGGCGGTCAATCCAAATACCGACATCAAGACGCTGGGCGGCATCGGCGGCTCGCTGATCATCGCCGAATTCGCGGATGTTGACGCCGCGTTCAAGGTTGTAGAGTGGTTGGTTACCGAGGAAATAGCCGTGCAAGCGCTGAGAGATGTCTCCGTGCTTCCGGCTTTCTCCATCGAAGTGCCGGAGGATATATCGCCGCTCACTTATCAGATCGCTTCGGAAACAGCCGCCAACGTCGATAAAATCGGCTTCTGGCCCGTCACCTATCTGCCGCCGAAAGTCTTCGGTGATATGAACCAGATCGTACAAGGCATGATCGGCGGGATGCTCACGCCAGAGGAGCTCCTGAGCGAAATGCAGGAGACGCACAGCGTCTACCTGGCGGAGAACTAGGCCAGGCAGGCAACTCGACGAAACCAGGCGCGGCGATTTTACAATCGATCGTCGCGTCTTTTTCCAGGTTGAAATCTACCTCATCTACGATGCGATGCTTGTAATGGGAAGGGACGCGTAAGCATGGCGCAAATGCTCAGCGGTCAGGGACAGCGCGCAGCCGGTCCTCGCTTCCGCCTCGACCTGATGCCGTATCTGTTCATCCTGCCCGCCGTCGTCGTCTATGTGGTCTTCAATCTCGGTCCAGTACTCGCGTCCTTCTTTTTCAGTTTCTTTAGGTGGGACTTGCTGACACCGACCACAGAATTCATCGGCTTTGATTACTACGACTTCATACTCAATGATGACCGCTTCTGGAATGCGCTCAGTCATAACTTCATCTTTCTCGGGCTAGCGGTGGTCGTTCCGGTATCAATGGGATTGTTTCTCGCCGTATTCATCTATGAAATACGCCGTGGGCGTGTCTTCTTCCGCGCCGCGCTATTCCTGCCCGCTATCTTCTCCGGCGTAGTGATCGCTTATGTCTGGAAATGGATTTATCATCCCTTCGCCGGCGTGCTCAATCCGACGCTGGAACTGGTCGGCCTAGGCGCCTTCAAACAGTCCTGGTTGGGCAATCCCAAGATCGCGCTTTATTCGACCTTCATCGCCTATACCTGGGCCAGCTTCGGCTACTCGATGGTCATCTTTCTCGCTGGTTTGCAGAATATCTCCACCGATATTTTTGACGCGGCGCGCGTCGATGGCGCCAACTTTCGGCAGAAGCTCTTTCGGATCACGATCCCCTGCCTGTACGACGTTTTCACATTTGTCATCACGCTGCGCATCTTTACGGCGATGGGTGTATTCGGCGTCATCTACATTCTTACCGGCGGTGGTCCCTATTACTCCTCCGATGTTATTGATATCTACGTCTTCCGCATGATTGGCAACTTCGAGATGGGCTGGGCGACCGCTGCCGCGGCAGTCAACACAGTTGTTGTCGTATTCATCTCAACTGGATTCATCAAATGGCGGGAATGGCGCTCATGGAGTTCCTGAGCAGCAACATAGAGCGGCGGCTGCGTGGCGCGCCATTCTACCTCTTGCTGATGGTGGCGACCGTGATCACGCTGGTTCCCATCATCTGGGTCTTCGCCAGCGCGCTCAAGTCGAACAAGGAAATACGCGAAAACGCCCTCGCCCTGCCGCAGGAATGGCGCTTTCAAAATTATATCGACGCCTGGTTCGGCGCCAGCTTCGATCAGTATTTCTTCAACAGCATATTTATCACCGTGACGAGCGTCGCCATTGTGCTGTTTCTAAGTTCGCTCGCGGCCTATTCATTCGCCAAGATGCGCTTTCGCGGCAATCAGATGATCTTCTTTGTCTTTCTCATCGGGATGGCCTTCCCGCTATCGGCAAAGCTGGGTCCGCTGCTCTCACTCATGTATGAATTAAACCTGGCTAACAGTCGCTTCGGCCTGATCCTGGTATATGTGGCGGGTAGCTTGCCCTTTTCCATCTTGATGCTTCGAGCTTTCTTCCAGGGCTTCCCGCAGGAACTGGAAGACTCCGCCGCGCTGGACGGCTGCAGCCGTTTCCAGTTCTATTGGCGCATTCTGCTGCCGCTCTCCAAGCCATCGCTAATGGCGCTGGGCATTTTTGTCTTCATGGGTACTTGGAACGAATTCTTCCAGGCGCTGCTGCTAATCAACGAAGATAGCAAGCGAACTCTGCCGCTCGGCTTGACCGCCTTCCAGGATGAATACTTCACCGACTTCGCGTTGTCCTTCGCCGGCATCAACATCACGGCGGTGCCGGTGATCATCGTATATATCATGTTTCAGCGCAACCTGATTGAAGGCATCACCGTCGGTTCACTGAAGTAAGGGATAAGATATCGAATCCGCAAATAGGAAAGGACGTTTGATCAGCATGTCAAATTCACAACCCAATATCGTCTTCATCATTACCGATCATCAGGCCTATTACGGGCATGATCGCGAGGGCGAATACGAGTATAAATGGCCGAACTACGAGCGCTTTGCATCCGAGGGCGTCCGCTTCGACCGCGCATACTCGGTCTGCCCGCTCTGCTCACCGGCGCGCAGCAGCATGATGACCGGTGTCTATCCCAGTTCGCACGGCATCATCCACAACACCGAGGCGCTGCACTTCGGCAACAGGCCCGACCTCGACTCGGGTCAATTGCTTTATAGCCACTATCTATCTCAGGCCGGTTATCGCAACGGGTATGTCGGCAAATGGCACTGTGGCAGCCAGCGCCTGCCGATTGACTACGGCATCGAAGGCTGGAGCCTGCCCGACTACGGCAAAATCTATATGTCCGATGAATACAAGTCCTATGCCGAAGAACGCGGTTTCGGCGACGCGCGCGCCCAAATCGAGTACAACATCAATTATCCGGAGTGGCGGGGGGAGGAAATTGTCTTGCACGATCCATCTCCCTGGAAATTTATGAACGGCTCCGGCATTCTTGCCGGTCCGCCGGAAGCGCATGAAGAGCAGTTCGTCGCCCATCTCGCCAGTGAAAAGCTGCGCGAATTTGCTGCCAACGATCAGCCATTCAGCCTGGTCGTCAGCCTCTGGGGACCGCACCAACCTTATTACCCATCAGCCGAATATGCCGACATGGTCGACCCGGCGGCGATTCCCGAATATCCAAGCTTCCGCGATGACCTTGAGGGGCGTCCCTTGCGCCACATCTTCCACCGGGAGATTTCCCATCGCAGCGCGCAGTCCTTTACCAATTGGTCCACTTGGCAGGAGATCTTGGCACGCTGCTATGCGCAGGGTCTGCAGACCGACGCCGCGGTTGGCGGCGTACTCGATACGCTGGACGAATTGTCACTGACGGACAACACGATCGTGATCTGGCTGGCGGATCATGGCGATGCGGTTGCCAGCCATGGCGGTTTGTGGGACAAATCCTCCACTTTCATTGAAGAAGTTGCGCGCGTGCCGATGGCGATCCGCTGGCCCGCGGCGATAGCACCCGCGCAAGAGACGGATGCGTTCGTGTCCAATATGGACGCCACCGCCACGATGCTGGACGCCGCCGGCGTCGCCGTACCCGACTATATGCACAGTCGCAGCGTGCTGCCGCTGTGCCAGACGCCGGCAGACGCCGACTGGCCGGACGATTTGATCTGTGAGCACAACGGTCACGGACACCTGTTCCCGCAACGTATGATCCTGCACGACCGCTACAAGTATGTCTTCTCGATTCATGACATGAATGAGCTCTACGATCTGCAGAACGACCCATTTGAGATGAACAACCTGGTCCACGACCCGCAGTACGCCGATCTCACCGCAGACATGAAGCAGCGCCTGATTCAGCATTTTGAGGGATCCAGCATGCGTAATCAGAGATTGAAGCGACTTTTCCTGCTCGCCTTGGAACATGACCAATAGGGTAGGTGAACTTGTGGGCAAATGCCGCTTGTCGGAAAATCCAGCGTACGGCAATGGTCCAACCAAACACAAGTTTTAGTCGGATCTGTTTTCGGGGTTATTGAGCGGATTGTTGACCGGTGTGATGGGTCGCTTGCCTTGAAGCACGGCGGCAATATTTTGCGCGCACAATCGACGCGCTGCCCGGCGGCTTTCCCGGGTCCCGCCACCGATATGGGGGGTCAGGCAGACATTTGACATCTGCAGCAAGGCGGGGTGGACCTTAGGCTCAAACTCAAACACATCCAACGCGGCGCCAGCAATCTTGCCCTCTAGCAACGTATCAACCAACGCCTGTTCATGCACCACCGCACCCCGCGACATATTGATCAGGCATGCGCTTGCTTTTATTTGCGCCAGCCGCCTGGCATCAATCAAATGACGCGTTCGCGCTGTGAGAGGCGTATGCAATGTAATCACATCGGCTTCTGCCAGGAGATCGTCAAGCGTCCGATAGGCGTCATCATCCGATCTTGTGCGGGTATGATAGATGACGCGCATATCAAATGCTCTGGCTCGTTGAGCGACCGCTTTCCCGATGCGCCCATAACCGATGATGCCAAGTGTTTTCCCGGCCAGCAGCACCCCATCCCAAATGCCCGGTTGGAATCCATCGTTCAGCCACTGCCCCGAACGCACGTAGCGGTCAGCTGCATTTATTCTGCGCAGCAGGTTCAAAATCAGAGCGAAGGTGCAATCCGCGGTAGATGCCACAAACGCGTCAGGGACATTTGTCGCCCAAACGCCACGCTGCTCCATTTGGTCCAGGTCGAGATTGTTTACGCCAATCGCCACGTTGGCGACGATCTTCAGTTCCGGGGCGGCATCAAGCAGCGCTTCATCGACTGTCAGTTCCGCCTGATTAATGATGCCATGCAGTTTGGGAGCGTAGCGCAGTACCGTTTCGCGAGACATCAAGCGCCCGCCCGCCGGACCTTGAATGACCTCTGCTACGCCTGCCAATGGCTTGAGCGCATCTGCCGGTACAGCATTGGTAATCAAGACCGTTTTCACTATTACAGGATGCCGTATTTCTTGAAGGCTACGCTCGCGCTCATCCCTTCTTCAATCGCCTTCTGCACGATCTTCTCGCCACGCGCCTTTTCGATGGCGCCTACAAAGACTTCACGTTCCGCCTCTCTGGGCACGACCAGCACCCCGTCAACATCGCCAAACACGATGTCGGCCGGCCGGATCCGCACGCCACCGATTTCCAATGGCACGCGAAAGTCAATCACCTTGCCGCGCAGACCTTGATCCTGCGCATATGAGCCGTGCGCAAACGCGGGAAAATCCATAGCCAGAATGCCATGGGTGTCACGCAGGTAGCCATCAACCACGGCGCCGGCCGCCTTCAGTTTCATCGCCCGCGAACTCATAATTTCGCCCCAAAGCGCATAACGCGGCGACGCGCCTGTACAGACATAAACTTCATTCTTTTGCAAATCGTCCAACGCCTGCAGCATCAATCCGAATGATTTTGCCATGACTGGATTATTGTCTGATATGTTGCTTTCTTCAAAGACATCCGCTTCCAGCACAGTCATCGCGCGGCCGATGACC
Organism: Phototrophicaceae bacterium; assembly: GCA_965249085.1. GTDB lineage: Bacteria > Chloroflexota > Anaerolineae > Aggregatilineales > Phototrophicaceae > UBA6055. The sequence continues at coordinate 795,741 of OZ252218.1, read as the reverse complement.
ATCATGTCAGCTCTCAATGGCTGGATTTTCGGCGGCAAGAACTGGTGGACGAAACCCAGCTTGTCCATGATATCGCCGACAACAGCCGTGAATAGCTCTTGCCGGGCCAAGCTGAACAATCCTTCATCATCGTTCCATTCAATGGCGTGAATGATATTCTCCCTCATATGTAGTAAATGCGGTCGGAAGGCGGCGTCCTTAAGCCCGGGTGCCCTGACAATATCGTTTCGTCTATGTCAAATCCCAAGCCGGGCCTGTCCGACAGCACAAAGAATCCCTGCTCGATCGGCAGTGTATGTGACAGACAGGCATCACGCCAGGCTACATCCTTGACCATGAACTCCTGCCGAAAGAAGTTGGGTATGGTCGCCATCGTATGCGCCGAAGCAATCGTTGAAATGGGACCGTTGGGATTATGGGGGGCAATCGGCACATTGTATGCTTCAGCAAGATTGGCGATTTTCCGCATTTCGCTGATGCCGCCGCAGCGCGTGATGTCCGGCATCAATATGTCAGCCGCCTGCAGTTCGAGAATGCGCTTTGCCATATAGCGCGAATGCAGACGTTCGCCTACACAAACCGGCAGTGGAATCTGACGGCGAATATCGGCAATAGCAGCCGGGTATTCCGGCAATGCGGGCTCTTCATACCACATGCAGTTGAAGCCAACTTCGGACAGACGATTTGCCATTTCAACAGCAGTTGGTCCATTGAGAAAGGCGTGGGTTTCGATCGCTATCGGCACATCCGGACCCACAGCTTCCGCCACTGCCTCAACCAGATCGAGCGCAAGCTGTTTCTGCCCCTCGTCCAGTTGGTTGGTATCACTGAGATCGTCGCCGTAGCCGTAATGAACATGAGCAAAGGGATCGAACTTCAGCGCGGTGAAGCCGGCGGCAACTGTGTCCCGCGCTTGTCGGGCGTAGCTGGCGGGGGAGTGATCGCCGTCAATGAACCAGTAATTTGCGTAGAGTTGAATCCGTCGGCGGTACATCCCGCCCAGCAATTCGTAAACTGGCGCGTTGAGTGCCTTGCCCTTTATGTCCCATAAAGCGATGTCAATAGCGCTGATTGCTGAAAGCAGCGGACCGGCTTGCCCCAGCCAATGCATATCACGGTAGATTTTCGTCCAGATAAAGTCAATGCGACGGGCATCCATGCCGATGACAAATTGCCCGACATGTTGACAAGCGGCTTCAATTAGCGGTGAGCCCGGCCAGTTGGTCGCTTCTCCCCAGCCATGAATGCCCGCATCCGTCTCAACTTTGACCAGGGTCCAGTTGTACTTGATACCCTCGACAAGATAGGTTATTACAGCGCTAATCTTCATCAAGCCCGCTCAAATTGGATGGGCAGCGACTTTAAGCCGCGAAAAAGCGCGCTATTCCATTCAAGGCCGTGATGCGCCAATCGGACGTTCTTTAGGCGCCGCAAGAGCGCGCGAATGGCGATTGGCGCTTCGAGACGGGCGAGCGGCGCGCCCAAACAGAAATGCGGTCCATAACCAAAAGCCAGATGCTTGTTCGGTGAACGCGTCACATCGAGCGCATCAGGATCGGGAAACTGAGAGGGGTCACGGTTGGCGGCGCCGAGAAACTGCATGATCAGTTGACCTTGATTGATAGTCTTGTCGCCGATCTCTACGTCCCTGGTAGCAATGCGGCGGTTGCGTTGGAAAGGTCCTTCATAACGCAAAAACTCCTCTGTCGCCGACCCGTCCAGATCGGGATTATCCCGCAGCAGTCTGAATTGGTCCGGATTCTGAAGCAAAGCGTACATGCCGTTGGCGATGAGGTAGGTGGTTGTCTCATGTCCGCCGATTAGAATCGTCACGCAACTCGACACCATTTCTTCTTCAGTGAGCTTATCGCCTTCAAGCTCTGCGCGCACCAGAGCGGATATCAGATCATCTTCGGGCTGTTGCCGTCGTTTGGCGTAGATGTCGCGGAAGTATTGCTGCATTGCTAGCAGCGCGTCCTGCGACTTGAACAAGATCTCCGGCGTGGGCTTCGGCGTGGCCATAAAGCCGACAATTTCTCCTGACCATGTCTTAAACTTGGCATGGTCTTCAACCGGTATGCCCATCATTTCGGCGATCACTGTGACCGGCAGCGGATAGGAAAAATCCCAAATTACATCCAATTCACCACGTTCGATCTGCTCGTCAATTAACCGGTCGACGATGTTCTGGATATAATCTTGCATTTTGCGGATGGTTCGCGGTGTGAAGGCCATGTGCACTAGCTTGCGCATTCGCGTATGATCGGGCGGATCCACATTGATCAGCCCCTGCGAATAATGGCGCACCAATGGCTCAACTTTCTCCCATAGTGGTTCCGGCAAGTCCATAGAGGATGTCAGCCGTCCCAGGCTGGTAAATGTCTGATAATCTTGCAAGGTCCAAGTGATGTCGTCATAACCGGTCAGCATCCAGCAACCCCAGGCGTCGCTCCAGTAAACCGGGGCTTCGCTTCGCATCTGGTGATAAACCTGGTATGGATTTTGGTTGAACGCTTCTGATGTGAGCAAGCTGTCAAATTGCCCCATTCTTGCCTTCCTCCGGGTCTAGGACAGTCCCGATCGATAGTTGCTAATCACTTCGGATGTCCGCAGAAAACGATCGTAGACGCGCAGCAAACGAATAGCGGATGAGACCTCGACGCGCTGGGCATCGGCTTCGGCGGGCGCGTGAGCTTGCATGTCTGTACTGCCGGGTGCAATGATTGGGTTCTTGCTGGCGCTATTCACGTGTCGCAAGCCCGGGCTGAAACGCCCCCAGCCATATTGCCGATACGCGCCGCCATCACAAAGTATGCCGTTAACTACAAACGAAATGATTTTGGGCCCGCCATCGACAATGACCGCAAGGTGCTGCAACGCGCCGGCTCTCAGAATATCGGGATCACAGTCCCAGCGGTTCTCGCTTCGTCCGTCATTCAAGATGATCTCCACGGCGCCGCGCGAAGTGGTCTGCAAGGCCCAGCCCTGACCGGTAGGCGCGCGCGCATCCAAAAGCATATGACCGCCATCAAGACGGTCCAGCTGCAGCCATACTTCAACAGTGAATCCACTACGCATGTCCTTGGTGCCATAGTCGGGACGCTGATGATCACGCGTGTTGAAAGCGGGCAAGGGTGGAATGACGACATGGACGTCAACGGCATCCGCACTCTTCCAGTCAGCAATGTAATTCTCGGTTGTCAGGGAGCCGCCCTCATCCAACTGACGCCACAATCCTTCCAGCAGGGTGGGGTCCAGCTGATGGACGCGAGCTTTGTCCTTTTGCGTTTCCACCAGAAAATAACAGCCGGCTTCCTCAACCAGATCGGGATAACTCATTCGGACAAAACTGTCGTCATCATAGAGCGCGATTTCCGGCTGTGACCACAGGATGACGCGACCTTCATCTGTATCCGCTTCGACGCCGGCACATAACCACACCGGATTGCGATCTTCATACCAGTTGCCGCCGTGGTTGTGGAACCAGTATAGATATTTTCCATTGTCACACTTCCAGGCGAAGTTGGCGGCGCGCGGATGCTTCATCAAGCGGCCATTGGCAAAACGCTTGTACGCCGGCTGCGTCCAGGTACGGCCGGCGTCGCGGCTGTAGGCGCAGGCAGGATGTCCGTCGATCGTGCGATAGACACTGTAGAAGGCGCCATCGCTAAGCACGACGTAGCTATGTTCTTCGGCAATAGGGCCGCCTCCAGGAGGCGTGCGCAAGCCGGCATCGCCATCAGGCAGGGTCTCCCAAACGATCTTTCGCGGGTCGGTTTCCGTCATGATGTTCTCACTGCACAGCAGTACGCCTTCCGAGCGAGTGAAAAAACCATGACCGAGGCCGCCGACTTTATGCAGCGAAACAAAGGCCGCGCCATCATGAATGATCGGCTTTCCTACATTCCAGAAGTAGCGGTTCTCGCCGCCGTAAGCATTTTCCCGGTCAATCGCCATCTCGCGCACGGGCACATTGTAACGTTCTGAGGACCATGTCCGGCCGTGATCGTCGGTGTATTTGAAGACAAAATACCCCTGAGAATCCACGCGAAAGCATTTGCCATCTTTGTAAGGCGGGTCATCAGCGATGACGTGGCGGCGGTCATCTGTGTTGTGATTATAGAACAGGTAAATTCGGCCACTCGGCACTTTCAGGGGCACGGCGTAGGAGGCTTCCGGTCCGTCCGCCGGTTCGATATCGACAGGCGCTGACCAGGATCGCCCTTGATCCGTGCTGCGCGTCGCGATGATGTGCTGCCCCTCTGCTCCCTCGATACCGCCGCCGGTCGTTATTGTACAGAGCCAGGCGCCATCGTCCGTCTTGATCACATAAGGCTGATCGCTATAACGTTCCGTTGGGATTTCGTATCCCATTTCAATATGTCGATTGTCTGACATCACTTATCCTCAATTCTCAAGACCCTGCAATTCCAGGTCTTCAGCAAAATGACAGGCGGCGGTATGGCCCGGCGCGACCTCAACCAGCGGCGGCTCCTGTTCCCGGCATATTTCCTCAGCATATTGACAACGTGGATGAAAGTAACAGCCGGGCGGTGGATTCGCCGGGTCCGGCAATTCGCCTTCAATGCCGCCGGACTCGGGCAAAGGACGATCAGGGTCTGGCCGCGGGATGGCGGATAAGAGCGCTTCGGTATACGGGTGTCGGGGGCGGGCAAACAGGTTTTGAGTTGGCGCCTGTTCGACCAGCTTGCCCACATACATCACGGCGACGTCATCCGACACATGCTCCACCACGCTCAGGTCGTGGGCGATAAACAGGTAGGTGAGGTTAAACTCCTCCTGCAAATCCTTCAATAAATTTAGAATCTGCGCCTGAACCGATACATCCAATGCCGAGACGGCCTCGTCACAGACGATCAACTGCGGATTGATGCTCAGCGCGCGGGCGATCCCAATTCTTTGTCGCTGACCGCCACTAAAGGCATGGGGAAAACGCTTCATATAACGGACATCCAAACCGACCAGCTCAAGCGACCTGCGTACACGGTCTTCCAACACTTTTCCCGCCGCCATCCTGTTGATGCGCAATGGTTCGCTCACGATGTCGAAGACGGTTTTTCGGGGGTCCAGACTGGAATAGGGGTCTTGGAAAATCATCTGCATGTGTTTACGAAACTCACGCATATCTCGCCGGCTCAATTGAGCAAGGTCAGTGGTCACTCCCTCGTGATGAAACAGGATTTCACCGGCGGTATGGTCAATGGCTCGCATAATACAACGACCCAATGTCGTTTTGCCCGATCCGGATTCGCCGACCAAGCCCAGTGTCCGGCCCTTGGCGATGCTTAGGCTGACATGGTCGACGGCGCGCACATACCCGACGACGCGCCGCAGAAATCCCTGTTCGATAGGAAAATACTTCTTTAGCCCGCGTACTTCCAGCAGCCTGGAGTCGCTCATCGAGGTTTATCCCTTTATGGCATCAATAGCAATTGGCGGACGCAGGCGCACCGAATTAAAGGCCGGGTCACAGTCTCGCAACCATTCATCTGTGATGTACTTTCCCAACAGATAATGTTTGCGATCGGGATAAAACAGGATGCGCTCTTCGCCGTCGTCAACAAGGCTGGGGTAAACCGCGACCTGGGTTCCGCCGGTATAGGGCAGCAACACGCCGTTGGATGTGGCTAGAAGTTTCGGCGGTCCAAAGCGTAGAGGATGATCTTTTTCGCCGGCGATTTGCCGCCCGACGGTCAACCAGACCGGGTATCGATTGTGTTTGGAATCAATCGGCGATTTACCGCCGTTGGCAGTACCGTCGTTGTTGTAGAACAGCAGCAGGTAGCGTCCGTCATGCAAGCGATAAAGTGGACTGGGCGACATGGGATTGAGAATGGGATTCTCGCCCGGCCCATAGCGAAGTACGCGCGGCTTGTCCCAGGAGCGTCCATCATCTTCCGAAAGCGCGTAATAGTTGACGCCACGTAATGTCCGAAAGACGCAAATGAGCCGCCCTTCAGACAGCGCCTGCACCGTTGGTTCCTGGGCGACACTGACGCCCGGGCGGTAAGGATTTTCAACTTGTATGCCATGCGGCGATTTGGGCCAGGTGCTCACGATCAGTTTTTCAGGGTCGCGCTCGGTGAGGATGTTTTCGAAGCGGAGAAAATAAATCTCCGACCAATGTTCCAGCAAATTCAGGTTGAGCTTGACCGCGGGATCAACCGTGTTGCTTGCCCAGCGCGTAAAGGGCGCCAGCACATGGTTTTCCGGCGTGACAAAAATGTTTTGATAGACGATCCAATTTGGCGGCACGGCCGGGTCTGGATGACTGATAGCGCTCGGCGCAATCGGAAAATCGTAGGTGGCGGCGATCCATGTACACCCATCGTCATCGGAGAAGCGACAGCGCACCATCCCGGTCGTGTCCTCGCGGGCATCGTCAACTCCCACATTCTTGTTGTAGATGTAATAGACACGATGCCCCCCATCCGCTAGCACATTAGGCGCGACAATTGGGAATCCCCAACTTGCCAGCCCCGTTCCCTGTGCGTCATCGGCTTGCGGACCATCAATGACTTGCGGTTGTGACCAGGTCACCCCACAATCAAAAGAACGGCTGAAGACCACCCGCTGATCACCAGCATTCTCAAAGGTAGATTGTGTCCAAAAGCCCAGCAAGGTGCCCGGCGGTGTTTTTGCGACCAAGAAGTGCTGATTGCAGGCGCCGGGTCCAATGAAGTCTCGAGGGACATAAGCCAGCAGATCGGGCTCGGTGCGTTCCCATTCGTTTTCGAGGTAAAGTTCGTTCACGGCAATAGATTCCGTTCTTAGTTAGTAAACAGAGCGGGCAGCCTGTGGGCAGCACAGCGCTCCTGACTCACTTCCTATTCATATAGCACGCAACTGACGCTGTGCCCCGGCGCCACCGTGACCGCAGGCGGCATGCGAACATCACATTTGCCGGCGATAAACTCGCTGCAGCGATTGGCAAACGGGCAGGCATCGGGTGGATCCAAAGGCACCGGCACTGTCCCTTTGATGGTTGCGAGATACTTGCCTTCGGTCGACCCGAATTTTGGAATTGATCGGATTAAGCCCTTGGTATACGGATGCTTGGCGTCTTTGAATATCTGCCGCGACGCGCCATATTCGACTATTTTGCCCAGATACATAACGGCAACATCATCCGCCATGTTGGCTATAACCCCCAAATCGTGAGTGATGAACATGATCGCCATGCCATTGTCCCGCTGCAGCCGCTTCATCAGGCGCAGTATTTGGGACTGAATGGTGACATCCAATGCGGTCGTCGGCTCGTCAGCAATCAGCAAGCGCGGATTAAGAATGATCGCCATCGCAATCATGCTGCGTTGGCGCATCCCTCCCGACAGTTGAAAGGAATACTCGTCGATGCGTCTTTCGGGCGCTGGAATGCCCACCTCGTCCAGCAGCGAAATGACGCGTTTGCGGGCCGCGTTCCTGTCCTTCTCGCCATGTATAAAAAGCGCCTCCATGATCTGATTGCCGACCGTATGTACCGGTGAGAAGGCGGTCATCGGCTCTTGAAAGATCATGGCGATATCACGTCCGCGCAGGTCGCGCATTTCTTCGCCGTCTTCATCCAATTGTACGACGTCAGTCACGCCTGCCTCGTTATGCAGCAGAATCTGCCCGATGATGCGGCTGTTCCGTTTGGGCGTGATGCGCATGATCGATTGTGCAGTCACGCTTTTGCCGCAGCCGGACTCGCCGACGATGCCCAGCGTTCGGTTCTTCCTTATGGTGAAAGATACCCCGTTGACAGCCTTTAGCGTGCCCTCTTCAAGCTCGAAATAAGTGTGCAGGTCTTTCACTTCGAGCAAAACATCGGATGGCATCATATTTCCTTGAAGGGGTCGGCGGCATCGCGCAAGCCATCACCCACAAAGTTGAACAGCAGTACCGTCGCGATGACAGCGAGCGCCGGTGTTAACAGCCAGGGATACAAGGCGATGTTCGAGATGTTTTGCGCGCCTTCGAGCAAAGTGCCCCAGCTGACTGCCGGCGGGCGTATTCCCAACCCGAGAAAGCTGAGCGCAGTTTCCCCCAGGATCATACCCGGAATCGCGATCGTGATATTGACGATGAGAAAGCTGATATAACCCGGCAAGAGATGGTCATAGATGATACGGATATCGCTTGCGCCGGCGATCTTGGCCGCCATAATGTAATCTTGTTCGCGCATTTCCAGCAGCTTCGCGCGCACAGCTCGCGCCAGACCCGTCCAGGTCATCGTCGACAAGATTAGAGTAATGGCAAAGTATGTCCGCGTGACGGGCCAATCAATGGGTACAATGGCCGCCAGGGCAATCCAAAGCGGAATCTGCGGTATGGCGCTCAATATCTCGGTGAAGCGCATAATTACGATGTCAATTGCGCCACCATAGAAGCCGGAAATGCCGCCTAAAGTCGCGCCCAGAAAAAAGCTCAGCAGCACACCGACTAAGCCGATGGTCAGGCTGATGCGGCTGGCTGCCAGGATGCGCGAAAACACATCGCGCCCCAGTTGATCCGATCCGAGCAGGAAGACCTTGCCCTCGCCGGCATCAAAGAGGTGTCGATCCATCTGAAATCGGCCCCAGAAGCGATACGTCTCGCCGCGCGCGAACAATCGGATGCGATGGATCGTATCGGTATCTTCGGTATAGATGCGCTCAAACGTATCCATGTTGAGCTCGTAATGGAGACCATATACAAAGGGACCGACAAAATTGCCTTGCGCGTCGAAAAAGTGGATCGGCGTCGGCGGAGTATTGACGAAACCCTGATGTTGGGTAACGGCGCGATAGGGCGTCCAAATTTCGTAGGTGAATGCCAGGAAATACATGATGATCAGGATCACGGCGGAGATCACGGCAAGCCGATGTTTCCTGAAACGCCTCCAGATCAACTGCTGTTGCGAGGCGATGTAATAGCGCTCTTCGGCAGTGGAGATAACACTCCGTGGTGCTGTCGCGCCGCTGGCTTCATCGATTGATGCCGATATTATGTCACCCCCTTTTCCATGCGGATGCGCGGGTCGTATAGCGACAGAATGATGTCGCCAAGAATCACGCCGATGACAGCCAAAATACTCTGGATCATAAGAATGCTGGTCGCCAGCTCAACATCTTCCGCAAGCAAGCCGCTGAACAGAAGCGGGCCCAATGTCGGCAAGTTCAGCACGATGGCGACGATGGTCTGCCCGGAGATGAGGCGCGGCAGAATATAGCCGATGGAGTTCACGACGGGGTTGAGCGCCAGCCGCACCGGATATTTGAACAGCAGTTGATGGTAACGCATGCCTTTGGCGCGTGCGGTGACCACATATTGTTGACCGAGTTCGTCCAGCAGCGTGGCGCGCATGGTGCGGATCGTGCCCGCGGTCTGCGCAGTGACGATCACGACAATCGGTATCCACAGGTGATTGAGTAGGTCAAGCGCTTTCGACAGGGACCAGGGCTGCTCTTCCACGCCCGGCGAAAACAACCCGCCAATGCTCAAACCAAAGAATTTATGAAATAGAAAAAGCAAAATCAGCGCCAGCAAAAAGTTGGGGGTCGCCAACCCGATGAAACCGACAAATGTCCAGAAGTAATCGCCCAGACTGTACTGATGCGTTGCGCTGAAAATGCCGATCGGGACGGCCACTGCATAGGTCACGATGAGGGAGATGATGGACAGCAGCATAGTGGCGGCAATGCGCTCATTGATGAGCTTTTGCACCGGAATGCCCAGCATGGATTGGCCCATATTGCCTTGCGCAAATTGCGTCGCCCATATGAAATACTGGACATAGATAGGCTTGTCGAGTCCATATTGCGCTCGCAAGGCCGCTTCGTCTTCCTTAGTGATGATGTCGCCATCCGCTTGACGCGCGTTAACAATGCGGTCAACCGCGTCGCCGCGGGGCAGTTGGACAATCATAAATATCAGAAAGCTGATGACAATCAGCACGAGAAAGGCGTAGATAAGACGCTGGACCAGATATTTGCCAAAACTCATGTCGAGTCTCTAAATGTACTCAGAACAAAGTCATTGCATGACGGCGGAATACGCAGTGTATTTGGGTTGGGCCTTCTCTACGCGCTCGAAGGCCGGCGTCACGGGTCAAAGCCAGCGCGATTTCCAGGTACATCTGTCTTCGGGACGGGATACCCCGGCAAAAGAGGCATCCCGTCCAAGATGTTTCAGACTATTGCTAGCCTTCGTCGATGTACCACTGTTCGATATGGAAGGGCGCGTAGAAGTTGGTATCGGATCCCCAGAACAAATCCTCGGTCGGCACGTTGCGCAACCTGTTCGAGTAAATGACCGGCTGCGGCGTCAAGCCAACTGACGGGATGATCGGCAGTTTCTCTCCCCAATAGGCGAAATATTGCGCGCCCAATTCGGCGGCTTCGGCAGAGTCGCTTGGATATTGGCTGAATTCGTCCCACATCTCGTTGAGATCCTTAATTTCCTGTGGCGGCTCAATGCCGGCTGTGCCACCCGACGAAATCCATGAAGCCCATTGAAATGCCCAGAAGTGGCGCACAGGGTCGTTAACGGCGAAGTGATCGGGCGTGCCGCGTCCGAAGAGGGTTGCGCGACCGATATGCCACATGATGGTCATGACCTCGCCGCTGTTATACAGATCAAATATCAGATCGGGCGAGCTGCCTTGACAGATCAATTCGACGCCGATATCGACAAAATCGCTGGCCATCAATTCGCATCCTGACTGATGGTCCACCAGTCCATGCGCGATAATTGTCGCGCGCCGGCCATCCGATAACAGACGGAAACCGGCATCATCGCGTTCGGTCAAGCCAAGTCCATCAAGCAAGGCATTGGATTTATCCGGATGGTATTCGATTTTTTCGCTGAACCACTCGTCGTTGAACCAGGGCAGGGTCTTCAGCGGTGTTGCCGGATGCGGCGCCGCCAGCCCGAAGAAGAGCACATCGTTCATCTCGTCGCGGTCAATTGCCATTGACAGCGCCACACGAAAATCGACGCTTTGGAAGAGCTCGCGCAGGACGTCATCGGGATAGTTCTGATTGGGGAATAGGGAGAATTCTGACGGACGCAGCGATTGCGCGATATACGTCGTGAATCCGCCGGCTTCCTCCTCGCTGCGGTACAGCCTCAAATCAGTCGGACGCGTGTAGCGCACGCCGAAGTCGAGCTCGCCTGCCGAAAGCCGCAAGGCATAAATGTCGAGGTCACCCGCCAGCGACACTTCAATGTAGTCCATGTACGGCAGCTGATTACCCTCTTCGTCTACCTGATGGAAGAAGGCGTTGCGCTCCAGCAGGACGCGGTCACTTTCGATGATGATCGGCACCCAGCTGTCCATGTACGGGCGGTCCAATGGTTGTGCGGACAGATTGTAGCCTTGAGCCCGTTTGCTGTTGACGAGATCAACCCAGGTTTCCAGGCCGGCTTCTTCCGCCAGCGCCTGCGCGTCTTCACTGTATTTGGCATGATACTGCTTCAGCCAGTGTGACGGACCGTACAAGCTGTTATCGCTGGAAAAGTGGGTACGCCCAAAGCTATCCATGGCAATCGGATAGGGGATCGCCCAGGTATAACTGAAGGTGTAATCGTCGATCACTTCAAAGGTCGCCACTTCGCCCCCAGGGCGCCAGAAACCGCCGGGGCCATTGGGGCTAATATCGGGATCACTCAGAATATCTTCCCAATGCCAGCGGAAGTCTTCTGTGTTGAAGTCATCGCCGTCCGACCACCGTAGACCTTCGCGCAGCTTAATTGTCAGCGTGCGATTCTCGTCGGTCCATTCCCAGCTTTCAGCCAAATCCGCCTGATATTGGCTGGCGGTGAAGTTGTAACGGAAAAGCCCGGTATGACGGATCCGCAGACCTTCGTCAAGGCGTTCACCGATATCGCCAAAGCGCAATGTCCCGCCATAAGTACCGATTGCGTCAACGACCGGAATGACCTTGGGATTGCTTGGCAGGCGGTCTTCAACCGCTGGAAGTTCGCCGGCCGCCACCCGTTCAGCCAGCATCGGCGCTTCCGAATACATCATGTCCTGTGCAAAGACAGGCGTCAAGCTGCCCAATAGGACAAGCAAAACGATTGTAAATGTGATAGAGCGTTTCATAGTCATGTTGTTCTCCCAAAATAGACTTAAATGAGTCTGACCTTGACTATTTATACGATTGTTCGTCGACCTCAATCCTCCTTATCGCTATATGTCTAATGTTTGGAATAGTTCACGGCATGAGTTCCCGACACATCGAACTTAACACTTTCGAAAACGCTAGTCAAATCCTCGGCTTCACAACCAAGGCGAATTGCGTTTCGAAACTGTTCCATCGGGCGCGCCGCCGGCTGGTTGGTCTTTTACTGAGAGCAAGTTCCCCGGCCCGGGAACCAAGGCAACAGCGGAAAGCGGACTCGTTCTGCTCAAGCCGGATACAGCCCCTTGGCTTCCTCGAACAGGCGCTTCAATTCCGCCAGCACGCCGCGCTCGTCGCCTCCCTCCATTAAATACCGGCGAATCGGTTCGCCTGCGTGATCCTGAAAATGCAGATAACCCGGGAAGCGCGGACGCAAGTAGGCGCGGTCCAATGCGGGCAAAGTATTCCGGAAGTAGTTTTTCGAGCGTCGATTGACTTCCTCATCCAGCCACGCTATTCGATGCCCCGGTTGACCACCATTTTCAAAGAACAGCGTGCGCTGTATTTGCGGGCTTGCCGTGAACATCGCGTAGTCCCGCGCAACCTCACGCGCTTGACAGCTGCTGGAAATCGCCAGGCCGGTGCCGCCGAGCGTCGTCTGGCAGCGTCCCCGGCCATCGATATCCACCATGTCATCGAAAGTAAGAGATTTATCCGAATAACCGGCGCGCGAATAATTCGAATAGCCGTAGGCAAAGGGACAATAGACAAAGTCATCGCGCCGCGACAGCGTCTCATACACTGCAATCGGGTTCCAATTGAAAATTTTCTTCGGGCACAGACTAGCCAACTCCCGCAATTGCTCCAGCGCCTGGTTGCTCATGTCGTCCGAAACTGCCCATTCATCGTCGACAAAAGGCGGCTCGCCCTGGGTCGCGCAAAGCATGTAGAAGTTCATCAGGGTATCGATCGGAATCCCCGGCATGATCACCCGTCCCTGACGCGCCAAGGCCAGCAGATCGCGCCAACTGCGCGGGCGTTCCAACTCATAGCGTTCCAGCAGATCAGGCCGATAGGAGGCGACCGGCGTCGCCGCATCAATTGCCAGCGCGCATTGACTGCCATCGAAGATATAACTGGGATGCGAATGGCCGACCGAGTTCTCCGCTTGATCGCGCATGAAGGCCGCCGGCATGATCTCACCCAGGGGCAGCAGAATCTCGCTGTAGGCAGCGTAACCGGCCCAGGGGTGATCGATTACCAGCAGGTCGTAATCCTCCGCCAAGCCTTGAATGGGCGCATCAGCGAATTCTTGCAGCGAGCGCTTCTCCCAGGTGATTTCGACTTCCGGGCGCATTTCGCTGAATCGCTGCGCCGTCGCGACTACCGAGACGAAGCCGCGCGAATGATTCCAGGTGATGCCGCGTAAGCTAGTCTTTGCTCCCATGCCCGTCCCCCTCTTTCTTCACAGATTATCCTCACACAAGGTGTATTTTGCTTGCAAAATACAATTTTATCTGCAAAATATAGTGAGAGACTTTACTCTTGTCAAGCAAAGCGCGATCGATCGCCCATTCCAGTTCATCCCCGGGAAATATCCATGATCAAAACCATCTATTTTGAAGATTATGAAATAGGCTCAAGCCGCGAAACCTTTGGCCGGACCATCACCGAGGCTGATATTGTGCTGCACGCGGGCCAGACCGGCGATTTCTTCCCCCATCACATGGACGCCGAATGGGTCAAAACCCAGGAATTCAAAGAGCGAATCGCTCACGGCACCTTGATCTTGAGCGTCGGCATCGGCATGACCGCAAACGAGATCAATCCGGTCGCCTTCTCCTACGGCTATGACCGAATCCGTTTTATCCGTCCAGTTTTCATCGGCGATACCATAACTGTCAAAGCCACGATCAGCGAAAAACGCGATTACGTAAAGCGTCCCGACCATGGCTATGTCATCGAACAGGTGGAGATCTTTAACCAGCATGGCGATATTGTTCTCGCCTGCCAGCACCTCTATCTGGTGCAGCGCAAGGAATTCGCTCCGGCGGACTAGCCCGTCCCGCCGCGCCGCCGTAGACAAGCGCTGGAAGAGAATCACTATGGTTGAGATGAAAACAGCACCAAATTACAGTGTGCCGGCTTTGGAAAAGGGTCTGGCGGTACTCGAGCTGCTGGCGCAAGCCGCCGAACCTCTCTCCCTGTCGCAAGTCTCCGAGATGACGACGCACAGCGCCAGCCAACTTTTCCGGACCATGAACTGCCTCGTTGACAGGGGCTACGTCGTCAAGGACGAGAACTATGGCAAATACATCCTTACGCTCAAGCTTTTCGAATTGGCGAATCGCCATTCACCGCTGAAGCACCTGCTGCACGTCGCCAACATGCCAATGCAAGAACTCGCCCAGACAATTCGGGAATCCTGCCATATCAGCGTCATTCAACATCGACAATTGCTCGTCGTCGGTCAAGCCGAAAGCCCGGAGAAGGTTCAGATCACGGTGTCGGTCGGCACCTCATTCCCTCTCGTATCCACTGTATCCGGCCGCCTGCTTCTCGCGGCGATGGATGACACCAGCCTCAATACCGTCTTGGAAGAAGACGGGGACTATCCACAAATGTCAGCGGTGGAACACGATCTCTTCTGGCAGCGCATCGCTGAAATCCGCCGCAGCGGCATATCCACCGCTGTTGATGAATCCTTCATCGGCTTGCATGATACTGCCGTGCTGATTGGCAATCCGGCAGTAGGCGTCACTGCCGCTATCGCCATTACCCAACTCACTACCAGTCGTCAAAGCAGAGATTTGCAAGAAGTGATCGACGCCTTGCTGCACTGCGCCCGCCAAATCAACCAGCGCGCCGGCTTGACCGACTTCGCCGGACAGCCCGCGTTAGCAGCCTACTAACCCAAGCGTTACTCAAAGAGGATGAACTCACATGCCCGCATTTGACATCCGCCAAAAAGCGATTCTGCCCGCCAACCCTTTGCCGATCGTGAGCATCGGCTTGGGCGGGATCGTGCATGACGCCCACTACCCCGCCTACAATATCGCCGGGTTTGAGGTGGTCGGCGGCTTCGATATCAATAGCGAACGCGCAGCCATGATGCAGGAGAAATTTGGCATTCCACGGCTCTATGACTCGCTGGATGAAGCGATCGAGCAGGCGCCGGACAACGCCGTTTTTGATGTCGCCGTGCCGGGCAGCGCCATCGCCGATATCCTGCGCCAGGTTCCCGCCGGGCGCGCCGTGCTCATACAGAAGCCGATGGGTGAAGACCTGGCGGAAGCTCGACAAATCCTGAGTATCTGCCGCGAACGGAAACTCGCTGCCGCCATCAACTTCCAGCTGAGATTCGCGCCCTTCATCATTGCTGCCCGCGACATGATCGAGCGTGGCCTGCTGGGCGAGCTTTACGATATTGAGTTCCGCGTTCAGGTCAATACGCCCTGGCATCTGTGGGGATTCCTCTTCCCCTTGCCCCGGGTCGAGATCCTCTATCACAGCATCCATTATGTCGATCTTGTTCGTTCCTTCTGCGGCACGCCGCAAGGCGTCTACGCCAAGACCATGAGCCACCCGACTGCGCCCAATCTGCGCGGCGGCACGCGCACCATGATCATCATGGATTACGGCGATAACCCGCGCGTCAATGTAATGACCAACCACAGTCACGCTTATGGCGCCGAAAAGCAGCAATCCTACGTAAAATTCGAGGGCAGCAAGGGCGCCATTCAAATCCGCGCCGGCCTGAATATGAATTATCCCGACGGCGTCCCCGATCGCTTTGAGTACATTCTGCTGGACGACGGCGCCGACCCTCAGTGGAATTCGATTGAAATCAGCGGCTCCTGGTTTCCCGAAGGATTCATCGGCACCATGGCGAGCTTAATGCGCTACGCCAACGGCGAGACCAGCGCCTTGCCTACATCGGTGGAAGATGCCATTCAGACGATGGCGACTGTAGAAGCCGCTTACGAATCCAGCGCAGCGGGTGGCACACCCTTGTCCGCTTTATGAGGCGTCCGATTTACAGATTCAGCTTGTAAAAGGCATTGCCCGTCCCGCCCAGGACGGCGTCTTTTTCGTCCGCCGAAAGATCCGCCAGGCACTTGTTCGTCTCCGCCCAAACCTTGGCGTAATCGCCCGCCAGCACCGCCACCGGCCAATCACTTCCAAACATCAGGCGGTCAACGCCAAACTGCTCAATGGCATAATCTACCAGTGGCTTGATTTCTTCATACGTCCAATTATCGAAGTCGGGCGTCACCGTGTTCAAGCCCGAGACCTTGGCGTACACATTGGGGCTTTCAGCGGCGGCGGCCAACTGCTCGCGCCAGACCGCTCGGTCTTCGTCGCCCAGCGGCGGCTTGGCCAGGTGATCGATCACCATCTTCAAGTTCGGCACCTTCTCCGCCAGAGTCGGCACATGCTTGAGGTGATTTGGGAATACCGCCACCACATCAAAGGTCAGCCCGCGATCCGCCAGGATCCGCAGGCCCTCGATCATCTGCTTTTGCAGGACCCACTCCGGATTAGTCTCTTCGTGAATCAGATGTCGCATGCCTTTGAAATACGGGTTCTGCCCGTACTCATCCAGCTTCTTTGCAGTTTCGTCGGGGTCATGTAGCGGCACCCAGCCGACCACGCCTGCAACCCAATCATAGTTTTCCGCGATCGCCAACATCGAGTCGGTATCGGCGTATGAATCCATCGCCTGCACGATCACGGTCTTATCCACGCCCGACGCCGCCAACTGCGGCGCCAACTCATCGGCGGTATACGTCCGGTAAATCGGACCGTAAGCCGGCACCAGCCAAGGATAAGCCACTTCATCCAGATTCCAAAAATGCTGATGTGTATCGACCCTAACCATCTACGCCTCCAGAAGCTATTAATCTCGCACGCCGGATCATTTGACAGAATTGACTTTGCTGACTATATTTTACGGACAAAAAGTCTTTTTGCAAGCAAAACAAAGATGCGGCGCAAAACAAGGTGCCGAGCGCGAAATATCGAGAAGCCGTCGAGGAGACAGAAGCGACAATGAGACCATTAGAAGGTTTACTGGTACTGGACTTCAGCATCTTTCTGTCAGGTCCATCGGCTGCCTTGCGCCTCGCCGATATGGGCGCGCGCGTCATCAAAGTCGAGCGACCGGACGGTGGCGATCTCTGCCGGCAGCTCTACATCTCGGAACTGGAACTGGACGGTGAAAGCACACTCTTCCACTCCATCAATCGCAACAAGGAGAGCTTCGCAGCCAACCTGAAAGACCCGCTTGATCTCGACCGCGCCAAAGAACTGATCAAGCAGGCGGACGTCATCATTCAGAACTTCCGACCCGGCGTGATGGCGCGGCTGGGCTTGGATTATGAGGCGGTGCGTGAAATCAATCCGCGCATCGTCTACGGCGAAATCACCGGCTATGGCAATGAAGGACCCTGGGTCTACAAGCCGGGGCAAGACCTCCTGCTGCAATCGATCTCCGGCTTGGTCTGGCTCAACGGCGATGCCGATCGGCCGCCGACGCCTTTCGGATTGGCGGTCGTCGATCTCTTTGCCGGCGCCCATTTGGTGCAAGGCATTCTGGCTTGCCTCGTCCGCCGCGGTGTGACCGGGGAGGGCGGACTGGTCCAGGTCAGCTTGCTGGAGTCGATCCTCGATTTTCAGTTTGAAGTGCTCACCACCCATCTGAATGACGGCGGCAAGCTGCCCCGGCGCAGCACCATCAACAACGCCCACGCTTACCTGGCGGCGCCCTACGGCATTTACCAGACTGCCGATGGTTTTCTGGCGCTGGCGATGGGTTCGATCCCCGTTTTGGGCGACTTGCTGGATTGCCCCCCGCTGCTATCCTACGCCGATACCGCCACTTGGTTCACAAAGCGGGACGAAATCAAGGCGATCCTGGTTGATCACCTGAAAACGCACTCGACGCAGCATTGGCTCGACATCCTAGAGCCGCAGGATATCTGGTGCGCCGATGTTCTGACCTGGGACCGTCTGCTGCAGCACGAAGGCTTTGAAGTCATCGATATGATTCAGGAAGTGTCGCGCGATGAAAATGTCAAGCTCGATACATTGCGCTGCCCCATACGCATCGACGGGGAAGTCTTGAAGAGCGCCAAGGGCGCGCCTCGCATTGGCGAAGATACTCGGCGCATCTTGTCAGAATTTGCCATTTCAAGTTGAGGAGATTTTGATGCCAGAAAAAACACGGCCGGAAAATACGCCGGTTGAAATGCACAAAGACCTGCCGCTGTTCAACACCGAAACCTGGATGTACGAGGACTTCGAGCTGGGCTTCAAGATCAAATCCATCCGCCGCACCCTCTCCGAAGGCGAGTGCATGATCTTCAACGCCATTGTGCTCGATATGCACCCCTACGTCGCCGATGAGATTTTCGCTCGCGACGAAGGCATCTTCGATAAGCGACTGGTGGCCGGCTCCATGGTCTTCAGCATCGGTCTGGGCTTGATGGCGCACAATAACATCCATACCTTCAGCTATGGCTACGACAAACTCCGCTTCATTAAACCGGTATTCATCGGCGATACCATCTACACCGTGCGCACGCACTTGAGCAAGGAGCCGAAGTATGCTGAAATGGGTCTGGTCAAAGTCAGTTACGAAGTTTGCAAGAATGAGGGTGTTCTCGCGCTATATTGCGAACATCTGCAAACAGTGAAATATCGCCAGCCGGAGAACTTCAACAAGCAGACGGATTAGGAGAATCAAGATGCAACGATTTGGACAAGTCATTGGATTGCGACCGGAAGACGCCGCCGAGTATATCCGCCTGCACGCGGATGTCTGGCCCGGCGTGCTGAAAAAGATCGCGGAATGCAATATCCGCAATTATTCAATTTATCGCTACGGCGATCTGCTCTTCGCCTACATGGAATATCACGGCGACGACTTTGAAGCCGATGCGGCCAAGATGGCGGCTGACGAGACCACGCAAAAATGGTGGGACCTGTGCAAGCCGATGCAGAAACCGGTCGAAGACCTCGTCGAAGGCGAATGGTGGAAGACGATTGAGGAGGTCTTCCACTGCGACTAGGCGTGTTGACTTCGAATTGCCAGGTGATGAAACCAAGCGGGCGACCTGATAGATCGCCCCTACGATTCCACTGACAATTTTGGACATAAAGCTCTCACATCACCGCCACTGTCGCCCTGTCGATGAAATCCCAATCCCACTCGATGCCGGTGCCAGCACCCTGCGGCGGATGCGCGTAACCCTCGGCATCGATCTGAATCGGATTCTTGATGCCCAGTTTCATTAGCGAGCTCGGTATCAGCGCTTCAAAGAACTCACAGTTGGAAATCGCGCAGCAGCAATGCAGATTGACGATCTCCAGCGCCGGGTAAATGGCAGTGTGCACTTCACAGCGCATGCCAAAGGCTTCCGCCAGATTCGCCGTTTTCATCACCGCCGTCACCCCGCCTTTCCAGGAGACGTCGCTGCGCACGATGTCGACTACGCCACTGGCGATGCACTCGGCGGTCGAATAATGCGAGCCGACTAATACCTCGGTGCCGCAAATCGGAATATCCAGATCACGCGTCAGCTTGCGCAAGCCGTTGAAATCCACATCGTAAAGCGGCTCTTCAAACCAATAATAATCCAGCTTCTCCAGCTCACGTCCCATGCGCAACGCATCTTCATAGTAGGTATGCGTGGTGACCGGATCCGCCATCAGCTTGAAATGCGGGTCATCGCCGATCTCCTGGCGGCACAGCCGATACGCCTCCAGCGCCTCATGATAATCGCTCGGCGGGTGCAGCTTGTAACCGTGGAAGCCACGCCCCTTGAACTCGGCAGCTTGATCGGCATAATCCTGGGGCGTATCAAGAAACATAGAACTGACGTAGGTCGGCACCTTCTCGCGGAAGTGACCGAGCAGCTTGTAGAGCGGCAGCCCGGCTACCTTGCCGGCGATATCCCAGAGCGCGATATCGAAGGGTCCATATGAATAAACCGGCGTCAAATGCCAGTGTCGGTCATATCGCCTGAAGTCATACCAATGCTTCTCCCGCGCCAGGGGATCTCTACCCAAAAAGAAGGGCTTGATGGACTGCGCCGCAATTGTTCCAGCCATCTCCGCCCCCATGCCGGCAAACCCCATACTGACGCCATCAATGCCTTCATCGGTTTTCATGCTGATGATGAGAAAATGCAGATCAGACCTGTGCGAATCGCGCAGCTCCGTCGCGCTCATCACCTCTTCCTGATGCTTGCACAGCCTGATTTCGATGTCGGTAATTTTCATGTCGCTACCCGCCGCCTGTTCCTCAAGTGAACTAAGACTAATCTATATGCCCTCTGTGCCCTCGGTGGAAAAAACTTACCCCTTAACTGCGCCAAAGGTCAAGCCGCTGACCAGATTGCGCTGCACCAAAATCACAAATATCACTGCGGGAATCATCATGATCACGCTCATCGCAGCCATGCCCCGCCAATCAACCGTGAACTGCTCGGTGAAGGCGAACAAGCCCGGCGGGAAGGTCTTGGCGGCATTATTGCGCGCCAGCACACTGACAATCTGGAATTCGTTCCATGCCGCCAGAAAGGCAAAAATGGCGGCTGTCGCCAAACCCGGCAGCGACAGCGGCAGCTCAATTCGCCAAAAGGCTGACCAATGCCCACAGCCATCAATATAGGCTGACTCTGTCAATTCCTGGGGAATCTGCCGGAAAAAGCCATCCATCAGCCAGGCGGTGAATGGAATATTGACGGCGACATAAACGATTGCCAATCCAAGTATATTGTTCACCAAGCCGACGCGGTTGAAAAGAAGAAATAGCGGCAAGCTCAAAGCCACGCCAGGAACGGCGCGCGATAGCATGATGCCCAGAAACAGCGTTGTATGAAAGCGGAAACGGAAGCGCGCAAAGGCATAACCCGCCAGCGTGCCCAGCGACACCGCGATCACCGTGCTGACTCCCGACGCCAGCAGCGAATTGCGCAGATAGGCTTCCACCGCGACCCGCTGCTGCACTTCCGGATTCAGTCCGAACATATTAGCGTAGGCTTCCAGCGTCAGCCGCCGTGGCAGCCAGACCGGCGGAAAGGTATTGATCTCTATATTGGGGCGGAATGCCGTCATGATGATCCAGAAGGCCGGCAGCGCCAGCGCCACCAGCACCATCCAGGCGACGCCATTCCAGATGATATCGTTGCGCCGGCGGTTGGGCCCCACACTGCGCGTGATCATCTTACGATCCTCGCCTTGACCAACTGCCGGAAAAAGTAGAGCGTGAACAACACCGACAGAAACACCGTAATCCATGACATCGCGCTGCCCAAGCCGAACTTGGTATCTTCGATTGCCAGCCGCGTGATATAAGTCCAGAGCATTTCCGTGCGCCGCGCCGGTCCACCATCAGTCATGATCCGCACGATATCAAATGCGCGCGCGATATCCAGCGACATGATTGTCAACGCAATATAGGAAAACGGCGCCAGCAGCGGGAAAGTGATGAAGCGGAATTTCTGCCAGCCGGATGCGCCATCGACTTCGGCGGCTTCAAAAGTCTCGGTCGGCAAGGACAGCGTGCCCGCCAGCAAGATGATCGTCATCACCGGGATATTCATCCAGATCGAGGCGATGATGATGGTAATCATGCCCAGCGGCACATCCACCAGCCAAGCGATTTGCCCCTGTTCCTGAATTAAGCCGACGCTGATCAAGAAGTTATTGACCAGCCCCACATTGGCATTGAAGAACCAGCGAAACTGAAAGCCGACCAGAATCGGCGCGAACATCATCGGCACCATTAGCAGCGTTCGCAGCAAGCTCTGCCCGACCGTCACCCGCGCCATCAATTGCGATAGCGCCAGGGACAGCGCATAACTGAGATTGACCGTCACCGCCAGGAAGATAATCGTATTCCACAGCGACCGCCAGAAGATCGCATCGTTAAGCAGTTTCTGGTAATTCCGCAGCGCCTTGGCCGCCGTGAAGTTCAAGCTGTTAGGCTTCAGCAGCTCATAAGGCGTGAAGCTGACATATAAGGAGTAGAGCAGGGGAAAGCCGATCACGAGTATGATCAGCACTACTGCCGGCGAGATCATGGCAAAGGGAAAGAAGCCCGCATCAATCCGGTTGACTTCCTCGAAACGTGCCTGGCTTTCTTTTTCCACCGGATTAATTGAATTGGCAGCCATGTCTACAATGCGCTACTTGACAGATGCGTATAGCCCCCACGTCAAACCCCTCGCCAAAAATCAGGGAGGGGCTTCAAACAGATTCAATCCCCTCTCCCGCGAGGAGGAAGGGGATGGTGAAAATCGCCTCTATTCGTAGTACCCGGCGTCAGCCATCAACTCCCGAGTAGCTTCGGCAGCGGCATCCAGGCCCTCTTGCGCGGAGACATCGCCCAGGATAATCGCCTGCAGTTGAGGGTAGAACAAGTTGGAGAAGGGAATCCACTCGGCGATCAGCGGCGGCGTCTTGAAGTCTTCGCCGACTTGAATGCGTGCCAGCTCCAGCCGTTCGCGATCCAGCGAATTCTCGGCGTCAGCGGCGTCGGCGATGATGCGATCCCAAACATCATTGCGCGTCGGCAAGAAGCCCAGCAGCGCTTCTTCGTAGGCGACGCGCTCGGAGCTTAGGAAACGGATCAACTCGGCACCCGCAGCCGGATTTGGCGCGGTCGCCGGGATGGAGAAGGCATGCGCGCCCGCCCAACCCGAGGGACGTACGTTGTCGCCACCAATTGACAAACCGGTGAAGCCGCGGGCCAAGCCGAAGTTGCCGGCCACGGCGCAAGAGTCCGTATCCTGGAAGTACGCGTACCAGCCGTACCACTCCAGCTTGATCGCAACATCGTTGTTGCAGAAGTTCTGCGCCACGCCATCCCAGAGCAGCGACGTGGTATCGGCCGGGATGATGCTGTCCTGATACCAGCCGGCGATCAGCTCAGCCACGGCCACACCGATTTCGTCATTGAAGGTCGGCTCGTAGGCATCGTTGAAGAGCGCGCCACCACTGGCGAAGAGCATTTCGTAGAAGCGGCCCGTCAAGGCTTCTTCCTTGCCCGCCAAGACGTAACCGAAGGTGGCATGCCCGTTGTCAACGAAGAATCGCGCTTGCGAGTCGATCTGCTCCAGCGTAGACGGGACGGTCAATTCTTCGCCCGTCGCATCCATGTATTCGGCGGCGATGGCTTGGTCCGAATACAGGTCAGCGCGATAGTGAATCGGGCTAATATCAGCATGACGCGGCATCAGATAGAGGTTGCCGCCAATGGTCGCGGCGTCCAGGATTGCCGGGCTGAAGGCAGCCAGTTCTTCTTCGCTGAAGAAGTCTTGGAGCGGATGCAAGAAGGGCGTGTATTGCGCTACAAAACTGGTGTGATCCCAAGCCACATCATAATCGGCCGCACCAGTGGCGAAGTCGACCTTGAGTTTTTGGTCAATCGCGAAGCCATCCAGCAAGGCGACAATTTCCACGGTCGCGCCGGTCGCTTCTTCGAAGACTGAGATGGCTTTATACATGGCTTCATACTGACCGCCGCCGATGTTCGCCATCTTGATATTAATGCCGGACAGATCCATGTCCAAACCGGCGTACTGCGGTTCGTCCTGCGCGCTGACAGCGAAAGCGCTCACCAGCGCCAGCATCAGTACAATCAGGAAAACTTTACGTAACATAATCGATGTACTCCTGTCTTCTGCAGATTTGCAAGCTAACGAATGGTCCTGCTGCAATTTGTCAACCTCGCCTTGCTCCTTTCCCAAGGGGATCCAGCCGGATTTGTCCCGAAGTCCATACCAAGAAGAGTATAACCTATTTTACCTATAAAACAACTTTTTGCGAGCAAAAACCCCGCGCTGGCGCCATATGCGGACAACCTGGCCAGGCATGGACGCTGGATTGGTCTGCTAATCTTGCCGACCGTTGCGTCCTTGAACCCGCGATCGCCGCCGTCCTGTGGGAGGAATGTGACAAGCGGGCAGGGCAGGATGTGCTGGTATGGCGCGAGAAACGCCGGGATGGCGGTCCGGGCGCAAAGCGCCGCCGCTTGCTAAAGCCCATCATAAATAGCGGCAAGTGGCAGGTGAAGGTCAGATGGCAATTTCGCGGACAAAAGACAGATGAGCCCTTTTACACGCTCGGGTCGCTGGACGACTTAAAGGCTGCGATTGCCAATTCCGGCGGTTTCGTGCACATCGTCGATGGCGAAGTGGATTTTTTAGTCGCTGCTGAACCTCGGTAGCGGAACCGGAACCATCCCCGCCTGAACTGATTCCGGATGACATTCTCAAAAGCGCCCGTGCGATCATGGGCTCGCTCACCTAGACACGACCGGAGAGCTATGTTGCCAAGCTCGAAGCGTCTGAGGGTGAGTGGATGACGGTAACGGATGAATCCCCGGCAAACGTGCTGGAGCGCGATCTGCTTACGTCTGCAGCGGCGATGTGCTTACGGAAGGAACAGATGATTTGGTATCACGGCGAACAGACGAGCAGCTTCACTGACGGCTTTGGGAAGATCGGTCCGGTGTTCATCCGCAGGCGGGCTGGTCAGTGGAGCATTGTGTCAAAGCTCAGATCGATAATTAAGCGTTCGAGAACATAATAGCGCGCCCACCATCTGGACCAGGTCGCTGACGAAGGAACCGAAAATCAGGGCGAACGCATCACGGGTCTAGATTGCTCCCTGGGATACTCACCTCAGCTAGAAGCAGTATCTTCGGCGAGTCCTCCGGGCTATCCAGCCATGGCAGTCTTTCGCCGGATTCGCCATGGTATACGATCGCAATGAGACGATAACGGCCTGGGCTGAGCCGCGAGTCATTAATCTGCAATTGGTGGGCTCGGCCTCCCAAAAGGAGCGCTAGGGCAAGATCAAGCTGGGCAACACTTTCCCAATCAGAAGCAAGCAACTGGTAAGATACACTGTATTTGTCGGCACCTAAGCCGTGATTTACATACGAAAAGCAACTGGTGCGAGCCCAAAGCGGCCAGCAGCGCTAAAGCACTAGGCGCATGCAGACTCAGTAAAGCCACACAGGATATAGCATAAAAGACCAATTGCCTTTGCCACAGTTGCCGCGACTCATCAGTCAGGCGAAGGTAGAAATAAAGCTCCAAGCCGTACGCAAGAACGATCTAGCTATCCATCCGCAACTCGGCGTAATGAACGTTGTTGTTGGCATTGCCGGCCACAAGAAGGACGGTAATCATGCCGACTGTGGGCGCGACAAAATCACGCGCCATTCGAAAGGCGACAGCGAGAGACATTAGGCCTGCGAATATGCCGAGGACGTGCCCTACAGCTAGGTCGTATGATAACTAGGTTTCCCCGTGCACTAACAAGCAAAAAGCAACCGGGCATGTGATTGGCGCTGTCCTGCTGTAGCGACCCAATCACTTCAGCGGGCGAATATGGTCCATCGATGAAAAACCCTGCGTTTTACATCGAGTACAACTCATCGCTGCGCGCAGCATAAAAGTCGATTTGCTTTATGCTCAAAGCGGCAACAACAAGAATGACGGGAGCGGCCGCCAGCCGTTGCCCGGAAACGCGGCAAAGGAGATTCGCAAACGAAGCACCCGCGGTTTCCACTGACGTGATGACCGGAATCGGCTCCTTGTTCATACTCGTTGCCACGATCAATCTCTAAATAGCCTACAAAAATACGTGTTGTCAATCGCGCCACAGGCTCCATGTCTATCTAGCTGCACATAACCATCACATCTAGTCATCGTCCGAGACCAGCGGCCAGTGCTCTTCAACTAGCGATCCACCTCGATCTTGGCAACTTCCAGCTCACGCTCAAAGCGCTCCGCCGTATCAGATACCGTTCCGCCTCGGCTGACTCGCGTCTCGAAATCATACACGATCAGCTTTACAGTATTCATGCCATCCGGCAACGAAGAGATGTCTATCTCACGAACCTCCAGTAAGTCACGGTAAATCACATTGTCGTACTGCAGTGTCTTTTGCCCATCTTCGTCGAAGAACTGTATCGAAAACGAGTAATTGTTATTGGTATCATTGGTCCACGACAGGAAGACACGCACTGCATCCGCACTGACATCATATGACAAATTATGTAGACGAACTCCACCGTCGTAGCGGACCCCGAGAGCGCTGCTCGTGTCCATCGCAGAACAAGGAATACTGGATCTTAGATATAAGTCGATGGCCGTGTCGTCGTCCTCATGGAATCGCGCGCAGTATTTGAATCGCTCCATGAACCATTCCTGATATGCCTCAGTCTGCTCGGCATTGAATCCCTGCCGATCATTGACCAGCCAAACCGCACTTGGAATTTCCACAGCGGTTTGTGGATCCACAGAACTTGATTCGGAACTCTGTATATCGATAGTTGTATGCATGCCGGTAGTAATAGTCATGACGGTTTTGTCGATCGATGCAAATTGGCGAAGATACCAGTTGAAATGATCGCTTACCTGGAGAGTCGGCGGAAAGATGACGATTGTTCCGTGTCGTTCGTCAATGATAGAACTCTTCTGCAAAGCGTCGGCGTAGACGCGAGTGAATGGGTGACGAATGCTAAAATCTTCCGGACAGCTGTCGGGCAGGTCGCTGAGCCTGTAGATTGATACGAAGTCATCGCTGTAAGCCGGCTGAACATTTCGAAAACTGTCGAAAATCTTTTCCCAGTCTTCAAAGTCACGATAATAGACTATGTGGGTGAAACCATCTTCCTCGAGCTGGTTCAACCCTGAAAGATAGGTATCTCGGTCTGCTATTTCGCAGTTGATAGGATATTCGTTGTACCAGGCATTAAGCAAGTGATTCGCTTTGATAAAGTTATACGCGCTATCGGGTGGGCGACTGATGCCTCCCTCCGTTTGAGGATAGCCGCTGAGCGTCTGCAAATAGAGATAGAGTTTGGCATTCTTGCGTCCCATAGGTAGATTGATCAGACGTATGTCGTCATCCCGTTCTTGGTCCAGCCAATCGATATATACGAACCGTTCTCCGGAAACGGGGTCATCCCGTATTGGATTACGCGCCGCATTCGGTATCGGAATGTAGTATTCTATCGCGACTAATATGATAAGCACCGTTATGACTCCGGGTTGCGAGAAGGCCGGTAACCGGCGCTGAAGCGCGACTAGTCCATAGCATGCCAGAATCGCAAGTGGCAGACTGACGCCCGCCATAAAGTGGTTTGTCCTGTGATATGCCTGAAATATGAACGGCAGCAATCGATCGAGATAATGCTTTGGAAGCCTAATGCTCTCAAATGCGGTTCCGTTGACCGTGAGATTGGAGCCCAGGTGCAGGACGACGAATACCAAACACAGCCCCAACCATGGCAGCATCTTTCGGCGTGTGCCTTTGTTGAAAAGCCCGATGCTCAATAGGGCAAGCGGTAAGAACCCGACGTAGCTGATTTTGCTGATAGAGATGTCTGTAGTTATGTGAAGAATGGTGTCGGAAAGCGGACCCAGAATTGGATTTCCGGGATTGACAACAAAGGATACAAGGTCGTTCTTGCGCTCTTCTTGACCATAATAGGCCATCGCTGTACTAAGCGCCTCTCGGTTCTCCAGCATGGGAATCAATCTGTAGGTGCTTGACAGCGCGACCACAGCAATGAGTAGCGCCGTTTGTAGCCAAAACGCTTTCTCTCGCCACCTTGACGTGCTCAGCGCAAATACGCATATACCGAGTGCTATCACAACAATAACGTAAAAGTACATGGTGACTTCAGTGGTCAATCCCGTCAAGAGACCGGCGAGGATGATCAATCTCATGCGCCGCTCGCGCACGCCGCGGTGAAAACTGTAGATGACCAACGGCATTGGCGCGATCCAGGCGATTTCGGGCCAGTGTGCATGCGCCATTACTTGGGGGCTAATTCCGAAAACTACTGCGCCAAAGATAGAGAGCCATTTGTCCTCTAACAGCCAGAAGAGATAGAGATATGCTGCGCAAGCCGATGAAAAGATGATCAGCAAGTGGGTCAGGCTGTAGGCGTTGGAAAGCGGCATAAACAACTGCAGAGCAGTGACCACAAAGCTGTGCAATTGGAATAACGGATGATTCGCAAGAGAAACGCCCTCGGGGTAGTAGATTAGGTCCGTATAGAAACGATCCGCTTGTCCCGTAAGAATCTGATTTCCATACCAAACGTCCCAGAGCTTGATGTAGACATCGAGGATGTCCCCGGTTGGCAACCAGAAAACATCCGTCCTGAAGATGTACGCGACGGTAGGGAAGGTCATCACCAGCGTCAGAAGGGTGGTGATAATAACGAAGTGGCGATGTTCGCGCAGCAGGCTGAGTACTTGTCGCATCGGCGTCTCATTCCAAAATCAGGTTGGACCTAAGGTCTTATGGTATCAGATTTAGCCCGGGGCACTTACCGGAGGCGCCCCTATTCATTTGTCAATTAGTTATAGATTTCGTGTTAGGATCCTTGCTCGATGCATCAGAATCCCGCGAAGGGAATATCGCGCGGAACCAAGGTGGAGCCGCAGGTAGATGCTGTTATTAATGGCACCGGTCTCGATACGCAGACACTGGATATCTCATCGCTGCCAGAGGGCGAATATGTCGTCAAGCTAATCGTATATGACCGCTTGTCCTTGAAGAGTCAGCCGGGCAAAATTATAGACACAAATGAGCGTTTTGAACGAGAAGTCGAAATCACCAAATTTTCCATAGGCAGTTGACCGCTTTTGTTCGCTGCTGGCTTAGGCAGGGCAGCTTTCACGGAGGTCGCTCAGCTGATAAAGTCATCGGTCTAGGGGGCGACACGAAAACTGTGGTTAAATTCTTACTGGGGCAAGTGCTCATCCACTAGCGATCCACCTCGATCTTGGCAACTTCCAGCTCACGCTCAAAGCGCTCCGCCGTATCAGATACCGTTCCGCCTCGGCTGACTCGCGTCTCGAAATCATACACGATCAGCTTTACAGTATTCATGCCATCCGGCAACGAAGAGATGTCTATCTCACGAACCTCCAGTAAGTCAGGGTAAATCACATTGTCGTACTGCAGTGTCTTTTGCCCATCTTCGTCGAAGAACTGTATCGAAAACGAGTAATTGTTATTGGTATCATTGGTCCACGACAGGAAGACACGCACTGCATCCGCACTGACATCATATGACAAATTATGTAGACGAACTCCACCGTCGTAGCGGACCCCGAGAGCGCTGCTCGTGTCCATCGCAGAACAAGGAATACTGGATCTTAGATATAAGTCGATGGCCGTGTCGTCGTCCTCATGGAATCGCGCGCAGTATTTGAATCGCTCCATGAACCATTCCTGATATGCCTCAGTCTGCTCGGCATTGAATTCCTGCCGATCATTGACCAGCCAAACCGCATTGTGACTTCCCAGAGCGGTGTATGGATCCGCAGAACGTGATTCGGAACTCTGTATATCGATTTTTGATTGCTTGCCGGTAGTGATAGTCATGACGGTTTTGTCGATCGATGCAAATTGGCGAAGATACCAGTTGAAATGATCGCTTACCTGGAGAGTCGGCGGAAAGATGACGATTGTTCCGTGTCGTTCGTCAATGATAGAACTCTTCTGCAAAGCGTCGGTGTAAGCCCGAGTGAATGAAAGGCGAGCACCTAATTCATCGGTGCAGCTGTCGCGCAGGTCGCTGAGTCTGTAGATTGATACGAAGCCGTCGCTGTAGGCCGGCTCAACGTATCGGAAACTTTCGCTAATCTTGTCCCAATATTTAAGTTGCCGGTGATAAACGATATGGCTGAAACCGTCTTGCTCAAGTTGCGCCAATCCTGAGAGATAGGCGTCTCGATCTGTCATTTCGCAGTGGATAGGAAGCTGGTTGTGCCACGCATTAAGCAATTGATTCGCTCTGATATAGTCAAAGGCGCTGTCGGGTGTGCGGCTGATGGCGCCTTCCGCATGGGGATAGCCGCTTAGCGACTGGTAGAGGTTGTATCTCTTAGAACTCCCGCGCCCCATCGGTAGGTTGATCAGGCGAATCTCGCCGCTATCTTCTTCCTCCGCGAGCCAATCGAGGAAGGCGAACTGTTCTTGTGGTATCAGGTTTCCCCTTACTGGAATATGGAACTCAAAAGCGACAATGCCGATAAGAAGTAAGGCAAACCACGGCCGGTAGGCGCCGGGACGTCTCTCACGCAGGGCGACGATTCCGAAGCATGCCAAGATCGCATGCGGCAACAGGGCACCCATCATGAAGATATCAGCCTCGAAAAACGAAGCAAAAATAGGTGGAAGCAATTGGTTAAGATAAAACTTTGGGAGCAGGAAACCTGGAAATACGGTTCCGTTCGCAGTCAAAACCGATCCCAACCTGAGAGTAAGAAAGACAGTCCATAGTGCCATCCACGGCAGCATCTTTCGGCGTGTAGCTGGATTGAAAACCCCGATACAAATCAGCAACAGCGGTATGTAACCCAGAAAGCTGGTGCCGCTGAGCCTTTCACTCTCCGGCGTTTGCAGGATAGTATTGGCCAGAGGTCCCAGTATCGGATGGTGGTGATTGACGAAATTGGAAATGAGATCGGTTTTAACTTCGATTTCACCGTGCCATTCCGTCGCTGCACTAAGAGACTGTGAATCGCTTATCAGCGGGTAAACGCGCCACAGACTTGACACCGCGATGAGCAAGACAAGCAGAGCAATATGAGACCAGTAACTTCGGTCGCGCCATCTTGCGAGAGCAAAGGCAAAAATCATGAACACTAGCATCATCAAGATGCATATATATGCGTACATGCTGGTTATGGTGGTCAAGCCGGTTAGCAAGCCCGAGGCCACTATCAAGGCGAGCCTGGTTTCCTTGATTCCGCGGTGAAAACAATAGATAGTCAGGGGTACAGTCGCGAGAAAGGCAATGGCAGCATGGTTTGGATGTCCGATCACGTGCGGGCTGAAGCCAAACACGACTGCCCCAAACAGCGCGATCCACTTTTCTTTTAACAACCACAGAAGGTAAATGTATGCGGAGAGAGCCGAAGAAAAGGTGATCAGCAAGTAGGTTAGGCTGAAGGCATTCGATATCGGCAAAAAGACACGCAACGCATTTATCACAATAACCTGCGGAAGGAATAAGGGCTGATATATCAGCGACACGCCCTCGGGATAAAATATCAAGTTCGTATAGAAGCGATCGGCTTGGGCAGTCAGGAGCTGTTGTCCATACCAGATGTCCCAGAAATTGCTATAAACATCGAGGCTGTTCCCGGTTGGCAACCAGAATACATCCATTCTGAAAATGTACACGACGGTTGGGAAGGTCATCACCAGTGTCAACAGGGTGGCGACGATGACAAAATGGCGATGATTGTGCAGGGTGCTGAATACTCGTCGCATCGACGTTTCACTCTAATGGCAAGTTGGACCTAATGCCATATGGTATCAGATTTTGCCCAGGGCACTTACCGGAGGCGCCCTTATTCATTTGCCATTAGGTTTAAGATTCCGTGTTAGGATCCCCGCTTGATGCATCATACCCCGCAAAAGCAATATTTCCTCGCGATTCTAGTCGAATGGTGTCACAATCTTGTCTGGATAGTTCCGTCGCCTGGAAGGATTTCAGGTCAGAATACGGTCTTGTGGCGGGCGCGAAGCCTTCTCATTTCGCTATACACAGTCTTGGAGCTGCCGCAGTCCGAAGCAGCTCCAGCGGAAACTGCAAGCGCTAGGGTATTGTCCGCCGAGGTGTTACGTTATAGTCTCATTTCATGATCTCAAATTGCCTCGATAAGGGTTGAACTCTTTTGAATCGTCGAGACAGGTCGTACACTCATTTTCTTGTAGTCGCAGCCTGTCTCTGTTTTGTCTACCTGATAGGTGTAACAAATCTCAAGTCGGATCCCATCAAGTCGTTCTCCGAATGGAATTCGCTGCGGCACGTCAGCATATCGCCTTTAGAGCGACCCAACTCTATACCGGAAATCCTGGCAAGCGTCGAAAAATATAGCAGCCAGCATGGGCCACTCTATTTTCTTTTGATGCGCATTTGGCAAGACCTTGTCGGGCCGGACCTACTGACATATCGATTGTTATCTGTATTCTTTGGCCTGCTCACGCTTGCCATTGTATATCGTCTCGCGCTCATCACGCGAGACCGCGATACGGCGCTTGATGCTGCATTGTTCGCAGCCTTTCACGCGTTCAGCATATATTTTATACATGAAGCCCGGATGTATTCGCTGCTGCCAATGCTAGTGGCGCTTGTCGTGTTGATGTATTGGAAGGTTGTATCCAGCGCCGGGCATGTGCGTTGGTGGCAATGGATTGCGCTTGCTCTCAGTTCAGCTGCGATCATATATGTACATTACTTCGGCATCGTGGTGCTGGGCGCCATTGGTCTCTATCACCTGCTGCTCGTGCCAAAGAACAAGTGCTGGCTTGGTGTTTGCCTGGCGATGCTGGCCGCCGGCGCTCTGTTCTTGCCGTGGCTTCCGGTAGCCCTTGACGGATTGACGACCATGAATGTTACTAGCGGTGACAACCTCTCGCTAATCGCGTCCGTTTTTGCAATGAGCAGTATCTACACGAACGGCCTGCCTTTGCTCGTCCCTGTTGTGGTCGCGGCGATCCTGTTTAATGTTAAGCAACTTGGCAGATCACAAAAGTACGTATTATTCCTCTCCGCTGCAATGTTTCTGCTGATGCTTGTGGCAAATGAATTCAGTCCTGTGATAATTGCCCGTCGAATCCGATATACGATTGTGTTAGCAATTCCCTGGACTTGCACCGTCGCTATCGGACTTAGCCTACTGCCTTGGTGGCGCCTGCTGCGCCTCCCGATCTTAATTGTTTGGATAGTGTCTTTCTTCGTCTATACCGGCTCGGACGAACTCTCACTCTATACGAATGAGAAAAACAATATGACCCGTGAGGTGGCGCATTACGAAGACTTCGTGTACCAAACGGGCATGGTTCCCCGTCCGGGCGAGCCAATCTTAAGCTTTCACCCTTTCGCGAATCTCCACTGGGTGATCCAAGAGTTTTACACTGCAAATCTGCCTCAATGGAAGGATCTGGTACATATCCACTATGACGACCAGGGCGAATTGGAAATTGAGAGTGAGTATTCTCGTAACATGATGTTGGCCGAGCTGGAAGCCGAGTACCTTGCATTCTGGGTGATCCACAATCCGCAGCGGATCGACATGCTCACGATGGAAGTCTATCGCGACTGGTTTTTAGAGCGTTTCCAGCTTTGCAAGCGCTACCTGGAAACTGAAGACAGCATCATTGAGTATTACGTAGCGGCCATAATCCCCTGTGAGCTTCTCGTTGATGATAATCCTTTCACCGTCAGCTATGACAATGGCACGGAATTAGGTAATATCGTTCATGAGATGGATTCAGATGTGCTTAAGGTTTATATGTGGTGGGACCGTACGCATTACGCTGATTACTCGCTCACGTTGCAGATTTTCAACCGAGACGGAACCAAGGTGCAGCCGCAGGTAGATGCTGTTATTAATGGCAGTGGTCTCGATACGCAGACACTGGATATCTCATCGCTGCCGGAGGGCGATTATGTCGTCAAGTTGATCGTATATGACCGCCTTTCCCTGAAGAGTCAGTCGGGCGTAATTGTAGATGGAAATGAGCAATTTGAACGAGAGGTCGAAATCATACGTTTCTCGGTCGATGGTTAAGTGCGGCCAGCCTCTCCATACTCAACAACCTCATCTACATCGAAGGAACTACAGTAGGCCATGAGGAGTTCGCGAGCGTCATCCATGACTGCATCATAGACACAAATGAAGAGTACCGACTGTAACTCCGCCGCAGAGTCATCCCCGCCCCGGGCGAGGAACCGCCGATACATATCACTGAAAGCATATCAGTACGCCGAAGACGTCACGCACACCCCACGGTCAGGGCTGTTGGGCTGTTTTCACAAAACTACGCCATTTCGCCAATCAATAATCGGTAACCTGCTGGCGCCGAAAGTATTGGTATTTGGGAATGCCAATGAATTTCTCGGACTCAACCACGAGAAACACCGCTCAGTCACGCTACGCAAGACCTTCCGCGCAAGACCAGAGGCGTAAAGCGGCGGTTTCGAGCGCAATACTTCAAGCCGCTGCGCGGGCCTAAGGACTGCTGTGAGGATAGCTTCTACAGTGACATCCTTTTCTCAGATTTGATAGCGCACTCATTCTAATCGAATCTCCCACTGAATCCGCCGACTACACGGCGCACATATCAGCGCGACAATCGCACAAATCGTAACTATACACCGCTTCTACCCCGATACCGATTTCTGATGCTGGATGCTCTAGATATCGCTACAACTACCGCCAACGGTCTGCTTTACGTGGTCTCGCGTTCATTGATGCCAAATATCCCGATGTCTCATCGTTCAGCCATCCGCCGTTACTGCTGCCAGTCTATCCTCAGCGGTGGCGTCCCTTTCTACAACCACTGGCTGGACCACTGGCACTTCCAGCTCATCGGGCATGGCACCGAACTGGTTGAGTCCCGCTTCGATTATCGCTTCGCAGTACTCCAGCCTGCTGATGCGACTGCCATTCGCTTTCAGCTTATAGCACGCGCCTTCCAGGCGGTCGCGCAACTCGGGCTGCAAATATAACGTGACAGCCTTGCGCGAGATGGTTCTCTGGTCGCCCGCGATGGACCACTGCAAGCGGCGCTCCAGGATCGCGAGACCCTCCTCACTATGTTTACTGATGACACCTCCTCTACCGTACGACGTATCACAAATTCGGCGAGCGCAAGGTAATCTTCCTGGCTCTCGCGTTGCGCCTTCTTCCGATAGCTACCACTCGGCACATAGCTAAGTGATGAATATCCGGCATCCCGTGTATCCTCAATGAGCGTCTGCCGCTTGCGGAGTGCGGGTGCCAGAAATTGTGGAGCGCCCTCTCGCAGAGCTTCCATGAACGCCTGCCGTCGGTTTGCTGCTCAAAACCGACCGGCACAACACCCACAATATCGATATTTGCCTCAAAGACTTCACGCAGGGTATTGATCTGTCCCATCAGGTTGTTGATCACGCCGCGATAGGTACGGTGCATCCGCGCTGGGATCAGCACGCGCCTGCAAGCGAGCACAGCGTTGTCCGTCATCACATTCCGCGCTGGCGGGCAATCGACCAAGATGTACTCGTAGTCCGTCTTAATGCGCTGAAATACCCTCAATGTTGGCGCTTTCCGCCAGCAGCGAAGCTTCTGAGGGCGATTGCAGCGCAGACCGCCAGGTTGCGTTGCTTGGCCGCGTCGCAGTACTGTAGCGAGAGTTGCCGACCGCAGAAACGTAAATGCCTGAACCTGCGCTCGCCCGTATTGCCCTTGAAGCAGGAGAGTGGTTTCGAGGCAATCTGGATCGGCTGCTCATTCGCCCCGTTGGAGCCCTGCGCCGCAGGACTCACGTACGACCAGCGATATCGACGTGATGATCTTTAGTTAACGGTTATCCGGATTCTCGATGCGCTGGACGAGGCGTTCCGCGGCCAGCTCACCCATTAGTCCCTTATGCACATTTACGGTGGTCAGGGGTGAGAAAGCATATTTGGCATTGGGTATGTTGTCGAATCCGGTCACGGCGACATCTTCAGGGACGCGGAATCCTTTGCGCTGCAGCCAACTCATTGGGCCGATATCCAGACGACCCGATGCACAGACGATGGCAACCGGTTGTGGCTCTTGTGCCATGAGGATGCTGGCGCCGCGCTCACCAAGGTCTGAAGTCGAGCCCGCGGGACCGGGCTCTAGGATTTGGCGTAGTCCATTGTTTTGCGGCAGGTTGAAGGTCTCAAGCCCCAGTCAAAATCCGTCGTGGCGGATATCGACATTGCCGCTGACAAAGCCCGGCCGTCAATGACCCAGACTCAACCAGCTTTCGCATTCCCTTTGCACCATCAAAGAGGGCGACATCGTCCTCAATGTTGTGCTTGTCGTCCGTAGTTACGATAGGCACAACAGGCGAGAAGTGATCGCGCAAATGGCGGATGCGATCGAGCAAGTCGGTGCAGAGCAGAATCAAGCCATCGATCCTGAACGTTTCCAGCAAATGCCTGGCTTTCGCGGCGCTGTCGATCTCGTGGAGGATCTTGGCGTAAGCGATCTGATAACCGTTTTGCTCAAGCACCTTGTCGACACCTTCCAACACCATGTTGTAGAAGGGGTCTCGATACTTGTCTATGCGAGTAGACAAGATAATGCCAACTTGCCCGACTTTGGAACGCACCGACGCTTGCGTCAGTTGCGCGCCGCCATATTGTCGTTGGATCAATCCCGCGCTAGCCAATGCTCTAAGGTCACGGCGGATTGTCGCTTCGGAGACTGCAAAATGGGTGGCGAGCTCTCCGGTGGACAAGAGTTCGTGTGGCATGGCAGCCTGTACGCGCTCAAGAATTAGGCGCTGGCGACGTGATTTGTTCATGAGCGCGCACTTTTCGTTCGTAGCAAATGCTAGTGCCGTTCCCGTGGACCAAGATCAATCACACTATTCTGGCAATTCGTCAGCGAGTATACACCATTCTGCGCGTATTTTGAACGTTTGTGTCCATTTTCTTGACGAGATGATCGATATATGTTCAAATACGCAATACGACATGTTCAATGAAGCGGCATAGATTGGCACATCAACGTAATGTAACGAAGGTGCGCAGGTTACATAGTACGGGAAAGGCTTTTCTTATGAGACTCTTTGGCTATAAATCTGAAATAGGCGACGTCGGCGATACCATGCCCTTCTACTACAATGGCGAATGGCATATCTTCATTCTGGCGACACCCCCGGATACCTGGACCGTTCGCGAGCGGGCAGCCTGTCGCTTGGCGCATATCGTCTCGAAGGATTTGGTCCATTGGGAGGAATTGCCCGACGCCTTTGGTCCGGGGCCGGAAGGCGCGGTGGACGCCGATGGCATCTGGACCGGCTCGATCCACGCTCACAACGGCAAATTCCACTTCTTCTATACCGGTTACAGCCATCACGCCGAATTCCAGCAGACTATCTGCCACGCCACCAGCGATGACATGATCACCTGGGAAAAAGACCCCAACAACCCAATCATGCACGCCGATACCTCGCAATGGGAGCCGGCCGATTGGCGTGATCCTTACGTCTACTACGACGAAGAAAAGGGCTGCTACGCCATGCTGATCGCCGCGCGCCTGAAGGAAGGCCTGGAAGATCGCCGCGGTTGTGTAGTGGTCGCTTACTCCGACGACCTTGAGAGCTGGGAACTGGGCGGCACGCTCTGGGCGCCACAGCAGGCGCATTGCATGGAATGTCCGGAAACATTCAGTCTCGGTGGCTACAATTATCTGGTCTTTTCTCGTTATTCCGGCGATGCCAAGACCCTCTACCGGGTGGCGAGACCGGGCGAACCCTGGGAAGCGCGCCCACTGGATGCGCTCGACGGCTCCAAGTTCTACGCCGCCAAATCGGCCGGCGATGGCAACCGGCGTTTTACTTTCGCCTGGATCCCGCGGCGCAAATTCGGCAGCAACGATGAAGACTTTGTCTGGGGCGGAGAATTTGGTTCGCCGCGCGAAATGATAGCCATGCCCGATGGCACCTTGACCTGCCGTCTGCCTGCGGAAGTCGTCGCCAGCTACAACAATCCGCAGGACTTCGAGTTTATCCCGGGCGATGGCGAATGGGATGGCACCCGCTGCGATGCTCGTGGCACATTTGGTTTCGGGCCTATCAAGACCGCGCGCACCGATCTGATGCTGGAAGTTGAAATCGCTTGTGATCCCAATACGATGAACGCCGGTGTGCTGCTGGAACCAACGGCGGATATGTCGATGGGGCATCTGCTGATGGTGGAACCCGGTCGTAAGCGCGTTTCGATTCGGCGCTGGCCGATCCAATGGGAGCCTACCTGGCAGGCTTGGGTGCCCAGCAGTCCCGAGCTCGGTCCTGATATGGCGCGCCCGATGCTGGTTGATCAATTCCTGTATTCGGAACCGGAAGACGGCAAATACCTGGTCCGTATCTTGCGCAACAATCAATTAGTGGAATGCTACGTCAACGATCAGGTTGTGATGTCATACCGGGTTTATGAGCAGTCGGAATCAATGTTCGGTTTCTTCGTCGATCAGGGTACCGTAAGCTTCAATAATCTTTCTATTAGAACGTCGCGGTAACACGATTTTGGCGAAATAGCTTGATCGTTTACCGGCGTATGCTCGGTCGCGTCTAGGTGGCAGCCAGCCGGCTGCAGGGAGGGATACTATCGAGTGGAGCTTTTAGCTGCAAGTTTCACTTCGCTGAGCAAGAAGCGTTAAAAGGAGAAAGAACCATGCTTTCCTTCAAGAAGTTTGCATTTCTATTGGTTGTCGTTGCGCTTTTGACAGGTGTTGTCTCGGCGCAAGACAGCCAATTCCTCGAAGTCTGGGATCAGTGGGAATTCTACGGCGGGTCCGCCGCGGGTCCGGCGCTGGAAGTGATTCACGGCGCCTGGAACGATGAACATCCCAACGTATTCCTCGATCGTTCGGTATTCGGCGGTGGTTGGCCCATCCGTAACGCGATTGAACTGGCGTTGACCTCTGGTGACGCGCCCGATGTCTTTTACTCCTGGCCCTCCGGCGCCGGCTTGACCGCCTACGCGCAAGAAGGCTACTTGCTCGATCTGACCCCTTATGCCGATCAATATGGCTGGTGGGATCGTCTGCCCGATTGGGCGATCGAGCGCAACATGTGGGAAGGCAAGCTCTACGCCTATCCCTGGGAGCAAGACCTCGAGTACGTCTATTACAACGCGGTCATCTTTGAAGATCTCGGGCTGGATATCCCTCAGAGTTGGGAAGACATCCTCAATTGGTGCGCCGTCGCCAATGACGGTGGCTATATCCCGATTTCCTTCTCCAACAGCCCCGATGGCTGGCAGGGCGCCAATATGTTCACCGACATGGTCGCGCTGACCGGTGGCCGTCAAGTTGGCCTGGATGTGCTGCGCGGCACCACCAGCTGGAATCGTCCAGAGGTCGTCGACGCGCTGGAGAAACTGCTGGAAATGGTTGAGGCCGATTGCTTCTCGCCCGGCTTCAATGGCAAGCACTACGGCGATTCTCTGGCCGAACTGTACACTGGCCGCGCGACTTCGGTCTGGACTGGCACCTGGGTCATTCATGACGTCCCCGGCAACATGCCCGAAGGCACATTGGATGTCTTCTACATGCCCGCCATCTACGACGGCATCCCGCAAGCGACGCACATGTCGGAAGGCTCCGCTTATTACATTTGGGCCAATGCCGGCGATCCTGATTTGGCAGCCGAATACATCGATTTCGTGACAGATCCGCGCTGGCTGCCGACCTGGATTGAAGAGGGATTTGCGATTCCGATCCAGAAGGATCCCATCGATTGGAGCATCTATGATGTCGCTCCGGTAATCGCTAAAGCCTTCCGTATTGGTCAAGAAATGCAAGATCTCAATGTCGATGCTTTCCACACCACTGTCGCGCCCAACGTTGTGCGCGCGCTCTATCAAGGTGTACAGGGCGTTCTGGGTGGCGAATTGAGTATTGAAGACTTCCTCAACGGCATGGACGAGCAAATGGCTGCCGCTGCCGAATTGGGACAGGTTTGGGATCCGGGCGAGCGCATGTAATCTCGCTTCGAGAACTTTTGGTCTTCGGTAGCCTTTTAGGGCTGCCGGAGGCCCCTGCGCAACTTGAGCCTGCTCCAGATCAGGCGCTGACGCGCAACGTCAGTGCAGCACCCAGCGGAAATGTAGTTTACGCCAATGAGCGTATGGGTGGTCAACCTGGAAGGACGCCGTCATGGCACGCTTCAATTTCAGGCCATATTTGTTTATCGCACCCGCCTTGATATACCTCGGCATTTGGATCTTTTATCCGATTATCAACGCCCTTGTTCTAAGCTTTTACGATTCCCCGACCGGGCGCTCGCGCGATTATTTTTGGGTTGGCATCGATAATTTTCGTAAGCTGCTCGGGGACGATTTATTTCTAAAATCCTTGTATCACAACATAATCTGGGTACTGCTAAGCATCGCCATACCCGTCGTATTGGGTTTGCTGTTGGCGGTTTTACTTTCTGGCCGGGACAAGTCGCGCTTGGTCTATGCCAGCATCTATTTCATCCCGCAAACAGTGGCGGCGGTATGCGCGGCGATTGTCTGGCGCTGGATTTACGACCCCAGCATTGGACCGCTCAATCACCTGCTGGAGGCGATCGGTCTGTCAGGCCGACTATGGCTGGCCGACGAGTCAATCGTGTTGATCGCAGTAAACATGATCGGCAGCTGGTCGTATTACGGCTTCTGCGTGCTGATATTCATGGCGGGGCTGCAAAACATAAGTCCCGAACTGTATGACGCGGCTACAATTGATGGCGCAGGCGCCGTGCAACGATTCTTCTATGTCACCATCCCGCTATTGCACAATGCCATCGTCTTTGTCCTTGTCTACACCATCATCGGCTCGATGAAATTCTTTGACTTGATCTTTACGGCGACCAATGGCGGACCCAACGAAGCCAGCACGGTGGTTGGGCTGCGCATCTACTGGCACAGCATACGTGAGGGGCGCTTCAATTACGCGGCGACGATGAGCACGATATTGACGGTCGTCATCCTGGCGCTCAGCGTGGTGGTCATCCGGCAGATCGTCACTGAAGATGAGGAGGATTAAATGACTGTCAAGGTCGGGCCGAAGAAGAAGCGCTCCTATCACTCCTCAAGGCTGATCCAAGGCGCAATCATCCATGCCATCTTGTTGCTGTTTGTGTTCATCGCCCTGTTCCCGATTTACCTGATGTTCAATGCCGCGCTAAAAACTTCCCAGGAGCTGTTTCAGAGTTTTCTGACGCTGCCCAAAGACCCTCAATGGCAAAACTTCAGCTTCATCCTCAATGAACAAGGTTATAAGGGTGCGCTTTACAACAGCATGATTCTGTCGACATCAAGCATGATTATAACCACCGTCATATCCGTGCTGGCGGGTTACGGATTTGCGGTTTATCGCTTCGTCGGCAAGCAGTGGCTATTCCTGCTGGTCCTCACGGGCTTGATGGTTTCGGAAACCTCAGTGCTGATTCCGGTATATCAATTGCTGCAGGATCTCGGACTATTGAACACCTATGCCGGCATGATCCTGCCGCAGGCGGCATTGGGATTGACATTCGGCGTCTTTCTGATGACCACCTTTTTCAAAGACATCCCTCGCGCGCTGATCGACGCGGCCGTTGTTGACGGTGGTTCCGATCTGCAGGTGCTGCGCTATGTCATCATGCCCTTGGCGCGTCCCGCCATCATGTCTCTGGCCTTGATCGAGTTCATGTGGGCATGGAACAGTTTCTTCTTCCCGCTGGTGATCGCCACCAAACAATGGCTGATGCCGATGAGCGTGCGCATTATCGACTTCATGGGGCGATTCACTTTCAGATACGACATGATCGCGGCAACCACTGTCATCTTGTTCACGCCCATTTTGATTCTCTACCTGATCACGCAGCGCAGTTTCCACCGCGGCATTACATTTGGCGCGCTCAAAGACTGAACCAGTTGAAGGAACATAGACATGCCCAAAGCATATTCCGGGATTCTAGCCAAGGCGAACACGGCCGTCGCCGAGACCGCCGCCAAAATCGCTGACGATCCGCAGCGTCCGGTCTACCATTTGCTGACCGCGGCCAACTGGATCAACGACCCCAACGGGCCGGTATATTACGATGGCTACTGGCATATGTTTTTCCAGCACAACCCGTACATCGCCGACTTTGGACCGATGGGCTGGGGGCACGTGCGCAGCCCGGATCTTGTTCGCTGGGAACATTGCCCGATCGCCATCATGCCGACGCCCGGTAGCTACGATGGCGCCGGCTGTTGGTCGGGCAGCGTGGTGATCCACGACGGCGTGCCCACGATGCTGTATTCCGGCGTCGCCGATATGACGCTCTGGAGCATCGATGATGACATTCCGCCATCCGACCGTCAGCGTATCCCGCAGGGCTACTATGACGAGTTTCTTCTGGAAATTGACCAGGAGGCGCAGTGCCTCGCTACCAGCAGCGACAATTTGCAGACTTGGGACAAGCACCCGGCCAATCCAGTTATTCCAGCGATACCGGAAGAGCTGGATCTCATTGGCTTTCGCGATCCCTTTTTATGGAAAGAAGACGA
Organism: Phototrophicaceae bacterium; assembly: GCA_965249085.1. Classification (GTDB taxonomy): domain Bacteria; phylum Chloroflexota; class Anaerolineae; order Aggregatilineales; family Phototrophicaceae; genus UBA6055. The sequence goes on along the minus strand of OZ252218.1, from coordinate 753,525 downwards.
TGGGCGCTGGTACATGCTGCTCGGTTCAGGAATCAAGGGGCGTGGCGGGGTGGCGCTGCTTTACCGTTCTGCTGATCTGCTCGAATGGGAGTACGTGAATCCGCTTTACGTTGGAGACCCGGCGGAAAGCGGCGTCAATTGGGAATGCCCCAATTTCCTAGATCTAGGGACGAAGCACATGCTGGTCGTCTCGCCACACGGACGCCCGGTGTATTGGCCGGGAGACTATGTTGGCCATCGATTCAGCCCGAATGGGCCGCCCAAACGCCTCGATTGGGGCGACGCCTTCTACGCCCCCAACAGCCTGCGCGATCCCAACGGACGCTGGTTGATGTGGGGCTGGATACGGGAGGCGCGCGGTCGGGATCAGTACGCGGCGGCCGGTTGGGCATCCTGTTTAACGATGCCGCGCGAAATCGCCTTGGATGCCGCTGGCGATCTCATGGTCAAACCCGCGGATGAAATACGGCAGTTGCGGACCGCCACCTTGTTCGAGGGCGATGTCAGCTTGTCTGAAGACGCTTCAAATTTGCTCAATGATGCGCGTGGGGATCGACTTGAGATTTCCTGTCAAGTGCTTGCGGCAGACTGCGAGACCGTGGGCATTCAGTTCCGCCGTAGTCCTGACGGCGAACAACTCAGCGAGCTAATCTACGATTACAAGAGCAGCACCCTCCGCCTGATACGCGAGAAATCTACCAATGCGACCGAGGTGACGGTCGATCCCTGTGAGTGCCAGTTAGTGCTCGATGATGATGAGCCATTGAACCTGACCTTATTTCTGGACAACTCGGTGATCGAGGTTTACGCCAACGAGAGAATCTCGATGACGAGCCGGATTTATCCGTCAAGGGACGATGCACAGGGCTTGCAACTGGTATGCACGCGTGGTTCGGCAATAGCACAGGTAACAGTCTGGCAAATGGGCAGCATCTGGCAGGACGGGAATTAGGTCCAGTCTCGTTGGTTAGCTTTATCATCAAGTTGTCCGGTGGCGTGAAATCGTCGGATACCTGGAATAACTACAAGACAATATGGCAAGTTAAATGGCGTTACGATTTTGGGCAGCCTATACCGCGTACAAATGCTTTAGAAAAGGCAGCCGGAAGTCTCAACACCCCTCAGATAGCCTTCGAGAATGGATGGATTGCCAGCCCGAACGAGGATCTTTTGCATCTGTCTACTGCGGTGATTTCAGGCCGATGTCAGGTCGTACGCAGGACATAATGAACGCGATGGTCGATAGTGTGTACCCTCAGAATCCGACACGCGAGCGAGCCTATTTTGACAGTCACTGCAGTATATGTTAGGGTCTGGCAATCATTAATTGCTTCGCATAAATGATATAGTTTTAACGCCTCTATAGCAGAGGTGGAATATAGACATAGATAAGGAGATTTGAAATGAATTCCTCCAAGCGTGGCATTTCTCGTCGAGATATGCTGAGAATGATGGGAGTTGCCTCAGTTGGTACCGCGCTCGGTTCCGGCATGGTATACGCGCAATCGATTCCCGAGTCCGGTACATTGCGATTTCAGATCGAGTCCGGTCCTGGAACGGACTTCGTGGCAGTTGTAGACGCCTTCATAGCTGAACACCCCGAAATAGACGTCGAATTCAGCCAGGTGGAAGCGATGGTCGTCGGCATAGAATGGCAGCGCAATGCGATGGAGGCGGGCACTGTCGATCTGATTTCGAACGAGAACCCGAAATTCCTCAAGCTCGACCCGATTCTCAAAGCCGGTTTGATCCAGCCGCTCGACGGATACAGTGAACTGTATGGTTGGGACGAATGGGTCCTGCCGGCTGCGCTGAGGCGGTCGTCGCGTGGTGGGCAGCTCTGGACGCTGCCACTTTATTATGAGATCTGCGGCGCCTCCTACAAAAAGTCGACTCTGGAAAGTATGGATGCGGGTGAGCCACAAAGCTGGGAAGAATTCATCGCTCTACTGGAGAAATTCAAAGCGGCCGGCATGATCCCGCTGACAACCGGCCATCGCGGTTTCAGCCAGATCCAGATGATTCACTATCAGTTCTGGGCCAGCATCGGCGGGCTTGACGGACCCGGCAGCATTACCGACGTCATTTTCGGCGACGGCAAATTCACCGACGCGCCGAGCGTCGAAGCGGCTAGAGCCATCCTCGATATCTACAAAGCTGGCTTGCTCGATCAGGATGTGCTATCGATCACACAGGACGATGGCAATGAACGCTTCTTCTCTGGGGCGGCGGCATTGAATGTGACGGGCACCTGGCTCTATTCCGAAATGCAGCGCCAATGGGACGATGACTGGGATATGCTCACGATGCCAGGACCTGGCGGCGGCCCAATTTGGTGCACCGGCGAGACCGAAGCGATGGTCATCCCGGTGGCCGCGCAAGACCCGGACGCAGCCGGTTTGTTCCTCGATTTCTGCATCCAGGGCACCGGTGCCAAAGTTCTGCTTGAGCGGGGTAATCTTTTGGCGACCAAAGCCTTTGGCGAGCTCGCTATTCCCCAGATTCAACGCTTGCCAATCATCACCGGCGATGAGTCATCACTCTTGATCTTTGGCTGGCTGCCACAGAATTCGCAGGACGCGTATCAGCAGGGCCTGGGCGCCATCCTTTCCGAGATCATCACTCCTGAGCAGTGGGGGCAAAGTGTCCAGGACGCCTGGGAGCGGGACATCGAAGACGGTCAGATTCCTGAGAATCGCAGCGATTTGCTTTAATCCGTGACTGCAGCCGGGCTCAGTCCACGCATACCGGGCTGAGCTCGGCAGTCCAGCGTACTGCTTACAAGATTGCGATAGAGTAGATGTCCGCCCTCCCAGCGAAACTTCGTCTGCGGCCGCTTGAAGCATGGCGATCCGCTTCGGAAAAGACTCGAGAACAGTGGCTGCTGGCCTCTGTTCTTATCGCGCCCGCCCTGATCATGATGGGGATCTTCGTATTTTATCCCGCCTTGCAGACGATCGGGCTGAGCTTTTACAAGTGGGACGGGATCAGCCCGGAGATGGGCGACTTCGTCGGCTTCAAAACCTTTGTTCGGGCGACGGACAATTACCCTTTCTCGCAAGCAATACGCAACAGCCTCTTGTGGGGGGTAGTTGGATTATTCGTCCCCACAACTATCGGGCTGGTTGCCGCGGCGCTGGTCGAGGATACCAATTTGCGACCGAAGCCTTTGTTTCGCTTTGCCTTCTTCGTGCCCTACTTCTTTTCGATGGCAGTGGCGGCGGCGCTGTTCACGCGCGTTTACGACCCAAGCTACGGCATGATCAACCAGGTGATACACGCCCTGGGCTTCACCGATGTCAAACCGCAGTGGCTTGGCGATGGCAAGATAGCCATCTACGCGGCGATGGGTGTATTCGTCTGGCATGAGACGGCCTTTTGCTATATCATTTTCACCGCGGCCATTCAGCAGATTGACCGCTCCCTCTACGATGCCGCTCAAGTTGACGGCGCGTCTGAAGTTCAAGTATTTCGTTACATAACGATCCCCAGCGTCAGAAATGTGACTACATTTGTCATGACCATCATGCTGATTGTTGGCTTGACGCCATTTGCCGTCGTCTTCCCGCTGACCACGCCCGGCCTCGGCGGTCCCTACTATGCGACCGAGATCTTGCCGACGCTCATTTTCAAGAAGGCGCGCCAGGGCTATAACGCCAGCGAAGCGGCCGCTCTCGGCGTCATACTCCTGATCCTCGTCATAGGGATCGTTTCCGGTTTCCTGTGGTTTAGAGAGCGCACGGCGCCAAAAGACTGAGCGGACCATGGTGATATTGTCTACCAAGTTGACACGGTATGCCCTCTACGCGCTGGTCGTCTTGCTGGCGATCCCATTCGTCTTTCCTTCTCTCTGGGTTCTTATGGCCAGCTTTTCGACCAACACACAGATCACGATGGATTCGCTGGCGCTGCCGGACCGGCTCTATGTCGAAAACTACGTTCATGCCTGGACGGGCGCTAAGTTCAGCAGTTTCGTCTACAACAGCCTGGCGGTTTCTGGCTCGGTCTCGCTGTTTATTGGATTCTTGGCGACCATGCTGGGTTATGCTGTCTCCCGTCTGGATTTTCCCGGGCGCCGACTGATTCTGCTTTTGATCATGATGGCGATTGTCACGCCCGTCTTTGCTTACCTCGAGCCGCTGACTCGCGTCGTGCGACACCTTGGCTTGGCCAACTCGCGCACGGCGGTGATTTTGACGACAACCGCTACCTTCTTGCCCGTTCCCACGCTTCTCATGCGCTCTTTCTTTCTACAACTGCCGGAAGAGCTTGGGGACGCCGGTCGGGTCGAAGGCGCCAGCGAATGGGGCGTATTTCGTTATATTATGGCGCCACTCGCTCGCTCCGGCATACTCACCGTACTGATCTTCGCCTTCTTGTGGAGCTGGAACGATCTTTTGCTGCCAGCGGTCTTTATCCAATCACCCGATAAATACACCATCGCCTACGCCATCACCACGCTTAGGCCGGCCGGTTTTCGTACCGATCACGTCGCCATGTTTGCCGCAGCGATTATTTCAACCGGGCCGATGATCGTCGTCTATCTCTTACTCATGCGCAGGTTTATCGCCGGGCTGACGGTGGGCGGCCTGCGCGGCTGATTTCGCGGATGCAAGCGTAAACGATGGCTTACCGAATGATACAGATCGGTCTCGGCGCTATGGGACGTGATTGGTGCGAGACCTCACTGCCGCCGAACATAAAAGATGGCCTGGTCGAAGTTGTCGCCGCTGTCGATATTAATCCCGCAGCTCTGAAGCTGGCGCAGGATTCTCTCGGATTACCCGCGGAGAAGTGTTTCACGGATCTGCAAAAGGCATTAGAGGAGATCCCGGCGGATTTCTGTACGATTGTCGTGACACCGGCGCATCACGAAGCAGTCGTCGACCTCGTTTTGGCTTACGATCTACATATTCTTTCTGAAAAGCCCATTGCCGATACATTGGCCGCCTCCGTCCGTATCGCCGACAAAGTAAAACGCGCCGGCATAAAGATGGGCGTGACGATGAGCCACCGCTTCGATCAGGACAAGACAAGCTTCCGCCATGAATTGCGCTCTGGGCGCTATGGAACCTTGGACTACCTGGTCTGCCACCTGACAGCCGACCTGCGCAAATATGGCAGTTGGGGCGCGTTTCGGCACGAGATACCCGATCCGCTGATGATTGAAGGCGCTGTGCATCATTTAGACTTCATTGCTGATTTAGCTGGCGCGAAATGTGACACGATCTATGCGCAGACTTGGAATCCGCCCTGGGGCGAATATGCTGGAGATTCGCAAGCGCTGGTGACGATGGCTTTTGAAAATGGCAGCCGCGCTTTCTTTGAGGGTGCCAGCACCAATGCCGTCGGCCTGAAAGATTGGGAGCAGGAGACAATTCGTGCCGAGTGCGAGTTGGGCACGCTCGTATTAAACGGGCGCCGGCTCGAGCGTTTCCCCTATGACGCCACAAAGCAGCGGGTGAGCACGGTGGAAGGGGCAGGCGAGGAGATTCCGTTATTGGAACAGCCCAAGTGGAAGAACACCTGGCTGATTGAACAATTTGTACATTGGCTGGACGGCGGCGAACCGATGGAGACCAATGTCGAATCCAATCTTCAGTCTGTCGCCTTGATCTTCGCCGTGATTGAAAGCAGCCGCTCGGGGCAACCGGTCAATGTACAGGAGCTCTTGAATCAAGCAAAGGAGAATCTATGAGCATGGTATCCCCAAGCGAGAAGATAAAGACTGCCGTGATCACCGGTCACCATCCTTTCGATGTGCCGGCCTTCCACGCAGCTTTCCGCAGTATGCCAGAGATCGACTTTTACCCTCAGCACATGGAAGAGTTTGCTGCTGACGAAGGCAAGCGGCGCGCTGAATATGATGTGCTGCTTTTCTTCAATTTTCATCAGACCACGCCCGGCGGCGAGGGCAGCCCGCAAGATCAAAATAACAAAGCAGCGCTGGAACAGTTGGGCGAAAGCGAGCAAGGCATTTTCGTTTTGCACCACGGCATCCTGGCATATCCACAGTGGCAGCTATGGTCGGATCTGGTTGGCATTCAGGATCGTCGTTTCGGCTGGCACATGGATCACCGAACTTATATAGAGATTGCGACTTTTCAGCATCCCGTCACCCAAGGGCTAAGCGATTGGGACATGCTGGATGAAACCTATACGATGGAAGAGCCTGGCGACGACAGTCAGATTCTCTTGACCACAGATGATCCCCAGAGCATGAAGAGCATCGCCTGGACGCGGCGTTACAAGCAGGCGCGTGTTTTCTGTTTTCAATCAGGTCACGACCATCACGCCTACGCAAATCCAAGTTTCAGGTTGGTGATCAGCCGCGGGATCCAGTGGGCAGCGGGAAGAATCTAGGTATCGTGGGAAAAGGATGGATTCGCCACCGTGTATGACCGGAAGCGCGAAATTGATTTGCCAAGCCACCTTGCTCTAGGGGTAGAGCATATCTTCAACACGCTCGATGAGCGTCAAGACTACTTGCCGTTTTTCCACTACGAACTTGTTCAGCAACCGACCTGTCTCAAGCATGGCCCATTTGATTCGCCTCATGTTGTCGGGCGCTACCTGGATGCGCTGGGTCGCTGTTCAAAGATAATTGCGCTGCCGGACGCGCCTGAAGTTTACGACGCTCTGGCGCGGCAACTGTATGAGAGTCTGGAGCGCCATCCATCCGGCCTGCCTTGGAACGCTCCGACGCCATGGCAGCCACAGGGCGCGGCGATGCATAACTGTCGTGAAGCCGTCCTGGGACTGCTGGCGCTTAAGAACTGGCGCAATGATGCGCGGGCGGATGGGGCGCTTCGCCGCTTGTGCCGATCAATACTCGACGCTGTCGGCGCCGGTTCACGTTTCGGGGGCGAGTGTCTAACCGATGACGGCTGGACGTCCGCCTTCAATGGCATCCTGGCGTCAGCGCCGGCCACAACTGGACGGCTGATTCGACCGCTGGTTCAGTATTATCGTCAATCTGGCGATGAGGCTGCTCTGGAACTGGCCCGGCGGTTCGCGGCTGACAATCTGGCGACCGCATTCGAGGAGAATGGTGCGATCAGCGCCGCGGCCGGTTCGCATATTCATTCCATCACCGGCACCATTTGCGGCCTTATCGAATGCGGCATTCTGCTTGGTGATAATTCTATTGGGGAAGGCGCGCGCCGAGCTTATGACATCGGCATGCGGAGCTTCAGAAGCAGCTACGGCTGGGTGAAAGAATTTCGCTGGGTGTCCGCGCTGGCGGAGCCTTTGTCAGCCGCGGGTTATGCCGGTTGGGATATTAATCGTGGTGAAGCCAACAACACAGCCGATCTTATCGAGGCGGCTCTGCTGCTGGGCCAGGCCGGCTATCCGGCTTATTTCGAAGACGCGGACAGAATGTTGCGCAACCATCTGCTGGCTTCACAAATTGTGGATACGGCGTGGGTGCAAGAAACTCGCGGGCTTGAAGATGATGACGAGACGCGCTACGGCGATGTGGCGCGGCGCGCCCGTGGCGGCTTCTGTTTCGGCAGTCCCAACGACATCATGTCCTATCCTGACGAAGCTTATCAAATCAACGCGGATCTAGCCGGCGGCGCTCTGCAAGCCATCTGCGAAGCATGGGAAGCGATCGCAACGATTGAAGAGACCACCATACGCATCGATCTGCTCTATAGGAAGTCAGACCCGGCTTTCGTCTTGACTTGCCCGCCGCCCGGGCCGGAACCCATCAGCGTGCGTCTCAATGAAGTCAAGAATCTCCAGCTGCGCATCCCGTCTTGGGCGCGTCCGAGCGATGTAACATTTCAGATCAATGCCATGCCCCGAACATCAGCAGCTGACTCGGTCACGAACGGTTATCTCCAGTTGACAGAGCTGGAATCAGGCTCTGAGATAAAGATATTTTTGCCATCTCGCCGCGAAATCGTCAGCGAAGTCATCGGCGGACAGACCTATGATGTGGAGTGGCACAACGATACGGTTGTCGGCATCTGTCCGCCGGCACAATTCCAGGCGCTTTATGGCCGTGACTGACTCCGCCAATAGAGGAGTGAAAGCCTATGATTGACTACAAGCGAGTGCATGAAGAAGCGATCGTTTTTGATGGCACCTGTCCGCTTCTGACTCATTCGCCGGACCACACCTCCTATTATGTCGAGGGAGGTGTCACCGTTGTGGCGCCGTCGCTGGCCACGAATCATGACGCCGGACAGGCAATCAAGCGGATCGCCGACTGGATGAACATCATCAGAGAGCAAGAGGACAAGCTTCTACATGTCACTGAGGTGGAAGATTTTCACCGAGCCAAAGCGCAAGGCAAATTGGGCATCCTCTTCCACTTTCAGAACTCGCTCCCGCTTGAGCAGAGCATCGAGCTGCTGGATGTCTATAAGGCTCTGGGAGTACGCATTATCCAATTGACCTACAACGTTAAGAACTTCGTCGGCGACGGTTGCCTGGAGCGCACCGACGCCGGTCTAAGCGATTTCGGCGTCCGCTTGATCAAAGCGATGAACCGGGCTGGCATCGCGGTCGACTGCAGTCATACCGGGATGCAGACCACTCTCGATGCGATGGATGTATCCGAGTATCCGGTGGTTTTCAGTCACAGCTTGGTGAAGACGGTACGCGATAGCCCGCGAAACTTGTCCGACGAGCAGATCAGACGGGTCGCTGAAATGGGGGGCGTCATCGGCATGAATGGTTTTCCTCCCTTCGTGGCCGATACATCGCGCCCGACCCTCGATGACCTGCTTAAACATGTGGACTATATTGCCGAACTTGTGGGCATCGACTATGTCGGCCTGGGCATTGATTTTGAATACATTGATGAGAGCATGCAGAAGGACTCTTTGGCACACTATGACTATTTCGTGAAAACGGGCCAGTGGAATCCAAAAGATTACCCGCCGCCTCCCTATTATTATCCCGAGGGTTTGGACGATCCTCGCTATTTCCCCAACTTGACCAAGGCGCTGCTGGATCGAGGATACGATGAAGAAGAGACCAAGAAAGTGCTGGGCGCTAATTTCATGCGCGTGTACTCGCAAATTTGGAAGTAGGAAGCGATGAACAGAAATGAGATTCTACGCAGGCTGAGAAGGACGCTGGCAAACGGTGATGCAATCATTGGCGCCGGCTGCAGCGTGGGCATCGTGGCGAAGTGCGCGGAGCTGGGCGGTGCGGACTTTATCGTTTGTTATAGCACCGGTCTATCCAGAATCATGGGGCTGCGGACGGCTATAATCGGTCACTCCAACCCGCGGACGCTCGCGATGCATGACGAGATCCGCAACGTCGTCAAAGATACGCCTATCATAGCTGGGATCGAAGCCAACGATCAGACAAGCTATGACCTTAACCAGGTGATTGACCGCTTCGTCGACCAAGGCTTCGACGGATTCATCAACTTCCCCACCGTGGGCAACCATGAGCACGTATCTGACTTTTTTGTCCGCGAGCACGACAACATCGGCGAAAGCTTGGGGCAGCCCTGGGGCTTCGCTCGTGAGGTGGAACTGATCCGCCTGCTGCGTCAGCGGGAGATTTTCTCCATGTGTTACGTCTTTAATGCGGAGCAAGCGGCGTGCATGGCGGAGGCCGGGGTGGATGCGCTCTGCGCGCACGTTGGTGGCACGGCTGGCGGTTTGATCGGTTTCCCAGCTGACCCCATTGCGGAATCGCTGGCCAACGCCCAGCGGATCATGGAAGGCGCCTGGCAAGTCGACTCCAACGTGATCTGCCTCGCCCACGGGGGTCCATTCGCCGAGCCGGAAGATACCAAAGCGCTATACGAACGCACGGATGCGCAAGGTTTTGTCGGCGCATCCAGCATCGAACGCATTCCCATCGAAAAGGCCGTGATGGGCGCGGTCAAAGCTTTCAAAGATCATAAGATCAGGAAACGGTAATCAATGTCAGACGAGACCAAGACCGTCGTCCTCGTCGGAGCTCTCGACACCAAAGCGGCGGAATTTGCCTTGGTTCAGGAGCTGATCGAAAGTCAGGGCTGCAGCACGCTGGTGATAGATTTCGGCATCCTCGGCGAACCCGGCTTTGCGCCCGATATCGGCAGCGAGGCGGTGGCAAGAGCCGGCGCTGGCGAGCTTGAGAATCTGCGCCAGAACAGGCAAAGACAAGAAGCTATCGAGACCATGGGGCGTGGTCTGGCAGTGATCGTTCGCCGCTTGCACAGCGAGGGTAAACTCGATGGCATCCTGGGTATGGGGGGCAGCGGCGGTACATCGATTGCGACAGCCGGCATGCGCGCTTTGCCGGTTGGGTTGCCCAAGGTGATGGTTTCGACCTTAGCCAGCGGCGATGTGCGCCCCTATGTCGGGCCCGCGGATATCGTCATGATGCCCTCGGTCGTTGATGTCGCCGGCATCAATCGAGTCAGCAGCAAGATTTATGCCAATGCGGCGGCGGCAATAGCCGGCATGGTTCGGGCGGAGACGCCGGCGATCGCTGACGAGAAACCGCTCGTGACTGCGTCGATGTTCGGCAATACGACGCCATGCGTCGACCGCGCCCGTGGTGTTCTCGAGGCGCATGGCTACGAGGTATTGGTCTTCCACGCAACGGGCATTGGAGGCCAGACGATGGAGGGGCTTATCAGCGAAGGCTATGTCGCTGGTTCCCTGGACATTACTACTACGGAACTGGCTGACGAAGTATGTGGCGGCGGCGCCAGCGCTGGACCGGAACGTGGAATGGCTGCATCTCGAGCAGGCATCCCGGCGGTGATCGTGCCCGGTTGCGTGGACATGGCTAATTTTGGCGCGCTCGAGTCGTTGCCGGAGCGGTATCGCGGTCGCAATCTCTACCAGTGGGCGCCGAGCGCCACGCTGCTGCGGACAAACATCGAGGAGAACCGGCGGATTGGTGAAATGATCGCCTCAGTTGCCAATGCGGCGACTGCTCCGGTCACCATCGCCCTCCCGCTCAAGGGCGTTTCAATGCTGGATAGCGTCGGTGGCATGTTCTGGGATCCTGCGGCTAACGAAGCATGCTTCGACGCGATAAAGAATAATCTTGCGGCAGATATTCCTGTGGTCGAACAGGACAACAATATCAATGACCCGGCTTTCGCCGTGGCGGTGGCGGATATGATGCTGGATCTGCTGAGCCGGTAGGCCGATGTGAACCTGCGCCAAGCCTAGCAGCGAAAAAGCCTCGACTATGTATGAATTCTGGCGGCGTGATCCCGTCCACGTGCCCGAATACACCGACTTGGTTGACGACATGGGCTGCGTCTCATTCGGCGCTTGTAAGCGAGCGCGAGGATCAGTAACGGAGTCGGCAAACGGTATGCCAGCCATGCCAACGCCACCACCCTCCGCTATGCTCAACCAGCCGATGCCAAATCGCGCTGACTGCGGATCGCTTTCTAAAGCGGTGGTGGCACAGGTGGAGATGGTCGCCAAGATAGCGACGCCACCGGCTTGGGAGAGTTCTAGTGCGGCGGATTAGTGTCTAGGTACGCTCAATGGTCAGGGTGCCAAGCGGCACACGAGCATCGACAAAGGGCGTACCATCCGCATCGCTGGCTGCTAGCCGCTCCAGACCACTGGCGCGATACAGCCCGGTGAACACCTTGTATCGTCCCGGTGCAAGATCGGCAGGCAGCGGAACCTGCCAGTTTTCAGCGTCGGCGAGACCACTGTACCAGAGGCGAGTGGGCAAGCGCGCTCCTAAGGGCTGCTGATCGTAGACCCACCAATTGCCAGTCTCGTCGTGACTAAAATGTAGAAACTGCACATAGTCCTCGGCGCCATCTTCTTTAGCGCGCCAAGTAAAGGGGATGGTCAGGGTTTCACCGGAGCGGACTCGGTCCGGCAGATCGACGGTGTCCAGTGCGAAGCCGTTGTCAAATTCCGCCAGCGAGCCGGTCAGCGAGGTGGCTGATTCCGCAGGCAGTACCAGTTCTCCTAATACAACTTGCGTGTCACCCAACAATTGGTGATCACTTGAGATGATTTTCTGAGCCACGAATGCATCATCTTCCACGCGCCAGGTTGTTAGCACGACCCAAAGCGCGCGGTTTGTGGGTGTCTGCGCTGGAAACTGAACTGCAATATCCTGTCTGTACATCCACCACTGACGCCCGGGCTTCCACCGGTTCTGACGACTTGCGGACTCGTCCGCGCCTGCGACGGATTCACCGGCGACCTGATCCACAAGATGGACGGAATAACCCAACCCGCTATAATCGTGCCAATTGCCGATTGACGTAAAAAGCCGTAGTGTGACAGCGTCCGCGCCGCGGTCGATTTTGTAGCCTTGCAGCTCCACGTGTGACTCGTACTCCACCGCCAGTGGCTGGGCGAGAAACCGATATTCAAGCCGTAAGGGGAGGGTCGACAGCGTGTGATGTAGCAGGTCAAGTTGCCGGTCTAGTTGCAAGTAAGACGTAGGTAACAAGAGATGAATAAACAGAAACATGGGAAATAGATACAGAATGCGCCGAACACGAGGTCGTGGCCTCGGCGCCGCGTCGGAAAACTGTCCCAGCACAGCAAGCAGCGTAATCCAGATACCCAGGAATTCGAGGGATTCTTCAATGTGATAGGTCTGGCATCCTCGGCAGCTGAGCAATCCCAAACTGCGGCATATCCCTTCGTACCTCAATTCTTCAACCCCGAAAGCGCCAGCCGAACTTACCGCCAGACCAGCTAGCAGGCAAATGTGCCAGATCCACGTATGCCGTGGCGAGCGTGCGGCGACTGCCAAGGTCGCCGCGACGACCGCCGCGCCGAGAGCAATGTAGTAAATCTCCCATTGCCCAACAAACATCAACCGACGCATCTCGTTGTATTCTTCCCATGCCAGATATAGGAAAACCAGAGCGATACCGAGCAGATAGAGACGGTGCCAGGACGGTCGCGTCCGAGCAAGCCATGCCGTTACGAAAGCGACAGCGCTGACAAGCGCCAGTTGCGTGGATGCAAAGGTAGCTGGGATGTTCGATTCTCGATCCAGGTTCCAGAGCCACCGCTCTAATTCGGAGGTTGACCGGCTTTCCAGCGACACGACGATTATCAGCACCTGTGCCGCCAACATGACGGTGGCCAGCCGCTTGGAAGTGGGCGACAGACGTGGTAAGAGGAACTTGAAACTGATCAGAACTACCGGTACATACAGTAAGAAGATAGTGATGCGGACCAATGCATCGGGAGAGATTGCGAACACGCCACTTTCCATCAGTTCAGGTTTCTAGTGTGCAACAGCATAACACAAGTCAGTGGTTGCTCCTGCTCAAGTTGTTCGATGAGATTGAGAACTTCGTCTAGCGCTCTGGGGCAATTGAGGTCGAGTCGCGCGAATCTTTTCTCAAAAATCGGCTGAGTTCTAGCCATGCTGTCGCTGTCCAACCCGCAGAAAATCACGTTTTGGGTCGGCATGAGCGGAACGATCATTGGCATCGGCTTCCTCAACCCGGAGCCAAAACACCTGCTCATCTTTTTCGCCGGCTTCGTGATCGCGCAAGTCTGCTGGTGTTTCTTCTTCGCCGCCGTCTCCTCAATCAGCGGGTCTTCCGCTGGATCAATCTGGCTTGTGCCCTCTTTCTCGGGTTCATGGCGATAAACCTGCTGCTGAATACAGCGCAGACAGTCCTGGCGTCGCTGTAGTCGATATTCGGACGCTATTGCCGACCATTGGTACTTGCTTCAATCAGCCTACAGATGTGGGCCGGGATGTCATAATTCCGGCCATCCCGGTGCGAAACCAGACCGAGCCATCCATTGGTATAGACATACACGACAGTGTAGTATCCCCGTTTGGCTTCAAGATAAGAATTGGTCAGGCGCACCGTATGGCCAGCCGACAGGATTTCTCCGTAATACAAAGCGCACCTCGCACCCGGACATGATTCGCTACTGGGGTCGCGATGTTCCCGAATCACCGCTTACAGCCATCAAAGCATAGCACATTTGTGCTAATATGGTCAAGCGATGGATTGCGGATGTGGGCGCCAAGGATTCGGCTAAGCGGCTAAATCTCGACGTACTGTTTCCACACCTCGGGACCTGAGCCGAGCGCGATGACGAGGTAGCTGGTGCGCGGGGTCTTGGGTTCCCAGCGGAGGCGCATACCGGCTACGTTGTGCAGCCGGTTGCCTTTGCGATGATTGCATCTGGCGCAAGCGCAAGCGGTATTGGACCAGGTGTCTTTGCCGCCCAGGCAGCGTGGAATAATATGGTCGATGGTGAAATCACGCTTGCTCAGGAGTTTGCCCTTTGCGTGAGCGCCGAGTCTGACACCGCAGTAAATGCAAGTGTAGTTGTCACGCACCAGTACGCCTTTGCGGCTCCAATGAGACTTGCGGCGCGGGACATTGACGAAGGATCTCAAGGCAATGACAGAGGGGACTTCGAATTTCGTGCGTACGGTGCTCAAGTATAGACCGGTCATCTCAACAGCAATGGCTTTGCCCGCGAAGAGCAGATTAATCGCACGCTGAACCGTGATCACAGACAGCGGTTCCCAGGTGCTGCCATTGAGGAGCAGGACGCGGTGCTGAAATACGCTCAACCTCGACACTTTTTCTGACGCCTTTCAACTCAGCCGACAGGTCTGGTATTCTCGGTCGCACCTATTATATACCATGAAATCGTATGTTTGCCGAGTAGAGTGGAATCCTTGAACGAATCTTAGTAAACTCGCTTGCCTAGAGCCTAGGCGTGGAGCAACCTCATGCCCTGCGTAAGGGGTATTATAATGTTCTATCGGAATGCCGTTTCCATGGAGCGTTCATGTGGCGGTGCGCTGATTGCCGTAATAGGATAGCGTTGAAGGCAGCTAAGGATTGATCGTGCTGGAAAAACCTAATCTCGCCGATGAAGTGATCGTTGATCGACTCCGGTCGGCTTATGACATGGCGGTAAGCTCGGTCGAATTCATGCCAATCGGTAATGATGCGCGCGCCTGGTCCTATCGTGTGGAGACGGGGGATGGCGACTGTTTTCTCAAGCTGCGCAATGGCGAACCCAAACTCGCGGCCCTGACCGTACCGCATTATCTGCTAAGCCAAGGAATCGACAACGTGGTCGCGCCCCTCGCCAGCCGAGCGGATCGGCTTTTCACAACCTGTGATGACTTCACGTTGATCCTCTATCCCTTCATTGAAGGCAAATCAGCCTGGGGCATGCCGCTTCTCAACGAGCAGTGGCAGCGTTGGGGCGCGATCATGCGCGCGATCCACCAAGCGGCGATCAGCCCGACGCTGACGAAAACCGTCTCGCGCGAAGTATTCGGCGTGAAATGGCTGAATACGCTGGACCGTATCGAACGAGTGCTGCAGACCGGCGCTTATGCTGGACCAGTCGCCACGGCTCTGGCAAAGCTATGGCGCAAAAACTCAAATGAAATTGCTCGTGCCCGCAGCCGTTATCTTTCTCTTGGCGCAAAACTCGCCGCCGATCCGCCTCCCTTTGTCCTTTGCCATGCCGACATTCACTTGGCAAACATCATCATTAATGATTGTGGTGAGATTCGCATCGTAGATTGGGACGAGACGCTGATCGCGCCGAAAGAACGCGACCTGATGTTCTTCCTGCTTGACGGCCACAGCCGGGAGGCAACCGACGCCTTTTTCAAAGGCTACGGCGATACGCCGGTCAATCGGCTCGCGCTGGCGTATTACAAATATGATTGGGTGCTGCAAGAATTTGGCGACTACGGCGAACGTGTCTTCCTCGCAGATGACCTCGGCGCGCAGGATCTGGCGCTGGCGCTGCGCGAGTTCAAACGACTGTTTGCGCCGGGTGATGTTGTCGAACGCGCCCATCAGGCATACGACGAATACTTCAAGTCATCCTCGTAGACGGGCATCGACATAGGTAAAGCGTCGGTCAGGCGTCACGATCGTTGCCTTTGATCCCTCTATAATTTAGATGGAATCAAGCGATACCGGAGGCTGACGCCATGCGCCGCCACACCTTCTTACTCTTCCCAGTGTTTTTGGCATTCATCCTGGCGGTCATTCCAGCGAATGTCGCGCAGACGACGCGAGTCGGCTTGCTGCAAGTCTTCGATGTACAGCCATCCCCGGTTGGCAAACTGGCGCTGAATCAGGACATAACCTTTTATTTCAATCGTCGCGTCGATTGTGCCGAGGCGGAGGCAGCGCTCACATGGACGCCCGCGATCCCGGGCGAATTGTCATGCGACGAATACACAGTGACCTTCACACCATCAAGTCCCTTCCAGCACGACGCGGCTTACACCTTCGAGCTCTTGCCGCCGCTGCACGCTAAAGATGGCGCGCCACTGATCGATCCCTTTCGCGCAACTTTCACGACGGCCGGCGGCTTGACCGTTGCCGAGACGCTGCCCGTTGCGGATGCTGCTTCGATCCTTATTGACTCGGCCATTACCGTCGTCTTTGACCGACCGGTTGTGCCTTTGCTCATGTCGTCCGATATGGATGAACTGCCACATCCGCTCGAGCTTACGCCGGCGACGGCCGGGTCGGGTGAGTGGGTGAATACAGCCGTGTATGTTTTCACGCCTGCCGAGGCCTTGGGCAGCGCCACTGACTACACGGTATCTGTTCGGGCTGGCTTGGAAGCGGTTGATGGATCGACCATAGCAAGCGCTTTCTATTGGTCATTCAGAACGGAAGCGCCGTCGGTCACTTCGATTTATCCGCGGCCCACGGCGGATGATCTGTTGCTCAATCCGACAATCCAGGTGCGCTTCAATCATGCGATGGACCGGAGCGCCATAGAGAGCGCCTTCGAATTGCGTGCTGGGATGGAGAGAGACACGCCTGAGATAGGGGGCAGATTTGTATGGGCGGACGACGGCAAAGGTTTCGCCTTCACACCCAACGAGCGCCTGGAACCCGAAACCTCATACAAGGCCGGCTTTCCCTCTGCCTTGCTCCTCGGCCGAAGTTCGTATACCTGGACCTACACCACTGTGCCAATGCCGGCAATTGAATGGACGAGCCCGGCAGATGGCAAGACCGACGTAAGCAGCGGCGGATTCTCCTTGCACTTCGCCTCGGATATGAAAATCGAGACACTGCAAGAGAGGATCCGCATCGAGCCGGCGCCTGATAACTTGACGCGCGTCTATTACAGCGATTGGAACGACCGCTATGACATCCACTTCGAGGCGCAGCCGTCCACCGAATACACGATCCGTATCGAGCCGGGAATGGAAGACATTTACGGCAACGCCATCAGCGATCCGCTCATTTTCAGTTTTACAACCTCGCCGCTTCCGCCGCGCCTTGGCATGCGCGTTCCCGGTCCGGTCGGCTTTTATAACGCCTATCGCAAACCGACGCAGCTCTATATCACCCATCGCGGCGTCGAAAAGGTCAATCTTGCGCTCTATCGCGTACCGACGAATGAATTTGTCAGCCAGCTTTCAAGCGTGCCGTACTGGGACGACGCTCGGATAGGCGATCCGCAAGGCGCCGCGCTCCAGCGACGCTGGACGATTGACGCCAATACAGAGGAAAACACAACGCGCTATGAATTGCTGCGGCTAGGCGAAAATGGTCCGCTGTCAGAAGGGGAGAGCGGCGGTCTGGCGCCGGGCGTCTATTTTCTCAATGTATCTGCGCCGGAACTTGATGAATGGAGCCGGGAGAAGACACATTACCTCAATGTCTCGACGGCCGCATTGACGGTCAAACATACGAGCGATCGCATAACTGTCTGGGCGGTTGACGTCGATTCGGGCGCGCCGATAACAGGCGAGACCATCAGCATCTACAACCAGTTAGGCGAATACGCGGGGGATACGATCACCGATGAACGCGGCATCGCCCAGCTGCACGTCTGGTACAAGCCCGAAGTATTCACTGGCTTGGTCGCCGTGCTGGACTCCGCTGAGCATTTCGGCATCGGTTACTCCATCTGGTCTAATGGCATGGAGCCCAGGGACTTCGGCATCCCCAGGGCCTACGAACGAAGCGAGTATCAGACGTATCTCTACACTGATCGCCCGGTCTACCGCACGGCGCAGCCGGTCTACTTCCGCGGCATCGTACGAAGCAAAGATGACGTCGTCTACATGCCGGCGCCATTCGAGACTGTACAGGCGACCATCCATGACGCGCGCGGAAGAGTCGTCGAGAAACGCGTTCTTGAAGTGAGCGATTTCGGCAGCTTCAACGGCAAGTTTGAGATTGCGCCCGATGCTTCACTGGGCTATCACTCCATTTCTATCGCGCTGCCTTTCGAGGGTGAATATCGCTGGGATGTCGACCGCATCAATTTTCAGGTCGCGGAGTATCGGCTGCCCGAGTACCTGGTGACCCTGGACTCACAACGGCCGGAAATCGTTCAGGGCGAGACGGCAACGTTTGAGTTGAAGGGCAAGTACTTCTTCGGTGGTCCGGTTTCCAAGGCCGACGTTGAGTACACTGTTTACCCCGTACCCTACCGCTTTAACTACACCGGCGACGGCTACTACAACTTTTCCCATCAGATTGACTACGGCGGTCGCTATAATCGCGGCGACTACGACAGCGTCATTGCCGAGGGGTCGCTAAAGACCGATGCCAATGGCGTCGCAGAATTCGACCTCGTCGGCGACCTGCAGGATGATTCACGGAGTCAGCGCTGGCGCGTCGAAGCGGCGATTCGCGATGAAGCTGGCCAGGCCATCTACGACAGTTCGGACTTGGTTGTGCATCGGGGATTGCTCTACGTCGGCGCCCGCGCCGAGAATCACGTCGGGCGTGTTGGTGAGGACAGCGTTATCAACATCATCGCCGTCGATTGGGACAGCCGGCCCATCGCAAACCTAGACGTTGACGTGCAGGTATTGGAACGCCGTTGGACACGTACTCAAGAACAAGATCTCACGACCGGTCGTACCACCACGATCTGGAATGTCGAAGAGATTCCGCTGACCAGCGGCAGCGTGATAACTGACGCCGCCGGGAAGGCGCGTTTCGTTTATCAACCGCCCAAAGGTGGCGTATTCATAATCTCGGTTGCCACGCGAGATAAGCTGGGCAATACGGTGACCGCGTCGGCCCGTTCCTGGGTGTCGAGTTCGTCATACGTCTCCTGGCGGCAGGAAAGCGACAAAACAATCGAATTGGTGCCGGCAAGGCAGCAATACCGTATCGGCGAGACGGCGCAGGTATTAATTGCCTCGCCGTTTCAAGGTGCTGTCCAGGCGCTCATCACCGTTGAGCGAGGCGATGTGCTCAGCACAGAGCTGGTCACATTAACGAGCAATTCACATATCCACGAGTTCGAGATCCTGCCCCGACATGCGCCGAATATATTCGTTAGCGTCTTCCTGATAAAAGCTGTGGACAGCGATAACCCGGTCGCTTCGTGGCGCATGGGGTTGACCGAAATGCAGGTGGATACCGAGCGAAAAGCTCTCAACATCGAAATTGATGCCGTCCCGGATAGGGCCGAGCCGCAAGATGAAGTTGCATTCCAGCTGCGCGTCACCGACTATAAGGGCGATCCGGTCGTGGCGGAAGTCGGCGTCGCCGTGACCGATCTGGCGTCCCTGTCACTGGATGAGCGCAACAGCGCGAGATTGCTGGAAACATTCTTCGGTCGACAAGATTTGACCGTCTTTACAGCCAATTCGCTGGTCAATAATGCGGACGAGGTCACGGCGGATGTCGTCGAAGTTATGGGGACTCTGGACGCTATGCAGGATATGTACGATTGCTGCCGTGGCGGTGGCAGTGGCGGTGGCGGCGCGCCCATTATGCCGGCTCTTGCCCCGCGCAGCGAATTCATCGACACGCCTTACTGGAATGCGTCGGTCGTGACCGATGCCGCAGGTGAAGCCGTGATTGACCTGCGCCTGCCGGACAATCTGACGACCTGGCGCCTGGACGCGCGCGCCATAACAGAAGCGCGGGACGGACGATTCCTGGTCGGCGAAGAGACCTTCGACCTGCTCAGCACGCGCCCGCTGCTGATACGTCCGCTGACGCCGCGCTTCTTCATCGTTGGTGATCAGGCACAACTGGCCGCTGTCGTCAACAACAACACCGGGCGGGACATCTCTGCCCGCGTTTCTATCGAGAACATTGCTGGATTGACCCTTGCCGGCGACACTTCACTGGTCCAGCGTGTGACGATACCCGCCGGCGGCCGGCAGCGTGTCACCTGGCTCGTCAATGTCGCCGATGTGGACTCGGTCGCGCCATATTTCGTGGTACGTAGTGATGACAATGCTTTCAGCGATGCCAGCATCTCGCCGGTCAGCGCCGACGCGGACGGCAACTTGCCGGTTTAC
The DNA here is from genome assembly GCA_965249085.1 of Phototrophicaceae bacterium. Classification (GTDB taxonomy): domain Bacteria; phylum Chloroflexota; class Anaerolineae; order Aggregatilineales; family Phototrophicaceae; genus UBA6055. Next base: position 733,299 of record OZ252218.1, on the reverse strand, counting down.
CGTTACGATGTTCCCGAGACGGTTGGCGCCGCCGGCACACTGCGCGAGGGCGGCACGCGCGTCGAAGCCTTGCTCCTGCCGCGAGATTTTGACGTGATCGCTGGGAAGCTTGATATTCGCATCGATAAATCGCTTGCCGGCGTGACAGCTGAGAGCCTTGGCTACCTGGAGGCGGAGACCCGCCGCTACGTCGAGTGCACGACCACGATCGTCAGCCGATTCTTGCCCAACATCGTTTCTTATCGCGCTTTGAAGGAGCTGGGTCTGGCGCAAGCAGAGCTGAAAGACAAGCTTGATGCGCTGGTATCCGAAGGCTTAAAGGAACTCTATGCCCGCCAGCTTTCGAATGGCGGCTGGAGCTGGTGCGCCTATCCCAAGAGCCACGCGCAGACAACTGCCTACGCATTGATCGGCTTGGCGGAGGCAAAACGCCAGGGCTATCCCGTTGATGTGTCGGTTCTGCGTCGGGCACAAAGCTACCTGCAGCGCCAAATGATCACGCCATCGCTAGCGCTTGAGCGCTGGCAACTGAATCGGCAAGCCTTCGTCCTATATGCGCTGGCGTTTGCCGGAGCGCCGGATGTCGCGCGCAGCACGACGCTCTTCAAGAGCCGAGAGCGCCTCAACCTCGATTCCATTGCATTCCTGGCAAAAACATTGCAAATCATCAATCCGGCTGATCGGCAGCGGCTGGATACTTTGACGCAGATGATGCTGAATCGCGCCGACACTCGCGCCACCGGCACCTTCTTCAAGGAGGCTTTTCTAGACCGCTGGAATTGGTCGTCGGATATCCGCTCGACGGCGCTGGTATTAAACGCGCTTGTCAAGATTCGTCCCGAAAGCGAATTGTTGCCGAATATCGTCCGACACCTGGTCAGCGTCCGCAAGGGGCGCGGCCACTGGTCTTCGCGTCAGGAAAACACCTGGTCCATCATCGCCTTGACCAACTGGATGTTGGCATGTAACGAATTGAATCCGGACTATGCCTATAGCGTAGCCGTCAACGACGAGCAACTGCTGCGCGATGTCGCGATGAGCGAAAATGTGCTCTTGCCGGATGAAATCAGCGTCGATGTCGCCACGTTGATCCCGCGGGAATCGAATCTCATCGAATTCGAACGTGACGACGGCGACGGCGTTCTATACTACAGGGCCCATGTGGACCTGGATTTGCCGGTACACACGGTTAAGTCCTTTGGCCGCGGCATCGAAATATCACGCAGCTACACGCTGCTTGGCGACGAGGCGGAAAGAGCTGTCAACGGCGCTGCCATCGGTGATCTCGTGCAAGTGCGCCTGCGCATTGTCGCGCCGAACACGCTGCGCTACGTCGTCATCGAGGACTTTTTCCCCGCCGGCGCCGAAGCGATCAATCCCGATTTGGCGATCAGCCCCCAACTCGGCACCATGCCGGGTGGCGATCGCATCATTCCCGGAGCGGCGGGCTGGGGCTGGTGGTACTTCGATCACATCGAGTTTCGCGATGAAAAAGCCGTCATCTATGCCAGCTTTCTGCGGCCTGGCGTCTACGAATACGTCTATACGATTCGGCCAGTAATTGCAGGCAACTACAACGTGATTCCGCCGACGGCGCAGGAGCTCTATTTCCCCGAGGTCTACGGGCGTGGAGACGGAGCTCTCTTCACCATCTCGGAGTAGGGCAGGCTTATCTTTCGACCATTAGGATGGCGGCCTCTGCATCATTTACGAAGATGCCGCACGGTCCGCCTTTTGCGCTCGCCACCAGATCGACTTCTTCGCCGGCGAAATTCAGCAGCGGATGATAGAATTCCGCCACTTTCTCCGCTTCACCTACGACGTAATGTGCGATCAAGGCACGACGAAAGCGCGTTGCGCTTGAATTGGGGAAACTGCCGTGAATCACTTGCCCGTTGAAGAAAACGACATCGCCCGCGTTCATGATCACCGGCTTCGCTTGGCTGCCGGGCGGAATCGGCACGGTGCTGGCGCTGAAGCTTTGCGTCGTATCGGCTTCGACCGGGCACAGCCGTGGCAATTCGTGCGTCTTTGGCACGATCTGTAAGCACCCATTCTCTTCATCGCATTCATCGACTGCCATCCAGGCCGCCAGGCAGGTTCCGGGATGGACGCGCAGCGGCGTCTGATCTTGATGCAGCGCCTGTCCACGTGCTTTGGGCGGCTTGAAATAAAACATCGTCTGAGCGGCAAACGGCTCTTTGCTCAGCAAAGCAGTCGTCCATTCGCGCAATCGATCGTCGAGAAGCCAATCCAGTGAAAACTGATCAAAGCGATGCGGGTGGATAATGCGCGGGTAAGCCTTCAGCGGGTCGCCGTCGCCAAGCAGCTGCGGATTGTCGCCTGAGAAGCCATGTCCGGCTGCATTCAGCGCCATGAAGTGATCTTTGATGAAGGCGATTTCCTCCGCCGCAAACAGCGCAGGCGCAACGACATAACCCTCATCATGATACTTTTCAATCAGTCTATTCATAGCCATTGCTCGATCCTGGATTCACATTAGATTCAACAGACGTGGCGCAACCTGCGCATAAGTGTAATACAGAAGGGGATGCGCGGCGAAATCCCATGCGCCGATATGGCGGCTCAGCGTCCCGCGGAAGCCGCGCTTAAACTGATACACGCCCCACAAGGCATCCGTCTCATCAAATACGTCGGGCGCGCCCCACATATCGTACAGCTCATAGCCCTGTGCCTTCGCCCATTTGATCGCTTCCCATTGTAGGGCGTAATTGGGCATGCGCTCGCGTTCTTCATTGGCGGACGCGCCGTAGAAATACCAGCATTTCCCTCCAAAGTGGAAGAGAATGACATGCGCAATCGCCACGCCTTCGTACTCAGCGATCAGCGCCTGTGCCAGCCCCGCCCGCATAAACGCTTCCCAGGCGCGCCGGTAGTAATCGAAGGGTCGAATTAGAAAGCCATCGCGCGTTCCCGTGATCTGATACAGCCGGTAGAGCAGGGGCAGATCTTCCAGCGACGCTGCTCTAATTTTGACGCCCTTTTTCGCGGCGATGCGGACTTTGCGGCGTGTGTTGCCGCTCATCGTCATGAGCAGTTCATCTTCGGATCGGCTCAGATCAATCGTCAGCGTGTTGCGAAACTGCACTTGCGAAACAGAGAAGCACCAGCCTCGTGTCTTCAGCAGCCTGATGATTTCGCCGCCACCGCTATCGGGACTATCTTTGTCACTGTCAGGAAGGCCCGTACCGGCGATGACATCGGGGTCGATCTTGAGCCAGACGATGCCCAAGCCCTTGGAGCGTTCCTCCAAGTCGTTCAAGACGGCGTCAACCAAGTCGATATCGGCGTAGTCCAGAACAGGACCCTTGCTGACAACCATCACCTTCAGCGGGCCCAGCTTGCGTGTACCGATGCTTGCCATCGCCGCAGTCTCGCCGTTGCGCTGAAACGCGAGCCGCAGCGGTTGCCAGCCGCCCGTCGCTCGTTTGAATTCACCCCATTCCCAGGTCTGCAATACGTGCGCGTAGGGCAGTTCGCGCAGGGTATCGTTCCAGCGATCGCGCTCTGTGATTTCAATGGCGGAAAGGATAATGGATTACCCTTCGCTCTTTAGTTTCGCAGCTTAAGTGCGCTGCGATAACCGGCGTAGACCAGCGGATTAAAAACTTTGTCCCAGGCGCCGGCCGATCGACGGAGTTCACCGCCCCAGCCGCGCTTGAAGCCGTAGACGCCCCACAGGCCGTCGTTGCGCTCCTTAAATTGCGTCTCCAGCGTCGCTTCGTCTTGATCGGGCACGCCCCAAAGATCGTAATAACGGCAGCCGCGTTGCTTCGCCCATTCTATCGCTGTCCACTGAATGCCATAGGTGGCGTATAAGTTGCTCTTGTCGCGCGACGATGCGCCGTAGAGATACCAGGCGGTGTCGCCTAGCGCAAACACCATAATCGCTGCCAGTAGATCAGTCTCGTGCCGAGCCAGCAGCAGCGCGCCATACTGCGGCGTGAACAGGTCGTGGACTGCCTCGAAATAAGCAGCGCCATGGACGCCGAATGCGTTGCGGGCGCCGGTTCGCTGCATAAGACGGTTGAATGCCGGCAAGTCGCCGCTGCCGCCTTCCACGTATTCGATATCGCTTTTCAAGCTCTTGCGGATCTTCCGCCGCGTACCTTGGTTCATCCGGCGCATGATGCTGTCTTGATCACCGCTGATATCAATGATGATGGTCGTCGCTGGTTGAATCGCTTGCGGGCTCGGCTCAAAACCTGCGCTCGCGAGATCCAGTTCGCTGCCGGCGCAGAAATGTCCCGGCTCAATCTTGAGAAATGCGGCCTTTGTCTCCGTTTCTATCGCCTGCCACAGGCGCGGATAAAGTGACCTGTCTTCCGCGTATCCACCCATCGGTACGTAGGCCATCTTGCCGACGCGTAGCGGCAGCTGCTTGAGCAAGACCAAGGCGCCCGCTTGAATCACATCCGCCTGGCAAAGCGCGACGGTCTGCTCCTCCCAGCCGAATCGTGACTTCAATTCGCCCCAGCGCGAAAGCTGCAGCAGATGTCCGCGCCGCTGCGTCCGCACGAAATCATCCCAGGCTTCCGCGCTCGGTTGGGTCACGATGATAGGGGATTTGTCTTGCTGTGCTGAATGCGTCATGGATTCAAAAAGGGATAGCCCAATACCATATAGATAGTACCAGTTTACAGTGCGATCAAAGGCGCCGAAAGTCGTCCGGCCACGGTGTATCAAAGTGATTTTCTTTCTGCAAGAATCCTTCGCTAATCACAAAACCTGCGGCCAATCTTCCGTTGCACAAGCACGATCCCCCTGCTATACTACTGCCGTTTGTGATAAATGGCGCAAACTCGCTTGCAATGACTTGCAGTGAGAACGAGGATCGCAGGTTAATCCGTCGGCCGAAACGGACCGGTTACCGCACTATGTGTGCTGGTTACGAGCGCGCCGAGCCCGTCTGTCGGATAGCGAATTCTAGGGTGCGGCTCCGATGAATGTATTAAATGAATGGGCTTTTGTCGGCTTGTTTGCTGTCATGGCGCCGGTCTTCCCGGCACTGCCCATCGTCATCGCCTGGCTCTTGCGCCCGCGCAAACCGAATGTGCTTAAGAATTCGACCTATGAATGTGGCGTCGAGACCATCGGCGATACCTGGGTGCAATTCCGTGTACAGTATTATATCTACGGTCTGATCTTCCTCGTTTTTGATGTTGAAATGGTGTTCTTGTTTCCCTGGGCCGTCGCCTATAACGAGATGAGTTTGTTCGGATTCGTGGCGGGTTTCCTCTTCATTTTCTTGCTGACGGACGCGCTGTTTTACGCTTGGAAGAAGAACGCGCTGGACTGGAAATAGGCGCGGGCTGGCGCGAGCGGGAGACGACTATGGACGAACTTTGTACCGGCTTGTGTAGCTTAATGGTCGAGTCCGGCGCCGATGCCGGCTTGGCGCAATTTGTATCCTTGCTGGTCGGCGTCTTGCTGGTGAGCGGCATCCCGCTCCTGACCGTGATCCTGTTAATCTGGATTGAGCGCAAAGTTGCCGCCCGCATTCAAGACCGCATAGGTCCCAACCGCGTCGGTCCCATCGGCTTAATGCAGACCTTTGCCGATCTGCTGAAGTTGCTGGGCAAAGAAGATATCACGCCAACCGCCGCCGACCGCGTCCTCTATAACGCGGCGCCGCTGGTCTCTTTCGCCTCGGTCGTTCTCATTTGGGCGATCGTGCCCTTCACACCCTTCCACTACGGCGTCGATCTGGAAATCGGTGCGCTCTTTTTTGTCGCGATCGCTTCCTTCGGTACGCTGGCGATCATGGTCGCCGGCTGGGCGAGCAACAACAAATACGCGCTGCTCGGCGCCTTTCGCGTCGTCTCGCTGCTGGTGAGTTACGAAGTGCCGCTAGTGTTCGCCTTGCTCGTGCCGGTCATGCTGGCCGGCAGCATGAGCATGCTCGACATTGTCAACGCGCAATCCGGCATCTGGTTTGTCGTGCTCTCTCCACTGGCGTTTGTCATCTTCTACGTCTCCTCGCAAGCCGAGACCGGTCGCGCCCCCTTCGACTTGATCGAAGCGGAATCCGAGCTGGTGGCCGGCTTCAATATCGAATACTCCGGCATGAAGTTCGGCATGTTTTTCGCCGCAGAATTCTTACATGTTTTCACCAACGGCATCCTGATGGCGCTGCTCTTCTTCGGCGGCTGGATGGGTCCGCTGTATTACGAATCGCCATTGATCGCTTTCGCCTGGCTGGGTGCTAAAGGCGGCCTGATTTATTTCACCACGCTCTGGCTGCGCAACACGGTCCCGCGCCTGCGTATCGATCAAATCATGTCATTCAACTGGAAATTCCTCGTGCCGCTCTCAATTGTCAATGTGATTCTCATATCGCTCGTGCTGAAGGTGATGCAGGAGCTGGGCTGGGCGCCGCGGGACTTCATCGGCGCGAGCTTCAGCGAGGTGCTGCCAACGACCGTCATTTTGTTGATAATCAACGGCGTCATGATCATTTATCTGCTTGGCATCTTGCGCAAACGGGGTCAAGAATCCCGCCGCGAATCGCAGGCGTCGCGAGCCGCCATGGCTCAAGCGGCGGCGGATTAGGGGAGTGGCGATATGGAGTTAAACGCCATCACAATCGGATTCGTCGTTTTCACCGTCTTCACCTTGGGCGGCGGCGTCGGCGTCGTGACCACGCGCAATCTCTTTCAGGGCACGATCTGGCTGATGCTCAGCCTGTTTGGCGTCGCCGGCTACTTCGTCTTGCTCAGCGCGCCTTTCCTGGCGGCGGTGCAAGTGCTGGTCTACATCGGCGCCATCGCCATTCTGATCACCTTCGCCGTCATGCTCACGCGCAGCGTCACCCGAATCAAAGAGCGCTATATCCGGATTGTGCCGAGTTTCGTCGGCTCGCTGGTTCTCTTCCTGATCCTGCTCTTCGGCGTGACGGTACCGATATTCAGTGGACATCTGCCGGCATCAGCGCCGGAGTACGTCGCCTCGACGCGCGACCTGGGAATGGCGCTAGTCGATGAGAACGGCTATGTTGTGCCCTTCTTGCTGGCATCGGTCTTGCTGACGGCCGCCATGATCGGGGCGATCTTTATCGCCCGCGATGAGAACGCGTAGGGAGGAAGGCACAAATGGTACCTCTCTGGATGTATCTGGTGGTTGCCGCGGCGCTCTTTTCGCTCGGCGTATTTGGCGTCCTGTCGCGGCGTAACGCGGTCGCGATCTTGATGGGCGTCGAGCTGATGCTGAACGCGGTCAACATCAACCTGGTCGCCTTCTGGCGCAATAGCGAGACGGGCACCGATCTACTGCTCAACGGCTATGCCTTTACCGCCTTCGTACTGATTGTGGCGGCGGCGGAAGCGGCGGTCGGTCTGGCGATTATCATCACGGTTTATCGCAATCGGCGTTCGGTTATCCCGGAAGAAGCCCGGGCGCTGAAAGGATAAGGACCGCTTATGGATGTCTTCAACGATCCCAATGTGCTGCCCTGGTTGATTCCCGCCGGTCCCTTGCTGGCCTTCTTGATCATCACGCTGATCACGAACAAGTCGAAGCTGGCGCCGGCCAGCGACCAACACGAATACGGCGGCCATCATCCGGATTACGACGGCATGATGGTGCCGGTTGTGGCGCGTTACAGTCGCATCGTCAGTGTAGTCGTCGGCATGGCCGGCGTGATTGCCGCGCTAATCATCAGTTGGGTGACGCTCGCCAACGCCTCGCAGCTGCATCACATCGGGCAAGAGGTGCTGACGAGCAGCGTCGCCTGGATGGATACCGGTGACACCGTCTTCCACATGGGAGTCCTGGTCGATCCCGCCACCGTGATTATGCTGGTCATGGTGCCGATCGCCGTGCTGATGATCTTCATTTATTCCATCGGCTACATGGCGCATGACCCGCGGCAAGCCCGCTTCTTTGCGCTGATCTCGCTCTTTGCCGGCGCCATGCTGACGCTTGTGGTGGCCGATAACGTGCTGCTGTTCTTCGTCGGTTGGGAAATCATGGGCGTCTGTTCCTACATGCTCATCGGTTTCTGGTTCGAAAAGGAGAGCGCCTACAAAGCGGCGATCAAAGCCTTCACCACCACGCGCATCGCCGATGTTGTCATGCTGCTGGGCATTGCCTACCTCTATAGCGTCACCGGCACGCTCAGCTTCCGTGAAATCATGTACAGTCCTGAAACGCTGGACATGCTGGCCACGACCGCGCCCATTATTTTCGGCGGCTGGACCGTCAGCGCGGCCAGTATCATCGGCATCTTCCTTATCATCGGCACGGTCGGCAAGTCGGCGCAGTTCCCGCTCCATGTGTGGTTGCCCGATGCGATGGAAGGTCCGACACCGGTCAGCGCCATGATTCACGCCGCCGCCATGGTCTCGGCTGGTATCTTCTCACTCATTCGGCTTTATCCGCTTTTCGCCGCCGGCGGTGACCCGCATCATGGTATCTTGACTGAGCCGCTGGCATTTATGGCGGTGACAGGCGCCTTTACCGCGCTGCTCGCGGCCACGATGGCGGTGGCGCAGCGCGACGTTAAAGCCGTGCTGGCCTATTCCACGATTTCACAGCTCGGCTTCATGATGGCGGCGCTGGGCATCGGCGCTTATGTCGCTGCAGCTTTTCATCTCATCACACACGGCTTCTTCAAAGCGCTGCTCTTTATGGCGGCTGGCTCGGTCATTCATGGAATGGAGCACGGTGAACATCACGTCCACGAACATGGTCATGATGCGCACGAGCACGACGATCACGATCATCAATTCGACCCGCAGGATATGTTCAACATGGGCGGGCTGCGCAAGACCATGCCCGTCACCTTCTGGACCTTCCTGATCGGCGGCTTGTCACTCTCCGGCTTGCCAATAATCACCGCCGGCTTCTGGTCCAAAGACGAGATTTTGGCCGACGCCTGGCTGGGTCTGGAGCAGTATGGCAGCGGCGCGCATACGCTGGTCTTTGTCCTGCTGGCGCTGGCGGCATTCATGACCGCTTTCTACACCATGCGGCAAATCGCGCTGACCTTTGGCGGCGAACCGCGCAGCGAAGCGGCCAAACACGCCAACCTGGGGCGGGACGTCGTCAGCTTCACCATGACTCTGCCGCTGGTGATTCTCGCTGTCTTTGCCATTGTGGCTGGCTTCGTTGGCGTGCCGACTGACTTTCCCATTCTCGGTCCGATATTCTCGCCGGAAAACAACGCCTTCCATCACCTCGTGATCGAAGCGCTGCCATTGCCGGATACCACCGCCGCCTATGCTTCCTTGCCCGATTATCACCCGCACGCGCCGCCCTTTAACATCGTTCCTGTGGCGACATCCTTCATCGTCGCGCTGTTGGGACTATGGCTGGGCTGGCTGACCTACTGGCGTAAGCCGCTCAAAGCCGGGCAGAAGGATCCGCTGGAAGACGCGCTCGGTCCCTTGCATCCCATACTCAAGAATCGCTACTACCTGGACGACGTCTACGAACAGATCTTCGTCAAGCCGTCGCAGTGGCTCGGTGTGCAAGTTATCGCTTTCCTTGATCGTGGCATCATCGATGCGCTTCTACACGTCATCGCGCGCATCTTCACCTGGCTGGGCGATTTGATCAAAGTGCTGAATCTCTGGCTGATTGATGGCGTCGGCGATGGCATACCGATTGCGATCTTCAACTTTGGCGGCTGGCTGCGGCGCATGCAAAGCGGACGTGTCCAGCAGTATATGCTGCTCGTGCTGGTCGCGGCGGTCCTGATTGGCATCGTCCTCGTTCTGTCAGCGGGCGCAGCTTGGGCGCAATAGGGAGACGCATTCATGTTTGATGTATTTGGGATAGACGCGCTCTCTGTTCTGGTCTTCGGTCCGGCGCTCAGTGCCTTCGTGGTGGCTGCGCTGGCCTCGTTGGGACCCAGCAAGGAAACGGGGCGTTGGGTGGCGCTGACGCTTTCGCTGCTATTGGCGCTGCTCTCGATTAAAGTCTTCGCTGATTATCAGGCGGCCGGTTTGGCGATCGGCGACGATCAGTTCATCGTGACGCAAGACTCGCCCTGGTTCGAGGCGCTTGGCGCACGCTGGACGCTCGGCATCGACGGCATCAGCGCTGTCATGGTGCTGCTGACCGGAATCCTGACGCCGCTGGCAATCCTGGCTAGCTGGAATATCGAAGACCGCTCCAACATGCACCTGGCGCTGCTGCTCTTGTTTGAGACCGGCAGCATGGGCGTGTTTGTAGCGATGGACCTGATGGTCTTCTTCCTCTTTTACGAGTTGACCCTCGTGCCGATGTATTTCCTAATCAATCAATGGGGCAGTCTGCCCAAGTCCGGCGTCAAATTCAGCGGCCGTTTTTACGCCTCGACCAAGTTCATGATCTATTCATTCGGCGGTACGCTGGGCATGCTGCTGGCAACCCAGCTGATCGGCTGGTCGTCCGGCACCTACAGCATGGCGGCGCTGACCGAAACCTGGCCGCTGTTCCGGCAAGGAGAAGCGCTGCTCGGCATTGATGTCAGCACGGTCAAGGCGCTGGCATTCGCTGGTTTCTTCGTCGCCTTCAGCATCAAAATTCCGATCTGGCCCTTCCATACCTGGCTGCCCGATGCGCACGGCGAAGCGCCGACGGCCGGCTCCATGCTCCTGGCCGGCATCATGCTGAAGCTGGGCGCTTATGGTTTCATTCGCCTTGTCATTCCGCTCTTCCCCGATGTCTGGCTGACCGAAGTTGCCATCATCGGCGTCAATGTCGCTACTTTCTTCGCCATTCTGTCGGTAGTCGGCATCGTACTCGGCGCTTTTGCCGCCTTCGGCCAGACCGATATCAAGCGCTTGGTCGCTTACAGTTCGGTGAATCATATGGGCTTCGTCGGCATCGGCATCGCCGTTCTGGCCCAGACCTACGCCCAAATCTGGACGGGGACGAATCCGAACGCCGATGTGCAAACCGCCATCCTCGCGGCCAACGGCACTGTCCTGCAGATGTTCAATCACGGGCTCAGTTCGGCCGGCATGTTTTTGCTCGCCGGCGCCCTTTATCACAAGACGCATACGCGCGACCTATCCGATTACGGCGGGCTCTGGGTTAAGGCGCCGGTCTTCGGCGCGATCCTGCTCTTCACCAGTTTCGCCAGCCTGGGCTTGCCCGGTTTGAATGGCTTCGTCAGCGAATTCCTGATCGTACGTGGCTCATGGCCCGTCTTCACGGCGCTGACCGCCATCGCCATGATTGGTCTGCTTTTCACCGGCGGCTACATCCTCAAGGGTATCCGCGCCGTGCTGCATGGTCCCTTCAATATGCGCTGGCGGGATTACAACCTGGAGCTGACTCGGGCTGAACTGCTCGGCATGGCGCCGCTGCTGGTTCTGATGCTGTTGACCGGCGTCTATCCCAACTGGATACTGCCCGTGATCAATACGACGGTCTCGACCATTTTCGCCGGCTTGGCGAGCTAGGAACCCGTTTATGGAATCAACCGGATTCTCAGTCCTCACTGCCATCATCTTCATCCCCATCATTGCGGGCGTGGTCATTCTCTTCCTCGATGGCAAGAATCGCGATCTCGTTCGCGGCGTCGGCGTCACCGCGGCATCGGCCGTGCTGGCGCTGTCGCTTGCTGTCTTCTTCGGCTATGACAACTATGTCAAGCAGGACGGCGGTCTGCTGGATGTGCAGGCGGCGATGCTCGAATCCGGCGTTGAACTCAGCGGTGCGCAGATGTTCGCCGATGCGCTCGCTTTTGAACAACGCATCGTCTGGGTCGAGTCGCTGGGCATCGCTTATCATGTCGGCGTCGACGGCGTTTCCGCGCCCATGGTCCTGCTGACCGGCATGGTGGCGCTCGCGGGTGTGCTCATATCCTGGAATATCCAGGACCGTCTGCGCGAGTTCATGGCTTTCTTCATGTTCCTGGTGGCCGGTGTTTACGGCGTCTTTATCGCCGTCGATCTCTTCATGCTTTTCTTCTTTTACGAATTGTCGATCTTCCCCATGTACCTGCTCATTGCCGGTTGGGGTTGGGTCAAGCTGCGCGAATACGCTTCCATGAAGCTGACGCTTTATATCCTGGTCGGCTCGGTCTTTGCGCTTGTCGGCGCCGTAGCGATGTACTTCGCCGCGGGCACGTATTTTGCCGGCCCGGGCGCGGATGTCTTTCGAGCGGCCGTCGAGACCGGCATTCTTCCGTCGGACAGTCAGCCTCATAGTTGGAGCATCGTCCAACTGACGCTGGCGGCTGAGAACGGCGCATTCGCCCTGGACATCTTGGGCATTGAAGGGCTGAACTTCGCCAAGTTCTGGTTCCCCTTCATGTTCATGGGCTTTGGTGTGCTGGCCGGTGTCTTCCCCTTCCACAATTGGTCACCCGATGGTCACGTAGCCGCGCCCACCGCCGTCTCCATGATTCACGCTGGTGTCCTGATGAAGGTCGGCGCCTTCGCCGCCTTGCGTTGTGGCGTGCAGTTGCTGCCTGAAGGCGCGGATACTCATTTGCCCTGGATGGTCTTCCTCACGCTGATCAACGTCGTCTATGGCGCGCTGATCGCTTTCCGCCAGCGCGACTTCAAATATGTCATTGGCTTCTCTTCGGTCAGTCACATGGGTTTGGTCAGCATGGGCTGGGCGACGATGAACCTGACCGGTATGACCGGCGCAGGCATCCAAATGTTCAGCCATGGCGCGATGACGGCGCTCTTCTTCGGTGTCGTCGGCATGGTTTATGACCGCTCACACACGCGTGATATCCCGAGCCTGGGCGGCTTCATGAAAGTGATGCCTTGGGTCGGCGTCGCCTTTGTCATCGGCGGTTTGGCCAGCATGGGCATGCCCGGCTTGAGCGGCTTTATCGCTGAGTTTCCCATCTTCCAGGGCATGTGGGCTGCTTCAGAGCAGATTACGCTCCAGCTCGGGGGATTCCAACTGAGCAACTACTATAGTGTCATTGTTGTGGTCGCAGCCTTGGGCATCGTCATCACGGCCGCCTATGTCCTGCGAGTGGCCGGGCAAGTCTTCTTCGGCGACTTCGATGCCGAGCAATTTCACGATGTCGGCAATATCGAAATGACCGACCGCATCGTCCTGATCATTCTGGGCGCTCCGCTGCTAATCCTCGGCTTGTACCCGCCGATCATGGCGCCGATGATTGAATCCGGCATTCGACCCCTTATCGCCTTGCTGGGAGGTGGCTAGATGGAATTTGATCTCTGGGCACAGCTGCCATCTGTCTTGCCGGAGGTCGGCCTGACCGCGCTGGCGATCATCGTGCTATTCGCCGACATCTACGGTTCGCCATCGACGCGCCGTAATGTCGTATTCATTGCCGCCCTTGGCATGGCGCTGCTGGCGTTGGTGCCCCTGATCTGGCAGCCTGATCCAGCCCTGTTTGAGGCTGGAACGCTGCTCTGGGGCGGCATGGTCAACTACGACCCGCTCTCTCAGATCTTTAAGGTGATGCTCCTTTTGGCGGGCGCGGTCACCTGTCTGATGGCGGCCGGCGACAAAGGCGTCGGGGACAAAGGCGAGTTCTACCTGATCGTTATCGTCGCCACGCTCGGCGGACTGATGATGTCGAGTGCGAGCGATCTGATCCTGGTTTTCGTGGCGCTGGAGACCCTGTCGATCCCGCTCTACATGCTGGCAGGCTTCCGCCGCGGCGATCAGCGTTCAGCCGAAAGTGGCATGAAATACTTTCTTTATGGCTCGTTCGCTTCGGCGATCATGCTTTTCGGTTTTAGTCTGCTTTACGGGTTTGCCGGCACGACCAACCTCAGCGGCATCGCGGACGCTATGAGCAGTGGTCTCGGCGATGGAGTAGTCGCGGTCATGACGGCACTGGTCATGGTCGTGGTCGGCTTCGGCTTCAAAATCAGCGCCGTGCCCTTCCACTTCTGGACGCCCGATGTCTATGAAGGCGCGCCCACGCCGGTGACCGCTTTCGTCAGCGTCTCGAGCAAGGCGGCCAGCTTTGCCTTGTTACTGCGCTTTCTGACCGCCGTCTTCCCGGTTGATCTGGTCATCGGCGGCGTCATCATTCAAGACTTCTGGGTCAACTTGCTGGTGGTTATCTCGATCGTCAGCATGACTCTTGGCAACGTCGTCGCGCTGCGTCAAAGCAATATCAAGCGGCTGCTGGCTTATTCGTCGATTGCTCAAGCCGGCTACACGCTTATCGGCGTGGTCGCCTTGCAAGGCGCGAATGACAGCCTGGCGGTGGCATCGGTCAGCTTCTATATGTTCATGTACATCTTCACTAATTTGCTGGTCTTCGGCGGCGTTATCCTTTTCATATCGGCGACCGATTCTGAAGAGATCGCCGATATGGCCGGCTTGAACCGACGCAGCCCCTGGCTTGCGCTCTTCATCACCATAGGCTTGTTATCGCTGGGCGGCATCCCGCCGGCAGCTGGCTTTTTCGGCAAGTTCTTCTTGTTCCAGGCGGCCGTAAACGCCAACCTCGTCGGATTGGCTCTGATTGCGGTGACCAACGCCATCATTGCGCTCTATTATTATCTGGTCGTGATCAAGGTGATGTACGTCGATGTGGGTCCGGACGACGACGTGCCGATTGCGATTCCCCGTTCCTATGCCTGGTCGCTGGGCATAACCGCCCTGGTAGTGATACTGCTGGGAACGATCGCGGTCACGCCGATTTATGATTGGGCGACTTTAGGCGCCAGCGGCTTATAATCGCTGTAGCGATGCGGAATCGATTGTGATAAAATTCCCGAAGTTTGCCGATGGAGTGAGTCGGCCAATGGTAAGTTGGCGACAAGACATGCAATAGATGAAACCGGATAACAATCCTTTTGCCACTTATGGACTCGTGGCGGGGGTAGTGGGGCAAGTCGGTTGTTTGGTCTTGCTTGTCATTCTGGGAACGCTTTTGCTTGGCTTGGCTTTGGACGAGGTGCTTGGGACACGCTCAACATTTGTTTTGATCATGTTGCTGGCGAGCGTCCCTATCAATCTGGCGGTAATTTACTTTTATACACGCTACAAAGCCAAACAGCTTCAAGGCACCGCAAGACAGAAGGAGGAAGATATAAGTGAATAGTTTTTGGAACGGAAAACGCCGTTTCGTCGCCTTAGCCATGTTCCTCGCTGGCGTATTCGTCGCGCTTCGGGTTCCGCCGGTCGTCCCGTTCATTCAACTGCCCGGCGAGCAATTTCCGGCAGGTTTCAACGTCCCGTTCACGGATATTCGTTTGACGAATACCTTCGTGGGCTCGGTGATCGTTTGGATCTTGCTGCTTCTCTTCGTCATCTATGTGTCACGGCGCCGTCCAAAAGACGGAAACGAGGTACCGCCCGGGGGCTTCTACTACCTGTTTGAAGTGCTGTTCGAAGGCTTGATGGGCTTTGTCGGCGGCATCGCCGGCGGCCGTCACTTCCGTCTCATCTTCAACATGTTCATGACGATCTTTCTCGTCGTGCTGCTCGCCAACTGGATGGAACTCGTACCCGGCGTGGACACCATCGGTTTTATGCACGCGCACACCAAAGAAAAGTATGACGTCGATTCGGGCGAGTACAAGGTCGTCACAACGGATGGCTATGAGATTTACCAGGGCTTCCTCGGCATCTCCTACGTCAACGGCCAGTGCAACTGGATCAGCTCCACTGATGAAGCAACTGCTGACGCAGCGGCTCTGACGGCTGCTGAATTGGCGGCGCTTGGGGTTGAGCAAGAATTGGCCGTGAAAGCCGCCTACGCGCGGTACGAAGCCGAACACGACGGACACAGTGTTGATGAAAACGCGGACGATGCGCACGCCGAGGAATCGAGCGATGACCACGCTGAAGCGGCGGGCGAGTCTGACGAAGTCACTGCCGCCTACAATGAAGCGCTGGCCGCGCGCGAAGCGGAAAAACAAGCGCGTGCCGACCGTGGCTGCTACACAGGAGTCGGGCCCGTACCATGGGGCGATGACCACGCTGACGATGCTGACCATGACGGCGAGAAACATGGCATCCCGCTGCACCCGGACCCCCGCAGCGAAGAGGCCAAGCTCGTGCCGTGGGTGGTCTTGCCATTCGTGCGCGTTCCGTCAACCGATCTGAACATGACCCTGACCTTGGCGATCATCTCTTTCGTCATGATCCAGTTCATCGGGTTCAAGGCGCTGGGCATCGGCTATCTCACCAAGTTCTTCAACTTCGGCACACTCTTCAAATCGCCCTTGGGCGGTATTGATGTGGCGGTCGGCTTGCTTGAGTTGATCGGTGATTTCGCCAAGATTCTCTCGTTCAGCTTCCGTCTTCTGGGTAATATCTTCGCCGGGTCGATTCTGCTCTTCGTCATGAGCTTCCTGGTGCCGATTTTGCCTTGGCCTTTCTTCATCCTGGAATTCTTCGTCGGTGTGATTCAGGCGCTGGTATTCGCCTTGTTGACCGCGATCTTCATGAATTTGGCGACGATCAGTCATCATCACGATGATGATCATGAGCACGCCGAAGCACATTAGTCCAATAACTCGCACATATTGAGAGCGCAACTGGAGGAAAATCAATGGATCCACAAGCAACGATAGTCTTGGGTAAAGCGATTGGCGCTGGTTTGGCGATGATCGGCGCCGCCGGCGGTGGCATTGGTATCGGGCTTGCCGTAGGTGGCGCGGTCATGGCGATGGGACGCAATCCGGATCATACAGCGACGATTCAGACGAACATGATCCTCGGCGTCGCCTTTGCCGAAGCGGTTGCGATTTACGCCCTGGTTGTTTCGCTGATTATCCTCTTCGTTCTCAGTTAGTCTGAGCCGGAGACTCATAGGAGAAAATCATGAGCGTACTAGACAACCTTGGCATAAATCCTGGTTTGATGCTGATTTGGGCGATCGCCTTCATTGTGCTCTACACAGTGTTGACCCGCTTCATTTACGATCCGCTGACGAATGTCCTGAGCGAACGGCGCAATCGCATCGCCAAGGGCTTGGAAGATGCGGCGGCGGCTGCCCGCGCGCGTGAGAACGCTGAGGCCGAAGCGGAGAAGGTCCTGGCGCAGGCGCGCAGCGAAGCGCAAAAAGTGATCGATGAGGCGCGTGGTCGTGGCGAAAATGTCGCCTCAACTATCGAACAGGACGCGCGTCAAGAGGCGGGCAGAATTCAATACGATGCCCAGAACGAGGCGGTTGCCATTCGCAATGCCGAACTGGGCAACGTGCGTGAGCAGGTGCTGAATATCTCGGTCGCCGTTGCCAGCCGCATCCTTGGCGAAAGCATCAGCAAGGTCAAGCAGAAGGCGCTTGTCAACAGTTTCATCGCTGACCTGCCCGAGGGCGCAAAGGGCTTGGGCGGCAAGGTCGAAGTCGTCAGCGCCATGCCCTTGACCGCGGGTGAGCAGGGCAAGATCAAATCGGAAGTCGGCGCGGATGAAGCGGAATTCGCAGTAGATCCATCAATTCTGGGTGGATTAATCGTGCGCTGGTCCGGCGGCATGGTCGATGGCAGCGTTCGCTCGCAACTCGGTGAGTTGGCGCGCAGCTTAAACTAAACGCTCCAACACAACAAGAAACTCCCAGGCGCGTTGGATGTCCTCCAGCGCGCTTGTGTTTGTCATTACACTCGGACTGTGCTTGAATAAGCGTGACGCTGTAGAAGCTGTGGGAGCTGGACGAATCGCAATGACCTCGACGCTGGAAAACTTGATCGCGGCAATGCCGTCGGATCAAATCCTTTCGATAGAAGGAAATCTCGAAAGCGAGATCAGCGCACCCGTCGTCGAGTCGAGCAGCGACGTCGAGCCGGGCGGTCTCTTTGTGGCGCGGGCAGGGCAGGCAGCTGACGGCCATCAATATATCCCCGACGCCATTGCCGCAGCCGCCGCCGCCATCGTCGGCGAAACCGAGCAAACGGACCTCCCTGTCCCCTATGTGCGGGTGAAAAATGCTAAGCAGGTCCTAGGCCATCTGGCGGCGGCGTATCACGACTTTCCCTCGCGGAAACTAATCGTCATCGGTGTCACCGGCACCGACGGCAAAACCACGACCTGTCACCTGCTTCAAAATATTTTCAATTTCGTCTCGAATATTAAAGTCGGCTACATCAGTACGATTGCGGCCGACTTCGGGTTCGAGACTGCGCCGACCGGCTTGCACGTCACCACACCGGGCGCCCCGCAAATTCAGGCTTACCTGGCGAAAATGGTCGAAGCCGGACTGACTCACTGCATCCTCGAGATGACGAGCCACGGCTTGGCACAAGGAAGGTTGACCGGCGTCGATATCGATCTGGCGGTGTTGACCAACGTCATGCACGAGCACCTCGATTATCACGGCAGTTGGGAAAACTATCGCGACGCCAAAGCCTCCATGTTTCACATGCTGCATCGAGCTTGGCGTAAGCCGCAAGTACCCAAAGTTTCGATTATCAACGCCGATGATCCGTCAGCTGATTACTTCGCCGCAATCCCGGCCGACCGGGTCTTGCATTACGGTATCTCAAATCCAGCGGATTACCGCGCCGAAGGCATCCTGCATCAGCCGTCGGCGACCGCATTCCGTCTGCTGGACCGGCAAATTAATATGCAACTGATCGGCGAGTTTAACATCGCTAACGCCTTGGCGGCGATCGTTGTCGCGCGTGAACTGGGCGTCGAATGGCAGGCTATCACCGATGGCATTGCCGCGGTCGACCTCGTGCCCGGGCGAATCGAACGGATCAACGAAGGGCAGGATTTCATCGCTATGGTCGATTTCGCGCATACGCCAAACGCGCTCAAGAGCGCCTTGGAAGCCGGTCGAGGCATGCTGCAACCCGGCAAGCGCTTGATCGCTGTCTTTGGCAGCGCCGGCTTGCGCGATGTTGAGAAGCGCCGCCTGATGGCGGAGACATCTGCTCAGTTGGCGGATATGACGGTTCTGACTGCCGAAGATCCACGGACGGAGTCGCTCGACGATATCCTGGAGATGATGTCTGCCGGCTGCATCGCCGCTGGTGGTACCGAAGGCCAAACCTTCATTCGCGTACCCGATCGCGGCGCAGCAATATACGCCGCCTGCCAAATGGCGGAGCCCGGTGATCTGGTGATGGCATGTGGCAAGGGTCATGAGCAAAGCATGTGCTTTGGCGCGACTGAATATCCCTGGGACGACCGGGCAGCGCTGCGAGCTGCACTGCGCGGGGAGCCGCTAGAAACTTTGCCTACGGCTCAGAAGGATCTCCATGCGCCGCATTGATTGGCTGGCGGTCACTGTCCTGCTACTGTCTGCCGCCGCACTGCGTATCTTGGGCATCAGCCACGGTATGCTGGATTCTGAGTATTTTCCCTCCTTCGCGCCCTACGGCATGGTGCACGAACAGATTCCGATACAGCCTGACGAGTTCTTGAACGTGGCGCTACCGGTGGAAATGGCGCTTCGGCATCGTTTTAATCCCGAATTCTTCTACTATCCCTCCTTCATCATAAACGGCAGCTTTGTCGTGAACCATTTTACCGGAGCGTTGGCACAAACCTCCCTCACTGATCGCGAAGGTTTTTCTCTGCGCGCCTACGCCGCCTTTTCCCTCTACTTTATGACGCATGTGTATTCCGTCTTTGGCGGGATACTGATGGTGGCTTGCGCTTACGCGATTTCGCGTATGATCTCCGGACGTTTCGCTGCGCTTTGTGCCGCTATGTTGGTCGCCGTGTCGTATACGCTCGTGCAACACGCGCATTACGGCAAGCCGGGTACGATCGCCGGCGGCTGGATGATGGTGGCGGCGTGGGCGAGCTTCGCGGCACTCTACAGTCGCAGGCGCGGGCGGCGCGAAGCCATGTACATAGTCGCCGCTGTATTCACAGGGCTGGCCGCGACAACGCGCTACAATGCGATCGCCGTGGCTTTGGTCGTCGTGCCTGTGGGGCTGGTCTTGCTGCACCACTGGCGGACTTGGCGCATGGCGAAAATTGTCGGTCTTGCCTGGCTGCTGATTCCGCTGACGTTCATCATTGGTTCCCCCTATACGCTGTTGGACTTCGACCACTTTTGGCGTGATTTCACCTATATTTTCGGTCAGTATACGTCGACAGGCGCCGACGTTTTCGACTATTACCTGGTCGACAGCTGGGTCGGCCTGTTCTATATGCTTACCTATGCCGCTTTGTTCGCCATTGGGATTCCGGCCCTTGCGTTGGCCGTATTCTCACAAGTGGTCGCGTGGCAATCATGCCGCGTTGGCTTTATGCCGAGAGTCGGCTCGCCGGCTTTGCCAATCGCGCTTCTGGCATTCATGTTACTGGCCTATAGCCTGGTTGCCTTGCGTACCGTACGCCCCGGTCACAGCGATGCCTTGTTGATTCTGATTTTGCCCTTTCTTGCCGTATTGTCGGCTATCGGTGCGGACTGGCTGGTAAAACGCTTGCCCTTGCCCGCGCGTTTCACAATGCCGGCGGTCGCCTTGATTCTTATCTTGCAACCTCTGGTCTTGTCTGTTCAAGTTGTGAGGATGTTTACGCAACCGGATACCCGCCACCTGATGCTGAGCTGGATCCATGACAACATCCCGGACGGCTCTCGCTTCTTTCTCAACGGACCCTACAACGTACCGCTCGATGCGGCGCATTATCCCAGTGATCAGCAGTTTGAATACTACGCCTCAACTCTGCCTGAGGGCGCCGGCTACGACTTCATGGTTTACTCTGATGCGCTGGCCTTTGATGTGCTGCGATCAGCAGATATCGTTCCGGCGGAGATCATCCGGAAACAACACAGCTACTTGCAGCGGCTAGACGGGACGTATCGCCGGGTCGCCGAGCTTCATCGCCCGACCTGGACAGGTTCGGAAGCGTTAATGAATATGGCGGCGTATTGGCACAATCCGACGCTGATCCTCTACTGCCTCAATCCCACCAGCTGTGATGTTGTCCGCTGAATCGCATGTACGTTAACGAATGACATCGTCTCTTCTATGGTAAAATCGGTGCATCATGCGCGCGCGAGGCGACTATGCTGGATCTGGGCATTGTCATCGTCAACTGGAATACCTGTGAGCTGTTGCGGCGCTGTCTCGAAACGGTGCTCGCAAGCGAAGGTGATCTCCGTATTCGTACTGTTGTGGTCGACAATGCCTCGGAAGACGACAGCGCAGACATGGTTGAGCGTCACTTTCCACATGTCGAACTGATCGCGAACCACGACAACCTGGGCTACCCGCGCGGGAATAACATTGGTTTGCGTCATCTCGGCTTCCGCGGCCTGGGCGCCGTCGCTGAAGCGGCGCCACGCTACGCCTTGCTGCTAAATCCCGATACGGAATTGCCCCGAGACGCACTCGTCCAGATGGTGCGCTTCATGGACTCGCGGCCCGATGTCGGTGTCGCCGGACCGAAATTGATTCTGACCGACGGAAGTCTGGATCGCGCCTGTCGACGTGGCTTTCCCACCCCCATGGTCAGCTTTTATCATTATTCGGGACTGGCAAGACTATTCCCCGGCAACCGGCGCTTTGGGCGCTACAATATGACCTTTGTCGATGAAGACCATGAGCTCGAAGTCGATTCTGTCGTCGGCGCTTATATGCAGGTGCGCAAAACCGTGATCGATCGCATCGGTTTGATGGACGAAGCGTTCTTCATGTATGGCGAAGATCTCGATTGGGCCTTCCGTGCCAAGCAAGCCGGCTACAAAGTCTGGTATCATCCGTCGGTGACCGTTCACCACGTCAAACGCGCCGCCAGTCGCAAGAGCCCAAAAGCCCAATTCGAATTTTGGCGCGCCATGCTGATCTTTTATCGAAAGCATTACCAGCGAACGACCATTCTGCCCCTGCATCTGATGGTTTTGGCCGCGCTCTTATTCAAAGGAGGTCCGGATCTATGGCAAGAGATCCGCAATCCGACACCTACAAAGTGACTCCCCGGACGGTCCGCCTGAGCAATGACCATCTTAAGGCGCTGTCCACCCTGACACTCGTGCTCGTCGATCTTGTCATGCTGGTTGTGGCTTTTGTCGTCGGCTATACAGTGCGCGAAGTCCTTCCCTTATTCGCCCGCCCGGAGGAGCAGCCCGATCTGACAACCTACTTGCCTACCATCATCCTGCACACGGCAACGATCATCGTAATGTTCTATTTCTCTCAGCTTTATCACTTGAAGCGCGCATTCAGCCGTATCGATCAACTGCGCAACGTAATCGGAATCGTCACCCTGGGTACGCTGCTGGCGAGCGGCACGCAGGAATTCCTCCTGCAAAATACGGGCCTGGAAGCGGTCTATCCACGCAGCTTGCTCTTTTACGTTTGGGTCTTGAGCGTCTTTCTCACTGTTGCCGGCCGGGAGTTGCATCGCCGAATCTGGGCCTTGAT
Organism: Phototrophicaceae bacterium; assembly: GCA_965249085.1. Taxonomy (GTDB): domain Bacteria; phylum Chloroflexota; class Anaerolineae; order Aggregatilineales; family Phototrophicaceae; genus UBA6055. The sequence goes on along the minus strand of OZ252218.1, from coordinate 711,058 downwards.
GCGCCGGCGTGGCGTCGTCAGCGATAACCTCCTGATCGTAGGCGACGGAAATATCGCCTACGAAATCACCGACCTGATTCGTAGCAGTCCCGAGCTCGGTTACATCATCGTCGGCATTGTTACTTCGGAGGAGAAACAAGGCGACATGCTTGGCTTTCCATACATCGGCGCCTACACCGATATTCCACGCCTAATAGACGATCTGCAAGTGGAGCAGGTCATCGTCGCGCTTTCCGACTTCCGCCGGGCCGAGGTCCTCGAATTGATCAATCTTTGCCAGCGCGGCAAGGTCGATATCAAAGTCTATCCCGACATGTTTTCCTATGTGGTGGGAGATCTCAATGTCGACGACCTGGGCGGCAAGCCGCTATTGACCGTGCGCGACATCGCCTTGCGTGGCTGGAAACTTAGCCTGAAACGCGCTATGGACCTCATCGGCGCGACGGTTGGTTTGGTCTTGCTATCGCCCTTTATGTTGATCACAGTCCTTTTTATCCGTATCGAATCAAGGGGTTCTGTCTTCTACTGGCAGACAAGAATGGGCTTGGATGGTCGCCCCTTTCCCATGATCAAATTCAGGTCGATGCGTCACGATGCCGAGACGAGCGGACGGACCTGGACGGTGGAAAACGATGAACGGGTGACGCGCCTCGGACGATACATGCGCAGAAGTAACTGGGACGAAATCCCGCAGCTGATCAATGTCCTGGTCGGTCACATGAGTCTGGTCGGTCCGCGGCCGGAACGTCCGATGTATGTGCAGCAATTCCGCCGCCAAATCCCCGACTACATGGTACGGCACCGTGAAAAAGCGGGCATGACCGGCTGGGCGCAGATTAACGGGTTGCGTGGCGATACTTCAATTGCTCAGCGCACGGAAGCGGATCGCTTTTACGTTGAAAACTGGTCGCTCTGGCTGGACGCCGTCATCATTATCCGTACGATCTGGCAGTCGTTTACGCGCTCCAATCCAAACGCCTATTGACGGGAGACCCCGCATGGAACTTGAGACCTTGACGCAGGCCATGTATGACTTCGTTGAAAGCAAAGGCTGGCTCGCCGACGACTCGCCAAAACCACAGACGCAGCGAAACCTGGCGATTTCACTGGTGCTGGAAGCGTCCGAAGTTCTCGAGATCTTTCAATGGGACGACAGCGCTGACCCGTCCCCGGCGCTGGCGGACGAGCTGGCAGATGTGATGCTCTATCTGCTTCAGTTAGCCAGCATCAGCGGCATTGACCTCGGCCAGGCAGTGATGGCCAAATTACAGAAGAATTACCAGCGCGATTGGCCGGCCGATTCGCCCAACGGTCTTTAATTCTCCACGTCACGCATTATAATGACTTGCGCTCACTAACATTTGTTCAGCCGAAAACGGGGATACATACGCGCCTTTCTGCGCGCCCAGTGTGGCGGCGGCGCCCCCGTCGACTGCCCATCAATAAGGATTTGACCCTATGTCAGAACAGGCAGTTACTGCCCAAAGCGAAGACTTTTCCCGCTGGTACAACGAAATCGTTTACCGTGCCGATCTGGCTGCGCCCAGCCCGGTCCGCGGCTGTATTATCATCAAGCCCTACGGTTACGAAATCTGGGAGGGTATCAAGGCCGGACTGGATCGGCGCTTCAAGGCGACCGGCCATCAGAATGCCTATTTCCCGCTCTTCATCCCGGAAAGTTACATCAAGCGGGAGGCGCAGCACGTCGAAGGCTTCAGCCCGGAACTCGCCGTGGTGACGCATGCCGGCGGCCGGGAGTTGGATGAACCGCTGGTCGTGCGTCCTACCTCGGAAACCGTCATCGGCGTAGCCTTCAGCGATTGGATCCAGTCTTACCGGGATTTACCGCTCTTGATCAACCAGTGGTCAAACGTCGTACGCTGGGAATTGCGTACCCGCCCATTCTTGCGCACGACTGAGTTTCTCTGGCAGGAAGGGCACACCGCCCATGCCACGCACGAGGAAGCCGAAGCCGAGACGCTGCAAATGCTCGACATTTATGCCGATTTCGCCATTGAAGACGCCGCCATCCCGGTCATCAAAGGCGAGAAGAGCCGCATGGAACGTTTCGCCGGCGCTCTGCGCACTTATACGATAGAAGCCATGATGCGCGACAAACGCGCGCTGCAATCCGGTACCAGCCACAACCTGGGCCAGAATTTCGCCAAAGCCTTCGATATACGTTATCTTGCCGAATCCAATCTGCAAGAATACTGCTGGACGACCTCCTGGGGCTTGAGCACACGCATGGTTGGAGCGGTCGTCATGACCCACGGCGATGACAAGGGCTTGCGCCTGCCGCCGAAATTGGCGCCTTACCAAGTCGTGATCGTGCCAATCTTCAAAAGTGACGCGCAGCGCAGCGCTGTCATGGACGCTGTGGAGCGCCTGAGTCGCACACTGGATTGCGCCGGCATCCGCGTGCACATCGACCGCCGCGAAGGGCAGTCCCCCGGCTTCAAATTCAATGATTGGGAGATGCGCGGTGTTCCCGTCCGCATGGAAATCGGACCCAGGGATGTAGAAAACAACAACGCCGTACTGGCACGGCGCGATGTCCTGGGCCGACAAGGAAAGCAGTTCGTGTCGCAAGACGGAATCCTTGATGTCGTGCAAAGCCTGCTGGCTGATATTCAGCGGAGCCTGCTGGACGACGCGCGAACATTCCGCGACGCGCATATTCAGGACGCAAATACCTACCCGGAACTTCAAGAGGCGGTCGCCGCCGGCGAATGGGCGCGTGCCTGGTGGGCTGGTTCGGACGAAGACGAGCTAAAGGTGAAGGACGACACTGGCGCCACGATTCGATGCTTCCCCTTTGATCAGCCCGAAGGACCCGGCAAATGTGTCCTGACCGGTCGACAGGCTGAGAGAGTGGCGCTCTTCGCAAAAGCATATTAGTCCAGCTACGTGTATAACGTATCGCTTCGCGTGTGCGTCGGCGCAACAACCCGACACGATGCTGCAATGCACGCACGTCGGAATTGAATAACCACAATATATTATGAAACTATGATATTGTGAAAATTGACACAAGCAAAGTTCTCCTGTACAATAGGTTGGTCGCAGTAATAACCTGTTATAAACTGTGAAGTATTGAGCAAAGAGCGAATTGCTGGTTTTTGTTTCTGTGAAAGTTTATGCAACTGCCGGTGGCAGGCGCGGAGTTTAATCTCTTACTTAGATGGTCTTAACAGATGTTATGACATTACGTCGAAGCATATTTCGTATATTGAATGCCCATGCGCAATCATGGATATTTCGAACTAACCGCCAACATGTGACCGTGGGTGGGCGGTATCATTTATTGGACTAGATCATGACAGCTTACTTGATAGTAGACGTTGACGACTTGTTGAGGTTCACATCTCAAGAGGGCATCGATTTACAAGAATTCGCGGTTGCCTTGCGTGGCAGCTCCGCGTTGGTGGCCGGCCTGTATGATACGACCCTCTTGCGCGCCATTGCCGTTGCCGACTGGCGGTCGCAACAGGTAGACAATTGGCCGGTCGAGCCCGAAGCGATCTTCCGCAGCGTCGGATACGAAGTCGTCGATGTGGAAGACCGCTCTTGCCTGCCTGGCAGCCTCATGGAACGTTACTTCGACCAGCCGCCCCATCGCAACGATGATCTGATTCTGGCGACGACCAGCCGCGACATGTTGCCACTGATTCAAAAAATAACAACAATCAGCGATGTGCGAATGCGCGTTTGGGGCGCCGAGGAAAACATCCTGGCAGGCACCGAGTTCGAGGACGACGTCATATTCCAGCGTCTCGAGGCCTTATCCGGTATTCAGACCAAGAACGTCTGGGTATACATCGATTTTGAGAACATCTCGATCAGCCTTAACGAACAAGGTTTCGTCGTTAATCTTGATCATCTGATCGAGCGGCTGGTCTCGCAGGCGCAAGCACATGGTCGGCTGGTCAAGATGGCGGCCTATGCCCCTTGGGGCCAGCGTGGCGCCTTGCCGCCACTGGTCGATTCTTATGGACGGGAAGTAGCAGGGGATGCGCCCGCCCGTCTTATGATGGCCAATATCGATCCTGTATTCCATTTGCCTGGCAAACAGAGCGCCGATATCCGTATAGCGCGCGATGTCTTGACCGATGCCGGACATCCGGAAGCCGGGGACGTCATCATCCTGGCGACCGGCGATCGCGACTTCAACGATGTAATCAATCCCTTGTTGCAGCGCAAAAAGACAGTCGTCGTCTGGGGTGTGCGCGGCAGCACAGGCCGGCTGCTGCAAAGCCATCCGTCGCTGCAGCTGGAATACATCGATGACTTCACCGACATGCAGACACATCAGTCCCTCGGCGAGGTCGAATCTGCCGAAGACATCGAGAGTTTCATCCCGTCGCAGTGGTCCAGTGTCATCATCCAATGTTTTCGCTTGATCGCCGCGCAACCGGACCAGGAGATCACGGTCGACAGCCTCATCGGTCAACTGATCGAGGTCGGCGATGTGATTTCGACCGATCGTGGCAATGATCTGGTCTCGCAAGCCATCTCCTTGGGCATCCTGCGGCAGCAGAGTGCCAACGGCGTGATTGAGCTGACCATGCCGCATCCAGTCGTCGACAAGACGCTTCTTATCGTCAATTGCATGGTGCGGCGCGTCGCCAATACGCTCAACTCGCGTAGCTGGGAGTACGTCAACTACGGTTTTCTGCTCAAGGGCTTGGCGATGGAGCGGGACCTTGATCGACCGGGCATGAATGAAAGCGACCAGTGGCGCTCCCACTGGATCGACTGTCTTGTGAGGGAGCAGGTGCTTCAGCGAGATCTCGTGCCGCACCGCCACAATCCCGAAGATCTGGTACCCGTGATTCGCATTCCTTCCGCCGGCGAAAACCCGGTTGTTCGGCCGGTGGAACAGGAAGCGACCGGCGTGGACATCGCCTCGGAGAAGTGGCAGGGTGTACCGCAGCACCAACTGTACCAGACTGATACCGAAGTTGCGCGCATGGTGACCCGGATCGTGATCAGCGTTCAGCAATTCACCAGCTTCCGTAATTTTGCCTGGTGTCCGCTCGGCAGTTTACACCGGCGCCTGCGCGAATTTGACACCGGGGTGGTTTTCCAGCAGGCGGTAGAGTACTTGCTGGTGAATGACATGGTGCAGGTAAACGAATACGCCAACCCGCGCAGCGACTACAATACGAAGGGCATCGAGTTGCATGAAAACAGTCCCTTTGTGGCGGTCCTGCTGGCGGAACGCGATGAATTCATCCGCATACTGCTGCTGATGTACCGCGGCAATACCACCATCACGCAGTCAAGCATCGAGCGGCATCTGACCGGCGACTGGGATGTATCGCTCTGGATTTCGATCATGAAGATTGAGAATGTGCTCAATCCCTTGCCGGGCAGCGCCGACCAGTACAGCCTGTTCCGGACGCACCATACCGTGAAACAGGTCGCCAATGACGATGTCGACGAGGTAGCCGCCGCAAACGGCTAGCTCGGGATTGTCCGGGCTTTGGTTCACTGTTACAATCACAAAGTTGTTTTGACCGACAGGCAACCGATCCTGCCTGTCTGGTGGCTAGCGAAGGGACGGATATCATGCCATTGGATAAAGCAACGAAGATCCAAATTATCAAGGATTTCGGTCGTATAGACAGCGATACGGGGTCGCCTGAGGTACAGATCGCGCTCTTGACCGAGCGCATCAAGCAGTTGACCGAACACTTGAAGGTGCACAACAGCGATCAGCACTCGCGCCGCGGGTTGCTCAAGCTGGTTGGGCAGCGGCGGCGCCACTTGAAATATATCGCCCGCAAGAAACCGGACGTCTACCGTGAACTGCTGCAGCGTCTGGGCTTGCGCCGCTAATTGCGGTCTTCACACGCTGATCGGGCTATCCGATCAATGACCGGAGGTTGCCGGTTTATCCCGGCTCACATTGAATTGCCATCTGGTATCAATCTAACGAAGGTAAATGCGTCGGCCATGGCAGCTGCGGTCTGGCAACGGACCGCAGCCGCTTGTCGGCATGACGCAATCTGAACGCTTGGAGAATTCTATGACATTGGATATACGCGAATATCGTTGCACGGTGGCGGGCAAAGAGATCATCATCGAGACCGGCCGCCTGGCGCAGCAAGCCGGCGGCGCTGTGACCGTCCGCATGGGTGATTCCATGCTATTCTGCTCGGCGACCATGGGCTCGCCGCGCCGGGGATTGGACTTCTTCCCGCTTAGCGTCGACTACGAAGAAAAAATGTATGCGGGTGGTCGTGTCCCGGGCGGTTTCTTTCGCCGCGAAGGGCGGCCATCGGAAGGCGCGATTCTGACCTCGCGCGTTATCGATCGTACGCTTCGGCCCCTGTTCCCGAATAATATGCGCAACGATGTGCAGGTCATCCTCATTTCACTGTCGCATGACCAGGAACACCATCATGACATGTTAGGCATCATCGCTGCCAGCACGGCGGTTTTGATCTCCGACATTCCCTGGAACGGTCCCGTCGCCGGGGCGCGGGTCGGCTTGGTAGACGGTGAACTGAAGGTCAATCCGACTTATAGCGAAATGGCGTCGAGCGCGCTCGATCTGCGCGTATCGGGCACGGCGGAAGCCATCAATATGGTCGAATGCAATGCCGACCAAGTGGATGAAGACACCATGCTCGAGGCGCTCTTCCTGGCGCATGAATCCATTAAAGTTATCGTCGCCTTGCAGCAGCAGATTCACGCCGAAATCGGCAAGGAGAAAAAGGAGCCGTCGGTCGACGATATCGACGCGGGGCTGCAGGCCGATATCGCAAGCAAGGTCGAGGCTCAAATCCGCGATATCTTGGCTGCGCATCCCGATCGCGCTGAGCGCCGCGAACCACTCAAGCAACTGGAAGAAGCGCTGCTCGAAGAGTACACCGGCAAAAACAAAACCATCGAAGACGAGGAAGCGCGAGTCAACCTGAAGCATGTCGCGCGCTCCTGGGACACGGTGATGAAGAATGTCGTGCGCGCACGCATTGTCAATGATGGCATTCGGCCGGACGGCCGAGACTTCGCCTCCCTGCGTCCGCTGTCCGCCGAAGTTGGTTTAGTGCCGCGTGTCCATGGCTCCGGCATCTTCATGCGCGGCGAAACCCAGGTCTTGTCGATTGCCACGCTGGGCACACCGCGAGATGCGCAGTTCATGGATGGTCTGAGCCCGGAAGACGACAAGCGTTATTTGCACCACTACAATTTCCCGCCCTATAGCACCGGCGAGACCTATCCGCTGCGAGGACCGCGCCGCCGCGAAATCGGGCATGGCGCGCTGGCGGAGAAAGCCATGCTGGCGATGATCCCGTCCGAAGAGGAGTTCCCCTACGTCTTGCGTCTGGTAAGCGAAGTCATGAGCTCAAATGGCAGCACCTCAATGGCGAGTGTCTGCGCCAGCTCCCTGGCGCTGATGGACGCTGGCGTCCCGATCAAGAATCCGGTCGGCGGCATCGCCATGGGATTGATCAAGGAAGGCGACAAGGTCGCCGTCTTGACCGATATTCAAGGCGTGGAAGATCATCTCGGTGATATGGACTTCAAAGTTGCAGGTACTGTTGACGGCATCACCGCCTTGCAAATGGACATTAAGATCGCCGGCGTCACCCGCGCCACCATGCAGCAAGCGCTGGCGCAGGCCAAAGACGCCCGGTTGGAAATCCTTGAGGTCATGACAGCCGCCATGCCCGAGCCGCGCGCTACCATGAGCGAGTACGCGCCGCGGATGGAATCCATACGAATTGCCGTTGACAAAATCGGCGCCGTCATCGGGCCCGGCGGCAAGAATGTGCGCGCCCTGCAAGAGGCGCACAGTGTCAAGGTTGATATCCAGGACGATGGCTTGATCTTTGTCGCCGGAGACTCCGGCGCGGAGGTCGACAAGGCAATCGAGAAAATCCACGGCATGGTCGAAGAACCGGAAGTCGGCAAGATCTACACCGGCCGCGTCACGCGCACCGAGAACTACGGCGCCTTCGTCGAGTTCCTGCCCGGAACCGAAGGCATGGTGCATGTCTCGCAGCTGGCTGACTACCACGTCAAGAGCGTCGAAGAAGAAGTCAGCGTCGGCGACGAGATCATGATCATGGTCATCAATATCGATGGCACCGGCCGCGTGCGCTTGAGCCGACAAGCGGTGCTCGAAGGCTGGGACGCCGAAGAAGCGATGAAGCGCGATGCCGCGGGCAGCCGTCGTAGCGGTGGCGGTGGCGACCGCCGCGGTGGCGACCGCCGAGGACCTCGGCGCGATGGCAACCGACGGGGAGGTGGCGGCGACCGCCGCAACTAGAGCGACACTGGCTGAATGCATTCAACGTGCTGCGAATCTCATGCAGCACGTTTTTTGTTTTAATTAAGCGGCAGATGATGGAGATGAACTGATGACCGACAGCAACGACTCGGAGAACAACGCCCTCGCCGAGACGGAGAATTATATGGTCTGGGAAGTGCGCGAACCCGATGACGAGATGACCTGGCATGTCGAGCTGGGCGCGGTGACCTTGCACTTCTTTCGCGAAGAATGGGACGAGTTCCTGCAGTTGATCAAGGTGGCGGCGAGCAACAATTGATGCATGCCCGGCGTATCCAGCGGCATTTTGTCGCCGCCATGGCAAAACATCTCCCGCCCAGCGCCTCAACGCTGCGCCTTCTCGATCTCGACGGGTGTTCAGGCGAGATGCTCAGCGAGACCCGCGCTGATCTTGAAGTTCAGCATATTCAGGCGCATCTTCTCGGCGAAGCCGTCATCACAGCCAATAGCCTTGACGCCGTCGTTGCCTACGACATCGCGCTGGATCTGCCACTGCTGCGAACTGCGCTGGGTGCCCTGCGACCCGGCGGCCGCTTCATCGCCGTGCATTCAAGCGGCTGCGCAAGCGAAAGCCAAGGGCGGACGCTCGCGGATAACGGCTTTGTCCGCATCCTGGTTGAGCCGGCTCTGGACGATCTCGGCGTCATGATTCGTGGCGAAAAGCCGCATATCACTGCTGATACGACGCAGCGCATTCGTGGTGTAGCCGACGCCGATGCAAATGTCTTGTCTCTCGACAACTTCCGCGGCCGCTATATCCATCTTCTTATTCAACAGCGCCCCAACAAGCCCGTCTGGCAACTTGAGCCGGGTGAAGAGATTACCTGGCGAGCCGCCGCCACTGGTCACGATCGGCAGCCAATTCTGCTTGGTTTCAGCAGTCTACCCAAAGCGATCGCCTTCATGCAGCCCGCCGTGCTCGCCGGCATCATCCACGATATCAACAAGGTCGGCAAGTTCAGCTTGACGTCCGCGCGCGAGTGGTCATGCGATCTGGTCCTGAATCCTACGCTCGAGGCGGTCCAAGGCGAAAACCTGGTCTACCTGCATATCGATCCAGCGAGCGCCGAAGCGCCGGATGAGTAAGACAGCCGCATGCCACTGAGCCTGAGTGACATCGCCTTTCTGCGCAGCGACCGCGCCTCTACCATCCTGCACGCCCATGCTTCAAGCGACATCTCCACAGCGAATACGCTCGCTGTCATAGCCGAATTGCGCCAGTCGCTGTCCATGCAGGAAGCGGCTGCCATTGTCACGACTCTGCGCCTGCGCCACAAAGCGGAAGACAAATTCCCTCATATTGCCAATGCCATGCTTTTCACCGAGGCCGGACTGCAGCAAGCGAGCCATCCCCTGATTCGAAACTATCGCGCCGCTTTGATCAAATCGGGATCAGTACTCGATCTCTGCTGCGGCATTGGCTCCGACAGTCTGACATTTGCCGCAAGCGGCAAGCGGGTCTTGGGGCTGGACATTGATGCTGTACGCATCGCCGTTGCCCGCCACAATGCCGAGATAATGTCGTCCCCAGCGGACTTCAAGATCGCGGATGTAAGGCGACCTCTGCCCGCCGGCTACGATTGCCTGTTTTTTGACCCGGCGCGCCGTGATGCGCAGGGGCGACGCATCCATCACGTTGAGCGTTATATTCCTCCGCTGTCGCTCGCTCGTTCATGGCGGGTGCGGGAGATCTGCGTCAAGCTATCGCCGGCCGTTGACTTGCGCCAGATTGAAGCCTACGGCGGTCGCGTTGAATTCATCTCGGTCAAAGGGCAATTGACCGAAGCTCTCCTCTGGCTCAATAGCCCCGTTGCCCGACCGACGGCGACCCTGCTGACCGGAACCGAAATGCATCACCTGCAATACGATCAAGAATCCAAAGTCGAAATCACAGCGCCAGCGGCTTGGCTCCTCGAACCCGATCCCGCCGTCCTGCGCGCCGGACTGGTTCAGCATTTGGCTGCCGATCTGAACGCCACCATGATGGACGAAACCATCGCCTATCTGACCCTCGACGATCGGCTAGAGACGCCATGGGGACGGTATTGGAAGGTGCTGGACTGGATGCCTTTCCAATTGAAGCGGCTGCGGCGCTATCTCGTCGAGCGCGGGGTGGGGCGGGTCACGGTGAAGAAGCGCGGCTTCCCCCTGGCGCCGGAAGAACTCATTAGACTGCTGCGACTGAGGGACGGCGGCGACTCCCGTGTATTGGTCATGACCCGTCACCGCGGCGCGCCAATCGCCATCATCTGCGAAGAACCGTCATTTGGGTAATGCGATCATTTCCTCTATAATCAGCTTCGTTTCTGTTTACATGCTCGGAGGGGACGCCACATGCTAATGCGTCCGGATGAATCGCGGCAGCCGCGACTCATCACCTGGGAAGAAGTCGACCAGCTGATCGACGGCCTGATTCCGCGAATCCAACATCTGGGACCATTTGGCGCTATGGTGATGATCACGCGCGGCGGCGTCATTCCCGGTGGCCTCCTGGCGGAAGCGCTCAGCATCCAACACCTGCTGACGGCGTCGGTCGACTTTGTCGCGACCGAGAAGTCGGGCATGATGGCCTGGCCGACCTTCCTGCAATTCCCCGATCCGGACCTGTTGCGCGGGCGACGGTCACTTATCGTCGATGATGTCTGGGGCAGCGGCCGCACGAGCATTTCCGTGCGCGAACGCGTCAGCAGCGCCGGCGGTATTCCGGTCAACTGCGTATTACACTTCAACCCGTATCGCACCATGTTTTCCAATATCAAGCCCGATCTCTATGGCGATGTCACCGATGCCTATGTCGTCTATCCCTGGGAAATCGACCGCGGATTGCTCGGGCGGAATTTCGGCGAATCGCAGCCGGAAATCTAGTGGATTATTGTCCGACTCGACCGACATTGTGCCATTTTGGAAACTTTGCGATATACTGCAGTTTATCGTGGCGTTTTCCAGCGACCGCTGTGTAGAGTTGCGGTGACAGACTGAAATCGCTGACGACAAAGTGTAAGGATATTGTAAATCGTTATACTTCGTTTAGTTGTTGTGGCCGAATTCAGTATAGTATTTGATGGCGTTTCTTTGTAATTTGAGTTCTGCCCAGCAACATTGTAGCCGATAGCGTCGTCAGCCACGTGGTTGCGGCGCGATGATAACCTGCTTGAGCAGGAGGCATACCGAATCCCATGAGTGAAGAACAAGAAACCAACACTGCTACCGAAGAGAATTTCGAGGAGATGCTCGCTTCCTCTTTCGATTTTTCTTATACGCCGCCGCGCCGCGGAGAGATCCGCGAAGCGACCATTCTGCAAATTGACGAACGAGAAATCATTGTCGATCTTGGCGCCAAGCAAGACGGCATCGTGCCCTCGCAGGACCTGGAGCGAATGGATGATGAGTTTCGCGAAAGCCTAATGACCGGCGCCAGTGTGCCCGTCTATGTCGTCAATCCGCGCGACCACAACGACAACCTCATCGTGTCGATCAATATGGGCTTGCAGCGCTATGATTGGGAGAAGGCGCGCGAACTGCTGACGTCGCAAGATGCGGTTGATGTCAAGGTGAGCGGCTTCAACAAAGGTGGCGCCCTTGTTCGCTGGAACAGGCTCGAGGGCTTCATCCCCAGTTCGCATCTGACTTCCACCAACCTGACCGTCGACCGCCGCGAAGCCATGACCCAACTCATCGGCAACACGCTCGGCGTGAAGGTCATTGAGGTGGATCAGGATCGGCGCCGCTTGATCTTCAGTGAGCGCGAGGCGCAGAAAGAATGGCGTGCGCGCCAAAAGGCCAAGCTGCTCGCCGAGCTCAATGTTGGCGATGTCGTCAATGGCGTCGTTACCGGCTTGCGGGATTTCGGCGCCTTCGTCAATATTGGCGGGGCCGACGGATTGATTCATGTCAGCGAACTGGCTTGGCATCGTGTCGATCACCCGCGTGATATCTTGCACATTGGCGAAGAGATCGAAGTCTACGTCCTGAATCTGGACCGCGAAACCAATCGCATCGCGCTCAGCCGCAAACGCCTGCTCAGCGATCCCTGGGACGACGCGCAGTACCGCTATCATGAAGGGCAGTTGGTGGCAGGCTACGTCACCAATGTGGTCGACTTTGGCGCCTTCGTCGCTTTGGACGATGGCTTGGAGGGATTGCTGCATCTCAGTGAAATGGGAGACGGCGCGCTAAAGGAACCCTATTCCTACGTGCAAAAGGGTGATCATTTGTCCTTGCGCATCAGCCACCTCGAACCGGAAAAACGCCGCGTCGGTTTTACCCAGCGTTGGGGCACTGAACTTGGTGAAGAAGAAGGCGGCGAATCTATTCCGGAAGCGGTTGCCGAGGATGCAGTCAGCGAAGAGACTGAGGAAGCGCCTCAGTCGGTCGACGGCGAAGCGACCGTGTCCGAATTGGACGAGGCTGCCGTACCTGCCGCCGAGCTTGCGGCCGATGCGGAATCTGCCGCCGATGCGGATGCCGAACCTGATGAGGCTGCCGAACCGGACGGCGATGCCGATGCCGCAACTGATGGGGAACCGGACGCCGGTGCGGATGCGGAAGCAGATGACAAGACATCGACTTCCGCCTAAATTGGCTAGTTCTGCTTGATTTCAGCTGCCCGTGTTATTGGCGGGCAGTTTGCTTTTTTCTGCTATGCCGTGTTGACACAGTCCAGTGGACTCTGTATAATTCCCAGCGATTTTTGGTGAGGTCAATTCGTTCGTTTAGCGCTGTAATCACAGACGAACAGGGAAGTCCGAGCCTGGTTGTTCAGCATCGACTGAAACCGGGTTTTATTTTGCCAGTTCGCGCCCTGCAATAGCGACACGGTTTGGTTCTCTGTTCGAATTCACCCCTCACATTCGGTCAACTTCCACGGTTGGACCCTCGCCAAATCTCAGAATTCGATCGTTCGGGGAGAGTATTTAGTGATGCAAACAGAATCTGCAGTACATGGGTCGGTAGAAGAGCTGGATTTCGCCGCGCTCCTGGAGGAGTCGTTGGCCGCTAGCCAAATCGAGCGGGGTGACATTGTAAGCGGCACCGTGCTCTCGATTGACAGTCATGGTTTGATTGTCGATGTGGGCTGGAAACAAGACGGCATCGTCGCGCGCGGTGATATCGAACGCATGGGCATGAGCACAGCCGACTTCGAGGTCAATGCCGCGATTGATGTCGCGGTGGTTAATCTGAATGACAGCGACGGCAATTTGATCTTGTCAGCGGCCCAGGCGCGCCAAAACGTAGATTGGAAGCGTGCCGAAGTAATGATGAACGACGAAGAGGTTTGGACCGGGGAAATCACCGATACCAACCGCGGCGGTGTGATTGTCAGCTTTGGCCATCTGCGCGGCTTTGTGCCCGCCAGCCACGTCGTTGATCTGCCCCGCGGCCTCAAGGAGGACGATCGAATTGCGCACTTGCAGACTTTGGTCGGCAATGTGATCGGCGTTAAAGTGATCGAGGTGAACCGCAAACGCCGCCGGCTCGTCTTCAGCCAAATGGAAGCGGAGCAGGAAAACCGCGCTGCCCGTAAGGAAGCGCTCTTGAGTGAACTTGCCGAGGGCACCACGCGCAGTGGCGTGGTCAGCGGTCTCTGCGACTTTGGCGCCTTCGTCGATCTCGGCGGAGCCGATGGATTAGTGCACATTTCGGAGCTGGCTTGGCACCGCGTGCGCCATCCCAGTCAGGTCGTCGCGGTAGGTGATGAAGTTGAAGTCTTCGTATTGAATCTGGATGAACAGGGCAAGCGCATCGGGCTTAGCCTCAAGCGCCTGCAGCCCAATCCCTGGACCCTGGTTGACGGCATGTATCATATCGGCCAATTGGTCGAAGGGACGATTAGCCGTCTGGAATCTTTCGGCGCCTTTATCAGCTTGGATCCGGGCATTGAAGCGCTGCTGCATGTCAGCCAAATGACAGCCAACCCCGACGATAATCCACTGCGCCATCTCTATGAGGGCCAGAAGCTGCTGATGCGCATCATCAGTATCGAATCCGACCGCCAGCGACTCGGCTTGAGCCTGACTGAAGTGACCGCCACCGAAAAAGAGCAATGGGAAGAACGCCAGCTTGAATTGGTAGCGGCCGCCGCCGAAGCGGCTGAGCAGGAAGCGGCTGAGCAGGAAGCGGCTGAGCAGGAAGCGGCTCAACAGGAAGCGGCTCAACAGGAAGTGGAGCAGCAGCAGGAAGCGGCTCAACAGGAAGCGGAGCAGCAGCTGGAAGCGGAGCAGCAGCAGGAAACGGAGCAGGTTGAAGATGAAGCGCCAGAGGAACCGGTGATGGAGAACGAGAACTAGCCTGTTTGGGCGCTAAAATCTCGTGTATACTCGTGGTCCGTTAATGACGTTTCGCATCGTTAAGACACTAAAGGTGGTGATAATAGCATGGCTTCAGTCAAACTTAAGCCAGGCGAAAGTCAAGAACAACTGTTGCGTCGCTTTCGCAAGCGCGTGACCAATGCTGGCATTTTGAGCACGATTAGGCGCAAACGCTGGCATATATCCAAGAGCGAACTGCGCCGCATCGAAAAGAAAAAGGCGATTCGCCGTTCGCGCCGTCGCCAGCGCAGGTACTGAGTTGCTCCTTCGTGTATTGAAGATGTGCGTTGCGGTTCTCCGCTCTCGCCGATTTTCTGCAGATACATTGACCGAGCAGCGGGATATCCAGGGTCTGCTGCGGCGCCACAGGCAATCCATTCACCCACGTGTCAAATCTTAAGTCGCTGTATGAGTAGGATACAGCGGCTTAATGCGTTATAATCACCAGTTCACTGTTCAAATGAAGGAGGAATATGCCTAAGAAAGAAGAAAAGATAGAAGTGGAAGGTACAGTTGTTGAGGCATTGCCTAACACACAATTCAAAGTCGAACTCGATAACGGACACCGGGTTCTTGCTTATTTATCGGGCAAGATGCGCAAATTTTACATTCGTATTCTGTTGGGAGATCGCGTAAAAGTGGAGATGAGCCCCTACGATATGAATCGCGGGCGCATCATTTATCGTCACAAGGACAATGTGCGCACCTAGTCACCGCGTCGTCGGCCGTCGCCGTACGTTGCAGCTTCGGGAGCAATCGCATGTTTCCGCGACAGACCTGAATGACGAGTCATCACGTGATGGCTCGTCATTGATTTTCATGATGTGTTAAAACGCCGTGTTAGGCTTTGAATCGTAACAACTTCAATCGCTGCCCGGGGCCGGATCCAGCTTCTCACCCCAATGCACCGCCATCGTTCCGAACATGAACATCTGAAAGCGCACGCTGTCGAAGCCGGCCGCTTCCACGAGTTGTTTCAATTCAAGCGCGGTCTTGAACGACCTTGTCGATTCGGGCAAGTAGCTGTAGGCATCGCCCGCTGCTTTCCCGCCGATGACACGTCCCACAAGCGGAATCCCATATTTGAGATGCAGCATGATCAGCGGTTTCAGCAGGTTGTCCGGCGGCGGTGATGTATCCAGGATGACGATCCGTCCGCCCGGCTTTAGAACGCGCCACTGTTCCGACAGCGCGCGCGGAATATCCACGACGTTGCGCATCAGGTAACCTGATACGACCGCAGCAAAACTCCCATCGGCGTAAGGCAGCTGCAAGGCGTCGGCGCCGGTCCAGGAGACGCGCGCGCCATAACTGCGGCGTCTCTTGCCTACGCCCATCATCCCCAGCGCGAAATCCGCGCCGTAAACTCGGGACGCCGGCGACATTTTCAGCGCTTCAAAGGCGATGTCACCGGTTCCGGTCGCGATATCAAGCAGCTTTCCCTCATTCGGAAGCGCCGCCATTTCAACCGCAAAGCGCCGCCAGCGCAGATCCTGTCCGCCGCTAATCAGCCGGTTGATCAGATCATAGCGCCCGGCGATCCGATCAAACATCGCTCGCACGTATTCTGCGCGCGCCTTGCCGTCCAGATGCGCCATCGGTTTGCCTAATCCGCCGGCCGCTTGGTCTCGACCAAGACCCAGTCACCGCGCTGCCGTCGCGCGGTCGGTTGCAGTCCCGTCCGCCGCAGCGCCGTTTCCACCTCGTCGACTTGCGAATCGATGATGCCACTGAAAATCGCCCGGCCGCCGGGCCGCACGATCTCGCCCAGACCCCGCTCTGCCAACTGCAGAATCACCCGCGCCAGAATATTGACAATGACCAGATCAAAACGCCGTGCCGAGGTCAGAACAGTTTCGAGGCTGCCTTCGATAGCGATGATTCGTTCGGACACGCCGTTTGCCGCTGCATTCTCTTTCGTCGCCTCGGCAGCGATCGGATCAATGTCAAGCGCGACGACTTTCCGTGCGCCCAGCTTCGCCGCCGCGATCGACAGGATGCCGCTGCCCGAACCCAGGTCCAGTACATCCTGCGCCGGCTGAATCAGGCATTCCAGCGCTTCCAGGCAAAGCTGCGTAGTCGGGTGCGTGCCCGTGCCAAAGGCCATACCGGGATCGAGCGCAATTTCGATATCGCCATCCGCCAACTCAACATCGATCCAAAGCGGACGGACCAGCAATCGCTCGCCGATCCGCAGGGGCTGATAATGCGCTTTCCAGGCTTCCGCCCAATCGTCTTCTTGTATTCTGCGATAGGCCGGTACAGGCATGGGATACATCAGCCGCATATGCCCAAGCGCGGTTTCCAGTTCTTGTTTCGTTTCTTGTAAGCGGGCGTCATCGGGGAAATAAGCGCGCAGGACGAGATTTTGAGGCGGCGGTATATCACTTTCATCCCAGGTATCAGGCGGGATGCCATCCTGCTCCAGCGAGACGCCCTGATGGCCATAGCGTCCCAGGACCTCGGCGACGGCCTCCGCGCTTTCACCATCCACGCGCAGGCTAACTTCGATCCACTTGCTCATGATGACGAGTGATTACTCATCGCGGGCGAGGAAGTCCATCATCTTGTCGAAGATGCCGCGGCCGCCCGCCTGTGGTTTGATCTCGCGCCCGAAGGTATCCGCCAGCTGCTCGAATAGCTCGCGCTGATTCGCGTCTAACTGAGTTGGCGTTGCCACCTGCACATACACGAGCTGATCGCCCCGTCCGCTGCTCGAGCCGTCACTGCGCAATCTGGGAAAGCCCTTGCCGCGCAATCTAAAGATCTTGCCTGTCTGTGTCCCGGGCGGGACGGAGAGTTCAACCTCGCCATCCACCGCATCGACGCGGATCTTGTCACCCAGCGTCGCTTGAGCGATGTTGATGCTGATTTCGAGGATTATGTCATTCTCTTTGCGCTTGAAGTAGGGATGATCCTTGACGTGCACGACCATAAACAGATTGCCGGACGGCGCGCCATGCTCACCGGCATCGCCATCGCCCCGCACCTGAATCTGTATGCCTTCGCTGACGCCGGCCGGAATCTTAACGTTGAGCACGGCGAGTTTGCGTTTGCGGCCCGAGCCATCGCAATTGCGGCACGGGTTAGTGATGATCGTGCCTTTGCCGCCGCAGTTGTGACAGGCATTAGCTTGAACCATGGAGCCGAGGAAAGTCTGCCGCACCTGACGCACTTCGCCGCTGCCATTGCAGGCGCCGCATGTCGTTGGACGGGCGCCTTCAGCCGCGCCGCTGCCGGCGCAGATATCACAGCTTTCCAACCGTTGAAACTCGATCTCCTTCTCGACGCCGAAGACTGACTCCACAAAGTCGATCGTGACATCGACGCGCCGATCGCGGCCGCCTCTGGCTGAGCGCCGCCGCCCACCCGGCTGATCGCCAAATGCGCTGTTAAAGATATCAAAAATATCTTCAAATCCGCCGAACCCGCCCATGCCGGGTCCCTGTCCACCACCAGCGCCATTGACCCCCGCATGCCCAAAGCGATCATAACGCGCGCGCTTGTCATCGTCCGACAGCACTTCGTAGGCTTCGTTGATTTCCTTGAACTTTTCCTCGGCGCTGTCTTCCGTGCTGACATCAGGGTGATATTGACGCGCCAAGCGGCGAAAGGCGCTCTTGATATCTCCTGTATCCGCACCCTGCGCCACGCCGAGCACATCGTAATAATCTCTTGGCACTTTAAGCTCTCTCTCGGCGTCTAACGCGTTTCCAGGAAATAAGACGAATCGGAGTATATGTCACTATACCCCGATTGTTTACGTTCGACAGTGTGCGGCTTACGTTTCGGTGAACTCGGCATCGATGACGTCTTCGTCTTCCGGTTGAGTCTGCGGCTGCCCATCCGCTGAAGGCTCCGCCTCTTGGTACATCTGCGCGCCCAGCGTCTGCAGCTGCGCCATCAATGCTTCGGTCGCCGCCTTGGTATCGGCGATATTCTCGCCTTCCTGCGCCGTCCGCACCGCTGCGATCTTCTCTTGGGTCTGCTGCACCGCTTCCGCCGGCAGCTTGTCTTGATTCTCGCTGATTAGCTTTTCAGCTTGGAAGATGGCGCTCTCCGCCTGATTCTTGACCTCGGCTTGCTCTTTGCGCTCGGCATCCTGGCTGGCGAATTTCTCCGCCTCCGCCACCATCTGATCGACCTCGTCATCAGTCAGGCCGCTGCTCGCGGTGATTGTGATTGCTTGCTCGCGCCCCGTTGCTTTGTCTTTGGCGCTGACATTGAGGATGCCATTGGCGTCGATATCGAAGGTGACTTCAATCTGAGGCAGTCCGCGCGGCGCCGCTGGGATGCCATCGAGGATGAATTTGCCCAGCGACTTGTTGTCGTTCGCCATCGGCCGCTCACCCTGCACGATGTGAATCTCGACAGAGGTCTGGCTGTCGGCCGCCGTCGAGTAGACCTGCGATTTCTTGCTCGGGATCGTGGTATTGCGGTCAATCATGGGCGTTGCCACCGCGCCTAGCGTCTCAACGCTCAGCGTCAACGGCGTCACGTCCAGCAGCAAAATGTCTTTGACATCTCCACCGAGTACGCCCGCTTGAATCGCCGCGCCCAACGCCACCACTTCATCGGGATTGACTCCCTTGGTCGGCTCCTTGCCGAAGAAGCTCTTGACCGATTCCTGAATCGCCGGCATCCGCGTCATCCCGCCGACCAGCAGGACCGCGTCCACATCGCTCGTGGACAAGCCGGCATCCTTTAACGCCTGGCGACACGGCTCGATCGACTTGCGCACCAATTCATCGACCAGGCTTTCCAGCTTGGCGCGCGAAATGCTCATATTCAAGTGCTTGGGTCCACTGGCATCCGCCGTGATGAAGGGCAGGTTGATCTCGGCGCTCAACGTGGTCGAGAGTTCAATCTTGGCTTTCTCCGCCGCTTCCTTCAAGCGTTGCAGCGCCTGCCGGTCTTTCCGCAAATCAATGCCATTCTCCTGCCGAAACTGCTCGGCAATCCAGTTGATGACTCGGTCATCGAAGTTGTCGCCGCCCAAATAGGTATCGCCATTGGTCGACTTGACCTCAAAGACGCCGTCCGCGACCTCGAGGATTGAAATATCGAAGGTGCCGCCGCCCAGGTCATAGACCGCAATGAGGCCCTCATTGCGATCGCCCAAGCCATAGGACAGGCTGGAGGCGGTCGGTTCATTGATGATGCGCAGCACGTCCAGTCCGGCGATCTTGCCGGCGTCCTTGGTGGCGTTGCGCTGCGCGTCATTGAAATAAGCCGGCACCGTAATCACCGCCTGGTCAACCGTCTCGCCCAGATAGGCCTCGGCGTCGGCTTTGATCTTCTGCAGCACCATCGCCGCGATCTCCGGCGCGCTGTAGTCGCGGTCGTTCATGCGAATCCGCACATCGCCGTTTGACGCCGCCGATACTTCGTAGGGCATCAGCTTGGAGGCATCGCTCACTTCCGGGTCGCTGAACTTGCGTCCCATGAAACGCTTGACCGAAAACACCGTGTTCTCCGGATTGACGACCGCTTGGTTGCGCGCCACCCGCCCGACTAGCCGCTCGCCCGTCTTGCTGTTGATGGCGACCACGGACGGGATCAGATTGCCGCCCTCGGACGATGGAATCACGGTGGGCTCGCCGCCTTCCATCACAGCGACGACCGAATTCGTTGTGCCCAGGTCAATTCCAATGATTCTTCCCATGTCTTGTTCTCCTTTGTACTCTCGTGTTCGACAGCGATTCACTTTGCTGTCAGACTGCCATCCGCGCTAAGCGGACGAGTCTGTTAACTTGCACGTGCTATAAGACCTTGTCCCTGCCACCGAGCGGCCGCGATAAGGCGACCTTCAACTGGCGACCTTTACCAGCGCCAGGCGCAGTACGTTGTCGCCGGCGCGGTAACCCTTTTGCAGGGTCGTAATCACATGACCGCTTTCCACTTCATCGCTCTCTTCCGCGCCGATCGCCTGATGCAAGTTCGGGTCGAAAGCTTCGCCGGTCGGGTCGATCGCCTCGACCTCGTACAAATCCAGCAAGCTCACGAATTTGCGCTGGATCATCGATACGCCGCCCAGCCAGGGATCTTCGCTGAATGCCTCCGGCACACTCTCGAAGGCGCGGTCGAAGTCATCGATGATCGGCAGCAGCGCCTTTAACGTGTCGAGCGCCGCCCGCTGAAACAATTCGCTCCGTTCCCGTTCGATCCGCCTCTTGTAATTGGCGAATTCGGCGCGAGCGCGCTGCCAGCCATCTTCGTTGGCATTGGCTTGTTTCTGCGCTTCGATCAGAGCCTGGATCAGATTCGTGCCTTCCGGCATGTCGAGCGCCTCATCGGACGCCTTTGCCGCCTTCTCAGCTTGCTTCGATTGAATTTCCTCCGACTCTGATTCGACCGGTTCGGCTGATTCGGCGGGCATTTCCTCATCCCGCTCCATCTCTTCGGTCGGATTCTTAACATCGCTCATAGACTGTCCCTGTGATAGATATACGCCGCTATATCGATATCTCTAGTCATTATGCTCAATCAACATATGACCGGTATCAGAATGGGCGGATTATATTAAGGAATCTGTCTGTTTTCGAGGACCTTGGACAAAGTCTTACGAAGATTTTATGCAAAGAACATGTTCATGAAGCGCTTTGTCTAATGCCGTGCAAGTCATACGAGCCTTTGCTCCAAAATCAACAAGAAAAATCTCTCCACCCTCTGTGTGCTCTTTTATGGGTCCACTACACCTGGCCCTTTCCCCGAAGTATCAGGGAAAGGAAACGCCAATGGCGAGATATGCAAGCTAGATAGGAGCTGCGCAAGATAGCGTAGGTCTCCTTCAATGCTTTGGGGGAGATTTAGAGAGGGGTTGGAATTGAAGCATTTTTGATTGATTATCATGGCTGAACGCAGCGCAGAAATCGGCTGCCGCCGAGCGACTGTTGTTTTCCGCAACCTTGCAGTCAGAATATGCTGGCATCTGGCAATCAACTCAAATTCGGCTGGCCGGCGTCTTCTATGCCATCTTGATACAAGGTCGCCAGCACATTCGTCATTAGATTCGACACATAGCGCACCGTGCTGATCGCGCGTCCATAATTGATATGCGTCGGACCTAGCACCCCGATGGCGCCGCTCATTTTCTCGGGATCGCCATAACGGCTCAGCACCATGCTCAGTCGGCTGAGGTCTTCATAGCGCCCGTCGCCCGCGATCACCACCTGCACATCCACCGGATCGCCGTCATCCGGCGGCAGTTGATCAAGCACTTCATTGACCAGGGCGTTGAGCACCGTATGCTCTTCCAGAATACGGATGGCTTGCTGCGCGCCTGCTTCATCGGCGAAGCTCTCCATGATGCGGCTCAGGCCATCACGATAGATGAAACGCGCGCGATTGTTGTCCACATTTTCGATGAGCTCGGCGGTGAGTTCAGCCACCTCCCGCTCCAGCATCGGCAAGTTGATGCTGCGCAAGCGCACCTGCTGCGCGGCCAGATCGGCACAAGTTTCGTTGACGCGCTTGGCCGCTTCGCCCAGTTTGTTCTGCGGCACCGGTTCGGCTAGCGTCAACATGCGCTGATGCACGCTGCCGCTATTGAGGACCAGTACCATTAGCGCCAATCTGCCTTGAATCGAAATCAATTCGACATGCTTGAATGAATTCGTCTGGGAGATCGGCGGGGTCACGATCGACGCCGTCTGCACCGAGCGCGCCAGCAGCGCCGCCGTCCGCCGCATCCACTGTTCCATGCCCGCTTGCAAAGTCCCAACTCGTTCCGAGATATGGCTCTGTTCACCAAGCGTCAAGCTGCGCGTCTGCAATAGTCGACGTACAAAATAACGGAATCCAGCAGCCGTCGGCACCCGCCCGGCCGATGTATGCGGCGCCGCGATGTAACCCATCTCTTCCAGCTGCGCCATTTCGTTGCGCACGGTCGCCGAGCTGATATTCAGGTCATAATTCGCCACCAGGTAGGTCGAACCAACAGGTTCCGGTTTCTCGGAATAAGCCTGTACGATGCAGGTGAGGATATCTTCCTGCCTGCTGCTGAGGTTGGGCAGTTGACGGTCGTCGGTCATCGCGTTACGCTGCTGCCGTTGGCTCTCGGTTAGAACGGATGGCTTGCATGCTATCACGCGCTTGCCATCTTGACAAACCGACATGGGCTTCGGCGTCATCCAGTCCTGCCTTTAACACGAATCTGATGTAAGATGTGAGTCGACCTTATCGTCAAATTGACAGAGTTTCACGAATCGCATTCGCGGGCGGCTCATCCGCCGTCCGGAATCCTAACAGATCACAGGAGACAAACGACAATGGGCGCGAAGACATTTGATGTCGGCAAAGAGGAATTCCAGAGCGAAGTGCTGGAGAGCAGCACGCCGGTGCTGGTCGATTTCTGGGCGGAGTGGTGCGGTCCCTGCAAGATGATCGCCCCGATCGTCGACGAAATCGCCACTGAATACGAAGGCAAATTGCGCGTGGCCAAGGTGGATGCCGACGAGAATCAGGAGATCCTGATCAACTACGGCATCATGGGCATTCCAACACTGATACTCTTCAAAGAGGGAGAAGCGGTCGAGCGCATCACCGGCTTCAAACCCAAGGGCAAGATCGTCAGCCAAATCGTGACTCACATCTAGTCATCGTGACGCAAGCTCATGAAACGTCCATCTTTAGGGATGGGCGTTTTTGCTTTACGTAGCGACCGAACATTGAGATATTGCACTATAATAAATAGCAGGTAAGTGAACTCCCCGGGCAACCAAATGACCGACAAGCCAATCCGCGTCCTCATCGCCAAACCCGGCTTGGATGGGCACGATCGCGGCGCCAAAGTCATCGCCCGTGGCTTGCGTGATTCCGGCATGGAAGTCATCTACACCGGCCTGCGCCAAACCCCCGACATGATCGCCGAAGCCGCCCTGCAAGAAGATGTCGATATCGTCGGTGTGAGCATCCTGAGTGGCTCGCACATGACCTTGGTGCCGGCGGTCCGCGCTGCCATGAATGTTGCAGATTTGACCGATTTGCCGCTAGTGGTCGGCGGCATCGTTCCCGATGACGATCAGCGGACCTTGCTCGGGCAGGGCATCGGCGCCATTTTTGGGCCGGGCACCAGCCTGGACCAGATCACCAAAGATATCAGGTCGCTGGTCGCGGCGGCGGAACGGGCATCATCCTGATGCTGACGGAAATCCGCCGCGGCAATCGTCGAGCCTTGGCGCGCTTTCTGACAGCGGTAGAGAACGACCGCGCCTCTGTCACCGTCGACTTGTCCAAGCTTTGTGCCTTTGCCGCTGATGCTGCCGTCATCGGTGTGACGGGCGCGCCCGGCGTTGGCAAAAGCGTCCTCGTCGCCGCGCTGACCAAGCTGCTGCGCAAACGTGAGCAGACCGTCGCCATCGTCGCGGTTGACCCGAGCAGCCCCTTTAGCGGCGGCGCCATCCTGGGTGACCGAATTCGCATGCGTGAGCTCGCCGGTGACCGTGGCGTCTTCATCCGTAGCATGGCCAGCCGGCGGCAGCTCGGCGGCCTGGCTTGGGCGACGCAGGATATCGTGCGCGTGCTGGCGGCGGCGGGTTTCGATTACGTCATCGTCGAAACGGTCGGCGCTGGTCAAAGTGAGGTCGATATCGCGCGGCTGGCGGATACGACCGTAGTCATCGTGGCGCCTGGCGCGGGTGACGGCGTGCAGTCGCTGAAAGCTGGCACCCTGGAAATCGCCGACATTCTTGTCGTCAACAAGTGCGACATGCCGGGCGCGGAAACGGCAGCGCGCACATTGAATTCGATGCTGGAATTCAATCATCCCGGCAAGCAGCCGGCTGACGCGCATCCACCCTGGACCCCGCCGATCGTCCGCACCTCCGCCTTGCACGAGACGGGTATAGAAGAGCTTGCCCAGTGCCTCGCCGAGCATCAAAACTATCTCTGCGAGAGTGGCCTCCTGGACGCTCAGCGTAGCGCCGGGCTGCGATCGGAATTCGAGGCGCGCCTGCGCGAATCCTGGGTTCTGCGCCTGTTTGACACTTTCGCGCCGACCGAATTTACTGGTATCATCGAGCGTGTCGCCGCGCGCGAAATCGATCCTCAATCCGCCGTTGACGCGCTCCTTGCTCAGCTCAATATTAGCCGCCTCGAGTAGTCAATTGGAGTTACCGTGAAACAGATGCAAATGACAGACATGGTGAAGGTACCTGGCGCCAAGTTCCACCCCGAGCCGGCCAATCAAGACGACCAGGAAGAGCAGCAGAACTCTTCCACCATGCGCTTCGGAACGATGAAAGTATTCTGTGGCAGCGCGTCACAGGAATTGGGCAACGAAATCGTCGATTACATCTGCCAGGTATCCGAATACAATCTCAGGCCCGGCGCCTATACCCGCGCCGTCTTCTCCAACGAAAACATTTTCATCAAACTGGAAGAGAGCGTGCGCGGCAAGGATGTCTACCTGGTGCAGACGATGGCATCGCCCGTGCACGACAACTTCATGGAAATGCTGATCATGATTGACGCCCTGAAACGGGATTCCGCTTGGCGCATTAATCTGGTTGTGCCCTACATGAGCTACACCCGCTCCGACAAGAAAGACCAGCCTCGCGTGCCGATTTCAGCCCGCCTGGTGGCAAATATGATTGAAACCGCCGGCGTCGATCGCTATATGACCATCGACCTCCACTCCGGTCAGATTCAAGGATTTTTCAACATCCCCGGCGACGCGCTCACCGCCTTCCACTTATTGAGCGACTACGTCATTCAGAAGATGCGCGACGGCGAGCTGGAAGATCTGGTTGTTGTCGCCACCGATCTCGGGTTCGCCAAACAAGGGCGCAATTGGGCGGAGGCCCTCGGCGTGCCGCTGGCATTCGTGGAGAAGCGTCGCATCGGTAATGCGGAAAGCCCGCGCGCCCTCTCGTTGATCGGCAATGTCGAAGGCAAAAACGTCTTGCTGGTTGATGACGAAGTGAATACCGCCGGCAGCGTGGTGAGCGCCGTCAACGTCGTACGGGATTACGGCGCGCGCGATATACTTTTTGCCTTTACGCATCCCTTCTTTTCCGATGAGGCATACGAACGGTTCGCCTCGCTTGACCTGCGCGAGATCATCTTTACCAACACCGTGCCCGTCAACGCTGAGAAAAACCTGCCGAATATGACCGTACTCTCGATCGCGCCCCTGCTGGGTGAGGTGGTTCTTCGCGCGCATGAAGGCAGAAGCGTCGGCGCCCTCTTCAATGAGTGACGAAAAACGTTCCATCTTCAGAGAGCCGGAACAGCCACAAGCCGATTTCTCAACGACGACCCTTGCCATCGGCGTGGCCGGCTTTCTCGCCTTGCTGACATTGCTATACTGGTTGGTAAATGCAATCGGTCTCACCGAACTGCAGCTCATGATCGCCGGCGCCGGTTTGTGGGGTCCGCTGATTTTCGTCGGCATCAAGGCGCTGACCTTCACCGTCGCGCCGCTCTCGGCCGGACCGATCCAATTCGCTTCCGGCATTCTGTTTGGTGTCATTCCTGGCACCTTTTATTCGCTTCTGGGTGAGGTGATCGGCGGCACGATCAATGTCGTAATCGCGCGCTTGCTTGGTCGGCGCATCGTCAAGAAATTCGTCGGCGCCGCCGCCTTGCATCGTATTGACGACTTCTACAAGCGCCACCTCGACGACTGGAAATCGCTGATTGCCGCTCGCCTGCTGTTATTCTCAGTCTACGATTTCATCAGCTACGCCGTCGGCTTTGGACAAATCAGACTCTCGGTCTACATCGTGGTTTCGTTCGTCGGCGGCTTGCTACCCACCTACATCTTCGTACTGATCGGCAGCGAAGCCGCGCAGAATCAAGATGTGCTGCTGATGTTCTACCTCGGCGCCGCTGTCCTCTTTGTCCTGTTCATCATCTTCCGCCGTCCAATATCCAAATTGATAGATTGGCTGCAGAACAAGCTCTGATCCTCCGCCTCTCGGTGACAGTCGCGCACCGACCGAAGCATCTATTGCGTATGATATAATCAGCGTTAGCGATCTCGTCCAAACCGCGTGAGGCACTATGTTCCGTAACATCGTCAAGAAGGTCTTCGGCGACCCAATGGAGAAGGCGCTTTCCGTCTATCAGGAAACCGTCGATCAGGTCAACGCGCTTGAACCGAGCATGCAGCAGCTCAGCGCCGAGCAAATGCAAGCCAAAACCGCCGACTTCAAATCGCAGATTCAAAACGGCGCAACCTTTGATGACATCCTGGTCGAGTCTTTTGCCCTCGTGCGTGAGGCGTCGGTGCGCACGATCGGCCTTCGCCACTATGATGTTCAGCTCATCGGCGGCATCGTGCTGCACGAGGGACGCATCGCCGAGATGAAAACAGGCGAGGGCAAGACGCTGGTCGCCACGCTGCCCCTATATTTGAACGCTCTGGAAGGGCGGGGCGCGCATCTCGTCACGCCAAACGATTATCTGAGTAAACACGGCCTGCAATTTATGGGTCCCATCTTTCATTTGCTTGGTCTGTCGGCGGCGGTGATTCAGAATACCGGTGGCCAACCCGATAGCGGATCGTTTCACTTCGACCCCGATTTCATCTCGGATGACGCGCGCTATCAGAACCTGCGCCCGATCAGCCGTCGCGATGCCTACAGCGCCGACATCCTCTACGGCACCAACAACGAATTTGGCTTCGATTACCTGCGTGACAATATGGTGCTCTCGCATGAGCGCCTGGTGCAGCGCGCGCTGCGCTTCGCCATCGTCGATGAGGTGGATAATATCCTGATCGACGAAGCGCGCACGCCATTGATCATCTCCGGACCGTCGGACGAGCCCTCCGACTTTTATCGCCGCTTTGCCTCCATCGTGAAGCGACTCAAGAGGAGCAGCGAAGACAGCGTTGAAGCGGAGGAACCCGATGCCGATTTCGTGCTCGATATCGGCGATCGCATCGTCTACTTGACCGAGCAGGGCGTCGAAAAGGTGGAGACGGCGCTCGGCGTAAGCCAGCTCTATCATCCCGATAACGCCGAGATGCTGCCCTATCTCGACAACTGCCTGCGCGCCCAAACCCTCTTTGAGAACGACAAAGAATACATTGTGCAAAACGGTGAGGTGGTCATCGTCGATGATTTCACCGGCCGGCTAATGCCCGGACGCCGCTTCTCCGAAGGTCTGCACCAAGCCATTGAAGCCAAAGAAGGCGTGCAGATCCGCCGCGAGAATATCACGATGGCCACCATCACCTTCCAGAACTTCTTCCGCATGTACGACAAACTCGCCGGCATGACTGGCACCGCCCTGACCGAAGCGGAAGAATTCGAGAAGACTTATGAGCTCGATGTCGTGCCCATCCCGACTCACCAACCGGTGATCCGCGCCGATGACAATGACCTGATTTATGTCAACGAGACTTCGAAGTGGAACGCCATCGTCCAGACTATCAAGGAACGCAACGAGAGAAATCAGCCCATTCTTGTCGGTACGGTCGCAGTCGAGACCTCGGAGCGCCTTAGCAATTATCTGAACAAAGCCGGCATCAAACATGAGGTGCTGAACGCCAAACAGCATGAAAAGGAAGCCGAGATCATCACGCAAGCCGGTCAGCCCGGATCCGTTACCATCGCCACCAACATGGCCGGGCGCGGCGTCGATATCTTGCTCGGCGGCAATCCGGAAGGTTTGGCGCGCGCATCCTTGCGCCGAAGTGGCACCGACTTGACCGCCGCCACCGAAAGTCAGTGGCGCAAAGCCTTGGCAGATTCCGAGGAGCGAGTCGCGCGCGGTCGCGAACTCGTCCTCGAGTCCGGCGGCTTGTTCGTGCTCGGTACCGAACGTCACGAAGCCCGCCGCATCGACAATCAATTGCGCGGTCGTTCCGGCCGCCAAGGCGATCCGGGCGAGTCTCGCTTCTTCCTCAGTCTCGATGACGAGTTGATGAAGCGCTTTGCCAACGACAATGTCAAGCGCCTGATGAAAACTGCCGGCTTCCCGGAAGACGAGGCGATCGAGCACGGCATGATCAGCAAGTCCATTGAGCAGGCGCAAGTCCGCGTCGAAGGCCACAACTTTGACATTCGCAAGCGCGTCGTTGAGTACGACGACGTGGTCAACCGTCAGCGCGAAATCATCTACTCGCAGCGGCTGGACTGGCTCGGAACGGACGCCGAAGAGCTGCACCGTGATTACCTGGCCATGATCCAGGATCAAATCGCGATGGCAGTCGAAGATGCGTTTGCTGCCGATTCGCAAGGCGAACACCTCGAAGCGGGCGCGATGTATCAGCAATTGGCGAGCACTGGCTTGCCACTGCCCGAGGATGTCACATCCGAGACCATTGAGGATTACGACCAGGACAGACTAGCCGAGACCATCGGCCAACTTGCCGCCGACCTGTTGGAAGCGAAAAAGGCGCAATTGGAAGAGGCGCGCGAAGGCTTGATGGAGATCGCCGAGCGGCAAACCGTAATCCGCGCCCTCGATCATTACTGGCAGCGGCACCTGACTGACCTCGATATTCTGCGCGAGGGCATCGGCTTGCAGGCGATCGCGCAGAAAGACCCGCTCGTCGAGTATCAGCGGCAGGGTTTCCAGATGTTTCGCGTCGTCGAGGATACCTACCGTCAGTTCGCTTCGCGCAATATCTTCCTTGTGCAGCCCGCCGTCGTGCAGACGCCGCAGCAGCGCCGACAAATGCGCGAATACCGCCCGGATATGATGATGATGGGCAACAGCGACCGGCCGACGCAGCAGACCGTGCGCAAGAACAATCAACGCCCGGGACGCAACAAACCCTGTTGGTGCGGCAGCGGCAAAAAGTACAAGCAGTGCCACATGCGCGAAGATCAACTTTCCGGCAAATTCCAGCAGCCCGCCTGACACGACCCCATCGATGTTCCGCATCGGCGACATAGACATCTATCTTTTCAGCGACGCGACCGCCTGGCTTGATCCCGGCGGCATCTTTGGCTTGGTCCCGCGCGCCCTCTGGTCGCGTTATTACCCGGCC
The DNA here is from genome assembly GCA_965249085.1 of Phototrophicaceae bacterium. Taxonomy (GTDB): domain Bacteria; phylum Chloroflexota; class Anaerolineae; order Aggregatilineales; family Phototrophicaceae; genus UBA6055. The sequence goes on along the minus strand of OZ252218.1, from coordinate 681,498 downwards.
GACGATCGACACCTGGTGCCGACGGCGAATAACAACTTGCTTATCCGCAGCGCCGGTCACAACATTATCGTCGATACCGGCTACGGCAACTGCGCCTCTGAGACCCGGCGCAAACACAACCATGTGGCTAACGAAGACGGCACGCAGCGAGGTTTGGCGGCGCTGGGCATCGCGCCCGCCGACATTGACATCGTGGTCGATACGCATCTGCACGACGATCACTGCAGCGGTAACTTTCGCCTCAATCCAGACGGAACGCGGACGCCGGCTTTTCCCAAGGCCGAATACCTGGCGCAGCGCCGCGAATTCGAAGATGCCATCGCTCCCAACGAACGCACACGCGGCACCTACTCGCCGGATAACTATGTCCCGCTCTATGAATCGGGTCAATTGCGTCTGCTGGACGGCGACAGCGAGATCGCGCCGGGCATTGCTGCGCTTGTCACGCCAGGCCACACACCCGGTCACATGAGCGTCCGCATCGAAAGCCGCGGCGAACACGCCGCTTTTCTTTGTGACCTGGCATCACTGGCGATCCATTTTGAGCGCCTCGCCTGGATGACCGCCTACGACATTGAGCCGCTCGTCACCCTGGAGACGAAACGCCAATGGCAGCGCTGGGCGCTGGAAACAGACGCGCTGCTTTTCTTCCCGCACGATGCGATCATACCCGCCGGCCGCCTGACACAGACTGACGGGGGCCGCCTCCGCGTCCAGCCGGAACAAACTGAATAAGGCCATCCCGTGGCAGGCTGATTTCGATCCGCCTGCCGGACTGTTTCTCTTTGCCGCTTGTGCCTCTGTAGGAAAGAATTCTAGCGGCGCGCCGGCTGGCATTCCGGACAGAAATGTGTCCCCCGCTGCGCCACGCGTATCTTGTTAATCCGAGCGCCACACTGCCGGCAGGGCAGCTCAGCCCGCCCATAGACGTAGAAGTGATTCTGAGACTCGCCCTTTTCGCCATCCGGCTTGCGATACCAGTTTATGCTCGCGCCTTCATGTTGGATGCCCAGCAGCAGTGTATCGCGGATGGTCTTGTGCAAGAGCGCGGCATCGTCCACAGTTAATTGATGGGCGGGACTCGTGGGATGAATGCCGGCGCGGAACAAGGCTTCGTCCGCGTAAATATTGCCGACGCCCGCAATAAACTCCTGCTCCAGCAGCAGCGCCTTAATCGCCCGCTTGCGTCCATTCATTCCCTCATGAAAGTACCCTAGCGTGAATTCCTCGCTCAATGGCTCCGGTCCCAGATGCGCCAGTAACGTCCCGACATCTGCCGTCAGATACACCCGGCCGAATTTCCGCACATCGGAAAAACGCAGTTGCCGACCTGCATCAAGGTCGAAGCGCACATGCACCCATTTATCCGCCTCGTTCGCCGCTTCCGCCGCGACCACGTACAGCCGCCCCGACATCTTCAGATGGATCACCAGCGTATCGTGCTCCAACTGTATCAGGATGTACTTCCCCCGTCGATCAATCGCCGTGATCGCCTGGCCACGGACGCGCGCAGCAAACTCTGCCGCCCCCGGTGAGTGAATCGTCGGCTCCCAATCCTGCCACATGTTCACGATCCGACGACCGATCAGCGGGCCGCGCAAGCCGCGGACTACGGTTTCAACTTCCGGCAATTCGGGCATGACTTAGTTGTTATCCTGCATCACTGAAGGCATCGCCAAACTGGTCTTTTCGCGCCGACGATTTGTCTGGTCGGGTGTTATAATACGTCTACGCTTCTCCATTTGTAACCCGTAGCGACACCGCTCGACATCGACACTATGACCAGCGATTTCGTCCATCTCCACGTCCATAGCGAATTTTCCCTACTGGATGGCCAAAGCCGCATCAAAGACCTGGTGGCGCGCGCCAAGGCACTGGAGATGCCCGCCTTGGGCATTACCGATCATGGCGTGATGTTCGGCGTCCTCGACTTCTACCGTGCCTGCCGGGACGCCGGCATCAAACCCGTCGTCGGCATGGAAGGTTACCTGGCACGACGGAGCATGACCGACCGTGATCCCCGCCTTGATCGCAGCCCATATCACATGCTGCTGCTGGCGAAGAACATGACCGGCTACCGGAACCTGCTCAAAATCGCCTCTGCCGCGCAGCTTGAGGGCTATTACTATCGCCCCCGCATCGACAAGGAGTTCATGGCGGCACATGCCGAAGGCATTATCGCCACCAGCGGCTGTCTCGCCTCGGAGATTCCGCGCCGAGTCGCCGATGGCGATGACGCCGGCGCCCGTGATCTCATCGGCTGGTATCAGGATGTCTTCGGCGCCGAGAACTTCTATCTCGAATTGCAGGGCCATGACATACCGGCCTTGGAAACGCTTAATCGCTGGCTTTGCGACTATCGCAAGAGCGGACACTCCGCCGTACAGTTGGTCGCGACCAACGATGTCCACTACGTGCAGCACGGCGATGCCGACGCCCACGACACCCTCCTTTGCATTCAGACTAGCGCCCTGAAATCCGAGAGCGACCGCATGCGCATGGAGCCTTTCAACAGCTATTATCTCAAGTCGGCTGCCGAAATGCGCGCCGGTTTCGCCGCTGCGCCACCTGAATTGATCGACGAAGCCTTCGCCAACTCCTTGAAAATCGCCGACATGACGGACATCGATCTCACACCAAGCGGCTATCATCTGCCTGCCTTCCCCGTGCCGGCCGGCTTTGACGAACCTAGCTACCTGCGGCATCTGGTCGACATCGGCATGGATTGGCGTTTCGGCTCTTCATGGCGCGCCGACCCGGTCTTCACCGAACGCGTCGAACGCGAACTGAACATCATCCACAGCATGGGCTTTGATACTTATTTTCTGATCGTCTGGGATCTTTGCGAATTCGCTCGCCACGCCGATATCTGGTGGAACGTGCGCGGATCGGGCAATGCCTGTCTTGTCGCCTACTGTCTCGGCATCACCAATATCGATCCGATCCAAAACGGCTTGCTTTTCGAGCGCTTCCTTAATCCCGGTCGCGTCAGCATGCCCGATGTCGACCTTGATTATCCCGATGATCGCCGTGGTGAAATGATCGCCTATACCGCCAAGAAATATGGCGAGGACAAGGTTGCCGCCATCATCACCTTCGGCACCATGGGTGCAAAAGCCGCCGTTCGCGATGTCGGCCGCGCGCTTGATGTCGACCTCGGCTTGATCAACCGCGCCGCCGCTCTCATTCCGCAAGAAGCGCGCCAGAAGAAAATCCGCGAATACGTTGATGGCAATCCCGAATTGCTGAGCCTCTATCAACAGGATCGTGACTTGCAGCAGGTCATCGACACCGCCATCGAGTTACAGGGCATGACGCGCCACGCCTCCACCCATGCTGCCGGTGTCATCATCGCCGACCGCCCGCTGGTCGATCTCGTGCCATTGCACCGCATCGCCGGCAAAGACCCCTCGGGCGGCGCTCTGAAAGCGGTGACGCAATTTCCCATGGAGACAGCTGAATCGATCGGTCTGCTCAAAGTGGATTTCCTCGGGTTGTCCACCCTGACCATTTTGCGCGCCGCTTGCAATCTGATTGGGCGCCATCGCGGCATCCACTACACGCCGGACAGCATTCCGTACCGCCACGACTCGGCCACAGAAGAGCAGCGGGTGATGCTGGATGATGCCTATGCCATGATGGGGCGGGGCGAAACGACAGGCGTCTTTCAGGTCGAATCCGGCGGCATGCAGCAAATGCTCCGCGGCATGCGGCCGCGCGTCTTCGAGAACATCATCGCCGGCTTGTCGCTCTACCGTCCGGGTCCAATGGAATTCATCCCCGACTATTGCCGGCGCATGCACGGCGAAGACGAGATCAAGCTCTTGCATCCCAAGCTCGAGCCCATCCTGCGCGAGACCTATGGAATTTGTGTCTATCAAGAACAGCTCATCCAGATCGCTGGCGAGCTTTTTGGCTACGAACTGGGTGAAGCCGATTTGATGCGCCGCGCCGTCTCAAAGAAAAAACCGGAGGAACTCAACAAACATCGCGCCATCTTCATGGAACGTGGACCGCGCAATGGCATCCCGAAAGAGACTGCCGAAGAAATCTTCGACATGATTGAGTTCTTTGCCAATTACGGCTTTAACAAGCCCCACGCGGCCAACTACGCGGTGATTACCGTGCAAACCGCCTACCTCAAATGCCACTATCCCGAAGAATATATGACGGCGCTGCTCAGTGTGCAGCGCGACGATCTGTCCAAAGTTGCCACTTACCTCGAAGAGTGCCGGCGGCTGAACATTCCAATCTTGCCGCCCGATGTCAATTACAGTCAGTTGGACTTTGACATCGAGACGGCGGACAATGATCGCCGTGCCATTCGTTTCGGCTTGGCTGCCATCAAGAATGCCAGCGCCCAAGCCCTGGGCAATCTGATTGAGGAACGCGGTGAAGCGCCCTTTGGCGGAATCATTGATTTCTGCCAGCGGGTAGATCTGCGAAAGACCGGCAAGCGTTCCATGGAAAGCTTGATTAAAGTCGGCGCCCTGGATAGTTTTGGCACCCGTGCGACACTGCTGGCAGCGCTCGACGGCATCATCAGCTACAGCCACAACTACCATCGTGACCAGGAAATCGGTCAGATGGTCATGTTCGGTGATGTCACCGCTTCAGATGACAGTCTGCTCGAGAACTTGAAACAGATCGAAGAATATCGCCCGCGCGAATTGCTGAAATGGGAGAAAGAACTGCTCGGGCTTTACTTGACCGGACGACCCGTCGATCGACACAAGCACCTTTTCGCTCAACAGAATCTGCACACAATCGCCGATCTCAAGAGCCCGTCGCTGACCAACCCGGAAAACGTGCGCGTCGCCGGCGAAATTAGCGCGATCCGAAAGATCACAACCGGCAAAGGCGATTTGATGGCTGTGCTAAGCTTGGAAGACTGGCATGACAGCGCCGGCATCATCGAGGTCGTCCTCTTCCCGCGCACCTACACAAATGTAACGAATGCTTTCGATCGTATGAACCGGCGCGATTCTGAGCATAACGTAGCACCGGGCTTGGCCGAGGGCGAGATCGTCCTGATCACGGGTCGCTACGATGAAAGCCGAGGCGAGCCCCAAATAATCGCCGAGAGCGTCACCACCGACTTCAATTCCGCCTCGGCTGCCGAACCCATCCCGGATCCGCTTGATGAACCCGAGCCAGTCTGGGCGCCGGCTGACGAGCCGCCACGGCCGGCGGATGAACCACCGCCTGACGATGCCGAGTTACCGCCGATGGATCTTGAAGACGCCCTTTTGGCGGAACCCGCTGCCGCTCCTGTCGCAAAAGATGGTTCGACTGTTGAGGATCATGCGCCCGGCAACGCGGACGAAGACGAACCCGAATGGGTCAATGGCGACGGCCATTTGGCAATGCCGGGAACTCAAGAAGCGAAGGAACGCCAGCCACGCACCATCTCCGTTGTACTCACCGTATCGGACGATCCGGAAAAGGATCGCCGCAAACTAACGCGTATCCACAACGCTATCGTCAAATATCCCGGTCCCGACCACTTCAAGATCGTGATCCAGCGTGGTCAAGAGTCAACGCCAATTAGTTTCCCCGAGCAAACGACCGATATCTGCGATGCGCTCTGCGCTGATCTGGTTGAGATTGTCGGCAGCGACGATTTCATCACCATTGAAGACGGTATTTCCTAGTTGATCAGCGCCCTCGCCAAAGCACGTCGCTTAATCCGCGAGCGTGCAGCCAGCTGCCGCTGTCTTGCAGATTCCGCCCTGCGGCCGTCCGCCTTTATCTAACTTCAGATCTTTCGCATTTGTAAGCAGTGGCCAAAATGTTTAAAATACGCAGGTGAAGGCGCTCCAAACTAACCCGTCACGGCGGGTCGCGCTGAGCAAACAGGTCAAGTGGAGTTGTCCACGATGAAACGCATTGCGGTATTAACCAGCGGAGGCGACGCGCCGGGTATGAATGCGGCGGTACGTGCCGTAGTGCGCGCCGGTCTCGACAAGCATGTCGAAGTCTTCGGTATTCGGCAAGCGTATCAAGGCTTGCTCAGCGGGGATATGGCGCTGCTAAGCAGCCGTGAAGTGAGCGGTATCCTGCAGCGCGGCGGCACCGTCCTGCAGACGGCTCGCAATGTAGAATTCAAGACCGTGCAGGGCCAAAAGAAGGGTCGCCGCCGGCTCAATGAAAACGGCATCGAGGGCGTCATCGTCATCGGCGGTGATGGAAGCATGCGCGGTGCGCTCGCTTTGCACAAGATGGGTATGCCCGTCATCGGCATCCCGGCCAGCATCGACAACGACATCTGGGGCACAGACACGAGCATCGGCGTCGACACCGCCCTCAACACCATCCTCGATGCGGTCGATCGCCTGCGCGACACGGCGACATCGCACAGTCGGGCCTTCGTCGTCGAGGTGATGGGTCGCGATTGCGGCTACCTGGCGGTGATGGCCGGCATTCTCGGCGGCGCCGAAATCGTCGTCACGCCGGAGAACGGCGTCACCATGGACGCCATCGCCACCGCTCTCGAAGACGCCTATATTCGCGGTAAAACACACGCGATTGCCGTCTTGGCGGAAGGCGCGCCCTACCAGGGACCGGAACTGGCGCACTATCTCGAACAGAAGCATATCGGCTTTGAGATTCGCTTGACCATCCTAGGGCATACCCAGCGGGGCGGCAGCCCAACCGCCTTCGACCGCCTGCTGGCTACGCGCATGGGCGTCTATGCGGTCGACCTGCTGCTGAGCGGTGAATCGGGCATGATGGTGGCGCGCGTCGGACGCGAACAGAAGCCGGTGCCGCTCGCCGAAAGCTCAGCCAAGACCCGTCAGATCACGCCCGAATACTTTGACCTCGCCCGGATTCTCTCGCGCTGATCACCCGGTCATTCACATTGCCACTTCGTCCGCCACGTCAATGATCTGGCAACCCAGCAGCTTGATCAAGCCGGCGGTTTCCACGCGCAGCTGCACGCCGCGCTGCCCCGCGCTGATGACGATATGCGAGAGTGTCGCGCCCCGACGATCGAGATAGACCGGCCAATTCTTCTGCATCAAAGCCACAGCGCTGATGCCACCGACCTGCAAGCCAGTTAGACGCTCGGCATCGGCGTGCGCCGCCAAAGCCACCTTCTTGACGCCCAGCGCTTTCGCCAGCCGTTTAAGATTCAGCGTCGTGTTGGATGGCAGCATGACCAACACGGGTTTCTTCATCGAGGGAGCTTCCGCCACCAAGGTCTTGAATACCTCATCCGCCGGGTGGCCAACCGCCTGCGCCACCTGCTGCGCATCACGAATACCCTTGTCATACATAATCACGTCGTACGGAATCGACTGGGCTTCCAGCAGTCGCATCGCATTAAGCTTCTTGTTCTTCGCCACCGGCTTCTCGCTATCCGCTCAAACTTGTCACTTTCAGGCAAATGGCGCCGAGTCGCGCGCCGCCAAATCAATTTCGATCAGTTGGCTCGTACTGCTTTTTTGCCAGCCGCGCCATCAAAGCGGGTGCAATGACGCCACCCGCCAGCACCAGCCGGTCAAACCAGCCCATGATAATCCGCCGCGGCGCGCGTTCGGCGGCCGCCACCAGCGTTTCCGCGACCTCCTCAGCGGTCTTCGTCGGCAAGCCGCCCCGGTTTCCAAGACTTGATCCCAATCGACTCTGATTGAATTCGGTGGCCGTCCGTCCGACGAGAACATCGGTTACCGAAATATTGTCGTCCCCCAACTCCAGGCGCAGCGAACCGGCCAGGCTGGAGACAAAAGCTTTGCTGGCGGAATACGTGGCGGTGTAGGGCGTATGCACGCCTGAGACAACCGATGATATGATCTGGATTTGACCGCCACCGCTTTTCCGCATCGCCGCTGCACAGGCGCGTACCGAGTGAAGGACGCCGTCTATGTTCGTTCGTAGCACCGTCTCCAGGTGATCCCATTCCGCCTCGGTCACTGCGCCATGCTGCCCGATACCGGCATTGGCGACGAGAATATCCAAACGGCCGAATCGAGCGATCGTTCCCTCAACGGCAGCCGCGACCTCGTCCGCGCGCGTGACATCACCCGCTGCCGCGATGAATTCGCCGTGTGGCGTCGTCAGCGTCTCGATTTCGGCACGCAGCGTTGCCAGTCGCTCCGCGCGGCGCGCGAAGCCGCAGACATGGTAACCGGCGCGGCAGAAGGCGAGGGCGGCTGCCCGGCCGATTCCGCTGGATGCGCCGGTGATGAAGACGACACGATTACTCACGCTCGCATGCTCTCAGTATACCCATCTCGGTGACCTCGGTGGTGAAGACAGTCTTTGTTCCAAGCGCTCTATACAATCAGCGGCTCTTCATACATCCCAAACACCTCGCGCATCACATCCACCGTCTCGCCCAACGTCGCCTCGGCCTCAGCGCATTCGATCAGATTAGGCATCACATTCTTTTCTCCCGCACACGCTTCACGGAGCGCCGCCAAGGCAGCGTCCGTCCGCGCGCTGTCCCGTTCGCGCCGCACCTGTTCCAGCCGCGCAACCTGCCGCTCAAACCCCTGCGGGTCCATCTCCAGGATAGGAATGCGCAACTTTTCATCGGCATCCACATGCACATTGACGCCAACGATGCCGCGCTCGCCGGCCTCGACCTCACGCATCTGCCGATAGCTTGCGTCGGCGATTTCCGCTTGAAAAAAGCCCGCCTCCAGCGCCGGCAAGACACCACCGAGATCTTCAACGCGCTGAAAGTAATCCATCACGTTGGCTTCGATTCTATTCGTCAGCGCTTCCACAAAGTAGCTGCCGCCGAGCGGATCAACCGTGCTGCTTACGCCGCTCTCTTCCAGGATAACCTGCTGCGTCCGCATCGCCAGCGTGACCGCATGTTCCGAGGGCAGCGCCAGCGCCTCATCCATACTGTTGGTATGCAGCGACTGCGCGCCGCCAAGCACACCCGCCAGCGCCTGAATCGACACCCGCACGAGATTCACTTCCGGCTGCTGCGCGGTCAAACTGACGCCGGCTGTCTGCGCGTGAAAGCGCATCAACCAACTGCGCGGATCTTGCGCGCTAAAGGTCTCCCGCATTAGCCGCGCCCAAATCCGCCGCGCCGCCCGATACTTGGCAATCTCTTCAAAGAAGTCGTTGTGCGCATTGAAGAAGAAGCTGATGCGCGGCGCAAACTCGTCTATGTCCAGCTCGCGTGCCAGCGCCCAGCGCAGGTACTCCATGCCGGCCAGCAGCGTGAAGGCCAGTTCTTGCGCCGCCGTGCTGCCCGCTTCCCTGATGTGGTAACCGCTGACGCTGATGCTGTTCCATTTGGGCAGATGTCGCGCCGCAAATTCGATCGTGTCCGTCACCAGGCGCATGGCCGGTCTTGGCGGAAAGATATATTCCTTCTGCGCGATATACTCTTTCAGAATATCATTTTGCAGGGTACCGCGCAGTTGGTCCAAGGGCACCCCTTGTCGCTGCGCCGCCACCAGGTAATAAGCCCAGATGACCGCCGCCGGGCCGTTGATCGTCATACTTGTCGAGACCTCGCCCAGCGGAATGCCGCGGAAGAGAATCTCCATGTCGCGCAGGCAGTTGACCGCCACACCGCATTTGCCAAATTCGCCCAGGGCTTCCGGCGCATCGCTGTCGTAACCCATCAGGGTCGGCAGATCAAAGGCGACCGACAAACCCATATTGCCCGTCCCGAACAGATACTGGTAGCGGGCGTTAGTCTCTTCAGCGCTGCCGAAACCGGCGAAGATGCGCGTCGTCCACGGCTTGCCGCGGTAACCGGTCGCGTGAATCCCTCGGGTGTAGGGATAATCGCCCGGATTCGCGAGATCGCGCTCATAGTTGAGTTCTGATACATCTAATGGCGTATAGAGGCGCTCGACCGGTAGGCCCGACAGGGTCGTGAACTTGTCGCGCCGCTCCCGTCGCTTTTCCAGCGCGGCGCCTAAAGTGGTTTCTTCCCAGCGTCTGACATAATCGCCTAAACCATCACTGTTTCCGTCGACCGCCATGGCGTATTCCCCCGAAGTCCCATTCAAAGTATAGCATCGCTTGCCCGCCGCTCCCTGACCCGCATAGCGCGCCCGGCACGGTGCCGCCGGTTAGCAGCGGATTTGACGCGCCCATGCCAATTTGCTAACATCGAGACTAACACGGTCGTGTTTTCATGGCTGTAAATCGGCGTCGCACGGCACCAAGCGAGTCGCTGGGAAACATCATGGCAGACGCTGGAAAGAAACAAAGTCGGCGCGAAATCCTGGCCACCGATCCCATGGCGGAAGCAGGACGCAAGCTCTTCGCGCGCCAGATCCGCCGCATGAAAAGTTACCAAGACGGCAGTCGCACCGGCGAAGACATTGAATCCGTGCATCAGATGCGCGTGGCGATTCGCCGTTTACGCAGCCTCATCAATCTCATTGCTCAACACTATCGACCAAAAACCTTGACCAAGTACAGCCGCGGCTTGCGTCGGATTGCCCGCGCTCTGGGCGCCATCCGCGATCTCGACGTGCTGATCGTCGATCTGCAGGACTTTAACGAGACATTGCCGGCCGAATCCCTACCGGCGATGGCCGCTGTAATCGATGTGCTCGATCATAGCCGTAGTAAACACCGGCAGCGCCTCAATACGCTCTTCGATTCGAAAGGCTACCGACGCTTCCTGCGCGATTTTTCCCGACTCTGCAAGAAACCGGGTCGCGGGACAGCGAAATTGAGAAATGAGCAAGCGCCGCACCAGGTCCGCCACGTCTTGCCTCTCCTGTTGCACGAACGCTTGGCGCGTGTCAAGGCGTATGACACCGTGCTGCCGGCCTCGGAGGATACGACGCTTCATGCCCTGCGCGTCGAGTTCAAACAGTTGCGCTATGCCTTGGAACACTTTCGGCCATTGTTGGGTTCGGCGGCGGGTCGTTTCGTGCAGCAAGTCAAGGCGATGCAAGAGATCCTCGGGCGCATTCAGGATATCGCCGTCTTCACCGACTACATGCTGCGTCTTGATGACTTGCCGACCGATCAAGCTGAAGTGATCGAAGCCTACATCGCGGCGCGCCATGTCGAGCTGGTTAACTTGCGCGCGCGCTTCGACGAGGAGTGGACGCGCTTCAACAACCGCGCGACCCAACGACAATTCTCCGACTCACTGCTTGTCTTACGCTAACTCACTGCCGCAATCTGTACTCTCCCGACAACTGATAGAATTCGCCAGCGGGCTCGCCGTCAATCTCGAGCGGCAGATAGCGCTGCTCCTGCGGATCCCATACACCAAGCGCGAAAGCGAAACTCGTGTCACGCGGCCGCTTGGTGTCTTCGGCCAGAAACAGGATCTGCCGATCTTCCACGACTTCGCCAACATCCCACAAGGAAGGCGCATAATAACCATGCCGATGCGCTGCCGGGCGCAGAATCCATTCTTGCGCGACCTCGCCGGCAGGCATTTTTCGCAGTTGCAGCACGAACTGATAATCGCGGTCCAGCTGCTGCAGCGCGCTCCAGGTTGGCTCAACAGTAATCGGCGTGTCCTTGTGAATCATATTCGGGTAGACGCCAACAGTATAAAGTCGCAATCGATCGCCGAAGATTCTTACAGAGCCGGGTTGCTTTTCCGATGCTGATATATTCCGACTTCCGATATTGTCCGTCTCGTAGAGCTCATAGCTGAAAACGCCGTCATAATGAGCTTTCCGCATTTTAAATAGATCACTCCGACCCAGCGCCGCGATCAACTGGGTCTGCTGGGGATCTAGACCCGCCTCCAGATACGCTTCCCGCGCCTTTGCTCCATAAATGAAATGCGTCGGATTGATCGCCTCGTATACCGCCAGTCTGGCCAGCGGCTGATCAATGATCTGCATTTGCGGGAAGAAGAAAGGCAGGCGCTCTTCGCCCGGCGCCAAAACGATCGGATCGCGTTCGGGCTCGCTTAAGTAGTCTTCCAAGCCTGCAACGACCTCCATTAGGGAAGGATTGTACACCTGATATTTTTTGAAGTCGCTGTCGAGGTCCTCGCGCAGCAGCCATATGCTCGACCATCTCACATCGAGCGCCACGGATACGATGCCGGGGAGGGCCAGCAGAAGCAGCGCCGCATAATAGCCCCGTCGTAATACCGCGCTCCAGCGCCCTATCCGGTCAGGACTCAATATCTCTGAAAGCGCGATGGCCGTGGGTAGGCATAGCAGTGGCACGACCGCGAATCCCAGCCGATAGTGATAACTGTATGAGAAAAAGAATGTGACGAAGTAGGGCAGGGCCAGCAGCAGCGCCCAGCCGGTCACGCTCACCAACGGCGCCGCCTGCGAATCCGATACGCGCCTGATCCAATGGCGCAAGCTGTAGCCGATCAGCGCCAGTCCCGCGATCATGACGCTCCATTCTGCGGTCCTGACATAACTTGCCGGTGGATCAACCCGTTCCGGGAACAGCGCTGCGTTCGATGCCATGATACCGGCCCAGAACAGCGCGACGCCGGCGATGCCTGTCGCCAAGTCTCCGCGTCTCAGTTTCGTCCTGAGCGCCGCCGCAATGAGGGTTAATAGCAGCGCCACGGCTAGCGGCGCGAGGAAATCGCCGCTGCGCAGGGCCCGCGTCAACCAGACGGATTTCGGCAGAGTGATGGCATCGTGTCCCAGAAGCAGATTGCGCAGATACCATACCGCGCCCAGAGGCAAGCAGGCTAACCCGGTCCACAGCGCAACTTTGAAACGCGGCAGCCAGGCGTTTAGATCGAAGCGCCGGCGCGCCAGGTCGACCGCCAGCAGCAGCAAAATGCCCAAAATGAATGCGCCCGCCGTCGGTTTGGTGAATAAGGCGATGCCCAGCAGGATACCAGCCAGCACTGCATCCTCTCGTCGGGCGACCGCATCACCCGTTTCCCGCCAGGCGCGCAAGAAAAACAAGGCCGCCAAGGTGAAACTGAAGGTCAAGGGAATCTCGAGATCGCCAACAATTGCCCACTGCCCGACATAGGGATGCAGGCTCCACAGCGCCGCCACAAACAGTCCGACTCGACGATTCACAAAACGCTCGCCCAGCAGGTAGGCGGCCAGGTTGCTGCCGATATGCATCAGCGGGATGACCATGCGCGCCGCGTGATCGTTGATGGCGCCAATCAGCGCCTGCACGTAGGTGAATTGCAGCGGCAGAAACTGCGGGTAGTAGCCGATCGTGTGTGGAATGTTGCCCTCGTGAAAGTAAAGGCGTCCCTCAGAGCCATATACCCAAAGCGCATCGTATGCTGTAAAGGGCCAGTAGGCAGTGTGGATCCAGCGTACCAGGACTGCCACAGCGATCATTGCAATGATCAGCTTTTCATCGAATGCCAGTGGCGCCAACCGCGGCGCCGGTGCGGAATGCCCCCTGTGTTTTCGCCGGGCGAACCCGACCCCGACCAGCGCGATGACCAGGCTGCCGAGCAGGATCCACTCAGTGGTTAGCAGTCGCCGGTCCCATTGCGCGCCGACTACGCCCAGTATCAGCATCCAGGCGGTCATCCAGGCGGGACCGAACGCCAGCGCCAGCGCCCCAACCAGCGCCCGTGAATGCCAATCCCGGCTCGACAACGCGGCATATGCCCAAGGCAATCCGACGCCGAGGACCATCCACAGGGTCGGGAGTATGCCCGGCAGTGCTTCTTCAATCCAGTACAGCGACGCCATCAGACTGCGGGTTAACTCGTTTCCAGATTGCGGGCGCTATTGTGACAAGCGCATGTGACACCAGGACGGTTAGCGCCGGGATAAGCGGAAGATAATATCTCGCCCAAGGCAGCGGCGTCACGATCAGCGTGACCAGCGCCAAGCCGCCGATCCAAACTAGCAGCATGGTCTTGTATTCCGATCTAATACTTTTGCTTCGTGCGAGCATCAATGCGCCATAAGTCGCCAGCACTAAACAGACCAAGCCAAAAAGCCTTGATCCTGCGATTAGCAGGCCAGCTAGACCAGAATTTTCGTAGGCGTCGATCTGCGCGCTGATGACATCGTAGGCTGACCAGTGCGCCACTTCAAAGTATTGATGCTGCCCGACAAAGACAAATCGGAAAAGGCCGTGGACTTGCGTGGCGAAGGAGCTGTAACCGCCGAATATGTCTACCTGTCGCTGAAGCAAGTCTGCGCGCATTGACATGACCAGCCCGGGAATTTCAAGTGGCGCCGACCACCAGGCCGGATTCAAGACAAGAAACGTCAACATTGCCAACAAACCGGCGGCAGCGACACGGGCCAGTGCCCGCACATGTACCCGCCAGTCCGGGCCACGGTCGCGTGTCAGCCGCCATATCGGCGAAAGCGAAACCGCCAGGAATATGGTCCCGCAGACGATAACGTTGGGATGTTTCGCCGCGATCGCGAAGCCGGTGCAGACGCCCACCAATACGTATTTCCACCATTTGCGCTCGTGTACCAGCCAGACCCCCGCCAAAAGAACCAGCATCAAGCCGAGCAAGTGACTGCCCTCCATAATGGCCCGGCGTCCATTGATCAGCACGTTGGGATGCAGCGCGAAAAGCGCGCTCGCCAGGTAAGCCGTCGGCCGATTCAATGTGAGCTTCGCAACCTGGAAGAACGCCGCAACCGCCAGCGCCAACTGTAGCGCAGATGACAGCCGTACGGCATTCAGTAGTTGTGCATCGGGTAGGCGGCCAGTGCGGCGATTGAGGTCATAGTCGCGCCCCCAGTGCCATTGTTCGTTGAGTTCGTCGGTGGCAAACCCGCTGCGATGCGCGACCCAGCCATAAATGGTTTTGGATACAGAGCCATTGAGCAGACGCAGATGCTGTTCGTCCGCTGGCTGCGACCCGCTGTCGTCATAAAGGATTTTGGACAAATCGCCTTCGTCGAAGAGATAGTAGTAGTCGCGTCCCATGAAAATCAGCGTCGATTCATCGCCGTGGAATGGCACGCCGCTGACGCCAGCCAAGATGTAGACTGCCAGCAATACCAGCCAGAGGGCGTCAAAGTGACGGGGCAGCTTCTTCCATGTCGGCATAAATGTTCTTCCAGCCTACAGCGACGTCAGACTACTCTAAGATTATAGGGATTTCCGACGCGAGGAAATGTCGCACGCGGGTCAATCGTCAATCGGCGGCTTGATCTCCACCGGCAGAATACCCACAGCGTTGGGAATATGCAGGGCAGCGCTTCTTCAATCATTTAGTGCGACGCCATGAGACTGCGGCTTAATTCGCTTCCAAATTGCGGCGACTATCGTGACTAGCGCATACGATACTAAGACGATTATCGCCGGGATCAGTGGCAGATAATATCGTGCCCAGGGCAGCGGCGTCACTATCAAGGTGAATAAAGCCGAACCAACGATCCAGACCAGCAGCAGCGTCTTGTGTTCCGCAGTGACGCTTGCGCTGCGTGCAAGCGACGCCAGACCGGCGACTGCGAGCAGGAGGCTTATCAATCCCAACCATGCCGATTCGCCAATGAACAGTAATCCCGCCAGGCCAGAATGCTCATATTCGCCGATTTGCGCGCTAACCACGTCGAATTGCGCCCTGCTTGCCGCTTCGAGATACTGCCTTTCGCCGACAAAAACGTATTGGAAGAAGCCGCTAATCTGTTCTGCGAAAGAGTTGTAGCCGCCAAAATACTCAACTTGCCTGCGCAACTGATCTTGTCGCATTTCAATGACCGCTGGAGCGACCTCCAGGGGCGCACTCAACCACACCGGGTTTAGAGATAAGAATATAAGCACTGCCACTAGAGCCGCCAGCGTCATGCCAAGGGCCGACTTCACGAGGGTCCGCCAGCGACTGTCGCGT
This sequence comes from Phototrophicaceae bacterium, assembly GCA_965249085.1. Classification (GTDB taxonomy): domain Bacteria; phylum Chloroflexota; class Anaerolineae; order Aggregatilineales; family Phototrophicaceae; genus UBA6055. Next base: position 665,777 of record OZ252218.1, on the reverse strand, counting down.
TCGCGCCAGCAAAGAGATATATGCAAGGCAAAGCAGGCGCAAAATACGGTGGCAGCCGGCAGTGCGTTAGTATGTTTTGCCGCGATCGCGAAACCCGTGCAGACACCCAGCAGCGCATAGCTCCACCAGGCGCGCTTGCGAATCAGCCAGGCGCCCGCCAGCAAAACCAGCGTCAAACCTAGCAGATGGCTGCCTTCCATCATCGTGCGGCGTCCATTGATCAGCACGTTCGGGTGCAGCGCGAATAAGGCGCTCGCCACATAGGCCGTCGGTTGGTTCAGAGTCATTCGCGCAAACAGGAAAAACAGCGCAACCGCAATTGCCAGTTGGGCGGCCGATGCGAGCCTGGTTTGCCGCAGTATCTCCGATTTTGACATGTTTCCGGCAGTGACATTGCTGTCGTAATCTTCCGTCCAAATCCACGTGCCGTTGAGATCGTCTGAGGACAAACCATTGCTCGTCGTCACCCAGCCATAAATTGTCTTGGATATCGTTCCATCCAACAGGCGCAATTGTGTGTCAAGACTGGTCTTCGCGTCTTCCCGATCGAACTTGATGACAGGAAGCTCGCCATTCGCAAATACAAGATGGTTGTCTTTTCCCATAAAGATCAGCGCCGTTTCATCGCCGTGGAATGGCACAATCGCCGCTCCCGCCATGATGTAGAGAGAGAGCAGACTCAGCCAAAAGCCATCAACCCATCGTGGTGGTCTTTTCGGAGTTGGCACGGTAAATCCCCTATCACAGGTATAAACGGGACAACGCTGAACCTGGAGTGATTCTACTCAAGACCAACTAAGGACTTGGCTGAGTCAATCATCAGTCGGCGGTTTGATTTCCACCAGCAGATCGTTCTTGTTAACCGCCTGATCGGCGCTGACATGAATCGAGCCGACCACGCCATCAACCGGCGACTTCAACTCATTCTGCATTTTCATCGATTCAAGGATAATTAACGTTTCGCCTTGCTGCACGGTCTGCCCGCTTTCGACCGTGACTTCGACGATCAGACCCGGCATCGGAGCATTTATCTCACCTGATCCGCTCGGCTGTCCGCCGCGCCGCTGCAACAGAAGCATTGCCCGCTCATCCAGCACTTGCGCCTCGAACAAGCGACCACGCATCATGACCGCGATCCTGCCCTCGTCATCATCTATAACCGCTTCAAATGATTTGTTCTCAGTGATCAGCGAGAACAAGGAACCACCAAGATTCAGAAAGTCAACATCGCGCAGCTCGCCGTTAACGAGGACACTGCCATCATTGTCAATCTCGATCTCGTAACGCTCATTGTTGATGATGGTGACGTATTTCATCGATGCATCCTCTCGAAACGTCCCATCCATTTCCAGTTGCTCGCGTCGCGCTTTGCCGGCGCCACCACCTGTGATGCCAGCCTCCGCTTGCGATGCGCGTAGAGCGTTGCTGCGATCGCCACCGTCTCCATGTCGCCGGTCGTCGGGTCCTGCTCATAAGTGTTCATGTTGAAGCGCTGCTCGACGAAGTTGGTATCGAATTGCCCGGCGATGAAACTGATGCTGTTGAGCAGATTAATGTGGAAGGGGATGTTGTGCTTGAGACCCATAATGCGATATTCCGAGAGCGCGCGCCGCATTCGCAGCATGGCCTCCGAGCGCGTCTCGCCCCAGGTGATCAGCTTGGCGATCATGCTGTCGTAATAGGGCGTTATCTCCGAGCCGGTGAAGACACCGCTGTCAACGCGAACGCCCGGTCCAGTCGGCATGATCATCGTGGTGATTTGGCCAGTCGACGGCATGAAGTTGGCGTATGGATCTTCGGCATTGATGCGACATTCAATCGCCCAGCCCTTGGGATCCAGCAGATTCTCCGTCGGTCCCATGCGCCGGCCGCGGGCAATACGAATCTGTTCTTTCGCCAAGTCGACGCCGGTCACCAGTTCGGTCACCGGATGCTCGACTTGCAGGCGCGTGTTCATCTCCAGGAAGTAGTAATTCTTATCGCGGTCGACCATGCATTCGATGGTGCCCGCGTTGACATAGCCAACCGATTCGGCCGCCGCAATCGCCATCGCGCCCATCGTTTCCCGCAGTTCACGGTCGACGAATACACTGGGCGCCTCCTCCACCAGCTTCTGATGTCGGCGCTGAATCGAGCATTCACGCTCACCCAGGTGAATCGTATTGCCGTGCGTGTCCGCCAGAATCTGGAATTCGATATGGCGCGCGCCCAGCAGCAGCTTCTCGACGTAGACATCGCCATTGCCGAAGGCGCTTTCCGCTTCTCGGCGCGCCGTTGCCAGCGACTCAGCAAAGTCTTCCTCGCGCTGCACCGGCCGCATCCCCTTGCCACCGCCGCCCGCCACCGCCTTGATCAAGACCGGATAGCCAATCTGGCGCGCCGCGTGAATCAACTCCTCGTCGGGCATGTCCGCTTCTGTGCCCGGGATCAAGGGCACCTTGTGCCGTCTGACTGCAGTGCGCGCCGCCTGCTTGTCGCCCATGGTGGCGATCGCCTCAGGCGATGGGCCAATCCAGACCAAACCGGCGTCCATCACCTGGCCGGCGAAATCTGCGTTTTCCGCCAGGAATCCATAGCCCGGATGGATGGCATCAGCGCCGGTTCTGCGCGCGACATCGATTAGCTTGTCCTTGCGCAGATAACTCTCGGCCGGCCTCGGTCCCCCGATATGCACCGCCTCATCGGCGTAGCGCACGTGAAGCGCCGTACGATCGACATCGGAATACACCGCGACGGTCGGGATGCCGAGGTCGCGGGCGGCGCGGATAATCCGCACGGCGATTTCGCCGCGGTTGGCGATCAGAATCTTGTTGAAGGGTCCCGTCTGCACGGTCAATTACCTCATCATCATAAGCTGTGTCTGTTTGGAACGCCCCGACGCTAGAGCGGGATGTTGCCGTGTTTCTTCGGCGGATTCTCGTCGCGCTTGTTCTGGAAGACCTGCAAGGCATTGATTAGACGCGCTCGCGTGTTATGCGGCTCAATGACATCATCGATGAATCCGCGGCTCGCCGCGATGTATGGATTGGCGAAGGTCTCGCGGTAGGCATCGGCCAGTTCTTTTTTGCGCGCCGCCGGATCCTCCGCCTCCTGCAACTCGCGGCGATAAATGATTTCGACCGCGCCTTCCGGACCCATCACGGCGATCTCGGCGGTTGGCCAGGCGATGTTGAGATCGGCGCGGATATGCTTGCTGTTCATGACGCAATACGCGCCGCCATAGGATTTGCGCGTGGTCACCGTCAACTTGGGCACGGTCGCCTCGCAATAGGCATAGAGCAGTTTCGCGCCGCTCATGATGATCCCGTTATGCTCTTGATCGGTGCCGGGCAAATAGCCGGGCACATCGACGAATGTGATCAAGGGCACATTAAAGGCATCGCAGGTGCGCACGAAACGCGCCGCTTTTACACTCGCGTCGATATCCAGCACGCCGGCCAATACCATGGGCTGATTGGCGACGATGCCGACCGCGCTGCCACCCAGCCGCGCGTAGCCGACCACGATGTTGCCGGCGTAACCTTCGTGCACCTCAAAGAAATGGCCGTCATCGACGATCAGCTCAATGACCTTCTTGATATCGTAAGGCTGATTCGGATTCTCCGGCACAATCGTATCGAGCGCCGCCTCCGTGCGCAGCGGATCATCGGTGGTGGGCAGGGGAGGCGGATCCTCCATATTGTTCTGCGGCAGATACGTCAGCAGCTCCCTCACCATGGTCAGCGCCTGCGTCTCGTCATCGGCGACAAAATGGCAGACGCCACTCTTGCTGCCATGCACCGATGCGCCGCCGAGCCCCTCAAAGGTCACATCCTCGTTCAACACCTGCTTGACCACTTCGGGACCGGTGATGAACATATAGCTGCTGTCTTTGACCATGATGATGAAATCGGTCAGCGCCGGGCTGTAAACCGCGCCCCCGGCGCAAGGTCCCATGATCACGCTAATCTGCGGGATGACGCCGCTCGCCAGGGTGTTCTGCAAGAAGATATCGGCATAGCCGCCCAGGCTCTCGACGCCTTCCTGGATACGAGCGCCACCGCTGTCGTTCAAGCCGATGACCGGCGCGCCCACCTTGATCGCCATATCCATGATCTTGAGGATCTTGGCCGCATGCGCCTCGCTCAGGCTGCCGCCCATCACCGTGAAATCCTGCGAATAGGCATAGATCAGCCGCCCGTCAATCGTGCCCCAGCCGGTCACCACGCTGTCACTAAGCGGCCGATTGCCCGTCAGTCCGAATTTTGTATTGTGATGATGTACGAAGGCGTCCACTTCGCGAAAGGTGCCCGGATCGAGCAGGATGTCCAGCCGTTCGCGCGCCGTCTTTTTGCCCTTGTCGTGCTGTCGCTGAATCCGGGCCTCGCCGCCGCCTTGTTGGCTCTCGGCGCGTTTGGCGCGCAGCTCCTCAATCTTGGGGCTGAGTGTCATACGTGGTCTCCCTTGGGTGTGGTGATGTCAGCTATGACCTAATCTCCGCTCATTGTAACACCGACCGCCGCGGGGCGGTTCTGCGCGAAGACGAAACAGCGCTAGATTATAGGGGCAAGGGCTCGGAATATGTAAGGGATGTCGCGAAACAATACCGGGCGTAGAGCCCGAGCGCTATGCTTCGGTGGCGCGCTCTGCTCTAAAGTTCCCATGTCTCCCCTTTAGACCCTCAAAACTCCCCAAAGAATTGAAGCAGGGTATCTAGACAGTATGGATATTGAGGTTGTTTCCGGGGGTACTCCCCCGGTGAATGGCAGGTACATGAGGGCGACTGCGCTAAATGGGGAAAAGATAAGGCGTCCATAGCGGCAAGTGTAACATTGGCCAGAGCATATGTGGCGACTGTTTAGTCGCGGATTCAAACACAGAGGGCATAGCGCGCACTGAGAGATTATGCGGGGGATTGAGGCGGGCGTTCCAAGGCTCGCCCCTACAAAATCGTGATGGGTTGGGATTGCGGGCTAGGGCGTCACGCCGAAGCGGTAGAGCAGTTCAACGATAGCCGTGTTGTGGCCGCTGGCGCTGGCATCGCAGCACAGTTTTATTTCACCACAGAGACACAGAGGCACAGAGAAACCTGGTCTCTAGCGAGGCACGCCATTAGCATAGCCTCGCCCACCCGCCAGCGCGAAAATGTTGGGGAGAGCCATTGGGTCGGTCGCTCTTCGGAGCTTGGCTAGGGCGTCACACCGAAGCGATTGAGTAGTTCTACGATGGCGGTGTTGTAGCCGCTGGCGCTCTCTTCAGTAACGCGGATGGCGTTTGTCCGCTGTATAGAATTCATGACTTCGGCAGGTACATTCTTCCATCTGTCGTCGCTAATGTCGAAACCGCTATGCCAGACGGGTATGATTGTCCGTTCGAATTTTAGCGCCCACTCGATTTCCTTCACCGTCATCGACGATGAAAGGGTGTCCTTGCCCAGAAGAATGACGAAGAAGTCGTTCTGCTGGATTTTCTCTTCCAAATCGGCATGCCAGTTTCCGCCTACATCCAACGCCACGTCGCAAAATGGTACGAGCTCATGCGCCTTTAGACGGCAGACTACCAGCAGAGCTAATGCACTGCTTTCACTACGCTTATAGGAAACAAATATATTGTAGGACTCTTCTTCTATGAGTTGAAATGCAAGCTCGGAAAGAATGTATTGATGTCGGTTTCTTTTTATATATCCTCGACCGAGAAGCGGCTCAAGCAATTGATTCAGAAATTCTTCGTTCCATCGCAACTGAAAATACTCGCGAAGGTTTTCATCTCCCGTCGAGCCATTATTGTAGATTTTTAGATCGGTGGACCATAGTCTTTTGTCCACGCCCATTGCGAGTTCACGCACGAGCAACATAACCCCAGCCACGTTGCCGGTCCGAATCGGAAATTTCGACCGTTCTTCCAGAAACTCTTCCAAGCGATCATTCAACGTGTATTCTTCCGCCATTCAAGTATTTCCTTCTCTTTGCCTTCTGTGCCTCGGTGGTCAAATAAAATCCACCACACCCCCCACATCCTCACCCGCAAACACCTCAAACGTGCAATCTCGCCCATCCATCCCCAAGAGCGCCTTCACAGCCGGATTAATGCTCACGGAATCCCTGCCTTTTTCCGTTTCTCATCGAGGCCCAGTTTTCGAATACGACTACCAATGGCACCCGGCTGGCGTTGTAGGGCAGATGCTATGGCATGGTTCGGAGCGCCGCCCTTATGCATCTTCTTGAGGAGTTCTTCTTGTTCTGGTGTCCACGCTTCATAGGCGTTAGGGTATCGACGCTTGATTTCTTCCAGCCTGGCGCGAGAGATTAAATCGGCCGTACTCTTGAGCTTTAGAGCTTCCTCGGCGGCGGCAAAAATGTCCTTGTATGTTAAGTCTGAATGCAATGACAATATCTGTTCGTAATTGTGGCCACGGCTTATGAGCTTTAGTATTTGTCTCGCCGTTTCTGACAATTTCATAACGCGCTCCTAACATCAATGTCGGCGAAATTATTAAAGTTGCAATCCCGTATGTCCAGCCCCAACCGCGCCTTCACATCCATGAAGATCTGCACATAACCCCCGCTCATCCGCCGACAGCCGCCCAAGCCCAACACTGCAACAACCCGCTCAATCGTCTCGACATCGCCCTCAATCTCCGTGAAGTTCCCATAGGGCAACTCATCCAGCACAATCTCTGCGCCGTCCAGCGCGTAGGTCGTGCGATACTTCTCATATATAAGCTCGACCCCATATCCCAGCCGCCGCAATATCACGTGCATAGTCTCAAAGTCGCTCACCTTAACTTCCGCCTCGAAGCGACTGACGATGCCGCTAGTCATGCTCGCATCGGCTTTGTAGGTCAGCTTGACTGCTTCGTCCTGCCGCAACCGCAGCACAATCCCCTGCGCCATCAGCGACCCGTCCGCGCTGTCATAGCGCAGGTTCCGCTCGAATACACGCGGCTTCACTAGCGTCGCGCCCGCCTCTTCCAGCGCCGCCTTGACCGCCGCCAGATCCGGCGTGTGCAGCTTAACCTCCACCTCTAGCGAATGGTCTTCGGACATTTCACCGTTCCTTCCGATACACGTAAAAGGTGTGGCATACGCGGTCCCCCGTCAAAAACTTGACCGACGGTGATCGACGGATACCAACACTCCAAACATGACATGGTCTGACGAAGAGTCTCCCCTCCCTGAAGCTTTGGGGAGGGGTCGGGGGCGAGGTTGATTTTCGTTCATCGTCGCCTCAGCGGTATCTCGCGGATCGCTTCCGGCAGGTAGGCGTCAATCGCATTCACAATTGTCGACCAAGGCGGTTCCGGCCGCTCCGGCGCCAGCATGATGCCATGTACGTGCGTGCCCGCCGCCCGCTGAATCAGCCACAAACATTGATCGGCATGCGACAATCCCGCCTGATAGCTTAGTCTGCCGAAATTGACCGCCAGCAGGACTGCATTCAACGCTTCCATCGTGTCCCGTTCAACAGGCAGGACCATCGGCTTGCCCACGTTGACGCCCTCATAGGCGACGCGCAATTCGGTCTCACCGGTCTGATACTCGATGACTCGCGCGAGCGAATGCCGCACGCGCCGTTCAGTATAATACGCCGTCACCTGCAACACATTCATCACGCCGGCGGCGCGCGCCACCTGCTCCAATTCCGGCAAGCCCAGACTGCCCGCCAATTGATAGACGTCCGACCCGTCAAATGCCATGTTTTACTTTCTCGTAATCAAGGGTGGTCTAGGTCATGCGCGTATTCAGATGACCTTGGCTCTCCCTCCCTCTTCATGGGGGAGGGGGCTGGGGAATGGGGGTAGCCTAGACCTCCAGCACCACCTTGCCGAACACCGCATTCTCCGCCAGTAAGTCCTGCGCCCGCCGCGCCTCTTTCAAGGGCAAACGCGCCCCGATCACCGGTTTGATCCGCCCGGCAAAGACCTGTTCCATGAATGCCAGGTAATCGCGATGCGGGCCCATCGTGCTGCCGATCAGCGAGACATGCCGCGAGAAGAGCTGCGCCACGTTGAGTTCGTATTGATAGCCGCTCGTGCCGCCGACAATCAAAATCCGCCCGCCGCTGCGACAGGCGCGCATGCTCTGTCCCAGGCTCGCGCTGCCCACGTTATCCACCACCACATCGACGCCGCGCCGATTCGTCAACTGATAAACCGCCCGCGACCACTGCGGTTCTTCCTCGCGGTTGATCGTGACATCGGCGCCGATCGCTTCGGCTTGTCGGCACTTCGCAGCATTGCTGCCGACCACATACACCGTCGCGCCCGCCAGCTTCGCGATTTGAATGCTGATGCTGTTGACACCGCCACCCGCGCCGACGACCAAGACCGATTCGCCCGCCTTGAGTCCGCCCCGCGTGATCAGCGAATGCCAGGCCGTCACGCCGACCAAGCCGACCGCTGCCGCCTCGCCAAAGTCAAAGCCATCGGGCATCTGCATCAAGTTGCGCTGCGGCAAGACCACGTACTCGGCCGCTGTCCCACTGTGATGCTCGCCCAGGATGGCGATTCGCGACTGATTCTCCAAGCCAGTATGCAAGGCCGGATCGTCCGGCTGCACGATTGTCGGATCAATGCAAACCGGATCGCCGACTGCTACCTGCGTCACACCATCGCCGATCGCATCCACGACGCCCGCGCCATCCGCGCAGACGACATGCGGAAAATCCAGCTCCAGGCCCTTCCAGCCAGCCCGCACCCAAAGATCCAGCCGATTGAGCGCCGCCGTTTTGATTTGTATCCGCGCCTCGCCGTGCCCCGGTTCCGGCAGCGGCAAATCCTCTACGTAATTGACGACTTCCGCGCCGCCGTGTCCGGTGAGTACTGCTGCTCTCATCTCAACCCCAATTCGTTGCGAGCGATCACCATGCGTTGGATCTCGCTCGTGCCTTCATAAATTCGCGTGATGCGCGCATCACGATAATACCGCTCGATTGGCAGCTCTTTGCTGTAGCCCATGCCGCCGTGGATTTGCAGCGCCTCGTCAGTCACGAACGCGGCTGTCTCGCTGCAGAACAACTTCGCCATGCTCGCTTCAGTCGTGTAACGTCCGCCCATCGCCAATGCCCGTTCTTTGGCGATGATGGCTTGATAGATGAGTCCGCGTCCGGCTTCGATCCGCGTTTTCATATCGGCGATCTTCTGCTGAATCATCTGATAGCTGCCGATGGGCGCGCCGAATGCCTCCCGCTCCCGCGCATAAACCAGCGCCGCTTCGTATGCCGCTTGGGCGATGCCCAGCGCCTGCGCCGCAATGCCGATCCGCCCGGCATCAAGAACCGTCATCGCAATCTTGAAGCCTTGCCCAACGTCGCCCAGCACGTTCGATACCGGGCAGTGGAAATTGTCCAAGATGATCTCGCTGGTGGCGCTGGCGCGAATCCCGAGCTTGGGTTCTGTTTTGCCAAGGCTGAAACCTGGCAAGCCGGTATCGATCAGAAACGCCGTAATGCCGCGGTGTTGCTCTTCGGCGGCGGTCATGGTGAACAGCACAATCCGGTCGGCCACCGGCGCGCTCGTCACCCAGCTCTTGCGTCCATTGATGATGAAATGGGTGCCGGCCTCGTTCAGCACGGCGCGGCTTGCCATATTGCCGGCATCGCTGCCCGACATCGGCTCGGTCAAGCTGTAAGCCCCAATCTCGTCGCCGCTGGCCACCGGCGTGATCCACTCCCGTTTCTGCGCTTCCGTGCCGAACCACAGGATGCCGTTGCAATAGAGCGAATTATTGACGCTCAAGATGGTGCTGTGGCTGGCATCGACTTTGGCGATCTCGATCATCGTCAGCACATGCGCCAGCGTATCCATGCCGGCGCCGCCATATTCTTCCGGCATCTCGATGCCCATCAAACCCATCTCGCCCATTTTGCGCACGGTATCCAGCGGAAACTCGCCCGACTCGTCAAATTCGGCTGCGACCGGCAGGATCTCCCGCTGGGCAAAGTCACGCACGGCGGTTACCAGCATCTCGTGCTCGTCACTCATCGCCAAGCTAAGCCGTCGCGTTTGTTCTTTCAGGACCACGCTCATCTCCTTTCATCAACTTCATCTTGTCGCTATACGCAAACTGGCTCTTATTATAACATTCGAAGATACGCGACTGTTCGGTTATTTATTGCGCCAATGCCGAAAGAAAACAGTATGTCCGATATCAAGCTGAATCACCTCGCCCTGGTTGTCGACGATATGGACAAAGCGCTACAATTCTGGTGCGAGAGCCTCGGATTATCGGCAGCGGGCCAGCCACAGACGGTGCCGTCCGAGGCGGTGGACATCGCCTTCCTGACCCTCGGCGATGCGCATATTGAGTTGATCAAGCCGACTTCAGACGATAGCGGCGTGGCGAAGTATTTGGCGAAACGTGGACCCGGCATGCATCATCTGTGTCTGGAGGTAGCGGACCTGGACGCGAAAGTGACCGAATTGAATGAACGCGGCTACGAGTTCATCAACGAGACGCCGCGCGAACGTGATGGACGGCGCTATGCTTTTGTACGTCCGGCGAGCACCGGCGGCGTATTGCTTGAGCTGTATGAACGGCAATAGGTTGCGCGCGCCTGGAGGACGGCAAATGAGACTTTGGCTCATGCTCTCGCTGGTAGTGCTGAACGCAGCCCTGTCCGCCGCCCAGGATTCGGCCTGTCCGGCAATGCAGGTTGAGGCGCAGGCCAACATTCTCGCTCACTGCGCTGATCAGGAACCCGGCACGCTCTGTTTCGGCCATCCGACGGTCTCCGCTGTCTGGCGGCCCGGCGCTGAAGCGGCGGATTCCTTCCGCCAGCCGGGCGATACGATCTCTATCGACGGCATTGACTGGCTCAGCATTAGTACCGAAGCCAGGACCTGGGGTACGGCGCGCGCGGTCTTCCCCGCGTATCCTGGCGATGGTCTGGAAACGAGACCCTCCGCGCTCTTGGCAATCGGCAATGTTACGCTCTTCTTGCCTGAGCCGCCGGAGCGACCGGAGGTCTTTGCCGACATTGAAGTGTCGGCAGCGCAGGGCGCCTATCTTCGTGAGCTGCCCAATACTGAGGCGCGCGCGATCGCGCCAATCGCGGTCAGCTCCGACCTGCTCGCCATCGGACGCAGCGCTGACCAGCAATGGCTGCTCATCTACGCCGCGCCTGAATTGCGCGGCTGGATCAGTCGAGAAGTTGTGACCGAACCCGCCACTGAATTGCCTGAATTGGCAACCGGCAAGACCACCGCGCCACTGTGGTTGCCTTGGCAAATCCTCGATTTCCGCAGCGGGATCGACGATGCGCCTTGTGCGGGCGTGCCGGACAGCGGAATCTTGTTGCAAGCGCCGAAATTTGTCTCGCCCCGCCATTTTGAGATTAACGGCGCCCGCGTCTCGCTCAGCGGTACTGCCTGGCTGCAAGCGCAGATTGCCGGCGGCATGCGGATTCATGCGCTGGATGGCACCGTCCGCGTCAGTTTCAGGGATAGCGCGGTAAATCTCATCAGTGGCAAGTATACGACATTGCCACTGGAAATGGACGATGCCGGCGCAATGATGCCTGCCGGGCCGCCCACTGAGTCCGCCGCCTACGATTATCATGCGCTAATCGGCTTGCCGCTTCATCTGATGCCTTACGAGACGCGCGTCGGTCTTGATGTGTATACCGTTGCGGCGCCCGTCCCGGAAGGCGGCGGCAGCCCGCTGGAGCATCTGACGCTCGCAGACGACTGTAGGATTTCGGCCGCTCTCTTCGGCGCCAACATCCGCTCGCGGCCCGATCCGGAAGCGTCCATCATTGCCGTCATGGCATACCGCGAAAGCACCACGCCGATGGCGCGCGGCATCGGATCCGATCGGCTGCCCTGGTGGAAACTGGATGTCGGCATCTGGATCCGCGTCGACGCCACCGTCAGCGGCGGCAATTGCAATGACGTCCCCCTGATCCTGCCGCAAAACTGATCGCTCTTATTCATGCTTGTCTTGACAGTCTGGTGTACTTGCGCTACTATATACCTATAGGGGTATAGGTATGATAGTGACGTGATGATATCCAATGACCATGTTCACGATGGCGCGGCGCGCGACGAATTCAACCGGGCGACGATCAATCGCATCCGCCGCATTCAAGGGCAGCTTTCGGCGCTGGAAGCCATGATCGAAGGCGATGATGGCAGCTGCGAGGACCGCGTCTTGCGCGCCCGCACCATCGAGAAAGGCATGACCAGCCTGATCAATCATCTCTTCGACTGTTACGTGGAAAACACTCTGCAAGCGGAGATGAGCGCGGATCCCGGGCGCGCCGTCACTGATATGCAGAAGATCCTCAAGCTGATCAATAGTTGAATGGCGGACCACCCATGACCACCCACGAGATCACCCTGCCGGTCACCGGCATGACCTGCGCCATGTGCGTCAAAAATGTCGAACGCAGCCTTCAGCGCGCCGACGGCGTCGCCGAGGTCAGCGTCAATTTGGCCACCGAACAAGCCAAGGTCCAGTACGACGGTGACAAGCTAAAGACCACCGACCTGGTCGCGCAGCTGGAAAGGGCGGGTTATGGCGTTGCCGCCGCCTCGATCGACCTGCCCATCACCGGCATGACCTGCGCCATGTGCCAAAAAAATGTGGCGCGCGCCCTCAACAGAACCAATGGCGTCCTTAACGCTGCGGTGAATCTCGCCAGCGAAAAGGCGACCGTGTCCTACTTGCCCGGCGTCATCCGCCGCCGCGACCTGATCGCTTCAGTAGAACGCGCCGGCTATGGCGTCATCGACACTGCTGCCGACGAAGCGCCCGCCGATGCCGAAGCAGCCGCTCGCCAAGCCGAAATCGACCGACAGAAGCGCCTCGTCATCATCGGCGCCGCCTTCACCATTCCGCTGACCGTGCTCAGCATGACGCGCCACTTTATGCACCAGATCCCCTTTCTCATGGACAACTTCGCCCCCTTGATGAACGACATTTGGCTCTTCATCTTCGGCGCGATGGCGACGCCGGTGGTCATCCTGCTCGGCCGCCAATACCTCAGCGGCGCGCTGAAATCCCTGCGCAACGGCAGCGCCAATATGGATGTGCTGGTGGCGATGGGCTCGCTCGCCGCCTATGGCTACGGCATTATCGTCCTGCTCGGCATCCTCTTCGACTTCACTGACCTGGTCGGCAAATCGGACTACTTCGAATCGGCCGCCGTCATTCTCACCCTGATCACGCTGGGCAAACTGCTGGAAGCGCGCGCCAAAGGCCGCACCAGCGCCGCCATTAAGCGCCTGATGGGTCTGGCGCCGAAAACCGCCGCTCTCCTGCGCGATGGCAAAGAAAAGTCCATTCCAATTGATGAAGTCATTGCGGGCGACCTGCTGCTGGTCAAGCCCGGCGAGCGCATCCCGGTTGACGCCATCGTCGCCGAGGGACGCTCCGCCGTTGACGAATCCATGCTCACGGGCGAGAGCATGCCGCTTGATAAAGCTGTCGGCGCCGAGGTCATCGGCGGGACGATCAATCAGCAGGGCAGGCTGGTCATCGAAGCGCAGCGCGTCGGTCGCGACACCGTGCTCGCCCAGATCATCCGCCTCGTCGAAAACGCGCAAGCCAGCAAAGCGCCAATCCAGGCCGTCGCCGACCGGGTCGCCTCCTACTTCGTGCCCGCCGTGATCGCGCTGGCCGCCCTGACGCTCATCGGCTGGCTGACCATCGGCGACGCGGCACTGCCGGGTGCCATCCTCAACATGATTGCCGTCCTCGTGATCGCTTGCCCCTGCGCGCTCGGCTTGGCGACACCGACCGCCATCATGGTCGGCAGTGGACGCGGCGCTGAAGCCGGCATCCTCTTCCGCAGCAGCCAAGCGCTCGAACAAGCCGGCCGCCTGACCACGATCCTGCTCGATAAAACCGGCACCATCACCGCGGGTGTACCGGTCGTGACCGATGTCGTGACCGCGCCCGACGCCGATGCCGAGACCCTGCTGCGCGCCGCCGCCTCCGCCGAAGCGGCCAGCGAACACCCACTGGCGAGTGCGATCGTCGACAAAGCCAAAGCCGAACGAATACAGTTGGACGCGCTTGACGACTTCGAAGCCGAACCCGGACGCGGCATCCACGCGACCATCAATGGCGCGCCAGTCCTGGTCGGCAGTCCCGCGTTCCTCACCGACAGCGGCATCGACCTGGCGGCGCTGCAAGCCGAGATCAGCCGCTTGCAAAACGAAGCCCGCACGGTGGTTGCCGTTGTAGCGGACGGGCAGCTGCTGGGCGCGCTGGGCATCGGCGACGCCCTCAAGAGCACATCGGCAGAGGCAGTCGCCGCGCTCAAAAAACGTGGACTCAAGGTCGCCATGGTCACCGGCGACAATCAGCGCACCGCCGAATCCATCGCCCGCGCCGTGGGCATCGAGCGCGTCTTTGCCGAAGTGCTGCCCGCCGACAAAGCCAAGACGGTCACGGCGCTGAGCGCGGAAGGCGAGACCGTCGCCATGGTCGGCGATGGCATCAATGACGCGCCGGCGCTGGCAAGCGCGGCCATCGGTTTCGCCATCGGTACTGGCACCGATATCGCCATCGAAGCCAGCGATGTCACGCTGGTCAGCGGCGACCTCCACGCGGTGGCGACCGCCATCGACCTCAGCAAAGCGACCCTGCGCACGATCCACCAGAATCTCTTCTGGGCTTTCATCTACAATATCGTGCTGATTCCGGTGGCAATGCTGGGCGGTCTGCTGCCCATGTTCGCGGCGGCGGCCATGGCGTTTTCGTCCGTGTTTGTGGTGTCGAATTCGCTGCGGTTGCGGACATCAAAAGTAGAGGCTTAGACTGGATCTGCCTTTTACCTCTCTTTCACAACTTTATCAGACACATCCTGTGTCTACTAAATCGGGTAAGATTAGCTGCATTTAGGAAAGGTGATGAGGTGGTTTATGTTTGTCCGACTACTGTTCGTTGCTGTGATCTTCCTGATCGCAATGTTCGCCCAGGCGCAAGACGACCTTGACTGCCTGGTGCATGCGCCATTGCCCTGGTGGACGCATGAACTGCCAGATGAAAACTTCGCGAATATCTTGACCGCGCTGGTAGACAATGGAATATGTCCGAATGTTTTGCCCACGCAAGTCGAGGTTGACTTCGGGAATGATGCCGAGAATCCGATTGTATTCACTATCGAATGTGTCGCGCTTATGTCACCTATGTACACTGCGGAGGGGACTGAGAGCGGGCAGTTGTGGTCGACGATGATGTTCGCTTTAACTGCTATGGCAAATGACACGGAAGATAACGAAGGAATGAATTTGCTAAGTCAGCGATTGTATGCCGCGTTTGAGGAATGCGCCGGGATGACTTGGCTTGAGTGGCAGAACAGGTGACAGCTTTGGAAAAATGCGACAAAGCCTGCGAAATCCGTAGGGGCGACCCGTGGGTCGCCCGCTGTATTTTGGCGGTCTGCTGCCCATGTTCGCGGCGGCGGCCATGGCTTTTTCGAGCGTGTTTGTGGTGTCGAATTCGCTGCGCTTGCGGGGGAAGGGGATTGGGTAGCATTGGCCTTCAACCCCCTCTAACTCAACGCGTCCGCAATCACTTCAATCACCGCGTCTGCCTGGCCGACCACCGCAGCATTGGTAAACCTCAGAACACGCAAGCCCAACGCCTCAAGAAACTGCTGACGCTCGGTATCGTATTCATAATGTCCGGGCTCATCATGTACTGCGCCATCCACCTCGACAACCAGTTTTGCCTCGGCACAATAGAAGTCGACGATGAATCTCACAATCGGATGTTGTCGGCGAAAACGGAATCCCTTAACTTGCTGCTTTCGCAGGCGTTTCCACAGAATAGCTTCCGCCTGCGTGGGATGCTTGCGCATGCTACGGGCGCGTTCCTTCATATCTCGATAGATCGCGCGGTCGGTATATCTTGGAATGCGCCCTTCTAAACTGTCAGAGTCTTTGGAATCCATCAGCTTGCGCCTCATCCGCGATTTCCAACCCCACCCTAAATCCCTCCCCGAGGCTTCGGGGAGGGACTTTACCTACACGCAATGTAGATTTCGAAGTGTATCGTAATTTGGAAGCGTATTTCTTCCATATTCATTTGATGCCTACGCGTCGCAAGTCTGGTGCCTTCACACTGGTTGACGGCACTCACGTTCGCAATACGCTGTTTCGAAATCCCAATCTACAACCACAAGTCACCCCTCCCCGAAGCCTCGGGGAGGGGCCGGGGGTGGGGTTGTAGTAGTCCATGTTCGCGGCGGCGGCGATGGCGTTTTCGAGCGTGCTTGTGGTGACGAATTCGCTGCGGTCGCGGGGAAAGCGCTGACCATACTGATACTCTCGGACAAAAAAAACCCGTAAACCGGGGTTTGATAATCGCTGTAAGAAGTACTTTCATTGCGCTTTAAGCTGCAGTGTCATTTACCCATGCAGGAGCGTCGTCTCCAAGTTCTATTAGACGTTTCATGATATCAGGCATCTGCTTGATTCGATCTAAAATCTTCCCCCAAGTAAGAGGAGGAGACGGAAAATCTCCACTTTCAATTATTCTGCCCATCCCGTCCGAAATAATCGTCATTGATCTCGCCGCCTTTTGCATGTTTAGACACAAATCTGTATCACCGTAGAGTCTGTGCATTACCTGGCCAAACACAACGACGCTCAATACAGGGCCAACGTTCTCTGCCGGAATACCATTTACCGATTCGACAAGGACAGGAAGCATCAGCATGCTACCACGACTCTCAAGGCCGTATGCAGGGAACAGATCTGGTGTGTCCCCGTCATCAGCTAGGTAATCGGCTACCACATCTTGCCAATGGCCTCTCTCACGAGGAACAACTACGTAATCTTTGTCTTCCCATGAAACAACAAAAGCTTCTGCCATTACGACTCCCTTTTGCGAGAAATGCGCTTTAGTTTGTTTCTCTTACGCACCGGCGATAAGGTCTCACCCTGTTCCATTGTGTATTGTATTGGATTGCTCACTTTTCCACCGCGCGGGCCGACCTCAATGTACTCCCCGCTGCGGTGTGCTTTTTCACCCGATTTCTGCAGATCGGTCATTCTGTTTTTCCTCCAGCGCTTCAACACGTTCTCTTAATCGACACAATTCAGTTAGCATCCCGACTACGACGTCGTTGTCATTTACGCCTTGAAGGGACAAAGTGGAAGCAAAATCTAGCCTTCCATTCTCTTGGAACTGATACTCATCTTCTGATATCTCCAGGGCCCCTAGTAACCATAGTGCAGATGGACCTCTTTTCAATCCATTGGCATCTGTCATTTCTCAGATTCTCCTCATTTCAATCCGTTCAGTGCCAGAATAATGGCTCATAGCTAAGAGATTAGCACCACAATCAACTGCAAGCGAAAGTACATTCATTTGACGCCAAACTTGTTTCACACGCAGTAGGAGCAATCCAGCGTAGACCAGACAGCGTTCGAGTTTCACAAACCGAGCCATAAAATGCATTTTAGAACAAATTTGCCAATTCCGCAAGCTCGTTATACTTAGTGTCTCTGTGGCCAAAATCCTCCCTAAACTCGGTGACCTCGATGGTGAAAAACCGCGACCATCCACTCACCCCGCCACACCCCCGCCCATGCTACCCTGTCCCTGAACCCGCCGCTTAACAACTCCATATCTCGCTCCAGCCGCCCCGGCCAAATTGCCAGATTGCCGAAAAAACATTTCCATCGGCAACGGCCATCCGGCAAACGGGTTTTGTTGGACAAAAAATATTTCCCTTTCCAATAGAAGTCCAACAAAACGCCAAAATCACCTCAAGCTTCTCTCGGTGTCCTCGGTGGTAAAAGATCCCATGTGGTAAACTCGCCCGAAACGACCTCAAGCGAGAAAGTCCCATGTCCGAATCCGAACCCGCCATCAAGCCCGAACAGATCGCCGCCGCCGAATCCCTGCTCGGCCTGGAATTCAGCACCGAACAGCGCGAACAGATGCGCAAAGTCCTGTCCGACCGTCTCGAGCATTACGGCGTCATCCGCGCGGAAACGCTCGACAACGGCGTGCCGCTCTCGCTGCAGTTCAACGTCAAGGCCGCCGATCCCGCGCCCGCTGCCGTCCCGCGCAGCTACGCCATGAGCGCGGGGGCGCCGGTCATGCGCCCCGCCGATCTCGAAGACGCCGCTTTCTACACCGTGACCCAACTCGCCGAACTCATCCGCACGCGCCAGGTCACCTCGCTCGAGCTGACTGAGATGTACCTCAGCCGCCTCAAGCGCTACGATCCCGTGCTGCAGTGCGTCGCCGCCTACACCGACGACCTCGCCATCCAGCAGGCGAAGCGCGCCGATGACGAAATCCAGCGCGGGCTCTATCGCGGTCCGCTGCACGGCCTGCCTTGGGGCGCCAAAGACCTGCTCGCCACCCGCGGCTATCCCACCGACTGGGGCGCCAAACCCTACGAGGGTCAGCAGATCGATCTCGATGCGACTGTCGTGCGGCGATTGGAGGAAGCCGGCGCTGTGCTCATCGCCAAGCTGACGCTGGGCGCGCTGGCGAACGGCGATGTCTGGTATGGCGGCACGACCAAGAATCCCTGGGACACCAGCGAGGGCAGCAGCGGTTCATCGGCTGGACCGGGCGCCGCCACCGCCGCCGGCTTGGTTGCCTTCTCGATCGGCACCGAAACCATGGGCTCGATCGTCTCGCCATCGACCCGTTGCGGCGTCTCCGGCTTAAGGCCCACCTACGGCCGCGTCAGCCGTTACGGCGCCATGGCGCTCAGCTGGAGCATGGACAAGATCGGTCCCATGTGCCGAAGCGTCGAGGATTGCGCCCTCGTATTCAGCGCCATCTACGGGCCTGATGGGCGCGACATGTCGATCACGCCCGAGCCCTTCCGCTGGGATCCGGCGCTCGATCCACATGCGCTGCGCATCGGCTATGTCGCCGACGCCTTCGAAACGGCCGATGCCGGCGAGACGCAAGATGCGCATCATCGTCCCGGCGTTGAGGCGCTGCAGCGCGCCAACCAGGTCAACAGCGCCGCCGTTCTCGATGTCATGCGCGCTGGTGGCTTCGAGCTGCAGCGGATCGAATTGCCGGACACCGATACCAGCGGCCTCTGGCTGATTCTGGCAGCGGAAGCCGCGGCCGCCTTCGATGAGATCACGCGCGACGGCAGTGTCGATACGTTGGCGCGTCAGGACGATGATGCCTGGCCCAACGTCTTCCGCGCCGCTCGCCTTATCCCCGCCGTCGAGTACATCAACGCCAACCGCATCCGCACGCAGCTGATGCATGACATGGCGCGACTGATGGCGGATATCGATGTCTTCATCGTGCCCAGCTTTGGCGGCAACGCCTTGCAGATCACCAATTTCACCGGGCATCCCACTGTGGTCGTGCCCAACGGCTTCACCGACAAGCGCACGCCGACCAGCATCACCTTCATCGGCGGGCTCTATAAGGAAGCGGAAACGCTCGCCGTCGCCAAAGCCTATCAAGACGCCACCGATTGGCACCGCCAATATCCCGATATGAATTACGACTGACGGAACACCGTAGGGGCGACCCATTGGGTCGCCCGCCTTGGCGCGAAATGCACTATTGCAATAGCGCCTCGACCTCGCTGCGCACGCCGGCGTCGTCTTCGCGGCGATAGAGGTCTGTCAGCAGCTTGCTGCAATCGACTTCCATCGTCTGCCAGAGCGCCCAGGCCGCATGACCGCGAACCAGCGCTTTCTCGTCATACAGCAGCTGAATCAGGTGGGGGATGGCCCGCTCGTCCTGCCAATTGCCAGCGGCGATGCAGGCGTTGCGCACCATCCGCTCGCGTCCGACTCGCTCAACGGGCGTCCGCCGGAACATCGCCCGGAATGACTCGGCGTTGGACATCAGGATGTCCGTCAGCTTGGGCGCGACCCGATCCATATCAAGCGGCAGAAAGGCGACTTCGTCCGTCTCCTCCGCGAAGCGCTGGAACGGGCAGACATCCTGGCAGATATCGCAGCCGAAAATCCAGTTGCCGAAATCAGCGCGTAAGTCGCGATCAATCCAGCCCTTGTTTTCGATCGTGTGATAGCTGATGCAGCGGCGCGAGTCCAGCACATAGGGCGCGGGGAAGGCGTCGGTCGGGCAGGCAGCCATGCAGCGCGTGCAAGTGCCGCACATGGTCTCACGATGCGGCTTGTCATAGTCATCGAATTCGAGCGTGCTGATGATCTCGCCGATGAAGAAGCTGCTGCCGCGCCGCGGATGAATCAACATGGTGTTCTTGCCGATGAAGCCCATGCCGGCTTGCTGGGCGTGGCTGCGCTCCAGCACGGCGCCCGTATCCACATAGACCTTCTGTGCCAGCCGCTGCCCGCTTGCCTCCGCCAGCCAGTCAGCGAAAAGCTCGAGCCGCAACTCCAGCACCTGGTGGTAATCCATGCCCCAGGCGTAAGCGGCGATGCGCCCGCGTGAGGGGTCACTCATGGTCTCTTCATCGGCGAAACGGGCGAAATAGTCCAGGCCGACCAGGATGAGCGATTTGGCGCTCGGCATGATCTGACGCAGATCCTGACGCCGGCGCACGCGGTCAGTCCGCGCCATGTAGCCCATCTCGCCTTGCATGCCGTTCTCGATCCAGCGCAGATAGGCCGACAACGTGGGAGACGGCTTCGCGGGCGTGACTCCGCACAAGTTAAAGCCGAGATCGCGGGCTTTGCCTTTGATGCTCGCAGCCGTCAGGGACATCAGTTACGCGACCCCTGTTTGGACCTTCGGGCATCGCGAGCGTTCTCGGCTACCGCTTCTATTCTGATACCGGCGGATATTCGATCTCCTTCAGCGCCGCCACGATTGCGTCCCATGTCGCCGGCGCCTCAAACTCGACCTGCATGGTGCGCTTGGCCGCATCGCCGCTGACACTTGCTACGCCCGGCATATCGGTCAATTCGAACTTGATCGCTTGCACACAGCCCGCGCAACTGATGTTCGGTACTTCGAATGTTTTTGTACTCATAGTCTTGTCTCCTGTCTAGCTCGGTATGAGTGGACTTCCCAATTGCATAGATCTCTACATAAAAGCCTGAATGCCCGTCTGCGCCCGCCCCAAAATCAGGGCGTGAATATCGCTCGTGCCTTCATAAGTGTTGACTGCTTCCAGGTTCATCACATGCCGAATGACATGGAATTCATCGGAGATACCGTTGCCGCCGTGCATATCGCGTGACATGCGCGCGACATCGAGCGCTTTGGCGCAGGAATTGCGCTTGACCAGCGAGATCATTTCCGGCGTCGCCGCCTCCTGATCCAGCAGCCGACCGACCCGCAGAGCACCTTGCAAGCCCAGCGCGATGTCGGTCATCATGTTGGCCAATTTGAATTGGATGAGCTGGTTGGCTGCCAAGGGACGTCCGAATTGCTGACGGTCCAATGTATATTGACGGGCGGCATGCCAGCAGAATTCAGCCGATCCGAGGGCGCCCCAGGCGATCCCGTAACGCGCGCGATTCAAGCAGCCGAAGGGACCTTTCAAACCGCGAGCGCCTGGCAGCAGATTCTCGTCGGGCACAAAGACCTCGTCCATGGCGATTTCGCCTGTGCTGCTGGCGCGCAGGCTGAACTTGCCTGCGATCGGCGGCGCCGACAGGCCGTTCATGCCTTTCTCGAGGATGAAACCGCGGATTGCGCCATCGCTCTCTTTGTCGCCGTAAGCCCGGCCCCAGACAATGAATACATCGGCGATTGGCGAATTGGTGATCCACATCTTGTTTCCGTGCAGAATCCAGCCGCCATCGACTTTATTCGCCCGTGTTTGCATCCCGCCGGGGTCACTGCCATGATCGGGTTCAGTCAAGCCGAAACAACCGACCCATTCACCGCTCGCCAACTTTGGCAAGTATTTCGTCCGTTGGTCGTCCGTTCCGTAGGCGAAAATCGGGTACATGGTCAGAGCGCTCTGCACGCTCATGGCGCTGCGATAGCCGCTGTCCACCCGTTCGACTTCCCGAGCGATCAAGCCGTAACAGACGTAATTCAGGCCGGCGCCGCCGAATTCTTCCGGCAGCGTCGCGCCAAGCATGCCGAGATCGGCCATTTCATAATAGATATCGCGGTCGAAGCGCTCGTGGCGATTCGCCTCCAGGACACGCGGCATCAGTTTGTCCTGGCAGTAATCCCGAGCGACATCGCGCACCATTCGCTCTTCTTCGTCTAGTTGACCTTCCAAAAGAAAGGGATCGTTCCACTGAAACTGACTTGCCATTCCTGCCTCACTCCATTGCTTACCCTATATTCAACTGTATCATACCGATTCCAGGCGACAAATTAAACAAGTAGAGAGCAAAGTCGTTATCGGCGCCGGCACCCATTCAATCTGTGAATTGTCCGTTCTCTGGACCATTACAAATGGTTATAATGCAAGTCTGTGAAAAGGCATTCTCCAGTCGGAATCCAGAGAAATCTACTGCTCTGATCAAGGTAAAGTTGACAAGAGCGTATTCCAATTTGCAAGGATTCGAGATTACGGCATGATGCAAGACAAAATCATCGTTCGCGGCGCACGCGAACATAACCTTAAAGACATCGATGTCGAGATCCCGCGCAATCGCTTGGTGGTCATCACCGGATTGTCGGGGTCCGGCAAATCGTCGCTGGCTTTTGACACGATTTTCGCCGAAGGGCAACGTCGTTATGTCGAGAGTTTGAGCAGCTATGCCCGCCAATTCCTCGGTCTTATGGAAAAACCGGATGTCGATCAAATCGAAGGCCTAAGCCCGGCTGTCTCGATCGACCAGAAGAGTGTCAGCCACAATCCGCGGTCAACTGTCGGCACAGTGACCGAGATCTACGATTACATGCGTCTGCTTTACGCCCGCGTCGGCATCCCCCATTGTCCGCAATGCGGCGCGGAGGTATCGGCGCAGAGCGCGCAGCAGATTGTCGACCAAGTACAGAATATGCCGGCAGACAGCCGGATTCAGGTGCTGGCGCCGATCATTCATCGCAAAAAAGGCAATCATACAAAGGTATTGGAAGACATCGGCAAACAAGGCTTCGCTCGCGTGCGCGTCGATGGCGTCGTGCGCGACCTTGACGAAGAGATCGATCTCGACCGTTACGTCATCCACGATATTGAAATTGTGTTCGATCGACTGATCATTCGACGCTACAGCGCGGATGCGCATGACGAAGCGACCGCCTTTGAAACTCGCTTGACCGATGCGGTTGAAACGGCACTGGAATTGGGCGACGGCAGGCTGATCATCCAGGACGTGACCGACCGCGACAATTCGGTCGATCATCTTTTCAGTGAAGATCTGGCCTGCCCCAACGGACACGGCAGCGTACCGCAGCCGGAACCGCGTCTCTTCAGCTTTAATACGCCGAGCGGCGCCTGCACGACATGTCAGGGATTGGGGTTCAGCCTCGAGATTGACCCCGATATGGTCGTACCGGACAAGGATATGTCGATTGCGGACGGCGCGATCAACGCCAATGGATTCGGCATGGATGACAGGAATGGCTGGAACTGGAGAGTGTTCCAGAGTTTGGCGCGCACTTACGGTTTCCGGTTGGATGTACCTTGGGAAAAGCTAAACGAGGAACATCAAGAGCTGGTCCTGTATGGGTCGGGCGATGAACGCTTTGATGTGACCTATTATCACTCTAGCGGGCATGAGCGCTCCTGGTCTACGCGCCACGAAGGCGTGATTCCGAATCTTCAGCGCCGCTACGGGCAGACCACATCCGATTACATTCGCGGCAAAATTCAGGAATACATGCGCGAGATTCCTTGCCGGTCCTGCGGCGGGCGACGGCTGCGCCCGGAAGCCTTGTCCGTCACGATTGGCAGCGAAACGATCCACGACATCACACATCTGCCAATCGACGAATTGACGGTCTGGGTTGATGCGTTGCGCGGCGAAGGCGCGATTTTGACGCGCCGCGAGCAGCAGATCGCGCATCAGATACTAAGGGAACTTACGTCTCGGGTTGGATTCCTGAGCAACGTCGGACTGAATTATTTGTCCTTGTCACGCAGCGCGGCAACCTTGAGCGGTGGAGAATCTCAGCGGATTCGTTTGGCGACCCAAGTCGGCAGTCAATTGACCGGCGTGCTCTACGTGCTCGACGAGCCGTCCATCGGCTTGCATCAGCGCGACAACAAGCGCCTGATCCGGACCCTTACCGGCTTGCGCGATATCGGAAACACCGTGTTGGTGGTGGAGCATGACGAGGATACGATGCGGTCATCCGATTGGCTGATCGACCTTGGTCCGGGCGCCGGCGAGCATGGGGGCCAGGTGGTCGCCTGCGGCACGCCGGAGCATGTCGAGCTGGTTGAAGAGAGCTTCACGGGCGCCTATCTGGCTGGAAGATTCCAAATTCCCACCCCTGAATGCAGACGCGGCGGGTCAGGCGAGATTCTGACAGTTCGCGGCGCTCGCGCGAATAACCTCAAGAGCATTGATGTGGATTTTCCCTTGCAGATGTTCATTTGTGTGACGGGAGTGAGCGGCAGTGGCAAGTCGTCCCTGGTGGTAGAGACGCTCTACCGTCGCATGGCGCAGCTGATCAACCGCAGCCGTGAACGCGCCGGCGACCATGATGAGATCATCGGCGCGGACAAGATCGACAAGATCATCAATATCGATCAAAGCCCGATCGGCCGTACACCGCGCAGCAATCCCGGCACGTATACCAAAATGTTCGATGATATCCGCCACTTGTTTGCCGAGCTGACGGAGAGCAAGATCCGTGGTTACAAGCCGGGACGCTTCAGCTTCAACGTGAAGGGCGGCCGCTGCGAGAACTGTGAGGGGCAAGGGCTAATCAAGATCGAGATGCAATTCCTGCCCGATGTCTACGTGCAGTGTGAGGTCTGCCGCGGCTCACGTTATAATCGCGAGACGCTGCAAGTGCATTTCAAGAGTAAATCGA
Source organism: Phototrophicaceae bacterium (assembly GCA_965249085.1). Classification (GTDB taxonomy): domain Bacteria; phylum Chloroflexota; class Anaerolineae; order Aggregatilineales; family Phototrophicaceae; genus UBA6055. The sequence continues at coordinate 640,962 of OZ252218.1, read as the reverse complement.
TCTCGGATGTACTGAATATGACGGTTAGCGCGGGCTTGGCGTTTTTCGAGAATTTGCCGCGCATCCGCCGCAAACTGGAGACGCTAGATGCGGTCGGGCTGGGCTATATTCGCATCGGACAGCCGGCGACGACCTTGAGTGGCGGCGAGGCGCAGCGCATCAAACTGAGTCGTGAGCTTTCCAAACGCGCCACCGGGCAAACACTGTATATCCTCGACGAACCCTCGACCGGCTTGCATGCAGTTGATGTCGAGAAGCTGATCAACGTGCTGCAAAAGCTGGCCGACGCGGGCAATACCATTATTGTCATCGAGCACAATTTGGACATCATCAAGGTCGCCGATCACATCATCGACTTGGGTCCCGAAGGCGGGGGCGGGGGCGGTCTTGTCATCGCCGAAGGGACTCCGGAAGAAGTGGCAGCGACCGCCGAAAGCTATACCGGGCACTATCTCCAGCCTTATCTCGCTATGCCCCAGCCGGTCTGACAGAGCGGCGCACCGTGCCATCATTCTGGTTTGTCTCGGCACCACTATACAGCCACACGGACTGGGGCGGATTCCTCAAGACTGCCCAAGCACTGAAGGCGCTGGAGCACGAAGTCCTATGGTTGAGCGAGGCGCCGCTGAAAAAGGCGCTGACGCAGCAGGGCATTGCCTTCCGGGAAATTCGCAAGACCGGCTGGCTCTGGCCACCGCCACCACCGCCCGACCTGAGTACCATTCCGCCGCAAGACGCAGTGAAACTGCGCTACACGCGGGCGTTGGACACCTGGCTGAGCGAAGACCTGGTTGCTGAAGCTGTCGATGCCATGCTGGCACTGGCAGAGGAAATCGGAGCGCCGGACGCCATCGTCTCCGATCCATTCCTCAGCGCGTCCGCATTCGTGGCGGAGGCGCTCGATGTGCCGCTGGTCGTCTGTGGCTGGCCGGCACAGGCGGCGCTGGACGAACAGCAGCTCTTCCCCGTGCAACGTGATCTGAGCAGCGACAGTCAGCAGCGAATCCAGCGACTCTGCGAGCGATTCGAATTGAGCGGTCGAAACTTTTCACGCGGATCAACGCCTTCAATCGTTAGCGAATCGCTCCATATAACGTATTTCACTCCCGACTGGTATCAGGCCGAGCTGCCGACCATATTGCCGCAGACGCAGTTTGTCGGCGGCCGCCCGATGGCATCAACCGATCTCCCGCCAGATTGGCTGCTCCGGATTCAACCCGACAAGGAGCTCGGCTTGGTTACTTTGGGCACAATCTTCACCGGCGATCTGGGTTTCTACAGCTGGGCGGCGCAGGCGGTGGCGAGTGCCGGTTTGATCCCGCTGGTGACGCTGGGCTGGAATCCAATTTCACCGGAGAAGAAGGCCGAGTTAAAGCGCGCGCTTCCGGCCGGTACACGTTTGCTGAATTGGGCGCCATATGAGCATGTCTTGCCGCGCTGTCAGGTAATCATCCACCACGGTGGCATGGGCACGACGCACAGCGCTGTGATTCATGGAGTTCCGCAAATTGTAGTGCCGCATGCGGCTGATCAGCGGATTCAGGCGCGGCGCGTGGCGGAGGCGAAGGTGGGCTTGCATCTAACGGCGCATGATGTGCGGCAAGGGCAGCTGCGCGAGGGGGTGCATGCGCTCATGGAGGCGGACTGGGTGCGGGAGAATGCGCTCCGGTTGGCGCGGGAGATGTCGGCGCTGGGTGGGGTCGAGCGGGCGGCGGCGTTAGTCGCGGCGATGGCAGATCAGGATAGTATCTGACCGCAGCTTTTCAACTCATTCATACAAGTCAATCAGATCCTCGCATACCCAAACAGGAAATTGCGACAAAACGGCAATTCCGCGCAACCTGACGGCGATGACGCAACCTCTGAAAACTTCCTGTTGATGTATGGCGCTTTCTGGGACGAAGAATGTAAAGCTGCAATTCTCGCCCTCCTCCTGGGCCAGCGCGCCAGTATGAATTGTAAGTTGTGTCAATGGAATGCGCGCGTACTTTCCAAACGCGGAGACGCCCATCGAACCGTCATAAACGCCAGCCTTTTTTAGAATACTTGCGTTGTGGATCAGTTCTGTGATCACGCCGCGTTCCCTTGTCTCGCATCCGTGATAAGGGTCTTGCCGCTCAATCCATGCCGTTTTCTGCCTACGCCGCTTTGGAACTGCGATGGCCTCTTGAACAGCCTTTACGTATTCGCTGTCAATAGATTGATCAAGCATTTCCTGAATGCGCCGGAGGCCGTCATCGGACAATACACTGCCTAGCTTGCCCGGCGGATACTTCTTCATGTCGTTGGAGCTAGCGTGAGAGGGTTGGATTCCGATGGTGTCCGGTCCTAGGCGATAACCGCTCTTCGACAATTCATATTCTGCGCAACGATGCAAGGGCCACGGCTGACCCAAAAGCTCAAAGACAAGTTTGGAACCGCAATCGCAGGAGAAGAAAAATACATCAGCGCCACAGTATTTGCATACTGTTGGATATGTACGCGCGTTACACCAGTACCCATGAGTATGAGCCATCTTCTACATGTTTCCTTCCCTTTTATCACAGAACTAACTACGCAAAAGCAATAGAAATGTTACATTATAAAAGTTGAATGGTCATTTATGAAACTGGTTCAATAAGGCGAATCTGCCGCTTCCACGCTACAATATTCGGCATCTTTAACCCACCACGACAGAAGGCACAATCACTATGACACTTCCCCTCGACAACATCGGACGCTGGCGCTGCATTGGACCTTTTCGTGGCGGACGCGTCGTCACTGTCGCCGGTCATCCGACAGAGCTCGGCACTTTTTACTTCGGCGCCTGCGCCGGCGGCGTCTGGAAAACCGAAGACGCGGGACAGTATTGGCAGTGCATCTCGGACGGCTATTTCAACACGTCATCGGTCGGCGCGCTGGCTGTCTCCGAAGTCGATCCCAACGTCATCTACGCCGGTACTGGCGAAGCGACCATCCGCATCGATGTCTCGCATGGCGACGGCGTCTACAAGTCCAATGATGCCGGCCGCAATTGGCATCACATCGGCTTGGACGACACGCGGCATATCGGCAAGATTCGTATTCATCCCAATGATCCCGACACCGTTTTCGTCGCCGCGCTCGGGCACGCCTTCGGGCGCAATCAGCAGCGGGGCGTTTTCCGCTCGACCGATGGTGGCGCGAACTGGGAGCAGGTATTGTTCGTCAGCGACAAAGCCGGCGCTGTCGATCTCAGTATCGACCAGACGAATCCCCGCATCATCTACGCGAGCATTTGGGAAGCTTATCGCAGCTTCCACATGATGAGCAGCGGCGGGGAGGACAGCGGGATCTGGCGCTCGACCGATGGCGGCGACACCTGGCAGAACATCTCGTCTAACAAAGGACTCCCGACCGGCATTTTGGGCAAGGTTGGAATCGCGGCGTCACCGGCGCAACCGGGTCGTGTTTATGCCTTGATCGAACACGCGGAGGGCGGCATGTATCGCTCTGACGACCATGGCGACAGTTGGAAGTTCGTCGCGCGCAACAACGACATCATCTCTCGCGCCTGGTATTACATGCACCTGACGCCGGATCCGCAAGACCCGGACACGGTCTATGTGAACAATCTTCGCTTTTGGAAGTCCATCGACGGCGGCCGAACTTATTCGATGATCGGCACGCCACACGGGGATAATCACGACCTGTGGATTGACCCGAAGAATCCCCAACGCATGGTGCAAGGCAACGACGGCGGCGCCTGCGTTTCGTTTAACGGTGGCGCGTCCTGGTCGACGATTTTCAATCAGCCGACGGCTCAGTTCTATCACGTCGCCGCCGACAATCGGGATCCCTATTTTGTCTACGGCACACAGCAAGACAATAGCAGCGTCGCGGTACCGAGCCGCAACGAAAAGTCGTCGCTGATGTGGATGGATGGTTTCATCGCCGGGTCGGGCGAAAGCGGCTACATCGCGGTCAAACCCGATGACGATGACATCATTTTCGTCGGCGCTGTCGGCAGTTCGCCCGGTGGCGGCAATTGCTTGCAGCGCTATGATCATCGCAGCAAGCAGCTTCGGCTGGTAACGACCTGGCCCGAGATGACGTCGGGTGAGGCGGCGGCGGATTCGAAATATCGCTTTGCCTGGACTTATCCAATCGTCTTTTCACCGCACGACCATGACACTCTCTACATCGGTGGCAACCATATCTTTCGGTCAATTGACGAGGGACATAGTTGGCAGCCGATCAGCCCGGATTTGACCCGCGCCGATCCGGCGACGCTGCAGATCACGGGCGGACCCGTCAATCGAGAGGGCGCGAGCGCCGAGGTCTATGCCACGGTTTTCGCGCTGGCGGAATCGCCGCATTTGCCAGGCGTGATCTGGGCGGGCTCGGATGATGGTCTGGTGCATATCAGCAAGGACAATGGCGAGACCTGGCTTGATAGGACACCGGCTGATTTGCCCGAGTGGTCGATGGTGACTACGATGGAGCTATCGCCGTCGGATCCGGCAACATGCTATTTGGCGGCGATCCGCTACAAACACGATGATTATGCGCCTTATCTCTACAAGACTGACGACTACGGACAGAACTGGACGCGAATCAATAATGGAATACCGGACGACGATTTCACGCGAGTGATTCGCTGCGATCCCGAGCGAGCAGGTCTACTCTATGCCGGCACGGAAACAGGCGTTTACATCTCCTTCGATGATGGCAAGAGTTGGCAACGCTTTCAGCACAATTTGCCGGTGACACCCGTTCACGATTTACTGGTCAAAAACGGCGACCTGATCGCCGCCACCCATGGCCGGTCATTTTGGATACTAGATGACCTGACGCGCCTGCATCAGCTGGCGCAGGACTTGGACAAGAGTGCGGCGCTGCTGCTGAAGCCGCGCGATACGCAGCGCATTTTGGAGAGCATCGATGGGCGACGATTGGTTGACCAGCCTGGCAAGACGTATCAGAGTTCAACGGGTGTCTCGGCTGCTTACACTCACGCCTTAACAGCAGAAAACGTGGTTGAGCGTACGTTTCTCGATTCCGGCGAAAACCTGCCGCGTGGCGTACTCGTGGCCTACTACCTAAAGGAAGCGCCTGAAGCCAAGATCCGGTTGAGTATCGCCGATGCTGAAGGCAATCTGCTGCGTGAGTTCACCAGCATGGATGACGAGGATCGGCAGAAGCAGAAGGACAAGCCGGACAAGTCGATTGTCTATCTAACGGCGAACGCCGGCTGGAATCGCTTCGTGTGGGATATGCGTCTGCCGACATCGCCCGCGTTGAACGGCAAGGATCCGCAATTTGAGCGCATGTCCGGACCGACGGTGACACCTGGCGCCTATCAACTTACATTGCAGGTCGGCGACGAAACGCAGGCGCAGCCGCTCAACTTGATCAAGGATGCGACATCCTCAGCTTCCGAGGAGGAGTTGCAGAAGCAGTTCGATCTACTGATGCAAATCTACCAGGCGTATTCACAAGCGACCGGGACCATCAATACCATGCGCCGCTATCGCACGCAACTAAATGGCTTGGCGGAGCGCTTGTCGCAGGTCGCAGACCATGCTGGCATTGGTAAAAAAGCCACTGATTTGTCGGAGCGCGTTCTTGAGATAGAGAAGGGCATATTCATCCCTGACTTGCCCGAGGGTTGGGCGGGGCGCGTCAATCAGGGAACCGATCCCTTGCGGCGACTGAGTGCCTTGCCATCGGTCGTTGGTCTGGGCGAGTTTCCGCCGACCGAGCAGTCTTATGAGGTCTTTGACAATCTGTCTGGCATGATTCAGGAAGGTCTGGACGCGTTTGATGACATTAGCAGCGGAGAGATAGCAGCTTTCAATCAAGCGCTGGCGGAGCAGGGTATAGGGACAGTTGGCTAAATCGAGTGTCGCGCCTGGGCGTACGGTTTGATGTGCGATTTCGGCGCAGCCTGCATGCCTTAGCGCTTGTCGTGAAGCACGTCGATCAACGCTTGCCCCACGCCGAGCAGTTTAGACAGGTCGGGCACATTTTCGAGAACAACGACGAAAGCAACTTTGTTGTCGTCGGCCGATGTATTGAAACCGCTTAGCCAGAATTGAGTATCATCACCTGCCTGCGACATGGCCAGATACGCGCCGACCTCGGCTTCGGCTAGAACGGGTTGCCCAGCCAATGTTGACCAGGCCTCAGCCAGGACACGCCGAAGCTCGCGGGCGGTTGGGCGGTCCATCACTTGCCGCGCATTCACATTATCGGGCTGCGCGGTCCAGTCATTAGCCTGCGGCTGGCGTTGCGCGTAATGGATCCGTGGCGCAACAGCCCTCCCGTCGTTGACGATTGCAGCCATTACCGCCGCAAGATGCAAAGGCGAGGTGGTTAGGTCGCCTTGTCCGAGCGCTCGCCGCAGCGCCATGGCTGCCAAGTCGACCTCATCGTCGCCGGGCGATGCCAGCGGCGCGATCGGCTCCGGTGACGGGAATCCCGCCAGCTTCACTGGATTCTTGAAGCCGAATTGAGATACTAAGTCGTGGTACGGCGTTGCCGATTCCGTTCGTCGATAGCTGTCGAATCCGGCGGGGCAGCCGTAAACCAATGCCTCCGTCAGTGAGAGCGCGCTGACAGGTGGCGCCACAACGCAGCCGACGGTTGTGCCGTCGCTCAAGTCCAACGCATCCGCCGCGCCTTCTAAACGCGCTGCCACATCGAATCCGCTCTGAACCGCATCCGCCAGCCACAGAACATAGAGTGAGCCGCCCGGTTGATAATGTCCTTGAAGCGCGCGATTGAAGAATGGATTGCCAACTTCGTTGATCAGCTTACTCCAGTCTTCATCCAGAGAATTCGGATCGTAGCTGGGCAGGCTGGACAGCGCCAGAATATCGCCCGTCTGCGCATCCATGACGACTGCCGCGCCCCACAGCCCGTCCACAGCCGCCACAAGAGAATCCTGTATCTTGGCGTCGAGCGTCAGCATGATATCCGACCCGACTTGACGCCGCAGCAATATCGCCGTATTGAAGTAGTCCTCAAGGCTATCAACTTCGCGCGCGCCTGACAGCGCTTCTTCGTAGGCGGCTTCTGCCCCGCCGACGCCATAACGCAGGCTGTAGTAGCCGACGATGCTGTAAGTAGACGGCGTTGTATATCGACGCTCCAGTCCGCTTCCGGCGTCGACTGTCTCGGCCAACACCTGACCATTTCGGTCATGGATGCTGCCGCGCTGTATACGAGCCAGCGCTTCAAACAGACGTGGGTTGTCCCCGCGCAGTAACAGCGAATCCTGCCCGGCGATCGCCCAGTATGTCGCTGAAAAACCGATCATTGCGAGAACGACCAGGATTCCAATGAGCATACGGCGGATCTCGCGCGAGAAGCGCATCTAGCGTGCTCCCGAGGAAAGGCGCAGCAGAATGCCGATCATGAGGTAACAGACGAGCAAAGAGCTGCCGCCGTAACTGATGAAGGGCAGCGTAACGCCGGTCAAGGGCAGGAGCTTGATCACACCGGCCATGATCATCAATGCCTGCACGACCAGCATCATTGTCAGTCCGACGGCAAGCAGCTTGTGAAACGGGCGTCCGCTGTGTGTCATCGCGATTGTTAAGCCGCGCCAGGCGAATACGGCGAAACAGCTCAAGATTCCTGTGACGCCGAGCAATCCCCATTCTTCCGCCACCGCCGCAAAGACAAAGTCTGAATGCGCGACCGGGATGTAACCGGGCGAACCCAGACCCGGACCGGCGCCGAATATGCCGCCGGCGCCAAAAGCCATCAGGCTTTGCACGATTTGGTAGGCGCGGCCATCGGCTTCCGGCCAGGGATTCAGCCAGATATCGACGCGGAGTTTTACGACATCAAAGAGCTGATAGGCGGCGAAACCGGCGATGATCACCAGTATCAGGCCGCCGGCGAGTATGCGCAGGTCGCCGCTGGTCGAGTAGAACAAGAGCAAGAAGACGATGAAAAACAGCATCGCCGTGCCGAGGTCGCGCTGCCAGACGAGTATCACCATGCAGAGCAGCCACATCAAAAGCATGGGACCGAGCAGCCGCGGCGATATGCCCAAGTCCGCGGGCGAACGGGAATCGTCCCCGCGCAGTGTTGCGCTCCCTTCGCCGAGATAGCTCGCCAGAAAGGCGACAAGGATTATCTTCATCAGTTCGGAGGGCTGAAAGAAGATGGAGCCGATACCCAGCCAAAGTCGTGGCGCCAGCTCGAAACCCGATGGGTTACGGCCCAGTACGATCGTGGCCAGCAAGAGGAGCAGAGCCAGTGCCAATAAGACGTAGCGGTAACTGCGCAGCCAGCGAAGAACTTCCGGATAGGCGGCCGCAATTAACATGGCGATCAGGCTGAGGACCAGCCAAAGCGCCTGTCTATCGGCGAAAGATGGCGCCAGTCTTTCAATCGCCACCAAGCCCCAGCCGCTCAGGAACATTGCCAGGGGGAAGAGCAAGGGGTCACGGTTCGGCAAATGGCGATTCAAGACCAGCGTACCGGCGACGACGCAGATACCCCAAACAATATAGCCGAGCCAATCGCTCGGCTGTGACGGACGTGATAAAGCGACGGATGCCATGCCTGCGAAGACAAAAATAGCGGCAAAGGTCAGCAGAAGTCCATGACTGATGGCGCGCGCTATCGGCCTGACATGTGAACCCGCTGGCTCGTTCACTGTCGCCCGGCTACAGCGCAAGCACACGCGCTAAAATCGGCTGCAGCCTGGCGATGACTTCGGGATCCATCGCCGCTCGCGATGTCGCCAGGGCAGTATCCAGCGTGGTATGAGCCGGTACGATCATATCCTCGTCCAGATTAGCAATGGTTTCGGTCAATGCCTGTTGGACCGTGTCGATGTTTTTCGCCAAGGTCTCGATCACCATGTCCGAGGTGACCGCTTCTTCCTCAGAGTGCCAACTGTCGTAGTCGGTGACGTGCGCCAAGGAGGCGTAGTCGATTTCAGCTTCCCGCGCCAGAAACGCTTCCGGCGCGGACGTCATGCCGATCAGATCGCAGCCCCAGGCACGAAACATGTGACTTTCGGCGCGAGTGGCGAAACGCGGTCCGTCTTCAACCAGGATGGCGCCTCGGCGATGAACGGTGCCGCCGACTGCCTCCACGGCGTCGCCGATGATCCCGCGCAGATATTCGCCCATCGGATCCGCCACCGAGATATGCGCCACGATACCGTCCTCAAAGAAAGAACGCGCTCTTGTATGGATCGTATAGTCGATGATCTGGTCGGGCGTGATGATGTGGCCGGGCGCGTAGTCCTGGCGCAGCGATCCGACCGCGTTGACGGCGATGATAAAACGAACGCCCAAGGTCTTCAGGGCGTATATATTGGCACGGTAGGGCAGGGTCGAGGGCGAACGGACATGCCCTTCGCCGTGGCGGGGCAAAAATGCGACGCGTTTGCCGCGCAGACTGCCGATGCGAATCGTGCCGCTCGGCTTGCCAAAGGGCGTGTCAACCTCCACGGTTTCGACTTGGCCGATCGCCGGCATATTGTACAAGCCTGAACCGCCGATTACTGCCAGCTTGATGGGTTCCATCGTGGTTTCTCCTCGCTCAGTCTAGTATGCCCTGGACGACCTCGGCTAGTGGCTGTCGGCTCAAGACTCTTGCATGCTAAGGTCCGCTACGAGTTGCAGCCGGAAGCTGTCTTCTCCGATACCAATCAGATCGCCATCCGTGAGAATCGTTCGCTGCTCAATCTTTTCTTCGTTTAAGCGCGTGCCATTGCGGCTGTTGCGGTCTTCCAGCCACCAATCGCCATTCTCGAGTACGATGCGCGCATGTTCAATGCTGGCGAAATCGTCGGCGACGACGATGGAATTGCCTGCCGAGCGCCCAACGGTTGTGATGGCCTGCAGCGCATACCGTTCGGACTCGACGGCAATTGCATCCGGATCCGTAGGATTGCGTACGAGATAGCCATAAGTGCTGCGCGCCGTTCGTAATTGCTGCTCGGTCCCCTTCATGCTGCGCCAGATGAGGAAGAAGAGCGTCAGCAGAAATCCAGCCAGGCTCAACCCTGCTAACAGCCGCAAGAAGAATAGAGTCGCTTCCGTGCTCACGTCGGCGACCTATTCCGACTGCATGACCTGCGTCGTGCCGTACTGGATATCTTCTGCTGCGGAATCCTCATAAATTAGCGTTGTGTGACCGATGCATACGACGTCCCCGCTTGCGAGGCGGTGTTCGTGAACGATCACATTGTTGACACGTGTGCCGCCTCGGCTATTGACGTCAAACACGGTGTAGGCCCCGCGCCGCTTGCGGAGCTGAAGATGATGGCGCGAGATATACGCATCCGAGATCACGAGGTCATTGTCGGTCTCGCGCCCAATACTGATGACCGACTTGTCCAAGGGAATAATGTCGCCGCCGATGATTTCTAATGTCGGCTGTTGCAATTGATCTTGATCCTCATCGCCTTTCACAGCCGCCATTCGCCTGGTTGGCATGCTTGCGACCGAGCTGAGTTCAGCGGTGATGACAGCGTCGACCAAGCTTAACTGATGATTTGGAATTATCAGAATCTGTGGCGCTTGCGGGAGTCGAAATCCGGATTCTTCACTGAGATTGACGATGAGCCGTGCCAGGCGCAAGGGTAAATCGGGATAGCGAGCCAGGAACTGATCAACGTTATCCGGATGCAACTGGATGCGGTAACCATCAGGAGCTGTTGGGCGGGCGCCGTCTTCATGCGGTCGCGCAGCGCTGTCTTCCATTGCGCGCAGCAAGAGAACGGCGATGTCGCGGGCGCTGATCGTGCGGCGCAGCAAGCGGGCAAAGGCACCCTCGATCAGTGTCTCCAATTGAGATTCCAGTTTGTCGATTGGGTTCTCGCTCATGCCTGCATTATAGATGAGTCACCTAGGAGGGCAAATCGATCTGGCGAAGTGTTATATGAGGCGTGGCAAAGCGAAGCGAACGCAGCCACTGTCCGCTCCGCTTTCTGTTTGGGTGTTGACTCGAATGGGATCGGCTCAACTGCGAGGAATATAGTTGAGCCAGGTATCAAAGATTTCGAGATTATCTTTGTACTTATCCCGCAGGGATTCTTGCAGCAGCGCGAGTTCCTGCCCCTTTGCCTGCTGGCGCAGATAATCCAGTTCGGCGCCGGCGCGTTCTTCTTTGCTACGAACCTGCAAGATATGGAAGCCGAATTCGCTTTCGACCGGGCCAACCAGGTCGCCGATCACAGCCTCTTCGATGGCTTTGCGGAATTCCGGCACGTAGTTGCCGACATAGGCTTCGCCCAATTCACCACCACGCGATCCGCTACCGGGGTCGGCTGAAATAGCGCGTGCCAAGGAGGCAAATGACTCGCCCGTGCGCAGCGCTTCAAGAGCTGCCAGCGCGGTATCTTCATCATCCGTCAGGATGTGCCGCACATCGGCATAAAGCAGGCTGCTGTCGTCCGGCAGAAGCGCATCAGACAGCATAGCTTCGAGCGCGTTGCGCTCAAAGAACCTGTCAAGCGTTTCGGCAGCGACGCCGGCTCGGTCGAAGTAGCCGCGGTATTCTTGTTCGTTCTGCTCAAAGTTGTCGCGCACTTCTTGCGCGCTGAGAGTCGGCTCAACAACGGTCGGTTGCGGCGTAACCGTCGGTTCTTCGTCAGTCGCCTCGGTTTCGGTTGCCGCTTCCGGATCGGGTGTCGGGCTCGGCTCAGAGGTCGGCGAGGGCGTTGGAGAAACGTAGGGTGTCGGGGTGATCGTCGGCTCAGAAGTGGCAGTCGGTTCGATACCGATCAGCGCGACCTGGGTTGGATCAAAGCCGAAGTAGCGTTGTATCGCGTTTTGAACGGCGGCGTCATCGATTGAGATATTGCGCGAGGCGGCTTCCTGCGCGATCAGCCGGTCATCGACTATGTCATTGATGACGCGCAATCCCAACTGGTCGGCCACGTTGACTTCGTTGATCCAGGTTTTGTATGGTTCTTGCTGGGCGAGCTGCTGGAAATCGAAACCGGAATTCTGCAGTTGATTGAGTTGCAGCATGAGCCGGTTGCGTTCCAGTCGATATTCCTGGCGGAAATCGCGCACGGTGATGTTCTCACCGTTTACCACGGCAACAACCTGACTGGGTATGAACAATTGTTCAAAGGCGAAGGTGATTGCGACTAATACGGCGAGGAGAACGGCAACGCCGATCCCGCCGCGGATCGCCCACTTTTGCAACTGCTCTTCTTTCTCGGCGCGACTTTTGTAGGATGCCTCATCCTGGTTTTGGGCGATACTCTTGCCGCCTTCATCCGGTGATGCCGCCTGTCCACGTCGCCGCCGGCGCCGTGGTACGCCTGTCGTTTGAGACCGTTTCGACATGAATCCCTTAGCTCCTGAAGGTTTTTACTTTTGACGCGGCGTCCTTCGGCAAGAGGCCGATAGGGCGATCTGTCGCGCAATCAGTCCGCGACGACGTAAGGCAGCAGCGCTAGATGGCGGGCGCGCTTGATTTCCCGCGCCAGTTCGCGCTGACAGCGTGAGCAGTTTCCAGTCTGACGCCGGGGTTTGATCTTGCCACTTTCACCGACATAGCGTGACAGGGTGTCCAGATCTTTGTAGTCGAAGCAGCGTCCCTTGGGACAGTAAGTGGTTTTACCCCGACGGCGACGCCCTCGTCCGCGACGATGCGGTCCACCGCCGCCACGCGGTCCACCGCCGCCACGCCGTCCACCACCGCCGCCGCCACGCCGCTGTGGCTCAGGCCGCGATTCTCTCGGTTTTGCTTTCGTTTCAACGTTTTCACTCACGTCTTGGATTCTCCATAGTTCTAATGCAGTTCCGCGGAATGTGCGTCACCTGCGCTGATATCTGACCGGTGATTCGAGATGATCGTAGATTGGTTATTCGCCTCAGGCGGAGGCTTTCACTTCGCCTTCTTCCCGTACCAGTAGATAGCGCAGGACGGGGTCGAACAGCTTCAACTCGGTTTCCAGTTCGTTGAGATGGTCGGGCAGAATGGACGCTTTGATTAGGACGTAATGCCCTTCGCGCTGCCCATGGATTTGGTAAGCCAAGCGCCGCCGGCCAAAGATCTTGCGATCGACGCTCTTGACGACGCCGCTGTCGCCGAGCTCGATATAACTGATGACCTGGTCGATGGCTTGGTTGACTTCTTCGTCAGACGGTAAGATGCGGACGATAAACGTCAGCTCATAATCTCTCATGAGTGTTCCTTTCCTCGGATACTAGCCCCGCGCGCCCTGCATGCGCGAAGCGGAAAGCTGTCATTGGATTGTAACCGTGCCATGCTAGCGCACGCTATTCGATTATGCAATGGTGGCATCGACCCTTGTGTTCCGGTCGCCTGTTAGTACCAACCGTGAACTGGCGACGCACAAGGCGACAATCAGCCAGAACCAGGTGATTGAAGACTGAAAATCGAGGCGGAAAAAATATAGATCGGCCACCGCATTGACCAAAGCGGTCAGAAGCGCGGCATGATAACCCAGGTGAATCGCGGCCAGGTCCGGATCATGTTTGGCATGCTTCCAGGCGCGCGCGCCAAATAGAAAGACACCTCCCATCGCCAGCAAAAAGATTAAGACGCCGGTCAAGCCGATCTGATTCGCCATGATCAGATACATATTGGCGACATCGGTGTAGATGTCGATTTCGGGTGTTCCGGTAAAGCCGACGCCGACCAAGGGGTAACGACCGATTAACTCAATGGAATCCGACCATTCTCCAAGTCGCATCTGCGTTGCCAAATCAGCGCCTTGAAAGGCCTGCAGCATGCGATCGATGTAGTCCTGCGTCTGCGGAAGGACCAGGAACAACAGGGTGCCCATCACAAGCAGCGGAATCATACGCCGATAACGGACCAGCGCAAGTAGCGTCATACCGGCGGCCAGCGCCAGGAAGGCGGCGCGTGAAGCGGTCAAGAATAGAGCGAGTCCCACGACGGCGAAGACGGCAAATGTCAGCCAACGGTAGCGCAGAACAGGTTTCTTTGAGGCGATTTGTGGCGCGATGATGACGGCCGCGGACGCCAGGATGCCGCCGAGAGCGTTTGGATCGACCCAGGTGCCTATCGCTCGCTCGCCCAGCGCGGGATTGTCTTCAATGTAGCGGATGACACCGCCATTGGGATAGCCGATGCGGGACAGGCGTACGAGAATCGATTCCGTCAGCGCATCCGGCGCCAGAAAGAGCGCGACGGCAAGTATTGCCTGGGCGCCAATCGCCAGCAGAATTACCAGCACGAGACGCCGCAGCATAGCCGGATTCCGCAGAAGGTCGGTAAGGATGAAGACCATGCTGATGCTTAGAATCGTCTCGGCAAATTGACGAATAATGGCGGATGTGGGGCTGGCGTGGCGCAGGCCGAGCGCGAAGGCAAAGATGAGCCACATCAGGTATACGGCGACTAGCGCATGCACCGACGTCAAATGCAAGCCACCGCGGCGGCCCGTCATCCACTGGACGACGTAAACCAGAAGAAAGCCGCCAAGCGCCAAATCCAGCAGGGTCGGCGTGATGGCGATCTTGACCGGGAACACGCCAAAGGGCAAAAGCATCACAGTCGCGATGATGGCGTATAGCGCGATGTTGATGTCCGTGATGACGTAGAGGCCGACTAAGGCGCCGAATATGGCGGCGATCGCGAGCAAAGGACCCAGTCCCGCGATAAGTAGACCGATGCCGGCGCCGACCACCCCCAGAGCGAACCCGACCACCAGCGTGTATCGGCGACCGTCCAGGGCGCTGATCCAGATTTGCAGTGAATTGGCAGAGCGCATGGATCACTTCCGCCAAAGGACATAGATCGTTAGCAGTCCCAAAGCAAGCCAGGTCAGCAGACTAAACAGGCTTCCTACGGTGTAGCTCAGCGGCGCGAAACGCAGGGTCAGCTTGTGTTGACCGGCCGGGATCTCCACGGCGCTCAAGCCGGCGTAGGCGCGCATAATGTCAACTCGGTTGCCATCGAGCTGCGCTTCCCAACCGGGATAGTGTGGTATGGACAGCGACAGAATCGCGTTGTTCTCAGCTGACATGTTCAGAATGATTTCTTCCGGAGCGAACGATTCGACATCAACGGTGTCAACACCGACTTGACCGGGCAGCTCAAGAGTCAGCGGCTGATGGACGACGATGTTGTCGCGCTCATCGTAGCGAATGTCGCCCATCAATTCCAACGCCCATTTGTCTGTGTCCACTACATCGGCATCATAATACAGAAGGGCGAATGGTCGCGGATTTTCCAGCCGATGCACAAACACGGTTCCAAAATGATCATTCCCTCGCCCGATAACGCTGGAAGGGACAGACAGACTTTCTGAACCGCTGAAGACGTATTTGACGGCGAAAACTTCCCAGGCCAGCGGGTTATTTGCATAATCGGCATAGACGATCAGTTCAGGCCCCTTTAGCCAAAGCGGGCTGATACCACGGATGTCCATGACGGCGTAAATGCTACCGAAATTACCTTGCAGTCCACGGAAGCCATCAACACGAAATGGTTGACCTCCATTGTCGTCTTCAAGTATCTGCTCGACCAGCGGCGGTGGCGTCATCGAAAGTTGCTCGTTGGCGGGTACTGGGTCATAGTTGGCCGGCTGGTCAATATTCACTGAAAAGAGTTCAAAGGCTATTAGCGCGACGAGGAAGACCTGGATGGGGATTTGACCTGGGTCACGGAGGAAACGAGTGAGAACCGGGTAAGCTACTGCTGCGACGATAGCGCTACGCGTGGCGATGCTGAAAATGTCAGCCCAAGTGGCGGCATCGTAAATCCAAGCAAAGAGCATGATGGCCGCGATGGCAACGAGTGCCAACGTGAACCATCCCCAATAGCGGAGCGCCCGTCGCTGATACACCTGATTGTGCCAGCTGGCCGCGGCCACGACACCGAGACCGGCCAGAATCGCCAGGCTGTTAGCAACGACGACAGCGGCGCGTTCTTGCCCGCGGAAGAAGCGTAGACCGGGGACGAAGTTATAACTTAGGTGATAGAAGGCGCTGTTTTCTCCCACGCTGTGTAACAAGCTGACGGCCAGAACGACCAGCCAAAAGCGGCTCTCACCGGCGCGCCGCCAAATGGCGATGAAGACGAAGAATAGCGCCGGAAGGCCGGCGTATAGCGGCGACCATTGGCTGACCGAGCCGGGAAAGACGAACTGCGCGATGTCCCGGAAGGGGAAGCCGTTGCCCTTGGCGGCGAAGCCAAGTTCTTCGCGCGAGGTATGCAGCAGGTATTCGATGCCCGGGAACAGCGTGACCGCCGTTACGCCGATGGTGATAACCGTAAGAAGAACCAAAGCGCCAATCGCAATCCGCCAGCCGAGACGCATGTCAAAGCAGCGAAAGGCGAGGTAAGCCACTGCGACGTAGGTGATGAACCAACTCGTCTGCGGATGGCCCGCCAGCCAGGACATACCCAAGGCAAATGCCGCCAGCGCGATGAAGCGCCACCCTGTCGTTCGAGCGCGCGTTGCCTCGAGGATGCCCAAGGCAACCAGAGGAAACCAGCACGCCGCTTCCAGGACCGCCAATTGCAGCGGCGGGTATCCCGTGGTGTAGCCGCCGTAACCGATGATGATCGCCGAGATTAGCGCCGCCAGCCGGCTCTGTGCCGCGCCCAGGGTCAGCCGCCGGACGAAGGCATACATCAGGATGGTATAGAGCAGCACATGGATGGTCATTTCCAGTTGCAGGGCGTTATAACTCCAGCCGCCGGCAAGGGAACTTACGCCGATGGCGAGCCAGCGCGGCGGATAAAAGGCGGCCGCTTGAGTATCGGCGATGAATGGGAATCCGCCATTGTTGTATGGATTCCAGAGCGGAATTTCCCCGCGCGAAAGTCGTTCGTATTGATAAGCGCCGAAGGCAACGAATTGACCGGAAAAATCGCCCTTTGTCAGCGAGGCTTGATCGGAGGCAATCGGTGTAAAGAGGCGCCAAAAGAATAGCAGCCACAATACGATCAGCAGGGCGATTGCCCTGACGTCGCTATTGCGCTGGATTCTTTCGATCGCCGTCATATTTTGCTTCCCTTAGAGGCAAGTCTCATAAAAGGCAACGGTGCTTCGCGCGATAAAGTCCCAATCAAAGTGTTTGCTTAAGCGCCTGGCGCCCTCTCGCAGACTCGCCAACTGTTCACGGTCGCGTATCAAATGCAGAAGGGCGTCCTCGATGGCGCCGGCGGAACCGCGCGGGACGAGCCATAGGTTACAGCCGTGCTTGAACCTGTCTATCGCCACGGCTGGCTCGGTGCTTAAAATTGCGCAGCCATTGTGGATCGCCGCAATGAGACTGCCGCGCCGATACGATGCGCCGTCGTTAAAGGGCAGGGTAATGAGATCCACCGCATTGAGCCATGCCGCAACCTCTGCGTCCGGCAGATAGCCCGTCCAGTGCGCGGCCTCGGCCAGACCGAGACTGGCGAGCCGCTCATCCAAAGACCGCAAATAGTCCGCCGGCCTGTCCGCATCCACTGTGTTACGGCGCGCGCCAATGAAGACGAAACGGATTTCCTGCCCGGCGCTGCGCAACCGGGCCGCCGCTTCGATCAAGAAATCGACGCCCTTGCTCTCGGTGACAAAGCCGAAATGGCCAAGCAGAAAGCTGCTGTCCGTCGCGCCGACTTGTTGGCGCCTCATGTCTCGCTCGGTCGATTGGAAGGTGCGGGCGCGTATATTGCTGCCAATCGGGACCAGTCGGCGCCGTTGCAGCGAACGCAGTCGCTGATCGTCCTCATGGTTGGTCGTGATCACCCCGGACGACAAACGCGCGAGCTGCATCACGATCCAGTTCCGCAAGCGTCCCGCTTTTGGAAAAAGATAGGGAAACCGTAAATCATGGAAGGTGGTGATCAACGGCACATCGACAATTCGTGGCAAGAAATGAATGAAGGGAGACATATTAAAGGCGGCCGTCTGAAACTGCAAGTTGATCACATTGAGTTCGCGATGCTGTGCCCACGATCTTATCTGCGCAAGACATCCCGGGCCCCACGTATCTGTTGTGGACACAGGTAGTGATTCACTGTTCGTTCCACTGCGGCTGAAGATGTGTACCTCGTGACCGAGTTCACACATTTGCTCAGCCAGGATACGCGAGAAATCACCGACACCTCCGGGCATTGGCGGGTATTCACCGGTGACCAAGCCAATCTTCACGGTTTCGCCTTCAAGCCGCTGCGCAGCACTTGCCAATAAACTTTAGCGCGCTGCGCCCTTAAACTGCGTTTGTGCCCCAGCGCGCCCTTGATGGCTTCGAGACTTAGCTGCCAGCCGAATTGCAGAAGCAGGACGAGGCGAAGTATGAGATAGTGCGCGTATCCGTGGTGCTTGCGGAAGTATCTAAGTTTGCTGGTCTGGAAATGTATCTGCTTTAGAGCCCCAACCTGCTCGCTGCTTTTGCCGCCGTGATGGGTGATCACCGCGCCGCCGTGATAGTAGACTTGCCAGCCATTCTCCTTTGCGCGCCGGCAATAGTCCAACTCTTCGGCGTACATCGTGAATCCTTGGTCCAAGCCGCCGATGTCTCGGTAGACTTCCCGACGCATCAGCAGCGCTGAGCCCTGAACCCAGTCGGCCTCCGTGACGGCGCTGTCGCTGGTATCGAGCATCCGATAATGGCGCTCGACCGAGGCCGGCGCCCACGACGAAAGCCAGGTACTCTCAAAGATGCCGGTCAACAGGGTCGGAAAGCGGCGGCGCGTCGATTGATGACTGCCATCACTGTTGAGCGTGCGCGGACCGACGATGCCGACCTGCTCCTGTTCGTCCATGAAATCAATCAGGATGGTCAGCGCGTCAGGGCGAACTTCCGTGTCTGGATTGAGCAGCATAATGTAATTGCCGCGCGCCTGCTTCAAGCCGATATTGTTGCCACGAGTGAAGCCAACATTTTCCGCCTGCGCCAGCAATTTTACGGCCGGGTATTGGTTACGCACCATCTCGACGCTTCCATCAGCGCTGCCCGAGTCGACCACGATTATTTCGGCGCCGGGAAAATCAGTATCTTGGTTTGCGATGGCGATATCAGCTTTGTGCAAGCTGGCCAGGCATTTGTCCAGCAAGTCGCACACATTCCAGTTCACTATGACAATGGACAGGTCGGTCAAGTTCTGTTCCGCCACGCTATCGAATCTTAAGCAGTTTAACAGCGATTCGCCGAATTCGAGAGCGGCGTCAAGAACACTTGACTGCGCTCACGCCAGCGCGAACAGCCTTTTGGCGTTGGCCGTGGTCTGCCGCGCCATCTCGTCCGCCGATACGGCATGCAACTCGGCCAGCTTTTCATTGATGTAGGCCAGGTAAGCCGGTTCATTGCGTTTGCCGCGCCGCTTTTGGGGCGCCAGGAAGGGCCCGTCCGTTTCGATCAACAGACGGTGCAACGGTATGCGCCGGGCGATATCGCGCAGAGCATCTGCTTTCTTGAAAGTAATCGGACCGGTGAACCCTATGTAGAAGCCCAAGTCGAGCGCGCGTTGCGCAATTTCGTAGGTTGCGGAAAACGAATGCAGCACGCCGAGACGCCCAGAGAGACTCGCTGGAACGGTCGGCGCCCAGGAATCGAGAATCGCCATCAGATCGGGTCCGGCATCACGATTGTGGATGATGACGGGCAAGTTTGATTGAGCAGCCAACTCGAGCTGCCGTTCCAGCGCGACATGTTGCGTTCGTTTGGGGCTTTTGTCCCAATGGTAGTCGAGGCCGATTTCACCGATCGCCACCACCGCCTGGTGTTTCGTCATTTCACGCATTTTCTCGGTGACGGATTCGTCGAACTCGAGACTGCTGTTGGGATGGATGCCGACAGCGGCGAATGTGCCTTTATAGGATTCTGCGAGATGCAGAACTTGATGGCAGCTATCCCTGTCAATCGCCGGAACGATGATACGGCTGACGCCTGCTTCATTCGCGCGCTGCAGCACTGCCGCGCGATCATCTTCGTAGCTGTGGAAATTGAGATGGCAATGCGTGTCGATCAGAGGAGGCGGGGACATCACATGACCAGGCTGGGGTTGTCTCGCAGCTTCTTGAGATCCGCCTCGACCATCATGCCGATGAGTTCCTCGAAGCTGACCTCGGGCTGCCAGCCGAGTGCGCGCCAAGCCTTCGACGGATCGCCCACCAATAGATCCACATCTGCCGGTCGCATGAAGCGCTCGTCTTGCACGGTGTAGTCACGCCAATTCAGGCCGACATGTCCGAAAGCGACTTCGAGCAATCTCTCGACCGAATGCGTCTTGCCGGTGGCGACAACATAGTCGTCCGGTTCATCCTGCTGCAGCATCAGCCACATGGCACGCACGTAGTCGCCGGCGTAGCCCCAATCCCGTTTGGAATCCAGATTGCCGATGCGCATCTCATTCGCCAACTCGAGCTTAATCTTGGCGGCATGATAGCTTACCTTTCGCGTGACAAACTCCAGGCCGCGGCGCGGCGACTCATGATTGAAGAGGATGCCGCTGCTCGTAAATAGGTCGTAACTCTCGCGGTAATTGATCGCGATCCAGTGACCATAGACCTTGGCCACGCCATAGGGACTGCGAGGGTAAAAGGGCGTCGTCTCCTTTTGCGGCACCTCTTGCACTTTGCCGAACATCTCGCTGCTCGAAGCCTGATAAAACCGGATGGCTGGATTGACCGTGCGTACGGCTTCAAGCATGCGTGTGACGCCCAATCCGGTGATATCTCCGGTGAACACCGGCTGATTCCAGGATGTAGGGACAAAGCTCTGTGCCGCCAGGTTGTAGACTTCGTCGGGTTCCACCGCGCCGATCGAGCTGATCAGACTGCTCAGGTCGCCCATATCGCCTTGTACGATTTGGAGTTGATGCTGTATGTGCTGAATCCGTTCGTAGCGAACCGTGCTCGTCCGGCGCACCATACCATAAACTTCATAACCTTTGCTCAACAAGAACTCGGCAAGATACGAACCGTCCTGCCCGGTAATACCGGTGATCAGCGCTTTTTTCGTCATCGATGCTTATTCCTTAGCCTGTCGGCAGCGTTGACGGCAATCCGTCAACACATCCTTGATGGTATCTTGAAATGTCAATGACGGCTTCCAACCTGTATCAGCGCGCAGCTTGGACGAGTCGCCGCGGATTTCCGGCACATCGACCGGGCGCAGGCGGTCTGCATCGACACGGACTTCAATCGGCACGCTGGTCAGCCCCAGCAAGACATCCAGCAACTGCTGAATACTGTATGCTGCTCCCGACGCCACATTGTAAGCGTGACCGGGACGTCCTTTTTCGACGATCAAGTGATACGCGCGCACAATGTCGCGTACATCAGTAAAATCTCGTTTGGCAGCCAAATTCCCTACGTTTATAACCGCCTCGCCGCTGCCTTCCTCAATACGAGCGATTTGCATGGCGAAGGCTGGCGCGACAAAACGGCTGTTTTGCCCGGGGCCGATATGGTTAAAGGGACGGGCGCGCATGATAGGCAGTTCGTGGCTGAGGAAGTACTGCAAAGCCAGCATATCTTGAGCCACTTTGCTGACGCTGTAAGGATTGGTCGGACGTATCGCGGTGTCTTCGTCCATCGGCAGCTGATCCGGCGCAACGGCACCGTAAATCTCGGCGGAACTGACGATCAAAAGGCGCGGGCGGATATCCAATTCCAGGCAGGCTTGAGTGATGTTCAATTGCGATCGGATATTGTTCTCTAGCGTCTCCCAGGGATCTTCAAATGAACGCGGCACAAATGCCTGGGCTGCCAGGTGGTAGATGGACTGCGGTCGTATATCCGCAACCAAGTTCGCTACTGCTTCATAGTTTTTCAGATCGATCAGTCGATTTTCTGCAACCGCGGGGTGGACACGCTCAGTCGGAAAAAGAGTCGTGCCAAATATCTTGGCCATCGGCTGGGCTCGGCCGAGATGCGCGGAGAGATGGTGGCCGACGAAGCCGCCGGCGCCTGTGATCAGAACGCGCAATGCCGCCATCCGATCCTTGTTGATGACTGCTTGACCATCAGTAAAGGTGTCTCCACTTCAGATAAGGAAAAGGTCTCCGACACGTATGCAATGATTAACCGCATCAGACCAATTGACGAGCCAGCGACATTATAGTTCATCAATCCGCCGCTGTCAGTCCAAACGTCGGGAAGACGGAGACCCCGGCAACCGTCGAGCAGGAGCTGTATCCGGCAAGCAATGCGGACCGTAGACCAAGTGACGAATCGGCGACCACACTATGCAGAACTTCAGTTGACACGTCGCCGCCAACGACAGCGGAACTGTTGCGTTGCCGGCGTTTCGCGCTAGCCTTGCATATAGACGAAGTCGTCGTACACGGGCAACTGGTTCGTGAGGAAGTCGCGATAGTAGAACTGGCCATCCATCGACAGCAGCAGATACATGGCGGCGACCCATCCCTCGTCACCATCGTAGCTGACTTTGAACCAGTCTCCGCTGGCGGTGATGCCGTCCAATTGCAGCAGCGACCTTGCCGGGATGAGCGCGAGCGATTCAGTTGCGGCGTCCGGCTGTCGCCGCAAGTGCAGGGCGGCATCCGCGTTCAAGTCGACTTCGCCAACGATACCCTCCATATCGTCACCGCTGTCAGGCGCCGGGCCCGCCTCAGCGATACCGACTCTGCCGCGCACGCTGTCGTTCAGCAGCCTTACCGCGCTCGAGTCCAGCGATCTTAAGGTGGCGACGCCAACAGGCTTACCGTTCAGGAGCAGTTGCACATATTCGACACTCACCCAGCCCCTGGTGATCTTTCCCGATTCTATTTCGTGTCCAACAAATAGCCAAGACTCGTCGGCGTCAAGTCCAATGAAATCGAGGATAGCGCCCGGGGCCAACTGCCCGAGGACCTCGCTACTGGCGTCATTGGCCATACGGATGTTGAGGAAGGCGCTAGCATCCAGATTATGGACGCGGACGGCGATGTGTTCCGCGAGAGAAGGAGGCCGGACGGATGTGTTAAAAGCGCTGCCCGCCTGGTTTTGGCGGATGGTCGGTAAACTTGCCAAGCGCTGCGGCTCGCCAATCTCGTCAGAAACATGCAGGTAAAACGCGTTGACCCAGCCATTTACGGCGCCGCCATCGGCGGTTTGGTAGGTCACGAAGAGCCAAGTGTCCGCCGGGTTCAAGTCTTGCACAGGATACAGACCCGCGGCAGGATCAGCAGAAAAGTCGCTGAGATCTACCGGCTCGTCGGCGGGTTCATCTGGCAGGTACTCCGACGGTCCGCGCCTTCCCAATACCATGAGATTGGTATCGGCAGGCAGCATCGCCAGCGACATAGCCTCACTTGAGGGATACTGTCTCAGATGCAGACCTGAATCCGGATTCACGTTGACGGAAGCATAAGGGCTAACGGCGACCATCTCAGACACTGCGGATTCCGAAGGTTCTAAGGCGGAATCGTCTTCAGCGGTCATCTCGGCCGCCTGCGCTGTATCGTCCTCAAGCGACTCCTCTTCTTCTGACGCAGAATCCGCATTCTCCGGCATCGTCTTATCATTGCTGTCCGTAGCAGAGTCTTCCATTTCGACTGGGAATTCAGCCTCTTGTGCCTGCTCCGTTGTCGGCATCGTGGCCCTAGCCCCTCGCTGCAAGTCGGTTTCAGCGACCAGTATGCGCGGCGCGCTGAAGGCGCTGCCGGCGACAGCGATCAGATTGTAATAGGAACCGGCGAAGAATTGGTTTGCCGGCAAGAGCATCGTGCCGCGCTCGTCGCCGATGTCCAGAACCAAGGTCATGGCATGGCGGCCGGGCACTATTTGAGCCGCATCGCCGGACTCGCCGTATGCCACATTGAGCGCAACGATTGCGCCGCTATCCAGCTGCAGATGACTGACGACGCTGTTCGGGATCGTGTTGATCAGGCGCACGACAGCGGTCATTTCATTGACATCATTTGCGCTTTCACTGAAGGCCGGCATCGTCAACGTGGACGGCGAACCCATCAGCACGACGGTCTGCATCTGCCCGCCCGCGACGTCCAAGGGCACCGTCATGAAATCTATCGCGCCCAGACTGACGGCGATTTCATGGATTCCACTGGGCAGGGCAATGTGCTCGGAATAGCCACCAAATGCAATTGACGGGACGACTAGATTACCGGCGATCTTGAAGTCGAACGCGGCCGTGCCCTGGGCAGCGTGTACGAAGCGCGTCACACCTGTGTTGCTCGTGCCGTCGATAGCCGCGCCCGCGATCTGAATTTGCGGGTTATCCTGGCTGCCGCGGATCACCAATATGTAGCTGGTACCGGCTGACAGGGCGGCGCTGAATTCGTGATGCGCCATGTTGTTGTCGTCTACGGCTGAGCCAAGGCCAAATTCCAATACGCCAGCGGACAATTCAAAGGGACCGGCTGCGGCGCCGACCATAACTCCTTCAGCGGAGATCGACGCGTCCGTAGACTCGACATCGATTGCGCTTCCATTCTCCAAGGCGTTAAATATCAGCAGACGTGACCTGCCGAATTCGAGTGGGCTCAAGTCCTCGGCGACAACAACAAACTGCTGTGAATCGCCCGCCGGCAGGATGAGTGCGGAATCATCCTCAATGTTAACTTCATGGTTGAGCAGGTTCGCACCGGTGCCCGCGAGATTGGCCGACAACGCGACGCTGCCGGCGGGAATGCGCAGATGCGGCGTTGTATCTGCCGGGCCGAGATCGGCGGCCGCCAACTCACCGTTTATGTAGATATCAAGCGCGGGGCTGTCCGCCGCCGCATGAATGAAGCGTACGCGGATGCTCTCTTGCGCGACCGCCATTCCCGAGAGCATTGTCGTCAGGATCAGCAGTGCCATAAGCGAACGGGTGAAGAATCTTTTTCTAATCATGGATCCTGTCCTGCATGTTATTCGTGACTGATGGTCAAGTCAATCAAGCGCAGTAGGATCAGTGCTAGCTTAGGTGTGCGCCCAATACACCAATATGATCAGGTGCCTTCCTGCCATTGATTGAGGTAGGCTTCCTGTTCATCGGTCAGTTTATCAATGCTGACGCCCATCGCCAGCAATTTCAGCCGCGCGATTTCCATATCGACGTCGGCAGGTATAGTATAGACCTCTGCTCCAAGATTTTCCACATTTCGCATCATGTATTCCGCGCCCAGCGCCTGATTGGCGAAACTCATATCCATCACCGACGCAGGATGCCCTTCGGCGGCGGCCAGGTTAATGAGTCGGCCTTCGCCCAGCAGGTAGATCGACCGCTCGCCCAGCTCATATTCTTCGACGAAAGGACGCACGCGATTCGGCGCGCCACAAGCCATTTCCGCCAGCGCGTCAAGATTGATTTCGACATTGAAGTGCCCGCTGTTGCAGACAATGGCGCCGTCTTTCATCGCGGCGAAGTGCTGCGCGTCAATCACACTCACGTCGCCGGTCGCGGTCACAAAGATGTCGCCTATTTTCGCCGCTTCGGACATGGGCATAACGCGATAGCCATCCATCACGGCTTCCAGGGCACGCAGTGGATTGACCTCGGTCACGACCACGTTGGCCCCCAAGCCGGCGGCGCGCATCGCGATGCCACGGCTGCACCAGCCGTAACCCGCCACGACTAGAACGCGTCCCGCCAGTAGAATGTTGGTGGCGCGGATGATGCCGTCCAGCGTGCTCTGACCCGTACCGTAGCGGTTGTCGAAGAGGTGTTTTGTGGCGCTGTCGTTGATGGCGATGACGGGGAATTGCAGAGCGCCGTCATTGGCCATGGCGCGCAAGCGAATGACACCGGTCGTGGTTTCTTCGGTGCCGCCGACAATCTCGTCCAGCACCTCGCGGCGATCCTTATGAATCGTACCGACCAAATCGGCGCCATCATCCATCGTGATATGCGGTTTGTGATCGAGCGCGGCATGAATGTGTTGGTAGTAGGTCTCGTTGTCCTCACCCTTGATGGCATAGACGGGGATTTCATCGTTGACGACCAGTGAGGCAGCGACATCGTCCTGGGTGGAAAGCGGGTTGGACGCAGTCAACACAACATCAGCGCCGCCCGCTTGCAGGGTTTGCATGAGATTGGCGGTTTCGGTTGTGACGTGCAAGCAAGCGGACAATCGTACACCATCAAGCGGCCGTTCCGCGGCGAATCGTTCGCGAATCTGCTTGAGAACGGGCATCTCTCGCCCGGCCCATTCGATGCGGTAGCGTCCCCCGGTTGCTTGCTCGAGGTCCTTTATGTCATGTGCGACTGTCATTCGTTCTCCTATAATTGTTCCCCAAATTGGGGAAGCGGCGCTTGAACGCAAGCATTTTAGCATAGTCGCGAAAATCTGTCGTCCAGCAATGGCGCCGATTGAGTCCTATACTCTCAATCCAGCAGGCAGTCCAGCAAGCCCTCGTCATTCGCCACTGTGCGGAACCTGTCGACAAAGTCCGCTGGCGTGAAGTTGTGGTTTTGGGTTCCGACGCATTCCAAGGCATAAGTTGCGCTCAGCGCCCCGACTTGCGCCGACAATTTCAGTGGAAATCCCTTGCTCATCCCAAGTATAAACCCAGCCCGGTAGGCGTCGCCGGCGCCGGTGGGGTCGGCGATCAACTTTGGCGCGAAGGCGCCGATTTCGATGACTTCGTTCTCCACGTAGATCTTCGAACCATGCTCGCTTTCCGTGATAACAAGGACTTCGACCCGCTTCCGCAGATCATCCAGCGACAGGCCGGTCTTTTCGTAGATGACACTCGCCTCGTAGATATTGACCACCAGCATGTGGGCGCCATCCAGCCCACGCTGCAGCTCGTCGCCATTCAAGCGAGCGACTTGTTGTCCGGGATCATAAATGAAGCCGATATCCCGCGCGCGGCATTCGTCGCAAAGGTTAATCATCGCAAGCGGATCGTTCGGCGATATGATGACCATGTCCGGCAACGTATCGACTACGTCGGCGATGCGATAGTTGCGCGCGTGGTTCATCGCGCCACCGTAGAAGAAGGCGAGTTGATTGTTGTCATCGTCGGTGTTGGCAAAAAAGGAGGCCGTGAACACCTCATCCAGCTGAACGACGGTGCTGCAATTGACGCCGTTGCCTTCCAGCCATTGGCGGTAGTCGCCAAAGTCGCGGCCTACCGTGCCCATCAACTTGGGTCGCAAGCCAAATTTCGCCATGGAGAAAGCGATGTTGGCGGCCACGCCACCCCAATGCTTGGTCATGTCATCGACAAGAAAGCTGAGGCTTAAGTTGTGCAATTCGTCGGGGATGAAATGTTGCTGAAAGCGCCCGGGAAAACGCATCAGGTAGTCATATGCGATGGAACCGGTTACAAGTATATCCATAGCAGATTTGCGTCACGTCAAGGCGGATAAGACAAGCGCGCAGTATAGCGCAGAAGCAGCGGCTCGACTATGCAAAATTCAGTCAAGAGCCGTGGTGCTATACTGCACATATTCCCGATCCAATTCGTCCGGAGCGCAATAGAGAACGATGTC
Source organism: Phototrophicaceae bacterium (assembly GCA_965249085.1). Taxonomy (GTDB): domain Bacteria; phylum Chloroflexota; class Anaerolineae; order Aggregatilineales; family Phototrophicaceae; genus UBA6055. Next base: position 613,633 of record OZ252218.1, on the reverse strand, counting down.
GATATTCGATCGCAAGCGCCTGAAAACCGAGAATTTTGCTTTACCTGTCGACGGGCTGCGGCGCGGTGTATACGCCGACCATTATTTTGCCAACGTCCGACAGATTTTGTCGGCGCTGGACAACGAAGCTTACCGGTACAGCGGGGATAATCCACGTGCTGTTGCCGGCGCGCAGGAGCTGGCAGTCGGCGCAATCGAGGTCGAGGCGCAGATCTTCAATCGGCGCTCGCCGATGGCGCTTGTCGCCGGCGTCGATCACGCTTTGGCGCAACTGCGTCACGCGGCAGGTTACTTCGACGATGCGGGGAAATGGGTGGGGACCTGGTCCGCGCTTGAGGTAGACGCGGTGCAGGATGGCGTTGTCACGTACTACGATGGTGACCCGGAAAACGTCTTGACGGTGATCGAAATACGGGGTCCTTACCGAGATTTTGCCGTCCTCGAGACAACGATCCTCGGTGTGCTGTCACGCGCCAGCCGCATCGCGACGAATGTCTACGAGGTGCTACAAGCCGCTGGTGGCAAGCCCGTCATGTTTTTTCCGGCCCGCTTCGATCTGCCGGAGGTGCAGGCGATCGATGGCTATGCCTATTGGCTGGCGCTAAGGCGTTACCAGCGCGATTCCGGCATTGAGATTGCGCCTTTGGTGAGCACTGACGCACAAGCGTCGCTCTGGAGCGGGGCAGGGGTAGGTACCGTCCCGCACGCGCTGATCGCCTGCTTCCTCGCCGACGGCGTTGAGACGATGATTCAGTTCGCGCGACACATTCCCGTCGATTCGCCCCGCGTCCTGCTGGCGGATTTCAACAATGATGTGGTCGCTGATTCGCGCGCGACGCTGGCGGCCTTTTGGAACAACTATCAGGTGGCTTATAAGGCTGGGGACGCGAGGGAAATGAAGCGCTGGACGCTCAGTGGCGTACGACTGGATACAAGCGCCAATCTGCGTGACCACTCGCAACCGGACGACGCCGAGAAAGGCGTCAGCCCGCGGCTGGTTTTTGACGTGCGCGAAGCCATCAATTCGGCATGGGAAAGCTGGGATCTGTCGGCTGATCTGGAGCCGGTTGCGCGGGATTTCTGCCGGCGCACAAAGATCGTAGTTTCAGGCGGCTTCAATCGCGACAGAGTCGCCCGATTTGAAAGCGAAGGTGTACCGGTCGACAGCTACGGCATCGGCTCGACGTTTCTCAGCAATGACAAAACGACCAATTCAGATTTCACGATGGATATTGTGCGCGTGAAGGTCGGCGGCAGATGGGTGGGCATGCCAAAAGTGGGTCGCCGGCCCTGCGACAATCCGGATTTGGAACGGGTCGACCTTAGTACGATCGAGTGAGAACGCGCTGGCAACTATACCTCTTCGCCAGCGACAGCGCGCCGCAGGCTGTCCGTGTAGGGCGGGCGCGCGATGCCATACTCGGTTACGATTCCGCTGAGGTAGCGGTGGGGCGTGACATCAAATGCCGGATTGCGCGCCTTGAAATGCGCCGGAACGATTGGATTGCCGTAGGGCGTAGTCACTTCCGCCGGGTCGCGCAGTTCGATGGGGATCTGATCGCCGCTGCTCAGTCTCACGTCGACAGTCGATGTGGGCGCCACGGTATAGAAGGGGATGCCGTGCGCCTGCGCCATGATCGCCAATTGGTAGGTGCCGATTTTGTTGGCGAAGTCGCCATTAGCGGCGATGCGGTCGGCGCCGACCAGAATGATATCGACCTCGCCGCTTCCCATATAATAGCCGGCCGCCGTGTCCGGAATGATGTCATAGCTGACGCCTAACTGCTCCAACTCCCAGGCGCTCAACCGTGAACCTTGCAGGCGCGGACGCGTCTCATCCAGCAAGACGTGGACATGCTTTCCTTGTTCGAAAGCGGCGCGGACCACACCCAGCGCCGTGCCAAAGTCGACGGTGGCGAGCGCGCCGGTGTTGCAGTGGTGCAGGACAGTCGCGCCGTCTTTCACGAGGGCGGCGCCTCGAGCGCCAATTCGCTGGTTAGTCGCGACATCTTCATCGGCGATCTGCTGCGCTGCCAGGAGCAGGACTTCGCGTAAATCATTGACGCTATTGAACTCGTCGCTGGCAGCAATATTCAGCAGCCGGTCAACCGCCCAAGCCAGGTTTACCGCCGTTGGTCGCGCCGCCTTCAGCAGTTCACCATAATCTTGAAGCTCGCTGACTAATGCTTCAATGGTCTTGCCCTGGCTCTGCCGGGCGGCGAGCGCTATGCCGAAAGCGGCGGCTGCGCCAATCGCCGGCGCACCGCGCACGGTCATGTTACGTATGCTCTCGGCGACCGCTTCGACCGTCTCCAGACGGGCGTATTCCAGCTTCCAGGGCAATGCCCGCTGATCGATCATCTTGACGGCGCCGGCATCCCATTCCACTGTACGCATGGCAATTATCCTGTCGGTTTAGTCCTGTTCGTGAAGGTCAATCCTTCGGCGCGGTGACGCCGATATTCATGATCAGTCAGGGCGTCAAAGTCGATGCCGGCGATGACCAAAGACGACAAGGCATCTTCAAGGTTGCGGAGACGCTGAATGACAGCCGGTTGGTCAAGAAACGCCGCATGACTGAGTTGACGGTTTCCGGTTGCGCGACATACTGCCGTTACCGTTCAGCACGATATACCGGCTCCCACCGCCGCCTGGATATTCGGTTGAAACAGTCTGCCGACGCGCTCCGGATCGCAATTGGGCGGAAACGTCATCCGCATGCAGTGGCCCGCGTCTAGCGAGCTGATTGCACCAGAATGCCGAGCTGATCAATGGTCGGGCGTGGACCAAAAGTGCTGCTCTGTGGAAAACCCGCGCCATAACGGACGAAGACCGTCGGCGTGCCGGTCACATTCAACTGATTGGCGAGCTGGATATCTTTATCCACTTGCGTCGCATCCTGCGTACACTCGAGCAAGTCCGTGTAGGAGAGATTCATCATCTCGGCGAAGGTCCGCGATGAGCTGTCGCTAAAGGTGCGGGCGCTCGCGATTTGGAACAGAGCGTCGTGAGCGTTCCAGAAGGAGCCGGGCTTCAGGTCGTTTGCACATTCCGCAAGCTGTGCCGATAGCAGCGAATAACCCGGATGCACGACGGGCAGCATGCGATACTCAAAGCGCGCCATGCCGGTGGCGACATATTTCTCGATGAATTCCTCCGTGGTCGCCTTGTAACGCTGGCAATGCCCACAGAGGAAGTCTTCAAAAGCCACGACGGTGATGGGCGCGTCCGGATCGCCAAGCACAAAGCCGCCGTCATCTTGCCTCTCCTGCGGGATCGACGAATAGTCCATCGTCAGTTCGCTGAAGGTGCTCTGGCTGGATAGCGCGACAACTATCACTGCGACCACCACTGCCACAACGATAACACCGCCGAAGATGAGCCACGTGCGTTGTTTCGGATTCTTGATTTTCTGGGTCACGTCACTTGCCCTCGTTCACTCATTGAAGGAACAGGAATGCAAAACCGTGCTGATTGGTTAGCGCTTCTCTTGCATGCAAATCGTACAGTTCATGTGCCGACTAGTCAATTATAGACCGGCCGACTTTCGCCGACGTTCAACCAAGCATGATTTCGATATACTATAGTCTAGCTTGTCTTCCTTCTGCCGGGCTTTCCCGAATCGGACGTCTTATGCGAATGATCGACATTATTGAGAAAAAGCGCGACGGTTTGGCACTGAGCAAACGTGAAATCCGTTTCTTCATCAGCAGCTACACTGCCGGTGAAATACCCGATTATCAGGCGTCGGCTCTGCTGATGGCGATCTACTTTAACGGCATGAACCGGACGGAGACGGTCAACCTGACGATGGCGATGGCTGAATCCGGCGACATGCTCGATTTGTCCGACATCACGGATTATGCAATCGATAAACATTCATCCGGCGGCGTCGGTGACAAGACGACGCTTATCGTCCTGCCCTTGGTTGCTTCGTTCGGCGTACCGATCGCCAAGATGAGCGGACGCGGACTTGGTTTCGGCGGTGGTACGCTGGACAAGCTGGAGTCTATTACGGGCTATGACGTGAACCTGTCCGAAGATGAGTTTCGCCGGATCGCTCGTGAGACCGGTATGGTGCTGGCGGGCCAGAGCAAATCGCTGGCGCCGGCCGATGGCAAACTTTACGTGCTGCGAGATGTCACGGGCACGGTAGCGAGCTTGCCGCTCATCGCAAGCAGCATCATGAGCAAGAAGCTGGCGGCCGGCACAAGAGGCATCGTTCTGGACGTGAAACTGGGATGCGGCGCCTTTATGAAGACGCTTGACGAGGCGCGGGCGCTGGCAACCGCCATGGTGCGTATCGGCGTCGACGCCGAGCGCGATATGGTAGCGCTGCTTTCGGATATGAATCAGCCGCTTGGTGTTGCCGTCGGTAACGCGCTCGAGGTGGCGGAAGCTGTCCGGACGCTGCAGGGTGAAGGTCCGGCCGATATCCATGCGCATTGTGTCGAAGTGGCAGCGCACATGCTGCGTCTCGCGGGCGGTGGCGAGCGTTGGGTTGAGCTGGAGGAGACCCGCGCCGAGATCGACCGTCGATTGAAGAGCGGCGGCGCATTCGAGCAATTTCGCCGCATGGTCGCGGCTCACGGTGGCGATGTGGCGCAGATCGACGACTTGAGCCAACTGCCACAGGCAAATCTGCGCTATAACTTTCCCGCCCGTGAACAAGGTTTTGTCGCTTCAATACTCGCCGACAAAGTGGGCTGGGCAACACTTGCTCTGGGCGCGGGACGCGCAACGAAAGAAGACGCCATTGATCATGCGGTCGGCATCGAGGTCCACGCATCTGTGGGCGATTTCGTAGAAGCGGGCCAAGCCTTGATGACCGTGCACGCCAATGATGAGAGCAGTTTGCAGGCCGCCTTGGCTGAACTTCAGGACGCGGTTGCCTACAGCCCGGAACCTGTGGAACGGCTGCCCTTGTTCTACGGCGTTATCGACGGCGCAAGCAGCTAGTCAGGCACTTGCACGAGCTGGCCATTTTCGTAGCCAAAGCGATTGCGCGGCGCAGTCTTCCAGAATCCGTCTTCGAATTGAATTTCGCCGCTGATGCCCTGATACCTGGCGTCGGCGATTTCATTGGCGTCTTCCAGCGCAGCGAGCGCCAGGCCCGCCACATCGTAGGTCAAGCTAGCCAGCAAGTTCGGCAAAGGCGCGTGTTCCCCGCTGTTGACGTAACCCTGGCGAAACGAAGGGTCGGCGATCGATCCGCTGCTGAAGAAGCTGAATTCGTCGAGGTTGTCCTTCAGATCGCGGACTTGCTCAAGCATGTGCAAGTCACCGGCTCGCCGTTCATTCACCAGGATTGCATTCGCTGCGTAGAAACTGTCGTCGTCGGCGCGGTCGTGTCCCCAATTGCCTACTAGAATCATGGGCTTGACATTGACTTGCTGTACGCTGGCGTGCGTGGCGGCGGGCCCGATCGCGATGAACGCGGCAATCGCTGGATCGAGATTCAGCGCTGCGACACGCGCGATTGCAGATTCGACCGTTCCGCCGTCATCCACGGCCAGGAATTGCACATGCTCAGGATTCGCGTCGGCGAATGCCAGGCGCATCGCGTAGAGCGCGTTGTATCCGATTTCGCGGTATTGTCCTTCAAACGGCGCAAGCAGCGCGATCTTTCGCACGGTAGGTCCCTTATCGCCGCTGCAGGATGCCAGTAAGAATGCCAGCGCGATTAGAATAGATTTCCGCAGCACACCGCGGCCAGCGCCTTCTGTCTCAACACGCATTTTGCAGATGCTGCTCAAATGTGAGGGCGAAATTATGATAGTGAGAATTGTCGCAGGCGGCGCGGAAATAGAAATACTCGGAGATTTCGGGATTTACGGCCGCCTGGATGGCGGATAAGCCGGGGCTCGCGATGGGCCCGGGCGGGAATCCGGTGTTGCGGTACGTGTTGTAGGCTGAATCCACCTCGCGGTAGTCGGCGCGAGTGATCTGTGGCCACCACATTCCGCGCGCGCCTTGAATGCCGTATTGCACAGTGGGATCGGCTTCAAGCGCCATATCAATGTTCAGCCGATTGCGGTAGACGCTGGCGATCAGCGCATGTTCGTCGCGCCAGACAGCTTCACGCTCAATGATGGAAGCGATGGTGACCACTTGATGCAAGGTCAGGTCCTGGTCGAGCGCTTCACGGCGCAGATCATCGCCGACGCGTTCACGGAAGGTGCGCAAGAGCACGTCACGCAGGCCCTCAGGCGTGATATCGGGAGGCAACTGATAGGTATCGGGGAACATGAATCCTTCAAGCGACGCGCCGATTGGGATGCCGGCCCAAGCCGCCAAGTCAGCCGGCAGCGCCGCCCCTTCATCGATCAGCGCCAGGAACTCGACGCCGGTGAAACCGAACAGTCGGTTGCCGTCAATAAGCTCAGCCAATTCTTCAATCCTGGAGCCTTCTGGAGAGCGGAAAGCAATGTAGCTTTTGCTGGAATCGGTGAGAATCTCGGCGATCTGTTCTATCGTCTGGGTCTGATTCAGGAAGAAAACGCCCGCCTCAAAGCGCCTGTCGTAGCCTTGGACACGCGCGAAATCAAGAAAAAGGTCAAGGTCGCCAATGAGCGCCGCATCTCTTAACGCTGCGGCAATGGCGCCGGCGCTGGCGCCTGGGACGACTTGAAAGCGGAGCGGGCTGGCGTCACTGCCATAGGGGGCATTCAACTCGTCCTGTCTGTTGGCCAGCTGTATTCGAAGGACGAATGTCTGCGCGACAGCAACAATCTGTCCGTCTGTTGCGACATAAGCACCTACAACTATTATCGCGCCGATGAACAGCAGAAGGATGAATCCGAGCAGAAACCCGTGTATTGCGCGGCGCAACACATTCGCTTTCAATGTTGGAGGACGTCTGTTGGGTTCATCATACGTAGAAGCGTTGCCATATTCAACGTCAGCTTATGAGTCCGACCGTGCCAGCGCGGTCGATGTCGCCTCGATGTCAACCCAAGCGTCGCTGATAACCACCGGATCGAGTGTCCGCATGACCGTGATCCAGCTGCGGCCCGGTTTAAGCATGATCGGTTCTTCATTGCCAAAGATGAGCGACAGCGCCTCCCCACGATTGCCACTAAAGCGGCGCCAATAGCCTCTGTAGAGCTTTCCTTCGCGCATCACGTAGGCTTGACCCTGGCTCCAAAGCGCAACTTCGTATGATTCGTCGAGGGATCCAGGCGTAAAGAGATCCGGACGCGGGTAGTGCGCGACTTGCAGCATTATCAGATTGTCCGCCCAAAGCTGGCTGTCATCGTTGGCGTCAAGGTGCGCGATTTCGTCGGAATATCGCAGATAGCGTTTGCTGCCTTCGTCGTATTGCCAGCGGATTTCGGTCCTGTTGTACCAGTTAATGTAGATGTCATTCGCATCCGCGCCGCCCGGATCGGGCTGAAGATCAAAGGTGAAGCCGAGCGCGCGATAGCCGCTGTTGACATTGCGCGCCGTGGCAAGCTCCCACAATTTCTGCGTATTGCCGAAGAGCGTATGTTCATATCCGCGCGCGAGCAGTGATGCATCGCGACAAAAGCCCGCGATTTCGCAGTCGTCGCCGAATGACGGCGACAGCAAAAGGGATCTGAAATTTGACTTCTTGTAGATCTCATGGATTGGACCGCTGGTGCCGGAGTAGGCCAGAATCGCAGCATACATATTAATCAATTCGATGTCGATCAAGCGCGCGCTGCGTATGGAACCGACCTTTTCAGGAGTGTTATTCCGAAATATGGCTGCAAAGCGCGTGACGCCACCTTCCGCCTCGTATTCAATGACAAGGTCAGCTTGATTGACGCCGTGCTGCGGGCGTACTTTTGGAGGCCAGTTGGAGATCTTGACGATTAGATTGCGCCGCGCTTGCGCTTCTTCATTGGGATAGGGCAGGCCGGTCAAGGGATTGATTCCCTGTGGGTAAGAACGGGGACCGATCGGCTCTGATCCCACCCGTACATAGGTGTCGGCGATTGCCGTGCCGACTATCGCCGGCGACTTTAACCAGCCGGCAGGTGTTGCGGTAGCGGTGATCCGCGGCACGTCATCATTCTCGGTCGTCTTCGTAGCGTCTTGCCCCCAATTGAGCTTCGCACCAAGGGCAAAGCAAAGGATCAGTATGCAAGAACTAGTCACTATTGACTGGGTGAATCGACCCATAAAAGCCAACTTTCGCACAGACGCTTTTCGCCCGCCAAGTATAGGGAAGCGGCACTGCCTTCGCCAAGACGTACTCAGTATAATAGGGGAATCGCAGCTTGACCGCCGCTAGACGAGGGAAAATTGATGGCAGGCCGGCGCCTCTTGATCAGCTACGCGCATCCGGATGACGAGAGTTTCGGCTTGGGCGCCGCCATTCCCAAATGGATCGACGATGGTGTCGATGTCTATTTGATATGTGCTACGAATGGCGATGTCGGTCATGTGCCCGTCGACCTGCAGGGCAAGTATCCGTCAGTGGCGGAACTGCGATTGAGCGAATTGAATTGCGCTCGCCAATATCTCAAGTTCAAAGAGGTCTTTATGCTGGGGTACCGCGACAGTGGCATGCCCGGCAGCGAAACTTCTGTACACCCGGACTCTCTCTGGCATCAATGGCAGAATCATCCGCAGCGCGTAACCCGCGATGTATTTGAGATATTACTTCGGGTCCAGCCGCAGGTGGTGATAACATTTAATCGCTACGGCGGATACGGACATCCCGATCACATTGCCATTCAGCGAGCGACGGCAGGTGCATTTGAGCGCCTGCGCGAATCTTCAGCCGACGGTAATTCGTCGAATGGCTACCGTCCACAGAAGCTGTATTACGCCGCGTTCCCCAAGCTAACGCTTTGGATGCGCATCCTGCATGCGCGTTTACGCGGACAGGATCCACGGCGGATGGGCATCAATGAGGATGTTGATGTCGTCAGAATTCTTGATCATATAGAGCCGGTGCATGCGCGTATTCCCATCGCGCCCTACATTGATGTTTGGGAGCGCGCCAGCCGCTGCCACGCCAGCCAGGGTGGCGGACGTATCACGCGGACGTCGCGCTTGCTGCGGCGTTTGCTCTACAGCACACAGGGATTCACGCGCGCTTTTCCGCCGCCGGAAAACGATCGCGTCGATGAAGCCGACCTCTTCGCCAACGTCGTGTAGATCGGGCGCTCTCAGGGCAGCGCGATGAGCGATTCCGCGACGAGCGCTTGCCCCGCTTCACTCTGTATCCAGGAAAAAAAGTTGTAAAATGCCGGCGACGGTTCTTGCCGTCCGATGACATAGATGGTCGATCGCAGCGGGTAAATTCGGTCGCGTATGGCGCGCGCGTCGGGTCGCACGCCGTCAACCCCGATCACCTTGACTCGGCTGTCAACGGCGCTGTACGGTAGATATCCGATGGCATCGACTCGTTGCGCGACTTGCTGAAGCATGGCCTCGAAACCTGGTACAAGTTGGGCGTTGCCGGTGATACCCGTTTTGCCTAACACCATGCGTTGAAGCTCGTGGTAACTGTCGGATCCGGACTGAACAGTCAACGGGACAATCTTGCCCGGATTTCCGCCGACAGCGTTCCAGTCAATTATGCGTCCGTTGAATATGTCAGCTAGATCGTCTAAGGCCAGGTTTTCCAGCTGGTTGCCACGATTCACGATGATTGCCAGACCGTCCATTGCAAGCGGCGCCGCCCAAAAGTCCTCGCGGGCGGGCACGTGACTGCTAGTAAAGTAGTCAATGCTGAGGGCGTCAAGTTGCGTCAGAAGAATCGTGAACTGGCGCTTGCCTAATTCGATTACGGGGTTCGCATAGTAGTCGGCGTAGCGCCCCAGCAAGTCGCGGGTGAAGGCGTATGTGGATTCTGTACTGTAAAGCTGGTATCTGGATTGAACAGTGGTTGGTGTCGAAGCGGGCGCCTTAACCGTGCAGCCTACCACCGCTGCGAAAGCTACGATCGCCAATGTAGTGCGGGCGCGCTGCATTCCAGACTTGACCTAATCGACCGTCAGATTTCCGTGCAAATACCGGGGCAGAAACTGTTTGGCGTAAGCCTTAAGTTCGCCTTTGATAATGGCATTGCGCATCCTCGCCACGTGTTGCGCCAGGAAGTCGATATTGTGCAGGCTGAGCAAATGGTATGCCAGCAGTTCTTTCGCCACCAATAAGTGCCGCAAATAAGCGCGTGAAAAGCGGCTTGCGTAATTGTCAAGTTCACTGTCAATCGGAGACGAATCCATCTTGAAGCGCGCGTTCCTCAGATTGACACGGCCGTCAAACGTGAAGGCGGCGCCGTGCCGCGCGAGCCGCGTCGGAATCACACAGTCGAAGATGTCGACGCCGCGCAGGATTCCCTCGACCAGGTCATCGGGTTCGCCCACACCCATGAGATAACGGGGCTTGTCTCGCGGCAGACAGGGCAGCGTTTGATCCAGGGTCGAGTACATCTCCGACTTGGATTCGCCAACAGCCAAGCCCCCGATGGCATACCCCTTTAAGTCTATGTCAGTGACGAATCGGGCCGAACGTTCCCTCAGGTCGGGAAAGACGCCGCCCTGTACGATGCCGAACAGCGCTTGCTTGTCATCGCGCGGATGCGCATCGCGACATTGCTGCAGCCAGCTGTGCGTACGTTCAACAGCCGCCTCAACCTGTTCGCGATCATTAGGTATCGGACATTGATCGAATGCCATGATGATGTCGGCGCCGAGATTCTGCTGTATTTTCATGGAGCGAGCGGGATCTAGACGTTTCATGCTGCCATCAATGTGGCTGCGAAAGGTTACGCCCTCGTCGTCGATCTTGTTGATCTCGGTCAAACTGAAGACCTGGAAGCCGCCGGAATCTGTCAGAATCGGTCCACCCCAGCCCATGAATTGGTGCAGCCCGCCTAGGTCTCCTATCAGGTCATCGCCCGGACGCAGGAAAAGGTGGTAGGTGTTGGCGAGAACCAGTGTGATGTCGAGATCTTCCAGGTCGCGCGGCGGAACTGCTTTGACGGAACCGGCCGTGCCGACGGGCGCGAATACCGGGGTCGGTATATCTCCATGCGGGGTGTGCAGGATGCCCGCGCGTGCAGTGCCATCTGTGGCGACAACCTCAAAATCGAAAGACATTGCTATTCCTGTCTTGAAAACGGCGGCGTCAGTTGAAAGCAGGTTGAATGCGATCGGTTGGCAAACGACTCCTTGTCGCGTGGGCCTTGGCACTGGATGGCTGTCGACATTATAGCACAAGCGTTAACGAGGTTCGTACAGGACTATCGCCTTCGCCGGACCTTTAATCGGCATGGAATCTGATGGCAGCAGAATTTGCCCGCTGTTATACTGCCAGCAGATTTTTACATTTCACAATTGTCAAGCCGTCAATCAAACCTCCTGACTAAACATGATGCAGAACGATCCCGTCAAGTTGATAACCGAGCGGCTGCCGTCCAGAGCAGACGAAGTAAGCGACGGATGCGATCTATACCCGAGTCGCGTGTTGATCAATCTCGATGCGCTCGCCGCCAATGTACGCTGGATCCGAGCGCTGATCGGCGCCAATGTTGCGCTGATGGCGGTGGTGAAGGCGAATGCTTATGGTCATGGCGCGCCGGCGGTCGCGCGCACGGCGCTGAACAACGGCGCTAGTATGCTGGCGGTTGCCAATATGGCGGAGGCAATCGAAATACGTGCCGCCTGTATTGAGTCGCCGCTGCTCGTGTTAGGCGCGGCGCCGCTCGGCGCGATAGGGCGGGCGATGGAGCTTGACATCAGTCTGTCCGTCTATGATTGTGCTGTCGCCGGACAGATGCGGGCCGCCAGTGGGGACACGCCTGGCAGACTGAAGGTGCATGTCAAAGTCGATAGCGGCATGGGGCGGCTGGGTGTATCATCACAGGAGGCGATTACGCTTTGCCGTCAAATGCAGGATGACGGCGGCATTGAATTGGAGGGCATCTTCACGCACTTCGCCAGAGCCGATGATGACCCCGACTTTACTGCTGAGCAATTAGCCAGGTTTGAATACGTTGTTTCAAGACTTCAGTCCTCCGGTGTCCGTTTCAAATATGTGCACGCAGCCAATTCCGCCGCTTTGCTCACTTGCCGCAATAGCTATTTCAACGTCGTAAGACCGGGAGTCGTTTTGTACGGCTTGAAGCCGTCGCCTGACCTCGACGTCAGCGCTGGATTTCAGACGGTCATGGCCTGGACGACTCAAGTTGCCCAAGTTAAGACGATGCCGTGCGATTCTCCTGTTGGCTATGGTGACAACTATCGCACAAAAGGCGTCGAGACGATTGCCGTGCTGCCGGTTGGATATGCGGATGGCTTGCGCCGTACGCCATACACCTGGCGCGAAGTCCTCGTCCGCGGCATGCGCGCGCCGATTGTCGGGCGTGTGAATATGGAGAAGGTTACCATCAACGTCAGTCACATTCCCGATGTGGCGATTGGCGATGAGGTGGTGCTCTTGGGCGCGCAAAGCGAAGACGAGATCAGCGCGGACGAAATCGCTGAATGGATTGGCAGCAACAATTACGAAGTGGTGACGTCCATCGCGCCGCGGGTGCCGCGTTCGTACTGTCGGCAATGATGCCGGCGCTTTAAGCCGAGAGAAGCGATTGTAAATCCGCGGCGATCCGTTCCGGCGGGACGCCAAACTGATAGCGCATGATCCAGCGCCCTTGCGGGTCAAGCAAGAATGAGCCAACGGTATGGTTGATCAAGTAACCGGCGGGGACTTCTTCCTGGCTAATCTCAAACGATAGTCCGAATGGTCTGCCAAAGTCGCGGACGGTCGACGGCTCGCCGGTCAAAGCGATGATGTTGTCCAGCCCGCGGAAACTGAAGTAATGACGCAGTGCATCGGGAGTGTCCCGCGGTCCGTCAACGCTGACGAAGACGAAGTGCATGCGCTCGGCCGCGGCGCCTAGCAGGCTTTGAGTCCGCTGATAGTCATTCAGCGTCAGCGGGCAGACATCGGGGCAATGCGTGAAACCGAAGGTGAGCAGGACATGTTTGCCGCGCAGATCATAGAGGCTCGTCGCTGCTCCCTGCTGGTTCAACAGCGTGAAATCGAGTATGTCGAGTGGCGGATCAATCTTCGTCACGCCATCGAAATCGACTGCGCCAGAACCATTGAATGGATTTGTTTCCACCTTTCCCGCCGACTGCAAGTGGTCATAAAAGAGGTAGAGCGCCAAGGCTGAAATGCCGATGAGCAGACCGGCAATCAAGCCATACAGAAAGAGTGCGAATGCGGTGGACTTTCTTTTGGTCTTCACCGGAGATTTTTTGGTCTCTACCTGTGCTGATTCAGTGTCATGTCCCTTAAGTGCTCAACACATTATAGCAATATCCTGGCGCGCGATGTAGATGAAGCGCAAAGGTGGAAAATAGTTAGATCACTCGCGCTCACGTTGCGGTTGTACCCTAAAGCGGCTACAATGTAACGACCACAAGAAGAGAGATTTCGTCAAGGGACGAAGCGCCGAAGGGGCAAGCGACAAGTAGGCCAACTTGCGTGAAACTCTCAGGCAAAAGGATTCTTGGGGCAAGGTACTCTGAAGGTCACGAAGACTGACAGGGCGCATTCTCGGCATGAGGTGCGCCCTTTTTTGTTTGAATCACTTGAAGGGAGACAACGATGGGCGAATGGAAAACACCGGCTGAATTGAAATACGCTGAAACCGACGAGTGGTTTGCGGTCGACGGCGATGTCGTCACGGTCGGCATCACAGATTATGCCCAGGATCAGCTCAACGATATCGTCTACGTTGAATTTAAGGACGCCGGCGATGCCGTGGATGCGGGCGATTCCTTCGGTGAAGTCGAGTCGGTGAAGGCGGCGTCGGAACTATATAGCGTAGTGGCCGGTGAAATCATTGAGGTCAACATGGGCCTGGAAGACGCGCCCGAAGTGGTAAACGCCGATCCCTTCGGCGCGGGCTGGATGGTTAGGATTAGAGCTTCGGACCTTGCAAGTCTTGACGGTCTGATGGATGCAGCCGCCTACGACGCCTACTGCGACAGCCGTTGACCATGTCGCAATTTGAAGTATTCGCGACCACCGCTCTCTGCACGGCGTAAGGTCTACCTGAAACTGGAATAGATTGCAAAAGGCTGGATTAACCGTGAGTTACATACCGCATACAGATGCCGAAACGCAGGAAATGCTGAGCGAAATCGGCGTCGATACAATTGGTGACTTGTTCGAAGCTGTGCCAGGCTCTCATCGTTTCCCGGCGCTCGATCTGCCGCCACCGATGAGCGAAATGGATGTTGCCGCCGAGATGCTGGCGATCAGCGAGGCGAACGATCATGCGGGAGATTTCGCGATCTTTCGCGGCGCGGGCGCTTATCATCATTACATTCCGTCGGCGGTGAACCACATGCTGCTTCGCGGCGAATTTTATACTGCCTACACGCCGTATCAGCCGGAAATATCGCAGGGCACGCTGCAGGCGACCTACGAATACCAGAGCATGATGTGTGCGCTCACGGGCATGGATGCCGCCAACGCCAGCCACTACGACGGCGCCACCAGTCTCGCTGAAGCGATCACCGTCGCCCTCGAGGTCACCCGCCGCAAACGCAAGAAAGTCATCCTCAGCCACGCCATCCATCCGCAGTACCGCGAAGTCGTCCGCACCTACCACCAGGGCCGCGATATCCGCATCATCGGTGACCGCGGACGCGGCGAAATCGTCGATCTCATGGAGATGCTCGACGACAACACCGCCATGCTCGCCGTGCAATATCCCAACTTCTTCGGCCAGATCGATGACGTCTCCCGCCTCGCCGAGGCTGTGCACGCCAGCGGAGCCCTGCTGGTGATGGTCGCCAACCCGATGGCATTGTCGCTCTTTAAGAGTCCGGGCGAGCTCGGCGCGGATATTGTCGTCGGCGAGGGGCAACCGCTCGGCATCCCGCTCGGCTATGGCGGACCCTACCTCGGCTACTTTGCCATCCGCCAGAAATACGTGCGCAAAATCGCCGGGCGCATCATCGGCGAGACGGTTGATGCCGATGGCCAGCGCGCCTTCGTCATGACCCTGCGCCCGCGCGAGCAAGATATCAAGCGCGAACGAGCCAGCAGCAATATTTGCACCAATCAGGGGCTGATGGCGCTGGCGGCTTCGGTCTACATGGCGTTGATGGGCAAGAACGGGCTGCGCCAGGTCGGCGAGCTCAATTTTCACAAGGCGCATTATGCTGCCGACCGGATCAGCCGACTCGATGGCTACAGCGTAGACCTCAGCAAGCCCTTCTTTAATGAATTTGTCGTCGCCTGCCCGCGCCCGGTCGCCGAGATAAACGCGGCGCTGCTGGCAGAGGGCATCATCGGCGGCGTCGACCTTGGCGAGCACTATTTCCACCTGCAAGACCACATGCTCGTCTGCGTCACCGAGACCAACGGCAAAGAAGAAATTGATCGGCTGGTCGTGATTCTGGGAGGCCTAAGCTGATGCTGCAACCACTGATTTATGATATTAGCGCGCCCGGGCGCATCGGCGTCAATCTGCCGGAATGCGATGTGCCGAAGACGCCGCTGCCGGCCGAATTGCTGCGCGAGGATCTGGCGCTTCCCGAAGTCGGCGAGGTGCAGGTCGTGCGCCACTTCGTCAAGCTGAGCAAGCTCAATTATTCTATCGACCAGGGGCTTTACCCGCTCGGCTCTTGCACCATGAAATACAACCCCAAGGTCAACGAGGACGCGGCGCGCCTGCCCGGCTTCGCCCAGTTGCACCCGTTGACGGACGAGGACGGCGCCCAGGGCGCGCTCTTCCTGATGCACGAATTACAGACCTGGCTTGGCGAGATCAGCGGCTTCGAGTCGGTCAGCCTGACGCCGGCGGCCGGCGCCCAGGGCGAATTCGCCGGCATCCTCATGATCCGCCGCTATCACCTCGACCGCGGCGAGGGCCAGCGCGATATCATCCTGGTGCCCAACAGCGCTCACGGCACGAACCCGGCAACCGTGACCATGGCGGGCATGAGCGTCGAGGAGCTGCCGGCCGATGAGCAGGGCAATGTCGATTTGACGGCGCTACGAGAGGTTTGCGCGGGCGACTTGCGCGACCGCATCGCCGGTATGATGGTCACGGTGCCGAGCACGCTCGGGCTCTTCGAATCCACCATCCTGGAGGTCATTGAGGCGGTGCACGACGCGGGCGGCTTGATGTACATGGACGGCGCCAATATGAACGCGCTGATGGGCGCGGTCAAGCCGGGCGAGCTCGGCTTCGATGTGATGCATTACAATCTGCACAAGACCTTCTCCACGCCCCACGGCGGCGGCGGACCGGGTAGCGGCGCTGTTGGCGCCACGGCGGCGCTGGCGCCCTATCTGCCGGGACCGATCGTCGACATTGTTGACGACGCTGAAGACGAAGAGGCGCCGCTCTATGGTTTCGTGATGCCGGAGAAGAGCATCGGCCGGCTGAAAGCCTTTCACGGCAACTTCGGCATGCACCTGCGCGCTTATGCGTACATCCGCGTATACGGCGACCGGGGCATCCGTGATGTGACGCGTTACGCGGTGCTTAACGCCAATTATCTGCGCGCCCGGCTGATGACGACCTATACTGTGCCGTATCCGCGCTATTGTGGGCACGAATTTGTGTTGGAGGGGCATTTTGACGATGCCGAAGATATCCATGCCCTTGATATCTCCAAGCGGCTGATGGATTACGGCTTCCACCCGCCGACGAATTATTTCCCGCTGATCGTGCCGGAAGCGCTGTTGATAGAACCAACCGAGACCGAGGTCAAGGAAGACCTGGATGCTTTCGTCGTGGCGATGGAGCGGATCGCCGTGGAAGCGCGGACCGAGCCGGAGATTCTGTTGAATGCGCCACATACAGCGCCGGTGCGCCGTCTGGATGAGGTGCGTGCTGTCAAGGAGCTTGTGCTCTGCTGCGCGCCGGCACTGCAGCATGGCCCGAGAGGCTAGCCGAGACGATCTTTGGTTAAGCGGGAGGGACCGGCGTGAACAGTTTTGTCTCGCCGTTATTTCTTTTTCAGTTCAAGCACCTGGCGAGCCGCACGGTCATCAGTGACCAAGGAATCAATGTAGCCCCCATTTAACGCGCCGAGGATCGCGCTGGCTTTGTCCGTCGTCCCGGCGATCGCGATCACATTGTCAATGCGGCGCAGCGCTTCCAAGCCAATGCTGATCGATCGGTGATTGATACCGATATCGAGAACCGTTCCCTCGATGTCAAAGAACTGAGCGCACATGTGCCCAACGACGCCGATGTTATGGAGCCAATCGCGTTCCTTGCGATTGATGTATCCGGTCCAGATGATGCCGGAGGATTGCGCCTGCAATGACCCGATTCCGATTAGGACGATATTTGCATTGGCGGCGACCTGCAGGACGTTGTTAACAATCGGCTCCTGCAGAAAGAGTTCCCGCGTGCGTCTATCTTCCACGAGTAGCGGCGCGTGCAAATAGCGATACCTGGCGCCGAGTTTGGTGGCCAACTGTCTAGTCAGATCAATACCTTCGATTAGCGGATTGTCTGAACCCAGCGCGCCGATTACGGGGACCACTGTCAGGCCGTCGCTAAGTCTCGGTCTAACTTGTTCTACCGTACTGGCGATTGAGCGACCGTAAGAAATGCCGAGGATGCTGGAATCCTGCAAGGACTCTTCCAGCAAGTTGGCGCCGAGTTTCCCTAATCCGTTGCGTATTCTTTCAGACGACCGCCCCTGGCTGCTTAGCACTCTCACGTCGTGAAGCGCAAACGCAGACTTCATTGCTTCTTCCATCGATTGATCACGCATGACATCGTAGTTGACAGTGATGGTGACGATGCCCGCATCGCGGGCCCGCCGCAGCATGCGCGACACTGTCGAGCGCGAAAGACTTAACTTCCGTCCGATCTCGGTCTGTGTCAGGCCCTGTTCGTAATAGAGGCGAGCAACTTCGATTAGGTTATGACGTTGGTTGTCATAAGCTGGAAAAAACATATCCGCAACCTTCACTGCACAGCTGTGCAATAGACGCAATTAATCCCACATAGTGATCTTAATCCGCGCTATATTTTACTGCTTTCGTACAAGCATTGCACGTTTTCTCACATTTGTAAAAGATTGAACGGTAAATTGTATCCTATAGGCAGTTGGTGTCCGGTGCATTGAGCGGGCAAGGCATGCTATTCAAAGAGCGACCTGAAGCAAGGGTGTGAATGCAGATAGACAAGATCAGCAGAGAATCCTGGATTTTGAGCAGCTTCCCGGAGTGGGGAACCTGGCTCAATGAGGAGATTGAACAGGAAGTCGTAGCGCCGGGGTCGTTCGCCATGTGGTGGCTCGGCTGTTGCGGAATCTGGCTCAAGTCAGCTGGCAACACCAATCTGTGCATTGACCTCTGGGTTCAATCGGGCAAGCGGACACAATCAAGCAAGTGGATGCGCGACAGGCATCAGCATCAACGGGCCAGTGGCGTACGGATGGTGCAGCCAAACCTGCGAAACGCAGTTGTGCCGCTCGATCCCTTTGCGATTCGCGAAGTTGATGCTGTTCTCGCGACGCATGACCATAGCGATCATATTGACGTCAATGTTGCAGCCGCGATTGTGCAGAATTGCGACCCGTCCATTCCTTTCATTGGTCCCCAGACCTGTGTCGATAAATGGGTTGATTGGGGCGTGCCGGCGGAGCGCTGCGTGGTCGTGAGACCGGGCGATGTCGTGCGGATTGGCGACATTGAGATTGTGGCGCTCGATTCATTTGATCGCACTGAACTGGTGACGGCGCCGCCCGACGAAATATTAAAGGGCAAAATGCCGCAAGAGATGGACGAAAGAGCGGTCAATTATTTGTTCAGGACGAGTGGCGGCAATCTATATCACGGTGCCGACTCGCATTATTCGAACTGGTTTGCGCAACACGGAAACGATCACGAGATACATGTCGCGCTGGGCAACTTTGGGGACAACCCGCGCGGCATCACAGACAAGATGGGCTCGCTTGACCTGCTGCGGATGGCGGAATGCCTCAACTGCGAGGTTGTCATTCCCGTGCACCATGACATCTGGACCAACTTTCAGGCGGATCCCAATGAGATCCTGATGCTGTGGCAAATGAGGAAGGATCGCCTGGAATACAAGTTCCGGCCCTTTATCTGGCAGGTCGGCGGAAAATATGTCTACCCGTCGGACAAGGACAAGCTGGTTTACAACCATCGGCGCGGTTTCGAAGATGTCTTCGCTATCGAGCCGGACCTGCCCTTTAAATCGATGTTGTAGCTGAGCGCAGGCGATGAGCGGGATCGGGCAGCTCGCTCGTTTACGGGCAAGGCATTACAATTTATACCGCAACGGCAAAGAGAAAGGACCGGTTACTGACAGCGAAAAGTTGACCCCATGATTGTTCGAGCCTTAAATTCCAGATAGGAGACATGACATGAATAAGAGGTTTTCAATACTTGTAGTAATCGCATTGCTGCTGACAGCAGTATTCGGCAATGCGGTCAACGCGCAGGATGCCTTTGATCCGTATGAGCCGTACCGCGGCGATACGATTGTGGTCAGTTGGCCGTCGCTGTATCACTTCAATCAGGCGGCGACCCTGATCCCGATGTTTGAAGAGGAGACGGGTATCAATGTAGAGGTCGATTTCTTGCAGTACCAGGCGATGAAACCAGCGCAGGAAGTCGAATTGCAGAAGCCGCGCACAGGCGAATATGATGTTGTCGCTTGGGTCGTCTTCACCAAATCTGAGTACGTCATCAATGGCTACCTGGAACCGCTCGCTAACTTCTTTGTTAATCCCGCGTTAGCCGATCCCAGCTACAACCCGAATGATCTTGTACCTGCCTGGACGGAGACCGGCGGCGTTGTCGGCGGCACGAACGCCTACCTGCCTGGTCCAACGCAAGCGCTCTATGGACTGCCATTCGGCGCCGAGACCAGCATCCTGGCGTACCGCAAAGACGTCTTCGAAGAACATGGTCTGGAAGTACCGACTACCTATGACGAAATGCTCGAGGCCGCGGCGTATATCACGGAAAATGTTGAAGGCGTTTATGGCATGACAAGCCGTGGCGCGGCCGGCCATCAAATCGTTCATGGTTGGTTGCTGCACCTGAGCCCCTACGGTGGCACGATCTTCGACGAGAATTGGGAACCGACGGTGACCGCGCCGGAAGCGATCGCTTCTCTCGAAGCCTTGAAGACCATCATGGAGAATTCGCCGCCGGGCGTGGAAGCCTATGGTTTCGGTGATCAAGCCAACGCGTTCTTGCAAGGCGATGCCGCTATGTATCTGGATTCGCACAAGATAGCTGCCATGACGCGTGATCCCAATTCATCCCTGGTCGATGGAAAAGTGGCCTATGCGCTGCATCCGAAGGTTGGCGACGCGGATTGCGGTTTGTCGGAGACCGGCGGATTCGCCATGGGTATCCCGTCAAACTCCGCCAATCAGGAAGCGGCGTTCCTCTTCATGCAATGGATGACCAGCCCGCGTATTGATCGCGAGTTGGCGCTAATTGGCGCTGATCCGGCCAGGATATCGACGCTGAATGACCCGGAAATGCAGGAAATGTTCCCGGAATACGCTGTAGTGGTCGAACAGCTCGAATGCGCTAACCCGAATTGGCGTCCGCTGATCCCGGAATGGGGCGCGCTTAACGCTCCCATCCTCGGTGTCTACGTCTCCGAATACGCAACGGGCAACATGACCGCCGAAGAGGCGATGGCGCAGGCGGCCGAGGAGATTCGCGCGGAGATGGATCGCGCGGGCTACTACGGCTGGTCCAGCCGGGACATGTAGGCATTGAGCTGGCGAAAGTCAGCGCCGCGCTAAAGTGAATACAAAATGGGGAGTCGTGCTTGGGCTCCCCACCCTTAGTTGAGTGGACTATTAAATGCAAAGTTCTTCTTTCAAACTTCGGCAATTGCGAGTCGCATACTTATTTCTCTTGCCTGCGATCATCGTGTTTGTCTTGGGTCTCATTGTTCCGCTCGCCAATACATTGGAATTGAGTTTCAATCGGCTCTCAATGGGATCGCGCTGGTCGGATCGCGACTATGTAGGCGTCGACAACTACATCCGCATGGTCGACGACGACCACGTACGATCGTCTGTTGGCGTCACTCTGCGATTCGCGGCAGTGGTACTGGTCGCCGAACTGGTCATTGGAATGGGTCTCGCCCTGCTCCTGGAAAAGCCGATCAAAGGCGCAGCTGTATTCCGGACGATATTCATCCTGCCGCTGATGGTGTCGCCGGTCGCCGTTGGCTTGATCTGGCGCTACCTGCTCGATGGGCGGATTGGGTTGATCAATCACTATCTGGGCCAAATCGGCATACCCGCCCAGACCTGGCTTGGTAATCCGAATTTGGCTTTTATCTCGATCGTCATTACAGATATCTGGCAATGGACGCCTTTCATCTTCATCATTCTGCTGGCTGGCTTGCAGGCGCTGCCGTCCGAGGTATTGGAAGCCTCGCGCATCGACGGCGCGAATTGGTGGCAGATGACCTTTCTGATCAAGGTGCCCATGCTGCGTTCGATCCTGCTCGTGACCGTTTTGATGCGCCTGATTGATGTGTTCCGCGCCTTGGAAGTGATCTTCGTGATGACCTTCGGGGGTCCCGGCCGAAGTACGCAGGTACTTTCATTACACATATACAAGACGGCTTTCACCTCGCAAGCGCTTGGCTATGCGTCGACCATCGCCGTCGTGCTGATGTTTATCATGCTGGTTCTGAGTTTGATATTGCTGCTGTTTTCCAATCCACTAAAAGAAAAAGCGGACTTTTGATATGAATGAACTGGTGTCCGGCCCATGATCTCACTTCGACGCGTTAACAAGTCGGCTGTCTTGCAATATGCGGTCTTGATCGTCCTGTCGCTGATCGCCTTGGGACCAATCATCGTGATGTTCGTCACGTCGCTTAAGACGCAAGTGGCTATCATGTCCAGCGAGTCGATCTGGATTTTCGAGCCGACCTTTGACAATTACACGCACGTCTTCCAAAACAAGTTTGGTTTGTACCTGCAAAATTCAATCATCGTAGCGTTGTCGTCTACCGTTTTGTCGTTGCTGGTCGCCGGTATGGCGGCCTATGCTCTGGCTCGGTTGGAGTTTCCGGGACGATCGCCGATCGCCTATTTCACGCTGATCATTCGGATGGTGCCACCGGCCGTCCTCGCCATTCCCATCTTTATTCTATGGTTGAACTGGGAGATGTTTCTTTTCGATCTTATCGATACCACGCCGTTTTTATACGAGCTGGAAAATTCTGATCCGTACTTGTTTGCCGAGGGGCTGGTCGATGGCCGAATCGGCTTGACGCTGTTTTATACCGCGCTTAATCTGCCCTTCGCCGTCTGGCTATTGATCGGATTCTTGCGGCAGATCCCGACGGAAATTGAAGAAGCGGCCATCGTTGATGGCGCGTCACAATGGCAGGTGTTTACACGGGTCATCTTCCCCTTGATGAGGCCCGGTTTCGCCGTCGCGGCGATCTTTACCTTCCGCATCTCCTGGAATGAGTTTCTGCTGGCGCTGGTCTTGACCGACCGCAATACGCGCACGCTGCCGGTTGGCATCACGCTCTTTTTGACCGAGCAGGGCGTGCAATGGGGGCGAATCATGGCGATGGGAACGCTGATCGTCATCCCGCCATTGGTGTTGACATTCGTGGCGGCGCGGCAGATTATCGCCGGCATGACCGCCGGCGCCGTAAAAGGTTAATTGAATGCAGAGACCGCTGCTGCAACTCGCCCTTGATACCTATGACTTGCCTTCCGCTCTCGCGCCCCTGCAACAGGCGGCAAGCCATA
Organism: Phototrophicaceae bacterium; assembly: GCA_965249085.1. Classification (GTDB taxonomy): domain Bacteria; phylum Chloroflexota; class Anaerolineae; order Aggregatilineales; family Phototrophicaceae; genus UBA6055. The sequence goes on along the minus strand of OZ252218.1, from coordinate 590,879 downwards.
TCGACATCATAGAGGTCGGCACGATTTTGTGTTTATCGGAGGGGATGGGCGCGGTTCGGATCATACGCAGCCTGTTTCCCGACAAGACAATCCTGGCTGACGTCCGCATTGCCGAGGCGGGTGGCATCATTGCCAGAATGGCATTCGAAGCCGGAGCGGATTGGGTAAGCGTGGTTAGCGGCGCGGCGCCATCGACCGCTGACGTGGTCTATGACGTCGCGCAGCAGCACGGCGGCGATGTACAGATTGAGCTAAGCGACGGCTGGACCTGGAATCAAGCGGAGCGCTGGCGTGAGATCGGCATTGACCAGGCGATCATCCATCGCAGCCGAGACGCCGAGGCACAGGGCAAGCTCGCTTGGGGCGCCGCCGATCTGAACAACATTCAGCGACTCGCGCAGATGGGATACCGCGTGACCGTTGCCGGCAGCGTGGGCGTCGACGATATTTCTCTATTCGCCGACATTCCCGTATATATTTTCATTGCCGGACGGGCGATTCGCAACGCTGCGGATCCCGCTCAGGCCGCGGCCGCCTTTCAAGACGCAATCTTGCGCACGTATCCTGTCGGCCACCGAGAGACATAGACGATTCATGCCGATGTCTCTTCCACTTGGCATCTATGAAAAGGCCTTGCCACTCGATATCGATTGGCATGAAAGGCTTGATCTGGCGCGGAAAGTCGGCTTCGACTTCGTCGAACTCTCTTGCGACGAAAGCCCGGAACGTCAGGCGCGAATGGATTGGACGACGGCGGACCGTCGCGGCTTGCGCGATGCCGTTGCCCAAAGCGGCGTACCCCTGCTAACAATGTGCTTGAGCGCGCATCGGGGGCTGGCATTGGGCAGCGCGGACGCGCAGACGCGGCGCAAAGGCCTGGATTTGCTGCACAAAGCGATATCGTTTAGTGCGGACATGGGTATCCGCTTCATACAGATCGCCGGCTACTATGACTACTACGGCAAAGTGGATGATCGCACGGAGCAGCGCTATCTTGATGGCTTGGCTTTGGGAGTCAATTGGGCCGGCGAGGCAGGGGTAATGTTGGGAGTAGAAACTATGGAGGGCGAAAACGTGGTTGATTCGGTCCGCTGCGCCATGCGGCACGTGGAAACGATCAATTCGCCCTGGTTCCAGGTTTATCCTGATATCGGCAACCTGGCCGCGCATGGATACGACGTCGGCGAGGAGCTGGAAATCGGGGACGGTCACATTATCGGTATCCATGTGAAAGATTCGCGACCGGGCGAGCCGCGGCGCGTGCCCTTTGGCGAGGGCGTCGTCCCTTTTATTGATGCATTTCACAAGCTGGCGAACCTGGGTTATCATGGCCCGATTCTCATCGAGATGTGGAATGACAATCGTCCCGATTCTATGGAATTGATTGTTGCAGCCCGACGGTGGGTGCTGGGCAAAATGCGTGAAGGCGGATTGATTGACGATGCCTCGCTTTGACATGACCACGATCGGCGAAGGTCAGCTTCGCTACAGTGTGCCCTTGGGCGCCTATTTGGAACGCGCCACACAGTTGGATGTAAATGTCACCGGCACTGAAGCGAATGTCAGCAGCCTGCTTTCGCGTTTGGGATGGCGCTGCGGCTGGATCACCAGTTTGCCCGATACCCCGCTTGGACGCCGCGTTGGCAATGAATACGCCCTTTCCGGCCTGGATATGTCAGCCGTCGTCTGGTCTATCCGGCATCGTCTGGCGATCTATTACGTTGAGTTTGGCACTCCACCAAAGGGCTCACAAGTCTATTACGACCGTAAGGACACCTGTTTTGTCAACATGACCGGCGACGACATTGACTGGGACTATCTGCTCGATACGCGTCTATTGCACATCTCCGGTTTAAGTGTTCCGCTTTCCCCGTCGATTCGCGCCATCTTGCTGGAAGCGGTCGACAAAGCAAAGGCACGCGATATCCCCATCAGCTTCGACATGAATTACCGCAGCCGAATTTGGTCGCCGGCGGAAGCTGCCCAAGCCATCGCTCCCTTTTTGGAAGCGGTCGATATTCTGTTTTTCGCGCGGGGCGATGCTCAGCGCATGTATGGAATTGAGGGATCGCCGCAAGAGACTGTTCGTCAACTAGGGGAGTTGACATCGGCCAGCGCTATTGTGACCTCGCTATCGAGTGATGGCGTCATCGCCTGGGATCGCGAGTCATTTCATATCGAGCCGGCGAAGAACATCCAGGTTGTCGACCGTATTGGCGCCGGCGACGCGATGGTTGCCGGTGTCTTACATGGCTGGCTGCAAGGCGATCTATTCAAAGGGCTGAGATATGGTGTGCTGACCGCCGCCCTCAACCTCACGCATTACGGCGATGCCGTGTACATTACGCGCGGCGACCTGGAAGACCTGCTTGACCGTCCGGATGCGGATATCGTGCGTTGACGCTGTGCAATTCGCTAGCTTCGGATGCTCAGTCGATGCCGCTGATCGTATTGCTGCCGTCCAAGGCCTTACACATGTCGCTGCATCCAGTCCAGGAGCGCCTCATTCTGCGCTTTCTGCACAGGAATCGACCCCGTGATTGAAGCCACATGTGATACGCCGGGAATCCGCAGCATTTCCACGATGCAGCCGTTTGCTTTCAAGTGCGCGTAGAATTGTTCGGCTTGGCCGGCGGGACAGCGATAGTCTTGCTCGCACTGAATCAGAAGTGTTGGAGTGGTGCAGTTGTGGGCATAGGTAATGGGCGATCCGCGCCGGTAGACATCTGGTATTTCATGAGGTTTGCCACCGAGCTCGCTGAGTGATCCCCAGGGACCCATGTCAGCGGTTCCGTAGCGGCTGACCAGATCCGTGATCGGATTCTCCGCGACAGCCGCTTTGAAGCGATTCGTCTGGCCGATCGTGTAGGTGGTGAGGTAGCCACCATACGAGAGTCCACAAATGCCCAGCCGGTCAGGATCCGCGAAGCCCGTTTCAATCGCATAGTCCACGCCATCCAGAAGATCTTTGTGATCCAGCACCCCCCAATTGCCCGATAGCGCTGTGGCGAATGCGTCGCCGTAGCCGGTGGAGCCGCGTGGATTGACAAAAAGCACAGCATAACCGGCGCCGGCAAGCATTTGAAAATCGCTGCCATATTGGTAACCGTACCAGCCGTGCGGCCCACCATGGATATAGAGAATTGTGGGATAGGGTGGCTCGCCTTGATTTGGCAGCAGCAACCAGCCTTGGATCGGCGTACCATCCTCGGTGTGGTAAAGAAGTTCTTCGACCTTGGGAAATTCAAGCTCGGCAAGGAGAATATCGTTAAAGCGCGTAACCTGGCGCTCATTTGTCCCGTCCAACGCGGCGATACAAAGGTCGCCCGGGTTCTCCAGATCGTCCGCAAGGAAGAGCATATTCGCCGCATCGGCGTCCTGGAGCGCAAGCGTTCTGTTTCCCCCGAGCAACTGCTGCCATTGTGGTTCACCGGACAAGGCGACCGAGTACACGCCCTTCTTGCCTCGCTCCACAACGGTGACAAGCGCGGCGGATGCCGCCGTCTGGATGTTGGCTGCGCTAAAGACGGGAAACCACTGGACTTCGATGCCGGAAGACAGGTCTGCCGTGCGGTTGACAGCTTGTCCGCTGTCACGGTTTACAATCCAGAGATCGTCTTTTGTCGCCATAGGCTGCTCGCTGCGCGAAGCGACCACCATGATACTCTTGCCATCGGGCAGCCAGCCGGCATTCTTGATGAAGCCCCAGTCCAGTCCGAGTATCTCTTCAAGGTCGCCTTGAAGGTTGACAGTGCGCAATTTGGCGGAAAATAGATCCGACCGATCGGGGTCGAAGGAGGCGAGATAGAGAATCTCGCATCCGTCCGGTGACCAACGTAATGTGCGGTCCAGGTGAGCGTCGTCGGTGAGCTGTGTGGCGTCACCGCCATGAAGCGACTGTACGTAGATGTTCTGCACAGCGTCATCAAGATAGCCGACTCCATCGAAGCGATAAATGAAGCGCGTCACACGATAGGGCGCTGTGGGATCTCTAGGTTCCGCCCCCGCCGGCGCGGTGAATGCGATCCTCTCCCCGTCCGGTGACCACACGGGCGGACCATCCGCGCCTTGTGGAAGGTTGGTGAACTGATGCGCTTCACCGCCGTCAATTGGGAGCAGGAACACTTGCTTTTCCCCACATCGATTGGAGAGAAAGGCGATCTGACTGCCGTCTGGCGACCAGGCAGGTGAGGTGTTGCTGCTGCTATCCTGGGTCAGCTGCCGCGCGTCCCCGCTTGCCAGATCAATGCACCAGAGCGAGGTGATCGTGAGATCACGTTCGAGGTCGTGCCGGGTAAGGTCGCAGACCGCAAGCTTGCCGTTTGGAGACAGACGGGCGCTGCCGATACGCGCATAACGTAGATCGTCCAGTATGCCAAAGTTGCGTTTGCCGTTTCTGTTCATCAGAGTAATCTCTCAAGCTCAGGGTTTTTTGAACGCGTACTCATTCCGCTGCCACATCCTCAGGACATCACCTGATTCATCCAGCTCAAAGCGCAAGGTTTCGTTTGATGAGCCTTGCTCCTGAATGATGAATACGTGTTCGGTATCGGTTGGCTCGAGGACGGCGGGCGGATATTCCATGCCATCAAGCGAGACGATCTGCAGCTGCCCGGCGCGCAGGATGACTTTCTCGAAGCCCCAGTCATTAATATACTCGCCGAGATATTTTCGCCAGGCGGGGTTGGGCTCGGGCTTCGCTTTTTCAGTTGACTTGATAATCTCCGGCAGAACCAGCTTGTATCCTTGATTGATGTATTCGGGCGGCGCGCTCCCTAACGCGTTGGTCAGTACGATCAGCGCCACGTTGTGCTCCCGGCACATTGTGAATCCGGTCAGGTAGCCCGGGTAGCCGCCGGCGTGACCGCTGATTGACCAATCGCCCAGCTTGTACTGCATGCTGCCCAAGCCGTAACCTTCACTCCAGGAAGGTTCCAGCCAGTGGATGCGGTGCATGTCTTGCAGCGAATGGGATGACAGGACAGCGCTTTCACCGGCGCAGAGGTGAAACGCGGCATACTTTACCAAATCGTTTATGGACGAGGCGAAATTGGCCGACGCTTCGAAGCCATTCATCAGAAAGAATGGCATCCGCTGACGTTCGTAGTTGTTGTTTAGCCGTGAATATCCGCTAGCCAGCAAGGCGTCGTCGCTCCGCGGAACGGGGAAGGTTGCCGACATGTCTAGCGGATCGACGATATTGCGCTGGACGAATGCCGCCCAGGTTTCACCGGACACCGCCTCGATGATGCCGCCCAGCAAGGAATAGCCGACATTGCTGTAAGCAAACTTCTTGTAGGGTGGGCGCGTCGGCGCGCGCGCCTTTAGCTCCTGCACGAATTCGTCCCATGCCGGCGCATCGCATTCCGTCCACATGGGGTTGTGCGAGTCGCGCGGAAGCCCCGACGTGTGGGTCAACAGATTGCGGATCGTGATTTCCGGCGCGCCCGGATATCGCAGGTTAAACCAATCTAGGTGCCGGGAAACGGGATCATCAAGGCTAAGTCTGCCGCCGTCACGCAATTGCAGAATGGCGACGGCGGTGAAGGTCTTGCTGATGCTGGCGATACGGAAACGGGTGTCCAGCGTGACCGGTATCTCCTCTTCGATATCGGCGTTTCCGAATCCTTGTCCCCAAAGCAGCTCGCCATCATAGACTATCCCAACCGCGAGCCCGGGTTGGTGTTTCCGGTGCATGGTGAAGCGGATCCAGGAATCATAGACATCGACCGCCGTTGCCAGGTCCGGGTTTTCTCTCAGTAAGGCGTGAGCCATGTGGTCCTCCCGCTGCGGCTGAAGCCGCCGCAACAAATGTCAATGCTCTTTAAGGGCAAAGGCGACCGCTTTGTTGATTATCCGACGGTGTTGTGCAAGTAGCGTTATAGGCGCTGAAGGTTATCGGCACTTGACGTCTATTCCCCGGCCTTCGACCGTTTCCGGTGGCTCGCCCGGCGCCTCGCCGACAACGCCCTGCACGAACCAATCCATATCGGTGTAGATATAGCCTTTCGGGAATTTCTTGTTTTTTGCCAGTAAGAGATCGCCGTTCTGTGAATAGATCGGACCGTCAAGCGCGTCCTTGGCCGTCTCGTTCCAGGTAATACGCCACTTCAGGGGTGGCGCTTCCATAATGTGCGGGATTTGGTCGTAGTCATAAGGCGCGAGGTCGATGATGCCCCGGCCATGGGCTCTGGTGGAAACCTTGCCATCGTATGCTTTTGCTTCCCATTTGTCCTCAAGCATGTCGTTGACACGGCGCAGATAATACCAACCCCATTGCCAGATGATGCTGGTCATATTGGCGTTGGGGGCAAACTCGCGCATGTCGAAACCGTAGCCCATCGAGCGCACGCCTTTTTCTTCGGCGACCTTCTGTACTTCGGGGCTATACGTGTGTTGAACGAGGACATCGGCGCCGAGATCGGTTAGCTCCAACGCGGCGGCACGGTCCGCCTCCGGGTCATTCCAGGAGCCGGTCCAGCGCACGTGCACGGAGATATCTTCACAGGTCCGCACCAGCAGCGAAGAGGCGGCGATTGCATTGATATGCCGAATGACCTCAATTGTGGGTTCAGGCGCGATTAATCCGATGATGCCGCTTACTGTCATCTCGCCGGTATAGCCACCGGCAACATAAAATGCCTGATACATACGTCCGTCGTAGGTCGCGACGTTGTCTGTCGTCTCACCGCCGCCATAGACCTCGAAATAAGTGTCCGGGAAGTCTTCCGAAACCTTCAAGACGGCATCACTGAATTCCGAGGACGTCGCAAAGATCAGCTTGTGACCTTCCTCCGCCAGCTGTCGCACGACATCTTCAGCATCGTCCAGCGCAACGTTCTCCATGTACTTCGTTCCCAAATCAGGCAGTTGCTCGTCAAGGTACTGTCGGCCGATCTCGTGCAAATGGCTCCAGTTGTATTCGTCACTGTTTTCAAGGTATACGAAGGCGACCTGGCTGGTGACTTTCTCGACGGCCGACTTGCTCGATGGGCCTTCGCTGCACGCGACAAAAACCAAGGTAGCAACAATGAGGAAAACGATCAGAAACGAGCGTCCTTTTAATATATTCATAATTCGCCCCTTCTTGTTCTTGACGGTGTCGTCGCGACAAGTGCTCAGAAGTCGTTCCAAATGATTATAGCATTAGCCCTCGTGCAGATATGCCGCAGTGGCGAGGCCGGCGCAGCATTGAACGCCTACCAGGCTTCTGATCGGTATCGCGCGGTAATCCAGCGCGGATTCGAGCGACTTGCCGTCAGCTTCCAGTCGCGCTGTCGCGTTTTCGCAGGCGGACTCGATCGCGGGACTGGTATTCCCGCTGGCAATTTCCTCTTTCAACATGCGCGCCAACAGCCCTGTGTTCAGCAGTTTATAGAATCGGGATGTGTACAAATTGCTGAATAATTCCGCTTGCGTGGCAGGGCGATTCGTTTCTTCGGCTGTCATCACCCATTGTCTATCGGCCTCGCGGAAGCCGGCGCTCATGGCGAGGAAATCCTCCAGCGCACGTCGGACCGGCGTATCCAGGCGAAGGGCGCTTTCAGCAGCCGCGTGCTGTCCGCGAATCCAGGCGTCGTGGTCAATTGCTAGATCCATTGCTTGCAGAATGGCGTCACGTCGAATTGTACTGGTTAGCGACAGGTCGTTGACACGCGGTTCATCAAAATACGGCATTTCGACAATTAAGAAAAATGAGCCATATTGTTCAGCATATTGGGCGCTTGAGGCTTTGAAGCCAATCATGGCAGCCGGATCAGCGATGCCATGTCGCTCGAGATGGTCGTACATATCCATGCTGGTCAGCATACGGTAAATCGCCGGCGCAAAGGGATCAGCGAAGCTCATTTCAGGCTCACCGAGATCGAGCGCGAGATTGAACCATTCGGGAATCCGATGGAAAGTGTCGTAAAGCGGTGGACATTCGTCCGAAACGTAATAGTAGACACCACCGAAACCGGCATTGTGCAGCGAATACAGCAGCTTGGGCTTCGTCTCATCAATGACCCGCATCAGCGCTTTGGTTTCCGGCAGCGGGTCGTTGAACATCAGTGACTTGTATTCGATGGGAAAGGTCCACTCAACCTGTTCATGCCGCGCGGGACGGTAGAAGTGGCGGGCATAGTTGGTTGGCGAAAAAGGTCCTTTGAACCAGCCTTCGTTGAGGCGCATGCCATCGGCGTCGATCGACTTGATGAAGTGCCAGGTATAACCGAGTTCGTCGCGCAAGTTCTTGTCTTCGCAAAGTCGCCGAGACAAGTATTCGATCGTCATGCAGCCGATGGGTTCGTTGGGATGGGGTCCGCCAAAGATGAAGGCGTTTTCATCGCCACCGGCAACGGTAAGGAGTTCGATGACGTCGCCGTTGCGCGTCCTCCCGACCTCTTTGATACTGACGAGGTCAGGATACTGCTGCCTTAATTGATGGCTCGATGAGTTTAGCTCATCGATCGTGAGAAACTCACGGTAATCGGGGATATCTGCCGCGATATCCTGCAGGTCCATTGCGCCTCCGCTAGCGATCAAGAGGTCAGGTTGAATTCGAGGAAGTTCGAATGCGAAGGCCGATCAGACCCGCGGCTGCGAACCTGATCGGCATTCAAACTATTCACGCTCAGAACGATTGATGTTTGTGAGCGCTTATCTTTCGTCCTCGTTGATCCAGACATTGTGATCATCAGTGGCGATGTTCAATGTCCATTCACCGCCGAAGAAATCCTTCACGTAATTGTTCTTGACCGTGAAGATGTTGAAGAAGCTAAAGGCGGGTTCCCAGTACAATTCGGCAACACGCCGCGTGGCGGCTTGCAACTGCGCTTCACGCTCCTCTTCGTTGACGTTGCTGGCAGCAAGATCCAGCAAGGCGAAGACTTCTTCATCTTCGTAGCCCAACGAGGCGATCCAGCCATTTCTACCCCAGAGCGAATTGGTACCACCTTCGCCACACCAACCCTGTCCAAGATAGATGCCCCATTCGCCGGCGAGCCGAGCTGCGTTATTGGTCGCGCCGTCCGCAATCATTGGTTCGATGGTAAGCCCGACTTGAGCGGCAGCGTCCACCATTGCGGCGACGTAATCCGGCGCAGGATCCGAGTTCCAGGCGCGCATGGGAATGACCATGTTTTCGCCTTCCCATTCGCGCAGACCGTCACCATCGGTATCTACGATGCCGATTTCGTCCAGCAAAGCCATCGCCTGATCCGGATCGTAGGCGTGGAATTCGTCATAAAGTCCTTCCACATAACCGGCCACACCAGGACCGGCGGTGCCAGCGCCTTTAACATGTGTGGGACCGCGCAAAGCCGCGTTGATGGCTTCGCCGTCTTTCATGTGAGAGAGCGCCTTGCGGAAGCGGACATCATCAAAGGGCGCCTTGTCGACCGACATGTACAAGCGGGTGGCGACGGGGCAGCCAAAGTTAATGACCGTCATGTCTTCGTTATCCTGGAAGCGGCCGACATCATCGCCGGGCGTGACAGCGCCCCACCAGTCGATATCACCGGCTTCCAGCGCGATCATGGCCGCTGGGACATCCGGCAATGCTTTGAAAATGACCTCGTCCAGGCAGGGGTCGATATAGTAATCCTCATTGGCTCGCAGCACCACTTCCTCATCCGGCGCGTAGGAGACAAATTCAAAGGGACCCGAACCCAAGGGATGCAGACCATATTCATCCCCATAAAGTTCGACCGCTTCTCGAGGAACGATGGCGGTCCAGGTCAAGCCACGCGCCTTGTCATAAATGATGGAATCCGGCGCGCTGAGCGTCAGCACCACTGTGTAATCGTCGGTCGCCTCGGCTGATATGAAAATGTTGCGCAAATCCGACGCCATCATTGAAGCTTCGTTATCGTAGGAACGGTAGAGTGTATAGACGACATCATGCGCCGTCACTTCACGGCTCTCACCTTCAGCGAAGACCTCATTGCCGTCATGCCACATCATGCCTTTACGAATATGCCAAGTGTAGACCGTACCATCGTCGCTGATGTCCCAGGATTCCGCCAGATCACCAACAGGCTGGCCGGATTCGATGCGGAACAACATGCTGTGGATATTGGTGATGATATAGAAGGTCCAGTCAGAAGCGGCGGTATCGGGATCCATGGGAAGGATGTTGGTAATTCCGATGGTGAAGGTACCGCCTTCCTGGGGGCAATGCCCGTCGGCAGCGACAGGGGCAAAAGAAAGTCCCGCCACTAGAATCAAAATTGCGATCAATAGAATCTTGCTTGGTTTCATGATCAATCTCTCCCAAAACGTATTGAATACTGGCAAAGCCTTCGAAAATCTTGCTGCGTACAAGTGTAGACGATAAGTACCTCCCTTTTCAAATCAGATACGAAATAGCACTACGGGCGACCTTGAAAAAATACCGGGTGACTCCGCTTTGCTGAATTGCTCTGTTTACCATATCTTGCGTTCCATAGCCTCGCTATTGCCTTAGCGTTGGGTCCAATGCGTCACGCAAGGCATCGCCGATGAAATTGATGGCGAGCACGGTGATCATAATAGCGACTCCGGGCGCGATTGACATCACGGGCAAAATGCGCATTAGCTCTTTTGCGTTGCTTAGCATAGCTCCCCATTCGGCGATCGGCGGTTGCGCGCCCAAGCCCAGATAACTCAGGGCGGCGGCGATGAGAATCACTTCAGCCACGCTGAAGGAGGCTTGTACTACGACTACCGGGATAACATTAGGCGTGATATGACGGAAGATAATGGCAGAATCGGTTGCGCCGAGCGCCTGCGCCGCAACGATATATTCGGTCTCGCGCAGTGAAAGCACCATGCTGCGGACCAGGCGCGTATACCAGATCCAGGTGACAGCAATCAAGGCGATCATCATATTTTGCAAACTGGGACCGACCACCGCGACCATTGCGATAGCGAGAACAATGAAGGGGAAAGCCATCAAGATATCGACGATCCTCATGATGATCATATCAATGGCGCCGCCAAAATAACCGGCAGCCGCGCCCAAAGTAACGCCTATCGACATCGACACAGCGACAACAACCACGCCAATTGTCAACGAAATGCGCGTACCGTAAATCAGGCGGCTGAAACCATCACGCCCCAATTTATCAGTGCCGATCAGATGTTCTGCGCTTGGCAGTTGCTTCACGCTTGAATAATCAGTCTTGTAAGGATGAAAAGGCGCAATTTGTTCGGCAAAAATTGCAGCCAGCACCAGTATAGCCAGCACCAGCAAACCGAGAATTGCTTGTTTGTTACTTGCGAATTGTCGCAAGGCCATGCTGGAAAAGGACTTGGGTTTGATTTGCTCAATAAGTTCCTTTTCAGGAACTAATTCAATGATGTTTTCAGCCATTGGCATTCACTTATTGATATCGAATACGTGGATCGATATAGGAGTACAAGATGTCGGTAAAAAGGTTTACGGAAATGACCATGATCGAGAAAACCAGGACGGTACCGGTGACGACCAAGTGATCTCGGCGAAAGACCGCGTTCAACGCCAACCTGCCGATACCGGGCCAGCCAAAAACTTGCTCAATGACGACGGCGCCCCCGAGTAAGCTGGCAAACTGACCGGAGACAACAGTTAGAATCGGGATTAAGGCATTGGGCAGCGCATGACGAAAATTAACAGGTCGATCCCCCAAGCCTTTGGCATGCGCGGTACGCACATAATCAAGACTCAGCACTTCCAACATGCTGGAACGTACCATACGTGTGACAAGGCCAAGCAGAATCAAGCTTAAGGTTACGGACGGAAGAACCAGTGACTTGGCAAATGCTATTGGAGTTTTGCCTTGCCCGACGGTGGGAAGCCAATCGAGATGCAGCCCAAAGATAAGCATCAGCATTATGCCGAACCAGAAAGCCGGTATGGAGACGCCGATCAATGCGATTGTCATGGCAGTCGTATCGATCCAGGTACCGCGTTTCAGGGCGGATACGATCCCGGCCGGAAGCGCGATAACCAATACGAGCATTATCGAAGTCACTGTGAGGATGACGGTATCGGGAAGGCGTTGGGCGATTTCGTAGCTGACAGCTGAGCGGGTCGTAATCGACTTCCCCATGTCACCCTTGAGCAGGTTCGTCATATAGCGCACATATTGCACCGGCAGCGGATCATTCAGCCCGAGCGATTCCGCCAGCCGTTCTTTTTCCGCCTCCGTCATTTGCCGCGAGTCGCTCATGAGCATCTCGACGGCGTCGCCGGGGATCAAGTGGATTAAGGCAAATGTCAATGTTGCGACGGCCCAAACAAGCGGAATCATCAATAGCAGTCGGCGGATGATATATTTTTTCATTGTCTCGATCTTCGAGATCTAGTTTGAAACTCAGACGGAACGCACGATTACTGCTGCGCTTGCGCAAATGCGCAAATCAATGGTCGGCGACATTCAACCGCGCATCTGGCTTATAAGTGGATTCTAGTCAGGATGCGACGGCATGTCAATTCTCGAGAAATCGTTGAAAGGAATGTAAGCCGGCGCGAACCAGACGGCGCTGCCGACCGCTTTCGGCGCCAAGCCAGGCGTACTCAGGCGGCCGCTGCCTTAGGATGGTCATTTGCTGCTGCCAGATAAGCCAGGCTGGGGCGTGGAGATAAACCGGGATGGATTAAGTCTCAGCAGGCCATGCGGCGAGAATTAGGCCAACAACGCCTTAGCGCAATCCGTGCTTGTGGATCATCTCCTTAAGCACATCCTCGGCGCTACTCAGCGTGCGGTCGATATCGGCATCAGTATGCGCTGCGGAGACATGATTCCGCTTCATCGCCATTGGCAGCATGAAGACGCCCCGCTTGATCATCTCGCGGCGGAACATCGTGTCCGCCTCAGTATTGTTGCGCAGCAGATCCGCATAGCGTGTAATCGCGCCGCTCATGAAATAGGGCACAAATACCGAACCGTAGCCGGCAACGGTCATATCGATATCGAGCCGATCGGCAATCTCCTGCATGCCGCGCCGCGCTTTGTCTCCCAAACGGAATATCCGTTCGTGTACCGTCCCATCCTCTAGTTCCGCGATAGTGGCGAGCGCCGCCGCGGTCGCAACCGGGTGCCCGTTGTAAGTGCCGGCCACAAAGACATCGCCGCCAGCGCTGGAAAAGCGCATCATCAGGTCTTCCCGTCCCGCGAGAACCGCACAGGGATAGCCGTTGGCTATGGCTTTTGCCATAGTCGTCAAGTCGGGATTGATGCCCAGTTTCTCCTGATAACCGCCCAGGCCATGACGGAAACCGGTGATCACCTCATCAAATATCAAGACAATCCCCTGTTCGTCACATAAGCGGCGCAAGGTGCGGACGAAGTCAGCCCGCGGCAGAACGCAGCCAATGTTGTGCGGGATCGGTTCCAGGATGATCGCGGCTATGTCGTCACCCTGCGTTTTCACTGTATGCTCGACTGCCTCGCGATCATTGAAGGGCAGGACGATGGTATTCTCAATGGCTTCGGGCAGCATACCCGCGGAGGCCGGATCTTTCTGACCGATTTTATCGGGCGCGCTGATGATGTTCATCAGCAGATAGTCGTGCCAGCCGTGGAAACAGCCCTGAAATTTGACCAGCTTCTTGCGCCCGGTAACCGCCCGCGCCAAACGTTGCGCCATGTACGTCGCCTCGGAGCCCGAGCCGAAGATCAGCGCCATCTCCGCCGACGGCACATGCTGCACAACTTTTTCCGCCAGCCGAATTTCGAGCTCAGTCGTGCCAACGCCGATGAGGTCGATCCGCGCGATCGCTTCGGCAACTGCCTTGTCCACCGCGGGATGATTGTGCCCGAGAATGATGGGTCCGAATGCGGCGTGATAATCCAGATACGGCGCCCCTTCCGCATCATAAATGTAAGCGCCCTCGGCGCGCTCCCAGACGATGGGGTCGGCCAAACCGCGGGTGCCGGAGTTGACGCCACCCGGTGTGACGGCAAGGGCTCTTTCGAAAAGCGAAGCGTTTGTCATGTCAGTTCAACCCCAATAGCGCTAGCGAATCTCGGTAGATGATCTCTTCTAGTTTATCTTCGGGGACTCTCGGGAAGTTTGTGCCTTCGACGATGTGGTTGACTTTGCGCAAAGATTCGCATGCTTCCCTCGCGGTAGTTACCGGATAGTCCGAGGCGAAGAGCAGTTTATCAAGAACGTTCCACTCGGTCGCTTTGATCATACACTCGTAAAACCCGAATGGACGATAAAACAAGCCGGAAATATCCGCATACACATTGGGGTGCTTGCGGACGACGACGGCGGTATCCACCGCCCAGGGGTGACCCAGATGCGCCATGATAATTTTCAGTTCGGGGTATCGTATGGCCACTTCGTCCATCAATAAGGGATGCGCGGTGCGAATCGGCGCCATGCGCACGGGCGATGTGCCCTGGTGAAAGAGTATCGGCAACCCATGCGTTTGCGCTATCCCATAGATTGCCAGTACACGCGATTCCAGCGGATGGAAGTTCAGATAATTGGCGGCCATTTTGATGCCACGCAGTCGCAAGTCGCTGCGAGCCCGTTCCAGCTTGTCCAGCGCATGCGGGTCGTGCGGGTGCAGTGACATGAAGCCAAGCAAGCGCTCTGGATAGGCGTGTGCAAAGGCGGCGGTCTTGTCATTCACATTGCGCGGCAAATCGGATGCTTCATCCGGACCGTTGACACCGCCTGTCCGCTCGCCGGGGTACCAGGCGATGCCAAAGACAACTGTCTTGTCAGTTGGCGACTGATCATGAAGATACTCTTCCCAATTGTAGACAGAGCTCACCGCGCGGTCCGGTTTCCAAGCGTCATTCATAATCGTCCGCTCGGGCGGCACCGCACCGCGGAATTGTGGAGTGTGTGAATGCACATCAATAATCATAAGATTCCCTGCGCTTCGTGTGCCCTCCAACAATCGAGGTCAATTTCGCCGCGGTGTCTAATAAGCAAGGTCCTTGCGCCATGTGACCTCACTTGCGGCGGGGAAAGCGGGAAATGATCGTCAGTGGCTCGGGCATCTTTACACGCGCGCCGCGACCCAGTTTGCTGTAATCGACTGGCTTGGCGCGGGCGGCGCCGGCGAAGACGTTCAAGCTTGTCCCCACTTTTCGCGACCCGCGGTCCAGCAGCGCCTGCCCGAGCTGATAGCCATCGGTGTCGATGCTACAACTGGTGACGACGCCGACGACGCGTCCACGCGCATCCACCATCGGGTCGCCATGGTGCGCGGGCCGGGCGCCTTTGTTGTCCAGGCGGAATCGGCTGATCTGGACTTTGCGCGATGCTTCGCGTTTGACGAAGGCGCGCTTGCCAATGAAGAAGGGCTTGTAGAGTTTGACGTAGGCGCCGAAGCCCGCGTCCGCCGGATTCATGTCCAGCTCGCCGGCGAGCTCCAACCCGTAGAGCGGCAGACCGGCTTCAATCCGCAGGCTGTCGCGCGCTGCCAGGCCGCAGGGCGCCGCGCCCTGAGCGATCAAGGCACGGTAAAGCTCGGCCGCGTGATCTGGATGCACGAAGAGTTCATAAGCGACGCGCTCGCCCGTGTAACCCGTGCGCGAGACGATGAGATCGAAGCTGTCGAGCCGCACTTGGGTCACGCCCGCCCACTTGAGCGCTTTGATCTTTGCCTTGTCCTCCGCGCTGCTGTCCAGCGCCAGCAGATAGTCGCGGCTCTTGGGACCCTGCAGGGCGATATCGACGCGGCGGTCGGTGTCGGCAGACGGCAGACGCAGATCGCGCAGCTGGAAGCGGGGTCCTGCGGAGGCTGACCCGTCAACCGCATCTTGGATCTGGCGACCGGGGTTGCCGGGGTCGATCATGACTGCGCCTGCGCTGACGGCATTCAGCCATTGCCAGTTCTTGTCATTGTTGGAGGCGTTGACCACCACGAGGTAGTGCTCGGCGGCCAGCCGATAAATCATTAGGTCGTCCAAGGGGATGCCGTCGGTATCAAGCAAGTATGTGTAGTGTGAACTGCCGACCGGCAAGCGCTTGAGATCGTTGGTGGCGACGCCATCGAGGAATTCGGCTGCGCCACGCCCCTGCAAGTCGAAGACGCCCATGTGCGTGACATCGAAGATACCGGCGTCCGTCCGCACGGCGCGATGCTCATCGCTCACTGATTTGTACCAGAGCGGCATGTCGTAGCCGGCAAAGGGCGCCATTTTTGCGCCGAGTTCAAGATGCAGGCCGTGGAGCGGCGTCTCCAGCAACATATCCACCATCGCCACATTGGGCGCAAACTTCGGCAAATCCGCGCCGGAAGAGGCAAAGTAATTTTCGCCGTTGATGCCGATGCAGTAGGCTTTGCGGGCGTAACCGGCGGTCGGCGCCAGCATCAGCGGCTCGCCATCGCTGATAACTTGCACCGCAACCGGTCCCGCTGCTTTGGCGTGGATGTCTGTCTCATCAAAGAGGATAAAGCCGTCGCTAAGGGCCCGCAGCCAGGCGACCGCTCGCTCGGCGCGTCCGGCGAGGTTCAGCTGCCAGGAGTCGGCCGACAGCCGCGTGACGCCCCCGCTTGCCATGACCGTGCCGTCCTTTTCCAGAACATGCGTCGGCTGGCTCTCGCCATTGCCCAGGGCGGCGACATCGCTGGTCAGGACGACCTGCAGAAAGTCAGCGGCGACCGCGCCCCTCACGCTAATCTCGAGGCAGCTCTCGGCTTCATCTTCAGTCAAATGATAAAAATGCGGATAGTCGTCGGCGGAGGCGTCGGTGTCGATGCCGAGCCGCCGAGTTAATTCATGCACGCGTCGCCGCGCGTTCTGCAGGCTGTCGAAATCGATCTTGGCGCGTGGCAATGGGCGGACGCGACCGGTCAAGCTGAATGGCCGGCAGGCGTCTAGAACATCGGCGATGATGTCGCCCAGTTCGTCGATATCGGCGCCGGTGATGCCGCGCTGTGTCAGCCAGGTGGCGCCGAGCCGTATGCCGCTCGGGCGCAGCGCCGATGCGTCGCCCGGGATACTCTGGCGGTTGACGACGATGCCGGCGAGGTCGAGGATGCGGGCGGCCATGTCACCGCTGAGGGCAGTGCCGCCGGATCCGGTCACGGTCTCGCAGTCGAGCAAGAGCAGGTGCGTGTCGGTGCCGCCATGGGGCAGGCGGAAGCCGCGCGCTTTTAACCTGGCAGCCAGTCGCGCCGCGTTGGTCAAGGTGTCGCGCTGCAGCTGGTGGAATTGTTCGGTCTGTGCCAAGCGAAGGGCGACCGCCAGTCCCGCCATCGTGTTAATGTGTGGACCACCCTGTTCGCCGGGGAATACGGCGCGGTCGATGTCTCTCGCCAAGGCTTTGCGGTGGGTGATGAGGACGGCGCCGCGCGGACCGTTGAGTGTCTTGTGGGTGGTGAAGCTGACCACGTCGGCAATGCCGACCGGGTTGGGATAGATGCCCGCGGCAATCATGCCGGCGACGTGAGCGACATCGGCCAGCAAGTAAGCGCCGACGGCATCGGCGATTCTGCGATATTCGGCCCAGTCGGCCGCGAACGGGTAACTGCTGAAACCACCGATGATAAGGCGAGGCTTGTATTCGAGGGCGAGCTGCATCATCTGGTCGTAGTCGAGGCGCTCGGTCTGCGAGTTGATGGTATAGCTGATGATGTTGTAGTACTTGCCGCTGCGGTTGACCGGGCTGCCGTGCGTGAGATGGCCGCCCATGATCAAGTCCATGCCCATCACCGTATCGCCGACATCGAGCAGGGCGGTATAAACGGCATTGTTGGCGGGCGCGCCGGAGAGCGGTTGGACATTGACGTACAAGTCGTTTGCGCTCAGCCCGTTTCCAGCGAACAGTTCCGCTGCCCGGCGCCGCGCCAGCGACTCGATGATGTTGGCGTATTCTGTGCCCTTGTAATAGCGCTGATCCGCGTTGCGGCGAAACTCCGGCAGGCGCTCTTCGTAATCGAGGATTTCTTGTTGCGTCATGTTACGCGAGTTTTCCAGCGGATAACCCTCGGCATAGATGTTGTGAAACGACGAACTAAGGGCGCTGCGCACGGCATAGGGCACTGTGCTTTCCGACGGGATCAGGATTAGCTTTTCCTGCTGTCGAGCGGTTTCGTGACGGATCAGTTTCGCCACATCCGGGTCTAATTCTTCGACATCGCCGCGAAAGAGAAAGTCATTGAAAGTCATGGCTGGAACCGGCTCCTGTATTGTCTCGCGCACGTTGCGATTCTATCACGGCGGCCCGCCAGGGACTATGTAGAGTCCATTCTCAGCTACCAGATTTTGTCAGCTCTCGGGCGATGGATTAGTGACCATGATGGTGGCGAGATCGTCAATGCGCGGCAGCGGACAGCCGCCGTTCCGGATACATGAGACGATCTCTTCCACGACGACTTCGCCTAGCAGCGAGTGTATCAGCGGTCCGTAATGCTTGGTGTCGCTCCAGTAAACATCGTCCAGGTGTAAAGGTTCCAAATGCTCTTCAAAGGCAATGTAATGATAAGATTCGCGACAATGTTCCAGCAGGAAATCATAGGTTGGGCGAGGACGGGGCATGTTGCTGAAATAGCGGTTCAGGTGACTTTGCAAAGGCAGATGCAAGACAAAGAATTCTGCGCTTTCTGCTTTGACGCTTTCGGCAAAGGCATCGACAATCGCCTTGCCTAACTCGCCACTTTCGCTGCCCGGGGCATATATTCCCGGCGATTCATCATCTTGACGCAGAGACTCGAATATGAGACTGATGAGCCGGCTCGATGACCACCAGCGCGCCGCCCTGAACCGAGATCGATAGTGGAATTCGTATGGCGCGAGCGGGTGATTGCTGAAATCCTCGAATACGGCAATGAGCTGGTCGGGAGGCAAGGTGGGTACATTGAGCAAAGTCAACTCTTGATCGATCAAGGCGAAGCGGGGTTTGGAAAACGCTGGTCCACTGCGATGGAGCAATTGCCTGAAGACATTGACATTTCGCTTAAGATTTTCCGGCTGCAAGCCGAAGATGACAATATCAGGGGCGAAACTTCTCCCAAGCTGCTGCCAGCGCAGGTACGCTTGGTCCATCCCGTATGCCCCGACGCCGAAGTTCAGAATTTCCGCCCGGATGCCAGCCTCTTTCAAGCCGCGCTCAAGCAGGTAAGCCCATACCTCATCATCGCGTACGTCATCACCAGCCGTAAACGAGTCGCCAAAAGTGGCGATGCGGAGTGTATCGGCAGGTGGAATCCGGCTGTAGTCGCGCTGAGAGCGGAATCCCGAACTGTTCAGCGTGAAAGTTCCCTCTTGGCGCACGGTATTCGTGCGAAAGGTCCAGCCGAGCCACTCGTCATAGATGACATTGGCGATATCCTTATTCGCAAGATTACCCTCGACTTGTCCACGCAGCTGATTGACCGGCAGATTTTGCGCTTCCAAGGTCAACTGCATGAAGGTAAATCGCCCGTCAGCGTCGGTTTCGCCAACAAGGCGAACGACGAGTTCCAGCAGACTCAGCGTTAGTAATATGGTGACAATGACAAGCAGAGCATTTGTGAAGATGTTTCGGCGCAACGTTCTCTCCGGCAGAAGCTACCCGCCAGTTGGCAGCGGCGAGCAAGGTTTCATAGTGTTGTCGTGCAAAACTCGATTATACAGTCGATTTCATGTCGTTTGCCATTTGTCGCCAACAAAGTCAGAGATGTGTACTTTGACAATCTCGCAACCCGTTTATACAATCCTAAACGCTTGCGGCTCGCGAGGAGCCGCTGTCTTTCAAACTTAGGAAATCAGTACGAGGCTTGTCTGGAGGCCATCTCCTTATGAAGGAATATCAAACGGAAAACATCAGGAACGTCGCCGTAGTTGGGCATCAAAGTTGTGGCAAGACCTCATTGGTCGAGGCGCTGCTATACAGCACCGGCGCCACGAGCCGCATGGGACAAATCTCGGAATCCAACATGGTTTCGGACTGGGATGACGAAGAGAGAGACCGCGGCCTGTCGCTTTCCACATCTTTGGTGCCGGTAGAATTCGATGACGTCAAGATCAATTTGCTGGATACGCCTGGATTCACCGATTTTCAGGGTGAGCTGAAGAACGCCATTCTGGCGGCTGATGCGGTTATTGTGGTGGTGGATGCGGTATCCGGCGTCGAAGTCGGCACCGAGCTGGCATGGGAATACGCCCGGATGTGTGAGCAGCCCATCATTGTGGTGGTCAACAAAATGGATCGCGAAAACGCTAATTTTGATGCGGTCATGGATCAACTTCGCGGCCAATTCGATGATTACAAGTTGATTCCGATTATGCTGCCCATTGCACGAGATTCCGTCTTTGCAGGCGTTGCCAATGCGTTGACGCAAAAGGCGTATTTTAAGGAAGGTTCGGAACGCGCCGATCTTCCCGATGAATATGCCGATGCGCTGGAAGAAGCGCATATGGAGTTGATGGAGGCGGCCGCCGAAGCCGATGACGAGTTGCTGGAAAAATACTTTGAGGAAGAGACCTTGTCCTTTGACGAGATACGTGACGGCATGCGCAAAGCTTCGCGCTCTCCCGAGTTAAAGACCGTGCCCGTATTCGCCGCGTCAGCTACAGAAAACATCGGCACCGTGCCGCTTATGGAAGCATTGGTTGCCTATACCACCGCGCCTCATGAGCGTCGAATCGGCGTCCAGCGCGAGGACGTAGTCGACAGTCTGCAGCCGCCGCTTAACGATAGCGACCCGCTGGTCGCATATGTCTTTAAGACATTGAATGACCGCTACGTCGGTACGTTGAATTACATCCGCATCTTTTCCGGCACGATTTCCAGTGATGGACGCAATGTCAATGCCAACAGTGGTGCTGAGGAGCGCTTCAATTCCTTGTTTGTCATGCGCGGAAAAGAGCAGTATCCGGTCAAGACGCTGCATGCGGGCGATATCGGTGTTGTTGCCAAGCTGACGGAAACCAAGACCGGTGACACCTTTGTGGATAAAGATAACAGTATCCGAGTTACCGCACCTGGTTTCCCCGCGCCGCTGTACATGCTGGCGGTAACGCCGCGAGCGCAAGCCGACAGCGCCAAGATGGGACCGACGCTCAGCAACCTATGCGACGCCGACCCGACCTTACGCTGGCGCCAGGACAGCGATACGCGTCAGACGGTCCTGGAAGGCATGGGACAGATCCACCTTGATGTCACCTTGAAAAGAGCGGCGGCGCTAGGCGTCAATATCGATACGGATATGCCAAAAGTGCCATATCGGGAGACCATCACGGGCAATGCTGAATCAAGCTACACACATAAGAAGCAGACTGGTGGAGCCGGGCAATATGGCCGCGTCGACTTGACAGTTGAACCCACACCGGAGGGATTCGAATTCGCATCCTCCGTTTTCGGTGGCGCGATTTCGCAGCAGTTTGTCTCCTCCGCCGAAAAGGGGATACGCGCCGTGCTGGGCGAAGGCGTCATAGCCGGATTCCCGGTTGAGCGCATCAAGGTCAACGTGGTCGACGGCAAGGAACACCCGGTGGATTCCAAGGACATCGCCTTCCAGATCGCCGGGCGTGAGGCATTTCGCGCCGCCTTCCGCAAGGCGAAACCGGTTCTGCTTGAGCCGATCATGGATGTGAAGATTACGGTGCCGGAATCCATGATGGGGGACATCATGAGCGATCTGAATACGCGCCGTGGTCGCGTGCAAGGCATGGACACGGTCGGCATCAAGAGCGTTGTGACGGCTGAGGTGCCGCTGGCGGAGATGCTGCGCTACGGCAACGACTTACGATCAATGAGCGGTGGGCGTGGCATCTATGCGATGGACTTCAACCGCTATGACCGAGTGCCGACCTACGTTCAGGATGAGATTGTCGCCGATGTTGAAGCGGCCGCAGCGCAGTAAGACTAAGACCCGCTAAACAAATCGGGCGAGGTTACTGTCCTCGCCCGCTTCTTTTTTCCGCATTCAGTTTATGTCTGTGAGTTGGCTCAAGGCTCGACTTCGGCCGTTTCTTGCGCGCCCGAGCCGTTCTGTTCGACGGGCTGCGGTTCGCGCAAATGCTTGGCGACGGACTCTGGCAAGATATCGTCCGTGTCGTCTTCCAAGCCAAGTATGCGCAAGATTTCCTGGCGTTCGACCGTCTCCTGGGTACGAAGCGCCTCCGCCAGTAGATCAAGTTCATCTCGGTGATCTTCCAGCAGTTCGCGCGTCTCCTGATAAGCGACGTCAATGATGCGCTTGATTTCCGCATCCAGCTTGGAGGCAGTGTCATCGCTATAGTCTCGCCCGCTGGCAATCGCATAACCGAGGAAGGGCTGTTCCGTGTCGTCGCCGTAGTTAACCATGCCGACCGAGTCACTCATGCCGAACATCTTGACCATGCGCCGGGCAATCTGCGTGACTTGCTGAATATCATTCGCCGCGCCCGTGGTCACATCATCAAAGACGATCTCCTCGGCGATACGACCCGCCAGTCCGACATGAATGAAGGCTTCCAACTGTTTGCGGGACTGATGCAGCGAATCATCTTTCGGCATGTAGAATGCGACGCCGAGCGCCCGTCCGCGCGGGATGATTGTCGTCTTTAGCAGCGCCATCGCGTCGGGAATCAGGAAGGAAACCAGAGCATGGCCGGCCTCGTGGTAAGCGGTGATGCGGCGGTCTTTTTCGTTTGAAAGCGGCGGCCGCTTTGTGCCAAGCCGAATACGCTCGTACGCCGTCGTGAAATCTGACATCGTGATTAAGCGGCGATCGTAGCGAGCGGCGTGCATGGCGGCTTCATTGGCGAGATTGGCGATATCCGCGCCCGAGAATCCAATCGTGGCACGCGCCAGTGACTCCAATTCGACGTTTTTGCCGAGTGGCTTGTTCTTGGTATGAATCTTCAGGATTTCGTGACGCCCCTTAACATCAGGCAGGTCGACCGTGATCTGCCGATCGAAACGTCCCGGTCGCAAGAGAGCCGGATCGAGTACATCGGGCCGGTTGGTTGCGGCGATCATGACAATATTGGTGTCGTTGTCAAAACCATCCATCTCCGAAAGGAGCTGGTTGAGCGTCTGTTCGCGCTCGTCGTGCCCACCTCCCAAGCCTGTGCCGCGCCGCCGCCCGACTGCGTCAATCTCATCGACGAAAATGATAGCCGGCGCGTTTTCTTTGGCCCGCTTGAAGAGGTCGCGAACACGCGAGGCGCCGACGCCGACGAACATCTCGACAAACTCGGAGGCGGCGATACTGAAGAAGGCGACATTCGCTTCACCTGCAACAGCACGCGCCATCAGCGTTTTGCCGGTGCCGGGAGGTCCAATGAGCAGGACGCCACGCGGTACCTTGGCGCCCACCTTGACATATTTCTCCGGCTGCTTGAGAAAATCGATAACTTCCTCAAGTTCCTGCTTGGCCGCGTCCTGGCCGGCGACATCATCGAACCTGATCGCGGGCATCTCCGGCGTCTTTTCGCGCGCCTGTGATTGGCCGAAGGAAAAGATGCCGTTCATCTGTCCTTGTGCCCGGCGACCCATCCAGACGAAAAAGCCGATGATGAGCACAAGCGGCAAGAAGTTGATGATTAGCGTTAACCAGGGCGACGTACTGCTGTAATTCTGGGCGACCGGCTCAATGCCGTTGCGCTGGCGCAATTCCTCGATCAAGGGACCGGCAAAGACCGGTATCTGGGCGGTGAAGCGTGTGACGCTTTGTGTGCGGCCCGATGGTGTTGTGGTATATATGCTGCTCTTGAACGTTCCAACAACACCAGTCGTGTCCTGGTAGCTGAAGGTCTCGATGTTGTTCAGCCGCAGTTGCTCGTAAAAGTCGGAGTAGGCGATTTCCGGTGTGGAGGTAAATCCGCCCAATAAACCGGGCGATGAAATGAGCGCCAGCAACATCACCAGAACTAGCAATCCAGGCGAGACCCACCTGCGCCAGTTGGGTGGCGGCTGTGGCGGTCGATTGTTGTTGCCGCTGTTGCGGTCGTTGTCGTTGCTGTTGTTATCCCAAAACTGCATGGCGTGATAGTACCTGCGAAATATGGAATGTGTACCCTGATTATACCCGATGGGCGCGGAAATTTGTGCAAATATTGTCTAAGAACCGTGCCGTCAGTGGATCGGGCACGAGTTTACCACCATCATAACACGACCTGCGGCGGACTTGCTTGCTGTGCTGGGGCGCTGCAAGACGGCGTGATCTACGGCGTAACTGTGGCGCCAAGGCAAAGTTGATCATATCGAATGACGATATCCTCAGGCGCAAATGTCAGTTATCCTTCATTCAAACTGTCACCTGCGCGAGTTATCCTTTGCGGACCGAGTTAAAGCCGAAACGATTGGCTTCAAGGTCAGCGACGGAGTCGACGACAGGTGATGTTAATCGTTGAGAAGAAGAGTTTCTAGATGAATCGACTGAAAGACGAGAGCAGCCCCTACTTGCTGCAGCACGCGGACAATCCAGTGGACTGGTATCCGTGGGGAGAGGACGCCTTTCGCCTCGCGCGCGAAGAGGACAAACCAGTGCTGCTCAGCGTGGGTTACAGCGCTTGCCACTGGTGCCATGTGATGGCGCATGAAAGTTTCGAGGATGAAGCGACCGCCGAAATGATGAATGCGCTCTTCGTCAACGTTAAGGTCGATCGGGAAGAGCGTCCCGATGTGGACGACATCTATATGGGGGCGGTGCAGGCGATCGCCGGGCAGGGCGGTTGGCCGATGACGGTCTTTCTGCTGCCAGATGGGCGACCTTTCTATGGCGGCACCTATTATCCAAGGGAGCGGCGCCACGGCATGCCGTCTTTTTCTCAGCTGATGGCGGCGATCCATGACGCCTACCGAAACAATCGCGATGATTTGGAGCAGCAGGCGAACAATCTGCATCAGTCACTGAAGCGTGATGTGCTGGCGATTGGTCGTGATGACGATAGTGGCTTAACGGTGGCGCTGCTTGACGAAGCGGCGGACAAACTGTTGGCGAATATCGACCGCGAAAACGGCGGCTTCGGTACGCAGCCCAAGTTTCCCAATCCGATCAGCCTTGAATTCCTGCTGCGTCATTTTGATCGTACGCATGATGAAGAAGCGCTGCGCCTTGTGACCTTGACATTGCGTCTAATGGCTGCGGGCGGCATCTACGATCACGTCGGCGGTGGATTCGCTCGCTACAGCGTTGACGCGCATTGGCTGGTGCCGCACTTCGAGAAGATGCTTTACGACAATGCGCAGTTGAGCCGCCTCTATCTCCACGCCTGGCAAATTACGGACGATGACTTTTATCGCAGTGTCGCAGAAGACATATACGATTATATTTTGCGCGAGATGACGGCGGCGAACGGTGGATTCTATAGCGCGACCGACGCCGATAGCGAAGGCGAGGAGGGCAAGTTCTTCGTCTGGACGATCGATGAAGTGCGGGAAGCGCTGGAGCCGATCAACGACCGTTTGCCGCGTGGCCTGGAGATCGCCATCGAAACCTTCGGCATGACGACAGGGGGCAACTTCGAGGGTACAAATATCTTGTATCTGCCACAGGCAAGCGAAGAAGTGGGGGAGACGCTTGGCTTGAGCGATGATGAATTGGCCGAGGCGGTCGCACAGATTAGGGATCGGCTTTACGCCGTTCGCAGCCAACGAGTTCCGCCCGAGCTGGACGACAAGATCCTGACCTCGTGGAATGGATTGATGTTAGCCAGCCTGGCTGAAGCCGCGCGTGTACTCAAGCGGGACGATTATCTGGCTGCATCAATTCGGTCGGGTGAATTTCTCTTGCGCGAGTTGTTTGACGAAGAAGGCCGCCTCTATCGCACGCACAAAAGCGGGCGCAGCAAACTCAACGCCTATCTGGAAGATTACGCCTATCTGATCGATGCATTTCTTGAACTCTATCAATCCACATTCGACGAACGCTGGTTCAGGCAGGCTCGGCAGCTGGCTGATACTGTGCTAGCCCGTTTTCCGTCGGACGACGGGGGCTTCTTCGATACTAGCGACGATCATGAAGCGTTGATTGTGCGGCCGCGGAACCTGCAAGACAATGTCACCCCTTCGGGCAATGCCATGATGGCGAAGCAACTGCTGCGGCTGGCCGCCTACACCGGCGAGGCACGGTATGATGAAGCCGGGCGCAATGTCTTGCGGAAGCTGAGCAACGCGATGGGACAATATCCGCAAGCCTTTGCCGAGTCGCTGAACGCCGTTGACATGCTCGTCCGCGGCGTTGCCGAAGTGGCTGTCATCGGCGATCTGGAGGACAGCGCAGAGAAATCAATACTTGAAGAACTTCGACGTCCTTACCGACCAAACCTGGTCGCCGCCTGGTCCAAAGATGATGTCGAGCATTATGATTCGATTCCCCTGTTAAATGGGCGCGTGGCGCGGGATGGACAAGTGACGGTCTATGTTTGTCGCAACTTTGCTTGTCGCCTGCCCGTCACCACAGCCTCGGAAACCGCGGCTCTGCTCGCCGAATTCTAGTAGACTGCGTAGCACTGCCTATGGCGATTCGGCACGATAGAATCATCTCCGTTGGTAGTAAGCCGACCGGTAAGCTTGATCGCGGCACGGAAGACACCATGAATATCGCCCAGCTGCAGCAATTTCGTTGGCGTTATCAGGGTATCGGCGTGCTGGAGAAGCACTGGTAGTGGTCGAAGAGCGTCAAGCAGGGCAAGATTACTTTCGCACATTGCTGCGGACGGTGGTTGGTCAGGCATTCAGCGCTGCCGGTTATCAGTTTGAAGAGACGCCATTGCAATGGGCGGGCGGCAAGTATTGCTTTGTGAAAGAGTTTGAAGACCGGACACGCGCTTTGATCGATTTTCAGGTTCTGGTCTACAGCGACACGATGTGGTCCGCCGGCGCGCCATCACGCTTTCGCGTACAGCTGACGCGGACGAAGGATCGCCGGGGACAGGCGAGCGGCGCTGCCGTATCGATATCGCGGAGTTTGAGCCAATTGGTCGTGAGCGATTTTGGCGTCAAGATCCTGCCCTCGGCGGATCACTGGTGGACATATCGTGACACCGATTCGCTGGGAAAGGCGCTGGCGGAAGCCGGTCACTTGGTGGTCGGTTACGGCATTCCCTGGCTGGCCGGCGATCTCGTTCCGCCGGATGATTAACGGAGTTTAAGTTTGCTTGACAAGCCAGTAGCTGCGCCATACCATGACTGTTGATTCTCTTGTCTTCGGACGAAACTGATGCCTGGGTTCCGCTTCCTGTTGTTGACATTCTGCCTGTTGGCGTGCGCCTGTAACGTCCGTGATGCGGAGTCGCGGCTTCCAACGCCGGACGAAAACAACATCATTTATGTTACCGCCACGCCGCTGCCTGCCACTGCCCTGGCTGAGCCCACCGATGTGCCAACAGAAGTCCCGCCGATCGTCCCGCCGACGCCGGTGATCGATGCACTGCAGTTGCTGGACCTGGGCGAACAATTCATCCGGAATGGCTACCTCGAAGACGCGGCGGGCATTTACCGCACATTGTTGAACTATGGAGACGCCATTGCGCCGCAGCAGCGGGCGCTTTCGGCTTTTCGCTTTGGGCAAGTTGCCCTGCGCGCCGGATACTTTCAGCAGGCCTTCGATGCCTTTGGCTTATACATCAGCGAGTTCCCGCGCGAAACACAGATCGCGCAGGCACATTTCTTGCGTGGGGACGCGAACCTCGGCCTCTCCAAGTGGCAAGCCGCCGTCGCCGACTTTAAGCGTTACCTGACGCTGCGCCTGGGCTTGATTGACAGTTACGTCTACGAACGTATCGCCGATGCGCAAATCGCCCTCGGCCAAACGGATATGGCTCTGGCAAACTACGAATTGGCCATCAATGCCAAGCGTTCAAAGGTGCCGCTTTTGGTCCTGCGTGAAAAGCTCGCGCAGATCTACATCAATCTGGGCCGAAGCGCGGACGCGGTGGCGCAGTACGATGCGATATTGGCGGTGGCGCGAAACGCGCCCTATCGCGCGAATGTCTCCTTTACGGCCGCGCGGACGGCGCTGAACGGCGGTGAGATTGAAGCGGGCGTCGAACGCTTGAAAGCCGTCTTCGAAAACTATCCCGGCACGGCAACCGCGTGGCAAGCGCTGCAAGAATTAAGCGGAAGAGGCGTCGAGTACGATGGATTCCAATTGGGAAAGGCGGCGTTCATCGCCGGTGATTATCAGGCGGCGATCGACGGCTTCAATCAATACACGACGAGTCAGCAGCTGTCGGCAATACCGGCCGAGCTGTATTTGACACTTGGTCGCGCTTATCGACAAATTGGCAACTCGAACGCGGCAACGGTCGCCTTTCAGACCGTGATCGATGCCTACCCGCGGGATGCACTATTCGGCGCCGCTTTGTTGGAGCGGGGTCGGACTCGGTTCCTTGCCGGTGACAGTCCCGCCGCGATTCAGACTTATCTCTCGATAGCGGATAACTACTCACAGTTGGGCGAAGCGGCTGGCGAAGCGCTCTGGCGGGCAGGTTATCTCTACGGCACAAACGGCGAGACTACCCTTTCTCGGCTGACCTTCATGCGGCTGGCGGACGCTTATCCGGATCACGAATTGACCACCAACGGCTTGTTCATCGCGGCTTCGGCCGCAGTGCGCGCCGAAGCATGGCCGATTGCGGAGAATCTTTACGCGCGGATCGCCTCATTGACCGTCGGCGGCGATCAGGCAGCTGCTTACCTTTGGCTGGGCAGACTGGCGCTGAAGCGGGACGATACAGGGTCGGCGAATCAAGCCTTCGCATTGGTGATTGCAGCGGCGGCCGACAGCTATTTCGCGGCGCGCGCCGGCGACTTCCGTATCGGTAGGCAGCCATTCCTGCCGCCGGCATCCTATCAGTTCGACTTTGACGAGGCGGCTGAATTGCAGGTGGCGGAGGGCTGGTTGCGGCAAACCTTCGCGATAGACGAAACTGGCGATTTATGGCGGCTGTTGGACGCGCATAATAACGATCCGCGCATGATCCGCGGGCGTGAACTTTTCACGGTTAGCGCCTTTGACGAAGCCGCAATCGAATTCGAGGAATTGGTGGACGATGCTCGCGATCAAGGCGACGTGCTGGGCAGCTACCGCTTGGCAGTCTATTTGCGCGGGCTCGGCGTGTACCGCGAAAGCATCATCGCCGCGGCTGATGTGATCATCGCGTCAAATCAGGGTACCTTGGCGGTGCCGCCCTTTATCGCGCGCATGCGCTTCCCCGCCTACTATATCGATGTGATCCGTCCGGCGGCGCGTGAACGGGAAATCGATCCCTTGCTGATGCTCTCGCTGATCCGGCAAGAGAGCCTGTTTAACACCTTCTCGACCGCGGGCGCCGGCGAAAAGGGCTTGATGCAAGTGATCCCGAGCACAGCGCAGTATATTGCCGAGCAGTTGGATTGGCAGGATTACCAGCACAGCGATCTCTTTCGTCCTTTCGCCGGCGTCGCCTTTGGCGCCTATTACATAAATGAACAGTTGGAGCTTTTCGATCAAAATGCGATTGCGGCGCTGGCGGCCTATAACGCCGGGCCGGGACGGGCATACGATTGGAACGCGCTTTCCGGCGGCGATCCCGATCTCTTCATGACGACCATAACTATTGACTCAACGCGCCATTACGTGCAGTTCATTTATCGCAATTACAATATCTATCGTGAGCTGTACGGCCTCGACGAACAATAGGTCATTCACTGGGTTGAAGGCGGTGCAAATGGAGCTCTCCACTTTCGGCAGCTCGTCGATGTCGAGCCAATCTCGATGGCCTCTACCGCGTTACTGATCATGACGCGACCGGCGCATGATTTGGCGTTACTTGTGCTACACTGCAACTGAGACTGGTTTCGCGCGGAAGGGTGGACATGGAGGCGCAGCGGCTACTCGAGAATCTTCTGGCGCACCAAGACAAAGGCTTGGATGAGTTCTTTGGCAATCCCAGGCTGATCGACGGCATCTACACGGTTACGCCTTTCGCGGCTGTGAAGCGGGTGGCTGTTTTGACCGAATCGTTTTTGCCGAAGGTCGATGGTGTCGTCAAGACCACTTACCTTACGATTCGTTACTTGCAGGAGACGGGCCGGGAAGTGCTGGTCTTCGCGCCCGATATTGCTGTCGATCAGGTGGGCGACTCGCAGGTGATCCCGCTGCCGTCCATTAGTCTTCCGCAAGCGCCGGAGACGCGCTTGGCCTTGCCAAACCCGGTCGTGGCGCGACACATTGAAGATTTTCAGCCGGATCTAATCCATCTATTCAGTCCGGCGGCGATGGCGGTTAATGGCATGGCGGTCGGACGACATCTGAAGCTGCCCGTTATCGCCAATTACCAGACCGATCTGCCGGGCTATACCGAGCAATATGGCTTTCCGCTTTTGTCGGGACCGGTCAATCGCTGGCTGCGTTATATTCATAACGGCTGCCACCTGACTTTGGCGCCCACACGTACAATCATCAGCCAGTTGCGCTCGGTCGGCTATCGCCGGGTCCGTCATTGGGGGCGCGGTGTGAATACCGAGCGCTTCAACCCGCGTCATGCGCGACCGGCGATGCGGCGACGGCTGCTGAACGGCCGCGACCCGGATTCGCTACTCTGTATTTTCGTCGGTCGTCTGGCCGTCGAAAAGCGGATTGACCTGCTGCTGGAAGTCGCGCAGACGCCAGGCGTCGCGCTGACGATCATCGGAGACGGCGCCTTGCGCGAAACACTCGTAAGGTCATTTGCCAACACGGATGCGTTCTTTACTGGCTATCTGATCGGTGACGAATTGGCACAAGCTTATGCCAGCGCCGATGTCTTCGCCTTTCCGGGAGAGTATGAGACATTCGGCCAGGTCATACAGGAAGCGATGGCCTCCGGTTTGCCCGCTGTCGTCGTTAATGCCGGCGGCGCTCCCGAAGTGATCACAGACGGCCAGGGCGGATTTGTCGTCGAACCGAGGGCTGCGGCTTTCGCGGACACAGTCCGGCACCTGCGCGATCATCGCGAATCAAGACTGACAATGAGTCGACATGCGCGCGCTATGGCAGAGCAGCGTCCCTGGTCGGCGCTGATGGCGCAGCTTGAGGGCTACTACGAAGAGGCCTACACCATGAATCAGCGCTTCAATAGCTTATTTGGCTCGACGCGCTATCATTTGCCTTTGTCGATTCCAGCGCAGATTCTGCGCCGACCGCGCAGTCTCACCTAGTCATTCACGACGCTTGTCCAGATCGAATGGATTGACGCCACGATGCCCAAACGACTGGCAAAACGGACGCTGGCTCTCATCTCGCATGATGGCAAGAAGGCCGACATGGTCGCTTTTGTCATGGATCACAAAGAGCGTCTGTCTGAGTTTGACCTTGTTGCGACAAACACGACCGGAAAACTGATCACGGAGAAAGCGGGACTACCTGTAAAGTGTATGCTGTCGGGACCATACGGCGGCGATGCGCAAATAGCGGCGATGATCGCAGAGGGTCGTGTCAACGCGGTGTTTTTCTTTCTGGACCCTCTGGGGAAGCATCCTCACGATCCAGATATTCAGGGCCTGCTGCGGATTTGCAACGTGCATAACGTGCCGCTCGCGACCAACATCGCTACAGCAGTGTTGCTGATCAACGCCTGAAACCTCCCGATGTTAACGTGTTTCTTTCTTTTGCGTCGCTCTTTTGTGCTCGATAATGAATTCAGTGGGCCGGCCGTTCTCGTGCCGACGCCGACAGCGATGAGAGGCGCTTTTCATGATCGCGGCAACAATAGGGATGTCAGGTGGCGGAACAAGACCCCGTAATTCTTGACTGGATTGAAAAGGCCAAACTCGGGGATCATGACGCGTTTGCCGAGTTGGTCTATCTGTTTCAAGATCCGGTGTACAACCTATGCTATCGCATGCTGGGCGAAAGCACCGAGGCCGAAGACGCTGTGCAGGAGACATTTCTTCGGATACACAAGAACCTGCGCCGCTACGACATGGCCCGTTCGTTCAAGACTTGGCTGCTTTCGATCGCGTCCAATCACTGTATCGACCGTCTGCGCAAGCGCCGCATGCATTTTGTCTCGCTCGACGACGAGCCGACGGCGGCAGCGCTGGCGCTGCGCAGCAGCAGCCCAACGCCGGAACAGGCGATCTTGGCAGATGAGCTGACAGATGCTATTCAGAAATTGCTTTTGCAACTTGACGAACATTATCGTCTTGCGGTGATCTACCGATATTGGTATCAATATTCGTACGCGGAGATTGCGCAAGAAATGGATACAACGGAAAGCGCGATCAAAAGCCGACTGCATCGTGCCCGCAAGAAACTGGCCGAGTTGCTTGACGGCGGCGATAAGGGTTCCAGCGAAAAAGAGAATAGGCTTGCTGACCCGTTACCGAAAGGAAGTGGCGATGTCTGATGAGCAGAGCCAGGAGCAGCAGGAGATGATGCAAGAGGCGCTGGACGGGCAACTCTCGGAAGGAATGGCGCGAAAGCTGGTCGACATCCTGGGAAGTGACCAATCGGCAGCGCATGAATTCGAGCGCTTGCAGCATGTCGACGACTTGCTCAAGCGTGCCCCGCATCAACGCGCGCCCGCGCGCCTGGCAGTGACCATCATGGCGCGGGTGGTGGAACGGATGCGAGCCGAATCACAATACGCGGACTTGCCACCGGAAACCCAACGGGTAATGATGCTGTGCTTGTCCGCCGCCATGATGGCGATGATGCCTATGATGGAAGCGGCGTCTTGGCTGGTGCTGAATGCGCGCCGTGATCCCGAATTGCTGAGCGATGTCATGATCGAGACGATCGGCTGGATGTCTCTGGTGACGGATGCGCTGATACTGTTGCTGGAAGACGCGGAAAACCTGGCGCGGACCGAACCCGAGGTTGCCACGGCGACGCTGGCGCTGACGCCATACTTGCTGTCGGTCATGCTCGATTATTTGGATGAATTGCCGCTGGCTTGACGGATTAACTTTACCGTCTGATGGGCTGCCTCAAGCGGAGATCGGACGTTTTATAAAAAAGAAAGGGGTACTGAACTCCAGTACTCCCTATTTGTCTGAGTCTTTTGTTCTCGTTAGGCATCTTCGTCGGGAATCATCTCGATCTCGCGCACCTTGTACGTGACCACTCCGTCGGGCACTTCTACTTTGACGCGGTCGCCGACCTGCTTGCCCAGGAGCGCCTTTCCTACTGGCGAATCGAGGGATACGCCACGGCGTCCGTGCGTGATCTCCTCAGTATCAAGCAGGTCGAGGCTGAAGTCCTCTTTTTCCATGGTGTCATAAACCGTCACGCGGTTGCCGGGTGTAATGGTATCCGGATCTTCGTCGGCATCGATAATCTCGGCCCGCGCAAGAACATTCTGCAGGTGGGAGACACGTTCATCGAGCCGCTCTTTGGAAATCATAGCGTCAAAGAATACCGCTTCTTCGCCCTGGTCGTCCTCACGCGCTTCCGCCAGCATCTCGGCGACTTTCGAGTTCTCTACGCTGGTGAGGACGTTAAGCTCGCGCTGAAGCGTATGGTAGCCTTTACGGGTAAGTTGAATGCGTCGTTCTGCCATGATGTTTTCCTTTCATGTCGCGATCACCTGCGTATACGGTGACCGAAGCAAAAAGTCTTGTCTACCTCGGGTTCAGATAAGTCGGCACGGGAAGTAGACGAAACGCCCTGCCCACCGGACAGGACGCCTGATTTCAATCTCTTGATCAACGTAACGAGTATTGTACAAGAAACTTACTGCAAAATCAAATGGCTAGCCGCCAACTTACCAATACCAAGTAATAGCCGGCTTTCCGCCAATCCCGGTCATGTTCAGGGACGCGAATCTCGCCCATGCTGATGCAGAGTCTGCCTTCTGGCATTCAGTTGTGAAGAACTGTAGGACCTGGAACTGCGCTGACTTCGCCCGCGCGGCCTATCGTACCCCAATGTGCCGATAAATCAGGACTTGTATATCTCCGGATTGGCACAGGTTG
Organism: Phototrophicaceae bacterium; assembly: GCA_965249085.1. GTDB lineage: Bacteria > Chloroflexota > Anaerolineae > Aggregatilineales > Phototrophicaceae > UBA6055. The sequence continues at coordinate 557,108 of OZ252218.1, read as the reverse complement.
GCAGAGGTCTGCCAGTGAGTCCGGCGATGATATTGTCCACGGCCATCTCCGCCATCTTTGTGCGGGTAGCGACACTGGCGCTGGCGATATGTGGCACGATAAGACAATTATCAAGTGTGAGCAGCGGATCGTCGAGAGGAATCGGTTCCGGTTCGGTGACATCGAGCCCGGCCGCGAGGATTTGCCCCAAGTTTAGCGCTTCGTAAAGCGCCTTCAAGTCAACGACGCCGCCGCGGGAGGTGTTAATCAGTATTGCGGTCGGCTTCATCAGAGCTAGCGCCTGCATGCCAATCAGATGATGCGTTTCATCAGTCAATGGTACGTGCAGGCTGACGAAATCGCTTTCCTGGAGCAGTGTCTCCAGATCGACATTCTCCCCGCCGTATTGCGGAACGTCGTCCGCGTTGTCTTCTGTGTTGACCAGCAAGCGCATGCCAAAGCCCATCGAGCGGCGTGCTACCGCTTGGCCTATTCGCCCGAAGCCGATAATGCCCAGGGTTGCTCCGTTAATGTCTTGACCGGACAGTACGGTGGGGTGCCAGGTTTGCCATTTGCCGTCCAGGATGTATTGCTTTGCTTCGGGGATGCGGCGCGCGACTGCCATCAGCAAGGCGAAAGCGAAGTCGGCCGTAGTGTCCGTCAAGACACCGGGCGTGTTGCCCACCGAGATGCCGCGCTGGCTGGCAGCGGCTACGTCAATATTGTCGTAACCGACGGCCATGTTGCTGATGACTTTTAAGTTCGGCGCCGCGTCCATCAGGGGCGCGTCAATCCGGTCGGTGAGCAAGCTGAGCAAGCCGTCAAGCGCGCCAACTTTGCCTAATATGACTTCATAGTCGGGGGGCAGAAAGCCATCCCAGACTTCCAGCTCGCATTGGTTCGCCAAGCGATCGCGTGTCGCCTGGGGCAGTTGACGGGTGGCAAAAACCTTGGCATTGCTCATGGGAATTCTCCAAGTATGTCGCACTGTGCGCGATTATAGCGTAGTTCTGCTATTGCAGGAACTTGCGGCGCCCGTGACGAATCCGCTAACACACGACAGACGCACTTCAGTTGTGCTTTGAGTTTCTTGAGGGTTTACGGCAGGGTGACGAGCGACACCTTGACCAGCGTACCTCGGTTTGGTTCGCTGCTGAGCGACAAGGTGCCGCCGCAGCCTTCGATGAAGGTTTTGGCGAGGTACAGGCCCAGCCCAAGACCGAGATTGGCCGCGTCAGACTGCCAGAAAGGCAGAAAGGCCGAATCACCGTCGAGGCGAAAGCCCAGTCCCCTATCTAAGATTGTTATGTCGTTTCGATAACCGTAGTCTTGCGCGGCGATACAGACATATTCGACGCCGGCGTGCCGCCGAATATTGTGCGCGATTTCACCAAATGCGTATGTGAGACAGGCCTTGTCACCAATCACGCAGAAATTGGTATTCAATTCGGAGAACGTCACATCGTTCAAGACTGTGCGGAACCTGCCAATGAGAACAGAACCGTCGAATTCGTCTTCAGCGTAGGTCAGCTTGTTATGTCTCAGCAGCGAATAATGCCATAAGTTGTCCATCATGTGCTCGATTGACAAGACAGATTCCATGACATAGTCGACTATTGTCTGCTGCTCCTCATTCAGGGGACCATCGAATCCAGCCGCGAGATTGTCGAGCGTCGCTTTGATGGGATGGTTCAGGGCATTGAAGCGTTCCAGGACAGCGGGACGCGTGGCCGCGTTTTCGAAGCCGAGCGCTGTGATGACATCCATCACCAATGTATGCAGACCCCAAGAATAGGCGTGGATGCGTTTGAAACATTCGCGTTGATCGCCGGTAGTCGGTCCGGTGGCGCCGACCAAGAGGGACTCCATCAGCGTGATGTTATCGCTGACCGGATCGAGGAGCTTGCTATATGAAATGCTTGCCACGTGAGGGAACTCGCATACTACACTTAACGCTATTATAGCCTTCAATTCCCAAATCGGGCATGATTGGAATGTTACGGTTCGATAATCTATTGATGTGCAATAATTTCATAATACCCTGGCAAATACCCACACAATCGAACAACGGCATTGTCGGAGCCAGGTACGAAAAGCAGTCGGCATAATGCCAGCTGCTCGATTGATTGGTTTCGGCGCTCGCGACTACTACAGTGTCATTGCAGCGCTTTTTGCGCGAGCGTTTCCACAACGGGAAATTGTTGGTCGTTGCGGGCTACTTGAGTTCGACGACAGCGCCCGCTTCTTCCAGCTTGGACTTGCCGTCATCCGCCATATCTTTGCTGACTTCCTCAAGCACGGTTGCCGGGGCCGATTCGACCAGTTCCTTGGCCTCTTTCAATCCCAGCGGCGTGATCCCGCGGATCGCCTTGATGACGTTGATCTTTTTGGGACCAATTTCCTTCAGGATCAGATCGAATTCGGTCTGCTCTTCTTCGGGCTCTGCGTCGGCAACTGCGCCGCCGGCTCCCGGCGCCATCATCATCATACCGCCGCCGGCAGCTGCTTCCACGCCCCAGGCGTCTTCCAACTTCGTCTTTAGGTCAGCGGCCTCCAGGATGGTCAAGGCGCTGAGTTCTTCTACCAATTTGTCAAGGTCTGCCATTGTGATTCCCTTTCTTCAGTATCGTATCGCTTCTCATGGAATTAGGATGGTATTGCCACCCGTCGGGACTAGGCGTCCGCGGGCTTCATGCGGTGACGCCAGCGCCTTCTTCGTGTTTGTCCAAATACGCTTGAAGGACGTTGACGACTCCCCCTGTCGCTTGATAAAGCACGTTGACCACGCCTTGCGCCGGTGTGATAACCAAGCCGGCCAGCTGCGCGCGAATCTCCTCGAGCGTTGGCAGTTTGGAGAGGGCGTCGACCTGCTGGGCAGCCAGAATGTCGCCCGCCATGACGCCGCCGGTCACCTGCATTTTCTCTTGGAAATCTTCGTCCTCAATGTGTTTGAGCAAGGCCTTGGACACGCCAGGCATATTGTCTCCACCGAAGATGATCGCCACCGGACCGATCAGCAGATCCTCCGGTACGACCCAGCCGGCATTTTCCAGCGCCTTGCGCATCAGCGTGTTCTTGGCAACCAGGTAACGGCCTTCTTGCTCCCGCACAACGTGGCGCAACCCCTGGATCTGAGACACGCTCAGCCCTTGCGTTTGAACAATGACGAAGCCGTCGCTTTCATTGAGGATGTCAACGTAACTGGCGACAAGCTCTTCCTTTTGTCCTCGTGAAACCGGCAAGTGTCGCTCCTTTCTTCGTCAGCCATTGCAACCGGTGGCGGCATGCGCTGACCCAAACAAAACGGACAAGCGACCCGTAAACTGAGGTCGCCACAGAGTCCAAACATACATTGCTGAATGATGGCTTTTGCGCGTTCCTCGGCAGGTAATTAAGGGCGGATGCCCACCTGCTGTCTGCGGTTAGCGTCGCTATGAGGCTGGTTAGCCAAGCCCGCATTATATAAAGGGCTACTCATGGGTCAAGGGACAGTTTCTAAAGTTGACGGTGACGTCTCGTTGCGCTACAACTTGATTCGGCACACATAGCCCGGAGTAAAGGAAACATGGAATTGGATCGCGACGCCTTGCAGAAGAAAGTACATGAGTTGTACGCGCGGGAACACGCCGAGCTGGGAGAATCGGGAACACTTGAACACCTCGAACGTGGTGAAGCCTGGCAATTGGCCGACACACTGGATTCCGGAGGGGTGTTGGTCTTCCCGCACGCCGGTGTGCATGACTGCGGCTACCAGATCGCTGCCTGCGTGCACGCTGCCCTCAACAGTGGAGCAGACAAAATCGTCGTATTAAGTGTGTTGCACGCTTTCACGCCGGCGATGGAAACGGCGCGGGTCGCGGTCGCGCAGGGGGCAGATCCGGCGCAATTCGAGTTGTGGGGAATACAGGGACCGGGAATCGACGGCCGACGCGAATGGATGGGTGATCACGCACTGATCAGCTGGCGTCACTTTTGGCAGGCGGAGCTAAGGCGTCGCGGCACCTCGGCGGATAGGGCGCCGAAGGTCTACGAACGCTATCCCTATTTAGCCGGTGGCGCGCCACAGAATTTGCCCGGCATCGACGAGTTGGGTCGCTTAATGGAAGATGCGGTCGTCGTCAGTACGGCCGACCCCTTCCACCATGGCATTGGCTATGGCGACGCGCCAGAACAGACCTACGATCATGATGAAGCGGGCTTGGTCCATGCGCAGACGGTGATTGAAGCGGGCATGCGCATTCTTGAGCGCGGTGACTACCGGGCCTACAATCAGCACTGCGTCGAAGCAAAGAGCGACGCGCGCGATACCGGTCAAGTTTATCGTTATCTCCGCGGACCTATGAAAGGCGAGGTGCTGGATATCAGCTTTACAGACGCGTCCGAACTCTACGACCAGCCCAGGCCGACCTGGGTGGCCGGCGCCTTGATCGAATGGAAATCGGCGGACTAATCTATCGACGAATCCGCGAGCTTAAGGGCGCCGTTCTCAGGAGCCGCCGTCGCTATTAATGTCAAGACGACTCTCGACGCCTTTGATTGCGTCCTGCAACCTTTGCTGACGCAGGCTTAGCGTGAGATCGCCGCGCGTTCGCTCGAGCACACCTCTAACGACGTCCGTCTGCCGGCGCAAGCCATGGGTGAGCGCATCGGGGAAGTCGAAAGTCACCAGTTGATCGTATATCGCATCCATGGCGTTCAGCAGGCGTTCAGCTTCGGCACTGTGACCGTCCTCCCGCCGCATAATATCCAGGATGAAACGGCGCAGTTCCGTGGCGGCTTCACCCAGTCCCTTCAAATAGGTCGCGCTGCCGATATTGAGCTCCTCTGACGAGGGCAGGGGATCGCCGTGGATAATGGCGCGGGTGATAAAGGCTTCGGCGACTTCTTTCAGCGCGTCCTGTGTATAGCCGGTGTAGTATAAGTCGGGATAATCATTTACCACTGACTTTAGTTCCTCAGCACCTGACTTGACCTGGGCCAGCTTGACGTTGACGCCATCCCAATCTCGCCGGTGAATGGCGCGGATGCTCTCGGAACAGTGGCGTATCAATTGACGCGACAGCGCAAGCGCGCGGTCGCGGGCTGCATTGCGCTCTTCCAGGTCAGCCCGGATGCTGTCGCAGATTTCTCCCAGATTATTCATCGTCGGCATCTTCCTGCTCGGTTGGCACTGATCCAAAAAGCTGATCCGCCAGCGTTTGACCTGGATGTGTACGAAGCTCGCCATGTTTGGCTTCATACTTCGCCATGTTCTCCTGCAAGGCGTTCAAAAAAAGCTTGCTATGCGCCGGTGTCATCATGACGCGCTTCTGTATGCGCGCGCGGTCGTCATTTGGCAGCACCTGCATAAAGTCAAATATGACTTCGGTCGCTGTATGCGTGATCATGACCATGTTTGAATAGATGGCACTGGGATCTTTGGGCAGATCGATTTTGACTTTCCGCTTCTTGGCTTGATTCTCAGCCATATACGCCTCGCCGTTTGCCGAATGATGAGAACATTATAGCTGATGAACGTCACGGCAGATGAGCCGATTACCTGTCGGTTCACGGACGGTCTTTCGCTCTGTGCCTCTCGCCGCATTCACCCGCAAAACGCTGCAGAAGTCGATTGAGTCTCCGCGCGCCACAATGTTTCAAGTATTCTCGTGAACGTATTCCAGTGTCATTGGATGAGGACCATGCGATGCCAACCTACATCTACCGAATACAGCCAGTTCGGCCGGAGATGCTTTCGGACGGACCAACGCCGGAAGAGACGCGCATCAGCGGCGAGCACTTTGACTATCTAGAGCGGCTGATGGCCGAGGGTGTATTGATCCTGGCCGGTCGTACGCTCAACAGTGACTACTCGGCATTCGGCATTGCTATCTTCCAGGCGCGAGACGATGAACAGATGCGTCAGCTAACCGCGGGCGATCCGGGCGTCGCGCAGAAGCTTTTCCGCGCCGAGTGGTTCCCCTATCGTATTGCTCTGCATGCGCCGGAAAACATGGGAAAGGAGTAGGCAGTGCCGGATTCGTCACCCAGGCATATCGTTGCCGCTAGCGCGCTAATACGCAACGAAAAGGGCGCGATTGCGCTGGTTAGAACCGAACGCCGGGGCTGGGAGCTGCCGGGCGGCCAAATCGAATTGGGCGAGTCATTGACCGACGGTCTTCAGCGCGAAGTACTTGAAGAATGCGGAATTCAGGTCGAGTTGGGTCGGCTTGCCCACGTGCGAAGCAATCTGAGCACATCCATTGTTATCTTTTGTTTTCAGGCGACGTACGCCAGTGGAGAATTGCGTCCCAGCGAGGAAACGCCGGAGGTCCGTTGGACGGATCCGCATACCGCTCGGGACCTGATAACCCGTCCTGCCTTGCTTCTGAGCCTGCGCGACATGCTGCAGAATGACCCGCAGGTGCGATACGACGCTTACCGAACCAATCCCTTTGTTCGGGTAAAAACGCGCGCGATTTAAAGAATTGGATCGCGGGTGGGGATGCCCGCGTTGCGCGGATAGCGGCGCGGCGTCGGGTCCACTTTGTCAACGACGATTAAGTAGCGCGGGTTATCGAGCGTCGGCAGCCTTATCTCTTCGATAGTGAATAGCTCTCCGCCGAGCGTCGTGATTGCTTTGGCCGCTGCTGACGTTTCCTCGAAGGCGGATGTGCCTTTCATCGCCACCACTTGCCCGTCCAGCTTGGCGAGCGGCAGCGTGTATTCCATCAGCGCCGGCATTTTGCCAACGGCGCGGGCGGTCACGATGTCATAGGCTTCGCGATACGCCTTGTGTCGTCCGGCATCTTCGGCGCGGGCGTGCAGGGTACGGATGTTGTCCAACTGAAGGGCGTCACGCGCATGGTCAAGGAAGCGCAGCTTTTTCGCGGTCGAATCCATTAATGTGACGTGTAAGTCGGGAAACGCGATTGCCAGCGCCAAGCCCGGAAAGCCAGCGCCTGTACCCACGTCGATCAAGCGCATGCCTTGAAATTGCTGAATCACCTTGTGTAGTGTCAGGGAGTCCAAATAGTGTTTGATCGCGATCTCGACGGGATCGGTGATTGCCGTCAGGTTCATCCGCTGATTCCATGCCAGAAGCAGATCCGTCAGTTCATCAAATTGACGGATCTGCCTGGCGGTTAGTTCAATATCCAGCAGGGACTTGGCGTATGTTTGAAGCATGGGCCGGAAACGATTTCCGTCGTTTGGATTTGGCGATGCTAAGGCCGCTCACCGCAGTGACGGCGGCTAGTTATAGGTCTTCAGCGGTATCGACGGCTGTTCGTGCAGGACGGCGACGCCCCAGGGATTCGGCTGAATAGTGAACTGACAGCCGCTGCCTAGCCGCTCGTTCAGCGTGCCGGGCCCGAAGTCCTCGTAGCCATCGGTGATCGGCTCCGTCCAACCTATTGAGAATTCGATGTGGTAATCATCCGGTTGCCATTTTGCGCCGAAGTTTACGGTATAGAATACCCACCAGTTGATACTGCCGGGTATTTGTTTGATTTCGGATACCTGGACGTTGGGAATCGTCTGACCATACAGTCTTATGGCGTATTGAGATGTTCGCAGGTGATCTTGCACTTGCGCGCGCGTCTTGGCATACCAGGACCAAAATACCCGAAGTTCATCGGTATCGTAGAGAACGCCGGGGTCGGCGCCCTCGACTTCGCGGCATTCAGCAAAGATCAAGCCGGGATCCGCGGTCCGTCCAGGTTCGACGTTGATGTCGACGCTGGGACGCGCGCCGATTTGTACGATCGGCTCAGGTGGCAGCGTATAAACCGGATTAAGCATGCTGCCGTCCGGCGTGAAAACCCCGGCCGAAGAAACCATCCGCGGGTCGTCAGCGACATCGCTGCCTGCAATCAAGGTGCTGCCTGGTTCTTCACACTCGCCCAGGTAGTCATCCGAGGGCTGCTGGAACAGAGTGCTATTCGGATCGAGCTCGCTTCCGATGCGAATGACGACGCTGATGGGTGTGCCCAGCGCTCGTGATTCACCATTCAGCCAATTGATCTCCTGACTGACTGAGTAGTCGCCATTAACGCTGATGCGTCGCAGGCCTGTAATTGCCTCACCCAGACCGCCAAATAGATCAAAGGCTTGAAAATAGAGGTCGTAGCCCGACTGCATCGTGCCCTCTAAGTCGATCACCATGCGGTCTTCACAGGCGCTGTAGAACCAATTGACCGTCGATGAAAAGCCGCTGTCGTCTTGCGCCGGCACGGCGATGGCCGAGCTGAAAAGAAGGAAGAGGCTAGCAATAATCTTCAAAGCGCGCATAGGATCACATTCCCGTCAGTATCACCTGGGACAGTTAGCAACTCCCATTTTACCGCAAGTGTGAAAATATCTCACCCTGATTTGCCGTCTGTGTGTGAGCGGCGACTGTTCGCAGGTTTCGCGTCCTCACGTACAATGGGAGATGAGGCCTTGCAATCCACGCATGAGGGTGGAAAACCTATGAGCAATCATACAGTCTGTGTCCTGCAGGGCGATCAAACGGGGCAGGAGCTGCTTGACGAGGCGCTGCGCGTTCTCGACCCAAGCGTGATCCGCATGCGCAACCTCGAGTTTGAGACCTTTGACCTGTCGCTGGAAAATCGGCGCCGGACCAGGAACGATGTCGTGCGCGAGGCGGCGGCACGCGTGCTGGAAACGGGATTGGGCATCAAGGCCGCCACCATTACACCCGGCGACGCCGACGATGTCGGCAGTCCCAATGCGCTGCTCCGTGACCTCTTGCATGGCAGCGTGATCCTGCGCACCGGCCGTCGGATTCCATCCGTTCGTCCCCTGGCGGGCGTGCATGCGCCGATTGCAGTGGTGCGCATGGCGGTGGAGGGGGCCTATGCAGCGGAAGAATGGCGCGAGGGGGAGGGCATCGATGAGATCGCCTACAACAAGCGCTATATCAGCCGCCGTACCTGTCGCGCCGTGGCCGAGTTCACGTTCCAGTATGCCGAGCAGCACAGTGCCGCCGTATTCGGCGGACCGAAATATACCGTCAGTCCAATCTACGAAGGGATGTTCAAGGAGGAGCTGGATCGGGCGGCGGGCCTGCACAAAAGCGTACGCTACAACCCGCAACTCATTGATGCGACCTATGCGCTGCTTCTGGAGACGACCGGCGAGGCGCTGGTCATTCCGGCCTTAAATCGCGATGGAGACAATTTGAGCGATCTCGTTCTCAAGATGTTTGGAACAATCGCCGGCGCTGAGTCGGTTGTGATCGCCTTTGATGACGATTTCAAGGTGAAAGTTGCGCTGACCGAAGCGCCGCATGGGACAGCGCCCAGCTTGATGGGCAAGAACATTGCCAATCCAATGGCGATGATATTGGCATGCGGCGCCATGCTACGCTATGTCAATAGCAAGGAGGCGGCGCTGGCCAGCCGAGCGATTTATGAGGCGACGCTGGAAGCGGTCTACAACGGTGTCAAGACGCCCGACTTGGGTGGGCAAGCCAGTACGTCGGAGTTCGTTGACGAGGTAATCCGCGAGGTGCGTGGTAAACTTGAGGTATGGGATGCGTTGGGCCAATGAGAAGCGGACTAGGGCGGTAGAGTTTGGACGATAACCTCGACCGTGATGTATCAGATTTCTGGTCGATCCTCTTTGACATCGTGACGGACGGCGAAAAGCGCCTGGCGAGCCACTTCGAGGCGCACCAGTTGACGCCGCCCCAGTTTTATGTCTTGAAGACTTTGTCGGAAAACGAAGGCGAATGCCGTATCGGTGATATCGCGCGCGATCATCACCTGACGAGCGCCACCATGACGGGCTTGGTTAAACGACTGGAACGGATGGAACCGCCCCTGGTGAAACGGCGGCGCAATGAAGCCGATGGCCGCTCGGTTGACGTGATCATGACGTCGGCAGGCGCGGCGCGCTTTGTGGCTGTGCAGCGGGCGCTGATGGATCAATTGCGCGCTGTTTTCGGTCTGTTGCCCGATGCCGAGCGACGCGATCTCATCGCCAAGGTTCGGCTCTATTTCACCGTCTTCGCTCAGCAGTTTCCCGTCGACCGCCTTTCGTAACGCGCTATTCTCTACTCGCCTGTATACCGGTCGAACCAGTCAATCATTGCCGTCAGACGGCTAATCCGATGATTCGGTTCACCGCTCCGCGATAACTCGTGGCCTTCACGCGGATACCGAAGCATGCTAACCGGCGTGTCGGTTGCGCGGCGCACCCAGGCAAATAGCTGCTCGGCCTGCTCGATCGGTACGCGGAAATCGTTCTCCGAATGGATTAGCAGCAGAGGCGTATTGATCTTCGCCGCATGTTTTAGGGGAGAATTCTCCCAATAGACTTCGTGATCCTCCCAGGGCTCGGTGTCAAACTCGTTAGATATCAACATCGGTACATCCGATGTACCGTAGAAGCTGGACAGGTTGTATACGCCCCGCTGGGAGACGGCCGACTTGAAGCGGTCGGTGTGTGAGATAATCCAGGCGGTCATGTAGCCGCCATATGATCCCCCGGTAATCGCCATTCGGTTCTCGTCGGCGATTCCCATTGTCAAGAAGGCATCCACGCCCACCATAATGTCATCCATCGCGACCGGCCCCCAGGCGGCGTGCAGCTTGCGCATAGAGTCGCGGCCGTAGCCGCCGCTGCCGTGCGGATTGCAGTAGAAGACGGCGTAACCGCGCGCTGCGTGAAACTGCCACTCGTGCCACATCGATTTGGTAGAGAAGCCCCAGGCGGCATGTGGTCCGCCGTGGATGTTGAGGGCGAGGGGATAGCGTTTGCCGGGTTCATAAGCGATTGGCAGCAGATACCAGCCCTGCACTTCGCCGTGAGTCGACTGAATCCGCAGCTCGCGCACGTCCTGCACAATCACTTCATCGAGCCACTCGTGGTTGAAGCGAGTCGCTTCTGTAAACTCGCCTGCTTTCAGGATGTAAAGCTCTTGTGGATTACGCGGCGTGGACACAGTCATCGCCGATATTCCGTCGATGCCGAAATCGATCTGCTCAATCTCGTACACGCCATCCTGCGCTTGAACCAGGCTGTCCGCCGCCGGATCGTAAGTCCAGGGCAGGATATTGCCTTCGCTCTCTACGGTCAGCGCAAGAACGTTGTCCGGCGACCAGGCCCAGTCAACCGCCTCACGATCCAGCGCTTCGTTGACGACGCGCTCGACCCCGCCGTCCAGCGCCATGACGACCAATCTGGTGGGCAAGTCGGTGGCGCCAATTTGCTGGCGCTCGTAGGCCAGCCATTTTCCATCGGGCGAAGGAAGTGGGGCGTATGCGCTGAATTCGCCAGCGGTCAGCGATTCTTCTTCGCCGGAAGTGGCGACCAGCCGATAGATGTTCATGGAGCGCCAAGGTTCATCACCCTCCAGGAGCGTCGTGCGAGAAGTGAAAATCGACGCCCCATCGGCTGACCATTGCGGCTGTGAATAAGCCGCGTTGATGTCTGTCAGTCGTTTCGGCTTGACGTCAGACGAATCCGCTGCTTCGACGACGTACACCTGATCATAGCGTTCGTCAACGTAGGACGTGCCTTGGCGGTAGGGAATGCGCCACATCGTGCGCGGATCCCAACGATACAACTCGTCTTCAGCCTTTCGTTCCTTGCGGTGCTTACTCTCCAGCTTGTCTATCGGATCCGTTGGAGCATCTTCGTCAGACTCTTCGCCGGCGCGCTCCTCAGCGCTCGCAGGAGCAAGAAAGGCGATGCGACCCCCGTCGGGCGACCAGCTCGGCCTGTGAGCGCCGTTTTCCATGCTCGTCAATTGGCGCGCTTCACCGCCGGGCGCAGCTATCGGCAGCAGAAATACCTGAGCCTTGTCACCGCGGCTGGAAACAAAGGCGAGCTGCTTTCCGTCGGGTGACCAGCGCGGCTGGCCGTCTTTGTCGCCGCGGGTCAATTGAATGGCCTCGCCGTGATCTAGCGGGAGAAGCCAGATATTCTGCTTGTAGGTTTTCTCAAGCGGATCGGGCGAAACCTTGACAAAGGCGACATAACGCCCGTCGGGACTGATCTCTGGGTCCCGCAGATAGTGGATGCGGTTCAGGTCTTCGGCGGTAATCGGACGCTTGGCATCAGGCATAGCACGCTCCTCATCTTATCGCTTTGATGCTGGACAGCCCTCTTGTTAGCAACAGGGCAAAATCTCTTTCGTTGGCCAATTGATGAATCGGACGCGGCGGATGAGGCGACGCGGACAGCGGACGCAGCTCAAGCTGCCACCAGCCGGTGTCGCGCCAGGCGCCGTTCTTGTATCCGGCGTTTGTGATTGTGCCGATCTTGCGGAAACCGACGGCTTCGTGGGCACGGATGCTGCCTTCGTTGGGCAGCGCGATCACACCGATAGCATTGCGGTATCCCTGTTCGCACAGGATCGCGATGAGCGAGCAGTACAAAGCACGCGCGACGCCACGCCGCTGATAATTCGGATGGATGTAGACGGTTGTCTCGGCGGTCCATTGATAGGCGGAACGGGAGCGAAATGCGCCCCCGTAAGCATAGCCTGCCAGCTGTCCATCGATTTCACAGATCAGCCATGGATACTGGCGCAGCGTCTTGCTTATGCGGTCGGCGATTTCCGCTTCGTCAGGTACCGACGTCTCAAACGACACATGAGTATCGCGGACGATTGGTTCATAGATATCGAGGATGTCGTCGGCGTCGGCGCAGGTTGCAAGACGGATGTCAGCGCTCATTACGCCTCGGCAATATCGCTGGTGATCGCCTCTTCCTCTTCCGGGCGCCAGACTCTGCTTGCGATGTCAATGTATAAGATGCCGTCCAGGTGATCGATTTCGTGTTGGAATACGCGCGCCAACCAGCCATCTGCCGCCAGACGGATCGGCGTACCGTGACGATCTTGTCCGGTTACTTCAATGCTTTCGTGGCGCTCGACCTCACCCAGCAGACCGGGCAAAGACAGGCAACCTTCGACGCCAGCCACGATCGCATCGCTGCGCCGCGTGATGGTGGGATTCGCGACCACGTGCAGACTGCCGGCGCTGTCGCCATGTTTCTCCCGGGCTTCTTCACTGTCGGGCAAGCGTACAACGATGATGCGCCAGCTCTGGGCAACCTGTGGACCGGCCAAGCCGACCCCTTCCGCATCAATCATTGTGTCGTACATATCATCAATCAGGGACTGAAACTGGTCGCCGAAATCGTTGACGCGAACTGCTTGCCGGCGTAGAAGAGGGTTATCCGGTTGGATGATTGGTAGCACGGTCATCTGTTTATTCTCGAATGATTGACATCAATGCGCGCTATTCTATCCAATGTCAAACATCAGACCTATAACCAATTTTAGCTGGCGCAAGTATCCGGCCAGATCGGCATCAGAACGCGCTACGCCCGAGGCGATCCAAGTTTTTACAGGATGTTTACAGAGCTACTACGCAATTGTCATCGTGATGCGCAATAATTGAGGTGACCGCGCTGGCGCACTGGCAGGAGCAATCGTCGTTACCGTGCAGGTCCTTACTACGACGGATCCGGATCAACCTATGGCCGATACAATTCTAGTTGTGGATGACGAGCAGCGCATCGTTGATCTTGCCCGGATGTATCTGGAGCAAGATGGTTTCCAGGTGGCCAGCGCGACCAATGGCTCAGTCGCCAAGCGTATGATTTTAGCCGACAAACCGAGCCTGGTAGTCTTGGACCTGATGCTGCCGGGCATGGATGGCCTGGAGGTTTGCCGGCGCGTCCGTGAAGAATCTGATGTTCCGATCATCATGTTGACAGCGCGCAGTGAAGATATCGATAAGATTGTCGGCTTGGAGCTGGGCGCCGATGACTACTTGACCAAGCCTTTCAATCCGCGAGAGCTGGTGGCGCGAATCCGCGCGATACTGCGGCGCGCCGATCGTAGCGATGCCGGCGACGATTTGCCGGCGACGATCGTCCTCGGCAATCTCACCATTGACGCGCGGCGCCGCCGGGTGGAAGTAAACGGTCAGGCGATTGAATTGCGCATGAAGGAGTTCGACTTGTTGCAGTCCCTGGCTGAGAATAAGGGTATTGTATTCAGCCGCGAGCGTTTGCTAAGTGTGGTCTGGGGCTATGATTTTGCCGGCGAAACTCGCACTGTGGATGTGCATATTGCCCATCTGCGGCACAAGTTGCGCGGCATGGATCCCGTGATCGAGACGGTCTGGGGGGTAGGATACAAGCTTGATGATTGCTAGCAAGCTGCGCCTCTCATTTAATTTGCGGCTGCGCCTGCTGACGTCGTACCTCGTGCTGCTGATGATGACACTTGGCGTGGGAGCGCTGGCGGTAGTTGTTCTAATCGGCAATCGCGCGGCGCCGCCGGAACCGACCTACGAACGCTTGGCTGCCTTAACCCAAGGTCTCAACTATCTCGACTATATTGCTGATATCCCCGCCGATCCGAACCTAAGCTTCTTGCAAGATCAAGTTAATGACCTTTTGGATAAGTTTGCTGAGACGCGGCAGGTCAGGACGCTGCAGCTACGGCTGACGTCTGATGGTACGCGCGTGCTCTATGACAGCGCGCGGAAGTATAGACCGGGCGAGCCCATACAATTGCATGGGGAAAGTTATCAGAGTGAACAGCTCGCGAAAGTATTGTCGCGCGGCAGCGAACAATTCTTTGGCGGATTCGCCGATCCCGGTGGCGGCGAATGGCTTTACGGCGGTCTAACGTTTGGGCAGCAGCGTCGTTTTCGCGATCGAGCAGCCGAGGTAGATATTTGGCTGCTGGCCGAGCCGCGGCCCACGGTCAGTCTACAGGACACGCTGGCGGTTTTTGGCAGGGCCCTGGCGCCACCACTTCTCCAGGCGGGAATCGTCGGTATTGCCGTGGCAATAATCCTGGCGGCGCTGATCAGTCGCACGATCGCCCGACCGTTGCAGCGCCTGGCTAAGGGCGCGACTTCTGTGTCGCGCGGTGACTATGAGGTGAGCGTTCCGGTGAGCGGTCCACCCGAGGTGCGTACGCTGGCGGATTCTTTCAATCAGATGACGACGGAAGTTCTGGCGGCGAACAGCGCGCAGCGTGATTTCCTGAGTAATGTCTCGCATGACCTGAAGACGCCACTGACTTCGATTCAGGGCTACGCGCAGGCGATCATCGATGGCGCGGCCGAAGACACGAAAGAGGCGGCGCAGATCATCTTTGAGGAAGCAAGTCGCCTGGACCGCATGGTGGTCGAATTGACGGACCTTGAGCGCTTGCAAGCGGGTAAGCTCTCGATGAAGAGCGACCGTATCGATGTCGCACAGCTTATTGAGGCGGTGGCGCAAAGTATGACCGTGGTCGCCGAACAAGGGGATATTCAGCTGGATTCAGCGAGGGCAGCCGTCCCAGCGGTAATCGGCGATGGCGACCGTCTGGCGCAAGTGATGGTAAATCTGATCAGTAATGCGCTGAAGTACACGCCCGCGGGCGGCAACGCGCACGTGACCTGCAAGCGCGCCGCTGACGGCGTGACGGTGTCAATCCGTGACACGGGTATCGGCATCCCAAATGACGATTTGCCTCGTGTATTTGAGCGCTTCTATCAAGTGGACAAGGCGCGTGGACCACGACGCGGCACCGGGCTGGGTTTGGCGATTGCGCGGGAGATCGTGGAGGCCCACGGCGGGCGAATCACTGTGGCGAGCCGGGGTCGAGACAGAGGCACAGTTTTTCGGGTTTGGTTGCCGGCTGCAAAACGGAGCGCTGCTTCGGAGACCATGCGCTAAGGACATGGCTCCCTCAGGGCAGCAACCCTGTCATCATGACAGCATGATCTGGCTAGCCGTGTCATACGCCAACGCGGGCAGCGCGAGTGACACCGAAACGTTGTTGCCTCGCTGAAAATATCGATCGACGCCCGTATGCGCGATTAATTCCGTGCCATCGGTAAGCGCCAGGCCCAGCCGTTGATAATGCCCATAGAACTCACGCCAGCGCACGGTTGCCCGCGTCCCATGCTCATCAAAGTTGACCGCCAACGCTTCCGGGCGGATCATTAGCTGCACTGGCCCAGTCTTTGGGTGAAACAGCTTGACTTCGCCCAGTCGGCTGTCAGCGGTCATGCCGTGGGCTTCGGCGAGGAGGAAATTCGCTTCGCCGACAAACTTTGCCACACGCACGTTGGCGGGACGATTGTAGATCACATGCGGCGTCGCAACCTGCACTAGTTTACCTTCAAATAGCACCGCGATCTCGTCGGACAGGCTGAGCGCTTCGTGCTGGTCATGCGTGACAAATATGGCTGTCGTGCCGGTCTCCAGCAGGATATGACGGACTTCGCTTCGCACTTGCGACCGCAAGCCCGTATCGAGATTGGAGAAAGGCTCGTCTAGCAGCAGAATGTCAGGATTGGGAGCAAGAGCGCGGGCCAAAGCCACGCGTTGCTGTTCGCCGCCGGAAAGCTCATGCGGCATGCGCTCGGCATACGCGGACAAGCCGACTAGAGAGAGCAGTCGTTCAACCTTGTGCTGACGGCTCGTCCGTGGCTCGCGTATGCCAAAGGCGATGTTTTCCGCGACATTCACATGTGGAAACAGCGCGTAGTCCTGGAAGACCATACCAACTTTGCGCTTCTCTGGCGGTACGAAATGAGCCTCATCGGCAACGATGTTTTCGCCAATCTGGATACGACCGCCTGATGGTTTTTCGAAACCTGCGAGCAGACGCAGCGTCGTCGTTTTGCCGCCGCCACTCGGACCGAGTATTGTCAGGAATTCGCTGGGGCGTACCCTGAGCGTAATGTCATTTACGGCCGGTGATTGGCCATTGTAGTGTTTGGTGAGCTGGTCGGCTTGAAGCGAGTATTCCATGCCCGTAGCGATACGTCTAACTAATCCACGCGATCAAGCATAGTGCAAAAGTGAAATGCATAAAGGGGAAATCGACTTGGCGCAAGAGACTGACAGGCTGAGTTTGGCTATTGCAGCGCCTTCGGTTGACGACGTGATCAGCATCGCCGGCAAGTCGTTTTCGAGCCGCAGGCTCCCGGCGCCAATCTCGGACGGTAAGGCGACGCTGCGGAGCGACCTGCGTGAACAAGTTGCCGCGCTAGCTAACCGCATTTTCTCGCCGGAGGATGATCGCCAAGGCGAAAGCTGACACTACGATTAGCAACAATCCGGGTAAGGCAATTGACGAGAGAAACGCCTCATCGTAGGCGCTCCAGATGCGGACGGCGAAGGTACGGAAGCCGATTGGGCGCAGGATAAGCGTAGTCGGCAGTTCCTTCATCACGTTAAGAAAGACTAGCGCCAAACCCGCCAGGATTCCGCCGCGTGCCAAGGGCACTGTGATCTTTGCCAGCGTCGCCCAGGCCGACAGACCCAGACTGCGGGCGGCTTCCTCAAAGCGTGGGTTGATCTGGGTGAAGGCGCTTTCTGTAGCGGCGATGCTGAACGGAAGGTAACGAATGGCATAGCCGATGATTAGGAGCGGCAATGTTTGATAAAGACTCAGGGCGTTCTGAGTGGCGAAATATACGAGCGCGAGGGCGATAACGATGCCGGGCAGGACGTTGCCGGTGTAGGCAAGATTGACCAGTACGCGGTTGAAGCGTGTTGTGGCGCGCATTGCCAGGAGCGCCAAGGGAAAAGCGGCAAGCGTCACGACAATCCCTGAAACGGCGCTGACACCGACCGTGTTCCTCACCAGCTCAGACATCGAAACCTGGATAGGATTCGTGAGCGTATGCCCCAATAGCCATTTGAACAGCACGAGCACGGGAATCACAACGCCGACGAAGATCACGGCACTGCAGAAGAGCAGCGCCGGATACTTCCACTTGCCCAGGGGCATGGTCTCTGGAACGCGCGCCGCGCCGGTTCCGATGCGATAGTGCCGGCCACGACTCTGCAAGCGCGACTGAAGATAAAGCAGCAACAGCGTCATCACAATCAGCAGCAGCGCCAGCACCGACGCTTTATCCATGCGATATGACTCGGTTTGAATGAATATCGCGCGTGTAAAGGCGTTGAAGTTCATGACCGCGACCGCGCCGAAGTCGCTCAAACTGTAGAGGGCGGTCATGAGCATCCCGGCGGAGAGCGCCGGGCGCAGCTGCGGGAAAATAATCTGACGAAATACCTGCCACCGATTTAATCCCAGACTTTGACCTGCCTCTTCCAGGCTGCGATCGCAGCGCAGAATCGCAGCGCGCACGGGCAGGACAATATAGGGAAACGTGACGAAGGCCACCGTCAGTGTCGCGCCTACAAATCCTTTGATCCCGGGCAAACGGTCGACGCCGAAGGGCTCCAGCATCGACTGCAGAATTCCTTTGGGACCAAAGGCCTCACTGTAAGTCACCGCCGTCAGGTATGAGGGCATGACCATCGCAGCCAAGCCCAGGACCAGCCAGACGCGGCGCCCTGGCAGGTCGCAGCGGCCGGTCAGCCAGGCGAAGGGTAGGCCGATGACTGTTGCACACAGCGTCGCCACCAGCATAAGCGCGATGCTGTTGGCGATGATGAGCAAGGTCCGTGTACGAAGCACATAGTCGATACCGTCCTGGCCCGCGCTGATTGCGCCGATCACCAGATAGACGACCGGCACCATGACAACGGCAACGACAGCCAGGCTTGCGCCTTGCGCGATCTGCCTGTTGCCAACCTGCCAGCGCGCCAATACAGAATGATGGTGTCCGTTAGGTCTAAACCTTGGTGGGATGACGCTCGGTAACTGCATTATTCTCCACGCTGGCGAGGGCGAAGTGTGCTGTCGTCCTCGCTGCTGATGTGCTGTCTGCGCTAATTCAGCGCACCGCTTTCTTCAATCATTTCCAGCGTTGCTTGTAGATCGTCGAGTTCGGATAGGTCGATTTCCGGCGCTTCGATGTCCGCCAACGCAGGTATTTCAACCGACGGTTCGATGCCGTCTACCAGCGGGTACTCGTAGGTGGTTTCTGCGAAGTATGCCTGGGCCGTATCGCTGAGCAGATAGTTGACCAGTTCCAGCGCTGCATCGGGCTGATCGCTACTCTCCAGGATCGCTGCGCCAGCCACGTTAACTAGCGAGCCAACATCGCCACCGGGGAAGAAATGCAGTGTCGCGGAGATTTCCGGATCTTCCGCCAGAAAACGGAAAAGGTAGTAGTGATTAACCAATCCAACGACCACCTCGCCATTGATGACGGCTTGGACGATCGGCGTATTCTTCGGATAAGCGTGCACATCGTTGGCGATCATGCCAACTAGCCAATCTTCGGCATCGCAGTCGCCGAGCAGCACACGCATCGCCGTGATGTTGGCGACGAATGACGCATTGGTCGGCGCCCAGCCTACCAGTCCACGCCAGGTCTCGTCAGTCAGGTCCAGAATAGAATCTGGCAATTGCAGTCCCATTTCCTCTAGCAGCTCCGGATTGTAGACCAGCACTCGCGCGCGTCCGCTCAAGCCGATCCATACGCCGTCCGGCGAGACGAAGGCAGAATCGACCGCGCGTTCCAGAGTTTCGTCGGGCAAGGTCGCCAGCATTTCGGCGGCGGCTAAGGCGCCAAGCGCGCCGCCATCCTGGGCTATGAAGACATCGGCAGGGCTGTTTTCGCCTTCTGTGAGGATCTGATTGGCGACGGCGCTGGTTCCGCCATAGAGGACTTCGATTTCGATGCCCGTGTCTTCGGTGAATTGGGCCAGAATGGGTCCGACCAGGCTTTCGTTTCTGCCTGAATAGATGGTAAGCGTATCTTGCGCTCTCGTCAGAATTTGGGCGGCGAGCAGCACAATTAGCGCTGCAACAAGGCTTGCCAGTACAAAACGGTGCTGGGACATACAGTGAACTCCTTGAATTGGCCGCCAATCCCGGTTAGGATTGGCAATGATAGACGAAGGTCAATCGGGTATGTGAACAGGTGCTGAAGCCGTGCCATCCCGCTTGACCTTTTTGTTTTAGCAGAGAGTTGAAGCGTCTGTCCACGCTTGTGGTAAATTTCACTTTTGCGTTAGAGACGTGTGAGAGTTGACATCCCGTACATCTTGCATTTAATCAGCGCGTGCGCGGTCATTGCAGGCGGTTAAACCAGCCGCGATGCCCTGCGGCGACGAGATTGTCCGGCCCGCATTAGACCTTGATTAGTGCGCCTTAAAGGGTGTGCTGATACTGGACAATAAGCGCGATGGGCAATAGAGTTAAGCTGTTAAGATTGGGATAACCGTGGTGCGGAGTGCAGCTTATGTCCAATTGGTGGGGGTCGCGCAGACATGTCTCGTCCCGTCTCATCTGGGAAGTGGAGGCGATGAAAGCCACCTTTGGCAACACTTTCGCGTTGGTGGTTCCCCCATTCGGTGGCTTGCTCTATTGGCAAGGCATTGTCGAGATCAGCATGAGCATTCTCGAGTCACCATATCACAGCTTGAAGATCGTCTATCCGAAAGAATATCCCAACCGCCCGGCCGAAGCCTATTGCATCAAACCGCGAATCTACAGCGAAAAACATCAATACGAGGATGGGCAGCTCTGCCTCTTTAACCCGAAAGATGGCGAACAATACGGCTGGAACCCCTCGAAATCGACGGCGGTGACCGTAGGCGGCTGGGCGATTCAATGGCTCTACGCCTATTACACCTGGCGCTCAACCGGGAATTGGCCCGGCATCGAGGAGCGCATCAAAGCCAGTTCACCCTTGCCACGCCGCCGGAGACGTTGATCATGCGGACCATGGATGAGCGCGAGTTTCTCAAGCTCATGCAGTTGGAAATCGAACACATCAGGAAGCGCTTGCGGGGGATGGCAATGATTTCACGCGGTATCGTGCCCAACCTGGTTTTGTCGCGGCGGGCGGTAGCCAGGATGCTCTCGGCCGCGAGCCAATTCATGGCCGATGAGACAGGTGAAGCCATGGTGGGCTTTATCGTTGAAGACGATACACCGGAGGGTTTGCCCACCATCTATGTGCTCGATACGATTTCGCCCGATGAGACGGCCGTGAGGCGCTCCCATACGTTTCAGCAGGGCGATGCCTCGCAGGATGAGACCATCTGGTGGCTGCAGGAGAATTGGCATTTTCATCGGGAGAGGCACCGCGGTTCTGCTGCCTTGCCCGACCGCTTTGATGTGCCGCTGCGTTATCTTGGCGATTGGCACAAGCAGCCCGGCTCAATGATCCAGCCCAGCCACGGCGATCTTATGACAGCGCTCGGCTGGCTCGATGATGAAGAATTGGCAATGGAATTCCTGCTGGTGCCGATCGTGACAGTCGGGCATGCGTCGATCATCGGCGAATCGGAATTGTCAGTGAATTACATCACCGTACCGATGGACAACGGCACAGATATGCGGGTCGACTGGTGGTATATCCATCGCGATGTCCGCGTTTTCCAGCCAGTGCATCCGCAAGTGGTGTCGGCCGAGCAGCTGCCCCAGATGATGAAATACGGCTGGCACGTTGTGCTGCCGGACCGGCTCACCAGCGAAACATTGGCGATGGCCGATGATGGCTTGCTGGTTCGCACCTTGTTCTATGAATGCGATGGCGAAGTGCCCTTGGAATTTTGTTTTTTTACAATCCGGCAAGGCGCGTCGAACTTCCTCTTGTTTGTCACGCAGCACGACTATCCTGAACGCGCGCCGCAGGCATTCGAAGCGCCGTTTTTGGATGGTTTGGACCTGATGGATCCGGTCGCGACCTTTCAATCTTTGTGGGAAATTGCAACGCCAATTCCCGACCCGCCGGAATGGCAGTGGTCAAACGACAAATACCTCATTGATTACGTCATCGCAATTGAAGTCGCGCGGGGTTTGCGCCAGCCGACCACGGTGGCAATCCCGGTTTTCCTGGACGACGAATTGATGGACGAAGGTGGAGACGAACCTGACTCCGCCAACCAAATGGAAGCAGATTCCGAGCGCTCGGCAGATGACTGTCTGAACGATAGCAATCCTATCATTGATGATGAGCCGACAGAAGAAGAGGCACGGTGAAATGACTAGCATTTGGGAACGTGTCGAAAGGCTGATTGGCTCGGATAATCTGGAACGGCTCGCCCGGAAAAAGGTGGGCGTGATCGGCTTGGGTTCAGGCGGCGGATTCGTGGCCTTGAGCCTGGCGATGAGCGGCGTCGGGAAGTTTGTCCTGGTCGATGGGGATCTGCTGGAACGCGGCAACGTGACGCGGCACGTGGCTGACTCCCGATATGTCGGAACGAACAAGGCGACGGCAGTCGCCGATTTGATCCGCCACCGCAACGAGGATACGCAAATAGAGGTGCGCGAAGGACTGATCGAGGATCACTGGGATTGCCTGGAAGAGGTGGATATTCTTGTCGTGGCGGTGGACCATGAACAGGTGAAATACGCCATCAACGAGAAATGCCTGGAAAAACGCGTGAGCGCATCCTACGCCGGCGTCTATGAACGGGGCGAAGGCGGCGATCACGTCATCATCAGACCACTTATTGGTCCCTGTTACGCCTGCTGGTCGGAAGCAACGCGCGAGGGCGCCAAGGTTTCGATGAACCCGGTCGGCGATCTGGACTACGGCATGATCCGGGAGGAAGGTACATTGGCGGCTGAGCCAGGTCTTTGGGTTAACGTGACCAAGGTGGCCGGCATTCAAACGGATCTGATCATCAATGAGCTTTTGCGCGGCACGAACGCGCATGAGGAGATGCCGGCCAATACCCTCATTGTTGCTAATACATATATGGACATTATCGAGGGGCAAGAAAGCGATCCGCATACCGGCATCTGGATCGAGATCGCGCGTGATCCCGACTGTTTGGTCTGTGGCGAACGACTTAAGCAGAGTGTCAGTATTCTTGCCCAGGAAGACACGGGCAGCATTTCGCTCGACGATCTGGCGGCGTCCGGATTGACCACGGACATCGTCATCGAAGAAGACGACTAGCCGGATTCAATCTCCCGACGCCAGGCTCCCAGAATATCGCGCAGCGATTGTCGCTGTGACAGTCGCTCTTTTTCTTTGAAGCGCGATTGGTAGAGCAGGCGATCAGATTCGCCCGGCGGTCCGCCGGCATCATCGTAATAGATGCGGAAATTATTCCTGATGGCGACGCGATAAACGCCGGCGTCATAGACCGGCGCGCGATAGGGCCGTTGGCGTATGCCGACGGTCAACACGATGTCGCTTTCGCTGTAATGCGCCCAGACACCGAGAAGATAGAGCGTCTGATAGCCGTGATATCCCTTGCGGTGGTACCAGATTGCGGCCCCCGACCAAGCCGATCCGCGGCATGATTTGGGTCCGTAACAGAGGTAGCGCTCGTATTCATCCCGCGACAGCCGGGCGAGAGCGTCAAAAGCGTTGACGAGATTGAGCGCGCGGTCCTGCGGCGTTTGCGGTTTAGCCTCAGGGCGCGCTTTGCCAAAGGGATTACGTTGGGCGATTCTATTGAGGATATCTTCGTAGCGGTCTTCGTTGTCTTGGCCTGACATAAGCAATCAGTCTCGGTCGCGCAATTGTGACGCTCAGTCGCTGCCGAGAAACGCCTCGACCGCCGCCCGGAAACGCGCCGGATGCTCCATGTTGGGCAAGTGCGCCGCATCGGCAATGAGCGCTCTTGTCGCATTGGGCATAGATTCGACCATGTAGTCCGCGGCAAGGAGAAGAAGGGGCAGATCATTGGCTCCAATGACGATCAGGCTTGGCATTGACAACTCATTGAGCCGATCGGCAGCCGGTCTCTCAATGGCCTTGCGTACGTGGCTGCCAATATGCTTGAACTCGTGTTCTGCCACGAGTCGCGCCATCTCACAGGCCTTTGCCCGAGTCTCGGCATCCACATCGTTCTTGGTACGTCCGTAACCGTCAAACCAGATTTGGATATCGAGTTCAGCGACGCGATCCAGTTCACCATTGTTAAATGCTCGTTCTGATTCGGCGAACAGTTCGTCCGGGCTTCCCGCGTCCGCCTCGAAGCCGTCCGGGCAGCCGCCGAGCAGTATAAGCGCGCGCACGCGCTGCGGCTGTGCCAGTGCGAATTCTATCGCAAGCCCGGCGCCAATCGAGCAGCCCATGAGTATGATCGGTTCGATCATGTTGAGCTCGGCAAGAAGCGCGGTCATGTCATCCAGAATATTGAAATCGCCAGGAACCGGAAGGCTCTTGCCATAGCCGCGCATATCAAATCGCAAGACTCGATGGCTGCTGGCGAAATGCTCAAACTCTTGATCCCACATGCGCGAATCAGCGATTCCGGCATGGATCATGACCAGGGGTGTATCGCTGCCGGCAATTTCGTAATAGAGCCGGGCGCCATTTACTTCGGCGTAGTCTGACTTGCCGGCGGGCGTTCTCATGTGGATACTTTATACCGGTTGTCGTAGCGTGCTGGCGATTCCAGCCAAACGCGCGAAACATCGCAGCTCATGGTTACTCCAGCGCCACCTTCGCCAATTCGACGCCATCGCGCAATACCTTTTCGTAGACGCTGTGGCGCTGAATCACCTGCATCCCAACCCGCTCATAGAGCGCCACCGCATTTGTCAGGCTCTCGCCGTCCACATCCAAACGCACCGTTTTCATCCCGCGATCCCAGAATTGAGCGAAGCTGCGTTTGAGCATCGCCGTAGCCAGGCCGCGTCGCCGATATGCCCGGCGCACGCCGACCCCATCAATATAACCGGCCTCCGCCTTTACACGATCCTGCGTCAGCCCGATCAAACAGCCGGCTACCTCGCCGGTTGATTCGTCCGCCGGCAGAATCAAGAGATCGGGGTCGAAGTGCGGGTTGTCATTAATCCAGTGACGGAATAACTCCAGCTCTTTCTCGAAGGGTTCTTCCATATAGCCAAAGTGATCCGAAAACGAGTCGCGCAAGACATCGACCAATACGGGCAGATCGCGTTCCCTGTCATACGGGCGCATGCGGAAACCCGCCGGTAAAGGAGACGGCTCCGGTCGCGCCGTCATCTGGATTTCCATATCGTAGAAGAAGCGGCTAACGACGAAGCCGGCCTGCTCCAGCGCGTTTTCGGCAAAGGCGTGTCCTGTACGAACGCCACAGCCCAAAGTGAAGCGCGCTTCCGGCGGGCAGCGCTCCTGGACTTCGCCGCACTTGTCTTCCGCCCAGCACAGCAGGCGCTCCGCGAGCCCCGCTTCAAGATAGTCTGGATGCACGCCCCATTCGATGTGTGGTCGCACCGGTATTTCGTTCGTCGCCCAGAAGGTGGCAAAAGCGGCCAGCAGTCCCTTTTCATCGAAAAACCCCAACGACGAGCTGGCGAGATCAAAGGCCGGCTCCTGCCATTCGAGAAGCGCGCTTTCTGGCTGAAGCTGTTCGTCCACGCCGATCTGGGCGCTTATCGCGTTGACGGTGCTGGTATAGTGGTCCGCATCATCCAGCGAAAGCGGACGACTCACAAAGCTTGATGGCAGCATGAATTCGATATCCTCCTGCATCCGTCCAATGATAATGGCGGCGCGCGGCGACCGCGAGCGATTCATGTGGGGGCTGCCGGCGCCAACCTGTGGGATTCTGCCAACGACGGATTATAGGGATAAAAAGTCTTGCTTAACAGTGTGTGCCTTTTGCGGTATGATGGCCGCGTTTTGACAGCGCTTCTGGAGCCGCTCCTGAATGAATAAAACAACCAAGACCTTAACCTACATCATCGGGATTGTAATGACAGTCGCGATGGTGGGCAGCTTGATCCTGCCGATGCTTTCCGGGCAGGTGAGCCAAGGCAGCATGCAGGATTCGCCACAGCCGACTCCATTTCCGGAGCCGACTCTGCCAGCGCCGCCTGACATTGAAACGATCGATTTCGACAGCCGCTACTTGCATCGTTCCGGCTTGTTTACCATCGGCGCGCCCACCGGTTGGGAGCCAGCTTCGGATAGCAATACGGCGGATGAATTGCGCGCCGGCTTGAGCAACAGTGATGCGCTGAGCGTGGTGGAAGTGCGGATCAACAAGAACTACACTGACATCAGCGACGCGGACGCCTTGAGCGGCTTTCTCGACAAAGCTTGGCTGGGTCACACCTGGAGCGGTTACACGAGTTGGGAAGAAACCGGTCGTTCAGTGACTGACAGCGGCGTCGTTCGCATTGATTTCAACCTGCGGCGCGGACGGTCCTATCTCATCGCCCGGCAAGAATCCCGGCTGGCAAATGGAGACATTTACAGCGTGCGCGTCGTCACCGCGGAGAATGCGCCACAGCAGCTCAAGTACCTGCTGCGGGGCGTGTCCGATTCTGTGGAACCGCTGCCGATTTATGCCGATGCGCCTTTCGACTGGGATGCCTACTTTGACAATCTTGACAAGCATATGGTGCGTTTTCCCAAGGGCTGGGAGGTTTCCGACGCGGCTGAGGGGCTGCCCGCGACAATCGCCGGCGACGGCGCGATTCTCGGCGTGGCAACCTATGATGTGGCGTTAGCGAGCGAGGACGAAGCTGCCGCCTGGCTCGAAAATTGGCGTAGCGGTGTGGAAACACAGACAGTAGAAGCGGTAGACGTTGCCGGCGCGACCGGATACAAGGCGTCCTATGTGCTGACCACGCTGGACGGCGCTGCCGAGAGCGGCGTGGCGGTCATGTTGGCTGGAACCGATAATCGTCTGCACATCGCCAACCTACGCATTCAGGACCTCAATGCGGACCTGCTCGAGGTTAGTCCGGCTGAACAGCCTCTCATTGCTGTCGTGGACAGCTTCCGTCTTCTGCCCGATCTCGAAGTAATTGTGAAATCAGGCACGTAACCGCAGGTTTGGCTCAAGCGCCCGTCGCCAGCGGTGGAGTCCACAACCTGGCTGGTAGATCTTCCGGGTGATCGAGATGCAGCAGCTTCAAGAAGTCAGCCCCAATCTATGGACTTTGCATGTGTCAGCGCCTGACATGCAGGTGCGCGCGGTTGTCGTCATCGGCGACAAGCAAGCGGTAGTCTGGGACACATTGACCCATCCCAACGACATGCAGCTTCTGACACCGCTGTTAGGCGACAAGCCCTTTCAAGTGGTTTACAGTCATGGCGACTGGGATCATATTTGGGGAACTGCCGGCTTGGCGCGGAAGCCCCTGAATATCATCGCGCATGCTGAGTGTCTGAAGCGTTTCGACGACGATATTCCCATACTGCTGCGCCGCAAGCAGTTGGCGGAATCAGGCAGGTGGGATAGCGTCGATCTCGTGCCGCCGAATCTCACCTTTACCGCTCGCCTTTCGCTGGATTTGGGCGGCGTCACGCTGGAATTGCATCATTTGCCGGGGCACACGATCGACTGCATTGTCGGCTGGATTCCGGAGTGGGGCGTGTTGCTCGGCGGCGACGCCATCGAAACGCCATTGCCGGTTGTCAACAGCTCCCGGCTGCTGAGCAGTTGGCTTGCCTCGCTCGAGCTGTGGGCGGGCAAGGACGAACTGGAGCTTGCGATTCCGTCTCATGGCAGCGTGCCGGGTCGCGAATGTCTTGAGGCGACGGTGGCCTATTTGAGGGCTTTGGTCGGCAACCTCGAGTTCGTGCTTCCGCCCAAACTCGAGGAATTCTACCATGAGACCCATCAGAAAAACTTGATCGTAGTCGATAGTGGGCTGGAATTGCATGATTGAGGTACTGCCCGATGTCCTGGAGTGCGGTTTGATCCTGGTCTTCTGTGGGACGGCGGCCAGCGTGGTATCGGCGCGGGAAGGCGCCTATTACGCCAACCCAACGAATGCTTTCTGGCCTACGCTTCATTTGACAGGTTTGACGCCTCGGCGGTTCGCGCCGACCGAATTTCGCGCCTTGCTGCGCCTGAGTATCGGGCTGACCGATGTGGCAAAGTATAGCGCTGGCGCCGATCATACGCTGACGGAGGCCGATTTCGGGGCAGATTGTCTCAGCGACAAGATTCGCTGCTTTCAACCGCAGATTCTGGCATTTACCAGCAAGACTGCCTGCCGCGCCTGGACCCGCAAATCGGCAGCGGCCGCTGTCACATATGGCTGGCAGGATCAGTTCGTGGGACGGACGCGCGTCTACGTGGCGCCTTCCCCGTCGGGCGCGGCGCGGCGTTATTGGGATCTGGCGCCCTGGCAAGCGCTGGCTGACGAATATTTCCGACTGATTGATACCAGGTAAATCGCCGCTATGCGCGTGTATCGCAACGTGAAAATGAGAGCCCTGGACGTCGAATTCGCCGCGCCCCGCGACGGCGATGCCGGCTACGATTTGTATGCCATCGACGATTGCGCGCTTGCTTCACAAGAGCGCGCACTGGTCGAAACCGGCTTGCACCTGGAAATCCCGCAAGGTTTTGTTGGTCTGGTGAAAGACCGTTCAAGTGTGGCAGCGGCCGGATTGCATACGCTTGCAGGCGTGATCGACAGTGCCTATCGCGGAGAACTGAAGATTCTCGTCGTGAACCTGGGTGCTGACACGTTTCAGATTCGCGCCGGTCAGAAGATTGCGCAGCTGCTGGTGGCGCCGGCATGTACTGAATCAGTTGAATACGTGGAAACGCTTGAAGATCTCTCAGAGTCCGAGCGCGGCGCGGGTGGTTTTGGCTCGACCGGCGAGTGAACGGTATTTGGGGAAACGGATCGCTGTGCTGCGCTGCCGGACTATTCAGCTGCGATCGAGCGACCGCCATCAACCACGAGTATTTGACCGGTAATGTGCTGGGCGGCGTCGGAACAGAGGAAAAGCGCGGCGCCAGCGATATCCTGCGACGTCCCGCCGTGTTCGAGCAGGCTGGAAGGCGATGCGGTGATCAACGCATCGACATCGCGCAGGTTCCCTCCCGCGATCGCATTGACTCTTACGCTATCCTCCGCCAATTCGCGCGCGGCCTGGCGCGTCATGCCGATGACGCCCGCTCCGCCGGTGATGTAGCCGATACCGGCCGGAATCGTTGAACGCAAGGCATCGGCGGAAATCAGGTTGATGATTGCCCCGCCGCCTTCGTCCGCCATCACCCGGCCGACCAATTGCATGCAGAAGAATGTGCCCGTGACATTGACTTCAAGTTGACGCCGCCAATCCCATTCATCGATCTGGAGCATGGGTTCGGCACGGAAGGCGCTGGCAGCGTTGACCAGTATCTGGATTCCACCATATGTATCGCGCGTACGCTCGATCATGTTGGCGACCTGGAAGCGATTGGAGACATCGGCATGTAGCGCGATCGCAGTGCCGCCGCCGCGCTCGATCTGCTCGGCAGCGCTTTCGGCGCGCTCGATATTGAGATCGGCCGCCGCAACCTTGGCGCCGCTTGAAGCCAGGGCAAGCGCGATTGCGCGACCGCTACCGGCCCCCGCGCCTGTTATCAGGGCAGTCTTTCCCTCTAGATCGACGCTGAAGTTGGACACGGGCAGCGCCGTTTTCGATCAGCCAAAACTAGACGCGGACGCTCAAAACTAAAAGGGAATGTCATCGACCGAACCCGGTGGTTCAGCCCAGTTTGAGGCGCGGTCATCACGAGGCGCGCTGTCGCGCTGTCCACCCTGCTGACCGCCGCCACTCCTGCCGCCGCCTTGCTGTCCTTCGTCGCGACTGCCGAGGAAGCGCACGTCACGCGCGGTGAGATCGAGAGACGCCGCCGCCTCGCCATTGTTGTTCAGGTAGCCGCGCGCCTGCACATTGCCAATCACCATGACTTTCCGCCCGGATGACAGATAGGTGTTGCAGGTTTCGGCTTGCGCGCCCCAAACGGCCACGCGATACCAGGTGGTTTTCTCGCGCCGTTCCTCGGTCTGACGATCGCGCCAACTTTCCGAGACGGCGACGCTGAAGTTGCAGACGGCGCGTCCGTTCTGCATGTATCGCAGTTCGGGATCCCGGCCCAGGTTGCCTACAATGATTGTTTGATGCCATGTCATCTTGATTTTCTCCCAAAGTCTATTGGCTATTCTTTCATGCTTTCGAGTTGTTCCTGCAAGATACGGCGGACGATCGCGGGGTCGCCCTTGCCGCGCATCTCGCCCATGATCCGGCCGAAAATGGCATTGATCACTTTGTCGTTGCCGGCGAGCCATCGCCCAACCATGTCCGAATTTTCGGCCAATACGTTGTCCACTTTCTCGCCGATCAGGTCCGGGTTGGAGATTTGCGCCAAGCCCTTTCGGTCGACGATTTCCCGGGCATCCGCGCCGGTATCCCACATTTCCGGCAGGACAGTTTTGCGCGCCGTGCTCTGGTTGATCGCGCCACTCTCTACCAGCTTGAGCAGGTTGGCGAAGGAGGCGGCCGATATCGGAATCGAATCGATGGTTTCGCGCTCAAGTTCGTTGGCGTTCAGCATTCGGAATAGATCCGAAGTCAGCCAATTGGCCGCCAATTTGACGTCAACGCCTTCGGAAACGACAGCCTGGAAATAATCTGCGACCGTGCGTTCCGCAGTCAGCACGCCGGCGTCGTAAGCGCTCAAGCCCATATCATCGACGAAGCGCTGCCGCAGCAGGTCGGGCAGGGCGGGCAGCTCGGCGGCGATCTCGTCAACCCATTCACGGCTGACTTCAACAATTGGCAAGTCCGGCTCGGGGAAATAGCGATACTCGTCAGCGCGTTCTTTGTAGCGCTGCACGGTTATCTTCTGTGCCGTCTCGTCCCAGCCCAAGGTGGCCGGCTTGACCGTCTCGCCCTGACCATAGAGCTTGATCTGTCGCTGAACTTCATAGTCGATGGCTTTGCCCATGTTTCGGATACTGTTGAGATTCTTGATCTCGGTGCGCTCCCGCAGCTGGGTATCGCTCTCGTGCATCACGCTGACATTCGCTTCGAAGCGCAGAACGCCTTTCGACATGTCGCCACTGTTGACACCGAGGTAACGCAGAATCGAGCGCAACTTGCGCGCATAGGATTCCGCCTCTTCGGCGCTGGCGATATCCGGCTCGGAGACGATTTCCAGCAGCGGCACGCCGGCGCGATTGTAGTCGACCAGGCTGCCGCCCATGACATGCGTGAGTTTACCCGTGTCCTCTTCCATGTGGGCGCGGCGCACGCGGATCCGCTTCGCGACGCCTTCCTCAAGCTCAATGTCAATGTAGCCGTTGATAGCCAGCGGCCGGTCATATTGGCTGATCTGATAACCCTTGGGCAGGTCGGGGTAAAAGTAATTCTTGCGCGCGAACTGGTTGACAGGCGGAATCTCGCAGTTGAGCGCGAGGCCGACCATGATGCCGAATTCCATCGCCTGCATGTTGATCACCGGCAAAGTGCCGGGCAAGCCGAGGGACAGGGGATCAACGGCTGAGTTGGGATCCGCTTCGACGCGGTCGACCACCGGACAGCTGCTGAACATCTTGCTTTCGGTTTCCATCTCGGCGTGCACTTCCAGGCCGATGACCGTTTTCCACTCGCCCATCTTGAATTTCCCGTGCAGAAATCGAATACGGAATCTAACTTAGCACAAAAGTTCTCAGGCGCAAGTGTGCATATGGCACGTAACAAACTGAAATCTTACCATATACACCACCGCAGCCCCTTGTCAGTTGATCGGCGCTCACAAACGTAGGGGTTACTTGCCGACTGCAACACGGCGCCTCACGCCAAGCATACGATAATGATGGCACATCTATGGGTTGGAGAGCAACAATTTCCGCCTCAACCGGCGAGACATTTTGTCTGGCGGAAGAATATCAGACTTGCAATGCGAGGATGCGAAGCCATGTGAATTGTCGCGATCGTTTTGAGAATAGAAAAACCCCGGCATCTAGACCGGGGCGGTGGCAAACCATATTCCATGAATTCGCAATTACGTCACTAGTAACGTTTCACTCGCGCGCGACACAACGCCGCGCGTCACCAGGAATCGTTCCAACCTGTTCAGCGCCTCGATGATCGTTTCTTCACTGGTGGCATAGCTGGCCCGGACAAAACCTTGACCGCTGGCGCCAAATGCACTGCCCGGGATTAAGGCCAGGCGTTCTTCTTGAAGCAACTCTTCGCAGAACGACTCGTCATCCATGCCGGTGATCGTGATACTAGGAAAGGCATAAAATGCGCCGCGGGGTTCGAAACAGGTCAGGCCAAGCCGATTGAAGCCATCAACGATCAGCCGCCGGCGTCGATCATAACATTGCCGCATCGCTTCGACATCGTCTTCGCCCTGGCATATTGCTTCCAATGCGGCGTGCTGTCCCATTGTCGGCGCTGACATAATCAGGTACTGATGGATCTTGTACATCGCTTCGCTGAAGGAGCGCGGCGCCGTGACGTAACCGATTCGCCAACCCGTCATCGCGTAGGACTTGCTCATGCCGCTCAGTACGATAGTGCGCTCAAACATTCCGGGCAGCGTCGCGAAGTTAATATGCTCGATTCCATAGACCAACCGTTCGTAAATCTCGTCCGATATCACGACGAGATCATGTGCCTCGGCGACGGCCGCCACCTGCAATAGATGCTGGCGCGTCAATATGGCACCGGTCGGGTTGCTGGGATAGCTCAGTAAGATTGCTTTGGTCCGCGGCGTGATTCGCGCTTTGAGAGCTTCCGCCGTGACTTGAAAGTCGTTTGCTGACGACGTAGGTACTGAGACCGGAACACCGCCGGCAGTCTCAACCAATGCGGGATTGGCGACAAAACAAGGCTCGACCACCAGCACTTCATCACCCGGATCTAGCAGGACTTTCAATGCGAGAAAGAGCGCCTCACTGACTCCCACTGTGACGAGTACTTCATTTTCAGGTTCATAACGAATTCCATATCGGCGCTCAATCAGATTGGCAATCGCCGCCCGCAATTCGAAAATCCCCGCATTTGAGGTATAACCAGTGTGTCCATCGCGCAAGCTCTGTTGGCCGGCTGCCGCGATGTGCGGCGGTGTCACGAAATCCGGTTCGCCGATGCCGAGCGTTACCACATCCGTCATGGTGGCGGCGATGTCGAAATAACGCCGAATGCCGGATGGTCGCAGATTTTTCACGCTCTTGGACAGATAACGATTCATCAAGCTGATCTCCTCAGGAATGAAAGCCCCATAGGTTGTATCATAGGATCGGCGATTGATCATTGAACAGCTTTCTCCAATTCTGCCCTGGATTTTGATACACAGTGTACAATGATTTGGAAGACGGAGCACTTCGGCTTGGATTTCTTAGCGCAGAGTGTAGCAATGCTTAGCGTGAGCTTAGCAGATCCTAATATTTACAAGTCACAATTAATAATAAGGAAGTACGGTCAAGAGCACTATCGAGAGTACAAGTTCGGAGGAATGGCGAAATGGCGCTAGCGACATTGATAAATTGGGAATCGACGCGTGACGCAATGCATCAGATCGCGCAGGTTGTCGGCGCGATTCGCGTGGCTTGCTCAGACCCATTGCCCAATGACATGCATTTCAGTCTTGACGTGACGGCCACGGGCATATCGACAACCAGGATGCGCTGCGGCGGTGTGCTTCACTTTGACTTTGCCGACCTGCAACTGCGCTTTGTCCGCGGCGATAACACGGTATTCGCCTTCGATGTCAGTGATCATTCCCAGATGTCACTCATGCGACGATTGCTGACAATCTCCGGCGACTGCGGCTACAACATCAATCCGTCCATGAAACATATTACGCACGATTCCGCGTTTGAAATTGAGCCGGCAATGGCAGCAGAATACTTGCAGACGCTAAATGCCGTATACGGCGCATTGGCGAGATTTCGCGGCAAACTGAGCGGCTTCATGACGCCGATCGTGCTTTGGCCGCATCACTTCGACCTGGCCTTCATCTGGTTTCCGAGCGGCGGTGCCAACGAGCACAGCGACCCGCAGATAGCTTTCGGATTCGCGCCTTTTAGCCCGGGTCTGGATAGACCCTACATTTATGCCTATGCCTGGTCAGAGCCGACCGGTTATATCCAGGTTCCGCTGAAAGTACCGGCGCAAGCGATCTCCGAACCGTACACGGGCCTCTACGTCGCCTACGACGATCTCCGAGACTTGGACGATTTTGATACGGTAGTCGAGCGCGCGCTGCAATGCTATCAGGGTCTGGCAAGGGGACAGTTTGGTTGATCGCTTTGTCATAAGGTGACAGTCGCTCGGCACTTAGTACGACTTTTCGTCCGCAACTGCGTATTACAGAGCAGAGCGCAACCGCCCGAGCCACACAGACGCAAGCGAGGTTTCTCGCGACCGCTGGCAGCCTTACGTACGTGCGAATGACAATGCGCAATGAATTGAACTTGGCAAAGTCCGCGTCTATAGACTAAACTATGTATTGGTAGTGGCAAGCGCGGAACGTTTGAGTCGAACAACTGCGTATCGCCTCAGGGCGCGACAACCGAGGAAAGAGATGAGCGATCAAGATAAGAATCCGAACGATAGCCTGGACGAAAACATGAGCGATTCACCTGAGGGTGCGTCGGCCGACGATTTGGGAGATCGGCTGGAGCGCCTGGGTGGCGAACCCGCCCCGGCGATCACGCCGGAAGAATTCGAGAGGTTGCAGAAGGCGGGGCAGGTTCATATCGATTCGCGCGGGCGCGTACGAACAGCGCGGCGCAGTGGTGCGGAAGCGGGCGTTTCATTGCGCAAGCGCCGGGCTTGGTACGCAATAGTCTGACCAGTTAACCTTGCTTGATCAACTGCATGCGCAATCATTCGGTGGCGTGGCGATGGCGATATCTGCTATCCCGCGTCATTTGCTTTTGTCTTAGGTCGGTTTCTCCCCCGATGCCGCTCAAGGGCAGCGCGGCCCGCGTATCGTCTCTCCAATAGCGCAGTGGACCGGCAACTGATTTCCGACACGCGCTAATGAGTTCTTCAATTGATTCATGCTTGCTTCAACTCCGCAATCACGCAGCCAGCCGCCCGGCAAGTACCCATTCGTTTTGTTTGGTGATAAACACGAACCGCAATCATGGCTAGACTGATTGATTTTGAGCACATCCGGCAGGCGCTGTCGCTGCGGGCCGAGAACTCGGTAGAGGCACAGCAGCGGATGGCGCCCAATCCACGCGGCTGGCAGAAGCGGAATACGCCCCCGAAGCGTGCGGCTGTGATGATCCTGGTCTTCCTCAACCGTGATGATCGGCTAAATGTCGTCTTGACCTTGCGCAACGCCAGCCTGCGCGGTCACAGCGGCCAGGTGAGCTTTCCCGGCGGACAGCAGGATCAGCAGGACAAGAGCCTGACCGCTACGGCGCTGCGGGAAACATACGAGGAAATCGGCATTTGCGGCGGGCGCGTATCTGTATTGGGCAGTTTGCCGCGCTTTTATATTCCGGCATCTCACCATGATGTTTTTCCCACGGTTGCGCGATACGATGGCTTGCCCGCTTTCGTCCCCAATCTCGTGGAAGTGGAAGAGGTCTTCTGCTTTGCGCTGGAAGACTTGCTGCAGCCGCGCTTTAAACGTGCTGAGCAGCGGATTATCCGCGGCCATGAAGTACGTGTGCCCTATTATGATATGGTCGGACACAAGGTCTGGGGCGCCACCGCCATGCTGCTGAGTGAATTGGAAGACCGCCTGCGTCTGGTGTTGCCGCACAAGGTCCTGTTGGAGTTAACCTAAGCGTGCCATGGTCTGTTCCACCGCGGCAACAGTCTCGGCTGTGCGCATGTCGGCCTGCGCGCCGAACTTCCAGCGATTGCAGCGTCGATAGCCCCTCAAATCCTTAATGACCTGCGTCTGGCGGGAAGCGACGCTGGCGCGGACGATTCCGTTGTGACATTCAAACGGATTCGCCAGGGTCGATGCTGCATTGTCTGGTTTCCTTACAACTT
Organism: Phototrophicaceae bacterium; assembly: GCA_965249085.1. Classification (GTDB taxonomy): domain Bacteria; phylum Chloroflexota; class Anaerolineae; order Aggregatilineales; family Phototrophicaceae; genus UBA6055. Next base: position 521,583 of record OZ252218.1, on the reverse strand, counting down.
GTGCACAGTTCACTTGATTGCTATGCTTGGCATATCTGTATTTTCGGGAACGGTTGCCTGCCAACCGGTTGCCCGCTAGCTTATCAGCATGGACACCTTCTTCTCTGGAATTCCAATATTAGCGGCCGGTACTGGCGCAGTGGGCGCGGGCGAATGGAGCGCGCTGATATTCTACGTCGTCATTGCGCTTGGCGTCTCGTTCCTGTGTTCGATCTGGGAAGCGGCTATGCTTTCCACGCCGGTGTCTCATATCGAATTGCTGGTGCAACAGGGCAGTGAAGCCGGTGTCATCATGCAGGGACTGCGCCAAAATGTGGAACATCCCATTTCGGCCATCCTGACCTTAAATACGATCGCCCACACGGTTGGCGCTGCCGGCGCCGGCGCCGAGGCTACCGCCATATTTGGCAGCGAATTCTTCGGCATCATCTCGGCCGTACTGACGCTGCTGATCCTTGTATTCTCCGAGATTATCCCGAAGACCTTGGGTGCGGTTTACGCCAAGCAGCTAACGCCATTTACTGCTTATTCGCTGCGGGCGCTCCTCTGGGTATTCCGGCCGGCCGTATTCGCATTTGAGTTCGTCACGCGGTCTATGCGGCCGAGCGAAGACGCGCCGACCGTGACGCGTTCGGAATTACAGGTGATGGCCCGTATCAGCGCCCAAGAAGGCGGCATACGAGAACGGGAGAACCGCATCGTCACCAACCTGCTGCAACTGGCGGAGGTGCAGGTGGAGACGGTCATGACACCGCGCACCGTCATGGTGATGTTTCCGGAAGATCAGACTGTCGGCGAGATCATGCGCTCGTATCCCTTTCTGCCCTTTTCTCGAATCCCTGTATATGGTGAGTCGGCGGACGATATCAAAGGATATGTCCTGCGTCACGAGATCTACAAACGAGCGGCCGCTGATGAAATCGGCGTGATGTTGCGAGAGATCGCGCTAAAATTGGACGTGGTTCCGGAGACCAATTCGGTGGCGCAAGTGCTCGACGAATTCATCGCGAAGCAAGATCACCTCTTTCTGGTCATTGATGAATACGGCGGCACCGCTGGTTTGATCACCTTGGAGGACATAGTCGAGACGCTCCTTGGCATTGAAATTCTGGATGAATCTGACGCCGTTGCCGATTTACGGCAGTTGGCGCGCCGCCGTTATCAGAGCCAGCTCGATCTGCTTGAACAGATGGAAAGTGCGGGGACTGCTGCCGCGCCGTCCGAGGATGCTCCCGAACCCGGTCCCGTGGAATGAGGCAACTCCGCCTGCCATTGCCGGCACATGCCTACCGATTTGAATTGCTCCTGGAATTTGTCAAGCGCATCGCCTACCCGGCGCGAATGGTCGTCGATCAGGACACGCTGTGGCGCTTCACTGACGGTCAACTGCTGTCGTACAGGCGGACGGATGACGCCATAGTTGTTACCGGCGCCGGACTGTCGGCGGAAAACGAAACCAGAATTCGACGGACCTCGCTGCACTTTTTGGGCCTGTGCCGAGACTTGACTACGTTCTATGACTTTGCCCAAACTGACGAGAAGCTATGGCGCGCCATCGAACCGCTGGCGGGCTTGCCGATCATTTGCACGGAGTCGGTCTTTGAAGCGCTGATCACGCTTGTCATTGAGCAGCATATCACCTGGAAAACAGCAATGCGGTCGCAGCGCCAACTGATGTCCCTCTTCAGTGGCGGTGTTTCGGTAAATGGACAGACGGTCTACGACTTTCCCGCGCCAAGTCAGTTGGCCGAGCTGGAGCCAAGGCAACTGAAGGCGCTCAAGATCACGGATCGTCGGTCGGCGCTGATCATCGATATCGCGCAGGCGGTCTGTAGCGGGCAGCTTGATCTTGAGTCCATTCGGCGCGTAGAGACGCAAGTCGCCTACGATCGATTCATGATGATCGCGGGCGTCGGACACTGGACGGCGAGCAATGTAATCGGACGGGCGCTGGGTCAATATCCCTTTGTCAGTCAAAACGATGTCGCTTTGCAAGCGGCGCTGCGGCATTACTTCTTCGCCGGCGAAGGGGAGAAAAGCGCGGCACAGGTTGTCGATACGTTAGGCGAATATGGCGGATTCGCCGGCCTGGCCGGGCATTTTATTCTGCTGCGCTGGGTGCTTGATCGTTATCCTAGCGTGACGGCCTAAGCCAGCATACTCCAAGCGCTCACGCCGAAAGCTCGTCGTAGAGAAGCTCCTGGCTGAGCGATTGCAGCACCGTATCTTCGCTGGCGAGCGTGAGGGAGGCGGCGGTCACACCGAGGCGCATCGCCTCGTCGATCGGAACATCGTTGAGTATGCCGAAGATGGCCGCGCCGGAAAAAGCGTCGCCAGCGCCGGATGTATCAACAACGTCTGTGTGAATCGCGCGAATATAGCCGCCGCCGCTGCTGTCCGCGTAAGCCAGTCCGTGCTCTCCCAGGGTGACGACCGCGATCTTGGCGCCCATATTAACGAGATGCTGCGCCGTTCCGATGGCGGACTCGCGCTCTGTCGCCGGCTCATCCAGTGAACAAAGCGCGGCCGTTTCACTGGCGTTCGGCACGATGAGGTAAAGATTTGGGATGTAATTACTCAGGCGGTTCGCCATGAGCGGCGATGTGGGATCGGCGCAAACGCGAACCTGGTGTCGCAACGCCAGCTCAAACAGGGTATCGAGCGCATCTTCAGACGGTGTCGCATCGATGACAACCAAGGCGGCATTCTCGAATAGCCATTCGTGCTCTAGCAGATAGTCAGAATCCAGGGCGTCGGCGATGCTGAGATCATCGATCCGCGTACAATTGTCCTCTGACTCATAGAGCAGCGTCGAGGCGGCAGAATGGGCCCCGCTCACGCGCATCACGTGGCTGCAATCGATGCCGGCCAAGGTCGAATGTGTGATCAAATGCTGACCGATATCATCGTCGGCGATAGCGGCGAGCAGGACGGTTTCGATATCGAGGCGGGCCAGATTCTCAGCGATATTGCGGGCGACGCCGCTGACCGAGGAGTGGATATGTCCATCTTGGCGGGCGCCCTGGCGCAATACTTCCGTTGGACGGGCGCTCATTTCCAGCACTGCTGAACCTATCACCAATACGTAGTCACCGCTCATATGCCCTCTCCTGAAGACCGTTTATCCGGCAGAATTCGATGTGCCGGTGTCGTCTGATCGATTGGCTTCCGGCGGTGATGGCAGTGTCGGCTGCGCGTTGATGACGCCGGTCGTTTGGGGCGGGGCGGCCGGCACATCGACGCCCAAGGTCGCGGGATTCAGGTTTGAGCTGCCGATGGCGTCCGTATTAGGCGGGTCTTCAGCACAGCGAAAACCGATCCAGCGCTGATACTCGCCCGGGTATTCCGATTGGCGATGCATCGCGCGGCTGAAGAATGGCACACCGTTCCAGGACCCTCCCCGCAGCACTTTCTGTTGACCGGCCAACGGGCCGCTGGGGTTGTCCGACATACCCAAGGCGGCCTGCTCCTGATAATAACGTTCGCTGTACCAGTCGCTCACCCATTCGGCCACATTGCCGGCCATATCATAGACGCCATAAATGCTTGCCCCGAGCGGATAACTGCCCACGGGGAAGGAACCGGGCGGCGTGTCCAAGGGGCGGTTGGTCTTGGCCAAGGCACTGTCCCAGCGATTGCCCCAAGGGAAAATCCGGTCGTCGTCGGCGCGGGCCGCCCGCTCCCATTCGGCCTCGGTCGGCAGGCGGCGACCAACAGCTTCGCAGTAGGCGAGCGCGCCATAGTAGGTCACGCCGTAGACGGGATGCTGCGACAAGCCGACGCCGATGCTGTAATTGGCGCCGTCAAAGGTGATGGGAGCGTCCAGGCTCTCGTTTTGCGTTTGGATGCAGGGAAAGCCGGCGCAACCATTGATGTGGGTGTCCGGTCCGCGTACGTTGAGAAATGTGACGTACTGCTCGAAGGTGACTTCCGTCGTTTCCAACAGGTAGGAATCGACCATGACCTCGTGTGCCGGAAAAGAATCCTCAGCGTAGCTTGCCTCACAAGTTCCGCCATCGCGAATGCATTCGTTGACCGCTTCCGCCACTTCCACCGGCGTCGTACCCACAGTGAAAACACCACCGGGAATCGTAACGGCGAGGCTGCGCGTACTTTCGAGAATGGCCAGAACCGCGCGGACTGGCACGGCAGTCGGCGGCAGAATCTGCGTGGGAACATCAGTCGGTAGGGCGGTCGACTGCACCTGTACGGAAACAATCTCGCGCGTTGGCTCTTGTTGCCCTTGTACGGCAACCTGATTGCCGGCCGCCGCGTCGGGCGTGGCGGTGACCACAACAAACTGAGAAATTGGCGTCGCCGGCGGTTGATTGGGATCTTCTGTCGCCGTCATGACGACATGTACGACGGTTGTAAACACCTGTGGCGCCGGCGTCGGCAGGATGAATTCTGTCAGCGTGCCCTCGAGCAAGATAGCGGCCATGACAATGACGCCGCAGAACAGACCCGGAATGAAACCGATTAGTCCCCATTGCCAGGCGGCGCTGCGGTTACGCCGTGCTCCGATCGGCCTGTAGGACATGCATGATCTCCTTCGCTGTGTTGAATGCTTTGCCGCGAACCGCTGTATCAGTCTAACTGTTCTATACAATATTATGGTAATCGACAAGGCGACGTTATGTAAACGTCAACGCCCGCTGGACAGTATCGCCCAATTCGCGAGCGCGGCGGTCTTGGCTGCGGCTTCGCTTGACAGGCAAGTTGGCAGGTCGTAGGCTTAGTGGAGGCAGGTGAGTGGAGTGCACCCGAAGGTGCGAGCTAGTCGCGTCGTCTGGCCTGCCAGCCTGCCGACAGGAATTGGAACGTGATAGCGTTGGGAAACGCACAATTGTGACTCGTATCAGCGCACGGCCAATGACGGCGCCAACTGTTGAGCAGGATGGCGTCCGGCCGGTCAATCTACGTACAGACCTGCGCCCGCTGGCGGATCTCATCGAACTCGTTTTTGTTGACTCGATGGATACCTACGGGCGGTCCGCCGTTCGCGAAATGCGTTATCTCAGTCACTTGGGATACGGGCTTAACCTGATCGCGCGGATGAACGAACTCGCGCTAGGCATCAGCCTCGGTTTTGTCTATGTCAAGGATGGCAAGCTGATTGGCAACGTGTCCTTGTACCCGGCAAATTTTCCGAAGGAACTGGGCGAGACCTGCATCCTTGCCAATGTCGGTGTACATCCGGATTTTCAGCGGCGTGGCATCGCGCATGAATTGATGGATGCCAGTCTCATGATGATTCGCAAGCGCTGGGCAGCGCGCGTTATCTTGCAAGTAAACTTCAACAACATCCCGGCGCAGCGGCTCTACGAGAGGCATGGTTTCTGCTACGAACGCGCCTGGCAAGTTTGGCGCCGCAGCGGTTTCTTGCGCTCACCCGCGTCAGCCGATCGCCGTTTTCACATCACGCGGTTGCGTCCTGGCGAGTGGGCGTCAGAATACGCCTTGGCAGAAGCCGCGCGCCCGAACCAACGCGGCGGACTGGGCTGGCTCAAGCCGGTTCACAAATCCGCGTTTTATTCCCCGCCTTGGAAGCGACTTCTCGATCTCGTATCGCTGAATAGTGTCGAGCGGCTCATCATCCGCGACGAAAACAGCGAAGAAATCCTGGCGTCATGCTGGCTGGAAAAGGAGGCGAGTTTCGGCAGTATCCGCGCGCGGCTCTTCACCTCGCCGCAAATTGACCCGCGACCGTATGCCGAGGCGTTGGTCAACAATATAGTCTCCCGCTTCAACCGCGCCACCATCGTGTTTGAGCATCCACGCGATGACGAAGCAGTCAACGATTTGCTGAAATACCATCAGTTTACGGTCAAGCGCGAGCTATGGCACATGCGGCTGGATCTATGAAGTTTGGCTCACCGGCCAAATTCGTCAGGCTTCGTCTTGATCTGTGCGGAAGCGCTGCGGGCGGCGTGAACCCTCACCATCTACAACAGAAGAATCAGGGGATGCGCTGCGATTTGCGGGCGTCTGCAATTTGCGTGGCAGGCGCGGCGGCCGGTTGCGGTCCTGATTGCTCGCCGGTCGGATAGCCCCATCATTTGCGACCCCGCCTTGTTGGGCGGCGGAAGACGCTATCGCAGCCGCTGACTGGTTATGGGGAAGGCCGGTCGGATTGCCTGGCAAGTTGCCGCCATTGACTGTTCCCAAGTATTCGCCCAGGATTTGCCGCTGCTGCATGGCATCATAACGGGCACGGCGCTGCGCTTTGTTGTGCTGACGGCGGGAGATTTCTTGTTGAACCTCCTGCGGCTTGGACACCCGATGAAACATCTTCGGTTCGTCGGCGCCAACCAGTGACATGCGCACATCGCCGTATTTCATGATAGCGGCGAAGATTCCGCTCGAGACGGATTCCACGTTGTCGATCCGCTCGACCAGGATTTGGTCCCGCAGATTTTGCAGAAAGAAGGGGCGCTTGTGGACCAAGGTGATCGTGTCATCGGAGATGATGTAGAGATCATTCCGCCAATCCCAGTCCATCCAGTAGTAACCGAGGCAGCCGACTAACAGCCCGACCATGCCAACCGGGAAAGTGACGATCCGCAAATCGGCGCTGACGACAGTAAACGTCAGCAGCAGTACGGTAAGCGAAATCAGAATAATAGCTAACGGTATGGCGGTGTGCTGTGCCCAGACGCTCGCATGTTTGCGATAGACGATATCGCCATTACTCATCTTGATGCGGTTACTGAGATAGCCATTTGTGCCACGAACCGGCGTTGGCGGCTCGTCGGATGATGCGCTGGCAAATAGGTCGTCAGCTTCGCTGGCGTCCCCATCGATCCAACTCTGCATTTCGGCGCGTACCATCTTGTGATGGCGCTGCGCCTGGCGCTGCTCGAAATACTGACGGTCTTCGATAATCAGCTTCTGAAACTGTTCCGGCCTCGGCATGAAATCCAAATCCAGATTGCCTTGGGCGCCGGCCGTCTTGACGATGACCGTGCCATAGCGGAAGAGTCGGGCGAAGGGATCGTAGGCTGGGATATCGAAGTTGATCTCTTGCACGCTCTCCAGGCCGACTTGTGTGATCTGACGATACATTGCCAGGATCGTCCGATTAATGCGAATGATCCGCTGGTCGGTGACAATGACAGAATCGTTGCGCCACTCCAGATAGAAATAGACCAGCGCCAGGCCCGGCAATATCAGCGAGAGCGCCAGCAAGCCGAGCGACAGCATCTGTATTTCGGCAATAAAGGCGCCGACCCACATTGCCGGCATCAGAAAGAGGGGAAGCCAGGCGGTTCGCAGGAAGGACCACCAGTGGCGATGCGTCTGGATCAGGATCTCTTCGTCCTCCCGCTGTTCGGCAAAACGTGGATTGATCGGCGGTTCTGTCTCGCCGGCGTCAGCAAGGCCAAAGGCGAGCCGCAAATCGGGATGCTCCACCAGCAGCTGCGAGAATGCTAAGCGGGTCAGCTTTAGCAGCGTAACCGGCTGCGCCGCGCGCATGGTGGCGGATTGAAGGGCTTCGGAAAAGAGCGCTTCCTGATTCAGGCTCTGATTGGCGGAGATGGTGGCCAGTGGCGTCTGGCTGCCGTCGGCATCGGTACGAAATAGAACGGCTTGCCCAGAGATCAGCATGACCATGCCATCGGCCGGCGCCCCTTGTACGAAGATGTCCTCGCCGGCGCGATAGTGTTCTGTTGCGAGCGTGGCACGCACCCGTTCCAATTGGGTTGGGTTAAGGCTGGAGAAAAACGGGATGCTCTCCAACCGGAAGTCGTTCTGCATCAGCGACGATCTCGTCCAGAGCTTGCTCTCGCTTGATTATAGCATGCCTCAGCGGGCGCCACGCTGCTGCTGAGGCGCAAGACGAGCAAGGCGCATGCCGCGACGCCTCCAGTGTCTGAGATCGAATATCGATAACTTGGGAATGCGTGTTATAATGTCACTCAGACTGAAGCAAGAGAGTAGGATTATTCTATGGGCAGCTTGGGACCGACCGAACTGATTATTATCCTCGTAATTGTTGTGCTGCTTTTTGGCGTGGGACGCGTCTCGCGGATCGGCGGCGAGCTAGGCTCGGCTGTGGCGAACTTCCGCAAAGGACTGCAGCAAGGCGCCAAGGGCGAGAGCGAAGACAGCAACCAGCCGGAACAAGCTTAATTCGGGCTGTCTGAATCCGCGTCCGCCGAAATTGATTCTATCGCTTGCTTGATCACCGTTGTCGGGTTCAAAATCGGCCGGTGGGGCAAGCCGGCGGGCAACTTCAAGTTTAGCAGCAATATTTCACGATTGTGGCGCCGGATACGTTGGCGCGTCTTTTGTTTGTAATGTTCCCAACCGCGATCCGCGTCTGCAAGTTGCAAACGGTCCCGATAGAGTCGGGCTCGATCCGCGATCTGTTTCCGTAATTCCAGTTCCTGCTGTTCAAGTGCTTTCCCGGTCGCTATCCAGTCGGGCAATACCTCCTGATCATTCATGATCTTGAAGGCCATTCGCCACTCGTCTGGCGTGTGGTTCCCGTCGTCCAGTCTTAATGGCACGCCCGCGCCGGGCAGATGTGATACATCGCCATTACCGATCGCATCGGTCACGAGTTGATCGACGATTCGCTCCCAGCGTTTCATAGCCAGACGTACACGTTTGTTTCTTGCATTGGGCGCTTAGCTCTCGGTTGGCGCGGGAAGCTGCAAGGTTTGCAGGATACGTCCCTGCGCATCGCTTATTGTCAACTCCTCACCGGCTTCCCAGACTGCTGTATCCCGTCCCCAGAAGCGGGCGTCATAGGTGCTCGTTCCGCTGCGCGTGTACAGCACGATCGCGCTGTCCGGGAATAGGAGCGTTTCCAGGAAGGTGTAGCTATTGCCTTCTGAGTCCGAAATTGTCCAATTGCTGATATCTAATGTGTCGCCCAAATTGCGCAGCCGAACGCTTTCCGCGGTGATATCGCCAATGCCTTCGACTTCCAGAATTTCGAACTGCGTGTTGACCGGTGTAACGGTGGCGGCGACGGCCGGATTCTCCAGTGCCCCGGATACCACCTGTGCCGGTTCGCCCGACTCACCCGCGACAACGCAGCCTTCCAGCGGCACCGTCAATACATCGCCGATTTGCAGATTGGTAGCGGATTCCTGCGTCAGGCCATTGACCTCCAACATCAGGTTGAAATCGGCCCCGTAGCGCAGCGCGATACCGAAGGGCGTGTCGCCACTGATGACGGTGTGGTAGAGGCAGTTCTGGGAAAAGGCGGGACCGCCGGCGATGACGACGGTCGGCGTGCGGATGGCAACATCTTGCGCACCGAGCGCGGATGGGTTGATCACGGCGGGGGAGTCATCGGCCGTCTCGGCGGCGATATCGGCCGGTAAGTCGACCTGTGGCCGGTCGGCGCTGTCCTGCGCCGCGGTAGTGACCTGGGCCGGCAGTGGAGTCGCCGTGATGATCACCTCGACGGTGATGATCTGTGGAATATTCGTCCGTTCGGTGTCGTCGCCGAAGAGTCGCAGCGCGACATAGGTGCCGCTGACGGCCGCCACGAATGTCAAAAACAGAAAGACCGCTTGTGGCAGGATATTGATCCGCTGTCGGGGGCGTTGCCTTTGGATCATTCGCTCTTCCCGGCTCTGACTGCCACAGGAGAATACTAGCACAGGTAGCATATGCTGGCAACGAAGGTGGCCAAGTGATTGTATGGATAGCATAAATGTTAAGTTACAATCGCCTCGAATCAACGCGAATGGGAATCTGGTTGAAACGATGAAGGTCCTGCTGGCGAGCGCAGAAGCTTTGCCATTTGCCAAGGTAGGCGGGCTAGCGGATGTCGTCGGTTCGCTGCCGGCAGCGCTGCGACAGGTCGGCGTCGATGCGCGCGTGATCCTCCCGGGATACGGCTTTATCGATCACCTCAAATATAAGGTTGAGGAAATCTTTCGCTTCGACTTTCATCATCGCCTCGGGGTTCATGAGGTGACACTGTTCCTCTGCGAAAACGAAGGCATACCGTTTTACCTTTTGCAGTCGCCACCGTATTTTGGTCTGGAAGGCGAAGTCTACAGCCACTGGGACTGGGATATGGAGCGATACATCTATTTCAGTCAGGCCTTGATGGCGACGCTGCAGCAAATGGATGAACGGGCGGATTGGTTGCCACAGGTGCTGCATGTTAACGACTGGCACACGAGCCTCGTGCCCTTCCTCCTGCGTGATCACGCTGCTGACGAACACTGGTCGGGGATTGCGACAGTTCTGAGCATTCATAATATCGCCTATCAAGGCAATCACGCCGGCGGATTTCTCTGGCATGCGGGCATCCATGGGAGGCATCATGCCGATCTCATGCGTTTCGGCCTGGCAAGCAACATGCTTGGCATCGGCATCGCTTACAGCGATTTGGTTTCCACGGTCAGCCCGCGCTACGCTGAGGAGATCAAATATCCCTACGCTGGGTACGAGTTGGCGCCTCTTATAGGCGAACGCGCCGATGATTTGCGAGGCATCCTCAACGGGCTCGACAGTGATCTATGGGATCCGGCAACCGACCCGACGCTCCTGGCGAACTTCAGCGTTGACAATCATGTCAAGGCGCGTCCGCTCAATAAACGGCATCTGCAATCATTTGCCCGGCTGCCGATTGTTCCCCATGTACCCTTGGTGGGCATCGTCAGCCGCTTGGCAGCGCAAAAGGGATTCGACATGGCGCTGCCGGCATTACGAAATATACTTGCCGATCGTGAGCTGCAGGTCGTCGTTCTGGGCACGGGTGAGCCCGAGCTGGAACATGCCTTCTGGCGCTTGGATCAGGATTTTGGCGACAAGGTGCGGGCTTTTCTGCAATATGACGGCGCCTTGGCGCAGCAGATCTATGCCGGCTGTGATATCTTCCTGATGCCAAGCCACTTTGAGCCTTGCGGCATGGGACAGATGATGGCGATGCGATACGGCGCGTTGCCGCTGGTGCGCGAAACCGGCGGTCTGGCAGACACGGTCGTCAACTATGACAACGCCGACGCTGATATTGGTACGGGATTCGTCTTCCATTGGCAGGAGGCGGGCGCTGTAGAAGGCACACTTAATTGGGCGCTCGATGTCTATCGAGACCGACCGGATGCCTGGCGCCGGATGCAAGACCGTGCCATGTCCGCTGATTTCAGTTGGACCAAGAGCGCCCTCGAATATAAGGATCTATATCGACAGGCGCTCAGTAAACTAGAGAGCAATTGACGACCGGCATGCAGACGGCATAAGAGCCAAATGTACGAATCCATTAAGGAGTAGCAGGTGAAAGTAAAGGCAGTTATTCTCGCAGGTGGCAAGGGAACACGACTGGGAGTCTTAACTATTAAGCGCGCCAAGCCGGCCGTACCCTTCGGCGGCAAGTACCGCATCATTGATTTTGCGCTTAGCAATTGTGTCAATTCAAACGTATTTGATGTGATGGTGCTGACTCAATACCGACCGCACAGTCTAAACGATCACATCGGCAAGGGTCGTCCCTGGGATCTTGATCGATCGTTCACCGGCGGCGTTCGTATGCTGCAGCCGTTTCAGGGCAGTTTCGATACGGATTGGTATGCCGGCACAGCTGATGCGGTCATGCAGAATCTGAATTTCGTTCGGCAGGGCCGGCCCGAGTATGTCCTCATACTTTCCGGCGACCACATCTACGAAATGGATTATGACATGCTGGTGCAATACCACCGCGACAGAGGCGCGGTCGCCACCGTCTGCACGATTCGCGTGCCGCTTGACGAGGCGAGCCGCTTCGGGATTGTCGATACTGACCAGGACTTCCGCGTCATTGAATTCATAGAAAAGCCGGAGTCACCGCCGGGAAACCTGGCGAATATGGGCGTCTACGTCTTTAACTACGATGTGCTGGAACGGGTGCTGCTGGAAGACCAGCACGATCCAGAATCGGAGCATGATTTCGGCAAGGATATCCTGCCGAAAATGGTGGCGGACAACCGGAATATACTTGCCTATCCCTACGGTGGCTACTGGATTGATGTCGGTACGATTGACGCCTATTGGGAAGCTCACATGGACCTGCTCTCGAGCCCGCCATCGTTGAATCTCAATGACCGCACCTGGGTCATCCATACGCGCAGCGAAGAGCGGCCGCCGGTGCGCGTCGGCGCAGACGCCAGAATCGTTGACAGCATGATAACTGATGGTTCCGTGATTGGCGCCGGCGCCGTTATTGAACGCTCGATATTGTCGCCGGGCGTCTTCATCGGTCCCGGCGCGGTGATTCGTGAATCCGTGATTCTAAACGACGCCTATATCGAGACGGGCGCGCACGTCGAGCGTTCCCTGGTCGACAAGATAGCCGTGATCGGCAAGAACGCGCGCGTCGGCGCCTGGCAGGATATGGGAGACTTGCGGATCACCAGTGTCGGTAAGAATGCGCGCGTCCCGCCCGATTTCACGATAGGCGCGGGCTCAGTTGTGGGATCGGATTGCACACATGAGAGTTTCGCGCGTTTCAGCAATAATAACGTGCCAGAGGGCAGTGATGTGGATTTCTCTACGCGTTACCGCAGGTAATAGGCGTTTGCCCGCGCAATTGGCGCGCGCTGCTTTTTGTGCCTGATCCAAGGGCGATTCGATTTTGGTGTTAGTTTAACTGTTTGAGGAAAGGTGAAAAGATGGGCAAAATGAAGGTTGGTGTGCAGTTGCATCCGCAGCATGTGAGCTACAGGGAATATGCTACGGCGGTCAAGTCGAGCGAGGCGCTCGGCGTCGACACAATTTGGAATTGGGATCATTTCTTCCCGCTTTATGGCGAAGGCAATAACAATCACTTTGAAGGCTGGACCTTGCTGACGGCGATCGCCATGCTAACGACGCGCGCTGAAATCGGCACGCTGGTCACCTGCAACAGCTATCGCAATCCAGCGCTGCTGACGCAAATGGCGAATACTGTCGATCATATCAGCGGCGGCCGACTGATACTGGGCATCGGCGCTGGCTGGTTCGAGAAAGATTACGACGACTTTGGCTATGCGTTTGGCACGGCCGGCAGCCGTCTGCGCGACTTGGGCGAGTCACTGCCGGTTATCAAGGAGCGTATGGGCAAGGAATTGCCGCCGCCACTGCGCAATCCGATTCCGATTATGATTGGCGGCGGTGGTGAAAAAGTCACGCTGAAACTGACCGCGATGCATGCCGATCTTTGGAACGGGTTTGGGCCGCCGGAGATCTACGCGCACAAATGCCGCGTTCTCGACCAGTGGTGTGCCGAGGTCGGACGCGACCCGGCGTCAATCGAGCGTACGGTGTCGATCCCATTTCAGGAAGACATGCTCGCTAATCTCGACGGATATGCCGAAGCCGGTTGTACCCATTTCATTTTGATGAGCCCAGTGCCGCCCGACTACGACAAGATGGAAAACCTTGTGGCTTGGCGCGATCGAATGAACAGCTAGATTGTCGAGGGCGTTACCCTTCCATTGCAGTTTTGGCCGCTAACGCAACCGGGCAAAAAGGAACAGGTCTCCGTTGTGGAGACCTGCTGCAGCATTCAGGTTGTGACGACGCAGTTGTCGCCGCCGTGGGGATTCGGCGCGTATCGATCCGGTTCCCAGTCATTGTGCCATTCGTCGCCGTTGACCAGATAGCGGAACTCGTAGTCAGAATCTGGTTCAAGCTCGAGCATGACCTTGAATCGTCCGTCCTTTAGCGGCGTCATTGGCGTGGCGGTCTCGTCCCAGTCGTTGAAATCACCGACCAGGCAGACAGATTCCGCATTGATTGATTCTGCTGTGTAGAACGTAACCTGAACCGCCTGGCTGCTCTTGAGGAAACGTTTCTTCAGCATCAGTCTTAAACCTCGACTACTGAATTATCTCCGCTGAACGGATTCGGAACATATTGGTCGGCTTCCCAATCGTTGTGCCATTCAATGTCATTGATCAGATAGCGGAACTCGAAGCAGCCAGCTGGCGGTAGCTCGATCGTAGCCTTAAAGCGCCCGTCCTTGAGTGGTTTCATCGGCGTGGCCGTTTCGTTCCATTCGTTGAATTCGCCGACCAGGGAGACTTTCTCCGCTTCAAGCGCCGGCGCTGTGTAGAACGTTACTTTGCAGATGTCCTTGCTTTTCAAGTACTGTTTCTTCAGCATGTGTCCTCTCCAGAGGTTGAGCAAACATCACGACTAAGTCAGTGACTCTTATTTCTTATCATAATTGAAATCAGCGGAATTGTGAAATGAATCGAGTAGCCGGCAATTGGGCGCGGCGCACTGTGAATCCTGCACAAGACTTGTTGCCGCCGGGCCCCTGTTTCCATTGTTCACTGTGACTTGCCAAAGCGCGGGCTGCAATACGGATAACAGCGGTGGATTCGCGCCGGATTAACGATACAATAGTCGTTTTGACTGCCCGAATTGGTCACCGACCACGTGGGAGCCTGAAGCATGGTACAACCGGTAGCCAGAGTCAACGTCGCGCCTAAACTTCCACCGCAACTCGGTCGATTGCATGAACTGACTTACAACCTGTGCTGGGCTTGGGATCACGAAGCCATTTCATTGTTTCGGCGGCTGGATCCAGATCTCTGGGAAGAGACGCAGCACAATCCCGAATGGATGCTGGGACGCATGAGCCAGGAACGCCTGAATTCTTTGGTCACTGACACTTCGTTTATGGCTCACTATGCGCGTGTCTGTCGCACATTTGACGACTATATGCGCGCCGAAAACACCTGGTTCGATGAGCAGTATGGGCAGCTGGAGCGTCAACCGGTCATCACCTATTTCTCGATGGAATTCGGCTTAACTGAGTGCCTGCAAAATTACTCCGGCGGATTGGGCGTACTCAGCGGCGATCATCTGAAAAGCGCCAGCGATCTGAACATTCCGCTGGTCGGCGTTGGCATTCTGTATCAGGAAGGCTACTTCCGGCAATATCTCAATGCCGATGGCTACCAACTGGAATCGTACCCGCTGAATGACTACGTCAATCTGCCGGTCAAGCTGCAAACTGACGCCAAGGGCGAGCCGGTCAAGATTACTGTGCCGCTTCCCGGCCGCGACCTGTACGCGCAAATTTGGAGGGTGCAGGTTGGGCGAGTCTCCCTTTATCTGCTTGACACCAACGTTGACGAGAATGTACTGGAAGAGGATCGGAACTTGACCGACCGATTGTATGGCGGCGACGGGCGGACGCGCATATGTCAGGAAATACTGATGGGCATTGGCGGCGTACGGCTGCTGCGCGCCCTGGGCATCAAAGCTGACATATTTCATATGAATGAAGGCCATTCAGCATTTCTGCTCTTGGAGCGCATCCGAAATTTCATGCGCGATCATGATGTGTGTTATGAGCAAGCCAAGGCGCTGACGGCGGCCAGCAGCGTCTTCACGGTCCACACGCCGGTGCCGGCTGGTCTGGAACGATTCGGCTTCGACCTGATAGATGAGCATTTCGCCGACTTGATGAATGAACTCGGATTGTCGCGTGAAGAATTCTTCGACCTCGGGCGCGAGAACATGGGGCATTACGACCTTTTTTCCATGTCCGTCATGGCACTGAACCTGTCTTCGGGCACGAATGGCGTCGCGCAGCTGCACGGCGAAGTTTCACGTGACATGTGGAATTGGGTGTATCCCAATGTGCCGGTACACGAAGTGCCGATCCGCGCCATCACGAACGGGGTGCACGTTCAGACCTGGGTCAGCCAGGAAATGGCGCAGCTCTTCGACCGCTATCTCGATCCGGCCTGGCGGATGGAAGAGTCCCGACAGGAAGTGTGGGACGGCGTGTTGAGCATACCTGATGCCGAATTGTGGCGGACTCATGTGCGCCGGCGTGAACGGCTGGTCGCCTTTGCGCGCGAGCGCCTGCGTCAGCAGCTACAACGCCGAGGCATGTCCCAAACGGAGATTGAGGCGGCGGACGAAGTACTGAATCCGGATGCGTTGACGATCGGATTCGCCCGGCGCTTCGCCACGTATAAGCGTTCTACCTTGATCTTTCGCGATCTGGGCCGACTGCGCCGACTGCTTACTGATAGCGAGCGCCCGGTCCAATTCATCTTTGCCGGCAAGGCGCATCCGCATGACAACGAAGGCAAAGAATTAATCCGTACGATTGTCAACGTCGCCCGCGATCACGACTTTCGCAACTCGATCGTCTTTCTGGAAAACTACGACATGAACGTCGCCCGCTATATGGTGCAGGGCGTCGATGTCTGGCTGAACAATCCGCGCCGGCCCAAGGAAGCGAGCGGCACCAGCGGCATGAAAGTCATTTATAACGGCGGCTTGAATTGCAGCATCCTCGACGGCTGGTGGGCAGAAGCCTTCAACCACGATGTGGGCTGGTCAATTGGCTACGGCGAAGAATACCCCGAAGACGAATGGGCGCATCAAGACTACGTTGAGAGCCAGGCCTTGTACAACCTGCTGGAGCAGGACATCGTGCCGCTGTTCTATCGCCAGTCGCGCGATGGATTGCCGCGCGAGTGGATTCGACGTGTCAAGCGCAGCATGTTAAAGCTGGCGCCGCATTTCAATACGCATCGTATGGTCCAGCAGTACACCGACGAGTTTTACCTGCCGCGTTTTCAGGTTAGCCAGGCGATGCGTTGCGCGGCCTTCGCCGGGACTGCCGAATTCGTGCGCTGGCGTCAGCATCTCGATCAAGTCTGGCATGAGGTCTCCGTATTGGATGTGGACATACGTGACGGCGATGTCGAGATCGGCAGTCACACTGAGATTCACGCGCGCGTGCTGCTCGGTCAACTCAGGCCGGAAGATGTCAATGTACAGTTGTATTACGGGATGCTGGATACAGCCGGCAACATCCGCGAGGGACAGACGGTTGATATGCGACTTCAGTGCGAAAACGGCAGTGGCGCATATACCTTCACTGCCGAACACGTTTATCTGACCACCGGCCACGTGGGTTTCTCGGTCAGGATCCTGCCGTACCACGAGTATCTTCATACGCCTTTTGTGCCGAATAAAATCGTCTGGGCTTAGCGCGGTTCACAGTGGGCGCTCCTCATTTACAGTGGTGGAGCCAGATAGCATTGGCGCCGCGTGACTTACATTGACCGGCAACGGCGCTTGGACTACAATACCCGCGTACGCATGAAGTGAGCGAAACTGCCTGATGCGCTATCACATTTGGACGCTCGGCTGTCAAATGAACGTTGCTGACTCGCAACTGTTGGCATCCGAATTGGAGAAGCTGGGACATCGCGCGGCGCCGAACGGCGACGATGCCGATATCATGATCGTCAATACCTGCGTCGTGCGGCAGAGCGCCGAGGACAAGGGATTGGGGCGCCTTGGATTGTTGAACAAGGTCAAGGAATCCCAGCCGGCCAAGATCATCGGCGTGATGGGCTGCATGGTCGGCGTGCGCGACCCGCTTTGGATGCGGCAGCGTTTGCCCTATGTCGATGTCTTCATGCCACCGTCCGATCCGGCGCCGATGGTTGATTTCCTCAAGGAGCGGACCGACGAGGCCGAGGTGCTTGAGCTGGAAGTGACGGCGCGTCAGGAGCGCGACGCCTTGCAAGACGGCGAATTGGTGCTGCCGCTGCACGAGCGCGGACAATTGGTCAGCGCCCATGTGCCGATCGTCCATGGCTGCTCCCATGCTTGCGCTTTTTGCATCATTCCCTTCCGCAGGGGTGTGGAACGGAGTCGGCGAGTCGGCGAGATCGTGGCTCACATCCGCAGTCTGGCGGCGCAAGGCGTGAAGGAAGTAACGCTTTTGGGTCAGATCGTCGATCGTTATGGCAAGGATATTCCTGACGGACCCGATCTCGCGGATTTGCTGCGCATCGTGAACGGAGTCGCGGAAGAGGTCGGCATTGAGCGCATCCGCTTCCTGACCTCGCATCCCAATTGGATGACGGAAAATTTGCTGAGCGCAGTCGCTGAGTTGCCCCGCGTCATGCCTCATATCGAAGTGCCGATTCAAGCCGGGGACGATACTGTTCTGGCACGGATGCGCCGTGGCTACACGGCCGATCAATATCGGAAGCTAGTGGCGAAGATCCGCAATCTCATCCCCCAGGTCGCGATTCATACCGATATTATCGTGGGATTCCCTGGCGAGACACACAAGCAATTCATGAAAACCTACCAGATCCTGGAAGAGTTGAAGCTCGATAAGGCGCATCTGGCGCGTTACAGCCCGCGGCCACAAACGGTCAGCGATCGGCGCATGGACGATGATGTGCCGGAAGAAGAAAAGCGCGAGCGGCACAAGATGCTGGAGGAATTGCAGGCGCGCGTCGTGGCGGACATCAATGCGCAGTATCTTGGTCAAAGGGTTGAAGTGCTGGTTGAAGAACAGCACAAAGGCCGATGGCGCGCCCGAACCCCGCAGAACAAGCTGGTCTTCTTTGAAGCCGAGGGCGATTGGAAGGGCAGGCTGGCGGAAGTCGAAGTCACCTGGACCGGTCCCTGGAGTATGCAGGCGCGCCTGCCACAGCATCAGCAGAAGGCGGATCCCCTGCTCGTAGTCGCCGGTTGATGATAACGCAGTCCACTCGAAACAGACTGAACCGAATTCGGCGTCTGATACGCATTACCATCTGTCTATGCTTGGCGGCCTGTAACCTGCAGGGCCGGACCGCTGAATCCAATCAGACGGAGGCGACTGCAGAGCCCTCGGGACCGCCATCGATTATGATTGCGTCACCGAACGACGGCGCTGAATTTGTCATCGGCGAGGAGATCCTGGTCTCCGTGCTGGCGGGTGACAGCATTGGTGTCAATCGGGTACAGCTCTTCGTCGACAATCAGATCGTCCGTACGGTTTCGTCCGAGTCTTTGCAAGGCGATCTGGCGATGCAGGCGATTCTGAATTATGTGCCGCAGCGCGCCGACCTTGGTGCGATAAAGTTGCGGGCATTGGCCTACCGTGGCGTCGTCGTGAGTGAGCCTGACGAGATCACGGTCGTCGTCCGCGAGTCGCATTCGGAGGTCATCGCCACGCCGGCGCAGCAGTCGAATGTTCCCTTCATTCCCAATGATGGCGTCTGCCGCGCTTTGATCAACGTCGGTTTGAATTTCCGCACTGGAGCCAGCACCGGTTACCAAATCATCACCGTGCTTGCCAGCGGCACATTGGCGCCGATCACGGGGCGCAACAGCGAACACAGCTGGTGGCGACTCAATGTGGACAACAGAATCGGCTGGGTTAGCGGCGATTTCACAACCGAATACGGCGATTGCAGTCGGGTGCTGGTGGTCGCCGGCTGAGCTCCAATTCGTTTGTCGCGCAGCCCGCTTGTGATAAAATCGGTGATAACGTCCTGAGGGCAACTCGCGGGAAATCGAAATGGCGATTGCTTTGAAGCGGATCATGCTGATCACGCGCAATGTACAGTTTGCAATCGATGTCAAACGGGCATTGGAAGCGCTGGGCGAATACAGCGTGGCGACGGTGGCCGAAGTGCGAAATGCCATCGAACAGTTGCGCGAAACACCACAGCAATTAGTCCTGCTCGACACCGAAGGCTTGACGATATCACCTGAGATCATGGTTGAATTGATGCGCGCGCGTCAGAGTGATATCGCCATCGTATTGGCGCCTGACCGCCCCGAAGTCCATGAGTTGGCTCGCCGCTACGGCGTGCAAGGCGTGGTGGACATTCCGGTGATGGCGCGGGACCTGCTGCCGATTTTGGACGGGGCGCTGCAAGACATGGGTGGCACTCTGTCTGAGACAGGCGAGACTGCGGCAGTCGATCTCGGTGAAGATACGATCTTCATTGAGTCGCTGGTTGATGATTTTATGGACCATGACCAGGCGCTCAATTACACGCGCCGGCGTTTGCAGGCTTCTTATGAACTGCTGCACCCATCTGTCGATTCGGCGGCGGAGAGTACGGTGCAAGGCAACCTGGAAGTCGTGGTCGAGCCGGATGACGAAGGCGATACGGTTCGCTATCGCTATATTCGAGCCGAAGAAGCGGAAGCATCAACGACTATTCACTTGCAGACTGCCGAAGCCGACGAGACGCCGATATCAACCAGTGGTGAAAGTGAGACACTGCGCGATCTGGCGCAGTCGCTGACGGCCGAGCGGCAGGGTGATGCCGAACCTTTAGCTACCGCATCAGCAGCCTCTGGTGATGAAAGCGATCTCGTAGACACCGCGACTTTCCAGCAGATGTTGAACGCGGTCCTGGATGAGAGCACCTTGCTGGAAGACCTGACCTTGGAATCGCTCTTCGATACCACAAGGGAACTGTCGGACGCGCTGGGCACGGGCGCCGTACCCGCCTGGCTGCGCGAAACCGAAAAGTTCATCAACGAGCCGAGCTTTCTGCAGGGTCACCTGCCGCCGTTGGAAGCGCCGGAGACTGTCGAAGGGACGACATCGCCCAACACGGTCGATGATTCGCAGCCAACTGATGTGGAGATGGAGGCGGTACCAGCGCCCCCGGATTCAGTTGTGGAGGGCGGCGCTGTGCCGCCGATGTCGACCGCTGGCGAGTCCTGGACACCGCTTTCCCGGCGCGAGCACGATCCTTATCTGGCGCAGCTGGCGGTGACGATGACGCAACAGATGACCGAACTCACCGCCGACGCCACGGTCTTGACCAGTGACAATCGAATTGTGGCGTTTTCCGGTCAGTTGGCGCTGGAGGACTTTCGCGAACTGCGCGGCGTGATTGGCGACGACTGGGCCGCGCAGAGCAATCAGGCCCGCATTCGCTTTATTCGTCTGCCGGGCAGCCAGTCGGACTATATGGTCTATTCCAGAAGCAGCGCCAACGACTACACCCTGTCTATGATCTTCGGCGGCGGCAGGCGTCTGCGCGAGATTCGGCGGCAAGGCGATCGGATGATGAGTGCGATTGCGGCGGTGCCGGATGGCGAGGTGTCCGAACCGGCCAGTGAGGCCGTCGCGACGGCTTCCGGCGGTCAGTTGGACGCGGACTCGAGACAGCCATTTGCCTTCGTCTGGTTGGTCGCGGATCCGGCAATGCTGCTGCGCAAGGCGGTTGCCGAGCAATTGGTGTTTTGGCTGGAAGTGCAGTTGAACAGTCTAGACTGGAAGATTAGCCGCCTCGATGTGCATCAGGACTTCATCTACCTTTTCGCCGACGTGCCGGGGCGAACACCGCCTGAGCAATTAATGCGCACAGTCATGGACTGTTCGCGCAAGATCGTCTGCTCCGAGGACAGGGCGCTGCCCGATGACTTGTGGGCCGATGCCTACCTGGTTCTCCAGCCCGGACGTGTCATGAGCGAGCGCGAGTTACAGAGTTTCCTGCAGTTCGCCCGCGACTGATCAATTGTTGGCAAAGCCGAATCGTTGCAGTGATGACCGGCGAATGCTCGCCGCGTCCAGTTCAAGATTCTCTGTAACTTTCGCGTCGCATGGACTATACTCCCCCCAACTTCGCCGGCAAGAGAGAACAAGTCACGATCATGGAAGAGCGCCCCATACTCTATCTCATTGATGGGCATGCACTGGCATATCGCAGCTATTTCGCGCTGCAGCGAGGCGGTTTCGCCACATCCAAGGGCGAGAGCACCAGCGCCGTATACGGTTTCAGTCGCACCTTGCTGGATGTCTATGACCGTTATCAGCCGAAGTACCTGGCGGTCACCTTTGACGAGGGATTGAGCGCGCGCGAGGAACTCTATCCCGAGTACAAGGCGACGCGCGAGACGATGCCGGATGATTTGCGCACGCAATTGGACCGCATACGCGATTTGGTGGGCGCCTTTAATATCCCGCAATTGACGCTGCCGAATATGGAAGCGGACGATGTTCTGGGCACCATCAGCAAACAGGCGGTGGAGCAGGGCCTGGACGTGCATATCGCCACCGGCGACCGCGATATCCTGCAGTTGCTTGGCCCTCACGTGCGTGTGCAATTGCCCCAACGCGGCGGCGACGATGTGGTTTTTGATGAGGCTGCCTTTCGCGACAAGTATGCCATTGAACCCAGCCAGTTGATCGAACTGAAAGCCATGATGGGCGACAGTTCAGACAATATCCCCGGTGTCGCCGGCGTCGGTGAAAAGTCAGCGACCAAGCTTCTGCAGCAATATCGAGACCTGGAAGAGATCTACGACAACCTGGACGACGTTAGCACGAGGGTCCGCAATAAGCTGATTGAAGGCAAGGAGATGGCTTTCCTTAGCCGCAAATTGGCGACCATCATGTGTGATCTGGATATCCAACTCGACCTGGACGCCTGTGTCGGGGGGGATTTCCAACTGAAGACGGTAGACGATGTATTCGCCGAGCTCGAATTTAGAACGCTGCGTGATCGTCTGCATCGCGTCTATGGGCAGCTCCACGGCGAAGAAATCGACACGGGCATCGTGAACGCCACTGAAGTGGTGGAGACCATCATCGTGCGCGACGAGGCGGAATTGGATGAGCTGGTCGCCGCCCTTGATTCAGCCGATATGATCGCCTTTGACACCGAGACCACAAGCATCGACCAGATGTCCGCCGAATTGGTTGGCATCTCGCTGGCCGTAGATGAGCAGCGCGGCTATTACGTGCCGGTGGGTCACCGTGTGGCCGGCGAAGACGGGCAGATTGATATGTTTGCACAGCCGGTCGGCGATCAATTGCCCTTGGACATTGTGATCGACGCGTTGCGCGGTCCGATGGAAAATCGCGACATTCCCAAGACGGCGCATAATGCCGTATACGATCTGATGATACTGCAGCGTTACGGTATAGACGTGGCGCCGATCACATTCGACACGATGCTAGCTGAATGGGTCAACAACCCGATCAGCAAATTTCTCGGACTGAAAGCCTTGGTCGCGCAGCTGCTTGATGTACAGATGACGGAGATCTCTGAGCTTCTGGGCAAAGGCAAGGTCCAGAAGACGATGGATCTGGTGGAGATTGAAGACGCCGCCCCATACGCCGCCGCTGACGCCACCATGACCTATCGTCTGGTAGCACCCTTGCAGGATGCATTGCATGAGTCCGGACTGGAAAACTTGTACAGCAGTCTGGAATTACCGCTCATCCCGATCATCAGCAGCATGCAATATAAGGGCGTAAAGCTGGATGTAGATGTTCTGCGCAAACTGAGTGGCCGTCTTCACGGGATGATTGATGAGGTGGCCGAGGCCATCTACGACGCGGCAGGCATTGATGACTTCAAGATCAGCAGTCCGAAACAGCTCAATTACGTTTTGTTTGAGGTGTTGCAGCTACCAACTGCGGGACTGAAGAAAACGACACTTGGTTATTCGACCGATACCACTACGCTTGAGACACTGAAGAACGAACACCCAATCATCAAATTGATCTCCGAATATCGCGAATTGTCTAAGCTGAAGAACGCATACGCTGACTCTTTGCCGAAGCTGGTCAACAAACGTACCGGTAGAGTACATACAAGCTATTTTCAGGCCGGCACGGCGACCGGTCGCTTCAGCAGCGATAAGCCAAACTTGCAGAATATCCCGATCCGCACCGAACTGGGACGGGAAGTGCGGCGTGCCTTTGTAGCGCCGCCAGGTTACGTCTTGCTAGCGGTCGATTACAGCCAGATCGAGCTGCGGGTGATGGCGCATATCAGCCAGGACGAGACGCTGATTGACGCCTTCCACCGCGGGCTCGACATCCATCAAGCGACCGCGGCGACAGTCAACGGCATCGAACCCGAGGAAGTCACCTACGAACAGCGTAACTTTGCCAAACGCGTCAATTTCGGATTGATGTATGGCATGGGCGCCTTCCGTCTGGCGCAGGACAGCGATCTGACGCGGGAGCAGGCGGCGGAGTTCATCGCGACCTATTTCGAACGGATGCCCGGTGTCGAACGTTACATTGAGCGAACGAAAGAGTTTGTCTGGGAGAACGGGTTTACGGAGACGCTTTACGGCAGGCGGCGGATCTATCCCGCGATCAAGTCGCATGGCAATCGCCGCAGCACATCCGCCGAGGAGCGCGCCGCCATCAACATGCCGATTCAAGGCACGGCCGCCGACATACTGAAGCAGTCGATGCTCGATCTGTACGACCGACTGAGTCACGAGCGCTGCGATGCCACGATGATCCTGCAGGTGCACGATGAATTGGTTCTGGAAGTGAAAGTGGACGAACTGGCCGAGGTCAAGGCGCTGGTGGTCGAGACGATGGAATCGGCCTTCCCAGATGGTAAACCGCTGCGCGTGCCGCTCAGGGCGAATGCGAGCTATGGCGCCAATTGGCGTGATATGGAAGAGATGGACTGAGGGCGATTTCCGTCCGTATCAACCAAGCGTCCGTGGGCGTCACTCTTACTAATCGAGGATGGAAAGATTTGATCGCGAAATGAAACATTTTCTTGACTTGGCGAGCTGTTCAACGGATGAACTGCACGACCTGATGGACCTGGCGCTGCGCCAGAAAGCAGAATGGCGCGCGGGTGGCAACAAGCCGCTATTGCGAGACAAAACCCTGGGCATGATATTCCAGAAACCTTCCTTGCGTACGCGCGTGTCTTTCGAGATGGCTATGAAACATCTTGGCGGCGACGCCATCATGTTGGGTCCACAAGAGATCGGTCTCGGAGTTCGTGAGAGCGTGCCCGATGTGGCGCGCGTGCTCTCCAGTTATGTACATGGCATAATGGCCCGTGTCTTCGAGCATAAGGACGTGCTGGAACTGGCGGAATATTCGCGCGTGCCCGTTATCAATGGCTTGAGCGACGACTACCATCCTTGCCAAGCTCTGGCGGATATCCTCACCATCCGAGAGCACTTTGGCAGACTGGAAGGCTTGGCGCTGGCCTTTGTTGGCGACGGCAATAATGTGGCGGCATCGGTTGCGCTGGCATGTGCCCATTTCGGGGTGAGCTTTAGTATCGCCACGCCCGAAGGTTACGAAATGAAGGCGTCAATCCGCGACCAGGCAAATGCAGTCGCCGGTCGCAATGGCTCGGCGTTGACGATGCACACGCATCCGCAAGCGGCGGTGGCCGATGCCGACGTCGTTTACACGGATACATGGGTCAGCATGGGGCAGGAGGCGGAAGCAGCCGACCGCGCCGGCGAATTCGATGCGTTTCAGATCAACGAAGGTTTGTTGCGCTTTGCCAATTCCTCTGCAATCGTCATGCACTGCCTGCCGGCCCATCGCGGCGAAGAGATCACCGATGACGTGATGGATGGCGAACAGTCCAAGATCTTCGAGCAGGCGGAGAATCGCATGCACGCGCAGAAGGCAATCCTCGCCCTATTGCTAGCGTAACGGCGACGCTTGCCTGCGATTTCCCTCTGCTATTCCGAGTCTCTTCAAATTGAGTTGACGACAACCGTTCACGCTCTATAAGCTGGTATGGTGATTGTAGCGATTGCTGTGCGACGTTCCGCTCAGGGGTGGATTTCGCTGCGATATCGCCTGCGTGCCCGTGTAAACAGTGTTAGAATGTCATAACTTCGACAGAAGCAAGGGGTTAATACAAGTAGCTAAACTATCGGTGCGGTAACCGTTCGGTACTGCGCGCCACGTTGCGAAAGAGTCAAAGTGGAACAAATTCTCCTCATACTGCAGAGCCTTGAACTGACGGACGTAGTCGATATCGGCATTGTGACGCTGGTTTTTTATAGCATTACATTTATGTTCCGCGGCACACAGGCGGTCGCGCTCTTTCGCGGAATTGCGCTGGTCGTCGTGGGCTTGCTCTTGATCGCAGCGATATTTCGTCTTGAGGCGCTGAGCTGGTTGCTGGCGAACAGCTTGACCGCCCTCGTTATCGCCGTCCCAGTCATTTTCCAGCCGGAGATCCGACGTGTGCTGGAGCGTCTGGGACGCGGTTCGGTCTTTGGTACTCGCCTGGCGCCACAGGAGATCCGTGTTGCCGTGATCGACGAGGTCTGTTCCGCTGCTGAGAAACTTTCGGACCGCCGCCACGGCGCGTTGATCGTCCTGCAGCGCAATAGCAGTTTGCAGGCATTTATCCGCACCGGCATTCAATTGGACAGCATGGTGACCGCTGATTTGCTGGCGACCTTATTCTGGCCGCGCACCGAATTACATGACGGCGCGGTGATCATCGATAACGACGGGCGCATCGCTTCAGCATCGAGCGTCCTGCCGATCACGGCCAGCCGCAACCTGCCCAATCCAAATCTAGGAACGCGGCACCGGGCGGCGGTTGGCATCAGCGAGGTCGGCGACGCCCTTTGCGTTATCGTCTCGGAAGAAACGGGCAAGATCTCCGTAACGAACGCCGGGCGCATGATTCTTGATTTGGATGCGCAGCGTTTGCGCCTCATTCTTAGCGCCTATTACGGTCCCACCGAAGAGTCGTCTCTCTCGTTGCTTGGGCGCTTTCGCGAATTGACTGAAGAGTTGCGGTTGCGGATGAAAACGCGGCGCCGGCAGCAGGCGCAGTCATGATTCGCCGCTGGCTTGTCAGTGATATGGCGGGTAATCTGCTTTGGCTGGCGGTATCGCTATTGCTGGCTAGCGGCGTTTGGTATATCGCCGTGACTTCGGCCGACCCCATAGAACAACGTCGCTTCTACAGCCGACCGATCCAATTTGTAGCCAGTCGAACGGCTGTGATGACAAGTATCGCCGCCCGTTCCGCCGATGTGACTATACAGGGATCGCAGACCACTGTGTCCTCAAGGCGGGCGGAAGACATTGTCGTGCGCGCCGATCTCTCACGATTGGGACCGGGTACCCACACCGTGCCGCTGGAAGTCAGCGTTGCGCGACCGGAGGCCGATGGCTTCCGGCGCTTGGTCACGCAGACGCAGCCATCGCAAATCACCGTCGAGTTGGAATCGACGGCGTCTCAAGACAAGAAGATCTTGGTAGAAGTCACTGAGTCGCCGCCGATCGGCTTTCGAAATGATGAGCCGATTCCCGATATTGAGCAGGTCATCGTTAGTGGCGCGGCCAGCAATGTTTCACAGGTTGTGGCGGTACGCGGTGAATTGGACCTTTCGGCAAGCCGTAATCCGATTGAGGTGGACCTTCGCCTCTACGCTGTTGATGCCGATGGCGAACGCGTTGAAGCGGTCGAGCTGGAGCCGGCGACCGCAACGGTAAATGTCAAGATCACGCGCCGCGACGATATCAAGCAAATCGCCGTTCGCCCGAATATTCTGATTGGCACGCAGCCCGAGGGTTACACCTTTTACGATTATAGTTACGATCCATCGTCGCTATTCATAAGCGGCGCGCCCGAACAATTGGAGAAGATCGCGGATACCTTATTTACGGAACCGATAAGCCTGGCAAATCACCAAGAGGGATTTGTAACGACTCTGCCGGTGCAACTGCCTGACGAAGAACTCTTTGTCATGGGCGGTGACAATAACATCACGGTGTCGATCGAGATATTGCCGATTATCGCTTCGCGGCAAATTGATGATATCGAAGTCGGGCATATTGGTTTGGGCGCCGAGTACACCGTATCGATCGTGCCAAGCACCGTTTCCGCAATCGTTACTGGACCGGTTGTTCAGGTCGAGGCGCTGTCAGTTGAAGATATTCAGGTGATCCTCGATCTGGAAGGCCTGGCGCCGGGCGTCTACGATACGCCGCCGACAATCTCTATCACGGGAGTTGACCTTAGCGAGGACAATGTCTCCCTCTCACCATCCGAGCTCAATGTTGAGATCGCGGCTGCCGAACCGGAGGCGCAAGAAACCGATGATACTGAGTCGGACGAATCCGCCGCCGGTTGACCCGCTCGCGCTCATCCCAAAATCGAGAGCGATGACTAACTCACGAAGTTGAAACAACCATTTCAGTTGACTGATTCTCGCTCTCGCTTTTACCTACCGAATCGGCAAGACGCCAACTACAATTCAGTCGCAACTCATTTATGACCCTGGGAAAAGCGCCTTGTCATGGCCAGAAAACCGCTTGTCGCATTAGTGGGCCGTCCTAATGTCGGCAAAAGCACGCTCTTCAATCGCCTGGTGGGTGAACGGCTTGCCGTCACGCACGAGATTCCCGGTACGACACGAGACCGCCTGCACGGTGAGTCCTTTTGGAATGGCGTGACCTTTCAGGTGGTTGATACCGGCGGCATCGAAGTCTACCAACCGGCTGGATCACGTGATGTGTCGCCGCTGGCTGAGGGCAGTGCCGACTTTGTCAAAGAAATTATCAGTCAGGCAATGATCGCTATTGCGGACGCGGATGTCATCGTACAGGTCGTCGATGCGCAGTATGGTGTAACCGCTGCTGATGAGGCCATCGCCGAGATATTGCGCCGATCTGACAGACCCGTCTTGGTGGCAGCAAACAAGATTGACGACAAGCGGCAGGAACAGGAAGCATATGACTTTTACAGCCTCGGCCTTGATGTGGTAGTCGGCATCAGCGCGATACACGGGCTGGGCGTCGGCGATCTTCTCGATGAGGTGGTGAAAGTGATGGGGACCTTGGCAGCGGACCTGGAAGCCGATGATGACGACCATCTCAAAATTGCCATCGTGGGACGGCCTAACGCCGGCAAGAGCACACTCTTAAACAAGTTGATCGGTGAAGATCGTGCAATTGTAAGCGCCGTGGCCGGCACCACGCGCGACGCCATTGATACCGATATCAACTGGTTCGGCGAGAGAGTCACTTTAATTGATACGGCCGGCATTCGGCGGCGGGGGCGTATCGAAGCGGGCGTGGAGAGGTACAGCGTCATTCGGGCGATGAACGCGATCGGGCGCGCCGATGTCGCGCTGCTCGTGATCGACGCTAATTTGGGTGTGACCGAACAAGACGAGCATATCGCCGGTTATATCATTGACGAGTACAAGAGTCTGGTGATCGTGGTCAACAAATGGGACGCAGTCGAAAAGGACGCGCACACAATCAATTCGTTCACGGAGCAAATCCGCGACCGGCTGCATTTCGTCCGTTATGCGCCCATCGTTTTCATTAGCGCCCTGGACGGGCAGCGCATTCATCAGGTGCTTGAAGTGGCGCATCGCGTTTGGGAAGCGCGATTCTTCCGCATGCCGACCGCAGAGATTAACCGATTGCTGAGACACGCGATAGAGAAACACCCTCCACACGCGAAAGGCGCCAAACGGTTAAAGTTCCTGTATGCTGCTCAAGTTCGAACGGATCCGCCTTTGTTCCTGTTTCATGTGAGTGATCCAACTCAAGTACATTTCACGTATAAGCGTTATCTGGAGAATCAGTTTCGACAGGCATACGAGTTTGAAGGTACACCAATCCGCATGAGTTTCCGCGCCCGTGACAGCCGGCGCGGGCTGCCAGAGCAAAGGTCTGCGGAAGATTAGTCCGAAGGCGCTTGTTGGGGTGTACGGCAGCTGCAAGCCAGCCGGAAACAATCTGTATTGCAGTGCTTGTCGCGCAATCCTATAATTCGTTTTGTATTCGGCAGTCACATGTCTTGCTCGCTGAAAGCATAGAAGGAGAGGGAATGTTTCGCAGCCACACCGTTGACCTACCTCGGCCAAAACTGAAGACAACGTCCCTGCCTTATGAGTTGATCAGCACGGTTGTCTTTGTGATCGCTGTCACCGTCCTATTTGATCTCGCCATACCGCGCTCGCTGGTGGATGGCCATAGCATGGAACCCACCTTTTTCGGACAGGACCGACTGGTTGTCAGCCGTGTCCATTATTTGCTGGCAGAACCGCAACGTGGTGATATCGTTGTCTTCAATTCGCTGGTGCCGAGCGAGGCGGAGAAGGGCGTCATGCTGATTAAACGGGTTATCGGTTTGCCGGGCGAAACAGTAGAATTGCGCGATCGGCAGGTTTACATCGACGGCGATGCGCTGGCGGAACCTTATATCCTGGAGCCCTGTCGGATCTCGCGCTGCAGTGACAGGTCATGGGAACTGGCAGAGGGCGATTATTTCGTTATGGGTGATAACCGCAACAACAGTAGAGACTCGCGGCGCTTCAATGCAGTGCCATTGTACAAAATTGTCGGGCAGGTTGTTTTCCGTTACTTCCCGCTCAATGCTATTGGGATCATCCCAAACCAGGCGGTGGAATAGTGGACAACAAGAAGAGAGGTTACGCCTGTCCCCGCTGTACGGTAGGGCGCTGTACACCGCAGACGACGACCTTTGCCGATCATTACCACGGGCAGTTGCTGAGCATTCCCAATCTCCGCGCCTTTGTTTGCGATGTCTGCCACTTTGTTGAATTCGAGCAGGAGACGATGGACGCGCTGTGGGAAGAACTCTACAGCGAACCTTCAACCGATGAGATTCAACCTGTCGCACGGCAGAAACGAAGCTCCTCTTATGGAAAGGGATCGAGCTGATCTCTGTCAGCCTCCTTACTTTGACCTAGCCAAATGGAAAATCGTCAATGACACAATCTGAAAGTGACCTGCGCAAGCTTGTCTGCCGCGTCGGCCAATTGATGCATCAGCACGGATACATTGATGGTACGGCTGGCAATATCAGCGTTCGCCTCGACAGTGATCGCATTCTCGTCAGCCCGAGTGGTCTGGCCACCGGTTTCTTGCAGCCGGATCAACTTATCACCCTGAACCTGGTTGGCGAGCGGGTCGATGAACTGACCGCGGCAAACGCGGACTCGCGGCCGACATCGGAAAGCGCGATGCATTTGGAATGCTACCGACAGCGCGATGATATCAATGGCGTGGTGCACGCGCATCCGCCGACGGCCGTCGCGCTGACCGTGATCGGCTATGACTTTCAGCAATGCACCATTCCCGAAATGGTTGTGCTCTTGGGCTTGGTGCCGACGGCGCCGTATTCGACACCGGCAAGCCGGGAAAACCGTGATGCCATCACGGACCTGATTCGTGAGCATGACGCGATCATGCTGTCGAATCATGGCTCGCTGACCGCGGCGAAGACGCTGTGGGACGCTTATCTTATGCTGGAAACGCTGGAGCACAGTGCGACGATCCTGCACCGCGCGCTGCAATTGAGCGGCACACTGTCGCCGATTCCGCCAAAGCAAATAGAAAAGCTGGTGGCCTATCGGGAACAATTCGGCTTGCTGCGCCCTGGTGATCGCGAACGATTCGCGCGTCATATCCAGGCGTAGCGCCAACGACGCTCAGCGAGCGAGCGCAAACTGATCTTGACTTTCACCGCGGCGCATTGTATCGTATTGCCGCTTGCTGGCCCCTTCGTCTAGCGGCCTAGGATGCCACCCTTTCAAGGTGGAGACACGGGTTCGAGTCCCGTAGGGGCTACTCAAATCAGAGCGGTAAAACACCTCTAATCCCTCGAGCGCGAGGGTTTTCTTTTTCGCCCGCAGCATCTCCGAAGGGCTGCTATCTGAATGACGCGCGATTCTTGCGCGCGTTTTCGATATCTCCCACCGAGCGCTAAAAAATTGACATCGGCAAAGCAACTGCCTACAATCTGTTCGGCATCCCCCGGTGAACCATACCTCCCTGCGGGACGCTGTCTGTCCGAAAAGACTAAAAGTGATTGGCGAAGCATATGAAAAGCCTGCGCGATACAAACTTGTACAAGAAAGTTTATGGCTGTTTGATCGGCGGCGCCATCGGTGACGCGCTGGGCGGCCCGGTGGAAGGCAGGGATTGGACGCCACAGAAACTTCGCGAGACCTACGGCGAGGTCGACCGCCTCATGCCGTACGAGCGTGAAGTCGGCTACCACTCGCATTTCCACAAAGCGGCCGGCGCCCATACCGATGATACGCGCATGAAGCATCTGGTCTGTGAGGCGATCATTGAGGCAGGCGGCATGCCGCGTCCCGGTGACCTGGGAAATGTGCTGGCGCGCGCGTACCATCATGCCCCCGACGAATTGCATGAGGGATTGGTCGAGGATAGTTACCTCAAAGCGATTTGGGGGCGCGAAAAGCTCATCTATAGCGGCGAGCCGACGAATGTTGCCATCATGAGCAATTCGCCAATTGGACTGGTTGCCGCCTGCCGTCCTCACCTTGCTTATCAAGCGGCTTTTGATTTGGCGTTTCTGACGGACGGCTATGCCAAAACGGCCGCCGCCACGATGGCCTCGGCGGTGGCCGCAGCGATGGACTCGTCCGCCACAATTGATGGCATCATCGCAGCAGCGCGCGAGGCGCACCTGGCATTTGCCGCGCGGCGTGAGGGCCCTCGCTGGGGCAATCTGGACTGGCGATATGATCGCAATCTGAAATCGCTGGACAAGGGGTTGGAGATCGCGAAGTCTTCGACGAATTACGTTGAAGTGCAAGAGCGCTTGTACCGTGAACTCGACTGGGGCCATCTCTTCTCTGACGCATCGCATACCTTGGTCGTGCCATTGGCGATGTTCGCGCACTGCGGGGGTGACTACAAGCAGTCGGTCGTTGCCTGCGTGATGTATGCCCGTGACAACGACAGTTACGCGAGCGTCGTGGGTGCATTGGCCGGCGCATTTCGTGGCGTCGACGCCATTCCCGCGGATTGGATCGAAACCGTAACTGAGGCGAATCCGGAGACCGATATGGTCAATCTCGCTGAACAATTGACGCAAATCATCATCGACGAATACACGGCGACCATGCAGAGCATGACGGCTATTGGCGCTCTAGTCTAACGAAACGTGTGGCGGCGGACCTTGACCGAATTCTGATCACTTGATTGCGCCCGGATCAAAACCAGGTGATTTGCTCCGCGCCCGTGTCGGTCGCCAACGCAAGCGCATCAAAGCTACGCTGCATCAGTTCGACTTTGGTGCCTATCAATGCGGGGTCATCCCATAAATTGTCGAATTCATCGGGATCCGCTTCCAGGTCGAAGAGTTCGCCCAGACTATGCCCGTGATAGACGACCAGCTTGAAGCGCTCGTCGCGGATCATGATCGCGAAGGTACCGTTGTAGTTTTCAGAAAAGGCCGGGTTGATCGCACTGTAGTATTCGCAGCGCACGCAGTCTCGATGATGATCCTTTGCCCCGCCATCGAGGAGCAGCTTGCATAAGGATCTACCTTGCATTTTCTTAGGTATCGGCACGCCCGCCATAGAAAGCAGGGTGGGCGCGATATCCAGCAGTTCGACCATGGCTGCCCGCCACGTGCCTTCCAAAATCTGTCCGGGCCAGGAAATGATGAGCGGCGCCCTGACCAAGCCCTCATAGAAACGACAGCCTTTCAATAGTAAGCCGTGGTCGCCGAGTATTTCACCATGATCGCTCATGAAGATGACAATCGTATCGTCGCGCTGACCGCTACGTTCCAGCGCTTCCAGCATTCGACCGACTTTGTCATTGATGAGTTCAATCATGGCGTAGTAGGCCGCCCGAATCCACTTGGCGTTGAATTCCTCCGGCCGGCGGCAAGGGTGCTGGAAGTCAATGTCGCTCAGTTTCGCTTGCGCGTCCAAGTCGCTCTCACGGAATCTCGGACCTGAAAGCGAGTCAACGTCGAAGCGGTCCAGATATTGCTGCGGCGGATCAAAGGGCTCGTGAGAATCAAAGATATTGACGCTCATCAGCCAGGGTTTGCCGCCGTGGTCGGCTTCCATGAAATCAATCGCGCGGTCGGCGCACCAGGTCGTCTGATGCAATTCCGGCGAGATATTGTGCGGGTTTTGACGCATCTCGCCAAGGTTATGATCTAATGAGGCAAGCCAGTTCCCGTACGCGTGCCCAACCTCCCACTGATCTTCTGCGTCGTGGCTCCAGTGAAAGAGCCGATAGCCATCATGTTTCGGGCGCGGTTCGATACGTCCATACGCGCCGGCCAAATGCAGTTTGCCGGCTAGCGCGCAGTCGTAACCGGCGTCTGACAGCAGCGCTGTAACCAAAGGGGCTGCCTCCGCCCAATAATCGTTGCCGTTGCCGCAGGCGTGAACACTGCTGGGATACATGCCGGTCAAGAAGCTGGCGCGGCTGGGTGTGCAGATGGGGCTTTGGCAATAGGCACGTTCAAAGGCGACGCCTGTCGTCACCAGCTTGTCGATATTTGGCGTATTTAGTTGCGAATTGTTGAGAGCGCTTATCGTGTCGAAGCGCTGTTGGTCGGTACAGATCCATAGGATGTTTGGTCTTTTGGCATCCATTGATTTTCCTATTCCTGACTTTGCAGTGTAACGGGCAATCGGGCGATTTCCTTAGCCTTTCACCGCTCCCGCGGTCAACCCGGTTATCATGTAGCGCTGAACCAGAAATCCAAAAACAAGCACGGGCAACATGATGACAATGGCGGCGGCGGATATCTTGCCCCATTCCGTTCCCTCGTATGACATGAAACGGGTGATGGCAACGGGCAGCGTGATCGTTTCTCTGCGTGTGATGACCAGGGCAAACAGAAATTCATTCCAGGCAAAAATAAAGGCGACGATTCCTGACGCTATGATGCCAATACGGACTAGCGGCAACTCGATCAAGATGAGTATCTGCCATAAGCTGGCGCCATCAATCATGCCGGACTCGCACAGCTCATTGGGAATCGCCATCCACACCGGCATAAGTGTCCAGATAATCAGAGGCACATTGAAAATCAGATAGATGATGATCAAGCCGATATGCGTATCCAGCAAGTCCATCCGCGAGTAAATCACAAAATAGGGCAGCAGGTAGAGCATGCCCGGCGCCATGCGGATGAGCAGAATCGTTAGCAGGGCGTTGCGCCGCAAGCGCCCCTGCATGATGGTCAAGGCGAAAGTTGCCGGAATTGCAAAGACCATTGCTGCGATTACGGATCCGCTCGAAATGATAATGCTGTTGAATATCGCCTTAACAAAAATACGGTCCACGAAAATAGCGGCAAAATGTTCAAAGGTTGCATCAAAGATAAACAGCGGCGGATAGGCGAAGGCATCAAGCTGGTTCTTAAGCGCCAGCATCAGAACCCAGAAAAGAGGCGCCAGGACTGCCAGTCCATAGATTGAGCCAATCACATAAAGGCAGAGCGTGGTGAGACTTGAACGTCGTTTCACAGTTTATGCTTCCGCCTGGAAGTTTCTGAGAAAGAATCGCATTGTCGGTACGATAATCAGCAATAGCAAAACAAAGTAGACAACGATTATCGCCGAAGCATATCCGACTCTCAAATGATTGAACCCGCTGACATAGCCATAGAAATTGACGGTTTCAGTCGCGCCGGCCGGCCCGCCATTAGTCACTATGTAGATGATCGGGAAGATTCCCAAGGCTTCAATACTCCGCAATATGCCGATGAAGGTGATAGCCGGCTTCAGCAAGGGGAAGGTCATGTATCTGACCGATTGGACCCAGGTTGCGCCATCAATAACGGCAGCTTCATATAACTCCTCGGGGAAGGATTGCATCGCTGCCAGAAACATGAGCCCCATAAATGGCGTCCAACCCCAGACAGCTACGACAACGATGGCAACCATCGCCCAGCTAGGGTC
This sequence comes from Phototrophicaceae bacterium, assembly GCA_965249085.1. GTDB lineage: Bacteria > Chloroflexota > Anaerolineae > Aggregatilineales > Phototrophicaceae > UBA6055. The sequence continues at coordinate 486,375 of OZ252218.1, read as the reverse complement.
GGTTAACCATCCAGGCCCGTCGATGCCTGCCAAACTGAGGAAGTAATTGACACCTCCCAATTGCGGTGTGAACAGGATGCGCCAGATCAAGCCCATGACGATTGGCGGCAATACCATTGGCGCCACAAAAACGAAGCGGAGCCACCTCATGCCCGGCAACTTCTCATTCATGATGACGGCAACAATGAATCCAAGAATCAGCTGTATGACAACCGGCACAATGATGAATAGAACGCTAACAGGAAGACTATGCAAGAAGCGCTCGTCGTCCAGCAGACGCGAGAAATTCTGCAGTCCGATAAGCCGCATCGGACGAGGACTGGAAAAAGACAGCGATGAGGTGCTTAGATACAAGGTGAAAAAGATAGGCACAAGCGTCAGCAGCAGGAGCACCACTATCGAGGGCGTCAGATATTTAAAATATGATCGATTGGATTTAAGCGATGAGGACGGCAAGCCGCGCTTGAGGAGGTTTGCAGAGCGGGCTGTGGTCATATTCTCGGAGCCTCGTATGGAATTTCGACCCCATCCTCGGAACTTCGATTAGGCAACATGACCCTCGGGATTACGTTTCACGCCCGAGGGTCACATTCAATCAACGTATGTTAGGGGAGATAACCTTCGTCTTCGAGAAACTGCGTGATCAATGCGTTGGCGTCATTGAGCGCGTCTTCCGGTGTTTTTTGCCCAATTTCGGCTTCTTGTACAGCCTTGCCCATGATCTGGCTGATCAATTCCCACGCGGCAAAGGGCGGGAAATAGTCGGGTACTGCTGCGGCGAGACTGTCCTGATAGGCTTTGATGAAGGAACCCCCACCGTAGTCAAAGTCATACTTTGCGATGAATTCCTCATCTTCCCAAAGTTTGTTGCGCGTTACCGCTAGATGTGAGGTGGCTAGCGCGTTTCTCTTCATTGTGTCGAGGCTCATTGCCCACTCAAGGAATGTGTACGCGGCTTCTTGATTGGGTGAATCGGCCACGATGCATAAGCCGTGCGCAGCGAATGCCGCCTTCGGACCAGCCGCGCCACCTGGCGTCACAGCGAAACCAAGATTGCCAACCACTTTGGATTGTTCAGGATCAAGTATGCGTCCGGCCAATGGCGCGCCATTTATGACCATCGCGACATTGCCCTGTTGAATTGCAGTGACGATATCGTTGAATACGTATGCTGCAACGCCCTCAGGACCATAATTGCTCTTGAGCGTAACAAAGTTGTTTAGCGCCCTAATGGCTGCTTCCGAATTGACTGTGGGCGTAAGATCGTCGGGAAAATCGGCGAAGTATTGAGCGCCTTCGCCATAGAAAAATGTGTTAAACGACCAAATGTTGCCTGCGGCAGCGGGCGGGTTCCCACGCAATGCGATTGCCGGCACTTCATCGGTGTGGATTTTGGCGGCAATCTCAATCATTTCGTCATAGGTGGTCGGTGGACCCTCTATGCCGGCTGCTTCATAGATGTCGAGTTGGTAATTGAGGATGGTGGTGGCGGCAAAGAATGGCAGACAGTGTTGAACGCCGTCGAACTTGAGCGCCTCCATTGTCGAACCAACATAATCGTCGATATCAAGAATCTCAGCATCCGACAGATCACTGTCATAGAATTCTTCGATCGGGGTTACCCAGCCATTTTCGCCATACAAGGGCATATTCCCGCTCTGAATGCCAACGACATCATAGTTGCCCGATCCACTTGCCAGTTCAAGTTGAGTCTTCTGCACGGAACCTTGTTCGTCCAGCAGTTCAAACTCGATCTGGATGCCGGTCAGCTCTTCGAATTCGGGCAACATTGCTTCCAGCCCGGCGACAAATGAGATGGGGAATTACAAGAAGTTGAGAGTTGTACCTTCAAACGGACGCTCATCGCTTTGACCCATAATGTTCGAAACGAGCAGCAGACAAACTATTACTGCCACCAATCTGCGAAACATTGTTTTTCTCCTTTTGGTCAGACGTGTCTTAGAACGACTGTATCGCGCCCGTTCGGATCTGTTAAAAAAGCCTAAGTCGCTCGTTGGAGCAATCGCGTCGCATCGTGATGGTTGTGGTCGTATCCGCAAAATATCGGCTTCCAGCCGGGCAGCGCTTTGGTAGACTCGACCGCAGGCCGGCGGGCCTAGGGAGAATCTTCAGCATCTATGCGGGCGCGTGCTGCGCCGCAAGCTTCATCACATGCTCACATTCTGTTTCGGGGCGGCTGCCAATATTCAGCGGTATAGTCCCGCCACGACTTTCAGATCATCGACACGACTTCTGCCGCTGCCATCATCACGTCAATTGATATACTCCGGCGCAATGTTGACGCCGACCAAGTGGGCAGTATCGGCAACGTCGCCGGCGTTGGTGTAATCCACCAAATAAATGCTACCGTCCGCGCGCTGCAACCAGGACGAATAGCCATGATCCGGCCATGGCTTCTGGTTCGGGTGATTGGCGTGGATCTGAATCATTCTGTCCCGCTGATACTGATCGGGATACTCGGAAGAGTCGGCTGACCAAGTCCAACTGAAGTCATCGAGACTCAGATTGCCCAGCCGATAGCTGATACGCCGCCAAAAACTGCGCCCGCTATCGCTGATCTGGCCGAACTGTGTACGGCGCAGCGGATCGCCCCCACGAAAGTCGTTGGCTGGCGTTTCCTCTCGAAACACGCAGGCGTTCAGCACGGTCGCGCCGTCCAGCTTGACTTGCAGCCAGCCGCCGTGATGGTGTAGCCCGACCGTATGGTACAGGGTCATATCGGCCGAATGTCGCACTTCGTGCCGACCCCGCCTGATGGCAATGTAATCGGTAGCGATCAGCAGAATCTGCCCCAAACGGGAAATCGACATGAATGCCACCGGCGAATCCCCGGCAGAAGCTTCGACTCGCAGTTCCGCTTCGAATTCAACATCGCTGAATGCTGACTCCGGCGGCAGCAGGGTATAGCGGCATTCATGTTCGGGCCGGTTATGCACGACCAGAGCGTCGTGCTTGAGCTCAGCAATGTACTTTCGCCGCGGACCGCCAATCGCATAGCGACCGGCTTCCGCTTCCAGGTCGCCGACCCAGGCGTAGGCGCCAAGCCCGCCATTCACGTGACGGCCAGAGACCATGACGCGACCATCGGCGAGCTGTTTGGCGTAAGGTCGATGGAGAGCGAAAGGCAGCGTTTGCGCTTCTGACCAGCTGTGCCCGCAGTCGTCGGAAAAAGCGACGAAGCAGGGGATGCCGCCGGAATGATTCTCGCGCATGACGCAAGCAAGACGCCGTCCACTGTCGAGCAAGACGATTGCGCCTTCGCAGAAGCGATGATAGCCGTCGTGCGCAATCGTGCTGCGCTCGCTCCAGCTAAGGCCGCCATCGGCCGACGTCCACAAGACCTGGGCGAATTCCTGCGAAATCCCGCGCATCAGATGAGAAGTCACGCCGAGAGTGCCATCGGGCAAGTCCATGACGCGATCCGGTTCAAATCCGCCGATTCCGTTGACGTTCTGCGCTGGAGACCAGGCGTCGCCCTGATCGTGGCTCCAGTAGAGCCAGTTGCCCGCAGGCTGGTCCTCATGAAAATGACCGTCGTCATTGTGATCCACGATGATGACCAGCCGACCGTCATTGAGTCGGCTCAAGCGAGGTGTCACCAGTCGCTCGTCACCGGCGCCGAGGTCGGCTCGATCGATTTCGCGATGTCTGAACCAGGTCTCGCCATCATCGTCGCTTGCAAGCAAGGTCAGGACTTGATTCTCAAGCGACCAGTGGGCGTCGACGTCGCTGTAGATAAGGAGCAGACGACCTGCGTGAGTGCGGATGATATCGGGATTCTTGGTGAATCGTCCGGGAGTGCGCCAGATCTCAAAAACCTGATGCGCGATTGAACGCGTGTGGACAAGCATGCCGGCTGCCTTTCGTCATGATTTCACAGCAAATTGAGCTTTTGCGCTCGGATTAACTATAGGATATATTTTTTGCGATAGCAGCGGGCATATTATCCACACGTGCTGGGCGGGGCGGTTGGGTCGACCTGATCAACGGTCGTTAGCAAGCCAACAATTCAGGGCTGTTTTGCGCGTGGTGCGACGGGGAGAGTCTGTGTGAAATCTAAAGATGTCAGTTGTCTGGCGCCGGTTCCGCTTAGGCAGGTGACCATTAACGGCGGCTTCTGGGCGGAACGGCAACGGGTCAACCGTGAAGTGACGATTCCGGCGATTTACCGGAAACTGGAAGAAACGGGCCGACTCAAAGCGTGGTCGATGATCCGCACCCATGAAATCCCAAAGGAACGCTCAGTCGTGCACATGTTCTGGGATTCGGATACTGGCAAGTGGCTGGAAGCAGTGGCGTACAGTCTGGCCACCCATCCGGACCCGGAATTGCAGGCGCTCAGCGATGACTTAATTGATGCCGTCGAAGGCGCGCAGCAAGATGACGGATACCTGAACACTTACTTTCCGGTACTGGATCCGGCAGGGAAATGGACCAACCTGCGCGACTGGCACGAACTGTACAACGCCGGCCATCTGATTGAAGCGGCCGTTGCCTACTATCAGGCGACTGGCCAACGCAAGCTGCTTGACGTGTTGATGCGATTCGCCGATCACATTGATGCCACCTTTGGCACAGCGGACGACAAGCTCCGCGGTTACCCGGGTCACCCGGAAATCGAACTGGCGCTGGTCAAGCTCTATCGTGAGACGGGTGAAGAGCGTTATTTGGATTTGGCGACGTATTTCGTTGATGAACGTGGCCAGGAGCCCCACTATTATGACCTGGAAGCAGGAAAGCGCGGTAAAAGCCTGGCCGATTATTGGGCGCAGAACTACCACTACTGTCAGGCGCATGCCCCCTTGCGCGAGCATACGGAAGCCAATGGCCACTCAGTCCGCGCTTGTTATCTGTATGCCGGCATTGCCGATGTTGCGCTTGAGACAGGAGACGATGAACTGTTGGGATTATCGCGCCTCCTATGGGATGACTTGACGCAGCGGCAGATGTACGTCCATGGCGGTGTTGGTCCTTCCCATTCCAATGAAGGCTTCACCTTCGCCTACGATATGCCGACCGAAACGGCTTACGCGGAAACTTGTGCCGCGATTGCGCTGGCATTTTGGGCGCACCGTATGTTCCATCTCGATCCCGATGGCCGCTATATCGACATTATGGAGCGCGCCATCTACAACTCCAGCCTAAGCGGACTGTCCTATGAAGGCGACGCCTTCTTCTATGGCAATCCCCTCGCTGCATACCCTGGAGTGAATCCGCTCGGCCGATGGAGTGGCGTCATCGACAACGGGCACTACCGACGCGTCGACTGGTATTTCTGCCCTTGCTGCCCGCCGAATATCTCGCGGCTGATCGCCGGCATCGGCGACTACGCTTATTCGCAGGCGGGCAGCCGCGTTTACGTGCACATGTATCACAACAATTCTGTTGCGCTTGAGATCGCCGGGCGGTCATTGACGCTCAAGCTGACCACCAATTATCCCTGGGATGAAGTCGTTCATTTTGCCGTTGAGTCAGACGAAGCCGTCGATTTCGAGTTGGCGCTTCGCATTCCAGGCTGGTGCTACGAGGTTCAGTTGTCAGTCAATGGCGAGGCGCAGACGGCAGCTGTTGATCGGGGCTACGTTATCTTGGAGCGCGAGTGGACAAATGGCGATCGGGTTGAGTTGACGCTGTCGATGCCGGTTGAGCGGGTCATGCCGCACCCCAACATCAGGCAAGCGGCCGGTCAAATGGCGCTGCAGCGCGGACCCATCGTCTACTGCCTGGAAGAGGTCGACAACGGACCGCGTTTGGCGAACGTCTGCATTCCGGACAATGCGACTCTGGAATCATCATTTGATCCGGAGCTTTTTGGCGGTGTCGCTGTGATTTCCGGCGAAGCGCTGCGCGTTGAACTGGCGAAAGATAGCAAGGCGCTTTACCGTCATCGCAGTCAAGCTACGTATGGCGAAACGACGTTTACGTTCAAAGCCATACCCTACTATTTGTGGGCGAATCGCGAACCGGGCGAAATGCGGGTCTGGATCCGCTCGAGCTAGTCAGCAGTGAAGTTAAACTATGCCGGTCAGCATCGGCTTCTTCCTGACGCGGCGATACTTTATTCAGGGTTTATTAGCCATTGCGCGGCTTATGGGTTTGCAGCAATCGCGTTGTGAGCTCGGTGACAGTCTAAGACCAGAAAGCCTTCTCCAGGTCATCAAATTCAGCGGGCGGACCTTCAAACTTGTTGCGCCCTAACTCGAGGACATAGACGTAGTCAGCGATTTTGAGCGCCTCGCGAATCTCCTGATCGACCAACAGAATGGTCAAGCCCTCGTCATCGCGCAGATTGACCAGCATGCGATACACTTCTTCGCTGAGCATCTTCGCTAATCCGGCTGTCGGCTCATCAACAAGTATCACCTCCGGATCGGTCATCAGGGTGCGGCCGATCTCGACCATACGCTGCTGACCACCGGACAAACTGCCGGCGAGGTCGAACTGCTTTTCGCGCAAGATGGGAAAGCGCTCGTAGTTCTCCTCGATCTTGTTCTCCATACGTTTTTTGTCGTTCTTGAAGGTCCAGGCGCCCATCATCAGGTTTTCCCGGACGGTCATATGCTTGAACACGCCGGGCTGCTGCGGGATATAACTGATGCCGAGATCAATCAGTTCGTGCGTTGGCGTGCCGGTGACGTCATTGCCGTTGAGCAGTATGTGCCCGCTATGTGGTTTGAGGAAGCCATAAGCCGCCTTCAGCAAGGTGGACTTGCCGACGCCATTCGCACCCAGAATTGTGGTCAGCTTGCCAGTCTCCGCCTTGAGGCTAAGCCCGCGCAAGATATGCAAGTCTTCGTAGTAGCCGACATAGAGGTCGTTAATCTCGAGCATGATTACTCTTCCTCGTCTTCGCCCAGGTAAGCCTCAATGACGTGAGGGTCACTCTTTACCGCCTGCGGAGTGCCATCGGCAATCAGCGCGCCATTGTTCAGCACGATCAGTCGCTCGCTCAATTCGAAAACGGCGCCCATATCATGGCTGATCAAGATGATCGCGGTGCCGTCTTGATGAACACGATGAATGTAACCGTAGATCGTTTCTTGCAGGCGCGGATGCACGCCGGCGAAGGGCTCATCAAGAATAACGACGGACGGATCAAGCATCAGCAGCCGACCCAGCTCAAGCAGCTTACGCTGTCCGCCACTCAGCGCTCGGCTGTATTCGTGCGTCAGATGGTCGATTGTCAACAAGTTTAGTGTTTCATGCGCGCGTTCTTCCAAGTCGGCGCGTCTTGCGCTGGGCTCCATTGCCAAACCGGGGACCAGCATATTCTCCAACACCGTCATTCGGCTCAGCGCGCGTGTGATCTGAAACGTACGTCCCAAGCCGGCACGGGTGACGTCGTAAGGCGCCAGTCCGTCGATTCGCCGGCCGTTGAGGTAGATGGTGCCACTGCTCGGCTTCAGCATGCCGCTCATCAGGTTGGTCACGGTGGTCTTGCCCGCTCCGTTGGGACCGATCATGCCAATGAGCTCCGGCTTCAAGACGCTGAACGACACGTGATCTACCGCCTGGTTGCCGCCGAAGCGCTTGGAGAGCTGGTTCAGTTCCAAATTAATGTCACTCATCCTGGTCCTCCGGCATCACCATGTCGTCATCGTCGTCTCGTCTCTTGGAGACGGTCTCTTTCATGGCCAGGTCACGACCGCCGAACCAGCTTATTATGGGATAGACCAAACCATTGCGCATATAGCGGAGGGTGAAGACCATCACCAAGCCAAACAAGGCGAAGCGCCAGGCGCCCGTCTCCCAAGTGAAGGCATCGGAGCCATCGGCCATCGTCATACCAAAGGGTAGGGAGATCACCACCTCGCGCATCGCTTCCAGCATATAACGCGCAATAAATGCGCCCGCGGCCGCGCCGATCAAGCTCTCCATGCCACCGATGACGGCATAGGCGATGATCAGCGACATTTGCAGCACTTCCAACTGTTCAGGAATGATACGCTCTGAACCGACATCGCTATAGAATACCGCGCCCGCCAAGCCGACTATCATGCTGGTAAATACAAACACCAGGATTTTGTAGCGGACGACGTTTACACCGAGCGCTGACGCGGCATCTTCGTCTTCCCGCATCGCCCGCAAGAACAAGCCAATCGGCGAATTCGCGACGCGATACATCACAAGCAGGCAGACGATCAGCAAGGCGAACATCAGGTAGTATTCGATTTGACGCGCGGTATCGACCTCCGCTACTTCGATCAGAGGCCGCAGTGACAGACCGTTGGAGCCACCGGTGTAGTCATACTCGGTCAGCATGGCGATGCGGAACAATTCGGAAAACGCGATGGTGAACAGGGCCAGATATGCCGCGCGCAATCGCAGCAGCAGCCAGCCTATGACCAATCCCACCAGTCCAGCCGCAACCGTCCCGATGATGATGGCGCCGATTGACGAGATCGATTCAGGCGTAATCTGAATGCCTAGCGAGGCAAAAATGATGCCGTCGCGGGCGATCAGGCCGGCGGCGTAGGCGCCGATGCCCATAAACGCCATGTGCCCGAAAGAAAACTGCCCGGCGATACCGGCGAGCAGCGCCCAACTCGAGGACATGATGGCGTAAAAGAAGCCGCTGATGAACACAGTCTTGGCATAATTCGACTGCGAGGTGTCATTAGGAAACCACAGAAAGAAGAGGACGACTAATCCCAGCACGATGTAACCAAGTTTCTTTCGGCCGATGCCGTCGTCAATTGCAGTTTCAATTCGCTTGAAGACAGCCATGATTAACTCTGCTCCCTTCCGAAGAGGCCGGTGGGTTTCAAGAGCAAGACCAGCGCAAAGATGACCAAGGCAAAGGCTTCTTTGTAGGCTGCGCCGCGGCTTGGATCAGGATGACAGCCGGCGCCCAGCGCCTCGACGATGCCCACGATGATGCCGCCAAATAGCGCCCCGGGCACGGAACCCAATCCACCGAGTACCACAATGACGTACGACCGACCCACCATTTCCGCGCCCACCCAGGGCACCCAGGCAAAGATGGGAATCAAGGCAGCGCCGGACATGGCCGCCAGCATTGAACCGAGCGCGAATGACAAGGTATTCATATTGGTGGGGTTGATGCCGGTGACTGCAGCCGCTTGCCTGTCTTGACTGGTGGCGCGCAAGGCGCGGCCCGTCCAGGTACGTTGCAAGAAGTAGAGTAGCGCGAAAATCAGCACGATGCCGACAACCATCGCGAAGGCGCGGTCGCCGATGATGTTGATCGGGCCAAAAGCGAAGTCGTCGGCGATCTGCGTCTTTTGCAGGGTGAAGCGGCGTGTCTGGATAAAGCGACTCGCACGCTGCGGGAAAGGTCCGGCGATCGCAAGAGTTGTATATTCAATGACGAATCCAAAGCCAAAAGTGATAAGAATCGCATACTCGGTGATGCGCTCAATCAATCCGTCGTGCATCGGCTTGAGGAAGATCCGTTCAAAGATCGCGCCCATAACGAAGACGATAACCGCCGAGACAGGTATGCCCCAAATCGGGTTGATGCTGATCTCGGCGCCGGTAATGTCGCTCAGAATATTGCCGGCATGAAGCAAAAAGTAGAATGAAAAATAGCCGCCGACCATATACAGTTGGCCGTGCGCGAAGCTAACAATCCCCTGGACCGAATAAATCAAGGTCAAACCGACCGCCATCAAGGAATAAATGCAGCCGATGACGACGCCGTTTGCCGTCTGCTGCGTCAAGTAGGTCAGTGAGAAAGGAGCTTGTACACAGGGGTTGGTCGGGTTTTGAATAGCGAAGAGCGTATAGATTTGCCAGGCGCCCAAAGAGCCAAGCGTGATCATCCAGTCCCGATCGATCTTGGGTGTCGAATTCCACATCAATCCGATAATGAGCGGACCAATAGCGAAGCCGCCTAAAGCCGCGGCCGTAAGTACATTCTGGTCGTCCGCTTCCAGGTTCCGGTAGTGGCGCGGAAGAACATAGGCGGCGATGGCGGCCCAGAGCGGTCCAGCTAGAATCAGCCAAAGCGTCGACGGCAGATTTGGATGAATGACGCGCACCAGAACCTGGGACGAAACAAAGACGGTGACAAGCACGCCTATCATTAAGGTGGTGCGCCTGATAAGCGCTGGCTCAAAATATAGCAGGCCAACGCCCAGGGGTCCCAAGGCGAAACCGCCGATGACACCGGCGATCTGTAGTGTCGTTTTCGAGATCTGATCTTCCTCGGCTCGCTCTCGGTTTACGCCGGGAAGAACAACAAGGCCGACGGTCGCCCATAGCGGACCGGCCACCATTATCCACAACAGAAATAGGGTGTCTTCAATAACCATATGCCAGTTCCCCGCTGCGTTCGGCAGATTGGAGCGCGTAGCCTTGATGCAATGGCTTGAAAGAAACGAGGACGACCCATCGGGGGGCCGCCCTCACTCTACTCAGGCTTTAGGGAGAAGTCCCCGGCACGACGTAGGATGTGCCGTGCGTCTGATAGGTCTCGGGATAGACGACAGCCGCGTCAAGGGAGCTTTGCCCTTGTTCAAAGTATTGCATAATGGTCACGATCGGGTCCGGCCATTGATGCCACATGAAAGTTGGCGTGCCTTCCGGCAGATCGGGATTGTGAGCGCCATACCTGAAGAAATAGCGACCTTGCGTCAACGAGATGTCTGACGCTTCGATCGCCTCAACGATGGCTGCCGGATCAGAGTAGCTGCCGGCGCGTTCCATCGCATCCCTCATCATGAACACAGCATCATATGAGGCCATGCCAAAGCTGGGAACGATATCCCCGAATTTCGCTTCGTACATGGCATTCAATTCAATGGCGGCGTCGTTGAATAGACTCGGGATGATACCCACGCGGTTGAACGCACAGTAGTTGCCATCAGGCACCGTGACCCAGTACTGTACATGCTGGAAGGCAATCTGGTTGGTCACGCAGATTGTATCCGGCGTCGGCGCGATACCCAATTCAGCCATCTGCTGTGTCAGGTTGAAGGAAGTTTCGCCGGTCACGACGATGCGAATGGCATCCGGCGGTTCGGCACTTGCCTGAATCCGGCTTAGAATCGGCACGAAATCTTCCGTGCCCAATTCGATGTTGATTTGCGACACGTTGACACCAGCAGCCGTCAGGCGAGCCTCTTCATCGGCCGCGGCCGGCTGACCGTAGTCGGTATTCTCGACGATTAGAATCACATCTTCGGCGCCGAGCGAGATCAACCAGTCGGTGACAACGCTGCCGACCATCGAACTGGCTGGCGAGATACGGAAGATATGATCAATGCCGTCGGCAAACCGTGGCGCCGCGCCGTCAAATTCGATAATGCCATTGGCGCTGACATTGTCGTTCCAGGGTTCAGAGAATATGGTCGGAATCTGATTCTCCTCCATGATTCCCATGGTCGCCAAGCCGACCGCGCTGTGATAGACACCAACCATACCGTCGACTTCGTTCTCCTGGATCAGGCGTTCGGCAACGGCCTGCCCGCGTTCCGGGCTGCCCTCGGAATCTCCGGTGATCACCTCGAGGCGATAATTCTCGTCGCCGATCTGAACGCCGCAATCGGCGTTGATGTCAATGGCAGCTTGCTCAAAAGCCCAGTCCATGGCGACGCCGCCGGCTACTGCGCCGGGCGCCGACATTGGCGCGAGTCCGCCAAGAGTGATGGTGTAATCTGCGAATTCGCAGTGCTCATCCGCCTGCACCATGCTAACGGGCAGAAGGGCGATCACCGCAAGGAATACAACCAGACTGATGAATGCCTTATTGCATTTCATATTCATGTCCTCCATTTGGATAAACAGACGTATCTTCTGCCGCGTGTGGGCGCAGAGCAATACCAAGGGGTTAATAGCGCACCATGAGGATGTCGAATCTGACGGCGCGAGGCAAGCCCGCTTCTCCTCTGACTGCAACGTACAAAGTGAATCCTAGTTCATTTACATAAGTAATAATTGAGACAAACTTCCTATACTTATTCTGAAATTTCACTATGTTAAGAGGTTAACCACTGCATGCGATTCTGTCAAGCGAATCGGCAATGACAAACTGACTGGTCGCATTTGACAAGGCGTCGTGAAATTCAGTATAGTCGCAAATCATTGCGCTTGAGTTGTGGAGCGTCAAATGACCAATTTGAGTTGCGGGCTCGTATCACTGTCGCATGAGTAGACGACACCATGTGGTGCAAATGAGAGGAGGTGAAGCTGGTAATTGAGGCAGAAGGTACGTGTGTCCGAAAGACTGTCAGAAGTAGCTGAAAGGTACGTCTAAGATGAAGAGAGTCAGAATAATTGCAGTACTTGTGCTGATTGTCGCCGCGGTGGTCGGCATCAGCATTTCGACTTCGGCGCAAATGTCGGAAAATGTTTTGCGCTCCGCGCACGACGCTGAGTGGACGGGTTTGGATCCGCACGTTGCCAGCACTGTATCAAGCTTTTATGTCTTGGCGAACGTGGTCGAATCGCTCACCACCAATAGTGACGACATTGAATTGACGCCGCTGCTGGCGACGGACTGGTCGCAGTCAGATGATGGCTTAACCTGGACTTTCAATCTGCGTGAAGGGGTGCATTTCACGAATGGCGTGGAAATGACATCTGAACACGTCGTCTTCTCCATGAATCGGATCATCAATCCGGAAACCGGTTCCGGGCGCGGCGCTTCGGTTGGCGGGCCGGACGCGGTTTGGGAGGCGGTTGGCAGCCATAGCGTTAGCGTGTCGACACCACAGCCAAACGCGATCCTGCCGGTCTTGCTCTCGAGTCGGGGCACTGCTGTTGTCCATCCAGACAGTGTGGATGAGAATGGTGTGATCGTTGTACCAATTGGTACAGGTCCTTTTACGATTGAGGATCTTGATGGCACGATCAGCATGAACCTGATTAAGAACGACAACTATTGGCAAGAAGGACTACCGCTTCTGGACGCCGTGGAGATCACGGTCATTCAAGAAGACGCGGCGCGCGAGGCGGCGCTTTTGGGCGGCGAGGTTGATTTCGTGACGAGCATCGCACCTCAAGCGGTACAAGCCCTGCAGGACAATTCTGATGTTGTCGTACTCGTTTCGCCGGCGCTGGCATACAAATACATCGGCTTGAACCTGACGCGTGAGCCTCTCAATGACGCGCGCGTTCGTCAAGCCATCGCTTATGCCATCAACCGCGATGACCTGTGCTCGGCCGGTGACTTCGGCTTGTGCACGCCGCTTTATGGTGGCCCGATCGATGTCGGCAGTCCCTGGCACTTCGATTATGCGCCTTATTCGCAAGACCTCGATAAGGCGCGCGCGCTTTTGGCTGAAGCCGGCTATGCGGATGGTTTCGAGATGGAATTGATGCCCACCTCGACATATCAAGACACAGTGCGGCAGGCGCAGGTCTTGCAGGCGCAACTGGGCGCAATCGGCATCAGGAGCACGATCAACGCGCCGGAATGGGCGGAATGGCTGGAATTGGAAGGCAACTATCGATATGACGGCTACATCTGCAGCTGGAACGGCCTGGTTGATGTCGAGCATTACTTCTACCTTCAGCATCGTACCGACGAAGTGTTCAACTTCACTGGCTATAGCGATCCGGACTTCGACGCCCTGGTTGACCAGGGACGGCAGATTGCCGATTTTGACGAACGCTACGCCATTTATGCAGAGGCGAATCGCATTCTTGTAGACGCTGTTCCTTACGTCTACTTCTACAATCCGGCCTTCGTGCGCGCCATGAGCCCGCGCGTTGAAGGCTACGTCCTGCGGTCGGACAATGCCAATCTGTACATGAATACCTCGCTCGGAGAGTAATCCTTTTGCGGGCGTGGACGGCCGATCGCCGTTCGCGCCCACATCTTTACCCGGCTGTCGACAGCCCCGAGCGCAAAGGGTGCGTACAATTTGAATTATCAATACGTCGTGCAGCGTCTGTTACTGGCGGTGATCGTCATTTTGGGCGTGACCTTCGTCGTCTTCATGATCATGCAGATTGTCCCCGGCGATCCAGCGCGCGTCGTCCTCGGTCCCTACGCCAGTGATGAATCGGTAGCCGGTTTGCGTGAACGTCTGGGACTCAATCGCCCGTTCCTCGAGCAATACATTTCCTGGCTTGGCAATGCCATACGCGGCGATTTCGGTCAAAGCCTGCTCAACGGGCAGGAAGTGGCGCAGCAGCTGCGAAACCGCATTGGACCATCGTTCGAATTGGCCATGGTCTCGCTCCTCTTCGGCCTCGCCATTGCCTTCCCGGTCGGCATGATATCGGCACTCAAACCGGGAAGCCCGGTCGATATTGTCGCGACCCTGTTTAGCCAGATCGGGGTGTCAGTGCCCTCGTTCTGGATGGGCATCCTCTTAATCATCTTTTTGTCGCTGAATCTGAATTTGTTCCCGCCCAGCGGTTACACCCCTATTTGGGAAGATCCGGGCGATTGGTTCCACCATATATTTTTGCCCGCTTTCACCGCCGGCTTCGTCAGCGCGTCGATCTTGACGCGTTTCATCCGCAGCGCCATGCTCGATGTTCTAAATGCAAATTATGTGCAAACCGCCCGCGCCAAAGGCCTGACCGAACGCGCAGTCGTCCTCAATCATGCCTTGCGAAATGCCTTGATCAACATCGTAACGATCATCGGATTGCAGATTACCGCCCTCTTCAGCGGCGTCGTCATCGTCGAGGTGGTATTTTCCTGGCCGGGCCTGGGTCGGCTGGCGCTCAACGCGGTTGAAGAGCGGGACTATCCGCTCCTGCAGGGTACCGTTTTTATAGTTGCTGTCATGGTCACCATGGTCAACCTGATCGTTGACCTGCTTTATTTTCTGCTCGATCCGCGAATCGAATTTGCCTAAGGGAAACTATTTATGGCAGATATGGCGGGACCGCTCGGCATGCGCGAGTCGCGGACAGACGAAACTCTGGGACCGGCGAATACACTCTGGCGCGATGCGATGCGCCGCCTCGTCCGGCACCGGCTGGCGATGTTTGGTGCGGCCGTGCTTATTATTGTGGCCTTTATGGGCGTCCTTGGCACGGCAATTGTGCCCTACGATCCCAACGGAATGGACTTTTCCAACCGCTTTGCCGTGCCGTCATTCGCGCACTGGATGGGCACCGACGACTTTGGTCGCGATATTTTCTCGCGCATTATCGTCGGCGCGCGTGTTTCATTGCTGTCGGGCGTGGTGGCCGTTAGTGTGGCGACCGCCGTCGGGACATCGCTTGGACTGATCGCCGGATACAGCACGCGCCTCACCGACGAAATCATCATGCGGGCGATGGATGTGCTCTACGCTTTTCCCGCGATTCTGCTGGCAATTGCTGTGCTGGCGGCTTTGGGCAAAGGCATCGAAAACGCCATGATCGCCATCGGCGTCGTTTATATCCCCATCTTCGCCCGGATTGCGCGCGGGGCAGTGCTCGGCATTCGCAACGAAGAGTTCATCATTGCGGCGCGGGCGCTGGGCGCGGGTAATATCAGAATTCTACTGACTCATGTTTTGCCCAATGTGCTTTCACCGATCATCGTGGAAATTACACTGAGTCTGGCTTTTGCCATCTTGGCGGAAGCCGCCCTGAGTTTCTTTGGTTTGGGTACGCAGCCGCCGGATCCCAGCTGGGGCCGGATGCTTTCTGAAGGGCGCGATTTCTTTCGGCAATCCGGTTGGATGGGCGTATTCCCGGGTTTGGCGATCTTCTTCACGGTGATGGGTTTCAATTTCCTCGGCGATGGGCTCAGAGATGCGCTGGACCCCAAACTTCGCCGCTAGCCTACTCAACATGGGAGCGCGGCGTCTGCTCGGCACGGCGATGCTTTCGGGCAGCGCGCTCTTGCTCGAGATTGCGCTGACGCGCGTTTTCTCACTGCTATACTATCCACCTTACGTCTTCTTCATCATCTCCATCGCCATTCTGGGCATTGGCATTGGCGCGGCACTCCCGGCGCTGCGCCCTGCATTGCTGAACGACGAGCGGTTGACGCTGTACTGTGGCGGCGCCACGTTGTCGACCGTGCTGCTGATTGTGTTTGCCGCTGCCGCAAGCAGTCTCGACATTCAGCTTCTTCTCCTGATCTTGCTTGTCCTGCCGTATTTATTCTTCGGTTTGACCATATCCTGTCTGTTTAGCAAGTATTCAGAATCCAGCCGAATCCTATACATGAGCGACCTGGTCGGCGCCGGCGTCGGCGCTTTGTTGACGATCCCGCTGTTAAACAGCTTTGGCGCGATCAATGCCGTGCTGTTGTCCGCGCTAGGATTCTCATTTTCGGGCTTGTGCTTCGCTCGGCGGCGGAACAATCAGATTGGTTCTTTTGTGGCCATCGTTATATCCGTCTTCATCTTCGGCCTGAACGCTGCGACCGGGGTTCTGGACATTGACGTCGCGTCCCTGGCGACCGAGAAGCCTATCGTCAGCGCTCTGTCCAACGGCGGCAAAATTCTGGACACACGCTGGGATGCCTTCGCTCGCACCGATCTGGTTGATCCCGGTGATGGGCGTCCACTGCGGGTCTACGTCGACGGGGGAGCTGCTTCGGTCATGCCGGCGCAGGCAGCCCAGCTGGACTTGATGCGCGATATCGGGTTTTTCCCCTTCGCCACCGATCAACCGGAGCGGGTTTTCATCATCGGTCCCGGTGCCGGATTGGACGTCTGGTTTGCCTTGCAGGGCCAGGCGCAGCACATCACCGCCGTTGAGGTCAACCGGGCGAGCGTCGAAATTGTGCAGTCCTGGCGCGCATACAACGGTGACATTTACAGTGCGCCCGGTGTAGAAGTTGTTGTCGATGATGGACGCAGTGTGTTGGGGCGTTCAGGGACGAAATATGACTTGATTTACTTGTCACAAGTCGTGACTTTGGCGGCGGAACGAGGCGGATATGCCCTGTCGGAAAACACGATCTACACTGTGGATGCCTTTAGCGACTATCTGGCGCACCTCGGCGATGGCGGGCAGATTGCATTGAAGCTCTATGATGAGGTCACCTTGACACGTGCCTTGTCGACGGCTCTGTCGTCGCTGCGCCGTCATGGACTGAGCGATCAGCAAGCGCTGAAGCATTTGATGGCCTTCGTCGACGAACGGAGCGAACCGCCGATTCCTTTGCTGCTGGTCGGTGCCAGCGCGTTCAGCGAGGATGATTCGTTGGTTCTGGGCGCGATTGCGCGGCAAGTCGGTTTTGCACCGCTACTGTTGCCGCATGTACTCGTGCAGCCACCTTTGGATGCTGTCGACAGCGGTGACACGTCCATGGACGCGATCATTGCCGCTTCTGATGTCGATATTTCGCCACCGACGGACGATCGCCCATACTTCTTTCAATTTGAAACCGGCATCCCGACCAGTCTGATTCCTCTGTGCATCATCGCCTTTTGCCTTGTGGTAGGTCTTGTCTTCGCCTTGATCGGTCAACTGCGCCGGGTAAGCGGCGCGCCACAGCGCTTCTTGCCGGCGTTTTTCGCCATGTTGGGTGTCGGCTTCATCGCCATCGAAATCTACGCCATTCAGCAGACGCGGCTATTCCTCGGTCATCCGACGGTCGCAGTAACGCTGGTTCTCGCCACATTCCTGGTTGGCGGCGGCATCGGCAGCGGTTTGAGCCAGGGAATCTTACGAAACGCCGTTGATCGCCGACCTCAAGCTGTGACGGCCGCCATCGCTTTGGTCTTGGTCTTGTGGAGTCTTCTGTGGACGCCGGTCAGCCGTGAGCTTGTCGCGTCACCCATGCAGGTCCGCGGATTGCTAGCAGTCCTATCTCTGTTGCCGCTGGCGTTGTGCATGGGCATTCCATTTCCACAGGCTTTGGCAACCCTTGGGCGCGCAGACCAAAGAGGCGTGGCGTTTGCCTGGTCCGTAAACGGGCTGATGACGGTGGCCGGCACAATTGCGTCGGTGGTACTGTCGATCACATTAGGCTTCAGCGCCGTGCTGTGGTTGGGTGGCGTCGCATATTTACTGGCGACGCTTATCTTGATGTTTATGCAGCGGCGGGGGGAAGATGAAGATACCGTCTAACGCGGCAACGCGCGAATCGATTCGGCGAATGGCGAGGGTCGGCCGCTGCTGGTCACCCACATTTTCGCCCGCTGGCGACCAATTGGCCTTCGTCAGCGATCTCAATGGAAGCCCGCAGGTCTGGAGTATACCGCTCGAAGGTGGCTTTCCTCGTGCCATCACCGCATTTGAAGAGCAGGTGAATGCGGTTGTCTGGTCACCTGCAGGCGATTGGCTGGCTGTCGAGTCGGCGCTTGGCGGCGGGATGAATGCGCAAATCGACATTCTGAGGCCCGATGGCGGGGAGCGCCGAAGACTGACCGCGGCTGGAACGACCAACAATTGGCTGGGCGGCTGGACGAAGGATGGTCGCCATCTGCTGTTTTCGTCCAACATGGATCGGCCGGATTCGATCGACTGCTTCCGCTTCAGTTTCGCAAGCGATGAGGTGGGGAAACTGACGCATGGCTCGGGCACGTGTGTGATCGAAGATGTTTCGGCTGATGGCTCGCGTATTCTGGTCAAGCGAGTCGCCTACCGCGGTGATAGCAACGTGTATCTGGTCCATTCAGATAGTAAAGCGGAAGACCTGCTGACGGAACACCTGCCGCCCGCCCATTTTGACAATGCGCGCTTCTCGCATGATGGTCGCGCTGTGTATGTGATTTCCAATCGGAACAGCGATCTGGCTTGCCTCTGCCGGCTCGACCTTGATGAACTGGGCGAATGGGGCGTGGTTGGGGCACGAGCTGATGCCGAATTGGACGAGTTCGCGCTGCGCAAAGATGGCGAATCGGCGGCGCTAGTCTGGAATATCGCTGGCCGTCACGAGCTGGAATTGATCAACCTGGACAACGCACAGAGCCGGCGTTCCGTTGATTTGCCGGGCGAGATCGTGCATTCCTTGCGTTTTTCGCCTGATGGCGCAACCTTGGCCATGTGCATCTCGGGCGCGCGGCTGCCTGAGGACATTTGGCTCCTGGATATCGGCTCTTTTAATCTGCGTCAACTGACTCATAGTCCTCATGTCGGCGTTGATCTCGGCAATCTCTCGGATGCGGAATTGCAGACTTATTCGGCGCACGACGGCTTGTCGCTGTCGGGCTGGTACTACGCGCCTCTCACCGGCACGCCGCCGTACCCGACAGTTCTGAGTTTCCATGGCGGCCCGGAAGGGCAGGAGCAGCCGGTCTTCCGCCATGACTATCAGGCGCTCTTGGCCGAGGGCATCGCCGTTTTCGCGCCCAACGTTCGCGGTTCATCCGGATTCGGCAAGCGCTTTGTCAATCTGGATAACGGCGCGCTGCGCGTCAACGCCGTTCAGGATATCGAGTCGACTGCGAAATTCGTTATCGAGAGCGGAATCGCCCAAGCGGGACGTCTGGGGATCATGGGCGGTTCTTATGGCGGTTATATGACCATGGCCGGCTTGACTGAGTTTCCACAACGTTTTGCTGCAGGCGTCAACCTGTATGGCGTGGTCAACTTCAAGACGTTCTTCGAACTTACTGAACCGTGGATGGCAAGCATCTCCAAAGTGGAATATGGCGATCCCGAAACCGAAGGTGACATGCTGGATGCGCTCTCGCCGATTAACAAACTGGAGCGAGTCATAGCGCCCACCTTGGTCTTGCATGGCGCCAACGATACTAATGTGCCGGTTTATGAGGCGGAGCAGGTGGTGACGACCCTGCGCGGACGCGGGATACCGGTGGAATATATCTTGTTTCCGGACGAAGGTCATGGATTCCGTATCGAAGCCAACCGAATCACAGCCGCAGACGCCATCGTCAGCTGGTTCACGACGCACCTGCTGGATTAATCGAGCCGGCCTCGGCAGATGCCCGCTGTGGCATGATTTGTTAACATTGGTGAAGGACACAGTGATTGGGAGACGAGGTGGACGAAATGAGTCAGATGACGATCGGCTGCGCGCTCTGGACCCTGGGACCCACGCCAACCGTTGCAGCATTGGCGCGGCAAATGGAAATCGCCGCCGAGGCCGGCTGCACATCGGTACAACCCTGGATCGTAAACGTCGAATTCGACCCCTGCATCCTCGATCCCGAAGTCGGCTCCGCGGCAGACCGGCGCGAAGTGGTCAAGATTGCCGAGTCACTGGGCTTGAGCTTCAGCGGCTTCTGCGCGCAGCTGCAAGGCGCGGTGACTTGGGGCGGCCTTGAGGAGAGCGAGGGATTGCGCTGGCGCATCGACAAGACCAAACAGGCGCTGGATACCACCGCCGAATTGGGCGGCAACATCGTGACCACGCACGCCGGCGTGTTGCCCGAAGACAAGTCTGATCCCTCCTACCAGATACTGCTTGGCTCGGTGGAAGAAATCGCCCGGCACGGCGAGCAGATCGGCGTGTATTTCGCCCTGGAAACTGGTCAAGAATCGCCGCAGGCGCTTGGAGACTTCATCGACGAAATCGGCAATCCCTGGCTCCGTGTGAACTACGATCCTTGCAACCTGCTCAGATTTGGCTCGGAAGCCGGAACGATACAAGGCGTGCACATTCTGGGAGACAAGATCATCCACACCCATGCCAAGGACTGGAATCCGGAGACCCTGCAGGCGACCTGTGGGGAAGGTCTGGTACCTTGGCATTGTTATGTTCAGGCGCTGAAGGACATCGGATACAACGGTGTGCTTGCCATCGAAGATGAAACGGGCAATGAGGACATGATCGGTTCGATCGGTCGAAGCTATGCTTTCCTGCGGGACTATCTCGATGATTAATGTCGGCATACTCGGCGCGGGAGGTATCGCGGCGCTCAGCCATCTGCCGGAGATCGCGCAGGTCGATGGCATGCGCGTGACGCATATCTGCGGACGTCGGGAAAAGCGTCTACGATTGCTCTGCGACCGCTTCGATGTTCCCCGCTATTCGACGAGCTGGTCGGGGCTGCTCAACGACGATACGCTGGATGCGGTGATCGTGGCGCTGCCGCACCCGTTGCATGCCGAAGCCGGCGTGGCCGTTCTCGATCGCGGCTTGCATCTCTTCATGCAAAAGCCACTGTGTACAACAGTGGACGAAGCCAACCGGCTGGTGGCCGCGGGTGAAGCCCGTCCCCGGCAGGTGGTTTACTGCCGCCCCTCGTTCGACGCGGTCGTCTATGAGATGCGACGGCAGTTGGCAGGCGAAGCAATCGGCACAATTTCCGGCGCGCTGGCGCGGCACAGTCACGGCGGGCCCGAGGTCTATTATGCCGAGGTGACCGACAGCTTCAACGAAGCGCGCGTCGAGAGCGACTTCTGGTTTTTCGATGCCGATACGGCCGGTGGCGGCGCGTTGATCGACATGGGCGTTTACTCGATTGCCAATCTGGTGGCGCTGCTGGGCAAGGTTGACCATGTAAGCGCGCGTATGAGCACCGTCGCCAAACCGACCGCGATGGAAGATACCGCGACGCTGATTCTAGAAATGGCGAATGGCGCGCTCGGGACTGCGGAAACCGGCTGGTGCGATCCCGCGCGCTCATCCTTCTTGCGCGTGCACGGCACGGCGGGCAAGCTGATTCAAGCCGGTAGCAAGATCGAGTACATTCGTCCCGGTTCATTCGAGCGCGAATGGGCGGAGCCGATTCTGGAAGAAATTACGCCGGCGCCGGTTGTCAATCAGCACGAGGAATGGCTTCGCTGCATCGAAAGCGGCACACAGCCGGCGCTATCAAATCTGTGGATAGCGCGTCACATTACCGAGATCATGGCGGCGGCCGTAGCCTCCAATGCCGCGGGTAGCCGGATCGCAATCCAGTCCGATCCACGAAACGTCTAAAGTCGTCGACGCGCCTACAGCTCAACACCCAGGGCGGTGAACGACAGCGGCGGCAAGCTAATTTGCGCCACGCCGTCGATGATCTTGGGCGCATGGATTGCCTGCGCCGTAACCTGATTCGGATTGTCCCAACTGTTGTGCGCCTTGGGATCGGTTCCCGACAATTGATGAGCTGAAGTGATGCGCTTTGGCTTGACATCTTGCCAATTTATCTCGACTGGCATTCGTTCTGTGAGACTGCGGTTGACGATGAAGATCGTATTGGTGTGGGCCGCCTCATCGTGAGCGGAAGAAACATCCAGCAGCGGCATGTCGCCGAACTGTTTGGTTTGGTAGCGTGGCGACTCCACCAACAGATCGAGCGAGTTGCCGCTCGCCATCTGGCTGAAGTGCATCAGCGGATAATAGATCGACTGCTTGAGCATGGCGTTTTGCGTCGTCAGTATCGGAGCGATCACATTCACGATCTGCGCGATGCAGGCGATCTTCAGCACATCGGCTTTGCGCAAGAATACGTTTAGCCACTGCGCGACCACCAAGGCGTCTTCCAGGTTGTAGATTTCCTCGATCAAGTGCGGCGCTTCCTGCCAGTCGCCGCGCAAATCCGAACGTTCCCTCGCTTTGTACCAGACGTTCCATTCGTCCCAGGAGAGGTATACATCGTGCCTGGAACGTTTCTTGGCTTTGACGTAACGCAACACGCCGGCAACGGTGTCAACGTAGTCTTCAAAGGCGGCGCTGAGCGCCAGAAAGCTCTGCGTATCGTTTTCGGCGTTGGACGCATAGTAGTGCATCGAATGATACTGCACCTGCTCCCAGCACAGCTCGAGTCCGATTCGATCCCACTCCGGATACGTGTGCATCAAGGAGCTCGATGAGCCGCAAAGCACTAGCTCGATTGAGTCATCGTGCAGGCGCATCAGCTTTGCTGCTTCGCGCGCCTTCTTTCCGTATTCCACCGCGTCGAGATGACCGATCTGCCAGGGTCCGTCCATTTCATTGCCAAGACACCAATACTTGACACCGTATGGATCAGTGTGGCCGTTCGCAGCCCGCATGTCGGCGTAATTGCTGCCAGTGGGCGCATTGCAGTATTCGACCAGGTTGGCCGCATCCTGAATGCCGCCCGTACCTATATTTACCGCGAGCATTGGCGCTGTGCCGATCTCGCGGCAGAACTGCAGAAACTCATCGGTGCCGAACTGATTGGTCTCGATCGACTGCCAGGCGAGTTCGCGCCGGCGCGGCCGCTGCTCGCTTGGCCCGATGCCGTCTTCCCAGCGATAGCCGCTGACGAAATTGCCACCCGGGTAGCGCATGGAGCGGTAGTTCAATTCGCGGAGTGCCGCCAGCACGTCTTTGCGTAATCCGTTTTCGTCGGCATGCGGCGAGGCGTGATCATAGATGCCTTCATAAATGCAGCGGCCCATATGTTCAGCGAAGCCGCTGAAAAGCAGAGGCGAAATCTCGCTGATGACGCGTTTCGTATCGATGGTGATGCGGCCGGTAGAATCTTGGCTCATGAAACTTCCCTCAACTTAGCTCGGCAGGCCAAATACAATCTCGAACTCAGGAGAGCCGAGAATGACATATTGTAGCGCAGGTAAGTCGCGCTGCAATGAGATTGTTCTTGCAAGTTAGAACGGCGCGGTAAATCAGGCAGCTACTATCGCACCAGGTCGAGAATGGATGCCTGCCAGATATCGCGATTGTATTCGGCGATTGTGCGATCCGATGAAAAAAAGCCCGAGCGGGCAGCGTTCAGGATGGACATCGTCGTCCAGCGTTCCCGGTCGGCATAGGCTTCCGCGACCTGCGCTTGAGAATCCAGGTAACTGGCAAAGTCGGCGCAGAGCATGTATTCGTCATGGTACAACAACGAATCGACGATCGGTTGGAATAGATTCGTGTCGCCGCCGGAAAACTGGCCGCAGGCGATCCAGTCGATCGCCTCACGCAGGTCCGCGTTCGATTCGTAATAGCTGTGCGGATCGTATCCACTTTCCCTGGTCGCGAATACTTCTTCCGTGGTCAAGCCGAACAGGAAGAAGTTATCTGCGCCGACGCGCTGCCGAATCTCAACGTTCGCGCCATCCAGCGTGCCAACCGTTAGAGCGCCGTTGAGGGCGAACTTCATATTGCCCGTGCCGGACGCTTCCTTGCCCGCCAGCGAAATCTGTTCCGAGATATCGGCGGCCGGATAGACCAAATGGCCAGCTGTGACATTGAAATTCGGGATGAAAACGATGCGCAGCCGGTCGGCAGAGACGGGATCCCGATTGACCACGTCGGCGACCGCGTTGATCAGCTTGATGATCAGCTTCGCCATGTAATAGCCGGGCGCGGCTTTGGCGCCGAAGATGAATGTCGTCGGTGCTTGCTCCACTTCCGGATTCACCTTCAGTCGCTGATACAAATGGATGATGTGCAGGGTCTTCAGCAGCTGCCGTTTGTACTCGTGCAGGCGCTTGACCATCACATCAAACATCGATTCGGCGTTCACGGTTAGTCCAAGCCGCTCGCCAATGTAATCCGCAAGCTGCGCTTTGTTCGCCTGTTTCATCGCGCGCCACGCCCCTCTGAACTCGGCGTCATCGACGAAATCTTCCAACTGCCGCAATCTTTCCAGGTCGGTAAGCCAGCCGTCGCCGATCCGCTCAGTGATGAGATCCGCCAGGATGGGATTAGCCAGGCGCATGAAGCGGCGTGGTGTGACACCGTTGGTTTTGTTGCCAAATTTCTCCGGCCACATCGTCGCAAAATCGCGGAACACGTGTGTCCGCAGCAAGTTCGACTGCAGCTCGGCAACGCCGTTGATCGAAAAGCTGCCGACGCAAGCGAGGTTGGCCATGCGCACTTGTTGTTCCCGACCCTCTTCAATAATCGACATGCGTTCGACGCGGCCAATATCGCCGGGGAAGGTCATGCGCACATCGTCGAGAAATCGGTGATTGATCTCAAAAATGATCTCGAGATGACGCGGCAACACCTTTTCCATTAGCCAGACCGGCCATTTCTCCAGCGCTTCCGGCAGCAATGTATGCTGGGTCGCGGCGAAGGTGCGTGTTGTGATATCCCAGGCGCGCTCCCAGCCGACATAATATTGATCCAGCAGCAGCCGCATGAATTCGGCAATCGCGATCACCGGATGCGAATCGTTGAGGTGAATCACCGCCACATTTGGTAACTCTTCCCAATCCACATTCTTAATCATGAAACGCTTGATGATGTTGTCCAGCGAGCAGGCGACAAAGAAATATTGCTGCTTGAGGCGCAATTCCTTGCCCTGCGGCGTATTGTCGTTGGGGTAGAGCACCTTGGTCACGTTTTCGGAGCTCGTCTTCTGCTCGACCGCGCGCGAATAATCGCCCACATCGAAGAGCTGTAGGTCGAATTCTCGCGTGGCGCGGGCGCTCCACAAGCGCAGCATGTTGACGGTTTTCGTATTGTAGCCGGGCACCAGAGTGTGATACGGCTGCCCCATGATGGTTTGTGCCGGGTGCCAGCGAACGCGGTAACTGCCGTCGACATCGGTGAAGTTTTCGGTCCAGCCACCGAAGCCCACTTCCACCATGTCGTCCGGCTGCGGAAACTCCCAGGGATTGCCGTAGTAGAGCCATTCATCGGGACTCTCCACCTGCCAGCCATCGCGGAACGATTGGCGGAAGATGCCATATTCATAGCGAATGCCATAGCCAAGAGCGGGAATATTCAGTGTTGCCAGCGAATCCATAAAGCAGGCGGACAGCCGCCCCAATCCACCGTTGCCCAAGCCCGGCTCGATATCCAGTTTGATCAAATCATCAAGGTTGATGCCGTGCTGTTGCATGGTGTCGCGGGCGAGTTCGTAAGTATTGGTGTAAAGCAGATTCTTTTCCAGTTGCTGTCCAACCAGGTATTCGGCGGAGAGGTAGTAGACAAACTTGGGATTTTGGCGGAAATAACAGTCGACGTTTTGCTGCCAGTTGTACATCATATAGTCGCGGACAGTGTGAGCGAGGGCGGTGTACAAGTCGTGCCGGGTCGCTGTATAGATGGCTTGCCCGCGGGTGTAATAGAGATTGTCGCGAAATGCCTGGATAAACGCATCTCTCGAATGTTCTACCTTAGTAATGTTCTCGAAATTCGCAATCACCATGCTTTATCCTGTAAACTTTCGACGACTGATTACTTTTTTGCGCGGTCGTGCTCCCGACAGGCGAGCGGATATCAAAGTATGACCTAGCCCTTATAATAGTCTGGTAACGGGCATTCTGGCAAATCTGCCTCGTTATCTTGTGTATCGGCTTCGGAACCGGATCGCCGGACGTGAAATTGCAAAGGAGCGCCTTGATGAAACGACCCAACATTCTCATCCTGTACACGGACCAGCAGCGCTGGGATGCGCTGGGCGCCAATGGAAACGCGGAAATCATCACGCCACATCTCGATGCTTTGGCGGCGCGTGGCGTGAGCTTCAGGCGTCATTTTGTGCAGAGCCCGGTCTGCATGCCGAGTCGAATCAGCATGTTGTCGGGTCAGTATCCGTCGGCGCTCGGCATCACGCATATGGGTGTGCCGGTACCGGAAGACTCCATCACCTTGCCGCGCGTCCTCAAGCAATATGGGTATCGGACGGCCAACATTGGCAAGCTGCACTTTCTGCCGCACGCCAATCGTGACCACCGCCTGCCTCATCCCGATTATGGATTCGACCACATGGAAATCGCCGACGAACCCGGCGTGTACGAAGACGCGTATCGCGCCTGGGTCAGGCGGCAGGCGCCGGAGCAGATGGACGGCATCAGCGCCGGATTGCCGCCCAACACGCACGTTTGGCAGCGGGCAATGGGTATCGAGGACGAAATTGTACATCGCGGGGAAGCGGAAGGACGGCATGATTACAAACGAGCGATTCCCTTCGCTGCCGACGACAACCTGACATATAGCGCCTTTGTCGGCGAGCAGACCATTGATTACATCAGACGCTCGAGCGATGAGCCATTTCTGTGCATCGCCGGTTTCTATTCTCCCCATGCGCCCTGGATTGCCCCAAAGTCTTACCTCGATTTATACGATCCGACGGCGCTTTCGCTTCCGGAATTCCCAGTTCACATTGATGCGCAGCGTCCAAGCGAGCCGGATGC
The DNA here is from genome assembly GCA_965249085.1 of Phototrophicaceae bacterium. Taxonomy (GTDB): domain Bacteria; phylum Chloroflexota; class Anaerolineae; order Aggregatilineales; family Phototrophicaceae; genus UBA6055. The sequence goes on along the minus strand of OZ252218.1, from coordinate 459,522 downwards.
GATCTTCTCTGATGACCAGCTGCGCAGCGCCAAGCAAGGCTACTACGCGATGATCAGCGAAGTGGATCATTACGTCGGGCGGATTCTCGAGGCGCTTGAGTCAGCCGGCAAACTCGATGAAACGATCGTCGTATTCACCTCCGATCATGGCGAATGGCTGGGCGATCATCTGCGCTTCGGCAAGGGCTATCCGGCGGACGATGCAGTGAGTCGCGTGCCGCTCATCATTGACGCGCCGGGAGAAAATCAGGGCAGGCAAATTGACGGCATCGTTGAGGCGGTTGATATCGTCCCGACTCTGCTCGAACTTGCCGGCATTCAAATGCCGCCTTTCATGCACGGCGAGAGCCTGGCGGCAGTGGTGACCGGAAACGGATCCAGAAAGAAAGAAATAGCGATCACGGAAGGCAATGGCTGGAAGTGCCTGCGGACCGAGCAGTTCCGATATCTGGTGCACGCTGACGGACGCGAGAATCTCTGGGACTTGAGCGACGATCCAGGCGAATACGAGGATGTCTCTCGAAGCGACTCTTACCGGGGCGCCTTGGCAGAATGCCGTCATCTGTTGCTCAGGCGGATACTAGAAATTGAACGCCCGCTGGCGCGAACCTGGACCTACTGATTCCGCTCAATGGAATAGGCTACACCATTGGATAGCCGTCAATTGCATCATCGGCCACCCGCTCCCACATTGATTCCACCGCGCGAATATCGTCGGCGTTCAGGCTGATTTTCTGCGGGTCGCGCACAAAGTCCGAACGCACGACATTGCGCCGCCACAGCACGAACTTGTGCAGCGAGACGCCATAGACCATTGCGTAATTGAGCAGCGGCAAAAGATTAAAGCTGATACGTTCGGCTTCGTCGATCTCCCCCGCTTGATAATGGTTGTAGATCTTGACCTGCAAGTCGACGAAGCCGCCGGCTGGCATGTTTCCGCAAGCGCCACGCTTCAGTTCGTCAACTAGGTAAATGCCGTTGGCGCCACCGAATACACCTTGGCAATTGCCAGCGTCCAAGTCGAGGATCTGATTGATATGCTGCAAGATCGGGATCGTCTCTTCCTTGATGTATTGAATGTTGTCTTCGGCAGCTAACAAATCCACCAGCTCCTGCGGCGTCAGCGGCGTACCAATCGGCGCGGGCGCATTCTGAATGATGAGCGGCCGATCGAGTTGAGCGATCTCACGATAGTAATTCTGCACGGCTGACTTCGGCGCCTTGCGCAAATAAGGCGGCATCGCCATCAAGGCGGTCGCATTGTGTTGGCAGGCGTGCTTTGCAAATTCTTGTGCGATGCGGAGATTTATCCCCTGCACGCCAACCACGAATGGCACCTGCGCGGCAATTTCAAGCGCGCAGAATTCGACGACTCGTTTTCGTTCCGCGTCGCTGAGCGTGAAGAATTCACTGGCGAGTGCCGGCACAACCAGGCCGTGTACGCCGGCAGCTAAGCAGTATCCGATTTGGCTGGCGAAGCTGTCCCAGTCGATATCGCCTTCGTCGGTGAATGGCGTCTGCAGTATTTGATAAATGCCGGCTAACACAAGCAGCTTCTCCTAATCCGTTCAACGCTTTGCGGAACTTCAAAGTATCTCCTACACTATACCCGTCTTGTAACGATGTATCTACTAGCCGGCGAGGCAGCACATGCGCATCACACAGATCGAGGCGATTCCCGTTCGCATCAAGCGTGACGAAGCTTATCTCGGCGGGTTGCCCAAAGGCGCCGATGCCGGGTCGTACTTCCTGCGTCCACCGTATCGCGCGCTGTATTCCGCCTATTTTGAGACCGCTTTCGTCAAAATCACGACGGCCGACGGCTTAAGCGGATGGGGCGAGGCGCTGGCGCCGGTTGCGCCCGAGGTCGTATCGGAGATCATCGAACAGCTCCTGGCGCCGGCACTCATGGGGCGCGATCCGCTGGATGGCAATGTGCTGTGGAATGTCATGTACGACCTCATGCGCGAACGAGGATACTACGGTGGCTTCATGCTCGATGCCATCAGCGCCTGCGATGTCGCGCTCTGGGATTTGCGCGGGAAAATCCTGGATCAGCCGGTGTATCAGCTTCTTGGCGGCGCCTTTCGCGAGCGTATCCCTTGTTATGTTTCGGGACTGCCGCGGCCATCTGCCGAAGAGCGCGTCGCGCTTGCGCTTGAGTTTGTGGATAAGGGATTCAACGCTTTCAAGCTGGCTGCCGGTCACGGTGTACGTGCTGATGCGGCGAGTGTTGAAGCGCTGCGAGTAGCACTTGGCGACAACGCCACGCTTCTTCTGGACGCGCATTGGGTCTACGCGCTCGATGAAGCGGTGCAGTTGGGCCATCGCTTGACCGAGCTGGACGTCGGCTTTTTTGAAGCGCCGATCAATCCCGAAGATATCGATTCACATGCGCAGTTGGCTAGCGCCGTTGCCGTGCCCATTGCAATCGGCGAGACCGAACGCACACGCTATCAATTTCGCCCCTGGCTCATGCGGCAGGCGGCCGATATCTTGCAGCCCGATGTGGGACGCGCGGGGATTTCCGAAGTCTTCAAGATTGCCACTATGGCGGAAGCCTGCAATGTGAAAATGGCGCCGCATCTGAGCGTCGGCTTGGGCGTCTGCATCGCCGCCTCGATTCAGGTGGCTGCCGCGATTCCCAATTTATACCTGCTGGAATATCAGCCGCCGGTTTTCGAAATTGCCAATCTTCTGCTGGAGTCACCATTGATTTGCCAAGATGGCTACCTCGAGATCCCGGAAGGCGCCGGGCTTGGCGTACAACTGGATGAAAACCGCCTGCGTGCTTTGCAGGCTTGAGCGCCACTTAGCTCGGCACGAGAGGCGCTCGCGGACGGACGATTTGCAGACGCTCCGGCGTCAGACGAGCGATCAACTCGTCCGACACCTGATAGCCGTGCCTGAAGTTGCCCCAGGACGGTCCGTAGCGGTAGACAATAATCCGACGGTTTCCCGCATTGATCCGTTCAGCCGATCCATGGCAAAGCGCATCAACAAATAGCAGCACATCGCCCGCATTCATGTCGATACGGAGTGCGCCTTCCACTTTATCAACCGACGCCACCTCGCCACCCATCCGGTGCATATCAGCATCCGGATGACGAAAGTGCGCCTTATGGCTTGCCGGCACAACCATCGTCCCGCCATCGCCCGGACCGATATCCGTTAGCGCCATCAAGATGTTGATCTGACCGCAGTGGAAGGCACCGTTATAATAGCGGAACTGCGTGCGCTTGGTGCCTTCGTGGCCGCCGGAGTGGAGACCGATCGCTTCTCCCGGACCGCGGATATTCGCGAAGCATTCGTCAATGAAGAGCGGACCATGATTGTAGTCGAAGGTATTGGCGCCACCGACAAAGTGTTTCACCTTCTCGATCCAGGACGGGTGATCGATGAGATTTTCGAAGGCTTGCCCGCCCTCGTAAATCTGCTGCAAATTCAAGCCGTCATCGTCGCCGTAGTTATGGCCGTGGACGTAGCCCTTCCATTCGCCGGGCTGGATCGGCAGCAGCGCGTCTATGGCGTGGTTGATCTCGGCGACTTCCCGGGCGGATAAGGCGCCCTTCAACAGCAGAAAGCCGTTGAGATCAAAAAAGTAGCGCTCTCGTTCCGAAACCATTACATCTCCCACTTCGTGTTGGCTTGATCTATTCGTAGCAATGTACCGCGAAGACCGCCGCCGGCGCATCAGCCTGCGCATCGAGAATCTCGACTTGCAGGTGATTGGTCTCGACGGGCTCGTCAAACCTGATCACGTTGACCGTCTGATGATTGTCAATGACTTCCGCCAGCGTCTTGCCATTGCCGTTCGTGAGACGGTAATTCTTGACCACGAAGGGCATGACATCTTCCGGGTGACCGCGCAGGGTTGTCTCCATCGCATGATCGAAATCGGTATCAAACATCAGCGTAACCTGGCTGATGCTCTGTGGCATCACCCACTTGATATCGAGCTTTGGCGCTGGATCGTCGGGGTCGGCGACCCAGGCATTGGCCGCCGAGGTCGGACGGGCTGCGCCATTGCAGATATTCTGCGCATCAAAGCCATTGATCGGTGGTGAGAAGGTCAGCGCCATATTATGGCCCTGCGGGCGGCGGGGCGGTGTCCAGAATTCAAAGCTTTCCACGCCGATGTCGTGAACCGGTATTTGCGTCCGGCGATAAGACAGCGCCATCAAACCGGTCGCGCGCATTCTGCTTAAATGTAAATTTAGCGCTGGATTCGCCATCACACAGACGAAGGCATAACGTCCATCGTCAATGAGTTGTTCAAAGTCCAAATCAATATGCAGATTGTCGCCGGCGGGCAGATCGAAGCTGAGTGTCTCCAGCGTGATATCGGGCGTATGGTTGTCGCGTTTTGAGCTGATGCGAAGCTGTACCTCTAGCTCGGTCGCCTCTGACGCGTCCAGCGAGATGGTCATGCGCGGCACACTTCCCCGCTGCATGGGCAGCATCTGGGCGTACGGTCGCTCCAATCTATGGCGGGGACCGTCGGCGGGCAGGCTTTCCAGACAGAGCTTGCTGGAAGCCGTCACTCGGGCTTCCCGCAGGAGATTCTGTTCGTCCTCCAGCTTGAACTGCGGGATATACTGCCCGAACCGCTGCAAGTCGCGCTGCAGCAGTTTCACATTGTCGGGCGCGGCGATGTCGCGGGGCAGCAAGTCGCGTTGAATACAGAGTGCGGCCGCCACGCCGACTGACTGCGCGGCGGATGCCAGGGTCAGCATGACGCGGGAAGAGCCAAAGGCGACATGTGATGCGCTCATGATGCGCCCGGTGATGAAAAGATTGCGGATATTCTTGCTGTATTGCGTACGATACGGCACTTGATAAACACCCTTGGCATGCCACTGATCGCAGCCCGGGCGTTCGCTGAAAACACCGTCAGCCGGGTGCAGGTCGATCGACCAGCCGCCAAAGGAAATCGCATCGTAGTGCTGTCGCTGCTCGATGATGTCTTGTTGGATCATCATGTAGTCGCCTTCAAAGCGACGGCTCTCGCGCTTGCCCGGAATGTGACCGACCCATTCCAGTGTCAAATTCTCCGCATCGGGGAATTCACCCGAATTCTTGATGTAATTCCAGACGCCGTACACCACTTTCCACAGCTGCCACTTGATGGTCTCGGTCTCGTGCACGGTATCAAGGCGTCCACCGTATTCGATCCACCAAAGGCGGCAGCCATCGATCGCCGTGTTAAAACTGCGGAAGCGCGGAATCTGCGTGATGTCATCCAGTGCGTAACTCGGCGGCACAAACTTGACCGGCTCACCGACATCCTTGGTATAGAAATAGATCGAATGCCCGAGCAGGTAGCCGTATTCTTCGCTCGGGGCGAATTTCTCGCCGAATTCTTCGCTTGACTCCGCGCCCATACGGAATGCGGCGCCCGATTGAAACGCCACAATGCCGTCGCCCGAGGCATCGCAAAAGAGTGGCGCGTACAGCTCGTACTGGGTTGAATTCTGACTGCAGAAGGCGGTCACGGACTCGATCGTCTCGCCGTCCGACTTGCTGACGCTGACGGCTGCCGTATTGAGCAGCAAGGTGATGTTTTCCTCTTCCATCACCTTTTCCAGCAGCACTGTATCAAAGATCAGGGCATTGCCTTCTTTGTTGCGGTACAGATTTTCGACCAGAATCTCGTCGATGACGCCGCCTTCGCGCGCCCAGCGATTGTTATTGTTCATGTGTGACGTGGCGCCCAGCGCCCAGAGACGCACTTCGCTGCTGGCGTTGCCGCCCAGTACGGGTCGATCTTGCACCAGCGCCACCTTGATGCCGGCGCGCGCTGCCGTGATGGCCGCGCAGGTGCCCGCCAATCCGCCGCCGACGATCACAAGGTCGCTTTCAACACGCAGAGTCTTGGGCGGCCGCACCGCGGGTGAGAAGGGCAGTTGGGTCATGCGCGGGATTTGATTGTCTTGTTTCATAAGATTTCCTCTTGGCATATTTGCGCTTGCCAATTCGCTAAGCTCAATTTTAATTCGTCTTTGACAAGTTGGTACTGTGGATCGTTCCACAGGTTCACCAGTTCATGCGGATCATTCCCCAAATCGTAAAGCTCACCCGTCCCATTTGCCTCGGTGACCAGCTTCCATGCATGGCTTCGAATCATGCGAATACGGCCGGCCAGCGCAACAGGATTGCCCTCCCAGGACAGCCTGTCATCCGCCGGATTGGTGAAGACCGCATCCTGCAGGCCCTCATCGATTACACGGATTTCATCATATGGCTCTCCCGGGATGCCGTATTCGCTGTACGCGTAGGGTCGTATTGGCGCGCCGTCACCGCCGTCCCGCAGGAAGGGAAGAAGATTGACACCCTGCGCCTGCGCTGGATCCGGGATTGCGGCTGCGGCGGCAAATGTGGGCATCAGGTCTACGTGCGACGCGAATCGATTATCGAGGCGTCCGGCATCGGTCTGGCCATTCCAGCGCACGATGAAGGGCACGCGCACCAGCACATCGTAAAGCGACGGGCTCTTCGCGATCAAGCCGTGATCGCCCTGGTAATCGCCGTGGTCACTGGTGAACACAAGCAGGGTGTATTCGTTCAAGCTCCGTTGGTCGAGGAAGTCGAGAATCTTGCCAATCTCGCCATCGATCATCGTCACCATGCCGTAATATACTCGCCGCATCAGCGCGATCTGCTCGTCGCTAAAGGAGATGATGGCATCGTTGTTGCGCTGATGGAATTGCTGGCGGAAAGGTTTACCCGCTGCCGCCAGCCCTTCTGCCTCAATGCACGGCGGCGGCAAATCATCATAAAGAGAAAAGAAGGGTTCGGGAACCTCGTAGGGCGTATGAGGATAGAGATAGGAGAGCCAGAGAAAAAACGGCTTCTCGCCGTCCGCATGTCGTTCCAAAAAACGTAAGGCGGACTCGGTCTTGGCATGTTCTGCGGTGACAGAAGTCCAGACCGCTTCTTCAGCCAGGCGCGGGTACTTCCCTTGGCGGTAACGCACCCATTCCAGATACTCTTGCCACTCAGGATGATACGGCATCTCAGGCTTTTCATCCCATTCGTCCATGTCGTCCGCTTTCAGGAAAGAGTGATTCTTCCCGCTGAGGCCGGTCACATAACCGGCATCTCGCAGCATGCTCGCTATGTCCGTCGGCGGTCGAATGCCGGGATGATGATTGGAATAACAGCGGTGCGCGCTCGTCCATTGACCACTGTGCAGGCTCCAGCGGTTTGCCAGACAGACGGGTGATGGGGTTGTCGCGTGCGTAAAGGCGACGCCTTCATGGACAAGGCGATCGAGGTTCGGCGTCCGAATCCGCGCATTGCCCAACGCGTGTATCGTGTCGAAGCGCTGCTGATCGGTGTAGATCAGCAGAATATTGGGTCTCACGATTTAGAGGCCAAGGCGATCCGGTTCGACGCCGTATTGTAGGCACCATTCGTTCAAGGGGTTGTAACCGCCGCTTGGCTGAAACTCCAGCGTGTCATCGAGTTCTTCGCCGACCAGGTACTTCTCGAGATCGCTGAGCTTCTCCAGGAATGATAAATCTTGTTTGATGTAATCCATCGGCTTGAGCCAGCGATAGCAATAGCCGATCATGACCGCCTTACGCGTAATATCTGTGAAGTTGGGCGCGCCCGCATGCCAGGTGCGATACTCGAAGATGACACAATCGCCGGGATTCAACAAAGGCTCGATCGCGTTCGCGGGATCGACTCTGCCCTCGGGGATGTCGACTCTCTCGCTTAGTTGATTACTGCCAGGTGACAGCATCGTCACGCCGGAATTGGGCTCGCTCAAGTCGGTGAGATAAAAGGCGCATTTTAGTCCGATGCGCGGATAGTTGCCGGGTCCCAAATCAAGCGACGTGCGTCCGTTGTCCCGATGCCAGCCCGGCCGTCTGATGGTGTCCGGCGTGTCCGGCGGATCGGGATGGCGATGTATGAGGTGGCTGGTCGACAATTGCAGATTCGAGCCCAGCAGTTGAATCACCAGCGGCAAAGTGATTGCGTTGGTCAGGAGCGGGATGTAGGCGTCGTCCATGGTGATGCAATTGCGGTAGCCGTCGTAGAATTCACCGGTCTTGAAGCGATTGAAACGTTCGCCGGCGGCGAGCAGCCGGTCGCCTGCTGCGATCAGGCGGCTGATGGCTGCTTCATCAATGACGTTGCGGACGATCAGATAGCCCTTATCGCGAAACTGCGCCCGCTGCTCGTCGGTCAGTTTGGTGTATCCCTGCATTTCATCTCTCCAAGGTTGAACGTATTTCTGTCAAGTATAGGTGAAATAGGCGGTGGCGACACAATCGTCCAGGCAACGAATGCGAACCCAGTGAGCGCTGTAACCGGCCGGGAACTCGTGATGCTGATAGCCGTTCGCATTAACCGATACGCTGTCGTATTGCTTCCACTTGCCGTTGCCGAGGAAATCAACCTCAACGACGAAGCGCGCTCTTTGACCGCTGTCATTGCTCAAGTGGAGCACTTTATTGTCGAAGCCGGTCATCAGGTAGGGATCGGATACCGTTCCGGCGGCCACTTCATCCTCCCACCAGACGCCGCCCCAGCCGGCCGGCTTGCCAAATTGCCAGAGATCATCGGTCTTGCCAAAATACAATCCCGATTGCGGCTCGCCCGCCAGGTGATTGGCGTCCCCGTGCGGACTGGCATTGTCCGAGCCGAGTACCAACATGCCGCGATAAGTACAGAAATCGCCGTGCACCCACAGATGCGTCGAAATCGGGCGGATCCCCCAAATGTGATTCTCGTATGCCCAAGGCGACAACTCGTAAAACATGCCGTGGCAGTCCATCAGAAAGCGCTCATGGTCGACCTCACGAATGCGTGGCCATTCGGTCTGCCACATATGGTCGAAGCAATGGCTGCTCTTGGGCAAGCGGTACCGCTTCCATTCGCCGTTCGCTTGCGTGTAAACCTGCAGGATAGCGGAGCGCTTGTCCCAGCCCATGGCGAAGATCGTGCCGGCGAAGTCCCCGCGTCCGTTGACCTCGATAAAGGGATTGCGCTCAATGATGGTCCAGCGCTCGCCATCCCATTCGGCTAAGCGTCCGGCCGCCTCAACGCCGCTGAAATCGCGTTCATCGTAACTATTGTTGGCGACTACGACTCGCCCGAAGTTGCTGTAACCCGCCTTGAAGTGGCAGTACTGATGGTCAGGTATGCCCAATTCATCCACCAGGTCAGCCAGAAATGTTGTTTCCAGCGTATGCACATCCAGCTCGTAGAATTCGCCTTCCATGCCCAGCATGTAGACTTTGTTGTCCGGATCGCTTAAGTGACGCATGGTCGAACAGATCCGAACTTCCAGCAGATCTTCGACTGTGCGGACCTTGCCATGCGCGTCGACAACGTGTGGGCCGATGAAAAGCTGGTTGGACTGCCAATGCACCATGCGATTCGTGTATGTGCCGACATAGCTGGCAGGATGTTTGCTGATTTCCAGCTGCTCATTAATCGTGTACAAGCCAGTGCCGACGCCGCTGGCGGACAAGTGGGAGACGTAAGTGACCAGCCAGAGCTTGCCCGCCCAGGCCATCATTGCGCCGATTCCGCATTCCGTGCGCGGGGGACCGAGTTCCGCCGTCAAAGCAAGGTGCGGATAAACGCCGCTCGCATTCAGATATTGGCTTGATACCATGAAATCTCGCTTTCTTTGACGTGCATTCAGGAAGTTTGCAGATGTTTATCGGCGCTCACAACGACACGCCTGTACCAGTTAACCAGCGCCTCATTTAGCCGCGCCTGAGAGTCAGCGCAGGCGGGATAGTCCAGCTGGTTGTTCAATTCGTAAGGGTCATCGACGATGTTGTACAGCGCAGCCAGCTCCAGAGTGCGGCCGCTCGTGAATAGCTTCCACTTTCGTGATGTCGCGCAGAAATTGTGATACTCGCTGATGACGATTCGGTCTTGTTCACAGGCATCGCCTTGAATCTGCGCTCGCAGTGAATCGCCTTCGGCGTGTGCGTCAATCTCGCAGCCGGCGTAGTCGAGCAGCGTCGGCATCAGGTCAACCGTCGCCGCCGGGCAGCCAGACCTGCGTCCCGTCGATTGTCCCGGCGCGCGGATGACCAAGGGCACACCCAGCGATTCTTCGTACATGACGCCCTTGCCAAACAAGCCATGCGCGCCCGCCATCTCCCCATGATCGGAGGTGAAAACGACCAGGGTGTTGTCACTAAGGCCAAGCGCGTCCACTGCCCCGTGCAACCGGCCAAAGGCCGCGTCCAGCTGGCTGATTTCGCCGAAGTACAGCTGGCGGAAGCGCTCAATGCCGTAATCTGCATTCCAGCCCTCATGCTTGAACCAGGCGGAATGGTCGGCATTGGGCTCAGTCAGCAAGTCGCTTTCTGCGAATTGCTCAAGGTATTCGGCTGGCGGCGAGCAGGGCGGGTGCGGCGCTTGATAAGAAATCATCATGAAAAACGGATCATCAGCTTGCGCCAGTTCGGTAAGTTGCGCTAGCGCGGTATCGGTCAAGGCATCGGTCTCGTGACCCGGCATCTCGATCGCGCAGTCCGGGTTATCCGCCCAGATCAGCCCGGCACGGTGATCGACGTGATGACTCTCCCAACCGATGAAGTGCTGGAAACCGGCGCGTTGCTCAGGCGGCACCCAGCGGTTCTCCTGCGGCGCGCCGCTCAAGTGCCACTTGCCGATATTGTGAGTCGCGTAGCCGCGCTCGTTGAGCCGATCGGCGATGCTGGGAACATCGGCCGGATATGCCTGCCCGTTTTGCAATACGCCGGTCTGCGCCGGATAGCGCCCGCTCAGCAAACAGCCGCGGTACGGCGTGCAGACAGGCGACGTGGAAATGGCACGCTCGAATACGGTGCTTTCGCCGGCAAACTGGTCGAGTTTAGGTGTAGCGACGGCAGGGTGACCATAGATCGGCAGCCAGCGCGCGCCCAGCTGATCGGCCAATACGACCAGAATATTCGGAGGCGACTCCATGGCCTCGAGCCTTAGCCTTTCATGCCGGAGAGATTGGCGCCCTGGATGAATTGCTTCTGAAACATAAAGAATACGATGAGAACGGGCATGACCATCATCACGGAAGCGGCCATCTGCAAGTGATATTGACCGCCTTGCCCGGGCAAACTCTGGAACTTGTACAAGCCGATCGCGAGCGTGTGGAGCTTCGCGTCTTGCAAATAAATCAGCGGACCCAGAAAGTCGTTCCAGCTATTCTGGAAGCTCAAGATGGCGATGACGACAATCGCGGGTTTCGCCAGCGGCACCATGACCTGCGTGAAAATACGGAATTCACTGGCGCCATCGATCTTGGCGGCATCGAGCAAATCTTGTGGGATGCCTAAGAAAAACTGACGGCAGATAAAGATGAAGAAGGCGCTGCCAAAATAATTGGGCGCGATCAAGGGCCAGAAGGTATTGACCCAGCCAATCTCGTTGTAGGCGATATACACGGGTATCAAGCGCACGGCGAAGGGCAGCATCAGCGTCGCCAGCAAGATGAGGAAGAGCGCGTCACGGAAGGGGAAGCGAAAACGCGCGAAGCCGTAAGCCACGATTGTGGACGACGCGACATCGCCGATCAGCGACAAGACGGTGATGAAGAGTGTATTCTTGAGGCTGTTGCCGAAATCCCAGAAGTCCAACGCGTCCGTATAGTTGTGGAATTGCCAGCGTCGCGGGATCCACTCCGGCGGGAAGATGCCCACCTGTTCCAGCGGCATGAAAGAGCTCATAAACATCCAGAACAACGGCGCCAAGTACCAAAGCGATACGCCGATCAGCAGTCCGTAGAGCAGCACGCGGCCGCCGATGTTCCAAATACGGCGCTTGAGCTCGTTGCGTCGAGCAGCCTCCGAAACATAAGCATGCCGTGTAGAATCGACGGTCGTCATTTTCTATCCTACTCCTAGGCCTGGTAAAAGACCCAGCGCCGCGAGGTGGCAACGATTACCGCGGTAAAAGCAAAGATGATCATGAAGAGTATCCACGCCAGCGCCGACGAATAGCCCATCTCCGGCGGCAAGAACTGGAAGGCGTGGTCGAACAGATGCAGTACATACGTTCGCGTGGCGTCGCGTGGTCCACCGCCCGTCATGATAAAGATCTGCGTGAAGACCTGGAATGCGCCGATAATATTGATGAGTACGTTCAGGTAAATGGTCGGTGTCATCAGGGGAATCGTAACCCGCTGCAGGCGCTGCACCCAATTGGCGCCGTCAATCTTGGCGGCATCGTAATATTCTTCCGGGATGCCCTGCAAGCCTGCCAGGAAGATCACCATTGTCACGCCGACCCAGGTCGTGCTCATGATGAGAAAGGCGATCATGGCGTAATCCGGAGAGGCGAACCATCGTACGCGCGGCAGTCCGAATAAGGTCAAGAACCAGTTGAGCAAGCCGGCGCGCGCGTTCAGTACATAGAGCCATACGATGGACAGCGCGACGATCGGCACGACAGACGGCACATAGAATAGCGTTCGCCACAAGCCGAGAAAACGCACTTTGGCATTGAGCAGCAAAGCCAGGGCAAAGCCCAGGACGATCCGTATCGTGACTGAGCCGCCCACATAGACCGAGGTATTGCCCAGTGATTTCCAGAACAGCGGATCATCCGTCAGGATGTTGTTGTAGTTGCGCATGCCGACCCACAGCGGCGCTTGAACCACGTTGTAGCGAGTGAAGCTGAGCACAAACGATGCGATAAAGGGAAAGAGACTAAACAATAGCACGCCGATAATCCACGGCGAAATGAAGAGCAGTCCGAAGCGCGCTTCGCGTTTGCGCATAGGCGAAAGATCGCGCCATCGTTCTCGCCTTATGCCGCGCAATGAACGCAGCTGCGAACTGAATGCTGTTGCCATGGTGTCGATCCTCTTGTGGGATTCAGCTTAGAGCGTTATGGGACGCCATGACGCGGCGCCCCATAACAGAATTGCTGTGTCTCGGTTTAGCCGTATTCTTCCCAGAACCCGTCCAGGAGAGCTTGAATTTCGGCTTCCGTGTCCTCTAGCGCCTGCTCGACGGTCTTGTCGCCGAATAGTACGTCATCCACCATGCGGCCAATCATCTGATTGGCTTCCGGCTGTACCGGCGAAATGGGCGCGACGTAATCCAGTGCCGCGACATCGAGGATGGCCTCTGCGCGCGGGTGTGTTACGCCGTCCTTCAAATAACCATCACAGGCCAAAATCGGAGACGGACGCTGCTGCTGCTGCAAGAACCAGCAGCCGCCTGTGTCCTCAACCTCGGTCGTCAGCCACTTAACCAGCTGCCAAGCTTCGTCAGGATGCGCGGCGTTCTTCGGCACCATGAAGCCCCAGCCGCCCCAGGTCGCGCCACGGCGATCCGGGCTGCCCATCGGACCGTTAGGAACCGCGGCAACTTCGTAATTCAATTCATCCGCATGCGATTCCAGCTGGAAGAGCGCCCAGGAGCCGGTCGACTGTACCGAGACCAGATCCAGGATGATCGCCATCTGGTCGAATTCGCCGGCTGATTCCCAGAAGGCGTTCTGTTCTTCGACGCCGTAGTTGATTTCCGTCATCGCCTGCAAGAACGCGAGCGTCTGTACGCCGGCTTCGTTGTTGATCGTGACGGTGCGCAGGTCTGCGCTGATCCAGTCCTGGCCGTTGGCGTTGAGCCAGGTGATGAATGCGGGCGCGCCCGCAATGGAGTTCGCGTTGAAGCCAATTCGGTCGAGGAATTCACCATCGCCTTGCGTCAGCGCCGCAGCAGCGTCCAACATTTCATCCCAGGTTTCGGGGAACTTGTCTATGCCAGCTTCAGCGAAGTGGTCGACGTTGTAAAACATGAGGTTCAGCGCGCCGCCACTGGGGTTCGGCAGCATCCAAGTCTGACCGTTGTAGACGTTGCCCACATACTCAGCTGGAATAAAGATGTCAGCAGATATGCCATCGGCAGCCATGTAATCGTCCAGCGGGATGATCTGCTCGGTAACCGCGAAGAAGGGCAGGTCCTGACGTCCGAACATGGTGACATCGGGCGGGTTTCCGGCCGCGACGGACGTCAGCAGGTTCTGTAGGCGGTTGTCCCAGGGCAGGAACAGGTTATTTACGCAGACACCCGGGTTGGCGTCTTCAAAAGCTGAAACTACCGCTTCCATCAGCGGAACGCGGTTGCCGCCCCAGTGATGCCAGTAGGTCAGTGTAACATCGCCCTCGCAGTCGGGGTTTTGTGCGGACACCGTCATCGAAAGCGGCAGCGCCGCCAAAAGAATGACAAGTACCAGCAACAAGAGAGTTGATCTCTTAAACATCGAAATTTCCTTTCATTGCAGATAGGGATCGAAAATCGTCTGATTCAATGCAAAGTACTGCCCGGCGCCATCTGGTTGGTGAGACCGATGCACACGCCTGTGGCTACACCCGCAGCCTCCCATATTCTAGTATTCAGAGTATTCATTGTCTTACGGAGAGGCGGTCATTCGTTGGGCCAACATTGCTGTGTATTGACGTTAGAAACCGCCCGCTTCGCTAATCGGACAATAATATAGTGGCTTTTGCGCGATTGTGCAATAAGACGCTTACAATGGCTGTCAGCGTCGCCCGCCAGGCCGGCATAGTCAGCTAAGATATAGCGCTTGCCCGCAATTGCGATATCTTGGCTTCATGCTTGCCACCCGCGCTGCATTGCGCGCAGCAGAATGTCGCGGCTGTTCCGCAGCGCCCGGGCGGGTTTCGGCAAGCCGGGATTGAGCTCCAGACTCAGAGCGCCGGTGTAACCGATGACTTCGAGCGCCTGTAAGGTGTCTTTAAGAGAATCCACCGTCATCACACCGTCCAGCAGTGACCAATGCAAATCTGCCAAACCGTCGTTGTCGTCGAAGTGGATGTAACCCAGACGGTCGTTCGCATTCGCAATCACAGTCGCCGGATCTTCGCCCGACATCTGAATATGACCGCTGTCGTAAAGCAGATAGAGATTCGGATGCCCAATTTCTTCTATTAGCGCCAACGTTTCGCCTGCGGTCGGTAGCGCCATTCCCGGAAAATGCTCAACCGCCAGCTTGATGCCCCTGTCTACCGCAACATCAGCGAGACCGGAAATTGACGCCGCATAACGCTCCAGCGCCTCAGGTTTGCAGTCCTTGCCCGGCACCAGGTAGGCGGTATCCGCGCCAACACCAGCTGCCTTTTCGATGGCGCTTCTCACGTGGTCAATGGCGGCGCCCCGCGCGCCGGCGTCAGCGTGGTCGAGCGCAGCGCCTGCGGGCATTCCAAATGCCGCGCCAACGCAGGAGATGCGCAAGCCCAGCTCCTGCGCCAAGAGCCGGCTTTCGAGGGTCTGCAGGTGTGCCGGCTGGATATCGATCCAGTCGAAACCCAGGTCGCGGACCTGACGCAGCATATCGGTTTCTTGTCCGCCTAATGCCCAAACACAGCACGCGATTTTCATGTCGTTTTTCCCATTTCGATTGGCGCAGCCGGCAAAATGGTAACGTATCGCGCGCCGATTGTCACCATTTGACAAGGCTAAAGGCGGGTCGTACACTTGGCGGACTTCGATTATAGCGGGAGGGGCAATGGCCGGGCGAATTGCATTGATCACAGGCGCTGGCTCTGGCATCGGCCGGGTTTCAGCGCTGGCGCTGTTTGAAGCAGGCTATACGCTGGTGCTGGCCGGTCGGCGCGAAGAGACGCTGCGGGAGACGGCCGCGATGGCCGACGTAAGCGACGATCGCGCTTTAGTCGTGCCCACGGATGTCACCGATCGTCAGGCGGTCGTGCGTCTCTTCGCAAAGACAAGGGAGAGACTCGGACGGCTGGATGTGCTTTTCAACAATGCAGGTGTGAATGCGCCGGCAATCAAACTGGAAGACTTGACAGCGGAAGCGTGGCATAGTGTCGTCGCCGTCAATCTAACCGGCGCCTTTTGGTGCCTTCAGGAAGCCTACAAGCTGATGATATCTCAGCATCCTCAAGGCGGCCGCATCATCAACAACGGCTCAATCTCGGCGCATGTGCCGCGCCAGAATTCCGCCGTCTACACTGCCACCAAACATGCCCTAAGTGGCTTGACCAAGTCGACTGCGCTGGATGGCAGAGTGTTCGACATCGCTTGCGGACAGATCGACATCGGCAACGCCCGTACAGAAATGTCGAGCAACATGCAGCAGCGGATTGAAGAGTCGGATGGCGCGAAGGCGGTCGAACCGCAGATGGATGCGCGTCATGTGGCGGATGCGGTGCTGTATATGGCCAATCTGCCGCTTTCTGTCAACGTGCTATTTATGACAGTCATGGCCAATGGCATGCCTTATGTGGGGCGAGGGTAGGAGTACATGAGCGAACTCGTATGGATGACGGCCGTCGAACTGGCGTCAATGATAAGGAAGGGCGAGGTCTCCGCATTCGAGGTCGCACGGGCGCATATCGAGCAGATTGAGGCGGTCAACCCGCAAACTAACGCCATCGTCACCTATCTGCCGGAGATGGCGCTCGATTTGGCCAAGCAAGGCGATGAACAGCAAGCGCGCGGCGAACCGTTGGGTCTGCTGCACGGCTTGCCGATTGCTCACAAGGACCTCTTCGAGACCAAGGGCATTCGTA
Source organism: Phototrophicaceae bacterium (assembly GCA_965249085.1). Taxonomy (GTDB): domain Bacteria; phylum Chloroflexota; class Anaerolineae; order Aggregatilineales; family Phototrophicaceae; genus UBA6055. Next base: position 442,985 of record OZ252218.1, on the reverse strand, counting down.
CGACCATGGGGTCGCCGGTCTTTCAAGACTATGTGCCGGAGTCCGATGATCTGATCATTGCGCGACTGAAGGCCGCGGGCTGCATTACAATCGGCAAGACAAACGTTCCGGAATTTGGCGCCGGCTCGCATACTTACAATCCGGTCTTTGGCGCGACTCACAATCCCTACGATTTGTCCAGAACCTGCGGTGGCAGCAGTGGTGGCGCCGCCGTAGCGCTGGCGACCGGCATGATCTCCATCGCCGATGGCAGCGATATGGGCGGCTCGCTGCGCAACCCGGCGAGCTTCTGCAATGTGGTCGGCTTGCGGCCGTCGCCGGGCCGTGTTCCTGGCTATCCAAAAGGCAACGCCTGGTCCACGCTTTCGGTCGATGGTCCGATGGGGCGGACCGTGCAGGATGTCGCCCTGATGCTTCAAGCGATCGCCGGCTACGATTCACGCGCGCCAATCTCGCTGCAGCAGCCGGCAGCGATTTTTGCCGGAAACCTGGAGCGCGACTTCAAAGATGTACGGCTCGCCTTCAGTCCAGACCTGGGCGCGTTTCCGGTCGATCCGGAAGTCACGACCGCGATTACGAGACAGCTACCCGTGTTTGCCAATCTGGGCTGCACAGTCGAGGAGGCGCATCCCGACTTCAGCGGCGCTTATGAGATCTTTCAGACTTTGCGCGCCTGGAATTTCGAGTTGAACTTCGCCGAGCATTTCGCCGAGTTTGGCGAAGAAAACTTCAAGGAGACCATCCGCTGGAATGCGGCGCAGGGTCGGTCGCTCAGCGCCGGTCAGATCAGCCGAACCGAAGCCAAGCGGACTGAGCTGTTTCACCGCGTCCGCGAATTCCTGGAGACATACGAGTTCCTGCTGCTGCCGACCGCACAGGTTCCGCCGTTTCTGATCGAGTGGGAGTATCCACGCGAAATCAACGGTGTCGCCATGCAGACCTACATCGACTGGATGATGAGTTGCGCCTATATCACCGTCACCGGTTTGCCGGCGATTTCCGTGCCCTGCGGCTTTACAGACGATGGCTTGCCGGTCGGCTTGCAGATTGTCGGGCGCCCCCGCTCCGAGTTTGCAGTGCTGCAGTTGGCGTACGCCTTTCAGGAAAGCACGCGGTTCTATGAGTGCAGGCCGGCAATTTGTCGCGATTCTTCGTGATGCGCGTTTACGGTATTGGGCTTGCCAATCGTTTGAAGGCTTGTCTAGTTCCGTTCAGTTACCGGCGGCTGGAGAATAGACTTGGAACTTAGCCTGGTAAACTGGCTGCTGGCGCTGCTGCCGGTGCTGACCGTGCTGTTCTTGATGGTTGGCGCGGGCTGGGGTGGCGGTCGCGCCGGTTCTGCCGCCTTTCTCGTCGCCCTGGTATTGTCGCTAACTGTTTTTGGCGGCGATGTTTTGTTGGCACTGGTGGCGATCGGCAAGTCGGTCTTTCTGGCCACTGATGTGCTCTACATCGTCTGGATGGCGCTCTTCTTCTACAACGTGACTAATGAAGCCGGCACTGTCGCGTTAATCGGCCGCAGTCTGCCGCGCTTAACCTCCGACCGCGCCGCGCAAAGCTTGCTCATCAGCTGGGTATTCGTGTCGCTGCTGCAAGGTGTTGGCGGATTTGGCGTACCGGTGGCGGTGGTGGCGCCGCTGTTGGTTGGTCTGGGATACACTGCCACACAATCTGTAATCATGGCATCGCTGGGTCACGGCTGGGCAGTGACCTTTGGCTCGCTTGGCACTTCGTTCGTCGCCTTGACCGCCGTCACAGGCTTGCCCGGGGAAGCGCTGGCGCATGACGCGGCGCTGATTCTTGGCATGGCGAGCTTGATCAGCGGCGCGCTGGTCGCTTATGTCAGCGCCGGTGTGGACGGATTTCTGCGCTCAATTCCGATGCTATTGGTCGTTGGCGCGGCGATGGGTCTGACGCAATGGTGGATCGCGACCAACGGCATGTGGACGCTCGGCTCTACATCCGGCGCGCTGGCGGGTGCTGTTGTCGGCGTTGTTTTCGTGCTTTCGCCATTGCACCGCGGCAAGTCCAACGCAACAGGCGAGACAGCAGATGATCGGTCCAGAAGCCTCGTTCTTGCGCTGGCGGCCTACGCCATTTTGCTTGTCCTGGCGTTTTCGGCCAATTTGATCGAGCCGCTTGAGCGCCTGACGGACAGCCTCCGGCTTCAGCTCGAGTTTCCGGCCGTGGAGACGGCGTTTGGCTGGCAAGTACCGGTGGAAAGTGGACGCTCGATCAGTATCTTTGGTCATGCCGGAGCGATTTTGTTCTACGCCGGCGCCATCAGTTTTTTGCTGTATCGACGCGCTGGCTACTATGAGAGTCCGTCTGTTTGGGCCGAGATTTGGGGCAAAGTGCGCAAGTCTGCGCTTAAATCGACCATATCTATTCTGGCATTGGTGGCGATGGCATCGCTGATGTCGCATACTGGTATGTCGCAGATCATCGCGCGCGGCATCAGCGAAACCTTCAGCGCCGAGATTTATCCGATTTTCGCGCCATTCATCGGCACCTTGGGCGCATTCATGACCGGGAGCAACACCAATTCCAACGTCGTCTTCGGCAAGCTTCAGCAAGAGACGGCGACGCTGCTAGACTTGAGCGTGCCGATTTTGCTGGCCGGACAGACAGCGGGCGCCTCGCTGGGCAGCGTTCTCGCGCCGGCCAAAGTCATAGTCGGCTGCAGCACCGTCGGTCTGGCTGGGCAGGAAGGCCCAGTAATCCGACGCATGCTGCTCCTCGGTCTGATACCGGTTGCGTTTGTCGCCCTGGTGACGTTTGTCCGGCTGAGCGGCGTCTGATGCAGCTCATCAGCCTGGGAAGGGGCAGGATCGCCCCGACGCCTCGTCGCTGCGAGACCGTGAACTATCGACGATCGAGAGTCATGCGGGAGCTAGGCAATGCTTCCGGGTAGGGCAGGCTAGCCCTGAAAGGGAGAGGTGACTATGAACCAACTGGCGCTCTTCGGTGGCGACAAGTCACGGACGGAATCATGGCCGACCTGGCCTATTCATGACCAGCGCGATATTGACGCGCTTGCCGAGGTCGTGCACAGCGGGAATTGGGGCGGCTTTCCCTATCCCGGTCCGCAGACCCGGCGCTTTCTCGACGGCTTCATAGAATTGCAGCGCGGTCAATTCGCCGTTGCCGTGATGAACGGCACGATCACGATGGAGGTGGCGCTGCGCGCTGCCGGGATTGGCTGGGGCGATGAAGTTATCGTACCGGCTTATACTTTCCAAGCCACCGCCGCGGCGCCCATGATGGCAGGGGCGATTCCGGTCATCGTCGATATCGATCCGGATACTTTCTGTATCGATCCGCAGGCGATTGAAGCAGCCATCACGGAACGGACTCGCGCCATTATTCCGGTGCATGTCGCCTCGCAGATGGCGGATATGTCAGCCATCATGGCGATTGCAGAGGCGCATGATCTGATCGTGATCGAAGACGCAGCGCACGCGCATGGCGCGTTTTGGGACGGGCAGGGCGCGGGCAGCCTCGGGCACTTTGGCTCCTTCAGCATGCAATCGACCAAGATTATGACCTCAGGCGAGGGCGGTGTGCTGCTCTGCCGCTCGCAAGAACACGCCTGGCTTGCCACGAGCATCATCGACTGTGGGCGTCCGCATGATCCGGCCGGCGAGCTGGTCGCACAAGGCGGCAATTATCGCATGACCGAGCTGCAGGCGGCGCTGCTTAATGTTGCGATTGAGCGTTTCCCGGCGCAATTTCAGCAGCGTGAAGAGACGGCGGCGTATATGGACGAAGCCTTAAGTGAGATCGACGGTGTCCGTGTTTTGCGGCGTGATCCCCGTCATCAGAAACGGGCTGTCTATTGCTACACTTTCGCCATTGATCCAGAGGCTTTTGGCGCGACTAACGATGTTTTGGAGCGCGCCTTGCAGGCGGAAGGGATTCCTTGTTCGCGTGGCTACGATCCGATGTATCGCTACGACCTGTTTCAGCCTACCGCGTCGCGGCTGGCGGTGCCGTCCGCTTTTCCGCAGCGGTTCGACTTTGAGCGGATGCATTTGCCTGTAGTGGAGCGCATCAGCAGCGGCGAGGCGATGTGGCTTGAAGAACAGATCTTCCGTGCCGGCAGGGATGGCGTCGAAGATGTCATCGCGGCCTTGCGCAAGGTGCAGGCAGCGCTTGCTCACGATCCGTCTCTGTCCGAGCGCATTCGTGCCGTCTAAGCTTCATTGTTTTCTGACGGTCGTTGGATAGCCGACAGGGTCTATCATGACATCGATAAGCATAGGCGCTAGCGCGGCCAACCCGTCGCGAATTGCCCCGTCACATTCCGCCCTGGATTCAACTCGGCGATAAGCCAATCCGTATGCCTTGGCGATGTCGCCAAAGTCTGGATTCAGAAACTCAGTCGCAAACGCGGGCTTCTGCCGGCGTCGTTGAGCCGACCGGATGAGATCGAGAGCCGAATCATTCATCACCATCACCAATACCGGCAGTTGACGCTCTACCAGTAAGCCCAGCTCGCCCATCACCATCGCCAGTCCGGCATCACCGGTGATGCAGACCGTTGCCCGCTCGGTGACTGCCGCCGCGGCGATCGCGCTGCACAGACCAAATCCCATTGCCGACAGTCCGTTAGAGACGAAGTAACGATTGGGTTCCCGCGCCTGCCAATTTTGCGCGCTGAAGATCTTATGTGAGCCGACATCGGTCGTCACAATGATGTCATGCGGCGTGTTGTCCCGCAGGGAGGACATGAAGGTCTGGGGCAGAATGCGATTGGTTTGCGGCAAGGGCGCATCAGTCTCGGCATGCGCGGCACGGAACTGTCTTACACGGGCTTCACCCCAGTCGGCGGCTGTCGAGACGCTGTCCACCACAAGTGCGTCCAGGGTCGCGCCGATGGATCCGACATACTCGAGCGTGCTGGAAAGGCGTGGATCCTGATTCTCCCAATTGGCGATCCAAATCAGCGGGGTCGCATAGTCCCAGGGCTTGACGAGTTCGACCACATCGAAGCCGATGGCGACGATGCAATCCGCCTCATGCAGAAGCTTATAGACCGGATCCTCGCGGGTCAGACCGATGGTGCCGGCGAAAAGCGGATGATCTGCCGAGAGCGCGCCTTTGCTCTTGGGCGTATCAATAACGGGCGCATCCAGAACTTCCGCAAGTCTTCGTACTTGCCGATAGGGTCGCTCCGGCTCGAGGCCCAAGCCAACTACAATGACCGGCTTGCGCTTGTCGGCAAGTAGGGCTCGGAAGGCATCCCGGTCGTGTGGGAAGCGTGGCGTTTCGGCAGCTCCTGCCGCGTGAGGGGCGTCAGCCGCGATTTCTTGGCTGGCAATTCGATTGTGTATGCTCAGGTGTACGGGTCCGGGACGATTGCGCTGTGCCGCGGAAATCGCATGACCGATTTCCTGGATTGCGTTTTCAGCCGACAACTCCGTTGTTGACTTGCAGATCGGCCTGAATATGGCCACCTGATCGAGGACTTGATGGCTGTGCCGGCCGCGGAAATCGGGATCGTTAGCCGCTGTTATCAGCAGCATCGGCGCGCGATCGAGATAGGCGTGGGCGAGACCGGCAACAGCGTTGGCGGCGCCGGGTCCCAGCGTGGTCAAGGCGACGCCGATTCGTCCCGTCAGCCGCGCCTCTGTGGACGCCATAAAGCAAGCGCTGCTTTCGTTTTTGACCAGCACGAAGTCGATGCCTCGTTGGCGAATCGCCTCCAGGATTTCCACATTCTCGCCACCCGGCAAGCCGTATACGCGTTCGACGCCAGCCGCGCTCAGTTGCTCGGCAAAATGGTCGGCGACCGTCACCATTTTCGGATTCCTTTTTTCAATGATCGACCGTTAGTGATTATGCAGGCCTTTAATCTTCTGTCAATTGGTTGCGCCTCAGCCGGAAAGGTGTACAATTTACGGCTAACTGTGGAATATCAGCGTGCCAGCGGGCGGAAGAGTTATGACCTTCCTAAGCGTTGCCAAATCCGGAACGTTGTCCCTGAACGAAAAGTCAAATGCGCTGGCGTCGGTCGGGCGTACGGTATACCGATTCGGCTTCGGTGAGTCTCCCTTTCCGCCACTGCCTCGCGTTCAAGAAGCCTTGAGACGGGCGACGCACCGCGCGGATTACACGGCAGTGGCCGGTTTGCCCGAGTTGCGTGAGAAGATCGCCGACTTCCATCATGAAGTGGATGGCTACCCGGTCTCGCCTGATCAGGTTCTGGTGGCGCCGGGCACAAAAGCGGTGCTGTACAACGTCATGCTGGCATTTCAAGAGCTTGAAGTCTACCTGCCCGGACCCTCCTGGGTTTCGTACGGGCCGCAAGCCAATCTTGCCCGCCACGAGATTTACCGCATTCCCTCATCCTTTGACTTGCGCTGGCGTATCACGCCTGAAGTTCTCGAAAATGTGATCGCAAAAAACGGCCGGAACGGCAAGCAGAAGTTGCTCGTATTGAATTATCCGGGCAATCCTGAGGGCTTGACCTATTGCCGTGAGGAGTTGGAGGCGCTGGCGAAAGTTCTGCGCGCCCACGGCGTCTGGGTTGTTTCCGATGAGATTTACGCGCTGCTCGATCATCGCGGGAGGCACGTTTCGCTGGCGTGCGTTTACCCCGAGCGCACGATGGTCACCACCGGTTTGTCCAAGTGGTGCGGTGCCGGCGGATGGCGCTTGGGCGCGCTGATTTTGCCGCCGGATGCGCCGAAAGACTTGCAGGATGCGCTGGTCGGGCTGGGTTCGGAGACCTATTCTTGCGCTTCCGCCCCGATTCAGGTTGCCGCGCTGACCGCCTATGAACTGGATGCTATACTGCATGACCACCTCGCCAGGCAGCGCCGGATTTTGTACGCCATTGGCATGGCGGTTTACGGCGCCTTGGTCGGGGACGGTATTCGCGTACATCCGCCACAAGGTGGCTTCTATCTGCTAGTCGATTTCAGTCCATTCGCCGACTCACTTCACCAACGCGGCATCTCAACGGATGCGCAACTTTGCGACCGCCTGCTCGATGAGACCGGCGTCGCGCTCTTGCCGGGCAGCGCGTTTGGTATGCCCGCAGAAGAATTGACGGCGCGGCTGGCCTACGTCGATTTCGATGGCGCGGCTGCTCTTGCAGCGGCTGCCGCAATTGAAGCGTCGCTTGATCAGTTTGCCGGGAAAATGCTCGAGGGTATCGGGGCGCTTAGTTCCTGGTTGAATTAGCTGAATAGCAGCAAATAAGCGCTCAATACGAATAGCGGGATCATCATCAGCCACTCGAACACCTGCTGATTAATGTGGGCGATGAGATAGCGTGCGACCATCACGGCCGGGGGAATCAATAGGAAAACCCAGCCGATGCTGAGCAATCGCTCATAGTCAAAAATGCCAATGTAAATGTAGCCGGGCAGCTTCGTCAAGTTCATCACCGCGAAGAAGAGCGTCGTCGTGCCGACGAAGCGGAGTGGCGTCATCTTCGGCTGCATTAGCAGATACGCGGTGAAGGGAGGCGCGCCGACATTTGCCAAAGTCGAGCCGAATCCTGATGCCCAGCCAGCAAAATAGCCATGCCATTTTTGCGGTTGGTACGTTAGCGCAGGCAGGTGGTCGCTGGCGATCTTGAAGCCCAATGCCACGAGTGTGAGACCACCGATGGCGCGTTTGAGCGTGACCGCGTCGATGGCGTTCAATACCACCGCGCCCAGGACGACGCCGATCAAGCCTGGCACAAGCATGAGCGCCAAGTCGCGGCGGTCCCACTGCTTCCAGTAGAAGTAAAGCGCGAATATATCGGCGAAGATCAGCAGAGGCAAAACCAGCGCGACAGCGACCTGCGGTTCGATGATCAACGTCAACAGCGGCACGGTCAGCGCGACCGGCACGGGTCCGCCGAGTCCGCCTTTAGAGAATCCCACCAGGATTCCGACAAGCGCAAAAATGAGAATCTCGTCCATCTCATCATTATACGCCAGCCCCGGCTGAGTTTCGAGATCGCGTACGCCGCGCCATCTCAGCGGCAGTGGGCGCATCCGCCGCTGTGCTCCTCTGCGGGAGCGCTGTACAATCGACGTGCATCCGCCTGGCTTGAGGAGACTGCCTTGGACCGCAAGATACTGAACGAAGAAGGTCGCTTGCTTTGGAACCGCAAGGCGCAATTCTGGGATGCCTTGTTCGGCGAAGAAGGCAACCTATTCCATCGCCGTCTGGTGGAGCCGTCCGTCGTGCAGCTGCTGAATTTACAGCCGGGCGAGACGGTGCTTGACGCATGCTGTGGTAACGGAGTCATGGCGAGGCGTATGGCAGCACTGGGAGCGCAGGTCACCGCCTTCGATTTCAGCGAAGAAATGCTTCGCCTGGCGCGTGGACGTGGCACGTCGGCTGGCACGGCAATCGACTATCAAATAGTTGACGCGACCGATGACGGGGCGATGATGCAATTGGGCGCGCGGCGATTCGATGCCATCACCTGCTCGATGGCGCTGATGGACATACCGGAGACTCAACCGCTGTTTCGTGCCGCCAGTCTCTTGCTGCGCGATTCCGGGCGTTTCGTCTTCGTGACGATGCATCCGGCGTTCAACTCGAATAATCCAATCTTCATCCATGAGAAAGAAGACCGTGATGGCGCCGTCAGCGAGTATCACGCGATAAAACTGCGCGCTTATCTAGACATGCCACCGGTGAAAGGATCGGGCGCGCCGGGCGAACCTTCACCACACTACTACTATCATCGCCCGCTTGGCGCGTTGTTGAGGCCTGCTTTCGACGCTGGATTCGTGCTGGATGCAATGCTTGAGCCCGCCTTCACGACCGAAGACGCCGCCGACTCAGCGCAGCTAAGTTGGGCCTGGTTTACGCAGATCCCGCCTGTTCTCGCGTGTCGCTTACGGCTCCGCTAGGTTGCCGTATTGGCGCCGTTCAGCTGGGCGGAACTGAATGTGCCATTGGCATGTTCCTGGAATAGCGCGAGCAAGTCTTCCAAGGCGCCTTGGATGTCTGCCGCGCCTTCTTCATGATGCGCCTCCACGGTAATGACGGCGTCGGTCGTGGATTCGCCCGCGGCGCTGGTCGCACTCTGCCGCCAACACCAGCGACGGGCAACCACCATCTTGTTTTCATCGGAGAAAACGACTTCACCCTCTTCCGGGTGCATTGTCTCGCCGGTGGCGAGTTCGGTGTAGATCTCGCTGCCATCGGCATAATGCACGGTGATCGGCGTCGCGATCGCGCTCGTATCAAAGATGGCGACCGGCAAGCCATAGCGTATGCTGACCAAATTGCCTATATCAACCAGTGTGTTGATGCTCGGGATATCGCCCTTCTTGGTCAGACGGCGCAGCAGCGATTCGGCGGCGCTGCGATACTTCGTTGGCGAGACGCCGAATGCGCTGAACGCGCGGCGCCAGGCATTTAGCGATTGCAGCTGGCTCAAAGGCGTATCGCCAATGCGCTCTTTCACTGCCGCTTGTTCCGCAAAATAGGTTTCACGAAGCGCATCTGATGAAGGTCCGTTGATCACTCCCCGCGCGACGATAACACCGGCGACCAGTTTCGGGTAATTGTCAATGATCAGCTTGTCATATTGAAAACTTGTCACGTCATCCTCCTGCAGCCAATTCTGGCGCGGCGGGCACAGCCACCCGCTCCTGATTCTCCAGCCATTGTACAAGCCGTGTCCAAATGAGCAGCGGTACGATAGAGACCAGCGCCGCGCCATAAACAATGGCTTGAATGCCACCGCTGCCAGTTGCGTCGATGAATAAGCCAATGACCACAATGCCGATGCTTTGCACCAATTCATAAACGGCAAAATCGAGCGAGAACATCCGCCCAAGATATTCGTCGGGAACGATCTGCTGAATGATGACCGAACTGTATGTCCAGTTCACTGAGCCGCCCATCGCGCGCACGATCGCGGCCAGCGACAGCAACTCAAGCGTTGGCGCCCAGCCCCAAAGCAGCCAGCCCACCGCCATCATAGCAAAACCCGCCAGTATCAATCGTCTCAGCACGCGGACGCTATCGTCGCTGAATCGATTGGTGATCAAGGGTCCCAGGATGGCGCCGACGCCAAACGCGGCCCAGAGAATCGCCATAGACGTCACGCCATCGTTACCGACAACAAAGACCTGAGTGCCGTAAATGATCAACATGGCATCGCTGGGAGTAAGGCTCAGCCCACCCTTGACGAAAATTACGCTGGCGGTTTCCGGATGTTTCCGCAAGAAGCGAATGCCATCCACGAACGTACGTTTGGATTTGTCCTGGACCACGCGAGCTGCGGCTGCGATTTCAGAACGGGGCTTCTCCGGCACGACCAGGCTCATCACCAGGGCGGCGGAAACAATGAAGGTCAAGGAGTCGACCAGGAGCGCGATTTGCGTACCGAAGATTTCGGCGACCAAGCCACCGCAGATAGCGCCGATCGCCAGCATCGCCGACCAGGTCACGCTGCTTAGCGTGTTGCCGATAACCAGTTGATTCCGATACAAAATGCTGGGCATTATCGCATTGCGCGCGGGTTCAAAGATGGAGGAGATCAAGAACTGAATGATGACGAACACATAGACCAGGGGCAGATACTCGGGACCCTGGGTCGTGAATAGCAGGCCAAGCACAGCCAGGGACCGGAGGAGGTCACTGAAGATGAGCAGCCGTTTACGGTCGAATCTGTCTGCCAGTACACCGGCTACGGGACGCATCAGCAGCGGTGGTATCAGACGGGCGATGAGAAATGCGCTGATGGCGACGCCTTGGTAGCCGGTGCCTTCGGTATAAGATACGATCAGCGCCGAGATGACAATGGTGCTGAACCAATCGCCCAGCAGGCTGACGAGTTGGGCCGCCCAGAGTTTAGCGAAATCCCGATTGCTCTTGATGAGTCTGAAGTAATCCATCCGCGAACCTCAAGTTAATCAGCCAGTGTACTGCACAAATCTGAGCGATGCACGGCGCAATCAATTCCGCAGCTTAACAAAGCGAAAGCTCAGGCAATCGCGCCACATTGAAAGCGGTGATACACTGACAAAGGTTGTACGAATCGGCATTACGGAGCGTTCGCTTGGATAAGCTGGTTTACATTGGAATCGGTGGATTCTTCGGCGCCAATGCGCGTTATCTGCTTTCGCTTTGGGCGAACGGCCTGCTTGTTCCACGTTGGGGTGACTTCCCCTATGGAACGCTAATCGTCAATGTATTGGGTTCCTTTGGTTTGGCGCTTTTCGGCGTGTGGTTTGGGGCGCACACGGGCATGTCATCCCAATTTCGCCTGCTGGTTGGCGCCGGCTTCTTTGGCGCCTTTACGACATTCTCCACCTTTGCCAACGAAAGCATTAACTTGAACAGCGAGGGCGAGACGGCTCTGCTCTTGCTTAACGTGCTGCTGAATAATGGCCTCTGTCTTTTGGGCGTTGCCATGGGTTTGTTCGTCGGTCATCGTCTCATTGTAGCTGCATAAACCAAGTCTCTGAAGCAACCATGCCATGGAATCACCAATGCTAGCGGATATTTTCAAAGTAATTATCTTGTCGCTCACGGAAGGCGTGACGGAGTTCTTGCCCATTTCTTCCACTGGGCACCTCATTGTGGGCACGGCGCTTCTCAACTTCGACGCAATGGATTCGGTCTTCGAGATATTCATTCAAATCGGGGCGGTTGCTGCCGTCATCGTTTACTATCGCAAGACGCTGAAACGTCATGCGACAGAGATTAGATTGTCCGCCGAAACTCGCCGTTTCTGGTATATGGTCGCGCTCGCTTGTATACCCGCGCTGGTTTTCGGTTTCTTGTTTGGCGCTGAGATCCAGGCGGTACTGTTTTCGCCGCAAGTGGTCGCTCTTTCGCTGATCCTCGGTGGCCTCGCCTTCCTGTTCGTCGAGAGGCTGCCACGATTTCGCAAGAACGGTGAGGACAAAGTCGACGGGATCACGGATATCACGATGAAGCAGGCGCTGATGGTCGGCTTGATACAAGCGCTGGCGCTGATCCCCGGAGTGTCACGCTCGGGCAGTTCAATCATTGGCGGCATGCTGGCAGGGATGAATCGGCGGCAGTCCACCGAATTCTCTTTCTTCTTGGCGATACCGCTTTTAGGTGGCGCGACACTCTACAAGTTCGCGACGACTCTCAACGGACTGAATTCCGGTCAAGTGATGCTGCTATTGCTGGGCGCAACGCTATCCGCGCTGTTTGCCTGGCTGGCGATTAACTGGCTGCTGAAATATATCTCATGCCACAGCTTTGTCGCCTTCGGATATTATCGTATCGCGGCCGGCGCGCTCATTCTTCTGGCAACGATGGCTGGCATGATCACTTGACCGCGTCTCCATCGCGCTGCGTGTATGTTCTCTCGCAAGACCCCGCAATCTCGTTTGTCCATATTCGGGACTGTACCTATAATGAACTTGGATGGCCGACCGAACATCCTTGTACGAGCGTTGCAGAGATGCCGCTGGTATGAATCGGCGCCACTAACGGAGATTCCTACATTCAGTGAGACGGTCGAACTGACAGTGAGGAGATGCCGATCGATGTTGAGATGCCGCCCAGTTATTCAGTTAGCCGCAATGGGCGTTGCGCTTTCACTCTCGCTGACGGCGTGTTTTCGCGACACATCCGAGGTGATTGAGCAGCAGCCGGTCGCCCGCGTATATGTATCACCAACCGCGGTTCAAGAGATCGAACCGACGGACATTCCGGCAACTGCTATCGAGCAGCCTGCCGCCACTGCCTTGCCCGCCACAGCTGAACAAACGGTGGACGACTTCGCGTTGTCGGCCACGGCCTTGATAGCGCAGCTGACGGAACCGGCGTCGGATGAGCAATCATCTGTCACGGGTGATGGTGGTTCGGGGCTGCCCCTGGTAAGCGAGACACAGATACCGCTGATCCGCGCCACGATACCGCCCGGTGAAGACTGTGTTCACCAGATTCGCGCCGGGGATACACTGTTCCAGCTCTCGTTGGCCTACGGTGTTACGGTGAACCAGATTGCCGAAGCCAGCGCAATTGAGAATCCGGATCGAATCGCGGTCGGCCAGCGTATCGTCATACCCGGCTGCGGTACGACTGGCTTTATTCCTCCGCCCACTTCAATACCGGTACCGACGCAAGATCTGGCCCTGATTCCGCCGACGACTGAAGCGGCGGAACTTGAGATTGCGGACGCCGAAGATGCCTCGCTAAGCACGTTGGTCGAGCAAGCGCAGTCGGTGCTGCTGGACAATGCGCAAGCCAATGATCCAAGTGTTGATAGCGCCCAGCTGGCGGCTGCCGACCCAGCCGGCGCGTCATACACGGTGCAGCAAAATGATACGCTGTTCGAGATCGCTGCGCGTTTCGGTACGACGGTCAAAGTGCTGGCTGCGCTGAACAATATCACCAACGTTGACAGCCTGGGCGCGGGCGATGTACTGGTCATGCCTTAGCTTACGCAGGCCGATACGATAATCATTGGTCATCGCTGAACTGCCGCGAAACGGGTAACCAGGTGCGGCCCGTATGGTTGCCCTTGAAGCTTCACTGTTTGCTGTGGTACAATGCCAGCCATTCTGAAAGACATCTGAGCGCCTTCGGGCGTATTTTTGTGGAAGGATCGCAGACATGAGCCAGGAACTGATGCAGGCCTTGGTCGCCGAGAATCACAAGCATCCGGAAATTGAATCGGGCGACACGGTAAAGGTACATGTCCGGATCGTAGAGGGCACGCGCGAGCGTGTTCAGGTATTCCAGGGCGTGGTCATACGCGCGCGCAAGGGCGGCAACGAAGCCAACTTCACCGTCCGCCGCATTGCCAGCCATGGCGTTGGCGTCGAGCGAACCTTCCTGCTCCGTAGCCCGCGTGTCGAAAAAGTCGAAATCTTGCGTCGTGCGAAGGTACGCCGCGCGCAACTCTATTACTTGCGCGACCGCCGCGGCAAGTCCGCCCGCCTCAAGGAACGCCGCCGCTAGCCAGAACCAACATCTGACAAGCACCGAATGGGCGTGCAGAATGGCGCCTGTTCTTTCTTCGTACCGCGATCAATCTTTCAATACGTAATATGTGCCTTTCTTGGCGCCAACACGGTCCAGTACCCCTTTTTCGACCAGGTCAGCCAAGTCCAGCCTTAGTGTCTCAGCCGTGACAGTCTGGATTAGAGCGCGGTATTCGCGGTTCGTTATCGATCCGTTCTCGCGGATATACTGCAACGCGCGCGCTTGCCGATGGTTGGTATCGCGCGACCATTCCGGCAGTTTCGGTTTCGTGCGTTCGTTGTGCAGCGCAACGGCAAAGCTATAGGGACGGGCGTCAAACTTGGGCGGCGAATGACCCGCTTGCTCCATAACTTCGAGCATTCTGTCGATACCTAGCCCCAGCTCTTCGATATATCCCCAATGGAACAAACCACCGACCAGACGAGGATTGCGGGAAAAGTGTTCCTCTTTAATGTTTTCCACCGTGATGAAGCCTGGCAATCCGCCGGGAGAAATGACTTCAAGTCGATCGGAAAACATCCGCACCTCGATTCGGCGACCGCGCAGCCGGTAATCCCGATGACAAATGGCATTGACGAGCGCTTCACGCACGGCAAACTGCGGGTATTCAAAGGTCTCTTCGCGTTCCAGGCCTTTGACTACCGCGCTGACAGCCATTTCACTCCAAACGAGATTCCAGGTGGTTTCGATCAGTCGCGGCAAGGGACCGGCCAATTCTTCGCGACGTGAATAACCGGCCAGGCCGCTTTCCCCGCGCGGGGTCGTTCCGACAAACTTGACGAAGACAACACCACTCTGCGGCAACCATTGCTGCGGATACTCGCTAAAGAGCAGCAAACCGCAAACAGTCGGCTTGCCTTCCGCGGTAACAGCGCCGATCTCAGCAAAGAGCCTCTTGATCTCACCATCGTATGGGCGCTTGGTTCGCTCGGCACGCTTTTCAAGATATTCGTCAATCATCTTGCGACTGAAATCGTCGATGGACGCGCCGGGGACAGCTTCTGATTCAAAATCGCCAGTGTTTTTTGCGCTGGCCAGGCGAAGAATTTCCTGACCGCCGAGGGGCCTGTTGACATTGCCGCTCCGTATCAGGACACGTCCATCGGCGAGGGCATGCAGCTCAGTGCTGCGCGGTACAACTATCGCATAGGCGGGATAGTCCGTTGACGGCGGGAGTTTGTCGCTGGCCTTGCTGTGGTTGTTCTGTGCAGTAGCCTCGGCCGAGAACCCGTTAGCATCGATCTGGACCTTGTCCCATGATTCGACGATCACGGGTGGACTGTATAGTTCGTCGGCGCGCTTTAATGCGCAGTCAATGTCGGCGCGCGCGATCCCATTTTGCGCGGGACTTCCATCGGATTGCAGACCAACGACGATTACGCCGCCCTCGGTATTGGCAAGGGCGACCAGATTCTCAGCGATCGCTCCTGCATCGGCGGTTTGGACGAAGGCAATTCGCGATCTTTCGCCCGATTCTAATAGCGCAGGGGTAGGCATATGATTGTTTGCAGTTGTCTGATTTTGACCGCTTGGCACGCACCGCGATATCGTAATCGCATGATGACACATCTGTCATTATAATGGAGTTTCACTGGCCCGATGCGCGCAGGCGGCGTCAGTTCGGAAGGATCAGAGCAAATGCTGGATCTCATCTATCCCATGGGCGCTGTGCTGCTGAGCTGGCTGTTGCTGTTCCTGCTCTTCAGCGGTCTCGGCATCATTGTTCTCAGGTTGCTTGGGCAGCGTATGGAATCGGGTACGCGCCTACTGGATGCTTTCTGGCTGGGATGGTCATTGGCGCTAGCTCTGCTGCAGGTCTGGCATTTTGCCTTTCCGGTAAACGATTTGCTTCTGGCGATACTCGCCGCGGCGGCAGCGATCCTCTTGTATTCTCAGCGCCGTGCCATCGGGCAGATCGTCCGCCGACTCTGGTTAACCCCATCATTTGTGCTGTTGTACGTTCTGGTCGCTCTGTGGATGGCGAACCGGTCTCTTGGTATGCCAATCGCCTACGACACCGGCTTTCGTGACATTCAGGCGGTGATGTGGATCGATGCCTATCCGATCGTGCCCGGACTCGCCAATTTGTTTTCGTCGCTCGGATACAATCACTCCGTGTATCTCTATGACGCCCTGCTGGACGCGTCGATCTGGTCCGGCCGTTCTTTCTATATTGCAACCGGACTGCTATTGATGGTGTACCTTGCGTTCGCCTTGCACGCTGCGCTGCAGATGGTTCGTCATCGTTCCGGCGCGGGTCTTCGTTGGTCCTGGATATTTGCCACCTTAACGATACCTTACGTCATGTACTACACGATCCCTTGGGGCGGCATTACGCACTTTCTGACAGATACGGTCGTCGACCTGCTTGGCTTTCTCACCACGATCTATTTGCTGGACTTCCTACAGGATCGCGATGCGCCGTCCGGCGCGCGCTACTATGGGATTCTGCGCCTCGCGATCCTCATACTTGCGGGCTTTACAGTCAAGCAGACATTCATAGTCTACGGATTGACGACAGGGGTATTGGCCCTCGTTGTCTGGCTGAGAAGGGGAGGCGTTGGCTTGGCGCGACCGCGGATTAGGTCACTGGCGCTGTCCACAGGTATTTGGGCCCTGGCGCTGTTCGTCCCCTGGATAATACGTGGAGTTGTCACGAGCGGCTACGTGGCCTATCCGCATTCCATCGGCCGCGTAGAGGTTGACTGGGTGCTGCCAGTCGAGCATATAGAGGTTCGCCAGCGGAACCTGGCGGCCAATACGCGCTTGCGTGGCGTTAACAAAGACGAGGTTTTGTCATCCTGGCAGTGGCTCGCGCCTTGGCTAGAGCGTCTGTTGCGAAATGTGATGACGACCGTGCTGCCCGCGATCATCACCACTGGGTCACTCTGCTTCTACCTGGCTGGCATCTGGCGAAATCGCCGCCACAGATTTGACTCTGCCTTGGGCTTGTATATCATGGCGCCCATTTGTTTGACCCTTGTCGTCTGGTTCTTCAGCTATCCCAATGATAAATACGTCAGGTATATATTCTGGAGTTGCGGCGCGCTGTCACTCATGCTGGCGCTATTTTCCTGGCCTAAAGTTCGCTGGCGTCAAAGAATCCTCGTGATTTACGCGGTGTTGGCACTTTGCCTGGGATTCGTAATGTACTCAATCATCCGGCAAGAGACGTGGCCACTCAGTGCGGGACCCGACGATGGCTTTTATGCGCACCCCTTGCCTCCGATCAGAGAGTTTGAGACCAGCAGCGGGTTAAAGGTCAATGC
Organism: Phototrophicaceae bacterium; assembly: GCA_965249085.1. GTDB lineage: Bacteria > Chloroflexota > Anaerolineae > Aggregatilineales > Phototrophicaceae > UBA6055. The sequence goes on along the minus strand of OZ252218.1, from coordinate 425,775 downwards.
GCCCGACAGTTGGATTGCGCAGTGCTGGCACATCCCGCTGCCTTGTACGCCTTATCCCGCTATCAATCTGACGTCGCGCGTTTCCGGTGATATCGCGTCTGGCTTCCGACTCGAGTGGACGGAGAGCGGAGACCGGACAGATGCCTGAAGTCGCCGCACATCCCATAGCCGTCGTCACGTTTCCTGCGCTGAGGTAGTGCGATGTCTTCCGTTCTGGCACTGATTCTAGTCGCGGTCTCGCTACTCTTCATGCGCGCCTGCCTGGTGACGCTTGGATACTACAAAGAGCCTATTCTGTCGGCTTTTCAGCAATATGGCGATGAGGTGGGTTTTAGCCCACTCTTCGAGACGCTTGCCTGGGGAATTGTGCTGGCATATTTGCTGTTTATCGTCCTGGTGCCATCATCGTTTCTCATCCTCATCGGCGTGTTTATGTTTGTATTCTTCGTGATGCTCTACACGCGAGTCAGAGACAGCGTAATGGAACACCCTGAGATATTCCTTCGTTTTCCGCGCTGGTATCGCGAGATTGTCGATCACACGTCGCGTGAAGAGCGGCGCAAGCTGTCCTATATGTGGTTGGGATTGCCAATGCGGACGCGCCTGCTGTATAACGCCGACCACGCTGAGTTCCGCAAGTGGGTCGAGTTGGTCGTGCTTTCAGTCGCGTGAGTACGGCCTCAGCAGCACGACCGCTACCTGGATGATGTGGAAAACAAATCGACCCGCCTTGTCAGTGGGTCGGTTTTGGATGCTGGGAGACCTGGACTCGAACCAGGAACGGCGGAACCAGAATCCGCTGTTTTGCCAATTAAACTATCTCCCAATATTGACGCTGCATCGTAACATGGACGCCCCCGGCTGACAAGCCTTGCGCTCATGTTCATGACCTTCGACCGCTTCCAGATCTAAGGTATTCACTGGCGTGCGACTCACGCCGTCACCTGGCTCAATGCGTCTACGGCGAGCTTGATTCTTCGTATCGATTCTGTTTTCCCCAGTATTTCCATGGTCTCGAACGTTGGCGGCGAGACTTTCTGCCCGGTGACCGCTGCGCGCAGCGATCCAAACACTTGCCCATTCTTGTAGCCGCTGCTCTTGGCGTAAGCCGCCATCGCGCTGTGCTGCTCTTCTTGTGCGAAGCTGCCGTCGAGCTGCTCCAGAACAGGAATTGCAGCGCGCAGGATTTCCGCGGTTCCCGTAATATCCATCTTTCTTTGAATCAGTATGTCAGGTGATGGCGCTTGAAACGCCGTCCAATCCGCAAAGAAGAAGCCAGCCATCGGCACGACGTCATTCAGCGTTTTGAGACGAACACGCAGAATTGGCGCGACCTTGCGCAGGCGCTCATCGTCAACGGCGTAGCCGGCAGCTTCCAGTATTGGCTTGATCAGTTGCGCCAGATAGTTGGCGTCGGCTCTCTGTATGTACTGGTTGTTGAGCCAGTCCAACTTGGCGATAGGATAGGCGCTGTTTGCCGGGTTGACATCCTTGAGGTCAAAGCGCTCGACGGCTTGCGCAAGTGAAAAGATTTCCTGATTGTCCCCGAAATTCCAGCCGATATTTGTTAGGAAATTCAGGACCGCTTCCGCCAGATAACCGGCGTCGATGAATTCATGGACCAGCACGGGTACGCTCTTGCCTTCACCATCGGCAAACTGCTGCTTGCGTTTGCTCAGTTTTCCTTTTCCGTTGGGATTCAGAAGCACCGGCAAATGGGCGAATTGAGGCTTCTCCCAACCGAAGGCATCCCAGATTTGCAGATGCAAGGGGAATGAGGGCAGCCACTCAACGGCGCGGGTCACGTGAGTGATTTGCATGTGAAAGTCATCGACGATATGCGCGAGATGATAAGTGGGAAAGCCGTCCGACTTCAGCAGCACGGCATCTTGCAGCTCGCTGTTGTCGAACTCCACGCGACCGCGAATGATATCTTCGCCAATCGTTTTTCCAGTGTGCGGCATCTTTAAGCGGACGACGTATGGTTTGCCTTGTCCCTCCAGGACGGCGGCTTGTTCAGCAGGCAGGTCGCGGTAGCGGCGATCGTATCCCGTACCGGCCTTGCGCATGGCAGCTAATTCTTCTGCGGTCGCAAAACACTTGTAGGCATGTCCTTTCTCGACAAGCCACTTTGCCCGGGTCTGATACAAATCCAGGCGCTCGGACTGAATGTATGGTCCGAAAGGGCCACCCTGTGTCGGACCCTCGTCGATGTCAATACCCAGCCACTCGAAAGATTGCAGAATTAAATCAAGCGAACCCGCCACAGTGCGCTTCTGGTCCGTATCCTCAATACGCAGGATGAATTGTCCGCCGTGACGACGGGCGTAAAGCCAGCCGAATAACGCGGAACGGATGCCGCCGATGTGCTGCGGTCCCGTGGGGCTCGGGGCGTAGCGCGTGCGTACCGGGCGGCTTGCAGGCTTAGTCAAGTCAGGTTCTCCTCTGGCAATGTGGCGGCGAGAAAGATGGATCTGCGATTTGCAGTTGTCAAATGTTCAGCCGTCGGCTGCGCACGACAACGCTCTCGACCAAGCCGACGCCGACCATCGTGAAAAGCAGCGATGTACCGCCCGAACTGACGAAGGGCAGGGTCAGGCCGGTCACGGGCATCAAGTTGAGATTCATGCCGATTGACACGGTCGTTTGAAAGAAGATCATGGCGGCAACGCCGTAGCAGATCATGCTACCCAGCGGGTCGCTCGCTTCACGCGCGCCCTTCAAAATGCGCGACAGCACGAGGGCGAATATCGCCAGCACGGCGACTCCGCCAGCCATGCCGAATTCGTGTGCGATCACGCTGAATATGAAATCTGTATGGCGCACACGCAGAAAACGGCCGGTATTCTGCGAGCCGACGTAATAACCCTTGCCGATCAGGCCACCCGAACCAATGCTGATCAATGCCTGATTGATATTGTAGTATTCATCGGACTCGGTGTCCGGATTGATAAAGGTCTGTACTCGCGCCTGTTGATATGGTTGCAGCAGCGGGAAGACAATGATAAGGGTGACGAGCCCAACTGACAAGAACATCGCAATATGGCGCATCCGTAAACCAGCGGACCAAATGATCACCACCCAAATCACAAGGAATACGATAGTGGTGCCCAGATCCGGCTGACGAAAGATCAACGCCGCCGGTATTGCCATGTGAAGGATCGTACCGAACACTGTCGACAGCTTGTCCATATTGACGTAACGCTCCGAGACGTACCTTGAAAGCGTGATAATCATGATGATTTTGCCGATTTCCGACGGTTGGATGCGGATGCCGATATTCAGCCAGCGCTTGGCGCCTCCCGCGCCAACAACACCAAAGAATTCCACCATAATTAAGAGGATGATCATAGTGCCGTAAAGCCAGGGGCTGATGCCGCCGAGCAGCCGATAATCGATCATCGCCATCAGGATCACGACTGCAAAGCCGACGACTGCGAAATTGATCTGATCGGGCACGCGACTAATAATGTCGTCGTCAATGGCATCCTGAGTAGCGCTGTCGATCATCAAGATGCCGAAAACCACCAGCATCAAGGTGCCGGCCAACAGGACATAATCAAAGCGACGCCAAAAGCTCAGGCCATCTTGCATGGTCACCGCATTATCGCAACTCTTCAGTTGTCTATTATATCGAATGTGAAATGTACAGACACGGCTGGATGCTTTGACGGATACGGCAGCACGCCTGCCACCACGGGCGCCGGCGTCTCATGATTCGCGGAATCTTATGCCAAAGCTTGAGTGCGCTTCCGCGACGGTTAACGGAGCTTAAGCCTTTTCCTTTTTGTCTTCCGCCGTGTTTTCAGCATTATCCGCTTCGACTTCCGCCATGGCGTCTTCTGTACTCTCGTCGTCATCCTCTTGGCTGGTCTTGGCGCTTTTGTCGGCGCCATTGCCATCCGCGCCAGCCGAATCCGACTTTGAGGAGGCGACATCAATGGTGACCGGCAGGTGCTGCTCTTTTGTAAAGGGGATTTCGGCTACCAATTTGCTGTGCTGTCGGTCACGCTGCTCAAGCGCGATTTCCACGCGCTCCTGGTCGACCACCAAGTATTTGGCGATCACAGCGAGAATCTCGCGCTTCATCTGTTCCATTCGTTCCGGCGGCAGGTTAATACGATCATGCTGCAGGACGAAGCGCAACCTGTCTTTCGCGGTTGTACCGCTTCCTTTGCGCGATCTCCCGAACAAGCGGCTGAGTAGGCTGGTCATGGGTAATTCCTTTACTCGTTCCTGTTCCTGTCAATGATGCCCTGGCTGCAAGGTCCTACCGACCATTAAACAGTCCGACCAGGCGGCGGAAGAATCCCGGATTGTCATTGAGGTTCATGAATGGCACATCCTCCCCCGTGACCCGGCGGGCGACATTGTTAAAAGCCATGCCGGCCTTTGAATGCGTGTTGAGAGTGACGGGTATCCCGCTGTTGGAGGCGGACAAGACCAGCTCATCCTCCGGTATGATCCCGATGATCGTCACTCCAAGAATGTCAAAGACATCCTCTGACGATAGCATCTCGCCTCTCTCGACCAGATCGGTCTTGAGGCGATTGATGATTAACCTGCCCGGGCCCTTTTCCGCTGCCTCGATCAATCCGATAATTCGATCTGCATCGCGCACGGCGGAAACTTCGGGGTTCGTTACAATCAGTACTTCGTCCGCCGGTTCCAGCGCGTTGCGGAATCCGCGTTCGATGCCAGCTGGAGAATCGATCAGAATGTAATCGAAATCTTCACGCAGTTCGTCCGTCACTTTGACCATATCTTCCGGGCTGACTGACATCTTGTCGCGGGTCTGTGCGGCTGGAATCAGAAACAAGTCCTCAAACTTCTTGTGCTTGATCATGCTTTGGCGCAGCTTGCTTCGACCCTCGACGATGTCGACGAGATCATAAACGATACGGTTTTCCAGACCCATGATGACATCAAGATTGCGCAAACCGATATCGGCGTCAATTACCACAACTTTCTTGCCAAGGCTCGCCAGAGAAATCCCTAGGTTGGCAGTGGCAGTGGTCTTACCGACGCCACCTTTGCCTGATGAAATTGTTACAACTTTCCCTGCCATTCGGCGTCCTTTCTCGGCCTATTCTCTGGCTTCGACAATAATCTGACTGTTACGGACCAGCGCGACTTCCGGCACGATCTGATTGCGCTTGCCGGGTGGCGACGTGACCCTATGGTTGGCGATGCGCAGTTGGCTTGGATTCATATCCAGGGCGCAGACAATAGCGCGTTCATTGCCGTTGGCGCCGGCATGCACATATCCACGCAGTTTTCCCCAAACAACGATATCGCCCGCGGCGATCACTTTTGCGCCTGGATTGACATCGCCGAACACGATCACATGGCCCTCGCTGTGAATTGTGCGGCCGGAGCGCAAGGTACGCCGAAACAATATGCCTTGCGTTCCAGTCTCTTCCGGATTGACGGGCGCAGTCTCCTGCACGAACGGCGCCGATGTTTCATACTCATCCGGCCCAACGTTGTTTTCCGTTAACACGTCCAGAGCGATTGCCGATTTTCTGGTCGTATCGCTCTCGCTTCGCACCAGTGACAGCTTCAGTCCGCGGCGTTCGAGCAGCGCTTTCAATGAACTAAGCTCGTATTTGGGTACAGGACGCGCGCCTAGCTCCACCGTGATATTCGCGCCGGTGTAAAAGTCAAGCTGTTGGTCGATGCGCGACGCGAGCTGATCAGTGACAGATTGCCATTTCTCGGTCGTACTGAGGGTGATCAGCAAACCACCATTCACACCTTTTATCGCAATGAGCTCTTCTTGCATGCCTTCATTGATCCGGAAGCGCAAACCAGGTTGCTATCAACACTACGTTCAATATACTCGGTTTTGGAAAACCTGCTCGGCGCGATAGCAGCGAAAACTTGACAATTGGCAAAGACCGGTCGCGCATCCTGGTTTTGCTGATGTCTGCCAAGGTGCCGGTTGCTAGTGACTTCAAGATTGCAGATTATTCAGCAGCAGAATAGCGGGTACAAGAAAGTAAATGGATGAAACAACATGAATCCACAAGCCGGATTCATTCGACAGAGATTTGTTGACCCATTGACCGAAAGTATTCACCGCATAAGTCATCCATATTACTTGAATAATGATCAATGGCAGCAACAGGACTTCGCGGTGCTCGCCTAGATAAACCAGCCCGAAAAACACGTAAGCCGCGTAGGCGATCATCGTGACGACGCCAAGCGGGGGATACCAACGCGACAGGCGTGCCAAGCCGATAACGCCGAGTATGATGCCGAAAACACTAAACTGCGCAATCACAAGCTGACCCAGCTCGATCCAATTGAGCGCTTCGCGCCATCCCCATAGATCCAGCCGGGGCTGTGCCGGCAGATAAATGACCGCCAACAAGAAGACGCCGACGACGCTTGTTGCGAAGACAGCCAACCAATACCAGACCGGCAACCAGGCATACGAAAGAAACAGGCCGAGAAATATCGCCGGCGCCAGGAGCGTCACCAGGGGGTCGTTGATGGTTCCGATTGCGAAGACAAAAAGGATACCATGCTTATGCCACTGTTTTGGCGCCTGCGCCGGCGTGATGCCGGGGCGCGGATTGGTCAGCAGGATCATGTCCGACAGCAGGTACAGCAGCCAGGCCGTAACGAGACCGGTCAGCCGCAAGCTCTGCGCGACGCCGATTTGGCTCCAGAATACGACGACGAAGATCGCGATACCAAAGCCGATCCCGAGGTCGCTGCGCTTGAGCAGAAAAGAGGCGAGCAGCATGACGATGATGGCGAGACTGGCGGCGACAACGATGGTCGCCGGCTGCGAAACACCCCCGCCGGTTTGCGACCAGAATACGGGGCAAACCGCCAGCGTCAAGCCACCGGCGATGGAGGCGACGAACCCCATCGGTCGCATGCTCGCGGTAGCGCCCAGAATCGCCAGCGCCAGCCCCGATGCTCGCGTGACCGACGTATCGCCGACGAGGATCAGCAAGAGCCAGGCGGCGCCGGCGGCGATAAAACCAGGGCTCCATTGACGCAAGACGCGTCTGTGTTCCGGGCTGAGCGGCACCATGTCCCTCGCTTGGTCAGCTGCCGAGTGTCGAGCCGGTGCGCGCGGCTTTCAGGCGGAAGTACTCTGCCATCGTCTTCCGCACGATCGGCAAGGCAACCTGCGAGCCTTCGCCGCCATTGTAGACAAAGGCGATAATAATGATTTCGGGATCGTCGTAGGGGGCGTAGCCCGTGTACCATGCGTGGGCGGGCCACTGTCCCGGCACACAAAGATTGAGCGGCCGCGCGATATCGTCGCAGTACTCGGCGGTGCCCGTCTTTCCGGCGACTTCGACAAAGGGCAGCGCCGCCTGCTGCGCTGTTCCTCCCGCGCCAATTACCGATTCCCGCATGCCTATTTTCACCAGCGCCAGGGTATCGTCGGATATGAAGGCTGGATGGTAGGGCTCGCTAGGCACGCGAAATCGTACGGGCTGGCAGACGGATCCGTTGAAGCTGTAGTTCAGCGGAATGTGGATGCGATAACTGTGCAGTTCTTCAATGCCGGGATCCGGGTTCAGATCGACGGTATTCCGATAGCCTTGCGGATCACAGCGATTCGGGTCATACCAACGCGAATTGGGTTCGCAAATGCAGGCGAGGCTGGTCTCGCGCTTCATCAGCATATCCTCTAGCAGCAGCAAGGTCAATTCATCGCCCGGGCCCATCATGCGCCGATTGAGCGTGCGCAGAATATGGGGCTTAAAAGGCTCGATAATCTGCCGCTCCTCGTCCAGGAACTCGCGGATGATGGTCGGCTGGTGGAGGATGCCGCCATTAATTGTTGAAGCGACCGCCGCAACTAGTTGCAAGGGCGTTACATTGACGTAGCCCTGGCCAAATGCCGCGTTATAAGTGTCGCCGGTCGACCAGCTCTCGCCCTCGTTGCGCCGTTTCCAATCCGGATCGGGCATACGATTGGGATTCTCAAAGGGAAGCTCAATGCCAAGCTCGCTGCCGATGCCGAAGGCCGTTCCATAACGGAACAGATCATTGATGCCCAAGCCACCGGGGCGGATGGTCTGCGCCGAAAGATTGGGGTTGCCCCCGCCAATCTGATAGAAGTAGACATCACAACTCCAGGCGATGCCTCTGATCATATCCACTCTGCCGTGCCCGCTGCGCAGCCAGCAAACGAAGCGCTGAGAGGCGGCGCGGTCGTTCGGCGCGTACCGGTTTTCCACCAGAATCTGGCCCTGATCCAGCAGCCAGGTATTCGGATCGATCACGTTCTCTTCCAGGACGCCGGCGGCGGTAATGACTTTCCAGACGGAACCGGGCGGATACTTGCTCTTGATCGTATTGTTGACCAGCGGACGAAGCGGGTCGCTGACGATTTCCAGGTAGTATTCGCCGTCAATGGCGCGGGCAAAACGCGAATTGTCATAGCTCGGGTAGCTAACAAGTGACAGTACTTCACCCGTACGCGGGTCCATGGCAATGACATTGCCCTGCTGCGACACGGCGCGTCCAGCCGCCGTGTTTAGATCGGCCAATTGGTCAATGAGCGCTTGTTGTGCAAATGCTTGCAGCTCGCTGTCGATGGTCAGCCGAACATTTTGGCCCGGTATCGGCTCCACCTGATCGATGACCCTGACCACCTCGCCGGCAACATCAACTTCGCGCAGGATGGTGCCGCGAACGCCCGCCAATCGGGTTTCCAGGTAGCGCTCGACACCTTCGTAGCCAATGCGGTCAAAGGCGGGGTTGTAGCCGAGAGCGCGAAGCTCCTGCGCGTCTTCCGCTGGAATAGGCCCCATATAGCCAACGATGTGCGTTGTCAGCGCACCCGTCGGATATTCGCGCACCGCGACCGGATCCACATCGACGCCGGGCATGTAGATTCGTTCCTCAAGAATCTGCATCGCCACCAGCTGGGGCACGTCCAGCGCGACAATGACCGGGCTAAAGGGTTCGATACCTGCGCCTTCATCGACCAAATCCTCAATGCTCCGTTCGAATTCCCCCGCCTGTGCTGCGATTTCCCGCGTGGGTGGCACGCCGACCAATGCTGAGAGCCGATTAAAAACATCGAATTCAGCCTCTTCATCGCTGGGCAACTGCGCGGGAATGATCGTGACGTTGAAGGCGGGCACGTTGAAGGCAAGTCGGCTGTCGTTGCGGTCGAAAATGGCGCCGCGTCTTGCCGAAATAGGAAAGCTGCTCAATCGGTTATCGTCGGCATTTCCTTGAAACTCGCTGTGTCGGATGACCTGCAACTCGTACATCCGCAGGCCAAAAATGAGAAACACCGCAAAAATGACCGCCTGAAAAAATGTTAGACGCCAGCTCTGAAACGGGATCAATCGGTTCGACTTCACTCGTTGGTCCTCGCTTCGATCCATTGCGTCAAGCTTTGTGGCGCGATCTGCAATCCGCCCTCGAGGCGACGCTGAATCAGACGGACAAGGACATATACCGGTATAACAGCGATGAGATTGTAAATCATTGATGGAATGAGAATGAGACGTATGACCGAGGGGAAATCGTAGGAATAGCCGAGGAGCGCCAGCGCCAGCAATGTATAGGTCGTCAGAAATATGGTCGCGATTGGCGTTATGGTCACCAGGAATAGTACACGTACGCGAAAGAGTTGCCTGACGATACCGTTCGCGACGAAGACGATAACGATGAACGCCGCCGAGGTCGTGCCGAGCGGCAGAATCGACAGCATGTCAAGCATAAGACCGCCGACAAATGCCCAGAACAGAGAGTCCGACAGGTCTGAGCGAATCGACCAGCATATCACGAAGAGCATGACCAGGCCTAGCTGACCGCGCGTGTTATCCAATACCGGTGTGATGTTGCCCAGTAGGGAAACGACGAAGTCCAGAATCTGTGGCATGATACTGGCCGAGATCGCCGCGGCCAAACCAAGGATCGCAATTGAGAGATAGCGTGCCATATCAATTGTCGTCAGTCTGCTCAAACACCATCAAGTCGATCGGCTCAAAACTGGTGATGACCAATACAAATTCAAGCGTGTCGAAGTCGATCAAACTACGGACTTCCGCCTCCTGAAACAACTCGAATTCGAATTGGCGAACGCTCGTTACCTGACCGGCAACGATATCAGCCGGAAAGTTGCCACCCAGACCAGATGTGATAACGAGGTCGCCTTGAATGATTTCCTCGTCCAGATCAACCATGGTCAATCGAAGCACGCCGGAAGCCTGACCAATGATGCTGCCGTGTCCGCGCGTCGTCTGCAGGCGAGAACTGACCGAGCTGTTTTCGTCATTGATCAGCTGCACTTGGGAGGCGTTGGCGCTCACACGCCTGATCCTGCCGACGAGACCCAGATCACTGGTCACGGGCATGCCGACGGCGATCCCATCACGGGTTCCTCGGTTGATAATGATGCTGCGGGCGATGCCGCTCTGCTCGACGGCGATCACGTCCGCCGTGAGAAACTCCTGATCCTCAAGCGCAGAAGTGTAGGAGAGAAGGCTGATCAACCGATCGTAATCTCTCGCCGCTTCGCGCAGCTGGATCAATTCGACCTGTCGGCGGGCGAGCTGCTCCTCGAGCTCGGCGATACGGTCCCGCAACTGCCCGAGGTTATTAAGTTCTTCAAAGGCCGCGCTGATGGCTAGAGAGATGCGTGTGAAAACGCCAGACAGCCCGTGAAGAGGCGCGGAAACGACACCTTCCACCGGCGTGAGCGCTCCCGAAATACTCAACACCATCAAGCCGCCGCAAAGGCTCAGCATCATGATCAGGATCAGCAACCGGCCCGGGCGCCCGAGCAATCTCAAGCCAATGTCCTTGCTCCAGCTTGATTTGCCTTATCTTATCACAATTTGGAGAGAACCCCGGCGACCCGCCTTCGGCCTGGAAAACCGAGTCGATTCACAGACTCCAGCGCGTTTTTTGTTGATCCTTTCGCGTTGTCACGGAGAGGTAACGACCTGTCTTTGACAGTCGTGCAGAATCACCAGTTGCTTTACAGTTAATCGATTGTTCGAACTGACTGCAAATCAGTGACGGGTACTGCCGCGCTCAGGTCCAGTAAGCAGACGGCGCAAATTATTGTAATCTTCCAGAACGCGGCCGGCGCCGCGCGCCACGCAGGTCATGGCATCGTCAGCCAACCAGGCACGGATATTGACTTCTTCGCGCAGACGGTCGCCAAGTCCGCGCAATTGACCGCCACCGCCCGCGATGGTGATCCCGCTTTCCATCAAATCGGCGACCAGTTCCGGCGGCGTATCATCGAGCGCGTCCTTGACAGTATCGATGATAATACTCACCGAGCCGCTGATGGCCTCGCGGATTTCAATGGAACTGACCTCGACCGAGTCCGGTAAGCCGGTGGTCAGGTTCCGGCCCTTGACCATGTAGGTGCGTTCTTGCGGCAGGGGATAGGCGGACCCGATATCGATCTTCGCCTTTTCCGCGGTCGGTTCACCGATCAGCAGATTATGTTTATTGCGTAAGTGCTGGACAATGTCTTCGTCCATTTCGTCGCCGGCCACCCGAATCGACCGGCTGATGACGATGCCGCCCAGCGAAAAAAGCGCCACCTCCGTTGTGCCGCCGCCGATGTCCACGACCATGCTGCCACGGGTCTCAAGAACTGGCAGGTTCGCGCCAATGGCCGCCGCAACCGGTTCTTCGATCAAGTGCGCCTCGCGCGCTCCCGCATCCAGGGTCGCTTCGATCACGGCGCGCTTTTCGACTTCCGTAACACCACTTGGAATGCCAACCACCACACGTGGTCGCGGGACGGGCACCCAACTCTGCTCATGCGCCTTCTTGATCAGATAGTCGAGCATCCGAGCTGTGATTTCATATTCGCTGATGACGCCATCTCGCAGCGGACGTATGATTAGAATATCTTTCGGATTCTTGCTCCACATTTCTTTGGCGCGGGCGCCGACTTCGATGGGAGCGCGGGTCTTGCGATCGATGGCGACGAAGGAGGGTTCGTTGATCACTATGCCCTTGCCACGGACGTAGACCAAAGTATATGCCGTGCCAAGGTCTATACCTATGTCGAGCGAAAATAGCCCGAACAGGAAATCCAAGGGACTTAGCACGGATGGCTCCTCGACGTAATGCGTTCGCAGGGCATTATATCACAATTCGACATACTCGAATGCGAAGTAAGCCAAACGCTTCACAAACACTATTGATTAGCGTTTACGCTTAATTAATGTATATTAGCGAAAATGCCACATTTCACAAGCAGACGGGGCGGGGTTAAGATTAGGTCAGCGGTGACGTCGTAGGTTAGTCGATGGTGTAACGGTGGTTGTTCAAGAAGCTATCGTCGCAGCGATCCTGAAAGAGCGCGCTTTAACCGAAAAGCGTAAGGCGATTGTCGCCGTTTCAGGTGGCTGTGATTCGGTGGCCTTGCTCCACGCCATGAAAGAACTGCGGGGCCGCCTCGGAGTCGAGCAGCTGCATGTCGCTTCTCTCGATCACGGCATCCGCGGCGCGGCGGGGCGGCAGGACGCTGAATTTGTAGGCGGTCTTTGCGAGTGTTGGGACCTGCCCTATACGCTGGGAGCGGCCGACGTACCAAAACTGTCACGAGAATGGAATTGCGGTATTGAGGCGGCGGCACGCCGCGCGCGCTACAACTTTTTGGCGCGGGTGGCAGCAGAAGAGGCTAGCGACTGCGCAGTCGTCGGACACCATGCCGGCGACCAGGTAGAGACCATACTAATGCGTATGGCGCGCGGTACCAGCGTCCACGGTCTAGCCGGGATGCAGGTCGTCTCGGCCATGCCGTATCATCCGCATCTGCGCGTGCTGCGTCCACTGCTCCAGGTTGAACGCGCTGAATTGGAGTCCTACTGTCGCCAGTTTGACCTGCCATTTCGACATGATGAAAGCAATGATGACAGGTCCTACACACGCAATTACCTGCGGCACGAGGTCATTGGTCAACTGCAGCGGCTGAATCCGCAGGTCACACGCGCATTGAGGCGTCTGGGCGAAGCGGCGGCAGTCGACGACAATTTCATTGGCTCACAGTTTGAAGCGCTTGTCATGCCCTTGGCCCGTGTCTCCGCCGACGGCTGGCGCATCTCAAAGGCGGACTTCCTGGCGTTGCATCCCGCGCTGCAAAGGCGTTTCCTGCAGCGGTCATTCCAAACGCTCGCCGGACCCTCGGCATCATTGCCGCATGCTTTGACACTGGAACTGGTCGCTTGGTCGCGGCAAGCCGCGTCTGGCAAACGACTGGACATAGGAGCGTCGCTTCAGCTGCGCATCGACTACGAAGACCTTTGCATTGAGCGCGATGATATCCAGCCGTCCTTGGGCAATTACCGCCTGATTCCGGACGGCACTGAGATCGACATTGACAGGGCGATGTCCTTGTCCCTAAATGGCTTGACGATTCGTGTTTCGTCCGAGACGGCGACCGTACCGGCCGGCGTTGGATTGCGCCTGCCAAAGACGGTCATGCTGACTTTGCGGACACGCCGCAGCGGCGACCGATTCAAGCCGAAGGGCATGGGTGGTCATTCGCGCAAACTCAAGGATTGGATGATTGACCGCAAGATCCCGCGTGACATCCGCGATCAGATTCCGCTGGTCTGTGGCGACGGCGCAATTATCGCCATTTGCCTGGACGAAGCATGGCATCTTGCCGATTTGAGTCAATTCGATTGTCGCGATAGCGCTTGCGCGACCTTGTTACTTGAATGAGGGCCGGGTTCCGCTTGAAATACTATCTAAGGTGTTATCGCGATGTTCCAGCTTCCGATATAATTGATATGAACTACCTTTCTCCGTCCGGGTGGCGAAGATGGCTGAGACACAGTTAATGCGGCTCCTGCTTGTAGATGACGATGGCGTCAATCGATATACAGTTAGCAAAGCCCTGCAGCGCGCAGGATATATTGTTACCGAGGTCGAAAACGGCGAAACGGCGCTGGAGCGTTATGCCGCCGGCGACTTCGACCTGGTCTTGTCAGAGATTGATTTGCCGAGCATCGGCGGCATTGAGTTGCTTCAAGGAGTCAAGAGTCATTCTCCCGACGCCGTCGTCATCTTGATGACCGAAGAGGCGAGCGTCGAAACGGCCGTGCAGGCCTTGCGTTTTGGCGCGAAGGACTATCTGGTCAAACCCTGTTCCAGTGAAGATATCCGTGAAAGTGTTGAGCGAGGAATCGAAAGCGCGCGCAGCCTGCGCCGCCGCCGTCGCCTGCTTGACACCATCGAGCGTACGGTCTCCGACTTATCCCGAGAGGTAGCCGATGCTTCCGGTGAGCAAGCCGCGGGTGACATTGATCAAATGGCCGCGCCGCGCGAACGGCTTAGCCCGCGAGGCAGCACGATCAGTTTGGGTCCGCTTTCTGTCTTGCCCGGCAAGTACCAAATCGCTGCCGACGATAAGTCTGTGAGCCTCACGCCGACCGAGTTCGACTTGCTGCTCTACCTGGCAGCACACCGCGGCCGGGTTGTTTCCTGTCATGAATTGGTGCGCGAAGTGCGGGGCTATCTCACTGACGAGACCGAAGCCCGCGAAGTCATCCGGCCTCACGTCAGCAACCTGCGGCGTAAACTGAAGGGCTTGGGCGATGTCGAACTCATTGTTAACGTGCGCGGGATCGGCTATCGCCTCGGTGAAATCCTAGAGGCGGATTGACGCGCCTCTCCCATTTCAGACAGCATTTGCTATGCTACTGCGCATTGTTCCGTGTCGGCGCCAGGTGGCGGAGATTCAATGCGGCAGTTCTACCTCGCATTTCTTTTGGCTTTGATTGCCGGGATCCTTAAGACTCCTCAAGTCCAAGGCGCGGTGTGTGACGAGCCGGGTACGCTATCGCGCGAGAGCTTCGTCAGCGGCGTTACCTCTCAAGAACTGCTCTACACGGTATATCTGCCCCCGTGCTATCAAAAAGAAGATCAGTCGTATCCCATGCTGACGCTCCTGCACGGATCGGATGCAGACGATCGACAATGGGTGCGACTTGGATTCTTCGATGCCCTCGAAGCTGCGATTCGCGATGGCCGAGCGCCACCAATTGTCGTGTTGATGCCTTACGGCGGCGTGATTGCCAATCAGAATAATTTTGGCGGCTCCGGCTACGATGCGATTTTGCTCGAATTCATGGACAAGATGGCGGAGCGTTATCGCGCGAATGACGAGCGGGCGATTGGCGGCATCTCGCGCGGCGGCTTTTGGGCGTATCACCTCGGTCTTCGCTTCGCAGACGACTTCGTGGCCATAGGCGGGCATAGTCCATTCTTCGACACCGGTCATGTTGAAGCAGCTTACAACCCGCTGAATCTGGCCGCGACACTGGGCCGGGACGCGCATCCGAGGATTTGGCTGGATCGCGGCAGCGACGACTACGCGGCGATTGGTGTCGAACAGATGCGCGCGAAGCTGCTGCGCGCAAGAGTGCCGCATGAGTTTAAGGTTTACAGCGGCGGTTCGCACAGCGAAGAATCATGGTCGCAGTACATGGATGACTATGTGTCCTTTTATGCCAGTGCATTTCAGCGCGTTTCCGATATTTCTGCCCAACCTTCCGTTGATGAACAAGAGGGTGTTGAACTGTGGCTGCCGGCTGCTGGTTTCGGCGCCTTGCTTACCTCGATAGATTCAGCGCAGCTCGAGGGCTTGCTCACGGGCGAATTTGATGAGCGTATGATTCTGAGCGAATCGAACGTGGAAAAATTGGGACAACTGGGATTCAGCTTTCACCCAAACGTACGCACAGTCGCCGATAACGAGCTGTTCTACGCGCTTTGGCGGGACAAGCTCAGTTTTACCCTGCTGCCATTTGATCGATTGGATCTCCGCATTCGTCCCTTGTGGGTGGATGACGTACCGGTGGTAGATCGCCTGGCTGAATATCCTTTGGTCTTCAGTGATGGCATAGCGAATTATGACCCGCAGAAACTGACACGAATCACCTTGTCCGGCACCACAGCGCTTGCTCGCCATACGCTGACAGCGATGGACCTGATTGGACTGGAGCGGGCAGCGAGCGGCATTCGTGATTACGTCATGTTGTCAGACTTTTTCCAGATCACTCATGAAGCCTCTATCTCACGCGACTGCCCACTGCATACGAATGACATGCTCGGCGGCTACAGCAGCTTCTGCATGAAGCGCGATCATGCGCAACTCTTTGAATTGCTTGATGTTGACGTCGTTGATCTTACCGGTAATCACATAAACGACTTTGGTTATGAGGCGTTTCTAAACACACTGGATTTGTTCGATGCAAGTGGTTATGCCCTGGTCGGCGGCGGACGCAGCCAGATAAGTGGGCGTACGCCGCACATCATTCAGCACAATGGCTCACGCATTGGCTGGCTAGCCTGCAACGCAATAGGTCCACCATACGCATTCGCGAATGATGATTCGGACGATTCGTTTGGCCCGCGTCCAGGCGCTGCTAACTGTCACAACGACGCTTGGCTGCGCGATGCCCTGGCGCAGTTGGCAGCCGATGTCGACCTCGTGCTGCTGACCGTCCAGTATCGAGAGTATGATGTGTTTCAGCCGCTTCAACGGCATTTGGATGATTATCGAGCATTCGCCGAGTGGGGCGCCGATATCGTCGTTGGCACGGCCGAGCACAAGCCGATGACCTTCGAATTCTATCAAACGCGGCGCGGTGAAATCGCCTTCATTCATTATGGATTGGGCAATCTGTTTTTCGATCAATTGCCTTGGGGAAACCGGCGCTTCTTCATGGATACGCTTTACATTTATGATGGTCAGCTGCATGCTGTGGAGTTATTCCCGGGCATCATTGATGATCGCGCGCGTCCAAGACTGCTGACGGGCGAAGATTTATTGAACTTTTTACATTTCATGTTCATTCAGAAAAACGGCTTCTAGCCAGTTGTCTGTCAGCGTGCAGCCGTTCGGACCAAGAGCGCCAGAGACAAGGGATTGACTGGGAAAACCGGTTTAGTGCCTGCGGGTATCTCCGCCGGCTCTGATGCATTTCAATTAAGAAATGGTTAACAATGGGACAAAGTTGCCGCGCAATCTCCGTGTATGTGGCGGCTTGTCGGCTTTGTGAACTAGGCGAGGCGCTCTGTCCTAAGCTATAATGACCTTGCTCCGTATGTGGCTGAAACGAAAGCGCGATTCCGAGGCCAGGCTTAATCAATGTCTACTCTAAATCCTGATCTGATTTCCAAAGATATGGACGCCATTCTGAATGATACGGTGCCGATGCTGAGCGAGTATCGCAAGTCGTCGGTCATGCCGGAGATGGTATTGCTCGCCTTGCTGCTCCGTCAGAACACGGCCGCCTGGCGCATGCTGAAGATGTTTGAATCATCGCGCGGCGTCGATCTGGAGCGGCTGGAGCGGCAGGTGAGGGTGGCGATTCAATCACGGCGCGATCCCGATGGCAGCCTTGAATTCGTGGCGATCGGCAATCGAAAGATTTCCTTGAGCCGGCAATCGATCATCTTGCTTGATGACGGGCTGACCATCGCCAATTCAATGAACGAGCAGAAAATCGATACCGATCACGCCTTGGCGGTGCTGGCGGAGACTTCGGTCAGCACGGGCGGCATTTTGCGCCAGTTCAGTATCACGCCAAAGTCAATCCAGGACGCCTACAGCGATGCCAGCAAGATCATTCCCGCGCGCGAAGACAGCACCACAGTCGATTATGTCAAGCGTTCCAAACGCGGCCTGCTGCGCGCCGTGCATTTCCGCGAAGATCTGCTACGCAGCATGATCAATGTGCTGACGCAGTCAGTCAATCGGCATATCGTCCTGGTGGGTCCCGATGGTGTTGGCAAGCGCACGCTAGCATACAGTCTGGCGCTGTTGATGGCGGAGGATAAGGGACCTGCCGGTCTGTCCAATTTGGTACAGATTAGTGAGACGGCGCTGCTTGACGGTGACCAGGAAGCCTTTCGCGCCGGAATGAGCGCGGCCAGACGCGGCATCTTGTTTCTGCCACTAATCCACCGCTTCTTCGGTGGCCCGATCAAAGCCGACTTCAACAAGGCGACGTCGTTGGTGCAGAAGGCATTCTTGAGCGACGACCCGGTGATCATTTGCACCACCAGTTTGCAGGAATTCGATGCGCGCATTCAAGGCGTCAGCGCCATCATGGAAAACAGCCAGGTCATCCGGGTGGATGAGCCGACGCTCGACGAAACGGTGCAGATTCTGGAAACGATCTCACCCCATATCGAATCGGACTATGACATCACTGTCGATCACGATGCGCTGAAAATGGCGGCGCGCATGTCAAGTCGGTTTCTCAAGACCCATCCCCTCCCGCAAAGCGCTGAGCAGTTGATGCATCGCACGGCGGCGATGGTCAACATGGGTAAGCAAGCGCACCTGGCCTTTCGACCGGAAAACAATGATGCCAGGCTTGATGTCGAAGACGTGACCTTGGTCACCAGCCAGATGACTGGCATCCCGGTGGCCAAGCTGGGCGCCGACGAGCGACTGCGTTACGCCAATATGGTGGAGCATTTGCGCGAGCGCCTGATCGGGCAGGAAGAGGCAGTCCAGTTGGTGAGCCGCGCGATCAAGACCGCGCGCGTCGGCTTAAAAGATCCGCGGCGTCCGATCGGCACCTTTCTCTTTCTGGGTCCGACCGGCATCGGCAAAACCGAATGTGCAAAAGTGCTGGCCGATTTTATGTTCGGCAGTGAGACCAATCTCTTCGTCCTTGATATGAGCGAGTACAAAGACGAGAGCAGCATCAATCGCCTGATCGGCTCGGCTGTCGGCTATGTCGGGAGCGATGAAGGCGGTCAACTGACCGAGCGGCTGATTCAGAAGCCTTATACCATCGTGCTGCTGGATGAGATCGAAAAGGCGCACCCGCGAATCATGGATGTGCTGCTGCAAGTGATGGAAGAGGGACGGCTAACCGATGGGCGCGGCAATGTGGCCGGTTTCAGCGAAGCCGTCGTGATCTTGACCAGCAATATCGGCTCGGAACACTTGATGGTGCGGCAGATCACCGATGACTTGCGCGAGAAGATTATGGACCAGGTGTTGGATTTCTTGCGCCCTGAATTCATCAATCGCCTGGATGAAGTCATCCTGTTTAATGCCTTGGGCGATGATGACTTTGTCCTGATACTTGATTTGCTGATCGAGAAAGAAAACAAGCTCGCAAGCGAACGCGGGCTGACCTTGACATTCACCGATGGCGCCAAGAAGTGGCTGCTGGAACAAAATGATGAGCCGGAATTCGGCGCGCGACCGCTGCGCCGGATCCTGCGGCGCAATCTGCGTGAGCCGCTGGCCGACTTCCTGCTCCGTTCGAATCCGCCGGAAGGCACTGAGGTACGTGTCAGTTCCAGCCGAAAGCGCGGCGGCGGACTCAAGTTCTCCGCGCTCGTTGAAGGCGAGGAATATGTGGTAGAGGCATGAGCGCAGTTGCGCGGCAAACGACAGTCTCGAGGCAGCGCCGACGATCGGTCTGCCTCGTTTTTTGGCAGGAATTGATAAGCGCGCTTGGACAGCGGAAAACCTGTATCCGGGGTGGGATGACAAGACAGAGTTAGCGAGGCTGACATGAGCGAATTGGATCGTTCAATCTTCAGGAAATACGATATCCGCGGGACGGCGGCTGGCGACGCGCCGCAGTTGACGCCCGCTGTAGCGCTGCTGGTGGGCAAGGCGCTCGGCACTTTTCTGCCGAGGCAGTTTGGTTCCGAGCGGATCTTCGTCGGTTCTGACAATCGCCTGACCTCCGGTCCCCTCAAGGCAGCGGTGATCGAAGGCCTGGCTTCAACCGGATTGGCGGTCACAGATATCGGCGAAGTGATCACACCCACCGTTTACTTTGCTGCCGCGTCTTATGACGGCAACGGCGCGGGTGTGATGGTCACCGGCAGCCACCTCGATACACGCTATAACGGCATAAAGATGGCGTATGGAAAACTGGCGCTCGCCGGCGAGCAGATTCAAGACGTGCTGAAGATGATTGACAACGAAACGTTCGTCACCGGTACGCCGCAAGTTGACCAAGACTTCGACATGATTCACAAGCACATGGCGGCGATCCAGGGCAAGGTCAAGATGGCAAAGCCGATGAAAGTGGTGCTGGATGCAGGCAACGGCTTGTCCGGCACTTATGTTCCACCGGTCCTTTCGGCACTGGGGCTGGACGTTGAATGCCTCTACTGTGAGCCGGACGGTACTTTCCCCAACCATCTGCCCAATCCGGAAGATCCGGAAATGACCCGCGCCCTGGAAGCCAAGGTCGTCGAGTTGGGCGCCGATCTGGGACTGGCGTTTGACGGAGACAGTGACCGCTGCGGATTTATTGACAATTGCGGCCATCACATTGCCGCCGACCGTCTGCTGGCGCTTTTGGCGCGCGACCTGCTCAGCCGCCATCCCAACACGCCGATCGTGTTTGATGTCAAAGCGTCGCAGGCGCTGCCCGATGAGATCAAGAAGTATGGTGGCGAGCCGGTCATGTGGAAGTCCGGCCATAGTTTGATGAAGCAGAAGATGAATGAGATCGGGTCGCTGCTGGGCGGCGAGGTTAGCGGACACTTGTTCATTGGCGAGGACTACTATGGTTTTGACGACGCGCCCTTGGTCGCACTAAAGACGCTGGAAATTATAAGCAAGTCGGATCTAACGATTGCCGAGATCTTCGACGACATTCCAAAACTGGTCGCCACGCCCGAAATCGTCCTGTCCGCGCCCGATGACCTGAAGTTCAAGATGATTGACGAAATGACCGCCAGCCTGCAGAGCGACTACGAGGTGGTGACGGTCGACGGCGCGCGCGTTATCTTCGATCACGGCTGGGGTTTGGTGCGCGCCAGCAATACGCAGCCGGCGGTGACATTGCGCTTCGAGGCGTATACGCGGGAGCAGATTTCGCAATATATGCAAGTTTTCAAGGCGCTGTTGAACAACTATCCGCAGATCGACCAGACCAGGTTTAACGCCCAGATCGAAGCTTTCAGCAAATAGGCCCAATTGGCAGAATGGGCGCGTGGCGACTTTACAACGACCCTCATGTCCGATCATTTCAAGAACATCTACCGGCATCATGCGGCATCCTACGAACGCCTGGTGGCGCGCGAGGATTATCAGGGCAACCTGTTTGCGGCGCTGAATGAGATTCGCCCGCTCGATGACCTTACGGTGGTGGAGTTTGGCGCCGGCGCCGGTCGATTGACCCGCATGCTCTCTGTCCAGGTTGACCACATTTACGCCTTCGATATTGAGCCGGCGATGCTGGCGCAGGCGAACGCAATGATGCTTGATACAGGCATGTCCAACTGGTCTTTGGCGCTTGGCGACAACGCGCGGATGCCCGTTGCCACTGGCTGCGCGGACCTCGCCATTGAAGGCTGGAGTTTCGCCCATGTCATGTTGTGGGATCTAAGGGACTGGCTGCGGCAAGCGGATGCGATGCTCGACGAAATGCAGCGCATGGCCAAACCAGGCGGGACAGCGATCCTGATTGAAACGATGGGCACCGGTCAGCGTTGGCCGGCTGCGCCGACTCCCGAATTGGAAACCTTGTACAAGTACTGGCAGCAGGAATGCGGATTCCAATACCGCTGGATACGAACCGATTATCAGTTCGCCTCAACGGAGGAAGCCGATGAATTGATCCGCTTGTTCTTCGGCGACGACGTTGCTGCCGACTGGCTTGCGAAAGAACGGATCATCGTCCCTGAGTGCACCGGCATTTGGTGGAAACATTTCGATTAAGCTCGGAGTGGTGATCGCCGTCAGAAGGGGGCGGGCGGTGAAATCGTCTGCGCCAGATAATTGAACGCGCTCAAGAGCACCAGAATGACAATGCCAAATAGAATCAACAAGCTGCCGTAAAGCATCTGCCGGCGATCCCAGTTTCGCGTGCGCTGTGGCGGAGAAGATTCCCGCCATCGTTCCAGCTTCTTGCGCCAGGTCCGGTCACGGTCAGCGATTAGAATGCTGCCCCATACGATAAAGGGGACGCCAAACAAACTGCCGAAACAGATAGCCGCGATCACGAATCATACCGCCAGGGCAAAAGCTGCGTGGAACAAGAGCGCCGGTCCAGCCACGTGCATTGTCCCCTTCGAGGCAGCTCCGCGCCAGTCGCAGTTTTTTGCATTGCGTTACTATTGCAAGATATGCGATATCGGCTATGATGATTTTGCACTGTCGGCATATTTTACGTGAGCGTTCAGCCGCGGCAGGTCGTAGCATGCAAAAGCTAAACGCCCCAGACTTAGCGCCAGGCCTCGAATTTGAAGTGGACCGGGAGCATTCCGGCATACGGATGCTCGGCTGTCTAACCTTCTTTCTGAGCTCGCTTATCGGGTTCCTAATCCTGAATACGTTTATTCCCAACGGCGGCTTGATCGTGATCGGCGCTGCGCTGGTGATCGCCGTCGCATTGACTTACGCTACCGATCATCTTGGCAAGATCTATTGGCCCAGCAATCGCACCATTCAATTCGTCGACGATATCATTCGCCTGATGAAGGGCAGCACAATACAGGGCGAAATCGACGCCGAGCATAACGTCAACCTGCTAATATGGCATTTTGAGACGAAGCGTCATCCTCGTGTGCCGAAGGGTTGGTATGTGGTGGCGAATGCGCTTGAGCAAGACGGCGAATATATCGTCAGCTACAGCATCGTCTCACCGCAAGATTTCAACGCTCTGCCGCTTTCACGCCTCTCGGTCAGGTATCAGCGAAAAAAAGACAAGAAGGGCGAAACGTCTGACCTGCGAGAGGCGGGCAGCCACCGGCGCATCGCGCAAGCGGAGTTCCATCGTGGCGAGTTCGGCGCCGAATTGTCGCTGGAAGATTACCACGCCTACCTCGATTATCTGGCGGATACCTATACCTCCTGGATGCCGAAGGACAAATGACCGCGCCAGGCAGAGTGGCCTTCTGCATCGCCAGTCTTCTAATTGGTTTATCTCCGCTTCGGGCGCAAGACACAGCAGTGAATATCGGCAGCATCGTCGAGGACGAGTTGGCGGCCGGCGAAACCCATCGCTATGCCCTTAACGCCCTGGAATTGACGCTGGTTTCATTTCGCGTAGAAGCGCTGGGCGAGACGCTTGATCCCGCGCTGGAACTATTCGGTTGGAACGGCGCGCTGGTCATCTCGAATGATGACTACAACTTTCCCGTATCGCGCGATGCGGCGATTCAAGCATTTGTCCTGCCCGCAACCGGGACCTATACTCTTGCCGTCAGCGCCATCGGCGATAGCAGCGGCGGGTACCGCCTGCATATCCTGCCGGGTTACGATGTGCTGGCGCTGCGCGATCGAGAGATGCAAACGACCAATTGGGAGGTCGCGCACAGCGACGCCCTGGTCGTTCAGTCCGATTCCAGCCTCTTCGCGGTGGATTTGCAAGGTGTTGGACGGTCAGCCGTCCTGCTTGGTTTGCACCTTCCCTTTGAGCGGGATCTATATTTTGAAGCCGCGTTCCAGTCGGTTATTTCTTCGAAGGCCTGGCAGGTCGGTCTGGCATTTCGCTACCTCGCGCCCGATCGATACCATCGCGTGCTATTAAACAAGAAGGGTTTCTGGCGGGTGGAAAGGGTCGACGCCGAGGACGTGACGATTGTGCGAAAGTGGTCGACTCATCCGGCCATCGTAGCGGGCGATAGCCGTTTTCGCTTGGGTGTTCTTGTGAGCGGGCAGCATTATGATATCGTGTACAACGGTCAGGTCGTTGGCTCCGCCTCAGACCATGCGCCAGCTGTAGCCGGCGCTGTAGGTATCGCCATGCGTACGGATGAAGTGTATGGTGGAACTGTCTCTTTCGCGGTCGCTGAAACACTTGTGACTCTGCCGACGCGCGTCGATGACATGATACTTTTTCCGCAACGCTTGCTTGCGCGGCGCTTCCGCGCGATCGCAACGGATCTGACCCGCCAGCAATTGGCGCCGGTCGGCGGCGAATTCAAAGTGCACTTGCCGGAAAGCTCAGTGCGGCGCATACGGCCGGGCGTCACGCGCGTGCCGGTGGCCTCTGATTTGGCATTCGAACAGTTTGCCATTGGCGCGTCGGTGACGTCCAGCGGGCGGGCAAATACCAATGGCGGCTGCGGCATTTTCTTCCATTACAACGATGACGAGAACTATACGCTCGCTTACATGACGCGGAGCGGCGATGCCGGCATATCGCGCCGCTCGGTTGCTGGATTCGATCCGGGCATCTACAGTCAGAGTCCGCCGCCGACGGGGTCGACGCGCTATCTGCTGGCCGTGGTGGCTGATGAAGTGATTCGCCTGTTCGTCGACGAGCAGTACATTGGCAGCATGGATCACCAGCCGCGCACCGGCAGCATCGGCATCGCCGCCGTGAATTACGAGGAAGTCGATACCGGCTGCAGCTTTCAGGACCTCTGGCTATTGAGTTTCGAGAGCTGACTCCGTCCTTGCGACGCTCAAATCGTCCGCAAAAAAGCCCCACCCAAGGGTGAGGCTTTCCATATTGACTTGCGCTGCTCGAATCAGCTGAGGGCTTGTCTGATTGAATCGCATGCGGGGCATCCGCCGCCGGGTCTGACGATGGCGTAACCAGCCTGTGGATCGGCGCCATAATGGGTCGCGTCCACATTCCAAACGATGAACAGGCGGACGTAGCCTGAATTTCGCGCAATGCGAACCGCATCAGCCAACCATTGCACATGCTGGGCGAGCGTCGTGCCCGATGCCCAGGCGAACCCATTCGGCAATGGGCCGTAGCCTTCGCCCGTGAGGTAGCCCAACTCCGTAAAGCACAATGGCTTGGAAGGGAAGGCGCCGCGGTAAACATTCATCATACTTGGCAGATACCAGGAGTAGTGGCCGGAGCTGCCGACCGGCGCGCCGCTCGTCGCCTGTGGCGGCGTGATGCCGGCATTATAGTGAATGCCAACACAATCCATGTAATTCGCCGCGCCTGCCGCCGCCATCTCTCGCAGATAACAGTTGTCATCGGCGCCGCCGGGCCCGCAACCCGAGAAGAAGCCAGTAGGCGCCGGCGCGCCGCTGATCACCAGGGTGCCGGAATTGGCGGATTTGATCGCGTTGTAGGCGGCTTGCAGCATCTGCGTGTAGCTGGCGCCGCTGATCTGATCCGAGGGCCATTCGCGGTCGATATTCATCTCGTTCCAGACTTCAATTGCGTCGGCGCCGCCTTGCGCTAAACCCGCCACGAAATTGGCGTAGCGCTGATTGTAATCACCGCCGAGGTGACCTTTCTCGCCGATGACACTGAGCAATACCCTAAAGCCCTGGCCCTTGGCAGAATTGATGAGATGCTGGAAATTAGCGGCGGGCTCATTGCCGTGCCACTTGACCTGCCGCTTGACCCAGGTCATGCCGGCATCATGCATCTTGCCGGGATGGGCGAAGCTTAGAGCCTGACCACCCAGTGCGAAGCCACCGACGTTCGCCGTACTGGCGACAGCTTGTGCCGTATCCGGAGCGGTTTCGCCTTCTCTTGCGCTTTCGTCTGCGCTTACTGCCGGGGCAACAGGAGCGGGCGGCGGCGCGTACTGCGGCGGCACCAGGGCTTCATCACAAACAACCACTTCTTGCAGGTCATAACTGACGCGTGCCTGGTATTCGTGGCCGGAGACATCGAGGATCGAAATCGTCCAGCCGAATAGAATGTCGGAGCGCTTCTGCCCATCCGGCACCCGGTCAGTGCAGCTATCGATACCGAAATTGCCGTAAAGGCGCCAACTGTCGGTCGAACTCCAATTGTCTTCGTAATAAAGCCAGCGCATGATGTACAGGGCTGCGCCGCGATCCTCTTCGATGGCTTCGCGCGCCAACTGAAAGCTGATCATCACCGGATCGCCGGTGTATGTAGATTCTTCTGCTGAATCGTCTTGTGCCAGTCCGATGGCGCTGAAGCTCAGCAGCAACACCGTCGTGATGAGTAAGGTCAGGAATCGGGTTATCGGTGACGCAAATGTTCGCGAGTACATATCAGTCCTCTCAAAGCCAGATATGAACGATTTGTCGAAAGCATAACGAAAAAGCCTGATTTTGCTATAGTTCGTTTGCTAGCGCAGGTCAGCCGTCAGCTAGAAAAATGGAAGATGCTCATGCCCAACAAGCGCAGTATGTCTCGTGACAATGCATTGATTGACATCATGAGGTTGCTGGCGCCCGGTGTCAGTCGCGGGGGATGGTGAAATAGAATGTCGAGCCACTGCCAAGCTGGCTCTTGACCGAGATTTCACCGCTGTGGGCTTCGACGATCGCTTTGACCAGATATAGACCGAGACCGGTGCCTTGCGTCCGCCGCGTCAGCTTGTCATCAATGCGGTAGAAGCGCTCGAATATCTTGTCTATCTGATCTTTGGGGATGCCCGCGCCTTCGTCGCGCACAAAGACGGTCACGTTCTTCTCGCTGAAGCGGCCGCCTACCGTAATGGTTTTGTCTTCCGGCGAATACTTGATGGCGTTGGTTAGCAGATTGTCAATGACTTGCCGCAAGCGCGCTTCGTCGCCTTGAATGACCGGAAAGTCATCCGGGAAACTCAACTCAATGCGATGGTCCGTCTGGCTCTTCAGCCGCGCCACCGAACGGGCCGCCACAGCGCGCAAGTCGGTGTCCGCCAGGCTGAGGCGCAGTTCGCGCGCCGCCTGAATCTTGCTGGCGGTGAGCAGGTCTTCCACCAGATCCGTCAGCCGGTCGGCTTCGTCTTCTATGATTGCCATCTTTTCGCGCACGACATCGCTCTCCCATTCGACGTCTTCACGGCCCAAGGTGCTGGCGTAGCCTTTGATGATGGCGATCGGCGTGCGCAACTCATGATGCACCGTGGACACAAATATGGACTGCATCTCCTGGGCTTTGCGGAAATTCGTAATATCCCGGACGTTGGCGATGATATTTTCCAGGCGGCCGTCCTCGGCGAGGAGCGGCGCATAGGTGATGCCAATGCCGAGGCGCATTCCATCACGCCGTATCAGGTCGCCCTCTACGTACAGACTATCGGCGCGCTCGGATGTGTCGCTTGGCACTGCCCAGCCCGCCGCCAGCGCGGCTTCCAGGTCCGGGCTTGCCAGATTGTCCCAAACGATGACTTCGCGCTTGGGCAAATCAATGACATCCTCCTTTCGCCAACCGGTGATCCGCTCGAAAGCAAGATTGGCTTGCTGAAATGTCAGATCCGGATTGAGAATGAACACGCCATCGCCGCTGCTGTTGACGATGGCTTCAAGGCGCTGATGTTCACGGTTGATCTCGCCGTAGAGCTGCGCGTTGTTTACGGCGATCGCGGCTTGATCGGCGAAGCTCTGCAGCGTATTCAAGTCTTCTGGCGTGATGGCGGTCTGATAGGAACGGAATACGATCAGCAGACCGAGCGGATTGCGCGCGAATACCAGCGGCATGGCGATCGATTGCGCCAGGCGCGGGTCGATCGTGTCGGCCATTTCGCGCAGTTTGCTGTTGAGAAAGTCGCGACTGAATCCGCCCTCATCGACGGGATCCATTAACTCTTGCAGCCTGAAGTTCAACTGTGGAACATCGTCCGGACTTAGGCCGCTATACGCCCTCACAGTGTATTTTCCGTCGCGTTTGTCGCTCAGCGCGACGATGCCAGCGCGCCCGGCCAGCATGACCAGCGACGCATGCAGCACGCGCCGCAATACCTCGCTGAGATCGAGTTGGGCGGTGATCGCCCGTGTTATTTCAAGCAGGAAGTCGCGCTGCTGCGTGCGCAGATCCGGTCGCATTAACATAGCTAGATTTTATCACGACCTCTGGACGCAAATGGACACTGTCGGCCTTCACCCGAAAACGAGAACTTTAGAATAAGCGATTCAACTCGCTGATATTCATGTTTCCACCATCAGTGGCGACCAGGGCGGCGGCGCCGACCAGCGCCACATCGTCGCCGAGCGCGGCTTCTTCGATCCGCAGATTGGCTGTGAACGAGTCGTTCAAGATATGTTCGGCGATGGCTTGCCTCATGGGCGCAAACAGCAGGTCACCGGTTTTGGTCACCCCGCCGCCTAGCACGACAATCTCCGGATTGAAGGCGAGAAGGGCGGATACGATGCCCAAACCGAGGATGCGACCGGCGTGCGCCAGGCAGTCGATCGCGAGACGGTCACCTCCTGCGGCTGCCATGCCGATCACCTTGGCGTCTATCCGGCTCAAGTCGCCATCCACTAGGTCTGGCACGCGCGACTGCGCGCCGTCTTGAATGGCTGACTTGACCTGGCTTGCGATTGCCGGGCCCGCAGCTTCCAATTCGATGGATGAGACCTTGCCCGCTTCCAGGATGATGGGAATGTGGCCGAGTTCGGCCGCCAGACCAGCATGACCAGCTACCAGCTTGCCATCGCTGATGACGCCGGAGCCAATGCCGGTGCTGACCGTAATGTAGACAAGGTGGCGACAACCGTGCGCTGCCCCCTTGGAGGCTTCAGCCAGTGCCGCCACATTTGCATCGTTGCCGATGTAAACGGGCAGGCCGAATTTCGCAGTGATTATGTCGCGAAGGGGAATATCGAACCAGCCCGGGAGATTAGGTGGGGCGATAATGACGCCTGTCACGGGATTCAGCGGCCCCGGCGAAGAAATGCCAATGCCCAAGACGTCGTCGCGGCAGTCGGGCATCACCTTGGCGATGTAAGCCTCGATGCGGTCGATGGCGTATTCCGGTCCCCGTTCGGCCCGTGTGAGCGTGTTTTCGCGCTGCAGTAAATTGAGATCATGATCGTAGCGGGCTGCGCGGATTTGCGTGCCGCCAAGATCAACGGCGATGATCTGCTTTTGCATCAATTGCAGTCCCCTGGCTTGCATCATGCAAGCAATGAGCTGTCCATGAAAACGTTTCGCCCCGCAGCGCTTCTCGCGCGCCTCAAGTGAATACTATGTAATAGAACATTTCTGCTACTCAGCTTGTAGGCGCCAACTGACGCTGATAGAATAGCATGAATCAACCCGAGAATTAAGTTCAGCGGTCTTCAAGTCTGGGATGACGTCATGGCGCGTTTCACACCCATGCGGCGGCAGTACCTCGAAATCAAGAGCCAGTATCCTGACTGCATCCTGATGTTTCGCATGGGCGACTTCTATGAGATGTTTGATGAAGATGCCGAAATTGCAGCGCGTGAGTTGGAAATCACGCTTACATCCCGTGCGCAACGCAAAGGCGGCGAGAAGATTCCGATGGCTGGCGTGCCTTACCATTCGGTGGATGGCTACATCGCCAGACTGATCGAAAAGGGTTTTCATGTCGCGGTCTGCGATCAGATCACCGAGCCGACCGGGCGTGGCATCGTTGAGCGCGAAGTGACGCGCGTCATGACGCCCGGCACCGTCGTCGAACCGGCTCTGCTGGAAGAGGGCAAAGCCAATTATCTGATGGGCATCCTGCCGGTTGGCGATGTGGAAAGCGGTCAATGGACACGGGCCGGGATCGCGTTCGCCGATATCTCCACCGGCGAATTCAACGCCACGCAGTTCTCAGGCGACGATGTCGGCATGCGCGTTTTTGAAGAGTTGGCGCGCGTCGAGCCGCGCGAAGTGATCATGCCGGAGAGCTGGGTCGAACGCGGCGTGACCCTGCCTGAAGGCATTCATCTCAGCGCTGCACAGGATTGGACTTTCGAGTACGCCGGCGCTGATCAGCTTCTGCGCGATCATTTCCGAGTCGAAACCTTGGATGGCTACGGGCTAAAGGATCAGCCAGATGCCGTGTCGGCGGCCGGTGGCGTCTTGCAATATCTGCGAACTACGCAGAAGGGTTCGCTTGACCAAATGATGGCTATTCGGTCGTATTCGACCGATTCGTTTATGGTGCTTGATCAGTTCACGCGTCGGAATCTTGAACTGGTGGAGACAATCCGCCACGGCAAGAGCCAGGGAAGCCTGCTGGGCATCCTCGATCGGACGGTGACGGCCATGGGCAAGCGGCTGTTGCGCAAGTGGCTCAATCAGCCCCTGCTTGAGATCAACCGCCTCGGCGCGCGGCTTGATGCAGTCGAAGCCTTGGTCAGCGGCGACATCATGCGCGACGAAATCGCGGCCGCGCTCAAGCAAGTCGCCGATGTTGAGCGGCTGACGAATCGCATAGGCATGGGCAAAGCCGGTCCGCGTGAACTCATCGGGCTGAAGGATGCCTTGGCGATCATTCCACAACTGTCGGAGTTGATCGCTGATTTAGACAGCTTGTCGGCGGTAGCCGAACGAATGGATCCGTGTGAGCCGGTCTTGTCGCTGATTGCCTCGGCAGTCACTGACGAGCCGCCGGCGACCATGAATGCGATCGGTGTCATCCGTGAGGGCTATTCGCGAGAGCTCGACGAAATATTGCATTCGTCACAAGACGCGCGCGACTGGATCGCCAATCTGGAGTCTCACGAGCGGCGCAGAACTGGTATTGCCAGCGTTAAGGTCAGTTTTAACAAAGTCTTTGGCTACTACATTGAAGTGACCAATGCGCATGCCGACAAAGTGCCGGACGACTATGTTCGCAAACAGACTCTGGTCAACGCCGAGCGCTATATCACACCCGAGCTCAAAGAATACGAATCTCGAGTCTTGAATGCTGAAGAAGAGATTCTGTCGACCGAGCGCGCAATCTTTTCCGGCCTCTGCGGACAGATCGCCTCCCATCGCGAGAACTTGCTGACAACCGCGCTGGCCATCGCCCATTTGGATGTATTCTTGTCGCTGGCGGCGGTCGCAGTGCGTGAAGGATACGCCCGTCCAAACCTGACAGAGGAAAATATTCTAGAAATTGAAGCGGGCCGTCACCCGGTGGTGGAGAAACTGCTCGAGAGTTCCACCCGTTACGTAGCCAATGACAGCCACTTCGATATGGCGTCACGCATACAAATCATCACCGGACCGAATATGTCCGGCAAATCGACTTATATCCGCCAGGTTGCGATCATCACGTTGATGGCGCAAATCGGGAGCTTTGTCCCGGCCGACTCGGCTACGATAGGGCTGGTCGATCGCATTTTCGCGCGCATCGGCGCTCAAGATGAGATCCATGCCGGTCAGAGCACCTTCATGGTGGAAATGGTGGAGACGGCTCGCTTGCTGTCGGGCAGTACGCCGCGCAGCCTGCTGATACTAGACGAGATCGGGCGCGGCACTTCCACATATGATGGCATGGCGATCGCGCGCTCGGTCATTGAATTTATTCACAACAATCCGCGGCTGAATTGCCGCACGCTTTTCGCCACGCATTACCACGAATTGACTGAGCTGCCGAATATCCTGCCGCGCACTGCCAATTTCAATGTAGCGGTGGCGGAGCAGGGCGACGAGATCGTGTTCTTGCATCGGGTGCTGCCGGGTGGCGCCGATCAGAGTTATGGCGTCTATGTCGCGCAATTGGCGGGTATGCCGCGATCCGTCGTCGATCGGGCACGAGAATTGCTGCTGCAGTTGGAAGAAGGTGGCAGTGACTTTTCACTGCACAAGCCAAAGCCGCTGCATCAACAGTTGAGCTTTTTTGATGTACCGGAGAATCCGGCGGTCGGCACGCTGCGTTCGCTTGAGGTGGATGGGCTAAGTCCTCTGGAAGCCTTAACCACCTTGTACGAACTTAAGCGGATGGTCGCGGAGGCCTAGATGTTTGTATTTAACACCGTAGTCATCGCGACACATCGACGATCGGGCAACCAATGGGCGATTGACGCCCTCCGCCAGAATAGTCCCGACATCAACGATTCGTATATGGCGCTGGAACAGATTGAAGCAAGCCACGACGCGGCTATTCCATTGGGCACGTTTCGCCGGCAGTTGCTAAATCATGAAGGCAAAGTGCTGATCAACGTTCACGATTTGCCGGCCGCCAACTACTGGCGCGGACTGGACGAGCGCCTCTTTGTGCGGACGATTCTGCGTAATTCGCCGACGATATACGTGCATCGCGACGGGCGCGACGTGATGGTCTCGCTTTATTACTACATGCGCTCAATCAGCGAGACCGTGCGCAATCAGTCATTCTCGCGTTTTCTGCGCGGGGAATCTGTGCTGGAAGGCGTCAATACCGGCAGGAGCCGCCCCGGGTATTGGGCGCATCACGTGCAGGAATGGCTGCAAAAGGACAAGTTGTTGGCAATTTCTTACGACGACCTGGAAGAGAATTACGAAGTCACCGTGTCCGAAATGGCGGACTTTCTTGAAGTTGAGCTCGATCATACGCTGCAGCCGCTCACAACGCCTGGTCCACGGGACAGAGCGCCTGTTCTTGAAAGTGTAATGAACAGGCTGGGTTTGCGGAACCGTGGTACTCAGAAAGGGGGGCCGCGGCTCGGGCTGAGTGGCGAATGGCGCAATGTCTTTGACCGGCGTGACGTGGACTTCTTCATGCAAGAAGCGGGCGACACGATGCGGCGGCTGGGGTATGGGCGGTGAGGCGCGGTCAGTTTCCGCCAAACAGCGTTGCTGCTCGAAAAGCCGCTAATTCGTAAACTTGATAAAGTGCGACAATTGTCATTAGCAGATACACAATTTGCATTGGTTTGAATTTGTGGCCGAGCAAGACGAGATCGGGCAATAGAATCCGCGTCGGCGTACCAACGAGTCCGATTGTCCAAAACAGAGGAATAACCATGGCATATATAATACGAGGTCCATTGTTTATCGGCCAGAACCAGAAGGATGCAATCACGTAGAGGCTGAGGAAGGCGGATACAAAGCAGCTTACTTGCACGTCAAGCAAAGTGAATCGCTTGCGACCACGGAGGATACCAAGCGACGAACTTGCAATTAAGACAAGCAGACCAACGCCGATATGCGTACAGTTACCTAACAAGTAAGGACTGCTAAGGCGTGTGCAAGTGTTGTCAACGTAGCGACGGAACCCTCTCCAAAGTCTGTGTTTCATTTCATCGAGAGAATGTTCTGCGACGTATTTCTCGATGCTTGGAATTTCGGCGTCGGGTACATCGGGCCAATGATCTGTTGCACCTGCGCCCCGCACTCCTTTACGTGCTTCATCCCAGGAATCGTACCACATGTAGAACGTCGTATTTACGTTGTAGAGATACTGCCCATAGTGTTCCTTACTCTCCCGGAAATAGGGATACAACAGTACAAAGAACACTGCAATCGGCGTCAGCGCATATGCAAGCACGCGGAATAGTTCTCGCAGACTCCGGTTTCGATCGAATAGCCTGCCAACCAAGACAATGATGAAGCTGCCAGCGTAAACGGCCAAGCCGAGCAATGCGGTGGACTTGGCAAAATGGGCCGTCGCGAACAAGGCGCCCACGGCGACAGACATAAACCATTTTGGGCGCCGCAAAGACTCAATGGATAAGATAAATGCTAGCGCGATAAGCGTATACTAGAGAAGCTCGGCTTGGAGCCAGGGTGCCTTTAGCGCGAAAAGCAAGTATGCGATTACAAGCATTGCGTATGATGCATAGAGTCTTGGAAAGCGCACGAAAAACGCGATGCCCAGCACGGCAAGACATACGACAGATATGATAATATTCAGCTTTTTGCCCTGTTCGAAAAACTGCTCTTCTGTAAGTTCGGGCGCGTAGAAAAGTGCCTGTATCCAAGGATACAATGGCATGCGACTTCTTGTCCCGGTAAACTGAAATCGCGATTCATAGACTTTTCTGGCAAAGTTCATATAAGCGCTCTGATCGACGTAGCTCGGGTTATCGTTGGCAGCGGATTGCTCGTCAGCAATGTGCAAATATGCCAATAAGAAAAGACACAGTGCCAGGCCGAGGAAAACTAGCTGCGCCGGTCGCTGACTCAACATTCGGCTAATTGCCAGGAGTATGCGCCACCTCCGGTCGCGGATCGGGAATTGCAGCATCATCCTCGCCGATTATCCCTTCTGAAAGAAGCACGCGATTGAAGGAGACGATAGCGACTTCGATCATGTCCAGACTCGGTTGATTTGTCGTCAGGTGCTGCAGCGCCAGATTTGGCTTTATCATGAAGCGGATCCAGGGCTTATCCAGGTTGGACGCCGTATACTTGAGAAACTCATAGGCGACGCCTGCAATGACGGGAATAAACAAAACACGCGATAGAATCAGCAAGGCAAAGGGTGGCCGGCCAATCAGCGAGAAGAGCAGTACGCTGACGAAGACAACGGTCAACAAGAAGGCTGTTCCACAGCGGGGATGTTCGATCGGGTAGCGGCTGACGATGCTGGGCTCGAGTTCGTCGCCCGCTTCGTAGGCGTTGATCGTCTTATGCTCGGCGCCGTGATACGAAAAGATCCGTCGGCCATCCGTGGTCCGGCCCACGAACCAGATGTAAACCACTAGAATAGAAAGCTGAACGACGCCTTCGATCAGATTTATCAGGAAGGCATCCAGCCCGATCGGCAGGGCTTCGTAAGCGAGGATATTGCTGTTTTCGCTGACCACTTCGATTTCGTTGCCTTGATCATCAACGACGATCTCTTGGGCCGCCGTGCTTAATCCGAGCAGGTTGCCGATGCCGGTCGCGGCCGCGGTGGGCAGGAGGAAGAAAATACCGATACCAATTAGTAGCGACACGGCGATGGTCGCCCAGCCAATTGGACCGTTGAAGCTGATATCTTCCTCTTCATCGAGGGCGACATCGGCTGACCACATCAAGGCGCGGATGCCGAGTCCCAAGGCATCCCAAAGTCCGATTAAGCCGCGCAAAAATGGCGTACGAGCGATGCGTCCGCGATACAATCGGGCGCTGAGAGGCTGTTCGTGAATGACGATTTGACCGTTTGGATCGCGCACAGCGACAGCCATGGAGTGGGCGCCGCGCATCATCACACCTTCTATAACGGCTTGCCCACCATAGGAGAATTTCAACTCGCCCGCGCTTCGCTTCATTTTCTGTAGCAACATTATCTCCCGTTACGAATGAGCCGGACCAATATACGCCGCGGCTTCAACTCGGTCAAGCTGAAACAAGTCCCGCTGCGTCTTCAGCCGGACGGATATCCAGTAATTGCATTTGCAAGCTGCGTCTGCCGTTCCACTCGTTCATCTCCGCATGGTAAGCGGCATCAATCTTTTGCGGCATGCGCTTTGCCCAGTCGCCCAAGCCAAAGCCAATGGCGTCCATCTGCGCGCCATGTTCGCCGGCGAGCTTCAGCTTTAGATGCTTGCCATCCTCGCCGACACGGCGACAATGCGCGACATGAAGGCCGCTGGACATGAAGGTAGGCGCCGGATTCTGGTGCCCGGTTGGTTCAAGCCGATCAAGATCCGCCACCAGATTCTCGTTCAACGCATCCATCGGGATCGCCAAATCAATCGACAACTGCGGCATCAGGTCCAGGCCGGCCAATGCATCCTGCGCCTTTTGCTCCAGCTCCTGCTGCAGAACCTCGATATTGCTGTTTTCTACGGTGAACCCGGCCGCCATTGCATGCCCGCCGTGGCGCACGAGCAGGTCGGCACATTCATCCAGAGCGCGCGTGATATTGAATTCGGGGATGCTGCGGCAGGAAGCCCGGCTCTGATTCTCGCCGATCATCATTACGACGGCCGGACGGTAGAACTCCTCTGTCAGTCGGCCGGCAACAAGACCGACGATGCCGGGCAGGACATTCTCATCGCCGGCAAAGATCAGCGGAACATTGCTGCCGTCAACGACTTGTTCGCTGATGGCGGCCTGTGCTTGACGCGTAAGCTGCTGGCGCTGGGAATTGAGGGCTTGCAATTCGATGGCCCGCGGCATAGCGTCCTCGAGTGATTCGGCGGCGAGTAGATGGTAGGCGGTCATTGCGGATCCGAGGCGTCCCGCAGCGTTGATGCGCGGTCCGAAGCCGAAACCAATATGACTCGCTTTGATATTCCCGGGTCTAAGGCCGGCGACCTTCGCCAGCGCAGCAATACCCGGCCGCCGCAATTCGTTGATTGTGACGAGCCCGTGCCGCACGACGCGACGGTTCAAGCTAACGTTAAGTGGCACGACATCGGCAACCGTTCCCAAGGCGACCAGATCAAGTAGATCGGACAAGCGCAGGCCCGCCGGGTAATGTTCCCTGTCGGATTCCCAGCGATGGAGCAGCAAGGCTTTCGCGAGCATGAAGGCCACGCCGGCCCCGGCCATGCGCGCTTCGCCCGGGCAATCTTCTTGCCGAGGATTGATCAGCGCCAACGCCGGGGGCAGCTCGGGGCCAATCGAGTGGTGGTCGGTGACGATGATATCGAGCCCGGCGCGCATGCCGTCAGCCACTTCCGTCACCGAGCGAATCCCGCAGTCAACGGTGACGACGAGTTTGACACCCTTACTTGCTAAATTCTCCAACGCCGGCGAATTCAGCCCGTAGCCTTCGTCCGCGCGGTCGGGGATATACGGTCTTGCATCAGCGCCCAAAGCGCTCAAGACTTGCATCATGAGAGCGGTCGAACAGACGCCATCGGCATCAAAATCGCCGTACACGGCAATTGGCTGCCGCGCCTCGATGGCTGCGGCGATCCGCGTCACCGCGATTTCCATGTCTTTCATCTTAAGAGGGTCTTCGCGGAGCTGTGTATCACTTATGAATGTATCGGCTTGGGCGGGGTCTTCCAAGCCGCGGCCGTAGAGCAGTTGAGCCAGGATTGGGCTGAAGTCCAAGTAACGCCGCAAGTGCTCGGGCGGCGCCTGCCGCGCCAAGACCCATTCCTTTTGCATCATAGACTGCGCTCAAATAATTCCCTAGAATGACGGGTCGATACTACCATTTTGTACCAAGAGGTACTATGGCAAAGATAGTCTTCATGGGTACGCCCGAGTTTGCCCTGCCCAGCTTGTCGGCGCTGATGGCGACGCACGACGTGGTTGCAGTTGTCACCCAGCCTGATCGCCCGGCCGGGCGCAAGAAGCGGCTGCGACAGTCCCCGGTCAAGCGCTTGGCGCAATCGGCCGGCATCAACATTATGCAACCCGCGCGTATGCGTAAGTCAAACGTGGCGGAGGCTCTGCAAGCATACAAGGCGGATCTGCATGTCGTCGTCGCCTACGGTCAGATTCTCCCGCAGGCAGTGCTGGATGTGCCCCGCTACGGCACGATCAACGTTCATGCCTCGCTGTTGCCGCGCTGGCGTGGCGCTGCGCCGATTCAAGCGGCCATCCGCGCTGGCGAGCGCCAAAGTGGCGCCACCGTTATGCTGCTGGATGCGGGCTTGGACACCGGACCAATCTTGGCGAAACGCGCTTTGAAGCTGTTGCCGGACGAGACAGGACTGAGTCTGCACGACAAGCTCGCGCATCTGGGGGCCGGCCTGCTCGTCGAAACCTTGCCGCATTACCTCTCCGGTGAGCTTGATCCACAGCCGCAGGACGAGTCGCAGGCGACTTATGCGCCGCAGATCAAAAAAGAAGAGGGCGAAATCGACTGGTCTAAGCCGGCACTTTCAATCGACCGGCAGGTGCGCGCCTTCACACCCTGGCCTGGAACCTATACCGCTTGGAACGAATTGACCTTGAAGGTGAACGCTGGATGCGCCGGCGACGGCGCCGCAAGAGTGGGGCAGGTCATTGAGCAGGCGGGCGCGATCGCCATCGGGACAGGCGACGGCCTATACTTTCCGAGCGAGTTGCAGCTGGCCGGCAAGAAGAGATTGACGGTGCTTGAGTTTCTTAACGGCTACGGCGAGATCGTTGGCGCGACATTGGGCGGGAGTCCGCAGCAAGTATCGGCGGAATGACGGCGTTCGTCGTCGATCTCGATCGCGCACGCCAACAGGCCGTCGTATAGGGCGTCGATGAGCTTTATTCGGTTTCGGGCGCAGCTGCTCCATTTCACTATCGGCGACTGGGCCGGAGTCAATCGATGAAGACGACGTCAATCAGCTCGGAAAGCCATCCCTTTTTACACCGTCCCAACCGAACGATTCTGTATCTATCTCTCCCCATTCTGTTTTCCTTGGTTGCGGAGCCGGTGACTGGTCTGGTCGACACCGGCTTTATCGCTCGTTTAGGCGCCGTGCCGCTGGCGGCGCTCGGCGTCGGCACCAGCGCCTTGACATCGATCTATTGGATATTCGGGTTTCTCGGCATTGCCACCCAAACGGAAGTCGCGCAGATTTCCGGGCGAGGCGATGCTGCGGCCACAAGTAAGTCCGTAAGCCTTGCGCTTGTTCTTGGCGTTTTTGCCAGTCTGCTTTTGAGCGCTGTGCTGATGCCGGGCGCGGCACTTGTATCGGCGGCCCTGGGCGGCGAAGGCGAGATCCTGAGACTGGCAACGGAATACATGCAGTTTCGGCTGCTGGGCGCGCCGGCCGTGATCATCGTCGTTGTGGGTTTTGGCGCTCTCCGTGGCATGCAGGATATGCGGACGCCGCTCTGGATCGCGCTGGGCATCAATCTGTCCAACGTCGTTCTCGATTACTTGCTGATCTTCGGCTGGGGAATAGTGCCAGCGCTCGGTGTCGCCGGCGCCGCAATTGCCAGCTCGCTTAGCCAATGGCTCGGCGCCCTCTGGATGCTCTGGGAAGTCCACCGGCGGCTGGGCTTGAGCCGCGAGTTCAACTTGCGCGATGGTCTCAGCATGCTGCGGATTGGACGCGACCTGCTTCTCCGCACCGGTTCCTTGACACTCTTTACCTTGTTTGCCACCCGCGTCGCCACGCAGATGGGCGCGGAGGCGGGCGCGGCGCATCAGGTCATTCGTCAGGTTTGGTTCTTCACCGCCCTGCTGCTTGACTCCTTTTCCAACACGGCGCAGAGTCTGGTGGGTTACTTCTATGGATCCGGCCGCGTGGACTACGCCAGACGCGTGGCGAAGTCGACGACGCAATGGAGCCTGGCGACAGGTTGTGTATTGCTGCTCGGCATGCTGCTCGCGACCAACCTGGTGATGGAGGGTCTAGTGCCAACAGAAGCCAAGGGTCTCTTTCATAGTTCCTGGATCATCTTCGCTCTTTCGCAGCCGGTGAGCGCGCTCGCTTTCATCACTGACGGGATTCATTGGGGCACGAGCGACTATCGCTACCTGCGCAATGGCATGATCCTGGCGACTGCCGCGGGATTGTTCGGCTTGTATGTTGTCGCGTCGGACAGTGCCGCGGTGCTCAGTGGAGTCTGGCTGGTAACGATTCTCTGGGTCACCATACGCGCTTCATGGGGTGTAATGCGCATGTACCCTGGCATCGGCAAGGGTCCTTTCCACAAGGTTGTGGACTCGAAGTAGCTGATTGACGCGCGGGCCCAGAGCCGCAACTCTGGTGGTGTGTTGACGTATATGATGTTGAGACAAACTGAAATATGCCGCGCATTTTCACGAGAGATCCGTGGGAAGCGCGAAGAGGAGAACCATACGCGATGAACATTAACGTGAAGAAACGCCTCTATCGATCACGCAAGGATCGATCCGTCGCTGGCGTCTGTGGCGGCGTCGCCGATTATCTCGGCGTCGACCCGACCCTGGTGCGGATACTGTGGGTGATATTTGCGTTGGCCGGTGGACCGGGCCTGATTCTCTATATCATCATGGCCGCGGTCGTGCCTGAGGAACCGGAATTCGTGCAGACCACGGCGGAAAAAGCCAAGAACGACGATTTCGTCTGAAGCAGCCGCGAAGGCGTATGTTGCATCAGAAAGAAAAATGAGACAGGGAGCCACCTCTGCCTCTTCGCATTTTCGCTGTTTTCGATTGGCTCACAACAAGTCGCTGATCGCCTCGCGCTCTGAATTCAATTCCGCTTCGGATGCTTTGATCTTGCCCCGGGCATAGTCGCTTAGTTCCAAGCCTTCGACAATCTTGACGCTGCCGATTCCGTCGCTGCGCAGGGGGAAGGAGTAGATCAAGCCCTCGGCGACGCCGTAGGGATTGCCGTCGCTCGCTATGGCGGCGCTGAACCAATCGCCGGACAGCGTGGGAGTAATCAGGCTGCGTATGGTATCGAGCGCGGCATTAGCGGCGCTGGCGGCGGAGCTTTTCCCACGCGCGCTGATGATGGCAGCGCCCCGCTCCTGCACGATATTCATAAAGCCGTTTTCCAGCCACTCTCGGTCGCCGATGACCGTTTCGGCGGCTGCGCCCTTGATGCAGGCGTGTTCAAAGTTCGGGAATTGCGTCGAGCTATGGTTGCCCCAAATCGCAAGGTTGCTGACGGCGCTCACCGGCACGTCCGCCTTCAGAGCCAGTTGAGATTTGGCGCGATTCTCGTCGAGGCGAGTCATAGCGAACCACCGGTCAGCGGGAATGTCGGGGGCATTGGCTTTGGCGACCAGGCAGTTGGAATTGCAGGGATTGGCTACGACCACCACTCGGATATCCGCGGCCGCGAAGTCGTTGAGCGCCTTGCCTTGCTCGACGAAGATGGGACCATTGGCGGCGATCAAATCACCGCGCGCCATGCCCGGCCCGCGTGGCATGCCACCTACCAGGATCGCCCAATTGGCATCCTTGAACGTGGCCTTGGGATCAGCGGAAATGATGACATCTTGCAAGAGCGGCTGGGCGCTATCCTCTAGTTCCATCACGACGCCGCGCAACGCATCCATCGCCGGCGGGATTTCCAGTATCTGTAAGACGACAGGTTGCTGCGGACCAAATACCTCCCCGTTGCCGATACGAAAGAGCAGGCTGTAAGCGATCTGTCCCGCGCCGCCCGTCACCGCAACACGAATGGGTTGAGTCATGCCTCTGTTTCCTCTCCATCATCCATTATCTTTGTGACCGCGCGATTGTAACGGAAAAGCTGCTGGTTTTCAGTAACGGTCCCGACTATTCGTCTAAGTGTGGCGCCTCGGCGTACGCGCTTATCTCCCAGATGTCGCGGTACCGCTTTAGCGTCGTCACCGAAGTGTTCTTCATTGGCTTATCAGGCAAGTGGGCAAACATCGACGCCAACATGATGACCATCGCCGAACTGTGACTGACGATCGCGACGGTCGCCAGATTTCGCTCGCCGACAATATCGTCAAAAGCCGCGCGCATCCGCAAATCCACATCGAGGCGGGATTCGCCGTTTGGCACGCGGTAAGCGCGATAGCCCGCTTCCCGCATGCGATATGCGTCTGGATACAACTTGCTGACTTCGTCGAAAGTATGGCCTTCAAAGTCACCAAAGGCAATCTCGGCCAGGCGCTCGTCCTCAATAATGCGCTGCCCCAAGGCTTTGCCGATAATCTGCGCCGTCTCGCTGGCGCGCATCCGCGGACTGACATAGAGCGCGTCTATGCTTGTTGTCTTGAGGCGCCGCGCTACGGCATACGATTGTGCTCGTCCGCAGTCGTTCAAGGGGACAGGCAGAGCGCCCTGCAGGCGGTGCTGCAAATTGAAATCGGTCTGTCCATGGCGTATGAGCAAGACCGTACTTACACTCATGATGCCCTCTCAGTCTTGACGAATCGATGGGCGGCGGGCACAATTCGCGCCAGCTGGCCAGTGTATCATATTGAAGGCAGTTATCGAGTGACAGAAAACAGCGGCAACGCGGCTAGACAGCCGAGCAAATTGACACAGTATGGTTTGGCTATGGTAGGCGGCGCCGGTATGACGCTGATGGTCCTGGGCGCCAGCATCGGCGTCATCCATGGCGCGTCGCTGGACGCGGCATCGACGCATCAGCTTGGCTTGGCGATCGTCGTTGGATTGCTTCTGCTAGTCCTTGCCATTGGTTTTTGGCTGGGGTGGGTGCGTCCCTTTGAACGATTTGACGATATCAACGTTCCGGCGGAACCCGAGCATCACTAATTCCCCATGTTCGAACAATCTGCGCCACAAAGTCTGCCAATCGCGGAGCGCGTCAGGGGCATTGTGACGCGCCTCGGCGATGCCGCATTTCTCTCGGCAAGTGAACTTGGGGAA
Source organism: Phototrophicaceae bacterium (assembly GCA_965249085.1). Taxonomy (GTDB): domain Bacteria; phylum Chloroflexota; class Anaerolineae; order Aggregatilineales; family Phototrophicaceae; genus UBA6055. The sequence continues at coordinate 384,099 of OZ252218.1, read as the reverse complement.
GGCGATCGAATCGCGCAAGGTGAATTGATCATCCGTTACGGCATCACCTATCTCGGGAAACCGCATCTGTCGATCGTGCCGGATTTGGTCGTCGCCGACTATGGCGAGCTGCTCAACGGCGAAGACGCCTGGGACTTCCTGATGAAGAGCGGTCACCTCTATCCGCGCGCGGACGTCTGTGGCCAACGCAACGATGGCGAGGACGATATGATCGTTCTTAAACAATTGGACTTTGATTATCCCTATGATGTGTTCGCCTATCGTCAGGTCGAAGACAAGCGACCCTTCGCCAAATTGTCGGCATTAATCGCATCTGACCGTTCCGCCTTTCCAGAAAGACTGCTCAAGCACTTGCCATGTTTTGATCGCCTGCGCGACTGGCAGGCCGATGTCTGAGCTTGACTCGATCTTCAGCGACGATTGGAGTGACGATCATGTCTCCGGTCTGGTCGCGGTTATCGGCCGGCCCAACGTCGGTAAGTCGACGTTGATTAACGCGGTTCTTGGGCAGAAGATCGCCATCGTCACCGCCAAGCCACAGACCACCCGTCAGCGCCAGCTGGGCATTTATACGACCCCGCAGGCGCAGATTCTCTTCGTGGACACGCCCGGTATCCACAAGCCGAAGACGCGCTTGGGCGATTACATGGTGGGAGTGGCGCATAATGCGCTGCAGGATGCCGACGCCGTGCTATGGATCCTCGATGTGTCGCAGCAGCCAACAGTGGCCGACACGCGCATCGCGGAATTGCTGGCGAAGATCGCTCCGAAGACACCAACGATTCTTGCGCTCAACAAGATCGACCTCGTCGATGTCCAATTTGACCGCAGCGACCATCTGACTCTCTGCGATCATCATCGCGCCTTTGAAATTAGCGCAGCTGAAAACCTGGGAATCGATGAATTGCTGCAATGCTTGACTGCGCTGCTGCCTTTGGGTCCTCGGTATTATCCCGCCGAGCAGGTCAGCGAAGCCAATCTGCGATTCATTGCCGCCGAGGTTGTTCGCGAGAAAATCATCGAAGCCACCAGCGACGAGATACCGTACACGGTTGCCATCGAAATTAATGAATTCCGCGAAAAACCGAAAATCACCATCATTGAAGCAACGGTTTATGTCGAGCGGGACTCGCAGAAGGGCATCGTGATTGGCAAGCGCGGAAGCATGATCAAACGAGTTGGCATGGCGGCGCGGGAAGAACTTGAGACACTTTTGGAAACGCAAGTACACCTGGAGACGCGTGTCAAAGTTCTGCAAAACTGGCGCAGCAATGAGAGATTTCTGCGTCAAGTTGGTTATGTATTGCCCAAACGGAAGACGGATTAATTCGGCTGGCGCCGCTCGAGGCAGGTTCTGGCGGCGGCGATATCAGCCTGAATCTGGGCGACTAGCGCCGCCAAACTTTCAAACTTGTGTTCCGCCCGCAGCCGCTCGACGAATTTCAGTTCAAGTTTCTCGCCGTAAATGTCGCGGTCGAAGTCCAGAATGTGCGGCTCAATTGATACGTCAGTCCCGCCGAAGGTAGGGCGTTGGCCGATATTGGTCGCCGCCATGAATGTCTCATCGCCGAGAATCGCCCAGGTCGCATACACGCCGTTGGCGGGCATGATTTGCTCTGACCATACATCGAGATTGGCGGTCGGCACGCCTATCGTCCGGCCACGTCCCTCGCCGCGCACGACTGCGCCCCGCAGGGCATAGAGGCGGCCGAGCATCGCGCTGGCCTGGCGTATTTCGCCACGTCGCACATGGTCGCGCACTTTCGAGCTGCGGATGAGGATGTCGCTGTTCTGTTGCGTGATCAATTCCACAGCGGTCACGGTGAAGCCACGGCTTCTGCCTTGAGCGCGCAAGAAACTGATATCGCCCTCACGCTGGAAACCCAGGGCGAAATCGGCGCCGACCCACAATTCCTTGATCCGCAGGTGCTCAACAAGCCGATCAACAAAGGCGTTCGCCGGCAGATGCCGCATCGCCTCATCAAAGTGGAGCGTGATCACGAGATCGGCGCCAAGCTGGAGCAACAGGTCTGCGCGCTGATCCGGCGTGGTGAGATAGTAGCGATCGGCAACCTCATCGACCACTTTGTCCGGATGCGGGAAAAAGGTGATGACCACAGCTTTCCGCGCGGAGGCGTGGGCGGTCGCAACTAAGCGCTTGATCAGCGCCTGATGTCCAAGATGGACGCCGTCAAATACGCCGATTGTCACGAGCGATTCTGTGTCGATCTTGGCGTCATCGAGCGTGCGCAGGTGTTTCACAAGTAGCCCTCGTTCACCCTGCCGACATTGTAGCAAGACTAATTCAAGAATACCTTATGGGGCTTCCAGAGTTCATCGCGCGGCTGCAAGATGGCGACGAGCTGCTGGTTGGCGTCAAAGGCGAATACGGTTCCGGCCTCAATCTCATTTCGCCGGCTGATGAATCCGCCATTTTTGACCTTGCCCATTTCGTCTGCGCTTAGCGCCACGCGGGTATAGTGGCTCAGGGCGTCGAAGGGCGGTACGATACGCTTTGTCCAACTGTCGTCTTGCATAACGGTCTCGAGCGGGATACTTTCGGCGATTCTAAAGGATCCGCTCGCGATCCGCGTCAGGCCTGAAAGGTAGGCGCCGACGCCAAGCGACCTGCCTAAGTCATGCGCCAATGACCGAACGTAAGTGCCGGGACCACAGTGAATCTCAAGCTCCGCAACCGGATTATCCCAGGAGAGCACATCAATCGAATGAATTGTAACTTTGCGCGGCGCGCGCTCGACCGACTTGCCTTCGCGCGCGAGTTCGTAAAGCTTCTTGCCCTGGACTTTGATCGCGCTGTACATCGGCGGGATCTGATCGATATCACCGTTGAAAGGAAGCAATGCTCTCTCAAGGTCATCCAGTGAAATGTGTCCGGCGTCATGCCGCGTCACGATCTCGCCAGCCGCATCGTAGGTGGAAGTGGACAAGCCGAGCTTGACTTGCGCCCGATAGACCTTGCGGCCGCGCATCATGTAATCGCTGAGCCGCGTGGCTGCGCCCAGGCAAATGACCAGCACGCCGTCCGCTAGAGGATCAAGCGTACCGGCATGCCCGACTTTTTTCGAACGCGTCAAGGCTCGATAGCGGCTTCGCACCTGAGCCACGACATCGTGACTGGTCAAGTGCAAGGGCTTATTGAGGTTTAGGAATCCGTCAGCGGGAACTTTGCTCAAGCGCGTCGGTCCCTTCGGCGATGGCCTGACGTACCAGCGGCAGCACGCGTTGCTGAGCCAGGGGCAACGCTCCTGCGATAGTACAACCGGATGCCAGGGTATGACCGCCACCGCCCAGTTCAAAGGCCACCGCGGCGACATTGTATCCGGGTTTCGCCCGAAAACTGACCTCAACGCTGCCCTCGGCCAGTTCCTTGAATACAACCGACACCATGGCTTTATCAACATTGACCAGGTGGCTGACCAAGCCGCCGTCTCCCGTCGCTCTCAGGCCAACATGCGCAATGTCGGCTTGGGTGATGACCGCGGAGATCAGCCCGTCTTTGAGCCGAACACTTGGCAAGACGCGTTTCCAGAGTTCGACTTCTTCGTAAGGGCGGCGGTTGAGCGTTTTCGCCATGATCTGCGAGAGTGGCGCGCCGCATTGCATTAGCGTCTGCGCGATTTCCAACGTCCGGCTGTTGGTCGCGCTGATGCGAAAACCCTGGGTGTCGGTGATGAGGCCGGTCAGCAGGGCATAAGCCGTGGCAGGACTGATCTCACTGCCGAGATAGGCGAGAAAGTCAACAACAATTTCGACAGCCGCGACAGCGTCGGGAACAATCAGGTGCATATCGCCGTAGCGGGTGTTGGTTGGATGATGATCGAGGTTGATAACGCGGCTGCTATGCGCCAAGCCATAGGCGCCGGCAACACCAATGCGTTCGATGTCACTGGAATCGACCGAAATCATCAGGTCGAACATACCTTTGGCGATAGCGGGTAAAATCGTCTCGCTCTTTGGTACAAAACGGAGCTCTGGCGGAACGCCGCCGTCGATCACGCCGGTGACTTGCTTGCCGGCGGCGCGAAGCGGTCCCGCCATGCCGAGAAGCGAGCCGACTGCGTCGCCATCGGGCGCAATATGAGAAATAACCAGAATCGATTGAGCGGCATCGATTGCAACGGCGGCTTCCCGCCATTGTGGTTCATTAGGGTTATTGGTCTTCACGATCGTCTTCGTCGGTGGTTTCAGGCGGAATATCGAGGCTCGAGATGAGCTGATTGATACGGTTGGCGCGCTCCAAGGTGTGATCCCAGTGAAAGTGCAACTCCGGCGTGTGGCGCAGCCGTATCCGTTTCCCAACTTCTCGACGCAGAAAGCCGCTAGCACGGCGAAATCCCTGCATCACTTCGGCTTCTCGGCTCTCGTCGCCCATCGCGCTGACGTATATTTTGGCGTACATCAGTTCGAGATCGAGTTCGACCTCAGTCACCGTGATATCCTGCAGACGCGGATCGGATATCTCCCGCAACAGCAAGTGGCTCAAGATCTGTTGAATCCGATCGCTCATTCGACCTTGTTTGATGGACATCAGCCGGACCTAGTTGACCCGTTCCCGTACGAAGAATTCGATGAGGTCGCCTTCCTCGTAGCTGCCGACGCCATCCAGGCCGATGCCGCATTCAAAGCCGGTGCGCACCTCGCGGACATCTTCCCGGAAGCGCTTGAGCGAGGATACGCCCGCGCTTTCCACGACCAGCTTGTTGCCGCGCTTGACCCGTGCGGTAGCGTTGCGCCGCGCCTCGCCGTCACGAATCACGCAGCCCGCGATTATTCCAATGCGCGGGACTCTGAAGGTCTGTCTAACTTCGGCAACGCCTATCACGCGACTGGCGAACTTCGGCTCCAGCATGCCGTGCAGCGCCAATTCAATGTCTTCAAATAGCTTATATATGATACTGTATTGGCGTATTTCCACGCGTTGCACTTCGGCAGAGGCTTGCGCCGCGTTGTCGGTGCTCACGTTGAAGCCCAGGATGATGGCATTGGACGCGCTTGCGAGCATCACGTCGGATTCAGTGACGCGTCCGACTTCCTGCCGCAGGACGCGAACGGCAATACCTTCTTCGTTTCGCGCCGAGATATTCTGCAGTTCGTCGATGATCGGCTGGATCGAACCTTGAACATCCGTCTTGAGTATGATGGAAAGTTCTTTGGCTTCGCCGCTATGGAAATGCGCCAGGAATTCTTCCAGCGTCAGCGTAGGCAGCAACTGCCCGTTGGCGCGGCGCAGCCGTTCTTCTTGTCGCCGACCCTCGGCAATGCTGCGCGCGGTCTTGTAAGTGTCCATGATTTCGAACATGACGCCGGGCGCCGGTGGCGAGTCCAGTCCCAGGACTGCAACCGGCGTAGAAGGCAGGGCGCGCTTTACCGGCTTGCCTGTGTGGTCAAACATCGCTTTGATCTTGCCGTGCGAAGTGCCGGCGACAATCGCGTCGCCGCGTTTGATCGTGCCGTTCATCACCAGCAGCGTCGCCATGGTGCCGCGGTTTCGGTCAACTTCGGCTTCGATCACCGTACCACGCAGCAGACCCCTCGGGTTGGCTGTGATGGGATGTTCATCCGCGACCAGCGTCAGCGCTTCGAGCAGGTCTTCGATGCCGTCGCCCTCCAGTGAATTAACCGGCACCATGATGGTCGTGCCGTCCCAATCGTCGGGAATCAATTCGAGATCCGCCAGTTGCTGCTTGACCGTTTCCGGGCTGGCGTTGCGGCGATCCACTTTGGTGATGGCGACCACGATGGGCAGATTGGCCGCGCGGGCGTGATCGAGCGCTTCGCGCGTGGTCGGCATAACGCCGTCATCCGCCGCCACTACCAGAATGGCGATGTCCGCGCCTTGCGCGCCACGAGCCCGCATCGCCGTGAACGCTTCGTGACCGGGCGTATCAAGAAAGGTTAAGGTCTGCCCGCTGTGCTGCGCCTGATAAGCGCCAATGTGCTGCGTGATGCCACCGGCTTCGCCTTCGGCTACGGCAGTCTTGCGAATGGTATCGAGCAGGGTGGTCTTGCCATGATCGACATGCCCTAGAATGGTGATGATCGGCGGGCGAGGCGTTAATGTATCGGAGGTCTCGCCCTCATACATCGCGCTCCATTTTTCTTCCCGCTTTTCAGCGCGCTTTTCTTCTTCTTCGGCGGCGGCAACCGCGCTGGCCGATTGGGTAACGAAACCCAATTCCTCAACAACAATGGCGGCTGTATCAAAGTCGATTTGCTGGTTTATCGATGCCATGATGCCGTTGCTGATCAACTGCTTCATCACATCAATGGGGCTGCGCTCTATCAGTTCGGACAATTCGCGAACTGTGAGATAATCCGGTATCAGAATTTCTTTGGGTGCTTCTGCCATACCTGCCTCCTTAAGTTGTGGCGACCGTCCGAGGCAGGGTTTATGCTCCCGCCTCTGCTAGCTGTGCTCATTCATGATGGTGTCAGTTGCCGCAGATATTCACGATCGTCATCGCTTAAACTTCGACGTAGCGCCTTGCCCATTAGCGATCGGGCTTCTGCCGCCGCCCAGCACTCGCGATCATCACAAAGATACGCGCCGCGTCCGTTCATCTTGCCTGAAACGTCGACTTGCAGTTTCTCATTGGCCACCACCAAGCGCGTCAATTCACGCTTGTCTTTCTTTTCCCGGCACACCACACAGCTGCGCTGCGGTTGATGTTTCCTGGTCATAGACCGCCTCTACGACTGATCTAGTAATCGTAATCTTCCCAGGATTCTTCATCCCAACTGCCGCGGCTGCCTTTGCGCCGCCGCTTGGCGATCACTTCACCACTGCCTTCATCCAATACGAGCTCGCGCCGCTTCTGACGATCTTTACGCCGCTGTTGCTTGCCCTTTTGCAGATCCAGCTCGAATTCTTTCTCGCCGTCTTCGTCGGGGACAAAATCGGAGCCGGGAACGGCTTCCGGCACATCAACCACGGCAGCGCCGGACGCTTCCGCAGTCGGCTCGGCCATTGCGGCTGCCAGGTCTTCAGCATCGACGCTTTTTTCCTCTTCTTCCTGTATGACAGGCTGGCCAAATGCGTCGAGCAAAACTTCCGGCTGCTCTTCTGCTTCGACCGGATCCTGCGCGAGGCTTTCCTCGGGCTGCTCTCCCGCGGCGGCCGCCTCGGCGGCTTCGGGCTGAGCTTCTTCGGTCGCTGCGGTAGTCGGTTCCGCTTCTTCCGCTTCTTCGCCCTCAACCTCTTCGATTGAAATCGCTTCTGCCAAAAGCTTTTCGAGATCGGAAGCCATAATGGTGTCGAGGGCCGCCTGCAGCTCCGCCATCGGCTCTTCCGCTAACGCAGCAACTTTGCGCTGGATTACCGTATCGTCAACCAGACAGGTCAACATGACCTCGCCGATGTTCTCAAACGGCTCAAGGATATCCAGAATTTCCTGCGAAACCGCCAGCACATCAAGAGGCAGTTCAAACAGAATCGGCGCCAGGGTGGCCCGTGCCGTTTGGAGCTTCTCCAGATAGGTTAGACGCGCCGCATCGCGCTGTTCCTGCATCAATTGCTCGATGATGTCGGCGAATCGCGCGAGCGACTTGAATTCTTCCGGCATGACGGCGAGTTCGAGCCGTTTCTTTTCCATGATGCGCAGGGACTCGGCGATCAAGTCGGCGTAAGGCTCGGTCAAGCTGTCGTGAGGAGGCGCGTCGAGGTTTTCCAGCGCGTTCTGTACGGTCTCGGTGACGCTCTTGATATCGATGCGCCAACCGGTAAGCTTGGCGGCCAATCGCGCGTTCTGTCCCTCCCGTCCAATCGCGAGAGACAATTGATCGTCCGGCGCCAAGACGACCGCCGTCTTGCCATCGACAGGATGATCATCGAGATACACGCCGGTGACCCGGGCCGGGCTCAGCGCTTTGGAGATAAAGGCGACCGCGTCGCTGTTCCACTCGATGACATCAATCTTTTCGTTGTGCAGTTCTTTAACGATGTTTTGGATGCGGATTCCGCGCATGCCGACGCAGGCGCCGACCGGGTCGATACCATCCTGCAGTGCCGCCACCGCCACTTTGGAGCGGTGCCCGGCTTCCCGAGCGATGTTCTTGATTTCGACCTGCCCGTTGTAGATCTCCGGCACTTCATATTCCAACAGGCGGCGTAACATGCTACGGTGCGCGCGACTGACGAGGATCTGCGGTCCACGGTTGCTCTTAATGACTTCCATCACGTAGACGCGGATTTTCTCGTGCGTGCGGTAGCGCTCGCCCGGGATCTGCTGCTGACGCAGCAAGTCCGCCTCCGCCCGGCCTAGACTCAGTGTCACTTTGCGCGAATTGACGCTTTGCACTGTACCGGTGATCAAATCACCTTCGCGGTTGATAAATTCATCGTACAACGCAGTGCGCTCGGCCTCGCGTATCTTCTGCAGAATGACCTGCTTTGCCGTCTGCGCGGCGATGCGGCCGAAGCTCTTGGTCGTATGCTGAACTTGCACCATTACGACATCATGGAGCTGAGCTTCCGGATTAAAGAAGCGCGCCCTCTCCAGCGTCACTTCAGTGGCATCGCTGAATATCTCGTCGACTACTTCCTTTTCGACGAAGACCTTGGCACGACCCGTGTCGGGGTCGATTTCCGCTTCTATCTCCTGCGCCGCGCTGGCGCCTGTATCTTTGCGATAGGCGGAGACCAGGGCGCTTTGCAGTGCATCCAAGACGATATCCGATGGCAGCGCACGCATCTGCGCTATCTCATTGAATGCGATTTGCAATTCGTTAGACATTATGTCTCACTCCAAAAGCCGAGTTGCTTGATATTGCTGTAGGCGCAATGTGTCAATATAAAACGAAAAGTGGGGGCTTCCCACTTTTTGCGGACACAAACGACTAGCACAAACATAACATGAATCCGGCCGGTCGTCAACTGTAGGCCGATAGAAGACTGCTTTCGGCCCCACATTGCCTCAAGTCCGTCAGCCTCGTGGGAATGGCGGGAACTTCAATACATTGCCCAAGCTCGAATCAGTTACGTAAACGAAGCCCTCTTGGTCCACCGCAATGCCGCCGATATCCCTGAATTGACCGAGTGAACTGAGATCGCCCTCTTCGCCGAAGGAGCCAAGACACTCGCCTGCGGGATCATAAACCAGGATGCGCTTGCTGTCCGGATCGGTGATGTAAAGCGTATCTCTGGCTTCGTCGAGAGCTAGATAAGGGCGATTAAAGGTACTGTCATACCAGCCACGCACGCGGAAATGCGTTAAGTGCGCGCCACTGACATCAAATACCGCGACGCGGCGATTCCAGGTATCGGCGACGAATAGCCGACCATCCGAATGGATTGCCAAACCGCTGGGCTCGTCCAACTCCCCGGGTCCGCTACCGCCACTGCCGATATCAAACTGAAAGACCGCCTCTGAATCTTCTAAGGAGTAGACGCGAATCCGCTTATTGCCGGTGTCCGAGATGTAAATGCGCTCGGCAGAATCGATGGCGACATCGCGCGGTCCCCAAAAGCCGTCTTCCGGCTCCGCCGGCGCGTCAAAGCCAAATTCGCCAGCTGTGCCCCAGGTCATCAGTATTTCGTCGTTTGACGAGACGCGTTGAATGCGGTAGTTCCATGTATCGACCACCAGCAGGTCTCCATTCGGCAGAATCGCCAAACTATTGGGCCGATTGAAGGATGTCGAAGCGGAATCTCCAAAGCTGCGGAGGTACTGACCATCAGTTGTAAAGGTTTGTATGAGATTGGCGTTTTCGTCGGCAACATAGACCAGGTCGTCAGCGACCGTCACGGCTAAGGGATTCAATAGCGGCTGCGCACTCGTTTCAAAATCGAGCAGCGGGCTGACCGAGCGCCAGTTGGCGGCGCATAGGTTTATTTCTGTCGGGATATTGCTGGGGACATCTCCATCGCCCACGCCGTATTCCCACATCATGGAAGCAAAGTCTTTGCGAATGTAGACATGCATGCGGTCGGAAACGGGCCAATTCGTGAGCGAAAAGTCCTTGCCTGCCGCGGTTCCGTATTGGTCATAATCGCGCGACCACCAGATATCAAAGATGCCTCTGCGCAACGCATTGGCATCCTGGTTACCAGGTGAGAAGTCCAAGACGTTCAATATGCGGCGTGGCGTAAGGCCAAAGTATTCCTGCATCGGCCACCACATGCGAATATGATCGCGGCGCAGATAGCGGTCTTCCAGGATGGGTTCAACCTCACCCCGATGACCGGAGCCGACAACCACGAATATGGCGTCTTCAGTGTTCTGTAACGTAGGATTACCACCGACGAATACCGCATCGGTAAAGTCGCGGAAGTACCAACTGTAGGGCCAGGATACTTCATCGTCATAGACGAATGTCAGGTCCTTGCCATCGGTCATTCGCAGGCTCATCTCCTCGAGATCTTCCAGGACCCATTTGACAGCTGGGGCGGCATGGGCATAGACCAGCAACTCAGTCGGCAGATCGTAATTGATGAATGACGCCGTCCAGGCTGCGCGGGCGGTCACGAGGCCGAGCAAGCCAAATATCGTAACGGCGCACAAGCGGCGAATATGCATCCAGCTAGTCAGGCGCGCCAGGCGAATGAGCACATAACCGAGGCTAATTGCGATCAAGAGCGAAGCCAGCCACTCGTAGGTTCGTTCGAGCTGGGAGATGGACAGACCCACGAATGGGGGGTCGCCGATGATGAAAGCGCCAAGCACTTGCGCCAGGCAAATTAGGAAGATTGGCATCACCAGCAAAGTGATCCAGCCGCGCGACAGGAACTTCGGATAGTCAATGCGCGAGACAATGCCGCCGAAGTACCAGGCAGTGATGAGGATCATAGGCGTCGTTAGGTGCGTGCCCAGCCAGGGCATCTTTTCGCCGGCGAGGGAGTAGCCGACCAGGTTCAAAATCGCCCACCAGGCGAGTAGCATGATGAAGGGCAGGTCGGTTAATCTACCGACATTCTCATTGGGCGGCTGCGACCACTGCTGAATTGAGTCAGAATCGGGCGTGTTGGTCGCCCCTCCATCGGCACCGCCTCCGCTCTCGCCGGGGATTAAATTCGTCTCTGCCTCTTCAGCGGACGCGACGATGCCGGGGGAAGCCGCTTCAATTTTTTCGTCGCGTTTCGCTCCACCTTGACGTTCTCGCGTATATTCGAGTTCGATAATCCGATCCCGCCGCGACTTCCAGTAGCAGGTGATGCCGGCGAACATGGCGCTGACACTGCCGATGATGGGCAGGAATTCGTAGGTCGGCATGATGATCAATAGATAATAGTACTGTGGCTGACTGCCCCGGCGCACGCCCTGCTGCTCAAGCCAATAACCCAGACTGTAAATCATTCCGGTGCCGAGGCCGGCGATGTTTGTAAATACCGACGTGAAGAAGAAGGCGAAAATCACATGGAAGATAGCCGCCGAGGTCAGCCAGCGTTTCCAGTTCCAACTCAAGCCGACAAATAGTGAGAGCATAAGCAAGGGGACGAATACCGTAACGCCGACCAGGAATTGCCCTACCTGCGCGTAGGAGCCCAAGTTGGGAAAACCGGCGGCCAGAGTGTAGAGTCCTTCCGGCAATGATTCGCCGAACGCGGCAAAGTCGGTGCCGGAGCCACCCATGAAGCGCATGAAAAGCGCGGTCGTCCAGGGCAAGATCAGCGTGACGATCAGCACGAGAAAATCGACTTCGGGGAAGTCATACAAGAAACGCCACAGGCCGCGACCTTCATTCGTCAGGTCTGTCTGCTTGTAACTGGAATCGCGCTGGCGCCGCCCGCCGCGAATCAGGTAGACGGCGACTGCGAGGGCGATCAGCCATAGCGCCAGAGCGGGCGCCCAACGGATTGCCAGTCCCGCCGACGCCACCGTCAAACTATCCTCTTCGGCGTCTGGTATCGTCGGTTCGGCTGTTTCGCTTGGGCTGGGGAAATGCGACAGCTCTTCGATAAAGAGCAGCCCGCCGGCGGTGATCAGCGCGATCAGGAAGATCAGTATCAGCTCGCGCCAGGGAATACGCCGCCAGCGGTCGCGGAAGGCGTACAGCGCCGTCGACAGCAGCACGAAGGCGACGCTCAAGACCGAAAGAGCCATCCAGCTGACCCAGCTGGAACGCTGCAAATCGGACAAGTCTGCCCAGGGTGTACCGCGTCCAGGTATAAGTTCCGCCGGAATGATGTCAACGACGATATACATGCCCAAGGTCATAATCCCGCCGAGCAGAATACCGAGCGTGAGCGAATAAAAGATCGGCTTGCCGCGCAGGGTGAGACGCTGCTGTGCCAGCCGCACCAGGAAATATATGGTGAGGAAGCTGCCGAAGATGGCGATGTAGATGAAGGCAGTTTCTTTCGAGCCGAGATTCAAGACCATCGCGGCTGCGAAGATGTAGAGGCAATAGCCGCGGCGTCGCGAGCGCGGCGGTCCATTAAGGTACATCAAAATGCAATACGCCATGATCATGCCGAAAAAGATTGACGGCGTGTCGTGGCGAATATATCGATTGTAATAGAGCAGCAGAGGCGATATCAGCAGCATTACCGAGGCGAGCAACGCGCCCCATCTACCAAGCCAGCGGCGCCAGAGCAGGGGAAACATCACCATCATGACGCCGAGCAGGGCGGTGTAAATGCGTCCGGAGAAATCACTGTCGCCGAATAAGTAAAACGAAAAGGCGGTGGCATGAAAAAGCACGGGACCGTGCATCAGCGGTGTATGCTGGAAATTTCCCTCGTTGTACAGGTTGTAGGCGAAACGCGTGTGCAGGCTCTCGTCGTGGCTCATCACGCGATCGTCAAGCATGTAGAAACGTGAAAGAATCGCCAGAACCAAAATGAAGATATACGCGGCCAGCTCCCAGTTTAGGGTCAGGCGCCGCGAGAGTATGTGGCTCAAGGCGTTATCTTCCTGCTGATTCGGCGTGGTGATCATGGTGTGTCAGCCCGGTCGCGTAGAGAAATCCGCGCCGCAGTGTAATCAAACGCGTGGCGAGGGTGTGTTCTGCAAAAGCGGCGTATTCCTGCGCGCACGCGACTGAGACGTCGGGATAACGAAGGGCCTGTCCGCGATCGTGGTCGACAATGTCCCGACAATGCCCGGGTATTGAGGCGCGCCGGGCAAATCGACCGCAAAGGCAGACGCGCGGTAGCCAATCATCAACGGCAGGAGCAGCGCAACGGAAATCGCGACAACCAGCAGACCGTAGCTAAACTGCATGTTGGATCGTGAGCCGAAGTCCCTGAACCACTCGCGACCTTCATCCGGCGCTTGAAGATCACGTTGTACCGATGACCACAGTTGATCCAGACGCTTGGCGTCCGGACGTCCGAGAGTTGGCAGATTGCTCTCCAATTGGTGGGCGAATTCACGATGGCGCGTATACTCACGATAGCAGTCTTCGCACTCGTCGATGTATCGCGCGACGCGTCGCCGGGCGGCCTCCGATAGATCGCCGCTGACATAGCGAACCATTTGGACTTTGCAATAGCGGTACTTGAACTTGATCATTCTTACTACGCGCATCCCATGCTGCTGGTCTAATGCACTCTTAGCAGCTCTTCGAGCAAACCCTGCCCGACCGGCTGCAATGATTGTCTAAGTCGCTGATGTCCCAAACGTACACGGCTTTCAGCCGTTTTCTGGGGACAGCCCATCACTTCCGAGATTTCGCGATACGTCATGCCCTGTCCATAACGCAGAACGATGGCTTCTCGCAGCCTCGGCGACAGATCCTGCAGGGCTTTGGCGATTGTCTCATTAGCATCGCGTCGGATGACGGCTGCTTCCGGCGCTTCCGATGGCGGCGCTTTCAGTTGCAAGCCAAGCCACTGCGTGATGTCGACCGTCAGGAAGCGTTTGCGGCGGTAGGTATTGCGGCAGCGGCTGACCGCGATGGTATAGAGCCAGGTCTTCAGCGATGCCTTGCGCGAATCAAAGCGATGCAGATTCTTAAAGGCATAAAGAAATGATTCCTGCAGAATATCTTCGGCATCTTGCTCATTCATCAGCAAGCTGTAGCAGAGCCGATACAAGCTAGCGGCGAAGCGGTCATAGAGCAGGGCATAACTGTGCTGGTCGCCATCGAGAGCACGCCCGATAATCGCGTCTATTTCCGCTTTGCTTGTTGCCCGATTGTCCGTCATACTTCCGCACTTTCAGCTTAAGCTCGTTGGACACTTTGTATTGTACACGTTCTTATCTTTTCATCCTCAAAATTGAGGTCGCTCCTCCGCCGGAATGCCGTCGTAAACATCTTGACGCAGCCACAGTATGGCCGTTTCTTCACGCAAACTGCCGGCGCGCAGCCGCTCCTGCGTCCACCAGGCCGGGAAGTCCCAGATGCCAAGCTGAGAGATCGACCACCTGCGCCGCAGGACGAAGCGTTGACCGACATAGTTGCCTCGGAGCGCCCCCGACATTTTCTCGTTGTGCGCCATCAAGACAATTTGCGCGCCGGACGCCAATTCTGCCGCGTGCAGGAAACGCGCGTTGGGGAAGTCCCGCACGAGCCAGGCGACGAGACCATCATCATCGATGACCCCTTGCTCATCCGTCACGATGTTCAATTCAACCAGCGGAAAGCCCGCCGTATCACGATCGGCCAGCTCGAAAAGTGTCTCGCGCAGCAGATAGGCATCGTCGGCGACGGCGCTCTGAGACCACAAGCCGTTGGGTATGTCCGCCTCACTCACCGCGATCTGCCACGCGCCGCCCATGCCGGAAAGCAGCATCAGCCACAGAAACCCGAGACCGATGCCCTGCAGACAGGTGCCCAAGCCCCAGAAATTGGATACCAGCGCAAAGATGATGACGGTGATGATCGACGTGATTAGCAGCAAGCCCAATCCCTGCGCCAAGCGCAAATGCGTCGGCTCGGCCAACTTGGAGAGGACCTCGGCAAATCCGGTTCCCGTCGGTAAGTCGAGCATCAGCCGACTGACCTGCATGAATTGCACGGAAAGGATGATCAGACACAGCAACACGCCGGCCGAAATCGCCCATTTTGCCCACCAGAAACGCGTCGTATAGAGTTCGCTGTGCTGCTCGGCCTCGTCAGTTTCGTCGCTCGCCGCCCACAACACGACGACGCGCCGGTTTACCATCAGTTGCGTAATGCCGTAGCTCGCCAATAGTGTGAGCGGCAGTACGACCCACATCGCATCAGCCGGTCCCGCGCCGGGATAGAGCAGTAGACCAACCGCGCCGACGACCGCCCAGGCGGCGGCAAAGCGATCGATATAGGTGACGTCGCCCTTCTTCCAGAGGAGCCAGGCGCCGCCCAGCGCGAAGATGATCAGCAGCGGCTCGTAGAATAGCAGGGCGGCAAATCCGAGTGGGACACCGTCGAATGAGAAACTCTGTCCAATGCCACCGATAGCCGACTCGAACAGTTGGCTTACCGTGCGTAGGCCGGAACGATTGAGCATGAATAAGGTCGCTGTCGGGATTACGACCAGGAGCGGAACGGAGAGCGCAACGGCAAAGGGAAAATCACGCAGGCGTTTGACCGCTAGCTGCAATATGTCGTCACCTGTCAACTCGAGGCGCTGCGGCGCGCTCAAGGCGGTGCGCCATACTGCCAGCCAACCCGACAACATGAGCACAATTAAGAGCGGGATCCCTGAGGGGCTCGACAAGAGAACCATGAATGTCACCAAGGCGATCGCCCACATGGCATCCCGAATCCGCTGCGAATACCAGTATCGGCGAATCATCCAGACCGCCAGCACCGTGAACAGAATCATGTATGCTGTCCCATCGGCGATGCGGGCGCTGGCGATGGGCAGGGTAAGGAGGGCGAACAATACCGACCAGACGAAGGTCCGCGTCTTGCCCAAAATGTCACGGAAGAGCAGTGGCGTAAAGACAATTAAAAGCCCGGCCAGCGCGGAGCCGACCCTTGCCGTGAACTCGGTAGCGCCAAGACCCGAAAAAGCCAAGAGCTGCGCAATGTAAGTCAGCGGACTGCTCGAACCGTCATACGCGCCTGGAGCGTCATCCTCAACCGTATGCCAGGCGTGTAATGAGAGCCGCGCTTCGATATCCGCAATGTTGACGCTGTCCAAATCCGAAACGCGCAGCCACAACGCGAGAAATGCCAAACCGATGTACGCCAGCCATTCGGCGGAAATGGTTCGCTCCGCCAATTGCCGTGAATGCTTCTGCGGCAAGGTTACGCTTCGGATGTGCGTTTGCGCCAAATGACCCTCTGATGCCAAGAGAAATCGTCTTTCTATATTGATTCGTAGCGTTGTCAGCTGCGGCCGTAACCGGTCACGAAGATTCTCGACTCTCCCGCTTGGCAGACCACCGGCAATTCATCGAGCAGTTTCTCTTCACCAAAGCCGCCGTATTGGCGCCTCTCGGTTGTGCCGAATAGGATATAGCCTATGCCATAGCGACGAATGATGTCCTCTACGTCGTCGAAGTCGGCAGCGGTGTACAGTTGCTTGATATCTTCGTGGCGTGAGCCGACAATTTCATTATATGTCGGTCCGCGCCATTGCCGCTCGTGATTCTCCCAGCCGAGAACAACCGGAATGCCGGCCAAAGCGCCGACTCTGCCAAAGTTGATATCGTAGGCGCGCCCCACCGCCTCGGCGGCAACAATATCCTCGTTTCCGATGAGCTCGCTAAGGCAATTGATAACTTCCTGATCATCGCGGTGCAGCAAACCGTCGGCGCCATCCAGACTCAAGGGTTCCCGTACGACGATAGCCATATTCTCGAAGAAAATGATCCCGCTGCGATCAGACCGAATCAAATCCGATTCAGCGGCATCAGATAGTTTGATCCGCGAATAGAGTACATTGCCCGCTACGACCCGACTCCCATGGGAGACATGGCGAATAGCGTCGTCCCACGCGTCGGGCGGGGAATATCGATGCCGGTCATTTTCGCCGGCGCGCCCGGTTTCAACCCAGGCGCGGTGATAAATGCCAACGACACTATAAACCAGACCCGCCGCCAAACTCAGCCCAATCAGGATGCCGAGCATTAGGCGGAGCATGCTATTCGGACGCGGTCGACCGGCGTCGAGGAGCAGGCTATACACGGCATAAGCGCCCGCGATGCTCCAAAGCACCCAAGCCTGATAATAGAGCTTGAAGACGGTATTGATGCGGGCACCGAAATTGTCCTTCAGATAGAAAAACTCAGTGAATAGAAGCAGCGTCATCCCCATGCCAATTAACAGCAGGGCGAATCCAGTCGCCGGCGGGTAATCGATCCAGGTGATTGCAACTTCACCGCGTTCCCGCGCTTGACGAGCGGAGGGAAAGAGGCGCGCCACAATTGCCCCGATGCCTATTAGCAGAAAGATAGATGTCAGAGCGTATTCGATTCTGCGCTGTATGACTTGCCCCAGGAACGCTCCAATATCGTTGATGGGTCCAATGCTGCCGACGATCGGCTGATTCGGATTGCCGATTGCGATCAAGACGCCGAGCAGTGTCATCAATCCCAACAGAATGACCAGAGACCAGCCGCCGACCTGCAGGCCGAGAGTCCAATTCAAACGATGCGAGCGGCGGGCGCGCCAACATTCAATCCCCAAATACGGGACGAGAATGACGATGATGGGTCCAAACATGATGAATAAGCGGCGGAACAACGTGGGATGAATCAGGTTGGGCAAGATACCGCCCGCCTGGGATCGAAATCCGACGAAGTAGGGCAAATATACGACGGTGGCGACCAAGAGCAGCGAGCCGACAAAGCTAGCCAGACCTTGCCAGTCGTAAAGGGAAAGCCGGCCCCGATAGCTTGCAGTGAGCCGGCGTAATGCCTCAGCGCCGACGAAACCGAATAGATAGATCGGTCCATCCCAGGCATTCAGAAAAACCAAGCCACCAATGGCGACGCCGTAGAGCGCCACTTCGATTGTCGTCGGCGCCCGATGCAGGAGGACGAGATTAAGCATCATGCCGATGGCCATGACGACGAAGGGAAGCGCCAGCACATGCGGATGATTGTCCGACAACAGGAAGCTGAACGCCGGGAATTCGTTGATGGGCTGGATGACGGTCGGGCTATTGTCCAGGTCGTAGTCGGTCAGTACGCGGCTGGCGCGGAACCACCACCAATAGTCCCAACTTGATGAATCAAAGCTCAAGCCCGCTTCAGAATCCTGCTGATAGCCGTCACCGTCGAAATCGGAGCGCATTTGCGTACCCCAATACTCCAGGTATTCGGGTGAAGCCGTCTTCGATTGGTATGGCGCCTCTATTAGCAGAAACTGGAAATTGCCCAGGAGCGTCAGCATAATCGTCGCCAGCGTTCCTGTGGCGATGGCTGCTGCGCGGCCACTATTCCGCGAGCGCAAAAGATTGTAAACGACGCCGAATGCAGCCAAGCCGGTGAGCGCAAACTGAGACGCGATGGTCAGGTTGAAGCTGATCGTGCTGCTGACGCCACTCAATAACGCGAGAACGGACGACATCACGTAACCCATGTAGTAGTAACTGATGCTGTAGCCCGACATCCAGGGATCGGCCGGCGGAAAGGCCGCGCTGCGCTGCGTTGCGCTCAGGAAAGCCAGTTCCATCGGCTTCTCCGTGCCGACGATATCGTTTTGATGCGCGCGAAACAGCGCCCAACCGAAGAACAGCACCATGAAGAGCATTTCGGAGACCAGGACGAGCATGCGGTTTTCGTGCCACCAGTCGGCGAGTTGGCGGCCACGGTCAGATCGCGCGTAGATTGCGATTGACACAATCAAGACGAGCAGCCAGGACATGACAATGCTCCCGCCGGAATTCTTAAGGAAGCCATAGCTGCCCAGCAGCCAGAAAACTGTCGTAACCAACAGCATGCCGATTGCGCGCGCCAAGGTATAGCCCTTGTCCGGCAATCCACCGAGGAGCCGCAGACAAAGCGGAAAGACGGCTGCGCCGGCCAAGGCAATGCACAGCCACCAAGAGAGGAGGATGTGCCCTTCGCGCGCAAGCCAGTCGAGAATCAGCATCATGAATGGCGCTCCACTTTGTAGCTCAACAGCGCCTCATCATTGACTTGGTAGATTCTGCCGCCGTCGATCTCGTAGGAAATCGAGAGTAAGCCATGGTCTACCATTAGTTCGAACTTCGCCAGTCCCTCCTCTGTCGCATGGACTGCCTCCAAGCCGCTTTGAATGATGTACTTAACATCGAAATGGTGAATGATATCTACCGCAATGTCGATGCTTGGCGTTCGATAGAACTGCATGATGTTCTTTTCCCGCTGATCGACCCAAGGCCCCATCGGGTGAAAGGTCCGCTGTTGACGCTGGTGGAAGTTCCAGCCGAGCACGGATGGCAAGCCAGTCGTAATCGCGAAGCGCCCATTCCACTGATATTCACTAGGACGGCGCCGCCCCTCCATGATGACGGGCGACCCGCTGACATTCTCTTGCATCCACCTGATCAATTCGTGGTCAACTGCGAGATCAATCTCTGTGGCATCACCGGTTTCACTAGAGAACTCGACATGTGTAGAACGCGTCATATAATCCATACCATTGAGCGTCAGCGGCAGGTCCGGCGCCATACGATCGAATGAGCGCGCGCGTGTACCCATGAGCGGGAAGAGAGCGGCAATCGCTATCAATAAGATACAGGGCGTATACCACAAATACCGCAATGGCGAACTGAAGCGCTCCGAAGCCTGAACCAGGCAGGCGAAGGCGACGCCGCCGGCTACGCTGAGCAGGAGCCATACTTGCATGTAGAATTTAAAGACGGTGTTTTGTCGTCCGATGTCGCCCCCGATCACGATGATCTCAACGCCTAGCGTCATCGAAAGCGCCAGACCGATCAGCACGAGCGTGAAGCGCATCGCCCTGGATTGCCCGGGACGGAAGAAGAGCACCGCGATCCAGCACACCAGCGGCAAGACAATGAGAGCGACCTGGTACGCTGCTAGCGTAAGGACAATTGCCAACAGACACGTAATGGCCACCAGCCCGGCTGTCGACTTCAGTATTCGTCTATTCTCAAGCAGCGATTTTACACGGGTGGCGCGCAGCCAGTGTCCGGTATCCCACAGCAGCAGAGACACGATTAGGAAAAGGAATAGTCCGTGGATGTCGATGTAAGCCCATAGCGGCGTCTTGCCGCCGTCCCAAAGACGTACGCTGTTGTAGGTGGCCGCGTACCAAGATGTGTAGGGCAGAGCAAATGCAAGGTTCAGGATCATGAAGCCGCCGATTTTCGCCGCCAAATCCAGGGCTGAGGCGCGCACAAAGAGGTAACGGATTGACAGCAGCAACAGGACTGCACCGACTCCCGCCAGCAGTATGACACGTACGACGGCCGAGAAAATCAGCCAAACGGTCGACCCGTCCCCAAAGCCCGAGTCTGCTGGCGGCGTCACGAGCGAGACTATTGCGGCAGCGACTATCAGCGCCGCAACAGTACCCAGGTAAAAGCGAGAGTCATCTATAGGTCGGAAGGTTTTGTGCCAGCGGAGACCCCATGCATAAGCCAAAGTGACGAGGGCGAACAATGTCATAGATGGCCAATCCCAGGTGTTGGTCGCCTGCAGCACGCCGACGGTCATGGCGAGAAGCGCCAGCGCCAGAGAGCGCTCGCTGAGCCGACGCTGATCGCGCCCGGCCTGCACCAATTCGTTGAACAGGCAGATAACCGTCAGCAATATCAACGGCATGCTGATCATATGGGCATGTAAGTCACCGTAAAGGAAGGTGAAGTATGGCATTTCCGTTATGGCGCCGCCCCCGACGCCGTGCGTTTCCGTAATCACGCGCGATGGACCCCAATACCATCGGTCGCTGCCAATTGGTAAGGGTTGGCCACTCAACGCCTGTCCGGTACCGCGCAGCAAGCCAAGCACCAGTGACAAAGAGTTGTCGACTTCGTAGCGGAGGTTGTCGAGCGGATGAGATTCGGACGCTCGACGGCTTATGGCTGCGCGGTCTTCGGGCGAGAGAATAGCCTCGGGCCCAACCAAGGATTCAACGACGAGAAAGTTTTCCAGTCCCGTTGGCGTCCGATATCCGCCCAGCTGGGCCAATCCGTTGCCGAATACCCGCACGGTGTCCAGGTTGCCCAGGAGTACACAAAGGATCAGCGCCATGATTCCGGCTACCCAAGGCTTGCCCAGCCGACGCTTTAGCCGTCGCCCAGGCTGATTCTTGTCGTCTGTTTTTCGCCAGCGTGCGAGAATATTAAAGGCGGCAGAGAATGCCCCCATGCCAGTGAGACTGAAAACAGTGGGGATCATCAGGTTGTAGGCAAAGGCCGGCACGACGCCAAGCAGCAGTGCCGGCGCGCCCAGCAGGACGTAGCCAAAATAGTAGTAGTTGATGAATCCGCCGGAAAACCAGGGATCGATGGGCGGAAAAGTAGTACTGCGCAAGACGCCATTTAGAAAGGCGAAATCCATAGGCTTTTCGCCGCCCTTGCCGGGATGCCACAGGTCAGGATTGGTCAAGCGGACCGCAATCATGAAAAGGAAGGCGGCGAAAGCCAGCAGTTCCATCCAGGCCAGGCGCCGCCAGTTCTCGCGCAGGAACGGGACGAATCGAGTCCGACCTATTATGGCGCTGAGGACGGCCAATAGAGCAAGCGAGAATAGAACGCCGCTTTGCGACCAAATCGGGATCTTCAAGCTTGAAACTGACCAGGCGAACCAGGCGACCAGAAGCAAACCGACGAGTTTGCTAACGCCGTAACCGCCGTCCGACATGTTCGGGAATAAGGCGTTGACCAGCGGAAACGCCATCGCGCCAAATACGAACATGGTGATGTACCACGCCAGCACACCGACCGCCTGATTCGTGTTGACAATGACATCGCTGAAGAATCGTTCGGACCAAGTGCCGCCTTCCGTCTGAACCGCGTAATCAGCGGGCGGCAACATTAGCGCGGTCGGCACGCCGTCCGCTTGAGTCGCGGACCAGTTGAATACGCCAAGCAATTGGGCTTCTTCTTCTGTATTTTGCAGCTCGCGCGCCTGCTTGAGCGAAACCGCCGAAAAGATGGCCTCTACCTTTTCCCGCGCGTAGTCTTCAGTCTTCTTGAAGACGTATACAGCCGGATGATCATAGACATGGAAAGACTCATCGGCTTCCAACTCATTCAGCCAGACGGGGGAGTCATAAGTGGGCAAATGCTGATCGGACACACGCCATGGACCCAACTCGAAAGTCTCCTCGAAGACGGCGGCGATCTCATAGCCCAGTTCTTCGGCGAAGAGCTTTTCGTAGTACAGCGTGGTCAAGGGCCAGCGCAAGAGGTTGCGCGGTTCTGTGTCATAGAAGCGATTGCTGGCGATCGTCAGATAGTCACCGATATCGAGGGACCGCACGATCTCGTCATACTTGAACTGATTGTCCACCGGGAATGACATGATTTGATCAACCGAATTGATCAGAGTGTAGAAAGCCTGCGTGCCATGACAATCGCGGTCGGCCACCAATCCCGGGGGCGGGTCGTCCGCCAGGGTAAGGCCATCAGGCAGGCGACAGGTATTGATTCCCGTCGCGCTGTTGTCCCAGGCGCCCTCGTTGAGGACAACCGAGCCGGATCCGATGACATCGCCGCTACCAGGTAGTACTTCGACGACAAATGAGTAGGACAAGCCTTCCACCACTTCCAGCGGCGGGTTGAGTTTGACGGTGTATGCTGAACCAAGCGGATGTCGATCTCGTGAGAGATTCGTCCGCAGAACGGCTTCAGACACAGGTGATTCACCCTCGTTTCCGTAGATGCGGAACAGTACTTCTTCCGGCTGCGGGTCATCATGTGGATCGCCCAGATGCGGTGCAAAGACATGGCTGACTGTGCCACTTGCCGGCGCCTCAAACTCGATGCGCGTCGGCCTGCCCTCGTCATAGTGCGTTGCCCGGTCATAAGGCGGGCCGGACAAGTTGTCGGTGGCGACGCCGGTGTTGCTGACAGCGATGTTGATCAGGGGAACCGAGTCGTCTGTACCGTCTATGCGCAGGGCAAAATCGCCGGGAATCCTCTCAAAGATGTAGCGCGATGCCCGCACGAGTGTCGTCTGATGCCGGTAAATGTTCGCGAACATTGCGCCCCAGGCAACTGAAAAGATGACGGCGAAGATGCCGAGGACAAGCGGTCGCCGCCTGCTGAATCGCGGGACCAATGCGCAAACAAGAAGAAACAGGCCGCCAACGAGTGCTGTGATGGCGGTTGCATCCGACCTGCCCGTGGCGATCTGGTGACATCCAATAGCTGATAGTAGCGCTCCGGTCATAATGAGCGGTATCGCGGTAATAGACAGGCTGCGTCCATTGGCTTTCGCGTAGTGGTACAGCTCCCAGAGACACCAGCCCGCCAGTATCGCCAGCGAACCGTAAAGCGGCAAATAGTAGCGAATAGTGAGCGCAGTCAATCGGCTCATCCAGAGCAGATAACCGCTGATCCATATGATCAATATAAGGACGTCCGTCGACTTCTTCCGATTTCGCAAGAGTCGATAGGTCGCCCAGCACCAGCCAAACAATGCCAGGACGCCGAAGCCAATCCCCATGCCCCAGATCAGCATGTCCTTGGAAATATGTACGAGCGGCGAGCGCGCCACCCAGTGCCAGTTTGGCGGGAAATCCTGCAAGCTGGAAACGCCTGCGCTGATCCGCTGCAGGTTTTCCACCCAACGATCATTGGGCAATATGCCAAAGAAACCGGGACCGGCGAAGGCATAGGGATTGAATATCCGGAAGGCCAAAAACGCGCCAAAGCCCGCCACGATCAGTACGAATAAGTGACGAAACACAATCTGTAGACGCTCTTGACGGCTCAGGCGCGGATCGAAAGCCGGCATAGACTGAAAGACCGCCGCCAGTACGATTGCGAAGGCCAGTGGCGCAACGTTGATGCGGCTTGCCACGGCGTTGCCGCAGGCAATGCCGAACATGAAGTAAGAGCCCAGCCTGCCTCGTTGCTGGGCGCCGATCGCATAATACAGCGCCAGGGTGACAAAAAACGAGGTGACCGCGTTGACGGTCCCGAAGTGAGCCTTTTGAATGGCGAGTGGCGCGGCGGCGTAGAAAAGCGCAGCCAGCAAACCGACCCAGGAATTATGTGTTCGCCTGCCGAGGGCAAAGACCATCATGATCGTAAGCACATCGAAAATCGTCGATATGCCGCGCCAGACAAGATGTCCGCCCTGGTAATCGAAGAATGGAAGGCCGGCGTCGGTAAGATGACGCACGATGTCGCTGCCGAAATGTGCCAGAAACAGCGGGAAGGTGCCGTAGACATAGAAGCTGTGCCCGGCATTATGCGGATTCAGCGGCGAGCAGCGGGTGTCAAAGTAGTCGCCAATGCCATTCGTGGCTGGATATAGCCGCTTACAGCGTAAATCTTGCAATTCTTTCGAAGTGAAGGTGCCAACGCTGAGAACGACGTCAGGTTCTAACGATTGCTGATGCTTGTCGACGAGCAGGGCCGCGACTTCGCGCCTGTAGAGCGCGCTTTCAGCTTCCCAGTAGTCGACGTAGGTTCTCGTCCGACCCTCCCTAACCAGCCATCGCGACGCGTCGCTCGACGAAGTGCCTTTGATCACGCCAACAGACATATCAAACAGGTTCAGAAAATCGTCTCTGTTGCGTACGTCAATCGTATCGCCCAGCGCGAAGATCTGCTGATCGGGGAAGTTAGGGTCATCCTCTGTGAAGTTATTGCCGCGGCCGACTTGTGGCAGCAAGAGTATTGTCAGGAATCTTTCGTCCGGATGAATGTGGGAGAAGTCATCCCAGTTATGCCCGACCAATCGCAAGGCGGCGCCGTAGCCGACGATGAGCAGCAGCAAAGCAGCCACAATAGCATGCTTGCCGATGTTTCTGCGTTTGGGCATGTTTCCGCCAGGAATGACTGTCACCTTATCGCGCTCCACAACCTCGGCCCGTCATCTAGGCGTTTTCTTGCAGGAATCTCTTGATTCCCGCTTCACCCAGTGCCGGCACGCGGTAAATGAAGAATACATGCGAAGGCACTCTTGTCGAAATCGCCGATTCTCTGCCATTGGGAAACCATTCCTCAAGCTGTCTCCGAATTTCGTTGTCACGACCCGGATAAAAGAAGAGCAGGTCGCGTTCAGGATCCAATCTGTAAACACCCGCATCGTTGAAGGCGCGACTCATATATTCCGGAACGCGACTCAAAGACGGATTACCATCCCAAAGAATCTGTCCCGCTTCAATGCCGACGGCGCGATGGTCCCACCAATGCGCCAGGCTCAGTACAAATGCGTTGCCATAGCTTCCATCGCTTTCGGCGAAACCGCGCAGAATACGGCCGGCCGCGCGATGCGCTTGCGTAGATCGCTCATAGTGCTTTGGATACTCATCAAAGTACGTGACCGCATTCTGTTGATTGGCAAGCAGGACAACCGAAACGCAAAAGATGATCGCGACCGCTCGTCCGGCACGATGCGGCAACGCTTGCCTTAGGCGGAAAGCGATCGTGGCGATAGGCAAGGCGGCGATCAGGTATATGACGGGAATGCTACCGCTGGCCCTGGTAAAGCTCGGGTTTGCCGCCGGATGAGCCAGCGAAAGGGCGGTGGGCAGGAGCATAAGGATGGCGACGAACGGAATGAAGCAGATGACAGGATCGCGCGATCTAAGCATCGCCGATATCCACGCAGCAAGTCCAAGGATCAAGAAGGCGCCGCTAAACATGTCCATCGCCGGCTGATGTGGCACACCGTGGAACCAGGCGATGTCGCCTTCCCAATTGTACATGAGCAATGCGCGGCGCATATTGGACAGCATTTGCTGCAGACTGTTCAGAATCGGTGCAATTGCTTCTTCAAATGTGGCGTTGCTGTGTTGATCCCCCATAATTCGCGTTGAAGCGCGCATCCAGAAATTTTCGGGATGTTCCTGCCAATAGTGAAGCATGGGCAAGAATACGATCAACGACACTAAGACCAGAATCGCCAGGTTGACAATGAATTCACGGCGCTCGCGCCAAGTGTGCTTGCCTGTCATCAGCGCAAACAGGACACCGGTCACGACAACTGCGGGGAGCATGCGCGAAGCTTGATATCCATACAAGCTAAATCCGAGAATCAGCCCGGCTTTGACAAAGTCAGAACGCCGGTTGCAGCGCATGGCACGTGCCAGATAGACTAGCAGCAAAGCGGTAAACAGCGCGGTCAAGGGTATGCGCATTCCCAGCCGCGCGATGGAAGACTGCCAATAGCTGACAGCAAAGAGGGCTGCCGTGAGCAAGCCGGCCAGAATACCGAACTGTCGGCATCTTCGGCCGAAGACTTCGACTCCCAAACACAGCAGAATAGGCAAAGTGAGCAGGCTTTCCAGGACGGAAACTGACTTGATCGTGTTGAAATCCAGTCCGAAACCAGGCAGGCTCACCAAGAGCGACACGGCGTAAAAATGAATCGGTTCGCGCCCGCCGAGGTTGGGAAAGAAAATCATGTGGTTTCCGCGATTCACGCGGTAGCCATCCAGGATTATTTCAACGTGATCACTAGTCATCTCGCCCGGGTTTTCTTCTAGCCGGTGCAGGCGAAAGCTTGCGCCGAGAAGCAGAACAAGCGCGAACGCGACGATCGTCCGACGGCGCCGACGCCATTCATGCCGCCGCAACCGGTCGACCGATTCAATCAGCCAGTCGATGACTTGCCAGTTTTCCGGCGCAAACACCAGCGCCCACAGCAAAGCGCTAATGAGCCAAAGAACTATGATCAGTGGAGGAAAATGATTGCCGGTCGTATTGAACCAAACCAGCAGGCTGAAAATTGTCGCGAGGCTGATATGCGCAATCCTTGAAGCCCGTTGCGACGCAGGATGGACAACGTTCAATCGAACGACAATCGACTCCGAGCCACTCGAGCGAACCTTTGGCTGCCCGGCGTATGGGATCATTGAGCCGCGAAAACGTAGCCACCAAGCAATGAATTCGATCAAAAGCCAGACTAGTGCGCTCGCCACCAGGCGAAGGAAGGCCGTCCGCATCAGTCCTAATGACGGTAGAGGCGTTTCACCCACAGATACGGCAAGTGTGTGCAGGCCGGCGATTGCAATCATGAAGGGAATCGCGCGCGCCATCCACTGCCAGCGCGAACGGCGATCCAATGTCCCCCACCAGGATTTCAACTGTGGCCAGCTATGCAAGAACTCCGCCAATAGCCACACCAAAAGAGCCAGCCAAAAGAATGGCGCGCCATTGGTGAAAGCGTGCCGTCCAAACCCGTCCTGACCTCGTTGCCCGACCATTATGTAACTACCCGACAGTGCGAAGAGAATGGCGATGCCAAATAGGGCAAGTTGCGCAAGTTCGCGCGTGAAATAGCGCTCGACCAACGACTTCCAGGAGAAATGTCCACCGCCGGCTGTGATTGCCGAAGTGATTTCTGTGTCGACCTTGACCGGCGCGAACGCGCTTTCGAACCGCATACGGTGGCTACTGCTGACCAGACGCAGCTTGCGCCAGGTGCTTCCAGGTTTCGCGGCAAAAAGCGCCACAAGCTCGAGCAAAGTAAGCTCCTCAAATGGGCGCGTATCGTTGCTCGAGGCCTGCTGCGTATCTTCCGCTGCTGCTCGTGGCTGGGCCGTCGGTCCTTGCCTTGCCTCGTCGTTGGTCTCATCCGCCACTGGCGAATTGTGAGTCGTGTCTGGCATTAGTAACGCATCCTATCATCGCCACGACACAATGATTTCATTGTGCTCCCGCAATGCCGATTTCTCCGCGACCAAATCCATTGATCGTCACGATAAAAATGAATCGATCACTCGGACCGACTTAGACTTGCGGCCGTCCTTCAAGACGTCAATCATCGCTGCCTTGTCCCTGCCGCCTGGCGCATTTGCTAAACAGCGCCTCATATCGATTGACGGTTTCTTCGAATGAGAACGTTTTGGCGATTGACGGTTTCGGCTTGGTGTATCGCGCTAGATCATCCAATACTTCGAGCGTAGTTTCACCGATTGATTGCCAATCGCCGGCTTTTGCCAATTTGCCCATACCCGTTATCGTCACCGGCACGCGACCTCCGGGCACGTTGGTCATGACAACGGGCGTCCCGCATAGCATTGATTCGACTTGAACCAAGGCGAAACACTCGCTATCGCTTGGCAAAACAAGTACATCGCAGGCGGCGTAGAAATTCGCTAGTTCGCGTTTGTCCCTGATCAAGCCGAGGAATATAAGTTGATCCCGGTGTCGCTCCACCAAGTCTCGATGACGGCGCCAGGTTCCTTCGTATCTGATGTCATACTCGCCGGCAAATACGATTCGCGCGTTTGGATGCCTGCGCTTGATGACTTCCAGCGAGCGAATCAGAAGGTCAGGGCGTTTTTCTTGCACAAAACGACCGCTAAAGCCAATCAAGGGACCGTCATGGCGACGCCACTCTTTCCGCAGCGCGCAGACTCGTTCAGGCACCGGTTCAGGAATCGTAATCGGCGGGTAAACCGGCAGGACTTTGTCGCGAAACGGCTGCAAATAATAAGAATTGTCCGCGTAGTCGTCGCTATAGGCGACGATACACGGGACGCGCCTGGCCATGTACTTGTAAAAGGCGAAAACGACCTTGGTGATTATGCGGTTGAAAAGACCACTCGGCAGAATCAAATCACCGTGATGGGTGGGAATGACCTTGACGCCGACTTTGCTCGCCAGCATCGCCACCAGCGCCGTCTCCAAGAGTGGTATATGGATATTCACCACGTCATGCGTCCGCATCAGCTGATAGATCCGCCAAGGATAGTTGGGCATAAGCAGCCCGCGACTAATCCGAATCGGCGCCCAGAGTCTGATGACCCTCACACCGTTAAGCGCGGACTCGCCCAACGGAGTCAGATTGGTATGTCGCGAGGCTACCACCGTGACCTCATGGCCGCGCCGGACCAATTCTTCGGCCACCACTTTGACGTAATGCGTGAGGCCCGTACTATGTGGATGATAGTACAGCAGCAGCATCAAAATCTTGAGCTTTTGCTTCTGTCGACTTTTGTTCATCGACACGTGCCTCGTTCCTTTAACGCAGCTGCCACAAGAAGCATCGCAACGCCGTTTCGCGCCTAGATTAGTCCGGTCCTTACGATCACGAATTTCCTGGGAGCAGTCTCGGTTTCGCCGGTTGGCAGTGTCCTTAGGTCTGGACTTCGCGACCAATTGGGATGCACGCCTTAAGGATTCTGCTCAAGCCAGGCGCAGTATAATATCTTTGTAAACCTAAAGACATAGCTGCAAGCGCGATAAGAACTCTCGAACCTATCGAGTTCGCCTAAAGGCATGGCGTTTACCGGAGGTAATACGCCGCCGTGTACTGTACGCGCCGGACAAAAGATTGTGCACTGTTCCGCGTGCAATTCCCCACAGCAGAACTTGTGGTGAACGAGCCGCCACTTACCAGCCGCTTGATCCTAGTCTATTCGCGTGTAACGACTTCATTTTACAGCAAGCTCAATTTCGGCGTGGTTGGAAAACGCGCGCACCTGGTCGCCAATGAACTTGACATAGTACTGAGGCGCATCTACAATCTGGATGTCATGCGGGTATAGCTCAGTTGGTAGAGCGCCTGCTTCCCAAGCAGAAGGTCACGGGTTCGAGTCCCGTTACCCGCTTTGAAGGCGAGCCCATGCGTGCGTGGGTTTTTTGTTGCTTGCACCATTGACCAAACTGGCGGCTGCCAATAGAATTGACAGGCTTTTGTGAATAAACCGCAGCTGGCGCGCGTACGAAATCGCGCTGGCTTCAGGAAATAGTTAAGGAGAATCGGATAATGGCAGAGTTTCAACTCGCCGCCGAAGTGCGTCAGACGCAAGGAAAGAAGAATCGTCGGCTGCGGCAAGAAGGCTATGTACCGGGAATTGTTTACGGACCATCGACGGAGCCGGTCAGCGTACAGTTTCCTTACCGCGCCATTGAGCTTACGCTGATGGACGCCGGTGGAACCAATCTGATTGACATTGAAGTGAATGGCAAAAGCTATCCATCACTCGCGCGTGAAGTGCAGCGCGATGTGGTTCGGGGCGATATCTTACATGTGGACTTTCTAGCTGTCGACCAATCGCAGCGAATCAGCGTGGAAGTGCCAATCGTGACGCATGGTCAGAGCCCGGTGGTTGCCGCCCGCGAAGGCATCCTGATCACCGGCCGGAGTTCGCTCACGATCGAAGTATTCCCCAGTGATATCCGTGACCGTATCATGATTGATCTTTCAGAACTGACCGAGTTGGGCTCTGAAGTGCTCGTACGGGATTTGACTTTCGGCGAAACCGTCATCGTCCATAACGATCCGAACGAGATGCTTGCAAAAATCGTCCAGCCGGCAGCGGCGCGTGCTGAGGATGAACTGGAAGGCGAGGAAGACGAGCTCGAAGGCGAAGAGGGCGAAGAATCAGAGGACGCGGAGACGGAGACTGAAGAATAGTCCGCTGGCCACACAACGGCAGCACCTGAATTGAGAAGGCGCCAACATCAGTCGGCGCCTTTTGTATTTCGAACTAGATAACCGAGTTCAACATTGAAGAAGGAGTGCGGTGCTGCAATAGCGATTCAGCCTGGGACCGCATCCACAAGGGCTAATTGTTTCCATTCTGTTCTGAATGGTATTCGCTGACCGGCGTGTCAGGGTCGAAATCATCATCCATGTCTTCGCCGACAATGGCTATCCCGGCGACCTCGTCGTTGTCCTCAAGATTCATCAACTTGACACCCTGCGCATTACGGCCCGTTTCACGAATCTGTGAAAGCTGTGTGCGAAGCACGATGCCTTTCTTGGATATCAGCATGATGCCGCCCCTCGAGATGACCACAATGTCGTCCTCTTCGCGAATGCAGCGCACCGCGACGACTGGACCGGTCCTTTTGTTGCGCTTCAAGGTCCTGACCCCGAAGCCGTATCGTCGTTGCCTGGAATAGCGGCTAAGAGCGGTGCGCTTGCCATAGCCATTCTTGGTGACAACCAATACATGCGTGTGCTCACCGGGAACGACCACATCCATGCCTGCTATCTCGTCATCGCCTCGCAGCGCCATGCCCATCACGCCCGCCGCTTGCCGACCCATCACTCGGACATCCGCTTCGTGAAAGAGAATGCTCTGCCCATCGGCGGACGCCATAACAATCTGCTGATCACCGGTCGTCCATTTCACCCAGCGCAGTGAGTCACCATGGAGGACATTCATGGCGATTAAGCCACTGTAACGGACGTCCAGGAACTCGTTCTGCTCGACACGTTTTACCCGCCCCTGGCTGGTCGCCAAAACGAAGCAGCCGTGTTTCTGCTGCGCCTGCTCCTCGGTCAGCGCAAGGATCGCGGTAATCTTTTCATCACCCTCCAGTGGCAGCAGACTTTGGATCAGAATGCCGCGCTTGTCCCGTTGGGTTTCCGAGATTTCGTAAGCAACGCAAGAATAGACTTTGCCCCGGTCACTGAAGAAGAGGATGGTATCGTGGCTGTGCGCGAAGAAGAGATCCATTAGCCTGTCGTCGTGTTTCAGAACCATGCCGCGCATGCCCTTGCCACCCCGCCTCTGCTCCTTGTAGTGACGGGCGGCCACCCGCTTGATATATCCGTTTTCACTCAAGGTAATGACGACGTTTTCCTTGCGATAGAGGTCGCCTTCATTCAGATCGACGTTGCCGAAGACCACGGCCGTCTTGCGCTCATCGCCGTAGTCCTCGGCGATTTCCTTGATATCCTCGCGAATAAGATCGAGGATCTGCTGTGGCGAATTGAGCAGGTTCACCAAGTATTCGATACGCGCTTGCACGGTATCGTATTCCTCTTGCAGCTTCTGCCGCTCCAGCGCGGCCAGGCGCCTCAATTGCATGTCAAGGATGGCGTTTGCCTGGATTTCGTCAAAATCGAAATCTGTCATCAATTGCGCGCGCGCCGTCGCGACATCGGCTGAATTACGGATTGTTTGAATCACGGCGTCAATATTTGAAACAGCTGTCAACAGACCGCTCAAGACGTGCGCGCGGGCCCGCTGCCGTTCCAGATCATGCTGAGATCGGCGGACGATGACGTCGTAGCGATGTTCAACGTAGATCTGCAAACAGCGCTTCAAGCTCAGGGTCCGCGGCTCGCCATTGACCAGAGCCAGCATCTGAATGCTGTAAACACTTTGCAGCTGGGTATACTTGTAAAGTTGGTTGAGGACCCGCTGGGGCTGCGCATGCCGTTTCAACTCGACCACCAGGCGCAGTCCGTCGCGGTCGGATTCATCGCGCAAATCGCGGATGGCTTCGATTCGCCCCTCGCGCACCAAGGCCACGATGCGTTCAATGATGGCGGACTTGCTGATTTGGTAAGGGATAGAAGTGAAAACGATGTTTGTACTGTCCCCGCTGGCTTCTTCGAAATCAGCGCCCGAGCGGACGACCACGCGACCCTTGCCGGTGGCGTAGGCCTCCTTCAGATCATCGCCAACGACGATGGTGGCGCCAGTAGGAAAGTCGGGACCTTTAACAAATTGCATCAAATCATCGACGGTAACCGTGTCAAGATCGCTATAGTGATCAATCAAATATGTGATGGCATCCGCCAGCTCGCGCATATTGTGCGGCGGGATGTTAGTTGCCATGCCGACGGCGATACCGCTGGCGCCGTTTAGCAGAAGATTGGGCAAGCGCGTCGGCAGTACGGTTGGTTCTTCCTGCGTTCCATCATAGTTTTCGGAGAAATCGACCGTGTTCATGTTGATATCGGTCAACATTTCGCCGGCGATATTCGCCATTCGCGCCTCGGTGTACCGCATCGCTGCTGGCCGGTCGCCGTCTTGACTGCCGAAATTGCCCTGTCCGTCCACCAGCGGATAACGCAGGGAGAAATCCTGTGCCAGGCGGGCCATCGCGTCATAAATCGCCTGGTCGCCGTGTGGATGGTATTTGCCCATTACTTCGCCGACCAAGCGCGCGCTTTTCTTGTAGGCGGTGCCGGGGCGCAATCCCATGTCGTGCATGGCAAAGAGGATACGGCGATGCACCGGCTTCAAGCCGTCACGCGCATCCGGCAAGGCGCGCGCCACGATCACGCTCATGGCGTAGCTGAGATAGCTTCCGCGCATTTCCTCATTGATGGTGATTGTGCGGACTGTGCCCGCGAATTCGTCTGGCGTGCTCATATCGAAACTATCCATAGATAGCGGCCAATCAGCGACGTGATCGGCGCCACTCTCCTTTCGCCGATGGCGGCGTTGTTACTAAATGATCGCCGGGCAAGGCACTCAGAATTGCTGACATGTATCGCGTTCTGACCGCCGGAAGAATGCCACTTGCCGGCAGGGCTTCGGGTGGCAAAATTGCCCCAAAAGCGGCAGTATTCCAGTGTTGCGTCCTCGCGATTATCCAAACAGATTTTAACATAATGCAGCCAGATGCGCCACTGCAGCTGAGGCCTAGATTCGGCATTGTCGGCGTCTCGTCGCGAAACGAATGACCGCATGATGACGTGACAATCCGGATGTCCGTCTTCCTCGACATCCGTCAAATTGTTGATGCGGCAAGGTGGGAGAATACTTCAATGCACTATCGTGCCTGAATTTGAGAATTGCGGCTCTGATTGCTTGCCCCAAGAATCTCTTATGTATATACTATAGACAACTGACGTAGGTAAGGTTTTATGAATCTTGCCCAATAAGCAGTGTCATTGCATCGAAGTCTTACCATCGAAGTCCCATAGTTTTCTTAGGAGGAACCGTAATGAATACCGATGATATGAGAAGAGGAGTCATACCTGGCATAATCGCTGGGTACATTTTCCTTGCCTACATGGGATCTGGTATGCAGGATATGGTGGGAGGGATGATAGGCGCGGATGCGTTTATCGGCTTTATCCTCCATATCATTATCAGCGTTGTAATCGGCGCGCTTTACACTGGCGTCTTCATGCAGTACGTGAAGCTTGGCGATCCCTTGGTCAATATTGTAGTAGGTGGTTTGATCTTCGGGTTAATCTGGTGGATAATCGGCGGCAATATCATCATGCCCGCGGTCTCGGGTGGCGATGTACTGCAGCTTTCCATTGGACCCAATTTCTACGGCCATATCATATTTGGCCACTCGCTCGCCTTCATTGTCGTGCTGCGTGACGCAGCCATGGGTACGGGTGGCGACGACGAATAAACGCTTGGTTTTTCGCTAAAAGCGAATGCGAACCGAGGTCAGTGACTCAACAGCACTGGCCTCGGTCTCTTTTTTCACCCGGCTGACATTACGTGCGCTATTTGCTTAGGCATGCAAAGCGTAGAGCGACGCAGCTTTTGATGAGTTCTTAATTGGCCCGCTTCCAAACGTCATTCACTAGATTAAAGACAACGATCTGTTCCTCGCGCTGGCCATCTGTTTCGACTTCCACCGTCACACGCAGCTGGAGCGACCCGGCCGCATCGCGCCAGACAACCTGGTCAATAACTCGAAAACTCGCCCCGTACTCCTTCGAGTTGTACCTTTCGTAGGCGAGCAGCCGTACACTGTCGTCGGCGGTATCGTAAAGTGAGAGCCATTGGTCTTGCGCCCCAGCCGCAGCCAGCTCAGCTTCGGTGCGCAAACGCCATTCCACAAAGTCGCTCCAGTCCAGCTTCGCCAGCTCAATGGTCGCGGAATCGACAGGCCGAATGCTGGACATGTCACTCTTTGCCGAGAGCTGCGACAGGAGCAGCGGCACTTTGTCGGCGCCGAAGTTGTCCGCCAGCGACCGGATCAGTTTGCTGTCACTTTCGATGCGCGTCATGTACTCGGCCAGCCAAGCGACGGCCGCCCCCCGAAGAAAATAGCTGTCGTCTGGGTAGGCCACCACACGGTAATCGGTATGGGCATTGACCATACGTTCCGCCAGAAGTTGGCCGACGCGCAAGCGCAGATTGCCGTCGAAGGGCAGATCGGCCCGGGCAATGTCGAGAAGAGGTGAACGCACGACAAGATGCATCGTGCGCTCATTCGACCAAACGACTGATTCGCTGCCATCGGTAACGATATCCACGGTCAAATTCGGTAAGCTGCCGCAGTCGAGCAGGCCGCAGCCCTGCCGTATCCAGCCCGCCACCGCATCCGCCAATTGCTCCGCGAGTTTCTTGTCGACGTCTCGATAGTTGACTTGGACGCCGTCTGCGTCGTATTGACGCTTTTCGCCCCAAAACGCATAATCCGGCGGCACATGCTGCCAGCCTTGGCCAGACCGACGGTAAAACCAAAGCCTGCTATAAGGCACACCATTTATGTTTTCCTGAACGAGTACGCGCGCGCGTTCGTCTTCAATGAAAACGTCCAGGATGCTGCCGGTCAATTCAATCTGGCCCGCGGCCTTCATGTCACTGTATTGCTGAAATAAGATACTCTGCCGCTGTACCCACGTATCATCCACGCCGCCCTGAATCTTGAGAAAGGTATGGCGATCTCCGATCCGTAGCGCCGCCACTTCCGCCTTTACCGTATCCTGCAGCAGTTGAGCGACCTGATTCCTTACATCGATCAGCCGCTGTCTAATGACGAGGGCGCCGAGCGACATCGCCGCCAGGAACAGCCCGACCAACAGCAGCAGGCGCAGCAGGTTTCGCCGCCGGCGACGCTTTGCCTTCTGATCTTCGCCATCAGATCGGTCAATCTTCCGCGATTCGATGTTCCACTCGAAGCGTATCCGGCTCATCTAACGATTCCAGGCCTCTTGGACTTCTGCAATCTCGCCCGCGCTGACGCGGTGAATCTTTGCGCGCGCGTCTTGCACTAGCAATTCGCCATCGGCAGTGACGTCAAGTGAGATCCCTTCCAAGCCGTCAATCTTCATACGCTTTTGCAGCATGTTAAGACGGCTCTTCCAGGTAGCGAAAATCTCATCGGTGTCGATCAGGCGATACCAGTGTTCAACACGTTCCAGCAGCGTCACGGTCAATTCGGTGCGATCCAGGCTGTCATTGACGATATCTTCCAAACTAATGGCCTTGTTCTCCAGCCCCGTCCCTTTGAAGTTCATTCGCACATTGATGCCAACACCCAGCGCGACGCCAAGAAGTTTGTTGTCCTCCCAAATGCTCTCAGGCAGAACGCCGCTTACTTTGCGGCCCTGGACCTGCACGTCGTTTGGCCACTTGATGCCAACTTCACTGCAGCCGACCTGCCGCGCAAGACCGCAAACGCTCAGCGCGCCAATCATATTGACACGCGGCAGAAGCAGTGCGGGCGGGCGCAGGATAATGGAAATCGCCAAAGCGACACCCGGCGGCGTGTGCCAAACGCGCCCTTTGCGTCCGCGCCCACGACGTTGCTCATCGGCGATGACGCAGGCCAATTCCGGCGCGCCTTCAAGCAGCCAGGTCTTGGCAACGTCATTTGTACTCTCGACGCTGTCAAGGTACTTAAACGGCCGTGACAGCTGACGACTTAGTCTCTCTACTGTTAAGGTCATCGCACCTGGATTCTGCCCGTAATTCTTTGCATTGTATCAGACTCAGCGGCGCCGCTAGAATAGATCAGCTACTCCTACCTCGGCATCTTACTTGGAAAAGGGCGTGCGGAGCTTGGCGCTCGGCAGCCGCCGAGACTGCAGCGGAGGCTCGAATGAAACAATTGTGGACGCCATGGCGAATGGCATACATTAAACAGAAGGGCAATGCTGCCGACTCATGCGTTTTCTGCGCGCTGACAGATCAGGCCGCCAGTGCTGCCGGCGAATTCGTGGTCGCGCAATCTACCTACAATTTTGCGGTGCTGAATCGCTATCCCTATACCTATGGCCACAGCATGATTGTGCCTTTCGAGCACCTGTCATCACAGGAAGACATGACAAGCGACGCGCTGACTGACCTCATGACAATGGTCAATAGGGTCATGCGCGTATTGCGCGAGATCGCGGACCCGCCGGGCTTCAATATCGGCGCGAATATCGGGTCGGCCGCCGGCGCCGGCGTCGCCTCTCACTATCACTTCCACATCGTGCCGCGTTGGTCTGGCGATGCGAATTTCATGGCAACTATAGGCGAGACACAGACTGTCGCCGACACCCTGTCCAGCATTGCCTGGCAGATGCGCGCGACCTGGGTGGAGCTGTACGGCGCAGACTGAGCATCATTCAGCTAGTTGTCTTCCGCATTCTCTTGAGATGGTTCAGATATGCCCTGCGCCACGGTGGCCACCGTTTCCAGTTCAGTGCCATTACCGTCTGCGGATGTGGGCTCCGGCGTCGGCGTTAGCGCCAGTACTTCGCTGGCTGTCTCCCAGGCAATGGCGTAGGCATCGTGTATCTCTTCTGTTTCTTCTTGCGTTTCTTCATCAACCACCAGCTTGCGATATTCCGCTTTGGGGTAGCTCAGACCATCATTGACATACAAGCCGACTATGACCTGGTAGTCCAGCATGCTGTATTCGGGTGGCAGGGTATGAAAGGTAGAATACGATTCGCCCCAACGCCAGTACTTCGTAGGCAAACGCGGTGAGGCGTCGGCTTGCGTCACAATCTCGCCAGTCTCGTCCAGCACATGGACGAAAACGGTGTAATTCTCGTCCGGTATCGATTCCGTCTTCCAATTCAAGACGATTTCATTGAGATCAATGTCCAGTTGGAAACCTTCCAGGCGAATGGTCTCATCGAAGATCGGCTGCGCATCAACGTCGATTTCGTTGAAGCCGGTGATGACCGCCGGGTAGCGCACAGTGACGACCGCGCCGGCATTCAGCAGGACGGGCTCGATGAGCCGGCCCTCGGCATCAGTGGCGGCGAACCTGTCCGCGGTCAGCGCGTTTTCCCATTCAACACGCAGATCGAAGGGATAACGACCGTACGCCGCTTGACCAATGCTGATCTGATATTCGTCCGGGTAAATAGCGCCGGTCTGCCAGGCGGACGTGCGCAGGCTGCCGGCGCCGGGGTAGGTCGCGTAACGTCCGATCGACTGCCTGTTGTCGTCGACCAGGGTCAAGATGACGCTATTGTCTTCAGCTGATTGTCGGAGCACCTGCCAGTACAGCTTCAGCCGAACCCGATCGCCGGTCGTATATCGGCGATCTATCCGCTCGTAGGCGATAAGCGCCACATCGCCAAACTCGGCGTAAACCGGGCGGGCATTCTCAGGCACTTCGATTAGCGGCTGCGGTGCGTTGTACTGGCTGGCAATGACGGTGAAAGGCGCGAAGAGCGCTACGATTCCCAATAGCCTGAGCTGCCAAAGCATCGTATCGTGCAATAATTCTTTGGGCACTGCATCGCCGGCGCGTACGAACTCCAGGTTTGGCGGACGCAGCGAAAACATGATCCACCAGACGATCTCCACAAAGCCGACAGCCAGGAGCGGACTCACGATCGCAATCAGCGGGAAAAGAATACTCCCTTCCGTCGCGCCTGCGAGGGTGCTCCAGTACAGCACGCCAAACCAGAGCAGCGCCATTGCGCCGATCATCGTCGCCAGGTGTGCTAATTCATAGCGCGCGTAGGCGAAATCACTGATCGCCAACAACTGCAGCACCAGAAAGATCAAGCC
This sequence comes from Phototrophicaceae bacterium, assembly GCA_965249085.1. Classification (GTDB taxonomy): domain Bacteria; phylum Chloroflexota; class Anaerolineae; order Aggregatilineales; family Phototrophicaceae; genus UBA6055. The sequence continues at coordinate 345,720 of OZ252218.1, read as the reverse complement.
AATGACGCTCATGAACGTCATCAAGTCCAGCAAAACGTAGAATACGCCAGTCACCTGGATATTGAGCGCGCCGAAAACTCCCCAGTATGACATGCGGAAACTTTGAAATTCGGCTAGAAGATCGACCAGATCGAATTCCATACCTCGCGGACCGGCGATATTGGCCATCGTGACGACGCCAAAGGGTTCGCCGTACAACTGAACATTGCGCACGTACCACCACCCGCTGATCAGCAGCCAGCACAGCGCAAGCAAGTAGACGAAGATCGCCAGCCCGCGGCGATCCCGCGTTTTGCGATAGGCCAGCAGCGCGACGCCAATCAGTACGGGAAGCAGAACCAGCGAAGTCAGCTTGGTCAGACAAGTCAAAGCGAAGAGCAAAGCTATCGCCGCGGTATGGCGCAGCGAGAAGCCATCGCGCAATGTGCGCAGCATGAGCAGGATGAGCGCGCCGTTAAGCGCCATCGCCAAGCTGTCATTGTTGACAGAGGCGCTGACGAAGATGAACATCGGGTTGAGCCCGGTGATTGCGGCCGCCACAAGCGCGACCGTCGGCCGTTGCGGCGCGATCAATGCACCAATCTTGAAGACGAAAACGATTGTAGCGGCACCCAATGCCAGGCCAAGAACTCGCGCGATAAAGACGACCAGTCCCGTGCCGCGAAACAGTGTTTGCGACTCATCGCGAACAATGCGGTTCTTGTTGCCAAAGGAATCGGGTTCACCTGAGTTTACGTGTGGGTTTAGCCGTCCGAAGTCATCGGCATCATCCATGTTGAGGGGCAATGTCAGTACTGTCACAAGCCCGTAGTACAAGGGAGGCTGACTGCCGTGCTCTTCATAAATAGTGTCTCTGCCGTCGAAGACCTGTACCGGCAAGCTTCCAGTGGCGCGCAAATGACGAATTACGCCAAAGTGCCAGATCTCGTCATTGGCTTCGAATACGGGCGTCGCCAACAGGTAGGCTGCGCCAAAACCGACGTAAAAAAGCAGAATCCACTGCAGATGACTGAGCGGTAGATCAAGCGAATTTGCCCAGCGCAATACTCGAAAGATGCCGGCTATCAGCCACTCGAGACCGGCCCGCAAGCGTTGTATTAGCGGCACGATATGCTTTTGGAGCGGAGCGGTTATTTTACGCATAGTCCGGACACGTTTTCCTCACCGGCTTGTCAGTTCGCCAGTGAAGCAGATAAGGCCAGTATAATGCCAACCGTTTGACGGCGACAAATGCTCAGGATTTTCTAAAGTGCTATACGGCGAAACCGCCCTTCAGGGCGCAGATGAACGGCAGCGCAGAGTTTCAGCTGCCGGCCGCGGCGAACATCTCCTTCGCGTGTTCAACATAATTTAATGATTGATGACGGAAGTAGGCGTTGTACAGCTCGGCGTAGTGCCCGGCGCTGCTCAGCAGCTGTTCGTGGTTTCCTTCCTCTATGACTTCGCCATCGCGCAGCACGATGATCCGATCGGCGCTGCGGACGGTGCTCAGCCGGTGGGCGATGAGGATAGACGTCGATCGCGCAAGGATGAGCTCGATCGCTTCCTGGATTTGTGATTCGGTAAAGGGATCAATGCTGGCAGTCGCTTCGTCGAGGATGAAAATCGATGGTTTCTGCACCAGGACGCGCAAGAGGCTGACCAGCTGCCGCTGCCCGACGCTGAGGCGGGCGCCGCGCTCACCGACGTCCGTCTCAAGCCCATCGGGCAAGCTTTCGAGCCATTCGCCGTTGCCGATGCTCTGCGCTATCTCGTTGATTTCAGCTAAGGTTGCGCCTCGATTTCCGTAGCGGATGTTCTCCAGGACCGTTCCGCTGAACAAGAAGGGCTGCTGAGGCACGATGCCCAGCCGGGCGCGGTAATCCTTCAGGTCGAGCGTCCGTATGTCCGGGCCGTCTATCCGTATTGTGCCCGCCTGAAACTCGTAATAGCGCGTGATCAGCTTGACGATTGTGCTCTTTCCGGCGCCCGTATGCCCGACAAAGGCAACATTCTCGCCCTGTTTGATGTCGAGACTAAAGTCGCGGAGAATCGGCCCGCCCCGATCATACTGAAATGTGACATGCTCAAATTGTATCCGTCCTTCCAGGCGAGAGAATTGACGGCTGTCCGTTTGCGCCACTGTGTTCTCCGCGTCGATCAAGGCGAAGATTCGCTCGGCTGCGCTCAAACCCTGCTGGAATTGACTCCAGAATGACGCCAGATTCATGAATGGGAACCAGAATCGATCGACGCCTTGGATGAAGAGATACCATGTGCCGGCGCTAATGACACCGCCGATGACCGATTGGGAGCCAGACCAGACAACGATGGACAAGGCGATGGCGGATAGCACTCCCATGGTCGGGAATACCAGCGACATGACAAGTCCGCGACGCAGGTTGATCTTGTAGCTCAAGATATTCACGGCGGAAAACTCGTTATAAACCATCGCTTCCTGGCGGAAATTCTTGGCCACGCTGATGCCGGTGACGCTCTCCTGGATATTGTCATTGACCACCGCCATCGCGCGCGAACCTTGCCGTGTGACGATTCGCGCAACGTAGCGAAATGTCAGCGACGCGGCTACCACCAGGGGCATCGTCAGAAGCAAGACGATTGTCAACTCAAGCGAATAGCTGATCAGAGCTGCGAACAGGATGGACACGGAGAGAAACTGGGACACGACCTCGCTGCCGAGCAGCATCACATCGCCAAACTCCTGCGTATCGCTGGTGATACGGCTGATGATTGTGCCCGAATTATGTCGATCGTAGAAAGCCAGATCTCGCTCGATGGCGGCTTTGAAGGCGTCCTTGCGCAACTGGGCGACGACCCTGCCGATCACCACCACGGTAAAACGCCGGCGTCCGTAATTGCAGATGTATTCGCAGACGGAGATGACAACAAGCGTGAGCAAGATGAAATCGAGCAGGTCGCCGGCTTCTACCAGTTCGTCCACCGCCGAGCTGATGAACACCGGTCTAAGCGCGCGCGCAAGGCCGACCACCAGAAATCCCAACATTCCCACGACGAGCGGCAACTTATGCTCGGCAAAGTAATCGCCGATCCGCTTGAACAGATGGATGTCCGAGTATTGTCTGTCGTATCTGTCGCTCTGCAAACCACCAAAGATCGCCGCCACGTCATTCTCCCGCGATTGACCGCGCGCCCGAATCAGATTCGGCATAACGGTCAAAAATACGCCGATAGGATTGCGACGAACGCAGCAAGTCTTCATGTGTGCCTTGGGCAGCAACTCGTCCGCTGCGCAGCACGACGATATGATCCGCCCAGCGGATTTGCGACAGGCGATGAGTGATCAGCAAGGTCGTGCGCCCGCTCGCCGCCGACCAGATTGCGCGTTGAATCTTGTCTTCCGTCGCGCTGTCAATTGCGCTTGTGCTGTCGTCCAGGATAAGCACAGGTGGATCGGTCTGGAAAGCGCGGGCGAGCGCGAGACGCTGCCGCTGCCCGCCGCTCAGCGTCTGGCCACGTTGACCGATGACCGTGTCATATCCGCTGGGAAAGGCGGAAACGAATTCATGCGCTTGAGCTGCCTTGGCGGATTGCACGATGCTGTCCATGTTGACATCATCACGTCCGAAAGCGATGTTCTCGGCAACGCTGCGGCCGAAGAGAAAGATATCCTGTTCAATGATGCTGATCTGGGAACGCAAAGCCTGCAGATTCCAATCGCGCACATCGACGCCGTCCACCAACACGCGCCCGGCATCAACATCGTAGATGCGATTGACCAGCTTGCTCAGCGTGCTCTTGCCCGAGCCGGTTTGGCCGACGATCGCCACCGTCTGCCCGGGCTCAACCGTGAAAGAGATTTGGCTTAGCACGTCCTCATCGGTGTATCCAAATGAGACATTCTCGAAACTGATCGTCCCCTTGATGACGTCGCCGCAGCCTTGCTCGTTTTGATCCAGCTTGGTCTGCGTCTTGATCACTTCGAGAACGCGCACGGCACTGGCGTAGCCGGAGGCAATGCGAGAAGAAGTAAAGAGCGAAATGAAGACGGGAAACTGAAACAGGTTGATTAGTCCGAGGAAAGCGATCACCTGGCCTTCAACGATTAAGCCGTCACGAAACAGGGCGGTGGCGTGAATAAGCGCGGCAACGACCGTGACGCCGAATATGAAAACCGAGAGATAGCGCGCTTCAAACTCGCCTTGATCAATGAACCGGTCGCGGACCAGGTCAGCCAAGCCGTTGAAGGCGCCGATCTCGCCGTCCTCCTGCGCTGCGCCTTTAACGACTTCCAATCCATCGAGTGATTCTGCCAGACGCGCGTTCATGCGTCCGAAGCTGCTTCGCACCTCTTTTGCGATTGGATGCAAACTCAGAATAAAGTAAATCTGCACCAGTATATGCGCGACGATGAAAAACAGCGGTACGGCGATCAGATGCGGGTGGATGGCGGGGGCGTACAGGGCCGGCATGATGAGGAACATGTTGGCGCCGGTGATCAGATTGACACCCGGGTTCATCATCAAATTCATTTCCCGCACATCGTTGGTCACCCGGGCCATCGTCTCGCCCACCGGCTGCATATCGTGATAGCTCATGCTTTTTCCCAGCAGGCTGGAATAAAGTTCATCGCGGATGTCCCGCTCAAATCGCTGGGCGAAAACTTCGGCTGCGAAATTGCGCATGAATTGCAGCAGCGAGCGCAGCGTTTGCGAGACCATAATCAGGAGGACGCTGTTGAGCACGAGCTTAAGCGTCTCGTCGTTCATCAGCAGAACGGCGTCGAAAGCGGTGCCCAAGGCGCCCGGGACAACACCCGCGAGAAAGGCGTTGGTAAATGCGCCGATCACTAGCAATAAAGCGGTGATCGGATGACGGGCAATATGTGACAGGATGAAACGAATAGGGCCGGCGTGGTTCGTCCTGATCGGGGACTTCACGCGGAACTCAACAGCCATGGCTGCTCCGTAACGGCGGGTGGTTTAAACCAGGGGCAAGTTTAGTCGAGTATGAATGATTGCAGAATGGAAGATTTGGACTGTGGCCGTCTTCGATGCGATCCTGGCTTAAGGGGATTGTCAGTCGACCGTCAACGTGACGGGCAAGACGCCAACCGTGCCGCCCTCCATGACCCTGGCCCCGCTGACCGGCAGACGAAGGATCTCGCCCGTCGCGTTGTCGTGCCGGTACATCAGCACCCAGATGTGATAGTCGCCGGGGGGGGTGGTGCCGGGCAATCGTAGCGCGCGGTTGTCCCAAACCAAGTCATTTGGCTTCCAGGCGGAAGTCGGCGCGAAGCCGTCCTGTGGTCCCGAGTCCTGCCCTTGTGCATGCGGCTGATCGGCATCGGCGCCAGCGATAAACCAGGCGACCGTATAGTTGACGGCAAGCCTTGCCTCGGTCTGCCAGAGCAATGACAACTCAATAACGTCGCCCGGCTTGTAACTTTCGCCACTCGGCAGGAATAAACTGCGCAGGTGTATATAATCGCCGTAGCGCAGACCAACGGGAGTGTCGCCCGAAAAGCGCCCCAGCGCTTGCGGCGCCGCGTTGACTGTGCTGTATTCCATTAGCCTTACCGTGTCATCGTTCTGCTGCAGGCTGACCGTCCGCAGCGGGAAATATTGCTGCGCCAGATAGCGCTCAAGCGGCCTGTAGCTCCAGGTCATGAACGGGCTGGTATTGTCGAGCACCCACAAGCGGTCATGATGCCGCGCCAGGTGCTGAATGACGCGGTAGCTGCGGACATCAAACCAATCATTTGGATTGTCCGAGAGCACCTGCGCAGGCTGCCTGTCGCTTGCCGCCTGCGCCAAGGGCCGCGGCAATACAATTGGACGCGGCAAGTCGCCATTCCAATGATTCAGAACGAATTCACCATAATCATTGCTCGTCAGCAGAAGCACGTCATCGGCTTCGGCATGCTGCGACAGATTGTCGAGCACCTCATGCAGTGCCCGCTTCTGTGATTGCGTTCGCGGATCTTTGAAGTGGGCGGAAGTGAGATTCAGCAGTATCAAAGACAGGCAAAGTGCCGCTAGCGGAGGGGCCGCAAAGCGCCAGCGGCTGCGCCGATTGCGTACAAGCTGAGCGAGGGCGATAGAGAGAACAGCTACGAGCGTGATGAAGCTGACTCCCCAGGTCGGCAGCTGAGCGCGTGTCCAAAGGAAATCAAGACCAAGATCGTTCCACCGCTGCGGCAAGACAACCCAGCGGAAATACTGTGGCTGAATTAATGAGGGGGTCCATTCAGCCAGTCCGCTCGACTCCGGCGGAAGTGAATCACTGTAATGGTTCCAACTGAGGGAAACGGCGGCAAACTGTATCCAGAAGCCATAGGCCAGCAGGATGAGCCAGACTATCCGCAAAACTCGGTGGCGTCTGCTCAAGATCACCTCCGCTACCGGCGCGGTCAACAGCATCAGCGCCGGCAATACCGGCAGCAGAAAACGTGGCGGCCAGCTGAGACCTCCAAACCAGTGAGGACCGGTTGAGACAGCGTGCCCGATCGAATAAGTGATGAAGAAGACACAGGCGAAAACGAGGAGGCGATTTTGCGCCCGCCGCCAAAGTATGATACCGCCAAGCGGAGCCAGCAAGACGATCGGCGATGTTCCCCACAGGCTCGCGCCCGGGCTAAGGACATAGGTGCGAAGAGCCTCACCGATATATTCGCTTCTGTATCCGAACTGTCCAAGCTGCTCTTGCACCACCCAGGGAAGCGGATCAATCAGCATCAGGAGCAGCAACAGTAACAGCGACGCCGCCAGAAGGGCAGCTGCAAGCAGGCGTTGCGACTCAACGCGTACCCGCGGTATGGCTGGCAACCCAAAGATTACAAGTGCCGGCAGCGCCAATAGGGCTGAATACTTGGTTTCGAGCGCTAGCAAATATCCCGCGACGGCTAGAGCCAGAAATGCCAGGAAATGAAGCCGGCTTCTTTCGCGCGCGAGTTGGAGCATCAGCAGCGCAAAGAGAATGAAGCATGATGTCAGCGGCTCGCGAAAGAATGTTTGGCTGTATGCCCAAAGATTCGTCCCCAAGCCAGCGGTGATAGCGACAACCACCGATACCAGGTCGTCAAAGTGTAGCGCCCGCAGGATCAAATAAATTAGTCCGACATTTAGCGCACAAACAAAGACGTTGAACAGCCAAACGGTGTGAATGTTTCCCAGGAGCGGCAGGATTTCAGCGATTCTCAGCAAGGGGAGGGCGAGTTGGATATTCAGCTTTTCGTCGACGTCGTACTCACCCAAGGGTAGATCGTCGGCTTCTCGGATGCGCAGGGCCGGCTTGACCCAGTTCGCTTCATCCATCAACCAGTCACCATAGCGTGACAAGCTGGTGACCGCGTCCAGGGCGCGCCGCGTATCGCCCGCTTGAATCACCGCCCGATAGGTTAGCATGTATACACATGTCATCAAGCTGACAAGCAGGAGAAAAACCAGCGTCCGATGAGTTGTAGATGTTGAAGCGGTCATTGTCGTGGCGTCAGGAAGCGGGCAGTATCCCACCGTGCTTGTCTTCCCGCGCCTTGAGGATCGCGAAGAGGGCATCAGCGATACGATGCAGATTCTGCCTTTCTATGTGGCGGAAGGCCATCGCCAGTCGGATGAAGGCCTCATTCTGACTGTCTTTGGCGAATAGACGCAGTTCACTTCCAGTCTCGAGTTTTCGCTGACTTTGCGCTGCTGATTCTGGCTTCGCGCGGGCAGCGCCATTCGGTTCGGTGAAATCGCTCAAGTCGCTTTCGACTGCCTGCGCCAGTGCTGTGAGGTGGCTTAAAGGTATCATTCTTGCGCCGTTTTCGTAGGCTTCCAGCAACTCAACATCGAGCGCAGTGAACGCGCTTAACTCTTCAATGCTCTGGTCGGTTGATTCGCGCGCGGCCCGCAGCATAGCGCCGATCAAGCGCTGTCGCAGCACAAGATACTCGTCACCGGGCGGATGCATGTGCTGCCAATCGGCATTATCCAATTCGCCGGCGGTTCCGGTAAGGAAGTTTGCGAGCAATTCCAAATGAGGCAAGCTGGGCACTTGCTCTCCATATTCCCAGTCGTCCAAAAGCTGTGCTTCCACGTGAAGAAAGCCGGCACATTCTTCGATCGAGCGCGCGGCATTTAGCCTGCTCTTGCGTATCAACGCGCCGAGAAACTTGCCAACAAGGCCATATGCTTCGTTCCGGTCGTATTGCTGTGTTTTCGTCTTCGTCAGTGGTTGAAGCGCTGCGAGCGCCGTCTGCGTCAGGTCAATGTAATCCATCAAAGATCCCACGATTCGTATCACGGATTATAAACCTGCGGACAATCACGGGCAAGCGCATTGCGATTAGATATCGCATGGTTTCGGTGAGATTTCGGTCGCCGGCAATCTCTCATTCTTCCGGCTTGGCGTCTTGTGCTCCCGCCGCTTCCGTATCGCCGCTATTGGCGTGAAGCGGGGGTCCATGAGTATGAATCTTGACCTCACGCACTTCGTTGCGCGCGTTTACCGAAATGATCGTCCTGATATCGACTTCGTCGGGTATAAGTCCCACCTCCTGAAGCGTCCAAACGGTGGTCAGTCGACCGCTCAGATTCGGCCATTGATCTTTCGCCCAGGAATAACGCTCGCGACAGAATTGCCAGATCGCTTCGGGCTGTTTATCCCACTTATATTGCTGGAATTGTTCGAAGATGGCGTCATCATTCGTCAGCGGGAAGAGCAAACTGATCATTGCTTTCTGCACGTCCGAGGCATCGCGACCGTGTTCTTCGTTCACCCAATTGGCATAGTACTTGTCGATAAATGTGAAGATGCCGTAATGCGAATACGTCTCGATCTTGATGAGGATGTCATTGCGCGCACTGAAATATTTGTCGTAGGTGGCTTCAAGTGCTGCACTCGGCTCATGCGCCACTTCGTCATCATATTGCGCTTCCATCTTTTGCAGCTCAAAGGCGTCTGGTTCCAGGTTGTAGACATAGGTGACGAGCCGCCTGATGCGCGCGGAATCGACATTGAACTTGACCAGCGCGCCTTCCTCAAGCAAGGCGTTGACGCGGTCGATAATGCCGCGGGCGCGCGCCTTGTCATGGGCGCGTTGTATGCCGCTCTCGTAATCCGGCTTGCGCGGGGGATCTGGCGTGTAGGCCGACAGTTTCTCCGGGTCTTTTCGCGCGCCGCCGTATGCGCAATACAGTTGGAAGAGTGTGATGATCACCGCCAGTCCGACGATCGCGCCGAGGGCATCCGTCTTCTGCGTGATCAGCACGATGCCCATGGCATAACTGGCGATCATGCCGCGCAAGCCGGCGAAACGCAGTGAACGCGCCGCGGGTGAATTCGGTACGATGCCTCGGTCACGCAGCGCGTTGTCGCGCACGAAGAAGACCGTTGTACTGGTGATGATAAAGGCGCTAACGAAGCCAAAGGCGTAGTACGCTTCCACCACAACCACTTCGCGAATCAAGGGGATGAAGGCGGCGGCGAAGCCCCAGATGACGGCGATGCCAATCCGATCATTGGCGAAAAAACCGGGTAATCGTCCCAGTTTTGCGGCATTGGAAGCGACCGCCGCGCCGCCAACGTAGCCACCGCCTTGGGCCAGGAGCAATATTATCGCCAGTAAGAGCGCCGCCAGCGAAAGAATGCCTTGGCCGTCTGTGCCTCGCAGCGCGTTTTCAATCGCCCGAGCGACGGCGAGATTGCCGGCGATGGTGGCGATATCTTCCTCGCGATTGTGCGCTATCGAGTCGTCGCCCTGTTGCTCGCCATTGTGAAGCAGCGCGTCCAGCCGCGCTTGCTCTTGCCACTCGTCGTATGTTTGTTCCGCTTGAGACAGCTCCGATTCGCCGATCGTGATCTCAGCGGGATTGACACCGCGTCCGAAGGTCTGCGCCGCCACGATTTCATATTCAATCAAGAGCGTACTGTAGCCTTCGGTTGAAGGGATATTCCACGATTTGGCGGCTGCAAGTTGCAGGATACCGGTACCGATGAGGAATAGCGCGGCGAGGGTAAGCGCAGTATTGATCACCTTCCATTTTGGGCGTGCGGCGTGTTTGCCGCTTGCGGGGATCACTTCATAACCCGAGAAGCCCAACATAGCGCTGCTCATCGACCGGAAGAAAAACTGAAAGAAAAGCACTGAGCCAATTGTCGGCAAATCGCCAGCGGCTCGCACGACATGATCGACCACTTGCGCTTCCTCCAGCCGGTGGACAATGCCGCTGGTTAGATAGGCCCACTCCGGATTGGCCAGCGCGCTATAGCCGACCAAGGTAAGGGCAAACATTGTGAAAATGGTGAAGGCGCCGCCCCCAAGCAAAAAGAGCGGCACGGTGCGTTTGGGACCGACGGCCACCAGGACCGACATGATGAAGAAGGCAAAGACCTCGGCGATCAGAATCCGATACGGTGCGAATTCGGGAAAGAGCAACATCAGTACGTCGGCCGCGGAGATGGAACTGATGATGATCGTCAGGACGGCATCAAGAAAGAACAAGCTGGTGCCCGCCCACGAGAGCCAGCGCAATCGCGGTGGACCTATCGCTTCGACCAGGGGACCGCTGCCGCCGGCCGTTGGGCGGATGTAGGCGCCGGCTTTGTAGGCGGGCACGATGCCGAAAAACAGCATAATCGATAAGACGATGAAGGCCAGAATTGCAATGTCGTGATAACCGCTGGCTCCATGAATGGCGAGCAATGTCTAATAGGCGGCGACGCTGAAGGCATCGGCGGCGGTCTCAAAGATCAGCGCCAGGACACCCAGGCCGCTGCCCCCAAGCAGCAGACCTTCGACCATCAGGCGGGGAAGCTTGCGCGTCGCTTCACGGTTCTCAGCTGGATCGATATAACTGCGCAGAATCATGCCGGGCAAACCTCGGATACACATGCCAAATCACAAGCGATAAAGAATAGCATATCGCCCGCCCCTAATACAGAGAGATTCGCGCGGAAAGTGGCTGCCCATACCATGGATTGAAGTTGCATATTCGAGCGGCTAGAATCGAATCAAATTGACGGCAGCGGGGATTTTGAATACGATGCCTAATATGGCGCACCACGAAATGAATCGCCTGTCCTGGAACGAAGGAACGAAGGCGCACAATAGCCACAAAGGCGACCAAGCCGCCTTCTTTCGTAATGGCGGCTGCACACTGTTTCCGGAGGAGCTAACCTTGCTTGGGGGCATCTCGGGTAAGTCCCTGCTGCATATCCAGTGTAATAGCGGGCAAGATTCGCTCAGCATTGCCAATCACCTGGATGCGGACGTGACCGGTGTAGATATTAGCGACGAGGCGATTCGTTTCGCCCGCAAGCTCTCGTGTGACAGCGGCATCACCGCTACCTTTATACGCGCGGATATCTACGATTACTTTCTGAACGACGAAACGCGCTATGATATCGCCTTCTGCTCATACGGCGTGATTTGTTGGCTGTCCGATCTGCAAGCCTGGGGCCGCGGCATCGCCAGCTGTCTCAAGTCGGGAGGGCGCTTCGTGCTGGTCGACTTCCATCCTGCCTTTTCCATGTTCGACGAGGAGTGGCGGCTGCGATACGATTACATGGGTGGCATCAGCTACGAGTTTGAAGCCGGAATCGGCGATTATGTGGCGCTGACCGGCAGCGCTGCGGAAGTCGAGGAACTTCGGCCTGGCGCGCACGACTTTCGCAATCCATATCCCGGCGTCGAATACCAATGGGGCATCGCCGAATTGGTGATGGCGCTGGTCGAAGCCGGCTTGACTTTGACACATCTGGCTGAATACAGCTATTGCAACGGCTTCAAGCCAATGCCGGACATGCGCGACTTGGACGGGCGCCGCTACGCCGCGGCTGAGCATCTGCCGCGCAATATCCCGCTGATGTTCAGCCTAGTTGCTGAGTTGAAAACGTGAGTGGCAACGCTGCTGAGCCGTCTTATGATGGCGCGATGACGCTGGCGCGAAGTCTGTTTGGGTTTGCGCTCGTCGCCTGGCTCCCTTTGCTGATCAGCTGGATACTATTGTGTTTGTCGCCGGCATCTCCCGACGCGGCGTATGAGCAAATACGGCGAGCGGCCATTGGTGGCGGCGGCATCGTAACGGCCATCGCATTTATCTCAATGCTCAGGATCTACCGCCTCGACACGGCTGATTCGGAGCGCATTGCGAGCCGATTCGCCAAGACCTTAGGCAATCTCTGGCTGAGCCTGGTCCTTATTCTTGTGCTGGTCGAAGCTAATATACTGGCAGTTGTTGTCCTGCGAGACATCGCGCCGTCGATCATGAATCCAGCGCGATTTCTTTTCTTCTGCTGGACACTTGTGTTTGTCAGTCTCCAGTTGACCATTCATTGGCGCGTGGTAAGCGCGTCATTTCTGCGCCATGGCAATATTCTGGCTTTGGCCGGCCTGCTGATTTTCGCGCTTGCTGTCGTGGCGGTCCTCTTTATCTTTTCCAGCCGGCTCGTCATGCTATCCGGGATTCCAGGGCGACTGCGCGGCGCACTCGATTACCGCAAGCTGGCCTTCATTGATGACGGCTCGGCGCCATCAGCGCAGCAATTCTGGGCTGAGCAGGGAGGTACGCGCGTACGCTGGCTGCCATACAGCTATTGGACTGTCGAGCCGATTGCGGGCGACTTTATCAATGTCGGCTCTAACGGACTGCGGCGGACGCTTACAGTCACGGACGATGAAAACGCGCGGCGCATTTATTTTTTTGGCGGTTCGACCATGTGGGGCGAGGGCGCCCGCGATGAATATACGATTCCATCTCAAGTGGCGAAATTGCTGGCCGACAGCGGATTGCCTGCCGTCACGCGAAATTACGCGCAGACCGGCTACGTCAGCACACAGGACTTGATCCTGTTTCAGTCGCAGCTGGCGCTGGGGAACGTGCCCGATCTTGCCGTATTCTATCATGGCTTTAACAATGTCTTTTCCGCCTGGCTGCAAGGCCTGGTCGGCATCCCTCTACGTGAAAGCCAGCGCGTGAGTGATGTCGAAGCGGGCCGACTTCTGCGCAGCGGGCAGCCTGTACTGCGCCTGCCAGCCGCAGACCTCAGCCAATACGATTGGAGTTTGCTCGCCGCCAAGGGAGCGAGCGCGGAGGCGATCGCTGACAGGTGGCTGGCTAGCCGGCGCTTGATTCGTGCCGCGGCCGCCGAATATGGCGTATCGGTCTTATTCGTCTGGCAGCCGGCGATCTTCGCCAAATTGAATCCGACGGCGACAGAAATTGTAATTATGTCCGAGCTTGATCAACAGCTCCCTGACTTTGTTGAGCTGTATCGCGATGTGGACACGATACTGCGTGAAATGGCCTCCCGGGAGAAATGGGCTGATCTGCTGTTTCGCACTGAGCTTTTCCGCGATCATGAAGATGACATATTTTTTGACCGCGTGCACATCAACGAACATGGCAACGCGATGGTAGCCCAGTCTCTCCTGGAACCTCTACAAGCCGCCTTGCGGTCACGCTAAATTACCGTTGGTCCGGCGTTCTGGTGTCCTCGTCCACTTCCGCCATCAGCCGCAAGGCATCTTCTTTCATCTGCGCGTCAAGCGCGAAGTCGCGACTGAAATAGACCGACTCGGGAAAGCGGTAGTTCCAGGCGCGGTAGAAGCCGGCGCGCTGCTCGTCCCGACTGAGATTGCAGTCGAAGCGCACGAGATAGCCGTTTGCCAATCGGCGGTCATGCCCGTGCTGTATATGCGATAGTCCCCAGGTGACGCCACGTCCGTCGCCGCTGTCGGTGAAGGCGTCAGGCACGTAGGGTCCCGCCGCGACCGGCGGCACAGTCACCTTGCCAACGACCTCGAAGTTCAGGCCATCGGGCGCGTATTGCACCGTATTCTTTTCCGGGCCTTCGTGGCTTGTAATGGCGACGATGCCTTCGCGGAATGGATAAAGGAAGGTCTCATGGCCACTGTTGGTCACAGGATTCAGAGGCGACTTTAGAAAAGGACCCTGCGGGTCGTCGGCATTGGCCACGCCCCAGCCGATGCCCAGATCATGGCGGTAGGTTTTGCCATATTGTACGCCCTTATAGTACAGCCAGACCTGGCCGCGATACTTCAAGACGTAAGGATCATGCAGCTTATGCGAGTCCCAAGCGCCATAGCTCGCGATCGCATCCGCGTGATCCGCCTCGCCGCTGAATTCACCGGATCTGCCGGGTCGCAAGATTGGCCGATCCAGTTTGGTCCAGGGACCATCGGGCGAAGTCGCCCAGGCCATGCCAATTTGATGCACGGTACGGTGCTTCCAGACACCTTCCAGGACTTGATAATAGAGATAGTACTTGCCCTCGTGTACCAGAATATCGGGTGTGAACACCGCTCGATCGTCGAACGAACCCGTGATGCCGCGCGTGACGGCCGGGCCTCGCTCCTGCCAACGAAAGCCGTCAGCCGATGTGGCGTACCAGATATCCGCCATGTCCCAGTCCCAAGCCGGGCGCGTCTCGCTGGCATGGGCAATTCCACGCCACGATTGCGCAGTTTGCCGCCGCGTATACCAGACGTAATAGCTGTCGCCAAGCTTGATTACTTTCGTCGGATCGCGGCGCGTCACACCCGTTTCTTTGCCGATGCCAGTGATGCGCGAATACCTGAAAGCGGAGAAGAACTCGCTGCCCTGATCCTTGTAGATGCCGTAGGTATCGTAGACCCGCTCCGTCGCTTTACTGATCGGCGTCGCCGGCCGAGCTTCAGGCGGACGCTCAGGCTGGTTCGCGTAGGTCAGTGGCGTCATATTCTTTTCGGTCAGCGCCAGATCCGCTGAGAAATACACCTCTTCCGGAAAGCGTATGTTGCTGCCGCGAAAGCCGGGTCGCTCGACATCTCGACGCAGATTGCAGTCGAAGCGCACGATGTATGAGTTGCCGCTTTTCATTTCCTCGGTGGCAATATGCGAAAGCCCCCAGCTGATTCCCGCGCCGTCGCTGCTATCGCAGTAGGAATCCGGCGCAAAGGGACCGGCGGCCAGCGGCGGCAAGAATACATGCGCCACCACGTCAAAGTTCAGTCCGTCGGCGGCGTACTGAATGGTGTCTTTCTCCGGTCCATCATGGCCGCAGATCGCGAGCAAGCCTTCGCCATAGGGGAAAAGGCAAGTCTCATGGCCGCTGTTGGTAACTGGATTCAGCGGAGATTTAATGAAAGGACCCGCCGGCCGTTCTGCGAAGGCGACTCCCCAGCCGATGCCAGGCGAATACTTGGTCGTCCAGCCCATCGGCTGACCCTTGTAGTAGAGCCAGTACTTGCCCTCGCGAACGAGAATGAATGGATCGTGTACCTTGTGGCTGTCCCAGGCGCCGTAACGTTGCACCTCGCCGGAGTCGTCGTCGCCCAGCCATTCTCCTGGTTCGCCCGGCTCCAATACCGGTGACTCGGCGCGGCGCCAGGGTCCGTCAGGCGACTCCGACCAGGACATACCGATTGTGTTGCGCGTGCGCGTCCGATACGGGTAATCAACCGCCTGGTAATAGAGGTAGAGCTTGTCCTTCGTTTTCAGCACATCGGGCGTGAAGACCGAGCGACCATCGTAGCCGTCTTTCGGTCCGCGCCGAACCGCGACACCCTGCTCCTCCCAGTGAAATCCGTCCTTGGACGTCGCATACCATATCTCGGCCAAATCCCAGTCGAAGACCGGTGTATCCCAGTTCTGAACACGATCTGGCGGCTTATTGTAATGATCGCGCTCGTTTACTGTCTGGCGCCGCGTGTACCAGACATAGTAGGTACCGTCGATCCGCAGTACGGTCGTCGGATCGCGCCGCGTAACGCCGGCTTCTTTGCCGATGCCGCTGACACGGCTGTATTTGAATGTCGTGTAGAATTCGCTGGCTGAATCTTGAAAGCGGCCCCATCTGTCATAGAGTCGCTCGGTCGCGGCGCTTAGCGGCTGATCAGCCGGTTTTTCCCAACCGGGCTCGCCCGGCAATAGCAGTGCATTGCTTGTGACCTTGCTCACGACCGGTTGTCCTCCAAGATCATGTCTGCCGCTTTCTCGCCGATCATAATGCACGGCGCGTTGGTATTGGCGTTGATGATATGTGGCATGATCGAAGCGTCGGCGACGCGCAATCCCGTAACGCCGCGCACGCGCAATCGTTCATCCACAACCGCCATGGCGTCATTGCCCATCTTACAGCTTCCAACCGGGTGATAAATGGTGGTGGCGAAGTCACGGATGTAATCGACGAGTTCATCATCGCCGGTGACGTGATCGCCCGGCAGGAACTCGGCGCCGCGGTATTGGTCAAAGGCGGATGTAGCCGCAATCTCGCGCCCCAGCTTGACGCCTTGCAAGAGCATGCGAATATCGTCATCGTGGCTGAGGCAGGCAAAATCGATCAATGGCGGCGCTAGCGTATCGCTCGATTGCAGCTTGAGCTCGCCGACGCTCTTGGTTCCAACAAGCCCGACCAGAACCGTGAAGCCATGACCGGCCGGGCATTCGAAGCCATGGCGGACGAACCAGTCCGGTCCGAAGTGGTATTGCAATTCGGGCGCCGGCGACGCGGGATCCAGCCGCACGAACCCGCCGGATTCGCCGAGATTAGACGTGAGCATGCCCATCTTTTCTTGCGCATAGCGCCTTGCCTGCTCCGGCGAGTCTTTGCCGACCAGGCTAATTGGCAGCCTGCAGTGGTAGGCGATCGGCGCCTGAACGTGATCCGCCAAGTTCTGCCCGACACCCGGTAAGTCAACGCAGGTCTGAATTCCCACTTCACCGAGATGGTCAGCCGGTCCGATGCCCGATATCATCAGCAGTTGTGGCGAATTGATCGCGCCAGCGCAGACGATCACTTCTTTAGCTGCGCGCGCCTCTTTGAGTTCGCCTTCATGCTCGTATTGCAAGCCGATGCAGCGTTGGCCTTCAAACAGGAGTCGTGTCACTTGCGCAAAGGGCAGGGCGGTGAAGTTGTTTCGCTCCAGCGCCGGCCGCAGGTAACCGACAGCGCTGCTGTGACGTTGCCCCCGCTGCTGCGTGACCTGGTAAATCCCAAAGCCTTCTTGTTGGCCATCGTTGAAATCGGCATTGTACTGATAACCCAGTTCGAGCGCCCCTTCAACGAAGGCTTGGCTGAGTGGATTCGGATCCTGCGGATCGGCCACGTTGATGGGTCCGCCAACGCCGTGATGCTCCGATTCGCCGCGCTCTTGATTCTGCATCTTGCGAAAGTAAGCCAGCACCTCTGCGTACGCCCAGCCGTCGTTGCCCTGCGCCGCCCAACGATCGTAATCGGAGGGATGGCCGCGCTGATAGACCATCGCATTGATCGAGCTGGTGCCGCCATAGACCTTGCCCCGCGGCACATACTCGCGGCGCCCATTGAGGCCCGGCTGCGGCACGGTCACATAATCCCAGTCGACTTTGCTATGAAATAGATCGGAGAATCGTACCGGAACGTGGATATTGGGCTCGCTGTCCGGTCCGCCAGCTTCCAGGAGCAGCACGGAAGATTTAGCGTTTTCGCTCAGTCGGCCGGCAACCGCCGCTCCGGCAGAGCCCGCGCCGATAACGATGTAATCGGCCACAATCATCTGGTGTGCCTCCGCTCTGCACGCGGATGAATCTGGACGCGCATTAGACTGACTTATTTGACGGGTATATGTCTATTGTCTACAATTTACAAATTATACAGTGCGTGGCTGCGTCAATCAATTTGATGGTGTTTCAATTGCAGATGAATTCAGGAGGAAATATGAGCGACTCCAAGAAGTCTACGTCCGCATTTCCCGCAAGGTTGCCGCTGGAAAAGCCTACCGATCGCCCGCTGAGCGCGGCGACGCATCGACTTTATGATATGTGGACGCCGAAGCAAGACAGCGGGAATCCATTTTATACCACCTTCCGCTATTCCCGTGTCACCGGCATCGGCAAGGACGATTCCGAACTCTCAGTTTCGCGCCGCGATCCATCCAAAGTCTTGAAAATCGGCGACACCTATTACGTCTGGTACACGCGCCGACGCACGAAGTATATGCCGGTTGGCCGCCTCAACATTGACCAAGCGAATGACGAAATCCCGGTGGTGGATTGGGACCTGGCGGATATTTGTTACGCGACTACAAAGGATGGCTTCGATTGGGTTGAACAGGGCGTGGCTGTGGCGCGCGCGCCAAAAGGCAACTACGGCGATCGCTCGCTTTCCACGCCGGACGTCCTCGTATTCGACGGACGATACTATCTTTATTATCAGACCTTCACGACGATGTGGCGCCAGAATGACTGCGTCAACGTGAGTATAGCTTGGTCTGATTCGCCCGATGGTCCCTGGACGCGGCTGGATCGGCCAGTGGTTGCGCAAGGAGCCGAAGGCGAATGGGACAGTTGCGCCATCCACGATCCGTATCCGTTGGTGTACAAGGGGAAAATCTGGGTATATTACAAAGGTTCACCGGCGGATAAGTCGCCGGGAAACTTGCTGCGCGCGAACGGTGTGGCGATCGCCGACCATCCTGAAGGTCCTTACGTAAAATCGGATCTGAATCCGGTGACCAATTCGGGCCATGAGACCATGCTCTGGCCCTACGAAGACGGGATCGCGACCTTGCTCATCCAGGACGGCCCGGAGAAAGATACGGTCCAATTCGCAGCTGACGGACTGAATTTCGAGCCGAAAGCGCACGTACAACTCTCGCCACACGCGCCCGGTCCCTTCTGTCCCGACGCCTTCGCCGATAACGGCGACGGACTTGGTATCACTTGGGGACTCAGTCATATCATTCCGCAAACCGGCAACAAGAATACGGGCTTGTACCTCGTGCGATTTGACTGCGACCTGTCTCGCGAGGGTGGTCGGCCCGAGTTCAAGCGCAGCAATATTCACTGGCATGAGGATACCTGGTTTCAGCCTGCGACTTTGCTGCCGGATGAGTGGCGGGAGCGTATCCTTGAAGAGCAGGCGGAACTTGATAAGCCGACAATCGGAACTTGAAGCTGAGCCAGTCGACGTCTTCGAAATAGTAGCTGGGGGTCAGCGACCCATCCAGCCGCCGTCAACCACGAGGATCTCGCCGTTAACGAAGTCCGACGCGGACGACGCAAGGAATACCGCCGGACCCTTGAAATCATCCGGGTTCCCCCAGCGCCCGGCCGGGATGCGTTCCAGAATGGCGCGGTAGCGGTCCGGGTCGTTTTGCAGGGCTTCGGTGACATCGGTGCGGACATAGCCAGGCGCTATGGCGTTGACTTGGATGCCGCGCCCGGCCCATTCATTGGCGAGGGCTTTGGTGAGTTGTCCGATTCCGCCCTTGCTGGCGGCGTAACCGGGCACTGTAATGCCACCCTGGAAGGTCAACAATGACGCGGTGAAGATGATCTTGCCCTGTCCACGCGTCAACATGCGTTTACCGAATTCACGGCTGAGTACAAACTGGGCGTTCAAGTTGGTCTCGATTATCTTGTCCCAGTATTCGTCCGCGTGTCGCTCGGCTGGTTCTCGCAGAACGGCGCCGGCATTGTTGACCAGGATATCGATGACCGGATGGTCGGCGTTCACCTTCTTAATGAAACGATAGACATCAGCGCGGTTGGAAAAGTCGCTGCGGTAGCCGGCGAATCCGCGTCCCCGCGTTCTGACCGCGTCTTCGATTGCGCTCCCTGATGCTTCAAGGTTGGCGCTGACGGCGATGATGTCGGCGCCGGCTTCGGCCAGCCCAATAGCCATCGCCATGCCAATGCCGCGACGGGCGCCGGTCACCAGCGCCGTCTTGCCATGGAGCCGGAAAGATTCAAGTACGTTCATTCAAAGCTCCAGCAGAATCTTCATCACGCGCCCGCCTTTATCCATGTCTTCAAAGCCGGACTGCAGCGCGCTCAAGGGTCGGATATCGGTAATCAAATCGTCGAGTGGAAGGGCGCCGGACGCAGCCAGGTCAATGGCAGCCGCAAAGTCTTCCGACTCGTACACCCGTACGCCTTGCAGGCGAAGCTCGCGCCAGAAGAATCGGAAGAGATCGATCTGCGGCTTTTGGGCAAAGATCGCGACCACTACCGCCAAACCACGCGTGCGCAGCAGGTCGGTCATGATTGCGGCGCCGGCTTGCGAACCGGATACTTCAAAGACAATGTCGGCGCCTGCTCCGTTTGTGCGCTGCATGACCAGCTCGAGCAAGTCAGTTTCCTGCGGGTTGATAGCGTGCAGACCAATTCGATTGGCGAAATCAACGCGGTAAGGATTGATCTCGGAGACGATCACGTCTGCGCCTGTCTGCCGCGCGACCAGCGCCACCAACATACCGATGGGTCCGCCTCCCAATACCACGACATGGTCGCCGCGCTTTACCTTTGCCAAACGGACATCGTGGCAGGCGACCGCCAGCGGTTCAATCAGGGCGCCGTGCATCAACGACAGGTGTTCCGGCATACGATGCAAAGTGTAGGCCGGCACCGTCCAATAACTTTGGAACGCCCCCGGCGTGTCAATGCCGAGGAAGTTCAAATTATGACAGATATGACTGTGGCCGACTTCACAAGCCGGACAGGCGCCACAAGGCGCCAGCGGCATTACAACGACCTTGTCACCGACGGCGTAACCTTCCACGCCTTCGCCAATCTTGTGGACTGTCGCTGACATTTCGTGGCCCATTACCAATGGCATCTTGACGCGGGCGTCCATGGCGCCGTGAAAGATATGCAGATCGGTTCCGCAGATGCCGCAGTGCGATATTCTAAGCTGCACATCGCCACGCTTTGGCTCGACCGATTCGCCGCGACCATGGCGTATTGTACGGTTGCCCTCGTAGAAGGCTGCTTGCACCATATTGACTTCCTTTGATAATTTGGCGGGCTTCAGGCTGATATTGGATGTCGACGCACTCTGAAGAGAGACGGCAGCGTGTACCGACATCAGGTTGCCGGGCGCCGTCTCCGGCGCGGCATCACTGAATATTGGTTTCCAGCGCCTTTAATGCCGCCACTCGATCGCCCTGACGGATTGCATCAAGAATGCGCTCGTGCTCGCGGTAACTCTCCATGATGTCATCCAGCCGATTGTAGTGCATCATGATTCGCATCGCTATCGGCTGCCAAAGCGTGAATAAGTCCTTATCATCGTGGCTCTGTATGATCGCCTGATGAAAGCGCAGATCAGTTTCGGTCAGCGCATCCACATCGTTCGATTCGCAAGCGAGCCTGATATTGGCGAGAAGCTCTTGCCAGAGCGCGATGTCTTCTTCTGTGATTCGGTCGAAAATGCTGTCGAGCACGAAGGTTTCAATCGTGCGTCGGAGTTGAACAACCAGCGGCCGCACTTCACCGCTCGGGTTCTGCGCCACCCGGACGCCTTTATTCGGTTCCAGCACCAGCAAACCTTGCTGTGTGAGTTGACGGAAAGCCTCGCGCACGGGACCTCGACTGACGCCGAAGCGTTCGGATAGATCTACTTCGCGCAGTGGATCCCCGGGTTTTAGCTTGCTTGAAAGCACTTCTTGCCGCAAGCGAGCCGCGATCTGTTCCGGCAGCGTACGATAGATTTCGAAGGCTGGCATTGATTCTCTTCACCCTTTTATGACCTGGGCGTCCACAATTGACTATAGTAGCAAGCTTCGCGAGAATTGTCGTTGATATTCGCGCGCATTCAGTAGATCACTGCTTGTATGGATCGGCGGCATCGCGCAATCCATCGCCGAGGAAATTGAACGCCAGCACAGTGACGATCACAAACAGACCCGGAATCAGCATCCAGGGACTTTGGCTTAGGCTGCGAACATTCTGTGCGTCTTGCAGCAGCACACCCCAACTGACTGCCGGCGGACGGATGCCAATCTGTAGAAAACTGAGCGCCGTCTCCGCCAGGATCATGCCGGGCACGGACAAACTCAGCACGACGATTAAGAAACTGGCGAATGAAGGCAGCAGGTGCTTGACGATGATGTCGATGTCGCCCATATTGGAAATCCGCGCCGCCATGACAAAGTCGGCTTCGCGCAATTCGAGCAGTTTGCCACGCACGGCGCGGGCCAATGTTGTCCAGCCAACCATCGCCAGGACCACCGTAATGCCAAAGTAAACCTGCGTCGATGACCATTCGGGGGGCAGGGCAGCCGCCAGCGCCATCCAAAGCGGAATCTGGGGTATGGAAATAATGAATTCAATCACCCGTTGGATCACCAGGTCGACTGTGCCGCCGAAGTAACCGGAAATGCCGCCGATCAGGCAACCCAGGCCAAAGCTGATGATCACACCCATGAAACCAATTGACAGCGATATTCGCGCCGCGTGCATCGTACGCGAATACAGGTCACGGCCCAATTCATCGGTACCGAAAGGGAAATACACCGCCGGCTCGTCAACACCGATCAGGTGGATGTTGGTTTCGATCAGCCCGATCAGCTTATACGGCTTGCCCTGAACGAAGAACCTCAGCGGATACCGCTTCGACGTGATCTCCGTATAGTTGCGCTGCAGCGTGTCCATATCCAGTTCTTGCTTCATCTCGTAGATGAAGGGAACCAGATGAAAGTTGCCATCCTCATCAACAAAGTGCAGGGTATGCGGTGGCGCCTTGGCATATTTGACATGTCGCTGATGATGATCGTTGATCGCATAGAACTCGGCAAAGATGGCGATGGAATACAAAAAGATTACGATCATTAGCGAAAACATGGCCAGGCGGTGGCGGCGGAACTTGCGCCAAATCAGCTGACGCTGAGAAGCAAGAAAGTAGCTCTCGTCAAACGCATTCTGCGTAGACTTGGGTTTAACGCCGCCTATGCCGATTCGCTTCAACATAATCGTCCTCGGCTAGCTCGCTGCTCGTTCCATCCGAATGCGCGGATCGACCACGACCAACAAGATATCCGACACCGTCGTGCCGATGACGGTCAGAATGGTGACGAACATCAGCAGGGTGGCGGTGAGAAACGTATCCTGGGTAATCAAGGCGCGGTAAAGCATCGGTCCGGCTGTTGGCAGTCCCAGAACGATCGCCGTGATTGTTCCGCCCGAGATTAATGATGGGAAAAGCCACGCCAGGCTGCTGATGATCGGATTCAACGCGACGCGAACCGGATACTTGAACAGAAGCTGCACTTCTCCGACGCCCTTGCTGCGCGCCGTGATCACATACTGCTTGTTGAGTTCATCGAGCAATGTGCCACGCAGGACGCGGATCAATCCGGCGGTGCCGCCTGTGCCGATCACGATAATTGGTATCGGCAGGTGCAGCAGCAGATTACCGACCTTCGCCAGATTCCAGGGCGCATTGATATATTCGGGCGAAAATAGACCGGTCAGGTTAAGACCGTAAGCCTTGAAGCCGACGTACAGCATGATCAGCGCCAGCATGAAGTTTGGGATCGCAAGGCCGACGAATCCGATGATCGACACAACATAATCGCCAACCGAGTATTGATGCGTAGCCGAATAAATGCCTATGGGAATCGCAACGACGTAGGTGAAAATCGCACTGAGGATCGCAATGGCAAAGGTAAGGGCGAGGCGTTCACCAATGATATCGCGGACCGGCTGCTGCCAGTCAAAGGAAAAGCCGAAGTCTCCCTTAACGACCTGCGTGATCCACTTGACGTAGCGCGAGAACAGCGGCAAATCCAGCCCATATTGCCGGCGCAGATTCTCGACCTCTTCGTCGCTTAGCTGTTCCCCAGCCTGTTCAAGTCGGCTGATGTAGGTCGAGAGGTAATCGCCCGGCGGCAGCTGGATGACGACAAATGTGACAACGGAAACCATCCAGAGCAAAAAGACGAGATATACCAGGCGCTGTAAAACATAATTCTTCATCAGAAGTCTTGACCGCCGGTCGACCGTATCACGAAACAATTATGTACGCTGCGATGGGATAGCGCCAATAATAGCGCCAGGATTGCAGATTGTCAACAATGTACACTTGACAATCTTTTGTAAATCGTTCACCTTTGCGCTATGATCTGCCCTTGTTGGATTCGCTTGCAAATCCAAGCAAGCGCATGATCGGGGTCACATTCATTTGATTGCCGCAGAGAGTGTTTTGGATCGGAACATGACTATCAAGCAGGTGGAATCCAAATACTATCGTCTGCCGCTCAGCCATCCCATGACCGACGCTACACACGGCGTGATGACGGATTTCGAAGTCGTGATTGTCAGGCTGGAAAGCGAATGCGGCCGGGCGGGCCATGGCTACACCTATACGATCGGGCGTGGCGGGGCGGCGATCAATGCCTTGATCGAGTGTGATCTGAAACCGATTCTGCTCGGCGCCGCTGCGGATCGTATCGAGCAGACCTGGGAGCGAATGTGGCGCTGTATGCACTACGTCGGGCGAGGCGGTTTGGTCTCCTTCGCCATGTCGGCCCTCGATATTGCCCTGTGGGACCTGCGCGGTCAGATCAAAGACGAGCCGCTTTGGAAGATGCTTGGCGGCTATTCGCCCGAGGTGCGCGCTTATGCCGGCGGGATTGACCTGCATTTGGGTCCGGATGAATTGGTGGAGCAGACGCGCTGCAATCTTGAAGCGGGCTTCCGCGCCATCAAGACCAAGGTGGGGCGGGATCGGCTCTCGGAAGATGTCGAGCGGGTGCGAGCAGTACGCGACTTTATTGGGCCGGATATGCCCTTGATGGTCGATGCGAATATGCGCTGGACGGTCGAACAGGCGATCTGCGCGGCGCGAAAGTTCAGGGACATTGGCGTCTTCTGGTTTGAAGAGCCGACAATCCCTGACGATTATAAGGGTATGGCAAGAATCGCGACGGAAGGCGGCCTGCCGATTGCGGCCGGGGAAAACCTGCATACGATCTATGAGTTTCGACATACGATAGAAGAGGGCAGGATCGCGTTTCCAGAGCCGGATGTCTCCAATATAGGTGGCATTACCAACTGGATGCGGGTGGCAAAACTGGCATATGCGCATAACCTGCCAGTGACGTCCCATGGTGTGCACGAGCTGCATTTGCATTTGCTGGCCGCGATTCCCAACGCTTCGTTTTTGGAGGTGCATAGTTTTGGCCTGGAGCGCTTTATCACGAATGCGCCGCCCTTAGAGAATGGCGTCATGCGCGCTCCCGCTGCGCCGGGGCACGGCGTTCAATTTGACTGGGAGCGTTTGCGCGAATACCAGGTCAGTTGAAGCTTCCAAGTGAGGCAAGCGCGTGGCGAATCGAGAATGTCAACAATGGACAGCTTGTGAAACATAAGATCAGCATCATTCTGAATGGTAAGTCGGCGCCGGACGTCGGCGTGAAAAACCGAGATCTGCGTGACAGGTACGCTTGAAAGGAGGAAACTTGCAACGAGCTCACAAAGCCGCGAAAATTCAATCGAGCGATATCTTAGGGAGACGAATACCCATGAAACGAATCACTTTTTCTCTACTCTTGATCGTCAGCCTGGTCTTGCTGTCAGGCACCGTTCTGTCGCAAGACATGAGCGAAGGCGACATGGTCTATCCATTCCAATATGCGGGCCTTGATGCCTATACGGCTGCCAGCGGCAACAGCATCGCCGGTTACGGTGAAGCGCCGGTGTTGGCGGAACTGGTCGCGTCCGGAGAATTGCCCCCCGTTGAAGAGCGGGTGCCGGCGAATCCTGTTGTGGTTCAGCCGCTGGAACAAGTCGGTGTATATGGCGGCGAGTTGGCCGGTCCTACGACCAATCCCACTTGCTGTGGCTGGGATGTGCTGGAGATGCGTCTACAGAAGTTGCTCACCATCGATACTGATCTGACCAGCATCATTCCCAACATTGCGCAGTCTTACAAAGTTTCGGATGACCTGATGACATTTACCTTCACGATTCGTGAAGGGCACAAGTGGTCCGACGGCGAGCCATTTACGACCGAAGACTTCCGCTTCTACTTTGAAGATGTGTTGGCCAACGCGGAAATCACGCCGAATCCTGGCGGTCCCTGGGTGGTCAGCGGCGAATTGCCGCAGTTCGAGATTCTTGACGAGATCCGCGTGCGCTTTACCTATGCCGAGCCTCGCCCGACTCTGCTCATTGCCCTTGGCAGTGAAGTGGGCCACCGCGGCTTCAGACCGGCGCACTACTTCCAGCAATTCCATCTCGATTACAACGCCGATGCCAACGCGCTTGCTGACGAGCTGGGCTTCGAAGGCTGGGTCCAGATGTTCAACGCCAAGATGTCTCCCTACAATTTCACCTGGAACCTCGGCTCGGAAACCGATCCCTACGCGCCGACGCTGAATACCTTTGTCTTCACTAGCGAGGACTCTTTCGGCAACAAGCACTACGAGCGCAATCCCTACTTCTTCAAGGTGGATGTCGAAGGCAATCAGCTGCCCTATACCGACACATTGCGCCGGATCCTGGTTGAGGATTTGCAAGTCCAGGACCTGAAGGGCATCGCCGGTGAATACTCGCATTATGGCTGGGGCACGCTGCTCAGTTTCCCGACCTACCGTGAAAATGAAGAAGCCGGTGGATACCGTACGGCGCTGGCGGAATACAGCCGCGGCAACGAGTATTCGATCATGTTCAACTTCACAACCGAAAACTTGCCGCTTCGCGAGATCTTCTGGGATGTGCGCTTCCGTCAGGCGATGTCGGTCGCCATCAACCGTGACGAAATCAACGAGCTGATCTATTTCGGCTTGGCCAATGCGTCGCAGAATTCACCAGTGCCATCGTCGTTGTTCTTTGAGGATTGGATGCCTGGGCACTACGCGCAATTTGATCCCGACCTCTCCAACCAACTCCTTGACGAAATGGGTCTCGACCAACGCGATTCGGATGGCTTCCGCCTGCGGCCGGATGGCGAAACGCTCTTCATCAATTTCCAGGTATCAGTACCGGAAGATTCCTGGCGCCAAATTGGCGAATTGATTACGTCCTACTGGAACGATGTCGGCGTCAAGACCAGCTACAAGCTGATCGAGATTGGCCTCTATCGCGAGCTGCGCGACGGCAACCAGGTCGATATGGCCGCCTGGGGAACTGACATGCTGGATATCGGCGAAGTCGCCAACGGCCTTTCGAACATGCGTCCGCATTGGGGAGCGCGCGGTTCCGGTCATCTCTGGCGCCAGTGGCTGCAATCCGATGGTGAAGAGGGCGAAGAACCGCCGCAAGAAATCAAGGACCTCTGGGCTGCCGGCGATGCTTTCCTCGAAGCGACTTATGGTTCTGATGAGTGGCTGAAGCTAGGCAAGGAATTCTATCGCTTGTCCATGGGCGGGCTGTATCAAATCGGCACGATTCAACGCCCGCCACAGCCGCTGCTCTTCAAGCAGAATCTGAAGAACACCCCGCCAAATGACACGACCGGCCAATGGAGCTGGACCTATCGTCAGTGGGTCATGTTCATGCCCGAGCAGTGGTATTTCGAGGGTGGTGCATAAAGCGGCGCCGCTGCGTTACAATCCGAGGGGCTGGCATTGTTTGCCAGTCCCTTTTACTCAAAACAAATAGTGAGGTTAGCAACGATGAATCGAAAATATCTTGCCTTAGTTCTGGTGATCTTTCTTGCCTTGGGCGGCCTCGTCTTTGGGCAAGCCATCAGCGAGAAGACTTATCCGCAGCAATACGGCTCCGCCACAGATTACGAAGCCAGCTCCGGCGTCGCGATCGAGTCGTACCAGGAAGCGCCGATGCTGGCGGAACGCGTGGCTAGCGGTGAACTGCCGCCGGTCGAGGAACGTTTGCCCCTGGATCCCGTCGTTGTCGAACCGCTTGAATCAATCGGCGAGTACGGCGGCGAGCTGGCAGGACCAACGACCAGCCCGACTTGCTGCGGCTGGGATGTCTCCGAAATGGTGATGCAGAAACTATTCACCATCGACACCGATCTGCAGTCTATTATTCCCAACATCGCCTATGGTTATTCCGAATCCGAGGACTTGACCCAGTTGACAATCCATTTGCGCCCGGGTCACAAATGGTCGGATGGCCACCCGTTCACGTCTGAGGACTTCCGCTTCTGGTTTGAGGACATCCTCTGGAATGAAGATGTCACCGGTGGCATTCCCGGTGAATGGCGTCCCGGCAATGAAAAGCCGCTCCTGGAAGCTATCGATGAAACAACGGTTCGCTATACCTTTTCGCAGCCGCATCCGTCCATGATCGTTCGCATGGCGAGCAACCCGCGCCATCGGGGTTTCCGCGCGGCCCACTATTTCAAGCAATTTCACATTGATTACAATCCTGCCGCGAATGACCTGGCGGCCGAAGCAGGCTTCGACGGCTGGGCGCAGCTGCTGAATGCGCGGCTCCGCCCCAATACCGCCACCGGCACAACCGCCACCGATACCATCGTCGGCATTCCAACCTTGAACACCTTCATCTTTGCCAGCGAGGATTCCTTCGGCAACAAGCACTTCGAGCGCAATCCTTACTTCTTCAAGGTGGATATCGAAGGCAATCAGCTGCCATATGCCGACCGCTTGCGGCGCGTTCTGGTCGAGGATTTGCAAGTACAAGACCTGCGCGCCATCGCCGGTGAATACAGCCACTTCGGCTGGGGCAAGCTGCTGAGCGTGCCGACCTATCGCGACAATGAAGAGGCGGGCGACTACCGCACGGCGCTGGTCACTTACAATCGTGGCAACGAATACAGCATGATGTTCAATCTCACGCATCCGGACCCGGTCAAGCGCGCGGTCTTCAACGATGTGCGCTTCCGTCAGGCGATGTCGATCGCCATTGATCGCAGCGAGATCAATGAATTGATCTACTTCGGCCTGGCGACGCCGTCTCAGTCCGCGCCCACGCCGGATTCCAGTTTCTACGAAGCCTGGATGACCGATCACTTCGCGGAATACGATCCGGATCGCGCCAACGAATTGCTGGACGAAGCCGGCCTGGACCAACGCGATGGCGATGGCTTCCGACTGCAGCCTGATGGCGAGACCTTGTTCATCAATATGCAAGTGGCAGTGCCGGAAGAAGCCTGGGGCAAGATCGCTGAATTGGTCGTTTCCTACTGGAACGCGGTCGGCGTCAAGTCACAGCTTAAGCTGATTGAACGCAGCCTCTACACCGAATTGCGCGGCACCGGCGCGCATGATATCGCCGGCTGGGGTTTGGACATTGTTGATATCGGCGAATTCTCTGGCGCCATCGCCAATATCAGACCGAATTGGGGCGCGCGCGCCGGCTCAAAGGAATGGTTCGACTGGCTCAATACCGGCGGCGCAAAAGGCGCCGAGCCGCCTGCCGACATCCAGGAATTGTGGGATCTGAGCCAACAATGGCTGCAGCAGCCCTACGGTTCTGATTCTTATCTCGAGCTGGGCAAACAATTCCACGACAAGACTTTCCGCGGACTGTACCAGATTGGCACTGTGCAGCGTCCGCCTCAACCGCTGCTGTTCAAGAATTCGCTCAAAAACACGCCGCCAAATGACACCGAAGGACTGTGGAGCTTCAGCTACCGCCAATGGGTGATGTTCATGCCGGAACAGTGGTACTTTGAAAGCGAAAGCTAAGTCTCTGAATATGCAGATTCGATGCATCGTGGTGTGGCGACCGTTGCGCCACGATGCTATTGGCGAAGGATAGTTTGTGAGCCTTAGTGCCGCCATGCAGCGCTTCGAGCGGCGGGACCAGGAAAACCCCTGGTTCACGCGCTTTAGCTATTTGCCGCTTCACGGCCTGGGATACGAGCGCGGCATCGTTCGGCGCGATCCGAGCTGTATCATCCAGGTCGCTGGTATCTACTACGTCTGGTATACGCGCGGCGCGCATCCCTGCCCGGCGGTCGGGCACGAGGGCGCGACGGATACCATCCCCGCCATGCCCTGGGATTTGACCGATGTTTGGTACGCTACATCGACCGATGGTCACGTTTGGCAAGAGCAGGGGCCGGCGGTCGAACGTGGTCCAGCCGGCAACTATGACGAACGCAGTATCTTCACGCCCGATGTCCTGGCGCATGACAGTCGCTTTTACCTCGTCTATCAAGTGACGGCAGCGCCGACCTGGCGCAGCACGCCGGAATCCATCGCCATCGCCTGGGCCGATTCGCCGACGGGACCCTGGACGAAAAGTTCGACGCCGGTTGTGGAGCCGGATCCCTCGGGTGAAATTGATGTACGGGCGCATCCGCTGGAAGCCACTGTGCAAGGCAGCTTCGACAGCCTGCGCGTCCATGATCCGGCGCTGCTGTTTCGTGAAGGCCGCTACTGGCTATACTTCAAAGGCGAAGGCATCGGTCACAGCAATATGGATAGCAAGTGGGGCGTCGCGGTCGCCGATGATCCGCTCGGTCCCTACGTTAAATCTACGCGGAATCCGCTCACGAATAGCGGCCATGAGGTGATGGTCTGGAATTATGCCGGCGGCGTTGGCGCGTTGCTGACTCGCTGCGGTCCGGAAAAGAATACCATTCAATTCGCGCCCGATGGGATCAACTTCGAAGTGATGTCGACCATCATCGATCCGCCGCAAGCGGCTGGCGCGCTGCGCGTCGACGGCGGTGACAACGCGGAGCCGCTGACGGGGCTGACCTGGGGACTGAGCCATGTAACGCAGTGGAGTTCGCACGGCATTCGACAGGGTCACGACCCGCTCGGTCTGACTTCAATTGAATACCCCTGGGACTTCATCATCCGCTGGGAAGGAAGCGATCAGCGCCATGGTTGGGCTTAAACACGAAGCGGCTTGGGACCGCTAAAGTGACTGCGCATCCCAACGTCATCTTCATCATCACAGATGATCAGGGTTACGGTGATATCGGCTATCACGGCAACCCACTCCTGAAAACACCGCATCTCGATCAAATGGCGCGCGAAAGCGTGCGGCTCGACAATCATCATCATGATCCCTTATGTTCACCTTCGCGGGCGGCCCTGTTGACCGGACAGTATGCCTGCCGCAATGGCGTTTGGCATGTGATTCACGGGCGTCACCTGCTGCATCCCGCCGCCGTCACCATGGCCGACGTCTTTTCGGCTAACGGTTACCGAACGGGTATGTTTGGCAAGTGGCACCTCGGTGACAATTATCCTTTCGCGCCTCGCTTTCGCGGCTTTGATGAAGTGCTCTGCCACCGCGGCGGAGGCGTCGGTGAATTGCCCGATTTCTGGGGCAACAATTACATCGATGACAGCTATTTCAGAAACGGCGAACCGGAGCCTTGCAGCGGTTATTGCACCGATGTCTTCTTCTCAGCCGCCCTGGACTTTGTTGAACTGAACACGAAAGAGCCCTTCTTCGTCTACCTGGCGACAAATGCCATGCACGGCCCGCATATCGTGCCGGATGTTTATGCCGCGCCTTATCTGGCGCAGGGAGTGCCGGAAGAGCAAGCGAAATTCTACGGCATGATTGCCAACTTTGATGAGAATATGGGCCGCCTCTTCAAGCGCCTGCATGAGCTGGGTCTCGATGAGGATACCATCGTGATTTTCACCGCCGATCATGGCACGGCCGCCGGCTTTGATCCAGCGACCGGCGACGGCTATAACGCTGGGTTACGCGGTAAGAAGGGCGATATCTACGATGGCGGTCATCAGGTGAACTTCTTCCTGCGTTGGAGAGACCAGTTGCCAGAGGAAGGCAAGTTAAGCCAACTGACCGCTCATATCGATATACTGCCGACGCTCATCGACTTATGCAGGCTGGAACGCCCAACGGATCTAAAGTTTGACGGATGCAACCTGGCGCCCTTGTTCCGCGGTGACGAGTCGGCACTGCCCGACCGTTCTGTCATCATTCAACTGCAAACGGATACGCCGCGGCAATGGCATCACACGGCCTTGCTCAATGCAAGTTGGCGACTGCTCAATGGCGTCGAACTTTACGATGTTTCGCGCGACCGCGGGCAAAAATTGGATGTCGCCGCGGACAATCCCGCGGTTGTCGCCGCCCTTCGCCGTGACTATAACGCCTGGTGGGAGTCAATGCGGAAAGCTTTCTCGCAAACGGTTGCGATTCCGGTCGGCGCGCCGCAGGAGAATCCTGTCCAGCTTTCCGCCCGCGACTGGCATCCAAGCGAAGGCCGCGTCCCCTGGCGGCAGACTTGGATCGACGACTCGGCCTATGACGCGAATGGCTTCTGGTTCATTGATGTTACAGAAGCCGGCAGCTACGAATTTGAACTGCGCTCGCATCCGCACGAGGCGAATCGCCCGATGAACGCTGTCGAAGCGAGATTGCAACTCGACGAGACGGAAGCTGTGCGGACTGTCGCAGCGGGCGACTGCGCGGTGACATTCGAGCTGGACTTATCGGGCGGCATCAAGACATTGACAACGCGCCTCGTCGATGCTTCTGGCAAGCGGTCGCGCGGCGCCTACTATACTTATGTGACCAAACTCTCTAGTTGAGGCGGGTGGCTGCCAATGGCTCTAAAGCGTTCTGACGTACTCATCACACGTCCCTGCAGCATGGATGTGTACCGGCGTTACCGGGCGACCGGTCTGGGCTGGGGGTTCCTGCCCGAGCCCGACCGCCGCGGTCTGCCGCCGGATGAAGAGATGATGCGCGATGTCGACGAGGCGCATAGCTGTGGCGCCAAATTCCAAGGTCGCGTCGAGCTCGATGCTGATTGGATGGGCATGATTGATTTCGATTCCAACTTCATGGAATCCACTGTGCGCGATCTTAATGACAAACCGGCGGTGACCTGGTGGGTGCATACGTACAAGGGGCATCCTTCTTACCATTTCTGCACGAATGCGCCGGGTTATCGGCATTATCTGAATTATCAGTTGCGCCGCGTGATGCAAGCCGGTACGGATTGGCTGATGATCGACTCGGCGATTCCGACCATCGGGGCCTTGAATGCGCGTTATGGCGGCTGCTTTTGCCAACACTGTCTGGCTGGCTTCCGCGATTATCTCAGGACGAATCTGACCGAGGCGGATCGAAAGACGCATCAGATCGACGATCTGGACGGATTCAATTATCGCGATTTCTTGCTATCTCGCAATTTCACCGATGAGCGCTATCGAGCCGAGATCCTCGCCTTCCCGCCGCTTGTTCCCTTGGCGCGCGAATACTTCGACTATCAGTGGCGCGAGGTCAATGCGCTCTTCCGCGCATTCAAGCGTTACGCCCAGGAATTCGGCGAAAATGTGCCAATGAGCTCCAACTCACCCTTTTATTGGGCCGAGTTCATGTACGCAGTCGATGCCCATGATTTCTATACCAATGAGATGGACTACCGGCCGCCCGAAGAAGAGATCCTTCCCAGCGAGCCAATTTATACGTTCAAACTAGCCGATACGCTGGACCGCCTGGTGGCGATTACCGGCGTGCCGCGCGCCTTCGAACCCTGCCGCCTGAACGATCGACCTGGCCATATTCGCCTCTGGATCGCGCAAGCCTACGCCCACGGGCACGTCTTCATGGTTCCCGACAAGATGTGGACGCTGCGTTTCGCCGGCGAGCCCGATCGCTGGTATCACAGCAAGCCCGGTGACTATGAAGCGCTCTATCACTTCGTAAGGGAATACCCTGTCTTATTTGACGACTACGAGTCCGTCGCCTCGGTCGCCCTGGTCTTCAGCAATAGTGCCGTTAGGCAATACCTGGGAGAGCGCTTAAGCAGCGGACATCTTGGCGGACAGAATCGTTCGGCGCCCAAGACTGATCTGGCGCATGCCTGCCTCGCCCTGAGCGCGTCCAATGTGCCCTATCGCGTCATAGTCGGCGGCGACGAATGGGTGGCCGACCATTTGCTTGAAGCCGATCTTTCGACATATCGCGCTGTCGTGCGCTTTGAGCCGTCGCATTTGAGCGCCGAACAGGAAGCCAAACTTGCCAGCGCGGGAGACCGTCTCATTACCTGGTCCGGTATCGATGACCTGATGGAGCGGGTGGGGCAGGAGATTCGGGTGGGCGGCGCGGACAATCTGTCCGTTCTTCCGCGCTACCGGCCGACGGCGTCCAGTTCACACTTGGTCATTCATTTGCTCAACAGCAATTACGATCCGCAGACCGATCAATATGCGCCTCTGAGCAATCTCAGTGTGACCGTGTCGAGAAGTTTGCTGGACCGCGAGATTGCCGCCGCCACCCTTTATGCACCGGGTCGCGCGCCGCAGACGCTAGAATGGCTTTCCGATGGGCAGGTCACGCGGCTGGCCCTGCCGCAAATGGATATGTGGGCAATTCTGAAACTGGAGTGAGGTCTACAGCGTCACGCGGTTCTGCCATGTATCCCGCACGTCGGCAAGTTGGGTAAGCAGTTGCTCGCGCGTCCATTCATCTTCAAAGAAGCGGCAACCTTCGAAAAACCGAATCAGTTCGTCGAGGCGCGCCATGATTGCGTCTTGACTGACCGGAACGGCCGCTCGGCCAATCAGCCGACGCCATAAGGAAATCTCATACCAATCCGGTGGCGGTTGGCCCGTCTTGAGAATATGCTCGCTCGCCTTGAAATAGCGGGTAATGGCGCCCTCGGCGGCGCGATCAGTCGTCGAAATGATGACGCGCCCGATCAGCAGGACGCCGACCAGTGACGCCAGGATCACCAAGGCGAGCAAATCCATCAGCTCTCTTGCTCAACCCCTCGAAGCTCCAGTTCATCAGCGAAATGACAAGCGGCGAAATGCTTCGGCGCGACCTCCGTCCACTTTGGCGTTTCCGTCATGCAGATGTCCTGGGCATAGCGGCAGCGCGGATGAAAATAGCAACCGGATGGCGGATCGGCTGGATTGGCAACTTCGCCCGGCAGAATGATCCGGTCCATCTTTATTTCCGGGTCGGTGGTCGGCACGGCCGATAGAAGCGCTTCGGTATATGGATGCTTGGGATCGCTGAACAGCGCTTCGGTATCGGCCAGTTCGACCAGTTTGCCCACGTACATCACACCGACGCGATCCGAAATATGTTCGACAACCGAAAGATCGTGCGCAATGAATAAGAATGTCAGGTTGAATTCTTCCTGCAAGTCTTCCAGCAGATTCAGGATCTGCGCTTGAATCGAAACGTCGAGGGCGGAAACCGCCTCGTCGCAGACGATCAGCAATGGACTCGGCGCCAAGGACCGGGCGATGCCGATGCGCTGGCGTTGACCGCCTGAGAAAGCGTGCGGGTAGCGATTCAGGTGTTGTATGTCCAATCCCACCTTATCCATCAGTCCGCGTACACGATCCTGAATCTCACGCGAATTAGCCAAGAGCTTGTTGTTGCGAATCGGCTCGGCGATGATTTCAAGCACGGACATCCGCGGGTCGAGGGAGGAATAAGGATCCTGAAAGATCATATGAAAATGCTTGCGCACGTCGCGCAATTCCCTTTTGCCCAGCGAGGCGATATTGACTTCTTCGCCGGCAGGCAAGCGAAAGAAAACCTGGCCGCCGGTCGGTTCAATCGCGCGAACGATGCAGCGGCCCAGCGTGGTCTTGCCGCTGCCGGATTCTCCAACCAGGCCAAAGGTTTCACCCTCGCGAATATTAAAGCTGACGTCATCGACCGCCTT
Source organism: Phototrophicaceae bacterium (assembly GCA_965249085.1). Lineage (GTDB taxonomy): Bacteria > Chloroflexota > Anaerolineae > Aggregatilineales > Phototrophicaceae > UBA6055. The sequence goes on along the minus strand of OZ252218.1, from coordinate 310,455 downwards.
GACATGTCCGTGCACGGTGCGGAAAAAACCTTTTTCGATGGGGAAGTATTTTTTCAGATTGCGCACTTCAAGCAGCACATCGCCGATTTGCTTTGCGGCGGGTTGAGGCGTCTCAGGCATAAACCGGCTCGCTTTCTTCGCTGTGCAAATAGCAGCGTACATAATGGTCGTCGCCCATGTCAACCAGCGAAGGCACGGCGACATCGCACTTGCCGGCGATGAATTCATCGCAGCGCGAGGCGAATCCACATTGTGGCGGGGGATTCATCGGTACAGGTACGTTGCCGCGGATGGCGTCCAGGCGCCCCCGTCCCCGGCCGCCCAGACGCGGAATGGACTTGAGCAGGCCCTGCGTATACGGGTGCATGGGATTCCTGAATAGCTCGATCGTGGAAGCGCGTTCGACCACCCGGCCGAGATACATGACATTCACCTCGTCGGCGATTTCGGCTATGACACCCAAATCATGGGTGATATACATGATCGCCATGCCGAATTCATCCTGCAATTCTTTCATCAACTCGAGGATTTGCGCTTGTACAGTCACATCGAGCGCGGTGGTCGGCTCATCAGCGATCAGCAGCGACGGGCTGCAGGACAGCGCCATGGCGATCATCGCCCGCTGCCGCATGCCACCGGATAGCTGATGCGGATATTCATCATAGCGTTGTATGGGATTGGAAATGCCAACTCGATTGATCATATCGAGCGCCAGACCCTTGGCTTTGCGCTTGTCACGCGTGATATGCAGTTGTATCGCTTCCACAATCTGGGCGCCGATGGTGTGTACGGGCGAAAGACTGGTCATCGGCTCCTGGAAAACCATCGAGATATGCGCCCCGCGGATCTCCCGAATCGCCCGGCTGCGCGGGTTAAGCTGGCAGATGTCGATGGTGCTGCCGTCACGCCCTGCCAGGAGGATTTCACCGGACTCTATCTTGCCGGGAGTCGGCACAATTTGCAGGATTGATTGCGCCGTGACGCTTTTGCCCGAACCGGACTCACCGATAACGCCGACGGTCTGATGCGGCGCGATCGTCAGGTCAACCCCGTCGACGGCCTTGAGCGTCCCCTCCGGCAGATTGAAGTAGGTTCTTAGGTCACGTACTTCAAGAACATATTCGGTATCTGAAGGCATATCCATGTCGCCGTCAAAGAAATATTGTCATATTGTGGACAATCTACAAAAGTCTGTCAAGTTCGCTCGCTGCCCGGACACTCCCCGCATCTTGCCCGACGATCTCCGGTTTCGTGTTTTCGGCCCCGTGGCGAAACGGCATGGTAATTGAAAACAGACACCCGCTTGGGCGCCTGCATTATCAAGTGGGCGATGTAAGACTCGAACCTACAACCTTCCGGGTGTAAACCGGATGCTCTGCCAATTGAGCTAATCGCCCAGGATTCGCCAAAGTATAGCCGTAATCGGCGCCTGCAGTCAAGCGTTTCTTCGATGCCTTACATCCGCGGCGGCGTCACGCCGGTCTGACCTTGATACTTGCCTTTCTTGTCGGCGTAGGATTGCTCACAGGTTTCGTCCGCCTCGAAAAACAGCACCTGCGCCAGCCCTTCATTGGCGTAAACCTTGGCGGGCAAGGGAGTTGTATTGCTAATCTCAAGCGTCGCAAAACCCTCCCACTCCGGTTCAAAGGGCGTGACATTCACGATCAAACCGCAGCGGGCGTATGTCGACTTGCCAAGACAGATGGTCAGCACCTTCCGCGGGATGCGAAAATACTCAACCGAGCGCGCCAGCGCAAAGGAATTTGGCGGGATAATGCAGACATCGCCGCGGAAATCGACAAAAGACTCGCTGGCGAAATTCTTGGGATCGACAATGGCGGAATACACATTGGTGAAGATCTTGAAATCATCGGACACGCGCAGGTCATAGCCGTATGAAGAGACGCCATAGCTGATAGCGCCCTCGCGCACCTGCTCATCGACAAAGGGTTCGATCATGCGGTGTTGCGCGACCATCCGTTTGATCCAGTGGTCGGGTTTGAGTCCCATTGTTACGTCCTTCCCTGGCGGCTCACATGCGATCGCGGGCGGACATGCCCATCAGCCGCAGCAGGCGATAAAATACGACGGCCGCCGCGCGATAGAAGCGCAGTCGCGCTGCCCCTGTTTCCGGGGGCACTTCGCTATGCAGCACCCGCACCTTATCGTATATCGGATGAAAGAGGGCGGCCAGTTCATGGGCGAAGAAGGCGATCTTGTGCGGTTCGTAATTCGTTACGGCTTGCTCAATCACATTACCCAGCTCAAGCGCTTTACGGATGAACTTGAGTTCGTCGGCGCCGAGCAGACTCAAGTCGGCGCCATCGTCGGAAAAACCGCGTTCTTCCGCCTCTCTGAAAATGCCGGCGCAGCGAACATAGGCGTTCTGAATGTAATAGACCGGGTTCTCGTTGGATTGCTTCACCACCTGATCGACATCAAAATCAAGCTGAGAATTGGGGCTGCGCGCCAGCATGTGATAGCGCACGGCATCGGCGCTCGTCATCTGGATCAGGTCGTCAAGCGTATCGAAATCGCCGGCGCGTTTCGACTGTTTGACCGTTTCGTAGTCGCCTAGGTCTGCGTTCCAGCGCACCGCGCGCACCATCTGGTTGAATATGACATGGACGGGATCGGGATCCATGCCTAAAGCCTGTAAGCCGTATTTGACCACCTGAGCCTGTGAGAAATGATCGGTGCCCAGCACGTTGACGGCAATGTCAAAGCCGCGCTCCAGCTTGTGGCAATGATAGGCGATGTCCGGCAGCGTATAGGTGGGTACGCCGTCACTCTTTAACATGACCCGATCCTTTTCGTCGCCGAATGTTGTGCTGCGGAACCAGGTCGCCGGTTGATAGTCCTTTGCTGTCACATCGACGATCTCGGCCTCATCGGCGCCTTCCCAGTATGCCGCTTCGTAGACATGCCCATTCTGGCGCATCGCCTCCAGCACACGCCAAATCCGTCCGGACTCGAAGAGCGCTGTCTCGTTGTAGAAGGCGTCGTGCTTGATTTCGATAGACGCGAGCGAGTGATTGATCCATTCAAACATGCGCGACTCGGCCGCGTCTTTGAAATACTCCCAGCCTTTGTCTCGCAGCGCCGCGCCCTGTTCTTTGACCAGATCCGCCGCCACCTTGACCAGGTATTCGCCCTGATAGTAGTCCGCAGGCAGAACGACATCATCGCCCAGTTGCTGTTGGTAGCGCAGCATCAGGCTCTTGCCCAGCACTGCCATCTGATTTCCGGCATTGTTGTAATAATACTCGCGCTGGACCTGGTAGCCGGCCGCCTCCAGCAGGCGCGCCATGGCATCGCCGACGACCGCGCCGCGCGTATGCCCGATGGTGATCGGTCCGCTGGGATTAGCGCTGACGAATTCGACCTGCGCTTTCTTGCCGGCGCCGATATCGAGTTGGAAGAAGCGCTCGCCTTCTTCCAGGATGGCGTCGACCTGGCGCTTGAGGTATTCAGGCGACAGGAAGCAGTTGATAAAGCCGGGCGGCACGACCTCGATTCTGTCGACGAAGTTCAGACCAGGCAGCCGCGCGGCGATCATGTTGGCGATATCGAGCGGCTTCATTCGAGCGAACTTCGCCAAACCCATCACCGGATAGGACAGGTCACCTTGTCCTTCCCGTTTCGGCGGACTGACTGGAATGCCGGGTATCTCGAAGCGCGGCAAGTCGCCCTGGGCTTGCGCCTTTGTTAGCGCCTGCGCGATTGCGCCTTCAAGTTCTCTGTTGAGCTGCTTCAAGGGGAAGTTTCCTTTGCGGGGACTCCATGTGAATGGCAGAAGATTCTAGCAAACTTGCTCCGCATAAGTAATGGGGACTTGGCCTGACCGCTGCAAGATGTCCTCTCGTCGGTGCGCGCCAACCGCTTCGGACTCGCCCGCCTTTCCTGCCCAAACCTGGCTGTAATCTTCCTGCCAGATCGCGACCTGGATATCCCGCATATCCATGGAAGCCAACTCCGCGCGCATCCTGGATTCGCTCCAGGTGCGATTCGGCATCCAGCGTGTATCGATGCGGATCGTTGTCAGCAGCAATCCGCCCGGGCGCAGAACGCGGACCATCTCAGCCAGCGCCATCTGCGGATCAGGCATGAACTCCAGCGCTTCCAGGCAAGTCACGACATCAAAGCTGTCGTCGGGGAAGGGCAGCGCGCCGGCGTCGTGGCGCAATAGAGTGATGAACTCCTCGAAGTGTTCCGCGACCACCTTACGTCGTGCCTGTTTCAGCATGCGCCGACTGGCATCCAGACCGATGACATGTCCGCGAAAACGCCCGTTGCGCGCCATGATTAGCGGCAGCCGCCCCGTACCGGTCGCGACATCAAGCATCAGCGGATCGTCCCGCGGCGCTATGCTGGACAGCATCGGCTGAGAGATAAGCGTGAGATCGGCATGTTCGTCGAATTGCTTGATGCGGTCGTAGCGGTGGGCGTAGAGGTCGTAAAGACCAATGACGACCCGCCGTCCCAGGTAAACGCCTTCCGTTTCAATGACCAGCCACCAAATCAGGAATCCGGCGAAGCAAAGGCCCAGAAGCAAGAGAAGCCAATTCACAGGAAAGGGCCTTCAATCATCGCGTGCCGAAGCCACCGTGAGATGCGAGCACGGCTATACCGCCACGAATAGGTCGGTCTCGCGGAATTGCATTTCGTAGAGTTTGGCGTAGAGCCCGCTCTGTGCCATCAATTGCTCATGCCTGCCCAACTCGATGATGCGCCCCCTGTCCAGCACGGCGATCCGATGGGCGACACGCACGGTGCTCAGCCGATGCGCGATGATCACCGTGGTACGGTTCTCCATCAGTCGGCTCAACGCTTGCTGCACGAGCTGTTCGCTTTCGCTATCGAGGCTGGAAGTGGCTTCGTCCAGCAGCAGGATCGATGGATTCTTGAGCAGGGCGCGGGCTATCGCCACCCGCTGTCGTTGCCCGCCGCTGAGCTTGATGCCGCGTTCGCCTACGATGGTTTCGTAAGCCTTGGGCAATTCCATGATGAAATCGTGCGCGTTGGCTGATTTCGCGGCCGCGATCAGTTCCGCCTCGTCCGCGTCCAGTTTGCCATAGAGAATATTTTCACGTATCGTGCCACCGAAGAGCAGCGTCTCCTGCGGGACGATGCCGATATGATGGCGAAGGCTGCTCTGGGTCACGCCTCGAATATCGTGCCCATCGATCAGAATTGAACCAGCATCGGGATCGTAAAAGCGGGGGATGAGGTTAAAGAGCGTGCTTTTGCCTGCGCCGCTGGGGCCGACAAGCGCGATGATCTCGCCGGCCTTGATCTCCAAATCGATATCGCGCAGCACGTCGACATCGCCTTCATAAGCAAAGCTCACATCTTGGATTGAAATCGAGCCATCGATGGCAACAAGCTGACGTGCGTTCGGCGCGTCGCGAACATCCGGCTCAGCATCCAGAATCTCAAAGACGCGTTTTGTCGCCCCCAACGCTTCCTGGAATTGGGAGTAGACGCTGATCACGCCGGCGAAACTGGCGGCGACGGTCAAACCATAAATTAGAAAGGCGATGAGTTCGCCCGCGCTGAGCCTCCCGTCGAGTACTTCGCGCCCGCCGAACCAGAGCATCAGCGCCAGACTGGCGAAGGCGAAAAACCCGATGATCGGACCGAAGACCGAACGCACTGTGAGGAGCTTGACGGCCGCCCGAAAGGCGGTGGCAATTGCACTATTGTAGCGATTAATTTCGTAGTCTTCGCGCGCGAAACTCTTGACTTCGCGGATGTTTTGAAAGACCTCTTCGGCAACGACGGTGGCGCCCGCGATTTCATCCTGCACGCGCGTGCTGGTGCGCCGCATGATGCCGCCCAGGACAAATGCGATCGCGACGATTACGGGCATCAGCACAACAATGAATAGGGTAAGGCGCCAATTCAGCCAGAACATAATGGCGACCGCGCCGACTAGCGTAAGCGCTTGTTGCAAGAAGGTGCTGACGTTGCCGGTTAACACGGTACGCACGACGGTGACATCGGAAGAAATGCGGCTGATGAGTTCGCCCACGCGCCGATCGGTGTAGAATCTGATCGAGAGCGTCTGCAAGTGGGCGTACAACTCACAGCGGAGATCGACGACGATCTTCTCGCCGACATAATTCAAGTTGTAATTCTGAACGAAACTGGCGAGTGAACGGAATACGAATACCGCCAGCAAGATCAGCGTGATGCTGTCCAGCAGCGCGATATCGGCATCGGTGAATACTGAGTCCACGACTTGCTGTATGACGGCGGGAAACACCAGGCTCAGCGCCGAGGCAAAGACCAGCCCGATGGTCGCCAAAAGCAGTCGCAATTTGTAATTCGCCAAATAGGCGAGCAAGCGGCGCCACTGCATATTCGTAGCCGGTACCTCGCGCTTTTGCTTGTCGCTGCCACCCGCGCGTACCCTGTAAATCATGCTGCTTAAATCCTCTTAACGGCCGGGCGTCACCTATGGGCGGAAATCTACCGACGTCTACTGACCGAGTGGTTCTTCATCCGGATCTTGTGCAGGCGGCGACGTTTCGCCAGCTGAATCGGCTTCCCTTTTGCCGCCGCTAGGTTGGCTTTCCGCATCTTCAACTTCAATCTTGACCGATCCGTCGGCATCGCGCTCGCTCGGCAGTTGAAAATCGGGGAGTGCGGGCGGTGTCAGCGGCGCGTCAACGGGCGCCTGTGGTGTCGGGTCCATTATCAGTTGCCACGGGGCGTCCGCTGCCAACGTCTCGCTGTGGCCGGAGGGGAAATCCAGGCGAATCTCGTCCGCCCCTCGTCTTACCGTGACGCCGTGCTGTTCAATGGTGATCGCGTCGCTCCAGGTAAATTCACCACCGACCCAAACCTTGTCCGGCGCCGTGACGCGTACCCCGATCACATCGCCCAGTAGCGTCAGCGGCACAATGCCACCGATATGGTGATCCTCGCCGAATCCTTTGGCTTCATCGGCGTGATAAAACTGCGACAGTTTGCCTTCCCGCTCGAGTACTCTGGCTAAGCCATTCAAGACGCGCTTAATCAGTGCCGTCGCTTCGGCGCGATAGCCCGACTTGAGCAGGCCTTCGCCCACAAGAGAGAGCCAATACATCCAGATGCCGCCCCCGCCACGAGCGTTGGAAGGATCGAAATTGCGGTCGCTCGCGCTGACCATAGTCACGCCATTTGGACGCAGGAAGCGCTCTTCGTCCAGCGCCAGTCTGATCAGGGAAGCGGCCTGTTCAGGCTTGAGACGACCGGTCCACAGGGGCAGCAACGCATTTATATCAAGCCGACTGCTGTCGATGGTCTCGGCGTAGACCTTGTAGACGCGGCTGAGTCCGCTGATGGCGATGCGCTGCACATGCGACAGGGGTTGCTCGGTTGTGAAAACGCCCTGGCGATTTTGCCAATCGAAGTCATCGACTCCGGCCTCGATCAGACATGGTTGACCGGCAGCATCTACACCTTCGAACTCGAGCGTGACGCGGGGCACCTGACTGACACCGCCGACCACGCGGACCATCACGCGCGCTGGTTTCAGCAGCGCCTGATCGATCTCGTGCACCTGATCACCGGCGCCACGTTGCAAGAGTCGGATTCTTTCGCTCGTCAGATTGGTATCACGATCGCGATAGGTGAATCTTGTCCCGTCCCAGAGCTCCTCCAGCCGCGCTTCCAGCAACGTCAGCTGCTTGGAGACAACATCGCCGGTCTCGGTCGCGTCCAGCAATTCGGCAATCTGGCAGATGGCGTCGGCTTCCGAAATCAGGTATGCAAGCAGGTCGGGCGTCTCCATCTGCCGGATATCGGCGCCTTGCGCCCAGGCTTGCCCCCGGCCGAATGTCGGGAAGGCGATATATCCCATTTGCCTTTCTGAACGCCACTCGGGCAGGCCATCGTCGTCGGCGTCATGGTCGGCGTTCAGCCAGCATCCAAAAAATGCGACCAGCGCGGGCAGGACATCGGCGAGGAAGGCTTGATCAGCCGTCGCAGCGTATATCATCCAACTCAGCCGCGCCAGTAGCGGCATCATGAGCAGGCCTTGTCTCTGACCGCCCAAGCCCGGTTGCCGGTCGACGAAGCCACTCTCATCTTGCGTCGATAGAAAATTGAGGATTATGCCCTTCGCCAACTCAGCATCTATGCCGGCAATGGCGGGAACGGACAAACAGGCAAGCGTAGGATCCTGCCCGGACCAGGCGCGGATATGATCGCCCCCATCGCCGCGCCGACTCCAGCCGCGGTTCGCCGCGCGATTGGCGACGGGCGAGCAATGGGGCAAGTGCTCAGTGGGGCTCATGAAGGACTGGATCAAATGCACGTATGACAGGTCAATCAGCCGGTCCCAGTCGGCGTTTCCCGTGGTGATTTTGGGCACGGCGGCGGCATCGCGATTGATCCGTTCGAAGTAATCATCCCAGGTACGTGACATCCAATTCATGGCGACGCTGAAAGAATCCCGCATGTCAGCCAAGCCGGCGGTGACGAAGGAAATGCGCGTACTTGCGCCCGGCGCCAGTTCAACCCGGCAGCCGATTTTGGGACTGCTGATGCGCCCGCCGTAAACTTCTACAGTCGCGCCTTCCAGGGTTACAACTGGATTGATATTGCCGATTTGACCCAGGTGCAGCGCCAGACTGTAATCGCCCATGGTGAGCACATTCAGTTTGCGATTGCGCCCGTTGATGACGACGTGGCCGAAAAGATCAAGCTGCAAGCTGATGTCGACCGCACCATCATTTGTCAGGTTGAATTCGCAGCCCGCCGCCCGTGATTCCATCACCCAGAAGCGCAGCACCAGTTTCAGTTCCGGCAGCGGGGCAGCTTCGATTTGCAAATAATTGGGCGCGAAGTGCGTGATGACCGGTTCTTCAGCATAGGTAAAATGCTGGTAGATCGTTCGATCACCCTGGCGCCACATCGGTACCAGGCTGACCAAACCGGCGCGTCCGCCGTACTGTGTCTGAAAGGCGATCGCCGCTTCATCGCGCCTGCCCAGCTTGACAGTCCATGCCTGATCATCGCTGTAGTCAGTGCGGCTGTTCCGCGCATCGGCGGCAAGGTGAAACTCGAAGGGCTGTGCCGGATCAACTGCGTGACGTCTGAGATTCTGCATCCTCAAAAGCTTCAGTCCACCATCAGTCGTCGATCCGCCAGCGGAAGGTCTCTTCATCGAACCTGAATCTATCGCCACTGATGCTGTTTACCTGGTGATAGCCGGGACCGGGCACGTATTCGTTAGCCTCGTTTACATGACCGCCGTGATAATACCTGTACTTCGTCGTATGGCCGACTTCCGCCGCCACTGCCCAGCCCAGCTTTTGGCGGACTTCCGGGTTCTCGCGCCAGAGTTTGCCGAAGCCGCGAACCGGTTGATGGCTACCTTCCGGCGGGACGATTTGCGGATCCGATTCGGCTTCGCCCTCGACAAAGGTGTCGTCAAAGACGCTCCAGACATTTTCGCCCGCTTCGTCCACAGTCAGCAGCCAGATCTGGGAATTTGGCTGCAGCCAGACCATCCAGCCGCCTTCAAATTCTTGCTCGGCAACAAATATCGATACCTTCACCCGCGTTGGAAATGGATCAGGCGTGGGCGTTGTAGTGGAAGTAGCCGTTGGCGGAACTTCGGTCGCCGCCCCTTCTGCCGTGGACGTTTCCATGACGCTCCGCCCGGTCGCCGCCAATTGAAAGATGACTTGCGCCTCGGCCGTTGAAGTCAAATCCTTCGGCGCGGGTCTCGCTGCGCCGCAGGCGCTGAAGACGAGCAGGCAAACCAGCATGCTGGCAGTTTGAAGGAGTTGGCGAATGGAGTGCATGTTGCCTCGTCTAGGGCCAAGTCAGCGTTGTCATTGTATCAGAGCGAAAGTGAACTGCAAGTTAGGCGGACGAGAGCGGTGGCAAAGCGTTAGCTTGCGCTGGCTGGACACATCTTGACGCTTCGCTTTCCTCTGTTCATAGAGCATCAAACCATATACGATTGCACCACTGGAGAAGTTGCAAAAACGGCTATGGACATACGGCCTCAAAGTATCACGCTCAACAGGCAGCAAGGGCAGCTGGAAGTCGTCTGGGCGGACGGCCTTGTCAGCCGCTACCCACTTGGCCATCTGCGCGAAGCTTGTCCCTGCGTCGAATGTCGCGGCGGGCACGCGAATATGGGCCTGGAGCATGCGCCCGATGACCTGCTCAAGCTGGCGCCGCGCCGGTCTTACGCCATCACGGGTCTGAGCGCCGTCGGCAACTACGCGCTGCAGCCCAGTTGGGATGACGGGCATCAAACCGGCATTTATACCTGGGAGTACCTGCGTCTCCTCTCGCCACAGCAGCCGCAAGCGTGATCGTGTTGCGTCACCAGCTTGCTGCGGCACGGGCTTGATACGGCAGGGCAAGATTTTGCCACATGCCAGACATCGCTTATAATCTCCGCACCACAGTCTATGGAATGTTCTTATTCTAGAGAAAAGGAATTGTCCGATGAAACGCACAACACTTTGTCTGATGTTCGCCCTCCTTATGCTGATCTTGGGCGCAGTAGCCGTTTCGGCACAAGACGACGGTTTGACCGTCTGGGGCAGTGAGTCGTCGGCGCCGATTTTGGAGGAGCTGGCGCTGGCATTCGAAGAAGAATTTGGCATCCCAGTCGTCGTGCATGAGGTCGCCTTCCTGGATATCCGCGATCAGTTCAAGACTGCCGGCCCGGCCGGTGAAGGTCCCGATATCCTGATTGGCGCGCACGACTGGTTGGGCGATCTGGCGGTGAATGGCTTGCTGGCGCAAATTGATCTCACCGATGTTGCCGACAATTTCTTGCTCTCCGCACGCGCCGCCTTCGTCTTTGACGGCGTACAGTATGGCCTGCCGGTCGCGGCCGAAAATGTCGCGTTCATACGCAACACCGATCTGGTGCCGGAGAATCCGGCCACCTGGGATGATGTGCGCGAAGTCAGCGAACAGCTCATCGCCGATGGTGATGCGCAATACGGCTGGATCATCCAAGATAGTGATCCTTATCATACTTTCTCGCTGCTTACTGCTTTCGGCGGCTATGTCTTCGGCTTGACCGATGATGGCTATGATCCTACCGATGTCGGCATGGACAGCGATGGTACGATCGCCGGCGCAGCCTATATGGAAGGTTACGTAAGTGATGGCTTGATGCCCACCGGCGTCGATTACGACGTCATGCATACGCTGTTCGAGACGGGTGAAGCGGCTATGATCATCACCGGTCCCTGGGCCATCCCGCGGATCGAGGAGTCAGGTGTCAGCTTTGCCGTTGGCGGCTTGCCCGCTGGGCCGGGTGGCGCCTCCAAACCTTTCCTCGGCGTCGTTGGCTTTATGATGAGCGCATTCAGCGAAAACAAGATCCTGGCGGAAACCTTCCTGCTGGACTTCATCGCCACGGAGGACGTTATGGCGTCCCTATACAGTGCCGATCCGCGGCCGCCTGCTCATATTGCCGTGCGCGAAAGCCTGGATGACGATATCATGGCCGGTTTTGTCGCCGCCGGCACAGAAGGACTGGCGATGCCTGCCATCCCGGAAATGGCGTCCGTTTGGGCCGCTTGGGCCAACGCGGTGACACTGGTGCGCACGGGCGAACTGGGCGCAGAACAAGCTTTTGGCACAGCGGGTGAACAAATCCGCGCCTTGATCGAAGGCGAAGGCTAATTCGCTTCGCCGGCAGTAAAGCCAACTGATTGACCTACGGGGGATCGCTAGAATCGGCATCCCCCGTTTTTGCCTCTAGCGAACCGATTCTATGAAAGCGTAAGCGGATTGGACGCACGACGCTTGGCCGCCGCAAGACCATGACTGATCAGCCGCAAGACAGGAAAACGAAACGAGGAACGCTTGGCGGTGGCTCCCTCTTCAGGCTGGGCGCGACCTACCTGGGCCTGATTATCGTCGATGCCTTCGCCCTCTACCTGATTTATGCCTTTGCCTCGGACGGCGTTTGGGAATTGGCGATCACCATCGGCGTCATCACGCTAATGGTCAACGTCATTAATCTGCGCGCGGGTCTATACGCCCTGCGCTGGATCGCGCCGGCCCTCTCGCTGATGATCCTGTTGGTCGTCTTTCCGATCGTTTATACCGTCTATGTGTCGTTTACCAATTACGGCGACGGCAACCTGTTAACCAAAACACAGGTCCTCAAGCTGCTCGAGCCACAGACATACTTGCCCGACGGTGGCAAGGTCTTTGGCTGGAATCTGTATCAAAACGTCAGGGGCGACCTGGCGCTTTGGCTGACAGACGAAAGCGATGGCGCTGCGTATTATTTTGCCACGCTGAACAGCTTCGAACGGGTAACATCGGTCGCCGCCGGCGCGGATCTGCCGCAAGAGTACCAAGGCTATCGTCAGTTGAGCCGCGGGGAATCGCTCAAAGCAGTTAGCGCGGCGCAAGCGCTCGCCTTCGGCGCCGACACATCGCCAATTGGCATCGCTGGTCGGCGGGAAGCGGGCGAATTCGCGAAGCGCTACGAATACCTGGCCGAGCAAGATGCCGTTATGGATCACGAAAGCGGCGCGCTCTTCCGCGCCGATTATGCCAAGGGGCAATTCGAGAATGACGCAGGCAACACATTGTTCACCGGATTTATCAGCGCCATCGGTTTCGAGAACTACGAAAGTTTCATTGATCGGGACGACATACGCGGTCCACTGATTAGGATCTTTGCCTGGACGATCGGTTTCTCCCTGGCATCTGTTTTCTCGACATTCGCGCTGGGTCTGTTCTTCGCGCTGGTTCTGCAAAACAAACGCATCCCCTTTAAACGAGCTTTCCGAACGCTTTTAATCATCCCTTGGCCGATTCCCGGTCTCATATCGGTCGCGATTTGGCGCGGCATGCTCAACTCCAACCTGGGCGTCGTCTCAAACATTATCAGGTCGTTCGGACTGGAACCGCCGCCATTCTTCATCGATGCGGGTTGGGCGAAATTCGGTATCATCCTGGTCAATCTGTGGCTCGGCTATTCTTACTTCATGCTGGTTTGCAGTGGCGCGCTAGCGGCGATTCCGAGCGATATGTACGAAGCGGCCGAGGTTGATGGGGCAAACTGGTGGCAGAAGTTCCGCGACTTGACCTTGCCCATGCTGCTGGTGGCGGTCGGCCCCCTGTTGATCGCCTCGTTCACCTTCAATTTCAATAACTTCATCATCATCGAAGCCTTTAACCAAGGCGGTCCTCCCATGGTAGAAGCCGGCACGATACCCGCCGGCCATACCGATATCCTGATCAGCTATGCCTTTCGTCTGGCTTTTGGCGGCGGGCGCGGTTCGGACTTTGGCTTGGCGTCCGCCATCACGATTATCATCTTCTTAATGGTCGCCGGCGTGACCTTGGCTCAATATCGGCTGACCAAAGGCTGGGAGGAGACGTCAGAAAATGTCTGAGCGTCCCAAGATCAAGCACAAGCGTTACGGGCCGGCGCAAAATATCCAGTTGGCGGTTCAGATCATCATCTTGATTATCGCCGTCATTTTCGCCGTTTTCCCGGTGGTGTGGGTCGTTTCGGCGTCGCTTAATCCGAGCCAGTCGATGGTCACGCAGTCGGTGATTCCGCCCCTGCCGGAAACGCGAGTTGTATACGCGGAAGAAGCGGGGAGGCTATTGCGGATCGCCTCGTCCAATGGCAAACGGGTTGAACGCAGCGCTGAGCTGATCTTGCTGGTTGAAGTGGACGGAGCGGAAAAAGAATTACGCTCGCCAAAGAACGGTTATGTGCGGAATATCCGCTTGGAAGCGGGCGATTCGTTTGGGGCAGGCGATGCGCTATACGACATCGGTTCGAGTTATCTGATCAACTTCGATATTCTGCTCAACACGCCACGACGGCCCTTCGTCCGCTGGCTCATCAATTCATTGGTGGTGGCGTCAATTACGGCCGTTCTGGTGGTATTGATCTCGGCATTCAGCGCCTATTCCTTTTCACGGTTTCGTTTTGCCGGGCGGCGCAATCTGTTGGTGTTGATTCTGCTCGTACAGGTCTTTCCTAATTTGCTGGCCATGGTTGCTATCTTCCTCATGCTGCAGCAGATTGGCAATCACATTCCCTTTTTCGGTCTGAACACCAACGGCGGCTTGATCCTCGTCTATGTCGGCGGCGGCATGGGCATCAATATCTGGTTGATGAAGGGTTTCTTCGATTCGGTGCCGCGCGATATCGACGAGTCTGCGCTGGTTGATGGCGCCAACCACTGGCAGACCTACTGGCTGCTGATCTTTCCGCTGGTGCGTCCTGTGCTGGTTGTGGTCGGCATCTTGTCTTTCGTCGGCAGCTATAATGAATTTGTCCTGGCGCGTATCCTGCTGCGTGATAAAGACAGCTGGACCTTGATGGTCGGCTTGTGGAGCTATGTGAGCGCCAGCTTCGCCCTGGATTGGGGCGTGTTCGCCGCCGGCGCTATCATCGGCGCCTTACCGAGCCTGGCAATCTATTTGGGTTTGCAAGATCAGATCGTCGGCGGCTTGACACAAGGCGCGGTCAAAGGCTAAGCGAGCGAAATTAAGTGAAAGGCGAGGGTGTGGCAGGCCGATGCACACCCTCTTTTTCTTGGCTATAATTTTCATGCGACTGACCACTATTCGTCCGCGAAAGGATGACGAGAAATGCAGCCACCGTCGCTTGACATGGTAAATCGGGCAATTGGCACAGAATTGCAGCGCACGAGTTACAGCTACAGCGCGCGCGATGCAGCCTTATACGCGCTTGGAATCGGCGCGCCGGCCGATCCTCTCGATCAAGACGAGCTGAAGTTCGTCTACGAACTGAGCAGCCGCGGCTTTCAGGTATTCCCAACCTTCGCTGTCATATTTACCAAGGACTTGAATCGCCTTTTCATGACGGGTGAGGTCGCCGGCATCAAGTATAATCCGATGATGCTGGTGCACGGGGAGCAGCAGTTGGAACTGCTCAAATCCTTGCCGCCGGCCGCGACTGTGCACTCGACGCTCAAGATCGCGGATATCCATGATAAGGGCAGCGGCATGCTGATTCTCATCGATGCCGAAAGCTGCGCCGAAAGCGGTGAGCGGCTGGCGGTCGCGCGTTCCTCGGTTTTCATTCGCGGTTTCGGCGGTTTCGGCGGTAGGCGCGGACCAAGCGCCAAGAGTGAAAGGCCTGACCGACCGCCGGACCTCGTCCATGAAGAGACGACGACGCCGACGCAAGCGCTGATTTACCGCTTGGCGGGTGATGCCAATCCGCTGCACGCCGATCCACAGATGGCCGCTATCGGCAAATATGAAAAGCCGATTCTCCATGGTCTTTGCACCTACGGTTTTGCTGCGCGCGCCATCTTGAAACACTTCGGCAAAAATCAGGCGGACCGGCTGCGCTCTATCAGCGCCCGCTTCTCGCATCATGTCTTCCCGGGCGAGACCTTGGTGACTGAGATGTGGCCTGTTGCTCCCGCTGAAATACACTTTCAAGTCAAAGCCAAAGAGCGAGATGCCGTAGTTTTGAGCCATGCGCGGGTTATGCTGAGGGCGTAGAGGATGGACTTTGCGCTCAGCGAGTATCCGCACCGGCGTTACAATCCGCTGCTTGATGAGTGGATCCTGGTGTCGCCTCAGCGTACGCAGCGCCCTTGGCAGGGCGGACGAGAAAATGTGGCTCACGAGCTGCGTCCGCAGTACGATCCCGACTGCTACCTCTGCCCGTGCAACATCCGCGCCAACGGCGACCATAACCCGGACTACGGCAGCACCTTCGTTTTCGTCAACGACTTCGCCGCCGTCTTGCCCGATGTACCGGCGATGCATGGTATGGACCATCCACTGTTTCAGTCGAAGTCGGTGGCGGGCGAGGCGCGCGTGATCTGTTTTTCGCCCCGCCATGATTTGACCTTGGCCGAGATGTCGCTACTCGAGATTCGCCCCGTGGTCGATATTTGGGCGGAGCAGTCAGAAGACCTGGGCGCACGATTCAAGTGGGTGCAGGTCTTTGAAAATCGCGGCGCGATGATGGGTTCATCCAACCCGCATCCACACGGGCAGATTTGGGCGACGGATTCACTCGGATCGATCGCCGCCCGCGAAGACGCGCAGCAGCGCGCCTATCATGCCCGGCACGGCAGGTCGCTGCTGCTTGACTATGCGCTGCAGGAAGAGAGACGTGGAGAACGTATTGTTGCCGAGAACGATAGTTGGCTGGTAGTCGTGCCTTTTTGGGCGGTTTGGCCCTTCGAGACTCTGCTGCTGCCCAAGGCGCCGGCAGGGCGTTTGTCCGAATTAAACGAAGAGCAACGCCTCGACCTGGCATCCATCTTGAAGCGGCTGCTGGTCAAATATGACAACTTGTTCGACGTCTCCTTTCCTTATTCGATGGGTTGGCATGGCGCGCCCTATACTGCCGATGCGAATGCGCACTGGCAATTGCACGCGCATTTCTTCCCGCCTCTGCTGCGCTCAGCCAGGGTAAAGAAATTCATGGTCGGTTACGAAATGCTGGCGGAGCCACAGCGCGATATCACGGCTGAGGGCGCGGCGCAACGCCTGCGCGAAGCAGCCGAAACCCACTACAAGCTGCGCTGATCGAGCCGGCTTGCGACTACGTGTCCCAGGTCCATTGGAGCAGGTCGGCCACCAGCGGAGCGCCAAAATAATTGCAGCTATTGACATCGGGGATATGCCATTCGCGGCCTGCTGCTTGCGGTTGATCCGGATTGTAATAGTTGTAAATGCGCCGTGAGACTTCACTAAATAAAGGCAGCGACTCCTGGAAGTTGAGCCACTCAGGCTGGAACAGCATCATCGAGACCACGTAATCGCCGCCCGCTGTGTAGAAGAGGGCGGCGTTGCCGTGCGTATCCGGAATCCAGCCATGTTTATGCGCCACCCTGGTATCGGCCGGCACACCGGATTTGAGCAGGGCGTCAACCGTGTTGTTGCTCATCACATGCAGCATCTGTCGGCATTCGCGCGCGTCCACGGCTTCAGCGAAGTTTTGTACAAGCGTGCCGCCATCGCCGTAAGCGCATTGATACAGGTTTGCCAGCAGCGAACCGATTTCAGAAACCGTCAACTGATTGGAGAGATCCGCGTCCGCCTTGATTTGATCCGCTTCCGTATGAGGCAGCAGAACCGGATTCGGTGGCGCTTCGGGTGTGCCAAAGGTGGTGAATGGCGCCGTCAGAAATGAACGCGACAGACCGATTTGCGTCAGGAAAGCTGTCACCGCTTCGGCGCCCACATAAGCGTTGCCATCGCCGATGAGGCTGAGCAAGCGGTTGGTGGCGGCGTTTTCGCTGCAGATCATGGTGTTGAGAATGTCGGTCGCCGTGTCGATAGGCGGCGGCGTATCCAGCCGCTGATAGAGCTTCGCAAGGATGGCGACTTTGTTCAGGCTGGTGCCGCTGAAAGCAAAATCATCGCCGAAGGTGAAGGCTTCGCCACTTGCCAGATCCAGCACAAACAGAGCGCCGAAACGGCTGGTCTGCGGATCGAAACCGGCTTCCAGAAACAGCCGCCAAAGCTCATTCGCCAGATTCAGCAACCCGGCGCTGAGCGGAAGCGCCTGCTCGCCATTGATGCCGCTGGCGCGCACCGCGACCGGCGTCGGCGTCAATGGTGGCAAGGTGAATCGCGTCTGCGAAATCGCGGGCGTATTGAAGATATTCCCACTGGTTTCCAGCAGATCGCGCGCAATCCAGGCTTGCCCGCCGGCTGCTGCGTCGTAGCGTATGCGCAGCCAAGGGTAGAGGGTGTGATAACCGGTCACGGCAAACTGGTCGCCGGCGAAGGCCACACCGGCGCGCGGATATTCGACCCCAGGTCCGTAACGGATGTTGACCTCGCCGGTCACGATTCCGCTGACGCCGAATTGACTGGGTGTCGGTGTGCTGATTGCCGTGATTGCGGTCGGTGTCGCCGTCTCGGTAGCGTTTTCAACTATGGTAACGATGGGCGTGGCTCGTGCCCGCTCGACCACCAATTCCGTCAGCGGAACCGCGTTGATGTTCCCGATCACCGCCACCAATTCTTCATAGACCCAGCCTTTAGTCTGGTCTGAATCGCGCTCGCCCAGCAATAACCAGGGAAAACCTGCGCTGCGGCCCAGCACGGGATAACGGGTTCCAGCTCTGATCTCGCCAATAAGCGCCGCCTCGATACTGTGATCGGCGCGCAGATTGGCTTGACCGATCGCCTCGGCGTAGACGCCGCTGCTCTGTGGCTGAGCCAGCGCCAAACCCGCCGCTAGCAGCATCATGATCACAAAAAGGCCGGTGCGCCGGCAAACAAGTAAGTGGTGGGAGAAACTCTGCGATTTCGCCCGATATCGAGGCTTGATTCGTCTCAACGCGCTGCCTCCTCCCAGGCGGAACCCGCTAGTCAAACGCGCCGCATTATAGCATGCCCGCCCTAGCTGAAACAGCGGATTCCCCGCAAGCCGCATATTGACAGCGCAACAGGAAGGGGTATACTGCCAGTTGCTTCCCAGCCGAAGTGGCGGAACTGGCAGACGCGCTACGTTCAGGGCGTAGTTCTCTTCGGGGAGTGTGGGTTCGACTCCCACCTTCGGCATCAACTTGACCCGGCCGCCGCGCCGGGTTTTCTCTTTTGGGCCGGTATTCTTGTCAATGCAGTTGCGAACGCAGGCGTCGCAAATTCCTGCCTGCGCCGCTGGCGGATTCGCGGCACTGTACTATGATAATTGAAGGACATAGCGGAACACACGAGTGGACGATGGCGGAAGCGGCAAGCCCCGAAACGAGCGCGATCGAGCGGCCGGCAGCATCGCGGCGGCTGACCAGCGTTCAACTGATGTTGGCGTTTGCGCTGACGATTGGCTTGGTCTTGATCCTGAACTTCAGCAGCCGCATCAAGCTGGATCGCGATTTGGCACGGATTCACGCGCAGTTCACGGCCGAGATCGAGTCGCTTGTCGCCGATGAGAAAGCGCTCAACGTGGAGCTCGTCTATGTCAAGAGCGATGCCTACGTCGAGTATTGGGCGCGCGACGCCGGCAAAATGATTCGCGACGGCGAAGTCTTGATTCTGCCGCAAAGCATCGGTACTGAAAGCACAAAACCGCGATCTACCGTACGACTGGTCGAATTCGAAACCACCACTCCCGACCCGGAAAACTGGGAGCTATGGTGGGCGCTATTTTTCGACGAGCCGCCCCTCAACTGAATTAGTTGCCCAATAACGCGGTCCTGGCGCCGCTAGGGATCCGTCGAAGTCCCCACGATGAATGGCGGCTGGGCGCCGGCGTAGTCTGCAACGCGGGCCTGTATTGCCTGTGGACCAAGCGCCAATTCGCCGCCCGCCTTGGCGCTGTCGACTCGGAGCACAGCGAGGGCGTAAATCTGCCCGTCGGCAGCCTGGACGCTGCTCGTTAACTTACCGACTCGTTTGCCTGCCGCGTAAACCTCGGCCGGCGCCGGCACATAACCGGCGGTGGCGACTTTTACGATGGTTTTCGCCAACCGTCCCCGGCTCTCCATCCGCGCGATGATCTCCTGGCCGGTGTAACAGCCCTTGCTGAAGCTGACCTCGTCCCATAGGCCGACCTCCAGCGGAATATAGTCCGGCGATAGTTCAAGCCCGGCCGGCCGGCCGCTGCGAATGCGGAGACTGTTGTAGGTTAGGGACCCGGCGGGCGCCAAGCCGGCTTCCGCGCCGATTCGCAGCAGCTGTCGATGCAGGGCAACGGCATGTTCGCGTTCACAGATCAGCGACCAATGTGATCCGCACAAAGCCTTGCGCCGCGCGAGCGTCAGGCTGCAGCCGAGCGCATTGGTTTCTGCGCTGCCAAAGGGCGGGAGATCCGCTAGATGTGTTTCAAGCGCGCCAATTACCAGGTTCGCCGCCGGTCCATGTAGGGCGAACTGCGCCGTCCG
Organism: Phototrophicaceae bacterium; assembly: GCA_965249085.1. Lineage (GTDB taxonomy): Bacteria > Chloroflexota > Anaerolineae > Aggregatilineales > Phototrophicaceae > UBA6055. The sequence continues at coordinate 290,614 of OZ252218.1, read as the reverse complement.
CGCGCTTAGATCGTTGACGGCGGTCTGGTCGCCGAAGAAGATATTGCGCCGCAGATAATTGGCCAGCGCTTCGCCTTGACCGGCCTCGCTGATCAGCAGCAAGCCTTCGGGTCGGTTGTAACAGGCCGCCCGAAAGAGAATGCGTGCGTTCGCATTGGTGAAAACGGTCGCTGTGCCTTCATTCGGTGCGAGACGGGTCAATTCATTGGTGGACATGCGATTGACCAATTCAAAGCGATCGCGCCCAATTAAGAGGAGGCGGCCCTCGTGAGAACGGTCGAGAATGATAGCGCCTGTCAGCGCCGCCTCGAATTCAGCCGCCGGCGCGCCATAGTCGAGGGGGATTAGATCGGGCGCCAGCCGCGCGCCTAATTCGCCGTGATAGTGCCCTAACTCAGTCATGACTTCTCGCTCCATAAACCTCGGGCGCGCAATTCATCGGCGATGATCGAGCGCGTTCTGGCGATCGCTCGCCCCAGATCTTCGTTGACCACGACGTAATCGCAATGGCATTGATAGGGCAGTTCAAGCGCTTCGGCTCGTTTCAGGCGTCGCTCGATATCGGTGTTCTCATCGGCGCGCTGCTGCATGCGCCGGCGCAAGACCGCCAGCTGCTCAGCGCGATCAGCGCCCGCTATGGTTACAAAAATCTGCACCACATTGCCAGGAAACGCGGCTGCCAAATCCCCCGCTCCCAGGACGTCAATATCGGCCATCCGGATGCCGCCGGCCGACAAGACCTCAGTCACTGTTTGACGCGGGATGCCGTAGAATTTACCCGGCGTTACTTCTTGATATTCGAGCAGTTGCCCCGCCTGAATCATTGTCTTGAACTGGCTTTCGTTCAAGAAGAGGTGCTCGCGGTCCTGCTTTTCGTCCGCGCGCATCGGCCGGGTTGTGGCCGTTGCCAACTGGCGGATCTCGTCTGACCCGGCAATCAGCGCTTTCATGATGGCGTTCTTGCCGGCGCCACCAGGTCCAATCATCACAAAGATGACGCCGGCGCCTTGCTCCGCTAGGATCACTCTGTGCTATCCTTGAATCGTCGGCTACTGCGCTAAAGTGTAGCAAGGTGAAGGTCCATTCTCCATAGAGAAACGTCTCGAATTTCGTAGGCTGCGGCTTCACTCTCATGGCGCGGTGAAGAAGCGGGCTCGCTATAGCAAGGCGCCTCGCCGGCGCATAGAGAAAAGGAATGGAACATGCCAGCACAGATCATCGACGGACGGCCGGTTGCGCAGCGCCTGCAAGACGAAATCAGGACGTCGGTCGCGGAATACCAGTTGCGAACGGGAAACAGGCCGGGATTGGGCGTTGTTCTAGCGGGCGACGACGCGGCCTCAGCTATGTACGTGCGCATGAAAAGTCGCGCTTGCGAGCGAGTAGGGATTCGCTCGGAGGTGCAGATCCTGCCGGCCAATTCAACCCAGGACCAGGTGGAAGGCGCCGTCCGCGCCTTTAACGACGATGCCGCGACTCACGGCATTCTGGTCCAGTTGCCTCTGCCTGATCATATCGACGAAGAAGCCGTACTCAACGAGATCAGCCTGGCCAAAGATGTCGATGGCATCCATCCGATCAACCTCGGCCGATTGGGTATGCGCGGGTGCGAGCCAACCTTCACGCCGGCGACGCCGACCGGTGTCATGGTCTTGATCCGTGAGACCGGCCAGGAGATTGAGGGCAAAGAGGCGGCCGTCATCGGGCGCAGCAATATTGTCGGCTTGCCCGTGTCATTGATGCTGACCAATGCGAATGCCACAGTGACCATCTGTCACAGCCGGACGCGGGATCTTCCCGCTACGGTTAAACGCGCGGATATCGTAGTCGCAGCGGTCGGCCGGCCAGAATTCGTCAAGGGCGATTGGTTGAAGCCCGGCGCTATCGTGATCGATGTCGGTTCAAACTCGGTGCCGGACCCGCAAAGCAATAAAGGGTACCGCTATGTCGGCGATGTCGAATTCGAAACGGCGCAATCGGTCGCTGCTTACATCACCAAGGTGCCTGGCGGCGTCGGCCCAATGACCATCACCATGCTCTTGTCCAATACGCTGAAAGCGGCGCAGCGCATCTAGAACGCCTAGCGCGACATCGACTCGGCTCCGAATGATCGAGACGTTCCGGGCTGCGTCCGACAGGCGACGAGTCGACGTTTGAGCCCCCGAGGTAAACTTGTAGAGCTAATGGCGCCGATATATATTTAAGTTATTAAGCGAACGCGGGCAAGTCAATGTCTACGCTACTGCTGAAGAATGTCCGACATCTGGCGACTATGGACGACGAGCGGCGCGAATTGAGCGACGCCTGGGTCTTGATCTGTCAGCGTAAAATCGCCGCGCTAGGCCGGGCCGGCGAGTCGATGCCGCTGGCCGACCGCGTCATTGATCTATCCGGTCACGTGGTCTTGCCTGGGCTGGTCAATACCCACCATCATATGTACCAGAGTTTGACACGCGTTTTGGCACAAGAAAACGAGCTATTTGACTGGCTGCAGACACTCTATCCCATCTGGGGTGGTTTACGCAGCGAACACGTTTACACGGCGGCCAGATTGGCGATGGCGGAACTGATGCTATCCGGCTGCACGACCGCCAGCGATCATCATTATATCTATCCGAACGATGTGCAGCTCGAAGACGAGATCCGCGCTGCCCAGGAGATGGGCATTCGGTTTCACGCCGCCCGCGGCTGTATGAGCTTGGGTGAGAGCGCCGGCGGCTTGCCGCCCGATGACCTGGTGGAGTGTGAGTCGGAGATCCTGCATGATACCCAGCGGCTGATCGAGACCTGGCACGATCCGGCGCCGGGATCAATGCTGCGCATCGTGGTCGCGCCCTGTTCGCCCTTCAGCGTCACCGTCGATTTGATGCGGGATGCCGCTGATTTGGCGCGCGCTTACGGCGTACACTTGCACACGCACCTGGCGGAGAACGACAAGGATATCGCCTTTAGTCTGAGCGCTTTCGGCGCGCGTCCCGGCCAATATGCCGAAGATGTCGGCTGGGTGGGCGACGATGTCTGGCACGCCCACTGCGTTAAACTGGATGACGCTGAGATCGATCTGTTCGCGCGCAGCGGCACCGGCGTCTGTCATTGCCCCTCATCGAATATGCGACTGGCTTCGGGCATCGCGCCGCTTCGGCAGATGCTTGATCGGGGTGTTAAAGTTGGCTTGGGCGTGGACGGATCAGCCTCTAACGATGGCGGGCATCTGCTCAACGAAGCTCGGCAAGCATTGCTGTTACAGCGAGTCGCCGGGAATCCGGCCGGCTTGTCGGCGCGCGAGGCGCTGGAAATGGCGACGCGGGGCGGCGCCGTTGTCCTCGGCCGCGACGATATCGGCAGCGTCGCCGTCGGCATGGCGGCCGATATCGTGGCCTATCGTCTTGATAATATCGCTATGGCGGGCGCGCTGCATGATCCGGTCGCTGCGCTGGTCTTCTGTCAGCCGCCGCGGGTTGATCTATCGATCATCAACGGTGAGATCGTGATCGAAGACGGTGAGCTGCTCACCACCGATTTGCCGGTCTTGATCGAAGAACACAATAGACTGTCGGCGCAACTGATCCGAGGTGAATCGTGAATTCAGCCGCTACTCGTATCATAGGTGACGGGAGGTTGCGCCATGTCCATCGTTGATCGCTTGGCGGCGGCTCGCGGCGATCGGCCGGCCGATCTTGTCTTGCGCGGCGGACAGCTGGTCAATGTCATCAGCGGCGAGATCTATCCGACGGACATCGTCATTCATGACCGACATGTGGTCGCCCTTGGCGCCGGGTATCGGGGCATACAAGAGATCGACCTGGCGGGAAAATACGTCACGCCCGGCCTGATTGACGCGCACGTACACATCGAAAGCAGCCTGGTTACGCCGCCGGAATTCGCGCGGGCGGTTCTGCCTCACGGCGTGACCACCGTTGTCACAGACCCGCATGAGATTGCCAACGTACTGGGTTTGGAAGGCATGCGCTATATGCTGGAGCGAGCCAAGAACGGCTTACTCAACATGTATGTCATGGTCTCCAGCTGTGTGCCGGCGACCCATATGGAAACCTCGGGCGCCCGGTTGGAAGCGGACGATCTGGCCCAACTGGTCGATCATCCCTGGGTGCTGGGTTTGGCGGAGCTGATGAATTATCCCGGCGTCGCCCTGGGCGATGAAGGCATGCTGGATAAGATTACCCTCTATAAACATAAGGTGCTGGATGGTCACGCGCCGGATATGTCCGGTCCCATGCTCAGCGCCTATGTCGCCGCCGGCGTGCAGAGCGAGCATGAATGCACCAGCGTGGCCGAAGCGCGCGAGAAACTGCGCCTGGGACTGACCATCTTCATCCGTGAAGGGACGACAACGCGCAATCTTGTCCCGCTGCTGCCCCTGATCACCGCCGAGAATCACGGCGCGATCTGTTTTTGCACCGACGACCGCATCCCGGCCGATCTCATCGATCACGGTTCAATTGACTACATGGTGCGCGTCGCGATCGCCGAGGGCATCGACCCGCTGCTGGCAATCCGCATGGGCAGTTACAATACGGCGCGCCATTTCGGCTTGAAGAAATACGGCGCAGTGACGCCCGGACGCTACGCTGATCTGCTTGTTGTGCCGGATCTGGAGGACTTTCGGCCGCAACAAGTCTATCGCGGCGGCCAATTGGTGGCGCTAGGCGGCCAGATGATCGTCGATAGCCCCAAATCGCGCGCCATTGACGTGCGCGGAACGGTTAATATTTCGGCGGTCCCGCTCGATTTCTCGATTCCGGCCAGAAGCGAGATGATCCGCGTCATTGGCACGGTCAAGGACCAAGTGGTGACCGAGCATCTGGTCGAGCGCGCCAAGATTGTTGCTGGTCAGGCGCAGAGCGATGTCGAGCACGATATCTTGAAGTTCGCGATGGTGGAACGGCATCGCGCCAGCGGCACCATCGGCTTGGGATTCATCAAAGGATTCGGCTTGCGCCGCGGCGCCATCGCCGGCACGGTGGCTCATGATCACCATAATCTGGCGGTCATCGGCGTCGATGATGAGAGCATGAGAACTGCTGTCCAGGCGATCCTGGAGATGGGTGGCGGCTTGGCGCTAGTCGATGGCGATCAGGTATTGGCCCGCCTGCCTTTGCCCATCGCCGGCTTGCTTAGCGAGTTGCCGATCGAAACCGTGCGCATGCAATATGATGCGATGATCGCGGCGGCGCGCGCGCTGGGCAACCGCCTGAGCGATCCCTTCATGGTGATGAGCTTCATGGGTTTGGAGGTGATCCCCAAACTCAAGCTGACCGATCGCGGTTTGGTGGATGTCGAGCAGTTCAAGTTAGTTGAACTATTTGTCTAAAAACTTTCTATGTTTTTCAGTCAATTTGTGCTAAAGTTTCGGCGATTCAGGAAAGGGAGCGGGTGCAGGTAAAGACATGGTAGACCACATACAATTGCAAGAGTTGCGCCACCGGGTGGAAGACCGGCGCGATGACATCGTCGCCTTCCTGCGGGAGATCTGTGCCATTCCAAGTATGGAGAGTCAGATTCATGCTTGCGGCCAGCGCATCGCGGCTGAGATGGAAATGCTCGGCTATGATCAGGTTTTCTGGGACAAGATGGGCAATATCGTGGGCAAGATCGGCCAAGGCGATAGAATCCTGCTGTACGACAGCCACATTGACACGGTCGGCATCGGCGATCCCGACGAATGGGATTGGGATCCCTTCAGCGGCAAAATTGAAGACGGCATCCTTTATGCCCGCGGCGCCTGCGACGAAAAAGGCAGTACGCCGGGCATGGTCTATGGCTTGGCTCTGGCGCGGGATCTGGGCTTGCTCGATGGCTATACCGGCTACTATTTTGGCAATATGGAAGAGTGGAACGATGGTCAGGCGCCCCACGCCTTCGTGCAAACGGAAGGCATCAAACCCGACTTTGTTGTGATTGGCGAGCCGACCAAGATGCAGATTTACCGCGGGCATAAAGGACGCGTGGAATTCAAAATCGTGGCCAAAGGCAGGAGTGCCCACGCCGCCAGCAACTATCTCGGCGATAATGCGATCTACAAGTTGCTGCCGATCATCGAGCGGATTAGTCATATCGAACCGGAACTGGGCGATCATGATTTCTTGGGTCAGGGTCGGATCACCGTCACCGATATGGAAGTCAAAACGCCAAGCATCAATGCTGTCCCGGATGAAGCGACCATCTATGTCGATCGCCGGATCACATTTGGCGAGGAACCGGACGCCGAACTCGAGCGCCTGCGCGCGATCATCGGCCAGCGCGACGATATCCAGGCCGAAATCCTGGTCTATGACGAGCCGAGTTATACCGGTTTCGTCTTTCCGCTGGACAAGATCTATCCCGCCTGGGCCTTCGAAGACGATGAGCCGATCGTTCAGGCCGGCTGCGCCGCGGCCGAAGTTCTCTACGGTCACGTGGAAACCGGCAAGTGGGACTTCTCCACCAATGGCATCTATTGGGCGGGCAAAGCCGGCATCCCGAGCATCGGCTTCGCGCCGGGCAACGAGATTCATGCGCATACGGTGCTGGACCAGGTGCCGCTGGAAGATGTCGTGCGCTCCACCGAATGGTATGCGCTCTTCCCGGCCATCCTCAACCAGACCTTGAACGGTTCCGGCGCCACTGGCAGGGCCTGAATCGGGCAGGTAGCCGCCGGGAGGGGCCAATCAAATTGAATACGCCGCACTCAGTTGTGACGACCATAACAATGATTGAACAAGGAGCAAGGCATGCAGACGGACCTCAGAGGTCGTGACCTCATCAGCACTCAAGATTGGACAAGAGAAGAGATTGAAACGCTGCTTGATGTCGCCTGGGATTTGAAGCGCAAACGAGCCTTGGGCGAAGGGCATGCGCTGCTGCGCGACAAGGTGCTGGCCATGCTTTTCTTTTTTACGAGTACGCGCACGCGCATCAGCTTTGAAGCGGGCATGGCGCAGTTGGGCGGGCACGCGCAATTCATCGACCATACGACTACCCAGATCAGCCACGGCGATACCGCCAAAGAAATCGGCGAGATCGTCGGACGCTACACGGATGGCATCGCCATTCGCCAATGCGACTGGGGCTTCGGCAACCAATATATCAACGACGTTGCTGACGCGAGCCGCGTGCCGGTATTAAATATGCAATGCGATATCTACCATCCCTTTCAGATCCTGGCCGATTTAATGACGATCCAGGAAAAGTTCGGCCGCGACCTGCGGGACAAAACCATCAATATTAGCTGGGCTTATGCCGCGAGCTATCAGAAACCGATATCGGTGCCGCAGAGCCTGGTTCTGCTCATGTCCCGCTTCGGCATGAACGTTCGCTTGACCCGGCCGCCGGAATACAAGCTGATGCCGGATATTGTTGATCAAGCGCAGGAGAATACGCGCCGTCATGGCGGCTCTTTCGAAATTATGGATGAATTCGATGCCGGGTTCGCCGGCGCCGATATCCTCTATCCCAAGAGTTGGGGCAGTTGGCTTACGACCGAGGATGAGGCTGAGTCAGCCGAGATCGGCGCCAAGTATACGGACTGGATTACCGATGAGCGGCGGATGGCGCTGGCGAATGATCACGCAATCTATATGCACTGCTTGCCGGCCGACCGCAATGTCGAAGTGACCGACAGTGTGCTTGACGGTCCTCAGAGCGTGGTTTACGACGAGGCGGAAAACCGTCTACACGTTCAGAAAGCAGCCATGGCGCTGACCATGAGGTAAGGCGTCGGGCGGCGACCATCGCCAGGCGAATTGGCTGGCGGGAATTGGCGGACTCTGTGGTTGCGGCGACAACGAAACTACACGCCGAAGATTGTGCGGAAAGTACATGAGTGAAAGTAGCCTGACATGATTGACAAACTCGTGGTTGTTGCCATCGGAGGCAACTCGCTGATACCGGATCCAAAAGATCCTCAGATTGACAAACAATGGGATGCCGTGCGGGAAACTTGCCGTCATATCGCCGAGATGATCGCCGATGGCTGGCAAGTGATTGTGACGCACGGCAATGGTCCCCAGGTCGGTTACATCATGAATCGGGCTGAAATCGCCAAGCGCGAGGCGAATATCCATGACGTTCCCCTCGATTTGGTTGTGGCGGACACCCAGGGCAGCATCGGCTACATGCTCCAGCAGGCTTTGGACAATTCTTTGCGCCGGGTCGGTATGAACCACACCGTAGCCACTCTGGTCACTCAAGTGCGGGTTGATCCCGATGATCCGGCATTTGACAATCCCGACAAGCCGGTCGGGGGATTCCTGAGCGAAGCGGAAGCGCAGGAGGCCGCGCGCGACGGCTGGCAGGTGAGAGAGGATGCCGGACGTGGCTGGCGCCGTGTCGTGGCGTCGCCGAAGCCGCTGGTGGTTAACGAGATCAACGCGATCCAGGCGCTTGTACTGGCCGGCTACATTGTGATCGTCTGCGGCGGTGGCGGCGTACCGGTGGTACGCACTGAGTACGGCAGCCTGCGGGGCATCGCGGCCGTCATCGACAAGGATCGCGCCAGCAGCCTGCTGGCCCAGACTTTGCGCGCTGATCTGCTGCTGATTTCCACCGGCGTGGAAAAAGTCTGCATCAATTTCAACACGCCGCAGGAACAACAGCTGGATGTGTTGACATTGGAGCAGGCGCGGGCCTACCTGGACGACGGTGAATTCGCCCGCGGCAGCATGTACCCCAAAATCGAGGCGGCGATTGATTTCGTCCACAGCGGCGGTCCCCGCGCGATCATCACCAATCCGGCCAATATCACCCGTGCCTTGCACCATGAAACCGGCACGCGCATCGTTCCGGGAGGTACGGGTTAAGCGGGCAGTCGGCGCAGCTGTTAATCGGGGCTGATCTCAGCAACAAAGACGAGAAGACGATGGCGGAAGTTAAAGAACTGCGTTGTGTCATCGGCGATTGCCGCTATGCGCTCGACGAGGCCAGTTACACCTGCCCGACGCACGGCGAGTTGGGCACGCTGGACATCCTCTACGACTACGAAAGCTTAAGAGCGGATATTGACCGCGATTCCATAAGCGCAAACGGCCCGCCGAACTGCTGGCGTTACAAGCCGCTGCTGCCGGTCGCGCCGGACGCGCTTGTGCCACCGCTAGCGGTGGGGTGGACGCCACTCTACGAGACGCCGCGCATCGCGCAGCACCTTGGCCTAAGACGGGTCTGGGTCAAAGACGACGGCGCCAACCCTACCGGTTCTTTGAAAGACCGCGCCAGTACGCTGGTTCTGACGCGGGCGCTTGCGCTCGGTTTGGGGGTCGTGAGCACGGCCAGCACCGGCAACGCGGCCGCGGCACTGGCCGGATTAGGCGCGTCTCTGCCCGATATGCAAATCGTCATTTTCGTGCCGGCGAGCGCGCCAGCGGCCAAGATCGCCCAATTGCTAGTCTACGGCGCGCAGGTGCTGCTGATCGAAGGCAGCTACGATGATGCTTTTGAACTCTGCATGGAGACTTGTGCCGAGCAGGGCTGGTATTCGCGCAACACCGGTGTCAATCCCTTCACCACCGAAGGCAAAAAGACTGTCGCCCTGGAAATCGCCGAGCAGCTGAATTGGGCGCTGCCCGATGTGGTGGCGGTTAGCGTCGGCGATGGTAGTATAATAAGCGGTGTGCACAAGGGATTCAGCGATCTTGTCAAACTAGGTTGGGTCGATAAAATGCCGCGTCTCATCGGTGTACAGGCGGAGGGCAGTTCTGTACTGGCGCAAGCGTTCGCAAACGGCAGCGCGCCGCAGGCGATCCGCCGCGGACCTGCCAATACCATTGCCGACAGCATCAGCTCGGCGTTGCCGCGTGACCGCGCCAAGGCCTTGCGCGCCGTGCGCTCCACCGCGGGCGCATTTGTCACCGTCACGGACCAGGCGATCCAGGCTGCGATTCCCAAACTGGCGCAGCTCAGTGGCGTCTTTGCTGAACCGGCGGCCGCCGCGACCTTCGCCGGCTTGGAACGGGCCGCCATTGAAGGATTGATCGACCGAGATGAAAGTGTCTGCCTCGTGAGCACGGGCAATGGTCTAAAGGATGTCGCGCGTGCGCGTGAAGCCGTCGGCGCTGGCATTCGCGTGGCGGCCGATATGGTGGCGGTACGGTCGGCACTGAAAGACGCCCGACTGATATGAGTGAGAGACCGGTCTATTCGATCGTCGCGCCGGTGTATAACGAAGTCGGCAACCTGCGCCCTTTCTACCGGGAAGTTAAGCAGGCGCTGGATGCCACTGGCGAAAGCTGGGAACTGCTGATGATTAACGATGGCAGTTCCGACGGTTCGCACGAATTAATGCTGGAACTCGCCGAAGTTGACCAGCGCCTGCGCGTCATCAGCTTCGCCCGCAATTTTGGTCACCAGATCGCGGTGACGGCCGGTGTCGATTATGCGGCCGGCCGCGCCGTCATTCTCATTGATGCCGATTTGCAAGATCCGCCGGCCGTGATACCGCGCTTGATCGACAAATGGAAAGAGGGCTACGATGTCGTCTATGCCGTGCGCGCCGAGCGCCGGGGCGAGAGCCTCTTAAAGAGAGTGAGCTCCAAGCTGTTTTATCGATTGATCCACCGCATCACCGATATCAATATCCCGCTCGATACCGGCGACTTTCGCCTGATGGACGAACGGGTGGCGCAGGTCCTGCGTCAAATGCGCGAACACCACCGCTTCATTCGCGGCATGACGAGTTGGGTTGGTTTCCGGCAGACCGGCGTTGAATATGTACGCGAGCAGCGCGTTTGGGGTGAGACCAAATATCCCCTGCGTAAGATGATCGCCTTCGCCCTTGATGCGGTCACCAGCTTTTCTTTTTTTCCACTCCAGATCATGATCTATATCAGCTTCGTCCTGGCGGTGGCCTCGCTGCTGGTCGGCGTCGTCATCACATTCTTGCGCCTGACGCAGGGCGAAGAATTCTTTGGCGGTCAAGCCACCACCATCGTATTGCTGCTGCTGTTGAGTTCATTCCAGCTCTTTTTCCTCTTTATCATTGGGCAGTATGTCGCGCGAACCTACGATGAATCGCGCGATCGACCTTTGTATGTGGTTGCCTCAACCGCTGGACAGTGCGGACCGCAGGTAGCCAACCAGCGCCATTCGAGCGCTGAACCGGCGGACGCGACCGCTAATCCAGTCGTTGATGAGCCGGCTAAGGTGGCGCGCCATGTCCGAGCATAATTCGGGACAATTGGCCTTGGTACAGCGTTATCGCTTGCTGGTAGAGGAATATGAGGCGCTGGACGCGCGGATCGATGCGCTGATCATGGCAAGCGACGGCAGCCCGGACAAAATGTCGGCGGACGATTTGCGTCAATATCGCGACTGGGCGCGCCAGCGGACCGAAATACTGAACGAAATGCGGCTCTTAGAACGACAATTGAATCTCACGGGAGACGAGGAATCGAGCGCCGAATAAGGAGCATACTATGATCACTGGACCCACCTTCGAAGAGATGTTGCATCCGCAGACGATCGATCCGCATATTCGGGCGCAGGCGATCGCCGCCCTCGACGAGGACCCGCTTAATCCCTTGAATCTTTACAATATCACCTGGCGCGATCCGCAGAACCAGGTCTATCACCTCGTCCTGCCGCCAGAGTTGACCGGAGTGGACGCTCAGATCGTGGTGATTTACGGCATGCGCTTTCCCTCCGGCAGCCACAAGGTTGGGGCGGCCTACTCGGTGCTGCTGGAGCAGCAACTATTGGGCGAAGTCGATCCGGATATGCACACCCTGGTCTGGCCCTCTACCGGTAACTATGGCATCGGCGGCGCCTTCATCGGTTGCCGCATGGAATATGACAGCATCGTCGTGCTGCCGGAGGAGATGAGCCAGGAGCGTTTCGATCGCATCACCAGCTATGGCGCGCGGATCATCCGCACGGCTGGCAGCGAGAGCAACGTCAAAGAGATTTACGACGAAGTCAAGCGCCTGCGCGGCAGCGACAGCAAGATCCGCGTGCTCAACCAATTTGAGGTGATGGGCAATTATCGCTTTCATTATCACGTGACCGGCAATACGCTTGTTGAGCTGGCGGCCGAACTCGCGGGCGCCGGCATCGGCAAGGGGAAAATCTCCGCTTATGTCTCGGCAATGGGCAGCGCCGGCACGATTGCCGCCGGCGACCGGCTCAAACAGGTCTGGCCCGACCACAAAATTGTCGGCCTGGAACCGACTCAATGCCCGACCCTGTATAACAACGGCTATGGCGCTCACGAAATCCAAGGCATCGGCGACAAGCATGTGACCTGGATTCACAACGTCTTCAATATGGATTCGCTGATGGCGATTGATGATATGGATTGTCTGCAGGGCTTACGCCTACTAGCCGAGGCGAAGGGGCGTGAAGTTCTGGTTCAACGTTTTGGCCTGGCGGAAGACGCGGTGGCGCAGTTGGCGGGGGCCTTGGGAATCAGCGGCATCTGCAATATCATCGGCGCCATCAAGACTGCCAAGTTCTACCGGATGACGAGTGACGATGTCGTGGTGACGGTGGCCACCGATGCCATGGAGCGCTATGGATCAGTAATGGAAAATCTGCGCGAAGCCGACGGCCCGCTCGACAAAGCGCGGGCGACCGCCATCGTGGACGGCGTATTTCATCGGGCCTCTACCGACTGGGTGATGGAAGGCGGACGCGAAGCGCACGAACGCTGGCACAACCTGAAGTATTACACCTGGGTCGAGCAGCAAGGCAAGACGGTGGCCGAGCTTGACGCGCAGCGTGATCCCGACTGGTGGGTCGGTCATCAGGCGCAAGTGGCGGAGATTGACAGGCGCTTGCTAGCGCAGCGCGGAGGCTGAATCGGATGAGTGAGAAAGCCCATGTTTGCGGATGATCGTGTGCTGGTCGGCGTACTGAAACGCAAGAAAGATTTTGAGATCGCGCGGCGGGAGAATTGGTATCGCATTCCGGAAGGCCAACTGGCGGGCGGATTGAATGCTGAATATATCGCATTCTTCCTCAGTGGCAAGACCTTCCACGAGCAGAGCGGATCGATCGCCTATTTTCCCCGTATCACCGGTCTGGAATTAGCGCGGCGGCGGGATCTTCTGCCCGATGAAAACACGCGGGCGGACGAGATCTACTACAAAGTGCAATTCCGTAATCTCACACTCAAGAATCCGCCGATTCAAAACCTGCCGGCGCGCTCCATCAGTTTCATCAGGACAACCTGGGATCGATTCATCAGCGCCGAAACGATTGCCGATTTGTACAGCCGAGCCGGGTTTTTCGTCGATCGCGTTTATTACGCGCTGGGCAAATGAGGCGAGTGGAGAAAGACAGCCAATATGCTGATTATCAATGCGAATCTGATCACCTTGGGCGACGAGCCGCAAATACTGACCGACCTTGCCCTATACATCGATGGCGAGCGAATCGGCGCCATCGGCGCGACCGACGAACTCAAGGCGCGCTTTCCCCAAGCCGAAATCATAGACGCCCGTGGCCAATATGTCATGCCGGGCAATATCTGCGCCCATACGCATTTCTACGGCGCATACGCCCGCGGCATGGCGATTCCCGGTCCGGCCCCGCGCGATTTTCCCCAGATTCTCGAGCGCCTATGGTGGCCGCTGGACAAGGCGCTCGATCGTGAGAGTGTGCGCGCCAGCGCCCTCGTCTGTCTTGTCGATGCGATCAAACATGGCGCGACCAGCTTGATCGACCATCACGCCAGCCCGAATTTCATCGAGGGCAGCCTCGATGTGATCGGCGAGGCGGTAGAATCGGCCGGCTTGCGCGCCGTCCTCTGTTATGAAGTGACCGACCGCGATGGCATGGGCAAGATGCGTGCCGGCATCTCGGAAAACCTGCGCTTCATGACGGCGACTGAGTCTAATCCGCGGCTAAGAGGCGCCTTTGGTCTGCATGCCAGCTTGACGCTGAATGACGAGAGCCTGGTCGCCTGCGCCGCGGCCATCCCCTCCGATGCCGGATTTCACATTCACGTGGCCGAGCATGAGGCGGACGAAGCGGACAGCTTGCGCCGCAGCGGTTCCAGCGTCGTGGAACGGCTGGATCACTTCGGCGTCTGGCGCGCTTCGACGATCGCAGCCCACTGTGTGCACATCAACGAACTGGAACGTGACATCCTGCGCGATCGTGGCGTCTGGGTCAGTCATCTGCCGCGTTCTAATATGAACAACGGCGTCGGCGCTGCCGATATTGATGGCTTGCTGGCGGCCGGCATCAAGCTCTGCCTGGGCAATGATGGCTTCAGCAACAACATGTGGGCGGAATGGAAAGCGGCTTATTTGTTGCACAAAGTGGTAAACCGTGATCCTCGGCGGGCCGACGGCATGAGCATCGCGCGCATGGCCTGGGACAATAATGCCCGCCTCATGGAACGCTTCTTTGCCGGCGCTAAAATTGGTGAGCTGAGTCCCGGCGCCCTTGCCGATATCATCTTCGTCGACTATCAGCCTTTTACGCCGCTAGGCGCGGGCAACTTGCCCTGGCATTTGCTCTTCGGTTTTGAAGCCTCCATGGTGACCACCACGATCTGCGCCGGGCAGCTATTGATGCGCGATCGTCAGTTGATGACCTTGGATGAGGCTCAAATCGCGGCCGAGGCGCTGGCATTGGCGCCCAAGGTTTGGGAGAAGTATACGCGAAACGCCCAAGATACTTTACAATCATGACTTGACTTCGAAGGCAAGCTAATTGAGGTAACGATGAGGACATTGGCGATCTTGGGCGGCACCGGCAAAGAGGGCGCCGGTTTAGCGATGCGCTGGGCGCTGCAGGGCTACCAGGTCATCATTGGTTCGCGCGCGGAAGAGAAAGCGAAGACGCGGGCGGCCGAGATGAACGCGGAGCTTGGCGGCGAATATCTGACAGGCAAGGCGAATCCGGCAGCGGCCGAGGCCGCGGATATCATCGTGCTTAGCGTACCCTATAGCGCCCATGGGCCGACTCTGGCAGGCGTTCGCGCACAATGCGCCGGCAAGGTGCTGGTGGACCTGACCGTGCCGCTGCAACCGCCGGAGATCATGGCGGTGAATTTGCCGGCTGGCGGAGCGGCGGCATTGGAGGCGCAAGCGTTGCTCGGGGGCGACGTGACGGTCGTAGCCGCTTTCCAAAACGTCAGCGCGGTTAAGCTCAAGCAACTTGATCAGACCGTTGATTGCGATGTGCTCGTTTGCGCCGATGATGAGGCGGCGAAAGCTTCCGTTATCGAGTTGGTGGCGGCCGCCGGCATGCGCGGCATCGACGCCGGTCCCTTGAAAAATGCGGTGGCGGCCGAATCCTTGACACCCATCCTCTTGCATATCAACAAGGTGTATCGGGTCAAAGGCGCGGGCATTCGCATCACCGGTCTGGATGACGAAAAATGACATGCTCGCCCGCTTTCTCCGCTCATGCGATACCTGATGTGCCATTGATTCAGGCTGGAGACGATATCGTCGAAATCATCTTGTACAAGGCGAACGCGGCCGGTTTGGAATTGCGTGATGGCGATGTGCTGGTGATCTCTTCCAAAATCGTCTCTAAAGCAGAAGGGCGCTACGTTGAGCTCGATACCGTTCGCGCGTCGGCCGAGGCGCAGGCGCTGGCCGCCGACACAGGCAAAGATCCGCGGCTGGTCGAGCTGATCGTGGACGAATCTGCGGGCGTCTCGCGCAAGCGATTGGGCGTGCTGGTAACGGAGCATCGGCTCGGTTTTGTCTCGGCCAATGCCGGCATCGATCAAAGCAATATTGAATGCGGCGACCAGGCTGCGCTGCTCTTGCCTCTCGATCCAGATAGGTCGGCGGCGGTCTTCCGCACTTCCATCTGCGAACGTCTCGGTATTGAGGTGGCGGTGGTCATCAGCGATACGCATGGGCGCGCCTTCCGCGTTGGCAATATCGGCGTGGCGATCGGCGCGGCCGGTCTGCCAACCGTCAAGGACTTGCGTGGCAGCCGCGATCTCTACGGTCGCGTGCTTGAAGTGACACAGGTCGCCTACGCCGATCTGGTCGCCTCAGCCGCGCATCTGATCGGTGGCGAGGCCGATGAAGGCTTGCCGGCCGTCTTGATCCGCGGGCTGGAATTCGGGCGGCCGCATGGACGTGCCGCCGATATGATCCGCGCCGCCGAACACGACTTGTATCGATAAGATGACGATGAATCCGCCGGCACTGCTCGATCTCATGCGGACGCGACGTTCGCTGCGTCTATATACAGATGATGCCGTACCCGAGGCTTGCATTGAACAGATCATGGAGGCGGCAACCTGGGCGCCATCAGCCCATAACCGTCAGCCTTGGCGCTTTGTGCTGATCAAGGACTCGGCGAGCAAAATAGACCTGGCGCGGCAAATGGGCGCCAGACTTCGTCAGGACTTGACACGAGATGATGTGCCGCCTGCGGTGATCGAGGCCGATGTGGCGCGGTCTTACCAGCGCATCACCGCGGCGCCGCTGCTGATTTTGCTCTGCATGAGCCTGCGTGACATGGATGTGTATACCGACGAGCGGCGCAATTGCCACGAGCGGACAATGGCGCAGCAGAGTACGGCGATGGCCGGCCAGAATATGCTGCTGATGGCCGATAGTCTGGGTTTGGGCGCTTGCTGGATGTGCGCGCCGCTTTTCTGCCAGGAGCTGGTCGCGCAGGTATTGGACTTGCCCGAGGGTTGGCTGCCGCAAGGGATGATCACGCTGGGTTTTCCGGCGCAGACACGTGAACGCCGCCGGGAAGCCTGGTCGACGAGGGCGTTGTGGCGATGAGAGGGAAGATTGCTGTCTTGATCGGCGGGGTCGGTGGCGCAAAGCTGGCGAGCGGCCTGGTCAATGTGGCGCCGCATGAGCAGCTGACCTTCATTGTCAATACGGGCGATGACTTCTGGCACCTTGGCTTGAAGATCTGCCCCGATCTGGATACGCTGATGTATACGCTGGCTGATTTGGTGGACCCGGCAGCCGGCTGGGGCGTCGCGGGCGATTCGACTGTCGCGCTGGAGAGCCTTGAGCGGCATTATAGGCTGGAACCCTGGTTCCGCCTGGGCGACAAGGACCTGGCGACGCATCTCTTGCGCACGCACTTGCTGCGTCAGGGGCGCTCGCTCACAGCGGTGACAGACTGCCTCAAAAACCGACTCGGCATCGAAGCGGCGCTGCTGCCGATGTGCGATGAAGAAATGCCGACCATGGTGGATACGCTGGAATGTGGCGAGCTCGGCTTTCAGGAATATTTTGTCAAACACCGTTGGTCGCCAAGGGTCAAGTCGATTCGTCATCATAATTGTGAAGCGACAGCCCTGTCACCACAGGCGCGCAAGGCATTGACAGAAGCGGATGTTGTTTTGGTCGCGCCATCAAATCCCTGGCTCTCGATTGCGCCAATCCTGGTGATCCCGGGCCTGCGGCAATTGCTGGCGCGTCTTAATGCTCCGGTTGTCGCAGTGACGCCGATTATTGGCGGCGCAGCGGTCAAAGGACCGACGGCGAAGATCATGCGCGAACTGGGTTTGCAGGTGTCGGCGGCGGCCGTGGCGCGCTTCTATGACGGCATCATAGATGGTTTTGTCAATGACATCCGCAACGACGATCTGCGGATTGACGGTTTGCGCAGTGTGCGGCTGGATACTTTGATGCATAGTTTGACGGACAAGACAGCGCTGGCACGCGAGAGTCTGGCCTGGATTGAAGGATGGGCGTCATGAGCTTGTGGGTGATCATCCCGATCAAGCCGCTGAAGAACGCCAAGAGCCGCCTGTCTCCGGTGCTGCTGCCCGAGCAGCGATACGAGCTGGCGCAGGCGATGTTTCGCCACGTGCTGGCGGTGACCACAACAGTGCAGCGCGTCACCGGCGTGCTGGTCATCTCGCGCGACACCAAAGCGCTGGCCATCGCCCGTGAAATGGGCGCCAAGACGCTGCAAGAGGGCGCAATGTCCAATCTCAATCCGGCCCTTTTGCGCGCGACCATGGTGGTCAAAAGCTGGCGCGCCGATGCCGTGCTGGTATTGCCGGCTGATCTACCCTTCATCAACGCGGATGACATCAACGCAATGATAGCGCATAAAGGCGAGCGTTCGATTGTTATCGCGACTGATCGCGAGCGCGATGGCACCAATGCCTTGCTGGTGCGACCGCCGGGCGCCATCGAATATGAATATGGACGCGGCAGTTACAGGCGGCATCTGGAAAATGCCGAGCGCGCCGGCTTGCGTGTCCAGGTTTATGAATCCGACCGCATGACCCTGGACATTGATGTGCCGGACGATCTGGATGACTATCATAAGATCCTGGCGCGAGGTCGATTTGGGCATCTGCCTTCCTTCCCGCTCGCGTTTGGCGCGAGTTAAGGGACGGGCGACGATTTGCCAAAGTGGCCGATTTTGGTTGATAATAGGTGCGCGATATGACAATGGGAAAAGGGGAGCTGGCTCATGGCTGATCGGGTAGCACTTTATCTGCAAGACGCGCATCCCCTGGCGGATGCCATCGAATACGTGCAGTACGCTGAATTGTGCGGTTTTGAGGCCGTCTGGCAGGCGGAGAGCCGTCTGGTCCGTGATGCGATCGTGCCAATGGCCGCTTTCGCCGCCGTGACCTCGCGCATCAAGATCGGCTCTGGAGTCATCAACAACTGGACGCGCAACGCCGCCGTGATCGCTGCAACATTTTTGACTCTGGATGACCTGGCGCAGGATCGAATCTATTGTGGCATCGGCGCCTGGTGGGATCCGCTGGCGGCCAAAGTTGGCATTCAACGGCGTAAGAACCTTCTCGCCATGCGCGAAGTTGTCACCGTAGTTCGCCGTCTGCTTAATCGCGAAAGAGTCAGTTTTGATGGCGAATTTGTGCAATTGGACGATGTCGAACTGGATGTGGTTCACGGGCGCAAGGAACCGCGTAATGTACCGATCTACATCGGCGCGACCGGTCCCAAAATGATGGCACTGACAGGCGAAATCGCCGATGGCGCCGTGCTGAATTATTTGGTGTCGCCGAAATACAATGAGATGGCGATGGCGCAGCTGGAGCTTGGCGCGAAGAAAGCGGGCAAACCGGTACACGATATTGATCGGCCGCAGCTGGTGGTCTGCTCGGTGGACGATGACCGGGGCAAGGCGCTGGACGCCGCGCGGAAACTGGTGACGCAATATCTGGGGCAACAGCCTCATATTATGAAGGCGAGCGGCGTCAGCCAAGACCTGCTAGACGCGATCGGACAGGTACTGACCTGGCCCGCGACCGAGGAGCAGATCCTGGAAGCGATGAAACTGGTGCCCGATGATGTCGTACAGATGATCACGGCTTCGGGAACGCCGGCTGAATGCAAAGCGAAAGTGCGGGAGTACGTCGCCGCCGGTGCGACCTGTCCCATTCTCTATCCCCTTGGTGAAGATGTCCGATTGATGATCGACACCTTCGCAAGCGGTTACTCAAGCTAGGCTTACATGCGGCTCCTGTGGGAACGGCAATCCAGCGGAAAACCGGCGCAGTGAAGATACTCTGTGTCAGTGATACCGAGATGCCGCAGCTTCACAATGCGGTGAACCTGCGACGTCAGTACAGCGATATCGACATAATCATCAGCTGTGGCGATATGCCGCCCGGCTACCTCGATTTCATCACGAGCATCACCGGCGTGCCGCTCTTCTATGTGCGCGGCAACCACGACGAGCGGTACGAAGAAGAGCCACCGGGCGGCATCAATTTGCACCAAAATCTCGTTGAGTTCGGGGGATTGACTTTGGCTGGTCTGGAAGGTTCGATTCGCTATAATAAGGGTGACATTCAGTATACGCAGTCGCAAATGTATCATATGGTGCTTGGCTTGGCGCCCGCAGTCCTTTGGAATCGCTGGGCGCGGGGTCGCGGCATCGACCTCTTTGTGACGCATGCGCCGGCGCGGGACATCCATGACGGGAAAGACCTTGCTCATAGCGGCTTTAACAGCTTCCTCAGATTCATGAAGTGGTACCGGCCGCGCTATATGCTTCACGGACACGTACATACTTGGGATCGGCGAAAAACCGTGCGGACGCAATACGAATCGACCTGCGTGCTAAATATAAACCCATTCACCGTTTTGGAAGTGGAGCCGCAGTAGACAGGCAATGATCGGCTTTCGGCGAAGGAGATTCGTCAGCAATGTGGCAAGCCTACTATAGCGTGAACAGCGTCGCGGACGCGCTAGCGCTGCTGGACGAGCATCGGGAGACGGCACGTATTGTTGCTGGCGGCACCGACTTGATCATCGAGATGGAGCGCGGGCAACATCCAAAGCTGCAAGTCTTGATCGACATCACGCGCGTTCCCGAGCTTGACGCTATTGACATCCGGGACGGCATGATCGCGCTCGGTCCCCTGGTGACGCACAATCACGTCGTGGGCAGCAAGCTAGTGCGCGAGCGCGCGCTGCCGCTGGCGCAAGCCTCCTGGGAAGTGGGCGCGCCACAGATCCGCAATCGCGCCACGGTCGCCGGCAATTTGATCACGGCTTCGCCCGCCAATGACACGATCACACCGCTGATCGCGCTGGGCGCCGAAGTGGTGCTGGCATCGGTTGAAGGCGAGCGGACGGTCAGGCTGGCGGATTTCTACAGTGGCTTTCGGCAGACCGTGCTCGGGCCGAATGAGTTGCTACGCTTAATTCGGATACCGGCGTTATCGGACGGCGAACGGGGCGTATTCCTCAAGCTGGGTTTGCGGCGCGCCCAGGCGATTTCGGTGGTGGATGCCGCGGTTATCGTCGCGCGCGATGTGCGGGGAATTGTGACGGATGCTCGCGTCGCGCTGGGCAGCGTTGCCGCTACCATCGTTCGTGTACCGGCCGCTGAAGACTATCTGGTCGGCAAGACCTTGTCGCCTGAGGTGATCGTTCAGGCTGGCAAGTTGGCGAGCGCCAGCGTCAGGCCAATCGACGATGTGCGTGGCAGCGCCGTTTATCGCAGCGAGATGGTCAAGGTTTTGGTCGTGCGCGCATTGCGAGGGTTGGCGGCCGAATCAATCGAGACAGGGTTGCCGGAGAAGCCGCCCATGCTCTGGGGCGAGAATGGCGCCATTGTGAAGGCGGCACTGCCGCGGAAGATCATGCATCGCCCGGACACGCCAATCGAAAGTCGCGTCAACGGCGTCGATGTGCGCATTGACTCCGGTCAGCAGAAGTCGCTGCTGCATTGGCTGCGGGATGATGTCGGATTGCCCGGCGCCAAAGAAGGCTGTGCCGAGGGGGAGTGCGGCGCCTGTACCGTCTTCCTAGACGATGTGGCGGTGATGTCCTGCATGGTGCATGCGCCCCGCGCGCACGGCGCCGAGATCGTGACGGTCGAAGGATTACAGCAGGGCGGCGATTTGCATCCGATCCAGCAGGCATTCATCGACGAAGCGGCGGTGCAATGCGGTTACTGTACACCCGGCTTTCTGATGGCGGGCGCGAAGTTGCTCGATGAAATCGAAGAACCGAATACCGAGCAGATCAACTACAGCATCAGCGGCAATCTCTGCCGCTGCACCGGTTATTACAAGATCGTGGAAGCCTTTCGTCAGGCGGCCAAACGGAAAGCCGAAGTCGTTTGAGGACGCGCAGCTGATGGATCGAACGGTACCCCAGACCGGCAGCGAAGAAATCGAACTGTACATGCGTACCTATTATTCCTTGCTGCGGTCAAGCGATAGCATCAAGATTGAGACGCTGGTCGAAAGTCATCTGGCGATGAGATCGTCCTTGCACGAGTACGCGGGCGCAGCCGAACCAGACGCTTCGGCCTTGGTGTACAGCGCGCTGCGTTTGCCGTCCTGCATCATTGATGTGGAAGAGGTGCTCATCGGCCAGATGGAACGCGCCTTCGTCGCCGCCGGTTACAAGAATATCGCCGCCTGGGAGCGAGTCTACGCGACTGGCCGCCGCCGGCGCACCCATTTCAATGGTGACAGCGCAATGGCAGTGTACATCGTCAGCCGCTCCGATATTGACGACCTGGTGCCGATGCTGACCTCCTTTCAGATCGAGTGGAACAAACTGCATCAGTTGCTGCAGAATCAAGACTTGTGCGACATGCTGGAGCCCTATGCCGCAGCGGGAGATTTGCCGCCGGAAGACTTCGCCGTGTTGGCTCAAGGCTTGCGAATGGCGGTGAGCGACCTAAGGCGTCTGCACCTCCTGTGGGAAAACGACTTCGTTAAGAACTTGCTCAGCATCAGTCAAGGCCGCAAGAGCATGGCCTTGCGTCTGATTGCCGGCTCCCTGGCCGATTATCGCCGCGCGACCGCCTCTTGGTGGCATGAACTATGCGAAGAGCTGGCGCTCGCCGGCATCGACCCGCAAGAACGCCCGGTGTACTTCGTCTCGAGCAATACGCATTCCCTGATCAACTTACTGGCAGGCTTCGCCCGGCGCTTTGAAGAAAGTCTGATCAATTACATCGAGCAATTTGAAGAGAAGTCCCTGCTGACTGAATACGAAGACATCAAGGAGAGTTATCACAAGAGCACCGACAACTTCCTTTATTTTGTGCTGCGGCAGTACCTCTCGGAAAAAGGCGGCAAAGCCCGGCGCATATTTGAGAAAGAAGAACACCGTCTCGGCATCCATCGCATACCCAGCCGCCACGGCTTTGAGATGGAAACCCAAGTGATCGAATTGGGCAAGCTGGAAGCGCGCTGGTTCGATCCGCGCTTGGGACGCGCCGATGATTTGGCGCCTTTGCGCCACAGCAACGCCATCATCATCAATATAGATTATCCGCTGGGAATGGCGTCTTATGAATTGCTGACTCGCATCTCACAGGGGGTCGGCCGCTTGGACGGGGTCTACGTCATGGGCAAAGCCGCCACCTTGAATGGTCGCATCGGCGACATGATGATCCCCAACGTGATCCACGATGAACACTCGCAGAACACCTATCTTTTCCGCAACTGCTTTACAGCGCGGCATGTCCGCACATATATGGAACATGGCAATGTGCTGGACAATCAGAAGGCGGTTACCGTCCTGGGCACATTCTTGCAGAATCCCAATTATATGAGTGTCTTTTACAAAGAAGGATATACCGATATCGAGATGGAAAGCGGGCCCTATCTCTCGGCGGTTTACGAAGCTTTTCGTCCCCAGAGGCATCCGATGAATGAAATCGTCAATCTGCATTCGGTGAAATTCGACATCGGTTTCTTGCACTACGCCTCGGACAAGCCGATGAAGCGCGGCCAGAATCTGGGCGCCGGCAGCCTGAGTTACGGCGGCGTCGAACCGACCTATGCCGCCGCCATCGCCATCTTGCGCCGCATCTTCTACAACGAAACGGAAAAACTGATCGAAACGACATTCGAGGCGCTGCCATCGTTTTGATCCATTGCCGACTTTGAGTCGAGGTAACGTAGAGTGTTGAACGAGAAAACCGCCGCCATCAGCAAGTCAGTCAGGCGTATCGACGCGCGGGGCAAAGTCACCGGCGAGACGCTCTATCCCGGCGACATCAATATTGAAGGTCAGCGATGGATGCGCATCAAGTTCAGCGAGCGCGCTCATGCCCGCGTGATCGACGTGGATGCCGGCCGGGCCGAGGCGCTGCCGGGCGTGATACGGGTCTTCACCAGCCGTGATGTGCCGGTCAACGAATATGGCCTGGTGATGAAAGACCAACCAGTGCTCTGCGGTCCCGGCGGAGACAAAGCGGGCGCCGATGTGGTGCGCTGCTACATGGATATGGTGGCGACCGTGGTGGCGGAAACCGATGCGATCGCCAAGCGGGCGTTGGATTTGATCGATGTGAAATATGAAGATTTGCCCGCCGTCTTTGATCCCGAAGAGGCGATGACGGAATCGGCGCCACAACTGCATCCGGAACATGCCGGCAATTTGGTGGCGCGATATCGAATTCGCAAGGGTGATATGGCCGCGGGCTGGGCCGCTGCCGATGTGGTGGTCGAAGGCGAATACGAAACGACCTGGCAGGAGCACGCTTATTTGCAGCCTGAAGCCGGTCTGTCATATATAGACGAGCAAGACCGCGTAACCGTGGTGGTCGCCGGACAGTGGACGCACGAAGATCAGGAGCAGATTTATCACGCCCTGGGTCTGCCGCCCGAGCAAGTACGGGTCATTTATCCGGCTATCGGCGGCGCGTTCGGCGGGCGCGAAGACATGTCAGTGCAGATCATCCTGGCCCTGGCCACCTGGAAACTGCGCCAGCCTATCAAGATTCAGTGGAACCGCGAAGAGTCGATCCTGTATCATCACAAGCGTCATCCGATCAAGGTGCGCGCGAAATGGGGCGCTACAGCGGACGGACTGTTGACGGCGGTATCAGCCGAGGTCATTGGCGACGCCGGCGCCTACAATTACACCTCGAACAAAGTCCTGGGCAACGCTCAACTCACGGCAAGCGGACCCTACGAGACTGCCAACATCCACATCGATACCTATACTGTCTACACCAATAACATTCCGTCCGGGGCATTCCGCGGTTTCGGCGCCCCGCAGGCTCTATTCGCAGCAGAGGGTCAGATGAATCGCCTGGCGGCAGCACTAGGGATGGATCCGCTGGAGATTCGCCTGAAAAACAGCATCGGCGAGGGCAGCATCGGTTCTGTGAACACGCCATTCCCCGCCGGCGTGACCATGCCGCAGGTCTTTGAAGCTTGCGGGCGCGAATCCTGGTGGCGGCAAACCGAGAGCGGCTGGGCGCTGCAGTCTCCGCTGCAGCCGACAGATCGCAGCAAGCGCCTCGGTCGCGGCATGGCCGGCGGCTTCAAGAATGTCGGCTTCAGTTTTGGATTTCCCGAGCATTGCTGGGCCGGCATTGAATTGCATGGCAAGGCCGATATCGAAAAAGTGATCCTATATCATGCCGGCGCCGATGTGGGGCAGGGCGCGCATACCGCGCTGAGCCAGATGGCGGCTGATGCCGTTGGCGTGCCTTTCCACAAGGTGCAAATTGTCGCTTCCGATACAGCGACTTCCGCTTCTTCGGGCAGCGCTTCCGCTTCGCGTTTGTCCTTCATGTCCGGCAACGCCATCCGCGGCGCCGCCGAAATCGCCCGGCAAAATTGGGATGAAGAAGAGCGCCCGGCCAAAGGCGAGTACATGTATCATCCGCCGGCAACCACTCCCTTCGATCCCCAAACCGGCCGCGCCGAACCCAATTTCGCTTACGGTTACGTGGCGGAAGCAGTCGAAGTGGAAGTTGATATCGAGACGGGTCAGGTGCAATTGCTCGAAGTCGTCTGCGCTAACGATGTCGGCAAGGTCATCAACCCGCAACAATTGGAAGGGCAGATCGAAGGCGCCATTGTGCAAGCGCAGGGTTATGCTTTGATGGAATACCTGGTTTCGCGCGATGGCAAAATACTGAATCCCTTCCTTTCGACCTATTTGATACCGACTGCGCTTGATGTGCCGCCGCGCGTAAAATCGGTGATTCTGGAATATCCCGACCCGATTGGACCCTGGGGCGCGCGCGGTATGGCGGAGATGCCCTTCCTGCCGCTGGCGCCTGCCATCGCCGCTGCCATTTACGATGCCACCGGCGTCTGGGTCGATTCCCAGCCCTTCACCGGGCAGAAAGTGGTGGCGGCGCTGCGTGATCAGGGCATCGGCATACTCTAGCCTGTGAACGCCACACAAATACATCTCAGTCAGCGAACGCGCATTTGCGCAATCGTGTTATCATAGTTCAATAAGTCCGTTATGGGTTCAATCCCGTCCCTTCAGGCTCCCTGCTGATGGATTCAGAAGCGGAGATTGCATGAGATTTCAGCAAGCATTTGAGGTGGTTCCCGGCGATGTCGTCGCCTTTATCGGCGCCGGCGGCAAGACCTCGTTGATGGTCGGTTTAGGCTATGAATTGGCCGAAGCGGGCTGGCGCGTTCTGGCGACCACCACGACAAAGCTGTCCCCGCATCAGTTGACGCTGTTCCCCTGTGCCATGTCAAGCGGCGCCGATCCACAGCGCATCTCGCAAGCTTTGAGTGAACATCAGTTTGTATTTCTTCACGATGAGATCCGGCGCGGGCAGGTCTACGGACCGAACCTTGACTGGACAAGGCAGTTGCTCGACAGCGTAGATTCCGACATTCTATTGGTCGAAGCCGATGATGCCGCCGGGCTGCCCTTCAAAGCGCCGCTGGCGGATGAACCGCAGATACCGCCTGAAACATCGCTGGTCATTTCCCTTGCCTCGCTGAGCGCTTTGGGCGCCCCGCTCGATGCCGAACATGTCTACAATCCGCAGGCGATGATCGACCGCTATGGGTTCGTGCTGAACAGCCCGGTCAAATCACCCTGGCTGGCGCAGGTGCTGCGCGACAAGAAGCTGGGATTGCGCGGCGTCCCGGATGATGCGCGCGTGATGGTCTTCTTGAATCAGACGCCAGCAAGCGGTTATGTGCGTGGACGGGCTCGAATGATCGCTCGCCTGAGCTTGCAGAGCGAGCGTATTAGCGCGGTGGCCCTGGGATCGGTGCGTGGCGCGGAACCAGTCTACGAATTGCAGCGCCGAGTGGGCGCGCTGATTATGGCGACCGGTGATGCGACCCGCGGCGAACTGGGAAATCTTTTGCAGCCCTGTGCCGGCAGCCGGGTCACCGTGGCTCACGTTACTGAAAGGCTGATGCGCTCGCGTCTCGATCATATCCGCGTGGTGACCGGACAAGACGCGCGTGAAGTGCGCGCGGCGATAAAACCGCTGCGCGTGAAAACTGTGCATGATCGCGCCTATCGCACCGGCGGCTTCGTTTCCGCATTCAAAGCCGGTCTGGGCGCACTGCCACAAAGTGCCAGCGCTATCTTGCTGGTGCCGGGCGATCAAGCGCGCATACAACCCAAAGTCATTTATCGGATTCTGACTGCCTACGCCCGCGGCGAAGGCGACTTCCTGATTCCCTGTTACGGCAAGCGCTGCGGGCATCCTGTCTTGATAGGAAAACAATATTGGTCGGAAATCCTGAAGATGCCCCGGGGGAGCGATTTTCCGGCGGTCTGCCAGCGACTTGAACACGATATCAGCTTCCTCAGCGTCGACAGCGACAGCATCCTGAAGGATGCGAATTCATGCCGCGTTCTTCAATTGAATAGGCTCGAGGCAAGGTTCAGCAGTCGCAGTTCTTAGCCGCCGTGCTGTTCGATCAACTCGCGGATCATATCGCGCGACCAGACGCCGCTCGCGCCGAGATCAATTTTGAGACGCAGCGTGGCCGGTCGTTTGTCTTTATGGCCGCTGGCGTTCGCCCGCATCTCGTCAAAATACTCCATCGGCGTGACGACGATCAGGACTTCGTGCGGCTTCACCACGTGATCCAGGGGCGGCGCGTAAATGAAACTGGTGCTGTGGCTCTGGCGAATGCCGATGACACCGGCGCGGTAACGCATCGTTAGCGCTAGATCTGTGATGGTTTTGCCAATCCAGGGCGAATCGTCTTCCATATAGAGTTCAGCAGTCTCAAGCCCGGTGACTTCGTTGTAGAGCACGTGCTGCAGGAAGTCGGCGATCTCCGGCCGTGTGGTCGCTAGCAGAACGAACTGCGCGGCGACATGAAAGGGGCTGACGACGCGGTCGGCGCCCGACCGCCGCAATTTTTCGACCATATCATCCGTCGTCGCAGTTACCGAGATCAGCAGCGATTTGCTGATACTGCGCGATGACAGCACCGTCAGCACCGCAGCCGCCTTGTCTTCCATTGAGATCATGATCGCCTGTGCTTGCTCGACACCGGCTTTTTTCAAGTCTTCTTCCCGCGTTGGATTGCCGTGGATGACACGGAAGCCGCGCTGCAGCCAGCGTTCTGTGAGCGCTTCGTCACTGCTGAGCAAGACAAAGGGCCGCGATGGATCGAGGAAGCGCACCGCGCTTTCGATAATGTGGTCATTGCCGCAGATGACAAAATGCTTGGACATGAGTTTGATGGCCGCTTCGCTTTCGTCCAGGCTGAGCGTCTTATCTAGATTCTTTAGCGCGCGAAACTGGACGAGACGCTGAAAGGTGGCGAAACGCATCTCATTGCGTCCGGCCGGACGGCAATCGCTCTGAAGCTTGGGTATCATGAGGCCGGGCGCGACCGCCAGCAGAATCTCTTCCTCACGCAGCACCCGACTGCCGCCCGGCACGTGCACAAAATCGCCCGTGCCCAAGCGGATGCCGATAACGCCGGCGTCGTACCGCTCACGCATGTTAAGCTCTTTGATTCGCTTGCCGATCCAGGGCGAGTCCTCTTCCAATTCCAGTTGCGTGATCTGATGATTGGTTTCCTGGTCAAAGAGGATGCTGTTAAAGAAGTCATTCACCGCCGGGCGCAAGGTGGCGCTGTTGAGGAATCGCGCCGAAACTTCGTAGGGTGCCAGTACGATATTGGCGCCCGCCCGGATCATTTTCAGTTTTAGTTCTTCTTCCAGGATAGCGGCTGTGATATAGAGCCTCGGGTTTAGATTGCGCGCTGTCAAAACCGTGAGCAAACTCTCCGTATCTTGATTGAGCATGACCATGATCGCTTTGGCGCGGGCGACGCCGCCAGCCATCAATGAATCGTCATCGGTCGGGTCGCCATCTACGACCAGGATGCCGGCGCTACTGAGGTGTTCGGCATATTCGTTATTGTCGGTGACGACCACGATCAGGTCCAGGAGCGTGGTGTGCGCAACGAAGATGTCTTGATACAGGATAAACAGGCGCTTAACCAGCGCGCGCAGTCCAGTGAACGGGTTTCGTTCCGGCTTGCCCAGGATGCGGTTCAACCATTTTTCGATGGGTCGAAAGCTTGTGTCCTGATATTGCGTGCGGCGAATCTGCGCGCCGTGAAGGACATAGCCAATGGTCTTGTTGACCATCTCTCCGCTGCCACAAATAATGTAGTGGTTGTTGAGTTGGGCGATCGTTTTCTTGATGCCAATGTTGCGTCGACGCGCCATCGCCTCGGCGCTGAAGAGCAGGGCGAATGAGGACGAAAGGAAAAACGCCAAGGCGCCCAGGCCGGCAAAGACCAAACACAGGGTGAATATCCGTCCGACTTGGGATTCGGGAACGATATCGCCGAATCCGATTGTGGTGAGCGTGATGATCGTCAGATAGATCGCTTCGAACAGCGATTTCTGTTCGATATACATATAGCCGGCGACGCCGATGGGCATGATGATCAATATCAAGATCGAAGCGGCGCGAAACTGCCGGCGAACATCGTTCAAGTTGGGGAACCTCTTACCATCGGACCTATCTTCCTTCCTCATTATATCGGAGAAAAGCATGTTGTGTTAAGATGACCGTGACGCCGTGATTGTACACCTTCCCGACCGGTAACTGAGTGGTGCCGCGGCAAGTGCGGCGCTGTCACGGGGGGAGCCGGCAATTGCGCAGGTGCAAAACGGAGCGGATTAATGTCTCAGCGTGAAGACTTTCGACGGGCGGCCGATGTTATAAGCGACCGCGTCGAGTCGATGCCGACGATCGGCCTGGTGCTGGGTTCCGGCTTGGGAAATCTTGCGGATAAGCTCGGCGATCGCCGCGTCATCCCCTACGCGGAGATTCCCGGCTGGCCGCAGTCCACCGTCCATGGTCATCAGGGCAATCTGGTGATCGGGGAAATGGAAGGACAGATCGTCGCCGCGCAGCAGGGGCGCGCCCATTACTACGAAGGATATACGTTGAAAGAAGTCACCTTTCCCATACGCGTGATGAAGGAGCTGGGCATCCATACCGTCATTCTGACCAATGCGGCCGGCGGCGTTAATCCGACCTACCAGGTGGGCGATCTGATGCTGTTGGAGGATCATATCAATATGCCGGGCATGGTCGGCGCCAATCCGCTGATGGGACCAAACGACGACGAGCTCGGGCTGCGCTTTGTCGGCTTGGCGCAGACCTACGATCGCCGCTTGCGTCAGCTCGCCAAGGACGTCGCGCTTGAACATGGCATTCCCTTGCATAGCGGTGTTTACGTTGGCCTGTCCGGGCCCGCGTTCGAAACGCCGGCCGAGATCCGCATGATCCGCGCGCTGGGCGGCGATACGGTCGGCATGTCGACCGTGCATGAAGTCTTGGTGGCGCGTCACGGTGGCATGCGTGTCATGGCCTGTTCCGGCGTCACCAATTGCGCCATTGATGCGGTTGACAGCGATCTGGAAACCAACCACGAAGAAGTCCTGGAGGCGGGTGAGACTATCGTTCCGCGCCTCACAACGATTCTGAAAGGCGTGCTCAGCAACTTCCCGGCATGACTGCCATAATCGCGCTCATCGATCAGATCGCAATCGGCATCTATTTTCTAATCGCCGCCGGCATTCTGTTTGCACTTCGCCGCTATCTGGTCCACGGCGAAGAATATCGCTCGTCTTACTTCGAATTGGAACGTGATCTGTCGCGATATCGCCAGACGAACGCGATAACGGCAATCATTTTCCTGCTGGAACTGGCGATTATCATCGCCGGTATCCGCATCGTCGTCGTGCCTGAGTTATGGCGCGATCGTCAGATTCAGAACTTGCTCTCGGCCGCGCGGATTGAAGATGGAATATTCGAAACGCCGGTGCCGGCGCAACCGGCGGCCAATCTGGGCATTGACCCGGTCGCGTTGCCCCGCTCAGTCGGCGCGGCGAATCAGATTCAAGCGACGCCGGCGCCTACGGCAACGGCCGTTGGCACGATCATCCCGGCCGCTCCCCCGGTAGGCTGCGACACGGCCGAGGCGCAACTGCGTATCCCGGGCAACGGTATGCGCGTCTTCCAGCCGATTCCGGTGGTAGGCACTGTGTTCACGGATCAGTTTTCGTACGCGTCTATCGAGATCAAGGGACCCAGCACTTTCGGGAATTTCCAAGTGATTCGTGATCAGTTTGTGGAAATCCGTCAACCGTCTGAGTTCAGTCAATTTGTACCTGCCGGTTATGCAGCCGGCGAGTACGATTTCCGGCTCATGGTCTTCGACATCACCAACACCTTGAGAGCGTCTTGCCAGGTACATATCTATATCTCCGACCCGCTGCCCACCGTGACTCCCGCACGCTGACACGGCATTCACGCTATGGTCCTTCGGTTTGGGCAGAGTCGAAAAGCGTCTGTGGGTGCCTGATC
This sequence comes from Phototrophicaceae bacterium, assembly GCA_965249085.1. Taxonomy (GTDB): domain Bacteria; phylum Chloroflexota; class Anaerolineae; order Aggregatilineales; family Phototrophicaceae; genus UBA6055. The sequence continues at coordinate 259,636 of OZ252218.1, read as the reverse complement.
AGCTTCGATGTCGCAAGGTCAGGCGCGAAAATCCTTCACTCTTAGATTAACGCGACGGCGCCAGCGGCGCGAGCGCGAACGCCATTTAGCGATGCGATACTGTACATGGCGTCGTTGGCGGTTGAGCAGGGAACTTTGCTGCTCGCTGGGTTTGGGGATGCCCCAGCGTATGACCATGGAGGCCCAGGTCAAGCCGCCCCCGAAGCCCACCAGGGCAATATGATCCTTGTCCTGGATCCGCTTCTGTTCGATCGCTTCGCAGAGCGCAATCGGGATGGAAGCGGCTGATGTATTGCCGTAAATCTCGACATTGCTCATAAATTTCTTGACATCAATGCCTAGTTTGCGCGCGGCCGCCTGCAGAATACGCAGGTTTGCTTGATGGGGAATGACCAGATTGATGTCCTCCACCTGGATGCCGGCCCGCTGGCAGGCTTGCTCAATGCTTTCGCTGACAACCCGTGTGGCAAATCGAAAAACCTCGCCGCCGGCCATATACATCTTGAAGAGCTTGTAACCATTGGCGCCGGCGCGTGATTCGTCCGCGTCGATGCTGCCGACGCTCGGGATCGCGAGCAGGTCGCCACCGGCGCCATCGGATCGCAGAACACTGGAAAGGACGCCGCCCGGCGCCTCACTCGCCTGCAATACCACCGCGCCCGCGCCATCGCCGAATAGGATGCAGGTGCTGCGATCTTGCCAATCGAGGATGCGGCTCATGGTCTCGGCGCCGATAACCAGGGCCGCCTGGATCGAGCCGGCCCGAATCGAATCAGCCGCTGTGTTCAAGGCGTAAACAAAGCCGGAACAAGCCGCGCTCAAGTCAAAGGCGCCGGCGTCATGTGCGTTGAGCCAATCCTGAACCAGGCTGGCGGTGCTGGGGAAAATATTCTCGGGTGTCGAGGTCGCGACGATGATCAGGTCGAGATCGGTCGGCAAAATATCGGCCACTTCCAGCGCTTGCTGCGCCGCTTTGTAGGCCAGCGTCGCCGTCGATTCACCTTCGTTGGCGATGAATCGCTGGCGGATGCCTGTGCGCGCGTATATCCACTCGTCGCTGGTTTCCACGAAGGCGGATATCTCGTCGTTGGACATGGCTCGCTCAGGAACAGCCATGCCCCAGCCGATGATATGGGCGAAGCGCGGCGGCGATCCGAATTCTTGTCCGTTTCCTGTTGCGTCAGATGTTGCCATTATGCTGATACTCGCCAAAGATCACTACGGCGTTGTGCCCGCCGAAGCCAAATGCGTTCGACATGACATAGCTTACCTCGTGCTCGCAGCCCAAATTGGGCACGTAGTTCAAATCGCAGGTCGGATCCGATGCTTCCAGATGAATCGTCGGTGGAACAAAATTTTCACGGATCGCCATGATGCAGAAGATCGCTTCGATGGCGGCGCCACCGCCGAGTAGATGCCCGGTCATGGATTTCGTCGAGCTGACCGGGATCTCGTAGGCCCGCTCGCCCAAGGCACGCTTGAGCGCGTTGGTCTCGGCCGCATCGTTCAAGGGGGTGCTGGTGCCGTGAGCATTGATGTAATCGATATCGTCCGGCGTCAGCTGCGCATCACGCAAAGCAAACGAGACGGCTTTCGCCGCGCCTTCACCCGTCTCCATTGGCGCCGTGATGTGGTAAGCATCCGACGTATGTCCATAGCCCAGCAATTCGGCATAGATATGCGCCCCGCGCGCCACCGCGTGATCGAGCGCCTCCAAGACGAGGATACCCGCGCCTTCGCCCGGGACGAAGCCGTCACGGTTGAGATCAAAGGGACGTGAGGCGGTCGCCGGATCGTCGTTGCGGCTCAAGGCGGTCATATTGTTGAAACCGGCCACGGTCAAGGGTACGATGGCCGCTTCCGAAGCGCCGGCGATCATCGCCTTGGCATCACCGCGCCGGATGATATGCATGGCTTCGCCAATAGAATTGTTGCCGGAGGCGCAGGCGGTCACAATACAATGATTGGGCCCGCGCAAGTTGTATATCATCGACACTGTGCCCGAGCAGGAATCGCACAAGATCTTGGGGATGGCCAGCGGTTTGATGCCTCGGTGGCCGCGCGCGTCAATGCCCTGTTGCGCTTCAACAAAAGAGTTGATGCCGCCCACGCCCGACCCAATGATGCAGCCGACCTCGTACATATTGTCGTCGGTGATTCGCAGGCCGCTGTCTTCGATCGCTTGCCGGCTGGCTTCCAGCGCGAATTGGGCGACCCGGTCCATCCGCCGCGCCTCTCGCCGGCCAAAGATGGCTTCGGGGTCAAAGTCTCTGACCTCGCCCGCCAGTTGATTCTGCGTCAGCTTTCGGTCGTAGCGCGAAATATAGTCGATGCCATTGACGCCAGCGGCCGTATTCGCCCAAGCGTCCGCCACGTTGTTGCCTGTCGGGCAGAGGATGCCCATCCCGGTGATGACGATTCTCTTGTTCTCCAACTGGCCCTCCGCCATTGTCGCCGATTCCGACGGACACCTTCCCATCCATTGTAACACTCTGGATGCGTTTCCGTTGCTTTACAGCCGCTGCATTGCCGCCTATAATGCTGGATTTATCGTTCCGGGCTTTTGGGAACCGACGCGGGTGTTGATCATACCACGAGAAATGCAAAATTTCTGATGATTCTGGTTACGGGCGCGACAGGGCTGGTGGGACGCCATCTGATTCAACGCTTGATGGCGGAGTCCTTGCCGATTCGCTGTCTCATGCCGGAACGGCGGATGCGGCGGCTGCCTTGGGACGCCGGGCATCCGCACGCGCCGGAGCTCTTCGCCGGCAGCGTCACTGATGAAGAAGCGTTTTTCCGCGCGGTCACGGGCTGTCATGCTGTCATCCACCTCGAGAATGCCTTGTGGTGGGGTCGGCGAAGTGATCTGGAAGAAGTCGAGCTCGCTGGGGCGCGCGCCCTTGCCGCGGTGGCGCGCTCGGCACGCGTCGGACGTGTCATTTGCCTGAGTCAGCTGGGTGCGGCGCCTTCCTCCGCTTACACATTGCACCGAGTCAAGGGCGAAGTTGAGGGGCTGCTGCGCAACAGCGGCGTCGCTTTCACGATCATACGCAGCGGCATCGTTTATGCGCCCGATGACGCTTTTATCAATCATATCGCCAGCATGATGCGAATCAACCCGGCTTTCTTTTTCATGCCGGGACATGGCGAAGTTGTCCTGCACCCCATTTATATTGACGACCTGGTTGAAGCCATATATCGTAGTCTAAATCTGGTGCGCCTGGTGGATGAAACAGTTGAGATCGGCGGCGCCGAATACATGTCGCTGCGCGATCTGATTCTTACGATCATGCGCGTGACCGGCATGCGACGGATAATCATCAGCATGCCGCCCTATTTTATGCGTTGGCTTGTCGGTCTTTACAGCCGCCTGCTGCCGCGCTCGCTGATGACGAGCCAATGGCTGGATGTTTTGGCCGCAAACCGGACGGCGCCCCTGGGCAATACTTATGATTATTTTGGTTTCCAGCCGCGGCGATTTGAAGAGACGCTCTTGACTTACCTGCCGCGCCGTCCCCATTTCCGGGGTCTGTTGCGCGACACATTCCGCCGGCGACCGAGACCGGTCTGACACGAGAAGAGACCATGTCGGAGATACATATCGAGCGGCTGCTGCGCGGCGAACAGCACGATCAAGCGGTCGAATTGCAAAAGACCTATTGGGGACGGGCTGACGGCAATCTGGTGCCGCGGCACATGCTGCATTCGATTTCCCATTGCGGTGGTCATATTCTAGGCGCGTATGACGGCGACCAATTGGTCGGCTTCGTGCTTGGCTTCATCGGCACCGACATCGACTACGAAGACCGGGATGCGCGGCCGGCGATGGCGAATCTGCTGATCATGTCGAAGCGCATGCTGGTGCTGCCCGAATACCGTGGGCGGAATATCGGCTTTCGCCTGAAGATGGCGCAGCGCGATGCCGCTTTGAAGCAGGCGATTCGACTCGTCAGCTGGACAGTTGATCCCATGCTGGCGCCAAACGCGCATCTTAACATTCGTAAATTGGGCGCAGTGATCCAACGCTTCAGCGTTGACTATTTTGGACTTGGCGGCGCAGAGAGCTTGCGTTCCGATCGCCTGATTGTCGAATGGTGGGTGACACATCGTCGGGTCAAGGAGCGTGCGAAAGGCGCCGGCAGCAAATTAACGCTGCGCCAGTACTTCGATGTCAACGCGCCTATCGTCAATCGTGCCGATGCGAAGGGCGCCTGGCTGCGTCCGCGCCAGATGACGGGCGTACCGGATTCGACCTTTGCCTTGATCGAGATTCCGGTGGACTTCCGCGAACTTGAAAACGCGAATCGTGACTTGGCTGATGACTGGCGCTTCCATATTCGCGATGTGTTTCAGAAAATGTTCGAGGCCGGTTACATCGTAACCGACTTCGTCAATGATGACTATGAAGGACGGCGGCGCGCATTCTATTTGCTCAGCCACCATTTTGCCGACGAAAATCGCAAGAATTAAGGTGTAAACATGGCATTTAATGGCGAAAAGATTGCATTTGTCGGCGCAGGCGTGATGGGCGAGGCGATGATCAAGGGATTGCTCCATCAGGAGTTGCTGGCCCCGGAAAACATCACGGCTTCGGATCCGCGAGCGGAACACCTGGAGAGCCTTCGGCAACGTTACGGCATTGATGTCACCACTGACAACGCGGAGGCAGCGCGGTCAGCCGATTTGCTGGTGCTATCAGTCAAACCGCAGATCATGGAAAAAGTGCTGGCTGAATTGCGCGGCCAGGTGGATGGTGTGCGTCTGATTTGCAGCATCGTGGCCGGCGTTCCCCTGAAGACCATTGCAGATTGCCTGCGGAACGTTCGCGTCGTGCGCTCGATGCCCAACACGCCGGGCCAGATCGGGCAGGGCATCACCGTTTGGTCCGCCGCGCCACAAGTCGCCCCTGAGCAGCGCAAACAAGCGGAATTGCTGCTTGGCGCGCTTGGCGAGCATATCTATGCCGAGGATGAGCGCTTCCTGGATATGGCGACGGCGTTGAGCGGATCAGGCCCGGCTTATGTCTTCATGTTCATGGAAGCGATGGTTGATGCCGGCGTCCACATGGGCTTCGCGCGCCGCGATGCGGAAAAGCTTGTGTCGCAGACGTTGTTGGGTTCCGTGCTCTACGCTCAGCAATCGGGCTTGCATCCGGCACAGCTGCGCAATCAGGTGACGAGCCCGGGTGGCACGACGGCGGCGGCCTTGCATGAAATGGAAAAGGGCGGTCTGCGTACTGTGCTATCAGAAGGCGTCTGGGCCGCCTATCGCCGGTCGCAGGCTTTGGGCGAAAAGAACTGACGATCATAGCCGCCGGTTTCCCGCAATTCGCCGGTGAATCCGCCAGCAGATTCGTTTGTGAAAATATAGACAATTGTTTTGGCTTTTGCTAGAATGGCGAAAAGTCTACTCTTGCGCGTGTGCGGCGCGAATATTGCGCACTTTCTGACGAACGACAGAGATTTCCGGACGAGATGTGTTAGGCGAAAAACGAAAATCTGAAAGCGAAGGACTAAAGGCAAGGAGCCTGCGAATGGCAGACAATATCTACGAATCGATTTTAGAGCAAATCAAGGACATTGAGTTCGGCAAACCCGAATCGGTTGAAGTCGGCTACGTAGAAGAGGTGGGCGATGGCATCGCCCGCGTTGCTGGCCTGGACAACGTGCGTTATAACGAGCTCGTTCAGTTCGACAACGGCGTAGCCGGAATCGCTTTCAACCTTGAGAAGGACAATGTCGGTGTCATCATCATGGGCGCCTACGACGATATTCAAGAGGGTGATACCGTCAGCGCGCTTGGTCGCATCGCCTCGGTGCCGGTCGGTATGGGTTTGGTCGGCCGCGTGGTCGACGCGCTTGGTCAGCCGATTGATGGCCGCGGCCCGGTGCAATTCGACGAATACTATAACAATGAGCGCATCGCCCCCGGCGTGATGGAACGGCGCAGCGTCGACCGTCCGGTGCAGACCGGTATCCTGGCGATCGACACCATGATCCCGATCGGACGCGGTCAGCGCGAATTAATCATCGGCGACCGTCAAACCGGCAAGACGGCACTGGCGCTGGATACGATCGTCAACCAGCGCGGCGAAAACATGAATTGCATCTATGTCGCCATTGGTAAACGCCGCGGCGAGGTGGCGCGAATCCGTGAGACGCTGGAAATGGAAGGGGCGATGGATTACACCACCATTGTTGTCGCCTCCGCTTCCGATGCCGCGGCGCTGCAGTATTTGTCTCCCTATTCCGGCTGCGCCATCGGCGAGTGGTTCATGGAAAATGGCCGAGATGCCCTAGTCATTTATGACGACCTGTCCAAGCACGCCAATGCCTACCGTCAAGTATCGCTCTTGATGCGCCGGCCTCCCGGTCGCGAAGCCTTCCCCGGCGATGTCTTCTACCTGCACAGCCGCTTGCTTGAGCGCGCCGCTCAGCTGAGCGAGGAACGGGGTGGCGGCAGCCTGACCGCGCTGCCGGTGATCGAGACCTTGCTGGGCGATGTTTCCGCCTTCATTCCCACCAACGTCATCTCCATCACCGATGGACAGATATACCTGGAATCCGAACTCTTCAACGCCGGTTTGCGCCCGGCGCTCAATACGGGCATCAGTGTCAGTCGCGTGGGCAGCACCGCCCAAACGCGCGCGATGAAAGATGTCGCCGGCGGGTTGAAGCTGCAGATGGCGCAATTTCGCGATCTGGCCGCCTTCGCTCAATTCGGCTCGAACCTGGATAAGGCGACGCAGCAGCAATTGGATCGCGGCTTGCGATTGACCGAGCTCTTCAAGCAGGTGCAGTATCAAACGCTTTCGCTGCAAGACCAGGTCGCGCTGACCTATGCCGGCACCAGTGGATTAACTGATGAAGTACCGGTTGAGCGGATGCTGGCCTGGAAAGAAGAGTTCTTGCGTTCGTTCCGTACGCAGTTCTCCGATACCGGCGAATTCATCCGTGAGAACAGCAACGAACGCGCCCAGGATCAGATTCAGGAACAACTGGATATAGCGATCAAGACCTTCAACGAAGCCTGGTCCTAGTGTCACCGTCACACAAAGAGAGGAGACGCTAGATGCCAACTCTGCGAGAAGTCAAGAATCGCATTCGCAGCGTACGCAACATTGCGCAGATCACGCGCGCCTTGGAGGCGGTTTCCGCCTCACGCGTCCGCCGGGCGCAGGCGCGAGTTTTTGCGAGCCGCGCCTATGCCGAAAAGGCCTGGGAAATTTTGATCAACATCCAGGCCGCCAGCAAGAATCTGCCGCTGCATCCACTATTGACCGAGCGGGAAGAAATCAACAAGGTGATGGTCGTGGTCATCACCTCCGACCGCGGATTGGCGGGCGCCTACAATACCAACATTCTGCGAGTGGCGCAGCGCTTCGCCACTCGTTTGGGCAAGCCGGTCGATTACGTAGCCGTTGGGCGCAAAGGACGTGATTCACTGGCGCGTATGGGCGCCAACATCGTCGCATCCTTCACGGATCTGCCCGCGGAACCAACGATCTCAGACATTTCGCCCATCGCCCGCATCGCCATGGATGCTTATCTCGATGGTGAAGTCGATGAGGTGCTGATCGCCTATACCGATTTTATCAATATGCTGGCACAGCGGCCGGCTGTATTGGGTTGGTTGCCCTTGACGACTCACACCGTCGCGCAGCAGGTTGCCGCCGAATACGTGAAAGATGTGGCGACCGTCAGCGGCGGCATTAAGAATTACGAATATGAACCGAGCGCGACCGCTGTCGTCGACGAGATCGTGCCGCGCTTCACTGAGTTGCAGCTCTACCAGGCGCTGTTGGAAGCGCAGGCGAGCGAACATGCCGCGCGCATGGCGGCCATGAGGAGCGCGACCGACAATGCGACCCAACTGACCGGCGACCTGACGCTGCAGTACAACAAAGCGCGTCAAGCGTCGATCACGGCGGAGATCCTGGATATCGTCGGTGGCGCCAACGCGCTGCAGCAGACGATCGACAGCCGGGCGGACGAAATACTTCGGGCAGAATCGATACAAGAGCATTTTCAGGACGCGTGAGCCACGTCCTTGGCACACAGGGGATTCAGATAAGGAGCAGTGAATATGGCAGAGATTCAGGGAACGGTAACGCAGGTGCTGGGCAACGTGGTGGATGTCGAATTTCCAGCGGGCGCCTTGCCGGATATTCTTGACGCGGTCGAGGTGCCTCGCGAGGGCGAAGACAACCTGGTCCTTGAGGTGGAGTTGCATCTTGGCGACGGCGTTGTGCGGACCGTCGCAATGGACTCGACAGATGGCTTGGCGCGCGGCGTGGCCGCCTACGCCACCGGCCAGCCGATTGCGGTACCGGTAGGTGAACCAACGCTCGGCCGAATCTTCAACGTGCTCGGTCGTCCCATTGACATGGGCGAGGAGGTGCCCGCTGACGCAGAGCGGCGCCCGATTCACGCCGAAGCGCCTTCGTTTGAAGATCAGTCGCCGATGATCGAAGTCTTTGAGACTGGCATGAAAGTAATCGACCTGGTGGCGCCGATGACCAAGGGCGGCAAGACCGGCATCTTTGGTGGCGCCGGCGTCGGCAAGACGGTCACGATTCAGGAATTGATCAACTCGATCGCGACGCAGCACGATGGCTTGTCCGTTTTTGCCGGCGTTGGCGAGCGGACGCGCGAAGGCACCGACCTCTATCACGAGATGAAAGAAGCCAACGTGCTGGATAAGCTGGCGATGGTCTTCGGCCAGATGAATGAGCCGCCCGGCGTGCGCCTTCGTGTGGGTCTGTCAGGCTTGACAATGGCGGAATATTTCCGTGACGAAGGCCGTGATGTACTCATCTTCATCGACAATATTTTCCGCTATTCGCTGGCCGGGGCGGAGGTATCCGCGCTCTTGGGCCGGATGCCCTCGGCGGTCGGCTATCAGCCTAACCTGGGCGAAGAAATGGGAATGCTGCAGGAGCGCATCACCTCGACGCGCAGCGGCTCGATCACATCGATGCAGGCGGTCTACGTGCCGGCGGACGATTATTCCGATCCGGCGCCGGTGGCGGTCTTCACCCACCTGGACAGCACGATCGCGCTGGAACGCTCGATCGCCGCGCGGGCACTGTTCCCGGCGGTAGATCCACTCTCGAGCACGAGCAATATCCTGCAGCCGGAAGTGGTGGGCGAAGATCACTATGCGACCGCGCGAGAAGTGCAACAGGTCTTGCAGCGCTACAAGGACTTGCAGGATATCATCGCCATCCTCGGCGTCGAGGAGCTTTCGGACGATGACAAGGTGCTGGTGGCGCGCGCCCGCAAGATGGAATTCTTCCTCAGCCAGCCGATGTTCGTGGCCGAACAATTCACCGGGCAAGCGGGGCGCTACGTGCCGATCAAGGATACTGTGCGCGGATTCCGCATGATCCTGGACGGCGACGTCGATCACATTCCTGAGCAGGATTTCTACATGTGTGGTCCGATCGAGGACGTGATGGAACGTTACGCGAGCCGCGAAAACTAGCGGGAGACGGCTATGCCGATTCACATCGAACTGGTTACACAAGAAAAAAAGGTCTTCGACGAGCCCGAAGCGGATATGGTCATGGTGCCCGCCGTCGAAGGCGAGATGGGCGTGCTGCCCAATCACGCGCCGGTCTTGACCACCTTGACCTTTGGCGAATTGGTCGTGCGCAAAGGCGACGCCGAAGAACGTTTTGCTGTCTACGGCGGCGTGGTGGACGTACGGCCGGACAAGGTCGTTGTCTTGGCCGACATGGCGGAATCGTCATACGTACTCGATTTGGAGAAGGCGCAAGAAGCGCGGGAACGGGCGCAAACCCTGCTTGAAGAGGGCGTGCCCGGTGAAGAAAACCGCGAAGCCCTGCAAGCCTTGCGGCGCGCAAACCTGGCGGTGCGGATCAGCCAGAAAATCCGCAGTCGCGGTTCCGGGCTGCGCATCCTGGACGAGGAGAGCGACGACATCTGAGCGCCTCTCGGCTCACCGCAACATTGAGAACGCCTTTAGATAGCAACCCGGAGCTGCGAAAGTAGTCCGGGTTTTGTTTTTGCTGTAAACTTAGACTTGTAGTGATCACGGGTTCAGTCGGTAAACTGAATGGCTCGATTCGGAAAACAGTTGGGCGTTGATCTCGGTACGGTCAACGTTCTGATATACGACGGCGGACGCATCGTCTTGCAGGAGCCGTCCTTGGTCGCGCTGCTGGCGGAGGAAGAGCGCATCGTCGATTTCGGTCATCCAGCACGCGAAATGCTCGGTCGGGTCGATGACGAAGATATCCAGGTGATGCGCCCGCTGCAAAACGGTGTCATAGCCGATTACGAAGTCACAGAAGCGATGCTGGAGTATTTCTTCGGCAAGATCGCCGGTCGGATTCGTCTCTTTCGTCCCTCGGTCATGGTCTCAGTCCCTTACGGTGCCACAAGCGTGGAGAAACGGGCCGTGCGCGAGGCGATCCTGGCGGCGGGGGCGCGCGAAGTCCAGTTGGTGTGGGAGCCACTGGCGTCGGCTTTGGGCGCCGGCTTGCCGGTGAGCACGCCAGCCGGCGGCATGGTCGTCAATATTGGCGGCGGCATCACGGAGGCGGCTGTCCTAACGATGAACAACATTGTGCGCGCGGAGAGCGGGCGCGTCGGTGGATTGCGGCTGGATGAGGGCATCATCAGCTACGTTCGGCGTAAATATAATCTGACCATCGGTCAGCCGACCGCCGAATCGATCAAGATTCAGATTGGCGCTGCCGTTGATCAACCGCAGGAAATGACAATGGAAATCCAGGGACGCGATAATGTCTCCGGCTTGCCGCGCACAGTGCGCGTCACGACCGGGGAAGTGGTGGAATCGCTGGCCGAGCCATTGAGCCAGATCGCCAGCGTCGTCAAATCGGTATTGTCGACAACGCCACCGGAATTGTCATCGGATATCATCGACCGCGGTATCGTCTTGACTGGTGGCGGCGCCTTGCTGCGCGGCATCGACAGTTATCTCACGCACGAGACCGGCGTGCCCGTTTACCAGGCGGATAATCCACTCATCAATGTTGTGGTGGGCTGTGGCCGTGCGCTGGAAGACCCGGCGGTCATGCGCCGACTCGCCCAAACCACGTATTACTAGTCTGGACGACCGGTTCACTGAAGAATCGCTCGACGCCTGTCAGGCTTCGAGATAGTAAGTCATGCGCTGTAAGTGTGTGACCGGGTCAATATACTGAATCTGCACATGGTCCGGCACATTGATATTGATCGGCGCGTAATTCAATATGGCTTGCACGCCTGCTTCTACCAATTGGTCGGCCACCGACTGGGCGTGTTCTGCAGGAACAGCGAGCATCGCGATTTTGATGCCCTTCTCGTGAATTCTGTCGGCCATACTGTCAACCGGCTGAACAACGTATTCGCCAATGCGCTGCCCTATCTTCTCAGGACTGACGTCGAAAAGGTGCGCGATGCGAAATCCGCGGTCTTGAAAGCCGCGGTAGTGCGATATGGCGATGCCCAGGTTGCCGGCGCCGACGACAGCCACCATCCACTCCTGATTGACCTGCAGCACATCACGCAGCCGTTCGATGAGGAATTCAATTTGGTAGCCCGTCCCCTGTTTACCAAAGCCGCCAAAATGGGATAGATCTTTGCGAATCTGCGCGGAACTGATATCGAGGCGCTTGCCCAATTCATGCGACGAGGTGACGAGTTTGTCCTCTTGTTGCAATCGTCGCAGAGCCCGCAGATAAAGCGGCAATCGGCCAATCACGATATCGGGAATTGTCTCGGGAGTCTTGGCGGTCATAGGCTATCCGAAGTCGAGATGGGTTTGTGAAACTTTCTACAATAAACATCTTACCACCGCGCTGTTTTTCACGCTAGAGAGCAGTGCGCCATGCGATGCTCACGTAGCCTTGAATACAGCATCGCTTGAAAGCCACCGGCTCCAATGCTAGAATGACTGTGCCGCGTTCGGCACCAGTCAACCCTTAAGTCGTTTCGGATGTAACCGAGTGAAGCGACATTGGCGGCGATTTCATGTCTCAAGCGACAAACAAAAAGATGGCCAATACCAGGCAGCTCGCCAACGACCTGCAGATCGTTCATGACAGCATGTTGGATGGCTTGGGGCAATTGGCCGACTACTTCGGTTTCAATCAGGTCATGGGGCAACTTTACGGCAGTCTATTGCTCAGCGCCGAGCCACTGTCGCTGGATGACATGATGGGCCGGCTGGGAATCTCCAAGGCAAGCGTCAGTACAAACATGCGTTCGCTCGAACACATGGGCATGGTCCGCCAGGTTTGGGTGCGCGGTGGCAACGGCCGGCGCAAATACTATCAGGCCGAGACTGACTTCTGGCAGATCTTCTCCAATATCCTGAGCGGCCGTGAGATGCGTGATGTCGAACGCGCGCTGGCAGTGATGGAAGAAAACCGTCAGCGAATCTCCAACTCGATCGCTGACCTGCCGACCGATCAGCAAATCCTGGCTCGTCTATATCTAGACCGTATCACCCAGATGCAAGCGCTCTTTCGCTTCGCTCAACTGCTCATCAACAGCATCCTGAATCAGGTCAGCGGCATCGATGTCTCCGATGTCTCCGGCGTGGAGCTGCAGTAGAACTCGCCCCTTGTCGTGAAACCCGCCCATTACTATAATCTTGGCTTGGTCGGGCCCCGAGGAAGTGGCGGAATTGGCAGACGCGCATGACTTAGGATCATGTCTCTTTGAGGTGAGGGTTCGAGTCCCTCCTTCCTCAATCCCATGAAACGTGAAAGGGCGCGGCACGCGCCTTTACATTTTCTGATGAAATAGCTATATGGCGCGCCGCCATCGGTGCTAGAATGAGCGGCGACAAGTCAAGGATCGTAATTTGAACCTGCAGACAGAACGAATCGATAATCACAAAGCGCAGTTTACAATTGAGATCGAAACTGACCAATTGGAGGAGGCCAAGCGCCAGGCCGCCCGCAAGATCTCGCGTGAGGTGCGCATAAAGGGTTTTCGCAAGGGTAAGGCGCCTTATCGTCTGGTCGCGCAATACGTAGGCGAGGGCGCTATTCTTGAAGAAGCCCTTGATGCGCTTGGCGATGGGCTGTACAAGCGCGCGCTGGAAGAATCTGAAGTTGTGCCCTACGGCCCCGGCGCTTTCGAAGACTTCAAACTCGAGCCCGCGCCAACCTTAATCTTTACCGTTCCCTTGCAACCGGAAGTGGACTTGCAGGACTATCTCAGTGTGCGACTGGACTTTGAGGCGCCGGAAGTCAGCGCGGACGAAGTCGATGAGGCGCTCAAGCAACTGCAGATGCGGGCAGTCGAGGTTGTGGATGGCAACGTAAGCGTTGCCGAGGCCGGCAATCGTGTGACGATCGCTGTTGACAGCGAGTTTGTCGATGGAGAAGCGCAGGACGAGCCGACCGAAGACACTCTTAAAGGCGCAGCCGACGATGCGCTCACAGCTGATGCCGACGACCAGGACGATCAAGCCGCAGGCGAATCGGTGCCCGTCACACCCAAGAAGGGTGATACCTTCGTCAACGACGATAGCACGGTGATCATTCTCGATCCGAACGAAGATCCCTTTGTGCACGGATTTGTTGAAAATCTGATCGGCGTTGAAGTTGGTAGCGATGTCGAGTTTGAATTGACCATTCCGGATGACGACGCCGACGAGGGGATCGCCGGGCGGCGTGTCAGTTTCGTGGTGACGCTCAACAGTATTGAGGCGATTGCCATCCCCGAACTTGATGATGAATTCGCGCGCCGCATGAGCAGAAGCCGCGGCGATGAAGAAACCGATCTTGCCGGTCTGCGCGCCACAATTCAGGCCGATATGGAACGGTCACAATTGGAAAGCGCCAAGTCGGATTACGCTGACAGCGTTCTGCGGCAAATCGTGGAAGGCGCGGAAATTGTTTATCCTGAATTGATGCTGGATGAACAAATCGATGGGATGATCCGCGACTTTGAAGGGAATCTCAAGCAGCGAGGCGTCAGTCTCGATGACTACTTGCGAATGACCAATTCAACCAGCGATGACCTGCGCGAGCAATATCGTGAACCGGGGACGCAGTCGCTGCGGCAATCCCTGGCGTTGCGTGAGCTGGTTAGCGCGCAGGAAATTGAAATCGGCGATGAGGAGATTGAAGCGCGGCTCGATAACGTCATCGCTGGCTACGGCACGAGCGACGCGATTCGCAAGCTCTTCGATACACCGCAAATGAAGGGCAACATTCGTAACGAACTGATGATGAGCCACATCCATGCTCACCTCTTCGCCATCGGGCGCGGCGAAGACGGGGCCGTGGTCGTTGAAGATGTGAAGGCGCAGATGGCGGCAGACGCTGACCGGACTCGAGAACGCAGCGAGCGCGCGCAGCGCTACGCTGCCGAAGATGAAGCCGCCGAAAGTGCCGATCCCGGCGCGACGGTGGCGGACGCGACTCTATCAGACGAGGAAACGGCCAGCGAAAAAAGCGCTATCGACGATGCTAGCGATGAAGCAACTGAAACCAAGAGCGATTGACAGATTGCCGGTTGACTCACCGGAACCTGCGAAAGGTGCATAACACTGCATGAACAGCATTCACAACGTAATCCCGATGGTGATCGAGCAGGGCAGCCGTGGCGAACGCGCGTACGACATATACTCTCTGCTGCTGAAGGAACGGATCATATTTGTTGGTTCGGGGATCAATGACCAGATCGCCAACCTGATCGTGGCGCAGTTGCTTTTCCTGGAGCGTGAGGGACCGGACCGCCGGATACAAATGTACATCAATTCGCCTGGTGGAATCGTGTATGCCGGGCTGGCAATCTACGACACTATGCAACAGATCATGGCGCCCGTCAGTACGGTGGCTGTTGGCATCACCGCCAGTTTTGGCACTGTCCTCTTGACGGCGGGCGAACACGAGATGCGGCTGGCGCTACCGAACGCGACCATCCATATGCATCAACCCCTTGGCGGCGCACAGGGCCAAGCCTCCGATATCGTCATCCAGGCGGAAGAAATCGTTAGACTTAAGAAACGCATCATCGAGATCTTCGTGAAGCATACGGGTAAGACATCCGAGGAAATCGAAAGCGCTACCGATCGGGACATTTATATGACGGCCGAGGAGGCGACCGAATTCGGCTTGATTGATTCAGTCCTGCTCACTGAGGCGCGCGAGGTCGAAGGGGCTTAAAGTGAGTGTCTCTCCGCTGAAACATCGCTGTAGTTTTTGCACGCGTACGCCTGACGAGGTCGAGCGCTTGATTGCGGGGCCGGAGAACGTCTTCATCTGCAACTATTGCGTTGATCTCTGCCATAACCTGCTGCGGGAAGAGGACACCGGCGAATTGGAAGCTGACGCGGGCGTCAGTTTTGAGCTGGCCATGTCGCCGCGTCAGATCATGCAGCGTCTCGACGAATATGTGATCGGTCAGGGGAATGCCAAGCGCGTTCTCAGTGTGGCGGTATACAACCATTACAAGCGCATACAAACGGCGGATGAGCCACAAGATGTCGAGCTGGACAAGAGCAACATTTTGCTGATCGGTCCGACCGGCTCGGGCAAAACGCTGTTGGCGCAAACACTCGCCCGTATCCTCGATGTGCCAATCTGCATCACTGACGCGACGGCGCTCACCGAAGCGGGATACGTGGGCGAAGATGTGGAGAATATCTTGCTGCGGCTGATTCAAGCCGCCGATGGAAATATTGCGCGCGCCGAACGGGGCATCATCTACATTGATGAAATTGACAAGATATCCCGCAAGTCCAACGCCAACCCCTCGATTACACGCGATGTCTCCGGCGAGGGCGTGCAACAGGCCTTGCTCAAGATCCTCGAAGGCGCGCTGGCGAACGTGCCGCCTCAAGGAGGACGCAAGCATCCGCATCAGGAATTCCTTCAGATCGATACGCGCAATATCCTTTTCATTGTCGGTGGCACATTTTCCGGTCTGGACGAAGTGATTCGCAGGCGCATCGGCCTCAAGAGCAGCATAGGCTTCGGCGCCCAGCAGGAAGACTCAGCGCAGGAAACGACGGACGTGCTCGGCGAGGTATCGCCTGAGGACTTGGTGCAGCACGGCATGATTCCCGAAATGGTGGGACGTTTACCGGTCGTGGTTGACCTGAAGCCTCTGGAACTTGACGATCTCGTCCGCATCATGATTGAACCAAAGAACGCGCTCATTCGACAGTATGAACACTTACTTTCGCTGGACGACGTGGAATTGGTTTTCGAACCGCAGGCGCTGCAAGCCGCTGCCGAGCTGGCGTTAGAACACGAGACCGGCGCGCGTGGCCTGCGGTCCATCATTGAAGCCTGCCTGCTTGAGGTGATGTTCGAAGTGCCAAGCCGCTCTGAAATCACCCGGGTCGAGATTGGCGAGCAGGTGATTCGCGGCGAAGGAAAACCCCGTATCATCGCTAGTGATGGCCGTGTCATCACCCTGTCGGAGAAGATTCATCCGGCTGCCTGAGCCCGAAGGCATCCGCAAGCTTGCGCAACCCATGCCTCAACTATTGACTGATGGTCAGCAATAGGACTTCGGTTGTGGCATCCGTCCGGCTCTTCAGCGTTTGCGCATCCAATTGAGTCGCTTCTTCGCCGGCGCCACCCCAATTGTAGGGAATCGCCCACTTTGGTTTCATCATCTCCAGCAGTTGTAAGGCGTCGGATAACGACAAGCGGCCATATCCATCGATGGGCAGCAGTACAATGTCCGGGCTCAGGTGCGCCATTTCCGGTATCAGTCCCGAATTTCCCACATAATAGATATCATACAGGTCCAGCGAAATCAGGAATCCCAATCCGCTGTTATGTCGCTGGTCGCGCGGCGAAAAGGCTGGTATTGCTTTGACGCTTGCGCGGTCCACACTAATGCTCTGCCAGGCCCTAAGCACGGTCGTGCCCGGAATTATCCGCTCGACATTCTCGTTGCCGAGGATAACGGTGTCCGCGCCGCGGATTTTCTCCACATCTGCCGGCGAACAGGAATCATAATGGTCGTGCCCGATCAGGATGACATCCGGGGGAGATTCACGCTTAACCACACGCCACGGCGCAATCTGGATGAAGGGCGCGCCTTCGATGGTAAAGCTGCTGTGACCTTGCCACTTAATTCGGTCTATCAATGCAGAACCCTTCACGCGTCGGCATCATCTGCTTCAAGGTTTTCCGATTGAAGAATGGGGCCGCAAGCTTACCCGATTATAGATTGCCGATTTCGCTCTTCCAAGAACGAGCTGCCTAAGGGCGAGCGGCGCTTTTCATCTACACGGCATTGCTGATCTCAGGTATGCTTGCCCACCGATTACCGAAGGCATGAATAGCGATCTCCCGACGATGCTTGTTGATGAAGCGAAGATATTCGTAGCGAGTGGCAAGGGCGGCGACGGCATGGTGTCGTTCCGGCGCGAGAAGTACGTGCCACGCGGCGGACCTTCCGGTGGCGATGGCGGCCGCGGTGGCGATGTCATTCTCAAAGCGAATGACAACATGAATACACTATACGCTTTCCAGAAGCGCGTGCACTTCAAAGCGAAGCCGGGCGGCAAGGGCGGCTCAAGCAACAAGACGGGCGCCGCTGCCGAGCAGCTTATCGTTCATGTGCCAGCCGGCACGCTCATCAGGGACGCCGAAACGGGTGGACTGATCGCCGATTTGGTGAGCTCGGAGTCCGAAGAGGTGGTAGTGCGAGGCGGCCGTGGCGGTCGCGGCAATGCGCGTTTCAAGACGGCGGCGAACCAGGCGCCGCGTTTGGCGGAAAAAGGCGAACCTGGCAGCGAACGCTGGATCACTCTGGAGCTGAAGTTAATCGCCGATGTTTCGTTGGTTGGCGTGCCAAATGCCGGCAAGTCCACCTTGCTCTCGGTGGTGAGCAATGCCAAACCGAAGATCGCTGAATATCCCTTCACCACGCTGGAACCGAACCTTGGCACGGTCATCTACGACAACAAGGACCTGGTTTTTGCCGATATTCCCGGCTTGATCGAGGGCGCGCATCTTGGCATCGGCCTGGGCCACGCTTTTTTGCGCCATGTGCAGCGCACCAGTTTGATTGTGCATTTGTTAGACGGTGCGGCAGATGACCCCTTGGCCGACTACAATCAGATCCGGGCCGAGTTGGCGCTCTATGATGAAAAGCTGGCCCAGCGTCCGGAAATCGTGGTCGTCAACAAAGTCGATGTGCCGGAGGCGCGCGAATACCTGGACCTGCTCACTGAGAGCCTGGCAGAGCGTGGCATCGACAGCCCGTTGGCCATTTCTGCGCTGACACGCGAAAATGTGAACCGTCTGATCCAGCGCGTCTTCGAGCTGGCAGCCAGCTTGCCCCCGCGCAGCGAAGAGACACAGGCGGAAGCGCCGGTGTATGAGTTGGACGATGCGGACTTGTCTTTTGAGCTGGAAGTCAATGATGGCGTCTACTATGTCAGTGGCGACAGAATTGAGCGAGCCGCAGCGATGACGTATTGGGACTATGACGAAGCCGTGTCCCGCTTTCAAAAGACCCTTGAGGCACTGGGTGTCGTCGCCGCCTTGGAGAGTGCCGGCGTGCAGAGCGGAGACATTGTCTTCATTGGTGATTTCGAACTGGAGTGGTCCGAGTGACAGCCGAGCGCATCGGGATCTTGGGCGGTTCCTTCGATCCGCCGCAGATTGGACACTTGATCCTGGCCGAATATGGCCGCGAGTCTTTGGGCTTGGATCGTATTCTCTTTGTTCCGGTGGGCGATCACCCGGTCAAGAAGTGTGAGATCCGCCTGCCGCTGGAGCACAGGCTGGCGATGCTCCAGCTCGCCATTTGTGATCATCCAGACTTCAAAATCTCTCGCGTCGATATCGATCGCGAAGGTCCGCATTATTCGGCGGACATGGTCAAGATCATTCAGATGCATCATCCGGATGCCGCACTCTATTTCTTGATGGGTGGCGACAATTTCTGCGCGCTGCCGACTTGGGAGCGGCCGGCTGAACTCTATCGCGACTGCCGACTGGTTGTCATGAAACGGGCCGACGAAGACTTCAAGCATGATATGCACGATGGCCTGCTGCCCGGGCTTTCGCGGAAAGTGGATACTGTCGATGTGCCGATGTTAAGCGTCTGGGTGTCGTCGACCTACGTCGTGAACCGAATTCGTAGCGGTCGCAGCGTACGGTATCTAGTGCCCGACCGTGTCCTCGAATACATCCGCGCCCACGACCTGTATCGCTGAGTAGTGATGTTACGCTCCATTCTCGCTGTATTGCTTCATATCTTGGCACTCGCTTCGGCGACGCCCTTGCTTGCGCAAGACAATATACCTGTGCCCACGCTGGCAGTCCCCACTCTGGTTCCGCGCGACGCGGAGACTCCTCCCTTCGATGCCTTGAGAACTGAATCAGCCCTGGCCGATATCAGCGCTTCGGGATCATTCCGAGTGGGCATTCTTTATAACGAGCCGCCTTATAGCGAATTGACCTTGCAAGGCGAATTGCGCGGATTTGATGTCGAATTGTTGCGGCTCATCGCCCAAACTTGGGGCAGCGAAATCGAGTTTGCGCAGGTCACGCGACTGAACGCGCTGGAGCGCCTGGAGTCGGGAGAAGTGCATGCGGTCGCCACTGCGCTGGTACACTACCGCGACCTGGACGACCGAGCGGACTTCAGCCAAACCTATCTCCAGGGGAAGCAGTCGATGCTGGTCAGGCCGGGCAGCGAATTCGCCACGCCCGCTGACCTGACTGAGCACACAATCGGTTATGTCATAGGCACACGGGCGGAACAAGCCTTGAGCCTGTTCGGCACCGGGCTAGATGAGGAATTGCCGCTGCAGGTTTACCTCACATTGGATCGTGCCGTCGCCGCCTTAACGCGTGGCGAGGTCGATGGCCTGGTTGCCGAGGAACAGGCGCTGCGGCGCGCAACGGTCGACCAGACGGAATCTGTTCGCTTCCTTGAAGACCCAGTCCTACGCGAGGCGCGCGCATTCGCAGTCCGGAGGCAGGATGCCCCGCTGAGAAACTTGCTCAATCGAACGATACAGCGCTTGACGCTGAACCAAGAGCTTGAGGTTCTCCATCGAGAGTATTTCCCCGACGATGGATTTCCCGCTGACCTGATTGCGCTTTGGGATGGCATTGGCGAAGAAGTTACGCCGGCTCGGTCTTCCAGCGCGATCGCGTATCCGACGCGATACGCCATCCCGCAAATCCTGGGCAGTGGCCTCGTACGGGTGGGCGGAATCAGCGACGACGAGGAGAGTCTGCCGGCCGGAGAGCGGCGGCTGGCCGAGTTGAATCGCGCCTTGGTTCTGGAGTTGGCATCGCGTTGGGGTGTCCGCGCGGAGTTCATCGCCAGCAGCGTCGATGAGGCGTCCGAATTGCTGAATCGCGGCGAGCTAGATCTCATTGTCGGCATGAAACCTGACTGGAGCCGGGCGCATGCGCTGGACTTCTCCATGCCGTATTTGCTTCACGGCGATCGGCTGATGGTCCGTGCGAATTCCGGAATTCTAGGCTTCAACAACTTGCGCGGCCGCATCGTCGGACTCTTGATCGGAGATAATACGGCGCAAGATCGGGCGCAAGCCTGGGCGGACAGCATCAACGCCAGTGTGCGCTATTTCCGAACGACCGAGAACGGCGCCGCGCTGACGCTGCTGGAATTCAACAATGCCAACGCCATCTACGCCGATTCGCTGGCGCTGATTGCACATTTGGAGGCGAATCCAAACGCGCTGAGCCTTACCGAACGCTGGTATAGCCGCTCGTATTATGCCTTCGGCACGCCACACAACGATCCGGACTTTCGTCTGCTGGTGGATTATTCGCTGCAGGAACTCATCGCGGACGGCGCCCTGTATCGCCTGTTTGCGCCGCTAATTGTCTCAGATGAACTGCCCGCCTTCGATATGATACCCGGCGATAGTATCGTCGCCGGCATTAAGCTTTCTCGTTCGGAGGCCGGTTCTGGACCTTGAGAACAATCGTGACGCCCAAAAGCAGAATCACACTGCCGACCGCCTGCCAGCCGGTTGGAATCTCATTGAAGACTACAAATGCCCAAATGGCGCTCATGACCGGCACCGTCTGCACGGACATGGTTAACGTAGTTGGCGACATGAATTTCAGCACGTAGTTGAGTGCGCCGTGACCCATGATCTGGGCCAGGATTGCCAGAAGCAGCACCCAAAGGTATCCGCGCGGATCATAGCCGACGAGCGAAACGCCGCTGACTGCAATGATAAGCAATGTGACGACCGCGCCACCGGTATACACCAACCAAATATAGGGTACGAAGGCGACGCTTCCCCGTACTTTGCGGCCGACAATAATGTAAAGAGACGCGGAGCATGCGCTGATTACTGCAAACAGCACGCCGAGTGTCGGGTTGCCGCCCTCGATGATGGCAGGTTGCCCCGACGTGGCGAAGGCGATCACGAGACCACCGAACAATGCCGCCATAATACCGATCCAAATCGCCTTGTCGAGCTTCTGTTTGAGCAGAGTCACCTCAAAAAAGGCGACCCAAATTGGTATCGTCGCGATAAAAGCCTGGTTGACTAGCACACTGATATGCTCGAGCGAGGCAACCATCAGCACGATATTGGCGCCGGACATGGTGCCCGCAGCCAGCGCCAGCCACAAAGTTCGGGATGGCATTGCGGCCAGCTCTCGCCTGCCTTTGTACCAGATGTAAGGCGCGAACATGATTGTGCCGGTAATCATGCGACCGAAGGAGATAAGCGCCGGCGGCATCTCATATTGGAAAGCAAAGCGGACGCAGATCGGGCCGAAGGACCAGGCAAAGGCCGATAAAGCTACCAATACCCATAACTGCGTAGACGATGGCGCCGCCAGATTAATGCGCATTGGCCTGCCCCGTCTCTGATTGATGGATTTCGCCGTGGCTGGCCAAGATCACGCCGATCACGATGATGACACTGCCGGCGATTTGCTGCGCCGGCGGCAATTGACCGAATAGGATTAGAGCGAGAATGGCGCTGCCGACTGGTTCCAACTGCGTGAACATACTGACCAGGGCGGCGGGGAAGTACTCGAGCAAATAGTTTAACGATGAGTGACCCAGGAGCTGCGGAATCAGCCCCATGGCTAGTACGATTAGATAGCCCTGTGGGCGAAAACCGGATATGGGCGTTGCTGTGACGACTATAACCGACAAGGCAAAAATTGAGGCAACACCGTAAACCAGCCAAACGTAGGGAATTACGGGCAGTCTGGTACGGAGAATACGTCCTATTAGCATGTAGACCGATACTGTGAGCGCACCGATCCAGGCAAGAATCGCGCCGGTAAAAGTTTCGCCAAGATCAATCGCGCCCTGCGCAGCATCAACAGCTCCGCCGTGCAGCGGTACGCCAATAATGACACCGCCAGCAAGAGCGACCAGCAATCCGCCGACGACCAGCCCGGACAGCCGAATGCGCAAAAAGAAGACTTCCATGATCGCCACCCAGATCGGGCCGGTGGATACGATGACAACGCTCACCAGCACGGTGGTATATTGCAGGGAAGATACCCAGGCGGTGAAGTGGATGGCCAGGCAGATGCCTGAGATTCCGATCAGGAGCGAGTCTTTGCGAGACAGCGCTTTGATTTGGGGACGATAGCGATGGAGCGCCATTGGTGTGAGCGCAACTGTTGCGACAAATAGTCTTCCGCCGGCGATCAGCAAGGGCGGCATCGATTCTTGCAGGGCGTAAAGAATGAAGATTGCCGCCGATGAGGTCGCCACGATTGCCAGGAATATCACGAAGTACGCGGTGAGTGGCGTATCCGGTGCGGCGGATCGAAGTTTCGATTGCAAAGCTGTCTCTCCCAAAGGACAAAAGCTAATCATCAAGGGATTCAGGCAAAATACAAGTCGGAATCAGCATCAGGCAATTTCGTGAATGCTGAATGTCAAGGTCGGGCGGTCTGGTCAAATGGCGCGAGCAAAAGTACAATTCGGGCGGAAAACTCGCTGGCAGCCAGCACGAAGATTGGTGAAGACACTGCGGCGTGTGCTAGAATATCAGCGGGATATGTTGAAGTGTCAAAGTTCATAAGGAGTAAGTTGAATCATGGCTTTTGAATTACCGTCTCTTCCCTATGCAGAAGATGCGCTGGAACCGCATATCGATGCCCGCACGATGGGCATTCACCATGGCAAGCATCACGCTAGCTATACCGCCAACTTAAATGGCGCGATTGCCGGCACCGAACTGGAAGGCAAGAGCGTCGAGGAAATCCTCGGCAATCTCGACGCCGTGCCGGAGAATATCCGCACGGCTGTACGCAACAACGGTGGCGGATATGCCAATCACAACCTGTTTTGGCAGATCATGGGTCCCAACGGCGGCGGCGAGCCAAGCGGCGCGCTGGCCGATGCGATCAACAGCGCCTTCGGCAGTTTCGCTGATTTCCAGTCGGCCTTTTCGGCAGCGGCCGCCACACGCTTCGGCTCGGGCTGGGCTTGGCTGGTAGCGGATGGCGGCGCGGTCAGCGTCACGTCTACTCCCAATCAGGATACGCCGCTGATGGATGGGGGTAGCCCGATCCTCGGCATAGATGTTTGGGAACACGCCTACTATCTGAACTATCAGAATCGGCGCCCGGATTACATCGCCGCCTTCTTCAGCGTCATCAACTGGGACAAGGTCGCCGAGCTTTATGCGGCAGCCGGTTAAGGTTTTCGCACCATAACAAGACAGCGCACTTTCCAGTGCGCTGTGTTCTTTTTCAAAATCCAACCTTTTGCCCGGACTTAAGGCTCGCGTGATGGATCGGTTGAGTCGACGTGACATATTGCGACTGGCTGCTGCCGCCGGCGTGAGCGGGACATTGTCAAGCGCGCCACCTGGCGCAGGCGCGCAACAACGCGAGGTAGCGCGGGCAGACAGCGACGATTGGCGGTTTCAGCTGCCGCCGCTGCCATATGCCGACGATGCGCTGGAACCGCATATCGATGCCCGCACGATGCGCATCCACCATGGCAAGCATCACGCCGCTTATACCGACAAGCTAAACGCCGCCATCGAAGGAACCAATCTGATAGGCAAGTCCATTGAAGAACTGTTGGCGGACCTCGACAACATCCCGCCCCCGATCCGAACTGCCGTGCGAAACAATGGCGGCGGCTACGCGAACCACAATTTGTTCTGGCAGGTCATGAGTCCCGATGGCGGCCGCGAGCCGGATGGTCCGCTGGCAGCGGCGATCAATGCCGAATTCGGTGGCTTCGACCAGTTCAAGACGGCGTTTTCTGCCGGCGCGGCGGGCGTGTTTGGCTCGGGCTGGGCCTGGCTGACGGTGGATCGCGGTCGGCTCAGCATCGCGACGACAGCGAATCAGGATTCTCCGCTGATGCGCGGCCAAACGCCGATCCTCGGTCTTGACGTCTGGGAACATGCCTACTATCTCCACTATCAGAATCGGCGACCCGATTACATCGCCGCGTTCTTCAACGTGATCAACTGGGACAAGGTCGGCGAGCTTTACGCGGCGGCTGTCTGAGCTGGCTTGTCGTTCTCATCCGCAGCAAAGGGCGCTAAAATGACAGCGCCCTTTTTTGCGTTGGACTAAAGTGACCGCCGACCGCGGTGATGACCGACAGGAGATAATTCGATGACAGAGTTTCGCGTTGAGATGGATTCGATTGGCGAAGTGCAGGTGCCAAAGGAAGCGCTCTACGCGGCGCAGACACAGCGCGCGCTGGAGAACTTCCCCATTACCGGCATGAAGCCGCTGCCGGCATTCATCTGGAGCATTACGCTGATCAAACGGGCGGCGGCCGAGGTTAACATGGAGCTCGGCTTGCTCGATCCGAAGTTGGCGACGGCGATCATCCAGGCGGGCGAAGAAATCCTGGCTGGGCAGCATCATGAGCATTTCGTTGTCGATCCCTTTCAGGCGGGCGCGGGCACCAGCCATAACATGAACGCGAACGAGGTGATGGCGAATCGGGCTAATCAGATCCTCGGCTACGCGATCGAGGCGAGTGACAAGCCTGCCCATCCCAACGATCACGTGAACATGGCGCAATCGACCAACGACACGATCCCGACGGCGATTCGGCTGGGCGTGCTCTGGCGGCTGGATGAACTGCTGGCGACACTTGAGCGCTTCGTCGAGGTCACGCGGGTCAAGGCGGCGGAATGGGACGATGTGGTCAAGACCGGGCGGACGCACTTGCAGGACGCGGTGCCGGTGCGGCTGGGGCAGGAAGTCGGCGCTTGGGCGACAGCGATCGAGCGTCAGATCGACAAGGTCAAGTTCGCGGCCGAGGGCCTGCGGCGTTTGGGCATCGGCGGCACGGCGGCCGGCACCGGCTTGAACGCGCATCCGGAATATCACGGGCGGATGGTGGCAAAGCTGTCAGCGCTGACTGGCATCACGCTCTACGAAAGCGATGACCTCTTCGAGTCGATGCAGTCGATGCAGGACGCGGTCTTCTTCTCGGCGGCGCTGCGCAACCTGGCGATGGATTTCACGCGGATCGCCAACGATGTGCGTTTGCTATCGGCGGGACCGACCACCGGCATCGCCGAGTTGACCTGTCCGACCGTGCAGCCCGGCTCGTCCATCATGCCGGGCAAGGTGAATCCGGTGCTGGCGGAGATGCTGAATCAGGCGATGTACCATGTCATGGGCAATGATACGACGGTCAACCTGTGCGGCGCGGCCGGGCAGTTCGAGCTGAATGTGATGATGCCTGCCATCGCGCATAATCTGAACGAGATGATGCAGGTGATGATCGGGGCGGCCGGCGCGTTCACGGAGAAGCTGATGGCGGGTTTGGCGGTGAATCGCGAGCGGACGGAGAGTTGGCTGTCGCGGAATCCGATCTTGGTGACGGCGCTGAATCCGATCATCGGCTACAACAATGGGGCGAAGGTGGCGAAGATGGCGTTGGCGGAAGGGAAGAGCGTGCGCGAGGTGGTGCTGGCGCTGGGTTTGATGGAAGCGGCGGAGTTGGATGCGGCGCTGGATGCCTACGCGATGACGGAGGGCGGGATCGCGGAGTAGGGCGTGGCCGGCGAGCTGCAGAGGCGAAAACTTTTTTCGGCCATCTGGCCATTTGGCAATTTGGCTGGGATTTCAACCCCACCCCCGGCCCTTGCCGCCATCTCTATGGCGGGCATGCGAAGCTTCATGGTGGGGTGACTCGTCGATGAAAACTGAAACCGTGCACGGCGATGTGTCCGTATTTTGAACGGCGTGAAAGTTTTTTCGGACATATAGCATGTTTTTGTGTCCGCGCGTTTGGGAATCGGGATTTGGTATGGCGCAGTCTGTGAGCAGCGTAGCGTGGGTTGGGGTGGGGGTGGTGAATATATTGTCGCGGTATACATGCGAGCGTAGAAACGAGATTTCCTGTAAGCTTGGTTCCAAAGTGATTCAGCCGTCGAATAGGCCAAATATGAAAGAGTGCAGAGCGTTTTACGCGTATGCCAGTCTACCCGAGGAAGTTTGCCGGACTGTTGCCGACACAATTAAGTTGGCAAACGAAATAGACGGCGGCTTAAGGATCGTGGATTGGACGGAACTTAGGATCGCAGGAAAGCTAGTAATTTACGAAGTGTGCAAGAACATTGCTGAGGCTGATCTGTTCATTTGCGACCTTTCAACTCACAATCACAATGTACTCTTTGAATTAGGGTATGCGATAGCGAAGCGCAAACTTGTGTGGATTACGGTGAATGAAGAGTACGCAGACGCAAAGCAAAGATACCGGTATTTGAAGCCTATCACCACCGTCGGGTATATCGGGTACAAGAGCGCCTACGAACTTCGCAACAAACTGCTACGCGAATACAAAGCTCTAGGGTCACTCACGACAATACTGGACGCACACATTAACATCATTCAAAGCCGCAAAGAGCGTGTCGAAGATTCATTATTCTATATGAAAAGCTGGACGGAAACTCCAGAATCGATTGCCTTGGATCGGATTTTGTACAAATCAAAACTGAGACCAATATACGATGATCCGCAGCAGGGAACGGGACAGTCTTTAGCTTATTACATCGATCACACTTTCCATGCGACGGCCGTACTCGCGCATCTGTCCTCAAGCGCTGACGGGAATTCTGTGAATGATGCCAAGTATGCGCTTGCGGCCGGTTTAGCGCATGGATTCGACAAACCTCTGCTGATGTTAGCGCATACGCCTCATGAAAGTCCCATTGACTATCGCGCCATTACTTTTGAACACACTAATCCAGCCTCATGCGTCGCCGAATTTAGACGGTGGTCAGCAGATATATCCCTATCAGTGCGGGATCGCAGGCCAACTCGGGAGGACAGCGAGACCGCGAGTCGGGATTTGCGAAATATAGATATCGGACATTATTTGGCTGAAAACGAGGAGACTAGTTTGCCAGAGTATTTTGTTCAGACCACTGCTTACTTTGAAGCGTTGGATGCAGCTGACTATATGTTGTTTGTGGGGCGGAAGGGAACGGGAAAGACTGCAAACTTGTTTATGCTGGCAAACACAATAGCGTCCGAAAGTGATACCCATGTCTGCATTATCCGTCCCTTCAAATACGAGTTTGAAGGTATTCTCAACCTTTTTGGAATTAGCAGAACCATAGCCGACAAAGGATACCTATTGCAAGCGATATGGAAGTTTCTCGTTTATACGGAGTTGGCGAATTCGGTATATCGTAACATCGACCAGGGGCCGGTAGGGGCAGTCCAGGATGAAGCAGTAATTGAATTCATGAAGTTTGTCGCTGCAAATGAAGATGTAATCGGACCAGGATTTGCAGAGCGACTTGAGAACGCTCTTAACCGAATCTGCGAGATGGAAGTATTCGGAGGTACACCTGACGAAAAGTCTAAGGTCAGCGAGATTTTACATCAGAACGTAATAGGGAAACTTCGAGAATTCGTCGGAAATGTCCTCGGTAGTAAGCGCAAGGTTGCGATACTTATCGACAATCTCGACGAAGGTTGGGAGCGTCGAGATAATCTAGGTGAGTTGGCGGACTTTCTCTTTGGACTGATAAGCGTATCACGAGAAATAGCCGACGATTTCAATAGGGAAAAACTGCACAAACCGAGAGTAAACCTTTCGGTAATTGTCTTTCTTCGCAGCGACATATTCTATTTTATAAGGCAGAATTCACGTGAGGCCGATAAACTGGTTTACAGTCAAATTGACTGGAGTGATACGGAACTTCTGTGGCAAGTAGCGGAGAAGCGGTTTGAGACATTCGCTCCCAATATTGCTGATCGAGATGTTAGCTGGCGTGACTTTTTTGTTAGCGAAATTGACGGTACCCCAATAGAAGAATACGTAATGAATCGCGTAATACCTCGTCCCCGCGACCTGATCTACTTATTCCGTGCGTCTCTAGTAAACGCCAAAAATCACAATCATGCGAAAATATTGGACTCAGATATTCAGGCGGCAGAACTTGAGTATTCTGACTTTGCTATTGAATTGCTGCTGGCTGAAGTAAATAAGGTGAATCCCTTCATAACAAAGGAGCTCATTTTCGAATTCTACGGTGAGAAAGAGGTTCTTTTGGATGACGAAATCAAGGAGAGGCTAGATATCGGAGGTATTTCAAGCGCGGTTTCGGACCATGTGATTGAGGTGTTTGTTGAGAACAGCTTTCTAGCGATTGAGACTTCAGATCTAGAGTTTACATTCATATACGAAGACAGAGAGAGAGAAAGGATTTACGCCAAAGCGCGAAAGAATAGAGAGAAGTATAACCGTATTAGATATCGAATCCATCCGGCGTTTCATCCGGCTCTGGAGATCGTGACAGGTAGGGCAGAATAGCTCGTTAAGAAACCTGCGGGACTGTAGAATTCCGAGATACCACCTGTGTGCAATCGTCAGCGAACAAGTTAACTCCGACTCGCTGCGCAAGCACATGCGCGCCGGACCCAGCGGGTTATTTATCGCTGAGCTCGAACATGTAAGCTGTTTCGCCATGCTCGGCGGCGTCCAGACCCAGGGCCTCTTCCTCGGGCGTGGGACGCAAGCCGATGGTCTCCTCGATGACGCGGAAGATGACCCAGGTGAACCCATAAGCGAAGATCCAGGTGGCGACCGTGGCGATAATCTGCGAGACGAAGAAGTCGCTGTTGCCACTGAGCAGTCCACCGGCCGCCAGCGTGGTGGAGGCGAAAAGACCCAGCGCAATGCCGCCCCAGGTGCCCGCCATGCCGTGGATGGCCCAGACATCCAGCGCATCGTCAACCATGGCGTTGAGGCGGCTCTCAGCGGCGAGGTAGGAAACGAGAGAACCGCCGATGCCGATGACGAGGGCTGGCAGGACAGTGACGTAGCCGGCGGCCGGCGTCACGGCGACCAAGCCCGCTATGGCGCCGGAAGCCGCGCCCAGCACGCTGGGTTTTTGCGTTCGATACCAGGTTAGCAGCAGCCAGGTCATGGTGCCGGCAGCCGCGGCCACGTTGGTGTTAACCAGAGCCTGCACGGCGACGCCGTCTGCAGCCAGCGCGCTGCCGCCATTGAAACCGAACCAGCCAAACCAGAGCAAGCCAGCTCCCAGCAGTACGAGCATGAGGCTGTGCGGCCGCGGGGTGGTCTCGCCTTCCCGGGCAATGCGCCTGCCGAGTATGCGCGCGGCCGCCAATGCCGCCACGCCGGAGGATATGTGTACGGCAAAGCCGCCGGCAAAGTCGCTGGCGCCCAAATCATGCAGCCAGCCATTGCCCCAGACCCAGTGCGCAATCGGGCAATAAACGAAAGTCACCCAAAGCACAACAAAGGCGCCGAAGGCGCGGAACTTGACACGTTCGGCGATGGCGCCCGCCAGCAGCGCCGGTGTGATCGCGGCGAACATGCCTTGAAATAGCATAAAGAGCAGTTCCGGGATCTCTTGACCGGCGCGCGCGTCCATGCCGATGCCATTGAGGGCGACATGGTCCAGGTTGCCGATGATGCCGCCGACGCTGGGACCGAAAGCAAGAGAATAGCCCCAGAGCACCCAGACGATAAGGACGATGCCCAGGCAGGTGAAACTGTGCATGGCGGTCGCCAGCGCATTTTTGCCGCGCACCAGCCCACTGTAGAACAAACTGAGCCCCGGCAGCATAACCATGACCAGGGCGGTGGAAACCATCACCCAAGCCACGCTTGACATATTCATCAGTTCCATGAGGGTTGCTCTCTTTCGTCATTTATAACAGCAGCTTAAGTATTGTTACAACTATCCTATCAAGTTAAGTGTCATCGCGCAATTTTTTGGCAGCGGGCGATATGTCGGGAGACTGCCGAATTCGCGAGGCGATGCGCTGTGGCGCATCCTGCTCAATTCGCGCGCTGGGCTGGTCAACCACTTGCTGAGCTTTATCGGTGTTCAGGGTCCGGAGTGGCTGGCTTCGCCTGACTGGGCAATTGTGTCGGTGATCCTGCTGGATACCTGGCAGTGGACGCCCTTTGTCTTGCTGGTCGCCGGGGCAGCGATCGCCAGCATACAAGAGGACCTATTGGAGGTCGCGTCCATTGATGGCGCCTCGCGCTGGCAGATTTTCGCGCATGTCGAATTGCCGCTGCTGATGCCGCTGCTGCTGCTGACGCTGGTCTTCCGCATGCTGGAGTCACTGCTGTCGCTGGATTCCATTTATTCGCTGACTTTCGGTGGACCCGGTTACAGCACTTATACGATGACCTTTTATATCTATACACAGGGCTTGCGGAATTTTAATTTTGGCGCGGCGGCCGCCTCGTCCTGGATATTCATGGTATTCGCCAGCATTTGCATTGGGCTGGTTTTCTGGTTCCAGCGGCGGGATAGATAGCAGAGCAAGAATCTGAACGAAGCAAGCTATGCGAATTAAGCAGTCTGCCAATGCACTCATTCTTTCGGTCTTGCAGCGACTAATTATGGCGGTAGCAGGTTAGAAGAACAGAAAATGAACTGGCGCGCGGGGCGGAGCGAGAGGTGGAAGCGCTTCGTAAATTGGCGCCAATTGCAGGCGATTTAGGCGTAATTATCGGCATAGAAAATGGCGACCCTCATTTATGGGAATACGCGGTTTTGCTGAGGGAAGGCAAGGCGCCAGACGATCTCGCGCGGTATCATGCGCGATTGCGGACTTCGGCGATTGTCGCGCAGGCCGAGGCTGTGAATCATCCCAATGTCGGCATTACGCTGGATCTGTTTCATCTACATCTAGCGACTCATGCGCTGGGCGAAGATTATCTGGAGGCTATCTCGGTGGCGGCTCCCTGGGTTTGCCATGTATATATCAACGATAATTTCGGCAAACTTGATGCGGGGTTCGATGCCGAAGGTGAGCGCTTGCTGTTTGGGGAAGCCGACCTGCATCTACCGCCGGGCTGGGCGGCGATTCCCTTTGCGGATGCTTTTGGCCGTTTGAATGACTATGAGGGCGACATAGTTCTGGAAATAAAATCGCGGTATCGAGACCACCTCGGCGAGGCGCTTGAGAATACGAGGCGTATTCTACTAGAAAACGGACATGAACTTTGTTAGATAAGGCACGAGACTGTATGAGATTCAGCGATGAACCGGTTTAGATCTCCGAAACAGCGAATCCTCGCATTTGCGCATGGCCTAGTACTCGTGATCGCGTGTTTGGTTGTGATCGTGCCGCTAGCCTATTTGGTCATCAACAGCGTCAAGCTGCCGCGCGAATTTTTGACGGTGCCGCCGACGATTTTGCCCAGTGAGGTCACGTTTCAGCATTATCAAGAGCTTGTCGATGATTCCAAGACGATCAGGTTTTTCCGCAACAGTCTGACGGTTGCATTCTGGACGACGGTGATCACGATTCTTTCCGGAACGCTGGCGGCATATAGCCTTGCTCGCATGAAGCTGGCGGCGAAGGTGCTGGCATTCATCACTTTTGTTTTTCTCTTCATCCGGTTTTACCCGCGCGTCACGACGGTGATTCCCTTCTTCCTGGTCATGCGGCAGTTTGACCTGCTGGATACAGTCTGGGCGATCATCATCGGGCATTTGGGGATCACGATTCCTTTTGTCACCTGGCTGATGCTGGTTGTCTTTCAGGACCTGCCCGCGGAAATCGAAGAAGCGGCGATCGTTGACGGCGCGAGTGTGTGGCAGCGTTTCTGGCGCGTGGTCTTGCCAATCGTCATGCCGAGCGTCTCGGCGGCGGCGATACTGACGGCTTTCTTGTCCTGGAACGAGTTTCTGATCGCATCGAGCGTCGCCCGGCGCAAGGCCAGCGTGCT
Organism: Phototrophicaceae bacterium; assembly: GCA_965249085.1. Lineage (GTDB taxonomy): Bacteria > Chloroflexota > Anaerolineae > Aggregatilineales > Phototrophicaceae > UBA6055. The sequence goes on along the minus strand of OZ252218.1, from coordinate 227,480 downwards.
GTCGATTGCGGTCGCCAGTTTTGTCAGTGACAAGGGCATACAGTGGGGGCCGATGGCAGCCATGAGTGTGCTGATGATCGTGCCGATGATAATCTTTGCGCTTTTCGCTCAGAAGTATCTGATCCGCGGCATCACGTTTGGCGCGGTCAAGGGGTAGCGCCCCAGCGTGTGACTGGCCGGCTCGATCTCATGCCGAGCCCTTTCCCTCAATTGTTGCAAATCTGCGACTATGGTGGACGAACTGAAGCTGCATTGACGCTACCTGTGGGAATTCATGGAACCGATAGCCGCCCGGCCAAGACACATCCTCTGCTCACGTCGCGCGGTTAACCAATTCATTGCCAAATGGAGGACGGCCGACACGGACATGGAGCGCGCGCTCAAACGCCGTGCGCCCGCTCGCAGGCCTGACGGGCATAGGCAGCGAGACGCACGTCGATCTCAGGCGCGATCTTCAGCTCAATCATGTGTGTAATGTTTGGCATGGCGCCCAGGCCCACGCCCGTCCGGACATAATCGCCGAACGGTTCGTCGCCCAAATCTAGACCCACGCGGATATTGGTCTTGTTGATTTTCGCGCAGCCGAAGACGCGTTCGTCCTCGATCGAGACGTAGGTTTTCGTAGGTATGAACAGAATACTGGGCAATTCGGCCTTGAGGGCAGCAGCAATCGCGTCATATAGAGGTCGCTGCTTCTCTTTGCCAGCGAATAGTTTGCGAAAGAGTGTGGGATAATGGAAGACAGGTTCACCGCCATTGAGGAAGATGCCCGCCAGCATTGAGGCTTGCATGTGGTTGAAAGCCCGCTCGCTCTTGAGCCATTTCACGATCTCGTTGTTTTTCTGCAGGCCGGCCGTCTCCAGCGTTCGCATCCATTCTGCGAGATTTGTGCCCGTGTCTTCGGCAAGGTTGGTGATGAAGGCTTGCTCGAGCTCGCGTGATTCCTTAGCCATGTTTCGCTCCTTCACTAGACTATGCACAGAGAATTGCACATGGTAGCGCGGTTTGCCAGATTAATTTGACAGAGGCCCTCGGGTCGGGCAGTGTTTCAGCTTTCACTGGCGGCTGTCAGCCAACGCCCGTTTATGACGAAGCGTGGCGCGGTGAAGGGCTGGCTTGGGTTTGTGGCTGCTGCGGCCGCTGCCGGAATTGACGCGCTGGGCCGCGCGCCGCGCCGCGAGAGCAGTATCGAATTCTGCAATCAGGTATAATAATGCGCGCCAGTTCAAGATGACGGGCGCACCGTTATTTTATCGCCATGGAGGTAAAGAACATTGGATCGAGACAAAGCTTACGAAATCGTCTGCGAACACGTCAATTCCGACTCGCTGCGCAAGCACATGCTGGCAGTTGAATTCTCCATGCGCGCCTATGCCGAGCACTACGGCGAAGATGCGGACGCCTGGGCATTGGTCGGCTTACTGCACGACTTTGATTGGGAGATCCACCCGTCGCTGGAGCAGCATCCGATGGATGGCGCGCCGATCCTGCGCGAGCGCGGTTTGGACGAGGAGGACATCCGCACGATCCTGAGTCACGGTCCGCTGGCGGCCGATGACCGCGTGACGCTCCGCGACAAGGCGCTCTACGCGGTCGATGAGTTGACCGGCTTAATCACGGCAGTGGCGCTGGTACGGCCCAGCAAGGATATCCGCGATGTGAAAGTCAAGAGTATCCGCAAGAAATGGAAGGACAAAGCCTTCGCCGCCGGCGTCAATCGACAGGATGTGGTTGATGGCTGCGCCATGCTGGGCGTTGATGTCTGGGAATTTCACGTGCCGCTAGTGCTCAAAGCGATGCAGGATCACGCCGCCCAGTTGGAGCTGGACGGCGCGAAAGCTGGCTAGTAGAAGCGAACGTGCACCGGCGTGCCGACCGAGCCGAAGTCATAGAACCACTTGGCATCAGCGTTGGTCATGTTGACGCAGCCGTGACTCATGGGCGTGCCGAAGTTATAGTGCCACCAGGTGCCGTGCAAGGCATAGGACTGGTGGAAATACATCACCCATTCCACATTGTCCAAGTCGTAGCCCGGCCCGGTCATATTCTGTGAGCGCACTTTACGCAGGACCTTGAAATCGCCCTGTACCGTTGGCGTCGCCGGTAAGCCGCTGGATATCACAGCTCGCTTCATTAAGGTCCCGTTCTCGTAAGCGTAGGTGGTTTGCGTGCTGAGAACGACGACTACTTCGCGCCCGACGCCGATATGCGCCCCGGGGTGGTTGATCACCGGGAAAGCGGGACCGTATTTCGCCGCTTCCGCCGCAGTGGGAATTTGCAGAACAGTTCCCGCATTGATCGTGTCGGGATTCCTGATGCCGTTGACTTCGACAATCGCGAGCCAACTCATGCCGAATTTTGCGCCGATCTGCGACAGGAACTCGCCCGGCAGCACGGTGTATTGCTCGCGATCACCGGCGGAAACAGGTGCCGGCGCGGAAACCGGCGCATCATTTGAAAACGCAGGTGGCGGAACAAACACGTTCAAATTGCTGACGCGCAGCGTCAATCCGGAGTGAATGCGGCGCGGATCAGCGATTCCGTTGGCCGCCATCAAGGCATCGAGAGAGACTTCATACAGCTGCGCGATGCTGAACAGTGTTTCGCCGCGCTGTACAACATGGGTGTCAGGCTGGCTGACTGGCGGAGAACCTTGCGTGACCGACTCAGACGCAGACAGAGACTCATCTACGACAGGCGGCGTACCGCCTTCGGGTATTGCCAGTTCCTGCCCGGGATAGATTAACCAGGACCGGAGGTCGTTCACCGTTTGTAAGTCGTACAGACCAACGCCGTAAGCATCAGCGATCGTTCCCAAAGTCTCGCCGAACCGCACGACGTGGACGTGTTCTCCGGCAGCAGGATCGGGCGCCGGCGTGACAGTTTCGTTGTCCGCGACGGGGGCCGTTAGGTTTTCGGCAGGCGGCAGACCACCAGCGGGAATCACCAATTCCTGACCCGCATAGATCAGCCACGACCAGTGGCCATTCGCCGCTTGCAGGTCGTACAAGCTGACGCCGTATGCCTCAGCGATCGTACCCAAAGACTCGCCGAATTGTACGACGTGCGCGAGTTCGTCCACCGTCGGCTCAGGCGCCAATTCGGTCTCAGACGCCTGCGTGATGGCTTCGCCTTCGAGTCCGGGGACGGGCAATGCCAGTTCTTCGCCGGGATAGATCCAGCCGTGGTAGTTATTGTTAAGCACTTGCAGCTCAAAGAGGTTGATGCCGTAAGAAGTTGCAATGCTGTCAAGCGTCTCACCGGGCTGCACAACATGGATGCCCTGCGCCAGTGGCGTATCCGCCGCGGCGAAAGCCGATGCCGGGATTGTTAATGTCTGCCACGAGTGGATGAGGTGGGCATTGCCGATGCCGTTCTCCGCCGCCAGTTTATAGACGTCGACGCCATAGAACTGCGCGATCAAGCCGAGCGTTTCGCCCGGACGAACGACGTGGCTCTCGGCAGTGCTGGGCTGGGCCGCTACAGTTGGGAGCAGCAGCAGCAGCAAAAAACTTGTCAATAGGAGTGTGCGAAGTGATCGCATGTCTAAACTCCTTGGTTCTCGGTTTCAGTTGTTGACACAGTAACATATTGCGTTTGCCAAGCGAAAAGGCGCGATTATGAGTTGAAGCGCCCGAAATTCGTCTGTAGAATGGCGCGCTAGAATATTCGGTGTCGGCTGAAAGCTAGCTGTGACGCGGGATTGACGGTTTCGGCCCGAAACGTATGAAATGCGTATCTTGTGTATCTGTCAAAATCTGGCGTAGTTCAAGCGTTGGTTGAACGCTTGGCAAGAGCATGGAGAATCCGTTACACTTCCAGTCGCAGCGGGTTGCATGCCCTTATGGGATGGAGGACTCAGAGTATGTCCGGAACTAAATTCACATTGCCTAATCTCCGTACGATGCTCATATTGCTGGTAGCGGTTTCGGTTATAGCCGTCATGCCGCTGGCGGCGCAAGATGAGAGCCGCATTCTTGTGGCAGGCACTACGCTGTCCGGTTCGCTGAGTCCGGATACAACGGCCGCGAGCTACGTCTTTGACGCCGGCGCGAACAGTACCGCGCAGGTCACACTTGACAACGTATCAGGCGGCGCGCTGGCGTTGCATCTCAGTGATATCAATGGAAAAACGATTGCCGCTGCCGTTGATAGCGGCGTGGGCTCAGTCAGCTTGAGTGACATAGCGCTCAGCTCGGGCGGCCGTTATTTCGTCTTTGTATATTTTGCGCCGGGCAGCGGCGCGCAGGATGCTACCTATGATCTTAGCTTCGACCTGACCGCCGGCGATAGCGCAGTCGAAGCAGAGGCCGTGGCAGAAGAAGTGCCCGACCTGATCTTGCTCGGCGCGGGCGTGGATGTGAGCTTGACCTGGAGTGGCGCGGCCGATTTGAATCTGGAAGTGCGTGGTCCGACGGACCAATCGTTGCATTGGAATTCGCGTACGACCGATGACGGCGGTGTCTTCGGCTTTGACGCCAATGGCCTGTGCCAGGTGATCAGCCCCAGCCCGGTTGAGAGCGCGACCTGGCAGCCGGGTTTCCTGCCAACGGGCAGCTACGAAATAATCATCTATTACAAAGAGGCTTGCGATACGGTGACTGGCTCGGTGCCATTCACAGTAGAGGTGTCAGTGAATGGCATTGCGAGCGGAACGATAGGAAACGTGCTCTCGCCCGGCGCAGTGGGCCAGGAAAATGTGTTTGTGGCGCGCTTCGTTGTTGGCGGTGACGGCACGGCGATTGTTAGCGCCGGCGGCTTCAACCCGTCCTCAAGCCTGACGCTCGTGCCGAACAGCTATGACAGCAACACGGACACACCGACGCCCATCGCGCGTGATGTGCCGGTCGCGGGCGTGATCAGCAATGCGCAGCCCTTCGTCACGTATTCGTTCGCCGGTGCGGCTGACGAGTTGATTTCGCTTGATATGCAAGCGACGGGTCAGAACCTGGACACGATGCTGCAGATTCTCGATCCGTCGGGTAAGGTCGTGCACGTCAACGACGATGTAAGCGCCAGCCTGACCGATTCGGTCGTCGCCAACGTTCGACTGTTGAGCAGTGGCACCTACACCATCATCGCCACCCGCTACGCCAAGGATTTCGGCGGTACAGAAGGCGGATATCAGCTGACTTTAAGCGGGTCAAGCAGCGATGTAGCGACGCAGATCAGCAGTTTGAACTTGCCACAGGGCGATATTGAAGTGAGTTTGTTCTGGAGTACGGGCGCCGACCTGCAGCTGCTGGTGCGAGACCCGATTGGCGAGTCGGTCTTTGATGACAATCCCTTTGCAACCAGCGGCGGTATCTTGCAGATTGCCGGCAACGTGAACTGTATTCCTGCCGCCAGTGGCGCGCCTGCTTCCTACATCTATTGGCCGCAAGGGCGAATGCGACCGGGCACCTATGAAGTCGAAGTGTGGTACCAGAATCCTTGTTCGGAGTTGCCGCCGGCGGTCGACTTTACGCTGCTGGTGGAGGTCGGTGGCGTCTTGGTTGCCAATGCCCGTCAATTCCCGCAGCAGGGTCAGCGCTTCGTCACTAACTTCACGATACAGCCTTCCGGCGTTACGGTGGCTGGCGACGGCGGATTCATCGATGCGGGCAGCAGCAGCCTGGCTTATCAGCAAGAGGCGCTTGATGCGCCTGCGATCGAAAGCGGCCGTCCCGTCACTGGCACGATTTCAGCGGTCAACACCTTTGATGTATACAGCTTTAACGGCGCAGCCGGTCAAACGGTTACGATCAGCATGGCGGCGGTATCGCAGACGCTCGATACCAATCTATATTTGATCAGCCCCGGGGGGCGGGAAATCGCAGCCAACGACGATGGCGATCCGGTACAGTTGGGCACAAGCGGGCGCACGACAGACTCGCTAATCGGTGGCTATGTCTTGACGGAAAACGGGCCATTCACAATTGTCGCCACCCGATATGCCAATCAATACGGTGGCACGATCGGCGTCTATCAGCTTACGCTCGACCAGAATTAGCGGTGATCTGTCAAGTCAGCCTGATTACGCTGCTTTGAGGCGCGGTCGCTGATGGCGAAAAAAGAACCGAATCCAAGGCACTGTACAATATCGTTGGGCTTTGCTATGATGCGGCGCTATTGCCGCCCATTCTTTTGCGAAAGTGAAATTGCATGAAACACCGCTTGCTTATTCTTTTCACATTGTTGGCGGCGGTGGCGCTATCCGCGTGTACGCCAAGCGTAAATTTGCTCGATGAATCCAAACTCAATGATACGAGTTTGTTGACCGGTGATCCATGTGAAGCGCCCTGCTGGAATGGCATTACGCCGGGCGAAACGCGCTATCGCGATGCCAAGCTGATCATTGAAAGCGATACGCGCTACAAGATCACGGAAGAGCCGGATCCCCAGGAGGACAGCCCGGGCCGTCTCTTTACCTTTGGCGAGGGCGAGAACCCGGGCTGCTGCCAGGTCTTCAGCCGTGATGGCGAGACAGTTTCTTCGTTCCTGCTGCAGATGGCGCCCGTGCTCTCCTTTGGTCCAGTTTTTGATACTTTGGGTGAACCACAGTATGTGAGCGGCCAGGATGTCAACGAGGAACAAGGCTATCTAGCGCTTGTTTATCCGGAACTTCCGCTTGTCCTTTATGCTTTTGTGGCCGGCCAGTCCGGCGCGCTCTCAGTGACCAGCGAGATCATTGGCGCCATGTACATGGCGAATGATGAAATGGACCAACTGCTGACGTGTACCAGCCTGAACAATTGGGGCGGTTTCTCATCCTTCGCCAGCTATGCCGGTGGCGAGAATTTCGATTATGTTGGCGAGGGTGTTGGCGACGAAGAGATTTGCCCGACCGGCGAAAACTGAGTTTGGGCGGGCCGCCGTATTTCAAATTGAAGGAGCAGGGACAAAATGGCAGCGGATGAACAGGCGCTCACGGTTGGCGCAGAGGTCATGGGTAAGGTCAGGCATGTTGGCATTTACGGCGCTTTGATAGATATCGGCACCGGACAGGATGCGCTCTTGCATATTTCGCAGCTTGCGGAGAACGAAGAACGCAAGTTTGAGGAAGTGGTGCAATGTGGCGCCGAGATAAGCGCCTATGTCTTCAAGACGCGCCGGGACGGTCATGTCGCCTTGACCATGGAGGAACCGCCCGCTGTGCCCTGGACTACGATCAAACAGGGCAATACCTATACCGGTCAGGTGACACGTATTGAAGACTTTGGGGTCTTCGTCGATTTCGGCGCCGAACGCCCGGGCATGGTGCATATATCGGAGATGGCTGACGGTTATGTAAAGTCGCCGGGCGATGTCGCCACGGTCGGCCAAGAGGTTGAAGTCCGCGTCATCAAAAAGAACGGACGCCCAAGGAAGATTGATCTGACGATGAAGTCTGCGGTTGCAGTACCGGAGACGGTGGAAGAAGAAGTGGACGAAGCGGACGACGTGCCGACGGCAATGGCGCAGGCGTTCCAGCGGGCAATGCAGAATGAAGCCGTGGCGGATACGCCGGAGGATGCGCCGAGTCTTGCGCCAGCAAACCATCGTCAAAAGCAGGAAGACATCATGAAGCGAACATTGAGCCAGACGCAGGGCTAGTTTTCACGATCATTCAATGTGCAGGGGACGGGAAACCGCCCCTGTTTTTATTTACGGGACTTTCGCAGGTCTCAAGTCAGTTCGCGGTAAACGCGGTAGGCAATGGTCAGGAAGAGGATGGTGAAGTTGATCTCATGCGTGAGGCACCAGGGACAGAGCGCGCCCAGCAGGACGAACTGGACATAGATCAGCCACATGGAAAAGAGCCAGGCGAAGAGTGCGATGCCGAAAACCAGCAGGCTGCCGTAGTCGCGAATAAAGGCGACCCGCTTTTCCAAGATCAGCGCCAGCCCGATGAGCAGGTAGACGATGAATCCGAGCCAGGCGATCGGTATGCCGGCTAACTCCGAGTAAATGCTGTTGAGAACGACATTGCAGTCAAACGGCCCGGACTCGACGCAGACCGCGACTTCGTTGGAAATCTTGAGATAGCTTAAGTAGCCGCTGACAAACAATCCGATGACAACTAGCAGCAGCTGCAGGCCGCGCAGGTTTATGTTCTCTTGCGGCGCGCCAGTGGGTACGTCGTCGTGCTTTGGCTTCATCGATTCCTCGCGGTCATCAATTAATCTCTCGCAAGAGCAATACGGCTAATTCGGTACCGGCGGGCACGAAGGTCACGCCTTCGGGGATGACGGCCAGACCATCCGCCAAGACCATCGACATCAAGGCGCCGGAACTCTGAACGCCGGTTGACGTGGCGACGAAGCGATCCGCCTCGCGTGACAGTGTCACACGATTGTAGCTGCGGCGTCCGTCGGACTTCATGTCGCCGCTGATCGTCGCCTCAATCGTTCTGTGCTCAAAGAGGTGCCCGGCGAGTTTCGCCAATGCAGGGCGGACGAGTACCTCGAATGTGACCATCGTCGAGACCGGATTGCCCGGCAAGCCAAAGAAGGGCACCCCTTGAAGGGTACCGAAGGCGAGGGGTTTGCCCGGCCGCATATTGATGCGCCAAAAGTCGATATCGCCCAGTTCTCCCATCACCACTTTGACCAGGTCGGCCGCCCCCACCGAAACACCAGCGGTGCTGATGACGAGGTCGGGATGGATTGCCAGCGCGCGGCGGTACAGTGCGCGGACGGATTCGAGCGAATCCTTCGCGATGGGCAGACGAATGGCGATGCCGCCCGCCTGGCGGACGAGAGCTGCCAGGGTGTAACTGTTGGTGTCGCGGATCTGGCCGGCTTCGAGCGCATGGTGTACATCGACCAACTCGTCGCCGCTGCTGAGGATGACCACTTTGGGTTGGCGGATGACCTCGACTTTGGCGCAGCCGATGCCGGCCAGCATGCCAATCTCGGCAGGCCCGAGAGTCGTGCCAGCCCGCATGATCGTCTCGCCTGCTCCGATATTTTCGCCGGCGCGCCTGATGTTTTCATCCGTCCGGAGCTCGCGGTAAAGGAGGACTTGGGCCGGCAGGGGAGCTGTAGCGCCCTTCTGCCAATCGTCGTCGGTATCTTCGACCGGGATAACCGCGCTTGCGCCGGCGGGAAGGGGCGCGCCGGTCATGATGCGAGCGGCCTGTCCCCGCTTCAGTTGTCCGGAGGGCGCGCTGCCGGCGAGGATATCCATCGCGACTGAAAGGACAACGGGACTGCCGGTGTTGGCAGTTGAACTGTCTTCGTGACGAATCGCGTAGCCGTCCATCGCTGAGTTGTCGAAGGGTGGCAGATCGATGGGTGAGATGATATCGCTGGCGATGACGCGGTCGAGCGACTCCGTCAAGGAGACCGACTCGATGCCAAGCTGGCGGATGTCGGCGAGGATGGTTGAAAGCGCGGTATCAACATTGAGCAGAGGAGCCACTGCTTCACTCCAAGAGGTCGGTTGCGAGCCGGCATTATAGCATAGAAGGCGTGACTCAAATCGGGTCACTTCAACTGTCGGCCATTGTTTGGATAAGAGCTGATGCTGCGTTACAATGCATGGCGTTTGCAGTTTTCATCCGTTGCAGATGTTACGATTAGTTAGGAGGCAAGAACGATGATGAAGCTAACAAGATTGATTGCATTGACGGTGACGATCGTCGCGCTCGGATTGGTCGTCTTTTCCGCGCAGGCGCAAGATGCCAGTGAGGTTACCCTCACCATGTGGACGCATGATGGCTTGTACGTGCAGTTCTTCTACGCGCGCTCCGAGGAGTGGCAAGAGCGCTACCCGGATATCGACTTCACTTTCGAATTCGAGGTCGTGCCCAGTGTGTTCGACAGGGTGCTGGGCAACCTGGCGGCCGGCGAGGAGATTCCCGATTTGCTGGGCATTGAGCAGGGTTCATTCCCGCGCTTCATGCAAGGCGGCATCATCGAGAGCAAGTTCCTCGATTTGACCGATTTGCTGGCTGATGATTATGACTTGATCGTGGAAGGGCGGCACACGCCGTACAAATATCAGGGCCGCGTCTATGGCGTTGACAGTTCGCTCTGTGGCGTTGTGTATTACTACCAGCCGGCGGTATTCGAGGAGCGGGGTTTGTCGGTGCCGACGACCTGGGATGAATACATGGAGACGGGCGCGATTTTAGCGGATGAAGGCACCGCCATGTCTTACATTACGGACCACGGTGGCATGTTCATGATGTATTTGCTGCAGCGCGGCGGCGCGATTTTCGACGAACACGGTGAATTTGTATTGCCGGAGGAGGAGAATCGGGCGATCGCGATTGACGTGCTGAACTTGTTGCGCGAGGGCCTGGACAGTGGCGCGATGCGCTACGTTCCCAGCGGTGAAGTTTGGGGTCCCACGATCATCAACGCGTTTCGCGAAGGCCGATTGGCCGGCGCGATTATGCCCGATTGGTATTCCGACTACATCTTGAAACCGCAAGCGGAGGATATGGCCGAACAATGGCGTATCGCGCGCATGCCGGTTTGGGATGATGGTTATACCCACAAGACCACGGTCTGGGGTGGCACGGGCTTCGCTGTGGCCAAGGAGAACGAGAATGCGAAATATGCCTGGGAGCTGCTGCAGTATACCTATGTGACGCTGGAGAACCAGATCAAGCGTTATGAGGAGATCGCCTATTATCCGACGATGCCGGCCGCCTTCCACGATGAGCGAATCGTAGGGTTGTCCGATCCGTTTTATGCCGGTCAAAAGACGGGCGAGGTCTTCGCGGAGATAGTGGACGATGTGCCGATCTGGTATCAGAGCTTGTTCCGCGCGACCTTTGAGGCGCAGATGGCGGCTGAGCTGGCCGTGTTCTTCGAAGGCGCAATCACGGCAGAAGAAACGATCGACAACGTGATTGATTATATGAAAGATGAGATCGCCTTCGCCGAATAAGGCGGCAATCCCTCGCCGGCCGGGCGGTTGTCTTGCCGGCGCTTTCTTTCCACACACAGGAGCAGCGCATGTTCCAGGCGGCTATCACGCGCGGACGTGAGGCGCGGGAGCGCGGTGGATTCCACCAGCATAAGCTCGCGCCCTACGCCTTCATCTCTCCCTTCTACCTGCTGTTTGGGTTCTTTTTTATGGCGCCCAGCCTGATTGCGCTGGTGCTGAGCTTGTTCCGTTGGGATGGCATCAACGATCCCCGCTTTGTTCTCGCTCGCAATTACGGACGCCTGGTCAGCGACAAAGTGTTCGCGCAGGCGGCGACAAATACGGCGATCTACGCGATTGCCAGCCTTTTCATTGTCATACCGCTGGCGCTGGTGCTGGCAGTGCTTTTGAACGCCAAATCCTTGCGATTCAGCAGTGTTTGGCGGGCGATGTACTTCACGCCAGTAGTGACATCGACGGTGGCGATTACGCTGGTTTTTCAGATTCTTTACGATCGAGACGTGGGCTTTTTGAACGCGCCGCTGATTTATTTGGGTCTGGAGCCGATACACTGGCTGGGCGATCGATCGTGGGTCAAGGTGGCGATTATCATTCTTATCGCCTGGCGGTCGACCGGATTGCTGACGATTTATTTTCTGGCCGGACTGCAAAGCATTCCCGAAGAGTTATACGAAGCGGCTTCGATTGATGGCGCGAGCATGCTGCAGAAATTCTTTCGCATCACAATCCCGATGCTGCGTCCGATCATCTTGTTCGTCAGTATTATCGTCTTGCTGAGCTCAATCCAGATATTTGACGAAATCCAGATTTTGACCAATGGCACGGGTGGACCCGCCAACGCGAGCATGAGCGTAGTTCAGTATCTATATGTTCGTGGATTCACGCGTTTGCGTCTTGGGTTCGCATCGGCGGTGGGAACGGTACTTTTCGCGACGGTATTTGTTTTGTCGCTGCTTCAGCTGCAGTGGTACGGCGTCTTCCGGAAGCAGGACTGATGGGCGAGCGATTCGGTCAGCGCTTGGGTGTAGTCGCGCTGCACGTTGTGGTCATCAGCGGGGCGCTGTTGACGGTGGCGCCCATCGCATTCATGATCTACTCGTCGTTCAAGACGACGACTGAGATTTTCACGCTGCCGCCCTGGCTGCCGCCCGCCGAATGGTCATTTAAGAATTACGAAATCCTGCTGACCAAGTGGCCTTTTCCGTATTGGTATGTCAACAGCATCATTTACGCCGGGGTGGTGACGGTTTTCGTGTTGTTCTTTTGTTCGCTGGCCGGTTTCGCCTTCGCCAAATACACCTTTCGCGCCAAGAATACTTTGTTCATTATCCTGATCGGCTCAACGATGATACCGTTTCAGTTGATATTGATTCCGCTTTTCATCTTGATGAGCCGGATCGACTGGATCAATCATCCAGCTTCAATGATCGTCCCCTGGATGGCGCCGGCCTTTGGCATCTTCTTGATGCGGCAGTATATACAGGCGGTGCCGACAGAATTGATGGAGTCGGCGCGGATTGATGGCGCCTCTGAATTTCGGATTTACGCGCAGATTATCGTCCCCCTGGTGCGGCCGGGCTTGACGACGCTGGCGATATTGACCTTTCTTGGCTCGTGGAACAGTTACATTTGGCCGCTGATGGTGCTGCGAGGCAACAAGGTCATCACGCTGCCGGTTGGCATCGCGACCATGCGCAGCCAGGCAACGGCGGCTCAGTATCCTTATGGTGAGATGATGGCGGCGGCCAGCATGGTGTCGGTGCCAGTGATTGTGCTGTTTCTTATGTTGCAGCGGTATTTCATATCGGGTTTGACGATTGGCGCGGTGAAGGGATAATACGAGAACTTTTCTTCGCGATTCGCCTTGACAGCGCCGCGAGTTGTGAGATAGAATCCAACTGATGGAAAAACGCTAATACATGACGGTTTGGGCGAGGCTCAGGAGCAGTGCCTTCTGTAGTCTTTTTATGTTATATAGTGGCGGTACTCACATTTCATCGAGTCATCTACTTTCAGTCGACAGTATCATAGCGCAGAGGAGGTTCCGTCTTGGAGGCGAAAGACTTTAGCGCATTGCGTATTAGCCTGGCTTCGCCGGAGCAAATTCGCTCCTGGTCTTATGGTGAGGTGACGAAACCCGAGACCATCAATTATCGGCGCTTGCGTCCGGAGATGGATGGGTTGTTTTGCGAGCGGACATTTGGTCCCACGCGTGACTGGCAATGCTACTGCGGGAAGTACAAGAATATCCGCTATCGCGGCATAATCTGCGATAAGTGCGGCGTTGAAGTGACACGCTCCTCTGTCCGACGCGAGCGAATGGGTCATATCGAGCTGGCGGCGCCGGTCGCGCATGTTTGGTATACGCGGCGAGTCCCGAGCTATCTCGGTTTACTGTTGGATGTCAGCAGGCGCAATCTGGACCGTGTTCTCTATTTCGCCCAATACGTAGTGACACAAGTTGATGAAGACGCGCGCACCAAGGCGATCAGCCGGATTGAGAACGAGCTGGGGGAGAAAGAGCAAGAGCTCACTGGCGCGATCGAAAGTCACATGAGTGAGCTGCGTGACAGTCGCGACCAGGTCGCTGAGCAGTTTGATAACAAGGTTGCGGCAATTCGCGCGCATTTCGACGCTGAATTGGCGCGGCTTAGCGATGACGTGATGAATGAGGCGCAGTCCGCGCAGACGCGCATCGAGAGCCTGCTTGGGCAAGAGGCGTCAGCTGAAATCAGTCTAAAATCGACATCGACTGTTGTCGTCGGCAAAGGCGACGAGATTACCAACGATCATATTTCGCAGATTCAAAGTCTCGTTAATGATCATCTTAGCGCATTGCAGGGCGAAATCGAGGTGCTGACCCAGGAAGAAATCGGGAAAATCAGCGGCGATATCGACAGCGCCAACACCGATATGGACAGCTCGATGGACGAGCAATTACAGGTGCTCGATGAGCGCATGGTTGGATTGCGCGCCAGTGCGGAGAAACAGATTAATGAATTGCAGGACCTGCACGTGCTGCAGTTTCTGTCGGAGAGTCGCTACCGAGAATTGAAGAGCCGTTTTGGCAACGTCTTCCAGGCGAACATGGGTGCGGAAGCATTCTACGAAATTCTGAGCGCGCTGAATCTCGCGAAGCTGGCGGAAGAGTTGTGGATTGAGGTTCGCACCTCTAAATCCAAACAGCGCCGGCGCAAGGCGACCAAACGCCTGCGTGTGGTCGAAAGCTTGCGCAACAGCAGAGATACGGTCGTCGATCACGACGAGACCAAGCAGGAAAACGAGCCGCATGGCAATCGCCCGGAATGGATGATCCTGACGGTTTTGCCGGTCATACCGCCGGATTTGCGTCCCATGGTTCAGTTGGATGGCGGACGCTTTGCCACCAGCGATCTCAACGATCTCTACCGTCGTGTAATCAATCGTAACAATAGACTCAAGCATTTGCTGGATTTGGGCGCGCCCGATGTCATCGTACGCAACGAGAAGCGCATGCTGCAGGAATCGGTCGACAGCTTGATCGACAATAGCCAGCGCGGCAAGGCGCTGAGTCGACGGGGTCGCCGCGAGTTGAAGTCGCTCAGCGATATGCTCAAGGGCAAGAAGGGGCGTTTCCGCCGGAACTTGCTGGGCAAGCGCGTCGATTATTCGGGCCGCTCCGTGATCGTCATCGGACCGAAGCTGAAGTTACATCAATGTGGCCTGCCCAAGACCATGGCGTTGGAACTTTATCGTCCCTTCGTCATCAGCCGGCTCGTCGCGTACAACTATGCCAGCAATGTCAAAGGCGCCAAGCGCATCATCGAGCGTGAACGCCCGGAAGTGTGGGAAGTGCTTGAAGAAGTCATCAAGGAACGTCCGGTGCTGCTCAACCGCGCGCCGACCCTGCACCGCCTGGGCATTCAGGCCTTTGAACCCTTGCTGGTGGAAGGCAAGGCAATTCAAATTCATCCGCTCGTTTGCTCGGCCTTCAATGCCGACTTTGACGGCGATCAGATGGCGGTGCATGTGCCTTTGAGCGAGCAAGCGGTCAAGGAAGCGCGTGAACTGATGCTGAGCACACGCAATCTGCTCAAGCCGTCGGATGGCGCGCCGATTGTTGGACCGTCGAAAGACATGGTGCTCGGCAACTATTATTTGACGATGGATCCGACCGTGGAAATCGTGGCCTTGCGGTCGCGCGCGGATGAGTTCCGGTCAGCGAACACCGTGTTTGCCGGCAGTCACAAGATAGGCATAGCCTTCCGTTCTAACGGCTACTATTACGCGCAGTTCCGTCACCTACCCAATAGCGAGCTCTACCTTGACGAGACCGAGCTCGACGAGAATGGCCGCCCGCTTGTGGTCAAGTCGGCGGTTGACAGGACTGTCGACGCGCTGTTGGCGGGCGAGGTTGATTGCATGTTGGCCAACGCTTATGAGATGCGCAAGTATCTGCGCGAGCGTGGCTTGGAAGACAAGCTGGAAATCACCAATCTGCACGAGCGCCGCGTTGTGGTCGATATGGATGAAGTGGAATATCTATATCGCATCGGCCTGGTAGATCTGCACGCGCCAATTTTGCTGGGCAACGTCTATGACAAACGCGAACCGCAGGAAGAGCCTGAAATATGTACGATCGGGCGCGCGATGTTCAATCGCATCCTGCCGGACGAGATGCGCTTCGAGCAACAGACGGTGGGCAAGAAGGGATTGCAGGATTTGGTTGCCCGCTGCTATCAAGTGATCGGCGGTGAACGAACGACAGAAGTGGTCGACGCCATTAAGAACTTCGGTTTCCACTACGCGACGATTTCCGGCACGACCATTGCCGTCAGCGATTTGACGATTCCGGATGACCGGGCCAACATTTTGCAGCGGGCCGAAGCGGTCGTTACGCGAGCCGAACGCGATTTCCGCCGTGGATTGATGACCGAGGAAGAGCGGTATCAGATCACGATTGACGAGTGGAACCGCGCCAAGGATTTCCTGCAGGACCAAATCCAGGATTCGCTGGACCCGTACGGGCCGATTGCGATCATGGCGATATCCGGTGCAACCAAAGGCGGATTCGGTCCGATCACACAGTTGGCGGGCATGCGCGGTTTGATGGCGGACCCATCGGGACGTATTATCGACCTGCCGATTCGCAGTCACTTTCGCGAGGGCCTAAACGCGCTGGAATACTTTATTTCAACGCATGGCGCGCGCAAGGGCTTGGCGGATACGGCGCTGCGTACGGCGGATGCCGGCTATTTGACGCGGCGTCTCGTAGATGTCGCACAGGACATGATCGTAAACCGCTGGGATTGCAATACCAGGCGTGGGCTCAAGGTCAGCCGCCTCGACGATATCGCCGGTCAGAATATTGAGGAACGGATAGTCGGTCGTTGCTCCGCCGAGAACATCATTGAGCCGGAAAGCGAGACCTTGATTGTCGGGCGCAACGAGATGATCGACGATGACATTGCATCCGCCATCGAAAACTCCTTGCTGGAAGCGGTCGAAGTAAGAAGTCCGCTCACTTGCGACCTGATCCACGGCGTCTGCGCGCTCTGCTATGGGCGGGACCTGGGAACGGGCGAGATGGTGAATATTGGCGCGGCGGTAGGCATAATCGCGGCGCAGTCGATCGGCGAACCGGGAACACAGCTGACCTTGCGGACTTTCCACAGCGGGGGCACTGCCGAATCGCGCGGCGATATCACAAGCGGTTTGCCGCGTGTTGAGGAGCTATTTGAGGCGCGGCGGAAACCCAAAGGCGAATCGGTAATGACCGATGTCGGCGGCGTGCTGCGGCTGACTGAACGTGACGATGGCGCACGGATCGCGACGGTGATCGACAGTGAAATGCGAAATGAAACGCATGTCGTGCCCGAGGATTGGGAGATCATTGTCGAGGATGGCAAGGATATTAAGGAAGGCGCCATTGTAGCGAAGAACGGTGAAAAGGAACTAACAGCCTCGATGGCCGGTACCGTGCATATCGAGGACCATTCCGTCTTCATTCGTTTCGAACGCCGCGATGAGCTTGACTACGCGATTCCCGCCAATGCGCGTCTGCGTAAGTCGATTCGCGATGGCATGACCGTGGAGCCGGGCGAGCAGTTGACTGAAGGCTCGAAGAATCCGCACCGGATTCTGCGCGTCTTGGGCGCGAATGCGACGCAACTCTATCTCTTGAACGAGATTCAGGAAGTATATCGCAGCCAGGGCGTGCCGATCGCCGACAAGCACTTTGAAACGGTCATTCGCAAGATGATGTGCAAGGTGCAGATCACGAGGAGCGGCGATAGCGACCTGCTGCCGGGCAAGTTGATT
The DNA here is from genome assembly GCA_965249085.1 of Phototrophicaceae bacterium. Classification (GTDB taxonomy): domain Bacteria; phylum Chloroflexota; class Anaerolineae; order Aggregatilineales; family Phototrophicaceae; genus UBA6055. The sequence continues at coordinate 210,317 of OZ252218.1, read as the reverse complement.
GACCAGTTGAAACTGCTGGAGATCAACGAGCGACTGATCGCGGAAGGCGAAGAACCCTGTGCCGGCTCACCGGTGCTGCTCGGCATTACCAAGGCGGCGCTGAGCACCGATAGTTATCTGTCGGCGGCGAGCTTCCAGCATACGATTAAGGTGTTGGCCGGCGCGGCGATTGAAGGACAGGTTGATCCGCTGCACGGCTTGAAGGAGAACGTGATCATCGGCAAGCTGATCCCGGCCGGCACGGGCTTCCATGCCTATCAGGATCGGGAGGCGGTGGCGCCGCCGGTCACCTTGGAGGCGCAGGGAGCGCTCGATCTGGATGAAGTCGGCGACACGGACGACTTTGAGAATATGCTCAGCGAACTGTAGGCCGAAGCAGAAACGAAGCTTGGGACGCGGGATGCCAGAAGGCTCCCGCGTTTTCTTTTTCCCCGGGAGCCCTCAGGGGCGGTGGGCTAAGGCAAAATAGAGCGGTCGCTCGCGTTTACGTTCATTGCCGTTGAACTGCGCATAGAGCAAGCTGTAAGCCGCCAGTTCGCTGCGCCGGCTGATCGTCAACTCCTCAGCGTAACTTAGATTCCATAGGATCATGACGCCGACATCGGCGCGCGTCTGCCCGATCTGAAAGGCGCGCAGGGTGTAGTCCTTTTGGTCTTGCGCGGAGTTGTAAGCCATCCAGACTTCGGGCGCCTCGGTGGGATAATCCTCCCAGGTCGCCCAGCCAAATTCGCTGACCCACATTTGCGCGTTGTCGCCGTAGGCGGCGATGATACCCGCGTAGTCGCGGATCGTCTGTTGGAAAAAGAACTGTGGCTGATCGTCCCAGCCCTGGCCGTCGACATTGTCGCAGCAGAGAAAATCCGGTGGATTGCCCCAGCTGTAAGGATGCACGCCGATCTTGACATCGTTGTAACGCCCAAGTCCCGCCCCATACATTTGGTGCAGGAAGGCGCGGTCATCTACAGAGACGCCGCTGTGGTTGCCGGTCGGCGCGAGACCAGCTGTAACCACCGTGATATGTGGTGAATGGGCGCGTATCGTGTCGTAGGCGACACGGAATAGCTCCATATAGCTGGCGCCGCCGAGGGGACGGCTGCCGGTCCATTCTCGGCGCAGGTTGGGTTCGTTCCAGATTTCGATGGCATCGATCTGGGGACCAAGTTTGTCCAGCAGCATGCGGATGAATGCGACAAGTTGATTGAGATCGTCCGGCGGCCCGTCTTCGCTGCGGTCGGTGTGACGCGCCCAGTCGGGCGCCTTGGCAATGCTGAGCATTATCTGATAGCCCCACTGGTCCGCCTTCTGTACATGCAGCTGAAAGAGGCGGAAGTTCTGATCGAATTGGCCTGCGCGGTCTGGTTGCAGCCATTCCCAGGCGGCTTGCAACTTGATCCAGCCCACGCGCAGCTGGTTGATTCGGTGCAGCGTTTGTTCCCAATCGTCGCGATCGAAATTGTAATGCGCTTGAATTCCCATTTGGGCGGGATCGAGACGGGTTTGGTCGACGGACAAAGGCGTCGTGTAAACGCTGCCCGGTTGCGTCGGCGGCGGATCGGTCGGGCGCGGTGTGGCCGTGGGCGGCTGTGTGTACTTCGGTCCCACGATCGGTCCGAAATCCTGCTCATCGTCAGAGGTGGAATAAGATGGTGGCGTCTCCAATACATCCGTGGGCGACGCCTCGACAATCTCTTCCGCGGGGACAGCCGAGCGTTGTGGTTCGATAGCCACTTCCGGTGCGATATCGGGTAGGGGTTCGGCGCTGCAGGCCGCAAATATCAGGCCGAGGCAAGCCAGGAACACAATAAAACAGAGATGACGAATGCCGGTTCTTGTCATGGCAGAATGATTATCCAGGGGATAGATTGCGGTAGCGAATCCAAGTTTCGCGCGAGCGAGAGCACTGTATCGATATGTTGTGAGACAAGGCGTCAAATCGTTTGACACCCTCTTATAGCACATTCTACAATGGGAAATTGAAGTCCGCTCGGCAAATATACCGCGCGCGCCTGACGATTGGCATACGTTTGCGCCCGACCCTACCGCAGGCGCTAGTCAACCAGACGGTATTGCTGTGCAAGCGCGTGAAGCCGCCGACGCCGCACTCCCGATGACATAAGCACCAGCCGCTGAGGACGTTCGATGACTGATCGCTCGATTCATCAAATCAACATCGAAAGCGAAATGCGTGACGCCTATTTGAGTTACGCCATGAGCGTGATCGTTTCGCGAGCGCTGCCGGACGCGCGCGACGGGCTGAAGCCGGTTCATCGCCGCATCCTGTTTGCGATGCACGATATGGGCGTTGGCGCGGCTGGCACACACAAGAAAAGCGCGCGTATTGTCGGCGAGGTGATGGGTAAATACCACCCACACGGCGATGCCGCTGTCTATGACACGATGGTGCGGATGGCGCAGGATTTCTCCATGCGCTACATGTTGATTGACGGCCAAGGAAACTTCGGCAGCATCGATGGCGATGGCGCGGCGGCGATGCGCTATACCGAGGCGAGGATGGCGACGATCGGCGGTGAGCTGCTGGTCGATATCAACAAGGAGACGGTCGACTTCGTCGAGAATTTCGATGGCACGTTGAACGAGCCATCGGTCCTGCCTTCGCTAGTGCCGAATCTACTGATCAACGGCGCTTCCGGCATTGCGGTCGGCATGTCGACCAATATTCCGCCGCATAACCTGGGCGAGATCTGCGATGCGCTGGATTATATGCTGGAGCAGTGGGAGAGGCTTGAAGATATCGATGTCGACGATCTCATGCGCTATGTCAAAGGACCGGATTTCCCGACCGGCGGCGTCATTTACAAGATGCGCGGCGATGAAGATATGCTGCGGACGGCGCTGGCGACCGGGCGGGGCAAAATCACGCTGCGGGCGAAAACTCATATCGAGGACATGGGTCGGGGAAAGTCCCGCATCATCGTCAGCGAATTGCCTTATCAGACCAACAAAACGACTCTCATCGAACGCATTGCCAGTTTGGTCAGCAGCGGCAGACTCGATGGTCTGGCGGACCTGCGCGATGAGTCGGATCGACAAAATGCGGTGCGGCTGGTGATCGAGCTGCAGCGCGGCGCCAATGTCACCGATGTACTGGTGCAGCTTTTCAAATTGACACCACTGCAAAGTACCTTCGGCATTATCATGCTGGCGTTGGTTGATGGGCAGCCGCGACTGCTCACGTTGAAGCAGGCGCTGCGAGTATATCTGGAACATCGGCTGGACGTGGTCCAGCGGCGCAGTCAATTCGATATGGCGCGGGCGCGCGAACGGGCACATGTGCTGGAGGGCTTGATCATTGCCTTGGATAATTTGAACGCTGTGATTCAGACCATCCGCAAGTCACGCAACAGCGAGACGGCCCGCACGAATCTGATCAAGAATTTCAAGGTAACCGAGATACAGGCGGAGGCGATCCTGGCGATGGCACTGCGGCGCCTGGCATCGCTGGAAATCCGCCGAATTAGACAGGAGTATAAGGACAAACTGAAGCTCATCAAGTCGCTGGAAGACTTGTTGTCGAGCCCAGTCAAGCAGCGCGAGCATATCGCCGAGGAATTGGCGGCGCTGAAGACAGAATACGGTGACTTCCGACGTAGCGTGATAGTTTCGAGCGAAGCGCTATTCTCCTGTGTAGAAGATTTCCTTATTCCTGACGAAGTTACGTGGGTAGTTTTCGGCGTCAACAAGAGACTCTGTCGAACCGTCGACGTCAGGCGTCCAAAGTTATTTGGAGCCGCAAAAAGGTCACCGAGATTCTTACACAAATGCTCGACTTCACAGACGATTTATCTCTTTACCGAGGCGGGCCATTGCGCAACCATTCCGGTGCATCAACTTCCGCCAACAGAAGATGTAGAAGCGGGGACGGACTTCAACGAGTTGTGTTCCCTGTCGCCTAAGAACAAAATCGTCGCCATGCAATGCCTGCCATCAGCAGCATTGGCGGGATTCCTCTTTTTTGTAACAGTTCGCGGACAGGTGAAACGGATGCATGCAAGGGATATCCCCGGCGTTATGTCCAGCACCTTTTCTGTCATGAATCTCGCTAAAGGCGACAAGCTCATGACTGCATTCTTTACTTCAGGAAATGATACGATTGTCCTGACAAGCGATCGAGGCTACGCTATTCGCTTCCATGAAGAAGATGTGCGCCCAACAAGATTGAATGCCGGTGGAATGCGCGGCATGAGGTTGGCGCGAAAGAGTGATCGAGTTGTCGGCGCGTCCTCAGCTCAAAGCGAGGATTATGTTTGGAATGTATCGAATGATGGCGTGGCGAAATTATCGCAAGCAAGCGAGTATACGCTTCAGGGACGCGGCGGTAGCGGTTTGCCGAGCATGAAGCTGGGGACTGAGGGACGCAAAGTGGTCGCGGCCTCGGTCGGTGTCCTGACGGACAGTGTCATCGTGTTGACCAACAAACACCGAGTCAAGTCCGTAAGCCTGCGAAATACTGAATTGCTAGAACGCGGTAGTGAAGGACGGATGTCCATAATCGATCTGCGCGAAAACGAAGAAGTAATTGGGGTCGTTGAGTATCAGAAGCTTGACGACGCGCGGCGAAAGTCTCGCGAGCGACACGGTGACGAGATGGACCAAAATGCCGCTGACGAAATGGCGCAAACGACCGTCGAGGAGTCGGAATCAATCGAAGAAGGCTCCGATAGGGAAAAGACCGACGACTCAGCAGACAAACTGACGCATAAACAACTGACACTTCTCCTGGACGAAGCGGACGAATCCGATACTAAGTCCAGTTCGAACGGCGCTGATCCGAACGCTAGGCGTGACGAGTAACGAGATCCTGAAATTCATCGTCGTAACGCGGCGCCATGACGCGCCAGTCGAATCCGGCGATTTTCTCCTTTAGCAGCGAAGTATCCAACTCCAGATTGCTGTCCAGGTGATAGCGCAGCTGCGCTGTTAAGCGATCCCGCTGATACAGGCAGGCGCTCTTAAGGTCGTCGGTAAGCAGGTGGGGATAGTTGAGGCGATCGGGCAGTATGGGTATGCAGCCGCAGTAGATCGCTTCACAGACCGAGATGCCGAAGAACTCCTGCCAGGCGCTGCTGACGACGTAGTCAGCTGACCAAAGCAAGCGGGCATAGTCGGCAAATGACTCGACGAAACCGAGATGGACTATCTTGTCTCCCAGCAGGGCCTGCGCGGTCTGGAATGCGTCCGGCATGTCACCGAAGCTTTCGCCGGTGATCGCCAGCTTGAAGTCATAGCCTTCGCTGGCGAGTATAATCATGCTGTAGATAAAGGTGGCGGGGTCCTTGTCCTCTTCCCAGCGGTGATTCCAGAGGATAATCGGCGTATCGTCCGCAGGCTTTCCAGCGCGGTGGGAATCAAAGCGGCGCAGGTCGACGCCAAGCGGCAATACGCGGGACTTGGCGCGTATTTCTTCGACGGTTTGCAGTTCATTGAAATCGGCAAAGTGTTTGAGCAGGCGAGGCAGCTGCGCCATGAAATCCTCCAAATGAAAGGTACTGTTGAAATAATTGGCATCGGCAGTGAGCGCGCTGATAAAGTTGATGAAACCGTAACGCCAACCGTGGCCCTGACGCCGGTTCTGTGGATACGACAGTTGATTCTCGTGGAAGAAGAGCGCGATGGGTACACCGCCCAGATGACGATGGGTCAAGGCGCGGAATATGGACAGGTCCATCATGCTCGAGGCGAGAATCAGATCAGGTTTGGTTTTCAGCAGCCGCGCGAGGGAGATGGCGCCACCTTGCATGCGCCACTTCCAGAATTGCGCCGGCATGGCGATCAATTCGATTTCGTGACGGGAGAATCTGCGGTAGCCGTCGGCCCAGGTTTTGTGACTGCCGCCGTAATAGGATTCCAGCAGGGCAATATGCATAGCCGGCCGCGGCTTTAGCCGGTGTTGCGCCGGCGCGCCTCGACCACGTTGGACACCAGATCGATCTTGGAAAGGATGCGGGTCAATTGCTTGTTGCTGGCGATCTCGAGCTGCAGATTGAGCGTGGCGATGTGATCACGGGTGCTAACGTCGACTGAGGCGATGTTGACCCTCTGATCGGCGATGATGGTAGTGATTTCGCGCAGCAGCCCCTCGCGATCATAGGCAACCACTTCGACCGGCACCAGGTAGCGCTGTTCTTCTTCTTCCGTGCCCCAGGAGACATCAATCAGGCGCTCGGTCTCGCGCAAAGCGTGGATATTGGGGCAATCGGTTCGATGCACGGTGACGCCGCGTCCGCGCGTGATATAACCAATGATATCGTCACCCGGCATCGGCGAGCAGCAGCGGGCAAGATTGACCAGCAAGCCACCGGCGCCCATGATGCTGACGCCTTTGGCGATCCTGGCGCCGGCCGGTTTGGTCCGTGGCTTTAGCAGATCATCATCGCTAAGGCTCTCAGCGGATTTGCGGCGTTCATCTTCAAGTACGCGGTTGGTGATCTGGGAGCCGGTCACATCGCCAGCCCCGATTGCGGCCTGAAAGTCTTCGAGCTTGTCGAAGTTGAGCAGGCGCGCGACCGATTCAAAAGTTACCTTTTCTAAAACACCGAGCCGCTTGAGTTCGCGTTCCAGCAACTCGCGTCCCATGGCGATATGCTTGTCGCGATTCTGTTTGCGCAGCCAATGACGGATCTTGGTGCGAGCACGGTTGGTGACCGCGTAATCAAGATCGGTGTTGAGCCAGTCCATGCTGGGTCCGCCGCGCTTGGCGGTGAGGATTTCGACCTGGTCTCCCATGCTCAGTTTGTAATTCAGGGGTACAAGGCGGCCGTTGACTTTTGCGCCGCGGCAGCGGTCGCCGATGTCGGTATGGATGTGATAAGCGAAATCAATAGGTGTAGCGCCGACCGGCAAGTCGATGATATCGCCGTTGGGCGTGACGCTGTAGACGCGGTCCTGGAAGACCTCCGACTTTACTGTGTCGACAAACTGTGAGGCGTCATTGACTTCTGGTCCGAATTCCATCAGTCGGCGCAGGTAGGCAAGCCGCTGCTCGAACGCACTATCGTCCCCGCTGCTGCCTTCTTTGTAGCGCCAGTGGGCGGCGATGCCATATTCGGCGTCCTCGTGCATTTCCCAGGTGCGAATCTGCACTTCAACCGTCTTGCCTTCTTTGTCATGGACGGCGGTATGCAGGCTGCGGTAGAAGTTGTCTTTGGGATTGGCGACATAATCGTCGAACTCGCCCGGGATTGGGCGCCAGAGGTTGTGGACGATACCCAGCGCCAAATAACATTCCGCCAGTGAATCGACCAACACGCGCATCCCGCGGATGTCGTAAATTTGCTCCAGAGGCAGATTCTTCTTGGACATCTTGCTGTAGATGCTGAATATATGCTTGGGGCGGGCGGTGATGGTGACCTTGTTGATATTGGCTTTTTTCAGTTCGCGCGTCAGGCGATCTTTGATGCTTTCGATATAGCTCTCGCGCTCATCACGCCGTTCGTCGAGCGCTTTTGCGATCGAACGATAGGCATCCGCATTGAGATAGCGGAAGCTGAGATCTTCCAATTCCCATTTCATCTGCCAGATGCCGAGGCGGTTGGCGAGCGGCGCGAAGATATCCATGGTTTCCTGCGCTATCGCACGCTGTTTGTCGCGCGGCATGTAGCCGAGCGTGCGCATGTTGTGCAGGCGATCGGCGAGCTTGACCAAGACAACCCGCACATCATCGCCCATGGTCAGCAACATCTTGCGGATGTATTCCATCTCTCGGTTGACGGCGCTGGAGCGCCGTGAGTCACCGACCGGGGAGACATTCTTGATCGGCAAGTTTTTCAACTTGGTGACGCCATCGACCAACTTGGCGATGGTCGTGCCGAACTCGGCACGCAAGGCGTCGATGCTCACATCGCTGTCTTCGGCGACATCATGCAGGAGGCCGGCCGCGATGGTCTCGGCGTCCATCTTCATCTCGGCGAGAATGTTGGCGACGGCGACGCAGTGCGTCACGTAAGGTTCGCCCGACTTCCGTCGCTGTCCGCTATGCGCGCTCTCGGCCCGCTGATAGGCGGCGGCGATCAGATCCAGCTCATTCGGTTTAGTGTCACCCAGAGAGGCGAAGAGCGATTCAAGTTCTCGTGGAATATCAGAGGTTTTTGGCAGCATTTGGTGTCAGACTATGCCCAGTGACGTTCAGTTCTTAGTATAACCTGAAAACCTGCCCAATTAAGTCGAGATCGGGGCGCTGGCGAATTCGCTTCGGTTACAACTTATGAATCAACTCATTAAACATTTTTCGAGCGCGATCCGAAAATGCTACGAAGTCCATGTGTTTCTTTGAATCCCTGGCGTCGGCCGGCCTGCCAACTTCAACGCAGCGGAGAACATACCGTCTTCTGCCTTGTCCGGATCAATTAGTCCGGCCACATGCGTGGCGCGGTTGTTGTTGCCTTTTACTTCGGTCACTCCGTCTACAAGTTCGGCAACCTTGTCTCCGAACAGGTGTCGCAGTTCTGCGATAGATACGTCGCGCCGTTTATTCTATCCGCTGACTTTGTGTCGCAGGTAGGCTTCAATGAATTCGTTCAAGCGACCGTCGAGCACGGCTGAGGTGTTACCGATTTCAACGCTGGTGCGGTGATCTTTGACCATCTGATAGGGGTGCAGGACGTAGGAGCGGATCTGATTGCCCCAGCCGGCGTCGACATTTTCGCCTTTGAGCGCGGCCATCTCGGCTTCTTGCCTGGCACGCTCCATCTCGAACAGGCGCGCCTTAAGGATCTGGAGCGCGCGGTCGCGGTTCTGCGCTTGACTGCGCTGATTTTGGCATTGAACGACAAGGCCGGATGGCAGATGTGTGATGCGAACGGCTGTGTCGTTCTTTTGCACGTGCTGGCCGCCGGCGCCGCTGGCGCGGTAGGTGTCGATGCGGATTTCCTTGTCCTCGATCTCGATCTCAATATCGGTTTGGATGTCTGGCCAAAGCTCTACTTTCGCGAATGAGGTGTGCCGACGATTGGCGCTGTCGAAAGGGCTGAGGCGGACGAGACGGTGTACGCCTTCTTCGCTTTGCAAATAACCGAAGGCGTAGTCGCCTTTGACGCTGACGGTCACGCTCTTCAAGCCGGCTTCATCGCCGTTGCTGCGGTCGAGGACTTCCGCTTTGTAGCCGTTCTGCTCCATCCAGCGCAAGTACATACGCTCAAGCATCTCGGCCCAGTCCTGGGCGTCGACGCCGCCGGCGCCGGCGTGGATGGCGAAGATGGCGTCTTCGTTATCGTAATCGCCGGAGAGCATCGCCTGAAAGGACATCGTCTGGACAATCTCTCGGAGCGATTCGGTTTCGGCTTCCATTTCTTCACCCATTTCCGCGTCAGCGATCTCGGCCAGTTCGATCGCGTCGGTGATGCGGTCGGCGAGGGTGCGCCATTTGTCGACTTGCGACCTTAGCTTGGCAAGCTGCTGCATGGTTTTCTGCGCAGATTCGGGCTCGTTCCAGAAGTCGCTCTCGCTCGCCACGGCTTCGAGTTCTTCAATGCGTCGCGCCTTGCCGACGATATCAATTCGGCCCATTAATTCGTCGATCTGTTTTTTGAAGGCGGTGAGCTGGCTGATGATGTTATCCATGACAGGCGCCGGTCAGTTGCCGGCTTCACCTTTCTGATCCGCGGCCGCTCGGCCGGCGTGCCGCTGACGATAGAGTTCATACATGAATATGGCGCCGCTGACCGATACATTTAGGGAGTCGCTCAGGCGGCCGGCCATCGGTATGCGGACGCGATGATCGGCCTGGTCGAGCCAAGCCTGGCTCAGTCCCCGGTCTTCCGTACCGAGCACGATGGCGGTCGCCCGCTGTAGGTCCAGGTCGTAAATGCCGGGACCGCTGCCGACATCAGCCGCGATGGTCTGAAAAGCGCGCTGCTGCAAGAAGGCGATCGCTTCGTCGCCGGTTAAGTGAAAGATACTATCTAGAAAGCAGGCTCCCGTACTGCTGCGTATGATGTTGGGATTATAAAGGTCAAGCGCAGTGTCGACCAGTATGACCGCGTCAATGCCGGCGGCATCGGCCGTGCGCAGCAGCGCGCCGATATTGCCGGGCACCCGCAGATCGGCCAAGACGACGAGGTGCTCAGCGCATGTTCTCTCAAGCGCGTCGAGCCCATTTACCGCTTTGCTGTGCATGACGGCGACGATAGCGTCGGGGTTTTCGCGATAGCTTATCCGCTGCATAAGCTGCGGCGTGACTTGATTTACCTCCACTTTGGGCAGCGAGGGCAGAGCGCCAATCTCGGTACAATGCAAGATGAAATCGAGGGCGTAACCGCAGTCCAGCGCGCGAAGCAAATCACGTTCGTAATCAACAACGAATCGCTTCTCAGCCTCGCGGCCGCGCTTGCTCCGCAAGCGTTTGATCAGCTTGACCTTGCTGTTTTGAGCGCTCGTTATTTGCACAGCGCCGTTCAATCCGTCTCGTCTTCCTCATCATCGAAGAGGCTTTCGACGAAGAATTCCGGCGTGAAGAGGACGAGGTCATCGATGGCTTCGCCCAGGCCGAGGTAATGAACCGGCAGCTGCAAGTCATTGAAAATGGAGAAGACCATGCCACCCTTCGCCGTGCTGTCCAGTTTGCTGACGATCACGCCGGTGACGCCCGAGGCTTCCTGGAACTTCTTTGCCTGTTCTATGGCGTTTTGTCCGGTGGTCCCATCCAGCACGAGCAGCACCTCGTGCGGCGCTCCGGGCACAACCTTGCCCGAGACCTCGCTGATCTTGGTTAATTCTCTCATGAGATTGTAGTTGTTTTGCAAACGTCCGGCGGTATCGATGATGAGAATCTCGTAGCCGCGGGTTTTGGCGGCGACGGTGGCATCGTATACGACGGCGCCGGGGTCCGAGCCGGGTCGGTTGGCGATGACGGGCACATCGACGCGCGCGCCCCAGGTTTGCAACTGCTCGATTGCAGCGGCTCGAAATGTATCGCCGGCTGCGATCATCACCTTGCGGCGGGATAGATTCTTCAGGCGGTGCGCCAGCTTGGCGATTGAGGTCGTTTTGCCCGAACCGTTGACGCCAACGATGAGGATAATCGACAGTTCGCGTCCGGCGATATCCATCGCTGGCGGGAATTCCAACAGGTCCGCCAGCGTCTCCTTGAGCGCGCCTTGCAGTTGATCGGTCTTGGTCATGCCTTCCGCGCGGACGCGGTCCTGCAGGGCATCAAGGACTTTCACGGTGGTATCGAAACCGACGTCTGCCTGGATAAGCAGGGTTTCCATGTCGTCCCAAGTGTCCTCGTCGATCTCGGTATTGCCGAGCATTTGCGAGATGCGACCGAAGAAGGACTCGCGCGTCTTGGAAAGTCCGCGGCGAAATACGCCCAATGTAAGTGCTCCGCGCTGTGGTCCGACACCAGTCGGCGATTATACCTGTACGCTGGAAAGCGGACAATGCGCGGTCGTGAGAATGATAATACTGTATAATGGGGACGTACAAATTGCGGCATGATTTCCGGATAGAGGTGGAAAGGGATTCGCAGGAATGTCCCAATCAACCGAGGAATTCCCGGTCATCGTTTGGCTGGATGGCTCTTTATCGAATCCACATTGGGTAGTTGATCGCGCCGAGATGGTCGTGGGGCGCGATGAGACTTCCGATATTGTCATTCCGGTACGGCAGATTTCTCGGCAGCATTTGCGGCTCATGTCCTTCGGCGGAACATGTACCGTCGAAGACCTGCGGAGTAAGAATGGCACCTGGGTCAATGGTTATCGCCTTACCGGCATGCGCGAATTGGAGGACGGCGACGAAATCCGGGTTGCCAAGGATATCCGACTGCGCTTCGTGGGATCGGGGGCGACCGCGCCATCGACGACGCGTGTTCTGCCCGATGTGATTCCCTCGGGCGCGATGACCGGATTGCGTATGCGGCTCGATCCGGAGTCACGCCAGGTGGTGATCAGGGATCAGGACCTGGATCCGCCGTTGAGCTTGCCCCAATATCGCTTGCTTGAAATCTTGTTTGCCAGTCAAGGCGGTGTCTGCAGCCGAAATGATGTGGTTGATGCGGTCTGGCCGGATACGCTGGGCATGGGCGTCAGCGAGCAGGCGATTGATGCCCTGGTGCGGCGTCTGCGTGACCGTCTGGCGGAAGTCGACGGCAGTCACCAGTATATCGTCACTGTGCGCGGACATGGCTTCAGACTGGACAATCCCTCGGAAGAATCAGCTGAATGATCTATCAAGACAATCTTGATGCAAGCGCGCTGGAGCAGTACGCTTCGGCGTTGAATGCGCGCGCCCGCCAAGCCAATGCTCAAGGTCGCTTGAGCGCGGCTGAATTGCGTGACCGCATTCTTTCCTGCCGTGGGCGCTGCGAATGGTGCGGCGCGAGCCTCGCAGGTTGCGAATTTGAATTGGACCATGTCATCAGCCTGAACAAGCAGGGCGGCAATGCGGCTGCCAATCTGGCAGTGGCTTGCCCTGACTGCAATCGGCGCAAAGGTCGGAAGCATCCGGCGCGCTTCGCTGCGGAAATCTACCGGGAGACGGGTCGCACGACGGAACTGGTCACACGCATCTTTCAGCACTTTGCGATGCAGCCGCTTCAGCAGTCGTCTTTGTTTCAGCGTGAAGAGTGTGCGTCGCCAGACGAAATCGCGCTCGACGAGATGTCTCCTGCGCGTCCGTATCGCTGGTCCGGGTCGCAGCAGCGGCGGAACAAATAAGTTGGAGTAATCATTTGGATTCGGTAATCAAAGAAGAGTTAGCAGACGTCGTACCAGAGGCGGCGCAAGATGAAGAAGCCTGGCTGAGCGTACTCGAACTTTGCGGAGAAATGAGCCGCGATGGAGTCCCGCATCCGCGGCCGGATGATCCGATAGAAAGGCAAGTGTCCGCGCGCAGCTATACGTTGAAGCAGGCGGCGAAAGTGGCCGGGGTAGATTCCACTACGCTTCGCGTCGCGGCCGAGGTATTGGCGCTGGACAGCTTCCTCGACCCGCGCGGCAAGTTGCGTTTTCCCGTGTATAGCTTCAAGCCGACAGCTGCCGATCCGGACATGCGAGAGATGATCGCGGGATACGAGCGCCTGCGGCCAAGCGAATTGCGACGTGTGCTCGACCTGGACCAACGACGCTTGGACAGCAGCATTCGCGAAGCGGGTATGTCGCCGAAGCGCATGCTCTGGCGTGATGTGCGCGGTATGTGGGAATTGCCGGAGACATACATTGAGTATAGGCAGTTGCTCAGTGATGTTGACCATGAAGAGGTACGGGAGAAACAGAAACGGCGGCGCGGCGGACGGTCACAGCGCCGGCGGAAGCAGGAAGCGAAGAAAAAACTGCGCAATCGGCTGATCGATACTTTCCCCAAGTGGCGCAATGCCTGGCGCGATCAGCAGCAATTGTACCTGCACGTCGGGGAGCCCAACAGCGGAAAGACGCACGATGCCTTGCAAGCGTTGAAGCAAGCCGGTTCCGGTTGGTACCTGGCGCCACTGCGTTTGCTGGCCTACGAGATTTTCGACCGCCTGAATGAAGAAGGCGTCGCCTGCAATCTCTTGACTGGCGAGGAGTATATCCCGGTCGAGGGCGCGCGCATCACGGCCGCCACCATCGAGATGTTTAACGCGACGGATAGCGGCGCCTGCGTCATCATTGATGAGGCGCAGATGCTGACGGATGCCGACCGCGGCTGGGCCTGGACGCGCGCCTTGATGGAATCGGCGGCGCCGGAAATGCACATCATCGGTCCGCCGACCGCGCGAAACTTGATCGAGGTGCTGGCGTCGGCGGCGGAACTGCCTTGCGAATTGGTAGAGCATCAGCGGCTGGCGCCGCTTGCGCTGGCGGAGCAGCATTTCAGCCTGGAGACACTGCCTTCATCGACCATTCTGGTGGCTTTCACGCGGCAAGGCGTTCTCGATTTGAAGATGAAGCTCGAGCGGCTGGGACGGACGGTTTCGGTAGTTTATGGCAGTCTGCCTCCGGAAGTGCGCAGGCGGCAAGCCGACCGCTTCGCCCAGGGTGAGACTGAGATTTGCGTCGCCACCGATGCGGTCGGCATGGGCTTGAATCTGCCGGCGGATGTCGTCTGCTTTTACCAAGTGGAAAAGTTTGATGGCAAGAATGATCGGCAGCTCTACCCGGCGGAAGTGCATCAGATCGGGGGGCGGGCCGGGCGCTATGGCATGTCGAAGACCGGCTTGATCGCCGCGACCAACCGGCATGATATGCGCGTCATCCGCGAGCTCTATGCGAAGGAACCGGCCGTCTTGACATTTGCCCGAGTGGCGCCGACGGTCGACGATCTGAATCTGATCCCGGGCAGCCTGGACGAGCAGTTGACGCAGTGGGCGGAGCTGAAGTCGATACCGGAGGAACTGCGCGAAGTCATCACGACAGCGGACCTGGATGAGCGGATCGAGTTGGCCAAAATGCTGGCTGATGAAGAGATCAAAAAGCTGGGATTGGCGAGCGCCTTGCAGCTGGTCAACGCGCCGACGCGCAAAACTACGCGTCCCTACTGGCTGGACTGCGCCTACATGATCCTGGAGGGTTACCAGATCCCAGTGCCACCGGACGCGCCGGTGCCGATTCGTGATGGCGGCGATTTGGCTGCGACAGAGTTTTCCATCGCCTGCGCGGACATCTATTTGTGGCTTTCCCGGCGGCGTGAGTTTGCCGAGTTTGGCGAGGCGCACCTGCAAGTCCGCGAAGAACGGCGCGAATGGTCACTCTCGATTGATGAGGCGCTGCTGCGCAATCTGAATACGGCGCGGCGCTGCCGTTCCTGCCGGGCATTGCTGCCGTCGCGTCATCGCTATCGCATCTGTGATAGCTGCTTCGACGACAGACGATCCTGAGTTGAAATCCCCTTATCCGTCGTCATCGGCAAGAACCGTCGATGGCAAGCCGTGCTTTTCCAGATAGCGCAAAGCAACGCGGGCCGCTTTCAGGGCGGCTGAGCGCTTGCTCTTGCCAACGCCGCTGCCGATAATCTCTTCACCAATCGTGACATCGACGTGGAATTCTTTGTCATGCTCGGGTCCCTCGGACCCGGTGACGCGGTAATTCGGCGTGATGTTCAGGCGATGCTGAATGCGCTCCTGGAGTTCACTGCGCGCGTCAATATGCAGACTGCGTTCGATGACGTCTTCCAGCATCTCCACGAGTTGCGGTGTGACGAATTTAGTTACCGTGTCGAGACCACGATCGAGGTATAGGGCGCCGATCACGGCTTCGTAGGCGCGGCAAAGCAGAGTCAGGCGCTCGCGCCCGCCGCTGACTTCCTCGCCACGTCCCATGCGCAGATAATCACCGAGGCGGCAATCCCGCGCCAGTCTTGCTAGAGACTCGGTTTTGACGAGAGCGGCCCGCAGTTGCGTGAGCTGACCTTCGTCGACGGCGGGATATTTGCGAAAGAGCATGTCGGCGACGATGATATCGAGGACGGCATCGCCAAGAAATTCGAGGCGCTCGTTGTCCTTTACGACGTCTTTGCCGCCGTATTCATTGACGAAGGAGCGATGCGTCAGCGCTTCCGTCAATAGCGCCGGCTGATTAAACTTGATGCCGATCAATTTGCCAAAGGCGGCTGTGTTCTGGTCGCTTGTGCTCATCGTGTCCGGCAGTTTAGGGGCATAAGTTGATCGTGACCGATCAGAGCGTGGCGGGTCATTGACTCGTACCTCGCTGGTTCGTGTCGATGGCTGTCGGGCGGTAGTCGCCTTCGATCCAGGTTTGGCCGGCTTTTCCGACTTCTTTTTTCCAGACCGGCACGATTTCCTTTAGTCGGTCGATGCCAAAACGAGCGGCTTCGAAACAGCCATCATCGCGATGGGGCGCGGAACAGGCACAAAGAACGGTATTGTCGCCGACGCGCAGCATGCCCAGACGCTGGACGATGGCGATGCCTTCGACCTTGCTCCAGCGCGCGCGGATCTCGCACGCCACCTGTCTCATCTTGGCCAGCGCCATCGGCTCGTAGGCTTCATATTCCAGGTGCGCCGTCTCCGGCAAATGCCCGTCCTTGTCGGTTTGTCCGCGCACGGTGCCGGTGAAAAGACAGACAGCGCCGGTGCGCTCGGTTGTGATGGCGGCGACGATTTCGTCATGGTCAATGGGGGCGTGGGGTAGACGGAGGATTTCCGGTCGGTCCCGCTCAGCGCCGGATCCACCGCTCACTGGCGGGAAAAACGCTACTTCGTCGCCGTCGCTGATCTGGTCGTGATCGAAAGCAAACTCCTCATTAATGGCGGCGAGCGCGACGCTGAGGTTGTCGGATGCAGCCGGATAACGTTCGGTCAATAGTTGACGCAGGCGCTCGATGCTGTTGGCGGCAGAGTCCAGTTCCAAAGTTAGTTGTCGCGTGCCAATCCGATCGCGCAGCGTGGCAAAGAAGAGCACAGTAATCCGCATGAATGCCTCTATTCCTCGGCGAGATAATAGCCGCGGACGCCACCTCGTTTTTCCAGCAGCCGGATATCGGAGATGCGCATTTCGCGATCGACCGCCTTTGCCATGTCGTAAATGGTCAGGGCAGCGATCGTCACCGCGGTCAGGGCTTCCATTTCAACTCCGGTCTTGCCGGTCGTCTTGACCGTTGCGGTGAGATCAATGGCGCTAGCGGCTTCGTTGATTTTCAGGTCGAGCGCGATCTTGTTTAGCGGCAGCGGGTGACAAAGCGGGATGAGCTCGGCGGTGCGTTTGGCTGCCATGATGCCGGCGATGCGGGCGACACCGAGGACATCGCCTTTCTTGATGTCGCCGGCGCGGATGAGCCGCAGGGCATCCGGCTTCATGGTGACTCGGCCGCCGGCAATGGCAATGCGCTGCGACTCGGGTTTATCGCCAACGTCTACCATGCTTGCGCGACCTTGTTCATCAAGGTGGCTCAGTTTGCTATCACTTGACATCGTGTTGGTCGCTTCTATTTCCCGGCGAATCCTCGGGTCTCATGCCCGCGCTTCTATCACTAGTTCTTCGGAGAATACAACACCTTCGCTGAGTATATCGAGTCCCTGATCGGCGTAGATCCCTCGTGTTCCCTCGCCTTGCGTTTGCTGCGTCCCGGAGACAGACATGCGGTACCAGGCTTGTGCCGTGCCGCCATCTGCGATCATCGCGGTCGCGGCCCTTAGCTCTGTCGAATGCTCACATTTTTGCCGCGGACCCAGCAAGCGGATATCCGCTTCTTCATAAGTTTCCGCGTTGGGATCGGTACGTTCTTTTACGCCGTCGGCCGGCGCCGGATCGATAATGAAACCGAAGCCGTCCGTTAAATCATCGGCCGCTGCTACGCTGATATTGTCCTCCTGATAGACCAAGGGCACGGTGCCGAGAGAGCGATTGGTCACAGAAAGACGTATCACCAATTTGTCGTCGGCGTCGATTTCGCTCGCCGCAATTTCAAGCAGCAGTGGATCCGCTGCCGAGCGTCCGATGATCGACTGATGCGCCGCCAGGTCCTTGGCGGCCGGCAAGCGACCACAAGGTATGCCGCCAAACAAATAGGGCGAAAGTTCGGAGATGAACTGTGGCAAGCGATCCGGCAGAACAAAGACAGCCAGCACAACTAGAAGAATGACGCCGATGAAAGTGTTGGGATTGCCGCGGTCCAACTTGATCAAATCGGTCAACCACCTCGCGTCAGCCAGTCACTCAGTGTTTTCGCCAATGCATCCACCCTGATGTCCTCAACATTATGCCATAGAATCCCGTTGTCGTGGCCGCGGAACCAGACGTCCTGCTGCCTGATGAACTCGTGTGTGCTGAATTTTGTCCTCTGAATAGCCTCGTCGAGTGGCCTGCCATCGAGCAGGTGCTCGACCATTTCCAGATAGCCCAGGCCGGTCATCGAGGGAAGGGCGCGGTCGTAGCCCATATCGAGCAGGCGCTCCACCTCGGCCATGAATCCGGCGGCAATCATGTCATTGACGCGCCGGTCCACGCGCGGATAGAGAATCGAGCGCGGCAACTGCAAGCCGAGCCTGATGATGCGATAGGGCGGCGGGCGCTTGACCTGCAACGCGCTGATGGCTTGACCGGTGAGCATTTGCACTTCAAGAGCGCGAATCACACGGCGAGTGTTGTTGGGGTGGATCTTATCGGCGGCGACCGGATCGACAGCCTGCAGGCGCTCGTGCAGGGCCTGTGGCGAGTGCTGCGCGACGTAGTCTTCGAGTTCAGCGCGCAATGCTGGATCGGGCGGGACGCGGGGAATCGACCAGCCTTCTTCGACGGCGGTGATGTATTGTCCACTGCCGCCAACCAGGAAGGGCAGCACGCCACGTTGGTGGAGATCGCCGATGGCGCGGAAGGCGGCATCCTGATATTCGGCCAGGCTGAGATTATAGTCCGGCGACACGATATCAATCAGGTGATGCGGGACCAGCGCTTGCTGTGACGGGGTGGGCTTGGCCGTGCCGATGTCCATGTGGCGATAGACTTGCCGACTGTCGGCGCCGATGATTTCGCCGCCGAGCAATTGCGCCAATTGGATCGCCAGGCCCGTTTTGCCGACCCCGGTGGGACCGAGAATGATGATCAGTGGTTTAGCCTCACCAGTCAAAGGCATCCTCCACATGATCGATCTGCGGGGGACCGTCGGCATGCAAGGCAACCGCGATGACGTCAATGCGCCAGGGCGAATCGTCATCCACATCCTTATCCTGGAGATACTGATATGCCGCCTTGATGATACGTTCCTTCTTCAGCGCGCTGATGCCGGCCAGCGCTGATTCAGAGTCATGACTGCGGCGTGTCTTCACTTCGACGAAGACCAGCATTTCGTCCTGCCTGGCGACGATATCAAGCTCGCCGAAAAGGGTTGACCAATTAGCGTCGAGGACGGCGTATCCCTTTTGCCGCAGGAAATTTCGCGCGAGTTTTTCGCCCAGTGCGCCGGTCTGCTGAATAGACATGCTGCATATTCTAGCATCGTTGCGAATTGCGCATTGCCCGCATACGAGATGGCAAGATGTCAATCGCAGCGAGTGCGACTCTGGTGTTGAAATCGCGCTGGATTCCGCTACTATCGTTTGCTTGGAATAAACTACGCGGGCAATTGCAAGACTGATAGAATCAATTCCAGGCGCAACGGCGCTGTGCTTGCGTTCGCGCGCATTCCGTATTAGTACGAGATAGTTCACAGGGGAGTCAGAATCAATGATTGATATGAATACGGCGGTCACCGCGGCTGTGGCGGCCGCTGTGGTCGGTTTGATATTTGCGCTTTACCAGCGTAATTATGTGCTGGCGCAAGATGCAGGGTCGGCCAGGATGCAGCAGATCGCGGCGGCGATACAAAAAGGCGCCCAAGCCTTTCTCAGCCGCGAATATCGCGCGGTGGCGATAGTGGTGATTATCGTCACGATCGCCCTGGTCGTACTGAGTCAAATACCGGGCTCAGGCATGTCGATATTGACGGCGGTGGCCTTCGTTTTCGGCGCTTTGGCATCGGGCTTGTCAGGTTATATCGGCATGTATATCGCGGTGCGCGCCAATGTACGAACGGCGCAGGCCGCTTCGCAGAGCTTGAACAAGGGCTTGCGCGTCGCCTTCGCCAGCGGCACCGTGATGAGCACGATGGTCGTTTCGCTGGCGCTGCTGGGCGTCAGCGTACTCTTCATTCTCTTCGTCAACCAGTTGGGCGATGCGGCGCAGGCGGCCTCGGCCCTGGCCGGTTTCGGTTTCGGCGGCACCTCCATTGCCATCTTCGCCCGTGTTGGCGGTGGCATTTACACCAAGGCGGCCGATGTCGGCGCTGATTTGGTGGGTAAAACGGAAGCGGGTATTCCGGAAGACGATCCGCGCAATCCAGCGACCATCGCCGATAACGTCGGTGACAACGTTGGCGACGTGGCGGGTATGGGTTCCGATCTCTTCGAAAGTTACGCGAGTTCGATCATCGCGGCGATATCGCTGGCGACGACTGCCGGCGCTTTCGCGGGCGATGGCTTGCTGTCGGCGCAGATTTTCCCGCTGTTGGTGGCGGCCGCCGGTTTGATCATCAGCATCATCGCGACCTTCTTGGTCAAGACGGAAGAAGGCGCGGATCAGGAACGGCTGCTGGGCAGCATCCGCACCGGCATTTACAGCGCTTCCGGCATGATCGGCGTGGTTGTGGTCGTGCTTGGACTGAGCATGCCATTTGGCGATAAAAGCGTTGGCGTCATCGTGGCGACCCTGAGCGGCTTGATCGGCGGGGTGCTAATCGGTTATTTCACCGAGTACTTCACCGCCGATACTTACGGACCGACGAAAGCGCTGTCAGCTTCGGCGGAAGGTGGCGCCGGCATCGTAGTGATCCGTGGTCTGGCTTTGGGTATGATGAGTACGCTGGCGCCGGTCATCATCGTGGTTGTGGTCACGCTGCTGGCGACCTCGCAGGCGGGCTTGTACGGCGTGGCGGTTGCGGCAGTCGGCATGCTTTCGACGCTCGGCATCACGCTGGCGACCGATGCGTATGGACCGGTGGCGGATAACGCCGGCGGCATCGCCGAGATGTCCGATCTTCCCGAGGAAGTGCGCGATCGCACCGATGCGCTCGACAGCCTGGGCAATACGACGGCGGCAACAGGCAAGGGCTTCGCCATCGGCTCCGCAGCCATGACAGCGCTGGCTTTGACGGCGGCCTTCATCACGGCGCTGACGGCCGGCGGCAGTTCCGCCCTCGGCGGGTCGGCCAATCCTGCCGATCTGCTACTCAACCCGCGGTTTGTGACGGGACTGTTCATCGGCGGTCTGCTGCCTTATGTCTTCAGCGCGCTGACGATGGTGGCGGTGGGCGATGCCGCGCAGCAGATCGTGGAAGAAGTGCGCCGGCAATTCCGTGAGATCAAAGGCATTATGGAAGGCGAGACCGAGCCGGATTACGAGCGCTGTGTCGCCATCAGCACAGACAGCGCCATCAGGCAGATGATGCTGCCGGGTATCATTGCGGTCGGTGTGCCGGTTGGTATGGCACTGCTGGCCGTCGTTGGGAAGGACAATGTGCTGGGCGAGTTCATCGCGCCGATTTCGTTGGTGGGAGTTTTGCTGGGTTCGCTGGTTTCCGCCTTCATGCTGGCGGTGATGATGGCGAACGCGGGCGGCGCCTGGGACAATGCCAAGAAAAACATCGAAGCGGGCAATTACGGCGGCAAGGGCTCGGACGCGCATAAGGCGGCGGTCGTTGGAGATACGGTTGGCGATCCCTTCAAGGACACGTCCGGTCCCTCGTTGAACATCCTGCTGAAGTTGCTGGCGATCGTGTGCCTGGTGATCGCGCCGCTGATCGGCGCGGCGTTTCCGGCCGATGTGGATGCCGCCGATCTGGATGCGCCGCCGGCGGTTGAGCAAACCGTTGACGATAGCGGTGACGCTTCGGGCGGCTAGGCGAGAATAGCAGGCACTATAGACAGCATCAGGCTAAATCTGGTGCTGTTTTTGATTGTGGGAGTCGCGTATAGTCAGCACAGTACTGGGAAGCGTAGACGGAAGGACTGGCTTTGAAACACGAAGCTGATGGCCCGCGTGGTCTCTATTTTGAGGAGTTTGAGATTGGGTCGGTCTTGCGCACCCGTGGACGCACGATCACCGAGGCGGATCTGCTACAATTCGCCGCCTTAACCGGCGACTACAATCCGATGCACACCGATGCCGAATACAGCAGGGAATCTTTTATGGGGCAGCGGGTGGCGCACGGCATGCTGACGATCAGTTATGCGGTCGGGCAAGCCTATCAACTGGGCATCCTGGAGCGGACCGTGCTCGGGTTCCGCGGGCTGGAGATGAAGTTCAGCAATCCCGTCTTCATCGGCGATACGATTCACGCCGAGTTGAAAGTTACGGAGACCAAGGCGGCACGGCGACTGGGCGGTGGCGTCGTGGTTCTGGATATTCGGATCATCAAGCAGGATGGGTCAGTCGTACAGAAGGGCAGTCTCACGCTTCTGATGATGTCGAAGCCCTAAGTCGTCATATTTCAGATTCATTTCTCCTCTTCGAGGATCATTTCTGTTGCCAGTTTGGCGCTGAGAAGCGCCATTGGAAATCCCCCGCCCGGATGCACGGCGCCGCCCATGAAATAAAGACCAGCAAGGTCGCGAGAATGTAAATGAGGGCGATCGAATAGCGCTTGACGATCTTCGGGTGATCGGCCAAAGAGGCTGCCACGCCAGGCGCCGGTCATCCGCGCGAGGTCGGCCTGCGTCAGATGGTTCTCGCTGCGGATCCGGTCGCGCAGATCAAGACCATAACGCTGATTCAGAATTGTTATCACGCGATCGCGGAATTCCGCTTGCCGCGCCGCCCAATCGTATTTATCCGACAACACCGGGGCATTAACCGTAATCAGCCAGTTTTCCTGATTGACCGGCGCATGCAGGGGATCGGTTTTACCGCTGATCGTGAGGGTGATTGTCGGGTCGTCCGGCATGATCTCGCGTTTGAATAGTTGGTCGTATTCGCGTCTGCTATCGGCCGAGAATAGCACATTGTGATGCTGCAATTGCGGGAAAGTACCGCGGACACCGAGCATGATGACATAGGCGGAAGACGTTACTCTCGCCTTGTTTAGACGGCGAAGCGCAGGTGGCGGGACGACATCCGACGGCAGGAGATAGCGCAGCGTCGACAGGACATCGACATTAGAGACGACCACATCCGCAGGTTGGAATTGCTCGTCCATTGCAAGCGTGACGCCGACTGCTCTACCACGTTTGACCGCGATCTGTGTGACGGGGCAGTTGAGCCGGATCTTCACGCCACATTCTAAAGCCAGCCTCTCCAGCGCTCGGGGGATCGCACTGCTGCCGTCCTGCGGATACCAGGCGCCACCGGTCAAAACGCGATGCGCGATCACGTTCAGCGTTGCCGGCGCTCGGTACGGGTTGGCCCCGGCCAATGTGGCGAATGCTCAAGTATTCGCTGCAGCTTTTTTGACTGGACGAAGGTCTCGATAGAGCGACTCATGTTTCGCAGCGCATCGGCCTGTATCCAAGTTGTGGACGAGAATGCGGCGTCCGGCGTAGAAGTGGAATGCCGGCCGAGAGCAAGGGGATCAACTGAACGATGCAGTCGAGCGGCATAAGCCAGAAAGCGCAGGTAACCTTCCACATCAGCCGGTTCAAGCCGGGCAATCTGTGCCGCCGTTTTCGCCCAATCACGATGCGCGTCGAAAGTGGTACCGTCCGGGAAGAAGTAGCGCGTCAATGGATCAACCGCAATAAGCCGGAGGTAATCAGCCATGTCTTTACCGGCGTCGGTGAATACCTCTTCCAGCAGCGGTCTATTGGTGATCAGGGACGGACCGGTATCCCAGCGGAAACCGCTGGTTTCATACCTATACATTTTGCCGCCGACGCGCGGATTCTTCTCAAGAATGGTGACATCGTAGCCGGATTGCGCCAGTCGTATCGACGCGGCGAGTCCACCGATGCCAGCGCCGATGACGATGACGGACTTAGGCATGAGAGCCATCCTCGCGCGCCCTGTCAGTGTCAAGGGGGTCGAGGTCAGCGCCGGTCAAAGGCGTGGTTTGCGCTGCGCGGTAGTCAAGGAGTGTGTACATTCGCTGTGGCTCTGCATGAATCTTGTAGAGCGATAAGCGGCATTATCGCCGTGAGGATAAGATACAGCAACCGGCTCAGCTAGGCAAATGCGTCCAGATTCCCGTCAACTGACAGCCAGCGCCCGGCGCGTCCGCGCAGCTGTACATCGGCGATGGAGTCGGGCGATGGTCCATTTTCGTGGCGCGCGAGCCAGCGGATGGGCAGCGGACCGAACCATAACGTAAATTCGATATCGCCCTCGGTTAATGAGCGGCGGTCGTCGCGGAGAACTCGCATGAAAATCGGAGGCGGCGTCAAGCGGGCGAGGGCGCGTGGGTCGGCACGATAGCGCTTCATCTCCTGCAGCGTTGTCATGATCACGCTTGATTGTACAAATCTGCGGGACTTACGAGGCGGCTTCAGCATTGGCAGACCGGAAGACTAGAGACCGTCACTTTCAACTCTCATTGTCGATGGCGCAACACAAGCTAACATCAATCGTCGATGAGTTCCCGCTTAAGACAGGAGCGGCCGTCTAGACCAATCCAACGCGGTGCGCGTTGATGGCATCACGCAGCGAGGCGGCTGCAGCGGCGGGATCGTCCGCGAAAATGATGCCGCGGGAGGAATTAATGATGAGGCCGCGTCCGGCGCGGTTAAGGCCGGCGCCGATGACGGACGCGATATCGCCGCCTTGCGCGCCGATGCCCGGTACAAGCATGGTCATGTCACCGACGAGCGTCCGGATTTGCGCCATCTCCGCCGGATTGGTTGCCGACACAACCAGCATGCAGTTGCCATTCTCGTCCCATTCGCTGGCGACCTTCTCCGCGATCACATGCCAGAGCGGACGATCCGCCACCTGGAGATCCTGAATCTCGGCGGAGCCGGGATTGGACGTGCGGCAGAGGATGATGGCGGCTTTGCAATCGTAGTCGAGAAAGGGCTGCAGCGCATCGCGACCCAGATAGGGATTCAGCGTAACGGCGTCAAAGCCGAGCTCGTCGAAGATCGCCCTGGCATAGGCGGCGCTGGTATTGCCGATGTCCGAGCGTTTGGCATCGCAGATTGTCAGGATATCGGGGTGGTGCCGGCGAAGGTAAGCGACCGATTCCGCCAATTGACGCCAGCCAGCAGCGCCATTCACCTCGTAAAAGGCCATGTTGAATTTGTAGGCGGCGGCTGAATCTACTGTGGCGTCGATGATATGACAGTTGAAGGCAAGCTGAGGCGCGTCATGCTGGAGAAAGGCGGGCGGCAATTTGCTAGCATCGCTGTCCAGGCCAACGCAAAGCAGCGAAAAGGCTCGCTCGGCGCGGGCATTGTATTTCTCCAGCGCCTTCATCGGCTATGATGCTCCCAGTTGTAGGGATCGGCGAACCAGTCACCAATGACCTCAAGCTGGTCCTCAGTCAGTGCGTCCCGCTCACGTGAAACATCGAGCAAAGCGTCGAAATCAGTCAAGGTATGCAGACGCAGGTTTGCGTCCTCGAATGCATCAACCGCTTCCGAAAATCCGTAACTGACTATCGCCAGCATATCAGTGACAAGGGCGCCGTCATCACGCAGGGCGGCGACGGCGGAAAGACTGCTGCCGCCGGTGGTGACCAGATCCTCGACCAGCAGAGCGCGGCGTCCATGGACATCACCGCCTTCTATCCGTTTGCCTTGACCATGTCCCTTGGTTTCCTTGCGGATGAAAATCGATGGATAACTCATACAATAGGCGAGAGCCGAGCTATGCGGTACACCGCCGACCGCGACCCCGGCGATCAAGTCAAAGTTGAGCGCAGCCTCGTCTATCAGCGACTGAAAGCCGGCGATGATCGTGTGCCAGGCGGACGGGTGATAAATGAGGGAGCGATTGTCGACGTAAACTGGTGAGCGGATGCCCGACTTGAAGGTGATCGGTGCTTCCGGCGAAAAGCCGACCGCGCCGATATCAAGCAAGGCTTTCGCGATGGACCGCTTCGTATTCGTAGTCATTCCGCGCCATTTCACTTTCGATGATGGCGGCCGCAAAGGGACCGCGATAGACAATCGCCGACCAATATTGAGCGGCTTTGACACCGCGCCTCTGATACTCGCCGAGACTTTCGCCATCGAGAATGCCGCCACAGGCGATCAGGTCGACATCATAATCGTTACTGGCTTTTGCCGCGGCTAGGTATTCAATGGCGGCCATGACTTCCGAGCGCAATTCTCCACCGCCAATCCCTGCTTGCAGTGATGCATCGTCAGGGCTCGGTTTTGCCATCGTGTTGGTGGCCACGACGGCAGCGGCGCCAACTGCGTGAAAGACGCGCATCAAGATGTCATACTGTTGGGCGGCCAATCCAGGGCTTATTTTTACCCAGAGCGGCGTCGGCAATTCGCGCGAACGCAGTAAATCGATGAAGGCGCTACAGATTCGCGTGATCTCGGCTTCCAGTTGATGTCCCAGTGGATCATCTTCTGTGTTGGGACAGCTGATATTCAAGGTGAACCAGGTCGGATATACTCGCGCGTCGAGGAAAAAGGCAAGCGCTTCGACAATCTCTCGTTCCTGCTGATCGATGTCTTGCACGCCGGGTGAAACGGCGACATTGATACCGAATTCCGGCGGGAGTTGGTCGCGGTTGGCGGCGAGGAAGCGCGCGGCAGCACGAGCGCCCGGGTTGCGCAAGCCGACGCGGTTCTGCGTCGACTGAGTCTGCGCGCGCCGCCATACTACCGTGCCGGGATTACCCAGCCGCGGGTGTCGAGTGAAGGAGCCGAATTCGACCGGACCAACCAGCGCCGGCAGGATTCTGCAGCCGGGTATGATGTTGCGGCGCTCTTCGGTTACCGCCGCCATTGCCGCGCTTTCATCGGCGAAGCCATCGCCTTTCACCAAGCCGGCTGCCAGGATGAGGCGTTGCGACAGGCGCACACCGCCTACTGCTGTTGGCGTTTCGACGACTAACAGACGGTGTAGAAACTTGGCGATTTCCACTGAAAAGGGAATGCGCTCCAAAAGGCGAAGCAGGCTGATTGCGCGGTCGTGGGCATTCTGTGCGGATGACCGGAAAATGAGGTGACGGGTCAGACATTGATAGGCCGCATCAATCACCTGCAGCAGCCACCGTCTTGCTTCCGTCTTCACGCGACAAATCCAAAGAGATTTCGGCCGAAGCCGGATTCGCTCAATACTTGCTCGCCATCGTAGACTTTGTGTCCGCGAATCCAGACTTCAAGAACTTTACCGCAGACTCTCATGCCCTCAAAGGGCGACCAGCCGCATTTGGTGACGAGGTCTTGCCGTTCCACATGGAATTCATGATCGGTGTCGACGACGGTATAGGTCTTGGGAAGGGGCGTGATGCGCCAGATGCGCTGAACGTTTAGAGACACCATATCACAGGCGCGTTGCAGCGGCAGCCGACCGTCGTTCACCGCTTGCAGCAGCAGGGGTAATGTCGTTTCCAGGCCGGGAACGCCATAGGCCGGCGTGTCTGATTCTTTCTCGGCGATGGTATGCGGCGCGTGGTCGGATTCGATGATGTCGACCACGCCCAGGCGAATTGCTCGCCAGAGCGCACGTTGATCGGATTTCTGTTTGAGTTCGGGTTTCATGAGACCGTAGGCGCCCAGAGACGGCATATCGTCTTCGGACAAAAATAGGTGATGCGGGCAGACGCCGACCGTCACCGGCAGTCCATCTTCTTTTGCAGCCGTCAGCAGATTGATCTCGTATTCGCTGCTGATATGGAGAAAGTGCGTCGGCTGGCGATATTTGCGCACCAAATCGATGATGTTACGTACAGTCTCTTCTTCGGCGTGCACGGCGATCAGGCGGTTGGTCGTCCAGGCGCGATAATGCCGCTCGCGCATGGAGCTGGATCGATCAGCAAATCGCCGGTGGTCGAGTTGTTGTAGATCTTGAGACCGCAAACCCGACGCGCGATCTTTTCGTATTCGGCGCTGTTATCGGCTTGTGAGGCGCCGAAGTATAGCCCCCAATCGCAATGCGCCACGCGATCGATGCGTTCGAGTTTGTCCGTGAGAAGCGCGTCGCTGGTCGTTGAGGGTGCTGTATTGGGCATGTCAAAAACGGCCCAGTAACCGCCAGCGATCGCGGCTTTGGTTTCTGATTCGAATGTGGCTTTGTGGGACCAATCAAGATCACGCAGGTGTGTATGTGGGTCAATCATGCCGTGTATCTTGATAATCGGCATCAGACATAGACTCCGCGCAGGACTTTCACCAGCAGGGCCATGCGCACGAACATGCCATTTTCCATCTGTTCGAAATAAATCGAGCGCCGATCCGCGTCCAGAATATCGTGATCCGATCGCGTGCCCATCTCATGTTTTCGCGGCAGCGGGTGCATGAGTATGGCGTCCGCCTTAGCTTGCCCCAACAAGGCCGGCGTCATGATGAAGCGGTCTTTGATACCGTCGTATTCGTCGTCAGCGGCAAAGCGTTCTTCTTGAATCCGCGTCCAATAGATGACGTCCGTCTCGGCGATGACATCCAGCAGATCGTCGGTTTGCGTCACCGCGATTCCGTGTTCCTTGACGAGGTCGGTGATATCTGAGGGCATTGCCAGGCTCTCGGGCGCGACCAGGCAGAGGCGCACATTGGCGGCATCGTAGTATGCGATCAGCTTGGCCAGGGAATGTACGGTGCGGCCGTGCTTGAGATCGCCGACCAGCGAAATCGTAAGCTGATCGAGCGACTTTTTCTGATCGAATATCGTGAAAATATCGAGCAGGGCTTGGGTGGGATGCTCGCCGATGCCATCGCCGCCGCTGATGGCGACGGTTGGATTGTCGATCCGCTGGTTCAGCAAGTCGAGGTAATAGCCGGCTTCGTACGACGAGCCGATCTCCGAGTGTCGCAATACGATGACATCGGAGTAGCAGCCGGTGGCGCGAATGGTATCCGAGAGGTTCTCGCCTTTGTACATCGAGGAAAAGCGCACGCCGTTACTGACGGCGATCACATCGCCGCCGAGCCGACGCATCGCTGATTGAAATGACATGTCCGTCCGTGTGCTGGCTTCAAAGAAGAGCGACGCCATGACTTTGCCGGCGCAGAGTTCGGTTAAGCCGCGATCGTGCGTGCGGATGCGTTTTCTGATTGAGGTGGCCGCATCAAACAGGATGTCGAGGTCACGTCGCTGGAATTGGTCCACCGAGATGATGTGCTTACCCAGGAATTCACCGTCGATGGGGGGCGGCTGATAACTGAAGGCATGCTGGCTGACAGTCGCTGTATCGTAGTCGTTGGACGTTGCCAATGAAGACTCCTTGTTCATGTTGTCACTCGATGCGCACGTCGCCTTGAAACACGGCGTCGGCAAAGACGCCCGACGATTGCTTATGCTGTTAATCCCGCTCGGGCGAAGCCAGTGCCAACTTAGAACAAGCCGACGACTTTGCCTTCTTCATCGATATCGACTTTCATCGCTGCCGGCGTCCTGCCGAGCCCGGGCATGGTGCGCACATCGCCGCAGAGTGGATAGATGAATCCAGCCCCGGCCGAAGCGCGGATGTCGGTGATGGTGACGCGGAAGCCATCAGGCGCGCCCTTGAGTTTGGGATCGTCACTCAGGCTGAGATGCGTCTTCGCCATGCAAATCGGCAATTCGCGCAGCCCTTGTTCTTCATATTGGAGAATCTTGCGGCTCGCAATCGGCTCATAGTCGACGCCGTCGGCGCGGTAGATTTCCGTGGCGATGGTCTCGATTTTGTCTTTGATTGACATGTCATCGGGATAAAGCAGGCGAAAATCGTTGGGCATGTCACAGGCGCTGACGATCATCTCCGCCAAATCGACAGCGCCAGCGCCGCCCTGCGCCCAATGGCGCGCGACAGTGGCGCCGGTTGCGCCGGCTGCCAGCGCGATTTCGCAAACCGCCTGAATCTCGCTGTCGGTGTCGTCGGCGAAGACGTTGACGGCAACCACCGGATTAACGCCGAACTTTTTGAGGTTTTCCAAATGGCGCACCATGTTGACCGCGCCGGCCTCGACATCGGCGACATTCTCTTCTTTCAGCCCGGGATCGATCAAGCGGCCGGGGATGATACGATATTTGCCGGTGTGCGCTTTGAGGGCGCGGATGGTGGTGACGAGCACGACCGCGTTGGGTTTCAAGCCGGATATGCGCGACTTGATGTTGAAGAATTTTTCGGCGCCGATATCCGCGCCAAAACCAGATTCCGTGACGACATAGTCGCCGCATTTCATTGCGATCAGATCAGCGATGATCGAGGAATTGCCGTGCGCGATATTGGCGAAGGGACCGGCATGTACCAAGGCGGGCGTGTTTTCCAGGGACTGCATCAGGTTCGGTTTGATCGCTTCTTTCATCAGCACGGTGGCGGCGCCAGCGGCCTGAATGTCCTCCGCGGTCACCGGATTCTTGTCCTTGTCGTAGGCGATGACCATCTTGCCGATTCGCTCGCGCATGTCTTGCAGCGAGGTCGTCAGCGCGAGAATCGCCATGATCTCGGAGGCGACGGTGATATCGTAACCCGTCTCCCGCGGGACGCCGTCAAAGCGCTTGCCCAAGCCAAGGACGATGTTGCGCAAGGCGCGATCATTCAGATCGACAACGCGCCGCCAGGGGATGTTATGGATGTCGATATTGAGCGCGTTGCCGTGATAGATATGGGCGTCCAGCATGGCGGCAATGAGATTGTGCGCGGCGCTGATGGCGTGGATATCGCCGGTCAGATGCAGATTAAAATTCTCCATCGGCACGATCTGGCTGTAGCCGCCGCCGGCCGCCCCGCCTTTGATGCCGAAAGTCGGCCCTTGCGAGGGCTGACGGACGGTAATGATGGCTTTTTTGCCGATGTGTTTCAGCGCCTGGCCGATGCCGACGGTCGTGGTGGATTTGCCCTCGCCCAGTGGCGTCGGCGTGATGGCGGTTACATCGACATATTTGGCATCCGGTCTCGATTTCAAGCGGTCGAGAACATCCAGATTAATCTTGGCGACGTATTTGCCGTAATGTTCCAGGTCGGTGTCCGGATCAAGCCCCATCTGCTCGGCGATGTCGTTGATATGTACAAGATTGGCATTTTGGGCGATGGTGAGGTCGGAAGGGATGCTCATACGTCTTTTGCCTCCGCAAACTTTAGTGGAATGTAGTGATGAAGGCGTTGAAATAATGCTGGCATCGTTCGCCAATTCTTGATTTGGCCGCAATATTCTAAAGCCCGATTTTAACATGAAGCGCCTGGATTGGCTGTCAATTCGTTGATTGCTTTCTATAATCCCTGGATACATCAATGTTAGACAGCGAGCCACGCATGAAACATTTGACAGCAAAAGCGCCTGGCTACAGCCGCCTGGTCGCGGCGAGCCCAATCTATTATGGCTGGATTGTGTGGCTGGTCGCGGTCATTGGCGCGATTTGCAGTTCACCGGGGCAGAGTTATTCTGTCTCGCTCTTCATGGATTTCTTCATCGAGGACTTCGGGCTGGATCGCACGACAGTGAGCAGCCTGTATGGCGCTGGCACGTTTATCGCGTCACTTAGCTTGACTTGGGTAGGGCGGCAGATTGATCACTGGGGGAACCGCCGGATGGGCTCTGCCATCGGTCTGGCCTTCGGCTGCGTCCTGGTACTGTGTTCGCTGATAACCGGACCCATCATGCTGTTCTTCGCTTTCATCGCGATTCGTGGGCTGGGACAGGGTTCACTGGTTTTGTCCAGCTCGACGGCAGTTACAAACTGGTTTCGCTTTCGACGCGGCCGTATGATAGCGCTGTTGGCATTGGCGCTGGCGCTGTTCCAAGGCCTGTACGTCAACTTGCTGCGTCTGCTGCTGGAGACGATGGATTGGAGGCAGGTATATATCGTCCTGGGTTTGGGCGTGGCGGCGCTGGTAATCCCGGCCTTCGCGCTTCTAATGCGGGATAAGCCGGAGGATCATGGCTTGACGCCGGATAACGTTGCCCGGGAAAGCGACGACGTAATGACACCTGACGAGGATAACTGGACGCTGGCAGAAGCGATTCGAACGCCAATGTTGTGGGTCTTAATGCTGTCGCGCATGCTGCCGTCCGCTTGGGGCACCGGGTTGATCTTGCATCAGGTTTCGCTCTTTGCAGGCTTGAATCACAGCGCGCAGGTGGCCACTGAGACCTTCGCCTTAGTCTCGTTGTTTACGGCGGGCGCGTCACTGCTGGCCGGGTACTTGGTCGATCGATTGAAGGCCTCCTATATCGTCGTATTGCAGATGCTGGCGTTATTCGCCGCCACGGTGCTTGCCATGTCGATGCGAGATACCCCGCTGCTGGTGGCCTATGCGCTGGCTTTCGGCTTGGGCATGGGCATCGGCTATGTCTTCGATGGAGCCGTCTGGCCCAATCTATTCGGCCGCAAATATCAAGGCCAGATACGCGGATTTGTCTACACGGCGACCATCATCGGCAGCGCCATCGGTCCGGCGCTGTTCGGGCTGAGCTATGATTATGCTGGTGGCTACGAGTTGGTGCTCTGGTTGGGCGCTGCTTTGTGCTTTGTGGTGCTGGCGCTGGCTATCGTGACGCCACAGCCCAAGCGACGCGCGCAGGCTGCGTGAGCGGTCCTTGCGTCTAAGCGGTCGACTTCAGTATCAGGACGGCCAGTGGTGGCAAGCGGAGGCTGATGCTGTGAGGCAAGCCTTGGCTCGCTAGTTCTTCGCTCTGCGCGCCGCCCAGGTTTCCGACATTGCTCCCGCCGTAGATCTCCGCATCGCTGTTCAGCATTTCGTGATAGAAACCCCCTTGTGGTACGCCGATACGATAGTTTTCCCGGACGAGTGGCGTGCAGTTGAGCACGATGACGAGAAA
Organism: Phototrophicaceae bacterium; assembly: GCA_965249085.1. GTDB lineage: Bacteria > Chloroflexota > Anaerolineae > Aggregatilineales > Phototrophicaceae > UBA6055. The sequence continues at coordinate 178,024 of OZ252218.1, read as the reverse complement.
ATCATTGCTATCTTCGGCATAGCGGATATAGCTGTAGACGCTGTAGTCGGCGTCGTTGGCTTCAATCCAGCGGAATCCGTCGGGCGCGAAATCGACTTGCCAGAGGGCAGGTTGGTCGCGGTAAAAGTGATTGAGATCGCGCACCCAGGCTTGCATCTGCGCGTGCTTTTCATAGTTGAGCAGGTGCCAATCGAGGCTGCGCGCTTCGCTCCATTCGGCGAATTGCCCGAATTCGTTACCCATGAAGTTGAGTACCTTGCCCACTTGGGTGTATTGATAGCCGAAGAGCAGGCGCAATCCGGCGAACTTCTGCCAATAGTCGCCCGGCATCTTGCCAATTAGCGAGCCCTTCATGTGGACGACTTCGTCGTGGGAGAGGGGCAGCACGAAGTTTTCGCTGAAGGCGTAGAGCAGGGCAAAGGTGATCTGATGGTGATGGAAGCGGCGATGCACCGGTTCGCGCGAGATATATTCCAGCGTGTCGTGCATCCAGCCCATATTCCACTTGAAGGTGAAGCCAAGTCCGCCGACATAGGTTGGGTGGGAGACCATTGTCCAGGCGGTCGATTCTTCCGCGACGGTGATGGCGCCGGGCGCTTCGGCGTGTACGACTTCGTTAAACTCGCGCAGGAAGGCAAGAGCGCCCAAGTTCTCGTGGCTGCCGTATTCGTTGGCGATCCATTCTCCGTCTTCACGAGAGAAGCTGAGATAGATCATCGATGAGACGGCGTCAACGCGCAGGCCATCAATATGGTATTTCTTCAGCCAGAACAGCGCATTGGCGATGAGAAAATTGCGGACTTCGCTGCGGGCATAGTTGAAGACCATTGTGCCCCAATCGGGTTGTTCGCCCTGGCGCGGATCTTCGTGGCTGTAGAGGTGCGTGCCATCGAAATAGTTCAGGCCATGCCCGTCTTTGGGGAAATGCGCCGGCACCCAGTCGAGGATGACGGCGATTCCGTTCTGGTGACAGCAATCGACGAAGTACTTGAAGTCGTCCGGCGTGCCGAATCTGCTGGTCGGGGCGTAGTAGCCGGTGACTTGATAACCCCAGGAGAGATCGAGCGGGTGCTCGGCCACGGGCAGGAGTTCCAGGTGGGTGTAGCCCATATCCACCAGATAGGGCAGCAATACCTCCGCCAGTTCGCGAAAGCTGAGGAAGTCGCCTCCGTCATTCCGCTTCCAAGAACCCAGGTGCAGTTCGTAGATATTCATCGGCCGCGTGAGCGGATCCATCTCGGCGCGGGCTGTCATCCATTCGGCGTCATCCCATTGATAGCTATCGATGTCCCAGACGATGGAGGCGGTATCAGGTCGCAGCTCGGCAAAGAAGCCGTAGGGGTCGGATTTCTGCGCGCGAAAGTCGCGGTTATGGGAGCGGATCTCGTATTTGTAATGGGCGCCGTCTACCAGGCCGGGCACGAAGATCTCCCAGATGCCCGAATCGCCGTTATTTTCCATGACATGGGTGCGGGCATCCCAGCGGTTGAAATCGCCGACGAGGGCGACTTTGTAACAGTTCGGCGCCCAGACAGCAAAGTTAACACCGGAAACGCCATCGATGTCACGCAGGTGAGCGCCAAGCTTTTCGTAGATCGCCTGATGCTTGCCTTCGCCGTAGAGGTAGATGTCGTAGTCGGACAGGAGAGGCGGGTGGATATAGGGATCGCCGTAGGACTCAGGCGTTCCATCGACAGTGGTCGCTTCGAAGTGGTAGGGCACATCTGCCCAATCAGTATCGACTTCGGCGACGAAGAGGCCTTCGTCGTGAAATTTTGACATGGACACGCGTTCACCGCTTGCTTCGTTCACGATGTCGATTGTTGCCGCCCAGGAACAGAAGGTGCGGACTGACACATCGTCGCCGATCACATGACGGCCTAGTACCGACGCCGGGGAGCCGATCTCGCCCGTGACAAGCGCCTGAATCGCATCAGGATGAATCGAAAGAGGCATGGCATGTCCTACAATGAAGCCTAGTGTAACAGGCGCATTATAGTCGCTAACTGGCCATGTCAGTACAGGTTATTTCAGTGCTGAAATTCTCATGCGAATCTGCAGGACGATGGCCGTAGTTACGTACGCGTCAGTGGACTGTATGTTTTTGGAGAAAGCACGATATTCGTGTTACTATAGAATATATATTCTATTCTTGATTTCCGATGTCTTAATGTCGTTATGGTTATGGCGAAGACACGCAAGATCCTCCACCTCGATTTGGACGCCTTTTACTGCGCGGTCGAGGAGCAGCTGAATCCCGAGTTGCGCGGCAAAGCCATTGCGGTCGGCGGTCGGCCGGATGAGCGCGGCGTAGTATCCTCGGCTTCGTATCCGGCACGGAAATACGGCGTCCGTTCGGCGATGCCCATGGCGCAGGCGATCAGGCTATGTCCGCATTTGATCGTGGTCGGGCAGACGCGCGGTGTTTACGGCCAGCGTTCACGCGCCGTGATGGCGATCTTGCGTGATACAGCGCCCGATGTCGAGCCTCTTTCAATTGACGAAGCCTTCCTCGATGTCTCGATTCTGGCGGATTCACTTGAAGGTGTTGCGCGGAAACTGCAGCAGCGCATCAACGATGAATTGGATTTGCCTTGTTCCTTGGGTGGCGCGACCAACAAGATGGTGGCGAAGACTGCGAACACAGTTGGCAAGGCGCGCCAAGGGAGCGACCAGCCGCCAAATGCAATTACGATCGTGCCGCCGGGTGAGGAAGCATCTTTTCTGGCGCCTCTGCCCATACAGCGGTTGTGGGGCGTCGGCGCCAAAGGCGCCGACACTTTGCAGGCGCTCGGCTTGACGATGGTCGGCGACGTGGCGAATTGGACGGAGGAGGCCTTGATTGCGCGCTTGGGCAAGCTGGGCGGTGACATCTGGCGGCGCGCGCAGGGTATCGACTTTCGTCCCGTCGCGAGCGACCAGCGGGCAAAATCGATCAGCAAGGAGGTCACCTTTGCCTCCGATATAGCGGATGAAGCAGAACTCAAACTGACACTGCGGCGACTGTCAGATGGAGTCGGGCGGCAGGCGCGAAAAGCGGGGCTAGCCGGCACGACGGTCAGACTCAAACTGCGCTGGACGGACTTCTCGACATTGAACCGGCAGATGACGTTGGATCATGCCGTCGAGTTGGACGCCGACATTTTTACTTGCGCCTTAAAGTTATTCGATCAAACGTGGATCGCCGGGAAGCCGGTGCGCTTGCTCGGCGTCGGCTTGAGCGGATTCGGCGACGCCAACCGTCAGTTGGGATTGTGGGCCAACCAAGCGGACGAAAGACACGAAGAAGACTTGCAGGATGCGCTAGATCAACTCCGCGACCGCTATGGCGACAAGATGATTCGCCGAGCGAGCGATTTGCGCCACCGTCCGAATGAAGACAACAAGCGCTGAACCGCGCAGAAGTTTCTAGACCAGCGTAAAGAGTTGGTGGTAGACAGCTTCGAGATCGAGCAATTCCTGATGGCTGCCCATCTCGATAATCTCACCTTGGTCCATCACCACAATGAGATCGGATGAGGTAATCGTGCTGAGGCGGTGGGCGATAACAAAGCTGGTGCGTCCCTCCAGCAGGCGTTCCAGCGCTGATTGAATCTGGCGTTCGGTCTGGGTGTCGATATTGCTGGTCGCTTCATCCAGGATGAGCACGCGCGGATCCGCCAGCAAGGCGCGGCCAAATGCCAGCAACTGACGCTGGCCGGTGGATAACAGGGAGCCGCCTTCTTTGATGTCGGTCAGATAGCCATCGGGCAGGTCGACGATGAAGTGATGGGCGCCGACCGCTTTCGCCGCCGCGACGACGTCTTCATCGCTGGCGTTAAGGCGACCGTAGCGGATGTTTTCCATCACCGAACCGGAGAAGAGGTGCGTATCTTGGGGCACGACGCTCACCTGACGGCGTAGACTGTTTTGTGTGACTTGTCGTATGTCATGGCCATCCACCGTCACGCGGCCGCTGCTTGGGTCGTGAAAGCGCATGAGCAGTTTGATCATGGTGGTTTTGCCGGCGCCGGTATGCCCGACAAAAGCGACGCGCGAGCCCGGCGCTACACCGAGGTTGATGTTCTTCAACACCATTTCGCCCTCGCTGGAATATTGAAATGAGACGTTTTCAAAGCGGATATGACCCTCAATTGGGGGCAAGTCATCCGCGTTGACGTCGTCGCGGATTTCCGCCGGAAAATCCATCAGCTTGAAGATGCGATAAGCGGAGGCGATGACGCTCTGCAGCAAGTTGTAGCGCTGTGCCAGCAGACGAATGGGAAAGAAGAATTGCTGAATATAGAGAATGAAAGCGAGCAGGACGCCGACGGAAATCTGGTCGTCGAGCACAAGTGTGCCGCCGACAAATATCAAGGTGCCGGTGGCGACGCCCCCTATCAGCTCGACGGTGGGATAGAAAATTCCGCCTATCAAGGCTGCACGGACAGTGGCCTGGCGGCTGGCCATGTTGATTTCGCCTGAAAAGCGCCTGTAATTGTATGGCTGGCGGGCGAACGCCTGGGTCACGCGGACGCCGTTAAAAGCTTCAGACAATTCTGCATACACCTTGGCGTTGGCATCGGATACGCGCAGATAGGCGGCGCGGGCGTAAATTCGCCAGACGTTTGCGATCAGAATCAGCACGACCAAAACCGTAAAAGCCACCGCCGTCAACGGAACATTGATAAGAACCATCGAAATGACGATGCCGAAGAGCATCAGCACCTCGCGGATCGAACCGACTGCGGCGAAGGTGACGGCTTCCCGCACGACATTGACATCGCTGATAACACGGGCGATTAGACGGCCAACTTCGTAATCGGCGAAGAAACTGATTGACAGGTATTGAATATGGTCAAAGAGCTGGTCGCGCAGTGTGCGGATGATTGTCTGGCCAATGACCGCCATCGTGCCAAGCTGGATGCGAAAACCGATAAAGGCCATCAACTGTATTACGATCAATACGCAGACACCGAAAATGAGAATCGACATATCGCGTTTGCGGATGCCTTCATCGATAGCCCAACCGATCAGCGGCGGGCTCGCCACATTGGCGACTACGCTCAGCAGCATGGTTACCAGCGCGACAACCAACTCCCGCCGATGCGGCATGAGATAGGAAAAGAGGCGCGTCGTTACCTCGCGATCAAAGCCAGGCTTATGATCGTCATCGATCTCGAGCACATTGAGCTCGACTTCCTGGCGCTTGTCTTTGCCGGGAGCTTCTTTCCGTTTTCTCAGACTTAGGGCAGGCATGGGCTCCTGCTTTCTTGAATCCGCTAAGGTGAGTATTTGCCGGCCAGGCGGTCGATCAAGGCGCGGAACTGCGAGGTTGAGCGACGGTCTTCCAGCGGAATCTTGATGATGCCGGAGATAATGGCCTCGCGCCGCACGCGTTCCTGTTCCTCAAGCTGCAATTTGTAGATTTCTTCGTAGAGTCCGCCATCTTGAAGCAAGGTCTGGTGCGTGCCCTGCTGGATGATTTCGCCGTCACGCAGCACGATGATCTGATCCGCCTTGAGAATCGTGCTCATGCGTTGGGCGATAACGAAGGTCGTGCGGCCTTCCATGATGCGTTCCAACGCTTGCTGAATCAAGTGTTCCGTCTGGGTATCGACACTGCTGGTGGCGTCATCAAGGATGAGGATGCGCGGGTCAATCAGCAGAGCGCGGGCGATGGCAACCCGCTGCTTCTGCCCGCCAGACAAGGTGACGCCTCGTTCGCCGACCATGGTGTGGTAGCCGTCAGGGAAAGACGAGATGAATTCATGCGCGTTGGCGGATTTCGCCGCCTCGACGATTTGCTCTTGCGTGGCGTCCGGGTTGCCGTAGGCGATGTTTTCTTCAATGGTGGCGGAGAATAACAGTGATTGCTGCATCACGATGCCGATTTGGCTGCGCAAGCTGTGCTGGTCAATGTCCCTGACATCGATGCCATCAATGGTGACGCGGCCTGCGGTCACATCGTAGAAGCGCGGTATGAGATTGGCGATGGTGGTCTTGCCGGAACCTGTTAGCCCGATGATCGCGACGACTTCGCCCGCCTTCGCCTCCAGGTTAATGTCGTTTACTATCGCATGATTCGAGCTGAGATATTGTGTGCTGACGTTCTCAAAGCGGACGTGACCCGTAATGTTCGCTTTAGTCGCATCGGGACGATTGACGACCAAATCTTCTTCGTCAAGGACTTCAAAGATACGTTCGCCACTGGCGACCGCCTGTGTCGTGAGCAGGATGATGAAGCCGCTGAAGCGCAAGGGCTGCGCCAGTAGCAGGACATAGGCGTTAAAGGTGACAATCAAGCCGACGCTCATATTGCCCATTCCAGCCGCTTCCAGCACACCACCGAAGAGCAGGACGAGCGCGGTCGACAGGGCGGCCAGTAATGCGCTGATCGGCAAGTAGCTGATCCACTGGGTGATGAAATCGAGTTGCTCCTCGTAGAGGTTCTGGTTTTCCGTGTGAAAGCGTTCGATCTCGTGCTGCTCCCGGGCGAAGACGCGAACGACTTCGGCGCCGAGGGCATTCTCCTGAATATGATTGCTCAGCACTTGCATGCGATCCATCACTTTTTTCCAGCGTGGATGCACGCGCATGACAAAGCGCTGCGAATAGAGCCCGAGGGGCACCAGCGGAACAAACGCGATGATGGCTAGCGCCGGACTGGACACGAGCATGATTGTCACCACGCCGATGAGCAGCAGGATGACGTTCAAGCCGTCCATCAAGCCGTAATTGAAATAACGCTGAAGTTCGTTAACGTCGCTGATGGCGCGCGTAATGATCGTGCCCACTTGCGCGTTATCGTGAAAGGTGAAGGATTGGCGCTGAACTTTGTCGTAAATCTGATTGCGAATGTCGTAGGAGACGACGTGTGACATCCGTTCACCAATGAAGCGACTCATGAATGCGGTAATGCCCCGCAGGACGCCCAATCCAACCACCAGCAGGCCGGCGCTGAGCATGTAAGCGCTGTCTTGCTTGGCGATGCCGACATCGATCACATCGCGCAGGATATAAGGTACGGTAACCGCCAATATGTTGGTGCCGATGATACCGACCATGGCAGTGGCCACCCAAATCCGGTATCGCAACATATAGGACATCAGCCGTTTCCAGATACGAAAAGCGGAGTATCCGCGTGGCGGCGATTGCGCGTCTATTTTCGACTTGGATGCGGCGGCTGCCATTATTTGACTCCCGGTTTGGCAGGCTGGCGGATATTCAAGCGGTCCCTGCTTTTCCCAATCAGCTGCGACACAAGCAAACAGTTTACTGGAAGGCATAATAAAAGGCTACAAGCAGATAGGGCAGTTTGAGAATAAATTGCCGGGCGCGATTGACACTGGAATTCCGTCTGAGACGCGCAACAATACGGACAATCGATAGTGAAGTTAATCAAAGGAAAATGCCATGCCTGACCTGAAGCCGCTCGCCCTGCAGTTGTACTCGCTGCGCGAGGAACTGGGCAAAGATTTCGAAGGCACGGTCCGCCGTGTGGCCGAAATGGGATATATCGGCGTCGAACCCTACGGCGGCATGCCGGGCGGACTGGCGAACGCGGCGAATCTGTTTCGCGAACTCGAGTTAAGCGTGCCAAACAGCCACGTGCCCTTTCCCGATGACGCCAACAAAGAATCGGTACTGCAAATCGCCGAGGCTTTTGGCTTGGAACGCGTCTGCGTGGCCTTCCTGCCGCCGACAGAATTTGAGACCGTCGATGGAATCAAGAGCGTCTGCGCAAAGCTGAATGACGGCAGCGAGTTCGCGCGCGTCAACGGACTCGCGCTTGGTTATCACAATCATTGGTGGGAGTTCAAGCAGTTAAACGGTCGGTCAACGCTCGACGAGTTCCTCGAGGAATTGGACGAGAATGTCTTCCTGGAAATCGATACCTACTGGGCGCAGGTGGGCGGAATGGACGCGGTTGATGTCGTGCGGCAGGTTGGCGCGCGCGCGCCGCTGATCCATCTCAAAGACGGACCGCTCGACAAGGACGATAACATGACTGCGGTAGGGCAGGGCAAGATGGATGTGCCCGGCATCGTGCATGCCACGGCCGATACGGCGGAGTGGCATATCGTCGAACTGGATCGCTGCGCGACGGATATGCTGCAGGCGGTACAGGACAGTTATACCTATCTGACCGCCAACGGCCTGGCGCTGGGGAAGAAGTAGGCGCGTGACGAACGCGGAATCGAGAGCGAGCGCATGAAAGTTTCAATTGAAGAATTGCGGTCGGTGACGCGGCGAGCGATCGCGGCGCAAGGCTTCGACGCGGCCGATACCGAGATTGTGCTGGAGATCATCATGTACGCGCAGCTGCGCGGCAACAATCAGAATGTTATCAAGTTGCTTGGCGCCGGTCTGCCGGCCAATAGAGCCGCGGGCGAGATCAGAATTGTGAAGGATACCAAGCTATCGGCACTGATAGACGGCGATTGGAATCAGGGCATGGTGGTCTTGACGCAGGCGACTGAACTTGCCGTGGAGAAGGCGAAAGCTCACGGATTCGGCATTGTTGGTACACGGCGCACGAACTCAGCCACCGGCGCCATCGGCTATTTTGCGCGGCGGATGGCGGACGCCGGATTGATCGGTTTTGTCTTTGCAGGCTCGATGGAATTGGTGGCGATGCACGGCTCCTATGAAGCCTTTTTCGGCACCAATCCTTTCGCAATCGGGATTCCTACCGCCGGGGCGCCCATTGTATTTGATATGGCGACGGCTGCAATCGCCTATTATGGGATCGTGCTGGCAAATGCCGAAGGCGCATCGATTCCCGAAGGTGTTGCCTACGATAGCGAGGGACGGCTAACGACCGATCCGGCGGCGGCGTTGACCGGCGCCATCAAGGCATTTGGCGGCTACAAAGGCGCGGCCTTGGCGCTGATCGTCGAGGTTCTGACACGACCTTTGGTTGGCGCGATTCGCAACGAAGACGGTACGAAGCGCGACTGGGGCAACCTGGTGTTCGCCATTGATCCTGAGCTTCTGGCGGATGATCTCGACAGTTTTCAAGCGGGCGTCAGCGATCTTCTGGCGCGCGTGAAGAATCTGAAGCAGTTGCCGGGCGTTGACGAGATTCTGGCGCCAGGTGAGCGCGGTGATCAATACTACGATCGCGTCATGTCGGCGGGCGCGGTAGAACTTGATGAAGGCATCTGGCTGCAGTTGCAGGCTGTCGCTGACTCAGCTGACAATGCCGATTGACGGCAGCATCCGTTCAAAGACGACGCCGCCATGGCCCCGCCGATCAGACGGGGTGTTTGCCAGTCCGCCGGCGACGAAGAGGAGGCTTGATCCCTCTCCACTTAGATTCAGCGCAGCCACCGTGCCTGCCGTCTGAAGCAGCTCCGTGAGTTCGGGCAGTGTAACGCCGGCCCCGTCGAGCTCTGTCTTGCTGGCCGGATCGCAGCCGTCCACCACCATAGCCAGCAAGTCACCGTCCGCCTTGATGCCGATAGCAGTGCGGGCTTTGCGATGGCTTTCCGCTGAGAAGTTCATGTGCACCGGTGAAATGCCGATCCTACCGTCCTGAGTCGTCCAGAACTCTTCCTGTGCCGCCGCTTGCGCGAGTACATTTACGCCATCCATAAGCAGTGTTGGTCCCGCTTGTACGCCCGCTTGAATCGGCTGAGCGCTTTCCGCCAGCTCGTATTCCACCCAGGCATCGTCGATGATGCTCTCGACCGTGTCGGCCGGTAGAACGCCGTCCTGCAAAGAAAGTACGAAGCCATTTTGCGGGATCTGCAATTCTCCGCCACGTTTCCAAGCGACTACCTGCCTGTTCACCAAGACAAATTCGGTACGGTCTTCCATCGGTGGCGTGCGATCCAGCGGGGGACCGGCCTCGCGCATGTTCGCGGCGCGGGTATAGAGTGAAATCGGCTGTGGTTCTCCTGGATTAAGGTAGAAGCGGGAATCGGCATTGTGGCCGGCGCCGAGCTTAATCTCGCCGGGCAAGATGAGTGAGATGTCTTCGAGGCTGATTGATTCGATGCGCCATGACTCGCCATCGTAAAGCAGAGCGCCGCGTCGATAGATTGGCGGGCGCAAGACCGTGGCCTCGGCGATCATCAATCCAATCGCATCGCCATGTCCGGAATGATGGCTGATGAGGTCGTCATGTTCGTGCAGAAAATGTGAGGTGTTGAAGATGACCCGTCGTTCGTGATTCTGGACGAAGTGTCGGATGAAATCGCAACGACCGATACGCACGAAATTGTGATGCACGTCGAAGGGACGGAAGATACGCGGCCGGTAACTGCCTCGCTCTATATTGGGATACAGGTCGAGCTGGATCGACTCTTCAAAATAACTCAGTATGGCGTTGGCGCGGCTCTGCCACTCAGGGTTTCCCGCGCGAATATCAACTTGCCATTCGTAAGTGTCGCCGATGTATTCGTGGAGCTGCAGCCAGCCCTTGGCGAGGAGCTTGCGCAAAACGTAGGTGATGAATGAGTTGGCACAGATGATGATTTCGCCATCATCGCTAGTGTACGTTAGATTGGGGAAGGTCTGGCTTGTTCGGCGGTCGGTCTGCATCGCGGTCCAGGTCAATATATGCGGATTGTCTTCGCCGCGAGCGAGCGCCCGCGCATAGTGCATGCGAGCGATATCCTGCTGACGGATATAACTGCTCATGGGATGCAGGTCTTCAAAGCTGAGCTGATCAGCGGCGAGTTCCACCTTGTGCACCATGGACCAGACGCCATTGCCGAGTTGCAGCTGCTGCTTCTGGCAGCGAATGTTTGACATCGCGGGGACCCTTGCTGAATCGCTATGAATACAATATACACGTTTCCGCAGGGCAGTTAAAGACTACTCGCAGGTGGCAGTCGATGGCGCCGCTCAGGAAGTAGACCAGCGATAGAGTGGATTCTGCTGGATGATCATGCGAGGAACCTGCCCCCACCGGTTAGGCGAGGGCAGGAGATGCTCCGCGAGGGACTAGCGAGAGCCAAGCTTGATCGGCAACTGAATCTCGGTCTCGCCATCACGAAGAATCGTCAGCGACACGTCCTGATTCGGTCGCGTATGACGAGCCAGATAAGTGATCAGATCGTTCATGCCGTTGATCGCGGCGCCGTCGACCGCCGTGATAATGTCAACGCGCATGTCAACCAGATCGCCGCCGCGCGTGCGCATCTCGGCGATCTCATGCAGGCCGGTATCGGTGGCTGGGCCGTCCTCAAGCAAGGAGTCGACAACGACGCCTCGAAAGTTATTCGGCAGTCCCAAGGTTTCAATGACATTGAGATTGACATCAATACCGGATATGCCGAGATAACTGTATTTCATCTCGCCGTCCGCGATCAGCGTATTGGCGACGCGCTGCGTCAGGTTTGCCGGTATGGCGAAGCCGACGCCGGAACTGCTGCGCGCGCCACTGATGATCTGTGAGTTGACGCCGATGACCTCGCCGTCAAGATTGATCAATGGTCCGCCGCTGTTGCCGGGATTGATCGAGGCGTCGGTCTGGATGACGCCGCCAACGGAGAATTCAGTCAAGCCGCGAATGGTGCGGTCGACGGCGCTGACGATGCCCGAGGTCAAGGTCCAGCCTTGTCCGAAGGGACTGCCAATTGCCAGGACCGTCTGGCCGACGAGCAGGGTATCGGAATCGGCAAATGGAATCGGATTCAGTTGGTCGGCCGGCGTGTCAACCCGGATGACGGCGATATCGGAGGACAGATCAAGCCCGATCAATTCAGCGCGGAAGATGCCGCCCTCGAGGAATTCGACCACAATCTCGCTCGCTTCGTCCACCACATGGGCGTTGGTTACGATGTGTCCGTCGCGGTCGATAACGAAACCGGAGCCATTGCCGCCGCTCCCTTCCGTTGTGACGCTGATGGCGACCACGGACGGGCTGGCGTCGTGATAAATTTCGGCGAAGACATCATTGGGATGTGTGACGATGCCGACGGCGCGTATGCCCGCTACCGGTAAGACACCGAAGACGAATGTCGCGATTAGACCGCCGACGATCAGCGAAAGAATCGAGTTGCGTGCAAGTGATTTCATCGCTCACTCCTTTCATTGCAGGGACAGTAGGATTACCTTCTCTGCAATGGTAGAAATGAGTTGTAAAGAGAATTTGATTGAGATGAAAATAAGCTGTAAACGCAGATTAGCGTTGGATTAGCCGATGAGGTAGAAGGCTTCTTGTCGTCCATCAAGCCAGCGAACTTCCCCGCCGGTCAGCACCGCGTCTTCCTCCAACATGATGCGCACCTCTTGCCCGTCCCACTCCGGTACGCTTTTGACGACATTGAGTTCGATCGAGTAGACCGTATCATCGTAGAAGGGATAATCGCCGATACCCGGCACGCCGTCCTGACGATCCCAGAGTCCAACGAGAGGTCCGGCGGCGTGGCCGTGAAAACCCAGGGCATGGGTATAGATCTGTGGCCGGATGTCTTCCGCCTTGGCTTTGGCTAGCGCAGCGTGCAGCACATCGTTGCCGCTTCGTCCGACCAGCGTTTCCGCCAAGTGGATATCTTGCAGGCGGTTGCCGTCTTGCAGGGCAGCGCGCAGCCCGGCAGGCGCTTCAGTTTCGCCGGGGCGCAGAACGTAGGCATGCTGCTGCTGGTCGGTAGCAAGACCCAGATAGTGGAAGCCCATATCGCAGTGGAGCAGGTCGCCGGGCAGGATAGTCTCACGCGGGTTCTCTGTATTCTGATAGCTTTGTCCGGGCGCTTGAATGTCGATGGTCGGCTGGAACCAGGCATACAAGCCGGCGTCCTGCATGGTCTGCCGCATCCACCAGACGACATCGGCCGTGGTGGTGATACCGGGATGGATAACGGCAGTCGAGAAGGCGCGGGTGATAATCTGGCGCCCGGTTTGAGCAAGACGCGGATAGGTGGTGATTTCTTCTGCCAGACGCCTTTCCAGCCAGCCGACGCAGAGGTTCTCGGCACTGACGATGCGCGCCGCATACGGTTCACCCAGCGCATCGTTGATCTGCTGGAACTCAGTATGAGATATCCCGTCGCCAAAGGAGAAGGTGCGAGAGACATTGATGCCGATGCGCTTGGGATCGCGCTCGCTCACGATTCGCGCGAGGCAGTCGTGCTGCTCTTCTTCGTCAGGATTCCAGACTGCCTCATAGAATCCCTCGTATTCATAACGAGACACCGTAAGCCGTTCGACAGCGCCGTCGCCAGCGCGAACAAAAATGAGAATTGTTCGCCGGCGAGCCGACATGGATGTGGCGGGCAGCATTGAAATGATCACGGGATCTTCGTTGTATTCGCGGCAGGCGACGATCCACATGTCCAAGTTTTCGCGCGCCATCAGTTCGGGAATGATCGTTGCCAGCCGCCGCTTCAGCCAGCCGTCGCGCACAAGCGCTTGCTGTCTCAAGGGCAGGATTTCGTTAAAGCGGCCCATGTCGATACTACCTTTCCGGCTAGCCTGGATTGGCGCCATAGCCGACATAGCGAGTATTGCCGAAACGGATGATGACCTCGTGATGGAACGGCGATAAGCGAAAAAGGCGTCCCAACCGATCATCATCTTCATTCCCGGGCGTGTCCCGTTTATGAATACGACCATGCGCGTATTCTATATGATTCGCTGCTCCAATGATACGGAAGCTACAGGTCAGCGATCCCGGCTTTGGTGACGGCGCTGATCAAGGTGCGGCCTTCTCCACTTGACAGTGAATCCGCGCGATGTTAGATTAAGCGCATCAGTAGGGGGCGTGGTGTAGCGGTTTAACATGCCGGCCTGTCAAGCCGGAGATCGCGGGTTCAAATCCCGTCGCTCCCGTCAAGCGGAGACACATGCATAGTGTCTCCGTTTTCTGTTATACGGTCTACGGCGGACGAAAATGGTTTTCAATACTTCCATCCGCTACGCTGATGAGAAGCTGATGATCGATGACTGCGACATTGAGACGGTCATCGGTGAGACGGTCACGCCCACTTACGTATACAGTCTAAAACGCGCCGTCGAAAACTTTCGGCGAATCCGCGATAGCTTCAAAGCGCTGAACGCTCATATTCACTACAGCGTCAAGGCGAATGGCAGTCTGTCGATTCTACGCGGCTTGAAGGACGCCGGCGCCGGCTTCGACTGTGTCAGTGGTGGAGAAATCTATCGCGCGTTGCATGCTGGAGCCCACGCGGAGGACATTGTCTTCGCGGGCGTGGGCAAGACGCGCCACGAAATCGCGTTTGCGATTGAAAGCCGCGTCGGCTGGTTCAATGTCGAAAATCTTGCCGAGCTGGACTACATCAACAGCGCCGCGCAGGATAGGGGCATCGATACGGTACGTGCCGCCTTGCGGCTGAATCCGGAGGTGACGGCGAATACACATCCGTACATGGCGACCGGTCACGGCGCCGCCAAATTTGGTCTTACGGCGGACGTCATTCGTGGCGTGTTGGCGAATACCTCGAAATACCCATGCATTGATTTCGCCGGCATCCATATTCATATCGGCAGTCAGCTCGGCGACATCGAAGCGACTTGCGCAGCGTTGGACCGATTGCTTGAGTTGATTCGTCCCTTTCCATTTATCCGAACGATCAACCTGGGCGGCGGCCTGCCGGTGGCCTATCGCTTTGGAGATTGTGTGCCGTCCCTGAGCGCATTTGTAGACGCGCTCTCGCCGCGCCTGGGGGGATACGAGGTGCTGCTTGAACCCGGACGCTCGATTGTGGCGGATGCGGGAATCCTGGTTGCCGAGGTGCTGTACGTGAAACGGCAGGCCGGACAGGTCTATTACATCGTCGACGCCAGTATGGCGGAGCTGATCCGGCCGGCCCTGTATGGCGCGCACCATGAAATTGTTCCCCTGCGAAAGTCGAATGGCGAAGAGGTGACGGCGCAGGTCGTAGGCCCGGTCTGTGAATCGGCTGATGTGCTGGCGCGCGATCGGAAAATGCCGATGTTGCGTGCCGGTGACAAGGTCGCGATCATGACGACCGGCGCTTATGGCATGGCGATGGCGAGCAACTATAATGCGCGTCCGCGGCCGGCGGAGGTGGTGGTTAGCGCCGAAGGGGATCGCTGGTGGGTCAGTCGGCGACGGGAATCAGCAATTGATCTGATGAGTCATGAACTATAGCTATCTAGTCTCGCCACCTAAGGCTACAAGACAATATCCGCCATAGGCGGCCGAGTCCTGTAGACAGCAACGGCCGGCGCACATGCTCCTAATGCTAAGACGTGTCTCCATTTTCATCAGGATTGAACCGCTTTCGAAATTCCTTAAGCAACGATTCAGCCTCTCCAACGGCCAGAAGGTGCTCCGAGAGTCGATCTTCGTTAAGCTTTTCAGCCGTCCAAACATTGTCTTGCTGCTCTAGCACTGCAATCGACGCCTTGCCACCGACACCACCTCCCGCTTTCACGGTGCTTACATGCTGGAGCGTCCAAAGTACACCGAAAATCCCTTCTGGTATCGTTTTTGGTGCTCGGTTGTTCCAAAATATGCGCTTTACGAAAGCCAGAAACGGGTCGGCTTGAGCTTGTCCGCTTCCCAGCGATACCATAGGTAACTCCCATGTGCATTCTTCGGAGTCGGCTTGGGGGAAAAACTGTAACAGTATGTGACGTCCAGCCAGTGGTAAAGCAATTATTGAAGCGCAGATAGCATTATCTAGAACAGCTGGACCCAGGAGGTGCTTTGCCAAGGTTGCTCTCTCCATCGCAGGACGAATCGGCTTCCAAACGAGCTTCGTCATTTCAGTTCTAGCACGACCAATTGGTTTTTTCTTAATCTGCTTCCAATTAGCATGTAGTTCATCCAATATCAACTGGCTCAGACCTACAGCGCCAGAGGTAGCAACAATGACATCTCCGTCTTCGACGGAAATCTTACTGTCTATCTCTTGCTCAATGGTGGGCGTCCCAGTTGGCGTGCCGTACGTAGCAATACTGTCTGCACCAATGACAATCCCATTTTCGCACTTTACCCCGATGATTAGAGTCATGAATTTCCTAATCTTGGAATACACTGTTTTCACGGTATTCTGGATACATTCTGTAGACTTCTCGAACTAGTCCTTGAAAGCTAAGCGTCCTCGCCCATCTTACCGTCTCGTCGATATACAGCAGGACTTGCTCCGGAATCTCTTCCAAATCCGCGTCCAATTCATAACGAGTAACTGAATATTCTTTCCAACCGCCTCGCGGATTTATAGAAATTGTGATCTTGCCTTGGCGCTCAAGTTGTTCGGCGTCACGATAGATTTCTGCGGAAAAGGGACCATAATCGTACTTTCGGAAAGCATAGTAGTCGTCGGGCAAATATTCGGTCCATTCCATTCCCAAACGGAACGCCACTTTCTGCAATTGAGCCGGCGTAACAGCTTCACCATCGGCAGCAGCGATGATCTTCAACAAGAAATCGACGCGATTCATTTTGTCCTTCCTCTCCGTGAATAGACCTATCATGCACGCGAAAATCGCTGTACGTTACCTAAATACTAGCACATCTGTTTCAAAAGTCAAATCTATGTGGAGGGAATCAAAAAAGACCCGCCTTCGGGTCCCATTCAGTGCTGATGGGAAGACTTGAACTTCCGACCTCGCGATTATGAGTCGCGCGCTCTGTCCAGCTGAGCTACATCAGCTCAATAGCGGGGGCTGGATTCGAACCAACGACCTTTGGGTTATGAGCCCAACGAGCTACCACTGCTCCACCCCGCATCATTAGGCAACGGCTAGCGTTGCGAACAACGAGACTAGCATTGGTTCTTGACCTTGTCAATAACGAGCTTCATGATCGGCGAAAAACCCAGCGCTATCGACGCTTGTGACCTTGCTAGGACCGCCTCGGAAACGTTATAATCGGCAATATCACGAACACCTGTTCGCAAATCTGGGGCAATGCTGTGCCTGAATTTGAACTGGACGCTCCTTACGCGCCTACCGGCGATCAGCCGACTGCTATCGAGGAACTGCTGGCTGGGTTAAGTCAGGGTCATCGACATCAGACCTTGCTCGGCGCAACCGGCACGGGCAAGACCTTCACTATCGCCAACATCGTACAGGTGACGCAACGTCCGACATTGGTGATGGCGCATAATAAGACGCTGGCGGCGCAGCTCTACGCTGAGTTCAAGCGGCTCTTCCCCAACAACGCCATCGAGTATTTCGTCAGCTATTACGACTATTATCAGCCGGAAGCCTATGTACCGCGGCACGACCTCTACATCGAGAAATCGACCGATATCAACGAACAGATTGAGCGCTTGCGGCTGTCGGCGACGGCTTCGCTTTTCTCCCGCCGCGATGTTCTGATTGTGGCATCGGTGTCTTGCATCTATGGCATCGGTGACCCGGTGAATTGGCAGAAGATGTCGGTGGAGCTTAAGGTCGGTGAAGAGGTGCGGCGTGAACGCGTCCTGCGTGATCTGGTGCGTATCCAGTACTCGCGCAACGACATGGAATTGCGCCGCGGCACATTCCGCGTGCGCGGCGATACGCTGGAGATCGTACCGGGTTATTCGGAGACGGCTTTTCGCATTTATCTCTGGGGCGATGAGATTGAGAAGATTGTCGAGTTTCATCCCCTTACCGGCGAAGTTGTGCATATCCATGACCTGGTGACAATCTTCCCCGCGCGCGAATACATCACAGACGACGAGCATATCCGCGAGGCGCTGCATGACGTCGAAGAAGAATTGGAGCAGCAGATCGCCTACTTCAAGCGCGAAGATAAATTGATCGAGGCGCAGCGCATCGAGCAGCGTACGCGCTACGATATCGAAATGCTGCGCGAAGTCGGTTTCACAACCGGCATCGAGAATTATTCGCGTCACTTTGACCGGCGGCCGCCGGGCAGCGCGCCCTTCACTTTGATCGATTATTTGCCCGAGGATCACCTGCTCGTCATCGACGAGAGTCACATGACGGTGCCGCAGATTCGTGGCATGTACAATGGTGACAAGGCGCGCAAGCAAGTCCTGGTCGATTTCGGATTTCGCTTGCCCAGCGCGTTGGATAACAGGCCGCTGCAATTCGCCGAGTTCGAAGAACGCGTCGGGCAGACGATGTACACCAGCGCAACGCCGGGTCCCTACGAGCATCAACATGCCGATCAAGTGGTGGAGCAAATCATCCGTCCGACCGGCATCGTCGACCCGCAGATTGACGTGCGGCCGATTGAAGGGCAGATCGATGACCTGCTGCAAGAGATCGCCTTGCGCGTTCGCAATGGTCAGCGCGTTCTGGTGACAACTCTGACGCAGCGCATGTCGGAAGAGCTGGCGGGTTATCTGAACGAACTAGGCATCAAAGGGCAGTACCTGCATGCCGAGGTCGACACGCTGGAGCGGGTGGAAATCCTGCGTGATCTGCGAATGGGCGTCTATGATGTGGTGGTCGGCATCAACTTGCTGCGTGAAGGTCTCGACTTGCCGGAGGTGTCGCTGGTTGCGATTCTCGATGCGGACAAGGCGGGCTTCCTGCGCTCGGAATCGGCGCTGATTCAGACGGTTGGCCGGGCGGCGCGGCACCTGGAAGGCCAGGTGATCATGTACGCCGAGTCGTACACGCCCGCCATGAAGGCAGCGATTGGCGAGACCGATCGACGCCGCGCCAAACAGGAGGCGCATAACCGCGAGCGTGGCATCGTGCCGCAGCAAATCGTGAAGGATATACAAGATATCACTGACCGCCTGCGCGCGATCGACGACGAGGGAGACGACAAGAAGGCGACGATCGACTTGGGTCTGCAAGCCTTACCCGCCGATGAACTGCAGCACATGATTGACGAGCTGGAACGGGAGATGCAGAAGGCGGCGCAAGCCCTCGAGTTCGAGAAGGCGGCCGCATTACGCGATCAGATATTTGACCTGCGGGGCGCGTTGGTGCAGGAACACGGGCTCGAAGGCGATCTGATGCTGACCTAGAGTCCGTGAATGCGCCTAAGCTGGTCGATCACCGGCTGAATGGTTTGTGATGACTGTGCGGGCGCGTCGCCGCAGGGATCGCTGAGTTCGTCGACTCCGATAAGCGCGCGGGCGATATTGCACCAGCCATGTGACAGCGCTTCGAGATCGTAGCCCCCTTCCATGACGAATACGATTTTGCCGTCGCAGAGATGTTCCGCCATCTTGATGCATTCGCACGCCAGGTGATCATAACCGCCAAGGCTGAGTTGCATGTTCGCGAGCGGATCGACCCAATGGGCATCGAAACCGGCGGAGATCAACATCAGGTCGGGGTCGAAGCGTTCGACAGCCGGCCAAATAATCTCGGCGAAGATGCGCTGGTAGGGCGTATCACCGAAGCCGCCGGCGATCGGTACATTCAACGTATAGCCCTTGCCCGCGCCGGTGCCGGTTTCATCGAAGGCGCCGCTGCCCGGATAGAAGGGGCTCTGGTGAATCGACAAGAACATGACCGACGGATCGGCGTAGAAGATATCCTGCGTTCCGTTGCCGTGATGCACATCGTAATCCAGGATTAGCACTTTCTCGACTTGGTGCTGTGCCTGCGCGTGGCGCGCGCCAATGGCGATGTTGTTGAGCAGACAGAAGCCCATCTGCCAATTCGGTGTGGCGTGATGGCCCGGCGGGCGGACGACGGCGAGGGCGTTATGCGCGCGCCCGACCAAGACCGCGTCAATTGCGCCAGTGACTCCGCCGGCGGCCAGACGTGCAGCTGCCAGGGAGACCGGCAGGGCATAAGTATCCCGTTCGATCTGGACCATGCGATCTTGATTAGCGACCTTGATGAGCCGATTGAGATGTTCCGCCGTGTGTACGGCAAAGATTTGCTCATCGGTCGCGGCATCCGGCTCAATGTGCAATAGCTGTTGGGACAGACCTTGCGCAGCCAACTGCTGCCAGACGGCTTTGATCCGACCGGCATGCTCGGGGTGACGCGGAAAGTCATGCGTCGTGAAGGCGTCGTGTGTCAAATAGGCAGTGGTCACCTGATGATGCTCCTAATCTTCAGCCGGGCGCGTGGGATACAAGATACTATAGTCGAATCCATTCATGTGAATGGTATGGCGAAGCGCATAGCGGCGATGAATGGCGGCCAGAACAGGCGGCGGATAGAATTGTGCCCTCAGAATCACCAGCGCGAATGTCTGCTCCTCGATCATCTCGATCAACTGCTCGCCAGCAAACAATCCGGCCAGATGCAAATTCCGCAGCTGCGTAGGATTGGTGACGACCTCGCGACCGGCAGCCATGGTGAAACCGGCTTCTTCACTCAAGACCGGTCCCTCTGTTTCCGCGATCAAGCCGACGATTCTGTCGCCCGCTATCCGATCTTCCTCGTTAAGAAAGTAGCCGATGCGGGCGTAGCCACCAACGTCAAAGGACGCGGCATCGTAGAAGTTGTCCCGCACATTGCCTTCAATACCAAGGACAGCGGCGCTTGGCGCAATGTTGCCGTCGGTCGGCATTTTCAGTGTGGCGCGGGCGTATCCCAGATAGAGAAGCGGAATGACGATCATGCTGGTTTGTGCAAGTTTCAGCATCGGAAGTGATCGCCGGATGGACGAAAGATCCCAGGCTCCGGTGAGCATTCTAGAGAAGAATATGCCGCTTAAGATGCAAGCGGCGGCAATTGAGGTGACAAAGTAGCTGTCACCCGCGCCCCAGGTGCCGGAGGCGATTCCACCGAGTACGGCGGTCGCCAGGAACCAGATGCTGTAAATTGAAAGGCGATCCCGGTAAGTTTCGTAAATCAGCAACAAGGCTGCCGGTATCAAGAGCAAGCCGTGCAGCTTGAACCAGAGCATGAAAAGACCAAGTGCCTGATCAGGAATGAAGTCGTTGACGTTGGCGACGATCGCTTGAATCCACCACTGGCCGCCCGAGGCGAGGTTGAGACCTGCAAATATCGCCAAGCCGATTATCGCAAAACCGACCAGATAGCGCCAAACGCGTCGAGGGGCGCGCAAGAACATCCAGGAAAAGGCAGCGGCGGCCGAAATCGCCGCCAACTGCTTGGTGTATCCGGCGCAGATCAGCAGCAAGAGTCCCAACGCGATGAGACGCTTTTCACGCCGCGGGTAGGCCGTTGCCAAAATGACTATCGCCAAGGTTTCGAAAGTGACCATCATGGTGTGCTGTCGGTAAAGCGGGCCAATGTGATAGACGAAGTTTGAGCTGAGAAAGGCAAGTCCTGACAGAACCGCGATCCAGCGGTGCTGCTGACCGTCTCGGTAGACGGCGTACGCGATTGCGGCTGCGCTGACCAGCGAGCCAAGGAAACCAAGCATCCGGCCGTACCAATGAGCGGGACCAAAGAACCAGACGAAAGGCGCCGCCATCACATGGAAGAGCGGCGGATAATTGCTGGCATAGAAGGGGTAAGCCTCGGTGTCGCGATAAGGCAATTCGCCGCGGCTGAAGAGTACAGTGTCGTGAACTTCAAAACCCTCGCCTTGATCGTAATCGTAGGGGAAAGCGATCAGGTTGGCGGCATATAAGATGTAAACGAGAAGCGAGAAGGCGAGTGTGACAGTCGCGCCCCACATGAGAGCGAGATGCAAGCGATTAGTTGCCTGGCTCATGCCGGGGCATCACCCAAGGGAATGAGCGACAGGCCGACAAGCGCAATGAGCACCAAGATCGTGAGGGCCAGCGACTGCGCCGGGCCGATGCCGCCCTGGCGACCTACGTCTATGACATCGATTAGCAAGATGGCGAAGAAGCCGACGATTCCAATTGCGAGCAGCGCCTTGCCCAACTGTCGTTTCGTGATTGGGGATTCGTTGATGTTCATCAGCGAAAGTTTAGTCACAACCGAGGACGCTGTAAAGTCCGGCAGGGCTGCGACTGAGTGATCAGAATGACCATACATTTGCCTAATTGACCGTGATAAGCTGTAGCGCTGACTTAGCCGCGGAACGGCTGTTCGCGGAGAACTGCTGAATCAGGAGCGAATGCACGATGATGAAGACGCATACTTGTGGCGAGCTTCGTGAGAAAGACGCCGGTACGCCAGTTCGGCTTGCGGGTTGGGTGAATCGGCGCCGCGATCAAGGCGGCTTGATCTTCATTGATTTGCGTGACCGTTGGGGCATCACGCAAGTCGTCGTAGATCTGGAAGCGTCGCCGGCCGCCCATGCCATCGCCAATAGCGCTCGAAACGAGTATGTGCTGCAGGTCTGCGGCAAGGTGCGGATTCGCCCGGAGGGTACAGCCAATCCTGATTTGGCGACCGGCGATATCGACATCGTCGCCGATGACATCGCTATCCTCAACCAGTCGCGGACACCGCCATTCTACATCAACAAAGATGAGGGTCCCGTTGATGAAGCGCTGCGAATGAGGCACCGTTACCTGGATTTGCGGCGAGAAGCGATGCAAGAGAATATGTTGCTGCGGCACAAGACGGTGAAATTTATCCGCGATTTCCTCGACAAACTAGACTTTATCGAAATCGAGACGCCCATCTTGTTCAAGACGTCACCGGAAGGCGCGCGTGATTTTCTGGTGCCGAGTCGCTTGCAGCCGGGAATGTTTTACGCTTTGCCCCAATCGCCGCAGCAACTTAAACAACTGCTGATGGTTGGCGGGTTCGAGCGCTATTTTCAGATTGCGCGCTGCTTTCGGGACGAAGATCTGCGGGGCGATCGACAGCCGGAGTTCACACAGCTCGATCTGGAGATGAGTTTTGTCGAACGTGAAGATATCATGCAGCTGATGGAAGAGTTGGCGACCGCCATCGCCAAAGAAATCACACCGCAAAAACGCCTGATCGCCGAGCCGTTTCCGCGCATTTGCCATCATGATGCTTTCGAGCAGTACGGCACGGATCGACCGGACATACGCTTCGACCTGCGCGCCATGGATATTAGCCAAATCGCGGGACGCAGCGCCTTTCCCGTTTTCGTCGAGAACGTCAAAGCGGGCAAGAAGGTTAAGTGCATGCGCGTGCCGGGCGTTTCGGCCGAGCTAAGCGGTACGCAGCTGCGCAAGGTGGCGAAAGACCTGGAAAACCTGGCTCGGCAGGCCGGGGCAAAGGGCTTGGCCTACATCACAATTCCGACAGATCCCGAAGGCCAGTTGCGCGGACCCATCGGCAAGCATTTCAGCGTCGAGCTGAAGCTGGAGCTCATCGAGGCAATGGGCGCGGAGGGCGGCGACTTGCTGCTCTTCATGTCCGACAAGGCGGAAGTTGTCTACGCGGTCACCGATGCGCTGCGCAACCACTTCAAAGCCGAGATGAATTTGGACGACGATCTGCTGGCCTTCTGCTGGGTGATTGATTTTCCGGAGTTCATCTGGGATGAAGAAAACGAACGCTGGGATCCCTCGCAGCATATGTTTACCATGCCGCTAACTGATGATCTTCATCTGTTGGACACAGACCCTGGCCGGGCGCGCGGCTCACAATACGACTTAGTCTGCAATGGATACGAAGTCGGCGGGGGTAGTATCCGCATTCACGACCGGGAGATTCAGGAGAAAATATTTCCTTTAATCGGGCAGACGATGGAGCATGCGAAGCGGGAGTTCGGCCACATGCTGGAAGCATTTGAATATGGAGCGCCGCCGCATGGCGGTATGGCTTGGGGCATTGATCGTTTGGTCATGCTGCTGGCCGGCGCGCCGAATATCCGCGAAGTGATCGCATTTCCCAAGACGCAAAACGGCAGCGATATCATGGCGCATGCGCCTACATTTGCGGAGCCGGAGCAACTGAAAGATCTTCACATTCAGCTGGATCTGCCGGAAGAGTAACCCTGCTGAATGTAGCGGCGAACAGCAATGTCCAGAGGGCAAATGAATGCCCCCTTTTTTGTTGGACTACTCGTCCGCGTTCAGGACGTAGCCGTGAACCAAACCACCGACGATGCCACCGCCAAATATGCCGACCAGGTAAGGCAGAACGTATGACAAGTCACCGGCGACCAAAGCGGGTCCAAAGGTGCGGGAGGGGTTGAGCGACGCGCCCGTGGCCGGTCCGCCAGCCAGAATGCTGGCCGCCAGGGTCAAGCCGATAGCGACGCCGGCCAGCTTCCCGGCTCGCCCGAAAGCCGCCGCCTGCATGACCGCGCTTACCAGGAAGAATGTCAAG
Source organism: Phototrophicaceae bacterium (assembly GCA_965249085.1). Lineage (GTDB taxonomy): Bacteria > Chloroflexota > Anaerolineae > Aggregatilineales > Phototrophicaceae > UBA6055. Next base: position 154,027 of record OZ252218.1, on the reverse strand, counting down.
ATGGCTTCGTAGACGGCTGCCGTCCAGACGGAATCCTCGGTCAAGAAGCCGGTCGTCTGGCCGTAGTTGTAGCCGGCATCACCAAGGAAAGTTGCGACCCCGGCGTTTTCAGGCGGGAAAACCGCCACCAGTACGATAGCGGCAATGATGCCGCCGATGAACTGCGCTACGATGAAATAGGCGGATCTTTTCGGGTCTTGTTTTCCGCCGACAGTCAAACCGAGGGTGACGGCCGGGTTGACTTGCGCGCCGGAAATATGGCCGTAGGTGTAGATCAAACTGCAGAGGATCAGACCATGAGCAAGCGCCGGCACGAGCACGCCAAATATCGGCGCAACCAGGACGGCCGCAGATCCCACAAATACGAGAACAAAAGTGCCGATTAGCTCGGCCAGACTTTCGCGCATAAGATCATCATTCATGTGTTTTCTCCCGTATCTAAAAATCCCAAAGCGAACGATGCCCTAATAACAACAATATTATAGTTGCACAGTGGTTTCCTGCGCAGGCGGCAGCTTGGCAGATTGCCCGTCGGCGCGCATTTGACAGCCATTCACATATCTGCTATAACGACCCCTGCCTGCTGTATACGTGATAGAACTATACGTGCCGAGCCAACATTCTCTAAAGGGGAGTCTATCTTTGGTGGCCAATGTGATAGGCCTGAGCCAAGACAGCGGTTATCAAGCGATTCCCGGCCTGTAATTTTTCAGGTTCGAGACACTATGGCTACACGGTACAGTGGGTAAGTTCTAATCGGCAGCGTGCTAGCTCGGCGCGCTGTCTTTTTTACCGCGCGTAATCTTCTCCGAAAGTCTCTTTTAATAGTGTAGGCAGCCGCTCCACAATTGGTATCAATACCTGCTGCTGATATTCTTCAGTGACGTATTCCTGCAAATAATTGAAGTTCATCACCCGCATCGTGATATTGTCCGCCTCGATGTCTCTGGTGAAGAAGGCCAGTTGGACGATTTGCTGCAGGTCGAGCCCGGTCTGCAAATTCTCACTGAGACTGCTTAAGAGGGCGGGCATCTGCCCAATCAGTTGGAGGAAATCGATACTTAATACGCGATTTCGGATGCCATACAGAACTTGCTGCTGGCGCTCGGCGCGATGAACATCGTTATTGCCGTGCCGGGTGCGGGCAAAGCGCAGCGCGTCGTTGCCGTTGAGCACGTGCGTTCCGGGCGGCAGGTAAAAGGGATCGAAGCCGTAATTCATGTCCGGGTAGCGTTCGTCATTGATGGCGTAATCGATCGAAACTTCGACGCCGCCGAGCAGATCGACGACATCAATTAGGACCTTGAAGTCGACCAACACGTAATTGTGAACCCGCATGCCGAGATTCCAACTGACGGTCTGCTGCAAGAGACGGGCGCCAATACCGGGACCGCGCCCCTCGCCGATGAAATAGGCGCGATTGACGCGATCGCGCTTATCCTGGCCCGGTATCTGGACCCACAGATCGCGCGGTATGCTGAGTACGCCGACACTCTTGCTGGCGGGGTCCAGGCTGACGAGCATCAAGCTATCGGTGCGAACCGGCTCACCAGTTTGGTCGGGCCGGCTGTCCAAACCGGCGACGACGACGGTGTAACGTGTTTGCCCATCCCAAGGCGCCAATTCGACGAGGCTGCCATCATCCAGCTGCAGGACATCGACGCCGACGCGCCTGCCATCGGCGACGAATTCACTGCGCGCATCGACGGGCGTGGGCAAGACCGGCGTCAAATCGGCGGTTGGAATGGCGACCTGGTTTGCTTGCGGAACGCGAACCAGGACAAACATCGCCACAATAAGGAAACCAAAGACAGATATCATGCCACCTGCTAAGATGACCCAGATCCATTCATTGCGGCGGCGCCCGCTACCGAATCGGCGCCGGCGCTGGCGTGCGAGCGAATCGCGACCGGGTGGAGGTGGCGGCTGCTTTTGGTTTCGGATGAATTGCGCTGTACTGTAGACGGGCGCGCCGGGAGTGATCGCGGGCCCTGGCGCGGCTTGGCTAGCGGATTGTGATGAACTTGCGCGCGTCGAAACACTGGTTCTCTGTCTTGTTGGCTGGGACATGCAGCGCATAGTCCATTCGTGTCCAGTTGATCACTATCTGCCAGTATAGGCAAGGTCACAAAATGGGGCAAATGCGCATCTTGCGAGAATCCGATTTTCGCGACGGCGCCAGCAATATGGCAGTTGATATGGCGGTAGCAGATGCGGTTGCCGATGGGAGTCAGCCTCCGACGCTGCGTCTTTATGGCTGGAAGCCATTTAGTCTGTCGCTCGGCTATGGCCAGCGCGCCCGCGAAGCCGACCTGCCGGCGCTAAACCGGCACGGCTGGGCATTGGTGCGGCGACCTACCGGCGGCAAGGCGATTCTTCACGGCGACGAATTGACTTACAGCCTGTGCCTGCCGCTGAATCACGAGTTGGCGAGCGGTGATGTGGTTGAGAGTTATCGTCGAATAAGCGCAGGTTTGCTACGCGGCCTGGAGCAGATCGGCTTGTCAGCATCGGCAAAACATCAAGGCGCGGGCTTCCGCCAGTCCGAGGCGGGACCGGTCTGTTTCGATGTGCCATCGCATTATGAGATCGTGGCCGACGGACGGAAGATAATCGGCAGCGCGCAAATGCGACGAAAAGGCGTCATCCTGCAGCACGGCACGCTCCCGCTTGGCGGCGATGTAGCGCGCATCTGCGATGTGCTGGTCTTTGATTCGGAGGACGAACGAGAGCGACAGCGGCGCAGCGTGCGGCGGCGCGCCCTTACCTTGTCGCAATTGCTGGGTCGAACGCCGGAATGGTCGGATGTGGCAGCCGCAATTGTGGTAGGATTCGCCCGCGAGTTTGAACTTGAGCTCTTGCCCGGCACGCTGTCCGAACAAGAATTGAAGCGCGTCAATGAGCTGAAATCGGAACAATTTGCCAACCCCAACTGGACGCACAAGCGATAAGGTTGGATTCAACCCGTAATCAGCGCGCGCAGCTCGTTTTCAGTGATGATTGCTACGCCAATCTTGAGGGCTTTCTCCACCTTGCTGCCGGGCGAATCGCCGGCAACCACATAGCTGGTCTTCTTGCTGACGCTGCCGGTGACTTTGCCGCCGTTGGCTTCTACCAGCGCTTTGACTTCACCACGCGGGACACTCATTGAGCCTGTTAGCACGAAGGTCTGGCCGGCCAGTCCCATGCTCGCCAAGACTTTTTCTTCCGCGCGCATGTTGACGCCGGCCGCTTGCATCTTGGAGAGTACCGTCCGCTGGTGGTCGTCAGCGAAAAACGCCACGATATTCTCGACAAGTATCGGACCCAGGCCTTCGATTGCATGCAGGGGACGCGATGCCGCGATTAGTTCGGTCAAGGGCGCTTCGATTTGCCTTAATTCGCTTGGCGACATATGAAGGGGGCGCAGCAGGCGTTCCAAGCGAACCGAGAGATCGGCGGCGTCCAGGTATCGCGGCGCCAATTCCGCCGTTGGATGCTGGAGTCGGTGCAGCAGTTTGCTGACATCCGGATCGCCAGCGTCAGATGAGGCGATCAAGGGCTGCGCCGCATCAGCGAAGTTTTCTTCCGCCGCGCGAATGCTTTCGACCGTGGCGACCAGGTCCCCCATGGAAGAGAAGCTGTCGGTGAGCAGTCCGGCGACCGTCGTGCCGACGCCATCAATGCCAAGCGACGTCAGCACTTGGGCAAAAGGACGAGACCTTGCCCCCTCAATTGAATGGAGCAGGTTCTCGACTTTCTTTTCGGCGAAGCCTTCGAGCGCCAGCAGCGGTTCCGCCGACAGATAGAATATATCCGCTTCGTCTTCGATGAGACCTTGTTCGATCAATGTGACGATGGTTTGCGGTCCCATGCCTTCAATATCCATTGCGCCGCGCGATACGAAGAATTCAAGCGTGCGCATGACACGTTCCGGGCACTTGAGGTTGGGGCAAAACCAGTCCACCGCGCCCGCCGGTTGGATCAGCTTGGTCTCGCAGAAAGGGCAAGCCTCTGGCGGGAGAATCGGCATCTCACTGCCATCACGCGCGCCGGTCACCGGGCCGATCACGTAGGGAATGACATCACCTGAGCGCTTGACGACGACGCGGTCTCCCATGCGGATATCCAAGGCCGCCACCTGGTCATAATTGTGCAGGCTGGCGTTGGAGACGGTCACTCCGCCGATGAAGACGGGATCGAGCTGCGCGGTCGGCGTGACTTTGCCGGTGCGACCTACACCAATGGTGAGGCCAATCAGCTGGGTAGTGGCTTCTTCCGCCGGAAACTTGTAGGCGATGGCGCCGCGTGGATCCTTGCCGACAACACCAAGCTCGCGCGCGAGCGAAAGCTCGTCAACTTTTAGGACCAAGCCGTCGATCTCAAAGGGGAGATCTTCGCGCCTCGCTTCCCATGCCGGCAGCGCCTGAATCACGTCGCCGAGGCTGCCGCAGCGCGAGGCGTCGGTGATGACGTTGAAGCCCATAGCCGTCAGATACTGCAGGATTTCCCATTCACAATCCAGTTCCACACCGTTGCTGTCAACGATGGCATAGATGTAAGCGGTGAGCTTGCGCTTGGCGGTTTCGCGGCTGTCCTTTTGCTTAAGCGAGCCGGACGCTGTATTGCGCGGGTTGATGTAGGCGGGCAAGTCCTGCGCCTCTTGCTCGCGATTGAGCTCAAGGAAGCTGTCTTTGTGGAATAGAATCTCGCCGCGGACGACCAGACGGCTGGGAGCGGCGCCGGCGCGGGGATCAAGCGGTATGCGCAAGGGCACGGTGCGTATCGTCTTGACGTTGGCGGTAACATCGTCGCCGAGTTCGCCGTTGCCCCGGGTCGCCGCGCGCCTCAAGACGCCGTTCTCGTACGTGATGACAATCGCCAAGCCGTCAAGTTTCGGTTGCAGGACGTAGGCTAACTGCGTGTCCGACGGCAGAAGTCGCAGATTTCGCTCCTCCCAGTTGCGCAGGTCGGCTTCGTCGAAGGCATTCGCCAAGCTCAGAATCGGCGCGGGATGCGGCACCTTGGGGAAGTCGCCCGATAAGTCCGAGCCGACGCGCTGTGTGGGTGAATCGGCTAGCGCAAACTGCGGGTTCTCAGCTTCAAGATCCCGCAATTCGCGGAAGAGACGGTCGTATTCGGCATCAGTGATCAGCGCTTCGTTCAGCACATGATACCGATAGATATGATGATGAAGCTGCTTGCTGAGTTCGGCGATGCGGGCCTGGATTCCTTGGGTCACTGTTGTCATCCTGATTCTGCCGGGACTGTTTGCAGATAAATGGCAACCGCCCAGCCTTCCACCTGTAATTGTGAATCATAGACTTTCCACCAGGTGAAGCCGTCCGCCTCTTGAGGGCCGCCGATGATATCAAACACAGTACCTTGCGCGGCGCGGAATAGAACTTTGCTATCGATCAAACTGGGGACATTACGCACATTCAGCTCGTCATTGCCGACATCATGGACCGCCGCCCGCACGCCAATCGTCAGAGGCACAGGTGTATTGGTGATCACGACTGTCGGAAGCGGGGGACCGGTCAAGACCGGGTTCTCCGGCGTCTGCACAGCCAGGATGGTCTGCACCGATGCGCTCGGGCTACTCTCCGGTTCACTTGACCGCCTGGAGCTGTCGCTGCCGTTGAGACTGATGGGCGCCGCCACGACTTCGATGACCGGTTCCAGCGATGGCGATACCGATTCACCGCGCAGCGCAAAAACCAGGCTGAACAGCATGGTGACGGTGACGATGACAAGAAACAAAGTGAGGGCCAGAGATCGTAAGGAAAAGCGAAAGGGATTGCGCGACCGCCGTATGGCCCGCCTGTATACGCGGCGGGCGTCCAACTGCGCTTGCGTGGGCACGGGAACCCGTCCAACCGACGCTTCTTGCTGTTCGGGCGCGTTCTCGGCAGTGTCCAGCGGCGGGGACTCGTCGGGCATGGCTGCGCTCCGCCTTATCAGCGGCGGTTGGAGATCCATTGGCTGAACTTCTCAAACGGCCAAGTGTTGACGACGTGCCGCGCTTCCACCCAGCCGCGGCGCGCGTTGGTCACGCCAAAGCCCATCAAGTCAAGCTGCGCCTCGCGGTGGGCATCCGTGTTGATAGCAAGCGGAACGCCCATGTCTTTAGCAAGTCGCGCCAATTCCGGCTTGAGATCGAGGCGCAGCGGGTTGGCGTTGATCTCGAGGATCGTCTGACGCTCATTTGCCGCGGCAAGAACGGCGTCCCAATCGGCGTCAACCGCTTCACGGTTGGGAAACTGCCGGGCGGATGGATGTCCGATCATGTGCACGTGCGGATTGCGAATGGCGTTGAGCAGACGCATAGTGACTTGTTCCCGTTTCTGCCCCAAGCCCGAATGCAGCGATGCGATGACGAAATCCATCTGCGCCAGAATCTCGTCCGGGTAATCCAGGCTGCCGTCCGCTTTGATGTCCATCTCGGTGCCGGCCAGGACCTGAATCTTGTCGCCCAGACTGGCGTTGAGCTGGCGGACTTCTTCCGCTTGTGTCAGCAAGCGTTCAATAGAGAGTCCGTTGGCGATGCCAAGGCTGCGCGAGTGATCGGTGATGACGATGTATTGATGGCCACACTTGATACAGGCTTCCGCCATTTCGCCGATGCTATTCTTGCCATCGCTCCAGGTGGTGTGCATGTGCAAGTCGGCGGTGATGTCGCCGCGAGTGACTAATACCGGAATACAGTGATTTCGCGCCGCTTCGATCTCGCCGCTGTCCTCGCGCAGTTCCGGCGGAACATATTGCAAGCCGAGCGTTTGATACACTTTCTCTTCTGTATCACAAAGGGTTTTGTCGGCGGTCTCGATAATCGTCTTGTTTTCGTCGATCGGACTGAGCGCGTGTTCATTGAGGCTGAGCCCCTGATCAAGCGCGATCTGCCGCATCTTGACGTTGTGCTGCAGGCTGCCGGTGAAATAATTGAGTGCCGTGCCCCAACGCGCTTTCTCCAAAACGCGAACATCCACTTGTAAGCCGGAGAGCAATTCAATCGAGCTCTTGGTCGGTCCGTGACCAAGGACGCGGGCAACGTTTTCCATGGTTACGAAGCGGTGCATGATTGGTCCAGAATCATCGCCGGCGATGAGAATGTCAACATCACCGATTGTTTCGCGTCCGCGGCGGATACTGCCGGCTAGCGCGCCTTCCTGCGCTTCCGGCAACTCCATCAAGCGATCTAGAATCTGTTGGGCGGCGGGTAGGGCGTCGCCGATGGAGGCGCGGCCGGTCTGTCGGGCGAGCGCTTCGATACCGTCGAGAATCTTCTGCTGGCTCTTCTTGCCCATGCCCGGCAGTCCGGCCAGCATGTCGGCATTGGCGGCAACCTGCAGCTCATCAATCGTCGTAATGTCTAACTGCTCCCAGAAGAGCTTTGCCTTTTTTGGACCGACACCGTTGATATGCATGATGTCGACCAAGCCTTCCGGGATTTCCGCCTTGAGACGGTTGTAGAAGTCCAGTTCGCCTGTGTCGAGCATTTCATCGATTTTCCCCGCGATCGTCTTGCCGATGTAGCTAAGATCGGTGAGACCGCCTTCAGCCGAGATAGCCCGCAAATCACGCGGCGCGGCACGGATGGTTTCCGCCGCGCGGCGATAAGAAAGCACACGGTGAATGTTGTCACCGCGGATTTGCAGCATGTCGGCGCAGCGCTCGAAAATATCGGCGATATCGCGATTGCTGAGGCTCAAGTTCGGCTCCTCACAATGAGTCAATATTAGAACGCATATTCGACATCAGTATACCAGAATATCAAGCGCCGATAAAGACGGGTTGCCGGCGATAAAGCAATGACGCTTGACAGAGGGTGCGCGGCGCGATAGCATGTGAGCAATTGAATACAGCAAAAGACTGTGATCCAGAGTAGTAGGCATCGTAGTGCAGTTCAGAGAGTCGCTGGAAGCTGTGAAGGCGACACACGCAGAGATGCTGAATGGGCTGGGGAGTTGCGCAGGTGAAAGGGAAACCGAGTAGCTTGCGACGGAAGGCGCACCGTTAGCAGCGCAGGATATCGACCCATGGTCTGTATCCGTGGAGTGACCTGCGAAAGCAGGTAATCAAGGTGGCACCGCGGGAACCCTTCTCGTCCTTGAACGGATGATTTGGGTTCTTTTGAGTTTAGGGGAGACGGCGATGCTGGATGTGATGGAAAAAGAGCGGACGGACATCAAACCGTCGCGAGAAGAGATCTACCAGTATTTCGGCCAGGGCGATCATGTGCCGGTTTACCGCACTTTGCTGGCGGATTTGGAGACGCCGGTCTCGGTCTATATGAAGCTGAAAGAGGCGGGCAAGCCAGCCTTCCTGCTGGAGAGCGTCGAGGGCGGTGAACAGGTCGGGCGCTACTCTTTCATCGGCGTGAACCCCAAGGGCGTGCTCAGCGTCAAGGATAATATCGTCACATTGGTACGAGACGGACAGGTGACCAAGTTCGCCGTTCCCGAGGGTCAGGATCCCTTGCATGTCATCAAGCGCCAATTTCAGATCGTGAATCCGGTGCCGCTGGAGGGCTTGCCGCGCTTGGTGGGCGGGGCGGTCGGTTACATGTCCTACGACATCGTGCGTTACTTTGAAGACCTGCCGGCCACCGCGAGCGAAGACCTTGGCGTGCCAACGGCGTCGTTCATGCTGCCGGATACCTTGGTGATATTTGACCACGCCATGCATCAGTTGATTGTCCTGGCGAATGCCCACAATACCGGCGACGAGCCTGATGCCGCCTACGACAGGGCGATTGCCAGCATTGATGGAATCGTCAACGCGCTGTCCGCGCCCTTGCCTCATCACGCGTATGGGACGCCCGTTCCTGACGACAACGGCGACCCCGTTTCAAATGTGGAAAAGCATGTTCATGAGGACCGTGTGCGGGTCGCCAAAGAATACATTCGCGATGGCGATGCTTTTCAGATTGTGCTGGCGCAGCGATTCAGCCGTCAAACTGACGCCAGTCCGCTGCAGATTTATCGCGCGCTGCGCGCGACCAATCCTTCACCATATATGTTCCTGCTGGAATTCAGCGAAGATCTGACGCTTGTCGGCGCTTCGCCGGAGATGCTGGTGCGGCTGGAGGACGGGATCGCCTACAATCGTCCGCTGGCCGGCACGCGGCGGCGGGGTACAAATGAGAAGGAAGATCTCGCGCTGGAAGAGGAACTCCTCAACGATCCAAAAGAACGCGCCGAGCACGTCATGTTGGTCGACCTGGGACGGAATGACCTGGGACGCGTCTGCGACTATGGTACGGTCAAAGTGCCGAGAATGATGTACGTCGAGCGATATTCGCATGTGATGCACATTACCAGTCAGGTCGAAGGTGTGCTGCGCAAGGACATGGACGCCTTCGATCTGGTGCGCGCGACCTTCCCGGCCGGTACGCTGAGCGGGGCGCCCAAGGTACGGGCAATGGAGATCATCGAAGAATTGGAAGAGACGCGGCGTGGTCCCTATGGTGGCGCCGTCGGCTATTTCAGTTTTGATGGCTCGATGGATATGTGCATCACCATTCGCACGCTCTTGATGCAGAATGGGACGATTAGCGTGCAAGCCGGTGGCGGCATTGTCGCCGACAGCGATCCCACGGCCGAATACTACGAGACGATCAACAAGGCGAAGGCGGTCTTCGAGGCGGTAAAATACGCCGAAAACGGCTTGCTTTGAGCAGGGCTTCCGGCGGAATGAAGTAGCGAAAGAGTGGCACTGGCATGATTTTGGTGATCGACAACTACGACAGTTTTACCTATAACGTTGTCCAGGAGTTAGGCGAGCTGGGCGCGGACCTGACGGTCTATCGTAATGACAAGATTTCAGTAGACGAAATTCGGGTGCTGGCGCCGGATCGAATCGTCATCTCGCCCGGTCCGGGATATCCAGTGGACGCCGGCATTTCGCTGGAATTGATACGCGAACTGGGTGCGGAGATTCCGCTGCTGGGCATCTGCCTGGGGAATCAAGCGATCGGCGAGGCGTATGGCGGTGTCGTCGTGCACGCGCCGGTGCTAATGCATGGCAAGACGAGCATGATTCATCACGACCGTGATACGATCCTGTCGGACATTCCCAACCCGTTTGAAGCCACTCGCTATCACAGCTTGATCGTGGAGGAGGAGACGCTGCCGGACTGCTTGATGATCACCGCGCGGACGGCAACGGGAGAAATCATGGGCTTGCGGCATAAGCTGCATCCGGTCATCGGCGTGCAGTTTCATCCGGAGAGTATCTTGACCTACCATGGTATGCAGATATTGGGCAATTTCCTGAAATATGAGCCGACACGAGTGACAACAAACGAGTACAGGTAAAGGACAAGGATATGGATATTCAAAGCGCGATAGATGCTCTGAGCCGTTATGGCCACCTCGATGCTAACCAGGCGGAAGCGGTCATGCAGCAGATCATGACCGGCGACGCCACCGAATCACAGATAGGCGCCTATTTGATGGCGCTGCGGATGAAGGGCGAAACGATTGACGAAATCACCGGCAGCGCGCGGGCAATGCGGGCGGCAGCCAGCAAGGTGCCAACCACCGTTGACGGCGATCTGCTTGATACCTGTGGCACTGGTGGCGACCGCTCGGGCAGCTTCAATATTAGTACGACGGTGGCATTCGTGGCGGCGGGCGCAGGGATTCCGGTGGCGAAGCATGGCAACCGGGCGGCGTCAAGCAAGTGCGGCAGCGCCGATGTCTTGGCAGAATTAGGCGTCAATCTGGATTTGAGTCCGGAACAAGTCGGACGCTGTGTCGATGAGCTGGGCATCGGCTTTCTCTTCGCTGTCAAGCTGCACCCGGCGATGCGTTACGCGATTGGTCCGCGGCGGCAACTCGGCATTCGTACGATATTCAACATTCTCGGTCCATTGACGAACCCGGCCGGCGCGCAGCGGCAGTTGATGGGGGTCTTCTCCTCGGACTTGACCGACCTGCTGGCGCACGTCTTGCGCGCCTTGGGTACCAAGTCGGCAATGGTAGTCAATGGCTATGGCGGCCTGGATGAATTGACGGTTACTGGTCCGAATCGGATCAGCTACTTGAAGGAAGATGGCTCGATTGAGCACCTTGACGTTGATCCGACCCAATTGGGTTTTCATATGGCTAGCCTCAACGATCTCAAAGGTGATGACGCGCCTACAAACGCGGCTATCCTGCGCGGCGTACTCGATGGCAGCGAAGGCGGACCAAAGCGGGATGTCGTGTTGCTGAACGCCGGCGCTGCGATCATGGCGGCGGGCCGAGTGCACTCGATAGCGGATGGCATCGGTCGGGCGAAAGACAGCATCGACAGCGGCAAAGCGGTTGAAAAACTGGACAGCCTGATTGAATTGAGTCAGACCCTGGCATCATGAGCAGCGCATTCGTTACCACCGATACGGTCCTGGACAAGATTCTCGCCCGCAAAGTGGAGGAGCTTGATGAGCGGCGCGCATTGACGTCTTTTGATGATATGCGTCTGGCGGCGGAACGTACTCCGCATCTTGTCCGTGACATGATGAGCGCGCTTCGGGGCGAGAACGTCGCCCTTATCGCTGAGGTGAAATGCGCCTCCCCGAGCAAGGGCACTCTGGCGAAAGACTTCGCGCCGGTAATGTTGGCGGCCACCTACGCGCTGAATGGCGCTTCGGCGCTATCGGTGCTGACTGACGAAGATTTTTTCCGTGGCAGCCTGGCATACATGACGGCGGTGCGCCAGGCGGTCGACGCGCCGCTCTTGCGCAAAGACTTCATCATCGATCCTTATCAGGTATATGAAGGTCGTGCTGCCGGCGCGGACGCAATCCTCCTGATCGTGGCGGCGCTTCTGCATGAGCAGTTGTCCGATCTCTACGGTCTGACAAACGAGCTGGGCATGACCGCATTGGTCGAAGTGCATAACGAATGGGAGATGGAACGCGCTCTGATGCTGGGCGCGAGACTGATCGGCATCAACAATCGGGACTTGAAGACCTTCAAGGTTGATTTGGCGACAACCGCGCGTCTGGCGCAAATGGTCGACGATGATGCGTTGCTGGTCGCCGAGAGCGGCATCTTTACTGCTGCCGACGTGCGCGAGATGGCGCGGCTGGGAGCTGAGGCGGTGTTGGTTGGCGAGTCGCTGGTCAGGGCGCCGGACATGGTCTCGCTGGTTCGTGACTTGAGCAGACAGCCAGGGAGACGGCATGACTAAGGTTAAGATTTGTGGCGTGCGCACGGTCGCGAACGCGCTGATGGTGGCGCGTGCCGGCGCTGACATGATCGGGCTAAACTTCTATCCCGAAACTCCGCGCTATGTCGCACCTGGGGTGGCGCGTGACATCGCCTCGACTCTGCGCGGCGAGTTTGGCGCTGCTTGCCCAACCCTGATCGGCGTTTTTGTAAACGCGACCGCAGCTGAAGTCCACGCCATCGCACAAGAAGTTGGACTCGACTTCGCGCAATTGAGCGGCGATGAAATGCCTGAATCAATGATCGCCTTGTCCGGCTTGGCGTTCAAGGCGATCCGTCCGACTGATGAGGCGGACGCGCTTGCGAGCGTGAATCGCTTTGGGCCGCTGTCACCTGTCAACGACGACGCGCCGTCGATCTTGCTGGATGCCTTCAATCCCAAGCTATATGGCGGCACGGGTGAGACAGCGAGCGTGAGTGTGGCACTGGCTGTGCAAACGACCATTCCACGAATGATGCTGGCGGGCGGTCTAAATCCGGAAAACGTTGCTGAGCGCGTGCGCGTCATCCGACCCTGGGCAGTGGATGTCGCAAGCGGTGTGGAAGCCGGGGTGCCCGGCATCAAAGACGAAGCCCGGGTCAGGGCTTTCATTGCCGCAGTGCTTACGGCTGACGCATGACTGAACTGTTTGACATCTATGACGAAGCGTTGAATCACATCGGTGTCAAGGCGCGGGAAGCGGTGCATCGAGATGGCGACTGGCATCAGGTGTTTCACTGCTGGGTGATCGGGCGTGAGGAGCAGGGCGATGCCTATGTCATTCTGCAGAAGCGCGCCGCTGGCAAAGATTATCCCGGCAAGATTGACATCAGTGCTGCCGGGCACCTGGAAGCGGGTGAAACCGTCCCAGATGGCGTCCGCGAAATTGAAGAAGAACTTGGCCTGCGCGTTGAATTTGAGGACCTGATTCCGCTGGGCAGGCGGCTCGCTATGACGAAAGACGGAGGTATGGTTGACTGCCAGATATGCCATGTATTTCTTTACGAATGTAACCAGACGCTATCGTCGTACCGTTTTGCGATTGATGAGATTGCCGGTTTGCTGAAACTGCGGATCGATGATGGATTGCGTCTGTTCACGGGCGAGACAAGGTTCGTCACGGCGGCTGCTATTGGGTTGGATGAAGAAAGAATTGCGATTACGCTAGCAGACTTCACTCCCCATATCGACAATTACGCTCTCAAAATTTTCATATTGGCCCAAAGGTATTTCGCCGGTGAACGGCGCCTGTGGATCTAGTGAACGAGAGGAATCACCTCGATGAGTGAGATTTATATCCGAACGGACGTAAGCAATTTGCCAGATGAGCGGGGTTATTTTGGCGAATTTGGCGGGCGCTTCGTACCGGAAACGATCATTCCGGCGCTGGATGAGCTCGAAATGGCTTACGCTGAGGCGATCGCCGATCCGGAGTTTCATCATGAGCTGAGCTATCTACAGCGAACCTACACCGGGCGTCCGACGCCGATCAGTTATGCGCGACGCTTGAGCGAAGCGCTGGGTGGCGCGCAGATCTTTCTCAAGCGGGAAGACTTGGCGCATACGGGGGCTCACAAGATCAACAATGCGCTCGGTCAGGGTCTGCTGGCGAAGCGTATGGGCAAGGAACGGATTATCGCGGAGACGGGCGCCGGGCAGCATGGCGTTGGCACGGCGACGGCGATGGCGCTTCTGGGTTTGGAATGTCACGTTTATATGGGCAGCGTCGATATCCGTCGGCAGCAGCCGAACGTCTTTCGCATGAAGCTGCTGGGCGCCGAGGTCATTCCGGTCGAGAGCGGCAGCCGCACGCTCAAGGATGCGATCAATGAGGCGATGCGGGACTGGGTCACCAATGTGGAGACAACATTCTACCTGCTCGGATCAGCGCTGGGACCGCACCCCTATCCGATGATGGTGCGGGATTTCCAGAGCGTGATCGGTGTCGAAGCGCGCGAGCAGATTCAGGCGATGACCGGCGGTTTGCCGGACGCCTGCATCGCTTGCGTCGGGGGCGGCAGCAATGCCATCGGTATGTTTCACGCCTTTCGTGATGATGTGGAAACCGAGTTGATCGGCGTGGAAGCCGGTGGGCGCGGCATCGAAAGCAAAGAACATGCGGCCCGGTTTGCTGACCTTGAGATCAGTCGTCCGGGCATTCTGCATGGCACGCGCTCTTATGTCATGCAAAATGAAGACGGGCAGATTATGGAAACACATAGTATTTCGGCCGGGCTGGATTATCCGTCGGTCGGCCCGGAACACGCGCACCTCCGGCAATTGGAGCGGGCGTATTATACGGTAGCGACCGATGACGAAGCGCTGGATGCTTTCCAGGTCTTATGCAAGATGGAGGGCATCATCCCGGCACTCGAAAGCGCGCACGCTGTCGCTGAAGCGATCAAACGGGCGCCAACCATGCCGCGGAATTGTGTGCTGCTGGTCAATCTGTCGGGGCGCGGCGACAAAGACCTGGACACGGTCATCGGCATATTGGGTCAGTGAGCGGGAGTACATGAGCGAGCTATGACACTGACACGAGAACCTCACGGCACTGCCGCGCTTGAAGCCATGTTCGCGCGGGCGCAAAGCGAAAATCGGGCGGCATTCCTGCCCTATTTCCCCATCGGTTATCCGACCTATGACGCGTCGCTGCAGACGATTGAGGCGATGGCGGAAGCCGGCGTGGATGGATTCGAAGTCGGCATCCCTTTCAGCGATCCCATCGCTGACGGTCCCACGATTCAAGCGGCGTCCCAAATTGCGCTGGAAAACGGGACAACTGTGCGCCAGTGCCTGGATGCCGTGCGCAGGTTGCGAGGCAGGGGCGTGAGGCAGCCGATGCTGATGATGGGATACGCCAATCCGCTGGTGGCGTATGGGATCGACCGCTTCATTCGCGATGCGCGGGAAACGGGCGCCGATGGCTTGATCGTGCCCGACCTGCCGCCGGAAGAAGCAGCCATGTTCGCTGATAGCTGCGCGCGCGAGGGTATGGCGCTGGTTTTCATGTTGGCGCCAACTAGCAACGACAAGCGGATCAAGCTGGTCGCGGCGAAGGCCACCGGATTCATCTACGTGGTATCGCTGACGGGCATCACCGGCGCGCGGAAGGACTTACCGACTAATTTGACAGACTTCATTGCCCGATTGCGCCGGGGCACGGATATGCCGCTGGTCATGGGCTTCGGCATCAGTACGCCGGACCATGCGCGGCAGGTGAGCCGGCTTACAGATGGATTCATTGTTGGCTCGGCGCTGGTGCGGGCTGGCGGAGAAGGTGTCGAGGCGGCGCGGGAATTGGCGGCGTCGATGATACAAGCCATTTGCTGAGATAATGTAATGAGTTACTGCATATAGACTCGAAGCGGAGTTGAAATCATCGTCGGTGTGTAAGCGCTGGTGAATCTGTGATTGCGACGGAGTATCGCGCAGCTATGACAGAAATTGAACAGCCGGCAAGCCTGATTACGTTGGATCAAGAATCGTCAACGTTTACGATCCGCATTCAGTTCCCGCGACCGACTGCCGAGAGGCGAAAACAGGTGATTATTTCGCTGCTATACCTGGCAGCGTTAATTTGCGCCATCTACGGAAATAGCTTGCTCCGCGGCGCCAACGTTTCGCAAAGACATGAATCACAATTGGCAGAGGGCGGTCCCTATCTTTGGATCGCCATATTCATCTGGCTTGTGGCTGAGCTAATCGTCAATTGGCAAGCGCTCAAGAGTTGGTGGGAACGCCGCGACAGATTGGGACGCGCAAAGTGGCCGCTGCGCATCCTGCCGCTTTTGTTCGCAGTTGCCGGGGTGTTTGCGCTGGTCGAGTCCATGTCTGCCTCGCCGGACTTCGCGTTGGAATTGGTACAACGGGCCTTGGAACGGTTTGCGTTGGCTCTCATAATCTGGGTGCTAATAGATGCGGTGACCTGGTGGACTCGAAACCGCCGTGACGACTCGCCTCAGTTCGCCGGCTGGATCGGCGCAAAAGAGCCGGCTCAGCCAGAATCGATACTGTCACAACTAGCGTCTGCACTCATTTCCGGGAAGCCAATCAGCCTTGTCCGCATAGTCGTTCTCTCACTGGCGATATTGGCTAGTGCGGTAGTCTGGGCAAACACCACCGGCAACATCTTCCAGCCACCCTTCGTTGCGCTGTGGCTCCTGAGCGCCGTTCTATGGGCACTGGTTTTCGCGCCGGCGAAATGGAATCTTTTTTCATGGCTATATTCTCGTCTTTGCGTTGACTGGTTCATTCCATGGCGAAGATTCTGGTGGGCGTACATTTCTTTTGTCCTGATCATGATCGCGGGCATCAGTTTCCGGCTGACATCTTTGGATATCATGCCACCCGAAATACTCAACGACCCGTACGTGAATCTGGTCGATGCTTATGACTTGGCACAAGGAACCGAGACGCCCGTCTACTTCTATTTCAACAATGGACGGCCCCTGTTAACGTTCTATCTGGCGGCTGCGCTGGCTTCAATTCCGGGGTTCGGCTTTGATTATTACACGCTAAAAATGTCAACGGCGCTTTCAAGCGTGGCGGCGCTGCCTGTCATGCTATGGCTGGGCATAACATTCGCAGGCGAGCAGCGGCGCAAGTTTGGCATAGTATTGGGATTACTGCTCTCCGGCATGGTCGCGGCCAGCTATTGGGATGCGGCAATCAGCCGACTCGGCGCCTCGTTCGCCTTGCCGCCTCTATTTGCCGCCTTGCTCGGCGTGTTTCTCATCCGGGCGATTCGTCATAACCGACTGGTCGATTATGTTCTCGCTGGCTTGGCATTGGGCTTCAGCTTGTACACCTATGCGCCGACGCGCGTCTATCCGCTAGTTGTTGTGGCGGCGGTATTGATTGCCCTGGTGGTTCGTGAGATTTCCTGGCGCGAGCGGCTGCGCTATGTCGTTCACGGCGTTGTGCTTGCCTGGGTTGCGTTCATGGTCTTCCTGCCTATGTTTCATTATATGCTTGAAGAACCGGATCAATTCTGGCGGCGCGCCGAGCAAGTTATATTGGATTCTCCATCAGACCAGGCGGAAGAGGGATTAATTCGTGAAAACGTCGCAACGTTCATGACGAACGTGCGCAAACATCTGCTCATGTACAACTGGTTCGGCACTAGTTTCTGGGTGCGTGGGCTGCCCGGCGCGCCGACTTTGGATATCTACACCGGCGCTTTGCTCGTGCTAGGGCTGGCTGCTTTGGGCGTGCGAATGCTCAAATCGCGGGATCCGGTTATTTGGATGCTGCCGGTCATTCTTGTGATCATGCACTTGCCTGCGCTCGTCATTCTAGCCCCTGAAGGCGCTTATGAGATCCCAAGCAATGCGCGCACGCTGGGAGCGTTGCCATTTGTGTATTTGCTGGCGGCGTTTCCCCTTGCACTGATCGGGCGTCAATTCTTGCGCGCTTTTCCCAAACCCATTGCATGGTTGCTCGGTTCAATTCTGTTTAGCGCTGTGCTGCTTCTCGCCAATCAACAGAATACCAGCCTTTATTTCGGTAAATATCTTGATCGCCTGCATGAACTGACCGCGCCGGCGAGCGAAGGCGGCAAAATTATCCGGGGCTTCGTCGATAGCGGCGGTTCGCTCGGCAACACATTCATTTTCAATAGAAACGGTATAGCTGAACCCCGCTTTATCGCAGCCGAAGCCGGCGCCTTGTACTTCCCGAACGTCGTTTGGCGTCCATCAGATATTTCGTCGGTCGTGAGCAACGCCCTGGACAACGAGGATTACCCGCTGAATCCCAATCTGGACTTGTTCTTTTTGCTCTCGCCCTCGCATTTGGAAGCCGAAAGTGAATTGCGCAGGCTATTCCCCCGGGGCTACTTGACGGAAATACCTTCGCGTCGAAAGGAAAACTACGGCTATGCCGTTTATCGCGTGCCGGCACCAGGCATCGCGGGCTTGGCGAGGTCAATTGCAGGCGCGTGACCAGACGATTGTTGCGGTTGACATCGGTCGCAGATGGCGTTACGGTAGTGCGCGGGCGATGGAAAATTGTCGGAAAAACATGCACGATTTACAGTTTTCAGGAATGCGCTATTATTACTACCCAAACTGCATAGTCCGGTCTGGGTGATTCGCGCTGGCAACTGAGTTTCGACGCTAACATAGGTAAAAGCAAAGGCGCAGAGTGAAACACTCGGCGCTTTTTTGTTGTAAAAAGGAGAACGCAGACGATGATACGAGGGGTACGCGGCGCAACCACGGTCGACGACAATTCGAGCGATGCGATCATGTCGGCGACACGCGAGTTGCTAAAAGCGATGATCGATTCAAACGGCATCGTCGAAGATGATGTGGCGAGCATCCTCTTCACCGCTACGCCGGGGCTCGACACAGCCTATCCGGCGGCCGCGGCGCGTCAGTTTGGCTGGAAGCGAACCGCCTTGATGGGTTTCCAGGAAGCCCATGTCATCGACGGGCTGCCGCATTGCATCCGCATCCTCATACACTGGAACACAGATGCGGCGCTGGATGAAATTCGGCATATATTCTTGCGCGGCGCCGTTGCCTTACGGCCGGATTTGACCTCGGATCGGGCGGAGGAAGCTTGATGTCCGTCAGTTTTCGAGCGCGTCATCTGTCGATCGTCGGCTTGGGCTTGATGGGTGGCTCGCTGGCTTTGGCAATGCGCGCGCATGCCGATCACATCAGCGGCGTCGACTCGGACGAACGCGCCCGCGAATATGCGCTGCGGAGTGGCATGGTGGATTGCGCCACTGACGACTTGTATGCCGGTGTGAACCGCGCCGATGTCGTTATTCTGGCGACGCCGGTGGGTGCTATCGTAGAAATGCTGCAGATGCGCATTGGCTCGTATTTGCGGTCGAACACGCTCGTTATCGATCTTGGCAGCACAAAGCAAGGCATCGTGAACGCCATGGCAAGTCTGCCGATCGGCGTCAGTGCGGTCGGTGGCCACCCCATGACCGGCAAGGAAAATGGGGGCATCGATGAGGCGGATGATTCGCTCTATCGCAATCGTCCCTTTGTATTATGCCCGTCGCGCCGGACGACGCCGGCGGCACGACTGCATGCGCTCTCCTTTGTGGAGACGCTGGGCGCCCTGCCGATCGAGATGGAGGCCGAGCGCCATGACCAGATCGTGGCCGGTATCAGTCATCTGCCATACTTACTCAGCGCGACACTGGTGGCGACAATCGCCAACCAAGCAAATGATGATGTGGCATACTGGGAGTTGGCGGCTGGCGGTTTCAGAGATACCAGCAGGCTGGCGGCCAGCGATGTGAAAATGATGGGCGATATTCTCAACACAAACACCAAAGCCGTTGCGACGCTTTTGGCGCAGTTTCGCATGCAGCTGGCGATGCTCGAAACCATGCTGATCGCCGGCGATGATGATCGCCTGGGTGACTGGTTGCAGCCGATAAGGACGGCACGCAAAGAATGGGCGCAAAATTATGAAAACAAGCGTTAGACACGAGCAATTCCGCGTTCGATCGGACGGCGCTTTGCGCGGCGCGGTGACGGTGCCCGGCGACAAATCGATCTCGCATCGCGCCGTCATGCTGGCGTCGATCGCGCAGGGCAAGTCGGAGATCCGCAATTGGCTGGCGGCCGGCGACACCGAGGCGACGCTCGGCGCAATGCGCGACCTGGGCGCTGACGTTGTGCGCCATGACAAAACGACCCTGACGATAAAAGATGGCGGCCTGCGAAAGTCTGATCGACCGCTCAACCTGATGAACGCCGGCACCGGCATACGTTTGCTGGCCGGCATCATGGCGGGGCAGCCTTTCGCCAGCGTGCTCGATGGGAGCGCGCAACTGCGCCGCCGTCCAATGAAACGGATTACGGCGCCCCTCAAAATGATGGGCGCGGATATCGAAGCAAGCGATGGCTGCTGCCCGCTGCACATTCGGCCTGCGCCGCTCAAGGGCATAACCTACGAAATGCCGATCGCCAGTGGACAGGTGAAGAGCGCGGTCTTATTGGCCGGCTTGTTCGCGGATTCACCCACGACCGTCGTACAGCCGGGTCCGGCGCGTGACCACACGGAGCGGATGCTGCGGTCGATGGGAGTCGAGATTCTGGCCGAGGGAGCGGACGACAACACACTGTTGCTGATCCCCAATGGCCGACTGGATCCGCTTGACATTACGGTGCCGGGCGATGTTTCGTCGGCAGCCTTCTTGATCACTGCGGCTGCGATCGTGCCGGACAGTGATCTCATTGTGGAAGGGGTGAATCTAAATCCAACCCGAACCGGCATCATCGATGTGCTGGGCGAAATGGGCGCGGATCTCACGCTAAGCAATCTCTCGGAACAAGCCGGCGAGCCGATGGGCGATATACAGGTGAAGACGAGCCTGCTCAAAGGCATAGAGATCGGCGGCGAGACAGTCGTGCGCATGATCGACGAATTTCCGATTCTCATGGTGGCGGCGACGCAAGCCGAGGGCGAAACCCTGGTGCGGGACGCTCGCGAGCTGCGCGTCAAGGAGACGGACCGCATTGCCGTGATGGCGCAGGAGTTGCGCAAGCTTGGCGCTGTGATCGAGGAACGCGAAGACGGCTTCCGCATTCTCGGTCCGCAGAGACTCACGGGCGCAAAAGTCGACGGGCACGACGATCACCGGATCGCCATGAGCTTGACCATAGCCGGATTGATTGCCGAGGAAGGGGCAGTCGTCACGGATGCGGCTTGCGCCGGTGACAGTTTCCCTGGATTCGCCGAGACGCTTCTCGATATTGGCGCAATGATGCTGCCGGAATAGCGGATAATCTCACTCGTGACTCAATCACAAGGGAAAAACACGGCGATCAAGCGCGTAGGCGTGATCGGCTTTCCGGTGGAGCACAGCCTTAGCCCGATTATGCACAACGCGGCTTTCGAAGCGATGAATATGCGCGACTGGTATTATGACGCCATGTCGATCCCGCCTGATATCCTGCGGCTGGGCTTGCGCGAGCCGAAAGATCACGGCTATGTCGGCATCAACGTCACCGTGCCGCACAAAGAAGCGATTATGGAATATGTGCGTCCGGACGACAAGGCGCGGGCGATCGGGGCTGTGAATACCGTGGATTTTCGCAGCAACGTCGGAACCAATACGGATGCGGACGGGCTGATCAATGATCTATACGCCAACGATGTTGTCCTGGCTGGCGAGCGCGTCCTGGTTCTTGGCGCCGGAGGCGCCGCCCGCGCCGCGGTTTACGGCATGGCGCGCGCGGATGCCCAGGTTGCCATCGTCAATCGCACAAAATCGCGTGCCGACAAGCTCGTTGAGCATTTGCGGGTTTCGGCCGGCATTGAAGACCTTGGCGTGATGACGCTTGATGAAGCCGCTAACTGGGGCATGTCGCTGATCGTCAATTGTACGTCGGTCGGCTTGCATCCGCAGATCAATCAGTCACCCTGGATTCACGGTGTGCCCTTTCCGGACAATGTCACTGTATATGACATGGTTTATCGACCGGCGAATACGGCCTTGATGCAGCAGTGTGTGGCGCACGGCGGACGGGCGATAGGCGGCTTGGGCATGCTGGTGCGGCAGGGGGCGATCGCCTTCGAATTGTGGACAGGCGTCGAGCCGCCGATAGACTTAATGTACTGTGTCTTGCAGGACACGCTGGAAAGTACAAACGAAAGCTAATCTGGCTGCAATAGAAATATTATCTAGAATTATTTCTCATTTCGTAAGTGAAAATCAGCTGTGCTACGAGAGGTTGCCGAGTAATGAAAGTTGACGATACCAAACTCCAGCAATTGCTAGAGGGCACCCAACAGTTTGTAGTACCGTTATTTCAACGTGTTTATTCGTGGAAGAAATCAAATTGGGACGAACTGTGGAGAGATCTGCTTGACATTTACGATCCCGAAAACTCTCGGGAACATTTTATGGGTGCAATAGTTACTATGCCCGTCGAGATTCAACCACATGGC
The DNA here is from genome assembly GCA_965249085.1 of Phototrophicaceae bacterium. Lineage (GTDB taxonomy): Bacteria > Chloroflexota > Anaerolineae > Aggregatilineales > Phototrophicaceae > UBA6055. The sequence goes on along the minus strand of OZ252218.1, from coordinate 131,923 downwards.
ATAAATAAGTTTCTACTAATTGACGGACAACAGAGACTAACTACGATCTTTGTGATTCTCGCATGCATTCGCGACATGGTAGATACAGAAGACGAGTTATCTAGTCAGATAAGCGAACTTTATCTGATAAACAAATGGGGAAGGGACAGCAATCGTCATAAGTTGTTGCCTACAAAAGCGGATCGCGAAGCTTTCTTGGCAGTTATGGATCAAAAGCAGAAGTTGGACTCGGATATATTAAAAGTATACGAGCACTTTCGCAAACTGTTGATCGGCGATGACAACGAAGGCAATCAAATTGACCTCTCCAAATTCTTGGATGCGATGATCAACCAATTGGTATTCGTAAGCATAGTGCTAGATGCTAACGATAGCCCGTATAGGATATTCCACAGCCTAAACGGCACAGGAGAACCGCTGACACAGGCAGATTTGGTAAGAAATCACTTCTTCATGCACATTCCTCCAGAGGACCAAGATGTTGCGTATAGCGACTATTGGCTCCCAATGCAGGAATCGTTTCCTGGCAATACGCTGAGGGACTTCATGTGGCGATTCATAATGAAGGATGGCACGTTCGTCAGACAGAACGGCGTCTATGACGCTATTCGACACAGTACGCTGCAGAAGTATCCACGCGAAGTTGTCGACATCATGATGGATATGAACATCTATGCAGAATACTATGAAAAAATGGTCGATCCCGACAAGGAATCGAACAGCAACATTCGAGATCGGCTACTCCGATTGAACCGATGGGAAATCAATACAGCGTATCCGTTCATATTGAATCTATACCATCGCTTGCACACTGGACGGGTCGGAGTATATGAATTCTGCGAGATTATGGACGCTATCGAGTCATTCGTAGTGAGACGATTTTTCTGCAACGTGCCTACGAATGCGCTTAACAAATATTTCATCCAGATTTACAGGCATATTCAGGACAGGCCGGACCTAGTGACGGCGACCCACGACTTCTTTCTAGCTCGGAACTTCCCAAACGACGAACAGTTTTTGGCTGGATGGAAAACATATCCTATCTATAGCAGTGGCAAAGCTAAGTCTAGGCATATTCTCGAATCTCTTGAATCAAAGTTGCGAAACAATAATGAGCCGATAGATATGTCACATTCAGCCATTACGCGAGAACACGTAATGCCTCAAAAACTATCGACTGAATGGATTGGCGAACTGGGCGACGATGCGATTTCAATTCATGCTCAACATCTGCACACGATAGGAAATCTCACTCTGACAGGACAGAACGAGTCAATGGGGAATGGGCCATTCGCCGAAAAGAAAATGGTTTTCGAGAACAGCAGCTTCGCTCTCAATACGTACTTCTGTGGTTGCACCTCATGGGGCGAAGTTGAGATACTTAACCGCGCACAATCCTTAGGGGAAGTCGCCGTTGGTATCTGGAAATATCCAAATATCAAGAGAGATTGAGATGCCAATCCGATTTTTCACCGCCGGCGAAAGCCACGGTCCGGGACTGACCGCCATTCTCGAGGGTATGCCGGCCGGGCTTGCCTTGAGCGGCGAAGACATCAATATCGACTTGCGGCGCCGTCAGAAGGGTTACGGTTCCGGCGGGCGCATGCAAATCGAGAAGGATAAGATCGTCATCACATCGGGCGTGATGAATGGCATGACGACCGGCGCGCCGATCGCGCTGCATGTGCAGAATCGCGATTTCAAGAGTTGGAAAGAACGCGATATCACCCCGATCACGACGCCGCGACCGGGTCATGCTGATTTAACCGGCGCGGTCAAATACGGTTATGGCGAATTGCGCCTGTCACTGGAGCGGGCGAGCGCGCGCGAAACCACAATGCGTGTGGCAATCGGCGCAATCTGCAAGCGCTTCTTGAGCGAATTCGGCATCAGCATAGATGGTTACGTCTCGCAGCTGGGCGACGTCGTGGCCGATCTCAATGACATGTCCCTCGAGGACAGAATCGCCCACAACGAAGATAACGATGTGCGCTGCCCGGATGCGGATGCGGCCAAGCGCATGCACGAGGCGATACGTCAGATCAAGATCGACAAGGATACCTTGGGCGGCGTATTTGAAGTGGTGGCGCAGGGTGTACCGCCCGGCTTGGGTTCTCATGTTCACTATGACCGCAAGCTGGACAGCAAGCTGGTCGGCGCGATGGTCAGCATCCAGGCGATGAAGGGCGCGGAAATTGGCAGCGCCTTTGATAATGCCGGTAAACGCGGCTCTCAAGTTCATGATGAAATCGTTGTTGATGACGCGGGCGTTCTATCGCGGCGGACAAACCGGGCTGGCGGGCTAGAAGGCGGCATCACGACTGGGATGCCAATCGTAGTGCGGGTGGCGATGAAGCCGATCTCGACGATGCTTCGTGGCGCCGATTCAGTGAATCTGTCAACTGGCGAAGCGAATCCGACGGTGTACGAACGCAGCGACTTCTGCGCCCTTCCGCGTGCGGTCCCGGTGGGTGAGGCGATGATGGCAATCGTAATGGCGGAAGCCTTGCTGGAGAAACTCGGCGGTGACAGCGTCGAAGAAATGAAACCGCGATTTGACGCACTGCGCCGCAATCGGCTGGAAGACTTGCCGATGGACAACGTCAATTGGCGTTTTGGATATGAAGTATGAATGTGGAGAAAAACATCGTCATCACCGGCTTTATGGGCACGGGAAAGACGACTGTCGGGGAAACGCTGGCGCGCAAGCTCAATCGCGAATTTGTCGATATGGATGTCATGATTGAAATGCGGGCTGGTTTGTCCATCCCTGAAATCTTCCGGCGCCACGGTGAGGAGGCCTTCCGCGATATAGAGCGCAACCTGGCTTATGAATTGGCGCTGCGTCATGGATTGGTGATTGCGACCGGTGGCGGTACCTTGATTGATGACGACCTGCGCGACATGATGGCGCGGCACGGCACGCTGATCTGCCTGCAAGCGAGTCCGGCTGACATTCGCGCGCGTCTGGCGGAGAACGATGGACGACCTCTTGCGGCTGACTGGGAGCGGCACTATGAAGAGCGGCAGCAAGCTTACGCGCGAATAGACCTGCAAATCATGACGACGGGAAAGTCGCCGCTGGAGATTGCTGCCGAGATTATTGCGCTATGCGGCGGCGCCTTGTTCGTAAGGACGCCGGACGGTGGTGGCTACCCCATACACATCGAGCGAGAAGCGTTAAGTGGCATCGGACAAGAGGCTGAAGCGCTCGGGCTGGCGGGCCATGTCGTGTTGGTTGCGAATGAGACGATCGCGCCACTTTATGCAGAGAGACTCGCACGCGATCTGCCGAACGCCAACTTGATCATCGTTCGCGACGGTGAGACCTTCAAGAACCTCGAGACGGTTCGCCATGTTTATGACGAGCTTCTAACTTTGGGCGCCGATCGCAATACGACGCTGATCGCTTTGGGTGGCGGCGTCATCGGCGACATGACCGGTTATGTCGCCGCGACTTACATGCGTGGTGTTAACCTTGTGCAGATTCCCACCACCTTGCTGTCGATGGTCGATTCAAGCGTCGGCGGAAAAGTCGGCGTTGACCTTCCACAAGGCAAGAACCTGATCGGCGCGTTTAAACAGCCGCGCAGCGTCATCATCGACCCGGATGTCTTGGATACCTTGCCGGAATTGCAATGGCGCTGTGGCATGGCTGAGGTGATCAAGCACGGCTTGATCGGACGTCCTTCGCTGCTGGACGAGGCGCTGTGGCAGCCGGCGCTGGCCGAGCATCTGGTGCGTCAGGCGGTACAGGTCAAAATCGACCTGGTGGAAACGGATCCGTACGAAATGGGGATTCGCGCGCATTTGAACCTCGGGCATACTTTCGGACACGCCATCGAGAAGGTGACGCAGTACGCTGTTCCGCACGGAGAGGCTGTCGCGATCGGGATCGTCAAGGCGGCGTTTCTCTCCCGCAATCTCGGCTTCATCGATGAGGCCCTGGTGGGGCAAATACAAACGATGTTCTGGAAAATCGGCCTGCCTACTGATATCGCGCTCGATTCCGAACGCTGGTACGCGGCAATGGCCACAGACAAGAAATGGAAATCCGGCAGGTCTCGTCTGGTTGTGCTCAAGGCCTTAGGCGAGGCGGCAGTTGTTGAAGGTGTCAGTAGAGAAGACATTCTGGCAGTGCTTTGATCGAGGCTTGGCAGCTCATGACAAAACGCATTCTGCTCTTGCATGGACCCAATCTGAATCTTCTGGGCATTCGTGAGCCTGAGGTATACGGACGGACGACGCTGGCTGATGTCAACAGCGCGGTCGAGCGGCATCTGGAGTCGTATGATGTTGAACTGCGGGTCGCGCAGTCAAATCACGAAGGAGAGCTGATCGATCTGCTGCAGGAGGCGCGCGAGCGAGCCGACGGCGTCGTATTTAATCCGGGTGGTTATACGCACACCTCGGTCGCATTGCGGGACACGATAGCGGCGATCGCGCTGCCCGTCATTGAGGTGCATTCCTCGAACGTACACGGCCGCGAGGCATTCCGACACAAGTCAATGTTGGCGGGTGTCTGCCTGGGGCAGATCGCCGGATTCGGTGTTCACAGCTATATTCTGGCGGCTGACGCGCTGCTGCGGCGTTGGGAATTGCTGGGCGATTAGCTGGTCAGAACGCATGAATAGTCACCTCAGCTTTTGGTTATCTCGCCGATAGTTAGGACAGCCTCCACACAGCTATACTCGGCTGAAAGCGTCGAATTCAGCCCGATGGAACAAACCGTGGCGACGGCAGCGGAAGTCATCCAAAAGATAGAAGAGCAGGGCGTGCGCTTCGTGGCCTTGTGGTTCACCGACATTACCGGTTTGGTCAAGAGCGTCATGATACCGGCGGGTGAGCTGGAGAATGTTTTTGAGAATGGCTCGCACTTTGACGGCTCCGCCATTGAAGGATTCGCTCGGGTCGCTGAAAGCGATATGGTCTTGATGCCCGATGCGTCGAGCTATGTGATCTTGCCCTGGACCAAGGGCGAGGACAAAACGGCGCGTCTGATCTGCTCAATCTTGACGCAAAGTGGCGATCCATTCATCGGTGACCCGCGCAGCGTCTTGATCAAAGTGATCGAACAGGCGCGCGCTTTGAATCTTCAATACAAGACGGGAATGGAATTGGAGTTCTTCCTCTTCCCGCTCGATCAATCCGGGCAACCGCTGGTGAACACCCGCAACGACATCGCTGGATATTTCGATATTCCGGATGATCCGATTCGCTCGATGCGGCGCAGCATGTTGTCGGCCTTGAGCGATATGGGGATCAAGGTCGATTCAACACATTCAGAAACCGGCAGCGGCCAGCACGAAATTGATTTTCAATACGCGCACGCGCTGCGCTCGGCGGACAATATTTTGACGGCGCGGGTTGCGCTGAAGACGATCGCCAGCAAGTTCGACTATTACTGTACATTCATGCCGCGGCCGCATGCTGACCTGCCTGGTTCGGGCATGCACACGCACCAGAGCTTGCACGATACTGAGAGCGGGATCAACCTCTTCGCAGACGGCTCAAGCGAATTTGGATTGTCTGCGACGGCGAAGTGTTTTCTGGCGGGTCAACTCGAACACGCCCGGGCGATGTGCGCGGTATTGGCGCCACTGGTAAATTCGTATAAACGTCTTGGCACCAGCTTTGAAGCGCCAGTGGATGTGACATGGGCACATGTTAATCGCAGCGCATTGATCCGCGTGCCCAGCACGGCGCCGGGCAAGGAATATCACACGCGATTGGAACTGCGCTGCCCGGATCCGACGGCGAACCCATACCTGGCGATGGCGGTTATGTTGCAGGCGGGTCTCGATGGGATATTGCACAAGATGCCTCTGGCCGATCCCATGGAAGAGACGCTGATGCAAGGCGCGCCGGGACGCATGCGGCAACTTGAGGTATTGCCCCAATCGCTGGATGAGGCGCTTGATGCCTTGAGCAATGACGATGTGATTTTGTCGGCGCTGGGCCCATACGTCAGCGACCGCTATATCGACGCCAAGCGTCAGGAGTGTGCTGAGTACAATCGGCAGGTAACCGAGTGGGAGGTCAGGCGCTACCTGAGTCGCTTCTGACGATCACGTCATGAATGCGCAATACCGCTTTGGCCGAATTCACCAGCGGAACCACGGCCGTAATGCTGCAATTTGAAGCGCCGAGCGCGAGACCGTACACCTCAATATCACCAAGACCTGTGAGTACTTGTGCCAGCAAGTCGGTGGCGCAATGCAGATTGCTGCCGATAGCCGTGACCAGCGCGACCGTTTCAATCACCCAAGGCATCTTTTCCGGATACTCAGCCATTTTCGCCTGCAGCGCGCGCTGCAGGTGGTCAACGCCGTCGATACCGATACTCGTCGGGATGACCAGGCAGAGAAAGCTGCTGTTGGAAGACTGAGAGGCGATCATGACTTCTGTGCGCATCCCAAGCGTTTTGAACAAGGTATTGCCGACCAGCCGCGTTACGCCGGCGAGCGAGCCGCTAGCGGGCCGGCGCAGGGCAAGTCCTTGAATCGATGTGACAGCCCTTAATCCCGGCTTGCTGTCGATCCGCTCGGCGCTAACCAGCGTGCCTGTCTTGTCCGGTTCGTAGATATTCTTGATGCGCAGCGGCAATTGCTTCTCAGCCAGGGGAGCGACCATACGCGCGTGCAGGATTCTGGCGCCAAAATAGGCGAGATCGGCCGCTTCGTCATAGTCAAGACGCGGGATCACGCGAGCTTCCGGCACTTCGCGCGGATCGGCGGACATCATGCCATCGACATCGGCCCAGATCCAGAGTTCGTCCACATCTAGCAGCGCGCTGATGACGGAGGCGGTGTAATCGGTTCCACCGCGTCCCAGTGTGGTCGTCTTGCCTTGCAGCGTAGCGCCGATAAAACCCGTCACGACCGGAATCATGTCTCGCTGCAGCATCGGCAATAAGACATCTGCCACGCGCCGCGTCGTCTGATCCAGGTCGGGATTGGCATTCCCATGTACATCATCCGTAATGATGATATCCGTACCGTCGACAGCTGCGCCGCGAACATCTTTCTGGCGCAGAAGAGTCGCGATGATGCGCGCCGAAAGCCGTTCCCCAATCGCCACTACCGCATCGCTGTGACTGGGCAAGAGCTCCTCGTCGAGATTGTTGGAGATGGTCAGACAATGGTCGAGCATATCCGATAGCAGCTGATCGATATCGGCTTGCAGCGTACTCCGCTCGGGGCGGCCGAGAGCGAGTTGGTCAATCAGCGCGAGGTGACGAGTACGCAAGTTGGCGGCGATGCGGCGATAGCCACGTCGATTGGCGATTCGCGCCAGTTGCGCCGCGTCGAGCAGCACATCGGTTACGCCTTCCAGGGCGGAAACGACCACCAGCACATTGTCCCAGTTGCCGGTTTCGCGGACGATAATGCTTAAGACCTGGTCAAGCGCCGCTGTTGTGCCCAGCGAGGCGCCGCCGAATTTCATCACAAGGGTGGCCATTGCTGTCCCGGGAGACCCTCCGACCTGGGTACGATTGCGCTGCTTCAGTGGTGCGCGAGTACGCGCGTCCTAAGGCAAGTCTAACAATTGTGGTGGCGAATTGACAGGCAGGCCGCGCGAATCGTACGCTGCTCGTATTGCGTTTGAGGCTGTTATCGAGTACAGTGTTAGGCGTTTGAGCGACCGCAGACTAGCGGACTAATTCTGGTCATCAGACACGGATTGTGCCACACTTCCGCGACCATACGAGGCAAAACAGCTATGACGACAGCGCAGATAGATAGCAGCGAGCTGGTCGCTGGCGTTCGTTTTCAGCAGATCGGCAAATTGTACCACTTTGACTATGGCGGCTACCCTGATCTCAAACAGGGTGATTACGTAATTGTCGATACTCGGCGCGGCCGGCAAATGGGGCAGGTGATGGGATTCACCGCGCCCGATGAGAAACGTGAAGTCAGGCGAATCCTGCGGCCGGCGACACCACGCGATTTGGTTTTGCGTCAGCACTGGGAAGCGCTGCAAGACGAAGCCCTGGACGCGTGCCGAGAGGCGGCCTCCAATCTGCGCCGCATGTCCGAAGTGAAGTTCGTGGCCTCCCAATACAATTATGATGGCAGTGTCGTGACCTTCCTATTCAGCGCCGAACAGAAAATCGACACGTCCGTGCTGCAGAAGCGCTTGCAGCGTAAATTCGAGGCGCGGGTAGAAATGCGGCAGATCGGTCCGCGGGATGTAGCGAAATTGCTTGGCGGATTCGGCGCCTGTGGTATCGAGCGCTGCTGCAGCACTTTCCTCACGGATTTCAGTCCGATTTCAATAAAGATGGCCAAGGCGCAAGGTATTTCGCTGAATCCATCCGAAATCACCGGTATGTGCGGGCGCTTGCGCTGTTGTTTGGTTTATGAATACGAACAGTATGTAGAAGCGCGCCGGCATCTGCCGCGCCGCAACAAGCGTGTCGGCACCCCACATGGCGAAGGCCGCGTGCTCGATCAGCTCCCGCTGAAAGATGCGGTGCTGGTTGACATCGGCGACAACGTCCGCAAGGTCGTTGAGCGCGAAGACATCATTCCAATCGAGGAATTCCGCAAGCTGGCGGAAAAGGCGCAGTCTCCTTGTGACAAGCATGGTGACGGCAGCTGTGAATGCGGCAAACCGGTCGGCCAGCGGCAAGCGGATCTACTGCCCGCGCAGCCGAAGCCTGTGCCGAAACCAGCCGAAGAGACCGGAGCGGTTGACGATAAATCAGAACGAGAGCGTTCTCGTCGGCCGCGGAGCGGCACGTCCGAAGGCCCGCCTCGATCCAAGCGGCGGCGCCGCCGGCGCCGTGGCGGAAGGCGCGCCAACCGCTCGGCAGACGAGAGTGGCGGCGACGCCGGGAATCGCTGAGCCAATGACAGAGAATAATTCGCAGCCAATGAACAATATTGGACGGGTCATGGGCGTGTTCGCCCACCCGGACGATCCGGAGTTTTTCGCCGGCGCGACCTTCGCCAAATGGGCGATGGATGGCGCTGAGATTACCTTTGTGATTGCGACGAGCGGCGACAAGGGCAGTGCCGATCCGGATATGACCCATGAGCGGCTTGCCGAAATCCGTGAGCAGGAAGAGCGGGATGCGGCCGCCGCTCTCGGCGTGAAGGATGTGGTCTTTCTGCGCTATAAAGACGGCGAACTTTATCCGACCTTGGATTTGCGGCGTGATATCACACGGATGATTCGCATGAAAAAGCCGGATGTCGTGGTCACGCTGGATCCAACAGTGTTCTATCGTGGCGGGCGCGGCATCAATCATCCCGACCATCGGGCGATTGGCGCGGCCACACTGGAAGCGATCTTTCCGACCGCGCGCGACCGGCTTAACTTCATCGAACACGAACGCGACGAGGGGCTGGAAACGCACAAGGTGACTACCGTTTACATCGCCGGCGCCGCCGAGCCGAACCTGACAGTGGATGTGACGGACGCGGTTGAAACGCAGATCGCGTCACTGCGCGCGCACAAGAGTCAGATTTCCGACATGGACAAAATGGCGGAGCGCATTCGTGAGCGTTCGCTGGATCCAAATTCGCCTCCAGAATATCCGCGCCGCATCGAGAAGTTTCACGTGATCAAAATGGGGTAGAGCATCAATGACAATTGACTATTTGGCTGACGCCGAGGCGCTGCGTGATGAGCTGATCGAACGGCGGCGAGATTTCCATCGACATCCGGAATTGGCCTTCGAAGAACATCGAACGGCAGGCATCGTTGCCGAGGAGCTAAACCAGCTTGGTCTGGAAGTGCAAACTGGCGTCGGACAGACCGGCGTTATTGGCATCCTCGAGGGCGCTTCAAGCGGACCCACCGTTCTCTATCGCGCAGATATGGACGCGTTGCCCATTCAGGAAGAAAATAGCACAGAATACGTCTCGCAAGCGGCGGGCAAGATGCACGCTTGCGGCCATGATGGGCATACCGCGATCGGCTTGGGCATTGCCAAGCTATTGGCAAATCATCGCGAGTCGCTAGGCGGCCGCGTCAAGTTTGTCTTTCAGCCGGCGGAAGAGGTGGGCGGCGGCGCATCATCCATGATTGCCGATGGCGCGCTGGATACCCCGGCGCCGGATTATTGCCTGGGCATCCACTTGTGGAACGATCTCGAAGTCGGCACGATAAGCGCTGTTTCCGGTCCGACGATGTCGGGCGCGGGCATGTTTGAAATCACGGTCACGGGCAAAGGCGGGCACGGCGCCATGCCGCATCAGACCGCCGATCCGATCGTATGCAGCGCACAGCTCATACTCGCCCTGCAAACGATTGTCAGCCGCAATGTCGATCCGCTCGATCTGGTGGTGATCACGATCGGCATGCTGCAGGGCGGCAGCGCGCGCAACATCATTCCGCAGACCGTCACATTCAGCGGCTCATTCCGCCTTTTCCGCGAGGAGACGCGCGAGATGGTCAAGACTCGTATCCGCGAAGTTGCGGACGGTGTGGCGAGCGCGATGGGCTGCCGAGCCGATGTCGATTTCGGCCTCGGGATTGGCGCAGTGGTCAATGATGCCGAAGTGACGGCGCGGGCGAAGAATGTACTGGCCAACTACGCCGATTCGGTTTCGGTGGTGGAACAGCCCTGGATGGCATCAGAAGATGTCGGCTTGTTGATGCAGCGCAACCCGAGCGCGTACCTTCTGGTCGGCTCGGCGAATCACGAAAGAGAACTGGATTATCCGCACCATCATCCGCGCTTTGACATTGATGAAGATGTGCTGCCGCTCTCTGTCGGACTGATGTCCGCTGTCATCGCCGATTATCTGGGAGCGAATGGCTAGATGCGCGAAGGGCTGCCGCTCTATTGGGTCGAGTCAAGCGGCTGGATCATTCTGTCTGGCAGGGCTGATCCGCTTAGCGAGATTCGCGCGCAGGCCTTGAGCCGCCACGATGTAGGCGGCGCAATCGCTTACGTTAGCCGTGCCGATGATATGGGTGACGCGCTGATGGATGATATGGCGGAATTGGGCGCGCCATCCGGCTACCTGGTTGATTGGTCAGAGCAGGACAATAACGAGATATACGAACGGCTTAGCGCAGCCGGCATGATCGTCATTTCGGCGGATATTGTTAGCGATCGTCTAAGTCAGTTGGTGACGCACACAGTGGTGCACGCGCTCAAAGAAGCGCTTAACCTCGGGGCGGTCATTCTGTTTGAGGGCGCGGCGTCCGCCATTGCCGGTGAATACATGGTGAGCGCTGAGGAAGAGATTACGGCAGGACTTAAGCTGGTAGGAAACGCTATCCTTTTGCCCGATGTTGGAAGCATCGCGGAAAGCAAGAGGGCTACGACCGCTCGGCGCCACTTGCCCGAGGCGGCGTTCATTGGCCTGGAAACGGGCGCGGCGCTTGTATTGGGTCCGGATCAGCAGATCGAGACTTGGGGTCCGGGGCAGGTGACGATCGGTTTGGGCGATCCCCGGCAGGAACCACGCTTACACGAACGCGATAGAGCAGCAGAGTAAGGTCACATGCCAATTACAATTATCATCGGCGCGCAATGGGGCGATGAAGGCAAAGGTAGAGTGGTAGATTGGCTGGCGGCTTCCGCGGATATCGTCGCGCGCTACGCCGGCGGCGACAATGCCGGACACACCGTCGCGCTAGAGGGTGACGTCTACAAGCTGCATATGGTCCCGTCCGGTATCCTGCACAGCAATGTCGTGTCCGTGATGGGTAACGGCATGGTGATCAACCCGGTCAATCTGGTGGGGGAGATTAAAGCGCTGCGGGACCTGGGGGTGACGATCACGCCGGAGCGACTCGTGATCAGCGCCCGAGCGCACATCATTACGCCGGCGCATATCGCCTTGGACAAGGCAAAAGAAATGTCGCTTGGCGAAGCGAAAATCGGCACAACATTGCGCGGCATTGGACCGGCATATTTGGACAAGACGGGACGATCCGGCATCAGGACCGGCGATATGCTGCTCAATGTGGAAGAATTCGCCGACAGGCTCGTGAGCGCGATTGAATTGACGAATGCGGAATTGCAGCGGCAAGGCATTACACCGCTGAGCGCGCGAGAAGCGGCAGAGAGTTATCTGGACGCCGCCGCCTTCTTGAAACCATTCATCAAAGATGTGTCGATCTTTCTTGATCAGGCGTTGAAAGCTGGACGAAATGTCGTCTGCGAAGGCGCGCAGGGGACACTGCTTGATGTAGACCACGGCAGTTATCCCTTTGTGACAAGCTCGTCGCCTACTGCCGGCGGCGCCTTAACCGGCTTGGGAGTGGGTCCACTTTTCGTGGAAAAAGTGCTGGGCGTGGCGAAAGCCTTCAGCACACGCGTCGGCAGTGGACCGATGCCGACCGAACTCGATGGCGAGACGGCGCAGCGGCTGCGCGGCAGCGGCTCTAATTTCTGGGATGAATTCGGCACGACAACAGGACGGCCGCGGCGCTGCGGCTGGCTGGATGTGGTGATGCTGCGTTACGCGGCCAGCGTCAATGGCTTGAGCGAAATCATGCTCACCAAGATGGACATTCTCTCCGGCTTTGACGAATTAAAACTGGCAACGGCGTATGAAATCGACGGCGTCCGGCATGAGTACCCGCCGGTGACCAACGAAGAACTCGATCGGGCTAGGCCGATATTCGAGTCTCTACCAGGCTGGCACGAGGATATCAGCGGCTGTCGCAACTTCAGCCAGCTGCCTGAAGCGGCTCGCAATTATGTGGCGCGGGTATCGACACTTTGCGATGTGCCGATCAATAGCGTGAGTGTGGGCCCGGAGCGCGATCAGCTGGTGCTGCGAGAACCGAATTAGTGCTCGCCGCTGCTTCACCATCTTGCGTCGCCTGGTGATGAATAGTAGAATCCGTATAGATTTAGGGGTTGAAGGAGCATTTCGATGAAAGCGTTGAGTGCCATTGCGCTGATATTCATCATCCTTGTGGCGGGTGGCGCCATCACTTCCAACTTGCTCTCGTCGGATTTGGCAATCCAGCAGACAACCGACCCGAGTGGCGATTTCTTGACCGCAACGCCGGATCAAGCGGTCGCTTTCATTTTGGTCACCGGATTCATTGTCTTCAACGTAATCGGCGCCGGCTTGACGCTGATGGTGGTTTTCTGGTTGCTTAATCGCCAGGTGACCGCAGCACGTCAAGAGCCGAGCGGTTGATTTTCCTCTGGGGCACGCCTCCAGTTGCCATCCAGCTATTAGTTCATGACAGAAGTCGGATCAGATACCAGAAGGGCGCAGAAGCGCAGGCTTTTGGCTATAGTCGTCGTGGCGGCGGTCGCATTCATCCTGGTGCTAGCCGTCGCAATGCGCGGCGCTTGGTCGGCAGGTGGCGGAACAGCGGGTGCAAACGCGTATGCCACCGAGGTGGCGGCCGTTTTGGATGGCGCCGATGCGGATGTTGGCGCGCAATTGATGCAAACGTATGATTGCGCCGCGTGTCATTTGGAAGGGGACGGGCGCAACTCTCCGCTATTCGCCGGCATCGCTGATTTGGCGGCCAATCGCCGTCCGCCGCTCTCGGCCGAGCAATACCTTTACGAAGCGATCCTCTTTCCCGGTTTGCACCTGGTCGATGGATACACAAACGCGATGCCGAATGACTACGACGACCGTCTGCCGCCGGCGGAAGTGGGTCACATGATTGCCTACCTCTTGACCCTGTCGCAGGCGACCGCAGACTCTTAATGTCTCGCTGCTGCATCTGCATCGGTCTGATGCGGAAGAACGACCCTGGGATGGACCACAATGGGCTTTGACTCCTTCACAATCGCGGCGATGGTTGATGAATTCTTGGGCGGCGTTGTTGGCGGACGCGTTCAGGACATCATCGATACTGACGCGCTGGGCTTGGGTTTGGAGATCTACGGCGGGCGTGAGCGGCGATACCTGTACTTGAGCGCAGATGCGATGCAGCCGCGCGCACATTTGGTTGACAGCAAGCTGCGCCGCGGATTGACAAAACCCGCGCAATTGGGCCTGTTGTTTCGCCGCTATATTGAGGGCGGTATCGTGACCGGGGTGACGCAACCGCCCTGGGAGCGGCTGTTGGAATTGGAGGCGGAGAGCCACGAAGGCAAGTTCCGAATTATTGCCGAGCTGATGCCGCGGCGCGCGAACGTCTTGTTGGTGCGTGACGGCATCATTTTGGATTGCCTGAATCGAGTGGGTCCCGAGGAGAATCGATACCGCCTGAGCCTGCCCAATCATGAATATGTACCGCCACCCCCGATCCGCGGGCAGATGGATCCAGCGGATATGACCGCTGCTGATATGACTCGGCTGCTTGAGTTGGTCGAGGATCAGAGCAAGCAAACGCGGCGCGTTCTGCCGGGCCGTATCCTGGGCATGAGTCCTCTGCTCGCGCGCGAAATCGTCTTTCGGGCTAGCGGCGACCCAACATCCAAAGTGATGGACACCGACAGCGCCGCGCTATTCAATGCCTTTGAAGAGATCGTTTTACCGCTTCTGAAGCGGCAGTGGCGTCCCGGAATCGGCAGGATCGCGGGAGTCGCAAGCGAGTTCAGTGTTTATCCACTGACGCACCTGGATTGGCAGGAGTGCGATTCGCTCAGCGCGGCCGTAACCGCCTGCTTTGGTTCGACTGCTGGCATTGAGGCTTACGATGAAGCCAAGAAGCCGGTTCAAGCCGCCATCGATGAAACCAAGGCGAAGCTGGCGGCGAAGCTGGCTTCGTTGCGGCGAGGTATGCGCAACGACAGTGAACTGGAACAGCTCAGACAGACGGGCGAACTGATTCTTGCCTATCAGTATGCGATCGAGGAAGGACAGAAGGAACTACGCGCTCAATACGAGTTGGATGGACCGGAACTCGTCATTCTGCTCAATCCCGAACATAATCCCTTGGAAAACGCCCAGGCATATTTCCGGCGCTACGAAAAGGCGAAGGCGGCGTTGGAGGCGGTACCGGCGCTGCTGAAAGAAACGCAGTCCGAGGTGGACTTCATCGAACAGCTGGATAGCGACCTGATGGCGGCGTCCAGCTGGCCAGAAATCGACGACGTGATCCAGATGCTGCAGGCACGCGGGCATTGGCTTGGGAAGCCGCTCAAGCGCATCGGAGGCGGTGGCCGGCAAGGACCCTTAAGAATCGTCAGCCGCGATGGCTATGTGATCTGGGTGGGGCGCAACAGCCGTCAGAACGAGCAAGTTACGTTTAAAAGCGCGAATCCGCAAGACATCTGGCTGCACGCGCGAGATGTCCCGGGTTCCCATGTGGTCATCCGCAATGATGGCCGGCGCATCACGGAAGAGTTGATCGCCGAGGCCGCTGCGGTCGCCGCTCACTATAGCCGGCTTCGCGACGAATCCACCGTAAGCGTCGACTATACGCGCGTGAAATACGTGAAAGCGATCAAAGGCGCGGGACCGGGCATGGTGACTTACCGCAACGAGCGATCCCTGCTAGTTCGCCCCAGCGATGAATCAATTCTGATGCGAGATTAGGCGGCCGCCTAAATGAGTCAGCCGGCCGGATCAAGAGACTCGGTGACACGGCGGGTTGCCTCAAGGACCTGGCTGACTGTGATGTCACGTACGCAGGGATGGAAGTCGGGATTGTCACCGAACCAGTCGAGGATGCGACAGGGACGGCAGCCCATGTCGGATGTCACAACAGCATGTCGGCGTGGCTCTCCCCAGGGCGCAAATTCGATCGGATCGGCCGGTCCAAAGAGGGCGACAGTGGCTGTATCGACGGCGGCAGCCACGTGTAACGCGCCGCTGTCGGGACCCAGGACCACCAGCGAACGCTCGTAAAGCGCCGCCAACTGTCCCACCGTAGTTGGTCCGGCGACATGACCAGCGTCATGACTCATCATGGAAACTATCTGGTCGATTAATGCTGATTCGATTGCGCCGCCCGTAAAGATGACGGCTGCACCATACTCGGTCGCGACCGCCTCTGCCACCTGTACCCATTTTTCCGCACTCCACAGTTTGCTCGGCGCGCCCGAACCCGGATGAATACAGATGAGCGCCCGGTTAGACGCGATGCCCCAATCCTCGAACCGACTCGCGATATCGTCACGGTCGTTCGCGCCGGCCGGGTAATTCAGACGAATATCATCGCGTTTGAGCGCGCCAATCCAGGACTCAACCAGCCGTAAATCCTGTTCGACCGCATGTTGATGCTGGTAGTCACAGGGCTCAGTTAAGAAGGGCGCAACACGAGCTACATTGTAGCCCACGCGCACGGGGATACCGGCCAGGAAGGCGACCAGCGCGCCCCACCAGTGATCGTGACGCATGATGATCGCGCAACTGTATCCGATACTGCGCAGCCAGCGCGCCGATAATAGAGCCAGCTTCCAGGGATTGCTCGCACTGTCCGAGGATCGCTGAAAGCCGGGGAAGGGCAGAGTCAGCACCTGGTCGATCTCGTCATAAGGCGCGAGCAAGTCGGCCGCCCAGGGACCGCACAGAACATCAATGCTGATTTCCGGGCGTTTCCGTTTGATCGCTTGAATTGCCGGGGTCGCGAGAAGCACGTCGCCCAGGTGATCCGGCTTGATAATCAGCAGTCGATCAGCTTCCGAGGTTCGCGGAGATACGGGCGCTTTGGCGATGGCGTGGAGCATCGCATCGCGCAGGTGATGTTTCAGCGATGGGCGATGCCGGTCCGCCAGAAGGCACTGATTGCGCCTGACAAGCTCGTCCCTATCCAAGACCGATATCCTCGTATGCGCCCAGGAGCAGCGGAATCAGGGCGGACCAGTCGTAGTGTTGGCGCACCTGCCGCCGTGCGCGTTCGCCCAAATCCCGCCGCCGCTCCTCATCAGCCAGCAGGGAGACAATTGACTGCGCGAATTGATCAGCGTCATCGGCGATTTCCAGCGCGCTGCGGGTGGCCGGGTTCAAGCCGGCCGCGCCAATCGATGTTGACACGACCGCGCAGCCGGCCGCCATCGCCTGCAGTATTTTCAGGCGCGTACCGCTGCCCATGCGCAGTGGCACGATGTATATCGTCGCCGCCTGCAGATAAGGCTCAACAGCATTCACCCAGCCGGTGATTTCGACGGCGGGTTCAGCCGCCAACGCTTGCAGGCGCGCGTGTGGATTCCGCCCTACGATGACGAGACCGATATCAGGATAGCGCTGTTGAACCAGCGGCAGTACCCCTCGATGAAACCATTCGATGGCGTCAACGTTGGGTCGATAGTCCATTTTGCCGCTGAACACCAGTTGACGAGGCTCTCGCTTCCGGTCAGCGGGAGAATGAAAGTCCGAAGTGTCGACCCCGTTGGGCATGACGTAGATCGGCGCGCCCTGGTGCTGGCGAAGCAACTTGCGATCTTCGTCGCTGACCGCGATAACCGCATCAACTTGGCGGCAGATCCCAGCTTCAAAGCGAGGCAGGCGGCGGGCTTGTATAGCTGAGTAGATGGCAGCCGGCCAGCGACGCGCCTGGCTCTGATCGACCTGTGCTATCGCACGCTGCAAAGCGGCTTCCGCGTTCAGCGCGTCATATATCACTTTGGCGTCGCCCTTGCGGGACAAAATAAGAGGCAGATAACAAGCGAGCTCAAGTCCGGAAAACTGAATGACATCAAACGATTCAACTTCCAGGATCGTGTTCAGGGCATCGGCATATTCCGCGCTGAACAGCCGG
The DNA here is from genome assembly GCA_965249085.1 of Phototrophicaceae bacterium. GTDB lineage: Bacteria > Chloroflexota > Anaerolineae > Aggregatilineales > Phototrophicaceae > UBA6055. Next base: position 114,331 of record OZ252218.1, on the reverse strand, counting down.
AACTCCATATCGGCCATTCTGCTCGTGACCAGCTTTAGGATGCGCTTGGGTTTGCTATGTACCGGTAGTTCCACCGTGCGTACTGACTTGCAGAAATGACATAAGGGATTGGCAGCGATGTCGAATGGCTTCTCGGCGAAGCTCAGCAGCGTCAGCTCGTGCTCGGCAGCGGACAAGCCTCGAATAATGCCATTATTACGAATGGCCGCGCCAGATTCGCTGGGATAGGGGATATCGGGCGTCAGCAGCAGGATCTTCATTGCAGAACTAGCCGAGCACCGCCTCATAACAGTCCTGAATGATACGCGCGTTTTCTATCCAGCGGAATTGCGCGGCGCGATGCATGGCCGCCTTGGATTGGCGCTCGCGCCAGTCGGTGTCGACCAAGGCGCGCTTCAAAGCTGCCGCGATAGTGGATGTGTCGTGCGGATCAACCAGGCAGCCTACGTCGCCGACGACTTCCGGCAGCGAGGATGCGCAACTTACGATTGGCACCGTGCCACAAGCCATCGCTTCCAGCGCCGTTAGACCGAAACCTTCGTAGAACGATGGCGCCGCCAAGGCGATAGCGCCATTGTAAAGCGCGGGCAGTTGCTCGTCCGCCACATCATGTTTGAAGATCAGCTGATCGTCGATCTTCACAGCGCGCAAATCAGACATGAGCTCTTCATAGTGCCAGCCGGGGCGTCCTGCGATGACGAGGGGCGGCGCGTCGGGCAACTCGAGCAGAAGATCGCGATAGGCGTGGGCGAGACCAACGAGATTCTTCCGCGGTTCCAGCGTGCCGACGAAAAGGATGTATTCATCAGGCAGATCAAGCGCGCGCAAAACCGTCTTCGACGATTCACACGGCAACGGGCGAAAGCGCTGGTTGACCCCTTGCCTATGCACCGTGATCCGTTCGGGTGATACATTCAGGATGTCGATCAGGTCTCTTCTGGTGGCTTCGCTAACCGCAAGGATATGGTCGGCGCGGCGCACGGATGCCTCAATTTGCCCGTTGTAGTAGTGGCGGCTGGCCGCCGTGAAGTATTCCGGATAATGGACGAAACTCAGGTCGTGTATCGTGATCACGTGGCGTTTGGCGGCTCGGTGCGGCGCGATAAAGTCGGGGCTGTGCAGAAGATCGAAGCGATGGCGCCAAAGTTCCAGGGATAGGGCGGCGCGTTCGAGCGGATGGTGGGGCGGCGTCCACACCGTGGCGCGGCAAAAGCGCGTTGACAAGCGGTCCTTTGACTTGCGGCTCTGCAGCAACGTTAGATCGTGTGCGAAATGGAGTTCTTCAAAAGCACTGATAAGCTCAGTGATATATCGGCTAATACCACCAATGCGATAGTGTGTTAAGCGGGCGTCCATGCCGATATGTGCCATTTGGCCAGTATAGCGGTATCATCGGTCGCATGCCAGCCAAAATAGCGTTGCTAGCCGCTGCGCCCGCTACAAAATATGTGATGCATTGCAGGCGGCAAAACGCCGCTCTGCGCTGCCAAACCCAGAGGAGAAATGCATGACGCGATACGATGTCGTGACCTTCGGCGAGTCAATGATGCGCCTGACGCCACCGGGTGATTTGCGGATTGAGCAGACGCGCACATTTGACATCTGGGTCGGTGGCACCGAGTCCAACACGGCCGTCGGCCTTTCGCGGGTGGGCATGAATGTGGCCTGGCTCTCGCGCCTGCCGGCTTCACCGATGGGTCGTTACATCGCCAATCGCATTGCGCAGTATGGTGTGGATGTAAGCAAGGTCGTTTGGGCGGAGGATGAGCGCCTGGGCATTTACTTCCATGAAAAGGCGCAGGCGCCGCGGGTCAGCGAAATCATTTACGATCGCAAAGACTCGGCGATGAGCCGCATGCAGCCGCGCGACTTGCCCGATGGCTTGTTCGAGGCGGGTGTCTCGCAATCGTTTCACGTCACTGGAATTACGCTGGCAATCAGTGAGACAGCGCGCGACACGGTGCACGAAGCGCTGCGGCGGGCCAAATCCGCCGGCTGGCAAATCAGTTTTGACACGAACTATCGCAGCAAATTGTGGAGGGGCGCTGAAGCGGCAGCCGGCTGCGATCACGCCATGACGATGGCTGACGTCATTTTTTGTCCCTTGGGCGACTACCAAGTCATGTACGGGGAATCATCGGCGCAAGATGCGCTGGCGGCGCTGGCGGAGCGCTACCGGGATACGCTGATCGTGATGACCATGGGGGTGGATGGCGCGCAAGCATACACGTCCGGCGGTGAAGTCTTGCAGCAGCCTGCGATTCTGGCGGGCGAGGTCGGGCGGATCGGGGGCGGAGACGCCTTTGCCGCTGGCTTCTTGTATGCCTGGCTCTCCGACGGCAATGTCGCCGCCGCCTTGAAATGGGGCGTGGCGATGTCAGCGCTCAAATATACGATACCGGGCGATCTGCCACTGGTTGATTTTGATGCGGTGGCTGCCTTGGTTGCGGGAGCATCCGGCGGCGGCTTGATCCGCTAACGGATGCACATTAACGGACCAGACGCCGGTTGCCCAATCCACCAACTGGCGCGCCTCTGCCAATTGCCCTATAATGCCGTGGTTATGCGCTTCTCAAAGTTGATAAGCCACTATGACTGAATTCACAAACAAGGGCGGTCACCCCTTCGTTCGTCTACTCAACTACGCTGCGGCTTACAAGCGCCGGGTGGCCATGGCCAGCGTGTATTCGGTCCTCGGCAAAGTCTTTGACATCATGCCGCCGGTTCTGATTGGTATGGCGGTGGATATCGTTGTCGAACGGCAAGACTCGCTGCTAGGACGGATGGGCATCACGGACCTGTCGCTGCAACTGCTCATCCTCGGCGCGCTCACCTTGATCATTTGGATCCTCGAGTCCCTGTTTGAATATATCCAGCGCGTCTATTGGCGTAACCTGGCGCAGTCGATGCAGCATGACTTGCGGGTCGATGCTTACGATCATGTGCAGCACCTGGAGATGGCATACTTCGAGGATCAAAGCACCGGCGGATTGTTGGCTATACTCAATGATGACATCAATCAGTTGGAGCGCTTCCTGGACGTTGGCGCCAGCGATGTCGTACAGATGCTTACAACGGTGGTCGTCATCGGCGGCATATTTGTCTTTATTGCGCCAAGCGTCGCCTGGATGGCGGCGGTACCGATTCCGCTGATCATTTGGGGCTCTTTACGTTTCCAGAAACTGCTGGCGCCGCGGTACAGCGCGGTGCGCGAGCAAGTGGGCATGATTAGTCACCATCTCTCTAACAGCTTGAGCGGCATCGCCACGATCAAGAGTTTCACCGCGGAAGATTATGAGGCGGAGCGCCTTCGCAGCGTAAGCAACGAATATGTCGAGCGCAACCGCCGCGCCATCCGCTTGAGTTCCGCCTTTACGCCAATGATCCGCATGTTCATCGTTACCGGTTTCATCGCCATCACTGTCGCCGGCGGTCAATTGGTGTTTGACGGCGCGTTGGAAATCGGCGCTTACAGTGTGCTCATCTTCATGACGCAGCGACTGCTGTGGCCGCTGACCAAGCTGGGCGAGACCTTTGACCTTTATCAGCGTGCAATGGCATCGACTATCCGTATATTGGACTTGCTGGGCATTCAATCATCAATTCACGACGGCCGTGTTCATCTGCCGCGCGAAAACGTGCGGGGTCACATGTGGCTAGATAATGTCAATTTCACTTACAGCAATGGACAGAACGTCATCCGGGGATTGACACTTGATGTTCCGGCGGGTGATACCGTGGCGATTGTCGGCGCGACCGGCGTGGGCAAGAGTACTGTCATCAAGCTGCTGCTCCGCTATTACGATGTCACGGGCGGCCGAATCACGCTCGATGACTTTGACCTGCGTCACTTGCGGCAGGAAGACATACGTAAGGCGATCGGCCTGGTAAGCCAGGATGTATTCCTCTTCCACGGTACCGTGTACGAAAACATCACTTATGGCAGCGAAAATATGTCCGAGCGTCAGGTCGTCGAGGCGGCGATGATCGCCGAAGCGCACGAATTCATCTGTGACCTGCCTCAAGGTTATGACACGATCGTCGGCGAACGGGGACAAAAGCTCTCGGGCGGTCAGCGGCAGCGCCTGTCGATCGCGCGCGCCGTGCTGAAGGATCCGCCAATCCTCATCCTCGATGAAGCGACCTCATCAGTCGACAACGAGACTGAGGCGGCGATTCAACGTTCACTGGATCGGATCGTCATCGGGCGCACGACAATCGTCATCGCGCATCGACTGTCGACGGTACGCAATGCCGATATGATCTACGTCCTGCAAAATGGACAGCTGCTGGAAAGCGGCCACCACGACGATCTGGTGGTGTTCGATGGATTGTATGCCTCGCTTTGGCGCGTGCAAACAGGCGAACGCATGTTGGCCGAAGCCACCCACTAGCGAACTTGCGCCAATAGCCGGTCCACCACCACCATATTGCGTACGGCATCCGAAGGCGCGAAGCGGGGCGGCCGCCCGCTGATCAGCGCATCGGCGAAATCCTCTACCATCAACTGATAGTGATCGATTGCCGGGATGGTGTGTTCCGTGTAGCTTTCACCTTGCCAATGCTTCACGAACGTATCCGCTGCTTTGTCCGGCACGAAACTTGTCGGCACTGTGATCATGCCCGCCGTACCCTTGAGCGTGTAGGCGTGCTGCCGAAAAGCTCGAAGACCGCATTCGAAATGACCGATAACGCCGGAGGTGAATTCGAGCGTGCCGATCAACACTTCGTCGACACCGGTTTCCTTACCGATTTGACCGCGCGCGGTGACGCCCTCAGGTTCTTCACCGGTCATGAAACGCATCAGATTGACGCAGTAGCAACCGACATCCATCAGCGCGCCGCCAGCCAGTTCTTTGCTGAGACGAATGTTGGCTGCATTGCTGATAGGGAAAGTGAAACTGCTGCTGATGAGCTGCAGGTCTCCGATGCCGCCGGCGCCAACGATCTCTTTGACTTTGGCGTGCTGCGGATGAAAACGGTACATGAAGGCTTCCGCCAGCACGACATCATGTTTTTCAAAGGCGTCGACGATGGATTGCGCCTCCGGCGCGTCGCTGGCGAAGGGCTTTTCACAAAGCGTGGGAATGCCGGCTTCGGCGCATTTGATGCTCCACTCGGCGTGCATGCTGTTGGGCAAGGGATTGTAGATCGCATCAATCTCATTATCCGCTAGCAGCTCCTCGTAACTGCCGTAAGCGCGCGGGATATTCTGCTCGGCAGCAAACTCGCGCGCCCGTTCGAGCGATCGGCTGCAGACGGCCGCGACCACACCGTTGCGCGAGGCGTGAATGGCCGGGATTACGCGACGCCCAATATTCGCCGAACTCAGAATGCCCCAGCGGACCTTGTCGCTCATGTCGTTCTCCTGTGCGAGTCTGTCTAAAGCCACTTGTCGATGATTCTAGCGAGTTCACCGCTGTCTTTCAAAGTGGACAGGGCGCCGTCCACCAGCTTCAACGTGTCAATGCGATCATGACGAACCGCGATCGCGAAGAGGTCGTGTGTAACATATCGGTGGGCACTCGACCAATTGGAGTATCTCGTCTGATAAGCCTGAACCGTCGTGGTATCGACCAGGGCGGCATCCGCCAAATTCAAGCGCAGGGCGTCCAGCGCATATTGCGGCAGTTCGTATGGCAGGCGCATTAGCTCGACGCCTTGCGCTTCCCAGCCGCGGATTTGGCTGTCGGCGCTGCTGGCATATTCGTAGGCGATACCTTTGCCCGTCAATGCATTCGAGTCGGGCAAGGACGTGTCAAGCGGCGTGACAAGTACCAGACCATTGTCGAAGTAATATTGCGAATAGCGAACATCGTCCATTCGACTGGGGTCGATACGGAGCGCCGAAATCAAGAGATCGACTTCGCCGCTGATCAGCGCATCATACAATCCATAAAATCCAATATTCACAAAGCGAACGGGCAGGCCAAGGTCGGCGGCGATTGCCTTGGCCAAGTCAACATCCAGGCCGGCCAGTGATACGCCATCATCTATTGCAAATGGCGGATAGCTGGCGTCGACGCCGACGATAATCTCGCCGAGCGGGAAGGCAGCATTACGATTGGGCGGCCAATAGTGGCGCAAGACGACTATGACCAGCACCAGGCCAAAGATCGCCACAACAGCGCGCGGTAGTGTCAGCGCCTGCCTCATTTGTCCTCTTTTGGCGCTGGCAGCCAGGGTATTTCTCGACGTTCCCAGCCGCGGGCATAGGCTTGCAGTTCGAAATAGATCGGCTTGCGCAGGAAGTCAGCGTTGACCAAGGTGTAGTTGTCAGGATATGTCAAGGTATCGGCCGGATAGCGGAAGGCCCAGATACAGAGGTTTTCAATCCAATCCCAGTTGTCTTCGACGTATTCAAAAGCTTGCACGGTATAGGCGGCACGCTGCGACGGGCGGACGGCGCCCGTCCAACGTGGATGATCATTCCAACCGCTTTCGGTGATGTAGGCGGGTTTCTCCGTATCGCCGTGCGCGATCATTATCTCGCGCAGGAGCTCTGCACGGCGGAAATTCAGGCGGTCCGCTGCCGGATCGGCGGATGGCGAATCACGAAAGCCGTATGTGTGTATCGCTAAGGCATCAAAGTAAGCCCCGGCGCCGTTGCGGTACATGTCGTTTAGGAAGTCTAAGTCGTTCATTCCAGCCGCGCTCCCGGCGGGTTCCAAGGTTGGGGCCAAGGCGCCGGCCAAGATGATAGCGCCGGGGTTCACCGCTTTAACGCGCTCGAAGCTCTTTTGCAGCAGGCGGGTATACGCCGCCGGATCGACCTGGCGATAGCCCCATTCAAAGCTGAGGTTCGGTTCGTTCCAGATAATGATGTGCTCGACCTCGGCGGCATAGCGTGCGGCAAAGGCAGCCGCGTAGTCAGCGAAATAAGGAAACGATGACTCCGGCAGCGAATTGAGCGTTGCGAAATCGGTCGAACCGTCTGCCCGCGCCCATGCAGGCACAAGACCGAGACGGGCGATGACGCGCAGCCCTTGCAGCCGAGCGTGTCGTATGATCCGGTCGGCGATGCCCCATTTGTATTCGCCTTTCGCTGGTTCCGCATAAGCCCAGGGAAAGAATTGTACGATCGTGCTTGCGCCCATTTCTCTCACGAGCTCAAGTGATCTCAGAATCTTGTATTCTTGCACCTCGTTCTCGAGCAGCGTGTGTACACATACCTGCGGTTTGACGGTTTCCACGTATTGCTGTTCGACTATCAGGCTTTCTTTTGGCTGCTGAAATTGACGCGCATACGGGAGCAGCATGAGCATGACCGCAATTGCGGTAGCGATACTGATGCGGCGTCGCTTGTTCGAAAAACCGGTGTCAGCAGATTTGCGCAACTTGTCAGACATGAAATGTGACAATGCCATCGCTATCGGTTACAATAGCCGCAGCCGCACGGCCGCTTCAACTATAGTAGCAGGAGGCAAGTGAGGGCAAGACGCTTGCTTTCTTCCGGCGAATTGAGACAGAGGGGAAGAATCGATTTTGTCGCAGCGCGTCATAGCGATGTGGTCGGGTCCGCGTAACATCTCAACCGCGATGATGCGGTCCTGGGAGAGCCGGGCGGACACGCGGGTGATCGACGAGCCCTTTTATGCCCACTACCTCCAGCGCACGGGTTATGCGCATCCGGGCGCGGAAGAAATCGTCGGCAGCTACGATACCGATTGGCGCCGTGTTATCGAAGGGCTAATGGCGAGCGACGGCGCGCAGATCTTCTTTCAGAAACATATGACACAACACATGCTGGAGCATATCGACCGATCGTGGATTACCAAGGTGTCCAACTGTTTCCTGATTCGCGAGCCGCGCCGAGTGCTCTTGTCCTTCGCCAAGGTGATTCCCAATCCGCGCCTGGACCAGACCGGTTTCCCGCAGCAGGTCGAGATATTCAATCATGTGCGCGAGGCGACCGGCAAGGTGCCACCGGTGATCAAGGCGCGTGATGTGCTCGTAAATCCTGAGGTGGCGTTGCCCAGACTGTGCGCTGCGCTGGATGTGCCATTTGACCCGGCGATGCTGCGCTGGCGCGCGGGCAAGCGGGAGAGCGATGGAATCTGGGCGAAGCATTGGTATGCGCGCGTTGAGCAGTCGACGGGTTTTGCGCCATATCACGAAGATGACACGCCCGTGCCGGAATCACTGCAGGGTCTGCTGAATCAATGCGAGAGACTGTACGAGCACATTGCGCCTTTTAGCATTCTACAGGAAGTGCGATGAAACAAGCATTTAATCCCGCTAACCGGGATCTTCTGATCAATATCAACGGCGAACTTTATCATCGTGATGTCGCGGGTATCAGCCCCTTTGATTCGGCGGTGCAAGGCGGCGATGCGGTCTGGGAGGGTTTGCGCTTGTACGAGGGACGGATCTTCAAGCTGATTCCGCATCTCGATCGATTGCGCGATTCGGCGAAGGCGATGGCTTTTGCGGAGATCCCATCCCATGAGGCGATTATCGACGAGATCGGCAGGACGCTGGCGGCCAATCACATGACGGACGGCGTACATATTCGTTTGACATTGAGCCGCGGCGTCAAATTTACCAGCGGCATGGATACGCGGCTGAATACGCAAGGTCCAACCTTGATTGTGCTGGCGGAACATAAGCCGCCCGTCTATGACAAGACTGGCATCCGACTGATCACATCAGGCATACGGCGGATTCCGCCCGATTGCGTCGACCAGAATATCCATTCCTGCAATCTCATCAACTCCATCCTTGCCAAGATACAGGCCAATGCCGCCGGTGTTGATGACGCCTTAATGTTGGACTACCATGGCCATGTGGCTGAAACCAATGCCACGCACGTCTTCATCGTGCAGGACGGCGTCGTATTGACATCAGATACCGGCTCCTGTCCCGAAGGCATCACACGCGCAACGGTATTGAAAATATGCGCCGACAATGTTATCCCGCATGCGGTGACGAATCTTTCGTTGACAGAAGTCTATCGCGCCGATGAAATGTTCTGCACGGGCACGATGGGCGAGTTGGCGCCGGTGATCGAGTTGGACGGTCGGCGAATTGGGGACGGTGAAGCCGGCCCAATGACTTTGCGGTTGAGCGAGCTCTTCCGTGAGCGAACGAAGAAAGAAGGGTATCAAGTGGTAGATTTTGCGTCTGCCGGTTAAGCTTTATAGACTCATGTGATAGGCGAACAGGAGCGAATATCAATGTCAGATCTCTCATTTGTTGGTGTGCCAACCCCCATGATTGATGGCCCCGCCAAGGTGACGGGGCACTTAAGATATACCGGCGATCTGAAGCTGTCGGGTATGCTGCACGCGCGCTTTGTGCTGAGCACATATGCACATGCCAATATCAGCGGCTTTGACGCCTCGGCGGCCTTGGCTGTTCCAGGCGTGCATCGGGTCCTTAGCGCTGATGATCTGCCCGCGGTGGCGCCATCTTCACGGGCCAAGCTCATGCTCGCCCGCGACCGTGTCATATTCGTCGGGCAGCCGATCGCGATTGTGCTGGCGGATACGCCTGCGGCGGCCGCTGACGGGGCTGAGTTGGTCGAAGTCGATTATGAGCCGCTGGACGCGGTCACGTCGATGGACGCAGCGGTGGCGGAGGGCGCGACCATTGTCTGGCCCGTGGGAATCCCAACCGGCGCTGGAGACGAAGCCGCGCACGGAGCGGATACGGGCGGCGAATCGGAAGCCGAGGACGAGGAAGTTTCGAACATCGCCGGCAAAACACGCATGGAGACCGGCGCTATCGAGGCGGCGTTCGCCGAAGCCGATGTTGTGGTTGAGCGAACCTTTGAAACGCCGATGGTGCACCAGAGTTCGATTGAAACACAAGGTTGGGTGGCGCAGCCGAATCCGCTGACCGGTGGCATGACCATGTGGGCCAGCACTCAGTCCCCATTCGGCGCTCGTTTTGACGTGGCGGACGTTCTGGGCGTGCCTGAATCTGATGTGACCGTCTATGGCATGCCGGTCGGTGGCGCGTTCGGGGCGAAGTTCGGCTTGTACGAACCTTTGACCGCGCTGGTTGCCGCGGCAGTAAGAAGACCGGTCAGTTTGATATTGACGCGGGGCGAAGAACTGCTGACGACGAATCCGGCGCCGGCGCTGCGCATCAGCGGCAAGCTGGGATTCAAGAGTGACGGTTCGCTGATCGCCATGCAAACGGACGTTACGGCGGACACCGGCGTGTATCCGAGCGGGCTGGGCGGTTTCGCCGCGATGCAATTCGCTAGTTTCTACCCCTGCCCGAACCTTTTGCTGGAATCGACAAATGTTGTGACGAACAAGCAATCCGTCGGCGCTTATCGCGCGCCAACCTCACCGACTGCGTTTATGGCCGTGGAAACGCTCTTTGACGAAGCGGCGGCGCAGCTCGGCATTGATCCCGTGGCCTTGCGGCTGCAGAATGCGGCGCGGGAGGGCGATATGTCGCCGGATGGCGGCGAGTTCCCGCCGATCGGCATGGTTGAGACGCTGGAGGCGGCGCGCGAACATCCCTTGTGGAAGAACCGCGAAGAATCACGCAAGAAGGGACGCGGCGTCGGCATCGCCATCGGCGGCTGGATGGGCGGCCTGGAGCCGGGCGCCGCCGTTTGCAAGCTGAACCGCGATGGTGTGCTGCAAGTGCAGATTGGCACGGCGGATCTTTCCGGCACGCCGACCTCATTCAACATTCTGGCTGCCGAAGCCTACGGCGTCTCGCCTGACAAGGTGCGATTCGTTTATAGCGACACAGACAGCGCGCCCTACGGTGGCGGCGTCGGCGGCAGCAAGACCCTCTATACACTGGGCAACGCTGTACTGCGCGCGGCGGAAGACGCAAGGCGGCAGACTCTCGCGATAGCGGCGGAAGAATTCGAAGTGTCGGCCGAAGACCTGGAAATCGTGGATGGCAGAGTGCAGGTACGCGGCTTCCCCGACCGCTCAATCGAATTGGGCGAAATCGCGGGCAAGGGCATGACCTTTGGCGGCAAGTACGAACCGGTGCACGGCAACGGACGGCAAGCGATAACTGACCGCGCGCCTTCCTTCTGCGCGCAGATCGCCGAAGTTGAAGTTGACGAAGAGACGGGCGATGTCAACCTGGTGAATCTGGCCGTGGTGCAGGATGTCGGCCGCGCGATCAATCCGCTGGCGGTAGAGGGACAGATGCAAGGCGGCGCCGTCCAAGGTGTCGGCTGGGCTCTATATGAAGAGATGCGCTACGACGAGGACGGTCAGCTGCTCTCCGGTTCCTGGATGGATTACGCTCTGCCCGACGCTGTGCAAGCGGCGCCGATTCAGACGCAAATTGTCGAGGTGCCATCTGTCAGCGGTCCTTACGGCGCGCGCGGCGTAGGCGAACCGCCGGTGATACCAACGGTAGCGGCGATTGCCAACGCGGTCGCGCATGCCACAGGCGTCCGTTTGACGCAGACGCCAATGACGCCCCCGCGTGTCCTCGCAGCGCTTGCGGAGCGTTAGAGCCAAGTAGCTTTCCAAACGCAAAGAAGCCAACTGAATAGTTGGCTTCTTTGATGCCCCATAGATAAGATCTGCTCCAGATTGCGCTAACAAGCATAAAGCACTATCGCAACTTCTTGATTCATTCGAAGATTAACTTAGGAGGCCGCGGGTGATTTTGGACAGACCCATTTCATCGGACTTTCCCTTGGCGTCACGATTTATCGAGGTCGATGGCTCCAAATTGCATTACATTGATGAAGGCAGCGGCGACCCTATCCTGTTCCTGCACGGGAATCCCACCTCAAGTTATCTGTGGCGGAACATCATTCCCTATCTCGTTCCCCTGGGTCGGTGCATTGCGCTTGACTTGATCGGCATGGGCAAATCGGACAAGCCGAATCTGGATTATCGATTTCTTGACCACTACCGATACGTAGAAAGATTCATCGAGCAACTCGAACTCACTAACATCACTTTAGTGCTCCATGATTGGGGTTCCGGTCTGGGATTCCATTATGCGTCCAGGCATGCGACGGACGTCAAAGCCCTGGCATTCATGGAAGCCATCGTGAAGCCGATATCTTGGCGTGACTTTCCCTTAGGTCCGAGAATTGGCTTTCAGCTGTTTCGGACGACCGCAATCGGATGGTTCATGCTCAGCGTGATGAACATGTTTGTCCATCAGATCATGCCGCAGATGACCATTCGCAAGCTCTCGACGGAAGAAAAGGCGCGATATCTTGCTCCCTTTCCGACGATCGCGAGCCGCAAACCGGTGCGGCAATGGCCCTGCGAAATTCCAGCCGACGGCAAGCCGGCGGATATGCGCGACCTTGTCGCAGCATACAGCAGGACCTTGCAGGAGTCAGAATTGCCCAAGCTGCTGTTTTATGCGCATCCAGGGGCAGTGATCAACGCTGATGCGGTGGCGTGGTGCAGGGGCAACCTCAAGAATCTGGAAACAGTAGATGTCGGCAGAGGCCTGCACTACCTGCAAGAAGATCATCCGCATCTGATTGGCGAGGAATTGGCGAAATGGTACGCCGAACTGTGATGGTTTGGCGGAATCAACGACCGCCGTCAATGGAGAGAACCTGCCCGGTGATCCAATTGGCGTAATCCGAAGCGAAGAACAGCACGCCATGGGTGATGTCGTCCGTCGAACCGAGCCGCTTGAGCGCAAAACGATTGATCAGCGCCCTTTGACCCTCATCGCCATAGGCTTCGAATTGCCGGATTGAATTGGGATTGGATAGGACGAAGCCCGGCGCGATGTTATTAACGGTGATATTCCACTCGCCTAGTTCATGCGCAAGCTGCCGCGTCAAGCCAATCTGCGCCGCCTTTGCGGAGGCGTAAGCCTGTATGCCTGTGAGGCTGACACTCAAGCCGGCGCCGCTCGAAATGTTGACGATGCGTCCGTATTTTTGCGCCTTCATGCTCGGCGCCACCGCTTGCGAGAAATAGAATGCGCCGCGCGCATTCACTTCGAAGATGCTGTCCCAGTCTTCCTCGCTGATCTCTTCCAGCGGCCGCCCGACCTGACCCAAAACGCCGCCGGCGTTGTTAACAAGAATCTGCGCGGCGCCATCCGCGGACAAGATTTCAGCGACATATTCGAAGACCGCTGCGCGATCCCGTACATCGACAACTTTGACGCGACAGGCTCCGCCAGCGTCGCGACAGAGTTGACGCGTCTCCTCCAGTTCATCGCCGATCACATCGCAAGCCCAGACCGATGCGCCACGCGCCGCAAATGCCAGGGCGATGGCGCGTCCAAATCCGTGCGCCGCTCCGGTGACGATGGCAGTTTTACCCTCAAACTGAATGTTCATGCAAATTCCGCCTTTAGTTCGTCCAGGTTCGCCGTCGATTGCTCGCGTTTTCCGTCTTCAATTTCGCGGATCATCTCGATCCAGCGGCGCGTCAGGGGCAAGTCAAGGCCGGCAGTCTCGCCTTGCGCCAATATCGGCTGGTACATCATGGCTTCGGTTTCACGCTTGCGCACGGCCAGATCACGCCAGATGCCGCTGTGCGTCTTCGCCGACAGCTTGTTGAATTCGACCAGGGTATCAAGCGAGGCGTTTATACCGGCCTTGTCCTGCGCCAGAAAGCGGGTCGGCTCGAAGCCATTAAAGCCGTACGCCTCGATACCGAGTTTATCAGCGAGCTGAAGGATCTCTTGCGCGGCGCGGATGTAGACCTGACGGTAGCGTGAATCGGAGAGCGCCTCGGCGATCGATTGATGAGTGAGGGCGGAGACGAAAAGCATGGCGCCATAGGCTTCTTTACCCCAGAGGTAGCCCCAGATATTGTCCGTCACGACAACGTTTTCATCGAAATCACGGAAGGCTGTTTCCATCCGTAGTAGCCTGCCGGTGATTGAGCCGTCTAGTTCGCCGATCACAACGGCGCCGCGTCCGCCAAATAGAATCTCGCCGGGCGCGTGATAATCGGCGCTGAAATTAATGAACGAGCCAAGGGTGCGTTCAGGACCGACGATGTCGGCGATGATGAGTTCGTTCAAGCCGTTTTGCACGGATATGACGAAACCATTGGCGGCGAGAAACGGGGCCAGCGTGTCAGTTGCCGCCGGCGTATGCTGCGATTTGGTACAAAGCAGAACGGTATCGAATTGTCTTTCAAGTTGCGCGGGCAGCGCCGCTCTCGCCTCTACCGTGAACTCGTCGACCGGACCCGTTACGCGGAGGCCTGTCTGGTTTATTGCTTTCACGTGTTCTTCGACGATATCGACGAAGAGGATGTCATGGCCGGCGCGAATCAAATAAGCGCCGAGGGTGCCGCCGATGGCGCCTGCGCCCCAGATTAAGATTCTCATTTACTCCCAGCCTCTTTCAAGCAGTGCAAGCGTCTCAGCAACAGCCGCCTGCCAGATCGCCAGCATATCCTCATCGGGGCGCTGATACACGCCGCCCATATTACCATCGCCGAGATGCTGCCGCGTCTGCCGCGGATTCCACATCATCAGCTTGTCGAGATCGGTTAGCGGCTTTTGTTCATCTGGCATCTCCACGCCCGCGAGCCGCGTCCACGGATAGTTTTCCATCCAGGAAGCGTGAGAACCGACCGGGTCGGTTTCCATTACTTTTTCCCAAGTCTTGGGTGCGTTATACCAGTTGTGCCATTTGACGGCTGCATCCGGGTTGTCCATCGTCCACTCGCGCAACATGCCTTGAGCCGGCGCATTCCCGCCATGACCGTTGATCAGCAGAATCCGCTTGAAGCCGGCGCGGCGAATGCTGTCAAGCACATCGCGAATCAGCGCCAAATAGGTTTCGACGCGCAGTGTGACCGTTCCCGGAAAAGCCGTCCACTGCTGCGCCAAGCCGAAGGGGACGACGGGATAGACCGGCACGCCGGCCAAGTCGCCGACTTCCTGCGCAAGTCGCGAGGCGAGGATCGTATCGACGCTTAAGCTGAGGTAGGCGTGCTGTTCAGTGCTGCCGGTCGGCAAAACACAGCGATCGTCACCTTGAAGGTAGCTTTCAACTTGCATCCAGTTCATTTCCGAAATCAGCATGAATCACACTTCCTTTTTTGCCAGCTGCTAACACTTGACCTACAGTTCCGCCTGGAGCCGAGCTTACAAGCCCCATTCCTTTCGCGCTGAATTCATGTCGCGAGTGGTTTCGCCATAATGTCCGGATCCGTCACGCTTCCAACGTTCATCGACCGGTTCACTGGCGGGTTGATAGCGGACATCGCAGCTAAGCCGGAATCGGTCGGTCAGATTGGTCGTCGAGGCGTGCATGGTGTGCATGCCGAACATGATGACATCGCCCGCGCGATAGTCGGAACCAAGCCACTGCCCGCCGAAGCGCTCGACAATATCCAGCGGATCACGTTCGAACCATCCCTCAGTGCGATCACGATCAACATCCATGCGTCCATAAGTATCACGGATGCGTGCGAAGCTTTCGAGATTATGCGATCCGCTGCAGATCGCCAGCGTGCCATGGTCGATCGACAAGTCCCCAAAGGGGATCCAGACTGTATGGAGATTTTGCGATCCCTGTCCCATGTAAACAAAGTCATAATGCGCAGCCGTGTACTTTTCATTGCCAACGGCGCGCATCCATTTGAAGGGGTAAGTCAGCGCCGGTTCTCCAAACAAAGACTCAAACAGGTTGAACAGAGCGGCGTTCTCGAGCGCAGCCAATACACCAGGATGATGGGCGATGCCTTTGGAACTCGTCATCGGCACACTGCGTCCGCCCACTGGCATGACGCCGTCCAACACGGGCATATCCGGGACGAGCGTTTGCCGCTCACTCATGTATTCCAGCACGATGGACCGCGCCTGCAGCACGTCATCGCGCTCGATGAGGCCGCGAAGAAGCAGGTATCCATCGTCTCGCAAGCGTCTCCAGAGGGCTGGAATATCACCAAGCAGCTCCCGGCTATCGCGCAGTTGGCCAAGCGCGCCGCCGGGAAACTCAATATCTCGATAACCGAATCGGACTCGCACGACTTGCACCTCAAGTTGAATGTCAATTTGATGATATTATATGCAATGTCGCCCAGCGCCAAGTTGTCATTGTCGCCGGCGCGACGATTTGGCAGCCAAGGGCTTGCCAACACAGACAGACGCCGTTTGCGTTTATGACAGAAGCAGGAAACTGATGGATTCGATTCTGCGCTACTGGCAGATCACCCGCAACGAGAAGAAGTTTTACGATACCTACGGATATTTGCGCCTGCCCGGTTTGATCGGTCGCGGGACCGCCACCGAACTCGCTGAAGAAGTGCTGCATGTGATGGAAGGACTGGGCCTTGATCGCGATGATCTGCGCCGGGCGACGACATCGAAAGACAAGCTGCGTCAGAGCCAGCAGTATCTGGCGGGCTCGGGCTTGGAACGGCTCATTCACTGCGAGGAACTCAACGTCATAGCAGGGCAGCTGATGAGCGGACCCTCGACGCTTTACATGCCATTCACGGCGGTCAAGAGCGGCGGCGGTGGCGGCCGTTTTCACTTTCACCAGGACAATCAATATACGCGGTTTGACGGCCCGGGCATCAACATTTGGATTGCCTTGATGGAGATGACGCCGGAGAACGGCTGTCTGCAGATGGCGCCTTCGTCGCACTTGGCCGGCACGATAGACTCGGTCGAGAGCGAGGACAAAGACGGCCATCGCACCGTCGCTGTCGAGCCGGAGGATTTCCTGCCGCTGCGCATGATGCCGGGCGACGCGGTGGCCTTTACGCGCTTGACGCTGCATGGTTCGGGCGCCAACAGCAGCGATCAGCCGCGGCTGGGATATGCAGTGCAATATCATCGGGACGATGTGCGCGCGAGCAGAGATGGTGAAGATATCGGTTTGCTCAGCGAAAATCCACGTATTCAAATTCAGCCGGTGGATGCCATTACTCCGGATGGCGATTAGTGATTGTCAAGGAGAAAACATGAGCCAGGTAGCGCTCACGGACTTCAGCCCCAAGGCGATGATTCGACCGCATCGAAAGATAACGGGCATCTCGGCGATATTGCTTCCGTTCAAGGACAACTACGAGATCGATTGGCCCGGGCTGGCCGCTCATGTTCGGCGGACGGCGGAAGCGGGCTTGACGCCAGCCGTCAACATGGACACCGGTTACGTCAATCTGATTAGCGAGGCGGAACGTCAAAAGGTGCTCCGCGCCACCCAATGCACGCTCGGTGGCGGAGCGTACGTCGCCGGCGCCTTTGTTGGCGATGCGCCGGGCGCCCCGTTCGACCGAGACGCCTATTTCCGCCAAATCGACAGCATACAGACTCATGGCGGCACGCCGATCATCTTCCAGTCTTATGGTCTGACAGGACAAGACGGCGGCGATATTGTCCGCGCCTACGAAACAATCGGCGAGAGAAGCGACGAGTTCATCGCCTTCGAGTTGGGCGCCATGTTCGCGCCCTTTGGCGCAATTTATGACCTCGAGACTTATGGCGGATTGCTGGGCGTTTCGACATGCGTCGGCGCCAAGCATTCGTCTCTCAGCCGACAGCTGGAATGGGAGCGGATCCAGCTGAGAGACGCGATACGTCCCAACTTCAAGGTCTTCACGGGCAACGACCTGGCGATAGACATGGTCATCTATGGCAGTGATTATCTCTTGGGCTTGAGTACCTTTGTGCCTGATCTGTTCACCAAGCGCGATGCCATGTGGCTGGCGGGCGATCCGGGCTTTTATGAATTGAATGACCTTATTCAGTATCTGGGTTTCCTGGCGTTTCGGCCGCCGGTGCCGGCCTACAAGCATTCAGCGTCGCAGTTCTTGAAGCTGCGTGGCTGGATCGAGTCGGATCAAACCCATCGCGATTCGCCAGGGCGACCGGCCGGCGATATCGACATCTTGCGCGATATTGCCGACCGCTTAGGCGTACTGAAGGCGGGCTAGTCGATGGCATACAAGCGGGTCGCGCAGCTGCGCAGCTATGAGCAATTCACGGCATATTGTGATGCCGTCGGGGCGGAGCTGCCGGCTGATGAAGTCGCGCTCACAGGCAGCGCGTCGCCGCTCGCCCGTCCCTATCATTATCGCGATCGAATTCTCGCAAACCGGTTTGCCGTGTTGCCGATGGAAGGCTGGGACGGCAGGGCGGACGGCCAGCCGTCAGACTTGACGCGGCGTCGCTGGCGCCGATTCGGGCAGAGTGGCGCGAAGCTCATCTGGGGCGGGGAAGCGGTCGCGGTCCGCCATGACGGAAGAGCCAACGCCCGTCAGTTGGTAATCAATGAGGAGACTGTCGGCAGCATCGGTCAGTTGCGACAAGACCTGCTTGACGCGCACGCCGAGTCGTTTGGCGCTGCCGACGACCTCTTGATTGGGCTGCAATTGACGCATTCGGGTCGATTCTGCCGTCCCAACGGCGCGAAGCTCGAGCCGCTCGTGCTATATCGTCATCCGCTTCTCGATGCGAAATTCCAACTGAACGACGAGTCATGCGTCATGACTGATGCGCAGGTCGAGCGGCTGATTGAGGATTTCGGTCGGGCGGCTGTCTTGGCGCAAGAGTCGGGCTACGATTTCGTGGACATCAAGCACTGCCACGGTTACCTCGGTCACGAGTTCTTGAGTGCGGTGAAGCGCGAGGGGAAGTACGGCGGCAGCTTTGAAAATCGGACACGTTTTCTACGGGATACTGTTGAACTGATTCGCTCCCAAGCGCCCGGACTGGATATCGGCGTACGGCTTAGCGCGGTGGATTGGATCCCGTTTCGTCCAGGACCCGATCGCATCGGTGAGCCATCAGTGTTCGAAGGCGAGCCATATCCTTACGCCTTCGGCGGAGATGGCAGCGGCAAAGGTTACGATCTCAATGAACCGCGGCAGTTCCTGGAGCTGCTGCGCGAGCTTGACATTCAACTGGTCTGCATCACGGCCGGGAGCCCCTACTACAACTTCCATATTCAGCGCCCGGCGGTCTTCCCGCCATCGGATGGCTACCTGCTGCCCGAGGATCCCCTGGTGGGCGTCGCGCGGCAGATCAAGATAACGGCGGAACTCAAGGCGGATTTCCCGGATTTGACCATCGTCGGTTCCGGTTATTCTTATCTGCAAGACTGGCTGCCGAACGTGGCGCAGGCGACGGTGAGCCAAGGCATGACCGATTTCGTAGGCTTGGGACGGATGGCGCTGAGCTACCCGGAATTGCCGGCTGACTTGCTCGCAGGCCGTCCGCTGCAGCGCAAGCGCATCTGCCGGACATTCAGCGATTGCACGACCGCGCCACGAAACGGCATGGTGTCGGGTTGCTATCCGCTAGACGAATTTTACAAGTCCAGCGAGCAATACGATCGGCTGATGACGATCAAGAAAGAAACGGCGCCGCGTTGACGCCGTGCCCGCCCAACTGCCAAAAATCTTGTTGACACTCTCGATACGCTATAGCCAGCCATACTCCGACGGCTTGAAGTTGACCATATTGCCGTGGTAATAGGGCACTGTGGCTAGCTCCGGCTCCGCCAGCGCATCAAGGTGCTCGTGATCTTCGGCAGATATCTCGACATCAATGGCGCCGAGATTGTCTTCCAGGTGACCCATCGTTCGCGGACCGATGATCGGGCTGGTGATGCCCGGCTGGCTATTGACCCAAGCCAGCGCGACCTGGCTGGGGCTGCATTCCTTTTCATCCGCCAAAGCCTGCACAAGGTCCAGCACATCAAAGGAGCGATCGGTGAAATGCTGATCGCGCCGGCGCAGTGTGGCAGCGCCCCGTCCGGAATCACTGCCGAAACGACTGGCAGCAGGTATACCTTCGCCGCGCTTGTATTTCCCGGTGAGGAATCCGCGCGCCAGCGGCGACCAGGGGATGATCGCCAAACCGTATGATTGCGCCATCGGAATCATTTCGCGCTCAATGCTGCGGTCGAGCAGATGATAAGGCGGCTGCTCGCTGACGAAGCGATTGAGCCCCAACTCCTTCGCCACCCAGAACGATTCCATTACCCGCCACGAGGGAAAAGTGCTTGTACCGATGTAGCGGACTTTACCGGCGCGAATCAAGTCGTCGAGGGCGCGCAGCGTCTCGTCAATCGGGACTTCCGGATTGGCGCGGTGCAATTGATAGAGATCGATATAGTCCGTTTGCAAGCGCTTTAGCGAAGCCTCGCATTGCTGGATGATATGACGGCGGTTGTTGCCGGCCGCCAGAATATCATCCTCATCCATGCGTCCGTGAACCTTGGTCGCGAGTACGATCCGGTCGCGCTTGCTATTGCGTTGCAAACCTTTGCCCACGACTGTCTCGCTGCCGCCGCGCGAATAGACGTTGGCGGTATCGAAGAAGTTGATGCCGGCGTCGATGGCTCTGTCGATGATGTCGAAGCTATCCGATTCCGGTGTTGGACCGCCGAAGTTCATGCAGCCCAGGCATAGTTCGCTGACCATCACACCGGTTCGGCCGAGTGAGCGATATTCCATAACATCCTCCTGTCACAGCTGGTTGAGTCCACCTATTGTATCGCGTCGCCTAGCGGCGGGTATGTGCAATCCTTGGCCGCGCGCACGTTTATTTACGCATAGGAACGGGGTATCATGATTGCAATTCTGCGGGGTACGGGAGGGCAATACGATGCGAAGCTATGGCAAGACGGCGGACGGCAACACGATACAAGAATATACGCTTCGTAACAGCGCCGGCATGGAGGTCAGATTGATCACCTATGGCGGAATCTTGACGTCAATCCGCGTTCCCGACAGGCATGGACGTCTTGCCAATGTCGCCTTGGGCTTTGAAAGCCTTGCCGAGTATGAGGCGGGACATCCTTATTTCGGCGCCATCACCGGACGATATGCCAATCGAATCGCCGGCGGCAAGTTCACACTCGACGGCATCGAGTATCAGCTGGCTCGCAACGACGGCGAGGTCTCCCTGCATGGCGGCGTTGTCGGCTTTGACAAGCGCCTATGGAGCGCCGATGACCTCGGCTCGGCAGTCGAGCTAAGTTACACAAGTCCGGACGGCGAGGAAGGCTATCCGGGCAATCTGGAAATAACTGTGCGCTACAGCCTTGACGAGGGCAATGCGCTGCGAATCGATTATGCGGCGGAGACGGACGCGCCGACCGTGCTCAATCTGACAAACCACAGTTATTTCAATCTGATGGGCGAGGGAGAGGGTACGATCTACGATCATATCCTGACGCTAAACGCCGACCACTTCACACCGACCGATGAGACTCAGATTCCGACTGGCGATGTGGCGCCGGTAGCGGGCACGCCATTTGACTTTCGTCGGCCGAAAGCCATTGGTCCCGGACAGCGCTCCGCCGACCCGCAGATCGTCATGTCCAAAGGATATGACCATAACTTCGTGCTAAATCGCGACGGGCTAGCGGCGGGCGAATTGGGATTCGCCGCGCGTGTCTACGAGCCGAGGTCGGGGCGTGTGATGGAGGTTTGGACGACCGAGCCCGGCGTACAGTTTTACGGTGGTAATGTATTGGAAACGACGCTGGTAGGCGCGAGCGGCCGCCTGTATCGACAGAGTGACGGGCTTGCCCTCGAAACGCAGCATTTCCCCGATTCGCCCAACAAGCCGGCGTTCCCCTCGACCGCATTGAGGCCGGGCAACCGGTTCGAGTCGACCTCGGTATACAAATTCTCAACTGACTAGTATGGCGTTGTCTGTCGCTAATCCACAGCGGTCGGGTCAAAGGCGTCGCGCAAGCCATCGCCGATGATATAGAGGCAGAGTACGACGATGGTGATCAGCGAACCTGGGAAAATGACCAGATGAGGCTGCGCCAAGAAATCGCGTGACTTGCTGAGCATATTGCCCCAGGTGGCTGTCGGCGGCTGCACGCCGAGGCCGAGATAACTCAAGGCGGATTCGATCAGAATCACGATACCGATGTTGCGCGCCAGCGTGACGATGGTCAGCGAGAAGACGTTGGGCAGAATGTGCACGAGCATGATGCGAAAGTTTGAGGCGCCAATCGCCTGCGCGCTGACGATATACTCGCGTGAGCGAATTGCCAGGGTCTCGCCGCGAACAAGCCGCGCCGTCACCGTCCAGGTCAGGAAGACGATGACCAAAATCAGTGTTTGGGCGTCAGGCTGGAAAACCGCGGAAATCACAATGAGAAGAACGAGGCCGGGGATGGAGTTTAATGTGGTGATGATCCAGTTAACGAGATCGTCGATTAGGCCGCCGAAGTAACCCGTAATGATACCCAGCGTGACGCCGATAACCAGCGAAAGAAACGCGGACATAAAGCCGATAAAAAGCGAGACTTGTCCGGCGTAAAGTAAACGCGCCAGATGGTCGCGCCCGAGGTTATCGGTTCCAAGGATATGCCCTTCGCTGAATACGGGCAGAAATTTGGACTCAGACGCGTCCGTTGTATTGGGGTCGACGCCCAGAACGCCGGTGATGAGCGGCGCCGCGATAGACGCGATCGTGAGGAACATGATGACGCCGATCGCCAAGAGCGAAAGCCTGTCACGCCATAAACGCGCCAAGGCTTGGTCGGTCAGCGACCGGCTGCGCAGCATCTCTTCTGCTATCAGTAACGATTTGCGATCATCGCTCTTCATTGCGCGCACCTACGAAAGCCGAATACGGGGATCTATAAGCACATAAAGTATGTCGGACAGCAGGAAACCTACTATCGTGCCCAAGGCGGCAAAAATGGTTATGCCCATCACAACCGGGTAGTCCTGCTGGATCGCCGAGGTGAAGGCGATGCGTCCCACGCCGGGCCAGCCGAAGACCGTTTCGATCACGGTGGCGCCACCCCAGACATTGGTGATGATCGGACCGAGCAAGGTGGCAATCGGAACCATAGCGTTGCGCATGGCGTGACGGAAGTAGACGACCCGTCCTGACAGCCCTTTGGCGCGGGCCGTCCTGATGTAGTCTTGATGCATCACCTCAAGCGTCGATGTGCGGACGTAGCGTGAAAAGAGGGCAATAAAGCCAGCTGCGAACACAAATGTGGGTAGCAGCAGATAATCTAAGCGCGCGAATACAGGCACACAGACGCCGGTAAGCGTCGGCGGGCAGCGTCCCCCCATCGGCAGCAGGGACAATTGGCGGCCGAAGAACAACAGCAGGATCAATCCCAGCCAGAAGTTCGGTACGGCATCAAAGAAGACCGCCATCACGCGCGAGCCGTTGTCAAAGGCGCGCCCTCTGGTAGCCGCGGATAGCACACCAACCGGAATTCCTATTACCAGCGCTGTCAGGATTGCGGCGGTGCCCAGTTCAAGTGTGGCGGGCAAGTTCGCCAGGATCACATCCATCACCGGTTTCTTCTTGATGAACGAGCTGCCGAAGTCCCCGCGCAGAATGCCGTAACTGTCACCGGGCGGCTCCGCAACGCCATCGCCATCGGCATCCAGCGGAGCGAGAAAGGGAACGGAATGGTCGGCAATACCGTCACCATCCGTGTCCCAGCGCATCCAGTCATCGCCAACGAGCCAGCGCAAATATTGGATGTGAAAGGGATCATTGATACCGAGCTGAGCGGCCAGGCGCGCGCGTGTCTCGGCCGTGATGTTGGGCGCGAAATACAGACGTTCAATCACGCTTCCGGGGGCGAGCCACAGCAGGAGATAGGCCAAGAAGGTGATGCCAAAAAATGTGGGGATTGCCTGCACCAGGCGGCGAATAATGTATTTGAGCATCGGCTTGGCCTGCGTATGCCTGATCTGCCTCGGCGACGGGTAGAACGTGCCAGCGGGCTGCCGGCACGCTCCGTTGATCTATTGCTTCTGGTTGCTACTGGCTGATGGCGATATTAGCCATATTTGCGTAACGCGTTTCCGCGTATGGCAGCCAGTTCTGTACGGCGTTGGATTCCGCATACATCGCATTGGGAGCGAACAGCCACCACCAGGGCAGTTCATCATGCAGGATGCGGCTTACTTCGTGGTAGAGCGCCTGACGCTCGGCGAAGTCACAACCTGGCAGCGCCAGCGCCTGATCGTAAAGTTCGGTGACGCGCTCGTTGTTGTAGGAGACGAAGTTGAATCCGCCGCCAACCACATCGCCGACCGGGGTGAAGACACTGCGCGCATCCGTATCCTGGTCGATGTTGGTGAAACCGACCATGATGGCATCGAAGTCCTGACCGAGCAGAAATTGAACCATTGCGCCGAATTCTTGCGTCTGGAAATCGACAGCGATGCCGATCTTCCCCAACTGATCTTGAATGACCGTGCCGGCCGCCTCGCGCACGGCGTTACCGGAATTGGTGATCAATTCAAATTCGAAGGGTGTGCCGGCTTCGGCGTAAAGCGCGTCTTCGGTCGCGACCAAGGGCGTGCTGGGATCGTCATCATCGTCGACAAAGCCGGCTTCCGCCAGCAGCGCCAACGCCGCCTCCGGATTGTATTCCCATGGCGCAATGCTAGCGTCATAACCCCATAGCGCCGGCGTGCCGTAGCTGCTCACCTGAGCCGCTTCACCTTCGGCGGCGCCGTCAATGATCTGCGCATAGTCGACTCCCTGGGCGATCGCTTGACGGACGCGGACATCGCCGAAGAGCGGGTGATTACCCTGACCCAGCGCATTGCCGTCGTCATCAAGACCGTTTGCCGGATTGCCGCGATCCGCCAGGTTAAAGCCGACGAAGGTTAAGCCGTCATCGACATATTCGTAAATCTGGAATTCGCCGTTTTCGGCCCGTTCGCGGAATTCCTGCATGCGCGCCGCAGGTACGCCACCACCACCGGCGGTACCGACGGAAGTTGCCTCGCCAGCCAGGAACTGCTCAATGCCGACCGTTTGATCGGGCACGTTGCGGATGATGTATCCATCCGGTGATACCGACATCCAATGGCTGTCGTTACGCACCAGGCTTGTCTGTTCATCCGGTACCAGAACGCCGAAGTTGAAGACGCCGGAGGTGACACTTGGATTCTTGTTATATTCCAGCTCATCAATCGCGGCGAAATTTCCATCAATCGCAGGCTCTATTATGTGCTTGGGCAGAATGCCGAAGTCATCAAGCTCTTCAATGACGCGGCAAGACGAAAGCTTGAGCGTGACTACCAGCGTCGTATCGTCGGCCGCTTCTACGCTCTCGACGCTCTGCAGCACATCGGTGCGCGGCGAGGAAGTCTCCCCGCTGGCCAATGCATCGAAAGTGAACTTGTAGTCATGGGCGGTGACGGGCGTGCCGTCGTTCCAGGTCACGTCATCGCGCAGGCTGAACGTGTAAGTCAAACCGTCGTCGGATATCTCCCAAGCGACTGCCAGACCGTTATTCTGGTCGTTCCGACCCGCTGCCATGGGCGCGCGCGTTTCCGGATCGATATTGTAGAGGCTGGGGAAGAGGAATGCGTTCAACCCCAACTCAACCGTGTTATTGGAAATAAGGGGATTCATATTATTAGGATCCCCGCCGAAATTCGTGCCGATAAGGATGCCTCCCTCCTGTGCGCTTGCCCCGAACGCGAAGAGCGAGACAAAGACGAGAAGTAGGAGGACTCGAGTCAATTTATGCATGATAGTCTCCTGAATCATAGAGTTGCGAAAACTGCAGACACAAGGGGTCCAGCGCAGTAAGTATATCAGTTTTCGGCCTCGCTACGCCATACGCGGATTCATAGAAGAGCAACGCGCGCATCGAAGGCAAACCGGCGAAAGATGTCGTGTCAATGGAGCAGCACGGTCGGCGACCAGCGCATGAACAGATCAAAAGGATAGCAGGGTCGCTGAATCCGCTTGAATGGCAAGGCGACGATATCCTGATTGACTGCGCCGGGTGAAAGCGCCAAGTATGACATTTTCGCCATCGCCTTGAGCTCCGGAACGAGGTAGCCGACTTTTACCACTACGATCTGATGGTCTTCCGGCCTGAGATTCAGATCGATAAACTGCTGCCGGCGATGGAAAGGCGTGCGTTTGGACGTGAGAATGACGCGGACGCCGCTTGAATTTAGCACGACTTGCGGACTTTCCGCCTGATCATCAATGACGTCAACAAAGGCGGTAATGGCGAGCGGGCGTGAATTCACCCTATCCGTCTTTCCACCGATTTCGAGACTGACGGTCGCGCCCAAGCCGGCGGCCATACAAAGCGCTACGGCGTCAGCATCGGGAATACTGGCGTAAATCATGTCTGATGGTCCCAGCTCCAGGGCGCGCTCGAGGAAATACGTCACGTCGCCGACGCCGCCGGCAGTGGGATTATCGCCGGAGTCGCTGATGAAAACCGGTTTCACTTCAGCCTGCGCCGCGCGCCGAATGCATTCATCAATGCTTAGCGCCTCCACGCCAAATTGGAATTCCGCGCGCTGATCCCAGTAGAGTTGCGCCAGCCGGGCAGCGGTTTGCGCGATGGCTGACTCATCCCGGCCAATGGCGATGGCACATGCAGTCATGCGCGGCTCGTCAGCCCAGACATAGCCAACCTGAATGGTCGCATCCATCACGCGCTCGCCGTCGATTTCAGCCGGAATCGCGCCATAGATGCTCCGTCCAGGCTCCCATTCCGTGCTCGTCTTCTCGCCCGGGTGACCGACCGGGATCTTGACAAATGCCTTCTGTGGGCGAATCTGCTCCCGCAAGCAGCGAACAAGCAGCGCAACCGCGCGCTCGCGCGTTTCCATGACATCCACGTGCGGCGCGGTGCGGTAGCCGGTGATGAGATCCAGGTTCGTCATGACGCGTTCGGACACGTTGCCGTGCAGATCGTAACTTGCCGAGATGAGACAATCGCGGCCCACTGCCATACGTATCGCCGCGAAGCAATCGCCTTCGGCATCGTCCATGCCGACCACATTCATAGCGCCGTGCATATCGAGGTAGACGCCGTCAAGCGGCAGCAATTGTTCCAGGCGTCCTAGCATCTCGTCCATGAGCCGGGCATAGGCGCTGGCCTCGATCGGTCCGCCGGGAATGGCTTTTGCTGTCAAGGTACCGATGAATTCGGCTTCGGGAAATCCCGACAGGAAGGGATATAGTTGTTCAAACTGGTCATCCCCCTGTCGGACTACGCGGAAATCGTCGAAAGTGGTGGGCAAGGGCGAAAACGTGCAGCTTTCGTGGGCGATGCCGCCAATCGCGATTCTCATGTTCAGCGCCCCGGTTCCTGGTAATACCAAACCAAGGCCGATGCGCCAAGCGCCCCGTCAACGAGCGCGGACAATTTCAGGGAAACCGCGTCGAAATTCAGCGGTAGGCTGTGCGCTCTCAGCGACTGCACGATCTGCGCCTTAGACAAGTCATAAGAAGCGTGGATTAGACCGCCGCCCAAGATAATCAGCGGTGGATTGAACAGATTGGCGCACCAGGCGCAAGCGATGCCCAGGGTTCTTGCCGCTTCCGCCATGACATGCCTGGCGAGCGGGTCGTTGCGCTGCGCGGCGCTGATGATCTCGCGGGTGGTGAGAGCGTCTGCGGACAGGCCGGTGTTTTGATACTCGGCAAGATGCTGCTGAGCATGGGCGATGATGCCTTTGCCGGCGATTGACATTTCAAGGCAGCCGCGTTGACCGCAGGCGCATTGACGTCCATTCACGGGATCAAGCGACACGTGACCGATTTCCATCTCCGAGCGGGAGGCGCCCCGCAGAAGTCTTTTGTCGCGTAAGACCGCGCCGCCGAAACCGGTGCCCACCATCAG
This sequence comes from Phototrophicaceae bacterium, assembly GCA_965249085.1. GTDB lineage: Bacteria > Chloroflexota > Anaerolineae > Aggregatilineales > Phototrophicaceae > UBA6055. Next base: position 86,820 of record OZ252218.1, on the reverse strand, counting down.
AAAAACGTAGCTGTCTACGCCTTTTGCAGCACCAAAGCGTCCTTCGCCGATCGCCCCCGCGTTTACATCGTTTTCGACGTAGACGGGGATTCTGCGCGAAAGCCGGCTGTGAATCGCATCACGCAGGGCAAGATCACGCCAGCCCAGATTTGCCGCCAGCAGCGCAACTCCCCGTTCGCTATCGACCGGTCCTGGAACACCAATCCCAATTCCGGAGATTCTCTCGTACTTTGCGACAAACATGTTCAGCGCGAAGCCGATACGGTCCAGCGTGTCGCTGACGCCCGCCTCAGTTTGGGTGGGCAAAGTCCTGGATTCGAGAACCTTTCCTCGGCGGTCCGCGACGACAAAGGCCATCTTGGTTCCGCCGATATCAAGGCCAATAGTCAATTCGTCCGACAAGGCAGACCCCGCTATCAAATCTGAGCATACAGTTCGCTTAATATAACAAGTTGTCGGAATTGCCGACAGCAGCATCGACCCGTCGCTTCTAGCCAAGAACGTAGATTGGGTTAGAATGCTGAAAGTGGATGCGATAATTCGCAGGAGAAATGCAGATGGCAGCAATTGACACCATCATTGTGGGCGCGGGCGGGCGCGGCAACGCTTATGGCGGGTTTGCGCTGGAATATCCACATGAGCTAAATGTAGTCGGCGTCGCCGAACCGGATCCAATCCGACGCGATGGCTTCGTGTCGCGACATGATATCGCGCCTGATATGGTCTTTCACGACTGGCAGTCGCTGCTCGACATCGGAAAGACGAGAGCCGCTACGGTGATCAACTGCACGATGGACCGCTTTCATTTCGAGTCGACGATGCGAATGCTCGAAGCGGGCTACGATGTCTTGTTGGAAAAGCCGATGACGCCGGTGCCGGCGGAAAACGTCCGCCTGGTACAGAAGGCGGAGGAGACCGGTCGCATGCTGCAGGTTTGCCATGTCTTGCGCTATACGCCATTCTGGCAGACGCTGCGCAAAGTTGTGCAATCGGGCAAGCTCGGCCGCATCATCAGCGTGACGCACCGCGAGAATCTGATCTACTATCACATGGCGCATAGCTTTGTGCGCGGCAACTGGCGCAATGAAGCCACTTCGGGCCCGATGATCCTGAGCAAATGCTGTCACGACTTCGACATCCTGCTATGGATTCTGCGGAAGCAAGTTGTTCATCTCAATTCCTTTGGATCGATGATCCATTTTCGCCCGGAGAACGCGCCGGAGGGTGCGCCGATGCGCTGTACGGACGGCTGCCCGGCAGCTGACACCTGCAAATACGAGGCGACCAAGATCTACGTCCGCGATGGCGCCGGCTGGCCGCAAAATGCCGTATCATACATCCCAACCAAAGACGCCCGGCTGGAGAAGTTGAAGACGGAATGGTATGGGCGCTGCGTTTATCACTGCGACAACGATGTGGTTGATCATCAGACGGTGAATATGGAATTGGAAGATGGCACGACCGTGACACTGGTTATGAACGGGCAGGGTGATGAGGAATGCCGGACGGTGCGCTGGGATGGCACGAAGGCGACGCTCTACGGCAAGTTTTCCTCACGCGGCGATGAGATTCGCGTTCATCATCATCTGACGGGCGAAGTGGAAGACGTACCCGTGATCGCGCGCGACAGCAGCGGCCATGGCGGCGGTGATTACGGCATCGTTCGCAGCTTTATCAAGGCACTAAAGGGCGAAGCCGATGACAGCATCACAACGGCAAGAGAGTCGCTGGAAAGTCATCTGCTTGCGTTTGCAGCGGAAGAATCTCGCCTGAACAAGAAGGTCATCAATATGGTCGAATTCAGACGCCGATTGGAAGAGCAGACGCAGATCTGAATCCGGCACAAATGCTGTCGCCGCACGCAGACCCGCGCTTCGTTCTGAGCACCCCCGACAGGATTCGAACCTGTGCACCTGGTTCCGGAAACCAGTGCTCTATCCCCTGAGCTACGGGGGCATCGCCCACAATTCTAGCAGAACGGCGCTCGACCTTCAAGTTCGGCGAGCCTTTGCCGGGGTATGGTCGCGCGGTTCAATGCAAGGCAACTTCGCCTTATGGCTCTCTAAACTGATATAATCTTGTCTGTCATTTCTCGTAAACATCGGGAATGTGCAGGGTGACAAAACGCTGGGTTTGGCCAACATTATTGTCTGTGAAGGTGCTCTTGCTGCTTGCTTTGACGGGCTGTCAGGCATTCGGCGGCAACGACGCGGTCGCGACAATCGAATCCGATCTGACGATGTACGCGGCCGAGAGCGATGCCTTGCGCGGCGCGGCAACCGCCGAGCGGGAGATGGCGGCCGCGACCTTGGAAGCTGCCAGCACGCAAGTCGCCGGGCTTTCGCTCGTGAACGCTGCTCTCGCTGCCACGCTGCGGACGAATTACACCCCGACACCCGAGATCAGACCGGTTGTCGTCAGTGCCGAGGACATGGGCAGTTCGCTTGATCAGGACATGATGGACGACGAAATTGAGCTGGTGGCGGCGATGCAAGTATCAGGTCTCGCCACCGCCGTAAGCGTTGACTCCAATAGCGGTTGTTCGAGCGGTGAAGTGCGGCAGTTCAGCGCAGATGCGCAACGAATCTATGTGACGGCGCGCGTCACATCCTTAGTGACCGGCAGCCGTTTTTCTGTCGACTGGCAGTATGAAGACCGCGTCGTCTATCGTGTGTCGTGGCAGGCCGACTATTCAAAGTCCTTCGAGTGCATCTGGTTTTATGCCACGCCGACGGACTTTTCTTTTCTGCCCGGCAGCTATACGGCGACTCTTTTCGTAGATGGTAGCGCGCGCGGTACTACAACCTTTACCATTGCTTCCGCTTAATGGAGTGCGCAACTTGCTGCACGTGACCGCGCTTTGCCTGCTGCTACTGTTTTTGGCTCAGGTAGCGCAAGGGCAGGAAGCATCACCGACGCCGACGGCCGCGGTCGTTGAACAGGTCACATCCACGGCGACGCCCACCGTTGAACTCAACGAGTACAACGAACACAACGTATTGCATCGACCCATTGAACTCGCCGACGACAAAGTCCATTGGCCGGACCGCACCTATCCCTACGGCAGCACGCAGCAGAATGCGCGGGCGGCGCATCTGGGCGTCGAGTTCGTTAACCCGTTCGATACGCCGGTCTACGCTGCCATGGCCGGCGTGGTCATTTTTGCCGGATCCGACGCCGATACATTGTTAGGTCCGCAGTTGAACTACTACGGCAATGTGGTGGTACTGGCGCACGAGCTTGATTCGTGGGATGGTAGAAAGGTCTTCAGCTTGTACGCACACCTCGATCAGGTCAACGTTGAAGCGGGTGATAGAGTGGACGACTTGGATCAAATCGGTCGTATCGGCGCTAGTGGCGTTGCGATCGGACCGCATCTTCACTTTGAAGTGCGCGTACAAGACCCTTACGACTATCGGATGACGCGCAACCCTGAGCTGTGGCTGCAGCATTATCTCGACCGAGGCATGATCGTCGGCTCCGTTAGGGATCAAGAGGGGAATCCACTGTATGGAAAGCGCCTGACGCTGCGTTCGGATTCAGCCGTTCGCGACGTTTATACTTATGGAAGCGATCTGGTGAATACGGATCCGGCTTGGGGGGAGAATTTCGCAATTGGAGACCTACCGGCCGGCGAATACGAAATCATTGTGCTTGACGCAGCCGGTACCGAAGCATTTGGGGAAACCATCAACGTCGAAGCTTATCGCTCGACTGTCGTCCATATTGTGATCGACGCCTGATTCGCGCAGTGGATCAACGATAGACGCGGTATTCAATGGTGATCGTTCCACCGCGTGTCGCCCCGCTCACTCTGATAACGCCCCGGTTGCCGTCGGCGGTGACCAATCCAATGGTCGCATTTGGCAGCAAATCCGCGTCAAGCCTCTCAATCGTTGCCAGGCGTCGATCGATGGCATCGTAATGCAGGTCTTCAATCGACGAGAAGTGATTCATCAAAACCATTCCGGCGCCACCCAATCCGATCAGCTCGTTGCCGGTCCAGGTGAAATCGGGATTGGCATTCCCGTCCAGGTCGATAGAGCCGGTGGCGATCGTCCAGGCCCCGCTGGTGAGTACGGCGCGGTCCGCGATGTAATTGTACGAGTAGACGCGATTGTTGGCTTCGCCGGGGGCGCCCTCCCAGACTTGCCCGTTGAGATCCACCACGATTATTACTGATTGCGGTCCTGTTGGCCCGTCCAACGTTTGCGACAACTGTGCGGTAGCCTGTTGACCGGCTGCAAGACCCGGCAAATTGACGCCAGCGTAGCGACCGCCGGGTTCAAAGGCGCCGGCAATGGCGAATCCGCCCGCTGACGTCAAGCCTTGATTCAGCAAGGTAACGTTAACCACCATCGGCTCACCGATCGTGATACGTGGCGGATGGGCATGGAGGACAACCAGATCCGGTTCTTGCGGCGGCGCGAGTGAGGAACTTGGCAACGGTGTCGGCGTGGCCGGCGGTTGAATGATCGGTACGAGATTGCGGTTGCCAAAGGTATCAACGAGATAAGCCGCCAGCCAACCCCTTTGACCACGGTAGTCAATCACTAGCCAGCCATAATCATACGTCGCGCCGAGGACCCTAGCTTGCGCCCCTTGCAGAATTTGGCCGATGACATCATATTGCAGTCCGGGTCCGCTGCGAATATTTTGAAACGCACTCTGTATGGTCAAAGTGTAGTCGGAAGGCGTGGCCGTCGGCACCGGTGTTGCCGTGGCTGTCGGCACCGCAGTTCCATGGGAAACCGACGCCGGTGTAAGGTCCCCGAGCCTTTGCCCTTGATAGCGAGCGACCACCAAAGGCGTACCGTATCGATTTAATCGCGTCACAACGACGTTAGTACTGGTCTCGCCGCGCCGCAGATCCGCTGGATTTAGCTCGCCTTGCACACCATGAAGCCCGCCGACCGCGGCGATATTCTGGGCTAATGGACCGGTGCCGACGACGGCGTCAGCTACCAACTGAACAGCGTCGTAACTGGCGGCGCTCAAGGAGTCAGGCAGGCGTCCGAATGCGCGCGCATAGGCTAGCGTGAAGTCTCGGCTTCGCCCGTCATCCAGCCCAAATGACCAGGTCGACGCGCCGATTATCCCTTCAAGCGCATCGCTGGGCACGATCTCGACAAAGTCAGGATCGGTCGCGCCGCTGTACACAATCGCGCCTGTAAAGCCGGCGGAGCGGATTCGGTTATAGGCTTGTGCCGCCAGTCTTGGCGGACCGTGGAGTGTCACGACGTCAGGCGCCGTCAGTGCGACCGAACCAGCGATTTGTTCGAGGTTTGGTCGCGCCTCATCGTAAAGCAGATTTGACGGGCGAACGCCAAAAGACGCGAGCGCATTCGCCAATGTGATCAGGCTGGCGGTACTCGCAGTATCAAGCTGCACCGTTCGGATCGAACGGACAGCGAGTATATTGACCAGGTAATCGGTCAGAGCGCGCGTTTGCAGGCTTTCCTGGGCGCGACTGCGGAAGATTCGATTTGTGTTATCGGGAAGCAAGAGCGTATCCGCGGTTGCCGGGGTAAGAACGGGAACATCAAGACTCTGTAGCAGTGACAAGTTGCGCGCGATGCTTTCACTGGTTGCCGGCCCGATTACCGCGATTGCGTTGGCCTGCCCCATATTGGCGACGGCGATGTCCATGTTGTGCGGCGAAGTATCCACCACCGCCAGTTGAAAAACCGTGCCGTCAGCGCCGATGATTCCACCGGCGTCGTTGACGTGCTGAGCCGCGAGGCGCGCCCCAAGCGTCGTGGATCCATCCGGGTAATCGATGATGCCTATTCGCAGCGTGTACTGTGCGGAGACTCGCGCCCCAAGTGGAAGCAGCAGAAAAATAAGGGTCAATACAAGTCGGCCTGCCAGCAATCTGTGATTGAGCATGAAATGTCGTTCGTTTCCTGATTCAGTTCGCTTTCAGTATACTGAGTTCGCCGTGTCGGGCAACATTGGCCGCCGATCCTTCGCTTGCGTTTAGCCACCTCGCCGACTATACTCAGCCGATCGTTTGCCCTATATCTATAGTCGAATCGGCCCAGTCAATTCATGCAGCGCGAACGAATCACGGATCGCATATTTGTCTTCCGGAGTGACTTGTATGCTCAAGTGACGGCGGGCGTCGTGATTACCGACGAAGGCGCCGTGCTTATCGATACCCTGCTCTATCCGGAAGAGACCAGGCGAATACGGCGATTTGTTGAAGAGGGCTTGGGTAGCAGGGTCCGCTACGTGATCAATACGCATTTTCACGCGGATCACACGACCGGCACCTGCTTTTTCCCGGATGCGCAGGTTGTTTCACACCGGCTTTGCCGTGAGATTCTCGATACGCGCGGCCGTGAAAGCCTAAAACGCATGCAGCAGGACGCGACCGAATTTGGGCAAGTCAGGCTGGTGCTGCCGAATATCACATTTGAAGAATTGATGACGCTGCGAGTTGGAAACACAAACTTCATACTTCGGCCGAGCCCCGGTCATAGTCCGGACTCGATAACGTGTTTGGTCGAAGATGCCGAGGTGCTTTTTGCGGCCGATACCGTGATGCCGATCCCGTATTTTGTCGATGGCAGTTTCGCCGACTTTGAGAAGTCATTGGCTCGTCTGCTGGAAGACAACTACGAGAACGTTGTGCAGGGGCACGGTGACATTGTCCTTCGTGGCGAAGTGCCGCAGAAGATCGAAAGCGACCTCGAATACCTCAGCCGACTTGACCAAGCCGTCAAGACTTCGTTGGAACAAGGTGTTCCAGATCCCGACGAGCGGATACAGTTAAGTGACTGCGGCAAAAGCCACGTGCTGCTGAACGGTCTGGTGCAGCAGTTGCATCAGCATAATGTTCGAGCGTTGGTGAAGGAATATCAGGACGCAGGCGAACAGAAACTTGAAACTGACATGCCGGATAATTTCGAAGGAAGCGAAGAATGGCAGCAGAAGAAACGTATCTGACCAAAGAGGGCGAAGACGAACTGCGGCGAGAATTACGGCAACTTATCGAAACTCGTCGACCTGCCTTGGCGCAGAAGCTGAAGGATGCGGCCGCACAGGGAGACCTGAAAGAAAACGCCGACTATCACGATGCCAAAGAGCAACTCGGCTTTACTGAAGGTCGTGTCCTTCATATCGAAAGCATTCTGCAGAACGCCATCGTCGTCGCTGAGGCCGGCCCGAGTGATGAAGTGCGGATCGGATCGACGGTAGTGATTCAAGAAGATGGAACTGGCGATGATGAAGAATACAAGATTGTTGGCAGTGCCGAGGCCAATCCACGGGAGCGAAAGATCTCTCAGAAGAGCCCGATCGGTTCCGCCTTGTTGGGCAAGCAGAAGGGCAACAAAGTAAAGGTGAGGACACCGGACGGCGTCATCAAATTTGAAATCGTCGATATTCGCTGACATAGCTGGCAGAAGCGTTCAGCCCTGAAACTCCGAATTGATACCAAAACGAAGAGCCGCATCTGAATACGATGGGGCTCTTTGCTCATGCATCAGGAGTAGGGCATGAAGTTGCCGGTTCCGCCGAAGGGATCTTCCTCTTCATCTTCCGGTCGCTTGGCCGGCTGCGGCGTACTCGATGGCGCGGGTGGCGGCGTGAGCGAAGTTGTCTGCGATGGAGGTGTCAATTCAATATCCGCATATTGGTCAAAGGGCGAGCCAGTTGACGCTGGATAGCCGCCAGCCGAAACAGCCGCGCCTTGGCTCTGTTTGTACCAAGCCATGAGCTCAATCTGTAAGGTTTCAATACCGCTATTTGGCGTGCCGCCGCCGTAGTTGCAAATGACCGATTTGATCTCAGCATGTATCTGAATCGCCTGACTCTCTACAAGTAGCCGTGCGCCTGCTTCAGCCGCGACGATATCCACCGTCGGATCCTTGACCCGGTTTGCCACTGCCGCTTGCAAGGCGGGGTCGCTAAGCGCGGCCGGGGCGGCAAACACTTTAGTCATGGTTTCCTGAGAAGCCATGTCAAAGCCCCAGAATTCCACCGACTGCAACTCATTGCCGACTCTCGTGGCGATGGAAATGCCACACTCGCCAAGAAACTGATTGCCCTGATCAGGACCCAATTCGATGGCGAATGAATCATCGTAGTTGCGCCCTTTAACATAGGTAGAAACGGTATGCAGCACCGGAACACCGTATTGCGGGTGCAGCCTGCCGCTCTTCTCGGTTTCATCGTCAACCCAGGGGGTCGCCGCGGCCGGCGCTTCGCTGTGGGCGCTGACCGTGGCCGGCGCCGCTGCCGGTTCGGGGGAGGTCTGCGCCTGTGTGCCGGGCGATCGCCTTTCGCGGCGCAATGCGTTCGCATCATTTCGAGCCGGGTACACGGTCCGTCCGGCGATAACCAACAAAGTCACACCGGCCGCCACAACAGCCAAGGCCAAGACCACTTGCAGGGCGCTGCTGACAATACCGGGATCTTCCGGAGCCAGCGCGCCGGTCAGGTTGCTATAGCCGTTAATGTCAGTCAGCGCTTCGAGCGCGGCGCGTTCAGCGGCTGGAATTCCGGTATTGTCCGCCAGGCCTTCGACAACATCCTGCGGCTTGGGTATCTGCTGCAACACCAGCAGTGCATTTGCGTCATCGTAGTGAACGTCTTCGGAGTGACCCACCGCCACCATGCGCACCCATTGCTGAATCGCCTGCTGGCTCATGTGCCGCGGCGACGCGCCGGTGAACTCAGTGGGCAGGATAACGTAGGAGGTAATCATGCCGACGATCATCCCGCCGAGGATAAGGGCGAGGGTACCGCGTGCCGGTGCGGATCCGATCAGATTCTGTATGCGCGAATTAGCTGCCTGCTTATCGCTGCCGCTACCTTGCCCGGTACTGTCAGCGTTGCTGGCGTTCCCCGGCGGCGCAACCTGTACCTGACTTGATTTGCGACCTTGAAGACTCATAACCAGCGCCCTTTCGAGTCTTAGGAACTCGTAATTACTGCCAGTATACGTTAATAGATTTAGCGCGACAAACGCATCGCGCATCAATCTTTCTCAGTATAGTAACACTTATGAGAGGGCGCAAAGCCAGCGGAGACGCGCTCAAACGACTGAGGGTTCTTTGGCGCTCTCCTCCGCGGCCTTCGTCTCGACCTTCTTGAGGTGCTTTGGGAGATTCCACACCGTGTAGTCGCAATCGGGATAGCGACTGCAGCCGTAAAACGTCCGGCCTTTGCGCGAGCGCTTTTCGACGATTTCACCGTCGTGTTCGGCGCTGCATTGGGGGCAGTAGAATCCCTTGCGTTCCAGATAGCGTTCGGTGTGCTTGCAATCGGGATAGTTGGAGCAGCCTATGAATTTGCCGTAGCGCGAATGCTTGACCACCAGGTCGCCATCACCACAGCTGGGGCAGTCGCGTCCGACCTTTTCAACAATCGCGCGCCGCGGCATGTTTTCCCGCGCGTTGACCAGACGCCGTTCAAATGGGTGATAGAAGTCATCCAACATCGGGCGCCAGTCCGTTTTGCCGCTGGAAACGTCATCAAGCAGGGTTTCCATCTTGGCGGTGAAGGCGTAGTCCATCTCGACATCAAAGAATTCCGACAGCAATTCGCAAACGACGACACCGGTTTTGGTGGGGATCAGGCGTCGGGCTTCCTGCGTGACATAGTCGCGCGCTTGAATGACACCAACCGTCGGCGCGTAAGTGCTCGGACGTCCGATACCGCGCTCCTCCAGGTCTCTGATAAGCGTGGCTTCGCTATAGCGAGGCGGCGGCTGTGTATGGTGTTGTTCCGGCAGGATTTTTTTGGCATCCAGGTTTTCGCCCGCGGCCACTTCCGGGAAATCGTTACTGCCGGCATCTCCATTACCGGCCCTTCCATTGGCTGCTTGATCAGCCACGGCCAGGTGACCGGCGAATTTCAGCTTTCGACCGGACGCCCGGAAGAGATAGGGCATATCGTCTGAATTCAAGCCGGCTTTGACTTCAATACGGTGCGTGTCATAGATCGCCGGTGACATCTGGCTGGCAACGAAGCGGCGCCAAATCAGGGTATATAGCCGCAGCTGCTGGGCGTTCAGATAGGGTTTCACGGATTCAGGCGTGCGCCAGACACTGGTCGGGCGGATAGCTTCATGCGCTTCTTGCGCGCTCTTCGCTTTCGTTTTGTATATCGGCGCTGTCCTGGGAGCGAACGGTTTGCCATGACGTTCCAGGATATATTTCCTGGCATCCGCCTGCGCGTCCTTTGAAACCTGCACGCTGTCGGTTCGCATATACGTGATCAGACCGATGGCTTTGCCTCGTTCGATATTAATGCCTTCGTAGAGTTGCTGCGCGAGCTGCATCGTTCGGCCGGCACGGTAACCAAATCGATTCGATCCGGCTTGTTGCAAGGTGCTGGTCGTGAACGGCGCAGATGGCCGGACTTGACGGGTGCCGCGCTTGACGCCGACCACCTCGAACATACTTCGATTCAGTATCTCAACATGCGGCTTGACTGTCGCTTCGTTACCAAGGGCAGGCGGCTTCTCACTCTTGGGGTCGAAATTCACTGTCTCGCCGTCGATTTTTGCCAATCGAGCGGTGAAGCTGGCGCCCGCGCCGTCGGCGACAACCTGCGCAAGCTCCGCATCAACCGTCCAGTATTCGACCGGCACGAAGCCTTCGATCTCTTTTTCGCGCTCCACAACCAGGCGGAGCGCGATGCTCTGCACACGCCCGGCAGAGAGGCCGTTGCGCACCTTGGACCAGAGCAGCTGCGAAACCTGGTATCCGACCAAGCGATCGAGGATACGCCGCGCTTGCTGCGCATTGACCAAATCCATGTTGATACGACGCGGATGGGCAAAGGCGGACGCAACTGCGCTGTCGGTGATTTCGTGGAAAACGACGCGTTTGATGTTGGTTTCGGGCATTTCCGCGGCAGCCACCAGATGCCAGGCGATCGCCTCGCCTTCACGATCGGGGTCAGTCGCCAGGAAGATTTCTTCAGCGCCGTCCGCCGCAGCCTTCAACTCTTTGACAACAGCGCGCTTGTCGTTGGGGACGCGGTACTCGGGTTCAAAGTCTTGCTCGACATCAACGGATAGTCTACTCTTCAACAGGTCGCGAACATGCCCCAGCGACGACATGACCGTGTAACCCTCGCCCAGAAACCCGCCAATGCTGCGGGCTTTGGCGGGGGACTCCACAATGACAAGCTTGCCCACATTCCTGCGCTTGCCATTGGATCTGGACTTAGATTTAGCCTTGGATTTCGCTTTCCGCTTGGGTTTCGACTTCTTGCGCGCCGGTCTTTCAACTTTTTCCGGTTTAGGTATGCCCTCGTGCGCGGCAGTTCTGCCTGTTCGATACATTGATGTACCACACTCGGGACACTCGCCACGAGTTGCCGGGCTGCCGGCTTTGTTATAAATGGCTTCCGCATTCAGAATATCGCGCTTCGTTCTACACTTGAAGCAATAGGCTTGCAGCGGCTGTGCGTTGTCGTCAGTCATATCCCTTCCTCGTTAATGTATTCACAATGCTAGAGATACTCTTCGTTTCCGTTTTCTCGCAAGTAATCCACAACTTGCTTGACATCCTGCGTTCGATCTTTGTGGCAGATCAGGAGCACATCGTCCGTATCCACAACCACGATGTCTTCCACACCAATCGCGACCGTCAGGCGGTCACTGAAGACAAGCGTGTCACTCGTATCGAGAATCACACGAATATCGCTGGCGTCGCCCTTGATGCAATTGCCGAAGCTGTCCTGCGGCAGAATGTCAAAGAGCGAAGCCCAGGTGCCAACATCGCTCCACCCGATGTCAACGGGAATTACAGCGATATTATCGGCTTTTTCCATGATGGCGAAGTCAATGGACAGTTTGGGCATCGTCTCCCAGATGTCGTTCAGCTTTTCGTCGTAATCGGGGGCGTCTGTGGCGGACTGCAAGTATGTGCACATCGCGAAAATAGCGGGCTGATAGCGTTCGAGATCCCGCATGGCGCGGTCCACACGCCAAATGAACATGCCCGAATTCCAGCTATATTGCCCCGAAGCAAGAAACTGCGTCGCGCGGACGATATCGGGTTTTTCGGTGAAACGTCTCGATTGATAGATCTTGAATCCATTCACCTCGGCCAGCGGCGCGCCCTGCTGAATGTAGCCGAAGCCGGTTGCGGGAAAAGACGGTGAAATGCCTAAGGTGACAATCTTGCCGTCTTGCGCCACCTCACAGGCGGCATCCAGCACGCGGCAGAATTTCTCACGATCAACGATGTGATGATCAGCCGTGAGGATGGCAACGGTTGCGGATGGGTCACGCTGCTGAATCCTGGTCAGCGCCAACGCAAGGGCCGGCGCGGAGTTCTTGGCGTAGGGCTCGATGATGAAATTGTCGACCGGAATCTGCGGCACTTCTTGTTGCAGTGAGTTGGCGAGGTCCCGCCCCGTGACGACAAAGATGTCCTCCGGCCGAAACAAGGTCTGGATTCGCTCCACGCTTGTTCGGAACATGGAATGATCGTCGATCAAGGGAAGCATCTGTTTTGGCACGCGAGCGCGGCTCAATGGCCAAAGTCTTGTACCGAGGCCACCCGCGGCGATCAAAGCGTAATAGTTGTCCATGACGGCGTCTTTCACTCTGACGAAAAGCGCGCTCGGCAGTATTGCATAGGTCCAGCGCTCTCGGCAAGACCCTTTAATTCGAGCATGGTCAGTGCGCTGGTGACCATCGCTGTTGGTAAATCTGTCTGTCTCACGATGATGTCAACATGAACTGGATCGGCGCCCAGCAATTGGAACACAGCATTTTCTTTGTCATCCGCCGGCACAATCTCTTCGGCCTGCATTCTTGTTTGGGTAGTGAGGTGCGAGACTTTCAATTCGTCCAGAATATCTTCGACATCGGCGACTAGTTTGGCGCCCTCTTGCAGCAGGATGTTGCAGCCCCGTCCGGACTTGCTGAAGATATTGTGCGGCACGACAAAGACCTCGCGTCCCTGGTCGAGGGCATGCTTAACGGTATTCATCGCGCCGCTCTTCGCAGGCGCCTCGGCAACCATGACGCCCAGAGACATCCCGCTGATTATGCGGTTGCGCTGAGGGAAGTTCTTGCCGAGCGGCGCCGTGCCAATTGGCATCTCGCTGATAATGGCGCCACTTATTGCGATTTCAGCAGCCAGGTCTTCATGCTCACGCGGATAAGTTCTGTCGATGCCGGTCGCTACTACCGCAATGGTGCGCCCGCTGGCCTTGAGCGCGCCACGATGGGCGGACGCGTCGATGCCGTGCGCCAAGCCGGAAACAATTGTGATGTCCTGCTGCGCCATTTGATAAGACAGCTGGTAGGCAACATCCCGACCGTATTTGCTCGCTTTGCGTGTACCAACGACGGCCAGGCACTTTTCTTCCCGCGCGGTCAGCTTGCCCCGCAGATATAGCAGCGGCGGGCGGTCTGTCAACGAGCGTAACAACTGCGGATAGGCGTCGTCCTCCAGCGTAACCAGCTTAGCCCCGGCGTACGCGACCTTGTCCATTTCACGCGCCAGGTCGATTTGGCGGCGCGCCTGGCAAAACAGCCGCAATAGGTTAAGCGGCAAGTCAAGACGCATCAGGCTCGCTTCCGGTTCAAGCCACAATTCTTCAGCCGAGTCAAAACATGCCAGGAGCCGGGACAATTTAGTCAAGCCAAAGTTAGGGATGAGGTGCAATCCCAACCAGTATTGTTGATGTCGCAGTGATTGCATAAAGGACCGTTAATGTGGCGTCAACAAGACCAGCATAACAGGTCGCGAAAATTTTTGTCAAGCGGATTCGAGGGGATCGCGCGCCGAGTTTCGCGTAGAGGACGTGAATTCATTTTGTTGGCAGCAAGCCCTCGGGCAGGGACATCGTGACGACGCCGGCGGAGAAGTCGATATCGTCGATTGTCTCGGCATGCGCCGGAATCAGGATTTCGCCGTAACGCGAAGTATCGACCACATACACATCGTTGGCGCCTGTCTGCAGCACTTCTTTGACGTGGCCGATTTCCATCTCGTCAGCGACGACTTTCAAGCCGATCACCTGGTAAAGGTAGTATTGCCCGTCTTCCAAGGGCGCCGCCTGCTCGAAATCGATCATGACGGTCTTGTCGCGCACTTGTTCCGCGTCTGTACGGCTGCGGAATCCAGCGAACATCAAGAGGGCGTATTCCTTGTTGAAGCGAACGCTCTCAAGCGCCCGCCTGTCGAGCCGGCTAACGTCGGGCGAATCACCCAGGTAGACGTATTTCAGTGGGATCAAGTTGTCCGGATAATCGGTGAGTATCCGCATTCGCACTTCGCCACGAACACCGTGTGGCCGCAAGACTTTGCCGACTACGAAGTATTCTGGCTGCCGTGGTAAGGACGCCACCGTTGTCTTATTCGATCTCAAGGATGACGCGGCGGCGCCGCTCATGTCCGCGTTCATCGTCGGCGGACGGGACGGCCCGCAGGATTGCGCGGATTGAATTGGCCACGCGGCCGCTGCGCCCGATGACGCGCCCCATATCGTCTGAAGCTACCGACAATTCCAGCACAATGTTGCGGCTCGTTTCCTTGCGCGCGATGCTGACCTGTTCCGGCGAATTGACCAGGTTTTCCGCGATGTATTGGACGAGATCTTCTTCAGCTGTACGGTTTTCCATGTGGCTGCCTAGCTCTCATCGCCGGCTGGCTGCTCGGCGGCAAGCCGCTTCGCCTCGCGGGCTTTAATCTTGCTCTCGCCATCGCCGGGCGCCGGATAATTCGTCTTGGGGCTGGGCAGTTCCGCGCGATTGAGGTCCGCCTCTTTAACCAGATCTTCCATGGGTTCACCGGCCAGCAGGCGTTGGAAACGTTCCCAGGTGCCGGTATGATCCAGCAAACGGCGAACGGCGTCGCTCGGTTGCGCGCCAACGTTCAACCAGTAGAGCGCTCGATCCTCGTCGATTATTTCTGTGGCCGGGCGGGTGCGTGGATTGTAGTGACCGATATTTTCCAGGTAGCTGCCATTGCGCGCTTTCCGCTGGTCAATGACAACAATGCGGTAGCTGGGCTGGCGTTTCAAGCCTTGACGGCGTAGACGAATACGTACCATTGATCTTCTCCTGTTGTCCGGCTCAGGCATTTAAGCCGGGGATATTTGGCAACTTCCCTCTGCTGATTTGGTTCATGAGCCGGCTCATCTGCCTGAATTGCTTGAGCAGGTCATTTACATCACGGACTTCGACGCCGCTGCCGCCGGCAATACGGCGTTTGCGGCTGGCTTTCATTATACGCGGATGTTTGCGTTCTTGCGGCGTCATTGAATTGATGATGGCTTCCACTTTTTTGATGCGCTTCTCGATGTCTTCATCGTTGAAATCGGCTTGCGTTTGCAGCTTGGACATGCCGGGGATCATACCCATCACCTTGCCCAGCGGACCCATTCGGCGTATCTTCTGCAACTGCTCGAGAAAGTCCTGCAAGGTGAATTCGTTCTTCATGATCTTGCTTTGCAGGCGCAGCGCTTCTTCTTCCTCGTAGACGGACTCGGTCTTTTCGATCAGCGACATGATATCGCCCATGCCGAGGATGCGCTGGGCTATGCGATCGGGGTGAAACAGTTCCAGCGTATCGGCGCTGATCTTCTCGCCGGTACCCATATACTTTATCGGCACACCGGTCACGGCGCGCATCGACAAGGCGGCGCCGCCGCGCGCGTCACCGTCGACCTTGGTCAAGATCAAGCCGGTTATGCCAAGTCGTTCGTTAAAGCCGCGAGAGATGCTGACGGCTTCCTGGCCGGTCATGGCATCGGCCACAAGCAATATCTCAGCCGGAGAAGAGATCCGCTTGATCTCTTCCAGTTCGCCCATCAGCGTCTCGTCGATTTGCAGGCGACCGGCGGTATCAATCAGCACTACATCAATATCCAGTTCGCGGGCGTTCTTGATGCCACGTTTCACAATGGCGGGCGGCGTATCTGCCGTGCCTTCTTCATAAAAGGGCACGCCGATTTGCTTTGCCAGAGTGACGAGCTGGTCGACGGCTGCCGGGCGGTAGGTGTCTGCCGCGAGCATCAGCGGCTTGCGTCCCTCCGCGCGCAGGTGCAAGGCCAGCTTGGCCGCATTGGTGGTTTTGCCAGAACCTTGCAAGCCCACCATCAAGATAACGTGAGGTTTGGCGCTGCCGCTATAGCTCAGTCGACCGGCATCGCCAAGCATATCCACCATTTCTTCGTGGATGATTTTGACGACCTGCTCGCTGGGTTTGAGCGCATTGTGAACTTCTTCGCCAAGGGCGCGCTCGCGTACTTCCTTGATGAAGTCCTTCACGATCGGCAGGGCAACATCAGCCTCAAGCAGCGCCATGCGCACTTCACGCATGACCGCCTTGACATCGGCTTCCTTAACGCGCCCGCCTTTGCGCAAACCTTCAAAGGCAGTATCGAGTCGTTGTGACAGCGATTCGAACATG
This sequence comes from Phototrophicaceae bacterium, assembly GCA_965249085.1. Taxonomy (GTDB): domain Bacteria; phylum Chloroflexota; class Anaerolineae; order Aggregatilineales; family Phototrophicaceae; genus UBA6055. The sequence goes on along the minus strand of OZ252218.1, from coordinate 70,426 downwards.
AGAGTACTCAACAGAATTCCGACAGCACATTGTAGGGCAGGCGCTGCCTCTAGTCAAGGTGAGGCATCAAGCCTTCGCGATTGACTACGAACACTCAGCCCAAGATCGACGGTCGTCACGATCCTGCGCGTCCGCCGGACGGGATCAAGCGCCACATCACTGTGAAACCGATGAAACCCAAGACGCCGGCGACAAGGCCAATCACAAGGAAGTTGCCATCGCTAAGTTTGTAAATCAGCGCGCCCAGGGCAGCCCCAGTAACGCGTCCCAACGAATGCGCGCCCTGGTTGGCGCTCATCATAACGGCGCGCGACTTGGGCAAGATCTCGGTGAAAAGTGGCAGAGCGGAGACGATCGAAGTTTCAATTGCGATAAACAAGAGGAAGATGCCGAACATCGCCAGCGGCAAACTGAAGTACAAATTGGGTATGATCACAAAACAGATGGCAGCGATCAGCATGCCAAACATAGAAGTCTGTTTGGTGCCGACGCGGTCAGCCACGGTGATAACAATGAACTCGCCGATAACCTCAGCCAGGGCGATGACGATGGTGACAGCGCCTAGCGCGGTCAGGACAAGGTCAAACGCGTCTTCCATCCAGAGGCCGTAATTGATAAAAAAGATTTCGTGCGAGAGCGTCAGGCAGAGCGAATAGAGCAAAGCAAAAACGGCCGGCGGATGCGCGCTAACCGTGCGCATGGCGGCGAGCGGACTGATAATTCGGATGCGCTTGTGATGATGATCGGGCGTTTCGTCCGATTCAACCAGCAGCCAGACGGCGAGCGCGCCCAAGGCCAGCATGACGGCGACAAACAGGAATACTGCTTGCAGTGAGCCGGCGTCAAGCAGAAAACCCGCCACCGGCGCAGCGATCACCAGGGAAAGCGCCCAGCTGAGTTCCGCGATGCCCATCACCCGAGCACGACGGCTGTAGTGGATGACGTCGCCCAGGTAGGCTTGGAAGGTCGGATCGTAAATGATCTTGCCGATGCCCAGCGAAAACATGACCACGACGAAGATGCCGTAATCGGCAAAGATCGCCGCGAGCAAGCTCATGGCGGTCATCATCACGAGGACGCCGACCATGACAACTTTGCGCCCGAAATGCTCGGATATCGTTCCCAGGATTGGACTGAGGAGACCGGCGCCGTTCGTGAGCGCGATCACATTCTGTATGCTATCTGCCGTGACGCTAAACGTCGCACCGATCGCTGAAACAAAGGGGTAAGGAAAGCGCTTTGAGATATTGATGACCAACCTGCCAAAAACGATGGCGAGGATTGACCAGACTGTTCTACTGTTCAATGTTGGCTCTATGCTTTCGGGCTGGATTGGCAGCTGCCGAAGAGAATTCTATCACAAGCGGGCACGAAGTCGGTGAGCTTCTTATAGCCCTGCGCGAATTCATCCGCCAGCGCCCCGAATACGACGGTGGGCACGTCATTTAGCGTATGTCGGCGCGTGCCCAGATCCTCCAAATTGCCGTGATCGCTCGTAATCACGACCAGCCCCGCCTCATCGTCCCATTCATCAAGTATGCCCGTCAACACCTCATCAAAACGTTCGAGGATCGCGATGCCCCGTTCGAGCGTGCCACGATGCCCGATACGATCGGTAAGCCAGTGCGAGTGGAAGGCGAAGTCGTAATGAGCGGACAGGCGCGCCAGCAGCCGGCCAGCCTCTCTCGGTGAATAATCCGGCAAGTCGGCAATCTTCAAGTAATTCTGCCAACTTTCGGTCGTCCACTCAGCCGTCAACGCTCGCTCGTGAATCACGTCAGTCAGGCCAAAGTGCGGCAGGCCGGACTCAAAGCCAGCTTGCTGAATGCTCGAGCGCAGCGTCTTGCCACGCTCGAAGTCGACAAGCAGTCCCGGCGGATAGGCGGTCAAGAGACGGGCGGATTTCCCACGCTCGGTCAGACGGCGAAAATAGCTGTTCTCGGCGATGATCTGGCGTGTTCTCGCGTCCGGCTTCGGTCCATAGTGGCGGCCTATCATCTCCGGCACGTTCAATCCTGTTAGAAGACTCGCCTGGCTCGTGCCACTTTGGGGACGGCCGCTGACGCTGAGCCGAGGATCGGTCGGGACGAAGATCGACCGCTCCGTCCGCTGAATGCCGGTTTCGGCAAGCCAGCGCTTTCCGTTTGACAGCTGCCACATCGTCGGCGTTGTAGCAGCGGCAAAGGGATTGATTTCGGCATCATCCTCGCCTAGGCCGATGCCATCCAGAAAGAGCGTCAGTATGCGCATGAATGGCGCTTGACTCTCAGGGCCGGTCGGGATCGTAAGCGAGCAGGAAGGGGTTGGTCAGCCGCTCGCGACCGATTGTGGTGGCGCCCATGTGACCGGGCAGAACATGCACGTCATCATCCAGCACCATTAACTGCTCAAATATCGACCGCATCAGCAAATCATGATCGCCGCCCGGCAAGTCGGTACGGCCGATGCTGCCGGCGAAGAGGCTGTCGCCGCTGAAGAGTACTTTCTGCTCGGGCAGGTAAAAGCTGAGGTGCCCCGGGGCGTGACCCGGCGTGTAAAGGCCATGCAGTTTTATCGAATCCAGCTCGATTATCTCGGAGTCGCTCAGCAGAAGGCGATCCGGTTTGGCGGCAGCCGGGAGCTGACCCAGACCAAAGTAGATGCCCTGCAACTGGATTTCTTCCAGCAGCGTCTCGCACTCCTTATGGATGTAGAAGGGGATTTGCAGCGATTCCTTGATTTCGGCGCTGGCCAGAACATGATCCAGGTGCGCGTGAGTGGCGATCATCAGCTTGATCGTCCAGCCTTCTGCATCAGCCGCATTCAAGATTGCCGCGGCGTTATCGACCGGATCGATCAAAACGGCGTTATTCGTCTTGCTATCGGCGACCAAATAGGCATTGGTCACAAAGGGACCCAAAGTCAGGGATTTGATTTTGATCGTCATGTTTGTCCTATCCAGAGATGGCGGATCGGCGCCGTATTATTGCCCAAAATTCATCCAGCTCTTGCATCCGCAGCAGAAGGGCGACTGCCAGGAAAACCAGCAGGCCGAGAACGCCTTCGACCGCCAGACGAGCGATCATCAGCGTTAGTCCGTTGCCCGCAATGACTCCCGTCCAGAGCATATCGACCGCGACTATTGCCGCCGCCATGACCAGCGATGCGGTCAGGGTCTTGATCACAGTTGCGGCCAGTACGTCTTCCTGTATGCCACGCCAGCGCCGGCGCAAGATGTAAAGCAATGATAACACCTCAAACATGACGCCCAATGAATTGGCCAGCGCTAGGCCGCTTACATTGCCGATTTCAGGTTGATAGCCCAAGAATGGCATCGTACGGGCTGCGCTGTTGAGCAAGCTGCTCGCGTCGACCGTACGCACATCGCTTAACATCAAGGCGAATACGAAGTTGATGAGCGCACCGCCAAGCGCTGCGAAAAGTGGCGTCAGCGTATCCTTGTCGGCATAGAAGCTGCGAGCGATGACCTCCAGCGCGGAATGCACGATCAGCCCGAGCGTGAACATGGTTAAGGTGCTGTAAACTAGAACGGATGCCGACGCATCAAAAGCGCCACGCTCAAGCAAGCCGATCAGCGGTCGACCGAGCACGATCAAGCCGATGGCCGAAGGGATGCTGCTAATGAGAATGAAGCGGAGGGCGCCGGTCATGGCGCCGCGTTTTCCAGCCAGGTCGTTCATCTCGCTCAGCGCCGCCAAGGTGGGAAAGATCACAATGCCCATCGCCGTGCCGATCAGCGTTTGCGGGATCTGCATCAGACGCCAGCCCCAATCCAGCGCGCTGACCGAGCCAACGCCCAAACGCGAAGCGATATTATTCATCAGCAGGAAGTTGAGGCTGAAGACGCCCAGTCCGCCGATGCGCGGCAGCATCAGCCGGATGACTCGCCAAAGCTGCGGATTGTTCAAACCGAGCTCAAGCCGCCATCTCATTTTGTAACGGACCAAGCCCGGAATTTGCACACTCAAGTGCAAGGCGGCGCCGATCACGGCGCCGGCAGCGATGCCATGCACGCCAAATCGTGGCAACAGGAACAGCACGCCAAACAGGATCCCCAGGTCGAACACGATCGGCGCGAGAGCCGGCAAGAGAAAATGCTGATGCGAGTTTAGAATGCCACTGAAGATGCCGCTCACTGCGAAGATGATCGTGCTCAGCAACAAAATCCGCATCATTTCGACCGTGTTGCGCGCCGTTGCCGCGTCGAAGCCGGGGGCAACGACATTGCTCACGAGCCACGGCGTCAGGAGAAAGACCACGCCGCTGATGATCAGTGCCAGGCTGAAGATCGAATTGATCAAATGGCTGGACAGATTCCAGGCGGCATCCAGGTCACCCTTAGTGATAAAGCCGCTGAAGACAGGGATGAAGGCGTGAGTCAGCGCGCCGCCGGAGATCAGTATGACGATCAACTCGGGGATGCGGTTCGCCGCCACATAGGCATCCAGCTCGCGTCCGACGCCGAAGGCTTGCGCGATGATCAGCGTTTGCAGCAGACTGATGACTTTCGCCATAGCGAAGGCGATCATCACAGTTAACGTTGAGCGGACGATACGCTGATTACGTTGGCGCGCTGTCGAAGCTTGACTGGCTGCAGCCATCCGGTGGCCTAATTGAGGTTTTCAAGCGCCTGACGCGCTTCATCATAGTTAGGATTGTAAGCGAGCGCGCGGCGGAAAGAGGCGGCGGCTTGCTGCCGCTTGCCCTGGCTATCATAGACACGGCCCTGCCAAAAATAGGTTTCCTCGAGTTCTCTGGAACTGTTCTGGTTGACATTCACCAGGCTCAAGACATCATCGAATCGGCCCACCCGAAAATAGGCTTCAAAAGCGCCGAACTGATACCAATGCATGCGCCAAGGCAGCTTGCCGGTGCGGTTGGCCTGATCAAAGGCAACAGCAGCCTCCCGATAGCGTTCGAGCGCCGCCAGCGAAGAACCGATGTTGAACCAGGCAAAACCGTTCTGTGGCTGACGACGGGCTTCCTGCCGCGCCCGTTCGTAGGCCAGCTGGGCAGCGTCTTGCTCGTTCCAATGCGAATCCATCAGGGCGCGCAAAATGCCCTCGCGCTGCGGTTCATAAACGACGATAAAGGTGCGGTTAAAGGCTTGCCAGTCACGATCGACGTTGGCGTAGGTTTCGGTGACGCCTTGCGCCGCATCGCCTACGCCGAGAAAGCTGTCGAAAAAATAGAATACCTGATAGGTGTCATCGTAAGAAACCAGCGCGCGATAGTGACCGATCCAGTCGTAGGCTTCAAACATGGCGCCGGTCTCGATCACCACCGGAAACTCATTAGCCACGAGCAATTTTAGCAGGTCAAGCGTGCCGCCCATGCGAACAATCGCCTTGACATTGCTCTCTTCTTCGACAAAAGCTGCCAATTCATGCGGGCTGACGTTTTTGTCCTCGCGATTGGGCTTGAGCGCGCTGCCCGCAAAGGCTTGATCGCGCTGCCAGCCATAATAACTCAGCGCCATAGTAATCGTGGCCGGTCCGCAATTGTTCCAGGTCTGCTGCTGATGCCGAATGCCGTATATTCTGGCGGTCGTTGGCAGAGCGGTTGTTGCCGCAGCAGCCGCCTCAACGGGGCTCGGAAACGGTGACGGCGGCAGCGCGGTAGGGGGAAGGGCAGTCGCTGGAGGCGTTGGACTTGACTCGTCTTCAACGGCAGACAAGGGCGTTGCCGTGGCGGGTAGATCGGTCGCGATTGCGCTGGCTCTCGTTTCGGATTCTGTTGGCGCCGGCAATTCGAGCGGCATATCCAGCAGCGAAAGGGCATCGTCCGCATTCGCCGGCGAGACGATCGTGGGAAAGACTCCGCCGATGGGCGTCGGATTCAGGAGGACACGCATGAATGGCAGTTGATTGATGACGCGCTGCTGCTGGGCCGGGCGGAGTACTTCTCGGAAGCCAAGGATCACACCGGCCAGGCCGCCGATGACCAGGATGAAGAACAATATTACGCCCCAAAATAAAAGCCTGGGAGGCGCGCGCAAGCCCTCGTCGCGGCGCTGCAGGTAGATGCTTCGGCCCGGCTGGGTGTCATGCAAGTCGCGCACGTTACGATCTCGCAGATTCGTCAACTGTCAATATAGCACAGTGGCGGTGATGCCGACCTTCACTACGCCATCCAATCCCGAGTATAGTGGGATATGGTCATGCGTCTTTTTCCGATGGTGGAAACGTAGCCGAACCGTAGCTTAGGGCATCGAGGTAGGACTGAAGAATGACACGCGCAGCCAGATCATCGATGGCGTCGCGCGCAGCCCGCTTATGATCCTTGGCGAGCCCGCGCGCTTCTTCACTGCTTAGGTACTCGCTCACCTCAACAACGGGCAGGTGAGTGGCTCTGCGCAGGCGAGCAATCCACTCGCGCACTACTTCCGCCTGCGTCTTGATGCCAGCGGGAGCGTTTGGATTGTGCGGGACACCCACAACGAGTCCCACGACCCGTTCAGCATCAGAGATTTCTCGTATCGCAGCGAAGTCACGCGAGTGTCCCTGGCTATCTAAAATGGCGAGCTCGCGCGCTGCGACGCCCATTGCATCGCTGACGGCCAGGCCGATCCGTTTCTCTCCATGATCGATGCCGAGCAATCTTCCGATCATGCAGGTTCGCGAACAAGCACACGGATGCGGATCGGAAGCGTGGGCATTTGCTGCAATCCTGGTGGATAAAGAGCAACACGCGGCGGACGCGAACGGGAGATCTCGGTTTGCGCCGCGAGGTGAGATTGGGCTTCTTCCAGCGAGATTCCCGCCAGCCGCTCGCGCAGCAAATCGCGGTCGACCGTGGCGCTGACGGTTGCAGCACCGGTCGCCGTGAAAGTAATCGACTCGCTTGACCGCCCCAAGACAAAGGGACCGCGGCGATAGTCCATGGTTCCAGCACGCAGCTCGCGGCCCGCCGGCATTGCTGCCTTCAGTTTCGCGAGTGTGACCTGTCGCCCAAATCGCTCGTCCACGGCGAGGGCTGACACGACGGCGCGCATGGTCAGCGACAGTTCGCTTGTCATCGTGCCGATATCGGCGGAAAAGGCTGTCCACGCCTTGCGTTCTTCCACGATTTGGATGGACTCAATGATAATGACCTGGCTCTCGGACAGTGCCGCCCGCATCTCTTCGAAAGCGATCGACTGCAATTGGATGCGCGCGCTGTTTAACAGCTTGCTTTGGTCCGCCTCGGCGACGGTTTTGACGCTGCGATTGGCGCCACCGGCCGCGGCCGCCAGGTTGATCACCGATACTTGATCGGACAACGCGCCAAGAACAGTATTGATCATGCCTGGACCGACGTTGCCGATGTTGCCGCTGTAGCCTGCCATCGCTTCGACGGTCGCATCCACACTCTGCCCGTTGCCTGCCGGCAAGACCACTTCGCCGACCGATTCAAATAGAATCGGTTCCCCGGCGCTTGTGCCAAGTATCGCGCCTTGCGGAATTTCCACGCGGCTATCGGTCAGATTGGTGAAGGTGACGACGCCCGCCGCGGATACACTATCTGGCCAGAATGTGCCGCTGGTTGGAACTGTCACGGTCGTTTCGACAGTTTCGCGAATTGTCTGCGCCGGGATGATGCCCTTCTCAAGATTGATCGCGTCCGCCTTTGGCTCAGCAACGATATCGACGACAACCGTGATCTCTTCTTCGGTCAAACTGACATAGACGTCAGCGCTGGGCAAAATGACATAGATCGCCGCGCTAACGACCCCGATCAGCAGCGACAGGACCAGCAGCCGTTCTATCGCCGTACGCCAGGGCGAACGATGATTCCGCCAGGCAATCCGGCTGGCGATGAATGCCAGATCTTCGGCCTGAAGATCAGCGCTTGGTTTGTGATAGCGGGGGAGGAAGACCTTCTGCCGGCCTCGCTTCCAGCGGCCCTGAGCGCTCGCCTTGACCGACGCAAAGCAGCTGATGTTCAGTTCGGCCGCGTAGAATTCCAGAGCGGGATCGGCCGATACCAGCGCCAACTGTATAGCACGCCGATAAGCCTCGCGCTGAATTAGAATCAGATCCAGCTTGCGGTGAAGCGGCCTACCCGCCGCCGGCCAAATCAGCAGAACTCGGCGGCCACGCAAACTTGAAAGACGATCGCGCACAGTGACGACCGTATCCGTCGCATCGAGATGCAGATGTTCGATTTCGCTTGACATTACTTAGCAGTATACGGCTTTTCGCCCTGACTGTTGTTCGCAATCGGCGCGAATCGGGGACTATGCGTCGGCGATCAGCTCGCGCGCGGCTGCCAGCGCCTGGGCTATCTTGCTGCTGTCTCGACCACCGGCTTGCGCCATCTGGGGCCGGCCGCCACCGCCGCCGCCAACGATACGGGCGATCGGCTTGATCAAATCGCCGGCGCGAACGCCATCTTTCACCAGCGCGTCCGAGACGGCGACGATAATTTGCGGCTTTCCGCCGATGTCGCTGGCGAGAACCATCACGCCCTTGTCTACGCGATTTCGGAACCAGTCGGTCATTTCGCGCATCGTTTCGACGGGCGTATTGTCCAGCTCCGCAACCAAGGCTTGCTTTCCGTTGAGTGTCTCCAACTGCTGCGCCAGCATGCTGTCAAAGTTACCCTTCGCCAGTTTGCGCTGCAGATCGGCGGTTTCACGGCGCGCCGCGGCGAGCTCCGCCTGCAATCCGGCGACTCGGCCTACAGCTTGATCTGGTCCGGCGCCCAGCTGCTGCGCAATCGCCTCCAGCGTTTCAAGTTTTTGGCGTACGAAAGCGTCGGCCGCCTGACCCGTGAAGGCCTCGACGCGGCGAATGCCGGCGCTGACGCTGCCTTCGCCGGTGAAGACAAAGCTGCCGATTTCGGCCGTCGATTTGACGTGGACGCCGCCGCAAAGCTCATAGCTGTAACGATCGTCCGCCGATTCTATGATTACCGTTCGGACGCTGTCGCCATATTTTTCGCCGAAGAGCGCCATCGCGCCTTCGCGCCGCGCCTGCTCAAGCGACTTCTGCTCATCGTGTACCACGTGATTCTTGAGGATCGCGCCGTTAATCTCTTCGGCAACCGCCGAAAGCTCCGCCAGCGAGACCTTCTCCGGATGCGAGAAATCAAAGCGAAGTCTGTCCGGTGCGACAAGCGAACCCTTCTGCTGGACATGCTTACCCAGCTTGTTGCGCAGCGCCGCATGCAGCAGGTGTGTCGCGGTATGATTGCGGGTAATGTCTTGGCGAAGGGCGCGATCGACTTGTACCGTCGCCTCATCACCGGCGGCGGGATTGCCTTCGACCACTTCGCCAACATGCACGATCAGACCGGCAACCGGCTGTTTCATCGCTTCAACTTCGATGACCCAGCCAGCGCCACTGATGGCGCCGGTGTCGCTGACCTGCCCGCCGGCTTCGACGTAACAATTTGTTTTACCGAGTATGACCTCGACCTTTTCGCCGACAATTGCACTGTCCACACGCAATCCATCTTGCACCAGGGCAACGGTCACTGACTCGACAGCATCATCGATATACGGGTCGTAGGCGACGCCGTCCATACCCAACGCTCCAGCGGATTGCAGGTCCGCGAGAAGCCGCCGGTAGAAGTCGCCCGATTCGATCTCACCCATCGCTTGGCCACCGCCGCTGATGCGCGCATGCTCGGCTTCCGCCACGAGAAATCCAGCTTCATCTACCGCGTGGCCGCGTTCCTCGGCGACGTCTTTCGTGACTTGAAAGGGTAGACCGAGCGTCGCCTTGAGGTAAAAGGCTTGATCTCCAGGCAGGGTCGCGCCCGCGTCGATCTCGCTTAGCATGCCCTCTAGTTCGGTCAATCCGCGATCCATCGTTCGATGGAAGCGTTCCTCTTCCAATGTGATGGTCCGCTTGATGCTGTCCGCCTGCTCAAGCAATTCGCCGAAATGTTCGCCCATAATATCGAAGACGGAATCGGCAATATCGGCCAGGAAGGGGCGATCGAAGCCGATGGCGCGGCCGAAGCGGGCCGCCCGACGGATCACGATTCGGGGGATGGCAGCCCGCCCTTTGGCGCCGGGCAACACGCCGTCGCTGATCAGAAAGACAGCCGCCCTGATATGATCGGCAATGACGCGGTAGGGCACGATATTGGCGTCGCGCTGGGAATCGCTCTGACCGGTTAATTCTTGTGTCCGCTCGATGATCGGCATGAAGAGATCGGTTTCATAGTTGGCCGCCACATCCTGCAAAATGGAAACGATGCGCTCAAAACCCATGCCCGTATCGACGCCGGGCGCCGGCAAAGGGATATCCCATTGTCCCGTATGATCGGGATCTGCCTGCTGTCGATTGAATTGCATGAAGACGAGATTCCAGATTTCAAGAAAGCGGTCGTCTTCCGCTTGAAGCATCGGGATGATGTCGTCTTCACCCAACTCCGGCTGCTTGTCCCAATGAATTTCCGAAGTTGGACCGCAGGGTCCGGTATCGGCCATCTGCCAGAAGTTGGTATCGGGACCCATGCGGGCGACGCGTTTCGGGTCTATCCCGAGATTACTCACCCAGTTGTCGTAAGCCTCGTCATCGTTCTCATAGACGGTGAATACAAGTCGGCCGGCCGGAAGCTTGTAGACTTCGGTCAGCAAGGTGAAAGCATATTTGATGGCATCGCGCTTGAAGTAGTCGCCAAAGCTGAAATTGCCGAGCATCTCAAAAAATGTGTGATGGCGCGGCGAGGGACCGACGTTTTCCAGGTCGTTATGTTTTCCGCTGACGCGCATACATTTTTGTGAGGTGGTTGCCCGCTTGTAATTCCGCTTGTCCAGCCCGAGGAAAACGTCTTTGAACTGCACCATGCCGGCATTGACGAAGAGCAGGGTTGGATCGTCCGCCGGCACCAGCGAAGAAGATGCGACAGGCCGATGGCCCATTTCCTCAAAGAAATCAAGGAATGTTTGCCGAACGTCGGCGCTGCTCATTTTCTCCATGCGGACATCCTCTCAAACGAACTGTCAACAGCGGCGCATCGGCCGCATTATCATGGCGTTCTTGCACAGAATCGCGAGAATTATAGCGAGCGCCCGCTGGCTTGAACAGGGGTGTATCGCTATGCTATACTGGCTCAGAGCCGAATGAAGCAGTCCGACCGGAGGGTGAAATGGCGACAATCGAGGAACAGCTCGAAGTCCTGATGTCCGGCACCGCCTATGGCGACCCGACAACGCGCGAGAACATGACGAAGGATTTACGCCAGCGTTTGCTCGAATGCGAGCAGGAAGGGCGTCCGCTGCGAGTCTATTGTGGCTACGATCCGCGCACCTCGGACTTGCATCTCGGTCATACCATCACCATGCGCAAGCTGCGTCAATTTCAAGAATTCGGTCATGATGTGACCTTTCTGATCGGCATATTCACCAGCTTGATCGGCGACCCCTCCGACAAGGATGTGGCGCGTGATCAATTGACCATGCAGGATGTCGAAGATAATGCCCGCACGTATGAGGAACAGGCCTTCAAGATTCTCGACGGAGACAAGACGCGCGTCCGCCGCAACAACGAATGGCTGGCGCCCCTGGACTTCGCCGATATCATCCGTTTGGCCAGCCACTACACCGTGCAGCAGTTTCTGCAGCGCGAGAACTTCGCCAAGCGCATTGACGAAGGCAAGGCCATCTATCTGCACGAGTTCTTTTACGCGCTGATGCAAGCTTATGATGCCGTCGCTCAGGAAGCCGACGTGCAGGTTGGGGGACAAGACCAACTGTTCAATATTCTGGTGGCCGGTCGCAAACTGCAGACCGGGCTGGGACAGAAGCCGCAGATCGCCATCATCATGGGCGAGAGCCTGCCCGGCACGGACGGCGAAATCAAGATGTCAAAGAGTCTGGGCAATCACATTCCGCTGCTCTCCAAACCCTGGGACATGTACGGCAAGATCATGAGCCTGCCGGACAAGGTGATGGGCATCTATCAGAGGCTCATACTGGGTTGGTCACTGGCGAAGGTTAAGGAACTGGAATCCCAGCTGAGTTCCGGGGCGCTGCATCCAAACGAGATGAAGATGAAGCTGGCACGGGAAATCGTAAGTATCTTCCATAGCGCCGCCGACGCCGATGCGGCCCAAGCGCGCTGGAATGATGTCTTCCGCAGCGGCAGTGGCGTTCCGGAGGATATCGCCGAGGCGGAGTTGGATTCGGAAGAAGAGATCCGCGATATTCTCGTACGCCTTAAGATGGTGGGCAGCCGCGGTGAAGCCCGGCGACTGATTCAGCAGAATGGCGTGCGGCTCAACGAGCGGAAGGTGGAGAGTCTGCAGGCGACGATTACGACGGAGATGCTGCCGGCCGTGCTTCAAGTGGGAAAGCGTCAGTTCGTCCGCCTAGTGGAAGCCAACGGCGACGGTCGCGAGTAAGACTTTGCCGACCGCCACCGCATACACCCTAGACGAATTGATAAGTGTCTGCATTTCGCGTCAGGTTTGCGATGGTGATGTCTGGGCCCAGGGCATCAACACCCCGCTGGTGGCTGCCGGCTTGATCCTGGGCAAAATACGGCATGCGCCGCGCGCGCGTTTCGCTTCCGCCATCGGCCAGGCGCTGGTGCAAGATTGGGGTCCGCTGGGAATCTCCCGCGTGGAAGACCTCTGGGTGGGTAAGGGGCTGATCCATCTCGGATTTGCCACCGGCGCTGCCGAAATACTTCCCAAGTTCGGCCCGAAGGAATTCTTTCGTCCGGCGCAGGTGGACCGGCGGGGCAATCTAAACAATATCGCGTTTGGTCGCGACTATCAGCGCCCGCGAATGCGCCTGCCGGGCAGCGGCGGCATACCGGATGTCACGCCTTCTTACGACCACACATACCTTTATGTGCCACGTCATTCACGCTTGACCTTCGCCAAGAAACTGGACTTTGTCAGCGGGATGGGCCATGTTCCGCATCGAAAGCAAGGCGGCGGTCCACGCTACCTAATAACCGATCTGGGGCAATTCGACTGGGTGAATGGTCAAATGCGTTTGACGCATCTCCACCCCGGCGTCGATATCCAGATGGTCTTGCGAAAAACGGGCTTTGAGCTCGATATCGCTGACGTGCTGCGCGAGACCACGCCGCCCCAGGAAGAGGACATTCGCCTGCTGCGTGAGGAGATCGATCCGCTCGGCATCCGCAAGCTGGAGACCCTCGGTGGCGCGGCGCGCAAATCCCTGCTGCGGGAAATTTTGCAGAGTGAGCGGCAGCTTTAGCCGGTTTCGGTTGCGGGACGCCAGTCACTGATGTTGCGATATCGGTCTGCTGACGACGTCAAGAAGCCGAGCTGGATGCCCTCAATCGAGTCGCGCGCGATATAGGTGAAAAGCGGGTAATAAAGCGGGACGGCGATCGCCTGTTCCGCGAAGGCTTCCTGAATCTGCTGATACAGATTGGCGCGGCGAATACTATAGATTTCAGTGCGCGCCGCCTCGAGCAGCTCAGCAATCGCATTATCTGACGCGGCGCCATAATTCAAGCCGATAGCATGCTGTGCCGGGTGCCAAAAGCGAAACAGGTCCGGATCAGCCCCAATGCGCTGTCTGACGATCGCCGTGTCGAACCTGCCCGTATCTAGGCGGTTCATCAACGCCGAGGCGTTCACGAGCTCAACGCTCACGTCCAGCCCGATACGGCGCCATTGGGAAGCGATATCATTCGCCATGCCGCGCAACTGAGCTGTATCTTCTACCAGCAGGCCAATAGTTTGCCGCGAGGTCGATGCCGCCCGCTCGTCGTCGTCCGTCCCAGCGTTAATTTCATCTCCCGCGGCGGTGTCCGAGCCGTCGACCAGCAACTGTGCCTGAGCCAGATCGTACATCCTCCAAAATGGATGAGGCCGGTACGCTGATGATCCGGGCACGAATGGGCTGTCAGCATAGGTTGCCGCTGATCCAAAATGTGTCTGCACCAGCTCCGGGACGTTTAGACTGAGCGAAAGCGCTTGACGCATACGGCGTTCGCTGAATAGCTCCACTTCCCAGTTGAAGATCAATATGCCAAGGGTCGCGTTGACTTGTGTGTACAAAGCGCTGTGTGACAGCAGATTCTTGTCGGCTGTTAACGGGAATCCCGCCAGTGCATTCACCTCACTTGAAGCATAGGCGCTCATCGCAGCATCCGCGTTGGGATATAAATGGAACCAAAGTTCACTGAAAAGATATTGATTTTCCGCTTCATTTCGCTGACGAAAAACCGGTGACAGCAACAACTGCAAAGCACTAATGCCAGCCTCATGAGTACCGACCAAGGCGCCTAACTGATATGCTCCCGTCCCTACGGGCGAAAGATTGAATGGGTGGCTTGCCAGATTTGATGCGTTCGTGCCACTCAGCGCATGTTCGGGCAGCATACCTATCGTCAGCAGGTAGGGAAAGCTGCTGAATGGCTGCGCCAAGCGAAAACGCACGAGACGGTCAGTCAGCTTTTGCATCTCCACCGTCCGCCAGAATTCACCGGCCGGCAGTAGATCGGTGTCTTCAGCCTCACTCAGGAGCGACATCGTGTAGACGACATCGTCAGCGCCGAAAGGAACGCCGTCCTGCCAACTGACATCGTCGCGTAATCTGACGACATACTCGAGGCCGTCGGTCGATATGACTAGTTCATCCGCTAAACGCGGGACCACTTCTCCGTAGTCATTGATAGCGAACAGACCTTCGAAGATGAGACTGGAAATGTCATTGTCAATGGGGTTCAAATGCGCGAACGCTGGATTCAGGCGCTGTACCGTGCCCACTATGCCTTCGCGGAACGCTGTCGCGCTTACGACTATATTCTCGTCTGTGTCGGACGCCACCACTGTTGTCGTGACGGCTGAATCCGTTGCCGACGGCGTTGTCGTCGAGCTGACAACGCGAGTGGGCGTCATGGCCGGGGTTGGAGGTAATGCGGTTAAGCGACTGTTTCGATAGACCAGGCCGGCGGAGAAAACAGCGAGGGCCATGATTAGCGCGATGAGCTGCCAACGGAAACCGCGAAACATGCCGTGCCTCAGTAAGAACGGAATTGCGTTCTGTCAATTATACAGAGCGCGGCTCCGATCCAAACCAACGATTTCCCATTTCTAAAGTGGGGTGGATTTAGCTTGTTGTCGCGACTGAAAAGAGGGCGATACCCAGAAATGCAATCGACAAGAAGATCGTTATGCGGAATAGCGTCTTTTCCAAGCCACGCCGGGTGCGCGCGATGCCACCGCCGGCGTCGCCGCCGAGCAAACTGCCCAACGCGCCACCTTTGACCTGCAGCAAAATCAAGATGATCAACACGACCGAAATGACGATCGAGGTGATTTGTAAAGCAACTGCCATGCGCTAACTCCCTGCACGATTCCCGGCTCGTAACCCGAACACTATAGCACCGTCTTTATTGCATTGCCAGCGCGAACCAAAGTCACTGCCTTACCATTCGTACACTATACGTTTGCGCCCCCGATTAGTCGCGCAAGGACTCCAGGTATTCGATGGCCGCCGCCAGCTGAATATCGTTTTCAGCCTCTTCATCGCTTTCCGGGTTCCACTCGATGAAAACGTCAGGTGTGATGCCTTGTTGGTGAATCCAATGCCCGTTTGGCGTCAGCCAGCGGCGGACCGTGATTCGCAAGCCGCCGCCGTTGGACAGTTGCGGGATGTTTTGAACTGTTCCTTTGCCGAAGGTGGTTTCGCCCAGGAGGGTCGCAACGCCATAATCTTGCATGGCGCCGGCGATCACCTCGGAGGCGCTCGCGCTGGTTTCATCAACGAGAACGACAATCGGCACGTCCAAATCAGCGTAGCCCCCGCTTGTGCGTGTGACCTCCTCGCTCTGGTCGCGCGCGACCTGCCGCAGTAGGACGCCATCCTCGATGAATGCGCTGCCGATTTCGATCGCGCTAGCCAGCGTCCCGCCGGGATTGTTGCGAATGTCGAAGATCAAACCGCCGGTTCCGTTAATATCGACCGCGTCAAAGGCGTCGTCCAATTGCGACCGAGAAAGATCGTTGAAGTCCAGCATGGAGATGTGGGCGATATTGTCGCCCACGACCTCGTACGAGACATTGGGCAAGGGGAAGGTATCACGGACAATTTCGAAGGTGATCAAGGCTCCGTCCCGCTTGAAGGTGATAGTGACGGTCGTACCGCGCGGTCCCGGCACCAGCGCCGTCAATTCAGCTTGCGTGAACCCGGTGACGCGTTGGCCATCCACCTCGAAAAAGATATCGCCGGGCAGTACGCCAACTGCCTCCGCAGGCGATTCCGGAATGACGGTTACCACTTCGAGATCGCTTGTGTCGTCGTTCGTCTCGACGAATACCCCAATACCGGTGAACTCTCCCGTGAAATCAGTGCTGCGCTTAAACAATTCCGGGCGTATGTAGCCACTGTGATCATCGTCAAGCGAACCGACCATGCCGCTTATGGCGCCGTTCACAAGCGTCTCGACCTTAGTCTGGTCTATATAACGCTCTTCGATGATGGAAAAGGCGTCCCAAAATGCCTCAAAGGCTTTGTCGGTATCGCTTAGCGCGATCGTACGGAAGTCCGACACGTGGCCTGCGGCGAAACCCAAAGCGAAGACCAAAGCCGCCAGCAATATAGAGTGCTCCACCTGAGGATTGCGCTTGAACGTCCGCATCCATTTCATCGCACAGCTCCCGCTGATGTAGAAGTTTCGGTACAGATATAGTATAAGCTATGGGAGTTTTGCTGCGGAACAGTCAAATCGCATCGCATCATTGGCAGACGGATTGGCGGGCTGCCGGCGCCCGCCAGGTATAGAATGCCGACCTTATGACCGACATCTACGTATCCTTGGAAAATGCGGCCGCCGTGGTGCAAGACGGCTCTACCCTAGCGCTGGGAGGGATGACGCTATACCGCCGGCCGGTCGGTTTCATACGGGCGCTATTGCGTAAGCAAAGACCACCGCAGGACTTGACATTGCTCAGTTTCACCGGCGGCATCGAATCGGATTTGCTCGTCGGAGCGGGCAGTGTGAGCCGGGTGCGCTCGGCCTATTTTGGCTTGGAAGCATTTGGCTTTGCGCCAATGTACACACAGCAGGCCCAATCCGGTGCGATGACCGTCATTGAAGAGACCGAAGCGAGCATCGTCATGGGCATTCGCGCACAAGTCGCGGGCGTCGGCTTCATGCCGTCGCGAGCCTGGTTGGGAACGGATCTGCCGACGCTGCGCCCAGATGTCAAGACCGTATGCGATCCATATACGGGCGAGGAGTTGATTGCATTCCCGGCGATACCCTGTGATGTGGCGGTCATTCACGGCTTGGCCGGGGATCGACACGGTAACGTAATGATCAACAATAACCTCGGCATAGACATGGAATTGGTTTATGTCGCCGATACCGTCATCGCGACGGTCGAGCGCGTTGTGGATGAGCTGGAGCGGTCGACCGACGGCGTGATTATCCCGCACCCCGGCTGCGATCTAGTGGTCGAATTGCCACAGGGAGCGGCGCCAACGAGCTGCTATCCCTTATATCCATTGGACGGCGAGGAGATTCTCCGTTATACGGAAGCCTGCAATGCCGGTCGATTTCAAGAATACTTGCATGAATTTACACATTCATAACCGCCTTTTCTTGCGAGAACGGTATATGCACTGTATAATGCCTTGTCAACAACATATGTTGAGACTTGGGGAGCTCACGAGAGTGTGCTGAGAGGGCGTGAAGGATGCCGACCCATACACCTGATCCAGGTAATGCTGGCGTAGGAATGTCTGCAATACCCTTGCTTTGGCCACCCCTGTAAACACCCCAACAGGGGTGGCTTTTTGTTCAGGTGAATCGCGCTCCTCAAGTCTACCGCTTCCAACAAGAGGAGTCCATCATGTTCTATCGTATATTGACCGCGCTGCTAACCTGTGTCTTGACGGTCTGTACCGTCGTGGCACAGGAACATGACACGCTTGTCGTATTGACTCATGATAGTTTCGCCATGTCCGAAATTGTCCTTGAGGCCTTTGAGGAATACACCGGCACAAAGGTGAAAATTCTGCGCTCAGGCGATGCCGGACAAATGGTGAACCAGGCCATCCTCAGCGTGAATAATCCGCTCGGGGACGTTCTGTACGGCGTGGACAACACGTTCCTCAGCCGCGCCTTTAACGCCGACATTTTCGCGCCTTATGAATCGCCCAAACTGGAATTCGTACCCGCTGAGTATCTGCCCGATGAGACCTACCGTGTGACACCGGTCGATTTCGGCGATGTTTGCCTCAATTACGACATCGCCTATTTCGAGGAAAACGAAATTGCATTGCCGGAAAGTCTGAGCGACCTGGCTCTGCCCGAGTATGCGGGTCTGCTGGTTGCGGAGAATCCGGCGACATCCTCACCTGGCTTGGCGTTCCTGCTCGCCACCATCGCCCAGTTCGGGGACGAAGGCGACTATACCTACCTGGACTTCTGGAATGACTTGCGCGAGAACGATGTGTTGGTCGCCGATGGTTGGACCGATGCCTATTACGGCGAGTTTACCGTGGGCAGCCGCGGTACCGGCACACGCCCTCTGGTGGTCAGCTATGCCAGCAGTCCGCCAGCCGAAGTCTTCTTTAGCGACGATCCGGATGCCGGCGCGGTCACAGGCGCCATCGTCAACGACAACATGTGTTTCCGGCAGATCGAGTACGTTGGCGTCTTGTCCGGCGCCGCGAACGAAGCGGCCGCGCAGCAGTTCATAGACTTCATGCTCAGCCCCGCCTTCCAGGAAGAAATGCCGCTGAATATGTTTGTCTTTCCTGTCGTTGACGATATCGCGTTGCCGGCAGTATTCGTCGAATACGCGCTGATTCCGGAGATTCCTGCTGGCATTGATCCGGCGCTGATTGAAGAAAACCGCGAAGAGTGGATTCAGGACTGGGCGGAGGTCATGCTGCGTTGACGCGCTACTTTCGCCACGGAGGATACCTGCTATACGTGCTGCCGCTGGTCTTCCTCGGCATATTCTACTTCTATCCGCTGCTGTCGCTCTTTGATATCAGCTTGCGCCCCGGCGGCACGCTTGACCTGTCGGCATTCTTGCGGCTGATCGAGAGCAACTATTACATCGGGACGCTGCTATTCACCGTTTACCAGGCGACGCTGTCGACGGCCCTCACACTGCTACTGGCGTTACCCTGCGCCTACGTATTCGCGCGCTACCGATTCAAGGGAAAAACCCTGCTGCTGTCTTTAGCCACGCTTCCCTTTGTCCTGCCGACTGTCGTTGTTGCGCTGGCATTTGCCGCGTTACTGGGAGGCAATGGCTTGCTCAACGATATGCTGCGGACGCTGTTTGCACTGGATTATTCGCCAATACAACTCGAACGCACGCTGGCGATCATCATCATCGTACACGTCTTTTACAACTTGGCGATCGCCTTGCGGATCATGACAAGTTACTGGTCATCCGTCGGATTCGCCGCCGAAGAAGCTGCCCGCTGCCTTGGCGCGGATGAGGTTTCGGTTTGGCGAGACATTCGGCTTCCGCTCATTCGGCCGGCGCTAATGTCGGCGGGCTTATTGGTGTTCATCTTCTCGTTCACCAGTTTTGGCGTGGTCTTGATCCTGGGCGGTATCCGTTTCGCGACGCTTGAGGTGCAGATTTACTACCAGGCGCTCAACATTTTCAATCTGCCCTTGGCAGCCGCACTATCCCTGGTGCAAATCGTGTCAATGCTGGCAATGATGATCGTCTACACACGAATGCAGCGGAAGCTGCATCTGGCAATGGCAAGCAGCGCCAACATCGCGAGGCCGGTCCGTTCGCCGCGAGAACGTTTCATCGTGTCGAGCTGTGTCGCAATGCTGGCACTGTTGCTGTTTACGCCTCTGCTGGCGCTGGTGTTCAGATCGCTCTTCGCCAGCGGGCAGTTGGACTTCAGCGGCTACGCCGATCTGCTGGAAAAGACCCGCGGTTCGCTTCTGTTTATCGCGCCTATTGAATCCGTCGTAAACTCATTACGGTTTGCCGTCTTGGCAATGGCGAGCGCGCTGATATTAGGCGTGATCGCATCGTACATGATTCACAACCCCGGCCGGTTTTCCCGCTTGTCCGATCCACTATTCATGCTGCCGCTGGCGACCAGCGCCGTGACGCTGGGGTTTGGCTTCATTGTGGCGCTGGACGAACCGCCGCTGAATCTGCGATCATCCTGGCTGATCATCCCGATTTCACATACCTTGGTTGCCTTGCCCTTTGTCATCCGCAGCATCTTGCCCAGCCTGCGAGCCATCCCGCCCTCGTTGCGGGAGGCGGCGTCCGTGCTGGGCGCCAAACCATTGGACCGCCTGTTGACGATCGATTTGCCCCTGGTCGGCCGAGGGGTCGTTGTCGGCGCCACCTTTGCCTTCACCGTGAGCATGGGGGAGTTTGGCGCGTCCTTATTCGTCGCTCAGCGCGAGTCCGTCACAATACCGGTGGTGATCTATCGCCTGCTGGGCGATCCCGGCATCGCCTCATACCGGCAATCGCTGGCGATGAGCGTCATACTGATGCTGGTCTGCGCCTGCGGATTCATTCTGATCGAGCGCCTGCGGGTCGCCGGCGTCGGCGAGTTCTGATGCTTCGCACTGATGGCGTATCGCATGCCTACGGCGACCGGGTCTCGCTGCGCGATGTCAGCTTTACGCTGAATCCCGGCGAGATACTCTGCCTGCTTGGTCCGAGCGGCTGTGGCAAGACAACGCTGCTGCGAATAGTCGCCGGTCTGGAATCCGACTATCAGGGCAGCATCACGTTCAGCGGCGAAAATGTTCGCGATATACCGGTGCATCAACGTGGATTCGGCTTCATGTTTCAGGATTTCGCCCTGTTCCCGCACATGTCGGTGGCGGAAAACGTGGCATATGGCTTGAAGCGACAGGGATTCAGTCAACTAGAACGCCGCACAAAAGTGGCGTCGCTGCTGGACCGTGTCGGCCTGACCGGGCACGAAGACCGAGATGTCGACGCGCTATCGGGCGGCCAGAAGCAACGGGTCGCACTGGCGCGCAGCCTGGCGCCGAATCCACGACTGCTGATGTTGGATGAGCCGCTCGGTTCGATTGATGCGCAACTTCGCGATCAGCTTGCGCTGGAACTGCGGCAGATTATCAAACGCGAACAATTGAGCGCGATCTACGTCACGCACGATCATCGCGAGGCCTATGCCGTGGCCGACCGGATCGCCGTTATGAATATCGGTACAGTGCAGCAGCACGACAAGCCACGCGACCTGTATCACAACCCAAAGAACAGTTTTGTCGCGCGCTTCCTCGGCATGCGCAATATCTTTCCCATCACGGACGACGGACTATTAACGCAGTTCGGAATCGAGAAAGACGGGCGCACTGAGGGTACTGACACCATATTTATACACCCCGGCGGAATATATCTGGAGCAGGAACCGCCATTCGCAGCCAAGCGATTCGAGGCAGTGCTAAGTCGTGTGGTCTTCCGGGGAGACTACTGTGATGTCACGGTGAGCCTCCCTGACAAACTGACACTGTCATTTGCCGCGCCCGAGCCTACATTTGGTTCCGGAGACAATGTCGTCCTCTACATAGCGCCTGAGGCCATCAAGCTGTTACGCGATTGAGACCGAATCTGTTCACTACCCCCTACTGCGCCCTGCCGCTATAATCGACGTATTCCATTGGACCAGCGGTAGTGGTAAGGATGCGTATATGCCCAGAGCTTTGTTCAGTGTTTCGAGCAAGAAAGGCGCAGTCGGTTTCGCCAAGGAACTTGTCGCATTGGGCTGGGACATCGTCGCCAGCGGCGGAACCGGACAGACCCTTAGTGATGCCGGCATTCCGGTCACAAGCGTTGAACGAGTCACACGCCAGGGTGAGATGCTCGGTGGACGCGTCAAGACACTTCATCCGGCGATCCATAGCGGCATATTGGCAAGGGACAACGACAATGATCTGCGGGAGCTTGCTGAGAACGGCTTCGCGCCGATCAACATGGTGGTCTGCAATCTCTATCCTTTCAGCGAAACAATCAAAGATCAACAGGTCCCTCTTGAGGAGGCGATCGAACAGATTGACATCGGTGGCGTTGCGCTGCTGCGGGCGGCGGCCAAGAATTTCTCCCGCGTGACCGTGCTGTGCGATCCGCTTGAATATTCAAATGTGCTGGTGGCGTTGAAAAACACGGGCGCTACCGACCTTGAACAGCGGCGCGAACTGGCGGTCAAAGCCTTTGCCCACTGCCGCGATTATGACAGCGTCATACACGCTTACCTCAGTGAATCGGACATCGCCGAATCACATGAAGCTGATGTGCCGGAAGCCATTTCTTTCGGCGTCCAGCGCAGCCATGAATTGCGTTATGGTGAGAATCCGCATCAGGCGGCCGCCTACTATGCGCGGGGCGAAGAACAAGCGCCACTGGGCGCCCAACAGCTGGCCGGCAAGCAGCTATCCTACAACAACATTCTCGACCTTGACGCGGCTTGGCGAGCTGTCAGCAGTTTTGACGAGCCGACAGTCGTGATTGTCAAGCACTTGACGCCGATCGGAATCGCTAGCGGAGTCTCGGTGACGGATGCCTTCCCGCAAGCACTGGAATCCGACGCGCTTTCGGCTTTCGGCGGGATAATCGCGGCGAATCGTATGGTGGACGAAAACTTCGTCGCCTCCTTGGGTACGCTCTTTGTGGAAGGCATTGTCGCGCCTGACTTTTCTGAAGAGGCGGTGACGAAGATACAAGTAGGTCGAAAGAATTGTCGCCTGTTGCGTATCCCGAGGCCCTTCAGCGGGAATGGCTTCGAATTCCGCAGTGTGATGGGCGGCTTGCTCCTGCAACGCGTTGATCTGGGCGATCCGGCGCGAACGATCATGAGAACGGTCACTAAGCGAGCGCCGATAGACGCGGAAATGCAGTCGATGCTGTTTGCCTGGAAGGCGGTACAACACGTCAAGTCAAATGCTATCGTGCTGGCGCAGGGCAGACGCACGGTGGGGATCGGCGGCGGCTTGCCGAGTCGAGTTGATGCCGCCGAGCTGGCAATTGAGAAGGCCGCATCCGATGCGACCAATGCCGCGATGGCGTCTGACGCCTTCTTTCCCTTTCCCGATAGCCTCGAACATGCGGCGCGCGCCGGCGTAACCTGCGTGATCCAGCCGGGTGGATCCATACGGGATACTCAAGTGATTGAAGCAGCGGATTATTATGATATGGCGATGATCTTCACTGGCAGTCGCCACTTCCGACACTGAGGCTGTTACTAGTTATGCTTCATCCGGGGTATCGACTTCTTCTTGCCAGCGACTGCCCACAAATGGAATTTCACCACTTTCCCAAGCCACCAACAGGGGCACAGCGGTGAAAATCGAGGAATAGGTGCCGGATAGCAAACCGATGAAGAGGATGGCGATGAACTGCTTCACGGTCTCGCCGCCGAAGAGCAATATCGCGATCATGATGAAGAAGGCGTTGAGTTGAGTCGCCAGCGATCGGTGTATCGTCTCCCAAATGCTGCGATTGACAATGGTCTCGTAGTGCTCGCCCAAATGCTTGGGTATGTTTTCGCGGATGCGGTCGAAGACCACGATGGAGTCCTGTACGGAAAAGCCGACTACTGTCAGTACAGCGGTCAGGAACAGGGCGTCGATCTCCCAGCCGAGCAGCAGTCCTAACAGGGACATCACCCCCATGACAACCAAAATATCGTGAATCATCGCGGCGATAGCGCATATTCCGTAGCGCACAGCGTTGGGTACCTGGCGGAAGGCAATGACGATGAAGCCGGTGATCACCACGGCGCCGACGCCCACCGCCGCCAAAGCGGAACGCGTCACTTCCTGACCGATTGTCGCCGAAACGGTCTCGACACGGAAGCTGTCGCGATCGATCGGCGCGAGCCCAGCCAAGCGCTGGAGAATGTCGTTGGTCGCACTGACATCGTGGAATCCCGCGCGGACGGACCAGCGATATTCGTCGGATGCGCCGATTTGCTGGATAATCACATTGTCGTCGCCAATTGAATTGAAGATTGCGCGGATACCGTCTTCGCTGGCGCCGCGATCATCGAACTTCAACTCGTAGATGCTGCCGCCGAGAAAGTCGATGCTGAGGCGGAAGGGCGCGCCGGTCGTGACCGTCGAATACAGCATAATCGCCAGACCCGGCACGATGACGATGGCGGAGAGCAAGAAGAACCAACGGCGTTTCTGTACGATGTCAAACATAGCGGTGCATCCTAAGCGCCCAGGACCGCGCGATTATTCTCGATTGTGCCGCGGAAAACGCTGACGAGAACATATAGGAATGTTCGTGTCACGATGACTGCGGTGAACAAGTTGAGCACCAGTCCGATCGCAAGGGTCACCGCGAAACCGGCGACAATACTGGCGCCGGGCGTCTGCCCAAACATGAAGAGAATGCCGCAGATGATAATGGTGGAGAGGTTGGAATCACGGATGGAAGTCCAGGCGCGATTGAAGCCGGCCTGCAGCGCCGCATCCAACGACAGTCCTGCGCGCAGCTCTTCCTTGATGCGCTCGAAAATCAGGATGTTGCCGTCCACAGCGGTGCCGATCGATATGAGAAAACCGGTGATGGCGGGCAGGGTCAGCGTAACAGGCAGCAACTTGAATACCGCAATATTAAGAAAGATGAAAACGATCAGGGCCAGATCGGCCGCCAATCCTGGCAAGCGGTAGTAGATCAACATGAAGGCCAGCACGACAATGACGCCGACAACGCCCGCCTGTACGCTCAGGCGCACGGATTCCTGGCCCAGCGTAGCGCCGACTTCCTGCGTGCTCTCGATGCGCAGAGGAATTGGCAAGGCGCCCGAACGCAATTGCAGCGCCAGCGTAGTCGCCTCCTCCTCCGTGAACTCCCCGGTGATCACGCCGCCTGTCGAGAGCTGGGCCTGGATGATCGGCGACGAAATGACCTCGCCATCAAGTACGATCGCCATTGGCTCCCCGATCCGGTCGCCCGTGAAGCCGCCGAAGACAGCTTGAAACTCTTCCTTGATTTCGAAATTGATCATCCATTCCGGGCCGCCGGTGCCTTGCGGCGGAGACAGTACCGCGCTCGCCGCTTGCAAGCCGGCGCCAGTCATCACCGTGCGGAAGGGCAGACCACTCACGGGATGCGCGCGGCGGCCGGCTAGCGGGTCTTCTTCGCCCTCCGCCAGAGTCGTATCCTTGCGCAGTTCGACCTGTTTACTGGTGACGATTTCAGCGCCGACCAATCCACCCACCTGATTACTCAAGCCGCCGAAATCGACGAACTCAAGCAAAGCCGTCTGCTGAATGGTGGCGACAGCCTGCTGCGGATCGCGCACGCCGGGCAGCTCTATCAGGATCCGATCGCGGCCCTGGACTTGCACGGTAGCTTCGGTCAGGCCGAGAGCATTGACGCGCCGCGACACATTGTTCGCCGTTTCGCCCAAGTCCTCCGGCGTGAAGTTTTCTGCCGAGATGTCAGCCTGTAAGAGCACTCGCAGCCCACCCACCAGGTCCAGGCCCAGGCTCTGAGTGATATTCAATACAAACTCGTAAACGCCATCGCCATTTGTATCGATTTCGAGGTTTTCGCTGCATTTGAGTTGGTCAAGCTGATCATCCGGCGCTGTCGCACAGGCATCGGCTTGCACACCCTTGAAGACCGGCGGCGTAGCGACCCAGACGCAAAAAAGGCCGAGCAGAATAATACAGATTAGCCATCGAGCATGTCTGCTCATACTTGGCCGCCTTCCCTAGTTCGATCCACTTCCGCTAGTGCCGGCTCGCTCTCACTCCTGGCGATGCCGACGCCCGCGTTGTAAGCGGTTTCGTCTGGATCGTAAACCTGCTGCAAGGCTGCGGTTAACAATTTGATGGTGACACCTTCTGCGATCTCAACCTGCGAGATTCCCTTGGCGACGTCAATATCGATGATTTTGCCGACAATGCCACCGTAAGTCACGATTTCGTCACCCACGTGCAGCGAACGTACAATCTTTTGTTTGTGTTGAAAGGCTCGCTGTTTAGGGAAGACGACCAGCGCCCAGTATCCCCCCAGGATTAACGCCAGTACAGCGAACACCAGGACAAATTCCGACATTGCTTGGGTTCCACAATTTTCACAGAACTGGAACATTGTATCGGTGGAGACGCGACTCTTCCAGTGCTGGTCGCTTGCTTGACCAATTGGGTATTCGAACCTACAATACGCAATTGAGATGACGCCACAACATTGAGGTGAAGAGAATTATGCGCAGCTTACGGAATAGAACGATGCTCGCAATCGTCGTAATTTGTTTCGCCTTGGTCCTGGCCGTTTATCCGGCCGCAGCTGGTGATACGATCCTCAGCAATAATCGTGGCATTGAAAACGCCGTTTACTTTGTCGAGGGCGAGCCTTCGCTGGTAATCAACGGCTTCGACTTGACACCGCTAGGGTTGTCGCTGCCGGTGGCTCTTGATGTCGTGAGTATCTCTGTCAACGTGCCAGTTCCCGGCAGTGCCGTTGATCTTGTCGTTTACCAGGACGGCAACGGCGGCTCCCCGATTGATGCGACACTCGTGTATCGTCAGCCAGTGGCGCTTGACCAACCGGGAATCAATCGCGTTACGCTGAATGAAGCCGCGATCATCACTGAACCTGTCGTTTGGGTCGGCTTCTATCTGCCGTCTAACTTCCGCTTTTACGCTGATCAGTCCGGTGCGTCCGTATTGACCTATTGGGCGTGGACGCCTGGTACGACCTTTGACCTGGCCGCGCTTGCGAGCGCCAGCGTACTCGGGCCCGGTGACGGATCGGATCCCGTCGGCATCGCGATGGGCGGCGTCGCCAGGATAACGGCAGAACTGCGCACTGCAGAATCTGAAGAGATCGAGGCGGTCGTGCCGCTGGGACAACAACTCCAATTCGCTGTCGCTCAAGATACATCAATTATGCAGCCGTACGACAATTGCGGCACGCTGCTATTCGATCCAGAAGATATCACGATATCAGCTGGCTCGTCATTCAATGTTGATTGCTTCATCGCCACTGAATTTGATGCGCCGACCTACGTTGTACAGCCGGACGATCTGACCCTGGACCTTCAGCGCGGCGGTTCGCTTTTCAAACTTGATGCGCAGATACCTGAGAGGCAGCTAGCGCCAGGCGCCGTCAATTGGCTGCCGGTGCCGGTAACGCATTGCCTGCGTATCCCATCCGGCGACCTCGAAACAGCCGTCATTGGCGAGGCGCATTTCGTTCCGGAAAAGTGGATAATCCTGCCGTCCGTGCGTTTCGGCGACCTCGTCTGTGCGGAAGTTACGGTGGCGAACTACATCTCATACTTCATACCGCGGACTGAAGAGTCGCCGCCCAACGTCAACCTCGTGGTAGGCTGGACGCAAGTGGATCCACACCCGCTGGTATGTGGTTTAGGAACGTCAGTACTGGCGCCGATCGCCAATACGGGTCAGAGCTGGTTCAAAACCGGTTCGGGTTACGTAACGGTTACGGTTCGGGACACCCACGTGGCAAGCGGAACCATTGTCGAGCAACGTGATCTTCGCATCAATACGGATCAGTTTGGGCCGGGCACACGGCCGGTGATCGAATTGGGACCCGTGCATATTGATACCTACGTCGATGAACTGCATCGCATGGAAGTGTTCGCTGATCACGATAATGAAATCCAGGAGATCAATGAGTTCGATAACACCTGGTCTACGGAGTACATCCTGAAATATCCAGACGGCTTCAGAAAATGCGCGACGGAACTCATGTGCGTGGTTGAAGATGAAGATGGACATCAGGACATCGAGGTCCAGGATATGGAGAGAGTTGAAATTGGCTTTTTGTCCTTCTGCAAAGTGGAAGTGGAAAAGTTAGATGCGTCGGAGTTCAGTGGGAAGGATTATACGTTAGGGAATTGCACGGTCAAAGTGGACGTCTCGCAGGAGCCTCTGAAGATAAAGGTTCGTTATGGCGTGGTGGAGGGCAGTCCCGAAGGGGCATGCTCCAGTCTAAGGCATAGAATCAACTTTGAGGAATCAGAGATCGAGATCCGGTTAGGCGGGTGATGCATGGCCGCGAGACGCAACCGAACTGAGGCAGAATGATGCGTATAGTCACGAACAAGAAGCTGGCGCGGCGTAATCGCAAGATCACAAATTATCTGTTTTTCGGCACCTTCGGCGCGCTGATTCTCGGATTCATTGTGATCAACGCATCGCTCTTCACCAATGAGACGCCCGAAACGCTGACGCTGATTGCTCAGTCGGCAATCTTACCGATCGCCTTTATTCTGACGATTATTTCGGTGCGTATGACAAACCTTTGGGCACGGGTGCCCCGCCCGGAGAATGCAATCGAAGATGGCTTGAAAGGATTGAGCAATAAGAGCATCCTCTACAACTACTACCATTTTCCCGCGCGACACGTTTTGATTTGCCCGCAAGGTATCTTTGCAATCGTAACACGCTGGCATGATCAGGGGTTCACATTTCGGAATGGCAAGTTTTCCAGTCAGCGTAATATCGTCAGCAGGCTATTTTCGGCGATTCGATTTGACGGCATCGGCAAACCGCTGCGTGACGCTGAATACGCCCGTGACCATATTCAGCGCGCCATTGACGAGGTCGCGGACGATGTAACCGTGCATGCCTTGGTTGTCTTCACTGACCCGTCAGCGAACGTTGAATTCGAGGATACGCCCGAGTTGGCGGTCCTCTTTGCGGATACCAAGAAGAGTCCCAATCTCAAGGACTTTTTGCGGGATGCCAAACGGCAACTGGCTGATGTCGGCGGTGATGGCAAAAACGCCAGTTTGATGCCGCTAAGCGACGAACAGATCGAAGCGTTTGAAGAGGCGACCGTCTAAGCGAGCATGTCTCGGTCGGTTCAACTACTTCCTCTCATACCTATCATATTGCTCGGTTTCGGTTTGCGGATTCATCATCTACAAGCGGTACCGCTGCGTGGGGATGAAGCCTTTAGCGCGATGTATTGGGCGGATCTGCCCTTAAGTCAATCGCTTTCCGATATCGCGCCCATAGATCCCCATCCACCATTGGCCTACGGGCTTTTACGACTCTGGCGACAGGTGATTTCCGATATTGAGCCGGTCTTCGCGCTGCGGCATTTCTCGGTACTTGGCAATATCATCGGCATTCCCGCCTTGTTTGGCTTGGGCTGGAGGCTGAGCGGGTCGCGGATGATCGGCATGCTGGCTGCGCTGATCTGGGCGCTGCACCCCTATGAAATCTGGCACAGTCAGGATTTCAGGAATTACGCCATCTGGGCTGGTCTCAGCGTCACTTCCCTATGGCTGGGTCTGCGCGTCATTGATGGCGGGCGACGCAAAGATTGGCTGCTCTATAGCCTGGTTGCCACCTGCGCGACGCTGACCTTTTACACCGAGCTGTTTATGCTGCTGGCGCTGTCCGCCTTTGCTATCTTGTCCCGGCGGAACGATCGCAGTTTCCTACAGCGATTCCTCGCGCTCCAACTCGGAATCGTCGCCGTTGTGATATTCGGGTTTCTGCTCCTGCAAGCGCAGGAAATATTCGCCGGCAACTACGGTGGCAACTTGCAGGCATTTGCCGCCTCCGATTATCTAACACGTTTTATTCCAGCTCTCATCGTGGGCGAGACGATCCCTTCTGACCACTTACTGGCCGGGCTGATCCTAACAGTGATTTGCATACCAGCGGCATTGCTGATTTATCAGTCGTCGACCAGAGAATTTCAATTCGTATTCGTCCTATCTTTACTACCGCTTTTGCTCTTGGGATTGGTAGCGCAGCGGCTCAACGTTTTCAACCCACGCTATGTCCTGGCGACGATTCCCGCATTTGTCTTGCTGTTGGTCTTGGGCAGTTTCCATTTGGCGGGCCGCGCGCACACCGCATTCAAAGTCAGCAGAAGCCTGCTTACCCTGGTCATATTGCTTCCCTGGATCGCAATGGCGGCCGCCGCTAATCATGCCTACTTCAATGCGCCACGATTCCGCAAGGCGCCGGCCTGGGACGAACTGGGCGAATTCCTCAACGCGCGGGTCGACGCTGGAGATTTTGTGATACAGCAGTCCGTCGATCCGGCATTCGCCTACTATTACAATGGCGCTGCGCCGGAAACAGCCCTGCCCGCCTCATCGTCTCAGACGGCCGATGATATCATCGCCGAGATCAGCCGCATAAGCGAAACGTCCACCAGCGTTTATGTCGTGTCGACCGTGCAGGCAGGTTGGCCCAATGACGGCGTCGTGGTGGATTGGATGCGGAGCAATCTGCAGGAAGTATTGTCAACCGATGTGTACGGGCTCCCGGTTCGACAATACATGCCTTGGTCGCAACCAGACGATTCTGAGAGACAATTAGCGCGTTTCGATGACCTGGTGGTCCTGGCGCGATCTGAATTTGCCACCGAACCACTGCCCACCGGTGAATTGCTGCTTTGGCTCTACTGGAAGCCGCTTGCGACAACGCCGCGCTCACTGAAATCGTTTGTGCATGTTTATGGAGCGGTGAATCCCGCAACTGGCAGCGTCCTTTGGTCGCAAGACGATCAATATCCGCAAGAGGGTAGATTGGATTCAGCAAGCTGGCCGATCAACGAAATCTATCGCGATGTTTATTATCTGCCTGTGGAAAATCTTGCAGCCGGCGAGTATCGGATTCACATCGGTTGGTACGACCCGGAAACGGGGAAGCGTCTTTCGATTGGCGACGATAACGATTCTTATGACACGATTAGTTTCAACATTCTGGGACCGACAGGCGCGTCCAAATAGACATAGGTTTTTCATTGGCGCGGTATTTCCTTCAAGTGTAGACTGCACATGAAGGTTAGGTCTTGAGTGACAAAAGGTTTGCTCATGAATGGCAGGCGCCGCATACTTACGACCTTTTTATTTCTATTCATTTTGACTGCAAGTGTGTCGGCGCAAGAAAGCGACACGGATGACGCCGAAGTCACGGCAGCGGATGCCGCGCCTGCAACATACGACGCGTATATCGTGCAAAGGGGCGAGTCCTTATTCAGTATTGCGCGGCAGTTCAATGTCACAGTGGATGCGCTTAGACAAGCGAATAACTATGCCGAAGATCGGCAGCTTATCGCTGGCCAAACTATCTTGGTGCCGACAGGTGTACAATCCTATGTCGAGGTCTACCAAGTCTTGCCCGGCGATACGTTGTTTGGCATTTCCAAGCGTTTTAACACGACGCTTGGCATACTGCAGGGATTAAACGATATCCCCGACGGTCGGCATATCGAGGTTGGCCAGAACATCTTGGTGCCGAGTTTAGATCAGGCGGCGCTCATCGTTTATCAAGTTGTTGAGAACGATTCACTTTTCAGCATCGCCAAACGCTTTAGTACCGCGGTCTCCCTACTGAGGACCCTCAACGGCATCGGGGATGATAGTGATCTAGAAGCGGGTCAGACGATTCTGGTGCCCAAGATCGACGAGCAGAGGTTTGAAACATACGAGATCACGGAATCGGATTCGCTATACGGCATTTCAAGGCGGTTCGCGACGACCGAAGATGCCCTGATTTCGCTAAACGGATTAGCAAGTGCGCTCGACATCCAAGCAGGGCAGAGTATTCTGGTTCCGCGAATTGACGAGACAAAATATGAGGTCTACGTTGTTGAAGAAGGGGACACGTTATTTCACATTTCGCGTCTCTATAACACGACGGTCGCGCAATTGCGTGCCCTGAACGGCGTTGGGGGTCGGTTGGATTTAGCTGTGGGGCGCAGCATTCTCGTACCGAAAGTGGATGAATCAATCTTCAAACGGTATATCGTGCAGCCCGGTGATTCGCTCTACAGCATTTCAAGGCGCTTCAATGTCAGCCTCGCGGCTCTCCAGGCACTGAACAGGCTCGCAGATGTACGCAGAATACAGGTTGACCAAGCGATTCTACTGCCAATTCTTGAGAATGAAACTCTTGACGTGTATGTTGTGCAACTGGGTGACACGCTTGCCAAGATTGCCGAAGCGCACAATACGACCGTTCAATACCTGCAATCGCTAAACGGCATTAATGACCCAAGTCTCATCGTATTGGATGAGACGATCGTCGTGCCGAAGCCGGCGGAGCTTGTGGTCAGGCCCGGCTTCGGGTTTGGGATTCAGGTTTTCATTGATGGTGAAAATGGGAGCGCGCTCGCTGATCTCGTCACCAGGCTCGGCGTTAACTGGGTCAAGATCGATGTACCCTGGGCAGATATCGAAAAGGAACAAGGTGTGTTCCAGTTTTCCGCCCTGGACTCCATGATCGCGGCGATGGAGTTGGCGAACGTAAACATCATGTTGAATATCTATGCGGCGCCCGACTGGAGCCGGACGAGCTATATCGACACATTGAATAGCCGGATGCGCGATTACACCGGTCCGCCAGAAAACCTGGTCCATCTCAGTTCCTTCCTTGCCAACCTGGTTACGCGCTACGCCGGATTGGTTGATGCCTATGAAATTTGGAAGTCGCCTAATCTGCTCAAATACTGGACCGTACCTGTGTATCACCGGACGCCGGAAAAGACGGCGGACGGTGATTATGGTGTCCCCGATGAGATCCATTTGGGCGCGAACATATATGTGAGACTGCTAGAGGTCGCCTACGACACAATCAAGTCTCACGACCAAGATGCACTCGTAATTACTGGTGGCTTGGCGCCGGTGGGATTCTCCGACAATTACAATTCCATCGACACGGGCACATATCTAAACGACATGCTGCTTCACGGAGCGGCGGACATCAGCGACGGCGTCGGCGTGATCTTCAGCGCCTCGGCGGTTCCACCGAGTTTGCGCTGTTGTGATAAACCGCCTGGCGTCGATTCGCACTATGAGTCGTTCTTGCAGTACTTCACGGATCTTCTGGACTTCTATACTGATGCATTGGAGACTAACGGGCTAAGCGAATTGCCGCTATTCGTCACGCAAGTTGGCTGGGGTACGAGGGAAGGCACCAACCTGGCAATTCCGTCCAGCGGCTTCGAATGGCTGAATTACACGAGCGAAGCTGAGCAAGCGCTCTACGTGACGCAAGCGTACGAGATCGTGCAGAATCAGGGCTATCCGGCCGCCATGTTCCTGTACAACCTCAATGGTTGTTCAGTTGGTGATGAAGAAGCCTGTTTCTTCAGTCTCATTGATGCCGCGGGCGCTCATCGCCCGGCGCTCAGCCACTTTGCAGATATCCCGAAAACGCCGGACGCCGCGTAAATTCCAGAACTATGGAGATGCATCTCTCCGCTTTAACTTCACATTGTTGAATTGCAGCGCCATTGACTTGGGCAAAAGTCAGTTGATCTGGTTCTGCCCATCTGTTGAGGTGACTTACCAGTGAAAGATGCGCCATTCTCCCTGCGCGCCGACGTAGTGATATGTGCCGGCGTCGAATTGCCGCGCGACCGTCACGCGCCACTGCACAGTGTGCGCCTGGCCATCATTGGGCATGAAGGCATCCGGTACACGGTAGGAATTGGCTCTGGTGACCTGCCGCAAGGACTGGTTAATCGTTTGGTCGACGAGTTCTATCAGATACTCATCGACCTCATTCATTCCGCTGAGACCAACCCATCTGATGATCAGTGGTTCGGGCGAGAGAATGGCGCCGTCCGGAGGATAAAGCAGGCGCGGCGCCAGCTTGGTGGCGGTTGGCGTGGCCGTCTCATCGCCGGTTGGCGTGGGGAATCTGGTGGGCAGCGGCGTCGGTACGGGCACGCGAATGCACTCTCCAATGCGCAAGGTAGGTCTGCAATCGGGTCCACCGCTCGGCTGCGTAAAATTGCAGCCTGACCAATTCACGTCACGGTTCAAATCGCTGAGTATTTCCAGAGTGATGCGGTATTCCACCGCGATCGACACCATTGAGTCACCGGCCAAGACAGGATGACAGCCAACGGTCGCGCCAGCAGGCAAGACCGCCCCCGATGAGTCGTCAGCGCCGATCGTTGCGAGAAGTTCTTGCGTGGCTTCGACACCTACTTCCGTGAAGGTGGCGGTAGGGCGAGGGATCAATATCGAAATGCCGCCGCGTAAAGAATCCGCATTGGGGATTTTGTCATTCAAAGCGACGACGGTGGCGGCAACGTCTGGCTCGTATCCGTATCCATGCTGAGGCAGCTGCAGGATATAGAACATCGTTTCATCTTCTTGCACCAGGTATTCGATGTAAATCGAGGTGGCAGTTGGCGAAGCGGATGGCAACGGCGGTGGCGACGTCGCGCTTGGCGCCGCTGTCGCAACTTGGACCGCTGGCGATGCCGGCGCAGGAGTCGGCGACAGGGGCAGGGATGTGGGCGTCCAAGCCGTTTCAGGCGTGCTAATCCTTTGCCACTCAGCCGTAGGTGACGGCGTTGCCTCAGGCCGACCAATATTGCAGCCGGCGAGTAGCAGGAGAATGAGCGAGAGAAACAATCGCGGGCATGCCTTTGTCACGACGCCGCTCACCCCGACCCCTGCCACACAAAGCTGCGTTCTTCAGTTGAATATGTCGTCTCGTCCGTGGCCGCGTTTACAACGCTGACCTGCCACATATAGCTATGGCTGCCGGCCTGCGTCGCCTGCCACTCGGACGGAATAATGAAGAACATCTCGCGTGTATCCGCTTCGTTACGTGTAAATGTCTCCGAGTTTATCAAGGTTACGCGATAGACATGATCGTTCGTCAATCGCCCAGTGCCGATCCAGCGCAAGGTGACCTGTTCGAGCGGGGCAAAAAATGCATTGTTGGCCGGGCTCTGTGCCACCGGGGCATTGAACGTTGCCGTAGGCGGTGGCAAGGGTGTTTCACTGCCTGACGCGGTCGGTACCGGCGTCCTGGTTGGCGTCGGAGCGGGAACGCGAACATTCTGGCCCTGTTGCAATTGCACGGTACATTCCGGCCCGCCGTATGCCAAGCCAAATTCACAGAGCGCGAATTCGATCTCCGGGTTCAGATCTGACAGTGTCTTGGCGTTCGTCTCATACTGCACCGCGACAGCGATCATGTTTTCGCCGGCCTGCACAACATGCCACATCAGCCCGGGAAGGAGTGTAGGCGTCAAAGTGGGCGCGAAGGGATCAAAAGCCAATAGCGCCAAACCGTCGCTTACTTCATCTGCGCCGGCAGCTGCAACAGGTGTCAGCTCGGACGATGGCGAGGTCACAGCGGGATCACGCGTGGGCGTCGGTCGGGGCATGACAATCTCCTGGCCGACCTGTATCCGCGTCTCATCGGTTATGCCGTTGATAGCCATAACCGTCGGCAGGATATCCAGATTTCTGTAGCCGCAGCGCGACACGATCGCGATCAGCGAGTCCCCGGCTACCACACGCCGCACACATGGAGCTGGTGTTGGTGATTCGGTTGGCGCCAAAGTCGGCAACGGGCTGCTGGTGAAGGTCGCGCTTGGAGGACCGGGCGAAACGGTCGGGCCAAAGAAATGGGTGGGCGCCGATGTCGCGACAGATGATGAGATGCCGGAGTCCCGCCCAAAGAGGGGTGGAATCAGCGTCATCATTGCCGCAGCGCCCAATCCAAAGACAACGAGTACCAGCAGCACGACGCTTAGGATCCGTCCGCGGCGACCGAGAGACTCTTCCGCAAGATCGGTCTCACCCAGGCGGTAATCGTAATCGAAGGCGGGCGACTCTTCCCGGTCCCTGCGCTCTTTCGGCGCGATTTCCGCTATGGTCGTACCACAGGTCGCGCAAAGGACCGCGTTCCGATGGTTGTGCGCGTCGCAAATCGGGCAGACTTTGTAGGCGTCGGTCAATCGACATCCTCGAGAATCGACATCGCGTCAGACACATTATAACCAATGTGAGGAAATCGTCTTGCTTGCCATTGGCGAGCGTAGGTCAAGCGCCAGCCAGGTTTGCATATGGGTCAGACTAGTCACAGAGACTTACAAGCCGGTCTTCGATTTGAACGAAAGCGCTCTCCAGTTCAACCAGTCGGTCGCGCTCGCGCTGCACCACATCCGGGCGCGCGCGCTGGACGAAGTTTTCGTTGCCCAGCATCTTCTGAGTCCGCTGGAGTTGCGTCCGGACTTTTGCGCTTTCGTCCGTCAGGCGCTGGCACTCGGCGGCGATATCCAGCATACCTTCCAGCGGCAGATAAACCGACAGGTCACCAACCACGATGCCGGCCGCATTCGGCGGATCATCGGCGTCAGGCGGGATGAGCACGAGCTCCTCCACATTGCAGAGCCGCTTAAGGACATAATCGTTTTCCGCCAGGTCTGCCACTGCCTGACCGCCTTTGGCGATCGCCGTGATGCGCTTTCCGGGAGCCACCTTGAACTCACCGCGCGTATTGCGTATCTCCCTCACGATCTCAAGGCAGGCGCCCATGCGCGCCTCGACCTCGTCATCGATCAAGCTTTGATCGGCGGTCGGCCAGTCAGCCACGATCAGCGCATTACCAGCGTGCGGAAGGAAGCGCCAGGTCTCCTCGGTCATAAAGGGCATGAAGGGGTGCAGCAAGCGCAGGCAACAGTCCTGAAGGTGGACGAGCACACGACGCGTGGCGTCTTTCTGCGCGTCGGACCCCTGATACAAGGCGTCCTTACTGATCTCCAGATAAAAGGGCGCGAATTCATCCCACATGAAGGACAGAATCTGATTGCCCGCTTCACCATATTGATAGATGTCAAACAGATACTGCACGTTGTTGATCAGGCGGTGCAGCCGGCTCAATATCCAGCGCGAGGACAGATCAAGCTCCGTCAATGACGGCAAGCCCAATTCAAGCGCGCCATCAAGATTCATGTTGATAAAGGACGTCATCTGCCAGATTTTGTTGACAAAGCGGAAGCTGTGGTCGAGCCGCGTTTCGTCGAGGTGGCAGTCGTTGCCCGGTGTACCGCTGGTGATCAAGGTGAAGCGCAAGGGATCAGCGCCAAGCTTGTCCACGACGGTCAGCGGATCAATCGCATTGCCCAGGGTTTTGCTGAATTTCTTTCCGCCTTCGGCCCGCACCAAGCCATGCAGGTAAACGGTATGGAAGGGCGGCGTATCAGTAAACCACAGGCCCATCATGATCATGCGCGCCACCCAGAAAAAGAGAATATCGTGGCCGGTCTCCATGACTTGTGTTGGATAGTAGCGCGCGAGGTCCGCCGTTTCTTCTGGCCAGCCCAGCGTGCTGAAAGGCCAAAGTCCGCTGCTGAACCAGGTATCGAGTACATCCTGTTCCATCACCCAGCCATCGCCAGCCGGCGCCTGGCGGCCGACATAAACTTCACCCTGCGGGTCGCCATCTTTTTCGCGATACCAAGCTGGAATGCGGTGTCCCCACCAGAGTTGCCGGCTGATGCACCAGTCCTGGATATTCTCCAGCCAGTGGAAATACACCTTTTCGAACCGCTCAGGCACAATCTTGATGCGCCCCTCGCGAACGGCCTTGATGGCTTTATCCGCCAAAGGTTGGATGCGGACGTAC
The DNA here is from genome assembly GCA_965249085.1 of Phototrophicaceae bacterium. Lineage (GTDB taxonomy): Bacteria > Chloroflexota > Anaerolineae > Aggregatilineales > Phototrophicaceae > UBA6055. The sequence continues at coordinate 33,125 of OZ252218.1, read as the reverse complement.
CACTGTGTGCTCATCATCGGTTCGACAACTTCGCCGCCACGCTGGCTGCGTGGAATACGCGTTTCATAGGGCTCGGTCTTGATTGTCAAGCCCTCCGCTTCCATATCGTTCCAGAGCTGTTGTCGGCATTCGTAGCGATCCAAACCGGCGTACTTGCCGCCATTTGAGTTCATGCTGGCGTCTTTGTTGAGTATGTTGACTAGCTCCAGGCCGTGCTTCTGCGCCAGCTCATAGTCGTTGAAGTCGTGGCCGGGCGTCACCTTCAGCGCGCCGGTGCCAAACTCCATGTCAACGTATTCATCGCCGATAAGGGGAATTTCGCGCCCTAAGATCGGCACATAAGCGCGCTTGCCAATTAGATGACGATATCGTTCGTCCGCCGGGTGAACCGCAACCGCCGTATCTCCAAGGATCGTCTCGGGACGCGTCGTGGCGACAGGTACAAATTCGCCGCCCGCAACCGGATATCTGAAGTAATAGAGGGTGACTTCTTCTTCGCTCGCCTCGACTTCCAGATCGGAGACGGCTGTCTGCAGACCCGGGCTCCAGTTCACCAGCCGCGGCCCGCGATAGATCAGCCCCTGCTCCCACAGTGTGACAAATGCTTCCGTGACGGCGTTCGACAAACCGTCGTCCAGCGTGAAGCGCTCGCGCTCCCAATCGCAGCTGGCGCCAAGCCGCCGCAGTTGTCGAATAATCGTGCCGCCTTGCTCTTCTTTCCATTGCCAGGTGCGATGCAAGAATTCTTCGTAACCCACTTCTTCCCGGCTTGTGCCTTCATCAATCAGCATCTTTTCGACCTGCAGCTGCGTCGCGATTCCAGCATGATCCGTTCCGGGCAGCCAGAGCGCCGCCTTTCCGCGCATGCGCTCGTAGCGGATCATCAAGTCTTCCAGCGCGGTGAAGAGGGCATGCCCAATATGCAGGCTGCCCGTGACGTTTGGCGGTGGCATGCTGATGACAAAAGGCTCGGCGTCGACGTCGGCCACCTCCGGCTTGAACCAGCCGTTTTCCTCCCACCAGTTGTAAACGCGCGGCTCGGCCTCAGCAAAATTGAAGTTCCGCGGCATGTCCTTTTCCGCCGTCGCTTTCATGACTCTTTCCTCCACTCGCCCAAATAAAAAGCCTTCCATCCTTGCACAAGGACGAAAGGCATTCTTCCGCGGTACCACCTTGTTTCAGCGGACAATTGCCCGCTGCTCTCAAGACGCGATAACGGGCGTGAACCGGCCCGATTCTACTGGCGAATACGTTTTTTCGGGCAACTCCCGGGCGACCTTCGGCACTCATTCACTAGCGGGCTTCCAATCAATGACCCGCACTCCCTGTTGCGAAGCGGACTGCCTACTCTTCCCGATCACAGTTTTTGCGTATTTGACTGGAAATTGCACACCGGTCCCCGCAGGAGCCGGATAGCCACCCATGGGACTTGAACCCATAACCTATCGCTTACGAAGCGATCGCTCTGCCAATTGAGCTAGGGTGGCAACCTTCAACACGGTATTGTAGCAGCACGATTTGACGCAATCAAGGTGTACTCGGTCGCCCAAGCACGCGTCTCCGCTTCTGATATACTCGGGTTGCTTCTTCGAATAATGACAAGCATGGAGCGTAAATGGCGATCATTGTATTGCCCGACGAAGTTGTCGCTCGGATTGCGGCGGGTGAAGCCGTCGAACGTCCGGCTTCAGTCGCCAAGGAACTCATCGAGAACGCCATCGACGCCGGGGCCGGATCGATTCATGTAGAGGTTGCCGGCGGCGGACGGCAACTGCTTCGTGTCAGCGACAATGGCCCCGGCATCCCGGACGGGGAGATCGCGCTCGCATTCATGCGGCATGCGACAAGCAAGCTGCGCGCGGTGGAGGAACTGCAGGCGCTGACTACGCTCGGCTTTCGCGGTGAAGCGCTGGCGAGCATCGCAGCCGTCAGCCAGGCGACCATCGTGACGCGACATCGAGAAGACGGCGCCGGCGTACGCATCAATCTCGACGGCGGTATCATGCGTAATCAACAGCGGATCGGCGCGCCGGCCGGCACGGTGGTCACGATCGAAAACCTATTCTTCAACACACCGGCGCGACTGAAGTTCCTCAAGAGTGATACGACCGAAAAGCGGCATATACATTGGGTAGTAGCACGCTATGCGATGGCCTATCCCACGATCGCCTTCGTCCTGAAGCAAGACGGTCGCGAACGTTTCCGTTCCAGCGGGAGCGGCGATCTGGCGGATGTCGTGGCGAAGGCATTTGGCTTGAAAGAATTCAAAAGCATGGCAGCGGTGGACTGCGTCGAGCATTCGCGTTTGGGCCGCCAGACAATTCAGGTGAATGGCTATACATCCCTTCCCGCGCTGAGCCGGGCCAGCCGCGACCGCATCATCCTCTTTGTAAACGGACGGGCTGTGCAGGACAGTGCGCTTAGCCGGGCAATCACGCAGGCTTATGAAGGCATGCTGAAGGCAGGCGCCTATCCGCTTGCGGTCCTGATGGTCAGCACACCGGCGGATTTCGTCGATGTCAACGTGCATCCGACCAAAGCCGAAGTTCGCTTTCGCGATTCTGGCACGATCTTCCGGGCCGTGCAGCGCGCCGTCAGAGAGGCGCTCATCAAGTCCGGAGATAGCGCCGTAGAGACAGACCTATGGTCCGCAAGCGGCTTCACCGAGCAATATTTCGATTACCCGCGGGTGCAGCCGGACTGGCGGCTTGATGGCGCCGACGAACTATTTGACGACGATGGTAAAGACTATGTTCCTGGCGTGGCGGAGCTAGCGGCGAAACCGCGCACCTTGCCGGTATTGCGCGTGGTCGGGCAGGTCGGCGCGGCCTATATCATTGCCGAGGCGCCGGCCGGATTGTATTTGGTAGACCAGAACGCGGCGCACGAACGTGTGCTTTATACGCAACTAATTGAAGAATTTAGCGCCGGGAGTCTGAAGCACAAGACGCTGGAAGAGAGCCAAACGATTGCGCTGGATCCGGACGACGCATCACACCTGGAAGAAGTCGGACCGCTCTTGGAGAAGGTCGGGTTTGAGATCGAGGTTTTCGGACCCAACACCTATGTGTTTCGCTCGTTGCCGGACTGTATCGCCGGCCGGACCGCAGCCGACGTCTTGCTACCGATACTCAACCATTTACGCCGTTCAGAGAAAAACGAATTGGTGGCACTGGCTGCGCTTGCCGCTGCGGCAGCTGTGCGCCGCGGCCAGGTACTGCAGTCGGACGAGATGCAGGCGCTAATCGCAAAGCTGGAATACTGTCCGAATCCGCTGGAATCACCCAGCGGACGGAAGACATTTATTCACCTGAGCAGCGATCAGTTGGCGGAAGAGTTTCAGCGCGCTTAGTCGCTACAGCAAGGGAAATACACCCAACAAGTAAAGTGGAACCAAACCGGCAACAGCCAGAAAAGCCAATATCACCAAGATGATGGTGACGATATCGGAACCTTCTCGCTTCGCCTGACGTTGGGGCAGGAAAGGTCCGGTGTAGCCGCCGGTGGCTTCGACGTTGATCGTTCCATCGGGATTGAAGAGCGGATTAGGCGGCCCGGGTATTTGGGCTGACGGTTGCGGCGTTGAGTAGCCGGCCGGCTGTCCGCTAGAGGCTGCCGGATGGACGCGAGCAACCGGCATCGCCGCCCGACGAGGAGCGATTGGCATCGGTGCGGCGGCGGGTGGCGCAGGCGGCACCGCATAGCCGGGCGCTTGTGGCGGAATTGATGGTGAAGGAGCGCGGGCCGGCTGCTGACCGACGACCGTTGGCGGCGCCATGCGCCCGGCCGCGGTATGCTGGCTGGAGTTTCGGCCCCTTTCGCGAATTTGCTGCAGAATATGTCCGAGCTGATCGGCGTGTCGATAGCGGTCGTTGGGGCGCTTGTTCATCACCTTTGCGATAACATTGCTAAGATCGCCGGGCAAATCGGGCTTAAAGTCTATCGACCGGGGTATTTCGGCCTGGATATGCGCCAGCGCCAATTCTCGCTGAGAGCTACCGACGTAGGGCAGGCGACCGGTGAACATCTCAAACAGGACAATACCGATCGAATAGACATCGGAGGCGGGCGACGGTTTCTCGCCACGCGCCTGCTCAGGGGCGAAATAGTGCGGACTGCCCCAGACGACGTCGCTCCGCGTCTGCGGCATCGTATCGGTATAGGCCTGCGCGATGCCGAAATCCGTGACTTTCAGCACATTCTCTCTATTGATCAGGATGTTTTGCGGCTTGACGTCGGCATGGACCAGCTGCGAGCGATGGGCGAAACCGAGCCCGGCGCACACCTGGATGCCAAAGTCCAGCGCCTTTTCAAAGGGCAAGGCGCCCTGCATCTTGATCAGCTTTTTCAGGTCATCGCCTTCGATCATCTCCATCACGATATAATGCGTCGCGCCGTCGCTGCCGACATCGTGTACGGTGACGATATTGGGGTGCGACATCATGGCGACGCTGCGCGCTTCCTGCTGGAATTTCTCCAGGAAGGCGGGATCCTTGGTCAAGTTGGGTCGCAGTATCTTGATCGCCACCATGCGGCCCAACATGCGATCGAGCGCGCGATAGATGACGGACATGCCGCCCGAGCCCTGTTGAGCGACCAGTTCATAGCGCTGATTCAGTAAGGTTTCACCCGGCATTGAGCAACCTCGTTCAGAGTCTTGTTATCGGATCGAACAACTGCTGATACTCGCCCAAAGCGCTGCGGTCGGTGAGGCTGGCGATGTAGTCGGCGACGACGCGATGGGCTGGCTCCTCTTCAAGCTTGGCGCGATAATCATCTGGTAGCTGGCGCGGCTCCTTCATGTAGCTGGAAAACAGCGCCTCAACAAATCGTTCGGCGCGCGACTGCATACGCACTACCCGAAAGTGGCGATACATATTTTGGAAAAGAAAGTCTTTCAGTTCCGCATTTAATGCCTGCTGCTTGGGGCTGTGGCGGACGATCAGCTCGGCGCGGCGTTGCACATCGAGCGAATCTGTCGGCTTAAACTCAGCAAGTTGCTCCAGCGTTTCCTCTAGAACATCGTCGACCAGCTGCCCGACCAGCTCACGAATGATTTGATGGCGCATGACGTCGCTGAGACTGACGCCATTCCACTCAATGCGTTCGACAACGCGCTGCCACAGCTCTAGAGTCGCCACTTGTTCGACTCGTATCAAGCCCCCTTGCAGGCCATCATCCAGGTCGTGCGCGTTGTACGCCAGTTCATCGGCGACGTTGGCAATTTGCGCCTCGACGCTTGCGCCGGTCTCTGGTGAGATGCCGGCGAATTCACGCCGGTCGTAAGTGGTTTCATGTTTGGCGATACCCTCGAGTGTCTCTATCGTCAGATTCAGGCCGTGCCATTTTGGATAGCGGCGTTCGAGCTTCGTGACGACGCGGTAGCTTTGATGGTTGTGGTTGAAGCCGCCATGATCGGCCATGAGAACGTTTAGCGCCGCTTCGCCAGCATGCCCAAAGGGCGGGTGTCCCAGGTCATGCGCCAGGCAAATCGCCTCAACCAGGTCTTCGTTGGCGCTTAGCGCGCGCGCGATTGTCCGCCCGATTTGGGCCACTTCCAAGGTATGAGTGAGGCGGGTACGGTAGTAGTCGCCGGCATCGTTAACGAAGACCTGCGTCTTGTATTCGAGCAGACGAAACGCCGCCGAGTGCACAATGCGGTCACGATCGCGCTGAAACGCGGTGCGGTAGCGCGGTTCTTGCTCGTGATGCAGGCGACCACGCGACTTTCCGCTATAGAGCGCATAAGGCGCGAGCGCGTTTATTTCGTCTTCTTCGAGCCGCTGACGAATGCCTTCCATGCCAACTCCTCTCCAAGCCTATTTTAGTATTTGCCCCCAAATTGTGCATCGCGCATCCTTGCTTGATTGGATTTAGCTTGGGCTGCGCTACAATTAGACGACAGGCGAGGACTGCATTAGAGGTCTAGAATGTCTCAAATCATTGCGATTCTTACGGACTTCGGAAGTCACGATATCTACGTGGGCAGCATGAAAGCGCTGATGCTGAACATCTGCCCGGAGGCGCAGATCGTCGATATTACGCACGCCATTCGGCCGCAGAACGTCCGCGAAGCTGCCTTCGCCCTATTGACCAGCTATCATTATTTCCCCACCGGGACGACATTCTGCGCGGTAGTGGATCCTGGCGTGGGCAGCGACCGCCTGGCGATAGCCGTCGAAAGCGCTCAGTATCGGTTCGTCGCGCCGGACAATGGACTATTGAGCTACGCTCTGGCGCACCTGGGCTCAGACTATCAGGCGGTGAAACTGGAGAACCAGGCTTTTCAGGCGCAGACGATCAGCCACACTTTTCACGGCCGTGATATCTTTGCGCCGGTTGCCGCGCATTTGGCTCGCCGGCCAAAAGTATTCAGCTCCATGGGCAGTGAACTTGAGAAGATTATTACTTTCCCGGTGCCGCAACTGAGCTACGCGCGGCAGCGTCTAATTGGAGAGGTGATGCATATTGATCATTTCGGCAACATTATCACGAGTGTCGGCACTTTCAACTGGACCAGCGACGACAAACTGAAGCTGTCGCCGATGTGGAGCGACGACATACCATCCCTCGAACTGGAAGCCAGCAACGGGCATATCACCATCCACAGCCACACGGTGCACGGGATTTCGCACGCTTACCACGAAGTGCCTGCCGGGACGATCCTGGCCCAGATTGATAGCAACGGATTCCTCGAAATCGGCGCAAATCAAGATAATGCCGCTACCCGATTGGATGTGCAGCTCGGTGACAAAGTGATGTTGCGCCTGCCACACTGAAGCCTGGTGGCTGGGCCTCAGGGTCCGATTATTTGACAAGATAGCGCGCATGTGCTCAAATCCCAACGATAGTCGAAATGCTCGGCATACAGTCTTGATAGAATCGCTTAATTGGCGCGTCGCTTGCGCTCAGTGTACAGTAGTGAGTCAGCGCCATATCGCGGTACGCTGTAGTCTCGGTATCACCCGGTGTCGGATCGCCGTCGAAGCGCGGCGACCCATCACCGCGAAATGACAGACTAGTAATGCGGAAGGAAGGTCATATAACCGAACTTTCAGATTAACGCGAGGCGTCTTGCGCTTCGTGACAATTCGTATTTGGCATACCTTTACCGTAAGGAGAACAAGAAAATGAAGAAGTATATCCTTGGATTGTTGATGATCCTCGTGCTTTTGCTGGCGCCCGGCGTCGGCATGGCACAAGATGTGACGCTGGAATTCCAGCAGTGGTGGGAGCCGGAATTGCCGGAAGGATCGTTCCGGGCGATACTGGATGACTTTGAGGCCGCCAACCCCGGCATCAAGGTTGAGACGATCAGCGGACCCTACCTGACCACGAAGGACCAGATCATCGCGAGCGCGGCGACCGGCACAATGGCGGATGTCGTTGGCTTGGATGGCGCCTGGGTCAATGTGCTGTGGAAGCAAGGCGCGTTGGCAAGTTTGACTGGGGCCATGATGGATGCTGGCTACGATGACAGCGAGTTGGCGGCGCAGATTCAGCTCGCCGGGGAGACCTACATGATCCCCATCGCCAACTTCATCTATCCGGTATTTGTCAATCTTGACATGCTGGAAGCGGCTGGAATCGATCCACCGTCTACGCGCGCCGAATTCGCCGCTGCGGCCGCAGCCCTGACTGACCCCGACAATAACGTATACGGCTGGGCGCAGCCGCTTTCGCTGGAGCAGCCCAACGGCATCCAAAACGACACCATGTCCTGGCTCTGGGCCACTGGCGGCAGCATGCTCGATGATATGGGGCAGCCAAACCTGGCCGGTAACGAGCAGCTGGCCGATACGATGGCTTACATCAAGAGCTTGCACGACGCCGGCGTGGTCGCGCCTGGTTCCTTCACTATGAAGGAGAATGAGAAAGTCGAAGAGTTCGTAAACGAGCGCGTCGCCATGATCATCAACACCTTGGCGCACTTCACCCTCATCCGCGAGCGCAATCCGGAACTAAACTTCGATATCAGCGCGCTGCCGGCTGTCGAGGGCTACGATGGACCGCGTGGCCTGCCCTACGCCTCCTGGGGCATCGGCATCTCTTCCAACACCGAGCATTCTGCTGAAGCCTGGAAGCTGATCGATTACCTGACCAGCGTCGAAGGCAACACCAAGCTGACATCGATTGCCAATGCCTTCCCGGGCAATGTCAACGCGACGCCGGACTTCATACAGACGGATCCGCTCTTTATGACAGCCTTCGAGATCTTCCAGGAAGGCTATCTGGCCAATGAGTTCACCGGGCTCCCCGCCGCGGAAGAGCTGATGCGTCAATTCGACGAACCCTTGCAATTCTATCTGGAGGGCGATATCGACATCGATGAGTTCCTGGAAATCGCGCAGGAAGAGTGGGAAGCCGTATTCGAGTAGGGGCTTCACCTTGGTGAATCCCAAAGTTGTGTGAAGTAGAAGAGGCTGCAAGGTCTGATTCCTCGCAGCCTCTTCGCAAGATGCCAAGAGAGTTGAAATAGATATGGCAGAGACGCGCGCCATAACTGAACCCGCGAGTCTCAAGTGGGAGCGGAGGAAGCGAAAGCTTCTTCCCTATGCTTATCTTTCGCCGACGCTGACTTTGCTCGCGGCCTTGACAATCGTGCCGATCGTGACCGTCTTCCTCTATTCCCTGGTGGACAACGTTATTGTCACTCAGAATCCCCCAACGTTCGTCGGTCTAGATAACTATGTCGAAGTGCTTTCCCACCGGAAGTTCAGAGGCGCGCTCGGCAACACGCTTTACTTCGCGATTGCCAGCGTCATCGTGCACTTCATCATCGGCTTGTCATTCGCGCTGCTTTTGAATACGCGCCTGATCGGGCCAAACGTCAAGGCGATCTTCCGCGTCATTTACATTCTTCCCTGGGTCTTCACGGCATCGATCATTGCCATTTTGTGGCGTTTGCTGATGAACCCGCACGGCGTCATCAACTTTGTGCTGCTTGAGCTGGGGCTGATCCCGGAGCTTGTGGAGTGGCTCAGCGACCGCGATTATGCCTTGAACGCGGTCACCTTCATCAATATCTGGTCGGGTTACCCCTTCTACCTGGTAAGCTTCTTAGCCGGATTGCAAGGCATCCCCGATGATCTATATGAAGCAGGCCGGGTTGATGGCGCGAGCTTCGGGCAGCTATTCCGGCATATTACCCTGCCGCAGTTGAAGCCCATCATTATCAGCCTGGCGCTGCTGGATTTCATCTGGACGATACATCAGTTCACCTTGATCTGGATGACCACTGGCGGCGGTCCCATGCGTTCCACCGAGGTCTTAAGCACCTACACCTATAAGGCGGCTTTCAGTTCGCATGAATATTCAATCGCGTCCACCTTAGCGATGGTGATATTGGCGATGTGCACCTTTGTGGCGATCTTCTACGTACGCAATCAGCGAATGGCGGGCGAATAGCCGCTCGGCGGCAGCGGAACCAGCTAGCGTGTGAACGCAATAGAATGTTTCTGTTTAGCTAACGCAAATTGAGGTTTAAGAGATTGGAATGATCGGCAGTCGCAGAGAGATTCTCGTCAGGAAGACACTTGTCTGGATTGCGCTGATCTTAGGCGCCTGTTTCGCTGGTTTGCCGGTGTTATGGATGGTCGCTTCGTCCTTTAAGTCCAATCTCGAAATTTTCGCTTATCCACCACATCTTGTTGACGAGTCCTTTTCTTTCAAAGCATATTTGGCGGTGTTGAGCGATCCGGGGCAATTGCGCTTCTTCTTCAACAGCTACCTGGTCGCTATCCTGGTGACGATTTGCACCGTGATCACCAGCATCCTGGCGGGATACAGCTTAAGTCGCTATGACTTCCGTTTCAAGAAAGTTTTGACATTGATTATCATCGGCGTTCAGTCGGTGCCGCCGATCACGCTGATGATCCCTTATTTCGGGCTGATTGTTTGGCTGAAAATCTACAACACCTATACGGCGCTTGTGCTGACCTATATGGTGTTCACGCTGTCTTACGCAATCATCATGATGACCGGCTATTTCAACACGCTCCCGCGCGATCTGGACGAGGCGGTCATGATTGACGGCGGAGGCAGTTTGGTTACGCTGTGGCGCATTTTGGTGCCGATTTCATTGCCCGGGATCGTTGCGGTCGGCGTCTATACGTTCATGCTGGCCTGGAACGAGTTTCTGTTTGCGCTCACCTTAACAAGAACCAATGATATGCGAACGGTACCGATTGGAATACACTTGCTCATGGGTCAGCATTCGTTTGAATGGAATCAGATGTTGGCCTTGAGTGTGCTTGGTTCCCTGCCGGTTCTGATACTATTCCTGCTCTTCCAGCGTTACTTCATCGCCGGCATGTCGGCCGGTTCCATCAAAGGCTGATACTTGCTCCGCAATTGATCCATTTTCAAGGGAATGAAGCTGCCAATATGTTACTGAACATGAGAGACCTGCTAGCTGTTGCACGCGCGAATCGTTTTGCCGTGCCCGCCTATAACATTAGCAGCAATATGCTGCTGACTGGCGCGATTGAAGCGGCGGAAGAAGCCGATGCGCCGGTCATCATCGCCATCCACCCCGACGAACTGGCCTTTGTGGGTACAGCATTCGTCAAGTTTGCGCTGGAAGAGGCAATTAACGCCTCGGTGCCGGTCGTCATTCATCTCGATCACGGCTCGTCCGTGACGCAGGTCATGGGCGCGATACGGGCCGGTTTCACATCGGTCATGATTGACGCCTCCGAACTGCCGCTGGAACAGAACATCGCCGCATGCCGCGAAGTGGTAGCGCTGGCACATGCAGTGAATGTGTCGGTCGAGGGCGAGCTGGGGACCATTGGCGAGCTCGACGAAGAGGCGGAAGCGGGGGCGGAGGAAGTCATCTTTGTCAATCCACGTGAGGTAAAGAAGTTCGTTGACGCCACCGGTGTCGATACGCTGGCGGTCGCAATCGGCACTTCCCATGGTTTGTACCCCAAAGACATGAAACCGGAGATACGCCTGGATTTGCTAGGCGACATCCGCGCCATCGTGGATATCCCGCTGGTGCTGCACGGCGGCTCAGGCAATCCGGACGCGGAGATCGCGCAAGCCGTCGAATTGGGCATCTGCAAAATCAATATCTCGGCTGACATGAAAAACGCCTTCTATCAGAAATGCCGCGAGGTGTTACAGAACCCCATTCTGCGCGAACCGAGCAGCATCTATCCCGCTTGCATAGACGCCATGAAAATCGTCTGTCGTCAGAAGTTTGACCTGTTCAATACGACAGGCAAGGCGGCGCTGTACCAGCGACATGTGGCGCAGAGCAAAACTGCCTAGTGCGGTTCACGAACTAGACCCGGCAGAATCCCGGCGTGAGCGTTGAGATCGCCCTTGGCTTCGGCAACAACGTCGATTATGAAATCGTCTGGAATGCCCAGGTTCTCGAAGATCTCATTATCCGCTATCAGGTCGGCGCCGATGAGTTAGATTCTGGCGGCACGATACGTAGCGAACGCGATCTGCTGATCTCGATACTTCGCTTCATGAGCGTCTCTGGCGGTGGCGAGCGTTTCGTCGCCAACTCAGACCTGATTGAGCGTTTCGCCGAACGATTCGACAAGAAAGTCACGCTGGGCGGAACAACCGTTCGCGCAGCCATCGCGATGCGCGTGCTCGGCTACCGGTCGGCACTGCACCTGGTTACACTGAACGACCAGGTACGCCGCCTTATCCCGCACGACAGCCCCTACATCTGCAGCAACCCCTACGACAACAGCTATCCCCATCTGATCGTGCAGTTCCCCAAGGACGCCTGCCTAGAAGCGGGCGACATTGATATCCAAGCGACGCAGCCGAACCGCCTCATCTATCACTGCAACGCCGACAATATCGCGATGCGTCTTAACGAAGATTTCGCCGAAATGATGGCGGACGCGAAGGTGCTGCTGGTTTCCGGCTTCAACGCGATGCAGAGCAAACCATTGCTGGAAGAGCGGCTGGATACGCTGCTGCGCATGATGGAGCAATTGCCCGATCACGCCACCGTATTCTGCGAGGATGGCGGTTATTTTGATTCAGGCTTCCGTCAGCTTATTCAAGGGACGCTCGGGCCAAGAATCGATGTTTACAGCATGAACGAAGACGAGTTGCAGACCCAGCTCAATCGTCGGGTTGGGCTGCACGATGTTGAACAGGTGCGCGCGGCCCTGACCGACCTGCACCGGCTTAACCCGGCCGCCACCCTCGCCGTGCATACGCAGCATTGGGCGCTGGCGCATGGCGAGGCGGCCAGCAAGTATGCCGCCGCGTTACAGGCCGGTGTCACGATGGCGACAACGCGCTTTCGCTATGGTGACGATTTCACGCCGGAGAACTACAGTGAAATTGAAGCTCGCGCGCAGTCAGAAGTGAATGCGAAATTCGCGCAATGCGTCAACGCCCAGCCGGGCGATAATCTGTTCTGCGTAGCGGTGCCGGATGTGGATCAGTCGAACGCGACCACCATCGGGCTCGGCGACGCTTTCGTTGGTGGGTTCTTGCCGAAACTCTTGATGTGAGCGAGGCTTGACTCAGAAATTGCGCCCGCGAACCCGCATATCGCCGACGCGTTGCGTGATGCCAAGCGAATCGAGATGTTCCAAAACCGGGATGGCGTATTTGCGAGTCGTGCCGACTGTGTCGCGCAGGGTTTTGGCGTCGATTTCGCCAGCTTCTTCGATGTGCCGCTTAATCTCCGAAACCATGCCTTCGTAAGCATCCGCGGCAAAGGCGATATTGTCGCTGACGTTGACGAGCCGCCGCAAGTCCAGCAGCGCGCGCACGACGTCTTCCCCGGCCACCGTATTCATCTCGCTGATGCTCGGTGGTGTAAATGCCTCCGCAGTCAACGTTTTCCAAAGTCGATCGATCCTCATTTGTTGCTCCGCGCTGAAGACGATCTTGTGCTCGGTCACGCGTACAAAGTTTGCCTCAACGACCAGGCGATCATCGGTGGCGATCACCGTATCCAGTAAGCCCAGTTTGACATTGAGCCGGCTGCGCAACTCGGCGCGCAACATGCCCAGGCGCAGCGGGTTAGACTGATGGTAGACGTTTAGCTCGGCGACCATCGCATGCGCCAATGTCTGCCAGGATTCAGCGGCCCAATACAACTCGCCGTCGAGGTGGCGCAGCAGCCCCTCGTTGAGCGCTTCTTCCAGCGCCGCCGCGAGTTCGTCGCTGCCATAGCCCAGTTTTTTCTGCAAGTCACCGAGCCGCTGAGGCGCATCACCTTTTGCCGCCAAGGCCAGACGTTCGCCCGGCGTACCGCGCAGCCGTAATTCCAGGTCGCTGATGATTGGTGGCTTGAAGCGCTTCAAGCGACGGCCCGGATGGGCGTTAACGATGAGACCGCCACCGATAGTCTCCGCGGGCGAGGGATAGCGCAGGATAAATCGATCGCCGCGAGACAGCGGCAAGGCATCACGCAAGCGAATTTGCAGCCAGCCGCTTTCTGCCGGCGCCATCACATCAGTTTCCAGAAGGCGGACGTTGGCGATGGACTCGCTGGCGCCGCAAAAGATTTTGACCTCTGCACTGTGCTTCAATGGACGCGCTATGTCGGGCAGCTGGGTAAAGTGAGCATCGGCCAGGAGGGTAGGCGTAAGCTGCCCCGGATAGGTTAGCACATCGCCGCGAAGAACCTGGCCACTGCTTACACCGGCGATGTTCACCGCCACTCGGCTGCCGGTCAAGGCAGTCTTCACTTCTCGCTTGTAGCTCTGCAAGCCGCGAATGCGGCCGATGCTGCCGGACGGCTGTACTTCCACTGTGTCACCGACAGATAATGTCCCGCCGCTTAGCGTGCCGGTGACGACAGTGCCGAAGCCGCTAACAACAAATACACGATCGACCGGTAAACGCGGTTGTTGATAATTGACGCGCTGCGGCAGGTCGTTCAGTATGCTCTGCAGGGTCTCGACCAGTTTATCGAGTCCGGCGCCGGTATGGGCGGACACAGCGCGAATCGGCGCATCCTCGAATTGGTTAGCCGTAAGCAGATCCTCGACCTCCAATTCGACCAGTTCGATCCATTCCGGGTCGTCAATCAGGTCGATCTTGCTGAGCACAACCAGGATATTCTTCACATCTAGCAGTCGGAGGATAGAAAGATGCTCGCGCGTCTGCGGCATGATGCCTTCGTCGGCGGCGATAACGAGCAGGGCAGCGTCAATCCCGCCGACGCCGGCCAGCATATTTTCGATGAAGTCCCGATGGCCGGGTACATCAACGATGCCAATCGTTTCGCCAACGGGTAGATCAAGCCAGGCGAATCCAAGATCAATGGTCATCTTGCGGCTCTGCTCTTCGGCGAGCCGGTCGGGATTGATGCCACTCAGTTGTTCGACCAGCGTGGATTTGCCGTGGTCAACGTGCCCGGCGGTGCCGACAACGCGCATCGGTCAGGCGCTGTCCTGGCGGCTGGCGGATATGCGATTATTGGCCAAGGCCGCATCCCCGCTGTCACTGACGTCGTATTCGTGCAGCATCGCTTGATAGCGTTCGCGGTAGAGATCGGCGCGGGCGCGCTCCAGCAGCCAAAGTCGCTCAATGCCGCTGCGCAATGCAGGTACTAGCTTCTCCACATCAGCGACGCGTTGGATGAAGTTCTCGAACTCCCTATCGTGATTGCGCCAGACTTCGTCATTGGACAGCGTCAATTGCTTCCAGCGCTTTTGGTCTTCATCCCGCCAGTCTTTCCATTCTTCGCGGAATCGTTCCTCGCTCAGTCGCTGCATCTCCGAAGCTTCATTAATACGCCGCTCGAGACGATCACCGATGCGATTGAAGTCGTCGATGATCCGCTTCATTTCCCGATACGCCTGCGCCCAGACCTCGAAGCGTTCAATGTTTCTCTGCAACTCTTCATCGTGCACGCCAAAGCGTTTCGTCAGTTCCGCCAGCTGCTGGTCACGCTGCTGCACTAATAGCTGCTGCTGATCGATGAATTGCTGAATCTGCTCACGGCGTTCGCGGTCAACATTGTTGAAGTCCTGAATGCGCCTTTCATTGCGAACGGACAAGTCTTCGAGCAGACCGAGTTTGGGCTGGATGCCGTCAACCGTCTTCTTGTATTCGGGCAACTCAGTTTCAATCTCAGCAAGGCGCCTGGTGTCGGTGCGCCGCTGCTCCTCTAGGAAGGTAAGCCGACGGTCGGGACCTTCCAGCTTCTTGGTCAAATCATCCATTTCCTGATTAAGAATACGCAAAGCGTTGGTCAGCCGATCGCCTTCGGTCTGCATATTGCCGATGTTGGCGAACTGTCGCTCCATTCGATCGGACTTCTCCGACAGTTCACGCACCGAGCGCTGGATGTTCTCACGCTGCAATTCCATACGGCGTTCCGCTTCCCGTTCGGCGGTGAGACGGCGCGCTTCCGCGTTTTCCAGCATCTCCTCCGCGTCCTGCCGCATCCGCTCAAGGATATCCTGCTCCTTCTGTGCGGGCAGCGCCTCCTGCCTGATGAGGACCTGTTCCGACTCAACGGTTTTGACACGCCGCTGCATGCCATCGATGAAATCAGATTGTTGGGCCAATTGTTGTTCCAAGGTCGCGATCATGGCTTTGTCGCGACGGCGTTCTTCGTCGAGCCATTCGATCATACTGGCTATTTGGTTGATCTCCATCGCTCCATCTCCGAACGCCAAGGGAACATGACCATGTATGCGGATTGTGCTGATTATATCATTGGGACGGCGCCATATCAATCACGCGGGACGAGGCGCAATTCCAGCATTGACAGACTTTTGGCAGCCACATACACTCTTAACTGAACAAGGAGTGACACGAACAATGAACGCAGGTCGCAAGCATCATCATTGCAAGGTTCCCGCACAAGCGATGCAGCGCGTTTAGCGTTCAACACGACGAATTCGAATTTGCCGCCTCGCTCCTCAGCGGGGCTTTTTCTTTTCAATAAGGAGTGCCCATGTTAGCGGTCATCGATTATGGCGCCGGCAATCTGCGCAGTGTCGTTCACGCCTTGAAGCATCTGGGGGTGACGGATATGCAAGTGGTGCAAGGTCCGCAGCAGCTCAAAGGGGCGGAAAAAATCATCTTGCCGGGCGTTGGCGCATTTGGCGCTTGCGTGGCACAGATGCGGGCGCAGAAATTGGTCGACCCGCTGAAGGCGGCTTTGCTCGCCGGCATTCCCTATCTGGGCATCTGCGTGGGCATGCAGATGCTCTACGAAGTGGGCGAGGAGATGGGCGAGCATGAAGGCTTGGGCGTACTTGGCGGCCGAGTCATCCGCTTTCCGCATTTCAGTGACCGCAAAGTTCCGCACATGGGCTGGAATCAGCTCAAAGTCAAAGTTGAGTCCGAGTTGCTGAATGGGCTCGGACCAGCCAATTACACCTACTTTGTACACAGCTACTATTGCGCGCCGGCTGACGCTGAGACCATCGTGGCATCGGTTGACTATGGTGTCGAATTCGCGGCGATCGTGCAACGCGGCAATATCTATGGCGTACAGTTTCATCCGGAGAAGAGCCAAAACGCCGGATTGAAGATTCTGGCGAATTTCCTTCGCCTTTAGGAGCGACTGATGATCATCTATCCGGCAATTGACCTGCGCGGCGGCAAAGTAGTGCGCCTGCGCGAAGGCGACCCGCAGCGGCAATCTATTTTTAGCGACGATCCGGTGGCAACCGCCCAGTCATGGATCGACCAAGGGGCAATCTGGATCCACATGGTCAATCTCGATGGCGCCTTTGACGAAACCAATGATAACCTGCGTATCCTGGATGCGGTCGCCCGGCTCGACGTAAAGGTGCAATTCGGCGGTGGATTGCGCAACATGGGCGCTCTCAAAAACGCAAATGACGCCGGTGCCAGTCGCATGGTGATCGGCACCATGGCGGTGAACGAACCGGATAGCGCCGGCGCGGCAATCGCGCGCTTTGGCGACGAGGCGATCTGCGTCGCGCTCGATGCCAGAGACGGCAAGGTCGCCACCCACGGCTGGACGGAAGTGTCGGCGCTCAGCCCGGTGCAACTAGGACGACAATTGCGCGAGCTCGGCGCTGTTCACGCCCTCTATACCGATGTCCTGCGTGACGGTGGTCTGAGCGGCGTTAACGTCCGGGAGACGGTCCGTCTGGCCCGGGAGACGAGTTTACAGGTAATCGCCTCCGGCGGCGTCAGCCAGCTGCCTGAGATTAGGCAGTTGGCCCAGAGCGGCGAGGTCGCTGGCGCGATCATCGGCATGGCGCTGTATCAGAAAAAGATCTCATTGGCGGATGCACTTTGTGCGGCGAGGAGCGAATAAGTATGCTGGCGAAGCGAATCATACCGTGTCTGGACGTATTGGACGGGCGGGTGGTCAAAGGTGTCAACTTTGTCAATTTGCGGGACGCAGGCGACCCAGTCGAGCAAGCAGTGATCTACGACCGGGAGGGCGCCGATGAGTTGATCTTCCTCGACATTACGGCGTCGCATGAAGGACGCGCCACCACCCTGGAAATGGTGCGGCAGGTGGCTGACAGCATCTTCATCCCATATTGCGTTGGCGGTGGCATCCGCACTATCGATGACATTCGCGACACACTGTTGGCCGGCGCTGACAAAGTCTCGATCAACAGCGCGGCGGTCCGCGATCCGGAATTGATCAGCGCTGGCGCATGGAGTTTCGGCAGTCAGTGCATCGTTGTCGCCATTGACCCGAGGCGCGTGGACGGCAATTGGGTGGTGCACATAAACGGCGGACGAATCCCAACGGAAAAGGAAGCGGTCCCCTGGGCGAAAGAAGTCGAAGATCGCGGCGCCGGCGAGATCCTTCTGACCAGCATGGACAAAGATGGCACGAAGTCGGGCTACGATATAGAAATGATACAGGCGGTCGCCGACGCAGTATCGATTCCGGTGATTGCCTCTGGCGGCGCCGGCAGCGAAGAGCACTTCCGCGAGGCGCTAGAGGAAGGCAAAGCCGATGCTGCCCTGGCGGCGAGCCTCTTTCACTTTGATGAACTGCGGATCGGGGACCTGAAGCGGTATCTGCACCAGCGCGGCGTGCCCATCCGTCTGACCGGTTGGGAGGATTCCGATGACGCTTAATGCCGACGTGCTCGCTGCCGTCAAGTGGAATGCGCAAGGGCTGATTCCGGCGATCGTTCAGGACGCGGAGACACGAGACGTGCTGATGATGGCATATATGAACGCTGCCGCCTTAATGAGAACGCTGGAGTTAGGTCAGGCGGTGTATTGGAGTCGGAGCCGAGGAGAATTGTGGCGCAAAGGCGCGACATCGGGCAATACGCAGCGTGTCTTGGACATCCGCATCGATTGCGATGCCGATACGCTCTTGCTGCTGGTCGAGCCGGCTGGTCCCGCTTGCCATACGCTGAGGGATAGCTGCTTCTTCCGCACTCTGGACGAATTCGCCGCGGCGCCGAAACGCTATTAGACGGGAGTGAACCGTGGACGACATGCTGGATCAACTGGAAGCGATCATTCACGATCGCCAGCGTAATCCGGTCGAGGGAAGCTATACCAACCGGCTCTTCGATCGCGGACGACTTGTGATCGCCCAGAAGGTGGGTGAGGAAGCAGTCGAAGTCCTGGTCGCCGCATTGGGGCAGGGGAGAAAGGAACAGATCGACGAACTGGCCGATCTGCTTTATCACACGCTGGTGCTGATGTCGGACCTGGATCTGACGCTCGACGATGTACGTCAAAGGCTGCGCGAACGCCACCAACCCAGGCCTTAAACGGCTTTAGTTGCCTTGTGCGTCCATGTAGTCGCTGAACCGGACATAACCCTGCCATGGCACGAGCGTTGCTGTGCCGATCGCCCCGGATAGCGCTTCGCTGGTCGAATAAACGGCGCCGATAATTGGTGATGTCTCGTCCAAATCCCCTTCAATACCGGGCACGACAACCGTGATGAGCATGCTCTGATCGGGAAAGTAGAACAACATCATCGTCTCAGCGTCGGTGTAAGGCACGCCAGCATAGAATTGAGGCTCGCCAAAGGACTCGATCGCGTCGCCAAACCTCATCGCAGGGGCGAATTGCAGCAGCATCGTATGGACGGTCTGTCCGTCTCCGCTCGAAATCTGGCAGCAAGCCGGCGCATCGACGTGTCCAAACTGGATTCTGTCTGGCCCCACTCGTGGTTCGCCAATCCCGTCCATATTCTCTACGATTGCCAAGGCCTCGGCTATGGACGTCTCACCGGGCACGATGTCCTGCCAGCAAGGCGGCGCACAGGGTTCTCCACTGATCAGGCTGGTATCCGCCAGAAGGTTTGCGTTCAGCAAGGTGCGTTCCGGCGGACCAACGGTGACAGCGCCGCTGCCATCCGCCAGCGCCCGCAGCTGCTCGATGCTGAGTCCGCCGCGTTCCAGTGGCGTATCCCCCGCGAAGACGGCTTGCAAATTGCCTTCGGCATCCCGGGCGCGAATTGCCGGCGTTCCGGACACGCGGACGTTTTGGCCCAGCTGAGTATCGATCAAGAACTGGACCGAGCGGTCCTGGCAGGCATCGAGGGCCTCCGCATCAAGTGCGAGCAGATTGGCAAGCCTGTCAGACACGCCTTCCAGGTTTCCGTTGGCAGCGAAACCAAAGAGCAGATCGTGGGCATCCCAAAATTTGCCCAAGTCCTGCGCGCCGACGCACTCGGCAATCGTAGCGAGCGAAGTTGAAAATTCCGGGTTCACCAGCGGATAGAATCGATATTCGTACTGCACAACACCGCTTCGCACATATTCGTCAATGAACGACTGAATTGTGGACTGATACGACTGACAATGCGGACAGAGAAAGTCTTCGAAGGCGACAATCGTTAGTGGCGCGCCCGGTTCGCCGAGCACGAAACCGCCATCAGCGCGCCTGAATGTCGTAAGTCCGGCGTAACTTCCGTGTTCTATCGTGACCGGTTCGCTCGACGCCGGGCGAATGGCGTTCGCGATAGCCGGATAGTGCTCGGGCAGAGCCAATGCGATTGGCATCGGATCGCCATCTCCGTATTGGACGAAAAGCGACGGCGTACCTGAAACGCCAAGCCTCCAGCCAAGTGCCGCATCGACCTCGTGTTGGGAAGCGCCTGCAGCGCAGTCGTTAAGTGTCGCCAGGTCAAGATTGAGAGCATTGGCAAACTCTGCGACAGACGCATCGGCAAAGCCACGGCTGCTGACGATGTCAAACATCAGATCGTGCGCCAGCCAGAACATTCCTGCCTGCAAGGTGTCGGCGCATTCGACCAATCCGGCGCTCAAGACCGACAGTTCTGGATCGATCACTGGGAAGATGCGGTACTCAAACTGAGCTTGACCGGTCAAGACGTAATCCCAGATGAAGCCGCTAATGATTGGCTCATAGTTTTGGCAGCTTACGCAAAGAAAATCTGAGAATTCGATCAATTTCACGGGCGCATCCGGGTCGCCCAACACGAAGCCCCCATCCGCCGCGCGCGCCTTGTGAACATCCGCATATGGGTCAGTTTGCTCCTGCGCCCCCACCGGCCAAGCTAAAATGCAAATCACGAATGCAAGCGATACGGACTGCAGAATTCTCGACATCACAAGTCCCTTTAGCTATCGAAACGGCTATCAGTGTCGCACAATTGGGTAAAGATTCAATGCTTGTATCGGGCAGCGGAGCAGCGTTAGACTGTCAACGCCGACGCGAAATCAAGCGAGACAACTATGCCACCAGCCGACCGCCACATTTGCCAGACGACATTTCACGTTCGTTACGCCGAAACGGACGCGATGGGCTTCGTGCATCATGCCGTGTACCTAGTCTGGTTCGAAGCGGGGCGGAGCGCCTTCATACGCGAACAGGGCTGGAGTTACGCCGATATTGAAGCGTCCGGATTTTATCTTGTCGCCGGCGAGCTCGAAGCGCGATACAGCAAGGCAGCCCAATACGACCAACAGGTCACGGTGAAGACCTGGATCGCGGATTACAAGACCCGCACAATGACATTCGGCTGCGAAATCGTCGACACTGTCAGCAATGATGTACTCTTTAGCGCCACAATCAAATTGGTCTGTCTTAACGCGACCGGTCAAATCACTAGAATACCGGTCGACTGGCTGGCGTGGCTCAGTACGTAGCTGGTAAAGTGTCCGTATGACCGAGACTGTCAGATGTGCATCTAGCATTCTCCAGCATGTAAAGCAAAGGAATACGTATCTTGTTATCATTAACGTATCGAATTAGCGCTTTGAAAGGCCAGGTGCCGGCAATCCCATATTATTTGTTGGCATTCGGTTATGCTACGCGCTGGATTTTCGCCCGCATAGCCCGTGATTTACTGGTCAAACTCTGTCTGCCAAGTATGAATCCTTGTGGAGCGGTCAAGAAACACGCTATACTTAGTCAAGTTCTATATTTCCTTATGATCTCCGGAGCAGGTGTCTATGGTGACATATTCCGACAGGCCTTGGACAAATAGTTACGATGTTGGCATGCCAACATCGGTGCGCATACCTGACGTCTCGCTGCATCAGTTCTTGAAGGACACACGAAACCGGATACCGCATAACACGGCTCTGATCACGCCGGCGAACCTGCCGCTCATTGGCCGCGTCAGCCGATCGATAACGTATGAGGACTTGGACCGGGCGTCGGATGCTCTGGCGGCAGCACTGGTTGATATGGGACTGCAGAAAAGCGATCGCGTCGCCATCGTTATGCCAAATTCGGTTGCTTTTGTCATAAGCTTCTACGGTATCTTGAAAGCCGGCGGCGTCGTCGCCGCGACCAATCCCACCTTTCCCGCCGAAAGAATGGCGCATCAATTCAACGACTGCGGCGCCGAGTTCGTATTGACAATGACGCTGTTTTACGACCTTGTCAAGGAGGTTCAGCCACGGACCAAGATCAAGAGGGTTATTGTTGCTAACATCAAGGAATACCTGCACCCCCTGGCGAAGTTTCTTTTCACAATTGCCAAGGAAAAGAAGGAAGGTCATTTCCTCGCCGATGTACACGAGGGCGACTATTGGTTCCAGGACCTGCTTGCCAAATACGACGGCAAGCGGGCGAATGTACAGGTCCAGCCGGATGATCTAGCAATTTTCCAGTACACCGGTGGTACGACCGGGGTGGCCAAAGCAGCCATGTCAAAACATCGCGCCTTGGTCGCCAACATGCTGCAGACCGAAGGGATACTCGATCTATTTGATACACCCGTTGAAGAAGAGGTATTTCTCGGCGCGATCCCCTTTTTCCACGCTTACGGTCTAATAGTCGTTGTCAGCACAAGCGTCTATCGCGGCTGCAAGATTGTTCTTGTACCGAATCCGCGCGATATCGACGACGTATTGGGCAATATTGAAACGTTTCGCACGACGCTCTTTCCGGGTGTTCCGGCGCTGTACAACGCCATCAACAATCATCCGAAGGTGCAGAGCGGCGAAGTCGATTTGAGTTCACTCCACCTCTGTCTAAGCGGCTCCGCGCCGCTGCCGGAAGCGACCAAGGCGGAATTCGAACGACTGTCCGGGGGTTCGGTGCGCGAAGGATTCGGCATGAGCGAGGCCCCGACCGCGACACATGTAAACCCGATATACAAAGAGAATCGTCCCGGGTCGATCGGCCTGCCATTGCCTGAAATGGATATGCGTATTGTCAGCCTCGAGGATGGCGAGACCGACGTGCCGGTAGGCGAAGTAGGCGAGCTGGTGATGGCCGGACCGAATCTAATGGTGGGCTATCACGGCATGGTGGAAGAGACTGCAAACGTGCTGAAGGAGAAGGACGGCGTCCGCTGGCTTTACACTGGCGATATCGCGCGGATGGATGAGGATGGCTATTTCTATATTGTCGATCGCAAAAAAGATATGGCTCTGATCGGCGGCTACAACGTTTATCCCACGACTGTCGAAAACGCGATTGCATCGCATGCGGCGGTATTGGAAGTCGGTGTCGCGGCGATCCCGCATCCGGAGCGCGTTGGCCAGGAGACGCTCAAAGCCTGGATCGTCTTGAAGCCTGGCGAAACGCTGACCGATGAAGAGGTTATCGCTTACCTCGAGGAGAAACTGGCGCCTTATGAAATTCCGCGCCGAATTGCCTTCATTGCCGAACTACCCAAGACCGCTGTCGGTAAGACCTTGCGGCGTGAGCTTGTGCGTATGGAGATCGAACCGTAATATACGTGCCGCCGGCGCCAAATTGAAGGGCAGAAAGTAACTGTTTTCACAAACATCCGGATCGTTCAATCGGGTAGGGCTGGCAACTTACTTGCCCGTCTTTTGACTATTACGATATTAGTTTTTGTGATACACTACTGGACTTGATGCCAAGACGGAACTATTAAGAAGATTGACTTATGAATATCCACAACCAGATTGAGCCGGCATACGCCTGCTTACAACGCTTCGCAAACCAATCAAAGATCATCCTTTTTCACCCGTCCAGCCGGTTTCGGTCGCTTGTTTTGGCGCGACTTCTGGGCGATGCGGAAGCCAGCGTCCTGTACCATGCTTTAGATATTGATGATATTAACTTGCTCAACTTCTTGACCGGGATCATGCGCAGCCTTTCAAAGCAGCGCAAGACATTCGGTCGTCGGCTGAACGTGCTGCCCGCGAATGTGCTCGATGATCCTTACAAGCATGTGGACTTGATCCTTGATACTTTCATTGAGGAACTGAATGAACTCGAAGTTGGCGAGTTTTATCTCGTGCTCGATGAATTTGACCGCGCCGATTTGGCGGATGATGTACATCGTTTCGTTGAGCGGCTTTCGCATTCTGCGCCCGACAATTGCACGATTGTGCTGAATGGTCGGACACTGCCTCGGCTTCCCTGGCTGTCAATGATGGCCAAGCGGCATGCCGTCATTTTGCGCGACGACGACCTCGTTCGTGAAAATTTTTACAGCAATCGCAACGAAGATGGCGCGAGCCTCAAAGTACTTTCGCTGGGACCCGGTTATGTCTTCCTGGACGACTATCTGATCGACAACTGGGAAGGGCACTTGCCGCGTCTCTTGCTGTTCTTCATCATGGATCGGCCAGAGGCGACGCGAAATCAGATCTGCGAGACGTTTTGGCCGAACCTGGACATTGATCAGGCGGTCAACGTTTTCCATGTGACCAAGCGGCGGCTGCATAAAGCCCTGGGCATGGATATTTTGTCGCATGACGGCACCTACTACCGGATTGAACCCAGCATTCCCTTCTATTTCGACGCCTTCGAGTTTGTAGAAACCTTGCTGGAATGCCGCTATGGTCAACCGGAAGACCCATTTGAGTCTTGGCAAAAGGTAGCCAAGCTCTACCGTGGTCCTTTCTTACAGGGGCATAACGAAGGCTGGATCGAGGAACGGCGCGAATCCTATGCGATTGCCCATATTGAGGCGCTCGAAAACATAGCTGATATCTGGCAAGAGCGTGGCAATGATGAATTGGCGCTGCTTACGCTCTTGCGCGCAATCGATACGGACTTTTCTAGCCAGCAAATTCATTACAAGCTGCTCAGCCTCTACGTCCGATTGGGACGCCGGGCGGAAGCGGTCGCGCATTTTCGTGAACTGGAAAAATGGGCGAAGACCACCAAGACGGCGCTGGGCAGCGACATTCTTCAGTTGTTTGCTGAGATCACTTCATAATCACAGAAATCGTTGCCTGGGGTGGCCAAGTGAGGAAACGCCCCTGGCAGGACTCGAACCTGCGACCAACGGTTTAGAAGACCGGTGCTCTGTCCACTGAGCTACAGAGGCATGTGCCGCGATTCTATGAGCGCCGCCTGAAGCTGTCAATAGTACAAGCCTCAAATTGCGCCTGGCTCGCATTGTCCGAACACCGTCCCTGTAGTATAATTCTATTAGAGACTTAACGCCTGTCGTGCATAGGAAAATCGCGGCTTTTCGCGATCTATGAGACGACTGCAATTACGATATCACGAGTAACATTCTGCGGCCAATTTGTCAGGAGCAGGGATGGCAAAAGACAGAGATCTGATCGCGCAGCAAGAGCGTGAATACGGTGCCAGCAACATCCAGAAACTTGAACCGCGCGAGCATATCCGGCGGCGTCCGGGTATGTACGTCGGCGGAACGGATGGACGCGCCTTACACCATCTCATTTACGAAGTGGTGGACAATTCAATTGACGAGGCGTTGGCCGGCCGCTGCGATCGCGTAGAAGTCACATTACATGAAGGTGGCGCGGCGACAATCAAGGATAACGGCGTCGGCATTCCCGTCCTTAAGCACGAAAGCGGCAAGTCCGCGCTCGAACTTGTGATGACGGAAGTGGGCTCCGGCGGCAAGTTTGATAACGAAGCCTATAAGGTCAGCGGTGGACTGCACGGTGTCGGCGTCAGTGCCGTGAACGCACTGTCAGCGGAGTTGACCGCCACCATTTATCGCGATGGGCATGTCTGGCAGCAGACGTACTGCGAGGGACTGGCGACCAGCAAGGTGAGAAAAATTCGCAAGTTGAAAGACGGCGAGGATACCGGAACGGTCATCAATTTTGTGCCGGACTTCACCGTGATGGAGAACAACGAATTCAGCTTCAGCACCTTGATGACACGCTTTCGCGAGATGGCATTTGTTACGCGTCAAGTCACAATCACGCTGCGCGACGAACGGACCAAACCGATTGAGCGCGAGGTGAACTTCTATTTTGATGGCGGATTGCGATCCTTTGTCCGCTATCTGAATCGCAACCGCCGAGAAATCCACAGTATTATTCATGCCGACCGCGACATCACACTTGTTGACCGCAACGATCGGCCCTACATAATCGGCGTGGAAGCTGCCCTTCAATATGCCGATGTCGCTACGACCACGGAACTTGCCTTCACCAATACCATCAACACGCCGGACGGCGGCACTCATATCACCGGCCTGCGCTCTTCAATCACGGGCGTCATCAATCGTTACGCCAAGAAAGCGGGCATGCTGAAAGACAAAGATGGCAACTTCTCCGGCAATGACACGCTGGAAGGACTGACAGCGGTCGTTAGCGTCAAGCACCCGGATCCGCAATTCGAGAGCCAGACGAAAGTCAAGCTGCTCAATCCGGAGGTACAAGGCGCCGTATCACAAGTTGTGACCGAAGCCTTCAACGAATTCCTGGAGATGAATTCTCGCGAGGCACGTCGTATCGTCGAGAAATGCATGACCAGCAAACGCGCGCGCGAAGCGGCCAAGAAAGCGCGTGATTTAGTTCGCAGCGGCCCGAGCCTGCTGGAAAGCAGTACCTTACCGGGCAAGTTGGCTGATTGCTCCGAGCGCGGTGACAATGCCGAGATCTACATCGTCGAGGGGGATTCGGCCGGCGGCAGCGCCAAACAGGGACGCGATCGGCACTTTCAGGCGATTTTGCCTTTGCGCGGCAAAATCCTGAATACCGAACGCGCGCGCATTGACAAGATCCTGGACAATAACGAAATCAAGGCCTTGATCTCCGCACTCGGCACGGGCATCCACGAAGAAATGACGATCGACCGTCTGCGCTATGGCAGAGTGATTATCATGACCGATGCCGATGTGGACGGCAGCCACATCAGAACCTTGCTGCTGACGTTTTTCTTCCGTCATATGCCGCAGATTGTGCAACAGGGTCATCTGTACATTGCGCAGCCGCCGATCTTTCTGCTGAAGAATGGCAAGAAAATGCGCTACATTTACCCAACCGCCGGCTTATCTGACGATGAATTGCTTAAGCAATCCGTCAAAGGATTCAAGAATCCGGAAAAAGTCACGGTACAGCGTTACAAAGGTTTGGGTGAGATGAATCCGGACCAGTTGTGGGAAACCACGATGGATCCGGAAACGCGCACGCTGCTGCAGGTGACGATTGAGGACGCGGCTGATGCGGACAAAATCTTTGACATGCTGATGGGATCGAGCGTGCCGCCACGCCGCCGCTTCATTCAGACCCACGCCAGGCAGGTGCGCAACCTCGACATTTGATCAAAAAGATTTCCTTCACTCAGCAGCATCCGCCAGGAAAACGACATATTGGCGGATTCTTCATTTTCCATTTTACAATTTTCACAACGCCAATTCCTGCGCTAGCAGTGTCTGTTAGTTTCTGTATAAGGTAGGGAGGTTATCTTGACTGGTCCAAAACCCCCGATTTTCGAAGAAATCGGAGAAGCGGTAATCCAACGTCTGAACCGGGATGAGCTATTCTCGGAAGATCTGGTTCAGCAAATTGCCGAGCTGTTTGAATCCGGCAGCATAGAAGATCATGCAAAAGTGCTGGAAGTACTACAAGGAGAATCGGGTGAGAATTCACAACCTGGAAATTAGCAACATTCGCGGCATCCCGTACTTTGACCACGAATTCCGGGGACAAAATGCGATCATCCTCGGTGCGAATGGTACGGGCAAGAGCTCAATACTAGATACGATTGACTTCTTGCTTACCGGCAACATGTCAAGGTTACAGGGTCACGGAACTGGCGGAGTTTCATTGCCGAAGCATGGCATACACGTTGATATGTCTACACAGCCTGAGAAGGGCTATGTTAAGGCGTTTGTACATTTGCCAAGACACGGTCAGCCGGTGTGGATTGAGAGATACATGTGTAATCCGGAAACGCTAGAGTGTCCGAGCGGCACTCCAACAGGACTGGATGATACAGTGCGTCTCGCACGGCAGGGACAGCACATGCTAACACGCCGGCAAATGCTGAACTTCATAACTGTCTCTCCTGCAAATCGTGCTAAACAGATCGAGGCGCTTCTAAACCTAGAGCTTGTCGGAGATGTTCGCAAAAGCCTAGTAAGTGCCAACGGCAGACTAAAGAAGAGTAGAGATGCCGCCAATGACAAGCTTGAAGCTTCGCAAAGCAGTGTAGCCGCGATTTTTGGGCTAGATAGATATGATTCCACCGAGATTTTGCGCGCCATAAACGATTGCCGTCATACATTGGGCGCTAGAACGCTGGAGAGTTTTTCGGCTGAAACTGTCAAATGTGACATCGACCTTCCCTCTTCTGGCGAGAAGCTGTCCGTAAGTACCACGCTGCTGACTGAACATGCCAGCAAGATATTGCAACTTACGAGTGAACCCCAATTCGGGATCGTAGTGAAATTGGAACGCGACCTGAGGAAAAAACTGAGTGAATTGCGAAGAGACCCTATGTTGTTACGCTCTTTGTCTCAGCAACAACTCCTTGAACTCGGAATCGACCTAATTGATGACAATTCTTGTCCGCTCTGTGATCGTCGATGGAACAACGTGGACCTCAAAGCCCATCTTGAACAAAAAATCGCTCAAGCCTCAGCAGCGGGTCGATTTCTCGAGGAACTTCAGACGTTGGAACGTAATCTACGCGCATGTGTTTATGATATATTATCAAACGTTGAACATATTATTTCTGCGCCTGACTATGTTTCGCAAGTGCTACAAATTGAATTCCGGCATTGGAAAGGGCAATTGGAGTCACTAGGGACCGCATTGCAGGATAGCCTT
Source organism: Phototrophicaceae bacterium (assembly GCA_965249085.1). Classification (GTDB taxonomy): domain Bacteria; phylum Chloroflexota; class Anaerolineae; order Aggregatilineales; family Phototrophicaceae; genus UBA6055. The sequence continues at coordinate 4,755 of OZ252218.1, read as the reverse complement.
AAGAGCTACCCGCTTAATGACCTTCCAACCGATCAAGTTATTGAGTTGCTTGCTGCAGAGTCAGTTAGAGCCAAACTTGAACGCCTTTTGCGGGAACTCAATGAGCTTGCAGAGAGAGATACTTCGGTAGATAGTCCTGAGGCGGTCGCTTATACAAGGCTGGCGCAAGCAGAATCCGCTCTCGGCCAACTTAAACGGTACGAATCGAGCTACAAGCTTAGCATGCGGGCATTCAACAAAATTGTGTCGCTGAACAAATACTTTACTGATTCACGTGATCACGTGCTTAACAAAGAATATGAAAACATTTCCGATGAGTTTGTACGCCTGTACCGTAGATTACATGCGGACGAAGACTCGTTCGACGCAAGTCTTTGGCCGAAGGAGGCAGCACTAAATCTGGACGTTGAGTTTTATGATGGCAGAATGTATCCACCTAACGCTGTACATAGCGAGGGACATCAGGACAGTATGGGACTCTGTCTGTTTCTCGTCTTGTCTAGGAGACTATCAGGTGCCGATCTTGAGATAATGCTCCTTGACGACGTGGTGATGTCCGTTGATGCTGGTCATCGCAAGGCACTCGCACAATTGCTTAAGGAAGAATTCAGCGATAGGCAAAGCATTGTCACAACCCACGATAGAACGTGGACAGAACAGTTGCAAAAAGCAATGTTTGTGTCAAAGGCTTCGGAAACTCTGGAAATCTTGAGTTGGAATATCCAAAGCGGAATAGTGACAAGGGAGTATGCTGGAGTTTGGACCAAGATTGCTACAGACTTGGCGACCAACGATGTAAATGCAGCCGCTGGAAAACTGCGTTGGTGGGCCGAGTCATTCTTCCGACATGTGTGCGATAGCCTTGAGGCTCCTGTAAGATTCAGGTTCGACGGACAGTTGCCGCTGTCAGACTTTTATGATCCGGCGCGCGGAAAATTTCGGAATCTACTCAAAAAAGCGAAAAACGTTGCACAAAAAGCCAAGGACATTAGCTCCTTTGAAAGAATCCAAGCCTTAGATGGTCGTCGCCGCGAAATTAATGCAACCATAGACAGTGAGAAATGGATGATCAACATTGCTGTGCATTACAATTCATGGGAAAACCTCACCGTCGAAGAATTCAATGATGTTGTCAGAGCACTTCGTGAACTGTCAGACATATTTCATTGTGCCAATTGCTCGTGCCTATTGCGAGTGACAAAAGCCGAGGATTATATCACATGCGGCTGTTCAGAAACGCACTGGCCGCTCAAAAATCCTTAGCCGTTGATCGTCAAAGGCTCAACCAAGTACGACTTATTGGTTGTTAAGGCATACGTAACACAATTCAGTCTAGTCGGTATCACGTAGAATCCAGAACAGTATCGGCGTGTGTCCCAACTGGGTACGAATTACAAGCCTGAAGACTTTGCGTCCTTCTCCGTCCAGCCGAGCGTGTCTCGCGTCGCTTCTTCCTGCAACGCGCGCCGCATGGGACCGCGTTCCACCAGCGCGTGAAGCAGGGCAAACGCTATACTGCCGACACCAAACGTCAACACCACCAGCAGCAGCGGATGCCAGGTCACACCGGCAATTCTCGGCGCTTCCGGCTGCAGAATCAGCACGCTGAAACAGACAGTCGGCAAGATCGCAGCAAAGCAAATCCCCGAGAGGAAGTTGAATATGAGAGATGTGACGCCGCCGTAGATCGGCTTGCGCGATACGGATCGCCGATGCACAAGCCAGCCCAGCCGCAGTGCAATCACGGCCAAGACCATCAAGGCAAGAACTTTTACGTCTGTCGATTCCATAGTGCAGTCGCGGGCGTCCGCCGGGGGCGCCTAGAACAATGTGTAAATGAATGGGCTCAGGGGACTTGAGCCGCCAACAACGATCAACACAGCGAAAACCAGCAGTGTGATGACCATCGGCAGCATCCAATAGAGCTTGCGCTTCCAGAGGAAGGCCAGCAATTCACCAAGGACACCCATTCTAACAAAAAAGTCTTGCAGCGCGCTCGGGGAGTCACCGTCTTTTTTCGCCTTGGAAGTCATGGTTAGCTCTAGCCTCGCCCCTATGATTTAGGTAGGTTTTCGTACGATGTGCGAACCCAGCACCAGTATATCAATGTCGCTGTTTCGAAAGGTATTGTATGCCTCACGCGGCGTGTTGACAATGGGTTCACCCCGTAAGTTAAACGACGTGTTCAATACGACCGGTACGCCGGTAGCTTCGCCGAATGTCCGGACAATGTCGTAGTAGCGCGCATTTGTCTCTCGGTCAATCGATTGCAAGCGTCCGGTGCCTTCGTGATTGACGGCATGAAGCTCGCACTGTTTGTCAGCCTTGATTGGCGCCACCATGAGCATGTAACGCGGCGAATCATGTTGAGCGACCTGGGGATATTCGAAGTATTCTGGCGCGCGCTCCCGCAGAATGACAGGCGCAAAGGGGCGAAAGGGTTCACGGAATTTGATCTTCGTATTGACGATTTCTTTCATATCCGCCCCGCGTGGATCGGCGAGGATACTGCGATTGCCCAGCGCGCGCGGACCCCATTCAAAGCGACCCTGATGAAAGCCGATCACTTGCTGCCGCGTCAAGGCATCGACGATCGTCTCCGTGAGTCTAGTCTCATCGGTGTAGGTCTCATACTTCAGACCTTCATTATCAAGAAACTGGCCGCACTCGTCATCGCCGTAGCTCTTGCCGTAGTAGGCGTGCTTTTGCACCCATTTTCTCGGCTTGCCCAAGAGGATATGCCAAGCCCAGAGCGCCGCGCCCAATGCGCCGCCATCGTCGCCGGCCGCAGGTTGAATCCAAATCTCATCAAAGGGGGTCTCGTTCAAGATGCGCCAGTTGGCTTTTGTATTCAGTGCGACGCCACCGGCCATGACCAGTTTCCGCATGCCCGTTCGCCCATGTAGATGCGTAGCGATCTTGATCAAGGTGTCTTCGGTGAAATGCTGGATGCTGGCGGCGACGTCAGCATAATACTGATTGCTGTCCATCGCCGCCTTCTCAGCGGCGCGTTCCGGGTTGGTGCGCTGAGTGAAAAAGTCACCGTCGGCATCGCGCTGCTCCCCGAAGAGGTCGACGAACTTCCCGCTGTAGCTTTGGGTGGCTGAACGATGGAAGTCGAAATAATCCATATTCAGCCGGAATGCGCCGTTCGCCTCTGCGTTAACGACCTTCTCAATCTTGTCCAGATAGCGCGGTGTCCCGTACGGGCTCATGCCCATGACTTTGTACTCGCCATTATTGACGCGAAAACCAAGCCAGGCGGTAAAAGTGGAATAGAGCAGTCCGAGCGAATGCGGGAAGCGCTGCTCTTCAAACAGCTCAAGAGAAGGGGCGCCGTCATCTGTTTCGCCCAAGGTACTTTTGCCTATGCCCAGCGTAGTCGTCGTCCACTCGCCGACGCCATCGACCGTCAGTATGGCAGCGTCCTTGAACGGGCTGGCGAAAAAAGCGCTGGCGGCATGGCTCATGTGGTGATCGCAGAAGAGCACTTTCTCGTAAGGCACGCCGACGCCGCGCGCCACATGGCTGCGCACCCAAAGCTTTTCACTGAGCCAGGTCATCATTGACTCGCGCCAGAAGCCGGCCGAACGGGGAAAAGTATTGAGCGCCGTCTGCAAAATGCGCTCGAATTTTTGCAGCGGCTTCTCGTAGAATACGACGTATTCCAGATCGTTCGCGCTGATTCCTGCTTGCGCGAGACAAAATTCCGCGGCCAGGCTGGGAAAGCCGTTGTCGTGTTTGATACGCGAGAAGCGCTCTTCCATCGCCGCCGCAACCAACTCTCCGTCTTTGATCAGTGCCGCGGCCGAGTCGTGGTAAAAAGCTGAAATGCCCAGTATATACATGCTCACCCTTGTTCCTTCGCCGATGAGACATCGGTCGGCACCGGCTCGCGTTCCAGCCAATGGTTGTCGGTCGACTTCCGACGGAGCGGGTCCATGAAGATGGTGGACAAGAGACCGAAGGGAACGAAGACCGTAAAATAAAACAGCGTGGCGATCATGCGACCATTGAAGTCCGCGACTATTGCTGAATTAATGCTGAAACGCTCCCAGGCGACCTGCCACAACTCTTTCAAGTCTTCACTCCGGCAATTGATTGCGTACAAAAGTAGACACCCCACCGTGTGAGCGGATCGTCATCGTGAATTACTTCTCAAGGTTAGACCGATTCAAAAAGTCGAGCAAGGCTTTTCGCGCGATATTGTGCCCGGTCTGGTTCCAATGCGTGTCGGCAAAAAAGTACGGTTGCTGCCCGTTGCTTATCGCTTCGTTGAGTGGAAGCGTCAAGTCGAGGAAATGTATCGCGAGTTCGGCGGCCATTTCCATCATGAGGTCGCGCTGCGCCGACAAGTTCGTAGCGATATTTTCAAGCCCGGTATTTTTTTCGTCTTTCAACGCCTCTTCGATGAGGACCTGCACGCCTTCTTTACTCAAATAGTACCAATATAGTTCTGCCTTTTGCGGGATGTACATCAGAATCAATTCGGCGCCTCGCGTCTTCAAGTCAGTCGCCATGTCGGCGATGCTCTGGCGCGCCAATTGAAACATCTCGCTTTGGCGCAGACTCTCTTCGTCCATCCCCAGCATAGGCAGGAAACTGTTCCAGAAAACGACAGGTGTGGGTGTTCCGGTTTCGGCAATCTGTGGGTAGTGGCAAGGTGGATCTTCTTTCGCGGCAGACTTGCTAATCTCCCGATGGAAGAGTATCCACAGCCGCTGCAATACTAAATAATCACCCGGCTCATTGTCC